>CAVZFZ010000010.1:0-156730 GCA_963774655.1 Bryobacterales bacterium | reverse complement strand
CACGGTAGAGGTCACAGATTCGAGTTCTGTCGGGCCCACCACCGAAGTCCCGCTTCACCGCACCGGACCAACCCCCATGTCCCGCTCGTACCGCTCCATGAGTTCCGCCGCTTTGTCCGCCTCGCCCTCATCTGTGTAGACCTCGGTCAATAATTCGACAGCTTGTTCCAGCAACGGATCCAAATTCTCGGCTCTTTCCAAATGCGGCAGCGCCTCCGCTTCGCGGCCTGCCGCAATCAGCGCCGTCGCTACATTCACTTCGTAAGGCGCATACCCGGGCTTCAACAGCAGCACTTTTTCGAAGACCCGCAGCGCTTCCGCCGGCTGTTTGGCCCGCAGCAGCACGCTGCCTAAACTCGTCAGCGCCGCCGGGTCATTGGGATACTCTTTTGCAACCTGATTCAGCATTTTATAGCCGCGAACAACCTCCGCCGAAGACTCTTTCTGGAATCCAACGGCCACCAGCGCCATCGCCAGATTGCGATCCCGCAAGCGCGCATCCGGTTCGCGCCAGGCGATCAAATTCTCGGGTGATGTCTGGTTCCCTTGCGACTGCGGCTTTCTGGTAATCCTGTGATCGGTAAACACTGTGTGACCGCCGTCGCGCGCCGGCAGCCGCGGCATGTGACACGCCACGCAATCGCGCCCCGCAGCGGCGTGCGATTTTTCCAACGCCGCTCCATGGCATTCGAGACACCGTTCCCGGAAATACGCGGCGGTCTGTACCGGCGAATGTGGATCATGGCACGTACCGCACCAGAGCTTGCCTCCGCTCTTTCGCGCGCAAGCGCTGCCTGCCAACTGCTCCGCATGGCTGATCACCTTCAACGTCCCACCAGCAGTTGGGGCCGCCACATAAATCGTATAGGCATCTTCCAGCCGCTGTCCGGGTTGATAATCCGCCATGCTCTTGCCCGGATTTGGAATCCGGATTTCTCCCGCCAGGTGACACTGCTCGCAAACGCTGTCGCGCGCGGCGCCCTGCAGTTTTGCCGGATTCACAATCGATCCCGGCGCCGGATTCTTCTCGTGCGCCTCCCCCGGTCCGTGGCACCGATCGCAGGAAATGCTCTCCTCCGCAAAAGCAGGATTCCGATAGCGGTTGAGCGTATTGGCCACCGGCAGCGGTTTCCCCGCATGGCACAGCAAACACTCCAGCGTCACCGGCCGCGAAAAGTCAGGATTTCGGGACTCTTCATAACCCGGCGCTACATCCCATTGATGACGAGTGGAGTAATAAGATATCGGGGACTGAAAGAGATGATCGCCGGCCTGCACCAGGTATCCGTAAGCGTGCGCTCCGGAGCCGATCACATATGCGACCTTCTGTTCTCCGGCTTCCCGGCCGCGCTCAAATCTCTGAATCACGCCGGAAGATCCGCTACGAATTGAAAATTTTGTCTTGGAGTAAGCGTGCTCGAAGAATCCGTCCGGCTGAGGCGTGGCCTTGCTGAGCGAATGCGCCATTACGGATTGTGCATAGCCCGCAACCTCTTTTGCATGGCACTTTGCACAATGCTGCTGCGCGGCCGCTCCCATCGTCCAGAAAACCAACGCCGCCCCAGCAAAAATCGCTCTGGACATCATTTTTCTATCGGCTCATCCACCTGCAAAAACTGCCCGGCTTTCACATCCTTCAACACTTGTCGAACTCCGCTCGGCCATTGGATTTCAATACTCTGCGCCACCGCGTCCGCGCCCAAACCGAAATGCACCCGCTTGTCGCTCGCGGAAAGATAGCTGCTCGCTGTGCTCACCGTCGCATACTGCGCGCCTGACGCCGTCACCATTTTCACGACGGCGCCAATCGCGTCCCGGTTACTTTTGTGTCCAACTAATTTGAGCGTCAACCAATGATTGTCCGTCTTGGTTTCGTTGTGGATCACATATGCCGGCCCGTCGTTGGTCGATACCACCGCGTCCATGCGACCGTCGTTATCGATGTCTCCGATCGCCAGTCCACGCGCCGCCCACGCTTCGTGAAAGATCTTCCCGGACTCCGCCGAAACATCCACAAACCCATGGCCGGTATTGCGCGCCAGCAGCATCGGCTCGCGATAATGCAGTTGCGGATTGGTCAGCTCGATGGTGTCCAAGTCGTGCCCCTGCGCGATGAGCAGATCTTTCCACCCATCATTGTCATAATCTACAACCGCAATCCCCAGCCGGAATGCAGCATCGAGATGCGGCCCATGCCGGACGTCTTGGTCACATAGTTAAAACTTCCATCGCCCGCGTTCTGATAAACCGCGTATAACTGGTTGGCCAAATCGTCCACCACCAGGTCTGGCAGGCCATCGTTGTTGAAGTCGGCGAAGTCCACGCCCATTCCAGCGTAAGTGCGGCCGTCTTCATCCACGGCAACTTGCGATGCCAGGCCCTTTTCTTCGAACGTCCCGTCGCCTTTGTTGTGGAACAAAAACTCCGGCATCGAATCGTTGGCAATGAAGATGTCGATGTGGCCGTCCCGATCGTAATCCGCGATCGCGATGCCCAGGCCTTTGCCGGGAATCGCCAATCCGAGTTTCTTCCCGACCTCGCTAAAGCGGCCGTTTCCATCGTTGTGATACACCAGCGGCGGGATCGCCTTGAACGTGTCCGGATGACAATACGCGCGCCCGCCTTCCCGATGCTCGCCGCAGTAAATATCGTCGAAATCCCATTGGAGATACCGCAGCACCACCAGGTCCAGGCGGCCGTCGTTGTCCAGATCCACCCACGCTGCGCTGGTCGACCATCCACTCCCCCACTCCCGCTTCGCGGTAACGTCGGTGAACGTTCCGTTGCCATTGTTGTGATAGAGCTTGTTCCCGCCGTAGGCCGTCACGTACAGATCTTCATAACCGTCGTTGTCAAAATCTCCCACCGCGACGCCCATGCCGTATCCAACACCGGCCAGGCCGGCCTTCTCCGTCACGTCTTCAAAAGTGCCATCGCTCTTCTGATGAAATAGGCGATTCCAATGCGCGGGCCCGGTCTTCCGCGGAATCGTTCCCTTGGGCGTTGGATCGGCCAGCGGCGCTCCATTCACCAGGAAGATGTCGAGCCTGCCGTCGTTGTCGTAATCGAACAGCGCGACGCCGGAGCTCATGGTCTCGAGCAAATATTTCTTGGATGTATGCGAGGCGACGTGTTGAAAGCGGACTCCGCTGGTGGCGGTTATGTCGACGAAATTCCCGGCAGGCTCGGCCCCGCGAAGGCATACCAGACACAGCAGGCAACAAACGCGTCTCAATACGCCATGATATCCCTGTGGCGCAAAAGGCACCCACTCCCTCACGGTCGGGGTTCAGTAACCTCCTTCCGAACCGCGACCGTAAGGGAGCCGGTGCTTTTAGTTTCTTCAGCTACGGTTCTTGGATAGTCGAGTAGCGGTTCACCGGCAGCTCGTTCAAAGTCTGCGACGCGCCGGTCGGCCATCTGATGCTGACACGATCCACCTTCCCGCAGCCGCCCAATCCAAAATGCAGCCTCGGATCGTCCCGCGAGATATAACTCCCGCCGTTGCGCACCGTATCGAACTGCGTTTTCCCGCAGGCGGTAATCTGCACGCTGCTTCCGATCGCATCGCGGTTGCTGCGCGTTCCGCGAAGCTGCAACCCAACCCAGGAATTCGAATTCGCCGACTTATTTTCGAGCAGCAGTGGCTGCCCTGAGATCGGCAGCACCACTAAACCCACCTTGCCGTCGTTGTCAAAATCTGCCGCCGCGCCTCCCCGGTAAGAATTGTCCGGTGTCGCTGGATATCGAAACACTGGCGCAAATTGTCCGCCGTGATTCTGAAGCACCGTGATGGGTTGGAAATAGTGCGGCGATTTCGGATACACATGCCCGTTGGCCAGCCACAGATCCCGCTCCCCTCGATTCTCGAAATCCACGAATCCGCATGCCCACCCCAGATAAGTTCGCGTGACTTTCGCGATTCCCGCGCTCGATGCGATCTCATCGAAGAAACCGGATTTGTCCTGCCGGAACAGGGGGAAATAGTCATCGAAGAAAGTTGTCGTTAGCAGAGCCTGCCTTCCCTGATTGTCGAAATCTCCCACTGCCACGCCCATGTTGGATTGCGTTTTTCCGTCGGCGTTCACGGCCAGGCCGCGCTCCAGCGCCGCTTCTTTGAACTTTCCCGCCCCCTGGTTCAAAAAAAGAAAATTTGGATCGGAATCATTGGCCACGAAAAGATCGATCTTCCCGTCGTGATTGAAATCGTCGAACACTGCGGTAAATGCGTGCGTCGGCTTCACCGCGCCCAGCCCTGCCTCGGTGGTCACGTCCGTGAACGTACCGTTCCCGTTGTTGTGATAAAGCACGCCGCGCCCGCCCGGCAGCCCGATGGGTCCGCAGAACGCCGCGATTCCCAGATAAGGACAGACCGGCGCCGGCTCAGCGAGCGTCAGCGCGTGAATGTCTGAATAGCCTGACACATATAAATCCAGATAGCCATCGCCGTCGAAATCGCCGAACGCGCTCCCCGTATGCCATTCCACCTTGCGGCTCAAGCCTGCTCCGGCTCCAACTTCCGAGAATGTTCCGTTGCCGTTATTCTTATACAGCAAATCAACGCCGATCGTCGTGATCAGGATATCCGTGTAGCCGTCATTGTTGTAATCCGCGGCGTTCGCCCCGGTTCCCCAATATACGTTCGAGAGCCCTGCCCGCTCCGTCACATCTTCAAATTTCCCATTTCCAAGATTGCGGAACAGATACACCCCGTTCTTCGCAGGCGCCGGAGTCTGCCCCGCCACCACCCGGCGCAGTTGCTCCATGTTCGACCCGTTCACGATGAGCAGATCCATGAGGCCGTCGTTGTTGTAGTCCAACCACGCCGCGCCGCTTCCATTCGCTTCCTCAATCCAGCGTTTTTCGGGACCGCCGCATTGCATCTCGGCCCGGATACCGGCGCTACCCGCAACGTCCGCGAACTGGATTCCCGGCGCACCCGCGCCCCACAGCAGAATGGTGAGTGCAGAACCGGCAACCAGAAACCAGCAACCAGAAACCATTTACCGTTATAGTGTATAGCAAGGAATTTCTTGATCCCCCGCATTCAGTTTCTTTTCTTAGCCCTCGCCTGTACGTTGTTCGCTCAGAGTGTGGAAGAGCTCTACAGCCAAGCCAAGTCGGCCCAGGCCCAGGGCGATCTGAACGGCGCCATCCATAAATACGAAGAGATTCTGCGCCTCTCGCCCTCGCTCGGGGCTGCCTATAACAACCTCGGCGCGCTCTATTTCCGTCAGCGCGACTATTCGAAAGCAGCGGCAATTTTGGAACAAGGCTTGAAAGTGGATCCCTCCATGACGTCGGCCTCGGCGTTGCTGGGAATCTCTTTCTTCGAGATGGGAGATTTCAAGAGAGCCCGTCCTCGCCTGGAAGCGACGGTGCGCGCCAATCCCCAGGATGGCAATGCGCGGCTGTTTCTGGCCAAGACCCTGATGAAGCTCAACGAGTATCCGGAAGCCACCACACAATTGCAGCAGCTTGCCACTCAGCAACCCAAGAATCAGGAGGTTTGGTATCTCTTAGCCCGGGTTTACATGAAGCTTTCCGAAGAATCTCTGGGCCGGATGAACGCCATCGATCCCAACTCAGTGCTGGCACACGAGTTGTCGGCCGAAGTGATGGAAGCTATGAACAATTACGATGGCGCCGTGGTAGAGCTCAAGAAAGCCGTGGAAATGGCCCCCCGCCGTCCCGGCACCCACTACAAGTTGGGCGACGCCTACTTAAGCTTGGCCCAGTTGGACGCCGCCGCAACGGAATTTCAAGCGGAACTAGCTGTCGATCCAACAAGTTGCCTAGCGCACTGGAAGCTGGGAAGCGTAGTTCTTCTTCAAAACGGCAATCCCGAGGAGGCGCTAGCCGATATCAACAAGGCCCTCTCGCTCTGCCCCGGTCTCAAAGATCCCCTGCCTGATCGCGCCCGTGCATTCATGAAACTGAACCGGAATCAGGAGGCCGTAGCTGATCTTCAAGCTGCTGCGAAAGCGGACCCCGCCGAGCCCTCCAATCATTTCCTCTTGGCCAAGGCGCTCCGGGCGCTGGGCCGTACCGAGGAAGCGCAAGCCGAAATGCAAACCTTCAGCAAGTTGGAGGAAAGTGCCCGTACGGCGACCGCGGATCGGGCCCAGGAAGTGATCAAAAACAAGCAATCCGGGCACTAATTGCTCTGCATTCAGCCCTTCTCGGGTCACCGCAAGTCCATACAAAAATTGATGTCGTAACGGTCGTAACCTACTGTTCTGGAAAGATTTCAGAAAAATTTCATAAGTCCCTCACCACTCCCAGCCGCGCTTCAGGGTAATAGTATTCTACTAGGAACCGTAATTGACTGTACTATCACCCCATTCCAGTCAGGGTATGTCCCGAAAAGAATCTAGCCAGCACTATATAAGGAGCCAAGTATGACTTTCTTGACCTCGTTGTCGCTCAGTCTTCGAGCAGGGGGCCGGAGTTTAATCGTAAGCTGTATCACAATCTGTTTCCTCGTTCTCTCTACTTCAGCTGGTCTTTTCGGCCAGGCTTTAAGTGGAATTACCGGAACGGTCACGGATTCCTCCGGCGCGGTGGTGGTAGGTGCAAAAGTGACCATCACCAACGTCAACACCAAGGTGGTCAACCATGCAGAGACCACTTCGGCTGGAAGTTATAATTTGCCCGATTTGCTGCCGGGCACTTACACCGTGCAAGCAGAGGCTCCCGGGTTCCAGATTTCCCTTCACAACGGTGTGCTGGTGGAAGTAGCGCGAAGTTCCACTGTCGACCTGGTGCTGGCAACCGGCAACGTCACCCAGACTGTTGAGGTGCAGGAGAGCGCCCTCACGCTCAACACCACGCAGCCTGAGCTCGGCACAACCATCGAAAACAAGGTAGTCCAGGAACTGCCGCTGGAAATCGGCGGCGGCCGTGGACGGCAGATCGATTCATTTGTATTTCTGGCTCCCGGCGTGACCGGCGGCACTTTCAGCAAACGCATCAACGGTGGTGTGGACTTCGAAAATGAGGTGGTATTCAACGGTGTGCCCATGGCGCAGTCCGAGACGCAGGGTTTTCAAACCATCTGGAATCCGCCCTTTGAGCAGGTGAGCGAATTCAACGTGCTTCGTTCTTCCTTCTCCGCGCAGTATGGATTGGCGCAAGGGGTGGTGACGTACCAAACCAAATCCGGCACCAACCAGTATCACGGCGATGGCTTCGAGATCCTTCGCAACAATTTCTTTGATGCGCGCGGTGCTTACAATGCAACCACGCCGGTCGACAGAGAAAACAACTACGGGTTTGGATTCGGCGGCCCGGTTTGGATTCCGCACGTTTATAACGGAAAGAATCGCACCTTCTTCTTCGTCACGGCGGAATGGTACAGGCTGAACCTTACCGACACAACCAAAACCTCTTTGCCGACAGCCGCGGAGATAGCGGGGAACTTCAACGGCGTTGGAACGATTTTCGATCCCACCACCGGCAAACCGTTCCCGAACGATACAATTCCGGGCAGCCGCTTCAGCCCGCTATCCAAGACCTTGCTTCCCGCCATTCCTGCTCCATCCGGGCCTGGATTGGTGAACAACTTCAATTCGCAATTGGGCGTACTGCCGCAGCGCCAGAATCCCTGGGGCTTCAACATCGATCACAACATCACCGATACCCAGTCCATTCACTGGAGTGAATGGCGCGACAAGCAGACTTCGTTCGGCAGAGAGGGTCCCGCCACCCTGGCGCTCGGAAACCCGCTTTCCAGCTTCAGCTCGACGCCGGATCTGGGCACCGTGTTCATCTTGAACTACGCCAACAATATCTCGCCGCACCTTGTCATGACGGCAGGTGTGAGCTGGCTGGGCGAATTGAACGATCAGATCAGCTTAACCAAGAACGTCAACTTCGCGGCCGCGCCTGGGGCGCAGCAACTCCCCGGCGTCAACTTCGCCGGACCGAATTCCCCTACCGGCTTCGGCGCCGCGTGGATCGAATCCGTCAACCGCAAGCTGGGCTGGGTGGCCGACAACAATTACCTGTGGATCAAAGGCAAGCAGACCTTCAACATGGGCATCGAAGTTCGCCGCACTTACCAGGACGACAATGAGTGCCAGCGTTGCGCCGGCAACTTCAACTTCAGCAACAACCAGACAGCCGATCCGAACAATTTAGCCAACACTGGAAACGCGTTCGCCAGCTTCCTGCTCGGGACCGTGGACAGCGCCAACCGCTATGGAACTTACGAACTTCGGTTGCGCAACTTCGACGTCTCGCCCTACATTCAGGACGATATCAAGCTGCGCAAGAACCTCACTGTCAACTTCGGAGTGCGCTGGGACATCATGCAGCCCTTCACCGAACTGAACAACCTGATCGTGTTCTTCGATTCGAAAACCGCCAATCCGTCCGCTGGCGGGCTTCCCGGTGCTGCCTTGAAGTTCGGCAATTGCGATGGCTGCGCGGGCTTTACACGTGCCGATACCAAGTACGGCCACTTCAGTCCCAGAGTTGGTTTCTCGTACTCGCCTGCGAGCAAGACCGTTATCCAGGGCGGATTCTCCATGAACTACCTGGACGGCGGAGCGTATGAGTATGGCACTGCGAAGGTCGCCGTAAACTACGCGAACCTGCTGGATGGTTCGTTCCAACGCAACTCCACCAACACCACCACGCCGGCCTTCGGTTCGTGGGATAGCAATGTGCTGCCTTATCCCGCACCCATCCCGTTCACCCGCGGTTTGGGAGTCGGTGGTCAGATCGACGCGTTCTCGAAGAACGACGGACTCGCGCCGTACGACTTGGTTTGGAGCATCAACATTCAGCGTGAGCTTCCCTATAACATGCTGATCAATGCCACTTATACCGGGAACCGCGCGAACCGCCTTCCCTCCCAGTTAAACCCGATCAACCAGATCGATCCCAGCTATCTGGCTCTCGGCCCACTGCTGGGCTTGCCGGTAAATAGCCCGCAAGCGGTCGCGGCCGGCATCAAGATTCCCTACTCGGGATTCCTGAACGATTTCGGCGCCAGCGCCACGGTGCTGCAAGCTTTGCGGCCTTATCCGCAGTACGCCGGAATCTTCAATAATTTCGACGATAACGGATCGTCCTTGTACAACGCCATGCAGGTTCAATTGGAGAAGCGCTATACCAACGGATTGAGCTTCCTGGTTTCCTACACACTTTCGCGTAGCCTTTCGAATACCAGCTCCGGCTTTACTTCGTTCACGCAGACTTCCTTGAACAAGAACAACCAGGCCGCTGAATGGGGCATCGGCGCGGCCGACCAACCGCAGCTCTTTACGCTAGCTGGAACTTACGAACTACCTATCGGACCGGGCAAGCCGCTATTGAACCGCAACGATTGGGTTGGAAAAGTTTTGGGAGGTTGGCAATTCAGTCCGCTGATCCAATACCAGAGTGGGTCGCCCTTGGGGGCGGTCGGCGTTGCTGGCGATCCGTTGGGGAATGGCTTCAACCGCGCGAACATCGTGAGCAACAACATCAATCTCAACTACAACAACGTCTACAGTGGCGCGCCCGTCTTCAACACCGCCGCTTTCGCCGACCCGGGTCTGTGGGTACCGGGTAATCAGAAAGCCAATAACACGCTGTTACGTGGCCCGGCCGGTTTGAACGAAAACATGGCTCTCGCCAAGTATTTTCCGATTGGGGAACACGTCAAAGCGAAGCTGGAGATGGAGTACTTCAATATCTTCAATCGTGTGATCTTCGGTGGCCCCGATCTCTCTTTTGCCGACGCGAACTTCGGCAAGGTGATCAACAGTCAGGCCAATACGCAAAGGCAAGGCCAGGCTCACTTCACCGTAACGTTCTAGGAGTCAAAAAATCACCGACTCCCTCACGGTCGCGGCTCGGAACGGAAAGAGTGTTACCGAGCCGCGACCGTGAGGGAGTCGGTGCAGTAAACTGAGAGCTTCATGTGGTCCGTTGTCTTCCGTGCGTGGCTCCTTTTTCAATCTGTCTCCACTCCTCCCCCTCAACTCCTCGAAGTCCAAAGCTGGATTGATCGCAACGAATTCCTGCAAGCGGAGACAGGCGCGCGAGCCTATATCGCCGAAAATCCAAACGCAGCGGATGGGCACTTTCTTCTCGGCTACATACTCTTCCGGCGTGCCGACCCAAGGGCTTCGCTCACCGAGTATGCCGAAGGTGCAAAGCACCAGCAACCCGGCGCCTTGGATCTAGCCGTCATGGGGGGCGATTCTTTCCTCTTGGAGGACTACACTGCGGCGGATGGATGGTTCCAGCAGTCCGTTCAGAAAGATCCGGCGAATTCGCAGGTCTGGTATCAGTTGGGCCGCACCAGGTACAACCTGAAGCGCTTTCAAGAAGCGGCCAACGCGTTTGAGCGATGTTTGAAGCTGGACCCTGCGAACGCCAAGGCCAGCGACTTTCTTGGCCTTTCGTACGAAGCGTTGGGCCGGCCCTCTGATGCGCTGGCGGCCTATCGGACGGCCATTGCGGCCGTCACCACCGAAGCCGGGCCATGGCTCGATCTGGGTACCCTATTGGTAGAAAGTGGACAGGCCGATGAAGCAATCCCAGCCTTGTCCAAAGCACTGGAGCTGGCTCCCCAGAACCCGGATGCTCATCGTGAGCTGGGCAAGGCATATCTTCTGACGAACCGGCTTGAGCCGGCGCAGACGGAGGTAGAAAAAGCCGCCGAGCTGTCGCCCGACAACGCACCAGTCCATTTCCTGTTAGCGCAAGTTTACAAGAAGCTAGGTCTCGCGCAAAAAGCGGAGGCCGAGACGGCTCGATTCACGGCGCTCACTGGATCGCATTCGGCGCCAGAAACGCCGCTGCAGGAAGCGCGATCGCTCTTGGATCTGGGCCAGCTGCGGGAATCCGAAAGCTTGCTGCGGCGCCATCTGGAATCGCATGCCCAGTCCGGCGAAGCGCATTTCCTGCTGGGATACATCCTGTTCAAGCAGCAGAATGCCAAGGCGTCGCTGGCCGAGTATACCGAAGGCGCGAAATATCGAACTCCCGACGCCGCCGATCTCGAAGTAGTGGGAAGCGATTATGTCCTTTTGAAAGATTACGTGGATGCCGACAAATGGTTCAGCAAGGCGGTGGAGTGGAATCCGCGCGATGCACTGGGCTGGTATTATCTGGCTCGGACGAAGTACAACGAAAACAGATTTGAGGAAGCCATCGCGGCTTTCGAAAAGTGCCTGGCGCTGAGCGCTAAAGATGTGAAGGCGGAGGACAATCTGGGCCTCTCGTATGAGGGGCTGAATCGCGTGGAGGATGCCATTGCGGCTTATCGCACCGCGATTTCCTGGCAGGCGGATGCTCCAGCAAAGGATGCCGGTCCGTATTTGAATTTGGGGAGCTTGCTGGCGGATAACCAGAAGGCCGCCGAAGGATTGAGCTATCTAACTACGGCGGCGGCCATCGCGCCCTCGGATTTCCGTGTGCATCGCGCGCTCGGAAAGGCCTACAGCCATCTCGATCAAAATCAGAAAGCGCGCGAGGAATTGGAAAAAGCGGTATCGCTCGCGCCGGATAACGCGCCTGTCCATTTCATGTTGGCGCAAGTGTACCGCAAGCTCGGCCTGACGGAGAAGGCCAGGCTGGAGAGTGAGCAGTACACGAAACTCAACAGTTCCGCGCCGCAGGCGCAAAATTAGGAGGAGTTATGCTTCGTTCGATCGTCGCTGGGTTGCTCTCGGTGCTGCTCGCGGCCTGTTTACTCGCGGGCGCGCAAACCCGCTTCATTCAGGCAGAGCTGCTGACCGTTATAAAAACCAAGAAGGCCAAAGTGGGTGATCCGGTGAAGGCGCACACCATTGGGGAAGTAACGCTGGCGAACGGGGTCACCGTTCCCGCAGGTTCCACTTTGTTAGGCGAGCTCCGTTCCGTGGAGCCCAGTGCCGTTTCCATATCGTTTGACGCCTATCAGAATGGCGCCAAGACCACGCCGTTGAAGCTTTCCATCCGAGCCGCGATGATGCCGGTTGCAGGCGAACACGGCGCCCGCGACGCACAACGCGCCGAGGCGCAGACCGGAGCGGTGATCGGATTGGATGGCGTGACCCTGAAAGTGGACGAAAGCGGCCACGAGCCCACAAAATTCCAGTCGTCGCGCGGCGAGTTGAAGATCGATAAGGGCCTGCAGCTGATGCTAGGCCTCGTGGAGTAACAAAACACCGACTCCCTCACGGTCGCGGCTCGGTAACGAGCAACTCTTTCCGAACCGCGACCGTCAGGGAGTCGGTGCCTTAGGTTTTTTTATCACCCAGGTGCGATATAATCAGTCCCATGTTTCGTGGCCAGGATGGGGAACTGGCCGGTCAGTCTGTGCGAGGGAGAAATCCAGCCGCCATGCCAGCGGTGCACGATCGGCCGGCCGGGGGTGAGCCCGCGGCGAGGGAGTCCGGGCAAATCTACCGATGCGAAGATGTCGAGATCGACCCTTCTCTAGGTTGCCTGAAACGCGGCGGATTGGAGCAACACCTCCGCCAGCAATCCTTTCACCTGCTGTTGTACATGATCGAGCGGCGCCAGCGGCTCATTAGCAAGGACGAGCTGATTGAGAACTTCTGGCAGGACGCTGCCGTCACCGACAATGCCGTTGTCCAGTGCATCAAGGAAATCCGCACGGTTCTGGGAGACGATCCGCACGAACCGCGATTTATCCGGACCATTTACAAACTGGGATACCGGTTCATTGCGAATGTCGTCGAAGAACCTGTAGCGGTGGAAGCCGCCCGGCCGGTTCTGGAAATTGAGACCGCCGCGCCCCTGGTAGAAACCAAGGCTCCCGCCGCGGCGAGCAATCCTCGGACGCGACTGAATCCGCGCTTGAGTCCAGGGCTTCGCTGGATCGTGTTGGGTCTTGCGGCCACCGGAGGAATCGCGCTCGCATGGACCATGCTTCACCATTCCACCGCTCCGGCAGTGGAGCTGACCTTGCCGCGTGTTCCCGGCCGGAAGACGCTCGCCGTGATGTATTTCGAGAATCAGAGCGCCAATCCGAATCTGAACTGGCTAAGCGAGGGCTTAGCCGACATGTTCATTACCGACCTGGCGCGTTTCGACAAGCTGACCGTCCTGAGCCGCGAACAACTTCATGTGCTGCTGGATCGAAGCGGCCAGAAGCCTCAAAACGGGATTCATCTGGATGATGCGCTGGATGTCGCGCGCAAAAGCCATGCCGAGGCCCTCCTGCTGGGGAGTTTTTTGACGCTCGGCGAAAAGATCCTGATCAATACCCGTGTGTTCGAAACGTCCACCGGCCAATTGATCGCCGCGGATCAGTTTGAAGTAGACCAGCCCGCGGATATCCTGGCTCGGATCGATTTGTTGTCTCCCAAGCTGGCTGCTCATCTGGGCGCCGCGCCTGCCGACCCCCGGCATCAGGCCAGCCTGGCTGAGGCCATGACGAATAACCTGGAGGCGTATCGATACTACTCGCTCGGCGTGAGCAAGGCGCAGGCGTTTCAAAACGCACAGGCCATCGCCCTGCTTCGCAAGGCCATCCAACTGGATCCGAAATTCGCTTTGGCTTACGCGCGCATTGGATACGCCTATTCGGTAACGGATTTCGTGCCGGAACAGGGCCGCCCCTTTCTAGCCAAGGCGATCCAATTGTCGGACCGCTTGTCTCCCAAGGATCGCCTGTTCGTTACAGCATGGTATGCCATCGCCCGCGAAGATTACGCCGCGGCGATCCGAACCATGCAACAAATTGTCGATCAGTACCCGTTGGAAATCGAAGCCTACACGCGCCTGGCCCGGCTTCTCTATGGAGAGGAACGCCCGCAGGAAGCCATCGCGGTGGTGCGGCGGGGGCTCGCGGTGGATCCCGAATTCGGAGATCTCTACAACGTGCTGGGCGTCTGTTATTTACTCATGGATCGTTATGATCAGGCCATCGCGGCCCATCAACGTTACGTGCAGCTTGCTCCATCCGAGGCCAATGCACACGACAGTCTGGGCATGTCGTTCCAGCATGCGGGCAAGTTCGAAAGTGCATCGGCTGAATACAATGGCGCTTTGGCGCTGGATCCGGAGTTCGAGCCGGCGATTATTCACCTGGGTGACGTCTATTTTCAGCAGGGAGCCTATCGAGAAGCGATCCGTGAATACCAGCGCTACATACAAGTCACCGGATCGGACAAAGCGCGTGCTGTCGGCTATGGCAGTATCGCGCAGGTATATTTGCGGTTGAAGGATTTCAGCAATGCGGAAGAAGCCGCCCAGAGCGAAACCAAGTTCGAAAAAGAAGCAGTCTGGAACTCGTTGCTCCTCGCGTTAGACCGTGGGCACGCCACCGGTTTGAAGGAAAGCTTCAACCAGATTCTCCGCAGCGGACCCAACACCACGCGCGGGACCAGGAACGAACTGAGAAGTTACTATTACTTTCTCGGCACGCTGGAGTTCCGTGAAAAGCACGCGGATCAAGCCGTGCAACATTTTAAAGAAGCCCTGCGCCACCAGCCGCCCAGTTCCGGAATGGATCTTTATGAAGACTGCCTGGGCAACGCTTATTTGGAATCAGCGCGCCTGGAAGAGGCCATCGATGAGTACCAGCGCATTCTTCGCTTGAATCCGAATTATCCTTTGGCACAATACCATCTGGCCCAAGCCTACCAGCGAAAAGGGAAGGCGGCCGACGCGAAAACCGCCTATGAAAGATTCCTGCAAATCTGGAAAAACGCAGACGCCAACATTCCCGAAGTGGTGGACGCCAAGCGCGAATTAACCGTCTTCAATTCCGGAACGTGAAACGAATCCTGCTACCGCTGATCGTCGCCCTAATTGTCGTGCTCGGCATCCTGCTTTACCGATCCAGGCGGGACTCCCAGCTAGACGTCACGCCCGATGCGCGACGCGCTATCGAGAAAGCCAAGCAACGCTGATTTGAGGCCTGCGGCTCACTGTAGCGCACGCACTCTTGCGTGCCGCGTTCACACTCCTGTGAACGCCGGTCTTTCTTCTACGCTGTTCGCAAGAGTGCGAACAGCACGCGTAGGAGCGTAATGCCACTTAGTTTTCCAACTACTCATGCAACTGATTGATTCTCTGAGTCTGTGCGGCGGACTTTCAGTCTGCAGCCGGCTTTCCAGCCGGCTTGGCGCCCCGTAGAAACGCGGCGGCGGCCAGGATTGGCCGCCCACTCAGTTCCTGTTTTAAACATAAGAGCCATTGGAATGTTGGGTTGGCTTAGGAGCGTGCGCCACAGTGAACCGGAGTCGGTGCCATTGGCCGAACGCTCGTCTTCAACGGAGCGGGCCAACGATTTCGGAAAGAACGCGAAGCGAATTGATTTAGCTCTGCCGCCTGCGCGTATAGCGATAACGGAACAAGCCGGCCAACACCAAGCCCGCCCCTGTTATAAAGCTGAACGTTCCGGGCTCTGCTACTCCTGAAGAAGCCTGGGCTGAATTTGTGCTATCCGTTTGCAACGAATCGTCTCCACTGTCTACGGTGGAGTCGAACTTAACAGAGCCAGCGCCGGTAGCAGTCACGAAACCGAAGGTGTAATTAGATCCTGCCACATGGGTACCCGTCTGCAACCCGAACGAAAACGATTGAAGATCACCGCCGCCCTTATCCTGGGACAGTAAGGGAGTCAAATCGCGGATTCCCGAGAACACGGAACCGAACCAGCGGACGCCACCCGTGAACTCGCGCTTTGTAGGTGAAGATCCGATCGTGGTTGCCCAACCTTGAGACAGGGATAGAGCGAGAACGAGCCAACGGTACGACAGCAGCTTTCCTCCGTATAAGACCAGAGTATATAACGGGCCCTAGGCGGCAACAAGGTTCAAATAGCAGCCCTTACGTAATTTACCCTAGGTGTAGCTACCAGGACGGACCTTGTTTTGGACTCGACGGAGTCCCTAAACCACTGTTGTCAAAACAGTTGTGAATACCGAACGGTAACCTGCTCCTTCCGCGAGGCGAGGTACCACTAGTACGAAATGAACTTTCCAGCTTAATGAAGCCCTACTTGGCCCCGCACGGAGTCGAGCAATTTTCGCGGATCGAACCCAACGCCATCGCGGAAAACCAGTCGCACCTTCTCGACATCCGCAATCTGCTTCACCGGGTTTCCATCCAGGACCACCAGGTCGGCCTGCTTGCCTGGTGCGATGGATCCGATCATCCCCTCCAAACCCAGGAACTTGGCTCCGTTGAGAGTCGCGATCTGGATCGCCTCGGCCGGTGTAAACCCGCCTTCCACCAGAAGCTCGATATTGCGCTGATCCCCGAAGCCTGCCAGCGCGCTTCCGTTCCCAGTGGGATCGCACCCGGCCATCAATAAGCCCCCTGCCTTGACGAACGCACGCTCGAACTCTACTTCCTTCTTGATCCGGAGGGCACTTGTGGCGCGAGCTTGCTCCGGCAGGCGATCCCGGCCGCTCAGGTAAAGCAGAGCCGCCGTGGGCGAGAGCGCGTCCAGAAATCGCTGCTGCAACGGTGGCGCTCCTTCGAAAACCGCGAGTGTCGAAGTGACGGCAACTTTGTGTTCCACTAGATCGTGAATGGTCCGTTGGACCCCTTCCCCATTTACGTCAAGCTGAGCTAACTCCTGCGCCGAGCTTGGCGGACAGACGTCCGGCTGCTTGCCCGGATGGAATTCGGAATCCACCACCAGGCCGTGCTCCAGATTATCGATCCCGAGCGCCGCAGCTTCGCGAAATCCCACCGAGCAGAGGTGCCCGGTCACCTTCAGTCCGCGTGCGTGAGCCGTTGTGATGGCGGCTTCCAGCTCTCCCCGCGTGATGTGCATATAGGCCTTGAAGGAATGTGCCCCCATCCCCGCCCAGTACTCCACGAACCTGCGAGCGTCGTCCGGCGTATCGAGTTCGGCCATCTGCGGCGCGAAACTGTCATGGCCCTCCAGATACCCAACCGTAATCAGCATCTTGGGACCGGGCATGCGCCCCTGATCGATCAGTTTTTTCAAATTTAAATCGGTGTAGGGTTCTAGAGTTCCCGCCGTTCGGGCCGTCGTGACGCCGGATGCCAGATACAGCCGAGGGAAGCTCATCCCGTGTTCGATGTAAAGCGGCACTGCTCCACCGGATGGATAGAACAAATGTTCATGCATCCCCACCAGGCCGGGAATCACGGTCTGGTCCGGCAGCGCCATCCGCTGCGCTCCGGCCGGCACCTGGACCTGATCGGACGGGCCCACTGCCTGGATGCGGCCGTTCTCGATGACGATGGTTTGGTCTTCCCGCGGCGGTGCGCCTGTTCCATCCAGGATCCGCACGTGCTCCAACACAATTACCGGCGCATCCACGGCGATGAACGGCTTCACGCCTGGCGTGAATTGCGACTGGGCACAAACCGCGGCCGCGAGCGCCAGCACCAAACAAACTTTCCTCATACCGGGAAAGTATAACGCTGTTGAACTACCCAAGGGAGCGCCACGCCGAGGACTCAAAATCACCGGTCGCTTACGCTCGCGGCTCGGAAAGAGGGCGTTACCGAACCGCGACCGTGAGGGAGTCGGTGCCGTTGTCTTTCAATCACGGACCAACGTCTTCAAGGGAGTGACCACGGGCCAGTCGAATGGATTAACAGTTGGCAGGCGGAAACGCCTGCCCCACCTGGACGAGACCGTGGGGCAGGCGTTTTCGCCTGCCAACTTCAAGAGAGCGCCACCACGACAGGTCTTTTCGAAGCTAAACTGAAATTCCCGTCCCGTGATGGTCTTGCAAACGATCCGAAAAGCGCTTGTCACTTTGGCCGCCGTGGGGTTCTCCCCCGCGCAAGCGCCCGAGACCCCTATCAAAGTGGACGTCGAAGTGGTAAATGTTTTTTGCACCGTTCACGATCACAAAGGCGCCCTGGTCCGGGATCTAAAACAGGACGACTTCAAACTTCTCGAAGACAACCAGCCGCAGGAAATCCGCTATTTCACGCAGGAGAGCAACCTACCGCTCACCGTGGCTCTGCTGGTAGACGTGAGCGGCAGCGTGCATTGGTTCGTCGAGCAGGAGAAGGGCGCGGTGGCGACTTTCCTCCAACAGGTACTCCGTCCGGATGACCGGGCCCTGCTGGTGGGCTTCTCGAGCACCATCGTCCTGTGGCAGGACTTAACGTCGTCCACCACGCGGCTAGGAGAAGCTCTGCAGCGGTTGCGGTCGATTCCATTCAAAGGGCTTCCGCCGCTCGGATTCCCCATGCCCAGCACGCTTCTCTACGACGCTGTCGAAAAAACCGCCCTGGGGAAATTGAAATCGTTGTCCGGCCGCAAGGTTTTGATCGTGATCTCGGACGGCTTGGACAACGGCAGCAGCGTGCATATGGATTCGGTGATCCAGGCGGTGGAAGCCACCAATACCAGCGTCTATGGCATTTGCTTTGAGAGTGGATTCTCTGGCTGCTCCTTCCTCAAAGAGATGTCGGAACCCACCGGAGGACGAACCTTTCACGTGAAAAAAATGCCGGTCGACACCATCTTCCAGATTATTGAAGATGAAATGCGCAGCCAATACGCCATCGGCTACGTATCCACCAATCGCGCCCACGATGGAACATTCCGCAAGCTGCAAGTCAGGGTTCCGAAAGGTCTAAAAGCGGCAGCGAGAAAAGGCTATTACGCCGAGAAGCCCGTGGTCCCGAGTCCCTAGCCCCCAGCCCCGAGTCCCCCGTCCCCTATAATTCGAACAGGGCCATGCGTAAGCGCATCATGATCGGATCGGGCGTGCTGTTGCTCGCCATCCTGGTGACGCTGGAAGTGTGGCAGGGCTCCTTCACGTTCGGTCCTTTCGCGCCGTCCAGTGTGCAGCAGACCATCCTGTTCTGGGCGGTCTCCACATTCATTTTCGTCCTGACCATCACGCTGGGCTTCATTCTGTTCCGCACCGGATTGAAGCTGTACATGGAACGCCAGAGCAATCGGCCCGGCTCGCACATCAAATCGAAATTGATCGGCGGCGCCCTGGCGCTGAGCGTCCTGCCCATCTTCTTCCTGGTTCTATGGAGCGTCTCGGTTCTCAACCGGAATCTGGAAAGCTGGTTCAGCCGGCCGGCGCGCAACATGAATATCGATCTCACTCAGGTGGCCGACGCTTTGGATCAGGAAGTTCGAAGCAAGCTGGCCGCGCAAGCTCACCTGCTCGCTTCTTTGTCGCCCACGGAAAGCGCCGACTACTATGAACGATTTTGCGCGGCGAATCGAGATTGAACGCGCTGAAGTGGAAAATCCGAAGGACGTAAAGCGCGTCTTGTGCTCGGTGCCCAAATTACGCAACACCGATCTATTCACGGTAGAGACTGAGACCAGCCGGGGTCTGATCACGCTTTCGGCGCGCCTGCCGCTGAATCTGGCGGCGAAACAGGCGGAAATCTCGCGCTACGTCGCCGAATATAACCGGTTGGCTGTGGATCGAAAAGCCTTCCGCAGCATGTATCTTCTGCTGCTGAGCCTGATTACTTTATTCATCCTATTCTTTGCCACCTGGATCGCGCGCTACATGGCCGGCCAGATCAGCACGCCCATCACGGCACTCCTGAAAGCCGCCGAGCAGATCCGCAAGGGAAACCTGGGATATCGCGTGCATGTCTCGGCGATTGACGAATTGGCCACCCTGGTAAAGGCGTTCAACGAGATGACCGAGGCGCTGGAAGCCAACAGCAAGGAGTTGGAATCGCGCCGCCGCTTCACCGAAGCGATTCTCGAAAGCATTCCCACCGGCGTCATCTCGCTCACCTCCGATGGCCGCATCCAACGCGTCAATCGCGCGCTCATGGGGATTTTCCCTGAGGAGCAAGTAGCACGGGCTACGCGTTTAAGTGATCTGTTCTCTCGCGATGACACCGCCGAAATCCGTTATTTGATGAATCGCGCCCGGCGCACCGGCGTGGCCGGAACTCAGATTGAATACAAAGCCGAACGCCACGTGCTGCATCTGGCCCTCACGGTGGCCGCGCTCGATGCACAACGAAGTTCCGGCTTCGTCTTGGTGGTGGAAGACACCAGCGATCTTTTGCGCGCCCAGAAATCCGCCGCCTGGCACGAAGTGGCGCGGCGCGTGGCGCACGAAATCAAGAATCCGCTGACGCCCATCGCGCTCTGTGCGGACCGCATCGCCCGTCAATTGGAACGCGCCGAAGCCAGCGCGCCCGATACTCGCCGCATTTTGCAAGAGTGCTCCACCACCATCGCGCGCGAAGTGGAAAGCGTCCGCACGTTGGTGGACGAGTTCTCGCAGTTCTCGCGCTTCCCCGCCGCGCAGCCGGTGCCCTCCGATCTGAATGAGGTGGTGGAGAACGCGCTTTCCGTTTTCGAGGGCCGCCTGGAAGGCATCCAGGTCCGAACCGACCTCGCGGAGGATCTGCCCGCGGTCCATCTTGATCGCGAGCAGTTCAAAAGAGTAGTCGTGAATCTGGTGGACAACGCCGCCGAAGCCATGCAGGAGTCCCCGTCCAAGCGCCTCTACATCGCCACGCGTCACACCGAAATCGATTCCGTGGAACTGATCGTGGCCGACACCGGATGCGGCGTATCCCGCGACGACAAAGAGAAACTGTTCCTGCCCTATTTTTCAACCAAAGGCCGTGGGACAGGACTGGGGCTCGCGATTGTGAATCGCATTCTGGTGGATCATGACGCCACCATCCGGATCGAAGACAATGTCCCGGTTGGTGCGCGTTTCATTGTGGATCTGCCGACGCCCGCCTCCGCCGATACGGAGCCCAAATCCGCCGACGCCGTACCCGCCCCGGTATTCGAGAGCCGTTCATGAAAATCGCGCGCATCTTGATCGTCGACGACGAGCCCGGCATCCGCCAATCCCTGGCCGGGGTTTTGGAAGACGAGGGCTACCAAACGCACGCCGTGGCCACCGGCGAAGAGTGCCTGGAGGAAATCGCGCGATCGAGTTACGAGCTGGTTCTGCTGGATGTCTGGCTGCCGGGCATGGATGGCCTGGAAACGTTGACGCGCCTGCAGGAGATTCCCTTCGCCAGCCGGCCCATGGTGGTGATCATTTCCGGCCACGGAACCATCGAAACCGCGGTCAAAGCCACCAAGCTGGGCGCGTTCGATTTTTTGGAAAAACCGCTGACCATTGAAAAGGTCTCGGTAGTAGTCAAAAACGCGCTGCAACAGCGCCGCCTGGAATTGGAGTTGGAGCGATTCAAGGAAGACGATCGCTCGAAGCTGCAGATCATCGGCGATAGTGTTCCGATGAAAGCGCTGCGGCAACAGTTGACGCTGATGGCCGCCACCAACGGCCGCGTGCTGATCTATGGGGAAAGCGGGACCGGCAAAGAACTGGTGGCGCACGCGATCCACAGCAGCAGCGCGCGGGCTTCCGAGCCGTTCGTCGAAGTGAATTGCGCGGCCATTCCCGAAGACTTGATCGAGAGCGAACTGTTCGGTCATCGCAAGGGCAGCTTTCCGGGCGCTCTGGAAGACAAAACCGGCAAGCTGCAAAAAGCCGACGGTGGGACGCTCTTCCTGGATGAAGTGGGCGACATGAGCTTGAAGACGCAAGCCAAAGTTTTACGGTCGCTCGAAGAGCAGCGCTTCGAGCCGGTGGGCGCCGAAACATCCATTCAGGTGGATGTTCGCGTGGTGGCTGCCACCAACAAAAATCTGGAAGAAGAGATCGAGCGTGGAAATTTCCGCGAGGATCTGTTCTACCGCCTAAATGTCATTCCGTTTCACATGCCGCCGCTTGCGCGAGCGCATTGAAGACGTGCCGCTACTGGCCAATCATTTTCTGCGAGAATTCACCATGGCATACGGACGCCGCCCCAAGGAGCTGACTCCGGAAGCCTACGCGGTGTTGCAGGAGCATCGCTGGCCAGGCAACGTGCGCGAGCTGCGTAACCTGATGGAGCGCATCGTCATCATGAATCCGCAGGTGCGCGTAGACGCGCGCCATCTGCCTTTGAATAACGGCAAGCGCAACGTGATCGAGCGCCCGGCGGAACGCTTCGGCAGCTTGCACGATGTGCGCGCCGCCGCCGAACGCGAATACATCCTGAAAACGCTGGACGAAACGAAAGGCAACGTTACGAAGACCGCTGAGTTGCTCGGCCTGGAGCGCAGTAATCTTTATCGGAAGATGAAGACGCTGGGGATCGTGCCCAAGGAGTAGGGCTTCCAGGCAGCCTGTTCAGAAATGGTAGGTTCGGCAAATGTGGTGACAGGAACGTGTGAATAAATCCAAATCACCGACTCCCTTACGGTCGCGGCTCGGTAACGGGGTGTCTCATTCCGAACCGCGACCGTGAGGGAGTCGGTGCCTTTGCCGATTTTTTCACAGGCTCCAGGCTTCGAATTTTCGCATAGAGAGCGTCCGCGCAATCCGAGAACGATTCACTGCGGAATTTCGTTGCCTGTCACTATTTTTGCCAGCGCACATAATTCCGTCACAGGTTGTCTGTGACCTCAAAAACGCGATATCTCCGCTTAAAATAATCCGGATCGGGAAATGGCCGGCCGGCTACAGGGAAAAAATCGGGGACACGACCGCTTCCGTTGAAGGGTGAAGCAGGTCGAAAACTAGCCCGTCATGTCCCCGATTTTGACTCCCCCTTGCGCTTCGACAGGAAGTGTTGTACCCTTCTCGTGTAGAAGTAACAGGGGAGAGATCGCGTCCGGCCGTGCTTCACGATTTACTACATCGTTTCCGCTCGCTCTTCCGCCGCAAGTCGGTGGAGTCCGAACTCGACGACGAACTGCGCTTCCACTTTGAGGGGCAAGTTGAAAAGTATGAACGCTCAGGCACCTCCCGTGACGAAGCCCTGCGCCGCGCGCGGCTGGAGTTTGGCGGAATCGATCAGGTGAAGGAGGAATGCCGCGAGGCTCGCGGCGTGCACTTTATGGAAGAGCTGATCCAGGATGTTCGCTACGGCCTGCGGATGCTCCGCAAATCTCCCGGTTTCACGGCAGTCGCGCTGCTCACACTGGCGCTCGGCATCGGCGCCAACACCGCGATCTTCTCGGTGGTTTACGGCATCCTGCTGCGGCCTCTGCCCTACCAGGACTCCGCGCGCCTGATTGTCCTCAATGAAACGACGCCCAAAGTAGGCATGGTCAGCGTGTCTTACCCGGATTTCCTGGATTGGCGCGCGCAGAGCCACGCGTTCTCTCAAATGGCGGCCGTGGGTGAGGTCACGTTCAATCTCGCCGGAGTCAATCAACCGGAGAACATTACCGGCGAAGCCGTTTCGCCCAATTTTTTCTCAATCCTGGGCATGCACCCTTTGCTCGGCCGCGACTTCGACCCCTCGGAAGAAAAAATTGGGACGGCGCCGGTGGTATTGCTGAGCTACCAACTCTGGCAATCGCATCTGGGCGGCGATCCGAACGTGGTGGGGCGAACCATCAATCTGGACGGCAACGGCTTCACCATCGTCGGCGTGTTGCCGCCGGATTTTCGCTCCATCGATAAAACGGATGTGATTGTGCCGATCGGTGTCTGGGCCACGTACAACCCCGAGGAAGTCAGCGATCGTGGCGAACGTGGAGACATGCGCGCCGTCGCGCGTCTCGCGCCCGGCGTGAGTTTTCTTCAAGCCCGCGCGGAAATGGACACCATCGCGGCGCGTTTGGCGGCCACGTATACGAGCGATGCCGAATTTGGCGCCGCCCTCCGCCCCATTCGCGAGGTATTCGTCGGCGAAATTCGTCCCGCGATTCTGATTCTCTTCGGCGCTGTCCTGTTTGTTCTGCTGATCGCCTGCGCCAACGTGGCCAACCTCTTTCTTATGCGCGGCGCGGCACGCACTCGCGAGATCGCACTGCGCATCGCATTGGGCGCCACGCGCGGCCGCATCGTCCGGCAGATGTTGGCGGAAAGTCTGGTTCTGGCATTCTTCGGAGGCCTCTTAGGCATCTGCATTTCAATTGCAGGAATTCGTGGTTTGTCTCAACTCATTCCAATGGACATGCAAGGCGGTGCGAGTACGAACTTGAACGGCGCGGTCCTACTGTTTGCGGCAGCCGCGGTGGTACTGTCTTCACTGATGTTCGGGTTGGTGCCCGCCCTGCAATTGACGAAGCCCGAAGTCCAGTCGGAGTTAAAGGAAGGCGGCCGGAACACCAGCGCCGGCGCCGGTCAGAATCGCGTACGAGGACTTCTGGCTGTTGCCGAAATTGCCGTCGCGCTGATTCTTCTGGTTGGCGCAGGCTTGATGCTCCAGAGCCTCCATCGGCTTCTCGCGGTGGATCCCGGATTTCAAACCAACCGTCTGCTCACCATGGAAATGAATCTCCGCACGTCCCAATACGCCAAGCATCCGGCCGTTCTGAATTTCTGGCAGCAGACCCTCGACAAAGTTCGTGCGCTGCCAGGCGTGGAGTCCGCGGCGTTGGGCACAGTAGTACCGTTAACCGATTCGCACTCCCGCAGCGACATCAGCATCGAAGGCGCGCCGGAATCGAAGCCGGGGAAATCGCCGCATCCGGATGTTCACTTCGTCAGCCCCGGTTATGTCAGAACGCTGGGGGTACCACTGCTGCGAGGCCGCGAGTTTACCGATGCCGATGGCGAGAACGCACCGCGCGTGGGATTGATCAATGCCCTGCTGGCGCGGCAATTCTTTCCCAATCAGGACGCCATCGGCAAGCGCTTCACCTTCGGCCGCGCCTCCGCCCAGCAGCCGCCGAATTGGATCACCATTGTCGGAGTCGCTGCGGATACCAAGCTCTACGGGCTCGCGAACCCCGCGCGCCTCGAAGTTTACATTCCACACCGGCAGTCTGTTCCAGGCGATATGGAACTGGTTGTAAAATCGGCCGCCGATCCCGCCTCTCTCACGTCCGCTATCCGCCGCGCCGTTGCTTCTATCGATAAAGACCAGCCTATTTTCGGCATCGCGACCATGCAGGAGTTGATCGACAGTTCTGTGTCCACCCGCCGCGTCACGCTCATCCTGCTCGCCTTGTTCAGCGGACTAGCGCTGGTCCTGGCCGCCATCGGAATCTACGGGGTCATTTCGTATTCGGTTGCGCAACGAACTCACGAGATCGGAATTCGCATGGCCCTCGGCGCCGAGCGCGGCGGCGTGCTGCGGATGATTCTCGCGCAAGGCGCCAAGATCGCAGGCGCTGGTGTCGCCATCGGCATCGCGTTGTCCTTCGGCCTCACGCGGTTGATGTCGAATCTCCTGTTTTCAGTGAGCGCCGCCGATCCAATCACTTTCGCCGCAGTCGCTTTCGTGCTGGTCCTGGTCGCCATGCTGGCGTGCTACATCCCAGCCCGCCGCGCCCTGCGCGTGGACCCCATCATCGCCCTCCGCTACGAATAGCACGGGTCGCTCACGCTCGTGTGTAGCCGAACCGCGACCGCAAGGGAGCGCTACCACGACAGGTGCATGCGTTACGCTTCCTTGCGTCCGTTCGGTAAGCGGCATCCGGTGTGGTCGTGCCTTTTGTAATAATCAGTAACGAACCAGCGACGCTCCACGTCCATCAGCCAAATGATCAGCCGCATCCACGCATTCCGGCTAGCCACCGTCTGCCTGGCTGGCCTTGCGTCCGCCGGCGACACCGGTGTTTCCCCCAAGCCGAAGCCTACCGATTATCCCGTCCACGCTAGTGCAAAAACCGCCGAACTGGCGGCCGCCATCGTCCCTCCCGATCAGGTCAAGAGCCTGTTCTCCTCCGCCATGGCTAAGAACTATGTCGTGGTGGAAGTTGCCATTTATCCCGAAGACAACCGCACCTTCAATGTGGATCTGATCGATTTCGAGCTGAACACCGGCGATCAGTTCGTTCGCGCCTCCGACCCTGCCGATCTCGGGACCATCTGGTCGTCAGCCAAAGGTCCTTCCATTGGCGGCAGAGGACCCAACGTGACCACCGATACCGGCATCATTGTGGCTAGGGAAACCGATCCCATCACGGGACGTCCCCGTACCAGCGTGGGAACTTACGAAGGTGTCGCCGTGTCGAATTATCCGCAGCCCGCTCCCGCTCCGCCCGCACCCAGCCCCAAGCAAAGTGATATCGATTCGAAGATCCTCCGCATGGCCTTGCGCGTCGGGCCTACCAAAGACCCCATCGCCGGTTATCTCTTTTTCAGGCACCAACGGCGCAAGCAGGATGCGTTCACACTGAACTATGCAAACGACGATTTCTCAGTCGACTTGCAGTTCCCGAAGTAGACCGGCGTCCTCATCCTGGATCGCGAGCGCCAGGTTGCGCGTGTCGGAATCCAGCGCCTCCATCTCCACCAAAATGGACGCGATGGCCGGGCACATCGGCTGCAATGCCGCCAAATCGTCGGACGAAAATGCATCGTTACCCGCGCGATACAGCGCCAGCACGCCGGCGATCCTGCCGTTTTCCTCGAGTGGAAGCGCAATCGCCGAAGTGAGTCCGGAAGACTTCGCGCTGCGTCCAAATCCCGGTTCCACTTCCGGGTTTCCGTTCAAGATCGGTTTCCCGGTATCCGCCACCCATCCCACTAAGCCTTCTCCCAGTGGTACCCGCAGCGATGCCAGCGCTCCATTTTCGTCGCCCGTCGCGAGTTTGGTACGCAGCTGGCCGTCCGCGCACGTATAAATCGCCATCGCATCGTAAGCGACCAACAGTTTCAGGCGCATTCCAGCCACCGTCAACGCTTCCTCCCAGCTCAGCTTGCAGGATCCCGTCGCCGGCATGTCCATACTGAATTTCCCGTTTGAGGACGCTCGTGCGCGCGCCACCGGATGTAGACTCTTCGCCGGTTCGACTTCGAAACCGGCCGCCGGAGCGCTGCCGCGTTCGATCTTGATATCTTTCGAAAGGGTTGGCGGAGCTTCCACATGCATTTCGGTGGCTCGCGCCTCCAGCTCCCGATAGCGGGATTGCAGGGCGCGCACCACCGCCGGATCGAATGCGGTTCCCGCCTCGGCCGCCACTTTCGCCATCGCTTCGTCCAAAGGCAGCGCCCGCCGGTACTGCCGGTCCGATGCAAGCGCGTCCAGACAATCCACGGCCGCTAAAATCCGCGCTCCAATCGGAATCTCTTCGCCCTTCAACCCAGCCGGATACCCGGTGCCGTCCCACTTCTCGTGATGGGAATAAACAATCGGGACCACGGGGTAGGGAAACCGCACCCGCTCCAGGATTTCGGCGCCCACCACCGGATGAACTTTCATGCGCTCAAACTCAGCGCGGCTGAGCTTACCGGGTTTCGAAATAATATGCTCCGGCACCGCCAGTTTTCCGATGTCATGCAGCATCGACGCGGCTCTCAGGGCATCCAGCCCGGCTTCGGATAATCCCAAATCCCGGCCGATCTCCACCGCATAAAGTTGCACGCGTTGCAGATGGTCGTGCGTGGTGTGATCCTTCGCGTCAATGGCCAGCGCCAGCGCCTCAATGGTGCGCAGGTGCAGGCCGTTCATCTCCACCACGTGTTTCTTTTCTTGCTCCACTTGCACGATGTGCGTCCGGCTGGAGCGATGGACCAGATACACCAGCGGCAGTCCGATCACCGGTAGCTCCCATTGCACCGCGCGAGGAAATGTTCCGATCAACCACGCCAGCGACGCTCCCACCGCGTAGCAGGGAAGCAGCCAGCGATAATCGCCCCAAACCGTGAGGAATTTCTTACCCTCGGTCAGTGAAATGATGCCCGCCACCGGAAGCGTGTTGGCGGCGAAAAACACCAGCGCCAGCAGTGCCAGGCTCAGTGGTTCCGGAACATGGGTGCGCGTTCCGTTGTAAACCAGCGAGGCAAGATAGATGGCGGTGGCGAAACTGCACACGCTGAACGCCACCTGCACCGGCTTTGGGCTCGCCTTGGTCCGCCAGGTGCACTGCGCCAGCATCGAAAGCGCGCCAATGGCGATCGCCTCCGGCAGGCTGAAATTCACAATCCCGATCAGAACGAAAAGAGCCAGCACGGATGCCGTGCCAGTGACGCCAGGCAGCCGGACCTTGAGTGCGGACGCGGCCAGCGCGGTCGCGATGAATGTCAGCGAGCGTAGCGGATCATGCGGGTCCCAGTTCAAGGCCGCCCACACCACCACGGCAACACCCAGGGTGATGGTTGCGGCAACGTGGAAAGAGGCAAAATTGCGGCGCATGGGGCCTTTCGCTTCTTTCGGCATGTTGCCGCACTTGCTTTACTGTTCCCCTTGGCCGGACGTTCCCCAGGCCACCGCCGTGCCGGACGTTCCGCCGGTGCCCCACGCCACCGCCGTGCCCCATTGCCCCGAAGTTCCCCAAGCCACGCCGCTTCCCCAGACGGCGATGGTCCCAGAAGGTCCGGGCTGCAATACCGTCGGTCCCCAAACCGCGGTCGGATTAAAAAGCGTTCCGAGCCACCAGGCTGATAACAGATTGGTTACTAAAACCGCGCTCTGCTGCGCTTTGTTGTAAGCCAGTTGCGGGGACGCGGCCGTCAACAACAACACGCTGTCGTGGTTTGCGAGCGCCGCTGCGATATCCAGATACCCGGCTCCCACCGTGAACATATCGTACGTGTCGGTGTACGATTGCCCGGTGGTTGGGTCATAAGCCGTGCTGGCCACCGGAAAATTCTTCGAAGCGGTCTTCATCAGCCGCGCTTTGATGGTGTCGGGAGTGAGGCTAGGATTACTCTGGAGCAGCAAAGCCACAGCGCCCGAAACCACGGGCGTCGCCATGCTGGTGCCGCTCAACCGGAAATAAGCCGGGGCGCTGGATGCGAAGTTCGAAGTGGTGTACTGCGATGTCGGAATGACGTTTCCCGGAAACTCGGCCGCGAGCGTGGATCCCGGAGCGAGCAGCGATACAACCAAATTGCCCGGCGCCACCAGATCCGGCTTCGCCGTGAGATCGATATAGGTCGGGCCCTTGGAACTATAGCTGGCAATCAGATCATCGTTCCGGTTGACGGTCATCTCCGTCTTCATCGCGCCCACAGTGATTGCGTGCGGACTGTTGCCCGGCGAAAGCACCGTGGCGTATCCGTTGCGGCCTAGATTGCCCGCCGCCGTAACCACAACGATCCCGTTCTTCCAAGCCGCCTCCACCGCCTGGCACAGCGGATCCTGCGCGCAGCCTTCGTAAATCGGCCGGCCGAGCGAAAGATTGATCACGCGCACGTTGTACTGATTCTTGAGCTGCACAGCTTTCTGAATGGCCGCGATCACCACGCTGTCGTTGCTTGATCCGTTGACGTCCAATACGCGCAGATCCAGAACATTCGCGTTGGGCGCGATGCCGCGATAGGTGTGATAAGCGCCTTGCTTCGACGACAAGCTTCCGTTGCCCGCCGCGATGCCTGCTACGTGCGTCCCGTGGCCGAAATCGTCGAACTGGTTTCCACCGATGAAGCTCTGCCGGTAAACCACGCGCGACCGCGTGGAGTTTTCGCCGTTCAGATCGGGATGCGCATAAATTCCGCTATCGATGATCGCGATGCCAACTCCCGTGCCATCCAAACCGGCGCTCCAGGCGGTCGGGGCGTTTACCGCGCCCGTGCTGTAGTCGAGTGAGGCCGCGAGCGATCGATCCAGCGAAATGTAAGCCACGTTCGGCTGATTGGAAAGTGAAAGTATGTCGGCTGGATGCAGCGTGGCTGTTACCGCCGGGATCAAAGTGAAAACGAGGTTCACAACGCCGTTCAGCAGATTGCCTACGCCGCCCAGAAGTCCACCTACACTTGGCTGCGTGTTGTACTGCACGATGACGTTGATGTTATTCGAAGAGTGCTGGAGCAGTGTTTGAAGATCCGGCGATATTTTGGAATTGTCCGCCGACGCGATCGGAATCGTCAGCAAAGCGAGACCCAGAACAGCCCATCGGCAGATTCTTGTGGCGCGGTTTATCATGGCGAGCACTCTTATGCATCTGCGTCGCCACTTTGTATATCGCTAAAAAGGCTTGATCGTAAGTACTGGATCCGGGCTAAGTACCAGGGCCAAAGTGTCCCATTTCACCGCCATTCTGGCCGTTCGCTCACGCTCGCGGCGTCTCCTTGTAACCGAACCGCGACCGCAAGGGAGCGCTACCACGACACCTGTCGGAACGCTCCCTCGCGGTCGCGGCTCGGGAGTTACCGAACCGCGACCGTAAGGGAGCCGGTGCCTTCATTCCCCTACGCCCGCATTTTCCCAAAACAAGCCCGCAATTCCCGCACAAATAATCCCGGCTGCTCAAACGCCGCGAAATGCCCGCCCTTCTCCAGCCTGTTCCAATACACCAGGTTCGTATAGCGCTTCTCCGCCCAGCGCCGCGACACCCGGAAAATCTCCTTCGGAAAAACGCTGCAGCCCACCGGAATCCGCACCGGATCGTAAGCGATCTTGTTGAAGCTCTCCCAATACAATCGCGCGGAGGATGCCGCCGCGTTCGGAAGCCAGTACAGCATCACATCGTCCAGCATTTCATCTCTCGTCAGCACATTCTCCGGATTCCCGTTCGAATCCGTCCAGGCCCAGAATTTCTCGAAAATCCACGCCGCTTGTCCTGAAGGTGAATCCGCCAATCCATATCCCAATGTCTGCGGACGCGTGCTCTGTTGTTTCGAATAACCGGAATCCCAATCCTGATAATGCTGCATTCCAGCCAACCCGTCCTGTTCTTCCTCGGTCACGCTCGACATCGTCGACATGTCCGGCCGCACGATCGGCATGTTCAAATGGATCCCGTGACAGTGCTCAGTATCTTGAAGACCAATCGCGGTTGTCACCAGTGCGCCCCAATCGCCGCCCTGCGCGTAATAGCGTTTGTATCCCAGCCGCAGCATCAGCGTGCTCCACGCGCGCGCGATCTTTTCCACGCTCCAGCCATTCTGCTTCGGTTTGCCCGAAAATCCATAGCCCGGCAGCGCTGGACACACAACATGAAAAGCTTCATTCGCCTGTCCGCCATGCGCCGTCGGATCCGTCAACGCCGGAAGCACTTTCAAGAATTCGACGATCGATCCCGGCCACCCATGCGTGAGCACCAAGGGAAGCGCGTCGTCGTGGCGTGATCGGATATGCAGAAAGTAAATATCCACGCCATCCAATTCGGTATGAAACTGCGGAAGCGCATTGAGCCTGGCTTCGGTTTTCCGCCAGTCGTATTGATGCGCCCAGTAATCGCAAACCTTCCGCACGTAATCGAGCGGAATCCCTTGCGACCAATCTGGGACAGTCTGCGCATCCGGCCAGCGCGTGGCCCGCAGACGGCGTTTCAAATCGTCCAGGTCCGCATCGCTCACCGAGATCTGAAAAGGCCGGATTTCTTCGCTCATATGTGATTGCCAGGACTCAGTTTACCTCGCCAGTCCGCCACCTAAGATTTCCCCCGGTTTTGGCCGATATCTAACCCGTATGCCCTTATCCAAACAACCCAAGCGTTCGGTCCTCATCGCCGCCCGATTGATCACCGCCGTGGTATCGCTGGCAGGCGCCGAGGCTATGCTGTGGTTCGGCGGATATCCGCGCTGGTGGGGGATGGATGCGAAGTGGGGCGGCGCCTCTCCGCAATACGTGTGCGATGCCTCTCTCGGGTGGATCGCGCGCCAAGGCAAGCTCGATTTAGCGTGGCCGGGCCTCACGTCTGGAATGATCCGGAACACCAATTGGAGCGGTGGGCGGCGCGCTACGTCCGAGAGTGAGCCGGCGCCCGGCGACACCCGGCCGAAGGTGATGTTTTTCGGCGACTCCTATGTTCAGGGCTATGCACTGCGGGATTTCGAAACCATGCCCTGGCTGATCCAGCAGCGGCATCCCGAACTTCAGGTTTCGAACTTCGCTACCGGAGATTACTCCACCTATCAAGCCTACCTGGCCATCCGGAATCAGGTGCACGGCCCGGCTTCAGTCTACTATCTCTTCAACTGGTTCCACGAAGGACGGAACGCCGCCGATCCAAACTGGTTGCGGATCAATCGGAAAATGCCCGACGGCTGCTTTTATCCGTATGCGGAGCTCACGAACAACGGCTTGCGCGAAGGACGCTCGCAAGGACACCTGGTGTGGTGGCTGAGCCATCACTTGCGCACGGTCGCGCTGGTGCAGGATTACATGGACATCTTTGAATCTTTACGGCGCGTTCACAACAAGCGCCAGCTAACCGAAGCGTTGCTTGTAAAGATGGATCAAACCGTCCGCGAGCAAGGTGGAAAATTCACCGTGATCCTCTCCGACGTGCTGCCGGAAGACCGCAAGGACTACCGGAAATTCCTGCGAATCGAAGGGCATCGCGTTTGTCGATTATCGACCGGCCGGAGCTGAAAGACAAGAAGCTGCGGCTCGCCGACGGTCATCCGAATGCCGCCCTGCAGGAACTGTTCGCGAATTGGACGGAACCCCTCCAGGTGTCACGCTCCCTTGCGGTCGCGGCTCAGTAACAGAACCGCGACCGCAAGGGAGCGTGACATCAATACACTTTTCAGACACTGCCGAAGTAACAGGCTAGAAGTAACCATATAATGGTTTCGATGATCTCGCGCAGAGGTTTCCTCCAAGCCGGCTCCGCCGCCGCACTCATGACCAACATCGCCAGCGCCAAACAATTGAAGACCGTCGGCGTTCAGCTCTACACGGTCCGCAGCGTCCTGCCCAAAAAGCCGGACGAAACTCTGAAAGCCATCGAAGCGATTGGCTATCAGGAAGTGGAAGCTACGTATGACAACCTCGACAAGATCTGGCCGGCGCTCCAATCCACCAAATTGAAGCCCGTCAGCATTCATCTGAGCGAGAGCATCATCATGAAAGGCTCCGACGACGAGCTCGCGGCCGCCATCGACAAAGTGAAGCAGCATGGATTCAAATACGCCGTTTTCCCCTGGGTGAACCCGCCGGATCGCGGCGGCCTGGACAAGATGAAGGCGCTGGCCGAAAAGCTCAACAAAGCAGGCGAAAAGTGCAAAGCCGCGGGGCTGAGCCTTTGCTATCACAACCACGCGTTCGAATTCGAACCGATGGACGGCACCACGCGTTTTCAGATTTTGCTCGACACGCTGGACCCGAAACTGGTCGGCCTGGAAGTGGATGCTTTTTGGGTCAGCGTTGCCGGACACGATCCGGTGGAAATCCTAAAGAAAGCCAAAGGCCGTGTCCACTTGCTGCACCTCAAGGACAAAGCGCAGGGGACGCCGGTGCTGTTCAAGGAATCGGTGCCTGGAAGCACCTTCAAAGAGGTGGGCCACGGCGTTCTGGATTGGCCGGCTATCCTGCGCGCAGCCGAATCCGCCGGAGTCCAGCACTATTTCGTCGAACAAGACCAAACTCCCGGCGATCCGGTGGAGAGCCTCCGCCAAAGCTTTGAGTACATTTCTAAACTGAATTACTAAGGGGTTTGAATGCTCCTTACAGAGCCGCGACCGTAAGGGAGCCGGTGCCGTTTAGCGCCGGCTCCACAACAGAAGCGCTGACGCGAATTCGGCACTGCACCACGAGAGCGGGGAAGCGGGGCTCACGTCGCTGCCGTCCAGAAAAATCCGCTCCGGCATCAACCCATACGAGTTCGCATTGTGCAGCATCCAGTCGATGAATGACTTTGCGCCGGAGGCGGTTCCGTAAAGCGACTGATACTGCGATGCCGCGGCTGTGGTGAAGAAAAAGACCGCGTGGCCATAATCCGCCAGCCCCGGATCGGTGGTATCGAAATATTGCATTCCTCCACCCAACTTCACTGTGGTCTTCGCATAGAAAAGATTCGACATTTCCAATTCACGATGTTTGGGATAGCCCCAGATCGCGCCGAAGTTGGCGCTGGTGTCCCACAGATAGGTCTTTTCGTTCGGATTGCCTGGTAAGCTCTCGCCGTTCGGCCCCTTCTTGCCAATGAAGCGAACGTCGGCGTAGGTCTGGCGCGATTCGTCGAACATCTGGGGCAATGCGGAAGCAATTCTTTGGGACGCCGCCGCATAACTTTGCGCTCTGGATTCGTCGCCGAATTCGCGTGCGATCTTTGCGGCAGTTCCTAGCGCGGCCGCGCAGGTCATGTTGGTGGCTGGCAGGTAACCGGTCCACTCCACGATGCCGCCTTCTTCCAGCAGCCCGTTCTGCGAAAGGTGTGCCACCAGGAAATCGGCCAATTGGTAGATCAGTTTTCGATCGGCCAGCCAGACGCCTTTGGACTCGTGATACTTCGCCAGAAGATAAATGAAGTAGCCGTTCGCATCCCACTCGGGTTCATCGAAACGCGCTCCACTGCCGCCGTCCACAGGCTGGCCATGCGCGTCGTAGCGGGCGTACCATTCTCCAGGCGTCTTCCGGGGAACCTTATCGTTCGCCCAAAACTCGATGACCTGCCGGGCTTCTTCCGGATGCCCGGTTTCAGCAGCAGCACGCGCGCGCACATCATGGCATCGCGCGGGTACAACTGCGGCATGTTGTTGGTGACGAACTGGCCGGTAATGTCGGCGGGGATCTGACCGTTCAAAGCCGCGGCCTTCACGCAGTAGAGATTGCGCTTGTAGGCTTCGAGATAGGCTGCTGGATCGGAAAGAGTGTTGGGAAACTTCGGAAGAATCCCGCGGTTCATCCAGGTCTCCCAGAATTTCGCCGCACTCGCTTCGAGATCGGGATCATGGCGAAGCGCTTGTACTTTGGACAGCGCTTCTGCCCGTGACGAAGCCGGGATCATCAAGACGTCCGCCTGATGATTCAAGCTTTGATTCAAGCTTCCCGTTACCACCACGGACGATCCGCTGACGCTGACCTTTGCCTTGGAATCCTTCGGAGCGATGGCGAGCACGATGCCGTTCGACCAGACTGCCACAGCCGCGGCGCCAACCGTCTTCAACTCCGTGAGACTCAACAACACATCGGTCTTGATTTCTTTGCGCAAGTGGGCTTCGAACCGGTATCGATTGGCGGCGCCCGCGCTGAGCGAGAGAACTACGGCGTCATCCGGGTGGACAAAGCAGCGCAGATCGGAAAGGGGAGTGATGGTCTGGGCGATGAAGAAATTCTTCATCCCGACCTGGGGCATCCCTGCGGCGCGGCCTACCGGCTCAAACGACGTGGAGGCCACATAGTCGGCGGTGTAGTCCGCGAAATAGAAATGCTGGATTCCTTTTTGGTGGGTGAGACTTTCAATCCGGCTATCGTCTGAGTAGACAGCGGTCAGGTGACCGTTGCCCAGGATGGCGTAGCCTTTCCAAGGGCGTTGCTTTTGTTGCGCGAAACAGAGCGATGCGGCAAGTAGGGCAAACAAGAACCCAGAGCCGCGGCTCGGAGGAATCACTTGTGCCGGTAGGTGATTCGGCCTCGGGTCAGATCGTAAGGCGAGAGTTCCAGCGTGACGCGGTCGCCGTTCATGATCTTGATCCGGTTGCGCCGCAGTCTGCCCGCCATGGCGGCTAGTACTGTTTTCCCGGCGTCGAGCTCCACTGAGAACATCCCAGCTTTGAACTTCTCGACGACTTTTCCCATTACTTCGATATTGTCTTCTTTTGGCAAATGTGTCCTTTCATCTCTTTGGTTTCTAAGTTTGCAGAGCAGCGACTTAGCGGTGGAAGATGCGAGTGCCTGAGTCAGCAAACTACACTTCCATGGTCCCATGAGACCGGGGAAGAAGCAAGTTGGCACGGTCGAAGGATCCTTCATTCCGAGCCGCGACCGTGAGGGAGTCGGTGCCTTTTTGGTTTTTACGATCGTAGCGCAGCCACCGGCGGCACTCGGACTGCGCGGCGTGCCGGAATCCAGCATGCGAGCAAAGCCACCAGGGCGAGCGCCAAGGGCACGCCGACAACGGTGATGGGATCGGCCGGGTGAGACGCCAAACAGAAGGCTGCTCATCAGGTGCGTGGCGCCTTGCGCGGCCACGAGTCCCAGTGCGACGCCGATCAGCGTAAGCACGGCGCCGGGTCGCAAGGTCAGCAACAGAATATCGCGCGCGTCCGCACCGAGCGCCATCCGGATGCTGAACTCCTGAGCGCGCTGGCTGACCGCGTATGCCATGACGCCATAAATTCCAATGGATGCCAGAAACAACGCCAGAGCGCCGAACACCGCCATCAAGGAGAGCGAGAATCTGCGGCGCGCCAGAGAGTTTCCCATCATCTCGCGCATGGTTCGTACACCGTAAACCGGCAGGTCCGGATCAATGCCGTGGACCACTCGCGTGACCGCCTGTTTCAGACCGCTGGAGTCGGCCGCGCCGCGCAGGAAAATCGCGATCTCGTTGGCTTGACCTTGATAGAGCGGGCTATAAACGCGCGGCGCGACCGGGGAATCCAATCCGTCGTCGCGAATGTCCGCCACAACGCCAGAAATTTCCCGGTCCGCGCCGAAAAAATTGATTCGATGTCCCACATCGCCGCCGGGCAAATACTGTTTCGCGAACGATTCGTTCACCATCACCACCCGCTTGGTTTTATCCGTATCCGCTTCGCTGAAAAAGCGTCCGCGCAGCAGAGGCGTGCGTAAGACGTGAAAGAATTCCGGACTGACGGAGGAGAATTCGGCGGAGCGCTGTTTGTCAGCGGAATCCGGCTGATCGGGCAGCGAGAATGCGATTTGACGGATGCCATTGTTCACCAGCGGAACGCTGTTGTTGCCTCCCATGGCGGCTTCTTCAATCCCGGGCAGCAGCCTAACCTGGCGCAGGATCTCGTGATTCAACGCCGCCATGGCAGGCGCCTTTAGGTACTTGTTCGCATTCGGATTGTTGGGGAACGGAACCCAGATGCGCGCCACCAGAAGACGCTCCGCATCGAAACCTGGATTCACTTGCAGAGTATTCCAAAAGCTATGGACCAGAAGGCCTGCGCCGCTCAGCAACACCACGCATAATGCGATCTCGCTGGCGACGAGTGCGCCGCGAAAGCGATTCTGGCGAAGGCTGGGGCTGCCGTTCCGCGCGCCTTCTTTCAGATCGGTATTTGGATCCGTCCGCGAGGCATGCAGCGCGGGCGTCAAGCCGAACAAAATTCCGGTAACGAGGGAGAGCGCGCAGGCCAGCGCGACTACGCGAGCATCGAAGTGAACTTCGGTGAGGCGCGGAAGATCGGCCGGCATGAGAGCGAGCAGCGATCCTTTGGTCAGCCACAAAACCAGCATCGCGGATAAGCCGCCGGCCAGCGATACTAAGATGCTTTCGGTGAGAAGCTGGCGGATGATCCGGGCGCGCGAAGCGCCCAACGCTTGCCGGATAGCCAGTTCACGCAGCCTGGCCGAGGAGCGCGCGACCAGAAGACTCGCCATGTTGACCGCCACCATCAAGAGCACGAATCCGACGGCAGCCAAGAGCACCACCAGTGTCGGACGCACGCCGCCCGTGAGATTTTGCTCCACTGGTTCGATCCGCAAGGACCATTTGGACGCCGCGGGATAGTAGGTGGGATAGGTCTGAGCGATTTGCGCGGCGAGCGCATTCAAATGCTGGCGTGCCTGCTCCACGGTTGTGCCGGGCTTCAGCCGTGCGATGGCGCCGGGCAGAAGGTGCTGCCCCCGATTGGGTGGCGGAGGGAAACGGATTCGGCGGTAAAGCCGGCGGCCGCCCACAGTTCCACGTCGCCCGACAAAGTCTGGCCGGGATGCCGGAAATCGGGCGGCATGACGCCGACGATGGTGTAGCCGTCCTCATCCACTCGAATGCGGCGGCCCAGGATATGCGGATCGCCGCCGAACTGGCGCTTCCAGAGTCCATCGCTGATCACTACGGCTTCCGTGAAACCGGGCGTCTGATCGCGCGGTCCGTAAAGGCGCCCGAGAGCGGCTTGAGCGCCCAGCACGTTGAAATAATCGAAGCTGGTGCCGAGCATTTCGATGCGCTCGGTGTGATCGCCGCCGCTCAGCGCCGTGCTGACCGGCCAGAGGACGCTGATGTTTTCGAAAACGCCGGACCGATCTCGCAGGTCCTCGAATTCCGGAACCGACATGCCGATGTCCTTCACACCGGCGCCGCTCAGATCGTCAAAAATGCGGACCAGGCGTTCCGGATTCTGGAACGGAAGCGGGCGCAGCAGTACGGCGTTCACCACGGTAAAGATGGCGATATTTGCGCCGATGCCGAGAGCCAGCGTCAGCACGGCGATGCTGGTGAATCCAGGAGTTTTCAAAAGACTTCGCCAGGCATAGCGCGAGTCCTGCAAGGTTTGTTCCAGCCACAGTACGGAACGCTCCTCGCGCTGAAGTTGCTTCGCTTGTTCCACGCCGCCGTAAGCGCGCCGGGCCTGGATACGTGCGTCTTCCTGAGACAAGCCGCGCCGGCGAAACTCGTCTTCGAGCAGCGTCAAATGGGCCGAGACTTCGCGATCCAACTCATCGTCTGCGTGGCCATGGCGAAAGAGATTCCCGAGTTTCGCAAATACTCGCCGGATGTGCCGCATGGGTTACGATTCTTCGCCGAGCAGTTTCTCCACCAGGCCAGACATTTGACGCCAGCGCGCGGTTTCTTCCCCCAGCGCTTTCAATCCGGATCTGGTGATGGCGTAGTATTTGGCTTCGCGGCCGTTCTCAGTTTTATCCCATTTGCCTTTGATCCAGCCCTGCTGCTCCAGGCGAACCAGGGCCGGATAAAGAGTGCCCTGGTTGAGTTTCAACAAATCCTCGGAGACTTGTTCCAGGCGCGCGGCGATCCCGTAGGCGTGCTGCGGCCCCAGGCTGGCCAGCGTGCGCAGGACGATGAGATCGAGAGTGCCTTGCAAAACTTGGATGCGGGACTTAGCGTCGCTGGACAATGGGATTCGGCCTCCTACCAGAGATAGCTTCGTTCTTTTTCACTTGGTTGTCAAGTGGAGTTGCACTGTTTGCCCGCTGCAAAAAATGTTTTCTGCTTGGTTGCTTTGTTCGCCGCTTGCGCTCCGAAATAGTGCGCGGCGCCTTCGTTCCGCCAGACGTGGAAGGCGCCCTTCGTCAAAAAGCGGCGCGGCGAAAGCAAAGCCTCAATCGGATGATCGTGGAGCTGTTGACCGAAGCGACTACCGTCCCGAGTCGAAAGAGTGATTTGTCGGATGTGACCGGAGGCTGGAATCCGGGCCTGGCATTCGATGAGATTCTTTCCTCGCAGCGGCAAGTTGATCGGGACCTGTGGAAGTGTCAAGAAACCGTCCTGTCGACACGCTTCCTTGCGGTCGCGGTTCGGTAACGCTGGCCCAACATGGGACATTCCTTTCCTACCGCGAGCGTAACCCGGCGGGAACACCCGGCCCGTCTCCGACGTATTATGAATGAATCACTTGGAGGCGGCCCATGTTCTGCAATCATTGCGGCGGAGAAGTCCAGGCTAATCAACGGTTTTGCGGGTTGTGCGGGAAACCGGCGGCGATCCCCACTCCCCCGCCGGCCAGACCCTACGTTTCCACGTCGGCCGGACGAGTAGCGCGGCACATCAAGATGCTCGCGGTTTTCTGGATTGCGCTATCGGCGCTCAACCTGTTGAAGGCCGGCGGCCGGTTCTTTGGTGCGCACGTGATCGGCTACTGGGGACGCGGATGGTTCGAGGACCAGGGCTGGGGTTTTCCCGTGGGTGAGTTTCTTCCGGCGGTCCTATCCACCATGGCCATGATTTCGCTGGTTCTGGCGGGAATCGGATTCGTAGTTGGATTCGGATTGATGGAACGCCGCCCCTGGGCGCGCACGCTCGCCATTGTGGTAGGCATCATCGCATTGCTGCATCCACTTTTGGGAACGATTCTCGGGATTTACACGCTCTGGGTTCTTTTGCCGGGAGAAGGAGAAGCGGAGTACCGGAATATGGCCCGGGGCTAGGTCGGACGCTTCCGGCCGATCATAATAAACAGTGCGCCGTCCACCCCACCGCGCGCGAGCATGTCCAGCTCGGTCAAAATGCGGCTGGCGCGTGTTCCTTTGCCATGAGGCTGGAATAATTTTTCGTGGTCGCCGAAAGCGGCGGGTCCGATTTTCGGGATGCTGAACAGAAAATCGAAGCCGTTCTTCTCAAACCAATCCATCACTTCGCTGTAGGAATGCTTGCTTTCGCAGGGATGCTTGTACTGGTCCATGAACCAGGCGCGCTTGCGGGCTTCGTTGTAGTTGTCGATTCCGCATGTGCCCGTCAAAAAGCCTGCTCCAGCCGTCGCCAAATGCGTTGAAGATGGAACGCCTGAGATCCGTAGTCAGCCGGCCGATTTTGTTGTACAGGCCCACGATGATGTGTCCGCCAGGTTTCACCAGCCGCGAGATGGATGCGAAAGCGCCCACCGGATCGCCCGTATGGTGCAGCACGCCGTTCGAAACCACCAGGTCGAAACTCGCGGACGCGAATGCCGGGCGGAACAGATTCATCTGCAGGAACCGCGCGTTGCCGATGGCGTAACGATCGCGGAATCCGTTCGCGAGGCGCAGGGAATTCAGGCAGAGATCGCTGCCGAACACGGTGCGGTTCCAGGTCATGCCGAGGAAATTGGAGAGCTGTCCGGTGCCGCATCCCACCTCGAGGACCAAGGAGTCCGCCGGGATCTGTTCGTCGAGCAATCGTGCGAAAACGCCTCGGCGCGCCTTGCTGGCCAGGCTCTCTCGCGAATCCAGATCGTCGTAATTCGGGAATGGATTCGTTTCGTAAAACGACTTCACGATGTCAGTGACATCCCGCTTGTCGCCGACATCGTGCGGATGAAACAGGCGCGGGATGCCTTCTTCGATTGGGAAACTTCGGCTGCACGAACCGCACGTCGCGTTGCCGGGGCGCCATGTCAACGTTCCACCGCACGCCGGACAGGCGAAGATCTCCAAGATGTTCCGAGAAGGCTGCCGCAACGGGCGATTCTTTCACAAGTTCCATATCGCTAAAACTGATTCCGCATGGATTCGGGCGCGGGGCCTGGAGGATTGCGTGGAATCCAGTAGCTCTCCGTGTCCGGCTCCAGCTTGAGGCGCAGCGGATCCTTGCCGAGCATCCGGAACATAAGACCAGCCGGGACGAAGATCAGGAAATACATGGCCGCCGTAGTGATCGGATTGACGATTTTGTGAAGCAGCAGCGCGAGCTTGGCCCATACACGGCTGATCGGATGCAGCAATCCAGGCGCCACCAATCCGACGGCGAGGAAAATCCCGCTGGCAATCATCCAGCGCCACTGAAAAGGCTGGCGGTGGCGAAGCGGCATGAGCGCTAAGAGAGCGAAGAAGGCGCAGAATGTCAGACCCAGAGAACGATCGGAGAATCCTTTCGTCTGGTGCGTGCGCTGCAAATCCTCGTGCAATCTTGTATTCATAGCTAGTCTGGAGTAAACCGGTTTTCATACTGCTGTTTGAGCGACGGATTTTGCTCCTCTTTGCGGAGGAAGCAGTTGCCGATAGCCAACACGTCGATTTCGGTGCCCATAAAACAGCGGAAGGCATCTTCCGGAGTGCCAACAATCGGCTCTCCGCGCACGTTGAAGCTGGTGTTCACTACGACGGGACATCCGGTGAGATCGTAGAATCGGCGCAGCAACTGGTGATAGCGCTTATTGGTCTGCTCATGCACGGTTTGGATGCGCGCGGAATAATCCACGTGCGTGACCGCTGGAATATCGCTGCGAGGAACATTCAATTTCTCGATGCCGAAGAGCTTTTCCTCGTCCGTCGTCATCTTTTTGCGGCGGCTCTCCAAAACATCCGCCACCAGCAGCATGTAGGGACTCTCGGCGTCCAGGTCAAACCATTCGCCCGCAAGCTCGCTCAACACCGACGGCGCGAATGGACGAAAAGACTCGCGATACTTCACCTTGAGATTCAGTACGGACTGCATACGAGGCGATCGCGCGTCGGCGAGAATCGACCGGGCGCCCAGCGCGCGCGGACCAAACTCCATGCGCCCCTGGAACCAGCCGATGGCTTTCTCATCCACCAGCGCTTCCGCGCAGGCATCCAGAAGCGCGTCGTCCTCCAGCACTTCATAGCGCGCGCCGGCGGCTGTCAAACGGCGGGCAATTTCGGATTGCGAAAACTCCGGGCCGAGGTACGACCCTTTCATGCGGTCGCACCCGGTCACCTTACGCGGCTGATCTTTGAATTGATGATAGGCGGATAACGCCGCTCCCAGCGCGCCGCCTGCATCGCCCGCCGCGGGTTGAATCCAAATCCGTTCGAACTGTCCATCGCGCAGAACCCTACCGTTGGTGACGCAGTTCAACGCAACTCCGCCGGCCAGGCACAAATTGCGCACTCCAGTTTCGGCGGCGAGCGAGCGCGTCATGCGCAGAACCACTTCGTCCAGCACATGCTGGACGGATGCCGCGAGATCCATGTGACGCTGGGTGAGCGGCTCTTCCGGCTTCCGGACCGAGCCTTGGAACAACTGGTCGAACTTCCCGTTGGTCATGGTAAGGCCGGTGCAGAAGTTGAAGAAATCCAGATTCAGGCGGAAGCTGCCGTCGGGCTTTAAGTCGATCAGGAAATCAAAAATCCTCTGCGCGTATCGCGGCTCGCCGTAGGGCGCGAGTCCCATCACTTTGTATTCGCCGGAATTGACTTTGAAACCGGTGTAGTAAGTGAACGCCGAGTACAACAGCCCGAGCGAATGCGGAAAGTGAATTTCTTTGAGCACTTCAATCTTGTTTCCGCGCCCCAAGGCGACCGACGTGGTAGCCCATTCGCCGACGCCATCCATCGTCAGGATCAGCGCTTCCTCGAACGGCGAAGGATAGAAAGCGCTGGCCGCGTGGCTCATGTGGTGTTCGGCGAAAAGCAGCTTCTGTTCCCAATCGAATCCCGGACCGAGCCGCTGCAGCTCGTCATGCAACAGCGTTTTTTGGAACAGCTTCTCGCGGATCCACAGCGGCATCGCCATCTGGAACGATCGCAATCCGCGCGGCGCGTAAGCGATGTACGTTTCCAGCAGACGTTCGAACTTGAGGAATGGCTTGTCGTAGAAAACGACGTAATCGATATCCGTGAGCGGGACGCCGGCCTGCGCGAGACAGAACTCGGCGGCGTTGGTGGGAAATCCGGAATCGTGTTTCTTGCGCGTGAACCGCTCTTCCTGCGCGGCCGCGACAATTTCACCGTCGCGCACCAGGGCGGCGGCGCTGTCGTGATAAAAGGCGGAGATCCCGAGAATTTGCATGCGTCCCGGATTAGAACAACGTATAGATGAACGGTGCGACAGCAGTGCTTTGCGCCAGCACCAGCAACACGCCAAACAACAGCATCATGATGAGAATCGGCAGCAGCCAGTATTTCTTACGGGATTGGAGGAAGGCCCAAAACTCTTTCAGAAATGGCAACATCGGCGTTCTCCTTGCATTTACCTCAACTTACCTATCGGCTGGATCGCGTCTACGCTATACTGGCTTACCGTAATGGGAAAACTTCTTTTAGGGCGCAGGTCATTTCTTGGGGCTGCTTTGGCTGTACCTGCGGCAGCTCAACGCGATTGGACCGGGCGGGAGCCGGTTCGCTATCCGGACCCCGACGTTTTGGTCCTGGATCCGCGATTCGCCAGGCTCAAGGCGAACAATGCCTCCATCGAGCGCCTGGCTACCGGCTTCCGCTGGGCCGAAGGTCCGGCCTGGAACGGCGCCGGTAAATACCTGATTTGGAGCGATATCCCGAACGATCGCCAGATGCGCTGGATCGAGGAAGACGGGCATGTCAGCACCTTCCGCTCGCCTTCGCATTATTCGAACGGCAACACTTTCGATTACGAAAGCCGCCAGCTAAGCTGCGAGCACGATACGCGAAGGGTGGTTCGGTATGAGCCGAACGGCACAGTAACGGTGCTGGCGGATAACTGGCAGGGAAAGCCGCTTAATGCACCAAATGACATTGTGGTGCATCCGGACGGCGGAATCTGGTTTACCGATCCCGGTTACGGCATCACCAGCATCTATGAAGGCCACAAGGCCAAGATGGAAATCAAGGAAGCCGTGTACCGGATCGATCCGAAAACGGGAAAGATGGAAATGGTCACCGACGAAGCCTTCAAGCCGAACGGCCTGTGCTTCTCGCCCGATTATAAGAAGCTATATCTCTGCGATACCGGCTTCACGCACTATCCGGAAGCTCCGAAAGTGATCAAAGTTTTTGATGTCGTGGATGGCCGATCGCTAAAGGGCGGCCGCGTGTTCGTCAACATGGAGCTGCGCGGCAAAGGCGCTGGCTTGGCCGACGGCATCCGGGCCGATGTGGACGGCAACATCTGGACCGGCGCCGGATGGGTAGGCGCGGGCTACGATGGTGTTCACGTTTTTGCGCCGGATGGAGTGCGCATCGGAATGATCCTGCTGCCGGAAATCTGCGCCAATATCTGTTTCGGCGGATCCAAGCGGGACCGGTTGTTTATGGCGGCCGGCCAGTCGCTGTACTCCTTGTACGTGGAAACCACCGGCGCCCACATCGCGTAAATGGGGCGAGGTCTCCGGGGAACCTATCCTAGTGGTCAGATTCAAATAGCGCCTTCGGCAGACCCGACTGGCGAATGATGCTCAGCATCGTGCCACGCCGCACCGAATCATGAAGAGGAACCCGGACCGTGATTGTGCTTCCCTCGATTCGTTTTTGCATAATCCGATGGCTTCCGTGTTGCCGGACGGCCGCAAAGCCATTCTGCTCGAGAATCCGACAAATCTCCGAGCCCGACAAGACCCGGAGCTTACCCAACCGGTACCTCGATTTGCGTTACGAAAACCTCGCTGTGCAATCGATGGCTGAGCTCCGACGAACTCGCCGTTTCAAAAAACAATGTTAGCGCCTCCACCAGATTTGCGCGGGCATCTTCGATCGAGACGCCTTGACTTGCGATATCTAGTTCAGGACAAAGCGCGACGTATCCATCATCTTCTCGTTCAATAATCGCTGTCAGGCGGCGATGATCCTGCATGATCCGAGTCTACACCAGCTTTGTTGCTGGGAACTTATTTCGGTAGTGCCTGATAGTTGCGTTTGAAGAGATCATGTTCGGCAGTTAACGGAGTTGCTTTCCGAAACGCTGACATACGCTTCAACACGGTTTTGGGTTTTTCGCTCGCATTACAGCCTCCGTGATTTTGTATTGCCAATTTTCTAGCTTGGAGGGCCTCCGTGGTGTTCCAAGCAGGCGATCCGCTAGCGTAGCCCATTTATCGCCGGGCTTCGCGACCAACCGGCGATTATAGCTCCATGAAATCACGTCACAGGCTTGAACTTGCGGTGTAGTTCGCATGTTCACTGGTTGCACAATTGCGATACGCCCCCAGACCAAATCATCTGTGACAAGTCGCCGACGCATCTTCTCTTCGTGGCGCAGCCAGCGGGTTCTAATGGATTTTATGAAAGGTTCATTTTGGTCGTAGAACAGGTGGGCCATTTCGACTGAATGTTTTTCGGTATACCATTCAATTAATTTGCCAAACCCTATTTCGGCACAGATAAGAGCTGGTGTAGAAACGGGATGCCCCTCTTGCCGCAAATGCCTATGTGCCACAACATCTACTACGCACGCAAGCGCGCACATTGCATTATTAGCGCTCGACAGTATGAGTTTCTCGGCATCAGCAACGAGGGCGTCAACCTTCGCATCAGTCCACCCAAATTCGCGTCTGAAGGGGCCATTTCCACTAATAAGTTCGCTCATGTGTAGGAATGGCGCGACCGGATCGCGATCCTTAAGCATGGCCCTCCAGTCATCCTCGAAGGTGCGCCATTTCCTGTCCGTAGCGATTAGACCACCCAAGGTCAGCCATTCGTTTGCTTCACCCCCGACACTCCCATCGAAATAGCAGTTCATTACGTTTTGCGGCGACGCCACGAAGGTTGACTATACCTGTGAGCCGCCCTCGCTCACTCAATAGTATCTTGCAGCTTGCATGGCGGGGCCACGCATTTCATTGAACGCACACTTCTGACACCACACTCATTTCAAGTGACAGCCAAGACATGTAAACTTCCGCCCGTGACAAACCGCGCAAGATTGCAAATCCAGTCCTGAATTCTTATTCGTGTGCGTATCAAGAAACCCGTTGCCATGGCTCGCCGGCTTCAGCTGCGCTTCTTTCGGATGACAAAAGGCGCAGCTATCCGGCAAATCGATTTGGTTGTGGCATACCAGGCAATCCGCCATCTGCGGCATGTTGGCTCCGCTGTCCAGCTCGCGATGGCACGCCATGCAAGGATTCGTCGAATTCAATAGCGGCCGGATCTTCGCGCCATCGCGCCCCAGATACGTGCCCTTGTCAATCGCCGAGGCAATCGCAGGTGCCACATTACCCAGCTTCAAATGCTTGGCGTGACTAAACTCCTTGAGCGGTGGTGGCGATGCGGCTAGTCCAACAGCGAGAAAGAGTGTTACCGAACCGCGACCGTAAGGGAGCCGGTGCCTTTCGGATGTTTTCACAGCTCGCCTATCAGCCCTTATACCGAATCCGCCAAATCTTCTTCCCGCCATCGTCGGAAACCAGAATACTTCCGTCCGGCAACTGCATAATCGCCACCGGCCGCCCCCACACTTCGCGCGACTCGGGCGAAATCATCCAGCCAGTCAAAAATTCCTGCACGGGACCGCTTGGCTTCCCATCCTTGAACGGAATGAAACCCACTTCGTAGCCCACGCGCTTTGATCGATTCCACGATCCATGGAAAGCTAGAAAAGCCCCGCCCCGATACTCCGCCGGGAACTGCTTGCCGGTGTAAAACAGAAAATCCAGCACCGCCACATGCGATTGCAGCAGCACGTCCCCGGCGATCGTCTTCGCCACCAGATCCGGCCGCTCTCCTTTGTGCCGAGGCTCTTCGTGCGGTCCCGAGTAAGCGTACGGCCAGCCATAAAAAGCGCCTTCCTGGATATGCGTGAAATAATCCGGGACCAGGTCGTCGCCCAGCGCATCGCGCTCCTGTACCGCCGCCCACAGCGTGTTCGTTCCCGGATACCAGTGCAGCCCGATGGGATTGCGCGTTCCAGAAGCAAAAATTTCGTGGCCGCTGCCGTCCGGATTGAAGCGATTGATGGCCGCGCGCATCGGATCCTCGCCTGTGTTCACGTTGGAACCCGAGCCAAGTCCCACATACAACTTCTCGCCCTTGGCATCGAACAGCAGGCTGCGTGTCCAGTGCCCGCCCTTGAAATCCTTCAACCCGGCGATCTGCTCGCCCGGGCCGGCTGTCAAGTTCTTCGCGTCATACTTATATCGCTTGACCGACGTCGGCTCGCCCACGTACAGATAATCTTTCCAGATCGCCAGGCCATACGGACGGTCCAATCCGGATAAAATCTTCTTGCGCTCGGGATCTTTGTAGCTCTTGTTCTTGTCCACCAACACGTAAACGCTGCCGGCCGAACTGTCGCTGACGATGATCTCGCCGCCCGGCGCGGTGTACATAAAGCGCGGCGTGTCGAAACCGGTCGCGTATTCGGAAATCTCGAATCCCTGCGGCACCTTGAGCTGCGCATCGCCAGGCTTGCCCACCACTTTTGGGAAGTTGTTGACCGATGGAGTGGCGAACGGCGCCGGCAGCTTGGCCTCCTGCTGCTGCACCTGCGCGACCAGCATTACAGTGGCGAAAAAGGGAACGGTGAATTTGAGCATGGCGTCCATTTCAGTGTATAAGACGAAGTAGGCATGCGCGCCAAATTCTTGATCGCCATCTCTCTTGCCTCCATCCCACTGCTGGCTCAGCCGGAAAAGACCGCCTGGGATGTGCTGAGAAACGGCCTCACCGAGAACAATCCGGAGCGCCGCCGGCAGGCTGTGACCGCCATCGGATCCATCGGTTTGGATCACGACGCGGTTCAGTTGGTGGAAGGGGCCCTCAAAGATTCGGATTCGTTGGTTCGCCAGACCGCTGCCGCAACTCTGGGACAGATGCAAGCCCGCCAGAGCATTCCCGCATTGAAAATTGCCCTGAACGATGAGTGGCCGGAAGTTGCCTTCGCCGCCGCCAAAGCTCTGTGGGACATGGGCGACAAGAGCGGTCTGCAGTTGATGGAAGACGTGCTCGCAGGTCAACAGAAATCCAACGAAGGCGGAGTAAAAGGCGCCGTGCGCGACGCCAAGCGAAAAATGCGCGATCCAAAAGCCATGACTGTGCTGGGACTGAAGGAAGCATCGGGTATCCTGCTCGGCCCCTTCAATATCGGAGTCATCGCCGCGGAGCAGGTCTTCAAAGACGGTGCCACCGCTGGCCGGATCCTAGCCACCATCGTGCTCTCTCAGGATTGCGATGCCGAATCGATTCGTCTGCTGGAATGGTCCACCATTAACGATAAAAGTTGGGTCGTCAAAGCGGCAGCGGCGAAAGCCCTCGGCCAGTGCAGAAACCGGGACGCGATCCCGACGCTGGAACAGAATCTCTCGGATTCGAACGAAGCCATAAGATGCATGGCGGCCGGGGCAATCATCCGCCTCAGCCATTGACGTGGCGCACGCACTCCTGCGTGCCGCGTTCACACTCGTGTGAACGCCGGTCTTTTCTTCTACGGTGTTCGCAAGAGTGCGAACACGGCACGCTATGAGCGTGCGCTACAGAACCTTCGCCACCGCGCCACTCGACACAAACACGCTGAAAATCCCCGCGTCCAGCCCATCTCCGGTAAGCCGCTTCAGCGGGACTCCCGCGATCTGAACATCCACTCCCGGCTTCCCCTCCGCTCCGAATCCGCTTGGAGAAAGCAACTCCAGAACCGCGGACGGAATCGTGAATTTCCCCAACGACGCCTCCGCGGTGCAAAGAATCTCCACGTAGGCCGTCTCAGCCGTCGCCACCGGCACGCCGCTGAACAGAAAAATACTCACCACCGAAAAGTTCAAGCCGCCCGTCCATGTCAGCGTCAGATCGTCTGCGCGATTGATGCTGGCTGGAATATTCGTCGGCACAACCGGGTCAGGCAGCGTCAAACCCCATTGGAACGCGCTCACCTGCGATCCGCCCGAGCCGTTTTCCACAGTGAATTGCCCCGGTTCTATGTATGTCGCTGGCTCGGTAGCCAGTGTTGCTGAGTAAAAACCCGTCGACGTTGCTGGAACGGGTATCGCATCGCCATGCGCCGTGATGGTCAACTGGGACCCAGTGCTCAAAAACGACTCCTGCACAGGATCCACCGGACTCAGTGAACTCCCCAACTCCTGGTACGCCACGCAAGCACCGACGGACCCGGACGATCCCCCTCCCCACGACTTCACCAAATTACTCAGCGAGTAAGTCGCGAATCCCGCTTCCAGCCGGTCATTCCCGCCGGCCACCCGGCTCACGACGATCCCGCCGAAATTCACCGAGCCCCTCGTCATCGCCGTTTTCAGATTGGCCGCGGTCAATGGGCCGAACGTGTCGTCGCAGGTCTCTTCCCCCTCGGACGCCACCGCCATCGTCGTAATATTCCCCGTCACGCCCTTCACTCGGACGGCAACGGATACCTTGCAACCCTTGATTCCCGCCGGAACCACGAAATTGATCTGATCCACGCCGGCCGAGCTGCCGCGCCCTCCATAAACAACGGTCGCCGGCTCGTTGTTCACCAGCACCTGAACGCCGGTATGCAGATCCACCTGCTGCGGGGGCTCCGTTTCATCGCCCGTGATCGCGCCTAAGCCAGTGCCCCACAAAACCAGTTCGTCTCCCGGATGCGCGGCGTGAACATAAGTAATCGGGTTGTTCGAGCCGTCGGTAAACACGCCGGGCCCGGTGCCGTCCTCATTCAACGCGAACGTTCCGAAGTTCGCCGCCACAACCTGGATCGCGATGGAACTCTCCGCCCCTTGATAAGACAGCGTGAGCGTTCCGGTTCCAATCGGAAGCGTCGATGGAAGAATGGCAGCCACCTGAATATCCAGGCTATAGATCATGATGCAGTTCTTCGTAACGCCATTCACCCGCACCTGGATTGTGGTTCCCGCCAACCCCTGCGTGGTCGGCAATGGATAGCTGTTGGCGTGCACGATACCGGCCGGCCCGAGTCCGGTTCCGGTCACGGTGAACAACGCGCCTTGTGCGATCCCGGAATTCACCTGGTGCGGAACAATCCAGCTAGCGGCGTTATAGACTCCGGCAACAACCGGAGCGCCACTGAGTCCAGCAGTACATAAACCAAAAAGTACGATGTGGCGCACCATTCACTAATCTACGGCGCAAAATCGTTCACTTTTACGTCAGACGGCTCTTACCGAACCGCGACCGTAAGGGAGTCGGTGCCTTTGTATTTCTCGAAGGGCGGCTCACTTCGATTTCTTGACGCGTCGCGAGGTTGCCTTTCCCTCCAGATACTTCTTGCGACCCTCGCGAATCGCCTTGCGCGCATCGCCCGGCCCGCCCCAGCCCAAAGTGGCTGTCTTGCGCCCTTCCAACTCCTTGTAAATGGTGAAGAAGTGCTCGATCTCCAGGCGAACGTGGGCGAAGATGCCGTCCATCGAATGGACCTCGTCATAGCGCGGATTCCGGTTCGGGACCGCCAGCACCTTCTGATCGCTCTGGTCCTGGTCAATCATATTGAGAACGCCGATCGGGCGAACCTCGATCAGGCAGCCGGAAAAACTCGGCTCCTCCACCAGCGCCATGATATCCACCGGATCGTCATCGGGCGCAATGGTTCCCGGAACAAATCCATAATCGCCGGGATAGTGGACGGGCGAAAACAGCGTACGGTCCAGCCGAAACAGCCCGGACTCCTTGTCGTACTCGTACTTGTTGGTCGAGTTCTTCGGAATTTCGACAATCATCCGGACCAGTTCAGGCGAATCCGGACCAGGTTCAAGATCGTATAGAGAGTTTTTCAATGGGACTGAACTCAGTTTACCGCGTAGCGCACGCGCATTCGCGTGCCGCATCGCCACTCCTGGCGATGCCTGGCGGGATTAGATTTCGTCTCCAGCCACTGGCGGGTTTTCCTTGCCAGCCCGCTTCAAAATCCGCTTCGCCTTGGCGATGTCAGCCCGCCCCGCGCGCTCCTGAAAGTAACGCTCAGTAGGCAGCGGCGACAATTTTTTCTCGACCGCATTTTTCTTCTCATGCCATCCGCTCTAAAGATCCACAGGTGCTCGGATGTCTTTACTTTAGACTAATCCCAAACGCGAAGAGTCCTGAAGCCGCTGGAGGCCGACCGGCCGAAGGCGTGTGATCGAGGATATGGCGCAACTCCACATGACCGAAGCCGAATTAGCGCGCGACATCGCGTCTGCTTTGGAACGTGTCCAGTCCGGCACCGAAATCGTGATCGAGCGCGACGCAGCAGCCGGTCGCCGTTCTGCGGCCTGCTCAACGAAAGCGGCGCAGGCTGTCGGAGATTGTCGCCTCACTTTCGGAGCAATCCACAGCAACGGTGGATCCGGACTTTGCCTCCGACCTCCAGACCTTCATCGATCGACATCGCGAGCCGCTTCGCCCGCCTGAGTGGGATTAAACGGGCGTGGGAATCGTTCTGGACTCGACCATCCTGATCGCAGCCGAACGAGCTGGCCAAAATCCTCGCGGCGTGACAACGTTCGGCACTTCCACTTGATTCCAAATCTCGAAATGATACAGATATAAGATTAAGGAAGGCCCTTCGCCAACCTGAAAAAACCCGTGGACGTCGCCTTTGATAAGATTTACCGGCAAATCGTTGAGGTGGCGCCCGGTCTACACAGCGCCGGCACCTTCACCCCGCGAACATTTGAAGCCATCGCAAAGGCCACCCGTAAACTGGAAATCCGCAATTCCGTTGAAACTGGTTCCGGCGCCAGCACGCTCTTGTTTTCCCATCTGAGCGGCCGTCATACCGTTTTTGCCCTGGACGACGGAACCGGCAGCGTCACGAATGTACGCCGCTCGCCATTATTGCGCCAGGATGCGGTCGCTTTCGTGGAGGGTCCCACCCAGGTCACGTTGCCACAGCACCGTTTCACTGAAAAACTGCAGCTAGTTCTTATTGACGGCCCGCACGCCTACCCATTTCCCGATCTCGAATACTACTATCTTTATCCTCACCTGGACACCGGGGCACTTTTGCTTCTCGACGACATTCACATTCCGACTGTGCATAATCTTTTTAAGTTCTTGCGCAGCGACATAATGTTCGATTTGCAAGAAGTAGTTGGAACAACCGCATTTTTCACGCGCACCAACGCTCCAACATTCAATCAGTTCGGGGATGGCTGGAGGCAACAGAAGTACAATGCCAAGCGGCTTTTTCGATACACGTGGCGGGGCGAGATAAAGAGGCTTTTGCCTACGCCGGTGCAACGGAGTGTAGCGCGAATTCAACGGCGGGCAGCACGTGGATCTCCTCAAGCCAAGGTGGAGATTCTCGCGCCCCAGAGTGGCGCGACCGTTGCGAGCGTCGGCATGGTGGAGGGATCTGCAAACATGCCACCCGATTCGTTTCTGTGGGTTTTGGCCCGCCGCAAGGACTTTCCTGGTTGGTGGCCTCAAGGAATGGCGGACGTGCCGCTGGAAGGGACTCGCTGGAGGGTGTCCGTTACATACGGAGGACCCCAAGATAAAGGGTTCGATTTCCAACTGGCGGCTCTCGTAGTCCGACAAGCCACCCATGAGTTGTGGATCGACTGGGTGGCACGAGTGAGGGAAACCGGCTTGTTTCCCCCAGTTCAGCTGCCGCTTGCTGGCTTTGTGCTAGCGGAAGCATTTCGAACTGTGAAGAAGGCTCCGTAGGCTCGGCGGACGATTGCGGTCTACTCACCCGACGCGTATAGAGGGTCCTTCTTAACGCAGTACTACCGATAGTGGTGCCACTAGCTAACCCGCACTCCCACTAAGCCTTCCACAAAAAAGTCCTTGCATATCTTATTCAACTCGTGCAAAAATTCCATCAGGCCCAAAGTGGCTCAAAGTGTCATAAAGTGTCGGATCAGCCTCAACTCACGCCCCTCGAGCCGCCTCTGGGGGCGTATTCTGCCCACGTCGACGAGAAGGGTAGGCTCAAATTGCCTGTGACTTTCAAGGAGTACATCGAAAGTCTCAAGGACGCCCGGCTGTTCGTCACCACTACCGACAAACGCATAGCTAAACTCTATCCGATTTCGGTCTGGAAAGAAAACCTAAAACGTTTGGCCGATCTGGCCCTCGAACAACCGATCCTCGCGAAATCCATGTCCATCACCGCCCGTCACTACGGCGAAGACGGACGCCTGGATACCGGTGGCCGCGTCATCCTGCCCACCAACCTCCGCCGCCTTTTGAATCTGGAAGGTCAGGAAGTTTGGCTGGATGCCGCTCCCGAGGGTTGCATTAACGTCTACTCGAAGGCCGAATACGAAGCGCAGCTCAAGAACGCCGAAGGTCTGCTAGAAGAAGCCAACGTGGCCGCCGCGCGAAAGGGGTTTGTGTAACTGCCATGTATGCATATCCCGGTCATGCTCGGCGAGTGTTTGGACTACCTGGCGATTCGGCCGGACGGGATTTTCTTGGATGCGACAGCCGGCTTGGGCGGGCATTCGGGCGCAATCGCCGCGCGGCTGACTACCGGATTTGTGATCGCGAACGATCGGGACGCGGAGTCGCTCGAGCTAGCCAGGGCCAACACCATCGAGCATGCAAATCGGATTCGCTATCACCAAGGATCGTTCACGGATTTGAAATCGGCGTTGACCGCATCGGGAGTGCAGCAGGTGGATGGCCTGCTGGCGGATCTCGGTGTCAGCCGCTATCAGCTTACCGACCCGGCACGCGGGTTTTCGCTGATGGCCGACGGACCATTGGACATGCGCATGGATCGCAGCAGGGGATCAACTGCCGCGGAGTTAGTGAATTTTACGTCAGAAAAGGAATTGGCCGACTTGATCTTTCAACTCGGCGAAGAAAGGAGGTCGCGGAAAATCGCAAGAGCAATCGTGCGGGCGCGGCCGATTTCGACCACCGGGCGATTAGCCCATGCGATCGAAGAGGCTGTGCCCCGGACGACCCGGCTGCACCCGGCCACGCAAACATTCATGGCATTGCGGATGGCTGTGAACGGCGAACAGAGCGAACTGGACGGCTTGCTGGAGGCCGCTCCGGATTTGGTGAAAACCGGCGGAAGGATTGTCGTCTTAACCTTCATGTCGCTCGAAGATCGAAAAGTAAAGCAGAGTTTTCAGGCTTTGGCACGCGCCCGGAGAGCAACGTTGCTCACTAAGCACGTCGTCAGGCCAACACAGGAAGAAACAAGAGATAACCCCCCGTCACGGAGCGCAAAGCTCCGGGCAGTGGAGATGAGATAGCAAAGATAAAAAATGGCAACCCTGGCAACCATCCTGGATCGATTTATCACGGCGAAGAACTTGGATCAAGCTGCGCCGCGAACCCGCGTGCTGGAACACGAGGACCCCTTTGAGGTCCCCGCCTTCCCCAACGAGGACGTCTATTTCTACATCAAGCGCATCAACAATGCCCATGTGCTGCGCGAAGCGGACCCGGCTGCGCGACGCGCCTGCTGGAAACTCATCGGATCGTCTCTCAGTCATCGCAGCTCTGGTGATCGGTCTTCTGTTGCCCGGCCTCTATGGCTTGGTGGCCGGCTACCGCTTGGAAGCATTGCGGCAGGAACAAAATCGCCTGACGCTAGACCGCGCCACGCTGGAATATCAAGAGTCAAAGCTCCTGGATCCAGCCCGCCTGGAAGAGCTAGCCAAGATGCAACAGTTCGTAGATCCCGAGCCCACCAAAGTGGTCTACCTGGACAGCAAATCGGACAACGTAGTGGCGAAAACCGAACCGCGACCGTAAGGGAGTCGGTGCCTTTTCAATGAACACCCTAGCGACAAGACGCGTCCACCTGCTAGCCCGGCTGGCCTTCGTGTGGGTGGCGCTAATTGTCGCTCGCCTGATTCAACTCCAGATCGTCCAACACAACGAATACAAAAAACTAGCCGTACATCAGCAGGAAAAGACTCTGGAGCTGCAAGCCCCCCGCGGCACCATCGTGGATCGCATGGGCCAGCGCCTCGCCATCAGCCTGCCCGCCGAATCCGTATGCGTCGATCCGCTGCGCATTCCCGATCTGCCCATGGCCGCGGATATTCTGTCGAAAATTCTCATAATAGACGCGAACGATCTGCTCGCCCGGATGAGCGAAGCCGCCGCCACCAAGCACGGATTCGTCTGGGTGAAGCGCAAGGTTTCCGCGGAAGAATCGCAGCGCCTGCGCGATTTGAAGCTGGATTGGATTGAGTTCCGCAGCGAGAGCCAGCGCTTCTATCCCAACCAATCCTTGGCCGCGCACGTCATCGGGGGCGTGGACTTCGCTCAAAAAGGCAACGGCGGCGTCGAGCAAAGTTTGGAAGCCCGTCTCAAAGGACGCTCGGGCGAGCTCCACGTCACTCGGGATGTTCAGAAACGCGGCTTCGAATCCAAAGTGGAAAGCCAGCCGCAAGCCGGTCAGGATATCCGCCTCACCATTGACTCTCGCATCCAATTCGTCGCCGAACGCGAAGTGAAGAAAATGGTCCTGACCCACCACGCCAAGTGGGGCAGCGCGGTGGCCATGGATCCGCACACCGGCGACATTCTCGCGCTGGCGAACTATCCCACCTTTGATCCCAACGAGCTCGCCAAGCGCGAAGATTTGCGCACGCGCGAAAATCTGGCCGTCACCGCTCCTTTCGAACCCGGTTCCGTTTTCAAAGTCATTACTCTTTCGGCGGCGCTCGAGACCACCAAGCTGCGTCCCGAAACCGTCATCCCCTGCGGCGGCGGCAAACTCACACTGTTCGGACGCACCATCCACGATCACAACAGCTACTGGTCTTTATCCATGGAAGATGTGCTGGCGCGCTCCAGCAACATCGGCGCCATCAACATCGGATTGACAGTCGGCCAGAATAAGATGTTCGACTATCTCAAGCGCTATGGCGTGGGTCTCAGAACGGGCGTACCGCTTCCCGGCGAATCCAACGGAATGCTCCGGCCCTTGCGCCGTTGGGAGAAAACTTCGCTCGCCTCAGTCTCCATGGGCCACGAAGTTGGCGTCACCTCCTTGCAGCTCGCGCGCATCGGCGCGGTGATCGCAAGCGGTGGCCTGATGATCCAGCCGCGCTTGACCATGGATACTCCCATAGCGCAGCCGGTCCGGGTTCTAAGACCCGAGACCGCCATCACTATGCGTCGAATGATGGAAGGCGTAGTGCTGAAAACGTACGGCACCGGCCACAAATATTGCCGCATTCCCGGCTACACCTCGGCCGGAAAAACCGGATCGGCCCAGATTTACGATTACCACGCGCATCAATACACGCACCTGTACAACGCATCCTTCCTGGGCTTTGCGCCCGTGACGAATCCGGCCGTTGTGGTGGTGGTGACCATCAGCGGCACCGAAGGCAATGCCGGATTTGGCGGACCCACCGCCGGTCCCGCCTTCCGTGAAATCGCCGCCGCCGCGCTGCGCATGCTGGATGTGCCCAAAGATTTACCCGGAATGCTACCGTCACCGGACAATGATTCGGTCGATGAAAACGACGTGGCCATCGCTGGCCTTGGTTCTTCCATCCCTCCCCCGCTGGTCCAAGCGGACGATGCCGACGCCGCCGCCGACCGACCGGTTGCGTCCGCAGAGAGCGCTCCGGACCAGCGGACTTTTTTAGCGGGCGTGAAAACCAATCCGGCGCGCGATCTCGCGGGGCCGCGTGTGCCAAACTTTCGGGGCAAAACATTGCGTGATGTGATCGAGGAATCCTCGGCGCTGGGGATCCCGGTCGAATTTAGGGGAGGCGGAATCGCTCAGGCGCAGGTTCCCGAGGCCGGCGCTGTCCTGCCTGTCGGGCAAGCCGTGCGCGTGCAATTTGGCCGCTGACGCCGGCGCTATGCTGCTTGAACAGATCCTCCGGGGAGTGGAACTCCGCAGGGAGCTTTCCCAGGGGCCGAGTAGAGTGGACCGGCAGCGAATTGAGATTCATGGATTGGAGTATGACTCGCGGCGTGTGGAAGCTGGCTTTTTGTTTTTCGCTTTCGCCGGAGCGCGAGCCGATGGGCGGGAGTTTGCCCAGTCGGCCCTCGCTCGCGGCGCGGCGGCCGTGGCCAGCGAACTTCCTGCGCCACCGGATTTTCATGGAACTTGGATCGAAGTGGTGCACGGACGGCGCGCGTTGGCTCAAGCCTCGCGCAATTTCTACGGCGCCCCGGATACGAGGCTGCAATTGACCGGCGTCACGGGAACCAATGGGAAAACCACCAGCGCTTTCCTCATCGATTCCATCTTGCGAGCCGCCGGCAAGACCACGCTCCTGATCGGGACCATCGAATACCGGCTAGCGGGAGAAGTAAGAACGGCAGTGAACACCACGCCCGAATCGCTCGATCTGTACCGCATGTTCCATGAGCTGGAACAGCGCGGAGGCACGCACGCCACCATGGAAGTCTCCTCCCACGCGCTGGCTCTGGAGCGGGTTGCAGGCATCGCGTTTCACACCGCGGTATTCACCAACCTCACGCGCGATCATCTGGACTTCCACTCCAGCATGGATACTTATTTCGCCGCCAAGAAGCTTCTGTTCGCTCCGCACAACGCTCCTGCCCCGCGCTGGGCCGTGATCAATCACGATGACCCGCGTTCTGCCGAGATTGAAACCTCAGCCGAAGTAATCCGCTATGGATTCTCGGCCGGCGCGAACCTTCGCGCCTCCGCGCTTGAGATGAGCTTCGAAGGGCTGCGTTTCACCGTGGAGTATCGCGATCAGAAAGTGCAGCTCCGCTCGCCGTTGGTGGGCAAAATCAACGCCTATAACATCCTCGCCGCTTGCGGCACAGCCCTCAGTTACGGATTCGATTGGGATACCATCGCTCGCGGAATCGCTGATTGCCGCCAGGTCCCGGGCCGCTTCGAGCGCGTGGACCAAGGCCAGCCGTTTCTGGTCGTCGTGGATTACGCCCACACCGACGACGCCTTGCGCAGCATCATTGCCGTGGCGCGCGAGCTGCATCCCCAACGCGTCATAACGCTGTTCGGTTGCGGTGGCGACCGTGACCGCTCCAAGCGTCCCTTAATGGGCATGGCGGCCGGCGAAGCCAGCGATTTTGTGGTTCTGACGTCGGACAATCCGCGCTCGGAAGATCCCCTGGCCATCATGAACGACGCACTGGTGGGATTGCGCCGCTTCGACGTCCCGCATATTGTGGAGCCGGATCGCGCCAAAGCCATCCGCGCGGCTCTGCAGGAAGCGCGTTCCGGCGACATCGTGATTTTAGCCGGCAAGGGCCACGAAACGTATCAGGTTTTGAAAGATCGCGTCATACACTTTGACGACCGGGAAGCAGCCAGGGAAGCGCTAAAAGCACTGGGATTCGGGGCTGGGGGCTAGGGACTGGTGGCTGGTTGCTGGCGGCTGGTGGCCGGTTGTCGCTGGTTGGTGGGGATGACGGTGGAGTGTAACCGAACCGCGACCGCAAGGGAGCGCTACGAGACAGTCGAGTAATCAGTGAACTTTAAAGTAAAGGAGATAAGCGCAGTGCTAGGCATCCAAGCGACGAGCGAAGCCCGCATCACGGGCTGGAGCATCGACTCACGCACCGTCCAACCTGGCGACCTCTTCTTCGCACTGCGCGGCCCAAATCACGATGGAAATGCGTATCTGGACCAAGCCTTCTCAAAAGGTGCAACCGCCGCGATTGCCGATCTCGCAGCCCTCAGCCCAGGCGCCGCCGGTGACATTCTCGCCGTCCCGGACTCCCTCGCCGCGCTCCAACAAATTGCATCCTGGGCCCGCGATCAATGGGGCGGCCAAGTCATCGGAGTAACAGGCAGCGCCGGGAAAACCACCACCAAGGACGTTATCGCGGCAATGCTGGCCGTGACCACGCCAGTCTCAAAGACCATCGGAAATCTCAACAATCACATTGGCCTACCGATCTCCATCCTGCGCCTACCTTCCGCCACTCAGGTTGCGGTGCTCGAAATGGCGATGAACCACGCGGGCGAAATCCGCCGTCTTTGCGAAATCGCGCGCCCCAACATCGGCGTCGTCACCAACGTTGGACACGCGCACATGGAAGCGTTCGATTCCATCCAAGCCGTCGCCGCAGCGAAACGTGAATTGATCGAATCGCTGCCGACGGATGGCATCGCGGTTCTGAATTCCGACGACCCGCTGGTGTCGCATTTCCATGAAAAACATCGCGGCCGAACCGTCACGTTCGGAATGAGCCCAGGCTCCGAAGTCCGCGGCGAGAATGTCCAGCAAACCGAGGAAGGCGTTCGCTTCACCGTGGATGGGGTCCAATTCTCCAGCCCGCTTTACGGCCTCCATAGTGTTTCGAATTTTCTCGCCGGCATCGCCGTGGCCAGTCTGTTTGGAATTCGCCCGCAACAACTCACCGAAGTAGTGCGCGATTTTCCGCCCGGTCCCATGCGCGGTGAACGCATTCTGCACAATGGAATTTTGATTTTAAACGACTGCTATAACTCCAATCCCGATGCGGCGCGCGCCATGCTCGACGTGCTCCGGGATACCCAGGCCCAGCGGCGCATTGCCGTGCTGGGGGAGATGCTCGAGCTCGGACACTGGTCCGGGGCCCTGCATCGCGACGTAGGCAGCTATGTTGCGGCGCAAGGGATTGATGTGCTCGTTGGAATACGCGGCGCGGCCGGTAACCTGGTGGATGCAGCCAAGGAAGCAGGTCAAGCAGTTAACGCCGCGTTTTTTTTCGAGCGTCCGGAAGAGGCCGGCGACAAGCTGCGTGAAATCGTCCGTGCCGGCGATGTGATTCTGTTCAAGGGTTCACGAGGTACCCACGTCGAGCGGGCCCTGGAGAGGTTGCTGTCTCCGCCAAGCTAGATGCTCTACTGGTTGTTTTACGAAAAGCTGTTTCGCCTCTACACGCCCTTCCGCGAGTTCGGATACGTGACGTTCCGCACTGCGTCCGCCAGCCTTTCCGCGCTGTTTTTGTGCGTAGCGCTGGGCCCCTGGCTGATCAGCAAACTGCGCGCGTTCCAGATCGGCCAATATATTCGCGAGGATGGTCCGAAATCGCACATGAAGAAGGCCGGCACGCCCACCATGGGCGGCATTCTGATCATCATCTCGGTGGTGGTTCCCACGCTGCTGTGGGCCAATCTGCGAAATCCATACGTTTGGATCGCGCTTTTCGGTATGGTGAGTTTTGGGATCATCGGCTTCTTCGACGATCACGCGAAAATCCGAGGCAAGAAAAACCAAGGTCTCACTGTGCGCGAGAAATTTTCGTTCCAGGTGGTTGCGGCGCTCATCGTGGGATTCATCCTGCTCAGCCTGCACGCCAACAAGTTGTACTCCACCAGCATCAACGTGCCTTTCGTCAAATCGTTCAAGCCCGACTTGCTGATCGAGGCGTTGGCCCACAATTGGTATACCTACCCGCTCGCCTTTGCGGGCTTCTATGCGTTCATGGTGCTGGTAATCGTAGGAGCTTCGGACGCCGTGAACCTGACCGACGGCTTGGATGGTCTCGCCATCGGCCTGATGATCATCGCCTCCGGCGCGATGACCATTCTGACGTACGTCAGCGGCAACGCAAAGCTCGCCGAGTATCTCGATCTCGCTCGGCTCCCAGGAGCGGGCGAACTGACAATTTTTTGCGGATCCATGGTCGGCGCTTCCATCGGATTTCTTTGGTACAACGCGCATCCGGCCGAAATCTTCATGGGCGACGTCGGATCGCTGGCGCTGGGCGGCGCGTTAGGCGTAGTAGCAGTCTTAATCAAACAGGAGATCCTGTTGCTCTTTATCGGCGGCGTCTACGTGATCGAAGCGCTGTCGGTAATCCTGCAAGTAGGCAGTTACAAATTGCGCAAGAAACGAATCTTCAAGATGGCGCCCATCCATCATCATTTTGAGGCGCTAGGTTGGCCCGAATCGAAAATTATCACCAGGTTTTGGATAGCAGGTCTAGTAATGGCGTTATTCGCCCTAACAACGTTAAAACTCCGATAAGTGTTTTTGTGTAACCGAACCGCGACCGCAAGGGAGCGTCCGAACAACTCGGTAGAATTGGAATGGAACTAAAAGGCAAAAAAGCAGTCGTAGTAGGCATGGCCCGGTCAGGGATCGCAGCCCTACGCCTGCTCCTAGCCCAAGGCGCAACAGTCCGCGCAGTAGACGAAAAATCAGTAGGAGAAGTAGAAGGCATAACCGTGGAACCCCAAACCGAATCAGCCTTCCACGACGCAGATCTAATAGTCCTTTCCCCAGGTGTGCCCACCGACCTGGCCATCCTAGCCGCCCCACGCACCCGCGGCGTCCCCATAATCGGCGAACTAGAATTATCCGCCCCGTTCCTCCAGGGCAACAATATAGGCATCACCGGCACCAACGGAAAAACCACCACCACCGCCCTCACCGGCCACATTCTGCGCGAGTCCGGCATCGCATGCCAGGTAGGCGGCAACATCGGCACTCCTCCCGCATCCATGGTGGAAAGCTCGCGCCCGGATCAATGGAACGTCCTGGAACTCTCCAGCTTTCAACTCGAGACCATTCAAACCTTTCGCGCTCCCATCGCAGCTTGCCTCAACGTCACGCAAAATCATCTGGACCGTCACCACACCTTCGAGAATTACAAAAACGCCAAAGCCCGCATCTTCGAAACACAGCATCCGGACGATTGCGCCGTGCTCAACGCCGACGACCCCGTGACCGTGGAATTCGCCGCACGCACAAAAGCTACCGTCCGATGGTTCAGCGGCTCTCATCCGGTGTCCGGCGGCGCGTGGCTGGATGGCGAAACCATCCGCCTGGAAGATACGGAACTTCTCAACGTCCATGAGCTGCGCCTGCGCGGCCGGCACAATTATGAAAATGTAATGGCCGCGGCTCTCCTGGCCGAACGCGCCGGCGCGGGACTGCCGGATATCGCCCAGGCTGCCACAACTTTCGCGCCCGTCGAGCATCGCCTGGAATTTGTCCAGGACATCGACGGCGTGGCTTACTATAACGACTCCAAAGCAACCAGCGTCGACGCCACACTCAAAGCTCTGGATGCTTTTTCCGGCGGCCTTTGGATCATCCTCGGCGGCAAGGACAAAGACAGCGACTACACAATTCTGCGCGACCCATTGCGCGCCAAAGCCAAGGCGGCGCTGCTGATCGGCTCCGCCGCCAGCAAAATTGCATCGCAAATCACCGGTGCAACTCAGGTTTTGCAAAGCGGAACGCTGGCGGCGGCGTTGCAGCAAGCCCACCGCGTGGCTTCGCCAGGCGACACTGTCCTGCTTGCGCCGGCCTGCGCCAGCTTTGATCAGTTCGAAAATTTCGAGCAACGCGGCCGGGTATTCAAAGAACTGGTGCGACGCGCTTGCGGAAGGAGCAAACTAATGGCGCAGCGATTGAAATCGGATTGGGTGCTATTCGGCACGATCGTCGCCATGGTCGGATTCGGATTGGTGATGATCTACAGCGCCTCTTCCGTTGTTGCCGAGCTGAATCCGCGCATCAAATCCAGTTTCTACTTCGTCAGCCACCAACTGGTCTGGGCAATTTTTTCGTTCATCGTGCTCATGTACTTCAAAAAGCGCGATTACCGGTGGCTGCACAGTCCGGCTTGGGCATTCGGATCGGTCGGCGTTGTCCTGATGCTCCAGATCGTGGTGTTTTTCGCCGATAGCAAGACGCACCGCTGGTTCCGCTTCCAAGGCATCGGTACATTGCAACCGTCCGAATTCGCGAAACCCGCGCTGCTCATTTTTCTCGCCTATTTCGTGACGCTGCGCCAGGAAACACTCAACACGCGCCGGACCATGGCCGCCGTTTGTCTTCCGCTCGCGGTGCTTGCGGCCACGGTTGGAATCGGCGACCTCGGCACCGCCATCGTGATGGTGGTTCCGGCCGCCATTGTGTTCTACGTCGCCGGATTGCAGCGCAAGCTGGTCGCCGCCGCACTGGTCGCCGGACTGCTTTGTTCGGTCGCATTTGTTGCGTACAAGCCGTATCGCATGGCGCGCATCATCGGATTCTTCGATCCCCAATACAAAGTGATCTCGCTGTTCGACAAGAACGGCAGCATCAAGAAGTACATCAGCGAATCCATCACCACGCGCGATCCCGGATATCAAGCCCGCCAATCGCGGATCGCAGTAGGCAGCGGCGGACTGATGGGCTTGGGCCCCATGCAGGGCATCCAGAAACTGTATTACCTTCCCGAAGCCCACACCGACTTCATTTACGCGGTGATCGGCGAAGAACTCGGATTCTTCGGCTGCGGCGCCGTGCTGGCGGGATTCCTAATTATTTTGTGGCGTGGTTTGCAAGTTGCTTGGGAGGCTCAGGATGATTTTGGCCGCTACCTGGCCCTTGGCCTCACTTCCTCCATCGTGATCCAGGCCTTTATCAATATCAGTGTTGTTCTCGACATGGGTCCCACCAAGGGAATCCCGCTGCCGATGATCAGCGCCGGCGGCAGCTCCCTGATGAGCACGCTGATCTGTTTAGGAATGCTGCTCAGTGTAAGCGAGCACTCCGAATGAAAAAATCCGGTGACAGGATACTCAATTCCCGATTTTCCAGCCTTGAACCCACATGGCGACTATCGTGATGGCAGGCGGAGGAACCGGCGGACATGTGCTGCCGCTGCTCGCGGTGGCCAGAGAGTTGAAAGCCCGTGGCCACAATTGCGTCTTCATCGGCACGCGCACTGGATTCGAAGCCAAGCTGGTTCCGGCCGCTGGATTTCCCCTCGAATTCATCGAGATCGGCGGACTCAACAGTGTTGGATTGGCGCGCAGTCTCCGGACCTTGCTGCAGCTTCCGATCAGCGTAGTGAAGGCTCGCAATATGCTCGGTGAACATCAGCCCGGCGCGATTTTCAGCATGGGCGGCTACGCGGCCGGACCCGTTGTCCTCGCCGGTTTATGGAAGCGCCTGCCTATTTTGGTGATGGAACCGAACGCCATTCCCGGACTCACCAATCGCCACGTAGGACGCTTCGTCACCCGCGCGCTGCTGAGTTTTCCCGAGACCTCGAAATTCTTTCCGCCCGGCAAATCCGTCATCACCGGCCTTCCGGTGCGTCCGGAATTTTTCGCCATCCGGCCCAAGGCGCAGGAGGCCACGCTCACGGTCCTGATCACCGGCGGCAGCCAAGGTTCGCGCCGGCTGAACGAAGCCGCGCGCGCGAGTTGGAACTATTTTCGTGAAGCGAAGTTTCCCGTGCGCTTCATCCATCAAACGGGAGTCGCCGGCCACGAAGCTCTCGCGAAGAAATTCGCGGAAACCGGTCTCCCAGGCGAACTCGTCCCGTTTATCGACGACATGCCGGGCGCCTTCGCCCGTGCCGACCTGGTAATCGCCCGTGCCGGAGCAGGCGCACTCGCCGAATTGGCCGCGGCCGGCAAACCGGCTATCCTGGTGCCCCTACCGAGCGCCACTGACGATCATCAGCTTCGCAACGCCGAAGCGTTCACCAAAGCCGGCGCCGCGCAACTGGTCCTGGATAGTCAAATGGACGGCGGACGCTTGTTTGAGGAAGTGGGACGGCTCAGCTCGCAACCAGCCCAATTGAAACGGATGGGTGACCAGGCCCGCAAATTCGCCCATCCGGAAGCCGCCCGCCAGGCCGCCGATCTTGTGGAGGCATCCATTGTTCACTAACTCAAGAAATGCACCGGCTCCCTTACGGTCGCGGTTCAGTAACGGGCACCCTGCGCTACCGAGCCGCGACCGTAAGGGAGTCGGTGCCTTAGCTTTTTCGTTCCTAACCTGTTCCCTATTGACATTGGCCTCGAAAGCCGAAACAATACGATATAAAAATGTTTTTTAAGTTACAACACCTGCACTTCGTTGGGATTGGCGGAATCGGCATGTCCGGAATCGCCGAGGTGTTGCTCAATCTGGGATATCAAATCTCGGGCTCCGATGTAAAACTCAGCCCCACGACGGACCGTTTGGCGAAACTCGGCGCCAAAATTTTCGAAGGTCACGCGGCATCGAATGTCGCAGGCGCCAAGGCCATCGTAGTCAGCTCAGCCGTGGACAATCGCAACCCGGAAGTACAGGAAGCGCGGCGTCTCTCCATTCCAGTGATCCCGCGCGGCGAAATGCTGGCCGAGTTGATGCGTCTGAAATACGGCATCGCCATCGCCGGCAGCCATGGAAAAACCACTACCACTTCCATGACCGCCACTGTCCTGAATGTGGCTGGCTTGGATCCCACAGTCGTGGTCGGTGGAAAAGTGGCCGCCATGGGTGGCTCGAACGCGCGCGTCGGCCATAGTGATTTCTTAGTCGTGGAATCCGATGAAAGCGACGGATCCTTTCTCAAGCTGAGCCCGATTCTCGCCGTCGTCACCAATATCGATCGAGAGCACCTGGATCACTACCCCTCCATCGTTGAGATTCGCGCAGCGTTCCTCGAGTTCGTTCAAAAAGTGCCGTTTTATGGGGCGGCAATTCTTTGCCTGGATGACGAAAATGTCCAGCAATTGCTCCCCGCGGTGAATCGCCGGACCATCACCTACGGGCGCAGTCATCAAGCTGCATTGCGGATTGCGGACGCCGATTGCGGCCCATTCGAGAGCCGCTTCAGCGTCTGGTTCCAGCGTCACGAACTGGGAAAGTTCCACCTGCGCGTCCCTGGGATTCACAACGTCCTCAACGCCACCGCGGCTATTGCGATCGGCCTGGAGCTGGATGTAAAACTCACCGCGATTCAGGAAGCCATCACCCTGTATTCGGGCGTCGATCGTCGCTTCCAAACGCGTGGCGTGGAGCGCGGCATCACCGTCATCGACGATTACGGCCATCATCCCACTGAAATTCGCGCCACTCTCGCGGCCGCGCAATTGTGCAGGTTCCGCCGCATTCACGCGGTCTTCCAACCGCATCGCTACACGCGCACCCAGCATCTGATGGATGAATTCGCCCGCAGCTTTCACCAGGCGGACGTCGTGTATCTCTTGGACATTTATGCGGCCTCGGAAGCTCCCATCGAAGGCGTCACGGCGGCAGCCTTAGCCGAGCGCATGCGGAACTTCGGCCATCAGTGCGTCGAATATACGGGAACCGTCGAACGCACCGCCGACGCGGTAATCGGCAACGTGCGCGATCACGATCTGGTAATCACGCTTGGCGCCGGTAACGTCTGGCAAGTCGGCGAGCGCGTGCTCGAAAAACTCCGGGAGGCGGCCTAGATGGCGCCGCAATCCAAGGACAAGAAACGTCGCACGCCCGCGGTGCGTGTGATTTTCCGTTACGGTCTCATCGTAATCGGCGCCAGCCTGCTTCTCACCACTTGTATCTACGCATCCCAGCGCTTCGAGCAATTTTTAATTCGCGATCCGCGCTTCCTTCTTCCCGGCCCCGCCGATTACGGACTAGAAAGTCCCAACCTCCAGATTGAAGGGGTGAAATACGCTTCGCGCTGGCAAATCCAGCGGATCTTCGAGCAGGATTTGGGCCGCAGCGTGTTTCTGTTCCCCCTCAACAACCGGCGCAAAGCGCTGCTCAATGTCCGCTGGGTGCACGACGCATCCATCGTTCGCATCTGGCCGAATCGCATCCAGGTGCGGATTTCCGAACGCCAGCCCGCCGCGTTTGTGAAGCTGCGCGCCGAAAGCATGGAGCGCTGGGCGCTGATTGACGAGGAAGGCGTCATTCTTGATCCGCCTCTGAAAGCCGCGTTCCATCTGCCGATTCTCGCCGGCGTTCAAGAGGACGAAACCGCGGAACAGCGCGGCGTTCGCGTCCGCCGCGCCCAGCGCTTGATGCGCGAACTGGGCCCTTTGGCCGACAAGATCTCTGAAGCCGACGTGAGTGATCTGGACGATTTGAAAGTCACCGAAAAGCTCGACGGCCGTGCCGTCACGCTGATGCTCGGCGAACACAACTTCCGGACTCGCCTGGAAAATTTCCTGGATCACTACCCCGGCATCCATCACCGCATCCCTCAAGTCACCACATTCGACTTGCGGCTGGACGACCGAATCACCGGAGTGGGGGCGGCCAACTGATGCCGGACAGACCCCAACTCGCCGTCGGTCTGGACGCAGGCAGCGCCTTCACGCGTTGCGTCATTCTGGCGATGGAAGAAGGCCGGCTCCGCTACCTAGGCCACGGCGAAGTTCCCTCCGCCGGATGGCACAAGAGCCGCCTCGCCGATCAGGCAGCTCTCACGCGCGCCGTGCAGGACGCCGTGCGCCAGGCCGAAGCCGAAGCGCAAGCCGTGGTGGACGCCATGGTGGTAGGTATCGGCGGCGTTACCATCGATGGCCACAACAGCCGCGGCATCTACGAATTCGGCCGACCGCGCCCCATCTCGATTGAAGACATGGCGTATGCCGTGGAGCGCAGCGAACAAGTCCGCCTGGAAGACGATCGCGCCATTCTGCACCTTTTCCCGCAAGACTTCACGCTCGACGGACGCTCCGGCAAGCGCTATCCTCGTGGCTCCGTCTGCTCCCGCTTGGAAGCCAACGTCCACTTAGTAACCGTTTCCGAGCAGGAACACGATTCGATTTGCGCTGCCGTACATCAGGCTTCCTACGCCGTGGAAGAGACGGTGTTTGAACCTGTGGCCGCTGCGTATGGCGCAATCTCAAAGGACGATCGCGTCCGTGGGGTCGCAGTCGTCGACATTGGAATGCACTCCACCGGCCTCGTGGTTTACGACGGTGAAGCCGTATTGCTCGCGCGCAGCATTCCAATTTCAGCCGACCACTTAACGCGCGATGTCGCGGTGGGCTTGACCGTGGGCTATGCCGATGCCGAGCGCCTCAAGATCGAATACGGATGTGCCATGCTCGGCCTGACTTCCGATCACAGCTTCATCGAAGTTCCGTCCCTCGAAGGACGGCCGGCCCGCGAAGCGCCTCGCAAGCAGTTGAACGAGATTCTCGAAGCGCGCGCCGAAGAGCTGTTCATCCACATCGGCTCCGAGCTGGTAACCATCGGGATGGAGCAGAAGCTGCTCGAAGGAATCATCCTCACGGGCGGCGGTGCATTGTTGAACGGCATGTGCGACATGGCCGAACGAGTATTGAATTGTCCGGCGCGCGTAGCGCTTCCGGGCGGTGTGGAAGGTTTTCCGGAGGACTTGTGCAACCCCTCATGGGCCGCTGCGGCAGGTCTAGCCCGCTATTCGGCGCGCTGGAAACTGAAGCGCGAGGGAAAACGCAAAGCCCCCGGCTTAGTGGGGTTGCTATTCAGATGAAAATCGGGGACACCATTGGACTCTTGGTGGCCGGACCTTACCGGACGCTTGCCCATGGTGTCCCCGAGTTTTTGGTTCGTTACCGAACCGCGACCGTGAGGGAGTCGGTGATTTTTTTCCAATGACAGGGAGGGTTTAAATGGACGCGACAAAGTTTATCATCCAGGAAGAAGAAGCTCTGCACGGCACCAAGATCAAAGTAGTCGGTGTCGGCGGCGGAGGCTCGAACGCGGTAGCTCGCATGATGAACGAAGGGCTCACCGGTGTCGAATTCCACATTCTCAATACCGACGTGCAGGCCCTCAAAGCATCGCCGGTTCCCAATAAACTGGCCATCGGTTCCAAAGTCACCAGCGGACTTGGCGCCGGTTCCGATCCCGGCCTGGGCCGCCAGGCCGCGCTCGAAGACACCGAACGGATCATCGAAGTACTGGAAGGCGCCGACATGGTCTTCGTCACCGCCGGTCTCGGCGGCGGCACCGGAACCGGAGCTGCGCCCGTGGTGGCCGCGCTCGCCAAGGAGTTGAACGCCCTCACTGTCGCCGTCGTCACTAAGCCCTTCGGCTTCGAGGGACCGCGCCGCATGAAGCAGGCGGATCGTGGGCTCTCCGAAATCGGCGGCACCGTCGACACCGTTATCACCGTCCCCAACGACCGTCTGCTGGAACTTGTCCCGCGCGGCACCAGTTTCTTCGAAGCCTTTCGCACCGCCGACGATATTCTGCGCCAGGCCGTGCAGGGCATCAGCGACATCATCACCACGCCCGGCCTCATCAACCGCGATTTCTCAGACATCCGCTCCATCATGCTCGGCATGGGCTACGCGATGATGGGAACCGCGTCCGCCTCCGGTGAGAATGCGTCCATCGAAGCCGCGCGCCAAGCCATCAGCTCTCCATTGATGGAAGAAGGCGGAGTGAAAGGCGCGCGCGGCGTGCTGATCAACATCACCGGATCCAGCCGCCTGAGTCTACATGACGTGAACGAAGCCTGCTCCCTGATTCGCGCCGCCACCGCCAACGAAGACGCGCAAATCAATTTCGGCGTGGTGCTGAATGAATCCATGAAGGATGAAGTGAAGATCACCGTGATCGCCACCGGATTCCAGCGTGACAATCTCCCTCAACTGGCTCGCCGGATGACCGTCGGGGGCACTGAGTCCCTCATGCCGGAGCCCGCGTTCCCGCCTCCGGCTCCGATCATGGAACCAGTCATGAGCACCGGTCCGCTGTTCCGCGATATGCCTCTGCCGCCGCCCCCTGCGCCGGCAGTGGAAGAGCCGCCGCAGGTGCCCGTGGACGATCTGGAAGTTCCGGCCTTCATGCGCCGCGAACGCAGGCTCTATCAATAACCAGCACCCGGACCCCGCAGCACTTTGCCGGGCAGCTCGTTGGTCTGCTTGCCGTGATCGATCACCGGCACGCCATTCACCAGCACATACTGCATCCCCACCGATAACTGATTCGGATTCTCAAACGTCGCCTCATCCCGAATCGTCGCCGGATCGAAAATCACAATATCCGCCCACATCCCCTTCTTCAAAACTCCCCGATCCGTCAGTCTCATCCGCTGCGCCGGCAGTGCGCTGAATTTCCGGATCGCGTCTTCGAGCGATAGTTTGTGCTCCTCGCGCACGTACTTGCGCAGGATGTGGGGAAATGTCCCGTAAGCCCGTGGATGCGGATGTTCCGCGCCCAGCAGCCCGTCCGGCGCCGTGCCCTGCGAATCGTTGCACACCGAGACCCACGGTTGCTGCAGCGCCAGCGTGACATCCGGCTCCGACATTCCGAACACCGCCACCGAACTCAAGGAATCGTCAATCAGCAGATCGAAGATGGTGTCGATGGGATCTTTATTCCAAAGCTTCGCGATCTCGGCGATCGTTTTTCCCTGCAGCGGAAGAAATTTCGGGTTGTGCACCACGCTCAGCAGAATCGCCTGCGGCCCATCGATTTCCTGCCACTCGTTGTCCCACGCCGTGCTTGGCGCGACCATCTCCTTACGAATACGCGCGCGCATAGCGGGATCTTTCAACCGCTCAATCAGCTTGGCATCGCCGCCGTCGTGCGCCCACGGTGGAATAAATGCCGAGAACGAGTTGAACCATGCCGTGTACGCGTAGGTGTCCGCGGTAATATCCACGCCCGATTGCCGCGCCTTCTCGATCTGCGCGACAATTTCGGGCATCCTCCCCCAGTTGCTCTTGCCCGCCACTTTCAAATGCCAGATCTCGGCCGGAATCTTCGCCTCCTTGCTGATTCGGATCACTTCCTCGATCGCCGCCGTAATCCCATCGCCCTCGCTGCGCATGTGCGTGGCATAAATTCCGCCCGCCTTTGCAGCTTCCGTCGCCAGTGCAATCAACTCCTCCGTGGTCGCATAAGGAGCCGGTGCATATTGGAGCGAAGTAGAGAGACCCATCGCGCCATCCTGCATCCCTTCCCGAACCAGTTGCCGCATCCGTTCCAACTCGCCCGGATTCGGCGCGCGATCCTCATCTCCCAACACCACCCTTCGAACCTGCGTCGCTCCCACGTAGCTCCCCAGATTGATGCCCATGCCCTGCTTTTCCAGCCGCGCGAAATATTGGCGCAGCGTGGTCCAGTCCGGTTGGATGTGATAGTGATCGAAATCGTCGTGCGGCCGGACTGTACGCATCGCCTCCGTCACCGGCGCCGCCGAACTTCCCTCGCCCGTGATCTCTGTCGTGATCCCCTGGAAAATCTTGGACGGCAGATGCGGATTCACCAAAATCGTCAGCTCGGATTGCCCCAGCATATCGATGAACCCGGGCGCGACCACCATTCCGTGCGCATCAATGGTCGCCTTAGCGCCGTCTTCTGCGATCTTGCCGATGGCCGCGATTCGTCCGTCCCGGATTGCAATATCACCGGCATACCACGGCGACCCCGTCCCGTCGACAACGCGCCCGTTCCGAATCACGACATCAAACCCTTGCGCCCATACAACCCCGCCAAAAGCCAAAAGCAGACAAGTGAAGTTCTTCATTCAGAAGGCATTATAGCTCTTCTCTCGTCCTCTGCCGCTATGTTATTACCTAAATTACCATGTAAATATTGACTTATACTCTCCAACCCCCTATAATCACAACTAGAGCACCACCATGTCCACCCAAGCCGCCAAACTCACACAATCCCTCCTCGTCGCCGATGAAGCCTGGTGTGCTCTCGCCCTACTCCACCGCGAACAGGAAGACCGCGAATCCTTCACGGCAAAGGAGATCCTGGATCGCGTCAAAGCCGAGCGAGCCAGCCCGGAGCTACGCCCCGGAGTGCAGGCGCACATTTATTTGCACAACGTTGCCAACCTGGAACCCAACTCCGCCCGCTACCGGATGTTCTACCGGCTTTCTACCGATACATACCGCCTGTACCGCCCGGGGGATCAAACGCATCCCTCGCGCAAAGGAAAAACGAAGCCAGCGCGAGAGGAACTGCCAGCCAAATACCACTACCTCCTCGATTGGTACGAACAGATTTACATCAAAAAGGATTCAGCCATGAACGAAGAAGACGATCCAATCCTGAAAATGCGCGGCGTCGGCAAAGAGATTTGGGCCGGCACGGATGCCGACGAATATGTCCGCGATCTGCGCTCAAATTGGTACGGCGACCAACGCGATAGCAAGTGAAGAGCATCTTCTGGGATACCAACCTTTTCATCTATCTGCTGGAAGACAGTCCCCAATTCGGCCAGGCAGTCGCCGATCTGCGCCGCCGAATGTTGCGCCGTAACGACCGGCTCTTTACCAGCGCTATGACCGTGGGCGAAGTCCTGGTGAAACCTCTCGCCACCGGCAACACCGTTTTAGCGGACCGCTATCGCGCGCTTTTCCACGGCCATCATCTAACCGTCTCGGCGTTCGATGTGGCAGCCGCGGAAGCCTACGCGAACATCCGCCAGAATCGAGCCATCTCTCCCGCGGACGCCATCCAACTCGCTTGCGCCGAATCCGCCCAGGCCGATCTCTTCATCACCAACGACGATCGTCTCACCCAAAAAAGTATCCCCGGCGTCAGCTTCTTCATAGCCAGTTTGTCCCGCGCCCCCGTCTGATGTGGGGCAGGATGCCATCCTGCGCGCCGCTTGCCAATCGGCGCAATTACAATAAAGACACACAATGCACGCGGTCGTCCCATTTCTGCTGCGCCATGGGTATTGGGTTCTGGTAGCGAACGTATTCGCCGAAGGTATCGGATTGCCCATTCCCGCCCTTCCGGTTTTGCTCGGTATGGGCGCGCTCGCTGGATTGGGCAACTTCTCCTTCTCCACATCGCTCGCCCTAGCCGTTGGCGCGGCGCTTTTGAGCGATCTCATCTGGTTCCGCCTGGGCCGCGTGCGCGGCCACTCCATCCTCAACCTCCTCTGCCGCATGTCGCTCGAGCCGGATTCCTGCGTCAGCAACACCAAGAGCCTCTTCGGCAGATTGGGCGCGCGAGCTTTGCTGATTGCCAAGTTCGTTCCAGGCCTTGGAGCCACCGCGGCGCCCTTAGCCGGACTCACCCGCATGAATCCCTGGAAGTTCCTCGCCGCCGATATCTCCGGCGCCCTACTTTGGAGCGGTACGTATCTCGCCACCGGCTACCTTTTCCGCAATCAACTGGAACTGGCTGCCGAGCAGGCCAGCCGCCTCGGCTCTTTCTTATTGCTCCTGATCTGTGCCGTTCTCCTGACTTACGTGGGATTGAAATATTATCAGCGCCGCCGTTTCATCGTCGGTCTGCGCGTAGCGCGCATCACGCCCGAAGCTCTCATGCGGATGATCACGGCAGGCGACAACATCGCAGTCGTGGATCTTCGCCACGAATTAGAGGTAGAGAGTGACAGAGTCAAACTGCCCGGAGCAATCTGGATGACTATGGATGAAATCGAAACCCGTCACGAGGAGATCCCGCGCGACCGCGATGTCATCCTCTACTGTACTTGACCAAACGAAGCCTCCAGCGCCCGTGCGGCGCTGCAACTTTTTCGCAAGGGTGTAATCAACGTGCGCCCACTGTTAGGCGGCCTGGAAGCCTGGCGCGAAAAAGGCTACCCGCTCGAGCCCGTAAATTAGGTTTTATTCGCGTTCATCCGCGTTCATCAGCGGCCAAAATCTTTTCGGCTCTACCGGACGACAGCCTCAACCCTACTCCCATTCTTAATCGTCTTCTCCGTAGGCAGCGCCACCGCATCCCCTTCCGCCAACCCGGAAAGCACCTGCGACTTCGTGTAACTCGACACCCCCAGCGTCACCTTCCGCCACTCCACGCGATCCCCACGCAGCAGGAAAACGCCCGTGTCCGCGCTCTCCCTTCGGAAAGCTTCCTTCGGAAGAACCAATGCGCCGGGAACCACCGCCGCCTGAATCTCCGCATTGATATTGGCATTCGGCAGCAGATCGCGATCCGGATTCTCGATCACGCAACCCACTTCACCTACCTGCCGCGTTCCGAGCGGGGTCACTTGCGTCGGTAGCTTATCCACTTGCCCCTTCCAACGATGTCCCGGCAGCGCATCCCATGTGATGATCACCGCTTCGGCCTGACGCACCTTCCCCATGTCCGGCTCATCCACGTAAACAGTCACCCGGACGCGATCCAGCTTGCCCACCTTCGCCACCAGATCGCCCGGATTCAGGTACGCTCCCGCCTTCAGATCGAAATCGTAAACCGTCCCGTCCATCGGCGCGCGAATCACGCTGAGGTCCAGGTCGATGCGCGCCACCGCAGCAGTGGACTCCGCACCTCTCACCTTCGCTTTCGCGATTTCCCGATCGCTGCCTGTCACGAGCGCCGCTTTGTGCTGCTCCAGCGCCTGGATTCTCAAGCGCAGTTGATCCACCGCTTGGTGCGCCGTGTCCAGTTCTACTTGTGTTGCCGCCTGCTTGGCCACCAACCGTTCCAGCGCGGCTTGCTGCTTCTCGGCCGCCGCCAGATCCAGCCGCGCCCGCGCCAGATCCGCCTCCACTTGCTGCCTTTCCGAGATCCGCCCGCCCTGATCCAGCACCTGTTCCTGCGATTGCGCTTCGTGGATGGCAGCCTGCGCTTTATTCAGCTCAGCGCTCGCAATCCGCGTATCCAGCTCCACCATCGGCTGGTCTTTCCGGACCTGTTGCCCACGCGCGATCAACACCCGCGCGATAGTCCCCGGCCGCTCCGCCCGCGCTGGCAGCCATTCGATCGGTTCCACTTTGCCATTGGTTCCGAGCGAACTGACAATCGTCTCGCGCGCCACTTTGATGAACTCAACCTCGGGTGGCGCGGTCCTCCGTGAGAAGATCCAGATCGCGAAGCCGACAACTACGACCAGTACCAGCGTGAGCCCGCTTCGGACACGGCTCAAGTTCGCGGCCTCGCGCAGTAATCAAAAAGTAACTGCCATTCCGCCCGCTGGATCTCGAGCGCCGCGGCTTCTTTGGGCGATCCCACTTCGTTACGAGCCTGCTCGCAAAAGTCGATGAAAAATTTCGGATCCCACTGGCCGCTGCGAAAGTTGGCCGCCGGATACTTCATCGCGATTTCATCCGCTGCTTTCGCCAGCTCTGGAAACACCGGATGCGTTCCGGTTTGGCGAAACCAATAGGCCGAATTCGCCGGGTCGGGCTCCCGCCGGTGCAGGATCGCGTGCCAGAAATCCCCCTCCGAAGAATTCAAGTTCTGCACCAGTTCATGGCATTCATCGGCGCAAGAGAAATAAAGGAACAATCCGCCCAGAGCCGCGTTCGGAGACCGGCCGTGCAAAAACAAATCCGACGGTTTTTGTTTCTTCAGCGACAACCGCGCCTCTTCCGACGCGCATGCTCCCGATACCAGCGGGACCAAACGCTGCCCGTCCGCATCCAGCGCCAAAATTGCGGCAACGTCCGCGCCGTAAGCCTTTGAGTTAAATGGCAAATACTATTTTCGCAGAACTTAGAGCCATCGCATTTCGTGGGGCGGACCCCCTGGTCCGTGCGGGTCCCCCTGGACCCGCTCTTCAAGCTGCTAGCCCAGCACCACCAGCGTATCGCCCGCGGTCACCGTATCGCCGTCGTGCACCAGCACCTCCACTACATTCCCCGCTCGCAACGCCTTCATCTCGTTCTGCATTTTCATCGCTTCCACCACCACCAGCCCTTGCCCAACTTCCACGACATCTCCTTCGCGGACCAACACCCGAATCACTTTACCCGGCATCGGCGCCGCGATGTTCTGCCGTCCGGTGGCGAGCGCCGCGGCGGATTTCTGTCCCCGATCGCGCGGATCGTACACCTCCGCCGTGAACCGCCGGCCGTTCACCTCCAACCGCAATCCACCCGGCGTCGCAATCGCTCGTACTTCGAAGCTCCGCCCATCCGCCAAAACCGAATAAACACCCGGCTCAACCTGCGACACCTTCGTCAGTTGCTCGGCCTCCACTTCTACCGGATGCCCATTCAACAGAATCTGCAGCTTCATCGGAGCATCTCGCTCCTGCCTTCGGAGAGCCAGAGACTCGTTTCTCGTTTCTCGTTTCTCGTTTCTGGTTTTCCGTTGGTTGAGTGCGCTGCCGCCGCCAGAGCTGCCACGAGTTCTATGTCAGACTCAATGGCGGGAGTCTGCGGTCTTCGTTTGAAAAACTCGGCCACGAACCCGGTGTTTAATCGTCCCTCGCGAAATTCCGCATCCCGCAGAATTTCGCGGAACAACCCGAGGTTCGTTTCCACCCCCACGATCGCGTATTCCTCCAGCGCTCGCAGCATGCGCTGGATCGCCGTCAACCGGTCCGGCGCCCACGCCACCAGCTTCGCCAGCAGCGGATCGTATTCAATCGGAACCGTCCATCCCGGATACACGCCCGAATCCAGGCGAATCCCAGGCCCCGACGGTTCGCGCAGTTGCACGATCTTGCCCGGGGAAGGGAAGAAGTTTTGCTCTGGATCCTCGGCGCAAACCCGGCACTCCATCGCCCATCCGCGCCACCGCACATCTTCTTGCGCAAAGGGAATCGGCTCGCCGCAAGCGATACGCAATTGTAAATGCACCAGATCGAGCCCCGTCACCAATTCCGTCACCGGATGCTCCACCTGCAGCCGCGTGTTCACCTCGAGAAAGTAGAAGTTGCCCGCGCCGTCCGTCAGAAATTCCACCGTCCCGAGATTGTGATAACCTACCGCCCGCGCCACCCGGAGCGCCGCCTCGCCCATCTTCGTCCGCATTGCCGGATTCGCGGCAACGAATGGCGACGGGCATTCCTCAATGATTTTCTGATGCCGGCGCTGCAACGAACATTCCCGTTCGCCCAAGTGGATCAGATTGCCGTGGCGATCGCCCGCGATCTGGATCTCAATATGGCGCGGCTGCTCAATCACCTTCTCGATATAAACCTCGCTCGATTTGAAGGACCGCTCCGCCTCGCTCGACGCATCGCGGATGGCTGCCTCGAGTTCGCTCTCCGCATCCACGCGGCGCATCCCCTTTCCTCCGCCGCCTGCCGCTGCCTTCAGCAGCACCGGATAGCCAATTTGGCGAGCCAGGTCGCGCGCATGCTTCAGATTCGTGGCCGGCTCTTCGCTGCCCGGCACCACCGGAACATTCATCTGCTTGGCTAGAGTCCGCGCCGCAGTCTTCGAACCCAGCCGCCGGATGGAATCAGCCGAGGGTCCAATGAACACGATCCCGGCCGCCTCGCATGCGGCCGCAAACTCGCTGTTCTCGCTCAGAAATCCATAGCCGGGATGGATCGCCTCTACGCGGTGCTTCCTCGCCGCATCCAGAATGCCCTCGATGCTCAAATAGCTTTCCGACGCGTTCCGCTTCGTCCGCCAGCCGGACATGCAGCGCGGCGCGATCGATGTCCGAAAAAACCGCAACACTTGTAATATCCAACTCCCGCAGCGCCCGAACCACGCGCACCGCAATCTCGCCCCGATTGGCAACCAGCACCTTCCGAAACATGCACGCCGATTGTAACGCACGATGGCCCTTCCATCGAACGTGGCGCACGCACTCCTGCGTGCCGCGTTCACACTGATGTGAACGCTCGGAATTTGCGGAAGCGTCTTACAGAAATAGATATCAGACTGGTTTAAACAGTTTTAAAATAGACTCGTTATGGAAATCGGCGCATTCGAGGCGAAGACCCATTTTGCGTCAGCTCTGGATCGCGTGGCCAAAGGAGAACGCATCACCATTACGAGACACGGCGTCCCACCGCGATGCTAGTTCCCGTCGGACACGCTGGCCAAGCGCTCACGCACCAGGAAGTTGTCGAAGCGATGCGCCAACTTCGCAAGCGCGTCAAGCCCGGCTAAGCTGAGCGTCCGTGAGATGGTCAACCAAGGACAGCGCTTTTGACCGGACCGCAGCGGTGACCGGCTGAAGGCAAACGGACCAGAACCAGTTCAAAGGGCGTCATAAACCCGATCGTCCTCGTTGTCCCATTCTCCGAATACCTTATCTGCTGCGATCACCAGTTCCCTGTTCTCCTGCTTCTCGGAGAAGCGAGCAGCTAACATATCCACCATCGTTTCATTCTGTATCGTCTTTTCCGCCGCCGTCACCATCTTCAGCACAAGTATTGCAGATCCACAGAAGGCTATCCAAAGACCGTTCCTAACTGCGAATATCATCCATTTGGATGACGACAAGATAGACCAACCCATGATATTTTTCACTAACTGCTGTAAATCAGGAGAAATATTATGTTTGAAGGATTCCAAAGAGACTTCCGCGTCGAGTCAGGTTGTTCATTAAAGCCGCGGTATGCCCTCGCCCTCATGTTCCTACTGGCTTGGGCATCGCCGGTGGTACGTGCCGACTTTTTATATGGCGTTCTTTCCAATGGTGGAGTCGGCTACGATCCCGTTGTGAGCCAATCTTGGAGCACTGGCGGATTCCAGGCAGTTACAGTCTACGCATCTCCCCTTCTCGGCGGCTCATCTTCATACCCGGCGGGCTCAGCGGGAGGAACAGTCACAGATGGCGCGGAGGCGTCCTTTTCGACCGACGGTAATGGCGGCATGCATGGCTTCGCATCCGCTGGCGCTAGTGCGGACACTCCTCTGGGCGTTTCTGGCACTGGATCGGCTGGCGGCAGCTTCTTTGGTGAATGGACCGATACGATCTTTGTCGTTGGCCTCCCTGTGGGCACGCCGGTGGAATTACGACTAACGGACAGCCTCGTCAGTTTCACAAGCTTTTCAGGAAGCGATTCCGAGGGGGATGTTCTTGCGGAGGCTTCCCTGGCAGACGTCACAACTGGCCTCAACGCCGGAACAGATCAAAGCAATGTCGACGCCCCAGGATATGTTCCGGTCAACGGACTACAAACCCAATCTGTCATCCTGCAAACGTTCGTCGGGGATCCCCTACAACTCACCATTGAACTAAGCGGCAGCGCTCTTGCATCCATTTTCGGAAATGGGGGCCTGCAAACCGCCACAGGTTTGGCCGACGCATCCGATACGGAAAACGCATATCTGACCGTGCTGACGCCGGGGGCGAGCCTCACCACTGCCAGTGGTATCGACTACTTTGCGCCTGCGGCAGTACCAGAGCCTCATAGCTTGTGGTTCATGGTCACAGCCTGTGCAGGTGTTTTGGCTGTAACGCGCCGTAATAACAAAACTCTTCGATAATAATCCAGCTCGAAAGTAGCCAGCCCATTGTTTTAGTGAGCAGGCTCTCTCATAATATGCAAGTGCTTTCACAGGAGAGAGTACTCGGACTGATCGGCCGTATTTACGATGCCGCTTCTGATTCGCAGCTGTGGCTTAAATTTCTCCAAGACTTCGCAGCGACGGTCGATGGGAGCATAGCCATTCTGTTCTTCTATGATTGGTCGGCATCCGACGCAAAAATCGACGCATCCGTCGGTTTTGATCCTGTTTACGCTGACCAATACGTTCGGCATTACTATAGCGTTGATCCCTGGATCGAGGCGTGGAAGAAGCGCTGGAACCGGGCAGGCCCAGAGACGATTGAAACCAGCGATCAAAACGTCGAGCTAACCGTTCTGGCGAAGACAGAGTTCTATCACGATTTGCTGATTCCGCTGAAGGTGACCCATCAAGTCGGCTGCATGCTCACCAAGACAGATCACAGATCCTCCGCGTTTACCTGCCTACGCCCGCGCAAGAGGGGGCCCTTCGGAACAGCGGAGCTGACGCTTCTCCGAATCCTCTTCCCCCATCTCGAACGCGCTCTAACATTTCACAGTAAGATGGCCGAATTGCAGGGACGCCATCACGCTTCCCTCGACGCGCTCGATTGCCTGCAGACCGGCGTAATTCTCCTGGACGATCACGGTCGAATTTTAACAACGAATCGCGAGGCCGACCGTTTGCTTCGCCAAAGTGATGGTCTCTCTTCGGTGAAGGAAGGTATCAGCGCAGCCGGTCACGCTGAATCCCTGGAATTGAACCGATTGATCGCTGGCGCAGCAGCAACCGCTAGGTGTGAAGGAACGGCGCCGGGCGGCCTCATCTCTCTTACCCGACCGTCCGGAAAACGCCCATTGTCCATTTTAGTGACACCAGTTGGCAAACGCGCCTTCGCCCCACAGGTCAGAACGCCCGCCGTCGTTGTCTTCGTGACCGATCCGGAATCCAAACCAGAAAGACTGCCCCGAACTCTGGCCCGGCTTTACCAACTGACGACGGCCGAGTCGCGCCTCGCAGAACTTCTAATGCAGGGAGAGACAGTTGTGCGAGCCGCCGCGCAGCTCGGAATCAGCCACAACACGGCTCGCACACATCTCCAAAGAATCTATCAGAAGACCGGCACGACTCACCAGTCTGATTTAGTCCGGATCTTGCTATCCGGAGCTTTCGTTCAAGCAACGCATGACGGAACGAACATCCGCTAGTTCTCGATATTCTTCCCGCTCTCCAACGTCTTCACCATCGCTTCCAGATTCTTCTTATTCAAATCGTCCGGCGCCTGCACCACCGCCTTCTTCGCGTGCTCCAGCGCCTTCTGCAGATCTCCGTTCGCCGCGTACCCGCGCATCAAACCCACATGCACCGGCCACGCGTCGCCGTTGCGCTCCGCATTGTACTGGAACACTTTCAGGGCCTCGGCGTTCTGCTTCAGTTGCAGCAGCGTCCGCCCATATTGATGGATCTCGAGCGACGTCGTCGCCGGATTGTGAATCGCCTCATCCATCATCGCCTTCGCTTCCTGCGGCTTGCCCATCTTTGCCAGGATCTGCGCCTTCGTGCTCAGCGTACTGAACGTCTTTTGTCCAATGAACGGCTGGCTGATCGCCTGGTCCGCCCACTTCAGGCCTTCTTCCAGATGCTTGCCGGATTGCAGCGTGTACTGCGCCGCCGCGTCGTAGCCTTGATACATGAACCCGGGCACCGAACTCAATTCCTGCCGCAGCTTCGACACATAAATGTCGTCGGCATTCTGCACCTGGATGCTCCACGGCACAGCGAGTTCTTCCCATTGCAGTTCCGCCGTCGCCTCGGTTGGCTTGCGCGTGGTGAACTCATACGCCAGCCATTCGCGGTATTCGTTCTTGTGGGGCTTCACGGTAACGCGCAGCGCGTCGTCGCTATCTTCATAAAAGAAGCTTCCCCACGCCGAGGAATTCTTCGAGAAGATCACCGTCCACTCGCTCTCTCCCGGGATCATGTGCAACCCGTAGCGGCCGGCGGGCAATGGCTTGCCCTCAATCATCACATCGTTCGACACCGTGAACACGGTATTCTCATTCGCGCCGGCGCGCCACGGATCCGGTTTGCCGTTGCCGAACGCCGATGTCGACAACCCGTAGGGAACCAGCTTGCCCCAAATCTGCCCGCGCCGGTCTTTGCCGTCCGGCCCATGCACGGCGGGGCTGGAATAATCAATCGCCACGCGAACCGGTCCAATATACTGGACCACGGCCGCTTTCTGGTTGTTGCCACTGGGCGGGAGGGTCAAACCCGGAAATTGGGCGAATGCCACTCCTGCAAAAACAAAAGCGAGGGATGTCCGAAGCGTTTGCATAACCAGAACAGACGTGCCAGATGCGAATTCGTTTGAGGTGGCGGTCACAAGGTAACCAATCCAACAGAATCAGCGTGTTTGACCGTTACAAAGGACGCTACTCTTGACTCGCCGCGCTACACTCAATAGAGTTCTCCCCCATGACCGGCCAGATCGCCTTCGCCCGGACCCTCCGCGCCCTGGACGCCGACAATTTCCGCGCCCCGAAATTGGGTTTGTTTTTCGCAATTGCGCTACTCGGTGCCTGGACGTGGTGGTTTCTCACCCCCAGCATTCCGGATTATTCCGAATTCGCGCAAGACGCCGCGCTCCGATGGGGCGACCCGCATCACGTCGCGACATCCGATCTGCGGGCCGACGCTTTCGTTCACCTCAAGCCCGGTGAAGCGGCCCGGCTTCGATTCGAAGGCCGAAGCGTCGGTGCTCGCGTGGTTGGCTGGCTCTTAACCGTCCCGTATCCGACCCGCAATCTCTTCCTCGAAGTACCCTCGACGATTCAACCACCGCTCCCCGCACGAGGTAACATCGACCTCTTAGCAGGCCGCGTATCCCCGGCAACGCTTCTAATCCGCGCCCTCTATCGATGAACCCCCGCCCTCGCTTCCTCGTCCCCGAAGTGGTCCAAACCTCCAACATGGACTGTGGACCCGCCGCCCTCAAATGCCTCCTCGAAGGTCTCGGCGTCAACGTCCACTACGGCCGCCTCCGCGAAGCCTGCCAGACCGATGTCGACGGAACCTCCATCGACACGCTGGAAGTTGTCGCCAACGAACTCGGCGTCGAAGCGGAGCAAATCATGATCCCCGTGGATCACGTGCTGCTCCCCGAATCCCGCGCGCTCCCCGCCATCGCTGTCGTGGTGCAGCCCAACGGCATCACGCATTTCGTGGTCGTGTGGCGAACCCACGGTAAATATGTTCAGATCATGGATCCCGCCAGCGGCCGCCGCTTCGTTCCGCGCGACCAGTTTCTCAATCAGCTCTACGTCCACAAGATGTCCGTCCCTGCGGAAGCCTGGCGCGAATACGCCGGATCAGACGACTTCCTCGGTCCACTCCGTCAGCGCTTGGCGCGACAAAAAATCCCCGAAGCTTTCCTTCATTCCGCAATAGCCGACCCAGGCTGGAGAAAGATCGCAGCCCTAGACGCCGCCGTTCGGATGATGGAATCGTCTCGAAGCACCCGAACTCCTAGAAAGCTTTCTGGAAGACGACACCGCCATCCCCGAACACTACTGGTCGGTCCGCGCCACCGCCGACGCAGACCAACTCCAACTACGCGGAGCAGTCCTAGTCCGCACACTTTCCACACCGAACCGCGACCGCAAGGGAGCGCTACCACGATCCCCCGAACTAATCGCAGCACTCCATCAACCGCAGCCCCGTCCGGGCCGAGAACTATTGAAGCTCCTCCGCGCAGACGGCCTCTTCACGCCCGCGTCCATCGCACTCGCCCTAGCACTCTCAAGCGCCGCAGTAATCACAGAAGCCGTCTTGTTCCGCGCCCTGCTAGACTCGACGCATCATTTTCTAACAGCGCTAATCGTATTCTCAGCCGGTCTCCTCTTACTAGAAATCCCATTAATCTCCGGCCTCCTGAAGCTAGGCCGCCACCTGGAAGTCCGCCTCCGCCTGGCGTTCCTAAACAAAATCCCGCGCCTGGGCGATCGCTACTTCCAGAGCCGCCTCAAATCCGACATGGCCGAGCGCAGCCACAGCATTCACCAGATCCGCCGCCTGCCGGAACTCGGCGGCCAGCTCCTGCGCTACGGATTCGAAATCGTTTTCACCACCGCCGGCATTATCTTTCTCGATCCCTCGCTCGCGCCGATCGCGCTCCTGGCAGCCCTAGCCGCCGTAGCCATCCCGATTCTTTCGCAACCAATATTGATAGAGCGCGATCTCCGACTCCGCACCCATTCCGGCGCCCTCAGTCATTTCTATCTGGATGCCCTGCTCGGCCTGGTAGCCATCCGCACCCACGGCGCGCAACCGGCAGTCCGGCGCGAGCATGAGAGCCTGCTAGCCGAATGGGCGCGCGCCGGATTCAATCTGCAACGCACCGTCATCTCGCTCGAAGCCGTGCAGTTCCTCTCTGGCTTCGTTTTAGCGATTTGGCTTCTGGCCTCGCACCTCAGCCGCGCCGGCGAATCCGGCGTCGTCCTGCTGCTGGTCTATTGGGCGCTGAATCTGCCCGCTCTCGGCCAGGAAGTCGCAATCATCGCGTGGCAATATCCTTCGTATCGCAACGTCACGCTCCGCCTGCTCGAACCGCTGGGTGCTCTCGACCCAACAACCTCGCACCACGCAGCGCCATCCACACCCACCACCGCTCCCGCATCAATCGTTTTCGAAAACGTCAGCGTAACCGCCGCCGGTCATCGCGTTCTTGAGGGAATCAATCTCACCATCCAACCCGGCGAACACATAGCCATCGTGGGACCATCCGGCGCAGGCAAATCCAGCCTGGTCGGTACTCTGCTCGGATGGCATCGCCCTTCAGCTGGCCACATCCTGGTAGACCACCAGGAACTGGACGAAGCCGCAATCGAAGCCCTGCGGCCGCACATCGCCTGGGTAGATCCAGCAGTCCAAATCTGGAACCGTCCTCTGCAAGAGAATCTGCAATACGGCCTGCCCTCCGCCGCGCGCATGTCGATTGACGAAGTGATCGACGCTGCCGACCTGCGCCGTATTCTCGAAAGACTCCCGCAAGGTCTCGACACTCCACTCGGCGAAGGCGGCGGATTAGTATCCGGCGGCGAAGGCCAGCGAGTGCGCTTAGGCCGCGCGCTCCTGCGTCCCAACGTGCGCTTAGTAATTCTGGACGAACCCTTCCGGGGCCTAGACCTGGAACAGCGCAAAATCCTGTTAGCCCGCGCGCGCGAACTCTGGAAAAATGCCACCCTCCTTTCCATCTCGCACGACATCTCGGAAACTCGGTCTTTTCCGCGCGTCCTAGTAATCGAAGAAGGCCGCATCGTACAAGACGGCCCGCCGACCGAGCTTGCGCAGCAAGCAAATTCACGCTTCCGCTCACTACTCGAAGCCGAGCGCAACATCCGCGAAGAACTCTGGGCGACAACGGACTGGCGTCACCTGAAATTAGAGGAAGGAACTCTAACGGGCCGATGAACGAATACCTCTGGCCCAAATCGCGCCTCAACGAAGCCATCCAATTGCTGGCTATCGAAAGTGGACTGTCCCCCCGCCCCGAGCCCCCAGCCCCCAGCCCCGACGTCGAAGCGACAGCAAGACGTCTCGGCCTAGAGACTCAGCCCGTAGAAACGCCGTACCCGGATTTGGAATCCCAACTCCCGAAAATGGGTCCCGCGATCATTGACATGGGGTCGGGCTTCCTGGTCATCGCTCATAAACTGACCGTTCTCACTCCCGCCGGAAAAAAGATTCGTATCGGCGCCTCCACAATCCGCGCCGCACTCTGCAAGGAAATCGAGACCCCAGCGCTCGAACAAATCGACGCGCTTCTAACTCGCGCCCGAATTCCCGCATCCAAACAAACGCAGGCCCGGAACGCGCTCCTGCGCGAGCAACTCAGCCACAAGCTAATCCGCGGGATCCGGCTGCTTCGACTTCCACCCAGTGCTGACTTTTGGCAGCAGCTTCGTCAAGCCCGAGTGCCCCGCCGTCTTCTAGCATTAGCCGGCGCGCACTCCATCCAATACATTCTCTGGATCCTCGCCTGGTGGGTTGTCGGTTCAAATGTTTTGAAAGGAAGCGCGGATCAAAGTTGGCTGTGGCTCTGGGCTCTGCTCCTGATCACTCTGGTCCCACTGCGCGTTCTCATCACGTGGTTGCAAGGAAGAATCGCCATCTCCACAGGAGCGCGCCTCAAACAGCGCCTCTTCGTGGGCGCACTGAGCTTGGATCCGGACAGCATCCGCCACCAAGGCGCCGGACAACTGCTGGGACGCGTCATCGAAACCGAAGCCGTCGAATCGCTCGCACTGAGTGGCGGATTCCTGGGCTTGGTCGCCGTGATTGAACTCGCAATCTCCGTCTTCGTTCTCGCCGCGGGCGCAGGCGGGGCGTTGCAATCGATTCTTCTCCTCGCCTGGCTAGCCGTCACCGCCGCAATCGCCCGGCGATACTATCACCGCAATCGCATCTGGACCGACGTTCGTCTCAACATGACTCATGACTTGGTCGAGAGCATGGTCGGCCACCGGACTCGCCTGGCTCAACTCCCGCCCGATCGCTGGCACGATGGCGAAGACGAAGCGCTAGCGCGTTACCTCGAGTCATCGAAAGCCATGGACAATTCCACAGCCGGCTTGCTGGCCATCGTCCCGCGAGGATGGTTGGTGATCGGCCTGGCCGGTCTGATTCCCGCGTTCGCCAATGGCATAAGTTCTTCGGGAAGAATCGCAATCTCCGTAGGCGGAATGCTGCTGGCGTATCGCGCCTTCAAGCGCCTGGCAGCCGGAGCCTGGCAAGTAGCGGGCGCGGCAGTAGCCTGGCAGCGAGTAGCCGTCCTCTTCCACTCCGGTGGGGCGGACCCCCTGGTCCGCGCGGGTCCCCCTGGACCCGCTCTTCCGGACTCCGAGCCGACGAGGGCGTCGGCCGCGGACCTGGGGGTCCGCCCCACATCTCCTCTCCTGGACGCCCGCGATCTAGTCTTCCGCTACAACGACCGAACCGCGCCCGTCCTCCGCGGCTGCACATTCCAAATCAAATCCGGCGACCGCCTGGTTCTAGAAGGCGCATCCGGAGGCGGAAAATCCACGCTCGTTGCATTACTCGCCGGTCTTCGCGAACCAAACTCCGGCCGGCTACTGATGAACGGATTCGACCGCCAGACCGTCGGCGCGGAAGCCTGGCGGAGCTACATCGCCGCCGCTCCGCAATTCCACGAAAATCACGTTCTGGCCGAAACCTTCGCCTTCAACCTTTTCATGGGACGCCGTGGAATCATCGGCCCGCGCGACCTCGCGGAAGCGGAAGAAATTTGCGCCGAACTCGGCCTCGGAGAACTCCTGGAACGCATGCCCGCCGGCCTTTTACAAATGGTCGGAGAAACCGGATGGCAGCTTTCGCATGGCGAACGCAGCCGCCTCTACATTGCCCGTGCTCTGTTACAAAATTCCGAGCTGGTAGTCCTGGATGAAAGCTTCGCGGCGCTCGATCCTGAAAATCTCCAACGCGCCGTCGAGTGCGTTATTAAGCGTGCGAAGTCTCTTCTCGTGATAGCCCACCGGTGAAGCTATCTCCAACCTTCCGCCAAGTACAGTGTGGATATATCACGCTGGTACGAATACGCGTACGAAGCTCCATCCGGCGTCAACAATACTTCGCGAATTTGCACACCCACCGGGTCGGGCGTTTTCAATTCCTTCCAGCGTTCCTTGCGGCCTGTAGCTACATCCAACCGGCTGATGGTAAGCGACGACGGTTCTGTCGATTTCCGCAAGAACAGAAAACGCCCGTCTCCACTCCAGCGAATCACCGATTCGCCCGGTTCCAAATCGGCGATGGCCCTGGGCGCGCCACCATCGATGAAATACAACTTCAATTTGCCGCCGTCAGCGGCTGTTACGCTCTTCTGGTCCGGAGAAACTCGCGTTGCTCGGATTCCTTCCGGCGTTATGGGCGTGGGCTTTCCGCCGCTTTTATCTTGCACGAAGGTTCTGGAAGGTTTGCCCGGTTCGTTTCCGACAATCAAAAGCCGCTGCCCGTCCGGAAACCATTCCACGCGTTCGTAATGCATCCCGTCGGCCGGAATTTGAGGCGCTACTCCAGCGCCGGTGGGCACCAGAAACAAGCTGGTCTTCGGACCATCGCTCTGGACGCACGCGACAAACTTGCCATCCGGGGAAAGCTGCGGCCGCAGGCCGTCGCCCAGGTGGATGGCGGGCGAGCCATCCGTCCCGCGCAAATAGATCGCGGTGTTTCGCCCTGTTCCATACGACATTTCCACGAACAGGATCTTCTCCCCGTTCGCGGACATATCGGAGATCCGCGATGCGTCCATCCACGAAAGATCGCGTTCCTGCTTGGCGCCGCCCGGCCGGAGTCCCGAAATATTCGACGCGCGAATCCTCCGCCGTAACCAGCACGCGTCCATCGTGGGTGATGTCTTTGAGCACCAGTGCGGCGGGGGCCTCCACCACCGTTCGCTCACTTCCATTCATCTTCACCGCGCGGAGCGTCGGTTCGCCGCCGGCCTTGGTGCCGCCAAACCAGATTTCATCTCCCTTCGGCGACCATGCCAATCCGGATCCAGCCTTCCAACCGCGCGAGAGAACTCGTTTCTTGCCATGCGTGTCCAGCACCGTCACGGCAAAGTCTCCCACCGCATTGTCGTTCTCGAAGAACGCGACCTGATCTCCTTTGGGCGATACACGCACCGGCATAGGCGGCAATCCCGTGGTTTCCTCCAGCACCGTTCCAATCGGGATATTCGATTCGGTGCTTTCGCCCCACCGTGTGAGATACGGCCAGGTAGACTCCATCGGGCGACCAGTCCGCATCGTTGACGTTTTCCAAAATCTCGCGCGGAGCTCCGCCGGAAAGCGGTACGCGCGCCAGCGTTCCCGGCGTCAGGCTGGCCGGGCTGCCCAGCAGGATCGCCATTTCTCCCGAAGAACTAATCGCAAGAATTCTGGCTTCGGGAATATCCAGTGGTCTGGATTCCCGGCTTCCCGGCCTCATGGAAAAAATGGCGCTGGGCTCAGTGGCCCACTGCGCGCTGAACAGCACGGTCTGGCCGTCCGGCGAAAAGCGCGCTCCCGAAACATCGCCCCGGCGATAGGTCAATCGCTCAAATGTCGGCTGCGGATCTTTCAAAAGCTGCGATCCCAAATACGCGCCGCTCGCCATCGCCGCCACCACCAAAGCGAGCCAGAACATCAGAGGCAAACCACGGTGCCGAGATCCGGTCCGCACGATGTCCGGCCGCATTTCCGCTTTGCCCGAATCCAATTCCTCCAGCACGTCTTCCAGCGCAACTTTCAAATCCGCCATGCTTTGCCAACGGCGCTGCGGATCCTTGCGCAGACAGCGTTTGATGATCCGCTCCACTTCCGCCGGAACGTTGTCCTCGGATTGGCTCAATCCCGCGGGCTCTTGGTGTAGTACCGATGCAAGAGTGGAGAGTTTGGAATTCCCAGTGAAGGCCCGCCGTCCGGTGAGCATTTCGTAGAGCACCGCGCCGAACGAAAAAATGTCGGACCGTTCGTCGACCTTATGTCCGTCGGCCTGTTCCGGCGACATGTAGGCCACGGTGCCGATAATTGTGCCGGCTTCCGTTTGCAAAAGCGCGTCAATATGCACGCTTTGCGTGATGGCGTGCGCGTCCGGTTCCGGCTCACTCAATTTCGCGAGGCCGAAATCCAAAATCTTCACGTCGCCTTGATCGTTGACGATGACGTTGGCCGGTTTCAAATCGCGATGAATAATGCCCGCTGCGTGTGCCGCAGCCAGTCCATCGGCGATCTGAATCGCGTAGCGCAACGCTTCCGTCAAGCGCAGACCTTTGCGGCCGATCAGCTTGTCCAGCGTCTTGCCGGCGACGTATTCCATCGCGATGAAGTCCACCGATTGTCCGTCCACCTGGCCGGTGTCGACGTCGTAAATTGTAATGATGTTACGATGGCTCAGCGCGGAGGCGGACTTCGCTTCCTGCGCAAATCGCGCTCTTCGTTCCGCGTTCCCCAAGGCTGTCGCCGGCAGAACTTTGATGGCGACCGGCCGGTCCAAGTGGGAATCCAGGGCGCGATAAACCACCCCCATCCCTCCCGCTCCCAGCTTCGCGTCGATTCGGTAATGCCGGAGTGTCTCGCCGATCATCATCGTCGGAATGCGCTACCGCGCGACTATCTTAGCACTGTTCCGATCAAGCGTTTCCCGCGTTTTTTGTTTGAGTTAAAAAGCGCGTAGGCATAGTACGGCAGTCATAGGAGTAGTAGGGACGAACTGTCTATGCGACAGACAAACTGTCGGGGACAGGATGTCCCATAGCGCTGGATCTCCAACATTCTAAAGGTTAATTGTTTGGAACAATACCTGCCCTTTTGGGTGTTATGAAAAGCGCAGCGTTGAAGGGGACGATTGGATTTATTTTTGCGGGCATGACGACTCTGGCGGCGTTCGGCGCAGCCCGAATTGCTCCGGATATGCCCAAGTCGACGGCATCGGGAAACGTCGATATTATTGTCCAGTTCAAGGGTCACCCCAGTGACAATACATTAGGTCAGTTACACCTGGGCGCTCAGTTGAAGCGGCAGTATCGCTCCATTCCCGCTGCGCATATGACCGTCCCGATTTCCATGATTCCGCGCCTCGCGTTAAATCCGCAGGTAACGTATATCTCTCCTGATCGCACTGCCACCGGCACGCTCGACATCACCACACAAACCGTCAACGCCAACCAATTCTGGCCCTCGGGGTTCGATGGAACGGGCATCGGAGTTGCAGTGATCGATAGCGGAGTCACCAGCAAACTGGATTTGTGGTCCGCGGACCGTTCGCATTCGCGCGTTGTATTTAGCGAAAGCTTCGTACCCGGTCTTGACGCTTCGGACGAATACGGCCACGGAACTCATGTGGCGGGAATCATAGCGGCGAACGGCGCTGCTTCGAGCGGTCCTGGCTTTACGCACACGCTGAAAGGTCTCGCGCCCAACGCGAATATCATTAACCTGCGCGTTCTGGATGCACAGGGAAATGGCCGCGAATCAGAAGTAATCGCCGCCATTGATGAAGCGATCGCATTGAAGGAAACTTACAACATCCGCGTGATCAATCTTTCGATGGGGCATCCGGTTTACGAAAGCTTCCTGTTGGATCCGTTATGTCAGGCAGCGGAAGCGGCTTGGAAGGCCGGCATTACCGTAGTGGTTGCCGCGGGCAATATGGGCCGCGACAATTCGCTCGGTACCGATGGCTACGCGACCATCAATTCGCCGGCGAACGATCCGTTCGTGATCACGGTGGGGGCGATGAACGCGAACTATACGCCGTGGCGCGGCGACGACAAGATCGCCAGCTACAGCTCGAAAGGACCGACGCCCGGCGATCACATCGTGAAGCCCGACCTGGTGGCGCCGGGGAACGGAATTGTGTCTTTGCTCTCTTCGCGCAATTGCACGCTCGCCACAGAATATCCGAATACTCTGGTTTCGAACGCTTCTTATCAGACGGGCGCTCCGATGGGCATGTCGTCCGATTACTTCAAACTGAGCGGCACCAGCATGGCGGCGCCGGTGGTGAGCGGCACGGTGGCTCTGATGCTGCAGCAGAATCCGAAGCTGACGCCCGATCAGATTAAAGCCCGGCTGATGAAAACCGCGAGCAAAGGTCTGCCGCGTTATACCAGCGCGACTGATGTCCTTAGCTCCACAACCTACAGCAGCCAGGAAGATATTTTCGCGGTCGGCGCCGGCTATCTGGATGTGCAGGCCGCTATGTGGAACACGGATCTCGCCAATTTCCCGGCGCTTTCGCCGGTGGCGGTTTACCATCCCGACTCGAAGACAGTTACCCTCGCGGCAGCTTCCGTGATGTGGGGTGACTCCGTGATGTGGGGTGACTCCGTCATGTGGGGCGACTCCGTGATGTGGGGTGACTCTGTGATGTGGGGTGACTCTGTGATGTGGGGTGACTCTGTGATGTGGGGTGACTCCGTCGATGTGGGGTGATTCCGTGATGTGGGGTGATTCGGTCATGTGGGGTGATGCCACGATGAGCGGATTCTCGGTAATCTGGGGCAATTCCGCACCGGCCGCCGGTGGGTTGCAGGCAGCCGCATTGAATAACGGGGACAAATAAGAACTGACAAATCGTGATATGCTTACCCCGTTGTGGGGAACCTGCCCGAAAGTACCGAGGCAGAATGTCCGGTTTGTCTAGCCCGGATGGAGCTGGAGGATCGGAGTGGAGTGGCCTGGCTGGTTTGTGCCAACGGTTGCCCCACCGAGTTTGAAGCGCCCCCGGCGGTATCGTCCGAGGAGCCGCTGCAGAAGTCCGCTGTGGCTTAGAACCTACCAGTACCGTTAGGGCATTTCCCATGTTCCGGTTCTCGCCGGATGATCAGTGTGGATGGTTGCAATGCAAATCCACCACGCTCCCCAGGCAATCGTTAAGCATCGGTCGCCGCTGTTCCGGGACTCCAGCTCATGGCTTCGGTTGCTGATCACTACGTCGTTGTTCAGCGTGATAACCGGCGCAATCCTGATGGGGTTGGATTCCGGCCCGGCTACGCCTGCGGCCCAGACTCCGCAATTGGGGCTCCGAGTCACCGCGCAAAAGCAACAGGTGGAGATTCGCTGGGACCACGTTGCTGTCGCGGCCCTGAATCCGGCCAAAGGGCTACTAAAAATCACAGAGGGTGAAAGCATCAAGTCAATTCTTCTGGACCGAGGTGACTTGCAGGATGGATTCGTTTCGTACTTAGCGTCGACGAGCGAAGTGCGGGTCAGTCTCGCGGTCACGCAAGCGGACGGGACCAGCGTGAGTGAGTCCGCACGAGTGGTCGCTATTCACTAACGTTGTGGTATAACTCGCTCAGAGATGAAACAGAAGCTGAGCGCGCCGCCCGCAGCCGTCAAAGCCGGCAAGGACCCGGCCGCAAGGGCCGGCAAGGACGATGTCAACTGGCTGAATATCGGGCTTATGATTGCCGCTTGCGGTGCGGCCATCGCAGCGCCCTTCCAAGTTTTTCTGTGCGCTTGGGCCATTCTAGGCCCGATGCATTACCTGACGGAAATCTCCTGGCTGCACGATCGAAACTATTTTACAAAGCAGAATCTGGCGCGGCGCTGGTGGCTGGGGTTGGTGGCGTTCGCGGTTCTTACCATCGGGTTCGCGTATGCCGCGAACGATCCCATGCAGCGCACCATACCTGTGCCGTTTCAAGTGGCGCTGATCTATCTGGTGTTCGCGGCCGCCGCTGCCGCCATCTTTGTGCGCGACTGGCTCAACGCGGTTGGACTGTTTCTGATTCTCTCGCTAGGGCTGTTCTATTTCAGCAGCTTTCAGAATTACGCGGTGGCCGCCAATCTTCTGGTCACCATCGTTCACGTATTTTTCTTCACCGGCGCCTTCATTCTGTTGGGCGCGCTGAAGAGCAAGAGCACGGTTGGGATTCTTTCGCTGGGGGTTTTCGTGTGCTGCGCCATCGCCACGGTGGCCGTGACTGCGCCTTACGCGATTCCGAGCGACCGCGTGCGGCAGCTCTATACCAGCTTTCAGTATCTGAATCAGGAACTGCTGCGGATCACGGGGCATCCGCAAGGCGTGTACGAAGCTGCCGGCGTGGGCGTGATGCGTTTGATCGCATTCGCGTACCTGTATCATTACCTGAACTGGTTCTCGAAAACATCGATCATCAAGTGGCACGAGATTTCCAAATCGCGCGCGTTGGGCCTGGTGGGGATCTGGCTGGGTACAGGACTCGCTTATTGGTACGACTATCGTCTCGGCTTTGGAATTTTATACATCATGAGCATGCTGCACGTATTTCTGGAGTTCCCGCTCAATCACCAGACGATGGTGGAAATCGGAAAGTCGCTCAAAACCTCGCGCGGACGGCTTTTAGGATCGCAGCGCGGGCTTAGCGGCGCTGGGGGTTAGGGGCTCGGGACTCGGGATTCGGGGAGGGGCGCGGCGCTAGGCCTTCCCACGCACAGCGGATGGTTTCGTGAATCATGTTTGGGTCGAAGCGGCCGCCGTGCGCGCCGAGTTGTTCAAAAAAAGCGATGCAATGAGCGGTGGACCAGATCAGCAACGCCGCCGCGCCCGGATTCACCGGACCGATTGCCCCCGCGCGCTGTTGTTCCATCATGAATTCGACCAGACGGCGCCGTAAAGTCACCATCGGAGAATCCGGATGGCGTTTGGCGAACTCTTCGAAGCGGAACGAGGGATGAGACATTAGCGGAATAAAGACTGGAAGGGTGGAGCGGAAATAGTCCAGCATGGAGAGCGTGATTTGCTCGATCAGCTGGAATCCCTGGGCGCTGGGATGATGGAAGACCTGATTCAGATCGGCGGGTGGCGGAATCATAGCCGCGAAGAACAGCTCTTCCTTGGTGGTGAAGCGCTGGAAGAGCACGCCTTCGGAGACGCCGGCGCGGCGCGCGATCATTTTGGTGGAGGCGGAGAATCCTTCTTTTACGAACGCACGCCGGGCCACATCCAGGAGTTTGGCATCGGATACGGTTTTGACTCGACCCATCGATATCCATGTTGGCACCTCACGGCGGGTCAGGGTTTTCGGGCGACGAAGTACAGTGTGGCGGGACGGGTTCCTTGCTCGACGATTTCAAATCCGGCGTCGTGCAGGAAATCGTTCCAACGCGAGGAACGGCGTGTGCCGGCGTGCATCAGAACCGGGCCGAATGTATATTTCAACCAGAGATCTTTCGCGATGAGCATGAGCAGGAATTCGCCTTTGGGTTTCAAGACGCGGGAGGCTTCGGACAACGAACTGCGGATTCCATCCTGATTGAGGTGATCGATGGCGTAGGCGCTGACGATCCCGTCAAAGCTGGAATCGGGGAATGGCATCTTGCGCATGTCGCCGGGTTGGATGGTGGCGCGCTGTTCCAAGCCGGCTGCCTGCAAATTGGCGATCAGGCGTTGGCGCCCTTCGTCGAGCACTTCGCCGGGCTTGCTTTGATCGCCTCCGAAATGCTCGACGTAGGACTCGCCGAAGCTATCGAGCGCGACCAGAGTGGTGTTGGGGCGGGCTTCGAGAATCATGATGGAGCTTCTTCCGGTGCCGGCTCCCATATCCAGGACCCTTCCTGAACCGGATTTGAGGAACGCCTGGGTGGGCATGCTGGCGCGTCCATTCAGGTCGAAGCCGAAGCGGACCATCACGAATGCGGAGCTGGCCCATAGCGTCAGTGCTGCAATCGGGACGGTCAGAAACATCGGCCATTTGCGGTAGAGCGCAAGTCCCAAAAGGGCGGCGGCGATGGCGGCTACCACCAGGTGTCCGTAAACGAAGGGCCAAGGGTAGGCGAAATTTATATGTGAGTGCATACTTATATTGTAGCGCGGGACTGGGGGCTCGGGGCTCGGGACTGGGGGCTCGGGACTGGGGGCTCGGGACTGGGGGCTCGGGGCTGGGGACTGGGGGCTCGGGACTGGGGATTCGGGGCTGCGGGCTCGGGTTTGCTATCCGATCATCCAGGAGGGGCGGATCCAGCCTAGCGAGATGCCGGTCATGATGAGGCCGACTACGGTGACTACGGCTGCGGAGGCCACGGGGACATAGCGGAAGAAGGCATTTTGATGGGCATTCTTGCGCTGTGGTAACAGATTGCGGGCGTAGAGGACGATGGCGCCGATCGCCATCAGCACGATGGCCAGGCCGGCGCTGAATGAAACCAGAAGCAAGAGACCGAAGCCTACTCGGTGGAGCGCGATTGCTGCTAAGAGGAGAACGAGAGCCGACTCGCAGGGGACTAGTCCGCCGCTCGCGCCTAACGCTACTAGCCCACCCCAGGATAGTTCCGTGGGAACGTGCGTATGGCCGCCGGGCCCGTGGTGATGATGGTCGTGATCGTGAGCATGATCATGATCGTGATGATGGTGATGGTGATGGTCGTGCGCATGATCATGGTCGTGATCGTGATGATGGTGATGATGATGATCGTGCTGATGCGAAGCTGCGCGCCAGCGGGTGAAGGCCATCCACAAACCGATTCCTACAATGGAGAGGCCCGAGATCACGCCCAGCCATTGCGTGATGGTTTCGGGCATCACGAAGCGGAAGAAGAAGAGCGTCGCGAGGCCCAGGGCGAAGACGCTGATGGTGTGGGTGAAGGTGACCATCGCGCCTAGAAACGCCGCGTGTTTGAGCGTGCCGCGAGAGCCTACAAGGTATGCGGCGACGATGGTCTTGCCGTGTCCCGGAGTCAGGGCGTGGGCGCCACCCAGTACGAATGCCGCGGCAATCCCGACCAGCATCATCCACGGAGTGATCTCGCGTTCGTGCAGCAATCTGGACAACATGTCGCCGCGGACCACACTTCCGGGAGGAGCTGCGGCAGCAGTTTTCAAAGCAGGTGATGATGCGGCTGGGGCGGTCTTCGGTTGCGGAATCGGCGTAATTATTGGCTTGCGTTGGGCGACTATGGGTTTTTCAGATTGCCACGTCAACTCCGCGCGCAAGTCTTGCGGAGGCGCGACGGTGGGATCCGGCGGATATGTGGCCAGGCCGTTGCTGACATCCTGGCTGGATTGGCTGGCTTTTTGCAGCGTAGCGCCTTTGCCCGAGACGATGACGATCTCTTTCCAGCCTGCGCGATCGGGAAAATTGTGGTCTTCGTACTGCAGACTTCCGGCCGGAGCGTCGAGCGATGCGCGCGAGGTGATGCGCGTCACCGGAAGATTGCCAGCGCCGTCGCTGATCACCAATTCCGAACTTAGAAACTTGGGGACGATCTGCTTGCCGCCTGAGTTGAATTGCAGTCCCTCAAGCCACAGCTTGGCTTGTTCACGGGCTTTCCCTTCCAGTTGCTCGCGGGGACTGGTCCGATCGAGTTTCCAGGAGCGCAGCAGATCGAAGGTCGGGATTTCAGCGAGATCGAGCGCGTACACCAGTTCGACGCCTTTTTCCGTTACTTCGATTTTTGCGTAGTGACTCACGCTGAAGTTCCCCATGGGATGCGCGAGGGCGATCCCGGCGGCGAACAACAGCAGTGAGGCGCAGCGCTTCATTTCGAATCCACTTGTATCTTCTTCAGGGTATCCCGTGCGATGGACGCCTGGCGGAAATCGAAGCCCGCATTCAGCGCGAGGGCTTTGTCCAGATCTTTTCGAGCGGCATCGGCATTGCCCAGTGCGTTGGCGATCATGCCCGCATGATAAAAGAACAAAGCTTCCGGCGATCCTAGTTTTAAGGCCTCGGCGGAGGCGCGGGAAGCCTCTTCAAAACGTTGATTCTTGAAGAGCGCCCAGGCCAGCGCGTCATACGTGTAGACGTCCTGCCGGACTTCGAAATCGGATTGAGCGAATTCCAGCGACCGGGCCAGATTGCGATTTTGATTCGCGTAGATCAGCGAGATAGTGCGATTGGCTTTTTGGTTGGCTGCGCCTTCGAGCTTGGTCACCAGATCCACCATGTCGGCTTGCTGGGCCGCTTCCGAAGCTTTTCCGAGCGCGGTATAAAGATCGAACAGCGCGCCCGCATACTGGATCATGGGCGTGATGGACTGGGCGCGTCGGTATTTCTCGACGGCTTTCGGGAGATCGCCGCGCGCGGCAGCCACAGCGCCGAGCGCCGCAAAAGCTGCGTGCGAAGAAGGAAATATTTCGATGGCCTGCTTGTATGCTTGTTCGGCCTCATCCCAACGGCCGGTTTTGAAATACATGTTGCCGAGTTCCAACAGGCACCAGGCTTTGTTTTCCGGATATTTAGCCGCGGCGTCCACGGCTTTTCTCATCAGCTCGATGCCGGCGCCCGGGTCTCCGGTGATGAATCGGTAGAAACCCATGCGGTTGTAGCTCATGAGGCCGGGTTTTAATTCCAGCATCTTGGCGAAGGCGGAACGGGCGGCTTCGTACTGGCCCATTTCGAGCCGCGCGTCGCCCAGCGTTCCCCAGCTTTGGACATCGCCTGGCCAGCGTTGGGTCATGCTGCTGGCGTATTCGGCTGCTCTTGAGAAATGGTGCAGCGTCAGCTCGACGATGTTGCGCAATCGCAGAGCTTCATAGTCTTGACGCTCTTTCAGTACGCCGTCCAGAATTTTTGAAGCGCGATCCAGATAGCCAAAATCGGTGGTTTCGCGGGTTTTCTGGATATAAGCGCCGGCGAGCAACGTCCGGCCGGAAATATCCGCTGGATCTTTCGCCACCCAACTCTGGTAAAGCGAGATTTGCTGGTCCGTGGTGATGGTGGGGACCTGCGCAAAAGCCCCCACCGCCAGGATGAAGCCGGAGAACCAAAGCTTCATGTGGATTGCGTTTAGTGCTGTGCGCCGGTACCCGTGCTGACTGCGGGATGCGCGCTCAGCGTGGGGAAGTTCACCGTGCCAGCCTCGCCCGGCAGAGGATTGGGCGGCGCGAGGAACGGGAACGTGGTCAAAAACGCGACGTCGTTGCCGCTCACCGTGACATCGCTCAAGGTCGAGTCCGGCCGAATGAAATCGGAACCTTCGAGCACCGCTGTTACGCGCGGATCGCCGAGAGTGAGCGCGCCAGGGCGGGCTGTTCCGCTGCCCGGAACTTTCGTGGCGGCGGGGAAGTTGACATCGGCTAGCTGGCGCAGCAGGCGGAGAGCGATATCGATGACATCGTCGCCGGGACGCCTGCCGTTGGTCAATCCAAAGGCGCCGATCGCGAGATCCGTGGGATCGCGGCTCAGATCCAAGCGAATTACATCTGGGAGAAGCGCGATGCGAAGCAGATCCTTGCTGGTGTTTCCAAACGTGGCGGGCAGCAGCAGCGGCGCGCCGGTGGGAAGAGTGCCTAAGCCGAGAGCCGTGAGAAGTCCGGCGCGGGCTGAGATGGTGTTGCCGGTGCCATCGTTATCGGTGGTGGTGAGAGCATCCGGAACATACTGCGACCAACGCGCCATATCCGTGCTGGGCACGCCTTGGTTGAAGGCGTCCTTGAGCGGCTTCGGAATGAAGACGGTGTTGAACGCCGGCTGGCCCATGCGCTCGAACTGGGTGTAGCCGTTCAACTCGCCTGATGGAGCACTGACGGTGGCCCACACGTTGATGATCTTGTTCACGCCGAGCCAGGAAACCGGGAACTCGATGACGATGTAAGACGCATTAAATCCACCGAAAGCATCTACGCCGCTAGTGCCATCGGCACGGACGGGGCGGCCACGCAGCGGACCGAGCGGAGATGCCGGGATGTCGCGAAAGACATCTTGTGTTCCAGCGAGGATACGGTTGAACTGGGCCAGGTCGAAAACGAAGGGATCGTCACGCAGGCCAGTGAAGACCTGGATGGCGCTGGCGGTTCCAAAGGTGCCGCCCGCCGCTCCACTAATACTGCTGTTGGGGCTGATGAGGAGCTGGTTGACTGCCCCGACGCTTGCGCCGGGATTTCCGACGCTGACGAAAGCTTTTTGGCCGGTGGGGGTGTTGTCAAAATGGATCTGGAAGACCAAGTCTTCGTTGTAGGTTCCGGACCGGTCGATTTTGAATTGATAGAGATATTCCGGCGAGAAGCGGTACGAGGGAGTCGCACCGGGAACAGCGAAGGGGTTAACGCCCATCGCCAAAACCATCCGGCTGGCATTGCCGGGATCGAGGAACGCGAAAACATCGGTGATGTCACCTTCTCCGGCGCCATCCACGCCAGGAGCATCCCGATGGTCGGCGGCTCTCAGACTCGGAGCCAGCGTCATGAGCGGCATGGCAAACAAGCACGCCGCAGCTAAACTGCGTTTCAGCATAAAATATCCCCTTTTCTCAACCAGCGCCCCAGGTGGACGGCGCGTGGAGTCCAAACCTCACCACTATATACGAGACAGCGGGTGGAATGGATGTGAGGAAGGGTTAGAAATGTGTGGTAGGGAGATGCGGGCGACAAGCACCGACTCCCTTACGGTCGCGGTTCGGTAAAGAAGTCAGCGGGATTTGCCGGCCAGCGCGCCGACGAGTTGGCTGATCTTGTTCTGGAACTCGCTTGGATTGGCGCCCGGTTGGAAGTCAACGACGCCGGTGTTTACCTCGAAGACCAGAACGTGTTGCGCGCCGTCGGCTTCTTCAATGATGGGCCTAGACAGCGTTTGCATGATGTCGCGCGATGTCGCGATGGCCACGAGGCGCTCGATTTCGAGGACTGCCGCGAACTGATGTTTATTCCAGCGAGCGACAGTTGCGGAGCCGGGTAATTTGTTTTCAAAGCGCGCTTTCAAGGTGTTCAAGCCACTCTCGAGGACTTTTGGGGCATGGCAATTGCGCAGCCCTTCCAGGTTCTTGATTACGGCCAGCAGCACCGAAAAGGGCCGGCCACGGCGCGCCAACTCTTCCATACGACTGTTGAGATGCTGGCGGGCTGGGGTCTGCTCTTCGCTGGATGGGGGCACGGATCGCTGTATTTCCTGAATCTCCTGGTGCAGCAAACGGATCTCATCCTTCAGCTGCGCGATGGCCAGTTGATTTGAGGCGCGCATTTTTCCGACATCGGCGGTGATTTTGGTTGTAACCAGCTGGATTGTGCCGCGAATCTGTTGGATGTCGTCGCTGGCGGCGGCTTTGTTCAGTTGGTCCAAGTCGCGTTTCACGCCTGCTTCCAGCTCAGAACCACTCTGATTGAACGACGTGCTGAAGGCCGCCACCGCACCCTCGGCCGCCGCCACTTCCCGACGGAGTTGGTCCAAGTGATCGCTAACCCGGCCTTGAAATTCCTTCACCTCGGCCTCGAAGGACACTTGCACGTTTCTGAGTTGCTGGGAGCTGCCGGCGTTTCGCAAATGCCGAGACAAGGCTTGCAGCTGCTCCCGGAAATTAGCCACTTGTTCGGCGTTGAACTCGATGGCGCAGCGATCAGTCAGCCCGATGGCTTCCGAAAAGCAGGCGACTGCCGACTGTCCAAATTCCTCCAGGCGCTCCAGCTCGTTGGTGGTCTTGCGGATGGATATCAAGAGACTCGCTTCCTTCTATTGGACTTATCGGCCGATCAGAAGGAGGAAGTTTAGGGTTTTACCGAAATAGTACGGACGTACTGCGGTTTTGCGGGACTGACTTAGTAGGTTGTAGTGTCAATCGGTGACCGCGGCTCTAAGGCACGCTCCATTGAAGACGAACGGCACCGACTCCCTCACGGTCGCGGCTCGGCAACGGGGAATCTCATTCCGAGCCGCGAGCGTAGGCGACCGGTGCCTTTGTATCCGCGTCTTCGTCAACTTTGGCCGGCCGCAGTTCGGTTAGCGGGTGGCTGCGGCGGGTTCTTTTTCGGTCAGGTAGTCGGCGTAGGGGCCCTTAAAGTCTTCGATCTCGCGGTTCTCGAAGTGCCAGATGCGCGTGGCCACTTCATCCACCACTTCGTGATCGTGAGTGACCAGCAGGACGGTTCCATCGTATCTCTGCAGCGCGATGTTCAGTGCGTTGATGGCTTCGAGATCCAAGTGATTGGTGGGCTCGTCTAAGAGAAGGAAGTTTGGTTTCTGGAGCATCAGGCGGCAGAAGATGAGGCGGGCAGCTTCGCCGCCGGAGAGATTTTCGGTGCGCTTGACGGCATCCTCACCGCTGAACAGCATCTGGCCGAGGAGGCCGCGCAGCTCCTGCTGGGAGGCCATGGGGTTGAACTCGTGCAGCCACTCGATCAGAGTGACGCCCGGTTGAATGGACTCTTTGTGGTCCTGCGCGAAATACCCGACGGCAACTTCATGGCCCCAGGTGATCACGCCGCTATCGATGGGAAATTCCCGATCCGGGGCATCCACGAATCCCGTGGCATTGGCGAGCAGAGACTTTAACATGGTGGTCTTGCCGGCTCCGTTGCGGCCCAACAATGCGATTTTTTCGCCGCGCGCGATGGAGGCGGTAAAGTTCCGAATCACTGACTGGTCGCCGTAGGATTTGGAGAGACCTTTTATTTCGAGGGGATGGCGCCCGGAGGGACGCAGGTTTTCGAAGCGAATATAAGGGCGCTGGATGTTCGACTTCGCGAGCTCGGAGGTTTGCAGGCGCTCCACTTCTTTTTTGCGCGAGGTGGTTTGCGCGGACCGGGTGCCGGCCGAGAACCGGGCGATGAACTCATTCAACTGGGCGATCTTCTTTTCGCGCTGTGCGTTGCCGGCTTCGATGCGCGCGCGGATTTGGGTCTTGGCCAGCACCATGTCGTCATAGGAGCCGGTGTAGGTGATGATGCTTTCGTAATCGATGTCGGCGGTATGGGTACAGACTTCGTTCAAGAAATGCCGGTCGTGCGAGATGACGATCAGGCATCCGGCGTAAGCCAGCAGGTATTTTTGCAGCCAGTGGACGGAATCGAGATCGAGGTTATTGGTAGGCTCGTCGAGCAGCAGCACGGTGGCGTTGGCGAAAAGCGCTTGGGCGAGGAGAACGCGCACTTTCTGGCCGCCGTCGAGCTCCGACATTTTCCGCTCATGCAGAGGTTCGGGGATGTCCAGGCCTTGGAGTAGAGTGGCGGCATCGGCTTCGGCGGTGTAGCCGCCCTGATCGCCGACGATTCCTTCCAGCTCGCCAATGCGGATGCCGTCTTCGTCGGTCCAATCGTCGGAATGCGCGTACAGGCGATCACGCTCCTCCAACGCTTCCCAGAGCGGGGCATTGCCCATGATCACGGTGTCGAGAACGCGATAGGAATCGAATGCGAATTGGTCCTGCCGCAGGATTCCGATCTTCTTGGGGCGGGTTACTGAGCCTTTCGATGGTTCGGTCTCGCCGCTCAGGATTTTCATGAACGTGGATTTTCCGGAGCCGTTGGGTCCGGTGATGGCGTAGCGGCGTCCGGGTTGGAACGTTGTGGTTACGTCCTCAAAAAGAACACGTGCGCCGAAGCGCATGGAGATATCGTTGACAGAAATCACGGTAGAAGATAATTGCCTGGGATTCGCGATGGAGGCGACTACAATGGCGCTCCGCGCGTAGTTTGATTATATCAGACGAACGGCACCGACTCCCTCACGGTCGCGGCTCGGTAATGGCGATGTACCTCATTCCGAGCCGCGACCGTTAGGGAGTCGGTGCCTTTTCGGTTTTTCCACAGACCTTGGTGGGCCGCAGGCCTGTGCGTTACGCTCCCTTGCGGTCGCGGTTCGGTCACACACTCGTAACCGGGTATCCTGGGGATTCATGAAAACTGCCATTGTTACTGGGGCTGCTAAGGGAATTGGCCGGGCTATTGCGGGACGACTGGCGCGCGATGGATTCACTGTTGTTGTCGCGGATGCCGATGAGCCGGCCGCGATCAGTGCGGCTGCCGAATTGTCGGGGCTGGGGATCGGCGTGGATGTGAGCGATAGCGCGGCGGTGCGGCGCATGGCTGCTACTGTGCTTGAGCGCTACGGATCGATCGACGTATTGGTGAGCAACGCGGGTGTCACGGGGAAAGCGGCTCCGGTGCATGAGTATCCCGAGGACGAGTGGCGCCGCGTGATGGCGATCGATCTGGATGGCGTGTTTTATTGCGCGAAGGCGGTGCTTCCCGCCATGTTGGCGCAAGGCTCGGGGCGCATCATCAATATCTCGTCGATTTCCGGGAAGGAAGGGAATCCGAACATGCCTGCTTATTCGACGGCTAAGGCGGGAGTGATTGGATTCACGAAAGCCCTGGGAAAAGAAGTGGCGACGAAAGGCGTGTATGTGAATTGCATCACGCCGGCGGTGATCGAGACCGAGATTTTAAAACAGTTGACTCCAGAGACCGTGAACTACATGATCTCGAAGATTCCGATGGGGCGAGTGGGGCAGCCGCGGGAAGTGGCGGCGCTGGTGTCGTGGCTCGCGTCCGAGGAGTGCAGCTTCAGCACGGGAGCGGTTTTCGATTTGAGCGGCGGCCGGGCGACTTACTGAATCCGCGCGTAAGATATTGATCCCACGGGGCCAATACGTCTTTATGAAATCTTTATGCCTTCCTTATCACTTCCTCATCGCAGCCGGTCTAGAGTGAAATTGAGGACTTCATGCTCGACATCTTCTACGTTGCTGTAGTGCTTCTGTTCTTCGTCGTATCGTGGGCCTTCACTAAGGCGTGCGACAAGCTGTAAAGGAATCCAACATGGACTACATCATTGCCGGAGTTGCATCTTTCTTTCTGTTCATTTATCTGATCTACGCATTGCTGCGGCCGGAGAAGTTCTAGGTACCGAGCCATGACATCCACAGGCGTTCTTCAAATCGTTATCTATTTTCTGATCCTGCTGGCCATCACAAAACCGGTGGGTCTTTACATGGCGCGCGTCTTTAACGGCGAACGGACGTTCCTGCATCCTGTAATGCGTTGGCTCGAAACTCTGATCTATAAGCTGGCTGGGGTTCGAGAGGATGCGGAACAACGCTGGACGCAATACGCGGGTGCGCTGCTGTCTTTCAGCGTCTTCGGCTTCCTGTTGGCCTACGTGATTCAACGGGCGCAAGCATACTTGCCGCTGAATCCGCAGAATTTTGGAACCCCTGTGATGACGCCGGACCTGGCTTTCAACACGGCAGTCAGCTTTGTCACGAACACCAACTGGCAGTCTTATAGCGGTGAGTCCACGCTGAGCTACTTCGTACAAATGGCGGCCCTGACGGTTCAGAATTTTGTGTCGGGCGCGGCCGGAGTGGCGGTGGCGATCGCGGTTGCGCGCGGCTTCGCCCGCCAGCAAATGAAGACCATCGGGAACTTCTGGGTAGACATGACGCGCGCTACGGTCTACCTGCTGCTGCCGCTGTCGTTGGTGGGCGCTCTTTTCCTGTGCTCGCAGGGCGTTATCCAAAACCTGCAGCCGAACACCAAGATCGCGACCGTGGAGGGCGCCGCGCAAATTATTCCGCAGGGTCCAGTGGCTTCTCAAGAAGCCATTAAAATGATCGGCACCAATGGCGGCGGATTTTTCGGAGCTAACTCCGCGCATCCTTTTGAGAATCCCACTCCGCTAACGAACTTCGTTCAGATGCTGATGATCTTCGTGATTCCCGCGGGATTGATGTACACCTTCGGCAAGATGGTGGGCGATACTCGCCAAGGCTGGGCTCTGTTCGCAGCCGCGAGTCTGATGTTCCTGGTGGGAGTGTTTGTCTGTTATCCAGCGGAGCAGGGCGGCAATCCGCTGCTATCCAAGCTGGGCATCCAGACCACGGCGAGCGCGACGCAGGCCGGCGGCAATATGGAGGGCAAGGAAACGCGCTTTGGAATTGCCGCTACGACGTTGTTCGCCACGATTACCACTGACGCGAGCTGCGGTGCCATCATTGGCCAGCACGACAGCTTCGTTCCCATAGCAGGGCTGGTGCCGCTGTTCAACATGATGACGGGCGAGGTGATCTTTGGAGGCGTGGGCGCGGGATTATACGGCATTCTCTTGTACGCCATCGTGGCGGTGTTCATTGCCGGCTTGATGGTAGGGCAGAACGCCGGAATATATCGGCAAGAAGATCGAACAAAAAGAAGTGAAGATGGCGATGATCGCGGTCATTGCCACCGCAGCCAGCATTTTGGTGTTCACTTCCATCAGCGCCGTTGTACCGTTCGCGAAGGGCGGTTATTGGAATCCGTCTGGCGCCGCGATCACGAACCTGACCAACGCCGGGCCGCACGGTTTCGCCGAAGTGCTCTACGCATTCACCAGCGGAACCGCTAACAACGGCAGCGCCTTTGGTGGAATCGGCACCAACACACCTTGGTACAACCTCACTCTGGGTTTATCCATGCTCATCGGCCGGTTCCTATTCCTGCTGCCGCTGCTGGCCGCCGCTGGAAACCTCGCTGGTAAGAAGAAGGTCGCCACCACCAGTGGGACGTTTCCCACTCACGGGGCGCTGTTCGTCGGGCTGCTGGTTGGCACGGTTGTAATCGTAGGCGCGCTCACGTTCTTTCCCGCGCTTTCGCTGGGGCCCATTGTGGAGCATTATCTGATGCACCAAGGAAAGCTGTTCTAATCCCATGTCGACCACCATTACGCCACCCAAACCACTGCCGCCGCCCGCCGAAGACATGACGACACTTCTACCCAAGAAGTTGGCGCGCGCCCGGCCGTTGTTCGACGCAGAGATCGCCGGGCGGGCACTCAAGGAATCGTTCTTAAAGTTGAACCCGGTGACGCTGGCTAAGAATCCGGTGATTTTTGTGGTGGAAGTGGGCGCGGCGCTCACCACCGTATTCCTGTTGCGAGACCTGTTCACGGGCGCTACCGGGCTGCTTTTCTCCATCCAGATCGCACTTTGGCTCTGGTTCACGGTGCTGTTCGCGAACTTCGCCGAAGCCATGGCCGAGGCGCGCGGCAAGGCGCAAGCCGACACTCTGCGTAAGACCAAGTCGGATACTATCGCCAAACGGCTAAATGCTCGCGGAGATCATGAGGACGTTCCCGCTTCCAAACTCCGTTCCGGCGACGTAGTGGTCTGCGAGGTCGGCGACATCATTCCGGGCGATGGTGAAGTGATCGAAGGAATCGCCACCGTGGACGAATCCGTAATCACCGGCGAGAGCGCTCCGGTTATTCGCGAGTCCGGAGGCGACCGCAACGCGGTCACAGGCGGCACGCGCGTGCTGTCCGACTTGGTCAAGATCAAGATCACTTCCAATCCGGGCGAGACGTTTCTGGATCGCATGATCGCGCTGGTGGAAGGCGCCGAACGCCAGAAGACTCCCAACGAAATCGCATTGAACATCCTGATCGCGGGTCTGACGTTGATTTTTCTGCTGGCAGTGATCACGCTGCAGCCTTTCGCCGCCTATAGCGTTGCATCGGCCGGAGCCGGCACAGTGCCCTCGGTCGCGGTGCTAGTCGCGCTGTTGGTATGCCTGATACCAACTACCATCGGCGGACTGCTTTCTGCGATTGGCATCGCCGGCATGGATCGCGTGATGCAGCACAACGTGCTGGCCATGAGCGGCAAGGCTGTGGAGGCGTCCGGCGACGTAAATACGCTGCTGCTGGACAAAACCGGAACCATCACTTTGGGAAATCGGCAGGCCGTGGAGTTCCTGGCCGTACGCGGGGTGCCGGAAAGCGAACTGGCGGACGCGGCGCAGCTCTCGAGTTTGGCCGACGAGACTCCGGAAGGAAGATCCATCGTGGTGTTGGCCAAGGAGAAATATGGACTACGCGGACGCGAGCTGGCTTTGCATGAGGCCCATTTCATCCCCTTTTCCGCATACACGCGCATGAGCGGCGTGGACCTGGACGGGCAACATCTGCGTAAAGGCGCAACCGAGGCGATTGCGAAGTACGTGGTGGAGCAGAACGGAGTTGTTCCGCCTGAGCTGATCGAGATGGCCGACCGAATTTCGCGCACCGGTGGAACGCCGCTGGCCGTCGCCGATGGAAAACGCGTTCTGGGAGTCATTCATCTGAAGGACATCGTCAAGGGCGGAATGAAGGAGCGAATCGGCCAGCTCCGCGCCATGGGAATCCGTTCGGTAATGATCACGGGCGACAATCCGCTCACTGCGGCAGCCATCGCGAACGAAGCCGGCGTGGACGATTTTCTGGCGCAGGCCACACCCAAAGACAAATTGGAATTCATCAAGAAGGAGCAAGGGGAGGGAAGGCTGGTAGCCATGACCGGCGATGGCACCAACGATGCCCCCGCGCTGGCGCAAGCCGACGTGGGGCTTGCCATGAATACCGGAACCATGGCGGCGAAAGAAGCCGGCAACATGGTGGATCTGGATAGCAATCCCACCAAGCTCATTGAAGTGGTGGCTATCGGCAAGCAGTTGCTGATCACGCGAGGCGCGCTGACGACGTTCTCCATCGCGAATGACGTGGCGAAGTATTTCGCCATCATTCCCGCTATGTTCATGGCCACCTATCCCGCACTGGGGAACCTGAACATCATGCACTTGCATACGCCGCAGAGCGCAATACTGGCAGCGGTGATTTTCAACGCGCTGATCATCATCGCCCTGGTGCCGCTGGCGTTACGGGGCGTCAAATACCGCCCGGTGGGCGCTGCCAGTTTACTGCGCCGAAACCTGTTGATTTATGGAATCGGCGGCATCATTGCGCCATTTCCAGGGATCTGGGTGATTGACCAGTTGCTGGTGTTCTTGAAGTTGGCATAAGGAGACTTTCTATGTGGCAACAACTTTTACCTGGATTGCGAATGATGCTGGCGCTTACGCTACTGACTGGTTTGATGTATCCGCTGGCCGTCACCGGGCTGTGCCAGATGCTGTTTCACGACCAGGCCAATGGAAGCCTGAAAACGGTGAACGGTCAAGTAGTTGGTTCCAGCCTGATCGGCCAGAACTTCACTAAGCCCGAGTATTTCCAGCCGCGCCCATCGGCGGCCGGCAACGATGGTTACGATGGGGCGGCATCGGGAGGCTCGAACCTTGGCCCTACCAATCAGAAACTGATCGATCGGGTGAAGGCGTCCGTGGATAAGTTCCACAAGGAGAATCCGGAATACATCGGACCGCTGCCGGCCGACTTGGTAACTGCGTCGGGAAGTGGATTGGACCCGCACATCAGCCCGGCATCCGCCGTAGCGCAGTTGGATCGGGTGGCGCGGGCGCGTGGGATCTCTCGCGACCAAATCAGATCCCTAATCGCAGCTCATACGGAAGGGCGTGACTTAGGTTTCCTGGGGGAGCCGCGGGTAAATGTTCTGCTGCTGAATCTGGATCTCGACCGCGAGTTCGCGATGAAGCGCTAGCTCGATCGTCATCAGCGACGTCATCTCTTTAGCCCCGCCTGCCAGTTGAGAACAACCGTGAACGGCGGCGCATCCTGTGCTTGCGGGACCAGGAACAAGAACCGCTTGCCATCCGGTGAGGGCGCCCACTGGGCGGCAACGCTATCACCGGAGACTCTCTGCGGCGCCTGAAATAGCGCCTTCGAAACGCCCGCCTTGAAATCGGGTCCCACCGTCAGAGGGACCGCCATCAGCTTCCCATCCAGATCGATGTAGTACAATTCCTTCCCGTCTTGGCGCCACATCGGACAGGAACCGCCATTCTCGGAAATCAGCCACTTGTCGCCGGCGCTCGAGATTCCTTGCCCAAGAGAGTCCGGTGAGAAGGGCCGAACGTAAACATCGTAACGTCCTGATTCATTCGTTACGTAAGCCACCCATCGTCCATCAGGAGAAAAGCGCGCGTCAGACTCCTCAAATTGCGTCCGAAGGAACGGCACCGGCTTCCGGCCGGCTTCGAGGGGAAGGACCCATAACTTATCTTTCGTTCCGCTTCCCTCCGTAATGTAGAGCAAGAAGCGCCCGTCGGGGGACCAGCTCTTGGGTCTTTTCCATTCGTTGGACTTGATCACCGCTTGGGCGTCGGCCGCGCCGGTCAAGTGTTTCTCATAAATGTCCATCATTCCTCCGGCCGGCCGTGTGGAACCGAACATGATGCTGCTCCCATCGGGTGCCCATACAGGGTCTTGGGAGTCGGCGGACGGATCAAGCTCGAGACGCGTGCTTGTGCCCCGTGATAGATCGATCTGCCATAGAGCTACAATTTTACCGGCTCGAGACGCGACGGCTCGCGTCCCGTCGGGTGAAGGTGTGACGGATAAATACATGCCGAGCTGTCCCACCGTGCTCAGAACCTTGCCCTTCGCGTCGAACCAGGTAAGATGGTTCTCGGCTTTTCCGATCGGCCAGTAAGCCAGCGTTCCGTTGGGCGAAACCGCGAAGGCGCCAGTGGCCCAATACGGTGTCACCAGTTCTTCCACCACTCGAACAGGGTCGCCTAAAATCTTGAGATGCAGGGCGTCGAACCTCTGGGCCATCAGCGTTAGCCCGCGCAGGAAAAGTATCTGGCCGACGCCGGGCTCCGAGGATGGGACGTAAGCGACGCCGAGGTCTGCGCGAACGAGTCTTTGGTAATCCTGCTGCTCCGGCTTGGCATCCAGCGAGCCTACAGAAACCATCCCATCGGTGTTCGAACCGCGCATGTAAATGAAGTGCCGGCCATCGGGCAGAAAATAAGGTTCTATATGTGCGACATCCCGGTCAGATGAATCAAGAACGGTGAGAGGCGTTGGGATGCCACCGGCCGCCGAGACCCGCATTATCACTCCGCCGTACTGACCGAAGATGATATTGCCGCTCTTATTCCAAGAGCCGCCAACAGCCATCAACTTCAGGTTGCACACGGTTTCCGCCGGGCCGCCGGAAACATCAATCTTCTGCAGTTTTCCACCAGCATCAAATGCAAGGAACCGGCTATCGGGCGACCAGAACATCGTACTTCCGACAGAATCCGCGCCGGGAAGTGGACGGATTTCGAGCGAGTTCAGGGCGCGAATCCATACGCGCGGTACGCCGTCGGCATTGGTCGCAATAAAAGCCAATTGCCGGCCATCCGGGGAGAGAGCGAGCCCCCCGGTCAAATGCAAAGGGGGTTTGGTGGGCAGAGCGATCTGGAGCCGCGTTAGCTCCATGGGATCTGGGTTATTTGCGCCCGACCGGAGCAGCCACGCGAACACCGCGAGTATCAGCGCCGTTGCGAATAGCGCCCAGGGTAGCGCCCGGCGCCAACCAGGGCGAGGCGGTACAACTGCCGAAGCAGAAGGCTCCGCGCCCGCATCCCGCATCCACTCAAGTTCCAGTTTTAAGTCCTGTACGGACTGGAGTCGATTGTCAGGATCCTTCGCCAAGCACGTTCTCACCACACGATCCAGCGCTGCCGGTGTCATCGGGTGGAACGATCGAATCGGCGGCGGGTCCGTTTCCAGAATTTTCGCGATGATGCTCGCCTGGCTCTTACCGTCGAATGCTTTCATTCCGGTCGCCATCTCGTAGATCACGGCGCCGAGGGCAAAGATATCCGTGCGAGCGTCCGTGTCTTTGCCTTCCAATTGTTCCGGCGCCATGTACTGCAAGGTCCCCACAATGGACCCCCGCGCCGTGATGGAATTTATCGCTGTTGCGACCTCCGAGCCTTGAACTTCAACCGGGGGTGCGGCTTGTCTTAACTTCGCCAACCCGAAATCCAGAAGTTTCGCTCCGGACTTGGTAAGCATGATGTTGCCCGGCTTCAGGTCGCGGTGCGTCATGCCTTTGCGGTGCGCTTTGTCCAGTGCGCCGGCAATCTGGATGGCGTACTGCAATGTCTGTTCCAACGGGAGCGGCCCTTTGCTCAGCCGTGAGGCGAGCGTCTCGCCTTCGAGGAACTCCATGACCAGATAGTCCATGTCGTTGTGATGGCCAACGTCATGGAGCGTGCAAATGTGCGGATGATTGAGGCTCGCAATCATACGCGCCTCGCGCTCGAAACGGTTCCGGGATTCGGCGCTACCTGCCAGACGCGTCGGAAGAATCTTGATTGCAACAGTGCGATTCAGCCTGGTGTCGCGAGCCCGATATACTTCGCCCATGCCGCCCGCGCCAATCCGGGCTTCGATTTTATAGGGCCCGAGATGCGCCCCGGGGGCTAGCACGGTTCGTGTTGGGTCGTCCAGAAAGCCGTCCGGCGACTGGTCCAGAATTTGGCCGCTGGGTTCCAGTTCCAGCATGCGCTCCACGCGCGCGCGAATTTCCGGATCTGTACACTCCAGCAGCGCCGCCCGCTCGTCGGGACGGCACTTCTGAACGGCGCGATAAAGATCCTCGATCTGGCGCCAACGGTCCGGTGTCATCTTCCCAGCATCTTTATGATTTCCCTTTATGTTACGGCAACCGTGCTGTCCGTCGCAGACTTGTGGCATGTGTTTGCGGTGACGATACGCGCGGTTGGCGTAACATATAGAGGACATTGGGGACGTGCGGATAATGACACCCGACCGCTGGCGCCAGATCGAAGATCTATATCAGGCCGCACAAAATTGCGGTCCCGCCGAGCGGGCGGCGCTGCTGGAGTGTACAGATCCGGAAATCCGCTCCCGTGTGGAGCGCATGCTGGAAGTGGAATCCGGCAGCCGAATTCTGGACCAGCAGGCCGGCGGCTTGCTGGCGGATCCCACAAGAACGGTAATCGCCACCGGAGCCCAACTCGGCCCGTATAAGATCGAAGCGCAAATCGGCGCGGGCGGCATGGGAACCGTTTATCGGGCTACCGACACGCGACTAGGACGCGTGGTGGCTATCAAGATCGCGGCCGAACGCTACAGCGAACGATTCCAACGGGAAGCGCAGGCCATCTCGACGCTGAATCATCCGCACGTTTGCACGCTCTACGATGTCGGCCCGAATTACCTGGTGATGGAGTTCATTGAGGGTTCCACGCTGGCCGCCGAGCTTAAGAATGGCCCGTTGATTCCTGAAGTAGTAGCGCGCCATGGCGCCCAAATCGCCGGGGCGCTGGCTGAGGCGCACTCGCTAGGAATCGTGCATCGCGATTTAAAGCCATCCAACATCATGCTCACCCGCCACGGCATCAAGATATTGGATTTCGGGTTGGCGAAAATGCTTTCCTCCACGGGGCTCACCGAGCCCGGCTGCATGATGGGTACACCCGCGTATATGGCGCCGGAACAGGTGGAGGGCCGCGAACCTTCCGCCAGCGCCGACCTGTTTGCCCTGGGCTTGGTGCTGTATGAAATGGCGGTGGGAAAGCTGCCATTTCCCGGTGCATCGTTGGGGCAGATGCTTTCGAGCCAGCCCAACACCACTGTTCCCCGACCATCCGAGCAACGCGCGGACCTGCCACCAGTCTTGGATGGGCTGGTAACAAAGCTCCTGGAAAAGGACCCTACCAAGCGCCCGCAGTCGGCAGTGGAAGTAGAACGCGAGCTAACGGCGATTGCGGATCGGTTGTCAGCGCCGCCCTCACGATCCGTGTTGCGCCCTGCCATCGCGGCGATCGTTTTGCTCCTCTTGCTGGTGGCCGGCGGCGCCTGGCTCTATCAGCGCTCCCAACAGCGGCAATGGGCGCGAGAAGAATCCATTCCTGAAATCAATCGTCTCGCCCCGAAAACGCCGTTAGCCGCGTTCCTCGTTTGGCAAAAGGCCGTGAAGATTCTGCCCGGCGATCCGCAGCTTGCATCCATCGCAAAGTCGCTCACCACTCGCGTTGCGGTCCAATCGGCGCCGGCCGGCGCCACGGTAGAAATCCAGGACTATCGGACCCCCAACGGCGCTTGGCTTTCTTTAGGCGTTACTCCGCTCTCGGGCGTCTTAATCCCCGACGGCTATTTTCGCTGGAAAGTTTCGAAGCCCGGAGCTGGTCAGGTTCTCGCCGCGCCGTTTACTCAGGACAAAATGCAGTTTGCACTAGCCCCGGCTGGAACCGCCGCGGGGATGGTTCACGTTCCGAAAGGGACCGGCGGCGAGTATATCGATTTTGTCGGATTTGTTCCCTACGACCTGCCTGCCCACGATATCGACCGGTTTGAGGTGACCAATGGTCAATATCAGGAATTCGTGGATCAAGGCGGCTACCAGAAGCGCCAGCATTGGAAACAAAAGTTCATCAAAGACGGCCAGGAGCTCCCTTGGGATCAGGCTATGGATCTGTTTCGCGATCCTACCGGCCGGCCAGGACCCTCCACTTGGCAAGGCGGCCACTTTCCGCCAGGCCAGGGCGACTATCCGGTTTCGGGCGTGAGCTGGTATGAGGCGGCAGCCTATGCCGAATTCGCAGGTAAGAGCTTGCCCACCGTGACACAGTGGTATCAGGCTGCTCCAGTTGACCTTGCAGTTTACAGCATCGGTCAGAGCAATTTCTCCGAACGTGGGCCATGGCGCGTCGGGAATGCTCCGAATGTCGGCCCTTTCGGAACCTATGACATGAGCGGCAATGTGAGGGAATGGAGTTTTAACACCGTTGAGAAAGATAGACGCTTTATTCTGGGCGGCGCCTGGCGAACTCAGACCTATCAAGCCATGGATCCGGAGGCGCTTCCACCGTTCGACCGGTCCGGGCTGAATGGCTTTCGCTGCGTGCGGAACAGCGAGCCGCTTCCAGCGGATGCGACAGCCCCGCTAGTAGGATACGCGAGGGACTTTGCCAAGGCGAAGCCAGTGTCCGACGAGGTTTTTCAAGCCTACCAGACGATGTACTCTTACGATCGGAGCCCTCTCAACGCCATGAGCGTGGGCGTGGTGGAGAACACCGCGGATTGGACCAGGGAAAAAATCACCATTGACGCCGGCTACGGGAACGAACGCTTACCGGTGTTTCTATTCTTGCCGAAAAATGTTCACCCGCCGTTCCAGACCGTATTGTTCTACCCAAGCGCGCGGGTGGACTACGGGGCCTCGATCCAGAATCTCGGCGATCTGCAATTCGTCGATTACATTATCCAAAGCGGCCGTGCGCTGCTTTACCCGATCTACAAGGGAACTTATGAGCGTGCGGGGAATCGCTCAGCGCCCGGAGCGTACGGGGATCTGAATCTGATCATCCAAGAATCCAAAGAGGTGCGGCGGTCGGTAGATTACCTCGAGACTCGGGCTGACATCGACAAATCCAAAATCGCTTACCTGGGGGTCAGCCAAGGGACGGCTGACGGCGTGATCTTCACTGCGCTGGAACCGCGGCTTAAGACCATTGTCTTCCTGGACGGAGGATTCTTTCTAAATCAAAACTTAGCGCCGAGGGACCAAGTCAACTTCGCGCCGCGCATTAAAAAGCCGGTATTGATGTTGAACGGCCGATACGACTTCACTTTTTCGGTAGATCGGGCGCAAGATCCGCTGTTCCGCATGCTCGGAACTCCGGAGGTGGACAAACGCCACGTACTTTTCGACACTCCTCACGACGTCAGTCAAGAGAAGGCCGGTCTAGCGAGGGAAGTGCTCGCCTGGCTCGACAAATATCTCGGCAGGGTCAATTAGAGGAATCCGAATCAATTGGCCGACTCATCCAGCGCCGCTACCACGAAACTTCTGCGAGCCTGGGCGAACGGCGATTCCAAAGCGCTCGCCGAATTGACTCCGCGTGTCTATCGCGAGCTGCGCCGTATGGCGGCGCGTTTACTGCGGAACGAGCGCCCGGGCTACAGCCTGCAGAGCGCGGATCTGGTTCACGAGGTGTACCTGAGGCTGGTAAACGCCCACGAATTGAATTGGCAGGATCGCGCGCACTTCTTCGCCGTCTCAGCCACCTTGATGCGGCGTATCCTGCTCGACCGGGCGCGGCGGCGCGCAGCGGCCAAGCGGGGAGGCAAAGTCCAGCCCCTGGACCTGAACAAGACGCTGGACATCGTGCAGATCAAAGCGCGTGAACTGGTGGCTCTCGACGATGCACTCAATGCATTGGCGGAAGTGGATCCCCGCAAGTCCCGCATTGTGGAACTCCGATTCTTCGGCGGCCTAAGCGTAAAAGAGACTGCTGAAGTGGTGAAAGTGCATCCCGATACCGTGCTGGAGGATTGGAAGTTCGCCAGGGCCTGGCTGTTGACCGAGTTGAGCTCTCGGGCGTAATCCCAGGCGCCGAATACCATCTGAAACTATTTTCCGGTTTTTCGCGCGGGGATTGCGCTTCATTGAGTGCAGACGGATAACCCGCTGCAGAAAGAGAACTCAATGAAAACAATTTCTCAGGCAATTACCATGACCCTGGGCATGGGAATGTTCGTGATGCTTTTGGCCCCCTCCGCAACGGCTGGTTGTGGGGATGTAAGCACGTTGCCGGGCCCGATTGTGTTTGCGCAGCAGGCGCCACTTCCATCTTTGGTCTCACGAGCGGTCGAAGCGGAGAAAAGCGCGGCGCGTGGTCCGGCGGGCCCGTCCATCGTCGGGATGTGGAATTTCCAATTTGTCTCCCAAGGCAACACCGCTCACAATCCGTCCATCCCGGATGGCGCGGTCATCGATTTTGGATACAACCAGATACACAGCGACGGAACGGAGATAATCAATTCCGGCGGGCATGCGCCAGCCACGGGGAATTTCTGTTTAGGCGTCTGGGGGCAGACTGGATTTCTAACCTACGAGGTCAATCACTTTCCGTTGAGCTATAGCGCTACGACCGGAGCGCTCGCTAACCTCATAAACGTCCGCGAACAGCTCACTCTTTCGCCCAGCGGAGACTCATTCACCGGTACATTCACGCTGGACGTCTACGATACGAAAGGAAACCACGTGGACCACGTCGGCGGAAACGTGATAGCCACACGTGTCACGGTGGATACGAAAGTGACGGCGGCACCGTAGCTGCGCTTAGCGGATCAAGTGCGGGCGCGCTCAGTTTCAAATCGAAAGCTAGCGTGCCCGTCAAGCACTCAGCTTGTTACGCAAGCGGCGCGCACCCGCCAGGATCGCGCCGCCAAAACCTAACCAGAGACCAATGTATTGTGGTTCGGGGACGCCGGCCTGAACCGCTTCATCGTAGGTCACTGCGCCGGTCAGGTCGAAAGACGTATCCGCGGTAGGAAACGCAAAATTGGATGGAGCGGCATTTGGATCCGTCGTGTCGGTGTTGTTTACATAAACGATCAGATGATTCGTCCCACCCAAGACGAACCCGCTGGTGACGGAAAGCGCCTGATTCCCGGAATACGTGATGGCTTCACTCGCGCCATTTCGAAAGAAGTTACCCGCTCCGGTGCCTCCGGCGACCAGCGAGTTGCCTATGTCGGTTCCGTTCAACGAGACAACTAATTTATCGTCGGCAAGCAGGGTGGTTGTGTTTAGCTCGACGTTGATCGCATCGGCTGGAAGCGTGAACGATAGGGTGGCCAACCAGACCCCGTCGAACTTGGTCAAGTCGACCGGGGAAGTGCCGAGGGCATTGCCGGTGGACGTCATCGTAACGTTTCCTCCCAGTTGAAAGGCCGTAAAAGTGCTGCCGTCCGCTGTTACAGTCCAATTCGCGGCGTTGGCAGTTCCGATATCTACCGTGTCGGCTTGGGCGACCGAGGCTAACCCAAACACGGGAGCGAATCCAAATAAAAGCTTAAAGAAGTTCATACTACCTCCGATTTTTAAAGTGCTAGCATTCGATCTTAGGCTGGAAAAGTAGCGTCAGGCGCTGATAAACTTATGAAATTAGGGCTGTCAGAAGTATGACCGGCGGAACCCAGTCTGTTTTCAGCTTCGGTGAGTTCGGTTTGAACGTGCGAGACCGGCGATTGGTCCGGGCCGGCGTGGAAATCGCCATGACGCCCAAGACGTTCGATACCCTGCGGTATCTGGTTGAGAATCGTGGCAGGGTAGTGACGAAAGAGGAGTTGCGCGGCCATTTATGGCCGGATGTCACGGTGGATCCGAACGCCCTCTTACAATGTATTTCGCGGGTGCGAAAAGCGTTGGGGGGACTTCCTTACTTAGAGACGGTCAGTGGAATCGGCTATCGGTTCGCTGCCCCTGTAATTGAAACGCCAATCCAAGCCAACGCAGCGCCAGTCTCCCCGCGGCCGGCTCGCCATCTCTGGATTCCGGTTGCGGCGGCGATCGTGATTCTGGCCGTCGCGACGCCGGTGGCCAGATTCGCTTTGATCTCCGGGCCTCGCCGCGATCCGCGGTCCGTGGATGACGCTGCCTGGAAGAGTTACGTCCGGGGGCGCGGCATCTGGACCCGGCGCGAATTGGCTCCTCATCCGGAAGCTGCCGCCTATCTCATGGAAGCCGTTCGGCGAGACCCGAATTTCGCTCTGGGATGGGTGGGACTTGCGGATTTCTATTTGATGCAAGCTCCTCCTCAGCCCGAGGCATGGAATGCGATTTCCCGTGCTCTGGCGATCGATCCCGGACTGGGCGAGGCGTGGAGCAGCGCGGGCTTTTACAAAATGACCCATCAATGGGATTGGCAGGAGGCCGGTCGCGATCTCAGGAAGGGGGTGCGGCTAGCGCCATCCTATGAGTACGGTCATAAGTGGCTGGGCGAGTATCTGGCCATTACCGGCCACATGAACCAAGCGATCGCGGAACTGGAGGTCGCGGTGCGGCAACATCCCGAGTCTGCAGCGGCTCAGGCGGGGCTTTGCCGGATTTTGTATTTTTCAGGACGGGTCAGGGAGGCAGAGGACCATTGCCAAATCGCGGTGGATACGGCGCCGGACTTTCGCATGGCCCACCGCACCTTATATGCAATTAGCGCCGATTTAGGCAAGGACGAAGGGACCGTCGATCACTGGCTTCAGGCCGGAGCGATGTCGCTGCGCGACGCTGGGAATCCATACGTGCTCGCTTATCGGCGGGAAGGCATTCGTGCGATGTGGCAAAAAGCATTGGCCGACTCCCCCGATTGGGCCAACGTCTCAAAGGCCGAGTATTCACTTCGGGCCGGAGATCAAGAATCCGCATTAGGCTATCTGGAACGAGCGCGCGACCGGCATGAGTTCCTTTTGAGCTGGGCAGGCGTGGAGCCGGCGTTCATCAGCCTGCGGGGACAGCCGAGGTTTCAGAAGGTCTTGCAGAGTATGGGACTGTGACGTCCCTGAAGACGCGGTGTATGATTGAAAAATCGGAACAGCACCGGCTCCCTCACGGTCGCGGTTCGGTTACGCCTCTTTCCGCGCCGCGAGCGTAAGCGACCGGTGATTTTTGTTTTTCATCTATGACTCCCACTCGTCGTACGTTTTCCAAATGTCTCGCAGCCTTGCTTGCGCGAGTAAATTGCGACGCCTCTCCGGAGGGCTCCAGCGCTGAGCCTTGGTGGAAAACCGCCATTCTCTATCAGATCTATCCGCGCTCGTTCCAGGACACGAACGGCGATGGCATGGGCGATTTTCCCGGAATGACTTCGCGCCTGGGATATTTGCAGGACCTGGGCGTGAACGCCGTCTGGATCACTGCGTGTTTCGACTCGCCGAATGCGGACAACGGCTATGATGTGCGGGACTACCGCCGCATTCATCCCGACTTCGGGACCATGGACGATTTTGAGCGGTTTATGGCCGAGGCGAAGAGCCGCAAGATCCGAGTCATCCTGGACATGGTGTTCAATCACTCGAGCGATGAGCATGAGTGGTTCAAACAGAGCCGTTCTTCGAAAACCAATCCCTACCGGGACTTTTATTTCTGGAGGGACGGCGTAAACGGAAAACCTCCCACCAACTGGCCCTCCTTTTTTGGCGGCTCCGGCTGGGAGTATGACAAGACAACCGGCCAATATTATCTGCATCATTACGCGACCAAGCAACCCGATCTCAACTGGGAGAATCCGCAAGTCCGGCAGGAACTATACGCGGTTTTGAACTTCTGGGCCGGGAAGGGTGTCAGCGGATTCCGTTTCGACTGCGTTGGCGAAATCTCGAAGCCGCTGCCGTTTCGCGATATGACGCAGGCCGAGCTAAAAGAAGACGGGATGGCCCTGCGCTGTTCCGGCGCGCGCCTGGACGAATTTCTAAAAGAGATGCGCGCCGCGACCAGCGGCTATCCGGATCTATATTTCGTCGGCGAAGGCTGGGGCATGTCGCGCCCGGAGATCCTGCGGGCGACGGACGACCGGAACAAAGAATTGAATTCGGCTTTCCGCTTCGATTTCGAACTGCAGGACATCACGGACGGTTGGAGAAGAGTGCCCTGGCGCTTGCCAAATCTCAAAGAATTCAATCGCGACAACGCGTTCCAGGATAACCAGCACGTCTGGCCGATTGTCTTTCTGGAGGATCACGACTTCGCCCGCTCCGTATCCAGGTTCGGTTCGGATCGCCCCGAGTTCCAAACTCGATCCGCAAAGCTTCTGGCGACCATGCTGCTCTCGTTGCGGGGCACGCCGCTGATCTATCAGGGAGAGGAAATCGGCATGACCAATTTTCCCTTCCGCGATGTCTCGCAATATGACGACATCGGCGTCCGGAACTTATGGAATGATCTGGTCGTAACCGGAAAAGTTTCTGCCGCGGACTATCTCTCGAATAACGCGCTCACCAGCCGCGACAACAGCCGTACGCCCATGCAGTGGGATGAGTCTCCGAACGCGGGCTTTACCAAGTCCCAAAAGCCGTGGCTGGCAGTGAATCCGAACTATCAGAAAATCAATGTTCAAGCGGAAAGCGGCCAGCCGGATTCCGTATTGTCGTTCTATCGCGAGATGGTCCGGCTGCGAAATTCAAAGAGTTCCCTGGTGTTCGGCTCCTACCGTGACATTTCGGGAAAATTCCCCAATATCTACGCGTACGTGCGGGCCGATGCCGCCGGCCGCACCATCGTCGTTCTAAACTTCTCAAATGAACCTGTGAATTTTCAGTTGCCTGCGGATATTGCATTGAGAAAGAGGCTGATCTCAAATGTTTCGGAATCTCAAACTGAATTGAGCAACGTCATTCGGATGCTCCCATGGCAAGCCGCCATCTTCGAGTGACGGGTCCGTTCATCCGGCTTTTGAACTCACTGAACGGGCAGCTTGACATATAGGGCCGACAGAACAGCGGTCGTCTGAAACGGCGGCCGTCCGCTCAATCCGTGTGTTAGACTGCTTTGAAAGTAGACCTGATGGAGGTACTCGTGAGTCGTACGGTCTTACTGCTGCTCATAATCCAGGGAGCTTCTTTCGCTCAGCCTTTTATTTTCAATCGAGGCATTTCGAATTCCGCCAATTCGCTTCCTTTTGGAATTCCAGCTGGAACCATCGCGCAAGGCTCCATCTTTTCTATTTACGGGCGAAGCCTGGGTCCTGCCACTGGGGTGCAGCCGTCCGCTTTTCCCCTGAACGCCACGCTCAGCGGCGTGTCCGTAAATGTGACGGATGGCATCACGCATCTGAGCGCTTACCCGGTTTATGTTTCGGCGAGCCAGGTGAACGCTATCATGCCGTCGAACACTCCACTCGGCTCGGTGTCGGTGCGAGTGACAGTAAATGGGATAACTAGTAATTCGGTTCCTGTGCGGATCGGGCCGGCGAGTCTTGGGTTATTCACGGCGCTCGGCGCGGGCGCCGGGCCCGGAATCATCTTCAATTACGTTACGGCGGCGAAGCAACCCCTGAATTCTCTGACGACGCCCGCCAAGCCAGGACAGGTAGTAACGATGTGGGGGACCGGATTAGGACCGGTGACTGCCGACAATATCGCTCCCACGGCCGGAAATCTGCCGATCGGCATCGAGGTTTTTGTCGGAGGTAAGCCGGCCGCTACCTCGTATCACGGCCGCTCGCCCTGCTGCGCAGGCGACGATCAGATCGTCTTCCAGGTTCCTATGGATGCACCGGCTGGCTGCTGGGTGCCCGTGAATGTGCGGCTGGGCGGCACTGCCGTCAGTAATACGGTTACGATGGCGATCACAAGCGGCGGATCGTCCTGCGTCACTTCCGCGAGTAACCCTGCCAAGGCTTTCATTCAGGGAGGAAAGGTTGGATTGCTCGCGCCCATGCGCGCCGACATCAATCAGAGCGCTCCCAATTCCGCGCTGAATTTGCGCACCGATTACCTGGTGGCGCGCTTTGGGCAGGAGAAAGGCGGCCAACTGGCTTTTAATCCGCTGGTCTCGCTTCCACCCGCGGGAACCTGCACCGCTTATTCGGGCGCGGGCGATTGGTTCATCTCAGCCAATCTCCCAAATCTTGCGCCATCGGTTAAGGTCTTTGGATGCCGGAGGCGGCACGGTCACGGCCGGCGGCAAATCGGGCACTTATGTGGCAGCTTACTCGCCGCTTTTGCTGGGATACTTAGGCTCTTCGAATCAGGCCAATACGCAGGCCGGCGACACCACGCTTCTCGGGCCTGGCAGCGTCAAGATTCAGATCGCAGGCGGCGCCGATGTCCCGGCGTTCCAGGCTGCGGCGACCATGATCTCGCCGCTTACCTGGACCAATCAGTCTCAGATCTCGACCGTCAATCGCGCCGACGATTTACAGCTCACATGGACGGGGGGATCGGGACAGACTATCGCTGCCGTAGGCGGCAACGTCGACGTTATTACGAATTCTTCCGGTATCTTCGTGTGTGTGGCATCGCCCGGAGCTACTTCCATCACCGTTCCGGCACTGATGCTCGCCAACGTGCCGGAAGGACGCGGAGATCCTCACTACTCCAAGGGCGCAATCTTCTTAGTGGGGGCTGGCGCAACCGGCACCTTCAACGCGAGCGGCCTGGACCAGGGATTTCTGGTGCCGATGTACATGACCGGAAAGGCGGTGGCTTTCCAATGAGACACGCTCTGTGGATTTTATTTGTGGCAGGTTCGGGCGCGCTACAGGCTCAAAATCCGAATCTAAACTTTCTGAATAATGAAATCGCTCAGCAGATCGCCAACATGGAGGCACTGTTCGGCCCGAATGCTCCGACCGTGGTCACCGGAAACATGGGGCCGATGCCGAATGGCGGCGAATGCACCATTCAGATCAAGGTAACCGATCAAAACACCGGCCTATCTTACACCTACACGGTTCCGACCGTCAGCGACAAGCTGTGCAAGGACTATATCCTGGAACAGGAATCGGACGGAAGCTTCAAGGTGGTCCCGAAGAATGATCCGGCCCAAAGTCTTCAGCAGGACTTGAGCAACTTACAGCAACTGCTGAATTTTCTCAACGGACTGGGGGGCCAATTACGCACACCCGGCCAAACTGCGGGGTCGCAAGAACCGCGAGTACAAGGGGGAAGCAAGCCGCAGCAGGCCCGGGATTCGAGCGCCGGCTATCCCGAGGTTTTGCCGCTTCCATTCGCGCCGCCGCTATCCACGGGCGTGGCAGTTACCAGTCCGAATGGCTGCGATCCGGGGCAGACTTATCTTTATTTCCGCGTGAATCACTTCGATAACAGCGTCACGCGTTACGATGGCTGCCCGATGCAAATTACCGCGACCATCCCCATCGCCGCCCCGGGACCGTTGCAAGCCGCGTTGACCCCCGATAATTCCACGCTGATAGTCACCAGCTACAACCAGGGCATCACTTTTATCAACACCACTACCAATCAGGTGACCAAGACTATCACGACCAATCCATCGGTCTTCCCGGCAGGCATCGCCATGCGATTTGATGGAGCCATCGCCTACGTTGTCAGCCTCATCGATCAAAACCCTGTGGTGCTGGTTCTGGACGTTCAAAAACAGCAGATCGTTGGAAGCATCCCGATTCCAGTGATTTATCCGCATAGCGTATATTTCAGCCCGGACGGGACGATCGCGCTCGTTACCTGTCCATTTGCGAACTATGTTTACATGATCGACGTGCTGACCAGCACTGTCAGTAGTGCCGTTCCGATTCTAGATCCGCGCGACATTGTTTTCAATCCGACCGGTACCCTTGCCTACATCACTTCCGGCGGTTATCCGGTTTCCATCAAGGTGGTGGATACAGCGACGTTGAGCATCGTCGACTCTTATCCGGTGAATGGCTATCCCGGTTTGATACTTAGTTCGCGCGATGGCCGGGATCTTATGGTCCTGGATCTCGACTCCACGAACAAGTACTTTATCGATCTGGCTACGCGCAAAACCGTTACGATTTCGACAGATGTCGCGGGCGGCGCGATCGTGGGCGTTCCTTAACGGATCTTCGACAACGCAGACTCACTGAACGGGCAGCAAAGCCGAGTTGCTTGAGGCTCCGCCCACCGCGATCACTACTGGCTGATTGCCGCTGGCAAGCCCCGAGGGGACCATCGCGTTTACCTGATAGAGGCCGACGAACCCAGGCGCCAGACCGCTGAAGCTAACGGGCGCGTTGACGCCGCCCATCGTGACTTTCGCCTTCACCACTGTGGATTGTCCATTCGCCGCCGCGCCGTCCGCCGGTGCGGAAGAAACCGCGCCCAGGCCGGTGCAATAAATCAGTACCGTCTCGTCCGGTACAGCCGGGTGAGCAGAATCCGCCAAATGAAAATTGTCGTGCAGGATCACTCCGAAATCTCCCCCGGCGGCGTTGTAGTTGATGATGCCAGGTTGTGCCGCGAGAACCGGCACGGAGATGGTAGCGCTGGTGGTTCCGTTGTTGATCACGGCGATCTTTGCATTCGGTCCACTGGCTACCTCCCAGGGAACCTGAAAATTGATCTGCTCCTGGCCGTTGACGTCATCGACGGCGAAGAGCGGAACCGCCTTATCGTTGACCATCACCGAGACGTTCAAGAACGTGGTCACGAGCGGCAATCCTGAAGTCAGGTTGATACCCACGCTGGAGGTGAGATTGGTCCCGAATAGGGTGGCGATCTCACCCGGCACGATCCCGCCTTTGGCAAAACTTGCGCCGTTGACGATCCCGCTTGCGGTGAAGCTGGGTGGATTGCCGCCCAGAGAGCAACTGGTAATCGAGGTGACCGGGTAACTGGCGATGTTCCCGCCACTGGCCACCGTGATCTGCGCATTCACGGGCCAAGACTGAGATCGGCGGAAAAAGCTGAGACGAAGGCAGCACACCGCTCGGAATCAAATTGCCCGGGCCGCCCAATGTGACGAACCAGGAATTCATATCGCCTGGAGTATCATCCGCAGGGACGGTCATGGTGAAAATGGTGAGGTCTGTACCGCTCGAATAACTGAACACCGCGCTGCCGAGCAAGCAGCCCACGCAATCGGGCGTATTCGAAGTGCTGATAGACGTTTTCGTGGCGCCACCGAGCATGAGGCTGTTATTGCCCTCATAAGTATCCCTCGATGTGTAACCAGCGGAAGTGGCTTTATCATCCTGCTTGACGGCGAATGACGTGATGTCGATCTCGAGCGTTGCGTCGGGACCGGAGAACTGGTAACAACTCGGGTTCCCGGTGGTGGATCCCGCGGCGGGCGCATACGTCACCTTGATTTGCCAGGACCCCGTGTTGTCGGCGTAATCGTTATCGTCCACGCCCAGCAGCAATTGGTTGGCGCCGGACGGTATGGTGAAGGTCTTAGGGCCATCGCCGACCGGAAACGGATTGCCCACGATCACTCCGTTCGTTTGCGAATGTGCCGATCAGCTCCGACGCATAGACCGGGTAGGAACTAGAGCTAATGAAATAGCTCGGATAGCTGCCGTTCGCTAATACCGTATTGTTGGTTGCGTCTCCGGGGTACCCACCTGCGTCCGTGGCAGTGAACCCACCCTCGGGGAAAACGTTTACTAGACCGCTCACATAGGTGACTGTTACGGTTCCGCCAGGGCTAAAAGGAATACCGCTGGATGCGCTGACCGCGGTTGGCGCGGCATTGGTGCCGTCGCCGTAGTTGAAACTTGGGTTGAGGCTCTGAACCCAAGGCCCCTGGTTCGCATTCACGGTGACCGTCGTCGATTGCGCCGCTAGGAATGGAGCGAGCAGGGCGAGTGCGAACAGCGAAAGTAGAACGGCGCGCGGCGGCGGCAGTGCCAGAGCAAGCTCCTTTCGCCGGGGTTGAATCGCGGACGCAATAACTTTGTGATCAGTCATGTTTGTTTTACTCCTCGTTGCCGCAACCCCATGGGCCGCAGCGAGCGGCGGGTTTCCGTTGGTGAACGTGGCGCTAGACCTCTTTTATGAGATATGCGGTGAGCCGGCCAAAATGTGCGAAGTTTGCTCTCGGACGGTACAATACGTTGGTCCTGACCGACGGGAGGATACTTGCGACAGAAATCCGGCATTCTCATCCAAACCGCTTTGATAAGCGTCCTGGCCGTGGCATGCGCGGCGCAGGCGCAGCAGACCGCTGTTGTGCTGCGTGCCGCGCGGATGATCGATGGCACCGGTGCGGCTCCGATCGCTCCGGCGATGATCCGCATTGAGGGAGACCGGATCGTCGAAGTGGGAAGCAGCGTGCGAATTCCGCCGGGCGCAAGAGTGATCGAATTGGGCGACGCCACATTGTTGCCCGGGCTGATTGACCTGCACACGCACTTGACCGGCGACGAGCGGGTGCATTGGGAAGACGCTCTGTTGAAGTCCACGCCGGGTAGGGATGCGTTGTGGGGGGCCCGCAATGCACGGGTGACTTTGCTCGCCGGGTTCACATCCGTCCGCGACATGGGCCCCACTTGGCCCTATGTGGACGTTGACCTACGCCGAGCGATCGACGACGGCGCCGTGCCCGGGCCCCGGATGATGGTGGCGGGCAATTATGTCTCCTCGACCGGCGGCGCCGGGGACGCGCGGCAGTTCTCCATCTATGTCGACGTCCCGCTAGTGAGGAATCTGGCCGACGGCCCGGAAGAAGTGACGAAGGCGGTTCGGACGAACTTGAAGAACGGCGCTGATTTCATCAAGATTCTGGCTACCGGAGCGGTGCTTTCGAAGGGAATTACGCCGGGCGCGCAGCAGTACTCCGATGAGGAGATCCGGGCAGCTGTCGTGGAAGCGCGGCGCTGGGGCAAATTCGTCGCCGCGCACGCGCACGGCGCCGAGGGCATCAAAGCCTCGATTCGCGCGGGCGTCCGGACGGTGGACCACGGGTCCGATCTCGACGATGAGGCCGTGGCCCTGCTGAAGGCTTCGAACCGGCAGGTGTTTTATGTGCCCACGCTGCACGTTTTCGCCGCGATTGACCGGTCCGGAAAAGGGAATCCGATTCCGGAAAGTGAACGCGATCGCGCCCGCCAGATCCGATCGATTGCCATTGCCGGATTCCGCCGCGCGGTCCTGGCCGGTCTTCCGATCGGGTTCGGGACGGATGCGCTGGTGATCCCGCACGGAGAGAATGCGAAAGAGTTCGCCGAGCGCGTGGAGCTGGGCGAATCGCCGATGGCCGCCATCGTCGCGGCGACTTCGCTCAACGCCGAGATCATGGGTTGGCGGGACCGGGTAGGCTCACTGAACGCAGGCAAACTGGCTGACGTTATTGCGGTGCCGGGAGACCCGTTGCGCGACATTACGGTTCTCGAGCGCGTCGGCTTTGTCATGAAGGGTGGCGTGACGTATCGCGACGAATTGGCGCAGCGGAGATAAGGACCAGGCGACAGCCGCGCGCAATCGCCTCGACTCGGCAGTTGGAAGCCGGCGAAGATCACGCGGAGGTCGAGGTGCGGCATCGGCCGGGGGTCCGGTGGAGATACACTGGATGTCCATGCGCACTGGCCGCGTCCTCTTGTTGATCCTCTCTGGCGTTTTCTTGTTGTCCGCTGAATCGCGACCCGACAATGTCGGTAAGAAGTTGATTGGCGCCTGGCGATTGGTTTCAGTGGAGGGCACTGACGCGACTTTTCACCGTGCTTATGATCACCCTACCGGAATCATCACCTATGATCGCTCCGGCTGGATGTCTGTCCAAATCGATGTGAAGGGTGCTCGCAAGCCCTTCGTGAAAGGGCCCGCATTCGGTAGTGCCGAGGAGAAGGTGGCGGCCTTTGACGATTACATTGCGTATTACGGCACCTACACACTGGATTTGAAGGCGCAAACTATCACTCACCACTTGGAAGACGCAAGCCAACCAAATTGGCGCGGCGTCAATAATGTCCGATGGTTCGAATTTCAAGGCAAGGATCGCCTACTCCTGATTCCCCGCGAGGACGGGAAAGGCGGAGTGATTGACCGAAAGAATGCTACCTACAAGCTTTTGTGGGAGCGCATCAAATAACTGACTCCGGGTCCGGATTCCGCGGATGCAGCCTCAACGACAGCGCACTACCCTCCAGGACCTATGTGGCTTTTGAATCCGTGCGCCCCTCGTAGTCGCCTTCGAGCCAGGGCTGACGTATAGTCACGTAGCACCCGGTTCGCAGGCGAAAGCGCCCGCGCCACATCATGGATCAATAGTTTGCGGCACTCAGTGGGGCGGGAATGCAACAAACGGCTGGCGCCTTCCGTCCCACTTAGTTTACGCGGACGCTCTTCGCGCAAAATAGAGCAGAGTGCAGATTCCGAGCGCAGTCAGCGCCAGGGCGTTGGGTTCGGGGACTGTGTCGGTTGTGATGGTCCAGTACGCGGTGGTGGCGGTCACGTCAATATTGACAGTGAACGAGGCCAGTTCCGACCCCGGAAGATCAGCTCCGGGCAGATCCTGCTCATCCGAATAGTGCAAAAGGAACGTGGTGCTATAGTCACCCAGCGACGGCACCAGGAAGTTGATCTGAAAAGGTAAGCCCTGAGCAGGATCGTCGTTCGAGGGCAAATCGGTGAAGGGAGCAAGAGTGGTGGTGATGTACGGACTACCGAAAGACGAAACGGCATCCAGGTCCAGCTCAGCAGTGGGCACGCCGGGAGGCGGGTCGCCGAGCATCTGAGGATTGAAGCCGCCCCCAGGCCCTTCCGTTCCGGTGGGAGCCGCCTCGGCAAATACATTGGAGGTGAATGAGATTACGACCGGTGTTGAAAGGGGAATAATCTGCCCCTGCACGAACAATGCGGGCTTGGCGTGGGCAAGGACCGTAAATTGGCCGGATTGGGTGGAGGATCCGCCGCTGGATTTATTGACCGTTGTTACCTGGAACGGAAAAATTCCCGGGCTGAGGGTACTGGTGCTCAGAGGGAACGGAAGAGTGAGAAAAGTGGCGCCGCCAGTGGCCGTGACCGGACCCAAAAAACTTCCCAGGCTGGCAGGGTTCCCGAAACCGTAGACAGCGGTCACCTGGGCATTGGTGGCTGGGGAACCCATCGGCGCAAGGTTGGAAAGGTAGGCGTAGATAGGATCGTCCGCACCTTGAATGACTCGCGCAGACTGAACCTGGATAGTAAAGGCCAGCGGCGCGATTGCTTCGGCTTGAACCGCGGGGCTCACTAAAATGCTGGCGCCAGCTAGTATATGCGCGGAATAGAAGCTACGCATCGTATTGGTTCTCGCCTTTCCAAATTATGCTCTCGGCTTCCTGGATGGTCAAGGCCATCGTAGACTTGAAACAACGCCATGCGGGGTAAGCGTGAATTCATATCGGATCTCTCCGCTGCCATGGGGGCAACCTGGCTGCTGGAGCATATCCGGCACCGCCCGGTGCTCATGGTGTTGAACTATCACCGCATTGGCGACAAAGACTCTACCGAATTTGACCCTGGCCTGTTTTCCTGCACCGCCCAGGAGTTCGATTGGCAAATCGGCTATCTGAAAAGCCGCTTTCGCATGGCCACGCTGGCAGAAGTAGCCGGACTCCTCTCCGGCGCCGAACGTCTCACCGAACCGCGCGTCCTCATTACCTTCGACGACGGATACATCGACAATTTCCAGCTCGCGTACCCAGTGCTCAGGCGTCATGGCGTTCAGGGCGTATTCTTTCTGCCGACTGGATTCGTGGGCACCAGCCGCGTACCGTGGTGGGATGAAATTGCCTACATCGTCAAGCGCTCCCGCCGGCTGCGCTTCCGCCTGGAATACCCGCATCCACAGGATTTCGACCTGGAGAACGACGGAACCGCTCAGTGCCTCATGCACGTTTTCAGGCTCTACAAGCAACCGGCGATGCGCGACCACGCCCGGTTCCTGGAACAGTTGGAGCGGGCTTGCGATTCCTCGCGGCCGGGCAACAGCGCGCAACGCCGCTTTCTGGATTGGAACGAGGCGCGCGAGATGCAGCAGGCTGGGATGGCGTTTGGCTCGCATACCCACAACCACGAGATTCTGAGCAAGCTGCCGGCAAAAGACCAGTTGGAGGAGTTGGCGCTATCGCGCGAAATTCTGGAGAAGGAGCTAGGGAGGAAAATCGACACCTTGGCCTATCCGGTGGGAGCACGCGACACGTTTTCCGCAGAGACCGTGGAGGCCCTGCGGCAGGCTAAATACCGGGCCGCGTTCTCGTTCTATGCCGGATTCAACGCCGCCCGATCGATCACGCCGTTCGATATCCGCCGCTGCGGAGTGGACCAGCAATCCCGTAAGAGGCTGCGTCTGCAGACTGCTATCGGCTCACATGGCGGAAGCGTTTGGTTTTGAAAGTTCGCTAGGCGGGATTGCTGAAGGCGCCCCGTATCCCGAGACCGTCCATTATAATGATCGCCATGGAAACCGGAGGGGTGCTCCCGTTGCAGCCGGGCGAGGCCTCATCGAGGGTGGCCGGAGTTCCGACAGTCTCAGTGATCATGCCCTCCTTGAACGCCGCCCCTTATATAAGAGAGGCGATTGACAGCGCACTCGCGCAAACCCACCCCGTGCTCGAAGTGATCGTCGTCGACGGCGGATCCAAAGATGGCACCCGGGAGTTGGTGGCGGGTTACGGAAAGCCTGTTCTCCTGGTGGATCAATCGAGAACCAGGCGGAAGGGTATCGGTGCGGGACGGAATCTTGGTATAGGCGCCGCTTCCGGCGAATGGATGGCTTTCCTCGATGCCGACGATTGGTGGGATCCGGGCAAGACCGCCGAACAGTTTCGCTCATTGGAGGAATGCCCGGGTGCCGCGTTGAGTTATACCGGAATTTGCATCGTCTCGGAGCTTTCCGGGGAGCGCCGGATCCACTTACCCCGCAGCCCCGATGAAATTTGGCCCCGTCTGCGTTGGAATAATGAGCTCGGCGCCTCTTCCGTGATGGTCAAACGCAGCGCGCTGGTAGAGCTTGGCGGGTTTCGCGAAGACTTAGCCGGTTGGGAAGACTGGGAGATGTGGGTTCGGTTGCGGCTGCATAATCATTTTGTTTACTGTCCCTCGCCCTTGAGCTTCTATCGGGTGTGGGCAAATAACACCAGCCGTGAACTCCAGCGGCATCTCGACGCAATTCCACAAGTGGAGAGCACCATGGTGGAAGGCCTCAGCGGTTGGCGGCGATGGGTTGTGCTGCGCCGCTTTTGGTCTGGAAAAATCTATGGAGCCGTGGTGCTCGCCCGTGAGAATGGTTCCCCGCAAGCCCGATCCTTCCTCTGGCGGTCGTTGGCTCACTGGCCGTTTCCCACCTTCCTCCCCGTACGCTATAAGACGCTTTTGATTACGTTATTCGGACGCGGCCGGTCAGCCGGCGCGAACAAAAGGACGCCGGATTACCGCGGCCAGGAGTAATCAAGCGCGTAGCTTCCAATGCCGAAGAATTCCGCCGGCGAGGGCTCGCGCCGCATCCCACAGAGTGCGCGAAGTGACTTTCCAGTCGCGCCAGTCGAAGTCAAAGAACTCCACCGGCGGAAGGTAAGCGCTCCACCACTTACCCCACGTGGTCAAACCGGCATCCAGGTATTGTCCAAATCCGGGAGCGTCGCGATAGAGCACGATATGGCGAAAGTCGAACCGTGTGGCTGTGATTGCGGGCACACGCTCGCCGATCAAGTCCAGATAGTGCAGCCAGCCTAAGTGCACGCCGGCATAAGTGGCGCAATCCGCGGTCACGCTCCACCTCGGATTGATCTCGATCAGGCGGACCTGGCCGTCGCGCGCGTCGCGTTTGAGCTCGATCTCGCATATACCCATGTACCCGATGGACCGCAGAAAACGGTCGCACATCGCTGCGATTTCCTCGTCGACTACCGGCTGCACCAGGCTGGCCGATCCGAATCCTAAGGGATGCGTGCGAAATTGACGGACCACAACGTAGCCCAACCGCTCCCGGTCCCGTCCGTAGGTCGCAAGGTAACAATACTTCGCGTCGTCCGGTCCGGCGACGATCTCCTGCACCACGGCTTGCTGCTGATAGGTTTCCGCATGGCTGTAACGCTCGAGCAATGCAGCCGCCGTGTCCGCGGTTGCGATTTTCTTTCCGCGCAACGGATTGCCTTCGGGTAGGGATTTCCACTCACGCTCGCTTCGTGGCTTGATCAGGCAGGGGAATTGCGCATCCCGGCAGAACGCTTCCAGGTCCGCGCGGCCCTGAATGTGTCCGGTGCGCGGACAGGGGAACCCAGCATTAGCTGCCAGCGCGTACTGTTGTTCCTTGGTCGTCAACGCCGCTTGCAGCGCCACCGAATCGGTGGAGAAGCAGTAGTCTGATACGAGTTCGCCGGCGTGCTGGCCGAGCGCCGTTACAAAGATGTCCGCAGCGGGGATGAGCACGGGTTTGCCGCCGATCTGCCGCGCCAACTGCCGCATGAACGCCACCCACTCGACCGGTTGCCGATCCGGGTCTGGGCAGACAAACGATTTTCCGTAGCGCGACTGGAATCCGGGGTGCGAGGCGATGTGATCCACGCCGAACGCGCGGACTCCGCGGCGGCTGAGATCTCGTATCAGATTGAGACCGGTTTGAAAAACGCTGGCCACCACCACTGGCGGCCGGCTATCTGAGGCACCATGCGGAATCGGTTTCAAAATTTATGTCGTGTCAGCGTAATATGGCATCGACCGGCTAAACAAATGATAACCGGGATGAACCCTTGCATTGCCGAATGTGGCTGCCAGCCCGTCGAGTCGACCACCTGACTTCTTCGCGAGCAATCTGAAGACGATCTGCCAACTCAAGGTCCACGGCGGCATGGCTGCTGCGCAAATGCCGGCCTTCGTCTGGGTACTGACAACCGGCAAGACTATAGACCTAAATCGATCTTGCGGAGATCAGACGACCCGGGATGAATTCAAAGTTGAGGATATTGACGCTCTGGACCCTTGGAGCCGCCAGCGTACGTCGGCGACCTAGATAACCGCCAACCGGGCTCGGGCAAACTGGTTCGGAGGCGAAACGGGTTCCTTGGAATTACAACACCGTCTGTTGCCCTGGACTACTGGGGCCGGCTCCGTCGCAGATCCCACAGTCCGCGCGCCGAGAGGATCAAGGTGAAGCCCCCTAGCCCGCCGAGCGCCCAGAGTGTCCAGACGAAGAAAAAGCCGCCGGGGGATTTGGCGATCTCGCCGTAATGTGCCCCCCTCATGTGCATGACGGGCATGGCTGCTGCGAGCAATCCGATGAGCAGCATGATGACGTGCCCCGATCGCCGTTCGGGGAGCACCAGTGTCCCGTACAGCAAGACCGCGAGGACCAGCAGCGCAATGTTTGAGCTCTCGGCCTTCGATATCCCACGAACGATGTCGTCCGTAATGTGAAGCGTGAGGAAGAGGAGCGAGAGCAGAGATGCGACGGTCAACATGGTGTTGTGTTTCATTGGAAAGCCTCCTTATTGGATTTTATGTGTGCCTCATTGCTCTTCTGCCTTTGCCTACTCCGTCCGTCGCTTCTGATTCACACCAAACGCCAGGAGCGACAGCGTATTTGAGAACCCGCCGACAACGGCGAAACTCACGATTTAGCCAGCAATTCGGTCATTCCAACGGCTCGTACAAGTAGGTCAGCCAACCCATCCCCACTGCCGGCAAGACGCACCGGACGCGAGGAAGAAAGGCGGAGCTGGAGACCAGATCGCCTTAAAAGACGGTAAATACCTTCTCGTTGTTCAATATATTTGGCGCGGCCCGTTCCGGGCCTCCGCGCTGCGGCGCACTAAAATGGCAGCAGTCCCAGCGGCGACGGCCGGCAGCTTTTTCGCCGTTGCGAAGGTGACTCCCCAGTACCAGGCGAGCCGGGGAGGAACGGCGGCATCGGCCGTTCCGCCGCGAGATCGGTAACGATCAGTCGCGAAGTGTTTACCGATGCGTTCGCTTCGGGCGGAATACGCGCCACCGTATTTACGCCAAATACTTCTTCTCGACGCGCTTGGTGCCCACCTTGCCCGCCGATGGGGCGCCTCGCTTCGCCTTCTGCGCCTGCCCCGCCTTGGTCATCAAGCGCGTTTGCTCGTACATCCGGATCCATTTCTCGCTCGAAATCGCTGAGATCAGCTTGCCAATCGCTTCGAGCGGTAAATCGTCCGGCGACTCGAAATGAACGCAACACTTCCCCATGTCGAGCTTCTTCCCCGCCGCCTTGAACGCCGCCTTAAGCTGATCGAGTTGACTCGCACTCCAAAACGCACCCATCAGGTAGAGCGAGCAGTAGTTCTTTTGCGACGAGAGCGCGACGTAGCAGATCGGCTGCTTGTTGTACGTGTCCGGATATCGAGACAAAGGGATCGCCCAGCCGATCGTACCCCAAACAAGGCACTCATCGTAGCCGCGCGGAATGTGCGCGTTCACGAGTGCGCGCACCGCCATGATCGTCTTCGCACGATCGGCGGGTAGTGAGGCGATGTATTGCGCCGGCGTTTTGACGCTCGATGGTGGTTTCATGGATTCGTCGTCTTCCTGAAACGAAGTTTATCATCGAAGGTGCGAAACCGGTCAGCGGCAGGGGCTATATATATCGCATTGTGAAACGCACTCTTAGCGTTCGGTGGATGGCGTTCGCGTAAAGAAGAAGATGGGCGTGGCCGACGTGCTCGGGGATCTTGGCGAGTCGTGGATCATCGAAAGCGCGGATTGCCGGGGACGCTCCCCGTGACACCGGCAAATAAACGGAGCAGGCAGATGGAAAGGAGCAACTACCGCGCGCGCACTGAGGATATAGCGGGCGCTTTACGCGTTACTCGGATCGGAGCCGCATAGTGCGAACCGTGGCATTGGAGGCCAGGTCATGAAGTCACAGTTCCATCGCAAAGTAAAGTGTACCCATGCCATCCTTCGATTGCCGGATCTTGACAGAGCGCAGGCCGCGGTCATCCACAGCCTTTCCCGCCGCAGTTATCGTTCAGCAAGACCGTCGTGGTCCGATACTGAATGCATTTAGAGTCGCGTCGCCTTGCATACGAAGCGGCAGACTGCGGACTTCTCAGCGCGGATTTGGCTGCTGGAATGTCAGACTGGGCAATTGGCTCGCAACGAATTGCCTCCGCCGTGAACGACAAGATCGGAATCGAGCCCGCCTGTGAGCGGGACCGACCTCTGGAAGGATGGCCGACGATCCGCTCGGAGCAGTCGCTAAACACTGCGCCGTAACACGCGAGCGTTCCTGACTGGGATTTAAAACAGTAATGGAACAAATAGCGAGAGTCAGCTCCCAATTCGTTGTTGCGCGGGGCCTGGAATGTTCCTGTGCCGCCTGGCTAAACTTCGTCAGGTGGATTGGCTCCGCGAGGGAGTCCCTTTGCCGAGGCCTCGGCTCCAGGCGGTTCACGGAACGGTTCCACCGAAATGCGCTGGTAACGCACTTCCAGCACGGTCAGGTATGCTGTACCATCCGGCGCTTGGAGAACTACGCAATCGCCTGCTGCCGACTTCATCAACGCGCGCCCCAGAGGCGACACCCAACTGATGTGGTTGCGGTTGAGATCGACCTCGTCGGTGCCCACGATGCTCACCACTCGCTCCGTTCCCGCGTCATTGGCATAGCGCACAGTCGCTCCGAAGAATACTTTCGTCGCCGCCTGCCCCGTTCTCGGAGTTTCCGGGTCAACCACTTCCGCGGACTCGATTCGTTTCGTGAGAAAGCGAATCCGTCCATCGATCTGGCGCAGCCGCCGCTTGCCGTACTGATAGTCGGCGTTTTCACTGCGATCGCCGTTGCTGGCAGCCCACGCTACCACCGCCGTCACGGCCCGGCGTTCCCTGGTGAGCAAAAACCGGTGCTCATCTTTGAGGCGCTGCAGGCCGTCTGGCGTTATGTAGTTCTTGCTTGGCGTCGCGGGCTCGTCCGCTTGCGGTTTTCTTGTAAACCCTTTTCGCATATCTTAATCCTTCCAGCGCGAATCCAAGTGTTCAAACGTTGTCGCCTCGATTCTGCCTGAAATTGCTCCGGCACGATCCACAAAAATAAATTGGCGCAACACCCCAAGAGAGCTAGAGTGATCCCTGGTTGACCTGGACCACCGAGCGCGAGATCTGGTCCAGCCTAGGCAAGGCAAGTTAAAGGGCCGGATACAGCGGCGAGCAAAACCCCGCGAATCAGATACGAGCCATTTAATTACAACATGGCGCTCAGCAAACGCCAGAGGCGATCAAGATCGCCAAAGCAAGGGTGAACGTCCGCCGGGCACCCGGAGTAGAAGCCGTTTCGGTTCGGCCGAGCCGTTTGCAGAGGATTGCCTCATCCTGAGTACGCTATCATCTTTGGCAACTGAAACCTGGAGGGGTCGTCGATATCATGCTTTTGGGTGCACGGACAACTGCGAGCCTCGGGATGACACGGTTGCTGATCCTGTTTCTGATGTTCGGCTTCAGCATGATCAGCTACTTTGACCGCACCATCATGTCGATCGCCGGGCCTCAGTTGATGATGGATTTCGGAGTTTCTCCCACTGCCATGGGCGGCGTTTACTCCGCCTTCATTCTCGGCTACGCGCTCACTATGCTTCCGGGCGGCCTCTTGACGGACTGGTTGGGGGCGCGGCGAACGCTGACTCTGATGGGGATTGGCTCGGCAGTATTTACCGGACTGACAGTTGTCGGAGGACGACCCGGCCTTGGTGTGCTGATCGGCGTCGTGCCGTCGCTGTTCGCGATCCGACTCGGGCTGGGTGTGGCGACGGCTCCTCTCTATCCCGCGTGCGCTCGAATGGTGGCTCCGTGGATTCCGCTTGTCCATCACGGAAAGGTCCAGGGCATCATCATCGCGGGCTCCTCGTTCGGCGCCGCCATTTCTCCGCTATTCTTTACCTGGATCGCCGAGCGGTTCCAATGGCGCGCCCCGTTTCTGGTGGGAGCTTTCGCCACGGCCGCGCTCACAGCGTTCTGGTATTGGATTGCGCGGGATTACCCGCCGGGTGTCGAGCGCGCCGCTGCTACGGACCGCGCCAAGCCGGCTCAATCCTGGGGAATCCTGTTTCACGATCGCAACCTGCTGCTTATTACTTATGCCTACACCGCGTTGGGCTATTTTCAATACATTTTCTTTTATTGGATGTACTACTATTTCGGGCAGGTCCTTCACCTCGGCGCGGATGCCAGCGCCCGTTACACCACCATCCTGTTTTTGACGGAAGGCACCATCATGCCGCTCGGAGGATTGGTTTCGGACCGCCTCACACTGCGTTATGGGCCGCACGTGGGGCGGCGCATGGTTCCGATCGCGGGACTCAGTCTGGGAGCGGGGCTCCTTTTTTTCGGAACCGCGAGCGTTGGATTAACTGCGGTGATATGCTTCTCACTCGCCTTCGGCTTCGGTGCGTGCTGCGAAGGGCCGTTCTGGGCGGCGGTAACCGAAATCGCTGGTGAGCGGGTGGGCGGAGCGTCCAGTATTTTAAACACCGGAGCCCAGGTGGGCGGTTTTTTTGCTCCGATTCTTACCCCGTTCATAGCATCTCGCGCCGGATGGTCGTGGGGGCTCTATGTCGGCAGCCTGATTGCGATATCGGGAGTGATCGCGGTGTATTTTGTGAACTTGCAGCCTCTTCCGAAGGAGTCGGCGGCCTTCTCGCTCTCGCACCAGTAGCAGCTCCCAACTTCCCGCGCGGCCATCCGCCTGCGCCGGGCCCCAGCGTGGCGCACGCAAGAGTGCGCGCGCTACGAACTCCGAATCGTTGCAGCCGCTAGCGAATGAATCGCGACGGGCGATCCGGCAGCGGGGGAAATGCCTGGTGCGGCTCCATCTGATACCAGTAAGCGACGGATGCGATGTCATCGGTCAGCGGTTGGAATTTCCCGTTGGGCCACCAACCGAGCGCTTGGATGGTCACTCGCAGATCCGTATGGAAGCGAATCGGATCCAGGACGTGCCAGCGATAGAGTGAATGCTTCGGCACCTCGCCGCGTTTGTCGGATTGGAACGGATAGCCCGAATAGAGCGACGTAAACGTGTCATCAAAACCCCAGGCTCCTCCGAAGTAGTCTTCGGTGCCGGTGCCGTTGATGGTTGGGTTGCTCCTGTCGCCATCGATATAAAATTTGATCTCGCCTTCGCCCCACCATCCTCCGGAAAGCTGCGTCCAAGCGATGAACGTTCCGACGTACTGGCCTGCTCCTTTTACACCGTCGAGCAGAACATGCTCAGGATGCTCCCGCGTCGTCAGCGTCCGCCGCCATTGGGCGTGAAAGTACGCGGCGTTTTCAGGAACCGGTTCCAGCGCGTAGGTGATCTGATAGAAAAAGTCGGATATCTCCTCAGGGCTTTGATTCTCAATCGTGATGCGAGCGCTCTTCCGGAACGGCATGGGCCAATACGAGTTGAAGCCGCCGGATGGATTTACCGCCACCATCATCGAGTTCACTTTGTAGCGCGCCCCATTCGCGGTGGCGAAAAAATCGCCGAGCGGTACTTCGATGGAGGGAGCCTCTTCGCCATCCCAGTAGAAGCGCAGCACCGAATCGCGGTAAGCCTTGGGATCCACCGTCATCCAGATGTGTTGTATCGTTCCAGGCCCCGTAACTTCAGCCAGCGTGGTGGTGGACTGCTTAGGAAGGTTGATGGCCGGCCGTACTTTCCAGCCGGCGCCCAGCGCCGAGGCTGGGTTCCCGGCGTCCGGGACCGCCTTGGCGCCGCCACCTTTTTCACCGTGCGGATTCTCAGCCGATATAGAACGCGTCTCAGAGTTCCGAACTAATGGAAGGCTGCCGTAAAAACCATCCGGCGATCCTTGAGCGTGCAGGATTCCGCAAAACAGAGCGCCCGCAATCGCGATGTTTCCGCGCAGTATTGTCACTAAAATAACCTCCAGGCTTGTCGTTCTTGGACCCACCAGCTTACCCCCGCCGGACGTGTTTCTCCTTGCCGGGAGGTGCGCAACAACGCGTTCTTATGTGAAGCCTTAGTGTATACTTCTTGCCAAACGGACACAAAGATGGAAGTCATTGCGGACTATCACGACCTCTGCGGCGAGTGCCCCATCTGGGACCCAGACACCGGAACGCTCTACTGGACAGACTGCGAAGGATTCCGGTTCTATAAATACCTGCCCGCAATCCGGCATCACGAAATGGTTAAGGTTGGTCTCGAAATCAACGGCTACCGCGTGAATCGGCCAGGAGGGTTTGTCATCACCAACAACAGTGGAATCTGGCTGTGGGATGGCGCGGATAAAACGACGCCAATCGCTACCGAAGTTGACGGCGCAAAATGCCGGATGAACGATTGCATTTCCGACCCGGAAGGAAGGCTTTTCGCCGGGTCATGGTTCTATAATCCCGACGAAAAATATCCGTTGGGCAAATTGATGCGCGTCGACACGGACGGCCGCGTGTCGATCGTCGATGACGGCTTCCATCTCGCGAACGGCCTGGCCTTTTCGCTCGACTACAAGACCCTTTATTTCACCGATACCGCAGTCCGCCGTATCTATGCTTACGACTACCATCGCGCGACCGGTGACCTCCGCAACCGCAGGCTGTTTGTTCAAGTGCCCGGAAATGAGGGCATGCCGGATGGCCTGACGTCGGATTCGGAAGGCTTCCTCTGGTCGGCGCAATGGTATGGCTCCTGCGTTGTGCGTTATGATCCGGACGGCAAGATGGAACGGCGTCTGGTGACTGGCGCCAAACAGACTTCGTGCATGGGATTCGGCGGCCCCGACCTCACTGACCTGTTCATCACCACCGCCGGCCGATCCGAGCCGACTCCCGCGATGCCGCCGGGGTACGACGCGAAAGCAGGTTTTTTTGGAGGTCCGCTTTACCATGATCGTCCGGGTGTTCGAGGCCGGGCGGAGCAGAAAACCAATATACGGCTACACCGGCCCGCTCACGCCGATTGACACGCCAACGCCGTTGGGCTATCGTTTGGCCTAGGAACAGAATCTGATGGGGATGATCTTCGCACCGGAGCAAGATCCGGCAACCCGATTGTGGTTTTCCCAGGCCGAGGAGATCTGTCTTCACTCGTTCCGTTATTCAGCGGGGAAGGTGGAGTGTCTACCGCACACGCACGATGAGTACAACATTATCATTTGCCTGTCTGGCGCAATCGATTGCGTAGTCGTCGACGACCGCCAGATCCTGACGCCGGGGGAAGTGTTGGTGGTAAACCCTGGCGAGGTTCACCATGCCACCTATCCAAAAGAACCTCTGGCGGCCGTCGGGATCTCGCTACACGTTCCGGAAAGCGCCATGTACCGGACGATTCGCCGGATGCGGCTTCCCTTCGATCTGGAAGCAGGCAGTCTGTCTTTTGTCGGCAAAGCGCAGGATCCATCTTTGCTCCAATTTGCCGATGAGCTGCTGGCGGAACTTGACGAGCGGCAAAACGGCTTCGAGATGGTCGCGCAGGCCTTGGTCACCCAGCTATTGGTGCATTTGCTGCGGCGCTGCCTGTCGCCAGTGATCCGAATACCCAGGCGCGTGCTTCCGCGACAGTTGCCATCGTGGCAAATGGTGCGGGCGTTCGAGTACATGAACGCCTGCGGCAAGAGCAGCTTCAAGCTGTCGGATTTGTGCTCGACCGCAGGGACCAGCGCGAGCAGGTTTATTCAACTCTTCAAGAACTCGGTCAGCCTGGGACAGAGCCCGCACGAAGTCTACAACCAGTTATTGATGAGCAAGGCCAAGCGTTTTTTGGCGAATCCCTCCAGTTCCGTTAAGGAAATTTCTTTCGAGCTAGGCTTTCAGAACCAGAGCCACTTTTGCAGGGTGTTCCGCAGTTACACGGGAACCACGCCGGGCAGCTACCGGCTGTCCCTCCAGTGATCTGTAATTGCGCTTCCGCCGCGTAAAAAGCGGATTCGTACAACTGTTTTCGATCTGACACACGTTTTCAACTTCTCCCAGATGTTATAGTTATGATCATTTGTTTGAGCGCGACTCTCCAGGAGGTCTCATGACCAAGGGTATTTATATTGTTTTCAGCGTGTTAGCCACGTGTGCTGCGACGCAGGTCGATCTTCGAGCGCAGGCGATCGGCTCCATTGTGGGGGTGGTGACGGACCGTAGCCAAGCCGTCGTACCCGGCGCCACGGTGACGGCCATCCAAACCGGCACCAACTTCACGCGCGTGGGGACCACGTCCAATACGGGGAACTACAATCTTCAGCAGATGCCGGTAGGAACATACACCGTCACGGCGGAAGGCGTAGGCCTGGAGAAGTCCTCAGCTCAGGTATCCCTCGACGTGGAGCAGCGCCTTGAGGTGAATTTCACGCTGAGCGTGGCTGGCGTGACTACCGCCGTGAATGTGGAAGCGGATGCGCCTACCATCAACACCACGAGCGGTGAGATCGGCGGCGTTATCCAGGGCCGGCAGGTGGCCAACTTGCCGCTCAATGGCCGCGACATCCAGAACCTGATGCTCACGCTGCCCGGCCAGACGCCTGAAACCAACAGCTCCTTTCAGTTCGAAGTCAATACCTCGGGCAATGGAAATCGTGGGACCACCGGCTCCAGCTATCTGGATGGCATGGATTCCAGCGACAACGAACTCGGCGGCGGACAGTTCGGGAACTTCAACCTGGACGCCATTGGGGAATTCCGGGTACTTCAGAACAACTACTCCGCGGAATACGGGCGCGGCTCCGGCACCATCGTCAGTGTGGTGTCAAAAACGGGCACCAACGATTTTCACGGATCGGCTTTCGAATTCATAAGAAACGACGATTTGGACGCGCGCAACTTTTTCGCCCCGTCGGTGGCGCCCTTTCGCCGCAACGAGTTTGGCGTCACCTTCGGTGGTCCTATTTGGATTCCGAAAGTGTACAACGGCCGCAACAAGACCTTTTTCTTTTTTCAGTACGGCGGATTCCGGCAACGCCTGGCAACGCCAGTGGTTATCTCCGTCCCGACCGCGCAAGAACGTCAGGGCATTGTCAACCTTGGTGGCTACACGCTCCAGGTGCCGATCACTGCGGACGCCAGTGCGATCCTGAACAAGTACCCGCTGCCCAACAATCCCGGCGGCCAGTTCGGAGCGAACACGCTCCAGACGGCCTACAGCAGCCCGATAAACCGCGACCAGTACTCCGGACGCCTGGATCAGCGATTTTCGGACAAAGACTCTTTCTTCTTCCGATACAGCGTTGCCAGCAACCATGCCCCGGTGCAGGATCCGTCGGAGGCGCTGATTCACGCGGCGTACTCGAGCTCGCTGAAAAATGACTGGATAAATTCGGGCCTCAGTGAGACTCACCTCTTTGGCCCCAACCTCATCAACGAGGTCCGAATCAGCGGAATGCAGTCGATTGAGCAGTCGATTCCCGCTCTTTCGAACAGCACCACGGCGAGCTTTGCGGACGGCGCCTTCTATAGCTATGGTCCGGACGGCGGCGGTGGCGGATTCAGCCTGGCGCCGTTCACCATGAACTACCGCGACTCGATGACCTGGGTGAAGGGCCGCCACACGATGAATTTCGGCGGGGAGTACCGGACGGTGCACTCAAGCTATTTTGGAACCTCAATTGGCGGTCCCAACGGCGTCTACGTTTTTGCCGCGGGCTCGCCGTCGCCGGTGGCGATTCCCTCTTCCGATGGCGGGCATAACATCAATGTGGGCGATCCGACTCCGAACTCCATCGTCAGCTTTATGACAGGCATCAGCCAGTTCTATGAACGCAGCGTAGCCTATCCTGGATTTGGACCTCCCGGCGGTGGCTTCGCCCCTTTCTCGCTGAGGCGTCACGTGTGGTCCGGCTGGTTCCAGGACGACATCAAACTCACGAACAATTTTACGATTAACCTGGGGCTGCGGTATGAAAACAACAGCGTGCCCACGGAGATCGGCAACCGGCTGGCAGGCATTGTCAACGATCGCAACTTCGTTGGCAGTTCGCTCTGGGGCCAGATGGTTTTGAACCCACAGCCCATCTATAAGGGCGATAACACCGGCTTCGCGCCGCGCCTGGGAATGGCCTGGAAAGTCCATCCCAAGACCGTAATCCGCGGCGGGTTCGCCATCTTCACGAACTTGCCGCTCTCGCAAACCGCGGATCAGCAGGGCTTCAACTTCCCGTTCGCGGGCTACAGCGCCTCTCCGAATTTGCTTTTCACCTCCACTCCGAGGCCGTTGAATCTACCCCCGCTGCATGATCTGAGCGGCAACGTTGTCCCCTCCAACGGAAATTCAAAGACCGTTCCGCCGAACGACCCGATCAACCTGCTACCCTATGCGCCGCTTGAAACCAACGTCACCAGCAATGATTTGCACAACGGCTACACCTTGAGCGGCAACTTCACCATTGAACGCGAGTTGCCTTTCAATCTGACTGTGCAAACAGGCTGGGTATTCAATAACGCCGTGGGTCTGTATGCCTCGCAATTTCCCAATGCCTATTCGGGTGCGCCGTCCAACGTCACGCCGTTTACCAATGTGAATCCCGGCCTGGGTGAGTTTCAGTTGACGGACAATCACGCCCACTCCACTTACAATTCGCTGCAAACGACGCTGCGTAAAACCGTGCCCACGGCAGGCCTTACATTCCAACTCTCCTACACCTATGCGCACTCCATTGACAACGCCTCCACCGTGTACAACGGCGACGGGGCCAATTCGGCTGTCGGGCAAAACAATCCCTTCTGCTGGAGCTGTGAAAAGGCTCCCTCGTCGTTTGATATTCGCCACCGCGTGGTGGTGAATTTCTCCTATTTGCTGCCCTTCGAGAAATGGGCGCCCGCGCTTCCCAAACGTCTCACCAGCGGCTGGACCTTCTGGGGTATCACGACCGCGAGCACCGGATTTCCCTTCACTGTGAATACGCCCTATGGAACCGCCGAATACGGTATCGATAATTACGCAGGCACCACTGCCAGGCCGGATTTGGTCTCCACAGCCACGAAGAGGCAAGGATCGGGTCCGGAAGAGCAACTCTTTTCGAACGAAGTACTGGCCGATAGCGCCGCGTTCGCCAGCGCTGTGAACTCAATCAGCAGTTCCAATCCGAATCCGGTTTTTGTCGGCAAGTTTTTCTCGGCGCCGCTTACTGTGGCGAATGGAAATACGGTATTGACGCGCCCCGGAAACCTGGGCCGCAACACCTTCCGGGACGCTGGGTGGAGCAATTTGGACTTGTCGCTCGCAAAAGATACGCACCTGTCGGAGCGCGTGAACCTGCAGATCCGCGCGGAATTCTTTAACATCCTAAACCAGCACGCATTCGGCACCCCGGACCGCACGCTGGGTACGAACGGTTTCGGATTCGCATCGAGTACGCTGTTCGATCCGCGCGAAATTCAGTTTGGGATGAGGCTGATTTTCTAAACTCCGCTCGAGCCGGCCAACTATAGTCATTCTCCGGCGAAGACGATAGTGTATCCTCGATGAAAATTAAGAGTTTGGAATTCATACCGGTCAGCGTGCCTTACACGGTCCGCGAAGTCAGCTCGATCGTAAACCGGGATGGCGTTACCGACATCATTGTCAAAGCCACCACCGACGATGGATTAGTCGGTTGGGGGGAAAGTTCGAGCGGCGCCGACGTCAAGTCCGTTCTAGGCGCTTTGGAAGCGATGCGGCCCTTCGTGATTGGCCGCGATCCTTGGGAGAGCGAGCGGATCCGCCAGGAGCTTTGGCATCGCGGAATTTGGTCATGGAGACAGCACACCGCGTGCTTCGCATATCCGGGAATCGATCTGGCGCTCTGGGATATTTGCGGCAAGGCCATCGGCCAACCGCTTTACAATCTATTCGGCGGGAAAGTGAGAGAGAGCGCAAATTACTTTTTCTACTGCTCTCAAGGCACACCGGAACATATATTTGAGCAGGCTAAGGAAGGCGTTGCTAAGGGTTTTCGCGTCTATTATCTGAAGGTCGGTTTGAACATCGATGCGGAAGTGGAGATGGTGCGCGCGCTGCGGGAGACGATTGGGCCCAAGGCCAAGATCCGCCTGGATGCAAATGGAGCGTGGAAAGTGAATCAGGCTATCCGCAACCTCGAGCGTCTGGATCAGTTCAATATCGACTTCATTGAACAGCCTGTGGTGCAGGATCCCCTTTCCAATATGCAGGAAGTGAGGAGCCGTTGCCGCATGGCGGTCTCGGCCAACGAAGGCACCTGGACGCCGGAGGATGCCCTTCGTCAGATGCTGGGACGCACTGCGGACGTTATTTGCTTTAGCCCCTACTTTACGGGTTCTCTCGCGCAGTTCCAGCGGCTGTCCTGGATGGCGCACTACCAGGGATTGCAGATCTGCCGCCATACGCATGGCGAGCTCGGAATATTCGCGACGGCCTGTCATCACATTGTTCTGACGCTGCCGAACGTCGTAGACGGAAACCAGCAGACCGCACATATGATGACCGACGATATCATCACCGAGACCCTTCCTATCGTGCACGGGCCCGATTGGGGCGTCCCGCAGGGCCACGGGATTGGAGTGGAAATCGACGAAGCAAAGCTCGCCAAGTATCATGAACTTTATCGAAAGCGGGGCCAATTCCAACCCTATGATCCGGTTTTGATCGGGTCGGAACTGTACCCATGATGAGTGATATCATCAAGTTACCCGCCGTGAGGATGTTTCCTGGCCTCAAGTCGATTTGCATCGTAGTGTTGGCGGTCTTACTGACCAGCCCGTCCATCTTCGCGGACTCGGTTCGTTTTGAAAAAGACGTCGCCCCGATCTTCCAAGCCAATTGCACTGCTTGCCACGGAACGCAAGTCAAACTCAAAGATCTAAACCTCGCCACGGAAGAAGGCGCACTCAAAGGCAGTGAATCCGGTCCTGTCGTCGTGCCCGGGAAACCGGAGGACAGCGTCCTCTTCAAAAAGATTCAGAGCGGCGCCATGCCAGTGGGCAAACCGCACCTCTCGGAGAAGGAGATTGCGATTATCTCTTCTTGGATTCGCGGGGATAGCACTAGCGGCGAGACGGTTCAAAAGGTCGACAATTCGCCCGTTACGCAAGATGATGTGATTCCCATCATGTTGACGCGGTGTACCATCTGCCACGGGCTGCGGAAGCAAGAGGCCGGCTTGGATTTGCGCTCGAAGGCTTCCATGCTCAAGGGAGGCAAGTCCGGCCCAGCGATGGTATTGGGCAAGCCCGACGACAGCCTGCTCATCAAGCGAATCAAGGCGGGCGAAATGCCGCCCAAGCAGAAGCTGATCATAGTGGACGTGAAGCCGATCACTCCCGCGGAAACTGAAAAAGTGGCGAATTGGATTCGCCAGAATGCGCCGGAAGTGGAACGTCCCGCCGCCGTGGCCGGAACTCCGCAAGATCCGCTGGTCACCGACAAAGACCGCCAGTTTTGGTCCTTCCAACCTCCGGTTCGCCCGGAAGCTCCGCGGGTGAAGCATCAGGAGCGCGTCCGAAACGCCATTGACGCTTTCGTGCTTTCGAAACTGGAAGCGAAAGGCTTGTCGCTCTCCCCGGAAGCCGATCGCCAGACTCTGATCCGGCGCGCGACCTTTGATCTCACCGGCCTGCCGCCAGAGCCGGGCGAAGTGAAAGAATTTGTCGCGAGTACAGATCCACTGGCTTACGAGAAGTTGGTGGACAAGCTGCTTGCCTCGCCGCGTTATGGCGAGCGTTGGGGCCGCTACTGGCTCGACGTCGCTGGGTACGCGGATTCTGAAGGCGGCAAGCTATCTGCCGACCTGCCACGACCCGTGGCCTTCCGCTATCGCGACTATGTGATTCGGGCTTTCAACAACGACAAGCCGTATGACCGGTTCCTGATGGAGCAGATCGCCGGCGATGAACTAGCCGATTACGAGCATGCTCCCAGCGTCACCCAGGAACTGATGGACAACTTGATTGCCACCGGTTTCCTGCGCATGGCTCCCGATTCCACAACGGAACGCGAAGTCAACTTTGTGGACGACCGCGTGGATGTGATCGCAGACGAGATTGAAACCGTCAGCTCGTCGGTAATGGGCCTCACCATGAAGTGCGCGCGCTGCCACAGCCATAAGTACGATCCTTTGCCGCAGCGCGATTACTATCGTTTCAAAGCTGTATTCAAGGGCGCGCTGGATGAGCACGATTGGCAAACGCCATTGACGCTCGAAAAGTATGGTTTGTACTTCCCTGGCAAGTATCTGCCCTACGTGACGCCTGCCGCCACACCGATACAGATTCTCGAAGAAGACCGCCAGCGGGAATTCATCAACAAAAATCTGGAGGTGGAGATCAAGGCGATTCAAACAGCTTGGGACGAGAAGCTGAAGGATCTCGGCAAAAAGGTGATTGAGCAGCGCATCGCGGCGCAGCCCAAGGATCTCCAGGACGATCTTCGTAAGCTCTCCGCAACGCCCGCTGAGAATCGGAATGATATCCAGAAGTATCTTGCGCAGAAGTTCGAAGCGCTGCTCAAGGTCGACAAAGAAGAGCTGAAGCACGACCCGTCGGTGGCCAAAGAGTCGGAAGCCGTCGAGACGAAGATCAAGCTGCTCGAGTACAAGATGATACCGGAGGCCAAGATCCGCGCGCTGTGGGATCGCGGCAATCCTTCGCCTACCTACGTTTTGCGGCGCGGAGTGGCCACCAGCTTTGGACCTTACGTCGAGCCGGGCCCTCCGGCGGTTCTCATCAACGCCAAGCTCACCTATCGGCCCGTTCCTCCGTGGCCAGGCAGCGAGAAGACCGGCAGACGGCTGGCGCTGGCAAAATGGCTCACCAATCCCGAACATCCGCTCACATCCCGAGTGATGGTGAATCGGATGTGGAAGTATCACTTCGGCACGGGCATCGTGAAGTCGGTTGGAAATTTCGGAAAGACTGGCGTTCCGCCATCGAATCCGGAGCTGCTGGACTGGTTGGCTACCGAGTTTATCCAGCAAGGCTGGAGCATGAAGCAGATGAACCGGCTCATGCTGACTTCGAGTACCTACCGGCAGGCATCCACGGTGACTGAGGAATCACAGCGCCTGGATGGCGAAAACGTTCTGCTCTCGCGTATGCCTCTGCGTCGAATGGAGGGCGAGGTTTTGAACGATACCTTGACCTACATCGCAGGCCGTTTGGACGAGACGCGTTTTGGAGTGCCGGCGCCGGTTCTGGTGCGTGACGACGGGCTGGTTACGCCGATCGAAACCGAGAAGGGCTGGAGGCGCAGCATCTATACCGAGCAACGCCGATCCGAGATTCCAACGCTGTTGGATAATTTCGACCTTCCGCCGATGAGCCCGAACTGCATTGAGCGCATGGAATCCACTGTGTCGTTGCAGGCGCTCTATCTATCCAATAACGGCATGGTGAAGCAGCTTGCGGAGGCAACCGCGCGGCAGCTTGTGAGCAAGGCCGGTTCGGATCCGCAAAAACAAATCGATCAGCTTTACTGGTTGGCGCTGAGCCGCCCTCCGACAAGTGAGGAAGCGAAAGCGAGTCTCGAAACATTGCTGAAGCTCAAGCAGTTGGAGCCCAAAGACGCAGGCGAACTCGCGGCTCTCGCTAAGCTCTGCCACATCATTTTCAACTCAGCGGCGTTCATTTACATAGACTAGGAATTTAATCATGGCTCACGAACAATGCAAGCACTGTAATCCCAGCCAGGGTTCAAAGCTCTCGCGCCGGGCATTCTTCGACCGCGTTTCCGATGGCCTGCACGGAGCGGCTCTCGCGACGTTGCTGAGCCACGATCTGTACGGAGCCACTGGAGAATCGGAATCACCAGACGGCCATCGAGCCGTCTATGATTTGAAAGTGCGCGCGCCGCACTTCCCGCCCAAGGCCAAGTCTGTCATCCAACTGTTCATGAACGGCGGGCCTAGCCAGATGGATCTGTTCGATCCTAAGCCGATGCTCGACAAGCATCATGGCGAGCCCTATTTTGACAAGGTCGCAGCCGACATCACTACGCCTGAACAAAGCGGCGGCCTGATGCGCAGCCCGTTCAAGTTCGCACAATACGGCAAGTCTGGCATGTGGGTATCGGATGCAATGCCGCATCTGACCGAAGTGGTGGACGATATTGCGATGATCCGGTCGATGCAAACCATGCATCCGAATCATGAGCCGGCATTGTTCATGATCCAAAGCGGGCGCATTATCCCGGGCCGGCCATCCATGGGCTCTTGGGTGGTGTATGGGCTTGGCACTGAAAATCAGAATCTGCCGGCCTATGTGGTTTTGGACGATCCGCTGGGACTGCCGATTAATGGTCCTCAGAATTGGCAAGGCGGCTTTCTGCCGCCGATCTATCAAGGCACGCGGATTCGGTCCACCGGATCGCCGATTTTGAACCTGGCGCCTGAGAATCCGGAATCCACCGGGGTGGTGCAAGCAAGCCGGCAGCTCCTTTCCAAGTTGGACTCGATTCATAAACAAAGCCGGCCGAATCAACTGCAACTCGACGCGCGAATCGCCAGCTATGAGCTGGCTGCCAATTTGCAAATGACTGCCAGTGATGCGTTGGATATCAGCAAAGAAAGTCCGGCGACGCTCGAGATGTATGGCGTGGGCAAAGAGCCCACCGATTCTTATGCACGCCGCTGCATCATGGCCCGCAGGCTGATTGAGCGCGGAGTTCGCTTCGTGCAGCTCTACATCAACAGCCAGATTTGGGACAATCACACGTTTTTGGCTCGCGACATGAAAGCCGCCGCCGCGCGTACGGATCAGCCGGCTGCCGCACTGGTGAAGGACCTCAAGCAACGCGGTCTTCTCAAGGACACTTTGGTCATTTGGGGCGGCGAATTTGGCCGCATGCCCATCGCTCAGATGGAAAACGGCATGGAAACCGCCGGCCGCGATCACAATCCCAACGCCTTCAGTCTGTGGATGGCGGGAGCCGGCGTCAAGGCCGGAACCGTTTTCGGCACGACGGATGAACTGGGCCATGAGGCCGTGGAGAACAAGGTAAGCGTGACAGACTGGCACGCCACGATTCTGCACTTGCTCGGCATGGACTCCCAGCGCCTGGTATTCGATCAGAACGGTTTGAAGGACAAGCTTACGTCTGTGTTCGATTGCCGGGTTGTGAAAGAGATTCTGGCTTAAGGACGAAGAGCGGCCAACGCGCTCGCAGCTGCGGTGTGCTGTGGGTCCTGTTCCAAAGCGATCTTGAATTCGGCTGCCGCCTGATCGCGCTGATTCATTCGCAAAAGAACTTTCCCGTATTGATAGTGCGCTTCGGGCCAGCGCGGAGCTATTCTCAGAGCTTCTCGAAAAGGCGGGATGGAGGCTTCGACATCCTCCGCTTGGGCCAGGGCGCCGGCTAAGTCGAACCATGCCTCGCCGAGCCTGGGGTTCGCTGCAACGGCTTGCCGGAATTCTCCGGCGGCGGCGCGGTAATCTCCCGCTTGGGCCAGCCTTACTCCAGCCCTCAAGTGGCCGAGGGCGAGGTCGCGCTTGATCTCGCCATCCTTCAACTGCTGGACTCTAGCGTACTCGGCTTGGGCAGCCGTGGTCTCGCCCTGTTTTTTCATGCGTTCCGCCAAGGCGTAATGGAAGCGCGGATTGTCCGGTTCCAGGCGCAGCGCAATTTCCAGCTCACGGCTCTCTTCGGCGGGCATCTTGAGAGCCCGAAACACGCGGCTCAGTTCGAAATGGAATTCGGCAGGTTTCGGATCCAGTTTCACGGCCGCTTCCAGTTCACGGCGCGCGGCGGCAAGATCTCCGCTTGCCAGCAGCAGCTTTCCAAGTTCCAAATGGATAGGCGCGTTCGCGGGATGAACCGCAAGGGAGGATTTGGCCAGAGCCAGCGCTTGCGACGAATCTTGACGGCGCGCGAGCGCACGAATCAGCCGGACCTGCGTGCCCGGGTCCTGCGGCGATTTCTCAAGAGCCATGTGGTATTGGGCCAGCGCTTCGTTTTCCTTGCCCTGGTTCTCGTACAGTTCGGCCAAATTAACTCGCGCCTCGGAATACCCAGGATCCAGTCGAATCGCTTCCTCAAAGGCCTTCTGTGCGCCGTCCGAATCGCCGCGCCCGTAGAGAGCCAGCCCCATTTGAAACTGAGCATCGGCCGCCCTTGGATCTTCAGTCAGCGCCTGCTCCAGCTCTCGAATCGCCTGATCCGTGTAGCCCAGCTTGAGATATACAGATCCGAGCATTAGTCGTGCCGCCGCAAGCCGGGGATCCAGTTCCAGCGCTCTTGTCAGTTCCGGCGCCGCGTTCGCGGGCGCCCCCCGCCGCATGAGAATTCGCCCATACACAAAATGCGCGCGCGCCATCTGAGGCTTCATCTCAACCAACCGCGCCGCTTGCTGCTCTGCCTCGCTCCATTGGCTGGCGGCCTCTCGCGCGAGTGCGAGATTATAGACGGCATTTGCGAAGTCCGGCCTTCGCTCCAGGGCCTTACTGAAACTCTGGATAGCGGCGGCTGTGTCTCCCGTTTCGCGCTCCAGCACGCCGAGATCGTTCCAGGAGTCGGCATCGGTGGCATCCAGAGCGACAGCTTGGCGCATCTCACGAACCGCGCCGGCCCGATCACCAGCCTTGTAGAGCGAGAGAGCGTGCGCGTGCAGTCCCGTGGCCGACTGGCCGAAAATGCAAGCTACGCTAAGTATCGGCGCGATCAAGCCAAAAAGACGAATTCGAGATAGAAGAGGACCGATGGCAGGTGCTTCGGCTCTGGGTTGCGAAGGCACCAGCATCCATTCCATAATCGCACGCCAGAGAAATTCAGGACCTTATCCCACGGCAGAATTGGTCGGGCCGCCGTGATTTGAACCTGGGACCTCCTGCACCCCAATCCGAACGCATCGTTCAGAGATCAATGGGTTTTTTACGCAGGGTGCGTGAGGTGGCGGCCTTGTGACAGGCGGCGAGCTGACGTATGCGTCCCACAAGCGGGTTGTACGGTCGACAAGCGATATGGATTTGAAATCATATGTCTTTCATGTCATACTCAGTGAGTGAGTTGGTCTGTAGGATTAGGCGACGAGTTTGAGCTGGAATTCGACGCGTTGCATGCGGACGTACAGACCGAGATCCTGGCGCTGGCGCGCCTGCTTCAGCAGTTCGGACCGCAACTCGGGCGGCCTCGCGTAGACACGCTCAAGGGATCGAGCCACGCGAACATGAAGGAGCTGCGGTTCGCCGTGGCCGATGGCGAGTGGAGAGTGGCTTTTGCATTCGACACCAAGCGGAACGCAATTCTGTTGGTCGCGGGCGATAAATCCGGCGGCAGTGAAAAGCGGTTTTACCGCGAGTTGATCCGGAAGGCCGACGAGCGGTTCGACGCGCATTTGGGCCGGCTCAAGCAGGAAAGGAAGTAACGATGGCTGTGAATGTGGACGACAAGATCAAGAAGCTGAGCCCGGTTCAGCGGAAGAAGGTGGAGGCGCGCGCGGCCGAGCTGATCGCCGAAGAGATGACGCTGCGCGAGCTGCGGAAGGCTCGTAAGCTGACGCAGGTGCGTATTGCGAAAACGCTCGGGGTCACGCAGGACAGCGTTTCCCGGCTGGAGAAACGCAGCGATCTCCTGTTGTCGACGCTGCGGAAAACCGTCCAGGCGATGGGGGGCAATCTCTCGCTGGTCGCGCAATTCCCCGACCGCGCGCCGGTCGTGTTGACGGGCATCGCCGAAGAGGAGTCCACGCTAAGACCATCCGGTCGCAAGCAGCGCGTGCCCGCCTTAAGAGGCGGCTACAATCGTATGGTTCGCTGATAATCTATCCAACGTCAAACCGTTCAACGATATCTGGGGATTTGTGGTTTTCAGGGAAAGACTTGTCTGTGGGTGAAAGTCAAAGCCAGGAAACAATGTTATGTTACAGGACCGGAGGACTTCTCGGAACCCCTATTTTTATTGGTACGCCCGGTAAGATTCGAACTTACGACCTTTTGCTCCGGAGGCAAGAGCACCTAGGCTATGTTGTTGACGCCACAGGGGCTATCGAGCGTATACGAGGGTCAACAAAGGCCTGTGCAGCGGTTTTTGATGCCCCTTTTGATGCCCTAGCCGTCGGCAAGCCACCCCCCGCAGCCACAACTGCGGAACAACCTAGATCGGTAGGAACGATCAATGAAAAGCTTCTCATCTCAGCCAGTGGACGTCCAGCTTGGGAATCTACGAGTAGAACGTAAACAAAGAACTTATGCGTTCAAGGCGTTGATACAAGGCACTCTAACTCACCGATTTTTTGTTGTCCGTTTCCGATTCCCTTCTTAGCGGAATAAACGGAATAATCATGACAACCACCCAACAGACCTTTCCTGAAATCGAAGCAGCGGCACAAGCGCTGGAAAAACGCATCGCGATCACCGAAAACCGAGATGGCCCAGATGAAAGAAGAAGTCGCAGAAAAAAAACGACTCGTTCGCTCCTGGCGAAAGGCGCTTGCGGCGTTTAGTCCAGCCGCCACGACGAAGAAGAAGCGTACACCAAAGCCCCCAGGGGTCAGACTTTCGCCGTTTCGGTCTCAAAGAAGACAGGGATAATCCGCTTAATTGTGGTCGTGTGATTGTTCTCCGGCAGCGCTTGTTCTGCGTGGACTATTCAGGCTCTCTCCGCTACGGTGCGCGCCACATCAAGGGCCGTCTGCCCGACCCTGGCACCGAGTCGGTATGCCGTTTCATTCACTTCCGAGATAATGCCCTGTGTCAGCGTTGACTGACCGTCACCGATACGCGCCGAATCCGCGGCGACCGTAGCGGCGGCGATACCGTCAGAATCGAGAATAGGAAGGGCGGCAGCTCCCGCGCGATCAACGCCGAAGCCGGCATCATTGAAGAAAGCCAGGCGTGGCCTGAATGAACGCGTCATTGGAGCGGCGCTTACGCCGCCATGACTGCCGCTCGCCACGACCAAGCCTGCATCTTCTGAAGTACCTTGTGAGATGGAGTCTATGCAGAGGACGCCGTGAATGAAGGTGCGTCCGACGACAGGCTCCTCCACGTCTGAGTGGGGGCCACGGCACGGATTTCAAAAACTCAGTTGCCTTTACGACGGTCTGACCGCTCTCTACGCCACACTTTGCCGCAAGGCCGTTGACACGACTGATGATCCCGCGTTTGAGCATGTCCGCACCGTCGCCGACGCGGGCGCTGTCAGTCGCAACGGCCGCCATCGCCATGCCGTGTTGTTCCGCCCAAAGCAGACCTCTGACCCCCGCTTCATTTCGACCGATGCCGCAGTCATGATGAATGGCGGCGCGAACGCCGGCTTTGGCCGAGAAGTACGCCGCGTAAACCGCGGCATTCGAACCGCCAACAACGACGGCACCCTTTGCTTCCGGAGGAAGCTTTGTCACGCCGTCAACCACCAAAACAGGAACGTTCATTGGGATCACTCCCTACCTCCGAAACTGTCGACGGGGCTACGTCGATATCAGGCGCCTCGCTTTTCCCAAGACTGGCCACGGACTTCCGGTCGTCTGATTGTTCTTCGGCTGCCACGAAGCGCATGCCATCCTTCTCGCGGACAATGTGACCGACCGCAGGAGTTGTGAAGTGCGTTCCGAGCACCAGTACATCACGATCCACGTGGTCGGCGATGAAGGTGCGCCGCGTTGCCAGCGCGATCGACTGGTCGAAGTCGAAGTTAGAGCAAATCTCCGGGTCTGCGATCTGGATGGGGTTGTGCATCAGGTCGCCGGTGATGGTGGCTTTTCGCCCGTCGGAGTTTATAGCGACGCTGACGTGACCGGGCGTATGCCCGGGCGTGGGGAACAGGGAGACTTCATCCGTCACGCGGTGGCTACTTTCGACGAGCTCCTGCAGGCCCGCCTTGACGATCGGCAGCACGGAATCGTTCATGACGTTTCCCTGCTCCGAGAGTTGGACCACGAAATCCGGCATATCCCCTGATCCGTGATTCTCGTGGGTCCAGTGCTCCCACTCGGCCCGGCCGAAGAGATAGCGCGCATTGGGGAACGTCGGCACCCAACTTCTTGCCGTCCCAGCGGGTATTCCAGCCGACGTGATCGAGATGTAGATGCGTGCAGAGCACCGTATCGATTGACTCCGGCGTATAGCCGGCCTTCTTCAAACGATCGAGGAACGGGATTTGCAGCTTGTTCCAGCCTTCATTGTTGCGCGGCTTGTCGTTGCCGATGCAGGTATCGACGATGATGCGGTGGCCCTGGCTTTCGACGATGTAAGCGTGCACCGAATACCGCACCGTGCCGTCTGGAAGCGCATAGTGAGGGTGAATCCAGTCGATCGCCTTGACGCGATCCTCGGTCAAGCCGTTGAACATCGCGCCCGGGGGGAAGCCTCCTTCCATCTCGACCACGCGCGTGATCTTGACGTTGCCGACCTTCCAGCGATTGATTTCGTCCGTCATAAAGCCTCCTGTTGTTTGTTCAAATGTTCAGTGCTCATCGCGCCGCGTCCCCGCGGCGGTATTCCGCTGTCAGCTCGTCCAACTGCTTCTTGAGCTCGCCGTCGAGCGCGAGATCGGCGGCCGCGAGCGTGTCGCCAATTGATTGAGGCGGCTGGCGCCTAGAATCACGGAAGTAACGACGGGGTTCGCCAACACCCATGCGATCGCGAGTGTTGCGAGCGGCTTGCCGCGCTCGCTTGCGATGGCGCGCAGTTGTTCGACGGTCTCGAATTGGCGTCGATGCCAGTAGCGCTCCTGATAGATTTCCCCGAACTTGCCGATTTCCTGCGAAAACCGGCCCTTGTCTGGCGCTTTGTCGTGGCTGTATTTGCCGGTCAGCAGCCCGCCGGCGAGGGGATTGAAGGGAATGACCGCGAGGCCTTCTTCGTGGGCGAGCGGGAGCAGCTCGCGCTCGATCTCACGGAACAAAAGGTTGTAGCGCGGCTGAACGGAGACGTAACGCGCGACGCGCAGCACGTCCGAGCGGCCAAGAGACCGCGCGAGGCGGTAGGCCAGGATGTTCGAGATGCCGATATAACGGGCTTTGCCCGAGCGGACGATCGTATCGAACGCTTCGAGGGTTTCATCGAGCGGCGTTGTGGGATCGTCCCAATGAAGCTGATACAGATCGACGTAATCGGTGCCGAGACGGCGCAGCGAGGCGTCGATCGCATCGAGCAGATGCTTGCGCGAGCCGCCCTGGTCCCAGGGTAGCGGGCTCATCGGCGCCCCTGCTTTTGACGCGACGATAAAGCGGTGGCGCTTGCCTTTGAGCCAGCGTCCGGTGATCTCTTCCGTGCTGCCGAGCTGCGCGTGCGCGGCGCCCATGGGATAGAAATCGGCGGTATCGAGAAAGTTGATCCCCGCGTCGGCCGCGGCGTCGAGGATGCGGTGTGATTCCGCCTCGTCGGTTTGCTTGCCGAAAGTCGCCGTGCCGAGGCACAGGCGGGAGACGGACATGCCAGTGCGGCCAAACTTCGTGAGTTGCATGGCGCCCAAGTCCTTTTCGGTCTAGACAGCCGTCAGGCCGCCGTCGACCGGAAGGTCGATACCGGCGACGTAGCTGCTTTGGTCCGAGGCGAGGAACAAAGCTGCCGCCGCGATCTCTTCAGGACGTCCCGGTCTGCCCAATGGGATCGTCGCAGTGATCTGCTTTCTGGCTTCGGCAGCGCCCTCTTTGGACGGGAACTGCCCGTCGAACATCGGCGTGTCGACCGGACCTGGGCTCAGCACGTTGGTCCTGATCTTCCGATCCTTGAATTCGCTGGTCCACGTGCGGGCTAATGACCTCAGCGCCGCCTTGGTGGCGCTGTAGGTGCTGCGGCCCGGTAAGCCCATGTTCTTCCCGGCGGACGCCACGAGGATGATGGAAGCCCCATCATTCAAGTAGGGCAGCGCCTTTTGAACGGTGAAATAAGTGCCGCGGGCGTTGGTGTTGAAGGTCTTGTCGAAATGCTCAGGCGTCGCCGCGGCGGTCATCATCTTTTCGACGAAGGCCGCGCCCGCAAAAATCACATCGATCTTGCCCTTCTTCGCAACGGTCTCGTAGAGACGGTCGAGGTCATCGAGCTTTGAGATGTCTGCCTTTACGGCGGTGACGTTCTTGCCGATCTCCGCGACGGCCTTGTCGAGCTCGGCTTGGCGGCGACCGGCGATGAACACATAGGCGCCCTCTTCAACGAACCTCTTGGCGGTCGCGAGGCCGATGCCGCTGCTGCCCCCCGTGACGACGGCGATCTTGTTATTCAATAGAGACATGGTGTTTTCTTCTTCGCTGGATGCAGAGCCCATGGGGGTGTTTCCCCGACACTGGCGCCGGGTCGGTATGCCGTTTCATTCAGGACTACCCCTCGCCAGGGCCACGTTGCTTCACAGCTGACCCGGCCGGGTTGGTTGTTGTCGTCCCGCCGACCTTGTCGGTGGTCTCCAGCGGGACACGGCAGCCATTGAGCCACAGGCCCATGAAAATGAAGAAGGAGATCGACAGGATGTACTTGCGTGTCGAGACCTCGCCAAATGTGGTAAGGAGTTCGCTGAGCGTCTGGTCGCTCAGCGTCTTGGCGCCGGCGAGCTCGTCGGCGGCCCGGCAAAGCAAAATGTAGTCCGGCTCGACGCCGGTGACCGGCCCATCCGAGGCGAAGGCGGCGATTTCGTCGTCGCTCAGCCCTACGTTGCGGCCGATCGCCGAGTGGATCTGCCATTCGTAGGGTGCATTAAGAGCCTTGGCGACGCGCATCATGCATGTCTGCCGATGCTTCGGGTTGATGCCGTCAGGGCCAAAGATCGCGTTGACCACATCTATCACGGCCGGGAAGTGAGCGCCCGTACCGGCGAACATTTTGACGACGTTCAGCGTCGTGTCGGGCTGATAGGCGCCGCCGTAGTAGGCCTCGATAACCGGCCTGACGACGTCATCGTCTGGGAGCGGCACTGCCACCGTCGCCGCGTAGGTTGTCGGAAAGTTCATTGCCGATGTCCTCGTTTTAATCTGTTCCATTGTGATTCCTCGTCCTGGTTTTTAGTGTTTCGTTCTTGTTCCATGCGTGGAGTATTCAAACTTTTCCCGCCACGGTGCGAGCCATTTTAAGGGCCGGCTCCCCGACCCTGGCGCCGAGTCGATATGCCGTTTCATTCACGGCCGAGATAATGCCCTGTGTCAGCGTCGACTCGCCGTCACCGATACACGCCGAGTCCGCGGCGACCGTAGCGGCGGCAATACCGTCAGAATCGAGAATAGGAAGGCAGGCGGCGCCCGCACGATCGGCGCCGAAGCCGGCATCATTGAAGAAAACGAGGCGTGGCCTAAATGCACTCGTCATTGGAGCAGCCGTTACGCCGCCATGACTACCGCTCGCCACGACCAGGCCTGCATCTTCTGAAGTACCGAGTGAGATGGAGCCTATGCAGAGGACGCCGTGAATAAAGGTGCGTCGCTCAACCGGCGCCTCCACGTTTGCGTCGTGGGGCCAAGGCGCGGATTTCAAGAGCTCCACGGCTTGTGCGACGGTTTGGCCGTTCTCTACGCCACACGTGGCCGCAAGTTTGTTGGCGCGACTGATGATCCCACGTTTGAGCATGTCCGCGGCGTCGCCGACCCGGGCGCTGTCAGTCGCGACGGCCGCCATGGCCATGCCCTGTTGGTCCGCCCAGGGCAGACCTCTAACGCCCGCCTCATCTCGACCGATGCCGCAGTCATGATGAATAGCAGCGCGAGCGCCACCTTTGGCCGAGAAATACGCCGCGTAAGCCGTGGCGTTCGAACCGCCAACGACGACGCCGCCGTTTGCTTCTGGAGGAAGCTTTAGTCACGCCGTCAACCACAATAACAGGAACGTTCATGCCGCTGCTGCCCCCGCGACAACGGCAATTATGGTTTTCAATAAAGACATTCTGTTTCCTTCTTCGTTGGGGGCAGGGTCGGCGGTCCTTTGATGGTCCCTTGTGACTCAGGCCGCCTTCCTCTCGGCGCCGAAGACGAACATGAGGATCACGCAAGGGTCGTCCGAGCGGTTGTGGAATTCGTGAAAGGCGCCGTTCTGCACGAAGAAGTCGCCCTCCTTGGCCGTGGTTGTGTGCACTTGGCCGTCTTCTCCCGGATAGGCGATATCCACTTCGCCCTTGAGCACCACCGCGAGATCGATGGTGTCGGTCCGGTGCATCCCACCGCCGTGCTCGCCTTGGGTCATACCCCCGCCGGTGCCGAAATCGATCTTGGCCATCAAGCTCCCGAGATCCGTAGCGCCCGCCTTCTCGGGGGGAACGACTTGGAGATCGACGCGGACTGAGTCCTTTGGCCCGAAGATCCCAAGCCGCTTGTATTCACCGAGAACTTGCTCAGGCGTAAGGGGCAGCTCGGGAATCTTGTCGAACCCCCAAATATTCGTGACCCTATCGGCGGTTTCGGTATCGAGAATATCGCTCACTTGCATGACGACGCCCGCCTTGCCCTCGGCGC
>CAVZFZ010000009.1:0-547872 GCA_963774655.1 Bryobacterales bacterium | reverse complement strand
ACCGCCGCCAGCGAACCACCCCTCCGCCGAGATGAGAGCCACCCGGCGGAGACGCCTGCGTCAGCCGGCCCGAGGGCGGCCAAGGCGCTTGTGATTGGCCTGCGGCTCACGACCTGACCCAGAATCGCCAAGACCATGGTCGCGACCACAAACCAGTTGCCGATGATCGCCGCAACGACGCCGATGATGATCGCGATCAGGATCACGATGACCGTCGCCCGAACCCTCGTCTGGGGTTTCACCGGACAGAGCCTCGAGAACTCCGACGTCGGCGGTGTCGCCCCGCGGGTGGCGGGAACGCAGTTGCCTCGCCCCTGCTCATCTCGTCGGTTCCTTGTTTGACGATGCACGAGTGCGCGCGTTTCGCACCAATGGGGTGCATCAGCCGGACCTTCAGGCCCCCTCGATCGCTGCAGCGCACCTCGGGCTCCCGGTCAGCTTCTTCGGTCAGTGATCGACGACCGCCGCGGGTGTTGACCCGGAGCACTGTCGAAGGCGCTCAGCGCACGGTCGGTGAGAGCTCCGCGCGAAGCCGGACGGAAAAGCAGACCGACGTCAAGGTAAAATGTGGAGAGCGTTACACCGACATGTCGGCATTCCGAGCCCGTACCGGCGACAACATGCAAGGGGTAAGTGTGTCCAAGGAAAACGTCGCGATCGTCAAACGATTCGAGGAGCTCCTGATTCCATCGTTCAAGGACGGAGACGCATCCTCTCACGGAGGCTTCGACCAGGTCTTGGAGCTTCTCGACCCCGCGTTCTCCGCTCCCGTCTGCCCCTCGCTGCCGCACGGCGGTCACTGGGTGGGGCACGATGGCTTTCTGAAGATGTGCGAAGCGGTTCGCAACACGCGGAGGACCATCGAGCACTCGGAGCGCACTTATCTCGATGCCGGCGAGGATAGTGTCGTTATGACCGTCTCGTTCACGGCCGAATCGAGTCAGACACCGGGAGGACCGTTTCCGGTCCGGATGGTCGAGATCTTCACGGTCCGCGACAGCAAATCGCCGAGCTCGTTCCCCTACTACTGGGACGCAGCTCCAGCGATCGAGGCCGAACGCGACGAAGCGTCGCTCTAGTGTGAATTACCGGTCAGGGGTGGATCCGAGCAGCGCGAGCTCGCTCGCCCAGTGCGCAAACGTCGACCATGCCACCTCGGGGTACCGGGCGCGCACGGCGGACACGTCGATCCCGTAGCCGGTGTCGGCGAGAAAGGCGTACATGGCGGCGAGATCGGAATTGCGCTCGGCCAGGGCCTGCAGAGAGGTCTGGACAGGTACAGCCCCAAGCGCGTCCGCCATCTCCGTCGGGGTGGGGGCGTCCCCCGCAACCTCGATGCGCTCGGACAGGTGCTCTTCACGACGATTGAGGATCGCCGCCACGACCGCGCCGAGGTCGCGCAGCGCCACCTGATGCAACGGCGTCTGGGCCGGCAGCGGCATCGGCAGCACGCCCTGCCGCAGCGAGTCGACTGACCCCAGCACGTTCTCATAGAAATAGCTCGGGGCGACCACCGTCCATGGCACCGAGCTCTCGCAGGCGCGCCTCGACTCGCGCCTTGCTTTGGAAATGCGGCACCGCAGCGCGACCGGCCGACGCGACCGAGGCCAAGATCAGCCACGGCAGTCCGGCCTGGATCGCCGCTCGGATGATCGTGTCGCCCTGACGGACCTCCGCGTCGGCCCCGTCCTGAAACGGAGTCGTGATCGCGTATGCCACCGGAACCGTCGAGAGCGCTCGGGCGAGCGACGATTCGTCTTCCAGGTCACCGATCACCAGCTCTGCTCCGAGCTCAACGAGCTGCTGGGCTCGATCAGACCGTGGGTCACGGACCAACCCGCGGACCGGAATCTCTCTGGTCACCAACGCCCGCGTGACCGCGCCACCCTGTGTACCCGTCGCACCAAATACGAGGACCGGGTCACGGCTCACGGAGCTGAACCGTCGTTCAGCCAGCGCTCAAACAGTGCAACCCTGTCTTTCGTCCAGGGACCGTCGCATGGCATGCTTCCGTCCTTCAGGCGGGTCGCGATCGCCTCACCGTGCGCGACGACATCGTCATAGGACCAGAGATCGAACGCGCGACGCATCGCAGTCCGATCGCTCTCCCGAAACAACGGCTTGATGTCCGCGGCGAACGAGGGGGCGCATCGGGCGTGGACGGCGCTTCTGGTGTCACGGATGTTCCCTCCTGATTGGCGGCGGTGACGATTTTGGCCTGATCATCATATGTAGCGAGTCATTCTCCAACCCGCTGGGTGTCGGGGAAAGTGTTGCACCGCGCCGGCGGCTTGCGCAGCCTGACTGGCCTTCCGCCATTGGGTTCAACGGCACCCGGGACCGCTGACCAGACCGCGCGCGTGGCGCTTGCTACGCGCTTGTCGGCGGGCGGTCCGATTCCTCGAGGAACCGCCACCGCCATTTCCCCTGGCCGTCCGGCGTCAGTCTGCCCCAACCCGGAAAGCGGGCATGACTGAAGAGCAGGGTCGACGGCTGGTCCTGCATCTCGGCGATCAGGGCGCGGCGGATCTCAGTCGGCGAAGATGTGGGCGCCATCCGGCGGGGATCCTCGAGTTCTGCCGTCCAGTGGATCAGGTCGCCTAGCACATAGACTCGCTCGCCCGCCGTGTGTAGGCGAACGATCTGATGGCCCTCGGTCTCACCGGGGGTAGCACGCAACGTCACGCCCTCGCAGACGTGGTGATCGCCCTCCACGAGCAATGCTCCACCTGGCCGCCCTGACAGGGGGAGCCGTCGACGGAGCTTCTCGGCACTCGCGGCGAACGGATGCCCGGAACGATTATCGATCGCCAGTCCGCCGACGGCAGGACATGCAGAGCATTGGGAAAGCGCAGGCCATCGGGATCGCCGAGGATGCCGCTGAAGTGATCTTCGTGTGTGTGGGTGATCAGCACGTGGGTGACGTCGCTCGGTTTCACCCCAGCGCCTCGAGCCCTGCGTCCATGTGAGTGCCGGGAACGATGACGGCGTCACCCGCGGTAAGGGCAGCGGCGTCAAACGTGCACGGATCGATGACGACCGTCGCCGTGGCGGTCTTCGCCACCATGACGTTGACCCCCAGGACGACGCGCCCGTCGGATTGACAGACCTCATCCCACGACCATGGGGCGCATTCGAGCAGAACTGGGTTCTCCGAGGGCCTGAAATGCATCGTCCCGACATCGATCACTGCGACCTCTAGGTTTCCGAATCGCCTTCGTGAGACGTTTTCACTGGACCGCTTCGTCGCCGACGATGGTGATTCGATCCATCTCCGAACCGGAAACTCATCAGCGGAACCTTACGCGCATCTCGATTCCCGACGCTCACAGGCCGATGTTCTCGTGACCCACTTGGTGCAAGCCGTTGGTCGCCGCGACGAGCTCGGACTGCGACCCGTGCTCGACAACTCAGTCCCGCTCGCGCCACGAACGTGTGTTCGTAGCCGGGCTAGACTTCATCCCGTGTCGCTCGTCGTCCAACCCTCGCTGTTTGGCTCCTTCGGCGAACTCGGCGTCGCCGAGCTCGGCGACGCCGTCGAGCGCCGGCCGCTGTCCGACGGCGCCTGGGTTGACCTGCGGCCGGGCTTCATCACCGCGGCCGACGAGCTCTTCGATGCGCTGGCCAGCGCCGTGCCGTGGCACGAGGAGCGGATGCACATCTACGACAGCACCGTGCGGGTCCCGCGGCTCCTGGCCCGCTACGCGCAGGGCGAAGCGCTGCCCCATCCGGTGCTCGACGAGGCCCGCTCGGCGCTGAATGCCCACTACGCCGAGGAGCTCGGCGAGCCGTTCGTCAGCGCCGGGCTCTGCCTGTACCGCGACGGTAGCGACAGCGTCGCCTGGCACGGGGACCGCATCGCCCGCGAGAGCCCGCGCGACACGATGGTGGCGATCGTCTCGCTGGGCGCCACCCGGCCGTTCGGGCTACGGCCGAAGGCGGGCGGCCCGGGACTGCGGCTCCAAGTCGGCCACGGGGACCTGCTCGTGATGGGCGGAAGCTGCCAGCGGACCTGGCTGCACGGCATTCCCAAAGTAGCCAGCTGTCTGGGCGCGCGGATCAGCATCCAGTTCCGCCCGAACTGGGGCGACAACCCAGGCAAGCCCACCGCCGGGGGTCACGACGGGTAGGCGACAGTTGCACGTTGACGCGCCGCCCGGCGGCCCACTAGTCTGATGCCTCTGCCGCGTGACACCGTCCCGCTTCCCGGACGGGGATTGGAGTGGCCGTGCTCAGTTGGCGCAACTCGCTTCGGAGTCGGATCGCAACCCTCGGCCTATGCGCAGCAGCACTCGCCACCGTTATCGCGCTGATCGGTGGGGCCACATCACGCGCCGCCGGCGGAACCGGCATGGTCCAGACGTTCACCGGGATGTTTTCCGATGGCGCCACGTACAAGCTGCAGCTGCCCGCCGTGCAATGGAACGGCACGTTGGTGCTCTACAGCCACGGCTACGTGACTCCAGGTTCGGCCAACCCGGCACAGGATGTCGGCGATCCGGTCACAGGCAGCTGGCTGCTCGATCACGGCTACGCGCTCGCCGGCTCCTCGTATGCGACGACCGGCTGGGCGATCCAGCAGGCGATCCCGGATCAGATCGACACGCTCAACACGTTCGATGCAATGTTCGGAAAGCCGCAGCGCACCATCGCCTGGGGTCACTCGCTCGGCGGAATCATCACCGCCGGGCTCCTGCAGGACGATCCCGGCCGTTTCACGGCCGCACTCCCGATGTGTGGCGTTCTCGCCGGCGGCGTCGGCACCTGGAACCAGGCACTCGACTCCGAGTTCGCGATCCAGCAGCTGATCGCTCCGAACCTGCAGGTGGTCAACATCACCAACCCGACCGCAAACCTCGGCGCGGCCGAGGGTGCGATCGCGACAGCGCAGCAGACTCCGCAAGGTCGCGCCCGGCTCGCGCTCGCGAGCGCGCTGGGCGATCTGCCTGGGTGGTTTACACCGCTGAGTCCCGAACCGGCGGCGGACGACTTCGCCGCCCAGGAGACCAATCAGTTTGAGTGGCTGACGCAGGTCGACGGCCCGTTCGTGTTCGACTTCAGAGCCGAACTCGAGGGCCGGGCGGGCGGCAACCCATCTTGGAACACCGGCGTCAACTATTTCAGGCAGATCACGAAGTCGGTCGACTACCCCGAGGTCAAGGCGCTCTACGCAGCCGCCGGATTGTCACTGAACGCGGACCTGGAAACGCTGAACTCCGCGCCGCGGATCAGCGCCGACCCGAACGCAGTCAGGTACCTGGTGAACAACATCGTCTTCAACGGACAATTTGACGGCCGCCCGGTGCTGACGATGCACACCACCGGCGACGGACTGGTCGTCAACCAGGACGAGCAGGCCTACCAAGCAGCCGCAGACAGAGCCGGGGACCAAAACCTACTGCGCCAGATCTTCGTGTCTCGCGCCGGACACTGCGCCTTCACGCCAGCCGAGACGGTGACGGCATTCCAGACGCTGATCGACCGCATCAACACCGGTCACTGGCACTTCGACACGAGTAGCCTCAACGCCAACGCGGCGGCCCTCGGACCTCAGCTCAACATCTTCAGCTCCGGTTCCCAAATCGTTCCCACAGCTCCTGCCTTCATCGACTTCAGGCCGGCTCAGTTCCTGCGTCCGTTCGATCTAGCCAGGCACGGCCACCCCGACGCGGCCACCACAACCGCCACCACGGCGATCACGGCCACGGCGATCACGGCCATGGCAACCGTGGCCACGCTGAGGAGACCCACGCCCAACCACCGCCCAGGCTCGGCGAACGGCCGGCAACGCCTGGGACGCGGCAGTTGACGCCTGCAGCGGCAGTCAGTCCGAGATCCCGAGTGCGGAGGCGCGGACGCGAGTCTTGTGCCGGCCGCATTCGCGTCCCTCGCTGACGGCGTACGGAACGAGCGTTCGCGGTCGGGAAACCCTCCGGCTGACGCCCGACGGTCCGCGCTTTCTGACCGTCGGCGTCAAGGGAGACGACTTCCAACTGGTTCTCTGGCCAGGGACACCGGGCCGGGCAGAGCCGGGGCTACTATAGCGCGCAGTTCCAGGACCCCGACGGCAACCGGCTACAGATACGGGAGGGCCGCTAGCCCCAGAGAAACGGCGCGCCGCGGGATCAGTTGTAAGGTCTGATGAACGTCGTCGACCGAGGAGTCCCGAGCACATGGCACACGAGTTCAACGGCTCGGCTGTGATCGATCGCCCCATCAATGAGGTGTTCGCGTTCTTGGCCGACGGGACGAACGACCCGAAATTCAGCCCTCGGGTCCAGCAGATCCATCAGACGACGGACGGCCCGATTGGGGTTGGAACCGTGTTCGAGAGCAAGGTCAAGGACGCCGGATGACGACCAGCCGGAAGTTCGAGCTGACAGCTTTCGAGGCGCCGACGAAGATCCGCTGGACCGAGCGGTCGAAGAACATGATCACGGTCCCCGACGGCGGCTACGACCTTGAGAAGGTGAGCGACACCCAGACGAAGGTCACGATTCACAACACGTTCGAGGGGCACGGGTTCGGCAAGCTCATCGTCGGCTTTGCGACGAGGCCGCGATCAAGGATGCGCCGGCGTTCGCGCAGCGGATCAAATCGGCTGTTGAAGCGGCCTGACCTGGGCCGACAATCATCTGGCTCACTCGCCGGGCCTGAGGACGTGGAACTCAACTAGATAGACGAGTGTGTCCTCGTCGATCGGCCCGGCGTGCGCGGCGCGCCGGCGCGCAGCGTCTCACGGTCGGGCTCGCCGGCCCGTCGGACGTCCTCGCCCGGTGACCGCCGCGAACGGGACAAGCTCGACGGCGTCGACCTCGATCTCACCGGGCCCGACCCGGTAGCGGCCGCCCTGCTTGACCCGTGGCCGCGTCCACAGTCGGACCGAGAGCGTGATCTCTCCGGCGAGGACATCGTCGCGCAAATCGCGGCTGAACTCCACGTCTGGGACGCTAACTGAGCCCAACGCACGGCGCCCGCCTCGCAGGGCTCGCGGCCCGGTTCGCCCGCTGGCGGCGTTTGCGGTACCTAACTTTCGCCGCTTCGTTACGGGTCAGACGATCAGTCTCGTCGATTCGTCGACCGAGACGGTGGCGCAGGCGGTGCTGGTGCTCCAGCTGACCCATTCCGGCGGGCGTGTGGCTGGGCCTGGCCACGGCGGCGCGGTATACCCCTGTGCTGTTGCTCACGCCGTACGCGGGGGTGATCGTCGACCGCCGGAACAAGCGCCGGCTGCTCCTGCTCACCCAGTCATCGCTCGCCGCCGCCTCGCTGGTTCTTGGTGTGCTCGTGCTCAACGCTGCCATCCGGCTGTGGATGGTGTTCGCGGTCGCGCTCGTGTTCGGCACGCTGACCGCCCTGGACAACCCCGCGCGCCTCGCGTTCATCTCCGAAATGGTGGGCCAGCGGCTGATCCGCAACGCGGTCACGCTCAACAGCACGCTGGTCAACGTCGGCCGGGCCATCGGGCCGATCGTGGCGGCGACCCCGTGAGCACCGTGGGCGTCGATGGTGCTTCCTGGCCAATGCCGCCAGCTTCGGCGCGGTGATCGCGTCACTCGCGGCGCTCAACTGCTCCCAGCTTCATCCCTCCGCACCCGTGCGAAGAGCTCGCGGGCAGCTGCGCCGAGGGCTGGCCTACGCCCGCACGGTCCCCGAGATCCTCGCCCCGGTGGCCGTGATGGCGCTGATTGGCACCCTGACCTACGAGTACGAGGTGAGCCTGCCGCTATTCGGGCGCGGAGCTCTGCACGGCGGTCCCAGACATACGGCGTGCTGTTCGCAGCGTTTGGGTTTGGATCGGCGGTGGGCGGCATCTACTGCACCCGCCACCCAAAGACCGGCGTGCAAAGAATGATTCGCGCCGCTGTCGTGTACGCGGCCGCGATGCTCGCCACCGCCCTGACCAGCCGAACCTACGCCGCGGCCGCGCTGCTCACCGTCGTCGGCTTCGCCAGCATCACGTTCCTCACCACCGGGAACAGCACGGTACAACTCGCCGCGCGGCCCGACATGCGGGGCCGGATGACCGCCCTCTGGTCAACCGCGTTCGTCGGCAGCACCCCGATCGGCGCGACGATCATCGGCGCGATAGGGGCCTCCGGCCCACGCCTCGCGCTCCTCGTCGGCGCCGCGGCCTGCGGCGCGGCGGCAATTGCCGGCTTCGCCCTCGTCGCCCACGCCCGCGCCAGCACCGGCTGGGTCACCCGACCCGGCAGCGCCTGAAACCAACCTCTCGGTTTAGCGTCTCACCTCCATGCGTTGACCGCAAGAATCGTGGTCGACTACTGGGCCACGAGGGCGGCGACTGTGGCCGGGTCCTTGTAGTAGATATCCATGTCGATGATCTTGCCGTCGCGGACTGCGAAGACCTCGACTAACCCCGTGGTCGCACTCCGACCAGACGCCGGCAATACAAACCGGCCCCGTGCGCGGCGCGCATCACCGTACGGTCGCCCGCGTCTAGGAATTCCATTGCCCCATCCGATTCTGGGGTGACCATTCCGGTGATACGTGTCATGAGCTCCACAAATCCTTCTTGGCCCCGATACTCGCCTCCCCAGGGCAGGCCTGGAGGCGAGTGCAGCACGAAATCGTCATCCAAAAGGCTCAGCGCCTCGGGAAACGTCTCCTCGCTCGCAAGCTTGCCGTAGAAGTCGCGGACTATGGTCACAGCGTCCGACGGGGCTGCGTCACCCATGGAGCCTCCTCCTCATGTGAATCACGACTTCAGGGAACCGAGCTCAACAGCTCGTATGCTTTGTCCGCGCGGTCGCGGCTGGAGGTCGTGTCCATGCCACCCACGACCTCATATTCCGCGTGAACATCGTTGTGATAGACCCGCCGGTCAATTGCCCAGGTTCCATCGCGCTTTGACCACTGATCGAGATAGCGGCCTGCAGCGACCACATCGACGAGCCGGCCCGACACATGCGCTTTCCAGCGCAGGCGTGCGGTCACGTACGCTTCGCTGACGGCTCGTGTGCCATCTACTTTCACGGTTAGGTTCGTGACCTGATGTGAGTGCGCGCTGAACTGTAGGTGGGCTTGCATGAAGTAGTCCGTTAGCGCCTCGGCAGTGCCGGTGAACATCCCGACGTAGTCGACCGTTGCCCCAGGGTGCCAGACGGACTCCATGAGTTGTCGATCGAGACGATCGACCGCACGACAGTAGTTCTGCAGGACGCGCCTGATCGCGCGCTCGGCAAGGAGCACGTCAAGCGCCTCTGCCGTGACGTCCGGCAATTCGGGGCTCGAATAAAGCTTCACCGCTCTGGGTTCCTCGACGGCGCGTACACCCATGCAATCCTCCTCTTCCACCAACTCGCTACCCGGGCTCATCGCCACCGTGTGCGACTCGTCTGGGCTCGTTAGTCCGCCGACCCGATCGAGGCTACGAACTCGCCGTCGCGGAGAATCTCGGGCCCCCCGCGGACCGTCTCGGGCAGCGGCGTGGGCAGGAGGGGATCGAACCGGATGTAGTGCAGCGTCCAGCTGGAGATCTTCCACTCGCCGTCGACCTTGCGGTACTCATCGGCCTCGTGCCCGTAGCCCATGACCCCCTGGCGCTCGCCGGTATCCGGGTTGGGCGGCCACTCGAGGTAGTCATTGAGCTGCCAGATCCCGTGGGCCGTGGTCGGGCTGTCGATGGTGATCTCGGGCAGCGTGCCGCGGTGGACGGTGACCGCCGTCTCAGCCTGGTCACGGACGGTCGCCACGAAGGTGTCCGCACCCTGGATGACGTTGCCGTCGCCGAAGTCGAACACGCAGTCGTCTGTGAACGTGGAGCGAAAGCCGTCCCAGTCCTTGGCGTCGACCGTGCGGAAGTAGCGGGCCCGGAGCTCCAAGATCCCCTTCCAGTCCAGCAGCTCCTGCAGCATCGCCTCTGACATGATGGTCCGCTCCTCTCTGCCGATCAATCGGATGTTTGGCAATGTAGCCGGACACCCGCGTCTGGGTCAATACGAAGCTTCGATCCGACGGCGCGGCTAGATCACGCCGGCGACGCTCGGGCCTCCCCAGGCGATTGGCCAGGGCCGGGCGTGCCAACACGCGCATAGCGCGGCTCGGGCCCGCGGCGGCAGTCGGCGTCATCAGGGCGATCACGGTCTGCCGCACCGGCGGGAACGTGCCGTCCCGTCGCGCGCAAACTTGGCGCCGCATCCGCAACGGTCGATCCTTGACGCCCGCTCGGGCGCTCGGATAGGATTTCAACCGACCAGTCGTTTCAAATACGAAACGACTCGAGGAGAGAGCATGCATCCGAGGCGACCATGGGCGCCGCCGCCATTCGATCGGCAATCACGGAGATCTACGAGAAGCCGTCCGCCTCAGGCCGCCCCGACGTCGTGCGAGTCCGTGACGCAACCTCACCGTGCGGCCTACGGGTGGCGAGCGCCGGCCGACATCGGGCGCCCGCACCATGTCACGACTCGCGGTCGGAGCCACGTCGCCGAGTCGCGTGACACCCGGCGGCAAGTGGCCCTGGCCAAGGCGGCTGGGTGTTTCTACAAGATGACATCGACGCGAACGTATGTGTCGTTATCACCTATAAGAGGAGAGGGTATCCCAATGGGTAGGCACGTCATAAGGATCTTAGGGCTCGGGGGAGCCTTACTCTGCCTCATTGCCGTGACGGCATGTGGCAGCAGCAGTAGTAGTAGCAGCAGTAGCAGTGCCGCGACCGCCAGCAGTTCGGCGGCCGCCAGTTCCACCAGTTCCAGCGCAGCAGTGAGTAGCAGCAAGCCTGTCGTCTTCTTTTGGCCACCCTCAAGCTTCCCGGCACAGACCTGCTGGACCCGTATACACAGGGAGCGAACGCGGCGGCGGCCAAGATCAATGCCGAGGGCGGCATCGGCGGCCGGAAGGTGGTCATTGAAGCCTGTAACTCGATGTATGAGCAGTCAGTCGCGGTCGAGTGCGCGCACAAGGCTGTGGGGGATCATGCAGTCGCGATGTTTGGCTGTGAGCCGGCGTGGGGGACTAGCGGGCTGCCGATTTTGGCCTCGGCTGGAATTCCAAGTTTCAACTGCATGAACACGAAGGTCGACTTCACGGCTCCGACGAGCTTTGGCTTGCAAGCCGGCGGGTACGGCGAGCTGACCGGGATGGCGCACTATCTCTGTGGGCGGCCAGATGTTCACACGGTCGTGTTGTATGCGCTCAGTACGCCGTATGAGGCGGAGGGGGCGGCCCCTGCGTCGGTGTTATCCAAGTGCGGCAAGAAGATGGAAGGGGTCTATTACCCGCTTAACGCTACCGACCTCAGCCCGTACGCCGCCAAGGTTGCGGCCCTGCACCCGGACATCGTGATGACGGAGACGGCGACCGGCCCACAGGTCATTACGCAGTTTCAGGAATTGGAGCAGAACGGGATCCCGGCGGACCACATCAGTACCTCGTCGTCCAGCATGGACTACAGCTTCCTGAAGCAGGGGGGGGCGGTGACGAACGGGATCTTCGGTGCGTATGAGTGGACCAGTTGGAGCGACACGTCGGACCCCAACGTGGCCACGTATCTCAGTGCGACGGCGCATGTTCCGGACAACAGGAGCAGTAGCGTCGAAACGACATACGGGAACATCATGTGGTTCTATGCGGTTGCGAAGAAGGTCGGATTCAGCAATTTCAACTCCGCCTCTCTGATGAGCTTCATGAGGTCGCCGGCGAACAACGGAACGGTCATGCCGTTGTCGAGATCGATTGTCATCCCTGGGCCCACGGGCTTCCCGAAGCAGGACCAGCCTTGGATCCAGATCGTTCGGTGGACCGACGGGAAGCTCCAGATCGTCACCCAGGACACCCACAAAGGCTGGGTGAACGCCTACCAGTAGGCGGCGCCACACCAGTCCTTGATCTCATCGGGCGTTGCATGTCCCATTGGCGGGACCGCCGCCGTCTTGCCTGTCATTCGGGCTGGCGGCGGCGGGCTCGGTGGAGAGGTCTGGTCATCGCCCCAAGCCCCCCGCCGCAGATGAGGTAACGCTACGTGAAGATCACACAATCGATGTACGGCCCGGTGCACCCCGTCCCGGCAACGGGGTCACCGGGCGGCTGGGTGAAGGCGTCCTGATGGCGCTTGGGCCCGGCGATTTGGTCCTTTCGTGCATGGCGATGACGCGTGTGGAGCCCGGCTGGACGTTTGATCACGCCTCCTGGCACGACCGCTGTATCGCCGCGGCGGCGGGAGGGTTCGCGGCGATCGGGATCGTTCCGGACGTGTACGACGAGGCGCGGGCGGCTGGCCATTCGGACGCTGAGCTGAAATCGATGCTCGTCGACGCGGGCGTCATCGTCGGGGAGATTGAAGGCCTCGCGATCCCGAAGAGATCGCAACGCGACGCGGCGGCACGCCAGCTCGATCGGATGCTCGACGTCGCCGACAAGTTCGGCGCTGAGAGGATCTTTTTCGCTGCGACGCCGAACGTTCCGTTCGACGATCTTGTCGATATGTTCGGTTGGGCCTGTGACCGTGTCGCCGAGCTGGGGCTGCCGGCAGGGATCGAGTTCATGAGCATCCCTCAGCTGAGCATGTCGCTTCCTGATGCGGCGTCGGCGCTACGGCTCGTCGAGGCCGCGGGTCGTGACAACGGCGGCGTGGTCGTCGATAACTACCATCACGCAAACGGTGCAAACGACTGGGGACAGCTCGAGTCCTTGCCTGGTGAGCGGGTCACCGGCATCCAGTTAAGCGATACGGCGGTGCCGCGCACTGTCGACGACGTACCTCGAGGATACGCTGCATCACCGGCGAGTTCCAGGTGAGGGCGACTCGGATGCCGTGCGTTTCGTCCGCACAATGGACACGATCGGTGCGGCATGCCCGCAATCGACTGAGGTGATCAGCGACGAGATCTTCGCTCTCTCGCCAACGGAACTCGGCGAGCGTATCGGGACGGCCGCTCGCAACGTCATGACCGCGGCACGAGCCGACGCGCGGCACTAGCGGAACCGTTTTCAGCATGCACCGGCGGTCCGTCAGGCGTCCTCGTCAATGAGCGCCGCAACACGCTCGCCGATCATGACCGCGGTTGCGGCTGGGCCGTTTCGGATGAATGGGATGATTCCGACGTCGGCGACGCGCAGGCCTTCAACCCCGTGAACTCGGCCGCGCTGATCCACGACGGCGCCGGCATCCGACGCGGCCCCCATCGCCGTGGTGTTGTGGGTGTGCAGGCAGGTGGCCAGGTTCGACCTGATCCAATCATGAAGCACCTCGTCCGACGAGTCACCTGTCACGGGCGCCAATAAGTCCAGGCTGAGAGGATTGAACGGGGTTGAATGCGTCAGTTGCAGTGCGACGCGCAGATTCGCAGTCATCCTCGGCAGGTCGGCCGGGTCCGATAGATAATTCAGATCGATCCCCGGCGGCGAGGCCGGATCGCCCGAGGTAAGAAATATCTCGCCCCTGCTCTTAGCGGCGTTGAGGGGAAGATTCAGCATGAGCATGTCCTGGAATCGGCCCCAGGAGATTTCGAGATCAGGGGCTTCGTCAGACCCTGGGGCTGTGTAGTGCAGAGCCGTATGGCACAGCAGGACGTAGTCCGCCAGCGGAGCTTCGCCATTTACCCGGACGGCAGGAAAAAGCGTGGGGTGGTCCTTGGCGTTCCGGCCGACGCCCGGACTGTCGTGGATCACACGAATGCCGTGCTCGCCCAGGCTGGCGGCCGGCCCTATGCCGGACAGCATGAGCAGATGCGGAGACTTGATTGCCCCGGCGCTCAGCACGACCTCGTCCGTATAAAACGATAGGGGCTGTCCGTCATGCTCGGCCTCGACTCCGGTTACCCGCGTGCCTTCGAAGAGCACGCGCCGGACGAAATGACGGCCGAGCACCGTCAAATTCGGTCGGCTGCGAACCGCCGGTGTGAGGTACGCCATGGAGGCATTCAGGCGAATTCCATACGACACGTTTCGGGGCAACGGACCGACGCCGCCGGTCCCTGGCGCGTTCTTGTCCGGCTCCTCGGAAAAGCCCGCGGCGACGCAGGCTTCGGTGAAGGCCTCAGAGAGGGAACGGACCTCCGTGGCCATCGGCCGGGTGACGGGCACCGGCCCTTCGTCCCCATGAAACGTGCCGGCGAAGTCCAGATCCCGTTCGCTCTTCTTGAAGAACGGCAGAACTTGCTCAAACGACCACAGATCGTGCCCGAGGGCAGCCCAGCCATCGAAATCGCTTACTCGACCGCGCATGAACACGGTGCCGTTGATGGCGCTGGAGCCGCCGATGATCCTCCCTCGCGCGATTGGGTAACTTCTCTGCTCCGGCGACAATCTTCCGGCGAAGTTCCAGATTTGCGGGTGGTCTGGAGTCGATGTCGGCGTCGAGGTAGCGAGCGCTACGCCGGTGGGGAACTCGTCGATTGTCTGATAATCAGGGCCGGCCTCGAGTAGCAGGACTCGGCGCGCGTCGTCCTCGGACAGTCGCGCCGCCAACGTGCAACCTGCCGATCCTCCGCCGACGATGATGATGTCGTATGTCTGCGCGTCCATATCTCTCCCCGGCTACTTGCGGACGACTGTGGGACTGCAGCAGGATGGTTGTAGTAAATGTCCATGGCGACGATTTTAGGTTCCCAATGTATACATTGCGGCGAGACTGGTGACCCCGAGTTCCACCCGAGGCGGTGATGGACAAGCGCCCAGGGGCGTGCAGGTGCACGCCATCGCCGGCATCAGAAGCGTCGGACGTCTTCCCCGCGACGCTGGGCGGGAGACTCATCTCCTATTGACTTGGTTGGTGCTTAAGCGTGACGTTCTTCCCATCGGCGCTTGGCGCCGGTCCATGTGGATGCAAAAGGCCGGTGCTCGGTGCGTTTGCGCGTCGCGTCGCACTCGTGATCCCAGCACTGGACCAGGTTCTTCTTTGGGCGGGCGCCAGACCACGCTCTCTGAGGCGCCCCAACATGAAGGCCGGGGGCCTCCTCGCCTCCATCCTGCCTGGCCCATTGAACGTTGACGGTGACGCAGCGATCTGCAATTGTTTCAAACTTACGGTAGGTGGACCATATATGAACCATTGCCGGGCACCCGACATCCTTCGGATCCGCTGTCTCACTTGCCAGCAGACTGCCACCGGATGAGGGCGCCCGCGATACCAGGCCCCGATTCGGAAGAGGAGACAGTGACCTGATGCATCCCAGGTACCCGCAGGTATTCAGTCCGATCAAGCTGGGGCCCGTTGAGTTGGAGAACCGCTTCTATTTCGCGCCCCATGGGATCGGCCTGGCGCTCGGGAACGAGCCGTCAAACGATCTGCCTTTCTACAGCGCGGCGCGTATCCGCGGTGGATGCAGCTTGGCGATCCAGAGCCTGCACGTGCACGGCAAGATCGACGGCATGGTCTCGCCGTACCCGGATAAGAACCTCGACTCGTTCCGCGCGATGGCTGAGGCCACGCACCGGGAGGGCGGCAAGATCTTCGGTGAGCTGTGGTACTTCTGGGGCGCTCACGGCAGCTGGTGGCCAGGCGCGACCGCGCGGCCGGGTCTCAGTCCCTCGGCGACGCGGCAGGCCTACAACTACATGAGCACCCACGGGCTGAGCCGCTCGGAGCTGCGCACGTTCATCGACGCGTTCCGCCATTCCACCTCGCATCTGCGGCAGGCTGGTTATGACGGTATCGAGATGCACGTCGCTCACGGCACTCTGCTCGAGCAGATGCTGTCGCCGTATTTCAATCAGCGCACCGACGACTATGGTGGCAGCCTCGAGAACCGGTTGCGGCTGGTGCTGGAGTGCATCGAAGCGACGCGCGAGGCCGCTGGCGAGCAGATGGCGGTCGGCATGCGCTTCAACTGCGACGAGATGCTGCCCGGTGGTTATGACCAGGCGGGCGCGCGCGAGATCCTGGGTGCGCTGTGCGAGACCGGGATGCTCGATTTCGTTGATCTCGATGTCGCTGTCGAGCCGAACCAGTATTGGCTGGGGATGCCTCCGGTGTTCGTCGAGCCTCACGTTTACCAGCCCTACGTCGAGGCTGTCCGCAGCGCCGCCGGCGATGTGCCAGTCCTCAGCGTGCTCGGACGGCTGACGACGATCGCCGAGGCCGAGGCCGCGCTCGAGGCGGGTGTCTGCGACATGGTCGGCGCCGCACGGGCACTGATCGCCGAGCCGGATCTCGTCCGCAATGCGCGCGAGGGCAACGAGGAGCGCAGCCGCACCTGCATCACCTGCAACTACTGCATGGCGGCCGGTCACGTCGGCGAGTCCGGGTGTGCGATCAACCCCGCCAGCTTCCGCGAGCGGCTGTGGGGCGAGGACTCGTTCGAGGCGGTCAGCGCGACGCCGTCGAAGGTGGTGGTCGTGGGCGGTGGTCCGGCCGGAATGGAGGCCGCGCGCGTCGCGGCGCTCAAGGGTCATGAGGTGGTGCTGTTCGAATCGCAGCCGGCACTCGGTGGCGGACTCAGCGTGTGGGCGACGATTCCGGCCCGCGAGTGGTTCGCGAAGGGGGTCGACTGGTGGGTGCGGGAGATGGGCCGACTCGCCATCGACGTCCGTCTCGGCACGGCAGCGACGGCGGACGCCGTGCTCGCCGAGGCGCCCGATGCGGTGATCGTCGCTACCGGGTCTCGCTATGACCGGACCGGTCGCTCCGGCTTTGTCAACCAGCCGATTCCCGGTCATGACCGTGAGTCGGTGCTCACGCCCGAGGACATCCTGATGGCCGGCAAGCGTCCCACGGGCAAGGTCGTGATCGCCGACGCCGAGGGGCTCCACACGGGAGTCGGGATCGCCGAGATCCTGGCCGCGGCAGGCGCTCAGGTCGAGTTCGTGACGCCCGGGCTGGCGCCGGTCGACCAGTTCCTGTTCGGGACCAACGAGGGCGGCTTCATCATCGGGCGTCTCAAAGGCGCCGGGGTCAATCTCGTCACATCGACGTGGTTGCGCAGCGTGGATGAATGCGGCGGTGACCGTGTACGACGTGTTCACCGAGCAGGAGCGCAGTATCCCGAACGTCAGCACCGTGGTGATGTGCACCTTCCGCGAACCGCAGGATGCGCTCACCGCGCAGCTCGAGGGTAAGGTCAAACAACTGTTCACCGCCGGTGACGCGCTCGCTTCCCGCTCGCTTGCGGCCGCCGTGTATGAGGGCCAGATGTTCGCCCGCTTCATCGGAGAGCCGGGCGCCCCGGCCACCTTCATGGAGGCCTACTGGCCGGAGCCCGATCGCCTCATGGTCCCCCGGCCCGCGGCGGTCCTGCTCACCGAAGCCCCCGTCGCCGGGGCCGCTTAGCCTCGCAGAGGTCTCGGCAAACCCGGTCGCTTCCACGCGCGCGGGGAGGGCTAACCACTTTCCTAACAGAGGAGAAAAATGAGCACTCAAGGAAGAGGAGACGAATGAGCAAGTCAAGGATTGTGAGCGCGGTCGCTCTGCTGGGGTGCGCAGCGGCGCTCGCCGCTTGTGGAAGCAGCAGCTCCAGTAGTAGCTCAAGCAGCAGTACCGTCGCGGCAAACTCATCGGCAAGCAGTAGCGGATCTTCGACCGGCGCCGCGACTGGATCGCCGATCACGATTGCGCTGGATGGAATGAAGATCACGGGTCTCGACCTCCTGACCCAGGAGACGGCCGGCGCGCAGGCAGCGGTCAACAAGATCAATGCCGAGGGCGGGTTCGGCGGTCACAAAGTTGTACTCGCCGTGTGCAACTCGATGGTGGCGGCGGCGCCGACAACGGAGTGTGCGCACAAGCTCGTGACGTCGCACCCACTCGCGATGATCGGCTGTGAGCTGAACTGGGGTACAAGCGGTGCGGTGCAGCTGTTCGCGGCAGCGCATATCCCCAGCTTCAACTGCGTCAACACCACCCAGGATTACACCAACCCATGGAACTTCGGGATTCAGGACGGCGGGTACGGTGACGTCCGCGGCACGGCCAACTGGCTGTGCAGCCAGTCCAACGTCCACACGGTCGGAGTCATTACGGCCGACGTGCCGGCCGAGCATCAGGTGGTGCCACAGGCGATGTCGCCCCTGGCAAAATGCGGGAAGAAGGTAAACATCATCTACTTCCCGCCCGTGGCCACGGATTACGGTCCGTACGTAGCGAAGATGGTGGCGACGCACCCTGACTTCGTCCAGCTGCAGGCGCCGAGCCCGCCCGCGGCGCTCGAGCTGATCAAGAACCTTCACCAGGCTGGCTTCCCTTCGGACCACATCGGGGCGGCGAGCAGCGGGTTTGATCCGAACGCGTGGAAGGCCGCCGGAGCGACGCTCAACGGCATCCACGTGCAGCTCGAGGGGTTCGATAGCTGGAATGACACCAGCAATCCGGATGTTGCCGCCTACGTGAAAGCGATGCAAGCCTCCCCACAGACGGCCGGCACGACCAACATCGATAGCGTGAACAGCGAAACGGGCTACAGCGATGTGATGTGGCTCTACACACTCGGAAAGACGATCGGTTTCGACAAGCTGACGGGCTCGGCGATCGCCAACTTCATGCGGACCCACAATGGCATTCACATTCCGCTCTCGCGCTCACTCGTCAATCCGGGGCCGAAGGGCTACGCTCAGGACAAACAGCCGTACACGTCGCTGGCACAGTGGGAGAACGGCAAGCTAGTGCTCGTCACCAACGGAACCCAGAATGGGTTCGTCTACGGCTACTAGGAGGATCGACGCGGAGGCCATGCATGGCTTTGCGCTTTGGACCGGGATGGGCACTGGCTATACCGGAGCCCGGGGGCGAAAACATTGATGCCACAGCCTGACTTCCTCCCCGGGTCCCCTCGTGCCGGTAGCGCGCGTCGCGATGGCGCGTGCTACCGGCACTCCCGGCGCTGAGTCGGCCCGGTGGGGGTCATCCCTCGCGGGCTTTCTCTGGTCCTCTGTCGATGGAGTCGCGCCGTCCGTTGGTGTGCGGGCGGCGTCCGTCGATTGCGGTCGTGACGCGGTTTGCTGCGCGACTGACCGCCCGGCCCAACGCCGGAGCGTCACGACCGCGATATCTCTCAGACCCGACGAGGAGGAGACAGATCGTGAAAAGGACGCTTTGATCGGGGCCGAAGACCGGTGCTGCGATCGAGCTGAGGCGCGCATCAGGCATCACATCCTCGGTGATCGCGAGATACCGATGATCGTGGGCGAGCGCTTCGTAGGCTTCTCTGATCTTTCGACGACCCGGCTGTGTGTAGGGGTTGCCGGTGGTGTAGAGGTCATAGAGGTCGAATAATCCTGGGACTTCCAGTGCGATGGTGTACCCACGTCGCCTTTGAGCGTCGACTGCCTTGCGGTAGTACTGGCGCTCGTCCTGGCTCAATTGGTCCCCGTAGCCGTCTAGCCACTCTTCGAGGGCCTCCTCGCTCTTCCAAGCCAGGAAGATCGTTCCGAGTGGGGGGAGAAGGGGATGGCGCTGGCCCTCGAAAGTCCCGAAGCTGACTGGCCCGGGAACACCGGTTCGACCGATGACGAGAAGCTCGTCCCCGGTCGGCATCAGGAGGACGCACTCTGCGTCGTGCTGCTCGGCAAGCCGCTTGGCCTCGCGTCGCGCATACTTGAGCGCAGGGAAGCTGCGCTCAGCGACGGCTCCCATCGGAACGAGCGCCGGGCCTAAGCGATACTCCTGGGTATCTGCGTCCCGTACGACCAACCCATGGTCTGCGAACTCGGTGAGGATCCGGTGGGCCGTCGCTTTGCTCATGACCAGCTGGCGCGATAGCTCGGAGAGCGTGAAGCCACGTCCGGGATGCGTCGTGAGCAGGTCCAGGATCTGGATCGTCCGGTTGGCGGCTGGGCTGCGCATTGACCAAGGGTAGTTGCGTGGGCAATCTTGCGCCCGGCGTGGGAGTCAATCGGACTAGCGATTCTGCGAGTTGCCTGCGCTTTGGTGCGAGGTCTCACCCAACCGCGCGCGCCTCCGGCTAGCTTCGCCGGCGCCCCGGTTACGGCATCTACTAAGGCCGAGAGCTTGCGCAAGAACGACGAGGCGACACTGAGTTAGGATTGAACAGGCAAACAGGCATAAGCGACATGTCTGACCGGCCATGCATGTCTCAGACTGCGGAAAGGGGAGGATGGCGTGGACGCCATGCGACACACATCGGCGGTTGACGCCGCGCGGCAGTTCTATGACCACATTACGGCGGGGCGGCCCGAGCAGGTCGTTGAGACGTTACATCCGGAGGTGCACGTCAGCGAGTCCGCCGACCTGCCATTCGGCGGCGAGTACGATGGCTATCAAGGGTTCACCGAGCTCTCCGAGCGGCTCGCAGCCCTCTACGAGCCCGCGCTCATCGACCTGCATATCTTCGATGCCGGCGAGATCGCCGTCGCCCGCCTCACGGGCCGGTTCACCGCCAAAGCGACGGGACGGTCCTGCACGACCAAGGTGGTCGAGCTCTTCCAGGTGCGCGACGGTCTGATCAGTCAGATCGACATCTACTACCAGCGACCGGCTGCGGTCGCGGCGTTGTTGGAGGACTGAGCGACCCGGCGCTCCGGTGGTGGATCGGAACCGAGCCGCGCGGTGGATCGTCGAGCTGCACGAGCCGCCGCCCCCGCCTCCCCACCTGCCACCCCGACGAGCAGGCCCCCGTGGCCGCGCCCCGGGGCGAGGACGCAGTCGAGGAGCGGTTCCGCCAGCCGACCCCCGACGAGCTGCTCGAGGGGCTCAACCCGCCCAGCGCGAGGCGGTCACCCACGGGGACGGCCCGCTGCTGGTCGTGGCCGGCGCCGGCTCGGGCAAGACCCGGGTGCTCACCCACCGCATCGCCCACCTGATCGCCGAGCAGGGGCGTCACGCCCGTTCGAGATCCTCGCCATCACCTTCACCAACAAGGCCGCCGACGAGATGCGCCAGCGGGTCGGCGGCCCTGGTCGGCCCGGTCGGCCGAGAAGATGTGGGTGTCGACGTTCCACTGCCGCCTGCGTGCGCATCCTGCGCCGGGACGGCAGCGCGCCTCGGCTTCCGGTCCAGCTTCACGATCTACGACCAGGCCGACGCCGTGCGCCTCACCGGCTACGTCGTGCGCGACCTCAACCTCGACGCCAAGCGGTTCCCGCCCGCGGGCCGTCCACGCCGACCATCTCGCGGCCAAGAACGAGCTGGTCGACTTCGAGACCGTACGCCGCCGCGGCGCCCGAACGATCTTCGAGCGGCAAGTCGCCGACGTCTACGCCGAGTACCAGCAGCGCCTGCTGGCGGCCAGCGCCATGGACTTCGACGACCTGCTGCTGGTCGACGGTCACCTGTTCCAGGCCTGCCCGCGACGTGCTGCGAGCGCTACCAGCAGCGGTTCCAGCACGTCCTGGTCGACGAGTACCAGGACACCAACCGGGCCCAGAACGAGCTCGTCCTCCTGCTCGCCGGCGGGCACCACAACGTCGTGCGTCGTCGGCGACACCGACCAGTCGCGTCTACCGCTGGCGCGGCGCCGACATCCGCAACATCCTCGAGTTCGAGGAGGCGTTCCCCGACGCCACGATCATCGTGCTCGAGCAGAACTACCGCTCCACCCAGACGATCCTCGACGCCGCCAACGCCGTCATCGCCAACAACCTGCGCCGCAAGCCCAAGCGCTGTGGACCGAGCAGGGCGCGGGCGAGCCGATCGTCCGCTACCAGCCGAGGACGAGCACGACGAGGCGCCGTGGCGTGGCCCACGAGATCGCCGCGGCTGCACGACGGCCGAGGGCCTCGCGCTGGGGCGACGTCGCCGTCTTCTACCGCACCAACGCCCAGAGCCGGGTGCTCGAGGAGGAGCTCGTGCGCCGCGACATCCCCTACAAGGTCGTCGGCGGCACCCGCTTCTACGACCGGCGCGAGATCAAGGACCTGCTCGCCTACCTGCGGGCCGTCGCCAACCCGGCCGACGAGGTGTCGCTCAAGCGGATCGTCAACATGCCCAAGCGGGGCGTCGGCGACACCAGCGTCGCCCGGCTCGACGCGTGGGCCACGGAGCCACGGCACTCCGCTTCGCCGACGGCGATCGGCCGCACGCCGAGGCGGCCGGCGTGACCGGCAAGGCCCTGAGCGGCGTTCGCCGGCCCTGGACGAGCTGCTCTGCGAGCCTGCGCGCCGAGCTGCGACGACGGCCCGGCCCGGGCGAGCTGCTCGAGGCGGTGCTCGAGCGGACCGGGCTACCTGGCGCGAGCTCGAGGCCGAGCACACGATCGAGGCCGCCGGCCGCCTGGAGAACCTCGACGAGCTGGTCGGGGCGGCGCCGCGAGTACGAGGACCTCGACGCCTTCCTCGAGCAGTCAGCCTGGTCGCCGACGCCGACGAGCTCGACGACGACGACGTCCGGGTCATGCTCATGACCCTGCACACGGCCAAGGGCCTGGAGTTCCCGGCCGTGTTCCTCATCGGGCATGGAGGAGGCGTGTTCCCCCACCTGCGCGCCCTCGGCGAGCCCGACGAGCTCGAGGAGGAGCGGCGGCTCGCCTACGTCGGCATCACCCGGGCCCGGGAGCGGCTGTACCTGACGCACGCCTGGAGCCGCACGCTGTGGGGCTCGACCCAGTACAACCCGCCGAGCCGGTTCCTCGACGAGATCCCCGACGAGCTGGTCCGCGACCGTGCCGGCGGGGCGTCCGGTCGCGCCGCGGCAGGACGCAGCAGTCGGGACGCGCGATCGTCGAGGCGGCCATGCGCCGGGCCAAGACGGGCCCGTCCACGGCACCGGCGCCGAGCTCTGGGCTTGCTGGTCGGCGAGCCTGTGGTCCACGCCAAGTGGGGTGAGGGTGTGGTTATCGAGGTCGTGCAGGGCGAAGGGAGACGGCGCCCGAGGCCGCGGTTCCGCGTTTCCCGTCGGTGGGTGAGAAGCACCTGGCCCTGTCGCTCGGCCCCGCTCAAACGCGCGGGCCGTGAGCGTCGACCGGCCTGGCCCCGCCGCCCGGCGGGCTGCGCCTAGTCATCGAGTGCCCGATGCAGCGCCCCTACCGGGTGGTGGTGGCCAAGCCCGGCCTCGACGGCCACGACCGGGGGCCAGGGTCATCGCCCGGGCCCTGCGCGACGCCGGCTTCGAGGTCATCTACACCGGCCTGCACCAGACGCCCGAGCAGGTCGCCGAGACCGTCCTCCAGGAGGACGCCGACGCCGTCGGGCCTGTCGGTGCTGTCCGGCGCCCACATGACCCTGTTCCCGCGGGTGATCGACGAGCTCGGGCGGCCGAGGGTCGGCGACGTGCTCGTCGTTCGGCGGCGGGATCATCCCCGACGCCGACATCGCCGAGCTGAAGGAGGTGGGCGTGGCCGCAGATCTTCACCCCGGGCGCCCCGCTGGACGACATCACCTCCTGGCTGGAGCGAGACCCTCGACCGCCGCGAGGAGGCGCCGGCGGAGCGCCGGCTCGCGGCCGACCGACCGGCGCCTCGAGCCGCCCTGCAGCGCAGCCAGACACGCAGACTGACAGGAGCGACGCGTGGATCTCTTCGAATACCAGGGCAAGCAGTTCTTCGCCCGCTTCGGCATCCCGGTGTCCGCCGGGCGGCGTCGCCGACACCGTCGACGAGGCGGTGGCCGCGGCCGACGCGGCCGGCTATCCGGTCGTGGTCAAGGCCCAGGTCCAGGTGGGCGGGCGGGGCAAGGCCGGCGGCGTCAAGCTGGCCAACGACGCCGACGAGGTCCGCGCTCCACGCCGGCAACATCCTCGGCATGGACATCAAGGGCCACTCGTCAAGCGCCTGTGGATCGAGCACGCCTCCGACATCGCCCAGGAGTACTACGCCAGCTTCACCCTCGACCGGGCGGCCAAGAAGCACCTCGGCATGGTGTCGGCCAAGGGCGGGGTCGAGATCGAGGCGGTGGCCGAGGAGGACCCCGAGGCCATCGCCCAGCTGCACATCGACCCGGTCGACGGGCTTCGACCGAGGCGGACGCCCGGCGCTGGTCGTCGAGGCCGGCCTCGACCCCGAGGCGCCGGACGGCGCGGTCGACATCCTGCCAGCTCTACCGCTGCTACGTCGAAGGCGACGCCGACCTGGTCGAGATCAACCCGCTCATCCTCACCCCCGACGGCCAGGTCCACGCCCTCGACGCCAAGGTCACCCTCGACGACAACGCCGCGTTCCGCCACCCCGAGTGGGACGAGCTTCGCGGCCACCGAGGAGCTCGACGAGCGCGAGCAGCTCGCCAAGGAGAAGGGCCTGCAGTACGTCGGGCTCGACGGCTACGGTCGGCATCATCGCCAACGGCGCCGGGCTGGCCATGAGCACGCTCGACGTCGTCAACCAGGTCGGCGGCAGCCGGCCAACTTCCTCGACATCGGCGGCGGGGCCAACGCCGACGTCATGGCCGACGCCCTCGAGGTCATCAACGCCGACCCGAAGGTCCAGTCCATCTTCATCAACATCTTCGGCGGCATCACCCGCGGCGAAGAGGTGGCCAACGGCATCGTCGAGGCCCTCGGCCGGGTCGAGATCGCGCTCGCCGATCGTGATCCGCCTCGACGGCACCAACGCCGAGGAGGGCCGGGCCATCCTGAGCCGCGCCTCGAGTCCGACGGGCTATCGCCAAGCCGACCATGCTCGACGCGGCCCGCCGGGCCGTCGAGCTGGCCGCTGGCCGAGGAGGCGCGGAGTCGATGAGCATCTTCGTCGACGAGAACACCAAGGTCGTGGTCCAGGGCCTGACCGGCCGCCAGGGCCGGTTCCACGGCCTGCGCAACCGCGACTACGGCACCCAGGTCGTGGCCGGCGTCACCCCGGGCAAGGGCGGCACCGGACGTCGACGGCATCCCCGTCTTCGACACCGTGGCCGAGGCGGTGGCGGCGACCGGCGCCACCGCCTGTTCGTCGTCGGTCCCGCCGCCGGGCGCCGCCGCCGCCATCCTCGAGGCGGCCGAGGCCGGCATCGCGCTTCATCGTCTGCATCACCGAGGGCATCCCCGCCCAGGACGAGGCCCGGGTCTACAACGCGCCTCGTCGACGAGCTACCCCGGCACCCGGCTGCTCGGGCCGAACTGCCCCGGCATCATCAGCCCCGGCAAGTGCAACATCGGCATCACCGCCGGCGAGATCGCCCTGCCCGGCGGCCCGGTCGGCATCGTCAGCCGCTCCGGCACCCTCACTCCTTTCGCCGCCTGCGTCACGGGTAACGGCGAGGATCGCGTTCGAAGAGGCAGCCACGGACTGTACATAGTCGCCGTTGAACATCCGCACCGGGGACAGCCTGCAATGTTTCGAGATCGAATACGTTCATGTAATGCGAGTTGTCGCAACCCACCAGCAGGTATCGCTGATCGAAGGTGATCGCCATGCCCTTGGGCGTGTTGCCGGTCCGCAGGGTTGCAATCTGCGTGTTGTTCGCTGGCGTTGAATACCAGCACTTGATTCATGTCCTGGCGCAGCACGTAATAGCGGTTGCGGTTGATATTCGGATCCGCGATCAGGTCCACCAGGGTTCCGGGAATGTCAACGAAAGCTCCGCGCTGATCGGGCTGGCGGGAATTGATGAGAACTCGCACGGACGGGGGAACGTTCACGGCCTGGGCGGACTGTATCTGAAGATTGGCTGTCACGGTGCCCTGTTGGTTCTGGAATACGTTGGGATCGACGGTAACGGTCACGGTGGCTGGCGTTACGCCGCTGTTCGGGGTAACGTTCAAACCGGTGGTGTCGCTAGATATGGAGAACGCCGTGTGCTCGCCGCCGGGATCGATGATCGTCAGGCTCTGCGTGGCGACATTGCGGTTGCAGAAGTTGCCGCGAAAAACCAGATCCTGCTTGGTAGCGGCCACTTGGTGCGCTTTGGCTCAGCGCGCCAACCGGAAGAACCATCACTCCGCTGTCGGAAATGCCGTACATTACGGATCCATCGCTCAAGAGCACGCTGCTGCCGGCGAAGTTCTCTGGAAGCTTCAGCGTATTGCGAACCGTCAAATTGTCGGAATCGACAATTTGCATGGTGGGAGCGGGGAGAGTTCCGGGCGGCGGAATCTGGGAGTAAATGTATTTGTGAACCGAATCGATGGCTGTGGTGCCCATGTTGAGCACGCCTGAGACGTTCGGAAACTGAGAGATGTTATAGAACTGCGCGTCCTTCAGGGTCCATCCGGCAGTGAAGTAGCCTCCGTCCTTGCTGACGCTGATGGCGCGTGGTCCGAGCGTGGGCGTGGAGGTGTACAAGCTGGAGTGAGGTTCTTGGTAGCGACGTCGTAGCGGAACAGCAGGTGTCGCTGAATCCATAGATGACCGTGCCGTCCGCCGATGCGCCCACCGTAGCGGCCACGATATTGGGCGGGAAACTGGCAGGAGGCTGCGGCAGCGTGTTGGCTACCACGCCCGCGATGCTCTCGAGTTCCTGGTGGTTCCAGAGACCGGATCAAGGAGCAAGAAATCCGTGGCGGTGACCATCAACGCCAGGCCGTCGATCCCGAAGGCGACGCCGAGCGGCGCGCTTCCCAAAGCAAAAGTCTGCTTACCGGAACTGTTCAGATCGATCACTGTGACCGCGTTGTTCGACGAGGCCGGCGGCGCGGCATTACCGAAATGCGTGACCACCAGATAGCGGTCGTCGGGCGACAGCGCCAGCGAACTGGGTTGGGCCGCGACATTGATCGAGGTCTGGATCGCGTTGTTCGAGAGCGACATCACCTCGATCCGGTTCGCGGTGAAGTTGGCGATGTAGAGTACGCCCCGCTTCTCGTCCAGCGCCAAGTCGGAGGCCTGGCCTCCGATCGACACCACAGTCCCGAAGGTTCCGCCCCAGGCCACCGCGGCAAACGCGGCGACCAGAGTGCTCTTCAACCAATAAGACTTACTCAGCATAACAATAAACTCCCTGAAAACAAATTTCCAGCTCTTCCGCCCTGATTCGCTGCCTCGATCGCGGGGGCGGTTTTCCGCGCCTCACTCATCTGACCAACCACTGTTACCACCAACTGCTACGGCCAACTCGCAACGACGGAGCGCGGCGCCAAGCATTCTTAGATGCTATGCGGCGCGCGCCGTGCGCCATGCGCTCGTGGTCCTACTCCGCGCTTTTCTTGCGGCGCAGAACGATCAGCCCCAGAAACAGGACTGCGAGCACCGCGCAAACGATGCGAATCATCGAGCTATCCATCGTCTTTCTCCTTTCCCGCGAAAATAATCTCCCGCTACATGTTGTTCATCATCGGGATCAATTCCCGCATGATTTTCATGACCACCGGCCCCACCGTCACGACAAACAAAGACGGCAAAATACAAAAAAAGATCGGGAACACCAGCTTGACGCCCAACTTGGCGGCCTTCTCCTCGGCGATCTGCCGCGCTTGCACGCGCATATAATCCGAGTGCGCGCGCAAGCTCTGCGCCACGCCGGTTCCGAACCGGTCGGCCTGGATCAGCACCGCCACCAGCTTCTTCAGATCCTCGACCGCGGTCCGGTCCGCCAGGTTGCGCAGCGCCTCGGCGCGGCGTTTGCCGGCCTTCAATTCCAGATTCACGATGGCCAGCTCTTCGCTGATCTCCGGATGCGCATGCTCCAGTTCCTTGGCCACCTGCATGATCGCCTGATCGAGTCCCAGTCCGGACTCCACGCACACCACCATCAAGTCGAGCGCATTGGCCAGGCCGCGCTGGATCTGCTTCTGGCGGCTCTTGGCCACCATCCGGACGTACTCGTTGGGGCCGAAGAATCCGATCGCGACCGCCGCCACCATGGCCGCGAACTTGTTGCTCGAGCTCCACGGAGGAGTTGAAAAGCACGACGCCGGCGACGACCGGGAACAGCACCCCGAACAGGGCCTTGGCGCCGTACAGGATCTTCAGCGCGTTGGGGTTGCGATAGCCGGCCCGGATCAGCCGGCGCTGCATCACCGTGACGTCTTTGGGCGATGCCGGCACCAGGTTTCCCAGCCGCTTCACGATGTCATGGAAGACCAGGCTGGGATGACGCGGCGCGGCTTCATGCTGGCTGATTCCGGTGCCCGCCACGCGCTCCATGGCTTCCTTGGGCTTGACGTACAGCTTCATGCCCGCAAGCGAAAGTCCGGCCGCGAACAGCACGAAGATCACGAAGCTAAAGAGTATCGCCATGGCTCAGACCTCGATCTTCACGATCTGCCGCATGATCACGTAGCCGATCAATCTGCAGCACGATCGCGCAGCCCAGCATGATGTTGCCGACATCGTCCAGGAAGAAGAACCGCACGTAATCCGGATTGATGTAGAACATGATCACCGCCACGCCGATCGGGATGCAGGTCAGCGCGCTCCGGTCATGCGGCCATGCGCGCTGATGGCGCGGATCCTGCCGCGCAACTTGAAGCGCTCGCGGATCACGTAGGCGAGCTTGTCCAGGATCTCCGCCAGGTTGCCGCCGGTGCGCTTCTGCAGCAGCACGGCCGACACGAAGAAGTGCACGTCGAGCGAAGGAACGCGCTTGGCCAGTTTCTGCAGCGCGACGTCCAGCGGCAGGCCCAGATTGTGTTCCTCGAAGGTGCGCCGGAACTCGCCCGCCAGCGGTTCCTGAAACTCGCGGTGAATCATTTCGAGCGACACCGAAAAGGCATGGCCGGCGCGCATCGAGCGCGCCACGAACTCCAGGCTGTCGGGAAACAGCTCTTCGAACCGCCGCAGCCGCGCCGTGCGCTTGCGCATCACATACAGCACAGGCAGAGCGCCCGCCAGCAGGCCGGCACGATAGGCGAACCGCTGGAACTGTCGGGGCAGCAACACCCAGCCCAGCGCCCAGCCCGCCACGACAGGCAACCAGGCAGGTATTCACCAGCCGGTGCGTGCTCCACTTCATCCCAGCCTGCTCCAGCAGTTCCTGCAACTTGGTCTGGAGCTGAAAGCCGCCTCAGAAACTGGGTGGCCAGCAGGACGCCCTTTTCCTCGGTCTGGATCAGCGAGCCGCGTCTGCCCGGCGACCTTGGCCTTCTTGGCCTTGCTGGTGCCGAGCAGCCGGCTCTTGAGCTTGTCGAGGTCGGAGTGGCGGAATGCGTTCGAGCAAACCCACCAGATGACCAGCGCGCAAACCCAAACCGCGATGGCGATCATGACAAACATGGCGTCAGACCTCCACCACCTCGTCAAACAGATCGGCGCGCAACCGGATGCCGGCCGCCAGCAGTTTTTCGTAGAACTTGGGCCGGATGCCGGTGGCCGCAAAACGGCCCACCACGCGCCCGTCCGGATTCAAGCCGCGCTTTTCGAAAACGAAGATGTCCTGCAGCGTCACCACGTCGCCTTCCATGCCGGTTACTTCGGTGAGATTGACCACGCGGCGCGAGCCGTCGCTCTGCCGCGACGCCTGCACCAGCAGGTGCACCGCGCTGGCGATCTGTTGCCGGATGGACACCAACTGCATGTTGGAGTTGGCCAGCGAAACCATGACTTCCAGGCGCGAAATCGCGTCGCGCGGGCTGTTGGCGTGGACCGTGGTCAGCGATCCGTCGTGGCCCGTGTTCATGGCCTGCAACATGTCCAGCGCTTCTTCGCCGCGGACTTCGCCGACCACGATGCGGTCCGGACGCATACGCAAGCTGTTGACCAGCAGCTCGCGCTGCCGCACCGCGCCGTTGCCTTCCAGGTTGGCGGGGCCGCGTTTCCAGGCGCACCACGTGCGGCTGCTTCAACTGCAGTTCGGCCGCGTCTTCGATGGTGACGATGCGTTCCTTGGGCGAAATGAACGCCGAGAGCGCGTTCAGCAGCGTGGTTTTTCCGGCGCCGGTTCCGCCCGCGATGATGATGTTCATCTTGGCCTTCACGGCGGCTTCGAGCAGCTCCATCATGCCCGGCGTCATGGCCAGCCGGTCCACCAGATCCGGCGGCATCAGCTTGTCGGTGCTGAAACGGCGGATCGACAGCATCGGCCCGTCCACCGCGAGCGGCGGAATGATGGCGTTGACGCGCGAGCCGTCGCTCAAGCGCGCGTCCACCATGGGCGTGGATTCGTCCACGCGCCGGCCGACCTGCGAAACGATTTTGTCGATGATCCGCAGCAAGTGCTGGCTATCGCGGAAATTTACGGAGGTCAGCTCCAGCAGGCCCTTGCGCTCGATGTAAACCTGCCTGTGGGTGTTGACCAGAATGTCGGAGATGGTGGGATCCTGCAGCAACGGCTCGAGCGGGCCCAGGCCGAACACCTCGTCCAGCACTTCATCGCAGATCTGCTGTTTCTCGAGCGAGCTGAGCAGCGTCGGCTCGGAATCGATGAGAGAGATGAGCGCCTGGCGGACTTCGCTGCGCACGCGCTGGTTGTCGATGGTGGCGAGCGCCTCCAGGTTGATCTTGTCCACCAGCTTGCGGTGCAGGGTGAACTTCAGCTCCTGATACTCCGGCTTGAGCGCGCCTTTGGACTTGCCGCCGTTTTTCAACAGGCGCTGCTCCCAGCTGACTTGGGGCGTCGATTTTGGTTTCAAGATTCGGAAACATGATGTCTCTTCACTAAACTGCTCGATAAGTCACCGCTCTCGAATCGGGCAGTCCGATTCGTTTGCGGTCCTGGCTCCGGCCGCCCGACAGGCGGCTGGCCAGGCCTTCCATCGCCTTTCCGAGTTCGCAATGTCCGTCCACCGGCTGGCCCAGCGTGACCGCCCGATGGAGCGAAAAATAGTCGTTCGGGATCCGCGAGTTCACCGAGCAATTGAACAGTCTCTCGATGTCGGATCCGCCGATTTCGTCGCGCCGGTTGATGCGGTTCATCATGATCTGAAAACGTTCCTTCGGGAAACCCAATTGATCCAGCAGATTGACCGCCTTGCGCGCCAGGTGCAGGCTGGGTAACTCGGATGTGGAGACCAGAAAAGCGTGGTCGGATTCGGAAATCGTCATCAAACTCAAGCGCTGGAAAACCACCGGAAGGTCGATCACGATCCAGTCGTAGTTCATGCGCGCGTGTTCCAATACCGCGTGCAGCCGCGCGGCATCCACCGGGCCGGTGTAGCGGAGTTTCAGGAGCGGGCAGAATATCCACGCCATCGGAGGCCGCCACCAAAGACGGCCAGGGCTATCCGTCGGACTATCCGCGAATTGCAATGGCGTCCAGCAGCGATTTCGTGTTGGTCAGCTTCAGATAGAAACCGATGATGCCGCCCATCAGATCGAAATCCGCCAGCAACACGCGCTGCGACGTGGTTCGGCGCAGCGCGAACGCGGTCTGGGCCGCCAGCGTCGAAGCCCCCGAACCGGGCTTGACGCTGGAGAACACCACGAGGCTGCCAGGTTGAATGTCTTCGGCGGGCCTGGGCTGAAGCAGCCGGTGCAAGCGGGCCATGGCTTCGTGTCTGGATCTGGGCGTCGAAGGGAGCATACAGGAATTCGCTGGCGCCCATGCGCAGAGAGCGCAGGATCGCGTCCGAATCGTTGCGGACGTGCAATCCCACCACGTGTGTCGGAGATTCAGCGAGAGCACCGAGCGGATCAGCTCGCAGGCCACGTCGAAGTCGGTGGCCAGGTCGAGCAGGATCACGTCGGGCTTGGTCTGGCGCAGCCGCATTTCCAGAGTCTGTTGCGAAGGATATTGTTTGAGCTCAGCCAGGATCTGAAAGGCGCGCGTGTGCTCGACGGCTTGCGAAAACTGGCCCGCCAGCTCGCGGTTCGGCACTATCGATAACGCCGTCAAGACTGGCTCCTCCGTCGCTGTCATCGCATATTCCTGCCCATTTCCTGGATCTTCATGTTCTCGCTTACTTGCTCTTCTTGGTGGTCTTGGCGTGGCGTACGGATCGGCCGGGTTGGCCGGCGTCACCATGAATTCGCGCGGCATCACCGGCGTCTTTCGCCTCGCCGGGCTGCAACGGCATCGTGATCTCGGGTGTAACCAGAACAACCAGCTCCGTGTTGTTCCGATCGGTCTCCTTGGTCTTGAACAGATTCCCCAGGATGGGTAGGCTGGACAGCCCGGGAATCTTCGACATGGTCTCGGTCACGCGCCGGTCAATCAGGCCGCCGATCACGAAGCTTTGTCCTTCGCCCAGTTCGATGTTGGTTTCCATCTTGCGCGACGAAAGCGCCGGAATGGTGAATCCGTTGAACGACAGCGCATTGGTGAAATCGAGCGACGAAACTTCCGGCTTGACGTGCATGCGGATGGTGTTGTTGCCGGTGATGGTCGGGTTGAAGTTCAGCCGTACGCCAAACTCGCGGAACTGGATGGTGACGGCGCCGGAATTCGCGCCGCCCTGCAGTACCGGGATCGGAAACTCGCCGCCCACCAGGAAGCTGGCTTCCTTGCCATTGGTTGTGACCAGATTCGGCTCGGCCAGAATCTGCAGCAGGTTGCGGCTCTGCAGCGCCTTGATGAACGCGCCCAGGTTCAGATCGTTGCGAAACGCGAAAATATTCAGGGCGTTGGAAATGGTGAATGAGTTCGTTTGCGGGCGCTGCTGCCTGCCTGGCCGGTTACGGCGGGGAGGGAGGGAGCGGGGAACTGGCCGGTGCGTGATGCCGCCCACCGTGTTGGTGGCGCCGGTGGAAATCAGGTTGACGCCGAATTGCGTGGAGGCGGTGCGGTCCAGCTCGGCAAACTTCACCCGCAACAGGATCTGCTTCTCGGCCGCCGGTCGAGATAATCTGCAGATTGTTGACGATGGTTTTTGCAAACGGCGTGGCCAGCGCGCTGGCGCGTTCGGCGACGTCTTTGTTCGAGACCCGGCCGGTGAGCGAGAGAGATTCGCGCGAGGACTGCACATGGATGTCTTCTTTGGGGAAGGTTTCCTTCAGCAGTTTGCGCAACGGCTCCAGATTCTGCTCCACGGTGATGTTGTAGAAATTGCGTTGCCCGGCCTTGCTCCAAACCACCAGAGTCACGGTTCCAAACGATTTGCCGTGGACCAGAATCTCGCGCGCCGTCACCGGCGACGCGTCCACGATGTCCGGATTGCTGGTGGAAATCCGCGAGATATCCGTCGGATAGTCGATGACGATGCTCTTTCCGACCGTCAGCCGGATCTCTTCAGGGCCGCCCTGGGCGAAAGCCAGATTGGCTGCCGCCGAAATCACGAGCAATGAAACGAAGCAAACTCGTTGATGAATTGCATGGTTTACTTTCCCCCGTCCGGGCGGCTCACGCCAACCACTTCCACACTCTTCTGCGTTCCGCGAATCACGATGATCTGATCCGGCGGCGGGGGCGGAGGCGGCGGGGCCGGCAACCACGTTGACCACGCGGGTTCTGGGCCGGGGCGCGGCGCACCGGCCGCCGGTTTCTTATGGCTGGCGTGCAGTCCGTAGAGTTCGCCGATTTCCCGTCCCGGCGGTTTCTCGATGGTTTGATCGCTGCCGTTTCGCAACACCAACTGGATGCGGCCTTCGGCGTTCGCCAGAGTCAGTGTTTCGGCTTGGTCGGGCGTGGCCAGCAAAGTCACCGTGCTGGCTTGAATGGCTTGGCCTCGCGCATCCGCTTGAATGGCGGTGCCGGCCGAGAGCACCAGCATGTTTTGAAGCGCGGTGGCGGTGATGGTGCCCTCCGAGTTGGGCGGCCGGCCGGTCACCAGGATGTCCACGCGCATGCCGGGCAGTACGAAACCGGCGATACCGCTGACGTCGTTGACCCGCACCGTGACGGCGCGCATTCCAACCGGAATGATGGGCGCCAGGCCAAGACCGCTGCCGCGCACCGCCAGGCGTCCTTCGAGGATCGGCTCATCCATGAGAATGTTGCTGATCACCGGCCGGTCGATCACCTCTTCGGCCTTTCCAAACGCGCCCTTGGGAAAGCCGCAGACGGGATCTTGCCCAGCTTGATATCGGCCGGTTTCACCGTCACGCCCACCGACAACGGACGGGCCGCCACGACGATGTCCTTCATATCGGTCGGCTCCGCCTTCTTCGATCCGCCGGCGCGCGCCGTCATCTGGTAAAACACGCTCGATATCACGAGCGCGAAGAGTAAACTCACGCCCAACACGGTTAGAAATCTACGGTCCATATTTCTTTCTCCTGCCCTCTATCAGAAGCGGATTCCAAAACCCCTTGTCACGTCTTTGGAACCAAACTCAACCAAACACCGGCCGCGATCGCGGGAGCATACGGGATGGAATCCGCCTTCAGCGCGCCGCGGGAATCGCTCCCGCTCTGGCGGTCTCGCTGCTTCGCCGAGCTCTTGCTTTTCCATATCTGGCGAACCGAGCTGACGGCAATCACCAGCGCCGCCATCACTCCGCCACACCCTGCCGTCCACAAAGCCGCTTCGAGCAACCGTCTCACTCCCAGCACGGCGCCGAAACCCGCCATCAACTTCACATCGCCGCCACCCATGCCGCCCAGCAAATAAAAAATCAGAAAAACGCCAGCCCCCGCGGCAGTGCCGAGCAGCGCCGCTCCCGCGCCGCGCCAGCCGCCCTGGACAGTTTGCAAAATCAAGCCGGCTGCGAAAGCCGAACAGGGAATCCAGTTGGAGATCTGGCGCCGCGTCACGTCATCCACAATGGCGGCGACTCCCACGATTCCTGCAATCCAAACCTGCGCCGTCACTCGCCGCTTCCTTTTCCGCAATGCTTGATTTCGAGGTGCCGCAATGCTTGATCTCGGAGGGCATTACGCCGTCGCTCATAAACCGCCGCACACGCGCCTCGGAACTTCAGCGCCGAACTTCTCGACGTTGAAAAGCAGCGGCGCCAAAAATCCGGCTTGCAACGCAAATTCGGCTAAGGCCTTGCCGGAGGGCAAACGCCAACTTCCCGCATCCAGCCACTCCAGTGGCATCCCAGCTAGCGGCACTCCCGACACGCGACGGTCAGAGTCCGTAGCGCGACGGTCAGACGAACTGTCGAGGTTCAACTTAGTTCTCATGCCGCTCTCCTGACTATAAGTTCGGCAAACTGGGAGGTTTTCATTAGCCTTGGCCTGGGTTTTCTTTAGTACGGGTGATGCTTGGGTGGGTGTGGATTCACTTAGTTATCCGGCCATCATTGCCCCATACGCCGGAATAGGATGGCCTTCCCGTCATCCTTCACTACGCGCCACGAGGGATCCAGTTTCAGAATCGCGGTAAGGGGCCAATCCACCGGCAGTAAGGCCCGATCGAAGCCGTTCCGTCTCAGGATCGCACGCCAATCGTAAGCCCCTTGGAGTAGGTGGAGATACTCCTTACCGAGAGTTTCTCCGTAGAAATCGCTCCGGCCGTCCACGAAAACCCTCTGCCGCGGGTAATAGCAGTAAATAAGGTAATCGCCCCACTGATCGGCGTCAGCAACCGGCCGGACTGCAGCAACTCCGCGTTCTCATGCACCATCGCCACCGGAAAAGCTTCGGTCGGAAAATCGGTGGGCCACTTAATCGGCGCATCCATGCGCGATCAACGCAATCACGACCAGCGCCGGCCAAACGCTCATCCATCGGAAGCTGGGAGCGATATCTTGGCCTAGCTGATACAGAATCCGAATAACCGACGACTTGGCTCGTTCCGCCGCCGCCGTCTTCCACCAACCGCTCAGTTCGGACGCAATCAGCGGCGCCGCCACGGCGGCATAAAGCGGAACGTGCCGCACGCTGATCAACGAACAGTGGGCCAGGAACAACAGCCAAAACGCCTCGGTGACACACTTCCTTCTCAGCAAACCGCCGCACACCAGCAGCCCGACCAGCAGCAGTGCCTCGTACTGCAACTGTCCTTCGGATCGAAAAGTGGGCGCCTGAAACTCCTGCACGATATTCCGGATCCAATCCGCGCGCAGGTACTCGATGATGTGAACGTGCAGTCCTGGACCAAATGGATTGAGGAAAGATGCGGCCGAGCAGCCCAGCAAAAGCAGCGCGTACCGGCGCGCCGCAGCCCAGCGCGGCCTGCCCAAAGCGCCTCAACTGCATTTCCGAGCACCAACAGGGCCAGCAACACCAAGAAGACCAGGAACCCGCCATGCAAATTCGTCCACACAGCGGTCACAGGAACAAGCAGCCAGATCCAGCGCGTGTTGTTGCGGCGATCCGCTTCCACCAGCCAAAGGCAAGCCGGCAACAACAGCAAAGTAAATAAATGCGGCCGCGCCAGAAAATGTAGCGAAGCGCTGCCAATTGCCAGGAATGTTGCCGCGGCTGCGACCAGTGCATTGGCGCCGCGCCAGATCGCGTAGCGCAGCAGCACGGTGGCGTATATGGCAATCAGAACTCCCGAGAAAAGCACGATCGCCTTTAGCCCTCCCAAGCGGAACAAGAGTCCGAACACAACGTCGGAAAGCCATTCCCAGGCAAACCAGGGCGCGCCCGGTTTCGAGAACGAGAACAGATCGTGAGTCGGCACGGCATGATTCGCCAGGATGTATTCGCCGGTGCGGATGTGCCAGCCGGTGTCGCCATCCATCAGCAGCGATTTCCAGCCGCTTGCGCCACACACGAAAAGCCACATCAGGATGGCCACGAAAAAGCAGTCGGCAAAGGAGGGCGCCAGCACGCGTGTCCATCGCCCCCACGAAGCCGAAACAGCGCTTGCGGGCAATGGAGCAACGGCAACTGGAAGAGATTGAGTTGAGCTTGCCAACGATTCGCCGATCCCAACAGTTCATCGACCCCTCAAGCCCATCTCATTAGCGGGATGTCGTTCTGTTCGTCTTACCGAACCGCGACCGCAAGCGTTTGTGAAAAAACCGAAAGGCACCGACTCCCTTACGGTCGCGGCTCGGAATGAGGATTCGTATTTTGAGGACGTTACCGAACCGCGACCGTAAGGGAGTCGGTGCCTTTTTGGTTTTTCACAGACCCGCCAAAGGTGATGAAGACGCCGAATGTATTATCAGTTAACAGGCGGAAGCGCCCAACGTCTTCAACGGATCGCCGCGAGACGACGAACTAGCTAGTAGAAGCTTCCTTGGACTGCGGTTCCACGGCCTGCGGTTCCACACCCACCAGTTCCTGTCCGTGGACCGCCAGCGCAAGCCGATCCTTCAGCCCCGTTTTCTCGAAAATGTGCATCAAGTGAACCTTGACGGTACCCGGTGTAATCCTAAGATTTTCAGCTATTTGCCGGTTCTTCATGCCGCGGCAAATCAGATGCACCACTTCCCGCTCGCGAGGCGTCAACCGGGATGTTTCCTTGCGCTGCAGGAACGCAGTGACGTTCTCGGCTTCGTCCATCCAGATCTTGCCCGTTCCCACTTCGCGCAGACACTCCAGAAGCTTCGCGACGGGCGCCGCTTTCTTGATGATCCCGCGCGCTCCCATCTGCAAAGCGCGAAAGGCTTCCATCTCAGGCAGCTCCACCACCCACAGCACCGCATGGGTATTAATGGATGCCGCTTTCAGGCTGGCGATGTACCGCAGCGCGGAAGTCAGACCCCCGCTGCTCAGGTCGATCAACGCCACGTCGGGTCGAAGCCGATTGGTTTCCTCGAAGGCGTCGTTGATTCTCGAAACGGCGCCGGCGAAAACCAGATCGTCGCATTTCGCCAGCACACCGTAAAGCCCCTCCAACACGATGGGCTGGAGCTCAGAAGCGAATATCGAAATAGGGCGCAACCAAGTACCTCGCGTGTCCATCGACCAGGAACTGAAGGCTATATAGACGCTAAGGTTTTTCATGTCAAAGTTAGGTCCAGGAATCGAAATCCTCTACCGGCTGGAGTGTACGGCTGTGCCCTCATTTGCGGGGTGCTCAACACCGCAACTTTGCGCAATGGAATAATTAACGCATGGCTTTTCCCGCCACCGATGCCCAGCCGCGCCCGCATTCTCTCACGTGGCCTCGGTGGTTAACGTTTCCACTCATCTTATTCGCCATCGTGGCTTGTTTTTACTGGAAGCTCGTCTTCACCTATCAATTTGACTGGATGTGGTCGCCGGATCTCGCCGACCAGGTCTTGCCCTGGTGGCAAGAAGCGGCTCGCCAGCTTCAACACAGCCACTTCCCACTTTGGGATACCCATAACTGGATGGGCCAGCCTCTGCTTGGGCAAGCTCAGCCGGGCGTGGCCTATCCACTGAACTGGTTGTTGTGGTTGATGCCGCGTGAGCACGGGCTGATCCAGATGTGGGCCGTGAACTGGTACTACGTCGTCATGCATTACATGGCAGCGTTGTTCTGCTATCTCCTGTGCCGCGATCTGGGACGGTCACGCGCTGCATCGTTGATCGCGGGATTGGCTTTTGCATTGGCGGGATATATCGGCTGGACCGATTGGCCGCAGATGGTAAATGGCGCAGTCTGGACTCCGCTGGTCTTCCTGTTCTTGTTGCGTGCGGTGCGCGGGGTGCGCCCCTGGGCAAGTTCCGCCCTGAGCGGCGTCTGCATCGGTATGGCGTGGCTGAGCGGACATCATCAGGTACCTATCTTTCTCACTTTGGCAGCCGTCGGCGCTTGGCTCTATTTCATCTTCAAAGATGGCCGTCCGAATTGGCGCATGGCCCGGATGGCGGCGCTGAGTATGATTTTCTCGCCCATTGTGGGAGCTTTGCAGATTCTTCCGGCTCAGGAATACGGACGGTTGGCATACCGTTGGGTGGGTGCCCGGCAACAGTTGGGCTGGGACGACGTGATCCCTTACTATGTCCACACCAAACATGCCATGCATCCTATGTATCTGTTTGGAATACTGATTCCCGGCTATGGCGAAAATACCGGAGTCTTCCTTGGCGTGGTGGCTGTCTCCTTGGCTCTCATTGCCATCGCTGTCTGGTGGCGACAACATCCGGTGAAGTTTTTTACCGCGCTCGCTTTAGGCGGATTAGTGTACTCGCTCGGAGCCAACAGCGTTTTCCAAGGCTTCCTCTATGCCGTGATTCCCTTTGTGGAAAAAGCCCGTGTACCTGCCATGGCTAAGCTCCTGTTTGATGCCGGATTCTGCGTCTTGGCGGCGTTCGGCGTGGACGCTCTCGCGACGTCCAAAGAATCGGAACAAGCCGGCTCTCACTGGATCCGGCGCATCAACCTCGGTATCGCGGCGTTCGCCCTGATATTGGGCGTAACGTTGTTGGCGATTCTTGTCGCGAATAAATTTCAGTGGGACTGGGACGAACGTGTTGCCATGACGGCCCTGTTTTCCGTCCTGCTCGCGGCGCTCTTATATGCATGGCGAACGGGAAATTTGACCCGCCCGCAGGCCGTTACTTTGCTGACCCTGCTTTTGCTCTTTGAAGCCGGCCAACATGGCAGCTTTATGCTGGCGGATCGCAACGATTCAGACCGCCACAATTTCCTGGACAAAGCGTGGAGCAATGCCGACATCGCCGAGTTCCTAGAAAAGCAGCCCGGGCCCTTTCGCGTGGTGACTCAAACCGACGATATTGTTCGCAACTGGGGCGACTTCTACAATATTGATTTCCCCACAGCGCAAGCAGGTGTTACCGTGAATTCTTTTCTCTTGCCCACCCATCTGCCGTCGGTAGCGAGACTGATGGGAACCAAATATACTCTCGCCCGCGGCGCCACCGATCCCACCGAGAGCGAGGTATTCCGGGGAGCGAGCGGCATCGGCGTATTTCAGAACGCTGGCGTTTTCAATCGTGCCTGGGCGGTGCATGAAATTGTTCCCGTCCACAATACAGACGAAGCGCGCGCTTTCCTGGAGTATCGTGGGGAGGAGTTGCGATCGAAGGCCCTGTCTCTGGAACAGCCGCCGCCGCATCTTCCAAAGTGTGCGGCCGGGAAAGACCTGGTTTTCGTGACCAAATATGCGCCATCTGACGTCTCGATCGACGCGGATATGAGCTGTGCCGGGATGGTGGTGCTCTCCGACACCTACTATCCCGGCTGGTACGCCAGCGTGGACGGCCGTCCCGCTCCGATCTACGAAGTGGATATCGCGTTCCGAGGCGTACCAGTTCCGAAAGGCGCGCATGTGATCACGTTCCGGTACCGGCCTCGTTCGGTGTATTGGGGAGCGGCTCTCACGTTCTCCGGTCTTCTGGGCGCGGCGGTGCTCACCTTCCGGAGCGGAAAGAAGCGGCGGATTGCTCACACGCATCACCACTGAGCGGACTTCAGCGCGCGGAATTGTGTTCGACATGGACGGAGTGCTGGTGAACTCGTCTCCTATCCATGCGGCGGCTTATCAGGAAGCCCTGCGCGGCCTTCCCATCGCGAACTTCGTCTACTCGCGCGTGGCCGGGATGCGCAGTCTGGATGGCATCCGAGCCGTGCTCAAGGAAAACAGCATCAATCTGCCGGATGAAAACATCGCCGCGCTGGCCGAGGCAAAAAGCCGAATCGCACTGATGCGCATCCTCGATGAGAATCCGCTCTTTCCTGGCGCTCTGGCGGTTCTCGAAAAGTTAGCCCGCCGGACCAAACTCGCTCTTGCAACCTCGGCCTCGGAACCCGCTGTAAATGCCTTCCTGGATCGCAATCAACTTCGTGCCTTGTTTCAGGCCGTGGTGCATTCGGGCGACGTCCGGAACGCCAAACCAGCGCCCGAGATTTTTGAGGCGGCCATCGCGAGACTCAGTTTGCAGCCTGCGGACGCTTTCGTAGTGGAAGATGCTGTGGCCGGCATTGAGGCCGCAAAGGCCGCGGGCGCGGTAGCGTGCGGAATTCCTACTACTTGTTCCGCAATAGAGCTCCAGCGCGCCGGTGCGGATCTTATAATCGATAATTTGGAAGACCTGCTCGAAATCGGAGCGCGCAGTTGACCACCCCGAGAGTCTTCACGCGTGAAAACGCGGCAGGTTTCCTGGACTCGGCTGTCGATCCGGCGCTCTGGACCGCTCTCATTCCGGCCGCCGGACGCGGCTCGCGCCTGGGTTTCGACCATCCGAAGATCCTGTTTCCCATCGCCGGCCGGACCATCCTCGAGTGGCTGGTGGATCTGCTGAACCCGGTGTGCGGCCGGTTCGTATTCGTGCTCTCGCCGCAAGGCCTCGCACCGGTGGAAAAACTTCTGCCGGACAGGTGCGCTGTAGCTCTGCAACCGGAGCCACTCGGAATGGCCGACGCCATCCGCTGCGGTCTCGCGCAGGTGGAATCAACACATACACTGATTGTTTGGGGCGATCAAGTGGCCATTAAGCCGGCATCGCTCGAATTCTTGCTACGACTCCATCAGGGTCCTGCGCACCCGTTCGCAACTTGTCCCACATTGTGGCGGGACCATCCGTATATCCACTTCGAGCGCACGGAATCCGGACGCGTATCGCGCATTCTGCAAGCGCGGGAAGGCGACCAAATGCCCCAGCGCGGCGAGAGCGATTCCGGTGTTTTTCTATTTCGCACCGAAACCCTGCGTCAATTACTGCCCCGCTTACTGAATTCGCCCGAATGCATCGGCGCAAAAACGCATGAGCTGAACTTTCTCCCAATCTTCCCGCTGCTGGACGCGGAGCAACTGATCACCGCGCCAATCATGACGGAAGCAGAGTCAGTAGGAGTAAACTCCCCAGCCGACGCAAGTTACGTCGAGCGGCAGCTAACCGAACCGCGACCGCAAGGGAGCGCTACCACGAAATGACTCCCACCGCCCGCACCTCCAAACTCAACGTAGTCCTCTTCTCCGGCGGCAGCGGAACCCAAAGCATCACCGAGGCTTTTCTAAAACATCCTCAAATCTCCCTGACCATCCTGATCAACGCGTACGACGACGGCCACTCCACCGGCCGCCTGCGCCGCTTCATCCCAGGCATGCTGGGACCCTCCGACGTCCGCAAGAACATCAACCGCCTGATGCCGCAATCGGACGAGCGTCACCGCGCGCTGCGTTTCCTATCGGATCATCGGCTCCCTGTCGGCATGGAGCATGCGCGAGGCATGGACCTTACCCAGAGCATCGCCAACGCCGAATGGTCCACGCAATCCCCCGATCTGTCCGCGAAATTCGAACAGCTCTCCATAAAACAAGCTCGAACTTTCGCCGGGTTTTTCCAGACATTCTTTGAATACGCCGCCGAACAAGCCGCTCAGGGCAACCGATTCGACTTTACCGACTGCGCGCTCGGTAACATCCTTTTCGCCGGCTGTTACCTCAAAGAAAATCGCGATTTCAACCGCACGGTAGAAGCCTTTGGCCGGTTCTACGAAATCGAATCGCGCCTGCTCAATATCACCCAAGGCGAAAACCTCTTCCTGATCGCGCGCAAGCAGGACGGCGGCATTCTCTGGAGCGAAGCCGAGATCGTCTCAGCGCAGAATCCCTCCAAGATCGACGACATCTTTTTGATCGACGAACAACTCTATCGCTGCGCCATCGCCCAGCCGCCCGTCGACATCGAAGACTTCCTCGCGCGCGCCATCCGCACGCCCTCTATCAATCCGGAAGCGGAGCAGGCGCTGGAATCCGCTGACGTTATTGTGTACGGTCCCGGTACCCAGCATTCGTCGCTCTTTCCTTCTTACATCACGCGGGGAGTGGCCGAGGCGATCGTCCATAATCAAACCGCGGACAAGATCCTGATCTCGAACATCCGCCGCGATTTCGACATGCAGGAAGAGGACGCGGGCGATCTGGCGCGCAAGTTTCTTGCCGCGCTCAACCGAAAAGGAGAAGTTGCGATCCACTGGAAAGACGCCGTCACGCATTCCTTTTTCCAAAATCAGGACCGCCAGCAACAAACCGGCCAGCATCATGGCGTGGCCAGTTACATTCCCTTCGACGCCGCGACGTTCAGCTTTCCGCTGGAATCTGTCATGCTCCGCGATTGGGAGGACCAGGAGGGCCGCCACGCCGGTGGATTCGTCTTGGATGAACTGCAGCAGATTGTGCAGTCGCGCATCGACATCGCCCTGCAACCTTTCCGCCACCTGATTTCCATCGTGGTGCCCGCTCTCAACGAGGAGCGCACGGTGGAAGAAACCCTGAAGCGCCTGATGGCCCTGGATTTTCGAATGTTCGAGCTGGGCAAGGAAATTATTTTCGTAGACGGCGGATCCACCGACCGTACTTTCGACATCGCCCGCTCGGTCCGCAACGTAAAAGCCTATCGGCTGGACCTACCCAAGGGACGCGGCGCAGCCTTGCGAACCGGTGTCGAGAAGGCCCGTGGCGACATCATTGTATTCTTTCCCGCCGATCTCGAATACCAGGAAAAGGACATCTACCCGGTGGTGCTGTCCATCGCGCGCAGCAACTTCAGCGCTGTCTTCGGAACCCGCGCCGTCAAGTGCACCGATCTTTCCGGGCGCCTCAAGAACATTTACGGCAAGGCGCGCGGGTTATATCTGGTGAGCAAATATGGCGGCATGTTATTGAGCACTGCGACCCTCTTCCTGTATAACCGCTACGTCACCGACACATTGACCAGCGTCAAAGGTTTCGACGCGCGCCTGCTGCGCTCCTTGAATCTGCAATCGGACGGGATGAACCTGGATACCGAAATCGTCGCCAAGCTGTGCCGCCGCGGCCATTACATTCTTGAGATCCCGGTGGAGTACAAAGCCCGCACGAAAGTAGAAGGAAAGAAATCCACTCCCATGGACGGGTTGAGAGCTCTGTTCGCGCTGATTCGTTTCCGCTTCGGTGCGCGCGGATGAAGCTGGTTTCTATCGTAATTCCCGCCTATAACGAAGCAGCTTTCATCGGGGAGCTGCTCCGCGCCATCGCTCCAGTGGATACCCGATCGCTCGGCTTTGAAAAAGAGATCCTGGTGGTGAACGATGGCTCCACCGATGCCACCGAAGCCATCGCGCGCAGCTTCGAAAAGGATGGCGTGAAGTGCTTTACGCAGGTTCCAAATCAAGGGAAGGGAAAAGCCGTACAGCGCGGGATCCAGGAGGCGACGGGCGATTATATTTTGATCCAGGATGCGGATCTGGAGTACGATCCGGCGGATTATTTGCCCCTGCTCGCCGCGCTTGGAACAGGAGTGGATGCAGTCTACGGGAGCCGCGTCCTAGGGCAGCTTCGCGCGTCCGGCTGGTCGCTCACACCGGGGAAAAATCCGGCGCAAGGCTTCGGACCTTGGTTCGCTGGCGTGGTCCTCTCTTTCTGGACGCTTGCTTCTTTATGGCCGCTGGATTTCGGATACGTTAACCGCGTACAAACTGTACCCCGCCGGAGTCCTGAAGAAGATGACGATCGAGACTCGCGGCTTCGAGACCGATCACGAAATTACGGCAAAGCTAATCCGCGCCGGTCTGCGGATCGCGGAAGTGCCCATCTCCTATCGTCCGCGCTCGCTCGCCGAAGGCAAGAAAATCAAGCCCCGCGATGGATTGATCGCCGTCTGGACGCTGCTCCGCTTCCGCTTCAAGTAGCCACGCTCATGCGGCGTCCACTTCTAACCGAACCGCGACCGCAAGGGAGCGCCACCACGAAAGGTGACTAAGGTACACCCCTTATCTCATCGCCCGCCCATTCTGCCGATGAGTAATGAGCATGACTCCGCAAGCCACGGTCAATTACTACGACCTGTTCCAAATCAACCCCCGCGCCGAACTGGAAACCATCGAGCGCGTCTACCGTCTACTTGCCGCGCGCTATCATCCGGACAATCAAAACACGGGCGACCCGGAGCGGTTCCAGGTCTTGAGCGAAGCGTATCAAGTCCTGCGCGATCCGCTGAAGCGCAAGGAATACGACCGGCAGTTCGAAGTTCATCCGGCCGGACCACTGCCGATTTTCCTCGGAAAAGAATTCACCGAGGGTATCGATTCGGAAGCGAAAATCCGCATCGGAGTACTCTGCCTGCTCTACAGCAAGCGCCGCGCGAATCCGGATTACGCCGCACTTTCGCTGCTCGACATGGAAAACATCATGGCCTTCCCGCGCGAGCGCCTGCTGTTCGCGCTTTGGTACCTGCGCGCCAAGCGCCTGGTGCTGCAGGACGATCGCAGCAGCTTCATCATCAGCGCCGAGGGTGTGGATTATCTCGAAAGCCAGCTGCCCACCAATCAGATCCTGTACAAGATTTTCCGCGCCTCCGAAAACGGCGTCATGGTCTATCCGAAAGCTCTCACATCGAAGACCACGTAACATCCAGGAAGTGGGTCAATTCGGTTGTGGGGCAGGATGTCATCCTGCAGCGGGTTGTTAACCCGCACAGTTTGCGCCGATTGGCAATCGGCGGCAGGTTACCAACTGTTACCAACCTGCCCCACATCCACTAAGGGATGTTATTCTGCAAGGTGATCCGCGCGTCAATTGCAGCCGTCATTTTCGCTGTCCTAGCCGGGGCCCAACCATCCCACATCATCATCGATACCGACGCCGGATCGGACGATATCTTAGCCATCGCCTACCTGCTCTCCCACCCGGGCGTTCACATTGACGCCATCACGATCGCAAACGGCCTCGCGCATGTGGACCCCGGTGCGCGCAATCTGGCAAAGCTGGTGGAAGTGAGCGGACGCCCGAACGTTCCTGTATTCGCCGGACGTCCCACACCGTTAAAAGGCAGCGCCGAATTCCCGCGCGAATGGCGCAAGCTCGCGGACGAACTTCCCGGCGTCAAGCTGCCCACCAGTTCCCGGCCGCCCTCGCCTAAAACCGCTGCGGATTTCCTGATCGAACATCTCAAAGACAAGAAGCACGTGGTGCGGATTCTCGCGCTCGGTCCCTTAACCAATCTGGCGGAAGCGCTGCAGCGCGAGCCCTCTATCGCGCATAGCATCCAGAACATCGTGATCATGGGCGGCGCAATTCAAGTCCCGGGAAACCTCGGCGACGGCGGCGCTTTTCAAACCAACAACAAAACCGCCGAATGGAACATCTTCGTCGATCCGCTGGCCGCCCGCATTGTCTTCCGCTCGCACATTCCCATATTGCTGGTCCCGCTGGATGCCACCAATAAGGTCCCGATCGATCTCGCGTTCCTGACGCGAGTTCAAAACCCGCGCAGTTTCGCCGCTCGGCCGCGTGGCCGCGCAAGTGCTGGAAGCCGACCGCGAATCCATCGACGGGAAATACTTCTTTGCGTGGGATCCGCTGGCAGCGGTCGCGCTGCTCCATCCCGAAGTCATACGGTCCAACCGGCTTCACATCGATGTCCTGCAGGATCCTCCCTCGGAAGGAAGAACCGCTCAGACTCCGGGAAGCCCGAATGCGGATGTAGCGCTGGACGCCGATGCCGCAAGATTCCGCAAACTCTTCCTCGAAGCCTTCGCGCGCTGATCTCACTTCGAGGACAATGCGAACAGATTCCCGTCCTGGTCCTTAAATACCGAGGAAGTTCCCCAGGATGCCTTGACGGGCGGCTGCTGAAACTCCACGCCGCGCGCGCTCAGCTCGGTGTAGGTCTTCTCCACATCGTCGCTTACGAACACCACGTTGGAAAACGTTCCGATGCGATCCTGATGACCGTCCGGCGTGAAGAGAACCACCCGCGTCTCGCCTCCGGGCACACCCAGCTCGATCCAGCGTTGCTTGCCGTCGAAGGGCTGGTCCGTCATAATTTTGAAACCAAGCTTTTTCGTGTAGAAATCCAGCGCCTGGTTCTGATCTCGTACCGGGATACTTACGAACTTCACTGCTTTAATCATGGGATCAGATTACCCGAGGAACGTCGGGGGTTGCAATCCAATTCTTATTTCTATAGTATTGGATACTATAGTAGCAATGACCATTGACGACTATATTCTGGACGTCCTGATGCGGGATCTGGTGGGGCACGATCATTCCCCGGCCGCCTTCCTGGTCTATCTCCACCTGTGGGGCCAAACGGTAGGTCGCCGCGTCAAGACCGCGCGGTTGAGCCATCAAATGGTGGCCGACGCGACAGGTCTCTCGAAGAGCGCCGTCCAAAACGGTATGCGCTGTCTGCTACGCCGGCATCTGGTACGAGTGCAGCGCGAATCCGCAACGGCGATTCCGGAATACCGGATCCAGCGGCCCTGGAACCGCTAACTCAAAAGCACCGGCGCCCTGACGGTCGCGGCTCGGAGTGCGGCCTGCGTCCGTAACCGAACCGCGACCGTGAGGGAGTCGGTGCCTTTTAGGCTCCCGGCGCTTTCACTCGTACCGCAAGGCCGACAACGGATCCACTCGCGAAGCCCGCAACGCCGGCAAATACCCCGCCAAAAACGCGACCAGCGCCAATCCCGCCGTGGCCGAGGCCATCACCAGCGGATCCCGTCCGCTCACGCCTAGTAACTGAGACTCCACCACACCACCCAGCGCATACGACGCAACGATGGCAATCGCAATCCCCGCGCCCGCCAGCACCAGTACTTCGCGCAGCACCAATCCAAGCACGCTCCGCCGATTCGCGCCCAGCGCCATCCGGATTCCGATCTCGCGCGTGCGCCGCACCACCATAAACGCCATCACGCCGTAAAGGCCGATCGCCGCCAGCAAGGTCGCCAGCGTACCGAAGGCCGCGGAAAGCATCGCCACCAAGCGGTCCATAAAAAGCGATTCGTCGATCTGCATCTCGAGCGTTTTGACGTTGAAGATCGGCAGGTTCGGGTCCTGCCTTTTTACTTGGTCCCGAACTGCTTGTGCGATCGCCAAAGGATTCTGCTCGGTTCGTGCGTAGAACGTCATCAAGCCCATCTTGACCTGCGAATAGGAACCGTAAACGAATTGCTTCGTCGGCTCCTTTGGGTCCGCCGTCTTGCCATTCTTCACGATCCCGACGATTTCCATCTGGTCGGAGTCGGTTCTCCCGAATCGCAGGACGCGCCCCAGCGGATTCTGCTTTCCAAAAATGTGTTGCGCAAGCTTCTCATTGATCACCGCGACATGCGGCGCTCCCGGACCGTCCGCTTTCGTGAAATCCCGCCCGGCCAGCAGCGGGATTCCCATCGTTGCCAGGTATCCTGGACCGACGTAATTCTCGGACGCGGTCATGTCTTCGTCTTCCTTCGCCTGGTAACCATCCACCTTGAACCCACCGGACTGCACGTCACCCGATAACACCGTCATGTCCGACATCGAAACAGCGTGGACGCCCGGGAGCCTCGCAATATCGTCCTGCAATCGTTCGAACAAAGCCAGCATCCGCTGTTGGCTGTAGCCGTTCAACGAAGGGTGAATCGAAAACTGGATCAAGTGATCCGTGCGCATACCCACGTTGATATTCTTTACGTTGTACAAGCTCCGCGTAAAAAGCCCCGCGCCGATCAGCAGCACCAGCGACAAAGCCACCTGCATCACTACCAAGCCCTTTCGGAATCGAAGGTGGCCGAACCCGCCCACCACACCGGTAGCTTGATCTTTCAAGGTCGCCGCCAGTTCCGCGCGTGTTCCTTGGATGGCCGGCGCCAATCCGAAGAGCAGCCCGGTCAGCACCGAAAGTCCCAGCGCGAACAGGAATATGCGCATGTCCGGATGGCTGGTCAATCCGCGCGTTCCCGGATCGTCCGGTAGAAAATTGAGCAACCCTCCGCCGGTCCAATCCGCAACCAAGATGCCCAGCAAACCTCCGCCTATCGCCAGCACCAGGCTTTCCGTCAACAATTGGCGGATCAATTGAATCCGGCTCGCGCCCATAGCCAGCCGGATGCTGACCTCGCGCTGCCGGGCGCTGGCGCGCGCCATCAGCAGATTCGCCACATTCGCGCACGCGATCAGCAACAGCAATCCCACCATGCTCATTAGCACCGCGAACGCTGCCTTGAACTCCGGAGGCGCTCCGGAAACGCCTTGCCCGCCCTCCTTGAGCAAAAGATGCCGGTTCAAGAATCGGTTGCGTGTATTCTGCGACAAATTCGGCAGCTCTTTCGGCTTCCAATGCCAGCAGCGGCCGCCAGAAGACATTCATCGCAGCCTCGGCCTGTTGGCGCGAGACGCCCGGTTTCAAGCGCGCGAAAATATTCAGCCACATCGAGCGCCGATTTTCCAGATCGTTTCCGCGCGGCATCATCAGGCCCTGCATCATCATCGGGACGAACACATCCTGCGCTTCGCCCACTCCCACGCTGTGGAATCCAGCTTGCACCACTCCCACAACGGTCATCGGATGCGCATTCAGAATGATGGTCTGATTCAGCACACCCGGATCGCCACCAAAACGCCGCTTCCAATATCCGTAGCTCAACATCACCACCGGCTCGGCTCCTGGCTTTCGATCATCCTCGCCGGTAAACGTTCTGCCGATCGCGGCATGCACGCCCAAGACCTCGAAAAAATTGCCGGAAACCAGGTCGCCCGAAACTCGCTCGGTCTGATCGTGCCAACTCGAGCTGAAGCTGATCGGGAACCTGGCGATCACGCCGCTGAAAACCGTATTGCCGTCGCGGAACTCCCGGTACATCGGATAAGAAAACGTCACCGTGTCGCTCGTAGTTACTGTTGACGGTTCCACTCCGAGGTCCGGGGGATTTGAATAGCACCAATTCCTCGGGATGCTTCACCGGCAGCGATCGCAGCAGCGCCTGATCCATCAGGCTGAACACCGCTGTGTTCGCCCCAATGCCGATCGCGAGCGATGCCAGCGCCACGATGGTGAACAGCGGGCTTTTCCGGAGTCCGCGCAACGCGTAGCGAACATCCTCGAGCAAATTGGTCATGGAGCAATGTGTGCAATTCGCCTTCCGCTGTGATTCATTGAATGGAAAGCACTTCCAGACATCGCCACTGTCCGATTCCGAACACAAGGTTCGCTCTTGCGCAAGTCTCCGACTTGAGGCTTTTTACCAGTCCAATCCGATGTTCCGCCCGGATGCGCCAATCAACGAGATGCGCCAATCAACGAGATGCGCCAATCAACGAGATGCGCCAATCAACGAGATGCCGGCAAATCGTCAAAGTCGCTGGCATTCAGGAACGCCTGGATAGAATAAGGGTGCAGGCCACGATCGACGACGGGAGCTGGCGCACGGGCGTCCCCATTTTCGGACATCCCGCTCCGGAAATGATAACGGATTCGCCTGCGGTGTTGAACAGAATCAGGTACTTAAAGTCGGAAGCCCAATTGCCTTAAAGGCAGGAACCCTATGCGCGGCATCCTCGAAGACCTCCGTTACGCAGCCGGTGTCCTCCGTAGAACCCCGGCCTGGACAGCGGTCGCAGTGCTTACCTTCGCGCTCGGTATTGCCGCCACCACCACAGTCTTTGGCTGGATCGATGGGATGGTCCTGCACCCATTCCGCGGGGCCGCGGATGACGGACAACTCCTCGTCCTCGAGTCGGTCCGTGCCAGCGGCATCGAGGCTCCTAGTGTTTCTTATGCCGACTCCCGGGACTTCCAGGCCAACCTCCGAAGCATCTCCGGATTGGCGCTCAATCAAAAGGCTCCCGCCTCCATCGGCGACGGAGAGAACGCCTATTCCGCATGGATCGAACTTGTCTCCGGAAACTATTTCGATGTCTTGGGGGTAAAGCCAATCCTCGGCCGCACGTTCACTCGCGAGGAATACGGCGACATTGCCAAAGCGTTCACGGCGGTCATCAGCTACCGGCTTTGGCAGAATTACTTCCAGGGCGACCGGTCCATTCTCGGCCGAATCGTGCATATTAACCGGTACCCGGTCAAGATTGTCGGTGTAGCGCCTCCGGAATTTCAGGGCGATTTTCCGGGAGTCGCGCTGGACGTCTGGGTTCCAGTGCCACTCGCCGGCGAACGCGAGCGCGGTGCGCGGCGCTTCGGAGCCGTCGTCAGGCTCAAACCCGGTGTCAGCGTCTCCCAGGCCAGCGCCGAAGCGGCGACGGTTGCCGCGCGCCTTGCGCGTGCCTTTCCGAAGACCAACGAGGGCGTCGGCGCCCGAATCGTACCGATCTGGAAAGCACAGGAGGGGGCCTCGATCATTTTGGCATCGCCGATGGCCATCCTCGGCGCAGCCTGCGGACTCGTGCTGCTGATTGCCTGCGCGAATGTCGCCAATCTTCTCCTGGCCCGTTCCGCATCCCGGCAGAGGGAGTTCGGCATCCGCGCCGCCCTGGGCGCGGGTCCGGGCCGGTTGATCCGCCAGTTGGTGACCGAAAGCCTGCTTCTGGCGGCTCTGGCGACGCTTGCGGGGCTGCCTCTTGCTTTGTGGTTTCAGGACCTCCCCGTAAAACTCGTGCCGGCTACTGGAATACCGGTGTACTTCAACGCCCATCCCAGCGTTCGGGTATTCCTTTTTGCCGCCCTGATCTGCCTGGCTTCCGCCCTGATCTCCGGTCTTCCGCCCGCGTTTCAGTCGGTGCGGCGCGGTGTAATGGATGCACTGAAGCAAGGAGGAAGAGGCGATACACAAAGCGCACACTCGCGGCGAATTTCCGGCCTATTGGTGATCGCCGAGGTGGGCCTGGCGCTTGCGGCTCTCGTAACGCTCGGATTGTTTCTCCGCAGCCTTTACGGGTTGCAGAACACGCCGGCCGGTTTCGATCACCGTAACGTGACCGTGTCCCGTATTTTTTTGGCGACGAACAACTACACTCCCAGTGAGGAGCAACAGTTCTCGCGGCAACTGCGCGAGCGCCTGCTCGAATCGCCCGGGGTGACCGGCGCCGCTTATTCCGACTCGATCCCGCTCGGTTTCGGGCTAGGGAAATGGAACGACGTTACGGTGGAAGGGTATGCGGCCAGGCGCGGCGAGAACCTGAGCGTGCATCACGCCTCGGTGTCGCCCGGCTACTTCGATGTGCTGAGGATGCCGCTTCTCGCCGGACGCGATTTCAAACCTGAGGACAACGAAAACGCGCCCCGCGTAATGGTCGTCAACGAATCGTTCGCGCGGCGCTTTTTCGACGGGCACGACCCGGTGGGGCGCCGGGTGCAGATTTACGGCAAATCGTTCACGATCGTGGGAATGGTGAAGGACAGCAAGTATCTTAGCCTGTCTGAAACGCCCCAACCATACTTCTATATATCCTTCGACCAGGTGCACTACGGCAGTGGCGAAAACGGCGTGGCCTTCTATGCGCGCACCGACCGCGACGCGAGCGGTCTCGTCCCGATACTTCGCCGCGAGATGTCCGCCATCGATCCCAACTCGGCGGGCCTGACGGCCATGGCCCTTTCGGATTACATCTCGGCTGCCTGGTTCGGGCCGCGGCTCGCCGCATTGTTCCTCGGAGTGCTCGGCGTCATTTCCATGCTGCTCGCCGGTGTAGGTCTTTACGGAGTTATGGCTTACTCGGTCAGTCAGCGCACCCGGGAAATCGGCATCCGCATGGCGCTGGGGGCCGACCCTCGAGGAGTGCTCCGGATGGTCATGAGACGAGGCTTGTTGCTCGCATTTTCGGGGATCGCCGCCGGGCTCGCCATCGCCCTTGCGGCCGCCCCGCAGATCGCCCCTCTGCTGTACCATGTCAGTCCACTGGACCCCCTAAGCATAGCGGGAGCAGCGTTGTTCCTGATTACGGTTGCGGCACTGGCGAGCCTGATCCCAGCGCTGCGAGCCACCAGGGTTGACCCGATTCTCGCGCTCCGTCAGGAGTGACTGGCCCAGTGGTCGTGGCAGGTGTCGGGTGTGTTCGCGGATTGGTGAGACGAAGCGCTTGGTGTGCACCAGGTCGTGTAACGCCCTAGCAGTGGAAGTGCCGTATCGTCGCCACTCGGAGAATGGTCTCCTTTTGGGGTGCAATTCGGCCAGCGGTCCTGTGGAGTCGCCTTCACATCAATCGGTCGAGAGAGCGTTCGACGCTATGGAGCCGGACGTGAGTGGCGTTTCACAAGAGTAATCTCTCATAAGGGATTTCTTGCACGCGATCCCGGTCAAATCACCGAATAGGGCGTCTTTCGTCAAGTTGATCGGCGGGCGAACCATCGGTCGCGCGCATGTGCCTTCCAACGCATGGTTCCAGTTGTTCGCACAACTGCGGGATCATGTTCTTGAAGGACCGAAGCATGGATGTTCATTTCGATGTCCCCGAAGAGCTGGCGCGGCAGTTTAGCGCGGAGCCTGGCGGAATCGCTCGCGCTGCGGTCGAAGCACTTGCCGTCGAGGGCGTGCGCTCCGGTAAGTTGACGGTCTACCAGGCCCGCCAGATGCTCGGAATTCGGTCCCGCTACGATATGGACGGATTCCTCAAGGCTCGCGGCCTGCTGTTGTCCGACACCATTCAACAGATTGTCGCGGATAGCGAGACGGCGATCGCCTTCTAGAAATGACTGTGGTCATTGCCGACACGTCCCCGATAAACTACTTGTTACTCATCGGCGAGATTGCAATCCTGCCCAGGCTGTACGGTCAGGTTCTCATTCCGCCAGAGGTCTTGGTTGAGTTATCCGATGCCGATGCTCCGCAGGAAGTTTTGCAGTGGGTACGGTTGCACCCGACTTGGCTGCAGACGCGGCAGGTCCGAACCGTGGAGGATGACCCAGCGTTACGGCACCTCGAACCAGGCGAGCGAGCGCTATTCTACTCGCACAGCAGGAAGCTGGGGCGCTCTTGTTGATCGACGACGCGGCGGGCCGCAGCGAGGCGACTCGGCGCGGTATTCCGAGCACGGGAACTCTTGGCATACTGAGGGCCGCCGCCATCCGCGAACTGCTAGACCTTCCCACCTCATTGAAGAATTTGGCTGCGACCAATTTCCGGGTTTCGCAACGTCTGATCGTGGAGCTCCTGGCGGAAGATACCGCACGCAAACGGCACTTGGAACCCTAGTAGGCATCCCGCAGGTTGAGAATCGGTTCCATGGGAAAGCATTGGCCGTTTCCTGTCGAGTAGACCGCGTGGCTGAGGGTGCTCGCAAACTGGAGCAGGAAGGACCTTCAGGATTTGGTGCGCTTAGCGCCCACAAGATCGAGGGACCATTCGGAGTGTTGTTTTTCACGCCTGTCGCTGAAGAGTGGAGTATATCGAAGGCGGACGGAGAGCCCGCCGATTTCGGCCATGACATGGAGCGGCATCAGGAGGTTGAAAATGATGGGAAGTACGCGGGCCTTGCCGACGAGCGGAGCGGATTACTGTCACTTGCCACCTCGACATTCCCATCATAAAAGTGGTCGAAAATCGCGAGGTACTCTTCGTAGCCGTTGCTGATGTCTGCATTCACGAGCGCGTTGTTTAAATCGAGTTCGGCCTCGGCTACCTTGGAGGATTGTTCTTTATTCATAGCTTGTCCGTTAGCTCCTTCCGGATTCACACATCAAACCTAAGCCCCGCGTCACCTCCCAACATCACCAACATTTCAATTACGAGCCGTCGAACGGCTTCCTCATGCGCCATTTCCCGGACGAGGGAAATTAGCTCGCGGTCTAATGCGTCGTCTTCACGATGAAAATTGCTGAGATCGTCTTCCATTCAACAGTCCTTTCTTACTCTGTTCGCGATCCGGCGCTGGCGCGGCTCTCATAGAGCGCTTGACTCATGTTCCAGAGCCTGACTGCGACGGTGTTGTCGTACGTAATCTGTTTTGTGTGCGTCTCTCGGCACTGCCTGAAGAATCTGCCGGAGATACCGTCGAGATCGGGCGAGGACGCGACGTAGACGGGAGTTCTCGCTGCGCCTTCCGGAAATGCAAGCAAAGATGGAATGCGCTTTAACAACCACGGGACCGCTGCAGGTAAACCTCGCATGTTGTCACCCAGGCGTGTGAGCGTGGGTCCGGGACTAAAACAGTTTGCGGTAATCGTCGATCCTGCGAGGCGCCGGGAGAGTTCGTAAGTAAACAGAATGTTGCAAAGCTTCGAGCGCCTGTAGGCTCCCAACCAGTCGTAATGACGCTCTCCCTGGAGATTGGAAAAATCCAGTTTTCCGCTATGGAACTCCGAGGACGCGGTGAGAATTCTTCCGGCGGGCGCGGCCCGGAGGAGATCGAGCAGAAGGTGAGTTAGCGCGAACGGCGCAAGGTGATTAACGGCGAAGGTTTTCTCAAGACCATCCGGCGTCGTTTCTCTTTCTGCGAACACGGCGCCTGCATTGTTGATCAGGACATCGATTCGCGAGAAACTTCCATGAAGCCGTTCAGCCAGACGATGGATCTCTGCCTGCGACGACAAATCTGCGAGGAACAAGATCGGCGCGTTGCCCGCAGCACACTTCGCGACTTCCGTACGCATGAAATTCGACCGGGTTCGATCACGTCCCACCATCACGACTTCCGCACCACGTTCCGCTAGTAGCAGGGCCGTGGCCAACCCGAGTCCACTCGTCGCCCCCGTGATGAGGACCGTCTTTCCGCTCATCGACATTTCGCTCTGCTCGGCGCTCAGCTTTCCAGGAGTCGCTTCAATTTCAGGAAGCGTTCTACGTTGTCCGGCGCTAAGACGTCGCAACTCGGGTGGCCTCTTTGGTGCCTCGTCAGCTTAAGGAGGACCTTTATTTTGCCTGCCGCGCAGCCGCCGCATCCTCGGTCGAGGGGAGCACAACGCCCTTCAGTCGCAGATAAACCGCGATGGCTCCGTACATCTCGTTATCGTGGGCAACATTGAAATTAAGCACGCCCAATTTTGATTTACCGCCGAGCGGCAACTTGCTGTCCACGATGATGACACCCTGGGCGTCGGTCATCCCGCTGTAAGCGTTGTCGCAGACTTCGCTGGACGCTTTGAGCGCCGCCACCAATTCGGCCTTGCTTGTTTTTTTCGCGGCGTCGCCGCGCTTCAGCTCACCCTTTGCGGCGCCACACAGCGCCATCTGCGCGTCGGCGACATGAGCAATCAGTTGACCAAAATTTTGGAAAGGAGGGGCGGGCTTGAACGCGTAATCCGCATCTGGCATCTTTTGGGCTGCCTTGAGGATATTAGCGCTCACTCCCTTGTAGGCCGCAGTTACCTCGGCGGTCATGGTGTTCTGCGCTCGTAAGGCCGTAGCAGCGGCGAACAGAACGAAAGAAAGACTCGAAACAACTCTTTTCATAGGACTCCCTTTCCCGCTCATCGGCATCTCGCTCTGTGGTACCGCGCTCAACATTTCCAGGGCCAAGCGCACTGCAATTTCAGGAAGCGTTCTCAGCTTAACGAGGGACCCTTATTTTGCTTTCTTGGCAGCCGCCGCTTCCTCGGTCGAGGGGGGCACAAGACCCTTCAGTCGCATATAAACCGACATCGTCCCGTACATCTCGTTATCGTGGGCCACGTTGAAATTAAGCAGACCGAGTTTTGATTTATTGCCGAGCGGCGTCTTGACGATCGCCGCCCCGTCGGCGTCGGTCATCCCGCTGTAAGCGTCGTCGCAGAGTTCGCCGGACGCTTTGAGCGCGGCAACCAGATCGGCCTTGCTTGTTTTTGAGGCGGCGTCGCCCCGCTTCATTTCACCTTTCGTTATGCTGCACATCGCCATCTGCGCGTCGGCGACATGCGCAATCAGTTGTCCAAAAGTTCGGACCTCAGAGGTTGGCTTAAACGCGTAATCCGCTTCTGGCATCCTCTCAGCTGCCTTGAGGATATTCGCGCTCACTCCCTTGTAGACGGCAGTTACCTCGGCGGTCATGGGGTTCTGGGCTCGCAAGGCCGTAGCAGCGGCGAACAGAACGAAAGAAAGACTCGAAACAACTCTTTTCATAGGACTCCTTTGGGGCTCTCAGAATATGTCAGCTAATTCGATCCAGCCTTAGATCTGCGACCAACCCCCGTCGACGGGCAGCTCGGCGCCGGTTGTGAAGGTCGCATCGAACCCAAGGAAGAGGACGGCCTTGGCGATTTCGTCCGACGTCCCCCAGCGCTTCATGGGAACCATGCCGGCCATCTGCTGCCTCATCTGGGCGGCCGCGTCTTTATCGGGAAATACTTTGCCGAGGATCGGCGTGTCGATGGGGCCGGGCGTCACCGCGTTGACGCGAATCTCGCGGGGAATCAGCTCGGCGGCGAGTGTCCGAGCAAATGATCGCAGCGCGGCCTTGGCCGCTCCGTATGCAGCCTGGCCGGGCATTCCCTTGACGTTGGCGATCGAAGTCGTGAGGACGACAGAGCCTCCCCGATTGAGCAGCGGCGAGAGCTTCTGCACCGCGAAAAGCGGTCCCTTGGCGTTCAGGTTGAACATCTCGTCGTAGACAGCCTCGGTCACGCTATCGAGAGGCGCCCGGATGCTGAACCCGGCGTTGACGAAAAGCAGGTCGAAGGTGTCGAACTCGGTCTTCACCTTAGAGGCGAGGGCGTCGATGTCCGTCAACGACCGCGCGTCGCTCGAAACCACGATGGCGTCCTTTGCAAGCTCGTTCTGCGCCGATTCCAGGCCGGCCTTCGAGCGACCCGTCACCAGAACGCGCGCACCCCCATCGAGGAGCATCTTCGCCGTCGCGAGCCCCATGCCGCTCGTGCCGCCGATTATCACCACCTTTTTATCTTTATACCGTTCCATATGTATTCTCCTCGCTAGGTTAGGTTGTTTTGCTGACTTTTGAATTGAACCGGGCGCTCCTTCAGGACACCGCGCTCACGGATGCCGGGTAAGACAAGTCGACGCCAGAGACCTTGACCACGGCCTGCCACGCGGCTTCCTGGCTGGCGCGATCGTGGAGGTGTGGTTGGAGCTGCGCCTCAATTGGGCCTGAGAACTTCCCTTGAGCCGAGGCGAAGAATTGCCCTGAGACGTCGGTTCCGAACTCCGACGCCTGGAGGTACCGACGGGCCGCGGTCTCCGGCGTCTGATTCATGCCGGGAATGAGGTTCACTATTGGAATCATCAGATACCTCAACGCCGGGCCAGCGCTTCGCACCACCTTGGTGGCGGTCGCCCCACCGGGCGAGACAGCGTACACGGCCATGCCGGACGGTAGCCGGCGCGCCAGCGCCGCGGCCCACCAAGCGACAATGAGCTTCGCGTCGGCATACGCATTGTTGGGCACGTACTTCACGTTCGGCCCGTTGCGAATCAGGGCTTCAACAGCGGCAGTTCGGTCACCCCGGTGGTATTTGGCCGCGAAGGCTGGCAAATCGGTGTATTTGAACATCGGCACGCCCCCTCGGGCAGGTTCCGCGCCGGCGATAACAATCCGCGCGTTGGGGCTCAGCAGGTTCGCGCGGAGCAACCCGACAGTCAGTTGATGATGGCCGATCAGCGGGGCCTGAGAAGCCTCGATGCCCGCCGCAGTGAGCGCGCGCTTCTTATATGGGACCAACCCGGCATTGAGCAGCAGGAAATCGATCGGCTGACCCCGCTTGACCAGCTCGGCGAGGGCGGACTGAACGCTGGACGGCGAGTCCAGATCCAGCTCCAGCGGCGTGAAGATTTTTTTCTTGGTCTCAGCCGCGAGTTGAGCAACCGTTTGCTGGACCTGGGCCAGCCTGCGCCCGGTGACGATGACCTGGGGGTAGCCCTTGGTGGCGAGCATGCTGGCTGCCGCATAACCGAGCCCGGAAGTGGTGCCGGTAACGAGCGCGATAGAATGTTCCATGGGCGTCTCCGTGGAGAAGGGTGAAGGTCGTGCCGTTTTTCCTTTGGACGTATCCATGTTGTCTCCTGTGTTTAATCTGCGCTTGAAGTATTACATACGCTAGAGTACGATAATCACAGCTGCAATGCAAGGAGTTTCGTACTGGATGGTAACTAATAGTTCGAAGCGCGCACGAGGACGTCCACAAGGCTTTATCCCCGACGAAGCACTCGACCGTGCCGTAGAGATGTTTTGGGAGCATGGATATGAAGGAGTTGACGTAGAGCGGATCGCACGAGCCGTGAACGTCACCAAACCCGCGCTATACCGAGCCTTCGGCGACAAATCCACCCTGCTGCTCAAGGCGGTCGAGCGCTATGCAATAACGTATGGAGCTCCCATAATGGCAGCGTTTCACGCGGAGCCGGACATCCACAAGGCCGTGACCGCCTTTTGCGAGGCTACCGTCAACCTCGCTTCGGGTGAGGCTCGCGGCGGTTGCATGATGGTCGCCGCGGCGCTGGGACAGTCGGAGCGAGTAACGGAGATCCGTTCCTATCTCGCGAAGGGCCTCACCGCAGCTGCTGATATGTTCGCGAAACGTTTCGAGCAGGAGATGAAGGCGGGGCGCCTGACTCGCACACCCTCTGCCAAGGTGCGAGGCCGTGCGCTCGTTGACTTGCTGAAGGGTTTGCAACTTCGCGCCAAGGCCGGTATTGCGCGCGAGCAATTGCTGCAAGACGCCCGAAGCTATGTGCCCCTGATTCTTGGCAAGCAAATCTAACGCACTTCTCGGCGGGGATGCGTCTGGACGAGTGCCAAATCACCAATGCACTCACAGACAACTGGTCACGATAGGTGTTTCGTGGCGGGGTGGCGCACCCGTAGCTTCGCAGCAATCGGTTCAGAGCAATGCGGCGAATCAATCGAGACTAGCCTTAGGCTTGAGGCGGTCGAGAAAATCAGCCACCGTCTGCACCACCCTCCGGGCCTCCTCCTCTGGCATCTCTAGACCATTATGCATCTCGCGATTCGCCCTTCGCAGAGGATCTAATAGGTTTCCTTCTGGCTTGAGGGAAATCTTTCCATGAGGTTGGTCACCTTCCAACTGACGCGAACTGCGCTACTCGGGGATGTGCGATCGGGCGTTCCGAGCGAATTGTCAGACACTCGGAGAATGGTCTCCTTTTGGGGTGCAGTTCGGCTAGGGTCCTGGGAAGTCGCCGTCACGGAAATTAGTGCCGAGACGCGCCCAGGGACCGGCATCGACAAGGCACAAGAGTGTATATTGATAAACCACCGAGATGAACCCGAACGGGCGTTCTGCGAGAGGGCGGCCTTCCTCTCCGTTCGTCAGACTTCAGATTCCCGGCCTGGCCTGCTCCAATTGACAATCGAGTCCCGCTTGCCTGTGAGTGACACGTCCCACACTCCGAATCTCCCTTTCCGCATCAACAACCTCCAAAAACCCATCGCCGAATTCGCCGATCCCCGTGTTATCCAAATTCCAGGTGACATTCCAATGACCCCATCTGCATCCACCCAACCCAACTGCGTCAACATCCGCAATCGCGCGAACACGCAGCACTCCACCGGACCCCGCTCCGAATCCGGCAAACAGCGTTCGGCGCTCAACGCCCTCACTCACGGACTCACGGCCCGCACCGCCGTCCTCCCCTCCGAAGATCCGGCCGCCTTCGAGCAACACCGCCGCCAATTTCTCGCCGAATACAATCCGAAGACGCCCACCGAAACCCAACTCGTGAACGAACTCGCCGACAGCGCCTGGCGCCTGAACCGCGTCCCGCTTCTCGAAGCCGAAGTCCCCTCAAGCGCAGCCCCCAATCCCGAATCCCTAGCCCCGGCCGTCGCGGCGCTTGCGACGCTAGGCCTCTCGCGACGCCGCCTCCGTCTTCCAATTCCACAAACATAAAGGACTTCCCTACGATCCCGCCGAAGATGGCTTCGTTTTTTCAAAAACCGAAATTGAAGCATTCACCCAACGCACCATGCGCCTCAACGAGGCGTGGAAAGTAGAAAATTTCACCCTCCTAGGATTCCGAACCCCAAGGAACCCCCGGATCCTAAACTCTGTGGACGCCCTCTGCTGAACAATCAAAGTGGCTCAGGAGCCGAGCGAATATGATACATTTCGTTCGATGGCCAGCGTCTTCCGCGATCGCCTGCTCACAGGCAAAAATGCATTCGTGACAGGCGGCGGCAGCGGCATCGGGCAACGCATGGCGGAGCGCTTCGCCGAACATGGCGCGAGCGTCACTCTGGCCGGCCGCAAGCAAGAGAAGTTGGACGCAGCCGCAGCCGTCATCCAATCTTCCGGAGGCTCCGCGGCAACTTGCGCGATCGACGTGCGCGACTACGCCGCCGTCGAAGCCGCCTTCCAAAAAACGCGCGACCAGTTCGGCGAAATCGACATCCTGGTCTGCGGCGCAGCCGGTAATTTTCCCGCGCCCGTCACGGGCATGTCCGCGAATGCATTCAAAAGCGTCGTCGATATCGATCTGCTCGGCACCTTCAACACCTGCCGCGCCGCCTATGCGCACCTGCGCAAGCCCGGAGCCAGCGTCATCAGTATTTCCGCCAGCCACGCCACCATCCCGATCGCCTACCAGGCCCACGTTTGCGCCGCCAAAGCCGGCGTGGATCTTCTGACCAAAACCTTGGCCATCGAGTGGGGACCCGAAGGCATCCGCGCCAACTGCATCACGCCCGGCCCCACCGACGAAACCGAAGGCATGCGCCGTCTCACGCCAACTCCGGAAGCTCGCCGCCGCGTGGAGCAAGGCGTTCCGCTCCGCCGCTTCGGAACCAAAGATGAACTGGCGGACCTCGCGCTGTTCCTTTGTTCCGACGCCGCCGCATTTATCACCGGCGCCGTTTATGTGTGCGACGGCGGCCAATCCCTGGTGCGTTCCAGCCTGTCGCTGACGGAAGCCAATTGAGCCAACACACGCGGCGCAACTCTTCTCCGGCAGCTCGGGATCGTCAGCGCCACCGCGCTGGTCATCTCGAACATGATCGGCAGCGGAATCCTCACCACCACCGGTTATCTGGCCGGCGATCTGGGTTCCGCGAACTTGGTGCTGTTGATCTGGGCGGTGGGCGCGGTGTGCGCGCTGGCTGGCGCATTCTGTTATTCCGAACTGGGCGTCAATTTTCCCAGTTCCGGCGGCGAATACGTTTACCTGACGCAAGCCTACGGTCCCACCTGGGGATTCATGACCGGATGGGTCTCGTTCTTCGCGGGATTCTCCGCGCCCATTGCCGCCTCCGCGCTTGCCTTCTCGGATTATTTCGGACACTTTTATCCGGCGTTGAAACTGGAGAACGCCAGCCACCTGGTCGGCTCCGGGCTTGGGAATTTAAGTTCGGACCCGCGCAAATCCTCGCGTGCGGCTTGATCGCCGCGTTCACCATCCTCAACTGCCTGGGAGTGCAGCGCACCGCGCGCGTGCAAAACGTGCTGACCTCCGTCAAGGTGCTGGTGATTCTGGTTTTCATCGCCGCTGGACTCGCGTTCGGCGACGGAAGCTGGGAAAACTTCGCTCATCCGGCTGTCCGCACGTCCACGACATCCATCTACTCGCAGTTTTTTGTCAGCCTGCTGTTCATTTACTTCGCTTACAGCGGCTGGAACGCGGCCACCTATGTCGCCGAAGAGTTGAAGCAGCCGGCCCGGACTTTGCCGCTCTCGCTCGCCTGCGGGACTGCGCTGGTCACGGCGTTGTTCATCGGCTTGAACGTGGTCTTCATCTACGCCGTGCCCATGGAATCGATGAAAGGCGTGGTCGCCATCGGCGCGCTTGCCGCCACCCATCTGTTCGGACCCGCGGTGGCTGGATTCTTCAGCGCAGCCATGCTGCTGTCGCTGCTCGCCACCATCAATGCCATGGTGACTATTGGTCCGCGCGTCTACTACGCGATGGCCAAGAACGGCGCATTCTTTTCAGCCGCCGCCAAAGTAGACCCGCGCTGGCACACGCCTGTCGTCGCGATCGTCGCCCAGGGCGTCTGCACCATGCTGATGACCATTACGCCGTTCGTGAATCTGCTCATGTACATCGGATTATTGCTGAATTTCTTTGCCGTTCTGTCCGTGGCGTCGCTGTTTATCTTTCGCAAGCGGCCCGGTTGGCAAAAGCTGGGAGTAGTAAGCTTTGCCTATCCGCTGATCCCCGGATTTTTCGTTGCGATAGGAATTTGGATCACCATCCGCGCCATCCAGCTCCGCCCGATCATCTCCGGCATAGCCGCCCTCACCGTTGCCGCCGGAGCGCTAATCTATCATTTCCGCCTGAAGCCAACCCGGTGACTCAACTCACAGTTACTCGCACCTCCGAAGCCGACGTACAACAGCGGCAAGTGATCGTCAAACTCGATGGCGAGCCCTTCGCAACTCTGCTCTACGGCCAATCCGCAACGCGCGCAATTGAGCCCGGATCGCACCAACTTCGCTTTGACAATACCTGGGTCAAGAAATCTATCGATTTCCAGATTGAAGAGGAAGAGCACGTCACTTACAACGTCACCAACACCGCCGGCCGCTTCACCTGGTGGATGGTGGCCGCACTCGGCGCAGGTCCCATGTACCTCAAGATCGAGCGGTCGTGATCGCTTTGCGCGTCTTCGCATGTTCGATCACGACATCAGGATCCCGCTGAAGTGCCTCAAAATAGCGCTTCTTGAAACCTTGCCCCTCTTCGTTCGGGATCAGCAGCTCCTGCGATTGCGCGATTAATCGCTCCGCCGCCGCGTCGTCGGGGGGTTCCTTGGCGTCCAGCGTCTCGTCGATGATCACCACCAGTTCCGACAATTCATGCAGCCAATTGAAGAACGGGTCGTACAACACCAACTTCAGAAAATCTGTGCTTGTTGCAATTTTCTGAATGTCGCGCTCATAAACTCCACGCTCGGAATCGAGCAGCGTCTTGTGCAGGCTGAGAAGCGCGTTGCGCAAACCGGTCAGCCGCTCGGAAGCTTGAGTCACCTGTAGCTATACTACCGCGAGACCTGACGGGGACACCTCATGGGGACATGACGGGCTAGCGTTATTACTCTTTCAAACCAGAAGAGAGCAGTCGTGTCCCCAAACGAACCTCTCCATCGGGGACACGACTGCTTTCCCTGGTTTGGACCTGAGGTCAAAGCTAGCCCGTCATGTCCCCGAGCGCCTCACTGTGCAAGAAGCTGATGGGGACATGACGGGCTAGCGTTATTACTCTTTCAAACCAGAAGGGAGCAGTCGTGTCCCCAAACGAACCTCTTCATCGGGGACACGACTGCTTTCCCTGGTTTGGACCTGAGGTCAAAGCTAGCCCGTCATGTCCCCGAGCGCCTCACTGTGCAGGCTAAGCTGATGGGGACATGACGTCAACCCCGACCAAAGCAGTCGTGTCCCCGAGCCGACATCACTGTGCTATATCCGAAGCCAACCCATTCGACTGCAACTCCGACGCAATCGCAGCCGGCTCCGACCTCGGATTCAATCCTTTCGCCGCCCGCCGCGGATTGAATTGAGAACCATCCAGCCAAGCGAAGGCCAGGCTTCCTCCGAAGTACGGATGCAGTACCGCGACAGTAACCAGCGGCACCGCATACTTCTTCGATTTCACCAGCGACTCAAAAACGCCGCGCACCGCCGTACTCCGCGGGATCGTCCCCGGAACCTGCGGGATTACGAAGCTTGAGAATTGCAGATCGCTATGCCGCTTGCTGTAACGCACTAGGGACTTCGCCGCCTGCTTCGGCGTCATGATGCCCATATCTTCGCTGAAGCTGCGATGGATCGCGTGCGGATAGTAAAAATCCACCGCCTGCCGTACGAAGTCCGCGCAGTTGTGAAACAAAATGTTGAAGTGCCGCTGGTTGCCGTTGGAGTTGAATTTCTGAATGAACTCGTCATCCTGCTCTTCGGAGGTCTCAATTCCAAACGCGTAGATAGTGCGGTCGTACGCGGCACCCACCAATTGAATCCAATCCCCTTTGGGCGTCGCGCCCTCCACATCCGGAGCAACTTCTTCCAGATTCGAGCGCCGGTAACGATCGCGTAGCGCGGCAACGTCCTCGGCGTTCACAGTGGCCGGAACTTGATCCGGCTGATCTACTGCGTAAAGATAAGGCAGCACCGGAATCGCTACCCAGTCGTAACCGGAAACTCGATGATAGCGGCTGATCACCACGCCCTGTTCCCCAGCGTTGCAGCGCCGCAACGATACCGGAGATTCCGCGCATACACGCGAAAGATAAATTGCCGCATGGCCAGTGGGAGTCATGCCCCCGAAATTGCCGAAGGGCTCTTCGAGTAACAAGGTCACACTGGCGTGCGCCGCCGCGCTAACAGTCAGTAACCCAATCAGTAACCCGATTGCGATTCGCCAGCTTCTCATAACGGTTCCTACTGGGTTAGATGCAAACCAATGGCCAAAGATCTAAGCCAAACAAAATCAGGCCTTCTAACAACTTCAACCGGAAGAAATTCCCGGATTTTCGTGTCTCCACGGCACGATGCGTTAAACATCCGTTAAAATATGATTTTATGGATGGAAGTGTCGTCCGGCGGTCTCTCGGTATCCTGTTTTTCATCTCCTGGTTCTGTTCCTCAAGCAATGCCGCCGTAATCGTCATCGGATTCGTCGGCGGATTCGTTCATCGCAACGACACCGTTCATCAGGAAGTCCAACTCGCCAAGCACCTGAGCCAGGATTATCCTTCCGGCGCCGAAGTGAGAATCTTCGAGAATCACTCCGGACGGCAGGCTTATAACGAAGTGATGCGCCTGCTGGACAGCAACCACGATGGCAATCTGTCCGCCCAGGAGAAACGGGATGCGCGCATCGTTCTCTACGGCCATAGTTGGGGAGCGTCGGAAGCCGTTGCCCTAGCGCGAACATTGCAGAAAGAGAGCGTCAACGTCCTGCTGACCATTCAAGTGGACAGCGTTTCGAAACCCGGCGAAGACGACAGGCTCATCCCGGCGAATGTGGCCGAAGCCGTGAATTTCTATCAGCTGGATGGCATGCTACACGGCCAGCGTCAAATCGTGGCCGCCGACCCATTACATACCCAAATCCTCGGCAACTTTCAACTCGACTACAAGAACAACCCGGTCAAATGCGACGGCTATCCCTGGTACGCGCGGATGTTCATGAAGCCCCACATCGAGATTGAATCGGACCCGAAAGTTTGGAATCAGGTAGAGTCGCTGATCCGGTCCAAGCTCCCGTGATTTCAACGGACAAAATCACCGGTCGCTTACGCTCGCGGCTCGGAATGCGGCATCCAGGTGTTTCCGAACCGCGACCGTGAGGGAGTCGGTGCCGGTGCCTTCAGTTCAACGGACCCACCCAGACCTTGGCTGCCGCGGCACGGCCGAGCTGGACCGGTTTTCCATCGATCCCGAGCGTCAACGTGTCGTCGTAATTCGTGGCCATCATTTTCACCGTGGCGCCGGGGCGAATTCCGATTCCGTTGAGGTACTCCAGCAGCCGGCGGTCGCGTTCGAACACGCTGACCACAACAGCGCCCGAAGCCGAAGGCACTTCATCCAGAGGCCGCCAGCCTCGATTGCGGCGATCCTGCGGCGTGTCGCGCTCCACGCGATTTCCGTGCGGGCAGGCTTCGCCGGTGCCCAGGCGATCCAGCAGCTTTCGTTCGAAATCGGCTGAGACGGCGTGTTCCAACTGCTCCGCCTCATCGTGGACCTTGTACCACTCCATGCCGAAAATCTCTGTCAGCATGCGCTCAATCAGATGATGTCGATTGAGCACGCGATTGGCGATGTCGCGGCCGCCGGGCGTGAGGGAAAGCTGGCCGTCGCGTCCCACGCGGATCAGCGAATCCCGCTTCAGCCGCTTGATCGCCATGGTGACCGCGGGCGCGGATACATTCAGCCAGCGCGCCAGGGTGGCTGCGATCACGGGTTCGCCTTCACTCTCCGCCTCGGCGATGGCCTTTAAATAGTTCTCCTTGGAGATGGTGATCTTCACGCCATCTCAAATTGTAGCGTGGCGAGGTAACTTCCCGATAGCGGGTTTACGCCATGACACTTTGGTTAAATTATGAACAAATCCAGTAAGACGACGCGCACGCTACTCTGTCTGGCAGCCGCTGCATTCCGCTGCTGCTGCTGGCCGGCGAAAAGGTGGATCTTCTCGCCATCAATCGGATCAAGACCGAAGCCTTCGAGAACTCGAAGGTGATGGACCACATGTTCTACCTGACCGACGTGAATGGTCCACGCCTCACTGGTTCTCCCGGCTACAAGGCCGCGGCGGATTGGGTGGTGAAGCGAATGACCGAGTACGGTCTCACGGCGAAAGAAGAGAAGTGGGGACCCTTCGGGCGCGGCTGGACCATGAAACATTTCGAAGCCCACATGATCGAGCCGCAGTATCAGCCGCTGATCGGTGTTCCGCTCGCCTGGACTGCCGGGACCGATGGCACGGTGACCGGCGAGCCGATCCTGGTGAATATCAAAGTGGAAGCGGATTTCGAGAAGTACAAAGGCAAGTTGCGCGGCAAAGTGGTGCTGTCCGCGCCGGCGAAACAACTGGCGATGCAGACCACCGCGTCCGGGCATCGCATGACGGACGCGGAGTTGGCCGAGGAAGCGATGGCGCCGGAGCCTGGGCGTTCGCCCTTCGGGTTCCGTCCCCCTGGCAGCACGGAGCCGCCGCCCCGGCAACTCCGGAAGAAGCGCGGCAGCGGCGCGAAGAGCGGCGCAAGTTTCAGGAGAAGCTGGCGCAGTTCATGAAAGAGGAAGGCGCGCTGGTGCTGCTGTCCTATGGATACAACGGCGACGGTGGTACGGTGTTCGCGTCATCCGGAGGGCCGTACGACGTGAAGAAGCCGATCGCGGTGACTTCGGTTGCGCTCACGCCCGAGCATTACAATCGCATCGCGCGGCTGATGGAGCACAACATCCCGGTGAAGCTGCAATTCAACATTCAGAATCAATTCTTCGAAGATCAGACGGATTCGGTGAACGTGGTGGCGGAGATCCCGGGCAACGCGAAGAAAGACGAAATCGTGATGCTGGGCGCTCACCTGGATTCCTGGCACGGCGGCACCGGCGCCACCGACAACGCGGCCGGAAGCGCGGTGGTGATGGAGGCGGCTCGGATTTTGAAATCGCTCAATCTGAATATGGATCGCACGGTTCGCATGGCGCTGTGGGGCGGGGAAGAGGAAGGGCTGCTGGGATCGAAGGCGTATGTGAAGGAGCATTTCGCGGATCGCGAGACGATGAAGCTCGCGGCCGAGCATGCCAAGCTGGCCGGTTACTTCAACTATGACAACGGCACCGGCAAGATCCGCGGAATTTATCTGCAAGGCAACGACATGGCGCGGCCGATTTTCGAATCGTGGCTGGAGCCATTCAAGGACCTGGGCGCGACAACTGTCACCATTCGCAATACGGGCGGAACGGACCACCAGTCCTTCGATGCGGTCGGCTTGCCGGGCTTCCAATTCATTCAGGACCCCATGGATTACAGCACGCGCACGCATCATTCGAACATGGACGTGTACGATCACGTGCAGGCCGGCGACTTGATGCAGGCATCGGCGATCATGGCCGCGTTTGTCTACGACGCCGCGATGCGGCCGGAGATGCTGCCGCAGAAAGCCGCTGCCGAAGCCGCAGCCGGAGAAGAAGGCCGGGCGGAGCAACGGAGTAAATTTTGGGCCGCGAATAAACGCAAATGAACGCGAATCTGATTTGCGTCCATTCGCGTGCATTCGCGGCCAATTGAAGTTGGTGGCATAATGAACCTCATGCGTTTTATCGCCCTCGCACTTGCCTCTGTCATCACGCTATCCGCGGCCGACTCGGTCGATCTCGCCGTCGTCAATCGAATCAAGGCCGAAGCTTTCGAGAACTCGAAGGTCATGGACACGCTCGCATCTTTTGTCCGATCGCTACGGTCCGCGCCTGACTGGTTCTCCGGAATTCAAAGAGGCTGCGGATTGGGCCGCGAAGCGTCTTGAGGAGTATGGGTTGGTGAACGCGCACCTGGAGAAATGGGGACCTTTCGGCCGCGCGTGGACGCTCCAGAAGTTCGCCGTGGAAATGATCGAGCCTCGTTATTCGTTAATGGATGCGTGGCCGCTGGCATGGTCCGAGAGTACGAACGGGCCAGTGAACGGGGAGCCGATTCTTGCGCCTGTATCGAGCACGCTCAGCCCCAAGAAGGCCGAAGCCGACTTGGAGAAATACATCGAGAAATGGAAGGGCAAACTGAAGGGCAAGATCGTCCTGATTTCCGAGCCCATCAACAACATCGTGGAAGTCGGAATCGAAGCCCGCGTTTCGCCGCTACACCGATGCGGAACTTCAGGAAATGGCGGTTGCGCCCGCGCCGGTTGAGAAGATGAAAATCGACGTCACGAACATCGACGTTCCGGAAGATGCCGAGCAGCGCATGCGGTTCTTCACCAGCATGTCGCCCGCTATGATCGACGAATTCTTCGAGAAGCGCGAAGAGATCTCGAACAAGCGCGCGCAATTCCTAGCGGAGGAGGGCGTTCTGGCGCGTGCTGCAGGACGATCGGCGGGCGCGGGATGGAATGGTTTTCGCCGAATCCGCCGGCGCGCATAATCCCAAGGGCCGGCTCGCTCCGCCGACGTTTGTGGTTACGGCCGAGCATTACAATCGGATCGCGCGTTTGCTCGCGGATAAAACCAATGTCGAGCTTGCGGTGAATTTGAAAGCGCGCGTCTCGGACGCCGCGGTGGATGGCTACAACGTGATTGCCGAGATCCCTGGCGGGAGCAAGAAAGACGAAATCGTGATGGTGGGCGCGCATTTCGATTCGTGGCACAGCGGCACGGGCGCTACCGACAATGGCGCGGGCAGCGCAGTAATGATCGAAGTGGTGCGCATTTTGAAAGCGCTCGATTTGAAGATGGATCGAACCATTCGCATCGGGCTGTGGAGCGGGGAAGAGGAGGGTCTGTACGGATCGAAAGCCTACGTCAAAGAGCATTTTGCCGATCCCAAGACCATGAAGGTGACTTCCGCGCACGCCACGCTGTCGGGCTATTTCAATCTGGATAACGGAAGCGGCAAGATCCGCGGAGTGTATCTGCAGAACCACGACGCGATGCGGCCGCTCTTTGAACAGTGGCTGGCGCCGTTCCGCGATCTTGGTGTTTCGCACCATCAGCATCCGCAATACCGGTGGAACCGATCACCTGTCGTTTGATGCGATCGGACTGCCTGGATTCCAGTTCATCCAGGATCCGCTGGATTATTCCACAGTGACGCACCATTCGAGCATGGATACTTACGATCACGCCGTGCCGGGCGATTTGATGCAGGCCGCCGCGGTGATTGCTTCGGTTGTTTATGATGCAGCCAATCGGAAAGAGATGTTGCCGCGGAAGCCGTTGCCGAAGGCGGAAGAGGCTGGTTCCGATGCGGCTACGAAGTAGCAGCTGGCCTACCTTTACTCGGTTACTTGGAACGTGCCGACGAACGAGCCGCGATTGCCGCTGTATTTCCACACAGTGCCGAGTCCGGTTCCGCCGAAATCATTGGACACCGTGTAAGCCGCCATGGCGTGCTCCACCGGAGTCAGCGGCTGATACCAGACTGACTCGTTGTGGCAGACCTGATCGGCATCGGTCATCGCGCGGGTTTCTAGCTTCACCATTTTTCCGGCGGTCATCACCGCTTTGCGGGTGTGGACGTTGTTGTCCGCCACGGCGAACTCGATGGGTTGATACTCCACATGAACCACATCGGCGAGCAACTGCCCGCCCATTTTGTGGGCGAATGCTTTCAGGGCCAGACGCTGTTCCGCATTGGCGCGCTCATCGATGATCAGAACGGCCTTCACCGGATACACCGTGTCGATTACATTGCCCAGGGTGTTCGAGGCGCGAACCGCGCCCATCACCGAGAGGCCATCCAGGTTTACGCCATCGTAACTGCCCTGTTCAATCTTCCAGCCCATCACGGCCAGATCCCCGGTGAGTCCGACTTCAGCGTTAGCGAAGCAGGGACCGGTGTAAACGTCGGCGGTGCGAGCTTCAATATACTCGCCGCGGACGTGATTGGTAGGAAGGCTCGCGCTGAGGGCCAGCGAAGCAGAGATGCATAGCGTAGCTCAATACACAGAGGATCGTTCTCATGTTAGCACTCTCCTGGTCGAGTTCTCTGCTTTAGTGTAGCACCGGCTTCCTGCGCGTCACGCTCCCTGGCGGTCGCAGCTCAGTTGATTAATTCAACTACTGGGAATTCGGCGCCTGGGTCATGGCGCGCATGACGGCGGAACTGACCCGTTTTGCTTCAGCGCGATCAACGTATCGGGCACCGTATCGAACTGGCATTTGGATGATTTGAATCTTCGCAATAATGATGGAATCCTCCAGGCCGGCTTTAACCATCTTAATGATGTCGTCGTTTTGGAGAACGCCATTGCTCGGCGCGGAGCTGTCGGCCGGGCTATCGGGCGGCTGTAAACTCAGGACCTCCGCGATTGCCGCAAGCGCGTCGTCCGTTGAGGGGGCAGAGGTTTGTCGAAAGGAAACTTCAGCAGTGCATAGTAGCGGACGTCCTTGTACGGATCGCTGAACAGTTCCAGGACGATTCCGTCTTTCCGGATGGCGAACTCGGCAATCCAAAACTTTTCTCCAGTGACAAACCTGCGCTGCGGATAGCTGGCGGAGGTGTTGTTTCCGGGCGCTAACAGCGTAGTTGTTAAGTCTTGCGCAAAGCTCTTCGATAGCTTGCCGTTCTTGTATGTGTTCAGCGGGGGCAGCGGGGAAGCCGTTGAGTACATGATCAGCCCGTCCTTCTGCAGTACGAGCACGCTCCCTGCTGTCACGATATCGTTTCTGTCGCTCGATACCTTCGTCAACTTGAATTGTTTGTCCAGCGCTTGTTGAAGCGCAATCTTCGCGTCGCAGTTTTCAGCATAGGCACAGGTGATTGAGGCGGCCATCGCGACTGCCATTTCGAAATAAACCAACCTTCTCATGGAAATTGCTCCTTAATGAATTGCACCTTGACCCCAATGAATTGCACCTTGACCCCAGTGTGACAGCGGCCATCATGGAACCGAAATCGTAAATGTAAGCGTGAAGAGTTGCGCCCCATCCCAGGTGATCTTCACTGCCCACGCTCCTGGTTCCTGGGCGGGCGTGTTCCCAGAGACGTTCAACGACGCCCAAAAGCACTGGAAGCCGTCTTCAGCTACAGGGTCCCAATTGACTGTTATTGGGTTGCCGCCTCCAGGGGCTTGCCACACCGCGGACACATTTGCACCCATTCTCGCGTTCGCAACATCGAACCACACGTACACTTGGGAGTCCTGACTGGAGAAACTACTTACCGCTTGCGGCACGACGCAAGAACTTTGATCCACGGTGGCCGTCATAAGTTTGTTGAGGACCGTCAGCGTGCTTGGCCATGTTCTGTTGCCGCCTGCGAGACCGTTTAGGCCGTTAATCCCAGTCAGGTCGGCAATTGCTTGAGCTTGCCCCGTACCTTTATCGATTTGAATCAAAGTTGGACTAGCGTCGTCGCCGTTGGCTACTCCAATCAGGCGTCCGTCCGGCAGGAATGCTAGGCCGAACACCTGCGAATAGCCAATATCGCCGACGATGTTTGCAGCACCGGTCGACTTATCTACTGTGATGAGTAAGTCGGAACTGCTCCCGACAATTGAGGCGTAAAGTACGCCGCTCGAATCAAACGCCAGGTCGCCGCTTGACTCATAACCTGCCCCGAATGATCCGACCAGCGTCGCCTTTCCACTTGCTCTGTCGACCCGCAGGAATTGTGAGTCTTTGGTAGCGGCATACAGCGTTCCGTCGGTATCGGAAACTAGGGAGACTGCTAGATCGAATCCGAAATTACCAATATCAGTCGTGAACCCAGTAAGTGGGTCCACCTGGAGCAGTTCGCTGGTTCCGCCAAATCCTTCATCCACCTCCTCGATCGCATACAGATTTCCATCAGGCGTGAAGGCGATATCCGTAATGGGTTCGAATGGTATGTCGCCTATCCTCTTGGTCTGGCCCGTGGCAGGGTCGATCTGGTATAGCGTGCTAGAAGATTCGTCGCCCCCATCCACTCCGTATAGTACGAATGACGGCTGCGGGCCCGCGGACTGAGTTACCGCGATGGTAACCGTGTTAGAAGTGGCTCCTCCGACCCACATAGCCATCGGGATGGCACTTCCGGTTGGAACCGCATTTGGCACCTGCACGTTGACCTGGTAAACACCCACGAAGCCCGGCGCGAGCCCCGAAAAAAGCACTTTGGCCGCTAGACCGCCTATGGTCACGGCCGGCGTGGCCTTCGTATCCGACAAAGGACTACTTGCCGCGATCTGGCCGGTCGCTGGCTGGTTGGTGACTTCGCCAAGCCCTGTTGCATAGATTGATATCGCTGATCCAGTCGTGCACGGGTTGTTGGCTCGGTTTAAAGAACCGTCATCGTTTAGCACAGTGCCGGACCCTGGCCCGAGCTGTCCTGTGTCAATATTCCAGGGGCGGTCGATGCCACGCCTAGCCACTGTGCGTCTGATTGCGTTTGCAGGCCGCTGTAAGAGACCACCAAGGATGCAGTCTGGCCGCTCACCTGAAATGGAACGATGGCGTTGATTTGCGTACTGGAAACATATAGTAGCGGCACGCAATCCCGGCTAGGAACACCTGGACCCCGCCTAGTTGGGTTGGAAGGTGGCCACCGGACGCCGAGGCGTAAACTGGGACCTTGGGACCGAGCGAAGTACCGTAAATAGTGAATAGCTCACCCGGCGCGAGCGACCGCTAGCGGAGGTAGCCGCGTTGACGTAGGCAATGACCCCGGGTTGGGGCGGCCCCGCCGTTATGGGTATGCTGCTAATTCCGTCCGCGTTACTCACGGATAGGTTTACGAACCCGGAAACTGTAGCAGGGAGGAAAGCAACGGCCTGGGTCGACGAAGGTGATCCGATTACTTCCAGCGTCTTCCGTTGGCGGTCACGGTTACGTTTTGGAGGTCAAAACCCTGAATGGTAATAGCCTCGCCCGCTGCAATGACGTTCGAGTGCCCACCCGAATCTGGCGTCGAAACGCCCGTAATCCCGGGTCCACCGGTTTTGGCCGTCAACGAAAGGTAGCCTCCAGGCGGCAGGGTAAATGACACGTCACCGGAGGAAAGCTCGGGAGTTATGAAATCGAATGTCGTTTGACCCGCCGGAATGAAGTCGCTGTAGAAAATTGTGTTTGGCAGAAGACTCAACAATCCAGAAGAGGTTAGGTTCGCATTGCCATTCACGCCCACGGACGCGAGGATTTCTGAGTTGTCGTTCGCATCGTGGACCCCGAACAAAACGCCCAGTTGGTTGGAAAGGTAAACGTCTTGGTTCGGAGGTACACCAACAGTTTTCCAATTGCTTTTGTCGGCGAGGAAGGAGCTGATGATCGGCCAACTTTCGTGGCTGGGGCTATCGACATCCGCAATCCCGACAGGATGCAATGTACTGCACCGGTCGTTCAAGATAACGTTAACAACGATGTACTGGTTGATTACGTCAGGATCCACGTGGCAATATGGGAGTACTCTGGTTTGTTCGTCGCTGGCAGTCCGAAGGAAGCCTAGCGAGGCGCTTGTCACGTGAACTGCGCCATCACCGTCTTCTGGATTGTCTGATGAGCCGCCATTTCCCACGATCGCAATGCTATCCACGCCCCGCATATTGTTCCAGCGATCCCAGTGGCAAGGTCGTACAGAAATTGGCTGCCCTGGGTCATTTCGGTTCCCTGATTGCTGAAAGGGAGAAGGTGCGCCAGGTATGAACCGAGATGCGGAGTCGCGATAAAGACGGCCTTGCGGACACGGACAGGAGTTGGCGGGTTAAATTGCCCGGATGTTGTCTGCTTACCGGACAAGTAGCACCTCACGATGAGCCCGCCCATGCTGTGTGCGATCATGTCCACGACCGGCACAGCAGTGTCGTCCGTAAACTTGAACGAATTTAATGCCTGGCCGAGCGTCAAGCCGAGATCCTCAATCTTACAGTCCGGACATTCGGTGCAGTTGTCGAAGAACACGGAAGCCAAACCTTGTTGGTGAAGCAAACCCGGTAACGTCCCAAAGGTTCCAGAGACATCCGAGGCTGGGCATGGTGTAGGATCGATGTTGTTGGTACCGCGTGTGCCGAGCTGAATACCATTTAAAAGCACGACCGGCACAGAGTCTCGCGAGAACTCTACGGGTTTTAGGTTGAGTTTGATATCCGCTACCCAAGAGGGATCCCGATCGCTGTTTGCGCTGAAATGGTCACAGTGTAATTGCCCGGAGGTGCCGAAAGGGGGCCCGTGACGTATGCCTGTCGCAGCGTCGAGTTCAGAAAAAGTCCTAATCGCCATTTCCCCGGCCACTGCGCCCCCCCGGTCGGAGCGAGGCTCACGCTAAAGGCAGTGCGTAGGATGTCGAAGTCGATCGAGCTAACCTGCAGTGAACTCGCGCTCCCTTGTGTAACCTGATACAAGTTCTGGTCAATCGATAGACCTGAGCCAGCAAAAAGGGACTGCGCCAATCCTGACGTTAGGCGCAGAATAATAGCAGAGAGCGGACCACGGGCCTTATTCTATTAACCTGAACGTATACATCTTTCCGATGGATGCGCTGTTCGACGAGGTAACGGCCCCGGGAGGCAGAAATCCGTACTCTCCAGCGCCGAGATCGGGAAGTAATATTCTATACATCCGGTTGGCGAGCTTTTTTCCCTCAAAAGGGACGACATCGCGAGTAGCACCGCCCGAGACGTGCATAACACCCCCAGTCACTGTGCGGAATTCTCGCGAGTCATTGTGTCCGCGCAAATGAATGAGCTCGTATTCCGTAATTGCAGTTCCCTCCGGGCGTAGACCAGTATTTCAAGTGGCGATGTAGTCGAGTTGCGACTATTTGCGCCTTCAATATGTCCGTTGATATCCCCTTTAACGAGACCCACCGATGCGATGCTTTTCACGATGCCTCCCGTCTTCCAGTTCACAACTTCGGGGAGCATTTCTTCCCATTTGCCGCCCTTCTTGAAATACACGCCGATGTCGATTCCCTGAGGTATGCCGCCGACCTCGACCGGTGCGCCCCCAGGAGCGGTGGTGATGATCCCTTGATCACCATGCTGCGAGCATGGCCTCCGAAATTCCCTGTTGCTTGAGCGAGACCAAATCATCGGGAGCCAACGAATACTTCCCGGCTGGTTTTGGATTACGTTTACGATCAAGCCCTCGCCCAAGCCAGCCTTCGCCATTTTACCATCGCCTCATTGGTTAGTATCTCCTGCGCGCTCGCCAGGAGAAACAAACCACAAATAGTTGCGTGATCTTCCTCATCTCAGTAGCAGGTTCTCCTGTTTATAGAAATCGTTAAGCCGCACGTCAGTCGTGGACAGCATAAGCATTGGAACGAGGATACAATAGATTCCCTGACTTTACAATGAAAAATAATTAAATGATCGCCAATGGAGAGGCGGGGATTGCAAACATAAATAAAGTACCAGAGATCCCAATCTATGGCGACCAGTGTCGCCTGGACCTCCAACTTCTACACCATTATCTGCGAGACGAGTGTAATTAATCTTACTTCGAACCTGTTAATCATGTGGAGTGTTCAATAGAAAAGCGACATCGCTCGTAAAAAAAAGAAGCCCTTGTTCCGCAGTGTTTGAGTTCGCTACCAACAGAGAGTAAATATTCGCTGTTTCCGAGACGCGCGTTAGAGTTGATTGCCTTGTGTAGTGCTGCTCTTGGAATTTGAGTGCTAGCAAGCTATTCTAAACCGATTGAAGTCAAATGGCCAGGTTAATATTCCCTCTTGGCGATGATCACCGAATCTTCCAACCCTGCTTTCCAGTGACGAATTTACGTTTTGGATAATCGGTGACGGAGGTTGTCCCGCTCAAGCCGATAGCGAGATCCCGCCCAAAGCCGCCCATCCCTTGCGAAATTTTCCCGTTCTTGTAGGTGTTCAGGGGCGGCATCGGCGAAGCGGTGGAATACATCATCAGCCCGTCCTTCTGCAGTACGAGCACGCTTCCGGCGGTGACGACGTCGCTTTTGTCTTTGGAAAAGTTTGGCCGTAGGCGCCAACAAGTGAAACGGCGGCAACTATCATGGAAACGGCTGGCATTCCCATGCAAATCTCCCTTCGCCAAGAATGTATGGGTCACTATTGTACAGAAAAAACAGTCCGGAATAATTTAATATTCGACTGAGATCAGGAATAACCCACGGGCTGGGGCGGTGGGGCCGGGCGGAATTGCGTTGCCGGGATCCAGGCGAGCCAGGACGCCGGCGCGGTCCACATTTCCTTTGCCGGTTTCAAGCAGGACTCCCACAATGTTACGCACCATGTGCTTGAGAAATCCGCTGCCGGTCACGCGATAGATCAGCCGGTCGCGTTCTTGCGCCAGGCGGGAGCAGAAGATGGTCCGGACTTTGGATGCGCGCTGTTCGTCGCGCTCATCGGAGGCGGCGAAGGCGCTGAAGTCGTGCTCGCCTTCCAGCAGCGGCGCCGCGGCCGTCATATCCTCCACGCGCAGCGGATAGGGATGGTGATATACGTAGCGGCGCTCAAATGGCGGGCAGATCTCGTCGCGAAAGATGCGATATTCGTACGTTTTCGCTTTGGCCTGAAATCGCGGATGGAAATCGGTGTGCGCTTCTTCCGCTCGTGTGACCCGAATGTCTCGCGGAAGCTGGCGATTCATCGCGCGCGCCAGATTCTCCACGGGAATCGGATTCTCGATGGTGAACGCCGCCACTTGCGCCAAAGCGTGAACGCCGGCATCGGTCCGGCCGGAGGCTGCCACTGGCACTGGCTTTCCTTCAAGTCCGGAGACCACCTCTTCTAATGTGCTTTGGATGGTCGCGAGCCCCGGTTGCACTTGCCAGCCGTGATAATCGGTGCCGTCGTAGGAGAGCGTGATCTTAATTCGACGCATGGACGGGCCGCGATCCCGGCTTGGTTACCGGACTGCCGGCGCGGCACAGCGGGCAATCCTCGGGCGGGTAGGCGATCACCTCGAGCGTCTTCAACGCGACGCGAGGAACACCAAGATCCACGGCGCCCCCGCTGCGGTCGATTATGGACCCGCCGGCCACCACGCGCGCGCCGGATTCCTTCAGGATCTCCACCACTTCGCGCAAGCTGCCGCCCGTTGTAATGACGTCTTCCACCACCACGGCGGTCTCGCCGGGTTCCACGCGGAATCCGCGGCGCAAAACCATTTTGCCGGATGCGTCTCGTTCCGTAAAAATGAAGCGCGCGCCCAGCGCCCGGGCAACTTCATGTCCGATGATCAGACCGCCGATGGCGGGCGACGCCACGATGGCGATGTTGAGCGTAGGTTCCACGCGGCGGAATTCGGCGGCGAGCAAGCGTCCGAACTGTTCGGCGTGCCGTGGATGTTGCAGCACCAGGGCGCACTGCAGGTATTCCGGGCTGTGCAATCCGCTGGTGAGACGGAAATGACCGCGCAGATACGCGCCGGTGTCGTAGAAGGCGCTCAGGATAGGATCGGTTTCGGACGGCACAAGGTCAATATACCAACCGGGGGTACGCTCTCGGTGGTTCTCTCTTTAAGAAAGGGCTCTCACTTTGCTGACGCAGGACGATGAGCTTTGGTATGAAGAATAAACTTGCAATTACAACGGCCCTGACCGCCTTCGCGCTCGTCGGAGTGGCGAACGCTCAGACCACCAGCGGGGGCACCTTGGGCGTGAGCGCTGATATTACGGGCTCCATCAACCTCATCTTTAAGACTGCCACCAGCGGTTTCGCGGTGACTGGGACGGGCAGCGCCACCGCATCCTTGCCGTTCGGAACGGTGCAGATGTACGGCGGCACAGTGCCGACCAACGTGACCAGAACGCCTAATACGACTGTGTCGTTCACTCTCAGCACGCCGATCAACGTCGAGGTGGACCTGGCGAATCAGGTCAGCACGGACTATAGCCTATTGGGGACGCTCAACGCGGCGGATGCCGTCAATACGTGGACGTTCAATGGCATCGCGGTTACGGCCGCCGGCATTGTCCCACAAATTACGAACGGCACCTATGGATCGGCGGCCCCCTACGTTTTCGCGGTAACGATACCGGCTTCAAATAACAGCGGTACGCTTTCGAACTCGATCAACTTCACCGCGACCGCCAACTAATTCCGGCCGCGCATAACAACGCACGATTACTGGCTGGGCCGCGACTCCCAGTCAGTTTGGATTTCGATGAACGCTCAACGCACGACTTTATTCTCGAAATGGATGCTGGCGCCGCTGATGGCATGTGCCGCATCCGGGCAGCCGTCTGGCGGCCCCCGAATCGCCGCAACGGCCTCAGCTGCGCCTAGCATCACCATCCTCGCGGCGTCGGCCGGCGGGTTGGTGCGAAACGAGGGAGCGGGCAATGCCGCACTCGATCTCGGGCGCGTGTCTTATTTTAGAGGCGCTGCGGCGCCGGGCGAGAGCAGTAGAAAAATCGCCGGAGCCTTGGTGATTTCCACGTGGTTCGCGCTTCGGGTGGACTGTCCTGGAAGCCCGCCATCTTCTCAAGTGAATGTGACCATGTCTCGGACGGATGCGGCTGCAACGCATGTCCTGTCGATCGACGGCATCAAGCTCGGGACCACGGCGCAAACACTGGATCCAGCCATGCCCTGCGGCTCCCGCAGCGAGCATCGGCTGGAAATGGAGGTTCCGGTTTCCACACCCGCCGGACCCATTGGAAGCAACGTCGCGTTCGAGGCGACGCTCCGGAAATGACCCAATGAAACTCGGATTCATACTGGCAGTCAGCGCCGCGCTCTGTTGCATCGCCGGCGCCCAGACCACGACCGAATCTCCCGTTGAACCGGACGATGCGCCGCGACTTTCCATCGCGCTTTCTCCGGCCATCATCGCGGTGCGCTGCAAACCGGGTCAAGGCACCACCCAGACGCTAACGATTTCGAACCGCACCGCGGGCGAAGTCCGTTTCAACTTGGAGACCCAGGATGTGGTGGTGATGGAAGGCAAGCGATCCCTTTCTCCCGCCGGGCAGATTGCCAACAGCATTGCCGCCACCACGGTAGCGGCGCCGGCAACGGTGCTGGTGAAACCAGGCGAAGATGCATCCGTCCAGGTTACTTTTACTCTTCCGCCCGAGACCTCGCAGCGCGCCGTAATCACTTTTTTTCGAGGTGTCCTGGCGAACCCCGGTAACGGCGTGGTTGGGCTGGGCGCTTCCCTGGGCACGCTCATTACCTTTAACCTATCCAGCGATTACAAATTAGAATCCGGACCGGTCCAAGCCTCACTCCAAACACCTGAGGCGAACGCGATCCTTTCCGAAGAATTGCACAATACCGGCTCTGAGCCCGTGGTGCCGAAAGGCGTAATCGTTATTCTGGATGAATCCGGAAAACGCGTGGCCAAAGCGCCTTTCAAAACGCAGCGTCTTTTGCCGGGCGAACGGCTGATCTTCGCCGCCACCAACCCGGCGCAACTCGCTCCCGGGCACTATCGCACACTCTCATCTTTCGAATTCGAACGCAAGGTTTTCACCAGTGCTGGGGAATTCACCGTTCCGTAATAGATGGCGGGCGCCACTGTCGCTGCTTCTGTGTGGTCTCCTGCTGCCGGGCCAGGTGTACAAGGTCGATCCGGACAAAACTTTAACTTTCGAAGTCCCCGGCGCCACCGCCGCGTACACTCTCGACCCATTTTTCGCGGAAGCCACCGCTGAGAATGGGAGGGTCTCGGTGCAAGGCAAAGTTGCCGGCAGTACCCACGTGGTAGTGGTCACGCCTTCGGGAGTGCAGACTTTTGAAGTCCTGGTGGCCATGCTGCCTCCGGTTTTCCCGCCAGGTTTCGTCGCTCCCGTCAGCGCCGCGGAGCTGGCCCAGAGTGGTTACTACGAAGGACGGTACTATTCCACTCCCTCACAGGTCCAGAACCAGATCGACTTCTTGAAAATTAACGGCGATAACTGGACCCACATGAACGTGGTAGAAACCAACCTGCTGGGGGCCAACATCGGTCTGCCCCGCGTGGCGTTGTCGTCTGCGACTTATGAGGTCTCCACTCCCGGCCGTGACATCACGCTTTTCGATAAGTACGTGGACGAATCGCAGCTCACCATCAACGGATCGATCATCCGGGGATTTCACATGCGCGACGGCAACTGGTTCGTGCACGCCGGCTACACCAGCGTGGCCACGTTCGACGGGCTATTCCTGCCGCTCCAGCCGGAATTCGTGGCGGGCGGAGGATACCGCTATCCGCTCACCGAGAATTCGTCCATCACCGGTTCTTTTTACGAGGTGCGGGTTCACAAATCGGATCTCGCTGGGCATTCCGGAGGTATCGGCGACGTGCGTTACAAATACCAGCCTCGCGAAAACTTCTGGTTCACCGCGGACCTTGGGATCAGCCATGGCATTGCGGCCGCAGCCAAGCTGCACTATATTACCGACCGCGATACCATCCTGGGCCTGGTAAAGTACATGCCTATCGAGTTCGCGTCTCTGGGCGCCAACAATAATTTGCGAGGTCTGCATACGGATTTTTCCTGGACGCGCCACGTCACTAAGAAGCTGGAGGCAGGCCTAACCTTCTATGACATTAAGCTGGTGCTGCCCGGCATAAAGGAAACCACCATTTCGGGCTCGGCCAATGTCCGCTATGAACTCATCAAGCACTGGTCGGTAACCGGCGGTGCACTGGCTTCGAAGTTCCAAACGGAAATACCGGTGGCCCAGGTGGTTCGAAATTTCACTTTACCCGCCGGCCTGGCCTTTCAGTCCAGGCATTTCGGCGCCGATGGGCAATACCAATTTTCGTTGACGCCCGGGCGGGACACGGGCGCCAGGCAGTTTCGCGCATCCCTGCACTCGGGTTGGGGCGCGTTCAACTTCAACGCCTATGCGGAACGCGACGCCAACGCGCCCACGCTGAGTTTCATCTTCGGCCAGGTGACGGGATTGCAGCAGCTGCTAGAGCAGCAGGGCATCCAGGCCACCAGCATTCAACAAGTGGACGAGCTTCTGGCTACCGACGCCTACCTGATCGCAGCCGGATATTTAAAAGGGGCCACCATCAACGTGGTTCCCGTCCGCACGCAGTTAGGCGGAACCGCGGACTGGTCTACGAAAGGCGCGCATAGGAGAGACCTTACCTACAGTTTTCTTTACAATGACAATCGGGCGCTGCAGGGAAGCACCTTGGACGTAGTGCACACCCTGGCGCTTACTCAGCGCCTCACCCGCTCGGATCACATTTCGCTTTCGTGCTCAGTGATGGGACTGAAGGATCCCGGAAGTCCCCAGCAATTGACGCCGACTTGCTTCATTGCCTACCGGCACCAGTTCGAACACGTACCCTATTTCGTCATTCCCGAGCGGCGCGGCATCATCACTGGAAATATCTTCCGGGACGATCAGTCCAAGGGAGCCTGGGAACCGGGCATGCCGCCGATGCCCGAAGTGGAGGTGATGCTGGACAATGTCCGGCGCACCCTGACCGGCGCCGATGGCTCCTACCGCTTCCCGAATGTACACCGAGGTAAGCACAAAGTTGAGGCCCTGTACACATCCAAAGAGCCGTTTTTCTTCACCACCCCATCCGATCTGCAGGTGGATGAAGACGCCACGGTGAATTTCGGCATCGGCTATTCGCTGTCCGGCTTGACGGGCCAGGTCCTGAACGACGCTGGGCAAGGCGTGGCGGGAGTCTTGGTAGCGATCGATAGCCGAGGGAAAAAGTGGAGCGCAACCACGGCGGCGGACGGCAGCTTCTTCGTGGGGTCGCTGGTGGCCGGCGACTATAACGTCCAGGCGGATGGCGATTCGCTCCCGGCCGGTTATTCGGCTGACGGATTCGGCGATGCGCAAAAAGTAACGGTAGGCGCAACATCTCCGGGCAAGGCCGCCTTCGCCGCCCGGGCGTTTCGCAGTATTTCCGGACGAGTGGTCAGCTACGACACCACGGTGGGCCGATACGTTCCAGTGGTCCGCGCGCAGGTAATCCTGCGCGAGCCAGGTTCGATTTCCACAACTGACCCACTGGGAAGATATCTGTTCCGCGACCTCGCAGCCGGCGCGTATACACTCTCTGTTCAGAACGATGCGAAAACACCTGCCCGCAAAGTTCGGCTGGGCCCCCAACCCGTCGATTTAACAAATGTGGATTTTGAGATCAGTCGGCCGGCCTTGAGCGTACCGGCGCCCGTCGCGCCGCCCGAGAAACTCCAACCGCCAGAGGCAAAGCCTGCGTCACCGGCCGCAAACCCTGCGCCCACGGCGATTCCCGCAAAACCGCAGCCACCGGCCACAAGCGCACCCGGCCCCATACCGGCTGCGGCCGAGCTACACAATACTCGCGGGCGCGAACTCAGCGCAGCGGGCCGTTACCGGGAAGCCATCGTTGAATTGACCGAAGCGCTTCGCCTCGCTCCCGATTTCGCCCTGGCATTCAATGCGCGAGGGTTCGCCCGGTTTAAGCTTCACGATTGGGCGGGTGCAATTAAAGATCTGGATCAAGCGATACTTCTCAACCCGAAATACGCGAACGCGTATCGCATACGCGCCGTAGCGAGGAAGTCCATGGGCGCTGCGGCTAAAGTCAGGACGGTCGCAAGGAAGCCTCGAAGACGGGCCCATTTGAGAACAGTGGTCGCTCTCAGTGAAGATGGTTCATGGCTATCGTCAAGCATAAGATCTGGCCCATTGCGCTTTGTGTCGTGTCAATCCAACTATCCGGCGCGACCTATCCTTCCAAGCGGATGGCGGACGGCAAGGAATGGACGACACAGAATCTGAACGTCAAGACTGCCTTGTCCTATTGCTACCAAGATAAGGATGCGAAGTGCCTGCAGTATGGCCGCTTGTACACATGGGATGCAGCGCGGCGAGCCTGCGAATCTTTGGGAGCTGGCTGGCGCTTGCCGACGAACGAGGAATGGAGGCAAATGGCGAAGCAATATGGCGGGCTGCTCGAGGAGTCCGATGCCGGCGGCAAAGCGACCTTTCAGGCGCTCATCGTGGGTGGGAGCGCTGGATTCAATGCCGTGCTCGGAGGAGGCCGCTCTGTGGATGGCGAGTTTGCCCGGTTGGATGCTCATGGTTTTTACTGGACGGCATCCGAGAGTAACGCAGCAACTGCCTGGTTCTACAACTTTGGTAAAGGCATGTCAGCTCTCAATCGTCACAGCGATGGCGAGAAGCAGAGAGCGTTTTCGGTCCGATGTATCAAAGAGTAACCGTTTCGGCTCCCGATAAACTACTGGTAATTCCGTTTTGCACGAAGCCGCGTTCCGTTCTGGTAATTTTTGCTGGCGTGTCCCCCTGCAGGACCTTAGAAATGGGAGGTTTTTGCTTTGGTAGTGAGCTTGCACTGCATGAGGCTGATGAAATCAAGCAGAGCTCAGGGAGCCAGGGTCGAACCCGCTGACTATCCGCGTTTCAATCTCCAAGCCGTTACTTCTAAAGACTCTCCCCAACCCTACACCCACCCGACCGGCTCCTTGGGCTTACAGCTCGATTTCCTCGCGCGGTTATCGCGCGTGACAACCGATTGACCCGCGACGAAATCCGGTCAAAATCCAGACTACATTAGAAACATGGTCCGAATCGTCTCGCTGATTGCGAGCGCCACCGAGATCGTGCATTCGCTTGGCTTAGGTTGTTACCAAGTGGGGCGGAGCCACGAGTGTGATTTTCCTGATGCAGTTCGTGCTTTGCCAGTTTGCACCACGCCGAGTTTTCCTGTCACTGGCGACAGCGCGGAGATCGACCGCCAGGTGAAAGCACGGCTGGCGAATGCTCTTTCGGTCTACGAAGTTTTCGACGACATGTTGGAACGCTTGCAGCCGACGCACATCGTGACCCAAACGCAATGCCGCGTCTGCGCCGTCACTCTGGATGATGTGGAGCGCGCACTGGCCGGCTCCATCTCCAGCCGTCCTAAATTGATAGCCTTGGAACCCAATGCATTGGATGATATCTGGAAGGGTATTCGGCAGGTGGCCTCTTCCTGCGGGATCGCATCCAAAGGCGACCAGGTTGTGTCCACGCTGCGCCACCGGATGGCGCAGATTTCGACACTAGCCTCGCAGGCTGCCCGCCGGCCCCGCGTGGCCTGTATCGAATGGCATGAACCGCTGATGGCCGCCGGGAATTGGGTTCCGGAGCTGATGGAGTTGGCCAACGCGGAGAATCTGTTTGGCAAGGCGGGCCTGCATTCTCCCTGGATGAGTTGGGACGAACTGGTGGCCGCCGACCCGGACGTGATCGTCAGCTTGCCCTGCGGCTTCGATTTGAAACGGGCGCGCCAGGAGATGTACTGGCTTACGGAACGGCCGGGATGGTCCGATCTGCGTGCGGTGCGGAGAGCGGAGGTGTACCTCGCGGACGGGAATCAATATATGAATCGGCCGGGGCCGCGGATTGTGGAATCGCTGCAGATCCTGGCGGAGATTTTGCATCCGGATGTTTTTGAGGCAAAGTTGCAGGGGTCCGGATGGGAGAAATGGAGCTAAACCGAACCGCGACCGCGAGGGAGCGCTACCACGACAGCAGCATACGTTACGCTTCCTTGCGGTCGCGGTTCGGTAGGACGCCTGCGCGGTTTTGTTACACTTAATCTTACACATAAGGATGTGTAGACTATGCCGACAAATCTTGCTATCGACGACAAGCTTATCGAGGAAGCGCGCAAGGTTGGCCGCCACAAGACCAAGAAGGAGGCAGTTACCGCCGCCCTCTCCGAATATGTGACTCACCGTAAGCAACTCGAGATTCTTTCTATATTCGGGACTGTTGAATTCGATCCCAAATACGATTACAAAGCGGAACGTAGGAAAAGACGCTAGTGGGGGTACTTGTCGACACCAGTATCTGGTCGCTCGCTCTGCGAAGGAAGGGGAAGATCAATACTGTCGAACAAGGATTGACCGCGCTACTAGCCGACTTGATCCGGCAGAAGCGTGCGCGATTGATTGGCTCTATCCGGCAGGAACTTCTGTCTGGCATCCGTGATCTGGCCGAGTACGACCGTCTGCGTAAGTATCTCCACGCGTTTCCCGACGAGCCCCTCGACACGACAGATTATGAGCAAGCGGCTCGCTGTTTTAATCAATGCCGATTGCGCGGTATCGCAGGTTCTCCGGCCGACTTTCTGATTTGTGCAGTGGCACTTGCTCGAAAGTGGCAAATCCTGACTACGGACGCCGATTTCAAAGCCTATGCGGATGTGATGCCGATCCTGATATATCCAATCGCAGGGCGCTCCCGGTAATTCATGCTCCTATTTAGCTCCCTCGTCTTTCTGGCGTCGGCCGCTGCCGGATTCATCGGCTCCCTGACTGGCCTCGGCGGCGGCGTCGTCATCACGCCGGTGCTGGCGCTGCTGTTTCACGTCGACCTGCGATATGCCATGGGGGCTTCGCTGGTTTCTGTCATCGCTACGTCGTCGGGAGCGGCGTCCGCTTACGTGCGCGAGGGATTTTCCAACGTCCGCATCGGATTGCTACTCGAAATCGCAACAACAATCGGCGCGATCGTCGGGGCCATTATTGCCACCCACACTCCCACCGCCGCGCTCTCCATCATCATGGGGATTCTCCTGTTATTTTCGGCATATTCCTCCACGCGCCCGCATCCGGACCATCTGGCGAACACCACAGATCCGCTGGCGCAGCGTTTTCAATTGAATGGCGAATATCCCGTCTGAGAACGGAATGAAGAAGTACGAAGTGCAAGGCGTGAAAAGCGGATTTTCGCTGATGTTCGGCGCCGGCGTCACCTCTGGACTGCTCGGCATCGGGTCGGGCGCCCTGAAGGTGATCGCAATGGACCGGCTGATGCGAATCCCGTTCAAGGTTTCCACCGCGACCAGCAATTTTATGATCGGCGTAACGGCGGCCGCCAGCGCCGGCGTTTATCTGCGGCGCGGATGGATTCTTCCGGACGTCACCATGCCGGTGATGCTGGGTGTTCTGCTGGGCTCGTTAATTGGCGCCCGGTTGTTATCCGGCGCGCCGGTGAAGATTCTGCGGTACTTGTTTGCGGCGGTGGTCGGGATTCTCGCAATCGAAATGATCTACGGAGGGATCACGGGACGCCTATGAAAATGAATGACGAGCGGCTGGATAAAATTGTCGGCATCGTGCTCCGGGCGGGCGTCATCCTAGCGGCGGCGCTGGTGCTGGTAGGCGGAATCGCGTTCCTCTGGAGCCACGATCAGGCAGGTTCCCGATTACCAGAAGTTCCACTCGGAGTCCACGCCGCTCGCTAGCATCGGTGGAGTTTGGCTCGGTGCCCTCACTTGGAATCCCCTTTACCTGATTCAGCTCGGACTCCTGGTGTTGATCGCGACGCCAGTAGTGCGCGTGATCACGTGCGTGGCCGGATTCGCGCTGGAGCGGGATTGGATGTATGCCGCAGTTTCGCTCATCGTGCTGGTGTGCCTGCTCGCCAGTATTACAATTTCTGGCCTGTAACCAAAACACCGGCTGATCGAGTCTTTTGCTAAGATCGATTAGATTTCCTCCCAAAGGAAGGTGACCGGTGAGTCTGAAAAAAGATCCTGAGAAACGCAAACGTAAATCCAATTTTTCGCGCCGCGGTTTTCTCCAGGGCGTCGGTGTCACGAGCGGCGTTCTGACCACCGGCGTTCTTGAAACCGAAGCCGAGGCACAGACGCGCCAAAGTAGTTGGGCCCGGCGAAGTTCCAATCACTCTACAGATCAACGGCAAACCATACAAGACCAGCGTTGAGCCGCGGACGACGCTGCTCGATACCCTGCGGCATCGCCTGGATATCACCGCCGCCAAGCGTGTGTGCGACCGCGGAACTTGCGGCGCCTGCACAGTCATCGTAGACGGAAAAGCCATGTATAGTTGCACGGTGCTGGCAATCGACGCGCAGGGCCGGCAGATCCAAACGCTGGAAGGCCTATCGCAAAACGGAAAGCCACATCCTGTGTCGAAAGCTTTCGTCGCGAATGACGCGCAACAGTGCGGATATTGCACGCCCGGCTTCGTGATGGCGGCCAAGACTTTTCTGGACCATAATCCGAATCCGACCTATGAAGAAGTGAAAACAGGATTGGGCGGGAACCTTTGCCGCTGCGGCACCTACATGGGTGTTCGCAAGGCTGTTCTGGACGCCGCGAAAGAAATGAAGGGAGCCAAAAATGCCTAACGCAACCGATTATCATTGGCCGCCGATGGACAAGCGGCGCGTGATGGGAAAGCGCCTGGACCGGTTGGACGGCATCGCGAAATCCACCGGCGCCGCGAAGTACAACTCCGACATCAAGCCGGAAGGCATGTTGTTCGGCGCTCTGCTCACTTCGCCGTATGCGCACGCAAAGGTGAAGAGCATCGATACCAGCGCGGCCGAGAAACTGGCCGGCGTGACGGCGGTGCGCGCCATCGTGAAAGCTGGTGACGAACTGCAGTGGGCCGGCCAGGAGATTGCGTTTTTAGCGGCGACCACCGAAGAAATCGCGAACGACGCGGTTCGCCTCATCAAAGTGGATTACGAAGTGATGCCGCACCTGGTACTGGAAGAGGATTTGTCCAAAGTGGGCAACCGCGCGCAGGCCTGCCGGCGAGCAATCCACGGGCGATACCGAAAAAGCTTTTCAGGAAGCCGATGCGACGGCGGAAGATACCTATGGCATTCCGGTTCTCACGCACTGCTGCCTGGAGCCGCATGGGCAGACCATCGCAATCAAGGGCGATCGCGCGGAATATTTTCCATCCACGCAGAACGTGTATGGCATCGCGAGCGACATCGGACGCGCGCTCAATATCCCCATCGCCAATGTTCACGTCCACATGGATTACATGGGCGGCGGATTCGGCAGCAAGTTTCCGGCGGACCGTTGGGGTTTGGAATCCGCCGAGCTTTCGAAATCCAGCGGCGGCAGGCCGGTAAAGCTGTTCCTGGATCGCGCGACCGAGCTTACCATTGCCGGAAATCGTCCCTCCGTTTTCGCGAAGGTGAAAACGGCGGCCAAGAAGGACGGGACCATTACGGCATGGCAGTCCGAGACATGGTCGACGGGCGGAATCGGCGGCGGCAATTTGAACGCGCAGTTGTTCCCTTACGTTTTCACCGGTGTTCCCAACCGGCGAATCAATCACACGGCGGTTTCGGTCAACGCGGGCGGCGCTCGTGCCTGGCGCGCGCCCAGCCATCCGCAAGTTTGTTTCATTACGTGTTCGGCGTTTGAGGATCTGGCGGCCAAGATCAACATGGATCCGCTGGACATGTTCCTCAAGAACCTGAACTACACGTCTCGCGCCGAACTGTACAAGTATCAGTTCGCGAAAGCGGCTGAGCTGATGGATTGGAAGAAGAACTGGCATCCGCGCGGCGATTCCGGCAGCGGTCCGGTGAAGCGCGGTCTCGGCTTGGCGCTCGGAACCTGGGGCGGAGCAGGGCATGCCAGCACTTGCAAAACCACCATCCATCCAGATGCTTCGGTGGAAGTGGAACTGGCGACGCAGGATCTCGGCACCGGCACTCGAACCATGGTGGCGATGATCGCGGCGGAAACTTTTGGGCTGCCGATTACCGCAATCAAAGTGAAGCTGGGCGACAACGCGTATCCGAATTCCGGGCGGCTCCGGCGGATCCACCACCATCGGCGGCGTGACGTCGTCCACGCGCAAATCCAGCGTCAATGCGCTGGCGAAGTTGTTCGAAGTGGTGGCGAAGTCGCTGGATGTGAGCCAGGACGATCTCGAAGCCGTGGATCAGCGGATTCGCGTGCGAGGCAATCCGGATAAGGGCATGAGCTTCGTGCAGGCATGCCAGAAGCTGGGCGTGAACAGCATTTCGGAAATGGGCGCGAACGAGCCCGCCAAAGCCCCGCAAGAGGGTTTGAACACCGGCGGCGTGGGCGGCGTGCAAATGGCCGATGTTTCGGTGGATATCGAGACCGGCATCGTGCGAGATGAATCGCCTGGTCGCTGTGCAGGATTGCGGGCTGGTGGTGAATCCGAAGACGGCCGAGAGCCAGGTGTACGGCGCCTGCATCATGAGCATCTGCGGCGCGCTGTATGAAGAACGCATCATGGATGAGCAGACTGGCCGCGTGCTGAATCCCGACATGGAGTTTTACAAGCTGGCCGGGAATCGGCGATATCGGCGAGATCATCGTCCACATGGATATCCGCGAGGAAATGGACAAACGCGGCGTGGTGGGACTCGGTGAGCCGTGCGCCATCGGCGGCGTTGCGGCCATCGCGAACGCTGTCGCGAATGCCATTGGAGTGAGAGCGCCGCGCGTGCCGCTTACACCGGCACGAGTGCTGGCAGCGCTCGACAGGAGGATCGCATAATGCAAGCCTTCGAATATGCAAATCCGGCAACGTTGCACGAGGCGCTGACGCTGCTTGGCTCCCATTGGGGCGAAGCGGATGTTCTCGCCGGGGGTACGGACCAGATCAGCCTGATGAAGGATTTCATCCATACGCCCAAGCGCGTGGTGAACATCAAAGGCGTTAAGGAATTGGGCGGGATCCATACGTCGGCGCAAGGGTTGCGAATCGGCGCAACGGTGACGTTTGATGAACTGGCTTCGAACGCGGCCATCCGAACGGAATATCCGTCGCTGCATAGCGCGGTAATGGGCGTCGCGAGTCCGCAGATCCGCAACATGGGCACTGTGGGCGGCGATCTCTGCCAGCGTCCGCGCTGCTGGTATTACCGGCGAGGTTTTGGATTGCTGGCCATGAAGGACGGCAAAAGCCTGGTACCGAACGGCGACAACCAGTATCACGCTATCTTCGGCGGAGGGCCGGCGTATTTCGTGAGTCCATCGAGTCTGGGTCCGGCGCTAATCGCGCTGGGGGCAAAAGTGAAGCTGGTCTCGGCTTCCGGACAACGGGTGATTTCGGCGGAGAAATTCTTCGTGAGCCCGCAGAATGAATCGTCGCGTGAGACCGCGCTGCTGCCGAACGAAATCCTGACCGAGATTCAGGTCCCTTCGGCGCACGGCGTGAAGAATGCGACCTACGAAATCCGGCAGAAGGAAGCGCTGGATTGGCCGTTGGTGACTGCCTCGGTCGCAATTCACTTCCAAGGTTCCACGGTCAGCAAGGCGTCGATTGTGCTCGGGCACGTCGCGCCCACACCGTGGCAGGCCACGAAAGCCGGCGAGGCGCTCAACGGCAAAGCGCTTACTCCGGAAACCATCGCACAGGCCGCCGACTTGGCCGCGGATGGCGCAACGCCGCTCAGCGGGAATGATTACAAAGTGAAGCTCGCGAAAGTGGCCGTGCGACGGGCTTTGCTCGAGGCTTCCGGAAAGGCGTAGCATGGGCGGCGAGCGTTCTTCGTTGACACAACTCGACGACGACCGTTGTGATCTGCTGCGCTGGAAAGGCCTGTACATCGAAGCGGAATGGGACCCCACTGTTCCGCATTCTGGCGATCGCCTGTTCTGGTGCCACAAGACCCAGCAATGCATCGGTCCGGACGGCAAACTCGTCGATGATTACGAGTGCAATCCGGCGCGGAAGTGCTATAAGCCCTTCTGAAGACGCCCGCTCGTATCGGCGATCTAGATTGCAGCCCAACAGGCAGTTGCGAACCCGGGCTGGAACGACTTCTGCGGGTTCCAATGGAACCGGCGATAATGGAGTTGAGGAACTAGCAGTGGAAGCCAACAACTTGCGACGATGCGTCTGGGAAGAGATGCTTACCGCCGACATGCGTGCGAACTATTTCGCTGAGTTGGTTGGACACTATCTGAAGTTGGACAAGTGGTTACGCGTCGCCACGCTGCTCGCTGCATCTGGAACGGTGGGCACCGCCTTATCGCAATGGAACGAAGGCGTGAGGTTAGCTGTTCCTATCGCCGCTACGGGAGTAAGTTTTTGGCTGCTAATTAGCCAGTTCGGACCTATGGCACGGGATGCCTCTGACTTGCATAGCGGATGGGGTGCAATAAAGCGCGATTATGAACGGCTATGGAATCGTCTCGACGCTCCAGATGCCGAAGAGCAGTATCATCAGATCTATGATCGGGCGGAGGACCTCTCGAAAAGCGGCACAAAATTCCCCAATAAGAAAGATCGTCTTGGATATTGGCTCGATCAAGCCGCACGGATCGCAACGGCCCGCTACGCCTGACGCGAAAAGAGATTCCTTCAAAACACAGTACCCCCCGCCGCCGAAAGCGCCACCTCCGCCGCCTCCGCCGCCGAAAAAACCGGGCTAGCTGTTCATCGACTCCCCAAACATGATCCTTCGAACGAATGTGCTAGACTCCGGGGAACCATGCACCGCAGAAACCTCTTTCGCCTGGCAGCCGGGAGCGCACTGGTTGCATTTCAAAACAACGCCATAGAACGCGTGGCAGCGGCCACGCGCTCCATCAGCGACAAAACGCCACAAGAAGCAGCGGCGGATGAAGACTACTGGGCCGAGATTCGCAACGCCTTCACGGTCGACCGCAACATTATCAATCTCAATAACGGATACGTCAGTCCAGCGCCGCGCGTCGTACAGGATTCCGTGCGGCGGCTGCTGGAATATAGCGACATGGGCCCAGTGCACACCATGGTCCACGTCTTGTACCGGCAGGTGGAGATGGTGCGCCGCCGAATTGCGGAGACGGCTGGGTGCGACCCGGAAGAGATCGCCATCACGCGCAACGCCAGCGAATCGCTGGAGAATGCCCAGTACGGCATCGACCTGAAGGCGGGCGACGAAGTGCTGACCACCAATCAGGATTATCCTCGCATGCTGACGACGTTTCGCCAGCGCGAGCGCCGCGAAGGGATCGTGCTGAAGACCATCTCGTTCCCGGTTCCGCCTCCCAGCATGGACGATCTTTACCAGCGTTTTGAGAATGCGGTAACGCCCAAGACCAAGCTGATCCTGGTATGCCACATCACCAATCGCACCGGACAAATTTTCCCGATCAAGCGGATCTGCGACATGGCGCACGCGCGCGGGATCCCGGTGATTGTGGACGGCGCGCACGCGTTCAACCATTTTCCATTCAAGATTTCGGATCTCGGCTGCGATTATTACGGAACCAGCCTGCACAAATGGACCTGCGCTCCCATCGGCACCGGATTCCTATATGTCCGCAAATCCCGGATTGCGAGCACCTGGTCGATGATGGCGTCGGCCGACACGCAGGTGAACGACATTCGTAAGTTCGAAGAGATTGGCACGCATCCGGCAGCCAATTTCAACGCCATCAGCGACGCGCTGCTTTTTAACGAGAACATCGGCATCCACCGCAAGGCGGCGCGGCTGCGCTATCTGCGGGACCGCTGGGCGAACCGTCTTGCGCAAAATCCGAAATGCAAAATCTTGCATAGCCAGGATCCCGAGCAGTCCTGTGGAATTGGTTTTCTGAGTTTCAACGGAGTGGATCCTGCAAAGATGTATGCCGCACTGTGGGAAAAACACGGCATTCTGACGGCGCATGTTCCGCATGAAGAGTACACCGGGCTGCGGATCACGCCGCATATTTACAGCACGGTTCGGGATATCGATTTCTTCGCTGAGATGGTGGAGAAGGAAGTGAAGAGCGCTTAGCAAAGGCACCGACTCCCTCACGGTCGCGGTTCGGTAACGCACGCTTGTTGCACCCGCGACCGTGAGGGAGTCGGTGCCTTTTGTTCTTTGGTTCCGTTACTTCGCTGTCCGACGGTAGATCGTCTGGAAATCCGGCTTCGGGGCGCCACTGAAGCTGGTCGAAGTGGAAGTCGAAGGCCCCGGCTGGGTTCCGGGAGGTTGCGCACCGGCTGTCGTGGTCTGAGCCGCGTCGGTCTGAGTAGTCCGGGTCTCTTTGGCGATCTTTGATTTGGTGGCCGGCCGGAAGTCGATCCGGTCTATATCGTCCTTCTGGATGGCCTGCTGTTCGTTCTTGATCACCACCATCAGCCGCTCGTCGTTGGCTTCGTCCATGGTTGCCAGGATGGGCTGTCTCGCGCCCTTCTTGAGAATCCGAAGTTCGGTGCCGGTCTTTAGCTCGCGGACTTTGTCCCAGGGGTTGTCGGCGGCGAACGCAGCGAGGGCCGCCAAAGCCGTTAGGACTAATCTAGGCATCGTACTGTACCTCGAAGTACAGTCTATCAAACTAAAGTACTAATCGAAAGGTTAGTGGTATAATCAATCGATTCTCCCCGCGTGAGACTCGCAGTGGGTCAGCACCCGATCAACCAGGTAGTTACCCCTTTATTTTCATGATATTAAATTACGTAAGCATGCCCTCTCACTATGGTTATTAACGTGCCCTGTCCTGTACCGAGCCCTAAGGAGGCATCGGTGCAAGCTATAGATAGAACGACTCCGTTGGAACGTCGGTCGAAGATACGTTATCCTGTATCTCTTAATGTGAAGTACCGTACAGTGGGACGATCCAATCGGATTTCCGGCGTGGGACGGACCTTGAATATGAGTAGCGGCGGCCTTCTGATTGCTGCGGACCAGCGTACGGAAGTCGGCGCAAAAATAGAACTCAACGTCGAGTGGCCCTCACTCTTGGATGGCTCCATTCCCTTGCAGCTAGTTGCTGTTGGGAGGGTGGTGCGCTGTCTGGAAGTGGGTTTTGCCTTGTCCTTCACGCAGTACCAATTCCGGACCATGAGCCGAAAACTGCAGTCTCTTCCCAACGAGGGCTGGGACAGTCGTGAGAGCCCTATGATTCGCTCAGCCGGGGCTTGACCCGTCGTCTCTAAGAGTACTGAGGTTCAATTCCTCCGATATCACGCCGAACGCTGCATTTCTTTTGCGCGTAGCCAGGTCCATACTCCAAAGTGAGCCAGCTTATCTGGCAGTTTCAGGCACTATGAGTCTTTGGACATACATTCGACCGAATCGGCTCAACCTGAAAAGGCAGCTTTTTGCGCTCGGCAGCCTGTTGGCGTTGACTGCAATCGCCGGTGCGGTAGTCCTGAAGCCGTCGCGCCATAAACCGGATACCTGGGATAACCTCAAGAAAGACCTCGCCAAGCGAGCGCAGTTGGACCTTTTTGACGACTTTCAGAGCGGCCTGGATGGCTGGGACAGCATCGAAAATCTGGCTACCTGGTCGTATGACAACGGCGGCCTGATCATTCCTGGAAAATTGGCCGTTCTCACAGCCTCCAAGCAATTGGCCGACTACAATGTGGATGCCGTCGCACAAGTGGTCAACAGGGGCTTGGGTATGGTATTCCGAGCGTCAGGGCCGCACACGTATCAAGTCGCCAAGCTCATTGTGGACGGCAGAGGTCCGATGCCTCCTCTGTTCGTCGAGCGATATGCAGTGATCGGTGGGAAAGAGTCGGCGAGAGTGCGCGTTCGGTGTCCGGGTAACTTTCAAAAAGACACGCTTTATCACATCCACATGGACGTACAAGGCGATACCTACACGCTATTCATCGATGGACAACTCATCGATTCCTGGTCCGACAGCCGAATCAAATCCGGCGGTGTGGGATTCTTCTGCACCAGCGCCGAGAAGGCCCGGCTGGCTTGGGTGCGCGTGTCGCACAATAACGACGCAGCCGGCCGGGTGTGCGCGTTCGTCTCTTCGCTGCTGTAGCCTCGACGCAGGAAGAATCAAAAGCACCGGTCGCTTACGCTCGCGGCTCGGAATGAGGCCCCCTGTTTCCGAGCCGCGACCGTGAGGGATTCGGTGCCGTTCGCGTCGTCCCGGCGCAGGAAGAATCAAAAGCACCGGTCGCTTACGCTCGCGGTTCGGAATGAGGCCCCTGTTTCCGAGCCGCGACCGTGAAGGACTCGGTGCCGTTCGCGTCGTCCCGGCGCAGGAAGAATCAAAAGCACCGGTCGCTTACGCTCGCGGTTCGGAATGAGGCCCCCTGTTTCCGAGCCGCGACCGTGAGGGAGTCGGTGCCGTTCGTCTTCGACGGAGCGTGATGCCACTACCGTTTTCGGTAACCGCAATCGGATTCATGGCATCATAGTACAAGCACCTTATTCTTCTCCAAGCAGGTTACATCGACACATGGCAGTTCGGCATTTCCTCGGCAGGGTCTCTCTCGCAATTCTATGTTGCACAGGGACTTGGGCTCAACAGTATACGATTTCAACGATAGCTGGCACCGGCACTTCCGGGTTCGCAGGCGACGGCTCGTCGGCCACCAGTGCGCAACTGGCCTCGCCCGATCGAGTCCTGGTGGATTCCTCCGGCAAGATTTATATCGCCGACGGAGTGAACTGGCGTATCCGGCAGATCTCGGGCGGGACCATTAATACCATCGCTGGTTCCGGCACAGCCGGCTATGCGGGCGACGGCGCGGCTGCTACAAAAGCCGAACTAAGCGATCCCACCGGCATCGCGCTGGACTCTTCCGGCAATCTCTACATCGCCGATTCCTCGAACAATGTGATCCGGATGGTATCAACCGGCGGAACCATCACCACCTTCGCGGGAAACAACACCGTCGGATTCACAGGCGATGGGGGTCTCGCGGTGGACGCGGAACTCAGCAATCCCACAGCCGTGGCGGTGGATTCGTCCGGTGACGTTTATATTTGCGACGCAGGCAATAATGTGATTCGCAAAGTTTCCAGCTCAAACATCTTCACGGTAGTCGGAGGCGCTGCCACCGAATTGCAATTGAACCAACCCGATGGAATCGCATTCGATTCCAAGGGAGCCATGTACATCGCGGACACCGGAAATCGCCGGATCGTTAAGTTTGTCCCTGGATTTATTTCGGTGATTGCGGGCAACGGAAATCTGGGAGATACGGGCGACGGTGGCCCAGCCGTGGATGCTGCACTGGGCGATCCGATGGGTCTGGCCGTAGATGCTGCCGGCAACCTCTTCATCGCCGATACGTTTAACAGCAAGATCCGCAAGGTGACGCCGGACGGCATCATCAGCACCGTGGCGGGCGATGGAGTCCAAGGATATTTCGGCGATAAGGGTCTTGCCACCAAGGCGGGGTTGTACTTTCCTCACGATGTCACGGTGGATAAATCGGGCAATCTTTATATCGCGGATACATTCAACAGCGTGATTCGCATGCTACAGCCGCAGGCGCCGGCGATCTTTGCGAATGGTGTGGTGAACGGCGCGCGGTTCAAGGCCCCCATCGCTCCCGGCGAATTGGCCAGTATATTCGGAACCAGTTTTGCGAATGAGAACCAGGGCGCGACATTGCCGTTAGGCACATCGCTCGGTGGAGTTTCCGTAACGGTGAATGGAAAATCAGCGCCCATTCTTTATGTGACGCCGTCTCAGGTGAACTTCCAGGTTCCCTGGGAAACCACGGGAAGCACGGCCAGCGTCATCGTGACTGTGAATGGACGAACTAGCGCAGCGATCAGCGTTCCACTGCTGACAGCCGCGCCGGGGTTGTTCACTTCTTCCACGGGCCAAGCGGCAGTGCAGAATGCGAATTCTTCAGCGAATACTCCGACGAATCCAGCCAAGGTGGGCAGCAACGTGACGGTTTATTTTACCGGCACCGGACCTGTGAGTCCCGCTGTCGCGGATGGCGCCGCATCCCCGAAGGGCACACCGGCCCAGGTGATCTCAACCGCCACGGCGACCATCGGTTCAGCGACTGCGCAAGTCACTTTTGCAGGCTTGGCTCCTGGGTTTGTCGGTCTAGGCCAGATGGACATCGTGATTCCATCCGGGCTTTCGTCCGGTACTCATACGTTGACGCTGTCGATCGCGGGCGAAAACAGCAATTCAGCCCCCATTAGCGTGACGCAGTAGAGAGGTTGCGAAAAGGCACCCGCTCCCTCACGGTCGGGGCTCGGAAGGATGTTACCGAACCCCGACCGTAAGGGAGTGGGTGCCTTTTACTCAGTCCGAACCTGCGGCGCTTCCGCGTGCTTTACGTATTTATCGAACCAGGTGAACTTTTCCCACAAGAGATGCTCGATGGTTTCCTTGGCGCGGTAGCCGTGCGCTTCATTCGGTAGGAACACCAACCGTACTGTGCCGCCGTTGCCGCGGATCGCTTCATACATGCGCTCGGTCTGGATGGGAAATGTTCCGGAATTGTCGTCCGCCTCGCCATGGACCAACAGAATCGGCGCCTTGATTTTATCCGCGAACATGAACGGGGACATCCGAAGATACGTATCCTGCGCCTCCCAGAGAGATCGCCGCTCGCTTTGGAATCCGAACGGTGTAAGCGTGCGATTGTAGGCGCCGCTTTCGGCGATGCCGGCGCGGAACAGGTTGCAGTGGGCGAGTAGGTTCGCCGTCATGAACGCGCCGTAGCTGTGGCCGCCCACGCCCACCCGGTTCGGATCGATCACTCCCATTTCAGCGGCCTTGTCGATGGCCGCCTTGGAATCCGCGACAATCTGCTCCACGTAGGTATTGTTCACCACGTCGATGGTCCCGACCACCGGCATGGCCACGTTCTCGAGAACCGCGTAGCCGTCCAACAAGAAGAACAGCTCGGAGTAGCCGCTCATCATCGTGAATCGTTTCGACGATCCACTGACTTGGCCGGCAGTACTGGCATCGTTGAATTCGCGCGGATAAGCCCAGACTACCGCGGGAAGCCGCGTGCCTGATTTGTAATCCGGCGGTAAGTAGAGCTCGAAGGACAGAGGCACGCCATCCGCGCGGTTGTAAGTGACCAGCTCTTTCTTGATGCGGCGGAGCTGCGGCGCTGGGTCCTTAAACTGGGTCAGGGCGATTTCTGAAGTTCCATTGTGCAGATAAAAGTTGGGAGGTTCGGAGGGGCTCTCGCGGCGCGTGATGAAGCGCGAGCCTTGATCGTCCAGCACGGCTTCCACAGTCTCGTATTTGTCTTCCGGACAGTGGAATAGCCGCTCCGTCTGGCCGCTTGCGATGTTGAAGCGATCGAGGAAAGGCCGATCGCCCTGCGGCGACGCGCCGGCGCCGGTCAGCAAAATCGAGTCGCCGGACTGAAGCAAAGTGGAATCGCCGCCCCCGCCTCCGAAGAATGTTCGCGGAACTTGCCGTTTCTCCACCGGCCGGCCGGGATCTTTGTAGCGATCCTGCTGATTGCGGCTCCAGATTAGCTTGCCCTCGGCGTTTGGTTTGGCGGGATCGATTTCAAATGTTCGTAGAAGCTTGGTGACGCGATGCAGATCTTCGACGAGTGCGAAGTTGCTTCCAAACTGGATGCCGGCGAAGCGCTCTTCGGTTTTGAAGATCTCCTCGGGCTCGCCTTGGAAGGGAGCGCGAATGGCCAGCATGCGGTCGCGATGCGGAACTTTCTCTTTGGGATTGCCGCCATCCAACGCTTCCACCCAGAAAATGGTGGCAGGCTGGTTCGCCATCCAGCGGATTTGGCGCGGTCCGGTGGGGACTCCTCCCAGCGGAACGCGCGCCGGAAGCGGCAGGCTTGCAACTTTGTAGACCAGTGAGCCCGAAGTGCTCCAGACCTCCACTTCCTTTGGGAACTCGCCGGCCGGATGCAGATAGGAAAACGGCCGGTGTAAGCGCGCAATCAGGATATCTTTTCCATCGGGCGACACATTGACTTCGTCGAGCAGTCCCGGCTTGCCGAGAGGCGTCGCGGTGCCGCTCGCGGTCTCCACGCGGACCAGTTGCGCGGTAGCGTAATACTCGAACAGATCTTCGTCATGCGGACTCTGCAGCATGTCTTCATAAGTGGGAACGGGGCCTGCGTGGCCATCGCTTTCCTGTACGCGCGGTCCAGTTGGCACAGCTGGTTCTGCTGGTGCGGCGCCTCGGCCGGATGGCACCGTTCGGACGAGCAACGTGTGATTATCCGGAAGCCAGTCAATGGGGTCGCCCAGTACAGTGTTGAGCCTGACGCCTTCTATCTTCCGTGTCTTTCCGGTAGAGGGATCACCGATCCACAGCTCGATACTGTCCGCAGTAGTGTTCGCGAAGGCGAACTGTTTTCCGTCAGGCGACCAGCGCAAGCCACTGACGCGGGCATTGGACGGGAGTGAAACCGGGATCTTGTTCCCATCGGACGTCCGGATCAGCGTGATCGAGATGCTGGCTGGAGCAAGATGCAGTCCATTGGTGCGTGCGTCAATTCGTATGCCTGCGAGTCTCAGCATGGGGCGCGAGACTTCGGCTATGGATGGATAGCGCTGAATCTCGGATAACGTCGCGTAGGTGCGCGGCGGATTCACTCCGAGCATCGGCGGAGCGGGCGCGTTCAGAATATCCAAGATTTCCTGAGGCGGTTTCTGATAGGCGAGTTCCGCCAGGATCGGAATCGCCAGAACCATCAATAGCAGCGTGCGGCGCATGGAAGCCTCCAGTCCGCAAGCTTAAGGAATTGGTTGACCGCAAGTCAATTGAGACGCTGGCCACAACCTGCCAACGGCACCGACTCCCTCACGGTCGCGGTTCGGTAACGGGGTACCTCATTCCGAGCCGCGACCGCAAGGGAGCGTGATGTCAACACATTATTCAGACTGTGGTATTTTGACTTCTACATGCGCGGCAAAGCGATCGGTCTCTCGTTGCTATTTGCAAAGATTATGTTTGCTCAGGATCCCACCACCGTTCCGTTATGGCCGAACGGCGCCCCCGGCGCGCTCGGCAATGACGATACCGACAAGCCGACGCTCACCATTTATCTGCCGTGGGACAAGCCAGTTTCGCGCACCGGCGTGGTGGTGTGTCCGGGCGGCGGATACGGGATGCTGGCCGACAACCACGAAGGTCGGCAGGTGGCGAACTGGCTCAACTCGCTTGGTATCGCCGCGTTCGTTTTGAAATACCGGCTGGGGCCTCGTTATCACCATCCCATCGAGCTGGGCGACGCGCAACGTGCCATCCGAATGGTCCGCGCGAATGCGTCGCAGTACGGAGTAGCGCCGGATCGCATCGGCATCCTGGGATTTTCCGCCGGTGGGCACCTGGCATCCTCCGCCGGAACGCATTTTGACGCGGGAAATTCTGGAGCTTCCGACCCGATGGATCGCGCCAGCAGCCGGCCGGATTTTCTGGTGCTTGGCTATCCCGTGATTTCGTTCACAACTCCCTACACGCACAAAGGCTCGCTCAAGAATCTGTTGGGCGACAATCCGGATCCGAAACTGGTGCAGAACCTCTCGAACGAATTGCAAGTGACCGCGAATACGCCGCCCACGTTCTTGTTTCATACCAACGCCGACAACGGCGTCCCGCCGGAAAACAGCGTGCTGTTTTACCTGGCGCTGCGCAAGGCAGGAGTCCCAGCCGAAATGCACATTTTCGAGAAGGGTCCGCACGGCGTGGGGTTGGCGCTGGCCGATCCGGCGCTCTCGCTGTGGCCGACGCTGCTGGCGAACTGGTTCCGGGAACGGGGACTGCTCACGCCATAACAGTAATTCCAGCCGAGTTCTTCAGCGCGCGATCGAATGTAACGAAATCGCGGCACCCGTTTTGCTTGCAAACTTCAGCGATCAAGTAATCTGAGAAGTTGCCCTTGCCGTCTCGGAACGATTCCAGGCTCCGGCGGACCATCAAATCGTTCTCGATCCGGAAGTGATCCATTTCGAGAATTTGGTCCAACATTTGAAGGATCTGCAATTTCGAGTGATTGTAGCGTTTGGCCATAACCCAAACCAACTCGCAAAGCATGATCGCGGATAAGAACAAAGGTTCGCGATTCCTTTCGGATTCATCGAGTAACTCTTCGACCGTTGCAAGTTGTTTAGCGTCGTCTACGGCAAGATAACGGACCAGGACATTGGTGTCCAGGCCTCTCATAATCCCGCGAAGCCTTCGGCAATCGCTTCATTCATTTCTTCGACCGTTACAGGCGTTTTCCTTTTCGATCGCATGATCCCTTTCAGCGATCGAATGTCCATGTTGCGTGGTATGAGAGTAACCTTTCCATTTTTATCGATCTGAAATTCCAACCGGTGGCCGGTTCGAAGGCGAAGCTGGTCCCGGATCTCTTTGGGAATCGTGACCTGGCCTTTACTCGTTAATGTCGCAGTGGGCATTTACCAGAACTCCTTACCTCCAGTATACTCCTTACTTGGTTGCAAGGAACTTACTTCGGCCCACGGCTTTTCCACATCCGCCACCAACTGGTATTGCCCAGGTCGAGCGTGTTCCAGAGAGAATCGATCATTTGGGGATTGGCCGCAAGCACTCCTTCCCTGGTTACGCCACTAGGCACGAAGATGAATTGGGACAACCGGTCATAGACGCGGCCGCGATCTGCCGGCTGGACGCGGCGCAGCAAGTGCCAAACGCTAATCGCATCGTGCACGCGCGCCTTTTCCAGGATCACGGCGATGGCCGGCTGGTCCGCATCCGCGTCGAAGCGATGAATCGCGTTGATTAGTTCGCCCGATGCGTCTTTGTAATAAGGAATTCCCGGACCTTTGCCGGGACGAGTCAGGCATGCCGCCCCGGCCGGGATGAACGATTCGCGGCCCTCGGTTTCGAACGCCACCCAACCCACGGTGACGTCGACCAGGCCGACTCCATCGGTGTCGACTTTCAGTGTGTACTGGCAGCCGAGATCCACTGTTTGCGCCGATGGGCGTATTCACGACGAACCGGCCCGGAGGCGCCCAGATTAACGCGTGGATCGTGCCGTGGTCGAGCGACAGCCGCTGCTCATCCGGTTTGATCGGCCAGCACGGACAGCTTGGTGTTCGGTTCAATCTCTACTTCACCGACATCGTTCAGGTTTAGACGCGCGCGCGAATGGGCATCTGTGTTGATTGATTCGCCCTTGGATAATCGCTTCGCTGAGAGCGTTCCGCTTACTTCCCAGGCCGGACGCGATCTCTGCCATGCCACCCATACACCGCCGGCCAACACCAGTAACGACGCGGCGATCGCCAAAAGATACGGTATGCGATTCCGTTTCGGGAAGGACAAGACTGGAGTCTTGTCCCCCAGCGGAGCAAGCAGATTCTCCAGGCGCTCAATTTCCGGATCAGGCTCGCCCGATTTGTCCCACAAATAGTTTTCGTTCATGTGGCGGCCTTCCCTTCCATTTTCTCGCGCAGCATCTTCATGCCGCGATGCAGATTCACGCGCACGGAATCCGCCGCAAGACCGGTCTGCACAGCGATCTCGGGACCAGTCAAACCTTCCACCAGCCGGAGGATCAGAGTTTCGCGATACGCATCCGGCAGGCTGCGGATGGTATCAAGAACCGCGTGAGCCTCGGGCGACGGCGGCGATTCCTGCAGCATGGATTCTTTCAGCTCGGCGATTTTCGGCGCCCGGCGGTGATAATCGATGGCCTGATTGCGTGCGATCATGGCCAGCCAGCCGCCGAATGCTTTTTCATCCCGCAAACTCCGCAATCGCCGGAGCGCCAGCAGGAACACGTCCTGCACCATATCCTCCACTTCCGAATGCGGAACGCGCGCGAGCAGCAGTCCGTGGACCATCCGGGAATACTGCTGGTAGAGCTGCCCGAACGCAGGGCGGCTTCCGGCGCGAGCCTGTTCCACTAAGGATTGTCCCGGCCGATCTACTGGCGCAAAGAGTGCGATAACGCTCTCCACATGTTCCCTGCCTGGAAGGACGTACCGGGGCGGGATTTGTTAACCGCCTGACCCGTAAACCGCTTGCAGGCGCGTGTAAAACAGCCGATCCGCTTCCCCATGCTCGGGAGGGCCTAGTCCAGAAGCCTTCCAGCCGCCAAATGGCAGCGCGATATCGGCGCCCGCTGTCGAGCTATTGATCTTGAGGATCCCGGCCTGCGCTTCGGCGAGGAATCGTGCTTGAATTTCGCGATCGTTGCTGAACAGTGCAGCGGCCAAACCGTAACGCGTCCCATTGCACAGCGCCAATGCGTGCTCGAAATCATCGGCCCGCTGGATTACCAGGATGGGACTCATGGTTTCTTCCTGCACCAAAGAATGGTCCGGTTGATCGCAGCAGAGGATGGCAGGCTGCGCGTAGGCTCCTGCATGGATCCATGGCTCTTGCGCGCGTGCCGCGTGCAAAAGATACACGGCATGGACGCTTTTGTCCTGCAGCGCCCGGGCCACTAACGCCGCTGTTTCGTCCCGTTTGGCGATAGAGATCACAGGGCCAATGTCGGTTGCGGGATCCAGCGGATCGCCCCAAACAAGCTGCTCGCCGGCGGCGATTAATTCTTCCAGAAGAGCAGCGAACCGCGTTCGGGACACGATGGCTCGCCGATTCGCGGTGCAGCGTTGACCAGCGAATCCGAAAGCACCCCACGCGATTTGTTTTGCGGCGTGTGTTAGATCCGCGTCGTCCCACACGATGGCGGCGTTGTTGCCGTTCAGTTCCGCCTGCAGCGGGATCATTCGGCGCGCGCAGATTTCCTGCATGGAATAACCGGCCGCGAGCGAGCCGGTGAGCGTAACGGCGGCAATATCTTTGTTAGACGCGAGTGCCTGAGCGGTTCGACGGTCGCCCGCTAGTAGCTGAACTGCATGGTCTGGCACACCTGCGCCGCGGAGCAGTTTCAGGATCGTTTCAGAAATGTTTGTTGCTGGAGGCGAGGGCTTCCACACCACCGTGTTTCCGTAAGCCAGAGCCGGCGCGATTTTCCCCACCGGGATCGCCACTGGATTGTTCCACGGAGAAATGAGTGCCACCACACCGAGCGGCTGATGGCGAACCAATCCGTCGCCCTCTCGCTTCGCCACCTCGAAATCGCGGGCTCGGCGGATGACGTCGCGGATGTTTGCGGCGCCCCGGCGGACTTCTTCCAGGCCGTGTGTGATGGGTTTGCCAATTTCGACGGCCATTTGGTGGGCTAGCGCGGGCGCGGCTGATTCCAAGGCGTCGGCGGCTCGGTTCAAAATTTCCCATCGGGAGGCTGGGGTTGTTTCTCGCCAATTTTGCCAGAATTTGTGGGCGGATTTCGTAGCTGAGGCTATTTCTTGTTGGCAGGCGGAAGCGCCTGCCCCACTTGCTCCACTGAATTCTACCGAGCGGGCTTCGAGCCAGCGGCGCGTGGATGCGGCGTGAATCGGGTCGTTGCTTGCGACGGCCTCTTCCGCCACCCGGACCCCGTAACCGCGCTCCAGGCATTCCATCGCGGCGATCCGGACACAGGTGTGCAGGTGCAGTCCGGCCAGAATCACCGCGTCACAACCAAGGTGTTTCAAAGCAGCGTCCAATGTGCCATCGGCGAAGGCGTTGAATCCGGATTTGTGAATCACGACCTCGCCAGGTTGCGGCTGCAAGGAATCCGGCGTGGCATGCCCGCTGGTTCCGGCTTCGCATTGCCAACGATTTTCTTTGCGCCAGTGCGGCAGGCGGCGATCGTCTTCGCGATGCACCGTGGTCCAAACGTGGATCACCGGAATCCCCGACTGTGCGGCAGTGCGCCAGCAGTGCGGCCGCTTGTTGGATTAAATCAACCGCGGACGGTTGAAGATCGGGCGTCGCCAGATAGTCGTTCTGAAGATCAACCAGCAGCAGCGCAGGTTTCATGGGACGACTTGAGTTCCGACGAGCGGAGAATCTGGTTCACAAATCGCTCCGTGATTGCACTGGTGCCCAGGACTTGGCAACCCGGCTCGGCTAAATCAGCCGTGCGGAATCCCTGGCGCCAGACTGTTGCCAGAGCATCTTCTACGATCGCTGCAGCTTGCTGCATTCCGAAACTCTCGCGCAGCAGCATGGCCAGAGAGAGAATCTGTCCCGCTGGATTGGCGGTCCCGGTGCCGGCTAAATCATGCGCGCTGCCATGATTGGTCTGGTAGACGCCGTGGCCTTCGGGGTTGAAGTTGCCTGAGAAGGTGACGCCGCGCGAGGAAACCAGCACGCCGGCGATGTCGGCGATAATGTCGCCGAATAGATTGGGAGCCACAATCACATCAAATTTGGAAGCGTTCTGGATAACTTCATACGCCACCAGATCGATGTTCATGAACGCCGCTTCGACGCCATATTTTCGAGCAGCTTCGGTACCGACATCGCGCCAAAGCGCGCTCATACCCGGGATGCCGCCGTCCTTGATGATGATGTGGAGGCCGCCACGGCGGTCCGCGGCCGCCCGCGCGGCAACTTCCGCGATGCGCCGCACCTCCCATTCGCTGTATTGGAAAGAATGTTCCGCAACTCTACCGCGATCCGTGATTCGTTCGCGGCCTTCGCCCTGGTAGACTCCGCCGATGTTATCCCGGATCAGTAGAATATCCAAATCCTGGACGAAGCGCGGGATCATTCTGCCCGCTCCGGCCAATTCAGGCGTCGGCAGGATGGGGACGAATTTCGCAAACAGATCGAATCGCCGGCGGAGATCATAGACGTAGCGGCCGCCGCCGGGCCCGCTTAACACGGCGCCACCGGCGCGAAAAACCTCTGCGCAGAAGTCCACCACTTCTTCGGGAAGCCACTGGCCGAAGCGCGTTAGCGCGTCTTCGCCGATCAGCGATCCGCGGCGGATTTCAAAGTTGACGCCTGTGACCTGTTCCACCGCGCCCAGTACTTGCAACGTAGCGCCGATAACTTCGGATCCGATGCCGGTTCCTTCCAGAACCCCGATGAGGGGCTTTGCGGCCGGCGGGTTAAGGTTGGTTTCACCCAGGTAGGTGATGAGTCGCGAAATTCTCATGTTGAATGTTCAAAGTAACACGTAAGACTAAACGGCACCGACTCCCTTACGGTCGCGGCTCTGTAGGACCACGAGCCCGCATTCCGAGCCGCGAGCGTAAGCGACCGGTTATACTGCCGCGGCATGCGTCAATTCCCTCGCTGGTAACAGCGCTTCCAATTCTCCGGCAAGCTCCGCGGCATTTTCCGCCGCCAAAATTGTGTTGTGATCGCCTTTCACATGCCGCACCACTAGTCCGGCGCGCGCCAAATCGTTCCAACCCAACCGCGGATCGCTCAACACTTCGGTGCTCACCGGCTGATCGGCCGCGATGAAGTGAACCATCGGGGCAGGGAACTCGGGCGGCGTGTACTCCCACATCGCCATGCCGTTCAGCGTTTTCTCTTCGCGGCCAGCTACCAAAACATCCGACCCGATAGTGGCCGTCAGGACGCGACTCGCACTGGCCTTGCGGCGTCGCGCAAAGATGCGGCCCAACGCGTAGATGTGCAGACGCATGGCAGCGGCCGTCTCCGCAAGTTTTCCCGGCCGCAGCGCCCAGGCCATCTCGCGGGCTTTGCCGAGGTAGCGGCGCCACTGCTTGTGAACTTTCGGATAGCCTGGCGTGGCCGCATCGAAAAGCACCAGGCAATCCACTCGCTGGCCCTGCGCCATCAGTTGCAGCGCGGCTTCGTACGCCACCACTCCTCCGTAGCAATGCCCGCCTAAGATGTACGGGCCTTCCGGGCACTGACGCCGAATAGCTTCCACCGACGATCGTGCCAGATCCGCTACCGGAACAATCCGCTTGTCGCGCACCGGGTCTGAATGGCAGACCACAAAAAACGGCTGGTCGTCGTCCAGGCTTTTTGAGAAGTGCCGCAAGTAATAAGGATCTTGCGCGCTGGCTGGGAAACAGAAAAACGGCAAACGCGCTCCGGTGCTGCGTAGCGGAATAATCCGATTCGCAGGCGCAGGCTCGCCTTCGAAAGTCGCGCCACATTCCACCACGATTCGAGCCAGTGTTTCGATGGTCGGGCTGTCGAAGAAATCCACCCTGCCCAGCAGCTCGTTACCGGTATGCAACCTGCTCTGCGACTCAGTGAGCATCGCTACCACGGCCAGCGAATCGCCGCCCAATGCGAAAAAATCGTCGTGGGATACGATGTGTTCGACACCGAGGATGCGACGCCAGATGTCGATGAGTACGCTTTCCACGCGTGGGAGTGCGCTTTCCACGGGTGCAAGCGACGGGGACGCAGGCGAATCGCGCAAAGGCTTTTGGGCGCGCAATTGTTCGGATAGAATCCCGCGCCGCGGCTTTCCAGTGGAGGTTCGCGGAATCGAATCGATCGATAGGATCCGTCGGGGAACTTTGAACGGAGCCAACTGGGTGGCCGCAAATTGGCGCAATTCGGACTCCGAAACGCAGGCGCCTTCCCGCAGTACGACGGCTGCTGCGACATCCTCGCCGAGCGTGGCGTGCGGAATCGAGCATGCCGCGGCGTCCGCCACTGCCGGATGCCCCATTAAAACCGCTTCCACGTCCTGCGGAAAGATTTTGTCGCCGCCCCGGTTGATCTGTTCCTTGAGGCGGCCGGTGATGAAAAGGAAGCCGTCGTGATCTAGACGGCCAACGTCTCCGGTGCGAAACCAGCCGTCGCGAAAGGCGGATTGATTCGCTTCCGGATTCTCCAGATAGCCGGAGGCGACCGACGGTCCGCGCACCACGATTTCGCCTTCCGCTTCAGCAGGTAAAATATTTCCCGCTGGATCCTTAATCGCCAATTCGAGACCGCTGGATCGGCCCACCGATCCGGGTTTGCGCCACTCGCGTGTATTGCGCGCAATTCCGCCGGTTTCGGTTGAACCATAGCCGTTGAGGACGGGAACGCCGGCCGCCTCCTCCAGAACAGCGAGCAATTGCGGCTCTAAGGCAGCCGTTCCAGAGCGAATGAAGCGCAGCGACGAATTGCGAAAGACTTCCGGATCTTGGCGCGCCAGAGCCAAGATTGCCCGATTCAGCGGGGGGCTTGAGCTAAACCACGTCGGCCGGAATTCAGCGAGCCAATGCGCGAAATTGGCTGGTTCGAACCCGCTGGTGCAGATTGCGCTGCCGCCGCGGGACAATTGCGTGAGAACGGTGGCCAGCCCATGCAAGTGGAACAAGGGCATGAGGCACAGCACGCGGTCCGCAGCAGTTAACTGAAGCGCGCGCGAATCGTGGATCGCCATGGCGTGGAGATTCTGCCAAGTCAAGGGAACCAGCTTGGGAGAATCCGTGGTGGCGGAGGTGAACAGCAGCAGCGCGGCGTCGCTGGTCCGGCCGGAAATCGCGGCATCTCCCGGATCGAGTACGGAAACACTGTCGTCCGGATGGATGGCGAGAACGCGCATCCCGAGCGAGAGAGCTGCGCTGACGGCCGGGGTCCGGCTATCGGAAACGATCAGCGTGCCGGCGCCCAGCTTGCTCAGGTAGGAAAGATACTCAGTCTCGGTGAGCGCCGGATCCAGCGGCGCGCAAGCTCCGAGCCTGGATACGGCCAGAAACGCCAAAACGAATTCGGGCCCGCCGGGCAAAACCAAGGCCGTGACCTCGCGCGGCCGCAGGCCAAATCCCTCCATGTTGTTTTGCAATGTCTGGATATGGTTCCAAAGGTCCCGAAACGTCAGGGAATCTCGGCCTGGGGCAAGGATTGCGCAAGCGTCCGGAATCTCGGAAGCTCGGCGATCCAGGGGCAGAAACTCATCCAACACGGGATTGCAGCGTATCCCTTCGAACATTTAGTCTTCCGATTGTATCGTAGTAGCCGCTTTGCGCTCTCGTGAAAAACGAAAAAGGCACCGACTCCCTCACGGTCGTGGTTCGGAAAAGAGACTCGTATTTTGAAGACGTTACCGAGCCGCGACCGTGAGGGAGTCGGTGCCTTCGCTCATTTTTTGGGCAGCGGCTCAAAATCCCGCAACCGCTGCTTCCTTGTGGTCCCGTTCCAGCAGGGCGCGCAGTCCAGCCTGCGCTCGAAAGCTTCCCGGATATTGATCCAGAGCGCGTTTGAAAGCCGATTGTGCTTCCTCCACTCGGCCATTCTTTAGCGCCACCTGGCCGAGTGCCTCCAGCACCGGCCGCGGATAATAGGGCGGCTCGGAATACCTCATGCGGCGTTCCATGGTTGCGGCGTGCTCCAGCTTCTTGAGCGCAGAATCCAGTTTGCCGTCCGCAAGTTTCATCTCGCCGTCCAACTCCTCTCGCGCAACTTCCAAGGCCTCGGGGACGGGCATCTTGACCTTCACTTTATAATCGGCAAGCGATTCATCCATTTGCTTCGATTCCGTGCGAGCCATTGCGACATTGTTTTTTGCTACGTACGCCAGCGCGAATGCCCAGTGCCGCCAGGCCTGCTCGCGCGGCTTATCGTAAACCGGCAAACTTGTCCCTTCCAGAATTTCGTCCCAGCTTTCGGATTGAACCAGCGAACGCAGCATCGCAAACCAACCTTGCCGGTAGGCGCTGTAGAAACCATCCATCGAGGCGATCTCACGCGGATTCTCTTTGAATCCCAGCAGCTCGCGCGCGGCATCCTTGGCCTTGTCGTATTGGCCTTGAAACGAGTAAGACGTCGCCAGGAAATGGACGTTGTGGCCATGATGGCCGGTACCGTACAGTTTGTCCGCGTGCATGTAGCCGCGCTCGTTTTCGGCCGCAGCCGAGAACGAGATCACCGCGTCTTCCCAGCGCCCGGTCTGCGCATAGATGTGTCCGGGCATGTGCAACGCGTGGGGGATGTTGGTAACCAGTTCGGCGTAACGCTTGCAACTGGGCCAGGCATCTTTGGCGAAGCTGGAACCCTCAAAGCCGTGGATCACGTAATGGTGCACGCCCGGATGATCCGGGGCTGTCGCCAGCAACTCGCGCAGCATGGCTACCGCCTCCATGCTGGTGAGGCGCGGAGTTTTCGATGGCTGATCGAACCCGCGCATCAGATGCAGGGCCAGGTAGGTGCGTGCTTCAATCTCATCGGGATATTGCGCGACTATCGCGCGCAGTCCCTGGATGTAGCCTTCTTCCGGATCTTTCGATTTCACATCGCGCCGCGCCACGATGGATGCGATGTAGAGCTTTTCGAGCGGCGTCGACTTGCCTGGAACCTGCGCGAGTTCGTTCGCCTTGCGTGCGGCTTCGATGGCGCGCGCGCCCACTTTCGTCGGGTCGCTTTTTCCGAATAACGTTTCCATAGTGTCCAGTTGGAAGCGCGGCCGGTAATCGCCCGCCGCCACCATCGCTACTCCCCAGTAAGGCATCGGGGCTTCCGGATCCAGCTCCGCCGCTTGCAGGAACGATCGCTCGGCTTCGAAAGCCCAGAAGGAATGCAACTGCGCTACGCCCTGATCGAAGAATTGCTGCGCCTTCGGATTCGATGTCGTGATCGCGAAATGGACGCTTCCCTGCCCGGTCATCAGCTTTGCGGGTAGCGCTGGCGCAGTGCCGCTGGGCGGTGGTACGCACAGGTCGGGTTGCTTGGATTGTCCGAATGCAAGAACGGCGGCGAGGAGAACTAGCGAGGTAGTTTTCATATTGGCCTTTCGTTTATCGTATCGCGATGCAAACCGAACCGCGACCGCAAGGGAGCGCTACCACGACAGGGCCATGTCGGTAGCGCTTCCTTGCGGTCGCGGCTCAGTAACACCGGAGGTAAACTGAGATTACGTGGAAGAAGAGGTCTTAGGCAAAGCCTACGACGGGCGCCTCATGCGGCGCCTGTTGGCTTACATCCGGCCGTACAAGTCGGAAGTTCTGATCGCATTGGTATTTCTGCTGATCAATGCGGTGCTCCAGGTGGTGGGTCCGCTGCTCACAAAGCTGGCGATCGACCGCTATTTGACGCCCTCGGGACGGCCCTCGCATACCTTCCTCGATCCGTATCTCTCCAGCGTTCCGTTAACCGGACTGCTGCAGATTTCATTTCTCTATCTGCTGTCCATCGGCGCGGCGCTGATCTGCGATTTCGGAGAACAATATTTGATGCAATGGGTCGGGCAGAAAGCCATGTTCGATCTTCGGCGCGAGCTGATGGCTCACCTGCAGCGCCTGGATATCGCTTTCTACGACCGGAATCCGGTGGGTCGCCTGGTCACACGCATCACAACAGATGTAGACGCGCTGAACGAACTGTTCTCGTCCGGATTGCTGATGATCCTGGGCGATCTGCTGATGTTATTTTTCGTGGTGCTGGCTATGCTGCAACTCAGCCCGGGGATGACCGGGCTGCTGTTGGCGGTGATGCCGTTGGTGGTGCTGGTCACCATCCGGTTTCGCCAAAGCGTGCAACAAAGCTATCGCCGCATTCGCGTGGCCATCGCGAGAATCAATTCGTATCTGCAGGAACACATCAACGGCATCGCGGTTTTGCAGCTCTTCAACAGAGAAGCGAAGAGCCGGAAAGAATTCGAAGACATCAATCGCGATCACATGGAAGCCTTCAAGGACGCCATCACGGCTTACGGGTGGTTTTATCCGGTGATCGAATTCCTGGGGATGCTGGCGCTGGCGTTGCTGCTCGGCTACGGAGCCTTCCGCATTCGCGGCGGCGCGCTGAGCTTGGGCGTCCTGGTGGCGTTCTTCCAATACGGCCTGCGGTTCTTCCGCCCCATTCAGGATTTGAGCGAGAAGTACAATATCCTGCAATCGGCCATGGCGGCGTCCGAACGCGTATTCAAAATGCTGGACACGCCCGTGGAAATTCAATCGCAAAAAAGCTCGAAGCCATTCCCGGCGAAGCCCGCTGCTATTGAATTCGACCACGTGTGGTTCGCTTACAAAGATGAGGACTGGGTACTGAACGACGTCAGCTTCCGGATCGAGCCCGGTGAAACCATCGCCGTAGTTGGGCACACCGGCGCGGGCAAAACCACGCTCACCAGCCTGCTGCTGCGCTTCTATGAAGTGCAGCGAGGCAGCATTCGCATTGGCGGAACCGATATCCGCGAATTCGATCTGGAACAGTTGCGGCGCAATTTCGGGGTGGTGCTGCAGGATCCCCACCTGTTCACCGGCACCATCGCGGAGAACATCCGCTTGGGCACATCGGGCATTTCCGACGGACAACTTTCGGAATCCGCCGAGCGCGTGAATTTACTGGATTTCATCCAGACTCTACCGGACGGTTTCGAGCAGCCCGTGCGCGAACGCGGCGCCGGTTTCTCCACCGGGCAGAAGCAGCTCATCAGTTTCGCCAGAGCGCTGGCCCATCGTCCGGGCTATCTGATTTTGGATGAAGCCACATCGAGCGTCGACACGGACACGGAATTGCGGATTCGCGATGCATTGGCCCGCTTGGTGGAAGGCCGGACGTCCATCGTAATCGCGCATCGGCTTTCCACCATCCAACGCGCCGATCGGATTCTCGTGATGCACAAGTGCAAGCTGCGGGAGATCGGCACGCATCAGGAGCTGCTGGCGTTGCGCGGGATCTATTGGAAGCTGTACCAGCTTCAATACAAAGATCAGGAATTCGCGCGCGAACAGGAAGCGGTCAGCGGCGATTAGCGATCCGTTGCAAAAAGCACCGACTCCCTGACGGTCGCGGCTCGGAACGGAAAACGCTTACCGCGCCGCGACCGTCAATTCCTGCTCGCACCTGGCCACGCCGCTCCGCGCTTCCTGCAACGTGCTCTCCGCGATTTCCTGAAAACTCCCGCTCGTGGACGCGGTGAGGCCGGGAATACTCTTCTGAAACCACTCGAGCGCCTTTTGCCAATGTTCCCGGCGGACCCCATCTGGAATTCTGGCGGCCGACCCGAGCAGGACGTGCGCTTGTCCCATCTGGAACTGATCCAGCGCTAACGTCCACGCCAGGTCCTCGTTGGAGGATCCGGGCTTGGACCAGCGGCTGCCTTCCGCGAACGACTTCTCCAGTTCCGCCAACGCCTCTTTCGCTTTTCCCTGCTGCAGCAAGGTGCTTCCCACACGCTGCGTCGCCATGACCGTCAAAATGCGGACCTGTACATCGTTGGCATCGCCGGCGGACAACGCTTGCATTTGTTTCAGCGCGATATCATATTTCACCAATGCGCCGGCAATATTTCCCTGCCCGCCAATTTCATCGCCCGTTTGTAAGACTTCCCAAGCCTCGATTCGCCGCAGATCGACGTTCCGCGGATCGTCCGCCAACTCAGACCGTACCAGTTCAATTGCCTTTTCGTGCATCGCCAAAGACTCCGCGTGCCGATGCGAAAACTGAGAAAGCATCTCGGCGGTCCGGCTGTACGTCAGCGCCAGAAGCCGGCGGGATTTCTTGTCGCCCGCCGCCACCACGGATTCAAGCAGCGTAACCGCCTTTTGACAATCCGCCAGAGCCGGCTGCCATTGATCTTTGTCCGCCCGCTTGAAACCGTAATCCAGATAGGCCAGCGCCAGGTTACGCCGCTCGGCCTGATTCGCCGGATCCGCCGCCGAGAGCCTTTCCGCGATGGCAACCAATTGGTTGGATTGCTCGAGGGAACCCGCGCGGTCTCCGGATAAGCTGAGCACGTCACCCAGCTTGCCGTGGGCGCGGATCAATTCCCGCTGTGCGTCCACGTTCGAAGGATCGCCGGCCGTCACTGCCTCCAGAATCGCCAGCGATTTCCGGTAACTCACCAGCGCCCCGGCGGTGTCGCCGAGATTCGCCTCGCGAAACCCTCCCTGAACATCGCCGACTTTCTGGTAAGCAGCCGCCAGCTCGCGCTGCAGCGAAAGATTTCCCCGAGCTTCGTTGGCGAGTGCATCCAGATAGCGCAGAGCGCGGTCCACAATGAGTTTCCGCGCGGCAGTGGAACCCGGAAGGTTTTGAATCGCGTCGTGCACTTCGAACAGAAGCGAGTTAGCCAGCTCTCGAACATCCTGAAAGCGCTGCTCGGCGCGGGCCCGCTCGCGGCGTGCCACGTAAGTTTCGTGGAGTGCGATCCCACGGCCGGCCATCAGCGCCGTAACGGCCAATGCCACACCCAGGACACTGGCTATGAGGACTTTAGTAGCGCCGTAGGAGGCTTCTTTGTTTGCACAGCCCCGGACAGCGCCGGCAAATTTACCATACCGCCGCCGGTACTGCTGTCGGTTCCGCCCAGTTCCGTGATTCCCGACGTGCCCGTTTCGTTGGGGAATCTCTCGGTGGGAATCAACCAATACGGAACGTTCACCGCGAAAGGCATCGACGTGGGAGTTATCAGTTCGTCCGCGTCCACCGGCAAGGGCGTGACGTACCAGTAGCGACTCGAAGGCACCGGCTCCCTAACGGTCGCGGCTCGGAATGACGTGTCCGCGTGTTACCGAACCGCGACCGTCAGGGAGTCGGTGCCTTTTTGGTTTTTTATAGATCTAAAAGCGCTCTCTTCCGTTTCGCGGCCGCCGCTTCGTATGATAAAGATGGAGCGAGATCCCGTGACTCAAATCGATTCCATGGCAGTGCCCGCGGGAGACAGGGCCCAGAAACGCGTGGTCCGGCTGTTCGCGCGATTTGAAAGTGCGGCCCAAGCTAATGGTGTTGCACAACGTGTTCTTTGCGATCCTCGCGCTGGGCGTTTATTTCGCGCTGTACCCCTATCTGCCCGGTCAAGCCAAGACGAACCTGTTTATCGTGCTGGGAGCAATTTATTTGTTGGCGGTGCTGGTGCTCGAAACCACCATCATGCCGTTGTATGTCTATCGCCCGCTGCGGCTGATGCTGAATGCCGATCAAGCCACGCAGCATGGCGACCGCCGGCACGAACTCATCGACGAAGACATGATTCCAGCGGACGAGATCGGCCAGATCATGCGATCGCGCAACGCCACGATTCTCGACCTGCGTAAAAGGGAAGAGGAACTGGAAGAAGCGTTGCGAAAACTGGAAGCTCAGGATCGCCTGGTGAGCCTGGGATTGATGAGCGCCAGCGTGGCGCATGAGCTGAACACGCCGCTCGCCGTGCTGCAAGGTTCCATCGAAAAACTGACCGAGACCACGCGCGATGCCGCGGCGCTGGAGCGATTGGCGCGCATGCTCCGCGTCACGCAGCGCATCCGGAAGATCAGCGAGAGCCTGGTGGATTTCGCCCGCGTCCGCAAACATTACCTGGAACCTGTGCCGCTGCGGCATTTAATCGACGACGCGTGGAACCTGGTGGCCATCGATGAAAAGGCCGCGCGCGTGAATTTCGCGAATCGCGTGGGAGAAAACGACATGGTTACCGGCAATGCCGACCGCCTGATCCAGGTTTTCGTCAACCTCTTCCGCAACGCGCTGTACGCCATTCGACCCGCCGGAAATATTGCGGTGAATGCCAGGCGGTTGAATCGCAATGCGCAGTCCTGGGTGTCGATCACGGTGGAAGACGATGGCCCCGGCATTCCCTCCGATGTTCTGCCGGAGATTTTTGAAGCTTTCGTGTCCAGCCGTCTGGACGCCAAGGGTACCGGATTAGGGCTGACCATTGCGGAAGGCATCGTGCACCAGCACGGCGGGACCATTTCCGCCTCGAATCGATCGCAGGGCGGGGCTTGTCTTGAAGTGACGCTCCCGGCGGCGGAAGCGCGGCGCATGGCCAGTCACGCGAGAGTATGAGCGCCGATACTCCCAGCCTGGTTGGCCCAGTGGATCTGGCAATTCTGGACGATGATCCGGATTTCTGCAATTACCTGGAAGACGCGCTCAAAGACGATGGCCTCTATTCCATCCGAACTTTCGTGCATCCCGAGGAACTGTTCGCCGGATGCGAGCAGCGCTTGCCGGACATCGTGCTGCTGGATATGAAAATGGGCGAGTTCAAAGGCGACAAGGTATTGGAACAGCTCCAAACCACTTATCCGGGATTGTGCGTGATCATTGTCACCGGGTATCCCTCGCTCGAGGACATGCGCGCCACCTTCAAGATGAAGGTGTTCGATTACATTTCCAAACCGTTTTCGCTCGCGCAACTGCGGCAGACGCTGCAGAATGCGATCGAGAAATTCGGATTGGGGCGCACGCGCGCAAGATCGCCTGCGCGAGCGGCTGGGCCATCAAATCAAGATGCTGCGCGTGGAGCGCGATTGGTCTTTGAAAGATCTTGCCGCGGCTACCAAGCTGAGCATTTCGCAGATCAGTTCCATCGAGCGTGGCGCGAATCTGCCGAGCATCGAGAGTCTGCTGGCTATTTGCCGGGCGTTCGATAAACGGCCGTCGGAAGTTTTGACCGCCATCGAGTTCTAGATGTGGGGCGGACCCCCTGGTCCGCAGCCGACGCCCTCGTCGGCTTGCTTTCTTCGCCAGAACTGGCGGGTCCAGGGGGACCCGCGCGGACCGGGGGGTCCGCCCCACACGGCTCCTGTTACAGTAAGGCGTGGATGGCGCGATCATCGTCGACAAGCCCGCTGGTATGACATCGCATGATGTTGTGAACCGGCTGCGCCGACTTTCCGGTACACGCAAAATCGGACACCTGGGCACGCTGGATCCCATGGCGACCGGCGTTCTTCCGCTACTGATCGGCCGCGCCACTCGGCTGGCGCAATTCTTTGCACCCGCCGAAAAGAAATACACGGCCCACATCCGGTTCGGATGGGCCACCGACACCTATGATCGCGAGGGCACGGCCGTGTCCGAACGCGTGGATCCCACGTTTTCGCGCGCGGAACTGGAATCAGCGCTAGCTCCATTCCGCGGGACCTTCCTGCAAACTCCGCCGCCCTTTTCCGCCAAGAAAATTGCCGGCACTCCAGCCTACAAGCTGGCGCGCAAGAAAATCGCAGTCGAGTTGAAAGCCGGTGGAAGTGCGAGTCATCGCAATGGATCTGGACGAATTCGACGGCGCTTCCGTGCGGCTTCGCGTACATTGTTCCGCGGGAACCTACCTACGTGGCATCGCGCACGATGTTGGCCAAAAAGTCGGCTGCGGGGCCTTTCTGGAATCTTTGCGACGCACCGCTTCCGGTGATTTCAACGAAGAGCAAGCCATCTCGCTCGACGATCTCGCGAAGCTCTCCGAAGCCGGCCATCTCGCCGAAGCCTTGATTCCCGCCGCAAAGCTGCTGCCGGAATTTTCAACCGCCGCAGTGGATCTGATAACCGTGGGCCAGATCCGGCAAGGCAAGGACTTCCGGCTCTCGCCGTTCCTGGCTGCGCCTGCATCAAAATACGTGAAGGCCATTAGCCAAGAAGGCGATTTGGTGGCAATTGGGGAAGCTCGACTTCCTCATCTTTACCACCCGATCCTGGTCCTTTGAGTTTCCCAAGCTTCGCCAGCTATAGGCTTTATTTATCGAACCCATTCAAATAACTGTGGCTCGAATCGAGCTTGGCTGATGATATACTTCCCCCTACTCGGGATTTACACAAAAATCGTAACAGATCTGTAATCGAATTAACTAGTCTGTTCCCCACGTAGGGCGCACCGGAAATACAATTCCACCGGCACCCAAGTTAGGGCGTGACCGGCATCGTAACTCGCGATTGGGTCGCCGCCGATCCGCGTGCGTGCCCAACCGGATTTCACAGGGGAGAACAACGCCATGCTTGTGCCCGAATCACATCCAAACGGGAATTGCTTGACCGCAACAGCCTTCTTAAGATTCTTTGAAAAGGCTTCCACTCTAACGGTAATCCTCGGATTTGCGGCCTCGCTACTAATGGCGCAGTCGTACCAAGGCGGCGTGCGCGGCAGCGTGGACGATCCGGCCGGCGCGGCGATACCCAGGGCCAAGGTAACGCTAGTCAATGACGGCACGGGCGAGGCTAAGTCGGCTCTCACCAACAACGACGGCGCGTTCGAGTTTACGCAACTGATCCCCGCCACTTATACGCTCATGGCCGAGAGCCCGAGTTTCAAGAAATTCGAACGGAAAAACATCACCATCGGGACGCAGGAGTTTGTAATTGTCGACGTAAAGCTGGAAGTCGGCGCCGTCACCGAGAGCGTGCTGGTAACCACCGAGGTGCCGCTGGTAGAAACGGCCAACGCCTCGCAAGGTCAAGTCTTGGATAATCAGAAACTCGTCGACCTGCCGAATCTGGGACGCAATCCGTTCATGATGTCCAAACTGTCGCAGAACGTGGTGCAGGTGGGACCTCCGGCTTACAACCGCATGGAAGATCAGAGCGGATCGTCCATGATCTCCATCGCCGGCGGTCCGGTACGCGGCAACAATTATTTGCTTGACGGAATTCCAATTACCGACGCAAACAACCGGGCGATCATCATTCCTACTTTGGAGTCCGTGCAGGAAGTGAAAATCCAGGCCAACACCTACGACGCCGAAATGGCCCGTACCGGCGGCGGGATGTTCAACACCCTGATGAAGTCAGGAACCAACAGCTACCACGGCAGCGCCTATGGCCATCTTCGCCGCACCGATTGGGACGCGAATGCGTTCTTCAGCAACGCGGCCGGAATTCCGATCACCGACCAACCCAATACTACCTGGGGCGCGAGCTTCGGCGGACCAGTCTCAATTCCAAAGATTTACAACGGCAAGAACCGCACCTTCTTCTTCCTGGGAACTGAACACTATGACGACGCCTCATCCGACTCCGCAACCTTCAACCTGCCCACGGCCTTGGAACGATCGGGCAATTTCTCGAAAAGCTTCGACCCCGGCGGCGGATTGCATACTATTTACGACCCGCTCACCGGCGCTCCTTTCTCTGGGAACATCATCCCGGCATCGCGGATCACCGCGGTAGGCCAGGCGATCGCCAATACCTATCCCGAGCCGGCCACGGCTCCGGGTTACTTTGGCGCCAACGATATCAATCTGGCGTCTTCCATCAAGGCGCGCGCGGTTCAATATACCGCCAAGATCGACGAGGATTTTACCACTTGGTGGCACATGAGCTTGAGCTACGCCCGCTACTATTCGTTGGAACCCGGCGACACCTGGTTTAACAGTGAGTCCACGCAGTCCGGCTGGCGGCTGCTACGGCGCGTGGATGCCACTGCGGTGAACAGCATCTTCACCATCAATCCTTCTACAGTTCTGTCATTGCGCTACGGTTTCAACCGATTCCCGAATTTCGACTACAACAGTTCCCAGGGCTTTAACGTCGCCAAGTTGGGATTCAGCCCGTATTTCGCCAGCCAAGTCTCACCTGCGGCCGCCGAGTTCCCCGCCATCAATATGTCCAGCCTGTATTCGTTGGGCGATACGGGCGACTGGGACTACTACGACGAGGCCTCGCATAACTTCTCCGTCGCCGTGGATAAATTTGTCGGCAGACATAGTCTGCGCGCGGGATTCGATTACCGCCGCCTGGCTACATCGGGCGCTGGAATCAACTGCACCACGGGCTGCTACACGTTCAATACGGACAGCTCGCTCGGAGCGAGCAATAGCGGGACGGATCTCGCTGATCTTCTTCTAGGACTGCCGTACAATCGCCAGGCGGATACCGCTTCCACGCTGACCGATATCATTCCCTACTACGGGGCTTTCCTGCAGGACAATTTCCGCTTGAACAACAAGATCACCATCAACGGAGGATTGCGCTGGGAACATGAAGGCGGCATAAGAGAAGAGAACAACGGCCTCATTGTGAACTTCAATCAGACTACGGCCAATGCGATCGCGTCTCAGGTACCCGGCCTGGACTTGAAGGGTGCGGTGCAGTACGCAGGCGTGGGCGGCGCGCCGAATTCCGTGGGCGCCTACAACACGAACAAATGGGGACCGCGCGGCGGCATCGCCTGGCAATTGGACAGCAAGACCGTAATCCGAGGTGGCTATGGGCTGTTCTGGGCCCCGCAGATCTATCTCGGTGGACCGCTTGCCACGCTCGGCTACGCGAATAATACCCAATACACTGGCAAATCCAATACGGACGTACTCACCAATCCATTCCCCACCGGACTGCTCGCCCCAGTCGGAAACACGCTCGGCGCCGCAGCCGGCATCGGGTCGAATTTCACTTTAGTGGATCCGCACACCAAGTCCCCGCGCGTTCACCAGTATTCGGTGGACGTCCAACGGCAGGTCGGTTTCGGAATCGCCGTAGAGGTAGCCTACGTCGGATCGCACTCCACGCATCTCACGTTGGGCCAACCCACAATCAATATTGACGCGCTGAATCCCAGCTACCTGTCCATGGGCACTGCCGCGCTCAACGCCCAGGTTCCAAACCCGTTCGCCGGCGTTCCCGCAGTCGCTGGAGGGTCCTTGTCCGGACCCACCATCAGCGCCTTCCGGTTGCTGCTACCGTTCCCCGCCTATACCGGTATTAACGAGATTTTCGGCGACAACAACCACGCCAGTTATAACTCCATGGTGCTCAAAGCCCAGAAGCGCTTCAGCCACGGCCTGACCTTCCTGAGCACATTCACTTGGTCGAAGAATATGGATGAGAGCAGTGGTGGCGTCGGAACATCGCTCAACGGCGGCGCACAAGGCGCTCCGCAGAACCCGTACGACACAGCGGCGGAGTATAGTTTGTCCAACGTCGACACCCCGCTCCGCTGGGCCACCTCGATCTCTTATCAGTTGCCGATCGGGCGAGGCAAGGATCTCTGGAACGTCAGCAACCGGGCGCTCGATTATCTGGTAGGCGGATGGGTGATTAACAGCGTATCTGTCTATCAAACCGGCTTTCCGCTGCAGATCTACCAGACCAATCTGAACTCGGCTTACGGCTACGGCGCACAAAGGCCCAATTCCACCAGTACGGCGCCTGGCACCAACGGCAGCGTGGAACAGCGGCTGAATGACTACATTAATCCGGCGGCCTTCACACTGGCTCCGCAGGGGACTTTCGGCAACACACCCCGAACCATCGGTCTGCGCGGCCCGGGCGAGAAGAATTGGGATCTTTCCGTGTTCAAGAACTTCGATTTCACGGAAACCGTGAGAGCACAGTTCCGCGCTGAGGCGCTTAACGCCTTCAACTCACCGTATTTCTATTCGCCCAACACAAACTTTTCCAGCGGTAGTTTTGGGCAGATTACCGGACAGGCAAACTTCTCGCGCCAACTGCAGCTAGCCATTCGGCTCACGTTCTAGGGGATTAAAAGGCACCGGCTCCCTTACGGTCGCGGTTCGGAACGCGGCATCCGTACGCTACCGAACCGCGACCGTTAGGGAGTCGGTGCCGTTTGAATGAAGCAAGTTTAATACCAGCGCCAGTCCCAGGTCCGTGCGCTTGGTTTATGATTCAAGTGTGCGGCTTGGTCTCGCAACACTTCTGATTCTAGCGGGGGTTTTGGCGCAAGAGCGGGAATTATCCAAGCCCGAGAGTCCCAAGACCGAACCGAAGTACGACGATACATTCTCCGGCTCCATCCTGGAGCTCTCCACATCCAAAATTACCGTTTCGCGGAGCATCCTGGGAAAACCGGCGGAGAAGCGGGTGTTCCTGATCACTTCCGACACGCGCATCGAGGGGAAGTGCCGCCTCAAGCAGAAGGTAACCATCGGCTTTGTAACTACCGATGACGGCGATGTAGCGCGATTAATCGTGGTTCGTCAAAAACCGCCGGACAAGAAGTAGCCGCTACTCTTGCTTCTTCTTTTTCTTGGCTACCCAACCTTCTTTCACAATTTGTTGCGCGCGTCCTAGAGCAAGCGCATCCGGCGGCACGGGCTTGGTAATTACGGATCCAGCGCCGATATAGCTGCCCTCGCCAATCTCGATCGGCGCGACCAGCGTTGAGTTGCTTCCCACAAATGCCTTCTTGCCGATCCGCGTGCGATGCTTCTTCACGCCGTCGTAATTGCAGGTGATGGTACCGGCGCCGATGTTGACTTGTTCTCCGATGTCTGAGTCGCCCAGATAAGCCAGATGATTCGCCTTGGCGCCGGCTGCAAACTGCGTATTCTTGAGTTCGACGAAGTTTCCGATATGCGCGTTTGCGCCGATTCCGTTGCCGTTCCGCAGCCTGGCGAAGGGTCCGATCTGAGCGCCGGAATCCACCCGCGAGTCCGCAATGGAAGTGAAGGGCGCGATTTGAACGCCATCGCCCAGCTCCGAATTTTCAAGGATGGAACCCGCCCCGATCTTGCAATCCGCGCCGATCGTGCTGCGCCCTAAGATTCGGGCGAAAGGCTCGACGATGGAATCCTCGCCGATCCGTACGTCGCCATCAATGGTCACGGTCTCCGGTCTTTCGATGGTCACGCCATCCAGCATCAATTCCCGCACTTTGCGATCGCGGAATATCTTGTCGACCGCGGCTAGCTCCACGCGCGTGTTGATTCCCAGCAGCTCCCCCGCATCCGGAACCTCAAACGCCGCCACGCTGTGCCCCGCTTTGTTCAGGATCTCCACCATGTCGGTCAAATAGTATTCATGCGCGGGATTGTCCGTCCGGAGTTCGCCGATATGCTTCCAGAGCAGCTCCGCTCGAAAGCAGTAGATGCCTGGATTGACCAGCTGGATGGCGAGCTGTTCCGGCGAAGCAGCTTTCTGTTCGACAATCGCTGCCACCTTTTCATTTTTCCCCAGCAGGATGCGGCCGTAACCGGTGGGGTCTTTGAGGCGCGTGGTAATCAACGTCACCGCAGAGTCGCCCGCAGCCTGCCGATCCACCAACTCTCGGAGCGTGCCCGGAGAAAGTAGCGGGCAATCGCCGTACAGTACCACCACCAGACCGCCCTCGGATTCGAGCGCGCCGCGGCATGCCATCACCGCGTGCCCAGTACCCTTTTGCTCCGATTGTTCGACAAACCGGACACCGGTGGAAGCCAGCCGCTGCTTCACATGCTCGCCCTGATGTCCGATCACCACCGTGATTCGATCCGCGGCGGTAATCGCGGAAGCTGCCCGGGCGACATGTTCGATGAGTGTGAGTCCACCCGCGCGATGCAACACCTTTGCATGCTTGGACTTCATCCGCGTGCCCAAGCCAGCAGCCAGAATAACCACATTGACAACCACGTTGACAGGCGGTTTCATTGCTCGATTCAGTTTTCCTTTATTTTTCCCCGAGAACCCGGACTTTGCGGCGATTCGCCCGGCCGCGCCGCGCCAGATCCATCGCGATCTCGCCGGCAACGCGCGAATCGTGGCGGACGATCTCGCCTTCGGCGAGCAGATCGGCCGCAACCACCTGCAAACCCATCTTCGACAACCGGTCCTCGTCGTTCATCACGGATTGAGCTTGCTCGGCGGCGTATTTCCGCCGCTGCCGTACCGTGATGGCGCGCGTGTTCACCACCGCTACGTCGAACAGATTGCCTCCGGCGTGGCGATTGATGGCCGAGACGTGGTCCGACGCCTGAAATCCGGTGGTCTCGCCAGGCTGCCACATGAGGTTCACGAAATAAGCCTTCAATGCCCGGCTGCGGCGGATCGCCTGCGGAATCCCTTGTACCAGCACGTTCGGAATGACGCTGGTGAAGAGCGATCCAGGGCCGAATGTGATCAGGTCGGCGCGCTGGATGGCCTCCAGGGTTTCGGGCAGCGGCTTGCAGATTCCGGGGCGGAGCCGGACACATTTGATCGGCGAACGGCTTTTGCTGATTTTGCTCTCGCCGGTCACGATACGGCCGTTTTCGAGCTCCGCTTCCAGAATTACGTTGCTTTCCGTGGCGGGGTAAATGCGGCCGAGGCTGGCCAGAACTTCGGACGATACCTTGACCGCCTGCGCGAAATCACCGGTGAGATTGGTCAGCGCGGTAAGGAACAGATTTCCAAAGCTGTGCCCCTTGAGCCCTTTGCCATTCGAAAACCTGTATTGGAAAAGCTTGGACAACAAGCCTTCGTCTTCGGAAAGGGCAACCATGCAGTTCCGGATGTCACCGGGCGGCAGAACCTCGAATTCGCGGCGCAAACGGCCAGAACTTCCGCCGTCATCGCTTACCGTGACCACGGCAGTGATTTCAGCTTCTTGGGGATCTTTTACGTAGCGTTTCAGCCCGTGCAGCAGGGTAGACAGCCCCGTTCCCCCACCGATCGCGACTATGCGGAGCGGTTCCATCACTTATAGGATCGCAGGTTCGTCGTCCGGCTGACCTGAACCTTCCGCATCATTTGCACATAGACCCATTGCATAGGAATGTTGTACTATTCGCGCGAGAAAGTTCTCAGTCGAGGAGAAGATTCGATCGAGAATAGTGTCGGGCTCGGTCAGGCGGCGGGTTGGTCGTCCTCTTCGAAGGTAGGGACGGCTTCGAGGTCTTCGGCTTCAAACACCTGGTCACATTCCAGGCATCGGACATAATCGACCCCGTCGCGCCTCGCCAGAATCTCGGTACGACCGTGATTGCAGGGCTGCATAGTAGAGATTAAACCCATTCTAAACGTGCCTGTTCCCTTGTCAAGCCCCCATTTCACCCGATTTCGGGCGAATGTTTGGGGGTGGGCCACTGTCAGCCCAAGTACTATCGACGTTCTATAGAGACGTTCCAGGGGTTTTGGTTTCAGGTATCAGCGATACGCACGCTCCCTTGCGGTCGCGGTTCGGTTGGGGCAGACGGGTGTCACCGAACCGCGACCGCAAGGGAGTGACCATGGGCCTGCGGCCCACCAAAAGTGATGAAGACGCCAAGTGGGGCGGACCCCCTGGTCCGCACGGGTCCCCCTGGACCCGCTCTTCAGGATTTCGTATTTCCTCAGCAGGCCGACGAGGGCGTCGGCCGCGGACCAGGGGGTCCGCCCTACTTGGCGTCTTCAACGGAGCGCCAAGAGACGGGACGGTTTCTCACAAGACCGCTACCGACCGATAACCTCAAGGGCTTCTTTCTGGCCGGCAGGGAACTTGCACTGTCCAGGCACGGGTGCTGCAACGCCCAACCTACGTAAATTGGACAAGGCGTTGAATTGGCACGGATCAATGGCCAGCGCCCGTTCGAAATCCTGGATGGCGACGTCCCTCTGATTCAGCGCCAGCAAGGCCGCCCCCCGGTTGTTCAACGCGTCCGCGCTGCGGGGAGTGAGCGCCAGCGTCCGGCCGAACTCCACCAAAGCTTGTGCCGGCCTCCCTTGACTCAAATAGATTCTCCCTTCCTCGGAAGGAATCTGCGGGTCGTTGGGCGCAATCTGTTTGGCTTGTTCCAGAATGGCCAGAGCCCGCGCCGGATCAACCGCCCGGGCAAGCTGGATGCGCGGCCGGACCTTCGATGGCGCCTTTTCCACCGCGTCGGCCCACAGAGACTCCTCCGTCTTCCAGGTTTCCGTGCGGACAAAGCTGAGATAGATCAGAACCAGAAATACTGGAACAAGATAGACCAACCGCACCCGCTCCAGCAAAACTCCGAGGCACACCGCGAATCCGAGCATGGGCAAATACATCCGATAGTCGGCGGCAAGATCGTTGGCCGGAAATATCGACGAACTGGGAAGCAGCAGCAACAAGCCGCCAAGGAACCAGATTCCGGCCCGTGAGCGATCGAATGATCGCCATGCCAACAGCGCCAACCCGAGAACCGTCAGCCAGGCCAGCACGCCCAACCAGGGCGCGCGGATCGGAAAATCAGCGTCCACGGTGAATCCCCAGGGAAGCAGCAGCATCCGGAAATAGCGCAGAATCGCTTCGCCTTCCATTAGCAAATACGATTGCCAGGTTACGCCAGCGTGGGCCCCTGCGCCCGATCCAGCGGTGGTTTGGACCGCGAACAACACTCGGAGCCCGGCCCCGATGGAAAGCGCAAACATAGCGGCGATGGGAGGAAGCTCTCTCGACTTGAGCGATAACGGCAATGCGAGCAGCAAGAGAAACACGGGAAACGCGACGCACTCCTCCTTGGCAAGAAGCGCGACCGCGAACCAGGCAACCGCCCACCAGCGATTCCCGCGCGACCAGCTTCGAAACGACACGAGGCACAACACCGTGGCCAGCAGGGCGCTCCGCGCATAAATGTAGTTCACCGGTTCCGCCTGAAACGGATGAACTGCGAAGATGGCGACGGCAATTAGTCGGGCCGTTGGAGAAACATACCGCCCTAGCGCATCCCACAGCAGCAGGATCGCGAACAGATGCAGCATAAGGTTAACCGCGTGATAAGCAGCCGGATTCTCGCCGCCTAATTCGTGGTTGATCCAAAACGTCAGGTACGTGAGCGGACGGATCTCCAGGGGACGCCAGAGTTCGCCTGCCAGCAGCGAGTAATCGTCAAAATGAAACGAGCCCCACAGGCATCCGCCAAATGCGATGATAGCGGCGAGGCATAGCAGGAGATTTTGGCGAGAAGAGATAATCCCAGTCTGACAAAAAGCGTCGTGAAAAAGGCCACGCCACCCAAATTGGTGCCCCGCCCGAAGAATGCAGCGGAGCGCGCGGCTCGCGTGGCGAAGATCTTGAAGCTGCTGAATGAGATGTATCCCGATCCCCAAATCCCACTGCTGCATCGCGATGCCTGGGAGCTTTTGGTAGCCACCATCCTATCGGCGCAATGCACCGACAAGCGCGTGAACGAAGTGACTCCGGGGCTGTTTCGCAAATATCCAACGATCACCGATTTTGCGAACGCCAATCAGACGGAACTGGGGCAGGACATCCGCTCCACCGGATTCTTCAACAACAAGTCGAAATCTTTGATCGGCGCGGCACGCCGGATTCTTGCCGAGTACGGCGGCCAGGTCCCCAAAACGATGGAAGAATTGCTCACTGTTCCCGGAGCCGCGCGCAAAACGGCAAACGTGGTGCTCGGAGGTTATTACCACATCCCAGCCGGGGTGGTGGTGGACACGCACGTCCAGCGGCTCTCGCGCCGGCTGGACCTGACCAAGCAAACCGATCCGGTGAAGATCGAGCAGGATCTGATGAAGATCATCCCCAAGGAAAAGTGGATCGCGTTCCCGCTCCAGTTGATCTTCCACGGCCGCGCTTTGTGCATCGCAAGAAAGCCTCGCTGCGCGGAATGCAAGCTAGATCGGATCTGCTATGCCAAAGACAAGTTTCTAGGTTGATCCCTAGAGATTTTTCAAAAGGAAGCTGCAGATGTGATATCCGTCGATAAATTTGAACGGAGTTTCGCCCAGCGTGTAATGTCCGCAGGGAAGCACAACCACTTTGTGATCCACGCCCAAGGAGCCAACCTTATTAACGATATCCTTGGACAATTGCGGTAGAAACGTGGTGTCGTAAGCCGCGTAGATGAATAGCGACTTCTGTTTCCGCGCCGCGAATTTATCCATGTAGCTGATCGGACTGATCGCTCGCCAAGCCTCCCGCAACCGGTCCAAATCCACATGCGCTTCCAGGCTCTTCCGGACGTGCTGCGTGGAAAGCCCGGTCCACACCACGTCGGCAACATATGTCGAGCAATGGTTGAAAACATTTACGGCGATCCGGGAATCGTGCGCGCTCGCGAGGCACGCGTAGGACGATCCCAGGCTGGTGCCGACGATGCCCAACCGTTCGAAGCCCTGTTGCTCCAGCCAGTCAAAGCAGCAGCGGACGTCGATCACCGCTTGCCGCGTGGCATCGATGGTGCGGCAGACGTTGGCGGACATGGCGTAATCGGCGCGCTGCAGCTCGGGAGGCATCCGGAAATCGTGGTACGGCAGGCTGAGACGGAGATTGGAAATCCCCAGCTTCTGCAATCCACGGCACAGCCCGTAATGCGCGTCCGCCGGGCAGTTCCAATGCGGCAACACCACCACGGCACGCTTGGCGCCTTCTGACGGAAACCACTTCGCGTGAACGATATTGTTCTCCGGATACGGCGATTCCACAGGCGAGTGAAAGCGCAGCATGTTGTCATCGTCCAGCCGAAAATCCGTCGGACGCTCATAGCCGAAGAATTCCTCGCTGTCCAGAAGCGCGGCCTGATTCAGCTTGAACAGGTATGCCTCGGGCGATTCACCGTTCTTCGGATAGCGCTGTGCGCCGGGCCAATTCCGCGTCCAATCCAGCCCCCATTCAAAATCGCGAACCACGCGATTAGTGGCGCGATTGCACAACCGGTCTTCCCAGGAACGTATCCAACGTTCGTACGCTTTGGTCATCGAGATACTTTTTCAGAATAGCGTAGAAACCAAATGGAAAATCTCGCGGCTCGGAACGGAAAGAGTATTACCGAGCCGCGACCGTGAGGGAGTCGGTGCCATCGGTTTTTTCACAACAGTGCAACCTCCCAAACAGGCATCTCGAAGCATATCTTTCACTTAAGGGTGGATTTTCCTGCATCCCCGGAGGGCCCTGTGCGCGTATCCTAGTGTGAGGGAACAGTGATTGGAAGTTTGGCCCAGGAGGTCGGCATTCCCCACGCCGTTGCGGAAGCGGATCGAAGTCGCGCGTTTGAGGCCGCCGTTCGCGAGCACCAGGCGATGGTTTTCAGCGTGGCTTATCACTTCCTGCAGGACCATGCGGTGGCCGAGGAGTTGGCCCAGGAAGTGTTTCTGGAACTGTACCGGCATTGGGATGAAATCGAATCCAGGGAGCATCGCATCCACTGGCTTCGTAAGGTAGCCAGCCGTCGCTGTATCGATCAATCGCGGCGGCGGAAACTCCGCAACCATCTGAGTCTGGAAGAGGCGCCGGAGCCGTTCACCTGGATGCCTGCCACGGACCCGGTATTGAAACGCTACATCGAGCAGTTGTTAGGCAAGTTGGCCGAAACACCCAGACTGGTGATGATCATGCGCTACCAGGAGGGGCTGGAGCCGGCTGAAATCGCGGATGTTTTGGATATGCCGGTGGCGACGGTAAAGAGCCACCTGCAAAGATCGCTGGCGTTGTTGCGCCGCAAATTATCGTTCGCGCGGGAGGGAGAATCATGACGGATTTCGAAGATCAGCTTCGGCGGGCGTTGGAGAGAAAAGATCCATCGGCGGATTTCGCGGCTCGCGTGATGGCGCGGGCCACTCAAACGAAAAAGCCTCTTGCGTGGGTGAACTGGCGATCGTGGACGGCGGTGGGAATCGCTGCATCCCTGTTTCTGGGCGCGTTGGGTCTCGAAGTGGAACATCGGCGCAAAGTGGAACATGAGGGGCAAGCGGCGCGCGCGCAATTGATCCAGGCCATGCACATTACTTCCGCCAAGCTGCGGCGAATTCATAAGAGAGTACAGGGTTCGTTGTGATCAATCGCCGTCTCATTCTTCTGTTCGCGCTGGCCCCGGCGTGGGTTTGCGGACAGTCGGTAAAGCTGGATACCTTGGACAAGCTGGCCGAGAAAGCGTCGGAGACTGTGACGGTGAGCCTGGATGGAAACCTGTTGCAACTGGCCAGCCGGTTTCTCTCGAACGACGATCCGGATCAGGCGCAAATCAAGAAGCTGGTGGCGAGCTTGAAGGGTGTGTATGTGCGGAACTTCGAGTTCGACAAGGTGGGGGAATACCAGGCGTCCGATCTGGAGCCGATCCGCAGCCAGTTGCGCGACCCGAAGTGGAAGAAGATTGTCGAAGTGCGCGGGCGCGATAACGCCGAGGTTCTGCTGCGTCAGGAGAATGAACACGTCATCAGCGGCCTGGCAGTGATCGTGGCCGAGGCAAAGGAGCTGACCGTGGTTTATATCGACGGACCCATCGATATGGACGGGCTGAGCAAGCTGGCCGGCAACTTCGGGATCCCGGAAGATATCGGGACCAAAGTGGAAAAGGAAAAAGAGAAGGACAAGGAGAAAAAGGCGAAATGATTGTCGTGCCTTTGTGGTTCATCCTCTCGGCTGTGCCCGCGAACACCGCGAACGGAATCATGCTGCGCGTCGCCTTGAATCAGGATCGCGATCAGGAAATGCGTTCGGCCTTCGTATATAAGCAGAACGTGATGGTGCGCTTGCAGCGCAGCAACGGCAAACTGGCGCGGGAAGAGTATGGCGAGTACACCGTCACTCCCTCGCCCAAGGGCGTGACCCGGGAGCAGACGCTCTTCCGCGGAAAGTACGTGGCCCACGGCAAAGAGATTGAGTTCGACAAGCCGGGCTTCGAACACAAGTCCATCGACATCGACGCGGATTTCGCGAAGTCGCTGATGGAAGATTTCGGCAACGACAAAGAATCGCGCGATGGCGTGGATCACGATTGTTTTCCTCTGACATCCAAAGAGCAGCGGAAGTACAGGTTCCATCTGGAGGGAACCGAAGATTATCGAGGCGCCCAGGTTTACCGCGTCACGTTCGAACCGAAGAAGAAGCCCAGCATCTACGACGGCGATGACAACGGACAGTGGGCGGGCGAAGTGTTGGTGGATCGCGAGGAGTTCCAGCCGGTGCTGGTTACTTCGCACCTTGCCATGAATATTCCAGGTTGGGTGAAGGTTATTTTAGGAACCAATGTCCAGCAGCTTGGGTTCAAGGTCGCCTACAAGAAGTTTGACGAAGGCTTATGGTTCCCGGTGACATACGGCGGCGAGTTCAAGCTGAAAGCGGTTTTCTTTTATTCCCGCCGAATCGGCATGTCGCTGCAGAATTCAGACTTCCATCGCGCGGTGGTGAACAGCAAAGTAAGCTTCGGCGATTTTCCGTCGTTGATCAGTTGGTTGGTTCCTTAGAGCGTCTTAGTGGGGCGGACCCCCTGGTCCGCAGCCGACGCCCCCGTCGGCTTGCTCACGTAATCGACAAAAGCCGCAAGAGCGGGTCCAGGGGGACCCGCGCGGACCAGGGGTCCGCCCCACTTCCCTAACTCGGGTTCTTCGGAGGTTCCACTGCGATAACCGCGCGCTCAATGCGGACCTTGGCTATTCGGTTGTGATCCATTTCTGAGATGGTGAATTTTCGCCCCCCATACTCCAGCACTTCCCCCGGTTTCGGAATATATCCGAGCTGAAATAGCAGAAATCCGGCCAGCGTTTCGAATCCCGCGTCGCCCGGTAGTTCCAATCCGTATTGGGTGTCCAGATCGCGAATGGTGGTGGCGCCTTCCACTTCAATCACGGGAGCTTCGGCCGATGGTTTCGGGCGTTTAATATCGTGCTCGTCGCCGATCTCGCCCAGAATTTGTTCCAGTGCGTCTTCCAGCGTCACCAGTCCGACGATGGTGCCGAACTCATCCACCACCATGGCCATGTGTTGATGCGAGGTGCGGAATTCGTCAATCAGATCGTTCAGCGGTTTCGTCTCCGGAACTACCAGCGGCTTGCGCAAGACGCGCGAAAGATGAAACGGGCGCAGGGCGTGTTTTCGCTCGGCAGCCACGCGCCGCTCTTCGGCGATCCGCAGCATGTCCTTGTAATGGACGTAGCCGATCATGTGTTCGGGATCGCCCTGGTAGACGGGCAAGCGCGAGTACTGGGTCTCGCGCATGCGGCGCAAAACCTGGTCGAGGCTCGCGTCCACTGAGATCGAAACGATGTCGTTGCGCGGCACCATGATTTCGCGCACGTAGTAGTTCTGCAGTTCGAGCAGCGCTTGGATGGCGTCTTCTTCGAATCGATGCAGATGCCCTTCCCGGCGGCTGGAACTGACGATGAACTTCAGCTCCTCGGCGGAATGGCCGCCTCCGCTGTGGCTGCCACGCAGACCGATCCAGTGGGATACCACCGCGGCGGATCGCTCGGCCACGATGATAAACGGAGTGGCCAGGCGATCGAACAGCAGTAAAGCCGGCGCCACCAAAACCGCCAGCTTGTCTGCTTTCTCGATTGCGAGATTCTTCGGCACAACTTCGCCGAACACCACGTGAGCATAACTGATGGAAAGGAACGCAATGCCGAAACTCGCGGCGTGCAGGAACGGGCTGAAGCGCGGCGTGAGCAATGGGCCCAGCATCGATTCGATGAGGTTGAAGACCGTCCCCTCGCCGGCCCATCCCAATCCCAAGCTGGCCAGCGTCACGCCCATCTGGGTTACCGAAAGCAGACGCGCCGGATTGGCAAGCAGATTGAGCGCGGATTGCGCTCCCACTTGTCCCTCAGCCGCCATGGCGCGGAGCTTGCTCTTGCGCACCGAGATCAGCGCCACTTCCGCGGCGGCGAAGAATCCGTTGAGGGCCAAAATCGCAATGAGGATGACGAAACGGTAGGCCATCAGTCGTAGAGCAAGTCTCTCACTTGCTTGGCAAGCCCGAGGCTTGCGCTACGCAGGTACGGTAGAATCTTCCAAGTGCCCCATGGAAGAGTCCTGAAGTACATAAACTTGAGCATAGCGGTTTTGATAGTGCTCGGTTTGCTGGCTCTGTACCGGATTGCGTACCGCCCGCTGGCACAAACTTCAGGTCAGATTTCGGCTCCTGTTTCCGCCCGCGCCGCAGTGACGCGCGATGCGCTGGGCGTTCCCCACATTTCCGCGGCGAATTGGGAAGATGCCATTTTCCTGCAGGGATTCGTAACCGCGCAGGACCGTTTATGGCAGATGGACGCACTGCGCCGCTTGGCTGCCGGCGAATTGTCCGAGTTGATTGGGTCGCGCACCTTGGAGCTGGATCGCGAAGCCCGCCGGCTTCGGATGCGCCGTATTGCGGAAGCGCAATACCGCACACTGCCCGAAGCGGATCGAGCAGTATTGGCGGCCTACGCGCGCGGCGTCAACTATTTCATTGAAACGAATCGCGGCCGGCTTCCGCTGGAATTTACGCTGCTGCGCTACGATCCGCGCCCCTGGCATGTAGTGGATAGCATCCTTTGCGGGCTCCAGATGCATCGCAACCTCACCACCACGTGGAAAGAAGAGCTGCAGAAACAGGCCATGCTCACGAAGGGAGACGCCGCGAAGGTCAACTTTCTATTTCCAATGTGGGCGGGCACGGAGTTCCAGCCTGGCTCCAATGCGTGGGCCATCTCCGGAAAGCACACTGCCAGCGGCAAGCCGATTCTGGCGAACGATCCGCATCTCGAGTTTTCAATTCCTTCCACTTGGTATCAGGTTCACCTCGAAGCGCCCGGTCTGGATGTCACGGGAGTCTCACTGCCCGGCGTGCCGGCGGTGATCATCGGTCACAACCAGCGAATTGCCTGGGGAGTGACCAATCTCGGATTCGATGTGCAGGATTTATACATCGAGAAGTTCGATCCTCGCAACGGCCAGTATCTGTTTCAAGGCAAGATAGAACGCGCGCGCCTGGAAACGGAGCGAATCCCGGTGAAGGGCGCGAGGTCCGAAGAGTTCAAGCAGTGGGTCACGCGGCACGGACCCATCAGCGCTTCCGAACAGGGGAAATTCCTGGCGCTGCGTTGGTCGGCGGCCGAGCCGGGATCGTTTCAATTCCCGTTCTTGGATTTGAATCGCGCCCGCAATTGGCAGGAGTTCACGGCGGCGGTAGCACGCTTCGCCGGACCCGGCCAGAACTTTGTGTATGCCGACGTGGATGGCAACATCGGCTACCACGCCTCCGGAAAGTTGCCCATCCGGAAGAATTACGACGGCGACGTGCCGGTGGACGGAAGTTCGGGCGACTACGAATGGGAGGGCTTCATTCCGTTCGAGCAGTTACCCACGTTTTATAATCCTGCGCAAGGCTGGATCATCACCGCCAATCAGAATCCGTTTCCCAAGGATTATCCATATCGGGTGCACGGCGATTTCGCGTCGCCCTACCGGTCGCTTGAAATACGCAGCCTGCTTACCGCTCATGCTGGCTGGAAGCCGGAGCAGATGCTGGCGGTTGAAAAAGATGTGTACTCGGCTTTTTCCCATTTTCTAGCGCGGCAAGTTGTCGCCGCTTATGACCAAAAGAAACCGGGCGGGGAAGAGCTGAAGGACTGCGTGGCGCTGCTTCGGGGTTGGAATGGGCAGATGGAGAAACAAACGCCCGCCCCGCTCCTCATCTCGCTGATTTACGATCAACTGCGCAAGATGGTGGCTGAGCGAGCGTCGCCTGGCAAGAGCGATGTCTATGGTCCGCAAATGGCGCCGGCGATGGTGGAGAAGATCCTGAGGGACGATGCGAGCGGTTGGTTTCCAGATAAGAACGCGGCGTTAATCCGCGCGCTCACGGATGCTTTTGAGGAAGGACGCAAGGCGCAGGGCGGCAACGTGAATCGCTGGGATTACGGGAAAGCCAACGAGTTAACCATCAAGCATCCGGTGGGAGGCGAGCTGCCGCTACTGGAGGCTTACTTCAACGTGGGGCCGGTGGAGATGAGCGGATCGTCCACTACCATCAAGCAGACCACGATCCGGTTGGGGCCGTCTATGCGATTTATTGCGGACTTGTCGGATTGGGATCGTTCGCTCAACAACATTACGATCGGTGAGTCCGGGCAGTTTCTCTCGCCACATTATAAAGACCAGTGGGAAGCCTACTACGTGGGCCGAAGTTTCCCGATGCAATTCGGCAAAGTAGAAGCGAAGCAGACCCTGGTAATCGAGCCAAAAATCCGGTGACAGGATACTCAATTCCCGATTTCGGAGAGGCCGTAGAAATCGGGAATTGAGTATCCTGTCACCGGTTTTTGTTTACGGCTACACCACCTTTTTTGTGTGCCCGACACCCTACGATTTGAGCAGCCGACGGCGAAAAGCAACGAGCCCCCCGAGCCCGAGCGTCATCAAACCAAATAATGCTGGCTCTGGCGTCGCGAGAATGTCTCCACGAATTTCACCGCCCGGGAAAACCGCATTGTGGATGTTAATGTAGGCCAAGCCATCCTCTATTCCCGCGATGTTCGCCACCGAGACACCCGTAAAAGTGTTCGAATACGTACCCGAAGTCGTGGACGGAAATCCCGTAAACGGTATGACCACGGGACCGTTCGCATCAGTATCGACGCAACAATGAATATGTGCCGCCGAGGCATTACCACCGGTCAGCCCGGTGAATGACAAAACGACGGACACCGAGTCGAGAACGTCGTCCACTGTGACAGTTGCACTCCCAAAAGCGCTAGTCACGTTAGCCGGGACCGATTCTGATCCATCCAGCGTCACGTTGTAAGTAATGACATTCGCTTGCGCGCTCGGAGGCGCCAGCGATAGACAAAGAGCGGCGGTCCCGAGCAACGCGCACGTTTGAACGTTCATGTTTTCCTCCCGTGTGAATCTGGCAAATTCTCAACCGTAACGGAGTTTCCATTGTGGCACACACCGGCTTTCCGTCTGCCATTCCCAGAAAGCCGGTGACCGCCAGGTTCTTAGAGAAGGCGGATGCCAACGCTGGTGACAGCGCGATCCGGACCACTGAAGGGAGCCACAACCACGGTGTGGATTTGATTCCCTAATTGAGTAACCACGAAGCGCAGATTAACGAAATCGCCCGTGCTTGGAACATCGATGTGAGCGGTTCCGGTGCAGTCCGCATTGACCTGATAGGTGCCTTTGCCTGGGGTCCAGTCGAGGGCCGGTGCTGGAGCGCCTGGGATGACAATGTGATCCACCTGGGTCAGATGGCCCTGTCCGTCAAAATTCGTCATGGCTACGCCACGGATTGGGATCTGAACGCCCGGCGCGGGGGTGACCACACCTTCGACAGAGAATCCGTAATTGCCGCGTAGGATTTGATTCGAGCAGAATCCGCTAGTGGACTGCGCCCAGCCGATGGACCCTGAAACCAGCACCCCGCAAATGATAATCATGGAACTTGTAATCTTGTTCATTTTTGTGACCTCCTTCTTGGTCAGGGCTGGATTATGCCGGACGTGCCTGGGAACTTCAATTGACCGCAAGATCTTTCCCGGCTTTCCGTTTGTCTCCAGATAACCCGCTCCCAATCAGTAGGTTGCGAGTCGAGATCTCTTGGAATTCGTCCGCCAATCCTCGAAATGGTATAGTGCATTCGTGGGGAGCCCACTGTGGAAGACATCCAGCGCCTGCCGGCGCCAATCCGTTTTGGGGTCTTCGAGGTTGATCTGCACGCTGGTGAATTGCGGCGTCAAGGTGTAAAAGTCAAACTGCAGGACCAGCCGTTTCAAGTTTTAACCATGTTGCTGGAGCGTTCCGGCGAGGTGGTGACCCGGGAAGAACTCCAGAAAAAGCTTTGGCCGGCGGACACTTTCGTCGACTTCGAACGTGGTCTAAACAGAGCCATCAACAAACTTCGTGAAGCCTTGGCGGATGATGCCGACAGGCCGCGATTCATCGAGACGTTACCAAGGCGTGGATATCGATTCTTGGTGACGGTCGAGACGGCAGGAGCGCACGAAGTTGAAGGATCGGGTAGAAAAAAGCTGGCTATCTTACCATCCGATCGTCCGCATGGAACGGAGGCCCTCTCCACCGGAGCCTTTTCCAGACGGCAGATTCTACCCTGGTCTGTCGCCGGCATCCTGGCGGTGGTTACTGCGATTGCATTGTCCAGGCAATGGCGGACTCCACCGAACGTTCCCGACCGGCCGTTCTCGCAATTGGATCTGGACATCGGTCCAGACGAGTTCGCGTACCCAGCGATCTCACCCGATGGCACGCGCATCGTCTTCGTTTCAAAACAGGGGTTGGCGATCCGCCGTCTCGACCAATCCAAGACTACTCTACTCGCCGGCACGGAGGGCGCGGCGTACCCTTTCTTTTCGCCGAACGGGCGATGGGTGGCCTTCTTTCAGGCCCGTAAGCTCCAAAAAATTGCTGTAGAGGGCGGCGTTCCCATCCCGCTTTGCGATGCCCAGCACGCAGGCGGCGGCAGTTGGGGTGACGACGACAACATCGTTGCAATGGTCCACGATCCAAGCGACGGGTTTTCTCGAATACCAGCCTCAGGTGGAATGCCGCAGTCGTTGAGAGCCTCGAAAGTGGCTAACTCGGAGGGATTGATAGATCTGTGGCCCCAAGTGCTTCCAGGCAGCAAGGCAATTTTGTTTGCGGCTACGAACGCGAGCGGGCAAGGCTCGCTCCGGATTTTTACGCTAAATGACGGGAAGACCAGGACCGTGGTCGAGAACTCCACTTACGGCCGTTATCTCCCCAGCGGATATCTGATTTATTACCTGCGGGGGACGCTATTTGCCGCACCGATGGACGCGCGGCGGCTGGAGTTGACCGGCGCCGCGGTACCTCTTGTGGACGGAGTGGCCAAGTTTGCGCTAGGTCGAGCGGACTTCGACTTGTCGTCATCCGGCACGCTGGTTTACCAACGTGGCACAGAGCGATCTAACGCCGTATTGTCCTGGCTCTATTCCTCCGGGAAAATTACGCCCGTGCTGTCGGAACCGGGCGAATATTCAACGCCTCGTCTGTCGCCTGACGGGAAGCGGCTAGCGGTATCCGTGTTACGTGAGGGTAAGCAAAATCTCTGGATCTACGATCTAGGCCGTGAGACGTTTACTCGATTGACATCCGAGCCGGGCCCGGACTCGTTTGCCATTTGGACCGCGGACGGTGAGTTTGTGATTTTTCAAACCGGGAATGTGCTCGCGTGGACCAGGTCGGATGGGAGCGGGAAAGTGGAACGGCTGGCTGGTATTAGCAATGCGGGTCCATGGTCCCTCTCGGCTGATGGAAAGTGGCTGGCGTTCTGGCCGCTTCAGCCGAATTCGGACCTGTGGGCTGCGCCGGTAGAGCGAAAGCCCGGGGTGCTGCGACTAGGCCCGCCGCAACCGTTATTGCAGCAGGCGGGCTCGCAAGGTGCGCCCGCCATATCGCCCGACGACCGCTGGGTGGCCTACACTTCCGATGAAACCGGGCGCTTCGAGACCTACGTGATGCCCTTCTCACCAGGCAAGGCTGCGGGCGGCAAGTGGCAAATCTCGAACGGGGGAGGATGGGCGCCCAGGTGGTCCGGCAGCGGCCGCGAACTGTTCTATCAAAACCGCGACGACCAGCGGGTAGAGGTGGTAAGCTACACGGTCAAGGGAAATTCGTTTCTACCGGGAAAACCGCGCTACTGGTCCGAGGCTCGCGCGAGCGCTGAATTTGTTTCGGGATACGACGTTGCGCCGGACGGCAAGCGGGTGTTGGTGCTGTCCGCTGCCGAGACGATCAAACCCGAAACGCACCTGCGCGTGCTGCTGAACGTGGATAGCGAGCTGCGCCGTCGTGCGCCAAGCTACCGTAGGTAACTGTTCTACTCAGTCCGCGCTTTGGTGTCGATCAGCTTGCGGATGTTCACCAAAAACTCATCCACCGTTTGCGATCCTTGATCGGCATGTTTGCGGTTGCGGACCGACACGGTGTTGTTCTCCGCTTCGCGGTCTCCCACCACCAGCATGTAGGGAATTTTTTGCAACTGGGCATCGCGAATTTTGAGATTCACTTTTTCGCTGCGGTCGTCCAGAGTGGCGCGCAGTCCTTCCGCTACCAGCCGATCCTTCACTTTTTGCGCGTACTCCATATGCCGGTCTGTAATGGGCAGCACGATGGCTTGCACAGGGGCGAGCCACACTGGAAACGCGCCTGCGTAATGTTCGATCAGAATCCCGAAGAAGCGCTCGATGGATCCATAAAGCGCTCGGTGGACCATCAACGGCTGATGCTTCTTGCCGTCGTCGGCAATATATTCCAGATTGAAGCGCCGCGGCAGCGTGAAATCGAACTGGATGGTGGAGAGCTGCCACAACCGGCCGATGGCGTCCACCAGCTTCATGTCGATTTTGGGACCGTAGAATGCCGCTTCATCCGGAATCAGTTTGATTTTGACGTTGAGCCGCTCGGCCGCGCGCCGCAGCGCGTTTTCCGCAAGCTGCCACTGCTCCGGCGCGCCGTCGTATTTGCCGCTGGCGCCGCCATCCCAAGTGGAAAGTTCAGCTTCGTAGTCGTCGAATCCGAAGGTCGAGAGGACGTCGATGGCGAACTGCAGGCAGTTCACGATTTCGTCTTCGATCTGCTCTGGCGTACAAAAGATGTGCGCGTCATCCTGCGTAAATCCGCGCACGCGTAACAATCCATGCATCACGCCGGATCGTTCATAGCGGTAAACCGTGCCCAGTTCGCCCAGGCGCACCGGCAGGTCGCGATAGCTGCGCAGTTTGTCCGCGTAGATCAGGATGTGGCCAGGACAGTTCATGGGCTTGAGCTGGTATTCGGCGTCATCCAGCTCCATGGGCTTGAACATGTTCTCGCTATAAAAATTGGCGTGTCCGGAGGTCTTCCACAACTCGCGCCGCATGACGTGCGGCGTATAAACCAGTGAGTAGCCGCGCGCCAGGTACTGATCGCGCATCCAGTCTTCGATGATCTTGCGGATGGCGCCGCCCTTGGGATGGAAGAAAATCAAACCGGGGCCGGCCAGTTCCTGGATGCTGAACAGGTCCAGCTCCTGGCCCAGTTTGCGATGATCGCGCTTTTTTGCTTCTTCCAGCCGCGCGAGATACGCGTCTTGATCCTTCTTGTTGAAGAACGCGGTTCCGTAAATGCGTTGGAGCTTCGCATTGTGCTCGTCGCCCTTCCAATACGCGCCTGCTACGGAAAGTAGTTTGAAAGCCTTGATGCGCGATGTGGATGGCACATGCGGACCTCGGCAAAAGTCGATGAATTGCGGTCCCAGCGTGTACTCGGAGAAAACGTCGTCGGCTTTTTCCGTGATGAGTTCTTTCTTCATCCAATCGTCCGCGTATTTTTGCAGGCCGACCGGTTTGGGCGTCAATTGCCGCTCATAGGGCAGGTCTTTGGCCTGCAGCTCCCACATCCGCTTTTCGATTTTTTCCAAATCTTCCGGTGTGAAAGGCGTCTCGCGCTGGAAATCGTAGTAGAAGCCAGTGTCAGTAGGCGGACCGATGCCTAGCTTGGTTTCCGGGAACAATTCAAGCACTGCGGCTGCCAGCAAGTGAGCCGTGGAATGCCTATAGACGTTGAGCGCCTCCGGATTCCGGGACGTCAGGATTTCGAGCTTCGCGTCACCTTCGAGTGGCCGTGTGAGATCCCACATTTGTCCATCGACGCGTGCCACCACCGCATCGTCGGCCAGCCGCTGGCCAATGGATTTGGCGATATCCAGCGGGCGGCTGCCGGCTGGAGCGGTCTTCTGGCTGCCATCGGGCAGCGTTATTGTAATGTCGCTCATGAAATTTCAGGGTAGCAACTTTCCGTTTCTCGTTTCTGGTTTCTCATTTCTGGTTCCTGATGCTCCGTCGGGTTTCGTGCGTGATCCGTAGTGCCTGAAAAGTGCGTTGAAGGCAATAACGCTCCGTTGAAGACGCTGGCAGGATTGCCTGCCCCACAATGCGCGTGCGCTACGTCGGCGTCTTCATCACCTTTGGTGGGCCGGCAGGCCCATGGTCACTCCGTTGAAGACACGGTCCGCCGTCGACCCGCAAAGGCACCGACTCCCTCACGGTCGCGGCTCGGTAGCGCTTTCTTTCCGAGCCGCGAGCGTAAGCGATGCTTTTGTTCTTGTATCGCGGAATTTAAAAACCGGTGAGCACTCGGAGGAAGATGCTCACCGGCCGGCAACTGAGCTGCTTTCGCGAATCTAAGTTGCCTAACTCAAGACGTATTTCAGGCTATGAAGACAATTCGGGCTACCCCATTCTGTAAGACGCTTGGTGACGGATAAAGTTGCACTATGCTGTACTGGCACTGGTCCTGTTACCAACCCAAGCCACCTGCTCAACCCTCCCGACGATAAAGAGATATGAGCACGCGCTAATCAGAAGATTTACGCATACCCAGACAAAGGCAAAGTAGAACGACCCGGTTTTTTCGACAATGAATCCCGTTACCACCGGGGCCGCAATGCCTGCCAGATTGCCGGCGCAGTTCTGCAGGCCGGTCCACTTACCGGCGGCTAGCGCCCCCGCCAGCGTCTGCGTCACGGCCCAAAGATTGCTGCTGTACAACCCGTAGATGAATGCCGCTGTGATGAGTAGCGACATGGCCGCCAATTGATCCGCCACAACCACGGCGGGTAAGAGAAAAACAGCGCTTCCGGTCAAACCACCTGCTATAAAGGTCTTGCGGACCAGCGTAGGGCTGGCCCCGCGTCGGATCCACATATCTGAGAGGAAGCCTCCCAGAGTGGCGCCGGCAGCAGTGGCGCAGAACGGAAGCCAGCCGGTGAGCGCCATCAAGCGGGTGGAATAGTGGCGCTCCATCAACAGGTATTGCGGCAACCAGGTAAGCATGAAATACCACCCGTAGTTGGCGCAGAACAGGCCCAGTAACGTGCCCCAGGCATCTTTTCTGGCCAGGATCTCCAAGAATCCCGGCCCCAGGTAGCGGGCGCGCATGCTCGATATGGATCCAATTTTTGGCGCCACGATGAACCAGGGAACCAGCCAGAGCAGGCTTGCTATACCGATCGAGAGAAACACCATCCGCCATCCGTAGCGGACCAGGATCAATCCGCCCACGATCATCCCGGTAGCCGGGCCCAGCTTGCATCCGACATCGATCAGCCCATTGGCCACTCCACGCTGGCGCTCCGGAAAACCGGCCGCGATAATTTTTGAATAAGAAGGATAAGCAACCGATTCCCCGACGCCCAAGAGCAGGCGAAGAACAAACAGCGCGACGAAGCCTTTCGCCACTCCGGTGAGTGCGGTGGCCGTGGACCAAACCGCGAAGCCGACAGCAAAAACAACGAGCACGTTATAGCGATCGATGAGCCAGCCGGCGATCAGTTGAAATCCGGCATAGGTCCAGAAGAATGCCGAAAGCAGGAATCCCAGTTCGTGCGGTTTGAGATTCAGCTCTTTGCTCAGAGCCACGCCGGAAACGGAAAGGATCCCGCGGTCGACGTAATTGATGGCTACGGAGAGAACAAGAAGGAGCAGGACCAGCCACTCCACGCGCGTGACCACTCGAGCTGGCGCGGCTGTCGGGACGACCACGGTTGAGTCTATCACGCCGGTTCAGTTTGGCTGTGGGGCAGGATGCCGCCCAACTCTTGCTACTGCCGGGATTGTTCTCATGAGGAAGTGGGGCGGACCCCCTGGTCCGCGCGGGTCCCCCTGGACCCGCTCTTCGGTCAACGAAATGAGACCATCGGAACCGGCCAAGCCGACGAGGGCGTCGGCTGCGGACCAGGGGGTCCGCCCCACCAAGGGAAAACTCAGTGACATTGGGATGGATCCTACGCGCGGGGCGCCCTGACGAACCAGAAACCAGAAACGAGAAACCAGAAACGGTTTTACTTGAACGGCGAACAGCAAGGCGTCTCAACCGGCTTGGGCTCCATCAGCTCCGCCCGCGTCTGGTTCGGATCGTAAAGATTCAGTTGCCACTTGCCATCCCGGCCAATCTTAGGCTGCTCGATTTGCATGCCTCGTCCGGTGAGCGTCTTGTAGCCGGCCGCGACGCTCGGTACGCCCAGTGCCAGATGGTGCATCACGCCCAGAGTGCGCGGCGATGGGTTGTGAACGTTCAGCATGTACTCCAGCCAGTCGGTGCCTTCCGGAACGCGCATGTCCACCCAGTCCGTGCGGTCATCCTTCATGCCGCCGTGCCACGTTTCCTGGAACCCGAGAATCTCCCGGTACAGCCGGTCGGCCGCCTCCTGGCTGGCAACCGTCACCCCAACGTGAATCATATGGGTGGAGATTCGCGAATCAGGCAGGAACTTTCCGAAGTTGCTTGTGTGCAGCGAGCCTGGCATGTATTGCACAAACTCCACGTTATGGCCGTCCGGATCCTGAATCATGAAACTCAAGTTTCCATCGCGGCCCGGATGCACCGTGTCTGGTACCTTCACGCCATGGGCCGCCAGATAGTCGCGCAGTTGGCGGGCATCGGTGGTTTCAAAAGCAATATGAGAGAGGCGATCTTCGGTTTCACTCTTGAGCTCTGGAAACACCTCAATATACTGGTGATCGTTTACTTTGAAGTACGTGAGCAGCAGCCCGCCGGATGTTTTGTCCAGCGTGAACGGTTCGGCAAAGCCGAGGTCGCGGCCGTAAAAGTTCCGGGCGGCGGCCAGATCGTTGGTCTTCAGTCCGATATGCGCCACACCGACAATATCCGGGCGCTTCACGGCAGCTGGTTTGTGCAAAAGCGCTCGTCGCCAGCAGGGCGGAACAAATGAAGATGTTGCGGCACATTTCCAATTAGTATACCGGCAAGCTGCGGCTAGACTTTGTGCAGAATCAGCTTCTTGATCCGCCGGATCTCCTTTTCATCGCGCTTATAAAAGGTCCACTGCTTGATTCGCTTGCCTTGGATCAGCCCGGCCGCGGTCAGGATCCTGAGGTGCTCGCTCGCGGTAGGCTGGCTGACGCGAAGTTTCCGCGCGATGAGCAGGCCGCATACGCCGTCCTTCACCAGGTCGCCATCCACCTGAGGCGGAAACTCTTTGCGCGGGCGCTTGAGCCAGTCCAGGATCTGGAGCCTGCGCTCGTTGGCTAAGGCGCGGAAAGCGAGGTCAAGATTCATATAGACAATTAGCTAAGTAACGAATTATACTATCCAACATGAGTGACGGTACGCAACACTCTTATGTCACGCGCCTTAATGTGCAGTATAAGCCGCTGGAGGTGATTGAGGAGCGGGAATTATCCGATGCCTGCGAGCATCGCTGGTATAACCAGACCCTGTGCCAGGTCAATGAGTCCGTGGTCCGCCTGGGTGTGGTCGAGGGCGAGTATCATTGGCACAAGCACGACGCAGACGACGAGTTCTTCTACGTGGTGGAGGGTCAATTGTTGATTGATCTGGAGGACCGGACTGTCAGCTTGTCGCCGCGGCAAGGAATGGTAATCCCGAAGGGCGTGATGCACCGGACGCGCGCGCCGCAACGGACCGTGATGCTGATGCTGGAAACCAGCGGGATTGTTCCCACGGGAGATTAAGATGCCCAAGTATCGCTATCGCGTTGTGGATGTGTTTACGGAAACGGCGCTCGAAGGGAATCCGTTGGCCGTGTTTCCGGATGCGGCTGGAATTGACGACGGTACCATGCAGAGGATCGCCAAGGAGCTCAATCTTTCCGAGACGGTCTTCGTCGTCCCGGTCACCCGGGCCGATTGCGCGGCGCACATCCGGATCTTTACTCCCACGCGGGAAATGCTTTTTGCCGGACACCCGACCATCGGTGGAAGTTTCGTATTAATGGACGAAGGGTTGGTTTCGAAGGATCTGGGACAGTTTCCTGTTGGAAGAAAAGGTGGGGCCGGTGCCGATCCGCATTGAGCCGGGTAACCGGCCATTGATTTGGCTGAAGACGCCTCCGATCCAGTTTGGAAAAACCTATGATCGGGCAGTGTGCGCCCAGGCGCTGGGTCTGGCCACGGCGGATCTGTTCGACGTTACTCCGCAATTGGCTAGCGCTGGAAACCCGATCATCTTTATTCCGGTGCGAGACAAGCGCGCGGTGGATCGGGCGTGGCTCGACATGAGCGGGATGCGCGCCATCCATCCCGCCAATGACGCTCCGGTTTGCATTTTTGTTTTTACTCCGACGGCGGAAGGCGCTTATTCCCGCATGTTTGCGCCGGAGCTGGGTGTCATCGAAGATCCGGCCACGGGAAGCGCGACGGGTCCGCTGGCGGCTTATATGTTGCGAAACGGTCTTGTGCCGCGCGAGAAAGGATCGCGATTTATCAGCGAACAGGGAACCAAAATGGGTCGCCGAAGCATTTTGCACATCTTGATCCACGGCCAAAATGGCGCGGACGGGATCGAAGTGGGCGGCTACGTAACACCGCTGGTGGAAGCGACAATGACGCTTCCTCTAGCTTGGGCAAGAATGATGCCGCTGGATCCGTCATCGGTCAATGGACTCAGCACGCTCAGCACCTTCGAGAACACAGTAACCACGGATGTCCCGATGTCGGGCAGCGCCGCCGCACACGCGCAGGCGAGGAACCCGGCCACCAACGCGTATTCCACCATTTCTTGCCCGTGCGTGTCCTGGCAGATTCTCAATTTCAAGATCGTTTTCATGATGGCTGGCATGATGTCCTGATCCTTTCCTGTCTGGCCCAATTTTGCCAGCGCGTGCAGTGGTACAAAGGGCCGAACGTACCGAATTTGAGGCTACGAAGGACTAGGAGATAGGCCCTGATCCGCGATGGTCGGCCCGGTACGGCGGTACTAGACTTTGTGGCGGATTCGCGCACCAAAGTGCCTTACCACGCGCATCCAGCTTCGTGCTAAACTCTTCAATGGATTTGTAATTTCGAATCTCTCCAGCCGGCTCCAGTTTTGTCCTCTTTTACAGGCGGGTTGTGGTTTGACGGGATCAGCGGAGAGATTTGAGTATTGGACAGGTGGGTGAGTGGTTAAAGCCAACAGACTGTAAATCTGTCCCTCCTTGCGAGGTACGAAGGTTCGAATCCTTCCCTGTCCACCAGTTAAGATTTTCAGCCGTTGTAGCTCAGTTGGTAGAGCGCGTCCTTGGTAAGGACGAGGTCACCAGTTCAATCCTGGTCAACGGCTCCAGTTCGGGTGGTGGGTGGTTGGAGGTAGGTGGGAAGAAGGACCCACAGCCCACCACCTACCTCCTACCACCGAGGTTTTTTTTATGGCAAAAGAAAAATTTGATCGCAGCAAACCGCACGTGAACATCGGGACGATCGGGCATATCGATCATGGCAAGACGACGTTGACGGCGGCCATCACCAAGGTGCTGGGCAAGCACAATCCAAAAGTGAAGTTCCGCTCGTTCGATTCCATCGACAACGCGCCGGAAGAAAAAGCGCGCGGAATCACGATCGCAGTGGCGCATATCGAATACGAGACCGCCAACCGGCACTACGCGCACGTGGATTGCCCCGGTCACGCCGACTACATCAAGAACATGATCACCGGCGCGGCCCAGATGGATGGGGCGATTCTGGTGGTTGCAGCCACGGACGGTCCGATGCCGCAAACGCGCGAGCACGTGTTGCTGGCCCGCCAGGTGGGAGTGCCCTCCATCGTGGTGGCGCTGAACAAAGTAGACATGGTGGACGATCCGGAATTGCTGGAACTGGTGGAGCTGGAAGTCCGCGAGCTGCTGAGCAAGTACCAATTTCCTGGCGACGATCTGCCTGTGGTGCGAGTGAGCGCGCTGGGAGCGTTGAACGGGGAAGCGAAGTGGGAGCAGTCGGTCGAGAAGTTGATGGATGAAGTGGACCGCTACATCCCGCAGCCGCCGCGCGAGAAGGACAAGCCGTTCCTGATGCCGGTGGAAGATATTTTCTCGATCCAGGGCCGTGGAACCGTGGTGACGGGCCGTATTGAGAAGGGGATCTGCAAGGTCGGCGAGGAAATGGAGATCGTGGGATTCCGCGACACTCGCAAGACGGTGGTAACGGGCGTCGAGATGTTCAAGAAGCTGCTGGATCAGGGCGAAGCGGGCGATAACGTGGGCTTGCTGCTGCGCGGCATTGAAAAAGATGACGTAGAGCGCGGGCAGGTGATCGCGAAGCCGGGATCCATCAAGCCGCACAAGAAGTTCCGGGGCGAGATTTACGTATTGAGCAAAGATGAAGGCGGACGGCACACGCCGTTCTTCAAGGGATACCGGCCACAGTTCTACTTCCGGACGACCGATGTTACGGGCGTGACGGAGTTGCCGGAAGGCACCGAGATGGTCATGCCGGGGGATAACGTGAACCTGGTGGTGGATTTGATCACGCCGGTGGCGATGGACAAAGGGCTGCGGTTCGCGATCCGCGAAGGCGGAAGGACCGTGGGAGCTGGAACGGTAACAGAGATTTTTGAGTAGGCGGTAGGAAGTGGGGGGTGGGTGGTAGGGGTTTTTCCCACCGCCTACCACCCACCGCCGCGACCGAAAGGGAGCAAAATGCGCGAAATTATTACTTTGCAATGCACCGAGTGCAAGCGGAAAAACTATAGCAAGACCAAGAACAAAAAGACCAAAACCGAGCGCATGGAGCTGAGCAAGTTCTGCGCGTTTTGCCGCAAGCATCAGGCGCACAAAGAAATAAAGTAAACTAGAATGGGTTGCTGGGTTCGGGTGGTTGAACCGAGGAACTGAAGAACCGAGGAACCGGAGAACGGTTTTAGGGGCATAGGCTAACGGTAAACCAGCGGTCTCCAAAACCGCCTTTGGGGGTTCGAATCCCTCTGCCCCTGCCAAGAGGCTAGTTAGGAAGCAGAAGATGGCGACACAGATACAGGAAAGCGAATCCGGGAACTTCATCCAGCGGGCGGCCGGTTGGCCGGTCCAGGTGAAGAACTATTTTGAAGAGCTGCAGATGGAAATGCGCCGCGTCACGTGGCCTTCCTGGAAGCAGGTGCGCGCGACTACGCTGGTTGTAATCGTTGCAGTGTTTGCCTTTGCCGCCTACTTCGCCCTTGTCGATCAGGTGGTTTCAGGCATGATCAACAAGCTCTTCAACGCACTTACCCGCTAGTTCAAAGAAAATGGCTGAAAGAAAAAATGGCTGAGGAAGATATCACTCCAACAGAAGAAGCCGCGGACGAACAGCCGTCCGGCGTCGCAGCACCCGCGGAAGCTCCGGCTGTAACCGAGGATGCGCCGGCGGCCGAAGAAGCTCCGGTCCTGGATGACCATAAGAACTGGTACATCATCCACACCTACTCTGGATTTGAACAAAAAGTTGCGGATTCGCTGAAGGGCCGCGCGCAGGCGTTCGGTTTCGCCGACAAGATCGGGCAGATTTTGATCCCCACTGAGGAAGTGGTGGAATTGCGTGGCGGCAAAAAGGTCACCAGCAAGCGGCTGCTCTATCCCGGCTACGTGCTGGTGCAGATGGAGATGAACGATCAACTTTGGCACGAAGTGAAGAACACGCCTCGCGTCACTGGATTCGTAGGCGGTGGCAATAGCCCGGTACCATTGAGTTCCGATGAAGTGAACTCGATTCTGTACCGCCAGGAAACTTCGGCCAAGACGCCGCGTCCGAAGATGACTTTCGAAAAGAACGAGTCGGTGAAGATCATCGATGGGCCGTTCGCGAACTTCTCGGGCAAGATCGATGAAATCAACGGCGATCGCAACACGCTGCGGGTCCTGGTGACGATTTTCGGCCGTGCCACTCCCGTGGAATTGGATTTTCTGCAAGTAGAAAAGATGTAAGGTCTCCCCAACATGGCAAAAAAAGTTACTGCACAGGTAAAGCTGCAAATTCCGGCTGGCAAGGCCACGCCGGCGCCCCCGGTAGGTACCGCACTCGGTCCCCAGGGCGTGAATATCATGGAGTTCTGCAAGGCGTTTAATGCCAAGACTTCAGCGAAGGATCAGGAAGGGTTGATCATTCCGGTTGTGATCACCATCTTCAGCGATCGCTCCTTTACGTTTATCACCAAGACCCCGCCGGTGCCGGTTTTGATCAAGCGCGCCGTGAATCTGGCGAAAGGGTCGGCTGAGCCCAATAAGAATAAGGTAGGCAAGATCACCGTGAAGCAGGTGGAAGAGATCGCCAAGATCAAGATGCCGGATCTCAACTGTTTCGATCTGGAAGCTGCCATGCGCAGCGTCAAAGGCACGGCCCGGAGTATGGGCGTCGACGTAGTGTAGCTGTAGGGCGGACCCCCTGGTCCGCGCGGGTCCCCCTGGACCCGCTCGTCAAAGGAATCAACTAATGCTAACTAGCAAGCCGACGAGGGCGTCGGCTGCGGACCAGGGGGTCCGCCCCACCAGCATCCCGAAGTTGGGAAAACTGAGTGGCATTGGGATGTCACGCGCAGGTTGCGAGTTGCGCGACGATACTTCATTTGCTAAAGTATTAGAAGCGCTCAACGCAAAAGTTTAAGTCTCAGTGGGAGGCAGGGGTCGCTTCCGGGTGTACTCCCGCCGTCTGCACCAATGAGGATACATGCAAAAACAAGGTAAGAAGTTTCTCGCTGCGGCCAAACAGGTAGAACAACGGCCCTATCAACTGAACGACGCGGTTCCGCTGGTTCAGAAAATCAAGTTCGCCAAATTCGACGAAACCATTGAGTTGCACCTGCGCCTGGGCGTGGATCCCAAGCATGCCGACCAGATGGTCCGCGGCACCGTGGTTCTGCCAAATGGGCTCGGCAAATCCAAAAAAGTCCTGGTCATCGCGTCCGGCGACAAGCTGAAGGAAGCTGAGGCAGCCGGCGCCGATTATATCGGTGGCGAAGACATGGTCGCCAAGATTCAGAACGAAGGCTGGACGGATTTTGACGCCGTGATTGCTACACCGGACATGATGCGGTCGGTCGGTAAGCTCGGCAAGGTTCTCGGCCCGCGCGGCCTGATGCCCAATCCGAAAACCGGTACCGTAACGCAGGATGTCGCCAACGCGGTGAAAGAAGTGAAGGCCGGCAAAGTGGAATTTCGCGTGGACAAAACCGGCGTCATCCACGTCCCCGTAGGCAAGATCAATTTCGAAACACCCAAGCTGATCGAGAACGCCAGCAGCCTGATCCAGGCAGTGATCAAAGCTAAGCCGGCTGCGGCGAAAGGCAAATACGTCAAGAGCGTCACCATCTGCTCCACCATGGGGCCAGGCGTTCATCTGGATGTGACCGCGTTCAACGCGAAGCAGCTCTAACGGAGAAGCACCAATGAAAAAGAAATCCGACAAAGAGAAGGACCTGGAAGCGCTCAAAAAAGATTTTGAGAAGGCGCAGAACATTTTCGTTACCGGCTTTGAAAAGCTCACCGTGCAGCAGGATTTCGAGCTGCGGAAGACCGTTCGAGGCGCCGGCGGAAATTACAAGGTCATCAAGAATAATCTGGCGGAGAAAGCGGCCGAGGGCACTCCGGCGGAAGAGATTATGCGGCAGTTGGCCGGGATGACTTCGCTGGCGTACACCAGCAAGGATCCTGTTGCGTTAGCCAAGGCGCTGACCGGTTACGCGAAGGCGAATCCGACATTCACGTTTAAGGCGGGACTGGTGGAAGGCCGGGTGATCGACGTCAAATCGATCCAGCAACTGGCTGCGCTGCCGGCGCGCGAAGAGATTTTGGCGAAAGTTTTGTTTTTGATCCAGGCGTCCGCGCAGCGTTTGGTTACCGCTGTGGGCGGCGTCGGGCGGAATCTAGCAGTGGTTATTGACCAGGGAGTCAAGGAAGGCAAGTTCTCACAATAAGGGAGTAGAAAGAAGACAATGGCGGATATCAACGGAATTGCGGAACAGATTCAAGGGCTGACACTACTCGAGGCAGCCCAGCTTGTTAAGTTGCTCGAGGAAAAGCTCGGCGTGTCGGCGGCCGCAGCCTCGGTAGCGGCAGCTCCGGCGGCGGGCGGCGGCGCGGCTGCTCCGGCGGCTGAGGAGAAGACCGAATTTAACGTGATCCTGACGGCGGCGGGCGCCAACAAGATCAACGTCATCAAGGCTGTTCGCGAAGTCACCAACCTCGGCCTCAAAGAAGCCAAGGATCTGGTGGATGGCGCTCCCAAGCCGATCAAAGAGGGCGTCAACAAGGACGAAGCCGAGGCCATCAAGAAAAAGTTCACAGAAGCAGGCGCAACGGTAGAGGTGAAGTAAGGCGCGCGGCGCCTTGCTTCAGGTTGTGGGTGGTGGGCTGTGGGAAAATCCCGGCACACCACCCCTAACTTATTGGGGGGCTGTGGTTTGGAGGACGAGCCCGTTACCGGGTTTTTCCCACCACCCACCTCCCACAACCCACCACCGCGCCCGGAATTTGACGTAGTCAAATCCGGGTGCTAGAGTGAAATAGATACAGGCCGGAGACCGACCCGGATTCTTGCTCTTGTGAACCTCACATCCTGCGCATATGGTGTGCCATTCGTCAGAATGGGCACAGGGCTTTGCCATGCTCACTTTTTTGCCGCACCAGGCGTGCATGGCGACGGTCTTCCCGGTTTTAGAAGTTTTACGTTATCCCGCTGCTCGCGTCTCTCTGCCCTCCAGCTGATCTCTAACACGGGACTCGGCGGCGCGTGCGCCAGTTGAATTCTTAAGGGTAGTGATTGTAGCGGCGTTTTATTCTGCGTTTGAGTTCGGAGCCCATCGGCGGTAGGAGCGAAAATGGAAAATCTGGCAAGAGGAGCAACGCGCGAACGAGTTGATTTCTCGCGCATCAAGACCTCGATCCCCATCCCAAATCTGATCGAGGTCCAGAAGAAATCTTATGAGCGATTTCTGCAAATGGACCTGCTGCCCGGCGAGCGGGAAGACACCGGGCTGCAGAGTGTGTTCAACTCCGTATTCCCCATCTCGGACTTTCGTGGCCTGAGCCAGCTCGAGTTCGTCGACTACGCCATCGGCAATTGGGAATGCAAGTGCGGAAATCTGAAGGGGCTGCATCACCTGCGTTCCACCTGCCGCAATCCCAGTTGCGGCGCTACCATCCGGACCGATCCGTTCCATGTCGGCGATGTGCTTTGCCATCGCTGCGGCACTTTCAACAAGAACATTGTCACGTTCTGCAACCGCTGCGGCGATCCCGTGGGGCTGCAGTTGAAGTACGACGTAGCCGAATGCGAAGAGCGCGGCATGACCTATGCGGCGCCGCTCAAAGTCACTATCCGGCTGACTGTTTTCGACAAAGATCCCGAGACCGGCGTCAAGACCGTCCGCGACATCAAGGAACAGGAAGTATTCTTCGGCGAAATTCCGCTGATGACCGAAAACGGCACCTTCATCATCAACGGCACCGAACGCGTCATCGTTTCCCAGCTCCATCGATCTCCCGGCGTCTTCTTCGAACGCGTCCCGGCGCAGGGTTACTACCTCGGCAAGATCATCCCCTATCGCGGAAGTTGGGTGGAATTCGAGTACGACAACAAGAGCCTGCTGTATGTCCGTATCGACCGTAAGCGGAAATTCTACGGCACCGTGTTTCTGCGGGCGCTCGGTCTCAAGACCGATTCCGAGATCCTCAAGGCGTTCTATAACGTCAGCGAGATTCACGTCAAAGACAAGAAGCTGTTCTGGAAGGTTTCCGACAGCCTGCTGGGCCTGAAACTTTCCAAAGCCATCGGCACCAAGAACGAAACTATCGTTCCGCAAGGCCGCAAGATCACCAAGAGCTTGTACGAGGCGATCCTCAAGTCCAAAATCGAACAGGTGGAAGTGGATCGCACCGATCTGCAGGGTGCTTTCATCGCCGCCGACGTGATCGACATGTCCACCGGTGAAGTGCTGGTGGAAGCGAACCACGAGCTGACCAATGTCGACAAGCTGATGGACAACGGCATCAATACGTTCGAGGTGTTCTTCCCCGAACGCGACGATGCCGGCAACGTAATTTCGGTCACCTTGAAAAAGGACCCGGTGAAGAGCCAAAATGATGCGCTGCTTGAGATCTACCGCAAGCTGCGTCCGGGCGATCCGCCCACTCTCGACACCGCCACGCAATTGTTCCAGGGCATGTTCTTCGACCCGCGCAAGTATGATTTTTCGCGCGTGGGCCGCATGAAGTTCAACATCAAGTTGTACGACAAGATCGACGAATCGCCGCTCGACAAACGGACGCTCGATCAACGCGATTTCATCGACACCATCAAGTACCTGCTGAAGCTGCGGCGCGGTATCGGCGCTGTGGACGATATCGATCACTTGGGCAACCGCCGCGTGCGCGCGGTCGGCGAACTTCTGGAAAACCAGTTCCGCATCGGCCTGGTGCGCATGGAGCGCGCCATCAAGGAAAAGATGTCGGTCTACCAGGAAATGTCGACGGCCATGCCGCACGACCTGGTCAACGCCAAGCCTGTGATGGCGGCCATCCGCGAATTTTTCGGATCCAGCCAGCTCTCGCAGTTCATGGATCAGACCAATCCGCTGTCCGAGATCACGCACAAGCGCCGTCTGTCGGCTCTTGGACCAGGCGGTCTCTCTCGCGAACGCGCCGGATTCGAAGTGCGCGACGTGCATCCGACGCACTACGGCCGCATCTGCCCCATCGAGACGCCGGAAGGCCCGAACATCGGTCTCATCTCGTCGCTCTCGTGCTTTGCCCGCATCAACGAATATGGATTCATCGAGAGCCCGTATCGCCGCGTGGTGAAGGGCGCGGTGGTGGATGAAATCAGAATTCTGAATCCTGGCGACAGCTCCTACAAAGTTGGCGACGTAATGACGCGCGGCGAAGTGGACAAGGCCAACCGCGACCTGAGCTCCAAGAAGCAAGGCATTGAAGTAGAAGCTCACTGCGACTACTTGTCCGCCTGGGAAGAAGACAAATACATCATCGCGCAGGCCAATATCGAGCTCGACGAAAAAGGCCGATTGGTCAGCGATCTGGTGAACGCACGGCAAGCCGGCAACTTCGTCCTGAAGCATCGGGACGAAATCGAGTACATGGACGTCAGTCCGAAACAACTCGTGTCGGTGGCCGCCAGCCTGATTCCATTCCTTGAGAATGACGACGCGAACCGCGCGTTGATGGGATCGAACATGCAACGGCAAGCAGTTCCGCTGTTGCGCGCCGAGACTCCTTACGTCGGCACCGGAATGGAGCACGTCACCGCCCGCGATTCGGGTGCGGTGGTGATTTGCAAACGCTCCGGCATCGTGGATTCGGTCGATTCCGAACGCATCATTGTTCGAGTGGACGGCAGCGCGCATGAAGGACAGCTTTCGCGCGAAGTGGGCGCCGATATTTATCAGCTCACCAAGTTCAAGCGTTCCAACCAGAACACCTGTATCAGCCAGAAGCCCATCGTTTTCCAGGGGCAGCGGGTGAAGAAGGGCGCTGTGCTGGCCGACGGTCCTTGCACTGATCTGGGCGAGTTGGCCCTCGGTCGAAATGTGCTGGTGGCCTTCATGCCCTGGCGCGGATACAACTTCGAAGATGCCATCGTGGTGTCCGAGAAGCTGGTCAAGGAAGACTACTACACTTCGATTCACATTGAAGAGTTCGAAATCGAAGGCCGCGACACCAAACTGGGACCCGAAGAAATCACGCGGGACATTCCCAACATCGCTGAAGGATTCCTCCGCAATCTGGACGAGAGCGGAATCATCCGGATCGGCGCAACCGTGAAGCCAGGCGACATTCTGGTTGGCAAGGTAACGCCCAAGGGCGAAACCCAACTGACCCCGGAAGAGAAACTGCTCCGCGCGATCTTCGGCGAAAAAGCCGGCGACGTGAAGGACGCCTCGCTCTACTGCCCGCCCGGTATCGAAGGAACCGTGGTGGATTGCAAAGTTTTCTCGCGCAAGGGCGCGGATTTGGACGAGCGTTCCAAGGCGATTCTCGAAACTCAGGTAGAGCGGCTGCACCGCAACCTGGAAGACGAGAAGCGAATCTTGAACGACGAGCGCGCCAAGCGCCTCACCGATCTGCTGGGCGACAAAGAATCGCTAGCCGATCTTCACGACGAAAAGACCAATAAGAAGCTGGTCTCGAAGGGCACGCCTCTGACGCGCGACCTGATCGAGAAGCTGCGCGCTCGCGATCTCAAGCGCGTCAAGCTGGCGAACAAAGACGTCCGCTTGAACGAGCAGATCGACGAAATCGAAGAAATGACTTCGCGGCAGATCGCCGTGCTCGAAAAGATCACGGACGAAAAGATCGCGAAGCTCCGCAAAGGCGACGAGCTGCCTCCGGGCGTCATCAAGCTGGTGAAGTGCTACATCGCCATGAAGCGCAAGCTTTCGGTGGGCGATAAGATGGCCGGCCGCCACGGAAACAAAGGTGTAATCGCGCGCATCGTTCCCGAAGAGGACATGCCGTATCTGCCGGATGGAACTCCGGTGGAAATTGTACTGAATCCGCTGGGCGTTCCTTCCCGAATGAACGTGGGTCAGATTTTAGAAACCCACTTGGGATGGGCCGCGCACGCTCTGGGCCTGCATTTCGCGACGCCGGTATTTGACGGCGCGACGGAAAAAGACATCAAGGCTCAGCTCAAGGCTGCGGAGCTGCCGAGTTCGGGCAAGGTCCAGCTTTGGGATGGAATTTCGGGACAGGCTTTCGAACAGCCGGTGACGGTGGGCTACATCTACATGCTCAAGTTGTCGCACCTGGTGGACGACAAGATCCACGCCCGCTCCATCGGTCCATACTCGCTCATTACCCAACAGCCGCTGGGCGGCAAGGCCCAGTTCGGTGGACAGCGCTTCGGAGAAATGGAAGTCTGGGCGCTCGAAGCCTACGGCGCAGCTTATGTGCTGCAGGAATTGTTAACCGCCAAATCCGACGACGTATACGGACGCGCCAAGATCTACGAAGCAATTGTGAAAGGGGAAGCGGCCGCCGAACCGGGCGTGCCGGAATCCTTCAACGTCCTGATCCGCGAATTGCAGTCGCTATGTCTGGACGTAGAGTTAATGAAAAAGCCGCGTGAAACGCTGGAAACGGCGCTCGCAGCAGACTAAGTGAAGGGACTCGGGGCTGACGGATACGGGATGCTGACCCGAGTCCCTAGTTCATCCGTCGCCTAATCACGACTTTATAGGAGAAATCATGTATCGTTCCTCTCCGTACGACAGAGCAAATTTGATCGCCGACTTCGATTCCATCCGGATCTCGCTCGCCTCGCCGGAAAAGATTCGTAGCTGGTCCCATGGGGAAGTAACCAAGCCCGAAACGATCAACTACCGGACCTTCAAGCCGGAGCGCGATGGACTTTTCTGCGCCCGCATTTTCGGCCCGATCGCCGACTGGGAATGCTTGTGCGGAAAGTACAAGCGCATGAAACACCGCGGCGTCATTTGCGACAAATGCGGCGTCGAAGTCACGTTGTCGCGCGTGCGGCGCGAGCGCCTGGGCCACATCGAATTGGCCAGCCCCTGCTCTCACGTTTGGTTCTTCAAAGGTTTGCCCAGCCGCATCGGTTACCTGCTGGACATCACTCTGCGTGAGCTGGAACGCGTGCTCTATTTCGAAGCATTCGTGGTGGTGGATCCTGGCGAAGTCGCTGACCTGCGACAGAGCGAAGTCATCACCGACGAGCGCAAGCGCCAACTCGACCAGGAGTTCCCGGGAAAATTCGTCGCCATGATGGGCGCCGAAGGTATCAAAGAGCTGCTGAAAAAGGTCGACATCGAAGGCCTCAGCCTCGACATCCGCGAGCGGATGAAGACCGAAGTTTCGCAGCAGAAGAAACTGAAGTTCGCCAAGCGCCTGCGCGTGGTGGAAAGCTTCCGCAAGTCCGGCAACAAGCCCGAGTGGATGATTCTGGATGTCATCCCGGTTATCCCGCCGGAACTTCGTCCGCTGGTACCACTGGATGGCGGCCGGTTCGCAACATCGGATTTAAATGACCTGTATCGCCGCGTCATCAACCGCAACAACCGCTTGAAGAAGCTGATCGAGCTGCACGCGCCCGACGTCATTGTGCGAAACGAAAAGCGCATGCTGCAGGAAGCCGTCGATGCACTGTTCGACAACGGCCGCCGCGGCCGCGTTCTGCGTGGCGCCAACAATCGCCCGCTCAAGTCGCTCTCCGATACCCTCAAAGGCAAGCAGGGCCGCTTCCGCCAGAACCTGCTCGGCAAGCGCGTCGATTACTCCGGCCGATCGGTCATCGTGGTTGGTCCCGAGCTGCGTCTGAACCAGTGCGGATTGCCCAAGAAAATGGCGCTCGAGCTGTTCAAGCCGTTCATCTACCATCGCCTGGAACAGCGCGGCCATTGCACCACCATCAAGCAGGCCAAGGAACTGGTCGAGCAGCAGGATCCGGTGGTCTGGGACATTCTCGAAGAAGTAATCAAAGATCATCCCATCCTTCTGAACCGCGCTCCCACGCTGCATCGCCTGGGTATTCAGGCGTTCGAGCCGGTGCTGGTGGAAGGCAAAGCCATCAAGCTGCACCCGCTCACTTGCACGGCATTCAACGCGGATTTCGACGGCGATCAGATGGCCGTCCACATTCCGCTCTCGCCCGAAGCGCAAATCGAAGCATCCACTTTGATGCTCTCGTCGAACAATATTCTTTCGCCGGCGCATGGCGCTCCCATCGCGGTCCCGACGCAGGATATGGTGCTGGGTCTTTACTACCTCACCAAAGCCCGCCCGGGAACCAAGGGCGAAGGCCGTACCTTCGCATCCACGGACGATGTTTTGATCGCGCTCGAAATGGGTGAAGTGGAAACTCTCTCGCCCATCAAGCTGCGCTACACCGGCAAGGTGATCGATCTGATCAAGGCGTTCGACAATCAGAACGTGCTCCACACGGAGCCGATCGAATTCAACAAGCAGTACATGGAAACCACCGTCGGCCGCGTCATCATGAATGACGTTCTGCCGGACGAAATGCCCTTCATCAACGGCTTGCTGAAGAAGAAGGGTCTCACGCAACTGGTGCAGCACTGCTACCTGAAGTTCGGGCTGCAGATCACTGTCACCATGCTGGATGAAGTCAAGAAACTGGGCTTCCTCTACGCCACGCGCGCTGGAATCTCCATCGGCATCGACGACATGGTGGTGCCGGAAGAGAAACAGAAGCTGGTGAAGAACGCCGAGAAGGCGGTCATCGAAGTCACCCAGCAATACCAGGAAGGCGCCATCACGCAAGGTGAGCGCTACAACAAGATCATCGAAATCTGGTCGAAGGTCACCGAACGTGTCGCCGAAGAAATGTTCAAGACCATGGAAGAGGACGACACCACCGGCCGTTACCTCAATCCGATTTACATCATGGCCGATTCCGGCGCCCGCGGATCGAAACAGCAGATCCGCCAGCTTTCCGGAATGCGCGGCTTGATGGCCAAGCCGTCGGGCGAAATCATCGAAACACCCATCACGGCGAACTTCCGTGAAGGTCTCAATGTGTTGCAGTACTTCATCTCCACGCACGGCGCCCGCAAGGGATTGGCCGACACGGCGTTGAAGACGGCCGACTCCGGCTACCTCACCCGCCGCCTGTGCGACGTGGCGCAGGACGTGATCGTCACTGAGGACGATTGCGGAACCGGCGACGGAATTTACGTGGAACCCATCATCGAATCGGGCGAAATCATCGAGCCGTTGCGTGACCGTATCGTCGGCCGCGTGGCTCTCGAAGATCAGTTCGATTATGAAGGCAACCTGATCGTCGGTCTCAACCAGGAAATCACAGAGGACCTGGCGGCCGCGATTCAGGCAGCCGGTATCGAGCGCGTCAAGATCCGCTCGGTGCTGACCTGCGAATCCAAGCGCGGCGTCTGCCAGCTCTGCTACGGCCGCAACCTGGCCACCGGCCGCATGGTGGAACGCGGCGAAGCGGTGGGCATCATTTCGGCGCAGTCCATCGGCGAACCCGGAACCCAGCTCACCATGCGTACCTTCCACGTCGGTGGAACCGCAACCGGATCGAGCGAACAGTCGAAGCAGGACGCGAAGTCCGACGGCTACGTGAAGTTCCTCGGCGTTACAACAGTTAAGAATGCGAAGGGTGAACTGATTGCGATGAACCGCAACGGCATCCTGGCCATCATCGACGAAAAGGGCCGTGAGAAGGAACGCTACCCGGTAGTGTACGGCGCGAAGATTCTGTTTGCGGATGGCGCGAAGGTCACCACCAACGCGATCCTTCTGGAGTGGGATCCTTACACGTTCTCGATTCTCACCGAAGTAAGCGGCAAGGTCCACTTCAAGGATCTGGGCGAGGGCGTCACCCTGCAGGAGCAGGTGGACGAAATCACCGGTATGTCGCAATGGGTTGTCACGGATTCGCCTGACGAAAAGCGCATCCCCACCGTCATTGTGCGGCCGGAGGGCGGTTCTCGATCGGAAGAGAAGCGCTACCTGATGCCGACCCATGCGCACTTGATGGTGAATCACGAAGAGACGGTCCACGCCGGCGACGTACTCGCCAAGATCCCGCGTGCGACCACCAAGACCAAGGACATCACCGGCGGTCTGCCGCGCGTGGTGGAGCTGTTCGAAGCGCGCAAGCCGCGTGAGACGGCCATCATCGCCGAGATCAACGGCGTCATCAAATACGGCGAAGTCGCCAAGGGCATGCGCAAGATTTCCATCACCGCCGACGACGGCGAGCAGAAGGAATATTCCATCCCGCGCGGCGTTCACATCAACGTGCAGGAAGGCGAGCGGGTGAAGGCGGGCGACCCCTTGATGGATGGTCCGCGCAATCCGCACGACATTCTGGCCGTGCTCGGCGAAAAGGAACTGCAGAAATACCTGGTGAATGAAATCCAGGAAGTGTATCGTCTGCAGGGCGTCAATATCAACGACAAGCACCTGGAAGTAATCTCGCGTCAGATGATGCGCTGGGTGAAGGTGGACGATATCGGCGACACCGAGTTCCTGCCAGAAGAAGTTGTCGACAAGTTCAAGTTCCGCGAAGAGAACAATCGCGTGGAGGAAGCGGGCGGAAAGCCGGCCGGCGGGAAACCGGTGCTGCTTGGAATCACCAAAGCGTCGCTTTCGACCGACTCCTTCATCTCGGCGGCGTCCTTCCAGGAGACCACGCGCGTGTTGACCGAAGCCGCCATCAACGGCAAGGTGGACTATCTGCGCGGACTCAAGGAAAACGTCATCATGGGACGGTTGATCCCGGCCGGAACCGGCATGGAATACTACCGCAACGTGAAGATCGCGGGCGAAGACGTGGTGGAAGAAGAGCCCATCGCGGAAGAAGTATCGCTCACCGGCGACCTAGGCGGCTACGAAGACGAAGCCCGGACCGTGTACACGGGCGGGTTGTCGGAAGAGCCCGCGCCGGTGGAAGATACAGTCGCTGAATAGATTAGTATTTAACGCAGGTTCAGGTAACGACGGCAGATCCGCGAGGGTCTGCCGTTTTTGTTAGAGTCGAGATAGCTGAGTAATCCCATGAATCCGGATAGTGAAGAACTTGCAAAACTGATCTCCAGTGTCAGCGAAAGTCTGCACCGCGAGATGCACGAGGGATTCACTCGTGTGACTGAACGTTTCGACTTGATGGAAACCCGTTTGGACCGCCATGGTGCCCTGTTGCAAACAGGCGCGCGATGGAGTGCTCGAATGACCATCTGGTCCGAGGATATTGATCGGGAGCAGTCCGAAAGTGACAAAAAGATTGCGGATCTCGAAAAGCGAGTCCGAGATTTGGAACGGAAAAAGAACGGGGACAAGTAGGTACCGACTCATTGAAGACATTGTTGGTTCAAGAACAAGGCACCGACTCCCTTACGGTCGCGGTTCGGTAGCGGAGTGCCTCATTCCGAGCCGCGAGCGTAAGCGACCGGTGATTTTGCTAAAATCCCTCAACCGGCTCCGTGCTCTGAATCCCGTGCCCCGGGATCGCGACGCTCACGCGGCACTCCACCCCTGGACACCCCGGATTCCCAACCATTACTTCCGACGGAGCCAATCCCGCGAACGGCTGTGCGCCATCGGACGGTGTAGCAGTCCCGTAGAGAACCAGATTCCGAATCGCCGGCGCGTCGTACGGATTCACCGCGCCCCAGCGCGCAGCTTCCTGCGATCGCTCCGCCAGCGCCTGCCGGACGAACAGCATCTGGCCCACGCCCACCATCCCGAGAATCAATCCCATGAAAGCCGCCAGAATCAGCGTGGTTTCCACTAACGATTGGCCGCGTCTCATTTCGCCGCCGCTCCCGTGGTAAACGGAAAAGTAACCGTCGGACGCCCCGCCAGCGACACTCTCGTGAACAGCGCATCGATCGCGAAGCCGCGCACGCTCACGGTTGCCGTGGAATTTCCAAGAGTCAGTTGGACGTTGTCCGGCGCAAGCCCCTTCACCACCGGCGTCGCGCTGGGCGCAGGCCGCGGATCTCCATACACAACCATATTGACGACCGACTTCGCGAATTCCGGATCGGCGACATTCGAATTCGGCGCCTGCAGCGACGCGTAGCGCGCACCCGCCCGCACCGCGTTCACCAGCGTTGTGTAGGTGAAGAACGTGTAGCCGACTTGGAAGATTCCAGTGAACATACCCGACAGCAGAATCAACGCCGCGGCGAATTCGATCAACGCAGTACCCGCGCGTCGTCTCATTGCACCAACCTCGCGGACTGCGGCGTCTTCATTGCGACGCTTACAACGGCGACGGTAGCGGCGTCGGTCTTCATCGGCTGAAATGCTCGCAAAAAGATGACCGGAGCTTGCATGGTTGCCACCACGCGAACAAAATGCAGATCCCCCGCAGCCTTCGGTTCCTCCTGCCAGGACGAAGCATCCGGCGCGGTCTCGCCTTTCGCAAAGCTGGTCGAAATCCCGGTGATGGGCTTCGTCCCCATGTCCCACATCATCGCGTTCGGACCACTGGTCAGTTCCGCGGGTGCCTGCTCGGCGCCCTTGATCCCCTGGTCTGACCCGTCCATGCGCAGCGCAGCGCTCAAAGCGGCCGCATCTGTGAAGGCCTGTAACTCGCTTTTAATCAGATACATACGACCGATGTCGATGCCCAGGCCCGCCACCGCCATCAAAAAGATCAGGGCGATGCAAGTAGCGATGAGGACAAAGCCCCGCTTCGAACGACAATCCGGCACAATCTACTATTCGGCGGCAAGTGAGACTTTCGCTAGTGGGCATTTTGCCCTACTTAAGACTCCTCACCAGGAACCAGACCAGCCCCACCGTCAATAACAGGGTCGCGGCCACGGGCACAGCGCGCCGCATCCAAGCCAAGCGCGTCAACTGGCGAAGTGCAAGAGCGAACAGAGCAATCAGCAGCAACTCCGCCGCCGCAACGCCGCAGAGGAATGTCACGGCATGGTATCCGCTCTCGGCGAGAAAGATGGAAAAGTAGGCCCCGTGAAATAGCCCGAGCACTCCCACCACCAACCAGCGCATTCCGGATTTCGGCAGCAGAATAATTTCGAAAGCGAGATACGCGATGGTGAGCGCCGCCGCAGCCTCAATGAATCGTGGCGATAGCGGAAATGAAATGCGGGGAGCGATGGCACACGCCAGGCACTCGGCTGCCAGAAACGATGCCGTCAACATCACGAGTTCTCGTCGCGAGCGTGCCGCCAGACACCAGGCTCGCCAAAAACAAAAGCGGCGCCAATCCTCCAGCGGCGCGCATGAACCCCGCGGCGATCTCCTGAAAGCCTGTCTCCCAAACCGTCGGCGGACGAAAGCGCAACTCGGCAGTAGTGAACGACAAATCAAAAACCGCCTGATCTGTCTTATCTCCTAGATATGCACGCAACATATGCACATGATTCGGAACCGTCACGGAAGCAAGCGTGCATTCCACGTCCAAGCTTTCCACCGGGGCGGGGAACTGATAATCCGCCGTACAAATGTATGTTCCTTGGTCGTCTTTGCAACTTTGCGCGGAGGGTGTTCCCCACGCGCCTCCGCTTTTGAAGCGGATGTGATCGAGCAACGTGTGCTCCGGCTCGCGGACGTGCGCCACTTCATACGTCGGGATGCGTAATTCGAAGTGCGCGTGATCTCCCTCCACCTTCAACTCGCCGGTGCTCAGGCTCACCATGTGAGCGGATAGCGCCAGGGGACACGCGAGCAGCCAGATCCACTTCATCGCCGGCTGGCTGGCGCCACCAGATCGCCGCCCCGCGCGCGCTGGTAACGGACGAACAACACTCGCAGCGTTGCAATCACCGGAACCGAAAAGAACATGCCCGTCACCCCGGCCACCTGCTCGCCCGCCAGCACGCCGAACAACACCAGCACCGGGTTCAGCTCCACGCCTTTCCCCATCAGGTAAGGCGCCACTACGTAATCCTGAAACATCCGGAAAAGGATCCAGAAGATCGCCAAAGCCAGCAGATGATCATACCCCGCAAGCCCGGTCACCACCAACGCAATTCCACCTGCCGCCGCCGGACCCACCACCGGAAGAAATTCTCCAATCGCCGCGATACACGCCAGCAGCACTGCATAAGGCGCGCCCGTTACGCCGAAGAAAATGCTGTAGCTGATGAAACTCGAAACCGCCAACAAAACCAGAGCGCGAATGTACTCGCCCAGCAGCCGATTGATATCCTCCAGAATTTCATCCACCACCAGCCGATGCTTTCCTTCCGCCATGCCGGCCACAAAGTTTTCGCGCATCGTGCGCCCGTCTTTCAAGAAAAAGAACGCGAGGATCGGAACCAGAACCACGTAGACCAAATATTTCGCTCCCGAAATCAGTTGGCCGCCCAGGCTTCTGCACATACGGCAGGACGTCTTGCCCGCCATTGTCCAGCTCCGTTTGCAGAAACTGGACCAACCTCGCGCGCACCGGCTCCAGCCACTGCGGCAGCGGAATCTGGTTGATCCATGTCCGATTCTTTAGCAGGTCAGGCAATCGCGTGGCCAAGTTATTCGATTCATCCACAATGCGCGATCCAACCGTGACCGACAGCGCCACAATCACGCCGATCAGCACCACATAAACAATCACCAGCGCCAGACGCGGCGAAACCCGCTTGGGTATAAAGCGCTGGACCAACTCCACTACCGGCGTCAACAAATAAGCGAACAGCAGCGCGATCATGAACACCACCAGCGTCACGCGAATGGTGTACGCGGTGGCAACGACCAGCGCGATGAGGAACACGGTCCACGCCGCCCGCGCCGCTCGTGGATCGATGCCCAGCATGGAATCAGAATAGCAGCGTGCCGCATCCGGAAGTACGTGCGATAGAGTAAGGGCATGCAGGCGCTTCTCATTGGCGGCACTGGATTTATGGGTCCACACGTCGCCCGCCTTCTCATCCGAGAAGGCCACCAGGTTGCCGTGTTTCATCGCGGACGAGCGCAGAACATCCTCCCAGAAGGCGTGCAACACATCGCAGGCGACCGCAATGCTTTGGCCGATTCCATCCCGGAGTTTCGCCGCTTTGCACCCGATGTAGTCGTGGATTTCGTTCTATCGAGCGAGCGTCAGGCCCGCCATCTGATGAGTTCCATGCGCGGAATAACCCAACGCGTGGTCGCGCTCAGCAGCGGCGATGTCTATCGCGCAGCGGCCATCCTGCACCGCTTGGATCCGGGACCGCTGCAGCCTGTTCCGCTCACCGAGGAATCCGAGTTGCGGCTCAATCGCAATCCTTATCCGCCCGAAGCTCTCACGATGTTGCGCAACGTGTTCCCTTGGCTGGATGACGAGTACGACAAAATTCCTGTCGAACAAGTCGTGATGGGCGATTCCGAAATCCGCGGAACCGTCTTGCGCCTGCCGATGGTCTACGGCCCGGGTGATCCGCTGCACCGGCTGCATCCCATCCTGAAGCGCATGGATGACGGACGCCCGGCCATCCTGATGCAAGAAGAAGCAGCCCAGTGGCGCGGATTGCGCGGCTATGTCGAGAACGTGGCCGCCGCGATTGCGTTGGCTGCCACTTCTCCCCAGGCCGCCGGACGCATCTACAACGTCGCCGAAGCGGATGCCTTTTCCGACCAGGAATGGGCGCAGCACGTGGGCCGAATCGCCGGATGGAAGGGAAAAGTGATCGCGTTGCCGAAAGAGCGGACGCCTCCGCATCTTCAAATTGCTCACAATGCCGCCCAGCACTGGACCGCCAGCAGCGCGCGGATCCGCAAGGAACTCGGATTCCGCGAGCCAATTGCTCTAGACACCGCCCTGGAACGAACCATCGCCTGGGAGCGCGCCAATCCACCCGCCATGGTGATCGAAGTTCGATCCGCCGAAGCTCGCTGCTACTATGAGCGCCCGTAAAAGAGTCAGTTAAGGCACCGGCCCCTTACGGTCGCGGCTCGGTAACGATCTTCTTTCCGAGCCGCGACCGTAAGGGAGCCGGTGCCTTCCGTAGTACGATGCACTTGTGGACCCTGAAACCCAGTGGCTCTCCGGCGCATTCCTGACGTTTCTCAACAAAATCGTTTTGCCTATTCTCTGGTTCGCAATCCTGTTGGGTGTACCGCTTTGGGTTCTCGCCACCACCGGCCAGATCTCCGTCGCGAGCGGCTTTCGGTTCCTCGTCGCGTTCGTGTTGATCGCCACCGTGCCGCTCACCTGGCTGACATTCCACTTACAGCGCGTGGGCTACTCGGGCAGAAGCCTCGTCATCGGCAACTACCTGCGCGAAGCGCGAATCCCGTTCGAAGATGTGGACGCGGTAGAGCCAGTGTGGTGGTATCGTGGCCGCCTGGTCCGCATCACATTCAAGCGCCGGACACCGTTCGGCTCGCTCGTTTACTACATGCCGAAATGGGGGCCAATGCGCGCCATGCTTGGCGGATCGGAAAAAGACCTGCAGCGGATCATTTGGCCTGAATTGCCGTAACCGGCCCGCGCTTAAGGCTTTTGCTGGATATATTGGACGTGGAGGGCGCCATACTCGAACGTCACCGTTTCTTTCGGTGACTCGTCGCCCCCGGATACCATTGCCAACTCCTGCTCCGAGAGCTCAGTGTTCCCAACTCCGGCAGGAGTTACGGTTTCCTGGTCGTTCTCGATGTGTTTTTCCTTTTCGTCTGCCATGGTGGTTCCTCCTGGTTTCACAGTATGTCACAACCGGCCGGGTTTTTCCAATTGCGGCAGCTCAAAACCTTCGATTTCGAGGATCCCTCTGGAAATTAGGTTTCCGGCCGTATCCACGAACTGGCCGTCCGATAGATCGGGAGGAATCCACTGGTCGCGTTTCCCCGCTTCAAAATGCTCCGATGCCGTGCTCTTTCCATCACACCGCATTACGAGGGTCGCCACCCACGCTGGGCATTCGTATTCCACCTGAAACGGATAGCATGTCCGGAGCATGAACTTCGACGGGGTGAATTCGCCGTTACGCTTCGTATGGACGCCATGCACTTCGAGGTTTGGGCAGGCCCGCGGCCGGGATTGCAGCGCCCGTTCGACCGTGGCTTCACTCGACCAGTGCGTTTCCCAGCGAAGCAGCCACTCGGCTTCGGCAGCCCCTGCGCGCTCCCCTTTCTGACGTCGCACCGTGAAAACGCTTCTGGTAATATCTTTCCGCTGAATCACCATCAGCCCGTACACCAGGCTCTTGACCCTCAGCTTTTCCAGGTGGGTCCGCCACTGGTCCATCATCTCCCAACTGCCTTTCTTGTTGCGGGTCATCCGATAGGCAAACTGGGTTGGGCCCTGCAAGGATGCCGCGATAAACAGGACGTCGAAGGCCGATTGCTCCGTACCCAGCCATTGCCGGACGCGCTGTTCGAAGGGCTGGCCTTCACGGTCCACGCCCATCGTGGTGCAATAGAAACGCCCGCCGGGCTCTAGAAAACGCGGCAGCCCTTCCACAATGGCGCGCGTGATGAACTCGCCATCCTCACCTCCATCGGCGTGGATCGCGCCAGCCTCGAGGGTTGGAACATAGGGCGGGTGCGCCACGATGCGGTCAAACACAACATCCCCCAGCGGCTCGTACAAGTTGCCCTGCAGCACCGTGGTATTGCTCAGGTCATTCAGCAGTCGATTGAACTCCCCAAATTGCGTTGCTCTTTCGGTGATGTCCACTGCCCAGGACTGGCGTGCGTAACTTTTGGCCGCCACCAGCGCGGCTATGGCCGTGCCTGAACACAGGTCCAGCAACTTGCCGCACGGGCTTCGCGGCAGAAGCTCAAGATACTCGTGGGTGAGCGGGTGGATCGCCGGGAACACATAATCGTTCACCATCGGAATGGCGGAACCATCCTGATTCCTCAACCGATCGGAAGCAATAAAAAGCCCTTGCACGGGATAAAGCGCCACTAGCGAATAACATTCGTCGGCATGCGCGACATCAGTACACAGAATTCCCAAAGCCTCTAAACATTCCTGAATCGCACTTGGAACGAAGCGGCCCACAAGTTCGCGGCTCACCGAACTTCCCGCCAGGAACAGCCGCACCAGAACATCCAGAGTGTCCACCGCTTCAGCCGGCGCTGGAGCTCCGGCCTTTCCGCCGCGGCTGAGGTACTCATGGAGGCCGCTCAGGCCCAATCGCTGCGAGACAATTTGTTCGCCATACCCCGCCTGGCTAAGGAACTCTCGAACGGCGGCGAATTGGTTCTTGCTTCCTAAGCGCAGGGGCACCCCAGCCATGCCAAACAGTCTATAGCAACTGCCAGTCTGGATAATTCCCGTTGCCTTCCAGTTGAATATCACATCTTGACAATCATATGGAAGGGCGCTATTCTTAGGTTCACCGATGAACGAGCCGAATACCGACGTCATTCAAGGCACGCTGGACATGCTGATCCTCAAGACGCTCAGCCTGGAACCCATGCACGGCTTCGGCATCGCGCGCCGGATTGAGCAGATCTCGCGCGGAGTCTTCAAGGTCAATCCAGGCTCGCTGCTCACCGCGTTGCAGCGGCTGGAGCGCGGCGGATGGCTGGATGCCGAGTGGCGTCAAACAGAGAACGCGCGTCGCGCCAAAGTCTATAAACTCACCCGGGCGGGGAAGAAACAGCTCGAGAACGAGACTGCGGATTGGTCGCGCCGCACCTCGGCCATCGCACGGCTCTTGAAAGCGGAGGGCTAACCCGAGTGTCCCTCTGGCGCCAGCTAACCCGCGGCCTGCGTTCGTTCACGCACCGCAAAGCTGCCGACCAGGACATTGCCGACGAAGTGGAGAGCTACTTGGAACAATCGGCCGCCGCGTACCAGGAGAGCGGTCTCTCTCCCGACGAAGCCCGCCGCCGGGCGCGCATGGAACTCAGCAGCGCTACCGCGGTCCGCGAACAGGTGCGCTCCTACGGATGGGAGAACGTCATCACGTCGTCTTTGTCGGATCTGCGCTATGCCGCCCGCCGCCTGCGCGGCAATCCCGGTTTCACCGCCATCAGCGTACTCACCCTGGCATTGGGCATCGGCGCCAGCACCGCGATCTTCAGCGTGATCGAGGGCGTGCTGTTGAAACCTCTCGCCTATCCGCAATCCGGGCAAATTGTCGCATTGCGGCACACCGCGCCGGGCATCCATATCGAGAACCTCAACCTGGCCGCTTCGCTGTACTTCACTTACAGCGAAGAAAACCGCGTGTTTCAGGATGTCGGCATGTGGCAGCCGGACACCGCGAGCGTAACCGGCGTTGGCTCAGCCAGAGGAGGTCCCGTGCTCTCCTTGTGACAAATCGCTTTCTCCCGGTCCTCGGCGTCCAGCCCATGCTGGGACGCGGGTTCACCGCGTGCGGATGACGACCCGAAAAGCGAACGTACGGTGATTCTTTCGGATGGCTATTGGAAGTCGCGCTTCGGAGGCGATCCTTCCGTTCTTGGCCGCCGCATCCTGCTGGATGGCAATGCGCACGCAGGTGGTCGGTGTGATGCCGCCATCGTTTCAATTCATGGATCACCCGGTCTCGCTGCTCCTGCCGCTGCGAATCAATCGCGCGGACATTCGCCTGATCAGCTTCTGCTGCCAGGGCGTCGCAAGGCTCAAACCCGGCGTGACGCTCACCCAGGCCAACGCGGATGTCGCGCGCATGCTCGCCCTGGCGCCGGCGAAATTCGCAGTGAACCCCGGCTTCAGCTCGAATGTTTGGGCCGCCTCCCGCATCGCCCCTCGCTTGCGTTTGTTGAAGGACGTCCTGGTTGGCGACATCGGAAAGACGCTCTGGATGCTGATGGGCACGGTGGGCATTGTGCTGTTGATCGCCTGCGCCAATGTGGCGAATCTGCTGCTGGTCCGCGCCGATGGACGCCGGCAGGAACTGGCGGTTCGCGCCGCGCTCGGCGCCGGGTGGGGACGCATCGCGCGCGAGCTGCTGCTCGAAAGCCTGCTGCTCAGTGTTGCCGGAGGCGGGCTTGGATTGGCGCTCGCGTATGGCGCGGTGCGGGTGCTGGCGGCCTCCGGAGTGGAACACCTGCCGCGCATCCACGACATTTCAATCGATCCGGCGGTGCTGGCGTTCACGCTGGGCATTTCGCTGGCTGCGGGTTTGCTTTTCGGCATGATCCCAGTCTTCAAGTATGCGCGGCCCCGGATATCGAACGCGCTTGGTAGCGGAGGCCGCTCCATCAGCCAGAGCAAGGAGAGGCATCGTGCGCGCAGCCTTCTGGTGATCGTGCAGGTGGCGCTGGCTGTGGTGCTGCTGGTCGGTTCCGGACTGATGATCCGCACCTTCCAGGCCCTGCGGCACATCGATCCCGGCTTCTCCGCACGCGCAAGAACTGGAGACGCTGCATATTTCGATTCCCGAATCGCAGGTCGCCGGAACCGGAGCGCGCGATTCGGATGGAAGAGGAAATCCTGCGTAAGATAGAGTCGATTGCAGGTGTTTCCGCAGTCGCTATCACGAGCAACCTTCCCATGGAAGGCGGCTCGGGCGATCCGGTTTATGCGGAGGATCAGACCGACCAGGCGAGCACCGTTCCCCCCATCCGGACCCTCAAATTCGTCTCGCCAGGTTACTTCTCCACAACCGGAGCCCGTTTGATTGCGGGGCGCGATTTGACTTGGGCCGAGACTTACAACCAGACGCCCGTGGCCCTGGTCTCGGAGAACATGGCGCGCGAGTTGTGGCACGATCCGCGCGCGGCCATCGGCAAACGCATCCGTCCAACGCTCAAGGACGACTGGCGGGAAGTGATCGGCGTGGTGGCTGATTTGCGCGACGAAGGCGTGGATCAGAAGGCGCCTGCCATTGTCTACTGGCCCCTGCTGCAGAAGAATTTCGAATCTTCCCCAATCGTATGTATACCGAAGCGTGGCTTTCGTGGTCCGCACGCCGCGGGCGGGATCTCTGGCGTTGCTTGCAGGATCTGCAAAAATCCGTCGCCAGCCGTGAATCCAATTTGCCTCTAGCCGACGTCAAAACGCTCGAATCCGTATACGACCGTTCCCTCGCGCGAACGTCTTTTACGCTGGTGCTGCTGGCCATCGCGGGCGGCATGGCGCTGCTTCTGGGCTTGATCGGAATCTACGGCGTCATATCCTACTCGGTTTCGCAACGGACTCGCGAGATCGGAATCCGGCTCGCGCTGGGCGCTCCTCTCCAGAACGTCACGGAGATGTTTGTGCGTCACGGACTGGTTCTGTCAGGCGTCGGCGTAGCGTTTGGGTTGACCGGAGCGTTGGTCCTGACACGCCTGATGAAATCGGTGCTCTTTGATGTGAGCCCGTCCGATCCGCTGACGTACGTCGGGGTGTCGATCGGGCTGGTTCTCGCAGCGACGCTCGCCAGTTACCTGCCGGCCCGCAGGGCGACGAAGGTCGATCCGGTCGAGGCTTTACGCGCCGAGTAACGTCCAAACGTTTCTCGTTCTTCGTTTCTCGTTCCTCGTTGACTTCCCCTAACCGAACCGCGACCGCAAGGGAGCGTAAATCATGGAGGCTGAACCCGAAAAACAACAAGCATCGAATAACATCGACAACGAGAAACGAGAAACGAGAAACGGCCGTTACTCCTCCCGCAAGATTCGCATCGGATCCACGCGCGTCGCCCGGAACGCCGGAATCCCGGATGCCAGCAGTGCAACGCAAAACATAACAACCACCGCCCCGCCAAGCGCCGTTGCGTCATTCGTGCGTACGCCGTAAAGCATTCCAGAAATGAATCGCGCCGCCCACGCGGCTAACAACAAGCCAGCAACCGCCCCGACACAGGTGACCGCCAAACCGCGGCCGGCAAATCGCAACCCCACCTCATTGCGTCGCGCGCCGAGCGCCATGCGCAGTCCGATCTCGCGCCTTCGCGTTGTCACCAGATACGTCATCGTTCCATACAATCCTACGCACGCAAGCGCGAGCGCTGTCGCCGCAAACAGGCCGAGCAGAACAGTTCGCAGCCGCACTTCCGCGAAGGATTCGTTGAGATGCTCGCGCAACGGCGCCAGATCGTAAACCGCGCGCGCCGGTTCTACCGCATGAATCCGTTCGCGGACCGCGCTCGCAATCGCAGATGGGGCGCCCGCTGTCCGCACCAGATAATAGCGGCCCGGATCCACCGGTGGGCCGCACCAATAAATGGTGGGAACGGGTTCGCGATCGAGCCCCGCTTCGCGTGCATCGGCAGCAACTCCCAGCACCGTGCTTGGCGCCAGCCCGAATGGATTCGGAGCGCCTGCCAGATGATGCCCCAGCACTGGCCGATCGCCAAAATAAGTGGAAACGAAACTGCGGTTCACCACTGCGCCCGCGGTATCGGAATGCGGATCGCACGCGTTCCCGGAAAGCATCGGAATACGCATGCTGGCGAAGTATCCTTGCGATACGTAGCGGCTTTCCGCAGTCACCCGGCGCGCTGGATCGAGCGGCGAATCCGCGCTGGACACGTCTACCGGAAATTCAAAAGGCACGCCCGGCAGAGTTAATGATGCAGCCGCCGCCTCCACGCCCGGCAGCGCGCGCAATTCCTCCAACGTTCGATTGATTCCATTCCTCAGCCCGGGAAGGTCCGCCGTTTCGCCGTACCCTCCAGTGAGTCGAAATGCCAGTACGTGCGAAGCATCGAAGCCCGGCGCGACGTCGGACAACGCCTGAAAGCTCCTGAGCAGCAATCCCGCGCCGGATAACAGGCAAACCGCGAGCGCAACCTGCACGCACACCAGCAACGATTGCGCGGGACGTACGCTCGAAACCTGCGTTCGAGCACCGCGCGAGATGGATCCCGCCAGCGCAGTGGAACTGGCCTGCAGCGCCGGAAACAATCCGGAGAGCAGCGTGACAACTACCGCGCAAATCGCGGTGTAGAGGAACAGCCGCCAATCCAGCCCCACCTCGCCGATGCGTGGAATGCTTTTGGCCATCGCGGCCAGAACTCTGGCCAAAACGGCGGCCAGCGCCAGACCCGCCGCGGCCCCCGCAATCGCAAGCAGAAGGGTTTCCGTCAGCAGCTGCGCCAAAATGGTTTTGCGTGACGCACCCAGCGAGAAGCGTAGAGAAAATTCGTGCGAGCGCTCCATGCCGCGCGCCAGAAGCAGCGATGCGACATTGATGCAGGCCATCAGCAGCAGCACGGAAACTGCGCCGAACAGCAGCCACAACGATGCGCGCGCGGTCCCCACGGTGGTTTCCTTCAGCGCTTTTATTTCGGATGTTACATCCGTATCCGTCGCGGGAAACTCGCCCGCTAGTTGATGCTGCACCAGGTCCATATTGGCTCGGGCCTGCGCCTCTGTCACGCCACGCTTCAATCGCCCGATTCCGGTGAACCACGTATTGCGTCGATTCGTTGCAAACGGCGCATCCGGCGCGGCTACCACCCATAGATCCACATCTTCGGGAAAAGAGAAGCCCGCCGGCATCACGCCAATCACAGTTGCCGAGCTTCGATCCTGCAGCAGCGGTTTGCCGATCGCACCCGGATCCGAATGAAAATGCTCCCGCCAGAATCGATCGCTGATCAACACGTTGCCGGGGAAGTTAGCGCGAAAGTGCTCGTCGTCGCTCGAGAAATCGTGCCCCAGTGCCGGCGAGATGCCCAACACCTGAAGGAATCGCGGCGCCACGAATGCGCGCTTGATCTTCACCGGCAGCGGACCCGATACATCCACACTATCTTCCGTGAAATATCCGCTGATCGCTTGAAAGCTGCTGTTCAAGCGGTTCCAATCTTCCAGCCGCACCGGCGCGAACAAACTTTCTGGACGCTCCTGTTTAGCGCGATATTCGTGCAGCACCACCAGCCGGTCCGGATCGGGGTAGGGAAGGGGACGCAGCAGCACGGCGTCGATTGCCGAAAATACCGCCGTGTTCGCGCCGATCCCGAGCGCGAGCGTGGCAATCACGGTCAACGAGAAGGATGGCGATCCGCGCAGCACACGCCACGCATAGCGCGTGCGGGTTACAACCGCGTCCACCACAGGCAAGCGGTGCACGTCGCGCAGCTCTTCCTTGATTTGCTCGGCGCCTCCGAATTCGAGAACCGCCTCGCGCCGGGCTTGCTCCCGCGTTAGTCCTCGCGCGATGTTTTCTTCCGTCAGCGCTTCGATGTGAAACCGGACCTCATTGTCCAGTTCCGGTGACTTCGGCTTTCTCCATAACCGCATTGCTTTCTCCTACCGCGCGGTCTGCATGATCACTTGCACGGCTTCCGAGAGCCGGTTCCAATTGGAATGTTCCGATGCGAGATGCTTTCGTCCCTGCGCCGAGAGCTTGTAAAACTTGGCCTGCCTGCCGTTGTCGGATTCGCCCCACTCGGCATCCAGCCAGCCGCGCTTTTCCAGCCGATGCAGCGCGGGATACAACGATCCCTGCTGCACCTGCAGCACTTCTTTTGAAATCTGGCGGATCCGCTGCGATATACCGTACCCGTGCACCGGGCCCAGCGCCACAATTTTCAGGATCAGCATATCCAGCGTTCCCTGCAGCAGTTCCGATTTATCCACCGGCATGTGTCCTCTCTATGACAATCTACATATATCGCAACGATAGGTAGAATGTCAAGGAGAGCCGGGCACTGGCTCCCTCAGAGCCTGTAAAAAAAATCGGAAAGGCACCGACTCCCTCACGGTCGCGGCTCGGAACGGAAAGAGTGCTACCGAACCGCGACCGTTAGGGAGTCGGTGCCGTTAGATTGTGCTTGTACAATTTGCAGCCATTTTGTTTACGCACCGTGTTGCTTAGCCGGTCGATACGTCCCCGGCGTGGTACGTCCTGCGATCGCTAATCGGTTCCACGCATTGATCGCTGCAATAGCAAACGTCAAATCCGCCAGCTCTGTTTCGCTGAACATCTTGCGTACCTTTTCGTAAACTTCGTCCGGAACGTGCCCCTCGCGAACATTCGTCACCGCTGCAGTCCAACTCAAGGCCGCGCGCTCCCGATCCGTGTAGTAGGGGGATTCCTCCCACGCGTCTAGGCCATACAACCGCTGCTCACTTTCCCCCAGCGACCGCAGATCCTTCCAGTGCATGTCGATGCAGTACGCGCATCCGTTGATCTGTGAAGCGCGGAGTTTCACCAAATGCAGTAGCGGCTGCTCGACGGTCGACTGATGCAGATACTTCTCCAATCCAAGCATCGCCTCGTAAATCCCGCGTGAAGTCTTTAGATAATCAATTCGTGGATCCATTCGTTCACCTCTATCAGAATCTGATGTTGAGGAGCAGAATCGGGTTGCGATTTCGATGCCACCTGTAACCGTTCCCAATCCCGCGCGTCAATCTGCCTACGTTGTAACAAAAAGGAGTGCGGATCTGTGTTTACACCCTTCATATTCTGGCCCTGGCTGGCAGGCCTGATCGTTTTCGCAATCGGGTGCATCACCGTGAGAAAACGTCTGTCTTCGGCCCAAGGGCTGGATAAAGTGGTCGTCTTCGGTCCGATGTTCTATGCCGCGCCGCTGGCCGTGTTTGGCGCGGAGCATTTGGCTGGAGCGAGCTTCCTCGCGCAAGTCGTCCCGCCGTGGATGCCTGGCCATCTGTTCTGGGCCTACTTCGTCGGCTTCTGCCTGGTCGCCGCGGCTCTCAGTCTGGTTTTCACGAAATATATGCGATGGTCGGCGCCGCTCTTGGCGGTGATGTTCTGCATTTTCGTCGCAATGATCCACCTGCCCAATGTAGTGAAAAATCCGACCAACAGGATCTTGTGGGCAGTCGCGGTCAGAGACTTGTCCTTCGGGGCCGGCGCATTGGCTCTCGCCGCGGCGCAGCGGGCTCCACCTTCCGAACCATGGCTCTCTATCGCGCGATTCTACATGGCAGCCACGCTAATCTTCTTCGGAGCGGAACAGTTTCTGCATCCGGAGTTCGCGCCAGGCGTCCCGCTGCCGAAAGTGACGCCCGCCTGGTTTCCACTGCACTCTTTTCTGGGCTACCTTGCCGGGATCGTCACGCTGGCGGGAGGACTCCTCCTGCTGATCCAAAAGTACGCCAGAAACGCCGCGGCTTCGGTCGGCCTTTTGTTTACTGTCCTTACTTTCCTGCTCTACCTGCCCATACTGACCACGGCCACCAAGCCGTCGGAAATGAATGAGGGAATAAACTATGTAGCGGACACGCTGCTTTTCGCCGGAGCCGTGCTGCTGCTCGCTGCAGCCCTGCCAAAAAACAATCTCACGTCGAGGAATCTATGACCAAACAAAAAATCAGTCCATTTCTGTGGTTCGATCAGCAAGCCGAAGAGGCCGCCAATTTCTACGTCTCCATCTTTCCGGATTCCGCGGTAGAAACCATCGTCCGCTATCCCGAAGCACGAGTCCTGACCGTAGCATTCCGCCTGAACGGACAGCAGTTCACTGCCTTGAACGGCGGCCCGAAGTACAAATTCACCGAAGCCGTTTCTTTCTTGGTGGACTGCGAAACGCAAGCGGAGAGTAGACCATTACTGGGACCGGTTGTCCGAAGGCGCCCAGCAAATTCAATGCGGCTGGGTGAAAGATAAATTCGGATTATCCTGGCAAATTGTGCCGAACGTTTTCCTGGAAATGATTCAGGACAAGGATCCAGCCCGCGTGAAGCGCGTCATGGACGCCATGCTGCAAATGAAAAAACTAGACATCGCAACGCTGGAAAAAGCCTACAATTCTTAGGGTTTTGCCATTGCTGGGATTCTTGTCATAGCAAGTGGGGCGGACCCCCTGGTCCGCGCGGGTCCCCCTGCACCCGCTTTTCCGCCAACGAAAACGGGCCAACGAAAATGAGTAACCGGCGTGGACGTCCGCCAAACGCTACGTCGGCGAAGCCCTCAAACCGCCAGCTACAATAACTCGAAGGGGACGCAAATGCCACCACCCCATGAAACACTCCTAGAGCGGATCGCGATCGATTCCAACGTGCGATTCGGAGAGCCGTGCATTCGCGGCCACCGGATCACGGTGCAAGAGATTCTGGAATGGCTTTCAAATGGCGCTTCCCAGCAATAAATCCTGACGGATTATCCCCAGCTTGAACCCGATGAGTTTCTGGCTGTGACGCCTATGCGCACTAGGGCGATCCTAGCACCCTCGCTTCCGGGCCGACCCTCATCAGGCCTGTTCAGTACCTCAATAACCTCGTCTTCATCTCCGTCGTGGTTATGGATATGTCGCAACTAGGTCGCTGCATCGACACAAAATCGCGCGTGCAAGTTCGTACCATTCTAACCGCCCAATCACCCGCCTCCACAAAAACAATTCCTTCCCCCTCAGCTACCTCTCGAGAACAACCCTCCCGACCGATCGAGCCTCCTGCTATCCCAGTACCGAGATCCACTCATGTCCCCATCCACAGCTCCCCTCGAACGCGCGGCCATCAATCGCGCCAACTCCCAGCACTCCACCGGACCCCCGCACCGATCCCGGGAAACAGCGTTCGTCGCTCAACGCGCTCCGTCACGGCTTGACCGCCCGCACCGCCGTCCTGCTTACGGAAGATCGCGCCGCCTTCGACCGGCACTGCCGCGGATTCTTCGACGAATATCAGCCCGCCACGCCAACCGAAAATCATCTGGTCCAGGAACTCGCCGATACCTCCTGGCGTCTCCGCCGCATCCCGCTCCTCGAAGCGAACCTCCTCACCATCGCCAATCGCCCCTCGCAGTACGCGGAGACCATCCACTCACTTTCCATGCTCGGGCTGCATGGCGCTCGCCTCTCCCGCCAGTTCCAAAAGACGCTCCATCAACTCCGCGAACTCCAGGCCGAACGGCGCGAGCGGGAACGCCCGGCATCCAAAGAAGCCGCCGCACCAATGCCCGAACCGTCTAAGCCTAAAGGGATTCCCAAGGCTCCCGCCCACCCTGGCTTCGTTTTTTCAAACCACCAGCCCGCCCGCGCCCCAATCTGATAAACTCGCCAGCAATGACCCGCCGAACCACGCTTTCCCTCGTCGCATTCGTGGCCGCCCTCGTTTTGCCGGCCGGCGCAGCCACCTTGCCCACCTCAACCGCGAAATCTGTCACCATTTATCGCGATAATTACGGCGTCCCGCATGTCTATGGACCCACCGATGCCGCCTGCATCTTCGGCTACATCTACGCCCAGGCCGAAGATAATTTCTGGCAGATTGAGGATAGTTACATCCGCGCACTCGGCCGCGCTTCCGAAATTTATGGCAGCAAAACTTTGGATGATGACCGCCTGGTACGCGCGCTCCAGATTCCGAAATTGGCGCAGGAAGAGTACCAGCGGGCCAGTCCCGAAACCAAGCAGCTGGTGGATGCCTCCGCCGACGGTCTGAATTATTTCCTCGCGCGGAATCCGCAAACCAAGCCGCGCCTCATCACGCATTTCGAACCGTGGTACATCTATGCCTTCAATCGCTACGCGCTCTACTATAAATTCATCTTCGGAAAGAGCGGTCTCAAGCCCACTGAAATTTCGAGCGCGTCGGAATCGCAAGGCTCCAACATGTGGGCCATCACGCCCGCCAAAAGCGCCGATGGACACGCCCTGCTTTTCATCAATCCACACCAACCCTTCTTCGGCGTCGGCCAATGGTATGAGGGACACGTCCACAGCGACACCGGCTGGAACATGAGCGGCGCTTCCTTCTTCGGCTCCGGATTCCCCACCATCGGCCACAACGATGTCCTCGGCTGGAGCCACACCGTGAATGAGCCGGACATCGTGGATGTCTACGAAGAGACTTTCGACAATCCGAGCGACCCGCTGGCCTACCGCTACGACGGGGCGTACAAGCACGCCACCGAATGGAAGGAAACCATCAAGGTCAAAACCTCCAACGGATTCACCGAGCCCGTTTTCACGTTCCGCCGCACGCATCATGGCCCCATCGTGGCCAAGCGCAACGGAAAACCGCTGGCCGTGAAAATGGCGAAGTTCGAAGAAGGCGGGCAAGTGGATGAGTGGTACGCCATGAGCAAGTCGCACAATTTCGACGAATTCAAGAAAGCCATGTCCGCAGTCGCGGTCCCCATGTTCAACGCGATCTATGCCGACAAAGAAGGCAACATCTTCTACGTCTATAACGGCGCGGTCCCCAAGCGATCGCCCAAGTTCGATTGGTCGAAGCCCGTGGATGGCTCCACGTCTGAAACGGAGTGGCACGGATACCACACCTTCAACGAACTGCCGCAGGTGACCAATCCGAAATCCGGTTTTGTTCAGAATTGCAATTCCACGCCGTTCGCCACCACCGTGTTCGGAAATCCAGATCCTTCCGAATATCCCAAATACATGGTCGGCGAGCCGGACAATGCGCGCGCCCGCATTTCGCGCCGCATCCTTTGGAACAAAGACAAATTCAGTTTTGACGAATGGGCCAAAGCCGGCTTCGATACCTACGTCATCCAGGCCGAGACCGAAATCCCGAAGCTGGTGGAAGCCTTTGACGAAACGCATCCCGCGAAACTCTTGGACGCGATCACGGAGCTGCGCAATTGGGATCATGTCAGCCGCGTCAACTCCGTACCGATGACCCTGTTCCTGCTCTATCACGAAAAACAGTACGGCACCGCGGTGTTTCCGGCTGCCAAGCCCAAGGAAACGCCTCTGGAATCGCTCGAGAAGGTAGTCGACACGCTGCAGCAGACATTCGGAACCTGGCGAGTGCCCTACGGCGATATCAACCGGTTGGAGCGCCGTCAATCCGGTGGCGACGAACCATTCAGCGATGAAGTAGCCAGCTTGCCAATTGCTGGCGCTCCCGGCGATGTTGGCATCGTGTTCAATTTCTACTCGCGGCCGGAACGCGGACAGAAGCGTCGCTACGGCGTCGCCGGGCACTCCTTCATCAGCGTGGTGGATTTCGGTCCGCAGGTGCAGGCGCGGTCGATTCTGGTCTTCGGCGAGAATTCCGATCCCAACTCCAAACACTATTTCGATCAGTCGCAGCTCTACGCCAAGCAGGAGTTCAAGCCGGCGTATTTCAGCCTGGCGGACATCAAGTCCCACGCCGAGCGCACCTATCACCCGGGTGAAGGCAAACATTGAGAACCAAATCGTGAGAGCCAAACCAGCTTCTGTTGTTGCGCTATATCCGGGCTCGTTCGATCCAATCACGAACGGACATCTGGATTTGATCCAGCGCGGCTCGGCTCTCTTCGACAAGCTCTTCGTCGCCATCTTGCGCAACGACGGCAAGGAGGCTCTCTTCAGCGTTGAAGAACGGATCGAAATGCTGCGCGAGGTAGTGCAGGGATACCCGAACGTCGAAGTGGGATCTTTCGACGGACTGCTGGTGGAGTACGCGTCTCAGTGCGGCGCCAGCGTGATCCTGCGCGGCATTCGCGCGGTTTCCGATTATGAGTATGAGTTGCAGATGGCGCTCATGAATCGGCGGCTGGGTCCGGACATTGAGACGGTGTTCCTGATGGCGAGTGAAGCGCATTCGTTCTTGAGTTCCAAGCTGGTGAAGGAAGTGATCCGCCTGGGTGGAAAAATCACGGGTTTGGTGCCACCGTCGATTGAAGGTAAACTAAGAAAAAGACTGTTAGGAGACACTTAGGAGAATTGACACCTTCCATGCAAGCAACCACTGATCTCGCCGAGCGGATTTCGCTGATCAGCGAGTCTTCCACCATGAAAGTCGCGGCCGACGCCGACCGCCTTCGCCGAGAAGGAAAAGACGTCGTCGACTTCGGGGCCGGCGAACCGGATTTCCCCACGCCGGAGAACATCAAGCAAGCGGCCATCGCCGCCATCGATGCCAACTTCACCAAGTACACGCCCACTGGCGGAACGCTTGAGTTGAAGAACGCCATCTGCGACCGGCATCGGACCGACTACGGAACCAATTACTCACCGGCCGAATGCATGGTGACCGTGGGCGGCAAGCACGCGATTTTCAATCTGATGCAAGCGACCATCGGCGAAGGCGACGAAGTGATTATTCCAGTTCCGTACTGGGTCACTTACAAAGATGTCGTCAACTATGCCGGCGGAAAGTGCGTGTTCGTCCCCACCGACGAAGCGAATGGATTCACGTTTACCGCAGACATGATCGCGCCGTATATTACATCGCGCTCGAAGTTGCTGATCATCAACTCGCCCAACAATCCGAGCGGATCGGTTCTGAGCCGCGAAGAGTTCGAAAAGATTTACAAGCTGGCAGCCAAACGCGGCGTTCGTTTGATGACCGACGAATGCTACTGCCAATTTCTCTATGAAAGCGAGCCGTTCTCCATCGCGTCCATGCCGGATGCGAAGGAACACGTCGTAGTAGCGGGCTCGCTTTCGAAGACCTACGCAATGACCGGATGGCGCATCGGCTTTGCGCTCGCGCCCAAGTCTCTGATCGACGCCATGATGAAGCTGCAAAGCCACACCACGTCGAATCCCACGTCGGTGTCCCAGAAGGCTGCCATCGAAGCCTTGCGCGGTCCGCAGGATTCCATACCCGTGATGCTCGCTGAGTACCAGAAACGCCGCGACTACGTTGTCACCCGCCTGCGCGCTATTCCCGGCGTCCGGATTGCCGAGCCCAAAGGCGCTTTCTACGCCTATCCGAACATCTCCGTGGCATTCCGCAATGGCATTACGTCCGCGCTGCAGTTCTCAGAGAAGCTGCTGGCCGAAGAGTATGTAGCGGTGGTTCCGGGCGAAGCCTTTGGAACCAACGAGCATGTCCGAATCTCCTATGCGACGTCCATAAATGAACTCGCGCGCGGACTCGACCGAATCGAGCGCTTCATCCGTGGACGGTAGCAACCCGGTCCGGCTCCCCAGTGTTTTCAAAGAGAAAATATGGGGAGCGCTGGACTTGTCTCCCTGGTACGCGGACCCCGGTAAAAAAATCGGCGAGGTTTGGTTTGAAGCCGATCTTCCCCTTCTCGTTAAGTTCGTGTTTACCAGCGAGCGGCTCTCCGTGCAGGTGCATCCGGACGATGCGTTCGCCGCTGCTCACGAGAAGTCGCTCGGTAAAACCGAGATGTGGTACGTCTTGCGCGCGGATCCCGGGGCGCAGCTCGCCCTTGGCTTTCGCGAATCCATCACCCCCGAGCGTTTAAAACAATCCTCGTTGAGCGGCGAGATCGAAAACCTTCTGAATTGGATCGACGTGAAGCAGGGCGATGCATTCTTTGTTCCGGCGGGAACCGTACATGCCATCGGCGCTGGATTAGCCCTGTGCGAAGTGCAGCAACAATCCGACATCACCTACCGTTTGTACGACTACGGCCGCCCTCGCGAGTTGCACCTGGAAAAGGCCATGCAGGTTACCTCACTGGAAGCGAGCGACGCGAAGCCAGTTTCGTTGCCAATCGACTGCAAATACTTCCACACCGAACTAGCCAGAATCACAACACCAATCGACTATCCGCCGGCGCCGGATCGTTTCCACTTGCTAATCTTCGCGTCAGGCAGTGGCAAGATTGCCGGCGAGCAATTTAGCGAAGGCGAAACGTGGCTTGTGCCAGCGGGTTCCCCAATGTTTTCGATCGACCCCGGCGAACCAACAAAGTTCCTAAGAACCTGGGTCCCCTAACGGCACCGACTCCCTTACGGTCGCGGCTTGGTTGACACTTTTCCGAGCCGCGACCGTGAGGGAGTCGGTGCCTTTTGACAACTCAAGGCTGCAGCCCCGGCGCAACATACGCATAAAACAAAACAATCAGCCCAATCGCACTAGCCAGCAACAAGCTATGCTTAAGCGTAAACCGAAAAAGCCGCGCCTCATCCTCCCGCGCCATCCCAGTCGCGCAGGTCGCTACAGCGATGCTCGACAGGCTGATCATCTTTCCCATCACACCCCCGGCCGAATTCGACGCGGCCATCAACACCGGATTCAGTCCCAACTTCGAAGCGGTCACCACTTGCAGATTCCCGAACAACGCGTTAGCCGATGTGTCGGATCCAGTGAGAAAGACTCCCATCCATCCGAGTAGCGCACTGAAGAACGGGAACGACGCACCGGTGGCAGCGAATGCCAATCCGAGAGTCGCGGTAGCGCCGCAATAATTCATCAGGAAAGCCAGGCCCAGCACCGCCGCGAGTGTGACCAGTGAGAATGCGAGCTGCCGCAACGTGCTGCCGAGAATCTTAAAAAATTGCAGCGGCGGAATTCGTAACACAAGCGCGGTCAAAAAAGTGGCAATCATGCAGGCAGTTCCCGAAGCCGAAAGCCAGTTGAGATTAAACACTGCCGGGTAGGGCGAAATTCGCGCGGTAACCGGGGGCATCCGGGCGATCAGATTGTGCAAACCGGGCCAGGGAATCGCGGCGGTCACGGAATTCAGCGTCCCTTGCATCGGCTTATAACCCCACAGAAGGACACAGCCAACCAGCAGCAAATACGGGCTCCATGCCAACAGAATCTGCCCAGCCGAATGCCGGACTGCTACTGTTTTGGAAGACGGCTGCTCGGCAACAACAATGTCCTTCGGCTTCCACACCAGGAACAGCAGCACCAACGCAATAATTGCGGTGAGCGAAGCGATGAGGTCAGTAAGTTGCGCGCCGACAAAGTTCGAGATGACGAACTGCATGCCGGCGAACGAAACGCCGCAGAGGATTGCCGCGGGCAAAACCGGTCGCAGGGCTTTCCATCCGCCCATCACCAAAATCAGGTAGGCCGGGACGATCAGAGAAACAGGCGCGCAGATGCGCCCCACGCCGGCGCTTAAACGATCCAGCGGCAGTCCCGTGATTCCTGCCAGCGTGACGATGGGAATCGCGATGGAGCCGAATGCTACCGGCGCGGTGTTCGCCAGCAGGCAGATGGCGGCGGCGTAGAATGGCGTGAATCCGAGCCCGGCCAACATCGCGGATGCTACCGCCACCGGAGTACCAAATCCGGCGGCCCCTTCCACGAATGCTCCGAAGGCGAAAGCGATCAGCAGGGCCTGCAGGCGCCGGTCGCTGGTCAGGCTTCCGATGGAGTGCTTGATGGCTTCGAACTTGCCGGTATCGAGTGTCAGCCGATAGAGGAAGACAGCCCAGATCACGATCCAGCCGATGGGGAACAGGCCGAATGCCGCACCGTAAGTGGTGGCCGCCACCACTTTTCCGACTGGCATACCGTAAAGAACAACGGCGACCACAACAGTCGCCGCGAGTCCGGAGAGCGCGGCGATCCAGGCAGGCTTGCGCAGGATGCCCAGCAGCAAAAGAAGGGTGAAAATCGGCAGTGCGGCCAGCAATGCCGAAAGAGGAAGACTTCCTAAAGGAATGTAATTTTGCTGCCACATGGGAAAGGAAAGTATAGCGGAAGAGTGCAGCGCGGCGGGAATCGGAGTACAATGAAAGTGTCCAATAAAGGAGGCCGCATGTTTCGTTCTATAGGCTTGCCTGAGCTACTTGTCATTTTGGTGGTCGCAGTTCTGCTCTTTGGCGGAAAGAAGATTCCCGAGCTGGCCAAGGGTTTAGGAGAAGGCATCAAGAACTTCAAGGGTGCGATGAAAGAAGAACAACACCCTAACGTCGACGAAAAGAAGCAGGCCTAAGGCTTCCTGGATTTGCTCGCACTTTGAGCGGACCTAGTATCGACTTCTGAAAAGCAAACCCCCACGAGGTGATCGTGGGGGTTTTGATTTTTAACAGCGTGCTTGCCGTTCTTAACCTATTTCTTCTTGGGTACGATCGCGTCCTTCACGGCTTTTGCGACCCGGAATTTGACCACTTTCTTGGCCGGGATCTTGATCGCTTCGCCGGTGGCGGGATTGCGGCCCATGCGGGCTTTGCGATCCACGCGAACCAGGCGGCCGATGCCGGGAATGACGAACATTCCATTCTTCTTGGTTTCACGAACGGCCATGTCGGCGAAGGTCTCGACGAACGTCTTGGCCGCTTTGGTTGTGCTTCCGGTGGCTGCCGCGAGCTCTTTCATGATCTGCGACTGCGTCATCTTGGTTGCTGCCATTTACTTCTCCTTAGTTTCCTTAGTGGGGACTTCCATCCAGTAGTCCGGTTACATAAAACATAACCGCACAAGATTGTTTCCTTCCAAATCATACGGGATGCCGAGCCCGATGTAAAGAGTAGAATGCGAAAAAAACACGGTTTTCCTCAGTTTTTTAGCTCCCTGGCGCCCCGAAACCCGATGAAACGGGCTTCTGACGGCCTCCAGACCTTCCAGAGCCTGAATTCAGGCACTTTGGGCGGCCTTGTTGAGCGAGAGCTGCCCGGCTGCCGGTTGTTTGGGTGCAGCTTCGTCCGGGCTCGGAACGTCGAAGCCCAGCTTCTTGCGCAGGTCTGAGTTCAACTGTTCCCGCGCCTCGGGATTCGCAACCAGATAAGCGCGCGCGTTCTCGCGGCCTTGCCCGATTCGCTCGCCCGCAAAGCTGAACCAGGAGCCGCTCTTTTCCACAAGCTCGTGAACTACGCCCAAGTCCAGCAGATCGCTCTCGCGCGAGATGCCCTCTCCATAAAGGATGTCCACTTCCACCTCGCGGAACGGCGCCGCCACCTTATTCTTCACCACCTTGATTTTAGTGCGGTTTCCGATTATCTTGTCGCCGTCCTTGATAGCGGTCATCCTACGAACTTCCACCCGGACGGACGAATAGAACTTCAAAGCGCGGCCGCCCGTGGTGGTCTCCGGATTGCCGAACATCACGCCGATCTTCTCCCGAATCTGATTGATGAACAGCAGCAGCGTGTTGGTTCGCGCCACGGTTCCGGTGAGCTTCCGGAGCGCCTGCGACATCAGCCGGGCATGCAAGCCCATATGGCTGTCTCCCATTTCGCCGTCGAGCTCAGCTTTAGGAACCAGCGCCGCCACGGAATCCACCACGATCACATCGATGCCGCCGGACCCTATTAAAGCGCCGGCGATCTCCAGCGCCTGTTCCCCATAATCCGGCTGAGAGACCAGTAAGTTATCCACGTCGACGCCCAATTTGCCCGCATAGGCTGGATCCAGTGCGTGCTCGGCATCGATGAACGCAGCCGTACCGCCAACTTTTTGCGCTTGGGCGATCACTTGTAATGCGAGCGTGGTCTTGCCGGATGACTCAGGCCCGAAAACCTCCACCACGCGTCCGCGCGGGAGTCCGCCGACGCCCAAAGCCGAGTCGAGCGAAATGGAGCCAGTGGGGATCACCGCGACCGGCAGTACGTTGCGAGAACCGAGCCGAAGTACCGACCCTTTTCCAAACTGTTTGTCCATCTGGCTGAGGGCGGCGTCAATGGCGCGCTGACGCGCGGCAGTATCTAGGGGAAGCGCTTGATCTTTCACGCCAATCTAGTGGCGCGAAAGGGGGGATCGTCTCATTCAAGTGCTAACCTTTGCGTAGAGTCTAAGTCAAAAGCTCATGCAAACGCTGCGGCAAGACCTGCGCTACACGATTCGGTCGTTGGTAAAGAGCCCGGGGTTCGCGATTCTTGCGATTCTTGCCCTGGCGCTGGGAATCGGCGCCAATACCGCTATCTTCAGCGTAGTAAACGGCGTTCTGCTGCGTCCCTTGGCGTATGGCGATCCAGCCCGCCTGGTAACCATCCTTCATTTCGGCCAGGATCCGGTTTCGCCCGACGATTACCTGGATTGGCGCAAGCAATCGCGATCCTTTGAACAGATGGGTGCGGCCCAGATCTGGAGCGCCGCTTTGACCGGTCACGAGCATGCGGAAGAATTGCCCGGGATGCAGGTTAGCCCGAACCTTTTCTCGGTGATGGGTGTTCCACCTCGCTTGGGCCGCACTTTTGAAGAGGGCGACGATCAACCCGCGCGTGGCCACCTTGCCGTCCTGAGTTATCAACTGTGGCAGCGGCGTTTTGCGGGTGATCCGAATATCGTTGGCCAGCAGATCAAGCTGAATGGCGAAAGCTACACGATAAACGGCGTCATGCCTGAATCGTTCCACTTCGCCCCGTTTTGGGCCACGAATGTGGAAGTGTGGGTGCCGCTTCAATTGGACAAGCGGCTGAACGATCGGGGAGGCCGATCGTTGCGGATTTTCGCGCGGCTGCGCGATGGTGTGCCGCTTGCCCAAGCCCAAGCCGATATCGACGTGATTTGCAGGCGTCTAGCCCAGCAGTATCCAAACACCAATACGGATATGACGGCGGAAGTGGTCCCGCTGCAGGAAAAAGTGGTGGCGAATATTCGTCCGACGCTTCTGGTGCTGTTGGGCACGGTAGGATTTGTACTCCTGATCGCATGCAGCAACGTAGCGAACCTGATGTTGGTGCGCGCGAACGGCAAGAAGAAAGAGACGGCTGTGCGGCTCGCGCTCGGATCGAGCCGCTGGCGGCTGATCCGGCAGTCGTTGGTGGAGAGCTTGCTGCTTTCTGTGGCCGGTGCTGCCGTGGCGACGGTAATTGCCAAGTGGGGAATTTCCGGATTGATTGCTTCGCTGCCGGAAGCGAGCTTGCCGAGGCTGGACGAAGTCGGCATCGACAAAACGGTGCTGCTGTTTACTGTACTGATCGCGCTTGCCACCGGGATCGTTTGCAGCTTGGCGCCGGCGCTGAGGGCGTTTCGGACGGACTTACAGGAGTCGCTCAAGAGCGGAGGACGCGGCTCCACGGCAGGCAAGTCGGAGAATCGCACTCGCGCGCTATTGGTGATTTCAGAAGTGGCACTCGCGCTCGTGTTGCTAGTCGGCGCCGGATTGATGCTGCGAAGTTTCCAGCATCTTGCGGCGGTGGATCCTGGATTCGATCCGCGTCATCTTCTTACGTTCGAAGTTGCGGCAGGGGGGAAATCTTATCCTACAGGACCCAGCCGCATCCGGTTCTTTGAACAACTGAAGCCGCGCTTGGAAGCGCTCCCTGGGGTGCAATCCGTGAGCCTGATCAACCATCTTCCGATCAGCGGCGACCTCTGGACTCTCGGGATCATTATTTACGGCCGGCCCGATCCGCCGCCCGCGCAACAGCCCACGGCTGCGTACCGAGTGGTGCAGCCCGGATACTTCGCGACGATGAAGACGCCGATGCTCCGAGGGCGAGATTTCACCAAGCATGATCTTTCCGATTCCGATCGGGTCGCAATCGTCAATGAGGCGCTAGCGAAACATCATTGGCCGAATGAGGATGCCATCGGCCAGCGTCTGCGCCTAGGTCCGAAGTGGATGACCATTGTGGGTGTAGTGAAGAACGTGAAGCAGTCCGATTGGGTGGACCAGCCGAACGATGAGATTTATCTTCCGCACGCGCAAAGCGACGCCGGATTTTCGTACATGACGGTGGTGATGCGAGCTCAAGGGGATCCACTGGCGTTGGCGAAAGCGGCGCAGGAACAAGTCCGCGCGCTCGACCAGGACGTTCCGATCGCGCACGTGCAAAGCATGGAGCAAGTGATCGCGGATAAGCTGTGGCGCGGACGTCTGGCGATGACGCTGCTGGGGCTCTTTTCAGCTATCGCGGTGTCGCTCGCAGCGCTGGGTATTTACGGCGCTATTTCCTATGCTGTTTCCCTACGGACTGGCGAGATCGGGATTCGCATGGCGTTAGGCGCGCGCAGCGGCGATGTGCTGCGCATGGTTCTGCTCGAAGGCCTGAGTCTCGTTGGAATCGGTGTGATCGTGGGTTTGTCCGGCGCCTGGATGTTGACCCGCACGCTGGGCAGCTTGCTGTACGGCGTGACGGCACGGGATCCAGCGACATTCCTCGCCGTGCCGGCGCTGCTGATCGCGCTGAGTGCGGTAGCGTGTTGTGTGCCGGCGCTACGGGCGTCCAAAGTAGATCCAGTGAACGCGCTAAGAATGTGGTGACAGGATACTCAATTCCCGATTTACCGGTGTCGCGCGCGGCGCAGAAATCGGGAAATGAGTATCCTGTCGAACCGGATTTTTCTGGAGACTTTCCTCCGTGACCATCCACTTCAACGGTGATGCCGAGAATGGCCCGGGTGGTCGCCGCGGGGATCCCGCACCACATCACCCAGCGCGGAAATGCGCGACAGAATGTGTTTGACGATGCGGCGGATCGCGATGTTTATCTGAAGCTCTTGCGCAGATACGCGTCGGAAGAGGGACTCGGTATTTGGGCTTGGTGCTTGATGACCAATCACGTTCATCTCTTGGCGGTTCCGCAAACTGGCGACGCGCTGGCTAGCGCCTTGGGCCACACGCACCGCGATTATGCCCGCTATCACAATACGCGATGCGCGAAATCCGGGCACTTTTGGCAAGCGCGCTACTACTCTTGTCCTGTGGACGAGCCCGGTGTTTGCACGGTGGCTGCCTACATCGAGCGGAACCCGGTGCGCGCCGGATTGGTGGAACTGGCCGAGGATTATCCATGGTCGAGCGCCATCGCGCATATTACGGATCATGACGACGCCGACTTGCTGGATGACATCCCTTGGCGAGACGAGTATCCGAAGGAGCGCTGGCGAGAAGTGCTGCGCATTGGCATGGATGACGAGGCGCTCGCGGAGAGGATCCGCCGGGCGACCATGAGCGGTCGGCCTTTCGGTTCGGCTGATTTCACCGAGGAATTGGAGAAAGCCTCGCACAGGCGGCTTCGGCCGAGGCGGGCAGGTCGTCCGAAGAAGATATTATCTAAGCATGATCTCCTGCAAGGGTTGGCATCAGGAAGCTGCGCTTCGGATGCTCTTGAACAACCTCAATCCTGAGGTCGCCGAGAAGCCGGATGAGTTGATCGTCTACGGCGGAACGGGCCGCGCTGCGCGAGATTGGCCGTCCTTCCATGCCATTGTCCGCTCCCTCAAGGAGCTCGAAAACGACGAAACACTGCTGGTGCAATCCGGAAAGCCAGTAGGGATTTTCCGCACGCATTCGGAAGCGCCCCGCGTTCTGATCGCGAATTCAAACCTCGTCGGGCATTGGTCGAATTACGAGGAGTTCAATCGGTTGGAACGGCTCGGTCTGACCATGTATGGCCAGATGACGGCTGGATCGTGGATCTACATTGGCAGCCAGGGAATTGTCCAGGGCACGTTTGAAACTTTCGCAGCAGCGGCGGCCAAGAGTTTCGGAGGATCACTGCGCGGGAAGCTGGTGGTATCCGGCGGGATGGGCGGAATGGGTGGGGCTCAGCCGCTTGCAGCCACTCTCAACGGCGCGCGTTTCCTGGGCGTGGATGTGGACCCTACGCGAATAGAGAAACGGTTGAAGACCGGCTATTGCGATCGCATCGCTTGGACTCTGGATGAAGCGCTTTCCCTTTTGGAAGGAGCAGAGGGTCTCTCGGTGGGTCTGGTGGGAAATTGCGCGGATGTCTTGCCGGAACTGGCGCGTCGCAACATTGTGCCGGACATTCTGACGGATCAAACCAGCGCGCACGATGCGTTGAATGGTTATATTCCAAATGGTATGGAGCTGAAAGAGGCGCTGGCATTGCGCTGCTCCAATCCGGATGAATACACTCGCCGCTCGATGGCAGCGATGGGCCAGCATGTCGCGGCGATGTTGGCGTTGAAGCGGATGGGTTCGGTGACCTTCGACTATGGCAACAATATCCGCACGCAGGCGAAGAAAGCCGGAGTTGAGGACGCGTTCGAGATTCCCGGCTTCGTGCCCGAATACATCCGCCCGCTATTTTGCGAAGGCAAGGGACCGTTCCGCTGGGTTGCACTTTCCGGCGCGCCCGAAGACATCCACACTACGGATCAGTTAGCGCTGGAAATGTTTCCGAAGAACGAAGTGCTGGAGCGCTGGATGCGTCTCGCCAAAGATCGCATCCACTTCCAAGGGTTGCCGGCACGGATTTGCTGGCTGGGATATGGCGAACGTGCCGAATTCGGTGTGGCGATCAACGATTACGTCAAGCGCGGAAAGATTCAAGCGCCCATCGTGATCGGCCGCGATCATCTGGATACGGGTTCGGTGGCATCGCCTTATCGCGAGACAGAAGCAATGCTGGATACCTCTGACGCGGTCGCCGATTGGCCGTTGTTGAACGCGCTGCTCAACACCTCGGCCGGTGCGTCGTGGGTGTCCATCCACAATGGGGGCGGCGTCGGCATCGGGTATTCGCAGCACGCGGGAATGGTAGTGGTGGCGGATGGAACCGAGTCGGGTGGCCGGCGGTTGGAGCGCGTGCTCACCACCGATCCGGGATTAGGCGTGATCCGGCACGCGGACGCAGGGTATCCGAGAGCGATTGAAGTGGCGCACGAAAAGGGCATCCGGATGCCGATGGATCCGGCGCGGTGAGTCAGCTCGCAGTCGTCGGTTGTTCGCAACTGGTGACGCTCGCGGGTCCAGCGCGGCCGCGCATTGGCGCAGAAATGCGCGATCTCGCCATCATTCCGGATGGCGCGATGTTGATCGCAGACGGACGCATTCAAAGTGTAGGCACGCGGGCTGAAATCGAGAGCGCGATGGAGCGCGACTGCGCGGTGGTGGATGCCGGAACCCGCGTTGTGATGCCGGGATTCGTGGACGCGCACACGCATCCAGTATTCGCGGGCAACCGCGCGAACGAATTCGAGCAACGCTCGAGCGGCGTCACGTATGCCGAAATCGCCGCGGCGGGCGGCGGCATCCGGTCCACGGTGCGACAAACGCGCGCTGCGAACGAGACCGATCTGCTCACTGCGGCTCAGAAATATGTGGCATGGTTTCTGGAAAACGGAACCACAACCATCGAAGCGAAGTCCGGATACGGCCTCAGTCCGCAAGACGAATACAAACTGCTGCGCGTGATCGGCGAGATTCAGACGCTTCGCACCGTGCCCACATTTCTGGGCGCGCACGAGATCCCGGACGAGTTTCGAAGCCATCCCGCGAAGTACGTGGACCTTGTGGTGGAGGAGATGCTGCCGCATGTCGCTTCCGCGAAGTTGGCCGAATACTGCGACATCTTCTGCGAGCCGGGAATTTTCGGAATCGAAGATAGCCGGCGGGTCCTGACCGCGGCGCGCGAGCTTGGGCTGGGGCTGCGAATGCATGCCGATCAGTTGTCGAAATCCGGCGCGGCGGTGTTAGCTGCGGAACTGGGCGCCGCTACCGCGGATCATCTGGAACACACCGACGCTTTGGGCATTTCCGCATTGAAGGCAGCCGGAGTGCAGCCAGTTTTGTTGCCCGGCTCGGTCTATGCGCTTGGCTCCAAACGCTATCCGGATGCGCGCGCCATGATCGACGCCGGTCTCGGCGTGGTGCTGGCGACGGATTTCAATCCGGGCTCTTCGCCGACGCCTTCGATGCCGATGATTCTGTCGCTGGCTTCGACGCAGATGAAGATGACGCCTGCAGAAGCCCTTACTGCAGCCACCATCAACGCCGCGTATAGCTTGAATCGGGGAAATGAAATCGGGTCACTCGAAAGCGGCAAACGCGCAGACTTCGTGATTCACGATTGCGGCGATTACCGGGAAGTGGCGTACTTTTTTGGAGTACGGCATGCATGGGCCGTCTACATCGATGGCGAGTGTGTGATCTGAGTGGGGCGGACCCCTGGTCCGCAGCCGACGCCCTCGTCGGCTTGCTGATGAAATGGGCGGAGCATCGAAGAGCGGGTCCTGGGGGACCCGCGCGGACCAGGGAGTCCGCCCCACATGGTCGCAAGGGACGCGCCCATGGAATAAGGTAAACTGAAATTGGCCCGCGCCCGCCGAAACAATTTCCAGATTCTTTGATTTATTTAGTCTGGGAACGAGTCAAACCTCCTATGGAGAAAAACGTGCGCACATACCTTCGAATCACGCTATTATTTGCAATCTGCTGTTTGGGTCTAGTACACGCCCAGAGCCTGGTACTGGTTTCCGGGAATGGCCAAGTGGTCCAGTCGCAGTTCCTGTCCAACCTCCCACTCGTGGTTGAGGCGAAGACTGCCTCCGGACAGCCGGCGCCGGGAGTAGCCATCGCTTGGAAGATTACCGCCGGCGCAGGGACATTGGTTCGTCCGGTGAATACCACGGATGCCAATGGCCAGGCGAGCGTCACATTTCTAGCCACGGACACTCCGGGTAGCGATTCGTTCTTTCCTTCGACTGTGACCGCCACGGCCGCATCGGGAGCGGTGAACTTTGTGATCACCACCACCGAGACCCGGCAACCGAATGGGGGCACCGCTGCTCCGCCGCTGGTGCAATTGGTAGCGCCGCCTCAGAACAACCTCAAAGTAACTGGCCCATCGGGCGGTACGGTGGCGGGCGCGGTTGTGGTGCGTGTCGTATCGCAATCGGGGCCTCAGACTGGTTTTCCCGTGCCGAACGTCAGCCTCCGGATCGAGAACAACCTCGATCAGACTGGCCAATCGCCTGCATCCTGCAATGGCGCGGGAGGCGTAACGTTGACCAACGCCAACGGCGTGGGCACGTGCGATCTTGTGATCACCGGCGCTCCCGGGTCCTACCAACTTACAGCGGTGGTGGGTGAATATCAGGACACAACTCCCTTTACGTTGGTGGTAACGCCGGGGGTGACCTGCGCTTTCGTGTTGTCGTCGAATAACCAGACCTTCCCCGCGAGCGGCGGATCTGGGACGGTGAATGTCATCACGACATCGTCGTGCGGTTGGACGGCTTTGAGCAACGCCGGTTTCATGACCGTGACATCCGGTGCGAGCGGAACGGGCAACGGAGTGGTGGGATTTTCCGTCGCTACAAATACCGGCGCGGCGCGCAACGGAACTTTGACTATCGCGGGGCAGACCTACACTGTCAGCCAGAACGCAGGCACGCCCGGATCGATCGCAATTGGTACCTCACCCGACCTGCCGCCCGGCAATGTCGGCTCGTCGTATGGCGTGACGCTTTCCGCGACAGGCGGCACCGCTCCCTATGTGTGGACTTTGTCCGGATCGCTTCCGCCAGGTCTCATGCTGAATGGAACGCAGGGGACGATTTCGGGCACGCCGACTGCCGCCGGCACGTTCGGATTCTCGCTGACAGTGACCGATAATGTAGGCGCACACCAAGCGCAGAACTTTTCGATTCTAGTCAATCCCGCCTCGGCGTCCGGATTCACGATCACGAACGCCAGCTTCCTGCCTGGTGTAGTGGGACAAGCGTATCAACAGTTGTTGACCAGCGCGGGCGGCTGCGCCACGCCGTTTTCGCCTTCCCCTGCTTTCCGGGTTTCGGGCGGAGCGCTGCCCACGGGTTTGAACATTGTGACCAACTCTGATTTGTCGCGCTCTATCATAGGCACGCCGGTTGCAAACGGTACATTCAATTTCACTCTGACTGCCTCAGATGCTTGCGGCAACTCCGCGTCGGCTAGCTTTACGATCATCATTAGCGGCGGCTCGGCGGGTGCTACGCAAATGGTGGTGAGCCCGTCATCCATTTCATTTACTGTGCAGGCGGGCGCGGCGAACATTCCAGCGGATCAAACCATCAACATCAGTTCCAGCACCAGCACGGTACTGAATTTCACCGGCACGGCCGCGGCTTCCGGCGGCGGGAATTGGCTGTTGATCAAGAGCGCAGCCGCCGGAAGCACACCCGGCAGCATTACGGTGGGATTGGTGAATTTTGCCTCTCTGACGCCGGGATCTTATACCGGTTCGGTAACGATCGCTTCGCCGGCATCCAATAGCCCGGTTGTTGTGCCGGTGAATCTAACCGTGTTAATAGTGCCAACTTTGACAGTGAATCCGAGTTCGTTCACGGTTTCGCAAGGCGGATCGACGGGCGTAACGATGACGCGGCAGATCATCGTGGTCAACAGCAGTCCGACGGTAAACTATACGGCCGCAACCACCGGCAGTCCATGGCTCTCGGTGGATCCGTCGACGGCCCAGGGCACCACTCCCGGCCTGGTCACCGCGATTATTAACGGAACCGGTCTGGCGGCGGGGGCCTACACAGGTTCGATTTCGATCACACCTGTGGGGGGCAACCCGCAGACTGTGACGGTAACGCTGGATGTTGCGGCTGCGGCTGTCATCGTTGCGGCGCCATCGCCGATCACATTCACCTATCAGAAAAATGCTTCGCTACCTGCCAGCCAGATCTTGTCGCTGGGCAGCACGGGTGCTCCGCTCAGCCTGACGGTGGGCGTCGCCACGCAATCCGGCGGCGAATGGCTGATGGTGGATACTCCCAATGTGACCACGCCGGGAATGATCAACGTGTCGGTGAATCCAGCCGGACTGTCGCCGGCATCGTATCAGGGAACGCTCAATATTTCCGCTTCCGACGCCAGCGTTGCGCCACTCACGGTTCCGGTGACCCTTACAGTTACCAAGCCGGCGCCTGAGATCGGCGGCATCACCAACGCCGCGAGCTTCGCTCCGGGGCCCATCGCGCCGGGCGAATTCATCACGATTTTCGGGACATCGGTGGGTCCAACCACGCCGGTGAATCTGACGCTCACACCCTCCGGCACCGTGAATACAACGCTGGGCGACACGCAGGTGTTCTTCGACAACATCGCGGCGCCGATGATATATAGTTCCGCCACACAAGTGTCGGTGATTGTTCCCTATGAGGTGGCCAGAAAAGTCAGCACGACGATGAAAGTAGAGTATCTGGGAATTGCATCGCTGAGCCAGACGGTTCGAGTGATTGACTCATCGCCCGGAATTTTTGTAGCGAACGCCTCCGGGCAGGGAGCGATTCTCAATCAGGATACCTCGCCGAATTCCGCCAAGAATCCTGCGGCGGCTGGTTCGGTGATTAGCATTTTCGCAACAGGCGAAGGGCAAACCGATCCGCTCGGGAAGGATGGCGTGCTGAATGCCAATGCATTGCCATTACCCAAACCGGAGCTGAAAGTTTCGGTGGAAATTAACGGCGAACCGGCGGAGGTGACTTACTATGGCGGGGCTCCGGGACAGGTGGCAGGCATGTTGCAGGTGAATGCGCGCATTCCGTCGGATGTGCCGGCTGGGTCGGCGGTTCCGATCACGATTACCGTGGGGGCGGCGACTAGCCAGAGCGGGGTTACGGTGGCGGTGAAGTAAAACCCGATTAGCCGCGGATGAACGCTGATAAACGCGGATAAGAACTTTGTTGTTGACTGTCTACAACAAGCGGAGTAGGCTTGTTGTAGATAGACGACAACAATGGCTTCCAAACTTGAGCTTTTGCAGGGTACGCTGGACCTGCTGATTCTGCGAACGCTGCAATCCGGGGATGGGTTGCACGGTTGGGCTATTTCGGAACGCATTCAGCAGATTTCCCAGGACGTGTTGCGCGTGAATCAGGGGTCCTTATATCCGGCTCTGCATCGGCTGGAACATCAGGGCTGGATCAAGGCTGAGTGGGGCATTTCCGAGCTGGGGCGGCGCGCGCGCTTCTATCGGATTACTGCTTCCGGGCGCAAACAGTTGGAATCCGAGACCGAAGACTGGGAACGCCTGGCTGCGGCCATCGGGCGCGTTCTGAAACTGGCGTGATATGAACCGGCACGATTTGTGGCTGCGGATCCGGGGGCTGTTTTTACGGCGGCGCGTGGAACAAGAGCTGGATGAAGAACTCCAGTTCCATCTGGAAATGGCGGCCCGGAAGAACCCCCGGTTGGCTCGCGTTCAGTTCGGCAGTGTGGATGCGGTGAAGGAAGAGTGCCGGACGGTGCGCGGCACACAGTTGGTAGAGAACGGGCTTCGCGATATCAAGTACGCGCTGCGTGGATTCGGGCGCAGTCCGTTGTTTGTCTGTACGGTGGTGGGGACGATTGCGCTGGGTCTTGGACTGAACGCCGCTTTATTCACCATCTTCGACAATTTCGTTCTGCGTCCTTTCCCGGTCCGTGAGCCCTATAGCTTGTACGCTTTCGATTGGGCGGATCGAGGCGGGCATGGGCACCACCTCTCGTGGAGCGAGTTCGAGAACTTTTCCAAAGACAACCCGGTCTTTTCAGAAGTCGCCGGAATGAACAACTTGTACGTGCGATCCGAGGGGCGGCCCATGATCGGCGCCCTGGTTACGGGGAACTACTTTCGTATGTTAGGCGGTGTCGCGTATCGGGGCCGGACGTTGGTCCCCGAGGATTCTCCAGCGCCTGGCCGCGAACCGGTAATCGTTCTCAGTTACACAACTTGGCAGAACAAATTCGGTGGCGACCCCGACATCATCGGAAAAAAACTGGTGCTGCACGGCAATCCGATGGTGGTGATCGGCATCACGCAGGAAGGATTCGGAGGGTTGGATCCGGCGCCGCTCGACTTTTGGATTCCGCTCACCATGGCGCCGCAGTTGCAGGTGGGGCATAACCGGTTCGGCGACAACAGCTTTGATTTTTCGATCGTCGGGAAGCTCAGGCACCACGTGAGCGTTAGCCAGGCGGAAGCTGCGCTGGTGGGCTGGACCCGGCATGTGACGGAAACTCGGCCAGATTCCGAACGGGCCGCTAGCGTGACGCTGGCGTCGCGGGCGACTGCGATTCATCTTTCCCCGCGAGTGATCGCGATGTTCAGCCCGCTCGGGGCGGCTGTTGGTCTGGTACTGATTTTGGCGTGCGCCAACGTGGCAAATATGATGCTGGCTCGTGCGATGGCGCGGCAACGCGAAATCGGCATCCGGCTCTCGCTCGGCTCCGGCCGCGGACGGTTGATCCGGCAACTGCTGACCGAAAGCATGCTGCTCGCAGTACCGGCGGGTGTGGCGGGCTTTCTGGTCTCGCGAACTGCCATCGACTTAGGTTTGAGGATCATGTACGCGACACTGCCGCCGGATATGGCGCAGATAGTACCGCCATTGACGCTTCCATCGGATATTCGGGTGTTCGGGTTCATGCTGCTGGCTGCGTTTTCGTCCGCACTGTTTTTTGGACTGGCTCCGGCGATTCAATCCACTCGAACGGACGTGATGTTGGCCGCGCGCGGTGAGTTCACTAGCGATGTCCGGCCGATGCGCCTGAGGAACGCGCTGGTGATTGTCCAGATCACCGTGTGCGCGCTGCTGCTGATCTGCTCCGGGGTGCTGGTTCGCGGAGAAGCGGCGATGCGGAGTTTTGATGTTGGGTTCAGAACGCAAGGCGTGATCGGCATGGTTTTGCCGGAGAAGAGCAGGGCAGTGATGATGCAGCGGCTTCGGACGGACTCAAGCGTAGAAGCGATCGCAGCCTCAGCTTCGATTCCGCTCAATGGTATCCTTCCGCCGGTTCTGATTTCCGATCGAGAAGGAGCAAAGACAACGGACGCCTGGTACAACTTTGTATCTCCCGAGTTCTTTTCTCTGCTCGAAGTTCCGATTCTCGATGGCCGCAATTTTACCGTTGGCGAAGCTCTGTCCGGTGCGCCGGTGGCGATCGTCAGCCAATTGACGGCGCGGCGCTTATGGCCGAAAGGCAGTGCGGTTGGGAGAGAGATTTTCATCCGGAAGGACGTTCGGACGAATTGGGGAAGCGAATTGCCGAATTACTCGGCCGTGCGCGTGATCGGAGTGACGCGCAACATCATCAGTTGCACTATTCCGTACGGCCCGGATCCGCCGGTGGTCTATTTTCCGGCCACGCCCACGAAGTACGGGGTGCTGATCCGGGTAAATGGCAATGTGGAGAATACGCGCCTGCGACTGGATAAGGAATTGAGTGCGCTTACCGGCGAGGATATCGAAGATATCCATTCCATGGATCAGGGCTTCGCGCTGAGCGTTTATCCGTTCCGTGTTGGATCCTGGATCGGTTCGTTGCTGGGTGGACTGGCGTTGTTGCTCACGCTCTCGGGAATCTATGGGGTGCTTTCTTATCTGGTGACGCAGCGAACTAAGGAAATCGGCATCCGGATGGCTTTGGGCGCGACCACCGGAAACGTGACGCGGCTGGTGTTGGGGCAGTCGGGGCGGTTGGCCGCGGTAGGAATCGTCTTCGGAACGGCGCTGGCGCTAGGCGTGTCGAAGTGGTTTGCCGCGCACCTTGTGTTCATCAATGCGTTCGACCTGTTGGCTTACGCGGGCGGCGGGTTGCTGGTGGTGGCGGCATCGCTCGGCGCGGCTTATATTCCATCGCGCCGGGCTGCGCGGATCAATCCGGTGACGACGTTGCGGTACGACTAATTGGTAGCGGTTACCGGCGTGGTAGCTGTTTATAGTTTTCCAAACATTTGGGATGCTGGTAGGGCGGACCCCCTGGTCCGCAGCCGACGCCCTCGTCGGCTTGCTGAGCAGGTCGATGAAACCCGAAGAGCGGGTCCAGGGGGTCCGCCCCACTTAACTCCTCAGCACCGGGGAAACTATATGACATTGCGCACTCTTGCGTGCGCCACGCGACGTCTCAGCGGAGCGGTACTACGAACGGTCGTTATGCTCCCTTGCGGTCGTGGTTCGGTTCGAACTTCGCGTCCATCAGAATCTTGGTGTTGGGGTCGAGCGTTACTGATACAGGTGCGCTATCCACGGCGATTTCGAAGCGCTGCACCTTCTGGCTCATTTCTATGTTTTCGATACGATCCGAGATGCCGATTTCGAGCGGTAGCCGATATGCTTCGCCCCCTTGCTTTTGTGCGAGTTCTACAACTAGCTTCTTCGCCGCGGCGTCGTAGCGCCAGGTGCCCTCCACCACGGGCGATCCGGCGCGGTTCAGCCATTGGTCGAAGAACCATTTCAGATCCATGCCGGAGTTCTCTTCGATGACTTTTCGAAAGTCATCGGTCGACGCGTTGCTGTCCCGATAACGGCGATAATAATCGCGGATACCGGCCCAAAACTTATCCGTGCCAACCTGGCCGCGCAGCATGTGCAGCGTCCAGCCGCCTTTTTGATAGACAAGCTGGTTCAGCACTTTCTTCATGTCCGAAAGATTGTCATGCCGCACCGCGACGCCTGGGATCTTTTTCTCCGTGGCGAAAATGATGCCGCGGCTGTGCTTTAATCCGGCTACAAACGCATCGCGTCCTTCGTAATGTTCGGCGCACAGCAAGGTGAAATATGTCGCGAAGCCTTCGCTCAGCCACACATCGTCCCAGTCTTTTTCGGTGACAGAATCGCCGAACCATTGGTGGGCGATTTCGTGTGCCACCAGTCCGGTGGCGGGTTTGCCGGTGACGGACTTCTCTCCGTAGAAGATGGCGCTGGCGTGTTCCATGCCGCCGCTGACGCCGGCGGCCTCCACGTTAGCGAGCTTTTCGTATGGAAATGCCCCGATGTGATCGATATAAAACTCCATGGCTTCGCGGGCTGGAGTTTCGAAAGTGACGATGCCTGTGTCGCGATCCTGATAATCCAGCCAGGTTTGAAGCGGAATGCTGTGCACGCGCGCAAAGTTGCGCGAACAGAACTGGGCGACTCCGATGGCATTCAGCCAGGATGCGATCGGCACGGACTGCTTCCAGTGGGTAAGACGGCGGCCGTCGCCCAGGTCCGTTTCTTCCTGAAGCAGGCCGTTCGCGACCACCTGATATTTCGCTGGAGCGGTGATGAGAAATTCGCTGGTGGCTTTGTCGTAGGGATGGTCGACGATCGGCAGCCATTGTCTGGCGAGATCCGGCCAGTTTTGGCTGAAGAATGTCCGGTCGTTGTATCTGTTGGTTCCGATGCGCAAGCCGCTGGTGGGAATTCCGTGATAGCGGATGGTGAATTTACGGAGCTCACTCGAATGGGGCGGGGAGGCCATGTGGATCAGCAAACGATCGGACGGGTGCGTGAATTCGAGTGGCGCGCCGGCTGAGCTGACTTCGGTCACCGTCATACTGGCGGCCAGATCGAGCGCGACCTCAGCGACGCCGTCTTGAACGAATCGAAACTCCGCCGTGGCTTCGCCCGTAATTTCATCTGTCGAGTCGCTTAGGGTGAGCTTGAAAACGTAGTGCTGAGCATCGATGCCGAGCTGCCGGGGATAGCTATCGGCGGCAAGGTGGGTTGCGCACAGAAGTGCCGGGAGAAGGAATCGACCCATATAGAGACGAAGTCTAGCAGGACTAGAGCAAACTTGTGGACTGCGCGTACAGAAGTAGCAGGATGGTTTTGGCGTCCATGATTTCGCCATGCGCCACCATCTCCGTGGCTCGCTCGAAAGGAAGCTCCACCACTTCGATATCTTCACCTTCGCTATGATCGCCGCCGCCCTCGCCTGCACGTTGATCGTGCCAATACTCGGCGACGTAGAAGAATAGCTTTTCAGTCACCGAGCCGGGGCTCATGTAAGCCTCGAAGACATGCCGCGGATTTCCGATACGAAACCCTGTCTCTTCGGCAGCCTCGCGCTGGATGCAAGCGTCCGGTGCGTCGTTGTCCAGAAGGCCGGCGCACGCTTCCAGAAGCATTCCATCGTCCAGGCCGTTGACGTAGGCCGGGTATCGGAACTGGCGCGTCAGAACCACGGTGCGATGTTCGCGGTTGTAGAGCAGAACTACAGCGCCGTTTCCACGATCGTATGTTTCACGGTTCAGAGTTTGCCAACTTCCGTCGCGCCGCAAATAGTCGAAAGTGGTCTTTTTGAGGACATACCAATCGTCGGAGAGGATTTTCACGGACTTGACGCGAACACGGTCTGGGGCGGACATAGTTCGACGATATCGTGCCGGATTGCGCAATGTAAAGGTGAAACAAGATCAAAATCACCGACCAAACAAACACCGACTCCCTTACGGTCGCGGTTCGGTAACGCTCTCCAACAGGGGCGGTCCGAGCCGCGACCGTAAGGGAGTCGGTGCCTTGTAATTTCGCTAGACTAGAGTTTTATGCAAAGCGCAAACCCGCCCGGTCCGCAGGTTGACCTGAAGAATGTGTACGACGCGATTGTGGTCGGGTCGGGAGCGGCGGGAGGAATGGCCGCGCACGTCCTGACCTCGCAAGGCATGAAGGTGCTGCTGCTCGAAGCCGGCAAGCAACTGGACACCACCAAAGAGCTGAAGTCGCTGGAATGGCCTTACGATCATCCGCGCCGCGGCGAGATGCCTCCCGGCTATCATCCGCTGGGGATGAACGAGTACAACATCCGCAAACCTCCGTACGCGAAGGATTCGAAATATCCGCACGTGGAATCGTACGTGCAGAATTGGAACGGTCCGGATTACAGCAAGAACATCGTGGTGGATGAGAAGGATCATCCCTACACCGGCACCAGGTACGCTTGGGTGCGCGCGCGTTGCGTGGGCGGCAAGACCAACATTTGGGGACGGCTTGCGCTGCGGCTTTCCGATTACGATTTCAAGGCCAAATCGCGCGATGGGTATGGCGAGGACTGGCCGATTTCCTATTCCGATATCGCGCCGTACTACGACAAAGTGGATCTGTACCTGGGAGTCTCCGGCCACAAAGAGAACCTGCCGTATCTGCCGGACAGCCTTTTCCAGCGACCCGTGAAGCTCACTGCGTCAGAGCTAAAATTGCGCGGCGATCTGGCGAAGATGGGACGCGTCCTGACTCCGTATCGCGCGGGCGTGACCACGGATGGACTGAAGCACAACAAGTACCGGAGCAAATGTTTCGGGCGCGGCGCCTGCGACCGGCGCGTGGGCGGATGCGATATCCATGCGGCGTTCGATTCGCCAACTGGGTTGATCCGACCGGCCATGGACACCGGAAATCTCACTCTGCGTCCCAACTCCACCGTTTACGAAGTCACCGTCGACCCGGTTACCGGCAAGGCGCGCGGCGTGAACTTCATCGACACGGATTCTGGAAAAACTTACGAGGCTCGCGCGAAGGTGGTTATCCTGGGCGCTTCGACGCTGGAATCCGCGCGGCTGATGATGCTGTCCAAATCGAGCCAGCATCCGAATGGCATCGGCAATTCCAGCAATCACGTGGGGCACAATTTCTGCGAGCACATCATGGGGCCGGGCATCAATGGCCTGGTGAAGGATCTGGTGGGCAAGCCGCGCACGCTGGATGATGGGCGGCCGGGCAGTTTCTATCTGGCGCGCTTCCGCAACCTCACGGACAAGCAGCCGAACTTTATCCGCGGCTATGGGTTTGAAGGCAGCAGCGGGACGACCATGAGACCCGATAGCGCGTTCGAGACGCTGGGATTCGGCAGCAGCTACAAGAAAGCCGTTCGGGATTATGCCGGCGCCTACATCAGCATGGGCGCGTTCGGCGAAGTTCTGCCGCGCTACGAGAATGGTGTGAGCATCGATCCGGATGTGAAGGACAAGTGGGGCGTGCCGGTTCTCAAATTCAACTACACATTCGGCGACAACGAGAAGAAGATGGCGGCGGATATGGCCGTGACCGCCAAGGAAATGTTCGAAGCAGCCGGCATCGAAGTTGTTTCGGTGAACCGCGAGATTTTGACCGAGGGCTGGTCGATTCACGAGCTGGGAACGTCGCGCATGGGCAACGATCCGAAGACTTCGGTGCTGAATCAATTCCAGCAGTCGCACGATGTTCCGAATCTGATGGTGGTGGATGGATCGAGCCATGTGAGCGCATCCTGCCAAAATCCCACGTGGACCATCATGGCGCTGGCCTGGCGTTCCTGCGATCACATCGCGGACGAACTCAGAAAGGGGAACGTGTAATGGAAGGACATTCCCGGCGGGATCTAATCCGAATCGCAGCGGGCGCTGTGGCGGCTGTGCCGGCGCTAGCTCAGCAAGCGAGTGCCGACGTTAAACCGCTCTTCTTTACTCCAGCGGAGTTTCAAATGCTGGACGAGCTGACCGAGATCATCATTCCGACGGACAGTCATTCTCCCGGGCGCGAAAGCGGCGAAGGTGGCCGTTTATATCGATAAGTCGCTGGCGGAAGCGTTTGAGAGCGAACCGCGCGCAGAAATTCCGGGAAGGGCTGAAGCTGGTGGACGCCGCGAGCCGCGAGCTGAATCATAAGACTTTTCTCGAGTCGTCGCCGAAAGAGCGAGTCGCGGTGGTGGCGCACATGGCTCAGAACGAGAAGCATCCGAAGAAACCCGTGGAGCAGTTTTTCGTACAGCTCAAGTCATCCACCGCGTTTGCCTACTACACGTCGAGCATCGGGATCCATCAGGAGATGGGCTATCTGGGGAACACATTGCAGACGGTATACGCGGGGTACGATGCAAGCCTGGTACCGATTCAATTGCCGGATAGTTCGAAATGATGCCGATGTCATCACTACAAATCACGCGACGATCGCTAGCGAAGTTCTTGGCATTGGGAGCAGCGCTTCCACTCGCTCTTGCGGCAGATGCGGAACCAGAAGTAAGCATTGTGGAGTTTAACGACGCTGGGGAAAAGACGGGGCTGGTGAGCCTAAAGAAAGTGGCGCATACGGAAGCGGAGTGGCGCAAGCTTCTCACGCTGCAGCAATTCTATGTCACGCGCAAAGGCAGCAGCGATCTCCCGTATTTCGGCAATTATTTCAAGCTGCGCGACGCAGGTATTTATCGCTGCGTCTGCTGCGGAACCGCGGTGTTCAGCTCCGCGGCGAAATTTGATAGCAAGAGCGGCTTTCCGTGTTTCTCGGCGCCCATCGCGGAGGAAAACATCCGCACCTTTGTGGATCTGGCGGAAGAGCCCAAGCGGATCGACGTGCTGTGTAAGCGCTGCGATGCGCATCTTGGCTACGAGTACAACGACGGTCCGGAGCCGACGCAGTTGCGTTATGCGATGAATCAGTCTTCGTTGAAGTTCGTCCCGTTTAAGAAATCAGCCGGCGGCGCCTGACATCTTTTTCGGCTGGGCCTTTTGCAGCAGGCCGCTGATCAGCCGGGCAACTTCGGGCGACTCGGTTTCGCCCAATAGTGTTCCGTGCGAGCCGCTGACCCAAAGCAGGTGGAAGTCGCCAGTGCAAAGTTCTCGCCAGGCGAGGCGGGGGTCGGCTAGAATGCGCGTGCTAATGGCTTGGTCCTGCGCAACGAACTGAGCGACGGGAATGTCGGTGGGCTTCACCTCGTACATGCAGGCGGAGCGGAGCTGCCATTTCTCCACGGATTCCACCGGTGGGGCCAGAACATCCAGTTGATAACGCGCGATCTGCCGTTCGGTTTTGCCCAGAACCTTTCGCTTGATCATGCGGCCGGTCGTGTCCAAGTGAGAGATGATTTGGCGAACGCCGATCCGGTTGTCCGAGCTTCCGGCAAAGACGTCGCGCAACTGGCGCCAATTGCGGCGATGCTCCCGGAACACCTTCGGATATCCGGGCGCAGCGGTGTCAAAAAGCACGATCATCCGAACTTCCTCGCCCATGGACTTGAGCCGGCGCGCGGTTTCGAAGGCGATGGATCCGCCGAAACAATAACCGGCCAGAACGTAGGGCCCGTGCGGCTTGGTTGCACGGATGGACTGGATGGCGCGTTCCGCCAACTCCTCGATGGTTGGAACGCGCTCGCTCTCTTTCGGCAACACACGCACGACAAAGAACGGCTGACTGGTCCCAAGATGCTTGGACAAGTGCCGGTAACAATAGGGGCCCTGTAGAGTGGGCGAGATGCAGAAAAACGGGGGCAGGGAACCTTGGATCTGCAGAGGAAACACAGCGTCCCATCCCGCATTGGTATCGGCGCTGTCAGGGTCGCCCGAATCCAGAATCGCGGCCACGCGTTGAATGGTGGGCGCCCGCAGAAGAGTGGCGAATGGAAACTCCTGGCCGAATTGCCGCTGAATCAGCAGGATCAACTGAGCCGCGCGCAGGCTGTCGCCACCCAGTTCAAAGAAATTCGCGGTGGCATCTGTCACCGCAACGCCAAGAACTTGCTGCCACAAGGCGGCCAGAAGTTTCTCGGTGGGAGTGGAAGCTTCCTGGAATTCCCGATTGGCTGCGAGCAATTCCGGATCGAAGGGGGGCAGAGATTGGCGATCGATTTTGCCGCTCAAAGTAAGCGGCATGTTCGGGAGTACGACAAACGCGGCCGGGAGCATGTGCGTGGCGAGATGCGCGGAGGCATGCCGGCGCAGTTGCTGGATTTCGGGAAGCGCTTGGTTGGCTGACGATACGTACGCGATCAACCGTTCGTTATGCACCACCACCGCGCATTCGCGGACCGATGGGTGCTTGGCGACGACGGCTTCAATCTCGTCCAGCTCCACGCGGAAACCGCGAATCTTTACCTGGCGATCCAAGCGTCCCAGGAAAACAAGATTGCCGTCCGGCAAGGAGAATACCCGATCGCCCGTGCGATACATGCGGTTGGCGGGATTTGCGCTGAACGGATCGGGCAGGAATCGTTGAACGGTCAACTCCGGCGAATTCAGGTAGCCGCGGGCCACGCCATCGCCCGCGATATACAGCTCGCCGGGAACGCCGGCGGGAACCGGCTTGCACTGGCGGTCCAAAACATATACCTGCGTATTTGCAACCGGCTTGCCGATGGGAACGTACTGCGCACCTTCCCAAGTGGAACTGCCGGCTTCGTAAATGGTGGAAGTGCAGGTGGTCTCGGTTGGCCCATAGGCGTTGAACCAGCGGATCCGCGCGCCAACTTCCTGCTTCCAAGTGTGAAGCGCCGCGGGATTCACCTGTTCCATTCCAGTAACCACCACGCGCAAGGACCGTGGCGGAGTGAAGCCGCTCTTCGAAAATGACCGCACCCACTCATGCCACCATGAGCTGGGCATGCCGGTGATGGTGATGCGCTGTTGGTCCAGCAGGCGCAAAAACTCGGTGACGGAATTGCCTTGCTGATCCAGACAGAATACCAGCGTCGCACCTGCGCTCAAATTGTTGAAGACTTCGGCGACGAAAAAATCGGCTCCCATCCAACTGAATTGAAGGCGGCGATCGGCATCGGAGATTTCGTACGCGCGCCCGGCCGCCAGAACATAATTCACTAAGCTTCCGTGCGTCACCACTACGGCTTTAGGCGTGCCGGTGGACCCGGAAGTGTAGATGGCGTAGGCGGCGTTATGGGGCGCGGCGAGGTCGGGAAGATTCTCATCCGGCTGGAGCGCGAGTTCGGACGCCAACTGCTTGAGGTTGAGCACGGCGGGCCCATACGAGCACAGTTTCGGGAAGCTGGCGTCGTCCGCCAGGACAAACTTAGGACGGGCATCGTGCAGCATGGGCAGGAGCCGCGCTTCGGGCAGCCGGGGATCCAGCGGAAGAAACGCCGCGCCTGTCTTCACGATCCCCAGAACCGCGAGGACCGCTTCGGGAGACCGTTCGATGCACACGGCGACGAAATCCTCAGCCCCCACGCCTCGCGCTCGCAGAAAAGCGGCAAGCCGATTCGCGCGCTGATTCACTTCGCGATAGGTAGCGATTCCGCCGGGTGAGTCAAATGCCGGGTGATCCGGAAGTCGCGCGGCCTGCTGCTCGAAGAGCCGGTGCACGCAGATGTTTCGCGGATAATCGATCTGGGTTTGGTTGACTTCTTGCAGCACCAGTTCCTCGGGCTCCGCCAGCATCTTTAAATCCGCGAGCGGGCTCTCAGGCTGCGCGAGGAAGCTTTGGAGCAGCGTATGCAAGTGCCTTGTCATGCCGGAAATCAACTCGCGGCCGAACAGGCTTTGGTTGTACACAATCTCCAAACTCATCAGCGGCCTTCCGTGGGCCACCAATGTCAGTGGAGAATCGGTGCGTTGCATACGAGTAATACTGCGATGTTGCCAATTGCCGCCGAGCCTTCGCATGGTGTCGGCAAAGACTCTGTTCTCGTAGATGAGTAAGTTGTCGTAAGGCGGCATGCCGGGCGGGAGCCCGCTCCACTCCCAAATTTTCTCGATCGGAGTGTGCTCGTGCTCTCGTAACTGGATCCACTGCTCACGAATCTGTTTGAGCCAGGTGAGCAGAGGTGTTTCTGGTGAGACAGTGATTCGGATGGGCAACGTATTCATCAGCATGCCCACCATGGGAGCTGACCCGGTTGCCGAAGATTGCCGCGCGGCACGAGCAGCGCCGAATACGATATCCGTCCTGTCGCTATAACGCGCAAGCAGCAACGCCCAGGCGGCTTGTACCAGAGTATTCACCGTGAGATTGTGGCGCTTCACAAAGAGCTCGACCGCCGTAGTCAGTTCTTCGGAGAATTCGATGTGCTGTTTGGAGGTGCCTGGGATGGGGATATCGTCTGATGGCCGGATGCGGTCGGTAATGTAGTCGGTGTTCTGCGAAAGATTTGCGAAATAGCTCCGCCAGAATTGCTCGGCAAGGCTCAAATCCTGCTGCTGCAGCCAGTGGACGTGTTCGCGAAAATCTTTTGCCTGAGCAAGCTCCAGCTTCTCTCCGGCATGCAGGGCGTCATAAACCGCGAACCACTCCTTCCACGCAAGAGCCAGGGAACGGCCGTCCATCAGTGCGTGGTGATAGATCCAAATGAGCGTATAGGAATGTTCCGCCATCCGGATCAATGTGAAACGAGTGGGAACGCCATCGTCAAAGTTGAAACCGCTTTGAAAATCCTCGCGCAAGAACTCGGCGAGTTTGTTGTTCCTTTGGTCCTCCGGAAGATCGCTCCAATCTATGTTCAGCCAGGGGACCTCCGCTTGCTCATGTACCTGCTGCCAGACTTGACCATCCGAGCCGGTGGTGAAGCTGGTGCGAAAAGCGGCGTGGCGTCGCGCCAACATCCGCCAGGTACTTTGCAGGAGCGCGGCATCCACATCTTCCGCCATCTGGCACACGTACTGCAGGATGTAAGCGCCCGAATGCGGCGCGCGTTGCAATGCCAGCACCATGCTTCTTTGCAGCGATGTGAGCGGATAGAGTGCGCCGCGATCGGTCAATGCGACTCTCCCGAGCGCGGGGTTAATACGAAACTGGGGCAGCGATCGCCAAGGAGATAGGAGGGAGTCGAAGTGGAAACTTCATCGAAGAATTCGCCTAGTACGGAGCGCAGCTCAGAAACAGTGGGGAAGGTATGAACGACATCCTGACCTTCGTAGATCTCGATCGACCGGATCGATTGCTTCTCCCAGCCGGTGATCGCGATCAACTCATCCTTGTTGATCTTGCGGCGCATCCACTCCCGGTAAACATCGTCTATCACGATGCCTTGTTCGGTACTGCGCTGCATGGCCATCAGCAACAGGAACTTGAAATGGTTTACGGTGGGGAATTTGGATTGAAACAAATCTGTAAACACCTGTTCCAGCGAGTCCTTCGCCTCGGGCCGGACAAAGCTTCTGAGCAGCAGAACGCCATCCGGGCGTAGAATGCTGCGGACGCTCTTGGCAAGCGCGCGAAAGCCGTCGGGATATCGCACGCAGTTCATCGATCCATCGCCGATCACGACGTCGCAGGAAGCGTGCGCCTGGGGCAAAGACAACCAGTCACCACACACGGCGCGCCGCTTGGATGGAATATTTCCCGGCCAGACAGTTCTGGCCATCTCGAAGGAGTTATCCACCGCGATCAGCGCCGATTCTTCCGGCCAGCGCATGTTCGCGATCCCGGCCGTGACGCCCAGCAGCAATGCGCGGAGCCTTTTTCCAGGATGGTCGGAACTCCAATCCGCGACCGCTTTCTCAACGAATTGAACGTCCTCGGGCGATGGCTTGAGGGGCGGCCCAAGAACAGAAAAGGATGGGGCCACATGGTCCCAATAGGACTTGGAGCAAACGGGAGTCACGTTTCGCCGATTATAACATCGCGCGCCAGATCACTTACTTGTGGAGAGCCTACCGAACCGCGACCGCATGGACCTGCGGCCCACCAAAGGTGATGAAGACGCCAAGTGGGGCGGACCCCTGGTCCGCGCGGGTCCCCCTGGACCCGCTCTTCGGGATTTCGTATTTCCTCAGCAGGCCGACGAGGGCGTCGGCCGCGGACCAGGGGGTCCGCCCCACTTGGCGTGCTTCCACGACAGTGGCAGACTTTACGCTCCCTTGCGGTCGCGGTTCGGTAACGTGGAGAAGCGAAAGATGGTGGTGCTGTGAAATGTGGCGCCGGGTTTCAGAACTACGGTTGGAAACTTCGGCTGGTTGGGCGAATCCGGAAAATGCTGGGTCTCGAGGCAGAAGCCATAACGGCGCTGGTATACCTTGCCGCCTTTGCCTTTGATGGTCCCATCCAGAAAGTTTCCCGTGTAAAACTGGACGCCGGGCTGAGTAGTTAGCACTTCGAGGACACGCCCGGTGGACGGTTCTTCCACGCGCGCCGCGAGGCTTAGTTCGCTCCCTTTCTTGTTGAGCACCCAGTTGTGGTCATAGCCGCGGCCGAGCTTGATCTGCTCGTCGCTGTCGCCGATGTGCGCACCGATGGCTGTCGACTTTCGAAAATCGAACGGCGTTCCGGCCACCGGCCGTAGCTCGCCGGTAGGAATCAGGCCGGAATCCACAGGCGTGAATCGATCGGCGTTGATGTGGATCAGATGGCCCAGAATGTCACCGTCGCCCGCGCTTTTCAAATTGAAGTAGGAGTGATTGGTGAGATTGATCACTGTGTCTTTGTCGGTGGTGGCGGAATAATCAATCTTCAAATCATTGGTGTCCGTGAGATGGTAGACCACAGTGACTTTGAGATTGCCGGGGAATCCTTCGTCGCCGTCTTTGCTCGAGACGGTCAACTCCAGTCCGCCGTCGGGCAGGACGCGCGGGGTCCAGACGTACTTGTCGAGCCCGTGCGTGCCCCCGTGCAATGTGTTCTCGCCGTCGTTCTTTTCCAATTTGTATTCGTGGCCATCCAGAGAGAATTTGGCGTGCGCGATGCGGTTGGCGTAACGGCCCACCAGGGTACCGAAGAACGGGCCGGGGTTTTCGATGTAACCGGACAGGGAATCGAATCCCAGAACGACGTCGGCGGGCGTGCCGCTGCGATCAGGCGTCTTGAGGGTTACGATGCGGCCACCATAATTGGTAATCCGGGCTTCGATACCATTTTTGTTGGTGAGCGTGTAGATGTGGATGGCGGCGCCGTCCGGCATTTTACCGAAGTCCGCTTCAACGGTTTTGGGTGCAGCGTTCATATGCAGGGCGCCGGCGATCAGGAGGGCCGCGGCGCAGTGTGTCCTTACCATGTTTCCCCTTACTGTTTGAACTTGGATTGTATAACGAAAGCGTTTAGTGGTGTGACACCAGTTGGCACGCTTCCTTGCGGTCGCGGTTCGGTTTGACACTCAATCCAAGTGCAGCGTCAGGATGGTCAGCGAATGTGCCGGGAATGTGTATACGAAGCCGTTCTTCTCCACGCGCGTGGATAGCGCGTGGGAAACCGGAACGATCTTCTTGTCGTCGCCAAAGGTGTGCACAGCTTTGAGATCGGGATAGTTCATCTGCCAAAGCTCGATCTGCTGCGCTAGCGCGCCTTCCTGATTCTCGATTCTCGCCGCGATCGCGCGCGACTTGCTGCGATTCAGGACGTTCACGAATACCACGCGATTCTTGGCGTTGTAAGTGGCCGAGGTGTCCAGGTAAGACAGCTGCTGGCGGTTTAACGAGTAGGTCGGCGACGAAACCCAGGTCTGCAGCGCCATATTTCCACGCTGCTTGCCATACTCCACAATTGGGAAATAAATTGGTTGCAGGAATAAACCCTGCTTGTTCGTCATAATAGGTGCGATCACGTTGACCAACTGGGCAAGATTCGCCATTTTGACCACGTCGGCGTGGCGGAAAAACGAGTTGAAGAACATCCCCATGGCCAGCGAATCTTCGAAATTGTAAATCTCTTCCAGGTGCTCCTGGTTATGCGCGCGATACCAGACGTTCCATTCGTCATAGGCAATATAAATGGGGCGCGGATTGTTCTGCCCCACCTGAGCGGCCTTAATCGCCGCGTCAGTACTTTCGATGTACTGGTCGATGCGCTGCGACGAGCCCAGGAATTTCTCGAGATCATTGTCGCGATTCCCGATGTAAGTGTGCAGCGCGATGTAATCGATTTGCTCGCGTAGCGCGGTAAGCACGGTACGATTCCAGCCCAGCCAGTCAGCGCCGTAATTGCTGGATCCGCTGGCGATCAGCTTGATGGAAGAATCCACCAGGCGCATGGCTTTGGCGGCTTCGAGGGCGAACTTCGCATAATCCTCGGCATTCTTGTGGCCCAGTTGCCAGGGTCCGTCGATCTCGTTACCGAGGCCCCAGTACTTCACCTTGTACGGATCGTCGTGTCCGTTCTTGCGGCGTTGGTCGGCCCAGGCGGTGTGGCGGGATTCATTGGTGTACTCCACCCAGTGGCGCGCGTCATCCACGGTGCCCAAGCCGCCGTTGATGCAGATGTAAGGCTCGGCGTGGATGCGCTCGCAATAGCGCAGGAATTCGTCGGTACCGAACCGATTACTTTCCAGATCGTTCCAGGCCAGTTCCATGCGCACCGGACGCTGAGCTTTGGGGCCGATTCCGTCCGTCCAGTTGTAACCGGATGAGAAGTTGCCGCCGGGATATCGCAGGATGGAGACACCGAGCGTTTTCACGGCATCCATTACGTCCAGCCGATAGCCGTCTTTGTCCGAAAGCGGATTCCCTTCGTCGTAGATGCCGCCGTAGATCATGCGGCCCAAGTGTTCGGCGAAGTTCCCGAAGATCAGGGGATCTACTTCGCCGATGGTGCGGTCGATGTCGATTTTGATTCTCGCTTCTTGGGCGCAGAGCGAGCACGTAATGGAAATCAGGAGAAACGCGGCTTGGCGCATACTCCGCATCGTACCGCGATTAAGGCACCGACTCCCTCACGGTCGCGGCTCGGTAACACTCTTTCCGTTCCGAGCCGCGACCGTAAGGGAGCCGGTGCCTCTCAGTTTTTTGTGGTCAGCGGGCTGAGGCCAGTGCCGGAGAGCGAGTTGTTGTAGGCCGGAACATCTTTCTCCATCAGCGTTTTGAACTCTGCCTGTACTGCGTGCAGTTGAGTCTCGAGTCCGACTACCAAGCCGATGGCGGTTTCGGTAGGCCCGTAGTCGCCGCTGCCGGCAACGTCGCCTGCGCCCGTGCCGATTTCGCCGTTCAACCAGATGAAATTCATGTACAGCTTGTAAGCGGTTTGGAAATACTTATCGTCACTGAGCGCGTCGGCGCGTGTAATGATCTGGTATTCGACGTCCTGCATCTTCTGGTCGATCGCGTTGATTGCCTTCAACTGGGCCTCTTTGACACCTTGTCCTTTTCGCGAATCCTCCAGTTGTTTGCGCATCCATTCAATCTGGTTCACCATCTCCGCGGCAGCGCTGATATCGTCGCGGACTTTCAACTGCAATCTCACGGACGCTTCGAGATCTGCATCCGACCCGTGACTTGTGGGCGGCCGCAGAATTTCCAGCGGCTGCGAGTAAGATTGTCCATCCACAGTCAGGCGCGCTGTGTATTTGCCGGGCGCGGCAATGGGTCCGACTTCGGCCGGCTCCAGCCCCCAATGCGTGATGGGACGCGTCTGTGTCTTCTCGAAGCGCGGCTCCTCCCAGATATGCGGGTTCTGCCGCGGCGTGGTCCGCAGCTCCACCAGTTTCGGCTTTTCGTAGTGCAGATCCCACGAGACGCGATTCAGCCCGGCTTGTCCCTTACTCTCCTTCATTTCGCGAATGACATTGCCATGCGAATCGAGAATCTCCAGCTTGATGGCATCCTTGGCCGGTTCCTTCAGCGAATAGTTCAGCAGGGCGCGTCCGCCGCGCAAGAGACGATACGTTGCACGCGGCTCATAGAAACGGACGGTTGCTTCGGCGCCGGTCTCGGGCTGTTCGAGCGGCGTGAGGTCTTCCAAAATGTAAAAGCCGCGGCCATATGTGGAAACCACCAGATCGTGATAATTCTTTTGCACCACGATCCATGAAACGGGCGAGGGAGGCAGGCCGTCCTTGAGCTGCTTCCAGGTTGTGCCGTCGTCCATGGAATAGTAGAGTGCGTTTCCCGTGCCTGCGAATAGCATGCCCTTGCGATTGGGATTCTCGGTGATCACGCGCGCGTAACCGAGCGGTCCTTTGGGTAATCCATCGCTGAGTGTCTTCCAAGTGTGGCCGAAATCGGTGGTTTTGAAAATGAACGGATCGCGGTTGTCCATCAAATGAAGATCCACCGCGATGTAGGCGGTTCCAGCGTCAAAATGCGACGGCTGGATCTTTGAAATGACGCCCCATGCAGGCATGCCTGTGATGTTTTTAGTGACGTCGTTCCAGTGCCCGCCGCCGTCTTTGGTGTACCAGACCTTGCCGTCGTTGGTGCCGGCCCAAATTAATCCTTTCTGAACATCGGAAGGAGCGATGGAGAAAACAACCTCGCCGTAGAACTGGCCCAGATTGTCGCCGACAATCCCTCCTGACGATACGATGCGGCTGGGATCCTGCGTGGAAAGATCCGGACTGATGATGCTCCAACTCATGCCGGCGTTGGAAGTGCGGAAGATCACCTGGCATCCGTAATACACGGTGCTGTGATCGAACGGATCAATGGCCATGGGCGGCGTCCAGTGGCAGCGGTATTTTGCCACGTTGGGCTCTGAATCGAGTGTGTGCAGCCACGGACTCACCGAGCGTGCCATCTTGGTGGTGTAGTCGTAGCGCGTCACCTCATCGCCGTAGCAGGTAGCCCAGACGATGTTGGTATCGGTTGGATCGGGCAGCGTAAAACCGGATTCGCAGCCGCCCAGCAGATGATCCCAGGTGCTGAAGAATCCTCGGCCGAATCCGCCGAACATGCCGCCTCCCGCGGTACTGCTGGGAGCGAAGGCGCTCACTTCGGGAGAATTACTGGCGCCGCGCATGGTGCCATCGTCCTGCATGTTTCCGTAGATCCGATAGGGCACGTCATTGTCCACTTCCACGTGGTACATCTGCCCAATGGGAAGCGTCACGCGTGTCGCAGTTTGGCCGTGATCCTTGGTCATATAGAGACCCGCGTCATGGCTGACGAGGATGCGATTGGCATCCGTCGGGTCGATCCAAATATCGTGCGTGTCTCCGCCCCAGGGAACGGTCTTGAAGGTCTTGCCCCCATCGCTGGACAGATGGAAGCTGCTGTTCGCCACCAGCACTTCATTTTCGTTGGTGGGAGACACAGCGATGCGGATGTAATAACCGGCGCGTGCCAATCAAAGCCCGCGCCCAACTGGCCACGGTCCAATTTTCCCCACCATCGTCGGATCGCCAGAGTGAACCCTGGTCGGCGGTTTGGATTAATGCGTACACCCGGCCGGAATCTGTCGAAGCGACGGCGACATCGATTTTGCCGACAGGGGATTTGGGTAAGCCGTGGCCTTCCAGGCGCGTCCATTTGGTTCCTCCGTCGCGGGAAACGTAGACGGCGCTGGACGGTCCGCCGCTGAACATCCCGTAGGTGTGCATCTCCACCTGCCACATGCCGGCGAAGAGCACACGCGGATTGTGTGGATCCATGGCCAAGCCGGAGCAGCCTGTGTTCGCGTCGGCAAATAAGACGCGATCCCAACTCTTTCCGCCGTTGGTGGTGCGGAAGACACCGCGCTCCTGCTGAGGCCCGGTGAGGCGCCCGAGCGCGCACACGAAAACTACATCCGGATTGGTGGGATGAATCACGATGCGGCCGATGCGTCCGGTGGCGTCGAGCCCCATGTGCGACCAGGTTTTGCCTTCGTCGGTGGATTTGTAGACTCCGTCGCCCGTCATGTCGACGTCGCGGATGGCCCAGGCTTCCCCCGTGCCGGCCCACACCACTTTGTGGTCGGACGAGGCCACCGCGAGAGCGCCGATGGCTGCAACGGGCTGGCTGTCGAAGATCGGATTCCAGGTAGTTCCACCGTTGGTGGATTTCCAAACGCCGCCCGATGCCGCGCCTACGTAATAGGTGGATGGATCGCCGGGTATCCCGGCGGCGGAAGCGATTCGGTTTCCCACCGCTGGTCCCATGGCGCGAAAGCGAAAGCCCTCTTGCACCGTCGGACGGCGTTCCTGCGCTAAGGCCAGAGTGCACAGAAATGCCACGAAAATTCTCAATCGCACGGAATTGTCTCCCTCGATGAAACGATGGAAGTATACGAGATCGCGGGCGTTAAGTGCAAACGGGGAGCACCGGCTCCCTTACGGTCGCGGTTCGGAAAGAGCTGCCTGTTACCGAACCGCGGCCGCAAGTGAGTGGGAACAACAGTGCTGCGTTCGTGGTAGCGCTCCCTTGCGGTCGCGGTTCGGTAACACTCTACCGAGCTGCTGTTGGTGCGATTTGCTTTAGCAGGGTCTGGATCTCGCTTTCCTCATCCTTGGTGGGATTCCGTTGCCGCGCTGCGTCCAGTTGCTCTTTGGCGCCGTCTTTATCGCCCTGTACCAACATCGCGTTCGCGAGATGCAGGCGATAGGTTGCATTCTCGGGAACCTTCTTAACCACCGTGCGGAATGTTTGCAAGGCGCTGTCGGTGAGGTGTTGCTTCATGTAAATGAATCCGACTGTGTCGGTGAGGTGCGGATCGTTCGGAATTTTTTGCAGGCCTTTGCGCGCCAGTTGCATCGCTTCATTGGAATCGCCATTGAGATCCGCGATCAGATACGCGACATTATTCAAAATCGCCGGTTGATCCGGGGTCAGGGCCAAAGTCTTGCGGAAAACATCCAACGCCTCTTGCTTCCTGCCGTTCGAGAGCAGCAAAGATCCCAGTTCCACCAGGCTGCGCAAGTCCTTAGGGTCTATTTCCGTGGCTTTCTTGAAACTGCGGATAGCACCCTCTCGATCGCCCATGAGGCTCGAAAGCTCGCCGATGCGCCGGTTTAAGTTCGACGAATTGGGATCCTTTGCGAGTAGTTGCTGATAACTGTCCCGAGCCGCAGCATACTTGCCGGAACGGGCGTTCACCTCCGCCAGCCGAGCTACCAGCTCCGGCTTGCCGGGAGAGACTGCAAGTTCTTTGTCCACCAGCGCGATTGCCTTGGCGGGTTGATTCTCCGCCAGGTACGTGGCCAGCAGCCCATCCAACGGGCGTAGGTCAGGCTGGCCTGGCTTGTACAATTCGGCGAATTGCTTTTCGGCTTCCGGTAGCTGTTTCTGTACAAGATCGAGTTGGGCTTTTGCCAATTTGGCGATGAGCGAGTTCGGCTTGTCTTTCAACAGCCCATCCAAAACTTGCCGACCCTCATCGAGTCGGCCGACATTCACCAGCGCGAGTGCTTTCAAAAACCGAGCGCCTGGGTTTTTCGGATCCCTGCTCAAGATTTCATCGCAATAAGCGAGTGCAGCGGGGAAATGCCCTGTTTGGAGGTTTAGCTCTGCCAGCGCGATTCGCGGGGGCAGAAGGTTCGGATCGCTTTTTACCGCTGCCTTCCATTCGTTCTCCGCGTCCTGTCCTCTGCCTTTCAGCATGTAGGCCTGGCCCAGCCGGAAATGACGGTTTCCGTCACCAGGCTTTTTGTCGACTAGGGGTTTCAGTGCGTTGATCGCAGCATCCACGTCGCCTGGTTTCCTGCCTTCGATCCACATGGTTGCCTGCGCGATTTGGACGTCGTCATCCTTCGGTTGCGATTTGGCAAGCTCCCCGAGCGTAGCTTTCGCTTCGTCCTTCTTGCCTTCGAGCATCAGCGCGTTGACGATCCTCTTCTGATAAAGTGCCTTGTCTTTCGGATCGGACTTGACGCCCTCGTTATATTCGCTCATCGCCGCAGCCACGTCGCGTTGTCCCAGATAGAAATCTCCCACGAGTGCGTGAGGGTGCTCATAATCTTTCGGATTGTCGAGCAACCGTTGGAGAGTTTTCTTCACATCTTCGGGACGCTTCGCATACCGGTAGTAGGCTGCGAGGTTTAGAAGGAATGCGGCTTGTTTTGGATTATTGTCGGCCTTGGCTTTGAGGATGTTCTCCGCCTCCGCCTGCCTTCCACTGTTCGAGTACATGGTGAACAGCAGGTCGTAAATTGGAGCGAAGGTCTTGTTCTTTTCGAGGAAGGCAACCGCAAGCTTCTCGGCCGCTTCATCCTGATGATTCTCGCGCAACGCGCGGGCGAGCGGATAGATAACCGGCGCCTGCATCGGCCGCACCTGGTCGGCCTGCCGAAGCACCTCAATGGCGTCGGAAGGCTTCCGGTCCGCCATGTCAAGGTAACCCTTCAATCGTAAGCCATCGTAGGACTGCTTATTCTTGGCGAGCAGATCTGCGGAAACCTTATTCACTTTGTCGTACAAGCTCTTAGGATGGGTCTTGTCCAGCAGGTACAGCTCGAAACAGAAGTCCGCAAATACGCTTTGAATCTCTTCGTTATCCGCCGAGAAGCTGGATGCGGCCGAGAGCGCCTGATAGGCATCCGGAATCTTGCCTAATTTCAGATCCGCGAGCGCCAGCCGATAGTACGCCTCCCCGGATTTTGGCTCTTTCTGGATGGCCTTCTTGTAAAGAATAATGGCATCGTCGTACTTTCCCGAGTCAAAATATTTCTTGGCGGATTGCATGTAGCTTTTCGCACTGCGGGAACACGCGCTTGAAAAGACCAGGAGGAGTACCAGCGAACAATATCGGAGAAGTGTTTTAGGTTGCATCGGGTGAGAAAAGCTGGACATCCAGTTCCCGGACGCCCCGCTTGACCAGTATAACTCCGCGGTTTGAGCAGTCGCCTGAGAGAACCGTACTGGTACTTCTAAACCCCGCGCAAAATCGCTTTATTCGGGAAAGCGACGCCCTGGAAAGGCCGATTGAGGCTTCTTTTGTGGGGGTACCACGTTGTTGGTTCGTGGTTGCGATGGGGAGTTACTAAAATCGACTTCGGACAGGGTAAAGAGCAGTTGGCGATCCAGAACCATCTCCATGGTAGTGCCTTTGGCCAGAATAGCTTCCGGTCCGCGGGTTAGCAGTACGCCTACCAATCCCGCGGCAGCTCCGGCGGCGGCGCCAATGCCTGCGCCCATACCTGGATGCCCCGCGGCCGCTCCTGCCAATCCGCCGATGCCTGCGCCGGCGCCGGCTGCCTCACCAATGGTTTTCACGTCGCCCGCCTTGTTGCCGTCGCTCTTCACCTTGCCTTCGGCTTTATCGAGTGTGTCAGGAGCAGTTCCATCCAGGCTGCCGATGCGGGCGCGAAAATCGCGCGTGACTCCGTTGGGGAGTGTCAAGGAATCGAAACGCACATACAATTCGCCACGGCCGTGGACCCGCCCGGGTCGCTTGACCTCCGTCACAGTGCCGGCTACATAGCTTCCGGGCGGAATTACAATCCGTCCATTCGCGAGGATTGGAAACACGGTTTCGAGATAAATCCGCTCGCCTTCCGCCGCGGTTTTGGTGCTAATGCTGTTAATCATGCTCAGCGGCACTTTCGTACCCGCGGGCACCAGAAAATCGTCGGATGGGCTGGCCGATTGTTTCACTTCCGGCGCCGGGTTCACAGCCGTGTTCACAGAAGGAGCAGTTTCCTGCGCGCTGAGTGAGAGAACAGTTGCGATTGCAACGGACCCTAATAGTAAGTGCATAGAGCTTATCCCCGTGGCCATGCTTGTCTCTCCTTATTCTAAACGCATTCCGGCAGGCAAGCGTGGGGCGGACCCCTGGTCCGCGCGGGTCCCCCTGGACCCGCTCTTGATTAGGAATCCGAGCAGGCCGACGAGGGCGTCGGCCGCGGACCAGGGGGGTCCGCCCCACTGGGTGCTCAAGCTGATGGGTGATCAAGCTGATGGTTGCCTAAGCTGATGGTGGCTCAAGCTGATTTTGCCGCCGGTTTCATCGCTTTCTTTGCCGGCTTCGTCTTCGATTTCATTTCAAGCTGAGGAGTGTTTACGGCTAAGAAGAAGGCCAGCAACCCGGCAGGCCAAAGCTGCAGCAGCAAGCGCTCGAGGGAGGTGGAGAGCTGCCAGGAAGGATCTCCCGGCAAGGCGACATAGATTAGAAATTCTCCTGCCAACGTGATCCCCAGCGTGCCGAGGATGGTGGCGAGCGATGTGCGGTCCCGCGGATCCACCTTGAATCGCAGGAAGTACCAATACAATCCGGCCAGCAGAATGATCGGCGCGTGGACAGATCCGATCCGAAAAGTTCCGATGCGGAATGGTTCTACTACATAGGCTTCCAGCACCGTGATCCAGCGGCCGATGTCGGTGAGATGCGCCGCGATCTGAGCTGGCTGGTGTGACACCAGGTCGTTGGCGGGCGCAAACCGGAGCTTGAAAAAGACAATCACGGCGAGCGGCGCTGCGAGTCCCGCGGCAAGTCGCAGGAATTGTGGAACGAGGGTAATCCGATTGCCGTAACGTGCGATGGCCCAGGCCCTCGCCAGGATCAGCGCCACCAGAAAAAGAGCGCCCTCATTTTTGGTCCATGCAGTAAATCCTGCGGTCAATCCGGCCAGGACAGTGAAGCGCAAATCCTCGGGGTAGCGTTCCTGCAGGCAAAGCAAGCCGAGCGTCGCCAGAACGAAGAAACTCACTGGTACGTCCGCGTATTGATTGGCGCCGCTCACGATGAGCGAGACGCCGCTCAGCAACACAATGCCGGCGATGAAAGATTGCATCTTTCCGCGCAGGACGCCTAACGTTGTAATCAATACGCCTGCAACTCCAAAGATAAAAAGAAAGGCTACGGCTGCCGGCACCAGCATGGATTCCGAACGCGCCAATGTCCAGATCAGTGCAATTGTCCCTGGGACCAATAAAGGGTAGTCGGGATGCGACCAGGGGATTTGACTGGAAAACGCATCGCGCCAGAATTCGCCGGCGCGGACCAGAAAACGAGCCCGCAGGTTCCAGATGGCCCAGGCATCCCACTCCCCGTGCGGCTTCGAAAGCGTACAGAAGATGAAGACGGCGATCGCGCTTGCGATTGCCACTCCCAGCGCCGCGGTGAAGTACTTCGGTGTCGGCGGCCCGGGCGCCCATTGAAGCACCGTCGCTTGGCGCCGTGCCAGGACCGCCAGGGCCAAAGCCGCAGCCAGCGCCAAGCCTTCAACAATCGCGAAAAACAGCAATTTTGGGCCGAGCAGAGCCAGAGTCAGAAAGTAGAGAGTGGAGGCAATCCCCATCCCGACGCCCACCGACAGAACCAGCAGGAGAGCATTCTGCAGAGACCAGCGTAGCGGCGAGGGAAACAGCCAGCGAAGCAGGCCCAAGCCGATCAACCAAGCCAGCGCGAGATAGAGAAATATCATCGGGTAGTGTTGCGGTAGATGTAAACCGCGTTGCCGAAGTCCTGTACCAGCACCAGATTTTTGGATTTGAGCATCGCCGCGTCGGGCTTGTTGTTATGAAAATTCGCAACCACGAAATGTTGTTCTGTGGTGGCCTTCACGATGGCGGGGGCGAGCGCGTATTGTGTGAGATAGAACTCGGCCTGGGACTGCGTGTTATTGGATGGATTATCCGAAACATACCCCAGCACGGATCGCGGCGGCATGGATTTGTGGAGCGCTTCGAAGCGGCTATCGAAGTTCGGCACTCCGAACGCGTAAGTATCGAGAAAGTAGGAGTAGGCCGTAATCACGTCCAGCAGAAACCACAAGCTGGAGGCGATAGAGATGCAAATTAGGACGGCTACTGCGAATCGATGACTGCTCAAGACGTTCAGTTTAGCACTGACTCCCTGATTCCGAACTGAAGGCACCGACTCCCTCACGGTCGCGGCTCGGAATGCGGGATTAAGGCAGCCGGTGCCTCTTTAGGATTCAGCGCTACGAATTCTAGTGCGTCCGTTGTGCAGCGAAATAGCCGTCTAAAAAATCGAGCGCGGCTTTGTGGAGCGCCGGTAGCGGCGCGATCTTATCCCCCAGTTCAAGCGCAACATCGCTGGACTCTTTGTACACCGGCCACTTCGTAAGTCCCTTGCCATTCGGATCGCCGGTGGCTGCGAAATTCACCCAGTAGGACGACACAGCTTCCGAAAGTTGCCGGTCCGCATCCTCCCATGGCCTCGGGGGCAACAGGTTTTCAAAAACATAAGAAATTTCGGATGCATGGAAAGCGCCGTAGCGGGAGCTGTCCGGTCCGGGGGGGACGCGATCGAAGTAATAGAGAAACGCTTTGGACTTACCGCTCTTTGACTGCATGCGAACCCAGGTTCGCATCTGCCAGCCGAAGACGAAGTCGCGAAAACTGGCGTAGTGCGACACCATGGCTTCTTCGTTCGAACCCGCGGGATACAGCTTCAGAGCCTCATCCGTCTTGTCGCCGAACCGTGCGCGGATTTGTTCCACAAAAGAGGCCGCCTTGCCGGTGGCCGGCCAGGGCACCAGCGATTTGGCCTCATCCGCATTTAACCCGGCCATCAGAGGCACGTCGTTCTGCTTGCCTTGCGCGAAAATCGTGTAGACGTCTTGGGGAAGCAGCCAGCCGTCGACATTCGGCGGAAAACTCAACGCCGCGGACGATTTCAGCAACTCTTCAGCCGGCTTGGCTCGGAGTGCGGCGATGGAATCGGCATGTTGCGCGGTGGCAAATTTCTGCCCGGTCTCCTCCACTTCCGCCAGCTTTTTCATCACTCCAAACGCACCGCCGCTTTCTCCGATGGCGCGCTGGAAAAGGCCGCGCGCGAGGGGAGAGCCCATGAGGTAATTCACGCTCCACGATCCGGCGGATTCGCCGAAGATGGTGACGCGTTTGGGGTCACCCCCGAAGCCCGCGATGTTTTTCTTCACCCATTCGAGCGCGGCAATCTGATCCTGCAGCGCGTAGTTGCCCGATGCGTTGCGGTCGGATTCTTTGGTTAGCTCCGGATGCGCGAAAAATCCGAAAATGCCCAGGCGATAGTTGATGGTGACCAGCACCACGCCCTTCTTGGCCAGCGCCTCGCCGTCGTAGAACGGCAGGGTGCCGGAACCGCGCGTTAATGCACCACCGTGGATCCAGACCATAACCGGGCGATGTTCCGAGCTGGATTTTGCAGCCGTCCAGACGTTGAGGTAGAGGCAATCCTCGCTCATCGGTTCGGGTTCTTGATAGTAGATCGATGCTTTTGGATAAGGTGTTTGATAACAGGCATTTGCGAATTGGGTTGCGGCCCGGACGCCCTGCCAAGCTTGGACGGGCTTGGGCCCTTTCCAACGCAGATCGCCGACCGGAGGCGCGGCGAACGGAATGCCTTTGTACACCCGCACTTCCGGATTTGACCCTGCGGCGCCCGATAGCGACCCGCCCTCCACACGAACCGGTTTGTCGACGGCACAGAGCGGCACGGTGGCGCAGAATAGCGCGAACGTGGCGATACCTGGCATCTGAAATTTCATTCCTGCACTATATCACTGGCGAAAAGGTAGAGTCCTAAAGGTGTGTTGATGGAAACTTTTCAAGTAACAGGCAGCAGTTGATTCAGCTGTACGACGGGCGCATGGAAAGTGCTTCAACGCTTCGCGACCTAAAAGCGCTCCATCGTCTCGTTAACCAAGCTGTACTACGCCAAAATTGGAGCCATGCGGAAGAATCGCAGTGGCGGAAGACCTTAAGCAAACCTAAAGAAAGCTACTGGCCGCCGTTCCAAAGAGCGAGACCTAACAACTTCAAAATGGTCCGAGGATGATTAGGACTCCACCGATTATCATGATCCCTCCGAGCGTTATATGAAATGTCCTTCCTAGCCACAGTGGCAACGGACCTCGCACGCCACGAATGTAGAAGTCAGTCCCCGTAACGCCGTGGTAAATGCCCCAAGCGCCAAAGAAGACAAGGAAGACTGTACCAACCCAGCGCGGCAAGAATCCCTCCAACTAGGATCGCTAAAATAGTCCGTACAAACGAAAAGCCCGGCGCGAGGCCGGGGCTTCTTGATGCGGACGCTAGACACCCCCATCGTAGCCCTTCAAGGCGCTGCATGCAAAGGGACGCAATGGAATTACCGTCATTCCCTCCGGAATTTTCTGGCACGGCTAATCGCTCAGACCGATCAACGTTCCTTTAGGACACTACTGGCACAAAAGCCCACCGCCCGAATTATGCTGCTATAATGAAAATCGCGTTTGGTCGTCCTGCCGCGTTTGGCCGAGAACTCTTTCTGCCTTCGTCGAGCTTGGCTTCAAACGTAGGAGAAACCATGAAGAAGCTTTTTGTAGGGAATTTGGATTTTGGCGCCACCGAGGACTCCATCCGTTCGGCTTTTGAGGCATACGGAGCCGTGGAGCGGGTCAGCTTGATGACGGACCGGGACACCGGCCGCTCACGGGGCTTTGCATTTGTTGAGATGACCGATGCAAGCGAGGCCGATCGCGCCATTGCAGGTTTAAACGGCACCAATTTGGGTGGCCGTGCGATCAACGTCAACGAAGCCAGGCCGAAAACCGAAGGCGGCGGTGGCGGAGGACGACGCGATCGTCGCTGGTAGTTCACTACCGTTCATCACCTCACGGTCCTTACCCGGACTAAGAAATCTGTTGGAGGAGTTATGGCCGGCCGTTCACGCGATACATACAAGAAACGTCAGAAGGAAGTGGCTCGCGCCGAGAAGCAGCGGGAAAAGGCTGCGCGGCGAGTCGACCGTAAGTTGCACCAGGGTCCCGAGGGCGAAGCAGTGGATATTGCCGAAGACACTGAAGACCTGGCTCATCTGGATCGATTAGACCTGGACAAATTAGACAAGGAAGCCGCTGGAATGCCTCGGGAGCTGTCCGATCAGTAAAGAACCCGCGTGCGAAGGGTGCCCGGCACCTGATCCAGCAGGTTTTTCACTTTCTGCGTTTCCGCCTGTTCTCGGGTTTCGACATCGATCACCACATAGCCGATCTTTGCGTTAGTTTGTAAATATTGGCCGGCGATATTGATCTGCTGCTCCGAGAAAACCGCATTAATCGCCGAGAGCATGCCAGGTTGGTTGCGGTGGATGTGCAGCAGGCGATGTTTTCCGGAGTGTTCCGGCAGCGAGACTTCCGGAAAATTGACCGCGCTCAGCGTAGATCCGTTGTTGCTGTACTTGATCAGCTTCTCCGCCACTTCGGTGCCGATGTTTTGCTGCGCCTCGGCGGTGCTGCCTCCGACATGCGGCGTCAGAATCACGTTATCCATGCCGCGCAAAGCGGAAACGAACTCCTCTTCGGCGGTTTTGGGCTCGCGCGGAAATACGTCCAGCGCAGCGCCCGCCAAGTGTTGCGGAGCGTAACGCGGCGACCAGTGCGTCGATATCCACCACGGTTCCCCGCGATGCATTGATGAGCTGCGCGCCCGGCTTCATCCGCGCCAACTCCGCTGCGCCGATCATGCCCTTGGTTTGCGGCGTCTCCGGGACGTGGAAAGTCACCACATCCGCTATTTCGAGCAGGGCACCCAGCGACGGCATAGCCCGGGCATTTCCCATCGCCAGCTTGTTTTCGACGTCGTAGTACACCACCTGCATGCCCAACGCTTCGGCGAGAAGCCCGATCTGTGTGCCGATGTGGCCATAGCCCACGATCCCCAGGCATTTTCCGCGCACTTCATAGGATCCGGCCGCGGTCTTCACCCAGCCTCCGCGGTGCGCCATGGCATTTCGATACGGGATGCCTCGTAGCAGCATGATGATCTCGGCCAGCACCAGTTCCGCCACGCTGCGCGTGTTCGAGAACGGCGCGTTAAAAACAGGAATGCCGCGCTCCTGGGCGAAGTCGAGACTCACTTGATTGGTGCCGATGCAAAAGCAGCCGATGGCGAGCAAGCGCTCCGCGTGCTGCAAAACGCGGGTGGAAAGACGCGTGTTCGAACGAATCCCCACCAGGTAGGCATCTTTGATGGACGCAAGAAGTTTCGGCTCGGGGAGAGACTTCGGATGAACCTCGATATTGGAATAGCCATCGTGGCGGAAGGCTTCCACCGCGCTTGAGTGGACGCCTTCGAGCAGGAGGATTTTGATCTTGGATTTATCGAGAGAAGTCTGGGTCAATTTCAATTTTCGCACGGTTGGCGAACATAAAAAGTCACCGACTCCCTCACGGTCGCCGGTGCCGTTCGTGTAAGCGGCCGGTGCTTAACGCGGTGGCGCCGGTGGCACGCTAGTACCAGCCAGCAAATCGGCCAGCACGCGGCTATCCGGACCCGCGGCCAGCAGCGTCAATCGGGCATCGCTTGCAAGGAGTTTCTGGGTTTCCAGAATATCGAACAACGCCGCTGCGACTTTCGGCTGCTGCGCGATCTCCCGCAATGCTTGTCCCAGCGTGCTAGGCCGGATGGCGGCCGCTTTGGCGAACTCCACCGACGCCTGGTTTTCCGCCGAGCTCGCGATCACGCTCACCTGATTCGCGCCCGCTTGCCGGATCGCGGCAGTCACCTGACGCAGCCGGTTCACCACCTTCTCCTCAATCTGGCGGATCATCTCGGCGTCGCGAAAATGGACCTTGCGGATATACACCGAACCCAGTTGATAACCCCACGCCTGCGACTGCGGGGAAACTTCAGTGCGCACTGTCTGGCTCATCTGGTGACGTGTCTGCAGCATATCGGCCAAAGGCATGTTGCTCAAGCAGCGCACGGTGGCGTTGCTGACATTGGCTCGCAGGGACCCGCGCGGATCGGTGTTTTTGAAGAGATACGCCACCGGATCGCTGATCCACATCTCATACCAGATGCCGATGCCCATGGGCGCGCCTTCTTCGGAGTTCACCGGCTCGCTGCGCCGGTACTCCTGATCCAGCCGCAGATCCAGCACATAGCATTTGCCGAAAATGTTGATGAACAATGCGGACGGTCCAATCTCGAACAGCAGAAAATGCAAACCAGGTTCGCTGATCACGCCCGCCACTTTTCCGAACAGCACGTACACACGGGCGGTCCGTTCTTGCACTGTCACATAAAGCCCGAAAAGCCGCGCCAGCGCCAGGACCACTGGCACCACGATCCACATCGCGAGAAAAGTAATGCCGGCGACGAGAAGCGTGCTCATCGGCGCGCCTCAAGATAAACTGCCGAGGCCTTTTCGTACAGTCTCAGCCGCACGTTTCTCAGGTAAGCGTCCAGGACGCCATCGCCGGTTTTTTCGAGTTGTGACAGCTCTTCGGCCAGCAACTTGATGGGCTGCACCTCGGCTTGCGCCTTCAGCGTTTCTATCTCGACCGCTCGCTTGGATTGCACGATTTTCTGATCGGCGGAGGCTTGCGCCAAGCTGATATCGCTCGAAACCTGGTTGTGCGCAGTGTTGATCGCCGCGAGCGCCGACTCGACGTCCGGCGGCGGATCGATCCCGGTGATCAGCGATGCATCCAGGACCAATCCGTAGCGCGCGGCAGTGGATTTGCATTCCTGATCCATGTATTCGTTCAGATCGCGCAGATTCTTCCGCAGATCGTTGATCGACACGCCGATCATCTCGCCGCCAGGATCGACTTCCGGATCCACCGACGGATTTCGCTTGGCCTCGAAATTCGCGATCCTCTGCCGCAGTACCGAAACGAAATATCCCATCACATGCACGAACGGCTGCTTGATTCCGAACAGGAACGCGTAGAGATTGTTCTCGCTCACGTGATAGCGGATTTGACCGGTCAATCCGGTATTGAGCTGGTCTTTGGTTACAGCTTCCAGCCGCGTTCCATTCTCGTTCGCACTTGGATTCTCCAGATCCAGCGCCATATTGATGGTGGTGGTGGCGAGCGAAATTTTGCGCACCTTTTCCCACGGCATCTTCAGATAGGGACCGCCCGGCGGGATCACGCGCACCTGGGGATAGATGTAGCGCGTGCGTTCGTCTTCTACGAGGAAGCTGGCGATCGGATCGTCCAGCGTGGTTTTATCGCCGGGCAACCGTTCGGCGCGTCCAAAACTGGTCTTCACCGCGCGTTCATTCTGATCCACGGTGAAGATGCCGCCCACCACTACGCGGACAAGAAACCAGACAAAAAACCCAATGAGAAATCCCAGGGCAAGGTCCATGCGGTTAAGTCAGTATACGATAGTGCGTGAAAGGTGCGCTTTGGGCGCTTGAAAAACCAAAATCACCGGTCGCTTACGCTCGCGGCTCGGAACGAAGGCCCCATTTGTTTAGAGAGAGTTACCGAACCGCGACCGTCAGGGAGTCGGTGCTGTTCCGATGTATACCGGTAAACCTGCTAGGCTAGTGAGTGCATGTCAGTGAACAATGGAGATAAGTCGCGCTATGGCCGGCAACGGAAGCGCAAGATCAATCGAAGAATCAAGATGCGTGCGCTCAGGAAAGCAGCTGCCGCGCCGCCACCGCCTGCAGAGAAATAGCACCGTTTAAGACTTATAAAACTTCCAGCTCGTCTGATAATCCCGCGTTATCTTTTGACCGTTGAGCGCCAGCCGCAGCATCTCCACCGGGATGTTTCCTTCGCGATACATGGCGTCATGGAACGCCCGATTGGTCATTTTTCGGGAACCCACCAGTTCCTGGTGCAACGCGTAGAACTGCAGCGCGCCCAGCATGTAGGCGCACTGGTAAATGGGCGGGTAGGAGCCGTTGAAAGAGCGGCGAACTTCGCCTTCGGCGTTGGCGTGATCGAAGCCCACGCGATCCATCAGGAACTGCACGCATTCGAGCGCAGTCATTTTCTTGAGATGGAAACTTAGTGAAAACACGATACGCGCGCAGCGGTGCATTCTCCACACCAATGCGCCAACGCGCTGCTCGGGCGTGTGCGTGAAGCCCAAGTCCCAAAGCAGCATTTCCCAATAGAACGCCATGCCTTCGGTCCAGAACGGCGTGCTGAAATCGCTGCGATAAATGCGATAACGCTGCATCATGTAGAACTGCATATGATGCCCGGGTATCAATTCGTGGAAGACGGTGGCGCGAGCGAAGAACATATTGTTGCCGCGCAGGGCCTCAAGCCGTTGCTGCAGGGTCTGGCTGCTGGCGGGCGACGAGACCTGGATGGTGGGGCCTCCGGTGAAAAATGGGTTCACCAGTTGCATGCGCGGCGTCATAGCTTCTTCCCAATAGTCTTCTTTGACCAGCGGCGGAATGGTGACCAGCTCGCGCTTTTCTAGAAACTCGATCGCCTCGCGGGAAAGATCGCGAACCAGGTAGATCATTTGCCCCGGATCGACGTACTTGTTCTTGACTGCTTCCACCGCTTTCTTCCACTCGCTGCCGAAGCCCATCTCGGTGGATGCGCGCAGCATTTCGCGGTCGCACCAGGCAAACTCACGATTGGCGATTTCGATCAATTCGTCGGGTGTATACGGGATCATGGCGGAGTGCAGAGCTTCCACGAGAGCTTCATTGCCGACCGGGCCCACGCCCGACAGTTCCTGGTCGCTTCCAATCGCTGGGGCGTTCTTGTCTTCGGTGGCGGTGGCGGCAGCAGGCGCTGTATTTTCTACCGTCTCCGCATCGTCGTCTCGAAACTCTCCGCGGCCGTTGCGCCCATTCCTGGGAGCGGGAACGCCGGAAGCGGTGCGCACCAGTTTCGCGTAGGCATTCAGCGCATCGTCGGCGCGTTTGAATTCGGTATCGGCCCACCAGGCGAATCGCGGATCGTACAGATGGTAGAAATCGAACCAGGTTCGCAAATTCCGGCTCAGTTCCACTAACCGCACCGCGGCGCGGTTCAGCACTGCTGGTGTATGCTTCGATTTGGACAGCGACGCTTTGGCCTGCTCGATGGAGTCTGCAATCTTGGCCAGCGCGATGGCGCTTTGCTGCGGATCCAAAGTTTCCATCCGCCGCCGGGCTTCTTCAAAAGCGATGATGGCCGGTTGAAACGGCATCAGCGGGGCGATGTCTTCCTCTTTGCGGGAATCGGAGGCGAGAGTTTTCTGTTGGTGCAAAACGCGGCCGCGCAGGAGCAGGTAGTCGATCCGGCCGGCCTGGCTGAGAGCGTCGAAATTGACGGAGTCCACCAAGTGGAGTTGATCGGAGTAAAACTTTTCCAGGCGTGCATGGCGAATGCTTGAGCCCGCCATCGGATGGACTCGCTCCAAATCCTCTAAATCGACCGAGAAGCGCTCGATCATGGGCCGGAGCTCGCTGGTGCCGGTGTCCAGCGGTGAGCCGTCCGAAGCCCGCGTGCATGCGCATTCCGGGTTGCGTTGCGCCGAGCCTGAGCTTGCTCCGATGGCAGCCATGCCGCTGGCGCGCAGCAGGCTGCGTCGATTCAGTTTCTTCAAGTCGTCCTCCATGCTGGTAAGCAATTATGATAAGCCACCGAGAATTGTTCCGCGCTGATCAAAAAGGCACCCACTCCCTGACGGTCGGGGCTCGGTAGTCTCTTTCCGAACCGCGACCGTTAGGGAGCCGGTGCCGTTTGATTGTTCAAGCAGGACACCTTGCTATAATGGTCATCGCGCGCCCGTAGCTCAGTTGGATAGAGCGTCTGGCTACGAACCAGAAGGTCGCATGTTCGAATCATGCCGGGCGCACCACTTAACCTTCTAAAATTCAGATGTTTGTAGTGACTGCCGGCATAGCTTCCAGGCTAGCCGCCTGTACTGTATAACCACCGCTTAACAATTCCGCCCGGGCCACCGCGGCACCAATCGTTTGCTCTTGCGGGTGAGTATACGCTTCGTGACTCGGAGCTGCAGCGTCAGTGTTCGAGTTTGTGTCCTGGCCCGAACACTCTCCTCGGCCAGACCGCGAAGCTTTCTCAAGCCGCCGGCAAGCAGTCCATAAACTCTTGCGGTGTCAAAGTCGGTCCGTACGTTGACCTGCAGAAGTCAGCATCGAGCGTCATCCCGATACGGTTCGGCGCACAAATCTCCGAAGAGTTTGCCTACAATGTCTCGAAGCTCGGCTGACGACTGCAAACAACAGCTGCCGAAACACTTGGAGATTCCGGAACGACCTTGCAAGGCCCCGGAGATAGCCCCGAGAGGAGCTGGAACTTATTCGAAGCAAGTACAAAAATTCAGGGCCCAAATCTGGTCCATAGTAGAGGAGATTCCGGCTTTCGCAGGACGTGCACCGAAAGGCACGGAAGAGCACGAGTCGAAAAGGCCTCTCCCAGAATCTTCTCCGCGACAGGCGAATGTCAAGCGACCCACACTGCGGGCAGGTAAGCACCAGCGAGAGATGCCATTTCAGATTGATCAGATTGAAAATGTTTTCGGCAAATGTCTGTATAGGGGATGTTACAGGAGTTGGCCGACGCCCGGAACGCTGAAGCGGATCTCGGGGACGCCACATTTGACCAGTCACCCGATGCCTGGCACAAGGGCGAAGTGCACGGACGGGATGAGAGATCGATCCCAGCTCGGCAGGAAGCGCGCTCGCCCTGCTTCCTGGCTCGCTTTTAATCCTTCGGGCCCGCCGTACGAAATAAATTGGCTGGTGATATTCGCCAATGGCAACCGATTCCGCCAGTCCTTGACTCGAGCTTCGTTAGTGGTGGCGTCTTTGAACCCGTGCTCGGTGAGCGGATGTTTCGCTGGCTTGTGCAGTCCGGCTTCCCACGAGAACGTCCCTGTTCGGTGGGCCTGTCGACTGGGAAATAGGAATCCCATGCTGGTGCCGGGAGCACCACCTAACCCTCTCTAGAATCGGACCGGAACTCCCGACTCCAGCTCTTTCCCCGAATATTTCTTCGGCGCACCACCGTTTACAGACAAAGAATATTCCGCTGCGCTTTTTAATCCTCGAACGGTGAAGATCGCCGGACCGTTCCAGCGATAGGGACTCTCAGCGTTGATGGCGATGGCGGATTCCTGGAACGACGCTTTGACTATGTTGATGCCGTTTACTCCCACGCATCGCCCTTCCTTGGCGTCGCAAACGGCGTCATGCAGTAAGTCTTCCTCCATCTCGATTCCCGCCATGCCACTACCTGCGCCCCAATGAAAACTGCTGACGCCCGCCTTTTTGCCGTAACCCTGATGTGCCCAGTTTTCCGAAGGTGAAATGGGAAATTGCGAACGCAGCGCCGAAACTCCGCGCTCCAGATATTCGGCCTTGCCCGTCTCGCGGTAGTAGTCGATCAAAACTTCGCCGGCCAGACTTTGCCGGGCGTCGGACCACTCGGCATCCGAATTTTGCGTAGCGAAGCCGCCCAAAAGCATCGCTTTGCCGGACAGGTTTTCGAGCACCGGATTCGTCCAACTCTGCTGATAGAGAAGCAGGTAGTCCAGCAGCGCTTCTCCTTTTGTCAGATATTGGCGCTGGTGCGTCGCCTGGTAGGCCTGCAGATATGCTTCGGGAGCATGAATGAGTGCGAGATTGTTTGCAGGCCACTGCTGGGTACGCTCATCGAACGCCGTGTTGCGAGGATTGCAGCTCCAGAACGTCTCATAGTCGTACCATTTCCTTTCCGGAACCACTTCGCGATCCAAAAAAGCGACACTCTTTAGGGCCGCATCCCGATATTGGTTATCGCGGGTCACCTTGTACAGCTCGAACAGGAATCTTGCAACGGGCGCAGTCTCCGCCGGAACTCTGGGAGCGGACGTATCGTCGATTTGGCCGCTCTCGTCGAAGCGCGTCGGGATCCAACCGTCGGCGCGCTGGTTCGATAGGAGAAACGCCGCAAGACGTTTGCACCTCGGAACAATCTCGCCGCTATCGGGAAGACCAGCCTCGTGCCACTTCAGCAGCCAGTAACCGGTCCAGCTCATGTCGAAGCCCAGATATCCGCGGCTGACACTTTCCACTCCTCCGTCGCCTGCGCCCCAATCTACCTTCTCCGGTGTTTCTCCCTCAACGGCAAAGCATTTGAATGCTCCACCCGGACCAGGCGCCTTCAACGCAAGATTCACTGTCTGCTTTGCCAACTCCATGAGTTGGCGTTATCCGTTCGCCGCGCGTAGAGCGCCATGCCGTACGATGTTCGCAGCGAATTGAACCAGGAGCTGAGATAAACGGAGCGCTTCGGCTCTTTCGCGCGCAGCATGGAAACAGCTCCCCCCGCGGAACCGTCGGGCATCGGAACGCTCAGCCATTCCTTGGGGGACTCATCATCCCAAACCGCCTTTCGCCAATCGTCGAAGAGTCCGCATTGTTTGTACCTGGCGTCTGTGCCCGACTGCTCATCCGCGGCATAGCGCAGTTCGGTGCGGCCGAACTTCTCCCAGTGGAATCGGACGGCATCTCGATAGGCCTGGTTCGCCGGCGCGGCGCCATTCAAATAGAGGTAATAACTATTCACCACCGGCTCGCTCGCGATCCAGGAGCGGTCCAGATCCTCCGTGAATACACTGTGAAAGGCCAAACGGGCGGGAATGAAACCAACTTTGAGCGTGGTTGTTCCAGGAACGTTCAAATCGATCACATGGTTGCTTCGCTTCAGTGCTTCACGATTCAAAGAAAGCAAATCGGGCACGATTCCGAACGCAGTCCCGCCGCTCTGCACCAGGATGACCGGGGCTTTGTATTTCGCATCCGGGTTGAATCCTCCCACCGAGGGCGAGTACGACCAGGACGGTTTGAATTCTGTCTGAAAGCAATCCGTGTAGGAGTGCATACGCAGAGGCCGTTCCGGTCGAAAGGTGTTCGTGATATGTACCCATCCCAACTTCCCTTCGAGCTGGATGGTGCGCTCAATGCTCCAACCCTCGCCGCGAATGGATTCTACGATGGAACCTTCCACTTTGCGGACCGTTTGCGCCGTGGCTTTTTGGACGCCACCGAATTCCTCCACGGTGGTCGAGGCCGCCGTCTTGCCGAAGTTTTTCGCAACTGAGATCCAAGCGCCAGCGTGTTTCACCAGGAACCGTTCGGTAATTCCGTTGGATTGATGGGCAATCTCAATCCGGACGATGTCATTGGACAAAAGAATGGGTCCGGCGGGACGCGACGCAGGCGCGGCGGCTGAACGGAAGCTCGCGGCAAGGAAGAACCAGATGGCGCTACGAATAGAGGGCTTGCACATCACGCATCAGTATAAGACAGGGTAATGCGATGGCTCGCGAATGGCGCTCCGGGCCTACTCTTCGCGCAAAACTGTGATCGGATCCACTTTCGATGCTCGCCGCGCCGGGATCCAACAGGCCGCGAGCGCGATCAGCATGAGAAGCGCCGCGACTCTGGCGAATGTTACTGGATCGGTCGCGCTCACGCCATAGAGCAAATTCTTCAGCGAGCGTGTGGCCGCCCACGAACCTGCCAGGCCAATGACAATCCCGATTCCCGTCAGCACCAATCCGTGACGCACTACCATCCGAACCACACTCGATCCGCTTGCGCCGAGCGCCATACGCAATCCAATCTCGCGAGACCTTTGCGTCACCGCGTACGACAATACGCCATATAATCCAATGGACGCGAGCACCAGCGCCAGCGCCGCGAACGCGCCCAGCAGTATCATCTGTTGCCGCCGATCCACCACGTTGCGATCGATGATGTCGTCCATCGTCTCCACATTCGCCACCGGGATAGTGGGGTCGATCGACGCCACGATCCGCCGAATCGCCGCCACCGGCGTCATCGGGTCACCAGTGGTCCGCACCGCCAGATAATCCGAATCCGTCGGCGGGTACACTTCCTGCGTCGTCGGAATGTAGAACCCCGGCTTCATCCACAGATCATAGCCCCGCTCCTGCACATCCTCCACCACGCCGATGATGGTCCGCCATTTCACCTGCGCGCCACTGATCGAGATGCGATGCCCGAGCGCCGACCGATTCGGCCAGTAGTGCCGCGCGAACGTCTCATTGATGATGATCACCGGCTGCGACGTGGGCGTCTCGCTGCCATCGAAAAAGCGCCCTTCGCGTAGCTTCACGCGTAGCATCTGCAGGTAATTCCACGACCCCGCTCGATACAGCGCGTCAGGCGAGAAATTCAAGTCCTTTTCTACATCCTCCAGTCGATAGCCTTGCGTGTTACCGATGGATTGGAACGGTAACGTGGACGCATACGCCGCAGCTTCTACGCCCGGCAGTACGCGCACCTGGTCAAGCACGCGTTGCTGAAACTGCAGAGCCTTGACGGGGTAGTCATACAAAGAGCCTTGTGGCGTCCGCAGCGTCAATAAATGATCCGGCCGGAATCCCAGATCGATCGCGCGCAGCTTCGCCATGGTTTCGATCATCAGCCCGGCGCCGGTCAGCAGCACCAGCGCCGCCGCTACTTCCACCACCACCAGAGCGTCGCGAGTTCTACGCCCGCGCTGATCCGCGCCCGATCTTCCGCCTTGCTTAAGCGCGTCGTTCACCGACGCTCGCGACGCTTGGAGCGCGGGGATCAAACTGAAGATAACGCCCGTCGCGAGCGACAGCGCGAATGCGAACAACATCACTCGCCCATCGATCCCCGGTTTCGCCGTCGACGGCAGCCCCAACGGCACAAGTGTGGTTAACACTTTGATCCCCGCGAGCGCGAATCCCAATCCCAGTGCGCCGCCCAGGAGCGAAAGCAGCGCGCCTTCCGTTACCATCTGCCGGATCAGCCGCAAGCGTCCCGCGCCCAATGCCGTGCGGATTGCGATCTCGCGCTTTCGGGCCACCGCGCGCGTCAACAACAGGCTGGCCAGATTCGCGCACGCGATCAGCAGCACGCATCCTGCCGCACACATCAAGACAATCAGCACCGTCCGCATGCGCCCCAGCAGATCTTCCTTCATCGGCATCACTACTGCGCCGATATCCCTATCGTCATCCGGATATTGCTCGCGCAACCGTTTCGCGATTGCGCGCATTTCCTGGGTCGCTGCTGCAATTGTCACGCCAGGCTTCAATCGCGCAACGCAATTCAAGTAGTGGCTCCCGCGGTCCGCGCGCAGCTTCGGCGTCACGTGCATCGGAATCCAGAAAATCCGCCGCGTGTCACGGAAGACAAAGTCGCGCGGCATCACGCCGATCACGCGATAGGTTTCGCCGTCCAGCAGAATGGTCCGGCTGGTGATATCGCTCGTGCCCGCGTAGCGGCGCTGCCACAACCCGTAGCTGATCACCACCAGCCTTTGGTCATCGCGATCGTCGGCTTCGGTAAACGTCCGTCCGATCACCGGCGCGACTCCCAGCACAGAAAAGAAATTCGGGGTCGCCTGGTAGCCGAGCAGTTGTTCCGCGGGACCATCGCCAGTGATGGCACGCGTGCGCGTCCGCGTGGCCGCGATATCGGTGAACACGTGATTCTGCTCGCGCCAATCGAAATAATTCGCGGGCGCGGGCGTATTGTGCGCGAATCCGATGGAGCTCGCGTCCTCCCACACCATCACCACGCGATCGGGATCGGCATATGGCAGCGGCCGCAGCAACACGGCGTCCAGCGTAGAAAAAATCGCCGTATTCGCACCGATCCCCAGGGCCAGGGCGAGGATCGCGATCGTAGTGAATCCGGGCGACTGCCGCAGCAGTCGAAATCCGTATCGCAGGTCGGCCAGAAGAGTCTGCATTGTTATGTATACCGGTACGCGCGACCGAGGTTACCGTAAGATTCTTCTCTGAGCACGATTAACGAGCTGCGTCACCTTCGACTGCAAGCCATTTCTGTGCCAGTTTGACAGGATCACTCGATAAGTCGACCGGTGTGCTCTCCTGCTCCTTGCCTTGGACGAGGGAAACCGCCACCACGCCGTTGGGTGTGGGACGCAATTCCAGCCTTTTGGCGCCCGTTTCCAGACGGAACGTCGAATCTACCCAAGCCGCCCGCACCAGAATTCGCCTGGGGTGCCCAATGTCGCGACAGGCGGTCAGCAGACCATCCAGGAATGGTCCGTTGCGCAGGGCATTGGCGTGGGGTGCAATTTCGAGCGCCGCGGATCGGGCGGCCTCTCGGGCGGCAGCTTCGCGCGCCAACGTTTTGGGGTCTCTTTCCTCGCGCGATTCAAGCGCCTTCAGATTGCTTTCCAGATTGTCGAGGAAGCTCATGCTTCCTAGGATAGCGATGTATAGGGAAGGCCCCCTCGGTGGCGTTTGTACGCCCAGTCCGGCTCTAGTCAAATGCCGCGATGGCGACAGAAGCAGAGGAAGGCGGGTACAATCTCGGGATGAAGTGTTTTCTCGTGCTGGCTGTGGCCGCGATACTCCGCGCGCAGACTTTCGACGTCCTGATTCGCGATGGAAGGATTGTGGATGGAACCGGCAATCCGTCGTGGGTTGGTGATGTAGGAATTCGCCAAGGCAAAATTGCTGCCATGGGCCGACTGGCGGGAAGCACCGCTCAGACCACCATCGATGCGCGGGGCCTCGCGGTGGCGCCGGGATTCATCGACATTCACAACCACTCCGATTACACGTTGCTCAAGGACGGAAACGCGGAGAGCATGATCCGCCAAGGTGTGACTTCCATGATCCTGGGCGAGGGCGGTTCGGCCGCGCCCGTCGGCGGCAAGCAGCAGGAAAAGGAGTATCCCGCCGACTGGCATGACTTCAGCGGATACTTCGCGCGTCTGCTCAAGAGCGGCATCTCGACCAATGTGGGGACCTATGTCGGGTCCAGCCAAATCTGGACCTACGTTCGCGGTGAGCATGCAGGCCCACCCAACGCGGCTGAATTGGCTCAAATGCAGGAGCTGGTCCGCGAAGCCATGCGGCAAGGTACCCTCGGTGTGGCCAGTTCGCTGAGTGGTCCGCCCGGCTCTTGGATCGACACCGATACGTTAATCGCAATGTGCAAAGCTGCGTCCGAGTTCGGCGGTATCTACTCGACGCACATGCGCACCGAAGGCCAAGGTGTGTTCGAATCCGTGGCGGAGGCCATCAAAATCGGGCGCGATGCCGGTGTTCCGGTCGATATTATTCATCTCAAGCTGGCCGATCACAAGCTGTGGGGACAAATGCCGGAACTGATCGCCAGCATTGCGAATGCGCGCGCGAGCGGCCAGGAAGTCACGGCCAACGTGTATCCGTACCGCGCCGGTCAGAACGATCTTTCCAGCATCATTCCACCCTGGGCGCACGAAGGCGGTTCGGAAGCGATGATTCGGCGATTAAAGGATCCATCCTTGCGTCCCAGGTTGGAGAGTGAAATCGAGCACGGGATTCCGGGTTCCAACTGGTACGACCATTACACGGCGACGGGCGGTTGGGAGGGAATGCTGCTCGTGACGCTTTCGAATCCCAAGTACAAGAAATATGAGGGACGGCGCATGGACGAGGTCATTGCGGACATGCATCTCAAACCGCTGGATGCGCTATTCCTGCTGCTGGAAGAGAATGGCGGATCGGTGCCGACCATCTATTTTCACCACGACGAGAAAGACATGAGATACGCGCTGCAACAGCCGTTTGTATCCATCGGTTCGGACGGCTTGGCGTTTAAAACGGAAGGGCCGTTGTCCGAGGGCCATCCCCATCCGCGATCCTACGGCACTTTCCCGAGGGTATTAGGGACCTATGTGCGGGACGAACATGTTCTTTCGCTTGAAGATGCCATTCGCAAGATGACATCCGCCAATGCGACCAAGATCCACATATTCGACCGCGGATTATTGAGGCCGGGAATGTGGGCGGATGTTACCGTGTTCGATCCGGCAAAGATCATCGACCATGCCACGTTTATGAAGCCGCATCAGTACGCGACCGGCGTAGAGTACGTTCTGGTGAATGGAAAGATTGTACTTGCCAAAGGCCAACACTCAGGCGCCCGGCCCGGCGTAATTTTGTACGGGCCTGGGCACGCACTGACTCAATGAGATGATCAGAAATCCATCTGATCGATGTTGGCTTTGTTGATGATCAAAGGTTCGCCCAGGATAATCTCGCTGCCGCGCACCTGGAGAGTGCCCAAGCGTCCAGCCTGCAAGGAAGTGGCGCCCATGCGGAGTGGTTTTCTGTATTTCGAGCGCGCTCGCGTAGACCGTCAGATATCCCAGATCCCGGGTGCTCCACAGGACTACCGATTGCACGACTCCGGAGTGAATATATGGCTTCGAGATGCTCGGCAGCGATAGCCCGATCACGTCCACATCTTTACGGCCGGCCTGCTGGACTGCTTCCGCCGATCCTGGAACGGCGGGCGCCGAGATCGCCATCATCAGCTTCACCTGGGGATAGACCTTCAGAATGGTCTGTGTCTCGGCGAAGGCTTTGTCGCGATCGTCGTCGCTCGGCCGGATGACGGCGAGCTTCAATTCAGGATATTTCTCCGCAATTCGTTGTTTGATGCATCGAATCCATTCATTCTGATTGGCTGCGCTGAGCGCGCCGGTAATGATGGCGAACTCTCCTTTTCCGTGCAAGAGCCGCGCCGCTTCGGCTGTGAGCGTATTGGCGATTCCTTCGGGCGTGGCTTGGTTCACGAAAAAATCGCGCGCGTCGGGCTCGGCGTCGGCATCCCATGTGAGCACGCGAATACCGCGCTCGCCGCGCTTTGCGGAGCACTGTCGAGATCCCCGCCTTGTTCTCAACCGCCACCGCGATCGCATCCACATGCCGGGTGATCCAGTTCTCCACAAGTTCGTTTTGCTTGGCGGCATCCAGGCCCGTGGGGCCGTCCCAAATCAGATCCACGCCCAGTTCTTGGGCCGCCTCTTCGGCGCCCGCACGGGCACTGACGAAATAGGGGTCGCCTTTGGCTTTGGGCATCATGGCGATCACCAGACGATGCGGATTGCCTGATGTCGGAATCGAGCGCGCCAGCCAGATATTTGTTCCCGCGACGATCAACGCTCCCAGAATCACGGTTCCGCAGAGTATGGCTACCTGACTGTTCTTCACGTCACTCCTATCATCTTCGTGCGCCGGCGCTCGCGCAACTTCGGTCCGCCGGTATCCGCGCAACCGGTCGAAGCCGATGATCGCCACCAGCAGCACGCCGGTCAAAACACCGGTCAGCTCGGAAGGCAATGCCGCCAGATGCAAACCGTTCTGCAGCACTGTTAGAAAGAACAGGCCGAGCAGCGTGCCTCCCAGGGTTCCGCGTCCGCCAAAGACCGACGTTCCGCCCAGGACTACCGCCGTGATCGCATCCAGCTCATAGCCGGTTCCCGCATCTGATTTCGCTTGTCCCAAATGGGCCACGTAGATGATGGCGGACAAACTGGCCACCAGACCCGACAGAAAATAGACCAGCCCAATGCGCGCGCGCACCGGAATGCCGGCGTAGCGTGCTCCCGCGGGGCTGAAACCGATGGCATAAAGGGCGCGGCCGACCACGGATCGATGCAGCAGAATCCAGAAGCCGAGCAGCACGGGCAGAAAGAAGAGCAGTTGAACGGGAATCACGCCCGCCAGATAACCCTGGCCAAGATACAGGAACGATCGCGGGAAATCCGTGAAGTTCACCGTGCCTTGCGTGATGCCTTCGGCAATGCCGCGGAACAGGGAAAAAGATCCCAGTGTCACTACCAGCGGTGGCAGATTGAAACGGGCGATGAGTAGCGCGTTCAAAGCTCCGCCGGCGCATCCGACCAGAAGTGCGGCCAGCAACGCTGCTACCAGCGGAAAATGCGCATCGCGCCAGAGCGCTCCGAAAGTGACCGCCGCCAATCCCATCATCGAGCCAACCGAAAGATCGATGCCGCCCGTGATGATGACAGGCGTAAGAGCCACGGCCAGTAATCCCAACTCGACGCTGAAGCGGATCACCTCAATGAGGTTTTGCCAGGTGAAAAAATTCTGCGCTACGCCTGAAAAGATTGCGATCTCGGCCAATAGGGCCAAGAGCAGAATCCACTCTCCATTCGGGAACAGCCTTCTAAGCGCGGTTGGTGGCAAAACCTTTTCCATACGTCTGCGAACGTCGATTGCTCAGGTGAGCACCCATCGCATCAATCGCGATCGCGGCCAGAATAATGGCGCCCTGGATCGCCTTTTCCCACTGAGCGCCAATGCCTAAGAAAGTGAGCGCCGGACCTATCGCCCCCATCAAAATCACACCGAGTACGGTTCCGAGGATGGATCCTCTACCACCCGTGATCGCCGTTCCGCCGATCACTACCGAGGCGATCACTTTCATTTCCAAGCCCAATCCCGCGTTACTGGGAATTTGATTAAAGCGGACTGAGTTGAGCACAGCGGCCAATCCGGTAAGAGCGCCTAGGATGCTGAAGACCGAGAACGTGACCCGGGATGGATGCATACCCGACAGGCGCGCGGCTTCGCGGTTCGATCCAGTTGCGTAGACGGCGCGCCCGGCGGCCACATTCCGGAGTCCCCAGGCGAACGCCGCCGCAAGAGCAATCGCAACCACCAACATCATCAGTGGATACATTGACTGCGACAGTCCCAACCATTGAAAGCCTACAGGCAGATCGTTCACCCAAGTCCCCTGGGTGATCCATCTGAGTCCGTCGCGCAGTGCAACCATCGCCGCGAGCGTGACTACGATGGAAGGGACTCGAAGGTAAGCCACTAGCGAGCCATTGACCGCTCCCATGGCGGCGCCCGCAATACAAGCTATGAAACCCGCGGGCACTACGGGTACTCCGAGTTTCGCCAAAGCTCCCGCGACGACGCCGGCGATCGCAAAGATAGATCCAACCGAGACATCGATCTCACCTGTGAGGATGACAAGCGTCATGCCCATTGCCACGATAAGCACCGGCACGTTTGCCAGAAAAAGATCGCTCAGATTCGCGCGTGAAAAATATGCGGGCGTTCGAAAGGCAAGAACGGCGAACAGCGCAAGGATGGTTCCCGCCACTGCGATTTCCCGGCTGTTGCGCCGCATCATGGTTGGTTCCCCAACGCGAGCGTGAGGATGCGCTGCTGTGTGGCCTCGTGCCGCGAAAGAATCCCGCTGATCGTTCCAGCGTGCATAACCGCGACACGGTCGCTCATGCCCAGGATCTCCGGCAGCTCAGACGAAATCAGAATGATCGCCAAACCTTGCTCAGCCAGATCCACCATGAGGCTGTGAATCTCGGATTTCGACCCGACATCCACTCCCTGTGTCGGTTCGTCCAGGATCAGGATTTTAGGATCGATTGCCAGCCATCTCGCCAGCGCCACTTTTTGTTGATTGCCGCCGGAAAGCGACCCCGCCGCCATTTGAGCGGACGCCGTTTTAATCCCGAGCTGACCAATGTAGCGCTGCGCCAATTCCTCTTCCTGCTCTTCGTCGATCCACCCAAAGTGCGAAACGCTGCGCAAATTGGCAAGGCTCGAGTTGGCGCCGATTGGCATCTCCAAGATGATGCCATGTTCCCGACGGTCTTCCGGCAGGTAGCCAATGCCCAATTGGATGGCTTGTGCGGGCGATTGAATCCGAACAGATATTCCGCGCACCAGGATTTCGCCGGAATCGGCAGGCGTCAGTCCGAATATGGTCTCCGCAAGTTCGGTGCGGCCCGAACCGACCAATCCCGCCACTCCCAGGATCTCGCCCTGCCGGACCGAAAGCGATATGTCCCGCACACCCGCTGCGGCGCTTGAAACATTCCGAAGCTCGAGTGCGGTTTCCCCCTGAGCCACTTCCCGTTTCGGAAACACCGACGCTAGCGGACGGCCCACCATCAATTCGATAAGTTCTTCGCGGCGGACTTCGGAAGCGTTCCGGGTAGCGATGGTATGGCCGTCTCTGAGGACCGTGACTCGGTCCGCAATCGCGAAAATCTCTTCCAACCGGTGCGAGATATAGATGATGCCCACGCCCTGAGACCGTAGCGTTCTAATAACGCTGAAGAGGCTCTCCACTTCCCGGTCCGTCAGCGACGCCGTCGGTTCGTCGGTGATCAGGATTTTCGCATCGGCGCCGATCGCTTTCGCGATTTCCACGATCTGCTGTTCCGGCATGCTGAGACTGCCGGCCAAGCGATCCGGGTCAATGTTGCCGCCGGCACGATCGAGCAATTCCTGAGCGCGACGCTTGCGCTCCTTCCAATCGATTCTCCGCCACGGCACGGCGGTCTCGAGCGCCCACGCGATGTTCTCGGCCACGCTTAGATGAGTGAACAAAGACGGTTGTTGGTAGATGGCGGCGATCCCCAGTGCCCGCGCCACGCTCGGATCGTTGTCGCGAACCTCCTGGCCAAATACGGACAAGCTTCCCGAATCGGCCGAGAGAGCCCCGGTCATGATTTTGATGAGCGTGGATTTTCCGGCGCCGTTCTCGCCAATCAGCGCATGGACTTCTCCGGCCCGCAACTCGAACGAAACATCTTTGAGCGCATGCACGCCCGCGAACGCTTTGCGAATCGACTTTGCTTCAAGAACAAGGGCTGGCATGAAGAACCAGAAACCAGAAACCAGAAACGAGAAACGTTCTGCAAATAGTATATTTGTAAAGCGAAACACCGATGACTCGTTCCCCCCAGTTCGAGCTGGCGTTCAAAGTTCTCGATTCCTTCCACATCGAGCTGCCCTCCTGGGGATTTTCAAACACCGGCACCAGGTTTGGTAAATTCATTCAACCTTCCGCAGCCACAACTACTTCCGAGAAGATCGCCGATGCGGGCGTGGTCCACCGCCTCACTGGTTGTTGCCCGAGCGTTGCTGTTCACGCCCTCTGGGACTTCCCGAATGGCGCCGCCGATGTTCCCGCCGTTCTTCAGGCTGCCGAACGCCACCAGGTCCGGATCGGCGCCGTCAACCCAAACGTCTTTGAGGATCAGTGCTACAAGAACGGATCGCTCGGCAATCCGGATCCCGAAGTGCGCGAGAAGGCTCTCTCGCATATTTTCGACTGCATCGAGATCCAACGCGCTACAGGCTCGCGCGACCTGTCGCTCTGGTTCGCGGACGGGATCAGCTATCCCGGCTCCGGCTCCATTCGCGCCCGCAAGCAGTGGTTTACCGATGGACTGAAGACCGTCCACGCCGCGCTTACCGGGGAGCAGCGTATGCTGATCGAATACAAACCGTTCGAGCCCGCATTCTATGCCACCGACATCGCGGATTGGGGAATGTCCTGGATCTTCTGCAAGCACAGCGGGCCGCGGGCGAAGGTTCTCGTCGATACCGGGCACCATTATCAGGCGCAGAACGTGGAACAGCTCGTCGCCTGGCTGCTTAGTGAGGACATGCTGGGCGGCTTCCATTTCAATGACCGGCGCTATGCGGATGACGATCTGACCTTGGGCTGCATGGATCCTTATCAAGTCTTTCGCATTTTTCACGAAATCTGCTATTTCACATGGGAGCGAGGACAGGCTCCCGATATTGCCTACGTCGTGGATCAGAGTCACAATCTGAAGAACAAAATTGAAGAGATGATTCAGACCGCCGCGAACGCGCAAGAGTTATTCCTGAAGGCAGCCATCGTGGATCATGCAAGACTTGCGTCCTGCCAGGCGAAGGGCGCTATCGTGGACGCGGAGGAATGTTTGCGTGAGGCCTTTTTTGCCGATGTGCGCCCAGCGATCCGGGCGTGGCGAGAGTCGAAGGGTTTGGCGGTAGATCCACTGGCGGCATTTCGCGAGAGCGGTTACCTCGCCGAGATCACGAAGCAGCGTGCGGAGAGGAACAAGGGCTCTGTCTCCAGCTACGCGTAACGAGGCGGCAACCGGCTTGTTTCGCGGCTGGTGGATCGTCGCCGTCGCCATCGTTGGCCAGTGTTTCGGATTGGCTCCGCTGCTGGTCTATACGTTCGGCATTTTCGCGAAGCCGCTCGCGCAGGAATTCCACACCAATCGCGGATCTATCGCCCTGGCAGTCTCGCTTTTGGATATAGTCATCACGTTTGCCGCGCCCGGTGCCGGGCGTTTAGTGGATCGCTACGGAGCGCGGCGCATTACGGTCATCTCTTACTTCGGACTGGCTGCGGCGCTGGTGGGTCTTTCGCTCGCACGGCCTCCGCTAGCGATGCTCTACGCGTTCTATGCTCTCGCCGGACTGTTAGGCATCGCCACATGCCCGGTCACGTTCTCACGCGTGGTGGCCAACTGGTTCGACAAGAAGCGCGGCCTCGCCCTTGGGATCGCGAGCACAGGCATCGGACTGGGCGCGTTCATCATGCCGTCACTCACGCAGTTTCTGATCGATGAGAGCGGTTGGCGTCGGGCGTATCTCGGACTGGCAGTGATATCGCTCGTAATCGCACTGCCCGTAGTGTGGATGTTTCTGAGGGGAAGCCCTGAAGAAGTCGGCCTTTTGCCGGACGGCGTTTCTGCGCCGAGCATCAACTCCGGGGCTGGTCCCAGAGCGGGCATGCGAGTCAGCGAGGCTATGCGGACGCTGACATTCTGGCAGTTATGCGCCGTATTCTTCTGCGTGGCGGCGTGCGCCAACGGTGCCATCGCTCACATCGCACCGCTGCTCACCGATCGCGGCGTTTCGGGACGATCCGCCGCACTGGCGGCATCGCTTTTCGGCGCCGCGTCTATCTTCGGACGTGTGGTAAATGGCTATCTGGTGGACCGCTTTTTCGCTCCGCGTGTCGCTGCGGTTATTTTTGGCGGAGCCGCCGCCGGTGTGGCTATTTTGTGGAGCGGCGTGAGCGGGAGCGCGGTATTCCTGGCTGCTGCTCTGCTGGGCTTGGCGATCGGCGCGGAGTCCGACGTCATGCCATTTCTGGTCAGCCGCTACTTTGGAATGCGTTCCATGGCGGAACTGTACGGTTGCATTTTCGGCTCCTACACACTTGGAAACGCGACGGGCCGATATCTCTTCGGAACTGGCTTTGACGCCACCGGATCCTACCGCACGCCGCTCGCTTGTGCCTTTGTAGTTCTCGTTCTCGCTGTGCTAGGGACTCTCGCGTTGGGGAAATATCGCATCGTCCCGGCAACCGAACCTGTCGTCATTGTCGACTAGTGCAGATCGAAATCAAAGGTCCCGCAACAATTCCACTCCTGGTTCGTTTTCGCCAACCAGGGCAAGTGTGCCACGGTCCAGAGTTGCAAGAATTCCATGGCGGCTCCGGGCTAATGCAAGCAAATAGGCGTCTGTAATCTGGCGATGTCCTACGATTGGCTCCAGTTTGGCGATAGCATCCGAAAGTGCGAGATCCGCTGGCCAGAACTTGTGTTCCGGCAATAAGGTTACTCGATCTAGCAGCGCCAGCGCCTCGTGGGGAGAGACTGCATCGGGAGTGAACTTCGGATTGCTGGATATTCTCACAAAACCGATCTGGGTAAGCGGGCAGGTTCGAAAACCTGCGCTGCGCTTCTTAGCGAACCACTTCTGGGCGGCATGGTAATGGACATGCGATGGCCAAGCTAAAGCGATGAGAAGATTGACATCCAGCAGAAAGGGCTTCAAAGTTCGTCTTCGGCCTGAAGAGTGTGTTCTAAGGTGATTGGTTTGGCGTTCTGGTTTACTTGAAAGCTCGGAAAGGCTGTCTTTGTATTAATCCGAGCTGCGGGCTTGAGTCCGGCGCGTGCCAGTTCGGCGATCGCCTCCCCCAAAGATATGCCCTTGAGGTTGGCAAGCGATCGGGCGACCCGCAGCACGTCATCCGGTAGGTTAATCGTGGTACGCATCATGATGATTATAACATCATGATGCGGAAGCATCAAAAACGGAAGCGCAGGACAAACCGCAGCGAGCGGGCGCCGCCGGATTGGAAAATCGGGGCCAAGCCACTGCCCGGGCTGCCGGTGCCGAGCATCAGGTTGAGCATCGAGTTCGATTGTCCGAATAGCGGGCTCGATAGAAACGGGATGGGGTCGGCGAAATTGGAGTGATTGAGCGCGTTGTAAGCTTCCATGCGGAATTGGAGCGAGCGCTGCTCTTTCACCAGGAAATCGCGCTGGACGGCGAGGTCGAGTTGGGTCATGCCGAAACCGGTGAGGGCGTTGCGTCCGAGATCGCCTTGGGTGCCATTTCCCTGCGGATCAGGCGGCAGAGCCTGGAAGGCCGCTGGATTGATGCGGCGTCCGCCTGGGGCTGAGGGATCGGTGATCCAAACCGGGAGCCCGCCGATAAAGTTTGGCCGATAGGCGTTCAGCAGTGTGATGCCGTTGAACTCATCCGAATCCAGCACATTGACGGGAAAGCCCGTGCGTGCGCGGAAAGTTCCGTCCACTTCCCAGTCGCGCAGGAATGAGTTGTGGATCGAGTGCGGAAGTTCGTAGGTGATTCCGGCCGAGAGCGAGTGGCGGATATCGAAGTCGGACGACGCTCGATCTTGACTGATGGTTGCTTCGGAGTTGAATGCGTAGAGGCCGGAATCGGTGGAGCTGTTGTCGATGGAGTGGGACCAGGCGTAGGAGACCAGTCCTTGGAAGCCGTGCGACAGCCGACGGCGATATTGTGCCTGGAGCGAGTGGTACATGGAAGCGCCGTCGTTGGTGGCCAGCGCGAGGATCGTCTGGGTGCCTCCGCTCAACTCTCGTCGGATGAGGTCACTGCCAGATGAGCCTACATAGCCCACGGTCACCACATCGTGATTGCTGAAGGCCCGTTCCACGGAAATGTTCCACTGTTTCACCGCCGGGAGACGAAGTTGCGGCGTGAAGCCGAAGTACAGGAGCGTGTTGGCCAAACCGACGCTTGATGAGAATGCAGAAACAGTCAGTGGGCCACCGCTGACCAAGTCCCCCGCCAGGCTCAGGCTGGAATCATAGTAAAGTCCGACACCCGCGCGGATTACCGTTCGCCCACCTTCCACGGGTTGTAACGCAAACCCTACGCGGGGAGCGAAATTGGCATTCGTCGTCTTCCAAAGGGGCTGTCTGGCAGCCGCAGCAACGTCAGGGGAAGTTTGGAAAAAATTGGCAGTGTCGCCGCGTCCGGGTAGCGGTGGCGGGCTGATTTCCCAGCGCAACCCATACGAAAGCGTGATACGCCGAGACGTGCGCCATGTGTCTTGTACAAATAAGGACGCTTCTCTTAGAATGGTCGAGGCGAACTGCGGCGAAGTGGCGCAAGGAAGTTGCTGTGTGCCGCAGCTCTGAAAGAAGTGGCCGTTGTTTGTTAGGTCTTGTACCGAGTTGACGAATGCATAGATGCTTCCGGTTGCGTCCGTACGGGCCGGCGCAAGACGGCGATAATCGGCGCCGAACCGGATCGCATGATTTCCGATACTCCAGTTTGCTGCCGGAGTCACTTGGAACTGAGTCTGGCCCCGTAGCCCTTCGGAACCAGATACCACTTGGCCAACACCGGCGATGGACAACCGAACAAGATAATCGCAAACGCCCTGTGCGTGGGTAAAAAAGAACGTGGTCGGCTCCAAATCGCACGAGGACGCCGTGGTTCCAGGCTGATTCCAAACCGATGTCGCGGTCGCGTCCGCATAGTTCAGGCGCAAGTCCACGAATAGATTCGGCTTTAACCGAACATCAAAGCCGACCGTGATGGCTCGCGAAGTTAGATCCAACGTATTGACTGGAGATGTTCCGAATTGGGTGGACGAAGGCGCTTCGTTGTAGCGAACGAACGCCGTCAGCCAGGATGTAAAGGCGTGATCCAGGCGGATGGCTCCGGCATCCAGGCGCGCGGGGCGGCTGGTGCGTCCGGTCCACAGCGCCAATCCGCCGCCAAGTTCGGGACCGTTGGGGATCGGAAAAAGATTCAACAGAGGATTGGCCCAGGGAAAAGAGTTCGTCCGCACCGCGAGATCCGGAACCGGCTGCACCCAGATAAAGGGCTGCTGCAGCCGCATGCCTTCGTAGGAAATGAAAAAGAATGTATGGTTGCGCCACAGCGGACCCCCAAGCCCGGCGGAATAATCCTGCAGCCGCAGCGGAGCGCGCGGATCGTCATGCCGGTTGGCGAACCAATCGTTCGCGTCCAGCGCCTCGTTGCGGAATCCGTAAAGCAACGACCCGTGGAATTCGTTGGAGCCCGCTCGGCTGGTGAGCGAAACTTGCGCACCCGGCATTCTTCCGAACTGCGGCGTGGATGTGGAAGTTTGGACGCGCATCTCCTGCATTGCGTCGGGCGTGAGCATGCTGTCCAGGCTGCCGAATGCGGTCATTCCAGGCAACGCGCCTCCATTGGCTTGCGCGGGCGATCCGCCGCCGCTGACGCCCGTGTTCGCGCTCGCGCCGTCCACGGTGAAGTAGTGCGTGTTGGGACGCTGGCCGTCCACGGTAAACTGGCCAGCCTCGCCGCGTGTGGCGGGAGTGACAACCGCGCCTGGGACTAATCCGATTAATCCGAGCAAGCCGGATCCGTCGATCGGCAGATGATCCACTTCGTCGCGTCCGATTACTGTGGAAACGGAGGCCTCTTCGGTGTTGAACAGCGGCGCCGAGCCTTCCACCGTGATGGTCTCTTGTACGCTGCCGATTACGAGTTTGAAATCCACTCGTGCCGGCTGGGACTCAGTTAGTTTCACACCGAAGCGGATCATGGTGCGAAAGCCCGGCTTGCGGATGGTGATTTTGTAGCTGCCCTGTTGTAGCGAAGACACTACATAGGTGCCGTCGGGCTGAGAACTTGTGACGCGGCGCAGCCCGCTGTCCTCGTTGACAACCGTAACCAGCGCGTCCGGAACCGACGCCAGTGACGCGTCCAGGATCACTCCGGAAAGGCGGCTATCCGGTTCAGCGTCTAAGCGTGCGAGAACAACCAGGGAAAACAGAAGCAAGGCCAAGAGACGGCCAAAAATCACTTATCTCTCCGTTTTTGCTAAGAGATGATCGTACGCTTCTACATTAGCGCGTAATTCGGTCACGGCGGACATCAATTGTGCGGGGAGCTGGGCGGTATTGGCGGCGTCGTCAGGCGGGGCGGCGCCGAAAACGACTGCGAGTAATTTTTCCACGCGTCGTGCCGACTGGAATAATTCCTCGGTGGCGGGCTGCCAGGAATCGGAAGTCAGGTTGGGAGCAGTGGATCCGCCAGCGGATTTGAGGGCTGGCTTCAAGGTTTGTTCCAGTTCCCGAGTCTGCTGCAGAAGCGCGGCCGTGTGCTCGCGCTGCATGCGGCGAAGTGTGGCGAGATCTTCCGCGCTAAGCTGCGCCTCTACGGCTGCCGGGAAGCGTTCTTCCATGCGACGCAGAGCGTAGGCGCGTGCCATCAATGGCTCGCTTCGATCCAGCACTTGCGCGGCAAGTTCATCGAAATGGGCGCGGCCGCCCACTTGTTGTGCAATCTGGGTCTGCAGCGGTCCGTTTACTTGCGCGTCGGGAACCACGGTTTGCGCCGGAACCTTCGCGGTGGCAGCACTCGCGAAACGGACCACGACGTTCGGCAGAGAGTTGAGGCTTGTCTCAATTTCCTGCTGGCGCGCAAGCGGGATTCCGACTCCCGAGACCACGATCTCGTGATCGTTGCGAGAAACCTCCACGGGATCGCCTAAATCGGCGCCTAACTGATGCAGCGCCGCCAAGACTCGTAACTCGTCGCCGACGGTCGGAGCTAGTGAAGAGGGCGTAATCTCCGCCGAGGGCTTCGGTTCCACAGGCAGGGCGGTGCGAGCTTCCGGTGCGGCCGGGATGGAGGCTGCCACCGGTTCCGCCTCATCCGGAAGAGCCGTAATTTCTACCCAATCCGAATTCCGGAACGCGAAGCGTCCCTCCATCGGCTGTAAATCCGGAGTGCTAAGCTGCAAACTGGCTTCCAACAAATCTCCCGATTCTGTTTCGGTTCGGATGCGGTACGAAGCCCGCTCCTCCATCACCTGATCGTGCTTCGCGGAAAGTTGATCGCGCCAAGCCGAATAGGATCGGGCGCTGAGCGGATCGTCCCAATTGTAGTTGGCGTTGTGGAACAGGGTCTTGAGGGAATTTAGCGTTTCCCGATCATTCGTGCTGGCGCTGAGCGCCTGATCGGAACCAGTCCGGCGGGTGACGCTGCTGGCTTTGGTGCGAATCCGAAGCAGATGCGGCTTGGCGGCGTGAGTATCCGACGCGAGGATCGCTTTTTGCAGCAACTCGGCCGCTTGCACAGAGGGTGTGACGCGATAGCGGTAGAACAATCCACAAAGCAGCAGGGCGGCGACCGCTACGGGCACCCATTTCCTTGGATGATGCACTGGCCACGCGAGCGCGCGCCGAAGGCGATCCGTGAGACTCGGCGAAGGCAACGCGGCATCGATTTCAGCGAAGGAACGATAAATATCCGCCCACGGAGCGGGCGGGGCAGGGAGGTGCCGCTGCAGAACGTTGGTCCGGTAGCGGACCGAAGCCGAGACGGTTTCCTCAATCTCTTCCAGGTTGGTGCGGCACTGCCAGCACGCTTTGAGATGGTTCTGCACCTGGCTCGGGTTTCGGCCCGGCAATTCTCCATCGGAATATCGCAGCAACTGCTCTTCACTTGGGTGGGGCATTGTGGGCCTCCTCATATTGCACCCTTCTTCAACCGGGCGATGGCGCGCCTTAGGAACTCGCCCACCGCGGAAGCGCTGATTCCCAGCGCAGAACCAATTTCTGGATAACGAAGACCCTCCAACCGCAGCAGAAGACAGCGGCGCTGTTGCTCGGAAAGTCCTTGGACGGCTTGATGAAAACGAATGTTTTGCTCGCGTTCCAGCAAGCTTTGCTCGGGGTTCAGCTCCGCACTCCGGAGTTTCAATTCCAACTCGGCGTCGAAGGGAACCTGCGTGCCTTGCTTGGTGCGAATCTTCAGGCCAAGATTGTGCGCGACGCGGAAAATCCAGCCGCGCGGATTCTGGATGTCCTCGCCTTTTTTGAGCGTGACATAGAGCCGCAAGAACACTTCTTGAGCGGCTTCCTGGGCTTGGGGCGGGTGCAATCCCAGACTCAGCAAATAGCGATACACGTCGTCGCGAGCCTCCTGGAACAGGAGGGCCACTTGGTCCTGCAGGGTCAGGGTGGCGCGATCGCGCTGGGCCAGACCGGCAAGCTCTTTTCCAAGTGAATACGACGACATCGTTGAGATTTAGTCCCCAAATTACTGAACCGGAAGCCTTTCCCGCGTCTACGCCGAGTCTAGGTCGGAGATCCCAGCCCGGCCAAGGGGGAAAGGCAACCGGTAAAGATACAACTATCTGCTCAAAGACCCCGGTACCCACCGGTTGAACTACAGGGATCCAAAAAAAATTTACCCTTTGTCACATCGAGTGTAGTTGAAATCCACCTTGACGGGGTCTTTGGAGCGTAGGCTCGATGGGTCCTTTATGAGCAGGTCGGTGTGTGTCACTCTCGTTACCTATAACGCCCGGCATTATATAGAGCCTTGCCTGGAATCCATTCTGCGGCAGACGTACTCTCCCTTGGAAGTGGTGGTGGTGGACAACGCTTCCATGGACGGTTCGCGCGGGATACTGGCGCGTTACGAGAACGCAATTCGGGTCTCCTACAACAACACCAATATCGGTTTTGCCGCGGCGCAAAATCAAGCCATTGCGCGTAGCACGAGTGACTGGGTTTTGGTTCTAAATCCGGATGTGGTGCTCGCGCCGGACTTCATCGAGCATCTTATGGCGGGCACAGAGATGGATCCACGGGTTGGAACCATATGCGGCCGGCTTTTGGCGATCGGGCGGGATCTTAAGATCTCCGGGAAGCCGCTGATTGATTCCGCCGGCTTGTATTTCACTCCTGCGATGCGGCATTTCGATCGCGGCTGGCATGAGCCCGACGACGGGCGCTTCCGCCAAATGGAATACGTGTTCGGAGCGAGTGCGGCTGCCGCTCTCTATCGCCGGGAGATGATCGCCGACATCTCGGATGGCCGGAATTTTTTCGATCCGGATTTCTTTGCGTACCGCGAGGACGCCGATGTCGCGTGGCGCGCGCAGTTGTTGGGCTGGCGCTGCCTGTATATCCCGAGCGCGCTGGGACATCACGTGCGAACCGTGAACCCCGTCAATCGGCACGAAGTTCCCGCCGTGCTGAATATGCACTCCGTGAAAAATCGGTTCCTGATGCGCGTCAAGAACATGACCTCCGGCTTGTACCGGAAGTTCTGGATGCCAACTACGGGCCGCGATCTTCTGGTACTGGGCGGATGCCTGCTGCGCGAGCCGAAATCCCTGCCTGCTTTTTGGCACATCGCGCGCTGTTTCCATCGCTCGCTAGCGTGGCGCCGCAAAATCATGAGCCGCCGCCAGGTGAGCGACGAAGGCATGGCCCATTGGTTCAGTTCTCAACCGTCTGCACAGCCCGTTGACAAGGTCGCACTAGAAGTGGGTGCGACAGTCTCCTTGTGTAACAGGTAGTGGCGCTCTTCTCCGGGGCCACTACCTGTATTTTCCTAATACTGTGGCGCACGCACTCTCGCGCAATGCCGGGATATTTGTAAATACGGAGTGGGGCGGACCCGCTGGTCCGCGCGGGTCCCCCTGGACCCGCTGTTCCGCCAACGAAATCAGGTTCCTACGAACCAACGAGCCGACGAGGGCGTCGGCTGCGGACCAGGGGGTCCGCCCTACATCGCTCACCGGTTTCGGGAAACTAAGTGATATTGCGCACGAGTGCGTGCGCTACGAGGCGTCTTCTCCGTGGGCCTACTGGATGAACCGGGCGAGACTTTCCAACTCTTGAGTGTTCAGATCGGATGCAAGCCACCATTCCAGGCCGCCTTTGGTCCAGTGCAAAATGTTATACCCCCTCAGCGTGGCTGCTGTGACGGACGAATTCGGTGGTCCGCCGGACGGCCAGACATACGCGTTGATCACGTGCTGGTGACGCTGATAAATCAGCACCGCAACGGTCCGGCCGTTGATGGAATCCAGCCTTCCCCCAATCAAAGGAAATCCTTGCTCGGCGAAATCGGCTACGGGCGGCGAAAAATCCAACTTGCCGGCGAACCATGGTTTGACCGTGTGGCGATCCGAAGACGGAACGTCGGCGAGATGCCCTGGCATCAATGAGCGCAGGTGGCTATCCAGAACCTCCTGGGCCATCAAGCTTTCTGGAGCAGGGCGAGCGGTGAAGCGTACCAGGCGATCGACAAAGATTCCGGCCAGCAGAAGGCTCGCGGCTACGGCCAGCAATGGCCAGCTTATCCGGCGAACGCGGTTTTGCGCTGGTAACGCTGTTCGGATGCGTTGTTCCAAATGTCTCGGAGGTTGGTAATACAGCGAACCGCTTTGGAGCGCGGTTCCAAGAGTCTTCTGGTTTTGCACAATGAGCGCGCAGGCCGGACAGGTTTCCAAGTGCTTGTCGATTTCCAAACTGCGCACCAGATCCACTTCGCCATCCACATAGGCAGTCAAAAGCGCTTGCGTGTCTTCGCAGTTCATGCCGCACCTCCTTGCAGGGCCTTCAGCAAGCGATTTCGTGCGCGCGCCAGACGCGACATCACCGTACCGATGGGTACGGAGGTGATGGAACTGATTTCCTTGTAAGAGAAACCCTCCAAGTCCCGCAACACAACGGCCTCGCGAAATTCGACAGGCAGTTCTTCCACCGCCCGGCGCAGCAATTCCGCGTCGACATTGGCGAGCAACAGGGCCTCCGGATTGGTATTGGCGCTATTCAAATCGGGCATGTTCTCATCCAGTTCGGATGCGGGTTTTCGATTTTGATGCAGCCAGGTGAAACAGGTGTTTCGGACAATGGCCAGCAGCCAAGCGCGCGGGTCTGCGCCGCGGAAGGACTCCCAAAAGCGGAACGCCCGCAAGTACGCTTCTTGCACGACATCCTCGGCGTCATGGTCGTTGCGGGTAAGCCAGCGCGCAAGGTTATACGCCGCGCCCATGTGGGGAACCACGTGCGTCTCGAACTGCTCGCGCCTGGCGGGGCCATACACAGGTTCCAGACTCATTCGGATGTATATTTATTCCCGCAGCGCCTTAAATTGGCTCGACGTGCAGTTTGAGCGCCTCAACCGCCTTCACCCGGACGCGTGTTCCAGCGCTAATGGCGGCGTCGGCGACGGCAGTCCAGTACTCGCCGCGCACCAGCACTTGGCCTTCCGGAGCAAGCTGCGTGCTGGCGATTCCGATTTCGCCGATCATGCCGGTGACGCCCGTGAGGACTTTGCCTTTGCGCGCCTGGATTACGATCGACACCAGGAACATGGTGATGAGCGCGAACGGAACTGCCACACTGATTGCGGTGGAATAGCGGATGCGCAACTCGGGTGGTCCGTTGATCAATAAAACAGCGCCAAGAATCATCGAGAGCGTTCCTCCGATCCCGAGAATCCCGTGAGAGGCGAACTTTGCTTCCAGAATAAAAAGCGCGACCGCCAGAGTCAGCAGCGCCACGCCCACCCAACTGATGGGAAGGATGGACAGCGCCGACATACCCAGGAGCACCAAAATGGCTCCGGCCACGCCGGGGAAAATGAGTCCGGGATTGGAAAACTCCACGTAGATACCGAGCGCGCCCAGCACTAATAGGATGAAGCCGATGTTCGGGTCGGCGATGGCTGCGATTAATCGCTCGCGCAGCGTGAGATTCGCCTCGATTACAGGGGCGCCAGCCAGATGCAACACCTGTTTATGGCCATCCCAGCGCGTGATCTCGCGGCCATCCAATTGTTTGAAAAGCTGCTGCTCATCCGATGCGATGACATCGATCAGTTTGTTGTCCAGCGCTTCTTTTTCGGTGAACGCCTTGGCTTCGCGGACCGTTTGTTCGGCTAATTGGCTATTGCGTCCCCTGCGCGTGGTCATGCTGCGGAGCAGTGCGGCCGCGTCATTCTCCACTTTCTTCCGCATGGTTTCTTCCATCTGCTGCCCCATCAGGACGGGCGAAGCGGCTCCGGTATTGGTGCCGGGCGCCATGGCCGCGATATCTCCGGCTTCCAGCAAAAAGAAACCGGCCGAAGCGGCACGCGCGCCGCTTGGGGCGACGTACGTAACCACCGGGACCGGCGATGCCTCAAGCTCCTCTATCAATTTGCGGGTGGCGTCAAGCAGTCCGCCCGGAGTGCTGAGACGAACCAGGAGGATTTCGGCGTGCTCGGCTTGCGCCTGTTCGATGGCATGGCTGACAATTTCCACCGTGATTGGATGCACCATTCCGTCCACCGACACGGCAACCACTCGTGCGGTTGGCGCTTGGGCAGCGGCCGAATAAACCAGTGCGGCGGTTACCAGAAATGGAGCGATACGCACAACACTTCAATTATCCCCTTTTCCGCTGTAACAGTCCTGTCACTTTGTGAGAGCGTCCACTGTTGTACACTTCGGAGAGAATGGAAGAACTCAAGATCGAATCGATTACCGGGTCGCGCGACGGTGTCCGCATCATCCGGCTGACTGGGCCGTTTGTGCTGCAAGGAGTTTTCGAGTTTCAGTCGGTCACGCGCGCGGGCAGCGATCCGGTGACCATCGTCGATCTAACCGCGGTGCCGTTCATGGATTCCGCGGCGCTAGGCGCGGTAATGGGTCTGCACGTTTCCTGTCAAAGACAACAGCGGAAGTACGGATTGGTGGGTGCGTCGAGCCGTCTTCGGACCTTGTTTGAAGTTGCGGGGGTAGCGGGAATTCTGTCGACTTTCCGGACCCTAGAGGAAGCCGAGGAGAAGTTGGCGCCGAGCGCGGCCACGCAGTAAACCACCGGCACCGCCGTGAAGCTACCGAACCGCGACCGCAAGGGAGCGCTACCACGGCACCCGTCGGAACGATCCCCAGGCGCTAGCCAAGGAAGCGCAAAGCTAAAACAGTAATGTCGTCCGCTTGCGGTTCCCCGATTGCGAATTCCTGGACGGACGCATGCAAGCTGGCCACCAGTTGTTGAGCCGGTTCGGTGCAATGGGCCGCGAGCAGGTCCTCTAGCCGCTTATCGCCAAAGAACCCGTCGTTCTTGTCACGCGCTTCCGTGACACCGTCGGTGTATAAGACGAGTGCATCTCCCGGCGCCAGCTTGCCCGTATACGTGTCATAGGAGAAGCCATCCATGATTCCGACAATCGGCCCGCTTTCATCGGATAGCGGCCGCGGCTGGCCGTCCGCTCCGACAACATAAGGGCGATTGTGGCCCCCATTCGCGAACTGCAACTCGCCGGTCTGCGTATCGAGAATTCCGTAGAAAACGGTGGTGAACATCGCGGAATCGCTCTGCGTGGCCAGATTGCTGTTCATGTACGCGAGGCATTCGCCGGGCGACGCACGGTGTTGCGCAAAAGCGCGCAGCAGCGTCCGGCTCACCGCCATGAATAGCGCCGCTGGAACACCCTTGCCGCTGACATCGCCGATGACGAAACCGAGATGCTGCGGGTCCAGGAGAAAGAAGTCGAAGAAATCGCCGCCAACTTCTTTAGCGGGCACCATGGCGGCGTGCAGCTCAAAATCCTTTCGATCGGGAAAAGCGGGGAACTGGTGCGGCAGAATGGACTGCTGAATTTGCGTGGCATGCGCCAATTCCTGCGCGCGCAGTTTCTCGGCCTGCTCCACTTCAATCAGCCGCGCATGCTCAATGCGGATGGCAGCCATGTTGCCCATGACTGTGAGCAGGTTGAGATCCTCGGTGGTGAATTCCTGAATGAATCCCGGCGAATCCAGATAGATCAGGCCGCTGACGCGGTTTTCAGCTTGCAATGGCACGGCCAGCACGCTGCGGATCTGCTGCGCCACGATACTCTCGCTCGCCGCTAGCGCCTCATGCCGTAGCGCGTCACGCACCAGGAGCGAACGGCGCTCGTTGAGGACCAGATCCCGAACTCGCGAGCTGATCCGAAAGCCCGCGCCTTTCGATGCCCGGACCCGCAGTTCGCCGCCTTCTTCCAGCGTCATCAATACGCCGCGCGACGCCTTCACCGCCTCCACCGAGAGATCGAGGATCAGCTCGAACAATTTTTCGAGCGGCATGTGACCCACCAGTTCGCGTCCGGCGCGAATGAAGGCCTGCATGTGGCCGATTCCCTGGATTTCCTTTTCGTCGCTGAGCAATCCATCGAGAGTTGCGGTCAGCGTGGTTCCCCCGGGAGGCGACGGTGGCTTCTCGATGAAGATGACGGTTTGGGGAGCAGGGGGTTTCGCCGCGGTTTCGGTAAACACCAGGGTCAATTGGCCGGCGTTCACGCGGTCATTCGGTTGCAGGACATGAGGCGCCGTGACGGGAGCTCCGTTGATGAGTGTGCCGTTGGTGCTTCCGAGATCGCGCAGAGTCCAGTTGCTTCCGGTTTTTTCAAAAACCAAGTGCTCGCGGGAGAGACCGCTGACCTCGGGATAGCACAGCTCGTTCGCAAGCGTGCGGCCCAGTCCGTAACGATCGCGCTCGAGCGTGACGGTACGCGTGGTTCCGTCCGGCATTTGGATCCGGAGTTCAGGCCGTCCGGTGGCTTGTGCGGCCGCTGTCATGTTTATAGGTTAAATGAAAAACGCCCGAGACGCAGTGGCTTGGCCCTGGTAATGCGTTCCAGCTATTGCGCCAATGGCGATTCGGTCGCTAGAATCACAGCAGCGTATGCCGATGAAACCGATGTTCCTTCCCGGGGTGGAGCAGAATCCGCAACCGGGCCCTTATCTCGACAGCATCCGGATGCTGAAAGACGCGGGCGCGGAATATCCGCAGATCTGGCATATGTTCGCGTTCCTGCCGCGTGCCACCGAGCATCTGGCGCGGTTCACGCAGGAAATCATGCGCGAGGAGGCGCCTCTTTCTCCAGGCATTCGGGAGTTGATCGCGGCCTACACGTCTTACCGGAACGATTGTCCTTTTTGACTGAAATCGCACGCCGCAGTTGCGGCTGAATTGCTGGGCAGCGAGGATCTGGTGTGGGGCGTGCTGAAAGATCTGGAAAGCTCGGCGCTCTCGGAAAAAGACAAGGCGCTGTTCCGGTTTGTTGACAAAGTCAACCACGATTCTCCCAAGATAACTCCTGAGGACATGCAGCCGTTATATGCAGTGGGTTGGACCGATGAGGCAATCTATTTCGCCATCACGGTCTGCTCGCTGTTTAATTTTTACAACCGCTGGATCGATGCTTCCGGCGTGCATGCCTTGTCGGATGAGGCGCATCGCGCAGGCGGGAAGCGGAGTGCGGTGCATGGGTATGTGAGGAAATAGGACGCGCGTGCCCCGAAACTCGCGCTTTTCTCTCCTCGCCCGCAGTAGCCACTTGATCTTCGGACATAAATGTCCGAGAATGGTGAGGTGAGAGGTGCGGAATTCGAGCGCCGAGTGCGGAAGCTAGCTCGGAAGAAACGCCTCGCGTGTCAGTTCGTGGCGGACAAGGGCAGGGAAGCCATGGACGGCTCTACTTCGGCGACGAATTCACCACGCTTAAGGATCGAAAGAAGGAGATCGGCCGGGAGCTTCTTGCGAAGATGCGCCGCGATCTTAAAATCGATCCGCATGAATTATGAGAGGTACCGCTGTGTTCACATTTGCTTATCCCGCGAAGTTTAGCGCCGGAAGAGACGGGCGCATATTGGTTGAATTCGTCGATCTACCGCGAGTTGCGACGGACGGTAAGGACCGAGCTGAAGCGTTTGAGGAGGCGATGGACGCGCTTGGGTCCGATCTTTCCATCCGGCTGTCCCGCCGTGAAGAGGTTCCTGTTCCCTCCCGCACGAAGCGGGGATATCACACGGTACCTGTGCCCCTTTGGCTGGCTCCTAAACTGGCGCTCTACTTGGCGATGCAGGAGCAAAGGATCAACAACTCGGAGCTGGCGCGGCGGCTTGGGGTTCACGAGCGAGTGATTCGCAGAATGATGGATCCGCGGCACGCTACGAAAGCGGAAAAAATTCAGGCGGCGCTAGCGGTTTTGGGCAAACAGATGACGGTGGAAGTGCGGGACGCGGCGTAATGGGTCCATTCCGACGGCGGCCCGTCGGCGGCACAACACGGCGACTGCGTTTGAAGCTCTCCGAAGCATTCTCGGCCAAGTACCTATTGATCCCGAGGATTGGATGATGCTTGTTAAAAGGCGTCGAGAAGAGTCTCGACGCTGCACGCAGGGGTGCGTGCGCCACATCTTTCACCGGCCGCTCGAGAAAATCTCCATCAGTTCCTGCGGGGGAACCACCTCGAGCTGGGCGTAAGTACAATCAACCGGTTTTTTATCGGTTCGCCATCTCCTGAATTGCGCCATGTGACGAAAGCGCGTGCCCTGCATGTGTTCATAGGCGACTTCCAACACCAACTCGGGGCGCAATGGTTCCCAGGACAAATCCTTGCCCTGGCTCCAGCGGCTTTGGCCTCCCGGAATCCGGTGCGGTTCTTCGCCGGATCCGTGCTCCGCCCAAGCTCTCCACGGATGCTCTGCGAGTGCGTCCTTGCGGTAGGGCGCGAGAAACTCCACCAGCTCCAACCGTTTTTCCAGTGTGAAGCTAGCGCAGACTCCGACGTGTTGCAGCGCGCCAGCGCGGTCGAAAAGGCCAAGCAGCAACGAGCCGATGGCCTTTTGGTCGCCTTTCTTGTGCCAGCGAAATCCAGCCACCACGCAGTCGCAATCGCGCTCGTGCTTCACCTTGAGCATCACACGCTTGCCGGGTTCGTAGGCTCCCGAAATCTGCTTCGCCATCACGCCATCCAGCCCCGCGCCTTCAAATCGGCTGAACCAATCAGTTGCGACACGGACGTCGCGAGTGGCCGGCGTGAGATGGATGGGCGGCGCGGCGGATTTTAGTAGCGACTCCAACCGCTGGCGCCGTTTCTCAAACGGTTCGCAACGTAAGTCTCGATCCCCCTCGGCGAGAATATCGAAGAACACCATCGACGCGGGGATTTCCTTCGAAAGCATTTTGACGCGCGACGCCGCCGGATGCAATCGAAGCTGCAGCGCTTCGAAATCCAGTCCGCCATCCTTCGCCAGCACTATTTCGCCATCCAGCACCGATCGCTCGGGCAGCTGGGCACGCAGTGGATCTAGCAATTCGGGGAAATATCGATTGAGCGGTTTTTCATCGCGGCTCTGGATCAGGATTTCGTCTCCATCGCGGAAGACTAACGCTCGAAACCCGTCCCACTTCGGTTCGAAGATCCATGCGTCGCCGGTCGGCAGTTCGGCGATTCGTTTGGACAGCATGGGCAGGACGGGCGGGTTGACGGGAAGATCCACGTTCTCATGCTATACCGCTTACTGCCCTGCGGACAGTCTTACTGCCCGGCGGATTTCGCGGCGCGCTCGTATTCCGCCAATGTCGCTTCGTTGGCTTGGCGCGCGCGCGTGGGCGCCTCGCCCGGTTTGACGGGAGGCATCGCCTGAATCGCTTTGCGTTCCGTATCGGCTGCTTCGCGATAGCGATGATTTTCGGCGTACGCCGCCGCCAGAAGTTCGTAGAGCTGGAATGGATCGCTGGAACTGGATCGCGCACGTTCCGCCAACGCCAAAGCCTCTTTCGGATTCCGTAAATCCTTGACGTCGGTGAAGAGCAGGTAGCGGGCGGCGGCGCGAAGAATGGGGAACTTGGCATCCGGCGCGCTCGAAAGTTTACGGAACTCATCGAGTCCCGCGCGGGCTGCCACTTCCGCTTCCGCATGGCGATTCGCTTCCCACAAATCATCGGCCATGCGCATCTGTAACTCCGCGCGATAGCCTTGGTACTGCGGATTCGGGCCAGTCTGAAGCAGGATGTCATAATCCGCGATTCCTTTGGCGAAATCGTCCGCCGATTCTTTCCACCGTTTGGCGTACGCATTTACGATGCCCGCGATGCGGCGCAGCACTGCCAGCCGGTAGCGTACTTCGTGATCTTCCGGATTGGCCGCCACCAGCGGTAGATAGACCTGTTCGGCCAGCTGCGCTTGCTCCGTGGCGGCGTCGATCTGGTTCAACTGGCCGTAAGCGAAAAGCATATTGGTGCGAACGCGGGCCAACAAGATGCGGAACGATGGATAGTTACGATTCGGTTCGCGCACCCGATGCAAAACCTGCACGGCTTGCTGCTCGTAATCCACAGTTCGCTGCGGCTGGAGAGATGCATAAGTCTGCGCGCGCCGATCGAGCAGCTCGGCGAACGAATATGCGTAAGTTGGGATCCGAGGGTTGCGAATCCAGGGCGCGGCGGAGAAACTGCTCCGCCCGGTCGAACTCAGCGCCGCTCACTCCTGACATATTCACCCAGCCGCCGCTTTGTTGGACCAAGGCTCCCAGCATGCTGTAGGCCAGCCCGAGTTGATAATCGTCGGCCATGGAGGGTGGAGTGCCGGCGAGTTTTTCGAATCGCTCCACCGCCTGCCGCAACTGATCGAAAGCTTCCTTGCCGCCCGAACGCAAATCGGTGGCTTGCGCGCGATGCAGTTCCATCAGAGTGCGCAACCGCACGGCGCCGGGATCGTTCGGAAGCGGATCGAGTAGGTCCAGGCCCTTCTTGTAAGTGGCAAGGGCCGCGTGCGTGTCGCCCAGGTTGGTGCGGAACATGTTGCCTTGAATGTCGCCCAGCCGAAGATATCCATCCGCCAGCTCCAGCCGGAGACCGCGATCGTTTTTCGCTTCCCGCGCCAGCGTGTTCAGATAATCGGTGGCGCGATTCGCCATTTCGGCGCGCACCTTGGTTGAGCCGGGCAGGTTGCTCACATCGTCGTAAAGATCGAAGAGCACATAGTGCGCCAGCCGCCGGACTTCGTCGAAGCGGCGCTCGGCCACACGTTTTTCCGTGATGGTTAATGCAACTCCCAGCGCGATTCCGAGCAGGGTCAAGGCTGCCAGCGAAACAGTAAGGCGGTGGCGCGAGACGAACTTGCCCATGCGATAGCGGTAAGTTTGTGGGCGCGCCAGGATGGGCCGGCTGGACAAATAAAGATTCAGGTCTTCGGCAAAGCGTTCCGCGGATTGGTAGCGCTGGCCGGGATCATGTTGCAGCGCTTTGTTCAGGATGGTCGTCAAATCGCCTTCCAGCGCCTGGCGTAATCGGGCAGGATTGCTGGAACGCTGTTCGGCGGCAGCTTCGGCAACATGAGTGGGGCGCGCAGGCTCCCTGGGATGCAGAGCGCGTTCCAACTCGGCGGCCGGAAATGTGGTGGGCGTGCCGAACGGCCGATTTCCGGTCAGCAATTCGTAGAGCACCACGCCCAGCGAAAACACGTCGCTGGCCACGGTGGCGGGTTCGCCGCGCAGGGTCTCCGGGCTCGCATAGGCCGGCGTCAGAAACAGGTTGATGGTGGCGGATTGTTCGCGGCCCGTCTCGGCGTCGATCATCTTGGCGATTCCGAAATCCAGCAGCTTCGGTTCGCCGTCCTCGGTCACCAAAATGTTCCCGGGCTTCAAATCGCGATGCACAACCAGAAATTGGTGCGCGGAATTTACAGCCGCGCAGACTTTCACCATCAACTCCAGACGCGCGCGGATGGAGAGCCGATGCTCATCGCAGTAACGATCCAGGCGCACGCCGTCCACGTATTCCATCACCAGATATGGCTCGCCGCGAGGGCTCATGCCGCCGTCCAGCAAGCGCGCGATGTTGGGATGTTCCAGGCGCGCCAGGAATTGGCGTTCGCGGCGAAAACGGTCGAGCGAATCGGGTGTGGCCAGGTACGGTGATAGGATTTTCAGCGCCGCTCGCTGCTCATGTTGCCCATCGGCGCGCTTGGCCAACCACACTTCGCCCATGCCTCCGCGCGCCAAGAGTTCAATTGTTTCCCAGGCGCCGAATCGTCTGCCTGGTTCCGCGGCATTCCCTTGTGTATTCGCGGCGCGTTCCTCATCGTAAGAACGGAGCAGGCGCAAGGCCTCGGCGCGTAGCGATTCGTCGCCATTGCATTTCTGTTCCAGGGCAGCGCGGCGGCTGTCTTCGTCGAGTGCGCAAATCTCGTCGAAAATGTCTTGCAACCGCTGCCAATGCTCGCCCATGTTTGCCGGGTGAGAACCATCGTACTGCCAGGGCGCGCACGGCGCAAACGGAAGCTGTGAACACGATCTGACCATATTGTTTCGTGCCCGATTGTGCGAAAATCGATAGGAATGCCTGCAATGGGATTTGCCATGGTCCGCCGTGCCGGAATGGAATCCCCGAATTCTGGAACCGTGGCCAACCGCAAGAAACGGCGGTGCGAGGGTGGATTGCGCAATAACTTAATTCGCAGGCCGTCCCGAAATGCCAGCCTAAAGTGCATGGTCATTGCCGCCGAAAAGCTCCTAATTCCTGGAGTATCGCGGCGGGTTTCTTTTGAGAGCGAGCACTTCTAAGAGGTCCCGATGATCGGTTCTAATCTGCGCGCGGCTCGCTGGTCACTAGCGGCACTTATGCTTTGTGTTGGGCACGCGTCCGCCCAAGTTCAAGCGACCCTGAGCGCCAGCTTCACTCCCTCGACGGTTGTGGCGGGCGGATCGAATACGTCAAAGTACGACCTCACCATTACCAATCCCAACGCTTCTGCATTAACAGGTATCGCCGTCAGCGTTACCTTCCCGTCGGGTATCACTCGAGGAAGCCTTGGCACCATCACTTGCAATGGGATCGGTAGTGGCTTCTCATCCAGTGGCTTTAGTTTTACCGTCAGTTCGCTCGGCGCAGGTGCATCTTGCGATTTGCCTACCTTCGTTCAGGCCGATTCCAGCGCCAGCGGCCCCATCCTCCTCACAAGCAGCACGGTCACGTCGAATGAAGTCGGAACAGCGGGTCCGGGGGCCAGCGCTACGCTTACTGTGACTCCGCTCGCAGCCACCAGTTTCTCAGTGTCTGGGTCGTCGCCGGTACAGGTTTTCACGCAAGTTACTCTCACCATCACCTGCCTGGACCAGCGCGGCAATACCTTCCCCGGTTATGCCGGTACGGTAAACCTCAGCAGCAGTGAAGACCCATTTCTCGTGTATTCGAGCGGTAATCCGGTTACGCTCACCAGCGGAACTGGCATGTTTAATGTGTCCCCGAAGAAGTCGGGAACGTTCACGGTCACGGCGACCGATTCGGTGAATTCCTCGATCACTGGAACAAGCAACACCTTGACGGCAACTCCGGGACCAACCACGACGTTAGTGGTGTCGGCATCCTCGCCTCAGACGGCGGGAACCGGATTCAACTTCACCGTAACGGCCGTTGATCTTTTCAACAACACCACGCCCGCGTACGCAGGCACCGTGCATTTCACCAGCACGGACGGCTCGGCAACGTTACCGGCCAACACCACGTTGACCAACGGCGTGGGAACACTGTCGGCGACGCTGAAGACGGCTGGGAACCAAACCATCACGGCTACCGATACGGTGACCTCTTCCATTACCGGTACTTCAAGTACAATCTCGGTTACCCCAGCGGCGGCCATGCACTTCAGCGTGAGTGCGCCAGCTTCAGCCGGGCAAAATATTTCTTTCAACTTCACCGTCACAGCGCTGGATCAGTTCAACAACACCGCTACGGGATATTCCGGCACTGTTCATTTCACCAGCAGCGACGGTACCGCCACGTTGCCGGCGAACTCTACGCTGACGAATGGGGTGGGAACGCTGGCGGCAACGTTGAAGACGCTGGGAAACCAAACTATCACGGCTACCGACACAGTGAATTCTGGAATTACCGGGACCTCGGGCAATATCTCAGTGGCTGGGCCCATGTCGTTCGTCGTCACCACCTTGGCGGACAGCGGCGCGGGATCGCTCCGTGCGGCGATTACCAACGCCAACGCGTCGGTGAGCGGCGGCGCGATTACTTTCAGCGTTACGGGAACCATCAATTTGCTCAGCGCCCTACCGGCGCTTACCCAAAACATGACCATCACTGGACCGGGAGCTTCCAGCCTGGCAATCGACGGCGGCGGCGCGGTGCAGCCGTTTAACGTCGGCAGCGGGACCATTGTGTCTATTTCCGGCGTGACCATTCAGCATGGATTGGCGAGCGGCTTTGGAGGGGGAGGCATCCTGAATCAAGGCGGCCTGACGCTGAGTTCTTGCGTGGTAACGAGCAACCTCGCATCAAGCGTGTCGGAGTTGTTTGGCGGCGGCATCTTTAACGTTGGAACTCTGACCATGAATCAGTGCACGGTCTCGAACAACACCACGGCAATTCCTGGTTCTGGAGGAGGAGCCGGTGGCGGTCTTTACAACTCTGGCCCGGCGACGATTACCAACAGTACCTTTTCCGCGAATACTGCAGAAGGTCAAGGCAATGGCGGCGGTAATGGTGGCGCAATCTTCAACAGCCCCGCCGGGACTCTCACCATAGTTGGTTCCACGATTACAGGAAACCAGGTGACTGCTTCGTCCGTAGCCCTTGGGGGCGCAGGCGGCGCGATCCTGGACGCCGGTACGCTCGTTGTTATAGCAACAGTACCATTTCGGGCAATAGCCAAACCGGCACATCGTCTTTCGACTCTCGGAGGCGGGATTGCCTTCTTCTCCCCCGGTACCTGCACGTTGACGAACACGATTCTCGCCGGAAATACGGATGCAAGCTCCAGCCCCAATCCCGACGGCTCCGGCACTTTCATCGATGGCGGGAACAATCTGATCGGCATTTCTACCGGCATCACGGGAATCACCAACGGTGTCAACGGCAATCAGGTAGGAACATCCGGCACGCCACTCAACCCGCAATTGGGCGCGCTCGCGAATAACGGTGGACCCACGGCGACCATGCTGCCTGGCGGCAACAGTCCGGCGCTCGGGGCGGGGAATCCGGCTGGCTTCCTCAACACCGATACCGATCAACGCGGAACCGGATTCTTGCGCCTTAGAAATAGCGTAATCGACATCGGCGCGGTTCAACTGCAGGGCGTGGCTCTCACTGCAACAGCGGGAACTCCGCAATCCGCCGGAGCCGGCGCGACGTTCGCGACAAACTTGGCCGCGACCGCGACAGAATCCTGCGCCGCATGTGCCAGTGCCGTACCTGGCGTCACGGTGACGTTCACCGCGCCTGGTTCCGGACCCAGCGGAACTTTCGCCGGCGGAGTGAATACCGCCGTCACCAACTCGAGCGGCGTAGCCACGGCAGCCGCGTTCACAGCCAACATGATCGCCGGCGGTCCCTACACGGTCAGCGCGAGCGCGACGACGCCAGATCAAGCCAGCCCCGCCAGCGCAAATTTCCTGCTGACCAATACCGGTGCGGCCACTCAGAGCATCACCGGCTTCGGACCGATCGGCAATCGAACCTACGGCGCCGCCGCCTTCGCCATCCTTGGAGTCTCGGCCACGTCCGGATTGCCTGTCAGCTTCGCTAGCGGCACGCCATCCGTGTGTACGGTCGCGGGAACCATAGTTACGATCAACGCCGCCGGAATCTGTTCCATCACCGCCAGCCAAGCCGGCAACGGGACTTTCCCCGCCGCTCCGAACGTGGTGCAGGGCTTTACGGTGAATAAGGCCGTGCTGACCGTTACGGCGAACGATTTGAGCAAGGCTGCCGGTGCTCCGCTGCCGGCACTTACCGCCTCGATCACGGGATTCGTCCACGGCGATACCTCGGCCGTGGTCAGCGGCTCGCCAATCCTGACTACCACAGCCTCGGCGTTCTCACCCCCAGGCGCCTACGCGATCTTCGTCTCGAACGGAACACTTGCCGCAGTGAACTACACGTTCCTCTTCGTGAACGGAACATTAACCGTCACCGCCCCGCAGCCTGCCAGTATTTCGGTGCAAAGCGGCAGCGGGCAAGCGAGCGCGGTAGGGAACGCGTTTGCCGCGCCACTGGCCGCCATTGTCAGGGATGGAGCTGGCGCCCCGGTGAGTGGCGTGTTCGTGACGTTCAGCGTGGTTTCCGGTTCCGCGAATTTGAGCGCCACCGAGTTGGCAACCGGATTTGACGGAACAGCACAAATCAGCGCGACGCCCACGGCTGCGGGATCCATCACGATTTTGGCCAGCGTCAGCGGAATAGCCGTTCCGGCCACCTTCAACGAAACCGGTCTGGCGCCCTCAGCAGCCGCTCAGCTTTCGGTGCTGCCGGCGGCGCTCACATTCTCAGTGGTTCAAGGCGGGAGTAATCCGCTGCCCGCCAGCATCGCGGTATCGAACACCGGCGCGGGTACGCTGCCGTGGACGGCTTCTGCCAGCGGCAATCCCTCGTGGTTGAAGTTGAGCCCGCTTTCCGGCGCAACGCCCGCTGTGATGACTGCCAGCATCGACACCACCGGGCTTATGGCCGGCAGCTATCCGAGTACGATTACTGTGACCTCGGGAAGCCAGCACCAAACCGTCTCCGTTACGCTGACCGTGGCGCCTCCGACGCCTCCCGAATTTGCATTGTCACCGGCGACGGTAATTGTGGATGCCGCAGCCGGATCCACCACGCCGATCACGCGCGTGATCCAAGTGCCCAACGCGGGAACTGGAACACTTGCGTGGACCGCGGCGGCAGATCCAGGCAGCCCGTGGCTTTCGGTTTCCCCGACCTCCGGCAGTTCCGCCGCCGGGAAGGATCCTTCGACAGTGACGGTTCGAATCGATCCTTCCGGATTGGCTGCCGGACAGTATCTCGGTAATATCGCTTTCAGCAGCTCCGGAGCGGCGCCGGCCAATTTGTCGGTGATCCTGAACCTCTCCGCGTTGCCCGATCTGATCTCGTCGGTCCCACTGCTCGAATTCCGTGGATTGGCAGGCAGTTCATTCGCTGCGCAAATGCTGCCTGTCACCACTTCTGACGGCTCGGCAGTTTCGTTTAGCGCTACCGCCAGCCTGACAACTGGCCAGAGCTGGTTGTCCCTTGGTGGCGCTAGCGGCGCCACGCCTGGCTCGATTTCGCTGTCGGTGAACACCAGTGGTCTCGCCGCGGGCTATTACATCGGGTACGTTTCCGTGGGAAGCACGGGCGCTGGGAATACACTGGTGGTTCCGGTCGTGCTCGATCTGGGCAGCGCTGGCACGCCGGGCACGCTCTCGGCCTCGCCGGGAGGAGTACTGTTCACCGGACCAGCAAACGCCGAGACGTTTGCCGCGATCAGCCGGACTATTACAATCAGTTCTGATTCCGGATCGTTCACCTGGAACGCTACCGCGCTGGCCGGCTCGGGTGGAACGTGGCTTGCGGTAACACCTGCGTCCGGAAGCGGCAATGGGACCGTACAAGTGACGGCGAACCTGGCTGGCTTGCAGCCAGGCAGTTACAACGGTCAGGTATTGATCAACGGTACCGGAACGTCCAACTCCGTCTTACTGATCCCGGTGACGCTGATTGTTTATTCCGGAGGCGCCGAGGTAACAGTGGCAAATACGCTGCAGCCGATTCAGCCTGCCGGCGACTTCATCGCCACCGTAGGCGTGCCGCTTGCTCTTCAAGCATCCCTCCTCAGCCCCACCGCCGCGCCGGTCACGGGCGCCACGGTACAAGTTGCTTTCACCACGGGCGACGCACCGGTGATCCTGACGGATGTGGGCGGCGGCAACTATACGGGAGTGTGGATTCCGGTGCACGCTGGAGCGGCATCGTTGCTGTTCACGAGTTCGAATTCGCCGGCGGGAGTGGTCACCGGTGTTGTATCGGCATCCAGCAGCAATCCGGCATTTTCGGGCGCTGGAATTGTCAATGCGGCCCGCATGCTTTCCGGAGCTCCGCTCGGTGTCGGTTCCATCGGGGCCCTGTTCGGCGTGAATCTGGCGTCGCAAATTGCGTCAGCAACTTCTTTCCCATTGCCGCTGACGCTGGGCGGCGCGTCGGTGACCATCAACGGAATTCCCGCGCCGTTGTTTTACGCGTCGCCGCTCCAAATCAATTTCTTCGTGCCTTATGCACTGGCTGGCCAGAGCACGGCCACAATTCTGGTCTCAACCGCAACCGGGCTGGCGGAAATCACGGGCGTGCCGATCACGCCACAGTCCCCTGGGTTGTTCTTGACGGATGCGGCTGGGGATCCAGCGGTGATTCACACCAACGGGCAACCCGTGAGCGCGGCGTCGCCCGCGGCCGGCGGCGAGATTGTGGAGATATTCGCAACCGGCCTCGGTCCGGTCACGAATGCGCCGGCCGACGGCGCTGCCGCTCCCACCAGCCCGTTGGCGATGAATACCATTCCGCCACGAGTGATCATCGGCGGCATGGACGCCGAAGTGCAGTTCGCAGGCCTGGCACCCGGATTCGCCGGACTGAACCAGTTGAATGTGGTTGTGCCGAAAGGGTTGCCGCCGGGTCCGGCGACTTTGACGATCGCGGTGGGGCCGCTGTTCGGTAACAGCGCCGTTTTACAGGTGCGTTAGGTCATCGCGATCCGTGACCAACGTCAAATCCGGTGCTCGCTCGCTTGACTTAGCGGTAAGCCTCGCGTCGATGGCGCACAGCGGTGATTTCCATAGTGGTCGCGTTCTTGTGATCGAAGAAGACTCGGTAGTCGCTGCAACGAAGACGAAAGCCGGTTTCCGAGGTTTAAGCATTTTCACATCGCCGGTACGGCTGGCCAGGTAACGGTCAATGCAATGGAGAATCTGAATTGCCGTCTCTCGATCAATGGCCCTCAGATCGGTACGGGCTTCCGGCGACCAGTTGACAGCGATGCGCTCCGGGGAGGCTTCCTCGCTCACTGCTTCAAGCCGAATTCACGGAGTATTTCCTCGTGCGGGATACGCTCCCCACGAGCCAGAGATGCACGGGCGCGGTCGAGCGTGGCTGCAGTCTCAGGCGCCAGTTCATCCTCTTCCACCTGAGCGAGCGCCAGTGAGCGTCCCAAAGGCTCCACCATGACCTCGAGCAGACTGCGGACTACATTCAGCTTTTCGGCTGGTAGAGCGTCCAGCAACGCGTGAGCCCGTCGGCGCTCCTGATCTAGATTCGATTCCATAACTGTCCTGTTGGCGCTGACTCCAGTTTACGCGATTTGGATTGGTGGTTTTGGTCGACGCGGTACGTTTCTGCCGTCTTCGGTAGGCAACGTCTTCTCGCGTTTGTCGCCGGCGGCGAACTCATCGATCACCTGACTGTGCAGGGGTCGGTGTCATAACTTGGCTTGCGTTATGGAAATGGCAACCGAGTTACCAAACATTCGTTCAGTAGACTCCTCGAAGATTCCATTCCAGTCGAGATTGCTGTAAAAACGTTTTGGCCGGGCGTTTTTAGCGGCGACAAGAATCTCGATTCGATACTTCCCTGGCCTCAGCCGATGGCAGTTATTGTTGGAGAATACCTCAGTGGCGAGGTTGAAAGTAGACTCTCCAGCGTTCATTCCGGGGAGCCGTTTTTCGCTTTCGTTAGACGTTGGCGAAACAGAACCAAGATCGCAATATTTACCCATGTGCGGATTCAGCGTTTCAAAAATGATCGGTTTGTCAAATTGGGAATGCGACCAGCGCAGGTTCATCGGTATCTATTCCCAGACCTCTTCAAGGCGGTTGTCCCCAAGGCGATTGCTGATTGATCGGACGTAGACCTGGACGCGTTCCGCGAGCCAAGGCCCTGTATTATCAATTCAAAATCGAAAGTAGTAAATCTCGCCTTCCCAACGTTTGACCTGCGGATCTCCTTCGTCTTGCCATTTCACAACGCTACGCACCGAGTGCGTGTATGGCGGCTTCAACAGCAGACTCAAGGTTAGTTTGGGGCGTCTCCAACGCTTGACCCATCGCCAATGGGCGAACTCGCCTTGATCACGGTGATATTGGTGATGGGCAGCCATAATGACGTATCGATGCGGTCAAGCGAATTGATCTCCCACATCGACCCGTCCTCAAGGATGAGGATGCCGCCGTTGTCCGCTTTGGATTTGATCCAGTGACCACCACTGTTTCCCACGTAGGTGCTTGGAGTGGACCCGGCAGGCTTGCCCGAACCCTGAGCATACTGGAGGACCTGCATCGTGTAAGCCGACAACCATCGATCCAACGCCGCACGCTGAGCCCCCGTCAGGCTACCGATGCCGGTGGTTCGTAGTTCCTCTCCGGTCATCACCCTGTCCATGGTGATCACCGAAGCTGATTGCGCGAATGCGGAACTCGCGAGGACGACGCCCAGCAGCCCTGCGCAGAAACGAGTCCGAGGCTTCATCTGCCTTAACCTCCGACGACGGATGCTTTCGATCTTACCATCGGCGGATTGCCCGAAAGATCTTGAAATGGGTCGATTCGGGTTGCGCTAGGGTTGCGCACGGCCTTGCTTTATCCGGGAGGATCACCCGTAAGTGATTGCGAAATTGGTGGACCTGGTCGGGTTCGAACCGACGACCTCTTCCATGCCATGGAAGCGCGCTCCCAACTGCGCCACAGGCCCGCTTTGAGGGACGTTAGCCGCTTTCCGCACTAGCGGAAGAAGCCGCCAACAGAGTTCAGTATACCATCGACGCTAATCGCCTTTCACATTAACGATCTGCTTCAAGGTATGCTCGATCTTCACCAGCTCGCGGCTGTTCTCCATCACTGTGTCGATGTCCTTGTATGCGCCGGGTATTTCATCGATCAAGCTCGGCCGCAGGCGGGCTGCCACGCCGTGCATCGCGGTTTCAAGATCCTGCATCGTGAATAGCTCGCGCGCTTTGCTGCGCGACATCCGCCGGCCTGCGCCGTGCGGCGCGGAATGATAAGACGCGGCGTTTCCCAGACCGGAAACAATGTAGCTGCGCGTGCCCATGGATCCTGGAATGACGCCCGCCTGCCCCTGCTTCATCTGGATTGCACCCTTGCGCGTGATCCACATGTTCTTGCCGAAATGCGTCTCCATCTGCGTGAAGTTGTGATGGCAATTGATGCGCTGCCGGGTGATGGCCTGCTCATGGCCGCCCGCGCCGAACAGCGTGAAGGAAAGCTCGGTCATGGCGCGGTCCATCATTTCTTCCCGATTCGCCAGCGCGTAATCCTGGGCCCACAGCAGATCGCGAATGTAGTTCTGGAACTCCGGCGTGTCTTCGGGAAGATATGCCAGATCCCGGTCCTTCAGGGCAATCTTACCGAGCGCCATGAGTTTCTGCGCGATCTTGATATGGTGGTCCGCAATTCGGTTTCCGACGCCTCGCGAGCCGGAATGCAGCACCAGCCAGACCTGTTGCGATTCGTCCAGGCAAACTTCCACGAAATGATTGCCGCTTCCTAGCGTTCCAAGCTGCTCCTGCCATCCGGAATACGCTCGGTAATCGATGTCGCCTGCCTTGACCTGCAACTTCTCGATTCTGTTTCGCGCACTGGACGTGATTTTCGTATTCTTCGCGCCGGCGCCGAGCGGTATCCGGCGTTCAATCCCGGTTTCGATTGTGTTGAGGTTATCCGGAAGCTGACTTGCCGCCAGCGTGGTCTCGACAGCGATCATCCCGCATCCGATATCCACTCCCACCGCCGCCGGAATGATGCCGCCCGACGTTGGAATCACCGAGCCCACCGTGGAGCCTTTTCCATAGTGGCAATCCGGCATCACGGCCAGGTGATGAGCCAACACCGGCGATTCGGAAGTGTTGATGAGCTGCTGAAGCGCGGCCGGCTCGATAGTATCCGGGGGCAGGAAGGCGACGATTTTCTCGCTGAGCGTGAACATTCCGGATGCCTAAGGATAACAAGCGGCCATCATTCGTTAGAATGGTCGCAATGGATCGAGCACAAGCCTGGGATATTCTCTGCGAATTCACTAAGTCCGACAGTTTGCGGCGCCACGCATTGGCCGTGGAGGCGTGCGTGACTGCTTACGCCCGGAAATTCAATGAGGACGAAACCAAATGGTCGGTCACGGCGCTGCTGCACGATTTCGATTGGGAAATTCATCCGCAGCTTCCGGATCATCCGACGAAAGGGGAGCCGATACTGGCTGAGCGCGGCGTGGACCCGGAGATCCGGCGAGCCATTCTGTCGCACGCCGATTTCACCGGGGTACCGCGCGAGTCGCTGCTGGAGAAGACACTCTTCGCGTGCGATGAAATGGCGGGCTTTCTGACGGCGTGCAGCTACGTGAAGCCCGGCCGCAGCATCCATGAAGTGGAAACAAAGTCGGTACGAAAGAAACTGAAGGACAAAGCATTCGCGCGGTCGGTGAGCCGCGACGACATCGAAAATGGCGCGGCGGCAATGGGTCTCGAACTGGATCAGCACATCGAATTCTGCATCGAAGCCATGAAGCAGCGCGCGGCGGAGTTGGGGCTTGGCCGGAACCGCAGCGGGTACATCAGCGACGGGCTAAGAGCGATGCGGTGTTAGAATCACCGAGGAAGCTAGTCTTGGCCGGTGCTGGGCCTGGTCTTCAAAACCAGCGTGGGGCACTCTGTGTCGCAGGTGGGTTCGACTCCCACTAGCTTCCGCCAAGTATGAAATCGCCTACTGCATCCGCAGATAACGTTCGCCCATTTCGAGGATAACCAAATCAGGCTTTGCGATCTCAATCAAGTGATGATCCAGGCCAGTGCCCCTATGGTGCGTGTAAACCGGGTCGCGAAACGTCTGGTAGAGGAAGAGTGGGCCCAATACGTAATCAGTGAAGGAGTCCCCAAATACCAACAGACGCGGACTCTCTGGCAGGTCCGTGTGCATGAACTTGACCAGCCAGCCCCAATCCGGTTGCGGCGGATGCTGATCGGTTGAAATCAGATGGCTACGCCCTTTCCACTGAAACTGTTCTTCGGGATAAATTAAATCGTCGTAAAGATTGAGAAGCACCGCAAGGTCGCCACGAATTGGCAGTACCGACGATGTATATTGATCGAGCGTAACTGCATGGGCGTTTGGAAACGTTCGAACCACCCGCTCCATGAGCTGGTTATATGCGATGAACGCGGCGCGCGGCCCCCAATGACTATCGGCACGCCAGTACAGCCTTCTGCCTGGTTGCTTCGCGCGCCACAAGGCCGCGCGTGGGTCGATGAATTCCAGCCCTTCCACTGTCTTCAAACGATCCACGAGTTGGTCCAGCCGGGTTGTGGTATCAGGCAGGTGTGGATAATCCGGAAGCAGTTCGGGGTAGATGGTGCTTTTGTCCGGAGCGATGAGTATGTAGAAAGCAATGCCTCTTTGCTTTAGCCAATCCCTTTCCCCCACCACCGACTTTACCCACCGTTCGAGATCGCCGGAGGTGAAGATTTCTTCGCCCGTGTGCTGCTCGAGCAGCCTCTCGTCGTGATAAGCGTAGAACAAAAAGCCGTCTCGCCCTACGGCAACAGATGGCGAACTGCTGGTGCCAAGCTTGAGACGCAGCTCGGAGTTCCAGCGCACAAGTTGGCTGCGAAGGCCAAAGTGGTCGTTCACGAAAGCTGTCAATCTCTGCGGAAATGTGCGATATTCCGCCAGATTGGCGGGCCAGCCCGGCGCCTCGGCTAATGTCCGATTTTCTGATACTGGCTTCCCCCATCCTGCGATCTCGATCGTGGCCGGCAGCACCAGGCAAATCGCGACCAGTGCCACCAGGAGAATCTGCGCGAAATCGGGGCGTGCGGACTGACCGGGCGGCGATGAAACCTCGTCTTGCTTGACCATTTGTCGTTCAGAACCGGAAGTAGATAAACGGATTATATGCACCGCCTGCCAGGCTCATCATTGACAGAACCAGCATCGATAACAGGATTGCCACGCTAACAACACGCAGTGGGCCAAACGACAAGCGCTGATCGAAGATCGTCATCGCGGAACCTAGCCACGGACCGCAAGCCAGCAACGCTACAGCGCCGGCGAGCAGGACATCATTGTGCAAGAAACGGCTAATCGGTGGACCAAATTCGTACGGCACGCCCAATCCAGCCATGGCACGAACATGGTGCAGCGCCTGGTGAAAGGTCCCAGATCGGAACAGGACCCAGCCGAGCATTACAACCAGCATTGTGTAAGCACGGCACACAGCGATCGGCATGCGCTTGAGAGTTTGCGCGAAGCCAGTTCGCTCCAACATCAGGAATGCCCCATGCAGAAGGCCCCACACCACGAAAGTCCAACCCGCCCCGTGCCAGATGCCGCAGAGAAAGAAGACGATGAGAAGATTTAGATAGGTCTTTGCTCGCGATCCCCGGCTTCCGCCCAGAGGAATGTAGAGGTAGTCGCGAAACCATTGTGAAAGCGTGATATGCCAGCGCCGCCAGAATTCAGTGACGGAAGTAGACACATACGGGTGGTTGAAGTTCCACGGAAACTGCAGGCCAATCATCAATCCGAGGCCGACCGCCATGGTGGAATACCCGCAGAAATCGTAATAAATCTGCAGCGTATAGCAAATCGTGCCAATCCAGGCGTCAGCCGCCGACAATCTTTCCGGCGGAAGGTTGAAGATCGCGTCGGCTGGGACGGCCAGTACATTGGCGATCAAAACTTTTTGACCTAGTCCGATCAAGAGCCAACGCGTGCCCTGAGCGGTCCGATCAAAGCTCACGGCGGGCTGGTGCAGTTCTTTCGCGATATTCTTGAAGCGAATAATTGGTCCCGCGATCAGCTGGGGAAACATCGAGATATACACTGCCAGATCCACCAGCCGCCGCTCGGCCGCCACATCCTGCCGGTAAACATCCACGAGATAGGAAATGGCATGGAATGTGTAGAAAGAGATTCCAAGCGGCAATGCGATTTCACCAAGGCGTGTTGTAGGGTCGGAAATTCCGAGCGCAGCCGCAACAATGGAACCCAAAAAATGTGTGTATTTAAAGAAGACCAGAGGAGCAAGATTAAAGACGATACCGGAAATCAGCCAACGCCGATCGTGTCCTGCCGGCCGTGCCATTTCGATTGCCCGGCCCATCCAGTAGTTCACTAATATCGAAAGCGCCATCAACGCGACGTAGAGGGGTTCTCCCCAGGCATAGAAAAGAAGGCTGAATAGGAGAACGGTGTACTTACTGCGTCCCGTTGCGTAAAAGGAAATCAGGAACAGAGGGAAGAAGTAACAGAGAAAAATGATCGAGCTGAAGACCATATCAGCTTCAAGATTGACATTTGCGAAGAACCACAAAGATGGACTGCCCGCACGGCGGATGTAGCAAACTCTCAAGTCTGGACGAGACCGGTACAACCCACGAATCAAAAACCCGAATCTGCTGCTCCGATTGTTCGGTCTTCCGCAGAATGCGCGCGTTAAACCACCAGCCGAAGAAGCCTACGAAATTCATGTAGTGCGCGGCCGCCTGGTCAAATCCGACCGATTCCGCGAGTTCAGTCATGCCCGCTTTTGAATACCGGCGGAAATGTCCTAAGTTTGAATCGATGGGTCCATAGAGCGCTTCAAACGCGGGAATAATCAAAATGAGCTTTCCGCCCGGTTGTAGAACCGAGAGCATGTGCTCGAGGGCTTTCCGGTCGTCGCTGATGTGCTCCAAAACGTTGAAGCACACGATCGTATCGAAGCCGTATTTACCTAACGCGGGGAACTCGGGATCTAAAACGTCAAGATGCTCCGAAAAAATGTTTGCACGCCCGGCATACCTGCGCGTTCGCTCCCGGATGCACTCCAGCTCCATATCGATCCCCACCACGAGATCCAGGCCTTCGAGCAGAGCGGTGACGTTGCCGACTCCGCAACCAACCTCAAGCACACGACGTCCGATGTGTGGTTCCGCCAGCTCATACTGCCACTGAAAATAGCGGGGAGCGGCCTGCATGCGTTGCTGATCGCGCACCGTGTACTCAGAATCGGGAAGGTCCACTTTTCTGGGCACGAGGGGCGATGGCAAACTAAGTTTAGCCACGGCGGATCTCCGTTAGCATGGTTTGCAACTTCTGGTCCAATTCCTGGAAACGGCGCGCGATGGTGTGGAGAATCAAACCAGTCAACAGAAGAATCAAGCCCGACATCACCAAGCCCACCGCCAAGATGGCCGAAGGCAGGTGAGGCACCAGCCCGGTACGAAAATAGTCCCGCAAAACTACGATGCCCGGAATCAGCGCCAGCAACATCCCCAAACTTCCCAGGGCGCCGAAGAATGTGAACGGCTTGTAGTCCCGTAGCAGGCTGAACATGCTGCCCATGATGAGGAAACCATCCTGGACCAGCCGGATCTTGGAAGAACTGCCGGGGGGACGAGCGCCCAAATCCACCGGTACTTCTACCACGGTGAAGCCGCGTTCGAGCGTCTTGATCGTCATCTCGGCTTCGGTTTGAAAGCCGCCTCGGGACAGTGGCAGAGACTTGACCAATTGCCAACTGAAGCTTCGGTAGCCGGACAGCAAATCCGTGATTCGCACACCGAACAGAACCTGCAGCACGCCCAGATAGATATGGTTTCCTAGCCGGTTGACCCTTTTGAACTCGCTCAAGGACGACTCGTGGAGACGCGAGCCAATCACCATGTCCGCGTCGCGGGTGCGCAACGGCTCAATCATCTTATGCACGGCGTTGGCCGGATAAGTGCCATCGCCATCCACCATGACATAAATGTCGGCATCGATGTTCCGAAACATGGATTGAATCACATAGCCTTTGCCTTGCCGGCGCTCCCGAAATACCTGCGCTCCGGCCGCGCTGGCAATGGCGGCCGTGCCGTCGGTGGAGTTGTTGTCGTAGACAAAGACCGTCGCATCGGGCAATTCCTGCCGGAAATCGCGTACAACCTGCCCGATGGTCAACGCCTCATTGTAACAGGGGATAAGCACCGCAATTCGCTCGGCAGCCGCGCTCTTGACAGTTCCCATGTGATTTCAGGATTCGAGATTTTATATCGTACCATCTCCATCGCGGCTCAGCGTCTGAAACCCGCTAGCGTTTGAAAAGTGCGTTGACGTCACGCTCCCTGAAGACGCTAGGTCCCCTCGTGGCGCACGCTCCTAAGCGTGCCGCGTTCACACTCGTGTGAACGCCTCTTTCTGGCAGCTTTGTGTTCGCAGGAGTGCGTGCGCTACGTCGGCGTCTTCGTCCTCTTTGGTGGGCCAGCGGGCCCATGGTCACTCCGTTGAAGACAACGGCACCGACTCCCTCATGGTCGCGGTTCGGTAACGCCGTCTTTCCGAACCGCGAGCGTCAGCTTTACTTTTCAGACACTACCCTGAAGCTTGCGGAGGAAGGCCGTTTGAAAATGAGACACGAATTGGAGTACAACAGAAACTACCCTATGCCCAAGATCGCCGCTCGTGTCCGGCTGTTCTAGAAAGGCCACGGTCCCTCAATGCAAAACCCGCACCTTCTGGGGATGATTCACGGCTTGATCCTTATCGGCCTGGCGTGGCGCTCTTCTGGCCACCTTTTTGGCAACGCCGGGCATCGGCTTTGCTCTGCTTACCTTTTAATCTGGTGCAATCTGGTTTTTACGGCGCTCATTCTTTCGGTTTTTTCCGTGTTGGATCGGGTAGGGCTCTACTTCTCGGTGTCGCTGGCGCTCGCAGCCGGGCTAGAGCTGCTACTTTCTTTTCGGCATATTGCGCCCCACCAGCGCGAACACAGCATCAGCCTGGAAAGCCCTCCGCTCTTCGATCGTGTGCTGAAGCGGGTTCTCGCCGCAGTGCTGGCTGGCGTCGCCCTGGCAACTCTTCTGATCTGCATCCATTACATCCCGAACAACTGGGACACCTGTACCTATCGCCTCAGCCGCGCATTCTTCTATTTGGGGCACGGCAATCTCCTGCACCCCGGACGTCCACCCGATCCGCGCCTGGCGTTTTATCCTTTCAACGGTACGCTGCTGAACCTTTTTTTCGCGATCTACCAGTTTCCAGCGCGATCTTTTAACTTCATTTCAGCGTTCACCTGGTTGTTTGCCGGGCTAGCCGTGTATTCGGCGGCGCGCTCCTTGAATGCGTCCAAGAGGGGCAGCTTTGTTGCCGCCTGGGTATGCCTGTTGACGCCCAACGTGCTCGCGCAAGCCGCCTCCGGAAATGACGAGATTTTTGCGGCCACTCCGCTTCTGATGGGCCTGGTCTTCGCCATTGAGTGGCTGCGCACTCCCCGAATGCGCTATGCCCTGCTGGCTGGAGTTGGGATCGGGTTGAGCCTGGGGACGAAGTTGCACTGGGCCTTCTATTGGGTTGTTGTTTGCCTCGCCGCGGTCGTGTTCGGGGTGCGTCTTCTTCGTTCCCGCGAGCTTCGTTCGCAGCTCTTCGCTCGTATTCCCGCGATTCTTGCCGCTTCGGCCCTTGCAGCGCCCCTCGCCATTAGCTTTCTGGTTAGTAACTACATTTCAACCAAACATCTAACCAACGAAGCGTTCAACAATCAGGTTCTCAACACGCCTTTCCGGCTTTCTCTGGCTCGTGAAAAAATTGAGACCAGCACCGGCGAAATGCTCCTCAGTCCTATTCCGGATTTCGTGCCTCCCAAGCATCCAGAGCGGCGTCAACCCGCTTATGCGGCCTTCAATCAGTTTCTTATGAAGTGCTGCTTCTCCAATCTGGTGGAGACGACGCAACGTTCCGTCGAGGGCTATCAATTCATCGGCCCCTCGGATCAGTATGCTTACCTACCTTCGGAGATAACCGTGTGGCTGGGTCTCCTGCCTCATTTCATGATTCTCGTGTGCCTGCTGCTTGTCTTCACCCGAAAATTGCCGATCGAGAGCCTTTGGCTAATCGCGGCCTTCTGGTTGTGGGACCTGACATATGCAATGGAAACTCGCTATATTTATTGGGCCTGCACCTACTACTGCTTTCCAGCCATAATCAGCGCGGCGGCGATCGCCCTGGTATGGGATTTTGCGAGGTCCTCGTCGAGCGCAGTGTCCCGACTGCTCTCGGCTTCGTTTTTGGTCTTGTTCGCGGCCCAACTCCTGCTCAGCGCTAATTTGTTGGTGTTCGGTGGATTGCGAAACATCCAATTCGTCTTCACTCGAAATCCGCAAAGGGAAATGCATCCGGTTGACGATAGCGTGGTGGCTGCCCTGACGGCGGCCCGGAACATCTACATTCCCGCCACGCATTGGGAAGTTCTCTACTGGAACTTCATGCGGTTCAATCCGGCAGCCAAGTATGCAACCGGTCAAATCCTGCAAACTCCTTCGCCGAATACGTTGATGCTCGTCAGCATGGAACCCTCGATCAATCGAGCGAACAAGGCGGGCGAGAATGTGACTGTCGCAACATTGCCCGCACGGCTGCCTGAGTCTTCCGTGCCGGCTTTTACTTACATTGGAGACGCCAATTTGGAACACGTCTTTGCTCAAGGCGATGGAGTGGAAAATCGATATCCTGGCCGCAATCGATTTGTCTTGCTGGAAATTACCTGGCGTCAGAATCCCGTGACGGGCGCCATCCTGAGTTCCGAAACCGCGTGTTGTAAAGGGGTGCAGCCGTCGGATCAAGTGGCCTTTCGTTACGCATTCCAATCCAACGCCACCGGCCAGCGCATGGGGCCCGACTGGTCCGTTACGGGGCTCAGGTCTAGCATGACCTTTACGGCGGCCAATACAGGTTACGACACTTTAGTCATCGAAACGAAAGATCTTAAGCACCCCGGCGCCATCGAGAGGACCGTTTATCCACTCAGTCAGACAAGATATGATGTACCGAAGAAGGAAGTCAGTGCGACAGCCTCGAACGGCCAGCCTTCTACGAAGACTGTGTTTGAGCGCTGATTCTCAAGTCAAGTTCTTTGACTCGAGACTGCAAAGGCTCCCACTCGCCCCATACCGCGCCAAGCGCCTGATGCGAAGTTGGCTGTGCCGCGATTTGGTCCCATTCGCCCACTTTCTCCACTAGCATCTCCGTTATCATGATCGCCAGCGGCCGGACGTCTACCTCAACTGGATACCACTGTGAGAGCTCTAAATGAATCAAGTTCATCTCGCAATCAAATCTTGCATCCTGCACCAACACGCGGGTGGAATCCCATCCGGTATTTGGCAGTTCGAAGGTTCCCAAAATCACGCCGTTTAGGCGAAGCTTCAAGCGTTGCCCCTCATGCGGATTCCGATAAGCGATTAGGATGCTATACCGGCCCGGAGCGTCCACCACGATCTCGGCCAGCGCAGCCGGGCCGTAGACCCATCGATACTCCGCAAGATTGTATTCAACCGAGTGCTCGACATCCGAGAAACCTCGGCGAGGCTGCCAGCGAGGAGAGTTCTGGCCCACGATCTCGAGCGGGGGAATCGCGGGTAAATGCGGTAGAAATCCGATCGTCCGCCGTAGGTTCAATTTCTTGTCCAATCCAAGTGAATAGAACGCCAGGAAGAGACTACGGTAGGCGGAGAATTCGGACCACTCGTTCTCGACATACATGCGTCCCCACCGCGCCAGATCCTGGCGGAGTTCCGGATGCGCATACAAATGATGAGTCGCCGCGGCCAAACTTAAGGGGTTATCGTCAGCTGCGAGTACTCCTGTCACGCCTTCCCGGATAGCCTCCGGAACCGCAGCCACTGGGTAACCGGCAACGGGTGTGCCACAGGCGATCGCTTCTATGAAGATCTGACCGAATGTCTCGGCCGAACTGGGCGCCACAACGACGTCCGCCGCCGAATTCAGTAAAGCCACTTTGTGCGGGTCGCTGATGTAGCCCAATTGCATCACTTCCACCGGACACTCCGGATTCGCGGCCCTCCACCCAGTGGTCACCACCAGCAAGCCCGGCAGTTCCAGGCGAGCTAACGCATTGAGAAGTGCCCGGGCCCCTTTGCGTGGGTCATCCAGCGACGCCGGGAGCAAAACAATGAAGCGATCCAACGGCAAGCCGAGTTGCTCTCGGCAATCCCGCCTGTTTCGCGGCCGGAAGACATCCAACGGAAAACTCAAGCGGAAGACTTCGATGGACGGAGACGTTCGTATGGAATCGGGGCCGCCGGCCAAAGCTTGGCGGGCGAATGCCGCAGTCCACTCGGAGTTTGCCAGCAGTGCGGGTCGATTCTCGGCCCCAAGCATCAGCCGTTTTTTCAGCCAGGCTTCCGCGATCTCAGCCGGAGGCAGCGCGGGATATTCGTTCGGCGTGGGGCAATGGTCGTCGCAGCCTGTCAGATATTTCTCGCACGCGGCGGTATAACCACAGCGGCCTGTCAAAATCCAAAAGTCGTGCATCACAAGCAGGGTCGGAAATTTTTCCGACAGCGGTTGCAGCAGCAGCGGATCGGCGTTGGCGTTGTGCAGATTGCCTACGATTACCAAGTCAGGACTGGAGGCCGACACGCGATCGAGCACGCTCTTTGAGGTGTGCCCCGGAAACTCGGACCGGTGCGACGGCCCATCGAGAATGGAGACCACCGTAATGTCGTGGCCAGCACGCGCCATGGCGCGAGCCAGCCGGACGTGGGCGATGCCGGCGCCATAGAACCCGCCATGGTCGTTCAGCAGTGTAATGCGCAATCTTTCCCGCCCGGAGGCCCCGAGGGGAGCAGGCCTGGCCGCCATGCCGTTTTCTCGTACGAAGTTATCACGGCATGCGGTTAGCTCCGGCAAGAAGCTCGACATCGCGAAAGTTTTTTGTTCGGGATGCACGCGAAACCAAGCCAGAGGGCGTCCGATGACGTGTAAGAGCGCGCCGGCGCGAGCAAAACGCAGCCAAAGCTCATAGTCCATGCTGAAATAGAGTTGCTCATCCAAATATCCGCCCGCTCGCAGCCATAGGTCTCGCGTGAACATTACCTCCGGCTGGTGAAAGAATTGGCCGGCATTCCAGCCGTGATCGAGATCCAGCAGATTATCCAGTGGCAGCGGACCATCCGCGCAGGCTGTCAAGTGCTGGGCCAGCAGACGTCCATCCTGGTAAAGCAAGCAGACTCCGGCGATCATGTCGGCGTGGCTGAGATCGAACGCTAACGCCGCCGCGGCCAATGCCCCGGGAGCAAGCATATCGTCGCTATTAAGCCAAGTCAGAATCTCACCTGTGGCTTTCGACATCCCTTTATTGATGGCGTTGCTTTGTCCATCGTCCGGTTCGCTGATAACCAGCGCCAGTTTGTCGCGATAACGTTCCAGGATGGACGGGGTTTCATCGGTCGACGCGCCGTCGATAACGATGTGCTCGACGTTTGGGTAACCCTGGTTTAGGACCGAGAGGATGGTCTCCTCAATGTATTGGCCCTGGTTTCGCGTCGCTGTCACGATCGAGATTTTGGGCCACGGCTTGCCGCCTGGCAGCGTCAGAGGCAGTCCCGCTGATTCAGGCGCGACGTAGGGCCAAGCGCCTGATCCGCTGGCGGCTGGAAATTCACGGGAGAATTCGCGCCGGATATCTTCGGTGAGATCTGCCACCGGGGTATGGCTTAGGTTCTCGGCTATCTTCGAAAGGAAGTAGCGTTCATGCAACCTCGTTCTCAGGGCCGTTCGCAAAGCGGCGCGCGGGACGAAGCTCTTTCCGTGACAGCGTTGTGTCGCACGGTAGACCGCTCCGCCTGGACCAACCGTTTCAAATCCCAGAATTCCAGTTTCTATCAGATCGTTCGCGGCGGTTTGTTCCGTCCCGTTCAGGCTCAAAATCGTGGCCCCAGCCTTCACAACGGATCGGAACTCGCCGGCTAGTGAGCCAAGGTCGGCGAAATTCAAGCAAACCAGATCGGCGCATATCGGCAGATCACGGAAAAACTGAGCGAGCGAGCCGTGATACAGCGTGACTTCGCCGGCGAGATTCACCCTCTTCAACTCACCGAACAGAAGTGTCAAATGTTGACGACTTGGATCAAGAATATAAACTCTGGGCTGCCCCTGGTTGGAAGCGCCTTCAGCCAGACCTGAAAGCGCGGATACAGCGAGTTCAAGTGGATGGGCGCAACAAAACGACGATGCCTGGACACTGACGCGCCCGTTCGCGGATCAATTCCAAAGCTCGGTCGGAGCTCACGATCGGCCGCCGGTCGAGCTTCGGCCGAGCAACCTGCGCAGCGGTCGCAGGATCCAGCCCGCGGACTTGGCGGCGCGTAGCGCGAAACTGGAATCGATCTCGCGACGAAGCACCTCGCCTTCCTTGCGCGCGTTGCCCAACTGTCCTTGTAACTCGATCAGTGCCGCTTCATGCATCATCTGTTCGCGCCGATTCTTTGCGTTCCGTTCCACCAGCAACTCCACCAGCATCTCGCGCAGCATGACATGCAGCCTATGTACCTCGGCGTCTTTCGAAGCGACCTGTGCTTCCAGGTCGGCGATCCGAAGCTGCTGCCGGAAGTGGTCGAAGTGCGTTTGGGCGTTGATCCCCTGCAGTTCGGTCTTCAGGCACTGATTTATAGTCTCCTGAACGGCACTCTGCACCAGCGCTCGAAGCAGAGGTTCATTCAGCGGTTTAGGACCGGTACCCCTCCGGACACGGCGTCGATCCAACTCAATCCGCCGGACTAGGGAACACAAATCGAGATCCTCTTCATGAAACGCGCAGACGTCGCAGTATCCGTAGAATTGCTTTCCACCGGGGAGATAGTTGGAGATGTCGGCGAGTTGCTGGCGTGCATCGAGCGAAACTGTCTGGATGAATTCCCCCGTGTTGTCGAACACCAAGCCGGCCCGATAGCCAATTTCGAGCAGTCGTTCGAAGATGTCGAGCCCAGGCCCGCCGGCAGCGGCATCCCGGCCGATATCGTGTTCCCAAAACAGCACCGGCCGGGCGGCACTAATCCACTCCAGCGCGCCCGCAAGAATGCGGCCGTCCATTCCGTCCGTGTCAATCTTAAGAATCTTGCTGGACTGAAATCGGGGATGCCGTGCCAGGATGGAATCCAACCGCGCGAAACGCCTTGCGGTGCTTTCATTCGAATCAGTAAGGAACGATGCTGTTCCATACTCCACACTCAGACTGCCTTTCCGTTCGGCGCTAGCTGTGTCCACCAGAGCGCACTCCAGCTCTATCTCCCCTTTCAGTTGGCGGACATTTTCCTTCAAAAGTTCGTAAAAGAATTCGGATCCTTCGATACACAGAATGGGCAAATTCGAGTGCGCGCGGACCAAGGCTGCCGTATCCCCGACATTTGCGCCGACATCAACGAATCCTCGGCCCGGATATTTCCGTTCCACGGCCGCGGCCAGACGGCCGATGTTCTCGCCGTAGTCGGGCAATTGATTACGGATTTGTGGAAGCCAATGGTCGTTCGGAAGGTCCAGCTTAAAGCCATGCAACTCAATGCTTGTCACGTGTTATGACCCGTAGTATGGCTCTTGTTTTTCACTCGGAACCTCTATCGATAGCATTTTAATATACTCTGCTTCCGTCCGTGCCCCCCGTTGGGCATCGAAAGGATCTGCCGAGCTAAGTTTCCATCATTAGGTCCTTTCAATGACGATGAGGGCGAACATCGCCCAATGGTTCATCCAAGGCTGCATCATCGTCTCCAATGCCTGCCAGCCCCGGAACGTAAAATGAGGCGACAGACTGCGCAGGGATACGCCGCCAGAGACCAGGTAGGAGAATGGCATAAACGGCCGGATGAGCTGGATTTTCAGTCGCGGAAATTCTCGCTGGAACATGTCGCGATCTCGTTCAAATAAGATCCAGGGGAGTGCGCCGTTCGCGGCGGATAGCGGGCCGTTCCCGGAAAAATCCCAGTCCGGTGTTTCCGATTGAAAGGGCTCGTGATGAAACCTACTGTATATCCATTTCGACCAGCTCGAGACCCAGGGCTCGACCATTAGAATCCGTCCTCCCATTCCCAGGCAGCGCGTTGCTTCGCTCAAGAATTCGCGGCATCTGGGAAGGTGATGCAGGACGTTCGTCATGCTGATAGCTCGCAAGCTTTCAGCGCGCAGCGGCAGAGAGCAACCGTCTAATACGATCTTTATCCCGCTGCACTGAAAAATCTCGGACGTGATCAGATCGGGAATGGAGTTAGCCATGAATCCCGCACCGGAACCAAGCTCAAGTACGGGACCTCGGACCGCCGGCAGGTGCTCGGCGAGGGACTTATACCAACATTCGTACACCTTCCGGAGAAACAGTTTTCGTTCTATGATCAGGCGGCGCATTTCAGTAGTCGAAGGATCGTCAATGTCGAGATGTCGAGTGAGCGGATCGGAAAGCAGATGCCGCAGAGTTGCACCCAGGTCACTTACCTTGATCGGCCGCATCAGAGTATATTAGCAACAGCTCGTTATCCGGACTCGCAATCGTAGGCGAGTATTCAGTAATCCTGTCTGTTTCTAGTCGCTCAACAGTAACTTTACAAACTGAGCCCGATCTGTCAGGATAAGTACCCGTGAGAATCGTCGACAAGCGCTGCACCCATTCACTGTGAAACGCAATCGCAAAAGCCGCCGCCTTCCCGCGCCGGTTCCCGATAGTCTTCTCCCATCCGTTCCCTCGAGCCTTCCCGCGTCTGTTCCCGCCAGCCTTCCTGAGGCTGACGCGGCCGACACTCCTGTAGAGAGCGGTGCGACGGGTGCGCGATTCATTGAGACCCCGGAATCCAGCGCTTCTCAGCGGAGAATTGTCCTCTCAGTATGGTGTATCGCGATTCTTTACATTCTCTCGATCGACTTGAAAGGCGCTTGGACCGATGAGGGAAACCGCTACATATTGTTATCCGGAGGTCAGAGTTGGGGCGAAGCCAATCGGGGCTCGTTTGGGTCTTTTTCCGATGTCATCACTGCCGTTCTCAACGGCTCTCAATATGTCCCGCTCTTTTATTTGATCGACAATGCAGTCATTCGTGTAGCAAAGTCTCATTCCGACTTGCTCCTGCGAATGGTGAATCTGCTATGGCTAATGCTGGGCTTACAAGGCCTTTTGCGCTTGTTCCGCAATTACTCGGAAGCGACGCGCTTTTTCGCGATTTCCATTTTTGCCTTGAACGGCTTCACGTTGATGCATGTGATGCAGATCCGCGAATACCCCCTGTATTTGGCTCTGCAGATATGGTCGAGTTGCCTGCTGATGGAGATTTTGGAACTACCGCCGGATGTTGCGCGGCGCAAAAGATGGCCTTTGCTCGCGGGATACGGGGCATTGATGGGGCTTTTTTTCTATACTCAGCCGTACGCCGTCTTTACGCTCGCCGCACAGGTGGTGATGGCGTTTGCCCGCAGGAAGAACGTGCTTGCCTCCCTCCGGGAGATGGCGATCTCTTATGGGATTGCTGCCGCCGCTATTACTCCCTGGATCGTTCTGCGTCTGCGGTCCGGCTTGGATCCCGGCCAGTGGGATCCCAGGCCGCGGACGTTTGCCGTGCTATTTGAAGCCTTAAAAACCGGATTTGCCAGCCAGTTAATTTATAACTGCTGGGTGGGGCACCCGCTCATGCAGTCATTCGTCGTGATTGTTGTCGTGGGCATTCTCTTCGCCTGGATTTTTGCTGTTCGATCCGGAGAGGCTCCAGACCGGAGAGCAGTCTACGCCCTTTTAACCTGTACGTTGTTTTTCATCTTTCAGGTCGCGTACTTCTTTCTCAAGGAAGCATTATCTGTTTGGCCTCGCTACTTTGTCGGTTACACATTCGGCTACGTCGTATTAGCCACGTGCGGGTTTTCCTTCTTGCAGCGCTCTGTCGCAAAACAGAACCGCTGGTATTGGCGGGCGCTACCTCCGCTGATTCTGACGTTCGCGCTCATCTCGGGACTGCAACAGGTACGGCTTTATCGAAATGATCCGTACTTTGATACGTCCACGTCGGCCACCTGCAACGGACGAAGCATCGGTTTGGCGATGCTTCGCCACATCAGGCCGGAGGACACGGTTGTCTACTATCACCCTTTGCTCGCCTGGACCCTCAATGTCACCTATCCGCTCTTTCCAAACGAGCTCGACTACGGCGATACCGCTGATTCCAACAAGCTCGCCGGTAAAGCCGTGCTTTGGGTGGTAGATACCGGGTCGGCCCGCGATTATACCGAGCAGACACTCGCGCAGTTGCGATCGGCCAATTACGCGATCACCACCACAGCTGACATAGGCTGCGGATTCCGGCTATACAAGCTAGAGCAACCGTCGGTCGCGAACCGGGTCTCGGCGGAGCGCCCGCAACAAACGCATTAGTTCTGGACACGGCCGGCGCGCTTCCGGCGAAGGTCCGAATGAAGGCTGGCTTTGGGCCTCCGTGCTAAACTCAGGAACACATCGTTGGTGCCCATCGAATTCCAGGTTAGTATCGTCGCCGGTCGCATCGCGCCTCGCCGGCCGTCACAGCCGGTTCGCCGGGCCAAGGGAGTGCCTCACTAATGAATGCCTTGAATGAATTCCTGCAGACGTGCCCTCAAAGGGATGGGATTTTTGAGATATCCGAGCCGCGTTTCTTTCTGCATCCCGAGGAAAACTACGATGCTCAATACGGCAACGATACCGTGAACCTCGAGTCCTATCGCGATGAAGGAAACGCGCTCATCGACCTGTGCGAGCAGGCTGGCGCGGATCTTTCATTGCCGGTACTGGAAATCGGTTGTGGAACAGGCCGCTTATCGCTTTCTCTCGCGTTGCCTGGACGGTTGACCGAGATCCTGATGACGGACCCGTCACCAGCCTTTTGCGGCATCACCGCACGTAAGTTCTCCCGCATCACGACGCCCGGTACCGACACCAAGATCGCGATTCTTATGGCGGAAGACATTCGCAAGCTTCCGCAAAATACGTTTTCGTTGATCGTGCTCCGTTCGGTGCTCCACCACATTCTGGATATCCAACGCTTCTTCTTCGCCTGCTCGGATCTGCTGGCGCCCGGCGGCTTAATACTGTGTGAAGAACCATTTTATGAAGGCTACGTCGTGATGGGCGCGTTGACGCAGTTCATGCCTGACGCACTCAAGGGCCAAGGAGTCGCGCTAACCGAGAAACAGCTCACCACCGTTCAGGGACTCACCGAGACCATGAGGTTTTATGCCAGGCGCGATGTGGATAAATCCGAATGTGAGGACAAGCATCTTTTTCGAGTAGATGAGCTAATGCGGATCTGCCACAAATGCGGTCTGCGCCTTGAATTATTTCCAAATCGAGTATTTGCGAATATCGAACATCGCCATGAACCACTGCCGGAGCAGTACTTTGAACGCTTTTATCTCGACTATCTGAAGTATTCCATGGCCTGGGATCCAGAATTGGTCGCCCTATTTGAACGCCACTGCAAGAAATATTTCGAGTTTTTTAACGTGCTCAGCGCGGGAGGTGCGATGCCGTACACTTATGGCGCTTTCCTCTGCCAGAAGACACGACAGCAGCCGGCAACCCCTTAAGCCGTTAGTGGAAGAACAATCCTGTCGCCACCGCATTGACGCCACCTGTGAGTGTTACCTGAATCTTGACGTGGCCGCTCACATTCCACACCAGATACACTCCGCCACCGAAGTTGGCCACACTCTGAGAGTTCAGCACGTTGCCATTCGCATCCGTGATGGCCACGGTTTCGCTGCGCCCCAGTTGGTCCCAATCCAGGCAGTACAGCGCCACTTGGTGCGTGTTGCTGTCGGCGATGTTCAAATCCACAGTGAATGAGCCGGATGCGTACCAGACCCCTGCGATTCGAGCGGCCGGGTTGGAAGCCTTCTGCAAAGCTCGAATATCGGTAGGCGAATTCGGCCAGACATGTTGGCCCTGTCCCGTAGCCGCCGGCGTCACATAGCTGGGGTTCGACGTCAGATCTCCGATCACTACGTAGCCATCGGCGCCGTAAGTTCCTTGCCAGGTGCCTTGCGTGGCACTATCCTGCTTCACGAAAGCGGCTGTACCGGTACTCGATATAACTGTCCCTCCACCACCGAAGAACAACCCCGTCGCCACCGCATTGATGCCGCCAGTCAGAGTAACTTGTATCTTCACGTGGCCGCTCACATTCCACACCAGATACAAACCTCCACCGAAGTTGGTTACGCTCTGCGAGTTCAGCACGTTGCCATTCGCATCCGTCACTGCTACCGTCTCGCTACGCCCTTGAAGGTCCCAATCCAGGCAGTACAGCGCCACTTGGTGCGTATTGCTGTCGGTGATGTTCAAATCCACAGTGAATGAGCCGGATGAGTACCACACCCCTGCGATTCGAGCGGCCGGGTTGGAAGCCTTCTGCAAAGCTCGAATATCGGTAGGCGAATTCGGCCAGACATGTTGGCCCTGTCCCGTAGCCGCCGGCGTCACGTAGCTGGGGTTCGACGTCAGATCTCCGATCACCACGTAGCCATCGGCGCCGTAAGTTCCTTGCCAGGTGCCTTGCGTAGTGGAGTCCCGCTTCACGAAAGCGGCCGTGCCGGTGCTCGATACAACTGTCCCCCCGCCGAAGAACAATCCCGTCGCCACCGCATTGAGACCGCCGGTCAGAGTAACTTGAATCTTCACGTGACCGCTCACGTTCCACACCAGATACAAACCTCCACCGAAGTTGGTTACGCTCTGCGAGTTCAGCACGTTTCCACTCGCATCCGTGATGGCTACCGTCTCGCTCCGCCCCAACTGGTCCCAATCTAAGCAGTAGAGTGCCACTTGGTGCGTGTTGCCGTCGGTGATGTTCAAATCCACAGTGAATGAGCTGGACGAATACCACACACCCGCGATTCGCTGTGTTGGGTTGGAAGCCTTCTGCAAAGCCCGAATATCGGTAGGCGAATTTGGCCAGACATGTTGCCCCTCTCCGGTCGCGGCGGGCGTCACATAGCTGGGATTCGAGGTTAGATCTCCAATCACCGCGTAGCCATCGGCGCCATAGACGCCTTTCCAGTTGCCTTCGGTGGCACCGTCTAGCTTCACGAATGTAGCGGTGGCCGTCGACTTTACCACGACACTCAGTGCCGCCGATGCGCTATGGATAAGCGGACCGCTGGTCGCGTTCACGGTCGCGGTGTAGTTTCCTAACGCGGCGCCCGCGCTTGCAGTGATGGTTAAGGTAGTGGATCCCGCGCCAGTAACGGTGGTGGGGCTAAAGCTTCCAGTCACACCCGTCGGAAGACCCTGAACAGCGAAGCTCACTGTCCCGTTGAAAGAGTTGATCGCGGTGACAGTGAGACTGTAATTAAGCGTTGCCACCCTGCACTACCGTCGCCGAGCTGGGAGACATATTGAGCGAGAAGTCGGGCTGCGAAAGACCGGGCTGCAGTTTGACAATAAACGCGTCCAGGCTGCCAAGCATGCTGGATTGAAACGCCGATACCAGTGGAAAATTCGCCGAACTGGTTTGCCCGGCGACATAAACGTTCCCGGATAAATCCACCGCGATGCCGTTGGCCGCATCCGCAATGCTGCCGCCATAATAAGTGGCCAAATCCACCGCGCTCCCCGTGGAATTGAGGATCAGGACGAACGCATCGTAGGATCCCGCCGACGCTGCCTGCGCGGCGCCGACTACCGGCATATCCACGGATCCAGTGTATCCGGCGACATAGGCGTTGCCCGCCAAGTCCACTGCAATGGCGTCGCCGAAATCCATCGTGCTCCCACCGAAATATGTGCTGTAAATTAACGCCGTTCCGAGCGGAGTGAACTCTGCCACAAAGGCATTACTGGTTCCCCCGCCGAACGCCGGCTGAACCGCGGCGACTATCGGAAAATTCGTCGAGCTGGTGCTGCCTGCTACAAATGCATGTCCCGCGGAATCCACCGCGATTCCAGCGCCCCACTCCGGAGAACCCAGCGCCCCGCCGCTGCCACCGAGGTACGTGCTGTACACCAGGCTGTTTCCAGCGGAGCTCAGCTTCGTGACAAAAGCATCCTGCCCGCCGGCGTTGGCGGCTTGGAACGCGTTGGCGATTGGGAAATTCGTGGAGAAGGTTCCTCCAGTGATGTAGGCGCTGCCGGCAGAATCCACAGCGATCGCAGTCGCGTGTTCATCTCCGCTTCCACCCAGGTATGTGCCGTACGTCAACACGCCCGCCGGGCTGATCTTCACTACAAACGCGTCTTGTCCGCCGCTGTTGGACCCTTCGAAGGGAGTCTTGGTCGGAAAATTCGAGGAGTTGGTATCACCCGTCACATAGGCATTGCCCTGCGAATCCAGCGCGACGCCATAGCCGGTTTCCTGTCCCGCACCACCCAAGTACGTGCTGAAAGTCAAGCTATTTCCAGCCGCGTTCAACTTCAAAACAAAGGCATCCCTCGTCCCCAGCAGTCCACTTTGGATCGGCACGTCAATTGGAAAATTTGAGGATGTTGTCGAGCCGGTTACAACAGCGTTCCCGCCGCTATCCACCGCGATGCCGTAAGCGCGGTCATCGCCGCTTCCACCGATGTAGGTGGCGTACAGCAGCGTATTTCCCGCCGCGTTCAACTTCAGCACAAACGCATCCACGCTCCCGGCGTTGAAGCTTTGGAAAGGGCTCGACACCTTGAGATCTTGGGAATCCGTCCAACCCGCCACGTATACGTTCCCACTCGGATCTACCGCCACCGCGGTGGCCACGCTATCGCCGTGCCCACCCAAATAGGAGCTATATGCGACCAGCGGATCGATCGTCAACGGAAGCTTGGAATCAAACGCTCCCAGCGCGAAACCGATGGTTCCGTCGGCTGAGACCGTAAATCTCGCCGGTATCTCGACGCGAGTTGTACCACTCATCTGAAAGGCGATGGGCGACTTTTCGAGAAACTCACCGTGCTCCGAGGTAAATCTCAAATCTCCCTGCGGGTCTATATGGGGTGAGCCTAGCCCTGTGTAGCGGAGGTGGACTAGTGTTGGGTCGCCATCTGGCGTTATCACAAACTCAGATTTCAATCGCGAACCTGAAAAGCCAAAGCGAGCATCAATTCCGGAGTAGATTCCGTGGTACACCAGCTCCCTATAGGTTGGACGGTCTGTTGACCAATCGCTCGGATGGTCGCCGATCAAATAATTCACGCGGCCAGCCTGTGGAACTTCGCCTTGCGGACTGACGTTCGCGCTTGCGCCCTGAAACTCAAGCTGGAAGGCTGTGTCGCGGATTCTGTACACCACGCGACCCCTAAGGAAGTATGCCGTTTCATCGCGAGTCATGGAAACGTACCCCTGCTCGCTCTGGAAAAAGAGGGGATTGGCAAGCGCTCGGGCCAGCGGATCACTTCGGTCGACTGGCTGTGCCGAACACGGCGCAAACGCTAGGATTAGACTTGCGAATGGGAGCAGCGAACCTGGTCGAGACATGAATTCTGACCTCTCGACAAGTGAGGTGCTCGAAAGAACACAAAAGTCTCACTTCTTGCAAACGGAATAGACCTGAATCTCTCGCTGCCTGCTCCGGTTTCTGCGTGGTCGCCGCTATCGCCTGTTCCGGATCCGAATTGAAAAACATAATAAGATAGTCGTGAACCGGCTTTGGTTCACTTCATCCCAGGGACCTTGATTGAGAATTGTAATTGCGGAATACCCAAAATCTGGCGGCTCATGGATCGTCAGCCTGATCGGAGATGCACTCGGGCTGCCGAAACGCGATATCTACGTCAACGATGCGTATAAATCGTTTGATGTACGCAAGCATCCGTGGTATAGAAATGCCTCCGATCTGGAGCTTCCCGATGCCTGCGTCATAAAGAGCCATGAGCTTCCGAGCTCGCCTCTTCATGACTTCCCGATGCACGTGGTCCATCTGGTCCGCGATGGACGAGATGTTGTAGTTTCAAAATTTTTCTACGAACGAGACTTTTGCGTCGCTAATGGAGTTTACGCCAAGTTCGACGAAGGCTTTGACGACTACGTTCCTCGGATAGCCGCGGAATGGAACCGCTACGTGCTGGCCTGGCTAAATGCTGGCGTCCCCATCGTCCGGTATGAGGAGTTCCTCGCCGCGCCGATCGACGCGGCCAAAGGCTTGCTGTCCTATGCCGGTATGCAAGCGTCGCAAGAGGAGCTCCTGAGCGCGATGCAGGAGAATACCAGAGAAAAGATGCATTCCTCACTTTCGGTACTCTTCGTGCACAATACGTTTGTTCGCAAAGGTGTCGCAGGCGATTGGCGCAACCATTTTCAACAACGTCACATCGCAGCTTTTGAAAACGCTGCTAGCGAGGGCATGGAAGCTTTGGGTTATTCTTGAAACAGAATCGCTAGTGGAAGAACAACCCCGTCGCCACCGCATTGATGCCGCCAGTCAGAGTAACTTGTATCTTCACGTGGCCGCTCACATTCCACACCAGATACAAACCTCCACCGAAGTTGGCCACACTCTGCGAGTTCAGCACGTTGCCATTCGCATCCGTGATGGCCACGGTTTCGCTGCGCCCCAGTTGGTCCCAATCCAGGCAGTACAGCGCCACTTGGTGCGTGTTGCTGTCGGTGATGTTCAAATCCACAGTGAATGAGCCGGATGAGTACCACACCCCTGCGATTCGAGCGGCCGGGTTGGAAGCCTTCTGCAAAGCTCGAATATCGGTAGGCGAATTCGGCCAGACATGTTGGCCCTGTCCCGTAGCCGCCGGCGTCACATAGCTGGGGTTCGACGTCAGATCTCCGATCACTACGTAGCCATCGGCGCCGTAAGTTCCTTGCCAGGTGCCTTGCGTGGCACTATCCTGCTTCACGAAAGCGGCTGTACCGGTACTCGATATAACTGTCCCTCCACCACCGAAGAACAACCCCGTCGCCACCGCATTGATGCCGCCAGTCAGAGTAACTTGTATCTTCACGTGGCCGCTCACATTCCACACCAGATACAAACCTCCACCGAAGTTGGTTACGCTCTGCGAGTTCAGCACGTTGCCATTCGCATCCGTGATGGCCACGGTTTCGCTGCGCCCCAGTTGGTCCCAATCCAGGCAATACAGCGCCACTTGGTGCGTATTGCTGTCGGTGATGTTCAAATCCACAGTGAATGAGCCGGATGAGTACCACACCCCTGCGATTCGAGCGGCCGGGTTGGAAGCCTTCTGCAAAGCTCGAATATCGGTAGGCGAATTCGGCCAGACATGTTGGCCCTGTCCCGTAGCCGCCGGCGTCACGTAGCTGGGGTTCGACGTCAGATCTCCGATCACCACGTAGCCATCGGCGCCGTAAGTTCCTTGCCAGGTGCCTTGCGTAGTGGAGTCCCGCTTCACGAAAGCGGCCGTGCCGGTGCTCGATACAACTGTCCCCCCGCCGAAGAACAATCCCGTCGCCACCGCATTGAGACCGCCGGTCAGAGTAACTTGAATCTTCACGTGACCGCTCACGTTCCACACCAGATACAAACCTCCACCGAAGTTGGTTACGCTCTGCGAGTTCAGCACGTTTCCACTCGCATCCGTGATGGCTACCGTCTCGCTCCGCCCCAACTGGTCCCAATCTAAGCAGTAGAGTGCCACTTGGTGCGTGTTGCCGTCGGTGATGTTCAAATCCACAGTGAATGAGCTGGATGAATACCACACACCCGCGATTCGCTGTGTTGGGTTGGAAGCCTTCTGCAAAGCCCGAATATCGGTAGGCGAATTTGGCCAGACATGTTGCCCCTCTCCGGTCGCGGCGGGCGTCACATAGCTGGGATTCGAGGTTAGATCTCCAATCACCGCGTAGCCTTGCGTGCCGTAAACTCCTTCCCAATTGCCCTGCGTGCTGCTGTCCTGCTTCACAAACACGGCTGTGGAGGGTCCGGGTATGGCAATCGCCAGATATGTCATCAAGGGATGAACAAGAGACCCGCTCGTGCCGGTCACCGTGAAAGTAAATGTTCCAACTGCGACGCCGGCCGTAGCCGAAATCGTCATCGTAGTGGCGCCGGAGCCAGTCACAGTGGTCGGGCTGAAAGTCGCCGTCGCCCCGGCGGGCAACCCCGACGCGCTGAAACTCACGGTTCCATTGAAGCCCCCTGCGCCTGCGACAGTTATCGTGGACTGGCCGATACCCCCTGGCGCGACGGTTACCACGCCAGGTGTCTCAGTAAGCGAAAAGTCGGGCGGAGCCAGCAGCCCGAACACTCCGATGCTACCTACGCTGCCGCTGACGCCGCCGTTCGATGCAGCGTAGACTTTTCCGTTGGCTACGGTGGGCACGATGTATTTGTTTCCATTTCCAAAATGATCGTGTGCGTTGGCGGCCTGGTTGCTGTCATACAGCTCGGTGCCGAGGTTGGCTGCGTCGTACGCGCGAAGAACCGCTGGACTCGAGTTGGAAATAGCCCACACGATTCCGTTGGAGTTTCCATTCGCCGAAATCGACGGAGTGACCCCGGGGTATGGGAATGTCGCCGAGCTCTGAGAATCCGGATTGGTCCCGAACGTTCCGTTCGCGAACGCGAAAGCCTTCAGGACGTTGCCCGACGCTCCGTAATACAATCTGCCGTTGAACCATGCCGGACTCGACCACACTCCGCCGGACAACACGCCCGAGAGCTGCTGGTAAATTTCGTCGGAGCTGGGATTAAATTTTCCCAAATTGGTTCGGTCCATGACATAAATGTTCTGGTCCTTTCCCGCGACCGCCGCAAGCTGGCGCGGGTTCCCCGCTGAATCATTCACCGGAGGCAGCAGTATGCCGCCCCCCGACCCAAGATCGGTGTCGCCATTCGATTCTGAGACGGTATTTTTCATCGTGAAGTAATCCGCGGCAGCAAGGTGGCCACCCGTGGTGGACATTCTCACGTAGGCGTTTCCATAGTCGCCTTTGGATGGAAGTCCGCTCCCTAGCAACGTGGTATCGAAAGTTCCGTTGCCCAGTGGCATATATATGTTTCCCGATGCGTCGGCGGCGGGACCGGAACCTGCCGACCACATTCCGCCATCGTTGCCATTGGGTGTGAGATTCAGCACGCTGGTCTGCTGCAAAGTGGTCTCGTTGTACCCCATCACCCAACCGGTGTATCTGGTGAGCATCGCAGTGTGAGGACCAGGTTGTGTAAACCACGCCGTTCAATAGCAGCAGGGCCGAGCGCTCCTTGTGCACGGCGGGATTGAACGTCTGCACCGTGTTCGTGGATCCGTTGTTTCGGCGCCGCTCCCTGGATACGTGGCCGCGATTTCCACAGGCCCACCGTACTCCTCAGCCAACGTGGTCAAATCCAAAGCGTGCAGCCGGTGGTGATATTTGCCGCCGGCATCCTTGGTCATCGCGACGAGATACATGGTGCCGTTGGGGCCGCTATGCAGATCGATTACCGGCGTCGACGTGATTCCAATCTCCGGCGTCACTTGACCGCAGCCGCGATTGTCCGAGGGCGCCTCGGGCGACACCAATATTGTCCGCGACTTCAGCAGTGTTCCGTTGTCGGCGTCGAACGCGTACACACTGTCATGTTCGGTAACGACATACAACACGTTGTGCACGCCTTGCCCTGGAATGGTAAGTCCTGGCACATAAAGCGGCTGCGCGTCCACTTTGCCATCCACCGCCAGCGTGAAAAGTCTTCCAAAGGTCGCCGACTTTACGTTCGCAGGAGTCAGAATGCTTTCTTGCTGGTTCTGGCCAGTCCGGAAGTTGTCGTTCTGCCAGGTCAGAACGTCCGGCTGAGAGTACAACGTCACCCCACAAACAACTACCAAACCACACAGCCGCGTGGTATGTCCTAGATTCCGCGTGAACTGGAGCATAGGCACAGTTCTTCGCATCATATTTATGATCGATCCTTTGGTGTTGGACCCACAATCAGCAGAACGTGCTACATTTCACCCAAAAAATTACTCAGGCGGCGCTTCGTCGAACAAAGTGGAGTCAATCTTGATGCGCCTCAATTTGAACTTATTGTAACGGATCGGTGCGCCGTAGAGAGCAGCAGTTTGGTTATGAGTGCGTGCTATGATTCGATCACCTGAGTCTTCCATGTCAACCGCCCCGAACGGTCGAACGATCACCTTTTCCAGCCGTCACTCCGAAAAATTCGAGGACTATCCGCTCGCGGACGTCGACCGGGATCCCGTGTTTAGCGAACTGTTTGAGCTTTGCCGCTCTTACACGATGACCAGTAAGGAAGCGATGTTCGCACTTTATCAAGCGGCCGCTTATGTGGTGAAACGCAACATCCCCGGCGATTTTGTGGAATGCGGCGTTTGGAGAGGCGGAAGCGCATTGCTGGCAGCGTTGGCGCTGGCGCGCTTAGGCGGTCCCCGGCGGCGGATATGGATGTACGACACTTTCGTAGGGATGACGGCGCCCTCGCCATTGGACATAGATATTAGCGGCACCCCGGCCCAACAGTATATGGACCAATATTCAGATGACGGCAAGTGGTGCTATGCCGATCTGGAAAGTGTGAAGCAAACCTTCGCGAAACACGCGGTTCCTGAGTCTGACCTTGAGTTTGTTCCCGGAGATGTTGTTCAGACCTTGCAGCAGCGAACGCCGCGGCAGATCGCAGTCCTGCGCCTCGACACGGACTGGTACGAATCAACGAAGAGCGAGCTTGAGATTCTTTATCCGCTTCTTTCGCCCGGCGGTGTTTTGATCGTTGACGACTACGGTCACTGGGACGGCTCCCGAAAAGCCGTGGATGAATTTTTTGCAGACCGCCCGCTTCTCTTGAACCGCGTGAACTACTCAGTCCGCGTCGCGATCAAGAATTGAAGGTCACACAGGCCGGCATCAAGCCAGCGTGAGGTACAGCGCCGTCACCGATGCCGGTGGAAACACATGGACCAGGCCTCCGCTGTGAACCGAAAGATTCGTGGGCTCCGGATGTACCACGTCCGGATGTTCAAAGTCGTTGTGCGCGTGGAGATCCGTGCTGGTCAAGACTTGCGCACGCCCGCCTGCGATGGAAGCGCCCCGTGCGACGATCTCGGTTTCGAGCGCTCGGCTGGGATGCGGATTCACCACCGTCAGCGTGAGACCCTTTCCTGAAATAGATGCGGAGCCGCTGAGCCCCCCGAGCGAAGCCGGCGTGCCGTTCCGATCGTACGTCGCTGACGGAGCGGCGAATTCAGTCCGGACCGCGGTGGCTCCCATGTGCGCCGCATACATTTTGAAGACGTGATATACGGGCGTAAGAACAAAACGGTCCTCCGACGCCAGCATCAGCGAGTGCAGGCAGTTGATGAGCTGCGCGGCATTTGCCATCGCTACTTTCTCGGCATGGCGGTGGAAAATGTCCAACGTAAGGCCAGTCAAAAGAGCATCCCGAAGCGTAAGCATTTGGGACAGAATATACTTCTTCCCAATCTCGGTACCGGGACGGTACCACGCGCCCCATTCGTCCACAATCAGTTTGATGTGATGCGCGGGATCGGACTCCTCCATTACCGCCCAATGATCCCGAACCAGTGTCTCCATCACGCTGCCCTGAGCCAGCAACTCGTACCACTCAAATTCATCGAACTTGACCGCGTCACGCTTGCCCTCATCCCAATCCTTGGTCCTGCCGGCGCTCAGATTCCACGTGTAGTAATGCAGCGATAAGCCGGCTGCGGTGCGGATCTGACCCTTGTCCGCCAACGAGCGCAGCACCCTTCTGGTCCACTCCAGCTCGTGATCGTTGGGTCCGGAAACCACGAGATCGAGCGGGGGGCCGTAACGCGGCACCCACGCGGTAAACCGCCGGAACTCGGTGGCATATTCCTCCGGCGTAAAATTTCCGCCGCAGCCCCAGGACTCGTTTCCAACACCCCAGTAGCGTACGTTGTACGGTTCCGGATGGCCCTGTGCAGCGCGCTCTTCGGCCAAAGTGGTGCTGGCCGTGGGCGAATTGCAGTATTCTACCCATTGTTGGAAATCCAGAGCCGGCAGTCCTCTCACGTTGGCCGCAAGATACGGTTTTGCGCCGGTGAGACTGCAAAAGCGCATGAATTCTTGCGTACCAAAAGAGTTCGGATCGCTGCCGCCCCAAAAATTAGTGCGCGATTTTCGATCCGCACGGCGTCCGATTCCGTCGCGCCAGTTATAACTGTCCGCAAAGCATCCGCCGGGCCAGCGCACCACCGGCGCATGGATTGCTTTGAGCGCGTCCACCACCGCCCGGCGAATCCCGCCCTCATTTGGAATCTTGGAATCCTCGCCCACCCACACACCGTCGTAGATGACGCCTCCCAGATGCTCGATGAAATGTCCATAAATCTCTGGCGCGATTGTCGCGATCGGCTCTCCCGGGAGAATCTCGATGTGCGCGGATGCCTGCCTGCCGACGGATTGCGCGAATGCGGTGGCAGCCAGGCCGCTTTTCAGAAACGCTCTGCGATGGATCACCGGTCTCCTCCTCAGCTCAACAGATTCTCCTTCGCATGGATGCTGGTTGTCAAACCAAAATCACCGGTCGCTTACGCTCGCGGCTCGGAATGAGGCATTCGGCGTTACCGAGCCGCGACCGTGAGTACCTACATCGTAGGATTCTTGCTGTTTCTGGCAGAATATTTTTGGTGGTACGCATTTCGCGCAATGTTTACAGCCCGTAGGACGGGAACGAACCTGTTACCGAACCGCGACCGCGAGGGAGCGCTACCACGAGCGCCGCTGTATTGCGTTACGCTTCCTTGCGGTCGCGGCTCGGTTTTGGTTCCGGCTATTCCGGGTTAGGGAGTCGGTGCCGTAGTCCAGCATCGAACGCAGCTTCGAACATAGGCCGTATGATAATTTAGAGGCAACAATCAAATAGTATGAATCGATTGCTTATCGCAGTCCCTTGCGCAACATTCTTGATGTCGAGTGTCATATGGGCCGCCGGGCCGGCTTCCTCCGCCCCGCCCACATTTACCAAAGATGTTGCGCCCATACTCTACAAGAATTGCGCGAGTTGCCATCGCGCGGGCGAGATCGCTCCGATGTCGCTGCTCACTTACGAACAGGCGCGACCCTGGGCTAAATCCATTCGTGAAAAAGTAACCCTGGGCCAGATGCCGCCTTGGCATGCCGCTCAGCCGCGGGGTACGTTCCTGAACGATCGGCGACTGACCGAGCTGGAAAAGAACACGCTCATCCGCTGGACGGACGCCGGCGCGCCGCAAGGCGACCCGAAGGACCTTCCGCCTCTACCGAAGTTCACCGAAGGCTGGGAGATCGGCACGCCGGACGTAGTGCTCAGCATACCGAAACCTTTCAAAGTAACTGCAAGCGGCGCGATCTCTTATCAGTATTTCACCGTTCCGACAAATTTCACGGAAGACAAGTGGGTGCAAGCTATCGAGGCCCGGCCGGGTACTCGGAGCGTCGTCCATCACATCCTGGTGTTCGTGCGCGAGAAGCCACGGCCGCCTTCCGAGGCTGCGTTCTTGCCGGTGTTGCCAAAGATGCCGCCTCCCAAGGATCCGAACACTTCCGAAAATCAATTCCCAGGGACTCTCATTGCCACCGAGGCGCCGGGCACGAACGCGATTGTCTTCGAACCAGGGCAGGCTATCCGGGTTCCAGCGGGCGCTCAGTTGCTCTTCCAGGTTCACTACACGGCCAACGGGAAGGAAGCCACCGATCAGAGCAGCGTCGGCATGATCTTCGCCAAGGAAGCGCCGAAGCAGGAAATACACAACAGCGCGTTCGTCAACGTTCTCTTGCAGCTTCCCCCGGGCGCTGACAACCAGGCAGTGGATTCAGCCATTGAGTTCACCCAGGATTCGCGCATCACGGCATTGTTCCCGCACACTCACTTGCGCGGCAAGAGCTGGGAGTACCGGCTGATTTATCCCGACGGCCGTTCCGAAGTTGTCCTGGCGGTTCCGAAATACGATTTCAACTGGCAGACTTATTATCTATTCACCACTCCGCTCGCGGTGCCAAAAGGGTCGCGTCTGGAGGCTACGGCCCACTACGACAATTCCGTGAACAACCCATCCAACCCCGATCCGAAGAAGGAAGTGCACTGGGGCGACCAGACCTGGGAAGAAATGCAGTACTCCGGAATCACTTACTATGTGGATCATCCGCTGACTGCTCAAAAGTAACTGCACGGAGCTTGAAAAACCAAAATCACCGGTCGCTTACGCTCGCGGCTCGGAACGGAAAGAGTGTTACCGAACCGCGACCGTGAGGGAGTCGGTGCTGTTCCGCGTCCTTCAACGCACGTTCAGGTAACCAATCAAATTCCGACGAGTATTAAGAGAGAGAACGGCTCTTTGCTAACTTCTCTCGGGCCGATCCGTTATCTATTCTGAGGAAGCCCTGCAACGATTGGAGACACTGGATGCTGGATTTACGACAAGCGCTACGGCAGCTGCGGAAGGCACCGGGATTCACAACCACGGCGGTGATCACGTTAGCACTGGGGATCGGTGCGACTACAGCCATCTTTACGCTAGTGCACCAGGTGATGTTGAAGTCCCTGCCAGTGACCAGGCCCGAAGAGCTGTGGAGGATCGGGGACAAAATTCGCTGTTGCAACTGGGGCGGATATACCCAGGGTAGCGATGGGGATTTTTCGCTGTTCTCGTGGGAAGCGTACCAGAACTTTCGCGCGCACACACCGGAATTTGTCGATCTAGCTGCACTCCAAGCCGGCAATGCAGCGCTCGGCGTCCGCAGGGCGGGATCATCAGCGCAGGCGGATACTCGCAATGGGCAGTATGTGTCTGGGAATTTCTTTAGGACTTTCGGCGTGCATCCGTGGATCGGCCGGTTGACGACTGACGCGGACGATCAGCAGGGAGCGCCGCCTGTAGCGGTGATGAGCTTTCACATTTGGCAGGACAAGTATGGCTCCGATCCTTCCGTGATTGGCGCCAGTTATCAGATCAACGGGCATTCGTTCACGCTGATCGGCGTGGCGGCGCCGGGATTTTACGGAGCGAAGCTGCAAGGGTGGGGCATGCCGGATTTTTGGCTGCCGGCAACGACGGAATTGTTGACGGATGGAGCCACATCCCGGCTGAACCGGCCGAATGGCAACTTCCTGGACTTGATCGGGAGAGTGCGTCCGGGAGTGAACCCAACATCGCTCGAAGCAAAACTAAGAGTAGAATTCCATAACTGGCTGGCCAGCCACGTGCCCGACATGGAGCCAGGTGAGAAGCAATTATGGCAGCAGCAAACGCTACATCTGACTCCCGGCGGCTCTGGGGTCGCGGCGATGCGCGATCAATATGAGGATGGATTAAAGCTTCTGCTGATAGCGGCAGCATGCGTGCTGCTGGTAGGCTGCGCCAATTTGGCGAATCTGATGTTGGCGCGCGGGCTGAAGGATCGGGCACAAACCTCGATACGGGTGGCGTTGGGTGCTTCGCGCGCCCGCCTGGTACGGAAGGCATTGCTCGAGTCCGTAATGCTGGCTATGCTTGGAGGAGTCTTGGGCATCGGTGTGGCGTACGCCGGTACAAAGCTGATTCTGCATCTCGCATTCCAGATTGGCGGGCCGAATAATTATGTCCCGATCGACGCGACACCGTCGTGGCCGGTGCTGCTCTTCACTCTGGCAGTATCGCTCGTAACCGGGGTCGTTTTCGGAATAGCCCCGGCTTGGATGACCTCGCATGCCGATCCGGTGGAGGCGCTGCGCGGGGCCAATCGTACGGTTGGCGGTAGACGCTCGCTGGCACAGAAATCTTTGGTGGTTGCACAGGTGGCGATCTCGCTGGTGTTGCTTTCGGCCGCGGCTCTGCTGGGCCAGAGCTTGCGAAATCTGGAGCACCAGAACTTCGGGTTCGAAACCGAGGGCAGGTATATCGCTTGGATTAATCCATCGCTGGGCAACTACAAGCCGGAGCAAATGGAAGCAATTTTTCGACAAATTGACGATCGCCTGTTGAACACGCCTGGTGTGCGGATGGTGGCGCCGGCACTCTATGCTCCCATGACGGGTGACAATTGGGGCGAAGGGATTCGCGTCCAGGGCCGGCCGGAGCCCGGACCGAGAGAAGACTCAGGCGCCAGCTGGGCGCGGGTAATGCCAGGATTTTTCGAGACGATCGGGGCGAAGATCGTTCGCGGCCGGCCCATTCAGGACCAAGACACCGCGGGAACGCGAAAGGTGGCGGTGATCAACGAAGCGTTTGCGAAGAGATTCTTCAATGGCCAGAACCCGATCGGGCAGCATTTCGGGCCTGGCAGAATCAAGTATTCCGGGACCTATGAAATCGTGGGGGTTGCCAGGGACATGCGGTATATGACTTACGATTACAAGGATCCCATCCGTCCGATGTTTTGGGTGCCCGAAACGCAAACGGTGGAATACGATGATCCCGCCTTCCGCGGTGGTGAAATTTGGTCGCACTATTTGTACAACATCGTGATCTGGGCGCCGGGCAGTCAGCCGGGCATTGAAGAGCGCGTGCGCAAAGCGCTGGCGAGCATTGATCCGGACCTTGTGCTCTACTCGGTTGATCCATACAGCAGCGTGGTGAGCGCGGATTTCCAGCAGGAAAACATGATAGCGACGTTGACCATGCTATTTGGTGTGCTGGGGCTGGTGCTTGCCGCAGTGGGCTTGTACGGAGTGATGGCCTATACGGTGGAACGGCGGACCAGCGAGATCGGTGTGCGCATGGCGCTGGGCGCGGATCGCGCGGGTGTGGTGACCATGGTTCTGGGCGGCGCCTTTTCCCAGGTCGGTATTGGACTTGTGATTGGAATTCCGGCGGCGATCGGGGCCGGCAAGCTGATGGTGAATGAGTTGTTCGGTGTTAAACCTTGGGATCCTGTTTGGCTGGGGCTCGCCACCTTGCTGCTGTGCGTGGCAGGGCTGTTCGCCTCCCTGATCCCAGCTTTGCGCGCGGCCGGCCTGGATCCAATGGTGGCGCTGCGGAACGAGTAATCTCCGCGGGCGCGCCGGTCTCGTGTCGCGCCCGCGATACTGCCGCTTGCTTTCAGTTGATCCGCATGCTGCCGGCCTTTTTTCGCCGCAATAGCCCGGCACACCCGAGCGCAACGGCGGCTAACGCCAATGACGACGGCTCCGGCGCAGCGGAAACCGGAGTATTCCCGATACCCTGGCTCACCACGATCGAATAGTCTGACGCGTTTGCGAAGTTGGGGTCCACTTCAATGTAAGGGTCGGCAAACGCCGTCGATGGGCCGGTCGCGGAACCGCCGATGGTAATGCTGTTGCTGAGTGCATATTGGTCGCCGCCCAAATAGTTTATTGCCAGGAAGCCAGACCACGATTGGTTGAGCTGAACCTCAGCCCCATTCGTTGCGATCGCAGTCCCTACGCCCAGTTGAGCTTGCGAAGACGCGAATTCGGTTGTGCTCGCGGTGGTCACTAAGCTTCCGTAGACTCTTAGGGGAATGATCTGCTCGAACGCTGCTCCCTTCACGTAAAAGTAATAAGACACCTGGGCTCAGACACTGCCCTCCTCGCCCGCGGACACCTGCAACGCAGGGCCTGGAAAAATATCATCGCCGATGATGAGGGGGTCGGACCCGGTCACCATTGCCGAGGCGCTGCCTAATGAGTAATGCCCAGGCCCGGAGGCCGATTGGCTGACGGGGTCGCCCGTAGCTGTAACAAATGTCATGCCAATCTGATAAATGGCATCCGGCAGTACCGGATCGGCGGCCAGGCTGGAACTGCACGCCAGCACCGCGGCAAACAGAATTTGATGCTTATAGATCATTTCATCCTCCTTGTGGATAGAAAAGTGTGTTTGAACTAAAGATGCGAACGGTAGGAAAACCCCGCCATCGCTTCACGGAATACTTTTCTCAGGTAGCAGCCTGTGTCAGAAATGGTCGATTCGGCAAATGTGGTGACAGCACGAAATTTCGCGGTGGCCGGTCTCGTGGTTTTCCAGGGCTTGCGTCCACGAAAATTCGAGCCTGGAGCCTGTGAAAAAATCGGCAAAGGCACCGACTCCCCTCACGGTCGCGGCTCGGAATGAGACACCCCGTTACCGAGCCGCGACCGTAAGGGAGTCGGTGATTTGGATTTATTCACACGTTCCTGTCACCATTTTTGCCAGCGTCCGGCACTTCTGACACAGGCTGCTAGACTAAGGTGTCACCCCAGCGAACCGCCCATGTCATCCAACAGGCCCGAAGATTCTCGTCCGGGAATCATCACCAGGTGCCTGACGGACTGGCGCGATGGAGACGCGGAGGCGCTGGATCGCCTCACCACCGCGGTGTACCGCGAATTGCGGCGTTTGGCCGCGCGGGCCATGGTCGGCCAAGCCGGAAGGCGAACCATCCAACCCACCGCGCTGGTCCACGAGCTGTATTTCCAGCTTCCGGGAGTGCAGCATTTCGATTGGCAAAACCGGGCGCACTTCCTCAACGTTGCGGCAAAAATGATGCGCAATATTCTGGCCGGCCACGCTCGCAAACGGCAGGCCGCAAAACGAGGTGGCGGCATGCTGGTCTCCGTCGGCGATCCTCGATTTGAAGATTCGGCCCTCAGTCTGGATGTCCTGCAAGTCCACGAGGCGCTGGACCGGTTGACCGGGGAATACCCGCGTCAGGCGCGAGTGGTTGAATTACGATTCTTCGGAGGCTTATCCGCCGAGGAAACTTCCCAAGTCCTCGCCGCGACAGGCGTCGAGAGCTCGCTTCGCACCGTGGAGCGGGATTGGGCATTTGCCCGCGCCTGGCTGGAGGACGCCATTGGAACCGGCTGAATCACGAGCCGAGCACGTGGAGCGGCTGTTCCACGCGGCTCTTGAAATCGCTGCCGGCGATCGCGACACGTACTTAGCGGACGTTTGTGCTGGCGATGAGCCGTTACAACTGGGCGTACGGAAGTTGCTCAACGCGTACCAGCGCGTCGCGAACAAGCCGGCCTGGAACGCGGCGGCCATTCAGAATGAAGCTCTCCTTACCGTTTCGGGCGCTGCCGGCGCCACGCTGGAGCGCTACCGGCTGATGGAGCCCATTGGCGCGGGCGGCATGGGCATGGTCTACAAGGCCGTCAGGGCGGATGACGAATTCTCGAAACTAGTTGCAATCAAGATCGTGCAGCTCGGCGCCGGCAAGGCCGAGTGCGATGCCATGGTGCGGCGCTTCCGCCAGGAACGGCAGATCCTGGCCGGCCTGGAACATCCCAACATCGCGCGCCTGCTGGATGGCGGTTCTACCGAGGATGGTCAGCCATTCCTGGTGATGGATTACGTGGATGGCATTCCGATCGACCGCTATGTGGCCGAGAGAAAGCCGCCCTTGCACGCAACGCTGGAACTTTTCCGCACGGTCTGTTCCGCCGTCTCGCACGCACACCATAACCTGGTAGTCCATCGCGACCTGAAGCCCGCCAACGTCCTGGTTACCGCCGATGGAACACCCAAACTTCTGGATTTCGGAATCGCCAAGCAGTTGGACGGGACGCTCGAACGTACTCTGACTGGCGCGGGCGCCATGACGCCGGAGTACGCGAGCCCAGAACAGTTGCGAGGGACGGCAATCACCACGGCTACCGATGTCTACTCTTTGGGTGTGATGCTATACGAGTTGCTCTGCGGCGTTCGTCCCTACCGGACGACGAGCAATGCAATGGAACTGGCACGGGTCATTTGCACCGAGACTCCCGAGCCGATGAGTTCCAGGCCGGGGAGGAGCTTCGACGCCGACCTGGAAAACATCGTGCAGATGGCGCTGCGCAAGGAGCCCGAACGCCGCTACAGTTCTGTCGAACAATTCTCCGAAGACTTGCGCCGGTACATGGAAGGGTACCCGGTGGCCGCGCGAGTTGCCACGCGCGGGTACCTCGCGCGCCGGTTTGCGGGCCGGAACAAGGCAACCATTGCGGCGGCGGCGCTGGTGCTGCTCACGCTTTTGGGAGGTATCGCGGCAACGGCGTGGCAAGCGCGCCTGGCCAATCAGCGATTCAACGATTTACGCGAACTGGCGAACTCTTATCTGTTCGAGTTCCACGACGCGATCAAGACCTTGCCCGGTTCCACGCCCGCACGTCAACTCGTGGTGAAGCGGGGTCTCCAGTATCTTGACAAACTCGCGCTGCAGCGCGGCAAAGACCCGGCGTTGGCGCAAGAGTTGGCAAAGGCGTATGAAAAGGTCGGTGAGGTACAGGGCGCGCCCTTCCTCGCCAATCTCGGGGATCGGGCGGGCGCCATGGCGAGCTACCGGAAAGCGCTGGCCATCCGGGAACCCTTGGCCGCGGCCTCGCCGCGGAACGTGCAGCTCGGGGTGGAACTTGGGAACGGCTACGGGCGGATCGGCCAATTGATGCAGTTCGCCGGTGACTTGAACGGAGCGGCAGCGATGGGCCGGAAGAATGTGCGGCTAATGGAAAAACTGTCCATAGCGCAACCGTCATCGGCTCCGGTTCGCAACGCATTGGCATCCGCATACACGATTCTCGGCGACGTCACAGGCAATAACGAACAACCCAACCTCGGCAATGCAAACGGCGCCATGGATCTCTTTCAAAAAGCGCGCGCCATCCACGAAAGGCTGGTCCAGGAGAATCCGCGGGATCGAAACGAACGCGTGTTTCTAGGCGCCATTTATGGACGGGTTGCCGTAGTCCAGCAGGCGTTGGATCACAGACAAGCGTCGGTGGACGCGTTCCGCCAGGCGATTGCGGTTGACGAGCAACTGATTCGTGAAGATCCGGCCAACGTGCAATACCGTAGGGACGCCGCCGTCTACAGCCGGTCGATTGCCCTTGTCATGATTCGGATTAAGCAACTTGACGAGGCATTAAAGTACAGCGGACGCTCACAAACGCTATTTGAGCAATTGGCCAGGGAAGATCCGGCAAATATGGAAGCGCAGGAAGCCTTGGCCGACAGCAACTGGTCCCAAGGATATTTGCTGACGAAAGTGCATGACTCGGCAAATGCCCTGAAATACTATGACTCGGCGATTGCGCTCTACAACTCCGTGACAGCGAAGCAACCCGGCATCCTACCCAACGGCTTAAGAACCGCATATCAACTCATGGCCGAATTAGGGGTCGAGACAAAGGATACTGGCAGGGTCCTGCGAAGTACGCAAAAGGAGTTGGAAATAGACGCGCGCCTTCTGAAAGCCGATTCCGCGAATGCCGGCGCGCAGCGCAACCGGGGCGTCGCGTTCACGCAAATCGGACAGGCGCATGAAATACTCGCGTTGCGCAACACCGCCTCGGCTCCGCGCCGCATGTCGGAGTGGCGCGAGGCCCGATCCTGGTATCAACGCGGCTTGGATGTTTGGATCGATCTGCGGAAAAAAGGAACGCTCATTCCGATGTACGCACCCAAGTTGGACGAAGGCGTCCACAATGTTGCGAAATGCGACCTCGCGCTTGCCGGCTCGGCTTCCCCAGCACTCTCCCCGCGATGAGACTCACTTCCAGGACTCATCGAACAGTCCTGCATAGACGGCGTCGGGATCGTCGGAGCCTGCCTGGACTTTGAAGATCGCGAAATCTCCATAGCGCGGTGTGGGGAAATCTCCGGCCCAGTCGGCCCAAGCGGCAGTCAGGCCGCTATTGATCACCACGTAGTGGTTTGGGCTCAGCGGGTTTGGATAGATCATGGCCGGTACCGATTCCGCAGACGGGAAACTCTTGTTGCCCAGCGCGACCGTCTCCTTCGTCCAGCGCAGGGGCGGCAGCTTGCGGTGGAGTTTTGCGATCCAACGATTGCTGCCTGGGTCGCCGAAAAGGACCACGTGATACTTCGCGAAATCGGCGGCCGTGACGTCCTTGTCGTCTTTGATGCGGATATGGCCCCGATATGCCAGCGTATACTGCCGGTCGAACCGTTCGAGCATCCGCAGCGCTTGCTGATTCGCCGCCGCGTTCCACGGAGTACCAGTGGGACGAACCACCAGGAACGGCTCCAGGAATGCATCATCGATCGGTCCTTGCAGCCCGTGCTTCTTGCGGATTCCTTTTTCGCCGCCACCGGCCAATTTCCAATGTTCGTTTGATTTCTCGAAGGCCATCTCGGGCGCGGGCTTTACCCGTACCTGCTGGCCATCGATGGTGATAGAGGTAGCGCGGTCGGTTTGCTGCAGAACCAGGCGCGTGAGATTCCGGGTAGTAATTTCGTATTGACTGCGGTCGCCGGATCGCTTGGCATCCACTTCAGCGCGCTCGTAGTGCTTCTCCAGGCCATCCACCGTCACCCAATAATCACGGTTGTACCGGGTGGTGTAGGTCACGAAACGGACGCGGTCGGGGATCTGGCGTCCCATCTTGATGCGATCGTACAAGTAAGCATTCAGAATCTTCCGGCTTTCCGGGTGCATGTCGTGTCCGGTTTTCGGACCGATCAGAAACAGAATCGAAGGTGCATCCGTGGCCTTCAGAGAGAATGGATCCCCCTCGAAGTGGATGCCTGCCTTGATCAACTCCTCCTTAGCTCTTTGGTGCTTCGCAAGGTTCCGGTCATTCTCGCCGACGTAAGATGCAAACGGAATATCGTATGCATTGAGCGCCCATTCGTACATGTTGTCGAAGATCTTGCACATCGCCTGCTGATTTGCCGGCAGCGTATTGAGGATCGGGATTCTATGCGAGGTGTTGTCGCCGGCGCCGACCTCAACCGCGGCCCAGAGATCCGGGGAATGCAGAGAGGTGTGCCACACGCCCGCGCCTCCCATGGAAAAACCGCGCAGCGTCACCCGCTCCGAATCGATTTTGTACGCTTTCTTGGCGAACGCGATCGCCTCGAAAACATCGGCTTCGCCAGGCCAGTGATAGGTATTCTTACCGCGTCCAAATAAATCGATCTGCAGCGTGCCGGGAAGGTAGTCAATCTCGGCGCCCTCCCACGAGTTGAGCGTCTCCACTTCGTAGAGGCGCGTAAAGCGCCCATGCTGAGCGACATCCAGAGGAAACGCTCGTACGCCGTCATATTCGTCGGGAACGGTGACGCGCACCGGCTGCACTGAACCATCCATCGCGGAGCGGAAACCGCGAACCACGCGGCCTTTTTGGCTGGTCCAGGGCGATTTGCCTTCTTTTAGTTGCGCCGCGCGTTCCATGCCCTTGTCCAGGACGCTGAGAGTGTCCGCAACCGACACCGGGCGAAAGAACTCCTCGGGATACGCCATCTTCCAGCGTGCCGCTTCAGCGTAGATCTCAACGTCCGCCAGGAGGCCGTCATCCGTCTGCGTGGATCGAAGTTCGCGAATCATCCTGTCCAATTGGTCGATCTTCGCCTGAATTTGTTGCTTCTCTGCATCGGTTGGCCGGTACGGCGGGGCCGCCGGGTGAAAGCGGGTCCAAGGTAAATTTTCCGGCGCCCTTCCGGGCTGCGCGGCCGGAGCTGGAGATGCTTGCCCCTGCGGTGTTTGTGAAAGCGCGGGAAGCGCCGCCAATAAGGCAAGAATGCCGCTAGAGAATACGCGAATGCTAGAAGTGTTCATTTTTTCGGTTCAGGATGATGCCCACAATGTATAGCACGACGAGCGCAACTCAGTGTAGTGTGACGAACTGAGCCGTCCAGTGAGCGCTCCTGCCGCCGCCCTTGATGTTAGAGGAACAAATACGTGAAGCTTGAGTAAACGCTGGCAGGCATCGGCAATAACTCCCCCGTCGTGTAAACGTCGTTGCTTGGATTCTTGGTTCCGTTGTGTTCCTTGCAGCAGAGCTATTGAGAGTTGGAGGCTCAAGATGGACGATCAACAAAAGAAGGAGCAGTGTTCTGGAGCGCGGGATCAGAGATCCGTGCGGCACTGGATCAACATTGGGAGGCGTCCGATGCCAACGATTTTGCAACAGAGCACCGCATCTATCACGAGGGCGCAGTGCTGGAATACCCGCAGTCCGGCGAGCGAACCCGCGGTCGAAGCAATATCCAGAACCAACGCGCTAGCCAACCGAGCGAAAAGCGATTTGCCGTCCGGCGAATCATTGGCGGCGGTGATCTTTGAGTCACCGAATTCATCCTGACCTATGACGGCAAGCCGTCCCACACCGTGAGCATCACGGAGTTCAGAGCGTCACCGTGCCGCACTTTCTTAAACCGATCGGCCTGACAAGCCGAAGTAAGCGGCAGCGGCGAGCATGTGGCGGTCATTGGTCCACACCTCGCGCTCACCTGCTTCCTGGGCCGTAGTAAGGTGCACGGCGTCGGCAGTCCGGATGAATAAGTCTGGTGGCATGGCAAGGATCAGTGCGCTTGTCCTGCGCTGCACTCCTTCAGTGACGGGTATGAGATTCCACAGCCCGTCTACAATATGGGCGGAGAAGCGCGCGGCCAAGCTATTGGCCTGGGCACGTGAGTACGAATCTTCCCGTACTCGGCGGTGAAGCACCGCATGGAACTCGGCTAGGGCCCAAAGCGACGAATAGATGGTGTCCGCTTTCCGGACGAGCTCGCGGACGCGGGAGGATTCCGGTTCATTGAAGTAGAATTTCGCTATGTAGGACGTGTCGAAATACAAGGCTATCGGGCTCGATCGTCTTCAATGATCTTCGTGCTATCGCTAACTCGGGGCATCCGATCCCAGACTTTTTGCATGGACGCGAAGATGCGCGCCTTCTTTGCCGCGGCCATGCGCCGGGGAGAGGTTACGGGGCGCAACTCCGCAACCGGTTCGCCACGCCTCTCAATCACGATTATTCCGCCCTCAGCTGCCTCGCGTACTAACTTCGACGTGTTGATGTGCAACTCGCGGACAGACGTCGTCCTCGCTTGCCCGGCGAAGCCGATGCAGGGAGCGACGGCTCGTCGATCGAGACCTGATGGTAGCGAGGATCGTAGCGCCGCTGCTAGCGCTTATTCACAGCGAGCCACGGCACGCCGCGATAGGAATCCGCCACCACCCAGGCGCCCGCCGTCAGCGCGAAAGAGATGATGGTCTCGCTCCATTGGAATGCGCTTTTGGAGCCTGCCGCCACGATGGGTACCCACACCAGCAGCGTGAACATGCCGATCTGCATTGCCGAGAGCGTGGCTGCAAGCCTTGCAGATACACCGATCAGCACCGCCAATCCCGCGACGAGGAAGGCGCAGCCGGTGAAATACGCCCAAGCCAGATGCCATGGCAACCAGCCAGGCACCAGCGCTGCAGTCTCTTTGAGATAAACGAAATGGGCTACGCCGAATGGAATCAAGGCCAGGCCGAACAGTACCCTCGCGATGCGCAAACCGGTGTCACTCGTGGTGAACCATGCATACAGCACCCAGGCGCCCGCCACCATCACCGCGGCCTCACCCACGCCCGACCATGAATCTTGTGCAGCGGGCGCGCGGAAAACGGCGGGCGCTCGCAACCCCAGCAACCAAAGCGCGAGACAAGCGAGAAGCACGCGCGCAGCGAGGGCAGCGGAGCGCTTCCAGAGCAACCCGATCCCAGACGCAATCAAGATAACCGCCCAGAGATAAGCCAGTGCCTCGCGAGCAGGCAGGCCCTTAGGCACCGGCTGAAATACGGCGGCGAAATCGCCCTTGATCAGGCCCAGGATTCCCAGGGCGATGATCGTCGCCGCAAAGACCGCGTGACCCACGCTTACGATGCGCATCACTTAAGAAGAACACACCGAGCCTCTCCGCTTAGAACGTAATGTGAGCGAACACCTGAACCACGCGAGAATTGCTGCTGTAAAACTGATCGAATCTCCCGAACAGCGGATCGCTCGGAACCAGATCGTTGCGCGCGGCGGTGAAGCCGTTCACGCCAACGTCGTCCACCGAGCCCCCGGTCCACTGCGGATGATTAAAGATGTTGAACATCTGTGCCCCAATGTCGAACGCCCACCGCTCCGTGAAGTTGAACCGCTTCTTCACGCTGAGGTCGATGTTATTGATCGGATGCAGCGGAAATGTATTTCGTCCGCCGTTGGGGATCGCTCCGGAACCGGCCACAATGTAGCGTGCGTTCGGATTGTTCGCCACGTAGGCGACGATGGACCCGCTGGACGAAGCCACCTGGCCCAGTGCGTTGTAGCCCGTCACGTCGGAGCCCACGTTGGCTGCGCCGGCCGGATTGACGATCACCCTGTCACCCGCGCTGTCGCCGTTGAGGTTCGAATCAAGATTGCTCTGTACGGTGGCGTATTCCGGCGATTCGTACGTGTAGGTGCCGGAAATGTTCCAGTTCCCAACAATGTTTTTCATCATCCAGTTGCCGTTCTGGAAAGGCCTGAAATCATAGAACGGCGTGATGGTGAAACGTTGCCGGCGGTCGAGCGCGGAGCTCGACCAGTCCGCTTTGAGATTCTGAAAATCCTGAGCCCGGCGCGGCGTCAGGTAGGTTGAGAAATTGGTCGCGGTGGCATCGTCCAACAGATGGCTCCAGGTGTAGGCGCCAATGAAACCCAACCCGTTCGAGTAGCGCCGGTTCAACTGCAGCGCGAGTCCGTGATAGGTGGAAGAAGCCTGGGGAGCGTAGCCGACGATGTTCGCGGCCGAGCCGTAGACGGCCAGATCGTTCGACGGATTGTCCGGAGTTCCGCCCGGTACGATGTACGACTTTACGTCGGCCAATGTTTTGGTCAGTGACGCAAACGTGGACGCACTGGGCATCGAAAGGAAAGTCGGAATGGAGTTGCTAGGCGTCACACGAGCGAAGATGTTCTGGCGCGTTTGATTCCACAGATGCACGCCTCTGGTGCCGACGTAGCGGGCTTCAAACGTGTAATTGCGCCAGAACACGTGCTGCACGCCGAGAGTCCAGGTGAGGCCGTAGGGTCGTTTGCCGCCGTAGGTATAGGAACTGAGCACCGCCAGTGCGCCCGCCTGCGTAGTCGGCAGGGGTACGCCGCTTCCCGGCAATCCGCCGTGGGCGAGGAAACCGGTCTGAGCGCAGTTGACGCCCGGACAGTCGTTCGTCTGTTGGAAGTAGGGTGGCGCCGAATTGGATGTCAAATTCGAGTACGTCAAGTCATAAGCCTGGCTGAACCCGCCCCGGATGGCCCAGTTTCCTTCCTTACCCGGCGAGTAGGCGAACCCGATTTTCGGCATAAAGTTGGTGGGATCGTAGCTCGGCTTTCCCACCGTCAATAGGCCCGGCACGCTAGCCGGAGAACTGAACTCCTGATAGCGGGATGCTACCGGCACCGTCACGTACTCATAGCGCAATCCGAGATTGATGGTCAGATTGGGCAAAATCTTGTAATCGTCGTTCACGTAGCCGGCCCACTGCAAAAAGCCAACCGGATAACTGGTGGCGCCCGCGCTGCGCTCTCCCAGTACGTCCGGGGCCTGGTCCGTCAGGTACAAACCCAGCGACGAATATTCGTAATTTCCCGTTACCCGCTGGATGAAGTAGTTCGTGGCAATCATGTCGATGAAGCTGCCGCCGAACTTAAGCGTGTGCTTGCCCCACACCTTGGATACGTTGTCGGTGGTCTGAAAAAGCTCTTGGGTAGAACCAGAGGGTCCCACCGGTCCCCAGGTTACGCTGTTCAGATCGTCGATGGTGATCACCGGATAAGCATCCAGGCCAGGGAACTTCAGCGCTGTACTGGGAATTGCGTTCACGTTGCGGCTGAACGAAATGCGAAACTCGTTTTGCAGAGTCGGCGTGAAGTTATGAAACTCCGACAACGTGTACATGTAGTTGTTATTCGGCGCGTTGGCGTTAAACGCCGGCACTTCGGCCGTCGCAATCGACGACACTTTGTTGTAGATCCAGCGCCCGCGGATCTGGTCTTTGTCGCTCATGTTGTAATCCAGCGAGACGATGGCGTTATAAGCGTTGGTGAAGGCGGGATTGCTGAACGAGATGGAGCCGATTGGAATTTGCGCGCCTTGCACGGGGATGAAGCCCTGATCGTTCGCGGGCGCGGCGGGAATGTATTTCTGAAACTGCGACAGATTGGTCGCGTTGATTCCCGGGAGGCTGGCAAGTTGTGAATAACCGGCCGCCGTGGGAGCAAAAAGCGCCGACCCCGGTACCGACGAGAACCCCACCGGGTTGTACTCGAAGTCTCCGAAATAGAACAACTTGTTCTTGAGGATGGGGCCGCCGATGTTGGCGCCCAGCCGGTTGTTGTCGAAGCGCGGATTCGACGTATACCCTGCTACGGCGTCCTGAGAATTCTCCGCGTTGAGATTGCGGTTCTGCATGTATTCGTACATGGATCCGTGAATCTGATTGGTGCCGCTCTTGATGAGTGCGTTGAAAATCCCGCCCGATCCGCCGCCAAACTCCGGCGCGAACTGGTTCTGCAGCAACGTGAATTCGGCGATGGCATCGGTAGGAACGCCGGTCATCGGCGCCGGATTGTAGTAGCTGTTGTTGCTTTGGCCGTCCAGGAAGAACGAATTGTTGTCCGGCCGCTGGCCGGAGATGGCCGGACCGAAACCTTGGCCTACGCCGCCCGACGTGGCTACGCCGGCGCCCAGCAGCGCCAGGTTGTACACGCCCGAGCCCGAGTTGTTACTGGTGGTCGGCAGTTCGAATACTTCCTTGGTACTGAATGTCGTCTGCAACTGCGCGGTGGTGGTGTCGATGGAAACGGCGCTCGCGCTCACCTCCACCGTGGTGCCCACCGATCCAATGGCCAGCGTCAAATTGGCCGTGATGGTGTTGTTCAGGATCACGTCTACATTCTTCAGCGTGTCGGTGGAGAATCCGGAGGCCGACGCGGTCAGAGTGTAGCGGCCGGCCGGTAGATTCGTGAACCGGTATACGCCGCCCGCATTGGTTTGCGCGTTGGTCCTGACGCCAGTTGAGTCGTCCAATGCCACCACGGTCGCGTTCGGAATCGCTGCGCCGCTGGTATCGAAAACGGTGCCAGTCAAATCACCGCTGCTCGCTTGCGCGAAGAGCGTGTTCGCCGAAAGCATGAGACTGAATGCGCATAGCAGCCACCACGTAAGTTGTTTCATAGATCCCTTTCCCCAATGAATTAGTCAGCTACAGACTTCTGTTACTTCACTTCGCCAAGCCAAGCTCCGAAGCGCCCAACACTTTCCCGCTGGCGCGATCCTGAACGAAAACCACCGCTCCGAGGTTCTCCGTCTTCCACTCGGATGCGAGTTTCACCACCGGATCGGCGGTGAACGCCTTGCCGGATTTCATCTTTCCAATCGGAATCAGCTTCCGGACCACTGCCGCGTGCTTCAAATTGCGGCCGGCGTTTTCACCACGCGCCACATCGGTGGCTAGTCCGCTCTCGGTAATCGCCAGCAGCACGTCGCCGGACGACCCCGCGTCAATCGCCACTCGCAAGGACATCTGCCCGGCCGGCTTCTCGGGCATCGATAGCCGTACCGGCACTTTCGCAGTCCGCCCCGCTCTCGCCAACTCGCTGAGAGCCTTTCGCGAATCGCTTCCCATGAATTCACTTTGACCATCCACCAGCATTTCCGGCGTATAAGGCGAATCGATATGCAGCCATTCCCCATAGCGCCGCTGCCGTTCCGTAAATTCCGCCGAGGAAAATGGATCGCGCCAGCCTTGCCGGTCCCAATAATCCACGTGCTCTTCGAGCGCAATCACCATCACGCCAGGGATGGGTTGCAGCTCATTCAGCTGGTTGAGCAATGCGTCGGCGGGCGGACAACTGGAACAACCTTCCGATGTGAACAACTCCACCAGCACCGGAGTGCGCGTGGATTCCACGGAGTCCGCCGCGCTCAATGGCACAGCGACGAGTAAAACCGCAAGCGAACACCTCATGACAAATTCGAAAACTCCAGACCCGGTATGCAGCATCATGTTCCGAAAAGTGGTCGCTAGCAATGACCAGTTGTAGTAGTTTGGATATGACCACTATGCTGGAGTCATTATGCGAACCAAATTACATGGCGCGGTATCTCCGCTCATCGCTTTAGATCGCAAGGGCGCCAAGCCGTTCCACCGGCAAATTTACGATTCATTCCGCGCCATGATTCTGCGGCGCGCTCTGCAGCCGGGGCAACAAGTCCCATCCACGCGGAGCCTGGCCACGGAACTTGGAATCTCGAGAATTCCCGTGCTCGGCGCCTACGATCAGCTTCTGGCGGAAGGGTACTTCGAAAGCCGTGCAGGCGCCGGCACTTTTGTGTCAAGCTTCCTACCCGATGAAGCGCTGGGCGCGCGTCCAGGAGAGAGAGGAGGCGGGCTTAAGCCCGGGCCGGTGGTGATTTCACGCGTTGCCCGCAGCCTGCCTGCGGATTGGGCCGCGTGGGCCCGCGGTCCGGGACCTTTTAGCGTGGGCCAAATCGCGTACGAGCATGTTCCGTTTCGGATTTGGTCCGATCTGGTGAGACGCCGTGTACGGGAAGTGCGTGCCAGCTCGATGAACTATACCGATCCCATGGGATCAAAAAAATTCCGCGAAGTCCTGACGGCTTACCTGCGGACGGCGCGCGCGGTGGATTGCGAAGCCTCGCAGATCATGGTGGTGAACGGATCGCAGCAAGCTCTGGATCTGTGCGCGCGTGTCCTGCTCGATCCGGGCAGCCCGGTTTGGGTGGAGGATCCGGGTTACGACTTAATGCGGCAGGCCCTGATGCTTTCAGGCTGCCGGCAGATTCCGATCCCTGTCGACAACGAAGGATTGAATGTCGCTCGCGGTATGAAGCGATGCCGGAACGCGCGCGCCGCCTTTGTTACTCCCTCGCATCAATATCCGCTGGGAGCCACTATGAGCGTTTCACGCCGCCTCCAACTGCTCGATTGGGCGCACCGCCAAGGCGCCTGGATTGTCGAGGACGATTACGACAGCGAGTACCGCTATGAGAGCATGCCGATCGCCTCTCTGCAAGGTCTCGACCACGGAGGCCGCGTGGTCTACATCGGAACCTTCAGCAAGACGCTGTTTCCCGCGCTTCGCCTCGGGTACATGGTAATTCCTTTGTCCCTGGTGGAGCGCTTCGCCGCAGTCCGGCACGCGAGCGATTTCTGTTCGTCACAATTTCACCAGGCCGTGCTTGCCGATTTCATCGAGGAAGGCCATTTCGCGCGGCACATCCGCAAGACCAGGCTGCTTTACGCCGAGCGCCGAAGCGCCCTGGTGCAGGCGATACAAAATGTATTTGGCGACGAGATGCAGATTCTCGGCGCGGAAGCCGGCTTGCACCTGGTGGTAACTCTGCCGGATGGTTTATCCGACGTGGAGATTTCGGCTCGTGCGGCACGGGAAAATCTTTGGCTGTGGCCGCTGTCGCCCTGTTACTCGGGAACCAACGCCCGCCAGGGCTTCATTTTAGGTTTTGGAAGCACCAAGGCATCCGACATGGCGCCGCTGGTAAAGCGGCTGCAGAAGGTCATCTCAGCTTGAAGCGATGCCGGCCACCCGCTGATACGACTCCAACCGGTCCTCATGCTCGTACGTATCGCACACAACGATCACTTCATCCGCCCCGGTATCGCGGACCAGTTTCTCCAGACCCGCCTCCACGGTGGCGTCCGATCCCACAATTGCAGCGCGCAGTTTGTTCATTACAGTCTCACGCTCCCACTCCTGCCACAGCGGTTCCATGGAATCTACCGGGGGCAACAGCTCCACTGGCTGATTTCGGATCAGCCGCAGAAAACGCTGTTGCGGTGTAGTAAACAACCGCTGGGCCGCCGCGTCAGTTTCCGCCGCGATCACCTGCACCGCCACCATCAGGTGCGGCTTTTGCAGTACTCGCGCTGGGCCGGAACTGTTGGCTGTAGAGCTCGGCCGCGGCATACAAATAGTCAGGCGCAAAATGCGCGGCGAATGCAAACGGCAAACCCAGCCTGCCCGCTAGTTGCGCGCTGAACCCGCTCGACCCCAGCAGCGTAATCGGCACGTTGCTGTTTTGTCCTGGAATTGCTTTCACCGCTTGGCCCGGCTTCTCCGGTCCCAAGTAGGTACGCAGTTCTTCCAGCAATTCTGGAAAATCGTCCCCGTTCTGCCCCAGGTCCCGCCGCAGCGCCCGCATCGTTTGCGCATCGCCGCCCGGGGCACGTCCCAGCCCCAGATCGATTCTCCCCGGATACAGTGCGTCCAAAGTCCCAAACTGTTCCGCCACGATCAACGGCGCATGATTCGGCAGCATGACGCCACCACTGCCCACACGAATCGTTTTGGTAGCCGCCGCGATATGGCCAATCAGCACCGGCGTGGCTGAGCAAGCCAACCCCGCAATGGAGTGGTGTTCCGCAAGCCAGTAGCGCCTGTACCCCAATTGCTCAACGTGCTGCGCCAGATTCACCGACCGTGCAATCGCACTGCCCGTCGGCTCATTACTGCGCAAGCCCACAAGGTCCAGCACTGAAACAGGCAATTCCATCTTCCAAGCATAAGATGCAAACGCACCGAAGAAGTGTGCTGAAATTGTGGAGTTGGAATCTAAATCTAAAATGCATTGGAGAAGCATCAACAATGAGATCAACTCTGAAAGTTTTGGGAATGCTCGCGCTGTGCAGTCTCGGCAGCGCTTTGGCGCAAAACAAAGCCATCGACTTCAAGAAGGGAATGCCGTTTAGCGATGGGTACGTGGCGGGCAATACTCTTTACGTCGCCGGCCAGCAAGGACCCGACGCGCAAGGCAAAGTTACTGGAACCGATATTACTCTGCAGACCACCAACACGATTGCCGCAATTGAAAAGGTTGTCAAGAAAGCCGGCTTCGAGATGACCGACATCGTATCGGTCACCGTTTACATAACCGACTTGAACGATGTCCCGAAGATGAACGACGTCTACAAGAAACTGATGCCGGATCCGAAACCAGCGCGCGCCACCGTGCAAGTGGCAGGTTTGATCGGTGGAGCGAAGATCGAAATCTCGGCCATCGCCGTCAAGCACTGACCTCTCCTGGCCCGCGACACTTGCGCTAACTTGTATCTATGCATCGTCGCGATTTTTTGCAGCTCGCTACTGTTGCGGGCGCTTGCGCAGCTACGCCCACGGATCTTCCGAAGTACAAGGTGGTGAGCCGCTTCACGTCCTCTCCCAATCCCGGAATGCCCGGGCCGTACCCCGGCAAGGCAGTGCGCGTTCATTCGGGAAAATCCGTGGACACAGCGACGCATAAGATCAGCGACCCCAAGGTCCGCGAGATGATGTCCCGCGGCATGTGCTCCCTTACCGGCGCAAAGAAAGAGCGGGACGCTTGGTCCCATTTCTTCGATGCCAAGGATGTGGTGGGCATCAAAGTGAACTGCTCCGGCGCGCCGAAGATATTCTCGGCAACCGAAGTGGTAGGCGGAATCGCAAGAAATCTGGTCGCGCTGGGCATCCCGGCCAGCAATATTTATATCTACGAGCGCTTTCAGGATCAACTGCAAAGCGTTCACTACGATCGCGTCGTACCCGCGGGCGTCAACATTTTCGCAGCCGAAACCGCGCGGGGTTCCGCAGCCAGCTACGATCCGAAGACCTACGTGGAAACCAATTTCTTCGGCGAGGATGACACGCGCTCGAACATGATCCGCCTGGTGACGGAGCGCTTCACCAAGATCATCAACGTGCCGAACATGAAGGATCATGGTGCGGCCGGCGTGACGGGCTGCCTGAAGAACATCGCCTACGGCAATTTCTCAAACGTCGCCCGCTCGCACGATCGCGAGAAGACAAACACGCTCAGCTTCATCGGAACGCTGGCGGATGTGGAACCCCTGCGTTCCCGAACCGTGCTGCAGATCATGGATGGCCTGCGCGGCGTTTGGCACGGCGGACCGTTTTCAGTGGATCCTCAGTTCCGCTTCTATCCCAAAACGATGGTCTTCGGCACCGATCCCGTGGCCATTGATCGCCTGCTGTTGGATGTCATAGAGAACAAGCGCAAAGCCGAAGGAGCGGTTTCGATTTGGGATCGCTCCATGGCCAACATCAAGCCTGGCGTTCTGGATAAGCGCTACGGCACCTTCATCCGGGAGCCGGGACATATTGAATTCGCAAGCCGGCTCGGCCTTGGCGTCTACGACATCAAACAAATCGCTGTTACCAGCATTGAAGTATGACACTGCTTCTGGCCGCGCTGCTTCCTGCGCTCGCTACCGGACCGGCTGACGCTGACGCCGTCAAGCTTCCGGTTCCCAAGGTGGAGTACCGCACCAATGAAGCAACTGCGTCGACGAGTCCCTGGATCGATGCGAACGGCTGGCGAATCCTGCGCGCGCCCGCCCGCCGCTATTATTACGACGTGCCCTCAGCCAGCGCGGCGATCGCCGCTGCGGAAGCTTTCGCATATTCCGCGCAAGCTGAAATTCACACCGATGCCGCCGGTACGTCGATTTTCAATCGCATGCTGGAGTTTTTACGCGGAATCCCGGAGCCCGGGGAGCTGGCAATTCTGGCCAACATCGGAGTGATCGACGATAGTTCGGCACAAATTGGCGAGCTGATGAACCTGCTGAGCCGCCGCAATCTGCTCTACCGCATTGTGCCTGCGCCGGACCAGTATCTGGATCTGAATATCCGTCTGGGTTCCAAAGAAAAAGCCGCAAACCCGAGTCAGCTGGCGCAGAAGATCCGCGCCGAGCTTACCGACGAAAAGCGGCTGCTGCGCGTGTATGGCAGTGAAGTGGTGATCGCGCGCCTGGTGGGAAACACCGGCCGTGTCCGGATACATCTCTTGAATTACGCGAATCGGCCTGTCACCGGGCTCCGCGTCCGCGTCCTAGGAGTCTATCCGAATTGGCAAGTAACCGCCTATGACAAGCCCGGTCTCAAACTTGCTGACTTCTCCGCCGCCGACGGAGCCACGGAATTCACCGTGCCCGAGATGAGCGCCTACGCGGTGATCGATCTTACCGGCGCTCTCCCTCTTTCCGTCGCGCAACCTGTGTCCGTCGCGCCACCTGTGTCCGTCGCGCCACCTGTGTCCGTCGCGCCACCTCTTTCCGAGCCGCGACCGTAAGGGAGTCGGTGCTTTTTGTCCTAGTGCTTTACCGCTGCGCCTGCAATTCCTTGCTCACCCGCTCCACCTGTTCCATCACGCGCAGAGTATTCTCGCCCAGAATCTTCCGAACATCGCCTTCCGAATAGCCTTTACGCAGCAGAGCCTCGGTGATTTTCGGTAGCTTGGAGCAATCCTCCATGCCTTCCGGCATGTTGGCGCCGTCGAAATCGGATCCCAGGCCCACATGATCCGCGCCCACTAATTTCGCCGCGTGATCGATGTGGTCCACAATTCTTTCCCAAGTGACGTGCGGCAGCTTTCCTTCCGAAACCAGCTTCTGTTCCAACTTCCCCATCTCGCGCCCAATACAGGCTTCGTCGTTATTGCAACTCTTGGCGAGTTCGGTCATCTGTTGCACCACGCCGCCGGTTTCTTTCTGGGAGGCGTCTTTATAAGCCTGGTCGATGAAGCTCTTCTCGTAATTGATTTGGATGACGCCGCCTTTGGCCGCGAGCGCCTTGATCATGTCGTCGCTCATATCGCGCACATGATCGCAAACAGCGCGGCACGACGAATGCGAAGCGATGAGCGGCGCTTTGCTCACTTCCAGTGCGTCGTAGAACGTCTTATCGCTAACATGGGAAATATCCACCATCATTCCCTGCCGGTTCATTTCGCGGACGATGTCCTTGCCAAAATCGGTCAAGCCGTTGTGGACCGGCTTGTCGGTGGAGGAATCCGCCCACTCGTCGTTGTAGAAGTGAGAGAGGGTCATGTAGCGGACGCCCAAGTCGGCGAAAATCCGCACCATGCGGATGTCGTTGCCAATCATGTGGCCGCCTTCCACGCCCATCAGCGCGGCAATTTTTCCCTGCGCGTGAGCGCGCCGTACGTCGGCAGCGGTCAGCGCCAGCAGCATGTCCTTGGAGTTTTTCTTTACGTTCTCGTGGACGGCGTCGATCTGATCCAGAGCCTTTTGCACCGCCGGCGGACCCATAATTTTCCCGTCGATCCAGATCGAGAAAAAGATCGCGTTCATGCCGCCTTCCCGCATGCGGGGAATATCCACGCTACCGCCAGGGTTTTGCTTGCCGAGATCGTAGTCCTTCGAGAAAAACCGCTGTGTGGTGTCGTCGTGCGTGTCCAGCACAATGGAAGAAAAGTGCAATTTATGCGCGCGCTCGGAGATTTCGTCAGCGTTTGCGGCTGGTATCAGCAGCGCTGCCGCGATCAGGCAGCGAAGGAATCGGATGTTTTTGTTCACTCGATCATTCTACACGTACAGGCCTCGTATTTCGAGACTGTTACCGAACCGCGACCGTGAGGGAGTCGGTGCCTTTGTACTTTTCCTAGCAGGCTTCAGCAACCACCGGCAGCTTCGCGGCATCCCACGCAGCCAGCCCACCCGCCATTTCGATCAGATTAGTGATCCCGTACTGGTGCAGAATGCTCGCGGCGATGGAAGAGCGATAACCTCCCGCGCAATGCACGGCAATACGGCGATCGCGCGGAATCTCCGCAATCCGCTCTTGCAAATGATTGAGTGGAACGTTCACGCTATGCTCGATATGCCGCGCCGCCCATTCGCGCGGATTCCGGATGTCCAGCACCAGCGGCGGATCTCCGCCAGCTAGCTCCTCCGCCACCATCGGAGCGCTGAGCCGCTCCGTGGGCCAAACCAAATCAGGCCGCCCGGCAAGCGACTCCATGCCTCCCTTCATGTAGCCTTTGACATGATCGAAGCCGATCCGGCCGAGTCGCAGAGCGGCTTCCTGCTCGCGCCCCGGTTCGGCAATAATCAGGATCGGCTTGCTGCGGTCGAGCACCGTTCCCGCCCAAGTCGCGTACTGGCCGCCCAGCCCGATATTGATGCTGCCCGCGAGGTGACCCTTGGCATATTCGGCGGCATCGCGTACATCCAGGATCTGAGCGCCTGAATCTCCCATCCGCAGCACCTCGGCGAGATCGATGGGTCGAAGCACCTTTTCGAGATTGTGATCCAGCGTAGCGTGCTCGCGAGTGTTGAGAATCGCGTCATAAGTGAAGTACGGCGGAGCGTCCGGTTGATCGGCCGTGACCAGCCGGATAAATTCCTCTTTCGACATCGGCTGAAGCGCGTAATTCAATCGCCGTTGATCTCCAAGCGAAGACACCGTATCTGAGGAAAGTTTCTTGCCGCACAGCGAGCCTGCGCCATGCGCCGGGTACACCAGCGTCTCGTCCGGAAGCGTCATCAATTTGTTATGCAGCGAGTCGTAAAGATGCGCGCCCAGGTCATTGGCGGTCCATCCGAGCGAAGCGCGCAGGTCGGGACGGCCAACGTCCCCGATGAACAAAGTATCGCCAGTCAAGACTGCGTATGGTTTGGCCGGATCCTTCTGGAGATCGAATACCAAGAGCGAGATCGACTCGATAGTATGGCCGGGTGTCTCGAGCACCTGAATCCGCATCCCCGGAAACTCCAGCGTATCTCCATCCTTCATCGGAACGAATGCGTATTCCGCCTGCGCGCGGGATCCGAGATGAATCGCGGCGCCGCAATGATCCCGCAATTCCAAATGGCCCGCCACAAAATCGGCGTGGAAATGGGTCAGAAAGACGTGGCGGATCTGTAGCCCGAGTTTCTCGGCGTCGGTCAGATACTGATGGATGTCGCGTTGGGGGTCGACGACAATCGCCGTCGAACTGGCCTCATCTCCCAGCAGGTACGAGGCATGCGCGAGGCACCCGAGGTAGTACTGTTTCAAAATCATAGAGGCTTTCAGCTACCATCGTAATGTTTCCTCTGGCTGAGCGCTGGTCCTCGGGCTGGTATGGACACTGGCGATCATGCAGGAAAAATCAACAAGCGAATTGCGGCGGGCACGGATCTCCGTCTCGCTGATTTTTCTCATCCACGGGATTCTGGTTTCAAACTGGCTGTCGCGGATTCCCGCGGTACAAGCGAACCTGCATCTGGCGGTGGGAATTCTAGGCGCGACGCTGCTGGCCACTGCGGCGGGCGCGCTCATCGCCATGCCGCTGACCTCGAAGCTGGTGGGACGCTTCGGCAGCGCGCGCGTCACTCGCGCTTTCACGCTCGCGCTATGCGCTTGCGTGGTGTTGCCGGGTCTGGCCTGGAACGCGCCGGCGCTCGCAGTAGCCCTCTTTATCTACGGCGCCGCGGCGGGCGCCATGGATGTCGCGATGAACACCGAGGCCGTGGTGGTGGAAGCCGGATACGGCCGTCCGGTAATGGTGGGCTTCCACGCACTGTTCAGCTTCGGCGGGATGATCGGATCGCTCATGGGCAGCCTGGCCGCGAGCCGCGCAATCGCGCCGCCTTGGCATCTGCTGACAGTCGGTGTAGTGCTGGCTATCGCGTCCATTCCAATTTGCCGCCACATGCTGGTCAGCAAATCGGAACCATTGCCGGATGCGGGATCCACGCTCGAATTGTTGCGCCCTCTGCTCGGGCTCGGTATCGTCGCTTTCTGCATCTTGCTGGGTGAAGGCGCTATGGCGGATTGGAGCGCCGTGTATCTGCGAGAGTTCGCCGGACCCGGCATCGCGCCGCTGGGTTACGCGGTATTTTCGCTTGCCATGGCGCTGGGAAGATTGCTGGGCGACTGGTTCCACTTGCGCCTTGGTTCGGTTGCGACTCTGCGCTGGGGCGGGGCACTGGCGGCCGTTGGTTTAGGCAGCGCCCTGCTGGTAGGCACCGTTCCTGCCACGCTAATCGGATTCGCATGCGCCGGCTGGGGCTTCGCGGCGATCTTCCCGATTCTGTGTTCGGTGGCCGGCAAGAAAGCCGCGAACAAGCCGCAAGCGGGTATCGCCGCCGTGACAGCGACCGGCTACTTCGGCTTCCTGGTGGGCCCTCCGATCATCGGCTTTCTGGCGCAAGTGTCTTCGCTGCGCATCGCGCTGCTACTGGTAGCCGCGTTAAGCGGTGTGGGGTCCGTGATGGCCGGCATCGCGCGGCCACCCAGTCGCTAACGGGTGGCGCAGGCGCTTTCGCCTGTGAAAATCAAAATCACCGGTCGCTCACGCTCGCGGCTCCGTTACCGAGCCGCGACCGTGAGGGAGTCGGTGCCTTACTCTTTTTTCACAATCACTAACGCTCGCGGTCCGGCAACGCCCGTCGAACGCTCTTGCCATGCCGTCCAAAAGCAGCGCGCGCCGCGGCGCGGTTCCACCGGCGAGATACCCGGCTGCTCGAAGCCTTCGTCGCGAACGCCTCGGTAAATCCGGACAGGTTAATGGTCGCCATCTCGTTCTCCGCCTCGGCGGTTTCCAGTGCAATGTGCACGTCACCGTTCTTCAGACCACTGTCCGGCAGCGTGAAATTGACCTGGTAGAGCCCGGCAAATCCAGGCGCCAGACCCGCGAATGACACGTCGGCAAATCCCAAATTTTCGCCGTCGTCCAGCAGTACCCCGATTTGCCGTGCCTCCACGCTGGTGCTTAGAGGTCGACTCGGCGCCGCCACGCCATCTTCCACCTGCGGCGTCACGGGTCCAAGACCGTTCATGAACATGATGACTGTCTCACTGGGCTTAGCCGGACTACTGCTGCTCACCTCGGATTGATTGGCGTGCAGAATCGCCGCCTGGCCCATTCCGTTCTGCGTCAGCGTGTAAATACCAGGCGACGTGTTGTCCACATACACCGTCACCAGGTTGGATTTCGACTCGTTCACCACCACCTGAAACGTCGCGAAAGCCGAACCCGCAACTTCGTACGGAATCAGAGCGCTGATCTGGTTCTGGCTCACGAGATAAACCGGAGCAGGCTGGCCATTCACCAACACCTGCACGCCGTCCAGCGTAGTGAGGAACGGAAGCGATGGTGCAACATGCGTGGCCACTCCGAAGTTTCCGTACAAGCTCACCAGTTCACCGGGAGCGTACGCGTTTGTGATTGGCGAGTAATTGGCTGCGTCGGTGATGCCGATCGGATTAATCCACACCGTGGAATCCGGTTGAACCGATGGAGCTCGAACACCAACGATGAGCGAGAACTGGTCGTTGGAGCCGATCTGCATGTAGGCCGCTCCGCCGGCGCCGGTCAGATAAGTGTAAATGCTGCCATCGTAATAAGACCCGTCCGCCCCCAGTTTGACCTCCGTGTTGAATGTGTTGTCAAAGGTCTCGAGAAACGATACAGCGTCAAAACGCTGATGCGTAATGAGCGACCCTCCTCCATTGGTGCTGATAGACCCATAGAAAGAATCCAAAAAACCAAATTGCGTGGGCTCATCGTTCTCCATGCCTGCCGTAAAGTAAGTCCCGTTCAAGCTGGAGTTGGAAATCGTTCCGGACGGTGCGCGAAAACCGACGAACATGTCCGACCCGTTTGACGAGCCTGCCACGAACCAGTTCCCGTCAGCCGACACATACAATACTTTGGAACCACTCACGATTTCGGTCTTATTTGTCGAAGCGCCTGGAAAAGTCACGGTTCCACCCGCCGAACCGGATAGTGCATAGGTGGAAGCCGTTACATTCTGCTTCACGGTAGCGGCGGCACTCACGTTTTCGAGCGACCCCGTCACGGTGAACGGCGCGAGATTGCCGTGGCCATCCGCTTTCAAGGTGAAATAACCTTGCCTGGCCAGCGATCCGGATGCATTCAGGAAATCCAGCGTGCCCACCGTGAACGACCCGGTGAGAAGGCTGTTCGATGCAGTAGCCGGTGCTTGCACCGCGACGAAGAGATCGAAGTAACCATCTTCGGTGGAACTCGCGATCACCACCGGCAGGCTGAAGCTGCCGAAAAGCGTAGCCGGATAAAGAGGATTGTCCAATTGCGCGATGCCGTTCGATTGCACTCCGTAGGTTCCCCCGCCCAGCGATGCGCAGTGGCCCTCGCCTTTTGCGTTCGCCGAATCGAACAGCCGAGTATTCGAGAGCGTATATTTTCCGGCGCCGTCGAATGTGATGGCGCCAGTTAAGCTGCACGATTCCGCCAGCTCTCCTGCCTCATCGGTGAAGAAATTCACGTATCGGAACAGGTATTGTCCTTTGAGGCCAGCCGTTCCGCTGGTATCGAAACTCTGGGCGCTCGCGGCCGGCGACAGCAACATCATAAGCAGCGCGCTAGGAAAAAAGAAAGTGCTCTTCATTGGCCTTTGCTCCAATTCATGATCAAATTGAAAGCGTCCACGCTTCCGAGCCCGGTCGCAAAGTTCCAGCCGCTTCCGGCCGCGAAAGCCGGGTTGAATGTATGGCTGGATATCGATAACGCCCCGTTTCCGTCGAATACATTGGTCGGCACCCCTCGGCCCCTTCCTACGAACCCGGTTCCGAAGCAGTTTATTTCCCCCGAGCAATTGACGGCGATGTCGCCGGCAGTGATGCTATGAAACACGGAGGATGCCACCGAACTCGCGGCCAATTTGTAGTAGACCGGATTCGGATTACCCTGCGCGGCGCCCATCTTCTGATTCACTAACGCTTGTATCCCCGCCAGGATCGGGGAAGAAAATGAAGTTCCGCCTGCGCCAGACCAATACGCCGGCGGGCCTTCGCACGGCGTGCCGCCATTAAAAAGATCCGAGAAGCAGAAGGCGTAATAGTGTCCCCACAGTCCGTTGGCCGCGAAGAGCGAAACATCGGGAAGATCGCGAACGCCATCGTTCGGAATCCCCGGTACTCCTTTTTGCCAGGAGGGTTTCGCGTATCCCTTGCAACTGCCTCCCACAACGAAATTTTCCGCGGGAACGCCGGTAGCGCACCCGCTTGGTCCGCCCCCGCCGGCAGCCGTGTTGAGCGCGCCGGATTCCTGCGCCAAGCTGCTCGCGCAATAACCGGCGGATCCATAACCGGCCGCGTAGCCCGAAAAGACCGCCGCAACAGACCCTGCGCAGGAATCATTCCAAGGGATCTCTGGGATATAAGAGAGGGCTGACCCGTACGTAGCGCTGTTGCTTGGTCCCCAATACGTATCGTTGGTGTGCTGGGATGTATCGGCGAAATCCGTCCCTCCCACGGCCACGTTATAGGGCGTAGAGGCTGAAGAGCTCACGCCGATGCCATGCGTCGCGGCGGGATAATCGCGATCGCAGGTTGCAGCTCCGGAGTCTCCCGCTGCAACGAATACCGACACACCCTCCGCGGCCGCCTGCTGGTAGACGGCGTTGTATGCCGCATTCAGTGTCGCGCCCGCGCCGGCCTCGCAGTATCCGTAGCTGACGCTGATGATTTGCGGTGGAGCGCTGGAGTTGACCAGGTTCTGCGCCGCGATCACGATTCCGGCGGTGGTAATTGTATCCGCGCAGGCAGCCACCTCGATTTTTGCATCCGGCGCCGCGGCGCTGGCCCATTCCACATCCAGCGTCGCCTCGTCGTCGTTGCCATTCGATTGCGGATCCGAACAGTTGGAACTTCCATGCGGTGGCGCGGGATTGACGGTGCTTAAAGATCCCGCCGTGTAACTGGATAATCCGAATACTTTCCGGAAGGTGTTCCAATCCGCCGTGTTGTACAGATCGGTGTCCTCCACTACTGCAATGGTCTGTCCTTTTCCTGTGTATCCCGCTGCAAAAGCCGGTTTTAAATCGTAAATCGTCGCGAGATCTTCCGGCACCACAAGTTCAAACTCCAGCCGGTACCGTGGACTTGCCCGCTTCATCGCATAGGGCCGGAAATCGTGCAAGGACACAATCCCGGATACCGCAGGCGCCAGCGCTTCCGGAATCTGTGGATCGCTCATATTTGCGACGTGATCTTTTCCATTCACCGACAGCCGGTGAATTTCCGTCTTCAATGCCGCCTGCACTTGCCCCGCGGTGCCGGAGAAGTCGATCAGCATGCCGCTCGGATACACGGTGTTCACGGTGAAGCCGCTGGAGCGCAGCCATTCGGAAACCGCATCGATATCTCGCGTCGAAGGTCCATAGAGCTGGCCGAATTCAACCGCGGTCAGCCATCGATGGAAATTCGGCGAAGTGGAATCCTGCTGTTGCTCCATGAAATTCCGCAAAGCCAGTTCCCGCGCCGGGCTGCGCTGCATTTGGAGCAGCATATGCTGCATTGCGAATGAATCCGCCACTTTTCCACGATCGTTCTCGGTGGTTGCTTCCGGCCGCGTATTTCCGGCCAGCCGGACCAGCCGGCCTTGTGCATGCGCCATCCAGGCAAGTGCGCCGCAGCACAACAAGCGCACTAAGACAGAATGAGATCGTAAATATATTGGCATCAGTAATCCTCTTTTTGTGGTTATACCGCCCGCCCTATCCGAGCGACGCTCAAATAGTCTATCGCATTATAGTTTTCCCAATGCTGGGATTTACATGACAAGAGGTAGGGCGGACCCCCTGGTCCGCGCGGGTCCCCCTGGACCCGCTCGTTCACAAACGAAATCAGGCCCGTGCGACGGACAAGCCAACGAGGGCGTCGGCTCCGGCATCCCGAAAATTGGGAAAACCAACTGGCGTTGCCCGCCAGGCAATCTCAGTTGATCGGGTGGCGGCGTAATCAGGGAAACCGTGGCTACGGACCGCCCGGAAATGGTGAGGATACGGCCTCCGGCGCTTGTACATGAGAGGAAAGTTTCACGTCGGCTGATCCCGCGCCGTTTCGGTGCACGTACTAGTACAACTCCGCGGGACACTTGGGATAGGCATTGAAATAATCGTGATATACTCTCCGCATTCTGATCGAGTTTCACACTCGATCCAAACGGAGGATATTATGAGGATTTTATCCAGTCTTACACTGGCGGTGGTTTTCGCCATCCTGGCAGGTTCGGCAGCGTACGCGGACACTGTGAACACTGGGGGAGGATTCAATACCAGCACCGGAACATTCTCGGCTTTTAACCTCGGCACGCAAGGAAGCTGCAGCGGCGGTTCTTGCACCGACGGAACTCCCTTTTTCAACAACACGTCGTCAGACGTTGTGAATGGGAGTAGCGCGGCGAACGCGGGCAACTTCCTGAGCGCTACAGGCGGTTTCGCGACCCCGGTTCCCGGATGCCCCACTTGCGGCGTCGACTATATGGCCAGCGGCGGTCAGATGTATACCCAGTCCTCGAACACACCGGATTTCGCGAGTGCGTTCAGCTTCATTAGCCAGACAGGCGTAGTTTCCATTAGCCTTCTTTACGCGAACAGCTCTACTAATAACAACGCCGAATTCGGCCTCTACGATGCCAGCAGCCAGTCGAATGCCTTGACCAACCACGAAGTTGTGCAAGCAGGTGGTGTAACTAACCTGGATACCATCATTGGCCAACCACCCTACAGCGTCAGCAATAACTACGCGACTTACGGAATTTATGCCGTTACCTGCACGGTGAACGCGGCAAACGGCGCGTGCCCAGCCGGCGATGTTGTTACCTACTACAGCAATGTTGGCCTGAATTCAGTGGACGGCGACACGCCCAGGGCCGATGCAAACCACATGCACTGGGCATTGTTTCAGTCGGGAACCAATGCCGACATTTACTATCTCGCCCTGGAAGACTACGCGCTACAGGGCCAGCAGACGGGGAATCCCGTCGAAGGCTATGGCGACTACAACGATATCATCTTGGAGCTGAACACCACCCCAGGCCAACAGATCCTGACACCTGAGCCAGAGACCCTCCCGATGATTGCGCTGAGTCTTGCCGGCCTTTTCTGGCTGCGCAACCGCAAGCTGAGGACGTAAGCGGCGCTGTTCCCGCAAGAACGCGCGGCAAAGTAAGCCAGCTTGACAGCCCCCTTTTCTCCAGTCACAGCGTCAGCGGCGGCCCTCGCCGTCGAGGGTTCGCGCTGGATATGGGAGCCGCTGGCCATCCGCTTAGGAACGGCAACCAGCACGAACTGCGCCAACTCGTCGGACGCGCTGAACCTGGCCTACATCTACGCATCGAGCGACAATGGAAACGTGCTGAGCCAAGCCATCAATCGGCATGGTGTTTACAATACGCAAAGCTACTCGTTCAGCGCGACGCAAAGCTACAACTCGGTGACGGCTTACGACGGGGTGAATCGATTGAAGAGCTTTAGCGAACCGCCCACCAGCGGTGTGGTGACGGAGAATTATGGTTACGACGCATTTGGGAATCGCTGGGTGACCAGTCCGGCGCCGCCGACGCCGGAAACACCCACCACGCAAAGCGCGTACTCCACAACAAATCGGATCACTGGCTGGGGTTACGATGGATCTGGCAACGTGACCTCGATCACCGGGATGCAGCGGACCTTCACCTACGACGCGGAGAATCGGCAGGTCACGGCGACGATCAATGGCGGCACGGCCAACACCTACGTATACGATGGCGACGGACGGCGCGTGCAGAAGGTCAGTTCCGCGGGAACCGCGACCTACATTTACGATGCGCAGGGCCAGTTAGCGGCCGAATACGGGACTGGCGCAAATCCAGTGAGCGGAACGCAGTATCTGACAGCGGATCATTTAGGCAGCACGCGATTGATAACGGACGGAAGCGCCAACACCGCGGAGTGTCTCGACTACTATCCGTTCGGCCGAGAGATCCCGACAGGAGCAAATGGTCGGCCGGCTTGTTACAGCAGTGGGACGTATCCAGCGAATCCGGATATCGCCAGCGAGAAGTTCACCGGCAAAGAACGAGACAACGAGACCGGGTTGGACTTTTTCGACGCTCGGTATTTCTCGGCGGCGCAGGGAAGGTTCACGAGCCCGGACTGGTCCGCTAGTCCGCAACCAGTTCCATATGCAGACCTCACAGATCCACAGACCCTGAATCTTTACGGTTACGTTCGAAACAACCCGCTGTCCAAGTCGGACCCAGACGGGCACTGCGGTCTCTTTGGCGACAATCCGTGCAGTAGCCTGAGCGAGTTTATCTCAGTACTCCCGGACCGGATTGTCGGGGGGCTGAAGGGTGAGGCTAATGCCTTCGGGGCAAAGTTTAAAGCGAGCAACGCAGAGCAGCAAGAAGTGATGGATAATGTCAAGGCCATTGAGCCTGAGCTGCAGACCGCAGTTATGATGGCGATTCCTGGCCCTGAGGGGAAGGCGGGCGAGCCATTAGGAGATCCTCATGCACCTGGAGACGTGCCGAACACAGCGACGGTGGTCCGAGGGGGTGTAGCTACACCCGAACAAATCACAAACGGTGCCGAATCAGTAACCCCCGGAGGCAATGTGCAAGGAGTATCTGTGAACGCAAGCGCTCACGCCTCGGTCACAGAGCTCTCTGCGGGCCGAGATAACAATCAAGTCAGCGTTACGACCGCTGGAGAGATTCGAGCCGCAGGCGGAACGATTACGCCCTCGCCACGGCCAAATAACCCAAATCACGCTGACGTGGGCGGCAATCCGAAAGCACTCAGTCCAGTTTTTAAGGCGAGACCTAACCCAGCGAAGGAACCAAAACAGTGAGCCAACCGATATATTTGTATCCTGAGAACGAGGGCATGCCAACGTATTTGACACAAGTTGGCACACAGCGTGATCTTGAAGCCTTCCGAATCGGCTTAGAGGAGGGTCTTCGGCTCACCTTTTACGATATCGATGGTTCCGACAGCGGTGAACCGGGGAAGCTTATTTTTGAAGGAACTGTTCACTTTGACAAAGCCAAAGGCCAATGGTATGCCGTTTTAGATCGGTCGAGTTTTCGCTTCGAGCCGGATTCACCGGAGCGGAATAAGAACTATTGAAGAGAGATCCAGGCACTTCTAGCTCCCAAATACTCTGAGGTTCACCGGCAAGGAACGCGACGCCGAGACGGGGCTGGACTTTTTCGGTGCGAGATACCTTAGCAGTGCTCAAGGTCGTTTCACATCGGCTGATCCGATTTGGGTGACATTGGAGCGCTTGGCGGATCCTCAGCGCCTTAATCTGTATGCATACGCTCGTAATAATCCGCTCCGCTTCAACGATCCAGATGGCATGGACATAAGACTTGGCCGTTGCTCAACCGGAAGCCAGCAGGAGTGTTTCGAGCAACTACAAGCTGGCGTTAACAAAAAGGACCGCGAACACGTTCATCTGGTTAAAGGCGATGGCACGAACGGATTCAAAAAAGGCGAATACGGGATTACTGTCGATGCCGACTACAAGAGCGACTCGAAGAACTTCCAGACTCTACAGAAGCTTGCGGGCGACCATACGGCTACAGCTCAAGTAGACGTCCTCATGGAAAATGATAAGTTCAGTGTGCAGATATCCTTTAGCGCGAGCCGCGATGCCAGTGGAAAAATGATTTACGGGCCACTGTCAACGGTCAGTATGACTCCTGGCCAAGACGGCGGCTTCGAAGGCTACACGATTTTCCCTCCCAGCAGCGGTCTGCAACCATACTCCAGCGGGGACTTTACGGACGTTGTGGTCAACGCCAGCAGGGGCGATGTCACCCAGACCATTCACCACGAACTGCGTCACGTACTGCTCGGCGACTTCGGGCGCGCGGCCGCCAACGCCGCGCACGGAGCTGGCAACGTGAATCGCGAGACACAAGAGGCCGAGAAGGAAGCTGCGAAGAACGAGAAACAGAAATGAACTGCACACTCGCTCTGATTGTCTTGATATTTGGCGCGCCCTTCGCGGTCGCCCAAGAACAAGAAGCCTCTTGCTGCAACGACAACCCGGGCGGTGGGTCCGCTGAAGTGGTACGCATGACAACTGACCAGATCCGAAGGTACGTGGACCATATCGAGCCTCTTAGACCCTCAGGCTTAGACAGAAACCTCCGCCTTTCCGGAATCCTAGTTGTGGAAGTACGGTTCGGGACCGACGGGAAAGTCGAGTGCGTGCGGGCCACATCGGGAACCCCCATAGCGATCGCTGCCGCAGTGGAGGCCTTGCCACAGTGGACCTTTAAGCCATTTGTCTCGGACGGAATAGCGCGGCGGGCCTGTGGCAAGATCACGATTGCCTATCGTTTTTCGAACAAGAGCAGCTCCACCAAGCTGAAGAATTAGAGCCCATTCTGTTCGGGCAGAAGGTATGCATTGTCGTCCGCAAAGAGGCAACGCTCACCGCATCGCAGCGGCTTTCAGGAAAGTATCGATGGTCCTCAGCAGCGTAGTCTGCTGAGTAGCGGGCAGCCGTTCGATCTGTTCCAAACGCCGTAGAACTTTGCGGCTCGGCTTTCTCGCCGCCTTTCCGTTTCTGGCCTTGGGCTGAATCAGCTCATCGGTGGTCGCGTCCAGAGCTTGGGCGAACCGGACCGCCATCTCGGCCGAGAGCTTCAGCACGTCGCGCTCGATGGCGGAAACGATGGACTGGATGATTCCGATCCTCTGGGCCAGCTCCACTTGGGTGTATCCGCGCTCTTTCCGGATGCGGGCGACACGCTGGCCGAGCGTTTCATCGCCGTACTCCAGCGGCGGCCGTTTCAACGGTCGGGCGCAAGCATGGGAGATCTCGGATGGCGGGTGCGGTCAGGCCTGCGAAACCATCCTGGTGGTTGGCAAAGAAGCACGGCGTCCATCGCCGAATGCTGTGCCAGGCGGTTCCCGATGCGATCCCGTCAGAGGCGATAGAAGCACCCACGGGACGAGTCTAAGTCTCCACCCGCACCATTGGTATCCTATGGTAAGTGCCGTTGAATTTCCACCTCGAACAATACGATGGGCCGCTGGACCTTCTGCTTGACCTGATCCGCAAGCAGCAGGTCAGTATCTACGACATCCCCATCGCCTCCATCACGCAGCAGTATCTCGAATACATGCAGAAGGCGCTCGAGCTCGACATGGCGTTGAGCGCCGAGTTCGTCTACATGGCCGCGACCTTGATCCACATCAAGTCGCGCATGCTGCTTCCCAAGGACCCCGAGCTCGAAAAGATCTCGCCCGAAGAGGATCCTCGCCAGGAGCTGGTGGACCGGCTGCTGGAGCACGAGCGCTTCAAGAATGCCGCCGAAATGCTGCAGCAGAAGCGCATGATGGAAGAGGTCGCCTGGTCGAACCCGCAGATGAATCAGTTTCTGTCGGAAGACGAAGATCCGGGGCTGGCGGTCACGCTCATGGATCTGGTGAAGACCTTTCAGACGGTGCTGGAACGCGCCAAGAATCGGCCGATTTACGAGGTCGGCAAAGAGGATGTCAGTGTTCCCGATATGGTCCGCTACCTGGAAAAGGTTTTCCGCGAGGTTTCCAAAGGCGAGTCCTTGTCCGTAGGCGAATTATTCGATAAGCAAAAGAGTCGGCGCGCGATGATCTGCCTGTTCCTGGCCATGCTCGAGCTGGTTCGGCGTCAGGCCCTCTCGTTGACCCAGAAGGACGCTTTCGGCGACATTGGATTGAAGCGACACCGCTCCTTTGACGAGGTGCTGGGTCAAGACGAGTCGCTCGCGGCGATTGAACAGGAATACACGTAATCAAAAATGGAAAACGAAGAAGTACAAGGCGCCCTCGAAATCGTAGGGCCTACTGAAGAGTCCGCGCCCGCGGCCCCGGAGTGGTCCGATGCGCAGCTCAAGGCGATTGTCGAAGCAGTTGTGTACGTAACTGACGAGCCGCTTTCGGCGGATCAGATCGCGGCCGCGCTGCAGCAGCCGGCGGCGACGGTGGCGCGTATTCTGGAGGAGTTGACGGCTGAATACGACAAGCCCGAGCGTGGGCTGACGCTGCGCGAGGTTGCCGGCGGCTATAAGCTTTCCACCAAGCCGGAGCATCATGAGGCGATCCGCGCGTTCGTGAAGAATCTCAAGCCGCCGATGAAACTCTCGCTTCCAGCGTTGGAGACGCTGGCGCTCATCGCTTACAAGCAGCCGGTTACGGTGCCTGAAATTGCCGAGATCCGCAACGTGCAGGGCGCGGGCGTGGTGAAAACGCTGCTCGATCGGAAACTGATCGCCGTGGCGGGCCGCAAAAAAGTGTTGGGCAATCCGATGCTCTACAAAACCACCAAGGAATTTCTGGTGCAGTTCGGTTTGAAGGATCTGAGCGAATTGCCGACCCTCAAGGAGTTCGAAGAGCTGGGACGGTTGTCCATGGGGGAAGCCGTCGCGCAGACGAAGAGCCCACCCCAACGAGCGAGCAGCCTGCTGCGCCGCCGGAAACGGTGGAATAGATGCCCGAAGAACGGCTGCAAAAGATCCTGGCGCATGCTGGGATTGCCAGCCGGCGCAAAGCCGAAGAGTTGATCCAGGAAGGCCGCGTCAAGGTGAACGGCGCGGTAATCACGGAGCTCGGCACCAAGGCCGATCTGGAACGCGACCACATCAAAGTGGATGGAAAACGCATCCAGGCGCCCGAGAAGCTGGTCTATCTGGCGATGAACAAGCCGCGCAACTACATGGCGACCGTAAGCGATCCGGAAGGGCGCCCGACGGTGATGGATCTGCTGCGTGGAGTGAAGGCGCGGGTTTATCCGGTGGGCCGCCTGGATTACCATAGCGAAGGCCTGCTGCTGCTCACCAACGATGGCGACTTCGCGCAGCACATCACCTCCGCGGCGAGTCACGTGACCAAGACTTACGTTGTGAAGGTGACAGGGCTGCTTACATCCGAACAGGAAACGAAGTTCCGGGAGGGCATTCCGTTGGGTGGAAAGCGGACGGCGCCCGCGGGTCTCAAGCTCATCCAGCGCAAGGATAATCCGTGGTACGAAGTGAAGTTGATTGAGGGGCGCCAAAACCAGATCCGCCTGATGTTCAAGAGTTTTGGCCGTTTGGTGGAGAAGCTGCGGCGCGTCCGAATCGGATTTCTGGAGTTGGGAGCGCTGCGTCCCGGAGAAGTTCGTCATCTGAAACCGGCCGAAGTGGCGCGCTTCCGGAAGCTGCTCAAGATGGAGGAACGGTAGATGTCAGCGATTCCGGAATTGCTTCGCAAAAGTAAAACCATCGCGGTGGTGGGGCTTTCCAGCAAAAAATTCCGGCCGTCGTATGGAGTCGCCGAGTACATGCAAGCGCACGGATATCGCGTGATTCCGGTGAATCCGAACGAATCGGAAGTGCTGGGCGAGAAGAGCTACTCAAGCCTGGAAGAAGTGCCGGAACACATCGATGTCGTCGACATCTTCCGCCGCTCGGAGTTTGTGGGCCCCATCGTAGATTCGGCCATTCGCATCGGCGCGAACGTGATTTGGATGCAGGAAGGCGTGGAGCACAACGACGGGGCGCAAAAGGCGCGCGAAGCAGGACTTGCGGTAGTGATGGATCGCTGCATTTTGAAAGAGCACATGCGCCTGGATTAACCGAACCGCGACCGCAAGGGAGCGCTACCACGAGCCGTCTTTACGCTCCCTTGCGGTCGCGGTTCGGTAACACTCTCTCCGTTTCCGAGCCGCGACCGTGAGGGAGTCGGTGCCTTACGTCGGTTAGTTCCAATATTCCCAATGCCGCGTGGCCACCACATACCAGCACAAGCACCCATTCGTCACAGCATGCGCCAGGATGCAATCGCCCAAGCTCTTCGTCCGGATCATCCACCAGTTGTACGCGATTCCCGCAATCAGTCCGACATCCCAATACGAACCATGTTCGGACGCAAAAAGTAGTGCCGTTACCCAGAACGCGGTGGCGCTGTAGGTTCCGAGCTTCACGTCCTCAAAGCGCGGAGAAATAATCCAACGCATCAGCCATCCGCGCCAGAAGAGTTCCTCGAGAATCGGCACGATCACAACGGCGCGAATGATTCGCGACCATAACACGATCGGTGATGTGAGAACCGCATCCGGTACCGTGGTCTTGATGTGCCCAAACATCGAATTTTGGAACAGCACAGACTGCCGGTAAGCGGGAAACAAAACATCCGGCGCCACCCAAATGGCGAAGACCGCTACTCCGAGCAGGATGGTCCCGAGTGTCTGCGAGCAGCGCAGATCGATAACATCGCGCGAAAAGACCCAGAGAACCGCGGCGAGCAGAATCACTCGCAGCGGATAATCGATGTTCACTGGAAGCAAAGCGTACTGTTGCAAGCCCAGGAATATCATGAAAACGACAAACGGCAGAACGTAAGGCAGGCTTGGCCCGCGAGACTGGAGTGGAGGTGTCAAGGGTGGCTATCCAACTTTGGCCAGCAACTGGCGGATGGTCGCTTGCTCTCTTTCGGTGGGCTTTTTCCGCAACGCGGTTTCCAGTTCCTTTTTGGCCAGCGGACGATCGCCTTTTTGATAGAGCGCCATCGCCAGGTGCAGATGGAACGTGGGATTCTCAGGCTTCTGGCTCACTAGATCGCGCAGCAGGCGCAGGCTATCTTCCGTAAGATTTTTGCGGATATAAATCAGCGCGACAGTGTCCATCACATTGGGATCGTTCGGCCGCTTCTGCTGAGCTTGTCTGGCGTAAGTCAGGGCTTGATCCAGATCCACTCCTCCGTCTGCCTTGAGATAGGCCAGATTGTTCAACGCTTCCAGGTTGTCGGGTTGGATTTTGATAACGTCTTCATACGATTTGCGCGCGTCTTCATCCTTCCCGGCCAGTTCATACGTCATGGCGAGATCCAGATGCGAGAGAACGTTGCGCGGGTCCAACTGGCTGGCTTTTTGAAAAGATTCAATGGCGCCGTGCGTATCGCCGGCCGACTTCTTGGCCTCGCCAATGCGCACGTAGAGTTCGGGCGAGTTGGGCTTATTCTGGATGAGTTTCTGGAACTGCTCGGTGGCCTCGGCGTAGCGCCCGGCGCGAGAGCAGATGATGGCGAGTTCCATACGGTAATCCATGCGATCCGGCGACTGCCGGACTTGGTCCTCAGCCAGTTTGATGGCGGAGCCCCATTGGCCTTGCGCGGCTTCGGCTTCGATCATACCGGGCAAACCGCGCGGGTCGTTGGCCTGCATCAGGATTTTGAATTCGGCTTTTGCGTCGCTGAAGCGGCGCTCCAGGTAATCCAGTTCGCCCAGCTGGAAGCGCGCATCACTCGATGTCGGGTACAGTTTGAGCGCCGCGTTTAATTCCTCGCGCGCCCGCTGGAATTCGTGCATGTTGATCAATCCGGTGGCGCGGATGAATCGCGCAGGCAAATTAGTTCGGTCGGCGTTAATCACCTCTTCCGCGCTTTGGACAGCCTGGGGATTCTCCCCGCGAGCCATCTGCAATTGGGCCAGCGCCAGGCGCGCCGGAAGATAATGCGGCTCTATTTTCAGCGCTTCGAGGAACTGAATGCGCGCCTGATCCAGACTTTGTGGATCGCCGGCGGTCATGTAGGCGCGGCCCAAATTGAGATGCAGCGTCGGGTTGCCTGGCATCTTCGAAATAAGCGGCTGCAACTCCGCAATTACAGTTTTTACTTGTGCTTTGTCGCCGTTCTCCAGCAGCAATGTGCCATGCATGGCCAGGGCTTCGGGATCTTTGGGATCGTCCTTGAGCAAGCCGGCCAGGAGTTTGGCGGCCGCTTCACGCTTGCCTTGCGTGCCCAACACTTCCACCATTTTCTTCTGGTACACGCGACGATTCTTGGAGTCTACTTTTTGACCTTCGTCGTACTGCTCAAAAGCGCTGTCGAAGTCGCGAACGCGTTCGTAGAAATCCCCAACCTGCATATGATTGTCGGGGAAAATCTTTGGATTGGAGCTGAGGCGCTGTAGAGTGGCGGCCATTTCCTGCTTGCGGTTGGACGTATAGTAGTGAAGCGCCAGTTGCAAGAGCGGGCTGCCCTCGTTGGGATTATTGGAGATTTCCTGCTTCAGCAGCTCTTCCCCGAGTTCGGGACGGTTGCTCCGGATGTAGTAGAGGTACAAAGCATCGTACATCGGGGCATAGGATTTCTGTTTTCCGATTACTTCTTTGGCATATTTTTCGGCTGCGTCGTTTTGGCCATCCTGAAACAAGGCCTGCACCAGGGAGAGAACCAGGTCCGGCTGATCCGGCTTGGCTTGGTTAGCCGCCTCGAATTTCTGGATAGCGGTCTTGAGGTCCTTCTGCACCAGCGAAACATAGCCGGAGAAGCGCAGGCCATGGAACGAGTTGGGATCCTTCTTGAACAACTGTTGAGAAAGGTCCTTGAGATCGGCCAATAGGGCGCGGTTGCCCTGGGGATCCACCATGTAAAAGATCAGGTCGATATCGCCGAGCTTGACCATGGCGTCTGTATTGCCTGGGTCAATCTCCACGGCGCGGCTGAAGTTCCGGCGCGCTTCGCCAGGGATGCGCAGCTTCAGGTTGGTCAATCCAAGCCGGTACCAGGCGTCGGCATAGCGCATGTCCTTGGTGAGGGCACGGCGATACATAATGGATGCTTCTTTGTACTTGCCCTTGTCGAAATATTTGTTGCCGCTATCGGTGTACTTCTTGGAAACAACGCGAGGGTCCCGGTTGCAAGCAGCAAGCAGAACGAGGCATAGCATGGCCCCAAACAACCGGATACGCCACATGACTTAATCTAGCAAATTGAGCTTCCTCGGTTCCCTCGGGCGCTCGTTATTCGGTTGTTCGGTTACTCGGTTATTCGGTTCTGTCTACCGAACGGTCTCTAGGCACAGAGACAGGCCGGTTAACAGAACCGATGAACCGAGTAACCGAATAACCGAATAACTTGCGAAGCTAGCGCAGCGACGCGAGCAATGTGCCCGTTTGATGTAACACCGCCAGTCTTGCCTTCTCCTGAGTATGTTGGGCATCGTAGTAGGCGATCCATTTTTCTTGCTCGTTCAGCCGGGCGTCGTCCACTCGCTGGCGCGGGATGCGGCCTTCGCCCAGTTGGGCCAGTAACACCGATACTTGTTCGCGCGCGTAATCCAGATCCAGTTTGGCTACTTCGCTGGCGCCTTGGGCTTTCTTGAGATCCTGATAGTTTTTCTGCATGTCCAGGTCAATGCGATTGCGCGTTTGGTTGACTTGCGCGCGCAGTTGCAGGATGTCGGATTCGGCCTGCGAGGCCTGGCCCTTGGATGCGGATCCGATGAGGACTGGAATTTGGACCGAGACTCCGAGCTGGCCGTTGTTGCGCTGGATGTGAGCGAAGTAGTCTCGATAGATGCTCTTGTCGAACAGCGAATATTGCGCCACAACGTCGACCACGGGCAAATGCGCGGCGCGATATTCGCGCAGCTCGAATCCTTTGGCCTGCAGCGCCGATTCCAGACGCCGGATCTCGTGGCTGTTTTGCCAAGCCAGGTCGCGCGCGGCCTGCGCGGTCTCCGGGATTTCTGGCAGCTTGCGCTCGTCATCCAGCGGTTGCACGCGATCTCCGGCGGCGTAGCCCAATACGACCGCGAGCGCGGCTTCCGCGTAATCCACGTCGGCGGTTAAGTTCTCGAAGCGTTGCCGCGCACGGGCCAGATCCACGGCAATGCGCTTGTTTTCGAGCGCCAGCTCGCGGCCCTCCTCCACGCGCAGCTTGATCGCTTCACTCACGCGCTCCAGGCTTTCCACTTCCAGGTGCAGGGATTGCACGCTGCGTACGAGTTGCTCGGTATCGAGGAAAGTGGCTGCGGTTTGATACGCCGCTTCCTCGCTTCTCGATTGAACTCCGATAGCTGCGCCGCGCGCATTCTCCCGCACGCGAGCCAGATCGTAGCTCTTCGGACGATTGAAGAGCGACATATCGGTGCGGGCCTGGATGATGGACGGCGCCGCGCCTTCGATGCTGCCTGGATATCCCCATGTTTTGGCGTCCCCGCTGCCTGCATAAACTTTCGGCACAAACGGGTCCTTGGCGATGCGGATGGCGGCCTGTGCTTTCTGCTCATCGAGCCTCGCGAGCACCAGATCGGGGTTCTCCCGGAGCGCGGTCTCGACAGCCTGTCGCAGCGTGAGGGGGTGAACTTCCGCCCAGGCTACGGTTGTTAGCAGAACAAGGAGTAACAATGTTTTGGTCACCTATTTAGGTTAACGGAGTTACGGGTTCGTGCAACAAGTTTCCCCGATAGGAGTCTCACCAGGGGGTGCACACTATGGCTAATCTTTTAACTCGGCGGGATGCGGCTGGAAGGCTGTTCGGGGCCTTGGCCGGGACAGGTCTTCTGTTATTTGGACAGGAATACGGCCGGGCGCGGGACTTGGTTTCGCGGGTACAGCAGGATCTGGAACATGCCGCCGATTTCACGCGCAAGAACGACAAGGAGCGGGAGCGGTATAAGAATGTCCAGCATCATCTGTCGGAATTCGACGGAGATTTGCGGGCAGGGAAGTTCGACAAAGGCAAGCTGGACGCCGCGATCGATAACTTGAAGGACGTAGTGAAGAACAATACGTTGGAATCGCACGATCGCGATGCCTTGGCGCAGGATTTGTCGGATCTTCGAACGCTGCGCGATTTGCGCTAAGCGGTCGGCTGAGCCTGCGGCGGCAATCCCTTCGGGACCATCGGCAGCGAACGGATTCGGATGCCGGTGGCGTGGAAGATAGCGTTTCCAACTGCCGGAGCCAATCCGACGATTGGCGTTTCGCCGGCTCCGGCGGATGGAAGATCTTTGCGATCCAGCAGCACGGTTTCGAGAACCGGTATATCACTGAATCTCGGCACCCGATATTTCGCTAAGTGCGGATTTAATATGCGGCCGTTGTCGAATTCAATCGCCTCGAATAGCGCGCCGCCGATTCCCATAATGACGCCGCCTTCCACTTGATTCTTGAGGTGCTCGGGATTCACGATCGCGCCGCACTCAAAGGCGGTCACTACGCGTTCGATCTTCACTTTTCCGTCGGATGGCGAAATGGAAACTTCGGCGCAGCAGGCGACATAGCCGCCCTTTTCGACGCCGCAAGCCAACCCGAAGCCACGGGTGGGAGAACTCTTCAATTTGTCCCAACCGAATTTTGCGGCAGCGGCTTCCAGCACCGCGCGGACGCGTTCGTTCTTCAGATTCTTCAAACGAAATTCCAGCGGATCCATTGTCATCGCTGCGGCCAGTTCGTCCATGTGCGATTCACGCGCGAAATGATTCGCAGTGGCCGCAAGTCCGCGGTAGGAGCCTTGGCGCAAGGGCGACGCTGTCGCGTGGAATTGCACCTTCTTGTTCTGGACTTCGTACGGGCTTTCGATGCCGGATCCGCCGGAGTTGTAGTTGTGAAATTCCCAGGCCGCGATGCTGCCATCCTTACGCGTGCCGCCGCGGACTTCGATCACTCCAGCCGGCCGGAAGTAGGCCCAGGTGAATTCTTCTTCCCGAGTCCAGATCACCTTCACTGGTTTTCCAGCGCTCTTGGCCAGTCGAGCGGCTTCAACAGCAACTTCTCCCGAATGTTTGCCGCCGTAGCCTGAGCCTGTGTCGGGAACAATCACGCGCACATTTGGTTCAGGGATGCTGAAGGCTTCCGCCAACTCGCTACGCACTCCGAATGGGACCTGAGTGCCGGTCCAGACCGTGAGTTTGCCTTCGTTCCATTCCGCCACGGCCGCGCGCGGTTCCAGCGGCGTGTGCGCGATGTAGGCGACCGTGTATGTGGCTTCCCGGATAAAGTCGGAAGACTGGAAGCCTTGTTCCACTGATCCTTGTTCCGGAGTGGCTCGTGATTCTTCCGGATGGCTTTTCAAGTAAGCGAACAGATCTTTGCTGGATGGCTGCGGATCGGCTTTCCACTCCGCTTTGAGAGCAGCGATCGCTTTCGCAAGGGTGTTTTCATCTGGCGCAACCACGCCAATGAAATCACCCTCGTGTACCACTTGGACGTCTGGGATGGCTGCTGCTTGCTTGGTGTCGAGCGAGGCGAGTTTCGCATTGAATGCAGTCGGGCGCAGGATGCGGCCCGAAAGCATATTGGGGCGAGTGAGGTCCGACGTGAACCGATGCGCGCCCGTGACCATATCGCGGGCCGTTGTCTTGGGCACGGAGGTGCCTGCGATGGTCCACTTGGTTGCAGGCGTGACGGGCGCCGCGTCCACGGTTTTCATCAGTTCGCGGCCGTGGGTCAATTCACCGAAAGTGATGGACTGGTCGCCATGTTTCAGGCGGCCCTCGGAGACGGTGATTGCGCTGCGATCCGCTTTCCACTTCTCGGCGGCGAGATCGATGAGCGTTTCGCGAGCGGCTGCGGCCATTTTTCTGAGCTGCGGGGCCATGGTGGGCGTGGTGCGGCTGCCGAACGTGCCCATGTCGTAAGGCGTGAGGGCGGTGTCGGCCATGACCAGTCTTATGGAAGCGATCGGTGTACGTAATTCTTCCGCCACAGCTTGCGCCAGCGAAGTTCGGATGTTCTGACCGACTTCGGTTTTGCCGGTGAAGGCGGTGACAGTCCCGTCCTCGCCGATGTGCAGCCAGGCGCCAATATGTTCTGGAAGTCCTTGCCCGCGTCCGCCGCGTCCGGATTCCTGCGCGGAGGCTTTGGGATCGATGGCGAGCAGCAGCAACACGCCGCCGCCCAGAAACTTGAAGAAATCGCGCCGATCGAGATCGAAATGGTAAGTGGGTCCGGCGTGGAGCTCGTAACGCTCGACTTCAAGCATGCTGGCCTCCAGCGCGCGCGGCCATTTGAACGGCCGCGACGATGCGCGGATAAGTCCCACAGCGGCAGACATTCCCTTCCATAGCTTCTCGAATTTCCCCATCGCTTGGATGCGGATTCGTCTTCAACAGCGCACTACCAGTGACGATCATCCCGGGCGTACAGTAGCCGCACTGCATCGCGTCGGCCTGCATGAAAGCTTCTTGCAGCGGGTGAAGATGTCCGTTTTGGGCGATGCCTTCGATGGTGGTGATCGCTTTGCCGGCGACACCGGCGGCGCGCGTGATGCAGGAACGGATGGGGGCGCCATCGATCAGCACCGTGCAGGCGCCGCATTGGCCCTCGCCGCAGCCGTATTTGCTGCCGGTCAATCCCAAGTCGTCGCGCAGCACCCAGAGGAGCATGCGGTCTGGGTCGCTTTTCAGCCGGTAGCGCTTCTGATTGACGATCAGTTCCATAATTTCAGTTTACGCCGCGCGGAGCCTACCGAACCGCGACCGCAAGGGAGCGCTACCACGACACGCCAGGATTCGAGCTATTTCTCCAACAGGAAATTGCCGACGAATAAGGCGTCGATTCCAGACGAATAAAAACTGCGGACCGCGTCGCGCGGAGTGCAGACCAGCGGGTCGCCGAAGAGGTTGAAGCTGGTGTTGTAGAGCACTGGAAGTCCGGTGGACTCTCCGGCGGCGTGTAGAAGCCGGTGATAGAGCGGGTTGTCTTCCTTCGAGACGGTGTGGACGCGGACCAGCCCGTCGCCCAGCACGGCGCTTTGAAAGGTTTGGCGATATTCGGGACGGACACGGCCTACTGTGGCCAGGTAGCGGGCGTTGGGTCCCACTTCGAAGTAAACATTCGCCACTTCGGCAGGCACCGACGCGGCGAATTTGCGGAACGGCTCGCGGTGCTTGATGAACACGTTGAGGTTTTCGGTTGAATACGCATTGAGCGGAGAAGCCAGAATACTTCGATTGCCAAGCGCGCGAGAGCCGAACTCCATGCGGCCCTGCATCCACGCGATGATCTTCTGATTGTTGATTTCGCGGACCGCGCTTTCCATCAGTTCTTCGGTGGTCAGCAGGTAGCGGAAGCGTAGTTTGCAGTTCTCCAGAACCTTCTTCACCTCTTCGGCCGAATAACTTGGGCCCAGGCACATGTCACTCAAACTGGCGCGCCGGGTTTGATGTTGTACCGTGTGCCAGGCGTGCAAAACCGCACCGATTGCCGTTCCGGCATTGCCTGCCGCGGGTTGAACGAATACGTTCTTATGCTGTTCGAGCGAACTTACCAGCAGCGCGTTGAATCCCAGGCCCCCTGCGAGGCAGATATTTTGCGCGGATCCCGCCATACACAACACGGTGCGTTCGACGGCCTTTTGAAGCGCCGCGGCGATGTGCGCGCGTTCCGATTCCTGAATGGGGGCGCCATCGGCGATTCCAAGCCGCTGGTAAAACTTGGCGCTGAATCCGCCCTGGCTGGCCCGATCCGAATCGAAGTAAGAGCGATCCAAGCGCGGCCAAGCAGGGTTCGGAAGGATATCTTCGAAGACCGCCAGATATTTCCCGGAATCGCCGGCCGTGGATAGCCATTGCACTTTGTGCTCTTCGGCGTTGGCCCGGAATCCGAGCAGCTCCGTCACACGCCCGTAAAGATCTCCGAGTGAATCCGGATAGTACAGTTCCTTTTCCAGACGCAGTTCGTTGCCTTCGCCAGACCAACGAGCTCCGCAGCGAAAATCTCCCATACGGTCGAGCGTCAGCACGGCCGCTTCCTGAAATGGCGAAGCAAAATACGCGGAAGCGGCATGCGCGGTGTGATGTTCTACCAGAACCAAACTGCTGGCCGGGAAACGGGCGCGGAGGGCTAGATGGAGTTCACTCTCGTGTCCGGTGCTGAAGGGGCGGACTAATGCAACGCAATCCACCGCGTCGCTCGACCACGCCGGCCAAGCTGAGAGCGGATTCAATAGCTTCTTCCGGCAATTCCCCGGGTTCATGCCGGCGTGAAACTTTTTTCTGTTCCACCGCCGACGCGAGCGCGCCGTTCTTCAGCACCGCGCAGGCCGGTTCGTTGAGCAAACCACCGAGTCCGAGAATGATCATTTCGATTTCTTCTCGATCTTAGCCCAGGTGTCGCGCAGCGCGACGGTTCGATTGAACACGGGCTTTTCCGGCGTGCTATCCGGATCCACCGAAAAATAACCCAAGCGTTCGAATTGGTAGCGGCTGGCGGGCGCGGCTCCCGCGAGGCTCGGCTCGAGTTTGGCGCCCTGCACTACTTCGAGCGATTTCGGATTGAGATTCACCGTGAACTCCTGGCCTTCCGGAACGTCATCCGGATTTTCTTTGGTGAACAGATTGTCGTACAGGCGAACTTCCGCGTCGATGGCTTGCGCGGCCGATACCCAATGGATGGTGGACTTCACCTTGCGACCGTCCGGGGCATTGCCGCCGCGCGTTGCCGGATCGTAGGTGCAATGAACCTCCACAATTTCACCGGCCGGATCTTTCACCACGTTGGTACAGGTAATGAAGTAGCCATAGCGCAACCGGACTTCGCGGCCGGGGGACAAACGGAAATACTGCTTAGGTGGATCTTCGCGAAAATCGTCCTGCTCGATGTAGAGGACTTTCGAAAAGGGCACCCGGCGCGTACCGGCGCTTGCATCCTCGGGATTGTTGATAGCTTCCAGCTCTTCCACCTGGCCTTCGGGATAGTTGTCGATGACTACGCGCAGCGGGCGCAGCACCGCCATCACACGTGGCACGCGCTTGTTGAGATCTTCGCGCAGGAAATACTCCAGCAGCGAAAGCTCGGTGGTGCCGTTGGTCTTGGAGACACCCACGCGGCGGCAGAAATTGCGAATGGCTTCCGGCGTGTAGCCTCGGCGGCGCAATCCGGAAATAGTGGGCATGCGCGGATCATCCCAGCCTTTTACGAGACCCTTCTGGACCAGCATCAGCAGCTTGCGCTTGCTAAGAATCGTGTAGGTGAGATTGAGCCGGTCAAATTCGTACTGATACGGATGATAAATGCCGAGCTGCTCGACGTACCAGTTGTAGAGCGGACGGTGATCTTCAAATTCGAGCGTGCAGATGGAGTGCGTGACGCCTTCGATGGAATCGGACTGGCCATGCGCGAAATCGTACATCGGGTAGATGGACCACTTGTTGCCGGTCCGATGATGCTCGGCATGCAGGATGCGGTACATGATGGGGTCGCGCAGGTTCAGATTGGGCGAGGCCATGTCGATTTTGGCGCGCAGGGTGCGGGCGCCATCGGGAAATTCGCCCGCCTTCATGCGCGCAAAGAGAGCGAGGTTTTCTTCGACGCTGCGATTCCGATAGGGACTTTCCTGGCCGGGTTCAGTCAGAGTGCCGCGCTGCTTGCGGACTTCGTCGCCCGAGAGATCGCAGACGTAGGCTTTTCCCGCTTTTATGAGCTGAACCGCCCAATCGTAGAGCTGGCCGAAATAATCGGAGGCGTAGAACAGCCGGTCGCCCCAATCGCCGCCCAGCCAGCGCGCGTCTTCGATGATGGAGTCGACGTACTCGGTTTCTTCCTTGGACGGATTGGTGTCGTCGAAACGCAGATTGCATTTGCCGCCGAATTCCGCGGCGAGTCCGAAATTCAAATTGATGGACTTTGCGTGGCCGATGTGGAGGTAGCCGTTGGGTTCCGGCGGAAATCTGGTGTGCACGCGGCCGTTGAACTTGTTGGTTTTCAGGTCGTCGATGATGATGTCTCGGACGAAGTTGGAAGCCGGTGCGTCGGAATCGGCGATTTCGGGAATATTCATGTTCTCTTTTTCTATTGTGCTACGGACCTGGCGTTCACACGAGTGTGAACGCGGCACGCAGGAGTGCGTGCGCTACGTTGATGCGCTTGAGAGTGGTTGCGCGGCCGAGGACTTCCAGCGTTTCGAATAGCGGCGGGGCGTTCTTGCGGCCGCAGACGGCTACGCGGATTGGTTGGAACATTTGGCCGGGCTTGATCTTTAGTTCTTGGGAAGCGGCGCGTAGCGATTGATCCAGGGCGTCGTGAGTGAATTCTGTTGTCGCCAGGACCTCGCTCGCGCGAGCCAGAACAGTGAGAGCCATTTGCGCATCGCCTTTTTGCGGGATCAGCTCGGCGCTGTCGTACGGCGGAAGCTCTTCCAGGAAGAAAAAATCGGCGATTGTGGAAACGTCCTTCAGCAGTTTGATGCGCTCCTGCACTAACGGGGCGACGCGCAACATTTTGGGTAGTTCGGCGCCGGGCACGAACGGCAACAACTGTTCGGCCAGCTCTTCCACCGGCATAGTCCGGATCAGCTCCGCGTTGAGCCAGACGGCTTTGGGATCGAACGGGTCCTGCTCGGTGAAATTTACGACGGCGTTGCTGTGATTGATGCCTTCGAAGGAGAACGCGTCTGTCAACTCCTGGCGGGTCATCTGCTCGCGATTGTCTTTGGGCGACCAGCCCAGCAGGCACAGGAAATTGATGAAGGCGTGCGGCAGAAATCCTTCGTCGCGATAGGTGGTAACGCTGACCACGGGTCCATGTTTGCGCTTCGAGAGCTTGGAACCATCCGGCGCAATGAGCAACGGCAAATGGGCGAACGTTGGCAGTGCGGCGCCGGCGGCTTCGAAAATCAGGACGTGCTTGAAGGTGTTGGTCAGGTGATCCTGGCCGCGGATGATGTGGCTGATGTTGAGATCGATATCGTCGGCGCAGGACGCCATGTGATAGGTCGGGATGCCGTTGCTGCGGAGCAGGGCGAAGTCTTCGATGTCGGCGGGCTGCTTGGATTGCGCGCCGTAGACCGCGTCGTGGAATTCCACCGCTTTCGATGACTCGCGCGGCACGCGAAAGCGCAGAACGAACGGCTCACCGGCATCGGCGCGACGCTGGCTCTCTTCGGCGGAAAGCTCCCGCATGGCTGGATGAAAAAGCCAGGGGCCGCTCGAGTGCTCTTTCGATTCCAACTCTGCCGAGGCAGGCGTGAAGTCGCGATAGGCCAAACCCTTTTCGAAGATCTTCCATGCAACCTGGCGATGCAGGTCCAGACGTTCCGACTGATGATACAGTTCGTCCCAGCCGAGGCCGAGCCACTTCAAGCCTTCAAAAATGGAGTTGCGAGAGGCGTCCGTGTTTCGATCGACGTCGGTATCATCGATGCGCAGGACCATCGTGCCATTGTTGTGGCGCGCATACAGCCAATTGAAAATGAACGTTCTGGCGCTGCCAATATGCAGGAAACCAGTTGGGGACGGGGCGAAGCGGACGCGAGGCATCAAACTACAGGATACAGCCTAGCAGAGCGAATTCAGAATGTGGGGCAGGATGTCATCCTGCAGCGGGTTGTTAACCCGCGCAGTTTGCGCCGATTGGCAATCGGCGGCAGGTTACCAACGTGCCCCACAATATCCGGGATCGCCTGGGAGATCCATGGGGAAGTTTAGCGGGGCTGGTTGACAGGGCTCGTCATGTTTCGGATTTTCGCACGCTCCCTTGCGGTCGCGGTTCGGTTTGCACTGTGCGGTAAAGAGCGATGAATTCGGGGATCGATAATTGCTCGGCGCGCTTCGAGGTTTCGGGGATGGCATCCAATATGGATTTGTCGTAAACGTCGAGAAGGTTGTTGCGGATTTTCTTGCGCTTTTGGCGGAAGCAGAGGCCTACAAAACGGAGAAACGGCCACGGGATCGGGAACGGCGATCTCGTTGTTTCGGAATCAGGCGGACTACCGCGGAATCCACTTTGGGCGGTGGGCGGAAGGCGGAGGCCGGCACACCGAACAAAAGTTCGGGAGAGCTAAGGAGTTGCGTTTGAACGCTCAGGAATCCGTGGGCTCGGGTGCCGGGAACGGCTGTGACTCGTTCGGCGACCTCCTTCTGCAGCAGAAAGACGCCGCGCTGCAGCAGGGAACCCAGTGCCAACGTTTTTTCGATGATCGGCGAGGTGATGTAGTAGGGCAGGTTGCCGACTACGGTGATGGGTCCCCATTGCGCGAGGTCGGCTTTTAGAACATCGCTCTCGATGAGGGTGAGGCGCGGTTCGTCGCGGAACTTGGAGCGCAGGTATTGAACCAGCACTGGATCGATCTCAATGGCGATTACGTGGGCCGAGTGTGCAAGCAGATGGGAGGTAAGGGCGCCGCGGCCGGGTCCGATTTCGACTACGGTATCGGCAGGCTCCGGGCAAGCGGACTTCGCGATGCGCTCCAGGATTTCTTGACGGACTAAGAAGTGCTGGCCTAGACGGCGACCCAGAGGCTGGCCCTACCCGCGGACTTCTACGTGGCTGCTGCCAAATGATACGCGCACGGTTCCGGCGACTGGTTTGCCGAAAGCAGTGGCCGGCCAGAATCCGATAAACAGCAACTTGTTTTCAATGTTGCGGCGGACTTGCTCGGCTTTTTGTCCCGGGCCGGTGCTGACGATGGTGTAATTCGCGATGCGCCCCTGTTCGTCGATGGTGAGATCGACCACGGCTTCCGTTTCGCCGAAAGCCACGGGCGCGGTGCATTTCACCATGGGCTGAGTGACCAGCATGGTGGGAACATCCCACAGCGAGGATGGGCGTCTTATCCATGGCGAACGCGGAGGTGAAAGTGGGGACCAGAGCGCTGAACATCACCACGGCGGAGCACAATCCGCCTGCGAGCGGCAGCGCGATGGGCCGCATTAAATTCTTGAGAGTGAGTTGGAAGCGATCGCGCCAGCGGCTCCAGTTGGATTCGCCCCGCAGCGATCCGGCGCGGACTTTAGACGCCGCCACGCGCAGACGCATGGTGAGCCCCGCGGGCACGGCCCGGCTGGGGAAGCGTTCGCAAAGCTTCACGGACGCGCCGGTGCCGCTCTACTTCGCGGGCGCAAGGGCCGCAATTACTCATGTGCTGCCTCATTTCCCTCTGTGCTTCTTCGGGAACGGCATTATCCATGTACGCCGACACGTTTTGTCTTACGTTCCAGCATTCCATACTAATCCGTTATCGGCTGCGAGCGACCATTCGACGCCAGGTTCCTTCTCCAACCGGCCTTCCAATATCTTTCGCAAACCCTCGCGCCCTCTCAGGATGCGAGACTTTACGGTACCCAGCGACACATCCGAGGACTGCGGCGATTTCTTCATAGCTCAAGTCCTCGATGTCCCGCAAAACAACTGCCGCGCGAAACTTCGCGTTCAACTTTTCGAGCGCCGCTTCCACCAGGGCGCGGGTTTCGTGATCCGCCGCCAGATCGAAAGGCGTACGGCCGGGATCCGCCAGGCTGTCCTCGTAACACGGCATTCCTTCGTCCGAAGCCATGGCCACTTCCTGTCGTTGGTGGCGCGAAAACCAGCGGCGATGATTGTACGCCTCATTCACCGCGATCCGATAGATCCAGGTCTTCAGACTGCTGTTGCCGCGGAAAGATCCGATATTGCGGAACACTTTGAGAAAAACCTCTTGCACGATATCCGAAGCGTCAGAAGGATCGTTGAGCAGGCGGCAGACCAAGTTATAAACCGGCTGCTGGTAACGCTGGATCAGGATTTCGTAGGCTTCTTCGACACCCTGACAAAGGGCCGTGACTAGAACGTCCTCCTCCGGTGCGGAGAAGATGCACGCATCTAAATGTAGACCAACTGAGGTGTCTGCCACGGCTGTCTACCTAATTGTAGCCTCAAACTTCGAGGTAGCTTATTGGGATAGACACCGGGGGCGGGGGAAAGTTCCCTTGGGTGGGCGGGGTGAGGGCTTTTTGGTTGATTTTAATGGAGATTGCGTTGGATGGCTGGCGGCAGATTGGGTTCGTTTCAAAAAATCACGGGGGTATGATCGGGTTGGTAGCTTCGGTGCGGATTGGGTTCGTTCCTTCACTTTTTATTGACCGGACGGTGCGTCTCACGGAAAGGCGAAGCAAGAACACTCGCTGGCACGATAACCTCTGCATGGCCGTAATAATTGCGCTCGGAAAATGCCTTCTGCTTGCCAGCCTGCGGTAGAGCAAATGGGAGCCTACTTGCTGAGCTCCACAGACGCTTGGAGTCCTTTGTCGATTTCGTAGAGCCCTACCTCTTTGCCAACAACTTTTTCAGCGACGTAGTAGCGGCCGAGGACGTCCATAGCACCGTCCGAGAGTATGACCCGTTCGGTGCTGATTTCGGCGAGCGCAGACCGCTTGGACTTCAGGTAAAACGAAGCCTTCCCGAACGGGCGAATAAGGATGAAGCCTGTCCCCGTGGCTCGATAGAAGCGACCGATCGGCAGTTTAGGTTTAGAAAGTTTCTGCCCGGAAGGGAACTCCATGATCGTGCCTGTCCATATCCCGTGTCTACCGACTTGCCAATTTCCGGTGGTCATAACGCGATCGGGCGCCAGAAAATCGAAAAGCTTATGACGAAGCCGGTTTTGCCATCCATGCAAATCCATTGCCTTACGTTCGCGCAGATCCCAAAGTAAGGTAGATCCAAAGTCCGCTCGGGCGATCAGGTAGTGACTGTCTGGCGAAAAATAGATGTGAACCTGTCCTAGATCACCCATCATCACTGCCCCACGTCCCGGCTGCGGCCCAAATACTTCATCCAGCTTGGCAAACCTGATTTGATTGAAAACGACTTTTCCTGATTCTGTATCAATCAATTGAAGTGTTCCTTCTGGCGTGTCGCAAACTACCAGCGAGCCATCCGGCGAAATTTCTTCTGTTCCGCAAAGCAACTCTGGCAAAGATGTGCTCTGAGGCCGAATGTGGGCCGCAAGATTCCAGCGTTCGACGTAAGCTACCGATCGCGAAAGTGAAATCCTCTGTGCTGTTACCCGAGTGCCGCCTCTCACCAAAACGATATCTCTTGAGTCGGGCGTGAACTTGGCGAGATCCGTCTGCCCGGCTGGAATCCAGAAAAGAATTGCCAGTGGGTGCACCGTAAGCACAGCGATATCGGAATCATTTTGAGCGAGCACGTACTTGCCGTCGGGGCTGAAGCGGAGCTGAAGAAGAGTCCCTTGAAACGCGGGCGGGTTGTCGGCGTCAAGGCAACATAGCGTCAGAGTTGCAAGTATGCCGAACGCGAAGCGGCATGAACGATTCTTAGGCGCCATCCTTATGCACGATATCGCAAGTGTCTGAAGGATCGTTGAGCAGGCGCCAGACCAAGTTATGCACCGGCTGCTGGTAACGCTGGATCAGGATTTCGTAGGTTTCCTCGACACCCTGACAAAGAGCCGTGACTAGAACGTCCTCCTCCGGTGCGGAGAAGATTGCACGCATCTAAATGTAGACTAACTGAGGCGTCTGCCACGGCTGTCTACCTAATTGTAGCCTCAAACTTCGAGGTAGCTTGTTGCGATAGACACCGGGGGCGGGGGAAAGTTCCTTGGGGTGGGCGGGGTGTCGGGCTTTGTGACTGATTCTAATGGAGATTCCGTTGAGTGGAGGTGGTGGTAGTTGGGTTCGTTTCAAAAAATCACGCGTGTGATCTGGTTGGCGGCTTCGGGGCGGATTGGGTTCGTTCCTTCACTTTTTGTTGTTTGCTCCCGGAGGAACGCTCGACTCGCTGCGTGGCTACATTACGAATATAACCCACGGTGTCAAGAGAAAACGGGTTTCGGCTTACAATGGTGAATATGCCGCTCCAAGTTGACGCCGTCTACGAAAACGGTGTACTGCGGCCGTTACAGCCGCTGGATTTGAGAGAGCACGAGCAAGTCATCGTGAGCGTGGTGAAAGCTACGAACCGGTCCCACCTGGATGCTGAATACCTTGACAAGATTAAGAGCGAACTCGCGAATGCGGAAGCGGTTTCGGATTTGGAAGAGGTCCGGAGAAGGCTAGCCAAGATTCCCGGATCCATGGCTGCTGAAATTAACGCGGAGCGCGGGGAACGTTGAATTTTGGCGGGTTACTTTCTCGATTCGAGTGCGCTAGTTAAGTTCTACCATAGAGAGATCGGAACGCCGGAAGTTGATCACATTGTCAACGCTCGCGAGAGCGTCGTGCAGATATCTCGTCTGAGCGTTGCGGAGCTGACATCGGCGTTTGCCATCAAGGTTCGAACACACTCCATTGAGAAGGAAGACGCCGATGTTTTCCTACGGCAGTTTCGAAGGGATGTGGTCAACGGAAAGCTCCAGGTGTTCTCGATTGGCGAGGCCGAGTTTTCCAAGGGCGAGTTGCTAGTGGAGCGCTACGCTTTCACTCAGCGGCTTCGTGCGCTGGACGCCCTTCAACTCGCTGTGGCATTGGAATTGAGGGATCAGAAGTTGGCGGATCATTTCGTCGCGGCGGATACGATACTTTGCGAGGTTGCAGGACTAGAGGGATTTTCGGTGATCAATCCCGAGCGGTGCTGAACCAAGCCGCGCGGATTTGCGGTTTGCGTTCTTTATAGCATCCAGCTTGAAGAAGTAGATGAGGTTCAAGAGTTCTCGGCGAGCTTTTTATAACTTTTCGCGTTCTGCTCCTCCCCGAGATAGTGGCACACTCTCGAAAGCTGTTCGTAAATGTACCTCCGCGGAACACGCTCGATGTCATGGGTGTGCCCCGCCAGAATGAACTCGAGTTGATGCTTGGCTTGAGCAAATCCCTCCTCCACGAAGTACGTAGAGGCTAGGCGATAACGCGCCTCGGCTTCGAACTCGTTTACAAGCCCTAAGTCAATCACACGTAAGAATTGTTCTCTGGCGAGACCGTTTTGATGGCGCCTCGAGTAACAAATGCCCAAGAACAGATGGGCAGCGGGAATCCGGAACAAGATCGCGAACGGCTGTACCGAAAGCACTGTGATTTCGGAATCTTCCTGTGCGAGCACGTACCGACCGTCCTGGCTAAAACGGAGCTCACGAAAAGAGCCCGTCGGAGCTGGCGGATCGTCCGCCAATGCCACGCATAGTGACAACAGCGAAACTGCGAGGGCGATTCGCGAACCGGCTAGGCGAAGGGTTAGGCTCGCCACGTCCACAACCCATCAGCTGCGGTACCGATCATATCCAGTATTGATCATACGGCCCCATTGCTTACCCGGGGCTGGCTGAACTATGTCAGTTCCGGATTTAGCACTGTCAGGCCTTCGAGGACTGAGACTTCTGCCAGTGCGCGATCTCATACCACAAACTGATCCAGGAGACGTTGTTTTGCGAGATCGATCGCTACCGCGAGTTGAAGGGCATCAAGCGTTCGCAAGGGGTGGCTAAAGCTGTGGCGCCGAATCAGATCTGCTGCCTCGTTGAAATGATCCGCGTTTACGGCACAGACCTCGATCTCGCCTGCGGCAATATCGGCCATCAAGCGAGCCCGCTGCACGCCGGCTGATCACGCCGCTTCGGACTTTCCTGGCAAAGACCGATTGGATCTCGATGAAGCTCAGATTTGACATGCGGATTTCGTGAACCGGTTCGCCGAAGATGGACAAAACTTTGCGGTACCCAGTTCGGCATGATAGCGCTTGGCAAGCGCGCTTGAATCGAGAGATATCGCGCCGGGGATTATTCCTCGCGTTCAGCGGCGAAATCCTCAGCCAACGACCCGGGAATCTTGGACATAATTTGTTGGAGTTCTTCGATTGACGGTACGTGATTCATCGCGGCTACTTCTGCCTTTGCTCGCTCAATCAATTCCAGGTCGCACGAATAGGAGCCCGTACCCGCGTCTGAAATTGTTAGTTTCACTCGTTGTGACTCATCCAGCGCCAACGGTTCGAGCGGGCGGAGTACGCCGTGCTCATAGACTGCTTCCACTTGGCGGGTCATGAACCCATTCTACCGCGATCGGGATAACAGTTAACCCCGTGGTGGAAGTTTGAACGCTTGGCAAATGCGGTGACAGGCACGAAATTTCGCGATTATCCACCCCGTAGCTTCTTGGATTGACTTGCGCGAAAATTCGAGCCTGTCACCACAATTGCCGAACTGAACGCTTGCCTGTTTGTGAAAACCTAAGAGCACCGGTAACTCTCTAGCGTGGGCGGATGATGAACGCTTGCCGGCTCCGCAACAGCTTTACGAAAAACGCCACCCAGAAGCACGCCGCGATGCTGGCCATGATTATGAAATTGCGCGGGGACACGTCAAAGGACGTGTCGGAGACGATCCGGCCGAATGCGATGCCGGAAAAAATCATCGCTAGCTGGAGTATCCATACTGGACCTGTCAACCGGCGCTTCAGGCGTGACAGCGTCTTCAGTTCGTGATCCGGCTGGAGGGGAGGCGGGGTTGGAAGCGACTCGCTCTCCTGTTTCAGTTCCCGGGCGAAGTCAGGGTACAGGCTGAGAAAGTTCTCGACAAATCGGCGAGTGTCCGGGCTCACATCGCCCGAGATGTAGAGCGGCCAAAGATCGGTGATTACGGCACGGGTTAGATTGTCCATGGTTTCTCCTTTGTTTCCAACTCTGCTTTTAGCTGAAGACGCGCGCGATGGATGCGCACTTTTACCGCTGCGACCGAGCAATTGAGGATCACTGCGATCTGTTCGTAGCTCAGGTCCTGGTCAGTGGCCAGCACCAGGGCTTCGCGTTGCGGCTCCGGAAGTTTTTGCATGGCGCGCAGGGTGTTCGAAAGCTTCTGGCGATCGGTGGCTGCCTGCTCGGGGTTCGGGGCGGCGGCGGACGGCTCAGGTACAGCGTCGATTTGTACCGCGCGATGCTCGCGTGTCCGCACGTTGCGATACAGATTGCGTGCGATGGCCAGCAAGTACGCTTTGACGGTGCCCACGCGCAAGTCTCGCGCGCCCCAGAAGGCGTGGACGAAAGTCTCAGCGGTCAGGTCGTCGGCCAGCGCTGGATCGCCAGACAAGTAGAGTGAGAAGCGGTGGACGTCGTGGACATAGCGCTGGTAGATCTCGGAAAAGTCCATCGTTCTCTCTCGCCAGCATACAATTGAGCAGCTCTAAGGTTACAAAAAATTGCTTCGTGGGGCAGGTTGGCAACCTGCGCGCCGATTGCCAATCGGCGCTAACTGCGCGGGTTAACAACCCGCTGCAGGATGACATCCTGCCCCACATTCTGAACCTGATTGATCAGATCGGGACGGAGCGTCCCAGGATCGGACAATTCAGCGAGCGCAAGTTGCTTATTTGCTGGCAGTTAGGCGAGGTACGCTACGTGCTGTTTTATGTTCATGCTCGACGGCTTGTGGCCTGATGTTCGATCGAATCTACGCAGTCTCGCGCGGAGTCCCGGATTTACGCTGTTCGTGGTGCTGACGCTGGCGCTTGGGATCGGCGCTAATACCGCGATCTTCAGCGTGGCGGACGCTTTCATCTTTAAGCCGGTGCCGTTTCCGGATGCCGACCGTCTGGTGATGCTGCACCAGCGGGCCCCGGGCAACAGCACTTTTCCGGCATCCGTTGCGCCGGCCGATTATCTGGATTTCCAGAGCCAGGCGACCTCCTACCAGCAAATCTCGGCCTTCGAGCGCGTGGATTTCAATCTTTCGGGCAATGGCGATCCCGAGCCGGTTTTTTCCGCCGTGGTCACGCCGAATTTTTTCGACACGCTCCGGGTGAAGCCGGCGCTGGGGCGAAGTTTCGCCGCCGATGAAGATTTGCCCGGTAAGAATCAGGTGGTGGTGCTGAGTCACGGACTTTGGGAGCGGCGCTTTGGTGCGGACCCGGGCATCGTGGGCCGCGAAATCAAGCTGAACGGCGGTACCTATTCAGTGATTGGCGTGATGGGCAAGCAGGTCCGCTTTCCAGTCGCGTGTCTGCTCTGGACGCCGCTCGCGCTTTCGCCGCAGGAGAGAGCCGATCGCGCAAATCACTATGTGCAATTGGTGGCGAGGCTGAAGGATGGAGTGCCGGAATCGCAAGCGCGCGCCGAGCTGCAAACCATCGCGGCACACTTAGCGGAAAAATATCCGCGGACCAATCAAGGATGGGGCGTGATCGTGCAGCCGCTGCGCCGCTTTATTACTGGGGATTTCAATCGCCAGTATTCCATCATGCTGCTCGCCGCGGTCTTTTTTGTCCTGCTGATCGCTTGCGCCAATGTGATGAACCTGCAGTTTGCGCGCATGTCGGGACGCCATAAGGAATTCGCGATCCGGGCGGCGTTGGGGGCGGCCCGGTGGAGGATTATGCGGCAGATCGTGGCGGAAAGCATGATGCTTTCGCTCGCCGGCGCGCTGGCGAGTCTCCTATTTTCGGCGTGGAGCCTGGATCTGATTCTTTCCAACATGCCTGGTAATGTGGCGCGCTATATCCCGGGTTGGGACAACATTGGAATCGATGGCCGAGCTTTGGCGTTCACCATTGCGATCGCGCTGTTCGCCGGGCTGATATCCGGGTTGATTCCGGCGCTCGGCACCAGAGCCGATGTGAACGAGACATTAAAAGAGAGCGGACGCGGGACTTCCGCCGGGCGTGGGCGCCAAAGGTTGCGCAGCATCTTGGTTGTGGCCGAGATTGCCGCCACGATGGTGCTGCTGGCCGGCGCTGGATTGATGTTGAAAGGTTCGCAAACGCTACTGCGCGTGCATGAGAATCTCCGGCCGCAGTCCCTGCTGACCATGCAGATTGTGCTGACCGACAAACATTATGGCGAGGCGCATCAGCGATCGGCTTTCTACGATCAAATGCTGGAGCGGATCTCGGCTCTGCCCGGCGTGGAAAGCGCCACGGTAGCGTCGAACATTCCTTACGGATATAACGACCGGATGAGCACGTATGCGGTGGAAGGGCAACCGGCGGTTACCCAGAGCCAGCAGAAGACGGCGCTGGTGCAGGTGGTGAGTCCGAATTACCTGGATACGGTAGGCGTTCCGTTGTTGCGGGGCCGGGGACTGCTGGATTCCGACGGTCCGGCGGCGCAGCCGGTGGCGCTGGTGACTGAGAATTTTGTGCGGCGCAATTGGGCGGATAAGAATCCTATTGGACAGCACATCCGTTTGGGCAGCGACGGTACTTGGCTCACGGTAGTTGGCGTGGTGAAAGATGTGCGCTACGATCCGTTGGCGACTGAGCTGCCGGCGGCTGTGTATCAGCCGTATCGGCAGACACCTCTTTACTACACCTATATCGCGGTCCGGGCGAAGGGGGATCCGATGGCGCTGGCGGGTCCGGTGCGGCGCGTGGTGGCCGCGCTGGATATTGACCGGCCGCTGTTTGAGATCGAGACGCTGGATCGAATCATCGCCAACCGGATGATCGGGCTCAATTACGTGGCGGTGATGCTGACGGTGCTGGGCGCCATCGCGATGGTATTCTCCGCAGTTGGGATTTACGGATTGATGGCGTTCGCTGTCACGGAGCGGACCCACGAGATCGGAATCCGCGTGGCGCTGGGCGCGGACCGTCCCGACGTGCTTCGGATGGTGGCGTGGCATGGCCTGCTGCTGACGGCGGCTGGGCTTGGGATTGGGCTCGCGATTTCTATCCCGCTGGCGCGGCTGCTTTCGAGTCTTATTTTCGGGGTTAGCGCAAATGATTTGAGCACTTTCGGGGGAACGGCGTTTTTGCTGACAGCGGTGGCGCTGGCGGCCTGCTATTTGCCCGCACGGCGGGCGTTGGCGGTGGATCCGATTATTGCGCTTCGGCACGAGTAAGCTCTGTGGGGCAGGTTGCTAAACCTGCCGCCGATTGGCAATCGGCGCCAACTATGCGGGTTGGCAACCCGCTGCAGGATGGCATCCTGCCCCACATGTTGCAACTAAATGCATGCCCATTGCATCATAGATATTGAGAGCCGAGCCACGTTCCCCTGGGTGGCTCAGGCTATAGACTCCTTATCCATTTAGATGCAACAACTTGACGAAAATATTCTCGTGGATTCGACGGATGCGCTGACCTTCCTGGACGTGGAAGCGCAAGGCGTGGACGCTTCTGAGCCCGAAGCTCACGAAATCGCCGAAGAAGCGCCTAACCACACCGATGACCCGGTTCGGGTATACCTGCGGGAGATGGGGTCGGTACGGCTGCTGACCAAGCAGGCCGAGATTGACCTGGCGCGCCGGATGGAGCGGGGAAACCTGCGGATGCTGAAGGCGATTTCGCGGTCGCCGCTGGTGCGGAAAAAGGCGCTGGCCATTTTTGAGGATATCGGGGCGGGAAAGGTGCGCCTGGAAGATGTGGCGAGCGTGGGCGGCGCGGATGACGCAGTGAAGCGGCGCAATCGGAATGACGCAAACCGGCGGTTCAAGAAACTGGCGGAAGCTGCGCGGGAGCTATCGGCCATGGAACAGAAATACGTTTCCATGGCCCAAGCACAAGCCGGCTCGGGAGAAGTTGCGCAGGCAAATCGTTCGGGGCATGGTGAAGTGCTCGCAGGAGATGCGGAAAGTCCCATTTCAAGCCGGGCAATGGCAGGAGTTCCGGGCGGTCTTGGAAGGCGCAACAGAAAAGGTCGCAGAACTGGAACAAAAACTCTCGCGCCGGCGCGTGCCCGCCGCGGAACTTCGCGATCTGAAGCGGGCGCTGCGGGAGCACACGTCGGCGGCGGGTTCGGACCTGCGTCAAATGCGGCGCTGGCTTCTGACGGCACAGCAAGGTGAAGCGGAAGCGCGGTCTGCACGGAAAGCGCTGGTAGAGGCAAACCTGCGTCTGGTGGTTTCCATCGCCAAGAAGTATGTGAATCGTGGCTTGCATCTGCTGGATTTGATCCAGGAAGGCAATATCGGCCTGATGCGGGCGGCGGAGAAGTTCAACTACCGGCTGGGCTACAAGTTTTCGACCTACGCCACCTGGTGGATCCGGCAGGCGGTGACGCGCGCCATAGCGGACAAATCGCGCACCATCCGTATCCCGGTGCATATGAATGAGAGCTTGAACAAGTTCGTCTGGACTTTGCGCGAGCTGGAGAAAGAACTGAACCGGACTCCGACCAACGAGGAGATCGGCAAGCGTCTGAACACGACAGCGCACAAAATCGAGGAGCTAAGAACGATTTCGCGGGATCCGGTATCGCTGGATCTTCCGATTGGCAAAGACGGCGAGTCCGCGTTGGGCGATCTTCTGCAAGATCGTACGATGAGTTCGCTGACGGATGCCGTATTTGCGAAAAACGTTCGCGCTGAGACGGCGGATGTGTTGAAGACACTCTCGCCCAGCGAAGAGAAAGTGGTTCGGATGCGATTCGGAATTGGATTCGACCGCGAGCATACGCTGGAAGAGATCGCGCAGAACTTCGGGCTTACGCGCGAGCGCATCCGGCAGATCGAGAACAAGGCGCTGCAACATCTGCGCGGTCCGGCGAACGCGCGGCGGCTGCGTCCGCTGGCTAGTGTGCAGTAGACAAAAAAAATGCGGGGACACGTCTGCTAATGTCTTAGTTTCAGGGAGTTTGCGTGCTAGCCCGAAGTGTCCCCGCATTTTTGCTTTACTAGTACTTCCGCTCTAGAACATCCGTTGCCGGGTTTTGAATCTCCCGAACTATTTGTCATCCGCTAGCCAGCCTGTAGACTTCAAACAGGTTATGGAATTCGCAACGGCAATCCAGATTTTGAGCTACGGAGTGCTGGGCGCCGCCGGCGTTTTCGTGGCGGTTGATTTTCTGAAGGCTAGACAGGAACTATCGAGAGCGATGGTAACGCTGCGCGATCGGAGAGATGCAGTACGTTGAGGATCAGTATCCAGCCTGTGGACGCTTTCCTCTGGGATGATTTGGAAGCGCCAACGGAGACGCCCTCTCCGAGAATCATGGCGCAAGCTCAGATTGGGCCAGGGGTGGTGATCGATGTCACACCCATCCCGGCCAACGAATATCTGGTTCCGGCGGGGATGTTCAACCAGTGGCCGCTCGAAGTGCTCTTCAACATCAACAAGCCCTTTACGGGACTGGTTGTGCTGATCAACCTGGTAAGAACGAACCGCCGCTCTTCGCATGAAGAGAGTGCGCTGCAGATGGTGACCGCAAGCGTGGCCGGTCTGCTGGGAGAAAACGATTTTGGCTGCCGGACCACTGAAGACGAGTTCGTCATGGTCTGCCCCGGGTTGGAAGGCGCAGAAGCTCAGCGCCGCTTGAATCGGATCTCAGAACGGCTTTGGGAATTCCAACAGAGTGGACGTGGCGCCTGCTCGCTGCTGTTTAGCTGGGGAGGGGTGGGTATGCGTCGAAAACCGCTTTCGGAGGCGGTGGCCGCCGCCGTAGGGCGCATGAATCACATCAATCGAAATCGAAAAAGCATTTCCATGGAATCTGTCAGATCGCACAGAAAGGTTGTTTAACCCGTTCATCCTTCTTCATGGGTTAACACTCCAGAAGCCGCCCAGGTCGTTTATACGGAGGAGCGGCTTCTGGGGGTTTTTTTTCAAGCTCACTGCGCTTCGCTGGCTTCGCGTTATTCGGTTCTTCAGTTATTCGGTTCTTCGGTTCTGTCAACCGAACAGTCTCTATGCATAGTGACAAGGCGGTTGACAGAACCGAAGAACTGAATAACCGAACAACCGAAGAACGAACGCCCGAGGGAACCGAGGAAGTTCTGAGATAATTGAAGTAACCCCCTTGGAAGAATCCATACTCATCCGTGGCGCGCGTGTCCACAATCTTAAGAACGTTTCGCTCGCGCTTCCGCACAATCAACTGACGGTGGTTACCGGTGTGTCCGGTTCCGGCAAGTCATCGCTGGTTTTCGATACGGTGTACGCGGAAGGACAGCGGCGCTATGTGGAATCGCTATCGGCGTACGCGCGGCAGTTTCTGGAACGCATGGAAAAGCCGGACGTGGATGAGATTTCCGGCATCGCGCCGCCCATCGCGATTCGCCAGAAAAATACCACGCGGAATCCGCGATCCACCGTCGCGACATCCACCGAGATCTACGATTTCCTGCGGCTGCTGTTCGCGCGCGTGGGGCGCAGCTACTGTCCCAAATGCGGCAAACAGGTAGTCCGCGACACGGTGGATCAAGTGGCGCATACCATGCTGCAACAGAAGGAAGGCTCGCGTTGGTATGCGCTATTTCCTGTGCATCACGATGCATCCACGGAAGCCTTGCGCGATCATCTGTTCGAATTGCGCAAGAAGGGATTCAACCGGCTTTATCAAAAGGGCCGCGTCTTCGAATTCTCGACGCCCGAATCGCTGCTCGACATCGATTTCACCGAGCCGGTGTTCATTTTGGTAGACCGATTCGTCATTACTCCGGATCTGCACCAGCGAATCGTCGACACAACCGAGATCTGTTATCGGGAGGGCGGCGAAGTGATCTTCGAAGAAGCCACCCCCCACCACCCACCCCCCACCACCCTGGTTTTCAACGAGAAGTTCGCCTGCAAAACATGCGGCATCGAGCTGGCGACGCCGGAACCGGGGCTGTTCAGCTTCAACAATCCGATGGGCGCTTGCCCGCGCTGCCAGGGCTTTGGAAACACCATCGATTACGACATGAATCTGGTGATTCCCGATCCGGGCCTGACGCTGGATGACGGCGCGGTGCAGCCTTGGACCAAAGAGCAGTATCAATCGTATGCGACGAATTTCCGCAAGAACTCGCGTGGAAAGGTCCGCGGGAATATCCCGTTCTGCGATCTCACGCGGGAAGAACAGTCGTTAGTGTACGACGCCATTCACAAGTTCTTCGCCGCGGTTGAGACGAAGAAATATAAAGTCCATGTGCGCGTTTTCCTTAGCCGCTATCGCGGATACGCGGAGTGTCCGGATTGCAAGGGATCCCGGCTGCACAAAGCAGCGCTGAACATTCGCATCGCCGGCAGAACCATCGCGGATGTGGTGCGGTTGAACATCGAGCAGGCGTACGAATTCTTCCAGGGACTGGAACTGACGCCCGAGGAGTCGGCGATCGCCGACAAGATCCTGGTGGAGATCCGGCAGCGGGTGAAGTTCCTGAATGACGTGGGACTGGAGTATCTCACGCTGGATCGTTTGTCGTCCACGCTATCGGGCGGGGAAGCGCAGCGCATCCAATTGGCAACTTGTTTGGGATCGAGATTGGTGGGCGCGTGCTATGTGCTGGACGAGCCATCCATTGGATTGCACAGCCGCGATACTGGCAGGCTGATCCGTATCTTGGAAGAGTTGCGCGATCTCGGCAACACGATTGTGGTGGTGGAGCATGACGCCGATGTGATGCGCGCGGCCGATCATATTGTGGATATGGGCCCGGGCGCGGGCGAACTGGGCGGCCGCATCATCTTTGAAGGCTCCTATCGGAAGATTCTGCAGGACGGCGCGGGATCCTTGACGTCGCGCTACTTGCGGGGCGATGCAAAAGCGGCGCGCGTGGTGCAGCGTCGCGCTGTGGATCCGAAGAAAGTGGTGAAGTTTTTCGGGGCGCGCGCGCACAATCTGAAAGGCATCGATGTTTCCATCCCGCTGAACATGATGGTGGCGGTGACGGGAGTTTCGGGATCCGGCAAATCCACGCTGGTGCATGACGTGATTTACACGTCCATCGAGCGGCGGTTGCGGCAGCCGGCCAAGGAGGCGCAGGACGAAGAGACGCAACGCGCGGCCGAGAAAGTTACTTGCCGGCGCGTGGAAAAAGTGGAGCTGCTGCGGGAAGTGATTCTGGTGGATCAATCGCCCATCGGCCGCACGCCGCGTTCGAATCCGGTGACGTATATCAAGGCGTTCGACATCATTCGGGATATTTTCGCATCCACTCCCGACGCCAAGAAGCGCGGCTACAACGGCGGGCATTTTTCGTTCAACATCCCGGGCGGGCGCTGCGAAAACTGCCAGGGCGACGGCACGGTGACGGTGGAGATGCAGTTCCTGGCCGATGTGGAACTGGTCTGCGAGGAGTGCAAGGGGACGCGCTTCAAGAGCAGTATTCTGGACATCCGCTATCAGGGCCTGAATATTCACGAGGTGCTGCAGTTGACGGTGAAAGAAGGCCTGTCCTTCTTTTCCGAACACAAGCGCCTGGTGACGAAGCTCAAAGTGCTGGACGATGTGGGATTGGGTTATCTGAGGCTGGGACAATCCGCCACCACATTGAGCGGAGGCGAGGCGCAGCGCGTGAAACTGGCGGCGCATTTGGCGCAGGCTACCTGCGATGGCGCGCTGTATATTTTCGATGAGCCGACCACCGGGCTGCACTTCGAAGACATCGCGAAACTGCTGGCGGCGTTCCACCGCCTGATCGAAAATGGCGGAAGCATTTTGATTATCGAGCACAATCTGGACGTGATTCGCAGCGCGGATTGGGTGATCGATTTAGGGCCGGAGGGCGGCGACCGGGGCGGCGAGATTGTCGCCCAAGGCACGCCGGAGCAGATCGCGGCCGCGCCGAATTCTTACACGGGAAGATATTTGAAGGAACACGCCGCGAACGCGGCGCGGTGAGCTGCTTTCTGGCGGCTTGCAGCTAACCCAATTTGCCCGCATGGTTCGTGAATTGCACCACTGTCGGCCGGTTACCTATGACCTGTCATGTTTTCAGTGGATTGGTCCGCCCGACAGAAACTGAAACCGCGTCAAAACGACTCACTCGATTCAAATGGTATCCGCTTGTAATCTGGATTTCGGTCCCGCTTCTGGCGCAGACTTCGCAGCCCTGGGGGCTGCTTAACAGTCAGTCCACCCCAATCGAAGTTCCGGGTGGTGCGTCGATCTCTCCGGCTGGCGAGATCTATGTCGTTGGCGGAAACGTAACCGGGGTCCCGACCATAGTCTTGGGCAACGCGTCGCGTTGGTCGACATTTCTGTTGAAAGAGGATATCGACGGAAGAGTTCAGTTCGAAGTACAAATTGGCGGAAGCTTACAAATTGGCGCGCCCTCGTTTGATGCGGCTGGGAACGTTTACATCATGGGGAATGCAGCCAATAGCGGGTTCGCTACTACGCCCGGCGCTTATCAGTCCACGGCGACTGGGAATTACAATCCGTTTGCATGTAAGTTCCGTTCCACAGACGGCACACCGGTCTATTGTACGTTTCTGCCCTTTACGTCCACCGATCACATGGCGGTCGACCCCTCCGGCTATCTATACTACTCCGGCCATTTTGGAGCCTTAGTGCGGACTACGCCGGGAGCACTGGCCGAGGGCGGCCACTCCCTATTCGTGGGCAAGCTCGATCCCACAGGAGCGAAGCTGGTTTATCAGGCCGCTTTCGGCGGGTCGAGTGTGGACTATGACGATTTCCTGGAAGCCGATGCGGGCGGGAATGTTTACCTCACCGGGAGAACCTATTCCGCCGATTTTCCTGTAACGCCGAACGCGGCCGTTCCCGTCTTCCCCGGGAAAGGCCTGCCATCCGATTCGCTTCCGTTTGCTTCCTTTGTAACGAAGCTGAATCCCACTGGCTCTGCTCTCGCGTTCAGCACCTTCGGAGGATTGAGTGAAACGCCTTTGGGATTCGCTGTGAACGCGGACAATACCACGCAAATCCTTGTGGACGCTCCCGCAACGGAAAAGACTCCCGAGAGATTTCCTGTCCGCAGGTTCAGTTCGGATGGAACCTCCATTCTGTTCGAGACGAATCCGAACGTGCCGAACGCCGTATGGTACAACGCTCCCCTCATGGCGATTGACTCCGCAGGCAACACAATTCTATTTGGAATCACTTCTGCCGTGAACTTCCCAACCCTTCACGCCACACAATCCTGCGATTACCCGCTAGATCAGGATGGTCTTTATGGCTATCTGGTTCGCTTGGATTCGTCCGGCGCAATCATCCAATCCAGCTACTTGCAAGGCGAGCCAATTCCGGGGCCGTTATGGCTCGCGGGAACCGGAAACTCCGCTACCATCGGCGTCGAGCATGTTTTTGCGAGTCCTTCCGGTGAGTACGTAGAGCGGCTTGAGATTGTGAATATCGGTCCCGTATCGAGCGGGGAAGTGGATCTTACGTGTATCGGCAACGCTGCTTCCTTGAGCGGAGGCCGGATTGCGCCATACGAGATCGTTAGCCTCTTCGGCCAAAATCTTGGTCCCGCGGAGCCCGTCAGCGGCGCGCCGAGATCGGATGGCCGCTTTCCATCTTCTTTGGGAAACACACAAGTGACCTTCGACGGCGTTCCCGCTCCGTTGCTGTACGTCAGCGCGAACCAGATCAACGCCGTAGCTCCGGCAGCGCTTTCCTCGAAAACCTCCAGCGAAGTGTGCGTGATTTTTCAGTCGAGCCAAACCAATTGCATCCAGGCCGGCGTTGGCGAGGAGTCTCCCGGCATCTTTCTTTCGGGTGCCGGGCCGAGTGACGCGCTGGTTCCCTTTGCCGCAGCCGTCAATCAAGATGGAACTGCCAATTCGGAAGAGAATCCCGCTAAAGTTGGATCGATCGTATCCATCTACGCGACCGGTACCGGAACGATCACGCCGGCCCTTCCCGATGGCGCCGTGGTGCAGCTACCACTTCCGAAGAATCAACTTGCCCTGCAAGTACTGTCTCCGGGTTCCAATTCCAATGTTCAACTCACGGTGCTCTATGCAGGGCCGGCGCCCTTCGAGGTAGCTGGGATCACTCAAATTAATTTTGAAGTGCCGCAATACCCAGGGTTCTGGATCCAAGTTGCTTCATCAGATGGCACCGGGGATCAAAGCCAATCGGTCCAGATCTGGACCAAACCATGATCGCCGGCAAGCTTCGCGCTCACCGCTCTTGCTCAACCGATTCCGCCTGCTTAGCCTCAGCCTTCTCGACCTTCGGCAGCTTGAAGTACCCCACGACGCCGATTCCGACCAGCATCGCAGCGCTTCCATAATAGAGGTTCGGAATCCCGATCTTTTCCGCCACCGGACCAGCCACGAACATCGAGATCACCTGCGACCCCGCCACCAGCGACATCAGGCAGCTCATCACTCGTCCCAATAGTTCGTGCGGCGTCTCGTGCTGGATCAGCGTCGTCGCCGTGATGAAAATCGCGGACGCGCACAGGCCCAACCCGAGCATTCCCGCCGCGGTCGATCCCATCGTGCCGAACGCCGCCGTGATCAATACCGCTATGCCCATTCCGCCCAGACCGTACACCACCAGGTTCTGCTTCGGGATGTGCCGCGCAAACCGCGTGAGCAACTGCGTCCCGACGATCATGCCGACGCCGATCAGGGTATTCAGCACACCGAACGCCGCGGACGTCGAGTGCAGCACGTCGCGCACGTAGATCGAGAGCAGCGCGCCGAAGCAGCGCATCGCGAACATCCCCGCCGTCATCGAGAGAATCACAAACGAAATCGTCGAGTGCTTGAAGATGAAGCCGAATCCCTGCCGCATCGAATCGAGCACCGCGCTCGATTCCGTGCGCGGCGCCTGCCGGTCGATGGTCAGCGTCATCACCAGCGCCGCCGAAAAGAAGAAACTGAAGCTGTCGTAGAGGAAACAGGAGTTCGCGCCGACAAGCTCCACCAGCTCTCCGGCGACGCTCGGGGCCACGATCAGCGACCCCTGCTGCGCCTGCGACATCAATCCGTTCACTGCCATCAGCCCCGCCATCGGGACCAGCGTGCGCACCGCCACCGATTGCGCCGGAACGAAGAAGGCTGAGACCACGCTCATCGTGAACAGGATGGCGTATATCACGTACAGGTCGTGCACGAACACCAGCGCCAGCACCAGCACGCCGCGGATCAGGTCGCTTGCGATCATCGTCCGCTTCAAGTGCCACCGGTCCACGAAGACGCCGGCCAGCGGGCTGACGATCGCCAGCGGCGCCATAAACGATACCAGCACCATCGCCACCTGCGTCGCCGTACCGTGCAGCTTAAACGTCACCACCGCGATGATCGCGAACACCGCCAGGAAGTCCCCGAACACGCTGACAATCTGCGCGATCCACAGGCGCCGCACCGGCCGAAGCCGCAACACGTCGCTAAAAGATAGAGGTGTCCCTGGTGTGGCCATACGTGTGAGAATCCCCTCGCGTTCGATCTTCATTCAGACTAACCGAAATCGGCGTCGAAATCGAGTGTTCTGGTCCGCGAAAGGTGGACTCTATTTGTCTTGTTATCAACGTGTTGGACTTCCTTGCGGCGGGCTGCTATTCTTGAATTGGGTTCAGCAGCGTACGAAGTGGGAGCTACCAGCTGATGCGCATCGGGTTGATGAATGGCCTGGATGGGAATTCAAAATTGACTACGTCCGTTCCGAGAAATCGGACGATGAACTGGACAAACGAACCGGGATGCCTGGCAATCTCCTCCTTCGGTAGAATCCACGTGTATTTATGAAACTTCCCCACGTCCTGTAATTGGACTTCGCTTGCGCTCGGTCTGGTCCAACACTGGGTTGTCGCATCCAGATCAACAAGATATCCATTGCATCCCGTGCCGTTTGTCCGGCGGCCATAGTAAATGTCGAGTCCTCTATCAATTACTCCGTTGGCATTCACATCAAATTGGAGCGACGCGTAAATGTTGGGGGAACCTGTACCTCGACGCGCACGCGAGGACCAAGGTCCGTATAAATCACCGATACCTTTCCGTTGTCGAGAAGTGTAAGGGGCTCATTCAAAGTTGCCTTAATGGATGGCGGACTTTCAGGTGGAGGAGGATCCATGGAAGGAAACTCGCCGACGTTATGAGCCTCCGCGCCAATCCAGCCGACGAGCTCCGCCGTAGGGACCACATAAGAAACTGGAGGGTCAGCTCTGATACCTGCAACAGCGAGCGCCACTACCCGGCCCTGACTATCGAAAACGGGTGAGCCGCTGCTTCCCGGACCAATCAGTAGCGTCGTCTGCCACCGCCCCCGAGGGCCGAGTCGATCGACGAGCTCGCCGTGGGCGGGCGTGAGGTCGCTGGTTTGAGGAAAGCCAAGGGTGAAGCGAGGATCGCCATTGTTCATCGAAAGTGTTTCGTCAAATCCTGCAACAGGCTGCCACCGTTGCCCGACATCCGGGAGCAGCAGGATGGCAGCGTCGAGATTGCAATCGCTTCGCACAAACTCAAGTTTGTACGGCGTGTTGTGGCGTGACCCTACCGCTCCCGAATTTTCAACTGTCGTGCCGGGGGTTGGGTTTAGAATTACGTGACTGGCTGTCAGGACGTTCCCCTGGCTGGAGATCAAAAATCCAGTGCCGTAGCTGTCCTCGGGGGAGCCTGTCCCATCTTTTTGGCGACGCTGGGAGTGAATAAAGACAACCGAGTCCTGGTTATTCTGTCGTATTATCGGGGGAATCTGGGCGAACAAACACGTACCCGCGAGTGTCATCGCGATCAGTGGTGATAGAGTACAGCGCAGGATCAGCGGAGAATAAATCACAACAAACTCTCCTATTCAATCAAAGGTACCACACGAATTTACCTATTAACTGCCTCGAATTCTTCCAATATACCTTAAAAGCGGCGTTGGCAACCTGCTCGCCGATTATCAATCGGCGGAAACTTCGCGGGTTAACAACCCGCTGCAGGATGACATCCTGCCCCACATTCCGAAACCTCGATGCTCTGTTATCCTCTTCCTGTATGCGCCCCAACCTGCTAACTGCCTCCGCTCTCATTCTGGCTGCATTGTCTCAGTTCGTCTCTGCCCAGGCGCCAGCCTCGGTGGCCGCGCGTGTCGCCGCCCAGAATGCCCTTTTTGACGAAGTGTGGCAGACCAATCTCAAGATGAATCCCGTCCTTGCAACTGCCGTTGGCGACTACCGCTACAACGATCAACTCGGCGACTATTCACTCGCCGCCAGCGCGGCGCGCCACCAGCGTGACGTTAGCGACCTGGCCCGCATCAAAGCCATCGATGCTTCTGGTTTTCCGGAGCAGGACCTGATCTCGCACGACCTTTTTCTGCGCCAACTGCAAGAGCGCGTCGAGGACTACGACCTCAAAGAGTTCGAGATGCCCCTCAGCGCATCCGGGGGCGGCGGTGGCATCCATGCCAACCTCGCTGACCTCCCTCTTTCCATGCCATTCGACTCCGTCAAGCATTACGAGGACTACATCGCTCGCCTCCACCAAATCCCGCGGGCCTTCCTCCAGACCGAGGAAGTGCTGCGCGCCGGAGTGAAAGATCACCTGGTCCCTGTCCGATTCATCGCCGAAAAGGTTCCCGGCCAGGCGGAAGGTGTGGTCGCCGCCAACCCCTTCCTCCTTCCCCTCAAGAAATTCCCCGCCAGTTTCTCCGACGCCGAAAAGAAGCGGCTCACCGAACAGATCACTTCCACCGTCAGCAACGAGGTTGTTCCTGCCTACAAGCAGTTCGCCGCGTTCATCACCACGGAGTACATCCCGCACGCCCGAACCACGCTCTCCGTCAATTCGCTGGGCGGCGGCAAACGCCGTTACCAGGCGACTCTTCGCCGCTTCACCACAACTACCCTCACGGCCGCCCAGATCCACGAGATCGGCCTGAAAGAAGTCGATCGCATCTACACAGAAATGGCCGCGCTCGGCAAGGCCAACGGCTACGCGGACCTCACCAGCTTTCGCGATCACATCGAAAACGACCCCAAGTATCGTGCCGTCTCCGCTGAAGCCATCGTCGAAGACTTCCGCAAGTACATCGCCCAGATGCAGCCCCATCTGCCGGAGCTCTTCAATCTCCTGCCAAAGACCGCAGTCACCGTCGAGCCCATCCCTCCTTTCCAGGCCTCCGCCGCAACCCACTATCAGGGCGGAACCCCGGACGGAAAGCGTCCCGGCCGCGTCTCCGTTGCCGTCTCCGACCCCACCCACCGCAGCTACATCAATGACGAGGCTGTCGCGTATCATGAGGGAGTTCCTGGCCACCACTTACAGATCACCATCGAGCAGTCCCTCACCGGCCTCCCCGAGTTCCGCAAGCACGGCGGAAACTCCGCCTACACGGAGGGCTGGGGACTTTACGCCGAGCAACTCGGCAAGGAGATCGGCCTCTACAAAGATCCGGGTTCCGACTACGGCCGCCTACGCTCGGAATTGTTCCGGGCGGTGCGTCTGGTTGTAGACACCGGCATCCACGACATGGACTGGAGCCGCGATCAGGTGGTGGACTACATGCGCAAGTCCCATGCCGTTGACGAACCGACGATCCAGGCTGAGACGGACCGCTACATCGCCGGCCCCGGCCAAGCCTGCAGCTACAAGCTCGGCCAGCTCAAGATTCGCGAGCTACGGGAACGCGCCACACAGCAGTTAGGCGCGAGGTTCGACCTCAAGACATTCCATGACGAGATCCTCTCCGGCGGCGCCCTGCCGCTGGATGTGCTCGACGCTCGCGTGAACCGTTGGATCAAAGCCCAACTCGCCGCGGCTCGGAACTGACTTCGGGGAAGGTGTTATTGCCTCGGGGTATGGGGGGCCGGAAAATCCCTGCGGCCGCCGTAATGACCAGCGCGGATTACCTCGCCAATCTGAATTGTGGCTCGATAGGGTTCGTCGCGGCGGCCGACGCTTTCCGCGAAATTAGCTCGAAGCCCCTGGAGCGCGCGGTTCCTGCCAGTTCCGTGAGCAGTTTCCGGCCCTCCCCGATGTCGCGTTTCCCCTGAATCTTGCCCAGCACCAGTTCCGCTTCCAGATGCAGCCGCATCAACGACCCACTGGTTTCGGCGCTCACTTGCCGGGCGATTCGCTCGGCGCCGGACAGGTTGTTGGTGGCCAGCAGCAGCTCGGCACGAGCCAGATTCAGCGACTGCCGTACACTTGAGTTCGGAATCGTTCTTGCTCTCACGACGCCGTTCGCGATCACTTCCGCCGCGTCCGCAACCTTTCCTTCCCTCAGGAAGGATCTCGCCAGCAACACCGAGGCGGAGATCCCGTGATCCGGTTGATTTTGTTTCTGAAATTCCTGGAGAGCTGAGCGCGCCAGCTGCTCCGCCTCATTGAGCCGTCCAGTGTCGCACGCCACTTGAGCCAGTGCCATACGCGTCTCCGCTACACTGCCACTTTCACCTAGACCTTCTTGCAGCGAGAGTGCTTGTTGCATCAGCTTCCTCGCTTCCTCTGTGTCCGCCTGTTGCAGGAGAACTTCACCGATGCTAACCAATGTGGCGGCGTAATAAGTTTTTTCGCCGATGTCACGTTGGATTGCCAGTGCCTGCTGATACATCCCGCGCGCGCCGGTAAGGTCTCCCTGGTCGGCCAGAACGTCGCCAATCGCCTGCAAAGCCAGGGCCGTGGAGCTACGATTTCCCAGCTCGTTGGAAATGGCGAGGGTCTGCTTATAAAGCGAAAGCGCTTCGGCTAGATTCCCTTCAGCTCGCCAGAGGTTCCCCAGGTTACCAGTCGCCGCAGCCACCCCTTGTAGGTCCCCGGTTTGCCGATAGGCCTGGATGGCCGCGGAATACAATTTATGCGCGGCTGCGAACTCGCCTTGCTTCTTTGCGATCACGCCCAGGTTGATCAACTCGGTTGCCACGCCCTGCTCAAAACCGATCTCGCGCATGATCGCCAGCGCCTGCCGGTAGAGATTCCCGGCCACCACCAGATCGCCCTGGTTCAGCGGAATCTCCGCCATCGCGTGCAGCGCGCGCGCCAGCCCGGCCCGATCTCCGGCTTCGGCGAAAATCCGCCGTGCTTCTTCGCAGACCGGCTTGGCCCGTTCGTTCTCACCGAGATTCGCCAAGGCGCGGCACTCCTGGTTTCGCGCGCGCGCTGCTAGGAGCCTGGCTCCCTGACGGTTCGCGTTTACCGCCGCTCTTTCGGCCGCTTCCGAGCGGAGCTTGCTGTCGCCTAAAGAGGAAGCAGCTTGTGAAATTCCCAAGTCGATACGCGGGTCGTCTTTCGCCGCGATGCCGGTTCGGCTCAGCGCCGCCAGCGTCGCCAGCGCGTCTTTTCCCTTGCCGCCGGAACTCTGCGCGTTGGCTAGGGCGAGCGCATGTTCCGGACTGTCCGGGAGGTAGCTCACCAGAACCTGGTAAGCTTCCACCGCTTTCCCCCAGTTCTTCACCGTTTCGTAGTAGCGGGCCTCCACCAGCAAGTGATCTTCACGGGAAAGCTTGCCTGCCGCATCCAACGCTTGTTTGGCCTGCGCTCGTGCGTTGGCATCGTAGCCGAGAGTTGCCAACGCCGTGGCCAGCGCGGCGTGAGCGAGCGGATACGCAGGCTCCGCCGCGAGGGCGCGCTCCAGCAGATCGCGGCCGGCCAGCGCGTCCATGGCCTGCAGGCTTTCGAGACCCTGGTAGTAGAAGCGGATGGCATCCGGATTGGCCGGCAGTGCCGCCTGGATCTGCTGCGCCTCGACTGCGGAAATACTCGACAGCCCCAACCGTTCCCGCAGCCGCATACCCGTCCGGTAAGCCAATTCGGCGACTTGCGCTTCGGCTCCCGTTTCCGCAGCCGTCGCAACCGTTTCTCCCGTCGACGTATCCTGCAGGCGCACGTCCAGACGAATCTTGGCGTCCTGATCCAGGTAAGAACCCACCACCACCAACCCAGTGCCGAGGTTCCTGCGCACCCGCTCCAAAGCGCTGGCTGGTACCCTTTCCGAGTCGAGCAAACCGAGATCGATCTTGGTTCGCGCTACGGTTTCGCGCGGGACCATACGCAGTTGTTCGCCGGCCGCAAGCTGGGTGGCCAGCATTTCGGAAAACGCGGTTGACAGCCAGGCCGCGTTGGCGCGACCCGAGAGATTCTTGAAACCCAGGATCGCGACCGACCGCCTGGCGCCTGGCAATGCGCCCTTGCCCGCGAGCCGGTGAACCTGCCAAATTCCGATACCGGCCATGGCAGCCAAAACCACCGTGGCCGTCGCGAGCGACTCTTTGTGCCGGCGCAAGAACCGGCCGCCGCGATAGCCGAGCGTGGCATCCCGGGCAAATACCGGCTTTCTCTTCAAGTAGCGCTCGATATCTTCAGCGAACTCCCGTACGGAGGCGTAACGTTGTTCAGGCTCCTTACGGATTGCCTTCAGCACGATCGTGTCGAGGTCGCCCTGGATGGCCTGCGAGCCCCCAGCTTCACGGATAACGCTGCTTGGCCGTTGCGGCTCCTGCTCGCAAATCGCCCTCTCGAATTCCGAGCGTGAAAAGCCCGCAGCGGTGCGAAATGGCCGCTGGCCCGTGAGCAGTTCATACAGCAGCACTCCCAGCGAATACACATCCGATGCGTTCCCCACTGCCTGGCCGCGCACTTGCTCGGGACTAGCGTACTCCAGTGTCATCGGGCGCCATCCGGTTTGTGTCAGCACAGGTTCTTCCAGGTGTTCCGGATTCCGCAGCTTGGCAATTCCGAAGTCCAGCAAGCGTGGCACTCCTGCTTGTGTGACCAGGATGTTCCCTGGTTTAAGGTCGCGGTGGATGATCAAGTGCTCGTGCGCATATTGAACCGCGCCGCAAACCTGAAGGAACAGTTCGAGACGAGGGGCGACCGCCAGCGCATGAGCGACGCAATATTCGTCGATCGGCAAGCCCTCCACGTAATCCATGATCAGGTAGGGCCAACCGTGCTCGGTGCTTCCTGCATCGAGCAGTCTCACTATATTCGGGTGATCGAGCGACGCCAGCGTCTGCCGTTCGTTGCGGAAGCGATGGAGAATCTCTTGGCTTTGGATTCCCGGCTGAAGCATCTTGATGGCAACGCGCTTGCGAAATTCGCGATCGTCGCGCTCTCCGAGATAGACCACCGCCATGCCGCCGCGTCCGATTTCGCGGGCGATCCGGTACGCGCCCACTCTCTGGTCCGTCAGAGCGGCGGAGCGGCCGTCAAAAAGATGCAACGCCGCCGGGTTTTCCAGTAGGCTATCCGCCTGGTCGTGATAGGGGAGCAGCGCTTCCACTTCCCGCCTCAACGCGGCATCCTCACCGCAGGCCTGGCGGACAAAAAGCGGGCGCTGACCTGGCTCCTGCTCAAGCGCCAGCGCCACGATCTCTTTGATTTGCTCCCACTGTCCGGCCATAGCAGGCCTACACGTGACGAAGTTCCCGCGCCAGCCAGGCCTTCGCTACGGACCAGTTGCGCTTTACGGTGGCCGGCGATATTGCCAGCAGCTCAGCGGTCTCTTCGATACTCAGACCTCCGAAGAAGCGCAATTCCACGATTTGCGCCTGCTGTGGATCCACTTGGGACAGCCGCGTCAGGGCCTGGTCTAACACCAGGATCTCCGCTGTTCGGTCTTTGGAACCTAGCGCAGCCTCCGCTTCCAGATAGATCCTTTGCGACTGTCCGCCACGCTTGGCGGCCTGGTACGCGCGACTATAGTCCAGCAGGATCCGGCGCATGAGTTGCGCCGCCAAGCCTATCACCTGGGTCCGGCTTTCCCACTGGACCTCGCGTTGTTCCAGCAGCCGCAGGAATGCTTCGTGAACCAGCGCCGTGGTTTGCAGGGTGTGATTATCGCGCTCCCTCCGCAGATAGCGGCCTGCCAATTTCCGCAGTTCGGCGTACAGAAGAACCACCCAATCCGCCAGCGCCTGCCCAGCGGCGCTCCGGCCCTCCGAAAGAGCCGCAACTTGCTCCGTGGAAAGCATTGCCTATAGTGTAGTCCAACGCTCCCGCCAGGCATCCCCGCCAAAGTACTGTTTTTAGGCGCGGTGAGCCAATTTCCCTCGATTTTCCGCGCTTAGTGAGTACATGGCGGAATCCGCCAAATCGAACTCGATCCACTCAGGCAAGTGATTGCAGCGCGGAGGAACGGTTATGGAGAACCCAATGAGACGGTTTTTGAACAGGCAAGCATGGACGAGTCTGGCACTGATAGGACTGTGCTGGATCGGGTGGCAGCAGCCGGCGCGCGCCGACATTCAGTACGCCACCTTCGCCGGTACTCGTGCCTTCGACAGCCACTTTAATGAGACAGGAGGTTCTGACGGCGATGTGGGACAGGCCTTCGCGCTCGCACCCACGGCCCGGGTGGACGGAACCTTGATCGACGGAACAAATGTCGAACCGTTCTCCGCTATTGCCAATTCCAGCGCGGACCTGGTCTCCGGCCAGTTGCACGTTTTCGCCAGCAGCCTTGGTCCCGCGGCGTCCAATGCCAATGCGCACTTCTCCGACCTCATTACGATCGTGCCCACTCAGGGTTTTGTGGATGGCTTTTTTGCGACCTTTACCTTGACCGTCGAAGGCACGCTCACCGGCAATGCCGATGGCGGCGGAGAGTTGCAGGTGGGTTCCACCGTCGACCGCGCTGACGTCGGCGGCGTAGCCTTATGTACGGCAGCCCCCTCGGTTTGCTCTCCAGTACAGTCGGTGTCTGGAGGCTCGCTGACTCAAAAACTAGTCGCGACCATACTGGTCGACCCGTCCAACCCCATCGTTTTCATCCAGCCGTTCCTGTTCGCAGCGGCCAATGACATTAATGGGAACTTCCTCTTCGCCGAAACTGGACTCGCGAATTTTGCGGATACCGCGCAGCTTTCCATCGACCTGCCGGCCGGGTTCACTTTCACATCCAACTCTGGGTTGCTGTTGACCGAAGCGCCTCAAGCTACACCGGAACCGGCCACGTTGCCTCTGATGACCGCCGGAGTTGCTGCATTGTGCGTATCTGCGTGGCGCCGCAGGCGTGCCGCCTAATCCCATATCGTTTTCGCAATGTCGGGATATTTGTAGGAAGTGGGGCGGACCCCCTGGACCCGCTCTTTCGCTAAAGAAATCAGACTCATCGAAAAAGAGCAAGCCGACGGGGGCGTCGGCTGCGGACCAGGGGGTCCACCCCACTTCACTCACCAGTTTGGGAAAACTATATGACATTGGGCGTGCCGCCGGCCGGACGCGCGTGCCCCGCGGAGTTCTATGAATTAAGGCAAGGCCATGAAGAAGCAAGCACGCAAACCGGCCGGTGCAGTATCCGGAAAGTTTGTCACCGAGATGTTCTCGTACGAGGGTGGACGGACTCCGCCCAACTTCTCCTGCCCTGGGCGATACTTGAAAGAACATGCCGCAGACGCCTCACATTGAGTCGCACTTCACTGCTTCCGAATTCGTGCGCGATGTGGTGATTGGAATGGCGGACGGGCTCACCGTTCCGTTTGCACTCGCGGCCGGATTGTCGGGAGCCGATATCACCACGCGCATTATTGTAGTTGCGGGGTTGGCGGAGATCGCGGCTGGGTCCATTGCGATGGGGCTGGGCGGATATTTAGCCGCGCGGAACGACGCCGATCATTATCAGAGCGAACTGCGGCGCGAGCAGCGCGAAGTGGAGGAGATCCCCGAGGAAGAAGCGCGCGAGGTGCTGGAAGTTTTCGAGAATTATGGCCTGAGCAAGGAGGAAGCGGTTCCCATCGTCGATTCGCTGCGCCAGAGGCCCAAGCAGTGGATCGACTTCATGATGCGCTTTGAGTTGGGGCTGGAGGAGCCGGATCCCAAGCGCGCCGTGCGCAGCGCCTCCACCATCGCGGGCGCCTACATCGCCGGTGGACTGATTCCGCTCGCACCTTATATGTTGATGGCGACGCCGCATTCGGCACTCATTGCGTCGGTGGCGGCCACGCTCGTGGCGCTCGGGATTTTTGGAGCGATCAAGGGCCACTATACGGCAATGCCTCTGGTTCCGAGCGCGGTTCGGACGATGGTGATCGGCGGATTGGCGGCTGCGGCGGCATTTGGGATCGCACGATTGGTATCGGAGAAGTAAATGAGAACGAAAAAGGCACCGGCTCCCTGACGGTCGCGGCTCGGTAACGGGGTGCCTCATTCCGAACCGCGACCGTAAGGGAGTCGGTGCCTTTCCCGTAGCCAAAGGAAACAGGCGGGCGTCCAGCCGATCCAACCTCGGATGACCAGTAACCGCATTATCAACGCCCCAGCTTGGTCCGCCAATTGCCTGAGCACTTGCGTGAGGACATTTCTGCTTGCTCTTACATTGTGCCTTTCCTGCGGAGCTCAGGACGGACTTATTTATTCCCGCATTTTACCCTCCTTAGGCAACGTGCACGATACGGGGATCACCGCGATGACATCCGACGCGGCTGGCAACATTTACCTGACCGGTTCGACCGAGGAGCCCAGTCTGCCCGTCACTCCCGGCGTAGTGCAGCCGAAGTTCACCGGCGGAGGGTGCACCAATGGGCCGAATGCCACGCCGTACACTTGCCCCGACGGTTTTGTTGTGAAGCTGGATGCCCACAGCAACATCGTCTTCGCCACATATTTAGGGGGCGGCTATTCGCAGACCACATCTATTGGTTTGGATGCGGCGGGTAACATTTATGTTGCCGGCATAACCACCGGATTTCCCACTCTAGCTGGATCGAAGTACGCTGGCGGCGCGACATTTATTGTGAAGTTGAATCCATCTGCAACGGCGTTCCTGTATACCGCATCCATTCCAGGTACCGGGGCGTTGCCTTTCATGATGCCAAACGGACCCAACACTCCGTCCCCGGGCGCGGTGATACAGATGGTTGTGGATTCAAGTGGGAACGCGTACTTTTCAGCGAGCGGCACCACCGGATTTCCGGTTACCGCAAATCCGATTGCGACCGAGGGTGGCATCGTGGTGGGCAAACTGGATCCGACGGGGCAAAATCTCATCTACGCGACTTATCTGGGCGGGAGCAGGGAAGACAGTCCCGGATCGATTGCCATCGATTCGGTGGGCAACGCTTATCTCACCGGCGCCACCACTTCGGAGGACTTCCAGGTTACGCCAGGCGTCCTGCAACCGACACTCTCGCCGGGTTTGGCGAACGCCTTCGTCGTCAAGTTGAATCCGTCGGGCGACAAGCTCATCTACGGCACGTATCTGGGAGGAGCTTTGTTCGCGCTCGGCGAGTGGATTCGCGTGGATTCCAGCGGGAATGCTTACGTATTGGGAATCGGCGATATCGCGGTGACGCCGGGTGCGTATCAGAGCACTTTCGTTGCAGGGTCATCCGCGTTTCTCGCGAAGCTCAACCCTGATGCGACGGCGCTGGTGTACGCGACATACGTTGCGACAGGCTCCACTCCGCCGGCGATTATTCAAGTGGATGCGGCGGGCAACGCTTTCGTTTCGGGGTTCGCCGGTCCGGGATTCATGGCTTCCCCGGACGCCGTGCAACCCTGCCGCGCGGGCGGAGCGGACGCTTTCGTCCTGGAGCTGGCGCCGGACGGAAAGTTTATTGCCGCAACGTACCTGGGAGGTTCCGGTCAAGACTTTGCCTATGCGCTGCAGCCTCTCAGCGATGGAACCGTTTTAATGGCCGGCGCGACCACGACATCCGATTTTCTGGTGACGGCCGATTCGAAGCAAAGCGCGCCGGGCTTTTTCATCGCCAATTTTGAGATCGCGAATGCGGGGAACGCGACGCGGCCCTGCTCCATTCTCGCGCCGGAGAACGGCGCCAATTTCCAGGATGGTCCGGTGGCGCCCGGCGAGTTAGTCACGCTGTGGGGATTGCGCTTCGGGCCAGCAACCGGCGCTCCTTTGCAGTTCGATTCTTCGGGTAAAATCGCGACCACCTTGGCCGGCGTGCGTGTATTCTTTGACGAATTTCCGGCGCCAATTTTGTACGCGCAGTCGGAACAGATCAACGCACAGGTGCCCTGGGAGCTGGCGGGCAAAACCACGGCCCAGATGCACGTGGAGTACAACGGCGTTTCCACCCGAGCGGGAGTTGTCACGCTGCAGCCCTCCGCGCCGGCATTGTTTCCGGCGCAATACGGCGCGCCGCAGGGCGCCATCCTCAATCAGGATGGAACACCTAACTCACCTGCAAATCCCGCCCCGGCAGGATCGGTGGTTTCGATTTTCGGAACCGGAGGCGGTGTGACGAACCCAGCCAGCGTTACAGGTGGAATCGCGCCGATAAAGCCGAAAACGACGCTGGAGCTGACGACAACTGTCATCCTCGACAACACGCTCAGTATCGCGGCCGATTACGCTGGCGTGGCCCCGACACTCACTTCCGGCTTGTTCCAGATTAACTTCCGGATTCCGCCAAGCTTGCTTCCGCTCGCCGCGCACCGGGTGGACGTCATAATCGGAAACGCAACTACGCAAGGCCTGATATCGGTTACGCTGGCCACCAAGTAGAGCGGGTTAGTAACCTGCCGCCGATTGCCAATCGGCGCAAAACGGCGGGGTTGGCAACCCCGCGCAGGATGGCATCCTGCCCCACTGGTAAAATAGGAAGATAGAAGTATGTGGCCCACCGCGCTGCTGGTCCTGTTCCTTGCGCTCCAGAGCAACTATCACGAACTGGGCATAAAAGCGCTCGATGAAAAGCGCTATCAGGATGCGGTGGATAACTTCATCAACGCTATTGCGGCTGAGCCGCAGGATTACAGCCTGCACTTCAACCTGGCGCTCGCCTACAGCTTGATGGGCAAGGATGCGGAGGCCATCCCGCAATATAAGAAGGTTCTAGAAATAAAGCCTGGGCTTTACCAGGCCGAACTCAATCTGGGAATTTTGCTGATTCGCGATAAACAGGGCGCGGTCGCGGTTCCATTTCTGACGGATGCGGCCGGACAAAAGGCCAAGGAGTTCCGGCCGAATCTCTATCTTGGATCTGCTTTGCTTGCGAGCGGCGATTTTGCGAAAGCCGAGCAGGCCTACAAAACCGCGCTCGAGATTGATCAGAAATCGCCGGATGCGGAGCTGGGGCTGGCGCACGCTCTGGCAAAGCAAGAGAAGCTTGCCGATGCGGCTTCGCATTTTCAGAATGCCGCGTCGCTCAATCCGAATTATCGGGACGGGCTCTTGGAGCTGGCCGCATTGTATGAAGCCGCGAAGCAAGCGCCGGAGGCGATTGCGATCTATCAGAAGTTCCCGGATAATCCAGGAGCGCAGGAGCGGCTGGGCGCGCTGTTGTTGGCGTCGGGACAAGCCAAGGAATCTATCGAACGCTTCCAGGCCGCGGTAGCTGAATCGCCCACACCGGCGAATCGCGCGGCGCTGGCAACTGCGTACCTGAAGAACAAGGAGCCGGACAAGGCGCTGCCGGTGATCGAAAAAGTGCTGGCGGCGGATCCGAACGATCTGGAACTGCGCATGCTGCACGGGCGCATTCTTCGGGATCAGCGCAAGTTCCCCGATGCCGCGCGGGATTTTCTAGCCGCCACCAAAATCAAACCGGATTCCGCCGACGCCTGGAGTGAGCTGGCGTCCGTATTGGTAGTGGCCGAGGATTATCCGAACGCCTTGGCCGCACTGGACCGCTTGGCGGCGCTGCATGCGGAAAAAGCCGGCCACGTGTTCTTCCGCGCCATTGTCTTGGATAAGATCCATCAGCAGAAGCCGGCGCTGGAAAGTTATCAGAGATTCCTAGCGATGAGTAACGGGGAAAATCCGAATGAGGAATTTCAGGCCCGGCAGCGCGTTAGAATCCTGGAGAGGGAGCTGCGTAAATAGTGATTCCGTTATTGGCGCTATTGCTACTCGCCTCCGATATTGAGGCGGTGAAATCCGAGCCCGATTTGGAGCGCCGTTCTGAGCTGGCGCTGGCCAATGCCGATAAGCAGATCGATGCGGCCAAGGAGGCATTCAGCGGCGGCGATGAAAAGGCCCAGGAGCAGGCCCTGGTGCAAGTGCAGGAGTTTGTGAACGTTTCCTATGACGCGCTGGAACATGCCAATCGGGCGCCGCGCAAGAGCAAGTATTACAAGAATGCGGAGTTGAAGGTGACAGCGTTGCTGCGGCGTTTGCATAGTTTTCGCGACCAGGTGAGCTTCGAGAGCCGGGAGGCCGTGGATGCGGTGATCAAGCGGGTGTCGGATGTCCACGATGAACTGCTGACGGCGATCATGAGCAAAAAGAAGTAAGAGGTGAGCGGGATGCGGTTATTTGTAGCAATCTTATTGGCCGGCGCCGCGCTGGCGCAGCAGCGGGATTTTCTTACAGCGGACGAAATCGATCAGGTGCGGGAAGTACAGGAGCCGAACGCACGGCTGACGTTGTACGTGCAATTTGCGCGGCAGCGGATGAGCATGTTGAATCAACTGCTCAGCAAAGAAAAGCCGGGGCGTTCCGCGCTGATCCATGATGTTCTGGAAGATTACACCCACATTATTGAGTCGATCGACACGGTGGCCGACGATGCCTTGAAACGCAAAGTCGCGCTGGACGAAGGAATGAAACTGGTGACGGCGGCCGAGAAAGACATGCTGGAGACGCTTGCAGAAAATCGAAGATTCCGAGCCGAAGGATCTGGCGCGCTACGACTTCGCGCTGAAAACCGCGATCGACACAACATCCGATAGCAAAGAGCTATCCGAAGAAGATTTGAGCACTCGCGCGGGAGCCGTCGTGGCTAAGGACAAAAAGGAACAAGAAGAGAAGGAAGCGATGCTCGGTACGAAGGAGAAGGACGCTAAGAAGGCCGAGGATGCCAAAGACGGCGACAAGCCAAAGCGCAAGGCGCCGTCGTTGTATAAGCCTGGGGAAAAACCGCCGGACAACAATTAGCCGCAGATGGACGCTGATAAACGCGGATAAGAAAGAGCATTTTATCTGCGTTCATCCGCGTCCATCTGCGGCTAATTGGTTTTACGCTGTTCGCATGGACTCGGACTTATCACTCCCGCTGATCGCGGCTTGTGCGGCGGCTAGTCTCGCGATTGGTACCCGATACGGCGAGCAGGATACGTAATCCATGCCGACGCGATAGCAGAACTCTACTGAGGTTGGGTCGCCGCCGTGTTCGCCGCAGATGCCGATTTCCAGATTTGGTTTCGTGGTCCGGCCCAGCTTCACGGCGTTCTCGATCACTTTGCCTACGCCTTCCTGGTCGATGGTTTGGAATGGATCGGCCTTGAAGATTTTCAGCTCTTCGTATTTCTTCGAGAACTTCGTGTAGTCGTCACGCGACATACCGAGCGTGGTCTGAGTGAGATCGTTGGTTCCGAAGCTGAAGAAGTCGGCCACCTCTGCGATCTGATCGGCGGTGACTGCGCCGCGCGGGATTTCGATCATGGTGCCGATGAGGTACTTCAGGTTTTTCATGCCGGCCGCGGCCAGAACTTCCTTGGCGACGCGCTCCACGATTTCCTTTTGCAGCTCCAGTTCTTTTTTGAAGCCGACCAGCGGGATCATGACCTCGGGAATCACCTTGACGCCTTTCTTGGCTACCTGAACAGCAGCTTCGAAAATGGCGCGCGCTTGCATTTCGGTGATTTCGGTGTGGACGATACCCAGGCGGCAGCCGCGGAATCCGAGCATGGGATTGAACTCGTGCAGATCTTCGACGCGCTTCAGCAGTACCGGCAGCCGCTTTTTCAATTCGCCCACCGGGATGCCGTAGCTTTCCGACATCTGCTTCTTTTCTTTCGATGACGCGTGCGGCAATTTCGCCAGATCCACCATCAGGTTCTCGCGCTTGGGCAGGAACTCGTGCAGCGGCGGATCGAGCGTGCGGATGATCACCGGGTAGCCGTTCATGGCTTCGAACAATCCGGCGAAATCCTTGCGCTGCATGGGCAGCAGCTTCTGGAGAGCCTTGGTGCGGGTTTTTGGATCTTCGGCGAGAATCATCGCCTGCATGTGCGGGATACGGTCGGCCGCGAAGAACATGTGCTCGGTACGGCAGAGTCCGATGCCTTCGGCTCCGAACGCGCGGGCGGCTTTGGCATCGCGCGGGATATCGGCGTTGGCGCGCACGCCGAACTTTCCGCGGAACGAATCGGCCCAAGTCATGAACTTCACGAAGATGGGCGAATTCGGATCCGGATCTTTGGTTTCGGCCTGGCCGAGGTAGACGTCGGCGGTGGCGCCGTCCATGGAGATCCAGTCGCCTTCTTTGACCACGACTTCTTTCTCGCCGACTTTGACGCTGAACTTTTTGCCATGCTCATCGATGTGGATGGCTCCGGCGCCCACGATGCAGGGCAGTCCCATACCACGCGCGACCACAGCGGCGTGGCTGGACTTTCCGCCGACAGCGGTCAAAATTCCCTTCGCCACTTCCATGCCATGAATATCGTCCGGCGTGGTTTCTTTGCGAACCAGGATCACCGGTCCTTTCTTCGAAGCTTCCACGGCGTCCTCGGCGCTGAACACCACGCGGCCTACGGCGGCGCCTGGGGATGCGTCAATTCCATTGGTCAGCTTGGTGAGCTTCGGGAGCGATTTCGGATCGAACATCGGGTGCAGCAGTTGATCGAGTTGCTTGGGCGCGACGCGAAGCACCGCTTCCTTTTTCGAAATCATGCCCTCGTCCACCATGTCGGCGGCGACTCGGACCGCTGCCGCTCCGGTGCGCTTGCCGTTGCGGGTTTGCAGCATGTAGAGCTTGCCGTTTTCGATGGTGAACTCGAAATCCTGCATGTCGCGATAATGCTTTTCGAGACTGCTGGTGATCTGCTTGAGCTGCTTAAACGCGTCGGGCATCACGGATTCCAGTTCCGCCATGGGCTGCGGCGTGCGAATGCCGGCCACCACATCTTCGCCCTGCGCGTTGATCAGGAATTCGCCCCAGAACTCTTTTTCTCCTGTGGCCGGGTTGCGCGTGAAGCCAACGCCGGTTCCAGACGTGTCGCCCATATTGCCGAACACCATGGCCTGGACGTTTGCGGCGGTACCCAGCTCATCCGGGATCTTTTCCATGCGGCGGTAGGTGGTGGCGTTCGGTCCCCACCAGGACCGGAACACGGCATCGCGCGACATGGCGAGCTGCTGATGAGCGTCCTGCGGAAATTCCTTGCCGGTTACTTTTTTCACCAGCTTCTTGTAATCGGCGATGATCGCTTTCAGATCGTCGGCGGTGAGATCGGTATCCAGTTTGATCTTGGCTTTGTGTTTGCGGGCGTCAAAAACCTCGTCAAACTTATGCATGTCGATGTCGAGCGCCACTTCGCCGAACATTTGGATAAAGCGGCGGTAGCAATCGTAAGCGAAACGCGGGTTTCCGCTGATTTTGGCTAATCCCTCTGTAGTCTGGTCGTTCAAGCCGAGATTCAGGATGGTGTTCATCATGCCCGGCATGGAGAATTTCGCGCCGGAGCGGACGCTGAGCAGCAGCGGATTGGAAGGGTCGCCCAGTTTCTTGTCAATCTGCGCTTCGAGATTCGTGATCGCCTGCGCGATCTCCTGTTCGATCTCTTTGGGCACCGAGTTCTTGTTCTGGAAATAAATATTGCAGACTTCGGTAGAAATAGTGAATCCAGGCGGGACCGGGACGCCGGCCTTGCTCATCTCGGCCAGGCCGGAGCCTTTGCCGCCGAGCACATCTTTCATGGTTCCATCACCATCGGCTTTTCCGCCGCCGAAGGCGTATACGTGTTTTTTCATAGTCGTTCCTCGTTTCTCGTTTCTCGTTTCTCGTTCGTCACGATCTCGGAGAAGTCTGCGATCTCGGAGAATTCCGTCAGAAGGTTGTGGAGCAGCGTCAACCGGTTGCGGCGGACTGCTTCGTCGGGTGCGTTGACCAGCACTTTGTCGAAGAAGAGGTCCAGTTTGGGGCGCAGGGCTGAGATGCGCGACTCGATGGGCTGGCCGCTGCTTTGCTGGATTTCGGTATACAGTTCCTGCTCGGGGCCGGCCTCGACCGAGTTTCGCGCTGGGTTCGCCTGGCCGCTGAAAACTGAGCTTGCTGCAGGATATTCTTGATGCGTTTGAAGCTGGCCGCGATGGGTTCGAAGTCCGGTGTGGGACGGATGGCCTGCACTCGCTTCAGGCGGCTTTCGAGATCGGAAAGATCGCTCCATCCGGCGGCCATGCAGGCGCGGACTTCGTCGTAGGCGAAGCCGCGGACATCGCGGAAGTAGTATTCTACGCGGTCGCGCATGAATTCGCGCAACGCTTCGTTCATTTTGGGCCAGGCAAACTTGATGCCGCCTTCGATCACGATTCTGACGACGCCTTGCGCGGCACGGCGGAGCGCGAAGGGGTCGCGGGAGCCGGTGGGGATCAGGCCGACCTTGAAGCACGACGTGAGCGTGTCCCACTTGTCGGCGAGCGCTACGATACGGCCGGATTCGGTGGATGGGATCTCGCCGTCCATGCTCAGCGGCTTGTAATGATCGTAGATCGCGCGGGCCGTTTCTTCGGATTCGCCCTGCGCTTTCGCGTATAGTCCGCCGACGATGCCCTGGAGGTCGGTGAATTCCTTGACCATGTCGGTGGTGAGGTCGGTTTTTGCCAGTAACGCCGCTCGTTGCGCCGCCTGGCTGCCGCCCAGCTGCTTCACCAGTTCGACTACTCTGCCGGTTTTTTCGAAATACGAACCGAGCTTGGCTTGGAAGGTGACGTTCTTCAGATCTTCCAGGCGGTCTTCAAGTTTTCGCTTCTGGTCTTGCTGCCAGAAGAATCGAGCGTCGTTGAACCTCGCGCGTAGGACGCGCTCGTTCCCGTGGCGGACCAGGCCGTCTGGGTCGGCGTCCGTGTTCATTATTGCTACGAAGTTCGGGGCAAGTTTGCCATTCTCGTCTTCCACTGAGAAGTACTTTTGGTGGTGGCGCATTACTGTGACTAGCACTTCGGCGGGAAGCTCTAAATATTGTGGGTCGAAGCTGCCTAGGATCGGGGTGGGGAATTCGGTGATGTAGACTAGCGTTTCTAGAAGTGCTGCGTCGGGGCGGACGCGGACGGCGGCGCTCCCTTGCGGTCGCGGTTCGGTTAGAACACCCTGGGCGGCTAGGATTTTGTCGCGGCGTTTCGAAGCGGAGAGGATTACGCCGTTTGCTTCGAGCTGCTGCTCGAAGTTTTCGATTGCGACTGGGATCGTCGATTTGCCTAGTTGCCGGTGGCCTTGGGTGATGTTGCCGGAATGGAGTCCGGCTAGCTCGAATGGTACTATTTCGCTGCCTAGTAGCGCCACGATCCAGCGGATGGGACGGATAAAACGTTCTGTTCCTTTTCCGTTCCAATACATCGTCTTAGGGAAGTTGATCTTAAGAATCAGTTGAGGCAATTCCGCCGTCAAAATCGCTGCGGTGGGCTGACCTTTCAAGTGTTTCTTGAAGGAGAAGTACTCGCCTTTTGGAGTCGTTTCCGTACCAAGTTGATCCGGAGTGGTCCCCATTTTTTTCGCGAATCCGGACGCCGCGCCCTGTCCGGCGGACTTTGGAGGACCCATCAATAGCTCTTCTGAGTCGGACTGGCGATCAATTAAGCCTTCGGCGCGGAGTACCAAGCGGCGCGGAGTGGCATCTACGGCCGCGATAGTACCCGTAAGCTTGGTACGGTCGAGAAGATCTTGAAATAATTCCCTTAACTGATTGATTGCAGGCGGAATCATCCAATCAGGAATCTCTTCGGTACCGATCTCCAGCAGGAACGGGAGGGTCATTGGGGTACCTCCTGTTCCATCCACATTTTGGCTACTCCGAGCGCCAATTTTCGAACGCGGCCGATCACGCCTACGCGTTCCGTTACGCTGATTGCGCCTCTGGAATCGAGCAGGTTAAAGAGGTGCGAGCACTTCAACGCCTGATCGTAGGCGGGGAGGACGCACATCCGTTTTGCGAACGTGGTCAGCAGCCGCTGGCATTCTTGCTCGTGCAGATCGAAGAGTTTCCAGAGCGTGGGAACGTCGGCCAGCTCGAAATTGTAGACCGAAAACTGCTGCTCGTCTTTGAATCGCACGTCGGCATAGCGGACGCCGGGCGTCCATTCGATGTCGTAGACGCTTTCGACATTCTGCAGGAAAGCGACGATGCGCTCGAGTCCATACGTGAGCTCGGCCGGAACCAGATCCAGATCGATTCCGCCGCATTGCTGGAAGTAGGTGAACTGGGTGATTTCGAGACCGTCGAGCATCACCTGCCAACCGATTCCCCAGGCACCGAGCGTGGGCGCTTCCCAGTTGTCCTCTTCAAACTTGATGTCGTGCTTGCGGAGATCGATTCCGATGGCCGCCAGGCTGCCGAGATATTGATCGATCACGTCGGCGGGTGACGGTTTCAGGATCACTTGCAGCTGCTGATGCTTGTAAAGGCGATTCGGATTCTCGCCGTAACGTCCGTCAGCGGGGCGGCGGCTGGGCTGCACGTAAGCGACGCGGTACGGTTTCGGTCCAAGCACGCGCAGAAATGTTTCGGGCGCCATGGTGCCGGCGCCGACTTCGAGATCGTACGGTTCCTGGATGATGCATCCGCGCTCGGACCAGTATTGTTTTAGACGGAAGATCGTTTCCTGGAAAGAAAGGGGCTTGGGGCTCGGGGCTGGGGACTGAGACGCGGTCATAACGCCTCCAGGATTTTTGGGGTGTGGAGATTGCGTTCCACGTGTTGTTCGATTAAGCGATTTAGGAGCCGGCGGAGGTCCTTGGCCGTTTCTTTGGTCCAGACTTGTGGAGAGAGTTGGTGGATGGGGGTCAGGAGCATTTCATCCGCAATGGCTTGGGAGGTCGGGCTGATTCGGAGATCGGGAAGGAGGCCGGCCAGCCGAACCGACCATAGGGCGAAGTAGGTGGCGGCGGCGAAATGGCTGCCTTGGGCGCGCAGGTAGTCCAGAACTGCGATCAGCAGACGGAAGTGGCGTTCGTTGGTTTCGTTGGGTGGCAGCAATTGTTCGGTGACTTCGGCCAGGTAATCCAGGGCGACGCTTGCTTCGTAGTTTGAAGCCAGGATGAACTGCGAATGGATCAGTTCACAAGAATTCAGGCTAACCAGCTCGCGATTCTCCTTCTGATAATAAGAGACTGTAGCGTGCGACAACCGTTCCAGGCCCGAACCGTAAGTGCTCTTGGGCCGGCGGGCTCGCCGCGCCACCCCCCTTAATTTTCCCTGATCGCGCGTGAAGAAACTGACGACGAGGTCAGCTTCCCGAAACGGATAGGTCTGCAGGATGAAGCTTTCGCTCATTCGAGCGGGCATTCGGGCGGCTAAGGTTCTAGAGTAGCAGAAACGAATGAGCGGAGCTAACTTCTTACTGAACCGCGACCGCGAGGGAGCGTGCGTCCGGCCGCTGCGAGGCGAAAGATCGATGGAATCGCGAAATTGTGGTGAGCGATTTGCATGGTCCAAATCGACGATTGCTGAAAGGTTGCGAGATCGTGGTAGCGCTCCCTCGCGGTCGCGGTTCGGTATGCGATCCCGGGTGGCAGACCCGGTCGGCCGGGGGAAGGAAACACTGTCGCCGGACGAATATTGCAAACTTTTTCCCCTGGCCCACGTTCTTGTAAGCATGGACTTCTGGCAGGACCTTCGTCATGGCGCGCGGCTGCTCAAGCGCAGTCCGGGATTTTTCGCCGTTGCCACGCTGTCGCTGGCTTTGGGGATCGGCGCGAACACGGCCATCTTTCAGCTGCTGGATTCGGTCCGCCTGCGGCTGCTGCCGGTGCCGCATCCGGAGCAACTGGCCGAGCTGCAGATCGCCGAGAACGAGCATTGCTGCTCCGGCAATTTCTCCGACCGCTACCCCAACCTCACCTATGCGCAGTGGGAACAGATTCGCAGCCATCAGCAAGCTTTCTCGGACATATTTGCCTGGGGCGATCAGGAGTTCAATCTGGCTTCGCGCGGCGATGTCCGTTTTACGCAGGGGCTGTGGGTGAGCGGCGACTATTTCAAGACGCTAGGCGTCAAGCCGTTGATGGGACGAACACTCACCGCGGAAGACGATCGCGCGGGCTGCGGATCTCCGAACGCGGTGATCAGCCACTCGTTTTGGCAGCGGGAATTCGCCGGGGATCCGAATGCAATCGGCAAGAAGATTTCGCTTGATGGCCATCCCGCGCAAATCGTGGGAGTAACGCCGGCCGGCTTCTTTGGGTTGGATGTAGGACGCAATTTTGACGTCGCGGTTCCCATTTGCGCCGAGCCTTGGATCAACGGCGAAGATAGCCATTTGGATAAGCGAAATAATTGGTGGCTGGCCGTGATTGGACGCTTGAAACCGGGTTGGAGCGTGGCGAAAGCGACGTCCCAATCCGCTGCCATGTCGCGCGACGTGTTCGAAAATACGGTTCCGCCGAACTACCGTCCCGATCAGGCGAAATATTACGCGCAATATAAGTTGAAGGCGCTCCCGGCGGGTTCGGGCGTGTCGCAATTGCGCGAGAGATACGCCGAACCTTTGTGGTTGCTGCTGGGACTTGGCGGATTGGTGCTGCTGATCGCCTGCGCGAATCTCGCGAATCTCACGTTGGCGCGCGCCAGTACTCGCGAGCGCGAAATGGCGGTGCGATTGGCAATCGGGGCGGATCGTGGGCGGCTCATCCGGCAGTTGCTGGCGGAAAGCTTGCTGCTGACGGCGATCGGCGCTGTGGCCGGAGCGGTGCTGGCGCAGTTCTTGAGCCGCTACATGGTGGCTTTCCTTACCACGAGTGACAATCCGCTGTTCGTGAATCTGGGCGGGGATTGGCGCGTGTTCGGTTTCACGGCCGGAATCGCAGTGCTTACCTGCATTCTTTTCGGATTGACGCCGGCGCTGCGGGCTTCGGGCGCTGTTCCTGCGTCGGCGATGCGGGCGTCCAGTAGAGGCTTGACTGCCGACCGGGGCAAATTCGGATTGCGGCGCGCGTTGGTGATCAGCCAGGTGGCGCTTTCGCTGGTGCTGCTGGTGGGCGCGCTCTTATTCGCGGGGAGTATGCGGAATCTGCTGACGCTGGATCCGGGCTTCCGCGCAAACGATCTGCTGATTACCGGCATCGACATTTCGCGCACCAATGTTCCGGCCGCGCGCCGGACCGTCTTCTATCAGGAACTTCTGGAGCATCTTCGCGCGACACCGGGAGTGCAACAAGCCGCCACGGTGGGAATTGTGCAGGGCAGCGGGAACGGCTGGAACGACGGCGTGGAGTTTCCGGGCCAGAAGGTCGGCCAGAACGAGAAGCGCATTTATCCGTGGTTCGATCGCATCAGCGGCGGATACTTCCGCACCATGGAAATTTCCATGCTGGCCGGCCGGGATTTTGACGTGCGCGACACGCCAACTTCTCCGGCGGTGGCAATTGTGAATCAGGAATTCAGCAAGAAGTTCTTCCATGGCGAGAGTGCCATCGGAAAGGTGTTTCGGATCGAAGCTGGTCCCGGGGAAGTGCAGCCGCTGTATCAGATTGTGGGAATGGTGAAGAATTCGAAGTATCAAAGCCTGCGGGAGGATTTCAAACCGATCGTTTACGTGGCGGCGACGCAGGACAAGATCGCGGGATTGGGTGTGCGCTTTCTGGTGCGGTCCAGTGCGTCGCTTGGGTCGTTGACGGCGGCGGTGCGGCGAACGTTCCTGGAAGAGAATCCGGAGATTTCGCTGCAGTTCCGGGTGTTCAGCTCAATGCTGCAGGAATCGCTGTTGCGGGAACGCTTGATGGCGACACTTTCCGGATTTTTCGGCTTTCTCGCGATGGTGCTGGCGACGGTCGGTTTGTATGGCGTGATCTCGTACATGGTGGCGCGCAGGCGCGGCGAGATCGGCATCCGGATGGCGCTGGGGGCGAATCGCGGGAACGTGCTGGGTCTGGTATTGCGGGAAGCCGGAATGCTGCTCGCGATTGGACTGGTGATCGGGACAGGGCTCGCGATTGCGGCCGCGCGGACGACGAGTTCGATGCTGTTCGGTTTGAAGCCGACCGATCCGGTTACGATTGGACTTTCCGTTGCGCTATTGGCAGTGGTCGCGATGGCGGCGAGTTTTCTGCCGGCGTTGCGGGCGGCCAGGTTGGAGCCGATGCTCGCGTTGAGAGAGGAGTAGCGCACGCACTCGTGCGTGCGCTAGGTCCTCAGCGCGGACATTGGATCCACTCGTGTGGCGCGGCGGGCTGGGATGTAGCAGGCTAGGGCTGCTGCGAATGTCACCAGGGCGATCGCTATTCCGATTAGCGTTGGGTCCGGTGAGGCTAAGCCTTCTAGAACGCTTGCGAGGACTCGGGTGAGTGCCAGCGCGGTTGCTAATCCGATCATCGCGCCTATCGTGGCTAGGAACATTCCTTGGCGGAAGATCAGTGCGAGAACATCCCATGCGGTTGCGCCTAGCGCCATGCGGACGCCGATCTCCTGGGTTCTTTGCGATGTCGCGTACGACACCACTCCGTAAACGCCGGCGGCGGATAAGAGCAATGCCAGGCAACCGGTGATGGCGAGCAGAGTCATGATGAATCGGCGGTCCGCGATGGAATCGCCAATGAGGGTGGACATGCTGGCGCTTAGGAATACCGGCTGCTTCGGATCGATTCTTGCCACTGCCAATCGGATGGCTTTGGCAAGTTCCGGCGCTGGATGATCGGTGCGCACCACTAAGAACTGCGCGGCTTCGAGTGCGCCGGCTGCATAGTAGACTTCGGTGTGCGTGGGTTGATCCAAACGAGAATGCAGGATGCTCTTCACCACTCCCACCACTTGCTTCCATTGCTTGAACTCCGGGTTTGAGCAGAAAACGCAGAAGCGTTTTCCTAGCGCGGATTGGCCGGGCCAAAGCGTGCGGGCTGCGACTTCGTTGATCAATGCGGTATCGCGGGATGCTTGCATGTCGTCTTCACGGAACCATCGGCCGTCGAGCAGGCGCAGGCCCATGGTTTGCGGATAATCGGCGCTAATGCAATCCACCTCGGCAACTTGTTCCGCTGGAGGACTCGCCGGTGCCGATCACGCCGCCGTTATTTTCACCGCTGAACGGAAGGGCATCCACTGTGCCTGCTTTTTCGACGCCGGGGAGTTGGCGGACGTCGCTCAGAATACGGCGGAACAATACGGCGTGCGACTCGGGAGTTTTGTATTGGTCGCCCGAGGGGACGATGATGGACGCCAGCACGCGATCCGGTTGAAATCCGGGATCGGTGCGGAGCAGCCGAACGAAACTCCCGGTGATGAGGCCGCCGATTACCACCAAGATCACCGCCACCGCGACTTCCGCGACCACGAGCGAAGAACGCAGCGTGTTCCGCTGCCGGCCAACCACGCCGCGCATGCCGGATTCATTGAGCGCGAGAGCCGGATCTCGCCGCGCGGCGCGCAGTGCGGGCGCGATCCCGAATAGCAAACCATTGACGAGAGACACGACGAGAGCGAAGGCGAACACCGAGCCGTCGGCGCGGGCGGCCGCAAGCCTGGGAATCGTCATTGGTGCGACCGACGGGAGCAGCGTCCAAGCCAGAACTGTGAATGCGTAACCGAGCGCGCCGCCGAGCAGAGCCAGCACGCAACTTTCCGTAACAAGCTGGCGGACGATGCGGCCGCGTCCGGCGCCGAGCGCGAGCCGGATGGCCATCTCGCGATTGCGTGCCAGCGCGCGAGCCAGCAATAGATTCGCCACGTTGGCGCATCCGATCAGCATGAACAGGACCGCCGCGGCCATCAGCAGCAGCAAACCCGTGCGGGCGAATCCGAGAGTCCGGTCGCGAAGCCAAGCCACGCGCATGGTGCGATCGTCATTCGTGATCGGATGCAAGCGGGTCAACGCGTCGCTGAATGATTTTATTTCCTGGTCGGCTTGCTGAAGCGTAACGCCGGGACGGAGACGGGCCACGGCTCCCGATCCGCTGTTGCGATCTTCATGCGCCGGGTCGAAGCCGCGCGGCGCCCAAAAATCCATGTGCTGCGAGGGAGTGCGGACCGTGCTGGCGAGGCGCATCGGAAAATCGAAATCCGGCGGCATCACGCCGATGATGGTGGCGGAGTGGCCGTTCACTTCCACGGATCGGCCGATGATCCCGCGATCCGAATTGAAGCGCCGAACCCACAAGCCATAACTCAGGATCATTTCGTGATTGCGGCCGGGCAGGTCTTCTTCGGGAAGGATATTGCGGCCAAGCATCGGAGCGACGCCCAATGTGGGGAAAAGATTTGCGGAGACGCTCAGGCCATAGAGCGCTTCGGGGGGAGAATTTCCATCGCCCGGCAGATTGAACAGCGCGTATTGATACGCGCCGATGGATTGAAAGGAGTGATTGGTTCTGGCTAAATCCAGAATGTCGCTCCAGGTCACCCAATCCGCTTGCGACTTGCCTCGTTTACTTTCGGTGCGGAATTGAACAAGCTGACCGGCGTTCGCGTAGGGCAGCGGCTGCAATGAGTACGGATTTTACAGCGGTAAAGACCACGGCGGTCGCGCTGATTGAGAGCGTGATGGAGAGCAGCGCGACCGCGGTGAGAGTGGGGGTGCGGATAGAGACGGAGTGAGTGCAGAAGACTCGGCGGATAAGAATCCAGGAATTCAGGAAGTCGAGGAAGAAGGTGCTGCGATCTTCCTTGACTTCCTGAATTCATGAATCCCTCTTTAGCTATTTCGCAAGCGATCTTGCGGCCGACAATGCCGCGTCGTAGTTGGGATGATCCGCCACCTCTTTTACGTACTCGACGTGTTTGAGTGTGTTGTCTTTGTCCAGAACAAAAATTGCGCGGCTCTCGATGCGCAGTTCCTTGATAAGCGTGCCGTACTTTTCCCCGAAGGATCCGGATTTGTGATCCGAGACCATTTTTACTTTGTCTACGCCGTAGGCGCCGCACCAGCGTTTCTGCGCGAACGGCAGATCCATGCTTACGGTGTAGATTTCAACGCCGGGAAGTTTGGCGGCTTCTTCGTTGAACCGCTTGGTTTGTGCATCGCACACCGGTGTATCCAGCGACGGGATGACGCTGAAGATTCGAACCGTCTGTCCGGTCTTTTCCAGATTCACTGGCTGTAGTCCGTCACCGACGGCGTCGAAATCGGGAGCCTTCTCGCCTGCTTTGAGCTCGGGCCCGAGCAATGTCAGCGGTTTTCCTCTCATCGTTGTAGCTGCGGGTCTTTCCATGAATTCTCCTCGGGGAAATTTGATTTCCACTCATTGTATCAACTCAACGAACTGCGAGACTTCATTGGTGGGAAGCCGGCACACGTAGCCCTGGCAAACATAGGCTGTGGCTTTGCCGTCGATCTCGCGCATTTCGGCGATGGCCGGGAAAATGTGTCTCAGCTTGGAGCGCTGCTCTTCGGAATCCACCAACAGTGCGACGGTATGCGGCAGGAACCGGCTTCGAAGCTGCTGGAGAAACGGATGCGCCGCGCTTCTGGCGCCCGCGATCACCACTTCGCGTTTCGTTGCGAGGGAATAATCGAACGCCACCAGCATCTGCGGAACAGCTACCGGCTGTGTCGCCATCTTCGGGCCGAGCGCGCGGAGGGTCCGTTCAGCGGCATCGCGAAATTCGGCGCGATCTGTCAAATGGGCGAGGCGTTCCAGATCGAGCAGCGCGAAGGCATTTCCGGATGGTTCCGCGCCATCGTAATCGTCCTTCATCCGGATCACCAGGCTCGCGTCGCCCGCGGCGGTGGTGAAGAATGCGCCGTCGGCCGGATCTTCAAAAAGCTCACGCATCTTCGAAGTGAGCGCTATCGCGAGTTCGATGCGCAGCGGATTGAAGTCGGTTTCATATAAATCGAGCAGCGCGGCGATTAGGAACGCATAGTCGTCGAGGAAACCTGGAATTGCCGCTTCGCCATCGCGATAACGGCGGAACAGCAGTCCTGTGCGCGCATCGTACATACGAGTGAGGATGAACTCCATCGCACGCGCTGCGGCTTCTTCGTAACGCGGCTCATCCAATGCCTGCGCGGCTTTGGCGAACGCTGAAATCATCAGTGCGTTCCAGGAGGCCAGGATTTTGTCGTCCAGATGCGGGCGTACGCGGGTGGAACGAACCTTGAGAAGGGTTTGGACTGCGCTCTTAATTCGATCCGCGGCGGCCTCTTCTGGGATCGAAAAGTTCTGCGCGGTTTCCGCCAGAGTGTGCCGGACGTAGAGAATATTCTTCCCGGGAAACTCGCCGTGCGGATCCTGGTGGACATTGCCATCCGGTTCGACACCGTAGCGATAGCCGAACATTTTAGCCAACGGCGGTCCGAGGGTCTCCTCCAACTCCTGGGCCGTCCAAACATAGAACGCGCCTTCCCCTTTCTCGTGCGGATGCGCTGGATCGATGACGCTGTCGGCATCTTCGGCCGAATAGAATCCGCCCTCGGGATGGGTCATGTCGCGAAGAACATAATCCAGCGTGGCGCGCGCGATGTCCGCGTAAAAAGGATCGTGCGTGATTTGGAACGCTTCGATGTAGGAGATGACAAGCTGCGCCTGATCGTAGAGCATCTTCTCGAAATGCGGCACGAACCAGCGTTCGTCAACCGAATAGCGGTGGAAGCCTCCGCCCAGTTGATCGTGCATGCCGCCATCCGCCATGGCGCGCAACGTTGCCAGGGTCATGTCGAGCGCTTCCGCTCGTCCGGACCGCTGGTAAAAGCGCAGCAGAAAATTAAACACCGCGGGGCGGGGAAATTTCGGGGAGTCGCCAAAACCGCCGTGTGTCCTATCGAAAGTGCGGCGGAAATATTGGAACGTGCTGTCCAGAATGTTTTCGTCCAGCGCGGCGCTGTTGGCAGTCGCGGACTCTGCCTGCAGCTTCAGTTGCTGCATCACATTGCTGGTAGACTCCACGATTTTGTCGTGCTGGCTCTTCCACGCTTCCGCGATTCGCTGCAGAACCACCGAGAAGCCTGGGCGTCCATAGCGATTGTCCGGCGCGAAATAAGTGCCGCCGAAGAACGGGTTCCGGTCCGGCGTGAGGAACACCGACATGGGCCAGCCGCCGCTTCCGGTGGTTGCCTGGACGTAGGTCATGTAAATGTGGTCGACATCGGGGCGCTCTTCGCGATCTACTTTGATGGACACGAAGAGTTCATTGAGAATCGCTGCGATGGCTGGGTTTTCAAAGGACTCCCGCTCCATCACGTGACACCAGTGGCACGTGGAATAACCGATGGAGAGGAAAATCGGTTTGTCCTCGCGGCGGGCTTTTTCGAAAGCAGCTTCGCCCCACGGATACCAATCCACGGGATTGTGGGCGTGTTGTTGCAGGTAGGGGCTTTTTTCGGAGATGAGATGGTTGGGCAAGAAAACGTTTCTCGTTTCTCGTTTCTGGTTCGTTGTGCGTCTGATTTCATTCTAGATGGTGCATATACACTGAACTGAGTGGCATTCATCCAAAACCAGGGAGTCAAAATTTATTGGGATGAAGTGGGGGACGGTCCGCCGATTTTGCTGATCATGGGCTTGGCTTATCCCTCGCAGATGTGGCATCGTACGCGCCCGCTGCTCGCTGCGCGGTACCGCACTATCGCTTTTGATAATCGCGGATCGGGTCGCAGTGACGTGCCGCCCGGGCCATATTCAATTGAAGGGATGGCGTCCGACGCGGCGGCGGTGCTGGATGCCGCTGGTGTTCGAAGTGCGCACGTCTACGGCGTTTCCATGGGAGGCATGATCGCGCAGGAGTTCGCGCTGCAGTATCCGGATCGGGTGCGCTCGCTCATCCTCGGTTCCACCACGGCCGGCGTACCCAATTCCGTTCGCGCCTCGCCGGAGGTGACGCGGCGCCTGCTGGAGCGGGAGCAATCCACACCCAATGAGGCTGCCGAAGCGGCCATTCCGTTTATCTATGATCCCGGAACTTCGCGCGAGCGCATTGATGAGGATCTGGCGGTTCGGAAAGATTGGCTACCGCGCAGCGACGCTTATATCAACCAGTTGATGGGCGTCTTCGCGTGGGACTCGCATGGCCGGCTGGAGCGGATCACGGCGCCTACGCTGGTGCTGCACGGCGCTAACGATCACCTGGTGCCGCCGAGCAACGCGGAATTCATTGCCGCGCGTATTCCAAATGCAAAGCTGGTGATGATCCCGAAGGCCAGCCACATTTATTCCACCGATCAACCAGAAGCCGCGCACGGCGCGCTGTTCGAGTTTCTCGATTCGATTCCGTGATGCAAAATCACCGGTCGCTTACGCTCGCGGTTCGGAAAGAACGTCTCATGCTTGGCGAGTGTAACCGAACCGCGACCGTTAGGGAGTCGGTGATACTGAAACCACCGCGATCTCGTTCCCACACCGCAGCGTTGGAAACGCGTGATCGCAATATTCGCGGATCAGTTGGGACTTCGTGCAGTCGCAGGCCAGGTTGCCCTTCAGCACTTTTTCCGCGTCTTGGGTGAAACTGAAACACCGTCCGCTGTAGAAGAGCGTCACGCTACTCGGAAGCATACGAAAGCGTAACGGCCGGGCCAGGATTGTGAAACAGAGCACGAGTCCTATCAGGTCCAGTACTAATGTTTGGCTTTCGGTTTGGGCGGATTCACCAGGCTCAGCGCCTTGGCTTTTTCCAGCAATTCCCGCCGGTCCACCACGTGGTAGAACTTGATTGCGGTTTCGCCGCCACTCAAGTGATCGAGAAGCTTCTCCAACGCGTCCGACGGGTTGTGAGCGTGGATCTCCGCAGTGCGCAAATAGCCCGCGTTTCGCAGCCGCGAGAAAAGTTCAGGCAGCGTGTAGCGGCCTTCCAGCGTCAAGCCGCCCGCCTTTTGCGATCGGCTGGCCAGGTACTGCACCAACAGCAGTTCGTCGAAAAGCGCTGGCGCTAGAAATAACCGGCCTTGATCGAGTTCGAAGCCCGAGTCAAGCCGGCGGGAGCGTCGAATCGCGTTTGCGGCATCGAAGGCCGGCAGCCAATCCACCTTCGGTTCTTTGCGGCTCAGGTAATGACGCGAGATCACGTTCAGCCAACCCGGATCGTCGAAATCCAGATCGCCGCTGGTCTTGTCGAGCCATTCGAAGAACGCGTTCTGCCCGGTGGCCTTTTGCTCGATCACCACGAACGGATCGCCGGTCTTGGGCAGCGATTTTATCAGTGCACGACGCAGCGTGTCGGTGGCTTTACCGCTCTCGATGCGATACACGCGGAAGCGCGCGTGCCACTTCGCGGGCGATCCGCAGTAGGGGCAGGGCCCTTTGTCTATCGGTTGGAAGAAAGGCCTGGTTGGCGTGGGCGCGTAGAGCTCGAGCAAAGTCGGCGTGTAGCGCTTGATTTCCAGATGCGCTGTCTTGAGCGCCAGGCCCATGTGGCGGGTGAAGACGTCGAGAATGCAGGCCAGGCAGATCCATTTTTCGGATTGGGTGATGGATTCCGGGGGGAAGGCCGAGAGGTCTAGCGGTTGGAAAGTGGGGGACTTCTTCGCGGCTACGGATTTCTTTGACGCTCCCTTGCGGTCGCGGTTCGGTTTGCGCGCCTTCTGCTTCGGCATCTAGTAACCATTTTATTGGGATCTTAGCCCGTACCGCCAATGACGAAAGTTTTCGTTGACAATGACGAAAGACTTCGTCAATAATTGACCATGACTTCCAAGCGTCGCAGGCCAACTGAGGGTGAGTTGGGCATTCTGCGAGTTTTGTGGGAGGGCGGACCGCGTTCGGTGCGGGACATCCAGCGCATTTTGAATGATGAGCGCCCCACCGGATACACAACAGTTCTGAAATTGATGCAGATCATGACCGAGAAGGGCCTGGTGGAGCGCGACGAATCGCAGCGTCCGCAGATCTATCGCGCCCGCTATTCGCAGGAACAGACGCAGCGGCAGTTGCTGCGCGATTTGGTGGATCGCGCGTTCGGCGGCTCGGTGAAAGAACTGGTGCTGCAGGCGTTGGCCACCAAACGGTCGTCGCCGGAAGAACTGGAAGAAATCGAAAAACTGTTGGATCGATTCGAAGGAGACAAGAAATGACAGCGCTCGAGCAAGCTCTCCGTACGGCACTCCTGCATTTTGTGTGGCAAGGAGCGGTGGTTGCATTTCTCTTGTGGATCGGGCTTTTCTTTATGCGAAGACGCTCGGCGAACGCGCGCTATCTCGCAAGTTGTCTGGCGCTGGCGATCCTGGCCGCTCATCCGGTGATTACCGCATGCCTGGTATACACGCAGCCTATTGCGTCCGGAACCACGGAACGATTTTTCGCTACGGTTCCGCAAACCGTGGCCGCCGTCTGGACGGGCTCCGTGGCATCCACGCCAACCTGGCTCGCGTCGCTCGGCGGATGGGCGATCCCGGTTTGGACCTTAGGCGTGATTCTGTTTTCGATCCGTTTGGCTTGGGGTTCGCGACAAGTGGCAGTGCTGCGGCGCTCCGGCGAAGCGGCGGAAGGTCCGGTAGTAGCGATCGCCGCCCGTCTTGGCGCACGGCTTGGGCTCACACGTCCCGTGCGACTGGTGATCACGTCGCTGGCTGAAGGTCCGAGCGTGGTGGGTTGGATTCGACCAGTCATCCTGCTGCCTGCCGCTACGCTGCTCGGACTCACGCCGGAACAACTGGAAGCCGTGCTGGCGCATGAGTTCGCGCATATCCGCCGCTACGACTATCTGGTGAACATTTTGCAAATGGTAGTGGAGACGCTTCTGTTTTATCATCCCGCCGTGTGGTGGACTTCGGCGCGCATCCGGCACGAACGCGAGCTGTGCTGCGACGATCTGGCGGTCAGTTTGTGCGGCGACCCGGTTTGCTACGCGCGCGCTCTCACCAAGCTGGAGAGACTGCGCACGCTCGCGCCGAGAATGGCCATGGGCAGCACCGATGGTCCACTGTTGTATCGGATTCAACGGCTCACCGGAGCCGCGACACGGAAGTTCGGACCTTCCCGGCTGCCCGGCGTTCTGGCTCTGTGTCTCGCGGTGGTGTGCATTGGAATGTGCCTGACTTGGACTCGGGTTCACGCTCAGGAAGTGAAAGTGAAACAGGCTCCGACGGTTGTGACCGCACCCGCGCAACCTGTGGCGGATGCGCCGGGCGTCCGCGTGGATGTGGGCGACGCCACCGTGCTGGTCCGTGAGCCAGTTTCGTATCCAAGATTTGCAATCGATGACGAAATCGAGGGGCGCGTGGAAGTTGAGGTCACTGTCGACGCGAGCGGAAAAGTGGCTGGCGCGCGAGTGGTGAGCGGTCCGGACGAACTGCGCAATGGCGTTCTGGCTTCCGTTCAGAAGTGGAACTTCAAATCGAATTCCGGGCAGAGCGGGCCGGTACGCGTCACGGTTGGCTTCCAATTACCCAACGAAGAATGCGATTCCGATGACGACAACGATACCGATGCCGAGATGGATGCGGATAACGATTCAGATAACGATGTCGAAGTGGCGGAGCCCGAGAATACAATGTCGGAGCTTGAGAACAGTCTGCAAGAAGCCGAGTCTGCCATCGAAGAAGCGGAATCGGAACTCAGGGACAAGTTCGCCGATCTGACGTCGCAGGTGGACGAAGCGCAACACGAGTTGGAGAAGCTGGGAAAACTCGACGAGCACGTCAACCTGATGGACGGTCGCACGCTGAAACATTTGCGGGTGCTGGGACTCACCGAGCAGGTGCGCGACGACCTGCTGAAGAAACTTCCGGTACACGAAGGCGACAAGCTGTCAAAATCGACGATCGAGAAACTCGAGAAGGCCATCCACGATTTCGACGGCCGCCTCTCCTGTTTCGCGATCCCCATTGAGGATGGCGACGCAACGCTGCTGATCGAGCGCAAGTAACCGTCAACTTCCTCAAATTCTGGAGAGCCTATGAACCGGACGCTTGAAGTGTGCTCGGTTGGCTGGATGTTCGCATCCGCCTTTTTGTTCGGCCAGGATGACGATTGGAAGCGCCTGATGGAGCGCGGGACAGCGCTGGAGCGGTCGGCGAACTATCGTCTGGCGGCGGCGAGCTATCTCGACGCGGCAAAAATCGCACGTGGCAGGGAAGTGGTTGCTTCGCTCAACTCCCTGGGACTGGCTTACGAGCAAATGGGTCGGTTTTCAGAAGCGGAGCGATATCTGCGCCGTGCCCTGACGGAGGTTGATCTCAGCGAGCCGGATCGCGCTCTGCTGCTCACCAATCTCTCGCTGGTTGATCGGGAGGCCGGACGAATGAATGCGGCCGAGGCTTTGCTAGATCAAGCGATCGCCATCGAGTCCCAAACTCTTTCGCCGGAAGACGGGCGTTTGCTGCTGGCCCGCGCGGCATTGGCTGAGCTGTTTTTGATGGAGAGGAGATACCAGCAAGCCCAGCCGATGCTGGAAGAATTGCTGGCGGCGTTCGAAAAGCATCCCGGCCGCTGGCAGCAAGAGATTGCAACGCTGCTGGGCGATCTCGGTGTAGTGCGGCAAATCCAAGGAAAGAATGTTGAAGCGATCGATCTGTTGCTGCGGGCGATTGCGATGCACGAGGCCGAGCTAGGCTCTGAACATCCGATTCTGCTGCGTCCGTTGGTTAACTTGGCGAGAGCACTTGCGGAGGTCGGCAAAGCGGATGACGCCGGCGCGATCTTCCACCGAGCGGTCGAGATCGCCGAGCAGCGGTTGGGGCCGGAGCATCCTGCCTACAGCGACGTATTGTTGAGTTACGCCGCATTCTTACGAAGCACCGGACACAAGCGCGAGGCGAAATCGTTGGAAGCAAGATCGCGCGATGCCCGCCGCGAGAACGCGCGCCGCGATGGCGCGGATCTAATTGTGGACGCGTCCGCGTTCCGGCTGACTGGGGCCCAAGAGTGACTATCCGCAATCTAAGCTAACGTGCGAGTCGTTCCAGGAATGCTAGGAATGACGGCGCGTCCTTCTTGAAACCCCAGGTCCCCATACCATGCGTTGCGCTTAGTAAAGGCGCATCGGTGGGTGGGTTTCCTTTAAGGTCGAGTGCCAGAGGGTCGGCGGCATGGTCCGCGATTACGACGTAGTGCATGGGCCACCCCGAGCAAGCGCTCGTCGTCGTGCGATTGTACGAGTAACCATACTGTCCTGAAATCAAGTCCGCAGCGCCGTAAAGACGAAGCCCTTGGTAATAGCGCCGATTCTCAATTGTGACTCGAAGAGGCGAAAACTTAGTGAGAAACTCCAGATAATTGGCTGGCAGTGACCACAGTGCCTGAACTGATGCGAGCTCGGATTGCGAGGCGGGTGTTAGCCAGTTAGTGGGCACGGCGACATCTTGGAGTTGTCGCCGGTGCTTAGCGAGCTTCAACTCTAAGCTTCTTGCGGCGAAATCAACGGGACTCCGAGGTGCGTCCAAATTCGAATGGCGGAGTGGGGGACGAAAGCCGGGTCCTCGTGGAAAGCCTGCCGCAGCCCATTTCTGAACTTCCAACAAAGGCAATTGTTCGTCCGTCCAATGTCCGGGATCGGACGGCAATCCGAGAATAAATTGTTGGCCGCTATGAATCGCCATCTCTCTGATGGCCTTGCCGCGGGCTTCCGTTTTCTTCGAAGAGTCCAAAGCAAAGGTGGTCAAAAGCGGGTAGCTCGCTGAGCCGGCAACGCGAACAAGACCCTGGATGCTCCAGTAAGCGGTGCGAGGATCGTTCAAGCCCGACTCAAACACGGACTGAAAAGCTGAATCACCTTGCGCCACGATTTCGGCCAGGCGTGCCATTGCGTGCTCCCTGCAATGGTCCAGCGGGCCGCTTATCGAATATTCGGCGAGAATTGACTGTAAATCTTTTGCATGATTACCCGCCGCAGCCAGCATCTTGGAAATGAGTCGATGTGTTTCGATGCCGTCCCTGTACATCATCAGTTCTTGTCGAGTCCCGGCAAAGTTGAATGTTCGGGAGGACATCGTATTACCCGAATAGCCCGATCCGCTCCACTGTCTGCAAAAACTGGTTCACTCAGTCTGAAGTTGATGTTGTCCCGACCACTTCTACATCCGGTACACGTAGGCATCCTCAAAAACTAAACCTCGCGCCGGGCCAGATGCGGTGGACTGCCCGAGACGCCCTGGTGTGGAAATCAACGATCGGAGATTCTCAAACTCCTGGCTCTGCGGGCTCATTAGGGAAATATCGCTCAGAGCTAGTTGCGCTGACTTTACGGTCTGTAGCGCTCGTTGAACGCGTCCATAGGCCGCCATCGGGCCGATTTGATCGACTGCGGTAGAAACAATTACAAGCATCCAGGGCATTTCAGGGAAGTCGTACCAAACGGCCGCCGTGATCGGAAACCGGTTGCGTTCCAACGCCTCCACCAGCAGCTTGCCGTCTTTGATTAAGTCTTCTACCAGTACTTTTTTATACATGCGAGAATGCCCCGATCGTCACCTACCGCATCGATCATATCCTTGGCCTTCTTGCGGCTGTGGGTCCCATAACGGCTTTGTTCACTCCAGTCTTTCACGACAACCCATTTCACTTCCAGCGCGGGATCAGTGCGGAACTCTTCCTTGAAGATTTGTGCAAGGCCCGCCGGTTTCAACAACTCCGTCAAGTCATGCGAATAGACTTGGGTCGCTAAGCCTTTATCTGGAAAATCGAATCGTTGCGTTTTTCTCGCGACACAAGCCTTGATGGCGCACTCGATCGCGTATCCAGCAAGATAGTAGGCCCCATCGAATCTTCGATTCTGGAACAAGACTTGCGCTTCGCTAAGTCGAGTTTCTGCCAAGAGCTGCAGATCTCTCCGTTTCAAACTGCCTTCTTTGAAATACTATAGCAGCTTGATGCTAGCCGTCATCGCGATGTGACATAATCTAAAATTGCCCATGAGGTTGCTAACTCGCTGCGCCGTCGCGGCCGCGATGCTGTGTCAGTTGCTGGCAGCCCAGCAACCTGCGCCAACACCCACGCCTGCGCCTAACGAACCGCCCAAAGAACTGTCCGAAAAAGAGAAGGACGATCTCGATGCGGGCATCCCCATCACCAATGAATTGGTCCGCAAGACCTGCTCGCCTTGCCACAAATCGGACGACAAGCAGCGCCTTTCGCGGATCTCCTGGCGCCGCACCACGCCCGAGGGTTGGGAACAAACCATCAAGCGCATGATCAGTCTCAACGGACTGAAGATGGAGCCCGCCCAAGCGCGCGAAATCCTGAAATATCTGGCGGACAATCTCGGACTCGCGCCGGAAGAGGCTCGCCCAGCGGCGTTTGAAGTGGAAAAGCAGATGATCGATTACAAGTTTCCTGATAAGGATACGGAATCCACCTGCTCGAAGTGCCACTCCATGGGCCGCGTGATTTCGCAGCGCCGCACCAAGAGCGAGTGGGAACTGCTGGTCGCGATGCACCGCGGTTACTATCCGCTATCCGATTTCCAGGCCTTTCGCCGCGTGGAACCGCCGCAGACCGAGCCGGGTCCCGACGGGCGTCCTCCCGACAATCGCCATCCCATGGACAAAGCGATCCCGTATCTCGCCGACAAGTATCCGCTGAAGACTCCGGAATGGTCCGAGTGGGCTCCCAATATGCGCGCGCCGAAACTGGTGGGGCGCTGGGCGTTTTATGGTTATCAAACGGGCAAGGGTTCGCTTTATGGCGTAACAACCATCAAGGCCACGGATAAGGACGATGAGTTCACCACTGAGACGCGTTACGTTCGTGCGAAGACCGGCGACGTGGTAACGCGGCAAGGTAAGGCCGTGATCTACACCGGATTCCAATGGCGCGGACGCTCCTTCGCTGGATCGAACGACAAATCCGCCATGCGCGAAGTGATGTTCGTGGAGCGCAATCAGCGCGAGCTTTCCGGACGCTGGTTCACCGGCGCTTACGATGAGACCGGCATCGACGTCACGCTGCGGCGCATCGGCAACGATCCGATCGTGCTGGGCTTGGATAGCATCGCGCTCCAAACCGGCGCCACTCGCGAAGTGCAAGTCCACGGCACAAATTTTCCAGCGGACCTTGCTGCTTCCGCGATTGATTTTGGTCCTGGCGTTAGCGTCAAGCGCGTGGTCAGTACGACTCCCGATTTGGTGAAAGTGGAAGTGGAAGTAGCGAAGACCGCCCGAATCGGACCTCGCGACGTCGGTGTCGCAGGGGTTTATCGCGAAGGCGCTGCGGTTGTTTACGACAAGATCGATGGCATTAAGGTGCGGCCGCAAGCGGGAATGGCGCGCGTGGGCGGTATCCAATTTCCGAAAGAGTACCAGCAGTTCGAAGCCATAGCTTTCAGCAACGGCGCGGACGGAAAGCCGGATACTAAGGACGATCTCAATCTCGGACCCATCGATGTCGTCTGGAGCATTGAGGAATACACCGCAACGTTTGACGATGACGACAAGCAATACGTCGGAACGCTGGATGACAACGGACTCTTCACGCCCAACGTGGATGGGCCGAATCCGAAGCGCAGGAATCACGCGGACAATTACGGCGATGTGTGGGTGATCGCGACATATAAATTGCCAGACGGAAAGACGCTTCGAGCGCGCGGACATCTGCTGGTTACCGTGCCGCTGTACATCCTGTTCGATCAACCAGAGGTCGCTCCATGAATGAGCTGGGACTTCGCGAGTTTCATTCCTTCCAGGCCGCAGGCAAGGATTTCGTCTATCTGGTGCCGAGCGCGGCCGTGTTTGAGCTGGATGATTCTTCAGCCGCTGTGATCAATCGCTTGCGCGTGCGCAACATGTCGCGCCAGGATCTCGCGCAGCAGCTTTCCAGTTTGTTTCCTGCTTCAGAAATAGAAGAGACCATTTCAGAATTAGTGCGAGTGCGGGCGATTGGCGAAATCGGAGTGCCTGAGAAGAAGTTGCCCAAAGTGATGCCGCCGGAGAACTTCCCGCTCACCACCATGGTGCTCAACGTCACCAATCAGTGCAACCTGAGCTGCACCTATTGCTACGAGTACGGCGAAGACAAAATTGTCGACACCGAAAACGGCAAGAAGCCGAAATTCATGAGTGAAGAGACCGCGCGCGAGAGCGTGGACTTCATGCTGCGCGAAGCCGGCGACAACAAAATCGCGCACCTGACCTTCTTCGGCGGCGAGACGCTGATGAATTTTCCGGTGTTGAAGTCCGCCATGAGTTACGCCCGCGAGCGGGCGGCTGAAACCGGCAAGCAAGTGGATTTCAGCCTTACCACCAACGCCACGCTACTGCGCCCGGACATCATCGAATTTCTGGCGGAAAACCGGGTGGGCGTGACCATCTCGATTGATGGGCCGAAGGAGATGCAGGATCAGTTCCGCGTCTTCAGCAACGGCAAGGGCAGCTACGATATCGTCGCACCCAAGATCAAAGAACTGCTCAAGCGCCATCGCAGCCGTCCCATTGGCGCGCGCGTGACGTTGACTTCGCAGACGCTCGACATCCGGAAGATTTACCAGCATCTCACCGAAGAGATCGGATTCTGGGACGTCGGCTTCGCGCCCGTTACCACATCGCCGAATCGCGATTATGCCATCGCTGAATCCGGATTCGATTCCATGCTGGGTCAGTTTCGCGCGCTCGCCGCCGATTTTCTCGAAGCAGCGCTCGAAAACCGCCACCATGGATTTTCGAATGTCAAAGACACACTGGAAGAAATTCATAAAGGCGTGAGCAAGGCGTATCCGTGCGGCGCGGGCTTGGGCTTGATGGGTGTCTCAACAGATGGCGACGTTGCGTTGTGCCATCGCTTCGCTGGATCGGACGCGCACAAGCTAGGAACCGTGCGCGATGGGATCGACCGGCTGGTTCAGATTGGTTTCCTCGAGAAACATCACATCGACGACAAGACCGATTGCAGCCAATGTTGGGCGCGCCCGCTCTGTTCCGGCGGCTGCTATCACGAAGCGCACACGCGCTACGGCGAGACGGCCCGCCCGAATCTGCATTACTGCGAATGGATCCGCGGATGGACCGAAACTTGTCTCAAGATCTATGCTGAGCTATCGGTGAAGAATCCAAAATACCTGGAACAATTCGACGAGAAGGTGGACTATGAAGCATCTCAGGTCAGTTAACCGCAAGGCCCAACGAGTGGCGCGCGCGGCCGATCCGCAGAATGATCCTCGGACGACGTGTTCGCGCTGCAAGGTCCGCCGCCGCAAGCGGCTCCGCACATCCCGCTCGGCTGCACGCTCATCTTTTCGCCGGGTTGGGAGGCCGATCACAACGGTGGCACCGCGGGTCTTTGCCAGCCTGTAGAGCGCGATATTTTCGATTGCCATGAAGGCTGCTTCTGGCCGGCGCAGGTGCCGGATCAGTTGAATCATGCGCCGGATTGGACCGCCAAGTGCGCCGCCGCGCAGAAAGACTGGCGCAAGATCGATCTGGTATTTCCATGAAGATGAAAGTTTTAGCAGCGCTATTCATAGCCGCCCTGGTTCCCGCGTTCGGCGCGGAAGAGAAGCTGATTGGCGGCAACGGCACGTTGTATATCGGTGGCCGCCCGGGCCATATCGCCATCATTGATGAAGCGACCGAAAAACAGGTCGGCGAAATCAAGATGAAAACCGGAACGCCGGCCGAGATCGAAATTTCCCAGGACAAGAAGCGGTTCTATTGCATCGATATGTCCTTCGAGAATGTCGAGATCGTGGACATTGCCTCGCGCCAGTCGATCGACAATTTCAAATTGAGTGAAGGCAACAAAAAGGCCCGCATCTGGGGCCTGGAAGCGGATCCGTTGAACAGGTTCATGATCATCATGACCAAAACGGCCACCAAGCAGCCCGATCGTTGGGAAATCAGCGCTCCCACGCTGCAGCAGTACGACCTGAAAGAGCACAAAGTGATGCGCACCATCCCGTGGCCCAAGGGCGAGGAGCGCGAGTTCGCCAACATGCGATTTTCGCCGGATGGCAAGCTGCTCTATTTCTTCGGCGATGACATTCTGATTTACGACACCACCGATTTCAAGCAAGTGGACAAGTGGGAGCTGTCCAAGCCCATCGAAGACGGGTTCGGCCGCATCGACTTCAACGCGTTGGACGACAACAACGAAGAGCCCGGATTTCTTACCGGCTTGTTCACCGTGCAGGATGCGGTGCAGAACCGGAAAATCATGGGCATCGCACGCGTGAACTTTGCTAAGAAAAATGTGGATTTCCATGCCCTCGGCCCAGACAATCGAGTCAGTTTTTCGCTCGCGCCGGGGCGCAAGATGGGATACGGACTGCACTCGGAGATCGGAAAATACGAATTCTGGTCGTTTGACCTGGTGAACAATCGTCTCGACAGAAAACTTGAATTCCCAGGACGGCCGCGCATGGCGTTGAAGACCAGCAGCAACGGCAAGGTGCTGTATGTCTGGCAAGCCGGCAACACCATCGATCTCTACGAGGCCGCGACGTTCAAATATCTACGGACTATCACGCTGGATGCGGATTCCACTGGCTCTCTGCATGTCCTGCCCGGCCATTAAAGATCGTGCCGGAACGCTCGGCTAGAACGCTACTTCAATACGCGCTTCCGTACTGGCGCCGTTTGGTGCTGGTGATGGTGCTCAGCCTGGTTAGCACCGCGATGTCGCTGGTGCTGCCGTATCTTTCGAAAGCCCTCATCGATCGCGGCTTGATGGGACGCGACACGCACGCGCTGTTCCTGATCGTCGGGCTGTTCACCGGTATTACGCTGGTGAGTTTCCTGTTGAACGTGGTGAGCGGTCTTCGTTACACCGGAACATCCGCCCAGATTCTTTTCGACATGCGTCTGTCGCTGTATCGGCACCTGCAGCGGCTTTCCCCGCGTTTCTATGCCAGAACACGATTGGGCGAAATTGTCAGCCGCATCAATAACGACATCGCTGAGATCCAACGTGTAGCAGCCGAAACTGCGCTCGCGTGGCTGGGAAATGTTCTGTTTCTGATTGGCACCGTCGGATTCATGCTGTGGCTCGACGCCCGGCTCTTTCTGCTGACTATTGCGCTGTTGCCCGTCAGCTTCTGGGCGCTGGTGCATTACCGCCGGCGGTTGGAAGGAAAAGTGGCCACACTACGCCAAGCCAGCGCCGACATCGGAAGTTTTCTGATTGAGACATTGCAAGGCGTAAAACTGGTTGTCACTTCGAACGCGCAGGAGCGCGAAGAGGTCCGGTTTCGCGGCAAGAATGACTCGTTCATTCGCGCGCTGATGTCGATGCAGCTTCTCAGCTACCTCTCCGGCGGATTACCCGGCCTGATTCTCTCCGGCAGCACCGTGTTGGTATTTCTCTACGGCGGCGAGCAAGTGATTCGCGGCGCGCTCAGCCTGGGCTCGTTCGTCGCGTTCCTCGCTTACCAGATGCGCCTGTTCCCGCCCATTCAATCCTTGATGGGACTCTATACCAGCCTTGCCACAGCGCGAGTCTCGTTGGATCGCGTGAACCAGATCTTCGATACAGCGCCCGAAGTTGTGGAGGCTCCGGACGCCGCCGCGCTGGGCGAAGTTCGCGGCGATGTGAGTTTCGAAAACGTCACCCTAACGTTCGATCGTAGCGGCCCGGTGCTGGATGGAGTGAGTTTCTCGGTTCGAGCGGGAGAAACATTGGCCGTGGTTGGACCAAGTGGCAGCGGAAAATCCACCATCGCAGATTTGTTGCTGCGGTTGCTCGATCCGGATGCCGGCGTGGTTCGTTTGGACGGGCGCGATCTCCGCAGCATCCGGCTGTCGGATTTACGCGCGCGCGTGGTGATGGTGGAGCAGGAGCCGTTCGTGTTCCACACCACCATCGCTGAAAATCTACGCTACTCGCGCCCGGATGCGACGGACGGCGATCTCGAAGAGGCCGCGCGCGCCGCAGGAATTCACGAGTTCATTCACAACCTGCCATTGAAGTACGAAACACAAGTGGGCGAGCGCGGCATGGCGCTTTCTGCCGGGGAACGCCAGCGCATCGCCATCGCGCGCGCATTTCTAGCGGATCCGGCAGTGTTGGTGCTGGATGAACCAACCGCCGCGCTCGATCCGGGTTCTGAACGTCAAGTGGTAGCGGGTTACGGCGCGATCATGAAAGGCCGCACCACCATCCTGATTACGCATCGGCTGGAGCTTGCACGGCAGGCCGACCGAGTGGTGGTGCTGGATGGCGCAAAGATCGCAGAAACAGGCACACCCGAAGAGTTGCGCACGGGGCAGGGAAGCTTCGCCAAGCTGTTCGGTGTCGCGACGGTTATTATTCCGTGAGAATCGCGGTGGTCGACAGCGGCGTCCACGCCTCGCATCCGCATGTGAATGGCATCGCGGGCGGCGTATCGATTCTGCCGGACGGCCGCGAGGAACCCGATTTCACAGACCGATTGGGGCACGGCACGGCCGTTACGGCGGTGATCCGTGAAAAAGTTCCGGACGCCGAGATCTATGCCGTGAAGGTGTTTCACGATTCGCTGGCGACGCGAATCGAGTTGCTGGTTCATGCGCTGGATTGGTCTGCGCGCAACGGCATGCAACTCATCAATCTAAGTCTGGGCACGGATAATCCGCAGCATGAGGCGGTGCTAAGAGAAAGCGTGGATCGGTTGGTGGGGCAGGGAATCAGGCTGATCGCGGCTTCTGGTTGGCTGCCCGGCTCCATTGCGGGTGTGATTCCGGTGGTGTTGGATTGGGATTGCCCGCGCGACGAGTTTCGAACTTCTGCGCTGCCGGATGGCCGGACGCTTTACCACGCCTCCGGATTTCCGCGTCCGATTCCCGGAGTGTCGCCGGAGCGCAATCTCAAGGGAATCAGTTTTGCGGTCGCGAACGTCACCGGCTTACTCGCGAGAACCGGATAGTGGGGCGGACCCCCTGGTCCACGCGGGTCCCCCCGGACCCGCTCTTTGGGTTCGTCTATTTCCTCAACAAGCCGACGGGGGCGTCGGCTGCGGACCGGGGGTCCGCCCCACATCGCGCCTAGATCAAGAGTTATTTAGATTTGTAAACCTGCTACGATGATCCACTTGGCGCGGCAAACCAAGATCCGGCTGGGCGTTTTCCTGAGCGGCCTTGGCTTCGTTTTACTGGGTTCCGCGTTCATCCCCTACGTCGGGATTCAGACGGATGAAGCGCTGGTGGGCGATCCGATTTTTGGTTCCATCGCGAACGAATTCCGGATTCGAATCTTCCATCGCAACGTCCCGCTGATGCTGATGGATTACGTCGGAGCCCTGAAATCGTGGGTCTATTGGCCGATCTTTGGGATCTTCCGGCCGTCCCCGCAGTCTCTGCGTTGGCCCGTTCTCATTCTCGGCGCCGTCACGATCTGGCTTTTCTATCTACTGCTGAATCGAATCGCGGGAGCGCGGGCGGCATTAGCCGGATGCTTTCTGCTGGCCACCGACACGATGTTTCTGCTGACTACCGAAATCGATTGGGGCCCGGTGGCGATCCAGCATTTCCTGCTGGTGGCGGCTTGTCTCGCGCTGTTGCGATTTGCTCAGACCGGTTTCGTGAAATGGTTGTTCGGCGGATTCTTCGCCCTTGGACTTGGATTGTGGGACAAAGCTTTGTTCGCCTGGATCGTTGCCGGATTGGCCGTTGCTCTACTGGCCGTCTTCCCCAAAGAAGTCTTCCGCCGGCTGAATCTCAGAAACCTGGGCGTGGCACTTACCGGACTTTTACTCGGCGCATCGCCGCTGCTGATTTTCAACGCGCGGCATCATTGGCCTACCATCCGCCAACATGCGTCCATCTCAACCGAAAACATCGCTCAGAAAGCCGACGTCTTGCACAGCACCGTCAATGGTTCCGGCCTCTTCGGATACTTGGTGGCGGAGCCTGTGCATCACAATCTCTTGCTTCCCGCGCTTTTGCTGTCGCTGGCAGCCGCACCGTTTTGGGGAAAATCCAGGCGCGCGATTCTCTTTGCTCTAGTCTTTATGGCGGCCACCTGGGTTCAGATGGCGTTCACCGCCAACGCCGGTGGCAGTGTGCATCACGCCGTGCTGCTTTGGCCGTTCCCTCAGTTCGTGATCGCGCTCGCATTGGCTGAAGCATTGCGGCGCTGGCCAGCTTTCTTCATCGCCCTGGTTTCGATCCTCTGCGCCGCAAATTTGCTCCTTACGAGTCAATATCTGGCGTCTCTCATGCGTGAAGGGCCGATGGTGACTTTCACGGACGCGATCTATCCGTTGTCGGATTCGCTTTCGAACGAAACGCGCGAAGTGATTGTAATGGATTGGGACATCTATGATCCGCTGTTGCTTCTGCGCCGCGGCGGAAATCTGCGCGCAGGCTTCTTCGACATTATGAACGGACCGGAGGAAGCAAAAATCAATGGGCTGCTCACGAACAACGCCGCGCTGTTCGTCACCCACACTCCGGAGAATCAGTTTTTCCCAGCCGTAAATCAGAAACTGGAAACCGTAGCGGCTGCGCGAGGCTACCACAAGGACGTGCTCCGCACTGTCGAGGACAGACATGGACGCAAGGTATTTGTGGTCTATCGATTTACAAAGGACTGGTAGCTGGCCAGCCAATATGGTATGCTTGATCGCAGATTGGCATGCTAGCGATCACGCCGCTCAGTCCTGAATCCGAAACTTCTTTCTATCGGCAGCTCTACCTGCAAATAAAGGGTTTAATCGGCTCTGGCCAACTTCCCGCCGGTAGTCGCCTACCAGCAACGCGTGAATTGGCTGGCCAGCTTGGACTGAACCGGACTACCGTTTCCGCGGCATATGAACTCCTGGAGTCAGAGGGCCTTATCACTGGCCATGTCGGCCGTGGCAGCTTTGTCGCCGGTTCGCCGACTCGCGAAAACGGCGTTGCCTGGCGAGAAATTCTAGAACCTTCCGCGCCGATTTCGCCTGCCGCGCCAACTTCCACCCCAGTCGCAGGATTCTCGAGCTCGCGACCCTCCGAGCTGCTTTTTCCATTGGAAGAATTCCGCGAAACTTGCGCCGAAGTGATCGCCAGCCCTGAGGCCCAAACCATTCTGCAACTCGGCTCGCCGTCGGGCTATCCTCCGTTGCGCCGCTATCTTCTGGAACTCGCGCGCACCGAAGGCATTGCGCGCGATTCCGACGACATTCTGATTACCAGCGGCTGCCAACAAGCTTTCGACTTGGTGCAGCGCACGCTAGTCCGCCATGGCGAAACGGTTTTGCTCGAAGATCCGGTTTATCTCGGGCAGAAAAACGCCTTCGAACGCGGCGGCGCAAGGCTGGTTGGAGTTCCGATGGGCGCGCAGGGCATCGATCTCGAAAGCCTGGAACGCATCATCGCGCGCGAGCGTCCGCGCCTGCTGGCGGTAACTTCTAATTTCCAAAATCCGACTGGCACCACGCTTTCCGCTGCTTCTCGCAAAGCGCTTCTGCGGATCACCCAAGCAGCGGGCGTGATCGTAGTTGAAAACGATATCTACGGCGGACTCACCTATGAAGGCGATCCGATTCCCACCATCAAGCGCCTGGATGAAAGCGGCGACGTGGTGCTGCTGCGGAGTTTTTCGAAGCTGGCGTTTCCAGGACTGCGCGTGGGGTGGGTGATCGGTCCGCGCGCCGCTCATCGAAAAACTCACCGAAGCCAAGTTGTGGAGTGATTTGCACACCGATCAGCTTTCGCAAGCCGTTCTGCTGCGCTTCGCCGAATCCGGACGTCTGGCCGCGCATCGGCAGAAGATGCTGGAAGCCGGTCGCGAACGTCTGCACGCCGCGCTCGAAGCCTGCGAGAGGTATTTGCCGGCCGAAGCCAGCTTCACGCGTCCGCGCGGTGGGATGTCTCTCTGGGTTACGCTGCCCGCGCCGCTGGATGCCGGCGAATTGCTGCCGCGCGCCGAGCGCGAAGGCGTCACCTATTTACCCGGCCGGTATTTCGCGGTGTCGCATCCGCAATCGAACAGTTTACGCATCAGTTTTGCCGGAATGGCGCCGGATCAGATCCGGGAAGGGATCGCCATCCTCGGTCGTATTTTCAAAGAAGAGCTGGAGCGCGTGCGGGCCCATTCGCCGCTAGCGGAAACTCCGGCAATGGTGTGAAAAGGGTGGTGGGTGGTAGGAGGTAGGTGGTGGGAAATCCAGAATCCTGGTTTTTCCTACCCCCCACCACCCACCTCCCACCCCCCTGAAAAGGAGATGGCATGTATATAGACGAAACTTTCCGCCTGAAAGTCGGTTTGGCCGAAATGCTCAAGGGCGGCGTGATTATGGACGTTACTAACGCCGAGCAGGCGGTGATCGCCGAAAAGGCCGGCGCCTGCGCGGTGATGGCGCTGGAACGCGTTCCCTCCGACATCCGCAAAGATGGCGGCGTGGCGCGCATGGCGCCCATCAGCAAAATCCGGGAGATCATGCACGAAGTCAGCATCCCGGTGATGGCCAAGGCGCGCATCGGACACTTTATGGAAGCGCGGATCCTCGAAGCGCTGGGTGTGGATTACATCGACGAAAGCGAAGTGCTGACGCCCGCCGATGAAGAACACCACATCGACAAGCGCGACTACAAAGTTCCGTTCGTGTGCGGCGCGCGCAATCTCGGTGAGGCGCTCCGCCGGATCGCAGAGGGCGCGGCTATGATCCGCACCAAGGGCGAGGCGGGTTCCGGCGATATCGTGGAAGCGGTGCGTCACATCCGGACCATCGTCAAAGAGATGAAGCAGCTTACCGTACTCGGGCCGGAAGAACTAGTGGCTGCGTCGAAGACTCATCAGGCGCCGCTCGAGCTGATCCAGTATGTGGCGAAGAACGGCAAGCTACCGGTGCCGAATTTCTCGGCGGGCGGCATCGCAACTCCGGCCGACGCCGCATTGGTGATGCAACTCGGGGCTGAAGCGGTATTCGTCGGATCGGGCATTTTCAAATCCGCCGATCCGGAAGTGCGCGCCAAAGCGATCGTGAAAGCGGCAACCTACTTCAACGATCCTGCGAAGCTTCTCGAGGCCAGCGAAGAACTGGGTATCGGGATGTTCGGAATCGATGTCGCGAAGCTGGATCAATCTGAGCTGCTGCAGACTCGGGGCTGGTGATGGCGGCGGAAGATTCCGCCGAAAAAGAAAATCGGCGTGCTCGCGCTCCAGGGCGATTTTGAAGCTCATGCCAAAGCCCTGGCGCGCGCAGGCGCGGAGCCGGTGGAAGTACGGTCGGCCGAGGATCTCGAAAGAGTGGATGGATTGATCATTCCCGGCGGCGAAAGCACCACCATGTGGAAGCTGCTGGAAGAAGAAAAACTGCTGGAACCGTTGCGCGAGTTCGGGAGCCGCCAGCCGATTTTCGGAACTTGCGCGGGCGCGATTTTACTGGCGGCCGGCGTATCGCATCCGCCGCAACCCTCGCTCGGCCTGATGGACATCGATGTGGAGCGCAACGCGTACGGCCGTCAGCTCGACAGCCGCATCGCCACTCTGCAGCCCGAGGGTCTCACCGGCGATCTGGAAGCCGTCTTCATTCGTGCGCCCATCATCCGGCGCGTGGGTGGGGACGCGAAGGTGTTAGCCAGTTATCACGGCGATCCGGTGCTGGTGGAGCAGGGCCGTCATCTGGTGGCTACATTCCACCCCGAGCTGACCAACGACCCCCGCGTTCACCTTATGTTTTTGAATAAAGTACAGTAGACCGTGGGTGGCCAACCTCATTCCGCTAAACTGAGAACAGGTGTCCCCGCTTCGTGTACTTTTCCTGTGCATCGGAAATTCCTGCCGCAGCCAGATGGCAGCCGGTTTCGCTCGTACTTACGGATCCGATGTGTTAAGTGCAAAGAGCGCCGGTTTAGCGCCGGCCATGACCGTTTCGTCGCTCACTCACAAAGTCATGCTGGAGAGAAATATCGATATCGGGCCCGAGTTTCCCAAGGGTCTCGACATGGCCTCGCCGGCCGATGCCGATCTGATCATCAACATGTCCGGCCACGCGCTGCCTGGCAAAATAGACGCGCGAGTGGAGACGTGGCCGATCCGGGACCCGATCGGCGAGAGCGAAGAAGTGTACCGCGAAGTGCGCGATCAGATTGAGCAGCGGGTGATGCGGTTGATCCTGAAGACGCGCGCCCGAAAGGCTCCAGCGGCTGCGGAGGCACCGAGAGTTGACACTCGCCGCCGTACTCCCCGACAATAGGAACGTTCCCCCCTCAAGCGGATGTGGCGGAATTGGCAGACGCGCTAGATTCAGGTTCTAGTTCTCGCAAGGGAGTGGAGGTTCAAGTCCTCTCATCCGCACCAAAGAGTTGGGATAGGAGATAGGAGGGATCGAAAGTGCCCCCCGGCGTGTCTCCATTCAGCTGTTTCGCCTACAAAATCCAAAGGTGACGTGTTGCGCTGTCGCAGTCGGAACGTTCGATTGTGTGCTATCCGGCGGATGCGGGGACAACGGGGGCGTAATCTGGGAAGTTCCACAGAGCGAGAGACGGCAGCGCCCTTAGCAGACGCGAAAGAGAATTCACGGTTATCGAAAGACTTCGTCCAGCCGCCACACGAGTCTTACTGCCTCCGCCCATCCTGTTTCGGCGAACAGATCCAGTACTGATAACAAGTCATCAAGAGAACCTGATTCTCGTAAGATGTCGCGATGGTCCGCAAGAACAATTTCCACAAGTTTGACTACTTCAGCAATGGCTAAGGAATCGTATCTGTACTCGGGACTGCGACGCCGGTATTGTTGCGGGAGGGTGAAAACAATAAGCAGGATCGCTGGTCTGAACATGGACTCGGACATCTATTGAACCCTACGGATCTTCATGGTGATGACCGGAATTGGATCGGACAAGCATGGCTGAACATCGTCCGCAGAGCAATTGGTCTTGCGACAGAAAGCTTGCCCTTGGAGCGCTTACCTGCGGTCGGTCGGATTTCAATCAGCAGTCCCGCCATTATTCGTCCGCTTTCGTTCCTTAATGACGGAAGCGCCTACGCTGATCAAATCAAACCCTTCAATTTCTTGCTGGCGTGTCATGTCAAGCAGCTTGGTCACCCGACTGGTGCCGACCCCGAGCGTTTCCACCTCATCGGTCGTTATGAACTCGATTCGAAGAAATGGTTCAAGAAATATTGGGTCGACCAGTATTCGGGAGTGCTCTACCGCATCACTACAGCAGGCCATTTCGGGAGCCGACGGACGGCCCGTGTGAAGACCTATGGAGAAGTCTTGCGGGAATACGAATTCCATCCCGAGGCGAAGTGCGCGGATGCAGATGGAAATCCTTGCAGCAAGCAAACCATCGGGCTGATGCAGCGACGACACGTCGACATCGACCAGATCAAATACATTGGCAAAGAATCGAACAGCCTGGAAGAAGTCGACGCGGGTTTGGTCCATTCCGCAGAGAATGTCTATACGGAATATGTTGACGTACACCGCGATGAGTGGACAACAAAGACGGTTCCCGCAATGAAGAAGATCCCGGTACCGCAACTCGAAAGGATGAGCGGCTTTTCCCGGAGGATGCTTATGAAAGCGCGAGCGGAAACTACTAGACCGCACCGCAAGAACCGGGAAAAGCTCGCATTGATCGTGAAAGAACTTGGGTTAGAATAAGCTTCGCGGCAGGAAGCCAGCGCATCCGAGAAACGTGCTGGGAGGCGTAAGAATACGGTCGTTTCTTCCAACTGACCGAATCCAAGTGATCACGGAACTGAGCATGGTCCAAAAGGACAATGGCGTTTCCTGCACCTCGTTATGGCGACGGAAATACACCGGTCTTCACTCAGTGCTCCGCCTGGCTCGCTATCAGGCAAGCGGAGCGAAACGTGAACCCGAACGAAACGACAGAACGAAGGCGCGTCTCCTGCCGTCAACCACGAACGAGTCGGCGAACGGAAGGAACCGGAAGCGATCAAGGGCGAACGTCAGGAAGGGCGCCGGTGGGAGAAAAAGGCAGACAGCAGACGCGCCGACTGGCAACGGGGCCGGAGACCACCGCTATAGCCGTCGCTTGAGGACTCGTTTCACGTTGCGGGTGCCGCGAAGCACAGCCATAATGCGGATGGGGTCGACGTCGGGCTGATAGACGATCAGGTAGGAATAGAGTGGAAAGAAGAGAACCGGTCTTGGCGTGAAGTCGTCTCTGCGGTGGCCCTGGCCGGGCATGCGGGCCAAACCCTCGAAGACCTCGCGCAATTCGGAGTCAACCCGGTCAGCCAGTTCGACGCTGTCCCTGGCAATCCAGCTCCAGATTTCAAGGAGATCGTTGTCGGCTTCGGGAGAGAGGAGATAGCCCCTCACGGCTTCTGTTGCTTAAGCCACTCCGCCTTCTTTTTCTGGAGGTTGGCGCGGGATTCTTCCGGGGTCAGACCTTCACCGCGCTCAAACTGGCCGAAGGCGCGCTCAATCTTGTCATGGATGGCTGCACTGTCATTGGCCAGAAGCGCTTCTTCCTCGTGCAGCATTTGCACGGCCCGTTCCACGAATTCATCGACGGACTGGTAAGGGCCGCGCTCGATGTCCTTCTGGATCAATTGTTCCAGTTCGGGCTTCAGGTTGATGGTCATAGAGGTACAGTAAGCCAGGCTGCCGCAGCCGTCAACTTCATGATCGCAGAAATGTCGCTGCGGTTCGGAAGCTTGGCCCGTCATTCCGCCTCCTTGATAAAGAGATCGGTCACGACGACGCCTTCGCCGCCGGGGAGCGATTGATGGCGCGGCGTCACAGTCAGGACGTCGATCCGATGCCGCTTGGCGTCGCGGATGAGCTGGATGAGGCGCTGAGCTTCGTACTTGGACGACCGAAACAACGCGACTTCTAGCGAGCGCCCGGGGTTTCCATAAGCCACGTACCACGATAGGAGATAGGCGGGATCGAAAGTTCCCCCCTCGTAGTCTGATTCCGCCCTTAGATTTGAAAGTGCCCCCTCGGGCGCGGGCGCGAACCAGTCCTGCTGAGCGAGACCGGTCGAGCAGGTTGGCTGTTTTGGGGTTTGTGTGGCATTTCTAGGCTAGTCTCCGAAGTTCCTCCGTGACACCCGGCGCACTTAGATCAGAAAGCGCGCTCGCCCACCCTTTACTGACCGAAATATTCTGCCCGTCCGCAAGATTCCGCATATGAAATGGAATAATGATACGCCCTCCTACCCGAGCCGCGTGTAAAATTGACGACCGTGCTCTGACCGGTGATGGTATGTGGAGATCCGCCGACAAGGTGGGCCGAGTTTCTAGCGCGCACTGTTGAAGTCGAAGCCCGCCGTTGCTCGAACAGCGCCAACGCCTCATCAGCCGGCGATCAATCCAAAAAATAGATCCAATATGGGCCGAACGGAATCTACCGACCACCGGTTACACCTGGGTTATGCATCGTGGCCGGGCAACCAGGAATCAAGGACCAAAATATGCCGTACCCAACGAAGAGGCCGTTACCGCTTGTACTGACTCTCACCGCGACCGTTCTTCTTGGAGCCGCAATAGGTTTCCGCGCGACTCATCTTAACGCTCAGACACCGCAGAAGCCCAACATCCTCGTGATCATGGGAGACGACATTGGCTGGTACAACGCAAGCATTTACCATCGCGGCGACATGGGTTACTGGACACCGAACATAGATCGCATCGGCAAAGAAGGTGCGATGTTCACGAGTTGGTACGGGCAGCAAAGCTGCACGGCGGGCCGTGCGGCGTTCATTACCGGGCAGTCCCCAATCCGCACGGGCCTGACCAAAGTTGGCGTCCCCGGCGCGGACATTGGATTGTCGGCAAAGGATCCGACCATCGCGGAAGTTCTTAAGCCGCTGGGATATGCTACCGGCCAGTTTGGCAAGAACCATCTGGGTGACCGAAACGAATTCCTGCCCTGTGTGCACGGATTTGACGAGTTCTTCGGTAACCTCTACCACTTGAATGCTGAAGAGGAGCCAGAGAACCCGGACTATCCCAAGAACCCAGTGTTTCGCCAACACTTCGGTCCGCGCGGCGTACTGCATTGCTGGGCGACGACTACTGATGATCCGACGGTTGATCCTAGCTTCGGCAAGGTCGGATTGCAGAAGATCGACAACACCGGACCCCTGACGGTGAAGCGCATGGAAACGATCGACGACGAGTTTACTGTCGCCGCGAGCGCCTGGATGGAGAATCAGGCCAAGGCCGGAAAGCCGTTCTTCTGTTATTACAACTCCACGCGGATGCACGTATTCACTCATCTCAAACCCGAGTCACAGGGCAAGACCGGTTTGGGCCTGGAGGCGGATGGCATGGTTGAGCATGATGGACACGTCGGCCAGTTGCTTAAGAAGCTTGAGGATCTCGGCATCGCCAACAACACCATAGTGGTTTACACCACTGACAACGGAGCGGAGGTAATGACTTGGCCGGACGGAGGCAGCACGCCGTTCCGAGGTGAGAAGGCCACGAACTGGGAAGGTGGCTACCGTGTGCCCACGCTCATCCGCTGGCCGGGCGTCATCAAACCCGGCACCGTCTACAATGAATTCTTCGCTCACGAAGACTTCCTTCCCACGTTCGCCGCGGCGGCCGGCAACGCCAATATCGTCGACCAAATCAAGAACACCAGCCAGCTAGGGAACAAATCGTTCCACGTCCACCTTGACGGGTACAATCTTTTGCCGTTCTTCAAAGGGGAAGTGAAAGAATCCCCACGAAAGGAGTTCTTGTATTGGAGTGACGATGGGGATCTTTTTGCCCTCCGCTACGACAATTGGAAAATCGTTTTCATCGAGCAGAACCACGAAGGCCTGGAAGTCTGGACGCAGGGGTTCAATAAGCTTCGCGTGCCGAAGATCTTCAACCTTCGTGCCGACCCGTTTGAGCGAGGCGACTCATCGTTTCTATATGACAATTGGATGGTTCACAGGGTGTACCTCACCTACGGGGCACAAGCCATCGTTGCAAACTGGCTCCAAAGCCTCAAGGAATATCCGATTCGCCAAAAACCGGCGAGCTTTAATCTCGATGAAGTTATGCGGAAACTCTCGCCAACGGAGTAGCGCAAGGTTCACACTGGAAGTTACTCCACACAGATCGACATCGAACACAGCAAGCGTTCCTCTTAAGACGCTGCCTGTGATCCCGGCCAGCCAAGAATACTTGTCCCGTTTTTGACGACAGGTTGGTGAGAGCTCATTTAGGAATTCTCGTCCAGGCGTGTGGTCGACGATTCGGTTGGACCAACTACCCAAACGCCTCGAAAACGCTGAGCTAACAACGCAGCTTGCTTTAGGCAAAAACGATTCAGCTCGCCGCGAGTTCCTCAGATTTAGGAAACTCGCCAGTCCCGAAGTCGGACCTGGCGAGGCGTGCTGGCCTATTCCATTGGGTCTGGTGTTCGAACCGGCGAAACCGCCGATGAGAATATTGTCACGACCAACGTCGCCACAAATGAACAAAGCTCTGACCGTTCTCCTGATCGAAGACAGCTCCGACTACGCGGCGCTGGTTCAGAAATGGCTATCGCTTAGAACCGACCTCGACTTTGTGTTGCACTGGACCGATTCCTTACAGGCCGGTGTCAACCGATTGAAGCAAGGCGGCGTGGATGTAATTCTGCTCGATCTTGGACTGCCCGATTGCAACGGTGTCGAAACGTTCACGCGAGCCAAGCTGCAAGCGGCAGGGGTGCCTGTGATCCTGCTGACTGGGGACGATAGCGAACAACTCGCGCTTCAATTAGTGCAGGCGGGCGCACAGGATTACATCGTAAAGAGTTCGTGCAACGGCGAGTTGCTCACCAAGGCGCTGCAATACGCGGTAGTGAGAAACGCTAGCCGCGCGGAGTCCATGATCGGGTCCGCGGAGCAAGCTACCATCCTCGGGGTCATGGGAGTGAAGGGAGGAGTGGGCGGTACTACCATTGCATGCAACCTCGCCACCGAGTTACGCCGACAGACGGATCAAACAACACTTCTGGTGGATCTGGATCTGGATGGCGGCATGGTGAGTTTCATCATGTGCGCGGATTCAGAATATACCGTTTTGGATGCCACGGCGAACGTAGATCGTCTGGACGCTTCTTTTTGGGGCGGGTTAGTTGAATCCTATCCAGGCGGCTTGGAAATATTGCGATCGCCTGGTTTGCCGGGTATCGGCGAACCGCACGTGGATAGCCTGCATCAGGTTCTCAACTTGATCCGGAAGCTCTATCGGTGGGTGGTGGTCGATCTGGGGCGCCCTTCCAGCTTCTCGCTCGGTCTGCTCGATCAATTGAGTGAACTCTTCCTGGTGACCACCAACGGCATCCCAGCGCTTTACGAAGCCCGACGGGCCATCGACGGATTGCGCAAGGCGGGCGTGGAGGGAGCCCGCCTCAGAATGATCGTGAATCAGTTTTCGAGTAAGCAGGAAATACCCGGCGGCGAGCTGGACCGGCTTTTCGGCGTGCCGGTGTATGCGACGTTTTCCGCCGCCGGCCAGGAACTGCATGAAGCCTGCGTGAATAAAAGGCTACCCGAAGAGACCAGCGTATTCCGCGTCGAAATGGCGGCCTTGGCCCGAAAACTGGCCGGGCTTCCACCCGAGAAGTCGAGGAGCAGAGTCTCACGGATGTTTTCGCTTTCAAAGAAACTTCCCGCCGCGGCCCCCCAAACGTCGAGGAGCCTCTAAATGGACGGCGGCTCTACATTCGTTCTGCTGATTCAGAAAGACCCTTTGGAAGCCGGTTTGATCCGGCGGTCGCTGCTGCAGCCCGCCGACGGCGCTTTCAAAATACAGTGTGTCGAAAGCATGCCCACCGCGCTGGCGCGAATCTGGGGTGGCGGCGTGGACGTCATCCTGTTGGATCTCTCGGCGCATGAGGATCGCGCGAGGGATGGTCTGGGAAGTTTCTTGTTGGCGCGCCAGGCAGCCCCCCGGCTGCCTATTATCGTCTTGTACGAAGCTCGCGATGAGGGGCTTGCCCTGAGAGCCATGCGCGCCGGCGCCGCCGACTACCTGCCGAAGGAAGGCTCCAGTGACGAACGGCAGCGCACCATTCGTTCGTGCATCGAGCTGATACGCAATCAGCAGGGCTGCCTGACCTCCAGCGGGTTCGTGGCGCGCAGGGCCGGTGGGACCATTTCTTTTATCGGCGCTAAGGGCGGCGTGGGGGCCACAACAGTAGCTCTCAATATCGCTTCTGTCCTGGCCCGCAGGAGCAAGGTGATTCTCGCGGAAATTCGCCCCGCGTTTGGAACCTTGCTTCCGTATCTCGATCCGCGCGGGCAAATTAGAAATATCTCGCGCCTGCTCCGAGCCGAATCCACGGACATCGATCCAGCCGAAGTGAACGCTTGTCTGTGGCCGTGCAAAACGGTTCCGGGACTCAGCGTTTTATTCGGTCCACAAGCCGCGGCCGAGTGCGGCGACCTTACGCCCGACCATGTGAAGAGGCTAGTGAAAGCGCTGGCCGGATTGGCGGACTACCTGATTCTGGATCTCCCGGCTTGCTTATCGGACGCCAACCGCGCTGCGGCGGAGGTTTCGGGGCGGTTGGTTCTGGTGGTGGAGCGCGATCCGGTCTGCGTGCAATCGGCGAAACTGATGGCCCGATCTATCGAAGCCTGGGAAGGCGCGTCGCAGCCCATTGAGGTCATCCTGGTGAACCGCGCGTCCCCGCATTGTCCCATGCCCTTGCCGGAAATCGAAACTCAGCTTGGCGTTTGCGCTCTCGGCGTGGTGCCGCCGGAGCCGGACGTTTGTCTCGGCGCCGAACTCGCCCACACGCCTGTGATTGCGTTTCAACCCGACAGCCTGGTTGCCGACAGTTTGATCGCTCTGGCCGAGAGGTGTGCGTCCGACATGAGAACAGTTCTGCCGGGCTGAAACGGCTTGGCACATTCTTAGCCGTAACCATTCCCTCTTCGGCTGTTCCACCGGGTCCGACATAAACCCGATGGAATAGGCCATCACATAAGCCTTCAGCTAATACCGAACGTACGAAACTTGCCGATCTGTCTAGCATGAAGGACGCGCTCGAGCGCACGCAAAATATTTTGGTTTTTCACTCAAGCGGACTAGACTGTGCTTTCCCGCTCCAGGCAGTGCGCGAAATCGTGCCCATGGCCAGTCTCTCCACTCCGCCGGGTCTACCTTCCGGACTGGAGGGTTTCCTGGATCTGAGAGGAACCGCCATTCCGATCGTGCGCCTGGACCGGCTCTTCCATCTTCCGGAGCAGCAGCCGGGTTTGTATACGCCGATGATTATCTTGCGTGGAGTACAGGGGCCAATCGGAATTTTGGTGGACCGCGTTCGTGGCATTGTGTCGATGCCTTCCGCGCAGTTTGTGGATATCCCCGAAGATCGGACTTTTCAGGGTTGCGCGTCGGCCTCCGTCGAACTCGACGGTGAGTTGATCCATCTGCTTTCGCCGGCGGCGCTGCTAAGCGCGAACGAGGATCGTTTACTGGCCGATCATGGGGCCATGGCACAAGCGCGTCTGCTCCATCTACCTCAAGGAAACAGGGAGGAGAAAAATTGAATTGGGCAACCCAAGACGCAGCCTACACTCCCCTCAAGGACCATCTGATCGCGGAGACCGGCTTGGCGTTTTACAGGGACCGGGATATTCTGCTGGCCGACTTGATCCACGAGAGACTTTCAGTTTTGAGGCTAAACGACTGCGCTGCTTATACCAAATTCCTTTCGGATGGCGAGGGAGGCCGGGCCGAAATGAATGTTCTCATGGAGCAGCTCACCATAGGGGAAACTTATTTTTTCCGCGATGAGGACCAATTTGCCGCGATTCGGGACGTCGTTCTGCCCGACATTCTGGAGCGCAAGAGATTCTCCAGGCAGCTTCGAATCTGGTGCGCCGGCTGCGCCAACGGCGCCGAGCCTTATTCGTTGGCGATTTTGCTGAAGCGTGAGCTGTCCGATCGGATTGCCGGCTGGCAGGTGGCCATTCATGCCACCGACTTGAACCGGAGTTCTCTGGCCCAGGCCGCGGCGGGCAGATTCCGGGCAGGGGCGCTGCGCTCCACGTCTGACGAAGTGAAGCGCGAGTGCTTTTCGAAAGATGGCCTGGTCTGGAACATTCATCCCCGATACAAAGAGTGGATCTCGTTTCGTCAAATGAACCTGGTGGAGAGCGAATTCAACAATTCATTCCAGGCGGGAACCGATTTCGATCTGGTGCTGTGCCGCAACGTGATGATTTACTTCTCACGTCCCGTAAACAACCGTTTGATCGATCACTTTCACCAGTCTTTGGGAGAGGGGGGTTGGTTGGTGGTGGGCGCGACCGAGGTAAACATGGACAACCTTAAGCTCTTCCGTTCGGTGAATGCCGAAGGCACCAGGTTGTTTCAAAAATTGGCGCTTCCACCCTGGCCGAGGGAAAGTCAGAGGGCGCCGGCGCATGGACAGCCTGTTGCGTTCGAGGCGCCAGATGCGCCCGGACCTCTAGCGGCGCCATTTTCCAAGCCGGCGCCTCCGGCGCTGCCGGCGAATCCAGCTACGACTGGCGTGGAAGTTCTGCGTGAGCTCGCCGACCGCGGCGAATGGCAAAAGGCGGCGGAGTATGGGGAACGATTACTCGAAGAGGGCGGACTAAACGCCGAAATTCATTTCTATCACGCTCTGATTTCGGAGAAACTCGGAATCGCCGGCGAGCCGGAGAGATCGTTGCGGCACGCGCTCTATCTGGATCGAAATTTCGCGCTGGCTCACTACCATCTCGGCGTCGCTTTGAAACGCAGCGGGCATGCCGGCACGGCGGCCCGGTCCTTCGGGAATGTCTTGAAAGTTCTGGCGGCCCTGCCCGATCTAGCGCTGGTTACAGCCGGACCAGGGGTAACCGTGGCGGGGTTGAAGGAACTCGCAAAAATGCATTTGGCAACGGGGAGTGGATTGTGAGAACAGCCAGCGCGGTGCAAGCGGTGTGGCGGGAGCGCGCCAAGCGGCTGGCCGAGCGCCCCGTTACCGCCGCAGCCGGACAAGACGCGATTCCGGTGTTGATACTCGCGCTCTCGAAGGAACGCTACGCTGTCGATCTTCCGGACGTGGTCGAAGTTTTGGCGCCGGTCCGCCCCACGCCGGTTCCCGGAATAGCGGCCGTGTTTGCGGGAGTCATCAACGTTCACGGCGAGATTCGGCCGGTGCTTGATCTGCGGCGTCTGTTGGGGATGCCGGCGCCGGTTGTGGCGACGGCTGGTAGCGGCCCTTTGGCGAGGGTGATTCTGCTGCGCCAACACGGCCTCGAGCTAGGGCTCCAGATCGATAGCGTGGAGCAAATCCGCTGGATCGGCCGCGGAGAACTCGAACGGGCCCGGACGGGCGCTATTGGATCGTCGCCCTACATCCAGGGAACCACCCAGGACTTGCTGATGCTGCTCAGCACCGCCGCGCTCTTTGCCGAATTGCGCATCTCTGAACTGAAACCGGCTGAACTGAACTCATCTGAAAATGACCCAGCCGAACGAAACCCGGCCGACCTCGACACCGCCGAGCCGCAAACAGGAGTTACAAATTGAAACTGACCATCGGGAAACAGGTTCTTTTCGGCTACGCTATGGCCATGCTTTGCATGGCCATAACCGGAATGGCCGCCTATCTGAGCACGCAAAAACTCCTGGAAGCCAACAACTGGGTGTGGCACACATTTCTTGTGATCGGCGAAGCCGAGAGCCTGCGGGCCAATCTGTTGGAGCTGGAAAGCGCCGGCCGGGGCTACATGGTGACGGGCGACGAGCGTTTCCTGGAATCCATGGGTATCTTCCGGGCGAACCTGGCGGAAAGCCAGAAATCAATTCGAACGCTTACGGCCGACAATCCCTCGGAACAACGCCGGATGGATGTCTTGGATCCGCTCATGAATCGCCGGCTGACGGACTTGATGAGCATCCTCGGTGTGCGCCGGGCACGCGGTCTTCCAGCCGCGCTGGCGGCCATGGAGCAAGCCAATGTCCGCGAACACACGGCTGAGATCCGCGATTTGTTGGCGGCGATGCAGAGCGAGGAACGTACTCTTTTGAATGGGCGGGAAGAACGCGCCCAACTAGGAGCGCAAAGCGCCAATCGGATCATTTTATACGGAAGTCTGTTGGGTCTTGCACTAGCGGCCGGCATTGCGGCCGCGACCCATCTTTACATCCGGCGCCGGCTGGGTGAATTCCAGCAATTTATGACCTTGGTGGGAGAAGGAGATTTGACGGGCAAACCTGCCCGTGAGGGTGCGGACGAACTGGGAAAACTCGCTCACGGCCTGAATCAGGTGGTCACCCGGCTAAGAAACTCCACCGCGCAGACCCGCGCCGCGACGGAAAATCTATACTCCTCGGCAGTAGAAATTCTGGCTTCGGCCAGAGAACAGTCCGCGGTGAACGGAGAGCAAGTGGCAGCCTACCAGGAGACCAATGCCACGATGCAGCAGGTCAGCCAGTCCTGTCTTCAGATGTCTGAAAAAGCCAAGGAAGTCACCGCCACCGCGGAGGCGGTGTCTTCCGCGAGTATTTCCGGCTTGGATGCGGTCCAGAAAGCCAACCAGACGGTGGAAGCGATTCATGAGCAAGCCGAAGCAGTGGCCCAGAACATCGTGTCGTTGAGCGAAAAGACCCAGATGGTGGGCGACATTCTCGCTACGGTGAACGACATCGCGGAGCAGTCGCATCTGCTGGCCTTGAACGCCGCGATTGAAGCCGCCGCCGCCGGGGAGCACGGCCGAAGCTTTGCCGTGGTGGCGAGTGAAATCAAAAATCTGGCCGACCAGTCCAAGTCGGCCACGGTTCAGGTGAAGACCATCTTGGGAGATATCCAAAAGGAGATCAACACTTCCGTGATGCTCACCGAGGAAGCGGTCAAGCGGGTGGACCTGGGCAAGCACCAGGCGGACATGGCCGCATCCGCCATCCGCAACATGGCCGCCAACATCGGCCAGAGCGTGCAGGCCTTCCAGCAGATCGTGGCCGGCAGCAACCAGCAACTCATCGGCTTTGAAAACGTCAAGCAAGCCATGAAAGATTTGAGCCGGTCGAGCGAACAGGCCAACGTCACCACGCGGCAGACCGAAAAGGCGGCGGCCAACCTCACCGAGTTGGGCACGCAGCTTCGCTCGGCGACCGAAGGATACCGGCTTTGATCGACATTCGTCAAAAGCTCGCGGCGATTTTTCAAGGCGAGCATGCCGAGCACCTGGAACACATTCGCTCCATCCTCGCGCTGCTCGAAAGTGCCTCCGATAAGACGGGTGGGAAAGAGCTGGACGAGGCTTTCCGCCGCGCGCACAGTTTGAAAGGAGCGGCGCGGGCGGTGGATCTGGCTGCGGTGGAGGGGCTGGCCGCGGGGCTCGAAACTTTGTTCTCGCGAGTGCGCGAAGGGGCCTTGGCGTTGGACCAACGGGTCAGCCGCGTGATCCATCAGGTGCTGGATGCCAGCGAGGATTGCGTGGGGGCGTTTCGCGAAAATCGAATTCCGGAGGAGCCGGCGCGAGCGCGGCGGGCGCTGGAAGATCTGCTGGGAATGGATAATCTGCCAGTAGCGGCGCCACTGGATTTACCGACTCCGGCTGGTTTGCCGGAGGCCGCAGGCGGGACCGCGCCGCTAGCATTAGCCAGCTCCCCGCCAGTAGAGATGGTGCGGTTGCCGGCTGAGAACCTGGACTGGCTGGTGCGTTCGACGGGCCAGATTCTGAGCGAGAGCCTGCGGCAAGCGAGCGTGAGCCTGGAACTGGACACCCTGGATGGCAGGATAGCCGAAATGGCGACGGAGTGCGTCCGGTTTCGTAAAGCGGCGCCGCTATCGCTGCTGGCGCGTCAGCCCGAGTACTCGCCGGTGCTGCGGCATATCGGATTCATCGAGCAACAGGTCCGCTTGCTTACCACCAAGTCGCGCACGGTGCGTCTTGAGCAACAGCGTAGCGCCTGGAACACGCGGCGCTCGGCGGAACAACTGCAACGCGACGTATGGAGCGCTCGCATGGCCCCGGCGGAGGATTTATTGGAAGGGTTTCGAAAGATGGTGCGCGATTTGGCCCGGGAGGAACATAAGGAAATCGACTTCCGCGTGAGCGGCTCCGGTATCCGGGCGGACCGGATGGTGCTTCAATCCCTGAAAGATCCAGTGATGCACCTGCTGCGCAATGCCGTCAGTCATGGAATTGAACCATGGGCCGAGCGCGCCCGCGCGGGAAAACCGCCGGTGGCCTCCCTGATCCTGCGTCTGGACTCCAAAAGGGGACGCCTGATTGTGGAGGTGGAAGACGATGGCCGAGGGATAGACCTGAATAAGGTGGACCAAGTGCTTTCCCGTACCGAACCCGGCGCGCACTCCCCGGAAGAACTGGAGCGGGCCATCTTTCGGCCGGGCTTCTCCACCTCTCCCACCGTCAACCGCCTGTCCGGCCGGGGCATGGGACTCTCGGTAGTTTACGAAGCGGTGCATCGGCTCCAGGGAGATGTCAACTTAAGGCCCAAGGCGAGTCCCGGCGCGTCTTTTTTGTTATCCGTGCCCTTGTCGGTATCCAGCATTCATTTACTGCTGGTCTTGACGTCGGGACAGACCTTCGGGATCCCCACGCACGGAATCGAACGGCTGTATCGCATCCCACTCGATCGGGTGGAGACGCAAGCGGCGAAACCGGTGGTGAGTCTGGAGGGCCAGGCGGTCCCGTTGTACGGCTTGGCCCATCTGCTGGAGATCGGAGACGCGTCTCCGTCCCTGCCCGGAGAGATGCTGCCGGTAATGGTTTTGAAATCGGGAGCCCGGCGTTTGGCGGTATGGGTGGACGAGTTCATCGCCGAGCACGACGCTTTAATTCAGGACCTGGGAATGCCTTGCCCGGCTACCGGCAAAATTTCCGGGGGCGCGCTCTTGCGGGAAGGGAGCGTGTTCGTAGTGTTGAACCCGGCCGGTCTGGCCGCCGGTTGTACGCCCTCGGCGCTGGTTCCGATGCCGCGCCAGGCGCCGGTTCAGGCGCCCCAGGCGGCTCACGGCATTTTGGTGGTGGACGATTCCATTACATCCCGGTCGCTCGAGAGAAGCATCCTCGAGGCGCATGGCTACCGCGTTCGAGTGGCGGTGGACGGCCTGGAAGCTCTGGAGTTGCTGCGCGCCGAAAAGGCCGACCTGATCATTACCGATATTCAGATGCCGCGCCTGGATGGGTTCGGACTGGTGGAGGCGCTGAAGGCCGACCAGGCGTTCCATGAGATTCCGGTGATTATCGTCAGCTCGCTCGAGCGGGCCGAGGATCAGGAACGGGGCCTGCAGCTCGGAGCAGACGCCTACGTGGTGAAGCGCAAGTTCGATCAAACAGAATTGCTGGAAGCGATCCGGCAAATGATTTAGGAAAAGAGGCTATGAATAAGATACGGGTCATGATCGTCGAGGATTCCCCCGTGGTGAGGGCGCTGCTCGAATACAGCATTGACCGCGACCCCAGGCTGGAGGTCTGTGCGACGGCCGCCAACGCCGAGGATGCGCTGCAGATGCTGGAACGTCTCTCGCCGGATGTCATTGCGATGGACATCCGTCTGCCCGGCATGGACGGGCTGGAGGCCACCCGGCGGATCATGTCGAAGAGACCGGTCCCCATTGTCGTGGTGGCGGCGTCAGCATCGAATCCGGAACGTGGAATACCATTCCCATGGAGGCGTTGCGGGCGGGCGCTTTGACGGTACTCGAAAAGCCCGCCGGGACCAGCAACGCCGACTACGCAGGCGCTGGCCGAACGCTTGTGCACGCAATTGGTCATCATGAGCCAGGTCAAGCTGGTTCAGCGCAACGGCAATCGCGAGCCCCTGGGGGCCGGGCAGCGCACTTCGCCCTCTTGGGCACGCCGTCGCGGTGCGTTCGAGATGCTGGGAATCGTCTGCTCCACCGGCGGACCCAGCGCCCTGATACAACTGCTGGGAGCGTTGGGCCCGGACTTCCCTCTGCCGATATTGTTGGTCCAGCACATGACCGCCAGCTTCATGCCGGGTTTCGCGTCCTGGCTGGAAGACGTGTGTCCGTTTTCAGTGACGGTAGTGGAGGACGGCTGCCGCCCCATTCCTGGAGTATTGTACATGGCTCCGGCCGAACGGCATTTGCGCTTGGACGACAGGCGGCTGTGGCTGGATGCCGGCGATCCAATCTCGTTTCAGCGTCCCTCGGGAACCGTGCTGTTTCAATCCATGGCGCAGGATCTGGGCGCCGATGCGCTGGGCGTATTGCTAACCGGCATGGGAGATGACGGCGCATCTGGCCTGCTGGATATTCGCCGGTCCGGCGGATACACCATCGCCGAGGATGAGTCGACGGCGGTGGTATACGGAATGCCGGCGGCGGCGGTCCGGATGGGCGCCGTTTGCGAATCCTTGCCGCTGCCGGCGATTGCCCCCAGAGTTTTGGAGTTAGTGTCATGCCACAGCTAGAGAAAGAAATTAGCCCGCCGGGCCTGGCTCACGGAAGAATGACCCAGCTATGAATCGCACCTTCCGCATCGTGGTGGTGGAGGACTCAGAGACGCAAGCCTTCAAGCTGCGCCTGCTGCTGGAAGAGCAAGGCTGGCAGGTTTCGATCGCCGGGGCGGCGGAGGCGGCTCTGGCGGCGCTGGGCGACCCGCTTCCGGACCTGATCCTGGTCGATTACAATCTGCCCGGCATGCGCGGCGACGAATTCTGCCGGCGTATTCGCATGAACTTGAACACGCGCGGCATACCGATTCTGATGATGACCTGCTTCGGCTCCGGACACAGCGGAGATTCAAAGCCTGGAAAGCGGCGCGGACGGTTACGTTTCCAAGTCCGAGAACACCGAAATCCTGCTGTTGCGCATCCGCGCGCTTTTGCGCAAAGCGCCGGCGCAAGCCGTCATTTTGAATCCGCAGGATTCCGCGCTTCCGCAGCGCCCGCATCTTGACCATCGACGACAGCCCCACGTACCTCGCGTTCCTCAGCGAGGAACTGCGGAAGTCAAGGCTATGAAGTGGAGAGCGCGCGCAGCGGGCCGGAGGGGCTGGCACGGCTGGCAGACCGAGAGTTTCGATTGCGTTCTGGTGGACCTGGTGATGCCCGATATGGACGGCATCGAGGTGTGCCGGCAGATCACCGCGATGCGCTCCAGCTCTGGAAAAGCGTCCCGGCCGTCATCATGCTGACCGGCAGCGAGAATAAAGACGATATGAATCGCGGCCTCGAAGCCGGCGCCGACGATTTCGTCAGCAAGTCGCAGCGACCTGGCCATCCTGCGGGCCCGCATCCAAGCCCTGCTGCGCCGCCGATTCTTTCAGGAAGAGAACGGCCGCATTGTCGAGGAGCTCAAGGCCAAGGAATTGGAGACGCTGCGCGCCCGCGCCGGGCGCTAGATTGCCGAGGCGCGCGCCGCGATGGCCGAAAAGCTGGTGCAGGCCAATCACGATTTGCAAGAGGCCAACCGGAAGCTAAAGGAAACCCAGGCGCAACTGATCCAGAACGAAAAGATGGCTTCGCTGGGGCAACTGGTGGCGGGAATCGCGCACGAGATCAACAATCCCCTGGCCTTCGTGGTGAACAACCTGTTCATGGTCGAGAGCGGGTTGGATACGTCTGGTCCCGGAGTTGGAGCCGCACCTGCCGGAGCCTTCGCTCAAGAAACTGCGGAAAGCGCGGGCCCGCCTGGGAGAGATGCGAGAAGGCCTGGACCGCGTGAAAGAACTGGTGCTCGATCTGCGGACGTTTTCCCGGCTGGATGAAGGCGAGTTCAAGACCGTGGATGTGGTGGAGACCATCGATGCGGTGCTGCTGCTGTTGAAGCACAAGATGAACGGCCGCATCCTGGTGGAAAAACATTATGTCCCGGAGCGCACGCTGTATTGCTACGCGGGGCGGCTCCACCAGGTGTTGATGAACTTGATTGCCAATGCCGTGGACGCCATCGCGGGCGAGGGCAAGATTGTCATCACCACCAGCCAGACTCCCGAGGCGTTCCTGATCTCGGTTCGCGACACCGGCGCGGGTATCCCCGAAGCCATCCGAAGCAAGATCTTCGACCCGTTCTTTACCACCAAGCCGGTCGGCCAGGGTACCGGTCTGGGGCTGGCGATCTCCTACGGAATCGTGCAGGACCACGGTGGCTCCATCGAGGTTCAAAGCGAAGAAGGCGTGGGCACGGAGTTTATCGTCAAGATCCCGCTGCGATCTGGAATTGCAGAGGGAAAATGAATGGAAAAGCTGTTAGTGCTGGATGACGAAACCCTCATCCTCACGTCGCTGGAACATCTTTTCGAAGACGACTACGAAGTGTTTACCACCACCGACGCCGAGGCGGCGCTGGAGCTGGCGCGGGAGCATGACATCGCGGTAATCCTGTGCGATGAGCGCATGCCCGGGCGTGAGCGGGCACGAGTTTCTGCGGCGGGTGCGGGAAGTTTCCAGGGCCACCCGCGTCATGATGTCCGGATATGCCGACATGAACGCGCTGACCGAGGCGGTCAATAGCGGACAGATCTTCGCCTATGTCGCCAAGCCTTGGGAGCCTCTCGAGCTCAAGGCCCAGGTGGTGGCCGCCGTAGTTCACTTCAAACTGGTCCAGGAGGTGGAGCAGGAGCGCGGATTGCTGCGCGCCCTCATGGAAAACATTCCGGACCTGATCTATTTCAAGGACTGCGAGTCCCGCTTTACCCGAGTCAACCAGGCGCACGCGCGAAATCTCGGTGCAAAAGACGCCGCGGAGTGCATCGGGAAGAGCGATGCGGACTATTTCGAAGCCGAAGACGCCCTCGCTGGCGCCTGCGAGGAGGAAGAAATTCGTGAGGTCGGGCCAGCCCGAGTCGACCGGATCGAGCAGCTGCAAGAACCCCCGCGGGGGCCTGGGCTGGTGGTCGACGACCAAAGTCCCGATGTTTGACCGGAACGGGCAGGTTTCCGGGATCGCCGGCATCTCCCGAGATATTACGGCGCTGAAGAACAGCGAGGAAATGCTGCGGGAACAAAGCGAGCGCAACCGCATGATCCTCGAGACCGCCCACGACGCGTTCATCGGCATGGACCCCGACGGCGCGATCACGGCTTGGAATCCCCAGAGCCGAGCTGACCTTCGGATGGGCGGCCGAGCGAAGTGATTGGGACGCCGCTTGTGCGATACCGTGGTTGCTCCCGCCTACCGCGAAGCCCACGCGCATGGCGTGGAACATTTCCTGACCACCGCGAGGGATCCCGGTTCAACCGGCCGATCGAGCTGGTGGCCTTGCATCGCGATGGCCACGAGTTTCCGGTGGAAGCGACGGTTTGGCCGGTTCGAGTGGGCGGAGCGTTGAGCTTTAACGCGTTTGTGCGCGATATCAGCGAGCGGCGGCGCGCCGAGGAAGCTCGCAAAAAAGAGACCACGCTGGTTCAACTGCTGCAATCGGTGACGGTGGCCGCCAACCGGTCCTCCACCATCGAACACACCGCCCAGATCTGTCTCGGACCGGATCTGCTCCTATACCGGGTGGCCGGTGGGCCATGTTTATCTGCGGCGCGAACGACTCGACCGAAGAACTGATTTCGGCGGGAATTGTGGCATGTGGAAGAATGCCGGCGGTTCGCGGCTTTCCGCGAGGCCAGCGATAGCGTCGACCCTCGCCCCGGAACGGGACTGCCCGGCCGAGTTCTGGCTTCCGGCAAGCCGCAGTGGATTGTCAATTTGGCGGACGAGGAACCATGTTCCGAGCGAACCGGCGCGGCTGTGCGGGCCGGACTCCGGTCGGGATTCGGGTTCCCCATCTTGGTGGATGAGAAGATCATCGGAGTTCTGGAGTTCTTTTCGCCTGAAACGGTGCAACCCGATGAAGAATTCCTGGCGATGATGGGGCACATTGGCTCGCAGCTCGGGCAGGTGATCATACGCCAGCGCGCGGAAGCAGGATCTGCAGCGCGCCAAAGCGTCCGCGGAATCCGCGAATCGCGCCAAGAGCGAATTCCTGACCACCATGAGTCATGAAATGCGAACCCCCATGAACGCCATTCTCGGGATGGCCGACCTGCTCTCGGAAAGTTCGCTCGAGCGAGGAGCAGCGGGACTATGTTCGGGTCTTTCAAAAAGCCGGAGCGAACCTTCTCGAACTGATCAACGATATCCTGGACCTTTCCAAGGTGGAGTCCGGGCACGTCGAATTGGAATCGATCGGCTTCGATCTGCGGCGCTGCTTCTCGAAAAAATCATCGAGATGATGGCTTCGCGCGCGCAGGACCGCGGTTTACAGCTCACCCTGGAGGTTCTGCCGGGCGTCCCTTCTGGGGCTGGTCGGGGATCCGAATCGTCTGCGGCAGATTCTGATCAATCTGGTTGGAAACGCGCTGAAATTCACCGAGCGAGGCTCGGTCACCTTGCGTGTTGAGCCGGATCCGGCTTGACGGGCGTGGAGGGGCGGAGCTTGGCTGCGATTCAACGTCGTGGATACCGGAATCGGGATCGCCGCCGACAAAACGGAAATGATTTTTGACCGTTTCACGCAAGCCGACTCCTCCACCACGCGCAAGTACGGCGGAACGGGTCTCGGATTGGCCATCAGCAAGGGCCTGGTGGAGTTGATGGGCGGGCGCATCGGTTGTACCAGCGAGGTGGGTAAAGGAAGCACCTTCTTTCTTGCGGCGCCGTTTGAGATCCGCCAGCAGGCCGGAAGCTCCCGGAGTTGGCCGAACCGGCCGCGATCGCGACTTCCGCCGGCAGGACTCTGCCGCGCCACAGCCGGTCACCGCATCCTGATTGCGGAAGATCTCCGAATACAATCTCGTGTTGATCAAGGCCTATCTCAAGGACTGCGGCTTCGAGCTTGATTTCGCTGAGAACGGCCAGATCGCAGTCGAGAAGGTGATCTCCGGCTCGGCGCCGATCTCGTGCTCATGGATCTGCAAATGCCGGTGATGGACGGGCTGGAGGCCACTCGCGCCATTCGCCAATGGGAAGCGAAACCACGCATAGCGCGTCCGATACCCATCCTCGCGCTAACGGCTCACGCCGGCGGCGAGGGAGCCGGTAGAAGCCTGGAGGCCGGTTGCAACGAGCACCTCACCAAACCGATCAAGAAGGCGACTCTGCTGGAGGCCATTTCCCGGCACATCAGCGGAAAAATCCGCATCACGCTCCCACCGGAGGATCGAAGAACTGGTTCCGACCTACCTGGCCAACGTCCGGCGCGACATCGAACAAGATTCTAGCCGTGCGGCGATTCGAAAGATTGCGAGGTTGCTCGCCGCGTGGGGCATCAGTTCAAGGGATCGGGTGAAAGTTATGGCTTTCCCGAAATCACGCGAACCGGGCGGCAGTGGAGTTGGCCGCCATAGCCGCCGATGAGGATGAAATTCGAAGCCAGATCCTGGCGCTGTCCCGTTACCTGGACCGGGTGGAGATTGTAGTGTAGGACGCTTGCGTTCCGATCCTTGTTAGTTCACGCGACGCCGCTCCAAGCCGAATACTCGCGGAGTCCCTTCAGAAATCCGTATTTCGCGGTCTTCCTGATCCGCCTTCTGCCGAAAAGAAGGGTGTATGGAGGTTTCCCGGTTCCCCTCATCCGAAGCCAGCCTCAGCGGGACCCGCGTTGGCCTGCTGGGCTTTCCGGCTGAATTGTCCGAGGCGCTGGGCAGCGCGCTGAAGAAGACGGGATGCATGTCGAGCAATCTGCCTACGGCGCGCGACGATTTGAGCGATCCTTTAGAGCTCTACGACATTCTAGTTGTCTGGGCGGAGGAAGACGCCCCCATCCCGCGCGTTGCCGATCTGCTGGCTGCTTCGCATCCTTGGCTGCTCCTCGGATCGGAAGAGCGGATTCGCGGGAACTCATCGCTGTACCTGCGAGCCGACGATATAGTATTTACTCCCTATTCACTGAATGAGCTCCTTTTCCGCATCTATAGAACTATTCACCGCTTGAAAAGCGGCAGCCAACATTCATCCGAGTGTCGCAAGCCGGTTGTACTGGTGGCGGACGACGATCCAGCCGTGATCACACTTCTCGAAACCGTCCTACGCAACGATGATTGGGAATGCCACTTCGCCGCCAACGGGCGCCAGGCGCTGATTATGGAGCGCAGGTTGCGGCCGGATCTGCTGGTGCTGGATATCGAGATGCCCTTCATGACCGGATTAGAGCTGCTCAGGCGAATCCGTGAAACCCGGGGGGATAGCGTCAAAGTCCTGTTGCTGACTGGGTCCAATGAATTGAAACATGTCGAAGAGGGCTTGTCGCTCGGTGCCGATGACTATCTGGCCAAGCCATTCAGTCATGTCGCTCTGGTGCACCGCGTCAGGAAGCTTCTGCTTTCTCCAAAGAAGGTTTCGCCGGTCATGGGGTGAAGCCGGCAATCACAACTTGATCGGCCAGCTAGTGTCCTGCTCCGCCACAACACCTCAACCCCAGCTTTGGATTTTCGCCTCTATCTCCAACTTCAATTCCGCTGAATCGTGAACGAAGCACGAGCGCGCGGGCTTTGGGAGCTCCTGGAGCACATCGGCGAACTCCAACGGTGGGACAGACGCCACCACCGCGAAACCTAAGCTTTCCGTCATTCGATCTGCGATCCGAACGAGATGAACCATCCGGAAAGCCTGCTCGTGCGGCACGTCATCCTTCTGCTGAGGCAAATCATGGTGATGGGCCACCACTTCGATAAGTTCGGGCGGAAGCGGCATTCGTTCTATCAGCCATGCGCCAGCTTGGCAATGGTCCATGTCGAATAACTGCCGCTCCGCGGTCCTCAGGTCGAACGCCTGTTCGCCTGAGATACTGAGCAAGGTCACAAAGGATTCCGGATGTCTCACCGACAAAGCCAACCTTCCGATGTCGCGTACCAAGCCCGCGATATAAGCGAAATCAGGATCCATGTTGCAGGGGCGTGCCAGTTTTTCCGCAAGCAGCGCGCCGGCCAGGCTGTTTTTCCAGCAAACACGCAGGGCGCGAATGTCTAACACCGGCGCGATAAAGTCGCGCAGCGCGCGAGTCATGGTAATCGATCTTACGCGCGCTAATCCCAGAAGTACCATCGCGTGCGAGACGGTCTTCACTTGTGCCGTCAGCGCAAACAAGGGCGAATTCGCCATTTGGAGTACCCTGGCCGCATAGACTGGATCGGCCGAAATGATGCGGCCCACTTCCGCGGTGTCGGGGTCTTCCTGGGCCAACAACACCATCAGGCGCGTTGCGATCAGAGGAAAGGGCGACAGTCCATCCAAGGCCCAAGGCACTGTGTTCGCAGGCGGAATCATGTAATTCAGAGCTTAGTTTCCTTATCGGCGCTGGCGGACGCGGCGTGAGATCCAAGATCGTGAATCGGAGCGCGGATGGACCTAGCGTGTCTCCTGTTGAGGCGGCATGCTCGCCGGGGAACGGGCACATTCGGAAGCAGGTGGCTGGTTCATTCCCGGACGAATCAGCCGGTCTTGCCAGGGCTAAGCGACCTCACGAGGGAGCTGCGCCGCGATGAAGATGTCCATTTGTTTTAGAAATACGTCGGCCGGCGGCTCCACCGGAAATATCACCCAGGCAGCCGAGATCGGGATGAGAACCGAGCGTTGACCGATCTCGATCGTCTTGTCCATCCTGACGTCGGCGAAGTTTCGGATCTCAGCGCGAATCCTATCGATTCGTTCCGTTCTCTCCAGCACCGCCACCAAGGTGGGGCCGTGCCAGCGAAAGATTTGATCGCGGGCCGATAGGCCCTTGCGGAAATGCTCGGCCAGGGTAGCCAGGACTTTGTCTCCAACCGCATGTCCGAAGCGCGCGTTGACGGCTTGCACGCGGCTGCACACCGCTACCACTATGAATTTATGCGCCGGCGAGAGGAGCGCGCGACGGATGGCCCGCTCCGCTTGTCCTTTCGCTTGCAATCCCGTCGCCTCGTCCATCTCCGGCGTGATCGGGACAGCCCCCATCCGATCGCGGGAGCTGTCCAGTTCCTGCTGCAGGGTTACGAGTGCGCTGTTCCCATCTTCCTTTTGCCGCTGGGCCTCCTCGTGAACCGCCTCCAAGCATTCCTTCAGCCGCAGTTTGAGAATCTGAATATCCTCCACAGCCTGCGTGCTTTCGATCGATTTCTCGATGTCCTGCAGCCTGCTTACCGATTTGTCGCTGCTGGAACCGATAGTGATGAGAGCTTCTGTCAGCATGGAGACTATATGTTGCAGTTCAGTGCTTTGCCGGCGGACGAACTTGCTGGTGCGCTGATTGTAGTCTTCCATGGCCCGGAGGGCTCCTCCCACTACCACCAGCAACTCGGCCGTCGTAGTCTCGGGCGATAGAGTGACGGAACATCGTTCCATGTCGCTACGAAAGTGGTCGAGCTCGCCTTTGTCTCCTTCCACCGCATGCAATGCGATGCCCTGCAGAAACAGGCCAATGATTCTGCGGTAGGCGGCTTCGGCATCTGGTTCGCGGGAAAAGTACCTCTTTAGGGAGATCATAATTTGCAGCAATGCGCCGCGACAGGCAGCCATCAGCCCGGTCGCCTTACTTGCTTCTTATCGGACACGGGAGACGATCTATGATTTGCCACTCCAAAGTCCGACGACCAACGAACCGAGGGAACGGCTACAACCCGGTCCAGGGTCGGGTTTTCCAGGTATCGCGCTCCTCCGCTGGAATGTGCCGGCCAATGCGTCTTCCTTTTGCTGGAGGAGCGCCGCCGGCCCGGGCGCAAGTGACTGACCGGAACCGAATCAATGCACGATAGACTAAACTGCATGCGCGGGGAAATTACGGCTCTGCTGGGCCGTGTGAAGGCCGGGGACCGATCCGCGCTCGACGAACTCGTGCCGCTGGTTTATCACGAGCTGCATAAGGTGGCGAACCACTACTTACGGCAGGAACGCCCGAATCATACTCTGCAGCCAACCGCCCTGATCAACGAAGTCTACCTGCAATTGATTGGGAAAGATCATCCCGACTATGAAGATCGAGTCCATTTCTTCGGCATCGCGGCCTTTCACATGCGGCAGATCCTGGCTGCGCACGCCCGCAAGCGGCTGACCGAGAAGAGGGGTGGCGGCAAAGAAGCGATCTCCCTGGATCCAGCGCTCGATTTTTCGCCGGAAAGAGCGTCCACGGTTGTGGCTCTGGACGATGCTCTCACCACCTTGGCCGGCATCGATGCGGAGCAGGCGCGGATGGTGGAGTTGCGCTTCTATAGTGGCATGACGGCTGACGAAATCGCGCTTCTCACCGGGAACTCCGTACACCGCGTGCGTCATCGGCTGCGCATTGCGCTCGCGTGGCTCCATCGCGAAGTGGGCATTTCCGGAACCACTTCATGAGCCCCGAAATTCAGCGCCTTTTCGAGGCCGCGTGCAAACTGCCGGCAGCCCGGCAGGGACTTTACCTGGAAAGCCAAACGGACGACCCGGCGGTGCTGCGCGAAGTTCTCTCTCTTCTGTCGCACGACGCCCTCGGAGAGCATCTCTTCGCGGACGCTCTGCGCTCGGCCGCCACTTCCATCAAGTCCAGTCTGGACCTGGCGCCCGGCTCGCGCATTGGCGCCTTCACCATCGTCCGGATGGTGGGGCGCGGTGGGATGGGTGCGGTGTATCTGGCCACCAGAGCCGATGGGGCGTTTGAGCAGAGCGTGGCGATCAAGGTGATTGACTCCAATTCGGCTTTACTGCGCGCGCGATTTCAGCAGGAGCGCGAGATCCTGGCGCGCCTGAATCATCCCAACATCGCCCGCCTTTTGGACGGAGGCGAAACACCTTCCGGCCTTCCTTATCTTGTTATGGAGTTTGTGCCAGGAGAGGAAATCGACGCTTACTGCGATCAACAGAGGCTCGACTTGCGAGCCCGGCTCTCGCTTTTCCTGCAGGTTGCGGCGGCGGTTCAGCACGCGCACCGGCGTCTCATTGTCCATCGTGATTTGAAGCCCGGTAATATTCTCATCGGCGAAGACGGCACACCGAAGCTTGTTGGATTTTGGGATCGCGAAAGTGCTCGATACAGCATCTGAGAACAAGGTCTCCACGCGCGTGATGACTCTGGAGTACGCGAGCCCTGAGCAGGTGCGCGGCGGCGAGATCACCACAGCGTCCGACATTTACTCGCTGGGCGCGGTGTTGTACCGGCTTCTGACCGGCAAGCCTCCTCATTCGACAGAAGGGCTGTCTCCACTGGAAACTACCAGGCAGATCGCGGAGCAGGCCGTTCCCCGGGCCTCCAGTGTTCCGGTGGATGTAGCAGCGATTCTGGAGAAAGCTCTGCATACGGATCCCTCCCATCGATATCGCTCCGCCGACGATCTGTGCGATGAGATTCACAGATTCCTGGAAGGAAAGGCCGTGCTGGCGGTGCAGGATTCGTTTGCCTACCGGACCGCGAAGTTCCTCCGAAGGCATTGGATTCCGGTATCGGCGATGGCGGCCGTATTGCTGGCCCTTACGCTCGGTGCCGGCGTTTCTTTGTGGCAGGCACGCAAGGCGGAGCGGCGCTTTGCCGAAGTTCGCCAGCTTTCCAACCGGTTTCTGTTCGAATTTGAAGGGACCATTCACAGTGTGCCGGGAGCTACCAAAGCGCGGCAGCTAGTGGTGAAGACCGCGCACGAATACCTGGACCGGCTGGCGGCGGAGGGAGGGTCCGGTCTGTTCGGCCACCGCGATCCCGCACTGACTCATGAATTGGCGGAGGCTTACCGCAAGCTCGGTGACGTACAAGGAAATCCGGTAGACAGCAATGCTGGAGACTCCAGAGCGGCCCTCGCCAGCTATCGGAAGGCGCTTGCTTTACAGGAATCGGCTGGGGATGAAACCGCTTCCGACATAAAGATTCGGATCGGCTATCTAACCACAATAACCTCAGCTGCCAATGCGGAAGCTGTTTCGGGCGATCCGGTGCTTGCTCACCGGCTGCATGAGAAAGCGGTGGTGGTAGCAGAATCCTGGATGAAGAGCGGATCGGTCGATGCGGACCTGCTGAATGCCGTCGCTAATGCGTACTCCCAACTTTCAGTCCGCCAAAGAGAGGTCGGGGCGTACGATTCTGCGGTGTCCAACTCCAAACATGCGCTGGAGCTGCGCCAGCAGGCCTTGGCGCTGCGGCCGGGCGACGCCAAACTGCAACGCGCAGTGGCCGTTACCTATTGGTCCGTTGCCTCGGCGGAAAAGGTTGCCGGCCGACCCGAAGACGCTGTTGCCGCATTCACCACAACCGTGGAATTACTGCGGCGAATCGCCGCGGCGGATCCGGGAAATGCACAGATTCGGCGGGAAGTATTGGGCGCCTCCTGGTTGTTGGCAAGTTCACTCCATGACCTGCTGGGCAAACAAAAAAAGAGCCTGGAGGGCTGCGTGCCGCTCTGGGAAGATGCGTTGCGAACAGGAATCCAGTTGCTCAAAGAGGACCCCGCCAACGCTTTAGTGGAGTCTGACGTGACGCTCATCTCTTTGAGCCTCGCCAACACGCTTCAAGAATTGCACCGGCCGAAAGAGGCCCTGAAAGTGTTGACTCCAGCCATCGTAAGGCAGGGGATCCGCTACAAGTCCAACCCAGACAGCCGGCCGGCGGGCTCCTATCTGGCGATCATGCAAATCCTATCCGCGGACTGCCACCGGGACCTCGGCAACCTGCCCGAAGCGCTCGAGAACGCGCTCGCTGGGATTGCGATCCTGGACACGCTGGTGAAAACCAGCCCCGACAGTTTGGAGTATCGATTCGCGCGGATCCAAGCTCTTCAATGCATCGGACATATCTTAGCCGAGCAAGGCGACTACCAGGGCGCAAGGTCAACATTCCATCAGGGGTTGGAGGCCGCGAAAACGTTGCCCGCCGGGGGTTCATCCTACGACCCCACGCCATTAGTCGCCGAAATGAAGGCCGCCGACTTGAACGTCGCCTCCAAAACAAGCGCGCGACGGCACTAAGACGGACTGGGCGATTGGCGTACCAGGACTCCTAGCCAGGTTTTAAAACCAGATCCAAGAAAAAAGTTGCCTAGGGACGCTAATTTTCCGCGTCGACCGCACTGGTGTAAGTAAGGGCCGGTCGTGAATCGGCCGGAGAACCAATTGTGACTCGTCTTCATCTGTCTTTTTGTTTATTCGCGGTCTGCTGCTGGAACCCTTGCGCCATCGCCGAAACGATTTCCTACACCGGGGATCTGCGGACAGACGCGAACTTCACCGCATGTGGCTCGGGCTGCACGCTTGGCTCGTCGAATACCGACTTCGACTACGCCCAGTGGGCCGCGGTTTCTTATTCATTCAACGTGCCCGTCGCATCCAGCATGACCGCCGTCACGTTCAGCTACGGCGGAGGCGTCAACGGCGCAGGAGTCGCGATCCCGGAAGGCGGCCTGGAGCCTTATTTGAGCCTGTTCGACAGCGGCGGGAATTTTCTTGGGTCCACGCTCTTTGGAATTACCTGCCCGGCGGGCGCGAACACCAATACTGTCAGCGGCCAATGCTACGACGTGGAACTGGATGGCGGCACGCTTTCACCGGGCACTTACGAAATTGCGCTCTCGGCATTTGAGAACATGTCGTACGCCGAAAATCCCGGCGGCTATCTGCTCAGCGACGGATTCACGGGCTTAGGCAATCTGGCTGTGGGCGAAGATCTGCAATACGCCTTCGACGTCACTCTCACCTCTACGGTGCCAACGCCGGAACCCAGATCCATGGCCCTCGTGCTACTGGCTGTTGGAGTTTTCTTTTTCAAAACACTAAGGAGGAATAGAGTATGAAAAATCGATTGCTGACTTTGGCTGCTGGACTCGCGCTACTGGCGGTGGCAGGGAAATTCGTCGCCGTTCCCGCCATCGCGCAGGCTGTGCGCGCGGCGCTGGTGCGCGATGTGGATAACCCGGCACGCAATGCAGTGCAATTTGAGCTGTATGGATATGACGGCTCAAGCGACTACTATGTACCGGCCGGAAAGACGCTCGTCATCGAGGACGTGGAGTTCCAAACCCCGTACAGCAACGCCGGAACGTTCGGAATCGTGACCAGCCTCAACGGGACCCAGCTTATCCATTGGTTTTCACCCGTCGGCTATTCCGCCAGCGGGATTTCTACCGGCGGTAGCTGGTTTGGCGGGAGAACGACCCGCCTCTACGCTGGGGCGGGATCGCGCGTGTTCATCCAGACGAATGGGTCCGTGTTCCACGGCCAGCTGGATTTCAGCGGCTACCTGCTGGACGCATCGTACTGAATCAAAATCACCGGTGGCTTACCCTCGCGGTTCGGAATGAGGGCGTTACCGAGCCGCGACCGTGAGGGAGTCGGTGCCTTTGTCTTTACAATCACGGACCAACGTCTTCCAGGGATGACCTGGGGCCGATGAGACGTCTACCACCCGCCCTTGACCAGCAAACGGACTCTGTAGTAGCATTGCTGAGTGGTGTAGTAGATCATGCATCGGGCGCGCTTTACTAAAGCTGAGACACGCATTCTGGAGCAGTTCTGGAAATTGGGGACCTGCGCTGTCCGGGAGATTCTCGACAGCCTGCCCCCGGAGGAACGCGTGGCTTACACCACCGTTCAAACACTCGTCTATCGGCTGGAGCAAAAAGGCGCTCTGCGCAAGGTCAAGAAAATCGGCAATGCACAGTTGTTCGAGCCAACCATCGATCGAAGTGAGTTCCGTCGCGGGTTGGTCAGAGATTTCCTGGATCTGTTCGGCGATTCCCCGCGTGTGCTGGTTTCCAGCCTCATCGAAAACGGCAACCTGACTCTCAAGGATCTGAAGGCTCTTCAAAGTGCCGCCGCCACCGGAAAGAGAGCGAAGCGGCATGCCTGAGCACATTGTGCGCGCTTTTTATTACGCCGCAATCCATCTCACGTTCGCATCCATTGTATCGCTCGCGGCTTTGGCTCTGACATCGGTTCGGCGGGGCAGCGCGAGCGCGAAATATTGGATTTGGACAGCCACGTCGGTCAATTTCTTTTTGCCGCTGGGTGCGATTCTCGACCGGCTGTGGGCAACGCATCTCTCCTGGGCGAGACCGCTTGGCATCATCGGCGGGGAAGTGAACGGCATCCTGCAAAACACCACGCTCGCCGCGCTGCTGGGCGTGGTTTGGTTGTTGGGGGCTACCCTCATGTTGGTGCGGCTCCTTCGACGGATGCGCGCCGAGCGCCGCCTCACCCGTGCGGAGCGGCCGGGGTTTCTCGCCGATGGCGTACCGGTACGGTTCGCCGTCAACGGGCTGGGTCCGGAAGTTGCCGGGATTCTTCGTCCCAGGATCTCGCTTCCCGATGGAATTGGCAGGCTGCTGAGCGAACCTGAGATCGACGCCGTCCTCATCCACGAACTGACCCACGCCAAGAAGGCGCGACAATCTGACGCGCCTTGTTTACGAAGCGGGTCTTTGTGTGCTGTGGTTTCATCCGCTGGTCTGGGTGGCCGGATCTCGTCTCGCCTTGTATCGGGAGCTCTCCTGCGACGAACGCGTAATTCAGAGCGGCTATGCGGGAGACTTGGTTTCCGCACTCATGAAACTGGGCAATCCGGCAGTGCTCGAGACCACTACATCGTCGTTCTTAAGCCATCGACTGGAACGGTTGGCTGCCGCTCAGCCGCCACAAACGTGCCGGACGCAGAATACTTTAATGATCGCGCTGTTCGCGGCTGTGTTCCTGGCGGGCGTTTTTGAAACGGTAGCGCATACCGCTTGTTGCTTCCTCAGAAAGGGGTAATGCAAGTTGAAATTATTGTCGGGAGTTCTTCTTACATTAGCGGCTTTGGCCCAGAGCCCGGACACTCCGCCAACCATCGCGAGCATGGTCGACCGCGAGGTCGGAGGCATTGAGAAGCAGATTTTGGCCGCCGCCGAAGCCATGCCGGAAAGTAAATTCAACTTCTCGCCGGAAAGCTTGAACATCCCGGGCAGCGATTATAAAGGGGTCCGCACGTTCGGCTTGCAGGTCAAGCACATCGCCGCTTCCAACTACGCCATATGGTCCGGCCTCACGGGCGAGAAATTCCCGAAAAACTATATGGGCGGTGACGGACCTGAGAATTTGAAAACCAAAGCCGAGATCCTGCAGTTTCTCAAGGACTCTTTTGCTCTGGGCCACCGCGCAGCGGCTTCGCTGACGTCTGAAAACATGTTGCAGAACGCCGGAAACGGCAAATCATCCCATTTGCGTCTGGCCGCGTTTGGCGTCGAGCACGCCTTCGATCATTACGGACAGATGGTGGAGTACTTGCGGATGAATGGAATTGTTCCGCCGGCCAGTCGACGAAAGGATTAAGGAGATGTTTGTTATGAAGCGCTTTCTGTTTCTTGTTGTCGTGGCCGCTAGTCTGCATGGTCAGAGCAAGGATCCGGGTCCAGTCCGAACTCATGCCGAGGAGATGCTGGAATGGTGGAATCAAGTCGGTGGCAAGCTGATCGCGATGGCCAGGGATTTTCCGGAAGACAAGTACGATTTCAAGCTACAGAAAGACGAACGCACATTCGCGGAAAATCTTTTGCACGTGGCCGCGGTGGATTACGACCTGGCCAGCAGGGTTGCCGGATCACATATCGGACCCGATTTCGGCCAGGACATCCATAATCCGTCGCGCGCGGCTTATAAGACCAAAGCCGACATTGTGAAACTGATCGAGAGTGCGGTGGCCGATGGCGCATCCGTGATTAAACAACAAGGCGACGCCGGACTGGACCGGACCAGGGCATTCGGATGGGAAACCGGAAGGCATACCGTGCATAACTCGTACATCTGGATCACGGGCATTGAGCATAGCACTGAGCACTTCGGTCAGCTCGTTGTCTACTATCGCGCGAACAACCTGGTGCCGCCGGAATCGCGACAGTAAACAATAGCGATAATAGTAGCGATGCTGCCTCTATTCAGCGACGTTTCGCACGCGCTTAGAGGTCTCCGTAGATCGCCAATGTTCGCCGCCACCGCCGTTTGTTCTTTGGCGCTTGGCATTGGCGCCAACGTTACGATTTACAGCATTGTGCGTGAGATGGTTCTGGACGATCTCAGCGCCCGTCAGCCGGACCGCCTGGCGCGCGTCGCGGCCGACATGCCCTATGCGCGTTACGTTGCGCTCCGCCAGGCAGGCGCATTTCAGGATTTGGCGTTCAACGTCTGGCTCGCCGACATCAACTGGACTTCCGGTACGCATGGGGAAATCGCATGGCAGATGGTTACTAGCGCGAATTTCTTCGAGGTCCTCGGCGTGGATGCGTTGCGCGGCAGGCTCTACTCCGAGGCCGATGAAGGGAGTTCTGTTGCGGTGGTCAGCTACGGTTTCTGGCGCAAACGGCTGCTGGGCGATGCGCAAGTGCTGGGCCGTGGGCTCAAACTGAACGGGCATCTTTACACCGTCACCGGCGTCCTGCCGCGCGATTATCGCAGCATCCTGGGCCGCGGCGTCTCGCCGGAGATTTACGTGATCGCTCCGCCGGATTCGAGCTTTTGTCACCCCTTCGGTCGCCTGCGCGATGGTCTTTCGCGCGCCCAGACCCGCGAAACACTGCAGGCATCCGCACGGATCATCGGCGGCCAGGATTTTGCCCGCCGCGTTTCGGTGCTCCAACCCATGGCTGGACTCGCTGCGTACACCACCGCCGCAGGCGACAATCGGCGCTTCTTCGTGTTTTTCGTGATGCTGTTCGGCACCGCGGTCCTGCTGGCGGTGATCGCCTGCCTAAACGTCGCCGGACTGTTGCTGGCGCGCGGTGTTGCCCGTCAACATGAACTCGCGATTCGCAGGGCTCTGGGCGCTGGGCACGGGCATATCCTCAGACAACTCCTCGCCGAAGGCGCGGTGCTGGCTGCGCTCGGATTGGTGGCCGGTCTCGCGCTCGACGCAGTCCTGCGCCGCGAGCTCAGCTACGTCCGCTGGCCATCTGCTTACAACCTTCCTTTCGAATTCCATTTCCAGAACGACCGCGGCCTGTTCCTTTATGCGCTTTCTGCCGCACTGGTCATGTTGCTCCTCTCCTCGCTGCTGCCCGCGCTGCGCGGCTCGCGCGCCGATCTCGGGCTCGCTATGAAACAGAGCGCGCCGGCATTCTCCATCCGCCGCTGGAACTTGCGAAACGGATTCGTCGCGCTGCAATTGGCGCTTTCCGTGGTGCTGTTAAGCCTCGGACTGTTGTTCACGCGCAGCTTCCTTCACCTCGCTTTTGCGAACCCCGGATTCAACATCACTGGTACCGTGATCGCCCGTGTCCGCCAACCACCCGGGCAAGCGCAAGGCGAGGCAGGCTGGCTCTGGCGCGATCGCATTGTCGAACTCATCAAGCAAGTGCCTGGTGTCGCCGGGGTCACCTCCATCGGCACTCTGCCGCTGATGGGAGAACTGCAATCGCAGGATTTCGTGCGTCGCCGCGGTGAGCCTGTTTCCGCTGCCCGCGAAGCCTATGAATTGGGTGGCGGCGATCAGTTCTGCCGCGTTCTTGGCATTCCCATGTTGCGCGGGCGCGATTTCCGGATCGCCGATCGCACGCGCCGCCTGGCGCCGGTCATTCTGAACCAGACTTTATCCCGGCGCATCTTCGGCGAAGCAGATCCTATCGGGCAAGAAATCGCCATCGGCCGCGATGAGCCGCGCGTTCTCGAGGTGGTTGGGGTAGCCGCCGACGCTAAACTGCGCACCCTTGGAGAAGACCATCCCGCCGTATTCTTCACGCCTTTTTCCTTCGCACAATTGCTCATAGCCACTTCGGGCAACGGAGCGCAATGGGTGCTGCCACTGCGCAACGTTCTGGCCAAAGTTGATTCCGAGGCTGCCATGGACGTGCGCCCGCTGAGCGAGGCTGCCGCCGGCGCACTGTTTCCCATGCGGATCGCCGCCGCTTTCGCCGGCTCGCTGGCTGGCATCGGATTGCTGCTGGTCCTGACGGGCCTGTACAGTGCGGTCTCCTACGCCACGCGCCGCCGCACTCGCGAACTGGCCATCCGCGCCGCGGTTGGCGCCACTCGCTCCAAGATTCTCTGGACGGCTATTCGTGACTCTCTGGCGCTGCTCGCCTGCGGAGTCGGTGCAGGCATTTCACTTTCAGTGCTGGCGATTCGGCCCTTGACCGACATCCTTCCCGATGGCGTAGACCCTTGGAATACTGGAATGTTCGCGACTATTGCGCTGGTGCTTCTTGCCGTTGGATCCGGTGCAGCCTGGATTCCCGCGCGGGAAGCCGCCAACGTGGATCCTTCGATGGCATTGCGGCAGGAGTAACAACATTGCCGGAACAGCTACTCCAATGAAAATAGCCACCTACAACGTAAACTCCATCCGGCGCCGCCTGCCCATCGTGCTGGACTGGCTCGCGCAGCACAAACCGGATGTCATGTGCCTGCAGGAAACTAAAATCCAGGATCATGAGTTTCCGGTCGATACCTTTCGCGATGCTGGATACCACGTGTCTTTTCGCGGCATGAAGGCCTATAACGGGGTCGCCACACTGACTCGTACGCCCCCGGAAAAAGTCATCCACGGCCTGCACGAAGGCGCGGACAACGAAGATTTCCGGATCATCCAGACCGTCGTTGGCGGCATCCCGATAGTCAACACTTACGTTCCACAAGGGTACTCAATTACTTCCGAGAAATATGCGCTGAAGCTGGCATGGTTCAAACGTCTGCGTGCCTATTTTGAAACCGCGCTGGACGCCGGCCAGCCTGCAATCTGGCTCGGAGATCTCAACGTGGCGCCGGAGCCTATTGACGTTTACCATCCGGATAAACGCGGGAACGATCCCGATTTCCACATCGACGCTCGCAACGCATACAAAGAAACTGCCGGCTGGGGATTTGTCGATGTCTTTCGCAAACTTCACCCGGACGCGGTTCAATACACCTACTGGGATTTCTTTCGCAACGCGTTCGAGCGGAATTTTGGCTGGCGTATCGACCACATTCTGGCTACCCCCGTGTTGGCCGCGCGTTGCCATACCGCTGAAATTGATATAGCCGCGCGGAAAGTCGCCGCAGCTTCCGATCACACCATCGTGTGGGCTGAGTTTGATTGAAGATGTACTTGCCTCGCGCGCTGCAACGCCGCCTGCACGTGCGGAAGAATATTTTCTCTCCCCAGATGCTGCACGAATTCAGCCTGCTCCAGCATTTGGGCCGGTTGCTCTCTCGCTCCGCACAGTAGGAGAGTACGGGCGGTTTTTCGGAGCCGGTCGGAAAACACTTTGAGTGCATGCATCCCGGTTGCGTCGATCGCGGTCATGTTGCGAACGCGCAAAATCACCACAGAGGGGAATTGCTCCAGATCCTCGGTCTCCTGCGCTAGCTTGTCGGTGGTTCCAAATAGGAACGGACCGTGTATCCGCAGGATGGCTGCATACGGCGGAATGTCTTTGTCCTGCAGGATGTGATCGCGTCCGCTTTCGATATATCCGGGCGTCACGCGGGCCACAGTTGTGGTTTGTGAAATTCGATAAATATAGAGCAGCGCCGCGAGCGACATGCCTACTTCCACCGCCACCGTGAGATCCGCCAGAACGGTGAGCGCAAACGTGGCGGCCCACACCGCGATGTCGGCGGCGCTCAGTTTCAGAATCGCGCCGATTTCCCGCCATTCGCCCATGTTGTAGGCCACCACGAACAACACCGCCGCCAGCGTAGCAAGCGGAATGAATTTGGCCAGCGGCGCCGCGATCAAGAGAATCGCGGCTAACGTGAGCGCATGAACAATTCCAGCCACCGGCGTTTTGGCTCCCGAGCGGACGTTGGTCGCTGTGCGGGCAATGGCGCCGGTTGCCGGTATCCCGCCCACCAGAGGCGTCAACACATTCGCCACGCCTTGCGCGATCAGTTCCACGTTGGAATTGTGTTTGTCGCCGCTCATTCCATCCGCAACCACCGCGGAAAGCAGACTCTCAACGGCGGCGAGCAATGCCACGGTCAGAGCCGAGGGCAACAGGGGCAATATCAGATCGGCCCGGAATGCTGGAATTTGAATCGAGGGGAATCCACTCGGAATTCCCCCGAACTTTGAGCCAATCGTGTCGATCGGCAGTTTCAAAACGACCACGGCTATGGTTGCCGTCAGCAAAGCGAGAATTGATCCTGGAATCCGTTTTGTGATCACTCGCCACAGCAAGATGACCGCCAGCGAGCAGCCGCCGACGATGGCCGTAGTAGTGTCGATCGAAGTCAAATGCTCGAACAGCACACGCATGCGCCCGACGAAGTCGCTCGGAATCGCGCCTGTTCTCAGGCCCAGGAAATCCCGAATCTGCGTGGAAGCAATCAGCACCGCGATCCCGTTGGTAAATCCGATAGTGACAGGGCGGGGAATGAACCGGACGGCGGTTCCGAAGCCAGTGGCTCCCATGAGGATCAAGATGACGCCGGCCATCATGGTGACCATGAACAATCCCGACAAGCCAAATCGGGCCACGATGCCCGCGACGATCACAACGAAAGCGCCGGTGGGTCCGCCGATCTGGACGCGCGATCCACCCAAAGCCGAGATCAAAAACCCGGCGACGATCGCAGTGTAAATTCCTGCCTGGGGCGTGACGCCCGACGCGATGCCGAAGGCCATGGCCAAGGGCAATGCAACCAGCCCTACGGTGAGTCCCGCGATCAAATCCGCAACGAAGAATTTCAGGTTGTAGTGGCGGAGCGAGAGCACCAGCTTCGGCATCCACCGATCCGCGCTCGCTTTTGAAACCGCAATCATCGGCTGGCCTCTTTTTCCATTTCGCCCAGTGTCGCCAGAGTTCCCGAGATATGGGCTTGGAAATACCGCCGCATCAGATCCAGCACGTCGCCCAGGATGGGATCGCGGAGACTGTAGAAAACCTGATTCCCCTCTTTCCGGTTCACTACGATTTGTTTGGCGCGCAAAACCGAGAGGTGCTGGGAGGCGTTAGCCTGCTCGATCCCCAAGCGTTCGATCAGTTTTCCGGCAGGCATTGGGCCACCGCGAAGCAGTTCCACGATAGCGATTCGGGTAGGGTGTGCGAGGGCTTGGAAGACTTCGGCTTTGAATTGACGTAGAGCGTCCGACACGCATCCAGCATATTCTAATTTTCGAATATACGCAAACGGTTTAAGCGGCCCAGGGATTTAGTACACTCACCCGCGTGTGGACGAAATCGCTGGTGTTACGCGAGACCACCGTGAGATTATGCTGCAGCGCGCTGGCCGCCAGCAAGCCGTCGATCACCGCCAGCGTCTTGCCTTGGCGTTTGGCGTCCCCGGCCAGTTGCCCCCATCTATCCGCAATCGGTCCATCGATCGCCAGGATTCGCCCCGCGAACCGCGCCCGCAAGTCAACTTCGAGCCAGGTCTCGAGTTGCGTCCGGCGCTTGCTTTGCGCGAGCTCAGCCAGACCTTTGCGGATTTCTCCCACGGTCAGTACGCTCAGATAAAGCAGCGATTCATCTGCCGCATCCATCCAGTCCAACACGCGCTGATCCGGCCTTTGGCGGGTCAGCTCTGAGATACAGTTCGTATCGAGCAGGAACCCGCTCATAAATCGATGTCGCGGCCGGTATCCTTGTCCCGTTCCAGATTCAGCTCTAGCCCCACTAGCGGCGATTCGCGGAAGAACTGCACCAGGCTCTTTGGTTGGTTAGACTTACCGACCAGCCGGTTATACTCGACATCGGAAATCATCACAACACCCTCCTTGCCTTGTCGCGTAATGAGTTGAGGACCCTCGGTCAAAGCCAGCCTGAACACTTCGCTAAACCTCGCCTTGGCGGTTTGAACCTGCCAATGAATTCGAACACTCTTTGTACTGGTGTTGGCCATGGTGAATTCCTCTCACAGACTTATTATGACTAGTCTGACTAGTTATAGAGTAGCCGAAACAGCAAACTGTGTCAAGAGGCCTTACTTCACGGCATCCAGGAGCCAAGCGTATTTGCTACCGCGCACGATCGTCTCGACACTCCCAAGCGTCACCACATCCCGGATCGCTTTAGCCTTGTCATTCGCCTGCGAATAGTAACTGCGGCAGATCTCCGCGCCAATCCAATAACCTAGGTCAGCCGGCTCGTCCCCGGAAGTGTCGTAGTTATACAACCACTTGCTCGCGTCGTTGGGCTTCTCGGCCATGTGGCGCGCGAAGCGATGGAACAGTTCGTCGCTCCGTGCATCCGCCCACTCTTTGGAATAGGAGTTGATGGACCGTCCGGCCACCAGCTCCGTCATAAAATCCGGCGCACCCTCGCCGACACACCGCGCCAGCATCGCCGGAACCTTGGCCGACGCCACTGGCTTCGCCTGTGTGTGGGTGAGTTCATGAATCACGATCAGCGGAATGCGTTCCACCGGTCCCATGGCATGCACGAAGGATGGATTAATCTCGCTGGTGTCGACGCCTTTGCCGAGCGAATTCACCTCGGCGCCAATCAGCAAGCCGCGATCACTGACCGTTCCACCGCTAGTAAGCCGCCCGATCACGAAGTAGACCGTAGGGAACTGCGCGTCCGGATACAATTCCCGATAGCGCTCGAGATATTTCAGAATCGCCGGCGTCTGCTTAGCTCACCTCCAGCGTGTAAGGACGCACCGAGGCGTAGAACTTGGGATATTTCTGGTTGACGGCATCCGCCAGCTTTTTGGCGGAACCGATCCGCAGTTTGATGAAATCCTGCAATCCTGGCGATCCCGGAGCAAGATACAGTTTGTCGAACGCCTCTTCTCTTTCAGCGGACTGGCCAAAATCGTACGCCTTCCAGAAATTGTCGATATCCGTCGTCACCAAAGTGGGTAACGCGTGTTGAGCAAATGCCACGGTGGCACAAGTAACCAGCAGCGAAATTATTTTCACCGCAGCTCCTTCCCGAGCGAGGCGGATGCCCAATAAGCGATCGCCTCGCAAAGAGCTTCCACCGTTCGCGCTTCCTCTCGCGAGAATTTCTGGAATTGTCCCGCGGCGGACAGTGGTACTGCCGCGAACAGGAAATGCCGGCGGTTTACGGCAAGGAAGTTGCTCATCTGCCTGCCTTTCTGAATGACTTGTACCATACTCGTAGTACTTTGCTCTTAGTACTTTTGTAGATGCGGTACTACAAAGTAAGCGCACCGTAGGGCGCTATACTTAGTACGTGTGTAACCGAATCGCATTCATAGCAACCGTTATTTTTCTCGGATTGGCGGTTGCCTCTTGCCCAGTCCTGGCGGACGTCATTCCTCTCAGCTCTCTGAACCTGGTCGGGACCGCCACCATGGTGGACAGCAACACCACCTTGAGACTTACCGACACCAGCGATCCAGGTTTAAGCGGCCCTCTTGGTGCGAACAGCCCCCCTCCGGCAGGCGCGGCTTGGACTTCTACTCAATATAACGTCGCCGCTCCTTTTTCGGTGAATTTCCAATTCCAGATGTCTGACCCCTGCTTATCCCCGTTGCCAACCTGCGTCAACGACAACGGGCACGGCGGCGACGGTATTGCGTTCTTGATCCAGAACAGTGCACAGGGCAGCTCTGCGATCGGCGAGGGGGCGGGTGGCATGGGTTTCCTGGGCATCACCGATAGCGTGGCCGTGATGCTGGATACCTACCAGAACAATTCGCCGAATTTTTATGGAGATCCCAGCAATAACTACATCTCGGTGAACACTCAGGGAACTGCCGCCAACTTTCCTCATCATTTCTGCATGGATGTCAACGGGACCATGGAACTGACGGCTGATCCCAGCATCGGAACGGACCAGCCGGGTGTGCCGTGTTCGGCGAATCCGACGCTCGGTATGACTGGCTATGGAGGCGTCCCTGCGCTGACTGAAGACATCGACAGCGGGGTGCATGACGTGGAAGTCACGTACACCGGCTCCATGCTCGACGTCTACTTGGATAACGCCTTGGTCCTTTCGGTCGCCATCGATCTCGCCACCACGTTGAATCTTCAGGGCGGCGATGACGCGTTCCTGGGATTCACCGCCGGAACGCGCTACGCTTATCAAAACCAAGACATCCTCAGCTTCTCCGAAACACCCATCCCAGAGCCAATTTGGGGCCAACTGTGGGTCCCTCTTGCGATGCTGGGCGCAGTCGCCCTAGGCCGCAAGTTGAAGAGGGCTAGGCCCTAAGGCGATCACCCGACGCCCTCTTGTCAGTTCGATAAACGACCGATTAACTAGACTGTTGGCCCCGTCTCGGGGAATACAGTATGCCTCTCGCCGAATACTTGGAAGGTCAGAAACCGGTGCAACCGCCGGTGGCGCCTAAGAATTCCGCTGCGAAACTACGCAAGCAGGTATTCTTGCAGGGCGGGTTAATGCTGGCACTGGGTTTGCTGCTGGCGGGTTGGTACGTGGGATATCGGGTCTTCGCAGCACGAGCCGCCCGGCCGCCGGTTCCCGTTCCGCTTGTGGTTCCAAAAGAAGTTGCAAAGGAAGTTGCAAAAAAAGTTGTGGCGCCTCAGCAGCCGGCCCCTCCGCCGCCTGTAGCAACCAAGCCAGTTGAACTTCCAACCCCGGTCGCTCCGGTTGTTCCCATTGCGAAACCAGCAACCATCCACCGGCAACCTCCCACCAAATTCACCCGCCACGAAGCCAGTCCGCGCGCCGGCGAACGATATCTGCAGATCGCGGCATTCGGTCCGAAGGCGCTGGACGGATTTCTCAAAACTCTGGAAGGCCAGGGACTGCACCCGCTGGTAGCGCCTGGTCCGGTGGACAACATCTACCGGATTCTGGTCGGTCCATTTCCAAATTCCACAGCGCTGGAGGAAGCGCGTAGTTTGATCAAAGCCTCCGGCATTGAGCCGATGCTCCGGACCTACTAAGATTGTTACCGAACCGCGACCGCAAGGGAGCGCTACCACGAAACCTGTCGGAACGCTCCCTCGCGGTCGCGGCTCGGTAACGGGATTCGTATTTCGGGACTTACTCGAGCCGCGACCGTGGGAGTCGGTGCTTTTTGTCTTCGATCGGTGCTCCTTAGTTCGCCGACTCTTCCCAGGATCGTTCCAGCATCCTGGAATACTCACCGGACGAATACAACTCGAAGTGGCAATCGGCGGAAGAAATTGCCGCGAAGTCGCACTCGCCTTGCTTCACTGCGAAAATCTGATCGGCGTAGCGATAGTAGCTGCGCACAAATTCATCCGAAAGAATCTCGCGCGTGGGCGCGTTGCCAAAGAGACACTGCAGTCCCAGGGCGCGAGTGAAGATGGCTTTGTAATCCGCGACGCCCCATTTGCGCAGTTTGGATTGCACGTTGGCAGGTGCATCCTTCACCAGCATGGCGGCGAAACTCTGATAAGAGGTGCCGACCGGTAAAAATTGACGATTCCGTTCCGCAAACTCCAGGCACTGGTCAATCCAACGTGCCAGATCCTTGCCCACGTAAAACAACATGCGCAATTCGGAGAAGCGTCCATCTAAGAGCGCGCGATCCAGGTCTTCGCGCGAGCTCTCGCCGGAAGGTAACAGGCCTTGCAGCTTCAGGCTGGCGCGCGAGCTTTCCACCAATTTGCCGGGACCCGAGGCGTCCGCAAACGGATGAAGAATCAAGGGCGGCAATGTGCACCCCGGCCGGCTTTGCGCAGCCTGCGCAGCATCGAAGGATAATCTGGGCGTCATATATCTGAACCCAGTATGCTGTTTTACTTGCGTTCGGTCAGTAGTACCTTGGCTTCAATTGTTTGGCCCCCGCGTAGTACTTTTACAAGTACTTCTTGCCCAGGCTTTTTGGCCCGTAGCGCGTAGGTAAAATCGTACAGATTCTGGATCGGCTTGCCATCGAACTCGGTCAGGATGTCGCCGGCTCGAAGGTCCGCCTTAGCGGCGGGCGATCCGGGCCGGATATCGGCGAAGCGAACGCCATTCGGCAGCTCCGTAAAATCCGGGATGCTGCCGAAGTCAGGCCCGTAACCGGATACTTTTCCGGTGTGGGGCGACGCCGGATCCGGCGGCGGCTGCGGCTCCAGAACACGCACAAACTGCGGACGGGTTGGCGCGTCGCGCAGGTGATCCATTACGTCGGCCACCAGATCGAGCAGGCGCACGGCGGAAGGCGCGTCGATTTTGTCCCAGGTATCGCTCGGCTTGTGATAGTCGGCGTGGAGTCCGGAGAAGAAAAAGAGTATCGGGACTTGTTTGGCTGTGAACGAAGTATGGTCGCTCGATCCGTATCCGCTACGCTCCGTTAAATCGGTTTCGATATCATGCCGCGGACCGGCGTCCTTCAATAGTTCGGCGAAAGTAGTCCCGGTACCCACGCCTCCCACATACACCTTGCGATCGCGGATGCGTCCGATCATGTCCATGTTGATCATGGCGACGGCGTCGTTCAGAGGCAGTACCGGGTGATTCGCGTAATAGTTCGATCCCAGCAGTCCCAACTCTTCGCCCGCGAAAGTCAAAAAGAGAATGCCGCGCGCATGTTTCGGCTCGTGCGAGAACCAATGCGCCAGTTCTATGACGCCGGCGGTTCCGGAAGCATTGTCATCCGCGCCAGGATGCACGGTTCCGGCGAGCGACGGCGCAAGCGAATACTGTTCGCCCAAACCCAGATGATCGTAATGCGCTCCTACGATCACGTATTCGGAAGTCTCACCGGGCAGGTAGGCGCCCACGTTATGGACCGTTTTCACCTCGCGGCGGATATCGATGTTGACGTTCACGTGCAAGGTCTCAGGCAGCGCGAAAGATTGCGGATGCAGGTCTTTGTCGATCGAAGCTTCAATCGAGTCTAGCTTCTTGCCGGAGAGCGCCATCCATTTGGCGGCCAGGTCAGCTTTGATTTGCGCGATTTCGATTCCGGCGTTGCCGGGCCCCGCTGTAGTACCGAACTTTTCCAACTGATCGGTGTCGTTCGGATGCGCGGACATGTCGTTGATCAGAAGCACGGCATTGGCGCCGTGCATTTTGGCGTTGACGGCCTTGTTCACGGTTTGCGAGTGCGCCGTGTACACCTTGCCTTGAAACACGCTTTTCTCGTCGAACTCCTGCGGCTCGTGACGCAGCACCAGAACGATCTTGCCTTTGACATCCAGGCCGGCGTAATCGTCGTAATTGTATTCGGGAGCGGTGATGCCGTAGCCGGCGAACACCACTTCGCCCGACACCTTGCCCTCCGAGGAAAGATTCATCGGAAGAAAATCCTGCGCATTCTTGACGGTTTGCTTCTCGCTGCCGATCGAGTACTTCACTTCGTTGTGCGACCCCAGGCGGGCACTGGTGGTCACTTCGAAATCCTGGTAGTAACTCTCACCGCTGAGTGGCTTCAAATTCATAGAGCGGAACTGATCGCGGATGAACGCCGCGGCCTTCTCCAGTTCAGGCGACCCTGTGGCGCGGCCGCGCATTTCGGGTGACGCCAAGTATTTCACGTACCCGATGTATTCGGTGGGACTCAGCTCGGCGGCAGACTCGACCGACCAGGCCGCCGGCGAGCGCAAGAAGAAGAGGAACGCGCATCTATTTGTTGAGCGGGATTGGGAATTTTCACTTCGCAGCACTTCTCGCCCGCGTTTTGCGCGGACTTCTGATAGTTCAGCTCGCCCTTGATCAACTGGTCCAGATTTTGCCAGGGGTAATTGCCGATCAAGCGGCGGCCGTTCAGGAACATGGTGGGCGTGGCGTCAATCTTGAGCGCTCTTCCTTGTGCGAGCTCGGCATCCACGTCCGCCTCGGTAGCTTTGCTATCCATGCAGCGCCCCAACTGCATCCCATCCAGATCCTTCACGGTTGACGCAAACTCCAGGACTTTCGATTTCAAGTTGTCCGGCGTGATCTCGGCCTGATGCTCGTAAATCCAATCGTGAAATTGCCAGAACGCGGCCGGATTCTCGCGGAACACGCATTGTCCCGCCATGGCAGCCGCCTTCGCCCAGGGATGAATCTGCTCCAGAGGAAAATCCTTGAAGTACAAGCGGACATCCTTGGGATAAGCGGCGGGCAGTTTCTCGCGCAGGGTCTTGGCTTCTTCCTTGCAATTCGGACACTCGAAATCGCTGAACACCACCAGCACCACAGGCGCTCCGGCAGCTCCGAAACTGGGAGACAGGCTGGTCTTCAGCTTTTCGAGATCTTCCTTGAACGGATTCTGTGCAAGGTCGTAGATGTAGCCGCGAATGATCTTCTTGCCGTCCTTCGAGACATAAAACGTTTCGTCCTGTGTCCGGGGGCCGTAGATAAAGTGCACATCCACCTGTTCCAGCGTGGATACCTGCGAAGGCTTAGGATCGTCGACCTTGATCTGCACTTCCGGAATCACGGCGAGCAGGTGCCGGACGTAGGCTTCAAGAGCCACTTTATCGATTCCGGTTTTAGGTTTTTCCTGGCCGGAGAGTAAGGCCACACAAAGTGCGGCAAGGAGGGCAGAACGCATATAACTGAATTGTATCTAAACCTCTTAGCCGCAGATGAACGCTGATAAACGCGGATAAGCAAGCGCCTGAAGTTCTATCCGCGTTTATCAGCGTTCATCTGCGGCCAAAATCATTCCCCTCGGATCAAATCCTCAAAGCTCTCGCGCTTGCGAATAACCCGATGCCTATCGCCCTCCACCAGAATTTCCGGTGGCCGCGGCCGCGCGTTGTAATTGGATGCTGCCACGAATCCGTATGCGCCCACCGTGCATACGGCCAGCAGGTCGCCCGGCAGCACGTTCGGCATTTCGCGATCCCGCGCCAGGAAATCGCCGCTCTCGCACACCGGACCCACCACATCGGCGACGATCGTCGCGCTGTCGCTCCGCCGCAGCGGAATAATCTGATGATGCGACTGGTAAAGCGCCGGCCGGATCAGATCGTTCATCCCGGCATCGACAATCACGAACTGCTTCTCCCCATTGCTCTTGCGGTAAAGAACTCGAGTCAGCAGGAGACCGGCTTCCGCCACCATCGATCGGCCTGGCTCAATGAGAATTTCAAGATCGTGTCCCGCGGAACGCTGGCACATCGCTCGGATATAATCCGCGATGGACGGAGCCGTTTCGCCCTGCATGATAAGGAACGCCTAAGCCGCCGCCCAGATCCAAACTTCGGATCGGATGCCCTTGCGCACGCAACCGCTCGGTGAGCGCCAGCATTTTGTCGAAGACTTCGAGCATCGGCTGGATGTCCAGAATCTGTGAGCCGATGTGACAGCTCACTCCTTCGAGAACCAGATTCTCGAAAGCCCGGGCGCGTCCGTAGACTGCTTCCGCTTCCGAAATGTCGATCCCAAACTTGTGTTTGCGCAACCCAGTGGAAATATAGGGATGGGTGGACGCGTCCACATCCGGGTTCACGCGTAGAGCAATTCGCGCTTTCACGCCGCGCCGTGCTGCCAGCGAATCGATCAGCGCAAGTTCCGGTTCGGATTCGCAGTTGAATCCCCGGATGTTTTTATCCAGCGCGTAATCCAGCTCCGCGGCCGTTTTTCCAACTCCTGAGAAGATCACCTTCTGCGGATCGCCGCCCGCCTTGAGCACCCGGAAGAGCTCGCCGCCCGAAACGATATCGAAGCCCGCGCCCGCTTCCGCCAGCAATTTCAAGATGGCCAGGTTTCCATTGGCCTTCACCGCGTAGAAAATCTGATGCGGAAGAGCGCCGAAGGCCTTTTCGTACGCGCAAAACTTTCCCAGAATCGCGGCGCTCGAATACACGTAGCAGGGCGTGCCATGGCGCTTGGCAACATCGGCCAGCGGAACGTCTTCGAGGTACAGAGTTTGGTCGCGATATTCCATCAGGTGATTCTCACTTCACCCTCAACACAATCAATGTCTGATCGTCGTGCATCGGAGTATCGCCGGTGAACTTTGCAAGATCTTCCAGAATCCCATCGGCCACCGTTTCCGGATCTTTCCCGCAGCGGTGCAGCAGCGCGGCCACCAGGTGGCTTCGCCCAAACTCTTCCTCTTTTGCATTGGGCTGATCGGTGATGCCGTCGGAGTAGAGCACCATCACATCTCCCGGCTGGGCATCGAACGTCACCTCTTCGTACTCGCGATTGTCCAACAATCCCGCCGGCACACCGCCGACCTTGGGCTTGATAATTTCGCCTCTGCGGCAAATCATCGGAGGTGCGCCGCCTGCGTTAGCCATCACGAACCGTCGATTCTTCCGCTCCCAAACCAATACGGTAAGCGTGACGTATTGCGCTTCCACCTTACGTTCGCGCAGAACATTATTGAGCAGCTTCAGCAGCGCCGCGGGACTGCGCAGCCGGTAGGACAGCGTGCGCAGCAGTCCGCTGACCATGGCCCCATAGAGCGCTGCCGCGGCGCCTTTGCCGCTCACATCGCCGAAAGTGAACAGCGCATAATCAGTGCCGTGCTCGAAGACATCGTAAACGTCGCCCGTGATCTCTCGCGCCGGCTTCAACCGGATCGCGATCTCCAGCCCCTTGATTTTCGGCGCTTCACGCAGCAGCAATACGGATTGAAGATTGCGCGCGGCTTTCAGGTCATGATCCAGGCTCTGTTCCCGCTTGGCTAGTTCCTGATAGAGCCGGGCATTTTCCACCGAACTCGCAATCTGCGGGGCAAGCAGTGCCAACAGCCGCGCATGATCCTCGGTGAAATAGCCGACGCGCTCCGCTTCCAGATCCATCACGCCCACCACGCGATCCTGGACAATCAACGGCACGGCAATTTCCGAGCGCATATCCGGATGCGAAGCGATGTAGCGCGGATCGGCATGGGTGTCCGTGGCGCGCACGATCTCGCGCGACACCGCCGCCGCTCCGGTGATCCCTTTGCCCAGCGGAATATTGTCGATCGCGACGCGTTGGTCATACCGCTCGCTGAAGCGATGCGAGAGAACTTTGCGCTCGGCGTCCAGCAGCAGAATACTGAATGCGTCGAACGCCACGAGAGCGTGAATGGTGACTGCGATCTTCCCCAGCAGCTCATCCAGATCCAGGATCGAGCTGAACTCTTGCGACAGGTTGGCCAGCGTCTTCAGGGTCCGGTTCTGCCGGTCCACTCTTCGATAAAGCCGCGCGTTATCGATGGAAACCGCGACGCGCGAGGCGATCAGTTGAAGCAGCGCGCGATCCTGCTCGCGATAGGCGCCGAGATGCGTGGATTGCAGATCGATTACGCCAACCAGTTTTCCTCGCGCCAACATCGGAACAGCCAGTTCCGCCTGCACCGCGTCGAGAGCCGGCAGATAGCGCGGGTCTTTGCGAACATCTCCCACCAGCACCGGTTGACGGGTGGCCGCCGCCGATCCGGTGATGCCTTCGCCCAAAGTCAGCACCAGGTTTTTCACAACCTCTTCGCGATGTCCGATCGCGTGCCGGATGCTCAGGCTGCGTTGCCTTTCGCTATACAGCAGGATGGCGAACAGATCGTAGGGAATTACTTCTTTGACGATGGTCGCCACATTGCCCATGATGCGGTCCAGGTCGAGAGTTTCGGCCGTGGCTGTCGACACTTCCAGTAGGAAATCCAGCAGCTCGGCGCGCTCCTGGAATCGCACGGTGGACTTTCGTGGATTGGCCGCCATTATTTCAGTAACCGCCACTCGCTTCCGCGTGCGACGTCGCTTCCACGATCTTCACCCCCGCGCTGGCGCCGATGCGCGTAGCTCCTGCGTCCGCCATTTTCTTCACATCGTCGAGCGTGCGAATGCCTCCCGACGCTTTCACTCCCATCTCAGGACCAACCGCCGAACGCATCAGCTCTACGTCGTGCACGGTAGCCCCGGAAGGTCCAAAACCGGTGGACGTTTTGACGAAATCCGCATTCGCCATCTTTGCGAGTTTGCTGGCCAACACCTTCTGATTGTCATCCAGCAGCGCTGTTTCGAGAATCACTTTGACGATCGCGCCGGCGCGATGCGCCGCTTCCACTACCGCGGAGATGTCGCGCTTTACTGCGTCGTGATCCCCACTGCGCAGTGCGCCAATATTTTGCACCATGTCGATTTCCCGCGCACCCGCGCGCAGGGCTGCTTCTGTTTCGGCGACTTTCGCTTCCGTGGATGTCGCACCCAGCGGAAATCCCACCACAGTGCATACTTTGACCGGCGATCCTGCGAGTTCGGCCGCAGCCAGCGCTACCCAGTATGGATTGATGCACACGCTGGCGAAATTATATTGGCGCGCTTCGCGGCAGAGTTTCACGATGTCATCGCTCGTAGCATCGGCTCGGAGCAGAGTGTGATCAATGATTCGAGCGATCGCCGCCAGATCAGTGTGTTCCATTCAGTCGATAGCCGCCGCCGAGTATAAGTACCGTGGAATCAGGACGTTCCCAGCTATTTACAGCGGAGGCTTTATGATAGCACAGGCCTGCCCGAATGCTCGAATTGATTGCGGTATCGACTGATTTTAGGCGCGCCGGTCTGCGGGACGGCGGCTGGCGGAACGATCTTTCGCGGTTGAGAAAAATGATACGGCTTCGTGAGTGAGCGCCGACATTTGCGCCATGAATACCGGGGACAAACGATAGAAGCGATGCCTGCAGGAACGACAGCGGAAGGGAACCAGGTACACCGACCACAGAACCCAATCCAGTCGAGTGCGGCGGCTTGAGCGCCGTACACACGTCCAGCGACATTTCGGGCATCTGAGTTCAGACTGCATGTAGGTAGGACTCTAGGCGTGGCGGGTTGTTTCAATGCATTGGTAATGTTAGGAAGTGTTAATTCCAGGATCGAAAAACGCAGCGCTGCTTCTGGTAGTTGCCATTCCTGCTCTTGCCCAGCAGACCATTTCTGTTCCAACGCAAGATGGCCCGTTAATTTTGTGCGACATTTACGGAAAAGGCGAGAGCGCTGTGGTGTTGGCGCATGGTGGACGATTCAACCGGCAAGGTTGGGCCGAACAGGCGCGATCATTGGTGGCCGCGGGGTTTCGCGTTCTCGCCATCGATTTCCGGGCAGACGAAGAGGGCAGCCGTTTTGACGTGCTCGGCGCAGTGCATTACCTGCGCAAGACTGGTGCGAAGAGCGTAAGTGTGGTGGGCGCAAGCATGGGCGGCGATTACGCAGCGGAAGCGGCCGAGACCGAGCCCGCCTCGATCGACAGATTGGTTTTACTCGCCTCTGGCGCGTACACGACACTGACAAAGTTCAAAGGCCCAAAGCTCTTTATCTTGGCTCGCGACGACGCAAACGATGATGGACCCCGGCTGCCCAAGATCCGCGCGCGCTACGAGAAGGCGTCCGATCCGAAAGAGTTGATCGTTGTCGATGGCTCCGCACACGCTCAGTTTCTTTTTCAAACCGATCAAGGCCCGCGCGTAATGCGCGAGATCCTGCGCTTCTTGTCCCAACGCTGAGTGCTTCTAACCGAACCGCGACCGCAAGGAAGCGTAAAAGCAATTTCTCCCAACGCCCAAAATCCCACTCTGCGTTAAAATAAACTACGGGAGTTGGTTTGCACCACCATCATCATCACGGAACAGGCAAGATCCTGAAATGGTCGTTCTACGCCACCCTTGTGTTCTGTGTAATCGAACTGATTGCCGGAATTCGCGCCAGCAGCTTGGCGTTGGTTTCCGACGCCGGGCATAATTTCACGGATGCCTTAGCCATCGCGCTCGCCGCCCTCGGATTCCGCCTGCAATCGAAGCCCGCTAACAGCGTCAAAACGTACGGCTATCATCGCGCCGGCGTGCTCACCGCCTTCGCAAACGCCCTGACATTGATCGGCATCGCGCTGTTCATTTTCTACGAAGCGTGGGATCGTTTTCTTCACCCTCAGCCTGTTGCCGAATGGACCATGCTTGGCGTGGCTGCGGCCGGTCTGGCCGTGAATGGCGCCATCATGTTGGGCCTGCATCGCGACAAAGATCACGACCTGAATATTCGCGCGGCATTCATGCACATGTTGGGCGATGCCGTCAGCTCCGTCGCAATCATGATCGGCGCCGTTGTCATTCATTTCACCGGATTGCAAGTCATTGATCCGGCCCTGTCGGTCTTGATCGGAGTGCTGATCATTTGGACGGCTTGGGATATCATCCAGGAATCCCTGAACGTGCTGCTCGAAGGTCTTCCACGCGGACTGGAACTCGAGTCGGTGTGCAGTTCCATGCGCCAGATTGACGGCGTGATCGACGTGCACGATGTCCATATCTGGAGCCTTGGTTCGAACGCCCACGCCCTAAGCTGTCACGTATTGATTGAAGACATGCCGCCGTCGGAAAGCAATGCCATCTTGCAACGAGTGAACGATTTGCTTCGATCGTTCCAGATTCACCACTGCACCATTCAGTTTGAGCACACCAAGTGCGCCCTTTCCGATACCCCGTGCTCCATGCTCGCCGCCGCGCACCATGCACGAACACCAGCACGGCAGTTAGCGACCGGTTATATTACGGTTCTTTACGTCCTGGTTGTAACCTCGCTCGGCAACCTTCCATCTCTAGAGTTAGGATCGCGAGGTCCTAACAAGGAGAAAAGAATGAAGTTTCGTTTACTATTGCTATCCTGTGCCCTGGTCGCGGCCGCTTTCGCCGCCGATGTCACGGGCAAATGGACCTATGAAATGCAGGGCCGCCAAGGCAACGCCATGACCGCGACTTTGAACCTCAAGGCCGACGGCAACACGCTCACCGGTACTGTCTCTGGCCGCGGCGGTGAAACCGAGATCACGGACGGGAAGATCGAGGGAGACAACGTCTCGTTCAAAGTGATCCGCGAATTCAACGGAAACAAGATGACCATGAAATACACCGGTAAAGTCACCGAAGACGGGCTCAAATTGAAAGTGGAGGCCGAAGGCTCCGATCGTCCAGCCCGTGAGTTCATAGCAAAGCGCTCCGGCACTTAACCTCTTTCCGAGCCGCGACCGTAAGCCGGTGCTTTTTTGATTTCTACCTTCCTTCCTGTATGCTGGCAAGGAAGGAGAATCATGGCCACTACTTTTCAGCCGCCTCCGCCGCCCAAGAAGAGCAACGTACTGTTGTGGGTTCTGGTCGGTGTAGGCGGCTTTTTCCTTTTGATCGCATTGGTGGTTGTCGGAGGGATCGCATACGTCGCCAAAAACCCCGCCATGGTGATGACCAAGGTGATCACCGCATCGAATCCAAACGTGGAAGTGCTCTCGGTGGACAAAGGCAGCCAGCAAGTCATTCTTCGCGACAAGAAAACCGGCAAAACTTATAACATCAGTTTCGACGACGTCAAAAATGGCCGCTTCAGCATGAAGGGAAGCGACGGCCACTCCTCGTTCTCCATTGGCGGCGATGCGAAGATTCCTGCGTGGGTTCCCGATTATCCCGGCTCGCATCCCAAGGCTGCGTTTGCCGCAAAGGGCGATGACGGCGAGAGCGGAACCTTCACCTTCACGACTTCTGATTCCCAGGCCACAGTTGCCAAGTTCTACCGGGATCAATTCCAGTCCTCGGGAATGCATATTTCGAGCGACGCGACGACGAGTGGAACCGGAATCGCGGTGGTAGCCGAGGATGAAGCCAAGAAACACAGCGTTACCGCAATCGTCGGCGTGGATGGTCGCCGGACTACCGTGGTGGTGACGTACGTGACGAACAGATAGCCAACCACTCTTCGGCGCGCGCCCGCACGGACGCTTTGGTGGATGGCTCGGGGTATAGATCGCCGATCACCGCGATCGCGTCGGCGCCCGCATCCAGCACAGCGGCAGCGGTGTCGCGAGTGATGCCGCCAATAGCGACCAAAGGCTTGCGCGTGATCGAGCGCAAGCTGCGCAGGCGATCGAGGCCAACCTCCGGATCCGGGTTCAGCTTCGACGAGGTTCGAAAAATTGGTCCGATTGCGAGATAATCCACAGGTTCCAGATCGCCCGCACGGAGCTGTTGCTCATTGTGCGTGGAAAAGCCGATCACGGCCGTCCGTGATTTTGCGGGCATCGGAAGGCGCGAGATCGTCCTGGCCCAAATGCAATGCAGCGGAGAGGAGCTTAGCGATGTCAGCGCGATCGTTCATCACAAAGAGCGCGCCCGCCTGGCGACAAAGCCCGGCCACGCGTTGCGCGTCCTCGAAAACGCTGCGCGAGAAGAATCCCTTGTGCCGAAACTGAAGGATCTTCGCCCCGGCTTCCAGGATCGCCTCGGCCGCCCACACACTATCCAGCACCGGATAAAATCCGGTGACAGGATACTCAATTCCCGATTTCTGATCCACTTACTCATTTTCCACCAGCGCCATCGCGCCATACAGGACGCTATCGTCGCCCAGTTCCGCAGGCACCACGTCAATCCGCGCCCGCGACCACGTGGTGATCTGCCGCCGCAGCTCCGCGCGCAGTGGGACAAACAGCGCATCGCCCGCTTTGCTGATGCCGCCGCCGATTACGATCCTGGCCGGATTGAGCAGCATGATCGCCGCCTTCAGACCCATCGCGAGATCCACCACGTAGCGCTTCACAAACTCCGGATCGCGCAGCAACTCCTCAGCACTCTTTCCGTAATCCCGTTCCAACCATAGCCCGCCGCACATTCGCTCGAAACATCCATGCCATCCGCACAAGCATTCCGGACCATCCGGCCGGATCACAATATGCCCCAACTCGCCTGCATAAGAATCCGCGCCGCGATAGATGATTTCGGCGCTCGGAATAATGCCGCCTCCGATTCCAGTCGAAAGCGTCATATAAAACAGCGGACGAAAACCGCGCCCCGCTCCGTACAGCGCCTCCCCCAGCGCACCGGCGTTCGCGTCGTTATCCATCACCGGCAGCACGCCCAATGCTTTTTCCAGATACTTCGGAAGATCGAAATCGCTCCATCCGCCGACGTGCGTAGAAAGCGCGATTCGCTGCCGCTCGAACTCCACGGGTCCGCCAAAACCAATCCCGCAGCGCTGGAAGTCGATACCGTCCTGACCAATCGCGCGCGATGTTGGCGATCTGTTCCAGCATCCATTCGCGGCCGCCTGCGCGATCGGTGGCGCGTGAGGCGCGTTCCAGCATCTGGCCCCGCTCAAAAACGGCCATGCTGAATTTGGTCCCGCCGACGTCGATAGCGAGCGTGCTCATTCGCCGGCGGCGGCCAGCACTTCTTCGGGACTGGCCGTGCCGGTTCCGTGCTTCATGATGGTGATGGAGGCTACCAGATTTCCAAAACGCGCCGCTTCCGTGGCGGATCCGGTAATCGCCAACGCCATGGCCGCGCCCGCCGAGAAACTGTCGCCCGCGCCGCAGATGTCCACAGGCTGTTCCACCGTACGCGCCCGCACCAACGTCTCGGAATTGCCGTCTATCACCAGCACACCCTGCGATGCCTTGGTGACGAACATCAAACGCGCTCCGGTGTGAGCGCGCAGACGCCGGTAATCCACGTCTCCGAAGAGCGCGATCGAGGCAGCGTCGGCCTCCTGCTCATTCGGTTTCAAAATCATCTTCTGGAAGCGCTCCACCCGAACGCGCGAGTCCACCCAAATCACTTTATCCGGATTGCGCTCGGCAATTTTCATCAAACGATCGCGCACGCCGGGCGTAACCACGCCGCCCTGTTTGGTCTCGGCTTGATCGGAAACGAAGAGAACATCGAAGGTGTCGGCAAAGTTATCCAGATGAACCAGCACCTGCTTCTCGATCGAAGCCGGCAGCGGCCGGGTATTGATGAAGTCCACGCGAGGTTGATCCTCTTCGCCGTTGGAGCTGTTAATCAACTTCGTATAGGTGAAGGTGGGAATCTCCGGGTCGCGCACCAAAAGGTCGGTGGAAATGCCGCGCGCGTTCAGCGACCGCGTCAGTTCCCAGCCAAAACCGTCTTCGCCGATGGCCCCGAGCACAGCCAGACGCGTGACGCCCAGTGACGCCAGGTTGTTTCCAACCGTGCCGCCGCCGCCGGGCGATACTTCGCTCGCCACCACGCCGATCCGCGGAATTCGGGTCTCGCGGGAAAGCTCAGTCGCGGCTGGATCGTAGATGCAGCGATGGTCCAGGCAAATGTCGCCCACGATCAACGCAGAGTGGCGTGGAAAGGCCGCGAGAATTTCCGCCGTTGTCATTTTGATTCAAGGAGTGCGTGCCGAAGAGCCGGGAGAGTAGCCCGGTGGTCGCCCTGAAAATAGAAACTCTCGCCGCCGTCCGCCACAGTTCGCACCAGCATGGTCTTGTGCGGACGGAAGAAGTATCCAGGATCGCTCTTCGCAAGCTCCTTGCGATGGTCGCCTTGGATCGGCCAGATATCGAACACGGCAGTCATAAAATGTTGGATGGCGCGATCTTGCTGGTGCGCCACGTTTCTCACCATCGCCAGCGCTTTCAGATAAACCTCGGGCGCCATGATGGCAGATCCGAAGCTTAGCACGGCGCCGCCCTCCAGACGCTCCAGCGTGCGCGTGAAAATCAAAAAATCGCGATAACTGGCGGCTCCGTAAGCTGCGCCGTCGCAGTTCGGATGCTCATAAACGATATCGTAGCCGATGCCGGTGTGGATGGTGGCCGGAATCGACAAGCGGTAGGCGGCAGCCAGGACACTCAGGTCGCGGTGCGGAAAGCTGCTCTCGAGAATCCTTCGCCCGATGTTTTCACCCAACCCAAGCTCGATCCGCTGCGCCTCTGAAACCCAATCGTTCAGCTCACCCGTCTCGCGCCACAGACCGAATTCTCCGGAGCGGATGTATCGCCCCACGCTTTCGGTGGTCGCGCCTAGGCGCGCCAGCTCAAAATCGTGGATGGCCACTGCTCCGTTCATCGCCAGATGGTCGATGAATCCGCGCTCCATCATGTCGATGATGTGCCGGTTCACGCCCGCTCGTATCACGTGTCCCCCGATAATCATGACGCGTGCGGCGCCCGACGATTGTGCACGGTTGATTCGAGCCGCAACTTTCGCCAAATCCACGTGCTGGAACTGCGGCGCAGCATCATGCAGTTCGAGCCATTGTCCGATTTGAAGATCGTTCACGCGTTCCGCCAGCGGTTTCACGCGCAGGCGCGACCGGTCGAAGAGCTGATACTTGGAAGCCATCAGGCAGGGAAAAGGCTGGACACCAGTTCCTCGCGGCAGAGAAAGTTGGGGACAATGTAATCCGCCCCCACGCCGATCAGCCGCAGCCGTTTCCATTGATCCACTTCGGTGCAGGCCGGCTCTTCGCTGGCCACTCCCACCGCTACGCCGCCCACGTTCTTGACTTCCTCGATTTCGACGTAGCCATCGCCGAAACCCAGAAACTGATTGCCTTGAAAATCGGCGGACGCCAGAATGCGCTGGATCAGGATCGCTTTCGAAAAGCTCTTGTAATCGTCCAGCGCCCCATACACGCCGCCGTCAAAGTACTGCGTGATGCCCAGCAGCTTGGCTTCCTCTTTCATATAGACCTCGTCGGTCCCGCTCGCCAGGTACATCGTCAGCCCGCGGTCCCTGAGTTCTTCGAGCAGCGCGCGCGATCCAGGCACCAGATATTTTTCGGGATCAACCTCACCTTTGCGCAGGCCCTCCACGCGATTGGAGATTTTCTCCCACAACAGATCCAGGTACATCTTTTTGTAGGCCAGCGGCGCCAGAGGTTTGCCGCCGCGCGTCTCTATCGCTTCGGCGAAAGCGATCATCTGATATATAGTTTCTTTGCCGGTGAGACGCCAGACGAACTCTTCCACTACGGCTTGCAGTTCCTCTTCCCTCTCTCCCGTCTTGAGGCCGGCAAGGATCTCCACCATCATCGGGACCATCACCTTCATCCAGCCTGACCGGATCAAGGAAAGTGTGCCGTCAAAATCGAAGAGCACGACGCGGGCGTTGCGGGCAGATATGCCCGGACTGATATTTTCGACCATCCACTTTTATTCTAGTGGACCAGTAAGGAGGAGGCAGCTATCCCAGCGCCAAGCAATCCACCAAGAATGGAGAGGTACCAAATCAGCGGCCGCTTGGTGAGAATCGCGAGCGAGGCGAAGACGATGGATACCTCCAGAAAGACTTCGCCGAAATGCAGACGTAGCGCGTGACGTCCGTGCAGCTCGCTTTCGTTCTCCAGTTCTTTGGCCTTTTCGGAAATCTCTTCATCGTCTTTCTTGTATTTTTCCGCGTTCTTGGCGTACTGCTCGCTCTGCTTGGTGTCCTTCATTTCGGCGAACGTATCGCGCGCGACTTCGGAAACATAGCGGCGGATGGACTTTGCCTGATAATACGACCACTGATCCGAGGCTTTCTGCTGCTTGAGTAGTTCTTCCGTGGTGGTGATGTGACCAAGCACGGAGACGACTGCCAATCCAGCGGCGATGATTGCCATGGTGGCAGCGACGCGCTTGTCAAACGGGTTCTGGGCGTGTTCGGCGTGCTCGCGAAGTTCTTCGTCTACGGACATGCACTCTATAATACGAGTTTTCGCGTCCGCAAGGCCCGCAGCCCACCAAAGGTGATGCGGACGCTTGAAAAACCAAAATCACCGGTCGCTTACGCTCGCGGCTCGGAATGAGATTCCCCGTTGCCGAGCCGCGACCGTGAGGGAGTCGGTGCCGTTGTTTTTCAATCACGGACCAACGTCTTCAAGGGAGTGATCATGGGCCTGCTGGCCCACCAAAGGTGATGAAGACGCCAAGTGGGGCGGACCCCCCGGTCCGCGCGGGTCCCCCTGGACCCGCTCTTCGGGATTTCGTACTTCCTCAGCAGGCCGACGAGGGCGTCGGCCGCGGACCAGGGGTCCGCCCCACAAGGCGTCTTCAAGGGAGTGACCATGGGCCTGCAGCCCACCAAAGGGGATGAAGACGCTTACAGAAAAGGCACCGGTCGCTTACGCTCGCGGCTCAGAATGAGGCACACCGTTACCGAGCCGCGACCGTGAGGGAGTCGGTGCCGTTGTTTTTCAATCACGGACCAACGTCTTCAACTGAGCGTGCGGAGAACGCCGAACCCGCCGTGCGTTGGTAGCGCTTCCTAACGGCCGCGGTTCGGAACAGGGTTAAACCGAATGAACCTGCGCAGCCCGTTCCCGCCAAGCCGCGGCTTCCCTCGGATTGCCCATATGTTCTTCCACCACGGCGAAAACCTCGCATGCCAGGGCAAACTGCGGACCACCTTTGCGTTCCAGCCCGCCGATCGCCTGTGTCAGGAGCTCGCGTGCCGACCCAATCCGGCCCGCCTTCACGTAAAGCGCGGCCAAGCGCACCTGGACATCCGTAGCTTCCTGCCGATTCCCGCCCACTTGCCGTTCCTTGAGCCGGAGCACCCGCTCATACTCACTCACCGCCCCATCGTAGTCACCGGACTCTTCCAGTGACGCCGCCAGGTGATACAGAGCCTGCGTGGACTCATGTGAATCCCCTCCCGACGTCGCTCGGTGAATCTCCAGAGCTTTGCGTAGACAGCGCTGGGCCTCGTCATGGTGGCCATTTTGCCGCGAGAGCATCCCCAACTCGGCGAAGCTCTGTGCCGTGTGTTCATGGTTCGGTCCAAAAGCCTGCTCGGAAAGAGCAGCGGCTTGTTGCAGGGCGGCGAATGCTTCGGCGGACCTGCCGCTATTCAAAAGTGCCGTTCCCAACTTGCGCGAACACTGCGCTAATCGCGCACGGTCCGGCGCGCTTTGCATTGCTTCAATGGCTTCAATCGCCCGAATGGTCTGTTCAGCCTCGCCATATTTCTTCTGGTCGAGTTGAATGTCCACCAACGACGCCAAAGCGCAGGACCGCATGGACTGGTCCTTGGATTGATCCGCAAGTTCCAGCGACGCTTGAATGGTTTGCTCGGCCTCGCCCAATTTACCCTGCTTGCAGCGCGCCTGCGAAAGCTTCAGCAACAAATCGAGCTGTTTCTTCGAAGAATGACGGCGCTCGGCCAACGCCAGAACAAGATGCTGCTCCGCATCCACCCAGTTCTTTGCCTCAAGGAAGCGCTCGGATTCTGTCACATTTAAATTTCGTTGGCGATGCCACTCCTTCACTTGTGGCGTAACCCAAGCCGCAAAACGGACGCCGAGCTTAAAAATCCGGGTGACGGTCATGAACTCTTGGTACATCGGCATCGTCGGTACCAGACTTTAAAACCGAACCGCGACCGCCAGGAAGCGCTTCCACGACAGCAGCAAGCGTTAACGCTCCTTCGCGGTCGCGGTCCGGAGCGCGCACTTTGTTATCGTTGTCCCATGCGATTGCTTCTTGTGAGTCTGGCCGCCGCGGCCCTCGCGCTCGCGCAGCCTTCCGACGTAACAACGGACACCCTTTCAAACGGCATGAAGATCCTGATTCAAGAGGATCACAACATCCCGAACGTCGCCATGTACTTCTTCTACAAAATCGGATCGCGCAATGAGCACCCCGGCACCACCGGCCTCTCCCACTTCTTCGAGCACATGATGTTCAACGGCGCGAAAAAATTCGGACCCGGCCAGTTCGATTTCCAGATGGAAAAAAGCGGCGGCAACAACAACGCCTACACCACCGAGGACGATACTGTTTATACCGACTGGTTTCCCCGCAGCGCGCTCGAACTCATGATGGAAATGGAAGCGGACCGCATCCGCGACCTCGCCTTCGATCCGAAGATCATCGAATCCGAGCGTGGAGTAGTTTATTCGGAACGGCGCAGCTCAGTGGACAACAGCAACTTCGGGATTCTCTTCGAACAGCTCCAGGCCGCGGCCTACACGGCCCATCCGTACCATTGGCCGGTGGTGGGTTGGCCTTCCGACATCGAATCCTGGACCATGGACGATTTGAAAAACCACTTCCGCATGGGCTACGCGCCCAACAACTGCGTCATGGTGGTAGTGGGCGACGTCGCTTCGCCCGAAGTGATCTCGCTTGCGAAGAAGTACATCGAGCCCATTCCAAGGCAGGATCCGCCTCCGCCTGTCCGCACCAAAGAACCCGAGCAGATTGGCGAGCGCCGCGTCACCGTGGTGAAGTCCGCGCAGCTGCCCATCGAAATGGTCGCCTACCACGTGCCGGAATCCAACAGTCCGGATGACGCCGTGCTCGATCTGATGGAGACAATCCTGAGCCGTGGCCAAAGTTCGCGCCTGTATAGCCGGATGGTGGACAAAGAGCAGTTGGTTCTGTCGGTGAACGCGAATCGCCAAACCACCTTCGATCCCGGATTGCTTGTCTTCGTGATGCAGCCGCGCAGCGGCGTGGAGCCGGCGCGCGCAGAAAAAGTCCTGCTGGAAGAATTGAGCCGCCTGAGCAGCCAGCCGGTGCCGGCCGAAGAGCTGCAGAAGGCCAAGAACCAGCTATTAGCGGGGCACTATCGGGAATTGAAAACCATCGCCGGACGCGCCAATCTTTTGGGCGAATATGAAGTCTTCTACGGCGACTATCGCAAGCTTTATTCCGTGGAACAAACTTACGAAGCCGTAACGCCGGCCGACATCCAGCGCGTGGCCAAGCAGTATCTGACAGAGAAAAATCGCACCATCGCGACATTGATTCCCGAAAAAAAGGAGAAGCAGTAATGACAGCCCGCTGGAGTCTCATCGCTCTGATCTCATGCGCCAGCCTTTTCGGCGAATTGAGGCTGCCGCCCTACACCCGGCAAGTGCTTCCGAACGGCGTGGTGGTGGATCTGCAGCCTCGCGCCGGCGTCCCCCTGGTTCAATTCCGGATCATGGTGAAGGGCGGCGTCGAAGCCGAGCCAGCGAACCTGGCCGGACTCGCCGGCGTCACCGGGCAACTGCTGCGTAAAGGCACCAGCAAGCGCTCCGCGGATCAATTTTCCGAAGAGCTGGACTTCCTGGGCGGCTCGTTCCAGAATTTCGATTCGCCACAATCGTCGGTTACCACAATCTCCGGCGAATTCCTGAAAAAAGATTTTGATCGCGGCCTCGATCTGATGACGGACGCGGTGCTGCATCCGACATTTCCGGAAGCGGAAGTGCGCAAGACTCTCGCGCAGCGCGTGGATGGCGCAAAATCCATCAAGGACAATCCGCAAGCCGCCATCGGCGCCTATTTCGCGACCTATTTTTTCGGACCGGACCATCCGTACGGTCATCCCGCCGATGAGACCACCCTCGGCCGCATCCAGCGCCAGGAAATTGTGGATTTCCATCGCCGGATTTATTGTGGCCGGAATCTCACCGTAATCGTCACCGGCGATTTTGATCCGGATACCGCAGCCGGAAAAATCCGCGAAGCCTTCGCCGCCGTTGCACCAGGCCAAGCTTTCGAGTGGACCAAGAGCGCCCGCGCCAGCGCCCCATCCAACTTACTGCTGATCGACAAGCCGGACGCCACGCAAACCTATTTCTATATCGCGCAGCCCGGCATAGACCGCACCAGTCCCGATCGCGTCAAGCTGCTTTTGATCAACACACTGTTCGGCGGCCGATTCACTTCGATGCTGAACGAAGCCCTACGCGTGAATAGCGGGCTCTCCTACGGCGCGGGTTGTCAACTGCAGCGTGTTCGATTACCCGGCGCCATCATCATCACTACGTACACCAAAACCGAAAGCACCGAAAAAGCCATCGACATGGCGCTGGGTGTTCTGAAGCAGCTCGGAGAGAAGGGAATTACGGCTGAGCAGTTGGCCTCCGTGAAGGCCTACATCAAAGGCACATTCCCAACGCAGCAGCTGGAAACCACCGATCAACTTTCGAACGTTTTAGCCGACCTGGAACTCTACGGACTAGGCAAAGGCGAAATCGATGATTTCTTCTCGAGCATCGACGCCGCCAGCTTAGACGACATCAACGCGACGGCGAAAAAATACTACAAGCCAGACCACCTGACATTCGTCCTGTTAGGCAACGCCGCAAAGATCCGCCAAGCGGCAGCGAAGTACGCACCCAAAATAACGGAGATCTCCATAAACAAACCCGGCTTCGGAACGTAGCGTGGCGCACGCACTCGTGCGTGCCGCGTTCACACTCATGGGAACGCAAATTCTTATCCCAAAATGCCCAACGAAACCCGACCCTATCGCCAGCTAGGCCGAAGCACACTCTCCATACTGGCCGGCTTTGCCCTGGTAGTGATCCTCTCAATCAGCATCGACATCGCGCTACGTAGCCTAGGCATCTTCCCCCCGCTCGGCAAGCCAATGTCCGATCCGCTATTTCTACTAGCCACCGCTTACCGCACAGTAATCGGCGTAGCCGGAAGCTACCTCACCGCGAGACTAGCCCCGAACCGGCCGATGCAGCATGCGCTGCTAGGCGGTGCGATCGGCCTGGTCTTAAGCACCATCGGCGCCGCAGCAACCTGGAATCGCGGCCCCGACTTCGGACCACACTGGTATCCGCTAGCGCTCGTCGTGCTCGCGATGCCCACCGCATGGATCGGCGGTAAATTAGCCCCGAAGGGTTAGTGAAAAGCCTTTCCACGGGTACTGAACCGCCAATTTTCGGGCGCGGCTCGACCTAGCCCGGTTACCCAACTTCTTGATGTGGCGCCTGGTGATTCAAGGCTATTCTATGTCCCCGACCGAACATTTGGGTGGTACCTGAAAAGTGCGTTGACGCTTCCTTGCGGTCGCGGTTCGGAACCCATGCCTCGTAGGTTGTAAGCTTGAAAAACCAAAATCACCGGTCGCTCACGCTCGCGGCTCGGAGAGGGCCTGTTACCGAACCGCGACCGCGAGGGAGCGCTACCACGAACGCAGCACTTTTGCTCACGCTCCCTCGCGGTCGTAAGTCGGTGTCGTATGTGTTTTTCAATCATGGACCGCAGCTTCAACGCACTTTTTAGGCACTACCGTTTCTTGGCCGATCAGTGAAAAGCCTCGCCCCGCTTCAACATCCCCAGGATCATCTCCATCCGCCTCTGCCGCGTCTCCGGCTTCTTCGCGGTCTGTAATCGATAAGAAATCGCGTACCGATTCGCCTTGTTCAACGACTCAAAAAAAGCTTGCGCTTTCGGATCCTTGCTGAGCGCCTTCAAAAAGTCCTCGGGAAAAGTAGCGTTGCTCGGCGAATCGTAGGCGGCGTTCCACCGGCCATCCTTCTTCGCGGCTTCAATCTCCGCCCGCCCTGCAGCCCGCATCTTACCGGATCGCATTAACCGCTCCGCATGCCCGGTATTGATCTTCGACCATCCGCTCTTCGCCCGCCGCCGCGTGAATTTCTGCAGCCACGAAAACTCATCGTGCGGTTTCTTCTGCCCATCGATCCAGCCGAAACAGAGCGCCTCATCCAGCGCTTCCGCATAGTTGATGGACTCCGTCTCCGAGCCCTTCTTGAATATGCGAATCCAGATTCCGTCCGACGAATCGTAATTCGCCGCCAGCCATTTTCGGAACTCCGCCGGTGAGCGAAAGCTGAGAATCACGCGCCGCCTCCCAACTGTTCCAACGCCCACCGAGCGTGTTCCACTACCATTTCATTCGGGAACCTGGCCAGCTCTTCCAGCGGCTCCCGGAACTTCGCCTGCCCGCTGTTCCCCATCGCGATCGCGACGTTACGCAGAAATCCCGCATATTTCGCCCGCTGCACCGGACTCGCGCGGAACATCTCCCGGAATTCCTCTTCCTTCAACCGGCCAAGATCTTCCAGAGCGGGCGCGAAGTGCCGAGGCTCAAATGCCGGATCATCCGCAACCGGCGCCTGCCGATTCCACGGACAAACATCCTGGCAAATATCGCAACCAAAAATGTGCCGTCCGATGCCCGCGCGCATCTCCTCCGGCACCGAGCCATGCAGCTCAATGGTGAAGTAAGGGATACAGCGACGCGCATCCACCGTGTAGCCCTCGCTCGGAATCGCCTGCGTCGGACAAGCATCGATGCACCGCGTGCAAGTGCCGCAGCGATCCGGGGGCGGGGAATCCGGCTCAATCTCGAGCGAAGTAAGAATCTCGCCCAAAAAGAACCACGACCCCATCTCCTGATTGATCAGGCACGTGTTCTTGCCGATCCAGCCAAGCCCCGCTTCCCGCGCGTACGACCGTTCCAGTAGCGGCGCCGTATCTACGCAAATCTTCCACTCGTGCCCTCCGCCCAACTTCTCCACCAGCTTCTCCAAACCCGCGCGAACCACCCGATGGTAATCCTCGCCCCAGGCATAGCGCGAAATCCATCCGGAATCCGGATCGCCAGCCTCCGTGGAGCGCGGCTGCGGACCGTTATACAGCTTCCCAACACATATGATGGAGTGTGCGGAAGGAAGCAGCAGTCGCGGATCGGTCCGGATCTGCGCGCGATGATCGGTCAGATATCCCATCGCCCCGGCCATCCCTTGCTGGACCCAGTCAAGATACCGCTCGGAATCAGCCGCCAGCGGCAGCGCCCGCGCGATCCCGGCCAACTCAAAGCCGCATTCGCGCGCGAACCCCTTTACGTCACCTGCCTGCACGCTACAATCATCCCATAAGCCTAGCGTTTTCAATCGCGACCGGGGAATTGCCTCGCTCCGTTCGATGGGCGATATCCCCTTCTGGCGAAGAAAAGGGGTGGTTTAACGCATTCGTGTAGCCTCCTTAATGAGTGGTGCCCTATACTTGGGTCAATGCACAAGCCCATTAAGTACGCCGAAAAAGTTGTAACCAAAGCGGCCGGCGCGGCCTGGGTTGTCTTCGATAAACTCAATCAAATCAAGCAGAATCCCTCCTTCACCCCCAAATGGTCGGAGAAGCCTCTGCTGAAGAGCTACGAGAAGCAGAAGCCGCCACTGGGCTGGCCCCGCGAGACCGATTCGCTGTGCCCCCGCTGCGTACCTGAAATCCGCCAGCAGATCGTGGACGGCAAGCTGCCCCACGAGATCCTGCTCAACGAAAAGGTCGGCGAAATCAAAGCCACCATCATCGAGCGCGACGGCAAAATTCTGATGGTGAAGGATTGCCCCAAGCATGGCCACTTCGAAGACGTCATGGCCATCGATTCCGAATTCTTCAAGCATCTCGAAGAAGTGTTCCCCGGCCGCGACATCCGCGCGCACAACGATGAAAAGCTGCACAAGCACGGCACCAGCACCATCAAGCACGGCCGCGGATCGGTCCTGACCATCGATCTCACCAACCGCTGCAACATGATGTGCGATCCATGTTTCATGGATGCCAACCAGGTGGGCTTCGTGCATGAGCTGACTTGGGAAGACATCAAGACCCTGCTCGACAACGCCATCTCTATCAAGCCGCGCCGCCAGATGTCGGTGCAGTTCTCGGGCGGCGAGCCGACGCTTTCGCCTTACTTCCTGGACGCCGTCCGTTACGCGCGCAAAGTTGGATACAACAGCGTGCAGGCCGCCACCAACGGCATCGAGTTCGCAAAGAACAAGGAATTCTGCAAGCAAGCCGCCGAAGCTGGACTGCGCTACGCTTATCTGCAGTTCGACGGAATCGGCAACGATGCCAATTCGCATCGCGCAGTCGGCAATCTCTTCGACGTGAAGCTCAAGGCCATCGAGAACCTGTGGAGCTCCGGCGTCGACATCGTCCCGGTCATCACCATCATCAACGGCATCAATAACGAGCAAGTAGGCGCCGTGGTCCGCTTCGCTCTGGATAATCCGAAGAAGATCCCGTTCCTCAGCTTCCAGCCGGTTTCTTTCACCGGCCGCGACGAAGCGGTAACCGACGAACGCCGGCAAGCTCAGCGCTACACGCTCTCGCATCTGGCGCATGACGTGAAGGATCAAACCGGTATCGGCGAGCCCGTTCGCGACTGGTTCCCGATCTCTTTCATGAGCACCTTCTCCGATTTCGCCGACCTGGTTCACGGGCCGGAAGCGGATTGGGGACAGATCAGTTGCGGCTGCCATCCCAACTGCGGCATCGGCATGGCCGTGATGTGCGACAAGGAAACCAAGGAAGCCGTCCCGGTGACCGCGTTCCTGAATGCGGATCGCCTGGCGAAAGACATCGCGCGGATCAACGACGCTGCGCGTGGCCGGTTCCTATCAGTTGCTGGCGTCACGCTGGCGCTGCTGCGCAACTACAATCCGTTCAACGCGCCGACCCATTTCAAGCTGAGCGACATGATCGCCAAGTTCGACAAGTGCTTCGGCATGACGAAGAAGGCGCAAACCGGCGGTTACGGCAAAGTAACCGGCGATCGCACCTTGGAAGACATCGACAAGCGCCGCAAGGATCGCTGGAACTTCCTGTTCGTAGCCGGCATGTGGTTCCAGGATCTGTTCAACTACGATTTCCGCCGCACCGAGCAGTGCATCATCCCCTACGCCACGCAGGAAGGCGAAATTTCCTTCTGCGCCTACAACACCGGCGTCGGCTGGCGGAACATCATCGAGAAAATGCACATGACCGCCACTCTCACCAAGTGGTATGAGGAAAACGGCAAGCACGAAATCTTCGCCGGCGGCAAGAAGGTCGGGCTGCCGAGCGCCGATCATTCGCTGGTGCTGCGCATCGAAGACGTGCAACACGCCAAGCAGACCGATCTGGACAAGCTCGGCATCGCGAAAACCGCTCGTGAGGAAAAGAAGCGCGCGCGCGATGAGAAGCTGCATGAACAGCAGGAAAACGAGCGCATGGCGAAGCTATATCGCCAGCACGTCCTGAAGGAAGAGCCCGGGCCGGAACTGGTGCAGTTGATGCCCATCGCCCCTGCAGCCGCCGAAAACGGAACGCGAAGAAGTAGGCTCGTTCGGAGATTAATCAGTCAAACAACCAGAGGAGAAGAAGCCGTCCGGGGCAACTCGGGCGGCTTTTTTGTTAGTTCGGGCGATGGAAAAACCGGACGTCCTTCATTGGGAAGTGCTTCCGATTGCGGGTCCAAAGCGTCAAACCATGTCTACTGGCAGTTGCCGCTATGAGAGCGTCCCCCAGCTCAATCCCATGACTTGGGTGAAAGAGTCGAAGGTAGACTGCTGCTCGTCGGCCGATATCCTGTTCCACGGGCAGGCAGATCATCGCCGAGAACACGGTTTCTACTGCATCCCTCTCCCGATCGCGCACTCCATGGAATACTTCAGCGACCGAGACGGGCGAACAAATCACTGGCTCGGATGAGTCGACCAGCTCAACCCAACTCCGCATGACTTCGGGATTACGCTGGCGGAGCACTTCAATAATGACATCCGAGTCAACCAGCACACCGCTCATTTGAAGATTCGCTTCAAGCGCTTGCCATTCCGGAGACTTCTCACATATGTCTCGGTGTCGGGAAGATCGGTTCTATCTTTCCAAATGCCGATGGCTGACAACAGCGCTTCTCTGCGTTTGGACTTGTCATCAAGATACTTCTCTCGAACAGCCTGGCGGACGAGTTCGGAAATTGTAGTCTTAGATTGCTTTGCCCGTATTTGCAAAACTTTCCAAACGTCTTCCTCCATGTAAAGCTGCGTCCGCTTCATGATGTATAGTATACATCGCTGTGAGGTGGCGCAGGCCAAGCCGGATATCGCCCCGCAAACGCTAGAAGTTGTTTAAACAGCTCTAGCGCCGCGGATACGCTAAACTGAAAACTACGGCCATGCTATCCATTGTGATCCCGATTCACAACGAAGAGCCGTCTATTCTTCCGCTTTATGACCGGCTCACGGCGGTGCTGGAGCCGCTGCAGAAGCAATACGAAATCATCGTTGTGGATGACGCCTCAAGCGATCGCAGCTTCGATCTGCTCGCCAACCTGGTGGAAACCGATCAGCGCCTGAAAGTGATCCGTCTGCGGCGCAATTTCGGACAAACGGCTGCGCTCTCGGCGGGCTTCGACGAAGCGCAGGGCAACGTCATCGTTTCGCTGGATGGCGATCTGCAACACGCGCCCGAGGATATTCCGGCGTTGCTCGCCAAGATCGACGAGGGTTACGATATCGCAAGCGGCTGGCGCAAGGATCGCGTGGACAATGCCATCACCCGCAAAATTCCATCGCGTATCGCGAACTGGCTGATGGCCAAAGCTTCCGGCATCGAGCTGCGCGATTTCGGTACCACCTTCAAAGCCTACCGGTCCGAAGTGCTCAAGGAAATCAATCTCTACGGCGAGCTCCATCGATTCATTCCCGCCCTCGCCAGTTTTTACGGCGCTCGCATCGCCGAAGTTCCAATCCGTAACACGCCGCGCTTATCCGGCGGATCGCATTACGGCTTGGGCCGCACCTTCAACGTGCTGTTCGATATTCTCACCATCAAATTTCTTTTGAAATATTTCACGCGCCCCATGCACTTCTTCGGACGCCTGGGCCTCACCGGGTTCACTCTTGGCTCCCTGATCTTGGGAGTGCTTGGAATTCAAAAGCTAGTGAGCTGGGATCGTGACATGCTAGCCGAGCATGGTCCGCTGATGGTGTTGGGAGGATTGCTGCTTCTCGGCGGCCTGATGATGTTTAGCACCGGACTGCTAGGCGAAGTCCTAATGCGTACCTACTTCGAAAGCCAAGGCCGCCGGATCTACGCAGTCCGCGAAATCCGTTGCCGCCGGGAACCCGTCGCCCCTGCCTAACTCTTACCGAACCACGACCGTAAGGGAGTCGGTGGCTTTCACAACGCCGCCGATACCCCGGCAAAATCGCTGCTCACCATCTTCCGCCGCCAATAATTCTCAAACAGCCCCTTCATCGCCTCCCCCATACCGCCATGTTCGAACACCACGGCCGTCCAGGTAGGCCGAGTGATCACCGGATCCAGCAACGCCACCAAACCGCATTGCCCATCGAACACAGCGAGCTTCATGGGCAGCGATTCCGCCTGACCAATCTCCACTCCTGCCACGGCGTAATCTTCCAGCCGCTGCCGGTGCGCGTCATCCAGCGTTCCGGATTCAATCAGCAACCTGCACGTCACGCCGCGCTGCCGGGCCTGCTTGACCAAGTGTTCATCCAGCGGATCCACCGCGTACGGCGGCCGCGAGAATTCCAGATATTCCGCCCGGACATCGGAAAGCATCTTGCGATACTGCACGGCGGTTTGTTCGGTATCGCTGACAATCCGCAGATAATCCAGGGTGCCGCGCTCGCCGCGGCCTTCCGAATAGGCGACGGCCAGATCGTTCACCAATCCGTCCGCCATGCGGGTTTGATCGGTCAGTTCACGCTGCAACGTCTGCACCCGACGCACCAGGTAACTCGGCACCGCCAAACTCGGCTCCACTGCCGAGAATAGCTTGGTCTTCTCTTGCACCACCTGCGCGAAGCCTTTTTCAACCAGGCTGTCCAGAACTTCGTAGATTTTCTGGCGCGGAACATGCGCGCGCGCCGCCAGTTCGAGCGCCTTGAATCGTGGATGCCCGATCAGAACCAGGTAGGATCGAGCCTCGTACGCATTCAGGCCCAGTTGCTGTAGCCTGCGCCAGAACCGCTGAAAATCGGTCTCCGGAAGATCCGTCGTCATGCTTCGGTTTCGAGCATACCAAATGGCTGCGGTGATTTGCTGTTAGAATCGCGGGTAGACCTTCCAGTTATGCATGACTTACCCGTCACTCTCGGTACTCTTAAAAAAAGTAACTTCTCGGAACAGCGCCTCGCAGGGCGCCGCGTAAAAGACGAATTGCGCCAGAACCTGATCTGCCGTTTGCAGCGCGGCGACGATCTGTTTCCCGGCGTGGTTGGGTACGAAGAAACCGTCATCCCGCAGATTGTCAACGCCGTTCTGTCAAAGCACAATTTCATCCTGCTGGGGCTGCGCGGACAAGCCAAAACCAAAATCATCCGCATGCTGACGTCGTTGCTGGATGAACACGCGCCCTATATCGCGGGCTGCGAGATCCGCGACAATCCGTATGAGCCCATCTGCCGCCGCTGTCGCAATCTGGTGGCGGAACAGGGCGACAACACGCCCGTCGCCTGGCTCGATCGCGATGCGCGCTACGTGGAAAAGCTGGCAACTCCCGACGTCACCATCGCGGATATGATCGGCGACATTGATCCCATCAAAGCAGCCCGCGGCGGCCACGATCTTTCGAGCGACCTAACGGTGCACTACGGCCTCATGCCTCGCGCCAATCGCGGCATCTTCGCCATCAATGAACTGCCGGACCTCGCGGGAAAGATTCAAGTCGGGCTGTTCAACATCATGCAGGAAGGCGACGTCCAGATCAAAGGTTATCCGGTGCGTCTCCCGCTCGACATCATGCTGGTCTTTACGGCCAATCCGGAAGACTACACCGCTCGCGGAAAGATCATCACTCCACTGAAAGACCGCATCGGAAGCGAGATCCGAACGCATTACCCGCTCACCGTGGATCACGGCCTTTCCATTACCCGGCAGGAATCCTGGACCGAGCGCAACTCCCCCACGCGCCTCGAAGTTCCCAATTATATTCGTGAAGTAGTGGAGCAACTGGCCTTCCTCGCCCGCGAAGACAAGAAGGTGGATAAAAGATCCGGCGTATCCCAGCGCCTCCCGATCTCGGTGCTGGAAAATGTCGTTTCGAATGCCGAACGCCGCGCCCTACGCGCAGGCGAGCCGGTAGCCGTTCCCCGTGTTCTGGATATTTACTCCGCACTGCCTTCCATCACCGGAAAACTAGAGCTCGAGTACGAAGGCGAATTGAAAGGCGGCGACAATGTCGCCCGCGAACTGATCCGAGCAGCGGTGGGAAAAGTTTACACCACCCATTTCGACGGCGTGAACGTCTCGCAAATCGTGCAATGGTTCGAAATGGGCGGATCTCTCAAGCTTGACGAAACGCTGGACTCCACCGCCATCGCCCAGCAGCTCTCGAACATCCAAGGCCTGATGGAAAAAACCGGCGCCCTAGGTTTAGGCTCAAGCGAACCGGATGCCTTGCGCGCCTCCGCCGCGGAATTCATTCTAGAAGGCCTCTACGCGCATCGCCGCATCAGCCGCAACGAAGAGATCGGTTTCACAGCCGGCGAACGCAAGCGCGAAGCCGCCGCAGGCGAACGCGAGGAAGGCAGAACCCGCCCGCCAAGGAGACAGTTCAACTGAAATGAGGCCGCAGATGAACGCAGATGAACGCAGATATCAACAAGTCTTATCCGCGTTTATCTGCGTTCATCCGCGGCCCAAAAAGGTTTTCCCCGCATGAAGTGGATCAACTACTCCAAGTACACCGGTGACGATTTCGGTCTCAGCGCCGAAGATCTTCTGAAAGCCCTGTCCGACTTCTTCCTCCAGAGTGGCTTTCAAAACCAGTACATGGGCTTCAGCGAGTGGAATCAGCACACGCTGGAAGATTTGAAGAACGCCATCCAGCGCGCGCTGGAACAGGGCGAGCTGTTCGATCCCTCGCAAGCCGAGCGTATTCAGGAATCGCTCCAAAACATGTCGCCCGAGCAGATGGATCAAATGCTCGATCGATTGGTCCAGAAGCTGGTGGACGAAGGCTATATCAACACGGATCAGCAGCAAACGAACCAGTCCGGACAGGCAGGAGCAGGAATAAAGACCAAAAGCTCAACGTCGAGATCACCGACAAGTCCGTCGATTTTCTAGGATTCAAGACCCTCAAGGATCTGCTCGGATCGCTCGGTAAGTCGAGTTTCGGCGCGCACGATACGCGCGACCTGTCCACCGGAGTCGAAACCAGCGGCGCCGCCAAGCTCTACGAATTCGGCGATACCTTCAATCTGGATATCAGCCAAACGCTCTCGTCGGCCATTCAGCGGGAGGGGCTCAAGGTCCCGATTCAACTGGAATATTCCGATCTCTACGTACACCAATCGGAATATCAAAGCTCGTGCGCCACGGTTCTGATGCTGGATTGCAGCCATAGCATGATCCTTTACGGCGAGGACCGCTTCACGCCAGCGAAAAAGGTCGCGCTTGCATTGGCGCATCTCATTCGAACGCAATATCCGGGCGACAGCCTGCGCTGCGTTCTCTTCCACGATTCGGCCGAGGAGCTGCGCATGTCCGACCTGGCACGCGTGCAGGTTGGTCCTTACTACACCAATACTCGCGACGGCCTCATCCTGGCGCAGCGTTTGCTGAATCAGGAAAAGAAGGACATGAAGCAGATCATCATGATCACCGATGGCAAGCCGTCGGCATTGACGCTCGAGGACGGCCGCATGTACCGCAACGCGTTCGGTCTGGACCCGCTAGTAATTAGCCGCACGCTCGAAGAAGTCAGCCGCTGCAAAAAGCAGGGCATCCTGATCAACACCTTCATGCTGGCCAGCGATTTCGGCCTGGTGAACTTCGTCCAGAAGGTCACCGAATTATGCCGTGGCAAAGCCTACTTCACCACGCCCTACAATCTCGGCCAATACCTGCTCATGGATTACATGAATCGCAAAACCCGCACGGTACATTGATCCTTTCCTGTTCCTAACCGAGCCGCGACCGCGAGGGAGCGCTACCACGAGCGCCGCTGTATTGCGTTACGCTTCCTTGCGGTCGCGGTTCGGTTTTGGTTCCGGCTCTGCCACGTTAGGGAGTCGATGCCGTGGGACCGGGTCGACTTGACCGGCCAACGGCGAGCGGAGGTCAATCCGAATAGAGAAACTTTGGATAGCGCGTCACCGGAAGTCCGGACCGCTTCACAGCGATGCAGTATGTCTGCTCACCGCGTAGCGATGTATTGTATCCGTGCTCTTCCAGAAAGTTCCACATCGGCAGATTTATCGCGAGCTCCGCGATGGGCTCGGTAAACAGGCTCTCGATCTCGAATCCCGCGGCTTGCAGAAGATCGCGGAGTTCAAACGCGGTGTACTCGCGGACGTGCGGAAGATCCGTGGGAGCGTTGCTGCGCGGAGTCTGATAGTGCGAGTACAACTGCGGATTGTCGTATCCGTGCAGAGCGCGCGCTACACTGGTAAGACTCGACACATTCGGCGTGGTGATCAACAAACGTCCGCCCTCTTCCAAAACGCGGTGCGCCTCTAAGAGACAATGCATCGGATCGCGCAAAAAGTGCTCAATCATCTCGCAACTCAGCACCGTTTCGAAATAGCCGTCGGGATAAGGAAACCGATCGCGCTCGGCGTCGAATAAATCAATTGTGCATTCGAATGTCTCGCCGCTGATGCTTGCCAATCCACGACGGGTTTCCCCCAAAACTCCGTAGTATCCGCCGCGCACTTCCCGGTATCCGCGCCACAGCGCGAGAAACGGAGTGAGTTGCATATAGCAGCCCAGTTCCAGAATCCGGCTGCTCATTTTCGGCTGAGGCGTTAACGCAAGGGTCCGCGCCAATCGCGGCAAATGTTTCGCGAAGTAGTTGCGAGCATCTTGGTCTGGAAGGTCCAACCGCTGCAACTGCGTTCTGGCTGCTTCCAATTCTTGTGGCGTCGCCGCCTGAGGCATGGGAGCGCTTCGCGCAACACTCGATTCGTAGCGCCGGCTCAAATAAGTGTTCAAGCGCCGGAGCGCTCCGCGAACCATTCGCAAAGAAACCGGCACGGATCCAGGCTTGTTGCTCAATTCGCCGATATTACCAGTTGCACGGTATTGCTGGTGTGTCCATCGATGCTGATGACCAACGGCGAAGTACCGCTGGCCCCGGCGGGGATTTTCAAATTGACTTGCGCTGTCCCTGCATAGAGCGGCGCCAAGCCGGCGAACTGCACTTCGGCCGGCAATCCGCCGATGGTCGCTGTCACTTGGAACGTTGCAGTAATTGTTTCACCGGATGCCGGCGCTGTTCCATCATCGACCGATGCGGAAAGTGGGCCGACGCCGGTAAGGAACACGGAAATTACGCTTCCGACCGAAGCGGGCGCTGCCTCGGAATTCGCGGAGCCGCCCTCGTTGATCGCGGCGGCCTGGCCTTGGCCGTTGAAAAACAATCCGGGAGCTGCATGCAAAACGGCAATCGTAAAAGGCGCGGAGCTTAGGCCTCCGCTGCGCACCACCACCGTTGCGTTGCCGGCCGAGACTTCGTAGGGAACCTGAACATTGATCTGATTCGGGGATACAAACAGAAGCGGCGCAACCACCCCGTTGATGGTGACCGAAGTATCCACCAGCGATAAGGGCAGGGGAGTGGAACCGGCGCTCCAGGTTACGGGCGCTAGATTAGACCCGAAAAGCGAAACAAGCGATCCGGTGGAAATGGCATCCGCCACGAAACTGGCCGCGTTGGTAACTGCCGCGATCACGGGCGCAGCCGGCGCCAATTCCCCATAAATCGCGATTCCCGCCGTGCCACCCGCGTACACTTTGCCATCCACGATGGTGGGCAGTGAAAATTCCGTGTTGCTGGGAAGCTGATCCGCGGCGGTTTGCGCCTCGCTATCGTAGAGCTTGTTGAGATTGGATGCGTCGAAGGCGACAAGCTTGCCATCGTCATCGCTCGACACAATCCATACGATTCCGTTCTTGACGCCGTTCGACGTTATGCTCGGTGTTGCGCCGGGATATCCGATGGTGTCCGCGGTTTGGGCCCACGGTGACGCAGCGAGAGAAGCTGCCCCGATTTTGAAAGCGAGCAACTGCGACTGCTTGGGTGAAATGTAGATGGAACCGTTGAAGTAGGCCGACATGCCGAACGTTTGATGAGAGCCAAGCACCGGCAGGGACGCGAGAGCAGCGGAGTCGCTATTCACTTGTGCGCCTCCCAATGCGTCGCGATCCAGCAAATACATGCGGCCTTCTTTTCCGGATATGAACAGAAGATGCGGATGCGCGGCGGTGCCAAGGTCGTCCGGCAGCAACAACGCGCCGCTCGATCCCAAATCCTGATCTCGATCATCCAGGTCCACTCGATTGAAGGGCGTGAATAAATCCGCGACCGAAAGCTGGGGTGCCGGAGTCAGCCGCAAAACCGACTCATCGAATTTGGCAGCGGCCATATTTCCGTCCGGGTCGCCGTTGGCCGAGACCGCATAGACGTTGCCTTTCGCATCGGCAGCGGGACCCGCGCCGCCATTCCAAAAAGCTGCGCCGCTATCCGCCGGTGTGGAGTTGAAAACACCAAGCTGCTTCAACGACGTCGCATCGTGCGCCATGATGTAGCCGTGGTATGTACCCTTATCGCAATGTCCGCCCCACGGCGAATAAATGACGCCCCCGGAAAGCAATAGCGCGGCTCTTTGTTTATGGGCCAGCGGAACAAATCCCTGCGCTTGAATCTCAACCGGGCTGCCGGATCGGTCCACTCCGTTGGTCACATCCAAACTGTGCAGCCGGTAAACGAACTGATTGCCGTTTTCCTTGGTGTACGTGATGAGATAAATGGTTCCTGAAACCGGATCGATGACGGGAGTTCCGATGATCCCGAGTTCAGGAATCGCAGTACAGCCGACATCCGACGAAGATACGGTGGTGATGCCAGCCGACGCATCCAGAAAACTGGTCTTCCAAAGTGGCGTGGTTCCAGCGGCGGATTCGTCGTCGGCATCGAATGCATAGAGACTGTCGTGCGCCGTGGCTACAAACAAAAGATTGCGGAAACCTTTGCCTGGGATTTTGACTCGAGGCAGGTACAACGGCTGCGCATAGACCGCGCCATCCACGGGCAAATAGGAACGTTTTCCGAAAAGTCCGGCCTTGACGTTGGCCGGTGTCAGCAGAGGTTCATTCGGATTCAGGCCGGTGCGTGAATTGTCGTTGTGATAAGTGACAACTCCGGTTTGCGCAGCGAGGGCGCAGGCGCCAAGAACAACGGCAAGAATCCGAACCACCAAATTGAGAAGTATAACGCACATCTAGCCGCTGTAGATGAAATACGGATAGCGGTCAATCGGCAGATCGGGACGTTTCCTGGCCAGACACCAGCTTTGCTCGCCCCGATTTTCGGTGCTGTAACCGTGTTCTGCCAGTAGTCTGAGCAGCGGTTGATGCGACGAATATTCCTCGATGAATGTCGTGAACAACTGGACGATTTCAAATCCAGCCGCCTTCACCGCTTCGCCGAGTTCGTAAGCCGTATATTCGCGCACATGCCCGATTTCAGGCGCGCTGTTTTCGGCGGGGCGCTTGTACAGGAAGAAGATTTGCGGATTGTCGCGTCCATCCAGCGTCTTCGCGACGCTCGTGATACTGCCGACGTTCGGAGTGCTTACCAGCAAAAAACCATTGTCGGCGAGCACGCGGCGGGCTTCAACAAGAAGATGCATCGGATCGTAAGTGAGATGCTCGATGATCTCAGCGGCGATCACCAGGTCAAAATGCCCGTCGGGATAGGGGAACCGGTCGCGCTCGGCGTCGAAGCAATCCACGTCGCAGGAGAACTCGCGGTCCGGGAAGGGAACGATTTTGCGATCAGTTCGTCCAAGAGCGCCAAAATAAGCGCCGCGCACTTCCCGATAGCCGCACAAGCGATCCAGCAGAGGCGTAATCTGCATGTAGCAGCCGAGTTCCAGGACGCGCCCGGTATTTTGAGGCGGAGGTACCAGCGCCAAAGTCCGAGCGAGGCGCGGAATATGCTTCTCCAGATAAGTTTTCGCGCCCGGGTCCGGCATTTGAAGATCGCGCAAAGCTTGTTCGGCGGCCTGCAGACGCGCTGGATCAAAAGGTTCAGCAGGGACTGGTAGAGGTGGCGCAGGCACTTCCGCCTGGGAACTCTTTGTTCGCCGATTCCGAAATAAGCCGTTCATCGCGAATATCAACACCAGTATGCAGGTAAGCGCGGTGACAATCCAACCAATTCTGTTTTCGAGCGGAGTTTCAAATCGAAAAGAGATGGCGTGTGTTCCAGCCGGCGGCGCCACGAACATGAACCCGAATGCATCGTGTTCCACAGGCAACGCTTTTCCATCCGAATAAGCGTGCCAGGCGGGATCGTACGTTTCCTGCAGCAACAAAGCCTGTCCGGTTGAAACAGACGCACTCACCTGCGAATTGCTCAAAGCCGTTCCAGGTGAACGCCGCAGCCGAGTCCGGACCATTTTCCACAACGGCGACATATCGCGAAAGCGTTTCGAGATCATCTCCCGTCCGCGGAGCGCCGATGGCGGACAGAGCCGCTAGATCCACCACACGTGCCATGCCGGAAAACCGCCGGTGGACGCGATAGATGGCGACGCCTTTGTGATCGTTGTAAACCTCCGGCAGCGCGCCGCGAAATTTCTCCGGATGCGAGTAGTCGTGATAAATCTCTTGAGAGGTCTGGTCCGGAACGATCACGGCATCCACACCGAGCGCCCGAAGCCACGCGATAGCCACGTCGGCGCGTTCGCCTTGCGTGATCTGCCAGTAAGCGACCGGCAGCAACTGGTGGAGGAGGCCTTGATTGGAACCGCCATACAGTTGCTCGTCGTCATACCAGGCGTTGTACCAATAGCGGATGGAGCCGGTTGCGAAAGCTCGCGCGCCAGGAAGATTGTCCGCCATCCATTTTGTCACCTGAAATTCCGGACGCGATTGGATGGATTCCGCGCGCTGGAGTTGCGATTTTCGATGCGACAGGTATTGCCCGGCGGGATAACATGCGGCACAAAGCAACAGAATCGCGAGAACGCGGAGAATCGGGCGTCGCCAGCACTTCGCGATGCAGTATGCGAAAAGCAGAATTAGCGCGAGATCCATTTCGGGAGCCAATCGGTTCGCATCTCCGGTAACGCGAAGATCCAGGAAGTGCGCGCCTAATACGTAGAATGAGGTGGCGCCGGCCGCCCCTATCAAAAAGACCGGCCACGTCTTAACGCCTCGCCGTTTCGCGAGCACAAACGTAACAACGCAGAAAATCAACGCGCATCCGGTTGCAATCGCCACCGAAGAGGGTTTCGAAGGGTCCGCCACCCACTTCATGTCGAGCCTGGTGATCCGGATGTACGATGCTGTCAACCAAAACGCGCACAGACCATAAGCAATGCCTGCGATTCCGGCCGCGCGCAGCCATACAGCCCTGCTCCTGACCTCGAGCCAAGTGGCCCAGGTGAGAATCGGAAACAGGAGTGCGAGCGCGGTGGCGCCGTAGAAGTTGGTTGCTACAACCGCAGCGCACAAGAATCCGGACAAAACCAAAAGCCTGGGCCGCCATGAGCGCAGCGATACAAACGATGCGGCCAGTGCAAACCCAAGAATGGATAGCGATGAAATGTGCGGTCCTTCTCCATAGACAGCCAGAACGTGCAGGCGCTGCGGAACCCAAAAGGGACTGTCAATCCGGAAGTTGTCCATGAAAAGGAGGGCTGGCGAGAGAAGAGCCGCTCCAAGTGATGCGATCCACGCCTGCATGCGGGACCGGCTGGCCGTGTATGCCAGCAAGTAGACGCCGGCGATGCCCAGCGCATAGAAGAACGCCGTGTAGAGATGATAGGCGCGCGCGCTGGAGATGCCGCCCATCAACGAAATCAGAGCCGTGCCGTAGCGCAATGCCGGTGGGTAGATGTAATCGAAACGCGTGCCGCAATACCAAAGTGGTTGCCAGGCGGGATGCGGAAGATGTTCGCGCAACATGCGGGCATCCGCTATGAAGGTGCTCTCGATGGACCCCCAATGGTCGATGTACTCGGTTTTGAACAGCGGAGCGATCAGCCAGCACGCCAGTAGGAAGATGATTCCACTGTCAATCCATGTGCGGCGATTGGCGCTCATCCGTTGTTTCGCTTACGGCTGGAGATTAGAATCCAGCCAATGCATCCCAGCCAACCCGCCCCGCTGAGCACATTGGCCGTTTTCATTTCCAAACCGCCATCGTAGATCAGTTCCACTTTGCATGCGCCGGCGCAGTGCGGCTCCAGGACGATTTGCCCCAAGCCATCTCCGAAAACCAGGCATGGTTGGCCGTTCGATACGGCACGCCAGCCTGGATGATACGTTTCCTGCACGGAAATTACCTGATCGGGCTGAAGCGCCGCTTCGATGTCCGCAGAGTGCCGGCTGGTCCAGCGAAAACTTGCGGGCGTCGTTAGAGAGTCCACGTATCGCTGAGTTTGGGTAATGTCCAGCCCGTGGATTGGTTGGTCACGAACCAGATTCTGTGCGCGCCAAGACATACGCCAAGGAGGGCCGGCGGCCGGGAACCCAGTAGATCGCATCATCTCTATCGCGCATCGCCTCCGGGAATCCTTTGGCGAAAACATCCGGGCGCTGGAATGGTTTGTATAATTCCCTGCTGGCGCTGCCGCCCACGGCAATCGCCTGAGCGCCGTACGCTATAAGCCAAGTGCGGGCGATCTCGGCCGCACGGTCACCAGCGCCGTTCGATGAAAAGATCTGGTAAGTAAACGAGTCGTGATTCCAGTTCACCATTCCTTGGCTGAAACCGCCGTCGATCTGCGGTACGTCGGTGAATGCATTCAGCCAAAAGGAAACGGCGCCGGGGGCCATCACACGCCCATTCGGCACGTGCGCTTCAAACCATTTCGCCTCTTCATATTCGATGGTGCCGGTGATTTCGATGGGTTTGACCACTCGCCGGGCGTATCTGCGATCCCAGCGGGCAGGGAACAGCGAGAGCAGCAGGAGGGCGCAGACCAGTGGCATCCGGAAGCGAGGCGGTATTACGTCCGCGATGGCTTTGAACGCGAATGCCGCGGCTAGACATAGCGCGAGATCCATTTCAAGCTGATAGCGTTCCGGCTGCGGGACAATCGCCAGGTTGAACCACGCCACTCCGAGCGGAATTGCGCTAATCATGAGAGCGAAGAGGACGGAAAATTGCAGGCCCTTCGAAGCTTTTGCGCGGTACATGGCAAATTTGAGCGCCGCGGCTGCGAGAATCCCGACGGATAGGTAAATCGGTAGGGCGCCGTAAATGTGCCGATAGTCGCCGCCGACCGTTTGTGCGTTGTGGCGTACGTCTAGGATTGTGGAGGGGGGAATCCAGGGGCATGCGAGAACGTACGCGAGAACGGCCAGGAAGAATGTTTTGGCAGACGAAAGCGTCTGCCCCACTGCTAACAGATAGGCAAAGATCGCCACTGCTAGCGCGAATGTGCCCAGCCAGTTCGTCAACGCTACGGCCGCCATGCTTATCGCTGCCACCACATACCAGAGAGGGGAGCGTTTGGAGAGCGCGAGATCGAGACTCAGTAACGCTGCTGGCAGCAGAGCCAGCACTGTGATGTGGGGACCTTCGCCATACACCGCCAAGACTTCGAAGCGGCGCGGAACGAATGCGCCGCCTACCTCGGCGCGAGCCAGGGGCATCAGAAAAAGGCAGGGCGAGAAAATTGAGTACATCCACACCGCAACAAAACTGTACCAGCGCGATCCGGTGAGCCGAACGGCCAGTGCGTACAAAGTTACGGGTCCGCAACAATAAAAAAAGGCCGTTACGATGTGATGCGAATGGGCGATTGAGATCCGAAATGCCGCGGCGACCAAAGCTACGACGGCATGCAGAAACGGCGGATAGGTATTTTGAAAAGGAATGCCGCCGTACCAGAGTGGAAACCAGGTGAGGTCGCGCCAATTGCCGATCATGTAGCGGCTGATCGCAATGTAAGCGGCCTCGATGGAGCCCATGAACTGGCCGTATTCGAGGAAGAACAGATCCTTCGCGATGTAGAGATTCAGAGCCAGCAGCAGAAGCGGAAAGGCTGCGGGTTTCAGCCATCGTCGCATGCTCACCAATGAAAATTGCTCACGACGAAATAGATCACCGGTAGCGCGAACAGGCTGCTATCCACGCGATCGAGCCATCCGCCGTGACCGGGCAAAAGTGTTCCGCTATCCTTCACGCCCGCTCCGCGTTTCAAACCGGATTCGCACAGATCGCCGAACTGTCCGGCGATATTGGCTAATGCAGCGAGCGCCAAGCCCTCTAGCAGTGGAACCGACGGCAGCAGACGAGGAAAATACAGCACGCCGTAGAGCACCGACGCCGTAACCGATGCCGCGGCCCCCTCCCACGATTTTGCGGGACTAACGCGCGGCGCTAATTTGTGGCGGCCGATCAAGCGACCGACGTAGAGAGCCGCAATGTCCCCGGCCCAGTTGAGCGAGAGGGCGAAGAATAACCAATACGGGCTGATGCTACGCAAGTCGATACCGCAGCGAAGCGACCCGAAAACGTAGACGACGCCCAGCAACAACGCCGCAGAAGACGGCAGGGCATCCACCAGGTTGGGTGATCGCAGCGCTAAAGCCATGGCCAGAATCGCAACTAGAACCAAAAATGCAAAATCTTTTCCCGGCAGGAAAAGCAGCAGCAGGCCCGCAACGTAACCGAATACTCCCGGCTTTTCGATAGCGTGCAGCGATACGAGATTTGCGTATTCTCGAAAGCAAAGAATTGCCACGCCAGCCACGGCGGCGAGAAACGCCCAGGCCGGAGCCCACAACATGATGTAGCAGAAGAATGGGATGAGCAGAAGCGCCGTCAGGACGCGCTTCATCTGGCGATTGTGCCGACCGCTTCTGCGATCGGACCGACCGCTGTCGCCCACTCTTCCTGGATGGCTGGGCTTTCGTCCGGACCCAGGCCGCCGAACCGGCGATCGCGCTTCTGATAATCCAGGATCGAGTGCAACAGGTCCGTTTGCCTGAAATCCGGCCAGAGAGTGTCGGTGACATACAGCTCGGCATACGCGATCTGCCAAAGCAGAAAATTGCTGATCCGCTTTTCGCCGGAAGTTCGGATCAATAGATCCGGGTCCGGTAGGCCAGCGGTATACAACCGGGCGGCGATGGACTCTTCATCAATTTGGAGATCGCGTAGCCGGCCTTCCAAACGGGCCTCTTGGATGACGGAATTTACGGCGTCCACCAATTCGGAACGTCCGCTGTAATTGAGCGCCACGTTGAGCCGCAGACCAGTGTTCCGCCGCGTGGCCTCAATGCTCGTTTCCAGATCCTGCCGGACCTGCGGGGGCAAACCATCCAGGCGTCCCATACAGGTAAACCGAATCCCGTTCCGCATGAGTTCGGGGAGTTCCCGCTTCAGATAGATGCGCAGCAGACGCCACAGCATGTCCACTTCCGGCCGAGGCCGTTTCCAGTTTTCCACCGAGAAAGCGTATAGCGTTAAGGCTTGAATTCCCAACCTGCTGCAGGATTCCACGGTGGCGCGAACCGACTCGATGCCCGCTTTGTGGCCGGCCACGCGCGGTAGACTTCGCCTGCGCGCCCAACGGCCGTTGCCATCCATGATGATCGCAATGTGGGCCGGCAAGCGGGCGGGATCGATAGCTTCGGCAAGCAGCCAATCCGTGCTTCCGGGCTTCAAAGCGGTGAAAAAGTCATTCATGGAACGCAAGTTCTTATGTTACAACGGATACCGCCGGATTCGCAGGCCGAGGGCCTACGCACTTGAGGGCTGGTAAAAAATCGGCAAAGGCACCGAATCCCTCACGGTCGCGGCTCGGTAACGGGGTGCCTCATTCCGAGCCGCGACCGTGAGGGAGTCGGTCTCTTCGCGAAAATTCGAGCCTGTCACCACATTTGCCGGCCGTACCAGCGCAGGAAAACTTCGCCGAAAAATCCGACGCCTAGGGCCGCGGCGCCTAAGAAAGCTCCGAAGGGCAGCTCGTACGTGGATGCGTCTTTGCCGGTAAACCAGATGTAGCAGAGGCCGACGATAGCGCCGAGCAAGGAACCGACTATCAAGGTCAGCAGCGAGCCCTGCAATCCTAAGAACGCGCCGATCATGGCCACCATCTTTACGTCGCCAAATCCCAGGCCTTCGCGATGGCGGATCTTTTGGTAGAGAGTGCCAACGAACCACAGGGTTCCGGCGCAGAATCCGGCGGCGAAGACCGACTCCGCAACGGAAAGCAAAGTCTGGTTTCGGAGAGAGAAGAGGAACAGGTGCATGATTCCGTACTTCATGGGAACTACGGCGGCGAAGAGAATGCCAGCCACGGTGCCGCCCAAGGTGAATTCATCCGGAAGGATGCGCTCTTCGATATCGGAGAAAACGAGGGTGATTACGATTGCACCGAATACGCAGAACTTCAGTGCGCCTGCGGTGGGTCCGAGTCCCCAGACCGCCGAGAAAAAGGCCGCGCCTGTTAGCAGCTCAACCGATGGATAGCGGAACGAAATCCGCTTGCCGCATTTCCGGCAGCGCGCCCGCAGAATCAGATAGCTCAGGAGGGGAATATTGTCGAACCAGGCAATGGGAGTTTCACACTCCGGGCAGAAGGAGCGCGGCGCGACCACGGAAAGATCGCGCGGCAGGCGATAGATGCAGACATTCAGGAAGCTGCCGATGAGCAACCCGACCAATCCGGCTATGATTGCTTCGATCAACTCAGCATCCTCTCATAAACCTCGACGGTTCCGGTGACCATTTGGTCGATAGTAAAGTCCTTTTCTACGCGAATTCGGGCCGCAGTGGAAAGGCGGCGCGCCAAAACTGGATCATTCAGCAATCGAGTGATTCCTTGGGCGATGGATGAGGGATCATTGCTGGTGAGCAACCCTGTTACTCCATCTTGAACGATTTCGGGCAGCCCTCCGATGCGGCTTGCCAGAACCACGGCGCCGGATGCCATGGCCAGCAGCGCAGCCGATCCCAATCCTTCCAACTCCGTAATATAGACGAAAACAGCCGCGGTCTGTAGATCTGGTACCAGGTCTTTCGAAAATCGGACCGGGATGTTCGCGATCGCGGCCGCCTGTTCCATGATTTGTCTGCATTTGCCGGGATCGTCGGAATCGAGCGCTACTACACCGGAACGGCTCTCGCGCTTCACCGCTTGGATGGGAACTCCGTCATAAACCACTGTAATCCGTTCGGCTGCGATCCCGGCATCGAGTAATGTCTGTTTCACGCACTGGGACACGGCGATATAGTGCGCGGCACGTGCGTACTTCCAGCGCGATCCCACACCGCGCCGGACTGGAAACGCGACTCTGCGCGATACTACCGCTGGTTTTCCGCCGAGCAAAGCCAGGGTATGGGCGCGCGCGTCATGCGCATGGATCAACTGAACGCCCGACGTTGAACCCGCGAGTGCCGCGATCCCGAGCGGACGGGCATCGATTCCATCTTCGACGGCGAGTTGCATCAGCGGCGATCCGTCGGGCGTCAGCAGGCGGATTTGGTGTCCCAGCGCTCGGAGCCCCTGCATCAGATAGAGCGCCTGCCATTGGCCGCCGCGCATTTCGACTCCGGAATCAATGTGGAGGATGAACACGACTATCGTCCACTACCGCCGCGGGCTCATGTTTTTGGCTTTGGCGTATTTCAGAAAGTTATAGAGTGCCGCCATGTAGGCGATGGCCAGGCCTTCCGCGCCATCCAGAAAACCGCGCTGCAGAACATAGGTTTTGAAGAACGTCCAGGGTGGCACCAACGCTAGCTGCGTCCAACCCACGTGCGTTTTCTGATCCACGAGCTGCTCGGCTGCGAGGGTGGTGTAGCGGTCCATCGTCTTGAGATGCTCGGAGAGAGAACTGCAGGTGAAGTGCAGAATGCTGGCATCCAGATGGCCGACGTTGCCCTCGACGAATACCGACTCGTGCACGAACTCGCCCACCCACTTGGAACGGCGCCGGTCATAGAGGCGGACTTTGCGATCCGGATACCAGCCGGAATGGAGTATCCAGCGCCCGAGGTACTGCGCCATGCGGGGCATCGTGTAGGCGTCGACATCCGGTCCGTTCTTTTTGATCTGCCAGATTTCGCCTTCCAGAGCTTCGCTGAGCGCTTCGTCGGCGTCGAGCGAGAGAACCCAATCGTTCTCGCACTGCTCGGAGGCATAATTTTTTTGGCCGGCGAATCCGCGCCAACCGCTTTCGATGACGCGGGCACCGAGCTTGGTGGCGAGCTCGACGGTACGGTCGGACGAGCCGCTATCCACGACTACGATTTCGTCGCAACAGCGGAGGCTTTCGATTACACGCGCAATGTTGCGCTCCTCATTGAACGTGATAATCGCAGCCGAGATCTTCATCAGGGACTGTTGTTAGTGTACCTGGGTCATTGGGGCTGGGGACTGGGGACTGGGGACTGGGGACTGGGGACTGGGGACTGGGGACTGGGGACTGGGAGGGGATGGAGGCGCGGTTCTGGGTGACTCTCATCTTGAGCTCAGGATACGGCGAGCGGTTCGAGTTTTGACCTGGCCGGATTTTTAGGTGTTTGGTGGGGAAGGGAATTTAGGTTGGGGTGGTTTGTCACTCGTGGTTGGCTTCCTAACTTACTCTTCCTTATAGTTGCTCAGAAGAGATACAAGATATTTCTGGGCGACGAATTCGTTGCGAATCGATTTCCAATCATGAAAAGCGGTCTTTGCCTGGTCAACTTTTGCTGATGCCTTGATTCGATCCCACTTGGTTGCATTGCTGTAATCCGCGAGGTGACGTTGCAACTGGAGCTCTCTGAATGCTCTGGCGACTGAGCGCAACTTGGTTATTACTTGCGGGGACACGGTTGCGTCATAAGTTGCGTTCTCTGCCCATGTGCATGCCTGCTTCATAATTCTGTGGTCGAATGCGCGTGCAAGATAGTCGCGCGTGTCTGCTCGACTCCAATTGGCCGAAGCCTCCTGAATCAGCAGATGAAAGAGAGCGTAGTACGCGGTTGAAACGGACCGCCGCAGGCTGGCTTGTGTCGGATTCTTCGACTCCTTGTTGAGCAGGAGAAAGCCCTGCTTCAGCAAGTCTTGCGCGAACGCCATAGACTACATCCAGCCAGGATTCTTGAAATGGGCTGGGTCGGAAGTGAAGTTAAAGTAGGGTTGAAGACCCCACCGGTTGAAGGGCTGAAGTTCGTCAACGAGGGTGGTCGTCACTCTTCCGGTGACATGGGCGAATCTGGATGCCTGGATTGCGTAGGGAGTAAGCAAGATACCGAAAAATATCGAAGGTTCGCCATCCGCATCGGGCCCGAGGGTAAACCGAACGTGGCGAACCTCGCGGGCATCCAGCAGCGTGGCCGCCTCAGACACAGCTTCCCCGAGTTGCGCCTGGTTTGCTATTCCTGTGGGGACGTACACAGAATTATTATCGCGCGTCGAGGCTGGCTGTGGAAAAATGGAACCTGGGAGCACTTTAGACGAATTCGACCGGATCATTGACGTCACTACTCCGACGAACGACCGTCGTAGCTGTCATCGCATTGGTGGGGTGCGACTCAAGCTATGACGGAACGATCAATCCGGACTCTCGCCGCGACTTTTACGCCGCACTGGATGATCAAAGTTGCGTAGCTCTAGTCGCCCACAACCGACAACCCGTTCACATTCCTGCCAGGCAATTCGCAACACAGAAAATCAAAAGCCTCCCCGGCTGGGAGCTGCTTTACGATTACGAGTTGCCGGCTAAGTTTAAGGATCTCTACGAACAACAAAAGAAGGACGACAAATTTCTGCCGTTGGTGTCACCAACAAGAACGAAGCTTATTCGCGAGATGTATTCAGAAGACGGAATTGTTAAGCCACGGCCGCCTGGAACGTACACCCAGCTTGACAAGAGAAATCCGTTTGATATTACCTCACGATGGGGACCTTATCCGTAGTGGTCTTAACTACGGGGGAAATTTGGCTAGCCGTGTTCGACGCGCGCCTTGATATCCTCGTACGCCGTTTCGATGAGCCTGCTAAGAGCCGCGGTGTTTGTGGGCATCCCGGGTCGTAGCTTCACGTGGCGCATGAACTTGCCGGCGCCTTGCAACAAGCGGGCCGGATCCGGCAGCGCCGCGCCCTGAAAGAACCCCACGTTTACGTGCGAAGTGAATACATTGACATAGCCGAAGGGCGCATCTCCCAGGCATGCCACCGGACAGCCGTCATGCAAAAGCTCCCGCACTTCGTCGCCGCATTTTCGCATCACCTCAAACCACTCTTGTGCGATTGCTCCCAATTCACCGGGATGCTGTTTCATCCACGCCTGGACGGCGGGGTCCCGCACGACAGCTCCGTTGAATCGCAGCAAGTCTGTTTTCATTGCGGCAGGCCGGCCGCCTGGCCCTCAGGCCAGGTCGTAGCGATCCAGGTTCATCACTTTATTCCACGCAGCCACGAAGTCCTTCACGAAGGCATCCTTCGAGTCGTTGCATGCGTAGACTTCCGCGATTGCCCGGAGTTGCGAGTTCGAACCAAAGAGCAGATCGACACGGGTGCCGGTCCACTTCAGTTCGCCAGTTGCGCGATCATGCCCCTCGAAGACGCCATCGGTACCGTTGGGTTTCCAAGTTGTGTTCATGTCGAGCAAGTTGACGAAGAAATCGTTGGTCAGCGTTTCGGGCTTCTTGGTGAACACGCCGTGTTTGGATTGCCCGACGTTGGCGTTCAGGACGCGCAGGCCGCCAATCAGAACGGTCATCTCCGGAGCAGTCAAGGTGAGTAACTGCGCGCGATCCACCAGCAATTCTTCGGCTGGCAGGGGCTGTCCGTTGCGCAGATAATTGCGGAAGCCGTCGGCGGTGGGTTCGAGCGGGGCAAAGGAGTGCGTGTCGGTCTGTTCCTGCGACGCATCCGTGCGGCCTGGCGAGAAGGGCACCTTCACGTCGTGACCGGCTTTCTTCGCCGCCGATTCAACCGCCGCGCAGCCGCCCAGCACGATTAGGTCCGCGAGAGAGACTTTCTTTCCAGAGGCATTGAATTCTTTTTGGATGGCTTCCAGCTTCTGCAGCACCTTGGCCACTTGAGCCGGCTGGTTCGCTTCCCAATCCTTCTGCGGTGCGAGACGAATGCGCGCCCCGTTGGCTCCGCCGCGCTTATCGCCGCCGCGGAATGTGGACGCGGACGCCCAGGCCGTGGAGACCAGTTCCGAGATTGACAATCCGGACGCGAGAACTTTCGTTTTCAGCGCGGCAATGTCCTGCTCGCCGATCAACGGATGATCCACCGGCGGCACAGGATCCTGCCAGAGCAGCGTTTCCTTGGGCACTAGCGAGCCAAGATAACGAGGGAGCGGCCCCATGTCGCGATGCGTGAGCTTGTACCACGCTTTGGCGAAGGCATCTGCGAACTCCCGCGGATTCTCGTGGAAACGCTTGGAAATTTTCAGGTAGGCGGGATCCACCTTCAGCGCGAGGTCCGTGGTGAACATCATCGGGGCGTGTTTCTTCGACGGATCGTGCGCATCCGGCACGGTGCCCGCCGCTGCTCCGTTCTTGGGCGTCCATTGGTGAGCGCCCGCGGGACTCTTGGTGAGTTCCCATTCATGGCCGAGCAGATTGTCGAAATAGCTGTTGTCCCACTTCACCGGATTGGCGGTCCATGCGCCCTCCAAACCGCTGGTGATGGTATGAGCGCCGTTGCCGTTGTTGTAAGTGTTCTTCCAGCCGAAGCCTTGCTCTTCGATGGCAGAGCCCTCGGGTTCGGAACCGACATACTTGCCGACGTCGCCCGCGCCATGGGCTTTTCCGAACGTGTGACCACCCGCAATCAGCGCAACCGTCTCCTCGTCGTTCATCGCCATGCGGCCGAACGTCTCGCGGATATCGCGCGCCGCACCCACTGGATCCGGCTTGGCATTGGGCCCTTCCGGATTCACGTAAATCAAACCCATCTGAACGGCGCCGAGCGGATCATCCAACTGGCGATCGCCCTTGTAGCGCTCGTCTCCCAGCCACTTGCCTTCGGGCCCCCAGAAAATGTCGTCTGGCGGTTCCCAGACGTCCTCGCGTCCGCCGCCGAATCCGAAAGTTTTGAAGCCCATGGATTCCAAAGCGACATTCCCGGCGAGAATCATCAGGTCGGCCCAGGAGATTTTTCGGCCGTACTTCTGCTTGATGGGCCAGAGCAGACGCCGCGCTTTATCCAGGTTCGCGTTGTCGGGCCAGCTATTGAGAGGCGCGAAACGTTGCGTGCCGGAGCCGGCGCCGCCGCGTCCATCGCCGATGCGGTAAGTACCCGCGCTGTGCCACGCCATACGGATGAAGAACGGCCCGTAGTGTCCGTAGTCCGCCGGCCACCAGGGCTGCGACGTTGTCATCAGCGTGTGCAGATCCTTAACCACGGCATCCAGGTCAAGGCTTTTGAACTCCTTGGCGTAGTCGAAGTCCTTATCCATTGGATCCGTCAGCGGCGAATTCTGATGCAGGATCTTGAGGTTCAGTTGATTCGGCCACCAGGCGGCATTCGTCGGCGCGCCTGCCACGGTGTGCCTGCGAGAGCTGTGGGCGACCGGGCATTTGCTTTCGGGCAATATATTTTGTTCTTGTTTTTCGGGGGTGGCCGCCCCGGCGGCAGTGTGTTGCTCCATGTGATCCTCTTCCTTTGAATTAGAATTACGAAACAGAACGCGCAGCGTGGCGCGGTGCGCATTTGGTGCACAGCCCACGGAAAATCAGTTCACATTCGCGAAGAATCCGCTTGCCAAGCGAGCCCGAGGCGGGCTTGGGTACGTCGCACCACTCAATGTCCTCCACATTGCCGCAACGGTCGCAAATGAAATGGTGATGCCGCAAACCCTTGGCATCGAAGCGCGCGGAACGTCCCTCCACGGCAACTTCACGCACCAGCCCGGCCTCCACCAAGTCCCTCAGATTTTTGTAAGTTGTTGCCCTGGATGAGCGCGGATCCACGCGATTGACGGCTTCGAATATTTCTGAAGCCGTGGGATGCTTGTTGTGTTCCAACAAGAACGCCATTACGGCGTAGCGCTGCGGGGTACAACGCAACCCGCTGCCTGCTAGAGAGCGCTTAATTGCTTCGGCGTCCATCAAGTCCTAAGTCGGATTATATCTAATCTGAGATTTTGTTTCAAGACCTTGACGGCCCAGGAGCACGTGGCGGTAGCTCTCTCCACCGAACCGCGACCGTGAGGGAGTCGGTGCCTTAGGTGTTTTCACTGTCGCCGCATTTGGGCCGTAGTCCTTTGGTACCTGATGGTACCTCCGGCGGTTCTCAATCGTTACCGACAGGCCATTTCTATCCCGCGGTGCGGATGAGATAAACAGTGTATGCAGCGGCGACGCGGGCTTAGAAAAACGGCGGATTCGTCGGTGATTCACATCGAGATGAAGGACGGCTTGGGCGAGTCCCGTTACGTGATCGCCAATCTCGTGGATGTCATCGGCGGCGGATGCGGCCTGGCATTGCTGACCATGCTGAAGCCCGGGTCGAGTGTGGTTTTGCGGGGTAAGTTCGGCCGGAACCACACCCTGGAGTGCCTGAAGGCTGGAGTGAAATGGTGCAGCGCGCAAAGCGACGGCACATTCCGGGCGGGTCTTGAATTTATAGACCAGGATTCCATTTTCACGCTGGATGAAGAACGGACTGCGCCGGACTGTTATGAAGTGATGCAACTGAGCCCGAATGCGGATGGGGAGACTATCTCTCGCGTCTATCGGCTGCTGGCTTTCCGGTACCATCCCGACAACAAAGCAACCGGCAATAGCGATATGTTCCTACGGCTTTCGGCGGCCTACGAGATTTTGAGCGATCCGAAGAAGCGCGCCAGCTACGATGCGTCGCATCGGGCATCGAAACCGGTCCGCGCGAAGAATGTTACGGAACCCGCGACGCCAGCCCGTGGCGACCGGGAGAAGCGGCGAAACCGGGAAAATGTGATGGCTGCGTACTTGGGAGTAAGGCCCCAGGAATCCACTGTGAGTTGGGAGGGTTGAGCCAAAGTCCCGAAGCGCCTGAAAAACCAAAATCTCCGGTCGCTTACGGGTCCGTGAAAAAACCAAAAAAGGCACCGGCTCCCTTACGGTCGCGGCTCGGAACGGAAGGGAGCCGGTGCTCTTCCTTATTTCCAATCTAGCCAAATTTCCGCCAAGATTGGCCGATGAGACTCCTAGGAGCTCTCCTTTTGGACAATGCCGGAAATAGATGACTTTGATCGGTCGTCCAGCGTTCTGGCTCGCCGCGCACTCTTGATCACAGGGATGATGGCGTTCGCCGGGTCCGCGCTGGGGTTGGGTGCCATCTTCCAAGGCATTACATCCAAGGCGGAGGCTGGGCTCATTCTTTCCTGCCTACTTTTCACGGCAGGATCTCTTTCGACCCTATTTTTCCAGCGGAACGTCCCGGTTCAATTGGTGGCCACCACCTCCACCATTTATTTTGCATTCTATCTTGCCGCCGGGTCGATTATTTCGATCGTTTTTACCAGACAGGAGGCCAGCCTGTTCGTATATCTGGTCTGGTTCTTTCCACTGCTGGTGTTCAACAAACTGGTGAACGAGTTATCGGCGGGGCGGCTGCTGGCGAAGTTCCTGCGCATTCTTCCGGTTGTGGTGTTGTGCTGTCTGGCGCCGCGCCTGGTCGCGCTTCTCAAAGTGGGAACTTTGTTCTCACTCGCGGCTTATGCCATCAGCTACCTGGCATTCGGATCGATGTTCGATATTGTGACGCGATACCGGGAGGAGTACCTGGTGGCCCGGGCGCAGGCTGAATCGCTGAAAGAGCTGCAAAAAGCCAATGCGGAATTGCTGCAAGCGAAGAATAAGGCGGAGGCTGCAAACGCCGCGAAGAGTCAATTCCTGGCAAATATGAGCCACGAGATCCGGACGCCCATCAACGGCATCATGGGGATGACGGATCTGGCGCTGGATAGCCCGTTATCCGCGGAGCAGCGCGACCATTTGACGACGGTGAAAAGCTCCGCCGATTCGCTGTTGAACATCATCAACGATCTGCTGGATTTTTCCAAGATTGAAGCGGGAAAAATGGAGCTGAACGCCGCGTGCTTCCGGCTTCGCGACTGCCTGGAGGAGACGCTGAAGGCGATGGCGGTACGCGCCCACCAGAAAGGCCTGGAGCTGGCGCTGGATATTTCACCATCGGTTCCCGAAATCGTGGTTGGGGATGCTTTGCGGCTCCGCCAGATCGTGATCAATCTGACGGGCAACGCAATCAAGTTTACGTCCCGCGGTGAAGTGGTGCTGGAAGTGTTTTCGGGAGAGCGCGCGAAACTTCATTTTGTGGTTCGGGATACGGGGATCGGCATTGCGCGAGAGAAGCAGAAGCTCATCTTCGATGCGTTTTCCCAGGCGGATAGTTCCACCACACGGCAGTTCGGCGGCACCGGCCTGGGCTTGACCATCTCGGCGCGGCTGGTGGCGGCGATGCAGGGGGCGTTGTGGGTGGAGAGCGAACTGGGGAAGGGGAGCTCGTTCCATTTCGCGATTCCGTTGGAGTCTACCGGGAGTGCTGGCGCGCGCGGCGGGGAGATGTCACTCGATTGCATGCCGGTGTTGATTGTGGATGACAACGCTACCAGCCGGCGTGTTCTTACCGATCTGTTGACGCGCTGGCAGGCGCAGGTGAAGCCGGCCGCGACGGCGCAAGAGGGCTTGGCCTTGATGCGTCAGGCCGCCGGCGAAGGGCATCCCTTCACTCTGCTTCTGGCAGCGGCTCACATGACTGAGATGGACGGACGAGGGCTCGCCAAATATGTCGTCCTGATGCACACGGCTTTCGAGCGAGTGGATCTCCGGCGCGTGCACGTTTCCGGATATCTCGCCAAGCCGGTGCGGCGGGACGAGTTGATGGCGATGATCCAACGGTTGGTTCGGGACGGCGCTCCAATGAAGCAGGAGGGGAGCTCCAAGCCGGCAGAGACCTTGCGAACCGCGCGGCGCTCGCCCAAGCGCATTCTTCTGGCGGAGGACAATCTCGTGAATCAGCGGCTGGCTGTTCGACTCTTGCAGAAGGACGGACACCAAGTGGTGGTTGCGCGGAATGGGAAGGATGCGCTTGCGGCATGGACGCGGGATCAATTCGATCTGATTTTGATGGATTTGCAAATGCCGGAGATGGATGGGCTGGAAGCAACGTCCAAAATCCGATCTGCCGAGAGCGGCTCGAAGGCGCACATCCCGATTGTTGCGCTGACCGCTCACGCGATTGAAGGCGATCGAGAGATCTGCCTCGCTGCGGGAATGGACGACTACTTGTCCAAACCGATCCGGTCGAGCGATCTGCTGAATCTGGTGGCGCGGCTCACCGAGCACCAGGAATTCGAATCAGATTGAGAAGCGAGGATCGCCTTCGAGGACTTTGCCTTCGAGTTCCGGCTGCTCGTTGGCGGTCCAGCGTTTGGCTCGATATTTGACTCGATAGAGTAGCGGTCCGCCGTCCTCGCGCGGGTTGCGCTCCACTGGACGCGGGATGCAAACGAACTCGGTTTCTACCCAGTCGCCGGTAGCGTGGACCACTGAGTAGCCGTGGCCACCCATGTCGACGAATTTGAGATGCGGGGAAAGGTCCGGATTGGAAAGCTCCCGCGCTCGCACAAGATCGCCACTCTTCGCATATTCCAGACAGGAGCGGACACCGTGGCGCAACAGCAGATTTATTGTCGGCTGAGGACGGCTGTCGGCGGGGCCTTGGCCGACGAAGAGATTGCGCAACGGGTGTTCTTTGGGGAGATTATGCTCCAGCGCTTCGGCCAAACCAGGCGCGGAGATGGAGCCGGTGATAAACGCGACTCCAACGGGATGGAACGATTTTGGGGGAAGCGACTTAGCGGCGAGTCCGGCCCAGAAACTGTGGCGATCGCCGGCGACGGTGACGAATCCCGCGATTCCGTGATCGCGGATGGTGTCGTAAATTTCGGCGCGCTCGGTGAAGGCGCTGCTTGGGTCGCCCATGGCGAAAGTTGCATAGCCGGATCCGGGCCACGGCCTGGTAAGGCCATCCGGCAAGTTTTGCGGATCGGCGCGCATGTCGAGCGTGCCCGCTGTATTGCCCCAAATCTTCCAAGTCGCCCGGGAGGTTTTGAGCTGCTCGAGGAACCAGGCCTTCTGTTCGGCGCCCAGCACCGTTTGCACGGGGGCGTCCCGGCGGAAGTTAGGAATCTCGACGTCGCCGAAACGGATGGTAGCGGAAGGGCGGCTTTGGTTGTGCGCACGCCCCGCATCCAGCATCTCCATAACTTCTTCCGGAAAAAACTGCGGGAAATCCTTGTCCGAAAAAGCTTTGGCTTCGGGCCGTCCGGCGGGATCTTCCGAGCGATAACTGTGTTGATCGGTAATGATCAGATCCACGTGACGGCCCCAGCGGAGTTTCCGATATCCCTGCAGGCTGTGGATGGCGGCGAGATTGTTCGCCTCCTGGCCGAGGCCTTGGTCGTCGAAATTGGAAATCGCGTGGTCGGCCACTTGAGGCGGATGGAAACTCGCGAGCGAGGGTCCGCCGGGTTTTGACATGCGCGCCGGCTGATATTCGAAGAAGGCTTGATTGGCCGCGACTTTTCTGGTTTGGGCCGGCCTCGTCACTCCCTTGAAAATCTGCATGCCCTGATATCCGAGCCAACTGAATTCGTGGTTGTCCCACATGTTGACGAAGGGCCAGCGTGCCCGGGCGTCCTCTAAGTCCGGGTCGTGAAGATACGCGCGATAGACTGCGCGATAATCCGCGAGGGTGGTCGGGATGTGGAAATCGTCGATCTTTTCGCCGTGCTCATAGCGGACGATGTCGCGGATCTTGCGATCGTACATGCCTTGCGGACGGTCCTCGGGATACCAGACAATTTCGTAAATAAAATCGCCGAGATGCAGAACGAAACCGAGTTGGTCGTGTTCCGCCGCGCGCTCGTCTTCATAGATCATGCGGCGATAAGCGGTCTGGGCGCCGTCGTTCGCGTTTTGGCAGCTGACGAAGGCGAAGGCGACGGGCCTTGGGTCATCCGGGGATGGAGCGGTGATGGTGCGTCCAATGCGGCTGCCGGCGCTTTCGCGATCCGTGAAGCGATACCAATATACGTGGGCGGGCTTCAAGCCGCCGGCTAGCACCCGGCAGGTCCAATCGGACTCTTTCAAAACTTTTGCAGTGGATGTTGCGACCACTTTTTGGAAAGCGTCGTCTTCGGCAACTTCGACGGTCAATTCGTGATCCGCGGCGGAGGGGTGACGGGTCCATAGCAGTACGCTGGTGCTGTCGGGATCAGCGGAAGCGACGCCTTCCGGGTACGCGGTGCGGCGTTCCTGCCATGCGATGCGGGACTGCTTCCCGGCAGGTTGTCCCCATGCGGCGGAGGCGCCCATCGAAACGGCAAACTTCGCAAAATCGCGGCGGGTGAAGCGGGGCATTTCTCACGGTAGCATTTCAGAGAAAGTACCGACTCCCCAACCCGGTATAGCCGAACTGCGACCGCGAGGGAGCGTGAGTAAAAGTGCGGCGTTCGTGGTAGCGCTCCCTCGCGGTCGCGGTTCGGTAACACCCGGATGCCGCATTCCGAGCCGCGAGCGTGAGCGACCGGTGATTTTCCGTGCCCGAAGCGTTCTATGTGAGAAAATCGGCATTGAACTTTCTGACCCTTTGCACATTGCTCCTTCTGTCGGTCGCGGCAAGTTGCGCCCAGGTGCACGGACGGATTCAAGACGCTGCCGGCTTGCCGATTGCGGGTGCGCAGGTGATCGCGCACACGGCGAGCGAGAGTACGGATCGGACGGCGGACAGCGGCGCCGATGGATCGTTCTCGATGGATGGGCTCAAGCCGGGTCATTACCAGTTCCGCGCGACGAAACGCGGATTTCGAGACTCCAACGTTGCCGAGCAAGACATAGCCGCCGGCGAGAATGTCAGCGTGAATCTTTCGCTGGGGGCGAACCTGGGATTTCTTAAGAGACTTGTTCACGCGTACGCGCAGGATTGGCATGGGACGGCTGCGAGTGGTCCGGAACCTCCGCGCCGGGCGCTGCCTTCCCCGTTGAACTCGCCGCCTTTTCCGAATTCGGATTGGTCTTATGGCGGGTCGCCCGAGATTGGCGCGCCGGATACCAACGTGCCTCCGCTGATGGAGGCGATTTACGGCGGAGCAAACGGGCAAGCCTGGGAGCAGAGCAAGGTCAAGGTGTACGGATGGGTGGAAGGAAGCTTCAATCTCAGCACGTCGCATAATTCCAACTACCCGTCGGCCTACGACATTTTCGCGAATCGCGTCGAGTTCGACCAGGGCGTGGTTTACGTCGAACGCATCCCGGACAGTGTGCAAACCGATCACTTCGATTGGGGATTTCATCTGACCGGTTTGTACGGCACCAGTTACCGGTTCACTACGAATCTTGGATACTTCAGCGGGCAATTACTGGACGATCATCGGGTGTACGGTTTTGATCCGGCGCTGGAATACGTGGATCTTTATATTCCGCAGGTAGCTGAGGGTCTCAACATTCGCGTGGGGCGCTTCATCTCGATTCCGGGGATCGAAGCGCAGTTGGCGCCCAACAATTATGTCTACACGCACTCGTTGCTTTACGCGGTGGATCCATTCACGGATACGGGAATCCTGGGCACGCTGCGATTGAATGAACATTGGCTGGTTCAACTCGGCGTCACGGCTAGCCACGATGTCGCACCCTGGTCGAAGGACGCAAAGCCGGCTGCGACGGCCTGCGTGAGCTACACGTTCCATCAAGGCAAGGATAATCTGTATCCCTGCGTGAATGGGCTCAATCGCGGGAATTACGCTTACAACAACCTGCAGATGTTCGACACCACCTGGTATCACAAATTTAACGAGACCTGGCACATGGCTAGCGAGGCCTGGTACATGTATCAGCGTGGGGTGCCGAGCGTTTTTGGTCCGCTGACGCCGGAGCAGGGAACGAACGGCGCGGTTTGTTCCGCGGGGGAAATCCGGTGCTTCGCGCCCGAGTTCGCGCTGGTGAACTATGTGGAGAAACAGCTCTCGGTCAAGAATTATGTTTCGATCCGCACCGACTTTTTGGACGATGTGAAGGGGCAGCGCACCGGCTACAAGACTCGCTATGCGGAAGAAACTTTGATGTGGGGGCACTGGGTGGGAAGTACTGTTTTGTTTCGCCCTGAAATCCGATTCGACCGCGCATTCGATCGCCGTGCTTACGACAACGGTACGCGCCAGAGCCAGTTCCAGATGGCGATGGATGTAATTTTCAAGTTCTGACTGGGAAATTCTTACTCTTCGTGTCGACGGATCGACACTCGATGCGCTGAATCCCCGGCCGAATTTCGAGCGGCATTGGAATTGCAACGGGGAATGCGAGGAGTCTTATCCATGCCGACCAACCAAGCGAAGCTCATGGCATTCGCTTTCTTAGCGGGGAGTACGGTTTTCGGGCAGGTCCAGCCGGGGCAGTTGCCGGATCGGAACAATTTTGCAACCACCGCGCAATTCTCCTCTTCTACCGATCGGCATTCGCTGACCCTGGACGAGAAGTATCGGCTTTCGCTGAAGCGCACGTTCGACCCTGTCGAGATCTTCCGGCTCAGCGCCTCGGCGGCGATCAATCAAGGGCGGAATTATCCGTCTGAGTGGGGACAAGGCTGGGACGCTTTCGGGGTACGAATTGCCTCGCAATTGGGCCAGCAACTTGTGCGCGAGCAGCTTGAGTTTGGCGTGTGGGCAGTGGATCATGAAGACCCTCGGTGGCATCGGTCAGGGTTGACGGGCGTCTGGCCGCGAACGCGCTACGCCATCGTTCATACGTTCATTGCCAAGAGCGATTCTGGTACAACGATGCCGGCATACAGCCGGTTCGTGGGAGACTACGGCGCTGGATTCATTTCGCGTCGATGGTATCCGGATCGGTTTCACACCGTCGGCCAGGGCTTAGAGGCGGGAACTATTTCACTTGGATTCGATGTGGGGATGAATGTTGTGCGCGAGTTCTGGCCGCATGGGCGGGATCGTGAATAGGAACGAGCCTGTTACCGAACCGCGACCGTGAGGGAGTCGGTGCCGTTCCGAGGTTGAATCGTGGGCACTACCGGATCGGGAGTAATGTAACCGGCGGGGTCTGAACTGGATTGGCCAGACGTAGATAGAAATAGCCGATGCCGGCGAGTCCGAGCATGAGGTCTGGGGTTTCATTGGCGCCGGGAAGTCCGCAGGGCCACGGGATGCGGCGCTGTTCGAACTGCTCGAAGCCTGTCTGGGCGATCTTCTCCGCATCGAGCGACCAGATTGGTTCCTGCAGGGTCTGGGAAGCATAGAGCAAGACGTCTCCGTTCCCGGCTTGTCCGTGGCAGAGAGAAAAATCGCTCAGGGACGGTGTGGCCGCGGCTACTTTGTCCAATGCTACGCGCGCTTCGGCCAGAAGAGTCTGGTCTTTCAAGATTTGCCACGCGCGCAGGCGGCCGAGCGCGATTCCCGCTGCGCCATGACACCAGTAGACCGGATACGATGTTTCGCGGTCGCGGAAATCCGGCCAGTTTTGTTCGGTTGGATCGAAACAGTGCCGCTCGTATCGAAATGCCTGGAGCGCCGCGTCTCGAAAACGGGGCGCGCCAGTGGCGTTATGCAGTTCAAGGAGCGCCCAAGCAATTCCCGAAACACCGTGAGAGAATCCGGTGAGGTTTTGCGACGCGCCGATGGTTTTCCAACTCCAACCTTGCTCGCTGCGACACGCCTCGCTGAGCAGGAGATCGCCCTGTGCGATGGCAGCCTCGACCATCTGCAGGCTGAGCAAGACGGCGATAGCGCCGGCGCTGCCATCGATCACATCCAGCTTCCGTGGATCCGTCACGGCTTGCTGTAAAACTGCTTCCGGATCGACCGTTCCCGTGATTTCCGTTGCCGCGTAGAGGACTCCCAATCCTCCGGAGTAGAGGCCACACCCGGCGATTGGCATTCTTTCCAAAGCCTGCCGGATCGCGGCTTCGGCGGTGATGCGGAAAATCCGCTCTCCGGTTGACTTCGCCAGACGCCACAGAAATAGCGCAATGCCGCTGGAACCGTCGTATAGATCGGGGCCGAGTGCGCCGTGCGCGATGGATTCGCCGTCCAGAAAGTCGGATGTCCAGTTGCATTTGCCGCGATGCCAGATTGCGTCCCGGCAAATCCGCGCGCCGATTCTTTCCGCGATTTGCAGATACTCCTGATTCATGCGGCCGGAAAAGGGAAGTCGTAGCGATCAAGAGATCCGGGGTTCAGCCAGGGCTGATCGAGCGAGAGTTGGCGCTGCTCAAATTGGCGGTGGAGCTCTGCCAGCCGTTCGTCGACCGGCTGACCGCGTGTGCGCGTCATCGCTGAAGCCAGAATTCTGGTGCGATTCTCGCCAAAACTTTCGCCAGGGTCCTCGGCGAAGCCTAATCCATCCGCAAGATGTTTGGAAAACAGCGGCGTGCTGGATCCGAGCCAGGGATCGAGTTCCGCGCGAATGGGTTCGAGAATCAACGCGGCGATCGGGTAGTAGCGAGCGTGTAAGTAAAGAACGGCCGCGTCACGCCTCGGGAAATCCGCTGAGCGGCTGGCGCACTTGAATCGAAACGGGACCTGAAATCGGTTCAAGTTGCGTGTGACGGATTCCATCAAGCGCGCGGCGCCATCCGGAGAAACATTCCAGAAGAAGCGGATGGTATGTGCGGCGTCATCCAGTTCGCCGGCGGTTTCCGAGAATGCGTAATAGTACGCCGGCTGCAAATCCGGCGAACCGGGCGCGAGGAAAATGCTCACTTTCGCATCCGCTGCAGGGCCAGTGTCGAGGCCGCGGTGGGTAAGATACTCTCCGGGCAGAAACGATCGGGCAGCCCCGCCCTTGCGCGCGAGGATTTGTCCACCATCGAGCAGTTGATCGATTTTCCATCCTTCATCCCAGGCCGCACGGCTTTGATTCGCGGCTGCGAGGATAGGCGTCAAATCGCGGGATTCGACAGGTGTGGGGCGCGGATCGAAGATTGACTCGGTGTAGCAGCGGTTGTACAGATAGGTGGCGAGCTTGTGTTCATCGTCCTGATCCGGTAGGTCGGCTGCGAGGATGGCGCTCAGTTCGGCATTGCATGCTTGCATACCGTGACCGAACGTTGGTCCGTGATTGAAAGACAACGGCACCGACTCCCTCACGGTCGCGGTTCGGTAACGGGGTGCCTCATTCCGAGCCGCGAGCGTAAGCGACCGGTGCCTTTTCTGTAAACGTCTTCATCATCTTTGGTGGGCCGCAGGCCCAGAAAGAGGTTATGGGGCTGGTGGTAGCGACCAACCGGGCACGCTAGGCGGGATGGCATCCGCTTTCGGGCAAATTTGCGGCAACGACTTGCATTTCGTTCCTCCCGTTCCAAGCTTTTTCGCGCAGACCTTGGGTAGGGATTTGCACTTGGTGCCCTCTGTCCCGGGTTTTGGGCAGACTTCGCTTTTGCATTTGGTTCCACCGGTTCCCGATTTCGGGGAGGGCGCGAATTCCAAGCGCGATTCGGATTCGAGAATGTCGCTGTACTGCTTCGAGATTGGACCATCGAAGAACGCTGGCGTCATGATCGACGTCTCCTTTTGTATCGAGTCATGTTATCACAATGAATTTAGTCCGGCAGTTGCATAATCCAGATGCCGCCGGCGCGTTCCGCCAGGCTCACGATGATTTTGTCCGGCGCCAGCGCGAGTGGGTAATGGAACGACGGAGCGGCCATGGTTTGAGACGGGGCATGGAAGTGGCGCACCGCAAACAATGGACCTCGCGGATGTTTCGTGGCTGGATCGAGCCGCAAGGCCCATAAGCAGGTGTAGCCATCGCGCTCGGAGCTAAAGTACAGCAGGTTGCCATCGGGCGACCATGCGGCGCTGGGATTGGTTTGCGGCGATCGGACGATCTCCACCCATTGGGATTGGACGGGCGGCTGGCTGACCGAGAACGGAGCGGCGTAAACGGTGAAGTCGCGCGTATCCCGATGGGCGGCGAACACAATCCACTTTCCGTCCGGCGAAATGGAGTTTTCGCCAAACACGAGCGGTGAACTCTTCAAGTACTCGGTCCGGTTCCCCGTTGAAACATCCAGTAGACCCACAAACGTCGTGGGTGAACTTCGATAGGTGAGATAACTGCCCATCGGCTGAGGAACTGGTTGGACCCCCGCAGTCGCCGCAGACTTCTTTTGCAACGCCACCTTCGAACGGTGTTACAAAAATCTGGTTTCTTTCTATTGTATTTTCTGTCCAGGCGACGAATGTGCCATCTGGGCTGATCACTGGTTGTGTCTTTTCGGTGCCTGTAGTCAATACGCGTTCGACGCCAGAAACCAGATCCTTCACCCAAATCTGCGTGGCGCCATTGCGGCTGGAAGTGAATGCGATTCTCTTGCCGTCGCGGGAAATCGATCGCGCTGTGTCCATGCCGGCATCCTTGGTCAACTGCTCCGCGGCGCCGTGCGAAGCACCCCGATTTGCATCGAGGAGAAGACTGTAAAGATGCATGTTTTCCGTCACGCTGGCGAAGACCAGTTTGCCGTCCTTGGATACGGATGGAGAATATTCGTTGGTGGTTCCGGCGGTTCGAGGCCGAAGGTCTCCAATCGGCGTCCACTTCTTCGGATCGATCCGAACTTCGCCGATGGTGATCCGGTCTCCGTCGTTCTTGTTGAAGTAGATGCGATCGCCTCGCCAGGCGAACGGATTGACGGAGAAGTAGTCACCCACGATTGGACACTTCGACGGCGGGCGAAGCGCCATCGGCGGGCGTGACCCACCAATTGTAGGAGTCCATATCGCGGGCGTCCTTCAATCCGAGAAATCCGATGTGCGTTCCATCCGGATTCCACACTGGGTGCGCGGAGGCCGCAAAATCCGGCCGCAGCCGGTGGACGGCGGACGAGGCAAGATCGATGATGAACGCGTGCGCGCATTCCGTTGCGCAGTGGGAGCGGATCCGCGGGGCCGGTCCAATAAGCGACTTTGGAACCGTCGGGCGAAAACTGAGGCTGCCTCCCGCCGTTGGCGATTCTGCGCTCTTCTCCGCCGAACGTGGGAATGATGTATAGGCCGCCGCCATCGCGCGTGGATCGAAAAACAATCTTTCGTGCCGTCGGGTGAAAAATTAGGCTCCACATCGTCGGCGGGATTTTTCGTGAGGCGCATAGCGTCGCCGCCGCCAATCTGTCGAAGCCAGATGTCGAAGTTGCCCTCGCCGCTGCGGTCCGAGGCATAGGCGAGCATTTTGCCGTCCGGCGAAATCGCGGGATCGACGGACAGTCCGCCTTCTGTGGTAACGCGGCTGATCACGGGCAGCGCGTTGGTTGCTGGCGAAGGCTGCTTGGAGCGCAGCAGGAAGAACGCGCCCGCGGTTGCGAGGCCCAGCCCGAGCGCGGTTGCGAGTCCCCAAATCCAGATACGTCGCTGAACAGGAACGGCTGTAGTGGAAACAGAAGATGCCGTCACTTGCGGCGGCGGGAGCACGGGCGGGCGAAAGCCGGAGACGCTGGTCTCCGTTCGCAAATCGTCGAGCGCGACCTTCACTTCCGACATGCTTTGGAACCGGCGTTCGCGATCTTTACGCAAGCAGTGCGCGATCACCCATTCGAGTTCCGGAGTAACGTTGGGATTGATACTGCTGGGCCTCGCTGGATCCGTGCGCAGGATGGCGGAAAGAACTTCGAGTTTCGTGCCGCCGGAGAATGCGGCTTGGCCCGTCAGCATTTCGTGCAGCAGTACGCCGAATTCGAAGATGTCGGAGCGCGCGTCCACCGGCTTGCCCGTGGCTTGCTCGGGCGACATGTAGGCGGGGCTTCCCACCACCATGCCTTCCATCGTTTGGTTTACGTCGACGTAAGTCTGGGTTTCAGCGGACGGCGGACGTTCTTCCGATCGCGCTGGGACCGCGGGCTCATTCAATTTCGCGACGCCGAAATCCAGAATTTTCACCAGGCCGCGCGCGGTCACCATGACGTTGGCCGGTTTTAAATCCCGATGAACAATGTTGGCGGCGTGCGCCACCGACATGGCGTCGGCCACCTGGATGGAGTAGCGCAACGCGTCATCGATTTGCATGGGCCCGTCGCGCAGCATCTGCTGCACGGTGCGTCCTTCCACGTACTCCATGGCGATGAAATCCGCGCCTTCCCACTGCCCGATGTCGTAGATGTGCACGATGCTGGGGTGGTTCAAGGCCGAGGCGGCTTTGGCTTCCTGGAAGAATCTACGTTTGCGATCGGCAGTGACGCGCTCCGGCAACAGAAACTTGAGCGCCAGGTGGCGGTTCAGGCGCAGGTCCAGCGCTTTGTAGACGGTGCCCATCCCGCCTTGCCCTACAATTTCGACAATCCGATAGTTCTGGACAGTCTTGCCGACCATGCAGCCGTCTAGACCAGCGCTCTTTCCGTTGTCCTAAATTGAACCAGAGTGATTCCATGTTAGCGCTTCAGGCCTAAGAAACGAGAAACTAAAGAAGGATGGTGGTGGCCGACCCGCAGCTTCTGGATATCGCTTCGCTCGACGAGGCGATGAACGCGCTTCCCAACACCGACGCGGTGTTTCTGGTGTCGGCGGGCGATCGATCGGCGTATCTGGCCAAGACCAGCATGCTGCGGCGGCGGTTATTGCGGATTTTGAAGCCGGCCGGTTCGGGCGGGCGGTCGCTCAACCTGCGTGAAGTGGTCACGCGCGTGGAGTATTGGCTCACCGCATCGCGCTTTGAATCCACGCTGCTGCACTATGCGCTGGCCAAGCGGCATTATCCGGACGACTATTTGCGGCTGGTGAAGCTGCGGATGCCGGCCTACGTGAAACTGATTCTGACGAACGAATTTCCGCGGTCGCAGGTGACCACGCGTCTCAGCGGTGGAGCGGGACTCTATTACGGTCCGTTTCGCACGCGCGCCGCCGCGGAGCTGTTCGAAAACCAATTTCTGGATCTTTTCCAGATGCGGCGCTGCCAGGAAAATCTGGAGCCGAGCCCGCAGCATCCGGGATGCATCTACGGCGAAATGAATATGTGCCTGCGGCCCTGCCAGCAAGTGGTGGGGCGCGAAGAGTACATGACGGAAGTGGAGCGAGTGCGCGAGTTCCTGAATGGCGATGGATTATCGCTGGCGAACGTTACTTCGGCGGCGCGGGAACGGCTGAGCCAGGAGATGAATTTCGAAGAAGCCGCGCGCCAGCACAAACGCCTGGAGAGCATTCAGCAGGTGCTTGCGCTGCGTGACGATCTGGTGTGCGATATCGATCGGCTCTTCGGTGTGGCGGTTGCGCCTGCCGCGGCGCCCGATAGTGTTCTGCTTTGGTTTGTGTGTCAGGGCTGCTGGCAGGCTCCGATGGAGTTTCCGCTGACTTCGCACGTATCGCTGGATCAGCGTCTACGCGAGTTGGTGGGATCGCTGCAGCCTGCGATGGCGCCGCTCGCTGAGAAACAGGAACACCTGGCCCTGCTCGCACGCTGGCATTACTCGACGTGGAGCGACGGCGAGTGGATCGGGTTTCACGATCCAGCACAGACACCGTATCGGAAGCTGGTTCGGGCGATTTCGCGCGTGGGGCAGAAGAGCACGGAGAGTTGAATCACACTGCACCGACTCCCTTACGGTCGCGGTTCGGAACGAACCTGTTACCGGGCCCCAACCGCCAGGACTAAGGCCGGATGGTTCGCGCGGCTTCGTCCCAACGCCATATCGGCGCGCCTTCGCACAGATGCACGCCGCCCAGCCAGCGGTTGATACCGTTGGCGCGAACATGGTCCGCGCGGGCTGCTTGAACATCGCGGCCGAATTCGGTGAGTGCGACGCGGGAATTCACCGTGCTCAAGCACTGGATGCCGAACGCCGGTCAATCGCTGGATGTACTGCTGAAAAGTGGAATCGCCCATCCAAATGTGTTCCTCCAGCTTTTGCGCGGCCGGAAACAGTTCCGGAAATCCGGACAGGCCCGACGCGGTGAGCTGCAGGATGTGGCGCTCGGAGCGCGAGAGGCCATTGCGCAGGGAGGGGAACTGTTCCAGATGGCGCACCAATGCGTCATGCAGAAACGGTAGCGCGGACGTGTCGGATTCCACCAGCGCCACCAATTCCGTCGGTTCGGGGGAACAGAACGCATCCCACGCCGCTTGCGCTGTTTTGAATTCCTGGCTGGTCACCTCGTGACGCAAATCAAAGAGCGGAATGAGTTGGTGCGGGTGCATCGGGCCCAGGTAACGGTCAACTGAAATCAGCGAAAGGCGCGTGCGGCCCCGATCCTGCTGCGCGAACCAACTCAGAATCTGGATCAGTTGTAGCTGGTCGTAAAGATCGTGCTCAAACCATAGAACGACTTCTTCGTGATCCTGGAAGCGGGAAATCGCTTCGTCGCGCCGGCGGAAGGAAACCTCGGAAAGAGGCATCCCAAAGAATTCGGAGATAAAGCGCTCGCGAACGCGGCTCAATTCCTGAAGCTCAAGGCCGCGCGGAACTGGGCCATCGTGCAGCACATCGTTCCAATAGATGACTTCACCCGGAAGGCCGGTTTGAGGAAGCGAGCAGGACTCTCCGTTGGTGATATGCAGCATGGCTTATTTGAGACCTGCCTGCGCGAGAAAGTCGCCGGCTACCTCGCGGACTTGTTTGTGTTCGGCATCCACCGCATAATTCATGGCGCGCATGGCCTCATCTGAAATTTTACCGGACAGTTCGGACAAACTTTTCCGGATAGCTGGATTCGTGGACAACAGTTCAGAACGGACCACGATGCACGCCTGATACGGCGGGAAAGCATGCTTATCGTCCTTGAGCACCTTGACATCCAGTTTCGACAGCATGCCGTCGGTGGTGTTGGCTGCGACCATAGTTACCTGATGCCCTTGCAGGGCGGTGTATAGCAGACCGAGATCCATGCTCTTGGGCACCGCGGTCCATTTGATGGAGTAGCTTCCATTCACGGCGGGAAAGCCATCCGGACGCGTCATGAACTCGTAGCCGGCGCCTAACGCAAAACCTTCCGGATCGCGTGCAGCGTCGCTTAAAGTTTCAAGATGCCGCGCGCGGGCGTCGGCTCCAGTAACGGTCATGGCAAAGGAACTGTTGAAGCCCAGCGGATCCAGAACATCCAGACGCAGGCCCGTTGCATATTCAGTCCGGACACGATCCAGAACAACCCCCGGGTCAGTGACGCCGCTGCGTTTCAGGATGTTGGTAAAGGCGGTACCGGTATATTCGGGATACATATCGATATCGCCGGCAAGCAGCGCTTGATGAGCAAGCAGAGTACCGCCAAGATTCAGTTTGCGATCCACCGGCTGATGCAGGCGATTCTCGAGATGCTGGGCGATGATCTCGCCGAGGATTACCTGTTCGGTGAAATTCTTGGAGCCGACGGCGATGCGATGCTTGGACGAACAACCAGTGAGCAACAGAACTGTTGCTATGCAGGCGAGAATCGTTTTTCGATCCAACTCAATCCCCCGTCCGATAGTAACGCGAGCAGAGCCGCGGGCACGGCGCCGGCGAGTATCTGGGTGGTGTCAACGGACGCGATGCCGCGAAAGATAAAAACGCCCAGCCCTCCGCCGCCGATGGCCGCGGCGATGGTGGCTGTTCCGATGGTAGTGACGGTAGCGACGCGCACGCCGGCCAGAATCACCGGTGCGGCGAGTGGAAGCTCCACGTGCCAGAGCAACTGCCGGTTCGTCATTCCCATGGCGATTGCGGATTCACGCACGGCGGCCTCCACTCCCAGGATGCCGGTCAACGTGTTCCGCAGGATAGGCAGGAGCGCGTAGAGTACCAGCGCGACGATTGCGGTAGGTTTTCCGATGTGGGTGAGCGGAATCAGAAATCCGAACAGCGCGAGACTCGGGACGGTTTGCATGACGTTGGCGAAACCGAGCGCCCAGCGGCGCAACGGGGGTTGCCTAGTAAGCAAAATTCCCAATGGGATTCCGATGGCCAAAGCGCATGCCATCGCGATCAGGACAAGCACGGAGTGTTCCGCGGTTAGGTTGAGGATGTCGTCGAACAGGCCGGGCCTCATAAAACATTTTTGGCCGCGGATGAACGCAGATGAACGCGGATGAGAACGAAAGTTTTATCCGCGTTCATCTGCGTTCATCTGCGGCCCCAAGACTTAAAACGTCCAAGAACGCCCGCGTCTCGGGCCCTTGGCATTTTAGAAACTCTTCCGGCGCCGCCAAGATCTCCAGTTTCCCATGACACAGCAAGCCGATGCGCGTGCCCAGGCGAAGGGCTTCGCCTACGTCGTGAGTTACGAAGATGGATGTTTTCTGAAGCGAATTTCGCAGGTCGATGAATTGGTTTTGCAACTCGCGGCGGGTTACTGGATCGAGCGCTCCGAAGGGTTCGTCGAACAACAGCAGCTTCGGATTCGCAGCCAAGGCGCGTGCGACACCCACTCTTTGGCGCTGGCCTCCGGACAATTCGCAGGGGCGGCGATTCGCAAATTGCGCCGGATCAAGACCCACTTGGTGCAACAGCTCTTGGGTGCGTGCGGCGATTTGCTCCGGCGGCCAACCCTCCAGGCGCGGAACCAATCCTACGTTTTCACCTATGGTGAAATGCGGGAACAGGCCGACTTCCTGGATCACGTAGCCGATGCTGCGGCGCAAGGCGATGACGTTGCAATCGGTGGTTGGCCGGCCATCCACCAACACTACTCCACTGGTGGGAAACAGCAGCCCGTTTATCAATCTCAGCGCGGTGGTTTTTCCGGAACCGCTGCGGCCCAACAGAACCAGCGTTTCGCCGGGTTCGATGCGGAACGTCAGGTTATCCAGAATCAGAGCGTCGCCAATGCGAAAGGTGACATTGCGAAATTCAACGGCTGCGGATCTTATGTCGCCAGCCACAAGCTCTCGACGAACGGCCATTCGCGGTCTACCCATTGCGCCTCGACACGAAAGCCTGCGTGGGCGGCCATTTCTTCCAGTTCAGTCAACTGAAACTTGTGCGAGGATTCAGTCCAGATGGTTTCGCCTGCCTGGAGTGAGACCGTAAGATCGGCTTCCTGAATAAATGCAGTTTGGTGTACGCGGGATCGCAAATGCATTTCAATGCGCCGCTCCGGTTCATTCCAGCGCGCTTCGTGTTCAAAGTTGCGCGGATTGAAATTAGCGCCGAGTTCGCGATTGATGCGTCCCAACAAGTTTAGGTTGAAGGCGGCAGTTAATCCGATGGAATCGTCGTAGGCGTGCAGCATCCGGGCGGGATCCTTGACCAGATCGGCACCGATGAGCAGCGCGTCGCCGGGCCGCAAGGAGCGGCGCAGGGCGCGAAGAAACTCGTCGGCGCAACGTCGTTCGAAATTGCCGATGGTGCTGCCGAGAAATAGAAGCAGCAGCGGCTCGTCGCTCGATCGGATCCCCACGGCACTGGCCATCCCGTCCAAATAAGACTGCGCCAACGGACGTACTTCCGCAACATCCGCTAGATCGCTCTGGCAGCGAACCAATGCTTTTGGCGAGACATCAATAGGAACATAGCGCGGTTTGGCGCCAGGGCGATTCAGCGCAGCGAGAACATGCCGGGTTTTCTCGCCGGTGCCGCTGCCCAACTCGATTACGGCTGAAGTTGGGACGAGTTCCGCGATTTCCGCGGCGTGTGCACGAAGCAGCCGCTCATCGGCCCGCGTGAGCCCATATTCAGGAAGGCGCGTGATGGCTTCGAACAAAGCGCTGCCCAGCTCGTCGTAAAGATATTTCGAGTGCAGTTCCTTTTGAGGCTTGCTTAAGTCGGCGCGCACCTTTGCGGCAAATTCGCGCAGGTGAGCTTCGCTTAGCGCTTCAGTCTTGGGTGAGGCGAAAGCTTGCGTAGACATAAGGGTAATCGGGTCGGAACCAGTTCCGGAAGGAGCGCCGCAGGAAACAGGCCGCAGTGCGCTGCGATCCGCCTTTCATGACAAAATGTTGTTCATCGAAGAAGTTCTTCGAGTATCCCGGATAGAACGGGAATGGTTCGAATCCCGGAAATGGCCCAAACACCGTGGAGGTCCACTCCCAACCGTTGCCTACTAGTTGTGAAACACCAAATGCGCTATCGCCCTCGGGATTTGCCGTTACATCAATGGGATCCCAGGCGTGAAAATCGAAATTGCCATGCTGAACCGCGGGAGCAGCGCTGCCCCATGGATAGTCTCTCTCATCGCCGGAAGCTGTTCCATACGCCGCGCGGTGAAATTGCGCTTCGGTGGGAAGCGCTTTTCCGGTCCAGCGTGCATACGCAGTGGCTTCGGCATGGGTCACAAATACCGGAGCGTTGAGCGGCAGCGGAACTTCCGCGAACATGCCCTTATAGATCCATTCGCCCTGGCGTTCGTTCCAAAAATATGGAGGCTTGGCGCCGGCGCGCACGAATTCCAGATACTCGCCGTTTGTAATTTTGTACTTGCCGATGGCGAAGTTGGGGACGGAGACGCGATGCTGCTGGAATTCATTATCCCAACCGAATGCACCGGCTTTTTGACCAAGAGTCACCTGACCGGCCGGGATTTCGATCCTATTTCCAGATAATTTCTGGTTACTGTGCGGGATGTCCTGATGCGCCGCAACCTTTTGATCATACGGCAAGTTGTGGAATAGATATGCCAGCGTTTCGGCATGCATCAAACGATGTTCGAGCGCAACGTGAGCCACCTGCTCAGGCGCGCGTTCCAGCACTTCGTCGATGATTGCCCGGACGCGTTTATTGTAGTTTCGGATCTCGTTTTCCGGCGGCCAGTCCGATGGTTGGTCTTGGGGAACCTGTCCTACCGGTGGATCAATGCCGAATTCGAAGAGGTGATCGAATTCCGGATGGAAACTCGGGATGTCCAGGGTGTTGCGGCAGATCTGGTTCCAGTCAAAGGCTTCGAGATGTCCCAGGTAGAAAATTAGCCGATGCCGTTCGGGGATGGGGCGAGAGTAGAGCGCGCCGGGTTGCAGGAGAGCGAATAACTGATCGGTCCGGGTGCGCGCCGATTCGATTTGCTGCAGGAGATGTCTACTTACAGCGGTTGTAGCCACGCAATAACAGACTAACACCTGAGCGCCCCGGATGGTCATCCGGTCCGCGTTGATCGGTTATTCGGTTGTGCGGTTGCTCGGTTCTTTATTCGTAGCGTAGGGCGATCATGGGATCTACGCGGGTGGCGCGGAGGGCTGGGAGATAGGTTGCCAGGAGCGCTACCGCGGTCAGGATTACGGAGACTGTAAGAAATGTTAGCGGATCAATTGGTTTCACGCCGAATAGAAAATTGGTTAGCACTCGGGTGACCGCAAATGCTCCGGCAAGTCCGATAGCAAGTCCGGCGCCGATCAGGAGCAGCGCTTGCCTCAAGACCATCCGGAGAACGTTGTTGGTGCTGGCGCCTAGCGCCATGCGCAAGCCGAATTCCGGAGTTCGTTGCGTTACCAGATACGACATCACGCCGTAGATTCCCGCCGACGCCAGAATCAATGCCAGCGCGGAGAATACGCCGAGCAGCCAAGCGTACAGGCGCTGATTGGATAGCGAATCCGAGACCACTTCCGTCATGGTTTTCACGCCGAAGACGGGTTGGCTGGGATCCACGGATTGAATGGCGGCGGTCACCGCGTGGGTAATGCTGGCTGGTTCTACGCTGGTGCTGATCACGAATGTCATGCCTGAAATCGATTCGGAGAGCTGCGACGCGGGGAAGTACAGTTCGGGCATGGGCTCGCGATCGAGCGTCGCTTGGCGGGTGTTCGCGACCACTCCGACGATGGTTCGCCACTCGTTCCAGTTGATCTTTTGACCCACCGGATCTTGACCCGGGAAATAGCGCTTGGCCAAGGCGTCGTTAATCAAAATTACGTGCGGCGACACCATTGTGTCTTCCGATCCGATGGCACGACCCTTCAGAATCCGGATGCCCATGGCGCGGAAATAGCCGGGACTGATCTGGCGAAACTCGGCTAGCGGCTGTTTTCCCGGATCTTCCTGCGGGCGGCCTTGGATTGAAAAACTGCCATTCCAACCCCACGCCTGCAGGGGCAGAAGAGAAATGATGCCGGCGGCGCGAACCCCCGGGAGAGCCTGTATGCGTTCCAGCGCCGGCGCATAGAATCGCTGCCACATGCTGTCCTTCGGATATTTTTCGTCGGGAACCGAAACGCTCATCGTGAGGACGCCTTCGGTTACGAGTCCCGGATTTGTCGCGCTGAGCGTCAGGAAGGTGCGCATCAGTAATCCGGCCCCGATCAAAAGCACCAGCGCCAGCGCGAACTCTCCGATCACGAGCGCGTTTCGCAAACCCGCGCTGCGAATTCCCGCGCTTCCGCTTCTTCCGCCTTCGCGCAATCCAGTCTGCAAATCGCGGCCGGTGCTTTGAAACGCCGGAACCACGCCGAAGATGATTCCCGCCAGTAAACAGACGGCGGCGAGGAACAGGAACACGGTTCCATCCAGATGAATGCTGGTGGCTTGCGGAATTTGGCCGGGAGCGAATTTGGTGAGCGCCTGAACCCCGGCATCGGCCAGGAAAGCCCCCAGCACTCCACCCGCCAGCGCCAGCAGGATGCTCTCGGTAAGAAACTGGCGGATTAATCGGATGCGGCTGGCGCCCAACGCCGCGCGCACTGCGACTTCTCTAGTACGCGATGCCGCGCGCGCCAACAAAAGATTCGCCACATTGGCGCACGCAATCAGCAGCACGAAGCCCACGGATCCCATCAGGATGAACAACACCGGCCGCAGATTTCCCACCAGGACGTCCTGCATGGATCGCGTCCACACGCTGCGGCCTTTTTGCTCATCCGGGAACTGCCGCGCCATGTTCGCCGCCACCTGCTTCATATCCGCATCGGCCGACGACATTGTGGTTCCCGCTTTGATCCGGCCCACCACCGCCATCCAGTGGTTGCCACGCTCCTTTAATCGATCCGGGCTGAATTGCAGCGGCATCCAAAGATTGCGCGTGAGGCTTCCCGCGGGAAATTGAAAGCTGGCGGGCATGATCCCGATTACGGTGGCCGCCTGACCGTCCAGCGTGATGACGGAGCCGAGCAATTTCGGATCCGCGCCAAAGCGGCGGCGCCATAAACGTTCGCTCATCACCACCACGGGAGGCTTACCCGGCTGGTCTTCATCGGGTAAAAATGTCCGCCCTTGAATCGGCCGCGCTCCCAGCATGTCGAAGACGCCCGCGGTGGCCAGCACTGAGGGAATGCGCTCGGGTTCTCCGTTGCTTTGCAGGTTTAAGCTGCCAACGCTAAATGCTTCCAGGTGATCGAGGGTGTGGTTCTGTTTTCGCCAGTCGAAGAAATTAGGCGTGGAGACGGATCCGTATCCGGAGGGGAGAAACGTTTCGAAGATCGCGATCAAGCGTTCGGGCTGCGCATATGGCAGAGGTTTCAGCAGCACCGCATTGATGACGCTGAAGAGCGCGGCGTTCGCGCCGATCCCCAAGGCCAGCGCCAGGATAGCCACTGCCGTGAATCCGGGGCTCTTCAAGAACGTGCGGAGGGCGAAACGGAAATCTTGCAGCATGTATACCTGAGACGTATCGACAATGCGAAAGTTAGGGAATGGCTTCTTCCGACACACCTCTTCCGCTGGCCGGAATTCGCGTGATCGATTTTGGACGATTCATCGCCGGACCGTACTGCGCCATGCTGCTGGCCGATTGGGGCGCCGACGTGATCCGCGTGGACCGGCGGCATGGGAGCGAGGATCGCTATACGGGCCCGGTCACCGAAGGCGGCGAGGGCGGCGCGTTTCTCTCGCTGAACCGCAACAAACGGAGTCTCACGCTGGATAGCTCGCAGCCGGGCGCCGCGGAAATTATTCGCCGGCTGGCGAAGAATGCCGATGTGGTGGTTGCGAATCTTCCGATCCGCGTGTTACAGAAGATGGGCCTGGATTACCCTGACCTGCGTGCGGTCAATCCAGGGATCATCCTGGCGCGCATTTCGACGTTCGGCCCTGATGGGCCCTATGCGCAACGGTCCGGCTTCGACACCATCGCGCAAGCTATGTCGGGCGCGATGAGCTTAACCGGATTTCCGGATATTCCGATTCGCTCGGCGGTTTCATTCGAAGATTACGGCACGGCGTTGCACACGGCTTTTGGGGTGATGGTGGCGCTGTATCACCGGGCCAGCACGGGCAAGGGACAAGTTGTGGATGGGTCGTTGCTGGCAACAGGCGTAACGTTCATGCAAGCTTTATTGGCGGAAAAATCTGTCACCGGCATCGAGCGCACGTCGCGAGGCAACGCCGGATTCTTCACCGCGCCGGCCGATACGTTTCGCGTGGCAGATGGTTGGATCACGGTACAAGTGATCGGGCCCGAGATGTTTGCGCGCTGGGCGAAATTGGTTGGACGCGAAGAGCTGCTGGAAGATCCACGCTTTGCCGACGATTTGTTGCGCGCTGACAATCGCGAAGTAATTTCGCAGGCGATGGAAGCTTGGCTTCGGAACCGAACGATGGCGCAAGCTTTGGCCCTACTCGAAGACGCGAGATTGCCCGCTGGCCCAGTTTTGAAGTTGGCCGAAGTGCTGGAAGATCCGCAAGTCAAGGCGCGCGAGCTGCTGCAGTATGTGGATTACCCGGGCGCGCCCAAAGCGGTTCCCCTAGCGAATCCCGCAGTGCGGTTGTCGGCGACTCCGGGCGGAATCCGGCGTCGCGCTCCCACGCTCGGCGAGCATACGGATGAGATTCTCCGAGAACTAGGATATTCGGAAGCGGAGATCGAGCAGCTGCGCATGGCAAAGGCGGTGTGACTCGCGGCTCGTACAGAGCCTGTTACCGAACCGCGACCGCGAGGGAGCGCTACCACGAACGCACCAGTTTCGCTCACGCTCCCTTGCGGTCGCGGTTCGGTTGAATTCGTCAACGCCCTGTTTGGATCCAGCTACGCCGGGTTAGGGAGCGGGTGCCTTTGAATCTTAAATCCAGACCTTCTCGGCCGGCACTCCGCGCTTGCACATTTCACACGACCCGGCGTCTTTGTAATACGTCGCATCCAGCTTGGCGAGCGAATAGAAGGGCAGGGGATTGAAGTCGATCGTCTTCGGTGTAGGTTGGTAGATGATCACCGCGAGCCCTACCACCTCCGCCCCATTCGATTCCACCAGCTTCTTCAATTCCGCAAGATTCCGTCCGGAGCGCAGGATATCGTCCACCAGCAGGACCTTCTCGCCCGGTGTCTGTTCCAGATATTGACGGAAACGGAAAGGGCCCTCTTCCGATTCACGCTCCGCCCAGTAGACCTGATGCGCCCGCAACGCTTCGCAGACACCGTAGGCGACGGGCAATCCGCCAGTGTTCGGACACACGATGGAGAGCTCTGGAATAATCGCCCGGATTTCCGGATTGGCGCGCAGCAATCGGCTAAGTCCCACGCTCAAAACTTTGGCGTGCTGGAAGTAGCGCATGGCAAGCTGCACCTGCATGTACTCGGTGGCGTGCAAGCCGTTTGGATACTCGAAATGGCCGTCCCGGATGGCTCCGGTGCGCCGCAACAGGCTCACCACTTCGTCTTCGGTCGGAACTAAATGCATAAGCTGATTAACTGGCCCCCCGCCCCGTGAGCACGCGTGGAATCGTGCGCAGCATGATCTTCCAGTCTAGCGCTAAGGACCATGTGTCGATGTACTGCATATCCATTTTCATCCAGGTTTCGAAATCCAGCGCATCGCGGCCAGCCACGGCCCACAGACACGTGAGTCCCGGCCGCATTCTGAGCCGGCGGCGCTGCCAACGTTGATAAAGTTCTACTTCTTCGGGGACGGCCGGCCGAGGACCCACCAGCGACATGTCGCCCTTCAGCACATTCCATAACTGCGGCCATTCGTCGATGGAAAATTTGCGCAGGAACCGGCCGAGACCGGTGAGGCGCGGATCGTTCGGAATTTTGAACGCGGTGGATTTCTGGTTCAAGTGCGCGACGGAAGCTTTCAACTCTTCGGCGTTGTCGCACATGGATCGGAATTTATAGAAGACAAATCGTCGGCCGTTCAACCCGCAGCGTTCCTGGCGAAAGATGGCGGGTCCGGGGGAAGTGAGCGGGATCAACAGCGCGATCAGAAGCAGGAGCGGCAGCAGCAAAACCAATGCGGCGGCTGCCAGCAGGATATCGGTGGAGCGCTTCAGCAGCAGCCGGACTTCGTCGTGAGGCGCGGCGGAAAAGGTCAGCAGCGGCGTGTTGCCCAGGCGATCCAGGTAAACGTCGCTGTTCACGTGCGGGAAAAAATCCACCACCACGCGCGTGCGCACGCCTTCTTCATCGCAGAGCAGGAACACTTCTTCCATTCCGGCCAGCTTGCCGCTGTCGACGGCGAAAATGATCTCGTCGATCACCTGCTGGCGCAGCAGTTCCGGAAGTTGCGAGAGCGGATATTGCCGGTATGTTTGGGATAGCTCTACTTCGCCGGGCTCGTCGTCCAGGAAACCCATCAGGCGGATGCCGTAATCCACGGATTGTTCCAGCGCCGCGCCTAAATGCCGGGCGCGTTCGTTCGATCCCACCACCATGACGAAGTGCGCGGTGCCGAATTCCCTGCGGACCGTCCCGATAGCGCGGGCGAAGTTAATCCGGAAAAGGCACAGCAGCACCCATGCGTAAATTCCGAATAACGCGACGAAAGAGCGGCTCAGGTCGAGCCGCAGCAAATACTCGGCAACCACCAGCGAAATAGCGCCCAGAAGACACTGCCGGAACGTGTCGCGGAGAACGACGCGAGGGTGCGCGGAATCCAGTTTTTCGTAAATGTTGAACCAGTATCCAATGGCGATCCAGCACAAAATCGAAATGATCAGCAGCAGCGTGGCGATGGGGAAATCGAGATAGAAAAGCTTCTCGAAGCGCAGCCGGATGCGGGTCTCGTACGCGGCCAGGTAGGCTAATGAAATAAGAAGAACGTCGGTAAGACCGAAGATCGCCTTCACTTTCCTGTAATGCCGGCTAAACACTTCGGAATCAGCATAGCATGGGCAAAAAAATCGTTGAATCCTCCGGCGGCCGCACTGAATCCGTAGTTCATGGAAACTCCCGACCTGCGTTATCCCGTTGGAAAGTTTAAGTTTCCCGATTCCGTGTCTATCGAGGATCGGACCAAGTTTGTCCACCAAATTGCCGAGGCCCCAGCTCGAATGCGAGCTGCTGTGGCTGGCCTTTCAGAGGATCAACTCAACACGCCGTATCGCCCGGGAGGTTGGACGGTGAGGCAGGTGGTTCATCACGTCCCGGATAGCCATCTGAACAGCTACATTCGCTTTCGCTGGGCGCTGACCGAGGATGATCCGGCTATCAAAACCTATCACGAAGATCGTTGGGCGGAGCTTCCCGATGCCCGCACCGCGCCCGTGGAGCTTTCGCTCGTGCTGCTGGAATCGCTACATCGCCGCTGGGGTGCGCTGCTTGGATCGCTGACGGATCAGGATTGGAAACGAACATTCAAGCATCCCGAGTTGGGTCCGGTGAGTCTGGAAAAGAACGCGGCGCTTTATGCCTGGCACGGCCGGCATCACGTGGCGCATATCACGGGATTGCGCGAGCGGATGGGGTGGTAGAAGAGCGTTACCGAGCCGCGACCGTAAGGGAGTCGGTGCCTTAGGTTTTTTCACAGACCGTGAGGGAGTCGGTGCGGTTGCCGAGGCGGTATTCTTAAAGTCATGCCGACGGCTGCTGAGACGGCGGAACCGAAGCTGGCTGGTCCAAATGGCGGCGGCCCGCGCGATCTCTGGCCGGACGATCCGGGCGGAGGTGGCGGCGGGGATGATGGCGGCCAGCCGAACTACCTTCCCGGCGCGGGGCTCTTCGCGATGCGGTTCGTACTGCTGTCCATCACGACTCTGTTCATCACGATTGGCCTGGCATACTTCGTGCGATCGCGCTCCAGCTTCAATTGGCAGCATATCCACGTCCCCCCTTTGCTGTGGCTTAGCACAGCTCTGATCCTCGCGAGCAGCTGGACGCTCGAAACCGCGCGCGTTTTCCTGGAACGCAAGAACAGCCATCGCTATGCGCGGTGGCTGGAACTCACGCTCGGGATTGGCGTGACCTTCCTCGCGTCGCAGCTCTTCGCACTGCGCGAATTGGTGCTGCAAGGGATGTATCTGCGACACAATCCGCACAGCTCGCTGTTTTATGTTGTTACCGGCGCGCACGGCGTGCACTTATTGGGTGGCATGGCGGCTTTGTGCTATTTGCTGCTACGGGCTTCGCTCCGCCCTGAATCCGTGCTGCTGGATTTCCGGCGGCAGCGGACGCGCGCGGCGATCTCGGCGCTCTATTGGCATTTCTTGACTGCGCTGTGGCTGGGGTTGTTCGTTACTTTGCTGCTATGGCCGTGAAGCGCATGCGCCAGGCATGCCGGCCGGCGCCGTAATAGCGTTTCACGATTTTGTCGCGCTGGAATCCGAACTTCGCGTAGAATCGCAGGCCCGGTTCGTTTTCGGTTTCCACCATCAGCCACCAGGTTTTCACGCGAAGCGCGCGCAGTTCCGCGAGCGTGTGGTTGAGCATGGCCTCGCCCACGCCGCTCCGGCGATCGCGCGGATCCACCGCGATGGATGCCAACTCAGCGTCCCTTCGGCCTGCGCAAGTGATGCTGTAACCGGCGATATGGCGGCGCACGGTGGCCACCAGAAACAGGTCCGGACACTTGCGATAGAAGGCCAGAAACAGTTTCTCATCCCAGGCATCTTTTCCAAATGAACCTTGCTCGATTTCCAGCACACGCGCCAAGTCCGATCGCAGAAATTGCCGGACTGAGATTTTGGGCTGCAAGATACAGGATACTTGTCAACATGTATTCTCGACGAGACATTTTGAAGACCGCGGTGGCGATGCCGGCGCTGCTCGATGCCCAATCGCCCAACGACACGGTTCGCGTGGCCGTGATCGGCGTAGGCAATCGCGGCGCCTACGATCTGAAAAACATGCTGAAGGTAGCCGGCGTCAAGATTGTCGCGCTGTGCGACCTGGATGCCGAACGCTTGGACAAAGCCAAATCCGCCGTCCGTGATGCCACGGGCGACGAACCCGCCACCTATACCGATTTCCGCAAGATGCTGGATGAGCGCAAGGATATCGATGTCACGCTCATCGCCACTCCGGTGGACACGCACAAAGCGATCGCGATCGACGCGCTCGAAGTCGGCACCAGCGTGTATTGCGAGAAGCCGATGGCCGTAACACCGGAAGACACCAAGCTGATGGTTGCGGCGGCCAAGAGTGCGAAGGGAATTTTTCAGGCGGGCTTCCAGCTCCGGCACGATCCGCGGCGCAAGCGCTCCATCGAGTTCATTCATTCCGGGGGAATCGGCGACGTTCTGTTTTTGCAGGGCTATCGCCATACCGGCGACCTGCCGCATACCACGCCCTGGTATTTCGACCGCGTCCGCTCAGGCGACAACATCGTGGAGCAGGCGTGCCACATTCTGGATCTGTTTACCTGGGCGGCGGGCAAGCATCCGTTGCGAGCTTTCGGATCGGGCGGCATCAACTGCTTCAAGAACGATCCGCCGGGCCGCACCACCATGGACAACTACGCGGTGATCTACGAATTTCCCGACGGCCTGCGCATGGAGTTCAGCCACATCTACTTTGACCCGCCGGGCTTCTCCGGGATTAAGGAACGCGTGTACGGCGCAAACGGCGCGATTGATCTTGCGACGGCTACTTGGATCGAGCGAGAGAAGAAGGGCGAAATTCCGCTCGACGTTCCGAACGCGTCTGAAGATCCCACTTTCTTATCACTACAGGCGTTCATCGAGAACGCGCGCGGGCATAAGAAGCCTTTGAATGATGCGGAGTCGGCGGCCATGTCGACCATGGTCGCGATGCTGGGGCGTAAAGCGATTTATGAGAAGCGCGTGGTGACCTGGGAAGAGATCGCCGGATAAAGCAAAAGGCACCGACTCCCTCACGGTCGCATTCCGAGCCGCGACCGTAAGGGAGTCGGTGCTTTTGATTTTGTTCAGTTCGCGGTTTCGAAATATCCGGCCGCGAGTTCCGGCTTTTGTTCTAGCGCTTGCTTCCAGCAGTCGCGGGCTTCGTCCTGCTTGCCTTGGCTCTTGAGCACGTGGCCCAGATTGAGCAGAGCCTCGGGGAACGAGGGACGTTCCGTGCAGAGCTTCTTTGTAGAGCCGCTCGGCGTCATCCAACTGGCCGTTCTTCTGCAGCAGCAGACCGGTGTTGTAGAACAATTCGGGACTGCGCTCGCCCTTGTCGATCAAGCGCGCCTGGTAGTCCAGCGCCTGGTCGAAGTTTTCGCGTTCCACGGCGAGGGCGGCCAGGCCGCGCAGCGCGTCCACGGAATTGGGATTCGATCCCAGGATCACTTCAAAGGCTTTGGTGGCGCCTTCCGCATCGCCGACGTTCCAGCAGGCGATTCCGAGGTTGAGGTGCGCTTCCGGCCAATCCTGGCGTTTCTGGACGCAGGTCTGGAAGGCTTCGCTGGCGCCTTGGTAGTCGTTTCTTTCCAGGCGCAGGTAGCCCAATCGGAACCACACGTCTTCCAGGTCCGGATTGCGGCCGAGCAGCTTCACGTAGACCTTCTCGGCGTCTTCTTTGGCGCCCAGCTTGTCCAGAACCGACGCGAGATTGTGCAGGACATCTACTTGGTCCGGGGCGATTTCAAGAGATTTCTCGTAGGCGGTGCGCGCGGCGGCCAGGTCGCCGGATTCCTGATGCACTACGCCCAGGTTCACGTAAGCCTGCTTGGCATCGGGACGAACGCGGGTGGCCTCGGAATAAGCTTTGGCGGCTTCTTCCGGTTTGCCGGTCTTCTGAAAGGCGACACCGAGGTTGAACCAGCGGTCGAAATTATCGGGTGTGTATTCCACCAGTTTTTCGCAGTAGTGGCGAGCGGCTTCGTAGTCGTTGGAGGCGAATGCAGAGGTGGCCAGGCCCTCGAGCGCCGTTTGAGAGTTCGGGCGCAGGGTTAACAGGGCGGCGGAATAGTCCGCAATCATGGCCTGGTCTTTGCGCGCCATCCCGATGGTGACCATGTTCACCAGGCACTCTTCCGATTTCGGGTTGTCGGCCAAAAGCTTTTGATAAATGCGGGCCGCTTCGTCGAAATTCCATTGCAACTGCAGCGTCACAGCTTTTCCGAACAGCGCTGTTGGATGCTCGGGTTCTTCGGCGAGTACGCGCTCGAAGCTTTCTGCCGCGGCTTCGGCCTTGTCGAGATGCAACTGGCAGATGCCGAGGCCGAGGCGGGCGTCCGTTCGGCTGGGGTCTGACTCGGCGGCTTTTTCAAAGAACTCCGCAGCCTCTTGCCAGCGTCCCAGCTTTTCCAAACAAACCGCCATATGGAAGTTGGCGGCCGAATGGTTGGGGTTCATGCTCAGAACCTTGGCATAGCTCTTGGAGGCGTCCTCATACTGTTCGAGGTCATATTGGAGCTGAGCTTTGGCCGAATAGATTTCCAGACTCTCTTCGCCGTCGGCGAGCGCGCCATTGACCTCATCCAGGGCTTCTTGGAGATTCCCTTCCAGGTGGAGGGAAACCGCCTTGGCCAGCGCCGGCACTTTGGGCGAAGATTTGGGTGCGCCGTTATTGGGTGCGCCGTTCGAAGAAGAGGACTTCGATTTGTTTTGACTCATTGCTCAGTTAATCCCATTTCTGCCCTCAATTCCATAGGGCGCAAGATAGGCACACAATCTGCCCAGCGTGTCGTATTGATGCGAGACTTCCAGCCATCGGACTCGAGCCTTTTCGCCGCGGGCGCAAAACAGGCCAACGCCGCCGCGCGGGATCCGATCGTCCGTCCAAAAATCTATGATTTGATCCTGGGCCCGGATGGCAAAGTCGCTGCCGCGAACGTCCACCCGGATGCGGTACAGCATGTCGGCGCGAGCCACAAACGGAAGCGGCTTCTCCACTTTTGGACCTTCTTTGCCGCCAATCACGGCGTAGCGTACGACGTGCACTTCCGGCAGCGGGCCCGGCCGCACAACCACCAGCTTCACCGCGTAGTAGTTGTCCAGATTCGTTGCGCGGAAGGCGCAGCCCATGCCCTTTTTGTCGATTTCTCCCAGAAACTCGAAGCGATAGTCGGTGAGATCCACGGTGGGCCGGAAAACCGCGAGCGGCCCCGGTTCCACAAACCCGGACGCGTCATAGGCCCAGCGAGTGGTCAAGTTGGAACGGCTCTCCCAACCGTCCAAGCCGGATCGAAAGTCGTCCGTGTAGGCCACGGCGGCACGGTCCACAATGCTCTTGTTCAAGACGGTCCAGCGGTCGGCCACCAACTTTTGGACCTGTTTGCCCGCTCCGTTCGAGATTTGCACTTTCGGCGTGGATGGGCTTACGGCCACGGCCAACAGAAAGGGGAGCAACACCGTCATGATTTTCAGTTCGGAGGGCGCTTTGGTCCAGACATCCAGCATCCAGCGCCAGGAACGCGCAGCTTCGCGAGCCATGTGATCCAGGCGACCGGAGTGCGCTTCTTGCTCCTCTGCGTTCTCGTCTATGGCTTCCGATGCCGCCTCAGACGCGGCTCGGAAAGCCTCCACCATGGGAGGTTCCACATAAGCGCCGGGCAGCTGGGGCGCGGCCGGGAATTTCGGGTCGCCCGCGGCTGGTTTCGCCACGCGCGGATCGGCGGTATTGAAGAGCTGGCCGCGGAATTTTAGCGCGAGCAATCGGCCAGGCAAGCCAAACCATGTCTTCGTGTCGCCGGGCTCCACGGGCGCTGAAAATGCCGGTGCGGCCATGGTTTTCGGCCGGAACTCCAAGGGCGCCGATTGACTGGGATGCGCTTCGGGAATCTCCGCCGAGACGCCCTCCAACCTGGCCTGGAGCGGAATCAAGCTGCTTTCTAACGGCAGCGGCGCAATGGCCTCCTCCTCACCCCGCTCGGCGAAAGCGACGCGATGCTCGTCACAGCAGAATTCTCCATCCGTCAGGGAACGGAGCGGCGCAAGCGCGATATTACAGTACCGGCACTTCATAGGGCCTACCTATCTCGTTCCCATAATATGGCTGCAGTGGGGGAATAGCTACGCAGGAAAACACTTAACCGCCGCCCGTAATTCTTCGTATGGCCGACGCCAACGTAGGACGTTAACCCTAGCAATTGGTGGTAAGTAGATTCCTGAACTTCGTCCACCCCTGCACCTGCCTGACGCCGTGCCACCCCGAGCGTCCACCAGGCAAATCCAGCCAATACCAGCGTGAACGGTTGGAACCTCAGGAACTCGGCGAACGATTGGGTGACCCAGGGCACCAGGTAGAGCAGAACCAACCACCCGGCAAAGGTCTCCCGCTCCCGGCCGCTCCAATGGAGCATCACTCCGGCTGCGAGCGCAACGGCCGGCCCCGTCAGGATGGTGTCGTAAATCGGCGTATAGACGTTCGAGACGAGCGCCCCAGCCAGCGTGGCGGCCCACAGCAAGTCACGCGACGCCGGGCTCCAGGCTGCGGATCTCCACCAAGCGTGGCCCAGGATCGCGATTCCCGCCACAGCCGCCAAAATCCCGAGCGCTTGGGCGATCGCCGAAGCGTTTCCGAGCAACAAATGGAAGAAGGAGCCGGCATCCACGTATTTGATGCGGCGCAGCGCGGCAGCGGGACCGGTGGCCAGCTTCCCATAAAACTTCAACGTATCCAGCCAAGCAGCGCAGCCAGGGAGTCCCGCTGTCTGGATGGAAACCAGCGCGAGCGCGGCCGCTCCCGTCACAGCTCCACTCAGCATCCGCCAACGACGTCCGCAGAGCAGCATCAGGATTGGGATTGCAACCAAGGTCGGCTTGAAAAGCGCGAGCGAAAGCGCCATGCCCGCGAGAAACTTGCGGTTCCGAGCCCGGCAAAACACAAAAAGAGCGACAGCAAAAAATCCAATCACGGAAATCTGCCCGCCAATCCAGGTTTCCATCAGGAACGGCATGGAAGAGATCCCGAGCAAGAAGCTGGTGATCCTTTGCTGAGCGGAAAGGGCGGTGGAACGAATCAGCAGGATGACCCCCGCCGAGTAGAGTGCCAGCGAGAAAGCGAGCCACGCGACATAGCCCCATGCGTAGGGCAGAGCGGCGAACGGCCGGAAGATCAGCGCCACAAAGGGCGCGCTGGCGAAGACCAGCATTTGGTCGGCAGAACTTCCCGGCGCAGATTCGTGCTGGATCCGCACTTCCAAATCCAGGTCGTACAATTGCGCGGAATCGAACTGATTGAGGATCTTTCCGGCGGTATAGAACTGCGCAAAATCGCCGCCCAGGGGCCTGCCCATAAACGTCTGGCCCTGAAACCCTCGTAGAACCGAAATCCCGCAGATAATCAGGGCTACCGTGATTGCCATCCAGCTGAGCGCGCGCGCTTCGCGGCTGCCGGGCAAAGGTCCAAACCAGTTCATCGGTATCTGATGAATCGTCGGGAGTTAGGGGAACCTGTAGGCCTTCGATTTAGAGGGGGGTAGGTAGGGCTAAGGAGGCTTTCGCGAGAGCCTTTTCAATCAGTTCCACAACTTCGCATTCGCGCAGGCCGCGCGAAATCGAAAGCTCGGTGATCAGCATGTGGCGGGCGCGGTCCAGCATTTTCTTTTCGCGGAAGGAAAGCGGCTTTTCGGTCTGCAGCACCAGCAGTGTCTTGAGCACTTCGGCGATCTCGAGCAGAGTGCCATTGCGCATCCGGTCGGAATTCTCTTTGAAGCGATCCTTCCAGTCACATTTGCGCTTGGAGATCTCTTCGGCCAGGTACCCAAGCACGCGCGCGACTTCGCCGTTGCGGGTGACTTTGCGCAATCCGATCTCGGTAACATGCGAGAAAGGAACCATGACGGTCATGCTGGTGTAGGTCAGGCGAAGCAGGTAGAAACGTTCCGCCTGTGCACCAAAGGATCTGGTGCTGATGTTCTCAACCGTACCTATCCCGTGGTTGGGATAAACGATCTTCTCACCAATTTGGAACAAGGTCATACGTTGACCGACGGTACCTTGTCAAACCTGTTGGATGCCCAACGCTAGAATTCCGAATGACGATGTTAAGCCTAACCGATGCCCTTGTCAATAGAATTCACGCGAACCATTGAAGGAGTGCTGCTTTCGAGTAGTAGTACAAGGACTTATTACGCTTCGATGTACAGCATTGTGACTTACCGGATCGAAAAGGTGCGTGGAAACGAAAGCAAAGCGACAGCGTAGGCTGATTTGTATTTTATTTTGTTGCGGTTGGCTCGTTGCGCAACCGGGGGCAGCCGACATCCGTTTCATTCAAGCCATGCTACGCCACGCCGATCTGAACACCACGCAATCTACACGCGCGTGGCGATCCGGCAGCTTCAGGAGAATCCATCGTGCTCCGCACCCAGCGAAACTGGAGTGCGACAACCACGAAATGGAAGAGAAACTGGAAGCCGAGGAGTCCGAAGACGTATGATCGAAGATATGGAGCAAGTCCACATGACCGACTCTGAGGTGACGAGCAACTTCGCCGCCGTGTTGGAAAAACTCAAACAGGGCGCCGAGGTTGTGGTGGAGCAAGATCACCGGGCGGTGGCTGTGATTCGGCCGCCTCACCGGTCGGGCCGCCAGATCTCGGATGCATCGCTTCGGCGAAAGCTAACGGCTCGAAAGTCACGTTGGACGGCGGGTTCGCCGCCGACGTAGAAGCCGGGATCAGAGACCGCCAGGAGCCATGGAATCCACCCTCCTGGGATTAGTTCTCGATTCCAGCATCATCATCGAAGCGGAGCGCAAAGGGCAGACAGTCGAGCAACTTCTCGAATACGTCAAAGAGAGCGCCGGCGAAGTGGAAATCCTAATCTGTTCGGTGACGGTGGCCGAACTGGTGCATGGCGTCTATCGGGCGAACACGCTCGATATCCGCGACCGGAGGCGGGCGTTCATCGACGAGCTGAAACGGAATGTCCCGGTACATCCGGTGACCGAGGTAACCGCCGAAATCATCGGCCGGATCAGCGGCGAGCATGCGGCGAAGGGCATCAAGATTCCATTCGACGATCTGGCCATCGGCGCCGCGGCGCTGGAACAAGGCTACGCACTGGCCACGCTCAACCTCCGGCACTTTCAGATGATTCCAGGCCTGGTTGTAAAATCCCTGTAGCAAAACAAGGTGCGCACCCGTCCGCTCTAGGCGCGCTGCCCCTGCGCGGGCAGCCTGCCGGTGGCTTGATCGAATAGCCTCCCGGTGGGTGGAAAGCCGGTGCCGCGCAGATTTGCATCTGACATAAGGGAGCGTTATCCGCAGCCGAAACCCCGGCTGGCAGTCGCCCGGAGGTTCCCTTGCGGCGGCTATCCGATAACGCGGTCTTATGTCATCGGCCGGCCGCGGCGCCGGCGTCACAATGGTTCGGGGAAAGCGGACGCTGCACACCAACTCGCTTGGTTTCCGTGCTCCGCCGCATCCTGCCGCTGAGGCAGCGTGCGCCTGCGCAAGGCGCCCGGCAAGGTAAGTCAGCCAGGGATCCCCTTTTCCCGAGTCACAGGCATAAGCGGCGGTCCTCGCCGTCAAGGGTTCGCTCTCGCCGGAACTCCCACCCTTGACTGCCCCGGGCCGCGGCAGGGCATATTATCCGTTACGAGGAAAAGGTGGCGCCCATCGGCCGCTGCTTGCGCGACCGTACATCTCAGAACCGCCGCGCTACACTCAGGGAAAGAGCAAACCAATGCGCGCGCCTCAGCCGCCGCGCCCGAAAAAACAAAAAGTGAAGGAACGAACCCAATCCCGCAACCGGACGCGGCAGCCCGTTTTTCAAAACGAACCCAATCTCGCAGCCAGCCTCGGCAGTCGCGTATGGCGATCCTTCCAACCTATTCATTCATTGGGAATGTGCATCGTGAAATGTCAGGCTAAAGCTGCGGTGGCTCTGCTCTTTGTTGCTGCGACGCTCGCAAGCGCACAGTCAGCACCGGAAGGCCAGGGTCGCGAGCAGGAGACTCAAGTGCGCGGCCTCTGGGCGGATCCATCCACTGGCCTGGTGTGGGCTGGAAAAGACAATGGCAATGATGTGAGCTGGAACAAGGCAAGGAAGTACTGCCGCGATCTGCGGTTGGCCGGGTACTCTGACTGGAGGCTGGCGGGTATGGCTGAGTTGTTAAGCGTTTACGACAGAACAGCCAATGCCCCCGGCCTAGGCGTGCATGAAGTCGAGCCGACCATGTGGCATGTGAAAGGGAATTTGTTCCTGACAGCTTATGAATGGAGCAGCAATTACAGAATGGATGACCGTGGGCATCCTGGCGGGTATGCCTATTACTTCGACTTCAACGAAGGCAAGCCGAACGACGCTCAGAAGGGCTACGCCACATACAAGCACGCGTTGTGCGTGCGTGGTCCCGAAAGATGATGTGCTCTCGAGACGCAGCGGGCGAGGTCCAGTGGGCACAGTCACTTGTGGTTTTTCGTACTCTATACACTTTCCGGTAGTGCTATATCCCGAAAATGGGATTTTCTAGTTCAAGTCATTTGTTTTCTTTCGGAAAATGCTGTATTCTCATAGTCAGCTACAGCCCGTACCGGTGGCATTTGACGTGCTACATCTGAGCCACGGGAAAGGTGTAGTTGGGGAGCCGCTTTGAGGGATCTCAAAACCCAGTTCGTGAGCGCGCTGCTGTTCGTCCTGACGGTGGCTGCTGTTTGCTGTGCAATCGTCAATTTCCGGCAGCAGAGCTTGTTCCGCCTGCCTGACGACGGCGTGATCTGGGTGGACCGGCCGGAGGCGGATGGCAAGAACTCCGTAGTCGCGCTGCACGTAACGCCGGGCAGCGGCGCGGAAAACGCCGGCATCCATGAAGGCGATGTTCTCACGCAGATTGGGGAGAAAGAAATCCACAAAACCGTGGACGTTCCCCAGGCTCTTCAGTATGTAGTGACCTGGGATAAGGCCCGCCTGTACATGGTCCGGCGGGGAAGCATCCCGGTTCCCGCGCATGTCATTATCGGGGAGAAGGTAATCGACCGGGCGGTCTATTACCAGTACATCGTTGGCATCGCGTATCTGCTGATCGGGTTGTTTGTCTACTATCGGCGCGTCAGTGCGCCACGCTCGGTGCACTTTTACGTACTCTGCCTGGCTTCGTTTGTCCTGTATTGCTTCCATTACACGGGAAAGCTGAACGCCTTCGATCAGGTCATCGACCTGGGGAATTTCGCCGCTGGCATCCTGGCGCCCACCATCTTCCTGCACTTCTGCCTGGTATTTCCAGATCCGCCCAAATGGCTTCGCCGTCGCGGGTTGATTGCGTTGGCTTATGTTCCGGGCTTATTGCTGCTGACAGCGGGTGTTTTGATCGGGAAAGAAATCCTGCGCGTTTCCGCTTCGCCCATCGAGCTGAACTGGTTCTTGGATCGGGCGTGGGTGTTGTATTTGACCACGGTATATTTGGCGGGTGCGGCAGTCTTGTGGCTCAAAACATCGGACGCGGACGATCCGCTGGTGGGAAGGCAGCTCAAGTATCTGCGCAACGGCGCTCTGTTCGGCATCGTGCCGTTCAGCTTGATTTACGCGATCCCGTATGTGATCGGCGTCCTGCCCGGCCATTACGAAAAGATGGCTGTGCTCTCGCTCATCTTGATCCCTGTCACCTGGGCTTACGCGATCCTCCGCTACCGGCTGATGGACGTCGACATCATCTTCCAGCAGGGTTATGTATACACGCTAGCCACGCTGGTGGTGCTGGGCATTTTCTACGGACTGATCTTTTCGTTCACCAAGCCCGAGGATCTTAGCCCAGCCGCAATCGTGGGCCTGATCGTTTTTGCGACCTTCATCTTTCAGCCTATTCGCGACTGGTTGCAGGAACAGCTGGACCGCTATTTCTTTTACAAAGACCGCTACGACTATCGGCGCACGCTGATCGAATTCGCCAAAGAACTGGGTTCTGAAACGAATCTGGATGAAATGCTGCGTTCGGTGGCGGATCGGCTGGTCCACACGCTGTCCATCCAGCATGTCGCGTTTTTCCTGGCCGGCGACACCGACGACCAGTTCCGCCTGCATATGACGATGGGGAATCGCAAGGATCGGGGGCAGAAGCCGGCATCGGAGTTGGACTTAAGTTTCCTCAGCTCGCATCCGGGCAAGCCTTATCTGTTTTTTGAACGCACGCGCCATTTGCTGGATGTTGTCTCGCATGAGTGGCCGGCGTCGGTTCGCAGCAGCATTTCGGATCTCGACCTGACCTACTACTTTGCGTGCACGGTGCGCGGGCGGACCATCGCGTACCTTGCGTTGAGCCGTACCGACAAGGGCGATTTCTTATCCAGCGACGACGTGGAGCTGCTGATCACTTTAGCCGGATACGTCAGCATCGCGGTTGAAAATGCCCGCTTGTATCGCTCCCTGCAGCACAAGGTGGAAGAGTACGAGCGGCTCAAGGAGTTCAGCGAAAACATCGTCGAGTCCATCAACGTCGGCATTCTGGCGGCGGACCTGGACGATCGCGTGGGAAGCTGGAACACGCAGATCGAACGGCTCACCGGCATCTCGCGCCAAGCCGCCGTGGGCCAGCGCTTGGCTGACTTGTTCCCGGTTGATTTGTGCGAGAGGTTCGACCAGGTTCGGGGCGACACCGGCGTCCGCAATATCTACAAATTCGTGTTGCGGCCTACCGCGGCTGTGAACGGAAATGGCAACGGAAACGGGCACGCCCACACGCTGAACATCGCCGTTGCCCCGCTGGTATCGAAGGATCTGGAGCAGATCGGGCGGCTGATCATCTTCGACGACATCACCGATCGTGACGAACTGGAGCGGCGTCTGGTGCAGGCCGATAAGCTCAGTTCCATCGGACTGCTGGCAGCCGGTGTGGCGCACGAAGTGAACACGCCGCTGGCCGTGATTTCCACCTACGCCCAGATGCTGGCGAAGCAAATCTCGGGCGATGAGGTGAAGTTCAAGTTGCTCGACAAAATCGCCAAGCAGACTTTCCGCGCCAGCGAAATCGTGAATTCGCTGCTGAGTTTCTCGCGCACTTCGCCCACCGAATTCGTAGAAGTGGATTTGAACAAAGTGATCCGCGAGACTTTGACGCTGATCGAACACCAGTTGGAGAAAGCCGGGATCGGCGTGAACCTGAGCCTGGAATCAGGGCTGCCTGGAGTGAAGGCGAATTCGGGCAAACTGCAGCAGGTGTTTTTGAATTTGTTCCTGAACGCGCGCGACGCCATGGAGTCCGGCGGAACGCTGGCAATCCGGACTTGGAACGAAGATGGGTTCGCACGCATCGAAGTAGCTGACAGCGGACAAGGCATCCCGGCCGAACACCTGGAACGAATCTACGATCCGTTTTTCACCACCAAAGGCGCCAAGAAAGGAACTGGGCTTGGCCTTTCGATCACGTACGGCATTGTGCGCGAGCACGGCGGCGCGATTCGCGTGGAAAGCCGTCCTGGCGCCGGCGCCCGGTTCCATGTAGAGCTTCCCCTGGCCAGGAAGCCAGTGCATGCCTGATCAACTCCCTCCAGACGACGTAACGTCCCCAGCCAACAAATCACGCATCTTAGTGATCGACGATGAGGCCGAGATCCGCGAAAGCCTGGCCACGCTGCTGGAACTCGAAGGCTACAACGTCGAGCTCGCAGTCAACGGCACAGACGGATTGCGCAAGGCTGAGGCCGCAACCTACGATTTGATCTTGCTGGATCTGATGATGCCGGACCGTTCCGGCATGGAGGTGTTGAAAGATCTTCGCGAGCGCGATACCGAAACGCCGATTTTCATGATCACCGCCTACGGCTCGCTGGAAGTGGCCGTGAATGCCCTCAAGGCGAAGGCCAATGATTACTTTTCCAAGCCCTGGGACAACGAAAAGCTGCTGATCGAGATCGATCGCATGATCTCGTCCAGCCGCCTGGCGCGCGAGAATATCCAGCTCAAGCGCGCTCTCAAACAGCAGTACGCATTCCCGAACATCATCGGCAAGAGCGATCGTATGCTGCGCATCCTGGATCTGGTGACTCAAGTGGCGCCCAGCCGCGCGACCATCCTGATTACGGGCGAAACCGGAACCGGCAAGGAACTGATCGCCAAAGCCATCCACGCGCACTCGGCTCGGTCGAATCAATTATTTGTTCCGGTGAATAGCGGATCGGTGCCGTCGGACCTGATGGAATCGGCCCTGTTCGGCCACATCAAAGGCGCGTTCACTAGCGCAATCGCCGCGCAAAAGGGCTATTTCGAGATCGCGAATCGCGGCACCATCTTCTTCGATGAAATCGGGACCATCAGTCCGGAGACGCAGGCGAAACTCCTGCGTGTGATTCAGGAACGCGAGTTTATGCCGGTAGGGTCCACCGAGACTATTAAGGTGGATGTCCGGATCATCGCGGCCACCAACGCCGACTTGAAACGGCTGGTGGAAGAAGGGAAGTTCCGCGAGGACCTTTATTACCGTCTGAACGTCATCAATCTGGTGCTGCCTCCGCTGCGGGAACGCAAAGAGGACATCCCCCGGTTGGTGGACTTCTTCTTCACCAAGTACAGCCGCGAAAACGAAAAGTTCCTGGATGACGAGCACAAGAGCCGGCTGCATTTCGAGCCGGACGCCATGCAGCTTCTCATGGATTACAATTGGCCGGGCAACGTTCGGGAACTGGAAAACGCCATCGAACGGGCGGTTGTGCTCGCTTCGGACGCAATGGTCTCGGTGGATGTGCTGCCCGACTCAATCTTGCAGGCTGGCGGCGTGCGGATCCGGCGGGATGAAAGCGGGACGCTCCCTTCCGACGCGTCGTTGTTCGAAATCGTCGCCGACTTCGAGCGGCGCAAGATCATCGAAACGCTCGAAACGGTCAACTGGAGCCAGACGGAAGCAGCCGAAAAACTCAGCATCCCACTATCGACATTGAATCAGAAGATCAAGCGGCTGAATATTGACGTGAGGCGCAAGGGCGCTGCTTAGTGAGCCGGTTAGCGTCGCCGGGCGGAAGAGCGACAGCTACTTTAGCCACGGATGCACAGGGATGCCTAATCCGCGTGTATCCGCGGCTCATGCTTGCCCGCAGTGGTTTATTTGTAATTTAACTTACACTTACTCGGCTTGACACTGCTCCTTCACATGAAGTATCCTTAGCCTTCGTTATCAGTCATTGGTACTCTCCGGCCTACGGCCCACCGTGTCTGAAGTTTTTCTGGGTCGCGCCGAATTAAAACTAAGGGAGATTCAGTGCCGCATCAGCCTTATTTTGTGCTTGTATTAGCGCACTCGCTGCATGGGCGTTTGCGCCGGGTACATATCCCGCACCAAGCGATCTACGCCGCTTTCATTCTCGCCCTGATCGGGTGTTTCTCGGTATTTGGGTTCGTATCCAGTTACGCGAGGATGACCTGGAAGGTGGCTAATTACAACTCGCTTCGCCGAGAAGTTGACTCTTTACGGGCTAAGTATCAGGAACTTCAGACAGTTACCAATCAGAAAAACGAGCAGTTGGCGACGTTGGAAACCTTCGCGAGCGAAGTTTCGGTAGCCTACGGTCTCAAGAGTAAACCAGAGGCTTCCACCGATGTTTCGAGCGGCGCGCTGGCCCCCACCTTCCGGGAGTCGCTGGGGCAATACAACTTCCTGCAATCGGCTTCCATTTCCAAGCTTTACCGGACCTACCCAAAGCAATGGCAAACCAACATCCGGCCCAGCCTGTGGCCAGTGGAAGGCCGGTTGATGAGTCCATTTGGCGGGCGGACCGATCCGTTCTCTGGAGAGGGCGCGATCCATACGGGTGTCGACCTTTCAGCCCCGCAGGGTACCTCGGTGCATTGCGCTGCCGATGGCATCGTGATCCATGCGGAGTGGAGTGCCGGCGGTTACGGCCGGTTGGTGGTGGTGGACCACGGCAATGGGCTGCAGACTTACTATGGCCATTTATCGCGGTTCGAAGTGGTCAGCGGGCAGGAGGTTCGCCGGGGAGACATTGTTGGCCAATCCGGCAGCAGCGGACGCGCGACATCGCCGCACCTGCATTACGAAGTGCGGATGGGTGGCACGCCCGTGAATCCTTATCCGTATTTGGCGCGATCGGCGCTGTCTCTGCCTAAACATGGGGCGCGGGATCTACCTTTTTAGGGCAATAACTTACTTGACAAAATAGGATGCTAGCTGTAGGCTGAGAACGGCGTGACAGGTTTCGGCGAGTTGGCGCGACCTACTCCAAGATGACTGCCTGAAATGGTTTTGATCCGATCAGTAGTTCGCCCAACTCCGGATCATCTTCCTCTCGTTCATATGTGCGTACTGTAGCGGCTATCTGTAAGCCCATTGGTGGGGCCGTTCCTTCCGGCAAGCCTACAAACTGTGACGAAATCTGCTCCCTGCGCGCCGGTATTTTATGGCGAGCGCCAAGGAAACGCCATTCAGACTTGTCCGTGTCGCGGTAGATTTCCTGGAAGTGTTCTTTCCAAACGCGAACCCCAGTGTTTCCAGATGTGTAATCAACGTGCGTTTTGTCGTGACTGATCGTTTTCATGGCCACAAATTGGTCAGGCCGGTTTCTTCGCTCGTTTTTTGCGTGCCTGTGATCGCTTCCACTTTGCCTCTCGCTTCAGCAGATCCTCTTTCGACACGCTGAACATAATGCGGACGGCGTTGTCCATGCGTTCCGCTTCCGTGTTGCCGGGGACATCCGGCGCTGGCAATGGCTTCATGCTGGGACCATTATAAGCCCGCTGCAGGCGTTCCCTCCAGGGGTTCTAGTGGGGTCGTGAAACCGTGCCCGTCGGTAACACTGATAGGGGCAACAAATTATTTTGACGCACAATTTTTGATGACTGAACGAACCGCCAGGAGGGCTTAGTTCGTGGCCATTTATGTCTCCGGTTTCATCTGCCAGCAGATAATTCGAGACGAAGAGGGTATTCTAACCGCGTTCAAGATTGGAGATAGCGTTACGCTTGAACTTCCATACGGTGCTGATCCGAACCACACCGTCATCATCGCTCAGCTTCCCGTTAGCGCGTTTATCTCGTTCAAATCTGACAAACCAGATAAGCTTGACGTTGAGGTACGAGTCATCGACCCAGCCGGGAACCAGAGGGGCCACGAGATTTACAACGGGCTGGAGCTTGGCGCAGGCGTCCAGGGTCAGAACCTGCGACTCAACTTGATCTCGCTCTCAGTGTCCGTGCCTGGGCTATGGCATGTTGACGTATTAGTAAACGGCACATTAGCGCTCTGGATACCATTCCAGATTAAGCACAAGATACCTGACGCTCCACGTCAGGGGCGGCACCCCATAGAACCTGACCTTGCCCCTTCCGAGTAGGCTCGAAGTCAAAGGTGATGTCCCGTGGAACGTCCAATATTTCGTAGCTCATCGAGACAATTCGCGGACCAAAAGGGGTGGCGATCCGCGTCAGCTCCTCCCGAAGTGATTTCTCTGAGCGATCTCCATTGGAGGTTTCTGCAATGAGGTTATGGATGTGCCCGACGAGTTCCCGAGACACTTCATCATCGGATTCCGCAAGATCCCACAGAGTCGGGATGAGCCAGTTCTCAAATTCGTACCGCTCTTCGCTTCCATCAAGGTATCGCGAGAGGTGTTGTTGAATTTCGAACTCTAGTTCCGACGCCATGGCCTCAGTTCCTTCAAAACGGCTCGTACATCCATCCACTCTACTACGAATGTTCAAGGATGTCGGTTACGAAGAAGCAATCCTCACAAAGAAGGCGCGCGCAGGCAAACCATACAAAGATGATCCTGGACCTCCGCATCAACCGCCTGGGACGCGAAGTCAAACTGTGCCATATTCCTTGATGGGCTTCATGATCGCTCTGTGCCATCAATATCTGCTCCCAGATGGGACGTTTGGAGCTAGCGGAAAGCCCGACCCAAAGATGATCGAATACAGAGGAAATCGATTCTTCTGCCATAACAAACCATGTCGATGCGGTATTTGTACCGGCACGCCTGAAGACTGGCGAGACGTTATAAAGTGATTCGCCGAGTTTCAATTACCGACTTCGCTTCCCGCGCTTCTGCCGCTCCTGCTCCTTCTCAGTTAACGCACGTGGGAGACTCCGCTTTGCCTGTGAGCTGATTCCAGGTAACGCGCTTACCGACGATCTGACGTACGGCCAAGTCGAAGCGCTCGCCGTCGTTCATCCGTCTATTGTCGAAACGATAAACCTGTTCATCCAGATAGCGGAACAAGTGAAACGGCTCGACCGATACGTAGGTTCCGTTGATGCCGCGCTTGAGGAGAGACCAGAAGTTTTCCAGACCGTTGGTGTGAACCTTACCATCCACATATTGCACGGCGTGGTCAACCACCTGATGCTCGAATTCATCCAGCCCTTTGTAAGATTGCAGCGCATCCGTGTAGAGCGCGATCCCGCTTCGACGTGCTTGCGGACTTCTGTTTGCAGCGCTTTCTTCTTGCGGTTCGGGACCACGGTTGCACGCACTGTGCTGTGCTTGCCGCCGCGTTCCAAGATTCCCATGAACAGCGGTTTTGTCTTTGCCGCCAGTGCCGGTGATCTTTCGCGCACGCTTCGAGCGTGCATGTTGCGCGCTTTACCGCCGATGAAAGTTTCGTCCGCTTCGACGTGACCGGACAGCTTTGTCGAACGATGCCTTTACTGAAGAGCGAGCCGAATACGATGATCCAGGAACCATGCTGACTTCTGAGTGATTCCGATTGCCCGGTGAACTTCGTAGCGAACTGATTCCGTTTTTGCAGTTCACAATCTGCCACATTGCCGTGAGCCACTTGTCCAGACCGATGGGCGAATCTTCCATGATGGTTCCGGTCTTCAGCGTGAACTGGGGGGCGTCATGCTTCGCGCGGCAGTGCCAGCGGTTGTACTTCTCCAGGAAGAGAACGTTGGCAGCGCCACAACGTGGGCAAGTGACGCCATTCGGCCACCGCCGCGCTACCAAATACTCACGGCAGTTGACGGGGTCCGAAAAGTATACGATTGCTTCTTGGAGTGACTTCGGTTCTCTGTCCATGATTAATTCTAATACAGATAGCCTATTTTGTCAACTAAGTTATTGCCCTTTTTAGGGCGAGGAGACCCGCAGGAAGGACAATCACGGGTACCCCGAAATGCCGCCGGCATTTTAGTTTCTTCTTCTGGTGCAATCCTTACTCTCAGTTTTCTGGTGGCTCCTCCCAGCTTGTGGTACTTGGTTTGTGGGTTTCTTTGGACCGTCTCTGGATTTTTGTGGTTTTTCCAGCCAGCCTTTGCGGCCCAGTTCTTGATCGCGCCGGTACTCGGAATAGCGTGTCTCTTGTTCCAATTCCCTCCCTCTGTTGATCGTCAGTACTTGTTTCTGGCTCTTGCCATAGTGCTCGCTATTGGTTTAATTGTCGCTTGCATGTGGGAGACAATGTCACGCAGCATCCTGCCGGCTTCGATTTCGGGGATTCTCGTTCTTACTGGTGTTGCCCTTGATCGAGTTTTCACCAACCAAATAACTGTTCGTAGTTATTCCATGCAGTGGACTGCAAACGGCGTGGCACCCTGGGGCGAAGTTGAAAGGGATGCACGCGGGACATTTCCGGTTGTCCTATATCGGAAGCTGGGTAACGGCTATTGTTACGATGCGGCTTTCGCTTCAGAGTTGAGAAACCGGCTTAGCCAGTCTAATGCGCCGGTTATCGAAGTGGCGTATAAGTTATCCATATTTTAAATTCTTCAACATCCTCTATTGGTATTCAATGACGGGGCATCGCATAGTTCGTTCCGGAGAGGGTCTTGGTGGTCAGATTCTAAATGGAACCGGATCCCCCACAGATTGCCATTAAGGGACGGCCAGGGGCTCAAATTACGGGTCGCAAGTCCTCGGATCGTTCATAATCAAAGTATGGATGAGCACGAGTTAGCGCGCCGTTGGGTGGAAACCTGGAAAGAAGCGGGACCGCAACTCGATGCCATTCGTCGTCGGGAAATCCAGGATGGCGACAACTTGCAAGTGTTAGCTCTGCTCGAAGGCGCCTTCAATCACGCTTTGCACACCTTGCCGCCTCGCGAGTCCTCCGGAATGGTTGAAATGCAGGCTTGGTTTGCAAAGCTCCGCCGATGATCGATCTCTTCGAGACGGCCCAGCAACTCCAGTTTTTCTGCGATCAACAAGGCTGGCAATCCTGCTTCATTGGAGGCATCGCTGTCCAGAGATGGGGCGAACCGCGGGTGACGCGGGACGTCCACCTTACTTTGTTGGCAGGGTTTGGCTCGGAAGATCGTTTCATTGTTCCGCTGCTGACTGCTTTTCCAGCCCGGATCGAGGACGCAATCGAGTTCGCCCGGCGTCATCGTGTCCTTCTTCTTCGGACGGCTTCGGGTGTCGGCATTGATGTGTC
>CAVZFZ010000008.1:0-483663 GCA_963774655.1 Bryobacterales bacterium | reverse complement strand
ACCGGGATTCACTGGCATCCTGGAATCGGCCGGTCAATCCAGGGCATCCTGGCTGGTCAAAAGGGAATTGCCGGGGCAGCACCCGGGGCGGCGCGTTAGCGATGCACGCCGCGGACGGTAGGTTGCATGGCAAGACCACGACGGCCGCCAGCAGCAGTACGGCTGACGGTACTGGAGGACAATCGTGACGGAAGAGACGACCGCGCCCACTGCTGCGGCCGTGCCCACCGCGGTTCGCGGCGACCATGCGCCGCGGGACGCCGAGGATCGCGTGACGATCCGGATGCCGGCCGAGGGCGCCTACCTGTCCGTGCTGCGCACGGCCACTGCGGGTCTCGCCGCCCGCCTGGACTTCACCCTCGATGAGATCGAGGACCTGCGGATCGCCGTAGACGAGGCGTGCGGCCTGCTGCTGAGCCAGGCCTCGCCGGGCGCGAGCCTGGACTGCGACTTCACCCTCGGCGAGGACAGCGTGACCATCGCGGTGTCCGTGCAGACCCAGCGGGCCCAGCTCCCCGCCCGTGACACCTTCGCCTGGACCGTGCTCGCCGCGCTGGCCGGCAGCGTGGACGCCTGGGCCGGGCCGGGCAGCAAACTCACGGTCATGCTGCGCAAGACCCGCGAGCTGTCGAGGTCCGGGTGACCGAGGAAATCGAGGTCCGGGTGCCCCGGAAAGTCGATGCCCGGGTGGCCGAGGAGATCGATGCCGGAGTGGCGGCCAGCATCGAGGCCCCGGGGGGTGAGGCGCCCCTGGGTGAGACGGCACTCGGTGAGACGGCACTGAGCGAGGCGCCGCTGAGCGAGGTGGCCCCGGCGCCGCGGATCCAGCACGCGGTCCCGGACCGGGGACGCGCGCGGGAGCTGTTCGAGCGGCTGGCGGTGCTGCCCGACGGCGACGCCGACCGGCTGCGCATCCGCGGCGAGCTGGTCGAGCTGCACCTGCCGCTGGTGGAATACCTGGCCCGGCGCTTCCGTAACCGCGGCGAATGGCTCGACGACCTGACCCAGGTGGCGACGATCGGGCTGATCAAGTCCATTGACCGCTTCGACCTGGCCCGCGGGGTGGAATTCTCGACCTACGCCACCCCCACCATCGTGGGTGAGATCAAGCGGCATTTCCGCGACAAGGGCTGGGCCGTCCGGGTGCCCCGGCGGCTGCAGGAGCTCAAGCTGGCCCTGACCAAGGCCATCGGGGACCTGGCGCAGCGCGAAGGCCGGGCGCCCACCGTGGCCGAGATCGCCGCACACCTGCAGATGACCGAGGAAGAGGTCCTGGAGGGCCTGGAGTCGGCCAACGCCTACTCGACGGTGTCGCTGGACGCTCCGGACTCGGGTGACGACGACGCGCCCGCCGTGGCCGAATCGCTCGGCATGCTGGACGACGCCCTGGAAGGGGTCGAGTACCGGGAATCACTCAAGCCCTTGCTGGAACAGCTGCCCAGCCGGGAAAAGCGCATCCTGCTGCTGCGGTTCTTCGGGAACATGACGCAGTCGCAGATCGCCAGCGAACTGGGGATCTCGCAGATGCACGTATCCCGGCTGCTGGCCCGGACGCTCGCCCAGCTCCGCGACGGCCTCACCGCCGAGGACTGAGTTAGCCCAGGGGGCGACCCCCCGGACCCCCACTGGCCCGCTCCCGTACGCACGTCGGCTGCCGCGGATGCCGGGCACATTTCACGCCGAACGTTCGCGCAAACCGGACAAATCATCCGCTTCGATGCACGTCTGGCGTGATATGTGCCGTGGGTGGCCGGCTAGCTAGCTGCGGGCGGGGCGTTTGCCTGACGTGCCTGGCTTGGCTGACCCCGTTTTGGCTGGCGGGTTCTTGGCCTGCGGGGGCGTGGTCTTTGGCGCTGCCTGGGCCTTGGCTTGCTGTGGGCGCTGGGCCGGGGTGGGCCCGGATGGCGCTGCGGGCCCGCTACCGTCTCCGGATCCAGGGCCGGCCAGGGCGCGGAGGCTGGCCGGCATCAGCAGCAGGGCGAACCCCGCGGCCGCCAGGAGCAGCGACGGGATGCCCCACTCGTAGCGGTGCCCCTGCACCAGGTAGATGCCGACGATGCCGACGAACAGCTGGGTCAGCGCCGCGGGAGTGCGGCTCCACCGGCGGCCCCGGGACAGCCCGACGGCGACCCAGGCCAGCGCGGCCGCCGTGGCCAGCCCGATCAGGGTCAGCGCGATCCCGCTGCCCCGCTGGTAGGACTGGCCCGCGACCGTGTCGACCCCGGCCAGCACGCTGGCGGCGAGCACGATGAGGGCGTCAGCGGCTTGCACTCCAGCCGCGCCGAGCAGGCTCGCCGGCCTCTGCTGCATCTCCCGTACCCCTCATCGCTAATCTGAGCCCGTGCCCGCGCTCCTGATCGTCAACCCGCACGCCACGGCCACCACCCAGTTGCGCCGGGACGTCATCACGCATGCTCTCGCATCCCAGATGCAACTGGAAGTCGTGGAAACACGCTACCGGGGTCATGCGGGCACCCTGGCGCGCAAGGCCGCCTCAGACGGCTTCCAGCTCATCCTGACGCTCGGCGGGGACGGCACGGTCAACGAGGCCGTCAACGGCCTCCTGCACGGCCTGAAGCCCGGCCGGGAGCCCGGGACGGACCCGGCCTTCGCCCCCGTCCCGGGCGGGAACGCCAACGTGTTCGTCCGCGCGCTGGGCCTGCCCGCCGACCCGGTTAACGCGACCGGGCGGATCCTCGAGGCCCTGCGGACGGGCCGCGACCGCCGCGTCGGGCTGGGCTGCGCCAGTCCCGGTCACACCAGTCCGGGAGCTCCCCCCGGAGCCAGCCTGGACCGCTACTTCACCTTCAATGCCGGGATGGGCCTGGATGCCGAGACCGTGCGGGTGATCGAGGGGATGCGGGAGCACGGCCGGACCCTGACCTCCCGGCTGTACCTGCGGACCGCGCTGCGCCAGTTCTACCGGGTCACCGACCGCCGTCACCCCCGGCTCACCCTGGAACGGGACGGCCAATCCCCGATCGGGCGCCTGTTCCTCGGGATTATTTCCAACACGTCGCCCTGGACCTACCTGGGCCGCCGGCCGGTCAACCCGAGCCCGGGCGCGAGTTTCGACACCGGGCTCGACATCTTCGCGCTCCGGCGAATGCGGACGATAGGCACGTTGAACGCGCTCCGCCAGATGTTCACCCAGGATGGCAAGCCGCCCCGGGGCCGGGACGTGGTCAGCCTGCACGACCAGCCCGCGTTCACGCTCCGGTCGGACCAGCCGGTCGCACTCCAGGTGGACGGCGAGTACGTGGGCGAGCATGAGAGTGTCACGTTTCGAGCTGTTCCGAGCGCCCTGCGGGTAATTGCCTGACTAGCCCGGATGAGGCCAAGATGTGACCTATCAGACACCGAAATCCGCCTGAACCTTTGCCGAATAGTCTTGCGTTTGATTCAGGCGCTTGACAGGCTAGAACCCGGTTCGGGTGGCGGTGCCATGCGCCGACATCCTGCAGGTCTTGGCGTTGGTGTCCTGATTCCGAGGCCTCGGACCGGAGTCCAGTGGGGGCCGCTGGCTCGAATGAAGTGTGAGTGTACAAACCCCGGGAAGCTACACGGCTCCCGACATATGACCTGGCTCGTGAATTCGTTCACAAGCTCACGGGCGGGGTCACCACCCCGGGCCTCGGCCCGGTCTCCATAGGAGGAGTGGACCGCATGGACTGGCGCCACGACGCCGCCTGCCGTGACGTGGACCCGGAGCTGTTTTTCCCGATCGGGAATACCGGACCCGCGCTACTCCAGATCGACGAGGCGAAGCAGGTATGCCGCCGATGCCCAGCGATCGAGGCCTGCCTGCAGTGGGCGCTCGAGAGCGGCCAGGACGCCGGGGTGTGGGGCGGCATGAGCGAAGACGAGCGGCGCGCCGTCAAGCGGCGGGCCAGCCGGTTCCGCGCTCGCGCTCACGCCTGAGCGCCCTGCGCGCATGAGCGCCATCGCCCGCGAGCCGGGCGGTGGCCGCTCTATCCCGGCGCACGCCCGTGTCTAGACGGGCCCCAGCGGGCGTATCGGGGCGGCCCGGGCCGATAACGGCGCCTCCGCGTCCAGCGGCAGGTCAACGACGGCCTTGGTCCCGCCGCCTGCCCTGGGCTTGACCTCCAGCCGCCCGCCGAGCTCGGAGACCACGAGGGTCCGGACGATCTGCAGGCCCAGGCTCGTGGCCGAATCCAGATCGAATTCTTCCGGCAATCCGACGCCATTATCCTGGACGATCACCGTCAGCCGCTCCTGGCTGCGGTTCACCGAGACCTCGAGCAGCCCGCCCAGGCCCGGGGCCAGTTCCGGTCCACACGGCGCCAGCCCATGCTGCAGCGCGTTCTGCAGCAACTCGGCCAGGACCAGGGCCAGCGGCGTGGCCACCGCGGACGGGAGCAGGCCGAACTTGCCGAGCAGGACCGGCTTGACCCGGGCCTCGGCGGCGGACACCTCCCCCGCCATGGCCGCCACCCGCTCCGCGACGTCGTCGAAGTTCACGATCTCCTCGGGAGCGTGCGAGAGCGTCTCGTGGACGGTGGCGATGGAGCCGACCCGGCGCACCGCCTCATCCAGCGCGGCCCGCGCCTTCGGCTCGTCCAGCCGCCGGGACTGGAGCCGCAGCAGCGCGGCCACGGTCTGCAGGTTGTTCTTGACCCGGTGGTGGATCTCCCGGATGGTGGCGTCCTTGGTCATCAGCTCGCGTTCGCGGTGCCGCAGCTCGGTCACGTCCCGGACCAGCACCAGCGCGCCGGTGCGCAGGCCGTTGACCACCAGCGGGATGGCCCGGAGCTGGACCACGGACCCGTTCCCCTCGACCTCGGTCTCGCGCGGGGCGCGGCCGCTGGCGGTGACCATCAGGGAGTCATCGGTCGGCCGGCCTGGCGCGCAGAGCCGGGCGGTCAGGGGGCCCAGTTCCGACCCCACCAGATCGGCCGCCAGGCCAAGCCGGCGGTACGCCGAGAGGGCGTTAGGGCTCGCGTAACTGACCTTGCCGGAACGGCCGAGCCGGAGCAGGCCGTCCCCGACGCGCGGGGATCGGACCAGCGCGGGCTGCTGGCCCGGCCAGGGGAACATGCCCGACGCAACCATCTGGGCCAGGTCATCCGCGCCCTTGAGGTAGGTGAGCTCCAGGCGGCTCGGCGTGCGCGCCGAGCTCAGGTTGGTGCTGCGCTCGATGACCGCGATGACCTGGCCCTCGCGGGTGACCGGAATCGATTCGCGGCGGACCGGCACGCCGCGGGTCCACTCCGGGTCGCCTTCCCGGCAGATCCGCCGCTCCCGGTGCGCCGATTCCAGGAAGGGACGGGCCCCGGTGGGCGCGAACGTGCCCACCGCGTCGTCGTGGAACGTGGTCGGCCCGGTGGTCGGGCGCATCTGGGCCAGCACCACCCAGCCGGAGGAGTCCTGGAGCGGCGCCCACAGCACCAGGTCAGCGAAGGACAGGTCGGCCAGCAGCTGCCAGTCGGACACCAGAGCGTGCAGCCAGTCGATGTCGGCCGACGTCAGCGCGGTGTGGCGGCGGGCGAGGTCATTCAGCGTGGGCACCCTGCCATCATCGCCCATCCGGGCCACCTGACGGGCCTGGGGAAGCGGGCCCGCCGCTGATGAGGGATCATGTCCGGAACGCAGTTTGCTGCGGAAGGAAGTGACCCGTGACAGCGTCCCCCGCCATCCGCGACGGTGAGCCCGCCCCGCCCGGCCCAACACCGCCCGGCCCGACGTCGCCCCGGATCCCCAAGTACTACGCGGTCAAGCGCCAGCTGCTCGAGCTGACTCAGGCCATGGCCCCGGGCAGCCCGGTGCCGCCGGAACGCGAGCTGGCCCAGCACTACGGGACGTCGCGGACCACGGTGCGCCAGGCCCTGGCCGAGCTGGTGATGGAAGGCCGGCTACGGCGGATGCAGGGCAAGGGGACCTTCGTGGCCAAGCCCAAGGTCGCGCAGCTGCTCGAGCTGGCCAGTTACACCCAGGGGATGCGGGCGCACGGGCTGCACCCGCAGACCAGGATCCTGGACACCAGCTACGTGCCGGCCGACGCGCAGCTCTCCGAGCTGCTGGCGATCCCGGCGGGCAGCCGGGTGCTGCGCATCCACCGGCTGCGGCTGGCCGACGGGGAACCCATGTTGACCGACACCTCCCACCTGCCCGCGCGCCGGTTCCCGGGCCTGCGCCGGAACCTGGACCGCTACGCGTCCCTGTACGAGGCGCTGGCCTCGGCCTACGGGGTCCAGCTCACCGAGGCGGTGGAGACGATCGAGACGGTGCTGGCCGACCCCAAGGACGCCCGGCTGCTCGCGGTGGACGTCGGCATGCCCCTGCTCCTGCTGTCCCGGCAGGCGTTCGACGCCTCGGCCGAGCCGGTCGAATGGGCCCAGTCCAAGTACCGGGGCGACCGCTACAAGCTGGTCACCCGGCTGCGCCGGCCCTATTGGCCCAGCAGGCCCTGTTGGCTCAGCCGGCCCTGCTGGCTCAGCCGGCCTCGCCGGTGGGCGTCGTCCGGTTGCGCCGGTAGCCGGTCAGCCACCAGGCTGCGGGCAGCAGCCCCGCGGCGATGGCGGCCTTGATGGCGTCGCCCGCCACGAACGGGGTGAAGCCCTCCGACAGCGCCTGCGCGGCACTGAGATGCAGGTCCAGCGCCAGCCAGGTCACCCCGAACGCGTAGATGAGGACCTCGCCGGCGATCATGGCCGGCACCGACCGCGGCACCGAGCGGTCCGCACCGCGCTCGGCCAGGTAACCGCAGAGGATCGCGGCGGCGATGAAGCCGAGCACGTAGCCGAACGAGGCCCCCACGTAGCCGCTGGCCTGCCCGGCGATGCCGCGCAGGTTGACGTCGCGAGGACGGGTATCGGTGGGCCAGCTTGGCAGGTACGCGGTGACATCGCCGGGGCGGAAATCGAGCGAGCCTTGGCGGGATCGATCAGCTTGCGGCGGGCGGCGGCGTATTCCTTGGAGAGCAGGCCCTGATAGGGGATCTGGATGAAGTCCATGTCGCCGAGATAGGTATCGCGGTCGGCCATGGCGAGCTTGAGGGCTTCCACCGAGGTATGAATGAAGTCGGCGGAATTGTGGCCCATCTTCTTAAGGTCGAAGCCTTCCAGGATGTTCAGGGCGAAGAGTTCGGCGGGGCCCTGGCTGGCGGAGGCGTTCTTGTAGACGGTGTAGCCGCGGTAGGTGGTGGAGACCGGCTCTTCCACTTTGGCGGTGTAGGATGCGAAATCGTCGTAGCGGAACAGGCCGCCGTTTTCTTCAGAGAACTTGGCCATTTCGCGGGAGATGTCGCCTTTGTAGAAGAAGGTCGCGGGCGGCCTTGAGGCCGGCTTCGCGTCCGGCGGCCGCGGTAGATTTTCGGCTTCCACCAGGCGGCGGAAGGTGCGGGCGAGATCGGGATTCTTGAAGACTTCGTTGTCGTTCCAGCGGGTGCCATCGGGCGGGCGATAGACGGCGGCGCTGGAGGGCCACTTCATGAGCGCGGGCGAATTGAAGGCGCGGGTGACGGGCATGCCTTTCGGCCATCTCGATGGCCGGGGCGAGCAGTTCGCCGAGGTTTTGGTCCCCCGGCGAGAGAGCAGGAGGTACCACGCGTCGACGACTCCGGGCACGGTGCCCGAAAGCAGCGTGTCGTTGGTGGGGATTTTGCCGTCTTTGTTTTTCTTGTACCAGTCGATGGTGGCGAGTTTGGGCGCAGTGCCCTCGGCATTGATCGACCAGACCTTCTTCGCCTTAGCATCGTAGACCAGCAGGACGGCGTCGCTGCCCAGACCGTTCATATTTGGCTGAACCACGCCGAGCACGGCCTGGCCGGCGACGGCGGCATCGAAGGCATTGCCTCCGGAGCGTAGCACGTGTTCGGCGGCGAGCGTGGCCTGCGGCATCATCGAGGTGGCCGCGTAGTCGGTGCCGCGGACCAGTTGCTTCATGGTCTGATTGGCGCCGCGGAGGGCGCTATCGAGACCATCGGGGTCGGCGGGCGGGCGCGGGCTACGTTGGGTTTGCGCGCAGACGAGCGCCGCGAACAGAAATAGGGTGAAGGCGAAATTGCGGAACATCGGGCCTCCTGATGGGGTCAGTATCTCACAGGGCGCGGGCTGCCGACGGAGGTGCTACGACGTATACACCGACACGCGAGCCACAGTTTGGAAGCCCATGCGTTGGTACAGATGAAGGCCTGACGGCGTGGACTGCAGAATCACGGGTTCGACGGCGTGGGTGCGACGGGCCTCGGCGAGAGCGTGACGCATGGTGGCCTCGCCGAATCCATGGCGCTGGCGGCCGGGGATGGTAGCCACGTTATAGACGCCGATCGCGCCGCCGCCGATCACGATGGCGGTGGTGGATACGGGCTCGCCATCCACATAACCCACGTAGGCGGCAAAGCGCTCCCAGACCGACGGACTATCGAAGACTTCGCGAAACCAGGTGATGGGGACGTGAAAACAGGTGGAGCCGATCTCGATGAACGCGGCGCGGGTCCGCTCGTCGCAAACGCGGGGACATCGACGTACGGCAGCGGCTTAGGAGGCGGCAAAATGCGCTCGGCGAGCATGCCGGGGAGTTCGGTGGAAAGGCGCAGACCGTGATGCTCGAAGACGCGGCGGGAGCGTTTGCGGACGCGCGGCTCGATCCAATCCTCACAGACCCAGTAGGCCCATTCCAGTCCGCGATTTTGAAAATGCACTGATGGCAGCAGGATGCGCTGGATCAGTTCGGGCTCGGTGGTGACGGGCGTCGCCAGGAAGGCGGCGTTGAACATCTGAAAAGTGGCCCCGGCGCTGGCGATACTGGCGCCGTGAAGCTCGCGAATCTCACCGGCGGCGCGGCTGGCGGCAACAATGCGGAACGATTCCCGGAGATTGTTGGCCACAAGAGGAAAGGACACTTGGATTAGTATAACGGCCTTGCCGCGGAGGGTTGCTAACCGCGCCACTATGTAGAACGTCTACTCAACATGTTTTGGCGGCAAAAACGCGAGCGGGATTTGGATGCCGAGATCGCGGCGCACCTGGAAATGGACGTCGAGGAGCGTGGCGGCGATCGGCTGGCGGCGCGAAAAGCGCTTGGAAATACGGCGCTGGTACGGGAAGAGACACGCGCAGTGTGGACCTGGACCTGGCTGGAGCAGTTGATACAGGACTTGCGCTACGCGGGGCGGACACTGCGCGCGCATCCGGGATTCACCGCCGCGGCCGTGCTCAGTGTCGCCCTGGGAATCGGGGCGAATACCGCAATCTTTACCCTGATCGACGCGCTGCTGTTGCGGTCGCTGCCGGTACGCAACCCGGGCGAGTTGGTGCAGTTGCATCTGGTCGAGATGGGCAGGCGAGGGAACAGTTTCGGATATCCATCGATTTTGGCACTGGCGCAGCGGACGGACGTTTTCGCAAGCGTCGGCGGCTTCAGCGGCGCCACGTTCAACCTCACCGCACCAGAAGGCAGCGAGCGCGTGAGCGGCGCGTGGGTGACGGGCGGATATTATCCTGCGCTCGGGGTGGAGACGGTTGCGGGTCGGCTGCTCGGACCGGAGGATGACCGGCCGGGAGCAACGCCGGCGGCGGTGCTTTCCTACAGCTATTGGGAGCGCCGGTACGGGCGCGATTTCGGCGTGATCGGCCGCACCATTTCGCTGGACGGCGTGCCGGTGCGGATTGTGGGTGTGAGCGCGCGGGGATTCGAGGGAGCGAACGTGGGCGACGCGGCCAATGTCACGCTGGCGCTGGGAATCCTGCCGCAGCTATATCCGGAACGTGTCGCGCAGTTGGAATCCGGATCGCAGTGGTTGCGGGTGGTCGCACGGCCGGCGCCAGGACTCTCGGCTGCCCAGGCGAAGGCGCGGATGGCTGTGATCTGGCCGCGGATGGCGGCGATTGCCACCACGCCGCGGATGAACGCGAAACGGCGCGAGGTGATTCTGGCGTCGGGCATCGATGTGTCGGAGGGCGGATCAGGATGGTCCTATCTGCGGGAGCAGTTCCGGCAACCGCTGCTGGTGCTGCTGGTAGTGACTGGCCTGGTGCTGCTGATTGCGTGTGCGAATTTCGCGAATCTGCTGCTGGTGCGCGGGTCGTCGCGGGCCCGGGAGATCGCGCTGCGGTTTGCAATCGGCGCGGGACGTGGGCGGGTCATGCGGCAGTTGTTGACCGAGAGCCTGATATTGGCTTTGGCGGGGGCGGGGCTGGGGATATTGCTGGCGGGAGCAGGAAGCCGGGCGTTGGTCGCGTTGCTTTCCAGCGGGCGGCGCGATCTGATCGTGCTCGATCTGCGGCCCGACGGCACGGTGCTGATGTTCACCACCGCGGTGGCGCTGATGACCGGAGTACTGTTCGGACTTGTCCCGGCGCTGCGCGCAACTGCGTCGGGGCCGGGAGCAGTGTTGAAATCGAACTCCGGGATCACGCCGCGAGCCGGCAGCCGGATGCTGGCGCCGGTAGTGGTGCTGCAAGTGGCGGTGTCGCTGGTGTTGCTGATCGGCGCCGGGCTGTTTGTCAGGACGCTGCAAAACCTACACCAGGTGCCGATGGGATTTCGGCACGAGGGCGTGCTGCTGGTGAACGTGGATGGCCAGCGCGCAGGATACAAAGGGCCGGCAGTTGCCGCGTTCTACCGCGATCTGATGGAGCGATTCTCGCGCCTGCCAGGCGTCCGATCGGTGAGCGCCTCGGCCAACACACCGCTCAGCGGAGGCATCTGGACGGACGATGTAATCGTGGACGACGTCAAGACGAGCGCCCACTTCAACAGTGTATCGCCGCGCTTCTTCGGGACCATGGGGACTCCGCTGGTGGCTGGACGCGACTTCACGGAGCAAGACGAAGCTGCAGGTGCGCGCAACGTGTGCATCGTCAACCAGGCGTTCGTGCGCAAGTATGCGGACGCTGTGGGGCTGGGGGGGCAGGTGTCGACGGTAGCAGGGAAACTCCCGATGGAGGTAGTGGGGATCGTAGGCGATACGGTGTTTTGGAATCTGCGCGAGGCGGAGCCTCCAGCGGTGTACGTGCCCCATTTCAAAGAGGGCTCGCGAATCGGGTTCACATCGATCGAAATACATGGCGAGGGATCGCTTAACAATGTGGCGGAACTGGTGCGTGGAGAACTGCGCGCGGAGATCCCGCGGACGGCGGTGCAGGCGCAGGTGGTGGGGCTGACGGAGCAGGTGGAGCGCACGTTGATCCAAGAGCGGCTCCTGGCGGCGCTGGGAAGCGCGTTCGGCGTGCTGGCGCTGGTGCTCGCCGCGGTAGGGCTCTACGGCTTGCTGGCGTACACGGTATCGCGGGCCACCAGCGAGATCGGGATCCGCTTGGCGCTGGGAGCACAGCGGGTCGAGGTGGTGTGGTTGATCATGCGCGGCGCACTGAAACTGACGTCGATGGGTGTGGCGGTCGGCGTTCCGGCGGGTTGGGCGGCGTCGCGGCTGGTCGCGTCGACGCTTTTCGGCTTGCGACCGGGAGATCCGGCGAGCTTGGCGGGAGCGGCGGTACTCCTCGCGGCGACAGCCTTGGCGGCAGCGTGGTTACCGGCGCGCAAGGCATCGAAGGTGGATCCGATGGTGGCTCTGCGATGGGAGTGAGTTGAGGTCTACAACTTTCCGAGCGCGCCCAGAATGGCGGGCGAGGAGAGGATCGCCGGGTTGTTTCGCGTGGGCACAACCACCACGTTGCGCTGCTCAGCGGGGATGCCCGCGGTGCGGAATTCGTGCTGTACAGTCTGCATCGCGGTCAGACGTCCGGCGGTGCGTTTGATCTTGCCGGACACCACAAGTTGCATGGGCGCGACGTTGTGGAGCAGCACCGGCCAGGTGAGCGAAAGCTCCACGTTCAGGCCTTCCGGCAGGTTGCGGCCGGCATCAAACATGACGCCTCCGCTGGAAAGGTCCAGGGTGTGACCTACGCCCGTATCGAGAACGCGGCGACGGCGAATCAGCTTCCATTTCAGGTCTAGACGGAGCTGGTAGCGCCGGTCTGCCCGCCGGTCTCCGGAAATTGTGTCGGCCTCGGCCGTATGTCGCTCCCAAGCCATGGTAGGTTGCACGCAACCCCATTATGCGGATTGACCATTTTGGGGAACAGTCATGACGGTACTTCGAGGGTACTCGCGGTTCTACTCCTTTGGATGATGACTTTTGGTGACTGAGGTTAACGCCTCTCAGGGAATTCCAGGAGGCGTCGGGAAATAGGGAATTGAGGGTACTGTCCCGAATTTTCCTGGCTTGATATGCTCGGTTGAGGGGTATTGGCTATCGTGAATGCATTACGGGTGTGCGGGCTGGTGGGGTGCGCGGCATTAGCGGCGCGAGCCCAGGATTTGAAGGAGTTCGAAAAGCGCGTCACGGAGTTTGCACTGCCGAACGGACTTCAGTTCGTAGTGGTGGAGCGGCATGATGCGCCCGCGATCGCCTTCCATACCTACGTACGCGCCGGATCTGCAGATGATCCCGCGGGGCGAACCGGACTGGCCAGTCTCTTCGAGGAAGCGCTTTTCACGGGCCCGGAAACCATCGGAACGAAGAACTGGGCGGATGAAAAGAAGGCGCTGGACGCCGTGGAATCCACCTACGACGAGTTGGAGGCCGAGCGCAACCAGGGGCCCAAAGCTTCGCAGAGCCGGCTGCAAGTGCTGGAGGGGCACCTGCGAATCGCGATCGACAACGCCAACCGCCAGGCCGTGCCGAAGGGCTACCTAGCCGCGCTGGAGGAGAATGGCGTACAACGCATCAACCGGAGCACTACGCCGGATGGCGCTGAGTGCAGCTACAATTTGCCCTCGAACCACATCGAGTTGTGGTTTCTGCTGGAGTCGCAGCGGCTGACGCGCCCGTCGTTCCGCGATTTTTATGCCACGCGCGATGCTCTGGCGGCGGATCGCGATAAACGCATGGACGGACAGTCGCTGGTGCTGGCCAAGCTGGCGTCAACGGCCTTCGAGGCGCATCCATACCGCAATCCGGCGATCGGCTGGCCGGGCGATCTGAACAGCTTACGGCGCAGCGACGCGCGCACGTTTCTGGATAAGTATTATGTACCCGGCAACGTGACTCTGGTGATGGTGGGGGATGTGAATCCTGCGGACGCACGGCGCCTGGCAACCCAGTATTTCGGGTCTTGGGCGGCCAAACCGCTGCCGGGTCCCGTGCATACGCAGGAACCAGTGCAGCTCGGTCCTAAACGAACCGCGCTGGAAGTGCGCCCGCAACTCGGCAAGCCCAACCCCACAATGATGGCGATGGTGGGGTACAAGCGGCCGAGCGAGTTCGATGGCGACGATGCCGCTCTGGATATTTTGCAAATGGTGCTCGGACAGGGCCGCACCGGAATCCTGTACAGGGAATTTGTGACACAAAGGCACACGGCACAAAACATTCAGGTACGGGCGACTTTTCCGGCGGGTCGTTATCCGAACCTGTTTCTGTTTGCGATTATGATCGCGCCCGGGCACACGGTTGAGGAGAACGAGAAGGGACTGGACGAGTTACTGAATCGCCTGAAGCAGCAGCCGATCGAACAGCCCGTCATCGACAGGGCGAAGGCTCAGGCGCAGATGCTGATGCTGAATAGCATGTCTGCGAACGCGGGGCTGGCGGCTCTGCTGGCGGTCCACCAGGCCAACTATGGCGACTGGCGCAAGCTTTTTGCTACCGGAGAGCGGATGAACAAGGTGTCGGGCGAGGATTTGCAGCGCGTGCTGATCCGGTACTTCATTCCAACCAACCGGACCACGGTGTACACGGCGCTTTCTGCGATGCCGGAAGCCGCGCCTGCGGGAGACAAGCAATGAGGCACGTTTGGACGATTGCGCTGCTTTCGGCGGTGGCCTTCGCGCAGGGACCGCCCGTGAAGACGGAGCCGCCGAAGGAAGCGCCGAAAGCGGAGGCGCCCAAGTCCGATGCCGCGACGACAGCGACACAGGAAGGCCAGGCCGCGGCGACAGCCGGAGCAACGGCCGGTCGTGGAGGCCGGGGCGCGGCGACGGTTTTGCCCAAGGACCTGAAACTACCGCCGCTGCGATCGATTCAGATTCCGAACATTACGTCGGCCACTCTGCCCAATGGAATGAAACTGCTGCTGCTGGAAGATCACGAGTTGCCGGTGGTCAGCGGGCTGGCATTGGTGCATGCCGGGACGCTGCTGGATCCGCCGGAACGGATTGGGTTGGCGGCAGCCGTGGGATCGCTCCTGAGGAGCGGCGGAACCGGGGCGAAAACGCCTGACCAGTTGGACAACCTGTTGGAGCTGATGGCCGCGACCATCGAATCGACATCGGATGAATCCAGCACCAAGGTGTCCTTCACCACATTGAAAGATAATCTGGATACCGTGCTCGGAACCTTCAAAGAGATATTGACGCAGCCCGAGTTCCGGCAGGACAAGTTAGACGCGGTGCGTGCACAGCTTCGCGCGGGAATCGCTTCGCGGAACGAGGATCCGGCGGCAGTGGCACACCGGGAACTGACGAGTCTGATCTACGGGCGTGAGAATCCGTTCGGATGGATTCCGCAGTACGCCACGGTGGACAGGATTACGCGCAGCGATCTGCGCGCCTACTACACGCGGTACTTCTATCCGGCAAACACAACGCTGGGGGTTTGGGGCGACTTCGACACAGCGCAGATGAAGGCGGCCATCGAGAAGGCATTCGCCGAGTGGAACGCGGCGGCGCAACCCGCGCCGGTGTTTCCGAAATTGGGCGAGTCCACCGCCGCCGGCGGCATTTATGTGGCGGATAAGAAGGACCCGGCACAGACCGTGTTTGCCATCGGCCAACTGGGCGGCAAGGCCAACGATAAGGATTACGCCGCATTGCAGGTGATGTCCGCGGTGCTCGGCACTGGGCCCAGGGGGCGATTGCCGGAGAAGGCGCGAGCCCGTACCGGTGCGCCGCACGATATCCGCGCGATATGGCGTCCGGGGTACGATCACGCCGGACTGTTCGAGATCGCCGGCAGCACGCGCAACGTGAGCACGGTGGACATGATGCGGGTGATTCGCGAAGAAGTACAGCGCATCGGCACGGCGGAGATCACGGAACAGGAATTGAGCTCCGCGCGCGAACTGCTGCTCAATGGACTGGTATTCGCTTACGACACCAAAGCGAAGCTGCTCTCCCGGCAAATGCTGCTGGATTTTTACGGCTACCCCAAAGATTACCTTCCTCAGTACCAAAAAGCGCTGCAGGCGGTCACTCGCGCGGACGTACTGCGGGTGGCCAAGCAGTATCTCTCTGCGGACAAACTAGCGACGGTGGTAGTGGCAAATCCCGCGATGTTTGCCGAGCCGCTGGAGAAACTGGGCGGCCCGGTGAGTCACTTGGACCTCAACATCCCCGAAGCGAAGGTGGAGGCCATTGTGACGACGGACGCCAGTCTCGCCGAAGGCAAGGCGATCCTGCAGAAGGCGCAGACGGCGATGGGCGGCGTGCAAAAGCTACTTAGCGTGAAAGACTACACGCAGGTGGGGAACTACTCGATCGACCCGGCCGTGCCCAATATCGGCGGCGCCAAAGTGACGGAAACCGACAAATGGCTGGCGCCCACCGTTTTCCGCCAGGACAGCGTGCTGCCTGCCGGCCACGTTGCGGCCTATACCGATGGACGCCTGGGTTGGATCGCCACACCGCAGGGATGGGGCGGTCTGATCGGAACGCAGTTGAAGCAAGTGCAGAGCGATCTGTTCCGGACTTGGTTCCGCCTGCTGTTGAGCGATCTGGTGGAAGGGCGCACGGTCAACGCGGTGGACGGAACGTCGGTGCAGATCTCGGATCCGGTGGGCCAGGAGTGCAAAGTGGAGTTTGACCCCAAGACCGGATTGCCGAGGCGCATCACCTATGACACTGCGCAGGCGATCGGGCCACCCTTGTATACCGAAGATGTGCTGGACGATTTCCGCGAGGTGGACGGCATCAAACTGCCGTTCAAAATCAGCATCAACCAAAGCGGAAAGAAGTTCGCGGATGTGATGGTGGCGGAGTATCAGTTGAACACGGGGCTGAAGCTGGCCGACCTGTCACGGAGGCCGATGTGAAGGGGCGAATTGCGGGCGCGCTGCTCGTGCTGGCGCAATTGGCGACGGCCGCGGAGACGGCGCGCGAACGCGGCAAACGCGTGGTGAACGAAGCGCTGGAGGCGTTGGGCGGGAAAGCCTACCTGTCGATGGAAGATCGCGTGGAATCGGGGCGCGCCTATTCATTCTGGAATAGACAGATCAGCGGCCTGACGATAGCCCATATCTACACGCGATATCTGGTGCCGGAGCCGGGCAAGGTGTCCATGCGTGAGCGGCAGAATTTCAGCAAGGACCAATCGTACGGCGCCCTGTTCAACGAGCAAGGCGGATGGGAGATCACTTTTCGCGGCGCGCGCGAGTTCCCGCCCGATCGGGTCGCGCAATGGCGCGACAGCACGCAGCGCAACGTCTTCTATATCTTGCGCGAACGGCTGAATGAGCCGGGTATAGATCTCTATTCGCAGGGCGCGGACCGGTACGAGAATCAGCCAGTAGAGATTGTGGACATCACCGATTCCAACGGCATCACCGTCACGGTATATTTCAGCCAGCTCACGAAACTGCCGCTGCGGCAGGTGTTCCGCCGGCGCAATCCGGACGACAAGATGTTCGACAACGAGGAGACCAGCTTCGCGCGGTATCGCGATGTCGGCGGCGGGGTGAAGTGGCCGCACGACATTCGGCGCGACGCGCAACGGTGAGAAGATCTTTGAGCTGTATTCGGAGTCTGTAAAGATCAATCAGGGCTTGAAGGACGATCTGTTCACGCTGCCGGCGAAATTGCAGATTCTGCCGCCGGCGAAGTAACGGAGCCGGGTGGAGACTTCTTCGTTAGAAGGGCAATATCGCGCGCGACAGGGGCGCGGATGGCTGCGCCGGCTGGTGGAGCCGCCCGTGCCGTACGTGATGAACCCCGCCGAGCCGCTCGATTTTCCGCTGGGACGCTGGAACCTGTACATCGGGGGCGGGGGCGGGCGGTAGAGGGATACGTCAACCTGGACCTGTTTCCGTGGCGGGGGTGGACGTGGCGGCGGACGCGGAGCAGTTGCCGTTTGGCGATGGGCTGTTCCAACGGGTGGAGTGCGACGCCGTGCTGGAGCATGTGCCGGACCCGGAACGGGTGATGCGCGAGATCGAGCGGGTGCTGACGCCCGGCGGATATGCGCACTTGGTGACGCCGTTCTGCCATCCGTTTCACGAGTATCCGAAGGACTATCGGCGATTCACCCCGGAGGGTCTGTGCGCCTATGGCGGGGGCTTGGAAGTGGTCGCGACGGTGGCGTACCGGTCCGACGGCGACCATGCTGGTGTTCACGCTGGAGTATGTGAAGTTGCTGCTGCCGTGGCGATGGTGGCGGGTGGTGTCGCATGGGGTACTGGGGTGGGTGCTGTTTCCGCTGCGGTATCTGGATCTGTGGCTGCTGCGGTCGCGGGAGGTGGGGAGGATCGGGAATCACTGCTTTCGTGTGGATGCGGAAGCGAGAGCTTGACGGCAAGCGTGACGGCAGATAGGACCACGGCGACGGTCAAGAGCGAGATAGCGGTGGGCGGAATCAGGGCAGTGGTATCGAGCATACCGGGGTATCCGTGGGCGTACCAGCCGATCAGGTCCCAAAGGTGCGCCGGGCGCGCGGAATTGCCCGCATAGATCGGAATCAGCTTCGCCACATAGGTGGCCGAGATGATGTAAGCGCTCACCCAGCAGAGCGCGGCGCGCAGCAGTCGCGGAGCCCGTACAGCAACAACAGGGCCGGCGGCCAAAGCAACTGGACGTACCAGGCACTCGGGGCAATGGCGACGCCCTTGGTGGAAACGAACTGAAACACGGTGTTGTAGAAGAGCGCCGCGGCGTAACAGGCCATGCCGGCGATCAGCACGCGCTCGGCGGGGGCGGGACGCCGGCGAACGTAGAAGACGGTGGCCGCCAGCAGCAGCACGATCATGATCCACAGTGTGAGTGCGCTGAAGGTGGTGAAGGTGTTGTTGCCGGTCCACAGGCTATGAGTCGCGGTGGCGGCGAAGGCGCGAAACGGCGGGATCTCAAACACCGCGCGTATCAGCGCACCCGCCGGTGTCCGCCCATATTCTCTTGTTGTCCGCCGAGATCGTGGTAGAGCAGGACATTGCGGACGTAGAGAGGCACGGCGGGGACCATGGCGATCACGGTGCAGAGCAGCGCGTCGCGAACACCGCGGCGGACTATTACGAGGGCTACGACGAACGGGATCATCGGCAGGAAGTAGGCCTTCGTGAGCAGGCCGGCGGCCAGCGCCATCGACAGCACGAATGGAGTTGCGCGGCCGGGCTTTGCGTCCTCGTTCGACGGCGGCCGTCAGCACCAGAAGAAACAGCGGGAGAGCCAGCCAATCGTTCGCCACGTGCGCGGTGGCGGTAGCATAGACACCTGGCAGGAGGGAACAGCAGAAACAGCGCGGCGAGTTGCGCCTGTGCGTCCAGCCCGAGCAGTCGCGCCAGCCGCAGCAACAGGAGGATACCGTGGCGAGGGCGGCGGCGAGCGCGCAGATCAGGCGCAATCGCCAAATGCGCGCCGGCAGCGGCGTCCGCGACCATAGCGCGTTGAAGGGCGCCAGCAACGCATAGGCCAGCGGGACCTGCTGGCTTCGTAGTTGGGCGCTTGCGAAGGCAGAGCGGCCAGCGCGGGGTCGAGCTGTTCGATCCGGCGGCGGCGGGTGCGGCGCTCTGCGGGCAGCAGGCGGAAGAAATCGTCGTAGGTGGTGACCATCGGCAGGTTATAGCGCACCACAGGGCTGGCGGGCGCCAGCGCGATGGATTGCCAGACCTCTTCCGAGAGCGTGGCCTGGCGCTGAACCGGGAGCGATCGCGTGTTCCAGAGACGCTGGATGTACCCATAGTGAAATGGCTCGTCAAAGCCTTCCCACAGCGGCATCAGGCCGGTGTAGAGGATGGCGTTCAGCAGTCCGAACGTGAGGATTGCAAACCGCACGGGTCAATGGTAACGCGGCTCCGCGGTTTCCACGGATAAATGGCGGCCGTCGGTGCGGATGGTGATGAGGCCGTTGAGATCGGTGCGCAAGACTTCGGTGTGGTGGTCGTGAGCCGACCGACAACTCGCGGATGTGGGTGGCCGTAGCTGTTTTCGAAGCCCGCGGAGATCATCGCGAACGCCGGGATGCACGGCGTCAAAATCTTCCGTGCTGGATGTCCGGCTGCCGTGATGCGCCACCTTGAGGACGTCCGTGGGCTGAATCTCGTTGGCGTCCAGCATGCGGCACTCGATGGGCCGCTCCACGTCGCCGGTCAGCAGGAAAGAATGCGCGCGCCGTAGCGGATACGCATGACCAGGGAGTCGTTGTTCTTCGGCGTGTCGCGCGGAACGTAATCGGCGAGCGGCGCGAGCACCTCGATCTCCGCGCCGCCGAAGGCGAAACGCTGCCGGGGCCTGCATCGGCACGATCTCCACGCCTGTCTGCGCGGCCTTGTCGCGGATGCCTGCCACGCGGGACTGTCGGGAGTCGCGCCGGTCCACAGTTCGCGCGGATGAAAATCGGCACCAGCGCGGGCAGGCCGCCGATGTGATCCTCGTGCGCGTGCGAGAGCGCGATGACGTCCACGGTGCGGATGCCGCGGTCCCACAGGTAGGGCGCCACCACGTCTTCGCCGATATCGAGCTGCGACGCGCGACTGCGGCCGAACGCGGGGATGCCGCCGCCATCCACCAGCATGCGTTTGCCATCGGGAAAGACCACCAGCAGGCTGTCGCCCTGGCCCACGTCGATGGCGGTCATCTCCAGTTGGCCGGGATGGAGCTCGGGCGGGAACGGGTGCCAGAGCAGCAGCACCAGAGCGCAGCCACGCCGCCGGCGGCGGCGCGCCACCAGCGGCCGCGCGCGACGGCGGCGGCGATCAGCGCGGCCGAGATCGCCACGGCCAGCCACAGCGGCGGGTGGGAATGCGCCAGTTGGGCTCGATGCGCGGCGTGCCAGCTGACCACTTTCTGCGAAAGCCACAGCAGCCGCCCGCGACCTCGCGCCACCCAGTGCCCAGCCCGTGAAGATCGCGACGAATCCGACCGGGACCGCCAGCCCCATCAGCGGCACCACGAACGCATTGGCCGAGAGGCCGGAGAATCCCACGCGGTGGAAGTAGACCACCATGGGCAGCGCCAGGCCCAGTCTGCACCACCGCGGATGACCACGGTCACCTCGTAAACGAAGAACAGCACCCGCGCGGGAACGTGACCGACAGCTGGCGCGCAGGCGGCAGCCGCGAGCGCGCAGGGTCTCGGCGAGCAGGCGCATCTCGATGCGGAACTGCGCCACGCGCGGCGGCAGGTGGAGATCACGCCCGGTGTCGTCAAGGTCCGCGAGGGCGCGCGCCGAGCGGGCCGGATGTCGCGCCGATCAGCGGGCGCGGCGAACGCGCCCAGGAATCCGACCGCCAGGAATGTGAGCTGGAAGCTGGCCTCGAACAGCTGCTCGGGATCGAACACCAGGAAGCCGAGCGCGACCGCGGCCAGCAGGTTCAGCGCGCCGGCGCTCGCGGAAGAAGTAGCCGCCGATCATGTACAGCGTCAGCCCCGCCGCGCGAGCGCACGCACGGCGCCTGCCATCCGGTCACCAGCGCATAGAGCCACGCCGCGAGCACGGTGATGCAGCAGCGCCAGGCTCTCCGGGACGAAACAGATGCGCAGCAGAAACAGGAAGAAGGCCGCCAGGATGGCCACGTGCGTGCCGGAGATCACCAGTGCGTGGAACGTGCCGGTAGAGCGGTATTCCTCGGTCCAGACTTTCTGCAATTGGAACGATCTGGCCGATGAGCATCGCCTGCATCATGCCGGTCTGGTAGGCGTCGCCGGGATAGAGGCGCTCGATGCGTGCGAGGGCGGCTGCGCGCAGGTCCATGACGGCTTTCTGGAACCGCGAGCCGCACGGCCCGGGCAGGATCGCGGACGTTGCCGGCGGCGCCGGACGCGGTCCAGTAGATGTCCTGCCGGGCCAGGAACGGGCGTAGTCGAACGCGCCGGGATTGCCGAAATTGCGCGGCTTGCGGACGCTGCGCATCGAATTCGATCTTCTGGCCGTAGCGCAGGTGCGGCAGGGTTTCCTCGCGCTTGGTGTAGAGGGTGACCTGCGCGCGCGCGTCGCGGTCCAGTTCGAGGAGGAAGCGCTCGCGCTCGCCGGAGATCGCCGGCGGCTCGACCACGCAGCCCTCGAGGATGACGATCTCGCGCCCGGTAGCCTCGATTTCGGGCGGGGGTCCGGGAGTGTGCAGACGGGCGGTGAGCGCTCCGCAAAAGAAGAGCGCCAGATGAACGCATAAAAGAAGATCGCGCGCGAGCCGCAGCCTCGCGCGAGGATCGCCAGCAAGATGAATGCCGCGACGGGCCCGAGAATTTCGAGAGAGGTAAACGGGACGAACCGGTATACCAGGATGCCCGACGCGATGGCAGCCGCGGGACCCAGAAGCGGGTACTTCACAGGGTGATTCGATTGTAACAGCGGGCATCGTGGTGGAGTCTGGAATCGGTTAACTTGGACTTACGGGCCGTCAGGCGCGGCCTGGTCATACGATGCCGAAGCAAACACGGGAAGAGCACCGAAAGCAGGTTCTGAAGGAACGGCGCGCCGCCAGCCAGCGGGAAGCGAACGCTTACGAGGCCGACTTCGCATTCGAAGATGCCTTTCGCTATCGACGCATGGGCGATCTCCCTGCGGCCGGGCGGGCGTTGAAGAAAGCTCTGGCGCTGGACCCGGATCACGCCAAATCTCTTCAGTTGATGGCCGAGATTCACGTCAAAGCGGGACACCTCGCCGACGCGCTCGGCTACCTGCGTCGTGCGCGCAAGGTCAACCAGCATCCTGCAACCCTCTACAATCTGGCCACGGTCTACCACAGGCTTGGCCAGCTTGAAAATGCCAAGGCTTCGATGGAAGAGTTCCTGGCTGCAACCAGGCGTGACCAGGAGAACTGGGCAAAACTGCGTGCGGCGGCGGAAGCGATGTGCCGCGGCATCGCCAAGCGTGCCGTGAGCGCTCCGCAACAACCAGCCGTCATCAAGGCGGCGGTCCCCGCGCCAGCCCCGCAACCTCCGGCTGCTCCCACTCCGACACCCGTGCCGGCACGACGCGTGGACGTGCAATTTCACGCCACGCTGCCGACTGGCTTCGATGCACCGGGGACGCTCACGGATTTTTTTCTCCGGCGCCAGTTCCTCGAACTCCGGCATGGCGCAGAATTTCGAGGATCTGCTCTGCCTGCCCTCGCTGCAGGGCGTGGACACCTACGTCTACCAGCAGGAGACCGTGCGCAGGGTGCTGCGGCATTTCAAAGGACGCGCGCTGCTGGCCGATGAGGTCGGGCTTGGGCAAGACCATCGAAGCCTGCCTGGTGCTGAAGGAGTACTGGATGCGCGGCCTGGTGCGCAAAGCGCTGGTGCTCACGCCGCCTTCGCTGGTCTCGCAATGGAAGGGCGAGCTGATCGAAAAATTCGGCATGGCGCCGGTCTCGCCGGACGGCGCCGACTTCCGCCGCGATCCCGCCGCGTTCTGGAGAAACGAGCCGCTGGTGGTGGCCTCCATCGCCATGGCGCGCCTGGACCCGCACGCCGCCGCCGATCGCGCGCCGTGCCCTGGGACATGGTGATCGTGGATGAAGCCCACTGCCTCAAGAACCGCACCAGCGCCAACTGGAAGCTGGTGGACTCGCTGCAAAAGAAATTCATCCTGATGCTGACGGCCACGCCGGTGGAGAACAACCTGATCGAGCTGTACAACCTGATCACCCTGCTCAAGCCGGGCCTGCTGGCTACCGAGGCGGAATTCCGCAAGATGTACATGACCGCCGGCAAACCCAAGTCGCCCAAGAATCCCGAGCAATTGCGCGGCCATGCTGGGCGAGGTGATGATCCGCAATACGCGCGCCGCGGCCGACGTGCATCTGCCGCGCCGCATCGCCGCCACCGTGCCGGTGCAGCCATCGGAAGCCGAAGCGCGGATTTACGACAAGGTGTCGCAATTCGTGGCGCGAGCGCTACCGTCCAGGACGGCAAGCGGACGCCGCCGATGGCGCTCGACCTGATGCAGCGGCAGGCCGGCAGCAGTCCGCATGGCGCTGGGCCGGTCGGTCGCGCGCGCGTTGCGCGACGAGCGTCGACTGGGCCGCGCAGCGATCGCCGCGAACTGGAGGCCATCCTCGATTTGGCGGCCGGTCGCTGGAGGAAGCGGCAAGGGAACGCAGTTGGGGCACATGCTGGCGGCGCGCACCGGGCAAGGCCGTGGTCTTCACCGAATTCCTCCCCACGCTCGACCATCTGCGGCAGCGTCTGCGAGGCGCACGGCATCTCCTACTGCGCTCTTCAGCGGCGACCTTTCGCGCGCGGAAAAGGACGCCGCCATCGCGCGCTTCCGCGACCAAGCGCGCGTGCTGCTCTCCACCGGCGCGGGCGGCGAGGGACGCAATCTGCAGTTCGCCGACACCGTCATCAATTTCGATCTGCCGTGGAACCCCATGCGCATCGAGCAGCGCATCGGGCGCGTGCACCGCATCGGCCAGGACGCAGACGTTTTCGTCTTCAATTTCTGCCAGGCAAGGCACCGTGGAAGAGCAGCTGCTGCGCGTGCTGCACGACAAGATCAACATGTTCGAGCTGGTGGTGGGCGAGATGGACGCCATCCTGGGCACGCTGGACGATCAGCCGCGACTTCGCGGAAATCGTGATGGACCTCTGGATTTCCGGCCGCGAGTCCGGCGAAGTGGAGCGTGGCTTCGACGAACTGGCGGCACGCCTGCTGGACGCCAAGAAGCAGCACGTGAAAGTTCAGGAGCTGGACGAATCGCTGTTCGCGCGCGATTTCGAGGTGTAAGCGATGGCGGAATCACCGAATGGGCGCAGGATCTGCTGATCAGCCGCGGCGCGCTGGTGGAGGCCGAACAGGCCGGCGCGCTGCGCGCCATGCTGCCCGCGCGAACTGGCGCGCGCGTCTGGGATTCCGGCGACTGGCTCTCGCTGCGGTTTCGGCGCCGGCGCCGGGATGCGGATGACGAGGGCGAATGGCTGGAGCGCCTCGGCCGTCTGCTGCCGCCCGGCGTCTCGCGTGAGCGGCGCACGGCTGCGCCATCCGACGCCGGCACGGTCGATCGATGCCGGCCGCGGTGCTGGACCGCGAACTGGTGATCCAGAATGGCATTTACCGGCTGCTGGAGGACGGCCCCGCCACTGGCGCGCTACTACTTCTTCACCTTCCAATACACGATTGAATCCGACGAAACCAGCCTGGGCGTGTGGACCGCCTGCCTGAACGCTCCGCGCGTCTCGGTGGTGACCAGGCCGGAATCGCTGCTGCACGCGTGCGCGACGAACTGGAGGAGGACCCGGCGCTTCGCAATCCCGCGCGGAAACTGGCGCGGCTCTTTCCGGCTGGCGCTGCGGCTGGCGCAGCCGGAAATCCGCCAGGCCGCGGCCGCGTCGGAGCACAACGCCAATCGCCGCCTGGCGCGGGATACGCGAACGCATCGACAGCTTACTACCGGGACCTGCAGCGCCAGATTGAAAAGCGGATCGCGCGCCACGCCAACGACCGGCAAGCCGCGGAAAAAGAGCGCAGCCGCGCCGCCGCCACCGAACTGGACCGCGCCGCCAAGCTGGAAGACCTGGCGCGAAAGTACTCTCTGAAGATCCGCATCGAGCCGGGCGATGTGCTGGCGGTGTCGCTGCCGGTGCGGGAAATCTCGGCGCGGGTCATCCGCAAAAAGTCGGAGCGCGCCGCGAAGTTTCATTGGAATCCCGCATCGCGGGCTTGGAATCGCCCTGGTGTGAGAGTTGCTTGCGCCAGCCGCGCCTTTTTTCTATGCGACGAACGCGTTCATTTCCTATGCCGCGCGTGTCTCACCACATGTGCGACTTGCGGACGGCATTTGTGCCGGGCATGTCAGCCCAAGTGTAGGTGCGGGTCGGCATAGCACGGAAGGCGTGGTATAAACGGCCTATGCGGAAAGCGCTCTTAGTCTTGCTAGCGGCGATATGTGGAATGCTCGGCGCGGAATCGCGTCCCAAAGTACGTGCCATTACAGCATTCATCAAGATCGACGCGGCGCATTGGGAGGCGCAGGTCGGGGACGCCGTGAAGTTCCTGGAACGCGGCGCGCGAGGAGTACAAGGCGGCGGGTTTCGAGGTGGAGACCATCCGCGTGGTGCCGCAGCCGCTTGCCGACTACACGCGGGGGATGAAGCACGCCGACGCGGTCGCCATGCTGCGAAAATACGGCGAACTCGCCCGCACGATGGGTTTCTCGGCCAACATGGGCGCGATCCGACGACACCGAGACGACATGTGACCGTGGACATCGCGATCGACGCGCTGGCGTCCACCAGCATCAACGGCAGCATGGTGGTCGCCGCCGAGAACGGGATTCACTGGCGCGCCATCCGCGAGGCCGCGCGACTGGTGAAGGCGGTCGAGGCAAAGAGCACCAACGGCGCCGGCAATCTGAACTTTGCCACCGCGGCGATGATCAAGCCGTACACTCCGTTCTATCCGGCTGCCTGGCACAAGGGCGAAGGCAAGACCTTCGCCGTCGGATTGGAAAGCGCTAACGTGGTGACCGAGGTCTTCGCCGGAGTCCACGAAGCTGGTCGGCGGAGTATGAACTGGCGCAGGCGCTTACGAAGTGGCTGCTGCCCGCCGAGGCTGCGGCAGTACGAATCGCGCAAAAGAGCGGCTGGAATTATGCGGGCATCGACCCGACGCCCGCGCCGCTCGGCGATGTCTCCTTCGCGCGCGCCATCGAAAACTTCACCGGTGCGCCGTTCGGGGCGGGCGGCACCATGACCGCCGCTGGTGTGATCACGCGCGCCGTCCAATCGACGCCGGTGAAACAGGTAGGCTACGCAGGTCTGATGGTGCCGGTGCTCGAGGACAATCTGCTCGCCAAACGCTGGGAGGAAGGCACGTACATATCGATTCGCTGCTGGCTTATTCGGCGGTGTGCGCGGGCGGGCTCGACACGATACCGCTGCCCGGCGACATCACCGAGGAGCAACTGGCGCGGATCATGGGCGACGTGGCCAGTCTCGCGTTCAAGTGGAAGAAGCCGCTGGCCGCGCGCCTGCTGCCCGCACCCGGGAAGAAGGCCGGCGACCGCACCGCATTTTCCGATTCGCGCATGGCCAATACGACGCTGCCGAAGCTGCCGGGCGTCAGGTAATATCGGTTCATGCGGAAATCCGTGGCATTTCTGATCGCGGTGGCGGCGTGCGCGCAGACTCCGACACGCTCGCGCATCGCCTCGGGCCTCGACGCAATCGATCCCGTGGGCTCAAGGCCGATCTGACATTTCTGTCATCGGACGCTCTGGAAGGCACGTCGCTCCCTGGAACGCGGGTCGGAAGTGGCCATCCAGTGGATCGCCGGCGAATTCGCCAAGGCGGGACTCAAACCCCTCGGCGGCGATTCCTACCTGCAAGCGGTGCCGCTGATCGAATATCAAATGGACCGCGCGCAGACCGCCCTCACACTGCGGCACGGCGGACCAGGCCGAGACTTTGCACGCACCGGACGCCACCGGCACTTTTTCGAATGAAGCGGCCGTATCGGGCGCGGTGGTGTTCGCCGGGCTTCGGCATCACGGCGCCCCGAACTGGGCTATGACGATTACGCGGGCATCGATGCCAAGGGCAAGATCGTCCTGATCTTCAATCACGAACCGCAAGAATTCGACGCCGAACTCCGATCTTCAACGGCCGGGGCAATACCCGCTACGCCAACAATTATTACAAGGTTCTGAATGCGCAGCGCCACGGCGCGGTCGCTGTCCTCACCATGGGCGACCCGAATCACCAGGCCAGTGGGCAGGGCGGAGCGGGGCGCCGGAGGCAGGGCCGCGCAGCAACAGTTGCGCCCGCGTATTCCCCCTGAGGCGCTCGCCGAAGGCGGCACCTCCATTCCCACCTGCGCCCTCTCCGCCGTCGTCAGCCGCTAAACTATTCGCAGCAGCCGGCAAGACTCCGCCGACGTGCAGACCGTCCATCGACAGTAAACCGGCGCCGGCCTCTTTCGATATTCCCGGCACTACGGCGGAGTTGCACACCGTAGTCGCGGAGCGTAAGCGCCGCCAATTCCTACAACGTGGCCGGCCTGCTGGAAGGGAGCGACCCCACTCTGAAGGCCGAGACCATCGTTTTCAGCGCCCATCACGATCACGATGGCGTCGGGCCGGCCGGCATCCTCACGGCGCCGACGATAACGGCTCCGGCACAGTCGGCGTAGTCGGCCTGGCTCACGCCTTTGCGCGCAATCCGGTGAAACCGAAACGCTCCATCCTGTTCGTGGTCTTCGCCGCCGAGGAACGGGGCCTGTTGGCTGCCTACTACTACGTTTCGCATCCGCTGCGGCCGCTGGCAACCACGCGGGCGGAGATCAACTTCGACATGATCGGCCGCAACGAATCGCCGTGAATCCCGACGTTCCGCAGCCCGAAATTTCCGCGGATACCTCCAACGAGCTGGGCCTGATCGGCACGCACTACAGTCCGGACTATCGCGAAACCGTGGAGCGTAATAACAAGATGGTCGGCCTCAAGCTCAACTACAAATGGGACCACGATTCCACCCAGCAGGTGCTCTTCCGCAGCGATCAGTATCCTTTCCTGATGCACGATATTCCGGCCGTGTGGTGGTTCACCGGCTTTCATCCCGACTATCACCAGGTAACCGACACGGCGGAGAAGATCAACTTCACGAAGATGGCGAAGATTCTGAAACTGGCGTACCTTTCCGGCTTCGAATTCGCCGATTCCGCCAGCGTACCGAAGATCGTGGGAAAGGCGATCGCGCGGCAATGACGGTACGGCAAGCGGCAGTGTCTGAAGCCGGCAGCTGATGCGGTCATCAACGCGGCGTTCAAACCGGCGGAAAGCTTCTTTGTCGAGGGCGACCGCATCGACCTGGAACACAGCGCAACCACTTCGCCACCGGCGTGTTCCTGGTCACCGAGGACCTGACCGGCGTCGTGTACGTGGAACTGCGCGGCGCGCGCGCCTACTTCGGCCTGCTGAGCGTGGACCCGGCGCGCCAGGGCGGCGGAGTCGGAAAGAAACTGATAACCGCCGCGGAGTCCTACGCACACGAGCACGGCTGCGCACACATGGACATCCGCGTGGTTGGATCTGCGCACCGAACTGCCGCCGTTCTACCGCGCGCTCGGCTATACCGAAACCGGCACCGAGGAGTTCCACGGCGAGCCGGTCAAGATGCCCTGCCACTTCGTGGTGATGTCAAAGAGCTTATCGCACCGTCGGATACTTGATCCCGAGCTGCTCCAGATAGGTGTCGTACTTCGACGGATCGTAGTACAACGTCTTCATCTGCGGCCGGTACTTCTCCATGGTCTTCTTGTTCAGCCAGATCGCCGGCTTGTCGTCGGGACGCAGGAAAGCTCTTGTACTTCATCGTCCTTGGTCTGCACGTTGTTGAAGTAATCCCAGGCCTTCTTCGACCAGCTCGGGATGCAGCAGGATATCGAGCATCGTCATCGCCTGCACCTTCGCGCCGGCCATCACGCCTTTGTGCGCGATCGGCGTCGCCATGGAGATCGCAGTTCGCCCAGTTGTGGCCCGGGCCGCCGGGAATATTCGACGGATAGCGCAGCGTCACCGTCGGCACGTTCCAGGAAACGTCGCCGATGTCGTCCGAGCCGCCGCCCGTCGGCTGATCGCCGCCGGCCTTCGTCCTCGCCCGCTGCCGGGTCGGCGCTGCGCGGCGGCGCGCATCTCGGCTGAATCTTCGTCGCCAGGCCGCGCACCGGCACCTTCAGCTCGCTTCTGCAGCGCCTTCGCCAGCGTCTGATCGTCATCCGACCACTGCGGCAGCCCGACCTTCTTGATGTTCTCGTACATCGTCCTCGGCGATCGGCTTGTTGAAGTGCCCGGGCCAGGCGCTGCCCAGCAGCCGCGACGTGTATGTCGGTATCCGTCATCAGCGTCGCGGCCTTGGCCATGTTGTCGCCGATGCGCCACAGGTTCATGATGTGGTCGTAATCGGCTTCGCGGAAGTAATACCAGACGGCGGCGTTCGGCGGCACCACGTTCGGCTGGTCGCCGCCGTTGGTGATCACGTAGTGCGAGCGCGTGCGCCAGCCGCAGATGCTCGCGGCGGAAATTCCAGCCGACGTCCATCAGCTCCACCGCGTCCAGCGCGCTCTTGCCCGCGCCACGGAGCGCCGGCCGCGTGGGCGCTTTCGCCCTTGAACATGTACTCGACCGAGACCAGCCCGTTCTGGTTCAGCGCCGGGCCCGCAGCGACACGCCCAGGTTGTTGCGCCACGTGCGTGAACAGGCACGACGTCGACGTCCTTGAACATGCCCGCGCGCACGTAGTACGCCTTGGTGCCGAGCAGCTTCCTCGGCCACGCCCGGCCAGAGCCGGATGGTGCCCTGCAAGATGCTCGCGCTCCATCACCTTCTTCACCGCGAGCGCCGCGATGATGTTCAGCGGCACGCCGGAGTTGTGGCCTTCGCCATGCCCCGGCGCGCCTTCGATCATCGGATCGTGCTACGCCACGCCGGGCTTCTGCGAGGCCTGCGGAATATCGTCGATATCGGAGCCCAGCGAGATCACCGGCTTGCCCGAGCCCCAGGTCGCCACCCACGCCGTGGGAATCCCGGCGACGCCGCGCTCGATCTTGAAGCCTTCTTTTTCCAGAATGCCGGTGAGGTACTTCGAGGTCTCGAACTCCTGAAAGCCGAGCTCGCCGAAGCTGAAGACGCTGTCCACCATCACCTGCGCCTGCTTCTTCATGCCGTCGATCTGGCCGGCCAGATCGGCCTTCATGGCGGCTTCTTTTTCGGGGAGATCTTCGGTTGCGCGCAGAGGCACACCGCACACAAAGACGTGACGACGAACAATTTCCGCATTGGAATAGTTTACAAGAACATGAGCCAGGCTCGGCGCCCTGAAGAACATCAACTTCAACCCGAACTGAACCTGCCGCGCCGGGAACGTCGTCGTGATCGTGCCGAACGCCGTGCTGTTGCCTGCTGATTCGGGGTGCCGAAGTTCGTGTGGTTCAGCACATTGAAGAACTCGCTGCGGAACTGCAGTTTGATGCCTTCCGTGATGCGGAAGTTCTTGTTCACCGCCAGGTCCCATTGCTCCAGGCCCGGCGCGCGGAACGCGTTGCGGCCCAGATTGCCGAAAGGAGCGTTGGCCGGCGGCGTGGTGAAGGTGTAGCCGCGCGAAGTAGGTCCGAAGTAGCAGAGCTCTGCGCGGTGCTCTGGCTGGCGGCGCTGCCCGGAGACGTTGGGACGCAGGAAGGCCTGGCCTCGATATTCGGCAGTCGTGCCAAGCCGGTCACGTCGTTGGCCGCCGACGGCGCGTAGTACACGTTGACGGGCAAGCCCGTGTTGGCGGTATTGATGCCGTTCACTTCCCATCCGCCGATCACCGCGTCCAGCGACCCGATTCACGCTGCCCAGGAACTGCTGCCCTTTGCCGAAGGGAAGCTGATACACCACGCTGGTGACGTTGATGAACTTCGACGTCGTAGCTGCTGGGGCCCTTCTCCGCAGCCAGATTGCGAATGTTCTGCGGATTCGCGCCCGTGTGGCCAGGAGTAGTATTCCAGCGCCTGTTCGGAATCGCCCATCGCACTTGCCCCAGGTGAACGAATTCAGGACGTACAAGCCCTGCGAGAAGCGATGCTCGAAGCGCGCCGAAAGCCCGTTGTAGTTGTTGTTGCCCGCCGGATCCACCCAGGTGATGGGGCCGAAACTCTGGATCCGGCCGCCGCGCCTGCACGCCCAGCGTTCCACCCGGGAGCGTTCGGCAGCCGCCTGGTTGTAGTCGGCGATGATCGGCAGCCGCGAGCTGTGGTTGCCGTTGTAGGCCAACTCCAACACGTGTTCTTCGATAATCTCGCGCTGGATCGATAACACCCAGGACTGGATCATACGGCCAGCGGGTATTGGCCGGAATGTAATCGTTATTGCTGTTGATCGGATTGAATGTGCGTGGCGATCCCGGCGTTGAAGCCGTTCTGCGTCGTGAGGAAGCCCGGCTGGCCCGGGCAGCGCGGTTTGAGTTGAGCGTTCCGAAGATCGCGAGCGGACCGTTGATTCCTTCGATCGCGCTGCCCGGCCGGTTGAAGAATGTGTAGCTGATGCCGTAGCCGGCGCGGATCGAGGTCTTCGAGTCGACGCTGTACGCCAGCCCCAGGCGCGGCCCGAAGTCCTTGTAATCCGGATTCACCAGCGCGCGATTGTACAGGCTGCCGCTGGTGGCGCGCACCAGAGTGTTCGTCGTCGGGATCGAAATTCGACCAGAGATTGTCGCGCTCCCAAACCGGCGTCGCGAATTCCCAGCGCAGGCCCAGGTTCACAGTCAGCTTCGGCGTCACGCGCCAGTCGTCCTGCACGTAGAGCGAATGGACGTGCTGCCGCAGATTCGTGGCCAGGTTGCTGCCCTGCGCGATGGTGCTGGGGAGACCGAAATAGAAGTCGGCCAGATCGTAGCTGGTCGGCGTCGGCTGGAGATCGTGCAGCCCGCGGCCTGGCCCAATTGCGCGCAGGTCGGCTTGCTGTATTGGTTCGCTGTAGGTATCCTGCGCCGTACAGCGGATTGATGTCGAGAACTTCGGTGCGGATCGCCAGGAACTCGTAGCCAACCTTGATAGAGTGCCGTCCCCTGACCAACGAGTAGTTGAGCTTGGGATTGAACGAAGTCGGATTCTGGAACTGCGGATTGGTGGCTTGCCTGCCGAACGTCGGGATTGCTGAATCCGGTGACGACCTGGCGTGGGAAAACCGCCCGCCAGGCTCGACGGCAGCCCTTGGATGCCGATACTGCGGCCGCGATATCCGGTCCGCCCAGATACGGCGGCGCCTTCCCGCCCAGCACGTGACTGAATCCGAAGCGCGCCTCGAACAGCGAAGTCGGCGACATCGTCCAGGTATAGCCGGCGGCCGCCTGCTGCTGAATCGCGTGAATGAAGCCGTTTGCCGTCGCCGCCGGAGGGTCCCGGATCGGCGGGCCCAAAGAATGAGATATCCTTTCTCTGGCTGAAGCGCAGAAACGCCGTCATGTTGCTGTTGATCTGGTAGTCCAGCTTGGCGTCGTACTTGTCGCTGTAATCGCGTGAGCGGAATGGTTTCCTCCAGATTGTTGGCGCGGCGTCGCGTTGATCGGCGCAGCCAGACCGGCCAGCGCCGCGGCGGCGAACGGATTGATCTGCGCAACGGGAATCTGCGTGCCGGCCGGATAAACCACGCCGGTCAGCGGATTGACGACCGTCACCGGCAAGATGCCCAGGCGGTCGTTGGTGCTCGGAACCGAGTAGAAATTCAGATAGCCCTGCGTCTGCCGGAAGCCCTCGTAGTCGCCGAAGAAGAACAGTTTGTCCTTGATGATCGGGCCGCCGATCGTCGCGCCGAACTGGTTCCGGTGGAATGTGGGCTTGCACGAAAGTCGAAGGCCGCGCGCCGAAAACGTAGCCGATCGCGTTCAGATCCGTGTTGCGCAGGAACTCGTAAACGGTGCCGTGAAACTGATTGGTTCCCGACCGCAGCACCGCGTTCACCACGCCGCCGCCCACGCGCCCGTACTCGGCGCTGAAGTTGCTGGTGATCACCCGGAATTCCGCCAGCGCGTCGGGCGAGGGCTGCACCACCTGGCTGGAATAATTCTGGTTGCTGGTTCCGTAGGAGTTGTTGTCCAGGCCGTCCATCAGGAAATTGTTATACGTGCTGCGCATGCCGTTCACGTTGAACGCGCCTTCGCGCGGCGTGCCGGTGGGCCCGAACGAGACGGCGATCGGGGAAATGTGGACGTTGGTGGCAAGCAGCGCCAGGCTCGAATAGTTGCGGCCGTTCAGCGGCAATTCCACGATCGCCTGCTGTGCCGATCACCTGGCTGTGTTCGCTGGTATCGGTTTCCACCACGCTGGCCTGGCCGGTTACGGTCACCGTTTCGGTCACCGACCCCGACCTGCAGAGCGGCGTCCACGCGCTGGCGGGCGTTCACGTTCACGACCATATCGGCGGAAGAAAACTTCGAGAATCCGGCCATCTCGACGGTGATCGTGTAGCGGCCCACTTTGACGTTGAAGAAGTCGTAGTTGCCGCTCTCGTCGGTAGTGGTCTTGGCTGCGATGCCGGTGTCCTGGTTGGTCAGCGTCACCATCGCTTTCGCCATCGCCTTCTGCGAGGCGTCGCGAACCGTTCCCAGCACTTCCGACGTCTCGAATTGCGCAAAACAGACGGCCGCACAAAACGCAAATAGTCCCAATAATGCCGGCTTCCAATGGATCATGCCCAGTAGTATACGCACGACACTTTTCAGATCTCTGTCTATTGAGTTACAAGGCGATGACGCCCGCCTTCACGCCAATGTAAACTTGCGAATGTAAACTGATTCCCGATGAGACGGCTGATGTTGATGAGCATCCTGACCAGCGCGGCATGGGCGCAGATTCAAGTCCATGGACATCGCGGCGCGCGCGCTATGCGCCCGGAAAACACCATCCCCGCGTTCGAGTATGCAATCGCACAGGGCGTCGACGCGCTCGAGCTCGACATGGCCGTTACTCGCGACAACGTGATTGTCGTCTCGCACGATCCCCTGCTCGAACCCCCGGTATGCAACGGCCCGAAACCGCGCGCCGTGATTCATGAACTGACCCTGGCCGAGGTGAAGCAGTGGGATTGCGGCGCGAAGCAGAATCCCGCGTTCGCCAGGCAGCAGCCGGTCCCCGGCACACGCATGCCCACCCTGGACGAGGTGTTCGACCTCGCACCCAAAGGAAAATTCCTTTTCAATATCGAGACCAAGAGCTTTCCCGAACACCCCGAATTAACCCCGCCCCCCGACGAGTTCGTGAAGCTGGTGCTACAAGTAGTCCGCAAACATCACCTGGAAAAGCGAGTGATCCTGCAATCCTTCGACTTGCGCACCCTCCACGCCATGAAGCAGCAGGCACCGGAGATCGCGCTGGCCGCGTTGTACGAAGGCACACCGAAAGACTTCGTCGCCATTGGCAAGGAATCGGGTGCGGAGATCGTATCGCCCGCGTTCGCGCTTGTCACGCCCGAACAGGTAAAAGCCGCGCACGCCGCCGGACTCAAGGTCCTGCCGTGGACCGCCAACCGTCCCGATGATTGGGCGCGTCTCGTCGCCGCCGGCGTCGACGGCATCATCACCGACGATCCCGCCGCGCTGATCGCGTGGCTCAAGTCCCGATAGCTACTCGCAGCGCAGCGCTACCGCCGGATCCACCTTAGTGGCCCGCCGCGCCGGAATGTAGCTCGCGACCAGCGCCACCACCGCCAGAATCACCGGCGTCGCCACGAACGTCAGCGGATCCCGCGCGCTCACTCCGTATAGCCACGAGCTCAACATCCGGCTCACCGCCAGCGCACCCGCCACTCCGATCGCCAGCCCGATTCCCACTACCATCCCCGCTTGCCGCAACACCAGCCGCACCACATCGCCCTCCCCGGCGCCCAGCACCATGCGGATTCCCATTTCGTGCGTGCGGCGCGCCACCGAATACGACATCACGCCGTAAATCCCCATTACTGCCAGCGCCATCGCGATGGCCGCGAACAGCGCCGTCATGCCCGACACGTACTTCGCCTCCGTGAGCGTCTCGTTCACGATGCTCTGCATCGACCGCACATCGGTGATGGGCTGATCGCGATCCACTTCGCGCAGCGCCGCCCGCACCGCCGCGGCCACCGGCAACGGATCCGCCGACCATGTTCGCACCGCCAGCGTGGCAAACGCCTGCGGCTGCTGTGTCAGAGGAGCGAACATCTCAGGTAACGGCAGTGAACCCATCCGGGACGATCGAACCTCACCGCAGACGCCGACAATGGTCATCCACGGGGCGTTCGACGCCGGGTCCCGGTTCCACTTGATGCGCTTGCCGATCGGGTCTTCGTCGGCGAAGTGAATTCGCGCCATGCGCTCGTTGATCACCGCCACGCGCTCGGCGGTCGCGCTGTCCTGCTCTGTGAACCCGCGACCGCGGCGCATCGGAATCCCAAGAGTCTGGAAATACCCACTCGTCGTCACGCGCCAAAGCGCGAAGGGTTGCTGTCCCTGGACCGCTACCGGCCGGCCCTCGATCACGAAGTTACTCGCGTTCCCGCCCACCATCGGCAGCGTAGACCCCGCGTCGGCCGACCGCACGCCTGGAATCGCCGCGATCTTGGCCAGCAGGTCGCGGAACATTGCCGCGCGCACCTCTGGCTTCGGATACCGCGCCGGCGGCAGCGAAATCTGTGCGGTGAGCAGGCCCTGCACTCGGAACCCCGGATCCACCTGCTGCAACGCGTTGAAGCTGCGGATCAGCAACCCCGCCGCCAACAGAGCACGACCGCCAGCGACACTTCCGCCACCACCAGTGCGTTGCGCAGGCCGCCCGACCCGCCCACAACACGTCCGGATTCTTTGAGCGTCGAATGAACATCGATGCGCGAGATGCGCAGCGCCGGTGCGATCCCCGCCACAATTCCCGTCACCAGCGCCACCGCCGCCGTAAACGCGAAAACTCGCATGTCGAAGAAATTGGGATTGATTGGCTGCACATTCGCCGGCAGCGAAGCGATCAGAAGTTTACCGCCTGCCCAGCTCAGCACCGCGCCGACTACGCCGCCCGCCAGCGCGACTATGGTGCTCTCCGTGAGCACAAGCCTCATCAGTACCCCCGGCCCGCTCCAAGCGCGGTGCGCACTGCCATTTCGCCTTCCCGCCCCATGGCGCGCGCCAGTTGCAAATTCGCCACGTTGGCACACGCGATTAGCAGCACGAACCCCACCACACCCATCAGCATGTAGATGGCCTGATCGGGCCCGTCGCCCAGCATGCTGATCAGGCTGCGCACGTTCGCGCGCACGCCGGCGTTGGTCGCAGGGTACTGCATCTCCAGGCGTCGCGCGATGACGTTCAGCTCGGTTTTCGCCGCCGTTATCGGCACATCGGGCTTCAGCCGCGCCATGATCTCCAGGTTGCGCGTCCCGCGCGGCGCACCCCCGGCGTCCCTCGCGAGCGGCGAAAAGAAGTCGTCGTCCTCCCACGAATAGCGGAAGCCCGCCGGCAGGATCCCGACTACCTTGTGCGGCACCCCATCCAGGATCACGCTCGCGCCGATCGCGTCCGCGCGCCCGCCAAAGCCGCGCTGCCAGTAGCGGTGCACCATCACCATCACCGGCGCCGCGGAGGGCGCGTAATCTTCCGCCAGCAGCAGCCGTCCCAGCGCCGGACGCGCGCTAAACAAATCGAAGAATTCCGCTGACACCCGCGCTCCCGCCGCGCGCTCCGGTTCGCCCCGACCGGTGACCACCGGACTGAAACTGTCGATCGCCGCCATCCGCGAAAAGGCTCGCGACTGCTGCCGCCAGTCGTCAAAATCCGCGTAAGACGTGTTCAAATTGTTACCGCGCCGCCGGGATTCGATCATCACCACTCGAGTCGATCTTCCACCGACGGCAGCGGTCTGAGCACGAACGCGTTCAGAAAGCTGAAGACCACGGAGTTCGCGCCGATACCAAACGCGAGAGCCAGCACCGCCATGGCAACGAAGGCGGGACTCTTCGAGAACAACCGCAGGGCGTAGCGTAAGTCGTCCAAGGAGCATGGTGCGATTAACCTACCCTGTTTAGACCCTGAATTCAGACTCAGAGTTCCGAAATCTTTTGGTCCATCGCAAAGAGTACAATATTCCAATCGTGATGCTGTCGCGTCTGCTCTTGTTCGCCACCCTGACAACCGTGTCCCTCTCTGCCCAGGGCCGCCGTGGAGGTGGGGCCGCCTCCCCCCGGCGAGAAGCCCGAAGAAGGCATTCCCGTCACCGACCCGCTGGTCATTGAAAGTGCGGCACCTGCCACACCAAGGACGAAAAAGGCAATCTCTCGCGCATCTCCTGGGAGCGCACCACGCCCGAAGGCTGGGAAGAAGCCATCAAGCGCATGGTCCGGCTGAACGGCCTGGCGCTGACGCCGGCGGAAGCTCGCACCATCGTGAAGTATCTGAGCACCTATCACGGCCTGGCGCCCGAAGAAGCCAAGCCGGTGATGTACATGGCCGAGCATCGCATTCATGGACGAAACGAATCCCCAACGAGACCGTCCGCGGCACCTGCTGCAACTGCCACGCGCTCGGACGCGCGCTGTCCTGGCGGCGATCGAAGGAAGATTGGAAGCTGCTGACCAACATGCACGCGGCATTCTTCCCGCAGGCCGATGCACGCCTTCCGTGCGGGGCGTTCGGCCGGCAGCGGCGCGCGCCTGCAGCGCGGCGGACGCGGCGGCTCCGCGGCAGCGGCTGCCGCGCCGGTCGCGTGCCGCGTCGGATGAGGCGGTCGACTTCCTGGCGAAAGACTACGCCGCTGCACACGCCCGAATGGGCCGCGTGGCGCGCGCGCATGCGCGCGCCGAAGCTCGCCGGCCGCTGGCTGGTCTCCGCGTACATCACCGGGCCGCGGCAAATATGTCGGCGAAATGGTGATCGAGCCGGGCGCGGCGCGAAGACGAATTCACGACCACGCGTCAAGCTGCACGTCCGTGAAGGACGGCTCCACGCTCACGCGCACCGGGCACGTCGGCTGGTCTATACCGGCTATTCCTGGCGCGGCCGTTCGCCAAGGCGTGCCGGCATGCCGCCGGCGCCGACGCCGGACGATCTGCCCAGCGAGATGCGCGAGGTGATGTGGATCGCGCCCGACCAGATCGACGCCGAAGGCCGCTGGTTCTGGGGCGCCTATCAGGAGTTCGGCTTCGACGTGAAGATGCAGCGCGCCACCGACGGCCCGATCGCTGCTCGGCACGGATCGTCACGTCGCTCAAGACCGGCTCGCCAGGCCAGCGCGTCAAGCTCTTCGGCGACAATCTTCCGGCCAACTCGCCGCGGCGGATCTCGATTTCGGCAGCGGGGTCACGGTGAAGCGCATCGTCTCGCATACCGCCTCGGAGATCGTCGCCGAAGTGGACGTCGCCGCCGACGCGGTCTCCGGCAAGCGCGATGTGGCCTGTCCGGCGCTCGGTGCTGCACGAGCGCGATCGCGGTGTACGACAAGCATCGACTACATCAAGGTGTTGCCGCGAATCCGCGCTCGCGCGGCTGGGCAGCGAGACGCATCCCGAAGGGCTATCAGCAGTTCGAGGCCATCGCGTATCAGCGCGGCGCGGACGGCAAGCCGAACACCGCCGACGATGTGGAACTCGGTCCGGTGGATGTCGAACTGGTCGGTGGAAGAGTTTTATGCCGTCTACGGCGACGACGACAAGGAGTTCGTCGGCACCTTGAGCCCTACTGGATTCTTCACGCCGGCGCTCGACGGCCCGAATCCGCAAGCGCAAATTCAGCCGCAACAATTACGGCGACGTCTGGGTGGTGGCGACGGCCAAAGACGAGAAGGACAAGGACGGCAAGCCGCTGATCGGCAAGTCGCTATCTGGTGGTGACGGTTCCGCTCTACATGCAGTGGGATCAGCCGGAGGTGGCGCAATGACGGCAAGTCGACCCGCACGCTTACCGCCTCGGTGAATTTCATCGCCTTCGAAGGCGGCGGACGGCCGTTTCCTCTACCTGGTGCCCGCCGGCGCCATTTTCGAGCTGGACGACGCCGCCGCGGCCGTGCTCGACCGCCTGGCCGCAGGCGAGAGCCCGCACATCGCAGGTCGACAGACCTGGCGCCAGCGGACTGAGCTCGGCGATGCCGGAAGAGCTGATCGACGAGCTGTACCAGGCGCGCGCGATCGTCGCCGGCGACGCGGTCCGCCGAGCCGCCGCAGAATCCGCCCGCCGATTTCCCGCTGCAGACGCTGGTGCTGAATCTCACCAACCAGTGCAACCTCTCCTGCCAGTACTGCTACGAGTTCGGCGAGGACAAAGTCGCCACGCCCGAAGGCAAGCCGAAGTTCATGGACTTCGAAACGGCGCGGGCGTCGGTCGACTTTCTGCTTCGCGCAATCGGCCGGCCGCAGCGCCGTGCACATCACCTTCTTCGGCGGCGAGACGCTGATGAATTTTCCGCTGCTCGAAGCAGGTGGTCGCCTACGCCAACGAGCAGGCCGCCGCGCAGGGCCGCTCCATCGATTTCAGCCTGACCACCAACGCCACGCTGCTGACGCCCGCGATCATCGAATTCCTCTCCGAGAACCGCATCGGCGTCACCGTCAGCATGGACGGCCCGCCAGGAGCTGCACGACAAGCTCCGCGTCTTCGCCAACGGCCGCGGCAGCTACGACATCATCGAGCCGCGCGTGCGCGCGCTGATCCAGGAACACCGCACGCGGCCCATCACCGCGCGCGTCACGCTGACCTCGCGGCGTCACCGACGTGGTCCGCATCTATCCGCCATCTGAAGCACGACCTGGGCTTCCACGAGGTCGGCTTCGCGCCGGTCACCACCTCGCCCAATCGGCTCTACGCCATCAACGAGCGCGGCATGGATAGCGTGCTCGACCAGTTCCAGATGCTCGCGGAGGAGTATCTGGAATTCGCGCTGCGCGGCGAGCTGCACGGCTTCTCGAACGTCAGCGACACGCTCGCCGAGCTGTACCAGGGCGTCAACAAGTCGCATCCCTGCGGCGCGGGGCTCGGGCTGCTCGGCGTCGGGCCCTCGGGCGATATCGCGCCGTGCCACCGCTTCGTCGATTCCGACACGCACGCGCTGGGCCACATCTCCACGGGCATCGACCGCGACAAAGCAGAGCGATTTCCTGCGCCGCGGCCACATTGACTCCAAGTACGATTGCCACACCTGCTGGGCGCGCCCGCTGTGCGCCGGCGGCTGCCATCACGAAGCCTTCGTGCGCTACGGCGACACCGGCCATCCGAATCTGCATTACTGCGACTGGATCCGCGACTGGACCGATACCTGCCTGCGAATCTACGGCGCGATCAGCGCGCAGAACCCCGGATTTCTCGAACAGTTCGCCGAAAGGAAGGCACTATGAAACATCTTCGGCCCGTCAATCAAGAAGGCGCGCCGCATCGACGAACAGCGTCGCAGCTCGACGAAGGACGTGGTCGCGCTGCAGCAGAATCCGCAGCCCGCGCGCAGCGCCCGCACGTTCCCATGGGATGCGCGCTGGCGTTCTCGCCCGGCTGGGAAGTGGATTCCGCCGGCGGCACCGCCGGCCTCTGCCAGCCCGTGGAGCGCGACATCTACGATTGCTACGTCACCTGCTTCTGGCCCGCGCAGGTGCCCGATCATCTGAACAACTATCCGGACTGGGCCAGCAAGTGCGCCGCGGCCACCAAGGACTGGCGCAATCTCGATCTGGTTTTCCCATAGACCGACTGACCATCGAAGAAACTCCTCTCGCTACTTACTCTGCCTGCGGCCTGCTGCTGCCGCGCAGGCCGGCACCCTCTTCATGGGCGCCTATCCGAACTCGGTCCTGGTCTTCGATGAGGCCAAGGGCCAGATCGTCGACCGCATCCCATCTGACCACCGGCCTGCCCGACCAGCCTGCGGCTCTCGCAGGACCGCAAGAAGATCTTCGTCACCACCAACGATCACAGCGGCATCGAAGTCATCGACGTGGCCACGCGCAAAGTGATCAACCACTTCGTGCTCGAACACGCGCGACCAAGCGCTATCGCTTCAACGGCGGCGCGCCCGATCCCGAGGGCAAGGTGCTCTACACCATCACCACCGAGATCGACAAGCAGGTCGGACCGCTTCGAAATCGGCAAGCCCAAGTACACCGTGATCGACCTGGCGCAGCAGAAGATCGCACGACCGTCGACATTCCGCCGAACGACGAGAATGCCGCGAGCGGCGGCGGCGGTCGCGGCGGCGGCTTCGAAGTCTCGCCCGACGGCAAATACCTCTACCAGTTCCGCGACAACGTGATCATTCTGAATGCGTCGGATTTCAAAGTGGTGGAGCGCATCGAGCTGTCCAAGCCCGATCTGCCCGGCATGGAGAACGGTCGGCTTCGGCGGCCAGCTGGATTCCATCAGCGAGCCCGGCGCAGCGCATCTCGGTGTTCAACTACGACCGACCCGATCGTGCACAACCGCGTCTTCGGCATCGGCCGCTTCGACCTGACCACCCGCAAGTTCGACTTCACGCCGATCGGTCCCGCGCCCGGCGGCCATGGCCGGCTTCCACGTGACGCCCGACAAGAAGATCGGCCTACACCGTCGTCTCCAACGGCACCCACGGCAACAAGCGCTGCGAATTCTGGGCGCTTCGACCTGGCGCACCAACCGCATCGCCAAGACCGCCGAAGTCCCCTGCCGCTCGCGCTTCAGCTTCGGCATGTCCACCGACGGCAAGAAGCTCTACATCTACGGCGCCGGCTTCGAGATCGAAGTCTACGACGCCGCCACCCTGAAATACGAGAGCACCTGGGACCTCAATAACGACGTCACCGGCTCCATGATCGCGTTGAGGTAGTGGGGCAGCCAATCCTGGCTGCGGACCTGCCTTCCGGCGGGTCCAGCCGGCTAAAAGCCGGCCGCGGGCAGGATTGTCCGCCCCACTACTGTCCTACTTCAACACCTCCGCCACCATCGTGACCCCGCCTACCATCTGCTGACCGCCCCGCTGCCCGACCGCCAGCGGATACCTCCCCTTCGCCGTACCCTTCGGTATGTGCAGCGTCACCTTGGTCAGCGCTGACTCATTAGGCAGCAGCGCGAACGCCGCCAGCACCAACGCCTCTCCCCGATGCTGCACCGGTGGAGCCGTAGCCAACGCCATCGCCGTTCCCCCGCCCATCGCCGCGACCGAATAATCGTGCTCTGCCATCGACGCGGTCGCCGCCTTTCCCACTCCCGTCTGCGCGTGCTCCACGGTGTACTTCTGCGCGATCTTCTTCGACGGAATCTCGATTGCGATCTCCGTCCGCGCCGGGCAGTCCGGACACGTCGGCGACAAGCTGGAACTCGCGCACGTTCGCCACCCGCGCGTAGCGCGTGTAGAAATGGAACGTGAACATGCCGCCCGCCACTGCCGAATAGACCTCCTCGTTCTTCATGGAGATGTTGTTGTCGTTGATCACGCTCGATTCGCCGCCGCCCGGGAAAATGATCGGATCGTCGATCGTGGTGAGGCGCGAAAGCAGGCAGAAGTGTCCCCGTACCCGACCGTCGGCCAGTACCTGCGATTGCGTGGCGGTAGTCGGATCCGGCGGCCGCCACACGAATGGCACCGGCGTCACAAACGATCCGTTCGCAGGAACCGTGGCCAGCGTCTGCAGATCGGTCGCCGAGCCCGATACCGTGATGCTCCCCTTGGCCGCCACCCCGGTCTGTCCATCGTTCCAGTCGTGCGGAAACGTGAGGCTGGTCGAAGGATCGGCGTAATACAGCCGCACATTCACACTAGTGGCATCTTGCGTCCCGCGATTGCGCACCCGCGCATACACGAAGTTGTCCTGATTGAAGATCGGATCCACTTCCGCGGCGCCATCGAAATCCGCCCTGGGGATCAGCCAGCACTCCTGCCACCACCTTGATGTCCGCCGAAGTCCAGTGCGCAAACGGCGGATACGCCGGCCGGCGCGCCGTCGTCGGCACCAGTCCGATATCGCTGTTGGTGTTGTCCTTCATCCATATGTCGGTGCTGTGAACCGCGCGGTACGCCTGCACCAGTCCGGCGCCGGTGGCGTTATCCGTCCCAGCGCCGGCAGCTTCTCCGGCAGCGCTCATGCCGGTGGTCACATCCGTGCACGTGGCGATCAGTTTCGCCTTCACCGCCGCGGGGTCGCCAATCAAGGTCGGGTCGGCCTGCATCATCAGCGCGCAGGTCGCCGCCACCATCGGGGTCGCGCTGGAGGTGCCGCTCGCCACCACCCAGCCGTCGTTGTTTGGCGTCTCATCGCCATTCGGGAAGACTCCGCCCGCGAAATCATTGTCCACGGTCGAATTCGGTTGCGTGGGAAGCGCGATGTAAACGCCTTCCGGCGCCATCCCTACCAGGCCGCAGACATCGGGAATCTGCCGGCCGGGAACAATCGGATTGATACCGCTGCTGGCGTACGTCGATGCCTGGATGGAATCGTCGTCTCCCAGGAACGCTCCGCCCACGGAGATCACCGCCGGTTCGCTGCCCGGCCATGACGCGGGACCGCCATTCCCTGCCGCGAAGCAGACTACGATTCCGTCCGCCACCGCGTTATTGATCGCCATCTCGAGCGCCGTATCGAGTGCGCCGTAGCCCCAACTGTTGGTGATGATGTGCGGGTTCGCCATGGCCGCGCGCGAAAACGCGGCGCTGAGAGCACTCAGGGGATCCGCCTTGTACACCGTGTAGCTTACCCCCGGCGCCACCGCCAGCGCGCACGACGAAATACCCGTGCCGTGTCCGTAATCGTCGTGCCCCGGTGTAAGGTCACCTGGGTCGGACACGGTCGGATTCAGATTGTAACCTTTGCCCGTGTAGTAAGGATGCACCGGATTCATGAATCCGCTATCCACCATCGCCAGCTGGATGCCCAGCCCGGTGATTCCCTTTTCGTGAGCCTTCACCGAGTCCATGCCGCGTGCCACATCATCGGGAACTTCCAGGTGATCGTAAGTAAGTGCGGGCGGCGTGGCCGAAATGTAGTAAATCGCCTGGGGGTCCAGATTTACCGCGTCCACCAGTTTCCCGAGCGTCGCGGGAACTTCCAGCGGTGCCTCGGATTGCCACACGGTCTGGCGGGCCTGCGATTCGCGGGCGGTGGAGAGCGGATAACTGCGCGAAGTGAGTTTGGCGTGGAATACTTCCCCGAACAGCGCCGGCGGTCCGGAGATGTTCAGATGAGTGGGTGCGGTGAGGTCGATGTGAAAGCCGAGCTTTTGCAACTCCGCCGCCGCCTGCCGCAAGGTGGCTTCATCCGGCAGGTATTGCTTGACGTTCTTGGGCGTGATGTGGCCGCGATCGCGTTCCGCGGATTTGCCGGTCTTGGAACGGCAGATCACGGTCGCATGAACGGTTTCTGCGCCGGTTGGGGTGTTTCCCCGTGGTGTGCTTTGTGCAGTGGACATCGTTACTCCTCCATCAGCACTTGGTGAAGGAGCACGGAATAGTGTTACTTTCCCCGATGACTGAATAGGGCGTAAAAGAACAGTCCGTTATACGCCGCGTGCATTAAGGTGGATGCCCGAGTGGATCCCGTCGCGTGCCGCATCACCCCGAATGCCGTGCCCGCCAGGGTGATCAACACTACGTGCTTCCAGGAATTTCCGTACTCGGCATAGTGCAAAATCCCGAAAGGAATATTCGCCGCCAGAATCCCCAACGCGGTACCCAGCGTGCGCACGAATAGCGGCTGCAGGAATCCCCGAAATAACAGTTCCTCTACCAGCGGCGCCACCGTGACTCCGAAGATCGCGATCGGCACCACCGCACCCGGACTTTCCAACAACTTCGTCATCGGGTTCTCTGTCTGCGGCACCTGGATCAGAATGCCCACCAACGACACCGCGATCGCCGTCAGGATTCCCGCGATGAGCGGCCACGCCGGCGGGACCCGCATCGGCACAAATCCCAGCGACCGCCACAATGGACGATCGTACACCAGCCGGAACATCACGGCCAGCACGCCCAGCAGGAGTCCGTAGAGCACCAGTTGTTCGGGCACTACCTGCCACGGATGCTCCTTGGTGTTGAGCCGGGCCGCCCACGGCACAATCAGGAACGCGATGAAGAAGCACGGCAACAGCATGCCCGCGAACATCAATACGTCGACATAGCCCCAGAACGGCTCGCGCGGCGGTGCCGGCGTAGGAGCTACCACTTCCAACGGCTGGAGTTCTTCGGGTTCCATCACGTCCGCCGCTCGATCAGCGCCGCCGCCAGCAGCGGAACCATCAGCTCATGATGTCCGGTGATGCGCGTATCCCGTGCCGCCGCCCGACTGCGCATGCGGCCGCTCCACCACGTTCACGCGTGGGCCGGTAGTGCTGCAGAAAATCGAAATTCACCGTGGTGAAATCCGGCCAGCGGATGCCCCAGATTGCGCACCGCCGAGACCGCCTTCAGAAACACCTCCGGCATCACCACCGCCGACCCCACGTTCAGATACACGCCGCCGTCGTTCAAGCTCCGCCACCAGCGAGCAGAACAGCCGGAAATCGCGATGCGTGGCGCTGCCGATCGCCGCCGCGTCCGCCGCCGGATGCGTGTGCGGCGTGTCCGTCCCGATCGCCACGTGCACCGTCACCGGCGTCGCCGTGTCGATAGGCCTGCAGCAGCAGACTGGCGGCGCAAACTCCGGTCGGCGATCGCGATCCAGCCGCCGCCCCAGCGCTTCGCCCATCCCGAGCCCGTCGCGCGTCGCCCTCCGCGATCGCCTCGTTCATCTCGCGCCCGGTCTCCTCCGCCGAGCCGAAGCGCCCGTCGGGCAGCACCGCCTCCACGTCCTCGCTGGTCTGCCCCGCCAGCGCGATTTCGAAATCGTGGATGGACGCCGACGCCGTTCATGGCGAAAGCGGTCGCATATCCGCGCCGCATCAGGTCCATCAGCACCGGCGCCAGCCCGCACTTGATCACGTGCCCGCCCATCCCCCAGATGATGGCGCGCCGCGCGCCCGCGCCGCCGCCAGCGCCTCCACCACCGCGCGAAACGAATCGCCCGCCAGGATGCTGCGGCAGCGAATCGAGCCAGCCCGCGACTCCCGCGCCCTTCTCGATACGCGCGCGCAAAATCCGCCAGCCTTCACCTTGCCGCCGCGCTCCGTCAGCGGGACGGTCTTCAGACCCGGAGAAGTCGATGGCGGCTCGCCGTACCGCTCATGCCGCGCTCCATCGCCAGCACCTTCCGCAGCGCCTCGGCCGTGTAGCTCTTCTTCGACCGCGGCTCACCTGCTCCGGCGTTCCCGCGCCACCAGCCTGCCCGCCGTACTCGCCGCCATCCGGCCCCAGGTCGATGATCCAGTCCGCCGTCTTGATCACATCCAGATTGTGCTCGATCACCACCACCGTGTTGCCCAGCTCCACCAGCCGCTGCAGCACGTCCAGCAGTTTGCGCACATCGTCGAAATGCAGCCCCGTGGTCGGCTCGTCCAGCAGGTAAAACGTGCGCCCGGTCTGCCGCTTGCTCAATTCCTTGGCCAGCTTGATGCGCTGCGCCTCGCCGCCCGAAAGCGTCGTCGACGATTGCCCCAGGTGCACGTATCCCAGCCCCACGTCGTATCAGCGTCTGCAGCTTCGGCCGTGATCTGCGGAATGTTCTCCATCAGCGGCAGCGCCTCCTCCACCGTCGCCTCCAGCAGGTCCGCGATCGAATAGTCCCTTGTACTTCACCTGCAGCGTCTCGCGATTGTACCGCCGCCCGCGGCACACATCGCAGGTCACGTAGACGTCCGGCAGAAAATTCATCTCGATGCGCTTCAGCCCGTCGCCCTGGCACGCTTCGCAGCGCCCGCCCTTCACGTTGAAGCTGAACCGCCCCGGCTTGTAGCCGCGCTCCCGCGATTCCGGCAGCATGGCGTACAGATCGCGGATCGGCGTGAACAGGCCCGTGTACGTCGCCGGATTCGACCGCGGCGTCCGGCCGATCGGCGACTGATCGATGCGAATCACCTTGTCGATCTGATCCATGCCCTCGATCGCATCGTGCGCGCCCGGCTCGTCGTGCGACCCGTAAATCTTCCTGCGCCAGCGCGCGATACAGAATCTCGTTCACCAGCGTCGATTTGCCGCTGCCCGAAACGCCCGTCACCACCGTCAGCAGCCCCAGCGGAATCTCCACGTCGATGTTCTTCAGATTGTGCTCCGCGCGCCCCGCGGATCACCAGCTTCTTCCCGTTCGCCTGGCCGCCGCTCCGCCGGCACCGCGATCTCCAGCTGCGCCCGACAGATACTGCCCCGTGAGCGAGTTCGGCATTCTGCGCGATCGCCGCCGGCGTCGCCCTGCGCCACCAGTTCGCCGCCCAGCCGTCCCGCGCCCGGCCCCAGATCGATCACGTAATCCGCGCGCTCGATCGTCTCCGCGTCGTGCTCCACCACCAGCACCGTGTTGCCCATATCGCGCAGGTGCGTCAGCGTCTCCAGCAGCCGCTCGTTGTCGCGCGGATGCAGCCCGATCGACGGCTCGTCCAGCACGTACAGCACGCCGCGCAGCTTCGACCCGATCTGCGTCGCCAGCCGGATGCGCTGCGCCTCGCCGCCCGAGAGCGTCGCCGCCGACCGGTCCAGGCTCAGGTAATCCAGCCCCACCGCCGACAGAAACTCCAGCCGCCGCCGGATCTCGTCCAGCACGCGCCCCGCAATCTGCGTCTCGCGCTCGTTCGAATTCCCAGTTCCGCACCGTCATCAGCGCGCGCGCAATCGGCATCGCGGTGAATTCGGCGATCGAGAAGTTCTTCACCCGCACCGCCAGGCTCGCCGGCCGCAGCCGCTTCCCGTGGCACGCCGGGCACTCGACGGCGACATGTACTCCGTCAGCCACTCGCGATACCCTTCGCGTCGACGTATTGGTAGCATCTGCTCCAGGATCGCCAGGATGCCCGGCATCCCCGCCGCGCCTTCGAGCAGCAGCGTCGCGCGATTTCTTCGGCAGATCTTCGAACGGCTTGCTCAGATTGATTTCGGCGCTTCTTCGCCAGCTTCCTCCAGCTGCTGCTGCATGTAGGCACGATCCCGCGCCCGGCCCCAGCCCGCCGTCCAGCAGCGGCTTGCGCCGGATCCACGATCACTTTCGCCGGATCGAACGTCCACTTGCTGCCCAGCCCGTGGCACTCCTCGCACGCGCCGTATGGGCTGTTGAACGAAAACGACCGCGGCTCCAGTTGCGGCACGCTGGTCCCGCATTCCGTGCACGCCAGCTTCTGCGAGTACAGCCGCTCCTCGCCGTTCACCACCGCGATCAGCACCAGGCCGTCCGCCAGCTTGGTCGCCGTTTCGATCGACGCCTCCAGCCGCTTCTCGATGCCCGGCTTCACCAGCAGCCGGTCCACCACCACTTCGATGGTGTGATTCTTGCGCCGGTCCAGCGGAATCTCTTCGTCCAGCGACCGCAGCACGCCGTCGATGCGCGCCCGCACGAACCCCTGCCGCGCCAGCTTCTCCAGGTCCTTCTTGTACTCGCCCTTGCGCCCGCGCACCATCGGCGCCAGCACCATGATCCGGTCCTCCGGCTTCAGCGCCAGCACGTGCTGCAGGATCTGCTCCGTGGTCTGCCGCGAAATCTCGTTGCCGCACACCGGACAATGCGGCATGCCGATCGAGGAATACAGCAGCCGCAGATAATCGTAGATCTCGGTGATGGTCCCCACGGTCGACCGCGGACTGCGGCTGGTGGTCTTCTGCTCGATCGAAATCGCCGGGCTCAGCCCGTCGATCGAATCCACCTCCGGCCGCTCCATCTGGTCCAGGAACTGCCGCGCGTAGGTGGAAAGCGTCTCCACGTACCGCCGCTGCCCTTCGGCGTAAATCGTGTCGAAGGCCAGCGACGATTTCCCCGACCCGCTCAGCCCGGTGATCACCGTAAAGCGTGTTGCGCGGAATCTCGACATCGATATTCTTCAGATTGTGCTGGCGCGCGCCATGCACGGTGATCCGGTCCAGCATAATTTTGGTTTAGTACCCCACCCCGAAAAGACGCACGCCCCGCCCCCACCCGGAGCGCCCCGCCTTCTACCTCCTACCTGCTATCCTTCTGTACTTTTATTCTCCCTCCGCTTGTGCCCCCTCCGCAAATTGCGATATAACCAACAGTAAATGAAGTGCGGGCAGTGCGGAGGAAAGTTGCGGCGCGTCCACCGCACGTTTTGGGAACGCTTCAGTTACATGGCGATCTACGAGTGCCGCACATGTGAACGGGAGGAGTTCGCCCCAAGGCGGTACCGGTACCATTTGAGCGATCACACCCGGTGTCCGGTGTGTGGCTCCTACCGCGTTGTCAGATTGAAACATCCCGACCGCATCGACCGGATGCATACCGGTTTTCTCAACTTCCTGGAGCGGATCGCCGGCAAAGGCCAACTCTTCCACTGCCGCTGGTGCCGTCTTCAATTCTACGACCGGCGCTCGCTCGCCGACCCCAAGACGCTCGATACCGCACACCCCACCATCATCGCCCGTCCCCAGTCCACCGAATCCGCCGGATCCGAACCCGCCGAGCCTGTTTCCGTTCCCGCACCCACCGAGACTGCGCCGCCTGACAGCGCCAGTCCGGCGTCCTAGCGTGCAATTCACCGTCGAGCCCGATTCTGCCGGCCGCCGCCTCGACCACTACCTCCACGACCCAACTCCCACAATACAGCCGCGCCCGAATCCAGGATTGGATCAAATCCGGCCGCGCTCTCATCAATCGCGCGCCCGCCCGCGCCGCCCAAACCCTCCACGCCGGCGACCTCATCGATCTCGAGCCCGCCGACCTCCCACCGCTCAACGCCACTCCCGAAGACATCCCGCTCCGCGTCCTCTACGAAGACCCCGCCGTCGTCGCCATCGATAAGCCCGCCGGCATGGTGGTCCACGCCGGCGCCGGCATCCACTCCGGCACCCTGGTCAACGCCCTGCTCCACCGCTTCGACTCTCTCTCCGGCGTCGGCGGCGACCTCCGCCCCGGCATCGTCCACCGCCTCGACCGCTTCACCAGCGGCGTCCTCCTGGTCGCCAAAACCGACGCCGCTCACCAGCGACCTCGCGCGCCAGTTTTCCTCACGCCAAGTGGAGAAGATCTACCTGGCCCTGGTGCACGGTAATCGTGAAGAACGATACCGGCCGCATCGACCGTCCCATCGCCCGCGACCCCGTTCGCCGCACCCGCATGACCGCGCGTCTCGCCGAAGGCCGCGCCGCCTGGACCGAATACCGCGTGCTCCGCCGCTTGCCGAACTTCACCTTTCTCGAAGTCCGGATCGGCACCGGCCGCACCCACCAGATCCGCGTCCACCTGTCGAGCATCGGCCACCCCGTAGTCGGCGACACCCTCTACGGCGCCCGATCGGAGCCGGCCCTCGGTGACCGCTTCTTCCTCCACGCCCACCGCATCACCTTTCGCTCCCCCGCCACCGCCGAAACGGTCGTTGTCGAATCCCCCCTTGCCCTCGAACTCACCCGCTACTTGGATACGCCGCAAACCGGGGACTGACACCAGCGTCCCAAGGCGCACGTGCACGTCAAGGACCCACGCCTGCCACTCGCCGCGTGGACGCTGTTGTCTGTCCCCGATTTGCCCCGTGTGGACAGCCTCTACCTGACCTGCACCGTAATCGCTCCCCCCAACGTCCGTCCCTCGAGGTCCGCGCGAAACAGCATGCCCTCAGTTCTCCCGTACCGTTTCAGGAATTCCCTGGCCTCGCTCTCATCAGCCACCATCTGGACATTCCGCGTGGCGAAATAGTTGAGATTTGGCCTGATACTATCCTTCGGGCCTCTGCGCTCCAGAAAAACCACTTCCGCAGGCTTCGCATTCGCCCGAATCGCCTGTCCCAGCACTTCATCCGCAGGTGAGAGGTCATCTCGCTCTTTGAGAAAGCTCCGGACCGAGAGCAGACACAGGACGCCCGTGATCAGGACCAGCGATCCACGCCGAATCCGCAGACCGCCCGATTCCTGAATCACCCCGAAAAGCGCCGCAAAGGAGAAAGTCCACAGCAGGGTCAGCAGCGGCGCCCCTCTCAACTCCACAAAATTGTGATTTGCCGCGAAATTTCCGATCAAGGCATGATCCATCAGGAGTGGTGCCGCGAAGCAGAACACCACGCCGGCCGCCGCGTGGAACTGTCGCACCGATCGGCCCAGCGCCCCCAGCAGGAACAGAAGGAATACCGCCGCCACCAGACCAAACAAAAGATATCGGAATTGATAGATATAATTCGCCAGTATTTGAAGGTAGGTGCGCGGATTCCCGATGGTCAGGTTGTCACCGGGCTCACTGCCTGTGCCCAGCCGGTGCCTGAAGCGGCCTCCAAGAGCGTCGATGAACGCCGATGGGCCGGCGATCAGGGAGAATTGGAGCGCGATCAATACTCCCGTGGCCGCACTGGCAGCCCCGGCAAGCAGGGCCAGGCGGCGGTAGCTCCGCACCTTCCAGCATCGCGCCACCAGCGGCCACGCGAAGAATGCGGCTGCCGCCAGAAAACCGATCCACTCCGTATAGCAAAGGATCCCGATCGAGAAGAAGAACAGAGCGGCCTGGCGCGTCAGGATTGTTTTCTGCGCCGCCAGCTTTTGGTAGTACCACACCACCAGAATCCACATCGGCACCGCGATGGTTACCGCGTGATACAGATTGCCCAGTGTCATCAACACGGCGCGGTTGAACAGGAAAACCGCGATCCCCGCCAGAACAATCTCCCGGCGTCCTGGCCCGAGAGCCTTTTCCAGCAAGTCCGCCAATGCGAACGTTGCCAACAGGAGCATCATCAGGTTCAGGCCCTTCAACACCAGCCTCAGATCCACTCCAGGCATCAGCTTGTGAGCGCCGAATCCCAGCAGAAATGCCCCCGGCGGAAACGATACGTAGTAGCTGGCGCCCGAAGCATCCACCAGCGGCCGGGTGGCAACGAAATGGTCCGCCGGATTGGAGTAAGTCTCGCACAGCGCAAAATGTGTATTCCACAAACCCCGCTGATCCCAAATCCTGATGATCAACATCGACTGCAAGCTGATTTCGTCGTGCTGGCCAGTCAACGGCCGCATGAGAAACGGAATCCGGCAGGCGACCGAAATCAGAAACATCAAAACAATCGCCACAGTCACGGTCCGCGAAGTCAGGTATGCATGTTGTGTCTGATGTAGCTTAATCTCCCGTGATTCCACAGCTCCCTGGGTCATTAAGAGATGCTACCGCAGCCAACATTAGCCTTGCCGTTTTATTCGCGTTCATTCGCGCTCATTCGCGGCTAATCTTGCCTTATTCCCCGCAGGCTATAATTGTCACATATGAAATTTCGGGCTTTCCTGGGCGCCATGGGTGTGCTTGTGCTCGCATCGGGGCAGACACAGCCACCACCTGCACAGCAGCCGCGTCCCCTCCAGGCCGACGAACCCACCCGCATCACCGTCGACGTCACCCGCGTCAACATGCTGTTCACGGTCACCGACAAGAAGGGCCGCTTCGTCACCGACCTCGACCAAGGACGACTTCGAAGTCATCGAAAACAAGAAGCCGCAGGTCATCCAGGAATTCACCGCCGAAAGCGATCTGCCCCTGCGCCTCGCCATCCTCATCGACACCAGCAACAGCATCCGCGACCGCTTCAAGTTCGAGCAGGAAGCCGCCGTCGAGTTCATCAACAGCGTCGTCCGCACCAGGCAGGACAAGGCCATGATCGTCAGCTTCGACACCACCGCCGAGCTGGTCGCCGACCTCATCGACGATACCGAGAAACTCGCCAACGCCATCCGCAGCCTGCGCCCCGGCGGCGGCACGGCGCTTCTACGACGCCATCTACTTCGCCTGCCGCGACAAGCTCTCCGCAGGACCAGCCCCGCCACAAGTTCCGCCGCGCCATCATCATCGTCAGCGACGGCGACGACAACCAGAGCCGCGTACACCCGCGACCAGGCGCTCGAAATGGCGCAGAAGGCCGACGTCGTGATCTACGCCATCTCCACCAACATCACCCGCATCGAAACCGACGGCGACAAGGTGCTGAAGTATCTCGCCCAGGAGACCGGCGGCCAGGCCTTCTTCCCCTTCAAGGTGGAGGACCTGGAGCAGTCATTCGAGAACATCGCCAACGAACTGCGCCACCAGTACAACATCTTCTACCGCCCCGAGCCGCTCAAGACCGACGGGCTCTATCACACCGTCGAGTGCGCGTGAAAGGCCGCAAGGATCTCGTCGTGCGCGCCGCAAAGGCTACTACGCGCCGAAAATGTAGTGGCGTGGGCCTCCAGGCCTGCGTGTTCATTCTTTCCCTCTCTGCCCAGCCCGCCGACCGTGACCGCTCCGCCATCCAACAGGCGGAACAGACCTGGCACAAATCCTCCGCCGCCACCCGCGACCAGCGCCTCGCCTGGTGGCGCGACGCCAAATTCGGCTGCTTCATCCACTGGGGCGTCTACTCCGGCCCCGGCGGCGAGTGGGACGGCCAGCCCGTCACCGGCTACGCCGAGCACCTCATGCGCATCAAAAAGATCCCCGCTCGCCGAATACAAGGCGAAGGTCGTCGCCCCGTTCAATCCCACGAAATTCAACGCCGACGCCTGGGTCTCGCTCATCAAAGCCGCCGGCATGCGCTACCTCATCATCACCGCCAAGCACCACGACGGCTTCGCCATGTAGCCCTCGCAGGTCACCAAATACAACATCCACGACGCCACCAAGTTCCAGCGCGACCCGATGAAGGACCTCTCCGAAGCCTGCAAGCGCGCCGGCATCCAGTTCGGCTTCTACTACTCGCACGCCTTCGACTGGGAAGATCCCGACGCCCCCGGCAACGACTGGGATTACGACAACCCCGGCGGCGACCGCAATCTGCTCGGCGGCGACACCTGGTACGACCAGCACCCCGACTTGCTCGACAAAGCCCGCAAGCTACGTCGACCGCAAAGCCATCCCGCAGGTGCGTGAGCTGATCGCGCAAGTATCACCCCGATATCCTCTGGTTCGACACGCCGCAGAAGCTCCGCCGTCAGGAGCAGCTCCGCATCGTGCAAGCCGTCCGCGAGGCCGATCCGAATGTCGTCATCAATGGCCGCGCGGCCCGTGCCGGCAGCCAGCAACTTCGGCGATTACCAGAACACCGGCGACCGCGCCGCCGAGTTCCGCGACCCCGAAGGCGACTGGGAAGCCATCCCCACCACCAACGAATCCTACGGCTATCACAAGTTCGACAACAGCCACAAACCGCCCGAGTTTTCATCCGCCTGCTGGCCAAGGTCGCCGCGCGCGGCGGCAACGTGCTGCTCAACATCGGCCCCATGGGCACCGGCGAAATCGACCCCAAGGATCAGATGATCCTCCGCGGCATCGGCCGCTGGATGAACGAGAACAACAACGGCAGCGCCATCTACGGCACCCGCCGCACGCCGCTGGCGCCGCAGGCCTGGGGCGAAACCGTCGTCAAAGGCAACCTGATGTATCTGCACGTCCTCGACTGGCCGCGCAACGGCAAAATCGTTATCGGCGGACTCCCCGGCGACCCGGTGATCAACGTGCCGCCCATCGCGCCCGACCCCATCGACACCGTGCTGCCCTACCCGCTCGGCGCGCCGCTCCACCCCGACCCGGTGCGACTGCTGTCCGCCACCCAACGCAATGTGCTCGGCGTCTTCGATTCGCAGACCACTCTCAGCTTCACCGACGGCAAAGCCCCGCGCGCCTACGTGCAGAACTGGACCCGTCCCGATCAGGCCGTTCTCTGGCCCGCGCGACTCAATCAGCCCGCACAATTTGAAGTGTGGGCGAGGTACAGCACCGGGACGCCGGCGATCCGCGGACGCTTCGCCGTCGAAGTCGCCGGCCAGAAGCTCGAAGCCGCCATCGAGCCAACTGCAAAGGACACACAGCCCCGCGACGTGAAACTCGGCGTCATCAAAGTCCCCGCCGGAATCGCTGCCGTTCGCGTCATCCCCGTGCAGCTCGAATCCTCCGAACTGATCCGCCTCTTCTCCGTCACCTTGCAACCTTGATCGCGAGCGCCGCGCAGACTCCCAGCAGCGTCAACCCCGCTCCCAAATACACGCTGAGCGGCCGGTAGCGCATCGTGACCGTGTGACTCCCGGCTGTCACCGCGACCCCGCGCATGGCGCCGTTCACCGGGAAGATCTCCGACGCCTGATGATCCACGCGCGCGCGCCAGCCGGGGTAGAACGTATCCGAGAGAACCACCGTGCCATCGCAACCCAGATCGGCGCGGATGGCGAGACGATCGGCGTCGTGCTCGACCAGCTCCACTCGATCCGGCACGGCGCACGGCTGACTGTGGATCGCCCAGGCGCGCGGCGAGGCGTCGGCCCGGTCGTACACCTTGAATCCGCTGGACGTGGCGAAGACTTCTTCCCCGCCCTCCGCCAGCGGCGATTTCGCGATCACATACCGCACGCCCCATTGACGCCGTCCGGCCGGACTGAAGTAGTCGGAATCGAGCACGTTTGCCGTGACTGCCGCGCCAAGACCGCCATGCATCTCGACCCCGTGGTAGGCGCCCCAATTGGGCGCGAAGGCGTCGCCGGCCACCTCGACACGTGGGAATCCGCTGTGTCCGTGGATCCAGCCCGCGATCTCCGGATTGGCGCGGATCGCGTCCAGCGCGGCCATCTGCGCGCGGTCGTTGCGCGGTACCAGTTGAATCTGCGAGTAATTACCGAGTTCCAGCAACAACAGCAGGATCAAAAGCACCGGAGCCCGAAATCGCAGCACCGCCGCCATGAGCAACGCGATCACGCCGGTCAGGATCACGCGATCGTCGCCCGGGAACGTGAGCTTGTTCGTAAACAGCACCCACATAGACAACGCCAGGGTGAGCGCGCCGAAAATGGTGAGACCCCACTGCACCGAGCGGGTCCACGCAGAGCCCAGGGAATCGACGCCAAACGCCGCCAGCGCCGCCACCGCGCACTGGAAGACCAGCACTGCCGCCGACGGCACGCGCGCCTTCTCCACACCCGGAACCAGTGCATAGACCGCGCCCTGAAACACGCTGTTGTGACCCAGTGCGTAGAGTATCGCTCCCAGCCCGACGCAGGCCAGCAGCCGTACGCGCGCGTCTTTCCATGCTGCCGACACCGCCAGCAGCGCGAGCGCCAGCGCCACCACGCCGGTGAACGGATCGAAGTTCGCATGTACCCCGGGGAACACGATGCCGAAGAAGCTGAACGGCTTCAAATCGTAATGCTCATGCACCGAGTACGGCACCGGCTGGTTCCACTCGACAGGCTGGGGCGCCCCCACCCATCGCCGCGCCAGATGGCCGAACTCCAATGCCGGCAGCATCTGTAGCGCACTGGTCAACCCCGCAATCACTAGCGCGAGCGCCGCCATCCGCAGCACCCGCCGATCCTGCCACGCGCGATACACCCACACGCCCATCCACGCCAGCGCGATGAAGATCGGCACCTGATGATGGCCGCTCAGAAACGAAATCCCGAGAAACATTCCCGAGAGCGCGGCGTTGCCCCATCCGTCGCGGAGCTGATACATAAAGACCAGCGGCGCCCACACCGCGCCGTTCATCATCTGCGGCCAGCCCGTACTGCCCAGGTAGCCCGAGAGCGAAAAAATCAGGCCCCCGCGAATGACCCGGCGCGCGAGCGTCCCAGGTCGCGGCAAAACAGGTACGCGAACGCCGCGGCCATCAGATGAATCGCGACGTAATACCACGCCAGCGCTGCCGGCGCGATGTGTCCGTTCTGCAGCGGTAGCGCGCACAGAATCCAAGTCAGCGGGTATGCCGCGCCCGGCTGCGCGATCCCGAACAGCGGCTGCCCCGACCATAGATACGGATCCCATAGCGGGATGCGCCCGTGATGAATTTCGCGAGCCTGTTCCTCGAACCACGGCAGCGCCTGCTCCGCCAGGTCGGCGCCGCGCATCCATTCGTATTGATTGGTGAGGGTGAGCTTCCAATAAAACCCGGCGATGGTGAGGAACAGCAGCGCCGCGACGCCGATCCGTTCAGTCGATGACGAACGATCCATAATCGCGAATCTCGGCCTCCTGCTCTGAGACGCCGCGAACGTCACTCCAGTGCGGCCCCTGGCGCAGCGATCCGGCCAACTCGTCGAGCTTCTTCACGGGACCAATGGCGTAGACCTCCACGCGTCCGTCGTCCAGATTGCGCGCGTACCCGGTGAGGCCGAGCGCAGCGGCGGCGCGCTGCGCGAAGTACCGGAATCCGACACCCTGCACCCGCCCGCTGATCAGCCAGCGGCGGGCGTCGTTTGCAGGTTTGGGCATGGCGGAGCTTTCAGCTTACTCCACCGCCGGCTTCTTCCGAGAGCGATTGCGCCACTCGCGAGTCGGATCGTCATCGGGATCGGGCGTTTCCTGCGGAGGCCGCTGTGCTTCGGGCACGTGGCGGAGATTGACGCGGATTCGGGTCCAGGTGGAGGAGCGGCCGCGCATGGAATCGACCAGCACGTCGTCCACAGCGAGGTGCGGCAGCCTTCGGGTGCTTCGCCTTCCACCGCTCCAGGCCGGCGAGGGCGGCGTCGCTGTCGGGGGAATTGGCCACCATGATCAGCGGCATTTTCACGCGCGGCGCTTCGCCGGCGCTCTTGGCTCGCGACGGCGCGACGCGCGGCGCCTCGCCTTCCATCTTGCGGAAGTGCGGCGGCCACGGCGCGTCGCCGAGCCCCGCCGCTTCATCTTTGCGCCGCGAGTTCGAGCAACGCGTCGAGCGAGCCCGGAGCGTCGTCCATCGCCGCGTGCGGATCGCCGAGCTCGGCGAAACGCGCGGGCACGGTGAGCACGGTGAAGTCGGCCGGGTCGCAATCGGGGACCTCGTCCCACTGGAGCGGCGTGGAGACGCGCGCGTCGGGCAGCGGGCGCACGGAGTACGCGGAGCAGGTCGTGCGATCCTTGGCGTTCTGGTTGTAGTCGAGGAAGACGCCGTGCCGCTCCTCCTTCCACCATTTCGAGCTGGCCAGCGCCGGCACGCGCCGCTCGATGGCGCGCGAGAGCGCGACGGCCGCGCGGCGAACTTCGGCGAACGTCCATCGCGGATCGATGCGCACATTGATATGCATGCCGCGCGAGCCGCTGGTCTTGGGCCAGCCGCGAAGGCCCATCTCTTCGAGGAACGCCTCCACCTCGAGGGCGACCGTGCGCACGTCGCCCCATGCCACGCCGGGGCCGGGATCGAGATCGACGCGGAGTTCGTCCGGATGATCGAGATCGGCGGACCGCACCGGGTGCGGGATGCAGCTCGATGCAGCCGAGGTTGACGATCCAGGCGAGCCCGGCGGCGTCGTCGACCACGACCTCTTCCGCGGTGCGGCCGGAGGGAAAGGACAGCGTCACGGTGCGCAGCCAAGCGGGTCGATCGGCGGGCGCGCGCTTCTGGTAGAAGGCCTCGCCCTCGGCGCCGTTGACGAAGCGCTTGAGAACGATGGGCCGGTCGCGGATGCCGGCGAGGGCGCCCGGCGCGACCGACAGGTAGTAGCGGACGAGATCGAGCTTGGAGAGCTTTGGTCTGCTTGGTGAAATACGGCTTGTCGGGATGGCGTGACGCGGACCTCGCGGCCGTCGAGGGTGAGGATCTCGGCATCGTCGTTCTTTTGGCTCACAAGATCAGGCTACACCGGCCGATCTTGTCCCGCCGGGACAAAATAAGCTCAAAAACAGCCACTAAGTTCTTTGTTTTGGAAAGTCCTTGTCCCGCGCGGACAAGAATCCTGCAAGGGCTCCGAATGGAACAGGAGTTTTTCCCGCCACGCCTGGCTTAATTTGTCCTACACTGACCGCATGAAGATTGTCTGCGTGATGGGGCTGCTCCTGGCGTCGACTGTTCAGGCGCAGGTTGGGCGGAAGGTATTCGAATCGCAGTGCGCGCTGTGCCACGGACAGAGTGGCGGCGGCGGTCGCGGACCGGCGCTCAACCGCCCCAAGCTGCAGCGCGCGCCCGACGATGCGGCGCTGCGCTCGCTGATCACCGATGGCTACGGCGATATGCCAGGCGCCTGGCAGTTGCATCCGCGACGAAGTAGCGGGTGTCGCGGAGTATGTCCGGTCACTGGGGACGATGCCGTCGGAGAAAGTACCGGGCGATGCGGCGGCGGGGCGAGGGTCTTCGCCGCGAACGGGTGCGCGGGCTGCCACATCGTGGCGGCGAGGGCGAGGGCTTCGGGCCGGAGCTGACCGGCGTGGGGCCGCGGCGGAGCGCGGCGTTCCTGCGGCAGACGATTCTCAAGCCGGCGGCGACGCTGCCGGACGGCTTCCAGTACGTCGGCAGTGACCACGACGCAGGCGCGACCGTGCGCGGCATTCGGGTCAACGAGGACTCGTTTACGATCCAGCTGCGCGACGCGGGCGGCAAGTATCACAGCTTTCGCAAGGCGGAGTTGCAAAGAACTGCGGCGGCTCGCGGACGAAACGTCCGATGCCGGCATACGAGGGCCAGATCGGCGGCGCGGATCTGGACGATCTGGTGGCCTATCTGGCCGGCTTGAAGGGGAAGCCGTATGAACGTGGTTGGCACTGCTGCTGTTGCGCCCGGCGTGGGCGCCAGGTTCCCTACGATCGCATCGTGAACGCCGCGAAGGAGCCGGGAAACTGGCTGACGTATTCAGGCAATTATCAGGGGCACCGCTATTCGCCGCTGACCGAGATCACGGCGGCGAACGTGGCGGACTGCACGTGAAGTGGGCCTACCAGATGGGACGCGCGCGCCGAGGTTTCGCCGATTGTGGCGGACGGCGTGATGTACGTCACCGGTCCGAACAGCGCGGCGGCGCTCGACCTGGCGACCGGGCGGGAACTGTGGACGTGGAGCCGGCCGATTCCGAAGGACTACCAGAACATCGGATTCGGCCGCGTGAATCGCGGCCCCGCGATTCTGGACGGACCAGCTCTTCGTGGCCACGCTGGATTGCTACCTGGTTGCGCTGGACGCCAAAAGCGGCGCTGGAGCGCTGGACGGCGAAGGTGGAAGACTACAAGCCCGGCTACAGCATGACGCTGGCGCCGCTGGCGATCCGCGACAAGGTGCTGGTGGGCGTCAGCGGCGGCGAGGCCGGGATTCGCGGCTTCGTCGACGCCTACGACGCCAAGACCGGCAAGCGCGCGTGGCGCTTCTACACCGTCCCCGGGCCGGGCGAGCCGGGCACACGATACCTGGCCGGGCGATAGCTGGAAGACCGGCGGCGGATCCACGTGGGTCACCGGCTCGTACGATCCCGAAACCAACGTGGTGTATTGGGGCATCGGGAATCCGGGCCCCGACTGGAATCCCGATTCGCGGCCGCGGCGACAACCTGTACACCTGCTCGCTGGTGGCGCTGGATGGCGACACCGGCAAGCTGCAAGTGGCATTTTCAGTTCACGCCGCACGATTCGCACGATTGGGACGCGACGCACGTGCCGGTGCTGTTCGACGGCGAGGTGCGCGGGCAGCGCCGCAAGCTGGTGGCGGTGGCCAATCGCAACGCGTTCTACTACGTGCTGGATCGCTCCACCGGCGAATTCGTGGCGGGACGCGCATACGCCAAACAGACTTGGGCGAAGGGCCTGGACGACCGCGGCCGGCCCGATGGTGATTCCGGGAACCGAGCCGAGCGAGGAAGGGCACGCTGGTGTGGCCGAATCTGAACGGCGCGACGGTGTGGTTCAGCCCGTCGTACAGTCCGCGGACGGGCTGTTCTATGTGGCGGTGCGGGAGATGGGAGTCGATCTACTACAAGCGCGAAGGCGGAGTACAAGCCGGGCACGTTTTTCGCGGGCGGCGGCGAGGCGAAGCCGCCGAATGGCGACCAGTCCGGGGCGATTCGCGCGCTGGAGGCCGCCACCGGGCAGATGCGCTGGGAGTTCAAGATGCACACGGCGCCGTGGGCGGGCGTGCTTTCCACGGCCGGCGGGCTGGTGTTCTCGGGGTCCGACGAAGGGAACTTCTTCGCGCTGGATGCCAAGACGGGGAAGCCGCTCTGGGACTTTCAGGCGGGCGGCAGAATCGGCGCAAATCCGATCTTTTACGCTGGACGGGAAACAGGCCGTGGCGATCGCGGCGGGTCGGGTGCTGTACGTTTTTGGGCTGTAAGTTGGCCCCCTCCGCTCCCCGACTGCGCGTATCCGGTGGTATCTTCGTGTTCGAGCGGATGCGCATGACCCGGCACCTCGCCATCCCGTTCGCACTCGCCGCGGCGGCGTGTGCCCAAACGCTCGTGGAACCCGAGCGCTCGGGAGACCTGCGCCAGGTTTTCGATAACGCGGGGGGCGGCGGCACGCTCCGTTGCTCGATCTCACCGGTGAAGGCGGCCCTGACCTTCGGCTTCCACTTCCGGACGGGTTACGGGCTCACCATCCCCATGAACCAGTTCGAAGGCAAGGGCCATCAACTGACAGTGGATGTCCGGGTGGTCCCGGACGGCCGGCAAGCAGTATATTTCACCACCACCAAAATGCTGCCGGAAGTGTCCGATCTGAAGTCCGATGCCGTAGAGGACGGGCTGTTCGTGGTGGGAGAAGGAACCTACAGCGCGGATTTGGTCGTGCTGGACGATCAGCACCGCTCCTGCCGGTCGACATGGCAGATCCAGGCGCATCGCGTGGGCAACGAGCGTCAGCTAGCGGCACCCATGCCGCCACTGACGGTAGCAGAGGCCGGCACCGCCGACACCGCAGGTCCCCGCCGCTTCTTTCCGCTCGGGAAGGTGAGCACCGCCGCGCCCAGAAGACCGGAGAACGTGAGAGCCGCTCCCCAATACACCGAACGAGGCCGGTACCGGAACGTGATCACGTGCGCGCCTTTAGGAACTGGTACGCCTCGGAACGCGATATCCACTTCGTAGATCGGAGCGGGACGGCCGTCCACGCTGGCGTACCAGCCGGGATAGTAGGTGTCGGAGAGCACCACCATCCCCGCACAGCTCATATCCGCGTTGATCGAGACGTCAGATGGCGCATATTTAGTTACGAAAACCAGGTCTTTCCCGGCCGCACACTTTGGAAGATGCGGCGGCGGCTGTTCCAGAGACAGGGCCTTTGATCGCAACTCCTCCCCACGATACTCCATGAAAGCGCGCGCTTCGTCTGTATTGTGGACGGGAACAATTTCATGCACCGCCCAGGCACGATTGAAAACGCCAGCGTTCTGAAATACGCCGATGCCGCTCGCTCCCCGGAATACCTCGCTCTCGGTGGGATCGGTGGCGCCGCGGGCGAGAGTATATTTGGTTCCCATCAGTCTCGCTACCGACGGCAGATGGGTGGGCAAGAGAAAAGAATTCACGGTAACACCTGCTTGCGCTGTGGGGAAATCAATATTGTAGAAGTCGCCCCAGTTGCGAACAATATCGTCGGTTTGAGTCACCACGCGAAAGGGCCCGGGCTGCTTTTCTAGGAACTCGGCGATGTCGGCATTGCTCCACGCTTTGTCCAGGAAATTGTGGCGGTCTGAATCGTTGCGATCCGCCAGCATAAAGCTGCCATGTTGGCCGGCTTCAAAGAGCAAAAGCAGGGTCAGCAAAGTAACGGCCTGCGGGCGGGTCAAATTTCCCGTTCGCCATGCATATAAGAGCGCCGCGAGCAGGACGGAAAACAGGGCCGTCATGGCAACACGTTCGTCCCAGTCCCACTGAAATTTATTCGCGACAAGAATCGCCAACAACGTTACGCCCAATATCAGGGCGAACGCCGCGATACCGAGGTTGATGCGCCGGATCCAGTGAGAGCCGGCTTGTTCCGATTCTTTGGACGTCGCGAGAGCGTCCACGCCGAACGCCGCCAAGACGCAGAATCCGGCATCAAACAGGAGCTTAGCCATGGCAGGTACACGGGCTTTTTCCACAAAGGGAATCACGGCATAGAGGAAGCCTTGGAAAACGCTGTTGGCTCCGAGCGAGTACACTAATCCGCCCAAAGCGAGCGCGGTAAAAAACTTCACCGGATGTTGTCGCCACCAGACAGCGATGGCAATGAGAGCCAAGGAGACAGCCACCACGCCAAGGAAGACTCCGGTATTTTCGCCATAGCCGGGAATCAGTATTCCAAACAGATACATAGGATGCATGGCATGTTTGGTGTGGACATAGTAAGGGATCACGTCGTCCCAGCCCAACTGTTGCCGGGCACCCACCCAACGGTATGCCAACCGTCCGTATTCCTGAGCCGGAAGAATCTGCAAAGCTCCCACAATGGGCGAGAAAATCATACTCAGCGCCGCCATCCGGGCCATGCGCCAATTCGGACGGCCATCTTTGAAGATGAAATAGAGCCAAGCGCCGACGGCTGCCAAAGTGAGAAAGATAGGTACCTGATGATGTCCGCTCAGCCACGCCATACCGATGCAGACGCCGCTCAGGGCGGAACTTGCCCAGGGGCGCACCCCGCGCACCGCACGCAACAAGAACAGGAAGACCAGCGGAGTCCAGACTGCGCCATTTACCATCTGCGGCCAATCGGTCCAGCCGATATATCCCGCCAATGCAAAAGCCAATCCCGCGATCAACGATGCAGCGCGTGACCGTCCCAGATCGCGGCACAGGAGATAGCAGAACAACGCTGCCATGTAATGCATGACGACGTAGTACCAGTTCACGGCCCACATCTGGATCAGCCCGTGCTCACGCGGCATCAACCACAACAACCAGTTCAGTGGATAGGCCACGCCCGGCTGAGCTTGCCCAAGCAGAGGCTGGCCCATCCAGTTATGGGTATCCCAAAGTGGGAAGTGGCTGTGTTGAAGCTGGCGAGCCGCTTCTTGCCACCAGGGCAAGACCTGGTCGGCGAGATCCGGCGACCACATCCAGTCAAATTGATAGGTGAAGACGAGCTTCCAGTAAAAACAAGCCACGATGGCGAATAAGATGAGTGGAAACGTTAACCACCGAGGCCACGTGAGAGAATGCGGGCGCGGCTGGGCATCGGTGGCGGGAAAAGCCATGCGTTAATTATTCCATTGCGCAAAGTTGCGGTGTTGAGCACCCCGCAAATGAGGGCACAGCCGTACACTCCAGCCGGTAGAGGATTTCGATTCGCGGACCTAACTTTGACATGAAAAACCTTAGCGTCTATATAGCCTTCAGTTCCTGGTCGATGGACACGCGAGGTACTTGGTTGCGCCCTATTTCGATATTCGCTTCTGAGCTCCAGCCCATCGTGTTGGAGGGGCTTTACGGTGTGCTGGCGAAATGCGACGATCTGGTTTTCGCCGGCGCCGTTTCGAGAATCAACGACGCCTTCGAGGAAACCAATCGGCTTCGACCCGACGTGGCGTTGATCGACCTGAGCAGCGGGGGTCTGACTTCCGCGCTGCGGTACATCGCCAGCCTGAAAGCGGCATCCATTAATACCCATGCGGTGCTGTGGGTGGTGGAGCTGCCTGAGATGGAAGCCTTTCGCGCTTTGCAGATGGGAGCGCGCGGGATCATCAAGAAAGCGGCACCCGTCGCGAAGCTTCTGGAGTGTCTGCGCGAAGTGGGAACGGGCAAGATCTGGATGGACGAAGCCGAGAACGTCACTGCGTTCCTGCAGCGCAAGGAAACATCCCGGTTGACGCCTCGCGAGCGGGAAGTGGTGCATCTGATTTGCCGCGGCATGAAGAACCGGCAAATAGCTGAAAATCTTAGGATTACACCGGGTACCGTCAAGGTTCACTTGATGCACATTTTCGAGAAAACGGGGCTGAAGGATCGGCTTGCGCTGGCGGTCCACGGACAGGAACTGGTGGGTGTGGAACCGCAGGCCGTGGAACCGCAGTCCAAGGAAGCTTCGACTAGCTAGTTCGTCGTCTCGCGGCGATCTGTTGAAGACGTTGGGCGCTTCCGCCTGTTAACTGATAATACATTCGGCGTCTTCATCACCTTTGGCGGGTCTGTGAAAAACCAAAAAGGCACCGACTCCCTTACGGTCGCGGTTCGGTAACGTCCTCAAAATACGAATCCTCATTCCGAGCCGCGACCGTAAGGGAGTCGGTGCCTTTCGGTTTTTTCACAAACGCTTGCGGTCGCGGTTCGGTAAGACGAACACGAACGACGATCCCGCTAATGAGATGGGCTTGAGGGGTCGATGAACTGTTGGGATCGGCGAATCGTTGGCAAGCTCAACTCAATCTCTTCCAGTTGCCGTTGCTCCATTGCCCGCAAGCGCTGTTTCGGCTTCGTGGGGGCGATGGACACGCGTGCTGGCGCCCTCCTTTGCCGACTGCTTTTTCGTGGCCATCCTGATGTGGCTTTTCGTGTGTGGCGCAAGCGGCTGGAAATCGCTGCTGATGGATGGCGACACCGGCTGGCACATCCGCACCGGCGAATACATCCTGGCGAATCATTCCGTGCCAACTCACGACCTGTTCTCGTTCTCGAAACCGGGCGCGCCCTGGTTTGCCTGGGAGTGGCTTTCCGACGTTGTGTTCGGACTCTTGTTCCGCGTGGGAGGGCTAAAGGCGATCGTGCTTTTCGCGGGAGTTCTGATCGCCATATACGCCACCGTGCTGCTGCGCTACGCGATCTGGCGCGGCGCCAATGCACTGGTCGCAGCGGCGGCAACGTTCCTGGCAATTGGCAGCGCTTCGCTACATTTTTTGGCGCGCCCGCATTTATATACGTTGCTGCTGTTGCCGGCTTGCCTTTGGCTGGTGGAAGCGGATCGCCGGAACAACACGCGCTGGATCTGGCTTCTTGTTCCTGTGACCGCTGTGTGGACGAATCTGCATGGCGGGTTCCTGGTCTTCTTGGTGTTGCTGGCCCTTTTGATTCTCGGAAATTCAGTTGAGGCGCTTTGGGGCAGGCCACGCTGGGCCGCGGCACGCCGGTACGCGCTGCTTTTGCTGGGTTGCTCGGCCGCATCCTTCCTCAATCCATTAGGTCCAGGACTGCACCTGCACATCATCGAGTACCTGCGCGCGGACTGGATCCGGAATATCGTGCAGGAGTTTCAGGCGCCCACTTTTCGATCCGAAGGACAGTTGCAGTACGAGGCACTGCTCCTGGTCGGGCTGGTGGTGTGCGGCGGGTTGCTGAGAAGGAAGTGTGTCAGCGAGGCGTTGTGGATTTTGTTCCTGGCCCACTGCTCATTGATCAGCGTCCGGCACGTTCCGATTTACGCGACCGTGGCGGCGCCGTTGATTGCGTCTGAACTGAGCGGTTGGTGGAAGACGGCGGCGGCGGAACGACCCAAATCGTCAATTCTTCGGATTCTGTATCAGCTAGGCCAAGATATCGCTCCCAGCTTCCGATGGATGAGCGTTTGGCCGGCGCTGGTCGTGATTGCGTTGATCGCCATGGATGCGCCGATTAAGTGGCCCACCGATTTTCCCACCGAAGCTTTTCCGGTGGCGATGGTGCATGAGAACGCGGAGTTCCTGCAGTCCGGGCGATTGCTGACGCCGGATCAGTGGGGCGATTACCTTATTTACTGCTATTACCCGCGGCAGCGAGTGTTCGTAGACGGCCGGAGCGATTTCTACGGAGAATCTCTCGGTAAGGAGTATCTCCACCTACTCCAAGGGTCTTACGATTGGCGCGCGATCCTGAGACGGAACGGCTTCGATCGGGCCTTACTGCCGGTGGATTGGCCCCTTACGGCGATTCTAAAACTAGATCCAGCGTGGCGCGTAATGAAGGATGACGGGAAGGCTATCCTATTCCGGCGTATGGGGCAATGATGGCCGGATAACTAAGTGAATCCACACCCACCCAAGCATCACCCGTACTAAAGAAAACCCAGCCCAAGGCTAATGAAAACCTCCCAGTTTGCCGAACTTATTGTCAGGAGAGCGGCATGAGAACTAAGTTGAACCTCGACAGTTCGTGTGACCGTCGCGCTACGGACTCTGACCGTCGCGTGTCGGGAGTGCCGCTAGCTGGAATGCCTTTAGAGTGGCTGGATGCGGGAAGTTGGCGCTTGCCCTCCGGCAAGGCATTAGCCGAATTTGCGTTGCAAGCCGGTTTCTTGGCGCCGCCCCTTTTCAACGTCGAGAAGTTCGGCGCTGAAGTTCCGAGAGCGCGTGTGCGGCGGTTTATGAGCGACGGCGTAATGCCCTCCGAGATCAAGCATTGCGGAACCTCCGAAATCAAGCATTGTGGAAAAGGAAGCGGCGAGTGACGGCTCAAGTTTGGATTACAGGAATCGTGGGAGTAGCCGCCATTGTGGATGACGTGACGCGGCGCAAGATTGCCAACTGGATTCCCCTTTCGGCTTTCGCAGCCGGCCTGATTCTGCAAATTGTGCAGGGCGGGTGGCGAGGCGCGGGAGCGGCGCTGCTCGGCACTGCCGCGGGCGCCGGCGTTTTTCTGATTTTCTACTTGCTGGGCGGTATGGGTGGCGGCGATGTGAAGTTAATGGCTGGTTTTGGCGCCGTGCTGGGAGTGAGACGGTTGCTCGAAGCGGCGTTGTGGACGGCCGGGTGCGGCGGAGTGATGGCGGCGCTGGTGATTGGCGCCAGCGCGATCCGCCAGATATGGAAAAGCAAGAGTTCGGTGAAGAGCGAGACCGCCCAGAGCGGGAGCGATTCCCGCGGCGCGCTGAAGGCGGATTCCATTCCGTATGCCCCAGCGATTGCGGCCGGTGTCTGGTTGAGTTTGGTTCCAAAGACGTGACAAGGGGTTTTGTAATCCGCTTCTGATAGAGAGCAGGAGAAAGAAAAATGGACCGTAGATTTCTAACCGTGTTGGGCGTGAGTTTACTCTTCGCGCTGGTGATATCGAGTGTGTTTTACCAAATGACGGCGCGCGCCGGCGGATCCAAGAAGTCGGAACCGACCGATATGCGGGATATCGTCGTCGCGGCCCGTCCGTTGTCGGTGGGCGTGACCGTGAAACCGGCCGATATCAAGCTGGGCAAGATCTCGACTGTGGACTTTCCCAAGGGCGCATTTGGAAAGGCCGAAGAGGTGATCGACCGGCCGGTGATCAGCAACATTCTCATGGATGAGCCGGTGCTGGATGGTCGCCTGGCAGTGCGCGGTAGCGGACTTGGCTTGGCGCCGATCATTCCGGTTGGAATGCGCGCCGTCACTGTGCGCGTCAACGACGTAAGCGGCATTGCCGGTTTCGTACTGCCTGGCATGCGTGTGGATATCCTCGTGACCGGTCGCCCGCCCACCTCGGAGGGCACTATCACCGCCACCGCGCTTCAGAATATGCTGGTTCTCTCCGCCGGCACCGCGATTCAAGCGGATGCGCGCGGCCAAGCCATTCAAGCCAGCACGGTGACGTTGTTGGCCACGCCCGATCAGGCGGAAACACTGACGCTCGCAAACAACGAAGGACGCATCCAGTTGGTGCTGCGAAACGGCAGCGATCAAACCATCGAGAAGCCGCCGGGACGCGAGATCAGCGAACTCTACGGATTGCACGCCAGCCATAAGAAACCGGCGGCCGATGCGCCAGCCAGACCCAGAACCCGCGTGGTCAATGTGGTTGCCACGGCTCCCGCGCCGCCGCCCCCGCCACCGGATCAGATCATCGTTATTCGCGGAACGCAGAAGAGTGTGGAAGTGGTTGGCGTGAGCCGCCCGGACGGGGGAAAGTAAGCCATGCAATTCATCCAGAGAGTTTGCTTTGTTTCATTGCTCGTGATTTCGGCGGCGGCCAATCTGGCTCTCGCCCAAGGCGGTCCTGAGGAGATCCGGCTGACGGTAGGAAAGAGCATCGTCATTGACTATCCGACGGATATCTCCCGGATCTCCACCAGTAATCCAGACATCGTGGACGCGTCTCCGGTAACGGCCCGCGAGATCCTGATTCACGGCAAATCGTTTGGAACCGTGACGCTGGTGGTTTGGAGCAAGGCCGGGCAACGGAATTTCTACAACATTACCGTGGAACAGAACTTGGAGCCGCTCCGGAAACTGTTGAAGGATACTTTCCCCAAAGAAGATATCCATGTGCAGTCTTCGCGGGAATCCCTTTCACTCACCGGCCGGATCTCGAACAAAGATGTCGCCGAACGGGCCAGCGCTCTGGCGACGCCGTTTGCCAAGACCATTGTCAACAATCTGCAGATTATCTCGACTGGGGCCGAGAAGCAGATCCTGTTGCGCGTGAAGTTCGCCGAGCTGGACCGCACCGCCTCTACCCAATTTGGAGTCAACCTGGTATCCACAGGAGCCACCAACACGGTGGGCGGTATTAGCACCGGCCAGTTCCCCGCTCCCTCCCTCTCGGCCATAACCGGCCAGGCAGGCAGCAGCAGCCCGCAAACGAACTCATTCACGATTTCTCAAGCACTCAATATCTTCGCGTTTCGCAACGATCTGAATCTTGGCGCGTTCATCAAGGCGCTGCAGAGTCACAACCTGTTGCAGATTCTGGCGGAGCCGAATCTGGTTACCACCAACGGAAAAGAAGCTACCTTCCTGGTGGGCGGCGAGTTTCCCATTCCCGTGCTGCAAGGCGGTTCCAACTCAGGCGCCGTTACCATCCAGTTCCGTGAGTTTGGTGTTCGGCTGAGCTTCAATCCGACCATCACGGCCAACAATACCATCAGCATGCACGTGAAGCCGGAAGTCTCGTCACTCGATTTCGCCAACGCGCTGTCCTTTAACGGTTTCACCATCCCGGCGCTGTCTTCGCGCAAGATGGAAACCAATATCGAACTGGGCGAAGGACAAAGCTTCGTGATTGGCGGTCTGATTGACCAGCGCGTCACAGAAACAGTGTCGAGGATTCCAGGGCTCTCGAGCATCCCGATCCTGGGGAATCTGTTCAAGACCAAGGAGACCGATCGGAACAACACGGAGTTGATTGTTCTGGTCACTCCCGAGATCACGCTGCCGCTGCAGCCGGGCGAGGGTAAGACGCCGGTGATGCCTCGCGAATTCATGATGACGCCGGCCAACCCGGCCGATCCGTACGCCACGCCTCAGACCACCAAGAAGAGCAAGTAAGCGAAACATGAAGATCCAGGGAATGGGGAAAATGCGATGACAGCGAAAGGAGGAGCAGTCTTGACGGCGTTATCCATAGTGCCGAACCGCGAGTTGGCCGGCCAGTTTTCTGAAGCCGTCGAGCACACGCGCGCCTTTCAAATTCTGGCTGAGCTCAAACAGTACCCTTCGCCACAAACCCTGGAGATGCGCTTACGCCAGACCAAGCCCGACGTGATTCTGCTCGATCTGGCCACTGACTTGGACGTGGCTTGTGAACTCATCCGATCGGTGCTCTCGCTGAATCATCCGACGCATGTGGTGGGCCTGCATGTCCGTAACGACTCGGACGCCATCCTGCGTTCTTTGCGCATGGGCGCTACCGAGTTCCTATATGCTCCCTTTGACGCCCAGATACAAACAGAAGCCATTACGCGCTTGCACCGGCTGCTTCAGCCCAGCCCCGCCGAAGATATTCAACCTGGCAGCCTGGTGGTCTTCACCAGCGTGAAACCTGGTTCAGGGGCCTCGACTTTGGCGGCCCAAACCGCGTTCGCGCTGCGCAGAACCACGTCGCAGCGGGTCCTATTGGCGGATTTCGACCTGATGGGCGGGATCATCGGTTTCTATCTGAAGCTGACCAACACGAAATCCCTACTGGACGCCATTCAATTCGCGGATTATCCGACGGATACGCCGTGGCCCTCATTGGTGGCGGCCTCCGATGGCGTGGACATACTTCCGGCGCCTGAGACTCCGCACACCGGCCCGATTGATGCGGCGCGGCTGCACGCGGTGTTGGAACATGCGCGTATGAATTACGACTGGATCGTCATTGACCTTCCCGTGGTTTTCCAGCGATTGAGCTTGATGACTATTTCCGAATCCGACCATGCTTTTCTGGTCTCCACATCCGAGTTACCCAGTCTTCACTTGGCGCGCAAGGCGGTCAATCTGCTGGATCAACTGGGTTTCCCGAAAGAGCGCTTCCAAATTATGGTGAACCGCGTGAACAAGCGCGACGAAATCGGAGGATCCGACATCGAGAAACTGTTCAATTGCTCGGTGAACTCGCGCATCCCGAACGACTATTTTTCCCTGCACCGGGCCGTGACGCTAGGCCAGCCGGTGGACGGGCATGGCGAACTTGGAAAAGCGATTGAAGGCTTGGCCAGCCGCCTCTCGGGCGTGCCGAGCCTGGACAAGAAACGAATCGGACAGCCCGATTCGAGAGCGGTACTTTCGACAGTTCAATAAAGAGACCTCATGTTTCCGAACCTTGAAACCAAATCATCGACGCCGCAAGTAAGCTGGGAGCAGCGCCTGTTGAAGAACGGCGGCAAGTCCAAAGGCGCGCTCAAACCGGAATACCAGGAGCTGAAGTTTACACTTCATCGCAAGCTGGTAGACAAAATCAACCTGGAGGCGCTCGCGACCATCGACAATCAGCGGGTGCGCAGCGAAGTCCGCCAGGCTCTCATTTCTCTCATTGATTCAGAGCCGACGCTGCTGAGTTCTCTCGAGAAACAGCAGATCTGCGACGAAGTGCTGGATGAGGTGTTCGGCCTGGGCCCGCTCGAACCCTTGCTGCAGGATCCAACCATCTCCGACATTCTGGTCAACACGCACCGGCAGGTATACGTGGAACGGAAAGGCCTGTTGGAGCTGACGTCGGTAAACTTCCGCGATAGCCAGCATTTACTGCGAATCATCGACAAGATCGTTTCCCAAGTAGGCCGGCGCGTGGACGAATCAACACCCATGGTCGACGCGCGTTTGAGCGACGGCTCCCGTGTAAACGCAATCATTCCTCCGCTCGCTGTGGACGGGCCAATCCTGTCGATTCGCCGTTTCAGCACGGATAAGCTGATGCCGGCGGATCTGGTGGATCGCCTGGCCATGACGCCGGGCATGATGGAACTGCTGGAAGCGGCGGTGAAGGCAAAGTTGAACATCATCATCGCCGGCGGAACCGGCGCCGGAAAAACCACGCTGTTGAATGCGCTTTCGGCTTTTATTTCGCCCAAGGAGCGCATTGTCACCATCGAAGACGCAGCCGAGTTGCAGTTGAAACAGCCCCACGTAGTTCGACTGGAGACGCGCCCCGCCAACCTGGAAGGGAACGGAGCGGTCCGGCAGCGCGAGCTGCTGGTCAATAGCTTACGTATGCGTCCGGACCGTATTGTAGTCGGCGAAGTCCGCGGCGAAGAAGCTCTGGACATGTTACAGGCCATGAACACGGGCCACGACGGTTCGCTCACCACCGTCCACGCCAACAGCCCGCGGGATGCCGTATCGAGGCTCGAGGTTATGGTGGCGCTGGCCAACTCGAATATGCAGTTGACGTCCATTCGACAACAGATTGCCAGCGCGGTCCACCTGCTGGTGCAGGCCTCCCGGCAAAGCGACGGCTCGCGCCGCGTGGTCAACCTCACGGAGGTAACGGGAATGGAAGGCGACGTGGTGACGCTGCAGGATATCTTTGTTTTCGAAAAGCGCGGATTGAACCCGGACGGGCGTGTAGTGGGCCGTTTTGCGGCTACCGGGATTCGCCCCAAGTTCTACGAAAAGCTGCTGGCCGCCGGCATCCGGTTGCGCGCCGATCTATTTGACGAGGTGGTGGAGGTCTGAAGCCATGTTTGTCTTAATCGCCATCGCTGTTTGGGTCTGCGCACTGGTCATTTGGTGGGTTTGCTCCAACGCATTTCGCCATTCCGACCTGGACAAGCTCAAGAGCCGGCTGCTCGGAACCAACAAGGCCAAGAAGACCAAGGTCGCCGGGAACGCCGCCTTAATTACTACCGAGGAAAAGGGCGGACTGCTGGCCACGCGGTTGCTGAAACGGTATCAACTCCAGACCAAATTCCAGGAGATGCTGGAGCAGGCTGGAATGCGGTGGAGCACGCACCGGCTGGTGAATACCTGCCTGGTCGCCTGTGTGGCGGGCTGGGCGCTGGCCTGGGTGTTGCTACCGCCGCAGTTGCAGCGGTTCGCTTATCTTGCCGCTGTGGGAACGGGCTCTCTCCCTCTGCTCTACGTAATGAGAAAACGCACGGCGCGGATGCGGCGGTTCGAAGAGCTGTTCCCCGATAGCCTGGAGTTCGTGGCACGTTCCATGCGCGCCGGCCATGCATTTTCAGTGTCGCTCGAGATGATTCATCGCGAATTTCAAGAGCCCCTTTCGGGCGAGTTCCGGCGTACGTTTGAAGAGCACAACTTGGGTCTGCCGCTGGATGTCGCGCTCCAGAAGTTGGCTAAGCGCGTGCCTTCGCTCGATGTGCACTTCTTCGTCTCGGCGGTGCTTTTGCAGAAGCGCACGGGTGGCAACCTGGCGGAAATTCTGGACAAGCTGGCTTACGTGATTCGAGAAAGATTTAAGTTGCGCGGCAAAATCCGTGCCATTAGCGCTCACGGCCGCATGACTGGCGCGGCGCTGAGTTGCATCCCGATCGGGGTGGCCGTGATCATGTTTTACGTCAATCCGGACTACGTCCGATTCTTCTTCCTGGACGATGTAGGCAACATAATGCTGGGCTGTGCCATTGTGCTGCAGATCATTGGCTACATGATTATGCGGCAGATCGTGAAGATTGAGGTTTGACCCATGACGATTGTTCTTAGCTTCCTTCTCTTTGTGCTTCTCGCGGGCGGGCTCTCGCTTTTGGGAATGAAGCTGTGGATAAAGCCCAAGGAAGCCATGGAACGGGTAGCGGGTACCGGCATCAGCCATCATGAAGCTGCGCCGCGCCATCCCAGCCTGGTTTTCCACGACATCGTCAAGCGGTTGGGGAACCTGGTGCCGGCTTCACCGAAAGACGTCACCGTGATGCAGCGCAGGCTGATCCGGGCTGGCTATCGCAATCCCAACGCGTTGAAGATCCTGTATGGCGCCAAGGCGCTTTTTGGAGTCCTGATCCCGGTCATCACCGGCATCGTGCTTTTGAACTCCACCATGGACTCCAGCAACAAGTTCGCGGCCATGGTGGCTGCGGTCGCGATCGGATTCTTTGGCCCCAACGAGTACGTGCGGATGGTGGCGAAAAAGCGGCAAAAGCAGATCCATCGCGGGTTGGCCAATGCGCTCGACCTGCTGGTGGTTTGCGTGGAATCCGGACTCGGACTGGACCAGGCAATTTTGCAGGTGGCCAAGGAGTTGGAGCACGCGCATCCCGAGATTACCGAAGAGCTGGCCATCGTAAATCTTGAATTGAAGGCCGGCAAGCGGCGCGCCGAAGCGTTGCGCAATTTGGCCGACCGGACCGCGGTGGAAGACCTTAAGAAATTGGTGGCCGTATTGATTCAGGCCGACCGGTTCGGCACGGGCGTGGCGCAAAGTTTGCGGGCTCATTCCGATTACATGCGAGTTCAAGCGCGCCAGATTGCCGAGGAAAAGGCCGCCAAGCTGGGCGTCAAGCTGGTGTTTCCGATCTTTTTTTGTATTCTGCCCTCCTTGTTTGTGGTGACGGTGGGGCCGGTGGTCATGCGCATCATGCGGCAATTGCTGCCGATGATGAACAACGTGTAGGGGAGATTATTTTCGCCGGAAAGGAGAAAAACGATGGATAGCTCGATGATTCGCATCGTTTGCGCTGTGCTCGCGGTCCTGTTTTTGGGGCTGATCGTTCTGCGCCGCAAGAAAAGCACGGAATAGGATGACGAGCGCTTAGCGTACGGCGCGCGCCGCAAAGCATCTAAAATGCTCGGCGCCGCGCTCCGTCGTTCAGCGAGTTGGTTGTAGCAGTTGAGTTGTAACAGTGGATTGGTCAAAAGAGTCAAGGCGCGGAAATGCCGCCCCCGCGATCGAGGCAGCGAATCTGGGCGGTGAGAGCTGGAAATTTGTTTTCAGGGAGTTTATCGTTATGCTGAGCAAGTCTTATTGGTGGAAGAGCACTCTGATCGCGGCGTTCGCCGCCGCGGCATGGGGCGGAACCTTTGGCACGGTGGTACCGATCGGAGGACAAGCCGCGGACCTGGCGCTCGACGCGCAGCGGGGCGTTCTCTACATCGCGAATTTCACCGCGAATCGCATCGAAGTCATGTCGCTCTCGAACAATGCGATTCAGACCTCGATCAACGTGGCTGCTCAACCCAGCTCGCTGGCCCTTTCTCCCGACGACCATTATCTGGTGGTCACGCATTTCGGGAATGCCGCGCCGCCGGCCTCGTCGAGTAACGCGGTATCGGTAATCGATCTCACCACTTCCGGGAAACAAACCTTCGCGTTGGGTAGCCCGCCGCTCGGCGTGGCTTTCGGCATTGATGGCTTGGCCTTGATCGTCACCAGCACCGACTTCCTGCTGCTCGATCCGGTGTCTGGAACAACCCAGGAACTTGCCACCATCGCCGGCGTGGTTGCGAAAACGCTCCCGCAGCCTCCCGCCAGTTTCCCGCCGAATATCGTTGCCGCCACGGTAGGCGCTTCGGCCGATGGCACGGTCATCTACGGATTCAGCGACACGTTGCTGTTCCGCTACGATGTCGCCACCCAAACCCTCACTTCAGGGCTCTACACGTCCACTCCGACTCTCGGTCCCCGCGCCATCAGCGTCAGCCAGGATGGAAGCTATTTCACGGCCGGCTGGACCTTGAAAGACAGCCTGTTCTACAACATTTCTCAATTTCCCAACGTATCCGGTGCGCTGAATATCGGCACCACCGCCATCGATTCGGTTCACAAATTCATCTACTCGCAGATCCCGCCCCCGGGAACTCTGCCGGCGCCGACCATGCAGATTGTGGATTCCGACAACCTGACGGTTCGCAATACCATCAACCTACCTGAGAACTTCGCGGGCAATAGCGTGTTGTCGGTGGACGGCTCCATGATGTACGGCGTTTCCGACAGCGGCGTGATGGTGTTGCCGGTTGGCGCACTGAACCACGCGCGCCAGGTGAATGCTACGGTACAGGATCTGGTATTTCGCGGCAACTTCTGCGACCGGAACGTCGCCACGCAGAGCTTGACCATTACCGACCCCAGCGGCTCGCACACCCCGTTCTTAATCTCGAGCGACACCGTCGGCTTGAATGTGACTCCTGCTTCGGGTGTGACCCCAGCCACCGTTACGGTCACCGTGGACCCCAACGTATTTCAGAATCAACAGGGCACTGTGTCGGCCAATCTCCAGATCCAGTCCGCCCAGGCCGTCAACGTACCGCCTTCGGTGCGGGTGCTGATCAATTCGCGCCAGCCGGATCAGCGCGGCAGCTTCGTGGACATTCCAGGCACCCTGGTTGACCTGCTCGCGGATCCGAATATTAACCGCGCCCGCTATTACGTGCTTCGCCAGGACATGAATCAAGTCCTGGTTTTCAACTCCAAGAACAACACGCAAATTGCCACGCTGCGCACAGGCAATACGCCCAAGGGAATGGCGATCACCTTCGACCAGCGCTACTTGCTGGTGGGTTGTGACAACTCCCACTACCTGAACGTGTTCGACCTGGAGACGCTGCAAGCTGTTTCCCCGGTCCGGATGTTCAACGGCGACTATGTTCAGTCCGTAGCCTCGTCCTCGAATGCGATCCTCGCCGTTACCCGTGACGCAGGCGGCGGAGACCCGAACATTCACCGCATCGATTTAAACACCAACTCCAGCTCCCAGCTGCCCAGCCTCGGCGTGTACACCAATAAAGTTGCGCTAAATTCCGTCTTGACCGCCTCTTCGAACGGTTCGTCCATCCTGTTGGCCGGTTCCGACGGAAGCGTTATGTTGTACGACGCTGTCAGCGACACCTTCACCGTATCGCGTCAGGATTTTAAGGCGCTTTCCGGCGCCTATGCCGCTTCCAACTTCAATTACTACGTGGTGGGGAATAACCTTCTCGACTCCTCACTCGTGCCGGTCACGCAGTTTGAAGCCGGCACAGGCTCCGCCTCAGGCTTTGCGTTCGTGGACGCAGCGGCGTTCCGCACCACGACTCCGACCACGGCCGTCGGGGTGCAAAGCACCTCGCCGGGCATTATCGAACGGCTGAATCTTGCCAATGTCAGCAACACGGCGAGCCTCGCCACACTGATGGTGGAAGCACCGCTGATTGGTTCATCGACTGCGTCTTTCACCAGAACACTTGCACCGCTGCCGGATCAGAGCGCGATCGTGAATTTGACTGTCTCGGGCGTCACCGTTCTGTCTCCAGATTACGACGCCTCGGTAGCGCCGCCGCAGATCAACAAAGTGGTGAACGCCGCGGATCTTTCCGCGAATATCGCGCCCGGCGGACTGATCACTTTGTTCGGGAAGCTGTTGAGCCCCGTCAACATGGCCAGCTCCGAAATGCCGCTGCCCACCGCTCTTGCCAACAGCTGCCTGACCGTCAACGGCCTGCCGATGCCAATTTTGTTCGTGTCGCCCAATCAGGTGAACGCTCAGATGCCGTTTGAGGCTATCGGCAACGTCACGCTGGCGCTCGCGACACCCGGAGGAACCAGCGACAACTATAATCTGGTGGTCGAATCCAATGCGCCAAGCATCTTCCGCGTACCCACGCCAAACGATACCAGCGTTCCCACGGTGTTTCGCAACGACGATGGGCTGCTCGTTACGGACTCGCATCCGATCCATCGCAAAGCCAATGAAGCCTTAGTGATTTACACAACCGGATTGGGTGTTACTTCGCCCGCGGTGGCGAGCGGCATGCCGTCTCCGAAGAATCCGCTCGCCGTTGCGCTGACGGCGCCGACCGTCACTCTGGGAGGCGCTTCGCTCCCGGTTCTTTACTACGGTCTCGCTCCGGGCGAGGTCGGCGTGTATCAGATCAACGTCTCGGTACCGGCCAGCGTGCCGGCGGGTTTGGCCGACAAACTTGTCATCACGCAGGGTGCGGGCACGACTTCGGTCAGCCTCCGCGTGGTGGACTAGCCTGAACGATCGATAGAATTTCGAAACTGTGGACTAGAATGAGGACAATGATGAAACATTTTCTGCCTTTCACGTTTTTAACGCTCTTGGCCACCGCGCCGGCTGCGTTCGCTCAAAATTGGGAGGTCGGCGTCGGCGGGGGTGGCAATTTCTATACCTCGCAGACTTTTACCAACCCAGCCGGCAACGCTAGCGCCAAGCTCGCCAGCGGTTTCATCGTCAGCGCGTGGCTGGATAACAATTCCAGCGGTCCGTTCGGCGGCGAGCTCCGCTACGACTACGAACATTCCGACCTGAAACTCTCTTCCGGAGGTACCAGCACCTCTTTCGGCGGCGCCCAGACCAATGCAATCCATTACGACGCGGTGCTGCACTTCGCCCCTCGCGAATCCCGCGTGGTTCCTTATGTAACGGGCGGAGTCGGCATCAAAGATTACTCTGGAACCGGCAAAGAACAGGTGTTCCAGCCCCTTTCCGACATCGCGCTGCTGACCAAGACCAATCAGTTCAAACCCCTCATCGTGGTTGGCGGCGGTATCAAGTTCCAGGTGGCGAGCAACGTTACATTCCGGGTGGAGCTCCACGATTTCCTGACTCCATTTCCGGATAAGGTCATCGCGCCCGCCCTCGGTTCCAAAGTCGGAGGCTGGCTGTCTGACTTCGCCGCTATGGCGGGAATCAGCTTCAGCTTCTAAATCGGGTAGTCTTATACGTAACCTTGAATTGCTGCTCGCGTAGTTGGATTGCACTCCGGCTTCGTGAGCAGCAATGTCTGTTTAGACAGTTATGAGTAACGCAACCAGCGTCACCACCATCTTGATGGCCATCTTGGGCCTGTACGTTATCTTCACCAGGACCAAAAACTGGCTGGAGAGTAATGTACCGATTTACTACTACGTTTTCCTGGTTATCTACATGCGCGCGGTGGAAGGCACAGTCCCGCTTTGGCTTAGCCTGGCCGGGCTAGGTTGCGCGCTGATCCTGCGCTTCGAATTCATGAACGAAATCTTCATCCGGGTGGTCAAGTTCATCGAATTCGCCATCTTGTCCGCGATCATCTACATGTGCGTGACTATGGTTTGGCAGTTCTAGAGGTCTGGCAATTCTAAGTTTGGCAATTCTGAAACAGGTTCACTTCTCAACCGGCAATCCCGAACCCTGATACGCGCGCCATCCGCCATCCAACGAAATAACATTCGCGTACCCCATCTGGCGCAACGCGTCGCCCGCCAGCGCCGAACGGAAGCCCCCGCCGCAGTACAACACCAAGGTAGTCTCTTTATCCGGCACCTTGGATTCAATATCGCGCTCGATGATTCCCTTCCCCAGATGCAGCGATCCGGCCGCATGACCGGCCGACCATTCGCTGTCCTCCCGAACATCGATTAGCAAGTGAGGATCGCGCGAGGAAATCATCTGTTTATACTGCTGGATATCCATTTCACGGATCCGCGATTTGGCTGCATTCACTAACGCCAGAAAACCGGGATTATGCGCTTTGGGTGCACTCATGCTCCGCTGGCCCTCTCGATCCGCGCGCCCACGCGCGCCAATTTTTCTTCGATTCTCTCATAGCCACGATCAATGTGATAGACCCGATCCACCACGGTTTCGCCGCGCGCAACCAGGCCGGCCAGGACCAGCGAAGCGCTGGCGCGCAAATCGGATGCAATCACTTGCGCTCCTGTCAACTCCGCGACTCCGGCGACAATCGCCTGGCGGCCTTCCACCCGGATGTTCGCGCCCATGCGGCCCAGCTCCTGCGCGTGCATAAAGCGGTTTTCGAAAATCGTTTCGGTAACAAATGAGATGCCTTCCGCCAAACTCAACATAGCCATGAACTGAGCCTGCAGATCGGTGGCGAATCCAGGGTATTCCTCAGTGGTGATATCGGTGGCGCGCAGACGGTTGGAAGCGCGAACACGCAGTGCGGTGGAACCCTCTGGCGATACCTCCGCGCCGGCTTGGCGAAGTTTGCCGGATAGCGCGTCCAGATGTTCGGGAACACAATTCTCGATCACCAGATCCCCGCCCGTGATCGCCCCAGCGATGAGAAATGTTCCGGCTTCGATACGGTCCGCAATAATTGTATGCTCGGCGCCATGCAGCCTGTCCACGCCTTGCACGCGAATGGTGGATGTTCCGGCCCCTTCGATGCGCGCTCCCATCTTGTTCAACAATGCGGCCAAGTCCTGCACCTCGGGCTCCCGCGCGGCATTTCCGATCACGGTTTCACCGCGCGCGAGAACGGCGGCCATCAACACGTCTTCGGTCCCGGTTACGGTAATGCGGTCGAACTGGACGTGCGCGCCTTTCAATCCTCCCGGCGCGAGCGCTTCCACGTATCCATGCGACTGCCGGATCTCCGCGCCCAGTTGCTCCAGCGCCAGAACATGCAGATTGATCGGCCGCGCCCCGATCGCGCATCCGCCCGGCATGGAAACCCGGGCTTTGCCTGTTCGCGCGACCAGCGGGCCTAATACCAGGCTGGAAGCGCGCATGGTTTTCACCAGATCGTAAGGCGCCTCCGGACGCTCCAGCTTTTCAGCTTGGACGGTCACCAACTCGCCATCCACGTCCAATCGCGCGCCCGTGTGTTCCAGCAACCGCAGCATGGTGCGGATATCGCGGACCGGTGGAATCCTGTCCAGCGTTACGCGTTCGTCCGTCAGCAGACACGCAGCCAGCGCCGGCAGCGCGGAATTCTTCGAGCCGCTGATCCCAATGCTTCCCTTGAGCGGCGCACCACCGTGAATCCTGAATTTGTCCATGTTTACCTTAACGGCCTCGCTGCCTATCTCTTCAATGCTTCGGCAACGTGGCCGGCCGATGCGGCCAGTTTCGCCTCGGCTCCCACTCGATCCAGCGCAAGCTTCGCCATGACGATCGCGGTCTTTACATTGCCGCCAGCTTCCTTCAATAAATCTCGGGCGCGCTCGGTACTCACGGCCGCCGATGCAGCGACGATTCGCGCGGCGCGGTCCGCTAGTTTGCTGTTGCGCGGCGTCACGTTCACCATGAGATTCCCGTAGACGTAACCCAGGCGGATCATCGCCGCCGTGCTGATCATGTTCAGCACCAGCTTGGTAGCCGTGCCTGCTTTTAGACGTGTGGAACCCGCGATCACTTCCGGGCCACAAAGCGGCGTGATGGCAATCTCCACCGCGAGCGAAAGCTCGGAATCCGGCGTACAACTAATTCCGATGGTCAGTGCGCCAAACGATCGCGCCAGCGTCACCGCGCCAAGCACGTACGGCGTCCGTCCACTCGCAGCGATACCCACCAGAACGTCCCGCGCCGTGAATCCTCGGGCGTGCAAATCGCGCTTCCCGATCTCGGGATCATCCTCGGTGGCCTCGGTTGATTTGGCCAGTGCAGCATCTCCTCCGGCCATAATTCCCTGCACTAAATCCGGCGCGACATTGAAAGTGGGAGGGCACTCGGCGGCGTCCAAAACTCCCAAGCGGCCACTGGTACCGGCGCCGATGTAGAACAGTCGCCCGCCCTTCCGGATGGCATCGACAATCCGGTCCACCGCTTGGGCGATCCGGGGGATTTCGGAAGCAACAGCGGAAGCGACCTTTTGATCTTCGTCGTTCATGATCCGAAGAGCGTCCGCAGTGGACCGGATGTCTATGTCGCGGGATGCCGGATTGACCTGCTCGGTCAGGAGGGCCTCAAGGCTCATGAATGTATTTTAATCTGCGTGCCGGCCGGTCCGAACACGAAACGAGCGTCGGAGGGACCACCCTCACGACGCCCTGTAGTCTCGATTCCCGTATGGGATTAAACGCTGAAGGAGCTGCCGCACCCGCAAGTGTTTTTGACGTTCGGGTTGTTGAACTTGAATCCGGAACCTTCCATGGTCTCGACGTAGTCCACCTGGACACCATCCAAATACAGCAAGCTCGCTTGATCGATGAAAACCTTCAAGCCATCGAAAGTATAGGTTTTATCCAGCATATTCGGCGTATTCTCGAAGGCCATCGAATAGCTGAATCCGGAACAGCCGCCGCCCACCACGGCGATCCGCAGCCCGCTGGGCTTGGGATCCTGCGTATCCAGGATCTCTCTCACCTTCGTGACAGCGGTCTCAGTCAATTGCACCATAGCGTTAAAATCCTCTCTTTGTGGAACTTTGGCCCAAACTCAATTATCACCCGAAGGCCATCAGCTGGCAAGTGCTAAGGGCCGAGGCAAAGCCGGTGATACCGACTGAACCTACTCTTTCGATGCTAAACTCGCCCTTAGGATGCGGCGACGCGCCAGAACTACCCAAATTCGCTGCCAACCGGTTGCAACCGCAGACGGATGGGGTACGTCTCCCTTGGTGTATGAAGGGTTTGGCGGATGTACTCTCCTTTCCGGTTACGGCGAGCGAACCTCGGGTCAAGAGCAGAGTGGACCACCGGAATACTGAAGAAGCATCACTGGTCCGCCGGGTCCAGGCCAGGGACGAACTCGCTTTCCGCGAGATCGTAGAGCGCTATCAGGCCAAGATCTTCTCCATCATCTTTGGAATTCTGCGCAATCACAACGATGCGGAAGATATCGCGCAACAGGTGTTCTCGAAGATCTATTTCTCAATCAAGAACTTCGACTTCCGCAGTTCCCTGCTGACCTGGATTTATAAGATCACGGTCAACGAATGCTACGACTATCTGCGCAAGAAGCGCGTGCGGAAGCTGGTTTACGAGAGTGATTTCTCGGAAGAAGACGCCCAGCGCATGCAGAACACCGATACGGCGATTGACCAGAGGCCGGCGGTGGACACGCAACTGGCGCAGCGGGATCTGGTAGTGAAACTTCTCAGTAAATTGTCGGAAGAGGACCGCAGTCTGCTGCTGCTGAAGGAAGTGGAAGGACATTCGGTGGAGGAGCTGGCGCAGATGACCGGGATGAACGAGAACACCATCAAGGTGAAACTATTCCGGGCCCGGCAAAAATTGGTGAAAGCGTCGCAGAGGCTCAAACGCGGGCCGGCGCAAAGCGTGGTTTAAAAGTATCGCGTGATGTGATACAACGTATCATTGCTGTAGTTGGGCTGTAGCTGGAAAGAAAGCGGACAAAGAGATCCGTAGATTTTGGATTTGGCAGTTATTTGAGGGAAGAAGCTATGCATCAACCAATCAGGGACAACCTTGAGGAATATCTGAAGGGTTCCACCCGTCAGGTTCCGCAAGAGTTTCATACACATCTCAAAACGTGCGGGGATTGCGCGCGCGAGTTGCAGCAGTATCAGGCGCAGGCGGAGATGCTGCAATTGCTCCGGCCGGATAGCGAGCTGGATCCACGGGCGGGCTTCTATGCCCGCGTTATGGACAGAATCGAACAGGAAGGCCGTTCTTCCATCTGGTCGATACTGCTCGAACCCAATTTCGGACGGCGACTGGCCATGGCATCCGCGGTTCTGGTGATGCTGCTCGGCACCTACTTCGTAACGTCGGAACGCTCCGAACCGGATATGGCGTCCACCGACGTGGTATTTACCGGTGCACCATCCCCAGCGGGCGATTTAAGTCAGGATAGTCTCCAGCAGCAACGCCAGCGTGACGCGGTGTTGGTGAACCTGGCCGCCTACCACGAATGAGCGGTATGCTCGCGGCTGATCGCAACTCCTGGCAGAATCCTCGCATCCTGGCTTTGCTGCTGCTGATTTTTTTGTGCGGCGCATTAGCCGGAGCGCTCGCTATGCGATCGAGCGTGCACACCAAGCTGCACCAAAATGCGGGCGGCTATTGGAAAGATAGCAGCTCCGATGTTTTCTCTTACGACAAGCTGAAAACGCAGCTCAACCTCAGCTCCGAGCAATCCGAGCGGCTGAAAACAATTCTGGACGATTTCGTGAAGTATCACGAGGATCTGGAGACGCAGATCGAAGATGTGCGCGCCACTGGAAAAAACCGGATCGTGCAGATGCTGACGCCCGAACAACGCCAGAAGTTCGAGCGCTTGTGTAATAAGTTGCCGGCTAATTAGTTTTCAGAACACGCCTCGAGCGTGGCTCCATCCGCGAAGCTAACAGTCTGATGGTAAATGACTTACGGTGATTAATGAAGTTAAAGAGATAGCTATTGCATTCGGCCATCAACCGATGTATCCTGAAATTGCAACGTGGATTGATTTAAAGGCTTTGCCGCAAGGCGGGGCTCGCTAATTGCAACCACGATAAAAAGTGCTAAAGGTGAGTCGGTCTTCACGAAACTAAACCCCTGTGGCACATGCCCAGGGGCTTTTTATTTGGACCGGGTCATCCGAGAGGAGTTTTCTCTATGACTTCCCGGCCATCCCTTGCCGGCGCGGCTCCCGCGCTATTCGGCCAAGAAGGTGAATTGGTGCTGCTTCGGGTTGCGGTGGAACCGCGATTATTGGAGGACTTGCTGGAGGCCCTGGCGAGACTGGATTTCCCGGTGAATCCCCAACTCTATCACCGGCCAGCCCAAGTTACCGTGGAGTTTCCAGCGTACTCGGCCCGTGTGGATGAGGTACGCGACACGCTCCAGAGACACGGCTTCAGCGCCGCCAGTCTGGACATGGCGAGTGGACTCGAGTTAGCCAGCGCCTAGGGCTGCACGCCCGGCAGGCCAGCCCGCAGCTTCCGCTCGGAACACTTCCTCTCCACGGCTTTCATCAGGCGGGAGTGGACGTCCTGCGGCAACGTTTGAGCCAGCACTCCCTTATAAACCTGAATTGTTTTTTTGGTGGTGTCGAGAATCACAAAACAATTCGGGCATTGAGTTATGTGCGACTCAATCCGGCGGCGAAGCTCGATGTCCCCGGTCTCATCGAGATAATCGTTGAGTTCCTGAAGGAACTCTTTACATGTAAGCAAAAACGTCGTCCCCTTTCCGCTTGAAGAAACGAGTCAGCTTCTCGCGAAGCTGTAACCGGGCGCGTAGCAGCCGGCTTTTCACCGCTGGAACCGAGATCCCCAGAGCCTCGGCTGTCTCTTCCGTACTCAGTTCTTCGATGTCGCGCAGCACGAAAACGGTTCGGAAAGCTGGGCGCAAACCCTCCACGGCCTCGTCCAGAATCTGGCCGAGTTCCTCGCGGGAGTACTTTTGTTCCGGGTTTTCGTCCCAAACCGCGATCTCGCGGACCACGGTATCCTCGCCGGTATCCACCGGTTCATCCAAAGGTACGCTACGGTCCGACTTGCGCTTCCGCAGCTTCATTAAGGATTCATTTACGGCAATGCGCACAATCCAGGTGTAGAACTTGGATTGTCCCTGGAAATTGCCCAGGTGTTCGAAGGCCTTGAGGAAGGTTTCCTGGAGGACGTCTTCTGCATCCTCGTCATTCTGAGTAATGTGTTTGGCTAGGCGAAAAATCTTCCGCGAGTAGCTGTTTACCAGCTCGTTGAAAGCCCCTAGATCCCCCTCACGGGCTTTGGCAACCAGAGCTGATTCGTCGAAAATCCCAGCTTCCTGAGTGGCAGGCATTTTCCTCCATCTTAACAGGGGATCGGGACTAGGGGCTGGGGGCTCGGGGCCGATTGGGCCCATACCTAACCGCGACCGCAAGGGAGCGCTACCACGACAGTGGCGACCGTTACGCTCCCTCGCGGTCGCGGTTCGGTAACACTCTTTCCGTTCCGAGCGGGTTGCTTAAGGAGTCGCCCATTCGGAATTGGCGCAGGCGCGGAACTCCCGGATCGGAACCCCGCGGCGCTGGCGCCACAGCCAGTAGTCGTTCCGGAGATCGGCCCACGAATTCTTCAGAACGGTAGGTTGGCGGCGGGTGTCCAGCGTGAAATGGTGCGCGTATTCATGAGTCAGCACTTTTTCATCCGCATCTTTCAATCCCAGAAACGTTTTGTAGAACGGATCGGGCGCAAATCCTCGCCTGCGCGGACGCGGCCCAATGGAACAGCCGCCGGTCCGATCTTTGTCGATGTCATAGCCGAGCGATTCGGTAACGAAGAGATTGATCGCCTTCAAGGTCAGGAACTTTTCGGGGATCTCGGAGTATCCCTGCTGCCGGAGATAGGCGCCCTCCGTCGTTCGGACATCGAAAAGAATACCGCTGGTTGCGAATTCCCGGCGAGCTTTCTCCTGATAACGCTGGAACAGAGCAATTTCCTCCGGGCGTAAACCCTTGCCGGAATGCGCGCCTTGATCCAGCAGCAGATTTATGCTGATCAGCACCGGTTTTAGGGACGGTCCACTCAACGAACCAGCGGCAGCGAGGAGAAAGTCCCTCCGAAGCCAGGGGTGCGCAGAGTTCACTCTATGACTTTACACAACCACCCTTTGTTACGCTGGTGACGGTGTGGTGGACAATGCTGGCGGCTCGCATCGCGACCGTGATCGCAATGATTGGCGCCATTACCGCAATCTGTTTTCGCCTGATTCCAGTAAACGCCACAACCGCGGGCTTTGTCTATCTGGTGGCGATCCTCTTCATAGCAGCCCACTGGGGACTCTCAGAGGCTCTGGTGGGTTCGTTCGTGGCAGTAACTTGCTTCAACTACTTCTTTCTCCCGCCCATCCGCACGTTCACCGTCGCCGACCCGCAAAACTGGGTGGCGTTGATCGCTTTCCTGGCAACCTCGATCACGGCCAGCCACTTCTCTACACAAGCCAAGAAACGAACGCTGGAGGCCATGGACAGGCAGCGCGAAATGGAAAAGTTATACGCGCTGAGCCGGTCCATCCTATTGATTGAACCGTCGCGGCCGGTGCCGAAACAGTTGGCGATGCAGATTGCGCAGAGCTTCGCCGCCGATGCAGTGGCGCTCTACGACCGCAATTCGGGCGAGTTTTTCCGCGCCGGTCCTGAGGACTTTCCGGACCCGGACGGCCGGCTGCGGCAAGCCGCGGTGGAGGGGACGCTCTTTCGAGATGACGCGTCGCACAGCGTGGTCACCTCCGTCCGGCTGGGCGCAGAGCCCATCGGAAGCTTGGGGATCCACGGCGTTGCCTTGTCGGATTCGGCGTTGCAGGGGTTGAGCAACCTGGTCGCGATTGGTTTGGAGCGCAAGCGGGCGCAGGATGCGGCGAGCCGGGCGGAAGCTGCGCGGCAGAGCGACGAGTTGAAATCCACATTGCTGGACGCGTTGGCGCACGAGTTCAAAACTCCGCTGACGTCCATCAAAGCCGCTAGCACCTCGCTGCTTTCGAGCAACGCCTTAAAGCCGGACCAGCAGCGCGAGCTGCTCTCCATCGTGGATGAGGAGACGGACCGGTTAAGTGTGCTGGTTACCGAAGCGATCCAAATGGCGCGCATCGAGGCCGGGCGCGTGATCCTGCGTCGAGCCAGCCATTCGGTCCAGGAGTTAGTGGAATCTGTGTTGGACAAACTGAGAACGGCCGTGGAAGACCGCAACATTGCAGTGAATATCGCCCCTGGACTCCCACTCGTCTGGGTGGATGCCGAGTTGATCGAAGTGGCGCTCCGGCAGCTTGTGGATAATGCTTTGAAATATTCTCCGGCCGGCTCACCGGTGTCTTTGACTGGGATATTGAAAGACGGACGAGTAATTATTAGTGTGGCAGACCACGGCCCAGGCATCCCCGAAACGGAGCAAGGCCGGATTTTCGAAAAATTTTATCGCGCGGAAGCGTCGCGGCATCAAATCCCCGGCGCGGGACTCGGCTTGGTGATCGCGCGTGAAATTATTCACGCGCACGGAGGCGAGATATGGGTGGAGAGCCAGCCCGGAGAAGGATCGATTTTTCAGTTCACGCTACCATCGGCGGAGAAGGAACGGGCATGATCGCATGAGCGCGGGACGAATCCTGGTAGTGGACGATGAGCCGCAGATCCGGCGCGTTATGCGAATGACGTTGAGCGGCGAAGGCTACGAGGTGGAGGACGCCCGTAGCGGCGAGGAAGCGCTGGAAAAACTGCGCGCCAGCCGCTATGACTTGGCCCTGCTTGATTGGAACCTGCCTGGAATGGGCGGGCTCGAGACTTGCAGGCAGGTGCGCGCGACGTCCGACATGGCGATCATCATGTTGACCATCCGGAATGCCGAGCAGGATAAAGTGCAGGCGCTGGATGCCGGAGCGGACGATTTCATCACCAAGCCATTCAGTATGCCGGAGCTGCTGGCGCGAATTCGGGCGGCGCTTCGCCGGATGCCGCAGTCTCCTGAAGCCGGTCCGCAAAAGATTACGCTCGAGAATGCGGAGATCGATTTTCAGACCCGCAAAGCCATTGTTCGCGGTACCGAAGTACGCCTCACGCCCAAAGAGTTCGATCTGCTTCGGTATCTGGTGGTGCATCCGAACAAGGCAATTCCCCACCGTGAGTTGTTGCAGGCCGTTTGGGGGCCGGATTATGGCGAGCAAGTGGAGTATCTGCGAGTGTTCGTGAAACAGTTGCGCCGCAAGATCGAACCGCTACCGGAGAAGCCGCGCTACATCCTGACCGAGCCGTGGGTGGGCTACCGGTTCAATCTGCCGGAGCAGCCTGCGTGAGCGTCGAAAAGCACCGGCTCCCTTACGGTCGCGGTTCGGAAAGAGACACCCTGTTACCGAGCCGCGACCGTGAGGGAGCCGGTGCCGTTATGCGTTGGCCGCCTGGCTTCGGCCACGGTCGGCCACAATGATTACCTGCATGTCACGCGCCAGCCGAACCACTTGCTGAACAATCGTCCGGCGGAACATGGCGGGAAACTGGCTCTGCCTCGGCCTCGCCAGGAACAGGTGGCTCACGCCATTGAGCCGCGCGAACTCGACCAACGTTTTCGCGACGTCGGCACCTTGCAGCATGCGGGCTTCGATGTGCAAATTGCGGGCGAAATTCAGGTGGCGCTCCACGGCCTCGCGCTCCGCGGCGTCGCGCGAGCCGGAATCCGGGAAAATAGCCACCGCGAAACAATCCGCGTGCAGATAGTCGGCCACGCGCTTCCCGCGGCGGATCAGCATGGCTGTCGAGGGATCGCCAGTCACATGGATCAGAATCCGGTCACTGGTTTGTGAAGCGGCGCCACCTCCGTTATCCTTCCCGTTGCTGAGCGTCGCCTCGAAGCCTGCCGAATCGTAATCCACCTGCCGGATTTCAACTTCATGCGCCGTCTGCCGCAGTGCCAATTCGCGCAGGGCCACTAATGTGGATTCCTGAAAAAAGTTCTCGATGGCCTTCTGGGCTTTCTCCGGCGAGTATACGACGCCGCGCGCCAGGCGATTGAGCAATGCGCGCGGCGTCAAATCCACCATCACCACCTGATCCGCCTGTTGCATCACCCAATCCGGAATCGTTTCCCGCACGCGGATTCCAGTGATCTGCCACACCTGGTCGTTCAGGCTCTCCAGATGCTGGATATTCATGGTGGTGAGAACATCAATGCCCGCTTCGAGCAGCACCTGCACGTCCTGCCAGCGTTTCATGCGCTCGGATCCTGGAACATTGGTGTGCGGAAATTCGTCGACCACGCAGACCTCCGGATGCCTCGCCAGAATCGCCTCCGTGTCCATCTCTTCGAAAATGGTGCCGCGGTAATCCAGTCTCCGCCGCGCCACTTGCTCCAACCCCTCGGTTCTTGAAATGGTGTCTTTTCTTCCGTGAGGCTCAAAATAGCCGATCACAACGTCGCGGCCCTGCCGCTTCATCTCCTGCGCTTCTTCCAGCATCTGGTAGGTCTTGCCGACGCCAGCCGCGTAGCCGAGGTAGATTTTTAGTTTTCCGGAGGATTGGCGATCGGCCATAGGTCAATGCGGGAACACGCGCACATCAATATCGTTGGCGCCGCGAATCAGCCGATCGAGCGGCGTGCCGGTGAGCCGCTGCCACCATTTCTCGCTGGCGCTGTGGCCGACGAATATTTGCGTGATGCCGCGCTCGCGCGCAAAATCGAGAATCGTGTCAATAGGATCTTCCCCATCCAGCAGTTCCACGTGCGCCTGGGCTTCACGCGCGATGGCGAGATTGCGGTCGAGCGCCGCTTGATCGTCGGCGGAGATTTCTGGCTGGCCTACATAGGCCACGATCAAGTCGCCGTGAAAGCGCTCGGAATTGCGCCGCCCGCTTTCGATCATCGCCGAGGCATTCGCGCGCGGAGTAACGCACACCAGGATTCGCTCTTGCGCTCCGAACGTCTGGGCGATCCCATTGCGCGCAAGATAGGCTTCCAATTGGCGATCCACCACATCCGCGGCCAGCAGAAGCGCGATCTCGCGCAGCTCCGAAAGCTTTTGCGCTTCGCTCGAAGCTTCCGTTTCGGATTGCTCATCGCCCGCGCGCGTCATGCACATCTCCGGCGGCGCATCCACCACCACAATCTCGTCCGCGGAATGCAGGAAGCTCAACGGAATGGTCTGCTTCACGTTTTTGTGAGTGATCCGCTCCACGCGGTCGCGCAGGTCATCGATGTATTGAATATTGACGGAAGAAATTACCGAGATGCCGGCTTCGAGGAGCTGCTCCACGTCCTGCCAGCGGCTGGGATTGGGCGATCCGGCAGGATTGTCGTAGGCCAGACCATCCACCAGACAAACAGCCGGATGCCGCGCGAGAATGGCAGTGACGTCCATTACCGGAATCCCGTCCACCATCTTCAGCGGGATCACCTGCATCTTGCTCAGCAGCGCGTCGGTTTCCGGCGAAGTCTTGGGCTGCAGAGCTCCGACCACCACATCCTGGCCGCGCTCGTGGCGCCGCCGTCCCTCATCCAGCATGCGAAAAGATTTTCCTACCCCGGATGCGTAGCCGAGAAAGACTTTCAGCTTGCCGCGGCGTTCGTAGTTTTCTTCCGCCTGGGCCTGCAGCAGGAGCTCTTCCGGAGTGCGTTTGCGAGGAACAGTTGCTGGCATGCGTCTCAGCTTCTATTATCGAACGAAGCATGTTCCACCGTGGCGCAGCTTGCACTCTTGCGAACACCTTTGCCGGAGGCGTTCACACGAGTGTGAACGCGGCACGCAAGAGTGCGTGCGCTACTTCCGACCCAGGTTCAAACCGAACGAGGGAGAGTCGCGGGTTCCAGTGATTTTGATCGGCAGTACTGTGCCTGCGCCCTTTTTCGAGAAGAACGGGTCTACCGCTTTCAACAGGAAGCTTTTGAAGCCCGTGGTGGTCTGTGATAGTTTGGCCTGCAGCCGCGCGTTTCCGCTCAGATCAATACGGCCATCGGCTAAGCCGTATGTTCCGTCGAGCGTAACGGAAGCCCCGGGAACAAGAAAAGCAAGATCGCTGAAGTGCATTGTGCCGTCGCGCAGCTTGAAGCGTCCACGAAAGTCAGATGCCACCGAGTCGTCGGCGGCGTCATCCGTCTGTCCGCGCGCGCGATTGCTCAATTTGTCCATCTTCTGCTGCTCATCCTGCTTGGAAAAGCGTGCCGAGGTGGCATCGAACGTTCCATCCAATTCCAGTTCCTGGCTGACGTCGCGGCCCACGAGGGGAAGTCTAAGTTTTGTGTGAAAAGCGACGGCGCCACTCAACGCCGGTTTTCCCTTTACGGCCATTCGGAGCATATCCTCCAAACGGCCATCGGTGGATCGGACGTCGAGCGTTACAATTTTGCCGGGTTCGCCGGGCGTGGTATCCACAACACCTTGCGCGGTGAGTGACGAGTGACCAAATCGCGCCACTACCGGCTGCAGATGCGTGGTGCCATTGGTCCCGTCCACCAAGGCATGGAAGTCCGTGGTTAAGTGCACCGGATTCCCAGCCACCGAGACCGCGAAATTCGGGATGTCCGCGTGCCCTTGCACTTCGATGCGTTCCAACACTCCACGATACTCGCCCGTGGAAGACAGCTTGCCCGAGATGCCGCGGAACACCGATAAATCGGCATTGGTGAACACGTACTTGCCAGATACCGGCGTCTCCGCCGGCTGATCGCGCTGCCAGGGGCCGAAGCTGCCCGTACTTTGAATCTTGCCCGGAGGCTGTGCGTTGTCCAGCGTGGCTTCGAAGCTCATCGCCCGCTCGGATCCCCCATCGTGCAGCGTCAGCTTTCGGATATCCCAAACCAGAGGCACTTTGCCTGCCTGCGCCGGAATAGTCTCCACGCGCGCGCCGTCCGCGATTACTTCGCCAATCACGAAATTCGGAGGCTTTTTGGAATCGGACTTAGCATTGTCGGGATGCTTCGGCTGGCCGGTTTGCACGTTCACCCGCAATCCGACGAGGCGAACGCGCTGAATCTTGGTGGGAAGGTGGAGCAGTTCCAGGAGGTTGGTGTCGGCGGTAAATTCATCCACCGAAATCAACGGCTTCGTGTCCCCAGCCCCGCCGTTCTTTTGCTTGAGTACCAGCCCGGTTCCGGTCACGTGAACCGAGGGGAACACCCGGACATCCAACGTTTTGAGCTCCAGCCGGCTGGCGAAGGTCTCTTCCAGGGTCTTTCTCACACGATCACGGGCGCGGTCAGATATGCTGTTGGCGCCGATTGCCAGGGCCGCGATGACCAAAATCAGAACGGCTGCTGCCGCAATACCCCAGCGCGCGCCTCTGGACATCTTGGGTTTCGGTTTACGGTCCGTGGTCAAAGTTTCAGGCATTGGGCTGTTTTACTAAGAGCACGGCGGATACCAATACAGGGATGGCCTTCCGATTGCATTGTCCGTCGCATGATAGAGCGATATTTATTGATTGTGCTGGCGGTTCTACTGCTCGGCAGCATAGGTGCTTTTTTCCTCTTCCTGGCGATCTTACCGGTTATTGCGATCGCTTCCGTGCTGATCGGATTGGCGGCAATGTTTTGGCTCGGGTTCCATACGGGACGGAAACCTGGCGAAGTCAGAGATGTGACAGCTCGAGGGTGACTGCGGCGCCCCGGCTATTTGACTGCGATATTCAAGCCTTTCGGACTCTGTCCGTTTCCCACAATCAAAACGATTTCGACGTTGCCGGAAGCCACGCCAGAAGGGATCTGCGCATCCACCTGCAACAGGCCGTCCACTGCGTCCGGGGCTACTGCGGCGTAAGTTAATTTCGGGGATAGAATGCCGCCGAAGGTCACGCTCACCGGAAGAACCGGTTTAGGAATTGTCGCCACCGGGCCGTTCTCAATGCGTCCGTCAACACCTGCCGGGCTGAGCACACCTTCTCCAGTGGCAAAGATCTGCACCAGCGATCCTTTGGCGGCGGGGTTCGAAGCCGAGTTTGCCGAACCATTCGCGTTTAACACTGCTGCTTGGCCGTCTCCCGCCGAAAAGATTCCCGGGGCCGAGCCGACTATCTTAAGCGGAAAGAGATTTCCGGCCATCCCATTGCACACAATCTGCACGAAGATTGAGGCTGAGCCGATCTTGGGGGTTAATTCATAAGGCAAGATCACCGAGGTTTGGTTGGTCCAAACGTAGACGATCGGCGATGGATTTCCATCGGCGAGCACCTGACACCCTTCCACCGTGGTGGGCAATTTTCCCTCGGCGTCAAGCACCGAGCCCACCAGGGAACTCGGGCCGAGGTTGCTTCCAAAGAAGGTCACCATCTCGCCCGGCGCGGCGCCCTGGCCGGCGGCGGCAAAACTGGCTGCGTTGGTAGCAGCGGTGATGATCGGGCCCGTCTTGGTGGTGTCGAAGCCGGCGATGAATGCGTCACCTATCAACACGTTGGCGGATCCGACGGTTCCTCCACCGCCAAACTTTTGTTGAAACCCGCCGGGTGTAACCGGCAAGCCAGCCGCGTATGCCGTGCCGGCGATTGCAATACTGGTGGCATTCACCGCAACTCCGTACGCGATTTCGTCGCCGACGCCATAGTAACTGGCATACGCGACGCTCGCTGGCGCTTGGGGCGACGAATCGATCTTGGCGATGAAGGCGAATGGCGAAAATGGCGCGGCGCTGTATACTTGCTGGAATCCGTCGGCTGTAACGGGAAAATCTTGTGAATCGGTTGCGCCGGCCACTACGATTTTCCCAGCGCTATCCAGCGCCACGCCGTAAGCGTCATCGTAGCCGGATCCGCCAAAATACGTGGAGTAAATCAGCTGCGCCTGTCCTGCAATGGCAGGATTTAGCTTGGTAACAACCGCGTCCTGCAGCAGGCCTAGCGGATTGGGATCGTTGGGATCCGGAGCGGCGTTCACCCTGGGCAGCAGAGCAACAGCCGTAGTGGATTGCCCGGTGGTGGGATATTGAGCAGAATTGGTTCCACCGACCGCATAAATCGCGCCCTGCGTATCCACGGCAACGCCGCGGAGGCTGGTGTTTCCGCCCGTGCCTCCCATGAATGTCGAATAGATGAGCTGGGCCGACCCGAGCAGCGATGTTTTCAATTCCGCCACAAATCCATCGCGCGTGGCGGAAAGACCGGCCTTCAGCGCATTAGCCGTCGGAAAATTGGTGGAAGTGGTATCGCCAACCAGAACAACGTCTCCCTGCGAATCCACCGTCACTCCCCGCGCGAAATCGGATCCCTGGCCGCCGATGAGCGTGGAATACAGAAGCTTGCCGGCTGGGTCGACTTTGGCCACGAAGCCGTTAAAGGAGGAGCCGAGCGCCCCATTCAGTTTTCGCTGATAAGCAGTGGGGGTGGTATTGAAATCGGGAGATCCGCTGAAGCCGGCAACGTATGCTATGCCCGCGCTGTCTACAAAAACGGCCAGCCCGCCGTCGTCGGCTTCTCCGCCGAGGTAGGAGGAGTAAATCAGCATGTCCCCGGTGGGAGCCAGTTTGCTGATAAAAGCATCGTCGCAGGGCGCCGTAAAATCCGTGCCGTTGATGCCCGCGAAGGTGCAGTTATATGTCGTGGCGAATTTTGGTTGAAATGGGTTCTTGGTTGGAAAATTTGCCGATTCCGTGTAGCCGGTTATGTAAACGGCGCCGGCGCTGTCGGTGGCAATCGCCTCCCCCTGCTCGTAGTAGCTGCCACCGACAAACGAAAGCCACAGCAGCGAATCGGCGCCGGAAGCGGTAGGGGCGAACTTAGCCACCATCGCGTATCCGTTGGTGTTGGGCGGAGATAAAAAAAGGCCGTTCTTAGCGGGCAAGTTAATGGAGCTGGTTCCTCCAACCAGCAGCAGCGCGCCCTGCGGATCGATGGCCACACCGTTTGCAAAATCGGCCTCCGCTCCGCCCAGATAAGAGGCGTAGGTAAGAACCGGATCGATGATGAGCGGCCGCGTGGTATCGTAGCCGGCAACCTCGAAACCAATCGCAGACCCGCGACGCGCGAAATGCCCGGCCACCTCGCGGCCATCCTGCAGCAGCCTGGGCCGCTTATGCCGCACCTGAAAATCGCCCATTCCCAGCACCAGGTCGCCGCCTTCTTCAATGGTGATATGGTCGGCGCCTTCAAAAGACATTCGGATCGCGCGCGGATCAGCGCCCGGGGCGAGTATCCAATCATATTCGAGTGATTGGCCGCCGCCGCGGAAAGTCAAGTCGATTCCTGGATATAAATCGTGGTAGCTAACCCGCGCGTAAAGAGGAACATGTGTGCGCCACTTGGCTGGATCGTTTCCAATGAAGTAATTGGCGCGAGCTCCCAGCGGCTCCGTAGCATCGATCCGCGCATGACGCTTCGCGCCTTCCACCGTCATTCGCAGCACTGCTTGACGGCCCTTGAGATTCAAGCCTAAAACTGCGCCGGAATCCAACAGCCAGATTTTGGCTCCCGGCGCGCGGCCTAAATAACGTACTTCGGAAGATGTCTGTCCCGAATTCTTTTCAAAGCTGATGGGCACAAGTGGCCTGGGCGAACAGAAAGCGCACACCGCAGCCAGTGGAATTGCGAGGAGGAAACGCATTTGGGTCATTGTAGACCATTCACTGCCGGAATAAAAAAGACCCACGTGTTTTTCCAATTCGTCTGTTGTAGGGTTCATTTCATTTCTCCTGACCGGGCGTTTCACACTTTTCTCCGCATACCGAGTTACGCCTTCCGCGCGCGCCGGCTGGCAGCCACGATCCCGGCTAATCCAAGCGCGAGAGGAAGCATGCTGGAGGGCTCCGGCGTGGCGGTGAAGGCGGAGGGCGGAGCCGAAAGAATGCTCGGGTCCGTGTCCGCAATCAGCAGCTGAGTATCGCTGGCGAAGTACAGTCCACGTGGATCGAAAGGACTGCCCACCGCGCCCTGAAGCAGCACCGCAACCAGAGCGCCGGCGCTATTCAGGACATCCACGCTGCCCGACGTCCCGCCGCCATACTGACTGCCCGAGACGGAGACAAAAAGATCGCCGCTATAATTTCCGAAACCCGCTGGAGCGAACGCGAACTGGCGCAGCCCGGCGAATTGACCGCCGCCTATAGCGGGAACAGAAACGTTCGCAAAAACCGAAACGTCGCCCGATGAATTCACAGCGTAGATGGTTCCCGAGACGCCGTCAGTCACCAAAAGGTCGCCCCCAACCGATCCGAAACCCGCCGGCGCGAAACCTACGCCAAAAGGCAATACGTAACCTGCGGCGCCTCCCGTACCGAGGGAAGCGAATTGCGAAATGGCGCCGGACGGATCCAAGGCCAGGACTTCTCCATTGTCAAAACCAGCGCCATTTTCAGCTCCGATCAAAGCATCGCCGGCGACAGATCCGAATCCCGCCGGCGCGACTACAGCACCGCCAGTCACAAAATCCGTGGATTGAACCGTGATCGCGGTTTGTCCGCCCGTGCCATTCACAGCTATGATTTGGGGGCCGCTAATGTTCGCGGTGGCCAGGTAATCCCCTCCAAAGACGCCAAAGCTCGACGGCAGGAAAGCGCCGCCGTTACCGCCCACTCCGCTCGCGAACAGGGTCGGCGCTCCGCCGTCCGCAGGCATGGTATAGAGCGCGTTAGCGGTCTTGTCTGGAACCAAAAGAGTGCCGCCCACAGTTCCGAAACCGGCCGGGACCGGAGTGATTGTCTCGGGTGTCGCATACCCGCTAGAGAATACAGTTACAACCGGGTCGGCGTAAGCGACAATTGGCAGGGCTGCGAAGAGCAATCCCGATATGAAGAAATTGCGAGCTTTCTGATCCACTAAGACCCTCCACCGGAATACCGGATTTCACTTCACCTGATACGGCGCGAATCTTCCGGACCCGGCGTCACGGAACGATACAAAAAGTACTAGAACAGGTGTTACCGAACCGCGAGAAGCCATGAAAAAATGGGCGAAGGTACCGACTCCCTCACGGTCGCGGCTCGGAATGAATGCCTACCGAGCCGCGACCGTGAGGGAGTCGGTGCCTTTGTTTGATTATTTCCAGGGGCAATTGGCGGGTTGGGATCTTTTTATATGCCCGATAAAACCAGCCGCCGCCACCGAATCAGACTTCGCGATAGCCGAGGTCAGCGGGGGGGGTTCAAGAAAATGCTCACTGCTCTACCTACGCAAGACTACACCGTGTCTTTCCGGGCTACTGCCACCCGGAGTCTCCGCGCCGTCTCTTCCATCGCTCGCTGATACTCCGATTTCGAGACGATTGGCCTATCGGGAAGGAACACGCTAATCCCCTTGGCGTCGTGACTGAAAGGGAGTACCCACATTCCATACGTCAGGAAAGGATCGCCATTTGGAATGCTCCCGGAACCCGGCAGAATCTCGTGTTGAATGCGGCGAGCTTGCTCCGGCGTCATTCTTCGAATCAAAGGTCCTGCGTCAAATCTCCGGCCCTTCACCAAGAAGTTTGCGACGAGGTGCCTGACTGCTTCAGCTACCCTTGAGCTACGGCCCGAAGCTGCTTTCGGAGGGATGGCGGGAACGACCGCTGCATACAGGGCCTCCCGCAGTTCGACGGAAGATGTGCAGTGTTTAATTAGGTAGTTTGCCGCACCCTGAAATCTCGCAATATCCTGCGAGTCTCTGCTGTCGTCGGCAGTTAGAATCACGATGGGAACCGCTCTTGGAAGAGCCGATTTGATGGCACGATGAGTCTTGAAGCCGCTCAACTCCTGCATTCCAAGATCGAGCAAGACGACGTCAACACCGGGCTTGGCGAGCCGGCTGATGGCGTTGAGGATATTGTTTCTCCATTCCACTTGGAAGATGTCGCCAGCACCTTGACTGACTTGAGAGCTGGTCAATGTGGCTGCTTCAGGATCATCCTCCACGAGTAGCACCTTGATGGGCAATCCACCTCCGGGAACGTTCCGGTGAACCAAGGGTTCAGTTGATGTCATTTAGAACGCATCGGCCAACAAGACGAAATCTTGAAGGAAAGTTGGCCTTAGGAGATCGATACTAATTGGGGAAGGCTGAACTTGGTGGCTTCTGTAACTCTTTTGTATGGTGCGAACGGGGAGGGTCGAACTCCCATGGGGTTTCCCCCGCTAGATCCTAAGTCTAGTGCGTCTGCCAGTTCCGCCACGCTCGCATTGGTTGGCTCTACAATTCCCAGGATACTAGATCCCTAGCCGCTGCTTGAGCGCCTTCACCCGGTCGCGCGACACCGCAAGTTCGGTCTTCTTTTCGTCCTTCAGCCGGACCAGCATGCGTCCGGCGAACAGGGCGTGCAGATCGTACACCGAGTCTAGATTCACCAGCGTGGCGCGATGGATCCTCACGAACTTTCGCGGATCCAGCTTCTGCTCCAACTCCTGGATGGTGTGATCAATGGCGTAGTTCTTCCCAGGCGTAGCGGCATAGGTCAATTTGTCGGCCGCGAAGAAATGCGTCACTCGCGACAACTCCACAAACTCCACGCGCTCGCCAATGCGCGATGCAATCCGCGCCGGATAATCCGGCTGCGGCGCCGTTACTGTGCTCAAACGATCCAGCAACTCGCGGATTTCCTGCCGCGGCTCCGTGCCGCCGCGCATGCGCTCAATCTTGTCCAGCGCCCGATCCAGTTGCGCCTGCTCGATGGGCTTCAACAAATAATCGATCGAGTTCACCCCAAAAGCCTGCAGCGCATATCGATCATATGCTGTCGTGAAGACGATCACCGGCTGCGGATCCAACTTGGCCAACATCTCGAAACCGGTCATCCCCGGCATTTCGATATCGAGAAACAGGACGTCGGGCTGCGCGCTCAGCACCGCCTCCAGGGCTTCCACCGGATCGGTGCCGCTGCCGACGATTTCAACGCGGCCCGTCGCGGTCAACATTCGGGACAGGCGCTTTAAGGCCAGCGCTTCATCGTCAACCAGAAAGGCTCGCATGGGGCTAGCTGGTATACGGAACGGTTAAGATCATGTTGTTTTGATTCTCTCGCCGATCCAGCTTCAGCCCAGCATGCTCGCCGAACAATGTCGCCAACCGGTCCTTGAGATTGTCCAGCCCATGGCCGGCTGGCGCCGACTCCAGCGTGAACCCCGGGCCTGGATCGGTGACGGCAACGTGCAAGCAGCCATTCTCGCGGGAACCTGCGATTCGGATCTCGCCGCCCGCCCGATTCGGAGCGATGGCGTACTTCACGCTGTTCTCCACCAGAGTCTGCACCGAAAGCGCGGGCACCCGTGCGGCATCCATGCCGGCAGCTACGTCGATTCGGTAGCGGAGCCGGTCCCCGAAGCGGGCCCGCTCAATGTCCAGATAATCCGCCACCACTTTCAGTTCAGCGGTAAGCGGAACCAATCCGGCTTGATTCGCATCCAGCGAGAATCGCAGCAGCGCCGCCATTTGTTCCACCAGCCGCTCCGCGCGCTCGGGATCTTCCGGAATCAGCGACGAAATAGAATTGAGAGTATTGAACAAGAAGTGCGGATGAATGCGCGATTCGAGCGACGCCAGTTGCGCGGCCGTGGCCAGCTTCAGCGCGCGTTCCCGCTCCAGTTCTTTCGTTCTTAGCTGAAGCGTGGTCTCCTGCAACCGACCCTGGAACGTCTCATAAAGCCCAATGATCAGACCAGCCACAATGGAAAGAAGGACCGCGATCTTGAGGCTTCCCCAGAACTCCGGCCAGTAGAAATCTCGTGGCAGCCAACCGAAGAGAATCAGTATTCCGCAGGCCAACAAACTTCCCAGCACCGTATCGACCAGAATGATCGCAATTCGAAAGAGCCAACGCAGCCACTCTCTTCCACCATCCACGGCGCACCAGAGTTTGGGCACCGTAGCGAAGCACAGGCTGCCGATGGAATACGAATAGACCAACGAATACAGAAACGTATCGCGGACCCGTACGAACGGCACATGATCGGAGGTCATGGCAAGCAACAGAACGGGCGGGACGAAGGCGAATGCAGTGTTAATCGCCAATACTCTGACAAGCGGTCTAAAACGCTTCAATTCCATTCGCCCTGCAATCTTCATCTTACTTTTCGGCGCTGGCCGCCGTATGGCAACCCAGGCATCCGGCTTGCGCTGGAGCGAGCGTTTTCGTTTCAAGCCAGATGCTGGCGGATTTCGCGTAAGGCGTGCCTTTCATCTCTTTTTGTATACGCTCGAACCAGACCTCCGCCTTCTCCGGATGGCCCGTGCGGCTATAGGCATCGGCCAGCCCGATCATCAGCTCGCCACGCGGATGCGTGCCCAGGTCGGCTAAACGCGAGGCTTGCAGATCGTACGTTTTCTCAAAATCAGCCAGGCCCTTTTCAATCAGCGGACGCGCCATTTCCGGATCGGGCAAGTGGCGCGATGCGGTGAGCAGCACTGAGCCGCGTGGAATCCGGACCCCCAGATCGTCCGGCGCCAATTCCACCGCGGTGTCCATTTCTTTCAACCCTCGCTGCCACAATTCCCCGCCCTTTTGCTGGTCGCCCGACTGGAATGCCTGACCGGCTGCATAAAGTTCCCCGGACCCATGCCAGACCAGGGCTTCGGCATTCTTAGGATCGGTTGCCAGAAGGTCCTCGCAGATCTTCATTCCCTTTTCCAGCGCCGCGGCATTCCCTGCGAAACCGGCGAAAAAATAATTGCGGACCTTCAAGTCAAACCGCTCCTGAGCGGACATCATCCCCGCGGCGACCAGAATCAAAGCAGAAAGCTTGTCTCATAGGAACTCCCTTCGAGCTTCAGAATAGTCGGACGCAGCGGCGCCCGCGATAGATGTCTGACCGGGCAGCGGGAGAATCGGATGAAATGGCGATATCGGGCGATGGGCGGTAGCAGTAAGTGGGGCAGGATGTCATCCTGCAGCGGGTTGTTAACCCGCCCAGTTTGCGCCGATTAACAATCGGCGCGCAGGTTGTCAACCTGCCCCACAAGCTGAAACTGACCCACCACGGACGGGCAGGCGCCCCGGCCACTCCAGGCGCATGTCGCGGCTCACTTCGTCCAGCATTTCGAGCGTGGCCGCTTTGCCTTCCAGCGCATAACAGGTGAGCAGCACGTTGTCGCAAATTGCGTTAATCACACGCGGGATGCCGAGCGAACGTGCGTGAATCTCCGCCATCAGCTCCGGCGATAGCACCGTTTGGTTGGCCAAACCGGCGCGTTCCATCCGATTATTGATGTATTCCGCGGTGTCGGAAGCGCTGAACGGTTCCAGGTTGCAACGCAGCACGATTCGCTGCTTCAACTGGCGTAGATTCGGCGCATCCAGTTTCCGATCCAGCTCCGGCTGCCCAGTCAAAATCACCTGGATCAGTTTCCCGCGCCGGTTTTCCATATTGCCGAGCAAGCGAATTTCTTCCAGAACCTCCCAATCCAGGTTATGCGCCTCGTCCACAATGAGCACCGTGGTTCGCCCTTGATCGGCCTGCCGCACCACCAGAGAGTTCAGCGCAAACAGAACCTCGGTCTTCGAGGTGCGCTGGCAATTCAAGTTCAGATCGTAGGCGATCATCTCGAAGAATTGGCCGGGAGTGATGCGCGAATTGAATATAAATGCGAATTCCACGCGCTGCGCATCCAGATGGTCGCGCAGGCATTCCAGCATAGTGGTCTTGCCGGTACCCACCTCGCCGGTGAGAACGATGAAGCCCTTGCGGCTTTGAACGCCGTAAATTAAGTTTGCCAGCGCTTCCTGGTGCTGTTCGCTCCGATAGAAGAACGCTGGATCGGGACTCAGGCTGAACGGGCTGGCCGATAGTCCGAAATAAGCCTTATACATGGAGGCTCACGCCGCCGTCTCATAGTACCATTTGGCGCGCTAGTGTCTGAAAAGTGGGTTGACGTCACGCTCCGTTGAAGACGCTGGTCCGTGATTGAAAAACAACGGCACCGACTCCCTCACGGTCGCGGCTCGGCTAACGGCGCCCAATCTATTCCGAGCCGCGAGCGTAAGCGACCGGTGATTTTGTCTTTCTAGCGTCTTCATGCCCTTTGGTGGGCCGCAGGCCCATGGTCACTCGCTTGAAGACGTTGGACCGTGATGGAAAAACAACGGCACCGACTCCCTGACGGTCGCGGTTCGGAAAGAATTTCCCAGAGCGCTACCGAGCCGCAACCGTGAGGGGGCCGGTGCCGTTCCTGGTTTTTTCACAGAGCCGTAAGCGACCGGTGATTTTGATTTTGTATATCTATTTTTCAATCTTGGTGGCTTGTTGCGCTGCCATGCGAGCCTGCATGTCGCGCGTCATGTGCGGAACAATTCCCACTAGCCTCTCGATCAGCATCAACTGCGCGCGATGATGCATCTCGTGTTCCTTGAGGCCAAGTATCATCTCGAAGCGGGACTTGCTAGTCGGCGTCATTCCCGGCGCAAAGCTCACCCTCTCGCCGAGAAAATCGTCCGAGAGGCCCTCCATCCACTTTGCCAGGCGTTCTCCGTCCGACTGCAGCAGCGCCACTAGCTCCGCCTTGCTGCGCGGCTTTTGTTCCTCGGCGATAATCTTGGCGAAGAAGGCCGGGAAAATCGAAACCCACCATCGTGGTCCGGCGCTCGACGCCGTGGAATTGATCCGCCCACATCGGCGTAACGGCAATGTGTGCCAGCATCTGGGCCACGGTTCGCGTATCCGGCGCGGCGCGGAATCCATAGTGCTCTTCACCGATTTCTTCGGCAATCTTAATCGTGTTTTTCCGCACAGTGCGGAAACTCTCGCCGAGATCTTTGCCGCCATAGTAAGTCATATCTTCAACTCTAACAGCAGGTATAGTAACCAACATGGCCCTCCGAATTTTTCTGTTTGTTGGCCTTGCGGCATCGCTCCAAGCCCAACCCCCTCTGGACACTCACGCCCCCGTCCCGCTGCAACCGCTCGCCCAACACGTCCGCCGATTGGAAACTGCTCTCGCCTATCTCGGCCAACCCTTACTCGACGCCGATCAAACCGAAATCAACGCAGCCATCGGCGATTCCGACGAAATCGCCGCAGTCAATCGGCTGGAGCGTGTGCTGGATAAGTACACACTCGCAACCGTTGAAATCAATCCCGAAAGCCGCGTAAAAGTAGAGCAAGGCGCGGCCAAGCCGGATTTGGTGGAAGGCGGCGCACGCCTGTTCCTGGTAAAAGTGCTTGAATCAGGCGCGCGTCACTGCGCCGCTGAAAGTTTCCAGCCCATCGAGTGGAAATGTCTACATCACATCCAACGGCGCCCCCGCGCCGCCGCTGAAGCTCACACCGAAAGACGCGCAGGACAAATGGGCGAACGTTTCGATCTATGACAAGCCGCCGATGGCCCGGCGTCTCTCCGGTCTCGGCCTGGAATACCAGATCCTGGAAATCCAGAGCCGCGACAGCGGCCAACGCTCCGCCGTTCTGCAATTCGACGTGGGACAAACCAGCCGCGATGTCGGATTTCGCAGCGAGATTCTGGTCCTGTTCAACGCCGAGCCCGCCCATGCCATCACGCTGCGGATTCGCGATTCGAACGGCCAGCCATCCGTCGCTTCGCTGCTGGTGAAGGATCGCTACAATCGCATCTATCCGAATCCCTCGAAACGCCTCGCGCCGGATTTTCCGTTTCAGCCGCAGATCTACCGCTTCGATGGCGAAACGCTTCGGCTGCCGGAAGGATATTACACCATCGCTTACACGGGCGGTCCGGAATACCTGACTCACACCAAAGAACTTTCTGTGAAAAGCGACGAGCCGGCCGAAATCGCTCTGACTCTCGAACGCTGGATCGATCCCTCGAAACGCGGCTGGTACTCGGGCGATCAACATGTCCACGCAGCCGGATGTTCGCATTATCAAAACCCCACCGAAGGCGTCCTTCCCAAAGACATGATGCGGCAGTTGCTGGGCGAATCGCTGAACATCGGCGCGGTCTTGACCTGGGGACCTTGCTATTACTACCAGAAGCAGTTCTTTTCCGGGCAAGACAATCCACTTTCGCAGCCGGATCGCCTGATGCACTACGATCTGGAAGTTTCCGGATTTCCTTCGAGCCACGCCGGCCACCTGATTTTGCTCGGGTTGAATGACCAGGATTATCCGGGAACCAAAAAGATCGAAGATTGGCCGAGTTGGGATTTGCCGATCCTGCAATGGGGCAAGAAGCAGGGCGCGGTAGTGGGCTTCGCGCATTCTGGCTGGGGCTTGGAGGTGCAAAGCACGGATCTTCCGAACTACGAGTTGCCGCCCTTCGACGGCATTGGCGCGAATGAATATATCGTGGACGTGACGTATCCGAACGCCGTGGATTTTATTTCCGCGGTGGACACGCCGTCCGTTTCCGAACTCAACATCTGGTATCACACGCTGAACGTCGGATTCCGTACGCGCATCAGCGGCGAGACCGATTTCCCCTGCATCTACGACCAACGAGTCGGAATCGGACGCAATTACGCCAAAGTGGATGGCAAGCTGACCTACGCCGCCTGGATCGACGGTCTGCGCGCCGGCCGGAGTTACGTCTCCGATGGCAAAAGCCATCTCATGGATTTCAAAGTGAACGGGAGAGAAGTTGGCAGCGAGATCCAGCTCGGCCGCGGCCAGAATGCCCACATCGAGGTAAACGTGGCCGCTCGTTTGGACCCTCAACCCAATGAGTTCATTCGGAAGCTATCGTTGCTGGAAAAACCATATTGGGATATCGAGCGAACACGCGTAGGCGAAACGCGGGATGTCCCGGTGGAGCTGGTGATCAACGGAATCGCGCGCGAGCGAAAACTGGTCACCGCCGACGGCGAGATGCGGCCCATCACTTTCGATGTACCCATCGAAAAAAGCAGTTGGATCGCAGTGCGGATTCTGCCGTCGTCGCATACCAATCCGATCTTCGCGATCGTGGACGGCAAGCCAATTCGCGCGTCACGGAAGAGCGCCGAGTGGTGCCTGGCCGCGGTAAACCAGTGCTGGAGCCAAAAACAGGTGGCGATCTCAGCGTCTGAAAAAGACGCCGCCCGGAAAGCCTACGACCACGCCCGCGAAGTCTATCAGCAACGAATCGCAGAAACCCAATAAAAAATTCGGGGACATGACGAGCTAGCGTCACGAACAGTTCAAACTCTAACGGCGGCAGTCGTGTCCCCGAATTTTTCTCGGCGACGCGTGTCCTGACCGGCCAACACTTGGCGCGTCCTTCAAGGCGCGGATTTTCTCATAGAGCTTACACATCGTCGCCTGACGATAGTGCGGATGATTTTCGTTCAGGTGTTCGCTGATGCCCTGCAGGTCCGCGGCGGCGGGCGGCGTCAGGCGAATGTGCATTCAGGAGCGGAGCATCTGCTCGAAGCGGGAGTCCATTTCTTCTTCCTCGATGAATTCGTCCCGGCCGGCGTACGCTTTACCTTCCAGGACGGCAGCTCGGAAACGCGCTTCCTGTTCCTGCGTGAAATGAACTTCCATGGGCGTTTTACTCCTGTTCCCTTCCTAAGAATAGCGAAAACGGACGGGAGGCCTCTACGGACAGAATCGCCGCATCCTTTCGCGCTCCGAACTCATCTCATCAATCGTGGCAAACTCAGTTTTAAACGACGAAGCGCTCGATATCCTCTTTCGCCAAGCGCGCACCCACAGTGCATGGCTCAGCCAGCCAGTATCCGACGATCTGTTGCGACAGATCTACGACCTCATGAAGTGGGGGCCGACCAGCGCGAACACTTCTCCCACCCGCATCGTTTTCTTGCGGACGCCGGAAGCCAAGGAGCGATTACGCCCGGCTTTGATGCCCCTCAACGTCGACAAGACCATGCAGGCGCCGGTTACCGCCATCCTGGCCTACGACCTGAAATTTTTCGATAAGCTCCCCAAACTTTTCCCTCACAACCCCGGCATGCGCGACCGGTTTGCGAATGCGCCCGAGATGGCCCAAACCAACGCTTTTCGCAACGCAAGTATCCAAGGCGGCTACTTCATTCTTGCAGCCCGCGCACTGGGATTGGATTGCGGCGCAATGTCCGGCTTTGACAACGCCAAGGTGGACGCCGAATTCTTTCCGTCCTCCAGCGTGAAATCAAACTTCCTGTGCAATCTCGGCTACGGCGACCATTCCAAGCTGTTTCCGCGCCATCCGCGACTGGATTTCGACGAAGCCTGTCAATTGCTTTGACAGGCAAACTTCGGGGACACGACTGCACCCGTTATCGCTTGCAACCGTTCCGACGCTAGCCCGTCATGTCCCCGAATTTTGTAGCGTTGAAACCATTTCAAACTGTAAGACGTCGGGGACATGACGGGCTAGCGTCGGAACAGTTTCAAACTGTAACTGGCAGCAGTCGTGTCCCCGAAGTTTTTTCAACCGCTAAACAATCTCCAAATGCACAAAACCCGCGATCGTAGCCGGCTGATTCCCCAGAAAAACAATCTTCCGCGTCTTGGGAAACGGCAGCCCGGATTGTATGGCTTTCGCGTAGAACCCAACCTGGCGTAAAATCTGCCGCGATGCCTCATCTGTCGTATCGAGATTCGCTACCTTGGACAAAAATCCGGCGCTCCAGCCGAGCGGCAGCACGCATCCGCTGCCCGATTGCCGGACTTCACCGAGCTTGGCTTCCAACCGCTCAACATTCGCCTTCGAGAACGGCCAGCCCAGTCCATTCCGCGTACTGCTTCTGCAGCTTCAGCAACTGCTCCGTGTAGGCGTTCACCAGCCCGAGCATTGCCGATGCATCCATTCCATGCTTGTTGCGCGGGGCCTTCTCGCGCCAACCACCCTCGAACGCAGTCCCCGGAACAGCCATTTCCGCAAACACCGGCGTGCTGTCTTCCAGGCGCTTCACGTTCCGCCCCGGAACTTGCTTCCAAGCCAGCTCGAACTTGCCCGCCGCCCTTCGGCTCCAGCGTGGATGCGCGCAGCAGGAAAATCTTGAACACGCTCTCCTGCACGGTCCCCGAATCGGATGCCGAGATCAACCGCATCCCATCCGCGCCGCCCACTCCCAACGCGCCTTCTTCCAGCGCCCTTCCCGGATTTCGCGGCAGCCGTCCCTCCGAGCTCGCGCGCGACGAAAGATCGCTCAATAATTTCGGCGTCAGCTTGCCATGCACCACTCCAGTTCGCAGCGCGCCTTTAATCGCGGTTCCAGGCAAATACGGACCGCTCGGCCCAGTACTGAACGTAGGAATGAACAAATTCTCCGCGCGCGTCTTTTCCCAATACTGCGCGGAACTGGCGTCTTCAAATGGAATCCGGCGTCCGGCATAATTCTGCGCGAAGCCGCCCCACGATGCGAAATCCAGCTTCTCTGCTTTCTTGAGCTGGCTCAAATAACTATCCAGCCGCGGACCCTTGGCCAATAACCGGAAAATGCGCTTCTGATCCAGAACGTTGACATGGTCCTTCCACACCATGTAATCGATGGGCGCCAGCCGCTGCCCGTCGCCCACCAGCGTCGGAGTCAAGCAAGTGAGACGATACTTCATGCTGTCGCCCGCCACGGAATCGGCACAGTCACGGCGAATCCCGCTCGATACACCGGATGCGGAAATCCGGCCGGCGCCGTGTCCTCGGCGACGCCGTGCAATTCGTCCGACCCAGCCAACAGCACCGAGCCTTCCGCGATCATCAAGGTCGGAGGTTTTATCTCGCCCCAGCGGGCGCTGCTCTCAATCCGGCCGCGCCGCGTGAGCGTGGAGTAGCTGCCGCGCTTCCAATCCACCAGATCGTTGCCAGCGGGTAGATAGAGCGACAACAGCCAATGCGCCCGCGCCGGCGTTTCCTCCGCGTTCTCCGGAGCGACCGGCGGTTTCCAAGGCTCCCATTCCGGCGTTTCGGAGCGTCCCCAACCGCGCGAGCGTTCCCCGCCGAAACCGGAATCCGCCAGCAATCGAAAAGCGCTGCGCACGCGGGCTTCCCACTTCTCGGCGGCTTCCGTATCGGCGAACTGCACCACCGTCCAAAGTCCGGCGTTCGGCGCAAACTCGAGACACGCCGTCGCGTGCGATTCCACTTTGCCCGTTTCCAGGCGATCCACGCTGGCGTTCGATCGCACTGCGATACGGAACGGTCCGCGCCCGACATCGTGCGGGATCAGGCATTCGCTCTCGCCATCCACCATCCAGCGATTTTCGTCGATCCCTTTTCCGGCCAGCAGCGATTCCACCACTCCGAGCGAAACAAATCGCGCGCCTTTGCAGCGGATCTTGGTCACTTCCGGCGGCGGCCAGAGGCTGCGCGGAGGAACCACGAGAAGACTGTGGCCTTGGAATGGATAAAAGGAACTGAATCGCGCCGCGGGCGCTGTTTCCGATCGCGCCGTCGCCTCCAGCCATTCTTCCGCGAACCCGAGTTGCGACATCGCGGAACACACGGCGGAAAAAACCGCGTCGCTGTGATAAATGAGATCCACCCGATCGCGCGCGCCCGAATCGGGACCAAAGCGCCACGGCCCAAGCGGACGAAAACGAACGGCAAAGCTCAAGCTGGAACCGGCTGCCATGCTATTCGACGAGCTTATCCACGAAGTCAGCGCCCGTAACTAGACCCTGCAAAGCCCCCAGATCAGCTCCTGTCAGCAGTTCTTGCTCGGCTGCGCCCGCTGCATAAAAAGTCCGGCCGCGCCAGACCAGCTTCAAGTTGGATAACGCCACACGGCCGCTGCCGCGCGATCCGCCGCCGCCCAGGCTGTCGTCTTCCAGTAACCGCAAGCCTTCCACCACTCGCGCCAGCAGTTCCCGGTCTTCGGGACACAGCACATCCATGACGATCCGAAAATGAAAACGCGCGCCCGCCGGAACCCGTTCCAACGTTCGTGGATTCGCCTGCGACGTGATACGGTCAATGGCGTTCTCGCTCTTCACTTCCGTCAACTCGTCGTCCATGTTCTCGCGCATCTGGGCCGTGATGCTTTCCGGGATCAGCGGCGCGTCGTACATGGTCAGCCGCGCTGGCGTAGCCACGGTGGATTCCAACGGTTCACCGCTCACGCGATCCATGCGGCCGGGGCTGCGCCCGAACAGCAGGCAAATGTCGTCGTCCGGCCGATCACTTTGGTGAATCCGGACTTCCTGGCCTTTGCGTTTCGAAAGATAAACCAACTCGCTCGGTACCGCCATCCCGGAGGATTGTTCCAGCATGGACCGCAGCTTCCCGCGCAGCGAGCTGCCGGGAATATACGGCAGTCCAAAAGCATCCTTCACCACCGGATTATCCGCGCCGCCGATTTCGAGCGAGCCTTTCCCCGCCCCGATATGGAGGCCTGTCTGGCAGGTGATGTCTCCCTCAAGCAGCAACTTTCCAATCAACTTCAGTTCCGTTTGCGCTGTGTGCGAACTCATTCGAAATCCGTTTCTCGTTTCTCGCTTATTCGTTGTATGCGACTATCGCTTCGAACAAATCGCGGAAGCGTTCATAGCCCTTGGCGTCGTTTTTGCGCGTCACTTGCAGCAGCAGCTTTTCGAGCGAATCCAAACTGCGCAGCGAATGCCGGGCGATGGTGTAAGCCAGCCGCGCGCGCAACATCACGAACTGTTGCTGGCGTTCGCTTTCGGGCGCACGCACCGCGCGCCGCACTGCATTGTACAAGCGTCGCAACTGGCTCTTGGTTCCCGAGTCCATGTCGCGCATCCGGCTGACCACGCCGTGCGCCTGATTGTCGAGATACAGCGGATCTGAGATCAGCTTCTCGATATCGATCTCCGGCGGACCGTCGAATCGGCCGCGATCTCCACCGCCGCCGCCCCGGTCGCCTCTGCCGCGGTCGCCTCGATCCCCATGCGGGCGATCACCATGCGGACCTCCGCCCCGGCCTTCGCGCCCGCCACCGGGTCCGCCTCTGCCTTCTCGCTTGCCTTCTTGATTGCGTGGTTCTTGCTGCGTCGTTTCGGCCATCCCAACCTCTTTTTTCTATCGGGTTTGCTTGTTTACCGTATGCTCACGCGTGTCCGCGCGTTACGTCATTCCGTCACGTTACGTCATTCCTTCAATGGACAATCTGGCCCATTCTAGCGCTACGCGCCCCGAGGGCCGCAACTTCAGGTTTACCGGATTCTTTCCCACCAGATCGGCGATCAGGCTGGTGCGCGCTTTTTGAAAATCGCGCGCGCGCGAACTTCCCAGAATCCGATACAACCGCCGATGAAATCGCCAGGGCCGTTCTACGCGCTTGGCCCCCGGCGCGCGCTTGGTTTCGCGATAGATTCCGCACAAATCCCGAATATATTGCGGCGCAACGCCAAACTGGCGCACCATCGCGGTCAATTCATCCTTCAACTCGGCTGCATCGCCAAGCTGCTTCCACTCCAGCGTACGGCCCAGCAGATTGAAGCAATCCTTATCCGCCGACTTCGCGATTTCCAACTTATCCTTGGCTCTTTCATACACGGAACCTAGCGGCGTGTCCAACTCAGGCGCCAGCGCCAACGCCATGGTGATGGTCTTGCCTTCCGCCCCGGGAAAATCCTTTAGGTGTTCTTCCGTAAAACGGTGGAACAACCGCTGCAGCTCGCGGGCGAATGCAATCAGAGCGTCCCACGCCCCATACACGGCAAAATCATCGCCTCCAGTATGCAGCAGGTTCAGCCGGCGCCAGAATTCGGGCAGCGAACACAGCACTTCCACTTCGCCCGCGAAAAACTGCTTGTACAACACCGAAAGTTGGACATGCTCCTCAATGCTCTGCAATCGCCGGATCCGGATGCCGAAGCTATCCACATCGCCCCGCAAAACTCCCCACACCGCACAGCCTTCGGCGCGCGACGCCAGCAGAGGCGCAGTGGCGGAATGATGACCATCGTCAGTGAGCGCCGTGTGTCGCGACAAGGGAATGGAATCCTGCGACGTTCCAATGCTCCAGGAATGCTTTCCGCTTCCAGCCACGATCCTGGCCGGCGATTCGGGCGACCAACCGATGGTCGCGGCATCGCGCAACGAGCGCCCCAGCTCTTCAAAATAAGCTGGGTCTGAATTGGACTCCTCTATCGCCGCCGGAAGCCCAGTCATGGCCAGTGGCGTGTTTTGCTTGGTGTCGAACTCCTCGTTCAACCGCTTGCGCACCACCGTCCAATCACCCAGATTTTCCGTGATCGCCCACAACAGCCGCACGCGTCCCTGGCTCAAACGTCCAATATCGGCGCTAGCTGCATTGAGAAATTCTTCTGCCTGCGGCCGAAATTCTTCCGGAAGAACCACCAAAAATTGTTCGCCGCCGCTCGATCCGAGCAGCATCTTCGAAAGCCCGAGTTCCGCGATAAGCGCGCGCGGCAGCACTTCGCTCAGCAGGCTCACCCAACGCAATCGGCCGGCAAAAAGCGGCTCTTCCGGAGCCCCAGCCAGCAGGAACTCCTCGGTACCCAAAATCTTGCCTTGCAGTAGGATCTGTACGGACATGCAAAATCGAAGACGAAAGCTCAATGTAGCACGTCCCCATAACCGAACCGCTCGCCGCAAGGGAGCGCTACCACGACCGGCCCTTTTAATTTTCTCTTGCGCACTACAAACTGTAGTGCTACACTCTGTAGCTAGTGATACGAAAACGGCTCAGTGAACTCGAACAATTGGTGATGGATTACGTCTGGCGCAATCCCGGCTGCACCGTTACGGCATGCCGCGACGCGCTTTCGGCCGCGGATCGCCCGTTGAAAGAAACCACCGTCCGCACGTTGCTGCAGCGGCTCGCCCAAAAAGGTTACGTCACCCACAAAGTGGACGGCCGCACCTATTTATACCGGGCGTCGGAACCGCGCACCAACGTCGCAGCTCAGGCAGCCAAGCAGATCATTGATCGCTTCTGCGGCGGATCTTTGGAAGAACTGCTAGTCGGGCTGGTGGATAACGACATGGTCAGCCGGAAAGAGCTGCAACAACTGGCGCGCCGCATCGCTGCGAAAAAACCGGGAGGTAAGTAATGGCCGAAGTACTTTTGTACGCGCTCGCAGAGTGGACCATCCGCGCAACACTCTTGGCGGGCGCTGTCGGTGCCTTGCTTTGGGCGGCTCGAATCAAAGACGCTCAGGTAAAGCTCAGCGCCTGGACCATCGTATTGATCGCAATCCTGCTGATGCCGCTCGCAGCGCCGGTAACTCCGCGCCTTTCCATCTCCGTCCCCGCATTCATTTCCAAACCGCACAAATCCAGCACGCAAGCAACTCGGGGCTTTCAGCTTCCAGTCGTCTCTCGCAGCGACGTGAGTCTACAAAAAGCGTTCACTCCCCACGCGACTGATTTCGCCGCCGCATTGTGGATTTTGATCGCATTCACAATGCTGTTCCGGTTGGCTCTGGGATTGCGCCTCGGCGCGCGGCTCGTTCAAACGAGTCGGCCAATGGAGGACCAACTTCGCGAATCTGAATTGGTCCGCGTCCCGATTACGGTAGGCATCCTCCGTCCCAAGGTGATTTTGCCCATCGATTGGCGGGATTGGCCTCAGTCCAAATTGCGCGCCGTGCTCGCGCACGAACAATCGCATGTCGCAAGGCAGGACCCTTTACGCCTGCTGGCCGCATCCATCTATCGCAGCGTGGCCTGGTTCCATCCGCTGGCCTGGTGGCTGCGCGCGGAGCTCGCCGAACTTGCCGAACAAGCTTCGGACGATGCCGCCATCGCGGCGGGCGAAGATCGTGTCAAGTACGCCGAAGCATTGCTCAGTTTTATCGAACGCACGCCGCGCCGCGTGCAATGGCAAGGAGTAACAGAAGGGGTACCTATGGCAAATCGTCAAACCAGGATGCGCAGAATCGACCGCGTCCTCGATCAAAACCGAAAGCTTTCGCAGCCATCGAACCATCGAACGCTGGCCGCGCTGGTGCTCGTCGCATTGCCGCTGATCTACATCGCGACTGCAACTCAACCGGTGCGCGCGCAAGCCACCGCGCAAATTTCCCCTGCCTCGGCGGCGGTGTGCGGCGGCAATCCAGCCTATAGCAGCTGGCTGAATGAGGATGTGGCCTACATCATCACGCAGGAAGAACGCCAGGCGTTTGAACATTTGCGCGATGCCACCGAATGTTCGCAATTCGTGGAACAGTTCTGGCTCCGCCGCGACACCACGTTCAAGGAGGAGCATTACCGCCGCATCGCTTACGCGAACCAGCATTTCGCCTCCACGAATCCGGGATGGAAAACGGATCGCGGCCGGATCTACATCACCTATGGTCCGCCGGATGAAATCGACTTGCATCCCGACGGCGAACGCACCGGCTCTGGGCAAACGTATCCATTCGCGCAGTGGCGCTACACGCACAACGCCAGCCTGGGCGACGACATTCTACTGGAATTCGTCGACAGCACGGGTGACAACGAATATCGACTTTCCTTGATGGGCGGACCCTCGGACCTGGAAGCGCTGCGAGGAAAAGGCGGACGGGCATCCCGCGGTGTTCGGCCCGGTGAGCGGACTCTACGTCGAAGTGAATCACAACGGAACCATCTTCATCACCACGCCGGTAGAGGCAGTTCATCGCCCGTCACCTGCAAGATCGTCGATCGGAACGGCGGCGTCGTTCAATCCTTCGATGACGTCGCCCGCTCGGGAATGTACGGAAAATGGGTTGTTACGCCTCTTCCCGCAGGCCAATACGTCCTGCACCTTGATGTGGATCACAACCTGCGCGCGCTTACTTTTGAGGTGAAGTAGCCTTCGCGTCCAAGCTCATCTGGCGGATGGTGGCGGGTTCGAAGGTTTCGCCCGGCTTGACCGATCCATCCTCCGCCATATGATCCCATCCGGAATTGGCGATGAAGTAAAACTGCTGCCCGACAATCACACCGTGTGTCGGATCACCCAGCCCAGGCCAATTCGCCTCAATCGTCTCCCACTCCAACACGCGCGTCAGCGAGGCATCCAGCATCATCCGGATCAAACGCTCCGGTGCAGTGCCGTTCTGAATCGCAATCAGCGTTCTGCCCGAGAGATACATCCCATCAATTCCGCCCAGTGACAATTCCTTGGGATGTTCCAGCAGCGTCACCTTCTTGCTGGCAAGATCCACGATCCCGATGCCGCGCGTATAATCCGGCACAAAAAGCCTGCGTCCATCCCCACTCAACGCGGGCGTCTGCGGCGAACGGAACACACCCTTCGGGACCAGAATCTCCAAAGTATCCTCGGCCTGATCCACCCAATAAACCGCACCCTCACCATCCGACACAAAAACGTCGCCGCTCCGAGCGATCGTCAAATCTCCCAATGCGTGTTTGCCCGCATCCTTCACGTCGTAGCGCTTCAACACAGCGCCGCTATCCAACGAATATTTCAAAAGCGCGGATCGCCCTTCATCCTCTTTCTTGAACCCGATCCCTTCCGGCAGCGCCACCGTGGACGCCCACAAAATCCTCCGCTTCGAATCCACACCCAGCGCCAGAACTGGCCACGCAACATGAGCAAATTCGGCACTGGCGCCAGTCTTGTGCATGGACATGATCTTCGAATGCCGCACGCTGCTGAGATAAAACTTGTCGCCCTGATCGTCGTATGCGATGTCTTCCGCAATGAGATCCGGCGCCGGCGAAGTCAAAAACAATTTGCTGGCCGAGCGAGGCTCCCGCGCAGCTTTAAGCCGGCTGAGAACCGCCTCAAACTTCGGATCACCCTTCAACGAAACAAATTCCGCAGCCGTACCCGGATCGGCAAAAGTAAGCCCGCTCTTCGAATAAATCTCGAGCCCGGCCAAAGCCGCATCCCGATTGCCCAGCATCGCATCGACTTTCGCCAATCGATAAACAATATCCACGCGCCCGTCCAACAGCTCTTCCAGCTTCAACAAATGCTCGCGGCAGGCAGCATATTCCTTAGCCCCGCAAGCCTTGTTCATCGCCGCCGCTTCCTTCGGATACTCCTCCACCCAACTCTGCCCAAAACCGATCGAGGCAAATCCCAGCCAAATCAGGAGTTTCTTATTTGCGTTCATCAGCGTTCATCAGCGGCCAATGTCTTTAGCCTCTTGTAACAGACGCACCTGATGTAAAATGGTCCCTCGTGCCAAGACCGTATCTCTGGTTCATCCTCATGTCCTTCCCCGCCCTCGCGACCGCGCAGGATCGCACGCAAGCCCGTTCCATGGTCATGACGCGCCGTGGAATTGTGGCCACCGCCCAACCTCTTGCGTCCCAAGCCGGTGCGCAAATTCTCGCGCGCGGCGGATCCGCGGTGGATGCCGCCATCGCCGCCAACGCGGTCCTCAGCTTGGTGGAACCCATGATGAACGGCCCGGGCGGCGACCTGTTCGCGCTCATCTGGGATGCGAAAACTGGCAAGTTGACCGGCATCAACGCCAGCGGCTGGGCCCCGAAGGGTCTCAGCATCGACTATTTGAAAAAGCAGGGTCTCTCCAGCCTTCCCACTGGTAGCATTCATACCGTCACCGTCCCAGGTTGTGTGGACGGGTGGGAAAAACTTCACAAGCGGTTCGGACGTCTGCCTTGGCGCGATCTGTTTCTACCCGCCATTTACTACGCCGAAAACGGATTCCCGGTCACCGAACTCATCCAGTGGGACTGGGAGAATTCCAGCTCCAAGCTGGAAGGTGCCGCACTCGAATTGTTGAAACCAAGCGGCCGCGCGCCCAAGCCCGGCGAAATCTTCCGCAATCCGCAGTTGGCTCATGCGCTGCGTCTGATCGCGGACCTCGGCGCCAAAGCCTTCTACAGCGGACCGGTGGGCGAAGCGATTCTCGCGACATCACAAAAACTCGGCGGCACCATGACCGCCGACGATCTGCGCGAGTTTCAATCGGAATGGGTGCAGCCGATTTCCACCGAGTATCGCGATTGGAAGGTCTATCAGCTTCCGCCCAACGGCCAGGGCGCGGGAACCATCGAGATGTTGAACATCATGGAGAATTTCCCGCTGGGCGACTACGCGCAGGATAGCGCCGACGCGCTCCACATCGAAATCGAAGCGCAAAAACTGGCCACGCAGGATCTGAAACGCTACATCGCCGATCCGCGCATGGAGTCCATTCCTTTGGCAGGTCTGCTCTCAAAGCCTTACGCCAAGCAGCGCGCCGCTTTGATCGATCGCGAGAAAGCCAACTGCGATGCCGGACCGGGAAAACCGCCGGACGGCGACACCACTTATTTAAGCGCAGTGGATAAAGACGGCAACATCGTCTCCTTCATCCAAAGCATTTCCGAAATCTTTGGTTCGGGCATCGCGGTAAACGGCATGGGATTTCTGCTGCATGACCGCGGCGGTGCATTCTCGCTCGACCCCGACCATCCTAACGCGCTCGCTCCCCATAAGCGTCCGTTTCACACCATCATTCCCGGATTCATGGAGCGCGGAAATCTGCACATCGGCTTCGGCATCATGCGCGGCATGAACCAGGCGCAAGCCCAGGCTCAGTTAGTATCGAGCATCGTGGATCACAAAATGAACATCCAAGCGGCTCTCGAAGCCCCGCGTTTCAACAAACACACGCTGGGCGGATGCGGCGACATCTGGATGGAAGCGCGCGTCCCCGAGGCCGCGCGCGACGAACTCACCAAGCGCGGCCATCGTCTCACCGTGGTCGGCGACTTCTCCGGCTACATGGGCGGCGGACAAGTGGTAATGCACGATTCGGCTTCGAAAGTGAACTTCGGCGCATCATCGCCACGCAAAGATGGCGCCGCGATTCCCGAGCCCGACCCCTACTTCCCTCATTAGAGGGTGCTTACCGAACCGCGACCGCAAGGGAGCGCTACCACGAGACCTGTCGGCACGCTTCCTTGCGGTCGCGGTTCGGTTACTTCCCCCGCGAAGTATCAATCTCCAGCCGATTCTCCAAAATCTTCACCATATTCTGCAGCTTTTCCGACCGTACTCGTTCCTGGTGAAGCTCTTCGCTCAATTTCTTCAACTCTTCGGCATGCGGATCCGGCGGCGCGGCAATTGGCGCCGCCACGCGCACAGTGTTGAGTCGAAAACGCGCAAATTCCCGAACCTCGCCACCACCAGCAGCATGAACCGACATCCGAACCTGGACGTCCCCACTCTGCGATTGCCAGCTCATGGTACCCGCGCCGAGCTGCGCGCCCGCCAAATGAAAAACCGACTTCTTGACGCCGTCTTGAATTTCCATTTCGGCGCTCTTCGCCCCCTGCACCGCGGCGGCGTCCCAATGGATCTGCAGTGCCGGACCATCCCCCTGAATTCGCAAAAAAATTCCAGGATTTACCGGCGCGGGGTGCTGCGGCCGGATCAGCGCTCCCGCCAAAATCATCGCGATCAAAGTGGGAATCGCCCACAGCAGTCGCAGCAGCTTAGCTTTCGCCGGAGCGGGCGGATCAAGAACAAAAGACTGGCAGCTCCCGCCCGATCGAACCACGACGCCCGCGTTAGCGCCTTCGGAAAGCACGAGTGTCACCTGCCACGGTTCGCTAAAGTACTGGTCGAAAATCTCTTGATCAGAAGCGTTCAGCGCGATGTCGTTCGTGTGCGAGACGAACCATCCCACTGGCTGTAGCGAGCGCAGCTCAGGATCCTGCTTGGCCGCAAGCAGCAGACGAACGAATTCCCGCGTATCGTTTTCGGAAACAACGGGCCGCCAGCGTAAGATTCGTAAGTTGTCACCCGCATGGGTGCCGAACAGGACGCCACGCCCGGCCGCCCGGATTTCCTCGATCAACGCACGACGGTACTTAATAGATAATGCGACCTGCGGAGAACTCCACCGCCCGAACCCCGTCTCAAACACAGCTCGTGCCGACGCTCGGGTTTAAATCTGCCATTGTCCGGCCGCGTTGCGGCGCGATGATCGATGTGGAAGTATTGTCCTCATTGTCCGGCTCATCCGGAACCTCATGCAGATGGTAGTAGTAGGTGATGCCGCCCATCACCAGCGCCACCAGAATGATTCCGACGAACCAAACCGCCGTGTGCTGGTTCCAGGGTTTCTGGTGTTCCACCAGCGCAGCCGTGAAGCGCACCGAGCACCAGGCCAGCGATAGCGAGCAGCCCAGCTTGATGTACCAAGGCAGCAGATCCATGTGCCCTTGCCCGCCCACTTCGCTCCAAACCGTGAAAATAGCAATCAGTGCGATAAGAAATTCAAGCGCGTAGACCATGCGCAGCCAGGACGGACCCTCCCAGACTGGAGCCGTGGAAGTCTCCTCCGGCGCACTATTGGTTGGAAGTTCTTGAAGAGCTTCCTCTGTGCTTGGTTCTTCGAGTCGCTCGTTCACTTACATACTCAACGTATCATGATATTGGGTAATTTCGCGATGGACATATTGATATGGACAATGTAGACCTCAAACATACCAGCCTGAACGTCTCACGCATTTGCTTCGGAACCATGACCTTCGGCGGACAGACGGATTTCGATGGCGCGCGCCGCATGATCGATCTCTGCTCCGCCTCGGGAATCAATTTTCTGGATACCGCCAACGTCTACAATCTGGGCGCGTCTGAAGAAATCCTGGGGCGCATCCTCGAAGGCCGCCGCAAGGATTTCATCCTGGCCAGCAAAGTCCGCAACAAAATGAGCGACGGCGTGGACATGGCCGGTCTCTCGCGCGGCGCGATTTTCCGCGCCATTGAGGACAGCCTGCGCCGCCTCAAGACCGATTATCTGGATCTCTACTATCTCCATCTGCCGGATTACGCGGTGCCCATCGAGGAATCGCTCGAAGCCATGAACGAGTTGGTCAAGCAAGGCAAGGTTCGCTACCTCGCAAGCTCCAACTACAGCGGCTGGCAGATGGTGGAAATGTTTTGGATCTCGGAGCGCCAAGGGTACCCCGCGCCTTACGTTGCGCAGCCCATGTACAATCTCATCGCGCGCGGCATCGAGCAGGAATATCTACCCATGTCGAAGCGCTTCGGCGTCTCGAACATCGTCTACAATCCGCTGGCCGGCGGTTTGCTCACCGGCAAACAACACCGCGATGCCCCGCTGCCCGGAACGCGTTTCGACAACAACCGGATGTATCTGGATCGCTACTGGCACCAGGCCGACTTCGACGCCGTGGATCAACTGCAGCGGATCGCAACAGCCGCCGGCCGATCGCTCGTGAGCCTCGCCCTCAATTGGCTCTATCGTCACACGCCAATAGAGTGCATCATCCTGGGCGCCTCCCGCATCGATCACCTGGAACAAAATCTAAAGGTATTGTCGGACGGCCCGCTAGATCCGGAAACCCTGCAAGCCTGCGATAAAGTGTGGGAAGCCCTACGCGGCCCCACCCCAAAATATAATCGCTAGGAATGCCAGACAATCCGCCAGACCCGAGTCCCCAGTCCCCAGCCCCGCGCCTCGGCAATTACGAAGTCCTCGACAAGCTGGGCGAGGGCGGCATGGGCGAAGTCTGGCGCGCCCGCGACGCTCGTCTGAACCGCACCGTTGCGGTGAAGATTCTTCCGCCGGACGTTTCCGGTGACGCATCTCGTCGCGCGCGCTTTGAACAAGAGGCGCACGCGCTCGCCGCTCTGAATCATCCGAACGTCGTCGCCATTTACGATATCGGGACCGAGGACGGACGAGCCTACATCGTCTCGGAACTCGTGGATGGCGAATCTTTGCGAGCGATTATCGCGCGTGGCCCGATGCCAGTGCGCAAGACCATCGAAATCGCCGGTCAAATTGCGGATGGCATGGCGGCCGCTCACGCGCTCGGCATCGTGCATCGCGATCTGAAACCGGAAAACGTGATGGTCACGCGCTCGGGACAGGTGAAGATCCTCGATTTTGGATTGGCCAAGCAAGCGCCTACGTCATCCGGCGAAAACACCGCCACCATGGCTCTCTCGCAACCAGGAACGGTGCTCGGAACGGCCGGATACATGTCGCCCGAACAAGTGCGCGCGGAACCGGTCGACGCACGCTCCGACATCTTCAGCTTCGGGGCTTTGCTATACGAAATGCTCACGGGACGCCGGGCATTCCAAGCATCCAGCAGCGTGGAAACCATGCACGCGGTTCTGAACGCAGAGCCTCCCGAGTTCGATGGCGAGCTGGGGAAACTGCCGCCGGCGCTTGCCACCATCGTCCGCCGCTGCCTGGAGAAACGTCCCGAGCAGCGCTTTCAATCCGCCGCCGACCTGGCGTTCGCGCTGCGTTCCATCGCTGGCGCCAGCACCACCGGGGCTCAGCCTGCGCTCGCCGGAGCCAAGCCAAAAAGGAAAGCGTGGTTATGGCCCGTTGCTGCTATTTTGGGCGGCGCCGCGCTTTTCGCCGCGGGATTCTTCCTCCGCGATCGCACCGCCCATCACGCTCCGCCGCAATTCCAGAAAATCACCTTCCGCAAAGGGATGGTCTCGCGCGCCCGCTTCGCGCCCGACGGCAACATCGTCTATCAAGCCAGTTGGGACAACGGACCCCCGCGCGTTTACCTCGCGGTTCCCGGCAGTCCGGAGTCCAGGGACCTCGGAATCGACGGCGGCTTCGGCGCGGTTTCCTCCAAGCAACAGTTGACCGTCTCCACGCCGCCCTACGGCGATTACAACAGCGCCCGGTTGTCCGTAGTTTCCATTTCCGGCGGCCAAAGCCGGCCGCTGCTTGACGACGTCATCGCTGCTGACTGGGCGCCCGATGGCGAATCGCTCGCCGTGCTGCGCCGCGTCAACGGCCACACTCGTCTGGAATACCCCATCGGAAAGGTGCTCGTTGAAGATGTTCCCTGGGCGCTGTGGGTACTGCGGGTATCGCCCGACGGCAATCGAGTGGCGTTTGTAAATCGCACCAACGGTACCGCCGTGGGACTGCACGTGGTGGATCGCAACGGAAAACCCCAGTTCCTGGGGCAAGTGTCCGGCCAGAACGCCACCGGCGAAGATACCGATTTAGTCTGGTCTCCCAAAGGAAATGAAATCTGGTTCCGCTCTTTCGATATCGGCGAAAACGGAATCGTATACGCGGTGGATATGCAAAAGCATCGCCGCATCGCCTTGACGCTTCCCGAGCGCGTCCGCTTCTTCGACCTCTCCCGCAAAGGCGAAGCTCTTTTGAGCACCGGATTCTCCCAGATCGGCATTCTCGGAACCGCGCCGGGCGAAACTCAGGAGCGCGATTTATCCTGCCTCGATTCGGGAACAGTAGCCGGAATCTCCGACGACGGCCAGATGTTGGTGGCAAATGTGACCGGTGAATCCGGAAATTCCAAAGGCAGTCTGTATCTGCGAAAGACCGATGGATCCCAGCCCATCCGCATCGGCGATGGCCGCGCGTACAAACTGTCACCGGATGGCAAATGGATTTCGGGCTACGTAATCACCGAAGACGGATCGCGCCGCTTCGAAATGCTTCCCACCGGCCCCGGCGAGCCCGTGGAAATGAAACCGCCTGGATTGTTCCCGGCCAATGTTTACGGATGGTTCGGCCAGGATCAGTACATGGTCATTGGATTTCTCCCTGGCAAGAAATATCAGTGCTTCGCGTACGATAGCCAAAAGAATACTTTGCGCCCAGTCTGCCCGGAAGGAATTCCGGATGCAACGATCTATTTCCTCTCACCGGATCACAAACTGTTCCTGACCCCCGGCCCCGGCGAAGGCTGGACCATTTATCCAGTCGACGGCGGCCCTCCGCAGCCAGTACGCGGCGTCGCGCCATCCGAGATGGTCGTTGGATGGCGAGCCGACAGCCGGTCGCTCTACATTCGCCCGGGCCAGGAAAACAGCGACAAAATCCCAGTCTCGGTGCTGGATCTTACAACGGGCAATCGAACGCCCTGGAAGGAAATCCATCCGGCTCAACCGGTGCTCGAAATCCATCACCTGAACATCACTCCGGACGGCCGCGCCTACGCCTACAACTTCGTTCTGATTCAATCCGATTTATACATCGCAAAAGGCCTCTAGTGGTTGGGCAGGTTGCTAAACCTGCGCGCCGATTGCCAATCGGCGCACACTGCGCGGGTTCATCAAGCCGCGCGCAGGATGATTTTCATCCTGCCCCACAATCTAGGAAACGGATCGGCTACCATCGTAGATTGCTACGCATTCATCTCAGTGCCATCATCTTTGACTACGGAAACGTGCTCTGTTCCTCCCCGCTTGCGGCGGAGATTGAAGGGATGGCCGCGATCCTCGGCATGCCAGTCCCGGATTTCCAGCAGCGCTACTGGCGCGATCGTCTCGCGTTCGACCGTGCCGACGTCGATCCCACCGCTTACTGGAACGCCGTAGCCGGACGCACCTTGAGCGCGGACGACATCAACCGGCTCCAGGAAATCGACAGCGCCAGTTGGTCCCACCCATGCGCCGTGATGCCCGATTGGGCGCAGCGGGTTCGCGCCGCCGGATTTCGCACCGGCCTCCTTTCGAACATGCCCGCGGCGGTTCGCGATTACATCGTGCGGTGTCCCTGGTTGCCCGAGTTCGACCACCGGACGTTCTCGTGCGATCTGCGCAACACCAAGCCTTCGCCTGAGATTTATCAGCATTGCCTGACCGGCTTGGGAGTGTCGTCATCCGATGCGCTGCTCCTCGATGACCGCGTGGAAAACATCCGCGCCGCCGAGGCTTTGGGAATCCACGGCATCCTTTTTACAACTCCGGAGGCGCTGCCGCACGAACTGGATCGCCGCTTCGCCATCCACGTTCCTCTGGTTGTAAAGTAGGAAGAGAAGATGAAAAAAACCAGCAACGTAGCCGAACTTCAATCCATCTCGAAGCAGATGCGGCGCGAGATCGTCGAGATGATCACGTTCGCCAAGTCCGGGCATCCGGGTGGTTCGCTGTCCGCGGTGGAAATCGTGGTGACCCTGTTCTTCGATGTGATGCGGCACGATCCGGCGAACCCGAAATGGCCCGATCGCGATCACTTCATCCTTTCGAAAGGCCATGCCTGCCCGGTGCTTTACACCGTCATGGCGGAATGCGGGTACACGCCCAAGGATCAACTGAACACGCTGCGCAAGCTCGGCTCCATATATCAAGGCCATCCGGATGTGCGGTTCATTCCGGCGCTCGAAGCGTCCACCGGATCGCTCGGCGAAGGCCTTTCCGTTGGCATCGGAATGGCGCTGGGTGCCAAACTGGATCAGCGTCCCTCGCGCACCTTTGTGGTGATCGGCGACGGTGAAAGCCAGGAGGGGCAGATCTGGGAGTCGGCCATGTTCGCGGGCGACAAGGGCGTCGACAATCTGGTCTGCATTCTCGACTACAACCACATTCAACTGGATGGATTCGTGAACGACATCATGCCGATCGATCCTGTTCCCGAAAAGTGGCGTGCGTTCAACTGGCACGTGATCGAAGTGGATGGCCATAGCATTCCAGCGCTGCAAGCAGCCTTTGCGGAAGCCGCCGCCACCAAGGGGAAGCCAACCATGGTGGTGGCGCACACCATCAAAGGAAAGGGCGTTTCGTTCATGGAGAACAATCCCAAGTTTCATGGCACCGCGCCCACCGAGCAGGAGATGGAAAAAGCGCTGATGGAGCTGGCCTAAAATGCAAACCAAAACGAAATTTGAACTGAAGATGGGAGTGGCCACGCGCGAAGCTTTTGGAAAAGCGCTGGCCGATCTGGGCCGCGAGAATAAGGACGTCGTCGCGTTAGACGCGGATCTTTCGAAATCCACCTACACGCACTTTTTCGCCAAGGAATTTCCCGAGCGGTTCATCGAATGCGGAATCGCCGAAGCCAACATGATGGCCATCGGCGCCGGCATTGGCCTCCGTCGGCAAAATCCCGTTCGCCGCCAGCTTTTCCTGCTTCGCCATCAATAAAGGATTCGAGCAGCTGCGGGCGGCCGTTGCGTATCCCAACGTCAATCTCAAAGTGGTGGGCACGCACAGCGGCATCTCGATCGGCGAAGATGGCCCGTCGCAGATGAGCATCGAGGATTTAGGACTCGCCTGTTCCCTTCCGGGCTTTACGGTGATCTCGCCGGCCGACGAAGTATCCATGCGCGCGCTGGTATTCGCCGCCGCCGCTCACATCGGCCCTGTGTTCCTGCGCGCCGGACGGCCCAAATGCCCCATCGTGCATGCGGCCGATCGGAAATTTGAGATCGGCGGATCGGTGCAATTGACCGACGGCAAGGACCTGACGATTATCGCGCACGGCCTGCTTGTCGCCGAGGCAATCCGGGCGCAGGAGGCGCTGGAAGCGGAAGGCGTTTCGGCGCGTGTGGTCGACATGTACTCCATCAAGCCGATGGATCGGGAAGCTATCATCCGCGCCGCCAGTGAAACACGCGCGATCGTGGTGGCCGAGGAGCATCTGGTGGCCACCGGCCTGGGCGTGCGGGTGGCGCAGGTGGTGGCGGAAACGCATCCATGTGCCATGGAGTTTGTCGGCATTCAAGATACCTACGCAGAGTCAGGCGACTCCCGAAGAGCTGATGGCGAAATACGGTTTGGTGGCAAGCAATGTCATCGCGGCGTCCAAGCGTGTTTTGGGCCGGAAGCAATGAGTAAAGCACCGACTCCCTTACGGTCGCGGTTCGGTAACGGGGTGCGTCATTCCGAACCGCGACCGTAAGGGAGTCGGTGCCGTTTCGGTTCACTGGCGAAACATTTTGACAGTTTCTTGTTGCATTGCGGCTGAAAAAGATGCATCATGAGCGATAAGCATCGTACCAAGCGGGCGTCACAGGCGTCGCAGCCGGTGTTGGCCCAAATGCTGTTCGCCGCTATTCAGGAGCACGACGCGGCCCTGGATGGAGTAGCGAGAGTGTTGCACGATGACGTGAGTCAGGTGCTGAGCGCAGTGGGGTTGCAGCTCGACGCCATGAGGATGGACTTCAGGGATCAAGCGCCCGGCATTGATGCGCGGGCGGTGGAGATTCAGACCATGCTCGAGCAGGTGATCGAACAGTTACGCGACATCAGCAACGAACTGAACCCATCCATCGTGGAGCGCGCTGGATTGCAATTCGCACTCGACCGTCTGGCGGGTAAAGTTCGCAAAACATTTTCCGGTTCCCTGCGCCTGCACTTCGACGCAGCCGCGCGCGTGCCCACGGCTATCGCTACTACGTTCTATAAGATTGCCGAGTGCGCTCTGGAAAGCGCCGCAGGCCGGCCCGGCTGCAGCGCCATTGATGTCCAGGTAAAAAAAGGCCGCGACGATTTCATTCTGGAAATTCGCGACAATGCGGATGTGGCGGAAATCGATCGCAAAAAAATCCCGTTGGCGCGCCTGCTGCTGGATTACTATGCATCCCGCGGCCGCGTCGCTCTGGATATCCAGGACGGTCCTGGCCGCGGCACCACCATCCGGGCAAGGCATCCGCTGCCTGATCTCGTTCCGGAGGTCGCAAACTAGCGCAAATGGCATCCCAGGTTCTACTGGTTGACGATCACAAAATCATGCGGGACGGCATCAAAGCCATCCTCAGGCATAGCGACGATTTCACAGTGATGGCTGAAGCCGAGAACGGCACCGAAGCGGTGCAGATCTGCAAAACGAAGCGGCCGGATATCATCCTCATGGACATCGGCCTGCCCGGATTGAACGGGATCGAAACCACCACAGAAATCCTGCGCTACAATCCCGAAGCCAAAGTAATCATCCTGTCGATGTACGACGACGAGCATTCGGTGGTCAGCGCCATTCGATCCGGTGCGCGCGCGTTCGTGCTGAAAAAGGCCTCGGATGGCGATTTACTGGACGCCCTGCGCACTGTAGCCAAAGGCGGGTCATATTTAAGCCCGCAAGTGTCCGACCGGCTGCTGCAGCGCATCCAACGCGGCGATCTGGAGTCAAAGCCGGTAGCTTCCGCGCTCTCGGATCTGTCGCCGCGCGAGTTGCAGGTGCTGCGTCTGGTGGCCGAGGGGAAAACCAGCAAGGAAATCGCCGTGATGCTGGATCTCGGGTTGCAAACTGTTCGCAGCTATCGAAAAACCATGATGAAGAAGCTCGGCGTGAACAACGTGGCGGGACTGACTCAAGTAGCGCTCGCCGCCGGGATCACGCGCTTCCCCGTTCCCATGCCGGACCAAAAGGCCGCCGGCTGATGGACACGCCTTGGGGCGCACTCCCCGTATCCGACGCGCACGTTCACTTTTTCTCGCACCGGTTTTTCTCGACTCTCGCGGATCAAAAGAAAGCGTCTCTGGAATCGCTGAGTTCCCTGCTCGGCTGGCAATTGCCACCGAATGATCCGGCGCAACTCGCCGCCACCTGGGTCCAGGAACTGGATCGGCATGGCGTCTCGAAAGCCGTGCTCATCGCGAGCGTGCCGGGCGATCACGAGTCGGCAATCGACGCTGTCGAGAAGTTTCCCGATCGCTTCATCGGCTACATGATGGTGAATCCGACGGCGCCCGATGGTGGTGTAGCCCAAGTGGAGCGCGGCTTGGCGAGCGGCCACATCCGCGGTCTCTGCTTCTTTCCAGCGATGCATTGCTATTCCATCCAGGATGCCCGCGCGCAAACACTTCTGGATCTTGCGGCGGCGAAACCGGGTACGGTTGCCTTCGTTCATTGCGGCGTTCTGAGCGTGGGCGTGCGCAGAAAGTTGGGCCTGCCGTCGCCGTTCGATATGCGCTTTTCAAATCCCATCGATCTGCATGCCGTGGCGCTTCGCTATCCGCAAATTCGCTTCGTTGTCCCCCATTTCGGAGCGGGCTATTTCCGCGAAGCTCTCATGCTATGCGATCTATGCCCGAACGTATACCTGGATACTTCCAGCAGCAATAGCTGGACACGGTACGATGAAGCCTATCTCGATCTGCGAGCGGTTTTCCGCCGCGCACTGGATGTAGCGGGACCGAAAAGATTGCTTTTTGGCAGCGATTCGTCCTTTTTTCCGCGCGGCTGGAATGCGGCGGTGTTCGACGCGCAGACAAAAGCTCTCTACGAAATCGGCGTCACAGGCGAAATTGCGAGTGCAATTCTGCACGATAATTTAGAACAACTGTTTTCCTGAGACGAACAGCAGCTTCGCAGCACATTCTTGTCGGAAGCTGCCATGAACCTAAAACTCCGGCGCCGGGTATCAGGCGCACCTTTCATACATCCCATGGATCCTACTCCGCGCACGGCTATCCTGGCGCCGGGTTTTCAGGAAACCAAGCTGGTCCGCGTGTTCCCGGCCGGCTGGACCGAGGAGGCGGCACGCTTCCATCCTTCCTCCCTAGCAGGGCCGCCGGAACAACTGCGGCGTCTCACCAATCACGGCATTGAACTGAGCCATGCCGTGGTGGCGATCACGTACCTCGGACAAGCAGGACTCTCGGAAGACGATCGCGACTTGTTCTGGGACACTTTCGGCGTGCCGGTTTTTGAACAGCACTTAGGTCCAGCAAACGAGCTGCTGGCCATGGAATGCGAAGCGCACTCCGGATTGCACATAGTAGTTCAGTTTGAGGATGCAAACGTGGATCGCAATGCGTGCGTATGCGGAAATCCAGCACCGCGCTATCAGCGCCGGCGAATTGAGGAATTGGCGGATATGCTTACTTAACAGGCACCGACTCCCTCACGGTCGCGGTTCGGTACGCGAGATTGTTACCGAACCGCGACCGTAAGGGAGTCGGTGCCGTTCGAACCGAACAACTGAAAACCGAATAACCGAACAACGCAACGCGGCGCTGGCCTTCAGGCCAACGCTGCTTTGCAATATTCAAAACACTTCTTCACTTCCGCAACCGTGTCCATACCCGGCTTGCCGTATTCGTATTCGATCATCGCCGGGATCGGATACTTCTTCGTCTTCAGCACCTGCAGCACGCCCTTGATATCCGTATCGCCTTCGCCGAACGGCATGTTCGGGCCGTGGTTCTTCTTTCGATCCTTGATGTGCAGCGTGACGATGCTCGCGTGGTGCTCTTCCAGGAAGCTCACCGGATCGAAGTTCGCGGCGGTGAAGTGGCCGATGTCCAGATTGATCCCGATATATTTCGACCGGCCCGCCATGGCGGTCTTCCAGTCATCCGGCGTGGAGAATTCGTTCTTCTTCATGCTGTCGTGATTGTGGAAGCCGACGATAATCTTGTATTGCTGCGCGTACTTGTCCACGCGTTCCGAGACGGTAACATTCGAAGACGCGGTGATCCGCGTGACGCCCAGCAGCTTCGCCACCTGAAAAGCATGATCGATTTCATCGTCCGTAAAACTATCGCGAAAACTGTCGTTGTAAGAGTAAATCTCGATGCCTGCATCGTCGAACTTCTTACGGACGGCATGAATCTCATCCACCGGAATGTTCGCGCGCCACGCCGTCAACGCATCTTTATCTTTGGGCGCGATATCGCTCACGGTCAGCTCCGCGTAACCGAGTCCGATTTGCTTCATGGCGTCGATGCGCGCTTCGAGCGTCGGTAGATCGCGGAAGCTATACGTCTGCGATCCGACCATCACACCGTCGATCTTGGAGTTAATTCTTGCGAAGACAGGAACGACTGCAGCGGCAAATGGGGCCCCCAGCGCCAGCTTCGCCAAGTCTCGTCGAGAACAAATCATGTGCTCGATGATATCAGTTGCCGCGACGAAAATGACTGCGCAATCGCTTCCGCGATCTTCTTCCCGTGGAAGCGCCCGTTCTCAATGAAAATCTCGTTGGTGTGCATCCCGGCCACAATCACGCCGGCGAGAAAAATGCCCGGCCGGTCGCTCTCAAGCGTATCCGGATTCGTCCGTGGCCGCTCAGTAACCGGCTCCAGCCGAATCCCGAGCGAAGCGAGAAACTCCAGGTCCGGCCGATACCCGGTGAGCGCAAAAACAAAATCGTTCTTCAATGTCACCGGGCCCTTCGGCGTTTCCAGCAGCACGCTCTTCGGATGAATTTCCACGATCCGCGAATTGAAATAGGCCTTGATCTCGGCGTTCTTAATGCGATTTTCGATGTTGGGCTTGATCCAATATTTGATACGGTCCGACATCGAGCTTCCGCGATGGATCAGAGTAACCCGCGCGCCCGTCCAGTAAAGCTCCAGCGCCGCGATCGCCGCCGAATTCTTCGCGCCCACCACAATCACATCATGGTTGTAGTAAGGATGCGGCTCTTTGTAATAATGCAGCACCTTTTCCAGCTCTTCGCCAGGAACGTTCAGCATGTTCGGCAGATCGTAGTAGCCGGTGGCCAACACAATCTTGCGCGCGCGATACTCGCCTTTGCTGGTGTGCACCTCGAACTCGCCGTCATCGCCGCTGATCCGCACCACCCGCTCATATTGATGGATGTTGAGCTTGTAATGCTCCGCCACGCGCCGATAATATTTCAACGCCTCGGTTCGCCCCGGCTTCTCATTGAGCGACGTCATCGGGATGTTGCCGATTTCGAGCAGCTCCGGCGTCGTGAAAAACACCATGTGCGTGGGGTAGTTGTAAATCGAATTCGTCACGCAGCCCTTTTCGATCAGGACCGTACTCACCCCGCGCTGCTGCAGTTCGATTCCACACGCCAGCCCAGTCGGCCCCGCACCCACCACCACTACATCGAACCGCTGCACAGCCACCGTCAGAGCATCCCTTCGACAGAGCCGTAAACCGCTTCGAGCGCGCGAGCGAGCCCAGCGGGATCCTTGCCGCCCGCCTCCGCCATGTCCGGACGTCCGCCGCCCTTTCCGCCGACCGCTTGCGCCACCGCACCGGCCAGCTTTCCGGCATGCACCTTCGACGTCAGATCTTTGGTGACGCCCGTCACGATGGAAACGTTCGAATCTTCGGACGACGCCAGCACCACCACGGCGCTCTTCAACTTGTTGCGTAGCGAATCCACCAAGGTGCGCAACTGTTCCCGGTCCATTCCAGGAACCTGGGCAGCCAGCACCTTGACGCCCTTGACGTCCTTGGCCTGGGCTTCCAAATCGGATGCCTTCGCGTGCGCCACCAGCTCTTTCATTTGCTCCACGCGTTTTTCAAGCACGCGCTTTTCTTCCAGAAGTTTTTCCTGGGCTTGCTCGGAGGATTGCGCGGTCTCCTTGGCCTTATCCAGCACCTTTTCGCCGGTGATGGCCTCGATGCGCCGGACTCCGGACGAAATGCTGCCTTCGTAAGTGATCATGCACAGCCCAATGTCGCCGGTGCGATGGACATGCGTCCCGCCGCACAGCTCCTGGCTGAACCCGGGCACCGAAACCACGCGCACTTTATCGCCGTACTTCTCGCCGAATAGCGCCATCGCGCCCGTAGTCAGCGCCTGATCCAGGTCCATGATTTTGGTGGTGACTTCGACGTTCTCCAGAATTTCGCGATTCACCAGCTTCTGGATTTCCGCCAGCTCTTCGGGATCGGTGTGCGCGTAATGCGTAAAATCGAAGCGCAGGCGCCCCGGATCCACCACGCTTCCCGCCTGCTTCACGTGCGTACCCAGCACCTTGCGCAAAGCCGCATGCAGCAGGTGCGTAGCAGTGTGATTCCGCATGGTGGCATGGCGCAAGTCCGCATCCACTTGGGCGATCACCACATCGCCAGGCTTCAAGCCGTCCACAGACTTCGATCTGTGGACCGTAATTCCAGGCGCCGGAGCAAAGGCGCTCTCCACTTGACGGACGCCCCGCCGTCTTTCGCAATGAGCACGCCCGTATCGCCCACCTGCCCGCCGGCTTCGGCATAGAACGGCGTACGGTCCAGAACAATGCCGTCGCCCAGCACTGCCAAAACCCTCGCCTCGGATTCCAGCGTGTCCCTGCCGACGAATTCGGTCTTCGGCAACGTCTGATACACCGGATCGACCTGCGTCTTATCGGCGCCCTTCCAGCTTGCGCGGGCACGCGTGCGCTGCTTTTCCATCTCGGCATTGAAGCCGTCGATGTCCAAGCTGGTCCCGTACTGGCGCGCCATGTCTTCCTGCTCGTCTAGCGCTAGTCCAAATGTGTCGTACAACTTGAACGACACATCGCCCGCAATCACGCCGCCCTTTTTGGCTTCCGCTTGGAACATCTTCTCCGCAACCTGGAACGTGGTCGCGTAGCGATGTTCTTCCTCCTTCACCACGCGCGCCACCCGCTGGATGCTCTCCATCATCTCCGGATACCCAGGCTTCATCAGCTCCGCCACGAATCCGGTGAGCTGATAAAGGTAAGGCTCCGCCTGACCGATCATGCGGGCATTCCGGATGGCCCGGCGCATGATTTTACGCAGCACGTAGCCGCGGCCTTCGTTCGACGGCAGCACGCCATCGTGAATCAGAAACGCGGTCGCTCGGCTGTGATCGGCATTGATCCGCAGCGAAACATCCGTACGCTCGTTCTCGCCGTAAGTGACGCCGCACAGCTCGGCCGCGCGAACAATGATCGGCCGCAGCAGGTCCGTCTCGTAATTGGAGAGCTTGCCTTGCAGGACGCACGCCATGCGTTCCAGGCCCATCCCCGTGTCGATGGACGGCCTGGGCAGCGGCGTCATCTTACCGTCCGCCGACCGGTCAAACTGCATGAACACCAGGTTCCACAGCTCCACAAACCGCTCGCCCGGATTGTCGGGGAAATCGCCGGGGCCGGCCTCGGGACCAAAATCGTAGTGGATTTCCGAGCACGGTCCGCACGGGCCGGTATCGCCCATCTGCCAGAAATTGTCCTTCTCGCCGCAGCGGAAAATGCGGCTCTTGGGAACCCCCGCCACTTCCTGCCACAACTTCTCGGCGTCGTCATCCTCGCGGAAAACCGTGATGTACAACTTGTCTTTGGGGAGCCCGAAATCCTTGGTCATCAGCTCCCAGGCGAACGCAATCGCGTCCCTCTTGAAGTAGTCGCCGAAGGAAAAATTGCCCAGCATTTCAAAGAACGTATGGTGCCGCCGCGTGTAGCCGACGTTGTCCAGATCGTTGTGTTTGCCGCCCGCCCGCACGCATTTCTGCGAAGTTGTCGCGCGCAAGTAATCCCGCTTCTCAGCGCCCGGTGAAGACGTCCTTGAACTGATTCATCCCGGCGTTGGTGAAGAGCAAAGTAGGGTCGTTGGCGGGTACCAGCGACGAACTGCGGACGATCTTATGGCCCTTGGAAGCGAAGTAATCCAGAAACTTCTGGCGGATCTCGTTGCCTGTCATTCTATTTCATTGTAGGACAAGCGTCCAACTTGTCTCGGTTGTAAGCGCTTGTTACCGAACCGCGACCGCGAGGGAGTGACCATGCGCCTACGGCCCACCAAATTTGATGAAGACGCCAAGTTGGGCGGACCCCCCGGTCCGCGCGGGTCCCCCTGGACCCGCTTTTCGGGATTTCTTATTTCCTCAGCAGGCCGACGCGGGCGTCGGTCGCGGACCAGGGGGTCCGCCCCACTCGGCGTCTTCGAGGGAGCTACCACGAACGCGGCACTTTTGCGCACGCTGCCGTTGTTTTTCTAAGCCAAAAAAAGGGCAAGCCACTGTGGGCCTGCCCTCACATTCGCTACAAAACGAGCTGACTAGAAAGTGAACCGTCCCGCGAGCTGAATAATGCGCGGATCTCCGGTGGTGGAAATTTGTCCAAATGTCGCGCTACCGATACTGGTGCTCGGATAGCCGAACTCCGCGTGATTCAGGATGTTGAAGAAGTCCGCGCGAATCTCCAGGTTCATTCTTTCCGCCAGCCGAAGCGTCTTGGCCAGCGTGAGATTGACGTTCACCTGGTCCGGTGCGCGGTACTCATTGCGTCCCGAACTTCCATAGCTATACTGGCCGGGCTGCAGGAACGAGAAATCCGCGTTGAAAGCCGCCGGATCGAAATAGTAATTTCCTGTGCTCGGTCCACTGATGTTGGGATCGTTCAGAGTCTGCGTGTTTTTCGGATTGAAGTAGCCATTTATCGGCAAAACCTGGTTGGCCAGCGTCAGGCCGCCATCGCCCGCGCCGGACGGGCCCGGACGAGTGCGAGTGGTAGGGAGCCCGGCGTAAACCGAGAATGGCGCTCCGGTGTGGTAAGTGACGATCGGATACAACGTCCACCCTGTGGTGAGCCGCTTGGGGCCATCTGCCCACATCTTTGCGAACGGCAACTCCCAGGTTCCGCTGAATGCGATGTAGTGCCGGAGATCGAAATCCGAGTCTCCCCGGAAGCGGTCAAAATCCCAGGCAGGGACCTGGGAAGTGCTGGAACGGAAACCGGACGCGTTATCGATGCTGTGTCCGTAGGTATACGAGAACTGGAACTGAACATTTCCAATCTTAGTGTCGCTGTAACGCTTTCTCAGACCTAAGGCCAGCGAGTTGTAGTTTGCTTGCACCACGTTGTTGAACTCGGGAAGGTAGCTGAAGGTCCCATCCGCGACGCCCGGTTGAGCGTTGAACAAGCGTGTATTGGTTCCGATGATAAACGGATTGGCGTCCTTCAGTGCGGTCAATTTGTGCGAGTCCGAGCCGATGTAGGAAACCTCGAGCGTCGTGTCTTTGAAAAGTTCGCGCTGGACGCTCAGGTTGTATTGATAGATGTACGGCGTACGCAGGTGCGGGTTGACGTAGAACACACCGCCGCCACCGATGGGGAGGAATCCGGCATCCCCAAAATTCAAGTTGGTCGGTGGTGGCTTCGATGGGAACGGATTGGGCTGCCCGGCTGCCGTGAACGGCTGACTCAGGAGGTTCGCCGGACCGGTCGGGTTGCCCGTCAGCGGATTGAAGTACATGTCAACGAACCCAAAGAAGGGAGCCTGCCCATTGAACTGCAGGTTGTCCTCTCCCTTCAGGATGTCGTAGAAAACTCCCACTCCGCCACGCACGCTCATCTTGCCGTCGCCCTTGGGGTCCCAAGCGAAGCCGAGGCGCGGCGCCCAATCGTTGCGATCGGGGAAATTCGAGCCACGCGGCGCATTCGGATCGCCGGGGAACAGCACGCCCAGAGGCGCACCCGGGAATCTGGTGGACTGCTGGCCGTACGCCAGGCTGAACGAACGTCCTTGCGTATCCAACTTAGGAGAACTGTATTCGTATCGCATGCCCAGCGTCAGGGTGAGATTGTGGCGAAGTCTCCACTCATCTTGGAAAAACCCAGCCCAGTTGTGCGACCGAATGTTGCTCGGCGCAGCGCCAAACTGGTAGTACTCGTCAGGCAGACCCATCAGGAATGAAGCGAGATCGTTCTGGGCAAAGTAACTCTGGCCGCTAGTGCCGTAGAAATCGAACTCGCCATCCACATAGAAGTCGTAGACGGTATTGTTCTGGTACGGAGTGTAGCTGCCTCCCATTTTGAAAGCGTGATTACCATGCTGCCAACTGAACGTGTCGCTCCAGACATAGGTGTTGTTGATCAGCGTCGTGGGTCCCTGCGGGCTGAATCCGATGGTGAAACCTTCGTCATAAAAACCGATGCGCGTCGGACCGGTGGATTGATCCGGCGTCACACCGACACCTAACTCAGAAGGCGTCGGCAGCTTGGATGCCGGAACTGCCTGCTTGGTGGTCGCGCGTTGGGCGGTAAGCCGAAACTCATTCACCATGTTGGGCGAAAGCGTGCGCGTGTAGGAGACGGTTCCAAGATACTGGTTGCCGGCGCCGGTGCTATAAAAACTGCTGCCGTTGCCGGCCGGATTGCCCAGCGTCAGGGTGTTCTCCCGGTGCGAGTGCAGCGTCACAGAAATCCGATCCTTATCCGAAATCACGAAGTCCAGCCGGTTGATGAACTCGTCAAAATTGTCGCCGTTCGCTCCTTGCTGGAACAAAATGCCGCTGGGCGAGGTCGGGACCAGATTGGCTTTGATGTAATTCTGAGTGACCGGATCGATCGTCGAGGGGTCCATGATACCTTGTGCTGCCTTCGCTGCATTGGGCTGGAAGTAGGGGTACTGTTGCAGGTAGCTGACCACCCGCGGATCCGGACCGCCGTTCGGGCCGGCATGCGAAAAATCCCCCAGAAGCTCGGCCGGCGTGTAAACGGATACTTGGCCGTTGGTGACGACGTCGGTAAGGCGCTGGCTTTCCCAGGACGACATGAAGAACACTTTGTTCTTGCCGTTGAAAACTTTCGGGATCCAAACCGGCCCGGCCACTTCCGCGCCAAATTGATTACGCTTCAGATTGTCCTTGGGCAGATCCTGTTGATTGTTGAAGAACGTATTGGCGTTGAAGTCGTCATTGCGGACGTATTCAAACAGCGCGCCATGAAATTCGTTGGTCCCGGATTTGGTGACCACACTCACAATACCTGCCCCGTTTCGTCCGTACTCAGCGGCGTAATTGCTGGTCATCACCCGAAATTCTTCGATAGCGTCCGGATTGGGATTCGCCACGTGATCGTTGTTCAGGAGGTTGTTGTTCATCCCTCCGTCCAGCAGGTACGTAACAGAATCGCCGCGGCCGCCGCCAATGTTGAAGTGCGCCGCGCTGCCACCGTCCGAAGCAGGAATCACGCCGGGCAGCAGGGTTGCAAGATCCATCACATTCCGGCCATTCAGCGGCGCTTCCGCGATCTGGCTGCCGGATATCACGGACCCGAGCGTGGCAACTACGGTTTCCACGCCGCTCGCGTTGGCCTCCACTTGAACTGTTTCGCTGGTGGTGCCGACCTCCAGCTTTACGTCGATTTTCAGGGACTGATTGATCTCCAGCTTCTGCGGCGATGTAACCGATTTGCGGAAACCCTGCGCCTCCGCGGTCACCCGGTAGTTGCCAACCGGCAGCAGTAAAACCTGATAGCTGCCATCAGGCCCGGAAGTGGTGTCGTTACTAATATTGGTGTCAACGTTGGTTACGGTTACCTTGGCTTTGGGAATTACAGATCCGGATGGATCTGTTACCACGCCTATGACGCGGCCGGCAGCTTCCTGCGCCGCGATCGGAAGGCTGAACAAAACCAGTACGGCCAACAGCGTCGAGACACACTGCCAGCGAACCGAACAAGAAAATTTCAACATGATGTTCTCCCCAAAGCTTTTTCCGGCCTCTCTTTGAAAAGAGGGTACAAACCTTTACAAACCAACTATTTGAATTCGACCCAACCTAACCCTGCATCCACTCCAACTGGGAGTCGATAGGCTTTCTGGTGTTTTATCAAATTCCGAGATCCGAGTCAATGAGCTTCTTGAGCCATTCGGCACTCCAACCCGCCGGAATTGGATTATCGCGGGAAACCAAGTACTCTGGAGATACAGGTGTCCACAGACGTAGCCGGTCCCACTAGCCTGGTCGATCAGCTCTACTCCGAGCTCGAGCAGAAGATCCGCGAACTTCGCCCCAAGGAAGATTTCACCCAGCTTGAAAAAGCTTACCGGGTGTCGTCGGAGGCGCACAAAGATCAAACACGCGCAACGGGCGAGCCCTACATGGTTCACCCGCTGCAAGTCACTCGGATTCTTGCCGACATGCAAATGGACATGGTGTGCCTGGAGACGGGCTTGCTCCATGACACGGTGGAAGACACCCGCCTCAGCCTCGACCAAATCCGAAAAGACTTCGGCGAAGAAGTGGCGCGCTGCGTGGACGGCGTCACCAAATTAAGCAAGCTGCATCTGTATTCGCGCGAGGAACGGCAAGCCGAAAGCGTCCGCAAAATGCTGCTTGCCATGGTGAACGATATTCGCGTCATCCTCGTCAAGCTGGCGGACCGTCTGCACAACATGCGGACCCTGCAGTCGCTGCCGCCCGAGCGCCAGCAGCGCATCGCTCAGGAAACCATCGAGATCTATGCGCCCATCGCGCACCGCCTCGGGATGGGCAAAATCCGCGGCGAACTCGAAGATCTTTCCTTCCAGTATCTGGAGCCGGACGCGTCCGCCGAGCTGAATCGCGAAATCAATTCGCAGCGCCAGCAGAACGAAGAGTTCCTGAACAAAATGCGCCACGAGGTGGAAGTGAACCTGGCGCGCGAAGGCATTCCGGCTCGCGTCGAAGGACGCATGAAGCGTGCCTACTCGGTGTATCTGAAAATGAAGCGGCAAAAAATCGGTCTCGACCAGGTCTACGATCTGCTCGCGCTCCGCATCATCACCGATTCCGTAAAAAACTGCTACGCCGCGCTCGGCGTGATTCATAACGAGTGGCATCCTATACCTGGCCGCATCAAGGATTTCATCGCAATCCCCCGCCCCAACCTCTATCAATCCCTGCACACCTCCGTCATGGGACCCGGCGGCCGCGCCTGTGAGATACAAATCCGCACCGAGGAAATGCATCGCCTGGCCGAAGAAGGCATCGCCGCGCACTGGAAGTACAAAGAGGGCCGCAAAGGTCCCGGCGTGGACGATCAGCGCGTAACTTGGCTGCGCCAATTGGTGGAGTGGCAGAAGGAACTGCACGATCCCGGCGAGTTCATGTCGACGCTGAAAGTCGACCTTTATCCGGAAGAAGTCTACGCATTCACGCCCATGGGCAAAGTGATCGTGCTGCCGCGCGATGCCACGCCCATCGATTTTGCCTACGCGATTCACAGCGATGTCGGCAACACCTGCGTCGGCGCCAAAGTAAATGGCCGCATCGTTCCGCTGAAGTACAGCTTGAAGAATGGCGATGTGGTGGAGATCCTCACGCAGTCCGGCCATCTTCCGAGCAAGGATTGGCTGGCGATCGTCAAAACCTCCAAAGCGCGCAACAAAATTAAGCACGTCATCAACACCACCGAGCGCGCCAAGGCCATCGAGATCGGACAAAAGTATCTCGAGCGGGAAGCGCGCCGCGCTGGTGCGCAGCTTTCAAGAATTACGAAAGCCGATCTGGAGCGCGTGGCGAGCGATTACGGCTGCGGAAAAATGGAAGACCTGCACGCTGCATTGGGATACGGAAAGTTTTCCGCGCGCCAGGTTTTGCAAAAGCTGCTGCCGGACCAGATGGAAGTCCCGCTGACCGAAGCGCCCAAACCGCCCGCCCCGCCAACCGCGCACCCCTCCGCCGTTGCGGGCGATCTGGTGATCAAGGTAAAGGGCTGTGACGACCTGCTGGTTTATCGCGCCAAATGCTGCAACCCCATCCGCGGCGAGGGCATCGTCGGATACGTCACGCGTGGCAAGGGCATCGCTGTTCATTCCACCAATTGCCCGAACGTCCAAAACCTGATGTACGAAGTAGAGCGGAAAATCGACGTGGAATGGGCGCGCGCCACCACCGAGAGCTTCCCGGTGAAGATCATGATTTATACGGACGACCGGCCGGGAATGCTCAACCAGCTCACCTCCGTACTGTTTGCCGAACAAAGCAACATCCGCAGTTTGGAAGCCAGCGCCGACGATAAGCGCGGCGGCGACGGCGCGGTGATCGACATGACCATCGAGATCCGCGACAAGAAGCAGCTGGAACGCGTAGTGAATGCCATCCGCCGAATCTCCGGCGTCCGCGACGTGGAACGAACTCAATGATTGAAACTCTGCACGAACCCGAACACATTGCAATTTCCAAATCCAAAGGCATTCAAATCGATTGGAAGGACGGACATCTTAGCAAATATTCGTTGGGCTACCTGCGGGACGAATGTCCTTGCGCCACCTGCACCGGCGCCCACGGCACAGAGCCTCAGAAAAGCAATTACGCCGCGCCGGCCACGCCGTTCCCGATGTTCCAGCCCACGCTCAAAATGCTGAATGTGGAAGCCGTGGGCCACTACGCCATCCGCATCGAGTGGAGCGACGGCCATAACACCGGAATTTATTCCTTCGACCACCTGCGCAAGATCTGCCCGTGCGGGAACTGTAAAACCGAGTAGTGTTGGTAGCGGCAGCGTCTCTTCCGAACCGTGCCCAAGGAGCTGCTTACCACGAACCCCCACAGTTGACTTTCCCTCCGCAATGAATTAGCGTGTCCGATTGAAGGTCGAAACCGAAATCAAGCTGCGCGTGCGCGGAGGCTTCACCAAAATCCGCCATTCTCTGCGCAAACTCGGCTTCCGGATCGTCAAGCATCGCGCCTTCGAATCCAACGTCCTGTTCGATAACGCCAAGCGCTCGCTGCGCAAACACGGCAAGCTGATCCGCGTGCGGCGCGTGGCCAATCACACGTTATTCACTTATAAAGGCCCCTCCCAACCCAGCCGCTACAAAAAGCGCCGCGAAGTGGAATTCGAACTTCCCTATTCGGCGCCCATCGCGCCCATCCTCATCGAACTCGGCTACCACCCGGTCTTCCGCTACGAAAAGTACCGTACCGAATACGCCAAGAAAACCAATCAGGGCAAAGTTCTGGTGGATGAAACGCCCATCGGAAACTATCTGGAGCTGGAAGGAAGCCCCCGCTGGATTGACCGGACAGCCAAACAGCTCGGTTTCTCCAAATCGGACTACATCACCCGCAGCTATGGCTATTTGTACCTGGCGTACTGCCGCGAACGGCGCATCCGGCCCAAAGATATGCTCTTCAAGAAGGACCGCGTGAAAAAGTAATGGCCGTACCTTCCAGGAAACATTACAAACGTGTAACAATAGCAAGGTCGAGCAACGCGAATATGGCGCTGACCATCGAAACGCGAAAATTTGCCAGCCAAAACGCCACCAGGTTGCTGGGCCGGCTCGCGTTCCAGATGAACAGCACCCGCAAGGCGCCGGATGCGGCAGCGGTGCACGATTTGAGAGTTTCCATCCGCAGATTCCACCAGGTGTTGTCCGTCTTCAAGTCCTCTTTTCCCGGCAAGGAAGCGCGCAAAATCCGTCGCCGTATGAAGAAACTCATGCTGGTGGCGGGGGAAGTTCGAAACTTGGATATCGCGCTCAAGCTGCTAGCCAAGTCTCGCACTCCGGAGGCTGCCGGCCTCAAGCCGAAACTTGAAGGCCAGCGCAAGGATTGCGAACGCATGCTCATCGGCGCTCTCAAACGCCGGATGGAACGCAAATCATCGATGAAATGGCGGACGGCGCTCGAAGCTGCGCTGGCTTCTGGAACCAGCGCCGATACGCGGGTCCCCGTAGAACAAACGGCTCACCGGATTCTGCCGCGAATGGCAGCGGATTTTGTGGAGCGCGGCAACGCCGCATCGGAACCCAAGGTCTCTCCGGAGAAACTGCACGCGTTCCGAATCGCGTCGAAGAAGTTCCGCTACACTCTGGAGCTTTTCGTGCCGGTATACGGCGCTGCATTGAGCGGATGGATCGAAAGCATCAAAGCGATTCAAACTCAGCTGGGCGACATCAACGATTGCGCGACGGTGGCTCAAATGTTGGCGGAGCATAAGGGCGCGGGCGCGGCGGAAACTTGGCTTAAAAAACGTCAGCGGCGAAAAACGGAACAATTCTCCAAGCAATGGCGGGAAGAATTCGGCGATGCCGCGGCGGTCCGCAACCGCATCCGGTCCTTGCAGCATCCCGGACAAACCCCAAAGAAACCGGCCGGCAGCGCCCGGTCTGAGAATTCCGAGCCACGGACTCGGGATTTGCGCAGCAAAGCCGGCGCATAGTCCGCTTGCTATCATCGGAGGAGACCAACCTGGAGGTTTCCGATGTTCCGTTCCTTAGCTACCGCTCTCCTCTGCGTACCTGCATTTTTTTGCATTTCCGCAGCTGCACAAGACACCGCCGCAGCCAAAGATACTCCACTCACCGTGGATCAGATCGTGGAAAAGCACACCCAAGCGATGGGCGGCATGGATAAACTCAAAGCCATTCAAAGCGTAACGCTTACCGGGAAAGCGAGTCTGATGGGCGGTCAAATTGAAGCCCCCGTGATCATGAAAATCAAGCGGCCGGCCTCCATGCGCATGGAAATGACGATACAAGACAAGAGCTTTATTCAAGCGTTCGACGGAACCACGTCCTGGATGGTCAACCCCTTCATGGGCTCGCCGGATCCTCAAAAATCCAATGACGAAGACACTCAGCAGGCCAAGGATGATGCCGACTTCATCGAAGGATCCCTGGTGGATTACAAAGCCAAAGGCAACGCCGTCGAGCTAATTGGAAAAGAAGATGTGGAAGGAACGGCCGCCTATAAGCTGAAAGTCACCAAGAAGGGCGGAAGCGTGGAATATGAATATCTCGATGCACAAACATTCCTCCCCATCCGAAGTTCCGGAAAGCGGAAACAGCAGGGGCAAGAGGCCGAGTTTGAATCAACTCCCGGGAACTATAAACCCGTGAACGGCGTGATGATGCCATATAGCCTGGCTCAAAAAGTGAACGGAACCGCCATGTTTGATCTCACCGTCGAGAAGATCGAAGTCAACACTCCCATTGACGACTCCATCTTCGCGCTGCCCGAGAAGCCGAAAGAAGAAAAGAAAGACGCCGCCAAGCAGTGATCGAACTCCGCGTGTGGGGCAGGATGCCATCCTGCGCGCGGGTTGCTAACCCGCGCTGTTTGGCGCCGCTTGTCAATCGGCGCGCGGGCTGGCACCCTGCCCTACAGCTAGCCTTCGTCCTGCTGTTCCAGGTTCTCTCCCCCGCCCAAGTCAAAGTGGATTCGTCCACATTCGGCGCCATCGAGGCGCGCGCCATCGGGCCAGCCGTCACCAGCGGACGCATCGCCGCCATTGACGGCGTCGCGAACGATCCACGAATCATCTACGTGGGCGCGGCCGGCGGCGGCGTCTGGAAGACCATCAATGGCGGTATCAGCTTTAAGCCCATCTTCGACAAATATCCGCAGTCCGTTGGCGCCATTGCCGTGGATCAGTCGCACCCCGATACCGTTTGGGTCGGCACCGGCGAGCCGTGGGTGCGCAACAGCACTTCCGTGGGCGCCGGGATCTACAAGTCCACCGACGCAGGCGATAACTGGAACCTCATGGGACTCCCGAATTCCGAGCGCATCGCCAAAATCGTCGTCGATCCCAAACATTCGGACACCGTGTATGTCGCCGTGCTGGGGCATCTGTGGAATGCGAGTGAAGATCGCGGCCTCTACAAAACCACCGACGGCGGAAAAACCTGGCTGAAGATTCTGTACGTCAATCCGGACACTGGCTGCTCCGACGTCAGCATCGATCCTCAAGAAACCAACATGGTCTACGCCGGTACCTGGCAATTCCGGCGCTATCCCTGGACCTTCAACTCCGGTGGACCGGGCAGCGGTCTCCATCGTAGTTCAGACGGTGGAAAGACGTGGGAGAAAATCAAGGCCGGCTTGCCCGAAAGCTACCTGGGGCGAGTGGCAGTAGCGGTTGCGCCGTCGCGCCCCAGCGTGGTCTACGCCGTCATCGAATCCAAGAAATCCGCGCTGTATCGCTCCGACGATCTGGGACGCACTTGGAACGAAGTCACGACGAACTCCATCATGGGCATGCGCCCGTTCTATTTCGGCCTTCTGATCGTCGATCCCAAGGATTACAATCGCATCTACAAACCTGGCCTGTATCTCTCCGTGAGCAAGGATGGCGGCAAGACGTTTGGCCCGGTGGGACAAAGCTCCGGCGTGCATTCCGATCACCACGCACTTTGGATCGATCCGCAGCAGCCCACAACTTTGTACGACGGCACCGATGGCGGCGTGTATAAATCCACCAACTATGGCGGCGACTGGACTTTCCTGCGCAATCTTCCGGTGGGCCAGTTTTATCACGTCACAGCCGACATGGAGCAGCCCTACAACATCTTCGGCGGATTACAAGACAATGGCGCGTGGATGGCGCCGAGCCAGGCCGCTGGTGGCGTTCAAAATCGCGATTGGCGCAATATCGGCTTCGGCGATGGCTTCAACGCATTCGCAGACCCCAGCGACAAGAACGTCGTGTATTCGGAATGGCAGAACGGCAAGCTGCTGCGCTATTACAAGAACACTGGCGAGCTGAAATCCATTTCGCCGTTCCCGAAAACCGGCGACCCCAAATACCGGTTCAACTGGAACACGCCGGCCATCATTGGCCCCAATGAGCCGCACGCAATCTACATGGGGAGCCAGTTTCTTTTCCGTTCGCGCGACCGCGGCGAATCCTGGCAGCGCATCTCGCCCGATCTCACCACCAACGATCCGGAAAAACAGAAGCAGGAGCAATCCGGCGGCATCACCATCGATAATTCGAGCGCCGAAAATCACTGCACCATCTACGCCATCAGCGAATCGCCGCGGGATGCAAACGTCATTTGGGTGGGAACCGATGACGGCAATCTACAGCTCACGCGCGATGGCGGCAAAACCTGGAAAAACCTCATCGCGAATGTTCCCGGCGTTCCCCGCAACACGCTGATCAGCGGCATCGAAGCCGGCCATCACCAACCCGGCGCCGCTTACGTCACTTTCGACGGACATCAAACCGGCGACATGCGGACCTATATCTACAAGACCACCGATTTCGGCGCAACTTGGACTCCCCTCGCAACCGACGTCGTGAAGGGCTATGCGCATGTGGTGCGCGAAGATTTGGTCAAGCCGGATCTGCTCTTCGTCGGCACCGAGTCCGGCCTGTTTCTCTCCATCGATGGAGGCAAGCAATGGGCGCAGTTCACCGGCAACCTACCCAGCGTTGCCGTCCGCGATATTGCCATTCACCCGCGGGATTCCGATTTGATCATCGCTACACATGGGCGAGGCGTTTACATCGTGGATGACATCACACCCATCCGGCAAATCTCGCCCGAGGTACTGGAATCGAAGCTCACTATACTGAATCCGCAGCCCACGAAAATCCGCCTGAGTTCCGCCGAACAGAATTTCGGAGGAAACGACGAATTCGTTGGGTCGAATCCGCCCGAAGCCGCGTTCATCACTTATTACCTCAAAGATCGTCACACGTTCGGCGACTTCAAAATCCAGATTTACGACAGCGAAAACCATCTGATCACTACGCTTTCCGCCGGCACTCGCCGAGGGATCAATCGTGTCGCTTGGCCCATGCGCATGAAGCCGCCCAAGGTTCCCAGCGGCCAAGGTGTGGAGTTCGGCTCGCTGCAAGGCCCTCGCGTTCCCGAGGGCACTTACACTGCAAAACTGCTCAAGGGCGATGAGACGTACATGGCCACCATCAAACTGGTGGGCGATCCGGCATCGCCGCATTCGGACGCGGATCGGAAGCTAGAACAACAGACCGTGATGAAGTTCTACCGGATGCAGGAGCGCCTGGCCTACATCAATGCCGCAGCGGTGGAGATGCGCGATCAAGCGCGCGACCGCGCCAAGAAACTGAAGGAAGGCGACGCCCTTCGAAAACGCCTGGATGAATTGTCCGGCCGGCTCACCGATTTGGAGAAAACCCTGGTTCCCACCGGTGCTGAGGGAGCGCTGCCGCAGATTACCGGTGAAGTCCGTTTGCGCGAAGAGATCGGCGAGGTATACGGCGAAGTGATCCGTTACGGCGGCAAGCCGACCCAATCCCAAATCGATCGGGCCGTGGTGCTGGAACAAAAAGTGGAAGCCGCCGGTCAGTCCTTCACCGCACTCAGTTCCACGCTAGACAGCTTAAACGACGCGTTGAAAACGGAGAAAATAGACCCCATCAAAAAGCTATCGAAGGAAGAATACGACAAGCGTCCGTAAAGCAAGCCTCCGGCTTGCTGGGCTGTAGCTGGTGGGTGGTAGGAGGTGGGAACAGCCGCACCTGCGACCGACTTGTGTTCCCACCACCCACCTCCCACCACCCACAACCAGCCCCTTGCTAGGATGATTGTTGTGCCCGCCCGTACCCCGCTGTTGAAATGGGCCAAAAGGAGCTTCCTTGAAAAAACTGTTTGTAGGCAACCTTCCGTACCAAGCCAGTGAAGCGGAGTTACAGGACTGGTTCACGCGGTCCGGATTTCAGGCTGATTCCGTTCAAATTATTCGCGATAAATTTACTGGGGAGCCGCGCGGTTTCGGTTTCGCGGAATTTAGCAACGACGAAGAAGCTGACCGCGCCGTTCAAACCTGCAATGGCCAGGATTTCTTAGGCCGTTCGCTGGTAGTCAATGAGGCACGTCCGATGCGCGAAGGCGGTGGCCGGGGACCCGGCGGCGGCGGAGGCGGTGGTGATCGCGGTCGTGGACCTGGCGGGGGTGGCGGCGGCGGCCGAGGTGGCAGAGGTGGCGGCGGTGGTGGCTATGGCCGAGGCGGTGGTGGTGGCGGCCGCGGCCGCGATCACTAACGTAAAATACGTTTCTGGTTTCTGGTTCCTGGTTTCTGGTTAAACCCAGCCGACCCGTGCGAACCAGAAACCAGAAACGAGAAACCAGAAACGGTTTTCATGTTCCCCCGACTCCTTCTACTTTCTTCGATCGCGCTCCTCGCCCACGCGCAAGACGCGTCCCGCATGGAAGAAATCGTCCAGTCCTACGTCACAGCCAAAACTTTCATGGGCACGGTGCTGGTGGCACGCGGCAGCGACGTCTTACTAAGCAAAGGCTACGGGATGGCGAATCTCGAATGGGATATTCCCAATGCCCCGTCCACAAAATTCCGCCTCGGCTCCGTCACCAAACAGTTCACCGCGGCATCCATTCTGCTGCTCGAGGAACGCGGAAAACTGAAAGTCGAGGACCCTGTAAAGAAGTATATGCCGGATGCGCCCGTCGCCTGGGACAAAATCACCATTCGCCACCTGCTGACCCACACCTCCGGCATTCCAAGCTTCACTGGCTTCCCGGACTATCGCAAGACCGAGCCATTTGAAACCACCCCCGAAAAAGAAGTAGCCCTCTTTCGCGACAAGCCGCTCGAATTCGCACCGGGCGAAAAATGGAACTACAGCAACTCCGGCTATGTTCTATTGGGTTACCTGATCGAGAAGATCGGCGGACAAAGCTACGCCTCGTTTGTGAAGCAAAACATTTTCGCGCCGCTGGGCATGAAGGATTCAGGCTACGATTCGAATTCCGAAATCATCCACCATCGCGCGGCCGGGTACTCGCCCGGCGATGGCGGGCCCGTCAACACCGGATTCATCCATATGAGTATTCCATTCTCCGCCGGCTCCCTTTACTCCACCACCGAGGACCTGCTGCGCTGGGAGCAGGGCCTATTCGGCGGAAAAGTGCTTTCGCCTGCGTCGCTCGAGAAAATGACCAAGCCATTTCTGAACGACTATGCGTTCGGACTCGCCGTTCGCACCACCGATGGCCACAAAGTGATCGACCACGGAGGCGGAATCGAAGGCTTCAACACGCACCTCGCCTACTATCCCGAAGATAAAGTGACCATCGCGGTGCTCGGGAATCTGAACAGCGCGGCGCCCGACGAAATCGCCGGAAAACTCGGAGCCATCACTCACGGCAAGCGGTAGGGCCCAAGCCTGGAAGACGCGGTTCAACGGCACCGGCTCCCTAATCCGGCAGAGCCGGAACCAAACCGAACCACGACCGTGAGGAAGCGTAACGCAATACAGCGCCGCTCGTGGTAGCGCTTCCTCGTGGTCGCGGCTCAGTAACGCGATACTTCACTCCGAGCCACGACCGTGAGGGAGTCGGTGCCGTTGGCGGTTTGCCGAGTAGCGTCTTCAACGGAACGTTGCGGATAGCGCTGCCTTTCGGTCGCGGTTCGGAAAGAAGGACTCCTACCTGATACCATGCTTGATTGAAGAACGGCGCTGACCCTTCTCCGCGCGAGATGACCGTGAAAGCGGTCGGTCTCGGACTCTTCCTCGCTTTCGTATTTGGCGCAGCCAATGCCTATCTCGGCATGCGTGCCGGTCAAACCGTAGCCGCCACAATTCCCGCGGCCGTCATCGCCATGGCGCTCTTCCGGATTCCCGCATTTCGCGGCGGCATCCTGGAACAAAACATCACCCGCACCGCCGCCTCCGTGGGCGAAGCGCTGGTCGCCGGAGCCATCTTCACCATTCCGGCATTCATGATGGTGGAAATCGACGGTCATCGCCTCTGGACCGATCTTCGCGCGCACTATTGGGAAGCCACCCTCGTGCTGCTGGTCGGCGGGCTGATCGGCGTGTTCTTCATCATCTTGCTGCGCAGACCGTTGTGTGTGGATGCGCCGCTTCCGTGGCCTGAAAGCGTAGCGAGCTACGAAATCGTCAAAGCCGGCGAGGCCAGCGCCAGCGATGCGCCGCGCTATATTTTCGGCGCCATGGCCTTCGGCGGCTTGATCCAGATTCTGAAGTCGGACAAAGGAATTCAGATTTTCCAGGAGTACGTGGAAGGCTTCCTGGCGTTTCCGAAATCTGTCATCAAGCATTTCAACTTCGACAAACAGCCCATCGGCGATGTAGCGCATTTCGGCGGAATCCCCTGGTCCACGCCCAGTTTGTCGCCAGCCTTGATCGGGATTGGCTACATCATCGGGCCCGAACTCTCCTGCGTCAACTTCGCGGGTGGCGTCGTCGCGTGGTGGATACTCATCCCGCTGCTCCTGTTCTTCGATCCCGACTTGCCCCGCCGCATCGGGACCACCGATCCCGCCACTGCCGCTTTTTCAGTCTGGTACAACGTGGTCCGGCCCATCGCAGTCGGAACCATGCTGGTAGGCGCCGCCAGCACCATGTTTTCCATGCGCGCGTCGCTGTTGAGTTCGCTGCGCGGAATTTTCACCGCGTCCACGAAAGCCGCGCACGAAGGCAAGCTGCTCGATCGTACCGAGCGCGACATCCCGGCACGCTGGGTGGTGCTCGCGATGCTGGTCCTCATGGTCCCGATCACGGCCATTTATTATTACTTCACGCATGGATGGGTTGCCGCCATCGTTTCCGCGGTCATCATGAGCATCACCGGATTTCTTCTGTCCGCGATTGGCGGCTATCTGGTCGGGCTCGTCGGCAGTTCGAATCAACCGCTTTCCGGATTAACGCTCGCGGCGCTGATCATCGCGGCGTTAGTGATGTTGACCATTGGCGTGACCGGACTAGCTGGAGTCGCAGCCGTGCTCGGTGTGGCCGCGGTGGTCTGCGTGGCATGTTCCGTATCCGGTTCCCTGATTCAGGATTTGAAAGCCGGCCACCTGCTGGGCGGAACCCCTTGGAAGATGGAATTGGTCGAAATCATCTCGGTGATCCTGCTGGCGTTCTTTCTCATGGGCCCCATCATCGCGCTGCACGAAGCGAATCTCGCCACCGGCGGAATCGGCGGGCGCGCCCTCCCTGCCCCGCAAGCGGGCCTGATGGCTCAATTAGCCAAAGGAATCGTTGGCGGACAAATGGCCTGGGGGCTGATCGCGATCGGCGCAGCTTTCGGCGTGGCATTGCTTTTGTTCGGCGCGAAGTCCCCGATGTTGGTCGCCGTAGGCATGTACCTTCCCTTCGATACCTCGTCGGCCATTTTCATCGGCGGACTGATCAAATGGATCGCCGACCGTGCCGCTCGCAAACTCAACGCCGAACAAAAGCTCGGCTTCGAGGAAAAAGGAACGCTGCTCGCTTCCGGCTTAATCGCCGGCGAGGCCATCGTCGGGATTCTGCTGGCTGTATTATTTCTAGCCAAAGTTCCCAGCTTCGCAACGTTCAGCTTTTATCCAGCCTGGGGCGGATGGCTGTCGTTGCTAGGCTTCGCCAGCATCGCGTACGTCTTGATTCGCATCCCCGCCGGATTCCGAGGACGAGCTTAGCGTTGTGCCGCACGCACTTTTGCGTGCCGCGTTCACACTCGTGGGAACGCCCGGAATTCAGTGAAAAGGTGTTCGCAGGAGTGCGAACACGGCACGCAAAAGTGCGTGCGCTACGTCGGTGTTCATCAAGTTTGGTGGGCCGCTGGCCAAATGATCGCTGGTTCATGTCAGTCCGATTCCACAATCACCGCGCAAATCTCCCCCGGACCATGCACCCCCCGCACCAGGATCTGCTCAATATCCGCCGTGCGGCTGGGCCCGGTGATCAGCACCATCGAACTGGTCTGCTCTGCCGGATTCGGCAGAACCGAAAGCAATTCATCCAAATTCGCCAGCAACCGCGCGCGCGGAAACACAGCAATGTGCGCCGGCGGCAGCAACGAAATCATGCGAGCCTCTTGCGGACTCGACAACATCACCAGCGTCCCGGTCGCCGCCAGTGCATAATCCGCGCTGGTGATTCCCACATCGGCCGTGGCGCACACCGCCCGAAGCGCCTCGCGATCCGTGAACCCGGACTGAACCTGCGGAAGCCCGAGAACTCCGCAGTCGGCCAGAAAGGGCGCGTTCGACGCCACAGCGGTCCTTCCCTGCAATAATTCCGCCAGGACCGGAACGACATCGACAGGTTCTTTCACAAAAATACATTTTCCGGCAAGCTTTTCCAGATTCTCGCCGAAGAGAGTTCCATAGCGGTTGCGATCGGATAGAGGGATGCGTAGCCGTGGGGCCGCGAGAGTGGTCGGGAGTAGGCCCGCGGCCCTGTTCAAAGCCTTGCGCACGTTTCCGAGAACCGCCTCGCGCGAACTCACTGGCGCTCCTTCCACCATTGGTGGAAACTCGTCTTGGCTGGCCTCGGAACTTCACGCTGACTCGCCCACTTTCCTAATGGCCCCACCTTCGGCACTATCGGGGCGAACCTTCCGCCCATCCGAGCCAACGCCAGGTAAATCCGCGGATGCGTCATCAGCCACGCCCAAATCCGGAACGCCACGCGTTCCATTCCGCCCGAGCCTTCGCGCTGCTTCGCCTCCGTCACTTCCGCGCGCAGCTTCAACAGCAGCTTCGGAATCTCGATCTTCACCGGACACACTTCCGCGCACGCTCCGCACAAACTCGAGGCGAACGGAAGCCAGGGATCTTTCAACACGCCATGAAATTGCGGCGTGATGATGGCGCCAATGGGCCCGGAATAAATCCACGGATAATTGTGCCCGCCGATCTTGCGGTACACCGGGCAATGATTCAGGCACGCCCCGCAGCGAATGCAGTACAGCGCCTGCCGCTTTTCCGGATCGGCCAGCAGCTTGCTGCGGCCATTATCCAGCAGCACCACATAAAACTCATCCGGACCGTCGATCTCTCCGCTCCGCCGCGGACCCGACAAAAAAGACGTATAAACCGTCAGCGGCTGGCCGGTAGCGCTGCGTCCGAGCAGATTCAGGAAAACACCCAGATCCTGCGCCCGCGGGATCAGCTTTTCGATGCCCGCAACCGCGATATGGATCTTCGGCGCAGAGGACGATAATCGCGCGTTTCCTTCGTTTTCCACCACCACCACGGCGCCCGAATCCGCCACCAGAAAATTCGCGCCCGTGACGCCGATATCCGCTTTCAGGAATTTTTCGCGCAACGCCACACGCGCGATCGCGGTCTGTTTTTCGATGACCACTTCGTTTTCCACGCCCAGGTTCTTGCTGAAAATTTCCGCGACATCATAGCGCGTGAGATGCAGCGCCGGCGCCACAATATGGTACGGACGCTGGTGCGCGAGCTGCAGGATATATTCGCCGAGGTCCGTCTCCACAGCTTCGAGCTGATGCTTCTCCAAACGCTCGTTGAAGTGGATTTCCTCCGTCGTCATGCTCTTCGACTTCACAATCAAATGCGCCCCGCGCTCCTTGGCGAGCGAGAGCACGAAGTCCGCCACTTCCTGGCTGTCGGAGCAATAAACCACCTTGCCGCCGTGCGCAATGACATTCTTCTCAAACAGCTCCAGATAATAATCCAGATGATCGATGGTGTGCTTCTTGAGAAGATTCGCCTCGGTGCGCAGTTCCTGATAATCCGGAAGCCGGTCTTCTTGAATCGCGCTGGCGCGATGCGTCATCAGCCGGTTGGTCGCCGAATAAATGGCGAGCTGCAGCCGCGGATCGCCCAGCGTCTGCTTTACAGTTTCCGATTGCGCGCCTGTCATCGGTTATCTCGCCGCCAGAACTTCGGCCAGGTGCAGCGTCCGGATGGGCAGCTTTGCACGATCGATCACGCCCTGCAGTTGCATCAGACAACTGGAATCGATGGAAACCACCGTGCCCGCCTCTGTCTTCAGAATCGAATCGATCTTGGTACGCGCCATCCCACCCGACACTTCCGGAAATTTCACCGAGAACGTGCCGCCAAATCCGCAGCACTCTTCCGCTACATCCATTTCACGCAGTGTCAGGCCTTGCACTTTCGCAAGCAATCGCCGCGGACCATCTTTGATATGCAACTCGCGCAGCGCATGGCAACTATCGTGATAAGTGACCACGCCGTCAAAGCGCGCGCCGACATCTTCCACACCCGCCACCTCAGTAAGGAATCGCGAAAATTCCCAAACACGCGGAGCCAAGTCAGGCTGCTCCCCGAAGATATCGGCATAGTGATGCGAGATCATCGACGTGCACGAACCTGAAGGCACAACGATGTACTCAGCATCACGGAAGGTGTCGAGAAAATGCCGCGCCACCGTTGCCGCCTCTTCGCGATAACCGCTGTTGAACGCCGGCTGCGCGCAGCAAGTCTGAGCGCTGGGGAAGTCAACCTGGTAGCCCAGCCGCTCCAGCACCTGAGTCATCGCGATGCCGACTTGTGGAAACACCTGATCCACGATGCAGGTGACAAACAACGAAACGCGCGCTTTCACTGGCATCGATCCGGCATGGGCATGAAATCCAATTGTGGCGCATTTTAACCAGGGTTGCCATTGGGAACTATCGCGTGAGAGTGGCTACAGGATAACCGGGACTTCGGAACAGGGTCACTGCCCTTCCCACACCTGCGCAACTTGCCCCATTCCTGCATCCGCTTAACGAAATCGTGCCTTCCCCGCTGCTGGATGCGGGCCTCGGCGCTCCATCGGCTCATCAGGCTGGCTGCTTCGTTGATTGGATACTGCGACCCGCCAACTCGATCCACCAGCGGAGGTAGCGCGTTTTGCTTGCCCGTGGCATGAAGTGCTCTGTAGAGCCTAGGCCATCGGAAAATGGGTAGTGTGGGGCAGGATGTTATCCTGCAGCGGGTTGTTAACCCGCGCAGTTTGCGCCGATTGGCAATCGGCGCGCAGGTTACCAACGCCCCACATCCTGAAACTGACCCACTACTGGAAAATGGATTTCTCGCTCGTCAGTTAGAAAAATGCTTGGGCAGGATGGACGAGCAGAGGACTACCCGACTCGCCCACCCACCAAGATAACGAAGTCTAGCTTGTGGCCGCTGCTGCGGTCATGGTGCTGGCGATCTTGCTGAAGATCGTGCTGATGCTGGTGGCAACACCAGGCATGATAGCGCCTGCGGCAACCGCGACGAAACCTGCCATCAACGCATATTCAATGAGGTCCTGGCCTCGGGTATCTTTCCAAATTCTCAGCTTCCAAACCAGATTAATGGTGCGTGTCATTTTTTATTTCTCCTTTATCCCCGCGACGAATTTCCTCCGCCACTATGAGTACGTTATCACCTGAAGCCGGTACGATCACATCAGTCAAAGCCCTTAGAACAGCAATCAATTCGCCCACCGGCATACCCTTCGAAAGTTGGATGAGGCATAGAACTATCGGTGGTGAATCACTGTATACTTAATTCACATTTTGCTGGCATAGGGCATAAAACAGCTGGATGCGACATTGTGGTTGGGTTTATACTGGCACGACGAGAAGTGGAAATCCCTGGCACGCTTTATTCGACTTCTCGGGTCAATTTCTATTGAGGAGACAGGATGAAACATATAGGAGCAGCGGTTCTTCTGGGCGTTGGCATTGCTGCATGTGCCCAGGCTGATTTGGTTTCGCTCAACGCCCCGGTGACTTTGAATGGCTCGTTTCCGACGTTCACCGCCGTTTGCGGTCCAACACCGCAGCCTGCGGCGAGCAGCATTGACAACGGCGTTTTCCAGCCCGAGACAACCTGTTACCAAAGCGGCATACATTGGCAGGGTCCGACCGATGGTGACCCTTCTCACTCCATTGCTATCAGCTTCGGCGGAACCTTTACGATTGACGGCGCGATCGTACAAGCCGACGACAATGATACATACGAACTGGATTATTTGGGCACGGACAACTTATACCATCTGTGGTGGAGCATTCCGGAAATTCCCTCATTTGGATTGGTGACGCGACCCAATGCGGATCAGAGCACGATCATGACCCTACCCACGGTTCAGGCGTTGGGGGTTGAGATTTTCGCGACCGGTGGCGACGGAGACTATGCCGTATCTCAGGTTGAAGTCTTCGGGAACGCGAATGTTCCAGAACCAGGCCTGCTAGGCTTCTTGAGCGTCGGCTTGGTTGGGATTGTTGCTCTTGTCAGCCGCAAGAAACGCCTCGCAAGGGTGGCTTGAGGATCGCGACTTTTTCCCCTCAAGCCACTTGACGTTCCCCTTTTCTTCGCCCACAATGGGTCTATGGCTCTTACCAAGCGGCAGAAAGAGGTTCTGGACTTCATCGCGGACTTCGTAGAAGAGAACGGCTATAGCCCCAGCTACGAGGAACTGGCGCAAGGCTTGAAGCTCGCATCGCTCGCCACGGTGCATAAGCACATCCAGGCCCTCGAATCCCGCAGCTACTTGCGGCGGATGTTCAACCAGAGCCGCTCCATTGAGGTCTCAGCGAAATACGTCCAGGAAAGACGCAAGAACCGTCAGAGCGTACGCTCCAACGAAGTCCCGCTCGCCGGCAGAATTGCCGCAGGTTCCCCGGTGGAAGCCATCGAAGGACAGGAAACACTCCAGTTCGCCGATTTCGCCGGCAAAGGCGACACCTTCGCGCTGCAGGTGAGCGGCGAATCCATGATCGAAGATCACATCATGAGCGGCGATTATGTTTTGGTGGAACGAACCCAACAAGCGAACGACGGCGAAATCGTGGCGGCACTGGTCGGCGGCCGCGAAACCACCCTCAAACGCCTGTATCACGAACCCGGCGGACGCATCCGCCTGCAACCAGCTAACGCCAATATGCAACCCATCCTGGTAGACGCAGCCGAAGTCCAAATCCAAGGCCGAGTGTTGGCCGTCCTACGCAAGTATCGATAGCGCCTCTACTCTGCGAACGAGAAACGAGAAACCAGAAACGGGCCGCGTGTTAAACTAGCGGTAATGGCTAGCCCCGTCAGTGGCGTCAAACGCTTCCTCTTCTGGGATTACCCTCGGGCCGGTTGGCAGTATGACGTCATGGTCGGGCTGATTCTTGCTTTCATTTTCATTACACCTAGGGAAGTATTCCGCGATCAGCCCAGAGCCAGCAGTATCGTTATGATCCCCGCCGAACACGGCTCTAACGTCTTCTGGATGGATTCTGAGCAACTCGGGGATGTTCCGGAAGCCCAACGCACCACACGCGCCACCAACCTCCTCCGGGCCCGCACGGGAAAGAAATACAACGTGGTCCGTCTGGAACCGATTGTCGATTCCGAAAAAGAAGTTAAGGGATACATGGCGTTCACCACGCCTTAGCTGCTGCTACACTGCTGGACTTCATCTTTTGATGGAAATACGTTACCGCGTTCTTAGTACTCTTCTGTGCCGGATCACACTGTCCGCCGTGCCAGTGACCCCGCCTGACGGCTGGGCGTCAATTCAAGCGCGTATGGACAAGGCCGCCAGCGAGTTTAAGAGCATGACCGCTCAGGGCACCTACGTTACCCACACCGATGTCATCAATGAGGACAGTACCGAGTCCGGCAAAGTGGTGATGAGGAAGGCTGCTTCGGGCGAAGTGCAAGGACTCATCGAATTCATGGGGTCCGACAAACGGGCTATCTACATCGAAAATCGCCGGGTGCGCATTTACTATCCCAATATCAACACCGTCCGCGATTTCGACCTGGGCAAGCACGGGGAACAGCTGGATCAGTTCTTATTGATTGGCTTTGGCACTTCCGGCACGTCAATTGCAAGGGACTACACCGTGAGCCTGTTTCCGAACGAACCCGTGAAACGAATTGAGGGTATTCAGACCATTCGAATTCGATTGGTACCCAAAACCGGCGAAGCGAAGAAGTATGTAACCTATGTGGATTTGTGGATTCCTGAGACCGGTGATCCTTACCCGCGTCAGGAAAAGATTTCCCAGCCGTCCGGAGATTATCAGCTGATAACCTACACTGCATTGAAGACGAATCAACCGCTGGCGCCGGACGCTCTGCAACTGAAGACTGCTCCAGGGGTTAAATACGAGTCTCCAGGAAAATGACAGCCATCGAGAAAACAGCTGCGGACGAAGTGGCGGGCCGCAATAACCGGAACGCGAACGGCCGCCTCACTTTCTTGGATTACTCGCGCGGCATGGCCGTCGTGATCATGCTGCAGGGCCACGTCTTCCATTCGTTCAATCGCCCTGATTTGAGGAGTGACGGACCCTTCATGCTGTCCCAATTCATGGGCGGCATCGGACCCGCGATTTTCCTGGTTCTCACCGGTATCACGCTCGCGTTCCTGATGGACCGCCGCGAACGTCAGGGCCTGGCTCCCGCCGCTCGCTGGCGCGCTGCCCTGCGCCGCGCTGCGTACCTGTTCTCTCTCGCGTTCCTGTTTCGTCTGCAACTGTGGATGTTCGCCTATCCGCAAAGCCCGTGGACGGATCTGTTCAAGGTAGACATTCTGAACTGCATGGGGTTCGCCATCGGGCTCATGTCCATCATGGCGATTTTCACCACCGCGGATCGCGTTCGTTTGTGCGCCGGATTGGGCTTGGCCATCGCCATAGCAGCCCCACTGGTCTCAGCCATCGATTGGCGCTGGCTGCCGCCGCAATTGTCCGCGTATTTCGTTCCCAGCTTTCAATACTTCGCCTTCTTTCCCTGGGCGGCATTCATCGCATTCGGACTCAGCATCGGCAGCGCGCTACGGCTGGCCAAACCGGAACACATGAATCGCCTCATGCAGTGGGGAACGCTCGCCGGGTTTGCTCTGATCCTGGCCGGACAGTATTTCTCCAACCTGCCCTACTCGCTTTATCCGAAATCGGATTTCTGGCTGAATAGCCCTGGACTGATCGCCATCAAACTCGGCGTCGTACTGCTTTTCCTGGCATTCACCTTCGTCTGGACTGAACATGTCGTGGGCGCGTCCTGGAGCTGGATCCGCCAACTCGGAACCACTTCTCTCCTGGTCTACTGGGTGCATATTGAACTGGTGTACGGCCGCTGGTTCGGATCCTGGAAAGAGAAGCTCGGCAACATCGAGTGCGCCGTCGGCGCCGTCCTGGTGATTGCCCTGATGCTGGGTCTCTCGACCATCCGCACAAACTGGCGGACCCTGAAAGCCAACGCATTGGCTTTGTTTTCCTACGGAAGCCCCCGCCGAGTTTCGGGCGACTAAAAACTCAAGCGCGTGGCTCGATAAGAGAGCCTGTTACCGAACCGCGACCGTAAGGGAGCCGGTGCCTTTCCTTGCTATAATTCCGCCATGCGATTACTAACGGGTGTGTTGTGTGTCGCGACTATCTTAAGTGCCGCCGAGGCCACTTCGGACCAAGTCCGTGAAGCGGCCACCCGTGCTATCACGTTGCTCCAAAGCTCCCAAAAAGACTGGTACGCCAAGCAGAGCTGCGAATCGTGCCATCACCAGATTCTACCCGCGATCGCGTTCCGGGTTGCGCGTGAACATGGCCTCGCGGTGAACGAAAGCATCGCGCGCGACAATGCCCTCCACGCATTTAGCCCCTTCGCCAACCTGGATCGCGCGGTCCAGTACACCCACATCATCGATCCAGCCTTGGATGACGGCAACCGTCTTCTCGCCATGGACGCCGCGGGCGTCCGTCCCAATCTCAGCACCGCAGTCTATGCCCGGCTCATCGCGTCACGGCAAAGGCCCGACGGCCATTGGGTGACCATCGACCAGCGGCCGCCACAAAGCTACAGCTATATCACCGCCACCACGGTCTCTTTGCGGGCCATCCAGATCTACGGACACCAGGAACTTGCCGCCGACACACGGCAGCGGATCCAGCGTGCCAGCGCCTGGCTTAGCGCGCAGCATCCGCGGGACACCGAAGAGCGCACCTTCCAGTTGCTCGGCCTGCACTGGGCGGGAGCATCGGCGAATCAACTAGCCCAACTCGGACGCGATCTCGCCGCTACGCAACGATCAGACGGCGGTTGGAACGCCCTGGGCAACCGCGCAAGCGACGCGTACTCCACCGGCCAAGCTTTAGTAGCGCTGCATGACGCCGCCGGCATTTCCACCGACGATCCGGCCTGGAAGCGCGGCATGCGGTTCTTGCTCGACACCCAACAACCGGATGGCTCCTGGCACGTCGTTTCGCGCCTCCATCCTCCCGCTGCAGTCAGCCCACCGTATTTCGAAAGTGGATATCCATACGGTCACGACCAGTTTGTTTCCGCCATGGGCGCCTGCTGGTCCATCATGGCCCTTGCAACCGCGCTCGGGCCGGCGCATAAAGTGGATCTCCCGCCGCTGCGCGAAGCCGAGGGCGAGAGCGTCGAGCCCTGGGTAGAGAAGGTCCTGTTCGGATCTCAAGCCGACCTGCGGGCCATGCTCGACAAGAAGTTTGATCCGAACTCGGCAACAAAGGGCGGTACCACTGCTTTGATGCTCGCGATGCCGGACCTGGAAAAGGCAAAACTTCTCTTAGAGCACGGAGCCGATATCAACGCCCGCTCGAAGTCCAAATACTCAGCATTGTTGGTCGCCGCGCAGTATCCCGGCTCAACTCCGGTGATGCGCTACTTGTTGGAGAAAGGCGCCGAACTCCGCTTACCCAAGGGTTCCGGATCACCCATGTTCAACGCCACGGCGCTGGCCCTTGCGGTGATGTCCGGCAACGCCGATGCGATTCCCATGCTCATAGCCAAAGGCGACAAACTGGACGACAAAATCCTGGTGATCGGCATGTTCGCGAGCCCTTTTCCACCCCAAGCGATTTCGTTCGACGACAACGCTACGCTAGCCGCGCTGCTGGACGCGGGTGCTTCGGTGGAGCTGCCGGATGACGGCGGCTTTACCCTGCTGGATAGCGCGGTGATAGCGAATCGTGTCGAAGTTGCCCGCCTGTTGATCCAACGCGGCGCTAACGTGAACGCCGTGGACAAGAACGGCATGACCCCGCTGATGTACGCCGCGTCCATCGATTACGGCGATTCCGCTATGGTCGACCTGCTCGTCAAATCGGGTGCTAAGCGCGATGCCAAGTCGAAGGACGGCCTCACGGCAAGCGAACTGGCAAAGAAATACGAGCACGTCCACATGCTCAAGACCCTTGTAACAGAGTACCGCGTACCTCCGGTAGCGCTACCACCGAACCTGACGGAAGCGCTGTGCCTTTCCTACAACTCCGCCGGACCCTCCAAGCTCCGCCACAAATACCAACTCGCCACCGAACAGTAAGGCCGCCACGCCACCGCCAGCTCCTCAATCTGCTTTGGCAGGGGCAGCTCCGCCAATCCATACGCCTTGCGGATCGCCGTCCGTATCCCCAAGTCGCCAGTCGGCAGAACATCCGGCCGTTCCAAAGCAAACATCAGGAACATGTGCGCGGTCCAAACCCCAATCCCCTTCACCTGCGTGAGGCACTCGATCACGGCTTCGTCGGGCATGTCACCGTAGCCCCTCGAACTTCACCTTTCCGCGCGCCGTTTTCCGCGCCAAATCCCGGATGTACGCAGTTTTCTGCTTGGACAACCCGCACTTCCGCATCCGCGCCGGAGTCAGCTTGAGAATAGCTGCGGGCGTGAATCGCCCTCCCGGCACAGCGGCCGCCAGCCGGTCGAAAATGACCTTGGCTACCCTTCCGCTTAATTGCTGGTAGACAATGGATCTTACCAGGGTCTCGAAGCCAGGCTCGCGATACTGTATCTTGTAAGCCCCCACGCGGGCGATCACGGAAGCCAGCACGGGGTCGGATTTCTTAAGATGAAGGATGGCTTTTCGCATTGCAACGCAGATTCCAAACGGCGCATCTATCAATATAATGCTTAAGCGAGCGTCCGGATTGATCTTTGCCACCGCGCTGTTGTGCGCGCAAGATGCCCCACCCACCATCAAAGTGGATGTGGATGTTGTCAATATCCTGTTCAACGTTCGCGACAAGCACAGCGGCCTGATCGGAAACCTCACCAAAGACGACTTCACCATCTTCGAAGACGGCAAGCAGCAGGAGATCAAGTATTTTAATCGCGAGACCGACCTGCCCCTGACCATCGGCCTGCTGATCGACGTCAGCGCCAGCCAGATGAATCTGATCGACATCGAAAAGAACGCCGCCGATCAGTTCTTCAACAACGTGATCCGGCCCAAGGATCTGGCTTTCCTGATCAGCTTCGGCGCCGACGCGGAATTGCTGCAGGATTACACCAGCTCGGCCCGCTTGCTGCGCAAAGGGCTGGAGGGCCTGCAGGTGAATTCGGATGTCGGCGGCATCACCCCTGGCCCGGTTCCAACCGCATCGCAGCCGCGCGGCACCATCATGTATGACGCTGTGTATCTGGCCGCGCACGACCAGCTGAAGGGGCAGGTGGGGCGCAAAGTATTGGTGCTGATTACCGACGGCGAGGATCAAGGCAGCCGCTACAACATCAAGCAAGCCATCGAAGCAGCGCAAAAGGCCGATGCTTTGATCTACAGCTTTTTTTACGTGGACCGCCAATTCTACTCGCGCGGTCGCGGCATCGTGTTCGGCGGCGGCAACGCCGGCGCGCTACGTCAAATGTCAGACGACACCGGCGGCCACGTGTTTCAGATCGACCGCAAGATGACGCTGCAAAACGCGTTCGACGAACTCAACTCCGAGATGCGCAGCCAGTACTCGCTAGCGTACATTCCAACCAATCCAGCCAAAGACGGAACGTTCCGCAAAATCGAGATCCGCACCGGCAACAAAGACTGGAAAGTCCAAGCGCGCAAGGGGTACTACGCGATCAAGCCAGAAAACTAAAAACTCATAGGCCGCAGATGAACGCTGATGAACGCGGATATGAAGTTCGTTTTATCTGCGTTTATCAGCGTTCATCTGCGGCTAATTAGCATCGTGAAAGATCACCCCAAGCGTATAGCGTTCCCCCGTCAGCACCGGACTCACCCCATGCCGGAAGTTTGTCCGATAGTAGCCTCGCGAACCTTTCACCGGCCGATAGCGCGTCGTGATGACCACTGCCTCGCCTTGTTCCAATCGAATGGAGTGGCCAACCGACTGCGCGCGCGGCTGTTGTTCCACTAACAAGCAATTCCCCGCCGGTAAATTCGATCTCCGGCCTGCTCAGACCAACAACCACTTGAAACGGAAAAAAGATTTCCCCGTACAGATCCTGATGCAGGCAGTTGAAATCGCCCGCCTGATAGCGCAGCAGCAACGGAGTCGGCCGCATCTGGCCGGCAGTGGCGCATTGTTCCACGAAGCACCCCAGCTCGTCCGGATATTCCTGCTGCCGCGAGAGCGCCGCCGTCCATTCTCTCGCCGTGCCCACCAGTTGGCTGTACAACTCGCGCCGGAGCGCGTCTATCTTAGCCGGCAATGGATAGTTGAAATATTGATATTCGCCCCGGCCAAAGCGATACCTGGCCATATCGATACGGCTCCGAAAAAGTTCCGGCTGCGTATAAAGAGAACGGATGCTTTCGCACTCGCGCTGATTGAGTAAAATCCCCAAGCGGCAATAGCCGCGGGACCAGAGGCTTTCCATGCTCGAAGTATGGAATGGCAGCCCAGCGCCGCGCTATCCGGTTCTTGCGCGCGAACTCTACTTCGCGCTGAAGTAAGTCTCGCGCGCCTTCAAATACATTTCCACCGCTGTGTCGAGCGGCGGCATGGGTTCAATCCCACTGGCATCGAGCTTCGCATTCGAGAGCGCGGAGAACTTCGGACGGCGCGCCGCGGTACGATATTCGCGCTCATTCGTGCGCCGCAATTCGGGCTGCAATCCGGCCACCCGAAAAATGGTGGCGGCGAAATCGAACCACGAGATGGCTGTTCCGCCGCCGACGTGGAACAGGCCATGCTGATCGCCCTCCAACAGATCCACGGTACGTGCGGCCAATAACGGCGCGTAGGTGGGCGATGCGACGTGATCCTCCACCACGCGGATCGGTTGCTTCCCAGCCGCCAGCCGCAGCATCAGTTCGATGAAATTCCCGCGCGCCGTTTTGAGACCTCCGGGTCCGAAGACACCCGACGTCCGGATGATCAGCGGCTTATCGAGATACGCCTGCGCGTACAACTCGCCGGCAAGTTTCGAGACGCCATAAGCACCCAGCGGATGCGGACGGTCCGCTTCCGTATAAGGACGGCCAGCCGTACCATCAAAGACGTAGTCTGTCGAAAAGTGAACCAACCTGGCGTCCAGTTGGCGGCATGCCATGGCGACATTTCTAACGGCCAAGCCATTCGCGAGAAAAGCTGGCACCGGTTCGTTCTCGGCGACATCCACTTGGTTGTAGGCGGCCGCGTTCACGACAATCGCAGGATCTTCCCGAGCCAGCGTCCGCTCCACGCTCGCGGCATCCGTAATGTCTACGCTCGATCGCTCGAAGCCCACCACAGTGTAGCCCCGCTCAGTGAGAACCCGCACCAACTCCACGCCGAGCTGCCCCCGGCTGCCGAATACGACAACTTTTCGCCTGTTCACTGATCGTTAGAATAGCAGGACAATCCCATGCTTACCTCTCTTGGCAAGAATCCTTGGAGCTGATCGCCGTAAGGCTGGCTGAATCGATTGCTTTTCAGAAATGAACACGCGGGTTCATCTTTGGAGTGGGTGGTGCGAAGGGGATTTCTTGTCAAGAATGGCGAACCGGGCGGGCCGAGGCTCCGCCTCGGCCATTCTTCGAGTGGCAGACGATCCACTCGGCATGCGATTCAGGCACTACGACGTCTAGGGCGTTTCCCGTCAACTTGACCGTCGCCACTCAAATTCCGCATGGCAGCCAGGGCAGGAGTGCTCGGAGATACGGGCGAAAGCAGTCCCGAACGCTATGCCATCCAATTCGAGTTCGCTCATGTCCTTCCTCAGTGAAACGTGATTGCACCGCTGCACTGCAGCGAATATCCCTGGAATGTGGATCGATTCGCGAATTCCTTGAAATACTTCACGCCCAGACTCGCCTTCCGCCTCGGGAAGGCTGCATTGATTGCGAATCCGAGAGAGTTAACGGCGTAGCGATCCTGCTGTGCGCTTGCAGCGATCTCAGGCCCAGTAGTGGCCGTTGTCTGACGCTGTTCGTATCCGGCGACGCCGACCTGAAGTTGGAATTTCGCCGTTCGCTTGAGAGACGTCACAAGCGAGTAATCGAGGTCGAAGGTCTGGCCCGGATGCACTCCAGTTGCTTCCTGCGTCGTATGGAATTCGTACATCTCAAAGGTCGAGAGGGTCAAGAGAGCGTTCCTGATGAGATAAAATGTTTGTCCTGACGACATTGCGTGGGTCCAATACCCAGAGCCGACGTTGTTAGTTGCCCCGTCAGCGAACCGGCCTGTGGGAGCTAAGAAGCCGTAAATAAAGCGGACTGCGGCGCGTTCTTCGCTCCAGCCGAGAATAAAGGGCATGTAGTATGAATCCGCGAAACCGGCGCCACCGCTCAAATTACCGTGAATGTCGGATGTCAGATCGTTTCTTGCAAATGGGAGAGTAGCGGCTGCAGAATACTGCGCGCCCCACAGAAACGCGTCCTCGCTCACCCAGGTGAGCGTGTTCATGTCCATGATGACCCCGTTTTCTCCTGTGGCAACGGTGTTTCCCATGTTGTCTTTGGCCTCACTGCGCGAATAGTCCAGGAGCTGGTTGGAATAAGTGAAGCCGGCCGCTGGAGTGATCCCGGAGTTTGTCGCGGTCATACCCAGTGGGTAGACGCCCCTGTTTTGTGCCTGAGAGCGGACAGCAACCATAAAAATGGAGGCGATAACCGAAGCTCGCGTCATTTGGTCGCGAGGTTCGCCCAGAAGCGCTCCAGACTCTGATCGCCGCCGAACAACGTCATGAAAAGCGTGGAGTCCGCCAACAGAATGTCCCCCGCGCGATCTCCGGCGGGAGGCATCCAGAGGAACATGTTGAACTCGCGGTTCCCGGCCTCCGTAAAAGGATGCGGCTTCGACATGTCGATCGGCTGTTGCGCCAGGACGTGAATTGCTTTGGGGTCGTCCGTCGTAACACCATAGTGCGGCAGGTGCGGATGGAAATTGAAGGTCGGAACGCCGTCCAGCCACCGGCGCGTATCAAGGTCATTGTTGGTGGATAACGGCGCAAGACGGTTCGTCCCTTTCACTGTCGCCGGGCGCAACCCCCACTGGTTTTCGACTGGTACGCCGAGGCCTTTCATCAGCGAACGCGTGTATTTTCCGAAGCGCTGCTGGCGCGGGACGAGTGGATCGCCATGATGCGCGTATTCCATGGCTCGCTGCTTCAGATCCTCGGATGCGCCGACGTCATGGTGCGGCCCGATAATCAGGCACGTGCCTTCGCGAGTCAGGAAATTGCGGATCGCCTCGATCTCAGCCTGCGATGCCACCTGCTCGGTCAGGACGTGATCGAGCCCGTATACCATCAGCGTGTCCGTATCTCCGAGGATGCGCTCGTCGATCGGCAATCTTTGCCCGGCCTGATCGATGCGCTGGTAAACCGCGACCGGATGTCCGGTAATCTCGCCCACGATGCACTGGAATCTCATCGAAGACAAGTGGAACAGCTCCAATGTCCCAGCGATGCCCTGGAGAAACGCTTTTTCTGAATATTCGATTGATTCGTAGTTCGGCCAAGCCACGCGGCGGACTTCGGTCATTGTCGAGAAGCGGTTATCGAGTTCCGTTACTTCGCGGTTAGACTCCCACGGATAACTCCAGGCCCAGTAGATGCTGAAGCGGCGTCTGCCCGGTGTGAACTGGCGCGATATGTGGGTTTGGTTGTACGTTCTCGCAGGAGTTTTTGTTTCGACCATAAATCACCTCTAGAGATCTAAGCGAGTTTTCCGGACACCTATATGACCCCGATGCAATGCACGCGGCGACGCTGGCCGGAGCCACCCGTAGTCGTGACCGTTCTCCGAGGCCGCGCTTTTTCGATCACTGCCGAACTGTGGCCGAAGAACTCCGTCACTTCGGCAGCCCTTTTTCTGGCGGGACCCGACGAGAGCGTGCGTGTCCGTCATTGCATCTCGTCAAGCATGTTCGAAAAGGCTCTCTTCAGCCGGAGCGCTTTCTTGATCTCATCAGCTGTAACGTAGGGATACTCGCCGTATTCCAGGAAACTCGGGCGTTGATGCTCTCGAACGAACTTGATGAACGCGGGCACGTTCGTTTTCCAGTCCTCCGGGAATCCTTCCAGGTTTTCGAAAACGGTATTGATGCCAGTACTCGTGAATATGGCGACCGCGTCGTCGGTGTACTTATCGAAATCGGTATCGAAGATGCCCTGGTACATGAAATAGGTTTCCTTACCGATGTCGAACAAGACCCACCGGAGGTAATGAAGCTTCAGGGGTGCCAGCGCATGGGGGTCGCTCGCGAGGACCTTTTCGAGCCGCTTCCCATAGTCGCGGAAAACTTCTTCCCGACCGGGCTTAATCTTGGCGACGATCGTGAACCCGTGACAAGCGGGCGTCCGCGGAAAGATGGGACCATATTTACCCTCTTTCAGTTCGAAATATCCCTCCTTCGGGATCGCCATTCCCTGGGGTTTGGCCCAGTCCTTTTGTTGTTCTTGCGGAACCGCTATAACCTCCGTTAGTACTGCCATTAACTCTCCTTTCCGATTCGCCAAAACGAGACCCGGCGACTTGCGTGCCTGAAGACGCGTTGTTGCGGCATCCACCAGCAGATGAGTTTGTAGGAGGGTTAGATTTGTTTTTATTCGATAAATCGGGCAGTTCCTGATGAGTGGTCGTCAAGCAGGAATCAACCCACTTGAGCGAGAAGTCGGCATCGCGCGGATTGAGAATCGGTCGTTTCACAGGAGAGCATAAGCCGTTATACGGCCAAGTGCTGAGTGAATGGGTGTGATTCATTGGCTGCTGGATTCGGCACAGTGATCTCAGCCCTAAGTTCGATCACGTTGCCAATCGGGCAAAGAAGCGCTCGCACCAATAGTGCCATCTATCGCCCTAAGTTGCTCGACAAAGAAATCCACCGCCGCTGGTTCGAATCGCGTTTCCCTTTCAATGAATCTGACCGCGGCAGTGCAAGCAAGCGGAGCGCTTCATCAGCCGTTAGCCAGTTTCCGAGACGCACGCCGAGCTTCTTGACACCCTTGACCCGGCGAATGCCGGCTGCCAATTCCGGGCTCAATAACCCTGCATCGGCTGCCTCATATGCAAGGCGACGAACAGCTGCCAAGCGCCCGTTGATTGTCCCTGCGGCAAGGTGACGCTCCTCAAGGTGAATACGGTATCGTGTGACGACGACCTTGCCGAACGACAGTCGCGGCTCCGAACAATACCATTCGATAAACTCGTCGATCGCGTGTCGGTACCCGCGTTTCGTTCCGGTGAGCGCAGGCTGCTCAAAACCGCGCTTTTACTGTGATCCAAATCCGAAAGCCCTAGCTTCGTTTTCGGACGCCTTGGTTTTTTCGAACCACTTATAGATTTTCTTCTCATCCCGGCCGCCTCCCGCGCGGCTGAGAAGAAGCCCATGTCGGATTCTCAACGGGACTGGGTTGATTCTCGTCCAGTTGACAAACGGCGAGCCGGGAGTTCCGGGCGATGACTGCGACTATGATGCAGTAATGAGGAACGAAACCGGAGCGTGTGCCGGGTTTCATCGCCCCGGGGCGGCTCCGCACATACCGAGAGCGCTGCGCATGTTCCAAATGCTTACCGCCGTTCCAGTGTTCGAAGATCCCGCCCCCAGCCACCGGCCATCGGTGCTAAGAGCTAGAGTGCTCCCCATGTTTTGTCGCGTGCAATGGCGCTTCCCAGCTAGGTCCCAAACAACGAAGCCGCTGCCCGCGGAATACGTGAAGACGAGACTGCCAGTCGGGTTAAAGCTCAGAAAGTTGGTAAATCCCTCGCCGAGAGTAGCGATTTCTTCTCCTGAACTCAAGCGCTGCAAGAGAGCTACCTTAGGCCCACCCACGGCCACGAGGTCTCCTTCCGGGAAAGCCGCGATTTGCCGAACATAATCGGGGCCACGCGGCAGATCCCGAACTTTGGTCCAATTCTTCGTATTCCACACAATGAGATGCCGCGCATTCCCGCCGATCAATAACGAGCCATCCTTAGAGAACTGACCATATTTTGTGTCACTGAGGGTCACTAGCAGTTTTCCGAGAGATACATCATAAACGGCGTCATCGTCTCCGTTCGCCGTAATGTCCAGTAAACTCCCATCTGGGCTGAACGCAAACCTCTCTATAGTGTTCTCGGCGCGCTTTAAGACTCTAGGTATACTTCTTTGCGATTTCCCAGTCGCAACGTCAAACACTTCAATGCCACTGCCGTCCTTACCGTCGTTGGCAAGCAGACGGCCATCTGGACTCAAACCAACCGTCGAACCTCCTTCGATCGTCCTGAGCTTCTTTCGGGTCTCTACCTCCCACAAGTCAACTCGGCCAGGCGTGCTTCCAACAGCAAGCAGCGCGCCGTCGCCGCTGAAAGATAGACTGGACACCTGGATTTCCGAGGAGCCTCCGTATATTGCAAATGTCGTGCCTCCCTTATCATCCGTGCCCAAAACCACGCGCCCCTTCTGCGGTTTCTGCCGTCCCATGCCTTTGTCCTGAAGCACGAAATCTGGGCCAGGAAAAATCTCCGTGGCTTCCGGCGCAGTTGTGGCTTGGTGTCTTTCCTGTGCAATTGAGACGGCGCCCAGGCATAGGCCCAATAAGACCACCTTGATTGATAACATCCTGGCCATAGAATATCGCCTTTATGGTCCCCATCGTCGCCCCGAATCACAATTCTATGGATAATTAGTTGTAGGTGCTGTAGCCAAAGCAAATTCCACGTCAGATAACCCGGCGCTAGGTCCATCCGGACGTATTGTCGCCATCTCGCTGATCTGCCGGTGCGGTCCACGTGGTCTGCGTGGAAGACGCGCGCCTCGTAGCGTCATCTCGGCTGGATGGGCGATTCCTCCCTCCAAAACAGCAATCATCAGCTTGTGTACACAACCCTTTTTGAATGCTTTTTGAATGCTGGAAGACCAACTGCGAGAAGGTGTAGAGTAGAGGAGAGAAAGCAATGCCCGCAGCCGAGATAAGAACCGCATTTCCGTCCATCGAAGAGACCGCCAAACGTGCGGGAGTAGCGCCTTCGCGGACACGGGAAATTGTCGATCTTGCTGAGGGGATTTCCGACAAAGGTGTTCGCGCGCGTGGCCAGCGCGCTGTTGAGGTTCGCGCCGCCAAGAGAACCAAAGGCATGCGAAAACGTGCGTCAAAGACCGCTCACTCTGAACGGTAAAGAGGACGACACTTCGGATGTCGACGTGTTCCTCAATATTCCCTATGATCGATATTTCGTCGATCTGTTTCTCGCTTACACTGCTGGACTCACATCCCTCGGTTTATTTCCAAGAGCAACACTCGAAATAGCCGGCGGCGAGCGCCGGCTCGACCGCACGATGGATCTGATTCGGCGCTGTCGCTACTCACTGCATGACCTTTCTCGAGTGCAAGTCGATGCCAGTCAGTCTGCAACACCTCGTTTCAACATGCCCTTCGAGCTCGGTTTGGCGGTCGCGTGGCAATGGGCTCAACCGAAAAGACATACATGGTTTGTATTTGAGGCTAAGAGCCGCCGGATTGAGCGGTCATTGAGCGACCTGAGCGGCACTGACGTCTACATCCATCACGGCCGTCCCTCTGGTATCTTCAGCGAACTGACGAATGCATTCGTCCGATCTCAACGGCAGCCGACCGTCGAACAAATGTCACTCGTCTACAGGGGGCTACGAAAAGGTCTGCCTAATCTTATGCGAAATGCAGGCACCAAGTCAGCGTTCAAGGCACGTGTGTTCGATGATTTGCGAGTGTTAGCACGCGCGCTGAGTGACCGCCATATGGATTTGGGGTAGATTCAGCCGTAACGGTATGGGATCAGCGGCCGCTCCGTGCTAACAGCCCCATGCGGCCCATAATGAGCTGTCGGTCGCTCTTCGCCTCTGCGTATTCAACGCCCGCCTTTCGAGCGGCTTCAATCGCACGCTCGACGAAGAACAGTGCCCCCGGGAGTTCGCCCTCGAACGTCCCAATGCTTAAACATGTAGGCGTTCTTTCGGTGATAGCCTGCAAAGTTAAGCACCGTCGAATCGAAACGCCATCGCTTCTCCGCGGCACGCATCTCGGGATCCAATACTTTCTGTAACTGCAGAGCCTTTTTCGCGTCTGGGGCGCTCACTACCTCCCGCTGCCGGGCATTCAGGTGCTGGACGGTTTCCAAGAGTTCAGGACTTTGAAATGGCGCAGCTTCCGGGAATTCGTTCCGGCCTTTCGGCGCTGCCTTCAACTGCTCGCCTAACTTCGCGAGGGCCCCGCTTCGTGCGCGCCGAAGATCGCTGAAAATCGAGCGAGAGGAACAACTGCTCTGCTCTCGGCGATCGCCTGCTGTAATTCTTTGCGAAGCAGAACGCCCACGTGGATATTGGAGTCGTCCAGCCAGGAATCATGACCGGCATTCTGCAACGCGGCCTTTACGGTACGCGCAACGCGAACGTTAGCATGTGCACGACTAATGAAGATGCGCTGAGCGGTTTTGCCACGCCCCATTTGGCGAAGGAATCCTCCCACCCCATCCAACGCTCACCAGGCAACTTTGTCGGGGAAATACTCGGCGATCAGGTCGTTATAATACGGCCGAAGATCTTCCAGCTTCGGACGCTCGGCGCTCTTGGAATACAGATCGTAGGGATTGAACTTGCGCACCCACTGGAACATCTCGCGATCGTGATCGTTCAACAGGTAATCGTACGCGCCTTCGCGGTGGCCGGGATAAAACGAGTGATAGCGGATCATGTACAGCGCGGGCTCCGGCATATGATCTTTCACCACGTGGTACAGATACTCGTCGTGCCCCCACGAGAGATCCACATTGTTGAGACCGCAGCCTTCTGAATAAATGCCCAGCTTCGACTGGTAGCGCGAGTTGCGCGAATCGGGATTGTCGCGGAAGAATTCCGGAAAAACGATCTTGTCGGAATACGCGCAGCCCACCGGAAATGTATCGCCCACCACGGCCCACTGCGGCTCTCCATAAAGGCACAGCAGTTTTCCCAGATCGTGAATGAAACCCGTCAGCACAAACCAGCGCGGATGCCCGTCCCTTCGAATCGCCTCCGCAGTCTGCAGGTTGTGCTCGATTTGCGAAAGATCCGTGTCGGGATCGCTCTCGTCCACCAACGTGTTGAGGTAATCCAGAGCTTCCCAGATGCTCATGGCGCCGCGCTGCTTCGCCAGGTACTGTTGCTTTTTCTCGCGCACGAAATCGACCGTCTGATGCGTGTGGTTGAGCCGGTAGAATTCGCGAACTCCCGGAGGAGTGGAGTCGTCGTACTTGCGGAAGTCGTCCTGTTTCTTGTCCTGTTGATAGCGCTGTCCGACGAAATCGTCCCATTGCTCGAGGTTTTGAAGCGGGCCCATAGTTCTAGTTTAGAAGAATTCGAGGAATCCAGGAAGCCGAGGAAGTCTGGGAAGGTGGATTGCTCGCGCTTAGGCGCGAGCCGACTTATTACTTAGTCGCTGTCGCAACGGGCACGCGCAATTTGTCATGGGCGAACTCAACCGGTCCTTTGTAGGAAGCCCGGATCGATTGCAGCACACTCCGGCTGGCCTCTTCCACATCGGGCGCAATGTGGCTCAGCAGCAGCCGCTTGACCCCCGCATCACGCGCCGCCTCTCCAATCTTTTTCGGAGGCGTGTGCAACGCATAAAGCTGCGGCGGCGACTTCGGCGGATCCAGCACGGCGCAATGAAACACCAGCAGATTGCAGCCTTTCGCCAGCCGGATCAAATTGGGTAGCGCGGAAGCATCCATATCTCCCGAAAAAGCGATGCTCTCGCCTTTATAGTCCACGCGATACCCGATCGAGGGGCAATCGCCGTGATGCGTCGCTATGGCCGTGACGCGCAGCCCATCTTCGTCCGAAATCTGACTCTCGGACGAGGCAAGATCCGTCGGCAGATCCACCGCGTGGATTGTTTCATCCGCGCCAAAAGTCTTCTGGTATTCCCACGCCCCGCCCTTCTCAAAGAGCAAATTCACCAGACGCGAAGTATTTGGAAACACCCCTCTGCCTGCCGGCCCGAATACGTTGAAGCGGGTGGATGAAGCACTGACCGTGAGCGACCGGGCGAGGAAAAACCCAGGCAGATCCCCCGTATGATCGATGTGCAAATGGGTGAGCAGCACCGTATCCACCCGATCGAGATCGACGTTCAGCTCCCCCACACGAAGGAACATCCCGGGCCCGGCATCTACCAAAATTCGCGGCGCTCCATTCACCTCGACGATGTAACTAGTAGCCGCCCGTCCGAACGGACGCGGCCCACCGGATCCAAGCACCAGCAGCGCCAGCGATCCAGCCAATATGTTCTTCGAAAAGCCAAGCCCAAGAACCGAACAACCGAATAACCGAACAACCGAATAACGGCACCCTACATTTCCCATCGCCACAAATTCGCACCCACCGTATACCCGGCGCCGACCGCGGCGAACACCACCAAGTCGCCCTTTTTGACTTTTCCGCTCAGCAAAGCATCGCGAGTGGCGAGCGGGATAGTTGCGCCGGTGGTGTTACCAAACCGGTCGATATTAATCACCACTTTGTCGCAGCTTATGCCCAGGCGTTCTGCCGCGCCGGTAATGATGCGGCGATTGGCCTGGTGGGGAATCAGCACGGCGATGTCGGCGACGGTGAGATTGTTGCGGGCGAGAAGATCGCGCGAGGTCTCGTACATCTTTCGCGTAGCATAGCGGAAGACCTGCGCGCCATCCTGCTTCACATAGTGCATTCGATTCTGCACGGACTCGATGCTAGCCGGCATCCGGCTGCCTCCGGCGGGCTGCTTCAGGTTATCCCCGCCCGAGCCGTCGATCTCATTGAGGAAATCGATAAATCCAACCTCGCCGTCTTCCGTCGGTTCCACCAACATGGCGCCGGCGCCGTCGCCGAACAGCACGCAGGTGGAACGGTCCGTGTAATCGATAATGCGGGACATTGTGTCGGCGCCGATCACCAATACTTTTTTGTGCGACCCGCAGGAGATCAGGTGCGCGGCTGTGGTCAAGCCGTAGACGAAACCCGAGCAGGCGGCAACCAGGTCGAAACCCCAGGCTTTTTTCGCGCCCAACCGGTCTTGCACCAGGCAAGCCGTCGAGGGAAACAGCATATCCGGCGTTACTGTGCAAACGATAATGGCGTCCAGTTCATTCGCCATCGAATGCCGCGTTGCTCCAGGGCGATCTTCGCCGCTTCCACTGCAAGATCGGATGTCGCAACGTCGGGCGCGGCTATGTGCCTCTCTGAAATGCCAACCCGCTGCAAGATCCATTCGTCGCTGGTTTCCACCATCTTTTCCAGGTCCTGATTGGTCAGAACCCCGGGTGGCGCGTAACAACCCAAAGCGGTGATCTTCGCTCCAAACGATTTGCTCAAGATACAGAATACAATACCGCAAGCAGCCGGAATAATGAAGTGGTACCGTTAGGTGATAAAGAAATCACCGGTCGCTTACGCTCGCGGCTCGGAACGGAAGAGTGTTACCGAACCGCGGCCGTAAGGGAGTCGGTGCTTTTTAAAAAAGGAGCATCACCATGAAAAAAGTTTGGATGGCACTATCCATCGGTTCACTGTTCGCCGCGGCAGCGCTGGCCGAATCCATGTCCGGAACCATCTCCGACGCCAACTGCGGCGCCAAGCACGCTGCAGCCACCGAGAAAGACTCGGCCTGCGCCAAAGGCTGCGTGAAGCGCGGAGCCGCCCCGGTTTTCGTCTCCGGCGACAAAGTTTACAAAATCGCCCCAGACTCGCGCGAGAAAGTAGCCGCCCTCGTGGGTGAAAAGGTCACCGTCAACGGAAAAGTGGATGGCGACACGGTAACCATCGAGTCGGCCGAAGCCGCGAAATAGGCCGTCTCTCGTTCATCGTTTCTCGTTTCTCGTTAGTCGATCCATGCGAACGAGAAACGAGAAACGAGAAACGGATTTTTACTGAAGTTTTCCCCGACCGTCCACCCTCCAAGTCTGCTCAACCTTCTCTCCGCGAATACCGTATACGTTTTCGTGGAGATTCATGGCGACACAGACGTGGTTCGGGATGATCCGAACTTTCTCGCCTACGTTGAACTTTTGCCCTGCCCGGCGTAGATCCACGAACCCATGTTCCTCGTTCATCTTGGTGAAAACGGCATCCGGAGCCTGTATTAAACGGCCGTAGCTTGTTTCCGTGCCCGCCATCGGCCCATCGGACGAGAAAGTCTTCGAGCCGCCATCGATGATCATCTGTCCCGGTTTCGCTGTGGATACCACGGTGACCAGAATCGATGCCGCGCAGTCTTCGAATGTGCATGCGCCGGAGAGCACGGTGTTCCGATCGTTAAAAATATAAGTTCCCGGCCGGATTTCGTTCAGCCCCGGCAGCCGGTGCGAATGAAACAGCGTGGGGGTGGAACCGCCGCTGACGATTTTCGCTTCAAAGCCCGCCTTACGCAGATCGCCCAGGATCCGCTCCAGCGTTTGCGCCAGGTTTTGCAGCGCCTGCTCGCCTTCTTCGTCCAGCCTCTTGATGTGGCCGGGGTAGAATGCGATCCCCTCGAAACGCAGCCCCGGAAGCTTCTGGATGTGCTGAATCAACTGCAATAAAGTTTCGCCCGGCGGCACACCTACGCGGCCTAATCCGACATCCACTTCGGCCAACACGCCGATCTCCCGGCCCGCCGCCGTCGCCGCGTCGGAAAGCTGCCGAGCCACCATCTCGCTATCCAGCGAGACGGTGACGGATGTTTTTCCAGCCACTTGCGCCAACCGCTCCAATTTCTTTTGACCCACAATCGGATAAGCAACCAACAGCTCCGGCGGTTGGGCAGCCAGCATCACTTCCGCTTCGCCCACTTTCGCCACAGTCAGACCGGCAGCCCCCAGATCGAGCTGCTTGCGAGCCAACGCGGGAATCTTGTGCGTCTTCGTATGCGGCCGGACGCGTAACCGGTGCTTCTGGCCGTAATCCGCCAGTTTCTGGAGGTTCGCCTCCATCACGTCAAGGTCAATGAGGAGGGCTGGGGTCTCGAGTTCTGAAATGGTCATGGGTGGAAGCGCAGAGCCAACTTGCCGGCAGGTCCTTTGTAATGGAGTTCCAGATCCTTGGGCTTAACTTTACCCACCAACTGGAAGTACAAGAATCCGGAAATTGGATCGGTTATCTCTTTCTCAGGCAGTATTTTATCCTTCAATATCGCAAGCAATGGATTGGGCTTGCTTGCGTCGCCCTTTTCTGCTTTGGTTTCCATTTTTGGAGCCTCCGAGGTGCCTGGGCTGCCACCCCCGATCATCCCTCCCAACCCGATGCCGAACCCCGTCTTTGGTTTGCTAGCTTCCTGCCGCGTAACCACTAAGACGTCGGTTCCGGCGATCTGACTGGGAGTATAAGGCTCCGCCCGTTGTCCGTCTTTGCCGGATACCAGTAGAAAATCGTCCAGGCTCACTTTGATGGGCTTGTCGCTGACGGGACGCACCGTAACGCGCACCAGCACCAGGTCGGCGTCAACGTCCGCACCCAGCTCCTGCCGGATCTGATCTTTATCCAGGATTGCGGTGGCCGAAATCTCCACCAGGTCGTTCGAGTTCTTCTCAATCGGCAACTTCTTGTCGGATGCGAAAAGAACCAGGGGAAGAAAACTCAAGGACAGTAGGCGGTGGGACATCATCGCTCTCATGGCCATTATAAGTCTTTGCTATCCAACCGGTAAATTGTGGGGCAGGATGCCATCCTGCGCGCGGGTTGTTAACCCGCGCAGTTTGCGCCGATTGGCAATCGGCGAGCAGGTTATCAACCTGCCCCACATTCGCAAGTGAAGCGGACCTCCGCATCTGCCGATTGAACGGGTGACGCGCTTATGCTAGCAGCCGCTCCAGAGCATTTGACCTCCACGCATCCCACTCGTACGGAAACGTGGTTCCGGCGCATCCTCATCATCTTTTCCATCCTCGCCGGATTGGGTATTCTCTGCCATTTCGGGATCATGCTCTGGGCGGACAACGGATTCAGCGGGCAGGAGGAAGTGGTTGCCGCACAGTCCATGATGTTGGCTGAGCACGGAACGCTTTACTACGACTTGAAGCACTATCCATACACGGTGTGCGCCTACATGCCGACGCTCTATCTTCTGGAGGCTGGTCTTCACCGCGCTGGGATGACCACTTATATGGCTGGGCGATTGGTCAATTTCTGCGCCTTGCTGGGGATCTTGGCGTTGATCTGGCGCATGGCGCTGCTCTACACCCGCGACCGTTATTGCGCCTGGACTGCGCTTCTGCTGGCCGCATCTTCGGGCCTGTTGCTCTACTGGGGAACTGTCGGCCAGGTGGACACGCTAGCGGCGATGTTTGCGCTTGCGGCCTTTTACCAATACTCGCGCTACGCGGTCCGTGGCGAGCCAACGCTGATCTGGGCCGCTGCATTCGCGCTACTCGCATTTTTCACCAAGCAGACCATGCTCGCTTGTCCGGCGGCCATCTTCGTTTTGCTACTGTTCCAGCGTCCGAAAACGGCGATCCGGTTTGGAGCAGGGCTGGCGGCGCTGGCCTTGGTTCTGGTGTTCGGCATCAATGCGGCCACTGGTGGAGGGTTCTTGCGAAGTACCGTGATCGCCAACATGAATCCGCACTCCTGGGAGAAAGTGCGGCAGCATTTCAGTTTTGCAGTGCTCTCAGCCGGAGGTCTGATGCTGGTGGCTGCCGCGGGCGCGCGTCAGGCAATGCAAGGCTTAGGCCGGGCAGTTTTCATCTACCTCGGATTCTCGTTCGCGCTGTTCGTTGTGATTGCATCAAAAATTGGATCGGATCTCAATTATCAGATCGAGTCCACAATTCTGCTGATTCTTTGCGTAGCGCTGGCCCTGCATGCATTGCAATTCTTCCGCGTATCATTCAACCGCAGCCGGACCTGGGTCACGCTGTTGCAGCTTCCGCTCGCCGTATTCCTGGTAGTGAACTACGGCATTACGCTGCGCGACGGGATCGTCCGCGTCGTCACCGAACAAGTGACCAGAGGCGAAATCGAGCGGCTGCGCCCGCAGATGGCAGACCCCGGACCCGTGCTCTCCGCCGATTACAACGCTATGGTCCGGCTGCGCGGGCGCATCGACGTGGAAATGCTGATCTACAACTGGCTGGTGGAAGCTAAGGTGATAGACCCGGAACCAGTCACGCGCGACATTGCCGCCGGTAAGTTTTCCACCATTCTGATGCTGGAGGATGTGAACCGTCCGGAAACCCATCCCAGCGTGGAAATCTCCACGCTGCAAGACAACCAACTCCTCGAGATCCGGCGCCACTACCGGCTGCTGGAACGAAACGCGATCGGCGTTTACGTGTACAAACCCATCGGGCCAGACGCGGCGGATCGCTCAAGATGACCGTTCAAGTTTGAGAAACTCCCTGCCGATAACTGTCTGATAGCATGTGGCGCGGAAAAAAGGTCGCTGTCATCTTTCCCACGTATAACGAGAAGGATTCCATTCGAGCCGCTACGTTGGAATACCTCTCCAGCGATCTGGCCGACGAAGTGATCGTCGTCAACAATAACGCGGCCGCCGGAACGTCGGAAGAACTTCAGGGCACCGGCGCCCGCGAGATCTTCGAAACCCGGCAGGGCTACGGGCACGCGCTGCTGCGCGGCATCGACGAGTGCGATGCGGACCTGATCGTACTCTCGGAACCCGATGGCACTTTCAGCGGGCACGATCTGATCAAGCTGCTGGCTTATTCCGACGACGTTCCTGTGGTCTTCGGCACCCGGACCAGCCAGAATTTCATCTGGTCGGGCGCTAACATGGGGCGCTTCCTGCGTTGGGGAAACTGGGCCGTCGCGAAAATGACCGAGCTTCTTTTCAACACCACCATCCTGACCGACATGGGATGTACCTATCGCTTGTTCCATCAGGACGCTTTGCGGCTGATCCGGCCCCATCTCACCATCGGCGGCTCACATTTTGGCCCGCAGTTACTTATGGAAGTGGTGGCCCACGGGATTCCCTTCGTGGAAATTCCGGTGAACTACCGGACTCGCGTGGGTGTTTCCTCCGTAACCGGAGACCTTTCGAAGGCCTTCCGGTTGGGAATCCGGATGATCTGCCTGGTGCTGGAATATCGCTTCGGGCTGCATCGGCGGAACCGCACTCTCTGGCAGCCGGGCCTCACTATGGAACAGCGGCTGGCGGCGTTATCCAGGTCAATTTCCAATGATTCCGCCACGTTACAAGACGAGAATCCTGCCCAGGCCACCCCCGCCGCTACACCCGTGCACAAAACCTAAAGCTGATTCGTACTAAAGCCGATGTAATGTTTGGTGTCGTCTATGAACCGCCTTTCCCTATTTGCACTCCTTTCGGTTGCTGGCTTCGGTTTACAAGCTCAAACCACTCTCAGCACCATTACGATTTCCACGGTGCCCTCCGGCGCTCGATTTGCCGTTGACGGCAAAAGCTACAACCAGGCGGTAACGTTCGCTTGGCCGGCGGGGAGTCAACACATCGTGGTGTTTATCACCGATCCAACGCTGCCGGGACAGCCATCAAATACTGTGGTTCAAACCGCTCCGCAAGGCGACACGCAATATATTTTCCACTCGTGGGTAGACAACCTGGGCCTGATCCAACCTGGCGGCGACCCGGTCCAAACCGTGACTGCCGATCCGAGCCTCACCACCCTCACCGCGAGTGTGGACATCGGCTATCGGGTGGAGCTAAATTTCATCGCCGAGACCGGAACCGCGCTGCCGCCCACATGCGGCGCTCCGGGCGCAATCCCACCAGGTTTTTTTCGGCCGGGAATTGTTTTCGTTGGCAACCAATGTTTCTGGGCTAGCGCGAACATCTTTGTGACAGCCGGCAGCAAAGTAGCGCTGAACGCTTTCCCCTACCCGGGCTTTGTCTTTATCGACTGGACTTCGAATGTTTCGTCCCCGAATGCGTATTTGACCAGCATGGTGGTGAATGGCCCTATCATTCTGGCGCCGCATTTTTCGCCGGCCAAACGTGTCACATTCCTAACTTCACCCTTGCAGCTAAACGTGAGTATCGACCATACTACAGTCCCGACCCGCCGCAACCCGGCGATTTGCGAATCGCCCCAACCGGTGGTGAGCCTCACAGGATTCCAGCCGCTCTGCTATGGGGACTTCGATTTTGCACCGGGGTCCACGCACACCATCGCCGGAGTATCTCCGCAACGCGACGGTACCGGTAACTGGTGGGTCTTCGATCACTGGAGCGACGGTGTTCCACAAAACGGTACCTACACAACGGACAATAACGTGTCGAGTCCGGATACCGTGACCGGTTTCTTTGTGCGCGGCGCGCAAGTAGGCTTTTCCACCACTCCCACCGGCCTGCAGCTCAACGTGGATGGCCGTGTGAACTGGCCGTCCTATAACTTCGTTTGGGCGCAGAATTCCACACACCAGGTTTCCGCCGCGGCCACGCAAGCGGATTCCCAGGGACGCCAGTATACTTTCCAAGGTTGGTCCAATTCCGGAGCCGCGGCACAGAACGTGATCGTGGATCAGAATGCAGTCACCAACGGCTTGCGCCTCACAGCCGTCTATAACGAACTCAATCGGGTAGTAGTGCAGAGCAATCCTCCCGGCCTGGCACTGCAAGTGGATGGCGCAGCCTGCCAGACGCCCTGCAATATCGATCGCGCAGCGGGCGCACAAATTCACGTAACCGCCCCGGCGACCATCGCCATGGGCTCGGGCGCGCGGCTGAATTTCACTTCCTGGTCGGATGGCGGCGCGGCGGATCACACCTACAGCGTGAGCGCAAATCTTGCAACCATCACCGCGAATTACCAGACTCTCTATCAATTGAGCGCCTCCTCGAGCCCGGCCAATGGCGTTACTTTCCATTTCTCTCCTTCCTCGAGCGATATGTTCTACACGCAGAACACCAACGTGTCGGTCACGGCTACGGCCAACCCCGGGTTCACGTTCCGTCGTTGGAACGGAGCCTTGAGCGGAACGTATCCTGCCGGAACAGTCTCGATGGCGGCGCCCGAAACCGTTGTCGCGCTCGTGGACAAGGTCCCATTCATCGCGCCCGCGGGCGTGCAAAATGCCGCGGCTAGCACCCCAAGTTCTAAGGTTGCGCCCGGATCGATTATCGCTATTTACGGCGAAAGCCTCGCCCCCGGCCTGGAAGTTGGGCCGGTGAACCCGCTCCAGCAGGCCATCAACGGCGTTACTGTGAGCGTGAACGACATGATCCTGCCTTTGCTCTTTGTGTCGCCCGGGCAGATCAACGCTCAGCTTCCATGGGAGCTGACGGATGGCAACTATACAATGGAGATCCATTCACTGGGGCAGCCGGACGTCACAGGTGCCTTCTCTGTCGCACGCAATGCTCCTGGGCTGTTCACGCAAACGGTGGACTCCAAGCAGTACGCCATCGCCTTCCACGAAGACGGGTCGCTGATAACACCGGGCAGCCCCGCCAAAGCTGGTGAAACAGTTGCGCTGCTGGGAACAGGCCTCGGTCCGTTTAAGGGTGAATTGATCGACGGATTCTTCCCGTCCGATCCCCCGCCAGTTTTATCGGATTCCGTTAAGATCACTGCGGGAACTCACAGCCCCGCCACCATCTGGGCTGGCGCTGCGCCGGGATACACCGGTCTCGCGCTCACGAAGTTCGAAGTTCCCAGTGGTGCATCCACTGCCTTGGCAATAACAATCAGCGTGAACGGCGTTAAGAGCAACACCGTGACGCTGCCAGTCGAGTAAACGGAGTCGGGCGGGGATGCCCTTGGCGTCCTCGCCTAAGCGCTCTTAGTAAGGGCTCCCCCGCTTAAGCGCTCTTAGTAAGTGCTCCAACGATCAGTGCCACCAGGTTCCAGGCGATCAGCAGCGCAAAATACAGATTGATCCTGGAAAGCAGCCGCTGCCGCCCCATGCGCCAGCAGTAAACTCCCAGGAGAATCGCGAAAAGCTTTACCAGGATCAACCCGCCAAACGGGCTCGGGCCGAACTTCAACGCCAGTCGCACCAGAGGATTCGCTTCTTTGATTCCATTCACCAGGAAAGCGACCGTGGTTAGAAAATCGAGGACCTGCAGATAAGAGAAGTGCATCAAAGCCTGATTCAACTGGCTTGCCCCCTCTGTGGAGATGTGGGTCGACGCGCTAGGCATTCGCCTTATAAAACTAACAGGTAAACACCTTAGGAGTAAACGGACTATAGTCCTGGTACCCCTGGAACCCCTTGACTTGTACTGGACGTGACCCGCACTGGACAAGCCGGAGGCTAGTCCTACATGCTACGCTTCAAAGTTCTACGTGCTCGGATGTCCACTACCCTGATCGAAAACAGCTACGGCGCCTCGCAGGTCCGGTTGATCAAAGTGCGCCGGCTACAAGACCGGCACGACCTCAAAGAGCTATCCGTCGGCATTCAATTCGAGGGGGAATTCGAGAGCAGCTACACCACCGGCGACAACCGCAGCATTCTGCCTGCCGACACCATCAAAAACACTGTCTACGCTCTCGCCAAGCTCTACACCATCGAGCACATCGAAGAATTCGCGCAACAACTGATCAACCACTTTCTCACCGACAACAGCCAGATCAAACGAGTACGGGTAGACATCGCTGAATATTTGTGGACGCGCATCCCGTTCGGAGGCAAGCAGCATCCCTGGTCCTTCACGCCCGCCGGACCTGAGCGGAGAACCACTACGGTTATCGGTACGCGCGAGACGGTCTTCATTCAATCGGGAATCGAGAACCTGCAAGTGGTGAAGACCACCGGTTCCGGTTTTGAGGGCTACCTGCATGATCCCTTTACCACCTTGAAGGAAACTTCGGACCGTATTCTCGCCACCGCGGTCAAAGCCAGTTGGCTGTATTCGGACAACGAGATCCCGTTTTCCGTGTATTGGCACGGCATCCGGCAGGCCATCCTCGACACATTCGTCGAGCACGAGAGCCGTTCCATGCAGTACACGCTGCACGCCATGGCCGAGGCGGTGCTCGAGCGCTACGAGGACATCGCGGAGATCCAACTTTGGGTACCCAACAAAGATTGCCGGTTGGTGGATCTGGCCCAGTTCGGATTGGAGAACAAGAACGAAGTCTTCGCTCCCGCCGAGGAGCCCTTCGAGATGCTGGAAGCGCGACTCAGGCGCGCGACGCTCGACTGACCGAGGCGCGACACTTCTTTCCGAGCCGCGACCGTAAGGGAGTCGGTGCCTTACATCATCCCAGCATGCAATCATAGGATTTTAAGGAACTTCGCCCGGCCAACTTTCGTCTTTCACTCTTAACCATGAACTGGCGTAATCAATTTGCGAAGCCCACCGGACCCATGGGCTGGATCGCGGGACAAATGATGGCGATGAAGAACGGTCATCGCAGCACCTGGGTTTTCTCCCTGCTGGACTTGAAACCAACCGACCGCGTGCTCGAGATCGGCTTTGGATCCGGAACCGACATCGTTCGCGCCAGCCAGGCCGCCGCGTTCGTCGCCGGAGTGGATCACTCCGACGTGATGGTCAAAATGGCATCCGGCCGGAACGCGCAGGCCATCAAGGACAAAAAGGTGGAGCTGAAACTGGGCTCGGCTGCTCAACTTCCCTACCCCGAAAATCATTTCGATCGCGTTTACGCCATCAACGCCGCGCAGTTTTGGAAAGATTCCGTGAAGACCCTCACCGAGGTGGCGCGCGTTATGAAACCTGGTGGATGGCTGGTGCTCGCGGTTCAACCTAGCAGCAAGAACGCGACGGAGGAAACCACGCGGCAAGCCGGCATCGGCCTTTCGAAATCGCTAGCCAGCGCGGGTTTCGAAGACGTGCACACTGAAATGCAGCAGACGCCGCCAGTCCCCACGGTTTGCGTCCTGGGACGCCGGCCAGCCGCCGCACGCTAACCGCGCCCTCGACACGCTTGCTTGCGCGCGCGGCTCGGAATGCGGCGTCCACCCGTAACCGAACCGCGACCGTGAGGGAGTCGGTGCCTTTTCACTCGAACGCCGAAACAACTTTCTTCGCCACGGCTGCGTGATCGCGCCCAAGATCGTGCCCAGCCCCTTCCACGACAATCAACCGAGTCTCGGCGGAAATCAAAGCAATCGCCTTTTGTAATTCCTCGATCGATCCAAAGGGATCGCGCGAACCATGGAAGAAAAACGCCGGCGTCTGAAGCTTCGGAAAATGCGCCGTTCGCAACTGATCCGGTTTCTTCGGCGGATGCAACGGATAGGAAAGCAGCAACAAGCCGTCCACCAGTCCGGGAGTCTCTGCTGCCAGCATGCTGGCCTGGCGTCCGCCGTAGGAATGCCCGCCCAACCATACCCGGCCTGGCTTCGTTTCCCGAATTCTTAGAATCTCCGCGCGAAGCCCTTCGCGATCGCGCGCCGCATCGCCCGGTCGAGGCGGACCGTGCGGACGCTCCTGCCGGAACGGCAGATCGTAGCGCACCACGTACTTGCCCGACTCGTCCAAAGCATTCGCCAGCGCAATCAACAATGGCGAATTGCGGTTCGAACCAGCGCCGTGCGTGAGAATCAGGGAGTCCAAGCTCAAATGGAAAAGGGCCGCCTGAACAGGCAGCCCGCGAATTGAATTCTAGTTGGGAGTTGCAGGTTAGGGCCGAAGAACATTCTCGGCCTGCAGTCCCTTGGGTCCCTGCTTCACCTCGAACTCCACCTCCAGGCCTTCTTCCAAAGTTCGGTAGCCGCTCATCTGTACCGAAGAGAAGTGAACAAAAACATCATCGCCGTTGGAGCGCTGGATGAATCCATAGCCCTTGGCGGCGTTAAACCATTTCACAGTACCTTTTTCTCTCACGTCTCAATTCTCCTCACATCTGGTACCGCGCACCGGAATGGCGGACGCACGGTCAATTTAAAACTCGACCATAATATCACAAGACCCGTTGGACTCCGCAAGGGGCAAAATGCGTCTAAAGTGAAGAGGCCATGGGCAAACAACTTCGCGCTCGGCTCTTTGCCTGGTGGTATTTCGCCATCGGTGCAGGGTTCCTCCTGCTAGACGTCCGTGGCTGGATCTTCGGCGAGCGTATGTGGCTGATAATATTACGCTTGGCGATTGCAGCCGGCTTTGTCGCGCTGGGATACGGCACTTGGAAGTCGGCCGAGACCGCGGGAAAGTAGCCAAATTCGCCTTTGTGACGTTTTCTCCCGCCGTTTTTCGCAATACCTATTAGGACTTACGCATGTTACTTTGGAGTGGAATTCAGTCGGCTTGTCCACGCAAAACGGCCCCTGATCGCATTGCCTGCGCAATCGATAGGGTGTATAATTTCTGAACCGAACCGAATGCTGGCAGGTGAACCCTTTTAGGCGTGGACGAGGAGAATACTGTCATGAGAATGAGCTGGATGTATAACGCAATCTTAAGCTTACTGGTCTCGATGTCCCTCGCCGCCGTGGCCGAGGAAGGAACGAAAGCGAGCATCGAAAAGAAGCTCATCGAACAGTACGCCCTCACAAAAACCACCGACGACAAAACGGATATCGTGACTGCCGGATCGGTACTGGTGTTACAGAAAGACAAGGTGTACATGGCGCCGATCGATGCCCAAGCCAACCCTTGCCAGAATAATTACAAAGACGGAAAACTGTCCCAGAGCGGATCGTGCAAGGCCAATGAAACGTTCCGCAAGATTCCTGGTTTTGGACATGTCATTCCCGGCCAGGACAAGGCCATCGTGACCCGCGCGTTCGTTACGGGTGAAAAGTTCTGGCTGACCAGGATCGACGTCCGGGACAGCGGCAAGGACAAAGGCGTAATGCTCGAATTCTACACGGACGCCATCAATGACATCCGCTACCGCGGAATGCTGTTCGTACACTTCAAGGGCCCCATGCCGTCGCCCGAGGACGCGGTCAAGGAGGTGGCCGAAGTAATCACGGTAGCTCCGTCGGAAGACGCGAAGGACGAGAAAGCAGCGCCAGCCAAGGGAGGCAAGGGAGGCCAACAACAACAGCAGCAGGAAGCGCCCGCACCCGCGGCTGAAGCTCCTCCGCCGCCGGTGGAAGCTCCGCCGCCGATTGAAGCACCGCCCCCACCGCCAGCCGAGCCCGCTACAGTCGCGCTCGGGCAAACGCCCGACGAAGTGGTGGCGGCCTTGGGCCAGCCAACCAAAAAGGCCAAAATTGGCGCCAAAGAGATCTATTTTTACAAAGATATAAAAGTGACCTTCCTGAACGGAAAGGTCAAAGACATTCAGTAATTGGGAACGCGTCGCTGGGAGAGATTCAGCAAACAGAATAGAGGAATTTTTCAAATGAAACTGCTTGGACTTCGCAACGTTACTTGGGTCAGACCTTTGGCCCCGGTCGTATTGGCGCTCTTCGGAAGCATGATGCTTACCGCCGCCGATAAGAAAGCGGCGCCTGCGGCTGCTCCCCATGCCTCGGCTCCGACGCACGCCCCCGCCTCGAACGCGCACGCAGGAGCGGGCGGCGGCGCATCAAACGCCCACGCACCCAGCACTGGTGGGGCGCATGGCCCCACTACGACATCTCACGGCGCAACCACCACCACATCGCACGCGACTACCACCACTCACAGTCCGACAACCACCTCCACATCGCACGCCACAACAGGCGCCAAACCTGGTGGCGCGGCTGGCACACCCGGCCATACCACAACCGGCAGCACAGCCGGCAAGCCTGCCGCGGGCGGAACTCACACTGGTACAGCGGCGGCAGGCGGAGCGAAAGGCGGAGCGGCAGGCGGAGCGAAAGCCGGGGCGGCGGGCGGCGCGAAAGCCGGAACGGCTGGAGCCAGCAAGGGCACACCGGCTGCGGCATCGCATGGCTGGAGCTCAGGCAAAGCGCCGGCCGGCGCCAAAGTTAGCACCGCCAAGAACGGCGCCACAGTGGCCAAGCGAGCGGATGGCCATGTCGCTTCCCTGCATGACAGCAAGCGCAACATGGACGTTCATCACGGGCTAAACGGAAATCGTCGCGTCTCGGTGGAGCGCGCGGATCACTCGCGCGTTGTGGTGGATCGCCGCGGCAGAGGTTATGTGCAGCGCGGCTACAGCTATCACGGCCATGAGTATGCGTCTCGGAGCTATTATTACGGAGGCCACTCCTACAACCGTTACTACGGGAATTATTATTATCACGGGATGTATGTGAACCCGTATTATCCGTCTTATTACTACGCTCCCGCTTATTACGGCTGGGCGTACAATCCGTGGGTCGCACCCGTGCCCTATGCGTGGGGCTGGGGCGGTAATCCCTGGTATGGATATTACGGCGCTTACTTCACACCCTATCCCGTCTATCCGAGCGCTGCGTTTTGGCTGACGGATTACATCGTCGCGCAATCGCTGCAAGCCGCCTATGTGGCGAACCAAGCGGCGCTGGCCAACGTCGCGCCGATGACGCCGGATGTGAAACAAATGGTCGCCGACGAAGTGAAACGCCAACTCGCGCTCGAAAATGCAGAGGCGCAGAACACGGCCAAGGGCACTGATCCGGATCCGGCATCGAGCAGCATTCAACGAGTCCTGACCGACGGCGCCACGCACGTTTTCGTGGCCGGCGTGGACTTGGACGTAGTGGACTCCGCCGGAACCGAGTGCTCCGTCAGCGAAGGCGATGCGCTGCAACTCACTGGTTCAACCGCGCCGGACGCAACCGCTGCCAACCTGACCGTGCTGGCCAGCAAGGGTGGCAAGGAATGCCCCAAGGGCGATCTGGTTTCCGTTGGGCTTCAGGATCTGCAGGACATGCAGAACCACATGCGCGAGACCATCGGTCAAGGCATGCAGGAGCTGAAGGAGAAAGCCGGCAAGGGCGGATTGCCCGCGGCCCCGGCTGGCGCGAACGCTCCTGTCACGAAATCAGCCATGGCGTCGGAAGCCCCTCCACCGGATCAGAATGTCCAGGCTGAGCTGAACGAACAACAGCAGGCAGCGGATCAGGCTGAGAAGGAAGCTGGCGAAACTCCGGCCCCCATCGCTCCTCCGCCGGCCGAAATCGCACTTGGCCAAACCATGGACCAAGTGGAAGCCGCTCTCGGACCGCCCAAAACCAAACTGGATGCCGGCGCGAAGAAAATCTATGTCTACAAAGACATGAAGATCACCTTCAAAGACGGCAAAGTCGCAGACATTCAGTAGCAAGAAAAGGCACCGGCTTCCTTACGGTCGCGGCTCGGAATGTGGCGTTTCGCCCGTTACCGAACCGCGACCGTGAGGGAGTCGGTGCCTTATGTTTTTAAAAACCGCCTCTCCATCCCCAGCGCCGCGCTGTCATCATTCTGTCATCCGCCCTCTGCACTCCCGCTCCGAAACAGCCATCATAGAAAGTGGCACCATGCCCCTGGAGCATCTCATGCAAGCCACCATCTCGAACGAACCCGGCTTCATTTCAGCCAATCCCTTGTCCCCAGACGAGCTGCGCAAGATCAATGCCTATTGGCACGCGGCCAACTACCTCTCCGTTGGACAAATTTATCTCTACGCCAATCCGTTGCTCACTGAGCCGCTGCGCCTCGAGCATATTAAGCCGCGCCTCCTCGGACATTGGGGCACCACCCCCGGCCTCAACTTCATCTACGCGCATTGCAATCGCCTCATCCGCAAATACGATCTCAACATGATCTACATCTGCGGACCCGGCCACGGCGGCCCCGGCATGGTCGCCAACACGTATCTCGAAGGCACCTACAGCGAATTTTTCCCCAACATCACGCAGGATTGCGAAGGCCTGCAGCGCCTCTTCACGCAATTCTCTTTTCCCGGCGGTATTCCCAGCCACGCCGCGTCAGGAACTCCCGGCTCCATTAACGAAGGCGGCGAGCTCGGATATTCCCTGCTGCACGCGTACGGCGCGGTGTTCGATAATCCCGATTTAATCGCCTGTTGCGTAGTTGGGGATGGCGAAGCCGAGACCGGTCCGCTGGCCACCAGTTGGCACTCCAATAAATTTCTGAATCCCGTCAAGGATGGCGCCGTCATTCCCATCCTGCATCTCAACGGATACAAAATCGCCGGCCCCACCGTCCTCGCGCGCATCAGCAAAGAAGAGCTGGCCACGCTGCTCCGCGGCTACGGCTACAAACCTTACTTCGTCATCGGACACGATCCTGAACCGATGCACCAGTTGATGGCCGCTACGCTCGAAACCGTGGTGAACCAGGTTCGCGATATCCAAAAAGACGCGCGCGAGAATGGATTCTCCACCCGCCCCGAGTGGCCCATGATCGTGCTGGAATCGCCCAAAGGTTGGACCGGCCCCAAAGTTGTGGACGGCATCCAAATTGAAGGAACCTTCCGCGCCCACCAGGTTCCGCTTGCCGATATGTCCAAACCCGGACATGTCAAAGAGCTCGAAGATTGGATGAAGAGCTACCACCCGGAAGAACTTTTCGATGAGCGCGGCCGCCTGATTCCCGAACTGGCCGAGCTCGCTCCCAAGGGCCAGCGGCGCATGGGCGCGAATCCGAATGCGAACGGCGGCTTGCTGCTCAAAGACCTGCGCATGCCGGATTTCCGTTCTTACGCGGTGGACGTGAAGAATCCCGGCTCGGATCGCGGCGAAGCCACGCGCGTCTTAGGCAAGATGCTGCGCGACCTGATGAAGCTGAATGAGGGGAACAATAATTTCCTGGTCTTCGGACCCGACGAAACCAGCTCCAACCGTTTAGATGCGTTGTTCGAACTTACTAATCGCAAGTCCGAAGCAATCATCATTCCCGCCGACGATCACGTCGCTCCCGACGGCCGCGTCCTGGAAGTTCTTAGCGAGCACATGTGCCAGGGTTGGCTGGAAGGCTATCTGCTCACCGGCCGGCACGGATTCTTTTCCTGCTACGAAGCCTTCATCCACATCGTTGACTCCATGTTCAATCAGCACGCGAAGTGGATAAAGGAATCGAAAGAGATTTCCTGGCGCCGGCCCATCGCTTCTCTGAATTATCTTTTGACCTCGCACGTCTGGCGGCAGGATCACAACGGCTTCAGCCATCAGGATCCCGGCTTCATCGATGTCGTGGTGAACAAAAAAGCTGACATTGTACGCGTCTATCTGCCTCCGGATGCCAACTGTCTTCTATCGGTAGCCGATCACTGTTTGCGCAGCCGGAATTACATCAACGTCATCGTTGCAGGAAAACAGCCGGCTTTGCAATATTTGGATATGGATGCTGCGGTCCGCCATTGCACAGCGGGCATCGGAATTTGGGATTGGGCCAGCACCGATGAAGGCGCGGAGCCGGACGTGGTCATGGCGTGCTGCGGCGATATCCCCACGCAAGAAACGCTCGCGGCCGTGGACTGGTTGCGCGGCCGTTTGCCGGATTTGAAAATTCGCGTAGTCAACGTCGTCGATCTGATGACGTTGCAGCCCCACAGCGAACATCCGCACGGTCTTTCCGACCGCGATTTTGATGCTATCTTCACTGCTGACAAACCCATTGTCTTCGCATTCCACGGCTATCCGTGGCTCATTCATCGCCTGACCTATCGCCGCACCAATCACGACAATCTGCACGTGCGCGGCTACAAAGAAGAAGGCACCACGACAACTCCGTTCGACATGACCGTATTGAACGATCTCGACCGGTTCCATCTGGCCGGCGACGTGATCGATCGCGTTCCGCGCCTGCGCGGCGTGGCCGGGCGTGAAAAACAGTTGCTGCGCAATCGGCTGATCGAGCACAAACTCTACATCACGCGCTACGGCGACGACATGCCGGAAATCCGCGATTGGCACTGGCCGGTGAAGTGAAGATCCTGGTCATAAACGGCGGATCCAGCAGCTTTAAATGCTGGTATGGCGAAATGCCCGGAGATCATGTTCTGTGGAGTAAGCACCTAGGCGCGGAATCGGAACTCGAACCGGCGCTCAAATCGCTTTTGGCGGAGCATCCGCAAATCGATGTCGTGGGTCATCGCATCGTGCATGGCGGCCCGGTTTATCGCGATAGCACGCCGCTCACACCGGAAGTTCGCCAGGCCATCGCCCAGCAGGTGGAGTTCGCGCCGGCGCATAATCGCTTCGAGCTCGAAGCAGTCCAAACGGTCGACCGCATCATCGGCCCGAACGTTCTCCAAATCGCGGTCTTCGATACCGGCTTCCATAAAACGCTGGAACCCGCCGCCTACGTTTACCCCGGCCCATATTCCTGGCTCGAAGATGGTGTCCGCCGCTATGGATTTCACGGCATCAATCATCAATACTGCGCCGGTCGCGCGGCGGAACTGCTGGGCCGCGATCCAGCGTCGCTCAAGCTGATCATTTGCCATTTAGGAAACGGCGCTTCGCTGGCTGCTGTAAAAGATGGAAAAAGCGTGGACACCACCATGGGATTCACGCCGCTTGAAGGCCTCATGATGGGCACTCGATCCGGGTCCATCGATCCGGGGATTCTGGTGTATCTCATCCGCCATCGCGGTTACACCGCCGAACAGCTCGACCAGATTCTGAACAAGCAATCCGGCCTGTTGGGCGTCTCGGGCATCTCTGGCGACATGCGGAAAATCGAGGAGGGCATCGCTGCAGGCAATGCGAGAGCACAATTGGCGTTCGATGTTTACATCCACAGGCTGCTGCGCGAAATCGGCGGAATGCTAGCCGTCCTAGGCGGCGTGGATGCTTTGATCTTCACGGCAGGCGTGGGCGAAAACTCGCCGCCGGTCCGCGAACGAGTCTGCCAGCGTTTAGCGTTTCTCGGCGTGAAAATAGACTCGTCTTTGAATAAACCGGACCAAGACATCGCGACACCAGATTCAAAAGTGCGAGTCCTGGTAATCCGCGCGAACGAAGAATTGCAAATCGCAAAAGAGTGCTACCGAGCCGCGACCGCAACGCTGTGACTATCGCAAAGCACCGGTCGCTCACGCTCGCGGCTCGGAATGCGGTACCCCGTTACTGAACCGCGACCGTGAGGGAGTCGGTGCCGTTGGCAGATTGCCGAGTCGCGTTAACGCACCGTCCCATGCCCAACGTAAGGCAATCTCAAACAAAACCGCGCCCCCGGCCCGTTCGCATCCAGCCACAAATCTCCGCCGTGATCCAGCAGCGTTTGCCGCGAAAGCGCGAGCCCCAAACCCAGGCCGTTCTTTTTACCGGCAGTCACAAAAGGCTGAAACAGTCGGCCGCGCAACGCCGGACTGATTCCGGGTCCGCTATCTTCCACGCGTACCAGAATACTTTCGCCGTTGGCTTCCGAGCCGATCGAGATTCGGCCGCCGGATCGCATCGCTTCGATGGCATTTTCGAAAAGGTTGGAAAACACGCGCTCCATCCGGGCCCGCTCCATGGGACATTCCAAACCGTCGGGAACTTGCGCAATCAGTTCGATCTTCTGGTTCTCCGCAACCGGCGCCACCGAATCCCAAGCGGCGCCGATCACCTCGCGCAGGCTGCACATCTCGCTCGCGCTCGATTTTCCGCGAACCACGTCCAGCAACTGCTGCAGCATGTCCTGAATCCCACGCGAGGCGCGATAAATATTTTTGGCCAATCGCCGCGTCTGTTCTTCCGGCAGGTTCCCATCCACCAGCATTTCCGCGCCGGCATAAATCGCCGCCAGCGGATTCCGAAGATCGTGGACGATGGAGGTGGAAAGCTGGCCGATGGTTTCGATCCGTTCGCGGCGAATCAATTCTTCCCGCGCGGCGCGGATGGATTCACACATGCTTTGGAAAGTTTCCGCCAAGCGGCCCAATTCATCCTGGCTATAAACATTGATCCGGTAATCGTAATTTTGCTTGGCGATTTCGGCAGCCGCACGATCCAGCTCCGCCACCGGCTGCATGATTTTCCGCGCAACCAAATATGTAACAGCCAGCGCTGCCGTTAATGCGAGCAACCACAGCGCGAGAATCTGGCGGCGCAGCGCGCCTAATCGTTCGCGCGCACTTGCGAAAGACCGCAGAATGAAAAGCTGTCCCACCGGACTTCCCGCGACGTCGAGCAGCGGCGTCGGCAGCGCCAGATAATCCGAGACCTTGGGCGCACTCGGATTCCGCAGCAGTTCCGGCATGATTTGCGCGGTGGCATCGCGGCTGAGAGTGGACGTGATGGCGTTATCTTTGGTGGTGAATACGTACTCGCTGCCGCCGGTGGAGCGCTTCAATCCCTCCGCTACTTTGTTATCCACTTTGTAACCCGCCACCAAAACATCCAGCAGCGCGGCGCCACCCACCGATTGAACATAAACCGGCGTAATCACTACCTGAAACAGTTGCTCGGTTTTCTGTACGAACCCGAAAGCCTGTTTCGGAAAATGCGCGCGGGCTACTCGCACCATTGGCAGATCGTCGTTCGGTACAAATGTCGCGGGCGCGCCGAGGCTCGCGATCACCGTGCCTTGGGCATCGGAAACCAGGAAGAACGCGTCTTCTGTATCCACTTTGGACCACAGCTCGCCGGCGGTATCGCGAATGGTCGCTTGATCCTGTGTGCCAAACGCGCGACGCACGTCGGACATGGTGCTCAGAATCTGGCTCACGGACGCCAGCCGATCCGCGCGCGCTTTCCACAAAGATTCGTAGGCCTGAAAACTGGCTTTTGCTTCTTGCTCCACGCTGGCATACGTGGTGCTGACGACGCTGCGCTCTACCAGCCAGCCGGTGACGGCGAAAACCACGGTCATGACCAACGACGTGGGGATCAGGATTTTCCACAGCAGAGATAGGCGTGAAAAGTTCACGGCTTGGTCCCCACGTATCCTCCGGAATCCGTGACCGGCGAATAGTCCTTTCCAAATTTGTTCTTGTGCGGAAGCAGCAGATAACCGCTTTCGGACACCGAGATAGCGGGAAGTTGCAGCCCGTCGGCGGAAATTTCAACAACCCGCGAGAGTGCTTCCAGCGTCTGTTCGGTGGCTCTTTCGTGAAATACACGCAGCCGGTAAGACCCGGGTGGAACTTTCAGAATCTGGAAGGCGCCGCTGTGATCGGAAACTCCGAAATAGGGCGATTTCAGAACCACAATCACGGCGCTCATGGTGGGATGGATGTTGCAAAATACCCGCACCACGCCGGCTCGGTTGAACAACGTGGATTTGGTGGTACGCGGCGGATACAGGCCGATGTCGAACGTCTCGCCGTTGTAATTCGAAAAGGCGTTGTGAAAGATAAAATCGCGATTCGGGAAATCCACCGTGGTCCCAACCGTGATGGCCAGAACATGCGGAGTAAACGTTTTGTTCTTCTGCAGCATTTCCGCGTGGCGCGACGCCGCCGGCAAAACGGCAGCCCCGGAGACCGGCTCCAGCCAGACCACAACGCCCGAGTAATCCAGATGCTTGCGAACGTTGGGATCCTGCGAGAAGGCGAGTTCCACCTTGCCGCTCACGGTGGCCGAGCGGCCCATTCCGCAGCACAACAAGGTCAGGCTAGAAAAGATAAGCGATCGCCAAATCATAATGATCGTTCAGCCGATTTCCAATTTGATAATACGTCGTCCGAACCTGGCCGCCTTCCAGACTCAGGATCACGTTCGGAGCCAGCCGGTACATGAAGTTGCTGAAGTATCCGGCGTTCGAACCGGTGTTGCCGAATACCAAATCTGTATCGCGATTCACCTGTTGGCCGCCATAGATATTGAAAGCAAGCCGCGAGGTGATGGGGATTCTCATCTGAGCCCATCCGCCATTGCTGCGAACGGGAACGATCTGTCCGTTCGGCAGCATGGAAAATCCTGGAGGCAAGGCACCCAAAACCGGAACATTGCGACCGTGGAAAAGCATTCCGGAAAATTCCAGTTTCCGCAGAGGCCGGAAAAACCAATCCACCGAATAGACATCCGAAGGGAGTGAGACGTCGCCTAGGTGATTGCGGTTATAGTGAATGCCGCCGGCGATTTCCAGGCGTCCGGTTTCACCCCAGCGCCGCCAGTACTCGAGCCTGCCTTCCACGCCCGGCCGCGATTCCTCCACCTGATAAGGTTCGCCGGCTCCTGTCGAAGTGCTGGTTTGGAAAACGGCCGCTTGTGCGCGAAATCCGTTGTCGTTCGAGAGCGCGAACCGTTGCTCCACTCGAATCTGAGGCTGCCACAGCCACGGATTGCCCGCGCCGGTGAGCGGGGAGAATCCGACCTGGGCCAACGAATCCGGATCGCGCGGCGAAATGAGCGGTTTGTCCTGGCCGACCATGACGCTGGTGTTGGTCCAATCGAAATTAATCGATGCGGTTCTGATGCGAAGCAAGTGGCCGATGGACGCTGTGGAGCCTCCGAAGAAATCCATGAAGAGCGATCCGCTGACTTTTCCCCCGGCTAGAGTTTGTGGACCGTTGTAGAGCAGACCGAGCGTGGTCTGAGAGAGAGTTCCGCCGCCGGTATTATCGGCGCTGAGAGAGGGATGCGGCCGGCGGATTCACGTTGCCGCCGTTGTTTTGGCCGTTCAGGTAGGCGTTGAATAATGCCATGCCGGTTAGCTTGATTGGAAATTTTTGGGAGGATTCTAGTTTGGTTTGACTTAGTTCTTCGATGCGGGTTTTGTTGATGGATTCGGTTTCGTCGGGGGTTGGCTGGTCCGCTCGCTCCCTTGCGGTCGCGGTTCGGTTAGAGGGTTCGTCCGTCGCGGGCGTGTCTGTGCCGGGTGCGTGGAAGGCGGCGAGGTCCTTGCGGAGGGCGCGTAGTTCTTCGGTCAGGGCCTCGTTCTCCTTTTCCAGGCGCTCTAGCCTGCTGAGGACTTCGCGCATTTCCGGAGTGTTCTGCGCCAGTGCCGTGACTGTGGTTCCGAAAATAATTAGAATGTTAGCCGCGTGGAGTTTCATCGCTCAAAAGCTGCTCCAGTTTCTCCCGCACCCGGGCGGGTGAGTAGGGTTTCAGAAAGACCGCATTCGCGCCCCGGAGGCGCGCTTGTTCCGGCGCGTCCTCATCGGTACAGCCGGTAATCACAATGATAGGCACGCTTCGATGCACCCGATGCGATCGCACTCGTTCCATGAGCTCGAATCCATCCATACCGGGCATGTGGAGATCGGTCACGATGGCGCGAACCGGCTGATGTTGATTCTCCAGTATTTCCCAGGCTTGGTCGCCGCTCGCTGCCGTCAGCACCTTCAGATCCCGGATCGAGCTGAAGATGATTTCAAGGATCGAGGAACACGTTTCCGCGTCTTCCACGATCAAGACCGTGCGTTCCATCATGGGAGGAAGCGATATCCAACACCATGGACCGTCAGGAAGTGGCGCGGCGTATTCGCATCCGCTTCCAGTTTCTGGCGCAAGCGGACCACATGCGCGTCCACTGTTCGGGTATTGGGAAACGACTCATAACCCCAAACAGAGTTCAGGATCATGTCGCGCGTAAGCGGGCGGTCCGGATTCTGAAGAAAGTAGCTGAGCAAGTTGTATTCGGCCGGCGTCATCTTCAGCGGCTCGCCGCGGCGGGTGACGATGCGGCGTTCGAAATCGACGGCGATGGCCCCGAACTGGGCGATCTTCCGAGATTCGGGCGATGTCCGGCGCAACACGGCGCGAATCCGGGCGAGAAGTTCGCGGGCGCCGAATGGCTTCACAATGTAGTCGTCCGCACCGATTTCTAAAAGCAATACTTTATCCACCTCTTCGCCGACGGCGCTGAGCACGATGATGGGGGTTTTGAAACTGGCGGCGCGCAACTGTTTGCAAATCTCGATTCCGGTCATTCCGGGCAGGCGCAGATCCACGATCATCAGGTCCGGTTTGACCGCGAGCGCGCGCTCATAGCCGGTTTTGCCATCGGAAACCAGGATGGGGGTAAAACCCTCCTGTTCCAGCATGATGCCTATGGTGTCGCGCAGGCTTTCGTCATCGTCAATCACAAGTATATTTGGCATGAACGCTCTATCTTAAAATGCTAACGCGGAGGCGGCTCGATTTGGTCCCTCGGAGGGCGGCTTTGGAAGCGGGAAGTCCGTTTTTTACCAAACATTTACAACTCGGCAACGACTCCTTGACAGATTCGCCGCAAGATGGGGATCAAGACAGGAGTTTTCGATTGATCCCCTGTATTCATCCGAACGGCAACACCCTTCCCGAGGAAGCGGCTGGAGAAGTTCTTAAAAAACGCAGCCTGGGACCTTACACGCTCACCGAGCATCTGTATCCGGCAGAACTTCTTGTTCCGAAACATTCGCATCGCCAGGCATTCCTGACGTTCGTGATCGAGGGAACCTATCGCGAGCGTTGCGGAACCAGAAATATCGTGTGCCGGCCCGGGGCTCTGAGATTTCTTCCGGCAGGAGAGGATCACGAAAACACATTCGAGTCGCGAGTACGCTGTCTGCATGTGTGGATTGAGCCCGCCGTATTGGACAAGTTGGATTGCCATTCGGTGATCCCGCGCAGTCCCGCGGAGATTAGCGGGCTGAGCGCCACGTGGCTGGCAAACCGGTTGTACGCGGAGTTTTGCAGAGAAGACTCGGCGTCAGGAATTGCGGTGGAAGGGCTGGTGCTCGAGATTCTGGCTGAAATTGCACGATCGGAATCGAAGCCCGATGCGCAAGTGATTCCGCGCTGGCTGAAGCATGCGACAGAGATCGTGGAGGCGCGTTTCCTGGAACGGCTCAGTTTGGCTGCGATAGCAGCCGAGGTGGGAGTCCACTACGTGCATCTTTCAAGGCAGTTCCATAAGTACAATCGCGTGACCGTCGGTGAGTTGATTCGGAAGCGCCGGATTCAGTATGCGTCGCATCTGCTGGCGCATTCGCACACGCCGTTGGCTGAGATCGCGTTGATTTGTGGATTCTCGGATCAAAGTCATCTTTCGTTTCTGTTCAAGCGCTATATGGGGATGAGTCCGTCGAGATTTCGGGGGTTGGCGGGGCATACGGTGGAGAGCGAAGTGTGGAGCGGGAGTCCACAGGGTGGATTGAAGATGGTGGCGAGTTCCACGGCATCGAGATGATCAGACAAGGCACCGGCTCCCTTACGGTCGCGGTTCGGAAGGACAATACCGAACCCGACCGTGAGGGAACGGGTGCTTTTTCACACCAATCGGGTTTGGATATTCATTTCTGATACTAGCGTTCGGTGGACCGGGCACTTGCGCGAGATTTCCAGAAGCTTGAGCCGCTGCTCTTCGCTGAGTTCTCCTACCAGTTGAATCTCCAGCTCGATGCGATCGAGCAGTCCCTCTTTGGTTTCGCACTCGGCGCAATCGGTGGCGTGGATGCGTGAGTGGCGTAGCCGCACTGTGACGCTTTCGAGGGGCCACTGCTTGCGCCGCGCATAGACTCCTAGCGTCATGGAAGTGCAGGAACCGAGCGCGGACAAGAGCAGATCGTAGGGCGATGGGCCGGAGTCCGCGCCGCCGGCATCAATGGGTTCATCCGAAGTTAAGTGGTGGCGGCCGGCGCGGATTGCCTGCGCGAATCCAGCGGCGCTGCCTTGGACGATTACTTCGGACATTATGCCTTCAGGTCGCCGGGAGAAAGATCGTCGACGAAACACCAGATCCAGCGTTCGCCGGGTTCGATGGAGCGCATCAGTGGATGCTTCACGGCATGGAAGTGCTTGGTGGCGTGTTTATTTTTGGAGGAATCGCAGCAGCCGACGTGTCCGCAGATCAGGCAGAGGCGCAGGTGCAGCCAACGGTCGCCCAGGGCAACGCATTCGGGGCAGACGTGAGTTGTGGTGGTGGTGACTTTTATTTCATCGAGATGAGTGCATTGATTGGGCATTGGTTTTTAGGCACCGGCTCCCTTACGGTCGCGGTTCGGTAGTTCTCTCCAGCGACGCGCGATCCCATTTTGCCAGGTCGGCGGCTGTTGCGTAGGTGCTTTGAAGAAAATCTAGAAGCGTCGCTTTCGGAGACTCGGCACGGCGGACGTCGTCGTACATCAGGAAGAACTCCGACATTCCTCCATGATAGAACGCTCGATCCGGCTGCACGCGGGCAGTTTTGTAACCGGGAGGCTCGGGAGAGGCGTATGCGTAGAACGCCGGACCTTTGATATCGCCACCGCCCGGCCAAAAACCGGCGCTGATTACTTCATGAGAATACGCTTCGCGCGTGATGGCATCCGCGCCGGGACGTTCGGGAGCACGGCGTCCGGAGAAACGCGTGACTGCAAGATCGAAGCTGCCCCAGTAAAAATGCACCGGGCTGCATTTGCCGATGAAGCGTCCGCGGAATTCCTTGAAGATGGAATCGACAGTGACCAGGATGCGCCAGAACGTGTGCGCGGATTCTGGGTCGTAAGATTTGTGGGTGGTGTCTTCGGCGAAAGGAATCGGATTTGCTACTTCGTCGGGCGTCGCGTGGATCTTTACATCTATGGCCAGTGCGTGTAGCGAGTCCATTAGTTGTTGGTAAAACTCGGCTACGGACATGGGGCGCAGGTCGATTTGTTTTGTCAGGCCTTCGCAGGTTTCGATTCGTAATTCGTGATCGATGAAGTCGAAGTTGATTTCGAATGTGCGCGCGCCGTAGGGGATGGGTGAGGTGGTCAGGCCGCGAGCTGTTACGTAGAGCGGGACGTTCCACCAGTGGTTGACTAACGGCGTAAGCGTTCGGCGGATTTTGCCGACAATCTGGGTCCACATGTGGAGTGTTTCGTAGGTGGGTTGCCAGGATTCTTGGGGGAGGGATGGCCATGCGTCCACTGGAGCGGTCATGGTTGGAGTTTACATTGTTGAGAGTATTGTCGTGGTGGCGCTCCCTTGCGGTCGCGGTTCGGTTTGGGGACACGCCGCGTCAAAAACTACATGCCTAACAGGTTTGGTTCTAGCTTCCAGTAGCCGTGTTCTTCGGCCCAGATGTTTAATGGCACTGTCGCGATTTCGTCTACTACTGGGACGGCGTGGCCGTTTTTGGTTAGATCTACCGACTTGATGTAGGTGTGGCAGCTTTCGCAGGCATCGACGCGGACGTATTCGAATTCGGACGCTACGTAGATGGGGAGCTTTTCTTTGTTCTCTTCGCCGCAGGCTGGGCAGATTACGCGGCGATATTGCCATTCCGTGGCGCAGAGGGAGCAAAGGAGCCAGCGTTTGGCTCCGTCGCCCTCGCCACGCAATACCGCGGCTACGGGACGCGCGTTGCAGAAGGGACAGGTGGGCGCGGCGTTATCCAGCGCGATGTCGCCGCGCGATGCCAGGTACTCGGCGTAGGGCTGCAGCAGGACTCGAGCGAAGAATCGGCCGGCTTCCACGCCGGTCAGTTCCGTTAGTGGGCCGCTCTCCCAGAATCCGAGCAGCAGTTCTTCCTGCGCCGCTTGGGACTGAAGATGCTCTTGGCCGAACGCGGCGATGGGCTGCGCGCCGATGCGTGTCATGAGATCGAGCAAAGCCGGGAAGTGGCGCGTGAGAGCGCGGGCGTCGGTGATGGCGTTTGTTTGGACGTCTTCGGAAACCGATTTCTGAAAATGCGCGAGCTCGCGGTAGAAACTTAAAATGCTGGCGGCGCTGGGAAATGTTTGGGCGAGTTCTGCGGCGCGGTGAATCCTATTGTCGAAGCTCGCTTTCATGATCACCGCCGGTCATGCGAATGTACCACAGCCTGTGATGCGTCCGGGCCCAAGCGCGACTGACAAACCCTTCCGTCATGGCAGTCATGCTGCCGGGGACAAGAAAAACACTCATGTAGATGTGGACGATGAATCCGCCAATGGTGGCCAGTGCGGCGATTTCATGCAGCACGATCATCAAGTGACGGACCCAGGCGAACGAGAACGGGATGGATTCCGGAAACCACAGGAAGAGGCCGGAGAAGAGCAGCAAGATGGAGCCGTAGTACATCAGCCAGTAATAGAGTTTCTGACCGCCGTTGTATTTTTCCTGCGGGGCTACGCGATCGTCGCGATTGGTGGCGTAATCTTCCACGTGGCTGAGGAATCGCTTGTCGGTTTCGGTGATTTCCATATCGCGGCGCCAGACGATGTGCATCCAAATCGTGGTGCAGAAGAAGCCGAGTCCGAGAATAGGATGCCAAAAGCGGGAAGTGGGTCCGCCGCCTAACACCGTTGCCAGCCAGAAGAGATGCGGCGTAAAGAACGCCAGGCCGGTGGCCATGCAGTAGAGAAAGACCAGGGCCGTAAGCCAATGCATCAGGCGCTCGTGAAAACTGTAGCGCTGGATAGCATCGGGCGAAACGGAATGCGTGGCTGCCACCGTACTCACGCGACTTCCTCCTTCTTGTCCGATTCGTGAACTTTCTTGGGACCAAACTTAATGAAGTGACCGGCAGCCGTCAGGATACCTGCCGCGATGGCGAAATTGCCTAGCCATTTTAGCGGACCCTTCCAGAGACGGACCAGAAGCGGAATCTGCGGATCTTTCGGGAGGCCGCCGTAATATTCCGGATGGTCGGCATCGTGTAGCACGTAGATGACATGGGTTCCGCCAACACCCGGAGGATCGTATACGCCGGCGCTTTTGTGCGAAGTGTGTTCGTGGAGTTGCTTAACACGCTTTTCGGCGAGATCCTTCATGTCGTCCTTGCTGCCGAAGTGGAGGCAGCCGGTTGGGCAGGCTTTGATGCACGCGGGTTCCAGGCCGGCGCCCACGCGATCCGAACAGAGCGTGCACTTGTGGACCTTCTTGGTCTCGTGATTGAACTTGGGAATGTTGAAGGGGCAGCCGGTGACGCAATATTGGCAGCCAATGCAGTTGTCCTGGTTGAAATCGACGATGCCGTTGGCGTATTGCACGATTGCGCCGTCGGCTGGGCATGCGCGGAGGCAGCCGGGATCGGCGCAGTGCATGCAGCCGTCTTTGCGCATGAGCCAACTGAAGGTTCCGTCTTCGGCGATGTGTTCGTTGAAGCGGATCAGGTTGTAGTAGTTCCAGGCCAGATCCGGCATGGTTTGGTAGGTGTTGTCGAAGACGGTTTCGCGGAAGGGGTAGCCGTTCCATTCCAGGCACGCTACTTCGCAGGCTTTGCAGCCGATGCAGGTGGTGACGTCGATTAGTTTGCAGACGTCGTAATCGCGGGAGGTGTCGCGGCCGGGGACCGGTCCGGCGTGGCCGGAGATGGCTTTGATTTCTAGTGTGCCGTTGCTCATTGCGAGTTATCCGGGGAAAAAATCGGGGACACGTCTGCTTTCGTTAAAGTTTGGGACGGTGGGGACGCTAGCCCGAAGTGTCCCCGATTTTTTTCTCATGCTTTCTCCAGTTTTACTAGGAAGCCTTTGAATTCGGGGGTGTAGGCGTTGGGATCGGTTACTGTCGGGGAAAGAATATTGGCCAGGGTTTTGGCTTCCCTGCCCGCATCCTCTTGGATGCCGCGATAGCCTTGGTGGATCGGGATTCCGATTTGGTAAATCTTTTTCCCATCGATCAGCATGGGCTTGATGCGGTGGGTGACCATGGCTTTTGCCAGGTAGGTTCCGCGGGCGCTGGTCACCTTGACGTTGGCTCCGCCCTTGATGCCTAAGTCCGCCGCGAGTTCCACGGGGATTTCGACGAACATTTGCGGAACAAGCTGGACGTTCATGGGATTGTTCTTGGTCCAGTAATGATAATGCTCGGTAAGTCTATAGGTAGTGCATATCACGGTGAATCCCTGCTCGGGAGTTCCGTACTTGTCCATGTCAGTGGAGTATTTCTTGACCACCGGATTGTTGGGTTGATTGGGATGCAGAATATTGGCGACGGGACTTTCGAAGGGTTCGTAATGTTCCGGGAATGGTCCATCGGCGAGGCCAGCCAAAGGAACGAACAATCGGCCGACCCCTTCCGGATTCATGATGAAGGGGCCCATGTGATCTTTGGGCGCGGAATCCGGTTTGAAATCCGGGACATCGGCGCCGAGCCATTTTTTCTGCGCTTCGTTCCACCAGACTTGGCGGCGATCCGGATCCCAGGGCTTGCCGTTCAGATCGCAGGAGGCGCGATTGTAGAGTACGCGGCGGTTCATGGGCCAGGACCAGCCCCAGTTCGGATAAATGCCGAGCCCGGATGGGTCCTCTGTGCCGCGGCGTTTGGCGAGTGAGCCGGCTTCGGTCCAGGAGCCGCACCAGAGCCAGTTTCCGCAGGATGTGGAACCATCGTCACGCAAGAAGGAAAATCCGGGCAACTGCTGGCCGGCTTTGATGATGGTTTTGGTGGGCTCGTCGGTGACGTCGGAAATGGCGCGTCCATTCAGTTCCTTGGCCAGTTCCTCCAGAGACGGGTTATTCGGATCGAGATGGTTCCAGGTGAGGTTCAGGATTGGGTCTGGAAATTTCCCGCCTTCCTTCTGATACAGCTCGCGGACTTTTAGAAAGAGTTTGGCAAGAATCGCCTGATCGAATTGGCAGTCTCCAGGCGGAGGCACGGCGGCCCATTTCCATTGCAACCAGCGGGCGGAGTTCACGAAGGTGCCATCTTTTTCCGCAAATCCGGCGCCGGGCAGGCGATAGACTTCGGTGGGGATGTTCTTCATCTGATCCGCGGTGATGCCGGGGGATCTCCAGAACTCGCTGGTTTCGTCCGGATAGATTTCGCAGACCACCAACCAATCGGCTTTTTTCAGCGCGTCGATATTTTTCTGGGAGTTCGGTCCGATGGAGACGCCATTCATTCCGAAAGCGAGCAGGCCTTTCACTTTGCCCCGGTACATGTCGTCCCAGATGTGCGTCCAGGAGTACTCGCGATCCACTTTGGGCAGGTAGTCAAACGCCCAATGGTTCTCTTTGGTAGCGGCGTCGCCGTACATGGCTTTCAAGAATGAGGCGGCGAACTTGGGCGTGTTGGACCAATAGTTGAACGATTCCCAGTCTTTTGGTTTGGATGCTTTGGGCGTGATGCGGGTCATCCAGGCGTCGAAATCCTTGTCGGCGGGAGTGGGTACCTTTAGGTAGCCCGGCAAGTTATCGAAGATGCCGGCCATATCCGTGGCGCCTTGAATATTGGAATGGCCGCGCAGAGCGTTGACGCCACCACCGGCGCGTCCGACGTTGCCCATCAGCAATTGCAGCATCGCGGCGGTGCGGATGATTTGGGAGCCGAAGGAGTGCTGGGTCCAGCCGACCGCGTAGATTACGGTGGCGGCTTTTTTCATGTCGCCGCCGGTTCGAACAGAAGTGAACAGGTCGGCCGCTTTGAGAAATTGATCCTTGGGAATGCCGGTGATCCGCTCGACCATTTCCGGCGTGTAGCGCGAGTATTGCTGCTTGAGGAGTTGATAGACGCAACGGGGATGGTTGAGTGTGATGTCGTAAACCACGTCAGCCGGAAGTGCGGGTGGAGGCGGAGCCTGGTTGGGGGACATGGGCGGCGGAGGTGTCTGGCCGGCGTGCGAACCTTCGCCGTTACCGCCGTGCGAACCGGTTCCTTCGTAGTTCCAAGTGGACTTGTCGTAGGTTTGCTTGTCGTGATCGTAACCGGAATATAGGCCGTCGTCGGGGAGTTTGAAACCGTCCTTGATGACGAAGGCGGCATTGGTGTAGTTGACCAGATATTCCTTGGCAATCCGCTGATTTTCCAGCGCATAGTGGATCATGCCGCCGAGGAACGCGATGTCCGATCCGGCGCGGATCTGCAGGAACAAATCGGACACGGCGGCGGTACGGGTGTAACGCGGATCCACCACGATCATCTTGGCGTTGCGCTGGCGCTTGGCTTCGACGGCCCACTTAAATCCGCAGGGATGGTTTTCGGCCGGATTGCCGCCCATGATCAACATCATGTCGGTGTTCTTGATGTCGATCCAGCCATTGGTCATGGCGCCTCGTCCGAATGTGGGCCCCAAACTGGAGACCGTGGGGCCGTGTCAAACCCTGGCCTGATTTTCTATGAAGGTCACCCCGAGGCTGCGCATGGTTTTGACGGCGAGATAATTGAACTCGTTGGTGTCGGTGCAGCCGCCGTTCCAGGCGATGTTTTCCAGGCGATTTACGGTGCGGCCCAGGGAGTCCGTCGTGATGAACCCTTCGTCGCGCGTCTTCTTTATGTGGCGGGCGATTTCCGCGTAGGCCTGATCCCACCCGATGTCTTCCCAATGATCGGAACCGGGGCGGCGGACCTGGGGCTTGAGCAGGCGGCGCTCATTGAGGATGTCCTGCATGAGCGACGACCCTTTGGGGCAGAGCGTACCGCGATTGATGGGATGATCGGGATCGCCTTCCACGTGGACCACTTGCGCGGTGACGTTTTTCGCCTTGTCGCCGATGGTGTGGATGATGATGCCGCAGCTCACCGCGCAGTACGGGCAGGTGGAGCGGGTCTCGGTGGTGCGGGCGATTTTTAATTCTTTGGATTCCGCGTAGGCGGCTTTGAGGTCGAAGCCGAGGACCGAAGCGACGGCGGTTCCAGCGCCGATTTTCAGGAAACTTCTGCGTGTTGGGTTCACATGGACCTTCCCAAACAGATTTGATTCCAGGATCTGAAGAAGTATAACACCGGGTTCGTGGAATCCTTTCGGATTGTAACCAAATTTCTGAAAAGTCTTGACAGTGGGAATTGGGGTGCTGTATGCTTTGTTGAACGATCAAGTAAGAGGAGGTTTCGATGATTGGGATTTTTGGTGGTAAGAGCGGCGGTGCGCACGCTCCCTTGCGGTCGCGGTTCGGTACGGGAATCGGCAAAGGTTGCGGGATCGGTGTAGGGCGGACCCCCTGGTCCGCAGCCGACGCCCTCGTCGGCATGCTCAAGAAATCGAGGGATCCGAAGAGCGGGTCCAGGGGGACCCGCGCGGACCAGGGGGTCCGCCCCACCAAGGCTCTCCTGCTGGTGCTGCCGATTCTTTTGCTGGCGGCGGATAGCCCGGTGAAGATCACGAAGCTGGAGGAGCCGGAGAAGGCGCTTTCGTTTGAAGTGACGGTACCGGCTAAGTTGGATGAGGTTTGGCGGGCGTTCACTACCAAAGAGGGCGCGCAGGAGTGGCTTTGGCCGGACATGACGGTGGAATTGCGTGAGGGCGGCGATTGGATTGTGCATTATCCCGGCGGAAAGACCGGAGGCGGCACCATTGTGAGTTTCGAACCCATGCGATCCGTCACTATGAGGGCCATGGCTCCGGAACAATTTCCGGAAGTACGGCGGGAGCGGACCACGGCGGTGTTTCGGTTTGAAGCGGCGGAATCCGGAACCAAAGTGACGTTGCTGCAGACGGGTTGGAAAAAAGGCAAAGAGTGGGACGAAGCATATGAGTACCTCGCGAGTGGAAACGCGCAACTGCTTAAGCAGCTTCTGTACCGGTTCCAGAAGGGGCCGATCGATTGGGACAAGATGCTGCACGCGAAGTAATTTATGAGTCCGACGGCTGCGCTTGGAACCCGGGACCGGTTGATCGACGCCGCGATGAATCTGTTTTGGGAGAAAGGCTATGCCAACACCAGCATGAGCGATCTTTTGACTGCTGCGAAAGCGAACAGCGGCAGCTTCTATCATTTTTTCAACAGCAAAGAGGACTTGCTGCTGGCGGTGCTGGACAAGTACTTCACGCTGCTGCATCCGGCGATGCTTGGGCCGGCGTGGGAGGGCGTCGACGATCCGATTGAACGAATTTTCGCTTTGTTGGCGCGGTATCGCATGTTGATTTTGGCCACGGATTGCACTTACGGATGTCCGATTGGGAGGCTGGCGCTGGAGATCGGGCCGGAGCAGCAGCAAGTGCATCGGCTGCTGGCGAAAAATTTCGATGGATGGACGGCGGCGGTGGAGGGTTGTCTGGAGCAGGCGGCGGATCGATTGCCTGCGGATATCGACCGGGAGCGGCTGTCGGGATTCGTGCTGGCGGTGATGGAAGGCGGCGTGATGCTTTCGCGGTCGCATCGGGATGTGAAGCCGTTCGACCAGGCGGTGGCGGAGCTGCGGGCGTATTTTGCGCGGCTGCTGGAACCGGCCAAGAAAACTCGAACGAAAAAGGGAGGGACGGGTGCGTAAGAGATTATCGCTGGCAATTTTGTTGGGTGCTCAGTTCGCCGCGGTTGCCGAGATCAAAGAAACCAAGCTCGCCGGATTCACGATAGAGCAGGAGATTGTTCTGCCGGCGAGTCCGGTGGAAGTTTACGATGCGGTGACGGGCGATATTATTCCGTGGTGGGATCATCACATGTCGGAGAAGCCGAAGAAGTTGTATATCGATGCGCGTCCGGGTGGCGGATTCTACGAGATCTTCAACGATGCGGGCGATGGAATTTTGTTCGCGACGGTGATCCGCGCAGAACGCGGGAAGAAACTGCAGTTTACCGGGCCGCTTGCGTTTGCGGGCAAGGTGGTGGATTTCGCGGTGACGTATGACCTGAATGCCGATCCGGGAGGGACGAAGTTTCATTTGACCGCGAATTTGGCCGGGCAAATTCCGGACGGCGCCGAAAAGGCTGTGGATGGGGTCTGGCGCCATTTTCTGTTCGACCGGTTGAAGCCGTATCTGGAGTCCGACGAATACAAGAAGCGGAAGGCGTCGCCGGTGAAGAATACTTCGTTCGTCGCGCCATCCGGCGAGCGCGTGCTGCGGCATGAGGCGATGGTGAATGGAAGCGTCGCGGAGGTTTGGAATGCGTGCAGCACATCGGAGGGATGGATGACGTTCATGGCGCCGGTGGTCCATATGGAACTGAAGACGGGCGGGCTGTTCGATTCCAACTATCACTTGGGAAGCAAGCTGGGCGATCCGGGGACGATTCACAACACGGTGCTGAATTATATTCCGATGGAAATGTTTTCCATCAAAGTTGGGCTGACGGAGCAGTTTCCGGAGCGGCCTCGGCAGGCGGGGACGTTGTTCGCGGTGCTGACGTTCAAAGAAGCCGGCGCGAAGCAGACGCTGGTGACGATCTCGATGCTGGGATGGGGGAGCGGCGAGGATTGGGATACGGTGTACAAACATTTTGATCGCGGCAATGCCTATACGATGGCGGAGTTGGCGCGGCGATTCGATCAGGGTCCGGTGGTGTGGAAGGGAGAACAGAAATGAACATTTGGGCAGTGGTGGTAGCGGCGGTGGTTTATTGGCTGCTGGGGGCGGCGTGGTTCACGGTGATGTCGAAGCCGTGGTTGGACAGCATCGGAAAAACGATGGAGCAGCTTACGAAGGAGGCGGTGAATCCGGGGATTGCTTATGGTATGGCGTTCGTGTGCAACCTGATCATCGCGTATGTGATCGGGTGGGTGACGGTGGGGACGGGCGAGCAGACGGTGGTGCGCGGCGCTACGATCGGAGCGCTGTTGTGGATTGGTTTTGTGGGGACGACGATTGGGACGGCTTATATTTTCGAGGGACGATCGTTCGCTGGATTTTGGTTGACGGCGGGGTATCCGCTGGTGGGGATGTTGTTGATGGGGGCGATTGTGGGCGGGTGGAAGAAGTAGCGGCTAGTCGGAAAACGGCACCGACTCCCTAACGGTCGCGGTTCGGTAACACTCTTTCCGTTCCGAGCCACGACCGTAAGGGAGTCGGTGCCTTTTTGGTTTTTTCACAGACCCGTAAGCGACCGGTGATTTTGGTTCTTCGTCTACTCCAAAACTAAGACTTTGATGCCGGAGCCATCCGGGCCGCCGCGGTAGACGCGCTCGGTGGCTTTTTGGAAATCCACAGATCTCGCCGCTGGGATGTCCAGGAACTGTTGCGGATTACGATCCACCAGCGGGAACCAGGAGCTCTGCACTTGCACCATGATGCGATGGCCCACGCGGAAGGTGTGGCAGACATCCGGCATGGCGAACTCGATGCGGGCGCGTTTGCCTGGTGCGAAAGGCTCGGGCTTCTCGAAGCTGTTGCGGAATTTTCCTCGAAAGGGTTCGCCGCGCACCATCTGCTGATACCCACCCATGTGGGCGCGGGTTGGATTCGGATCGGGATCCGGATAATCGGTGGGATAGACATCGATCAGTTTCACTACGAAATCCGAATCGGTTCCGGTGGTTGACACCGACAGCACGGGAGTGATTGGGCCGGCGATGGTCACGTCATGATCGAGCGGTTCCGTTTGATACACAAGCACGTCCGGACGTTTCGACGCAAAGCGCTGGTCGTAGGTCATGTAATCGCCGGGCATGCCGGAGCCGATTTCGCCGGTTACAGGCACGGGACGATCCGGATCGCTGGTGTATTCGTCGAAGCCGACGTCGGAAGCCGCTTTCATGGAAAGCTTCCCGGCAGCATCGAAATGGAGCACGTGCGCGACGGCATTTTTGGCCGGCCAGGAGTCGAAGCGGCGCCATTGATTGGTTCCGGTTTCAAACAGGTACGCCTTGGGAGCGACGGTTTCCGCTTTGGCTTTTATCCCCTCGCCCTTGCCCTTGAGGTGTTCCATGAAAAACGGAAACTCGATGCGCTCACGGTAGAAGTCGCCGGTCTTCGAAGCAAAATTCAGGTTGCCGAGCGTGTCGCCGGGTCCGCGCGAAAAACCGCCGTGCGACCAGGGGCCCATCACCAACGTGTCGGGCGCAGTGGCGCCGTTTTTTTCCAGTTCATGGAAGAGCTTGATGGGGCCGGCCAAGTCCTCGGCGTCGAACCATCCGCCGACGAACATCACGGCGGGCTTCACGTTCTTCATGTATTGCACCAGCGAGCGGCTCTGCCAGAATTCGTCGTAACGGGCGTGTTTCAGATTGTCGGTCCAATAGGGGTTGGTGTTCTTCAGGTATTTTTCGTTGCTGTTGGAAAGTGGGCCCATCTTCAGATAGAAATCGTAGGCGTCGGGGGTTTGAAAATCGAAGGGGACGGAGCGCTGCGGACGCTCGGGATCTTCTCCGCGCGGCTTGAATCCCACGTAGAAGCCGAAGTTGGCGGCCAGAAAGAACGCGCCGTTGTGAAACGCGTCGTCGCCATTTCCGACATCGCCCATGGGGGCTTGCGGGGAGACCGCTTTGAGCGCGGGATGGGAATCGATGAGGCTGTAGGCGGCATAAAATCCGTTGTAGGAAATGCCCCAGATCCCAACTTTTCCATTGTTGTTTGGAATGTTCTTCACCAGCCAGTCAATAGTGTCATAGGTATCTGTGGTGTCGTCGAAATCCTTGGGACCGGAGAAGTGGGTTTTGTGCGGGGGCATGTCGACGAAGGCGCCTTCGGAGAGATAACGGCCGCGTACGTCCTGATAGACGAAGATGAAGCCCTCCTTGGTGAAATGCTCGGAGGGACCGAGTGTTGCCTTGTAGTTGTCGACACCATACGGCCCAACGGAATAGGGCGTGCGCTGCATCATGAAGGGATAGGATTGCGAAGTATCCTTGGGAACGTAGACGCTGGTGAACAATTTCACGCCATCGCGCATGGGGATGCGGTAATCGTATTTGGTGTAGCGCGCGCGAGTGGATTCCAGTTCCTGCTTATGCTGATCCTGGGCGAGGAGCCCGATGGCGCCTACGAATAGCGTGATTCCGAATTTGACCATTGGAAATAATGGTAACAGGTGCCCTGATGCGCATCGCAATCGTTTCCGATATCCATGGCAACCGCACAGCTTTCGAGGCAGTGCTGGCGGATCTGCGGGAGACCTCGCCCGATTTCATTTTCCATGGAGGGGATCTGGCCGACAGCGGATCGTCGCCCGTAGAGATTCTAGATCGCGTGCGCGATCTGGGGTGGCCGGGCGTGGTGGGCAACACCGATGAGATGCTGGCGATGCCGGAGACGCTGGAGGAGTTCGCGAGTCAATCGAAGGCGCCATCCGCGCTTTGGTCGGCGATCCGGGAGATCGCCGCGGCGACTCGCGATGTTTTGGGGGAGGAGAGACTTCGGTGGCTGCGCGCTCTGCCGCGGATTCAAACGCAGGGCGAGATGGCGCTGGTGCATGCCAGTCCGGATAATCGGTGGAAGGCGCCGGGACCGGAAGCTGGGGATGCTGAGTTGGAGGCGGTTTATTCTCGGCTCGGCCGGAAGATCGTCGTGTATGGGCATATTCATCGCTCGTTTATACGACACGTTTCTGGAATGACTGTAATCAACTCCGGCAGCGTTAGTCTTTCGTATGACGGGGATCGGCGGGCTTCGTATTTATTACTGGATGATTTGGAGCCTACCATCCGGCGCGTGTCGTATGACTTGGACAAAGAGGTGAAGGCGCTGTCGCGCTGCGGCCTGCCTCATTCCGGATGGATTGCCAAGACGTTGGAGAGCGGGCATCCGCAAATGCCCTAGGTTACTTATCGAGCTTGAGGAAGCCGTGCTCCGCGAGAAAGTGGTCGCCTTTTTGCTGGGCGTCCAACACGAATTTCGGATCGGGATCGAAATTGTCTTCCTGGTTATCCAGCTTGCGAGTGAATAAGTGGCCGACTCCCGGGTAGATTTGGATTTCGCAATATCCACCGCGTTCGTTCAAAAGGTCGCAGAAACGCTTGGTCCACTTGGCCGGCGTTAGCGTGTCGGCTCCGCCGACGAAGATGGCGGTGGGCGGCAGATCCTTGGTTACATGCTCGTCGGGAGAAATGTCGACCGCGGAGGCGCGGCCGAGGAGTATCTTTTGGAACCATCCATCGTGAGCCACCGATACAGCAGGAGAGATCAACACCATGGCATTCGGAGCGTCGAGTGCTGACAGCGACGCTGCCAGTTGCCCTCCGGCGGAAACTCCGTAGGCCGCGATGCGATCCGGCTGAATTCCAAGGTCGGCGGCGTTTCGGCGCATCCAACGAATGAGGTCGCGCGCGTCCGACATTGCATCCAGTGGCGTGATGGTTTTCTGGTCGGACAAGCGATATTCCGCAGCCACCGCGACTGCGCCATATCGGGCATATCTTTTGGCGGCATCGTAGACCCACTCCGGAGATCCGGCCACCCAGCCACCGCCGTGGAAGAGCACGATTGCGGGACGGGCGGTTCGATCGCTGCCTTGCGGCCGGAAGATGTGGGCGGTCAGGTTGGTGGTACCAACCGTCTTGTACACCCGGACGTCGGGGCCGGAAATTTGCGCGTGCGCCAGAACTGCTGTCGCCGCGAGGAAAAATAACTGGCGGCTCATGACTTTTGGGCGGTGAGGAGCACCAGCGCGATCCAGAGAAGATCCGCCAGCAGGAGATGCAGGATCTGCAGCGGGATGGGGGCGAGCAGCGCGATGTTCACGGCGCCGGCGCAAAGTTGCGCGACTGAGAGAATCACTACACCGAGCGCGATGCGGGTGGTGAGCGGAACGGGCTTCGCTCGAAGTACGGTGAATGCCGCGGCGATGAAATATGCAGCCGAGAAAACTGCCAGAAACGGGTGAGCGCTGCGCAACCGGATCAAGAAACTTGAGTTCGAAGAAAGATCCTGACGGAGACCTTCGGCGAGGGACGCGGCTGGGAATAATGTATCGCCCAATGCCGCGATCACGCCGGTAACGCTCACGAGAATGGCGAGGGGCAGGGTCGCCGCGACGATCCATGATGGACGCGACCAGGGTGCGGCTGAATCGCGGGAAAACCAAGCGACGAGGGCGAGGGCGGCCAGCAGGAATTCGGTATTCACCAGATGCAGAGACAGGTAGAAAGCGCGGCCACCGGAGGCATTTTGCGCGACGAGTTGGAGCAGGACCAATCCGGCGCCGAGCAACGCTTCTGTAAAGAAAAACAGCAACGAGTACAGGGCGGCTTTGCGAACCCGATGACCCGTCGGATACAAGCGGCCGCTCCAAATGGCCAGTCCGATGACAGCGATCATAGCCACACCGCTCATCACGCGATGCGTAAATTCGATGATTGTCTGAACCTGCGGGCTGTGTGGAACCACTTCGCCGTTGCATAGCGGCCAGTGGCTTCCGCATCCGGCGCCGGAACCGCTGGCGCGCACGAACGCACCCCACAAGATGACCAGAAGATTGGCGCCCAGCACTCCCCACGCGAAGCGCGTGAAGTTGGCGATGCGGGAAGGCGAGGAGACGGTGGGGGTCACTGGAGACAAATGTAACAGAGTGGCTCTGCTAGAATCAGTTGTCTGGCCGCAATGCACTCTCTCCGGACTTCTTTGTTAGCCGCTGTGCTGTTTGGCCTCATTAGCGGCAACCTTTTTGCACAGAAAAAAAAGCCCGCTGAGGATGAAGGCTACGTGCCTGTGGTGGCTCCCGAGACTAAGAAGAAAAAGTCGAAGGAGGAGACGCAGACGCTGCCGCCTCCGAAAGAACTTCCGATCGCGGTGGTGGCGGACACGGACCGGCTGGCATTCCAGGTATCACCACTCTCATCGAAAGGCCTGTTCACGCCGCAAACGCGCGAGGCTTTGAAGGGCCTGCTGCGGTCGAGCCACGGGACCATCGTGAAAGTCCGGGCGTTTGTGTCCGGATCGGGAAACATGCGGCGCGTTGGCGAACTGGTGGGCGAAACCTTTACCGAGAAACGTGTGCCGCTCCCGGCGTTGAGCGTGGTGCAGGTGGGTGCGCTACCGCTGGAAGGAGCGCAGGTGGTGATTGAGACCACCGAGGTGGATAGGAAATCGGTAAATCCGAATGGGGTGGCGTTTGTTTCCGGCCAAGCCGCGCCGAGCGTCGCGAAATCGATCGAGCTGTTGCGGAGCGCGCTGCGCGGCGGCGGTATGGAAGCCGAGGATGCGCTGCGAGTGACTTGCTTCGTCAGTTCGCTGGAGGAGCAACGGAACGCGCAGGGATTGATGAAAGAGAATTTTCCCAACGCGGCGTTGAACTACGTGCAGATGCAGCGCGAGCCGGTGATGCCGGCGGCGGAGTGTGAAGCGGTGGCGCGAGCGCGAGCGGCGGCGCCGGAACCGATCAGTTTTCTGAATCCGCCGGCGCTAGACAAATCGCCGCACTATTCGCAGATCGCGCTGGTTACGAGTCCGAAGTTAGTGATCACGGGAACGCAGCTTGCTTTTGGGAGCCAGGAGAGCGACGTGAAGCTGGCATTTGAACGGATGGGTAAAGCGCTCAGCGGATCGAACGCGCGGTTCGTGCATGTGGTGATGTCGCACCTTTACCTTACTTCCGGGGCGCTTTCGGCCAAAGTGCGAGCTGTACGGGCGGGATTTTATACAGGGGTGAATCCGCCGGCCAGTACCATGCTGCCGTTTGAAGGACTGCCATCGCTCGACGCTTCGTTCGCCATGGATGTGGTGGCGGTGCCGGATCCGGTGACGGCGCAGCGGTAACTGCCTGTTGTTGGCATGCGCGAGAAAGGCACCGACTCCCTCACGGTCGCGGTTCGGTAGCGCACGATGCTCGCATTCTGAGCCGCGACCGCGAGGGAGCGTAACGATACCTTCCGAGCCGCGAGCGTAAGCGACCGGTGATTTGGATTAAACATGACAGCTCCTGTCCCGTTGGGCCGGTATAATTGCCGGAATGATGAGGAAGGCTGCGATTGGGCTGCGGGCGCATTCCGGGTGGGCGGCTTTGGTTGCGCTCGCGGGACCAGCAGATTCGCCGGAAGTGATCGCGCGGCGACGGATCGAGATTGCAGATCCGAAAATCCTTGGATCCAAGCAGCCGTTTCATGCGGCGGAGCAGCTTGAGTTTCCGGATGCCAAGGCTTATATCGAACGTTGCCAGGAAAGCACGCAGAAGTTGGCGCGCGAAACATTACAAGCTGCGATGGATGGATTGCGCGACCGGCGGGCGGAGGCGATTGGGTGCGGAATCATTTTGGGATCGGGGCGCGCATTGCCCGGGCTCGAAGTAATTCTAAAATCGCATGCGTTGATCCACACCGCGGAAGGGGAATTTTTCCGCAATGCGTTGGTGGAGGCTTCCAAGCACTGTGGTCTTCCTGTGTTCGGTGTGAAGGAAAAGGAGCTTTTCCAACAGGGTACGGCGAAGCTGGCCAAGGCAAAGGAGGAACTGGAGCGTCGCGTTCAGCAAATGGGCAAAACGATTGGCCCGCCCTGGACGCAGGATCAGAAGTACGCAGCGCTGGCCGCATGGATGATGCTATCAGCTTGAGGTAGTGCCTGAAAGGTGCGTTGCAGGCGCTTGAAAAACCAAAATCACCGGTCGCTGACGCTCGCGGCTCGGAATGAAGGTCCCATGTTTGTAGAGAGTTACCGAACCGCGACCGTGAGGGAGTCGGTGCTGTTCCGATTTTTCAATCTACACCGCGTCGTCCCCGCACTTTTAAGGTACTACCCGGCTTGACAAGGGGATAACCCTAATCCTATCATGAAGTTTGCTCTAAGTCCCGCAGGATCGGGGACGTGGTTGGAGCGTTTCCGATTGCAGTCAAGACCAGTTCGGCCAGGAGGGGACCTTGATCAAGCTCGACATTATTAATGAAGTCGTAAACAAAACTGGAATCACCAAGACCAAAGCCGAAATGGCTGTGGAGACAGTTTTTGAAAGCATGAAGCGAGCCTTGTCGCACGGCGAACGCATTGAGTTACGAGGCTTCGGGATCTTCAACGTTCGTCCACGAAAGACTGGGATCGGGCGAAATCCCCGCACCGGAGCCGAGGTGGCTATCCCTCCCGGGAAGGCCGTGCGGTTCAAGCCGGGCAAGGAGCTGCAGTCCCTGCAGTAGCACAGGCGTCGTGGTTCCGCGCTCAACGACCGACGGTTTGAGGACTGCGTTCAGCTTCGAGCAGACCTCGATTTCCGTTTCGCGGTGGGCGCTGCATGTGTTTTTGCTGGGCCTCTCGCTGCTCACCACAACGATTGTCGGTGTGGTGCTGGCACAAAGTTTTCAACACAATCGCGCACTGGATCTCGACCAGTACGTGAATGTATTTTCGTTACTCGAGGCTCGGCCTTGGCTGTTGTTGGATGGCCTGCCTTATTCGCTCACGCTGATGACGATTCTGTTAGCGCATGAGCTAGGGCACTATTTTGCGTGCCGCTATTACGGAATTGACGCCAGCCTGCCGTACTTCCTGCCGGCGCCCACGCAGATCGGCACTTTCGGCGCTTTCATCCGCATCCGATCGCCTATCTATACACGGCGGGCGCTATTCGATGTTGGAGTAGCCGGGCCGTTCGCCGGGTTCGTTCTGTTACTTCCGGCGATGGCCATTGGTTTGGCTTATTCCAGAGTGATTCCGGGGATCGCCGAACGGGGCGATATGGTTTTCAGCGTGCCGGCTATCCAGCGTTTGCTGGAATGGCTGATTTTTCCCGGCCAGGCCGCGGCGGACATCTCACTGCATCCAGTGGCGCGCGCTGCCTGGGTTGGAACGTTAGCAACCGCTCTCAATTTGCTTCCGATTGGGCAGTTGGACGGCGGGCACATTGTTTATTCGTTCACGTCGACCAGGCACAAACTATTGTCGCGTTTGTTCGTGCTAGCGCTGTTGCCTCTCGGTATTTTCTATTGGCCGTGGCTGGTTTGGGCGGCGTTGTTGTTCTTTCTGGCTCTGCGGCACCCGGTGATTTTCGATGTTACGCCCTTGGATCGAAGGCGAGTGCAGTTGGGGATTCTCGCGGCCGTTATATTTCTTTTGACCTTTACCGTGGTGCCCATTCATTAGTTCGTTACGCTCCCTTGCGGTCGCGGTTCGGTTACAATCTCGGTGATGAGAAACATTGTTGCGTTGCTTGCCACGGTCGCTTTTGCTCAGAGTTCGCGGCCGGTTGAGGAGTTTAAGACCAAGGCTGGAGTGGTTAAGATCACGCCGATCCGGCATGCCAGCATGATGATTGAGGCGGGCGGGAAGGTGATCCAGGTGGATCCTTGGAGCCAGGGGAATTTCGATGGGCTGCCGAAGGCGGATTTGATTCTCATCACCGATATTCATCCCGATCATTTGGATCAGGCTGCGATCGATAAGGTCCGCAAGGATTCCACCGTGTTCCTTGCGCCCGCTGCGGTGGCAAAGACCATTACTTCGGCCAAGGTGCTGGCGAATGGGCAATCGACAACCTGGGAACAGTGGACCATCGAAGCGGTTCCGATGTACAACTTGAAACGCGGACCGTCGGAGGGGACATTCTTTCACGATAAGGGTCGTGGGAACGGCTACGTTCTTACGTATGGCGGCACGCGATTCTATATTTCGGGCGACACCGAAGGCATTCCTGAGATGCGGGCGTTGAAAAACATTGACGTCGCGTTCGTTTGCATGAACCTGCCGTATACGATGACGCCAGAAGAGGCGGCGGATGCGGTGCGCGCGTTTCATCCGAAGGTTGTTTATCCGTATCATTACCGGGGGAGCGATACGGAGGTGTTTAAGAAGGGGTTGGATGGGACGGGGATCGATGTGCGCGTCCGCAATTGGTATTACTGAGCTTTCGTGGTAGCGCTCCCTTGCGGTCGCGGTTCGGTAAAACGGAGGACCCGGCCTGGGCGCGCCTTGGTGAGTTGTCCCGATTGGATGACTCGTTCGCCGTTTATGATTACGTCGCTCACGCCTTCGGCGTATTGGTGGGGATTTGTGTAATCGGCTTTGTCTTGGATTTTGGCCGCGTCGAAGATTACGATATCTGCTTTCATGCCTGGACGGAGCAGGCCACGATCCAGGAGGCGTAAACGCGTGGCCGGGTAGCCGGACATTTTTCGGATGGCGTCTTCCAGGGTGAGCGTCTTTCGCTCACGCACATAGCGTGCTAGCACCCGGGCAAAGGTTCCGTAACTGCGCGGGTGCGGGGAGCCTTTGCCGAACTCGGGGATCTCGCCGTCGGATCCGATCATGGTGTAAGGCGAGCGAAGGATGCGCTCGACGTCATCTTCGCTGATGGCGTGGTAGACGGCTTGGCACCCACCTTTCTGTTCGATTTCGATGGCGGTTTCCGCGGCGGTATCGAAATTCACTGGGCGGCCTCGGGCGGCGGTGATATCCGCCAGGCTCTTTCCCGCGAGTGAGGGATCGAACGGACAATTGGCCATCACGATGTTCTTCGGATCTCCGCCGCCGCGATCTACCTGAATTCTTCGGATGATTTCGGCGGTGATCTTGGCGCGCTGGTCGGGAGCGGATAGCCGTTCCAGCAGCGCCTTTTGGCCGCCCGCGAGCGACCATTGCGGGAACAAAGCCGCAGTGCCGGTGCTCGACGCCGTGTAGGGATAAGCATCGATGGTTGCGTCTACGCCGCGCGCCCGCGCTTCTTCGATCAGCCGCAGGGTTTCCACGCTCTTGCCCCAATTTTCGGCGCCAATGATTTTGTGGTGGGTCACTTGAGTCGGCAGGCCGCCTTCTTCCCCGATCCGGATGGTTTCGCGGACGCTTTCGGTTACGTTCGACGCTTCGTCGCGCATGTGCGAGATGTACATGCCGCCGAATTTGGCCACCACTTTGGCCAGCTCGACTACTTCTTCTGTGGGGGTGAAGTTTCCAGGAACGTAAAATAAACCGGTAGAAAGTCCAAACGCGCCATCCCGCATAGCCTGACGCGTAAGGTCTTTCATCTTAGCGATTTCGTCCGGCGTGGCGCTCCGGTTTTCGAGGCCGAGGACTGCCTGGCGGATGCTTCCCTGCCCCACGAACGTTCCGAAGTTGACGGCCGTTTGGATGGCGCCAAGTTTTTCGAAAAATGGCTCGAGGGGGAGGGGCGAGCTTCCATCGTTTCCTTCGATTAGGGTGGTGACGCCCTGGCGGATGTAATTCTGAGCTGCGGGATCCTGAAAGATTCCACGGCGGGCGTGAGTGTGGATGTCGATAAAGCCGGGTGCGACAGTCAATCCTGAGGCATCGATTGTTCGCTTCGCCGGGGCGCCGTCAAGAACGCCGATCGCCGCGATGGTGTCGCCCTTGGTACCGATATCGGCTTGGTACCAGGGATTGCCGGAACCATCTATGATGCGGGCGTGGCGGATTACGATGTCAAAAGATTGGGCTTGGAAAAGGAAGCTGAGTGCTACCAGCGGAAGCATTCAGGTCATTGTACACGACAGTTTGCAGGCGGAAAACCAAAAAGGCACCGACTCCCTCACGGTCGCGGTTCGGAAAGAGGATTCGTATTTTGAGGACGTTACCGAGCCGCGACCGTAAGGGAGTCGGTGCCTTTTTGGTTTTTCACAGACCCGGGCCTACGCCACTTTTGTGCCGTTCGGTCACACTTCAGTGTCAGGATGGCACTCGGAATCGGGTCTCGGCGATGATGACAACATCGAACAAAACAGCCCGAAGATCAATAAAGCCGCTACAATTGCGCCCGCCAGCATAAACGAAGACCCACCTTCTGGCCAACTAAGTAGCAATTGAACTGCCAGATTTGGAACCGGCTGATGTATATTTGGGCAATGACCGACGAAGGTCCGTTGTGTCTCTCCAAAGTGCTGCGGGAAGAGTACCAGGCGCTGCGTTCGGACTCTTCTTCCGATTACAACCCGGTGAATCCGGACGCGCCCGAATCGGCGCTCCTCGCGGAACTCTACCAAAAAGTGCATCAGCAAGCGAAGCCGTTTACTGCAATTTGTATTTCCGGCGGGGGCATCCGCAGCGCGACCTTTGCTCTGGGCGCTCTACAAAGCATGGCGGATCATGGATATCTGGGCGAGTTCGATTATCTTTCCACGGTCTCGGGCGGCGGATACATTGGAAGCTGGTTGACGGCGTGGATCCAACGAGTGGGCGGCTTGGCTAGAGTTGTCCCTTGTCTCAAGAGAACGGCCAGGAAGCCGGCTGCCGGCGAACCGGATCCAATCCAGCACCTTCGCGATTACAACAATTACCTTACGCCCAAGCTGGGGATGTTCTCAGCCGATACCTGGACGGTGACAGCAACCGTGATCCGCAATCTGGTTCTGAATTGGCTGGTGCTGGTTCCGCTGCTGCTTTTCGCGCTGATGATTCCCCGCTTGATTGTGCCGTTCATGAACGCGGGAAACCTGATGGTAAATTCCATGGGCTGGACTTTGCTGCCGCGCGCTGACACTGTATCTGAGCTGCGCGCTCTTCTCGCTGGCGGTCTTCAATACGCTGCGCTATTTACCGGGGGTCGGGAACGCGCGTCACACGCAGGGCGATTTTCTGCGGCATATTCTGACGCCGCTGGTGGTGGCTTACATTCTTCAGTGCGCGCAGTACACCTGGGTGTCCGAAGGCACCACGATTGGGCGCGAGGTGGGGCAGGGATTGGTGGAGGCTTATGCCGGATGGGCGGCGTATTTACTCTACTGGTTTGTTCGACGTCCCAATCCGAAACCAAAGATCGAACGGTTGTTTGGGCCGATTTCGTTCATTGCAATGCCGCTGTTGGGGGCGGGAGTTGGGGCGTTCTCATGGATCTTGATGACCCAGGTATGGGAATCGGACTCGGTAGGGCTTTCGCTATACGTAGCTCTGGGCCCACCGCTGTTGCTGACGGGATTCTCATTGGCCGGCACGTTCTTTGTGGGGCTGACCAGCAGCGTGCTGAAGGACGAAGATCGGGAGTGGTTTTCGCGCGGCGCCGCATGCTTGACGCTGTTCATCCTGGCTTGGGCGGGAATGTGTTCGCTGGTGCTGCTGGTTCCGGAATTCACTTTGGCTTGGGGCGGATGGGCACAATCGGCGACCACTTTTTTGGGCGCGCTGAGCGGATGGGCGGGCGCACAAGCGGGGTTCAGTCCGAAGAGCAAGGCAACAAAGGATGAGGCTCAGCCGGCCACGACATCGCGGCTGGTGAGCATCGCGCTCAAGGCGGCGCCGCCGGTTTTCCTGATTTTGACTTCGGTAGGCCTGGCAATCCTCACGGATTTCTTGTTGGTAAAAACCGGACTGTTCGGCGACGCCCAATGGTGGCAGCATCCCCAGATTGTGGAGAACAGCAGCCTGGGGGTGAACGCAATTCTGGCGGCAGGCTTTCTGCTGTTGAGTTTGTTCAGTTCCCGCTACATCAACATCAATATGTTCTCGCTCAATTCCATGTACCGGAACCGCTTGATTCGCGCGTACCTGGGGGCTTCGAATCCGAAACGCAACGCCAGCCTGTTTACGGGGTTCGCAGAGAACGACAACATGCACATGAGCGAGATCAATACGTTGTACAAACCGTTTCACGTGTTGAATCTGACGCTGAACCTGGTGGCGGGAGAGCGGCTGGCATGGCAGCAGCGGAAAGCGGAATCCTTCACAGTCAGTCCGCGGCACTGCGGATCCCTCGAACTGGGGTACCGGTCATCGGCGGAATACGGCGAGGCGATAACATTGGGCACGGCGATGGCGATCTCGGGAGCGGCGGCGAGTCCGAACATGGGCTACAATTCTTCGCCGGTGGTGGGATTCATCATGACGCTGTTCAATGCACGGCTGGGCGCATGGCTGGGGAATCCGGGCAAGTATGGGGCGAAGACGTGGAAGCTGCGGGGTCCGCACTCGGCCGTTGGATCGTTGGTGAAGGAAGCTTTCGGGCTTACCAACGACAGAAGCGAGTATGTGTATTTATCGGACGGCGGACATTTCGAAAATCTGGGCCTTTACGAAATGGTGCTGCGGAGATGCAAGTACATTGTGGTGCTGGATTCCGGCGCCGATCCTGGTTACACCTATGAGGATCTGGGAAACGCGTTCCGCAAGATTCGCATCGATATGAATATTCCGATCGAGTTCGAGGAAGCGCTGCGCGGTCCGCTGCAGGAGCGGAAAAAGCGCTGTGCGGTGGGACGCATCGGGTATTCGAAAGTAGACGGCGATTGCGAAGACGGTTATCTGATTTACGTGAAGCCGATGTTCCTGGGCAACGAATCGACGGACGTGCAAAGCTACCATGCGGAGCAATTGGAATTTCCGCAGCAATCCACCGCGGATCAGTGGTACAACGAATCGCAGACCGAGAGTTATCGAATGCTAGGCCTGGAAACGATGGATGAGATCGCGCGCGGTTTGAAGGGGACGACGTTGGAGGATTTGCGGATCGCGGTGGAGGGGTGTATTAAGGGGTAACTCACGGTGCCATTGGAATCGTACATGTTGGACGGGCACATGGTTCCGACGCTTGGGGCGTAAGGCGCTGAAGTTAGACAGGCGTGATGCTGCTTCAGTATGCCTAGCGAGTCAAGAAGGGATTTCGAGGCCTAATTGTCAGGGATACAGACTCTCCCCGTGTTGAGCTGAGGAGAGGAGGATGCCTCCTTCAACGGCTCCTGCCAGTGGCCTGGCCGGAGGAGTGGAGGGATTCTCGGGGTATGTGGCGCCATCGAACGCAAGTTCCGCTTCGTATCCTGTTACAATACCTCCACCTTGCACCCTTACACCCAGGCTGCGCCATCCGTGCGAGGCGCGAGTCAACACGCGGATGGGTAGCCGGGTTATCGGAATCTTCGTAATAACTCTGTAGGAGGAATCATCGCGGGCCAATACCAGCATCGTGCACCCGCCACTTCCGCACCATCGCTGACCCATCAAATAGACAACGGCTTCCGGTATTCCATCACCGTTAAGGTCCACGAAAGCAGCAACGTACCGCGTCATTCTATCACCCGCTGAAGGGGGTGCACCAAGGTAGTGCTGAAGGGATTGCTTGAGCGTCCCTTCTCTTGTCGAAGTCTGGGCTTTGGGTCCCTCCGCTGTTTGAGCGATTGAGTTCACGAGTAGCAAGATGCAAAGCACGTTGATGAACATAATTTTCTCATAGCCATTGACTAATTGAAGCACCACATCAGTTGAAGAATGTCGATTCCGTAATTGCCGTCAGCCGTGCCAACATCGATCGTGTTTGGATTTCCCGAAATATTCTAGCCGGAGCCAAACAGGGTGTTAACGTATAGAACCGAACCGCGACCGCGAGGGTGCGTGTGCAAAAATGGGCGTTCGTGGTAGCGCTCCCTTGCGGTCGCGGTTCGGTTTCGGAACTGCGACTGAACGACTAATCCGTCTGTTCGGCTCGCAATAGGGCTAGGCCCGCGGTCATGTCGGGGACCACGGCCATCGCTTTCTGCAAATGAGTCAAATCGAAGACTTCAATCACTCTGCGGTTTGCACATACAACGACAAAACGCCCGTGTCCTGTTTTCGTCACCGTGGAGTAAATGCGAACGAGGAAACCAATTCCCGTAGAACCGATAGCCTGCAATTCTCGAAGATCTGCCAGGACTTTGGTACAACCCAGGCTCTTCAATTCCTCAGTCTTGGCGTGCAGATAGTAGGGGTCCGTGCCGGTTACGAAACGTCCCTCGAAACGGAGGATGCAAACATCGTCTTGCCGCTCGACTTCGATAAGCATCCAGTTCCTTGGTGGATCTATCGTACTACGGATGTGAGCCCCAAAACCGTCTTTCGCAAGTCGCTAGAGGTTCGCGTCCGCGCTGTTCCGAATATTGATCGTCATTTCGGAGGTACTTTCGGGGCTGAATCGGCATCCCTTAGACGCGTTCGCAACGTCGCACTGGAATTGTCGCAACGCTTGCTGGTTTTCGGGTCGATGCGGGCAGATTGAGCAACGACGGCCAAACTCCTTGTAAGATTCACAGCAGACTGTCCGGACCATCACGATCGACGCCATTGACATCAGTTTCGCCCTATAAGTACCAAAGAATCAGTTGACTGGAGAGGCTCCTAAAGTGCCTCTTCACCCGTCCGGGAGACGTTTTAAAGCCTCTTGTCTAATATCAGACCAAATTGGTCGGACATTGTCAAGGGTTCATTCCAGTGGCAACTTCGCGCTAGAGAAACCAAAATCACCGGTCGCTTACGCTCGCGGCTCGGAACGCAAGGAAGTGCTACCGAACCGCGACCGTAAGGGAGTCGGTGCTTTTCAGGCGCGGTTACAATAGGACTTCGTGAAAACGGTCACAGCAGCACTTGTTTGCTTGTGCGGAACCCAGGGAATCTGGGCCCAGAACCGTGACTACCCGGTAAAGCCCGTGCCCTTCACGGCGGTCCACGTGAACGACCAGTTCTGGGCGCCGCGCATCGAGATCAATCGCACGGTAACCATTCCGTTTGCGTTCAAGAAAGACGAAGAGACCGGCCGGGTGGATAATTTTATCCGTGCCGCGAAAGCGTTGCGCGGGGAATCGTTCGAGAACCACAAATATCCGCCCTATCCTTTCGATGACACCGACGTTTACAAAGTAATCGAGGGCGCCTCTTACACTCTCAGCGTTCATCCGGATCCGCAGCTCGAAGCTTATATTGACGATCTGATCGCAAAAATCGGCGCAGCGCAGGAAAAGGACGGATATCTTTATACCGCGCGCACCATTGATCCGGCGCATCCACACCCGTGGTCTGGAAATCAGCGCTGGATATTGGAAGGCGTAGACAGCCACGAGTTATATGACCTGGGCCATCTGTACGAAGCAGCCGTGGCGCACTATCAGGCCACGGGCAAGCGAACGCTGCTGGACATCGCGCTACGCACCGCCGATCTGCTGGACCGCACTTTCGGCCCCGGCAAGCAGGAAATCTGGCCCGGCCACCAGATTGTCGAAATGGGACTCGCCAAACTTTACCGCGCGACCGGCGATCCGCGATACCTCAACCTTGCGAAGTTCATGTTGGACTCGCGTGGTCCCCAGAGCAGTGAAAAAGGCGCGGGAAATCCTTACGTCGAGGCTCAGCAGCGAGTTGTTGACCAGACGGAGGCAGTAACCGGAGGGCACGCGGTTCGCGCGACCTATATGTATTCCGGAATGGCGGATGTGGCAGCGCTCACCGGCGACACAGCTTATGTAAACGCGCTCGATCAGATCTGGGAAAACGTGGCGGGGCGAAAGCTGCACATCACGGGTGGAATTGGAGCGCGCGGCGCGGGAGAAGCGTTCGGCGCCGATTATGAACTGCCCAACCTCTCGGCCTACAACGAAACCTGCGCCGCCGTGGGCAACGATTATTGGAACCACCGGCTGTTCCTGCTTCACGCCGACGCGAAATACATCGACGTGATGGAGCGGACGCTCTACAACGGGCTGATCTCGGGCGTCTCGTTGGATGGTACGACGTTCTTCTATCAGAATCCACTGGAAGCGACCGGATTCGCCGGCAAGGACCAGCGCAGTCCGTGGTTCGGCGTGGCCTGTTGCCCCGGAAATATCACGCGCTTCCTGGCGTCAGTACCTGGCTACATTTATGCGCAGAGGGGCGACGCACTTTGGGTGAATCTTTTCGTGGCCAACACCGCCGAGATCAAACTCGACAACGGCCAAACCGTAAAGATGAAACAGGAAACCCGGTATCCGTGGGATGGAAATGTGAAGATGACCGTGAGTCCGGAGACTGCGGAATCTCTTACGGTTTACGTAAGGATTCCCGGCTGGGCCCGCAATGAGCCGGTGGCGAGCGATCTCTACCGCTTCGCTGTCGAGTCCCCGGAAGCGGCTGCACTCAAAGTGAATGGCAAAACGGTTCGGATGCAGTTGGACAAAGGCTACGTCGCGCTCACGCGCACCTGGAAGCCGGGCGACGTCATTGAACTGAATCTGCCGATGCCGGTGCGGCGCGTGCTGGCGAACGATCACGTGGCGGCGGATCGTGGGCGAGTCGCGATCGAGCGCGGCCCCATTGTCTACGCCGCCGAATGGCCGGACAATCCGAAGGGCCAGGTTCGCAATTTGATGCTGCCCCGTAGCGGGCACATGGCCGCCGAGTTCAAACCCGGCCTGCTGCACGGAGTCACCGTGGTGAAAGGCCGGGCAATCGCCTTGGCCTACGATGCACAGGGAAAGATCACGAAGACGGAGGAAGAGTTCACGGCGATTCCCTACTACGCGTGGGCGAATCGTGGTCGCGGACAAATGATGGTGTGGTTCCCCGAGACCGAGGCTTTCGCAAAACCGGCTCCGTATCCAACTCTCGCCACCACCGCCCAGGTGACGGTTTCGGGCAAGAGCCGCAGGAGTCCAAGGACGATCAACGACGGCGAGGAACCGGCATCCTCGATTGATTCCTCGTCGTACTTCGATTGGTGGCCCACCAAAGGCACAACGGAATGGGTGGAGTACGCTTTCGAAAAACCGGCTACAGTCTCGGAGTGCCAGCTCTATTGGTTCGATGATACCGGCCAGGGCGAGGTCCGGGTACCTGCTTCGTGGCGTCTGCTATATAAGGATGGAAACGACTGGAAGCCGGTGGCCGCGCTTGGTCCGTACGGGATTGAGAAGGATCAATACAACCGCGTTGGTTTCCAGCCGGTAACGACTAGCGGGTTGCGCGTGGAAGTAATCATGCAGCCGAAATGGTCGGCGGGCATTCAAAAATGGAAGGTGAAATAGCGTATGAATGAACCGAAGAACAGAGGGGTTCTCAGCAGAAGAAGTTTCGCGGCTGCTTTTGCGGCCAGTCCGCTGCTCGCACAGCAGGCTCCTACTCCCGCGCCAGCGCCGCCCGCCAATGAACAACGTCACGGAACGGCTGCCGAGGTTCCGCCGTTCCAGGAGACGTTGGTGTTCACCCGCCGCGAGGTGCCCCTCAAAGTGCAGCCCTTTCCGATGACTCAGGTACGGCTGCTGCCAGGACCATTTCAAGATGCTCAGGACTGGAATCGGGACTACTTGCAAAGGTTATCCGCGGATCGCTTGCTGCACAACTTTCGAGTGAACTCGGGACTACCTTCTTCGGCGCAGCCTTTGGGTGGTTGGGAAAAGAACGGACCCGGACGCGAAGCCGAAGTGCGTGGCCACTTCACCGGCCACTCTCTTTCAGCTACGGCGCTGCTCTACGCATCTACGGGCGATGAGGCAGTCAGAGCCAAAGGCGACTACATGGTCGCCGAGCTCGCGAAGGTTCAGCAGAAGTGGGGCGGCGGATACTTGAGCGCGTTTCCCACTGAGTGGTTTGACCGGCTGGATGCGCGTAAACCGGTGTGGGCGCCGTTCTACACCATCCACAAAATCATGGCCGGGATGTTCGACATGTACCAGTTTGCCGGAAATAAGCAAGCGCTTCAGGTACTGGAGGGAATGTCCGCCTGGGCCGACGGATGGTCCGCATCCAAATCCGAAGCGCACATGCAGGACATCCTGAACACGGAATATGGCGGGATGAATGACATCCTGTATAAGCTCGCGGCCGCCACGGGCGAGGATCGCTGGGCGAAAGCCGGAGACCGCTTCACCAAGAAGCGCTTTTTCAATCCGTTGGCGCTGCGGCGCGACGAACTGCGCGGCTTGCACGTGAATACGCACATCCCGCAGGTGATCGGCGCAGCTCGGCGCTACGAAATTTCGGGCGATCTGCGATTCCATGACGTGGCCGATTTCTTCTGGTCCGAAGTCACCGGCGCACGCTGCTACGTGACGGGCGGAACCAGCAACGGGGAGGGCTGGCTGACTCAGCCGCGCCAGTTGGCCGAGGAGCTGAAACGCAGCACGGACACGGCAGAGTGCTGCTGCGCGTACAACATGATGAAGCTGACGCGCCATCTTTATAGCTGGACCACGGACCCGCGTTACTTCGATTATTATGAGCGAACGCTACTCAATCACCGGCTCGGAACCATCCATCCCGAGACCGGCGCGACACAATACTATTTGTCGCTCACGCCCGGAGCTTGGAAAACGTTCGGCACTGAAGATCAATCCTTCTGGTGCTGCACCGGAACCGGCGTGGAAGAGTATTCCAAACTGAATGACAGCATTTACTGGCATGATGCTGACGGCGTATTCGTGAATCTGTTTATCCCTTCGGAGTTGAATTGGGCCGAGAAAGGCTTCCAACTTCGACAGGAGACAAAGTTCCCGGAGAGTGAGCGGACCACGCTGGTGGTGAAAGTGGATCGGCCTGTTCCACTGGCGTTGCGCCTGCGAATTCCCGAGTGGCTGGCTTCCAGCGCGTCCGTGCGCGTGAATGGCAAGGCGCTGGACGCTTCCGCCACGCCCGGCAGCTACCTCGCGATTTCGCGGACCTGGAACAATGGCGATCGGGTGGAGATGGATCTGCCTATGCGTCTGCGCATCGAAACCATGCCGGACGATCCGCATTTGCAGGCGGTGCTGTATGGTCCGCTGGTATTGGCCGGCGACCTTTCCTCCGATGGATTGACGAAAGAGGCGATTGTCGGTCCCGAAGGGCCTTCGGTGCGGGAGCATCCAATTGAGGTTCCGTCTTTCCGCGCGGTTGGAGAGGATCCAGCGTCCTGGATCAAGCCGGGCGAAAAGCCGCTCACTTTCCGCACCACCAATCAAGCGAAGGATGTAACGCTGGAGCCGCTCAATAGGATTTTTGATCGACACTACTCGGTGTACTGGCAGGTAACGTAAGAATAGGACAAGTGGGGCGGACCCCTGGTCCGCGCGTCCCCTGGACCCGCTCTTCCGCCAAAGAAATCAGACTCATCAAAACAGAGCAAGCCGACGAGGGCGTCGGCTGCGGACCAGGGGGTCCGCCCTACTGACCGGTCAGAATTGAACGTCCAGGGGGTGTCCGTCGAAGACAGCGCGCCGCGTGGAGCTGCCCAACTTGACTACCAGATCACGACGTAGTGGCGGCAGCAAACGAGAACCCTTGGCCAAGCTAAGACGCAGTCGGCGCTGGCGATCACTCCAATTCATCTCGATCCCCATCCATTCGCCTTTGCGGTAGTTGAACGAACTTCCATCGTCTTCATACAACAGGAAAGAGCCGTCGGCGCCCGGATAAATGGATAGCGTGAGTGGTTCGTCCACGCGCTCGCTGGTGTATTGCTTCACCGGACCCAGCGGCAAGATGGCTCCGGCGCGCACGTAAAGCGGCATGGTTTCCAAATCCACATCGCGCGAGATTTCGCGGCCACCCTCCTGGCGTTCATTGGTCCAGAAATCGTACCAGACGCCGCGTGGAAGGTAGATCCGTCGCGAAGTTGCGGCCTGCTCAGTGATCGGCGCTACAAGAATATCGCGGCCCCACAAATACTCGTCCCCGCGCGCGACCGCGGCCGGATCGTCCGGATAATGCAGCCACAGCGCGCGCATGATCGGGAGTCCCGATAGGGTGCACTCGCGCGCTGCGCTGTACAGATAGGGCAGCATCCGATAGCGCAGCTCCAAATATTTGCGGCAGATGGGTTCTACTTTGGCATTGTGCAACTCGCTCGGGCTGGGAAGCGCGGCGCCATTGTAGCTCTTGATCTCCATCGGCCCGGAATCTCCAGTGTTCCATCCCCATGGCAGGCGCAGCGTCCAGTTGCGGCCATGCGAACGAAACAACGGACAAAATGCTCCGAACTGAAACCAGCGCACATAAAGTTCCGCCGTGAATTCCTTGGTGGGGACGAAACCGCCGATGTCCGTACCCCAATACGGAATGCCGGTGAGACCTGTATTGATGGCGATGGGAATGTGCGTCCGCAGCGTCTCCCACGTGGAGTCCACGTCGCCCGACCACAGGAACGACGCGTAGCGTTGCATGCCCGCGTAGCCATTGCGGTGCAGCGCGTAGGGCCGTTGGTTGGGCCGATCGAGCTGCGGACCTTCCCAATACATGCGGTTTCGCACCAGGCGCGAAGCGATGTTCAACGGGTCGCCCTCATCCGGCCACCAACCATCCACGCCGAGCGCAAAGATGTCACGGTGTTCCGCCCAATAGCAGCTTGGCTGTTGCTCCACCGGCTGTTTCGGATCGCACGCGTCGCGAACCGTACCGTGCATTTCTCGCGCTTGAATCACCACGTGGAGAGCAACTTTGAAGTGCTGCTGGTGGAGTTGATCGAAGATCGCCTTCGGATCGGGAAATACCTTCTGATTGAACTGGAATTCTCCATTGTTGGTATTCCAGCCGGACGGACAAAAGCCGGTGCCCAAATAGATCAAGGCGTCGCAGGGCAGCTTCTTCTCGCGAAACGTGCGGGCTTCCCGCAGGATTTCCTCGCGGCCGGCCAGCGTGCGATGCGATTGCTGATAGCCGAGGCTCCAGAGTGGAGGTAACTCGGGACGACCGGTCAATTCCGCGTATTCCGACAGAATGATCGCGCGGATCTCGCGAGACAACAACAAAAATGTCGAGAGGCAACGCGGCATCCGGCGACGCGGGATGAAAGCTGCTCTCAGCGCCGGTAAAATCGAACGTGCCGAAAGGCTGATGGAAGAACATCGCCCAACCCGAAGTGCCAATCAGCCACGGAATGGGGACGCGGCCGCCGTGTGTACGCAACTGATAACCGCCTTGTCCGCTGCGCATTCGATCGGTTGACCCGCGCCGGTCGAATTGCGGTCCGCCCTCGCCCAAACCCAGAATTGGCGAGCTGCCGGTGGAGAATGAAACGATACCGGTGTCGCGATCAACCGTGAGTTGCTGCACCAACACGCCCGAAGCAGTTTCGATCGCAAACGTCAACGGGTCCTCGGTGATTTTGACGCTGCACCGCGCCGAGTTTGGTTGTGGGAGCAGCCCAGGATCGCGCTACCAGCGAACCGTCGGAGGGGATTTCGGCCGGCTTCCCGTCTTTGATCGGACGCAGCGAGAGGCGGAAGGTGAACGCGCTGACCGGGATCAATTGGATTTCCACTTCGCGGCCCGCGACTCGAATGCGATTCTCATCCGCCGCCAGATTTCCGCGCGTTAAAACCGCGCCCGCCGGCTGCCTGCATCCAGTTCCGTCGTGAAATCCGCATAGAAAATCCTGGAACATTATGGCACGCCCCCAGGAATCGGTAGTGGGTCAGTTTCAGAATGTGGGGCAGGATGTTATCCTGCAGCGGGTTGTTAACCCGCGCAGTTTGCGCCGATTGGCAATCGGCGCGCAGGTTACCAACCTGCCCCACATCAAACTGAAACTGGAATCAGGCTGAGCGTGGTCAACCACGCTACCCTGAATGAAGAGGCCCATGCCGTTCTCGAAAAAACCCGAAGTGATGAGTCCGGCCGGACATTGGCCACAACTCCACGCGGCGATCGAGGCTGGCGCCGATGCCTGCTATTTCGGGCTCAAACACTTCAGTGCCCGGGCCAAGGTTGGTTTCGAGCTGAGCGAACTCCCCGAAGCGATGCGCACACTGCATCGCCGCGGTGTGCGCGGTTACCTCACGTTCAACACCCTGGTGTTCGAACATGAGCTTGCAGAAGCCGCACGTGCGATCGCGGCGATTGCGGAAGCCGGCGTGGACGCCATCATCGTGCAGGATATCGGCGTACTCAAATTGGCGCGCCAGATTGCGCCCGATCTGGAACTGCACGCCTCCACCCAGACCAGCATCACCAGCGCCGAGGGCGTGGAGTTCGCGCTATCGCAGGGGGCCGATCGCGTCACACTGGCACGTGAATTGTCTTTGGAAGAAGTCGCGGCAATCTACGAGAAGACCAAAGCCGATCTCGAAATCTTCGTGCATGGCGCACTCTGTGTCGCCTACTCCGGTCAATGTTTTTCCTCGGAAGCCTGGGGTGGACGCAGCGCGAATCGAGGCCAGTGCGCACAGGCCTGCCGCCTGCCGTACGAATTGTTGGTGGATGGCGCAACAAAGCCGCTGGCCGACGCGCGTTATCTTCTCTCCCCCGGCGACCTATCGGCTTTGCGTCACGTTCCGCAAATCATCGCAGCCGGCGTGAGCTGCATGAAGATTGAAGGCCGCTATAAAGATTCCGATTACGTTGCGCTGACCACCCAGGCTTACCGCCGAGCCGTGGATGACGCGTGGGCAGGCCGTGCATCTTCGCTTACTGCGCGCCAGGAACTGGAACTCGAGCAGGTTTACTCGCGCGGCCTGGGACCCTACTTCATTTCCGGCGTGAACCATCAGAGCGTGGTGAACGGCCGCAGCCCACGACATCGTGGTGTGCATATTTCCACCGTTACCGCGGTGCGGGACATGAGCGTGATCGTACAACCCGCGCCGGCGCACGAAATCGCTCCGCTTAAAGCGGGCGACGGCGTGGTGTTCGATGCCGCAGATTGGCGCAGCCCACAGGAAGACGAAGAAGGCGGCCGCGTCTATCATGTTTCTCCCAACCTCGACGGCACGCTGGAGCTAAGCTTCGCCAATCACGCGGTGAACTTCCGGCGCATTCGCGCGGGGGATCTGGTGTGGCGCACGCATGATCCCGAATTGGATCGCACAGTGCGTCGCTTCCTGGATCCCGCGGCGCCAGTCGCGAAGCAACCACTCGCGGTGCACGTGACAGCCGCGGAGAACCAGCGGCTGCATACTTGCTGGACTCTCCCGAGCGGGCTCTCGGTAACAGTGGAATCCCCTGCCCCGTTGAGCGTCGCGCAGAATCGCGGGATCACCGAAGAATCGCTAAGGGAACAATTCGCGAGGCTGGGTAACACGCCGTACGAACTCTCGGAACTGAGCGCTGAAATCACGGGCTCTGTTTTCGTACCGGCGTCGCTTGCGAATCGGGTACGTCGGGAAGCCGTGGAAAAACTCGAGGAGCTTCAGTCGCGGCCGCCTGCGCGCTCGATTCATCCGACGCCGGATCTCCGGCGTGAAAAGCGCGTTTCCAGCGCCGCTGCCGCTCAACTCCACCTGCTAGTACGAAATCCCGATCAGTTGGAAGCCGCAATCACGGCAAGACCCGATAGCATCACATTGGACTATCTGGATCTGTACGGTCTGCGTCCATCGGTGGAACGTGTGAAGGCATCCGGTTTGCAAGTTCGAGTAGCAAGCCCTCGCATTTTGAAACCTGGCGAAAGCCGCATCGTGCAGTTTCTGACCAGTCTTCACTGTCCGATGCTCGTTCGCAGTACCGGCATGCTTCACACTCTCAGAGAGTCGGCTGGATCAACCGCTGATCGGCGATTTCAGCCTGAATGCCGCCAACACCCTGACTGCGGAAGCGTATCTGGCATTGGGACTCGATCAGCTTACGCCGACGCACGATCTGAATGCCGCACAAGTCGCGGCGCTCGCCGCAACCATTGGCCCGGCTCGATTGGAAGCCATCGCCTATCAACATCTCCCGGTCTTCCACACCGAGCATTGCGTCTTCTGCCGGTTTCTTTCCACGGGCACTACTTACCGCGATTGCGGGCGTCCCTGCGAGCAGCATCGCGTTGCCCTGCGGGATTCGCAAGGCCGCTCGCATCCCGTGATGGCCGACGTGGGTTGCCGCAATACGGTATTTGGAGCGGAGGCGCAACAGGCAAGCGCGCACTTGGATTCCTGGCGCGCCGCGGGCATTCGCCACTTTCGATTGGAATTCGTCCACGAATCCGCGCACGAGTTGCAACAGGTGACATCCGCGTTCCAGGCCTTTCTCGCGGGCAGAATGAACGCGGGACAACTCGGGAGCGAACTGAGGCGGATCGCTCCGGCTGGAGTCACCGAAGGAAGCCTCTTCGTGCCCGCCGATTTCGAGCGCTTCCCCATCCTGCAATAAATGGCGGATATCCACAAAGCTGGATTGCTGCACTTGAAAGATGGCCGCGTGCTGCTCTGCCGGAAAAAGCGCGATACCTCTTTGTTGATTCTGCCCGGCGGCAAAATGGAGCCGGGCGAGACTGCGGAAGAATGTCTGAGGCGTGAATGTCGCGAAGAGTTGGGCGATGTCGAGGTCTTGAATCTTCAACACCTCGGCGATTATGAGAGCCCCGCTGCCGGGCAAGAAGGGAAGACAGTGAGGATCGAGTTGTACGCAGGCGAACTCGAAGGCATTCCGGCCGCGCATTCTGAAATACAAGAGCTAGTGTGGTTCGGTCCGCTGGATGATGCGGCGCAACTCGCGCCCAGCCTTCGCAACGTCATTTTTCCCGATCTGCGCCGGCGTGGCGTCTTGCCGCCCGAGTCATAATGTTAGATTGTCCGACCCGTTGACCACACCACGCGGCGAGGCGTGGGCGCAATGGATTTCGCCCGAAACGCTCGTCGCGCAAGTTCACAACACTGCGCCTTATCTCCAAGCCATGCTGCCTGCTCCGAAACCCGGCCGGCTGATTGAAATGGGCGGGACACCGGATGGTTTCCTGCGCGTGCTCGCGAGTTGGAACAACATTCACGGTTCCGATCTGCATCACGCCGAGCAACTACAGGACTATTTCGCCCTGTGCCTCTCGTGCCACCATGCAACCGTCGCGACGTTCGTGCCTACCGATGTCGACACGAAAATCCGAGGCTTGGCCTGGCGCGAAACACGCGACCCGGATGTATTGAAATCAATGCTGCGCTTCGCGCTCAACTCCAGAGGCTGGACGGAAGAGGGAATCTCAACCCGATCAGTTCGCGGCGTCAGCGGCCACAACGGCGAACATTGGAGCGCCATCGCCGGAGGACTGGGCCGTATGTTGGAAATCGGCGACACGGCGTCGGCGGAAGAAGCACAAGCCGCCATCGAAGCCGAGATCGACCGGGAACAGGCCATCTTCGATCAAACCGCAGCCGAACGCGACGGCGAACTCGACTTGCTGCGGCTGGCCATGACGCTGGCCCACAATCGAGGCGATCTCACGCAGGGCATGGGCTTCTGGAAGAAGACGCCCGTAACGATCCCGCTGATGGAACATCTTTCAAAACGCGGCCGCTTCGAAATCGCGGTTCGGATGTACCAGGACACCGGGCTCTCAGCCGAAGGCCACCGTCACTATCCGCTTCGTCCGGTAAAAGCGCTGCGGACGATCGCCCGCCACTCTGCTGCCTCTCTGCCCATTCTTAGACGATTGGGGCGCTGTTGTCGCCAAGCTGGAAGAGAATCACGAGGTGTTGGCCGCGCTGGTGGTCGGCTGCCAAAAACTAAAAGGCCAGCAGGGTTACTACCGTGCCATCGCCGGCATGCACGCGGCATCGTCTAGCGGTTTTGAACGTGCCGCGGCGCGCATGCCCAATGCTACACAACGCCTGCTGCGCGAGGCCGAAATGCGCAAGCTGATCGAAGTCCCGCGTATCTCGTTTGAATCCATGATGCGAAAGCGGGCGCGCGCGTCGCTGGCCCAGTTCCACAACCTAAAGAGAGCTTAGACGCGCCGCTTCACGCAGCTTCTCGTTTTCGCGCTCCAGCTCTTCCTGCTTCCGCTCGAAAGGCGCCAGCGCCTCTCGAATCTGTTCCTCGGTGAAGCGCGGCGTGATGTATTGAGGACAGTTCCAATCGAACGCCTCGACACGAATCACATAGGCGCGCTCGATCACGGCTTTGCTGCCTGGTTCGCGCAGCTTCTCCATCCACTCGCGCGCCGCTTCGCCTTCGAATATTTCAGCGCGACCCAAAATCTTCAGGCGCGTTTGGCTGGGATAGTCCACCAGGATGAGCGAAACGCGATCGTCGCTCATGATGTTCCCGGTGCTGACAAATTGCTTGTTTCCGCGAAAATCGGCAAACGCAATGGTGCGATCGTCGATGACTTTGAGGAACCCCTTAGGACCGCCCCGGTGCTGCACATACGGCCAACCAGTCGATCCAACGGTCGCCATGTAGAAACTGTCCCGCTCCGCGAGGAACATCGATTCGTCCGGACCGAGCCGGTCGGGAACGGATGGCCCAGCCTCCATCCGCGCGTATTGGCGGCGGCTGCCATACTTCTCCTGCAGCGCTTTGACGAGAGGGGTAAAAACCAGCGACCCAAAATTGTGCCCCATAAATAATCAGTTTGGCAGACCGCCTTACAGAGCGTTTCCCAACGAGTGGACTGTCGCCCGTGCATCGCCATGAGTGGCGATGCGGCACGCAAATGTGCGTGGGCTACGTGTGGCGGGAACACTCGTGTTTGCCGCGTTCGCACTCCTACGAACGCCTTGGACTCACGGTGCGTCACGCCGCAATCCTGCCAGCCGCTCCAGCTTTCGATGCAGGCGCCTCGGTAACAAAACACCCGTGAGACAAGCCGCGGCCGTCAGCCAGTTTCTCGAATCGACCAAAAAGCGCGCGGGTGCATCCCGGAAGCCCTCGCTCAGATGCTGCAATCCGCTGGCGTAGCACGATCCGCCGTAGGCCAGCCGCGCAAAGTAGCGATGCATGTTTGACCGGGCGAGCTTTTCCACCTGCGCCACCTGATCCGGAACCAGGTCGCGGAGTTGCGTCAGCGCCCGAAGCCATTCCTGCTTCACGGATTCGACATCGCTTGAAATCTGGCCGTCACGGCGACGGTACCGCATCAAGTCCTTCGGGATCGCTTCCACGTTGTTCGGAGCGAGCAGTGCAATCCGCAGGAAGAGATCCCAATCGTAAACGCGCGGCAGGCCGGCTTCCACGTGTACGGCGGAAAGAGCGCTTCGCCGGATCACCACGTTTGACGAAGCGCCGATGACAAAATCGCACAGAAGATCGCGGAACGAGATGGTTCCACGGTAGCGGCTGGAATGCAGGCCCATGTCGTTTCCCTGCCCGTCGATAAGACGAAACCACGAGAACGTCAGGTCGATCTCCGGCTTTTTCTCGAACAGTTCGACATGACAGCGAAGTTTGCCGCTCTCCCAAATGTCGTCCTGATCGAGCAATGCGACATACTTCCCGCGCGCCAGATCAATTCCTGCCTGCAAGGCTGCCGCCGCACCGCGGTTCGGTTGGCGAATTGTTCGAATGCGCGGATCAGAATACTCGCCCAACAGATCCATGGAACCGTCTGTCGAACCATCGTCAATCACGATCAGTTCGAACGCCGAATAGGTCTGCGCCAGCGCCGAATCCAGCGTGGCAGCAAGAAACCCTGCGCCGTTATAGACACAAACGATTACACTGACGATCGGCTCACTCATTGAGCGACTCGCGGACTGCCTGGATCACCCACTCCACCTGCACTTCCGTGAGGTGCGGACCCATGGGCAAACTGAGAACCGTGTCCGCCAGGCGTTCTGTAACCGGAAAATCGCCGCGTTTGAATCCGCGATCCGCATAAGCCGGCGACAGATGCGGCGGCACCGGATAGTGAACCGATGTCTCGACCCCGCGTGATGCAAGCGATTCTCGCAGCCGGTCGCGCTCGGCGCAACGAATCACGAACAGATGCCAGGACGGATTTACTTCCTCTGCCACCACCGGAAGCTGACAGCCCCGCAAACCTTTGAGATAAATCCCGGCAAGGGCTTTCCGGCGCTCGTTCCATGCGGCAAGATGCTTGAGGCGCACCTGAAGAAACGCGGCCTGCAAAGAATCCAGGCGCGAATTGTAGCCCCGGACCTCGTGGACGTACTTTCCCTGGGAGCCGTAATTGCGCAAAGCACGCACGCGCCCGGCCAGTTCATCGTCATTCGTCACCACTGCGCCGCCATCGCCAAAGGCGCCCAAATTCTTGGCCGGATAAAAGCTGAAACCGGCCGCGTCTCCGAGACTTCCCACCGGGGTGCCCTTCCATTCCGCACCGTGCGCTTGCGCGGCGTCTTCAATCAGCCGCAAACCGTGGCGTGAGGCAAGTTGCCGCAGCGCGCCCATGTTGCCGATGTTGCCGTAAAGATGCACCGGAACAATCGCTCGCGTCCGCCCGGTAATTGCAGCCGCAACCCGCTCAGGATTCATTTGGAAATTTTGTTCATCGGGCTCTATCGGAACCGGCGTGGCTCCGGTGTGGCTGACAGCGAGCCAGGTCGCGATAAACGTGTGCGCCGGGACAATCACCTCATCGCCCGCTCCAATCCCGTAACCGCGCAAGATCAGAAATAGCGCGTCCAGGCCGCTGCCCGTGCTAATGCAGTGGCGGACGCCACAGTGCGCGGCGAACTGCGTCTCAAACGCTTCCACCTCCTCCCCGAGCACGAACCAGCCGGAGTTCATCACTCTTTGGTACGCTTCGTCGTACTCGCGCTTGAGCTCCTGGTAGCTCGCGCCTACATCCAGAAAAGGAACGGTTATTGGGACGCGCGCTGGCATTCGGCGAGAAATTCTTGGTAGTCGCGGCAGTCGTCCGACGGGGAATAGACGCCCGATGCAAACACCGCACAAAGCGCCCCATCGCGGAAACCGGATACTTCGTGCCAGACGCGGGCGGGAACGTAGAGGGCGGAATCGGGCCGGTCCAGAACGAATTCAGTTCGCGTAGCGCCGTCATGCAGCGCTACGGTAAACCTGCCGCGCAAAGCCAGCATAACTTCTTCATCTTTCCAGTGGCAATGCGCCCCTCGGGAGGCCTGGCCATCCGCATGGTCGATCCAATAGAAGCGCTTCGGAAGAAAAGGCAGATGCTGTTCCAACTCCATTACAGAAAGTGTTCCGCGCTGGTCTCGAAAACAGGGAATCGGGATAAGACGCGGTGAGGACATTGAGGGGACGCTCTGTTCGGACCTTACATGATAGCTTAAGCGTGGGCGATTGCCGGCGATTTAGAATCGATTAACGAATGCGGTTGTATAACTTATGGCGCTCCGAAGGGTTGGCTAAATTGATGCCGAGCGGGAAGACGCTCGAGCACTTTACGCCGCCCTTTCTGCTGCGAGCGGCGAAGTATTGGCTCTCGGAGTGGGAGTATCTTCCAGGCGGCTGGGACCACGGCAACATGGGAGGAACCGCGGGCTGGAACGATTCGAGCATCGCCGACGCGCAGAGGGAACATTGGCCGCTGCTGTTGCGGAATCTGGAGGGTCCGGGGCCCCTGGGCCTTTCGCATTTCCCCTGGCAAACGACGCGCGAAAACTCTACCGATCACAACGCCATGATGACGCTGGGTTATGTGCTGGGCCTGGTGAGCCGCAACCGGGATGGCCTCTCGGTTCTCGATTGGGGCGGCGGAGTGGGCCATCATGACTGCTACTGCCGTGTCCTGATGCCGGGCGTCGCTTTCGAGTATCACTGCTACGATCTTCCGCAGTTGAGCGATCTGGGGCGCAGCTTTCTGCCGGATGCAGTCTTCCATCACACCGAGGCTGACGCTTTGGCGCGCCAGTACGATCTCATTCTCTGCAGCAGCTCACTGCATTATTTTGAAGATTGGCGAGGAGTGCTGAAAAGGCTTGCGGAGCGTACCGGTTATTTGTACATCGCGCGGCTACAGAGCGTCCATTCCGCAAAATCGTTCGTGGTGGTGCAGCGGCCCTATCGCGTGGGATACCGGACCGAGTTTCTGAGCTGGTTTCTGAATCGCGCCGAACTGATTGGCTATGCCGAAAGCTTGGGTCTGGAGTTGATCCGAGAGTTTCTTTACGCGGAGGAGTGGTGTGTCCGCGGCGCTCCCGAGCAGGGACATTGTAGAGGTTACCTGTTCCAGCGGACGAATGGAAACGACGGAAAGGACCGAGGATGAATCGCGACGAAGTATTTTCCGCGCCGGAGAAGGCCGCATGGGATTTCGAATTCAATGCCGATGTCGCGCAGGCCTTCGACGACATGTTGGAGCGCAGCGTACCTTTTTATCAGGAACAGCAGCGCATGATCCGGACTATGAGCAAGAGCTTCTGGGTTCCCGGCACGCAGGTGTACGATCTAGGCTGTTCCACGGGAACCACACTCGAAGGGCTGGCAACAGAACTCGGCGCCGGCGCGAAACTGACGGGTTATGACAACTCCCAGCCGATGATTGAGAAAGCGCGAGCGCGGTTGGCGAATGCCGGCCTCTCGGATCGCGTGAACGTGGAAGAAGCAGATCTAAACGGCGATCTCGGTTCCCTGCATCTGGAGAACGCAAGCATCGTGACCATGTGCTGGACGCTGCAATTTGTTCGTCCCTTGCGCAGAGACGACCTGATTCGCTGGATCTACAAAGGCCTGGTAAACGGGGGCGCGCTGATCCTGACCGAGAAGATCCTCACCAACAGCAGTCACATCAACCGGTTCTTCATCAACTACTACTACGAACTGAAGCGCCGCAACGGCTACTCGGAAACCGAAATCGCGCGAAAACGCGAGTCTCTGGAAAACGTTCTGGTCCCTTATCGCCTGGAAGAGAATCTGGAGCTGTTCCGGCGCAACGGCTTCGAGGTGGCCGACACGTTTTTTCAGTGGTTCAACTTCGCGGGGATGATCTGCGTCAAGCGGCCGGCCGGGAATGGTGAGTGAATTACGCCAAGTGCGGATAGCGCGCTTTAATCCATGCTTCGGCGTCTACCGCGAACCGCTGCGCGACCTTCAACAGACTCTCTGCATCCGTATCGGTCACGCCCCCAGCGAAATCATACTCACAGCTATTGCGCTTCATGCGGCAGCCATCGAAATACGCGGACAATTCCGCAAATGCCGGATCGGCCGCTTCCAGCGCCAGAAACGTGTTGTAGTGTGCGCCTACGGCGCGCGGACGGTAGCCCGCCGCCCGTACGATAAGCAGCGATAAGGTCCGGCCAGCATCGTAGGCCATGATGAAGCGAGCATCGGCCGATAAACCGGGCGATTCTGCATCTTTCAGGCTTCGGACCACTATCGAGCGCAGGTTCTCCAGCTCCGCCTTGTTTGGCGGCAGTGTCGTCACACGGTTATCCGCCAGCAACTTGGCCCAGCGCATTGCTTTTGCCTAAGACAAAGAGCTTCGGTGTATCCAGCACCTTCTTCAAGAATGGGTCGTTCGCCGTTCGTTTTTTATCGAATTCCGCCGTCGTATAGACGGTCGGATTGATCTCCCGGCCAAGCAATTCCCTTGCACGTCGCAGCGGCAATGCCAGTTCCTTCGGCGATACCTGTCCCACGATCATCAGATCGATGTCGCTATCGCTCTGCTCATTCCCGGCAGCGATCGAACCATAAACAAATACGGTCCGCAGCCTGGCCGCCAAGGGTTTGAGCGTATCGGCCAGAACATCCACCATGCCGGCCGTTTTGAACAATAACCCGCGCAGATCGGGGAAAACGGGGGAATCGATGTTGGCCTGATAGTACACCATGCGGCCTTGCCGGCGGGTTTTGAGGATGCCTACTTCGCTGAGATCGTGCAACTCCCGTTGCAGGCTGGATGCGGGCACGCCCATCCGGCGCGCTAATTCCGAGACATACCAGGCCTTCTCTGGTTGCACGAGCGTTGCCGCGAGGATTCCCTGCCGCGTCTTCGGCAGCAGAGCGTCCAGAGTCCGCAGTTTACGCATATTACGTAATTATGTACGTATATTGCGTAGAGTGTCAACCGGCCTCTTTGGCCCCCAATAGTAATCCGATTTCTCCATCTTGGTTGGCGCTGCCAACCGGTACCAAAGAAACGGCAGCAGCCTCGCCGTCCCATGCGCGGCGTAATCCAATGCCGCGTAACTAAGACCGCGAAGCACAGTGAGCGCTGAGGCAGAGGGTGCACTTCGCTCGTACCCGAAGCTCTCCATCGCTGGACCGAGCACCCACTCGATCTGCGCCACTTGCGCCGCCGTGAGTTCCCCTCTCCAAATATCCAGACGTTCGGAAGTGATCGCCGTCTGCCAACGCTTCACATCTTCGTCACCTGCTGTCCGGTTCTGATCCGGAACCAGCATTTGCGCTGCGTAGTCTTCGCCCAGGAAAGAGCAGATTTTCTGCAATTCACCGGAGGGATCCGTCACCAGCGCCTCGTATCGAACTTCGAGATACCCTGGCCGATCGCGAAACCGGCGCGCCGCTTGATTGAGCGTCAACCATTTGCGGGCATTCGTGACCACGCTGCTCGAAGCCCACGGCGCACGCTGCAGAGACGCCACGGCGGCACGAGGATCGCGCACCACATGCAGGATCGTGGCATCCGGAAACCATTCGAGGAGAGTCCCCAGGAACAGGGCGTGCAGGGCGGTCTTTTCTCCATAACGCGGCTTATTCTGAGAGTCGGCGTAGTAACGCAGGATGGACGTGAACAGAGCCTGGTAGCTGGTGGCTTCCCGAGAAAGCCTCTGCGCGAGTTCGGTAGAATCCATCCCGGATTCCCGCATGGGGCGGCTCGCGACATATTCGCGGATCAGGCGTGCGCGCTTGGCTGGATTCCGAAGATCGCCGAACGAGCGACGCCGTAGATACACCAACAGGCGGAATTGGGTCTCCGGACAGATTGCCAGCGCGGGATGGCGATCCAGCAACCGGCGCAGCAGAGTGGTTCCGCTGCGTGGGCAACCTACAATGAAGATCGGTGGCGCGGGCAATTCTGTTTATAGCATTCTGTCTATATCATGGGGAGTGACACTATGAGCCAAGACGAAAACCAATTGAAGTTTGCAGCCGCTGAATCGGCGGTGGCGCAAGTTTCCGACGGCATGATCCTGGGCCTCGGATCGGGATCTACCGCGGAGTTCGCAGTGAAGGCGATCGGAAAGCGGGTGCAGCAGGGCTTGCGCATCATGGGTATCCCGACATCGGAACGCACCGCGGCACTGGCGCGCGGGCTAGGCATCCCCCTCACTACACTGGCCGAGCAACCGCAACCGGACCTCACGATCGACGGCGCGGACGAAGTGGAAGAGGGAAACCTCAACCTGATCAAAGGACGCGGCGGAGCTTTACTGCGCGAGAAAATCGTCGCCACTGCGAGCAAGAGACTTGCGATCATCGTCCATAGCAGCAAAGTGGTTAGCCGTCTTGGCATTCACGATCCGGTGCCTGTTGAAGTGATCTCGTTTGGTTGGCAAGTCACTGCGCGCCATCTTGAGGATTTAGGCGCAAAACCGGTGCTGCGCCAAAGCCCGGCCGGCGACCCGTACCATAGCGACAGCGGCAACTACATCATTGACTGCGCGTTCCAATCGATTGCCTCGGCGGGAGACTTGGCGCGAGAGTTGGACCATGTGGTCGGCTTGGTGGAACACGGTCTGTTTATCGGAATGACTTCGGAAGTCCACGTGGCCAGCGCGGGTGGCGTGAAAATCCTGAAGTGATTATTTCCCGAGCGCCGCGGCGATCGCTTTCTCAGCCAGCGGCTCCATCACTTCGTAGCCGGCGTCGTTCGGATGCAGACCGTCGTAAGTTAGTTCCTTGCGGAACATCTCCTTGTCGTCCAGCATGGCGGAGTAGTAGTCCAAATACACAAAGCCATTCTTGGCGGCGTAGTCTTTGATCCAGGCATTCAGCGCGACGACTTTCGCCGGCGGACGCCGCTCGGTCTGCGGCTTGATGTAATCGCACACCGGCAGCACGGAACCTAAGACCACTTTAATGTTGTTCGCTTGCGCCAGTTCCGCCATGGATGCCAGGTTGTCTTCAATGGCTTCGAGCGTCATCGGACCGGTGTTGCCCGCAATGTCATTGGTTCCGGCCAGAAACACGACGGCCTTCGGTTTCAGCGCGATCACATCCGGGCGAAAACGGATGAGCATCTGCGGCGTGGTTTGTCCACTGATTCCGCGGTTCACGTAAGGCTTGCCTGGAAAGAACTGACCGTGTTGCCTGCCCCAGGCATCGGTGATGGAATCGCCCATGAAGACCACGCGGTTTTCAGAGGGCGCCGCGGGAGCGAGGGCAGCGTTCGCGTCGTGATAGCGAGCCAGGTTCGGCCAGTCCGTGGTGGATTGGCTCCATGCGATCCCACAGCAGAACAGCGCGGCCAGAATTTTTGACATATATAGATTGTAGGATGCCTCATTCCGAACCGCGACCGCGAGGGAGCGCTACCGCGAAGCCAGTTGCTGTCGTGGTAGCGCTCCCTTGCGGTCGCGGTTCGGTAAGCGGCTGTCAGGTAGCTTCCAGAATCCGCGCGATGGCAGCCGTCATCTTTCCCCAGTGCGCGGTTTCCTGCGCCAGTTGTTTGCGTCCCGCTGCTGTCAGGCGGTAAAACTTGGCGCGACGGTTGTTTTCCGATACTCCCCACTCCGATGCCAGCAGTCCGCGGAGTTCCAGGCGATGCAGAGCCGGATAAAGTGCGCCTTCTTCCACGCGCAGTGCATCCTCGGACGTGTCTTGAATGAATTCCGCGATGGAATAGCCATGCAATGGTCCGCGCAGCAGCGTTTTCAGGATCAGCATGTCGAGCGTGCCTTGCAGCAGTTCTCCCATAAGAAACTTAGGGAAGTGTAGCATGTAAAAGCTTCATCTTCCCGGACTATAATCGAGATTGTGACCCGCCTCACCGTTCTCACGGGCCTCGCCCTGATCCCTATTCTGCTGTTGAGCGGCTGCAAGCGCGACATTCAGAGCACGGAAGCAGTACGTCAGGGCGTGCTGACATACCTGGCCAAACGATCCGACCTGCTTTCGATGGACGTGAGTATCACGAATGTCGTCTACCGCCAGGACGAAGCGACGGCCACAGTCCACTTGCAAGCAAAAGGTAGCAACACGCCGGGATCCGGCATGGATCTGCGATATCTGCTGGAGCGCAAGGGCAATGATTGGGTGGTGAAAGGCCGCGCCGGTGGCGACGCTCATGGCGCGGGAGGTATGGCCCCGCCTTCCGGCTCACCCCCCGATGCCGCCGGAGCAGGCTCCATCGGCGCAATGCCCCAAACTCTGCCACCCGGCCATCCGGCGATTCCCAGCAAAAAGCCTGAGCCAACGAAATGAAACGAGTCGCCGTCCTGGGAGGCGGTCCGGCCGGAGCATTCGCGGCGGAACGTCTGGCAAAAGCTGGTCTCGAAACACTGGTGTTCGACGAAAAGCTCGCGTGGGAAAAGCCCTGCGGAGGCGGCCTGACCTACAAAGCCTATCAACAGTATCCGTTTTTGATCGAGAACGAGACGCCCAAACGAGTAGTAACCGAAACATGTCTCGCGGCCGACAAGGCCGGGGCCGTCACCATGGGGCTCACCCGGCCGTTGGTGATTTATTCTCGCCTGGATCTGAATCGGATGCTGCTGGATCGCGCCGAACAGGCAGGGGCGCAGCTCGAAAAGACACGCGTTCTCGAAATCGAGCGGTCGGGCAAGAACTGGCTGCTCAAGACGCAGCATGGATCGCTCGAAGCCGACTTTTGCATCGTCGCCACTGGCGCCCGCAATCCGCTGCGAAACGTGGGCACCCAATGGACCGCATCCGATACCATGTACGCGCTGGGTTATTACGTGCCGTCCCAGCAGGATCACATCGACATCCAGTTTCTCGCGAACCTGGAGGGTTACATTTGGGTGTTCCCGCGCTGCGGCCATCTTTCGGTCGGCATTTGCGGGAAGGGCGAACCAGCGCAATCGTTGCGCGCGCGCCTGGAACGGTACATGGAGGAGAAAGGGATTCCATACAAGGGCGCGGCGTTCTACGGCCACATGCTTCCCTCGCTCGAGAGTCCCGGCTGGAAAAAGAATCGATTGGCCGGCGATGGCTGGATGGCCGTCGGCGACGCGGGTGGCTTAGTAGATCCAATCACGGGCGAAGGCCTGTACTACGCGATGCGGTCGGGCGATCTGGCCAGTCAAGTGGTGCTGAACGATGCGCATGCGCCGGCCGACAAGGCGCAAACTTACTGCAGCCTGCTACGCCGCGATTTCGCCGCTGATCTGGAATTTGGCGCGTCGCTTGCGAAACGCGTCTTTCTGGGACAATTCCTCTTCAATAGCGTGCCGGCGCGGATGGTTGGATTCGTTCGGCGCAGTCCGCGCTTCCGGGCTCTCATCGAGGATCTGTTGGCGGGTACCCAGCCGTATCTCGGCTTGAAGAGCCGGCTGTTCAGGAACCTGAACGGCACCCTGCAGGATGTCGTGCTGAACTTCTTCTATCAGAAGCTGATTCCGCGCAAAACTTGAAGCTCCGTCTATGAACCGTTCCCGTTCCGACGATTTGTTTGCGCGCGCCCAGAAACTGATTCCGGGCGGAGTCAACTCGCCGGTGCGTGCCTTTCGCAGTGTCGGCGGTACCCCGCCCTTCATCGCGCGCGGCGAAGGATCGCACATTTTCGACGTGGACGGGAACGACTATATCGATTACGTTTCGTCCTGGGGACCGCTGATCTTCGGCCATCGTCCGCGTTTTCTGATGGAAGCCTTGCAGGATGTATTGGGCACCGGAACCAGCTTCGGCGCGCCGACGGAGCGCGAAATCCAACTGGCGGAGTTGATCCGCGAATGCGTTCCGTCCATCGAAATGGTCCGGCTGGTGAACTCCGGCACCGAGGCCACCATGAGCGCCCTGCGCGTGGCGCGTGGATTCACGGGGCGCGATCTCACCATCAAGTTCGAAGGCTGCTATCACGGCCACGTGGATTCGCTGCTGGTCAAGGCCGGATCCGGTATGGCCACGCTGGGAATCGCCGATACCGTGGGTGTTCCGGAGGCCTTCGCGGCTACCACCATCGCGCTGCCCTTCAATTCCGTGGAGGCGGTGGAGACAGCGTTCCGGGAGCGCGGATCGCAGATCGCCGCGGTAATCGTGGAGCCGGTGGTTGGAAATATGGGCTGCGTTCCTCCGAACGAAGGATATTTGGAAGCCCTGCGCAGCCTGACCGAGCAATACGGCGCACTTCTGATTTTCGACGAAGTGATGACCGGGTTCCGCCTGGCCCTCGGAGGCGCGCAGGAACGCTTCGGCATCCAGCCCGACCTCACCACGCTTGGCAAGATCATCGGCGGCGGCTTACCGATCGCCGCTTATGGCGGGCGCGCCGATGTGATGAGCAAAGTGGCTCCCTTGGGTCCGATTTATCAGGCCGGGACGCTGTCCGGGAATCCGCTGGCGGTGGCCGCCGGAATCGCCATGCTGGGGCATCTGAAAGCGAATCCGGATATTTATGCCACCCTGGAACGGCGCGCCGCACGGCTCTGCGCCAATCCACCGCCTGGAATCACCGTGAACCGCGTCGGATCGATGTTTACCTTCTTCTTCACGTCCGAACCGGTGACGGACTGGGAGTCCGCCAAGCGTTCGGACACCGCCCGCTTCAAGGAATTCTTCCACTGGATGCTGGATTGCGGCATCTATTTGGCCCCCTCTCAATTCGAGGCTGGCTTCGTTTCTACCGCCCACACTGACCGGGATATCGCCCAGACCCTGGAGGCCGCCCAGGGCTTCTTCCGCCGGGGGTGACCGGAGAGGTCTAAAATAGATAGGGTATGAGTAATAGCCTGGCGGAATCGGCCGAACTAGGGCTGTCTACCGCTAACGTCGATCTTCCGGCCTGGAAGAGTTCCATTAGCGCGGTCGCTGCCCTGCTCCTGGCCGTCCTCTTTTTTGGTTCCGGCGCCTATAAACTAACGGATCCATTTCAGTGGGCCCAGGCGCTCACTGAGTTCAAGGTCCCCGCCGCCTATTCCCTGCCTTTTACCCTGGCCCTTGGGATCGGCGAAACGCTTTCCGCGGTTCTGGTGCTGGTGCCGCGCTTCCGTCGCTGGGGGAGTTGGTTGATCGCGCTGATGCTGGTCGCGTTCATGCTGTATATCGGCGCGAACTACACAGCACTGGCCGGCAAGGAATGTAGCTGCTTCCCGATCGTCAAACGCACTATTGGTCCGATGTTCTTCCTGGTGGATGGCGTGATGCTGTTGATGGCCATGATCACTGGATGGTGGACCCGTCCATCCGAGAACTTGAGAGCCGCCCTGGTTGTTCTGGGAGCCGTGGTTGTATTCGCAGGTGTTTCGTTTGGCGTCAATGCCACCCGCCAGAGCGGCTTAAAGGCGCCCGAATCTATCACGGTTGACGGGCAGCCGTTCTCGCTGCAGCAGGGCGAGATTTTCCTGTTCTTCTACGATCCGGAGTGCATGCATTGCGATGCCGCCGCCCGCCGCATGGCGAAGCTGAACTGGAAGAGCACGAAAGTAATCGCGATCCCCACCCACGATAACCAGTTCGCCGCGGCTTTCCTGCATGATACGGGGCTCAAGGCGGGCACATCTTTCGATTTGAAGCTGCTGCGCTCAACGTTCCAGTTCGTGGATCCGCCTTATGGCGTGGCATTGGAACGCGGGCATCAAAAGGCCGTGGTCGCAGCCTTTGAGGACGCCGAGCCCGCGGCCACATTACGCCGGATCGGTTTCGTCGAATAGCTGACGTGGGGCGGACCCCCTGGTCCGCAGCCGACGCCCTCGTCGGCTAGTTCTCTGCCAGAAGAGCGGGTCCGGGGGGACCCGCGCGGACCGGGGGGTCCGCCCCACTCACGGCAAGTGCATTCTCCGCGGCATCTAACAACAGCGGCGCGAGATACGTGAAATCGCAGCCCCGGTAGAGGCGTTTGAGATGGAACATCCAACGTTTCTCGAAAGAAGCCCATTTCTTTGCCTGTGCTTTGCGGGAAAGCCCGCCTAAGCCGCTCAGTTGCACCAGCGCGTCCACCAAGATGCTCTCGCCCCGGATCAAGACATACAGGTGCCGGCGGCTCCGGCTCAATTTCTGGACGCCATCGAGAATCGCGCCGGTGCGCCTGGGTGCGTATTGATCCGCCAGCTCGACCAGCCCTTCCGCGCTCAGCCTCGTCTCGGCTTGTGCAAGAAGGTCCACCAGATTCGGTTTCGCGCGCCGGAACAGCATCGCAATCAACGCCGGGTTCAGAACGTCGTAGGTCAACTCTGAGCGCTTTTTGCCAAGAAAAGGAGGGCTCGCCTGATAGACCAGCATAGGACCGGCTGTCTTCAAATCGCGATACTTCCGTAAGTCTTCGAAGTACTTCACGGGAGCCTGTTCGCGTAAAACTGACTGGATGGCCACTGACATCCGCACGAATGCCGGAAGAAATTCCGCGCTACGCTCAGCCGGAACGGTGAGCCAGCATGGATTTGGGATGTTGGAGTGCACTGGCCGCAGTATACAGTCGCCACTGGCGTTTCTTTGTGGAATCAGTCTGCTCGGAATGCGGGTTTCGCCAGCAAAATTGCGGATCGATTGGAGATAGCGCCTGTCCGCTGTTTTTTCGGAAGCGCGTGACTGAAAAGGCACCGACTCCCTTACGGTCGCGGTTCGGTAACACTCGGAGCGACGCGTTGACCCCTGGTATAATTCATCGCCATGATTACGCGATCTTGCATCGGAACACTGCTAGCCTTCGTTGCCTATGCCGACAACATTGGCGACCGGCTGGATGCCGCCGCCCAAAAAGTGATCGCGCAGGAGCGAGTGGTGGGAGCGTCCGTCTTGGTGGCGCTTCGTAACCAGGTTGTTCTGCATAAGGGCTACGGGTTCGCTGACCTCGGTCTGGAAGCGCCGACCAAGCCCGAGACGGTCTATCACGTGGTCGGCCCGATGATGCCGATCACCGGAGTGGCCATCCTCCAGCTTGTAGAGCGGGGCAAGTTGTCCCTGGAAGACGACATCTCGAAGTTTATCCCCGAATTTCCCGAGCAAGGGCATCACGTCACCATTCGACAGTTGCTGAATCATACGTCCGGGATTGTGGATTATCACTATCTGGGGGATCCGATTGACGCCACCAGCCGCGACCCCAAAGCGCTGGACGAAGTGATGGCGCTTTACTCGGACAAACACTGGGTGAATGAGCCGGGTAAGAAATGGGACTGGTCCATCTCGGGTTTCCAGCTCCTGGTGACCATCCTCGAACGGGTGACCGGCCAAAGTTACGCGGATTATGTACGGCAAAATATCCTGACGCCGGCGGGAGTGAAATCCACTACGTATTGCGACGATTTCACGCTGACTCCGGGCTTATCGCATGGCTACCGCAAGTTCGGAACGGGCTTCGTCATGGCACAGGAAAACGACATGGCGTTTAACACGGACCTGCGTTATTGCAGCAGCGTGGGCGATTTGTACCAGATCTGGAGCGCCGTAAAAAACCAGCGCTTGATTCAAGCAGCGACGCTCAAAATGATGAGCACCGCCGAGGGACCCACAGAGCATATGAGCGCCGTGGATCCGAAGCTGCACTATGGTCTTGCGCTCACGCTCAATCATGAAGACGACCATCGGAGCGTCGGCCAGCACGGATCGTTGCTCGGGTACAGCGGTTGCCTGTACGATTTTCCGGAAGAGGAACTCACCGTTGTGGTGCTGACCAATACCGAGAGCCAGAACGCGTACGCGATCGCGAGAGCCTTGGCGCGCGTGGCATTGAATCTGAGCGAACTCCCGCACCCAGCGATTGCCTCGCCAGATTCCCCATTCACCGGAGAGCCCATTTCCGCATCCGAGAGCAACCAGTTGACCGGGACGTTCGTCCTGAGCGCGACCAAAGTGCCGCCGAACCTGCACGACTCCTTCGCGCAGTATCGGCGCACCTATCGGGTTTTTGATGAGAATGGACGCTTGATGATCCAACCGCTCGGACAAGGCGCGGAACGTCTGCTCAAACAGCAGGATGGCACTTTCGCAATGCGCACAGCGCCGAAGACTCACATCTCGTTCGTCCTGCGCAACGGGCATGCCACCACCATGACCATGGATTCGCCCGGTGGCTTGGGGCTTGCGGGGGAACGGGTGGGCGAGGGCGATCCACGGACATTTCACCACCAGCGGTAAGAAGTACCGGACCTTCGATCTTCTAAATCGCTGATATGGCAATGGTTGTGGCGCGGTAGCGTAACTGCTCATGTGCCTGTGGAGGTTGTATGACGAACTCAACCGAAGTCTTGGACGGGGTACAACTGGCAGAGCTGGATAAGGGATCGGTACTTGATATTGAGACCAAAACCCGGCATTACTCGGCCGAATACCTGGGTGGCGATCAGGTTCGCATTTCCGGACATCCGGGATGGTGCCCAACGCCTGTCGTAGTACATCTCCGTGGTTCGCTGCGCAATTCAGGCGACTTTGAGCCGGGATTCGTGGGCGCCGGGATGCATATGGTGTTCGAGCGGTTTGACGACAGTCTTCCGGTAACCACTACCGAAGTCAAAGAACTTCACTTAAGGCATTAACGTGTCTGCTCACGGAAAGAGCCTGTAACCGAACTGCGCCGGAGCGTGTGAAAACCGCCGAACCCGCACGACCGTGGTAGCGCTCCGTTGAAGACGCCAAGTAGGGCGGACCCCCTGGTCCGCGGCCGACGCCCTCGTCGGCCTGCTGAGGAAATACGAAATCCTGAAGAGCGGGTCCAGGGGGACCCGTGCGGACCAGGGGGTCCGCCCCACTTGGCGTCTTCATCAAATTTGGTGGGCCGCAGGCCCATGATCACTCCCTTGCGGTCGCGGTTCGGTTGGGTGGTAATGCGCGTGCTAAACTCACTGATCAAAGCCCCTCCATGCTGTTGCCCTATCTGCACCGCGTTGCCGCTCGTGAAAATCTTTCTTCCAAGGACGCGCATCAAGCCATGCTCGAGATACTGAGCGGCGAAGCCACTACCCCTCAGGTTGCCGCGTTCCTGGCCGCACTTCGAACCAAGGGGGAAACTTCCGACGAATTGCTGGGCTTTGCGCTCGCAATGCGCGAGAAAGCCGCGCGAGTGGATGCAGGACCCGAACCTTTGCTCGACACTTGCGGAACGGGTGGCGACGGCGGATCCACATTTAACATCTCCACCATTGCAGCGTTCGTAGTAGCAGGCGCGGGCGTTCGTGTGGCCAAACACGGAAACCGATCGCTTGCCACTGCCTGTGGGAGCGCCGACATCCTGGAAGCGCTCGGCATCGACATCTCGATTTCTCCCAGAGTTGGTTGGCAGGTCCATTCGCGAAATTGGCATCGGATTCCTGTTCGCGCCGCTGTTTCATCCTTCCATGAAGCACGCGCAACCGGCCAGGCTCGAGCTAAAAATGCGGACGGTATTCAATCTTCTCGGACCATTAACCAATCCTGCCGGAGCCACACGGCAGTTGATCGGCGCGCCATCCTTGCAGGCTGCGGAATTGATGGCCCAGGCGCTCGACGGCCTAAAACCGGAGCGTGCGTTTGTAGTCCACGGCTCGGACGGCTTGGATGAAGTGACGACAACCGGGCCAACCACGGTGTTAGAAGTGACCGGCGAAGGAGTACGCCGGTTCGAATGGACCCCCGCGGATTTCGGCGTGGAGCAAGCAACCGCTTCCGATCTGTCGGGCGGAGATCGCAGCAAGAATTGCGCTATCGCCACTACGATCCTACAGGGCCATCGTGGCGCTCAGCGAGAAATTGTGCTGGTGAACGCGGCAGCGGCCTTGCTGGCGGCCGGTGTAGCCCCGGATCTTCCTGACGCAATGCGGCGCGCGAGCGAATCAATAGATTCCGGCGCAGCTTGGAAAATGGTGGAGCGTCTAAAAGTGTTCACCTCTGCGAGCAACCAGAAACTAGAAACCAGTAACCACTAACTCCGCCAACTGATTCATATCGTCCACCAGGATATCCGGCGGGTCTTGTTCAAAACTCTCGGGTTGGAATCCATAAGAGACGCCGCACGCTTTGATCCTCGCGTTGCGCGCTGTGCGGACGTCCACACCGCTGTCTCCAACCATGATGGCGCGCTCGCGCGGAACACCGCTCTCTTCCAGCAGCTTCTCGATCCCGATTGGATCCGGCTTCTTCTGCTCGAAGCTGTTGCCGCCGTAAATCTGAAAAAAATGGCCGCCCAACCCGAGCCCTTCCACGATGGCGCGACTGAAGCGCACCGGTTTATTGGTGAGCACGGCCATTCGGGCGCCGCTTTCGAGCATCCGGTCCAGCGCTTCCTGCACGGTGGGATAAAGGCGCGTATTGTCCAGCATGTGATCGCGATAGTAGCCCAGGAAAAATTCCAGCGCGCGCTGCACGTCGGCTTCGCTCGCATCCGGTCCCAGAGCGCGGCGCATCAATACTGGTGCGCCGTTGCCCACGTAGGAAGCCACTAGTTCCTCAGAAATGGGCGGCAGATTCATCAGTCCGCGGGCGGCGTTCACGGAGTGCACCAAATCCAGTTTTGAGTCCACTAGGGTGCCGTCGAGATCGAAGATCAAAAGACTCATTCGTGCCGGACCTTCGGGGTCTCCGCCGTGCGATCGCCTGCCGTGTGATCGGAAGCTGTGTGATCCGCCCAAGTCTTCTTCAGTTTGTCCCTGGTATCCCGGAAGGCGTCCTTCACTTCCCTCGGCGTGAGCGCGGCGAGCATGTTCGAAGCGTCCAGCGTGTAAGGCATCAACTTCGAATCCACCACAGAGCGCGGCGGCGGCGAAGGCGCGAAGGCAAGCAATACCGTGACCAGCGCGGCGGCGATGATGACCCCACGGACCAATCCAAAACCCCCACCCAAGATTCGATCGAGCCACGACAGGCCAATCCACTTGAAGAGTTTGGCCAGCAAGTGACCGATCAGTGCCCCGACAAACACCACACCGATGAAGATGACGAAGAACCCGATCAGGTTGGCGATAGCACGGGAGCTGACATAATCCAGCACATAAGCGGCGGCGATCCCGTAGCACCAGAAGCCCAGAAATATTCCAAGTAGCGTGGCGATGAAGCCGATGCCGACGCGGGCAAATCCGGCGGTGAAGCCCGTCAGGATCGAAAATCCAACCACTAGCACCAGCAGAATATCGATCCAGTTCACAGCGTTTTTCCCGTCAACTCGCGGTATGCTTCCCGGTACTTCTCGCTGGTCTCGCGGACTACATCCGGTGGGAGCGCAGGTGCGGGCGGCTGTTTGTTCCAATGGATGGACTCGAGATAATCCCGCACGTATTGCTTGTCGTAAGAGGCTTGCGAGGAGCCGGGCTGATAGCTGGAGCGCGGCCAGAAGCGCGAAGAATCCGGCGTCAGCACTTCATCCGCTAAAACCAATTCATCGCCGACGAATCCGAACTCAAACTTGGTATCGGCGATGATGATACCGCGCGTTTCCGCATATTCGGCGGCACGGGAGTAAACGGTGAGGGTGAGATCGCGGAGGCGGTCCGCCAGGTAGTCCCCCAGTTGTTCCGAAGCAGTTTCGAAGGAGATGTTCTCGTCGTGATGGCCGGATTGCGCCTTCGTAGCGGGTGTGAACAACGGTTCCGGCAGCCGCTCGCTCTCGCGCAGGCCAGGGGGCAGCGGAACGCCGCAAATCTTCCCGTCCCGCCGGTAGTCCTTCCAACCGGAGCCCGCCACGTAGCCCCGCGCCACGCACTCCACTTCGATCATTTTGGCTCGGCGCACCAGCATGGAGCGGCCTTCCAGTTGATCGCGAAAGGGCCGGAAGGCAGCCGGATAGTCATTGACGTCCGCCGAGACAAAGTGATTCGGCACCACGTCACGCAATAGATCCAGCCAGAAGATGGTGAGCTGGGTCAGCACTCGTCCTTTGTCGGGAATGGGAGTTGGCAGGACATAATCGAACGCGGAAAGACGATCCGTGGCGACAAAGACCAGGAACTCGCCGGCGTCGTAGATGTCACGCACCTTGCCGCGGGCAAGGGGCTGAATACCGTTCAGGTGAGTCTCAAACAGGGGTTCCAATACTTAGTGTTATCACGTAACGGTAACCGTTCGCAGGACCCGTAATATTTTCTCGATTCGGAGATTTGCCCATGGCTTGGGTTCAATGACTTACGAGTGGTCCATGCCGTGCCATGAAATCCGCGAAGGAGTATTTGCCAATATGAATTGGGACAGAGTGGAAGGCAACTGGAAACAGTTGAAGGGTAAAGCCCGCGAGAAGTGGGGCAAGCTCACCGATAACGACTTCGAAGCCATTGCCGGCAAGAAAGACCAGTTGATCGGGCGCATCCAAGAGCGCTACGGAATCAGCCAAGACGAAGCGCAAAAACAGGCCGACGAGTGGGTGAAGGCGCAAGCGATTGATGATCGCGAAACGCAGGTGCACACCTCGGGAAAGTTCTAACCGAACATAACTTGGCAATCATGCATGGAGTGTTGGGCCGCCTGCCGGGCGGCCTTTTTTTTCGTTTGGGCACACTATACTGAGAAGTTGATGAGCTCCCCGACCGTCTTGAAGCAGGCAATCTGCAATGAAGTGTATGAGCGATGGCCGCTTGAAAAGACGTGCCAGAGTATCCGGCGAATCGGGTATTCGGGCATAGAGATCGCACCCTTCACGCTGGCCGAGCGGCCGTCCCAGATTTCCGCCGCGGACCGCCGGCGCTATAGCGAAGTGATTCGAGACCAGGGATTGACATTCGCCGGACTGCATTGGCTGATGGTTTCGCCCAAAGGGCTGCACGTCACCACGCCGGATCGGGCGCTGCGGGAGCGGAGCTGGCGGCACATTTCGGAACTGATCGATCTCTGCGCGGACTTGGGCGAAGACGGCGTCATGGTTTTCGGATCGCCCAAACAACGCTGCGCGGTGGATGGATTGACTCCGGCGGAAGCCACCAAGAACTACACGGCCGGCCTGGCTAGCGTCGCCTCGCACGCCGAGGCTCGCGGCGTTACTATTCTGGTTGAGGCGCTGCCCATCGGCCAATGCGACGTGATTACCACGCTGGCGGAGGCGGTGGAAGTGGTGCGCCAGATGAACAGCCCGGCGGTTCGTACCATGTTCGATACGCATAACGCAGTGGATGAGGTGGAACCACACGCGGTTTTGGTGGACCGTTACTTCGATTTGATCCGACATGTGCACATCAATGAAATGGATGGCCGCCATCCGGGCACCGGCTGCTACGATTTCAAACCCGTCTTCGATGTTCTGAGGCGGCGCGGGTACTCGCACTGGGTGTCGCTGGAGGTATTCGATTTCGCGCTTGGCCCGGAGAGGATCGCCGAAGAGTCGTTGCGATTTGTTGAAAAGGAAATCGAGAAGCTTCCCGTATGAAACGCTACGTCGTGACAGGGGGAGCAGGCTTCATCGGCTCGGCGCTGGTGCGCGCCCTGCTGGCCCAAGGAGACAGCCAGGTACGGGTAATCGACAATCTGCTGACTGGCTACGAGAAGAACCTGGAGGAAGTGCGTGGCCAAATCGATTTCCATCGCTCCGATGTCCGGGATTACGGCGCGGTAGCGGCAGCAGTGCAGAACGCGGATGTCGTATTTCATCTGGCGGCCATTCCGTCCGTACCGCGATCCATCCACGAGCCGGTTCCTTCCCATGAAGTGAATGTCGATGGGACCTTCAACGTTTTCCGGGCCTGCGCGGAAGCCAAAGTGGGGCGCGTGATATATGCCGCTTCGTCCTCCGCATACGGTGACACCGAAGTGTTGCCAAAGGTGGAGACCATGCTTCCCCGCCCCAAGTCCCCGTATGCGGTGCAGAAACTGCTGGGCGAGTATTACGCTTCCGTGTTCCACTCGTCCTTCGGCCTGGAAACCGTTTCGCTGCGGTTCTTCAACGTTTATGGAGAGCGGCAGGATCCGTCGAGCGCTTACTCGGGCGTGTTGTCGCTGTTCATGCGGGCTTTGATTGAGCGGCAATCGCCCGTAATCTTCGGCGACGGTAAGCAGACGCGCGATTTCACCTATGTGGAGGATGTAGTTGGTCTGTGCCTGAAAGCATCCGAGGCAAGCGGTGCCGGCGGCAAAATGTACAATGCCGGAAATGGCGGGCTCTACTCGCTAAACCACATCTGGGATCTACTGCAGAAGATCGAAGGTGTTTCTCTATCGCCCCGCTATGCACCGCCGCGCGAGGGCGATGTCCACGATTCTCAGGCGGACACCACCGCGGCGCGGCGCGACCTGGGGCATGATCCGCAGTACACGCTGGAGCAGGGGCTGCGCCGGACGCTGGCGTGGTATCGCGGGCAATGCTGAGCATCATTCGCGACACGATCCGCAAGATTCCGAAGAGTAAAGTGGCGACATATGGCGATGTCGCGAAAGCCGCCGGATTTCCTGGAGCTGCCCGGCAAGTGGTGTGGGCGCTGCGCGGCGCCCGTGGGCTGCCATGGCATCGGGTATTGGGAGCAGGCGGAAAAATCAGCTTGCCGGGCGAGGCGGGACTGGAGCAGCGGCTGCGTCTGGAAACGGAAGGTGTAGTTTTCCGCGGTGGGCGCGTGTGGATGGAGACGCATCAGTATCGATTTCCCACTGTGGGGCAGGTTGCCAACCTGCCGCCGATTGCCAATCGGCGCAAGCGCGCGGGTTAACAACCCGCCGCAGGATACCATCCTGCCCCACATCCGAGTATCCTAAAAACATGCTATTTCCCCGGCTGATTCCCGTCCGGCAGCATTTTCCGGACCACCGAATTCCCGATGTCGGCGACGCGGTCCGGCGTCAACTGCAGGAGTCCGGATTCAGCGCGCGTATCAAGCCCGGAGCGCGCGTGGCGCTCGGAGTGGGGAGCCGGGGCATCGCGAATATCGCAACCATTGTTCGAGCCGTGGTCGACTTTTGGAAATCGCAAGGCGCGCAGCCATTCATCTTTCCCGCCATGGGCAGCCACGGCGCGGCTACCGCGGAGGGCCAGGCCGATGTCCTGGCGCATTACGGCATCCACGAAGCAACCATGGGATGCCCGGTTTTGAGCTCGCTCGAAGTGGTGTCGCTGGGCAAAACCGCCGACGGCATCGAAGCCTTCATGGATCACAACGCCTACCAAAGCGATGGCGTGATGATGATCGGGCGCGTCAAGTGGCACACCGATTTCGCGGGCAAGATCGAGAGTGGTCTTTTCAAGATGATGGCCATCGGCCTGGGAAAATTCGCGGGCGCCCAGCGCTATCACACCTATGCGTACAAGCTGGGGCTGGAACATGTGATCCGAAGTGTCGGCCGGCAGGTGCTCGCATCCGGCAAAATTCTGGGCGGTCTGGCGATTTTGGAAGACGCCAACCACAACACCGGCCAGGTGAGCGCGGTCCCCGTGGAAGACATGGAGCGCAAGGAAGAGGAGCTGCTGGCGCTGGTGAAAAGTTGGAAGGGCCGCATCCCGCTGCCGCTGGATGTTCTGATCCTGGACGAAATCGGCAAAAACTTCAGCGGCGCCGGCATGGATACCAAAGTAGTGAATCGCGGCGTATATGGAGACTCCAATCCCTGGCCGGACGAGCCGCGCATCGAGCGCGTCTTTGTGCGCGATTTGAGCTCGCACAGCTACGGGAACGCCGTGGGCCTGGGGATGGCGGACGTAATCCACAACCGGCTGCTCGAGAAAGTGGATTGGAACGCCACCTGGATCAATTCGCTGACCGCATCCACGCCCACCGCGATCCGGACGCCGATTCATTTTCCAACGGACCGGGAATGCCTGGCGAGAATCGCTCCGACGGTGGGAAGGGTGAACCTCGCGGAAGTAACTTATGGCTGGGTCAAGAACTCGCTGGATATCGGCACGCTGAAATTAAGCGAGAATTTGCGGGATGAAATCCGCAATCATCCGATGCTTGAGATTCTGGGTCCGGCTGAAGAAATGGACTTTGACGGGACGGGGAACTTAGGGGGAATTTCGGTGGAAGCCGACAAGGCCGAAGCCTTGTCGCCTTGAAATACAAGGCGAGGCGCCCTGTACAAAAACCTACTGGAGGGTAGGCGAGGAAGAGGGTCATCCACTCGCCCACCCAACCAAAAGGGGTTAGTTAGCTGGTCGCTGCGGCAGCGGTCATGGTGCTGGCGATCTTGCTGAAGATCGTGCTGATGCTGGTAGCAACACCCGGCATGATAGCGCCCGCGGCAACCGCCACGAAACCGGCCATCAAAGCGTATTCAATGAGGTCCTGGCCTCGAGTGTCCTTCCAAATTCTCAGCTTCCAAACCAAATTGGTGATCCGTGTCATTTAAATCTCCTCTCCCTGCGAAGGATTTCTTCCGTCGCTATGAGTAAGTTATCATCTGAACCCGGTACGGTTAAATCGGTAGAAGCACTTAGAACAAATCTAAATTCGACTAGCGCAACGGCCTCCCAAGATGAGTGGGAGTAGTACTTTCTGTACTAGCCAAATAGCGCTTTAGTTTCACTTCGCCGTCCTCTTCCAGCAGCCAGACCGTGCGTTTGCTGTAATAGCGAATCAGATCGCTATCCTTTTCCATCCCGAGCGAGCGCGCCCAAACGACTCTCGATCCATCGATGTCGGCGGCGTTATAGACCAGCTCCTCCCAAGGATCGTGTCCCGGCCTATACTGAACCAGTACCAAGTGATCGCCCGGTTCATGCCGCAATTGATCCTCAGTTCGGGCGTGCTTGGCCTTCACGTGATAATCGGTGGCGCTGAAATAGAAGCGATTCTTTGGCGTGAATAGGCCCACTGCGGTGGTCACCAGAAACAAGGCCACCACCCCTGCCGCCAGCAGCCGCCGCTCGACTGGCGAGCTTGCGGCGCGGCGCCATGCGGTCTTCAGCGCCAACCCCGCCAGCACGTAGACCAGCGCTGTCCCGGGCGCCGCATAGTGCGGGAAGAGCCTCGCGTCCATGGCACATCCTGCATAGAACAATGCACCCAACAGAAACGCCAGACGGGCCCGCCGATTCCGCCATAAGGGGATCGCGAACGCCAGCAGGCAAACGACAATCGGCCAGCCCAGGAAGAATCGAGCCAACCCCAACAGATCGGAAACGCGCGTCTTTAGCAGGTGCTGGCGTGCGAACTGATATTCGGCTTCGAAGGCGACCACCCAAAAGTCGCGCAAGGCGGCACTGGTGTAGGCGGGCGCCGGACGCGGCTGTGTTTGCCACATCCAGGGCGACCAAATCGTGTACTGCTTGTCATAAGTCGAATACGGCATTTCGAGCGCGTGGCCCGTGACGCGGTAGTTGTAGTAGCCCATGCACGCGAAGACCGGCAGCAAGAAGAGCGCCATCGGCAGGATCACTCGAAGACCGACACGGCGGCGGACGATCAGGTAACCTAGACACACCACGGCCAGCAACAATCCTTCATACGGCCGGGTATTGGCGAGAATCGCGAGACCTGCCGCCAAGGCCACTGCATGCTTTGCCCGGGGACCGCGAATCAGCCGAGGAACAGCCCCGATCACTAACGCGCCGCCGATTGCCGCCCAGCTGCCGCCCCAGTAAGTCTCGGTCCAGTAGCTAACGATTCCGATCCGCACCACCGCCACCAGCGTCCCGGCAATCGCCCAAGTACGCGGCATCCAGCCCAGCAGCGACCAGCAGATTGTTGCGCACAGCAGCCCCATGCCAAGCCAAACGCCGATCCAAGGCTGGCCGAAAATCCTCTGGCCGAATGCCATCGCGATGCTGGACAAAGGTGGATATTTGGAGGCGTAGGTGGGATGCAGCAGCTCTTGCAGGGTCTCGAAATGTTCCGCATGGCGGGGCGTGGGATTGGCGAGCCGTCCATGCGCGAAGGTGTCGGCAGCCAGGAGATAGCTGAATTCGTCCTGAATGGCCGGTTGGGGAATACCCAACACCGGAATCAGGACCGCGCGGCCAACCAGGGGAATGAGCCCAGCGAAGAAAATGATGAGCCAAGTGTTAGCGCGGGTCCGCGCCTTCGGAAGCGCCAACTCCACTTCACAGGCTGAAGCCTGCGCCAGCTGCATATCAAGCCAGCCGCAAGCCGGCGAATTCCTCAATCAGCGCGAAATTGGTTTGCACGGATGCGATGGTCTCGCCGCGCTGGTCAATTCTACCGGCATGCACATGACCGAGATCCGCAGCCAGCCGCAGGTACTCCACCTTTTCCGGATCGATCCCCATAATCCGGCAGCAGGTGGAATCGACAGCCACCAGATCATGCCCCATCACCAGAACTCCAGCGGGCTTGGGAGTGCCTTGGATAGGCCCATTGCCTTCCATGCCAACCACGCCGTCCACGATGGCGTAGGTATTTCGGAAGTGGCGGGACAACTCAAACACCGACCGGGGAATTCCGATGTAGTGGAGCTTGTTCTTGGGCCAGCCGTAAATGGCGCCGGGCACCAATCCAAACAGGTTTTTCATCGACAGCGTGGCCCCGGCCCAGTGATGCGTCTTCATCTTCGCCAGCGAAACAATCAAGTCGGCGCCCAACACCGTGTTGGGAAAATAGAACTCCTTCTCGTCGGCGAAACCCTTCACCGGAGAAACGTCGTCGCGGTTGAGATCGGTGAAGATGGATTCGAATTTCGGGATGGTGGAGCGATAGCGCGCATCGTCGGCCAGATCCAGCGTGTCGCGGCGATGGCCTGGGCCCTCGCCAATCCGGACATCGGAAGCGCCCAAGCGATGGAACAGCTCAACCGCCGCGGCGATGATGGTGGCATCCGTGTTGATGACGGTGGACGATTCGAATTCCACTAAATTGGGCTTCAGCAGCACGCGCTTGCCGCGTACATCGAGACCCGTTTGATGCACGCCTTCGAGCATCCGGCTGACCAGATCTTCGGAATAGGAACGCGCCCGGATAATCGCGACGGCCGAGTTGCCCACTGGGCCATCCGGCAATTTGGGCGGCTTCTGGAATTTGATGCTGGCGTACGACGCCGTCGCGGCAATTCCAACCAACGGAATAAATTGTCTACGCGTCACGCCCGGCCTCCCGTACGCAAAAGCGCGTAATTGCCGTCCGGATGTCCAAGCGCTTCCAAAGCTGCGAGCATGATGTCACTAGAGACTTTGTTTTCGGCTGGCGGAGCGCTGAGATTCCGGCCGTGGCAGCGCAGCGCAATAGTGAGCCAGGCCTTGGCGAGCGATGACTTGGTTTCTTCGCGGAACCGCTGCGCCACATCCAAAGGCGAGCTTAGTTCCGATTGGCTGCGTCCCTGCAGCCCCAGCAGCGCAAGACCGGTTGTCTCGGGATACGACGGCAGATCAAAATTCAACACGTTCGGATTCCCGCAATTCCATCCGCCGTCGCTGCAGCGCCGGCTGAGCACCAGCATTTCGCCGTCTCGAACGCGGTGTTCCAATTTCCCGTCCGGATACTTGCCTGCGACTTTCTTAAGCGCCACCAGCGTGTGGGAGGTGGGCTCAATCCAAGCGGCGTTCCCTTCGCGCCACGGCCAACCCTCATGCGAGACATCCAGTTTGGTTTTGAGCAAATGACAGAAAGCAGCCGTACGCATCAGCAGGTTGTGCTCGGCGCCCACCACGCTCAGCATCCACTCAACCGACCGGCGCACCTGGTCGTCATAAACGCCGCGTACCGAGGCCAGCGTTACCACATGCGCAGTGATCCACGTTCCACCCTGTACCTGGCCGCTGGGCCGGTAGCTTCCTTCGGCTGTTTGCCAGGAGCGAATCAGGTTCCAGGAGCGATTGAGCGGCACATCCGCGCCCGGCGTACCGTGCAGCGCCAGCGTGGCATAGGTGGTCGGCTCCAGCCAGGAGTGCTTTCCGGGGAAATATCCCCAGCCGCCGTCCGGGTTTTGAGTGTTACGCAGAAAGTCCAGGCGTGATTGGAGATACAGGTCGCCCACGGAGAAGTAATCGGCTAATTTGGAAGAAAACTTTAACGCGAACGGCACCGACTCCCTCACGGTCGCGGCTCGGAACGGAAAGAGTGTTACCGAGCCGCGACCGTAAGGGAGTCGGTGCTCTTTGTTTCTACCAGCCGCCGCGAAACAGGTGCACCAGCTCGATCACCAGGATCGCCACCACCATCGCCTCCAGCACGAAAGCCCGAGCCTGATGGAATTCGTTGGTCATAAACTGATACAAATCAGCGGCGATGCGCAGCTTCTGCTCCACCAGATTCCGATAATCGGTCACGCCCACGCGCGCCGCGGCAATCCGGTAGGCGCGGGCGTAAAACATGTCGCTGAGGAATTTGATGGCGTTGTCGGTCCGCTCGGTCAACTCCGTTACGTCCAGCCGCAAAGTGTTGAGGCGCTCGGCTTCGCGCGCCATTTTCCACCGCCGCAGAAAACTTCCATGCTGCTCCAACCTCTTATACACTTCCTGCAGCACACGAGTGAGGACGTCATCATAATGGCGGAATTCCAGCAACTGAGTGTTGGCGTATTCCAACAACTGAATGGTCGGCTCGGCGCCGGACTGGGTATCGTAAACCAGCGCCGCCACCCAGCCAACCACCAGCAGGTCGCTCGGATAATAAGAGAGGCTGGAATGCAGCACTTCATTGCGCTCGCCGTCCGACAATGGCGTGGATTCGCCGCGTACAATTTGCGAAATTTCCCCGCCCCTGGTAGACAACATCACCGGGGCGCTGATGGGCTGGCCGGAATCGTCCAGCGCTTCGCGTAAGTGGATGATGTAATAATCCTCGTTGAGCCGCGGCGAATAGGGCTGTGTCAGCGCGCCAGCCGCCTGTTCTAACCTGGGCCGCAGCAGCTCCGCGGTTCGAGCTTCCAACTCCGGCGCCAGGATCCAGCGGTTCGACAAATGCACCAATTCGTCCCAATTGGATTGGAATTCCAGTTGCAGCTCGATGCTGACCACGCCGTAATCGAAATACTTGATCCGGACCTGGAATTGTTCGCCGTTTTCCAGCATGAGCGCCGGCGGATACTCGATGGCGGGCGGACGCTCGAACCGGACATACTCGGGCGTGGGATGTTTAAAGCCAGGCTGCTGCGGCACCGGCTTGGCTTCCACCAGGTTGCACAACTTGCCCAGGTCGATTTCCTCAGCCACGTCGTAGAGCACGAACACCCAAAATGATCCGCGCAGCGGCCGCATCCCTCAATTCTGCATCATGTCGGGGCGCTGCTAATTTTTCCCTATCCTCTTGGGCGGGCGCAAGTCTAAAGAAGACAAGGGGGTTTCACATTGCGGACATTCCTGGACAACCTTCGTTTTTCGTTACGCACGATCGCGAAGAAACCCGCTTTCGCCATCGTCGTGGTGCTGACGCTCGCGCTCGGCATCGGAGCGAATACAACGATCTTCACGGTGGTGAACGCGTATCTTTTGCGGCCGCTTCCTTTTAGCGATCCGGAGCGCTTGGTTTCGCTCACGGACTCGCAGCCTCCCAACGACCTGCTACCCGCGGCGTTCCCCGAGTTCACAGATTGGCGGAAGGGCAATCAGGCTTTCACGGAAGTCACTGGTCAATCTTCCGCCAGTCTGAATCTGATCGGCCGGCGCCAACCGGAGCGCGTACTGGGCGTGCTGGTGTCTGAAAACTATTTCTCGATGCTCGGCGTTCAGCCCTTGGCAGGGCGCACCTTTCGCGCCGAGGAACATCGCCCGGGAGCGAGTCCGGTGGTCGTGATTTCGCGCGAGCTGTGGCGGCGTGAATTTAACGGCGCCGGCGACGCCATTGGCAAGACAATTACCCTGAATCGGACAAATTACACGGTGGTGGGAGTCGTGGACGGCGCGCCACTCCGAACCGTGGCGTCTCCGAAAACGGAGCTTTGGATGCCGCTGGAACGAGCGGTGCCTTACACACAGCGCGGCACACACTATATTCGAGTGATCGCCAGGCTTAAGCCCGGCGTAGGAATCGACCAAGCCCGCTCGGATCTCAAAGTTCTAGCTCACCGGTTGGACGTCGAGTACAAAACCGGTCACGGGATCACCGCACTTCCACTGCGCGAACAACTTTTCGGCAACGTGCGATTAGGCCTGCTCCTGCTGCTAGGGGCTGCTGGATTTCTGCTGCTGATCGCCACCGCCAACGTCGCGAACATTCTGCTTGCCAGAGCATCGGCGCGCGCCAAGGAGTTCGCCATTCGCGCCGCCTTAGGCGCCGGGCGCGGGCGTTTGATTTCTCAAACCATGGCCGAGAGTCTGCTGCTTTCCTCGCTCGGGGGCATTGCCGGTTTTCTCTTCGCACTCTGGGGTTCGGATTTGCTACGCCTCGCATGGCCGCCTTCCATTCCACGTCCCGAAAGCTTCTCCCTCGACTGGCGGGTGTTCGCGTTTTTGATCTTCGCCTCCTTACTTTCCGGAGTCTTATTCGGACTGGTGCCGGCTTTACAGATTTCGCTGTCGGGCCTCAACGAAACGTTGAAAGACGGTTGGTCGCAACCAAGCGGGTCCGCGCGCAGCCGGCTGCGAAGCGCACTGGTGGTTTCCCAAATCGCGATTGCGGCGCTGCTATTAGTTGGATCGGGATTGTTGCTGCGCAGTTTCGCGCGAGTGTTGGAAGTAGATCCCGGATTTCGCGCCGAGAATGTCCTGACCCTGGACATTTCTCTTCCCGCGTCGAAGTACAAAGATGACGTCCAGCGCGTGGCATTCTATGACGCCTTGATTAGCCGCGTCCGAAGCCTGCCCGGAACGGTATCGGCGGGCGCGATTGAGAATCTGCCACTGGGCGATGGCGGTACCAACGGCGATTTTCAGATCCAGGGCCGCAGCTTTCCGCTTCACCAGGAACCGATCGCCGAGAAATCCATCGCGACCTCTGATTACTTTCAGGCGATGGGAATCCGGCTCTTGCGCGGCCGTTTGTTCACCGGCCACGACGGCCGCGACGCCCATACGGTAGCCATCGTCAATGAATCCCTGGCGCGCCGGTTTTGGCCCAACCAGAATCCTATCGGGCAGCATCTGGACATTTCACTCAGCGAGAAACCGAACTGGCAGGAGATCGTGGGCGTGGTGGCGGATGTGAAGCGCGACGCGCTGGACGCTTCCACCACTTCCGAGATTTATGTGCCGCAACCCCAAATACCGGCCGGGGCCATGACGATGGTGATCCGTTCCACTGGCGATCTTTCCACGCTCGCATCAGCGGTAAGGCTCAGCGTCGCTGAAGTGGACAAAGAACTGCCAGTCTTCAACGTCCAGACCATGCAGCAGGTGGTTTCAAACTCACTCTCAGGCCGGCGGATGTCAACCATTCTCTTGGGAGCATTTGCAGGATGCGCATTGCTGCTGGCGAGTATCGGCATCTACGGCGTGGTCTCTTATTGGGTGGCGCAGCGAACACGCGAGATTGGAATTCGCTCGGCGCTCGGCGCGAATCGAGGCGACATTCTGCGGATGGTGCTGGGGCACGGAATGCTGCTTGCCAGCGTGGGCACAGCGGTCGGCCTGGCGGCATCGCTGGTGTTAACGCGCTTTCTCTCGACGTTGCTATTCGGCGTCTCGAATCGAGACGTCGTCAGCATGGCGTCCGCCGCCGCGGCTTTGATCGCGGTAGCGCTACTCGCGTGCTACGTCCCGGCCCGCCGCGCCGCGAAAGTGGATCCACTGGTGGCGCTGCGCTTCGAATAGCTGCACGCACGAAAATCACCCACTCCCTCACGGTCGGGGTTCGGTAATCTCCTTCCGAACCGCGACCGTAAGGGAGTCGGTGCATTTAGCGAGCGCCTTTTGGGTTACCTTAAAGATGTGGCGGATCCTTGCGCAAACTTTTCAGACTCGATTTGCCCACACTCTGTGAAACTCGTCCAGATGCGCGAATCGGCCGAAGAATTGGAACGCCTGGTAGCCTCGATGCTGCCAATGGACGACAGTACGCCCTTCATCCGCCAAGATCGTAAGCGCGACTCCTGACGACGCATCTTTGAAGTTCAAATGCCGGAACTTCCAGACATCGTCGTATACATAGAAGCGCTCGAAAAGCGCGTCCTCGGCCAGACGCTTGAACATATCCGATTGGCCAGCCCATTTCTTCTCCGTACCGCGGACCCCCCGCTACGCAGTGCCGAAAGCCACCAGGTAAAAAAGCTGCGGCGGATCGGCAAACGAATCGGCATTGGCTTGGACAACGATCTCTGGCTGGTGCTGCACCTCATGATCGCGGGACGCCTGCATTGGCGCGCCCGTGGAGTCAAAGTGTCGCGGCCGCGCGGTCTCGCCGCCTTCGATTTTCCCAATGGCAGTCTGCTGCTCACCGAGGCGGGCTCAAAGAAGCGGGCGTCGCTGCATCTGGTGGCAGGAGAAGCGGGACTGCGCGCGTTGGATCCCGGCGGATTAGAAGTCCTCGATGCGGATCTCGCAAGCTTCACTTCCGCTCTCACAGCATCCAACCACACTTTGAAACGCGCGCTCACTGATCCGAGAACATTCAGCGGAATCGGCAACGCCTATTCCGACGAAATTCTCTTTGAAGCAGGTCTTTCGCCAGTCTCGCTCACGCAGAAACTGACTCCGGAACAAATCCGCCGGCTTTTCGACGCAGTTCGGGCAACGTTGCTGCGCTGGGTGGAAATCACGCGCTCCGAGACAGGCGATGGATTTCCCGAAAAGGTGACCGCGTTTCGCGAGGGCATGGCGGTCCATGGCCGCTACAAGGAGCTTTGTGTTCGATGTGGCGCGAAAATCCAGCGGATTCGCTACGCATCCAACGAAACCAATTACTGCGCCAATTGCCAGACCGGTGGAAAACTGTTGGCCGACCGGGCTCTTTCCCGCCTGATGCGCGAGGACTGGCCGAAGACGCTGGAAGAGCTGGAGTCGCTTACAATCAGAAAATGATAAAACGTGCGATCCTGCTTCTCACGGCCGTAGGCTGTGTTTTCGGACAGCATACGCACACGGAAACGGCGGCCACTGGGCCGGCGCCGCTGCTGAGCGGTCTGGGCCACATGCACCATGCAGTGACAACGTCGAATCCGGAAGCACAGCGCTATTTCGACCAAGGCTTGACGCTGATCTACGCCTTCAACCACGATGAAGCCGCGCGATCGTTCCGCTATGCGGCGGTGATCGATCCGAAATGCGCGATGGCGTACTGGGGCGTGGCGCTCGCGGTGGGTCCGAACTACAACGACATCGATATCGACTTGAGCCGCGAAAAAGCTGCGGTCGAGGCCATGCAGAAAGCGTCGGCGCTGGCGAGCAAGGTCAGCGACAGCGAACGCGGCTACATTAAAGCCTTGTCCAAACGCTACTCCGCCGATCCGAAAGCGGATCGCAAACAGTTGGCGCTGGATTACAAGCAGGCCATGGGCGAGTTGATGCGCCGGTACCCCGACGATTTTGACGCGGCGGTGATGTATGCCGAGAGCGGCATGGATCTACATCCGTGGCAACTCTGGACGTCCGACGGCAAACCCACCGAAGGCACGCTTGAAATTGTGGAAGTTCTGCAGAATGTCCTGAAGCGCGCGCCCGAACACATCGGCGCGAATCATTATTACGTCCACGCGACGGAAGCATCGCCGAATCCCGAGCTGGCCGCGCAAAGCGCCGAGCGATTGAAGACTCTTGCGCCGGCGGCCGGACATTTGGTGCACATGCCTGCCCACACCTATATCCGGCTGGGCGATTATCATGCGGCTTCGGTAGCGAACCAGATCGCAGCCGCGGCCGACGAGGCGTACGTGAAGAAATACAACGTCACTGGGATGTATCCGGTGATGTACTATTCGCACAATCTCCATTTCCTGGCGGTAACCAGCAGCATGGAGGGTAATTTTTCCGAAGCCCACAACGCTGCCGAGCGATTGGTGGCCGGCATGCAGCCCTATCTCAAAGAAAATCCCATGGCGGAGTGGTTCGTGCCCACGCGTACGCACGTACTGGTGCGGTTCCGGAGATGGGACGACATTCTGAAGCTGCCGGAGCCGGACAAGGATTTGCATCTCGCCCATACCTGCTGGCTGTTCGCGCGCGGCATGGCCTTCAGTGCAACTGGGCAGCCCGGCAAAGCTGCAGTGGACCGGGAAGCCCTGATCGCAGAAACGAAGACAATCCCGCCGGATGCGCTACTCGGTTTGAATACAGCGCACAGCGTGCTCGATATCGCGGCTCTGATGCTGGATGCAAGCATCGCGCGCGCGAAGCATGATTACAAACAATCCGCCGAGTTGTTCGGCAAAGCCGCTCAGGCGGAAGACGCACTCAATTACGACGAGCCACCGGACTGGTATTTGCCCGCTCGCGAATCTTTGGGCAGTGTCCTGTTCGCGGATGGACGCCACGCGGAAGCCGAGGATGCATTCCGCGCGGAGCTGAAGGCGCATCCCAAGAATCCGCGCGCGTCTGTTTGGTTTGTCGGAGAGCCTGCGAGCGCAGGGCAAGAAGGAAGAAGCCGCAAACTTTCGCGCCGATTCGAGGCCGGCTGGAAGTACGCGGATAGCAAGCTGAGCATGGCTGACTTATAATCAGCCTGATGCAACGGAACATTTTCGGATTTCTGCTCGCGCTCTTTCTCGCTCTCCCGGCTTTCTGTCAACCCGCCGCGCTCGGCGATCTGGACGATTACATCCAGCGCGCCATGCAGACCTTCGACGTGCCCGGCGTCGCGGTGGCCGTGGTCAAGGACGGCCAAGTGGTCCTCGCAAAGGGCTACGGTGTTCGAAAGCTCGGCGACAGCGCCAAGGTAGACGCGCACACAATGTTCGGCATCGGCTCCAACACCAAGGCATTCACCACCGCTTCGCTCGGAATCCTGGTGGATGAAGGCAAACTCGCTTGGGACGATCGCGTGGTGGACCGTTTGCCCGGCTTCCAGATGTACGATCCCTACGTAACGCACGAGATGACCATCCGCGATTTGTTGACGCATCGCAGCGGCCTGGGACTCGGCGCGGGCGACCTGCTTTTCTTTCCGCCATCCAGTTACACGCGCGACGACATCATCGCCAAGCTCCGCTACATCAAACCCGAGTCTAGCTTTCGCAGCAAATACGCCTACGACAATCTGCTTTACATGGTGGCCGGCCAGATGATTCCCGCAGTCACCGGCAAGCAGTGGCGGGATTTCATCAAGGAGCGGATCTTTGCAGCCGTCGGCATGAACGAAAGCAACACCAGCGCTGCCGAGTTCCTTCCCGGCGGTAATTTCGCGACGCCACATTCGGAAGTGGAGGGCAAGCTGCAACCCATTCCAGCCACTCTGATCGATAACGTGGCGCCCGCCGGCGCCATCAACTCCAGCGTCGCCGACATGGCCAAGTGGATGATCGTCCAGCTTGGCGGCGGCCAGCTTCCGGGCGGCGATCGCCGTCTGTTCAGCGAAAAAGTCGGACGGGAAATGTGGTCCGCCCAGACGATTCTTCCCGTGGGCGAACCCCCAGCCGCGCTGGCCGCGTTAAGAACAAATTTCGCCGCCTATGGATTAGGCTGGGGTCTGCGCGATTATCGAGGACACAAGTCAGCCAGCCATACCGGCGGCCTTCCAGGCTATGTGTCGCAGGTCTCGATCATTCCCGACACGAAGCTCGGAGTTGTGCTGCTGACCAATCAGGAAGCCACCGGGATTCTCGCGAGCATCGTGGATCGGATTCTGGATGCCTATCTGGCAGACCAGCAAACCGATTGGACCAAGATCCTTCATGACCTCGTCGAGCAACAACGCGCGCATGCTGCCGAGGTCGAGAAGAAGCAAAGCGGCGGCGAAATGCTGCTTCCAAGCCGTCGCTCGAAATCGAAAAATACGCAGGCAACTACGCGGATGCCTGGTATGGCGATATAGCGATTTCCATGGAGAAGAACGGACTGGTGATGCGATTCAGCCATTCGCCAGCGCTGACCGGGCGATCTGGAACATTGGCAGTACGACACGTTCGTCGCCCGCTGGCGAGACCGCACCCTGGCCGCCGACGCTTTCGTGACCTTCGCGCTGAATCCGGATGGTTCCGTCAACCAAGTGAAAATGGCGCCAGTGTCGCCGCTGACAGATTTCAGCTACGATTTTCAGGATCTGCTGATCACGCCGAAGAAATAGCTACTTACTCCGCTCGATGTCGTCAACGGCTCGCAGCATGGCGGGCGTCGGCGCAACGTCCGCACCCTCCACCGCGGCAAGCAGCGCGCCCAGCTCACTTTTCAGCTTTGGCGCAGTCTGCATCAGTCCGATGATTCGCTGCGCCAGTGCGAACTGCTGCTGCAATCCTGCGAACGAAGTTTTCACGCGAGGATCCATTTTTACGGTTAGGGGTTGGGTGTAGCTCTTACCATCCACGGTCAATTTCGCCGAATACTCGCCGGGCATCGCCAACGCACCGCGCGGATAACGCGGCGTGTCATGGACGATGGCCGAGATTGGATACTCGTGATCCACGCCCTCGGGCGGCGGATAGCAAAGATCCCACACAAAGCGATGCAGCCCGGCGGCCGCGGAAAGAATCTCATTCGGACGAATCCAATAAGTCGGCACATTCAGCGCCGGATCGATGGGATCTGGTTTGTCGTCGCTCGAATATCGGCGGACCAGTTTCTTCCCGCTATCGAAAATCTCGAGCGTGACCGGCTCGGACGCGGCGGATTTCAGATTGTAGTAAAGAATAGCCCCATCCGGCGGATTCTGCCCAGCCGGCTCCTCCGGCGGCAGCGGAGTATCGGTGCCGTTGTTCCAACGCACGCGCAGAGCCGGCGAGGGATGGAACAGGTGCGCGTCCGCGGCAAGGATCTCGGCGTTGAATTGCCGCAGCGGCGCAATATCGTCAAGGATCCAGAACCCTCTTCCATGCGTACCGGCCACCAGATCGTTCTCATGGATCACTAGATCGCGAATCGAAATGGGCGGCATGTTCCGCTGGACTGGCTGCCAGTGATCGCCATCATCCAACGAAACATACGCAGCCAGCTCGGTTCCCGCGTACAGCAAAGCCTTGCGTATCGGATCTTCTCGCACCGTGTTGACCGGGGCGTCCGGCAAACCTGTAACAATCTCCTTCCAGCTCTTGCCGCCGTCATGGGTCCGATAGATGTGCGGCTTCAAATCGTCCAGCCGGATACGATTGATGGCCGCGTATGCAGTCTCGTCATCGAAATGGGAAGCGTCCAGCATGGAGACTTTGCTCCACGGCGTAAGCTCTTTCGGGGTGATGTCGTTCCAGCTCTTCCCGCCGTCGCGCGTAATGTGGATCAGGCCATCGTCGGTGCCAGCCCAGATCACGTTCACGTCTTTGTGCGATGGCGCAATCGTGTAGATGACGCCTCGGCGCGTCGCCTGCTTGCGGGCTTCCTCGGTATAAACTCCAACGCTGGCGGGATGTCGTACTTTTCGCGCGTCAAGTCCGGACTGATTACATCCCAGCCGCGTCCTCCATTGACGGTCTTGAACAGCACGTTCGAACCGAGGAAGAGCACATGCGGATCCACGGTTGAAAATAGCAGTGGCATGGTGCGCACAAAGCGGTACTGGCCGCCTCGCAGCACTGGGCCCACCTGTTGAACTTGCCCAGTGGTCCGATCGTAACGCGTCACCTTGCCGCCATAAATCAGGTTCGGATGCACAGGGTCGGGAGCAACATATCCATACTCTTCCACGCCCACCGGATGCCACTCGCGGAAGGTGATCTCCCCGTAATCGCTGCGGCTGGCAACGCCTGCTGAACCGCTTTCCTGTTGCCCGCCATAAACCCAATACGGGAACTGGTTGTCGGTGATCACGTGATAGAACTGCGCGGTCGGTTGGTTGTACCAGGAGCTCCACGTTGCTCCGCCATTCACCGTGATGGTAGCCCCTTGATCCGCGGCCAGCAGGATAATTTCCGGATGCTCCGGATTGATCCAGATGGTGTGATAATCATCGCCGCCGGGCGCGCCTTTGATGGCAGTGAAAGTTTGTCCGGCGTCCGATGACCTGTAAGTTGACGTGTTCGCCACATAGATGACATCTTTGTTTTTCGGATCCACGCGCACGCAGGCGAAGTCGGATCCGCGCCCGGTAACACGCTCTTCGGTGTTCACGCGCTTCCATGTCGTTCCCGCATCATCGGAGCGATACAGCGCGCTCGGTTTCCCTTCCACCAACGCGTACATGCGATTCGGATCGCTGGGCGCAATGCCGATCCCGATTCGTCCGAGCCCTTCAGCCGGAGCCGGAAGCCCACCCGTCAGTTGCTGCCACGTGCTGCCGCCATCAGTGGATTTGAAAAGTCCGCTCCCAGGACCACTCCATTCGCCATTCTCCCAAGGCCCCTGCCGCGCCGCCCACAAGACCGCATAGACATTCTCCGGATTCTTCGGATCAAACGCCAGGTCAACGGCGCCGGTGTTCTCATCCTTATACAGCACCTTCTGCCAGCTCTCGCCGCCATCGCTGGATCGAAAGACTCCCCGCTCCACATTCGGACCATACGGGTGCCCGAGCACAGCAACCAAAACTCGATTTGGATCGCGCGGGTCCACTAAAATCGCCGAGATCTGTTGCCCATCGCGAAGACCGAGATGCCGCCAGGTTTTGCCCGCATCGACGGATTTGTACATCCCGTCGCCCACTGAAAGATCCGGCCGCTGCACGCCCTCGCCGCTGCCTACATAGATGATGTTCGGATCTGAAGGAGCGATCGCGATGGCGCCGACGGAACCGGTAGGCTGGTCATCGAAGATCGGATGCCAGGTGCGGCCGATATCATCTGTCTTCCAAACCCCGCCATTGGTGGCAGCGACATAAAACACATTAGGCTGAGAAGCGATGCCCGCAGCTGCGATAGTGCGACCACCGCGAAAAGGCCCGATGGTCCGCCAACGCAATCCGGAAAGATCGGGTGCGATGGGTTGCGCAAGCAACGAGACAACACTGAGTAGAATGAGACTGGTGAGCCGATGCACGGAAATCGAGTTTAGCATGGCCGCGGAAAGACGTTTCTGGTTTCTCGTTTCTGGTTTCTGGTTATCGACAGTTCGGGAACGAGGAACGAGAAACGAGAAACGAGGAACGTGCCTTTGCCCGCCCTCCTGATCTTCGCCCTCACCTATCTCGTACTCGCCATCGGGCGGTTCCCGGGTTTTCGTATCGACCGTACGGGTGCGGCTATTATCGGCGCTAGTTTGATGGTCGGCGTCAACGCGCTCACGCTAACGGAGGCGCAGGCGGCAATCAATTTCGACACCATCATTTTGTTGTTCGGAATGATGATTGTCGTCGCCAATCTGCAGCTCTCCGGATTCTTCTCGCTAGTTGCGGAGCGCGTTGTGGAACATGCCCACCGTCCGGTTTTGCTTTTGATCGCGATTGTAGGCGTCGCAGGCTTCTTCTCTGCATTTTTTGTCAACGACACCATGTGCCTGGTGCTGACACCACTTGTTCTTGAGATTGCCGAAACGTTGCGCCGCAATCCGGTTCCTTACCTGCTCGCGGTGGCCATGGCTTCCAATATCGGCAGCGTCGCTACCATCACAGGCAATCCGCAGAACATGATGATCGGCAGCTTCTCCGGGATTCCCTATCGCCAGTTCCTCGCGACGCTGGCCCCCGTGGCGGTGGGTGGGCTGGTTCTGACCGTGCTGGTGATTTTCCTCGCGTATCGCAGCGAATTTACTTCGCAGGCCCGCGTACATGTGAAGCCGAGGCCGGTCCGAGTGGATCGCAGGCTGATGTGGAAAGCACTCATTGCGTCACTCGTCATGATCGTGCTGTTCTTTGCCGGATGGCCCGTTCCCAAGGTTGCCGTAGTGATTGGCGCGCTGCTGCTCATCACCCGGCGCGTGAATCCGGAAAAAGTCTACCGCCGCATTGATTGGAGCCTGCTGGTAATGTTCGTTGGCCTCTTCGTCGTTGTGGCCGGTGGGGAGAAAACGTCGCTCGAAAAGGATCTGGCTACATTCGCCGGACGAATCCATTTGGAAAATGTCTATCTGTTGAGCGCCTTCTCGGCGGTGCTCTCCAACCTGGTGAGCAACGTCCCCGCTGTGCTTGTCTTCAAGCCATTTGTTGCCCATTTGGGCAACCCCACGCAAACCTGGTTGACGCTCGCCATGTCGTCTACGCTGGCCGGAAACTTAACCGTTCTAGGATCGGTAGCGAATCTGATCGTGATTCAACAAGCCCGCCACAAAGTGACCATCGGATTCTGGGAACACTTCCGGGTAGGCGCGCCGCTGGCGATCCTGACTCTGCTTCTGGGCGCGTTCTGGATTCAAAGGTAGTGCCTGAAAGGTGCGTTGAAGCTGCGGCCGATGCTAGATACGGCACCGACTCCCTCACCGTCGCGGTTCGGTAACGTCCTCAAAATTCGAATCCTCTTTCCGAGCCGCGACCGTGAGGGAGTCGGTGCCTTATGTTTTTTCACAGACCCGTAAGCGACCGGTGATTTTGTTTCTTCAAACGTCTTTATCACCTGTACGGAAGAGTAATCGTTTCATACCGATTCAAACATTTCCGCCGTAAAATGATCTATCCTGGGTAGGTGATGAACTGGGTTGCTTTCGTCCTTGGTCTCGCGGCTGGCGGTTTGATCGCCGGACTTTGGATGCGAGCGCGCCTGGCACGGCTGGAGGCCGCCCAACAGTTCGCCGAGAGTTCCGCGGCCAAACTCAGCGAGACATTCCAGTCGCTCGCGGATACCGCGCTTCGATCGAATCAAGGGGCTTTTCTCGAAGCGGCGCGCTCCACGCTCGAAACTGCGCGCGCTCAGATGACTGGCGACTTGGCGCAAAAGCAAACCGCGATCGAAGGCGTGGTCAGGCCGCTCAACGAATCCCTCACTCGGTTGGAGAGCCATGTTCGCGAGCTGGAGCGCGCCCGTGCCAGCGCATTCGGCAGTTTGGGCGAACAGTTGCAATCTCTGGCGCGCGAGACTTCCGTACTTTCCACGGCCTTGCGATCGCCCCAGGCTAGAGGCCGTTGGGGCGAAGTGACCCTCAGGCGTGTCGCTGAGCTGGCAGGAATGGTCAAGAACTGCGACTTTTTGGAACAGGAAACGCGAGAAGGCGACGGCGTCCGCATTCGCCCCGACATGATCGTCAGGCTACCCGGCGACCGGTCGCTGGTGGTGGATGCGAAAGTTCCGCTGACGGCGTACCTGGAAGCCGCGGGCGCGAGCGACGAGCCATCGCGCCGGGCACTTCTCCTGCGACACAGCCAGCAACTCGCCGAGCATGTCCGGCAACTCGCCAGCAAACAATATTGGAGCCAGTTCCAGCCCGCGCCGGAACTGGTGGTGCTGTTTCTACCCGGCGATCACTTCTTCAGCGCGGCGCTCGAAGCCAATCCCGACCTGATCGAAGACGCCTTGGCGCGCAAAGTGGTGATCGCCACACCGATTACGCTGATTTCGATTTTGCGCGGGATCGCCTATGGCTGGGGACAAGAGCAACTGGCTGAAAACGCCGAGGCGATCCGCGCGGTTGCCTCTGAGCTGTACGATCGAGTGCAACTGGTTTACGAGCATTATGCCGACACTGGGCGCATGCTTGAAAAGACGGTTGCCTCGTATAACCGATCCGTAGCGTCCTGGGATTCTCGCCTGGTCCCGGCGCTTCGCAAAATGCGCGAGCTTGGAGTATCCGCGGGCGACGAACCGGAAGCGCCGGAACAGATCGATTTGTTGCCCCGCCGCCCGCGCGCAGCCAGCGGCTTCTAGGGTCTTACCGAACCGCGACCGCAAGGGAGCGTAACGCAATACAGCGGTGATCGTGGTAGCGCTCCCTTGCGGTCGCGGTTCGGTAACAATCTTCCGTTCCGAGCCGCAAGCGACCTAAGACAACGACATATCGATTACTTCAAAAGAGAACCGCTCGGGCGGCAGACACGAAATGGGGTTGGGACTCAAATGCGCCCAGGTCTGATAAGCGGTGGTGCCGACGCTGGAGTTCAAGTAGAAAAGGAACTGGTTCGAAAAACAGGAAATGGGTGGGGGCTGGCGGAAGGTGAGCCGGAGACCCACGGCCTGATTGAGCTCCACGCCTTCACTCGTCACCGCCTTGTCGCCGAGCAATGTGACAAAGCTGGACCTTCCTGCATGCGGCCAAACATCGGGTCGCAAGAGATTGCGTAACTCAAGCCTAGTGCCAAAGGTGATTTCGCACTGGCGGATCCATTCCAGAATGCTGTCGCCCCACTGCCACTGTGTGACGAAGTGCAAGTATTGATCCACCATGTTGATGGCGAGATCCATTTTCCGGCGGTCAAACTCATTCTCGAATTCGGCGAGACCTTCCATGGGCGGGACCGGGATCATGTCTTCGGAATCGACGATGTCATTCGCCATTCCAACTACACGGTCCAGACGCCTTACTTTCGGCGCCGTTCGGACCAACAGAGGAGGCAGCTCATGGGTCTTTTCGCCCGGCACCTCCACGAACTTTCGATCGCCAAGGATGTCCATATGCCCTGCTTACCACTCTCATCGTCAAGGAGGCTACAAAACTTAACCTCCGGTTATACTGACGCTGTTACCTGCTGAGCCGTTTCAGCGCCCCGGATGGCGGACAGGACCACGAAGGGGAATGTAAAAACAATTCTGCAAGATTTGTTGCAACTTGTAAAGAGTAATCTTTACAATGCCAAAGGCTTTCCCAGCCAAGCCATCCACAACAGAGCCGCCATGATCCCCAGGTAAACAAGGAACAGCACGGCAGTATAAGCCACTTTTGCGCCTTCCGAACTGCGCGATCGCCCAATCCAGTACCCAGTCAACGGCAGTACTTGCAAGGCGTGCATCCCAACAAAATGCACCACGCGCAGGTCTCCGTGCTGCCGGCTCCAATTAACGAATGGTAATCCCGCTCCCCCATCTGCCGCGCCCACTGTGTGAGATCCATGGATCACCATCAGCACACCCTCAAACGACGCGAGCAGCAGAATCAGCAGTCCGAATCGGATGCCCCAGAGATACGCCGCCGGAAGTTGGGGACGGTCCACAAAGAAAAGCACAGTAACCCACATCAGCATCACGGTGTTGCAGCCGATGATGGCGCCCATGCTGGCAAAGAGCGCAGCATCCAGCGGCGTCGCGACATTGAAATGCGACGGCACTCCGCGCGCCGATTGCAGCGTGATGAGCGTGATTTCCACCACCATGGTGAACGCAACGCCCCAACTGAGCAGCTTTATCGCGCGTCTCCGTCCTGAAAGGTAGCGTAGGTACCAGGCCAACGTCCAAACGTAGATCGCGATCGAGATGCTGAACTTCATCGGCTTGATCCAGGGATTGATTCCCAAGACGGTTCTGGAATCGATTTGAGCCAGAACAATCAGAACCGCTGACAGAAGCCAGTGCAGCCAGCCCGTCATGGCGAGGATCGGATTGGCCTGATAAAGCTCTCGAAGCACCGCTCGAATTCTGCCGGTCATACCAATGGGGACCGTCCTCGCAGCGAAGTCCGGATCAGGAACCAGGTCAACAATCCCACCGGACCGAACAGAAAGGTGAGCAGCAGACAGGGCACCACGTAGGCATGCGCAATGCGCAGACGTTCACAATCGCGCACCTCCCAGGAACCGATGAAGAGATCGAAAGCCAGGTAATGGATCCAGCCGGCCAGCAGCAGATACGGATTTCCGAAAAGTTTCGCGACGTCCGCCAGCGAGCCAAACCCTCCCGCGCCTTTATGGAAATTGATGATGAGCAACGTCAGGTAAACCGCCGCTAGCGCGAGCGGCAGGATCAACGCCGCGATCCTCTGCGTCCAACGCCAGCGAGGCGCAACTACCAAGAGCAGCCAACCGGGCAGCACGATGGAGCTGCAAATTGAGAATAGCTGCTCAGCGGCCATCAGTAGATTGTGTCACCGCTCGGCCTTCTTTTGCTCGGCCGCGGCCTCAGCAGTCCGGCCCAGGAGCGTGTAGACCTCCGCCAGGCCGCGGTGCGGCGCCGGATCTTCCGGCCGCAAATTTACGGCTTCGTCGAAATAGCGCAGCGCATCCGAATACTGTTTCGCCGCCTGGCTTTTGCGCGCGAGCGCCAGCGTGGTTTCGTAAAGCAGCCCCACCGTTCGCGGATCCTGCGGATTGATCTCGTGCGCGCCGCGCAGCGCCTGATACGCAGCAAGTTCATCACCCAGCTTCAGCATCACTGCGCCATACAGCGATTTCAGCGGAAACAAATCCGGCCAGCGTTCCAGTGCTTTCCGAAGAGGTTCGCGCGCATCATCGAAACGTCCCATGCGGTAGTAGGTGAACGCCAGGTTGTACTGCATTTGCGGCGACTGCGGCTCCAGTTCCGCCGCACGCCGCAAAGGATCGAGCGCGGCTTCTAAATCCCCGTGCTGGCCGTAGAGAGTTCCAAGCGCGGTCAGCTTCTCAGCGTCCGTGGGATCGTAGAGCTTCTGGCAAATCGCGCGCGCTTCCTCCCTCGAACCTTGCTCCAGCTTCTTTGCGCATTCCAATTTGAGTTGGCTATCCCCGGCATCCTTGCGTCGGATCTCCGCCGTCGACGCCAACGCTTTCGCCGCTTCCTCCTCCCGGCCCTGTTTCCGATACACCAGCCCCAGTTGATACTGCGCGAGGCTGTCGTTCGGATTCAACTCCACCGCCGCTTTCAGCCACTTCTCAGCCGACGCCAAATCGCCCAACTTGAAACAAGCAAATCCTAGATAGTACGCTGTGTCGGGAAACGGCGGCTTCTCGATTGCTTTGCGGAAATTCCGGACCGCGCCGGCGAAGTTCTGATCTTGAAGATCCAATCGCCCTAAGTAATAGGTGATGTTCGGATGATCCCCAACTTCCCGGCGGACCGCCTCGAATTCGCGGCGCGCTTCGGCCGGCTCCTTCATCTGAAACAGCGCTACTCCAAGCGGAAATCGCGCCCGCATCACGAGTTTCGGATCCAGCTTCAGCGCCGCTCGAAATTCGCCCGCCGCCTCCACGTAGCGCTCTTGCCGGAGATCGTCGTAGCCTTTTCCGAGGTGGGCTTCCGGCGTCTCCTGGCACAGAGTGACGGCCGCGAACATTAGCAGTAGCCCGGTTAGTCGCAAACTTCCCCAATGTACGACACGACGAAGCGGGTTAACAAGAGCGATAATGACAGCATCGAATCAGAGACAATAGCTGTGCGTTTGCGAACCGACCCTCGCGGAGTGGTGGAGGTTCCGGCGCGCCCGAATCCGACCGTCGCCATCCATGTTGGACGCTCGGTTCTGGTCAGTTGCAACCGAGGCGGACTCAAGCATCGCGGACTCTGCGTTCACGGCTACTCCGATATCATTTCCGCCGGCACCCCCAGCCGATGGGAATTGAACGACGCCGACACCGTGCTTCTTCTGAGCGTTGGCCAGCGTCTTTTGAAGACCGTCGCCCAAGAGACCGGCCTCGGTTCGCGCGACGTCGAAATTCTCAATCGCTTCCAGACGCGCGATACGCAGATCGAACATATCGGTTGGGCGCTGAAGGCGGAGATGGAAGCAGGCTATCCGAACGGACGCTTATATATTGAGGGCTTGGCGCAAGCGCTCGCCGTTCACCTGCTGAACCGGCATTCGTCGCAATCGCGCGAGATCCCGCCGCCCAAGGGAGGCATCTCGGGGCATCGGCTGAAGCAGGTCATTTCCTACATTGAGGACAACCTCGGCCAGGATCTTTCGCTCGAGAATATCGCGGCGGTGGCGGGCTTGAGCGCCTCTTATTTCAAGACCGCGTTTCGAACCTCGGTAGGCCGCCCGGTGCATCAATACGTGATTCAGCGCCGGGTGGAGCAGGCGCGATCGCTTCTAGCGCAGGGCGATGCATCCATAAGCCAGGTCGCCGCGGAAACGGGCTTCGCCCATCGGAGCCATCTTGCCTATCACATGCGCCGCTTGCTGGGAGTGACACCGCGAAACATCGTGTGCAAAGATCGAAAGTAGGACGATCGAGCATTCTGCAACGCCGCAATTTCCTTTCCCGCCTTTCCGCAGCTCTTGCTTTTCCTTTTCTCCGACGCCTCGCCGCCCAAGGCGGCACGGCGCCGTTTCATCTTCATCCGCACTATCGCGCTCAAACTCCACTCGATGCCGTACTCGCGAAAACGGACCCGGGCCTCGACGATTTCGTCACCGAACAGTATCACCAGAAGATCGCCGGAATTCTGGCGCAATGGGACATGCGAAGCATCGCAAACGTTCTTGCACCAGGATTCCTGGGCTTCTCGCAGCGGCCAATCGCCTTGCGGCAAGTTCGTAAGGGTCCAGCGCTTGAAGTTCACCAGATATCTTTCAGCCCCGAAGCCACGTTGCCACCTGAGACATTTCTCGCTGAGTGGCAGTTGTCGTGGGCCGGCGTTCTAAGCAGCGAATTTCAAGTCACGAGAATTCAATCTAGCCCGGGCCAACTTCAAACCCGCGTGCGCTATGAGCTGGTAACAACCGGTCCGGATTTCCATCGCGAGCAGCGCGTCGGATTTTGGGACCTGGAATGGACGCCCGATTACCTCATCCGCCGCTGGCAGGCGGATCACGAAACACGCAGCCGGGCATTGAAGCCCTGGTATCAGGACATCGCTCCACACTCCTTTGCCCGCAACGGCTCCTATCACGAGCAGTTGATCCCGGGGCTCGATCACTGGCGAACCTGTCTGGACGGTGCGTCCGGAATTGATATCTACGGCCATAATGGCGTCGCTGTTGGGGATATCGACAACGACGGTTTCGATGACATCTACGTGTGCCAGCCGGCCGGACTTCCGAACCGTCTCTATCGAAACCGTGGCGACGGAACATTCGACGACATCACGGAAGCATCCGGCGTTGGGATTCTGGAGAACACGGCCTGCGCGCTCTTCATCGATATCGACAATGACGGACGCCAGGATCTCGTCATAGTTCGCGCGAATGGTCCTCTACTGTTTCTGAATCAGGGCGACGGGAAGTTTCAACTCAAGCCGGACGCATTTCAATTTGCCAACGTCCCACAGGGCACTTTCACCGGCGCAGCCGCAGCCGATTACGACCGCGACGGATGGCTGGATATCTATTTTTGTCTCTACGTCTACTATCAGGGCACGGATCAGTACAAATATCCGTCGCCTTACTACGCCGCCGAAAATGGACCACCCAATTTTCTGCTGCGCAACAATCGGGACGGAACCTTTCGCGACGTCACCGCCGAAACCGGCCTGAACAAAAACAATACCCGCTACAGCTTTTGTTGCGGCTGGGGCGACTCGAACGGCGACGGCTGGCCGGATTTATACGTCGTGAATGATTTCGGCCGCAAAAATCTCTATCGCAACAACGGCAACGGAACTTTCACCGACGTCGCGGCAGAAGCGGCCGTAGAAGATGTCGGCGCAGGCATGAGCGTGTGCTGGTTCGATTTCGACAATGACGGCGCGGACGACCTCTATGTAGCAGATATGTGGACCGCCCCGGGCGAGCGCATCTCCAATACAGACCAATTCAAGAAAGACTCGCCAGGCGATGTCCGCGCGCTGTATCAAAAACATGCCATGGGTAACTCGCTGTTCCGGAATCGCGGCGATGGAACTTTTGAAGATGCCACAGCCCACGCGCAGATTGGAAACGGACGATGGTCCTGGTCGAGCGATGCCTGGGATTTCGATCATGACGGCTTCCCGGATATCTACGTCGCCAACGGCATGGTCTCGGGACCGATCCGCGAAGATTTGAACAGCTTTTTCTGGCGTCAGGTGGTCGCCAATTCTCCAGATGGAGCCAAGCCGTCCGAGGAGTATGAGCAAGGCTGGAACGCGGTAAATGAACTGATTCGATCGGACTACACCTGGAGCGGCTACGAGCGAAACGTCTTCTATGCGAACAACCACGATGGAACATTTTCAGACGTTTCCGGCGCCGTGGGCCTCGACTTTTTGGAAGACGGGCGGGCGTTTGCACTGGCCGATTTCGATCACGATGGCCGCCAGGAAGTGCTGCTGAAGAATCGCAATGGTCCGCAGTTGCGGTTACTGAAGAACGTCATTCCCGAGCTTCCTCCCTCCATCGCGTTCCGCCTACGAGGCGTGAAAAGCAATCGGGACGCGATTGGAGCAGCCATCACTATCGGTCGCCAGACCCGGAGGCTGCAAGCAGGTTCAGGCTTTCTGTCGCAGCACAGCAAAGAACTATTCTTCGGCCTAGGCTCCGCGACCGGCCCAATAAAAGCCACAATCCGATGGCCCAGCGGACAAGTGCAAGAACTTTCCGATCTACCGACGAATCACAGAATCACGATAGAGGAAGGAAAAAGCCCGAAGCAAATCGAACCCTTCGTGCCATCACCGACCACCCCTAACCGAACCGCGACCGCAAGGGAGCGAGCGCAAACCCCAGGCACCGAAACCTGGCTCTTAGTCCCCATCCCCGCCCCCGAGCCAGCACTCAACGGCGCCAGAATCCTAACCATCACCGCGACCACGCCGCCAGACACCGCGGCAGTCTACAACATCCTCTACCGCCGCATATTCGACCGGCATCGCGACCTCGACCTTCCAACATCTTTCCTGATCGACGCCAACGGCGACATCGTCAAAATCTATCAAGGACCAGTAACCCAGCAGCAAATCGCAACCGACATCCGGCAAATTCCACGCACTCCAGCCGAGCGCCTGGCCAAAGCGCTTCCCTTCCCCGGCAATTCCGCGACGTATGAATTCGGACGAAACAATCTCTCTCTCGGCTCGGCTTTTTTCCAGCGCGGCTACTTCGACCAGGCAGCAACCTACTTCCGGATGGACCTTCGGAGCGCCGAAGCACATTATGGTTTAGGCAGCGTCTACCTGAAACAGGAAAGGCTCGCGGAAGCAAAATCAAGTTTCGAACAAGCGGTGAAACTCAAGGCAAGCTATCCCGACACCCACCCCAACGCATGGAACAATCTCGGACTGCTGGCCACGCGCGAGGGCGCACACCACAGAGGCAATCGAGAACTTCGAAGAAGCTCTGCGCCTGAATCCCGGCCACTGGATCGCGCTCGAGAATCTAGGCAACGCGTATCGCCAGCAGAAGCGTTGGCCAGAAGCGCGCCAAGCTCTTGGAACGTGCGGTAGCGGCGCGGCCGAAAGATCCGGAAGCCAACTACAGCCTCGCGATGGTCTACGCGCAAATGGACGACACTGCGCACGCTCACGAATATCTTGACCGGGCGCTGCAGCTTCGCCCGGGTTATCCCGAGGCGCTGAACAATCGTGGAGTGCTGTACCTTCGAACTCGGCGGCGCGATGACGCCGTGCGCAGCTTCGAGGAGTGCATCCGTGTCGCACCCGGCTTCGATCAGGCGTATCTAAATCTCGCGCGAGTTTTTGCCATCGAGGGAAATCGCGAAAACGCCCGCGGCGTTCTCCAGGAACTGCTCAAACAGCATCCCGGCCATCCGCAGGCGCAGCAAGCGCTGGATCAACTCCGTTAGATCGGTCGCGGACGAGCGCGCGTTACCGAACCGCACACGACTGCGGCCCGCCAAAGGTCAAGAAGACGCTAGAAAGGCAAAATCACCGGTCGCTTACGCTCGCGGCTCGGAAAGAGGGCGCTACCGAGCCGCGACCGTGAGGGAGTCGGTGCCGTTGTCTTTCAATCACGGACCAACGTCTTCAACGGAGTGACCATGGGCCTGCCGGCCCACCAAAGTGCGTGCGCCACGGGGCGTCTTCAAGGAAGCGCTACCACGGCTCTGATCTTCGAGATATTTGAACAGCAGCGCGACAGCTCTTCGCCTCTCCGCTGCCGAGAGCTGCAAGCGGGGAAGCATCAGCGCCATATGCCAGCGGACTTCCTTCTCCTGAACCGTACTCGCGAATGACAGCAGAGTCACCTTGTATGGCTGGAGCCACTCCGGATGGGCAACAGATACTTTCTCCGCAACATCCGCGCATCGCATTCGGATCAGCGGATCATCCTGCGTGAATCCCCCGATCACGTCGCCGAACAGGGAAGGCGTTTTCAGAACAAGAGCGGCCACCCGATCGGCTTTGCCAATTGAGCGACGATCTCCGCCGGCCAGTTCTCGCAGTATGTCCACGGCGTCACCGTTTCGCGTGAAGCTCACTGCGAATGTCCATCCAAATCTGGAAATACCGCCACTCCGGCGGAGCATCCGGTTCCTGGATGTGATCCGGCCGCAGAATCAAATCCCCGGTCGCGAGCAGGATCTCCTTCACCTTCGGATTCTGCTCCAGTTTCGCGCGCATCGCCTCTACTATCAATCTGTAATGTTCCGCCTTCTCCATCGACCGGTACTTCATCCGCTTGCCTTCGAACGTCACCCAGTCGATCCTCATTTTTTGCATGTTCCGTTCGGCGGCATCCCCGGCGCCCTTCGCGTCGAATGCGGTCATTCCGGCAACCTCCGCACGCGTGTGAGGCCACCGAATCCCCGGAGCTTTCGCACGCGGATCACCGGCGCCTTCCGGATAAAGCAGCATCTGCCAGAATCCCTCCACGCTGGCATAACGAACGCCGTGATACGAAAATGGCGTAGGCGCGAAATTGGACAAGATCCCCAGCTCGTTGCGTTTGGAAAGAATCACCTCGCCTGGCTTCGCCGCCTGCGGAAGTATCTCCCAGCTTGCCTTCTCGGCCTCGGGAACCGGAGCCCACCATTGCGCCGGATAGGATGCGGCCAGCAACAAAATAATTCGAGGATTCATACCGACCCTGAGCATAGCAGTCTGCCGTTTTGGCTACAATGGCAGCAACGCGCGCGTTTTCATGAATTTTCTGCCAGGATTTTTCGCGTGTACGGTTGCGCTGTTCCTGCTCCACGCGCCGCACCAAGACAAGCCGGAATTCTACGATCAGCCAACATTCATCGTGGCCGGCGTTACTGACGGCGCCAACCAAGGCGGCCATGGGTCCGACACAATCTTGCGGTCATCCGAAGCGCTGGCCAAAGCTACAGCCGCACTGGGAAACGTCAAGGATCATCCGGAAGATCCTCTCCAGGCGGCCCGAGCGTACCAACGCGCCGCGCAGCAGGATCCAAGCGAGCGCAATCTCTTCGACTGGGGAGCGGAACTGCTCTCGCATCGCGCCAATGGCCCGGCAGTTGAAGTTTTCACTCGCGGGGCCCGACTTTTTCCGCGATCCACGCGGATGCTGCTCGGTCTTGCCGTTGCGCAGTACGCAACCGGCAGTTATGAGAACGCAGCAAGAAGTTTCCTCGCCGCCACGGATCTGAGTCAGAGCGATCCGAAACCTTACCTGTTTCTCGCCAAAGTGCAAAGCAGTTCCATCACGGAATCGGACGGCTATCGGGAACGAATGGCCCGATTCGCTCGGCTCGCGCCGGACAGCGCCTGGGCTAATTTCTATTACGCGGTGAGCCTACGCGATCGCGACAGCGCGCAGGCGGAGACGCTGCTCGAAAGAGCCCTCCAACTGGATCCAAAGCTCGCGGACGCCGACGTGCAACTCGGCATCATCTACTTCGCGCGTAAGAATTTTGAAACGGCAATCGCGGCTTTTCAGAAAGCCATCGCAATCGACCCGAAGCTGGAAGAGGCGCACTATCGCTTAGCGCAAGCTTACGCGCGGATCGGCGAGAAACAAAAGGCGCAGAAAGAATTTGAAATCCACGACCACTTGCTGAAGGAATCGACTGCCCAAATTGAGCAGGAGCGGCGGCAAGTGCAGCAGTTCGTGATCGAGTTACGCAGTCGCTAAGGCGCCGGCTCCCTCTCCGTTCCGTGCCGCGACCGACAGGTTTCGTGGTAGCGCTCCGTTGAAGACGCTAAGTCGGTGACGGACCCCCTGGTCCGCGGCCGACTCCCTCGTCGGCGCGGCTCAGGAAATAAGAATCCTCATTCCGAGCCGCGAGCGTAAGCGACCAGGGGGTCCGCCTTACTCTGGCGTCTTCATCACATTTGGTGGGCCGCAGGCCCATGGTCACTCCCGGTGCAGTTACTGCCGCGAGCTACTCATCAGATCCACAAACATCCTGTAAAACTTATCCCGATCCAAATCCATTTGGATCTCCACCGGCTGCCCGGCCAGCTTGGGCTTGTCCCGCTCGGTCCAGGTAAGCGTATTCCCGTATCCCGCGCCGCGATCCAGGTCCACACCCATATAGCGCGTCTCCTTTTGCGTAATCAGCGTCGGATCGATCCACGCCGCGGCCGCCAGTTCGTCCCACATATAGTCATTTCCATCGCCAGGCTGAAAATATTTGGCGATGTAGTGACCGAGCGGGGTTCCGCCGGCTTCAATCCGCTTCACCATCTCACGCGTGAACTTCGTCTTGATGGATATGTCGGTCGGCGTGCAAGTGATTTTCTTCCAAGGCGCCCGCAACACGATTTCAGCCGCTTCGGGATCGAACCAGAAATTGAATTCGTGGCGTGGATTATTAGCGAACTCAGGATCGCTGGTCTGCGGATTCAGGCTGCCTCCCATGAAGACCAGTTCTTGCGCCAGTTCGGGAAACTCAGGATCGAGCGAGATGGCCAGCGCCAGATTGGTCATCGGGCCGCCTTCGTAGATGGTCACCTGGTGCGGATATTTGTGCACCATCCGGATCAGAAAGTGGACGGCATCTTCCTCGGCCGGTTGAATCGCCGGCGTCCCCTCCTTGAGCGGAGGAACTACAAACGGCTCATGCCACCAACGGTCATCCCAGGCGCCCGCATAGGCGGCGGTTCCGTAACGTTGCTGCCAGAGTTGCGCTTCGGCGCGCGTGCGGACCAGCGGAAAGGCCGCGCCTTTCATCACTGGAATATCGGGACGGCCGATGATCTCGAGCAGCCGCAGAGTGTGCGCCACTTCCTCATCGCGCCATTGATCGCCGCTGACTACAGTGATCCCCAGCACTTCGACACTCTTTGACTGAATGAACAGCGAAACCGTTTGAAGATTGCTGCCGCCGGGTCCGGAGCAGTCTTCGTTGACGATCACCTTACGCCGCGCCTGGCTCCAGGCTGGAACACTTAGCGCAATGAAAAGCACAATCCATGGAAGCATCCGCAGGTCAGCCGGAAGGCACCGACTCCCTGACGGTCGCGGTTCAGAAAGAGGTGTTACCGAACCGCGACCGTAAGGGAGCCGGTGCTTTTCGGTTCTGTCATAGACCAACATCCCAACCAAGCTAGAACGCCAGCTTCAACGCGAACTGCACCAGCCTCGGATTGTTCACTGTCGAATTGATTGCACCAAACGTCACGGGAGAATTCAAATCCGCACCCGGAGTACCGAACTGAGCATGATTAAACAGATTGAAAATCTCCGTCCGGAAATCCAGCCGGATCGATTCCCGAATCGGGAAGTGCTTAATCACAGAGAAATCGGTGTTCACGAAATCCGGACCTGAAAGCGGTGTACGCGAAGCGTTCCCCAGCTCGCCGGCGGGCGGCGCCGAGAAGCACGACGTATTGAAGAACTCGCTCAAACTCGATCCACCGCTCGACGGATTGCAAGTCTGATTCGGACGGTTCAGGCTGTTCCCGTTATTTTGGAAATTCACTCCCGATTGGTTAAAGCTGTCCTCCACGAATACCGCGAATCCGGATGTAGCTTTCTCGATTACCGTGACTTCCCAGCCCCCCAAGACCAGGTCGGTGCCGCGATTCCAACTGTTGCCGAAGCGCTTGCCCCTGCCGAACGGCAACTGATAAATGATACTCGCGGTGAAATCGTGATTCAGATTGATCGGCGATAGTCCCCAATCCAGCTTCTGCCATCCCGGCAGCGGGAAGTACGGCGCACCCAGAAGCGTGCCCAATCCGTCGGTGAACGCGTTGTCATAAGCTCGGGAGTAGGTGTAGCCAACCAGCGCGTAGATGCCGTGGCGGCTCTTGGTCTCGGCTTTGATCTGCAGCGAATTGTAGTGCGCTCTTCCAACGTCAAAAATGTCGTTGATAGTGGAGTAAGGGAACGCGGCGTACGGCACGCCGAACGAAGCGCCGCCCGGTCCGCAGCCGAGCGTGTATCCGCTCACTGTTCCGCATGCGCCCGGAGAACCTACGTTGATGTTATTTCCGAAGGTGGTGAAGTGCGAACCGCGCGACCCCGCGTATCCCACCGTCAGCACAACCTCGCCGGGCAACTGATGTTCCACGTTGACGTTGAACTGCTGAACGCGTCCCAGCTTGTAGTTTGTGTTTTGCGCAACCAGCGTGCCGGTGAAGTCGGCCGGAACGGGCGGGGCGGTGAAGATCGGAAATCCGTTGGATACACTCAGGGCCGAGGGCGTATTTCCGTACTTGGTGGCGCAGGCTGCAGTAGCGAACGTACACGAACCGCCGAAGGCAAATGCGTCGGACTCGGCAAAGTACGGTGGATTCTGCCACAACCCTTGCGCGCCCATGCTCCAGGAAGAGTCGTGATAAATCGCATAGCCGGCTCGAACCACGGTGTCCTGGCGGCCAAGAATTTTGTACGCCGCCCCGATGCGCGGCTCGAACGCCGTCTTATCCATTTGGATTCCCGCGGAGGATCCGGCATTCTTTCCCGCAATCAGGAACTGGCTGTTCGCCGGATTAAAGTCTGCTTGCCGGTTGGCAACTTCACTGATCGGCGTGGTCAGATTCCAAGCCAAACCGAGATTCAGAGTCAAATCCTTCGTCACGCGCCAATTGTCTTCCACAAAAGGCCGGTACATCTTCCAGCGGCGCCCTGTAATGTCGCCATTGAACGTCTGATCGTGAATAGCCAGGCTCGGCAGGCCTTCCAGAAGATCCGCCATCGGCTCGCCGCCCCAGAAGCCGGTAAAGATCCAGTAGCCATCCTGGAAACCGGTGGCCCGGACGTTCATCTGATTTGCGCGGACGGAGCCGCCGATCTTAATGTCGTGCTTGCCGCGAATCATGTCGAAAGAGTCGGAAATGGAGAACACATTGGTCCCGCCGGTGAACGGCGTGTATCCGCGATCGCCTAATGACCAATAACCGCCATCCAGCTGCGTCGATGTCAGGCCGCAGCTTGCGCCTCCCAAATTAGCTCCCGGAATACCGAAGGTCTGCGACAAGCAGCTACCCGTACCTTGCGAGGTGATGTAGTCGAAGATCCGGTTGTAGCCGGCGCTGATCTGGTTCACCGTGTTGGGCGAGAACACGTGAGTTTCAGAGATTGCCGCATTGCGTCCGTGATTCTGGATGCCTTGATTGCTTCCGAACGGAGACTGCTCAGCGAATCCCGGCGCTCCGCCAGGAACGTACGACACCGCCTGGTCGTAGCTGAAGCGCGCGAACATCAAATCGCTGTTTGAAAAGTTGTTGTCCAACCGGATGTCGAACTTGCCTTCATCCAGCGACCGGACAGGCTCGCTGACATAGTTGTAACCCAAAGCCACGTTGTTGGCGTTCGGCAGTGGATATAAATTGATCAACTTCGCCGAGATCGGATTAATCAGATTTTGCGGAATCTTGTTGCAGCTTACACCGGCAGACTGGCTTCCATCGGGAGCCGCGGGAATGGGATTGCCCGCGCTATCACACTGGAAGTTGGTGTTAGACGCACCGGTCACGTTCGGATTATTCAGAAATCCGGATCGCGGGTTCCCGAATGCATCGTCGGTAAAGTCGCCGTTCCGCATCGCGGCCGAAGGCACCAAGCCTGTGAACGGAATCCCGTGCCGCTGATATTTCTGCTCGTAATCGGCAAATAGAAATGTCTTGTCTTTCCGGATCGGACCGCCCAGCGCGGCTCCGAACTGATTCAGATTGAATTTTTCGGTATCCGCCGCGAAGAAGCTACGCGCGTCGAGATTGGTGTTGCGTAAGAACTCGAATAGCGTGCCGTGCAGTTGATTGGTTCCGCTCTTGGTGGTCACCAGAACGGTTGGGCCCGCGCGCGTACCCCATTCCGCGGAGTAGTTGTAAGTCAGAACTTTGAACTCCTGAATGGCGTCGATGGAAGGCAGGATCGAAATGCCACCAGAAGTCAGCTCATTGTTATCCAGACCGTCAAACAGCCAATCCGTGCTGTTGGCGCGGGAACCGCCCACCGAAAGCGAGAAAGATCCGCGAGCCGATACTTCGCTATCGGCGCCGCCATTGAAGAAGCTGTTTGGGTTCGTTTCTTGAGTAACACCCGGCGTGACCGTCGCCAATTGGACAAAGTCGCGTCCGTTCAATGGCAGATCCGCAACTTGCTGAGAGGTGACCACTTGTCCGAGAGTCGCATCGGTGGTTTGCACGGACACCACAGTCGCGGTTACCTCTACGTTCTGCTGCACTGTGGCCAGCGTAAGCTTAAAATCCAACTCCCGATGTTCATCCACTTGCAACTGGACGCCTTTGGCTTCGGCCGCTTGAAATCCTTGCAACTCCACACGCACAGTGAAGTTAGCAACGCCCAGCAACGGAACGGTATAGTGACCGTTCCCATCGGTGACGGCATCGCGGGAGGTGCCAGTTGCAGGAGCCGTGACAGTAACTTTTGCACTTGCCGCGGGTGCGCCGGCAGCGTCAGTTACAGTTCCGGAAATGCTCCCTGTTGACTGACTGTAAAGTAACCCACACATTGTGAGCGCGAGTGCGCACACGATCCCCGCAAATGACAGTTTTTTGGTAAACATCAGTGCCCCCCTATCGGACCTTCATCTCACACGGATGAAAACTTCAACTCGGTGACTCAGTATCCCTGGATTCATGGGATAGTGTCAAGCAACTATTGACGTCACAGCTTCTCTTATATTGGTAGAGTGAAACTGCGCGTAGCGCTACCATCTTCTGTATTCTGGCTTCTGAATTCTGGATTCTGTTTTTGTGCCGAATTGCCGCCCGAAAGCGCCGCTGCGTTCGATCGCTACGCGAAGCTAGTCGAAGACGGCATCAAAAAACCGCCCGCTCCACACAACTGGCTTTGGCTCGATCAGCATCCCAAGGAGCAATCGCTGGTCTGGCTGGGTCAAACCGTAGTGGTTCCGCAGAAGGCGCTGGATCAAGGTAAAGAGATCGCGATCCCAGGCGCATCCCTGCAGGATTGGTTGGGGGTGATTCTGCTGGAAGGAGCCACGCTCGAACGCGTTCGGGATTTTGTCCTGAATTACGCCGACTACAAATTTTATTTCAAGCAATTTTTTACCGACTCGCGGCAGGTGAAGCGCGAAGGCGATACTTTCGATGCGTTCGTGAGACTCTCACGGAAGCAGTTCTCAACCGTGATCCTGAACATCAACCTCACGGCGAACTACGTGGCCTTTGACCCGGCACACGGCTATGTCCTCAGCCATTCCACGCATATCGGCGAAGTGGTGCATCCGAAGGCGAAAGAACCTGCCGATCAGGAACGGCCTGCCGCGGACGCCAACGGGTACCTTTGGCGATTGAATCAGTATTGGCGAATTGAGCAATCGAGCGACGGAGTGTACGTTGAGGTGCAATCCCTCACGCTGACGCGCCCTGCCGGCGGTATCAATCCCGCGCGCTTCCTGAACGGATTCGTCCAGGATTTTCCGAAAGAATACGTAGAGGGCGTGATTGAAGGCTTACGGCAAGCCTTCCCGCGACCCCACTAGCGTGGCGCACCCTGCTTCCGAATCGCGACCGTGAGAGCCCGTGAAAAAATCAAAATCACCGGTCGCTTACGCTCGCGGCTCGGAATGAATGCCTCATGTTTAGTGAGGATTACCGAGCCGCGACCGTGAGGGAGCCGGTGCCGTTTGATTGTTCAACCTTTTAGTGTCGAGACTTTTTAGAATTGATCGTGTTCAACCGTAGCACGATGCGACTCAACCTCTTCCCACTCCTGATCCTCGCGCTCGTTTGCACAGCCCACGGCCAAGACCGTCACGACTGGCAATCGTTAACAAAGCTGCAAGCGGGCGACAAAATCCGCCTCACCCTCAAAACCGGATCGTCCACGGATGCATTCCAGTCCTTCACCCCGGAAGAATTAAAGGCAGGAACTCTTACGGCCAAGAAGGAAGACGTACTCAAAGTCGAGCGCTTCGGCCGTGCGGGATGGAGCCGGGGCAAGAAGGCTGCCCTGGGCGCGGCCATCGGATTCGGCGGTGGGTTCGGCGTCGGCGCGGCCGTCGGCGGTTGCAACCGCCAGCAAGACATTATATGCATCTCGCGTGGAGCTACCGGCGCTATCGTAGGAGCGGCAGGCGCAATTATTGGAGCCGGAATTGGCGCGTTACTTCCCACGCACGGCAAAGAACTGATCTACTCCGCTAAGTGACCGGTTACCGGTCGCTTACGGGTCTGTGAAAAAGCCAAAAAGGCACCGACTCCCTTACGGTCGCGGCTCGGTAACGTCCTCAAAATACGAATCCTCTTTCCGAACCGCGACCGTGAGGGAGTCGGTGCCTTTTTGGTTTTTCACAAACCCTGACGCGCTAGGTTCCGGTTACTGAATATCGATCATCACTGCGTTCGACATTAGCCCATCCACCGTGACTGTCACGTTGACCAGTCCCTTACCCCGCAGACTAAGTGGCAGTGGGACATTGACCTGATCCAGCCCCGTGAAGTTCGGCGTCAGGCCCGCGTACTGGGCCGGAACAGCAACTCCACCGATCGTCACCGAAACATTCGCAAGCGCGCTGCGGCCGCGGATTCCCGTGCCATACAGCGTGAGGTATACCGGCGCGTCCACGCCCAAATCGATCGGCACCGCGACGCATGTGTCCCCAGTGCACTGAAACACCGGCACGGGCGATTGTGCTTTTGGATCGCTCAACAATGTCCGGATCGCCGTCGCGGCAGCCACGCCAGTTCCGCTTCCGTTGAGGCTGAACAGAGTAGGATCCCGAGCGGCCACTGTCCCGCTGAAAGTCTGGTTTGACGATCCGTTGGCCACCACAAACTGCGCCGCGCCCGAGGCAGTTCCGTCCGGCACGACAAAATTGATTTGCGTTGGAGAAACATAGAGCAGCGACGCTTGGCGGGTGGTCCCCGCGGCGTCCGTAACGGACAGAGTCACACCGCCCAGCATGAGCGGCAGTGGCTGCACATCGGCGTGGGTGATGCCCGTGGCCAGATCCGTCCCGAACAAGGACGCCAACGAGTTTGGAGCAACGGCCGGGCTCGGCGCCGCCGCGGATTGCACTGCCTCTGCGATCACGCCATAATAGCGGCCCATCCAGTACGGCAGGATGTAATCGATTCCGGCGCCTTCTGTCGCTCCGGTTCCGCCGCCGGCGAGCTGAAACGGATCGCGCTGCCACAGAAAATCCGTAGGCGGCCGGATCGGAACCGGAACGGGATCGCAAGCCTCGCTGCCGCAGACCTTCACCACCTTGCTGTTGTCAACATACGGATCGCGCCGCGGCCGTTCCAACCACTGATTCAGCAAGCTCACCATTTCGTTGTCGCGTGCGGCATTCGCTCCATTGACGGAGCGATCGATGATATCGAAGAAAGCATTCTGGTGCGTTGCCGTATAATTCCGCACAATCTGATACGCGCCCCGATTGTCGCCATTATCTTGAATCCGGATCAGATTATAGAAAGTCATGTAGTCCAGATTGAACTTGAAATACGAGCTGATGCTCTGGACGTCGACGATGACGGAAACATCAATCGGCAGCGTCAGCAGTGGTCCGCCGATGGCGTGCGAAGGATCCACGTGATGTTGAACTTGGAGCAACATCTGTAACTCCTCCGGCCGAAGCTCAAATGTATTCGAGATGTCGTCGTTGGGCGACCAAGCATGATGAGCAATGAAGCCCAGCATCAGAGTTGCGAGGCTGGTGATCCCGCTCCGCACCGAGGCATCGTCCACCAGGTCGAACGCGGCGCTCATGCCGAAAAATGCTCCCACCACCTGATCGCGCGAGGTGTTATCGATCCAGATCCAGGGCGGGGCTTGATGGATGGTATTGCTCGCCTCTTCGCTTGCGATCCCGGCGGCATACGGCGAATCGGCCATCACGATGCAGCGTGCCAGCCGATTGTCGCCCGTCACGTCCACCAGTGAGGTGAGGCCGGCGAGCGCGCCTTTTACGTTGCTGCAGACGCGTCGGCGGATTTCGTGACGTTGTAACGAAATGCCTCGGCTGCCAGATAGGCTCCGGTCCACAAAGCGGAATCGCCACAGCGCGTATATCCAACAATCTGATCGCTGGTTGCGGATGCGTAAACGGGATCCAAAACCGTACCAAACGGCAAATGTTTGGCCTGTATGTTGGCCGTGATGGCCAACGCATCGGCCTCCGAAGCGTACGCGGGAGAAATTAAAGCAGCTAAGACAACAAAAAGTACAGCGAAGCAAGACGCGTCACACCGAACCGCGACCGCAAGGAAGCGTAACGCTCCCTCGCCGTCGCAGCCCAGTTTCCCTTCTAAAAATAGACGCGGAGCCCTACCTGTATGATACGCGTATAATTTGCCGACGCCAGGGACCCACCTAACGTCTGCGCATTGTACTGTCCCCCAGTCCCGGACAACGTGCTCGGCGTTCCGAAATTAGCTTGATCCTGCAGGTTCAGATTCGGATCGTTGAACATCATGTGATTCAGGACGTTGAACGCCTGGCCGAAGATCTGGAAGCCGAAGCGCTCCGTAATCTTCGTGTCTTTCGTGATGCCCAGGTCCAGGTTGTAACGCATTTGCCCGCGCAGGATGCCCGCGCCGCCGGTTCGCCCGTCAATACCGAGGATGAACGGCCGGAAGTTGTTATACACCGCCGCCGGGTTGGTGAAGTAATTTACCTGGCTGCCGCCTTGCGAAGCGTCGCCATTCACTCCAATCACCCCGTTGCTATTCACGCCCATGTGGATCGGAATTTCCCAACGAACTTGCGTTGCCGGAAATCGGGATCGCCGTGGCGCTGATCAAGGCGTCAAATCCGTTGCCCTGCTCCTGCCCGGAACCAGTGATGATCTGAAGCGGCAGCCCGCTGCCGAACGAGAACACAGGTGATATGGTCCAACCGCCCACAATCTTGCTCAGAACCGTATTGTTGTTCAACCAGGTCCTGCCCTTGCCGAAAGGCAACTGGTAAGAACTTTGCAGGTTGAATACAAACTTCCGATCGAAGAACTGCGGACCGTAGTCGGAATTGAGATCGAACACGTTGCTCGCGCCCGCCAGCGTCTGCGACTGCGGCAGAGTCACCACGCCAAGCGCATGCGAATACGTGAAGTTCGCGTTCACCGTTAAACCCTGCGAGTAGCGTTTTTGCGCGGTAAGCACCAACGCGTTGTAGTTGGAGGAACCAGTGGAAGCTTCCGAGTAGCAATACGTACATTGCGTGGTGGAAGCCAGCGCCGGACCGAAATTCCAGCTCGTATCCAGATCGCTCCAAAGGTTCGTAACATCCTGATTCACGATGTTGCTGGATTCGTTGGAGACCACCGCCGCCGTGCAACTCGCGAATCCCTTGCAATAGCTGCTGCCCTTCAGCGCGGTTTCGAGGAACGGCTGAGGCGTAGGAGTGCCATTCGGATTGGCGTGCAGCGCCGCATATAGATTTTGATAAGCCTGTGCGAACGTCTGGCCGCCCTGCTTCATCATGTAGGGAACCGATCCCAGATCGTAGCCCTCATAAAGATGGTTGGCCCAAACTCCCACGTATCCCGCTTCCAGGATCCAGTTGCCCTTCATTTGCCGCTGGATGCTGAAGTCCACCTGGTTGGATGCCGCCGGCCGCCAGTTATTGTCCAGCGAAGCCGCCAGTGTCGCGTACGGCGCGTTGTAGCCCGGCGTCACAGGAATGGGAAGAGTCGGCGTGATGGCGCCAACCGGCGGATTCAATCCGTCCACGCCGACGCGAAATGCGTTGGTCGGATCCACTTGTCCCGGACCCGTGCACGCTCCGGACTTATTGGGATTCGCGCATCCCACCGGCTGCAGGAATCCGTCGCCCAACACCGGCGTCGATACCAGATCGATCCCCAGGCTGCGCGAATAGAAACGCCCGAACCCGGAGCGGATCACCGTGGCCTTGTCGCCGAAAATCTTACCCAGCCAGCCGCCGCTCGTCTGCGGATTCCACGCGATGGCAACGCGCGGAGCAAATGCGCCATAGTAGGGCCGGTACACGTACTTGTTTCCTGGCGCGATGTCCCGCACCGGAGTGAAACCGAGCACCGGATTGTAGACTTGGCCGTTGTTCGCCGCAGCCACCGTACTTTGGAAATACTGGCTCTCGGTAATGATCTGGCCGGTGGCATTCGTCAGCACATCCTGCGCGCCGTTCAGCTCATAGGGCGGCATTTGGACTGCATAGTTCAAGCCATAGCTCAACGTAACGTTCGGCTTGATCTTCCATGAATCGTTGAAATATACGCTGTACGTTTGATCCGTGACATAGGAATGGACCGGAGAGCCGAGCGGATTCGCAGTAAGATTCGAACCCGTGCGCGTTGCCACCACGCTGGTTTTATCCACGATTCCAAGCAGCTCGCTGTAAACACCCGCCCAATTCGCATTCTGCTCGCTCGGCAGGCAGTTCGTCGTGATGCTGTCGGTGCAGGCGATTGGCCGGAAGTTGTCGTCGAAATGGACGCCAGTGGACGATACATCATCCACCAATTGCGTCAGCCCGCCCACCACGTTGTCATACCGGTCGAACTTCCACCATTGATGAGCAATCTCTCCGCCGAACTGGAACAGGTGCGTCCCTTTCAGCCAACTCAACGTGTCGCGATAACTGTAGTCGTGACCGTCCCACAATCGGCTGCGCGCCTGCTGCGTATTGATATTCAGCGGAATTAGAGCATTGACTGTTTCTCCGCCGATTCCCAATGCGCCGTCGATGCCCGGGAGTTGCGGCACTGCACCGGGTCTCAACCACTGCCACTGATTCCGCGTGTAGCTGAAGTGAAATTCGTTGGTGAGATTCGGCGTTAGGGTGCCCGTAAGTCCGGTGACGAAGTAGCGCGGATTCACAGGCGTCGAGGACACCGCCGCGGCTTGGCCCTTGCTATCGCCCGGCAGCAAACCGCCGACGTCCACTTGGTTCGTATCCGGATTCTGTTGGCTGAAGTAGCGATAGCTGCTGAACCAGCGCCACTTGTTCCCAAAATCGTGATCCATGCGAACCACTCCGAAATTGGTGGACAGCGGATAGGTCAAGTGCCGAGATGAATCCGCAGGTGTTCAGGCGATCGCCGAAATTCTGATCGTTGCACTCAGGCAAATACTTGCTCCAAACCTGGCTCACCACCGGACTGATGCCCACTCCGCGCGGGTCGCAAGGCTGGCCTCCAGTTGCCCCGCACGCCGTGGAGGTACCGAGATTGTACGAGATGATATTGCCCGCGGCATCGCGGAATTTCACGATGCCCTGCCGCAGGGAGTCGGAAGGGACTGTTTTCTCGAAGGGCCCGGAGCGCGGATAGCGCTCGCCTTCGTAGTTCATGTAGATGTAAGTCTTCCCGCCCAGGAAATTCGGCAGAACCGGTCCGCCGAAAGCTGCCGCCAAAGCGGTTGTAGTGCGATTTCGGCTTCCCCAGATCGTGGAAGTTGTTGAACCAATCGTTGGCCGCCATTACGTCCGACTGGAAGAAATCGTACGCCGACCCATGGAACTGATTGGTGCCTCGCTTGGTGCTCACGATCATCTGGCCGCCGTTGGAGGAGTTGAAATCCGCCGTCATGTTATTGGTGTTGACGCGGATTTCCTCCACGCTTTCCACGGGCGTCGGGATCACCCCGGACCGGCTGCCTACATAAGTTCCGTTGTCGCCATCCAGGTCGCTCGTGCTATTGCCGCCGTCCAGCATGTAAGTGTTCTGATCCGCCATGTTGCCGGCGATCTGTCCGCTGGTGATGTTGCTCTCCGCTCCGCCGAACGCAGGCGCCGCGGTGGCTTGCACAAACAGCAGCGACGAAACATCGCGATTGATCGAAGGCATTTCGAGCAATCCCTCGCTCGGAATGGTCGCGCCCATGGTGGCGTTCAGCGTCTGCAACTCGGCTCCCGCCGCGGTCTTTACTTCCACTACTTCACTCACCGCGCCCACTTCGAGCGTGATGTTCACGGTGGTCGCCGTGCCCACCAGCACATCCTGCGAATGCACCGCCGCCCGGCTGAACCCGGTTTTCGAAACCGAGATGTCATACTTCCCCGGCGTAACGTTGTTAAAAATGTAGAGCCCAGCCGAATTGCTGTGCGTCGTTTGAGAAATTGCGGTGGACGTGTCAGTGAGCGAGACATCGGCGGCGCCGATTACAGCACCGCTCGGATCCGTCACGCGTCCGGTTACGCTGGATGAACCAGCCGTGCCCTGCCCGAAGAGCAGCGCAGTAAATGCAAAGTAGACAGCAGGCAAAAACCTAGTTTCCCCATAGCTCCCTTTCCCAATGGATCTATCCGCCAACAAGACTTCCCCTTCCCCTTCGAATCCGTTTCAGGGTCAGTCGCCTACTTTGGGGAAAGGGTCGCTTCCGAAGAAAAAAGGACTCGACACAAGACGACTGACCTCTGTGGCCGAAATTTTCACCGGAATGGCGGAATCACTCAATGGACTAGAGCTAACTTTTGAATTACTTCGAGGTGTTATCAATCGGTTATCGAATCGCTAACCGAACCGCGACCGCGAGGGAGCGCTACCACGATCGTGCGGGTCCAACGATATCCACACGCTCCCTTGCGGTCGCGGTTCGGTAGCGGTGTGCCTCATTCCGAGCCGCGAGCGTAAGCGACCGGTGCCTTTTCTGTACAGGCCCATGGTCACTCCCTTGTGGGGCAGGCGTTTCCGCCTGCCAACTCCCTTGCGGTCGCGGTTCGGTTGCTTATTTCAACCCATCGGCCAGATACAACTGCACCAGCATCCGGTCGAACGAATAGACATAGGATTTCAGATCCGGCGTGACGAACAACCTGTAAATGGCTTGGACGCCATTCAAGTTAGACGGACCAATCTCGCGCCAGGGTTTAGCTCGGCCCGTGGCCACGTCGATGGCGGAGATCCTCCCCGGTACGCTGCGGCTTTCGCGGACCAGCACGGACCGGCCATCCGCGGTCCAACCTACCGGTTGTACCGAGTACGGGCCCGGAATGGTTCGCCGTTGGCCACCGTCTCGCGCCACGATTGTCAATTTTCCGTCCTGGTCCTCGCCCGCGATCCAGTTGCCATCCGGCGAGATCACCGTGAATCCCATGAAAATGTCCGGCGAGAGGGGGCGCGCTTTGCCTCCGTTCACATCCTGGATATAGAGCCGCATGCCCCGATCCGGTTCGTCGCCGGCCACCAGCAGTTGCTTTCCATCCGGGAAAAAACGTGCCCATTGATATCCGATGCCACCGGAGATTTCGCGAGGTTGTCCTGCGCCGATCGGCACCAGCGTAATTTTGTTCCGATTGATGGGGTTCAAGACGGCAGCGAATTTCCCATCCGGCGCCAGCGCCAGAGCGTGCCCTTCCGAAAGCCGCAAGGTGCTGCCGTCCGAAACGCGGTGGAGATACACGGTCCAGTTCGCGCCTCCTCCGTCTCCGCTCTCGTCGAACAGAACCAGGTTTCCGTCGGCTGAAAGATCCGCGGCGCCAGTCCAATCGAACCACGTGAGATCGCGATCGTTAGAATCGTTCCCCACCCGCCCCGCCATCTCCAGATGCCAGTCCTGCCGGGCAACCAATACCCGTCCATCCCGCGAAATGTCTTCCAGCCGCAAAGATCCGGGAACGGTGGACACCAGCCGCAGCTTCCCGGATAACGACACAGCCCAGAGCGAACGCGTGCCGCCGGTGCGCGCGGCAGTGAACCAAACTTCTTTGCCGGAGGGCGGCCAAGCCACACCACCCAGCGTGGCCCAACCGGCGGAAAGCGTCCGGACATTTCCATTCATGTCCAGGATTTTCAAGTCGCCGCCGTCGTCGCCCTGCACGGGATGTTCCGTGAATGCGATCAGGCTTCCGTCGGGCGATACGCGCAGGCAGCCCAACAAAGATCCGGTGCGGTACAGAGATTTCCCAATTGGGTATTCGATCCGCGCGGCGTTTCCTTCTAACCGCACGGCGGCGATGTTCTTGCCATCCGGCGACCAATCCGCGCAGGCTACTCTGCGTGCGACAGCCAGCGGCGAGCCGCCATTCATGGGAACGCGAGACAACAAATTCCCGCTTTGCTCCGCGGAAAGCAGCAGCAATTCGCCCGAGCGCGAGACCCCGTTTAGATTTGCGCCTGCGAAACCAAGTGAGCGCGCTTCGGGGCTTACCGGACTAGCCAGATAGATAGTCCAGGGCTGCTTTTCCATCTTGGCGCTGTAAAGAATGTTCTGGCCATCAGGCGTAAAGCGGGCGCCCGTGATCGGCCCTCGCCGGTAAGTGACTTGCTGGAATTTCGGCAGCTCGGGGGTGGCTCTTCGCGCCACCAGCCAAACGATTCCGGCCAACACGATCACTCCCAGCGTGGCAATCGGAATCCACCAGTTTGTAGTTGGTTTCACCGGCGGTTTCGCAGGCGCCGGCTGCGCGATCTCTTCTACCTTTGCTACGAACCGGTAGCCCGACCGCGCCAGAGTTTCGACGTAACGAGGACTATCCGCTGAATCTCCCAGCGTGAGCCGCAGCCGGTTCGCTGCCGTGTTCAAGCCGCTTTCGAAATCGACGAATGTATCGCCGGACCAAAGCCGTTGCTGCAATTCTTCGCGGCTAACCGGCTCCCCCGGACGTTCCAGCAGCGCCACCAACACCTGAAACGGCTTACCTTGCAGCCGGACCTTGGCGCCATTTTTCCACAGCTCTCCCGTCTGTTTGTCCAGCTCGAACGGTCCAAATCGGATACGGCGCTCCACGGCTCGCTTAGGCCCCTCACCTAAGGATACCGAGCTACGAACGATTGGAAGTGACACGAACTTTTTCAGAATGTGAGCCGTCCCGCCAATTGAATCACCCGCGGACTAAACGTGCTGGTGAGCTGCCCAATCAACGAACTTCCCTCCGTGACATTCGGGTTCTGGAATTCCGTGTGATTCAGCACGTTGAAGAAGTCGGCGCGGATTTCCAATTTCATCCGCTCCCGATAAAGATCCGTGGTCTTCGCCAGCGTAATGTTGAAGTTGGTGAGTCCCGGCCCGCGGAAGGAATTCCTGCCAGAACTTCCATAGGTACGCTGCGAAGGATTGTTTACCGGATCGAAGCCCGGCGCGTTGAACTCCGCCACCGAAAATGCGCTCGGATCGAAATAGAAATTTCCGCTGTTGCCGGCGATCGTGCTGGTCTGCCGGGGATTCAGATAGTTGATGGGCGACACCAGGTTCGCCAGCACCAGGTACGCGTCGCCAACGCCCGAGGGTCCAGGATCAGTCGGTGAAGCCGTGAATCCGGCGAAGACCGTCAACGGCTGGCCCGATCGATAAGTCAGAATCGGGAACAGCGTCCAGCCCTTGGTCAGACGTTTGGGAGCGCGGTCAAACATCTTGGCGAAGGGCAGCTCCCACGATCCGCTGAAAGCAACGAAGTGGCGCAGATCGAAATCGGAATCGGCGCGAAACCGGTTGAAATCGTAAGACGGAACCTGCCCGTTGGTCGACCGGAATCCCGACGCGTTGTCGATGGAGTGGCCGTAGGTATACGAGAGTTGATATTGGAAAGCTCCGATTTTGGTATCGCTGAAACGCTTGTGCAACCCAACCGCGAGCGAGTTGTAGTTGGCCTGCACCACGTTGCCGAACTCCGGGAGATAGCTGAATGCGTCCGGAGTCCCGCCTGGTTGGGCATTGAACAAACGCGTGGTGGTTCCCAGGATAAACGGATTCGCATCCTTCAGCGCAGTCAGCTTGTGCGAATCCGAACCAATGTAGGAAACCTCCAAAGTTGTGCCGTTAAACACTTCGCGCTGCACGCTGACGTTGTACTGATAAATGTAAGGCGTGCGCAGATGCGGATCCACATAATACAATCCGCTTCCGCCGATGGGCAGAAATCCAGCCGCGCCGAAATCCAGATTCTTGGTCGGCGCTTTGGACGGAAAAGGATCCGGACGGCCAGCCGCCCCGTACGGATCGCTCATGGAAATACTAGGCGACGTCGGGTTCCCGGTGAGCGCGTTGAAATAGAGATCGGCGCCTGCGAAGAACGGCGGCTGCCCGTTGAATTGCAGGTTGTCCTCACCCTTCAGGATGTCGTAAAACACGCCGAAACCGCCGCGCACACTGGTCTTGCCGTTCCCTTTTGGGTCCCAGGCAAAACCAAAGCGCGGAGCCCAATCGTTCTTGTCGGGAAAATTCGAACCGCGCGGCGCTCCCGGATCGCCGGGAAAGAGGATGCCTTCGGGCGCATTCGGAAATACCTGCGACTGTTTGTCAAAACCCAGCGAGAAACTGCGTCCCTGCGTATCGTACTTCGGCGTGCTGTACTCATAGCGCATCCCAAGCGTCAGTGTCAGGTTGTTCCGTACTTTCCATTCGTCCTGGAAAAAACCAGCGATGTTGTGCGTCCGGATATTGCTCGGGGCACGGGGCGCTTGATAATACTCGTCGGGCTGGCCCATCAGGAAATCGGCGCGATCGTTTTGCGAGAAGTAGCTCCCGGCGCTGGTTCCGTAGAAAAAGAAATTGCCCGTCACATAAAAGTCGTAGACGGTGTTGTTCTGGAAGGGCGTGTAGTTGAAGCCCATCTTGAATCCGTGCCGGCCTTTTTGCCAACTCAGCGTATCGTTCCAGATATAAGTGTTGTCGATCTCAGCGGTGGGCCCGTTTGGACTGTATCCGAGGGTGAGTCCGTCGTCGAAGAAACTCACTCGCGGCGGACCCACCGGATCGTCCGACGTAATGCCAACCCCCAACTGGTTGGGTGTCGGAAGCTTGCCAACCGGAACCGCGTTCTGCAGATTGTTGCGCTGCGCCGTGAATCGGAATTCGTTCACCATATTTGGCGAGAGCGTCCGCGTATAAGCGAGCGTGCCCAAATACCGATTCTGGCCATTTGTTGCCGGGAATCCGGGATTGTAAGGCACCCGGTAAGCGAGCGCGCGGCTGGATCCCAACGTAAGAGAGATGCGATCCTTGTCGCTCAGCACGAAGTCGAGTTTTTCAGTCAGCTCGTCGTTATTGTTCGGCGCCGCCGCTTGATAGAACAGCGTGCCATCGGCGGTGCTGGGAACCAAGCCAGCCTTGATATAGTTCTGGGCAACAGGAGCAATTTTCGAAGGATCGATGATCCCTTTTGCCGCAAGCGTTGGATTCGGCTGGAAGTACGGATACTGCTCCAGGTAGCTGACCACTCTCTGATCCGGCACGCCCCCGGGACCGGAATGCGAGAAATCCCCGTTCAACTCCGCCGGCGTGAAAACGGTGATGGCCGGATTGGTAGACAACTGCGCCAACCGCTGGCTCTGCCACGCCATCATGAAAAACACGCGATTCCGCCCGTTGAATATTTTCGGAATCAAAACCGGCCCGCCGATCTCGGCGCCGAACTGGTTGCGCTTGAGAATGTCCTTCCCGATATCCTGCTGGTTGTTGAAGAACGAATTCGCGTTGAAGGCGTCATTGCGAACGTATTCGAACAGAGCGCCATGAAACTCATTGGTGCCGGATTTCGTCACCACGCTCACAATGCCTCCGCCATTGCGGCCATATTCCGCGGCGTAGTTGCTGGTGAGGATTTTGAACTCCTCCACCGCATCCGGATTCGGATTCAGAACGAAATCGTTGCTGAGCAGATCGTTATTGCCCGCGCCATCGATCAGGAAAGTGACAGAGTCGCCGCGGCCGCCCGCCACATTGAAGTGAGCCGCCGGGCCGCCGTCCGATGCGGGAATCACGCCCGGCAGCAGCGTGGCCAGATCCATCACGTTGCGGCCATCCAAGGGCGCTTCCGAAATTTGGCTGCCTGACACCACGGAACCGAGCGATGCCACCACCGTCTCAACCCCGCTCGCGGTAGCTTCCACTTGCACCGTTTCACTGGTCGCTCCAACCTCCAGCTTCAAATCCACTTTGAGTGATTGGTTGATCTCCAGCTTCTGCGCGGCAGCGACGCTCTTCCGAAAGCCCTGCGCCTCGGCCGAAACCTGGTAGGAGCCTACCTGCAGCAGCAACACTTGGTACGCGCCGTTGCTATTGGTAATCGTGTCCGAGCTGATCCCCGTTTCCACATTGGTGATCGAAACTTTGGCGTTCGGGATGAGAGATCCGGACGGATCCGTCACCACGCCGATGATGCGTCCGCTCGCGTCCTGCCCTGCCGCCGGCAGCCCGAGCCACATAAGGATAAGCAGCGTGCCAAGAACCGAATTTCGCATTTTCTCTCCCTCAAGCGTTTTCCGAGTGGATACACGTCGACCCATCACCACGAAGTGGTGGTTACGGTATCCCCTGTTCCGGCGGCTGCAAAGGACCGACCCACGTGATCCCGGGCCGCCTGGAAACGAACTCAGTTGCGACAGTGTGAGCGCCCTGAGCGGAAACTTCAATAGACCCTGGCTGAATTCTGCCTGTCAGTCTATTTGATTTGAAGCAATCAACTTACTCGCGTACATGAAGCTTCCGGTTATGTCCCAGTAAGCTCAAAGTTACCCAGCATGGTGCCATGTAACATTTCAGTCGAATGCAACCGTGAGAACAAAATGCCAATAGGATAAACCAAGCGTTGGCAGGTGGAGCGGGCGTTCCGCCTGCTCACCGTTTTTCCACTCCCTTGCGGTTTCTTGAAAACCAAAAGCACCGGTCGCTTACGCTCGCGGCTCGGAGAGGGCCTGTTACCGAACCGCGACCGCGAGGGAGCGCTACCGCGAACGCAGCACTTTTGTCACGCTCCCTCGCGGTCGCGGCTCGGAATGAGGCACCCCGTTACCGAGCCGCGACCGTCAGGGAGTCGGTGCTGTTGGCGGATGCGCGCCAGTGTAATCTAAAACCGTGGAGTACTTCTTCGCTTGTCCAAATTGCTGGGAAACGATCTCCATGGTGCTTGACACATCCGTGAAACGCCAAACGTATACTGAGGACTGTGAGGTTTGTTGCCATCCGATTGAGGTGAGCTACACCATTGCGGACGGAGTTGTCACCAACTTCAAAGCGAAGAAGCAGTAGCTTTTCGCTGGCGACGAGAAAAGAGGAATCGGATGGAACATCACGAACAGCACAAGTGCACTGCATGCGGCGGGAGTGGAGATTGCCCGGACTGCAAAGGTACCGGCGAAGGCGGCCAGTGCCAAAAATGCGCCGGAACCGGAAGATGCCCAAACTGCCAAGGGACCGGCCGCAAACCGGATTAGCCCGCACCAGCCCCGAGTCCCCAGCCCCCAACCCCCGGTTTTAAGGTAGGCTTTCAAGTTGGGAGAACGCACCAATGCCGAATCGCCAGGCGATTCAAGAAGCACTGAACCGAGAACACGGAATCTTCCGCCTGGAGCCCTGCTGGGTTCCTCGATCTTTCATGATTCCAGGCCGGAGACTGAAACTCCATTCTGACGATCTATACGCATTTGGAGGCCACCGGGGAGGCATCAATGAGCGTTGGTTCTCCTCCACCACGAAAGCCTCCAACGGCCCAGCGACCACGGTAGACGAAGGCCTGAGCTACGTTCATCTGGATTCAAAACATCGATTCCTACTGAAACACGCTATGGACGAAGCCGGCGATCTGCTGCTGGGCGCAGACGTGATGGAGCGCGAGAAGGGCTGGAATCTGCTCTGCAAATTCTTCGACAACATGGGCCCCATCCCGCACCACATGCACCAGAGCGATGCTCAGGCCAAGCTAGTGGGCCAGCGCGGCAAGCCGGAAGCGTATTACTTCCCGCCCCAATACAACCTCACCGAAAACAATTTCCCCTACACGTTCATGGGTCTCGAACCCGGCACCACGAAGAACGACATCCGGCGCTGTCTCGAGAATTGGAACAAGGGCGACAACGGAATCCTGTTTCACTCGCGCGCCTATCGCCTGCAACCGGGCGCGGGATGGCAAATCAATCCCGGAATCCTGCACGCCCCCGGATCGCTGGTCACGTACGAACCGCAAGTCGCGAGCGATGTCTTCGCAATGTTTCAATCCGTCGTCGAAGGCCGAATCGTGGATTGGAGCCTGATGACCAAGGATGTGCGCCCTGAGTACCATCACGATCTCGACTATCTGGTAGAGATGCTGGATTGGGAAGCCAACGTAAATCCCGAGTTCGGCAAAACGAACAAGGTTGCTCCTCGCCCGGTTCAGCCCGCCGAAGCCGCCGCGGACTTGGGTTATTCGGAGAAATGGGTCACCTACGGAACGCCGTATTACTCAGCCAAAGAGCTAACCGTGCTGCCCGGTCGCAGCGCCACCATCCGGGACAGCGCAGCTTACGGCCTGATCTTGACTCAAGGTTACGGACGCTTCGGAAGTCATGCGGTATCCACGCCGTCCATGATTCGATTCGGCGAAATGACCGAGGATGAACTGTTTGTCACGGCGGCCGCCGCTAAGGCAGGCGTCGAAGTCAAAAATCATAGCGCCACTGATCCGTTGGTTATCTTGAAACATTTCGGACCGGGTAATCCGGATGCCGAGCCGCTGCGGAAGAAACCATAATGCCTCTGCACAATTTTCCCGCTCTCCACAATGCGATGTGGCCCGGACTGGTGGGCAAGGGTCCGGATTCCGAGCCGCCCATCGATCTCGACACCATGCTCGACCTCACCGCCGCGGCCGAGGTAAACGGAACGCACTTCGATGGCGTGGATCTTTTCCTGTTCGCTCCGCACGTGGATATCGATTCCACCGGCGATGACTTGAAGCGGCTCTCGGAAAACATCGCAGCCCGAAACTTGGTGGTGGGTTCCGTGGTCGCGCCCGTTTGGCCGCCCACAGGCGGCGGATCGGCGATGGGCTCCGAAACGGACCGCGCAAATTTCCTCACGCAGGTGACGAAAGCCTGTGGCATAGCGAAAACACTGCGCGATATAGGCATTCGCAAATATGGAATCGTCCGGATCGATTCGGCGGCCAGCCCGTCCGACTGGGCGAAAGATCCAAAGGGCAACACCAGCAAAATTGCAGACACCTTTCGCGAAGCCTGCAGCATCGCCGAAGAGCTACGGCGAGCGGCTGGCCGCGGAAGGCGAAATCTGTTGGGGCGGCATGCATGGCTGGAAGCGGATGGTGGAATTACTGGAGCGAGTGGATCGCCCTCAGACGCTCGGTTTTCAGGCCGACATGGCCCACACACTGCTATTCACGCTCGGTTACAACGCGCCCGAAGATCGGATTCTGCCGGAAAATTTCGACTGGTCTGACAAACAAGTGTTGGATGAAGCGATTCGAACCATGACCCGCGCTCTGCGTCCCTGGACCATCGATTTTCACGTCGCTCAGAACGACGCTACGGTGAAAGGTTCCGGATCGCACGATAAAACCGGCCGGCATTGCCTTCCGCGCGATCCAAACGGCAAAATGGACATCGTGCGCGTGGCTGGATCGTGGATGAAAAATGAGGATGGGACGCCGACTCGTGCCTTTCAACATATTTGCTGGGACGGCTGCATGTTCCCCAACCAAACCATGCAGCAAGCATCCACCTGGAGAGACATTTTATCCACCATGATTGCCGTGCGAAACGCAAACGGTTGGGATTAGGCGGGAAGCGCATGGAAAAAAAGCATCTGAATATCGGATTAGTGGGCTACGGTTTCATGGGCCGCGCGCACTCCAATGCGTTTCTGCAAGCTGGCCGTTTTTTCGATTTGCCGTATCGGCCGGTGCTGAAAGCGGTATGTGCGCGCAATGTGGAACGCGCGAAATCCTTCGCGGAAAATTGGGGATACGAATCGTTTGAGACGGACTGGCGTGCGCTGGTCGCTCGCAAAGATATCGACCTGATCGACATTGCCAGCCCCAACGACACGCACGCCGAAATAGCGATCGCGGCCGCTCGCGCGGGCAAGATGGTCCTGTGCGAGAAGCCGCTCGGGCGAAATGCCGAGGAAGCGCGCGCTATGACGGACGCAGTGGAGTCCGCCAAAGTGGCCAACATGGTCTGGTATAACTATCGCCGCGTGCCGGCCGTCATGCTGCTCAAGCAACTCATCGACGAAGGACGCTTCGGCCGCATCTTCCATTACCGCGCCAAATTCCTGCAGGATTGGACCATCTCACCCAGCCTTCCGCAAGGTGGCGAAGGCCTGTGGCGCCTGGACATTGCAGTGGCCGGAAGCGGCGTCACCGGGGACTTGCTGGCGCACGCCATCGATACATCGCTTTGGCTGAACGGCCCCATCGCGGAAGTAACGGCGATGACCGAGACGTTCATCAAAGAGCGCAAGCACAATCTATCGGGCGAAGTGCAGTCTGTTGGAATCGACGATGCGAGCGCGGTTCTCGCGCGTTTTGCGAATGGATCGCTGGCTACTTTTGAAGCTACTCGCTACGCGCGCGGCCACAAGGCGCTCTACACGCTCGAGATCAACGGCGAGAATGCGTCGGCAGAATGGGATCTTCACGATCTGCATCGCATCCAATTCTTTGATCACCGGGACGAGAGTCAATTGCGCGGATGGCGCAGCATTCACGTCACAGACAGCGATCATCCCTATATGAAGCACTGGTGGGTGCCCGGTCTGCAGATTGGATACGAGCACACCTTCGTGCATCAGTTCGCCGATTTTCTTGACGCGCCAGGCCAAGCGTCGCCTACTTTCCGCGATGCCCTAGCCACAGATCAAGTCACGGATGCCATTCTGGAATCCGCCCGCACACGCCAGTGGACCAACGTGTAACCGAACCGCGACCGCAAGGGAGCGTGTTATATACTTCTGCCATGAATAAATTTCTGCCTACGCTGGCAGTTTGTGCGCTCGCGTCTCGTTCTCTCCGCCCAGGAACTAACCCCAGCCAAACCGGAATCCGTCGGCCTCTCCTCCGAACGCCTGGAAAGAATCGCCACCAACGTCCAGCGCGCCATCGATGAAAAGCGCATCGCGGGAGCAGTCACGTTGGTCGCCCGTCGCGGCCATGTGGCATGGCTGAAAGCGCAAGGCATGCAGGACCGCGAAGCCGGCAAGCCCATGCCCGCCGACGCCATTTTCCGCATCTGCTCCATGAGCAAAGCCATCACCAGCCTGGCCGTGATGATGCTGTACGAGGAAGGAAATTTCCTGCTCGACGATCCGGTGTCGAAATACATTCCTGAGTTCAAGAATCCGAAAGTGCTGGTCAAGCCCGCATCCGGTGCCGTCTTACACGATCCCAGCCACTCGAGAAATCACCATCCGCAATTTGCTGACGCATACTTCGGGAATCACTTATCCCTGGAACAGTGATTTGGGTCCAATGTATAAAGACGCGAAAGTCGCCGACGGGCTGTCGCAATATGACGGCACCATTCAGGACAGCGTGAAACATCTCGCCGGTCTTCCCGTGCTTTTCAATCCGGGCGAGCGTTTCGAATACAGCCTGGGATTGGATGTTCTGGGCTATTTCGTGGAAGTGATTTCCGGCAAAACTTTCGACGAGTTCCTTCGCACGCGGGTCTTTGAACCGCTGGGCATGCAGGATACCTATTTCTTCGTCCCGGACAACAAAGCCAATCGCCTGGCCACCGCCTACACCTGGTATCCAGAGAAAGGTCTGCAGCGCTTTCCGGATGCTCCGATCGTCGAAGGGTCGTTCCAATACTCGGCGGATTATCCGACCAAAGGCCCCAAGAAACTATTCTCCGGCGGCGCGGGGCTTTGCTCCACTGCCACGGATTACGCGCGCTTCTGCCAATTGATGCTCAATGGCGGAAAGCTGGGAAACACGCGTTTGCTGAGCCGCAAGTCGGTAGAATTGATGACCCACGATCAGTTGGGAAAGATGGGCGGCGACCAATCCTTCGGAATCGGCTTCGGGATCAACGGCGAGAAAACGCCTTTGGCGGAACTGGGATCGCCCGGAGAATATAATTGGGGTGGCTTTTTCTACACGGCATTTTCCATCGACCCGAAGGAACAAATGATTACCGTCTTCATGGCGCAGGTGCATCCCGATAGCGGCCGGGATCTGGAGGGACTGTTCCACGCACTTGCGTATCAGGCCATCATTGACTGACTTCCGCGACTAAGTAATTTCATGGCTTGCCTGCCAACCATTTCTTGAGTAGCATGAGACCATGACTTCTCCAGGCGGGACCGAAAAGCCTGTATTCATTCGGGCATTGACCAAGGATGAAATCACCAGCCGGTGTGAGATTTGCGACGCTCTGGCCCTCTGGATCGCGGAAAGCAGAATCACTGGCGCCACCGCGGCTTACTGCCAGACGGATATCCAGATGTTCCTGAGCGACCCCGATTACGAACTGCCCGCCCAGCTCAAGGCCGGACCCAAGTAGCGCGGGTGGCCGTTTTTTCCAATCCGCGCGGGCAGCTCGCAGAGTAACATCGAAAAATGAAATCGGCTTCGATTGTTGACTTATCCCGGATTCCCGGCGTCGGACCCTCCATTGCGTCCGACCTCTATTCGCTCGGCATTCGTGAAGTTGCAGACTTGCGCGGCCGGGATCCGGAGCTCCTGTACTCCGAGCTCTGCCGCGAAGTGGGCCAGCATGTGGACCGTTGCGTTCTCTATGTATTTCGCTGCGCCGTTTACTTCGCCTCCGAATCCAAGCACGATCCCGAACTGCTGAAGTGGTGGAATTGGAAGGATGGCACCAAAGCTGCTCAGCAGAGTGCATGCCAAAAACCGAAAACGACCCCAAACCGCCGCAGCCTGACCCGGACCCCGAGCTCCCGGAGTCGCTCCCAGGGCCGGAGCCGGACAACCCAGGCCCGGATGTAATCGATCCAGTGCCGCCCAAACCCATGTGGATGTGAGCGGGGGACAAGCCTCCGGCTTGTCAAAGATGCCATAATTTTGGTGGTGACGTCGGCCCCCAAAACTCTGCCCGCGCGCTACTACACGGACCCCGAACTGTTCCAACAGGAAGTGGAGCGGTTCTACTTCCGGAGCTGGATCTGCGCAGGCAGGGCGGAACAAATTCGCGAACCCGGCCAATATTTCCTGCGCGAAGTATGCGGCGAGAGCATCATCGTCACCTGTGATTCCGAAGGCCAGCCGCGCGCCTTCTACAACGTTTGCAGGCATCGCGGGACGCGGATGTGCAGCGCGCCGGAAGGTCAACTCCCGGGCCGGATTCAGTGCCCCTACCACGGCTGGACCTATGGACTGGACGGCAGCCTGATCGGCGCGCCGCAGATGGATCCGGCGGATTTCTCCCGCCACGATTATCCGCTTCACCCCGTGCACTGCGGCATCTGGGACGGACACATTTTCCTCAATCTCAGCCAGCCCACCGAGTCTCTCGCCCAGCAACTCGCGGGCTTGCCGGAGAAGTTCACAAATTGGCGAATGCAGGATCTACGCCTGCACAAACGGATTGTCTATGACGTCGCAGCCAACTGGAAGCTCATCACACTCAACTACAATGAGTGCCTGCACTGCCCCGTTCTGCATCCGGCCTTGAACCGTCTCACGGATTATCTGGGCGCGGCGAATGAGCCGGCGCATCCCGGCTACGTCGGCGGCTCCATGGGATTTCGCGGCGATGCGGAAACAATGAGTATCGATGGGAAACGGCGGCGGAATTATTTACCCGGCTTGGACGCAAGACGATCGCAAGAAAGTCTGTTACTACACCATCTATCCGAATTTTCTGCTGAGCCTCCATCCGGACTACATGATGACTCATACCTTGTGGCCGAAAGCGGTGGATCAAACTCAAATCGTCTGCGAGTGGCATTTCCATCCGGACGAGATGGCCAAACCCGATTTCGAAGCCAACGACGCCATCGACTTCTGGGATCTCACGAACCGCGAAGACTGGGGCATCGTGGAGCTTTCGCAAGCCGGAATCCAGTCCCGCGCCTATACGCCGGGCCCGTATTCCCGGCGCGAGGAGTTGCTGCATCAACTCGATCAGAACATCCTGTCCCGCGAGAACAGCTAGCGGTTGCGCGGCTTAAACTTCAATGCCGTATGCGTCGCTGAAAACGCAACCACTTTGATATCCGCGAATCCGACGGACCGTCCAGCCTTGATGACATCATTCTCAGTGATCGCTTGCAGCCCCTTCGGATAAATCACCCAGACCGGGCTGCCCTTGGTCAGGTAGGCAAGCTCCACCAGTTGGTCTTTATTCTTCGCCGATAGAAACACCAGATCCGGCTTCGACTTCTCCAGCACCGCGCCGCGCTCCGCCAGCTCGCGCTTGAAATCGTCGTCGTGTTTGTTGATCAGGTGAACTTTCGTTCCTGGCTTGATGCCCAACTTGTCCAGCCGGCTGGGAGGATTTCGAATCTTATCCGCCCATTTCTCAGCCGCAGTTCCAAGATGGAAAACAGCCGAGCCTTCCGCGAACTGGATTTTCAATTTCCCACCCGCGGCCTCCATCGCGCGTGATGCCGTGAAATGGAATCTTCAGCCGGAAGCCGCCGCGAAAGAGCACCTCATTGGATTCGAGCAAAGCTTTGCCTTCGGACGCTTCCTTCCCGAATTCCACTCTGCATTTAATCTCCTGGCCCATTTCTTTCTAAGCTCCAGCTAAACGAGCGACTTCAAGTACGGAACAGCCTTGCGGATATCGGAGATGCGTTCCTGCTGGTTCTCGGCTTCACGCTCGATATTGAGCGATCCGGGAAAGCCGATCTCCTTGAGCTTGGCCACGAAGCGCGGGATGCCCACTGCTCCCTGCCCCAACGGACGCTCGACGCCGAGCGCGCCCGGCTGATCTTGCTTTGGCCAATCGCCATCTTTCACGTGCACGGAAGTCACCTGTGGACCGAGCACCGTCAGCGCTTCAATTGGATCGCCCGTGCCGTACAGAATCATGTTGGCCGGGTCGAAATTGATACCAACATTCGGACGGCCGACGTCTTTCAAGAAACCGAGCAGCACATGCGCCGGCTCCTGGCCGGTTTCGAGCGCGAAGGATTGGTTATTCTTCGCGGCGTGATCCGCCACGCGACGCACCATCCCGCGCACGTCGATGTAATCAGGATCCGCAGTATCCTCGGGAACAAATCCGATGTGGCAGGCGAAGCTTTTCACACCAATCGCAGCCGCGAAATCGATCACGTCATACGTCCGCTGTTCCCGCTCCTCGCGTGTGTCCTTCGGAATGAACCCGACGGTGCGTTGCACGGTCGGGATGTCGGCGTACTGCTCCCCGTTGTAAGCAGCAAACACAGTCACCACCGGAAACTGGGCTTGTTCGAGCGCGGATTTCCAGGTCGCAGCAACTTCGCGCGTTAACTCCAAGTCGCCTGGAACACCAAGCTGGCCGCACTGCACGCCGAGCGACTGGACTTCACCCAAGGTATCGCGTCCAGCCCAGAACATCACTCCCACTTCGTGGTCATTCAAAGATCGCACGGAATTTTCTCTCCATTTCGTTTTCGCGCTTCGAGCATCAACCGAGTGAGCGCTACTGCGCCGGCTGAATCTTCAGGCTTGCACAACTCCGGCTTCGCGCCGCGGCGGCAGCAATCCAGGAAATATTCAATCTCCGCCCGGTATCCGTCTTTCTCTGCCATCGGGAGCGCTTCCCGCTCGCCGTCCGACGAATACAACACGGGCGGACGATCCAAAGAACTGTACTCAACCGTTCCGCCGTCGGCGACCACCGTGTACTCCATCAAAAACGGATAAGACTTCGGATGATGCCAGCCGCCGGTGACGATCGCGGTTCGTTGTCCAGGATAGTGCAGAGTCGCGCTGATCACGTCGATCCCGGAAGCGAGCGCTTCGTATCCAGTAGCAGAAATCGCCTCGGGTGCGCCGAACAGGTGCAAACACATATCCACATCGTGGATCAGCAAATCAAACACACCGCCGCCGCTTTGTTCCGGATCTGCGAGCCACGCGCTCCACGCGGGCGCGGCACATCGGCGGCGGAAGATTGCCGACCGCATGGCGCCGATAGACTTTCCGCGCGCTAGCACTCTTTCGAGCGCTTGATACATCGGAAAAAAGCGAAGCACCTGCGCGACCATCAACACGCGCTTGTGTTTTGCGGCCGCGGCGATCATTTGTCGAGCGGATGCGGCATCCAGCGCCATCGGTTTTTCCACCAGTACGTGCTTGCCCGCTTCGAATGCCTGGATCGCCGCCGCAGCGTGCATGTGAGTGGGCAGGCACAAGTCGACAGCATCCACTTGTGGGTCTTCCAGAAGTTGCTTAGTATCGCGATATCGCGAAACATTGGTAAAGTCCAGCCGCTCGCCTGGACCACCGAGGTTTCCCTGAACGCCCGACAGATCGCCCGCGAGCTTTTTCTCATCACGGCTGCACACGGCGACGAGTTCAGCACCAGGAATGGATTGCAACGCCCGGATGTGCGTACTGCCCATGAATCCGAGCCCAGCCACCGCAACGCGCATAGACACCTATCCTAACCGAACCGCGACCGCAAGGGAACGTGACGTAAAGTATCGGCGCTCGTGGTAGCGCTCCCTTGCGGTCGCGGTTCGGTTGGGGGTGTCGTGCTAGTCGTATCGCAGGGCGATCATTGGCTCGACCGACGATGCGCGGCGTGCCGGAATGAAAGATGCCAAGGCGGCGGTGAGAATCAGAAGCAGCGTAACCGCAATCACAAGGAGTGGATCGTACGAGCTGCCTTCCGCCCAATTGGACAAAACCCGGCTGAACCCAAGACTCAGCAGCGCTCCGCCGGCCAATCCGCCGATCACGTTGAAAGACGTACTCGACATTACCAGCCGTAACACTTGTCCTCGAGAGGCACCGAGCGCCATTCGGATCCCAAATTCATTGGTTCTCTGCGCGACTCCGTAAGAAACCACGCTGAAGAGTCCGATCGCCGCCAGCAGCAAAGCCACAACCGAGATGGCGCCGAACAGCGCTGCTACCAAACGCCCATACGCGTACTCCTCCTCGCGCTGGATCCACTGTTCCAAGTCGCGCGTTTGGCCGGCCGCCTGTTGATCCGGATCCACCGCCTTGATCGCCGCACGCACCTGACTCAACACTCGCAGCGGCGACGCGTGAGTCCGCACCAGGATCTGCGTCCACATGCCCATGTGCGTCGAAAATGGAACATACACGGCAGGCTTGATGGGTTTGCGCAGTCCGTCGTCCCGGGCGTCGGCTACTACGCCGATGATCGTCAGCCATTGATCGCTACCGGCTACGCCGAGTCCGAAGGGGGGTTCGCTCTTCAGCTCGGGAAGGCGCAGTTGTTTGCCCACTGCGTCGCCGTGCGGCCAATACTGGCGCGCCAGCGTCTGATTGATCACTCCAACGTGCGCGCCGCGCACCCCTTCCGGACGGTCCCACAATCGACCTTGCACCAGCGGTATGTGCAGCACGGAAAAATATTCAGGACTCACGAAATTCGCGCGCAGGTGTTCCTGCTGGCCGGAGGGCTGCCCGAACACCTCGAAGGTTTGCTCCCAACCATTCGAAGGCGGCGTCGCATTGGAAGAAATCCCCGCGGCCACCACTTCTGGCGCAGCCTGTACATGCTCCAGGATCTGTTCGAAGTAATTCGACCGATCCTCCCAAGTGCCATGCGTGTTTTGGTGAATCGGAATGCCGACGGACATGACGTTGTGCGGATCGTATCCAAGGTTCGTTCGAACCAGCTTCGCAAAACCGTTGATGGCCGCCGCGGCGGATGTCAAAAGCAACAGCGTGAGGGCGATTTGTCCGGCGACCAATAAATTGTGAGTTCGCTTCCCACGTCCGCCTCCGGCGACACGGCGCGAGCTCGACGTCATCAGTTGCGCAACTTGTGGTTTGGAAAACTGGAACGCGGGAGCCAGGCCCGACACCACACCGCTCGCGATGGCGAGCGCGACGCTGAATCCGAGCACGGCAAAGTTGATCCCGATTACGGCCTCGTGCGGAAACGAGTACTCGGGCAGCCATCGCACTAGAAGCGGGAGCAATCCGAACGCCAGCGCGACGCCTCCTAGAGCGCCCAGCAGAGACAAGGCCAGCGCTTCTGTCATCAGTTGACGCTGAATCCGCCACCGGCTGGCGCCGATCGCGCTGCGGATGGCGAGTTCATGCTGGCGCGCCGTGCCACGGGCCAGCAGCAGGATCGACACGTTGGCGCATCCGATAAACAGAAGCATTGAGACCGCTCCGAACAGCAGCAATAGCGAACGGCCCAGGTGCTCTTCGAACTGCTCGTTGAGCCCTTTTACGTGGACCCGGAACTTCTTGGGGAAATGAGTTGGCGTTTCTTTGGCGAACTGCTCCAGCAGCGGCTGCAACTCCGAATTGACGGCGGCGAAGGTCACCCCCGGCTTCAACTTCAGCAGAGGATTGTAGTCGATATTCGCGTCGTTACTGATCTTGAGCGGCAAATACACGGCGGCATCCTGCCAGGTGAATCGCGAAGGCAGCACGCCGATGATGGTGTAGTTCTTGTGAACGAGCTGGATTCGGCGCCCGACCACGCTCGGGTCCGCATTGAAATGCCGCTGCCAAAACAGATAGCTCAACAGCACCACCGGCTGCGGATCCTGACCATCCGGCGCGTCGGCGGGGATGAAGGTGCGGCCCAGCAGCGCGGGAACTCCGAAGTGCATCCCCGAATTGGCCGTGAGCTGCACGGATGGGACATCCTCGGGAAGATCTTCGTCGGTAGTGGTGAGGTTCCAGGTGCCCCAAGTCGCCGCCACGCTCTCGAAGCTCTTCAGTTGCCGGAGCGCCTTGAGCTGCGGACCGGTGATGCCGATCCACCACGGGTCGCCTTTCTCCGGGATCAGAGTCAGGTGGACCATCCGGTTGGCGCCCTGATACGGATAGGGATTCGCCAACAGCCCGTACATGACGCTGAAAACAGCCGTTGTAGCACCGATGCCTAACGTCAGGGAGGTAATGGCGGTCAGGGCAAGCCCAGGCCTCTTGCACAACTCGCGCCAGGAATATCGAAGATCTTGCAGCACACTATGCATAACTCCCAGAACCGGAAATGGTTACTAAGAAAAGCCGAACCGCGACCGCCAGGAAGCGCTTCCACGACAGCGCGGAAAGCGGGACAGGCGATTCGACGGAGTTGTGGCGGAAGTTGGGTGCCGGCGGTGAATCCGCAATGGTTGACGCCGAGGGTCTGGGCGCAGGCCAGTGGCTGCGAGCGCGAACACGCCAACGGCGTGCGCGCCCTGAAAAGTGTTCATTGCCGGACGGGATTTAGTAGTGGGCTGCTGGGTGTCCGGTCATGGGATTTGGGTTCGTTCCTTCATTTTTTATATAGCGGCGGGAGTGGGGCGGCCGTAGGCGAACGGACGCGCGCAGGAGTCTCCCGATCACTTTAAGTTTATCGCGCGGGGGCAAGGAAATCGGGGATTTTTGGGGGGAAGTTATTGAGGGGGTTGGGATTTGTGGGTTGTGACTGGTGTCATCGATTCATCTCGATAGACCGCTCCGTCTAGCGTGTGCGAACAAATTCTCATAGCGAAGCCAGGCGCACAGAGCGTGTTGCACGTAATCGATTCGGACCTCGGATTCTCGCGCTTGGGCGTTCATCACTACAGACTTATGTCCTGGCATCGTGGCTGGCACGCCACCTGCGAATGGTCCGGAAACGATTTGGGCGCGCAAAAGGAAAGCGACGCCGAGTTTCGCCGCCGTTTCGATTTGCGTTCGCAGTGCTGTGTCCTCGCGTGGTAGAAATTCCAGCGCTGCCAGTAGGCCCTCTAATCGTGTTGCAGTGGGAGTGGTTCGCCCGTCCGGCGTGAATCCACCCACCAGCCTCGGATCGTGTGCAGCCGTGACTTGCTCGGCGAGCATAGCCCTGCAAATGTCGCGGGCGTGCCGTATCAATTCATCGCGCGAGCTGGGGGATGCGGCGCGATCATAATGCGGTAGAAGCTTCGCGGTCGCGATAAGTGCCCAATGGTCATCGGGGATATCCTTCGCGCCCTGACGGCTCTTGGCCAGATAGGAGAGACCCTTGGCTGCAGCCTCCAACCACCGGCGCGAGTGATCCAGCTCGTATAGGCCGATCAGTCCGAGGGCAGCTTCGCCGGGGTAATACAGACTCTCGCCTCCGCTTACAGGACCGACCCCGGCTTGGTACCTCGAGAAAAAGCTACCGTCGGGCCTTTGCATCGAAGTGACGAATCGCGCGAGCGACTGCAGATCCTCGATCGGAATCGAGCCGGGTCGCGCCCGAGCGGCTTCCGTGAGCGCGACAAGCCCCAGTGCTGACCCTCCCAGGTCTGCCTCCGTCCCAAACCCGACGGCCTTCGACCAGACCACCAATTCGTTTGAGCGAGAGTCGTGGCTCATATAAACAGTTCGCAGGAAGGTGGCCGCTTGGGTCATGGTATTGACCGCCTGAGCGTCGGGATGGAACCGGTTGTACATGGCGAGTGAGTAGATCGCTCCGGCGTGGCGGACGATGTTGTACGAGCGCGAGACGCCTCCGTCCGCCGTGTCCACGATGTAGGCGAATCGGCCATGGGGGCTACAAGCCTTCAGTAGATATCCGACCGAGCGTCCAATCGCCGGCCCCACGTCGATCTCCGGATCACCCGTCGAAGCGGTTCCCGAGGTCGTCTGTCTTCCCCGGCCTTTAGCTGACAGGCCGCTTGGACGAGGACCAACACCAGACCAAGCGCGAACGCGCGGATCGTGAGGCCGTGTGACGGTCGTCACTGTCGTGCGCACTCGGCGCCCAGCAATCGGTCGTGCGCCCTTATGCATTCACTCGCTCACTACTGCGCAGCACATGAACTTACCAGACGCAGTAACCCTCCGAGATCAGAGTCTATGACTAGGAATGACAAGTTGCCTGGGGACTTGGGTGTCTGAGAAACTTGACCTGGAAGATTCCGCAGTCTTTGCCGGTCTTGTCCGTGAATCGGGTAGCAAGTAGAAATTCCCCCGACTTCGACTGGGAGACGTCAAGCTCAGGTAAGTTGGAGTCGCTACCGAAGGCGTCCATCAGCTCCATCTCAGGCACGGAAAACCTTCCCTCCAGGACGAATCGGTACCCAACTGCCGTGTGGTCCGAGGACCAACGGACCAAAATGCACCCCGCACATCTGCCCAGCTCCTGTCCTTGCGCAGCGCTTGCAGTGCCGCAGTCGCGTCCTGCCCGAGAGCGTTTTCAAACCATTCGCGATCGTCCTTCTCCCAGGCCAGGATCAATTGATTGAGGGCATCCCTCGGCTGCGGGCCCAAACACCGGAGGGTCCGTGCTAACCGGAGAGTGTCAGACATATATGAAGTGAGACTCAGGGCGAGCGCAATTGGTTGAGAGGTCTCCGTTTTGATGGGCCACAGCTCGGGATCGGTATTTAGATCCCAAAGCCGAGCAAACGCAGATTGGCCCTGAATCTTTGCATATGCATAGAGCAGCCAATGCAAGCCAGGCGGGACGTTGTAGCGCGCACCAGGTTTCTTAAGCACATCTAGCGCCTGTTCGACAGACGGTAAAGCCGTCTGGCCCTGGCTGACGAGAGCCTTGGCTGCGGCGCGGCTGACTCTTGTCTCATAGTCGATTGCGCAGGAGAATGTGGTGCCCACATCATTCGGGCGCATTAGGAATTTCACAAGGCTGGAGGGCGACTGGTCCAGGGGCTGACCGTCAGCCTCCCCGAAGGGCCAAGCGAGGCATCCAAGCAGGACCGCGAAGCCGAGTAACGCGTACTTGGGGCTGGCTTCGTTCATGACGTGGGCTGGGTAATGACGTTCACCATGCCCCAGGCATCCGGATCCACTCCAATTCGTTGTTTGGGGCCAAATCCAAACGTTCGCGTTCCAATATACATCGCCAGCGAGTAGACCGCTCCGGCGTGACGAACGATGTTGTAGGACCGTGAGACTTCTCCCGATTCGACGTCCACGATATAGGCGAATCGGCCTCTCGGGCTGCATGCTCTGATAAGATAACCCAGCCGACCGCTGGATGTCGACTAAGGAGGGCGAGTCAGAAGTGTCGCTGCGGCTCGCTACGGCGGTGGCGGCAATCGTAAGCAAAACAATAGCCATCGCGCGGGACTGGCCGACCGTGGACCGAGGAGCTCTCACGTATGAACGCCTGTTGAGGTGCTCCACACTACAGTTGAATTACGCCTCGATTGGAGCATTACCGAGTTGCAGACCCTTCAAGCTCACTAATGACCATGTTGGGAATCGACGGGAAAGCGAAGAGTGAACGGATCAGTGGTGGCGCTGTTCGTTAGCACCTTCCCGTCTGGCTGGCGGCAAAAAGTCCAAAGATCTAGGCGAATCCCCGGTTCATTACCTAGATCGGCCAATTGGCCCCTAAGCACCACAAGTCGATACGACACGTCTTCCGCCTTTGTAACCGCGCCTGGGAGAAGCGAAGCACATGCCTCATACTTCATCACACCATAGCCGTACCAGCTAGACTGGAGGATGTACTTCCAAGTCCCATGCGGATCCTTGCCTTGAACCCCAAGCACTGCAATCCGGGTGGCGTCGGCCTGAACGGTCACCGGGTTGGGAATATAGATGGTTTTTTCGGATTGATTGGTCAACATAATGTCAAATTTCAGCGAGAAGGCCGCCACACCGGAGTCCTTCATAGCATAGGGACTGGCCCCCACGTGCTGAACCTCAACTCGAATCATCGGGTGATCCAAACCAGTTGCCGGGGCCGAGTCGATTGAGGCTAAAACAACGGCCAAGATACCTCTGGTTCCTCGGTGCACTATTGCCACACCCCGTTCGTCTGTGTAAAACAATCTTGCAACACCGATAGCGAATACTGTCCGTTCACTGCTGCATTGGCAGGCCCAGAGTCGGGTCCGAAGGCTCCCGTCTCGTGGCCGAGCTCGTGTAGCAGCATGAATCCTTTAGCACCGCCGCGCTTGCGAATGTGTAATTGGTCGAAACTCCGGCGGCGTTTGGCATCGTTACCGTCACTGTACCGTTTGCATTTGGCGTTGCGTTGAAGAACACGCCATTCGCATTGACAAACACCGTGTTGCTAGAACCAGTCGGTGTAGAGGCGCCCGCACTCGGGCCGAGTGGCAATATTCTGTATAGCGTATTCTCCAACGCGGTCTGCGCATCATCGGCGGCATTCTCGTTGTCACTAGGTTGTAAGCAGCTGCGCGCAGTCTAGACCCTTCGTTGGATCCAGGTGATCCAGTGCATCATTCAGTCCGTCCGTTAGGTCCTGCATTTGTGTTTGCGTGTAGTCGTTTCCCGCGGGCACTAAAGGCTGCACCTGGACATCCTGATCGCTCTCATCGCTGGCGTCGCCAGGTTCGGGCCCGCTACCACCTTGGTCGTCGTCGCCATAGTAGACTGGGGCGTTGGGGTCACAGGATTGATCTTGGCCGTCGACATCGCACTCATCGCGCCCGCGCGGATCGTTGTGGTTGATTGGGTCGTCGAGTACGTAGGTGTAGCGATTCCAGCGAGTAGGCTGACTGAGCTTTCGCCTCGCTCCCGGCCCTCGCCGGCCCCCTTTGTGGCGGCCTCGGCTTCGGTCCGGCGACATGAATCTTCCGAAATTACTTGCATAATAGCGCTGATCGGCGTACTTCAACCCTGTTGCCGAGTCGTTCGTGTACGTCGCAAAGCCCACATCGTCCTGCGGCACTGTGCCCCGCGCCTCGCCGTATGGATGATGGGTTCCGTCGACCCCAACCGATCCTGGGTGAAGTTGCTCGTGGCTCCGTTCGTCACTGTCCCCACTCGCTTGCCGCCGAAATACACCGCCAGCGATTTCGGTCCGTCCTCTAACACTGGCGAACCTACCTGCGTCAACCCCGGCGTGAACGAATAGATTCCCAGCCGCTGGCCGTCCACACCATAAAAATACACCGTCTGCGTCACTATCGATCCCGATGTCGCCCGCTCCACACTCGCTTGTTCCGCGAGTCGTAGCCATACTGAATCCCCGTTGCGCTCACCAGACGATTCTCCGCATCGTGCTGTACCCGCCGCTCAATTGATTGCCATTCGCGTCGTAAGTCACGCCCACGATCTGATTGGTCGCTGCATTGACCGGCTTGCGACAACGTTGGCGCGCTGCCGGTCGGCGTTTTCGACAGCAGGTTGCCGAATCCATCGTAGCCGTAGGTTTCGCTCCAACTTTGGTTGCTCGTCGCTGAAAGCAGGCGGTTCAATGAATCGTATTGATAGGTTACCGTTTCTCCCGAGATCGAGTTGGTCTGCTGGCTGATCTTTCCGTCGTTCGTGCCCGCCGGGAACGTGTACGTAATGTTGATCAGAGAGCCGACGGTGAGTTTCGTCATCTGATTCAGATTGTTGTATTGCCGGGCCTCGGCGGCCCCGAGGTAATTCAGCCCCAGCAACTGATTCGCCGCATTGTAGCTGACGCTGCTCACATCTGTATTGTTGCTCTGATCGGTGAGGCCCGTGGGACGGTCCATGGAATCGAACGAATAGGTGTACTTCGGCCCTGGGGTGGTGACCAGTTGGCCACTTTGATTGGGGAAAAAGGTGCTTGGATAATTGACCGAGGTCACTTTGCCTTCGATGTCGTAGGTGTAAGCGGCATCCAGGTTGAGCTTCTGTGTGCTTTGTTCGGGATTGTTGTTCTGAAACCAGTTGAAGCTCTCCTGCACCTGCAACCGCTTGCCGGAGGTCGGAACGTACTGGGTGTCGACGGTGGAAACCGTGGTGGTGCCGTTTCCGGTAATGGTTCGGATGGTGCGGCCGAAGCCGTCCATGTTGGTTTGGACCCAATGGCCATTGGTAGTGGCGATTTTGTTGGGCGGCGTGGCGCTGTCGTTATACGTGAATGTGGTCACGGCGCCAGTGGGCGCGGTGGTGGTGTGCGGACGGTTGTTCGCATCGTAGGCTATGGCCAGATTGTCTCCGTTTGGTCCGGTGGCCGAGTTTACTCCGAGGGCTGCGGTGTAGCTCATGGAGGAGGAGAGCGAGATGGTGGTGATCTGCGATGGCGCGGCGTAATTGGTGGTGGTGTTGATTGTGGAACTGGTGCTTCGGCCGTTGGTGTTGGCGATGATCACGTTGCCGGCGACGTCGTAGCCGTAGACAATTGTCCCGCTGGGAGACACGACTGTGGTGGGGTTGCCGCGCGTCATCCAGGTGGTACCGTATTGGCTGGAGTGCTCGTTGATGCCGGTGGCGGTTGCGGGCGTGGTTTGGTCGTAGGTGTTGGTTACGAGCGTGGTGGTGTTGGTGCCGTCCGTTACCGTGCTAGTGAGCAGGCGGTTGTAGATGTAGAGCGATTTGTAAGCGGACGTGCCCAAATACGTATTGGTATACGTGCGCAGCAGTGGCAGTGACCCACCCACCGGTCCGAAGCCGTAGGTTTGCATTTGGGTGACGTTGCCGTATTGATCCACCGTTTGTGTGGTCGGGGAAAGTCCCAATTGCCCCGAGAAACTGCTGCGCAACAAAGTTCACAAGTCCTGACTAACGTCGATCATTGATGTATTCAAACATTCCAGATTGTTTATTGATTGGGTTGGGTTTTGGGGGTTGTGATCGCCGTCAGGCGTGCAATGGCTTTCGAGCGGACAGTGAGAATTATCGCTGGCACTGAACCATTAGCGCCATATCCGTTTCCGGGATAGTTGGCTGAATTCGTCGAGCCAGGAGGAATTGGGGCTTTCAGATTAGCTGGACTCTCGAGAGTGCCATAAACGGCAAGCCATTGCTCAAGGCGAAGGACCCTACGAACATGCCCCTTGGACTCATCTGACCGATTTGTATCGTCGCGGTAGCCCCTCAGATTGAAGAGCTTCTCCCGGAGGGCCCTGTCTTCGACCGGGAACTGTTTACCTGATTCAGCACCAGTCTCGGGGCTGATAGCGATCGTGCTAAGCCAGCGTTGGCCCTGCAATTCGATGTAGTCGTCCTCCTCGCATTTTTCGTGAAGGAACCGGCCTTCAAATGTACTGCTGGACCGGCCGACTACAACGACGTTCGTCCCCTTGTAGCGATTGAGGTTCCGGAGGGCTTCACAGACGGTTAGCACAGAGGGGACGGCTGACAATTGGGCGAAAACAGACGTCATAAGAGCGTGGAGCGCAAAAGAACAAACGACGCCAGCGCTCAGCCACGATAAGCACTTTTTAGTGACCGTTGATGCAGTCATCGAGTATGGCCTTGTTGTATGTACTGTCTGACTCCTGCGGCACTCCTAGGATGTGACCAAGTTCGTGTAGAAGCGATAGCTCGTAATACTGCAGCAGCGTCAAACCTGGGTCTCCTATGGAGTTGCCTACAGTGGCGAGCCAGTCAACGGAGCCAGTCCCACCCGAAGCGAGATTTACATTTACGTCGGATGGGTTGTACCATCCGAAATTCAGGTTTATCCAAATGGTAGCGGGCTGCGTGGGTGTAGCTTGAACGCTTGTTAGGGATCTTGATCCATTAGTGATCTGATCGTCGGCATTAATGGTAGGTACCAAACCCCACGTGTAAATTATTTGGGATCCTGATAGCGCCGCGGTGGCTGCATTTGAGCTCGCCGCGTCCAGATCTTTAAGACAGTCCGCTGAGGCAGCTTTTAGCAACGCAATGGCAGCTGAGTAACCGGCAGGGCCGATGCTTGAACCAGGCGAGTGAGCCGTGCCGGCAGAAGGTCCTCTGGCACCTTTGATCCCCCCACCACCCGGGTTGCCCTGCCCCTGGCCAAAATTAATACCGCCGCCAGTGCAGTAAGCGACACTTTGTTTGAAGTCCCAAAAGAAGGGAGTGGTGAGAAGGCAATCGAATACTGAGTCGTCTTCTACGCTCCCGTCGCCGCCTTCTTCAACTTTGCTCCTTAAGAGCCCAAACCGATCGAAGAAGTTTACGGGGTCATTGCCGACGTAAGAGTAACGGTTCCAACTCTGCGGATCGCTTGGACCGCCGCTATCCGACGACGGATCGGGGCTCATGAACCGGCCAAAGTTGTTTGCATAATAGCGCTGGTCGGCGTAATCCAGGCCGGTTGCGGAGTCGCGCGTGTAGGTGGCGAATTTTAGGGAATCGTTTGGCTGGACTGTGCCGCGATCTTCGCCGTAGGGGTAGAACGACATTGCTCCGCCGTTTTGTTGATCGTACTTGGCTGTGCCTAGGCGGTCGTAGGTTCCGATTCGTTTGCCGCCGAAGAAGGTTGACAGCTTTACGTTGGTGTTGTCGGTCATCTACCGGCGTGGTGCCGTTTTGGAGGAACGCCAGGGTTAGTGGATAGATCCCTAGCTTTTGGCCGTCTGTGCCGTAGTAGTAGAAGATCTGCGTCAGGTTTCCGCCGGATAGTGTGCTGCTCCAGATTCGTTTGTTTTGGGAATCGTAGGCGTATTGGACTCCGGCTGAGCTGTACGCTGGCTACTCGGTTTTCTGCGTCGTAGCTGTATTGAGCCTAGCGGTCCGGAGGTTTGGTTGCCGTTGCTGTCGTAGCTCTGGCCTACGATGTGATTGCTTGATGCGGTGACTGATTGCGAGAGAGTCGGCGCGCCGCCGGTGCCGGTCTTTGACAGGAGATTTCCGAAGCCGTCGAAGCCGTAGGTTTCGCTCCAGGATTGGCTGCTGGTGGCGCGAGAGCAGGCGGTTCAGAGAATCGTATTGATACGTTACTGTTTCTGCGCTGAGGTTGTCCGTCTGGGTGCTGATTTTGCCGTTGTTGGTTCCGGCCGGGAAGTTGTAGCTGATGTCGAGCGGCTGGGCTCCCGTGATCGTCAGCCGCGTCATCTGGTTCAGATTGTTGTACTGGCGGGTTTCGGTGTTGAACGTCAGCAATTGATTGGCGGCGTTGTAGGTGACGTTGTTCACTAGCGTGTTGTTGTTTTGATCCTTCAGCCCGGTGGGCCGTATCATGGCGTCGAAGGAATAGGTGTAGGTGTGGCCGGGGTTCAGCACTGTATTGGTGCCGTTAAAGGATGTAGGTGGTTCGGATAGTTCACCGACAGCGACCTTTCCCTCTCCTCCAGTATCGTACGTGTAGGTCCCGTCCATGTTGAGGTTCTGGTTGGAGGTTTGCAGGACATTATTGACGTACCATTTGAACGTTTCCTGCGCTCGGAGCTTCTTGCCCATAACCAATCCGGATGGCGTGTAGTTGTACATCTCGATGAACTGGATGGAGCTCGGGACGGTGACGTTGCTGCCGCCTTGTCCGGCCAGGTAGCCTTGCGGGGTGAATGCGCTGTTTTGCACCGCTACCAGACGGCCTTGCGTGTATTGGTGGAGTAGCCGCTCATCGAGCGTGTTGGTGTCGTAAATGAAAGTTCGAAGCACCGTTGTGCCGACCATGATCTGGGTGAGGCGCTTGTAGCTGTCGTAGCTGTAGGTGAAGACTTGGCCCTTCGCGTCGGTTTTGGTGTGGAGCGTGTGGTCGGAGTTGTAAGTGTAGGTGACTGTGCCGTTTTCTGGATTCGTGGCGCTGAGGAGATCTATGCCGACTGTGGTGCCGGTTAGGTAGTTGAAGGTGCGGGTTTGGGTGTTCGATCCGCGCGGCATGCTGACGTTCGTCAGGTGGTTCAGCATGTCGTACGTGTAATTGGTGCTCACTGTGCCGAGGGTTGGATCGGGTTCTTGCACTTGCGTGAGATTGCCTAACGCGTCCATGGTGAATGTTTTGGTTTTGTTTGCGGGATCGGTCACCGTGACTGTGTTGCCGGAGTAAGAATAATGCGTGATGCTGCCATCGGGGAGTTCCATTTGGGTGGTTCTGCCGAGGCCGTCGTAGGTGTTGGTGGTCCAATAGACGGCACCGTTGGGGGCGTAGGGGGCGGAGGTCTGGCCTACTTTTCCGATGGGGGAACAGCCGCAGGGAACGTACTGGGTGTCTACCGTGGAAACCGTGGTGGTGCCGTTTCCGGTGATGGTTCGGATGGGGCGGCCGAAGCCGTCCATGTTGGTTTGGACCCAATGGCCGTTGGTGGTGGCGATCTTGTTGGGTGGCGTGGCGCTGTCGTTATACGTGAATGTGGTGACGGCTCCGGTGGGCGCGGTGGTGGTGTGGGGGCGGTTGTTCGCGTCGTAGGCGATGGCCAGATTATCGCCGTTTGGCCCTGTGGCTGAGTTCACTCCCAGGGCCGCGGTGTAGCTCATGGAAGACGAGAGCGAGATGGTGGTGATCTGCGAGGGCGCAGCGTAGTTGGTGGTGGTGTTGATGGTGGAACTGGTGCTTCGCCCGTTGGTGTTGGCGATGATCACATTGCCGGCGATGTCGTAGCCGTAGACAATTGTGCCGCTGGGAGACACGACGGTGGTGGGGTTGCCGCGCGTCATCCAGGTGGTTCCGTATTGGCTGGAGTGCTCGTTGATGCCGGTGGCGGCAGCGGGCGTAGTTTGGTCGTAAGTGTTGGTTACCAGAGTAGTGGTGTTGGTGCCGTCCGTTACCGTGCTGGTGAGCAGGCGGTTGTAGATGTAAAGCGATTTGTAGGCGGACGTGCCCAAATAGGTGTTCGTGTAAGTGCGCAGCAACGGCAGCGACCCGCCCACCGGCCCGAAGCCGTAGGTTTGCATTTGGGTGACGTTGCCGTATTGATCCACTGTTTGGGTGGTTTCTTTGGCAAGCGAAGTTGGATTCCCGTAGTCCACTGTCGTATAAAGTTCGGACACGTACGGATTGCCGACGGCATCGAGCGAAAAGAAGGGCTGTGCCATGGTTTCGCCGGTGGTAGTGGAGTGTTGCAGCCGGCTCTGGGCCGAGTTCGCCAAGGCGAAGCCGGGGTCCGTGGCAACGGTGTCGAACGACCAAGCTTTTTCCGAGTGTCCATCCGGATCGTCCACCAAACCCCACGAGTGAAAGATCGAATTGGCGGTAGGGTCGAAAGCGATGCCGTAAGTCAGTTCCGTGGCCCCCGTAGACATTGCAAGGAAGCGGCCGCCGCTCACCTCGCGCAGTGTCCGGGCGCCGGAGTAAGTGAAAGGCGCGTAGGCCCAGCGGATGTAACCGCCGTAGGGGAAGGTGACTTTGTCCAGCTCGCCGGAACCGGCGGAATCGTAAGTGAAGGAGGTAGTCAGTGGAATGTTATTCGCGATGCTGGAGAGGAATTTCCAGGTCCCGTAGTTCGTGGCCGGGGTGAACGGGGCGGTCAGGGTGCCGGAAGAGTAGTTGAACGTGTATTTCTCGGCGGTCCCGATGGTGTTGGTTATGCCGGTGAGGTGCGGGATGGTGTCGGCGTTGTAAGTGAAGGTGTAATCGGCCGTGCCGTTGCCTGCCTTGGTCGCGGAGTTGGCAGGCGAAAGCGCCTGCCCCACGTTGAGCCACGATGAGTTTCGACCAGGTGGTGCAGGCGCTTTCGCCTGCAAACTGCTAATACATTCGGCGTCTTCATCATCTTTGGTGGGCCGCAGGCCCATGGTTACTTCCTCGCGGTCGCGAAGCGGGAGGTTTTTGATTCTGAAGATGGTACGACTTGCCTGCGCTCTTGCCCGTTCTACAAAACGGTAGTCATGGTGTATTTCAAATAAACGACGGGTTCCTTTGGGGGTGGGGGTGCGGGTGCAGTTCCGCCGACGACCCCATCCAACTCCTGGTCAGAAAGTTCGTTCGCCGCGGCAGGTTCAACGATCAACTCGGTAGCGGTCTGTCCGGTGGCCTCACGGATCTGCCTTTGTTGATCGTCAGTCAACGTGATGGTAAGCTTGCTCGTCGCCATACAATCACCTCCTGTGGTGATCCCAAGATAATGTCATCGAATCGATACGAGTGTCAAGGGTACTGTCTCCATCCAAATTCCGAGCATTATCGCTTGGCCGCGAACGGCTTTCGGATGCAAGAAAGTGAGACGCACTCCGCAGGTTCCACGTGATATCCTAAGAATTTCCATACGCCCTCATCCGGGCAAGAGGTTCCACAATGTCAGGACATTCTAAATGGGCGACCATCAAGCACAAAAAGGCCGCCCTCGACGCCAAGCGCGGAAAATCGTTCACGCGCATCATCAAAGAGATCATGATTGCCGCGCGCCAGGGCGGCGATCCGGATATGAATCCGCGTCTCCGCACTGCCATCACCGCCGCTAAAGCGGTCAGCATGCCCGCCGAAAACATCAAGCGGGCCATTCATTCGCGGCACCGGCGAACTGGAAGGCGGGCAGATCGACGAGATTGTGTTTGAAGGCTACGGACCGGGCGGCGCGGCCGTCCTGGTGGCCACCGCCACTGACAATCGCAACCGAACGGTGAGCGAAATCCGGCACATGTTCTCGAAGAACGGCGGCAACCTGGCCGAAGTGGGCGCGGTGTCCTGGATGTTCGAACGCAAGGGCTCCATCCTGGTTGAGAAGGAAAAGGCGGGCGAAGATCAGCTCATGACCATCGCGCTCGACGCGGGCGCTGAAGACATGCGCGACTCCGGCGATAGCTGGGAAGTGGTTACCGCACCAGAAGCGCACGAACAAGTTTTGACCGCCATCCAGAAAGCCGGCATAGCCACTTCGGAATCTTCCATCGGCATGCTTCCCAAGAATCTGATGAAGCTGGAAGGCAAGAACGCGCAAGCCATGCTGCGCTTGAGCGAGGCGCTGGAAGAGCACGACGACGTGCAGAACGTGTATTCCAACTTTGACGTGGACGAAAAAGAGCTTGAGGCGATGGCTTAGGCGGCAATGCGTGTCCTGGGCATCGATTGCGGAACCCAGCATACCGGCTACGGTTTGATCGCGAGCGATGGCCGAAGCCACCAGATGATCGCCGCTGGTTCGATAGACACCAGCCCCAAAGACCCGCTGGAAGCCCGGCTGCTGGCAATCGCCAAGGGATTGCGCGAAGTGATCGGAATTCACTCGCCGGATTCAGCCGCCGTGGAAGCCGTGTTTTACGCCCAGAATGTCAAAACCGCGCTCAAGCTTTCGCACGTTCGCGGCGTGGTTCTTCTCACCATCGCCGAGGCTGGTCTGGCGGTAGGCGAATACTCGCCGCTAGAGATCAAAACAAGTGTTGTGGGTTATGGACGCGCCGAGAAGCAGCAAGTGAAACTCATGGTGCATTCTTTGCTTGGCCTGAAGACGGAGCTGGAATCCGAAGACGCCTGCGATGCTGTGGCAGTAGCCATCTGTCACGCCACCCATGCCGCTTTCCGCCTTCAGGTAGCAGTGCCGCGATGAACCGGATTCTTGAAGTCTCGCTGCTGCTTCTGCTGCTTTCGGCAGCCAGTTCCGCCGCTCCGCGATTGTATTATTCAAAATACTTCAAAGGCAGCGTGCCGGAATTTGCAGCCATCACGGTGGAGCGCTCCGGACAAGCGACTTATCAGGACGCGAAAGACGACGACAATCCGATTCACGTTCAGTTGACCGACGCCGAGACGCAGGAGATCTTCGACCTCGCGGATAAGCTGGATCATTTCCAACATCCCATCGAGTCCGGATTGAAAGTGGCCAACATGGGGACCAAGACCTTTCGCTTCGAAAACGAAACCGAGAAGCATGAGGTGCAGTTCAACTACTCCATCGATACATCGGCGCAAGCTCTGCTCGATTGGTTCGAGAAAATCGCGGAAACTGAACAGGACTTTATCGCGTTAGACCGCGCGGCGCACTACGACAAGCTGGGCGTAAACGATGCGCTGCTTTTACTCGAAATCGCCATGGATCACAAGCGCGTGGTGGCGGCGCAGCAGTTTCTGCCCCTGCTCGATCGCATCGGGAAAAACGAAAGCTATCTGCACATTGCAAGAGAGCGCGCCAGCAACCTGGCGGACGCCATCCGCAAACCACCGCCGCAGGAAAAGACGCAACAATGATTCGGATTCTCTTCGCGCTGCTACTCGCGGCCGCCTGCCTCGCCGCGCAGGATCTCACGCAAAGCGAACAATCCAGCCTGCAGCAAGCGCTGGGAGAAGCCGGCAACAGCCCGGTAGAGTTCATTCGCGCCATAGAAGATCACCTGCGCAAATATCCAAATTCGGCGCGGAAGCCGGAACTTGAGAAGGCGCTGGTCAAGACCGCCATTGAGCTACGCGACGACCCGCGGATCATCGAATACGGCGAGCGTGTGCTGGCGCGCGAGCCGGATAATCTCCCGGTGCTGGGATCTGTGTCCACAGCACTTCTCCATAAGGCCGACAAGGCCAGCGCGGAAAAGGCGCTGGAACACGCGCGCCATTACGAACAACTCATCGATGCGAGCGTGAAGAACGACACGGCGTCACGCAGCGGCCGCGAAGAGGCCAAACGCAAAGAGGAAGTGGACCGCAACAAAGCCAGCGCGCATTTGTTGCAGGCCCGAGCGCAAGGGTTACTCGGAAACACCGCCGATGCCATTCAGCTGGCCGAATCCAGCTACGCCATTTTCCCCAGCGTGGAGGCGGCCCGCGAGGCCGCTCGCTGGCTTACGGACGCCGGAAAGCTGCAGGACGCGTTGCAATACCTGGCCGATGCATTTTCGCTCGCGGGATTGAAATCGCCGGATCCCGACGGACCGAATGACCGCGCCATGATGGCGGAAATTTATCGCAAGTTGAACGGCTCGGAGACCGGCCTGGGCGACGTCATCCTGAAAGCCTACGACAATACGTCGGCGCTGTTGGCTGCGCGGCGCGCCCAACTCCACGGGCTGGATCCGAACGCGCAGGTCAAAGATCCTCTCCATTTCACACTCTCCGGACTCGACGGCGACAAACTTGCGCTCTCGTCCCTGCTCGGCAAAGTGATCGTACTGGATTTTTGGGCCACCTGGTGCATCCCCTGCCGCGCGCAGCACGGACTTTACGAGCAGGCCAAAGCGAGATTCAAGGATACCGACGGCCTGGTTTTTCTTTCCATCGACGCCGACGAAGACCGTTCTCAAGTGAAGCCCTTCCTGGAATCGCATCAATGGAGCCAAAAAGTCTATTTCGAGGATGGATTGCAAAAACTCTTGCAGGTCTCTTCGATTCCCACTACCATCATCTTCGGGAAAAAGGGCGATGTTGTGAGCCGCATGAACGGCTTTTTGCCGGACCGTTTTGTAGACATGCTGTCGGATCGAATCGACCAGGCGCTTGGAAGAGCGGGAGAGCCGGCCAAACCGAAAGCGGCACTGAGCCAATGAGGAGCAGCACAACACAAGTGCACCGACTCCCTTACGGTCGCGGTTCGGTTGCTGAGTTTCCGCGCGTCACCTGGATCGTGCTGGATAGCGTCGGCATCGGCGAAATGCCGGATGCGGCAGCCTACGGTGACACCGGCAGCGACACCTTGGGCAATATTGCGCGCCGGCATACGCTGCATCTTCCTAATCTGGCGCAACTGGGATTGGGGAACATCAAAGCTTTGCCGCATGTGGATCCAGCGGAACGCCCCTCAGCGGCCTACGGACGCTGCGCGCTCGCGTCGCCCGGCAAAGACACCACCACCGGGCATTGGGAAATGGTTGGAATCCATCTGGCCAAGCCGTTCCCGCTTTACCCGCGCGGATTTCCGTCCGAAATCATGGACGAGTTCGAGCGCCGCATCGGCCGCGGCACTCTGGGAAACTACGCGGCGTCCGGCACCGAAATCATACAAGCTCTCGGCGAAGAACACATGCGGACCGGCAAGCCAATCGTGTACACCTCTGCCGACAGTGTCTTCCAAGTGGCCGCGCACGAAGAAGTGATCCCGCTGTGGGAGCTTTACAAGATCTGCGAAACCGCCCGCGAAATTCTGCGTGGACCCTTCGAAGTAGGCCGTGTGATCGCGCGGCCCTTCCTGGGAAAACCAGGCGCGTTCGCGCGGACTCCCAACCGGCACGATTACGCGGTTCCGCCTCCCAAGGGTATGCTGCTGGATCAACTGGAAGCCGAACACGTTCGAGTCTTCAGCGTGGGCAAAATCTTCGACGTGTTTCTAGGCCATGGCATTGAGGACCAGGAAAAGACCAAAGACAATGCCGACGGCATGGCGAAGACTCTGGGCGCGCTGGACGAAGTAGACCGCGGCTTGATTTTTACCAATCTGGTGGACTTCGACCAACTCTACGGTCATCGCAACGATGTGGAGGGCTACGCCAACGCGCTGGAGCAATTCGACGCCTGGCTGCCTGCGCTCTTCGCCAAACTCTCCGCGGAAGACTTGCTCATCCTGACAGCCGATCATGGCTGCGATCCAACCACGCCTTCCACCGATCACAGCCGCGAATACGTTCCGCTGCTCGCTTACCGTCCGCGCAAGCAGGAGGGTGTGGATTTAGGCCTCCGCTCGACGCTGTCGGACATTGGCCAAACGGTAGCCGAAAACTTCGGAACGAAGATTTCCGAAGGCACAAGTTTCCTAGGAGCGATAATTTAACTGATGCGACGCCCCATTCTGGCAGGCAACTGGAAGATGCACAAGAACATCGCGGAAACTCACGCCTTCTTTGCGAAATTCAACCCTCTGGTTGCGAACTCGAATCATTGTGACATCGTGATTTGTCCCACGTTCGTGAGTCTGCCCACCGCCGTGGAAGCAACGCGTGGAACCCGCGTCGAGATCGGAGGTCAAAACCTTTTCTGGGAAAAGGAAGGCGCCTATACCGGAGAAGTCTCCGGCCCGATGTTGAAATCATCCGGCTGCAAGTGGGTGCTGGTGGCGCATAGCGAACGGCGTCAATATTTCGGTGAGACCAACGAGGACGCCCGCAAGAAAATCGTCGCCGCGCTCGATGCGGGGCTGACCCCGATCTATTGTGTCGGAGAACACCTGCATGAGCGGCAAGCGGAACGAACGCACGAGATTCTTGAAGCTCAATTTCAAGGCGGCACGGCGCGCTTGACGATGGAGCAGTTTTCCAAGATCGTCATCGCCTACGAACCGTGCTGGGCCATCGGGACCGGTAAGGTTGCCACGCCGGAAATCGCCGCCGATGCGCACCGCTTTATCCGCGGTCAGATCCAAAAATCGTTTGGACCGGAAGCAGCCGAAGCATGCCGGATTCTGTATGGCGGCAGCGTGAAGCCGGACAATATTAGCGGGTTGATGGCGCAGCCGGAAATCGACGGCGGCCTGGTAGGCGGCGCCAGCTTGGATGCGGTTTCGTTCGCCGCCATCGTTAATTTTTGAGAGCCGGGACGGCCGGCAGGCCGCTACACTCGATGAATCGCTTTTACCGCTAGCGCCGGATCCTGATCGATAATACTCAAAAGGGCCGCTGCCGGACCAGTTGGACGTCTCCGTTCCTGTTCCCAATTCTGGAGAGTCTTCACACTCACGCGGATCAATTCTGCGAACTCCGACTGCGAGAGGTTGGTTTTTTTGCGAATCACGCGGACGCTGGGAGAACTGACTACTGTGCGCCGCGACGGCTTCCGCCGACGCCGAAGAATAGCGCCGGCTTCCCGAACGCTCCCGAGCAGTTCCTCAAACATCTCTTTCTTCACTACCGAACTCCTTCTTGACGGTCTTGGCAAGTTCCGAAATCTGTTTCTGAGTTAGATCCGAGGTTGCATTCTTGGCATACGCATAAAGCAGCAGGATCAAATCTTGCTTTACAGCCCAATAATAGATCACGCGAGCGCCACCGCTTTTTCCTTTTGATCCAACGGCGACACGAACCTTGCGTATTCCACCACCACCTTTGATCAAAGCGCCAAGCTCCGGATTGGCGGCGATCCGGGATTGAAATGCTTGATACTCATCGTCACTAAGCAGTGCGTTGATCTGTCTTGTGAAGGTGGAGGTCTCAATCAACTCCACTGATTTCATTATCCGCCAATGGCGGATAGTAGTCAAATCCGGGCCCTTCTACCTCTCCCGCAAAAACATCAGCACCACGCCGCTCAAAACCGCGCTGAACACCATCAACAAAACTCCGGCCACATACGTCCCGGTGCGATCCGTCAAGAATCCGATCAGGTAGGGCCCCGCAAATCCGCCGAGATTCGCGATCAGGTTGATGAATCCGAAACTCGCCGCGGCCCAGCGCGCGCTTAACAAGCGCGTGGGCAGCGCCCAAAACGGCGCATAGTAGCTCATGATGCCCATCGCCGCGAGCGAAAAGCACGCCATCACCGCTATCGGATTCGCGAATGCCTGGCTCAGCGCAAACCCCGCCGCGGCAGCGAACGCGGCCAAAGCCGCATGCCAGCGCCTCTCGCGCGTTTTGTCCGAGTGCCAACCCAGAATCAGCATGGCCGGGATGGCGAACAAACTTGGAATCGCCGCGACCAGGCTTACCTGGAACGTCGAGAGGCCCGGAAATTTCTGAACCATCTTCGGCAGCCAGATCACCAACCCATAGCCGCTGGTGTTGATCAGGAAATAACTCAACGCCAGAGCGATCACCACCGGCTTCCGCAGCGCCGCAAAAATGGACATGTGGCCATGCGCGGCGTTCTTCTGGCGCTTCTCAGCTTCGAGCTCGGCCGTGATCCATTCGCGCTCCTCCGGCGCGAGCCACCGGGCATCCTTCGGCCAATCCGTCAAATAGAACAAGGCCGCGATGCCTCCGATGAAAGCCGGCAGCCCCTCCAGAATCAGCAGCCATCTCCAACCACCCAAGCCTAGCCAGTGGATGCGCAGCAGCAAGCCGGCGATGGGCGCGCCCAGGGCGGTCGAGACCGGAATCGCCGCCATGAACATCGCGATTGCCTTGGCCCGCTGTTCCTGCCGAAACCAATGCGTCAGGTAGACCACCACGGCCGGGAAAAATCCGCCCTCCGCCAATCCAAGCAGAAAGCGGATGATATTGAACTGCAGCGAATTGTGAATAAGACCAGTAAGCGTGGCAAGAATTCCCCAGCCGGTCATGATGACCGCGAGCCACTTGCGCGCGCTCCAGGCCTGCGCCAACATGGCGCCCGGAATCTCGAGCAGGCAGTATCCGAAAAAGAAAATGCCCGCGCCGAATCCGAAAACCTCGTTCGAGAAACTCAGCTCGTGCGTCATCTGCAGGCCGGCGAAACCCACGTTCACTCGATCGATATACGCGGTCATGTACAGCAGGAAGACAAATGGAAGCAACCGGCGGGCGATCTTGCGTTGGGTTCGGGAGGCTAATGCTGGGTCGGCGGCGATCATTGGCTAGGCGGCTAGGCGAAGTATACACGGTCGACATACTACGTAATGTCAATGGACAATGGTATGATTACCGGATGCCGGAAAAACAAGAGCGCGCATTATCCGTGGATTGGTGGGCCGTGATCCTCGCACTGTTGGTGGCGCTGCTAGTTCGGCTCGGAATTTCGCCCCGGATTCCCTGGTAAGCCAAGGAGGACTTCGCATGGCAGAAGCAATCGCGATCGAGCAGAAAACGGAAACCGCACTCCCCCAAAAATTTCTCCAGTTGATTCCCGGAATCTTGCTCCTCATCGTTCTAGGGTACGCGGGCAAGCTTACTGAACAGTCCATCGCACGCTACGGGAAAGCAAACCATCTGGTGCTTCCCAATATTGAATACGTGCTCTGGGCCATCCTATTCGGACTGATCGTGTCGAACACCATTGGCGTTCCCAGGATCTTCCGCGCCGGCGTGGCAACCTACGAATTTTGGCTGAAGGCCGGCATCGTTTTGCTGGGCGTGCGTTTCGTTCTGGGAGACGTGCTGAAAATGGGCGGCATCAGCCTGGCGTGCGTGGTGATTGAGCTGGGCATTTCGATCGCCATCATGACGTACCTCGGAAAACTCTTGGGACTCTCTCCCAAATTGACCAGTCTGCTGGCGATTGGCTCCTCCATCTGCGGCGTCTCCGCCATCATCGCCGCCAAGGGCGCAATCGATGCGGACGACGAAGACGCATCCTACGCGATTGCGGCCATCCTCGCGCTCGGCGCATTCAGCTTGTTTGCGTTTCCACTCATCGGCCATTGGCTCGGCATGAGCGACCACGCATTCGGATTGTGGGTTGGATTGGCGGTGGACAACACTGCCGAAGCAACTGCGGCCGGCGCGCTCTATTCCGATTCGGCCGGCAAATTCGCAGTTCTCGCGAAGACCGCGCGCAACGCTACCATCGGTTTCGTAGTGCTGGGCTATGCACTGTATTGGGCCAAGAAATCCCAGGGACCAGGCGTGCAGAGCAAGGCGGCCTTCCTCTGGCAGAAGTTCCCCAAGTTCGTGTTGGGCTTTCTTTTGATTTCGCTGCTGACCACGGTCGGGTTTTTCTCTAAGCCCCAGATCGCCGACATCGCCAATCTGTCGCGCTGGGCGTTTTTGTTGACCTTCGCTGGAGTTGGCTTGCAGACAAACCTGCGCGAGATGATGAAGCAAGGAATCCGGCCGCTCATCGCCGGAACAGTTGGTGAATTCGCGATCGCAGCCGCAACACTGGCTATCGTGATATTTTCTGCCAGAACGTTCGTGTTCTGACTGAAAGAGCGCCACCGCCAGACGTGTCGTGGTAGCGCTCCCTTGCGGTCGCGGTTCGGTTAGAGAGCCAACTTACCCTGATACTGCATGTCGCTCAGCTTGAACTTGTGATCGAACTTCACGCCCTGCGACTGAAACTGGAAAACGATCTCCTTGTCATCCGCTGAGAGCGGGAACGTCTTCGGAAAAAGAAACTTGATGGCGGTGGATCCGTTGCGCCCTTCGAACTGGACATCTTCGGCCGAGATGGCGATCTTGCTGCGCGGAATCAGCGTGCCGGCGTCCAGGAATCGCGAACGCAGATCGTCGGCGCTCTGCCGGTCGTTGTCGCTTGAATCAGAATTGCTCCTACGGCTGGGCATGCTCAAACCGAGGACCGAGACCACATAGTATTTCTGGTTGATGTCCTCAACGGGCTTATCATCTGACGGATGATGGCCCTGTCGCAGCAGTGCGTGCTGAATCGGCAGAGCGCTATCCCATCGGATGACAACTTGCTCGCGGATACCTCCGCCCCCGTAACCGCCGCCACCTCCACCTGCGCCGCCCCCGCCGGGATATCCGCCGCCACCGCCTGGGTAGCCGCCTCCGCCCCCGGGATATCCGCCTCCGCCTCCACCCATTCCGCCGCGCCGGCCGCCTCCGCTGCGTCGCTGTTGGCCTTGCTGGCCAGACGTAACCGTGATTTCTTTCGCCCACGGAGAATCGGTCAATACCTTGACCACTTCATCGCTCGTCCATTGCGTGTAGTCCTTGGTCTTCCAAGAATCGGAAGCCCACAGCGCTACCGCACACAGGGAGCTGGCGAGCGTAATCTGCAAAAACAGTTTTCGTTGCATCTCCTTGAGGCAGACGGCGTTGGGGAGCCGCCAGTTACGCTAAACTCGTCTATGGTATCGTCTTGGTTTGTGAAGTTTTGTAAGCGCCGCGACTGCGCGCGCGAGCCCGGCCAGCATTTTGACGTTAACCGGGAGCCCGCGAGCCACGTCGTTAGAAACAATCGTCTCGACATGAAAACAAGCACTATTCTTTTCTTCCCTCTACTGGTTTGCGCCACGCTCTCCGCAGCGACTTCTGATGATGCGGTTCGAATTCTCGGGAGCGCGCCGCTTCGTTTCGAACCCACTGCGAACAGTGGCTCTCAATTCGTTGCGCGCGGCCCTCGCTTCCGCTATTCATTCGAAGGAAACCGAGCCATCTTTCAAGCCGGCGACAAACGCGCCAGCCTTCGATTCCAAGGCGCGGCCCAAAACGCGAAGATCGAGGCTACCGATAAGTTGTCCTCCACCACGGATCTGTTCCTTGGAAACGATCCGGCCAAGTGGCGTTCCGAGGTCCCGAACTACGGACGGCTCCAGGTGAGCGATCTGTATCGAGGCATCGATCTGGTTTATTACGGAAATCAGGGCGAGTTGGAGTACGATCTGACGGTCAAGCCCGGCGCCGATCCGCGGATGATCCGGCTGCGGCTGGACGGAACTCGCGCGCGTGTAGATCGCGATGGCAATCTAGTGGCCGGACTGATTCAGAAACATCCGGTGGCTTACCAGCTTGCAGGGGACGGCGCCAGGGTTCCCGTAGCCAGCCGCTACCGTAAAAATGCGGACGGCTCCTACGGTTTTGTGCTCGGCAATTACGATCACGATCGCGAACTGGTGATCGATCCAGTGCTCACTTTTTCGCTTTACCTTTCGGGATCGAATCAGGATGTCGCTCAAACCATCGGTCTGGATCGGATCGGATTCCTCTATGTCGCAGGCACTACCTTCTCCACCGATTTTCCCAACGGCAGCGCCTTCCAAACCGCCGCGGGCGGTGGCACCGATGTCTTTGTGACAAAGATCGATCCGAATGCCAAAGCCGGCCATCAGATTGTATTCGCCAGCTATCTCGGTGGAAGCGCCAACGAAACGCTGGGCGGAATGGCGGTGGGCCCGAATGGCGACATTTACCTGACTGGAACTACGCTCTCTTCCAATTTCCCCACCGTCAACCCCGCGCAAACCGCTTTGGACGGCACTTCAGACGCATTCGTCGCCTGGATCAATTCCACGCGCAAGTTGGGATATTCCACGTATCTGGGCGGCGCTGAAGATGAAACGGGATTGGGAATTACCTTCAATTCCAAGAACGAAATCTTCGTCACCGGCGGCACCGGCTCTACCGATTTTCCAACCGCCAACCCTCTGCAGAGTGCCTCGGGAGGCAGACAGGACGTTTTTGTCGCGGCCTACGAGCCATCGAAGTCGGGCACCGCGACGCTGGTTTATTCCACCTACCTGGGTCAGGCGGGTTGGGAGATCGGCCGCGCCATCGCGCTTGCGCCGGACGATACCGTGTGGATCGCAGGCGGAACCTATTCCTACAATTTCCCGATGAAGGGAAATTCCTACCAGAAGGTCTACCGTGGGGACGGCGATGCGTTTGTCGCTCACATCAACACCTCCACCGGATCCAGCGGTCTTGAATATTCCTCGTTTATCGGCGGCTCCGATCAAGAAGAAGCATCGAGCATCGTGGTCAACCCCGAGGGCCAAGTGATCGTGAGCGGTTGGACCATATCGTCAAACTACCCGGTTACCACCACCGCGCTGCAGACCAAGTACGGCGGCAGCGGCAACGGCTTTATCAGCATCCTGGACACGACAAAGAATCCACAGTTGGTTTACTCCACGTACTTCGGTGGCACTGGCCCAACCATTCCTTCCGATCTGAAACTGGATGCGGATGGAAACCTCTATCTCACGGGAATGACGCTAGCCGCCGATCTTCCGACAACGAAGAATGCGGCCCAGCCGGCGTATGACGGCACCGAAGACGCGTTCGCGCTGGTATTCAATCCGGCCACTGCGGGAACGGAAGCCATCAGCTACCTGACCTATCTTGGCAGCGACGGACTGCAAGTGGGCTATGGGGTGGCTTTCGATGCCAAAGATAATATCTACGTGGTGGGTTACACCAGCGGTCCGATCTTCAAGGCGTTGAAAGGTGTGTCCAAAACCTCAGCAGCCGGAAAAGTGGACGGCTTCGTAGCGGGCATCAGCCTCAAGTAAATCCGGTGACAGGATACTCAATTCCCGATTTTCGTTGCGTGGAAATCGGGAATTGAGTATCCTGTCACCGGATTTTTACTCGCTGTCGCCGCCGCTTACCTTCAATACCGCCAGGAACGCCTCCTGCGGGATCTCCACTCGACCCACCCGCTTCATGCGCTTCTTGCCTTCCTTCTGCTTCTCCAGCAGCTTGCGCTTGCGCGAGATGTCGCCGCCGTAGCACTTGGCCAGGACGTTCTTGCGCATCGCCGGGATGGTCTCGCGCGACACCACCTTGTTGCCGATCGCCGCCTGCAGCGCCACCTCGAACATCTGCCGGGGGATCAGTTTGCGCAGCCGCTCGATCAGCATCTTGCCCCGCTCGTAGGCAAAATCCTTGTGGACGATCATGGTCAGCGCATCCACCGGCTCGCCCGCCACCAGCACGTCCAGCTTCACCATCGGCGACACGCGATATCCCGAAAAATGATAATCGAGCGACGCGTAGCCGCGCGAAGCCGATTTCAGACCGGTCGTAGAAATCCAGCACGATCTCGTTCAGCGGCAGCTCATACAGCAGCATCACGCGGCCGGTGCCGATATGTTCGAATTTCTTCTGCGTTCCCGCGCTTCTCTTCCAGCAGCTTCAGGATCTCGCCGACGTACTCCTCGCGCGTGATCACTGTCGCGTCGATGATCGGCTCTTCGATCTGCTTGATCTCCGTCGGATTCGGAAACTTGGTGGGGTTCTCCACCTCGATCACCGTCGCCGTCTGATTTGGTGATGCGGTAGCGCACGCCCGGCGCGGTGGTGATCAAATCGATCTCGAACTCGCGCTCCAGCCGCTCCTGCACAATCTCCAGATGCAGCAAGCCCAGAAAGCCGCAGCGGAATCCGAATCCGAGCGCCACCGAATTCTCCGGCTCGAAGTTGAACGCGCTGTCGTTCAGCCGCAGCTTTTCCAGCGCCTCGCGCAACCGGCCATGCTCGTGCGATTCCACCGGATACAGCCCGGCGAACACCATCGGCTTGATTTCCTGGAAGCCGGGCAGCGGCTCGGACGCCGGATTCTCGACGCTCCATAATGGTGTCGCCGATCTTGGCGTCGGAAACCGTCTTGATGTTGGCGAACAGGAATCCAACTTCGCCGGCGGACAAGCTCGTCGCAGGGGATCGGCTTGGGCGATTGGTATCCCAGGCCCTCCACTTCGTGCAACGTGCCGTTCGACCACAGCTTGATCTTCTGGCCCATTGCGCAAGCGCCCATCCACCACGCGCGCCAGAATGATCACGCCGCGGTAAGGATCGAACCAGGAATCGAAAATCAGCGCCCGCAGCGGCGCATCGGGCGACCCTTTCGGCGCCGGCACCAGATGCACAACCGCTTCCAGAACATCTTTGATCCCGATGCCCTGCTTCGCGCTCACCAGGATCGCGTCCTGCGCCGGAAGCCCGATCACCTGCTCGATCTGCTCGCGAATCCGCTCCGGCTCGGCCGACGGCAGATCGATTTTGTTGATCACCGGAATGATTTCGAGATTGTGATGCAGCGCCAGATACGTATTGGCCAGCGTCTGCGCCTCCACGCCCTGCGATGCGTCCACCACCAGCAGCGCGCCTTCGCAGGCCTGCAGGCTGCGCGAAACTTCGTAGGTGAAATCGACGTGGCCGGGCGTATCGATCAGGTTGAGCTGGTACATTTGGCCGTCGTCGGCCTGGTAATTCAAGCGCACCGCATGCGCCTTGATGGTGATGCCGCGCTCGCGCTCCAGGTCCATGGTGTCCAGCACCTGCTCCATCATTTCGCGCTGCGCCAAGCGCGCCCGTGGCTTCGAGCAAACGGTCGGCCAACGTCGACTTGCCGTGATCGATGTGCGCGATGATAGAGAAGTTGCGGATGAACGCGGGATCCATGAGGTAGAATGAGGACCTGAAACCAAATTATCCCATATGTCCCCAAGTGACCGAAGGAAATCTCGACGCCAGCGGCCTCAAATTCGCCATCGTGGTGCGCCCGTTTCAACAGCTTCATCACGGACCGGCTGCTGGCCGGCGCCCTGGACGCTTTGAAGCGTTCGGGCGCAGCCGAAGACGCCATCGAGATTGTGAAAGTGCCCGGCTCCTGGGAGCTTGCCGCTCGCCGCTAAAACCCTGGCAGGACACCAAGCGCCACGACGCCATCATCGCGCTGGGAGCTGTGATCCGCGGCGACACGCCGCATTTCGATCACGTCGCCGGACAGGCTTCCAGCGGCCTGGCGGCGGTGCAGCTGGAGACCGGCATCCCGGTTGCTTTCGGAGTTCTGACCACCAATACGGTGGAACAGGCCATCGATCGCGCGGGCGGCAAAGAGCGGCAACAAAGGCTACGACGCCGCCATGACCGCCATCGAGATGGCCGACCTTATGCGCCGGCTGCGAAAATAGCAGTAGCGAAATGGCAGCACGTCACCGATCCCGCCAGCGCGCGCTGCAGGTTCTTTATCAATGGGACATGACCAAGCAGCCCGTGGACGAAGCCATATCCTCGTTTTACGACACGCTCGATTCGCGGCGAAGACATGAAAGCGAGGAGCGAGACCGGCGACGCCGCCAGGTCCGCGACGAGTTCATGGAAGAACTGGCCAACGGCACTTCGGATATGGCCGCCGATATCGATCATCGCATCACGGCGAAATCGGCACACTGGAAGCTGGAGCGCATGCCGATCGTGGATCGCAACATTCTGCGCCTGGCCATTTACGAGATGAGCCGCCAGGAAACGCCCGCCGCCGTGGTGATCGACGAAGCGCTGGAGCTGGCGCGCCAGTTTTCCGGCGAAGATTCGGTGGCGTTCATCAACGGCGTCCTGGACGCAGTCCACAAAGGCTGACTCCCCCGTGCGCGAACGAGAAACGAGAAACGAGAAACGATGAACATCCTGATGGTGGCCTCCGAAGCCACTCCCTTCGCAAAAACTGGTGGACTGGCCGATGTTATTGGCGCGCTTGCCCGCGGCGCTGGCCGCGCGTGGCGAGAACGTCGCGGTTGTGCTTCCCGCTTATCGCGAAAACGTTTATCCGAACCCCACCCGCGAGGCGTATCGGAACCTCTGGATTCCCATCGGCCCGGGATTCATGGTCGATATTTATCAGACCAGTCGAACGCGGCGTCACTTCTATTTCGTCCACTGCCCGATCGCTATTCGATCGCGACGGAATCTACGCAGCCGGCGGCGTGCGATTTCCCGGACAACCATCTCCGCTTCGCCGTTCTCTCCATGGCCGCGCTCGGCGTCGCGCGCCATCTCTTTCCGGCCAGATATCATCCACGCTGCACGACTGGCAGGCCGCGCTCGCGCCCGTCTATCTGCGCGAACATTTCGGCGCCGACCCAACATTCATCGGCGTCAAGACCCTTTTCACCATTCACAATCTCGGCTACCAGGGCCTCTTCGCGCCGCGAGCGCTTTCCGCAAATCGGCTTGATCCGCGGCTCTTCAATCCGGATCAACTGGAATTTTTCGGCGACGTCAATTTCCTGAAAGGCGGCATCGCGTTCAGCGACGCCGTCAGCACCGTCAGCAAAGGCTACGCGCGCGAGATCCAAACGCCCGAATACGGTTTTGGTTTGGATGGATTCCTGCGCCAGCACGGCCCATTCACCGGCATCGTGAACGGCGTCGATTACGAACGAGTGGAACCCCGAGCACGATCACGCACATCGCGCGCAAACTACTCGCGCCACCGATCTTTCCGGAAAGCGCGATTGCAAGCGAGCTCTGCTGACGGAATTTGGACTGCCCGGACGATCTCGAACCGGCCGCTTGATCGGCATCGTCTCGCGCTTCGCCTCGCAGAAGGGCTTCGATCTTATCGCGGATGTCGCATCGCGACTGATGCAGGAAGATCTGAGCCTGGTGGTGCTCGGATCGGGCGAGCCGCATTACGAATCCATGTTTCGCGCGCTGGCGCGACGCGTATCCCGAAAAGGTGGGCCTGCGGATGGCTACGACAATCCGGTTTGTCGCACCGGATCGAAGCCGGCGCCGATATGTTCCTCATGCCCAGCCAGTATGAACCGTGCGGCCTCAACCAGATTTACAGCCTCAGTACGGAACCGTCCCGGTGGTCCGCGCCACCGGCGGCCTGGATGATACCATTGATGAAGATACCGGATTCAAGTTCCGGGACTATTCTGGAGAGCGCCTTGTTGGAGGCTCTGCGGTTGGCTCTGGAGGTCTTATCAGGCATAAGGAGCGATTGGGCTTGCGCAGGATGCAGCGCGGGCATGCGAGAAGGATTTCTCCTGGAGCGCCTCGGCCGGCGAGTATGTGGAGCTGTACCGGCGGCTTTTGGCCGGCTGAATCTTTTTACCGGTTATAACATCTACTATTAGGGGAGAGAAGCATAACAATATGGCTGGTGCAACACACTGACATTTACGGACGCGACCTGGGACAAAGAAGTTCTGAACTCCGACGTCCCCGGTCCTGGTGGACTTTTGGGCGGAGTGGTGCGGGCCCTGCCGCATGATGACGCCGACCGTGGACGCCATCGCGGAGGCTTATGCCGGCCGCGTCAAGGTCGGCAAGCTGAATGTGGACGAAAACGGCGCCACCAGCATGCGCTACAACGTCCGCGGCATTCCCACGCTGCTGCTTTTCAAAGGCGGCAAAGTGGTGGAGCAGAAGGTGGGCGCGGTCGGCAAAGCCGACGTCCAGAAGATGCTCGACGCGCACATCAGCGCTGCGGTGCCGGAAGAGAAGCCCGTTAACGGCTAACGCTGCTGTTCCTGGCTGTATCAAAGGCACCGACTGCCTTACGGTCGCGGCTCAGTTTCGACAGCGTTTCAAATGCCTGGCGTAGTTAACGCGCCTTCCGAAGCCGATCCCACCAAAGCAACGTATTTGGCGAAGACCCCCGACCGGTATCGCGGCTCGGGGGCTTTCCATTTCTGGAGCCGCGCTTCGAGCGTTGCCGGTGCGATCTCCAGATCGATCGTCCGATTCGCGATATCCATGCGGATGGTGTCGCCCTCCTCCACCGCCGCGATCGGCCCGCCCACCGCCGCTTCCGGCGCCACATGGCCGACGCAGAATCCGCGCGTAGCTCCGCTGAATCGGCCGTCGGTGAGCAGCGCCACGCTTTCGGATAAGCCCGCGCCCACGATCGCGCTGGTCACGCCCAGCATCTCGCGCATTCCCGGACCTCCGCGCGGCCCTTCGTAGCGGATCACCACAATGTCGCCGGATTTGATCCGCCCTTCCATCACGGCGGCCATGGCTGCTTCCTCGGAATCGAACACGCGCGCCGGACCGCGCTGCTCTGTCCGCTCGATTCCGGTCACCTTGATCACCGATCCATCGGGCGCCAGCGATCCGCGCAGGATCACCAATCCGCCGCTCTTCTTGATCGGATTGTTCAAGGCATGGATCACTTCCTGCCCCGGCGTCTCCTTTGCATCCGCCGCTTCTTCGGCGAAAGTTCTGCCAGTGACGGTCATGGCCGATCCGTCCACGTAACCGCCTTCCACCAACCGCTGCGCGATCACCGGAATGCCGCCGGCTTTGTCCACGTCCACGGCCACGAATTTGCCGGCAGGCTTCAGATCCACCAGCAACGGCGTGCGCTCGCTGATGGTCTGGAAATCGTCGATGCTCCAGCGGAATCCCAGCTTCGCGCGCCATGGCGAGCAGATGCAGCACAGCGTTGGTCGAGCCGCCGGTGGCCGCCACGGACGCAATCGCATTATCGATGGACTTGCGCGTCACGATATCGCGCGGCCGCAGATTGCTGCTTCACCACCTCCAGCATCAGCTCGCCGCAGCGCTCCGCCACATCGCGTTTGCGCGGATCCACCTGCGGAACCGCGGCCGTGCCCATCGGCGACAGCCCGATCAACTCCATCACGGTCGCCATGGTGTTCGCGGTGAATTGCCCGCCGCACGCGCCCGCGCCCGGACACGCCGCGTTCTCGATGGCCAGCAATTCCTCGTCCGAGATCTTGCCCGCCGCGTTCGCGCCCACCGCTTCGTAGACATCCTGAATGGTCAGATCGCGGCCCTTGTAGTGGCCGGGCAGTATCGACCCTCCGTACAGAACCAGGCCCGGAATATTCAGCCGCAGCAGCGCCATGGCGGCGCCCGGAATGGTCTTGTCGCAAGCCACCAGCGCCACCATGCCGTCGAACATGTGGCCGCGCGCGACCAGTTCGATGGAATCGGCGATCAGGTCGCGGCTGACCAGCGACGTCTTCATTCCCTCGGTGCCCATGGTGATGCCGTCGCTGATCGCGATGGTGTTGTATTCCATGGGAGTGCCACCGGCTTTGCGGATTCCCTCCGCGACTTTGACGGCCAGCTCGCGCAGCAGAAAATTGCACGGCATGGTCCCGATCCAGGTATTCGCGATTCCGATGATCGGCTTCTTCAGATCCTCATCCGTGAAGCCGATGGCTTTATAAAACGAGCGGGCCGGCGCGCGATCCTTGCCTTGTGTGATGGTGTAGCTGTTGAGTTTCATGCGAAACAACTAGTGTAGCGAACCGGTTCCGTTCCAAAAACAACGGGGTAGTGGGTCAGTTTCAGCAGGTGGGCCAGGTTGCTAACGTTGGTAACATGCTGCCGATTGCCAATCGGCGCAAAACTGCGCGGGTTAGCAACCCCGCGCGCAGGATGGCATCCTGCCCCACAGCCGAACTGACTCACTACTAACAGCTTTGGCACTATGGCGACATGCAAAACGGCGGGCTTGGGCGGCGGTTTTTTCGGAGTCGTTATCCGCGGAATTGGACGCCTTGGGTGGGACGATTGGCCGCGCTGTAGCGAGCGGCCTTTTCGACGACAGCCAACTGCGCGCCGGCCATGGCGCGGCGGACTACGGTCATTTCATGGGCCCACGTCAACAGCTCGCTCGCTTGTTGCGGAAGAGCGGAAGCGGCACGCTCGTTATCTGGCAACGACTCCCAGACTTCGCGCGCGGCTTGTGCATATTCGTTGACCAGGCGGTCCGCCAGGACGTGGTCGCCACCGAGCAGCGCGGAACGAAGCTCGACGGATATTTTATGCAGCGCTTGCGACATTGGGGTTATTGCTGGTGGCGTATTGGAACAGTCCCTGCAAGAATGTGTTCTGTTGTTGCAGCGTGGCGATGAGCGCGTCGGCTTGGGCCATCTGCGCCTGTAGATTGGCTTGGAGTGTGTTGACCCGAGCCTGATCGGTATTGATTTGCTGTTGATCTGAGTTGGCTTGGTTCTGCAGCGCCTGAGCTTCGTTTTGGATCACGCCCGTGGTGGGATCGGTGATGCCGGTCAGAGTGTTGGTGGCGAACTGGATGAATCCGCTGGTCGGACTCCCGAGAAAAGAGAGAGCGTCGGTGATCTGTGAGGAAGACAGGCCGGAAATCGCAGTGGGATCGAACGTCAGCGTGCCCTGCTGCGTGAATTCGACGCCCAACTGCGTCAAATTCGTGATGGAGCCGGCGCCTCCCGTGTAAGTCCCGATCTGATTGAGCACCACCCCCAAGGACAACACCGTGCTGTCACCCGTCAGAGCGCCGCCGTTCTGGCCGTGATTCTTCTGCAGTTCGGATACGGCTGAGTTGAAGGCGGACACAAAGTTCGAAAGCGCGTTCGATACCGAGCTCAGACTTGCGGAGACGGAAATGCTGGTAGAGCCTGTTTGCGAACCGAGCGTGACATTCACGCCGGGAGCGATAATGACGTTCGAAGAATTTGTAGTGATGCCCGCGGGTGGTTGCCCGTCCACCTGATAGGATGCGCTGGCGCCCTGAGCCAGAACTCCTAACAAATCGGTGGTCCCATCGTTCAACTGAATTGCGTTGTCTCCCAGACCGGTGCCTTGCAGGACCAGCCGGTAATCCGCCGCTGAAGGCGAACCGAGATTCACGACGACAGCTTGCACCGGCGCGCCACTGGAATTAATAGCGCTGGCCAATGAGTTCAAGCTTTGTGTAGCGGGTTGGACCGTGAACGTTTGAGTGCCCACCGTCAAAGTGAACGAGGTGGATTGGCTGATGCTCTGCGACGTGGGATCCGTGATAGGGGTGGAAGGAGCGGCGCTGATTGCGCTCGCCGGCGCTCCCGCATTTAGTACGTTCACCGAATAAGTACCAGGCAGAGGGGTTCCGGACAAGCCGGCCTGGGCGACTGCCGTGTTGCTGGATGTAACCGCAAGCGCGCCATTGCTGGTTCCGGAAGCCACCGATTGCAGGGAAGTCTGCAAGCTCCCAAACAGCGAGTTGAGCTGCCCAAGCTCGGTGGCTTTGCTGGTGGCTTCGTTCTGATCGGCCTGCAGCAGTTGGATGGGCAGGGACGCAATGGAAATCGCGCGGGTAACGGCCGCCTGAAGATCGCTGGAGTAGCTGCTCGATCCGGTGAGCGTGGTTTGCGGAGCCGTGGAGGAAAGAAGACTACTAACAGAACTCGAGCTCATGAAAACACCTCAAAACAAAAAAACTGGGCCGTTCTTGGTTAAGATCGGCCCAGCGTCAAGTTTGCTTTAGCTGCAGACTACTGGAGAAGTTTCAGAACAGCCGACGGCGCCGAGTTGGCTTGCGCCAGGGCGGCGATCGAAGACTGCAACAAGGTCTGTGCCTTGGTGAGATTGGCGGCCGCGGAAGCGACGTCGGCGTCGCGGATGGCGGATTGCGCGGTCGAAAAGTTGGTGATTTGCGAATTGGCCAGGGTGGAAGCGTAGTTGAGCAGGTTTTCGCCGGCTCCGACGCGTCCTTGTACCAGACCCAAAGCGCTGATCGCGTTCGTGATGGCGGTCAGGGCAGCCACGGCGCTGCCGGTCACGGTTGCGCCAGTAACGGGGGTGCTGGTGGCCTGCGCTCCGGCGGCCGTGAAAGTACCGAGCGCAGTGTCGGTGGAGGCGGTGAAGTTGTTGACGCTCTGAATGGAGACTCCGGTGCCGGCCGCGTTCGCGATGGCATAGATCCCGAGCGAAGAGGTCTGTGCGTTGATCTTCGACAACGCGGAGGCCAGCGTATCGGTGGTGAGAAGAGCCACATTCGCGGTCCCCTGACCATTCTGGAAGGTCAAGTTTTCGGCGATGCCGACGTATGTGGCTTCACCAGCCACGGAATAAACGCCGGTGTTGGTTGCGGCTGAAGCAGCCGTCGCGATGGGGCTCGCATCCGCCGTGGTAACGGCGGTGATGGTGAACGGCGTGCCGCCGCCAAAATTCAACTGCCCGTCGCTTCCCACGGACGCGCTGATTCCGTACTGGCCCAACTGGCTGTTCAGGCTGGAAAGAACTTGCGATTCGGTGAGTGCGCCGCTGCCGCCCACGGATAACGTGTGGGTCTGTGCGCCGCCGTTGGACGAATAGACGTTGAGGGTGAATGTCTGGGCCGCGGTCGCAAGGAATGTCGCGCCTGGAGCATCCAAGCGGATCGCGTTCGGAGTGCCTTGCGTCAACTCGGTGCCGCCCGCGGCGACGCTAGCCGTTGCGAGACCGAGGCCGGCCGCATCCACCTGGTTCTGCGAACCGCTCAGATCGATGCTGACCTGTCCGTTGGAAGCGTTGTTGCCGCCGCCGATGAACACGGAGTTGACACCGTTATACTTGCCGCCCGCCGCCAGACCGATATTGCTGGCTTGGCGCGTGATTTCCTGCACCAGAGACTGGAACTCCTGGTTCAGCGTGTTGCGGTCGCCGGCGAAGGTGGCGCTGGCGGATTCCGTGGCTAACGTCTGCAAACGGTCCAGGATGGTTGAAATGTTGTTCAATCCGCCGTCGACAATCTGCAGAATGCTGGTGCCGTTGCTGGCGTTCAGAACGCCCTGCTGCAGCTCCGCGATGGTGGATCGATATTGGTTGGCGACGGCCAAACCTGCCGCATCATCTCCGGACGAATTGATACGATAGCCGGACGACAACTGCTGAATTGCCTGGCTTTCGAGAGTGGAGTTCTGGTTGAGGGCCTGTTCGGCGAATAACGAAGTTGTATTGGTCTGAATCGAAATTGACATTGTTGCTCCTCTTTTCGTTTCTGTCCGGCCTCTCGCCGAACCACGCCGTTCTCAGCGTGCTGATATCTTGTCGATATGCGCGCGGCCTTTTTCACACTTTTTTTCAACAATTTGTATGGGAAGAGGCCGCTCAAAGTACTGTCGAAGCGTCGACATAAAACTATTTCTTCACCGCCGATTTGACGCCCTCCACGTTATTAACGTGAAGGCTGTTGACAATCACCACATCCACGCGGCGGTTTCTGGCGCGGCCCTGCGGCGTTTCATTGCTATCCACGGGAACCGTGTCGGCGCGCCCCACCACCGAAAATCTGTCATAGGGCAGATGAAAGTCTTCGCACAAAGCATTTAGGACGGCGATCCCGCGCGCGCAGGACAACTCCCAGTTACTTTTGAATCTGGCGTTATGGATGGGAATCGAATCCGTATGGCCTTCGAGTTGAATTGGATTCGGAAGCGTTCCGATGAGGTTGGCCAGCGTCTTCATGGTGGAATACGAGCCTTGGTCCAGTGCATCGCCGCCCGACGGGAAAAACGCCGACTCTCTCAGACTGATTACCAGACCACGGGCCTCCATCCGGATTTCCAATTTGCCCGCCTTGATTTCCGCTTCCAGTTCCTTGCTGAGCAGTTTGAGCGAGGGCAGTAACTCAAGCAGGTCTTCCGGCGGCGCGTCTTTCAGCACGCGTTGCGCGCCCCCCGGACCTCGCATCATCGCGTTTCCCAGCCCCTTGTCGTCTACCGTTCCGCCCAGGATCTTCGCCACCGCCGGAGGCACGCTGAAGGAACTACCGTCCTTCAAGGCCTTCTCCACGGCTTGTGAAACCTGTTTCGCGCGCGACTTATCGGTCTGCGAGGAAGCGAACATCACTACAAAGAACGCAAACAGCAATGTGATGAAATCGGCATACGAGACCAGCCATCGCTCATGATTCTCCGGGGGAGGCGCTTGTCTCTTCATAGGCGCGGACTAGCCACGGACCGGCGCAGCCTGGGCCGCCTTGCCTTGCGGGGCTTTCGATTTACTCGCGCCTTCGGGGCTTTCGTCCAGGAAGGGTTCAAGTTTTATCCGAATCAATTTCGGGTTCATGCCTTCCACCATGCTGCAAACCCCCTCCAGCATCAGTTCCTTCATTTCGATGGCGTGATGGAATCGCGCCTTGATCTTATTCGCTACGGGAAGAAAAAACAGATTGGCGGACGCCACGCCATACACCGTTGCCACAAAGGCCACCGCGATGCCGCGGCCCACCTCTTCGATGTTTTCCAGATGCTTCATCACTTGAATCAGGCCCAGCACCGCGCCGATAATGCCGATGGTGGGGGCGTAGCCGCCGGCCGCCTCGTACACTTTGGCGATGGCTTCGCCGTTGTGATGTTCCACTGCAATATCCAGCTCCATCATCTTGCGGAGCTCCTGCAGATCGGTGCCATCCACGCTGAGCGAAATCGCTTTTCGGAGAAACGGGTCGGCAATATTCGGCAGGTCTGACTCGAGTGAGATGATGCTGTTCTTTCGCGCCTTGGTGCTGTACGAAATTACTTCGTCTACAATTTCATTGGGCGACTGCGAGTGCTCGAAGAACACGCTTCCTAGACACTTGGCCGCCTTCAGCAAGGTCTTCAGTGGCGTAGTTACCATTACGGCGCCGATGGTGCCACCCAGAACGATCATCAGAGCAGTGAGCTGCGCGATGTCGGTGAGTTTTCCACCTTCGATCACCAAACCGCCCAGGATTCCGCCGGCCGCCAGCAACAATCCGCCCAGCGTAGCTATATCCGGTTTGAGGGATGATTTCTTGGCTCCAGCGTTTGCCATGAGTTTCCTATTTGGTCCACGACGGGGCCGGTATTGGATCCGCGCTTTCGGATTCGAGATCCTGATCCTTCTTGAGCGGGCAACCGGCGGCCAGAATGGATCGCCGGAATTGGATCACCCGTTCCACTACATCTTCAGCCGATTCCAGAACCAGAAATTTCTGGCCGGTTGTCAGGGCTACGACGGTATCCGGCGTAACTTCGACATGTTCAATCAGGTCGGAGTTGACAATAAGCGGTACGTGATTTAACCGCGTGAGCTTTATCATGAGTTACTCCAATCTGTTGGCTCGCAGGTCTATCGACGCCATTCCATCAAACATTTACGGTTCAGCCCACTTACTGCATTCCGTTCTCCAAACAATAAAGTGTTCCCCTGTATCAGCCGATCAGAAGACTACCGTATAAGCCGCGCATGGAACCTACTTGGACTCATGGAACCTAACTGGACTAAGGTGGACTTCACGAATCTCTCCGGCCAGCAGGCTGCCACTGGAGACCGGTTACGCAGCGCGCACGAGGCGCTGGCTCGCGATCTATCCATCAGCCTCTCTTCCTTCCTGCGCACTTCGGTCAGCGGCAGGTACGCCAGCGGACGCGATATGCTTTTCAGCGAATTCCTGAAGGATGAAACACCCTCCGGGTTCGGCTTAGCGATCGTGCGGCCGCAACAGTGCAGGTTGCTGCTGCGGGTGGACTATTCCGTGCTGTTTCCGATCATCGGAATTGCGCTGGGCGCCAAACCCGGAAGCTTTAGTTCCCCCGAACGCAAACCTACGGAAATTGAGCTGCAGGTTGTGAATCTACTATTTCGCCTGCTTATTTCGGATGCCTATCGCGCCTGGGCCGTGCCGCTGAAATCTCAGTTGGAAACCGTATCGCTCGAAATGGAGCAGCGCCCGGCGCGAGCCTTCACCGCCACGGACCAGGTGTTCGTGGCCCGTTTCAATATTGCGCTGGGAGACCATACCGGCCACTTCTCACTGGTGGTTCCGGCAACGCTGTTTGGCGCCGCACTGGCACAGGACGACGCGCTGAGTCAGCCCCAATCGGAGTCGGGCGGCTCTCCCGTCGAAACATTGGAGCTCATGCTGCCCGCCAAGGTAAAGATCGATGTTTGGCTGGATGGCGCCGAGATGCGTTTAGGAGATCTGATGCAGCTCGCCGAAGGCCAGATCGTTAAGTTGGATCATCCAGTGGAACGTAAGGCGGTTTGCACCCTGAACGGCGTCAAGGGTTACGCGGGGCAGATTGTAACCACCGGGGCGCACCGGGCGTTTATGCTGGACGACTTAACTGGATAACCAGTCTCTCGCCGCCGTTCGCCAACTGTTCCAGCACTTGTAGCGCAGCCTGTGCCCGCTCAGTCACCGGGCTCTCTAGAAATTCCATGGCACCCTGCAATACTTCCAGTTTCTCCTGCTCGAACGTATCGCGCGGGTGAATGGTGGAAAGTATCTTGCGGGACTGGACCAACTTACTCCGCAGGCCACCCTTTTGTTCGCTGAACCGGGCGGTTAGTATCTGACCGGCAATGCGCTCCACGTCCTGGCTGCCCGGGCGGCGATGGTTTGACATACGTTACCCATATCGAAATTCCCCGCGCTGGGTTGAAGAAACTTTCCACCTTAGTCGCGAAGGCGGAGGACTCTATGTCCCACGGTGGGGCAGCTTGCCAAGCTGCGCGCCGGTTTTTTACCGGCGCATTCAGGCGGGTTACTAACCCGCCGCAGGCTGCCAGCCTGCCCCACAGCTCTTACCCGATGTTAGTCGGCAAATAATCAAACAAGCTAGAAGTGGGCCGTTTGCCTTCGGCGGCCATGGCGGCGTTCAGAGCGGTTGTCTCCTGGGTAACTTGAACGGCCACCGATGTTACATCGGTATCTTGCAGATTGCTTAGCTGAGTTTGTGTTTGAACTTGAAATTTCTGGGCTATGTTGATCGCGGACGTGATTCGAGTTTCCGCCGCGCCGTAGAAACCAGCCTGTTGGTTGACGTAATCACTGGCCGATTGGATGGAGGAAATCGCGTTGGAAATAGCCGTGGTGTCGCCACTTTGGAGCGCTAACTGGAGATTGTTGAGCGCTAAGAATGCATTTTGCGAGGTCGGGTTGTTGCTGGAATCCCGCGCGTCGAAAATCTGCTGCGCCGTCAGCGAGGTCGGGAAAGTGATACCTGTGGGGTCGGCCGTCTGGGCAGTGGCAGGCGCCGTAACCAGTTGATCCACGCCGGTTGCACTGGTGGGATCGAGCTGATAGGGCGCGGATCCGCCCGCATCGCCGCTGAAGATATATACTCCATTGACTTGGGTTGCAGTTACACCCACTAACTGGGACAACACACTTTGAACCTGCGTGGCGAGCGCATTCCGCTGTGCTTGAGTAACGTCCGTACTGGCGCCTTGGGAACCCAAAGTTAGCGCGTTCTGTAACAGCTGCACGGCGTTTTGTACCGCGTTATCACCGGCAGTTACGTTCGCCTGGGCCGCGTTCAGGTTCTGGATGGTCTGATTTTCGCTCGCGAGCGACGCCCTGGCTACGAAGATGTCCTCGACGTCCGACGGCGCGTCCGACGCCTGGTTCACGCGATAACCAGTGGAAAGCTGATTCTCGGCGTTATTCAGGGCCGTCTGCATAATATCAACCGAGCTTACGAATTGGTTGTTGGATGCATTTAATCCCGTAATCATCTGTATTCCTTAACTGACCATGGTCATCAACGTTTGAGTTAGCTCATCGATTACCGTGACCACTTTGCTGGCCGCCTGATACGAACTTTGTAACTGAACCAGCCGGATTGCCTCTTCATCCAGATTCACGCCCGAGGTTTGCTGTTGCAGGCTCTTGGCCTGCGCCACCATTTGAGTCTGCGCGGTGGCGCTGCTAGTGGCATTGCTGACTGCGTTTCCCACTTGGGAAGTCAGCGCGCCGAAGTATTGCGTGAATCCCATGCCGTTGATCTGCCCGCCGCTCGCGGTGTCGAGACCCGCCAATTGCAAAGCGATTCCATTCGAAACTGCCGGCGGCCCTGGATTTGTAGCCGCAAGCTGGCTGGGCGTCAATGCGGAGTTCACGCTGATGCTCGCAGCCACGCCAGTGGGAGAGCCGGCGGTGTAAGTGAATAACGGAAGTCCTGTCTGATAAGGGGGAGTGGAAGTAGTAGAGCCCTGCGCCAGTACGTTATTCACCGAATCGGCCAACCCTTGCGCCAACGTGTTCAAGCCGCCAACCTGGTTCCCGCCTCCGGCAAGAGATGGAATCACGTTGTTCACAGCGGTCAGTAATCCCGACAAACTTCCGGATGTGATTTGGCCGGTGACATCGTTGCCGTTGCTGTCGACAATTAACTGGTTGGGAGGGCCGTTGAGCGAATTGGAAGCGTCGTTCTGGACTTGCAGGTTGTTGACTTGAGTCCCGATTACGAGGGGAGTTTGTCCTCCCAGCAAAACCGTTACGGTGCCGCCGAGCCCGGAGAGCACTTGCACGTTCGCCAGGCCGGATAGATCTTCCAGAGTGCTTTCCAATTGGGCCTGCGCGCCAGGGTCGGGACTGGTCTGGTGCGTGAGCGAGACGTTGTAAGACTGAATTTGTGAAAGGTCCTGATTGATCTGGCCGACGGTGGATTGAAGATCCTGAACCGTGGCGCCACGAATGTTCGAAAGTTGCGCCGCGGCCTGTTGAAAGGCCGTAGCGGTTTGCTGCGCCGCATTGATGACAGCCGTTTGATAAACCGGATTGCTGGGCTGCGTGCTCCACTGAGAGAAACTCTGAAACAGTTGATTGAACGCCGACGGGATTGGACTGGAAGACGAGACGTCGAAAACATTTTGCAACGGCGTGAGCGAGGACTGAAGCTGTTGCGCCGCGCCTTGCAAAGACAGTTGTTGGCGCACCGCACTATCGGCGTATGGGTTCCGCCCGTCCTGGGTCTGCTCTACCACGCCGCCCGAAAGGTCGCTATTCAGCTCAAAAGGCTGCGACTGGAAAACCGGGATCTGTTTTGCATAGCCCGGGCTGTTGGCGTTGGTGACGTTGTCCTGCGTGACATCCACGGCGCGTTGAAACGCCTGCAAGGCGCTGGCAGCCGAACCCAGAGCTGAAAAGAGACTACCCATGGCCGTTTATCCTTCCACGCTCACTTTCTTGAGCAGAACCAGCGGCGCGGCCCGGCCTTCGGTGGTGTATCCGGAGTGGCGGCTGGAAAGGGCTTGCAGCCATCCCGACAGCAGTTTGTCGGCTTCGGCCAGGAACTGCGCGAGAATCGCGATTTCCCCTTGCATGGCTTCCAGGATGGATTGGATTTCGACGGATGGATGGGAGCCGCGCGTTTTGAAAATGGCGACGGCGCAGCCCAGTTGAATTTCCACTTGCCGCAACAGAGCGGCGCATTCCTCGGCGTTCTGCTCGGAGGGCTGCGAAAGAAGTTGTTTCACCTCGCGCATGTTTGCTCTCGCGGATCGAATGCACTCCCGGGCGTCCCCGGATGTAGTTGGAACTTCCACATCGATTTCCATGTCGCCTGGGCTTTATTCGCCGGCGAAATGCGCCGCGATCAAAGCGCGGCTTACCGCCACTGCATCCACCTGATAGTTGCCGCTCTGATATTGCTCTTGCAATGCCTGCACGCGCGCTGCGCGCTCGGCTGAGCCGGCGCTGACGGCCTGTTGAACCAGGCTGTTGGTGCCAGAAATGGCGATGGAGTCACTGGAGGAAGTGCGGGTCCCTGAAACGGAACTGGACGACGCCGTACCGCTGGATTCACGCGCTGCACGGGTGGGATTCAGTTCCATACGGGTCGCGTCCGGCGTATCTGAAGTTTTGATTTTCATCTCGCTCTCAATTCCGCCTTCCCTGTATCGATTGTTCTGGCCGCATGTTTAACCTTTTTTGACGACCTCTTCCACCGGCTCCGAAGCTGGGGAACCTTGGTAGGTGCGCATCACGATAGTATGAACTTTCACCAGAAGATCCACTTCACCGCGCGGGATTCGAAGCACTTCCGAAATTCTTTCGGCCGGCTGCCCCAAGCGATGCATCTTCAATACTTTGCCGCGTAGCGTGGTATTGAGCCCACCACCGCCGGCCTCGGTACTTAGCTGCCTGTCATCCCTTTCCAGGATTGCAATGCGATTCGTCAGCTCTTGGATCGCGTTCACATTGCGCGATGCTTCCATTTCGAGGGCCGCTTCGCGCGTTTTGGCGCGGGCGTTGAGGTTTCGGACACGCTGGTTGATGCCGAAAAATAAGGCGAGCAAGAGCACGGTGTTAGCTGCCAGCAAAACGTAAGGCAAGAGCGCTACGAATGTCTGCATTACTTTAGCCTTTCGGAAAGTCCAAGCAAATCCACTTCCTGTTTTGATTGGCCGGATGCTTGACCAGCGGATGCGATGCGAGTGATGCGAACGCCGTAGTTTCCGCCCACCACCACAATTTCTCCTTGCGCGATTAAACGGTCGTTCACGATAATGTCGACGGGATCATCCGGCGAACAATCCAGTTCCACCACGGAACCGCCCGCCAGGCGCGCGATATCCCGCAGCTGCAGTTGGGTGTGCCCCATCAAAACACGAATTGGCAACTTCACGCCCATCAACAGAGGCGCGGCCGGGGATCCGCCGGTTCTTATGTTCGATTCAGTGGCAACGCTTTCCACTGGATTGTCGGCCGGCTGGCTGCTTGGTTCGACTTGTTCGTCCGATTTGCTCATCAGAGAATCCCTCGCGTACTCGGCCATTTCTTGCTCACGTAAGCTCTCAATCGAAGGACTGCCTGCGATTTTAGCTGGCAGACACGCGTGGTATGCATTCCAAGGATTTCGGCGATTTCCTGCAGGTTCTGTTCTTCCTTGAAATAGAGCGTGAGTATGGTGCGTTCCAGGCGCGGCATTCGGGTTACAGCGTCCGCCACCAGGCTTTCCAATTCAGCGCGCTCCAAAATCATGCCGGGCTGGTCCTCTTCGGCATCCGCGACGTAGCGCAGCAGCTTACTTTCGGAAAACCCGTCTGTGATCTCGTCCAAGCTACCCAGGCTCACGGCGCGTACATCCGACAATGCGCCCTGATATTCCGCGAGCGAAAGATTCATCTCGGCGGCGATTTCTTCTTCGGTAGGCACTCGCTGCAGACGCTGTTCGGCGGATCCAATGGCCGCTTCAATATACTTCAACTGCTTCCGCTTATGCGCCGGAATTCCGTCCAACCCGCGAATGCTGTCCAGGATCGCGCCACGAATCCGGTGCTCGGCGAAGGTCTTTAGCTTGACGTTGTATTTCGGATCGTAGCTATCCACGGCATGGATCAGGCCGATAACGCCGCTCGAAATAAGATCCTCCAAATTCACCGCGCCGCCCAGTTTTTCGTGGATTCGCATGGCGATCCATCGGACGTTGGAGAGATGGTCCAGGATCAGGCGCTCCCGCTCCGCCGCTTCGAGGGCGGGAACGGGTGCGTAGAACGCGGAATTGGCTAAAACGTTGGATGCCATTTACGCTGCTGAAATTGCCTCCGCGCGTTCGCGCCCCAGCACGCCGCCCAGCAGCGCGCCGATATTCGCTACTTCGATATCTTCCGGGACCGCCTGCCCGCGGGTCAGAAAAGAGAGGGGCCGGGCCGTCTGTAAGGCGACGGAAAGCAACGCCCCATACGATTCCGTTTCATCCAGTTTGGTGAAAAGAAGATAATCCGGATTGAGTTCCTCATAGCGCCGTACATAGCGGAGCAAACCCGCCGGGTGCATGGAAGCAGGTAAGACCAAGTGGATCTCTTTGTTCTTGAGTTCCGCCAATACAACGGCCATATCGTGCGCCCACTCCCAATCCGCGTGGCCGTAGCCGGGCGTGTCGATGAGCAGGACGTGCTTGCTGCGGAATTCGTCGATGGCTTCCGCGAATTGCGACGCGCTGCTGGCTGCCGTGAAACCGGCGCCCATGATAGAGGCGAAACTGCGCAGCTTCTCGTGCGCCGCCACGCCATGAATGTCGAGTGAGATGATGCGAACGGAAAGGCGCTTGGCCAAACATTCCTGGATTGCGATTTTCGCCAGCGTAGTGGTCTTGCCGCCGCCAGGAGGCCCCACCAGGATCACGGCGCGGCTCAAGTCCGAACCGGATGGCGTGAACTCGGGGGCGAACTGCAGCTTCTTGCCGATGTTTTCTTTAGCCAATTTCTCGAAACTGGATGCGCTGGCGTAGGGGCGCTGCGCGGGCGATTGTGCTTGCCAGACGGCGTAGGCCTCTTCGGTGATCTGCCGGGCCAATCCATCTTCCCAACCTGACGCAACCAACTGCTCGAAGAGCTCTGCTAGCTCCGGACGCGCGAATCCGTCGGCGCCGGTTGTTCGCAACTTCAATAGACGCTTGATGCCATCCAATTGGTCGCGCAGCAGAGTTAACTCGGCATTGAGATCATCGGATGCCGGCGTATCTGCCGCGGTTTCCGGAGTTTCCGCGAGTCCGAACACTACTTCGTACGCTCCCAGGTGCCGTGCGTCCGGCGCGGACCTCCTAGATGTTATCAAGGTCGCTTCGCCGCCCAGTTCCTCACGCGCCTCTTGGATGGCGCGTTCCACGGAGCTGGAAAAGTACGATTTGATTCGCATGGATGCTATTTCTGATTTCATCGTTTCCTCAACCTACCCGGCATTATCCAACCCAACCCAAGGACTTCACTCGAATCTCGGGCGGCACTTCGCTATGCGAGAGAACCGCGACATCGGGAAACGCGGTTTCGAGTAATTGTTTGACGAAATAACGTACCGAGGGGCCGGTGAGAATCACCGCTGAGGAGTCTGGCCGATCCAGTTTCTTCGTGATGTTACCCACAAAATCGCGGGCAGCCTGGGGCGCCATGCTTAGGACGCTATTCGTTTCGTTGTGATCGATGGCGGATTCCACCATTTGTTCCGCGGCCGGCTCAACTTGATACACAGGAATTTCGCTTTGCTGATTCAGATGCGGCTTCACGATAGAGCGCCGGATCGCCTGGCGGACATATTCGGTCAACAGCACTGGGTTCTTCGACATGTTTGCGCCTTCGCTGAGCGCCTCCAATATCGTCACCGAGTCGCGAATGGACACTCGCTCCCGCAGCAAATTCTGAAGCACTCTTTGAATCACCGAGAGTGATAGCATTTTTGGAACCAAATCCTCCACCACCTTCGGATTGGCCTGAGCCACCCGGTCGCAGAAGCTCTTGGTGTCCTGCCGGTTGAACAATTCGTGCGCGTATTTGCGCACCAGCTCAGAGAGGTGCGTGCCCAAAACGCTGATGTCGTCCACCACGGTGTAACCGCGGCTGCGGGCATAGGCGGCACGGTCGGAAGGAATCCAAACGGCGGCCAAACCAAACGCCGGATCCTTGGTGGGCTTACCTTCCACGCTTGGATCCACGCCGCCGCTGGGAATCGCCAGCTCATAGCCACCGGGCAGTTCGTAGCGTGCGATCTCAACGCCCTTGATCAAAATGCAGTATTCACGGGGCCGCAGCGAGAGATTGTCGTTCACCTTGACCGGCGGCAAGTAGTAGCCCAGTTGCGACGCCAGATTTTTGCGAATCCCGGCGATTCTCTGCAGCAAGGGCGAACTAGCGCCGCCCTCCACCAGCTTGACCAGCGATAGTCCGACTTCCACGCCCAGAGGGTCCACTTGCAGTAGCGCCTCGACGTTTTCCTTGGCCGGTTTGCCCGCCAGATCCGTCGAGCTCTTGACGCCAGCGTCGCGTTTTCGACGCTTCTGCCAGGCTATGAAGCCCAAGCCCCCGCCCAACGCCATGAATGGAACGGTGGGCATTCCTGGAAATAGAGACAACGCAACCACGACGCCACTGGCCAACATCAGGGGCTCGGGTTTGCCGAATACCTGTTCCTGAAACTGCGCTCCCAGGCGTGAGTCCGAGCTGGCGCGGGTAACAATCAAGCCGCCGGAGATGGAAATCATCAGCGCGGGAATCACCGTCACCAAACCGTCGCCGATGGTGAGTACGGTATAGGTCTCGAGCGCGTGCCTGAGATCCATGTGGTGCTGCAGCACGCCGATCAAGAATCCCGCGATGATGTTGACGCCGGTGATGATGATGCTGGCAATGGCGTCGCGTTGGGTGAAACGCGAAGCGCCGTCCATGGCGCCGTAAAACTCGGCTTCCCCGCTCAAATCCTTCCGGCGGCGGCGCGCTTCGGTTTCGTCAATCAGTCCGCCGTTGAGATCGGCGTCGATCGACATCTGCTTGCCGGGCATGGCATCTAACGTGAAGCGGGCGGTGACTTCAGAAATGCGGACGGAACCGTGGTTGATCACCACGTACTGGATGGCGATGAGCACCAGAAAAATCACGGCGCCGATGATATAGTTCCCACCCACTACGAAACTTCCGAAAGCTTCGATCACATGTCCCGCGGCGGAGGTTCCGGTGTTGCCATTCAGCAGGATTAAACGCGCGGACGACACGTTGAGCGCAAGACGGAACAAAGTAAGCAACAGCAGAACGGTGGGAAATACGCTGAATTCGACGGGACGGCCGATGTACATGGCCACCATCATGACCACCACCGACATCATGAGATCGAGAACAATCAGGAAATCCAGAATGAAGCTGGGCAGCGGCGTGATCAGCGCCACCACGATCATCAGCACGACGATGGGAACGCCGAGCTCGCTGACTTTCGACAGATTGAGCGCCGCGGCCGGTTTAGCGGAAGCTGGGGTGGGCGAGGCTACACGCGCTGGCATTTCTTGTTAGGCGCAGACTTCCAGGGACTTGAATTTCGAGATCAGAGTGGTGCGCTTCATCTGGAGCATGTGGGCGGCGCGCGCCTTGTTGCCGCCGGATTTCGCCAAGGCGCGTTCCAGCAGCCTTCGCTCGATGCCCATCATGAGCTCTTCGAAGTTCACTCCGGATTCAGGGACATCCAAGGCAAACATACGCGCCCAATCCGGTGTCGGGGCATCCTCAGGCAGATCCAGATCGCCCGGTTCCAGAAGCAGGCGCATGCCGCTCAGAGCCACAGCGGATTCCAAGGCGTGTTCGAGTTGGCGAACGTTGCCTGGCCAGGAATAGCGCATCAGCGTTTCCATGGCCGCGCGCGAGATATGTTTGCGCCCGGTTGCTTCCTGATCGGCGAGCTTGAGCAAGAAATGCTCCGCTAGTTCCGGAATGTCGCCCGCTCGTTCGCGTAGAGGCGGCATCCGCAGCGTTACCACCTTCAGCCGGTAATACAAGTCTTCTCGAAAACGCCGGGCCGCAACCGCTTCCAGCAAATTCGTGTTGGAAGCCGCGATCACTCGCACATCCACCGGGATAGGTTCGGAACTTCCGATGCGCGGGACTTCGCGCTCCTGCAACACGCGCAGAAGCTTGGACTGCAATTGCAGCGGCATCTCGCCGATTTCGTCCAGGAAGATGGTGCCTCGATGCGCCTGTTCGAACAAGCCCACGCGCGCGTTCACGGCGCCAGTAAAGGCTCCCTTGGTATGACCGAAGAGTTCCGCTTCGAGTAAGTTGTCAGGCAGAGCCGCGCAGTTCACCGCCACCATGCGAGCGCCGGCACGGTTGCTGGCGGCATGGATGGCGCGCGCCGCAACTTCCTTGCCGCTTCCAGTTTCGCCCGTAATCAGAACCGTGGAGCGGCGGGGGCCCACCAGCCGGATAATCTCGACGATTTGGCGCATGGGGCTGCTCGAACCCACCAATCCGTTCGCCCATTCATCGTCCTCGCGTAGCGGACAGGGTGCTGGGAGACTTCGAGCATGGAATATCCGGGATAGCCGGTCGCACAGCTCGCTGGCGGGAGTTTCCGCTGAAATGTGTTCGCAGTTGTGGAAGGCTGACAGCTGAGTCTGGGTGCCCGGAACTGATTCGTAAACCAGAATCGGAGCTTCCGGAGCACGGGCGCGGAACTTTCTGACCAACTCATCAGCCCCTTCGCCAACTACCGGAAGTAGAACGACGAGGGCATCGACACCAGTACTGTCTAGTACGGCGTCAGCGCGCTGCGGATTGGACGCGTATATCACTCGGAAGTTAGTAACTTCCTGCGACTCAGTCAGAAACTCCGAGTTGGCCAAACACAGAACAGTATTCACACGAATGCTGGACGCCATATTACTTGTAAGTTTTAGTAACCTTTGACTCAAGAGATCGACTGACCTGGGACAAGACTTGAGGATCGGGGCCTGGTTTTTTTGTGCCGAGGCTTTACCCGCAAATGGGGGGATCGAAAAACTGTCAAAGCTGGCCCAAGCGGATCGATAAGGGTCCAGATGCCTTTGCCGAACCAGCATCAGGAGTATTTGAAACACCGGGTCCAAGCGGCGTCGCCCGTGGAACTGATCCGGATCCTGTACGAGGCTGCGGTCCAGTCAATGGACGTGGCGGTGCGAGCTCTGCGCTCGGGTGACATCCTGAAGCGCGGGGAAGCAGTGACCAAGACCATCGAAATCCTGTCGGAGCTTCGCATCGCATTGCGCTACGACGTGCAGCCTGAGTATTGCAAAACGCTGGCAGGGCTTTACAGCTACATGCAGAGTCAATTGATCCGCGCGCATTCCGAGCAATCGGAAAGCTTGCTGCTGGAGGTTTCCAGATTACTCCAAACGCTGCTGGATGGCTGGAACGGCGCGATGGAGAATCTGAACTCCGCGGATCAGCCGGAATCGAAAGCGGAACTCAATGTTCGCGCGCAGACGGCAAGTGTGCAGAATCCTTACTCGGCGGAGCCGGCGGATGCTGAGCCGCTGGTCCGGAGCTGGTCTGCGTAGCGGCCTCGCGGCGAAGCTTGGCGCTAACCATCTTCGCGATGCCCAAGCCTCCTTGAGCAGCCAGCCCTTGGGCCAGGCCTTGCTCCGCCATTTCCATGACCATGTCCCCGGTTTGATCGTCGCCGGTTCCAAGCCAACCTTTGTCGGAGGACTGGCGCGCGGCTTTTAGAACCTGGCCGATGATCAGCGATTCGAACTGCGTAGCGGCTTTCGAAATCTCGTCCGGCTTTCCAGTGGCTTGTTGGAGCGCCTGGTGGAAGCTTCCGTCCGGCTGCTGGCCCTGCGGAACCTTCGCCTGACTCATACCGGCAGCAACGGCTTCCGCGCCCGGTAGTAGATGAATGTCCACGGGTCTAAATCACCTCAAGTTCGGATTCCAGAGCGCCCGCGCTTTTGAGGCTCTGCAGAATGGCGATGATATCCCGCGGCGTGGAACCGATGGAAGTAAGAGCGCGGACTAACTCCTCCACTGTTGCACCCTCTTTGAGGACCACGTTGCGGGCTTTTTCCTCTTTGACACCAACCGAGACCTGCGGAACGACCTGTGTGCTTCCGGAAGATAGCGGGCCCGGCTGTGTGACGTTGTAAGTGGTCTGGATCTCAACCGTCAGATTGCCATGCATAATAGCCACCGGAGAAACGTGGACTTCCTTACCCATCACGATGGTGCCGGTTCTTTCGTTGATCACCACTCGCGCCGGCCGGTCCGTCTTGACTGTTACGGCTTCCAGTTCAGCGACAAATTCCGTGGCGCGGGTTGTGAACCTGGCTGGAATCAACACACTTACTAACCCGGAGTTGTCGGCATGAGCGAGCGGCTTGGCCTCGGCCGGGAAATGATTATTCACAGCTTCCGCGATTCTAGCAGCGGTGGTAAAGTCCGCCTGATGCAGTTGCAATCGTACTTGAGTGGTGGGCTCCACGGAAGGCGCCGGTTTTTCGACAATGGCGCCGCCAGGGATCCGTCCCACAGTGGGATGATTGACGGTCTGAGTGTTTCCCGCTCCGCCTAGAATAAAGCCGCCGGTTACCACCGGTCCTTGCGCGATCGAGTAAACCTGGCCATTAATACCGCGCAGACTGGTCATCAGCAACAATCCGCCTTGCAAACTGGCGGAGTCGCCCATGGCAGCCACAGTCACATCAATCTGCATGCCCGGTTGCGCGAACGCCGGAAGCGTCGCGGTGACCATGGCCGCGGCCGTGTTTCGCACCAGGATCACGGATGGATTCACGGTGACACCCATCTGTTGCAGCATATTTGTGAGACTCTGGGCGGTGAAGAGCGTTTGTTGCCGGTCACCGGTGCCTTTCAAACCAACTACAATTCCATAGCCGATCAGTTGGTTATCGCGCACGCCTTCGAGCGAGACCAACTCTTTCAGTCGTGCCGGCGGCGGATCAGCCAAGCCGGAATATGGAATCAAGGACAATCCAAGGAAAGCAAGCAGTGAAGTTCGACTCATACGTTAGAACGGGAGCAACCCCAAGATCAACCGATAAAGGAAATTCGGGCGATGGATGGAATCGCCCACCACACCTTTCCCATTGACTTGAATTTCCATCTGAGCGATCCGGTTCGAGGCAACGGAGTTGGTTGGGTCGAGATCCACCGGGCGGATCACGCCTTTCACGGTTACAACTTGATTTTCCGAACTTACTTGCACGCGTTTGGTCCCTTCGATCACCATGTAGCCGTTGGGCAGCACGTGCGTAACGCGCGCGCTGAGGTTCGCGGTCAGCACAGCGCCCCGGCTGGTTTCGCCTTGTCCTTGCAACTGAGTCTGCGTGTTCGTCTTTGCGAGATTCGCCAGCGGTCCGGTGGCGCGAGTAATTCCGCCCGCCGCGCTGATCGCGGCCTGCGCGGTGGATTGGCGCTGCGTCTTCACGTCGCCAGTGGCTACCGCGGAAAACGTCTCGTTCACCACGATCGTTACTAAGTCGTCCACCCGGCTGGCTTTCACATCCATTGCCAGGTTGGAAAACAGCGCGTTTTGCGACCACATGGATCCGGCGGGTTGAGCAGCGGCGGGCAAGGAGTAATCGCGGTACGCATCCTTGATATACACATCCAGCGGAGAGGGTTCGGCCGGCGCTTTCTTCTTCTTGTCCTTACTCGCCTCCGCCGCTAGAAGGACCAGCGGCAGAAGGGCCAAAACTGCGATGCGGGTTTTCATTGAACACTCGTTGACATGGCCAGGGACCCGACCACTACCAACGCCCTATCTTTTCCTTCAATCTTGCCCAGGAAGACTTTTCCGCTCCGTTCGTTCTTGAGCGAGATGGTATCGCCTTGTCTCCCGGAATTCTGCGCAACTGCCTCAAGAGTGAGTTGGGTGGCCCCTGAAATGGCGGTCACTTGCACGGTTTCCCCGCGCTGGATTTGATATGGCTCCATTAAGTCAGTCCGGAACACGGGCAATTCCGCCCGTAGGGCGCGCCGGGGCACTCGGCCAATCACTTCATCGAGACTGCGCGCAATGTCGTTTCGGAGAGGAAAATCGTCATACGTCTCCAGCCGCACCTGTTTCGAGGTCACAGCGTGGCCAGGTAGAATCATTTCCGTAGCCACCACGCGCGTCATCGTTGCGGCCACTCTCACTCTGGCCCAAACCGTAAACTTGTGCGAGCTGTGGTAAAGCACCTCGCCTCGCCAGGTAACCGGAGTCGCCGGATCGATGCTGGTGGAGGCGGACAATCCGGACAGCGGAAACACCAACTTGCCTATCGGGCCCTGAACTTTGCTCATGGTGAGAACTTCCACGCGGGCGTCCGGGGCTTGGAGTGTTTCCCGAATCGCAGCGCGAACCGCATCTTCGCTCAAGAATTGTACCGGCCATTCAAAACAGGCTTTCGCGTTCTCCGGCGCGATAATCGAAAACTTCTTGGCGATTCCTTCCAGTTCCGGAAATGTGAACACGCGGCGTCCACCCGGCGACGGAGAGAATCCAAGAACCGTATCGCGCGGGATACTGGAGAACGCCGGCAGCGCTCGCGCGAGATCCGCCCCGCTAATCTGATCCGCGCTGATCATTTGGCAAGGTCCGCTATGTACGAGCATGCTCACGAGAAAAACCCATTCGTTCATTGTTTGAGATTGTTGACTTGTTGATACATGTCATCAGCCGCTTTCACAACTTTAGAATTCGCTTCATAGGCGCGCTGGCTGACAATCAGATTGACGAACTCCTGGACGATGCTGACGTTGGATTGCTCGACATAGCCTTGCAGTAGCGTTCCCATTCCATCCTGGCTGCCGGGCGCGCCGATCACCGGGTCACCCGAAGCGTCGGTCTGCTGGAAGAGGCTGTTGCCGATGCTGTTGAGGCCGGATGGATTCGGAAAGTTGGCGAGTTGGATCTGGCCTGCCTGCTGGGCGGAAGTCTGTCCAGGCAGCGTGAAGCTGACGGTTCCGTCGGCGGCGATGGTAGTAGACAAAGCGTTGGTCGGGATCGTAATCGGGGGATCCAACAAGTTGCCGTTTGGATCCACCACCTGACCGGTGTTGTTTAAGTGAAAATTGCCGGCCTTGGTGTAGGCTAAATCCCCGGTGGTTTTGCGGATCTGGAAAAAGCCATTTCCCTGGATCACCATGTCCAGCGGATTGTCGGTCTCCGAGAAATCGCCCTGGGTGAAAATGACCTCATTCGAGACGGCACGCGTTCCCAATCCCATCTGCAAGCCCGTGGGCACCGTGGTCTGCTGGCTGGCGGCCGCGCCGGGCTGGATCATGTTTTGGTACATCAAGTCCTGAAACTGCGCGCGGCGCGACTTAAAGCCGGTGGTGTTGGCGTTCGCGATATTGTTCGCGATATTTTCCACATTCAACTGCTGCGCGTTCATTCCGCTGGCCGCGCTGAAAAGTGCTCGAATCATCCTGGATCTCCTGACCTTTAAACCTTCGCTACCTGTTCGATCGCTTCACGCCCCATGTCGTTGGCAATCGAAATCGCCTTCTGCATCATTTCGAACTGCCGCGTGACGCTCACCAGACGTACGGCCCCGTGCGCGGCGCTTACGTTCGATGCTTCCACTTTGCCCTGATAGATCTGAGCTTCGGTTGCATCCTCTGGTTCCTGACCACTTATGTTCTGGTAATAATTGTTACCCTGCTTCGTAAGTGCACCGGATTCCTTGAAATCCACCAGGTGGACCTGCGCCAGCGTCTGTCCATTCTGGTGGACGCTGCCGTCGGGAGAAACCTGCAACGGCGCACCCGGTTCGCTGGATTTAATCGGCTCTCCGGCCTGGTCGAGTAGAGGATAGCCGTCGGACGTAACCACGGAGCCATCCGGCGACATCCGAAAGTTGCCGTTTCGCGTATACAGAGGACCAGAGGGGCCTTTTACAACGAAGAAGCCCTTGCCGGATAATCCGAAATCCAGCGGGTTGTTCGTAGGCTCCAAGAGTCCCTGACTGAAATCCGTCCAGCGCCGCTGAATCATCGGGAGAGTTACTGGGACGTCGGTGGCATCGGCATCGGCGGCTTCGGAAGTATAGACGGTGTGAAATTCACTATCGCCTTTGTATCCGCTGGTGGACGCATTGGCAATATTGTTCGCCAGTAAGTCGAGGGACTGCATGCTGGAGCGCATGCCGCTCGCCGCTAAGATACTAATCTGGTCCATTGATCCGCGGAGTGAGTTGCAAGTCATCAGCCAAAAGCGAGTCTTCGAAAAAAAGCTTTTATTTTGTTCCAACTGTTGCGATAAGGGAAGAGGCCAGGCGTCTCTCTTCGTCGAAGCTAAGTCGGATGTCGGCGAGTTCTCGACGATATGAAAATCTAAGTTACTGAAAACCGACGCTCGCCAGTTTGGCCGTGAATCTGCAATAAGCCGGAGCAATCATGGTAACTGCTCCGGCGCCGGCCCTTCCGGATTCGCACGCGCTTCCTCAGGCCGCCGCCGGAGCGGCGTCTAACTCTTCCAACTCACCAACCAGCTTCCAGAGTGTCTATCAGAGTTTGCCCGTTCAACCGGGAAGTTCCCTGGATAGCCAGATTTCGCAGCTTTCTAATTCAAAAGCTCCGGCGGGTAAGAAAACCCCGTCCAAGGGTACGGACGACAACCTTGCAGCGATCGTGTCCCCTGCAAACGTTGATCCGTCCTCCCCGCAGCCGCTGGCTCTTTCGCATCCGTCATTCTCCCTGGCGGGGCGCGATCACGCCACGGTCTCGGAGCCGGCTGCAAACGAGCCGACCCAATCGTCCCTATCCAGGCAAGAAGCGTCCTTCGAGGACAAAGGTTCCACCTCGCTGAATTCACGGATCCAGTCCGGACAGCCCGTTCAGCCGGCCGGAGTCGAGTATATAGCGAAGGCTGACATCAGATCCATGATCCAGGGTGCCCGGGCGTCGGCCCAGACTGATCTTAGATCCTCGCTGCAAACTGGCGTAAGCTCTGCTGCGCCCTCGACTGTTAGCGCCGATCAACTTGCAGCTCGACGAGCGCCAGCGGTGAATTCACAGGCTCCCTCCAGTGCGCCATCGTTCTCCATTGGGGCACCAGTTTTACCCACGATTCCGGAAGTCACGTCGCCGGATCCAGCGCAACCGGCTACCCCGTCCAGATCCACACGAACAGCGGCAAACACGACCCCGCAACCCGCGATCGATCCCGCCTTGTTCACGAAGGGGCTCGCCGCCACGCTTGCGCCTCGCCAGGACAATCTTGCCTTCTCGTTAAAAATGGCGGAAACAAATTCCACGGCGCGGCGGGCTCAGCAAGCGACGCAACCCGAGACGGCGGATCGAAACGGAATTCCGGCGCAGGCCAAAAGCCAGGAGCGCACGCCCACCTTCACAACGTCAGCGAGCGCGCCGCACACAACCGCGGCTCCGGCCAATGTAACCGGCGAAGCAGCGGCAGTGGCCTCAACGGTAAACCCTAGTTGGAATGTCGCCGCCACAACTCCCCAGGTGGAGATCCACACGGAGACACAATTCACGGAACCTCGCGAGCCGGCGAATCTCAGCACCGTCGCGGCCATGCATGAGGCTCAGCACATTCTGCCAGATGCGCCGCGGCCCACCGCTGCCGCTGAAATCATGCTTCAATTGGGCGGCAAGGATCAGGCAGCCGCTATTCGAGTCACAGATCGCGCCGGAACCGTCAACGTCTCGGTGCACGCCGCCGACGCGGACGTGCGCACTACGCTCCGTTCCAATCTCGGCGACCTGGCTTCGCAACTCTCGCATCAAGGTTGGAAAACCGAGGTGGTGAAAACGGGAACCGTTCTGACGCGGGGCGAAACTTCTCAAGATCCACAACAAGGCGGACAACGTTCGCCCAACCAACAGCAGCCATCCTCCCAGGGAGAGCGGCAGCAACAAAGAGACCGCCGATCCGCTAGCGGACAATGGCTCGCCGAATTTGAAGAGCAGGCGTCCGGTAATTCACGAGGCACAAACTAATGCAAATACTAAATATCACCGCAGCCGATCCTACGCGCAAGCACGCCACCGCTAGCACGGGAACTAGCGCGTCCAGCAGTGGAACTACCGGCGGAACAACCGGCGGAACTACCGGCGCCTCGAACAGCGGCACCACCTCGGATTCCACCAGTCTCCCGGACCAGCTCACCAGCGAGAGCACGTTTCTCAATCTGTTAGTGGCGCAGATCCAGAATCAGGATCCGTTGAATCCCACCGACAGCATTCAGTTTGTCGGCCAGCTTGTCCAGTTCAGCCAACTGGAGCAGTTGCTCAGCATCAATCAGGGCGTCACCACGTTGGCAAGCGATCTGAACCCACCGGCCGCATCCAGTTCTACAAACGGTTCAACAACCGGTTCTATAAATACGCCAAACAGCGAAAGCACTAACAAAATCAATTAAGGAGCACTTCATATGTCAGGATCATTTTCAATCGCGCTTAGCGGGCTAACCGCCGACACCGACGCATTGGATATCGTCGGTAACAATCTTGCCAACCTCAATACCACGGGTTACAAAAACACAACCGCGTCCTTCTACGATTTGTTGGCGCAAACCGCCGGCGGAGGCTCAATTCAGATCGGCGGCGGCGTGTCGGCCACCATTGGCCAGAGTCAGTTTACTCAAGGTTCCATTCAGCTGACCGGCGGCGCCTTCGACGGGGCGATCCAGGGAAATGGATTCTTCATTGTGAGAGATTCCGCCGGAGACACGCTGTACACGCGAGCCGGCAACTTCCAGTTGGATGGCCAAGGCAATCTCACCACGGCCACTGGACAAGATGTGCAAGGCTGGATGTCGACGAATGGCGTGGTGAACACCAGCGGCGCGGTGGGCAACATCACGATTCCCGCGGATGCGCTGCATACCCCCAGCGCCACCACACAGTTTTCCGCAGATCTAAATCTACAGTCGGACGGTGTTGTCGGCCAGACCAGCGGAACCTTCTCCGCTCCGATTCAAATAGTGGATTCGCTTGGTTCTACACACACACTCACCGCCACCTTCACCAAGACGGCCTCGAACACTTGGAGTTACTCCCTTACGGTTCCCGGTGCAGATCTGACGTCCGGGACAGCGGGAACGCCCTCCCAGGTTGCCACGGGAAACCTGACATTCGATTCCAACGGAAATCTGACGGCTCCGGCCCCTCCCGGCGTGGTGCCCGTGGCGATTACCGGGCTCGCGGATGGCGCCAGCGATATGAATTTGAATTGGAACCTCTTCAACAGCGGCACGGGCGCAGCCACTATCAGTCAATTTGCGCAACCCTCCGCGCTCTCTGGCACCAGTCAAGACGGCGTAGCCGCCGCTGAGATCACGCAGGTTTCGCTGGGGGCGGGCGGCGCCATCATTGCCCATTACTCCGATGGCAGCCAGTCCGTGGTCGCTCAGGTGGCGTTGGCCGGCATCGCCAACCCGCAGTCGCTGATCTCAACCGGGCAAAACAATTTTGAACTCGGAGCCGATACCTCCGCTCCCGCAGTCGGCGCTCCTGGAACCGGAAGCCGTGGAACCATTCAGGGCGGCGCACTGGAATCCTCCAACGTTGATATCGCCACGGAGTTCACGAACTTAATCGTGTATCAGCGTTCTTACGAGGCCAATTCCCGTGTCATCTCAACCCTCGATCAGTTGACCCAGGATCTGCTCAACCTGAAGCAATAACGATGGACAACGCTGAGGTGTTGCAGCGCTTCGGGGAACTTCCGTTCCCCATCGAGGTGGAGCTCGGAAAGTTGACGTTGTCGATCGGCGAGATTCTCGAACTCAGCGAGGGTGCGATCCTTACGACGGATCATCCCAGCGGCGTCCCGTTCACCTTGCGCGCAGGCGGCGCGGAACTGGCTTCGGTGGAAGTTGTCGTGGTTCAGAATTCCCTTTCCGTCAGGGTGCAGAGCATGTCGCAGAAGCCGAAGACGGGTGCAGGCGCGAATGGAACTAACTGAACAGATCGCGATGGTGTTGATCGTCTTCGCGCTGCTGGGCGGACTTTTGTATGTCGCCAAGAAACGCGGGATGGCGTCACTCCCATTGATGAGACGGCGCTCGTCCGGTTCCAAGCGCATGGAGGTGCTGGAACGCGTTCCACTTACTCCGCAGCACGCCATCCATCTGGTTCGTGTCTCCGGCAAGGTGGTGTTAATCGGAACCGCGCCATCTTCCTGTACCATTCTTGACGCCGCTTTAACAGATTCATTGCCGGCTTCCCTACCCCAGAACATACTGACCACCGGACAATGACGCGCAAGATTCTCATCCTCTTTTTCCTGCTCGCGGCGATTTCGCTATACGCGGCGCCGGCCGACCCAGCGGTTCCGGTTTTCGGCCCGTCCAACGCCAAAGGCTTAACGCTCAGCACGCCGATGCAGATCGTGATTCTGCTGACGCTACTGACGTTGTTGCCTGCGGCGATCATGTCGGTCAGTCCGTTCTTGAGAATCGCGATCGTGCTGCATTTTCTCCGGCAGGCTTTGGGAACACAATCCGCACCTTCGAATCAGGTGTTGGTTGGTTTGTCGCTGTTCCTGGCTTTCTTGGTGATGCAGCCGGTGGTTTACGACGTTTATCACCAGGGTTGGGAACCTGTAGAGAACGGCCAGATCACCTGGCAGGAGGGATTCGAAGCTGGCGCGAAACCCCTCAAAACGTTCTTGCTGAAGTTCTCGCGCGAAAAAGATATCAAGACTTGCCTTGAGATCGCCAAGTCCCCGGCTCCGCGAACAGCCGCCGATCTGGATTTGAAGGTTCTGATTCCTGCGTACATCCTTTCGGAAATGAAGGCCGGTTTTCAGATCGGCGCGGTTCTGTTTCTTCCGTTCTTGATCATTGACCTGGTGGTCGCGTCCGTCACTCTCTCCATCGGAATGGTTCAGTTGCCGCCGGTCATGATCTCTGCTCCGTTCAAAATCCTTCTGTTCGTTCTGGTGGACGGATGGAATCTGGTGATCGGCTCTCTACTCAAGAGCTTCTATTGAGGAACACATGACTCCCGAAGCGGTTATCCACATTATCAGCCAGGCGTTTTGGACCACGGTGTTGCTCTGCGCGCCGCTGTTGCTCATCGGTTTCGCTGTCGGCATTATCGTCAACATCATCCAGATCGCTACTTCGCTGCAGGATTCCGCATTCAGCACCATTCCGCGGCTGGCGGCGTTCCTTTTCGGATTCTTGCTGCTTCTTCCCTGGATGCTGAAACAGATCTCGGCTTACTCGATTTCAATCTTTGCCGACTTGGGCCGTTATGCACGGTGAGGTGGCGGTCCACGCATCGGAACTCTATGGATTTCTATTAGTGTTGGCGCGGATGGCGGGCGTGTTCACTTTTCTTCCGCTACCGGGCTTCAAAGCTGGCCCCGACGTAGCAAAAATCGCACTGGCACTGGCGCTGACGTTTGGATTGTATTCCCGCTGGCCGGTGATCCAGCCGGTTCCGGTCAGCATGGTACAACTCGCGGGATGGGCGCTGGCGGAAGTCGCGATCGGCCTGGCCACGGGACTGGCGGTGTCCTTCATGATCGAGTGGCTGGTGATGGCCGCGCAGGCTATCAGTACCCAATCCGGATTTTCTTATGCCTCCACGGTCGACCCCAACACCGAGGCGGATGTCACCGTCTTGATCCTCATCGCACAAACGGTGGCGGCCTTGCTCTTCTTCGCCATGGGATTCGACCGGCAACTGCTGAGCATTCTAGCCCGCAGCCTGGAAACGAGTCCTCCAGGACACTTTGCCGCTACCCGCCCCAATATTGAGGGATTGGTGATGCTAGGCTCTACGATCTTTTCCACGGGGCTTCGTTTGGTGCTTCCGCTGATGACGCTGCTGTTCCTGATCGACTTATCCATGGGATTGCTTGGCCGCTTGAATGCACAGCTTCAACTGATGGCCCTGGCGTTTCCGGCCAAGATGCTGGTGGCGATGTCAGCCCTGAGCCTTCTTGTATTTTTAATTCCGAAGTTTTACCAGCAATCGGCCAACGCGGCGTTCGGAGCGCTTGGCAAGTTCCTCGGGTTGTAAAGCATGCAGCAAAACGGTGAAAAGACCGAAAAAGCTACACAGCACAAGCTGGTCAAGGCGCGGCGCGAGGGCAAGTTCGCCTCCTCCAAAGACTTCGTCAGCGGACTGCAATTCACCGTATTTGTTGTTCTGCTGGTGCGAAGCGGACAACAACTGATGGTCAATCTGAAGCAGGCCACTCGAACTGTGTTCAGCGAAGCATTTCGTCAAGACCTGAGTCCCGGGGCATTGACCGCCATCGTGCATCATTCGTTCGCGCAAACTATGTATCCGCTGGCAGCCACCAGCGGGATTCTGGTGCTTACCGGACTAGCCTTTCAACTTACTTCCACCGGCTTCGGTTTAAGTCTGCAAGGCATGACGCCCAAAGGGGCAAACTTCAACCCAATCTCCAAACTCAAGTCGGCTCCTCAAAAAGGATTCGCTTCCGCTATACAGGCTGTGGCGTTGCTGCTGGTTCTCGGTGTGACGCTCTATTGGGTTTCCGCCAAGGAAATCAGCCGGATGCTGCTGGTGCCGCTGAGCAGCCTGCAAGTGGGATTGGCCGAAATGCAGGCACTGTGCCTGGCGGTCCTCTGGAAAGCGGCCGCCTTCTTCCTATTGTTCGGAATGATCGATTTCGCCCGGCAGAAGCGCAAGTTCTCCAAGCAGATGAAGATGTCCAAGCAGGATATTCGCGACGAGCAGAAGCAGACTGAGGGCAATCCGCAGATCAAGATGCGCATTCGCCGTCTGCAGCGCGATACCCGCCGCCGCAGAATGATGGAAGACGTTAAGACTGCCACAGCCTTGATCGTCAACCCCACGCACTACGCAGTGGCCATCCGTTATCACCACGAGAGCATGGCCGCGCCGGTGGTGGTTGCAAAAGGCAAGAATTATCTCGCCGCACGAATCCGCGCGCGGGCGCTGGCGCATCAAGTCCCGCTGGTGGAAAACCCGCCGCTGGCACAAGCCCTCTATAAATCCGTGGAAGTGGGACAACAGATTCCACCGCATCTTTATCGCGCAGTGGCCGAAATCCTGGCTTACATTTTGCGCCTGATGGGAACTAAGGCACTATAACGAAATATTTCGAGAACAGGAGATACTAACATGATTCAACTGAACACTTCGTCACTCTTTGGAAATCAGGATTCCTCCAACAGCTTGCTCCCCGCTTCCACCGAGACCCAGGATGGGAACAGCTTTGAAAAAGCCTTGACGGCTTCGCTTTCCTCCAACTTGGGCAAGTTTGGAATCGCAAATAACAACGCAGCGCCACCGAGTGCGCCGGCCGCGTCTGAAGCGGCGTCTGTCTCGCCGTTGGCAGTTGCATCGAGTTCCGTAGGTCTACCGAGTGCGCCGGCAGCATCCGGGGCAACATCCGCGGCAGCCGCCGTCTCGCCCTTTGCCGCAGCCGCTACTTCCGTAACTCCGCCGGTGACTCCGACGCCGACCGGACCGGATCTCCCAGCACCGCCGGCTTCCAACGACCCGTCCGGCGATTCCACACAATCCTTCGATGACGCGTATTGGGCCGCGCAACCGGCGGCGGTTCAACAATTGCGAAATATCGACGACTACACGGAGCGCTCGCAAATGGCAGCGCAGCTGACTGCCCAGGGTTACACCATCGACGTGCCGATCATGGTTTATGGCTGGGACCCGGCCAAGATCACCGCCGCGCGGGAAAGCTACGGGTATACGTGGGTACCGTCGGCAATGCAGACTCCCGTATCCGAAGCGCCAGGAATCAGCACGCCGGGCGGCTTGGCTTACGATCCGAACCATGCGCCCACCGGATCTATCGCGGTTTGAACTCAGGCACCGGCTCCTCACGGTCGCGGTTCGGTAACCTATTTCCGTTCCGAACCGCGACCGCAAGGAAGCAATCCGGCTAGAAATAAGGCTGGATGGCCGCCAGCTCATTCTCGAATTCGCCGACGACGCTCGATAGCCGATCACCCAGGCCCAGCGATCCAAGTGATCTCGCCGTGCCCTGGGCACCATCTTCCATCGCGCAGAAAGGAACCGTAGTGGCAGCCACGTAAGCGTTCGCACTGTGCAGAAGCCGGCTCAGTGCGATTTCCTCCCTGCGGCAAGCAGCCGGATCCAATTCCGGCCGGATGTGGTAACGCACCGCCGCGCAAATCGGCGCCGGCAGGTTCCAAATCGCCAAGGCTTCCGCGCACAGCTCGGCATGAGTTGTGCCTAAGACGTGCAGCTCATGCTCCGGCGCCCGGTACGGATCCTTGGCACAAAGCAGCGAGATCTGCCTGTATTCGGCCGGCAGGCCGACGGCGATCAGCAACAAGCCGAGATCGTGGAATAAGCCTGCCACAAAGGCGCCAGCGGCGTTGCTGGCCGTCAGGTGCTGCGACAATAAGTCCGCCAGAATCGCGACACTCACCGAGTGTCGATTGAACTCGGCCATCGACCAGCCGGCCGGAGTTCTCACGGTACGCCACATCTGTGCGGCCGACACGCCAAGCACAGTGTTGCGAAGTTTATGCACACCCAAAATGGCGATCGCATGGCGCACGGAACTCACCGTCCCTTGCACTCCGTACAGCGGTGAATTGACCAGTTGCAGGATGTTGCCGGTGAGAACGGTGTCTTTCTCGATTAATTCGGCAACCTTGGCGAACGAAACATCTTCATGGACCAGGCTCGCAATCACGCGATGGAGCACAGGCGAAAGAGGAGGCAACGCCTCAAGCGCACGCAGGGCCCGCTTCTTTACAGGTAAAGAACTAGCCGATGCTGGCACACTTATAAATCGGCTACGCCTGCGTAAAACTGGTACCCCCAAATGTGGGGACTGGGCCCAAGACTACTAGGCATCCAAAAGCACCGACTCCCTCACGGTCGCGGCTCGGTAAGCCTACCGGTCTGCCACTTTTCTGCCGGCGTTGAGGCTGTCGAAATTCAGGATGGCATTGAATACCAGGAAATAGCTGCCCTTGGTTTCCGCCCGCCAGAAAGGATTGTTGGAGAACAGCACCACGTGGCCTTCCCCGTATGGCGAATCGATGACCGCGGCATGCTGCGCCAATTCAGAACCGTTGTCCAGCAATCCGGAAACCAGCAGCTCATTGGCGTTGGCGTAGCGCAGCACAACGCGCGGCCGGGCAGCGGGGGGAATCACGTTCACCGGATTGCGAAGCTGTTCATCGGTCAAGGGCAGAGCTTCCCAAGCTTCCGCATGCGGCTCCTCCGGAATTTCCGCCGGCGACCGGCCTTGTGGAACATCCGGATCGTCGGCCGTGCCTCGGCCGGTGGCGCGCTGCCGTTCGCTCGCAGCGCCGTTCGCACCGCGTCCACCGCCTCCGCCAACCATACTCGATAGACCGAAGACCGGAGGATTCGAAGCGAAGATCGACAGATTGTCTTGGAAGCCGTAGACAATCGGGCTGGCCGCATCCACCGTTTTCGATCGTAGTGCAGATCCCGTGACCTTGAGCCGTGGCGCCGCGGAAATGGAGACGCCAGGTGTGAGCCCAAATGCGACGGCAAAGTTGGCGCTGTCGTTGGCCGTGATCAACAGGCCGCCCTTCCGAACGAACTCCTGCAGATGTTCCAGCCCGTCCCACCCAAGACCTGGCCGCATGTCATCGGTCTGATCGGTCTTACCCAGATTCGGCGTGAGCGCTGTGACCTTCCACGGCAAAGCGTTCCCGTACATCGGCATTCCGTTGATCACCGTCTGCGGATTGCGGACACCCGGCGGAAAAACGATCACGTCGTATTTGGATCGAAGGTCGCTGGTGGCGGAAGCGGTCTGCGTGCTGATGTAATCGAAGGGAATTTTCAGGCGGTCAAATTCAACACGCCACCAACCCTCGGCCTGGGTGCTATACCAGGTGTGCATGATGGCGATGCGAGCGGCGCGCACCGGATGAGTTTTCACGTTTGGCGCCGACGATGCCGCATAAGCCTGGACGCCCAACTCCGTTCCAGCGTTGCCGAGCTCTCCCGCGCTTATGTTTCGAACCAGGAAAGAGCCGCGGTTGAACTTTCGTCCGCCGGCTTCGAATGGCTCTTCGGCGGCTTCGAAGGATGCACCGGGGAATCGGTACCGCAGCGTAATCAAGGCGCTGTCGGCGTTGTGATTAATCAGAAACACGTCACCGGATCCCTCCACGCCGCCGGCCGCCGTCACCGGCCCGGAAACGCGGGTCATGGGTGCATCCAACACTTTCAGATCCGTCACGCGAGCAACTTGCACGTTGCCGAGTTCGCCAAAGGTCCAACCGGTGTCGTCGTAAATATCTTTCTGCGGATCGTTGGGCGCCCAGTATTGATAATCCAGCAGCGTATCGGCAATGCGGCTGAACGGTTGATCCATGCGCAAAACATAACTGCCTGCCGGGAAAGTGCGCGGCTCCGGCTTGGGTTTTTCCTTCGGTTTCTTCTCGCCGGTATCCGACGCGTTCTCGTCCTTCGCGGCAGTTTCATCGTTACCGCGCCCACCCTTCTTCTCGGCCTTCTTCGCCGGCATCAGCACCGTGAAGGGAGCGCTGGCCTTCGAAATCTCGCAGCCCTGATCCTGCAGCATCTGCAACAAATCGGCTTGGGCGCCGGGACGCGGATCGTCGGCGGGAAAGACATAAGCGGAGGGTCCCGCGGTGCGCGGCTTTTCGATCGACCGTTTGGCTTTCAAATAGTAGTTGCGCAAGAAGAGCTTGTTATTTGCCGCGAAGTAGGCAAGCCCGGTCAACACGCCCGTCTCTTCGTAATTGTTGTTATTGCGCTGCGACCATTTCGCTTTGGGGAGCGGCGGATTTTGCCGGTACCAGGTGCGCGAATATTCATTGGGGCGAAGTGTGCGCTCTTCGGTATCCGCTCCGCCGTTGCCGAACGTTTCGTAGAGCCGGCTGATGCCATTGTGCATGGCCGCGATGAACATCAGATAGCTTGGCGACCAGGTGTCGAACGTGCCGTGCGTAAACACACCAGGCATTCCGAACTTGGTCATCTCCGAGACATTGTTCCAGCCCATCATTTGCCATTCGTCGGCGAGAATCGGATCGATCCAGGCATTGTAAGGGCCGTCGCCCACCGTATTGTCGTAAAGATACGGGACCGATTCGTGCAGATCGTGCAGCACCTGCGCCTTCCATCCGACAAAGGTCTTCAACACGTTTCGCGTGAGCTGCAAGGTCAAGCCCATCGCGTCCCGATTGTTGTCGTGCGCGACGTAGTGACCCCAATACACTAGCGGCGGCCACTCCTTGCCCGGATTTGCCAGGTGCCAGCGATAGATGTCCACCATGCGGTCGCGCCCATCCACTTCGACGATGGGCGTGATCAGCGTAATCACGTTTTCGCGGATGGAGCGGATGTAAGCGCTTTCGTCCACCGCCAGCCGGTAAGCCAACTCCATCAGCGCAGTAGGCGCGCCGGTTTCGGGCGAATGGATGGTCCCGGTGATGTAGTAAATCGGGGTGGAAGCGGCAACGAGTTTTTCCGCTTCGGCGTCGTCCATGTTGATGGTGCGCGGATCCGCCAGCTTGGCCAGCCGGGTGCGATTCTCCTCAAGCGACGCAATCAACCGCTCGGAAGCCACTGCAACGGCGATCATCTCGCGGCCTTCTTCTGTTTTTCCGATGCTGAATACCTTGACGCGCGGACTGGCCTTCTCCAACATCCGCATGTAGCGATACACGTCCTGCGAATAGGGCAGGATGCCCGGCGCGCCCGCAATGTCGCCCAGTACGGCCTTGGGGGTGGGCACGGTCTTTGAAGCCGGAAGGTAATCGGTCAACGGCGAATTGAAGAACGCCTCGGTGGTGTACTCGCGAATCTTTTTCGTGTACTCGTCGTCGATGGGCTGATTGGCCTCATGGCCGGGCTTCAGTAATATGTTTGCGCTGGGCTGGCAAAAAAGAGGAAGCGCGATGGCCGCTAAAAGAAACCGCATGGAGAGAATTGTAACGCAGGCAGGTTGCACTTGAGCGTTACGCTCGGCGGATTGCAGGCTGTTGGCGAATCAATAACAAGACACTCACCGTGGCGAGCAACGGCAGAAAGGAGACAAATACGAACGCCGGCGTGTAAGAGAACTTGTCGACTAGAAATCCGACCACCGAGGTCACCGCGCCGCCCATCATCCCAGCGCCAAATCCGCTGATGCCGGTGACGGTTCCCACCACACGCTGATCGAACAAATCCGAGGGGAACGTCAATCCCATGGTGGACCACGCCGCATAAGCCCATAGCGCGATGCAGATCAGGAAAATTGCCCAAAACGGACTATGCACCAGCACCGCCGGAATTCCCGCCAGCATGGGAGCGCAGCTCACTACGCAGATCCATTTGCGGGCGCGAATCACCGGCAAACCGCGCTTGATGAGTAAACCCGACACCCAGCCGCCAGTGAAATTCCCAATATCTGCAGCGACGAACGGAATCCACGAAAAGGCTGCGATTTGTTTCAGACTGAACCCGCGAGCATCGCTCAAATACTGCGGCAGCCAGAAAACGAAGAACCACCACATCGGATCGGTAAGCGAGCGGCCCAGCAGAATTCCCCAAGCGTTGCGGTCCTTCCACAAGCTCTGCAAGACTTTCCGGAAGGGTGGCTTTAGGGCGTTCTTGTCGGCGCCATCATCGATGATGGCGGCTTCCTCTGTCGATAGCTGGGGATGACTCTCGCGAGGATGGTAATTCTTCCACCAGAAAGCGAGCCAGATCATGCCCAAGAGTCCCGACACGGCGAATGCCGGACGCCATCCCAACGCTAGCGCGACCAGCGGGATGGTGAGACCGGCGACTGCTCCACCGACACTCGACCCGCTGTCAAAGATCGCGACTGCGATGCCGCGTTCGCGGCCGGGAAACCATTCGGCCACGACTTTACTCGCGCCCGGCCAGTTGAATCCTTCTCCAACGCCGAGCAGAAATCTGCAGACTTTGAAGGACGAAACCGAGCTCGCGAAGCCGGTGAGAATGCTGGCCGCCGACCACCAGATCACCGCGAGACTCAGGCCCAGTCGGGCGCCGATCAAATCCAATATGAGGCCGGCGAAAAGCCATGTCCAGCCATATCCATACTGAAAGGAACTGATGATGCTGGCCAGATCTTCGTGGCTAAAGTGCAGTTCCTTGGAAATGACAGGCGTGAGAGTGGAGAACGTCTGCCGGTTGATGTAATTGATGGTTGTCGAAAAGAATAGAATCCAGACAATCCGCCAACGAATGCCGCGGCCTCCTCGCATTCGTTAGGCTTTCGCCGGATGGTCCAAAATCTCTTCCGTCTTCGGATTCCAGTAAAACTTCTTGCCTTCCTGTTGCGAGCGCGCGGCCATGATTACGCCAACAGCGGAAGCAAATCCATCATGCACCGTAGTATTGGGCTGCTGGCGCGACCGGATGCAGGAGAACCAGTTGTCCTGGTGAGATAAATCCTCATCGCCGATGAAGGGGGGGCCAGGTTTGTCGCTTCCAGGCAGCGTGACGTAGCTTTTGGGCCCTTTTCACGAAGGGATTGTCTTCGTGATTGCCTTTTTCTTCCACCAACAACCAGCGCGGACTGCCTTCGCCACCTTCGTTGATCAGCGTGGCCTTCTTGCCCATGATGCGCGAGAAGCTATCGCAATCGTTTCCGAAACTGGTGGAGTAACTGAGCAGAAATCCTTTCGGATATTCCAACAGTGCATGGAACGTATCCGGATTCTCGCGCCCATCTTTCCACGCGTAGACTCCGCCGTGGGCGACCACGGAAGTGGGGAACTTGTCCTCGTGGAAATAATTCATCAGATCGAGCGCGTGCACCATCCACTGGCTCGCGATGCCTGACGAAAAATCCCGATACAGGCGGAACTCGAAGTAAGCGCGGGGATCGAAGGGACGATGCGGCTTGTTCAGCAGCCATCGCTTCCAATCCGTATCCTGTTCGCGGATCTTGCTCACTTCCGGACGCCCACGCCAGCGCGGCCCATGATAGTTCCAGACGATCTCAATCTTCGAAATCTCGCCCAGGGCGCCGCTATCGATCACTTTCTTGGTTTCGCGCGAATACGCTTCGCTGCGGTGCTGCGATCCGATTTGGACAATCCGGTCCGTCTTCAAGAAGGCATCGCGCGCCGCTTTCGCATCGGCAAGGTCGGTCGCCATCGGCTTTTCGCAATACACGTCCTTGCCGGCTTCGAGGACGGTCTTCAGATGGGGGGCGTGCTGGAAATCCGCAGTGGATACGAAAACCGCGTCCACGTCGGGCAGTTCCAGCAGCTTTTCCATGTATTGGAACGTGCGCGGCCGGCGACCGTAGTTTTTCTCGCCCCGATCGGCCGCGCGCTCGCGATTGACGCTCCACAGATCGCAGACTGCGGTCAGCTCGAAATTGTGTTTGTCCTTGAGCTTGGCCGCCATTCCGGCGAGCTCCGAGCCACGATTGCCGATCCCGATATGGCCGACCGAAATCCGATCGTTTGCCCCGATGATGCGGCTGTAAGAAAGCGCTGTCGAGTGAATGGCCGCGCCTAATCCAACTAGCGAGGACGCCTGCTCGACGAAACTACGGCGTGTGGGATTCGAATTATCCATGGTTTCCCTCTTCAGCAATTATGTCTTAGCCGCCAGCAGCGACGCAGACTCGGTATCCAAATAAACGGTCGCATTCGGATGGGTGCGCACAATCGACGAAGGACACGTGGTCGCTATGGGGCCCTCCAACGCGTTGCGCACGGCTTCCGCTTTGCGCAGCTCCGGAACGGAGCAGATCCACGCCCGGGCGCGTATCAGGGCCGAACAAGTGACTGTGAGCGATTCATGCGGCACCGCCGCAGGACTATCGAAATGCCCTTCCCCGGACTGCTGTTTCCGCGATGCGTCATCCATCACCACTCGCTTGATGGTCACTGGATCCGCGAAGTCCGCCACGTGCGGATCGTTGAAAGCGATGTGCCCGTTCTCGCCGAAACCGACGAACGCCAGGTCGATGGGTGCCTGATTGAGCAGCTTGGTGTAGCGCTCAATTTCGGCGTCCAGATCGGGCGCATCGCCTTGCATGTACTGCATGGCGGCGGGATGGACTTTGTCCTCGATGCGTCTCTTCAACCAGAGCCGGAAGCTGGACGGATGCGTGTCGGGCATGCCCACATATTCGTCGAGATGGAACACTTCGACGGACTTCCACGGTACGTTTGGGATTTCCACGAGCGCGTGGATCAGATCAAGTTGCGAGTTTCCAGTGGCGACAATGATGCGCGCCCGGCCGCGCTCACGAACAGCTTTAGTAATAATCTGGGCGGCATCCGCCGCCGCTGCCGCCCCCAGCGCTTCCCGCGAAGGATAAATCCTCACTTGCGCCGAGCCGTACTTTAGCGCTGCTGGCTGCTGCGCAATCGGCATCAACCCACCAACTGCGGCACTTCAAACGGAGCGCGATATTTCCGGCGGAACAGCGCGTTCGCTTCAGAATCCCCTTTGCACGAGTACGTCTCAGGATCGAAGTAAAGCGTGCGGCCCACGCGATAGGAAATGTTCGCGAGATGCACCAGCATGGTGGAGATGGCGCCTTCGGTGATGGGCGCGTTCAAGTCCGAAGGCTTACGGCTGCGGACCGCCGAAATGAAGTTCGCCCAATTGTTGCCTTTATCCTGACCCGATGGGCCCGGCTGCTGCTCTTTGCCAAGAAAACTGGCGTACTTGCCGTTGTCTTCATCCCAGATGGAGACGTAGCCCTTCGGACCGTACAAGATGGTCCCAACCGTATTCGGCGATTTGCCGTTCTCACCCATGCCGGCTTCGTGATTCGTCATCCAATGGCGAACTTCGAAAACCAGAATCCGCTTCTTGCCGCCTTCGTCGAACTCGTAAGTTGCGGTCAAAAGATTCGGCGTTTCCTGATCGTCGTCGAACATCACGTGTCCGCCGATGGCGCTCACCTTGGTGGGATATTTCACGCCCAGTGCCCAGCGCGCCACGTCCATCTGATGGATGCCCTGGTTGCCTAGGTCGCCATTGCCGTAATCCCAGAACCAGTGCCAGTTGTAGTGGAAGCGATTCTTGGTGAATTCGTGCTGCGGCGCGCCGCCCTGCCAAAGGTCGTAATGGACTCCCTCAGGAACCGGCGACACCGGCGTACGGCCGATGGTGTCGCGCCATTTGAAGCACAATCCGCGCGCCATGTACACATCGCCGATCAGCCCTTCCCGGACTTTCTGCACAGCCTCGCGCGCGATGCCCGAACGGCTGTTGGTGCCGTGTTGGACGATGCGGCCGTATTTTTCCATGACGGTCGAGATCTGCCGCGCTTCGAACATATCGTGCGAGCAGGGCTTCTCCACGTACACGTCCTTGCCGGCCTGGCACGCCCAGATGGTTTGCAGCGTATGGTGATGGTTCGGAGTGGCGATGGAAACCGCATCGATGCTTTTGTCTTCAAGCAGCTTCCGGAAATCGGTATAGCCGACGGGGCGCTTCTTGCCCTTCTTTTCGATATCCGCCAGCCGGGCGTTCAAAATGGATTCGTCAACATCGCATACCGCGGCGATTTCCACGTTGTCCATCTGGGCGTAGTGATCGATGTGCGCGCGTCCTTGCGATCGCACACCGACGCACGCTACGCGAACCGTATCGTTCGCACTGGCCTTGACGGCCCGGCTCGCCACAGCGGCGGCTGCGGTCCCAAGTAGGAAGTGTCTGCGTTGCATAGTTCTCCTCCAGCAAGTCGACCAGGACTTGCGCTTGTGCTCCTACCAGATTAGCTTTAACGCGAACTGCAGTTGCCGGTTCGAGGCTGCCGTGCTGCTGATGGTGTTGAAGGAACCGATTTGGCCAAGCGTTACCGGACCCGTGGGATGGCCGCTCGCGTCGTAGTTCGGATAACTGTCTTCGTATTGATTGGGCATCGAGAATATCGGATGGTTGAACAAGTTAAACGCCTCGAAACGGAATTGCAGTTTCAGGCGCTCCACCAGCGTAAAGGTCTTTTGCGTTGTGAAGTCGACGCTCACGTAATTGGGTCCGCGCAGCACGCCACGGCCGCCATTGCCGAATACTTCGGAGTCCGTCGGCGTGGCGAACGCGCCGAGATTCCAAAAGTCGAGAATCTGCTTCGGCCCGTTATTGGGATTGGCGATGATATCGCAATTGTCCTGTTCGAAATTGACGTTGTTCACCGCCGCATCGCTACCGTTCAGGCACGACGCGGGAAATCCCGAACGCGCCACGAAGATGCCGCCCACCTGCCATCCGCCCAGCAGCATATCGACTCCCTTGTTCCAATCGGATCCAAAGCGGCGGCCTTTTCCGAACGGCAATTCATAGAGCGAGCTGGTGACCCAATTCAACTTTGCGTCGAAAGCCGAGGGCCCGTAATCCAGCCTGGAATCGTAAACGTGCGGTGTAGCCGGACCGTTGCCGCCATCGCGCGTGGCCGACGACGTGTCCATCGATCGTCCCCAAGTGAAAGAACTGAGGAATGTGAATCCCGACGAAAAGCGTTTTTCCAACTTAGTCTGCAGCGATTCGAAGTTTGCCGACGTCACGCTTTGGATCTGGTTGTAATACGAAGAGAGCGAGGCATACTTGGGCGCGGTATAAACCACTGGCTGCACCACCTGATCGCCGTTCATCACCGGCAGCGCCTGGTTTTGATCCGTCAGATGCGGCAGATGGGTGGAAGCCGAAGCGACGTACGCCACTTCCAGCACCAGGTTGGGTCGCAGTTCCTGCTGGATTCCGAAACTCCATTGCTGGATGCGCGGCGTCTTCAAATGCGGATCCACGGTGAATTGCGACGGCGCGGCGATCGTCTGCGAGGTGTCGTCGAAGATCTGGTTGACAATCGAGTACGACCCCTTGCGAATGAATTTCGCCGAAATGGGCGCGCTACGCGCGAAATCGAACCACGGATTGGCGTTCATCGGCGAATAGAAAATGCCGGCGCCACCGCGGAATACGGTCTTGTTGTGGCCCCAGCCGGGAGACCACGCGAAGCCCAGCCTGGGCGACCAATTCGAAAAATCCGTGAAGGCCAAACTTCTCCCCAGAATGTTGCTGCGAATAAAAGGCAGATACTGTGGAGAGTTCGGATCGGAAACGAAGCGCGCCGGCGAGAAGCCTGCGTATGGATCGCCCGTGCCCGGCCGGATGATGGTCGGGACGCCGTTGATGATGTCCAGGTTGGTGATCTGGTTCCGATTGTCGTACCAATAGGGCGATATCTCGTAGCGAAGGCCCAGGTTCAATGTGAAGTTGTGTGCAACCTTGAAATCGTCCTGGATGTAATACGCTTGCGTCCAACGGAAGAGGTGATCGTGCGCGTCGCCGGTGGCCACTTCAGAATCGTTACTGATTCCAAGAATGAACGAAGCCAGCGAAAGTCCGCCGCTTCCATCCAAGGCCGAGGTCGCAACCGCCGGAGAAGTGAACGAACCGCGCCCCAGGTTGTGCGAAAGGATGTTCAAATACTCATGGCGGAAATCCACACCAACCTTGATGACATGCCGTCCCTTGATTAAAGATAAGTCGTCGCCATATTCGTAGGTGTTCTGGATTTTTTGTAACGGGGTCCCGAAAGCGTTCACTCCCAGGTTGAGGAAATTATCGCCGGAACCGCCGAATTGAGGCGGACCGAAGTCGATGGAAGCCCCCGATACACCGGGAATTCCGAGAACGCTGCCGGCCACATTCGTCGAACTTCCGTTTAGAGCTCCCAGGCTGCTGGCATTGGCCCGGACGTAATTCGCCTTAAGCTCGTTCACGGTATGGGCGTTGATGGTCCACGAATGATGCAAACCCACCGTATCGGTCTTCACGCCGTTGGTGACATCCGTTGCCGGAAGCAATCCGTTGGCATTCTCATCCTCGCGAGCCCAGGAATACCGGCCCCACAAATTCATGTTTGGACCCATCAAGTAATCGATGCGCCCCGCCACCTGGTCCCAATTCGTCGGGACACCCACCACACCGACATAGTTGTTGCGCAACCCGCCGCGATTGGGCGCCGGCACAAAATCGCTTGCTAGAAACTTCGCGATCGACGAATTCCAGCAATTCTGCGGAATGGTCATGTTCGGAAATGGCACGTCCGTATTCGGATTCGGATTGTAGCAGCCTGCCGGAAGCGAGTTCCCCGCGCGAAATGTGGACGATCCGTCGGGATTCGTACTATGCGGCATGTAGATGGGAACGCCGTAATCGGAGAAATTGCCGGTCTTGGCATTCGCCGTGGGGACCGTCGCGCTCTGCGCGCCGTTGGTACGATCCCTTAAACCTTCATACGACCCGAAGTAAAACAGCTTGTCCTTGAGAATCTTGCCGCCCGCGGTCGCTCCGAACTGATTGCGCCGGAACGGAGGTTTGGGAGCGCCGGGAAAGCTGTTGATGTCGTTGAAATAGTCCTTGGCATCCAGCGCATCGTTGCGCAGGAAGTCGTACGCGGTTCCGTGAAACTGATTGGTGCCACCCTTCGTTACCGCGTTGATCTGCGCCGCGCCTCGTCCGTATTCAGCCGTATATGAATTGGTCTGGACCTTGAACTCCTGAATCTCGTCGATGGAGGGAATCGCCGCGATGGTATTCGAATCCGGCGATGTGTTCACCCCGCCGTCCAAAAGATAATTCACGTCCTGCGAGCGGGAGCCGCCCAGCGAATATTGATTGTCGGATCGCCGGCCGACGCTGCGGGCGTCCTGAAATGCTGTGTTGCCGTCCTTAGTGAACGTGACGCCTGGGCCCAGTGTCGCCAGGTCCAAAAAGTTTCGGCCGTTGAGCGGCAATTCGGCAACGCGCTTGTTGTCGATGACCTGGCCGACCGAGCTCGACTCGGTTTCAAGAATAGGCGCCGATGCCGTGGCTTCCACCGTTTCCGAAACCTGGCCCACTTCGAGCGTGACGTCTACGCGCGCGGTTTGGTCCACTTCCAAGCTGAACACGGGTACCGTTGTCACACGAAAGCTCGGATGTTGCGCCCGGACTGTATAATGGCCCGGTTCCAGCGCTGTCACCGTATAGCCCCCCGAATTGCTGCTGGTGGTAACGTGCGGAGTGTTGCGGTCGGCGTTCGTGACCGTCACTTCCGCATTCGGCACCACTGCGCCCGACTTGTCGTACACAATGCCGGTAACGCTTCCGGTCCCGATTTGCGCGAACACGTTCGCGGCAAAAAGCGCAGCCATCAACGTGGCCTGGAGAACTCGAACAATTTTGTTTGTTTTGGACATGCTTATCTCCCCGTCGGAGACTCAAGCTCCGAGCTTGTGGAACAACCGAACATGGATCAACACCCCGTGCGTGTCGGATTGAGTGTAGTATGCCCAACTAAGCAACCGCAGTCAAGAGAAACTTTCCGAAAGGTATCGAAACCCGCAGGTTCGAAAGCAGAAAGAACTCGCTCTGCAAGTAACTTATGCTTGCATGCCCGCAAGTACACCGCGCATGTAAGCAAAGCTCTTGGCCATCCCGGGCAGCGGGTCGGTTTCGTCGACCTCATACTCCAGCATCACGCCGCCGCGATAGTTCAACTTCTTCAGTTCCCGGAAGATGGCCGGGATCGGCATTTGTCCCTCGCCCACCGGAACCTGAGTCTCTTCAGTCGTGAGGTTGCTGGTATCCTTCACGTGAACGTCGAACAATCGCGTGCCGGCGAGGCGAATGGATTCCACCACATCTACCCCTATTTCAGCGGTGTGGCCTACATCGATGCAGAGTCCGCACCGCGGATCCAGATCGCGGATGGCTTTGAGCGCGTCTTGCGGCGAAGGGTAATTTTTATCGCTCTTGCCGTGATTGTGAAGGGCCATCCGGATATCGAACTCCTTCACCATTTTTTCCACTGTGGGCAGAGTTTTCGCGGTCGGCATGCAGGTGATCATCGGGAATCCTGCGGCCTTGGCGTATTCGAACTTGCGCCGGATTTCGGCTTCGTCGTCTTTTGGAAAAGAGATCACTCCACCGCTCAGAACAATCAGTCCAGCGTCGTCGAACTCTTTTCTGCCGCGTGCGGTCTCCTCCAGACTGGCGGCGCTTGGAAGATGAAACTCCTTGATGGAGATATAGGGCGTCTTCAACTGCTTCACCATCTCGATCGCCTGTGTCCGGGAAAACTTCCGCAGCGAATAACTGGCGACGCCCAGCTTGAACCCGGCGGAATCGTTCGTCGCGGCGGACAGAATCTTCGTATTCGCGAGAAGGCCCGCTCCCGCCAGAGCGCCGGCGAATTGCCGCCTGTTGATGTTGTGCATGCTGCGGATCATTCTACAGCTTCGAGCACGCGTGTGTCGCGCTGCGCATGCATGTAGTTCAGAAATTTACTCGCGTAGAGATCGAGATTCTGGATGCTTCCACCTCCGCGCAGCGGCGAACACATTTCATAAGCCACCGGCCCACTGAATCCGCCAGCGCGCAGATTCGCGAGAAAACTCCGATAGTCGATGAAGCCTTCCTCCATCGGAACAGCCTGCACCGTTGGCAGCAGTTTTTCGTAATTGACCAGCGTGGGATGGTAGCGAAAACGCGGCCGCATGGCATAATTCGCCGTTGTGGTGTAAACGGTGATCTTCGCCATCTTGGCTGCAGCGGCTTCCAGATCCACGCCCTGCAGCGCCGGCGCCCAGGCGTCGAACATAGCGCGGCAGTTGGGCGCGTTTACCTCTTCGATGATTTCGTAGAGGCTCTCGTAATCGCAGGCGACGTCATGGTGATTCTGCACTCCAATCGTCACGCCTAGATCCGAGGTCCGCTCGGCGCATTCTCGAAGCGATTCCACAATCAGCTTGGTCTGGGCGTCCAGTGTCGCAGCAGTGCTTTCATAGCCGGTAAATATCCGGACCAGGTTGCAGCCGAGATCCCGCGCCATCTCGGCCAACTCCACCACATGCCGGATCTGAAACTCGCGCGTCGGAATATCGCGATGCTCCAGATCCGAGGTGAAGTTCGTGTATCCGGCCAGGCACGCCATGCGCAGCCGTAACTTCGCCGCGCGCGAACGCAAACGCTCCCGCGCCGCGGGGTTCCAATCGAGAACCGACAAGTGCGGCCGCTTGGCCATCAACATCACGCCGTCGTAACCAAGTTCGGCGGCCTTTTCGAGGAATTGCTCCGGGGAGAGAAAATGCTGGCCCCAGGACCCGGAGTAGCTCACTGAGTGCAGCACGAGTTCGTGATTCATAGTTTATGTTGCTCCTGATTCACAGGCACCGGCTCCCTTACGGTCGCGGCTCGGTAACACCCGTAAGGGAGTCGGTGCCTTTTCACAGCTTCTGCTTATACCTTCTCCGGCACGACAAACCCGTCGCGATAATTTCTCGTCAGCATCGCATTCGCTTCGCTATCCGTTCCGAAATTTTCCTTCTCCGGATCGAACGACAGGCTTCGTTCCAGCCGATAAGAGGCATTCGCCAAGTGACACAGCGTCGCCGAGATGTGACCCTCCAGAATGTCGCAGTTCAGATCGCTTCGCTTGCGGCTGCGCACGGCTTTCAAGAAATTCTCAATGTGCGGAAGTGTGCTCCAAGCCTCGCCCTCCGCATGCTTCACGTACTGCGTGCGCTCCTTCTTTTCGCCCATGAACACCTGAAAGCCGTTGCTATCCACGGTGAGATAACCTTCGCTGCCGAGAAAGATCACGCCGATGTAGTGCTGGTTTTCCTCCAGCGTCATGTTTCCTTCCGTTCCCGTGATCAGCCCGCGCACCTCGAACACTTGTTCGCAATCGTCGTACTTGAATGCGGCCAACTGCGTGTTGGGAGTCTCCTGATCATCGTCGTAAACGAACTTTCCGCCCATCGACATCACCTTGGTCGCGGGTGTGCTCTTGCCCAGACCCCAACGGCCGATGTCCATCTCGTGGACGCCCTGGTTTGCAATGTCCCCGTCGCCGGTGTTCCAGAACCAATGCCAGTTGTAGTGAAAGCGATTCGGATTGAACGGCTTCATGGCCGCCGGTCCAGTCCATAAATCGTAATTGACGCCGGGCGGCGCCGCTCCATCCGGTTTGCGCCCGATCGACTTGCGCCTTTTGTAGCAGAGTCCCTTAGCGAGATAAACTTTGCCGATCCCGCCCTGCCGCACCAACTGGATGGCCTGCTGATAATGCACCAGGCTCCGCGCCTGCATGCCGCATTGCACCATCCGGTCGTACTTGCGCGCAGCCTCCACCGCGCGGCGCCCCTCCCAAATGTTGTGGCTGGCCGGTTTCTCCACATACACGTCTTTACCGGCCTGGCACGCCCAGATAGTCGCGAGAACATGCCAGTGGTTCGGCGTCGCGATGGAAACCGCGTCGATATTCTTGTTGTCGAACACGCGCCGCAGGTCTCCATACACTTCGGGCGTCGGACTCTTGAGCTGCTCCAAGAACTTCTTCCCTCGGCCGATCTGCTCTTCATCGATGTCGCAGATGGCAGCCACGCGGCAACCGGTTGCCTTCGAAAAATTCAGCATGTGATCGCGCCCACGTCCGCGCAGCCCGATCACCGCCACGTTGATCCGGTCGTTCGCACCCAGCACGCTCGCGCCCGCCGCCGCCGCAATCGAAGATTTAATAAAAGTACGTCGATTCTGTTCTGACATTGGCCCTCGTTTCTTTGCTCTACTGTAACTCTGGCTCTACTGTACTCCGATCATGCGATCCTAATTCTGCATGGCCGGGCACACGGTGCGTCTCCTCGACGAACAGGATATCCCCATCGCGTCCCAACTTTCTGCCGAGGCTGGCTGGAACCAGACCGAAGACGACTGGCGCGTGCTGCTGCGCCTCAGTCCCGAAAACTGTTTTGGAATCGATGCGGACGGCGTGCTGGTAGCGACTGCAACGCTGATCTGTTATGGGAAACAACTCGCCTGGATCGGAATGGTTTTGACGAATCGGGCGTATCAGCGGCGTGGTTTTGCACGCACTCTCTTGCTTCACGCCATCGCGCGCGCCGACCAGCTCGGCATGGAATCCTTAAAACTCGATGCCACCGATCAAGGCCAACCCCTGTACCAAACTCTTGGATTCCGCGTGGAGCAGCCCGTGGAACGCTGGTGGCGATCCTCCAGCGTTCCAGGTGGGGCAGGCCCTAGGCCGGCCAATTTTCCAAGTCTCGATCCAGCTGCCTACGGCGCCGACCGATCTGAACTTCTGCATGCCCTAACCGAGCGCAGCTCCGTTCACGCGCAGTCGGATGGATTCTGCCTCGCGCGACCCGGCCGCCGCGCCAACTACATCGGACCCTGCGTATCTCAAAATCCCGAGTTCGCCAGAAAATCCATCGAAGCGTGCGCGAGCCGAGAATCATATTGGGACTTGCTCCCACAGAACCTCGCCGCGCTAAGCATCGCGAAGGAACTTGGATTCTCTCCCCAACGAAAGTTGATCCGAATGGTCCGCGGTCATGAACTGCGTGGAAGAGAAGATTGGATCTACGCCATCGCAGGCTTTGAACTTGGCTAACATGCAAATCAACAACGAAACAGAACTCGAAGAACGATTGTCGCGTCCCACCGAGCATGACGTCGCAGCAATGGCTGCGCTGGACGGCGATCTTCTGATCCTCGGCGTGGGTGGAAAAATGGGTCCCAGCCTGGCGAAACTCGCGCGACGGGCCGGCCCGAACAAACGGATCATCGCGGTAGCGCGTTTTTCAGATCCCAACACCGCCGCCGAACTCCGCGCCTCGAATATCGAGACCATCGCCAGCGATCTCTTGGAACCGGGCGCGCTCGCGCAACTTCCGGATGTACCCAATGTCATTTTCATGGCCGCTCGTAAATTCGGAACCACCGGATCGGCGCATTTGACCTGGGCCATGAACACATATTTACCCGGACTCGTCGCCGAACGCTATCGCAACTCGAAGATAGTCGCGTTTTCCTCTGGAAACGTATACGGCCTGGTGCCGGTCGCAAGCGATGGATCCACGGAATCGTCTCCTCTCACACCTGCCGGCGAATATGCACAATCAGTCCTCGGCCGCGAACGGATGTTTGAGTACGGATCCGATCGCTGGCGCACCCAAGCAGCGTTGCTGCGGCTCAATTATGCCGTAGACCTTCGCTATGGCGTTTTAGTGGACATCGCATCCGCCGTATTCGAGAGTCGCCCGGTAGATTTGAGAATGGGCTGGGCAAATGTGATCTGGCAGGGCGATGCAAACTCCATGTGCCTGCGATCATTCCGATATTGCGAGTCTCCGCCTCGGATACTGAATATCACCGGACCCGAAAAGTTGTCGGTCCGGGAAGTTGCGCTTCAACTTGGCGAGCGATTTCGAAAAGCCCCAATCTTTTCCGGAACCGAAGGACCCACCGCACTGCTCAACAATGGAACCGAAGCTCATCGGCTCTTTGGCCCACCCAACATAACCGCTGCTGAATTACTGGATGGGGTTGCCCATTGGATCCAAAACGGCGGCCGGCTACTCAATAAACCAACTCACTTTGAAGCGCGGGACGGCAAGTTCTGATATGGACATCCGCCAACATCTCAAGCAGGGCCACGTAATTCCCGCCCATCCACTGGCATTGAATGCAGCGCGCAAATTGGACGAACGGCGCCAGCGCGCGTTGACGCGATATTATCTGGACGCGGGCGCCGGCGGGATCGCTGTCGGGGTCCACACCACGCAATTCGCCATTCGCGAACCGAAATTCGGACTATTCCGGCCCGTACTGGAATTAGCGATGGACGAAATGCGGCAATACCCTGTCGCCAAGATTGCCGGCGTGTGCGGCCTCACGCCGCAAGCGATGACGGAAGCTGAATTGGCGGTCTCGCTCGGCTACGACGCGGCACTGCTGAGTTTGGGTGCACTGCGCGATGCGACGGTCCAACAATTGATTGAACATGCACGCACTGTGGCCGAGGTAATTCCGGTAATCGGCTTTTACCTGCAACCAAGCGTGGGCGGCCGGTTGCTTCCCTACGGCTTTTGGCGTCAATTCGCGGAGATTGACAATGTGGTTGCCATCAAAATTGCGCCATTCAACCGCTACCAGACGCTGGATGTGGTGCGTGCGGTGGTGGAATCAGGTCGAGCGGCCGAAATAGCGCTTTATACCGGCAACGACGACAACATCATTATGGATCTGCTCACAGAGTTTAACTTCGGTGGCGCCAGCACCCGTTTTGTAGGCGGATTGCTAGGTCATTGGGCGGTGTGGACAAAAACCGCTGTCGAACAGCTCTCCCGGATTCGCGCAGGCAGCCCGACGTCCCTGACACTCGCGCAACAGGTAACCGATGCCAATGCCGCTTTGTTCGATCCCGCAAATCAATTCCGCGGTTGCATCGCGGGTCTGCACGAAATTCTGCGTCGGCAAGGATTGTTGGAAGGGCTATGGTGCCTGGATCCCGAGGAAGACCTTTCGCCGGGCCAAAGCGAAGAGATCGACAGAGTCTGCAGAGCCTATCCACACCTAACCGACGACCAATTCGTGCGGGAACATCTCGACAAGTGGCTGCGCTAAACAGGAGCACCGGTCGCTTACGCTCGCGGTTCGGAATGCGAGGTCCGTGCGTTACCGAACCGCGACCGTGAGGGAGTCGGTGCTTTTGCTAAAGCGGCTTCATCTCCCCCAACATAGTAGGAATCAACTCCGAAACAGTCGGATGAATATGCACCGCCCGCTGAATCACCGAGTACGGCGCCTTCGCGTACATCACGTCTAAAATGCAGTGGACCGCTTCGTCCCCGCCCACCCCCAGAATCGCCGCGCCTAGAATTTCCTTAGTCTCGGCATCCACCAAAATCTTCATGAACCCCAGCGATTCGCCCTTTTCCACTGAGCGGGCCACTCTAGTCATCGGCCGCTTTCCAAGCAACGCCCGCCGCCCGCTCTTCCGTACTTCCGCTTCGGTCATGCCCACGCGACCCAGCGGCGGGTCAGTGTACAGCCCATAAGCAAGGATGCGATCGCTCACTCGCCGTGGATCATTGTCCAGAAGATTCGCAGCGACGATTTCGAAATCGTTGTAGGAAGTGTGAGTGAACGCGCCTTTCCCGTTGCAATCGCCCAATGCCCAGATGCCCACAACATTGGTCCGGAGTTGATCGTCCACTTGAATATAGCCCCGCGCGTCAACCGCAACACCGGCTTTATCCAGACCCAGATCATCCGTGTTGGGCTGCCGCCCGACCGCTAGCAGGACGTGGGTTCCGACAATCTCCGGTTCGCCTTCCTTGCAGTCCGCCTTCACGACGATATCCGTGCCGCGCGGCGCAAAGCCGATGCATTCGGCATCGGTTCGAATATGCACGCCCTCGCCTTCCAGAATCTCGCGGATGGCCGTCGATACATCCTCGTCTTCCCGGTGCGCCAGCCGCGGCGCCATCTCGATGATGGTTACTTCACTTCCGAACCGCCGGAACATTTGGCCGAACTCCAGCCCGACATAGCTTCCTCCCACCACGATGAGATGCTTGGGAAGATAGTCGAGGTCGAGCAGCGAAGTGTTGGTCAGGTAGGGAACCTGGTCCACGCCGGGCATCTTGGGAACCACCGCGCGCGCGCCAACATTCACAAAGATCTTCTCCGCCGTCAGCCGATCCGCGCCAACGCTGACTTCATGCGCCGATTCAAAACGGGCGTGGCCCTGATACACCGTGCAATTCTCCTGCTTCCGCAGTGAGGCTTCCACCGCAACGCGCGACTGGCCTGAAATCGCGTCTTTTCTGGCCTTCACGCGTTTCATATCCACGGTGACTGCGGAAGTGTCCACGCCGAAATCCGCCGTACGCTTCGCCATATGCGCCACGTACGCGCTTGCCACCATCGTTTTTGTTGGAATGCATCCCGTATTGACGCAAGTGCCGCCAAACAATTTGCGTTCGATGATCGCCACCTTCTTTCCGGCGGCGGCCAGCCTGCGCGCGAGCGAAGGACCCGCTTGCCCGGTTCCAATGATGATTGCGTCGTACGATGTGGGCATTAGAATTCCATGCTAACCTTTACCGAGCCGCGACCGCGAGGGAGCGTTCCGACAGGTTTTCGTGGTAGCGCTCCCTTGCGGTCGCGGTTCGGTAAACACGTAATATAAGTGGAAGCGCAAATGGACCTCAATCAGTGGCTGCCACCCGAGGCGCCAAAAATTCTCCTGGTGCTCTCCTTGTCCTTTCTGATTGGGCTAAATCGAGAAGAGCATAAAGCCACAGGGGATCAATACTCCTTCGGTGGCGTCCGCACTTTTCCGCTGATCGGCTTGATCGGATATGCCCTCGCGCTCCTGTCGGATGGACAACTGCTCGCGGTGACGATAGGCTTCGCCGTCGTCGGCGGATTCCTGCTCTTCTCCTATCGCTACAAACTGTCCAGCCCGACGCGCGCCGGCGTGACTTCTGAAATGTCCGGATTGATGACCTATTTAATCGGTGCGCTGGTTTACAAAGAGGAATACTGGATCGCCACGACACTAACCGTCGCCGGCATCTTGTTACTTGAACTGAAAGCTTGGCTGGAGAGCCTGACCAAGCGCATCGCTCCAGACGAAGTCCTTACTTTCACAAAATTTCTTCTGCTTACGGCGGTTATTCTGCCGGTGCTGCCAAACCGAGGCATTGGACCGTTCGAGATCAATCCCTTCCGAACCTGGCTGGTTGTGGTCGCTGTGAGCGCGATTTCGTACGGAAGCTATGTCATTGGCCAGCTCACCAAAGGGCAAGGCGGCATCCTGGTTGCCGCGGTTTTAGGCGGCCTCTATTCATCCACGGTCACTACGATCGTGATGGCCCGCCGCGCGGCGCGCGAAAACCGTCCGCACTTATTCGCAGGCGGAACCTTGATCGCTTCTGGGATGATGTATTTCCGGCTCACGGTATTACTGGGGATTTTCAATCGCCATTTGCTGGACTTGCTCTGGCCATCCTTCGCCGTGCTGGCGGGGCTAGCGCTGGTGTCCGGCTGGCTGTGGTCGCGCCTGGCCGATTCCCGTACAGGCACCGTCTCTCGTGAATATCAACCGAAGAATCCGCTGGAATTTCGTGCCGCATTCCTCTTTGGAATTCTATTCCTCGGCATGGTCGTCGTCACACATTACGCTTTGGTCTATCTCGGGAAGGCCGGACTTTACAGCCTTGCGGCGGTGATGGGCGTTGTCGACGTCGATCCGTTTATCTTGGGAATGACGCAATCCACCGGGACGAATACGCCCCTTGCCGAGGCGGCGGGCGCCATCCTGATCGCTGCCGCCAGCAACAATCTGGTCAAAGGCATCTATGCCTATGCCTTCTCCGATCGTAAAACGGGTGTCCAGAGTCTGGCTCTACTTGCCGCCCTTGCCGTGCTCGGTCTGATACCTCTGGTCTGGCTAGCGCGATAACTGGCTGGGCTCTCGCCCGGCGGCAGGGCAAGTCTGGAGACTTGCCCCACGAATCAATTCCTAACTTGCGCGCCGCTTGGCCCGCCCAATCGCTTTCGACTTAGCGGCAACCCCTTTTCGCTGGGTACCGTTCTCCTCTTCTTCATCTTCCTGCTCACCGGCCGACTCCACTTCCATCAGCACATCGCCGCCTACTTGGGTCAGCTTCTCGTCCGCTTCCTTTTCTTCGGCGAGTGTTTCTTCCAACAGTCCGGCCACTTCATCTAAGCCCAAGGATCGGGCCCATGCGCTCAACGTTCCATAGCCTGCGATCTCGTAATGCTCCACTTTTTGAGCGGCGGCGATGATGGCCGAATCCATCAAACCGTCTGAGAGATCATCCTCTTCCATCGTTTCTTTGCCCTCTTCAACCAGGCCCTTCATTGCCGCGCAAGGCTTCCCCTTCGCTTTGTGGTCCAGCAATCGGAACGCCTGTTCCAGGCGCTGCACGTGGCCGCGCGTCTGCTCCAGGTGATTTTCAAAGGCCTCGCGAAGCTGCTCGTTGGATGCGGCCTTGGCCATTTTTGGGAGCGCCTTCACGAGCTGTTTCTCAGCGTCGTAAAGATCCGCCATCTCTTCTATCAGTAGTTCACGAATCGATTCCATAGGTATAAATTGCGTCCTCCTTCAAAGACGATCACCCGTTGGACGCGCAGATACTTCCAGAGTTTCTGGATTCCCGGGCACACTCATCGGCAAAAGACTCGCTTCTTCCGGTGCGGCTCGTGAAGTAGCATTCCCGAGCCGCGCGCGGAAGCAACTGTTTTTCGCGGAGAGCTAGAACGGAAGGTAGCCGATCAACATCAGCACAATCAAAATCAGCAGCACCGTGCCCAGCGCGCCGCTGGGATAGTAGCCCCAACCTCTGCTGTAAGGCCACGCGGGGACAGCGGCCAGCAGCAGGATGATTAACAGAATCAGAAATAACATCGCTCGCTCCTTTCCGCCGGCAACAGCCCGGCGCTTCTTCTACTGGCACTTTTGATTCCACGTTCCGATCCCGGAGTTCTGCAACACAACTCTCAGTTCTGTTTGTAAAAAAGCCACAGCGACAATCCACCCCGGAAGTTTTTCCCCACTCCAAAAGAAACGGCGGAGCCTACCACAAGGATCATAGGCCCCGCCACCAACCGATCAAAACAGCCACACCAGGAACGGTCGCGCCGTCCCTTTAAACTCGTCTCCCCACATGCATCACTAAACTCACGAGGAACAACACCAAGAACAAAAAGAACAAGATCTTGGCAATCCCCGCGAATGCGATAGCGACGCCGCCGAATCCCATAATCGCCGCCACAAGGGCGATCAAAAAGAATACCAACGCGTAATAAAGCATTTTGCGCATCCCTCCTTCTTAGAGATCAATGCATCTCACCTGCCATCTCGCGAATCGTCTGCAAATCAATGACATGCGCGAGAGGTGCATGTTGCGAACATGTAGTGTCGGGAGTGTGCCGGAAAACTCTACCGGCATGAACCATTTTTCCAATGCCTTCACCAGGCCTGCTGGGCAACATCACAATCACCGGTCGCTTACGCTCGCGGCTCGGAAAGAGAGTGTTACCGAGCCGCGACCGTGAGGGAGTCGGTGCCTTTTGGACGGCGCTAACGAATCAGCACCCGCCGCATCCAATCGTGCAGCCGCGAATGCGGCGGACGAAGCATTCGCCCAAGTCCCAGCCAGTGCCGCTGAAAAACCGGCTTCAGCTTGCTGAACGTATCAAAACCTTCACGCCCGTGATATTGCCCCATCCCGCTCGGCCCCACGCCGCCGAAGGGAAGATCTTCCGCTGCGATATGCAGCAGTGTGTCGTTCACGCACACGCCACCCGAAACTGTCCTCGTAAGAACGCGATCGACAATATTCCGATCGTGCGCGAACAAATAGAGCGCGAGCGGCCTGTCGTGCTGATTCACATAACCGATCGCTTCGTCGATCGCGCCATAGGTCTTGAGCGGGAGAATAGGCCCGAAAATTTCCTCCCGCATCACCAGCAAGTCTTCGGGCGGATTAATCAGGACAGTTGGAGCCAGGCCGCGCGCCGCGCCCGATGTTCCGCCCAGCGCGATGGTTTCCACACCACGCTCCCGGGCTTCTTCCAGATACTTTCGCAGGCGTTGATAATGCTTCTCGTTAATGATGGAGGTGTACTGCGAATCCGGATAATAGCGCGTCACCGCTTTGCGCAGCGCATCTACAAACGGGCGAAGCGACGCTTCGGGAACCAGCACGTAATCCGGAGCGATACAGGTCTGGCCCGAGTTCAGCAACTTGCCGTAGACGATGTCCGCAGCCGCACGCTCCAGGTTCGCATCGGCCGAAACAATCGCGGGCGACTTGCCCCCCAGTTCCAGTGTCACCGGCGTCAGGTTCTCGGCCGCCGCGCGCATCACGTCCCGTCCGACGGCCGTCGCACCCGTGAACAGGAGATGCTGAAAAGGCAATGCGGAAAATGCCCGGCCGACAGCGGCATCGCCACAAGCTACTGCAACCAGATCCGGCGCGAATGCAGCGGAAATCATCCGGCTCAGGACAGCAGACGTCTCCGGCGTAAATTCCGACGGCTTCAGCAACACACGATTCCCCGCCGCCAATGCGCCAGCTAGCGGCGCAATGGAAAGAAACACCGGATAATTCCACGGAACGATGATTCCCACCACGCCCAGCGGCTGCGGCAACACCCAGGCCTGTGCAGGCTGCAAGGGCCACCCGACGTGGCGCGGACGCGGCGCCATCCAACCCTTCACGCTGCGGCGCGCGTGCCGAATTGCGTTCACCGCCACGTAGATTTCCGAAAACATCACTTCATCGCGCGAGCGGCCGCCGAAATCGTGATCAATAGCGGTGGCGAGCTCCTCCTGATGCGCGAGAATCGCCTTGAGCAGACGCGTGAGATTCGCCCGCCGCTCCACCGCCGAAGGATAGGGCGCGGACGCGAAAGCCGCTGCCTGGATGGCGAAGAGGTCGGCCAGCGGCGTTGCTTCGGCGATGATCGCGCTACTCATTTTCTAGTCACCACAAATGATAATACCCGTCGCGCCGGCCCATCTCCACGGGAACTGCAAAAAGCTCGCTGAGGCTCTCGGTAGTAAGCAGGTCCGCCTTCCCCCCATCGGCGAAAACCCGGCCGGCCTTGAGCAGGATCACGCGGTCAATTTCGGGAATGATGTCCGGCAAATGATGAGTGACCACCAGGATGCCAATTCCGGATTGCGCCAGTTTCCGCATCATTGCACGTAGCTCAAGCGTCGCCGATACATCCAAGCTGTTGGAAGGTTCGTCCAGCAAAAGCGCAAGTGGATTGTGAACCATGGCGCGAGCGATCAGAATCCGCCGCCCCTCCCCCGAGGACATTTCCGTCATGAAGCGGTCCGCCAGATGCGGTACTTCGAGAAGATCCAGTACCTCACGGGCTTTTCCCAACATGGCCGGATTCACGCGATGATAAGTCTGGATTCCGATGCTGCTGAAGAATCCCGAAAGAACCACTTCGATCCCAGTGATGTCACGGGTACATGTGCTCATCAGGTCGTTCGAGACCACTCCCAACAGCTTCCGAAGATCAAAAACATTCCAGGAATCCTGACCGAAAAGCGTCAGTGACGACTCAGCGCGGGCAAGAGGATAGCACTCTCGCGTGATGGTTTTAATCAAGGTGGATTTCCCGCAGCCGTTCGGCCCCAGGATCGCCACATGCTCGCCGGCCTGGATGCGCAAGCTGATATCGTGCAGCACAGTTTTCTCGCCGCGCATTACTGAGATGTGGTGGAAGTCTAAGAGCGGGGGGCTCGGGGCTGGGGACTCGGGCATTCACCGAGAGTATACTGCAAGCATGTTGAAACGCCTTCTCTGCTTGAGTTTTGTGTTGTCCGCTTCGTTGCTTTTTGGGATCCGGAATTACCATCGCTAATTTCTCAGGCCTTGGAAATGGTTCCGGTTTCCCACTGAATATTGTCAATGGAAATCCGCAACCGGCCACGCTCATCCAATGGAGTTTTTCGCTTGCCGCACCGATCGCACAGTTGAAGGCAACCGTTACCATGCTCCGAAACCTTCAGGAGAGCCTGGTGCAGACGAAGACCGGATTCACGCTGGCCTTTACATTGGAAGGTACGCAAGTCTCGGCCAGCCTGCAGCAATCGCAAACATGCAGCATCACCGGCCTCATTGCCGACGCTACCGCACAGGCTCAGAAACTCGCATCGGCAGCCGGAATGAATCTGGGTCCGATCTTGGCTATGTCCAGCACGGCATCGAGCGCTGTCAACCAAACTTACTCTATTTTCTTGGTGGGATCGTATGCATCCGGCACGACACCACAGAACTGCACGCTAACAGTGAAATTCGGGTTGACCAGATTTTGACGGCCGTCAGCTATCCTGCTTTACGCGTTTCAGCGCGATCTTCATCTTTTCGCCGTCGGCGCCTTGCTTCACTGCACCCGAGATTTGATCGCCATCCACTTTCAACTCGAGATAATAAACTGCGTCGCCGCTATCCACTTCCATAGTGACGGTGTCACCGTCCACCAACCCTTTGGAGATGGCATGCTGATCGTCTTCCGGACCGGCCGTGCCAGTCAGTGTTTTGCCGTCCTGCTTCACGATCATGACCACAGGAATCGTTTGGGCATCGCCATCCTGTTTCATATCCACGGTTCCGGACCATTTGCCGGTTAAGTCGGCTCCACTCAACGTCCAGGCTGCCGCCAACAGCAGGCTCAAGAAAATACTTTTCATGGGTGCTCCTTTGCGCACTACGATACTTGGCAAGTTTAACGCACGTCGCTGCCAAAAAGTTGCATTTATTATTCGCGAATCGCCACCACCGGATCCACCCGGAGCGCCCGGCGTGCCGGAAGGTAGCTCGCGAGTGTCGCCACCACCACGAACAACAGAGCCATAGCGGCGAAGATGACCGGATCGGTTGGGCTGGTATGAAACAAAAGCGCACCCAACGCCCGGCTGGCGGCGAACGCGCCGCACAAACCGGCCGCGATGCCGATCACGGTAAGTCCCAGGCCTTCGCGCAGCACCAGCTGCAGGATGTCCGCCGGCCTTGCCCCCAGCGCCCGCCGGATGCCCATCTCCTGGCGGCGCTGCTCCACCGAATACGCCAGCAATCCGTAGATTCCGATGGCCGCCAGCACCAGCGCAGCGGCCGCGAACGCGCCCAGCAGCCACAACGTAAGCTGCCGCTGCGCGAACGAATCGCCCACAATGTCTTCCATGCTCCGGATTGCCGTAACAGGTAATTCTCCATCCACCTGCGCGATCTTCTTACGCACCGCGCTTGAAATCAGCATCGGATTTCCGGCCGTCTTCACTTCGATGTTCATCCCCGGCCACGGACGCTGTGAATAAGGCGAGTACAATTCCCCGCCCGCCTCTGAATCCAACGTGGATGTCTTGACATCCGCCACCACACCCACCACTTCTTCACGTAATTCCGCCCGCGCCACGATGAGCTGCTTTCCAATCGGATCCTGGTTCGGCCAGAAACGCCGCGCTAATGTCTCGTTGACCACAGCGGCTCCCGCGCTCAGTTCGTTGTCATGCTCGTTGAAGAAACGCCCGCGTACCAAATGCGCTCCGAAAGTTTTCAAATAATCGGGTGTCACCGAATGCCAGAAAGCCAGCGGCCGCTTTCCAAACGGCTGCACGGCATCGCCCACCACTTGGATCGGCACCACCACACCCACATTCAAGGGCAGCGACAACGATGCACTCGCGGAACTCACGCCCGGAATAGTTGAAATCTGGCGCAGCGCTTCGCGGAAGAACACGTTCTTCTGGGCATTCGTCGGGTATTTTGCGGCGGGCAGCGTCACCTGCATGGTCAGCACGTTGCGCGGATCGAAGCCCGGATCCACATGTTCCAACGCCACGAAACTGCGCAACAGCAGGCTGGCCGCAATCAACAAAATCATCGACACCGCAACCTGCCCGATCACCATGAGTCCGCGCACTTTGCTGCGCCTCAAGCTGCCTGCCGCGCCTCGGCCGGATTCTCGCAGTATCACGTTCAGATCGGGCTTAGAAGCATTGAGCGAAGGGATCAGCCCGAAGACCACCGCCGTCACCATCGAAATGAGCAACGTAAACGCCAGCGTTTCCCAATCGATCTGAATCTCCCCGGCGCGAGGCAGATTGAGCTGGCTGATTCCACTCGCCAGCCGAATCGCGGATTCCGCCAGCAGCAGTCCCAGCGCTCCGCTCGACAGCGCCAGCACTGAACTCTCCGCCAGCAACTGGCGAATTAAGTCTCCACGACTCGCTCCCAACGCTGCGCGCACCGCGAATTCTTTCCTACGGCCGGTGGCTCTCGCCATCAAAAGGCTCGCTACGTTCGCGCACGCGATCAGCAACACGGCGCCGATGGCCGCGCACAAAACAAATAACGCCGGCTTCACATTTTCCACCAGGACTCCCCGTAGTGGGCTGCCAATCAGCCGCGCGTCCGGGTCCGAATCCACCAGGCCGCTATTCTGCTGCAGAAATTGACGGTTCAGCACGTCCAGTTCCGCCTGCGCCTGCCGATCGCTGACACCCGGTTTCAATCGTGCGATGACAGAAATATAGCCGGCTCCCAGTCGAATCTGTTCGCGCGTGAACGAACTGAAACCTGCCAGATTGGTCGCCAGCAAATCCAGACCCGGCAACGGCTGATCCAAGCCCGCCGGGAGGACCCCAATCACGGTGGTCGCCTGAGAATCGAGCGTGAGCGAAGTGCCGACGATATTCGGATTCCCGCCAAATCGCCGCTGCCACAAGCCATAACTCAACATCACCACCGGCTTGCCGCCCTCGCGATCTTCTTCGGGAAGAAAAGCGCGCCCGAGCGCCGGATGCACGCCCAGGGTCTGCAAAAAATCGGCGGAAACGCGCGCAGCTTGCAGTTGCTCCGGTTGATCTACACCTGTAAGGTTGAAAGTCTCCGGGCAAAATCCAGCTAGTTTCGAAAACGTTTGATTGTCCGCCCGCAACTGATCCAGCCGCATCAGCGAAATAGGCCCACGTCCACTGGCTCGCTTGAGGTTGGTGTTGTACAGAAACACCAAGCCATCGGATTGCGGATAAGGCAGCGGCCGCAGAAGCACTGCATTCACCACCGTGAAGATGGCCGTGTTGGCTCCGATCCCGAGCGCCAAAGTGAGAATCGCTACCGCCGAGAATCCGAAATCCTTCCGAAGCACGCGCACCGCAAAGCGCAAATCCTGAAGCATGATTGATTATCCCGCCAAAGGCCCGAAACGAGAAACGAGAAACGAGAAACCAGAAACGGATTTCGCCTTACTTCAGTATCTGAACGAGATTGCTGTAATCGTCCGTCCAAGCCCGCAGGCCCGGTCGGGCTTTGGCTGGATTGATCCGAATATTGTGGAACAATGGGTCGGCGAACACCGCACCATCCGACGCCACCAACACCCAGTCGCTTTCCGACAAATAATCTTCATCCTCGCCATCGTCGTTTACTTCGACAGCCACCTCACCCAAATCGAGTGCGTTTCGCGCCACCACCGGCGAGAGGTCCAGATAGCGATTCGATACATGCACAGCCAGAATACCGCCGCGCTTGAGATGACGAAAATAAAGCCGGAAAGCTTCGCGCGTCAGTAGGTGCACCGGAATCGCATCGCTGCTGAAAGCGTCTACGCCCAACACATCGAACTGCTGGCTGGGCTCGCGTTCCAGCGTCAATCGCGCATCGCCGAGCAACACCTGATGATCCGCCGGACAATCGCTTAAGAACGTAAACCAAGTGGTCGCGATGCTGAGATCCAGCGGATTGATTTCGTAGAAGCGAAAAAAGTCGCCACGCCGTCCGTATGCCGCCGTCACGCCTGCACCGAGCCCGATCATCCCGACGCGCACGGCCGGCCGCTGCTCGAAATACCGGATCGCGCGCCCCAAGCCAGACTTCGGCCCGTAATAACTGGTAGGAGTGCGCCGATCCTGGGGATCCGTGAGTTCCGTTCCATGATTGATGGTGCCGTGAATCAATCTGCGGGAACCGGTTTGGTTCGCATTGTCTTCTTCCTCATACACCCGCAGCACGCCGTAATAATTGCGCACGGAACGCTCGAAGCGCTGGTCATCCAAATGCTTTTGGTAGCCGATGTAAACGGCCAGCGCCAACGTAAATGCGATCATTCCGAAGCGCGCCGCCGGCAGCATCCACCAGCGCGGACCATCGGCGGCGGGCGTTACCCACAAGACAGCGGCTACCAGCGCTGCGCAAGCGATGAGCGCCAACGGAAGTTCGGCATACGTATCGAACAGGTGCGGCGCTCCCACCGCGACGAACAATCCGCCCAAAGCGCCGCCCAGAGCCACCATCAAATAAAAGCTCGTTAAATGCCGGGGATCGGGCTTCAGCCGGACCAATTCACCATGGCAAGCCATGCAGCAAATAAACAGCGCTGTCACGAAGATGGGTATGGACAATTTGATACTCAGATTGCCCTTGCTGTAATAAAGCGCGAAAGCCGCTGCTCCCAGCGTCACCGCCAGCAGTGGAAGAAAAACGCCCCGGTGATAAAACTTTTCGCGCTCAAAACAGAGGATGAAACTGAGCAAATAAACCGCGAGCGTCGCCACCCAAAGCAGCGGAATGGGCGCTACGTTCGAACTCAGGTGCGTGGTAACAGAAAGTAGCAGCGCGGATGCGCAAGCGGCCAGCGCGATCCAGAGCGTTTGCTGTCGCCAGCCGGGCGCATGGTCAGTAAACGCCTGGTCGCGGATCGCCGCGGGATGCTTCGCCTTCCATCCCAGCGCCGCGCACGAAACCGCGAACAGAACAAAAATGCCGGACCATCCATAAGCTTGCGCGCGCGTCCCCGCCAGTGGTTCTACCAGCAGCGGAAAACTCAACAACGCCAGCAGCGATCCCATATTCGAAAGCGCGAACAGGCGGTACGGCAGCGCGCCCGGATTTGCCGCAACATACCAAGCTTGCAGCAATGGGCTGGTTGTCGAAAGCAGGATATACGGCAATCCAATCGTTGCGGCCAGCAGCAAGAGGATGCGGCCGGAGGGGTCGCCCGCGTGCGTAGGCTTCCAATCCGGCGACGGAAGAATCGGAAGCAGCGCTACACTCAATGCCAGCAGCGCAACGTGCAGCAGCGCTTGCTGCCTGGGTTTCAAGTAGCGAGTGGAACAGTGCGCATACAAGTATCCAATCAAGAGGCACGCCTGAAAAAACAGCAGGCAAGTACTCCACACCGCGGCCGATCCGCCGAACCACGGCAGAATACTCTTGCCGATCATCGGCTGCACTTCAAATAGGAGAAACGCGCTTAGAAAGATGGTGACCGCGTAGAGCAAGGAGTCATAATCGCACTTGTGGGGCAGGTTGACAACCTGCGGCAGGATGCCATCCTGCCTCATAAGCTGGTAGACTCTCCACTTGAAGCTAGCCCCTGTCGACTACCTGATCCTCTCGCTCTACTTCGCCTTCGTACTGGGCATCGGCTGGCTAGTGAAGCGCAAAGTAACAACGAGTACCGATTTTCTAACCTCCGGCCGCTCAGTTCCAGTGTGGATCACCAGCCTCGCCTTCATCGCCGCCAATTTGGGCGCGCAGGAAGTGATCGGCATGTGCGCCTCAGGCGCCAAATACGGCATTATGACCGCGCACTTCTATTGGATCGGCGCAGTGCCGGCCATGCTGTTCGTGGGCGTCTTCATGATGCCTTTCTATTATGGAAGTCGCGCCCGCAGCGTGCCAGAATATCTGAAATTGCGCTTCGATGAAAAAACGCGCGCCTTGAACGCCTGCACCTTCGCAGTCATGACAGTGTTCTCTAGTGGAATCTCCATGTACGCGCTGGGCCTGCTTTTCCAGCTGGTCCTGGGCTGGAGTTTCACCGCTTCTGTACTTCTTTCCGCGGCCATCGTCCTGATCTACACCTTCCTAGGCGGACTGACCAGCGCCATCTACAACGAAGTGCTGCAATTTTTCCTGATCGTGCTCGGCTTCGCGCCACTTGCCATCATGTCCGTGTTTAAAGCAGGCGGATGGCGCGGGATGTCCACCCGCCTTCCGCCGGTAATGACTCATGCTTGGTCGTATCTGAAAGATCCGGCGCAGAATCCGATGGGCGTCGAAATCTTCGGGCTGGTGGCCGGCCTTGGATTCGTGCTCTCGTTCGGCTATTGGTGTACGGACTTTCTCGTGGTCCAGCGCGCCATGGCGGCGGAATCCATGTCAGCCGCGCGCCGGACTCCGTTGATCGCGGCCTTTCCCAAAATGATCATGCCCTTCATCGTGATTGTGCCGGGCGTCGCGGCGCTCGCGCTGTCTAAAATGTCTTTGGGGTATGCACTCCCGCTCAAGCCCGATGGCGGACCCGATTTCGATCAAGCCATGACCACTTTGATGGCGCAGTTCTATCCTTCCGGCATGCTCGGCCTCGGGCTCACCGCTCTGATGGCGTCCTTCATGTCGGGAATGGCCGGCAACGTCACCGCTTTTAATACCGTTTGGACCTACGATCTTTATCAAGGCTACATCCGCAAGAGCGCGCCGGATTCGCATTATTTGTTGGTGGGCCGCATCACCACCGTCGTCGGCGTCGCTCTCTCGCTCGGAACCGCCTACCTCGCCAGCCATTTCAACAACATCATGGATTTTCTGCAGCTCGTGTTCGGCTTCGTCAATGCGCCGCTGTTTGCAACGTTTCTACTCGGAATGTTCTGGAAGCGTACCACCGGACACGGCGCTTTCACGGGACTTCTAGCGGGCACGCTGGCTGCCGCCGCCACACACGGGCTGACTCTGGCGGAAAATAAAGGTGGCTGGCTTGGAACCGTGGTTCACAATTTTCCATCTACCATGGCGCAGAATTTCTGGATCGCGATCTTTGCTTGGTCCACCTGTCTCGTGGTTACTATTCTGGTGAGTTTCTTGTCGCAACCCAAACCGGAATCCGAATTGCACAATCTGGTTTACGGACTCACTGACATTCCGCATGACCCAACTCCGCCCTGGTACAAGCGGCCCCTCCCTCTGGCAGCCGTGGTGATTGTTGCGCTGGTGGCGTTGAATTTACTCTTCTGGTGACATGCGCGACCTTCGAATCCCTATCGGTTTGTTCTTCGCGCTGGCCGGAGTCATCCTCGCAGTGACAGGCTTGGTCACGGAGAATCGCGCTCCCCTCGAAACAGCGAACGTGAATCTTTACTGCGGCGTTTCGATTCTCATCTTCGGAGGCGTAATGCTGTGGCTTGCGCGGCGCAGAACCTAATTTACGCATTTGAAGCGGGCTTCCACGGCACGCCCGATCTCGCCCGCGCTCCCGGCCGCGTAAACCTCATCGGCGAGCACACCGATTACAATCTCGGCTTGGTGCTGCCGATTGCGATTGACCTGGATTGCTACGCAGCCTCTGCGCCCAATCGCCACGGGATGTTGCGCGTCCATTCGGAGACACTCGGCCAAAGCCGCGAGTGGCCGATCGAACAAATTTCCGAACTTCGCGCCACCGGCGATTGGAGCGATTATGTGGTCGGCATCGCCCGCCAACTGCCTCTCGGCCGGGGACGCGATGTGATGATCGCCAGCAATGTGCCTTTGGGTGCAGGCCTCAGTTCTTCCGCCGCCCTCGAAATCTCGGCCGCACTGGCCCTCGGCTGGACCGGCGATCTTCCCAGCGTGGAACTTGCAAAATTAGCCCGCCGCGCCGAAAACGAATTTATTGGCGTGCCGTCCGGAATCATGGATCAATATGCTTCCGTGTTCGGGCAACAGAACGCCGCACTCCTGCTCGATTGCCGGAGTCTCGAAAGCCAAACTGTCCCCCTGCCGCAAGGTGTTGCTATCGTTGCCGTAAACACCATGGTGAAACACGAGCTGGGACAATCCGCCTACCGCCAAAGAGTCGCCGAATGTTCTTTAGCGGCCGAATCATTGGGCGTGAAGAGTCTACGGGATGCGCAGCTCGATCAATTGCCGCTCATTCATTCTCCGGTAGCCCAGCGACGCGCACGCCACGTTCTTACCGAAAATCAGCGTGTTCTCGATTTCGTCAAAGCCAGCCGCAATGGCGACCCGCGCGAGATGGGCCGCTTGCTGGTGGAATCCCATCGCAGCTTGGAACACGACTACGAAGTGAGCTGCGCCGAATTGGATTTTCTAGTGGATCGCGCGCTGCAGATAGAAGGCGTCCTGGGCGCCCGCATGACCGGCGGCGGATTCGGAGGCTGCACGGTAAACCTGCTTGAGTCTCACGCAGTGGAACGCTTCCAGCAAACGTTGAGTGCTCGGTATCAGCAGGAATTCGGAATCGAACCGCGGTTCTATCGCGTGCAGCCATCCCAAGGCGCACAACGCCTGTTCTAGAGATCTGTTGAAAACGGCACCGACTCCCTCACGGTCGCGGCTCGGTAACGCTCTCCAAGCATGGGAAATTCTTTCCGAACCGCGACCGTCAGGGAGTCGGTGCTTTAGGTTTTTTCACAGCTTCGTAAGCGACCGGTGATTGTGCTTCACGCTCGCAAAAATCCCTCAGCCGTTTTCACAAACTCCGGCCACCTCTCGCCGCCAATCGGCCCATGCCCCCCATTCGGAACGATCCACAGACTCGACTTCGGAATTGCCTTCGCCATCTCCACCGAAATCTCAACTGGATAAAGAAAATCCCGATCGCCCTGCACAATCAACGTCCGCGCCTGAATCGTAGAAAGGTAAGGCGGCGTGAAATTCATATCGTCGTAGCTGTCCGCGAACCCCGCCGTACTCGCGAGCAGAGCCTTGATCCGCGCATCGCCACCCGGATGCCGCCGTCGCAAAGTCTCCCAATCCTGTTCTGTCAAACTTTCCGGATATTTCCGCATAATCGCGCGCGCCTGCGCTGGAAAATAACTGGTGGCGCTCACCAGCACCAGGGCTTCCACCCGTTCCGGCTGCTGTGTGGCAAGGTGCAGCAGAACATTGCCGCCGCCGCTCACGCCAAGCCCCTTGAAAGTTCCAATACCAAGATGATCCAGCAGCGCGATGATGTCCGCAGCAGCGTCGCGATGGCGGAACGGCCCCGCCAAGACGCTGGATCGTCCATGACCGCGCAGATCGGGAACAATCAATTGAAAGTGCTCGCTCCAGTTCGGAATCAGGGCCGACCAGTCCTGGCTGCATCCCGTGAACCCATGCAGCAAAATCAAAGGCGCGCCGCTGCCGTGAACCTCGAAATAAAGCTCCACGCCGTTCAGCGTTTCGATTCTTCCGTCCAAAGTGTCCTCCCTAAAAGCAAAAACCGCTCCACGCCTGCGCGTGAGCGGTTGGTACCTCTTTTTATTTTATCAGTGGCCTAAAATCAGGTCAATGCATTTCCTTTGAAAAATCAAAATCACCGGTCGCTCACGCTCGCGGTTCGGAATGAGGTTCCCCGTTACCGAGCCGCGACCGTGAGGGAGTCGGTGCCGTTGTTTCTAAATCACCTATCAACTGCTTCACGGATCCCTTTGCGTTCGGCGCCGCCTTGACATTCCTACTTCAGGCACGGCACAATGGTCCTCCTACAGCATCAAGGAGTCGATCGTGAAAAGCATCGCCCTGCTCTCTTTGTGCGCGGCTCTCATCGCTCAAGCGGCGCTGGGCGCTCGGCTGAATCCAGCCGAAAAGCGGACCCTCGAATTGAAGCCGGCTGTCGTCCTGATCACCGTCCATTACCAGGTGGCAGTCAGGTTCAAAGTGAACGGCAGTCCCTTTGGTTTCGAGATCTCTTACGACGACACCGGCAGCGGTTTCATCTACCGCCCGGACGGCTACATCGTAACCAATGGGCACGTGGTTGCCAACGCGAATAGGAAAGACGCTGCCGCCCAGGACGCTTTAAAGCGTTCCATCATGCACGACATCGTCGGATCGGTGCTGAACAAAATCAAGCAGCTCACCGGCCGCAGCATCACCGGTTACGATCAGGAGCTGGTGCAAGCTTACTCGATCGAAGCCCACTTTACCCGCGGACCGGATTTGTCCGTGGCGCTTCCCAACAAGCGTTCCTTCGTGGGCGAGATCAAAGTCTATAGCGATCCGATCGATCAGGGTGGAAAGGATGTCGCCATCGTTAAAGTCGACGCCACCAACCTGCCCACCGTCCGTTTCGGCGATTCTGACGCCGCGCATATCCAAGAGCCGATGACCGTGATCGGATACCCAGCCGCCGCCGGGCAACTCAATATGGTCAGCCTGGAATCCTCCTTCAATCCCACCGTGACCAACGGTCACATCTCAGCGATTAAGACCGATTTCAAAGGCTCGCGCGTTATCCAGTCCGACGCGGTAATCAATCACGGAAATAGTGGCGGCCCGGCGTTCAACGATGCGGGTGAAGTGATCGGCATCGCCACTTATGCACCCGCCGGAGTGACCGGATTCAATTTCTTTGTACCCATCAACACCGCCATCGAATTTGTGAACCAGGTTGGCGCCAAGCCCGACACCGGCCTGTTCAACAAACTCTGGGCCACCGCGCTAGAAACCTACGACAGCGGGAAATGCCAAGCCGCCAAGGGCAAGCTGCAAAGTGTGTTGAACATCATGCCCGATCTGCCGGACGCGCTCAGCCTGATGCAGGCGTCGGAAAAATGTTCCGCGGAGGAGGGCGTGGTGGGACGCGCCATGGAAGGCTCCACCTGGATGCTTTACTCCGCGGTGGGTTTGGTGATTCTGTTCACCGCGTTCCTGCTCCTGAAACGAAAGTCTCCCGCGCCGCAGGCCGCCGGACCCGTGGTGGTGGAGAGCGGTCCACGAATCGCAGCAACACGCCCGGATGCCCCGCCCCCGATGGCCGCGCCGAGCCCAGCCGCCGAGCCTTCTTTTGGAAGCGTACAAGTGACAGCCGGATCGCTTACCGGCCAAAAGTTCAAGATCACGAAATCCGGGATTCTAGTTGGTACCGATCCGGCGAAATGCCAGATCTGCGTCACCGAAGATGCCATCTCGCACGAGCACGCCTGGATCGTCCCGGTTGATAATCGAGTTGTGGTCATCGATCGCGGCTCAACCAACGGCACCTACATCAATTCCGTGGATTCCCCCCGTGTCAGCAAAGTGGGTCTTCAGAATGGCGATCGCGTCTACCTCGGAAAAAAAGGCTCCGTGGTCTTGACCTATTTCAGCTCGTAAAGGCAGGAAGAACCCGATGGCAAAGTTTTGCGCCAATGGACATCAGATGGAAGATTCTTGGGCGGTCTGTCCCTATTGCCAGCGCACCGGATTTCAATCCCCAGCACAGGCGCAGCCCATGAAGACGCGCATGGAAGCAGAGCCCGCCAAGGAAGCTCCGCCACCGCTTCCCTCCCCCGGACGAAGAACGGTACTGCTCACCGACAAGCGCAAGGCGCCAGTGGTCGGATGGTTCGTCGCTTTAACCGGCGAGCAGAAGGGCGAAGATTTCCGCATCCACGACGGCCAGAACGTGATCGGCTCCGCTCCCGACGCCGACATCCAGTTGCGCGATACAGCGGTTTCCGCAAAGCATGCCAGCCTGCGCTACAAGGATCAAAAATTCTTCCTGACGGATCTGGATTCGAGCAATGGCACCTTCGTCAACGAGGGCGCCACGCCCATCGCCCGCGAAGAACTGAAGGACAACGACATAGTCCGAATCGGCGAAATCTCGCTGAAATTCAAATGCTTCTAACAGGCCGGTTCGGCAAATGTGGTGACAGGCTCGAATTTTCGCGCACTGAACTGCGGGAAACCACGAGACGGGTGGTGGCGAAATTTCGTGCCTGTCTCCATTTTTGCCAGCGTCATCAGTTCCGTGTCCGAACCGAAGAACCGAATAACTGAAGAACCGTGTTCATTCGTCCCGGCATTGAACTAGCGAATCTCACCGACGTCGGTTGCCATCGCGAAGAGAACGAGGATTACTATTGTTACTTCGAACCCGATGACGACCTCGTCTTCGAAAGAAAGGGCCGTCTGGCCGTTGTAGCGGATGGGATGGGCGGCCACCAAGGCGGCAAGGTGGCAAGCACCATTGCTGTTGAGACCGTCCGCGACTGGTATTTCAGTCACCCGGATCTCGATCCGCGTGAGGCCCTGCGATCCGCTTTTCAGAATGCTCATGCGGCAATTCAGGAATATTCGCGCCAGCATCCCGAACTCGCCGGCATGGGTACAACTTGCACCGCGCTGGCGATCCTCGGCAACCAACTCCATTACGGTCATGTCGGCGATTCGCGGCTGTATCTGATGCGCGGAGGTAACATCTCGCAGATCACGCTAGACCATTCGCAAGTGGCGCGTCTGGTTCAGGACGGGCTCATCACCCCGGAAGAAGCCGCGGTCCATCCGCAGCGCAACGTGCTAACCGCGGCCATGGGCATAGAACCGGCCGCGGCAGATTTCTCCGAATCCCCTGTTCTGCTTGCGGCGAACGATATTCTGCTAATCTGCTCAGACGGCCTGCACGGACTGGTAAGCGATCAGGAGATGTTGGCGAACGCATCCAGCCTGCCGCCAGTGGAAGCCTGCAAGGAACTAGTTCGCCTAGCAAAAGAGCGAGGCGGGTTTGATAACATAACTCTACAGATTCTGAGGATTGTGTAAAATCCGTTTCTCGTTTCTCGTTTCTCGTTTGCGCACTGTACCTAACGAGGAACGAGAAACGAGAAACGGCAGTATCCCATGACCGGAACACAGATCGGCAACTACAAGATCCTGGAAAAGCTCGGCGAAGGCGGCATGGGTGTGGTCTACAAAGCCATCGACATCAATCTGGACCGTACCGTCGCCATCAAAGCGCTCAACACCGAGTTGACCGGCAATCCGGAACTGGAGCAGCGGTTCCGCGCCGAAGCCAAGGCCCAAGCGAACCTGAATCACACCAACCTCGCCACCCTTTACGCCCTGCTGGTGGAAGAGGGCCGTCCTTGGATGGTGATGGAGTACATCGAGGGCGAAACATTTGAGCAGATGGTGCAGCGCCGCGGCCCCATCCCGGGCAATGAAGCCGTTCCGCTTTTCCGGCAAGCGCTGCTGGGCATCGGATATGCGCACCGCATGGGCGTCATCCATCGCGACATAAAGCCCAGCAACATCATGCTGAACAAGCAGGGCATCGTGAAAGTGATGGACTTCGGGATCGCCAAGGTTCTGGGCGCCCGCGGCATGACCAAGACCGGCACCCAGATGGGCACGGCGTTTTACATGCCGCCCGAACAGGTACTCAATCGAGGCGTGGACATTCGCTCGGATATTTATTCGTTGGGCGTCACGCTGTACGAAATGCTCACTGCCAACGTGCCGTTCAACGGCGAGAGCGATTACCAGATCATGACGGATCACGTTAACGCGCCCCCGCCGTTGCCGACGAAATTTTATCCGTACATCCCGCTTGGCATGCAAAATGCCGTGCTGAAGGCGCTTGAAAAAAAGCCGGACGCCCGCTTCCAAACCGTCGAAGAATTCGGCGCAGCTCTCGAACAACCGGACACCTTTGGAGTGGCTCCAGTGGCAGCGCCGGCCGTGACACCTGCGGTTCCGGCGCCTCCGCCGCCTCCCGCTCCGCGCCGCGCGACCGTGGTGGAGACTTCGGTGTCGGCGCTCCCGCCGACGGTCGCCGCGCCGCCCCCTCTGGCTACCGCGCCTCCTCCGCTCCAGGATGTCCCTCCCACGCCGGCGGTGAAAACTTCTTTCTTCACCCCGGAGCGAAAGATCGCCGGCGGCGGTGTAGTCGCAATCCTGGCTTTGATTGGAATCTGGGTCGGGCTGCGTCCGCACGTCAAGAACACAGGTCTGCCCCCCGCGCCGTCCACTCCCATGCAGAGCCAAACCCAGCCGCAACCCGTCGTCGACCAGGGGCCTCCCCCGTCATCCGACCCCACACCGCAAGCGCCAAGTCCGGCCGCGCCGAAAAAACCGGCGCCCACTACTAATCCGGCAGATAATGGCATTCCCCCGCTTCCGCCAGTCCAGCAGGAGACTAAGCCAGCGCCCACGGCCAGCGTTCCGATGAGAGTCCCTGCTGGAACAGTTATCATCATCCGCCTGCTCCTCCCCGTTGACACAAGAGTGAACCAAACGGGTCAAAGATTCGATGCCATCGTGGATTTGCCCGTGGTACTGAACGGCCACACCGTCATTGCGCAAGGTTCGCGCGCCCGTGTAGCCTTGACCAACTTCGGCGGACAGGCGAGACTCGAGCTGATTTCCATCACCGCCAATGGCGTCAACCACGTTCTCCGCACCAACATTTTCCAGAAACAAGGCCTCGTCAATGGAAAGCCCAGTCCTTTTGTGATCGTTCCGGCCAGTACCAGAATCCAGTTCACCCTGCGCACGCCGATGCTTTAGCCGTGCGGTATTTCCGTCCATTCGTCGCGGCGTTTTTAGTGACCGCTCCCCTGGCTTGCGGCGCCCATCTCACTCCGCAAACGGCCGCCGCATTCGATCGTTACATCGAACTGACCGAAGCCCAACGGAAAGCTGAATTCTCTACGGACCGTTTCCTGCGGCTGCCCAAAGTCCACGGCGGCATGGATCGCGTGGAACCCGGTGCGACGCTGGATAATGGCAAGAAAATCCCGGTCCCGGACGGGATGATCCAGCACTGGATCGGAGCCATGTTTATTCCTGGAGTCACGATTCCGCAAGTGACAGCCATCCTGCAGGATTACGCCAACTACAAGAATTTCTACAAACCGGAGGTCACCGAATCCAAGCAGATCTCACACCAGGGCGACGAGTACGATGTTTTCTTGCGTCTCTATAAGAAGCGCATTCTCACCGTCATCCTGAATACGAACTATCACGTCCGCTATGCGACGGTTGACGCGCATCGCAGGTACCTGATTTCGCGCTCAACCAAGATCGCCGAAGTAAAGGATGGCACTGAGCTTCCAGTGGGTGACGACACCGGATTTCTCTGGCGCCTGAATACCTACTGGCGCTTCGAGCAAGCCGACGGCGGAGTTTACGCCGAATGCGAAGCCATCTCTCTCTCCCGTGATGTCCCCGGATTCTTAAGCTGGATGATCAAAGGCTTCGTGGAAAAATTCCCCAAAGAATCCATGCTCAACACGCTGCGAGGCACCAAAGCCGCCGTTCTAAGTGTGCAACCGAACCGCGACCGCAAGGGAGCGCTACCACGAAACCTCTCGGCACGCTCCCTCGCGGTCGCGGTTCGATAGCGGACAAGCTCTACGCCGGAAATCCGATGTACTGCACCTCTTCCTCCAGCATCAGCCCAAATCTCTCCATCACACGCATTTTCAAATCCGCAATCACCTCGCAAAGCTCCCGCGCCGTTCCGCCCCCCGCATTGAAAATCAAGTTCGCGTGATACTCCGCCACCTGAATCCCCCCATTCCGGATTCCCTTCGCGCCCACCTGCTCCAGAAAATAAGCCGACGGAACTTTACCTTCCCGAACCACCCGATCCGGAACCTGCCGCTGCACGGCCTCCGGAAGCTCAGCCAGAATCAGATTCTTGAAGATGCTGCCGGCGCACTTCATCGTAGCGGGATATTTTTCCAAGCGAATCTGAAAGATCCCGTCGGCTGTTTTACGCAGCTCATCCGCCGGCGCAGCCGTCATCGCAAGCTCAGTAGAAAAAATGATCCACTCTTTGTGTCGTTTGAAAATGCTCTCGCGATAATGAAATTCGCACTCGCTATTCCCGAACGTCCGAATCACCGCGCCGTTGAAAAAACGCACCGCGCGAACGCGCTCGTTGATCGAGTGCCCATACGCGCCTGCATTGCCGTAAACGGCCGCGCCCACCGACCCCGGAATCCCCGTCATCGTCTCCAATCCCTGCAGCCCTTGGCCGATCGTGTAGTCCACCACCGCCTGCAGCTCAGCGCCCGCCTCCGCACGCACCGTATCACTGGCGCTCGATATCCCGCCAGCGGTGAAACGCAGCACCACACCACGGAATCCGGCATCGGAAACAATGAGATTCGTTCCCCCGCCGATCACCACAAACGCAGCACCGCTCGCTTTGACAATATCCAGAGCAGCGATGAAGCTTTGCTCGGCCGGCGTCTCAACAAACGCCTCAGCCTCTCCACCGATCCCAAATCGCGTGTAGCGGCTCAACAAAATATGTTCAGAAACGGATAAATTAGGAATCTGGGCAAGACGCTGAAGCGTCGCCTGCTCGACGGGCATCTGTATCAGATGGTAGCGTAGGCAACCAAATTCTTAAGAGGAGCAAGTTTCGTGTCATCTGGATTTCCCGGCTTCCCGCCGGAAATGTTCCAATTCTTCCGAGGGCTCAAGCGCAACAACCGCCGCGATTGGTTCCAGCCGCGCAAGCACCTCTACGAGCAATACGTGAAAGAGCCCATGCTGGAACTGGTTGCCGCGCTGAACGGCGAACTCCGGAAGTTCGCGCCCAGATACGTCACCGAACCTAAAAAATCGGTGTTCCGCATCTACCGCGATACGCGCTTCAGCGCCGACAAGACGCCGTACAAGCTCCATGCCGCCGCATCGTTCTGGCGGCACGAAGCGGGCGGATTTTACTTCAGCGTCTCGCTCGATCAAGTAGAAGTCGCGGGCGGCGTCTATCATCCCACTCCCGAAACCATGTATCTAGTCCGCTCCCACATCGCTCGAAACCACAAAGACCTGCGCCGGATTCTCGCCAACAAAAAGAATCAGAAGCTCGCGGGCGATCTCCAGGGTGACGAGCTGACACGCGCGCCCAAGGGCTTCGATCCCCAACATCCCGCGATCGATCTCATCAAAAAGAAAGACTGGATACTGGATGTTTCACTCAAGCCAGCCGTAGCCACTACGCCCAAGCTCTACGGCGAGATTCTGGATCGCTTCCGCGCCATGGCGCCCATGATCGAATTCCTCAATCGTCCGCTGGAAGGCCGAAAAGCGCCCAAGGTGCCCATGGAGGCTGGTTTTTAACGGACGGTTAACTTTTCTATTGTCGGGATCGAGGAGCGGGGATATAATAGTCCATCGCTTTTTGGCCTGGGACAGGGCTAGCGATTCTATCAAGCCACAAGCGATTGGGGAAGTCTCCGTGCAGAGTTGGCTTTTGGGGAAAGGGTCCACACGGAGACCAGCTGCTACACAATGTAAGACGGATCAGTCTGAAAAAAGGTTAGCGTTGTTGCGGATGAAATTTAAGGTCTCCGTGCGGGGTTGGTTTGTTGGGGAATGGGTCGCCGCACGGAGACCAGCTGCTTAGTTGATCTAGTAGACGAAAACTTGTTCGCATTCGTTCCCAAGAAATCTAAGCTGCTGCATAGCTCTTTTGAGGCACTCCGCGTTCCATTGCGCAAATCCAACAAAACTTTCCTTCCTTTACAGTCGGGTTAGTTTGGAAGTGTCCACTTGTGGGAATTCGCAGGCCAGAGCCGCACAAATTTAGTACACTCGTCGAATGTCCACTTGTCGAAGACTCGCGGGGCTGGTGTTTTCGCTGGCACTCATGCCCCTCTGGCCGGCGGAGCGAGCTGGCAAAGTCACCGGCCTCGATCGCTATGTCCAAGCGCCCGACCCCAATTATCATTACGATCTGGTGAAAACCGTCCCCGGCGATGGTTACACCACTTACGTTCTCGAAATGACTTCTCAGGCCTGGCGCAGCGCCGCAGAAGTGGATCGCCCCATCTGGAAACATTGGCTCACCATCGTACGACCAGCCGAAGTGAAAGGAACCACCGCCTTCCTGTACATCACCGGCGGCTCCAACATCGACAAAGCACCGGACAAAACCAACGCCCCACTCGTCGACACCGCCATCAGTACACATACCGTCGCCGCGGAGTTGCGCGGTGTCCCCAATGAACCGCTGGTTTTCGCCGGCGAAACCAAACAGCGCACTGAAGACGAGATCATTGCCTACACCTGGGTGAAATATTTGAAGACCGGCGACGAGACTTGGCCGCTGCATATTCCCATGACGAAAGCCGCCGTCCGCGCCATGGATACCATCACCAACTTCTGCGCCACTCAACCAGGCGGAAGCGTCAAGGTGGAAAAGTTCGTCGTAGCCGGCGGATCCAAACGCGGCTGGACCACCTGGACCACTGCCGCCGCCGATAAACGCGTGGTCGCCATCGTTCCCATGGTCATCGACATGCTAAACAGCGTGAAGTCCTTCGAGCATCACTTCCAGGCCTACGGATACTATTCGCCCGCGGTGAAGGATTACGAAGACATGGGACTGATGAAAGTCTCAAACACCCGCCAATACGCCGCGCTCATGCGTTTGGAAGAGCCCTTCAGTTATCGCGACCGTTTCAACATCCCGAAACTGATTGTGAACGCTGCCGGCGATCAGTACTTCCTGCCCGATTCGTCGCAGTTTTATTTCGATGAGCTTCCCGGCGAGAAGTATCTGCGCTATGTTCCGAACGCGAACCACTCGCTCGGCGGCTCCGACGCTCATGAAAGCGTAGTGGCCTTCTACGACGCATTCCTGCGTGGCCAAGCGAGGCCCAAATTCTTCTGGAAGTTCGAAAAGAACGGCGACATTCGCGTTACCAGCGTCGACAAGCCATCGGAAGTGAAGCTCTGGGCGGCGAACAATCCGGACAAGCGGGACTTCCGGCTGATGACCATCGGACCCGCCTACAAAAGCGAGGTCGTGACGTCGAAAGGCGACAACGTCTACATCGGGCATGTGGAAAAACCGGAGAAGGGCTGGTCCGCGTACTTCGTGGAACTGACCTATCCAAGCGGCGGCAAATATCCGTTCAAATTCACCACCGCGGTCCGAGTCACGCCGGACACACTGCCGTTCCCGGTACCAAAACCAAACGGAAAAATCGACGACTTAGCTAAGTGAACGGCACCGACTCCCTCACGGTCGCGGCTCAGTTACCGAACCGGAAATTCGGGGACATGACGGGCTAGCGTTACGACAACTTCAAACTAGAACCCAGCAGTCGTGTCCCCGAATTCTTCCCTATTGAGCCTGCCAGCACGCCTCATCCGAAATTCGGGGACATGACGGGCTAGCGTTACGACAACTTCAAACAGAACGCTGCAGTCGTGTCCTCGAATTCTTCCCTATTGAGCCTGCGTCAAATGCGCCCGGCGATTCTTCTGCCAGCACGCTTCATCCTGGTCGTCGCACACCGGACGATCCTTGCCGTAGCTGATTAGTTGCAGTTGATTCTCGGGCAATCCCAGCGTAGCCAGATATTCTTTCGCCTGCTTGGCGCGTGCGTCGCCCAGCGCCAGGTTGTATTCTTCGGATCCACGCGCATCGCAGTGGCCTTCCACCGTCAGCTTGAAATCCGGATACTGGCGAATCAGGTCGGAAAGGGTTTGCGCATCGCGCTTCAACGCGGTTTCGGCGTCCGGACGCAGCGTATGCTTGTCGTAATCGAAGTAGGCATCCTGGATGCGGTTGAGCAGCTCCTGAATGGTAGCGCGCGTTGCAGCGTCCGGCATCCGGGAATGCGGCGTAGTTGCCGCCACTTCAGAGCGCGGCGACGATTGCGGCGCAGCTGATCGGGCGGAAGTGGAAGCGGCGGGCGAAGCGCTGTGCGGCGGGGGCGGAGGCGTCGACGCAACCTTCTTACTGCACCCGCTGAAAGCTCCACACAGTACCGTAACGGCCAAACCGGCCCAGATTCGCGATCTCATGAAAAATCCTCCAATGTCTAAAGATACAAGAGTAGTAGGGTTGTAAAGTATCCCGTCGAAACAGTATATCGCCCGTTCCGCGCGTAAGTCACATAAGGCAAGAACCCTATACAGGCCTGATAGTGCTTCCGAGCCGCGACCGTAAGGGAGCCGGTGCCTTGATTAAGCTATCATGACCCAAATGCGAACATTCCCCATTATTCTAGTCTGCGCCGTATCCCTCCTTGCCGCCGACAAAGAAGCCCTGCTCAAACAAATGGACGCCCGCGCCGCCCACTACGGCGACGTATCGCGCCAGATCTGGGAGTTCGCCGAAGTCGGCTACAAGGAACATAAGAGCGCCGAGCTTCTGAAATCGGAACTTCGCCAATCCGGCTTCACCATTCAAGACGACGTGGCGGGAATCCCAACCGCGTTCACAGCGAGCTGGGGACAAGGCAAGCCGGTAATCGCGGTGCTGGGCGAATACGACGCCTTACCCGCGCTCTCCCAAGAAGCGATTCCGGAACGCAAGCCACTGCTCGACGGCGCGCCCGGACACGGCTGTGGCCACAATCTACTCGGGACCGCTTCGCTCTTCGCAGCAGTCACGATCAAGGACTGGATGGCGGACAAGAAAATCCCGGGCACCATCCGTTTCTACGGCACCCCGGCCGAAGAAGGCGGCGGCGGAAAGTTGTACATGGTCCGCGCCGGTTTGTTCCAGGATGTTGACGCCGTGCTGAGCTGGCATCCCGGAGATGCCAACATGGCATCTAAACAAAGTTCGCTCGCCATCACTTCCGCCAAGTTCCGTTTCTACGGCAAGCCGGCCCATGCGGCGGCAGCGCCCGAGATGGGACGCTCCGCCCTCGACGGTCTCATGGTGATGGCGAACGCCGTGGAGTTCCTGCGCGAACATGTGCCGGATTCCACGCGTATCCACTACATCGTGACCAGCGGCGGCGCAGCTCCCAACGTGGTGCCCGAATTCGCCGAGCTTTTCCTCTACGCGCGCAATCCCAGCATGCCCGTGCTGGATGGAATCTGGAATCGCATCGTGAAATGCGCTCAGGCCGGCGCTCTCGCCACCGAAACGCGCATGGAAATGGAGCTGATCGATAGCAACTACAACGTCCTGCCGAACGACGCGTTAACGTCACTGGTAGATCGCAACTTGCATCTGGTGGGCGGCGTCACCTATACCCGCGAGGAAGAGGCGTTTGCTGAGCGCATCCGCAAAACGCTGCCTGCGGAAGGAGCCCGGCCTCTTGGAAGCCAGGAAGGAATCATGACGCCGCTCGACGGGTACTTCTCCGCATCGAGCGATGTCGGCGACGTGAGTTGGGTGGTCCCCACCGCGGCGCTCGACACCGCCACCTGGGTTCCAGGAATTCCCGCCCATAGCTGGCAATCCACGGCGTGCTCCGGCATGAGCATCGGCCGCAAAGGGATGCTGGTGGCCGCAAAAACATTGGCCCTTACCGGCGTGGATCTTTTCTCAGACCCCGCCGAACTAAAAGCCGCCCGCGCCAGCTTCGACCAGCGCCGCGCCGGCCACGAATACCAATCCCGAGTCCCCGCCGACCACAAGCCCCCGCTGAACTATCGCGACAAATAGCCAACCCTTACACTGAAATAGTGTACACTGGATACGTGAGAAACATAACCTTGAGCGCGGAGGAAGACCTGATCGAACGTGCCCGGCTTCGGGCTGCGCAGGAAAAGACAACCCTGAACGCAGCCTTCCGCGAATGGCTGAATCGCTACGCCGGCCGGGCAACGGGAAGTCAGGAATATACGCAAATCATGCAGCGCTTGTCCCATGTTCGCAGCGGAAAACACTTTTCGCGGGACGAGATGAACGAACGCTGAGGCGATGAGTCCCGCTCCCGAACGCTTCTTCCTGGATACCAATATCTTCGTCTATACCTTCGACAGCGGGTCGGCCGCCAAGCGCGCTCGCGCGAACGAGCTTGTTTCAAGCGCTTTGGATACGCGTCTTGGCGTAATCAGTTATCAAGTTGTCCAGGAATTCCTCAATGTTGCGACGCGGAAATTCGCAAAGCCTATGCACGCCCCAGAGGCCCAGTTGTATCTGGCACGCGTTCTGATGCCTCTCTGTGAAATCGTCCCAGACGCCTCGCTTTATTCACAAGCTCTCTCGCTTCGCGAAGAAACCCAACTTTCGTTCTATGATTCCTTGATCGTAAGCTCAGCCATCGCCGGCAATTGCCGAATTCTTTGGACCGAGGATCTCCAACAAGGGCAACGCATTGGAAACCTGGAAATCCGCAACCCGTTCGCCCACTAAATCAGAAAGCCGCGCAGCCACCTTCTTCCCAGACTCCCTCGACTTCCTGAATTCCTGGAATTCCCAAGATTTACTCGTATCTCAGCGCCTCCGTCGGATTCAACCGCGCCGCCCGATTCGCCGGCAGCATCCCGAACACCACCCCCACCACTAGCGACACGCAGAACGCCACCATGATCGACACCGGCGAAATTGGCACGCGGATCTGATCCGTCAGAAATCGCACGCTCAGTGGAATCGAAATGCCGATCAGGATTCCGATGAACCCGCCCCCTACGCTCAGCACTACCGCCTCCGTCAAAAACTGTTCCAGCACCGCCTTGCGCGACGCACCGACAGCCATCCGCAGCCCGATCTCCCGCGTGCGCTCCGTCACTGTCACCAACATGATGTTCATGATCCCGATCCCGGAAATCACCAGCGCAATAGTCGAGACTGTCACCAGCACCAAAGTGAGCACCCGGGCGATCTTCTCGGCCGCCTCCAGAATTCCGGAGAGGTTGAACACCTCGAATTTCGCGCCCGGCCGATGGCGGCTCTCGAGAACCTGTTTGATTGCCGCCGTAAGCGGCCGCACGTCGGACGAATAACGCGCCTGCACATACATCGGATCCACGCGCTCCACCGGCGTGAAGAGCTTAATCTCGGTAATCGGGATCAGCACGGTTTCGTCGGCAATTTCGGACTGTCCAAAGGTCCCGGTCCGCTCCTTGAAAGTTCCAATCACTGTGAACTGCAAACCGAACAGCTTCAATACCTGACCCACCGCCATGGACGTGCTCCCGTACAACTTCTGAGCCAGTTTTTCGGTGAGCATGGCCACCTTTTGCCGCTGTTCCACTTCGTTAGCATCCATGAAATGCCCGGATAGCAGCAGCATATTTCGCACTAATGGATACTGCTCATCGGTTCCAAGCACCCGGACGTCCTGCTCTTTTCCGTTGATCAGCACCCGCGCATTGTTGGTCATGATGCTGGTCGCGGCAATGATGCGCGATCCGAACTGCTGCCGGACAGCTTCGACGTCCGCCAGCTTGATGAAATCGGCGTCCACCTGCGTGGCGGTGGTGGTGCCGGCCGAAAACTGCGCGGAAATGAGATTCGATCCGACGCCGCGGATCTGATCCAGGACGTAATCCCGGCTGGTGATGGAAATGGTCACAACCAGAATCACCGATGCGTTGCCGATCACCAGGCCAAGCGCGGTGAGAAAGCTTCGTACTTTATTGGCGCTCAGCGCTTGCAAACTGAATCGGAACGATTCGCCAAAGTACACAGTAGAACCATTATCACGGAACGGAAAGAGTGTTACCGAGCCGCGACCGTGAGGGAGCCGGTGCCTTTCTCAGCTTCCACTCGTCTGCTTCAACAACCTCACAGCCTCTTCGCGCGGCGGATCGTCCGGCGAAAGATTGCTTTGCAGGTATAGCTTGAGCAGGCCTCGCGCCTGGTCCAGATTGCGCTTTTGCTGAATATAAATGTCGGCACGGGCGAAAATCACTTTGGGAGACTGCGGCGCCAATTTTTCCGCTCGCGCAAAGGCCGCTTCGCTGTCTTCAATCCGCCCGTGTTTTGCCAGATATTTCGCCAGATCCAGAACCCGGCCAATCTCCCGCGGCGCCACTTCCATCGCGCGGCGCAGTTGATCCTCGGCCGTGTCGTATTGCTTGCGCTTGTCCGCCAGTTGCGCCAGCGCAAAATGTCCCTCCGCGGTATTGTGGGCAGCGATCCGTTGCGCCAACGCCTGCGCCTTGTCATATCCTCCGCCCAGGAATCCAGGAGCCTGCAGGTAGAAATCGAACAGGTCGTTCATCGCCTCGCCGTTCGATGGGTCCAGCGCCACCGCCTGCTCGAAATACTGTCGGGCTTTCGATGCATAAGCAGGCGCTGAAAACCAACTCGACATCTCCGCTCGCCGTCCAAATGCCCGGCCCAGCCAATGCGCGTATTCCGATTTCCCCGGTTCCAGCGCAAACGCCCTTTGAAACGCTTCAGTGGCTCTTTTGAATTCGCCGAGCATGAAGTAATTCCGCCCAGCCAGTGCATATCCTGCCGCGTTTTTCGGAGGCAGATGCTGCAGAACGCCCAGGGACGCCCTGTAGTCGGTCTTTTGGTAAAGTTCCTCTGCCTGTTTGAGACCGTCCTGGGCGAAAATACAAATCGCCACGAACAGTCCTAAAAAAAGTCGCATGCTCACGCTCCCCGTTATGTCCGTTAGATGCGGCACGAGTCGATTTGGATACGTCGCATAATGCCCTAGGCCCTTTCCGTAGGCGTTTGCGATAGAGTATACGCTATGCGGCAAATCATTAGTTTCTATTTGTTAGCGGTTATGATGGCAGCCTCAGTACTGGCGCAGCCGAAAATCGGCTCCATCGTAAATACGGCAAGTTACTTAACCCCACCCCAGGATTCGAAGGGTAACCCCATCGGCAAAGACGTCATCGCCCAAGGCTCCATTTTCATTGTCTTCGGCACTGGCATGGGACCTTCGTCGCCGACCTACCCCGCAGGCCTGCCGCTTCCCACCAGCCTGCCCGCAGCCAATGGAACATCCATCACCATTTCAAGCGGTGGACAGAACTTCGATGCGTTCATGTTTTATACCTCCGCCCTCCAGGTACAAGCCATTCTGCCCTCCAACACACCGGCCGGAGATGCCAACGTCACCCTCACTTTCGACGGGAAAACCAGCGCGCCCTTCCCGATATCGGTAGTGCCATCGCGCGTTGGAATTTTTACCACAAACTCGCAGGGCTACGGAACCGTGGCGGCCCAGCATAGCTCGGATTCAACGCCCGTCTTGTTGTCCAAAGCAGCCCATCCGGGCGAGACGATCGTGCTGTACGGCACTGGACTTGGGCCGATCACTACTCCAGATAATGTGGCGCCCGGCGCCGTCCAGATCGGCACTGACGTGATCGTGACCATCGCGGGACAAGCCGTGAAACCCACCTATGCCGGACGCGCTCCGAGTTTCGCTGGAGAAGACCAGATCGATGTTCAAATTCCCGCCAATGTCGACACGGGCTGCTACGTTCCAGTTTCCGTAACCGCCAGCGGCCAAGTCAGCGAAGATTTCGTGCTGCCCATCGCCAAGGCTGGCAGCGACGCCTGCACTCACCTCTTCGGATTATCTTCCAGCGCCCTCGCCAAGCTGGATAGCGGCGGCACCGTGAACGTTGGACTCTTCCAGGTACTCTCCGGCTACGCACCGTCCTTGGGCGGAGCCGTCCAAGGAGCCGGCGGATTGTTCGATAACGCGGATGCGAACTCCGTGTTCAACATGTACAATCTGATTCCGGTCGCCTATGGCGCGGTTGTGTATCCGTCGCCGCTGAACGGCTGCGTGGTGATCGATCAGGTGATTACCACCGGCGGCTTTAATCTGCCCGCCATCAACCAGATCGGCGGCACCGAACTCATACCCAATTCGATTCGCCTTACGATCAACGGACCCCAAGGGCAAACCGCGAACCTGCTGCGGGAAACCGACGGGGGATATGTCGGTGTATTCATCTCTCCGATTCTGGGCCCCGGCGCTTGGAATATCGCCGGCGACGGCGGCACCGACGTGGGAGCGTTCACCGCCAACATCACACTTCCCGGCAATTTGCTTTGGACCAACGCGGGAAACTTCTCGAGCGTGCCCAACAACACTGACCTCACCATCGTCTGGTCCGGTGGAACCACGCCATCCAACCCGATCGTGAATATTTACGGAAATTCTACCATCGTCAACCCGACGGATCCGTCCAAATCGCGCGCCAAGAGTTTTTACTGCTCGGCCCCGGCATCCGCGGGCAAGTTCGTGGTTCCCGCCAGCGTTCGCGCGCAGTTGCCCCACGCCGCAAGCGGTGAATCCTCGTTCGGCAGCCTCGGAATCGCCAGCGGCGGATTCTCCAGTTTCACCGCCCCTCTCACCAAGGGCACCCTGGACGCTGGAGTCATCGATTACGGAGAAGCCTACATCCTAAGCGTGGCCTATTGACCGCTCATTCCGAACCGCGACCGCAAGGGAGCGAGTGGATTGCTGAATCGTACCGAAAAGATGCGCGTGAAAACACATCGTAGTATGCTGTAGTTTGAAAAGATTCACCCCTGGGGAGGATATCGCAATGTTTGCCAAGTCGCGCAGGTACGTTCCATACGCGTTCTGTTTCCTGTTGTTTGCGGGCGCCGCGTCGGCGCAGATCTCAGCCATCGAAGGCCAGGTCACCAACACCGATGGAACTCCCGCGGTGGGCGCTAAGATCCTGATCGAGCGCGAGGACATGAAAGGCGTGTACAAAGGCGCCAAAACCGACAAGAAAGGCCACTACATCTATAACGGCCTGCCCTTGGGCACCTATACCGTCAGCGTCTTCATCGGCGAGGATAAAAAAGACTACGTGCAGCATCTCCGCACACAGTTGGGCGACCCCACGCCTTGCAATTTCGACCTGAAGAAGACCGAAGAAGCGAACAAGGCCACGCAAAAGGCCGTTGAAACCGGCAACCTGACCAAAGAACAAGAGCGCGGGATGACCAAGGAGCAAAAGGACGCCCTGGAAAAGAAGGCCAAAGAAAATCAGGCCACCATGGCGAAGAATAAAGCCCTCAACGACGCCTTCAACGGAGGTAAGGAAGCCCTGGCCGCCAAGAACTATCCGGCCGCCATCGAATCCTTTGAGAAGGGCACGGCTATGGACCCGAATCAGCACGTCATTTGGGCCAACCTCGCCGATGCCTATGTTCAATTGGCCGCCGGCAAGACCGGCGACGAACAACAGGCTGCCCTGAGCAAGGCCATCGACGCGTTTCAGAAAGCCATCGCTCTCAAACCGGACGATCCCGCCTATCACAATAATTATGCCCTGGCGTTAGCCAAAGCCAAGAAGTTCGATGACGCGCAAACTGAGCTCTCCAAGGCGGCGCAGCTCGATCCGCCCAATGCCGGCAAGTACTTCTACAATCTGGGGGCTCTCCTGGTAAACACGGGCCAAACCGCGGCCGCCGAAGCCGCCTTCAAGAAGGCCACCGAAGTAAATCCGGAATATGCCGACGCCCAGTTCCAGTACGCTACCGCGTTGTCCGCCAAATTGACCACCGACAAGGACGGCAAGGTGGTGGCTCCGGAAGGTATGCAAGCCGCGCTCGAAAAGTATCTCCAGCTTCAACCTCAGGGCCAGTTTGCCGAGGCGGCCAAGGGAATGCTCCAGATGATCGGCGCGACACTTGAGACGAACTACAACAATCCGAACGCTAAGAAGCCGGTGAAAAAGAAGTAAGTGTAGTCCGGCGTACGTTTTCTTGTTGACGGCTAAGTCGATTCACCGTACACTTTTTACAAGTGTATAGTGATGGCGGAGCCAAGTAACTTATTCTGGTACAGTTCGGTCACGGTCCAGATACTGTTCTGCGCCCACTTACTCTGGACAGGGCTTGCCAAGAAGCATCCGATCTTCACTTTGTACCTGGGTTGCTCGGTACTGCGCTCATTGTGCGCCTTTTATTTCACTGCCGGGTTCGGCAGCGTTCTCCCGCTTTCCTACACTTACTTCTGGCTGTGGTCAGAGCCGGTGCTGCTGCTGTTGCAAATCGCTGTGACCCTTGAGGTTCACTCCAGTATGTGGAAGGAGTATGAACACGTTGCGCGGCCTCCTAAGCCCGTCCTTTACTTCCTGCTCCTGAGTGCGATTGTGTTCGCAGCCGTTCCGATCAAGGCAGAGCTGAGCCAGTTTGGAAGTATTCAGCTCCAGGTGGTGCTCCAGTTCGAATTCCTGGCCAAGCGCTATATTTCAACCGTTCTCGCCCTGTTTCTGGGATTCTCCGCTCTGCTATTCCTGGTAGTCATTAGAAACAGCGTCAAAAGTAATCTCCTGCGCCATGAGAGCATGTTGGCCGCATATTTTGGTATCTACGCCGTGGTTTGTTTCGCCGTGAACATGGGCTGGGCCAAAAAGACTCTCGCGAATAACTACATGCTTTCCGCGCTTACTCTTTGCCTCGTCATCTGGATCAGTGTGTTTAGACCGGGATCTGAGGCGCTCAACGAGTAACTAAAATTGGATGCAGGGCAGCCAAGCCGCCCTGCGGATTCCTGTGTTCAGTGAGCCGCAACTTTCGGCGGTTTTGGCGGTTTGGGACACTCCGGCGGGCACGTGGGAAGCGGATCATCATACCGTTTGGAGTGGGAAGCCGGGGTGGCAAGCTGGATCGCGAATATGCTGGCGGTCGCGAGCGCAAGCCAGAAAGATACGTTCAGTTTCTTCATTTGGTTCTCCTCGTTTTCTTATGTCGGCGGCCCGGAATAGGGGGCCGATTTGACCACTTAGGGTCCTACATTACCAAATAAAAGTGTAATCCGATCAAAAATATACGGATATACGAGTACCGTTACTTACTAATAGTTTGGTTCTATTAGTAACATAACCAATGACAATTGCCGATGGTAATACCGCGTTGGTTATACAAACTAATAGGTAGTGGGGCAGGATGTCATCCTGCCGCGGGTTGTCAACCCGCGCAGTTTGCGCCGATTGGCGATCGGCGGCAGGTTACCAACCTGCCCCACGTGCTGAATTTAGGCGTACCGGGTTTGCGCGCTCAAGGCAGGGGATGCGGAAAGAAATGCGTTTGCTTGTCGAACCCCTTCACCCCGGCTATCATAATGCTGTCCCTTCATGTCCGCTCAAACACCCCGCTCTCCGGTGACGATCCTGGTGTTGGGCGATTTGGGACGCAGCCCCCGCATGCTGAACCATGCGCTGGCACTGGCTGAAAATGGCGCCGATGTCTGCATTGGCGGCTACACCGAAACGCCGGTGGACAGCGCCGTGCGCAGCCATCCCCGAATTCGTTTGTACCGCGTGCGCTCTCTACCGCGAGCGCCCCAGGGTGCGCCGCGTTTTTGGTTCCTGCTGGTAACTGCGCTGCGCTCCGTCTGCTTGCTGCTCGAATCGTTTTGGTTCTTATTGGTCCAAACCCGCCGCGCGGGCGCCGTCCTGGTTCAGAATCCCCCAACCATCCCAACCCTCTTCGCCGGATGGCTGGCTGCGCGGATGCGACGTTCCTGCTTCATCGTCGATTGGCACAATTTCGGATACACCATGCTGACCACCCGATTGGAACCGGAACACATTGTGATTCGAGTGGCGAAAACCTGGGAGCGCTGGCTAGGGCGTAGAGCAGACGCGAATTTCTGCGTATCCACTGCCATGCGCCGCGTTCTTATCGACGACTTTGGTCTTGCCGCGCCCATCGTCCTTTATGACCGGCCTCGCGAATTACTCCAGGCGCTCCCGATTTCCGAAAGGAGCCAAGCCGCCCAGAGCATTCTTGCACGAGCCGGCCTTACCCTTCCGGATAATTCCGCATTCGCGGTCTGCCCCACCAGTTGGGGCGCCGACGAGGACATGGACCTTCTTCTGGCCGGTCTCGCGCTTTGGGATTCCCAGCCAAATACACAGCCTCTTCAACTCATGGTGCTGATTACCGGCCGGGGACCTTTGCGCGATGCATTTGAACAGAAGCTTTCCACCATGGCATGGCGTCGAGTGATCCTGCGGACCGCTTTTTTAGATCCGGGCGATTATCGTGAACTGCTGCGCACCGCTCACTTCGGCATCTCGTTGCACCGCTCCTCTTCCGGCGTCGATCTGCCCATGAAAATCATGGATCTCTTCGGAGCCCGAACTCCCGCCTGTGTTTTGGACTACGGCGCTTGCCTGGCCGAACAAATTCAGCCCGGCCATACCGCGCTTACGTTTCAAAGTAGCCAGGAGTTCGCACATCGAATCGACGAGTTGCTTCAAGGTTTCCCCGCGCATCCTCAAATCCTCGAGCGCATGCGGAAAAATATCGAAGCCGCTTTTCCCGAAACCTGGCAAGAGGCCTGGCAGCGCGACGCCGCCCCAATCTTCGGGCCGGTTCGGTAAATGCGGTGACAGGAACCTGTGGAAAATCGGCAAAGGCACCGGCTCCCTCACACGGTCGCGGTTCGGAATGAAGTTTCGTTACCGAACCGCGACCGTAAGGGAGTCGGTGCCTTTTTGGTTTTTTCACAGGCTCCTGTCACCACATTTGCCCGGCGTACGAACTATGGCCTGCCAGCCAAACTCAACGCTAGAAACTCCGGATTCTTTTCTAACTCCGCATAACTCCCCACATCCGCAATCTTTCCGTCGCGCAGAAAGATCAACCGATCGCAGGCTTCTACCGTGCTCAGCCGATGCGCGATGAACACAGTCGTAATCTTTCCGTGCAAACCCTGGATCGTTGCGGTGAGCGCCTGCTCTGTCAAGTTGTCCAACGCAGCTGTGGCCTCGTCGAAAATCAAAACAGTCGGACGACGGTAGAGCGCTCGCGCCACCGCGATCCGCTGCCGCTCCCCTCCCGAAAGCCGCAACCCGCGTTCTCCCGTCACCGTGTCCAATCCCTCGGCCAACCCGCTCAGAAATCCATCCAACTGTGCGTCGCGAGCCGCCTCCACTACCCTGCCCTCGTCAATCTCCGCATCTTCCAGTCCTAACGCAATGTTGCGCCGGATGGTGTCGTCGATCAGGTACACACTTTGCGGAACATACCCGATCTGCTTCTGCCAGGCCCGCAAGGACGTGCGAATGTCGCGCCCATCCACGCGGATGGTTCCTTCGGTAGGCTCCAAAACCCCTAGTATCAAATCCACGAGAGTGGTCTTCCCCGCGCCGGTCGGCCCGACGATTCCAATGGATTCTCCACGGCGAATCGTAAGATTGATCTCGCTCAGCGCGGGTTGATCCGCGCTGCCATGGGACGTATCGTAGGAAAAACTCACATCCTCCAGCACAATCGATTCGGCCATGGCCAACGCAGCCTCCGCCGGCCCGCTCGTCGTCACATACGGAGTCAGTTCATGCCAATCGCGCGCTACTGCTTTCACCGCAGCCTCCCCGGAGCCGACCCGGTTGAAGCGGTAAACCATCAGATGCAGCGAAGGAAGCAGACGCAGGCCGCCATAAGCGAAGATTCCCAAAGTGAGCGTCAGATTAGCGGCGCCATTTGGGTACAGCCATGCCAGAACAATCAAGCCCGTCAGCGCCAGAACGAAGGTGGTCTCCACCACCATGCGGGGAAGCACTTCTGTCGTGAGCTGCACCGCTTCCAGATCGCCCAAATCGGAGCGGATCCTCGCGAATCTTCGGCTGAAATATCGTTCCCGGCCAAGAATCTTCGCCTCCTTAACCGCCGCCAGGCTCTGGCGTAGGCTCTGCATTTTCTGAATGTTCGCCGCGTGCAGCAAGCGCCCCCAGCGTATGTGCCGCTTCTGGGTAATCCACAGCAGCAGGATCGATACACCCGCCGTGACAGCCGCCGCGCCGCGCGCCAGCGGTGGCAGTTGCACCACCAGCACCGCCAGAATTCCAAGCGCGATGCACGCCTCCGAAATCAGCGCAGTCACGGACTGCAACACAACCCAACTCACTTGATCCCCAGCTAAACCGACGTTGGTCACCATCTCGGACGAATTGCGCCGTAGATGCAGGCTGTACGGCGCCATCAGGTATCTTTCCAGCAGTCCGGATGAGATCCACACCGCGGTGGCCGCCGCCGAACGCTGCAGCGCGTAAGTCTCCACCACCCGCAGGCCGTTCTTCACCACGTAAGTCAGCGCCACCAGCGCGCCAAAAGCGGCATTGAACCCTGCACCGGGCGTGAAGGCAATCCAATGCCGCAAAGCCTTTAACGAAGCGCTCCGCTCCATCCCCCCGGGATCGCTGATCAGCCGGATCAGGATCAGTATGCCGGCCGTGGCCAACATCTCGAGCACAGCCGAAAATAACGCCCACGGCACGTGCAGCAACCATCTGCGGCGCAGCCGTCCGTTCAAAAGGTCCAGGCTCCGCCGTACGGTCCCTACGATTTCGCGCATGGCACAACTGATTTTAACCGGACTAGCCTCGTATGCCATAATGAGCCGAACTGCAACCAACGCCGACGCCGCCACAGGTCCGCACTTCAGCACTCGGGGCTTTCCTGAACCGTTGGCAGTGGATCGTCGTAGCCGCGCTCGGCCTGCTGGCGCTCGCCATCCGCGTCATTCCCCGGTTCGATCTGGTCTTTCAGCCCGGCTTCGTCAACTTCCAGGAAACCGATGCGTGGTATCACGTGCGCGTGGCGGAAAATCTGATTCACCATTTTCCCTGGCGCAGCATGGTGGATCCTTATGTCGCATTCGGCAAGGTGCAAGATACCGCCACCGCGCCTTTTTACGATTGGCTGCTGGGCCTGATCGCCTGGATCGCGGGTTTTGGCTCACCTTCGGATTCTCTCCTGCACAGCATCGCCGCCTGGTATCCCGCGGTCCTCGCCGTCTGCACGGTCGTCGCTATCTTTCTGTTGGCGCGGCTCATTTTCGGATGGCGCGCAGCGCTTGTTGCCGCCGCCGTGATCGCAACCTTGCCAGGCCATTTCCTGCGAGTATCCAGCCTCGGATTCACCGATCACCACATTATGGAAAGCCTGTTGGTGACGCTGTTTTTTTTCCTGCTGCTGCGCGCCATCCAAAATCCGCCGGCGCTCAAAACCTCCGTCGCCGCCGGCCTAACGCTGGCCGCCTATCTACTAACTTTTCACGGCTCCGCAATCACCGTTGGGATCGTGGTGGCTTGGGCGCTCTTTGATCGCGTGCGCTGGTTCTGGCCCGGCGAAAAACCGGAACCGCCCTTCCGGCCGCTCTACGTCGCTTTTCTCATCGCCCTCGGCGTCTGCCTCCTCTTCCGCCACCTGCTCTGGATGAATTACACCATCGCCGCGCTCACACTGGGAATCGTTGGGCTCGCGGCTGTGGAGTGGTGGGCCAGGCTGTGCCGCCGCATGCGGCGTCCTGGTCTCCGATTCTATGGCGGATTATCCGCCGCAACTCTCGCTGCTCTGGCGATCCTGGCGGCGTTGGCACAACGATCCAGCTTACGTCACTCCGCAAAAATCGTCATTACCCATCTGGCGCCCTCCCTCTTCGGAACTTCGGGCGGAGTTTACGAACTGCAATCTCTGATTTACGATATCGATCACTTCTCCCTGCTTCCAGCGATCCGCCAATTTTGGGGCGCCTACTTTCTCGCCTTGATCGGTTTGTTCCTGCTGGCCGAATATATTCTGAGACGAAGAGATCGTGGGGCGGGCTCTGGTGTTTTTTTGGGGACTCGCCATGTTTGTCCTCGCCATGGGCGAGCTCCGGATGACTTACTATTACGCGATCGGAGTCGCCCTTGCATCCGGCTACGCCGCGGATCGGCTATTCGTGCGCGGCCGCATAACTGCCTGGGTCACCGCCGCGTGTCTGGCGCTTCTGGTATTCGCGCCCAATCTCTACTCCGCATTCGAACGCGGACGTGCCTACCGGGATATCGGAGGATTGGAGAGAAGCTTTGCGTTGGATGCGCACCTCTACGCCCGAACCGTTTGGAGATCCTGGCTTTTTCTACGCCCGATATCGCTGGCGCGACTTCGGGCCGGATTATCCATACCCGCCCAGCGCCTACAGCGTGATGGCGTGGTGGGATTACGGCTATGCAATCGTCGATGTTGCGAGACGAATACCCGTAACCAATCCCACGCAAGCCAACGCCGGCGCAGCCGCGGATTTCTTCCTCGCGCCATCGGAAGCCGAAGCCGTTCCGATCTTGCGGCAATGGCGCACGCGTTACGTCATGCTGGATGAGCGCCTTCCGCTGTGGCCATCCTCCGGTGCATTGTTAGTCGGCGACTTTCCGTCCTTCTTCCAATATTCCCGCACACATTTCCAGCCCGATTATCTGCTGCTGGCCTATCAATTAAATGCCCAAGGCAAACCCGAGCCGAAAGTGTTTTTCCGCCCCGCCTACTATCGCAGCATGGCCATCCGTTTGTTCGTATTCGGAGGGCAGGCAGTGGATGGCCGCGATGGCGCGGTGCTGCTCTTCCTTCAGCCGAAGAAATTCCCCAACGGCAACTCCTATCAGGAGATCGTAGACACCAAGCGATTTGCATCGGCCACGGAAGCGTCTGCCGCGGAGCCTGCCTGCCGGGATAAAGGTTGCGTGCTGGTGGGTGACAATCCGATGCTGAGTTGCACACCGCTGGAACCATTGCGGCAACTGCATCCCGTCTTCGCTTCCACCAGTTCCGTGGTAGGCTTCGGCCGAAGCGGACGCAAAGCTGTCCAGGTCTACGAATTCACCGGCAACTAGAAGTGTCTGCCCTGTTACCGAACCGCGACCGCGAGGGAGCGCTACCACGACAGCAGCAGTGCGTTACGCTCCCTCGCAGTCGCGGCTCTGTTCGTACGGCGCCCCGCAACACTGGCGACTAATTGGGGTACTATGCCGTTCCGCCGATGGGAGCTTGCCAGCGGAAGAGGAAAAAATGGCGGCCGCACAGCTCGCACCGGTACGGAAGCAGGAGCCAGTGGATCGCTTTCTCCAGCCTGTTTCGTACGCCTACACTTCTGAAATCGACGGATTTGCAGTAGGGACAGCGCGAGAGCGTCTCGGCCATAACCGGAGCCTACGCGTCGGCCTTCGCCGGGCTGCGTGCGGCGCCACCGCCGATGTTTTTTCGAAGGGACGGCGTCGCGCCCGGAGCATCTGAGCCTCCGCGGCGGCCACCGGCGGAACGGCCGGCTTCTCGCGCCGCGGTGATCTGTTCCGGTGTTCGCAGGTCGGGCTCCGACAGTTTCACATGTTCCTTGGCCCGCGCCACCTGACGCTTGTGGCGCTTTAGTAAGCGCTTGTTCAATCTGCTTCCTCCACCACACTCGAGATCATGGCTTCCGTAGTTAGCATAAGCGATGCAATGGAAGCTGCGTTCTGCAAGGCCGTGCGCGTGACTTTCGTTGGATCGATCACGCCCGCCTTCACCAGGTCTTCGTACTTCTCGGTGCTGGCGTTGAAGCCGTAGTTCGGATCCTTCTGGTTCTTGATGTGTTCCGCAACCACGGCGCCTTCCGTTCCGCAATTGACCACAATCTGGCGGACCGGCTCTTCGCAGGCGCGTCGAACGATGGTCACGCCGAACTGTTCGTCACCCGGGAGCGTCAGCTTTTCGAGCGCAATGGCCGCGCGCAGCAGCGCCACGCCTCCGCCCGGAACGATGCCTTCCTCCACTGCCGCGCGCGTGGCATTGAGAGCATCCTCGACGCGGGCTTTCTTCTCTTTCATCTCGGTTTCAGTAGCCGCGCCGACTTTTATGATTGCCACGCCGCCGGCCAGCTTCGCCAAACGCTCCTGCAGTTTTTCCTTGTCGTAATCCGAGGTGGTTTCTTCCACCTGAGTGCGGAGCTGCTTGATCCGGCCTTCGATATCCTTCTGCGTGCCCGCCGCCGTCAATGATGGTGGTGTTGTCTTTGTTCACCGTGACTCGCTTGGCGCGGCCCAGATCGGCCAACTGAACGCCTTCCAGCTTGATGCCGGTTTCTTCCATGATGGCCTTGCCGCCGGTCAGGATCGCTACGTCGTCCAGCATGGCTTTGCGTCGATCGCCGAAGCCGGGCGCTTTCACGGCGCAAACGTTGAGCGTTCCGCGCAGCTTGTTGACCACCAGCGTGGCCAGGGCTTCGCCTTCCACTTCCTCTGAGATCAACAGCAACGGCTTGCCGGCGCGGGCGATTTGCTCGAGAATCGGCAGCACGTCCTTCATGTTGTTGATCTTCTTTTCGTGGATCAGGATGTAGGGATCCTCCAGCACGCATTCCATGCGTTCGGGATCGGTAACGAAGTACGGCGAGAGGTAGCCGCGGTCGAATTGCATGCCGTCCACGGTCTGTAGTTCGGTGGTCATGGTCTTGGATTCCTCAACCGTGATCACGCCGTCCTTGCCCACCTTCTGCATCGCCTGGGCGATGACATCGCCGACAGTGGAGTCGCTATTGGCGGAAATCCGGCCCACTTGAGCGATCATGTCGCCGGAGACGGGCTTCGAGAGCTTCTTGATTTCTTCCACGGCTACTTCGACAGCTTTGTCGATACCGCGTTTGATGGCCATCGGGTTTGCGCCCGCGGTAACCGCCTTGACGCCTTCACGGAAAATCGCCTGCGCCAGAATAGTGGCGGTGGTGGTGCCGTCGCCGGCCACGTCCGAAGTCTTCGATGCCACCTCGCGGACCATCTGTGCGCCCATGTTCTCGAGCGGATCTTTCAGCTCGATCTCTTTCGCCACCGTTACGCCGTCTTTGGTGATGGTGGGGCCTCCGAACTTCTTTTCAAGAACCACAGTGCGTCCCTTGGGGCCGAGCGTCACCTTCACCGCTTCGGCGAGCTGGTTGACACCGCGCAGGATGGCCTGCCGGGAGTGGTCACTATAAGTAATCTGTTTTGCCATGATGGGTTCCTTTTTGAATTCGAATGAATTACGCGACTTTCTTCGCCGTTTTGCCGGCGGAATCCAGAACACCCAGCACGTCGTCTTCGCGCATGATGATGTACTCCGTGCCCTTCAGCGTGATCTCGTTGCCGGAATATTTGCCAAAAAGGATGCGGTCGCCCGCCTTGACGTCGAGAGCCACCAGTGTGCCATCCTCCAGCCGCTTGCCGTTGCCGACGGCCATCACTTCGCCCTCTTGCGGTTTCTCCTTGGCGGAGTCCGGGATCACAATGCCATTTCGGGTGGTTTCTTGTTCGTCAATCCGCTTCACCACGATGCGGTCGTATAACGGTCTGATGTTCATAACGCTGTGAGTCTCCCTAAGGTAGTTTTCGGTATTGCCCAATTATTCTTGATTGCCTGATAGCGGGCGTCGTTATCAGCGTCGGATCGGAAGGACGCCGCCACACGGTCGAAGTCGGCGTCGACTTGAAGTTTGATTCGCTCCGCCCGCTCCACCTGACTGTCCGCGCCGGTGAGCGTGCTTGTGTCCATGCCCATCATAGCTCACTTCTCTACTGCACGAGTAGAACCAATGTGGAACCATGTAGAACCATGTAGAACCAATGTTATTCGTGTTGCGACTGAGATCGCTCGGAAAGCGACTGCACTTCCGAGGGTAACGATATATGGTCATGTGACCAAAGGCGGTCATTGTTCAGGCGGCGCTTAGTTCGGATTCTTCGCTAGCATTCCCGTTTAGCGCTTGATTACGATCCGCGGCTTCCCGGCATGCGAGGCACAATGTAGCCCAGGGCAGTGCGGCGAGCCGTTTCAAACTCACTTCTTCTTCACAATCCAGGCAGATCCCGAACGTTCCGAGCTGAATACGTTGAAGTGCGGTTCGCACCTCGCTCAAGCGGGAGGATGCACGCTCCAGGTTGCCAATCGCCATCTCGCGTTCCTGGGCGTGCTGGATCTGGTCCAGCACGTCGGAGTTCAAATTCACCGCGATTACTTCGCGGTTGCGAAGCAACGCTTCCAACTCAGTTTGCCGGGCTTCCAGAACCGTTCGGAAATCAGCCAGTTCCTTCGTTGTCATGCTGCTGGTCTCCTACACCGCGGCCAGTGCCGGCGCGTCTACCAGCTGCTTCGCCACCCAGCGATTGAGGACGAATGCGGATGTTTGCGCAACCAGGGCGACTGCGAACCACAACTGGTAACGCGACAACATTCCGCTCGCTATGAAGAATGGACTGGTCCAGCCAGGGTCCACGCCCAACCGCCAGGTACCCAACGCCCCAGCCAGCACGGCCAGCAGCGTCAAGAATAGCCCTGACATGGATGCCGCCGGAACAAATTGTGCCGAGGGGCGATGGAAGAGTTCCCGAAGAGCGGATTGGATTCGAGTTTTCATGTCGCTAGATAATGAAGGCCGCCCAGCAGGTACACGATCAGAACAATTACCAGAATGGTCCCCAGGCCCACCCCGGCGCCGCCCCCGACTCCCCAACGGCTGTGACCGTAATAGCCGCCGCCACCGCCAAAAAGAAGGATCAACAGAATGATTAGGATTAGCATCGCGTGTCTCCCGGCCTAACTGCCTAAAACCTTTTCAACCTGACCGACTTTTTTCTGAATGGTTCCGGCCAACTTTTCGTTTTGGCCGTCGGCTTCGAGTTCGGGCTGACCGGTCACTTTACCTGCCGCCTCTTTGACGGCTCCCTTTAATTCATGGGCCTTACCCTGCAGTTCATCTTTTGTGCTGTCGTTCATTTTGTTCTCCTTGTTTTCTGTGTCGAACGGTTTGACAGAAGCATGTGCATAGCCAAACGAATTTAGCCAACGGCCAGCGAAATGCTCACTTGCTCGGACGAAGGTGATAAACATGAAACGTATTTTCCCGCTCGGATCGGTTACCCCGGCACTGTTGTTCTTAGTTTTCGGAACCGCAGCCGTCTCCTACGCACAGAAGGAACAGGAAAAGGAGGCGAAGCCCGAAAAGGCGCCGCAGCAGCAGAAGCAGCAAGCCAAGCCGGCACAACAGCGGCCAGAGCGAGCCCAACAGGAGCCAAAGCAGCAAGCCAAGCCCGCACAGCAGAAGCCGGAACGGGCTCAGCAGGAACCCAAGCCGCAGGCGAAACCCGCGCAGCAGAAGCCGGAACGCGCTCAACAGGAACCGAAGCAGCAAGCCAAGCCCGCACAGCAGAAGCCGGAACGCGCTCAACAGGAACCCAAGCCGCAAGCTAAGCCCGCACAACAGCGGCCAGCGCGAGCCCAGCAAGAGCCGAAGCAGCAAGCCAAGCCAGCGCAGCAGAAGCCGGAACGCGCTCAGCACGAACAGAAGCAGCAAGCCAGACCCGCGCAGCAGCAACAGGCCCGATCCCAACAGGCGCCACCGCAGCGGAGCAAACAAGTGGCCCGTGGCTGGCAGCAGCAGCGCGGATGGCTACACCAGGGCGGCGGATGGCAGGGGAACAATTCCTGGCAGCAGGAGCGCGCCGTGCAGTGGCAAGCCCAGCATCGCACTTGGGATGAGCGCGGCGGATATGGTGGCTATTACATTCCTGACGCCACTTTCGCTCTCAGTTTCGGGGATCAACATTGGTTCCGAATTACCAGTCAGCCCTCTATCGTCGGGGGTTATCCGCGCTTCCAGCACGATGGGTTCTGGTTCATGATGGTTGACCCCTGGCCGGAAAGCTGGTCGCAGGACTGGTACGCCACCGATGATGTTTACGTCGGCTATAACAACGGATATTATCTCTACAATCGCAGAGATCCGGGTGATGGGATCGCGATCAGTATCGTGCTCTAGCCGGAAATTCTGTGAATCAGCCCGCGGCTCGAAACTAGTTACCGAACCGCGACCGCAAGGGAGCGCTACCACGACAGGAGCATGCGTTACGCTCCCTCGCGGTCGCGGTTCGGCCGGTGCGCTACGCGGGACGAGCGAAGTAAGGGCCGCCGTCGAAGTAGGTCAGTCCGAGCTGCTTCACGCTTTTCTCATTGGCGTAGACGCGCTCACGCGAGCCGAAGAAGAAATCCTTCTGATTCATTCTTTGCCAAACGTCGCCTGGTTCATGGCAGGCTTCAAACCAGCGCAGGATCTCGTCGGCGGTTACTTCGGTCACCTGCGCGGAACCTATCTCATATTTTAGGTAGGTCATTTTAGATATCCTTCCGCGAGATTCCAAGTTTTCGCATCATGGCGTTCAGTGTCGTCCGCGGCATTCCCAGACGCGTGGCGGCCTCGCTCACCACACCGCCGGTCTCGCGTAGCAACCGGATGATATGCTCCCGCTCTACTTGCTCCAGCGTTTGGCTGCCGCTGGGTTCCAGCGCATTCGCCCGTATTTCACTCAGCGGAGCGCGCAGGTTGGAGCCTGGCGAAAGGATAACCGCCCGTTCGATGAAGTTTTCCAGCTCCCGAACATTGCCGGGCCATGACCAGCTCACCAGGGCCCGCATGGTTTCCGACGGGATCTTGTCAATCTGCTTATTCATCTTGGCGGCGTATTTTTGCGTGAAATGCCGGACCAGAACTGGGATGTCCTCGGCATGATCGCGCAAGGGAGGCGTCGTGATGGGGAAAACTTTCAGCCGATAGTAGAGATCGCTGCGAAACATTTTGTCGCCCATCATCTGCGTCAGATTACGATTGGTGGCGGCCACCAGCCGGACGTCAATGGGGATGGTCTTGGTTCCACCCAGCCTCTCGAAAGCCTTCTCCTGCAACGCGCGGAGCAATTTGGGTTGCAGATCCAACGGAATGTCTCCCACCTCGTCCAGAAATAGAGTGCCTCGGTGAGCCATCTCAAAGCGCCCGATTTTTTGTGAGAGGGCGCCGGTGAAAGCGCCTCTTTCGTATCCAAAGAGTTCACTTTCGAGCAGGCCCGTCGGGATGGCTGCGCAGTTTAGAGTGATAAACGGACGTGCCCGGCGCGGACTCATCTGGTGCACGGCGCGCGCAATCAGTTCTTTCCCGGTGCCGGTTTCGCCGAGAATCAAAACCGTGGCGTCGGTGGGGGCAACCACTTCCACCTGCGCCAGAATCCGCTTCAGAGCCGGGCTTCGTCCCACGATTTCGGGGAAGTCGTGCTGCGCGTCCGCCTCTAGGCCAGAGACCTCGTTCTCGGCGCTTTCATCGCGGTTTCGCTCGCGCAGGTCTTGTATGAATGTGATCCAACGGAACGGCGAGAGCTTTAATACCGCGGTAGCCGCCAACACAGGAACCCGCGTTCCGTCTTTGCGAGTCAGCTCCTTTTCGAAGGGCGTGCAGGCCCCGAACCTCAACCCTTCTTCGTGCGCCAATTCGTCCAGAGCGCGGTATTCCGGCGGAGTGAGGTCCGGCCAATGCAGCCGCCCAGCTAGCAGATCTTCGCGCGTGTAGCCCACCAGATCGAGAAACGCATCGTTCGCTTCTGGAATCCGGTCAAACTCCCCGGAAACGATGCCGGCGATGGTGGTTCCGGCGGGCAGGCGGCGCAGCCGGGCGCGCGACTTCCGCAACTTTTCGTCGCGCTCGTGACGCTGGCTAAAATCGCGCACCACGAGCGCAAAACCCTGCAACTCCCCACTCTCGTCTTTTAGGGCCAGGGTAATTACGTTGGCCCAGAATCGCGTTCCGTCTTTTTTCGCGCACCAGCCTTCCGTTCCGAAGTGGCCATCCACGGTCGACCGATTCAAATCGTCTTGCAACCTGCCGGCGAGAGTGTCTTCCTCCGGATAGAGCAAAGCGACATTCCGGCCCATCGCTTCAGCGCCGGTGTAACCGAAGATGCGCTCCGCCCCCGAATACCAAGCCTCCACATTTCCGTCTACGTCTAACAGAAAGAGAGCGTAATCCTGTACCCACCCGGGAGTTTCTCCGCCTGCCACGCGGTCGGTCTTGTCCTGCAGGACCAAGAGATGGCGCACGGGAAGCACGTCCGCCTTGACGGTATAATCCACCTCGCGCGGGACCCCATCAGGGCCCAGCATCGGGAGCGTGCCTGCCTGCTCGCCGCGCTCCAGAAAGCCCTGCCACAATTTGGCGACCTGAGGTTTGAAGCTTGGCTCGACGAACTCATCCAGACTGCGTCCAATGATTTCCTCCCGAGAAAGGCCCAGCAGCTTCCCGGCGCCGGAGCTTGCATCACTGTAATGACGATCGTTGTCTGCGATCAGGATGGGAGCGGAGGGATGGTAGACGATGGCGCGGAACAGCAGTTCCAGTTCTTTCGGACCGTTTTTGGAAAGCCACGCGGAGGCTAACGGAAGTGAGGATGCGGAGGGCATGGCCCTTTCTCCTTGACCCATCCATCCAGGACGCCCGTGCTTCGGCGCTACGGGTTGGTAGAAACAGACGGAGCTCAAGTATGGCTGTGAACTTGATCATACCGTCCAGTCTGCCGGAGCGCTGTTCTGTTTTGACCACATTTGGTCGAATGACGCGAGGTGGTCGCACTGCCGTCGTCACACTGCTTAAGTAGTTCCGCGCTCTGCGTCCCCCGTCAGCCGCAATCGCCGGACTCGTTGTTTGATCCGGACTCGTCGTTTGATGAAGTGCAGACGCAGAACCTGATCGCCGCCCACTCGCGCCCCGATCAGGAAAGCCAGGGCCATCCCGACCAGTATCACTACAACCATGACAACCGGCAGGATCGGAATATAGAGAAGAAAGACGCCGATGCTGCCCGCCAGCAGCACGGCGCAAAGGACGAACAAGCCCATAGCGGTGACGGACTTACTAAGAAGCGTCATAGATGACTTCTTCCTGCTTTACTGCGCAGCGTCCTTCTGCCGCGTAGCTTTGACGCCACCTAAAATCCCGGCGCCGAGAAGCACCACAGACCCCGCCACAATCCAATGCAGCGGCATATGCAGTATCACGGCGCCGTAAATGAGACCGCCAATCAGGATCAGGAATCCTGCGATATAGATAAGGAAAGACACTACCCTTCCTCCTTCATGCAGCGCGCCGGCCGCTGACCAGGTTGAAAATGAAAACAATCACCGCCACTACCAACAGCAAGTGGATCAGGCCGCCTCCAATATGCAGGGTAAAACCTAGAAGCCAGAGGATCAGAAAGATCGCAACTATTGTCCAAAGCATTTGTTCACCTCTTCTGCTCGTTCGGAGCACTTCCTAAATTCAGAGCGAATGACGGCCCTAAGTAACGACCTGTGGTCAAGTGACCAGGGAAGGTCGCGAGAATTGAGTTCTCGGAACCGGGGCATCGCACGGATCCACCATCATTGCTGGAATTTTTTTCATGGATACTGAATTCCTTGCTGCAATCGGCCGACCAAGAGCGCGTTACCGAACCGCGACCGTGAGAGCCCGTGAAAAAGTCAAAATCACCGGTCGCATACGGGCCTGTGAAAAAACCAAAAAAGGCACCGACTCCCTTACGGTCGCGGTTCGGTAGCGTCCTCAAAATACGAATCCTCTTTCCGAGCCGCGACCGTGAGGGAGTCGGTGCCGTCAGCGAATAACCACGATCCCGACTGCGACGACTCAACATTGGAAGTCGCATTGCTCTTAACGAACACCGAAGAGGAGAATTGTTCATGACTAAAACACTGATTGCCACGTTGGCAATGGCCGGCGCCATGAGTACCTACACGTTGGCGGCGGATCGGGAAATCAAGGTTGACGACAGGCTGGATGCTTCAGCCGACGCGCTGACCGATATGATGAGGGCGGATGACCGAGGTATCCCTCAGGATCTGCTGGATAAGGCGCACTGCGTCGTAATCGTTCCCGGCATGAAAAAGGCCGGTTTCATCTTCGGCGCGAAGTATGGCCGCGGATTCGCGTCCTGCCGCAAGTCCGGTGGCTCGGGCTGGAGCGCTCCGGCTGCAATGCGGGTAGAAGGCGGAAGCGTGGGGTTCCAGATTGGCGCCTCGGAGACAGATGTTGTACTGCTCATGATGAACGATGGCGGAATGAAGCACCTTTTGTCGGATAAATTTACCATTGGCGGAGACGCTACAGCGGCGGCCGGCCCGATTGGCCGCGACGCAAGCGCTGAGACAGATGCCATGATGCACGCGGAAATGTTGTCCTACTCGCGTGCGCGCGGGCTCTTTGCCGGCATCTCGCTGGAAGGCGCAACGCTTCGTCCGGATGGGGAAACCAACCGGGAACTCTACGGTCACGATGCAACGAATCGTGAAATTCTCACCGGCGACTTCAAAACTCCGGAAGCTGCGCACAGGTTTGAAAGAGCGCTGCATCGGGATTCGGCGCAACGCAACTAGTGGGTTGTCGGCGAGAAAACTTTAGCATCGAAGCCCAATGCGTTCCGAGGAGTGCGAACGCGGCAAACACGAGTGTTCGCGCCACACGTAGCGCACGCACTTTTGCGTGCCGCATCGCCACTCCTGGCGACGCACGGCCGTAAAGATCCAGTGGCGACAGCTCACCAGTCGCTCGGACGTTTGGAATTAGGAAAGGAAGAGCTTCCCGCGGGATCCACGTCACCAGCATCCTGGGATCCCGCAATTGATGGCGCCTTTCCCAACCTTTGGCCCATGCCGCCTGGGCGGTCTCTTGAGCAACCTACCACGACAGACCGCGCGCAATCAGTAGCTTCGCGGTTCGAACAAACCCCTGCGTGTAAGCGCTTCCGAATGCTTCGGCGGTCATTGTCTCTCCTTCAGTTGATGCCGGCTGAAGGATAGGGCGAAACTCGATGGGCTGCAGCGAACCACCCGTCCTACTGCGACAAGTTGGAACTGAACCCCACCCGCCAAAAGTGGCGGCCACTCCATACATACTTCCAGTTCCGCGCCTACCGCCAGCGCGTGGCTGGAGACAATAAACGCGCCGCGGCTACTCATGTTCACTACCTGGCCTGCTCCACCGTGAATCGTTTGGCCAAGAGTGCAGTAGCGGACGTTCAAAACAAGCGGATAGCGTGTCTTAGACCGCCGTTCCATCTCGATAGGCTTACGATCCATGTTCTTGGGGCCGGGATATGGGCGGGGACATCACCGCTGCAGAGTATTATCAGGCCATCACTCGTCTTGAAACTGCCCAAAAGCGCACACTTTCTGGGTAGGAGTCAAAAGCCGTGCGGAAGTGCGGGCGCGTGGTCAATACTGAGCATCCAATCGGAACGCGAAAGCATATGATTCCGCCATGGACGAACCGCTCAACAAGTACGCAGCCTCCGCGGCCGCTTATGCGAGTGCGGTCCAAGACCTGATGTTACTGTCCAAAACGCGTCATACCCGTAGCGCATACCTGGCCGCCCTGGACGCTGTCACTAAAACTTGGCAAGCATGCGAGCGGGACCGGCTGGCTTTCCGGCAGCCGCGATAGGCAGGTTACCGGCTAGTCCGCCGAGTCGTGCAGAACGATGTTCAGCAAGGAACTGTGGATCTTGAGTCCGCCATTATATTCGATGAATCCCATTTTGCGGAACCGGTTCATGAAAAAGCTGACTCGCGACCGGGTGGTTCCGACAATCTCGGCCAACGTCTCCTGGCTGATCTTGGGAATAACCGGCTCCGCCTTGCCTTCCTTGCCGAAGTTGGCCATCAGCAGAAGGACGCGAGCCAACCGCTTCTCGCTGGAATTGAACAGTTGGTCCACCAGGTCCTCTTCAATGCGAATGTTGCGGGAAAGCAGATAGTGGAGAAACAGCTCGGAAAAAGCCGGCTCATTCTTGAGCACACGCACCACCCCCGACTTCTCCAGCCGCATGATGGAGGACACTGACATCGCGGTAGCGCTGGCCATTCGCTGCGGCTGACCAGCCAAACAGCCCTCTCCAAAGAAGTCCTTGGCGCCGAGTATTGCCACCACTGCTTCCTTACCTTGCTTGGAAACCACGGTGAGCTTGACCCTGCCGCTTTGAATGTAGAAGATCGCATCGGCGGGCTCGCCTTGCGAGAAAATCTTTTTGTTCTTCGCATAGGAAGCCAGGGTCCTTCCCTTGCCGACCTTAGCTAGAAACACTTCGGGATTGAAGTCCGGCGGCGCCGTCCGTTTCATAAAAATGAGTTCACAGGCGCGGAAGTAGGCTCCGTCCGCGCGACTTTATCATACCACTCGCAGGCCAGACTGTGACCGCATTTGGTCGTTTGACGCGGCGCGGTCAATAGTTCAGCGACCTCCGCGTTTTGCCAGGCGCGCAACTCGGCGCTCTCCGATTGGATAATGGATTGCTTCTTCCACTCTCAGGAGGAAAGAAGATGCCTTTAATCAATCTGGTAATCGCGCTGGTGATCGTCGGCGTGGCGTTGTATCTGATCAATCGTTATATTCCGATGGCTTCCAGTATCAAATCGATACTCAACGTCGTCGTAGTAGTGGCGGTGGCGGTATGGGTCCTGCAGGCTGTGGGACTATGGGGCGGTATCAGTAGCTTCCGGGTCGGGCGGTAAGCCCGCTCGGATTGAGAGATTTTACATTTCACAAGGAGGACCAACCATGCACGAATTACATCGTCAGGCTGCGGAGCAACATGAGATGGCGGCGCGGGCCCATCGCACCGCCGCCGAGCACAATGAGAAAGGCGACAACGAGACTGGCAACTGGCACACCGAAAGGGCCCTCGAGTACGCCGAACACGCTTTCAAACTTGCCAAAGACGCCCACAACAAATCCGGCCAGATGGGGAGCCTCTAATGTCCACCCGGTATAACAGCGGATCCCATTACGAAAACCATCAGCGCGCGGCCGAGTTACATGACATCGCCGCCCATGCGCACCGCGCCGCCGCCGAAGACCGCGCCAAACAGGATCACCAGACCGGACACGAGCGGACCAGGCAGGCGCTCGAACACTCTCGCGAGGCCTACCAACACACCGCGCAGACGCATCAGAAGGCGACCAATGAGCACGGAATTGTCACCTTCGGCCACGCCGAAATAGCAGCTTTGGCTTACGAATTATGGGAGGCGCGGGGCCGTCCGGAGGGTTCCTCTGAGGAAGATTGGTTCCATGCCGCCGAACAATTGCGATCCCGACGATAAGACAGTGGGCCTCCTCGGATCGGGAGACGAGGGTTGTCCAAAATGCGGAACAGCGATGGAGCCGATCGATATTGCCGTGGAAGATCTGCCGCTGCGCCAGCTCAGGCTCTGTCCTCAGTGTTACCTGGTCACGTGGCTGGACGATAGCGGATTTCAAAGCCGGCAGGGCGTGCCGATGAAGAAAGGGCAGCTTTCGGAGAGGCGGGCGGCGAAACCGAATTGAGATAAGAATGCGGCTGCTTTTGAAAAATCGTCATGCCATCTTGACCTGTCTGGTGGCGCTGCTCGCGGCTCCCAGCGCATATTCGTACTCGGTGCTCACGCACGAGGCGATTGTCGATTCCGCGTGGGATAGTTCCATCCGGAGCCTGCTCCTGAAACGATTCCCGGACTCGACGCCGGACCAACTTCTCGAAGCGCACGCGTATGCCTATGGCGGCAGCATCATTCAGGACATGGGCTACTTCCCGTTTGGGTCCAAATTGTTCACCGATCTCGCTCATTACGTGCGCAGCGGGGACTTCGTCCTGAACTTGATTCACGAATCTCAAGATCTGAACGAATACGCATTCTCTCTGGGGGCGTTAGCGCACTACGCGGCGGACAACGAAGGTCACCGCATGGCCACCAACCTGTCCGTCCCCATGCTTTACCCGAAACTTCGTTTGAAATTCGGGGATCGCGTGACCTATGCCGACGATGCGCTTTCGCACATGAAGACCGAGCTGGCCTTTGATGTTCTGCAAGTGGCCCAGGGGCATTACGCCCCGGAGGGCTATCACGGATTCATCGGTTTTCAGGTGGCCCGGCCGGTTTTGGAGCGGGCCTTTCAGGCTACCTACGGAATGAAACTGGGCGACGTATTCGCCAGCGTCAGTCTGGCCATCGGGTCCTATCGTCACGCGGTAAGCTCCACCATCCCCGCCATGACGCGGGTGGCGTGGCAAATGAAAAAATCCGAGATCATCCGGGACACGCCAGGCGCCACCAAGAAGAAGTTTCTGTACAATCTCTCACGCGCAAGTTATCGGAAGGAGTGGGGACAGGAATACCAGCAGCCGGGCTTCGGTTCCAGAGTCCTGGCGTTCCTGCTGCGGCTCCTGCCGCTGGGACATGCTCGAGCGTTGCGGTTTGAGACTCCCACGCCAGCAGTAGAAAAGCTGTTCATGGCGAGTTTCAATGCCACGCTGGACCGCTACCGGGAACTGCTCTCCGCGCTGCAGGCGGGTCAGTTGAAGCTGCCGAATGAGAATTTCGACGTGGGCGAGATTACCCCCGCGGGAAAGTACAAGCTGGGCGATCGCGCGTATGCGCAGTTGCTGGATAAGCTGGAGGGTCATTACGCGGAGATGTCCCCTGAACTCCGGCTCGACATTCTGGCGTTCTACGGCGACCTGAGCGCACCGGTCTCTACCAAGAGCGACAGTCTGGAGTGGGCAAAAGTGGTCAAGGAACTCGCTGAATTGAAAGCCGCGGATGCTGGAATGGCTGCCGGGCGGCCATCCGATTGCTCTTATTGATTGCATGAGAACAATCACTTCCCGCTTTTGCAGCGCGGCATTGCTGAGCGCCGCTTTGATGGCGCCCCTGGCGCTGGCCCCACTGGTGCTTGGAGCCGATGACAATAGGAGCGCTCGGAGTTACCACGATAAGAAGAACAACGACGATCATCAATGGAACAATCATGAGGATCAGGCGTACCGCATCTACGCCAAAGAGAACCACCGCAAGTATCGCGATTTTTCGAGATTGAAAGAGAACGATCAACAAGCCTATTGGGGCTGGCGTCACGAACATTCCGACGCCTTGCTTAAGATCGATATCCGCTAAGCTTGACTCGTTCCACGGGTAGCCCGGGCTTCGGCGCCCCCGCTACCCGATTGTTTTTGAGAGCGCCGGGACAGCCGCATCGTCCTCGGCGGCGGCTGTGGCGGGTGCGAAAAACTCCACGGCTTCCCCCAGACTGATCATCAGTTTCTCAGGCCGCTTCGGCTGAAAACGCTGCAGCGCTTGTTCAATTTCCCCGGTGAATCCCCAGACCCCGATGTACATCTTGTTGCGCGGAAAACGGACCTGTAATAACCGGCTCAATGTTCTGGCCCGGGCAAAGGCAAAGGGAGGCAACGCGGAGATGCAGAACACATCCCCCTGCGCCGGTTCCACAATCGCGGCCAAGTGTTGCAGAGACGGATCCAGAGGCAACGAAACAGCGGTGCAGCCCGCCTGTTCCAGAAGTTGGGCCAGCATGGTAGCCGCGATCTCATCCGCTTCGTCGTTCGCGGGAACGCAGAGTACGCGGCCGGACGTTATCGCCGGAGGCCGCTCCTGGGCAGTCTGTTCAGGGAATTCCGCGATCATTTCTTTAATGCTGAGGAAGACAAATTCTTCCCGGCTCGAGTCGAGCGCCCCTTTGTGCCGATCTTGCTCCGCCATGCTGAGCGCAGGGATAATGACCGAATCGTACAGTTGCGCCAGGGAATTCTCACTCAGGTAGACGTCCGCCACCGCTCTCGCTTCCCCGTCGTCCATGGCGAGCAGGCGCTGATACACCTGGGCCTCCGCCACCAGCACGGGCTGATCGCCCAGCAAAATATGTAGAAAAGACAGGTGCGGAACATGCCGGCCCAAAACCACAACGCACACCGTCAGCGGCGTAGATAATATCAGACCGGCCGGTCCCCACAACGCAGCCCAAAACACCGTAGTCAACAGGATTGCCAGCGAAGAGATGCCGGTATGCATTCCATAGAGCCAGGGCTCAATGAAATTGCCAGTAACCAGCTCCAGCGTGGCAAACAGCAGAAATACCAGCAGCGGCTGCATCCAGTGATCGAAAACCGCGAGCGAGAGCAACAAGGGAAGCGCGCCAGCTACCAGCGATCCAACGTAGGGGACGATGCGTAAAATCCCCGCGACCACTCCCCACAAAACGGCGTATGGAACGCCGATCAGGTACAAACCGATTCCACACAGGGCGCCGAACCCCGCGTTCACCAGAAGCTGCATCATCAAATAGCGGCTGACCCGGCCGGTGGCATCATCCAGGGCTTGGGTCATCACATTGAGGTGATCGAGCCCTGCCAGGCGGAACAATCTATTTCGTAGATCGTTGTGTTCCACCATCAAAAATACACTGAAGATCAGAACCATGCCGAGGATTCCGAGAGGCGCCAGAATGGGCATTGCCAGTTGGCGAACATACTCGAACTCGTTGGCCGGCGCCGCTACGATCGCTACGGGAACGGTTCGGCCCGGTTGGTCCGCGCCATTGCGCCGTCTTTGGTTCGAAACCACCGGCGCCGTTGGCGTGGGCGCGCTGGAAAGCTCCTGTCCCAGTTCCTGTACGCTCGCGGCAGCCCGCCCGACGGCGCCTTTTCCAGGCGCGCGAATGGCTTGAATCTTGTTATGGATGTTCTGCTGATAAAGCGGGAGATCGTTGACCACTTCCACCAGCTCGTTAAAGATGACCCAGCTCACGCCGCCTGCGATGGCGACCGCGAGCGTCATGATGAGGAGCACGGCGGGCACGCGTCCCAGGCGCAGTTTTTGGAGTAACGCTACCGCGGGCGTCAAGATCAGAGCGAGAGTGATGGCGAACGCCAGCGGAATCAAAATCTGGCGCGCCAGGTAGAGGACCGCAATCACCGCGACCAGGACGGCGGCAGTCCGGATGCCCGATCTGCCGCGGGACACGGGGGGCTTGCTCATGCGATTACGTGTTTATCTGACTTCAACCTGGAAGAGCGTGTGATCGGAATGGTCGTGGCGCCATCTGAAGTATTCGTCCCGCTCGTGGCGATTCAATCTGTGGAACTCCCGATAGTCGCGATGCCGCTCACCCAGGTAAAAGCGGTAAGCGCGATCTTCGTGGCTGTCGTACACGTGATAGTCGTGACCATTCCGGTCGTAGTAACGCTTTTCATGGCGGTCGTCCGCCCGCGCCACCGGGACCAGGAATGCGGAGCCCAACAGGAGTCCACTGAGAATAAGGGCATACTTCATATGTTTGAAACCTCCGTTGGATGTAATGCAGATTGCTGGCCCATCGATTCGAGCCGCGACCGTGAGGGAGTCGGTGCCGTCGGCTCGTGTCTTCAACGGAATCCCCTTGCGCCTTGTGGCGCACGCACTCGGGCGTGCAGTGTTCGCACTCCTGCGAACACAGAGCTACTCAGAAGAAAGGCGTTCACACGAGTGTGAACGCGGCACGCAAAGTGCGTGCGCCACGACACGGTTTTCTCCCCCGGGACCTCGACCATATCCGGTCACATGACCATATATCGTTAAGCCAATGAAGCAGCTCTCTGTCTGTTCGCACCGCTAAAGCAATGGATCGCTCCCAAAAGAGGGTTGGCGAGTCTCGTGCACATGACAGCAGACGCATATGAAATTTGTTTTGGTTACCACTCTCGCACTAATACCGCTGCTGGCTTCGGATAAAGAGTCCGCCAAGCGCCTGGATGATTCGGCGGACGTATTTTCCGAAATCATGGCGACGCCGGACAAAGGCATTCCACAAGATATGCTCGAGAACGCCCACTGCATCGTGATTGTTCCCGAGCTGAAAACGGCGGCGTTTGTCATTGGCGCGAAATATGGCAAGGGATACATCTCCTGCCGCAACCACGGCGCGCCGGGTTGGTCGGCTCCCGGCACGGTACGCATTGAAGGCGGGAGCATTGGTTTCCAGATCGGCGGCTCCGAGACGGATTTGATCATGCTGGTCATGAATGCGCGCGGCGCCGACAAGCTGCTTTCGAGCCGATTTACCTTGGGCGCCGAAGGTTCTATTGCGGCAGGTCCCGTGGGCCGCACCGCCACCGCTCAAACAGACGCGCAGATGCATGCCGAAATTCTTTCCTGGTCGAGATCGCAAGGGATCTTCGCTGGTCTGGCCTTGGAAGGCGCCACCTTGCGGCAGGATCTTGACGAGAACGCCGGGCTGTATGGCAAGAGACTCAAAAACCGCGAAATCGTGACGTCCGGCATGGCAGCGCCCGAGGCGGCTCAAAAACTACTCGGCCTGCTCAATAAATACTCGCGGCGGGAACGCAAAGATACAACCGAACAGCAATAAAGAAAGTTGAACATAACCTATGAAAACGCTTAGCGCATTTCTACTGGCGTGCGGAATTCTAGCGGCGCAGGCGCCGCAGGCTCCAAACCCGACGGCCGCCTCTACCGATCAGGCGGGAGCCGGATCGCAACCCATTTACCGGGTGACGGTGGTGGCGCGAACCACCAAAGCCATCAATTACAACCACCGCAGCGGATCCACCAGAATCGGATTTCGCGGAACGGCTCTCATGCCGCAGGCCACGGGCGAAGCCAAGGTAGAAAGCAAGCAGGGCGTGATCAAAATCGATGCGGAAATGCAGAAGCTGGATCCGGCCACCAAGTTCGGTCCGGAATATCTCACGTATGTGATGTGGGCCATCACGCCGGAAGGCCGCGCGACCAACGTCGGGGAAGTCCTGCTGAAAGACGGCAAGAGCAAGCTGGACGCGACGAGCGAGCTGCAATCTTTCGGTTTGATTGTCACGGCCGAACCCTATTTCGCCGTCACTCAGCCGAGCGACGTAGTGGTGATGGAGAATTTCGTCCGGCACGACACTACCGGCACCATCGAGGAAGTCGACGCAAAGTATCGAACTGTTATCGCGGGGCCAGTACACGCTGAATGTGAACCCCGCCGACATCCGGCCGATCGTGCTGGATCGCAAGGTGCCGCTGGAGCTCTATGAAGCGCGCAACGCGGTTCAGATTGCCCGTTGGACAGGGGCCCCGCGCTATGCAGCCGATACCTACCAAAAAGCCGTGATTGGCCTGGAGAACGCGGAAGGCTATTTGCAGGGCAAGGCCGGCAGCAAGCCAATTGGAACCGTGGCGCGCGAGGCGGTTCAGATGGCGGAAGATGCGCGCATCATCACAGTCAAAAAGATAGAGGAAGAGCAGCTCGCGAACGAGCGGCAGGCAGGGTCGGATCGTGAAGCGCGCGCGGAGAAAGCCCGGCGGGATGCGCAAACCGAGACCGAGCGCGTGGCGCTGGATGCGGAGCGCGCAAAAGTCGCCGCGGAATCCGAAGCCCGGCGCAAGACTCGTGAGCATGAAGCAGAGACGGCGGCCTTACAGGCCGAAGCGGACCGGGTAAAATCGGAGAGCGATGCCCGCCTGGCGGCGGCTCAATCGGAAACCGATCGCCTGAAGCGAGACAACGACGCGCAGACGGCGGCCGCTCAAGCGGAAGCCGATCGCTTGAAGCACGAGAACGACGCGCAACGAGCCGCGGCTCAGGCCGACCTGGACCGCGCAGCCGCCGAAAAAGCGCAGGCTGACGCCGACAAAGCGCAACTGCGTGCGCAGCTGTTGCTTCAATTCAATGCGATTCTCCAAACGCGCGATACCGCGCGCGGCTTGATCGTGAATATGTCGGACGTTTTGTTCGACACGGCCAAGTTCTCGTTGCGGCCGGCGGCACGCGAGAAACTGGCGCGAGTAGCCGGGATTCTCGAAGGGCATCCCGGACTGCGAATGCAAGTGGAAGGTTATACCGACAGCGTCGGCGGCGACGATTACAATCAGCAGCTTTCCGAACATCGCGCTACTTCGGTACGCGATTATTTGACCGGGGCGGGAATACCGGAGACCTCGGTGACGGCGAAAGGGTTTGGGAAAACCGAGCCGGTGGCATCCAACGATACTGCCGCCGGACGGCAGCAGAATCGACGGGTAGAGTTGGTAGTCTCGGGTGACCTTATTGGCTCAGAGATCCGGCCGGCCCCGTTGGCGGCGAAGTAATCCTGTTACCCTTGAGCTTACGTCAGGGCCGTTCTTGCGACCGGCCCTGAGTTTTTTTTATTTTTACGAGGAGTATTTTCCATGAAACGATTCGCGTACGGCGTGCTGGCTCTTAGCGCGCTTTTGGCTTTCAGCGGCGCATCGGGCCTGGCTCAAGAGCTCAAGCTCTTTCCGGGTTCTCAGCTGGATGACAAAGCGAGCAGCGAGGCATCCAAAACGGTGCCGGGGAAGGAATCGAAGGTCTACACCACCTCCGAAAATTTCGAGAAAGTATTCGCATTCTACAAGGGCGCGTACAAGCAGGACACCAGCATGCCACCGGCAGGCCCCAAGTTACCCTCGGGCCAGCAGATTCAATGGGCGTTCTTTATAATTGACGGCGGAACTAAGTTATCGAATTCCAACTACTGGATGAAGATACAACATCCTTATGTGGGCGGGACGGATGGCAAGGACATTCGCGATCTCACTGTTATCCAGTTAGTCCGCAAAAAGTAGCCCTCTGGACTGAAAAGCACCGGCTCCCTCACGGCCGCAGGGTTGTACCGAACCGCGACCGCGAGGGAGCGCTACCACGAGCTCCGCTGTATTGCGTTACGCTTCCTTGCGGTCGCGGTTCGGTTTTGATTCCGGATCTGCCGGGTTAGGGAGTCGGTGCGGTTTTTACCGAATTGACTGTATTTGGTCACGTGACCCTACACGGTCAGCCCCTCTTTCGCACCACTCTTCCTGATTGAGTAACCAGCAGCCGCATAAACACGCTCTTTCCCGCGCATACGAACAGATGGACCGGAGAATGCTCTTAGGGGTCCGTAATCAAAAGGAGAAGGCTCAGTGAAATTATTCGGAACAGCAGCAACAGCGATTTTTTGTTTGGCACTCTCGGGAACGATGTTCGTACCCGGCGCCCAGGCGGATGAATCCAACAGAAAGACCGTCATAACATTTAGCGCGCCCGTGGAGATCCCAGGTGTGCATCTCGCAGGATGGGGAGTGCTGCCGGCCGGCACTTATGTTTTCAAGATTTTTGATTCGCAGTCGGACCGTCACATCGTCCAGATTTTCAGTCAGGACGAAACCACGGTTTACGCCACCATTCTGGCCATTCCAAACTACCGCCTCAAAGCCACCGACAAAACTGTGATGACTTTTAGAGAAAGACCGGTGGGAGAACCGGAAGCGCTGCGGGCATGGTTTTATCCGGGCAGAAATTGGGGCGAAGAGTTTGTCTATCCGAAGGCCAAGGCAATCGAGCTGGCCAAGGAGACCAATACCGTCGTCCTCTACACGCCGGCCGAGATCGTGCCGGAAGTCACCGTAGCGGTCAAGTCGCCGGATGAACCAGTGGTCGTGCAATTAAAGGAAGCGCCCATCATGGCCGTGCAACCCACTGGAGAAGATGTGGCAGTGGCTGAGGTCGTAACAGCGCCGCCGGTAGAAGTAGCGGCCGCGCCGACGCCGGAATTGCCGAAAACAGCGAGTCCGACGCCATTGATCGGGTTGCTTGGTCTGTTATCGATGGGTGGCGCATTCGCACTCCGTGCGGTTGCCAGCCGACTGCGGTAGAAGCTTGCTGAAAGACTGGTTGGCAGGCGGAAGCGCCTGCCCCACGTACTAAGGAGAGTGATAGCAGCATGCGACAGAGAGTGATTCCGTTACTGGCGCCTGTCACCAAGCGTCGCGAGGTTCTAGACGGTTGCTACCAGACCAAAGCGCGCGGGCTGGACGTCCTCAATTCACCCTTGTTGAATAAGGGGACGGCTTTCACCATCGAGGAACGGAAAACGTTGGGCCTGGCGGGTCTGCTGCCGCCCGATGTCAGCACGCTTGAGATACAGGTCAAGCGCGCCTACATCCAGTACGAGCGGTTGCCGGACGCTCTGAGCAAGAACATCTACCTCACCTCGCTGCACGACCGCAATGCGGTGCTATTCTACCGGCTGTTTTCAGAACACCTGCGCGAGATGATCCCGATCGTCAACAACTTGACCGTCGGAATGGCGATGGAGCAGTACCATCACGAGTGCCGGCGCCCGCGAGGCGTGTATCTGTCCATCGATCATCCGGACGGTATTGAGGAGGCATTTGACAGCCTCGGCGCCGGCCCGGATGATATCGACCTGATCATCGCGACGGATGCCGAACAAATTCTTGGCATCGGCGAATGGGGCGTGGGCGGGATGGAAGTGCCGATCGGAAAACTGGCGATTTACACGGCGGCCGGCGGTATCGACCCGGCTCGTGGGATCGCGGTGATGCTGGATGTCGGCACCAATCGAGAGAGCCTGCTGGACGATCCGACTTATATCGGGAACCAGCATGTCCGGATACGCGGAGAGCGTTACGACGCCTTTATCGACGCCTACGTGAGAACGGTGACCAGGCTGTTCCCGAGGGCCATGCTGCAGTGGGAGGATTTCGCGCCCGGCAACGGACGGCGCATCCTCGAAAAGTACCGGGAAGAGCTGTGCACGTTCAATGACGATATCCAGGGCACCGGCGCAATCACGCTGGCGGCCGCCATCTCCGCCGTGCGCGTTTGCGGGACGCCTCTGCGCAACCAACGCGTGGTGATCTTTGGAGCCGGCACCGCGGGCATCGGAATCGCAGACCAGATTCGCGACGCCATGCTGCGGGAAGGGCTCTCCAAAGAGGACGCATCCAGGCATATCTGGTGCGTGGACAAGCGTGGATTGCTCACCACCGACTCGGCCGATCCGCTGCTCGATTACCAGGCAACCTATGCGCGCCCGGCCGCCGAAAGCAAGAGCTGGAAGCACGACCTGCCAGGCAACGGATTGAGCCTGGAAGAAGTGGTGCGGCGCGTTTCGCCCACCATGCTGATCGGCGCGTCGACGGTGTCGGGCAGTTTCACGGAATCCATCGTAAGGGAAATGGCGGCGCATACGGAGCGGCCCATCATCTTCGCCCTATCGAGTCCTCCCATGTTGTCGGAAGCGAACCCAGCGGATCTCATTACTTGGACGGGCGGACGCGCGCTGATCGCCACCGGCAGCCTGTTCGCGCCGGTCACTTATAAGGGTGTGACTTATGTGATCGCGCAACTGAATAACGCCATGCTTTATCCGGGGCTCGGCCTGGGCGCCATCGTGTCCCGAGCCAGCCGGATCAGCGAGGGCATGTTCCGGGCGGCGGCCGGCGCGGTGTCCAGCCTGGTCACTGTGCGCCAGCCCGGTGCGTCTCTATTGCCGCATATCGACGATTTGCGCAGCGTTTCGGCAACCGTGGCGGTCGCGGTAGCCGAGGCGGCCATTCAGGAGGGATTGGCCGGTGTCCATTTCGCCGACATCGTGCAACAAGTGCAGGACGCCATGTGGCAGCCGCAGTACCGCCTGATGCAAGCTTGCTGAAAAGGAGGCATCGTGTTTCGAGGCCGTTACCGAACCGCGACCGTAAGGGAGCCGGTGCCTTTTGCATTTCTTCACGCGTTGTCAGCGCTTTTTCCCAGCCGCTTCCGCACGCGGTTCGGAAAAACGGCACAAAGCCTCGCCATTCTCCTGGGCGGTCTTCCCTGTGCCGCTCAAGTCAATCCGGAGCCCGCCTCCTTCCGGATCGCTGTGGATGTCAACCTGGTTGTGCTACCCATTGCCGTACACGACCGGCAGGGACGCTATGTGTCCGATTTACACGAGCGGGATTTTGAAGTGTATGAAGATCGCGTTGCGCAGCGAATCAAGCTATTCCGTCACGAAGATATCCCAGTCATCGCCGGATTGCTGATTGACCACAGCGGAAGCATGCGGACCAAGCTCGCCCAGGTGACCGCCGGCGCGCGGGCCTTCGTGCAGTTCAGCAACCCGCTGGATCAGATGTTCGTTGTGAATTTTAATGAGAAGGTGTCGCTGGGTCTGCCGATAGGCACCCCATTCAGCGCCAATGCCAACGAATTGGGATGGGCCATCTGGAAAGCGCCGGCTCAAGGCCAGACCGCGCTTTACGACGCCACGATTGCTTCTCTGCGGCGATTCGAGACCGGCAACCGGGATAAGAAGGTGCTGGTTGTCATCAGCGACGGCGCCGACAACGCAAGCGGCCACACGCTGGCACAAGTGCTGGAGTTGGCCGAACAATCCGGCGCCATCATTTACACGGTAGGGCTGTTCGATCCGGAAGATCAGGATGCCAATCCGAAAGTGCTGAGTCGCCTGGCGAAAGCTACCGGCGGCGAGGCATTCTTCCCGCGCCAACTCAGCCAGGTGATGGAGATTTGCGAGAGCATCGCTCACGACATTCGGGACCAATACACCATTGGATATTCGAGCGTCGCGGCGCACAATGGCGCCTACCGGACGGTTCGCGTAGCGGCGCGAACGCCCGGACAAGGCAAGCTGGTGGTGCGGACTCGCGCGGGCTACATCGCTCGGTCGCCCCCGCTGCCCGAGAAGGACGTGGACTCGAAATGAGACTCGTAGTACCGCGAGCAGGGCTGCGCAGGGCTCTGTCATGGTCCCAACGTGCGCTTTTTGGCGGGGCTCTCCTGCTCTTGGGTTACGGCGCGTTTGTTCTGGCCGACGCATGGTGGTTTCAACGGCGCGAGAGCAGCCACTTCGAACGGCTGCGTGAGCAGCGGGTAGCTGTTCCCGTCGCGCTCCGGAGCCAGCCGGGTTTAATAGGCCGGCTGGAAATTCAGCGCCTGGGACTCTCCGTGATGGTGATGGAAGGAGACGACCACCGGACGTTGCGGCGCGCCGTGGGCCACATTCCGGGCACCGCGGTCCCCGGCCAAACCGGGAACATCGCGCTCACCGGTCACCGCGATACGTTCTTCCGGCCGCTGCGCAACATCCGCCCGGATGACGTTATCACGCTGACTACGTTGCAGGGTGAATACCGATATCGCGTTCTCGCGACGAAAGTGGTGAGTCCGGACAATGTGTCGGTTTTGGATCCTGGCCGGAATGAAATCCTGACTCTCATCACTTGCCACCCGTTCTACTTCGTGGGAGCGGCTCCCAATCGATTCATCGTTCGGGCCGAAAGAATCCAATGAGAATGAAAATTATGTCGAAAGAAACTCCGAAAGTTCGCAAGATCGCTTTTGTCGGCGACCACTTGCCGCGCAAGTGTGGCATTGCCACGTTCACGTCAGACTTGCTGGCCGCCGTGGCCAGCGCGCATCCGGAAAGCCAGTGCCTGGCGGTGTCCGTCAACGATATCCCGGAAGGCTACAACTACCCGGAAGTGGTTCGCTTTGAGATTGAGGAGCAGGACTTGTCGTCCTACCTGCGCGCCGCCGACTTCCTCAACATCAGCAACGTAGACATCGTCTGTCTGCAACACGAATTCGGTATTTTCGGCGGCCCCGCCGGGGGCCACATTCTGGCTTTTCTGCGCGAATTAAGAATGCCGGTAGTTACCACGCTGCATACCGTCCTGCGCGATCCCCGGCCGGACCAGCGTCGAGTGATGCAGGAGTTGATTTCACTGTCCACACGGCTGGTTGTCATGGTGGAGCGCGGCCGAACCATGCTGAAGGAAATCTATGACGCGCCCCCCGGCAAGATCGATCTGATCGCCCACGGCATTCCAGACGTTGGTTTCGTCGACCCCACCTACTTCAAAGATCAGTTTGGCGTCGAGGGCAAAGTGGTCCTGCTTACCTTCGGACTGCTGTCCCCCAATAAAGGCATCGAAAACGTGCTCAACGCGCTGCCGGATATTTTGCAGGAGTTTCCAGAAGTTGTCTATATTGTGCTGGGCGCCACGCATCCCAACGAGCTGCGCGAGCATGGCGAGGCTTACCGGGTGAGCCTGGAGCTGCTGGCCAAGAAAAACAAGATCGAAAAGAACGTCATCTTCTACAACCGCTTCGTGGATCTTGAAAATCTGAAGGAATTCATCGGGGCTGCGGACCTATACATCACGCCCTACCTCAATGAAGCGCAGATCACCTCAGGCACCCTGGCCTATACGTTCGGATCCGGCAAAGCTGTTGTGTCGACACCCTACTGGCATGCTACGGAACTGTTGGCGGACGATCGCGGCGTGCTGGTGCCGTTCGGCGATGCACCGGCTATCGGACGTGAAGTGATCGCCTTGCTGAAGGACGACACGCGTCGGCATGCAATGCGCAAGAACGCCTACCGGCTGGGGCGCGAGATGATCTGGAGCCATGTCGCGCAACTATACATGGCCAGCTTTGAAGCGGCGCGGCTGCAGGGAGCGGCCCGCTCCCGCAAATCTCTGATCAGTAAGACTCTCGACATGCGACCGCGGGAACTGCCCGAGCTGAAGCTGAATCACTTGATGCGAATGACCGATTCCACCGGAGTTTTTCAGCACGCCATTTTCGGCGTGCCGAATTTCTCCGAAGGTTATTGTACCGACGATAACGCGCGCGCCTTCATCCTGGCAGTGCTGCTGTCCGAACTGGGCGAGGATCCGGAAAGCACGCGCACCCTGGCCACCACCTCCGCGGCTTTCCTGCATCACGCCTTCGATCTCAAAACCAAACGCTTCCACAACCACATGGGTTTTGAGCGCGGCTGGCTGGACGCCCAAGGGTCCGACGATTGCCAGGGGCGAGCGCTGTGGGCGCTCGGCATCGGGGTGGGGCGCTCTCCGTTCCGAAGTTTCCAGATGATGGCCGGGCAGCTTTTCGCCCAGGCGCTGCCGGCCTTGATGGAGCTCACCTCGCCGCGCGCCTGGGCTTTCGGCTTGATCGGCATCCACGAATACTTGCGCCGCCTCAGCGGCGACAGCCTGGTCAACCAGACGCGAGAAGCGCTCACCGGCCGGCTGATGGATCACTTCGAGCGAAGCTCCCACCCGGATTGGCTCTGGTTTGAAGAGGAACTGTCCTATGACAACGCCAAGCTCGCGCACGCCTTGATACTCAGCGGATCCGCGACTGGACAAACCGCTGTATTTGAGCGAGGCTTGCAGGCGCTGCGCTGGTTGAATGAAATACAGACTTCCGAGAAAGGTTACTTCCGGCCGATCGGAAGCAACGGTTTCTACCGGCGCGGCGGCGCCCGAGCCAAATTTGACCAGCAACCAATCGAGGCCCAAGCCATGGCGTCGGCGTGTTTGGAAGCTTATCGCGCCACTTCAGATATCTGGTGGTTCGAACAGGCGCAACGCGCCTTCGACTGGTTTATTGGTTGGAACGATCTGGGTTTGGAACTGTATTCGCCAGAGAGCGGCGGATGCGGCGACGGACTGCATGTGGACCGGGTCAACGGGAACCAGGGTGCCGAGTCCACTCTCGCCTTCCTGCTGTCGCTGGCGGAAATGCGTCTGGCGCAGAACATGGTGGCGAGTTTTAAGGAGCCCATCGCCATCGGCGCCTAATGTCGATTCCCATCAGACGTACCCCCCTCATTCTCCGGCCGGACCCGTCGCGCGTCCTGCTGCGGCCTTTTAGCCCGGGCGATTCGGCGAGAACCGGCAGAATTATCCAGCGCATCTTAGCCATTCCGGAGGAGCGAGTCGCACCGCTGCTCGCCGAGATCTGCGCCGACTTCTGTAAGCGCCACGAGAATATCCACGCTGTTTTTCTGGCGCGCTTTGAACAAGTCCGCGAGACGTTCGAGACCGATCGGGAACTTTCCGAGCCAAGGCGGCAATTAATCGGTTCCTATTTTCTGGCCGAATACTCGCTCGAAGCCGCCGCCCTGTTCAATCCGTCTATGGTTCCGCATCCTGATCAAACCGGACTGCCCGCGGGAGCCTTGCGCTTCGTTCTCAGCCTGCGCGCCACTGGGGAGGGGCACATTTCCTCCGTCACGTTTCGAACCGGTATTCTGCATGCCGACAATCGAATTGACGTGGTAGCGCCTACCGGCTTCCTCACCGAACCTCGTCAAGTTCCAAACCTGCTCTACGAGAAAGGTCTGTTCGGGCGGAAACTGGCTGAGGTTGGGCTGACTCGCGAGTGTTCGCGCCGCGTCCTCAACAAACTCGGCGATTCGTTCACACTGGATGAACTGCGCGGCAGTCTCCAAGCCGAACAATTCCGCCTGCCGGATGGAATGTCGCGGGAGGATCAACTGGAGTCGCAGGGTATTTGGCTGCTGGCCCGTTCCAACTACGAGGTTCAATTCCAGCCCGGCCAGAAACTCTCCGACCGAATTATTTTTCCCGCAACTCCATCCCAGCGGAACGGCATTGAGGATGCGCGTTTCGTCCGCTTCCAAAACGAGGATGGTACTTACCTCTATTACGCGACGTTCACCGCCTACGACGGCAGATTGGTGATGCCGGAGCTGGTGGAGACTTCCGATTTCCTCTTCTTCCGATTCATTACACTAAACGGTCCAGCAGCGCAAAACAAAGGTATGGCGCTGTTCCCGCGAAAAATAGACGGGCGTTATGCCATGCTCTCGCGGCAGGACAACGAGAATATCTACCTCATGTTCTCCGACAACGTCCACTTCTGGAATGAGTGCAAGGCGCTGCTGAAGCCCGCGTTTCCCTGGGAGCTGGTCCAACTTGGAAATTGCGGTTCGCCCATCGAGACCGATGCCGGCTGGCTGGTGCTCAGCCACGGCGTCGGCCCGATGCGAAAGTACTGCATCGGCGCATTCTTGCTGGATCGCGACGATCCAACAAAAGTGATTGGACGGCTGCGCGAGCCATTGCTCAGTCCGAATCAGAAGGAGCGGGAAGGATACGTGCCCAACGTCGTCTATACCTGCGGCGCCATGCTGCACAACGGCGAACTGATTATTCCGTATGGCCTGGCGGATCAGGCCACAGGATTCGCCACCGTCGCGCTGGCGGACGTGCTGGGCGCAATGAACTAGAAAGAGTGTTACCGAACCGCGACCGTAAGGGAGTCGGTGCCTTAGGTTTTTTCAGAGTGCTCTCTAAATGATCCCCCCCAACAAACGAATCGCAGTCCTCGCGCCCGTGGCCTGGCGGACACCTCCCCGAAAATACGGCGCGTGGGAGACCGTAGCCAGCAACATCACCGAAGGCCTGGTCGCGCGCGGGTGGGACGTGACTTTATTCGCCAGCCAGGATTCCATAACCAGCGCACATCTGCACGCCGTTGTGGATCGCGGCTATGCAGAGGATTCCACCGTCGATCCGAAAGTGTCCGAATATCTGCACATATCCGAAGCCTTCGAGCACGCCGGGGAATTTGACCTGATCCACAGCCATTACGACTTCATGGCGTTGACTTACTCGCGGCTCGTAAAGACGCCGGTACTCACCACCATCCACGGATTTTCCTCTTCCAAAATTATGCCGGTGTACCAGAAGTATCGCGATGGATATTTCGTCTCCATCAGCGACTCCGATCGAGCTCCCGGCCTGAATTACCTGGCGACGGTCTACAACGGAATTGATCTTTCGCTGTACCCGCTGCGGGAATCGCGCGGCGAAGATCTGATCTTCCTCGGCCGCATTCACCCGGACAAAGGCGTCCATCTGGCGATCGCGGTGGCACGCCTGAGCGGACTGCCATTGCTCATCGCGGGCATTATCCAGGATCAGGCATACTTCCGGGAACAGGTGGAACCGCACTTCGACGACACCATCCGCTATATCGGGCCCGTGGATGTGCCCGGCAAGAATGAGTTGTTCGGGCGCGCCCGCGCTCTGCTGCATTTGAATACCATTCCGGAACGATTCGGACTGGTGCTGGCGGAAGCCAATGCCGCCGGCGTGCCGGTGATCGCGATGGATTCGGGCTCCTGCGGCGAGGTGATTGAAGACGGGCGGACTGGATTTCTAGTCAACAACGTGCATGAGGCTGTGCGAGCCCTCGCGCGTCTTCCTGAAATCGAGAGCGCCGCCTGCCGCAGACGCGTCCACGATTATTTCTCAGTGGACACGATGGTCGCCGCCTATGAACGGGTGTACGCGACGATTTTCGAGAAGGAAGAGAAGAGGCAGCATGAAGCGCGATATTGTTCGGCGATATAGCCAGAACCCAATTCTGACGAAGTCCGATATTCCCTACCCCGTGGAAACGGTTCACAACGCCGCGGTGGCGAAATATCAGGGTAAATACATCATGCTGTTCCGTTCGCATCTGCGCACCGGACGCTCGATTATCGGATCCGCCCACAGTTACGACGGATTCCGCTTTAACGTGGATCCCAAGCCCTTCCTTACCCCGGCGCCGGATGGCCCGTTCGCCGCTTACGAAGAATTCGGCGTCGAGGATCCGCGCGTGACGCAAATCGAAGATGAATACCTGATCACCTACAGCGCCTACTCGCGCAATGGCGTGCGCATCGCGTTGGCCAAGACCAGAGACTTTCGCCAGGTGGAAAGATTCTCCCTCATCACAGAAGCCGACTATCGGAACGTGGTGATTTTCCCTGAAAAGTTTGATGGCCTTTACGCGCGCCTGGACCGTCCGCATTCGGAGATCGCTCCCTGGTCCATCTGGATTTCCTACTCCCCGGACCTCCGCTATTGGGGCGAATCCCAGCTCATCATGCGGCCTGAACCTTATCACTGGGACGAAATGAAGATCGGTCCCGGCGCGCCGCCCATCAAGACGCCGCAGGGATGGCTCTCCATTTATCACGGCGTTTTCAAAACCATGGACGGATCCGTGTATCGCTTAGGAGTGGCGCTGCACGACTTACTGAATCCAGCCAAGATCCTGGGAGTGAGCGACTCGTGGATCTTGCAGCCGGAAGATCCCTGGGAAATCACGGGATATGTCCACAACGTGGTATTCACCTGCGGCGCAGTTGCGGAGCCGGATGGAACGGTGAAAATTTATTGGGGCGGCGCGGATACGGTGATGTGCGTGGGCGAAGCAAACATCGCCGACCTGGTCGCACTCTGCTTGGAACATGGTAGACCGGCGAAGTGAGCGCCCAAAACTCCGACACTAAAGCGAAAGACTTTCAGCGTGAGGCGAGACGCCGGAGTGCGGCATCGATCGGGAGGAACAAGCGCCGACTCGCGCCGGGCAGAAGCGTAAAGCCATGGTGCGCGTAAAAGCTTTGAGCCGCTTCGTTCTCGGCATCTACAACCATTGCGAATACGCCCATCTCCGCCTGGGCCGAGCGCTTCAAAGCATCCGCCAGCATCACGCCGCCGAGTCCAAATCCCTGCTGTGTGCGTCGAACGGCGAGTCGACCTAGCAATGCCGCCGGAACCACCGGATAGCGCGGCAGTTTCTTAATCATCTGCGGGGAAAGAGCATCCAAGGCGATGCTGGTTGCGCTCAAGGTGTAGTAGCCGGCGATTTGTCCCGAATCGTAGCGGACGGCGACAAAACAGGTCGCGATCCGCCGCCGGACATCTTGGGAGGCTTGCGTCTGAAAATATCGGTCGAGCGCAGCGGAGCCACTGATGAATCCGGTTCGGTCGTGCGCGTCCGTGAGCGGTTCAATACGAAAGGTCCCGCTCACTTATTCTTTGATGAGATTCCGGTGACGCGCGAAGGCTCTCTTCAATGCCGGGTTCAGTTTGGGCGGCTTCGTCAGAAGCTTGACGAACTGTTCCTGCGCCTCGCGCGCTAGCCGAATCACCTCGACTTCGGATACCGCTTTCTGCGCCGCCTCCTGGGCGGCCGCGACGACAAAATCGCTGACGGAACGCCCCTGGATTTCGGCGGCGCGACGGACCACGGCCAGCGCCTCGGGTGCGATGCGTGCCTCCAGACGGGCGGTGCGGTTGGTGTGTTGCTCTGGCATGCCTAAGCTCCAGTCCGGTTAGCTTGAATGTACGTCGTTTCACCGTACAAGTCAAGTTATGCAGCCCAACGGACAGATCCAACTATTCTTGAAATTGGTGAGCCGGGCGGGGATCGAACCCGCGACCACCGCATTAAAAGACCAGAATGGCCTTATCGGTACAGTGCCCTCTCGTGACTTTTTAGTTCGTTACGGCAATCCCGTTTCCGTACTTTGTTCCGGTGTTATCCCTTTTGGGCACAGACTCGGGCACAACGGGGGCTGGGGCCATCCATGCGAACTGCGCGCATCCAGGAGGGCTATAGCTGTTCAAATGGTTTTGACGTGCGCAGGTGTGAACTGATGATGCATGGCTATAGTGACGCGAAACGCGAGAGAAACGAGGAGTTCGATCAAGCTTGGCCTTCAAAGCCGAGTTCACGCCCGTGACAATGTCACCATAATTGGGTCGGGCATACGCCCACTGGTGTCGGTTGGCGGGCGGAGGACAAGTGCGACCTTTTTTTGTCCAATCTCGATTTCGCTAAACAAGGGCGCGAATAATCCTCCCGGTTGGTGGTCGAGTCTGCGTCTCTGAGTTCCTTTTGCAAGTGGCTCAATATTCCAAAAGGCGGCTCCTTTCCGAAGCGCGCCTGCCTGTCTTCATCTCACGTTTGTGCCGCGATCTTTGCATCGATTTCCGAAATGCGCGTCTTCGTTCGATTCATTCGAGGCGTGAACTGGTGTTTGAGACCGGGACAATTATTTGGCTCCCCTTCATGGATTCCAACCGTGATTCACGCCTTCGTTCGTGGGGTTCAGTCCGGTCGGCTGCAATGGGCAGAATTTTCGAAACTGCAACACTGCCGCTAATTCCGCCAGAATTGTCCGAGGAGGCTAAAAGCCATCAGTCGGCACTCAGGTTCCAGGATCTCATTCAGTCCGGAAAACCAGGTGTAACTTCTCGCCAACGGATCGGTTTACCGGCGCCGGCGGACATTCGGTGAAGGCGCAGCTCGTCCAAGTTCGAGTGACGGCAGGATACGGGCAGCAATGAGCGAGGCAGCGGTTGTCTTCTTGCCCGTTCCCGGAGGCCCCCAAACAATGGAAAGCCGGTGGCTTAGACAGGTAAATGACGGCATCCCTCTGCGAATCGTTTAGGGGCCAATCTGCATCGGCAACTGCTTGCGTCGCGCTCTCAATCGACTGTGGCGGAAGACCGAAAAGCAAGGCACACAAGACAGGTCAATTTTTGGTATTTCCAAAACGATCGGAGGTTCAGGATCTGTATAGCCTACATCGAAACCGGTTCTACTCGAACCGTGATGTAGTCGGATGGCGTGGTCACAGTCTTGAAGTGGATATTGTCCCGGCAGTTCTGGTTGTTGCGCATCCACATGCCGTCCACGTAGTTTCCTTCGCATAGACTCGAATTCGCCCAGTCAATGACCCTCGCCTGAACAGGAAGGCGAGCAGTCGTTACTTTGAAGTAACTCGCAAGCTCAGCACGGTTTGGTTTGCCCGCAGAGAGAGTTCTTCGTAAGGCTGAGGTCAATTCTTCGGGACGGAAATAAACGTGGAATTTATATGTGGAGTAACCGTTGCTGTATTCCTCCGACGCCAGCGGCTGGCCGGTGAAGGAATAGGTGACTTCGTAAGCGGGAGCGGACGACTCGTCACGCTTGTCGGGGCAGTACATTGACCCTCCTGGGTCCCTGAATTGGAGTAGTTCGCAGTAGCCTGGGTCATACGTGGATTTCACCTTGGTGAATACTTTCGTGGTCATCACCCTCTGGAACTTAATCGTTTGCGGATTTGAGGTTGCCGGGATGGAAGCGAAGTGAGTAAAGGGGCGAAGGTCTTCGATCTTTGTCGCGGGAGCGGAATCGGTGGCGTGTATCGGGTCTTGAGCATAAGAGCCTGGTCCGAAAAGCAATGCTACAGCCAGGGTCAATTGGTAACGCTTCATCACGACTTCCTTTCTTTACCAACGATGGGCCGCGGAAGCTTCCGATGCATTTTCTCTTGGCCGGATCAGAGCAACCGGTCCGCACGGGGAGGCATAATTCAACCTTATGCCTCTGACAGGCGGCCCCATGCTGGGGCCGTACGAGACTCAACCCGCAATCAATCAGATGCGAAGCTCTTTGGAGGAAAGTAGCAGCCGGAACGGGCGTGGCCTGGATTCAGAAAGTATTGTCGGCAACCCGGAACTACTCAATTAGCCTAATCGCTAGCTGGCTTGGGAAGTCGGCTTCCCGTCATGTGGCCGAGGTTGACATTTGGACTATTCAAAGCCAGTATGTCCAACGCAATTTGGTGTGTGCCGAAAAGGTGCTGCAAGAGATCACTGCAAAATCATGCGTGCGTTGACTTCTCACGCCCGCTCATAGTGCGTGCCGAAACTACAACGTTTCGGCACAAGTCCGCAGGACGATTAAGTGAATTCTACGTGTCAAGCATGTCCCACTCGTCTCCCAAGACCCATCTAAGTGCAGAGAGCTTGCCGTTGATCATGCCCCACTCGAAATCATCCCAAGGCCCAAGTTTTTTCTTGCCGTATTGCCGCTCAACCCTCCGAGCGGAACGCAGAGCTCCTTTCCACATGTCCCGCTGGATTGTCTCGGGCGCGCCAAGCTTACGAGGATAAGTTTCCTTTTCTACGACCTTGATCCTTCCCTCCTCGACGCCAATTCTCAAACCCCAGTGCCGGTTGTACCAGACTTGGTTGATACAAGTCCTCAGCCTCGAGGATCTCCGTGAGGCCACGCGACTCTTGCGTCCACGATTGCTCAAGCATGATATCGGTAACCAGCGACGGATCAACACGGCGGAGCGACTCAGGCAGGTTGACGAAGTAGAGTGATTTGACGCGCGAGAAGAAGCCTGCGAAGTCTGGGTGCGGCACGTTGTGATTGCCGCTCTCGATGCTGAAGTCGCTCTTGTTGTGCGTAATAAATGCGCAGCGAACACCTGGCGGTGTCTTGTCGCGAACGTGTTCGGCGTACGTCTCGATAATGATAGCGTCGGCCATTGCATTCTTATCCCGATGGAATGGTGCCCTTTTGTCGATTGCCCGCTGAGCTGCTTGGAGCCTCACGGCCTCGGACGGTTCGATGATGGGCGACGTTTTGAGCAACTTCTCAATGCGGTCTAAGGCATTCACGGCCGTGCCACCGACGATCCGGCTCTTTTGATCCACATCATCGAGATGCGAGAGGACAAGTCGCATTCTCCTCTTGTCGCCGCCAATTTTGCCAACTGCGTCTTTCACGAGCCGGAAGTGCGCCGAGAGGCTTTTGGCGCTATCTTTGGCGATGCGTTCCCGGTTTCGTCCGAACTCGTCGAGAACGACGCGTGGGACGATGAGGGAGACCATACCACGCTTGATCATTTCCTCAATGACGCCCAGCACCGGCACCTGTCTCTGATCCTTCGCGAGGTCGAGCCATACGCAAGTGTCAATTAACATCCAGAACATAGGGACTACAAGACTATCAAGTTCGCACTGCGCATCGGCTTGGATTATATATCGCATGCGGTTCGTCCCTATTCCATAGGCCGATCCCCGTAGCGCGCTCGCCCGAAGCCCGAGCGGAAAGGATGTGATTCTCGCACAGCCGCAGGCTCTGTCTTCTGCGATTGGAATCTCCGCATTTCCAATTTCGCGATGGGAGGCCTTTCGGCACGCTTCAAACCCACTCTCCGAGATGCCGACTCTTCGGGCGGAATCTGGTCAACTCATCTCCGATGAAACGTTGCCGGCCATTTGTGTCATCTAGCCACCGGCACACACCCCCAGGTTCGTCGAAGAAGTTCAGCAGAACCGTCAGATGTCGCGAGCCTTGGGATAGGCAAGTCCGATGGGCGACACTGCCGTCGAACATGCTTGGCACACAAGGAAGGCCCGGACCAAATCATCCGGGCCTTTGCTTGTTCAAAAATAACCGCAAAGAGAAGCGAGAAATTTCACTTCAATGCCGGACAGTGAGAGAGACCGCAGTCGTATTCGTCTTGCCTCCGCCCGTGCCAGTGATCGTGATGGTATAGGTTCCTCTGCTGGCATTCGAGCCCACTGCGAGTGTAAGAGTCGATGCCCCAGAGCCCGGCGCAGCGATGGACGTGGGTTTGAAGGTCGCAGTCACGCCGCTCGGCACTCCACTCGCAGACAAGGCAACCGCCGAATCAAAGCCGCCCGAGACGGTGCTGGTGATCGTGGAGCTGCCGGACTTGCCCCTGGACACCGAAATCGAGGCGGGCGACGCACTGAGAGTGAAGTTAGGACTCGCCGGTGCGGTCACCGTCAAAGTGACGGTGGTCGTGTTCGTAATCGCTTCGCCCATACCGCTGACCGTGATCGTGTACGTGCCGGTCGCAACGGTCGAGGCGACTGCCATGGTCATGGTTGAGGTACCGGAACCCGGTGCGGCGATGGAGGTGGGACTGAAGCTCACGGTCACGCCCGCCGGCTGGCCAGTCGCAGACAAGGCAATCGCCGAATTGAAGCCGCCCGATACGGCGGTAGTGATGGTCGATGTGCCATTGTTCCCCTGCACCACTGAGACCGAAGTGGGCGAGGCGGAAATGGTGAAGTTAGGAGACGAAGACGTCCGGAACGAGAGCATTGATCAGGTTGGCACCATTCGGACTGCCCCAGCCGCTGGCCAAATCGTAGCCGGTTGCTGCCGGAAAGCCGTTATTGCCGCTGGTGATGTCGTGGAAATCGGTGTTATAGCTGGACGACACACCAATCGGTAAATGGCCGGATTAATGAAGCCAACCGGCGGATTGGCCGTTGGCAGCCGCCTGTTGATTGGCCAGAGCCATGTAGCCGGCCCACATGGGCGCCGCAAAGCTGGTCCCGCCATATTCATTTGCCGTGCAGGTGGTTTGGTCGGCACAGACGTAAAAGGTAAAATTCGCGTTGGCCGAGACGTCTGGGCCGTTCCGATAGCTCGTGGACCCACTGTTGCTCGAGTTGATCACGCCCGAGAGTTGTTGCCAGGAGGGAATCGCAATGTGATCCGGGGAAATCCCGCCGCCGCCGTCGACCCAACCGATTTCCGAACTCCAAGCGCCGCCCGCGCTGCTGGTCGATAAGTCCGTGCCGCCGACACAAATGACGTACGCATCCTCCGACGGGTAAAGTCATTGCGAGATCGACCAAGCGTCACTGTCGCCGGCCGCTTGAAAGAAGCTCTGGCCCTGTGCCGCCATCTTCTGGAAGTACGGGTCGTCAGTGCTGGGGTCCGCCGGCGTCCAGGTCCACGAACTGCTCAATTGCAGAGGCAACGGAGTATGCGTAGTCATGGCGCTGAGAATGGCGGTATCGGTGGATCCCACGTAAACGTACAGTGCTGGTTATGCCCGGGGCCATGCCCAGCGCTTGAGTCATGTCGAGGATCTGTTCGGTGTCATCACAGCCATGGGATATAGGCAGTTCAAGCTGGTTCCATCCGTGGAAATGCCGGTGACCGTCGCTGTTCGGTTTGATGAGCGTTCGTGTAATACGTGTTCAAGTCGGCGATATCGATATCCGTCGTACTCCAGCAACCCGATGTTCTGGCCGGAGCCGGTCAGAGCCGTTCCCCCGTAATAGGCCGCTCGCATGTCGCTGCCCAAAAAGGAGGCTCGAAGGGCCGGAGCCCGTAGTGGCGTTGGGCTCCGCTCGCCGGATTCTTGCGCTGTCAGTTCAAGAGCAGGATGCGGGATGGAATAGTTGTCCAAGCCCGAGATATGCCATAGCGGGAACGGCAGGTCCACAGTGGGCTCGCGGTCTGGGGCATAGAATGTGCGGTTTTCCGTGGGGTGCTGATAGACCCCCATGGACACATGGAAGGCCGTCTCGATGGTCGTCACCGAGCCTTCAATCTGCACGTCCATGGCATCGCGGGAGCCGCCCACCACCGTAAAGCCGTGGACCCCGCGAATCGAATCACGGCGTCATAATCCTCCTGGCTGGGACCAAACCTCGCGGTAAACTCTGGCACCGTCAGGAAGTGCCGGTAGGAGGGGCTGGAAGGATCGTAGACCTGCTGCAAGAGATTTACCAACCCTGCCTGATCCCTTAGCGGCAGAACAAGGTCGAGGCGCAAGGTCTGAGTAGCGGGCAGCCGTTCCACGAACCAGGCCTCCCCGCTTTTGACTACCGGACGCACGTGGCGCGTCAGGGCGGACTGTGCTTGTGCCTGGGTTGCTATGACGAAGAGGAGCATGGCAGAAGACAGCACGACGTGCAGTCCTCGTAGAATCGCCACTCCATAGCCTTTTCCTGATTGGTACATAGTACGCTCCTTTGGCCTCGATCAAGAACGCGACCTCGGTTCCAGGTCGCGAATCAGCCAGTATTGCCTATGGATGATACTGTATTTCGAACTGTGTTATCAATAACAATTCGTACCTAGTACTTTAGGTCCGACCCGCTTAAAATTGCGGTGGACATCACCCCGATCCCAAGCCAACATGGGCCGTTACGTTAGCTGCATCAACCCAGGGGCATCCGGTTATGCCGTATGGTGGACCACTCGGTCAAGTGCTATGCTCCGAGAGAGTCTACATCACCCGAGGGTGTGATGATCCCGAGGAAAGCGCTTCAGTCCGAATGGCTCGGTGAAATCTCAACACCGGCCACATGACGAGATGCCGACTCTTCGGGCGCGATCCGCCCAACTTGTCTCAGACTACTCAGAAACTTTCGACCATCCAGACATTGCTGCTGACGCTGGCCCGGATCGCACGGTAGTGGCCGTCTGGTGAACGCCCACCTTCCAACGGATCGATCCAGCGAGAAGGAGCCGAACGTGTAGCCCGGCATCGTCAATAACCTTCCACCAGCCAGGCATGGCTGCTCCGAGTGCCAGCTGGATATCGCAAGGTAGCGACCGTCCGGCGACGGTACACCTGCGAGGAAATCATCGCCACCTACTTCGCGCGGCTGCCATAGGACCTGTGCCGTTCCCTTTAGATCCACGTACAGCAGAGTGCCGCCGTGAGACGATGAAGACCCACAGTAAAACCCCTTTCCATCAGCGGACCATTCCATGCTCGTGTTCTTCGGCCAGCCTTTCACTCCGATTTCGCGGTCCGTGCCGCCGGTGAGTGAAAGCAACCGAATATGAAGATCGGGCTGGTCGCCTCGTGCCAACGCGAAGGTAGATCCATCCGGAGATAGGGCATGATTTAAGCCCTCGAGTCCCTTCTCTATGGTCCTTAGCAGTTTGCCTTTACCCTTTAAGGGATCGAATGCCGTGACCGTCAGCCTTCTATTATCCTGGCTTGCTTCGGTGACAACGCAGAGATTTGCTGGGGCTCGGGCACACTGATGGTCGCTCCACCGAGCCCCAATAGTCTCGAACACAAGCTGCGCCGGTCCGCCATTCACAGGCACACGCATCAATCGGTACCGGGGCGGGTGGCCTGCGTCAATTGTTGGTGTCTCGGCATAGAGCAGCCACGCGCCGTCCGAACTGAGGCGTGGAAGATTTACATTGTCCCGCCCTTCTAACAACGGCACCGCAATGTCCTGACCGATTGTCTGCTTGAAAATACCCCATTTGCCGTTACGGTTTGAGAGCAGCAGCACGGCCTTGCCGTCGGCTGTCCAGGCTGAACCCATGCTAGACGCTTCATCGTGAGTCAGCAGGTGAAGTGCACTAATGGGCGAGCCTCGCGCAGCCAGTTCTGCTATGTAAACCTGGGCCGGGTAAGCCTCCTTCTGCAATACCAACCGCTTTCCATCGGCGCTGGCGCTCAGCCAGAGAAGATCAGTTCCAGTCCAGCGAGTGATGCGCCTCGGTTTGCCGGTTGGCTTTCCCGTATGAATGTCCACGGCAATTTGCCAGAGATTCGCGTCCACGTCGTGCGCTTCCCCCTGTGAGTAGACAATCCGTCCCTCCGGAAGCCAGCAGAGCCCGCGCACTTCAGCAACTACCACCTCCGTCCGGTTCGCCCCCTTAAGATCGCAGGTTTCCATCCATTGCCGGCCAGAGCCTGCCCTGACATAAGCCAGGCGCTGTCCATCGGGAGACCAGCGCACCGACCACATTCCCTCACGTGATGGGATACCCAGGACTTTTCGCGGGTTGTCTCCTTGGCTGTCCATTAACCAGATTTCCCGCGTGACAGAACCGGGTCCGGTGGGTGTGAAAGCGATCCGTTTTCCATCGGGAGAAACTCCCCAGCCTTGCGCGTCACCGTGCAGCTCACGCGAAGATTGCCCCATTGTCGAAACCGACCACAAGCTCTGGTGGCCACCGGTTCCCTGCGAGTGGGCCAGCAATTCCGTCCCGTTAGGGAACCAGGCATCGACCTCAGGGACGGTATCGGCGCGGACTAGGGAGGGCGTCGAAAGTAGCCGCTCTTCGCCGGTAGAGAGCAGTCGTACGTGAATCCCGGCATGGTCGGAGTAAGCCAAATATTTACCGTCCGGTGAAATGACGGCACCGCCCCCAAAAACGCCGGGACTGGAATTGAAAGTTAAACGCCGCTCCACCAACTCGACCGGACTATCGGCGGGGCGGTGCGAGGCGAGCCAAGCTGTTCCTGCCGCGGCAACCACGACGGCGATAACCAAAATCACAACCAGCTTATGGCGTTTGATGAGGCTGCCGATGACGACTAAGTCCGACCTGGTCTTGCGGTGTTTCAGCGGCAAGCTCTGTCACGGGCGCCACGAATTGATATCCGCGACCTGCAATGGTCGCTATGTAGCGGGGGTTTTTCGGGCTGTCACCCAGTATCCTGCGTACCGTGAAGATCGCTTGGCTTAGATTCGCCTCCTCCACGATAGTTCCCTGCCAAACGCTGGATAGTAGCTCGTCTTTGTCCATCAGCCGTCCATGGTTCTGAACCAGGAGGACCAACGTGTCGAAGATCTTGCCCGCGAGAGGGATCGGCTCGTGATCGCTGAGTAGAACACGCGCCTCAGTATCGAGCGTGAAGGGACCGAATGTATAGCGCGGCATTATTATTCGACCTGGTGTTCAACCCGCATTCGCCGCGAATTCCGGAACCAAAGGCATACGACGTTGAACGATTCTATCCTACCGAGAGACCTACCTAGCGGTTTGGGAATGAAAAACGCCGTTCAGTTCAAGTGGAGCCGATGGGGACCGGCCCGACCAAGGCGCACGGCAGCGCACTCCGTGAGACATTCCGCTGGCTGTCGAGTCGCTGACCTTCAGATGCCGTAGTTCGTTCGCGCGCAGGGCGGTGGCGTAGAACGTCGCGAGCATGGTCCAGTGCTTTAGATTGTTGGTGTGATCCAGAATGCGGGTGATCTCAGCGGGCTCAGGATGCCGGGCAGCGTCGGCCGGCGTTTGGGTGGCGCGATCTCTTCGCGGGCCTGTCCTAAGGATTAGCGAGGACGTGGGGGCAATCTTCGCACTTTACCATGAGGACGGCTTCCCGCTGGTATTTGACCACTTCGATACTGATTCGATATTGCGCACGCTCGGGGATTCACCCGGAGGCGTGGATGATCTCTTCCGCCCGACGTAATCCTGAAGCTCGGTATCGACAATCGGCTCGGCGGCTGGGTTCGGCCCTTCGCAGTGGTGGTAGCGGCGGCACTACGCCTAGGCGGCCATAACTGGCAGCCATTTCGAATGACCCTACGCAGTTGTTTTATCACAACATCCTGCTAGACTGGCCGTATCAATCGCGCAGGGAGGCGTGTGTGCGATGCCATCTGAGAACCCCGATCCAAATGAACGCGATGACACCGTCGTCGAAGTCCCCAGATCAAACGCGAACACCGGTGATCCAACCGATGCAGGCACAGTTCCATTAGGTGAGACGGCTCCCGGGGCCGTAATCGGCTCTTACCAGTTAATTCAAATAATCGGACAGGGTGGCATGGGCGAGGTGTGGTTAGCAGAACAGAAAAAACCCATTCGCCGCCGTGTAGCGATCAAGCTGATAAAAAGCGGGATGGACACGCGACAGGTAGTTACTCGCTTCGACTCTGAGCGCCAGGCACTGGCGCTGATGGACCATCCGAACATCGCTAAAGTCTTTGATGCCGGCGCCACTCCACAGGGTCGACCTTACTTTGTAATGGAATACGTCAGCGGAGTTCCCATCACGGAATACTGTGACAGGCGCAAATTCACACCAAAGGAGCGGCTGGAACTTTTCCTTCGGGTCTGCGAAGGAGTTCAGCACGCGCACCTAAAAGCGATCATCCACCGGGACCTGAAACCTTCCAATGTTCTAGTAGCCGAAGTGGATGGCAAGCCCGTTCCCAGGATCATCGATTTCGGTGTCGCCAAGGCGACCTCTCAGCGCCTGACACCAGAAACAATGTTTACGCAGATAGGCACCATTGTTGGGACGCCGGGCTACATGAGCCCGGAGCAAGCCGACCCGACTGCTCTGGATGTCGATACTCGAACAGACGTGTATTCGCTTGGAGTGATCCTGTATGAATTGCTAGTGGGTGCGATTCCGCTGGATTTTCGGAAATTGGCTTTCGATGAGGTTGTTCGGCGGCTGCGCGAAGACGATGCGCCGCGACCAAGCACAAAACTGCGCACGCTGGGCGAACAATCCACGATCGCTGCGCAGAACCGGGGAATCGATCCTCCCACGCTTGCCCGGCTGCTACGTGGCGATCTGGACGCGATTACCCTCAAGGCTTTGGAAAAGGAGCGGTCACGCCGTTATGCCACCCCTTCGGATTTGGCATCCGACATTGGTAGATATCTGCGGAATGAGCCGGTCATCGCTCGACCGGCGAGTGCCAGGTATCGTGCCACCAAGTACGTTCGAAGACATCGCATCGGTGTTGCCATGGCGGCCGGGGCGGTGCTGTTGCTGATGTCGTTCGCGATCGAACAAGCTGCCCAGTTGCAGCGAATAACGCATGAACGTGACCGTGCGAACCGTGAGCGCGACAGAGCGAATCGCATCACAGACTTCATGACGGGTATGTTCAAGGTATCCGACCCAAGCGAAGCTCGCGGCAATGCCATCACAGCCCGCGAGATCCTGGAAAAAGCGTCGAAGGATGTCGATACCGGCCTGGTTCGCGATCCTGAACTTCAGGCCCAAATGATGCAGGTCATGGGAGCCGTTTACTCGAGCCTCGGATTATACCCTCCCGCGCAATCCCTATTGCTGCGATCAATCCAAATTCGCAAGCGCACGCTCGGAGATCAGAATCCGGACACTCTGCAATCAATGAGCAGCTTGGGCGTTGTCGTTTATTTAGAGGGCCGTTACCCGGAGGCGGAGAAAATCGATCGCGAGACCCTCGAGATTCAGCGCCGCATCTTGGGCCCAGAGCACGTGGACACATTGAAAACGATGAACAACCTGGCGGATGTTCTCGATGATGAAGGCCGCAACGCGGATGCGGAGAAGATGTATCGCGAAGCCCTAGAAATTGCTCGCCGGAAGTTTGGCCCTGAACACATCGAGACCCTAAAGCCCCTCTCCAATCTGGCGCTTCCCCTCTATAGCGAGGGCCGCTTTACGGAAGCGGAACAATTGCTCACCCAGGCCTTGGAAATCAAGCGTCGCGTCCTAGGACCGGAGGATCCCGACACACTGAAGACGATGGGCAATCTGGCGAGCGCTCTCTATGCTGAGGGTCGCCGAGCCGACGCTGAGAAGTTAGATCGGGAGACCTTGGAGGTCAAGCGGCGTATTTTCGGACCCGAGCACCAGGAGACTCTACGGACCATGGGCAATCTAGCCGAGACTCTCAGACAAGAGGGTAAGTACGCTGACGCGGAGAAGCTAGAGCGGGAGACTCTCACCATTCAGAAGCGCATGTTGGGCGCTGAGCATCCGGAGCCGCTGCGATCGATGACTGTCATTGCCGGAATTCTCAGCGATCAACATAAGTATGCCGAAGCGGAAAAGTTACAACGAGAAACGCTCACGATTCAACGACGCGCACTGGGAGCCGAGCATCCGGATACAGCATTGTCGAGATACAACCTGGCGAGGATCCTGATGGGCGAGGGCAAACGAGAAGAGGCTCTAGTCGAGCTCCTAGAGGCGGTTGACCATGGACTAGCCGCCGCGTTTGATCTTGAGATTGAAAAGAGCGGCACTTTCAAAGCGCTTCGAACTGACCCCCGGTTCGCTGCTCTCATCGCGCACGCGAAGGAGCGCGCCGCAGAAGCACAAAAGTGACCCGGGAGTGCGTTGCGATCAGAAGTCTCTCACGCTATTGATAGCATGGCCGGGATGCGCAACTACCTCATGGGCCCAGCCTGCGGCCGGTCTGAAATGAAGCTACTCCGCATGCCTTGCGCACAACGCCCCTTGTTTCAGGGGTGGGTTGGGACTGATAAACGGCGATTTCGGAGAATGCGGTCCGATGCCAAGCGAGAGTAACGGTGTTCGCAAATACTTACGGGCCTCTGCCTCCGCGCGATGATGCTCTTTGCCTCCTCGGCCTTTCTGAAAACTGGAATAGGATGAAGAAGCGTGCTCTCCGCTGCCGAATTCGATCGCATGGTTGAAGCGGCTCTCCGCGATATTCCAAAGCGCTTCCGCCGGCGGCTCGAAAACGTGGCGATTATCGTCGAGCAAGAGCCGCCCCGTCCGGGCCTGCTCGGTGTCTACCAAGGCCACCCGCTGACCACCCGCTCGGTCTTTCAGGGCTTCACCATGCCTGATCGAATAACGATTTATCAAGGACCACATGAACGCATGTCGCGAACACCCGCCGAGTTGAAGAAGATGGTTGCCGACACGATTTGGCACGAGATTGCGCACTACTTCGGGATGGACGAACCCCAAGTTCGGCGAGCCGAACGCAACATTTCGAGACTACGAACTCGAGGGCGCAGCTAGCCGTCGGATCTTTGTGCCTAATAAGGCAATCTTGCCAATCTGCCTTCTCACGGCCTCGACAATCAACAGGATATGACGCATCTGTGCACATCCGCACCGCCTCCGCGCGGTCAATGTTGCTGGTAGAACCGATTGCCGCACCACAAGTGTTATGATTTCGGCTCAAGGAGTAGGGCTATGTCTTCCGAAGTGGTGTCTCCTGGGACGAGAATGTTGCGTTTCCTGACTCCAACGGAGGAGTGGGCCCGGCGCATTGGCAACCCTGTTAGTGTGCCGGCGCAATGGCCATTCATGCTGGCGGAAATCTTCGTTGCCGAAGACGACCTGATCTGGATGACATCCGCAGTGGGTGTTCCGAAGAGTGGTGTGAAGGCGTTCTTCGCTCAAGGGATCTACCTCTATCAGTTTGATGAGCTGCCGGAACCCATCATCGAGGTTCTAGATCGACACTTTGTCCAAGTTGAGGAAGATCTCAGACGCAAGATGGATTCGCTTTTGCCCGCTTTGAAGCCGAAGCTTATTCTAGTGAAGAAGTGAATCGCGGCTGTTGTCGGGACCGGAACGGTGACTTGGTCGTCCATAATCTGGAACGATGGCGCGCAGACTGGCTCACATCTACGGGTCGTGAGGTACACCTTAAGTTGACGTGGCGGCGAGATGACGGGGCCAATCTCCAGAAGATCCTTTCGGAGGCATTGTACGAGTGTCTGACGATTCGTCCGGAGCGAACGACACTTCCCCCAGCGATTTGTCTGGTGGAAGTCCCACGTGTTTGAAAGATTATCTCGTGACTTGCGGCCGAGATGTTATGCGCAGATTTGACGCGCGATGCACCTCAGGGTACCCGACGATAGCGGCCAGCCATATCACCCCTCAGCCGTCAGTAAACCTCGATTTCCTTTTGCCCTTTAACACGCTCAAAGGGCTTGTCTAAGAAAATCCCCGATGTAAACGTCACCTTCAAAGGAATTCAGCAGCGGACCGTGAAGGCGTTTGGTGAATAGTAATCGCTGGCTGTTCGGGAAATAATGATGGATCATGTCGTTGTACAGCGGCCTGCAGGCATCATCCAGGCCCCCCGCACCAAGCAGCACAGGCACGTTGCTGTAGAACGGTTTTTTAGTGACGGCATCTATTGGTTTGACTTGCCAGGAGTCACAGAAAGTCCGGTAAACATCGTTGACATGAAAACCAGCCAGCCAGGGCATAACGATTTCCTGCTGCTCGATGATGGCTGGATCCTCAAAGGCCATCTTGTCCGAGCAATAGACTGACATCCGCATGCCCGATACCGTGCCGTTCCCAGAGAACACGCCATCGAAATACGCTTTGATATACGGCTCTTGCTGCCCGCTGATCATATCGCTGATGATCTGAGGCAATTCCTTTATTCCGTCATAATCTTCAATCTTGGCATGGATGATGCTCAACAAATCACTTCGGCCGTAGTTTAACGTGACCGCTCTGCCGTCTTTAAACCGATAGCTGATCGTAAAAGCCTTTCCACTAAGGCTGCGAAATAACTGTGAAACCGGGCCAGGAGACTGCTGTCGCTGCTGTCCAGTACTGCTGTTAGCGCCTCATTAAAATTCGCTAGTTCCTGTTCATCGATGTTTACAAACTCCGGCAGCGGCGAGTCGAGAACGAGCGAGCGAATATGCTGGGGATACTTTTGAAGAACAACCATCATCAGACCGCCGCTGTAAGAGATGCCCATGAGGTTGAGCGAATCAATCTCAGCAAGCGGCGGAGATCTTCGATGTCCGCCGCACTTTCATCCGTGTTGTAGGCCGAAAGGTCAATCCCTTGCCTGACCAGCTTTTCACGACATTGTCGGACCGCTTCAAGTACCGCATCATCTAATCGGCCGATGGTCGAGGTATGCCTGCTGAACCGCTTGCCCCGCGCCTTCGCATTCCAGGCTGGGCAATGCAAAGTGTGTCCCACGCTGCTCGAATGCGATATAGTCCCGGTCGCGGAGCAGGGACCTGCGGGCAATGGAAGTGACCGGATGCAGCGAACTGACGCCTGGGCCACCGCCGGTATACAGCACTGGATCCGGCTTCTTGGCGGAATTGTTGCTCTCCACGTATATAAACGGCAGCTTGATCATCCTGCTTTGTGGATGATGACGATTTTCCGGTACGACCAGATAGCCGCAGTGGGTTTTGAGGGCGCTGTCTGCCCTGTAGATACAGTCACTCGACTCGATGCGAGGAATATTATCCTGTTGTGCATCGGACACGACGGGCGGCAGAAGAAGCAACAAAAGAAAAAAGAATCTCATGATCGGTTCCCGCCTATTCTCCTATGGACTGTACCCTAGTCTGCTATAACCAGCCCGCGCGCACCTCGTAGTGACGGGCCACAGGCTCGATCCTCGAGAGCAGTGCGCGTGCTTCCGGTTCGAAAACCGGCGTGCAGTAGTCGGTACCGGCAAACGCCTGGACGGACTCGAAGGAGTCGAAAGGTTTATGACAACAAATTCCGATTCCGCAGGACTATCGGACCGAAACACGTAGCCACCGCAGTACCCTTGAATCCGTTTGAGGCCAGGCAGCACCTTCCTCGTCAGGAGCACCTCGTACGAATCTGCATTCTGCGGTTCGGTCCAACCACGCCAGTGACGCGCGATCATAGAACGCCTCCAGAACAGTTATACCTTTTCACGTGGCGGAGTAACGCGCCACTCGTACGTTGATCGAGATCCAAGGGTTGGGCCTCATGTCGAGGCCATGATAAATTCCCCCTTGAAACGCCGGTCACGTGCGGCTGCAGTTACGCGCGAGGTGCAGTCCCCCCGACCCTTACCGGGATTTGACTTTGTGACGAGGGAACCAGTCCAGCCGAATCGGTCTGGGCAGATATAAACTATCCAGTAACGCCTGCGGTTTGTCTCACGACCAGGCGTCGATAAAGGAGCGAGATATGTGTGATCAAGATCATTTTGATGAGGACCGGCAACAGTTCGAAGATCGCGGGTTGGTGACGCGCAAGCAATTCGGCATGATGTTAGGAGCCGGCATGGCCATGATGTTGCCGCAAGTAGCGAACGCGGCGGCGGTGACTGAATCGGACGTGAATGTGGCGACGCCGGACGGCACCGCGGACTGCTACTTCGTGCATCCGGCGAGCGGCACAGCCGCGGGTGTTCTTGTGTGGCCGGACATCTTCGGGCTGCGCCCGGCATTCCGGCAGATGGGGAAACGGCTCGCCGAATCGGGCTACGCGGTCCTAGTGGTGAATCCGTTTTACCGAGTCAACAAGGCTCCGACCGCTGATGCAGGGTGCTGCGACTCCAATCCAGCAGTTGATGCCGCTCGCGAAGGGTCTGAACGAGACGACGCACATGACGGACGCCAAGGCGTTCATCGGCTGGTTGGACAAGCAACCGTCGGTCGCCAAGAACCGGAAGATCGGCACACAGGGCTACTGCATGGGCGGGCCGATCGCGTTTCGTACCGCGGCCGCAGTACCGGATCGCGTCGGAGCGGTCGCCTCCTTCCATGGCGGCGGACTTGTCACTAAGACGCCGAACAGTCCGCATCTGCAGGCCGCGAAAAGCAAGGCGCAGTTCCTGATTGCGATCGCGGCCAATGATGATCAGCGGGCGCCCGATGACAAGAACGTATTGAAGGAGACGTTCGAGAAGGCGAACCTGCCTGCGGAAATCGAAGTGTACACCGGCGCGGCGCATGGCTGGTGTCCTCCGGATTCGGGCGTCTACAACGAGCCACAGGCTGAGAAAGCGTGGGGCCGGTTACTTGCGCTTTACGGAAAAGCTCTGGCGTGAACATAAATCCTGGCTGACTTGGAACATGGTTCGGTCCCGCCTGACGGCCTCGCGCGTCTGCCAGCGCTTCGTGATATTGCAATAGACTCGGCAGTGCCGCGCAGCGCTCGCGGAGTTATCACTCCTGGCAAACGCCGGTCACGTCTTGTTTTGCGCGTGGGCTCGCAGCCCACGCGATTTCTTTGAATGGACGGCGACATCACAGGACTGATGGGCGAAGGCGCGCCTAAAAGGCGACCATTCTCCGATGCCGGATACGGACGGGGACCGGTCACTTTCCGGTAACGGGACTCTTCGGGCGTGACCCCGAATCCTAACCGGCTCGCCGAACTTTCGGACGGCGCCTCATTCGTCAGCGATTCGGAAACGAACCGACTGAGTTGCCCTGCGCATGCAGCTTTGTCCGGCGCGCGAATGCCCATTTACCGGGATGACTACAACCCTATGGTCGCGGCTGAAATTTTGGGACCCCGAGTTGCCACAGCAGAAAGCTCATCTCGTCTGCGCGTTGCTCATATACCTGTTGCCGAGTGACGCCCATCATTCCGTGTCCGCCAGCAAAGTCAACGCGTAATAAGACCGGTTTGCCGCTGGAGGTCGCGGCCTCCAGCCGTGCAGCCATCTTTCCCATTTCCCAAGGAGCAATACGCGGATCATTCATGCCAGTCTCGAGAAAGGACTGCCGGATAGGTGGTCTTGTCCTCCACATGGTCGTAGCTGCTCATGGCGTACAGGCCCTTGAAACCTTCTTCTGTCTTGGTCGTGCCGAATTCTGGAATAGTCGTCTCGCCGTTTTGCGTGGTTTCGGAACGAAGCGCGTCCGACATACCTACGTCGTCAATAGCGGCAGCGAACAGATCAGCCCGTTCCGTGATTGCGCGTCCGATCAGGATGCCGCCTCCGCTGGTGCCCTCGCCTGCCAAGTGTGCTGGCGAAGTGTATTTGTTGTCGATCAGATACTGCGCGCAGGCGATGAAATCTTTCCACGTATTCGGCTTTGTCCCCATCTTGCCCGCAAAATGCCACTGCTCTCCGTACTCCCCGCCGCCTCGCACGTGGCAAACCGCATAAACCCCTGCGCCATTCTCGAACCACGCGAGATTCGTGGGATCGAAGTATGGCTGATAGCTCGTGCCGAAAGCGCCGTAGCCAGTCATCCACGTTGGATTTGATCCGTCTAGCTTTATGCCTTTTCGATAAGTAATGGAAAGCGGCACAAGCGTTCCGTCGTAGCTTTTTGCCTTCACCTCTACAGCCTCAATGTTCTCGGGATTGTCATAGGGGCCGGAGGGCTGAATTTTGGTATCGACGAGCTGCTTTTTCACCGGATCGTATTGATAGATCTTGAACGCTTTGGTCCAGGATGTCAGCTCCAAAGTGGCGCCTGGCAAGCGTGGGTCAGTCCGCGCAAAAGCGGAGCCTTCAAATGGCAGCCCAATGTTTTCAGGTTGAGCATTGGCCTCATATCGCAGCCGCAGCACGCGGAAAACACCGCCATCCAGCGTAGTCACGTAGATCGCATCCTGAGCTGCGGATATGTCCTGAATCACGGCCTGCCCGGCGGGCACCACAACTTGTGCCGACTTGAAGTCGGGCTTCCGTGCATCCATGCGCACTATTCTGTAGCGCGGAGCATCTTTGTAAGTCAGGGCGTATAACTCGTCGCCGTGCACCACTATATTGGTTACGCCGTCAGACATGTCAGCCACTTTTCGCCAGGGCGTTTTGGGTTGTCCGATGGCGCTTACCGGGGCGACATAGTACGCGCTGTTCGGAGTCACACTGCCGTTCACCAATCCCAACGCCCACCCAGAGCCGTAAGGTATCTGGATCGACGAAATCTCACTCGCGTCAACGCTAATTGACGGAACCACACCGTAGCCGAAGACCGGTTTGTCATCTGTCGGATTAGTTCCCAGAACGTGGAGATACGAGCGGAACTTCTGTCTCACTTCCGTTTCCGGTGCACCCGCCGCCAGTTGTTGAATGCGACCGTAGACAAACGAACGAGTGTTGGGCAACCAGTACGGTTTAAATGCCTCGGCTCCGACCTGAGGAATGATATCCCCGGTCTCCCGGCCTGTTGCCATGTCGAAGACGTGCAGCTCGCCATCGAGTTCGGAACCACCAGGAATGATACACAAGGCCAAGTACTTCTCGTCGGGCGATAGTGCGTACCCCAGCAAGGTGTTCTTCCCTTTGCTTTGCGCGGTGGGAGCGAGCGTCACTTTTTCAGGATCGGCGACCAGAATGTCTTCTCCGCTCATCCCGTTCCTCTTGTAGAGTTTCCACGTGTTGTCCCCAGACAGCTGCTTAAAGATCAGGTAATGATCTTCGGGCAGTCTTATTGCTACTACCTCGGGGACAGTTTGATCGAGCTCTTTAATTCTTGCCAACAACAGATCGCGTCCAGGAATCCTGTCGAGCACCGAACGAGTGTAGTCACCCTGCCCCTTGAACCAGGCCTGCACGGCTGGGTCGTCCAGCTTCTCCATGTACCGGTAGGGATCAGAGACTTTTATTCCGTGATAGTCATCAATGACAGGCCGCACCGGCGCAACCGGGGACGCTTGTTGCGCACTCGAAAGGGGTGCTTGGGCGTTAATAAGAGATGTGAACGTGGTTAAGCTAAAGGCGGAAATTACGAGTGGCGCGAATCGCATTAGTTCCCCGACTTTCCGGCGGTGGTTTCAAGGAGTCTATCACCTTTTCACGGTTCATTTCTGCTGCGTGTTGCGCTTGGCCTTCTCAGCTTCAAAGACAGAGATGGCGGAGACGCTCGTGGCCGGCAACCCGGAGTTGGGCCCGGAGAACGGCGCTACCGGAAAGTGTGACGATCTCCCCGTCAGGTATCCGATCCGGGCGAATCACGGCGCAATCGGAAGTTATCTCGGCGTTCCTGTCCAGATGTCCTTTTATACCGGCCAATGTCCTGAGTGAGGGGCTGGCGGCCACCGAAAAGAATACTGCTTTGCGGAGGTGACCGCGAGCCCCTCAACTAGAACATTGGCCGGTATAAAAGGACATCTGGATCGGAACGCCGAGATAACTTCCGTATGCGCCGTCATCCGACCGCAATCGGCGACGAGTGACAAGGCTGTCCCACGCGCACCAAGCACTAGGCTGCCGTGCTACTCTCTTTTGGCTAGCTGCGGCTTAATCCCAGTTGGTCGGGCTCCCAACCGGTGTGCGATTTGGGAGATGTCGCAGCGAGTGCCAGCCCATAAGTTGTTTTACACTCTACAGCAGGATGGAAGCTCGGTGAATTGAAGCGCCATGTCTGCCTGAAGAACCTCTCAACCTTACCAACGCGGGTGGCCCGAACCAAGGCACGGAGCTCACCCAGGCCATGTCGCCGGACGAAACCGCGGGTACGGTGATCGGCCGCTATCACCTGCTGCAGAAGATCGGCGAAGGCGGCATGGGCGAGGTCTGGCTGGCCGAGCAAAAAGAGCCCGTCCGCCGCCGCGTCGCGCTCAAGCTGGTCAAAGCCGGGATGAACAGCCGCGAAGTGATCGCGCGCTTCGAGTCCGAGCGCCAGGCTTTGGCGCTGATGGACCACCCGGCCATCGCCAAGGTGTTCGACGCCGGCTCCACGCCCCAGGGCGCGCCGTACTTCGTCATGGAGTACGTCGCCGGTGTTCCGATCACAACCTACTGCGACAATCACAGGCTCAGCACCCGCGAACGGCTGGAACTGTTCATGCACGTCTGCGAAGGAGTGCAGCACGCGCATCAGAAAGCCATCATCCACCGCGATCTGAAACCCTCCAACATTCTGGTTACGGAAGTGGACGGCAAGCCGGCGCCGAAGATCATCGATTTCGGAGTGGCCAAGGCGCTGACCCAGAAGCTGACCGCGGATACCATGTTCACGCGCGTCGGAGCGCTGATCGGAACTCCGGAATACATGAGCCCGGAGCAGGCGCTTTCCTCGGGCGAGGACATCGACACGCGCACGGATGTCTACTCGCTCGGCATCATCTTTTACGAGTTGCTGGCGGGCGCGCCGCCGCTCGATCTGCGAAAAATCGCGTTTGACGAATTCCTGCGCAGGTTGCGGGAGGACGAGCCGCCCAAGCCGAGCACCAAGATCCGCACGCAGGACCCTGCTACGCTCAACGGAACTGGCGCACAAGCGCCAGACGCGAGCCGCCGGCGCTGGCCAAACAGATGCGCGGCGATCTGGACTCGATCGCGCTGAAGGCTCTCGAAAAAGACCGGTCGCGCCGCTACGGTTCGCCCTCCGATTTCGCGGCCGACATTGGGCGCTACCTGAAGAACGAAGCGGTGCTGGCGGTCCCGCCTTCCGTGGCCTACCGCGCCCGCAAGTTCGCGCGCCGCTATCGCGCGGCGCTGGCCACCGCCTGCGCCTTCGCCCTGGTGCTGATCGCGGCAGCCGTCATCAGCATCCGGCAGAGCATACGCGCCAACCGCGAAGCGGCAGTGGCCCAGGCGGTCAACGATTTCCTGCAGAACGATCTGCTGGCGCAGGCCAGCGCAGCCACCCAGTCAGGGCCGAGCTCCAAGCCCGATCCGCGACCTGAAGGTGCGCACCGCTTTAGACCGTGCGGCGGCCAGGATCGCAGGAAAGTTCGACAAGCAACCGGAGGTGGAGGCCTCCATTCGAGACACCATCGGGAAGACCTATACAGAGTCTGGGCGTTTACCCGGAGGCAAGGAGCCAATTGGAGCGCGCGCTGGAGTTGCGCCGCAAGGCGCTGGGTGCGGAAAATCCGCAGACCCTCCAAACCGCAACAAGCCTTGGAAATCTTCTCTCGGAGCAGGGCAAGTAGGCTGAGGCCGAGGCGCTGGATAGCAAGACTTTAGAGGCACAGCGCCGGGTGCTGGGCCCCGAGCATCCCGACACGCTGGTCAGCATGAATAATCTGGGCTGGGTCTACCAGAAGCCTGGGCAAGTACGCACAGGCCGAGGCGCTCTTGAGCCAGGCTCTGGAGATCAGCCGCCGCGTGTTAGGCCCCGAGCATCCCAACACTCTAAAGACCATGAACAGTCTGGCCAGCACCTACGCCGGACAGGCAAAGTATGCACAAGCCGAATCGCTCTACAGCCAGACGCTGGAGATCGCGCGCCGCGTGCTGGGTCCGGAACATCCCGACACGCTGCGGGACATGAACAATCTGGGCTCCATGTACAACTCCGAGCGCAAGTACGCGCAGGCCGAAGCTATCTTCAGCGAAGTCCTGGAGATCCGGCGCCGTGTGCTGGGTCCCGAACATCCCGACACGATGATGTCCATGTACAATCTCGCCATCGTCTATGAACGTCAGAGCAAGTACGCGCAGGCCGAGGCCATTTTAGGCCACGCTGGTGGAGAGCCGGCGCCGCATATTGGGCGCGGAGCATCCCGACACGCTGCAATCCACCAGCTAGCCTGGCCGAGCTCTATACCCGCCAGGGGAAATACGCGCAGGCCGAGGCCGGCTTCAGCCAAGCCATGGAAATCGGCCGCCGCGTGCTCGGCCCGGAGCATCCCAACACGCTGAGTTGGACCGCTAACCTGGGGTTTGTCCTCATGGAACAAGGCAAGTACGCACAGGCCGAGCCTCTGATCCGCAAATCCTTCGAAACCGAGCGCCGCCGGCTCGGCCCCGAGCATCCTACGACCATCAGCGCCATGGAGAGCCTGGCGGAGGTCTACAGAGATGAGGGGAAATACGCGCAGGCCGAAGCCCTTTACGGCCAGACACTGGAACTTGCGCGGCGCGCGCTGGGTCCCGAGGATCCCGGTACCCTATACAGCATGAGTGGCTTGGGCCTTACCGACTACCTGCAGGGCAAATACGCGCAGGCCGAGACGCTCTACACCCAAACTCTGGCCGGACAAAAGCACGCGCTGGGTCCGGAACAGCCCGACACGCTGGATACCATGGGCGATCTGGCTCTGACATACTTGGCTCAAGGGAAGTTCGCCGAGAGCGAGCCGCTTGCGCGCGAGGCCACGGAGACTGACCGCAAGAAGCGGCCGGATGACTGGCAGCGATTCTTCGCTGAGAGCCTGCTGGGCGCCAGCCTCGCCGGACAGAAGAAATACGCCGAAGCCGAACCGCTGCTGCTCACAGGCTACCAGGGGATGGATGCGCGCAAGGCAACGATCGGAGTTCCGGACCACTACCGCCTGGACCGCGCCCGTGACTGGCTGGTGCAACTCTATCAGGCGTGGGGCAAACCGGGGAAGGCTGCCGAGTGGAAGAAAAAGTGAGGTTCAGGAACTGGTGAACGATCCTCTGTAACGCCGCATTCCCGAAACGGAATCGCTCAACTCCCGGTTGGTCGGCAACCCGGAAGTTACTTTTTTCGACTTTCCATTTGGCACAACGCAGGCTCCCCGCCGAAGTGCAGCGTGACGCTCCCAAGACACGGCGTTCTGGGAAGCTGCACCGCTGAGCTTCACGACGGCAGGAGGCCATACACCTGCCGAGTAGGCATTATCGCGGATTCCATAAGACCCAAGAATCGAA
>CAVZFZ010000007.1:0-1076908 GCA_963774655.1 Bryobacterales bacterium | reverse complement strand
TCGCATTGCCTTCGCTCGCTTCCTGGCTTGGCCGCAAGAACACGCACTCCGTGTGCTTGCTGTGTGGTGCGGCTGGTTTGATTTCCGTTGCTGCGATCCATGACAAGTGGATGCTATTGCTTTCTATGACCGGCGTCGGAATCGCGTGGGCCAGCACGCTATCCATGCCCTACGTGATTCTCTCGGGTTGCCTGCCCGTCAACAAGGTCGGCATTTACATGGGTATTTTCAATTTTTCTATCGTGCTGCCTGAAATCGCGGCCTCGCTTGGATTCGGTTGGTTGATGAGCCACGTCTTCGACAACAATCGCCTGGCCGCCGTGATCCTGGGCGGGGTGTTTATGATCCTGGCAGCGATCTTGATGCAGCGCGTGCAGGATCGGACCGAGATGGCGCCGGCCAGTTTGAAAGCTGTACAGGTCACGTAATGTCACTTGTTGGATCGCTGTGGGGCGGACCCCCTGGTCCGCAGCCGACGCCCACGTCGGCTTGCTGTGGTGTCACGGAAGAGCGGGTCCAGGGGGTCCGCCCCACAGAATGCTGAGACTGATCTACGTTCTTGTTGCCGGCACCGCGATGCTGGAGGCGGCTCCCACAGTCACGAAAATCGATCCACCATTCTGGTGGGCGGGCTATTCCATCAATCCCGTACGATTGCTGATCCGTGGAACCGGGCTCGCGGGTGCGACCGTAAAATCCACCGCTAAAGGAATTGAGCTTGGTGAACCGCGAGTGAATGGGAACGGCACTTATCTGTTCGTGGATGCCACTATCAAACGCGCCGGATCGTATCCATTGAAGATCTCGACCGCCGATGGATCCATCACCGCGGCGTTTGAAGCTCTTATCGCCTCTTGATCGCAGCGGCCGGTTTCAAGGTTTCTCCCAGGACGATTTTATTTACCTGATCATGCCCGATCGTTTTGCGAATGGCGACCCGGCGAACGACGATCCGGCGATTTCCAAAGGGCTGTTCGACCGCAGCAAGGCCCGCTACTATCACGGGGGCGACTTGCAGGGAGTGATCGATCATCTGCCGTATCTCAAAGATCTGGGCGTTACCGCCATCTGGCTCAATCCGGTTTACGACAACGCGAATCATTTGAACCAGAAGGAAAAATACGAGGGGCAACCCATCACGGATTACCATGGCTACGGCGCGGTGGATTTCTACAGCGTCGACGAGCACCTGGGCGATCTTGCCAAGCTGAAAGAACTAGTGGAGGCGGCGCATCGCATCGGTATCAAGACCATTCTCGACATGGTTGCGAACCACACCGGTCCGTATCATCCGTGGGTGGAAGATCCACCCACGCCAACCTGGTTTCACGGCACGCTCGCGAAACACCTGAACGAAACCTGGCAGACCTGGACGTTGATGGATCCGCACGCGACACCGTTCCTCACGGCGTCGACCCTGGATGGCTGGTTCATCGATATCCTGCCGGACCTCAACCAGGACGATCCGGAAGTGGCTCGTTACATTATCCAGAACACGCTGTGGTGGGTTGCGGCGACTGGATTGGATGGTATCCGGCAAGATACGCTGCCCTATGTACCACGAAAGTTCTGGCGCGATTGGTCGGCCGCCATCAAGAAAGAATATCCGAACTTCCGCGTGGTCGGCGAGATGTTCGATGGCGATCCAGGATTAGTCTCTTTCTTCCAAGGCGGGCAAGCCCGCTTCGATGGCGTGGATTCCGGCATCGACGCGCTGTTCGATTTTCCGTCGTTCTATCCGATTCGTCGAGCGTTCGCGGAAGGCAAATCGATCAAGGATCTCGCTTCGATGCTGGGCCACGATTCTCTGTATCCGAATCCCAATAATCTGGTGACGTTTCTCGGGCTACATGACGTTGCTCGCTTCATGAACGAGCCCGGAGCTACCGTGGATGGCCTGAAGCTGGCCTTCACCTATCTACTCACGTCGCGCGGGATTCCCATGATTTACTATGGCGACGAGATCGCGCTGCCCGGCGGAAACGATCCAGACAATCGCCGCGATTTCCCCGGCGGCTGGAAGGAAGACGCGAAGAATGCGTTCCTCGCGGAAGGCCGGACCGCCGATCAGCAAAGCGTCTTTGAGCATGTTCGCAAACTGGCGCAAATTCGGCGCGAGCATCCGGATCTCCGGCAAGGCGCGATGAAGCAGTTGGGCGTCACTGACGATGTCTACATCTACACGCGCGGCGAAGCTATCGTGATGTTCAACAACGGATCGAAGCCCACGCGTGTCATCGCTCCGGCGGCGAGTGGAACCTGGCACGATTTGCTGGAAGGCGTTGGAAATATTCCGGCGCGCGATGCAGTGCTCACAGTGACGTTGCCGGCGCGCTCCGCCGCGATCCTGGTCCGCCGCTGACGCTCAGATCCGCAAGAACCAACCGCGCCGATACATGACGTACGCGATCACGTACATCGAGAGCATGAATGTGAGGGAATACATCAACGACGCGTTCAAGGGCGATGCGATGCTCAAGTACATGTTGTAAATCTTTTCGTGAAGATCCGTCATGTCCAGGATCTCGGCGCCGAATTCCGAAATCATGTACACCGTGATGGCGTTCATCCCCATGATCACCAGCGGTTTCACCACTCGCTGGTAGCCGAGATGATCGATGATCCAGAGGAACGAAGCGAGGACCACGGAATCCAGGCCGGCCATGAAGAGGGTAAAGGAATCGGTCCAGAGCTTTTTGTTGATGGGTAGCCAGAGATTGCAGAACAACCCAAGCGCAATCAAAATGTTGCCCATCAGGAACAACCACGTGACGCGTTCGCTCAGAGTTCGCTTCAGCCGAATAATGTGTCCGGCCATGATTCCGAGCAGCGCGGTTGCAATCGATGGCAGAGTGCTGACGATCCCCTCCGGATCCCAGGTATTTCCCGAATAGTTGTGATGGCCGAGCACCATGCGATCCACATAGTGCGCGAAATTGCCGTCCAGATCCAGACGCCCGACGCCGTAACCGGGCACTGGCACGAGCGTCATCAGCAGCCAATACACAGCCATCAGCGAGATCATCCAGATGAGCTGGCCTCGGATGCCGGTGTACAAATAGATCAGTGACGCGATCAAATAACAGATCGCGATGCGCTGCAGCACGCCGAGAATGCGAAAGGAACCGAGATGGAACTCGGGGAACGCATAGATGGCCAGGCCGAAGAAAAACATGATGGCCGTGCGCCGGAATATCGGTCCCAGCAATTGGCTGCGTGGAACTCCTGCCCCGAGACGCTTTCCAAGAGACAACGTAATGGCGACACCCACCATCCAGAGAAACGCGGGAAACACCGTGTCGGTCATGGTCCAGCCATTCCAGGACGCGTGATTGAGCGGCGCGTAGGACTTGGGTCCGCCGCCGTTATTTACCACCACCATGAGCGCCATCGTGGCGCCGCGAAAGGCATCTAACGCTACCAGCCGTTGCGGCCGGGTGGTACTGCCCGCTGGTACGGGAGCGTTTGTGGATTCCGGATGAGTGACTGAGGCCAAGAATTAGTTTGGCATGGGGGTTGTAGCCGACGCAATGTTTTCAGTTGCCCACGTATACTGGAAGAGTGTTTCATCGCAGGGATTGGCTGAAATTACTTGCGCTGCCCGGAGTTTCCGCCTGGGCGCAAGGAGTTTCCACGCGCTCGGTCAGAGCGCTGCCGAAGGGAAAACCTTCGGGTTTGCCGTTCCATGCCAAGTTCACCGACATCGCTGCCGCAGCGGGTTTGCGCGCGCCCACCATCTACGGTGGTATTGATCGCAAGCAGCAGATTATCGAAACAACGGGATGCGGTTGCGCTTTCATCGATTATGACGAGGACGGCTGGCTCGACATCTTCGTACTCTGCGGAACCCGGCTGGAGGGCGATCCGGAAGGCGCCACCAATCGGCTCTATCACAACAATCGCGACGGCACATTCACCGACGTAACCGAAAAAGCCGGATTGTTGCGCACCGGTTGGGCTTCCGCGGTCTGCATCGGCGACTACAACAACGACGGGCATGACGATCTCTTCGTCACCTACTGGGGACAGAACGTCCTGTATCGCAACAACGGCAACGGTACGTTTACGGATGTCACCAAGCAGGCCGGATTATTGCATCCCGATCGCCGCTGGGGATCCGGTTGCACGTTCGTGGATACCAACCGGAATGGGCATCTGGATCTTTTTGTCGGAACGTATCTTCAGTTCGATCCAGCGACAATCCCGAAGCCAGGCGAAAACGTGAATTGCACCTGGAAGGGAATCCCGGTGAATTGCGGTCCGCGCGGGCTGCCGATGGGGCGTTGCTACCTGTATCGCAACAACGGCGACGGGACTTTCAAAGATATCAGCGATGAATCGGGAATCAGCAAGGCTGCCGGAGGTTACTGCATGACCGCGGTGGCTGCTGATTTTCACGATAGCGGCTGGCCAGATGTGTATGTGGCGTGCGACTCTACGCCCAGCCTGTTGTTCCGCAACAACAAAGACGGCACGTTCAGCGAAGTAGGCCTGGCGAGCGGCGCGGCACTGAGTGAAGACGGCATGGAGCAGGCTGGCATGGGCGTCGGGGTGGGCGACGTCAATCTCGACGGCCATCTGGATATCTTCAAAACCCACTTCGCCGAAGACACTGCCATTCTGTACAAGAACGATGGGGCGGGGAATTTCGACGATGTCACCATCCGGTCGGGCCTCGGGGTGGAGACGCGCTACGTGTCCTGGGGTACCGGGATCGTGGATCTGGATAACGACGGCTTACCTGATCTATTTGTAGTAACTGGCAACGTTTATCCGGAAGTGGAGAAGGTATTACACGAATTTCCCTATAAAACGCCGCGTATCGTGTTCCGAAACCTGGGCGGGAAGTTCGAAGAGCTGATTGAAGAAGCCGGAAGCGGGGTCGCCGCGTTGCATGCCAGCCGGGGCTGCGCGTTCGGCGACTTTGATAATGACGGCGATATGGACATGGTAATCATCAACCTCAATGAGCCGCCATCGCTGCTCCGAAACGATGTTACGGGAAACGGACACTGGCTCAAGGTGAAGTTGGTGGGCGTGAAATCGAATCGCACAGCGCTCGGGGCGCGCGTGACTGTGCATTACGGAACGAAGATACAATCGCAGGAGGTTTTGAGCCAGGCGAGTTTCTATTCCGTGAACGACTTGCGGCTGCATTTCGGACTAGGTGCTGTGGAGTTGGTAGATCTCGATATCCGTTGGCCGAATGGCGGCAAGGAAAAGCTCGCAAAAATTGCCGCGAACCAGTTGATTACGGTGAAAGAAGGCGCGGGGATTGTGAAGAAGGAAAAGTTTGGCGGTTAACGCCGTGGCGCACGCATGCAAGTGCTGTTGCGCTACTTAGCTCGTGCTCGGGCCAGGTTATCCTTGGCTGCTTGGTTCGTTGGATCCACTTTCAGCGCGTTCTCGAAAGCGATGATTGCCTCTTTGTAATTCCCGGACATGGCCAGCGCAGCGCCAAGATTGGTCTGGAGCGCGGAATCGTTGGGTTGCAGCTCCGCCGCTCTGCGCAAGTGCGGCAACGCTTCAGATAGGTTCCCCGCAGACGCATAGATGCGCCCAGTGGTTTCCTGGGCCTGCGCATCATCCGGGACGGCCTTCAGATAAATCGTCAGTTCGCTGAGCGCGGCCTTGGAATCGCCCTTGGCGACGAACGCGCGCGCCAGATTGAATCGGGCGTTCTGATATTCGGGATCGAGCGAGAGCGACTTTTGGAACTCCTGAATGGCAGGATCGATCCTCTCCGTCATGAGCAACGACACCCCGCGATTGTTGCGCGCCGTCGCACTGGCTGGCTTAATCTGCAAGGCCTGATCGAGGTAGGGAATTGCTTCGTCGAACTTGCCCATCGCTTGCAAGACAGCGCCCAGATTGAAATGCGCGACAAAGTCCGCCGGGTACTTTTCGATCCGTCTCAGCATGACGGCTTTCTGCAAAAGCAACCGCGGATCGTCATCTCCTACAGCCTTGGGCAGCACTTGCAACCAGACATGGCCCATTTCGTCGATGCTTCGATTACCGCCGTGCACGCGCTTGGGCGGATGCGTAGGATTGCGCGGATTGTTCTCGGTGTTGTCGTAAGTAATGCGCATCTCCACCGTAGTTCCGGCAGGCAGCGGAATTGGATCGCGGTAAGTGTACGTAGCCTGCCAGTTGATATTCCAATCGTTGATTCGGATGAGCGCGCGTTTCGTGCCATCGGGAAGCTGTGCCCACGCGTCCATCTGCTTGCCGAGATAGTGGGCATGCGGATAAATGGCGAGCAGATCCACAGCGATTGGGAGTTTCAAATGGTCCGTCACCACAAAATGGGCGTCGCCCGGTGGAATATCCAGCGCGCCATCGTGCTCTAGTTGCACCAGCATTGGAAATCGCTTAGGCGGCTGATGGGCGAAGTAAAGACCCACGGCAACGTCCACCGATTCTGGCTTTCCGGTGGGTTGCAGATGAAGATTGACGATCAGGTCCGAACCAGGGTCCAGCTTCCATCCCATGTCATCCGGTTCTTCTTGCGGCGGCGAGCCCGGTTTCCAAAACAGAAAATGCGAATCCGGATCAAACTCGCCCGACACTTCGGTTTCCACGTCCATTCCGGGGAACCCAGGTTTGCCATCCTGGCCGTCGCGCTCGCGCAGCATGCGGGAGTGATCCACAATCAAGTTCGCATGATGGACCACGCGCTTGTTGCCTGGCCGCAGTTCCATGGCGCGAATATATTTTGTTTCTTTCAAATCCACCGGAATCACAAAATTCCTAAACACATCTTCGCCCGAAGCAGGCAATTGAAAAGGCTGGCGCATGTGCAGTACCAGATCAGGTTGACCGAGCTGCCAGCCCTCCACGAAATGCGGCGCTGGAGGCAGATCCGTTGCCGCGCCCTGCGGCGTGCCGTCTTTGGCCCAGCGCGCCAGCGTATCGATCTGCGCATCCGTAAGCCGTTTTGCGCCGGCGAAATCGCCATAGCCGGGCTCGGGCGGCCAGGGAGGCATGAATCGTTTGCCTGTGACAATCGCGATCTGTTCCGCATGTTTTCGCGCGTCGTTATAGGTGAGCAAAGAAAACGGCGCGGCCTCGCCCGGACGATGACACGGCGCGCAGTAGCGGAACAGGATGGGAGCAACGTCTTTGGAAAATGTCACGGGAGCGCCGAAGAGCGGCAGGCAAAACAAGAGCAGCGCGAAAGACTTCAACTTATTGCCGCCCCAACATGACGCCGAGTTCATTTTCTTTGGCTTGTTTGATGCGCGCGCCTTCGGCGAACAGGCGCTTGCTGCCTTCCAGATCGCCCTTCTGACGCAAAAGCAGCGCCAGCGTGTTGTAAGCGCCAGGATTCTCGGGATCCAAACGGATCGCCGTGCGCAGCGCCTCTTCCGCAGGCGCGACCTCGCCCTTCTGCTTCAGCACCGTGCCCAGCATAAAGTACGCTTCGCCGTAATCCGCCCTTAGCGCGATGGCGGATCGCATCTCGGCAGCCGCGCGGTCGAACTCGCCGGATTGCCAGCAGGTGATGCCGATCATGTAGTGCGCTTCGGCCAGTTTCGGATCAATCTCAAGAGCCCGTGCGAACTCGGCTCGAGCTTCTTCGATCTCATCCTTGTTTTTCAGCGCGACGCCCAGATTGTAATGCGCCGCGGCGTAATTTGGGTCGTGTGCAATCACTTCGCGGAAAATCGGGATTGCCTGATCCAGCTCCGCTTTTAGCAAACGAGCGAATCCGATGTTGAAACGGGCTGTGTTGTTGGATGGGTCGGCCGCGAGGACCTTTTGAAACTCGGCGATGCCCTCATCCGCACGGCGCATCTTCACCAGAATCAGCCCCAGGTTGTTGCGCGCTTCGGGATTAGCGGGTGCGATTTCCACCGCATGCGTGTCGGCGTCCAGCGCGCCGGCGGCATCGCCTGTTTTCTCCAGCGCGCTGCCCAAATTAATCCAAGCCAAACCGTCAGCGGGTTGCAGCCGGACTGCGGTTTTTAGCGGTGCGAGCGCTTCCTGATGTTGTCCGGAACGCTCCAGGGCCTGCCCCAGTTTAGACTGATAGAATCCATTTTCAGGATCCAGCCTCGCAGCGGATTGTAGCTCGGAAATCGCTCCTGGGGTGTCCTGTTCCAGAAAGAGCGCCACTCCCAAGTGGAAATGCGCGGGGCCGAATTGCGGATCCAGTTCTATGGCCCGGCGAAAATGCTCTGAAGCCTCGGGACCTCGATTCAGCACGCGCAGCAGGAAACCAATTTCATCCTGGTAACGGGCCGATTTCGGATCCAGGGTGGCCGCTTCCTCATAAGCCGCCAGCGCTCCTGCTGCATTGCCGGCCGCTTTGAGCGCGGTGGCCCGCGATTCCAGCTCTTCCAGCGTGGCTGCGGCGAAGACGCTGAATTGTAAACAGACGACGAGACAAATCCATCGCCCGCACTGCCGCATGTCCCTTATTTTACTGAATTATACTCAAGGGATGTGGCCGCTTCTGTTGCTGTTGATGGATATGAGCGCCACGCACCAAGCTGCGCTCAATGCCTACAAGCAGCACAAGTTCGCCGATGCCGTAACTCAGTTCAGCGAAGCGCTGAAGACGGAAGATCCGGCCAGCCTCGAATATGGTGAGTCCGTGCTGCTGTTGGGGCAGAGTTTGTACTTGCAGTCGAAATACGCCGATGCCGTTCCCTGGCTGGAAAAGGCCGCTGCCGCCAAGGGAACCACTCCGGAAGCCGCATACATGCTGGGCAATGCGTGCATCCTGACGCAGCAAGGCGACAAAGCGGTGAAGGCGTTCGCGCAGCTGTTCGGCGTTGCGGCGAATTCCGCCACTGCGCATTTGGCCACCGCGCGCATGATGATGCACCAGGACATGTCGCTCGAAGCGGCCAAGCAAGCCAAAATAGCATTGGGTGTGGATCCCAAAATCGCAGGCGCTTACTTTCTATTGGGCGAGGTTGACATTTATCAAGCCAACATCGACGGCGCAATCTCCGATTTGACGAAAGAGATTGAAATCAATCCGACCTTTGCGATGGCCCATTACCGGCTGGGCGATGCCTACACGCGCGAGGAAAGATGGAGCGAGGCCCAAGGCCCGTTGGAGCGCTCCATCTGGTTAAATCCGAATTACAGCGGACCCTACATCCTGCTCGGCAAAGTGTATCTGAAACAGAAAGAGCTGGCAAATGCCCAGGGTGTTCTACGGCACGCGCTGCAGTTGGATCCGCAGAATCCCACCGCGCACTACATTCTGGGGCAGGCGCTGATGCAGGACGGAAAGGTGGAAGACGGCAAGAAAGAACTGGCGCGGTGGCAGGAGTTGAAGGGGAATCGGTAAAAAACCGTTTCTGGTTTCTCGTTTCTGGTTTCTGGTTGCGGCCTATCTCGGAGACGGGCCACCTTCTTTCGCCGTGAGGATTTGGTTCGCTTTCACCCCAGCCAGTTTGTCTATTGTGCCGCTTGGCCAGTGGATCTCGATGTCAGCTTGGGCGGCCGTGCCCAATCCGAAATGCACGCGCAGATCGCTTTGGCTTATATACGACGAGCCGCTGCGCACCTCGTCCATCTGGCGATGGCCGGGAGTTGTGCAGTAAATTCGCGCACCGATTCCGGATCGGTTGGACTTCACGCCTACCGTCTTGATCTTGATCCAGTTGTTCTTTAGCGTGCTGTCGCAGCGCAGTAACTGCGGGACATCGTTCACGCAGTTCACCAGCACATCCAGCGTGCCGTCGTTATTGAAATCGCCGATCGCGGATCCACGGCCCGCCACTTTTTCCATCACGCCGGGACCACCCTCTTGCGTAACATCCGCGAAACGCCCGTTGCGCAGATTCTTATACAGCACCTTGCGCTCGCGATATCCGGATTCAATATCGGTCTCGCCTACTTGGACATAGACGTGGCCGTTGGTCACTAGAATATCGGTCCAGCCGTCGTTGTCGAAATCCAGAAAGTTGACGCCCCAGCCCAGGAATCGAGTATTCTTGCCCAGGCCCGCCTGAAATGTTTCATCCTCGAAAACAAGTCCGCCCTGATTGCGATAAAGGCTCGATGTGTCGCCCGCAAAGTTGGTCTTCACCACGTCGAAATTGCCGTCGCAATCATAGTCGGCCGCGGACACGCCCATCCCGGCTTGCGGTTTGCCATCCGGACTGTAGGCGACTCCCGCTTCAATCGCCACATCGGTGAAGGTGCCGTCGTGATTGTTCCGGTAAAGTGTGGACGAAGTGGAATCGTTGGCGACATAAATATCCGGCCACGTGTCGTTGTCGAAGTCGCATACCAGAACACCCAGCCCATAAGTACCCGGCGTTTTCAGGATGCCCGCCTTCTCGCTCACGTCGGTGAACGTCTGATTGCCATTGTTGCGGAACAGAATATTCTTGCCGCCCTTGAGTCCGGGCGGACCGCAAGGAACCAGGATGCCCTTGTAGAGGCAAGGCCCGGATTCCGGCAGCGGCGTAGTTTTCGGATCGAAGTCGATGTAGTTCGCGACGAACAGATCCAGCAGCCCGTCTTTGTTGTAATCCACAAACGCGCAGCCCGTATTCCAGCGCGATTGGCCATCGCCCGGATTGGTGGTTACGCCGGCTTTCTTCGCGACATCGGTGAAAGTTCCGTTGCCGTTGTTGTGCCAGAGTGCGCACTCTCCCCAGTAAGTGACGTAGAGATCGTCGAAGCCGTCGTTATCGTAGTCGCCCGCGCAAACGCCTTGCCCCCAGCCGGTGCGCGCAACACCGGCCTTCACCGTGACATCCGTGAATGTTCCATCGCGATTGTTCTTGTAGAGCCGGCTGATGGGAGCCTCGCCCACGGGCCATTTCGTATCGAAGCGCGTGCCGTTCACCAGGAAAATATCCAGCCAGCCGTCATTGTCATAGTCGATGAAGGCGCAGCCGCAGCCAGTGGTCTCGATCAGGAACTTGTTCCTGTGCTCGGTGCCGAAGATGGTCTTGGCATTGAGTCCGGCTTCGCGCGCGACGTTGACGAACTGGACTCCGAGCCCCGTCCCAGCCACGAGCTGGTCGAATGAAAACACGGGAAGCGTGGCGCACAGCGAGCGGACAAAGCCGCGACGAGAGACGTTGAAGAAGCGCGAGGGCAAGGGATCTTTTCTTATCTTAGCTGAGGTAGTACGACGCCCTCATGGTCGCGGCTCGGAAAGAAAGTTACAGAGCCGCGACCGTAAGGGGGTCGGTGCCTTCGCTCATTTCTTAGCGGCAATAGCAATCGAGCGCAAGATAAATTCCTCACATTGGATTGCATAACCTCAGGATTGCATAGCCCCATTGAGCCCCCCGCAGCTCTGCAACCGGAAAGCGGTCGCGCGGGTCACACCAAATAAGGTCAGGAGCGCCGCGCGTGTCTACGAGTTGCAAGTTTCTCGGTGCCGTAGTGTTCACAATTGCCGGACTGAGCGCGTCCCTCCAAGCGCAGCCCGCGTGCGCACGCTGTCATCCACGGGAAGCGGAGAATTACCAGCGATCCGCGATGGCGCGATCGGCGGGCACGCCCGAACCCGCGCCCGATGGCCGCGTGGTTCATAAGAAATCCGGAAGCACTGTGATCATCCGTTCCGACGCAAAAGGCATGGTCCACGTTTTGAACGAGGCTGGGCTCAAAGCGCAGTATCGGGTTGCCTATTCTATCGGAGCCGGCGCCGTCGGCCGAAGCTATCTGGTACGCATCGGCGGATACCTATTCCAATCGCCAGTCTCGTACTTTACCAGCATCCATGGCTGGGATTTAACACCCGGCTATGAATCGGAACGCCGTTTGGATTTCGATCATAAGATTGTAACCGGCTGCCTGTTCTGCCATACCGGGAGCGTAGCCTTAGCCGGCTCATCTCCGGACCGCTACCAGGAACCTGCGTTTACGCCAATCTCCTGTGAGCGCTGTCACGGCCCGGGCGAGGCGCATGCGAAATCTCCATCCGCCACGAACATCGTGAACCCCGCGAAAGCGGAGCCACGCATTCGTGACAGCGTTTGCGAACAATGCCATCTGGAGGGCGCCGTCCGCATTCTGAATCCAGGCCGGGACTGGTGGGATTTTCGACCCGGCCAGCCTTTAGAAAAGACATTCAGCGTTTATGTGGCGAACGATGCGGGCGGCGCCAAGGCGGTCAGCCAGGTGGAACAACTTGCCCAGAGCAAGTGCGCGCGTATGAGCGCGGGGCGGCTGTGGTGTGGAACGTGTCATGATCCGCACGGCGATGCGGCTGCGAATCGAGGAGAGCAACTCCAGGCCATTTGCGTCTCTTGTCATCCCAAGCTCCCTGCGAAATCGCATCCGGAACCGATAGCGCAATGCACTGGTTGTCATATGCTGGCGCGCGGCGCGTCGGACGTGGTGCACGCCGCATTAACGGATCATCGCATCTTGCGGCGCCCGGATTCGCAGCTGAATAATCCAGCTACGGAGGCGCAAGCTCCGGTGGCGTGGCGCAGCCCACCGCTTCCTCTGGATCAACGCAACCTCGCTTTAGCCACACTGGAATTTGCGCGCGATCGCAATTCCACTGCTCTGGCGCGTGAAGCCGCTCGCCTACTCTCCTCGTTACCTCCGGATATCGCCGAAGAACCGGAGGTATTAAAAGCGCTCGGATTCCTGCTGCTTGAGGAACATAAAGCCAAGAACGCGGCGAAGCTCTTCGCGGAGGCAGCGCGAATGCAACCGAACGATGCTGTGGATGTTCTGAGCGAGGCCGTTGCCTATGAAGCCGCTGGAGACGAGGGCGATGCCATTAAAACGCTGGAACAAGCGATCCATCTGGATCCCTCACTCCAGCACGCGTATTTCGAACTGGCCCATCTTTATGCGGCGCAGGGTCAGGCAACGGCCGCGGACCGCGTGCTGCGGCGTTATGTTGAGTTGTTTCCCGAGAGCATTAAAGGCCGTCTGCAGTCGGAATAGCCTGGCTTTCAATGGCAAAATAACCCTGTTGAGACCGAAGACGAACACCCTTCCGGTCGCTCGTTACGCGCAGTGCGTGGTACTTGCCGTCCCAATTGTTCTGGGGCGGCCGGTATTCAATGGTGTAATTGGATCGTGCGTCCGCCAGCACCTGGCTGATAGCCTGATCCAGGTCGATCGTCGAAAAGGTCCGGCCACCCGTGACGCCGGTCAAAATATCGAGCGAGTCGCGACTGAGCAGGTCGCGTACCGGATTGATGCCCGGGTCCGCCGTATAGATCGCAATTTCAGACGGAAGAAACCGCGCCCCGATTTGCCGAAGCGTGGGAGTACCATTGAACCAGCCGCGCCCCGAGTAGTGAATAGAGCTTGGAAAGCCATAACTGATCTAGAGCAATTGCTTGGGACCGGCGAGCGCTGTCATTTTGGCCCGAATGCTTTCGAGGGCCCGACAAGTAGTATTAAAGCGCGCTGCAGCAAGGGTTCTGATCTCTTCGGGCTTTAGTTGATTGACCTTATTCAAAGCGTCATCCAGGAGGGGCTCTATGTTTTGTGCTGGCGCGACTCGGGACTCTGCAGACCATGCACCGGATACAGGCTGCCGTCCGGAACCAGCAGATAGAGGTACAAAGGGCTGGATGCCGGTACGTTCGCCAGAGATTTCTTCAACTCCTCCGTGACAGCGCCGCGTGAAACCTGGCTTGAATTCATCAAGTCGAAAAGGACTACCAAGGCTCCCGGCACACCGGTCTGCTTCAGCCGGAGGTTCACAACCTTTTGCCGCGAATGATTGTCAAAAACGGAAATATCGGATGCTGTCAAATCGGGGACAGGATGGCCGTTGGAATCCAAGGCGATCAGGTTTACGCCGACCAGCTTGCCTGCGCTGGTTTGAGCAATAGCCGTGGAGCCGTTAGCGGATACCAAGAGAGCGACTATAAATTCAGCCAAAAACCAGTTGTGGGGTCTCATGGGCTTCTGACGTTATCAGCAGAAAAGCGTTCCGAATATTCTAAAGTAAACCAAAAACACAGAGGATTTACCGCGCTCCCACACGGGGATCTATCTTCGCGGCCAACGCCATTTCCGCCTCGGACTCAGCAGCTTTCTTCACGTGTTCCAACGCAAGTCCGAGATTGTAGTGGAGGGAAGCGATCAGAGGGTTCACTTGAATTCCCTCGCGATACACCTTGATTGCCTCTTCATATTCCCCCTTGGCAAACAGCGCCGCACCCCAGTTCAGGTAGGCCAAGGCAAGATCCGGGTCGATCTCTATGGCGCGCTTGTATTCGGAAATTTCCGCCGGGTCGCCCTTGGCGCCATACGCGAGCGCGAGGTTATAGTGGACGCCGCCATCCTCGGGATAGAGCTTGGTGGCAATCGTTAGAATTCCGATGCTCACGTTCGGATTGCCGCTCTGGCCAAACATTGCGCCGAGCCAGGTGAGCCCGCGCAGCAAGTGCGGATAGATCTTTAAAGACTCGAGCAGCGCCTGGATGCATTCCTGCGGTTTGCCTTGTTTGCGCAATTCCATCGCATGGTTGAATACCGCTTCGGCATCCTCCCGGAAATTGCGCGGCAAGCCGCTGCAGTATGACGTACTTTCCCTTGGCTTCGATCACTTCGGATATCTCTCCGGGCTGCAGCTTCAGCGCCGCAGCGGACCAAGCCGGGTCAAAATGGCCCGCATCGAGATCGCCCAGATAACCGCCGTTGGGCGCCGAATCGCGGTCCAGGGAATTGGTGCGGGCAAGTTCGAAGAACGATCCACCCGCTAGAAGTTGCTGCAAAATGGCCGATGCCTTTTCCTGGTCGTCCAAAACCATCATGCGGAGAAACAGATGCTTGGGAACAATCGTGGTTCGCCATGCCGGATTGTGCGCAGCTACTTCGATCTTCTGTTCGGGATGAACGCGAATCCAATGATCCGCCATGATGAACGCGCCGCGAACCTGGTCGGGCATGTGACATTCAACACAGCCCGCAGTCTTATTTACCGGACACAAGCCGGCGCGATTTGTTACCGCCACCCCATGGCATCGCAAACATGTTTTTTCCGACCGGGCCACCAACTCAGGATGCGGCGAATCCCGGTGCGGGTCGTGGCAGTCCATGCACGAGATCTGTCCGCCGCTTTGGCGCCAGCATTCATTGTCTTTCATCGCCGTCACTTGATCGGAAATCAGCGTGTCGTCCGGCATCGGATCCTCGACCACATCTGCTCCCCCGGCATGACATTGCGAGCATGGCCGCATCTGGTCGGCGATCGGCAGCTTTTTCGGATTCAATATGGCGAGATCTCGCGAGTGGGAGCTGAGGGCGGCTAAATGCGCTTGACCCGGACCGTGGCAGCTCTCGCAATCAATGCCGCTCGCCACCCGTGTTCCGTGCGTTCGTGGCGCGCCATGGCAGTCGAGGCATCGCTTTTCCAGATGCGGGGTTAAGACCCGGCCCAAAGCTGTTTCGTAGTTAACCGGTTTCTCTTCGGGAAAACCGAGCTCGAGCGCCAGCCGGTTCTGTTCCGCATAGTGGAAGTACCGCGCTTCCACCAGTGGCGCTCGGGCCAGAGCCGATCCTTTGAGGGCGGGAACACGCAGCAGAAAGCTGAACCCGTGGCGGTCGCCTCCGATCAGGCTTTCAACCGGAAAATCGAGCGCCGGCTCCCCTGGCATTTGCACCTGAAACTGGAGCGATTGGCCGGATCTCCGGATCGAGTAATCGATGGCCGGTGCCGGACCCTCCGCAAGCTTCTCGTGATAGCTGGCCGGAATTTGCTGGGTAGAGAGGCCGTGCCACGCCCGCGCCATGTTCGTGCCAGCCTGCGACTGTGTGATGTTCTTGTGGCAGCCGGCGCATACCGTGCTTCCCACATAGCCACTCTCTTGGGTCCAGCTAAGCGAGCAGATCGCTAGCAGAAGGCCTGCCAACGTCACCGACTCCCTCACGGTCGCGGTTCGGTAACGCCTGCTTTCCGAGCCGCGAGCGTAAGCGACCGGTGATTTGGTTTTTGGCCGCAAGCCCATGGTCACTCAATTTTACCCATGCCCAGAAAGAAAAAGGCCGGCAGAGCTTTCGCCCTGCCGGCCTTGGATTCAAACGTTCCGCAGTTTACTAGAAGCGGATGGTTCCGGAGAACTGCAACTGGCGCATGTAGCCGCCCGCTGCCAGCCCGGTGATCTGTCCAGCGCTGGGGCTTTGAACGTCGCCGTTCGGCAATCCCAGGTTGGTGTGGTTGAACACGTTGCGGGAATCGGTACGCAACGTGAAAGACCAGCGTTCGGTGAACTTGAAGGTCTTAAAGATCGACAGATCCTGCTGGATGAAATGCGGACCATACAGCGAATTGATCGGATAATTTCCGAACGTGTTGGACGCAGGCCACAGAAATTGTCCCGTGGTGCACTGCTGATTGGGACAGCCGACGAACCACTGATTGCGGTTCCCCTGCGCTCCGGTATACGCGCTTCCGGATCCCAAGACGGGCCGGTTGTTGGGTCCAGCATTCGGCTGGATGTTGGGTCCATAATTCTCAAGAGATGGGCTGAACGGGAATCCGCTGTAGTACGTGGTGATACCGCTCAACTCCCAACCACCCAGCGCTGCATCCGCCACTCGATTCATGTTCGATCCCCACCTTCGACCCTTGACCAAATGGAACGTCGTAGTTTTGCGCGAAGACCCATTGCTGGTTCGGCAAAACGCCGCTGTTTCCTACGCCCTGCGAACGCGGGCCGTACAGCTCATAGTAATTGGCGTCATAGCCCGCACCGTCAGCGATGGACCGCTGGTTGGTGTAGCTGGCTTGGAGCGTCCAACCCTGCCAGGCGTTAATCTTGATGGCGCCCTGGAATGAGTTGTAATGCGCATTGGAACAATCGCAGAAATACGAAAGATCGTTCGTCCACCCGAACTTACTGTAGTAAGGGCGGTCCAGGTTGGTGTTGGAAACTCCCGGAACGAACAAAGCCTCGTTCGGGTTCAGCGTGTTGCTGGAGACTCCGAAAAACGCGTGCCGGCTAGCGTTCCCGACATACGAACCAGTCACAGCGACCTTATGGGTCAATTGATGCTGAACGGCAATGTTGTACTGATAGACCTGCGGCAGCGTCACGGTTTGCGGCCTGAACTTCGGATTGACGCCGGCCGGCAGCGGGAAGGTCCCGTTGGAGCTGACGACTACCGGTGGGAGGGTGGCAGGACCCTGCGCCAGACTAAACACATCGGTGAATTTGTTCGGCGGTTGGGTATTCTGATAATCCAACACCGGCGGGTTCTGAGTGACGTTGTGACCGAAGGTAGATCCGAACACTCCGAGATCATACGACCAGCCGTAACCGCCGCGGATGACCGTCTTCGGGTTGAGCTGGTAGGCGAACCCGAATCTGGGCGCGAAATCGTGGTAGTTCATGCTCTGAATGCCGTGCGAGGATACACCGCCCTCCCCAAACACGTACATCAGGCCGTTGTTCAAGTTCAACGTCGCGCCGTTACCCGGTCCGTTCACGGTTTCCGGGAACACCATTTCCCAACGCACGCCCAACGTAATGGTCAATTTTGGAGTGGGACGCCATTCGTCCTGTCCGTACCAGAAGAAGCGTTTTTGACGCTCCTGAGCATTGGTACTTGTGCTGACATACCGGTCGAAGCTCGATACCTCACCAAGCTCGAAGGTTGCAAGCGCGATACCCGGCGATGCGCTCTGGCCGAGTGCCGATACGTTTCCTGTGTTGGTGCCCGTAAAATACAGTTCACCGGCTCGGTGGCTGTCGCTCGGTACCCGTAGATTTTCGGCATAGCGGAGATCGGCGCCAAATTTAAAGCTATGTTTGCCGATCGTCTTGCTGAAGTTGTCTACGAACTGATACTGCGTCTCGGTCTGAGTCAGCGGGCAATTGCACTGGTTGGTTCCCAGAGCATAGCCGAGCTGCATCGGATCGTTGGGACCTTGAATGTCAAAGTACGGCATGCCGGAAGTGTAGGTCTTGTCCAGGTTCAGCCCCGGGATCCCGGCTTGCGTGGCAGGATCGGTACCGAATCCCTGCGGAACGTCAAAAACGTGATAACGCATGTAACCGAAGCGGAATTCATTGATCGCCGTCGGGCTGACCGTGAATGTCCATCCGATGGCAATGCTATCGTCTCGCGATACCGAGCTTCCGCCGTAGTTGACGAATGCCGGGCCACCTGCTTCTACGCCATATAATCCCGGCGCGGCCTCCGTGAACCCCGCGTAGCTATACCGGCCGAAAATGGTGTTCTTCTGGTTCAGGTAATAGTCTTCGCGCGTATCCCACTTGTTGTACGTGATGGCGGTGCCGCCGTTGCCTGCGTAGTTGTTTATGAACGGGGCGTTGGGGATCTGCTCGAAGTTGGGGTTCGGCCAGTAAGCCATAATGGCCTGAGCTTGCGGGCTGATTCTGCTGGAGGGAATGGTGTTATTCGCGAATGGGGTTCGGCCCACGCCCGTGGCTGGATTGCCGGTGGTGGGGTCATAAATCTGATAGTTGCTGTTGTAAGCTAACCACTGGCCGAAATTGCCTGAGCGGCTGAGCGGGTCGGGCACGCTCGACACTTGGCCGCCGCCTTGAAACTGCCGGTTCAACTCAGTGTCGCCGAAGAAGAAGAACTTATTCTTGATCACCGGTCCGCCAATCGAGCCGCCAAATTGATTCTGCCGGTACAGCGCGGAGGGGAGACCGTTGAAAGGGTTCGCCGCGACCGTTTTGAAACCGGGCGTGTTGATCTGGTTGTATTCAAATGCGCTTCCGTGGAATTCATTGCTGCCGGACTTGGTGGAATAGGAAGCGATTCCGCCGCCGACCATGGCGAATTCGGCGTCAAAGTTTTGCAGCGACTGCTTCACTTCCGCCAGCGAGTCGATATTCGGGTTGATTACGATGATGCCAAGGATCGGATCCTGATTGGTGGTCCCATCCAGTTCGTAGCCCATTTGCGAGAAGAGTTGTCCGTCGACAACCATCTGGACGCTGTTCTGCGGATTCTCGTCGGAGGCGTGCTGCCAGCCTAGCTTGGCCGTTCCGGGCTGCAACAGTTCCATGGATTGCGTGTTGCGCCCGATGTTGGGCAGATCGTTGAGCTCTTTCGCGGTAAACGTCTGCGCCACGTCGGCTCGGTCGGACTGGAGGAGGGGGGCGACCGCGAGCACTTCCACTTCGGTGGTCACCTCGCCTACTTTCAGGGCGGCGTCGTACCGTGCGGCCGCGTCAACCTGCACAACGATCTCGTTCGAGATAACGCGCTGGAATCCGGGCGCTTCAATCTGTACCTTGTAAGAACCAGGAACCAACTGGCCTTTATTGTAGTTACCGCTGGCATCGGTGGTAACTTCGAACTTGGTGCCCTTACTCTGGTCGGTAATGGTGACTTTCGCATTCGCCACGGCTGCGCCGCTGGCATCGGCCACTGTTCCGTAAATCGAGCCGAAAACCTGTTGTGCGAATGTTGGAGTGGTGAACGCTGCTAGTGCCAGAATTACGGCCAGCCAGACGGTCAGGGACGCCCTGCTTGAAATACGCATATCTCTGTTCTCCTTGGAACAACCATGTAAGACATTGGTAAAACCCCAAAGGCCAAACGTTGGCCAAAGCATATCGGAACTCTGTCCAGTCTGGGCCCTAAGTTACGTTTAATACAAGTTATTCCTAGGTTTGATACTGTTACGGGCGATAACATTAACACTTGCAAAAGCTTGCAGACTTTGTTACCCTCGTGTAAATGTCGGTTACCGGGGTCGTGGTCGCCGAGCGCGAAGAGAAATTACGACAGGTTGAGCGGGTGGTAGCCAGCGACCTGCTGCACGGGTCGGAGTCTCTCTGTAAGCTTCTTCGCTATCTGGCGGAGCACTGTATCGACCATCCCGGAAGTGCTGTTAAGGAATATCAGATCGCCACCGAGCTGTTCAAACGGCCCGACGATTTCGATCCCAGGCTGGACGCTACTGTAAGAGTGCAAACGGGCCGGCTCCGGTCCAAACTGGCTGAGTACTATGCGGGTGTAGGTACCAAGGATCCCTGGATTCTTGAAATTCCGAAAGGCGCCTACGCTCTCATATTTTATCCCCGCGCAGTTGCTGCGGCTCAAGAGCCGCCCGCTCCTGTGACGCGGGACATCGCGACGTCCCATGCCCCGCCGATTCGCGCGGCGCGCCCCCTGGGCTGGCTCATCAGTGTGGTGTCGCTCTCCGCGATCTCCATTCTCTTGCTGGGCGTCGTTGTTGCTTTGATGTGGAATCGTGCGAATGCGAAACGGCTGGTCGCTGAGACAGTGGATCCGCCGGCGGGCCTGGCTTTCCTCTGGAACGATTTTGTAAACACTCCTGAGGAACCTTGGGTGATTTTCAGCAATGCCGAATTTGCCGGCCGTCCCGAAACCGGTATGCACTACTACAACTCCGCAGCCGATCGCGGCCAGCCGATTCTCGATCACTACACCGGCGTCGGTGAAGTGCTCGGCATCCATGAGCTGGATCGTGTGTTCTCGTCTCTGCACCACGGTCTTCGAGTGAAGCGCGGCCGCCTTCTCTCGCTCGACGACGCTAAGAATAACGACCTTATCTTCGTCGGTTCGCCTTCTGAAAATCTTTCTCTCCGGGAAATCCCCACTACCCAGGATTTTGTGTTTCGCACTGTCGAAAAGGGGCCGCGCAAGGGCGACCTTTCTGTGGTCAATGTGCATCCGCGGCAAGGCGAAGAGGCTTCCTACATCTCCACGCAGCGGCTTCCGCTCACTGAGGACTATGCCGTGGTCGGCCTGATGCCCGGCTTGAATCCGGCGCGCTGGGTGATGCTACTAGCTGGCCTCACTACGATCGGAACGCAAGCAGCCGTGGAGTACGTCAGCCGCCCGAATACCGCGCAGGAACTGGTGACGCGACTCGGCGGAATCGAGTCCGGCCGAATCGCCCCGTTCGAGTGTGTGGTTCGAGTAAAAGTGACCCAAGGCGTCCCGGTGCAGTCCGAATTGGTGGCTCTGCACCTACGACGTTAGACCACGACGTTAGGCTACTTCGCTTTCGATCTTGCGCCGCTTGCCTTGCGCGCCTTCTTCTTCTCTTTGCGTGGAAGCCGGGATTTGTTCTTCTTCGCGAGCTTCGGGATTTTCTGCGAGACTTTCGGATCCGGATGAGCCAGCCCGGTTTTCACCGCGATGGCGCCAAGCGTGGAACCAATCGCTTCCGCAGCGGTTTCCAGCAATCCTTTTTCTTCGGACTTTTGTTCCGCCCCTTTTGGCGCAGCTTCTTTTGGTTTTGCTTCCTTGGGCTTCTTCGGCTCCTTGGGCTCTTTGGGCTCCTTAGCCTTCTGCTCTTTCGGTTTCGATGATTTTTCGTCTGCCATCCTTACAGTATGCGTGTTTGGCAAAATGCTTGCATTCGTCATGGCATGTCACACGTCGCCAATCCGCCTCGCTACCTTTGTTCGGAACTTGTCAATGTGCTCTGTGAGGATCCTTCTCTCATCCTCGATCAAATCGTGGCCAACCTGGAAGAGATCTCGTCCACGCATGCCACGCTGTTTGTCGAAAAGCGGTTGGAGCCAGGATCGCCCGTGTCATTCCACGCCAAAGGATATGATCTGAATGGATTTGTAGAATCGTGCGACTTCCACGAAATACTAGGCTGGATCGTCAAAATCGAGTTCGAAACCAGTTCCCGATGGAACGTCCAAATGTTCACACCCGATCATTCCCTGCCCATCACGGAGCTTGTCTATTCGCAGGCAAATACCTTAAGCCAGGCGTCAGGGCACTGAGAAAAAACTCCCGGTAACTTCTGCAAGTTCCTGGCCGCAGATGAACGCAGATAAACGCGGATAAAACTTTCTTATCCGCGTTTATCAGCGTTCATCTGCGGCCAGTTATTTTGCGCTCGGAAAGAGCAACTCGTGCACATCGGGCTTATCCAGGTCAACCTTGCGCACCACCCGCGCCGGCAGGTCGATTCGTTTCGGCGGCGTGCTGCCGTTGAGTTTATCCACCAACGTTTTTACGGCTTCAAATCCCATCTTGAATGGATCTTGCACCACCATGGCGTCGATGACGCCGGCTTTCAAATCCTCGATCAAGGTATCGCTCGAATCGAAGGAAACGAACTTTACCTTACCCGCCAGATTGCGCGACTTCAACGCCAGCGCCGCTCCAATGCTGGATGGCTCCGACGAAGCGAAGATGCCATTCAGATCCGGATGCGCCGTTAAGATGTTTTCGGCCGCCCCCATCGCCTTGGAGCGATCCGACATCCCGAACTGGCGCGCCACAATCTTGATTTGCGGGAACTCGGTCCTCATCACATCCTCAAATCCACGCTCGCGATCCATGGTGGAACCGCTGCCCGGCGCATGCATCACCATCGCGGCCGTGCCCTTGCCGCCCATCAGCTGTGCCAGTTCGCGTGCGCCCATTTTCCCGGCCGCGTAGTTGTCGGTGGCGAGGAAGGTCATGTAATTAGTGGAATCCACGCCGGAATCGAAAACAGTGACCGGAATTTTCAGCTCGGCTGCGCGATCCAACGACCGATTCAGCGCGTTGCGCTCGGCTGCCGCCACAGCCAGGCCATCCACATGCTGCGCGATCATGGAATCCACAATCTGCATCTGCCGGTCGTATTCGGTTTCGAGCGGCGGCCCGTTCCAAATGATCTCGACGCCGAATTTTTGTCCCGCCGCCTCCGCGCCGCTCCGCACGGTGAGCCAAAAAACATGCGAGGTCCCTTTGGGAACCACCGCGATCCTTTTTTTCTTGCTCGAATTGCACGCGGACGTGAGAAGCGCTAAAGCGGCGAACCCCGCGGCGAGCCTCTTACTCCGCACACCAACCGCCGTCGATCACCATGTCCGTCCCGGTGATGAAGGATGCGTCCTCCGAACACAGAAACAGCGCCAGTTTCCCGACGTCTTTCGCATCGCCCCAACGGCGCATGGGCGTATGCGACATGAACTGTTCGCTCTTTTCGGGATCGTTGATGATGCCTTCCGTCATTTCCGTGGCAAACGGTCCGGGGCTGATCGCCACCACCGTGATGTTATCGCGCGCGTGTTCGAGCGCGAGCGCTCGTGTGAAACCCAGGACTCCGGCTTTGCTGGCGCAGTAGACCGTTCGCTGCGGAAGCGAGATGTGGGCCATGATGGACGTGATATTGATCACGCGCCCGTATCCCCGGCCCTGCATATGCGGTACGAAAGCGCGGCACATCAAGAACACGCTGGTGAGATTGGTAGTGAGCACGCTGTTCCACTCCTCGAGCGTGTAGTCGACACAGAACTTCCGGATGTTGATGCCGGCGTTGTTGATCAGGATATTCACGCTCCCGAAAACGCGGCTCACCTGCTGCTCGAGTTGAATCACTTGGGCTTCATTCGCGATATCGGCCTGGAACACTTCGGCTTCCGCGCCCAGTTGCCGCGCTTCCGCCGCTACCGCGGAAAGCCGCTCCACGTCGCGCGCCACCAGCGCCAATTTCACGCCCGCGGGCGCCAACGCCAGTGCCATCGCCTTGCCTAAACCACGGCTTGCGCCGGTGATAACAGCTACACGTCCAGCCAGTTCCATAAGACGCCTATTGTACATTGCTTAAAGTTGAGAGTGCCCGTGTATTGTGGGGCGGACCCCCTGGTCCGCGCGGGTCCCCCCGGACCCGCTCCTTGAACCTTTGCCGACGAGGGCGTCGGCCGCAGACCGGGGGTCCGCCCCACATATAGAAACTACTCGACGTCCTTACTCTTCTTTTTTCGGCTCCGTTTGAGAGCCAGGGCTTGCTTCGCCCGAAGTTTTTCTCCGGGCTTTAGGTAAAAAGAGTGACGTCTGATCTCTTTGATGATGTCTTCCTGCAGAACCTTGCGTTTGAATCGGCGCAGGGCGCCTTCCAGCGTTTCATCACCATGGATTTGGACTTCAGCCAATTGAGCATTCACCTCCTTCGGCGTTAATTCCATCATAGCGAACGGGCGGGTTTTTTCATTTTTTGGTGGCCACCGTGGCGCCCACTTCGGGTAAGGTCTGACGCAGCGCCTCGCGTTCTGCCGCGTTGAATCCCAGCCAGCGCTGAGCCATCTCACGATATTCCGTCTTTCCCCAGGCCGCACGCATAATCCCTGTTGGTGCATGGCTCTCTCCCAGCAACAAATGCCCGATTTCGTGGGTTGCGGCATATGCCAGCAAGCTGGCCACGGGGACCCCACTGTGCTCCGCATATTTGCGCGCCTCAGCCACGTAAAGCGACGCGAAGCTGTTGGCCACCACCGCTGATCCCAGCGGATCGCCCAGCTTGTTCGGGTTCCCGGCCGGATGCGCCGCGAGGATTCGGATCAGAACCGACCCTGTTTCCAGGTTCCCATCGCACAGCGCCGGCCTCGGGCCCGACTGATGCCCCAGGCAGTGAACCCAGTCCGTCCGAATTCCGGCCCGCGACAACAGCAGCGCGCTAAGACCCTCTACCTCGTTCAGTGAGCTGTCGGAAAGTCCGGCGTAGTCGAAGACCACAACCGTCAGGGCTCGATCCTGCGTCTCCTCGGCCGCCGTCAAGCAAAGGCTGCCCATCGCCGCAATCACCAATGTCTTCCATGAGGTATTCATGGAGCGACTTTGGGCCGATTGGGCGGAATTCTCGATGCAGCAGGCCTGGTATGCGCCTGACATCGAGGTGGCACAATAAGTCGTTAAAAGGATGGGATTTACGTGATATACTTCGGCTCACATGGCCGCTCGATTTGGCGGATTCGAGTTCGATTTGTCCACGCGGGAGCTGCGCAAGGGCCAGACTCGACTGCGAGTGCCCGACCAATCGCTCGAAATCCTGGCCATGCTGCTGGAGCATCCGGGCGAGTTGGTAACCCGCGAGTCGATTCAAGCCCGGCTCTGGCCGAACGGTACCGTGGTGGAGTTCGAGCACAGCGTGAACTCGGCCATCAAGCGGCTACGGCAGGCTCTCCTGGATACCGCGGACGCGCCACGCTTTGTAGAGACGCTTCCGCGCAAGGGCTATCGGTTCATCGGGACGCTGGAAGTGGACGAGGGTCTCGCGCCCGGAACCGTCATTTCGCACTACCGGATTCTGTCCGAGTGCGGGCGGGGGGCGATGGGCGTGGTCTACAAAGCCGAAGACATCAATCTCGGTCGGATGGTGGCGCTGAAGTTTTTGCCCGACGAACTGGCCGACGCATCCTCCGGCGCTGGAGCGGCTGCGGCGGGAAGCGCGCATGATCGCGGCGTTGAATCATCCGGGCATCTGCACCATGTATGAACTGGGCGAGGCCTCCGGCCGCGTGTTTCTGGTGATGGAGTTTCTGGAAGGCGAGACGCTCCGCGCGCGCAGCAAGCTATCGGAGAGCGAGCTTATCGATATCGCGGTGCAGGTGGCGAAAGCGCTGGAAGCAGCGCACGCGCAAGGGATGGTGCATCGCGACATTAAGCCGGACAATCTGTTCGTCACGAAACAGGGCGTAGTGAAGCTGATGGATTTCGGATTGGCGAAACCGCTCGAAGAAGAAAGCGGCAGCGGCCGCAATCGTCGGTGACCGGGACTAGCGGTTATATGTCGCCGGAGCAGTCGCGCGGGGAACCGTTAGATGCGCGCTCCGATATTTACTCGCTGGGCAAGGTTCTGGAGGAACTGGGGCCGCCGAAGAAACTCGGTCCCATTCTCAGCAAGGCGCTGGCTGACGATCCGGCCGAGCGATGGCAGAGCGCGGATGAGTTGCGAGGGGCGCTCGAAGCGCTGCGGCAAAAGCGGCAGCCTCGCGTTATGCTGCTGGCGGCTCTGGCAATGGTAGTGTCGGCAGTCCTCATTGTGGGCTGGTGGCTTCTGAACGCAAACCGGCAGGAAGATCTGAAGCCGGTTCCGTTGGTTTTATTGCCGGGCGAGGCGCTTTGGCCGGTGTTCTCGCCGGACGGAAATCGGGTAGCCTTCACTTACCGATCCCCTTCAGATACCGGCGCCGGCGACAAGTCTGGGATTTATGTCAAACAGGTAGGCGGGGGTCCGCCGATCCGGCTGACCGCTGGTAGATCGGACTGGGCCCCTGCATGGTCTCCGGATGACCGCAACATCGCATTCGTGCGGTATGAGCGGTAAAGATACGACCGTCCTGCTGATTCCGGCCATTGGAGGGGGCCAGCCTCGAGTAGTGGCGAAACTGGATGTACATAGGCGACCGCATGTCCTGGACCCGGACTCGCGGTCGCTGATGCTCTCGGCGCGGGAGTCCGTGGAAGAGCCGTTTGGCATCTGGCGTGCTTTCCGTCGAGACAGGGCAGCGCAGGCGTCTGCTCCCGCGTCTTGAAAATCTGGCGGGAACTGACGAATGGGCTTTTGGGGACACCGCGTGCAGTCTTTCGCCGGACGGGCGCGTGCTCGTTTTCGCGAGAAGTTTCTCGACATATAATTACGAGCTCTATGCCGTCGGGCTCACGCCGGATCTGCTGCCCGAAGGGACCCGCGCGTAAGCTAACGGACCAGACCTACAAGCATTGGGTGGTGATAGATTGGACTGGCGACCGAGAGATTGTTTTCAGCACGCGGACGGCTCTCTGTTCCGAATGCTGGTCTCCGCCGGAACCGCCCCACGGCTGCTGAGATTGGCGCAGGCGGTGGACGCATTGTCCGTCGCTGTCTCCCGCTCGCAGCACCGGTTGGCCTATGGCAACGACGAATTAACGAGAATCAATGTGGCGGCTGGATCTGCGCACGGGTGAGTACCGAAGGCTGATCGAATCACGCGGTGGCCAGCAGCATCCGCAGTACTCACCAGATGGCCGTAGGATCGCGCTCCAATCGGACCGTTCCGGTCGCGGTGCGCTCTTGGTATGCGAAGCCGATGGCGAGAACTGTCAGGAAATAACGTCCCTGGCAGGGAATGTCGGCGGGACGCCGCGCTGGTCTCCTGACGGCCGGTGGCTTGCGTTTGATTTCCACGCAGAGGGCAACTCCCAGATCTATGTGATACCGGCCGAGGGAGGGCCGCAGCGGAGCGTCACCAGCGGCAATTCCGATAACGTCAGATTCCGAGCTGGTCACGCGACGGGCGTTGGATTTATTTCGAGTCGGATCGATCTGGCCAGTGGCGCGTTTGGAAGGCGCCGGCCAGCGGTGGGGACGCCGTGCAAGTGACGCATACACAGGGCGGAGCCTGCGTTCGAATCGGCTGACGGAAAATCTCTATACTTTTTTTCTGACGGTACCCATGCGTCTGTACCGAATGCCGGTGGGTGGCCGCCAGGAAAAACAAGTAGCGCCTGTGGTGTATCAGTGGAGGGACTTCGGCGTGACGGCAAAAGGTGTGTATTTCCTTTCAGACCCGAACGACGCTCCAGTTTCTGGATGAAAAGACCGGCTTGATCCGAACCGCGGCTCGCTTGCAAGGACATTCAGTCTTTTGGGGGATGACCGTATCACCCGACGATGCGTACATGGCGTTCGTCGCAGGTTAAAGATCACACGGACCTCATGCTGGTGGAAGGCTTCCGCTAGATGCATCCCGATTTGGCGGATTCCAGTTCGATTCGTCCTCGCGCGAGCTGCGCAAGGGCCAGACTCGATTGCGAGTACCCGACCAATCGCTCGAAATCCTGGCCATGCTGCTGGAGCATCCAGGCGAGCTGGTAACCCGCGAAGCGATTCAATCCCGGCTTTGGCCCAACGGTACGGTGGTCGAGTTCGAGCACAGCGTGAACTCGGCCATCAAGCGGCTGCGGCAGGCTTTGCTCGACACCGCGGACGCGCCGCGCTTCGTAGAGACGCTGCCACGCAAGGGCTATCGGTTCATCGGGACATTGGAAGTGGACGAGGGTCTCGCGCCGGGGACTGTCATTTCGCATTACCGGATTCTTTCCGAATGCGGGCGCGGCGCTATGGGCGTGGTCTACAAAGCGGAAGACACAAACCTCGGCCGCATGGTGGCGCTGAAGTTTCTGCCGGATGAACTGGCTGACGCATCCTCCGGCGCTGGAACGGCTACGCCGGGAAGCGCGCATGATCGCGGCGCTGAATCATCCGGGTATCTGCACCATGCATGAACTGGGGGAAGCGTCGGGCCGCGTATTTCTGGTGATGGAGTTTCTGGAAGGCGAGACGCTGCGGGCGCACACAAAGCTAACGGAGGGCGAACTCATTGACGTTGCAGTACAGGTAACCAAGGCGCTGGAAGCCGCGCACGGCGCGGGCATGGTGCATCGCGATATTAAGCCGGACAATTTGTTCCTCACGAAACAAGGCGTAGTGAAATTGATGGATTTTGGATTGGCCAAACCGCTCGAAGAAGAAGGCGGAGCGGCGGAGCAATCGTCAGTGACCGGGACCAGCGGTTACATGTCGCCGGAGCAGTCGCGCGGGGAACCGTTAGATGCGCGCTCCGACATTTACTCGCTGGGCAAGGTTCTGGAAGAACTGGGGCCGCCGAAAAAGCTGGCGCCGATTATCAATAAAGCGCTTGCCGACGACCCGACCAGGCGGTGGCAAAGCGTTCGCGAGTTCGGCGACGCGCTAGAGACAGTACGGAAGAAAATGCAGCCCCGCGTTGTAATGTTCGCGATTGCGGCAATTGCGGTGGTGGCGGTCGTTGGGCTAATTGCCTGGTATCGCGTTCTGAATCAACGTGAGGACTTCACGCCGGTTCCGTTGGTTGCAATGCCGGGTTTAATCGTTGGATCCACATTCTCTCCCGATGGAAACCGTGTGGCATTCGATTACCATTCCCCGGATGGCGAACCCGATAAGTCCGGAATTTATATCAAACAGGTGGGAGGGGGCCCACCGGTTCGCCTGACTAATGGGAAATCCGACTATTTCCCGTCGTGGTCTCCAGATGACCACAACATCGTTTTCATTCGAGCCAGCAAAGTGGATTCCATCCTGTTGGTCCCAGCAATTGGCGGCGCGCCGAGGGAAGTGGCTAAGGTAGTGGTATCGGGCAGTACTTTGCAATGGTCTCTAGACTCGCGCTGGCTTTTTCTCTCGGCCCGCGAGTCCCCGAACGAGCCGTTTGGGATCTGGCTGCTTTCGGTTGAAACTGGGGAGCGCAGACGTCTGCTCCCTCCGTTGGAGAATCTGCCAGGAAACTCCGATCTGTCGTTCGGGGACATCGCGAGCAGCCTTTCACCGGATGGACGCACACTCGTTCTCGACCGGACGCTCGCCACAAACACCTACAATCTGTATGCTGTTTCGCTCACGCCCGACCTGCGGCCAGAAGGGCCGGTGCGAAAGCTAACTGATCACGCCTTCGGCGAGATTGATGGCGTAGATTGGGTCAGTCAGCGAGAGATCATTTTCAGCGATGCCGGTTTGCTGCACCGAATGCAGGCTTCCGGCAGAGGCCCTCCAAGATCACTGAACTGGACGCAGGGGTTGGCGATCTTCCCGGAAGTTTCCCACTTCAAACATCGGTTGGTCTACGTGTATTCTCGCTCCGACGACGATCTCTGGCGGTTAGATCTCAACGGTGGCCAGTACCGGAAAATCGCGGAATCCAACCATTCGCAGCAGCATCCCCAGTATTCGCCTGACGCCCGGAGGATTGCGTTCGACTCGAACCGCTCCGGCCAATGGGGGCTTACGACGTGTGATTCAGACGGCGAGAACTGTCAGGAGGTCACGTCGTATGGAGGAACAATAGGTGGAAGTCCGCACTGGTCTCCCGACGGTCGTTGGCTCGCGTTCGATTCCCGCATTGAGGGCCCATCCCAGATCTACGTCATGCCGGCCGGAGGTGGAGCGCAGCGACGGCTTACCAGCGGAGATAGGGAGAATCTCGTTCCAAGCTGGTCGCGCGATGGCCGCTGGATCTATTTCCTATCCCAACGGTCGGGTCAATGGCGGGTGTGGAAAACGCCGGCAGGTGGTGGCGAGCCGCTTCAGGTGACGCATTCGCATGGTGGAGCATCCTTGGAATCGGCCGACGGGCAGTACCTTTACTTTTTCGCGGAAGATACCAGCGGGTTGTATCGGATGCCAGTGGGAGGTGGGGAGGAGAAGCAGATTGCCACCAACGTGTATACCGGTAGCTTCACTGTAACCGCCAAAGGTGTGTATTTCCTCTCGGACGCGAAAACACTCCAGTTAGTGGACGAGAAAGATGATCTGACCCGCACGGTGGCGCGGTTGGGCGAACATTCAGTCGAGAATGGAATCACCGTGTCACCCGACGACGCCTATCTGTTATTCTCTGTGCGCTCCAACGCTCGCAACGACCTGATGCTGGTGGAGGGTTTCCGTTAAATGGTTCGGTTCGAAGGATTCGAGTTCGATCTGTCCGTCGCGCGAGCTGCGCAAGGGCCAGACTCGACTGCGAGTTCCCGACCAATCGCTCGAAATCCTGGCCATGCTGCTGGAGCAACCGGGCGAGCTGGTCACGCGCGAGTCGATTCAATCCCGGCTCTGGCCGAACGGCACCGTAGTGGAGTTCGAGCACAGCGTGAACTCGGCCATCAAGCGGCTACGGCAGGCTCTCCTGGATACCGCGGACGCGCCACGCTTTGTAGAGACGCTTCCGCGCAAGGGCTATCGCTTCATCGGGACGCTGGAAGTCGACGAGGGACTCGCGCCCGGAACCGTCATTTCGCATTATCGGATTCTGTCCGAATGCGGGCGCGGCGCGATGGGCGTAGTCTACAAAGCCGAAGACGTCAATCTCGGTCGGATGGTCGCGCTGAAGTTTCTGCCGGATGAATTGGCTGAGCATCCACCGGCACTGGAGCGGCTGCGGCGGGAGGCACGGATGATCGCGGCGCTGAATCATCCGGGCATCTGCACGATGTATGAACTGGGCGAGGCGTCCGGCCGGGTCTTTCTGGTGATGGAGTTTCTGGAGGGCGAGACGCTCCGCGCGCGCGGCAAGCTACCGGAGCGCGAACTCATCGAGATAGCCGTACAGGTGGCCAAAGCCCTGGAAGCAGCGCACGCGCAAGGGATGGTGCACCGCGACATTAAACCGGACAATCTGTTCCTAACGAAACACGGCGTCAAGCTGATGGATTTCGGTCTGGCGAAGCCTCTGGAGGAGGAAAGCGGCAGCGCGCCGCAATCGTCGGTGACCGGGACTAGTGGCTATATGTCGCCGGAGCAAGCGCGCGGCGAAAACCTCGATCATCGCTCTGACTTGTTCAGTTTCGGCGTCGTGCTGCAGGAGCTGCTTGGAGGGAAGTTGTCCGGTTCGGTTTCCGTGCCGCTCGCTGGCATCGTGCGCCGATGCCTGGAGAACGAACCCGACCGCAGGTTCCAATCGGCGGCGGAACTCGGGTCCGCGTTGCAATCGTTGTCAGCTCCGATCTCTGGCACAGCTAAGTCGAAGCTCAGTTGGTGGGTGATCGGGACAGCGGCGGCAGTTGGGATCGGTGCGGCTGGTGCGTGGCTCAACCGGCCTTTTCCGCCGCCCACGCTGACTGGTACGGCGCAGATAACCAACGATGGCTTGGTGAAACAGTGGTTACTCACTGACGGCGGGCGGCTGCTGTTCCATTCCACGTCGTCGCGTGTGTATCAGGTGTCGGTCAAGGGCGGTGAGCCGCTCTCGCTTCCGATGGAGGGTAGGAACGCGATAGCTGATATTTCACCAGACCGCACGGAGTTCCTGGAGTGCAAGTACGTTGAGAGAATTCGCGCGGGGCCGGCAGCGGAACTTTGGGTAACACCAGCGCTCGGGGGTCCATCGCGCAGACTAGGGAATGTGCTTACCCAATCGGTCGACATTTTTTGTCAGGCGGCTTGGTCTCCGGATGGCCGGCAGGTGGTCTATGGCCTTGACGGGGAACTGCGTGTCCTTCAGGCCGATGGGACGCGCGATCGCAAGCTGGCAACATTCGCCGGCTACTTAGCTTCCGTTCGTTGGTCGCCCGACGGCCGAAAAATCCGCTTCTCGGTCACCCCGGACGGCGCGGAAGAAACCAGTTCGTTATGGGAAGCGCCGGTTGATGGAGATCACGCAACTCCGCTTTTTCCCGGTTGGAATGCTTGCCGTGGGCATTGGACGCCGGACGGAAAGTATTTCGTGTTCGCGGCACGTCGGAACGGAAAATGGGCCATCTACGCTCGCCGGGAGAGTGGCGGAACATTCCTGCCTGTCGCCAGCCCGCCAGTCCAACTGACCGACGGAACGATGAATGAGAACTGGCCGCTTCCCAGCACGGACGGAAAGCGCATCTTCTTTGTCGGATATGTGCCCCGCAATGAGTTCGTGAAATACGACTCGAAATCAGGCCAGGCTACATCCGCATTTGGCGGCATCTCAGGAACGGATTTGGAATTCTCACCGGACGGGAAGTGGATTGCCTACGTTTCCTTTCCCGAGGGAGCGTTATGGCGGTGCGCGGCCGATGGTGGCCAGCGCCTGCAACTTACTTCCGGGCCACTTGCTGTCAATAGGCCCCACTGGTCCCCGGATGGAACCACCCTTGCATTTGCAGCTGCCCGCACCGGTGAGCCCTCACGGTTGTATTTGATTTCATCGCGCGGCGGTGTCCCGCAGCAGGTTAGCAACGGTCAAGCCGGCAAATTCGGTGACTACGACCCATCCTGGTCTCCTGATGGCGCCTCCATCGCCTTTGGGACGTTCGGAGTACTCGAACGGGACTCGCGCCTATACAGGATGGATCTAGCCACAAAGCGCGTCTCCGCGATTCCTGGCTCCGATCGAATGTGCACGCCTCACTGGTCTCCGGACGGGAAGCTCCTGGCCGGGCTTTCCTCGGGGCAGCCGGAAAATCTTCTGCTCTATGATTTCGCGACGCAAAAACAGACCCAGCTCTACCATGGGCTCGGGATCGCCTATCCCATGTGGTCGCGTGATGGCGAATTTCTGTTCTTCAGAACTGCGCCCGTCGACTCCAATTCCTGCTGGCGGTTGCGGCTGCGCGACCGGAAGCTGGAGCGAATGATAGATCTGACGGAACACCGCTTGGGGATCGGATACGGATGGTTCACGGTCCAACCGGGCGGTCAAATCTTGACGACGCGGAACCTCGGGACAGAGGAGATTTTCTCGTTGGATTGGGACGCACCCTAATGCAGCCGCCAGACGCCCACGGCTTATTGCGGTTCGAAGGATTCGAGTTCGATTTGTCGTCGCGCGAACTGCGCAAGGGTCCGACCCGATTGCGAGTGCCCGACCAATCGCTCGAAATTCTGGCCATGCTGCTGGAGCATCCGGGCGAGCTGGTGACGCGCGAGTCGATTCAATCCCGGCTCTGGCCGAACGGGACGGTGGTGGAGTTCGAGCACAGCGTCAACTCGGCCATCAAGCGGCTGCGGCAGGCTTTGTTGGATACCGCGACGACGCCGCGCTTTGTCGAGACGCTGCCGCGCAAGGGCTATCGGTTCATCGGGACATTGGAAGTCGACGAGGGGCTTGCGCCGGGAACCGTCATTTCGCACTACCGGATTCTGTCCGAGTGCGGACGGGGCGCGATGGGCGTGGTCTACAAAGCGGACGACATCAAACCTCGGCCGGATGGTGGCGCTGAAGTTTCTGCCGGACGAACTCGCCACGCATCCTCCGGCGCTGGAGCGGCTGCGCCGGGAAGCGCGCATGATCGCGGCGCTGAATCATCCGGGCATCTGCACCATGCATGAACTGGGCGAGGCGTCGGGTCGTGTGTTTCTGGTGATGGAGTTTTTGGAAGGCGAGACGCTCCGCGCGCGCGCAAAGCTAACGGAGGGCGAACTCATTGACATTGCAGTACAGGTAACCAAGGCGCTGGAAGCTGCGCACGGCGCGGGGATGGTGCATCGCGATATCAAGCCGGACAATCTGTTCCTCACGAAACACGGCGTAGTGAAGCTGATGGATTTCGGATTGGCGAAACCGCTGGAGGAAGAGAGCGGCGGAACGCCACAATCGTCTATTACAGGGACCAGCGGCTACATGTCGCCCGAACAAAAGCGCGGCGAAGCGATGGATGCACGGTCCGACATTTATTCGCTGGGTAAGGTGTTAGAGGAACTGGGGCCGCCGAAGAAACTGGCGACGATAATCGGCAAAGCGTTGGCGGACGATCCGGCGAAGCGCTGGCAGAGCGCGGGTGATTTGCGGGCAGCGCTGGAAGAGTCGCGCGGAAAGAGGCCATTTCATGTTGCGGCGTTGGTGGGAGTGGCAGTCGCGGTGTTGGCAGTAGTCGCAGTGGCGTTCTGGCTGCAAATAGGGAATAGACACGAGGCCCTCAGGCCGGTTCCGCTGGTTGCGCAAGCAGACTCCGGTCCTGCTGCAACATTCTCCCCGGATGGAAACCGAGTAGCTTTTACTTCATGCCACGGCAACAAGTGTGGAGTTTTCGTGAAGCAGGTGGGGGGCGGGCCGCCTGTGCGTCTGACGGACGGAGAATCGGACCTTGCGCCGTCCTGGTCGCCGGACGACCGTAGCATCGCTTTCCTGCGCGGTCAAGGAAAAGACGCTGCCGTTATGTTGATTCCCGCCATCGGAGGGAGTGCGCGGTCCGTGACTCGCATGGACGTCGCGGTCGATGCTACGAAGATTTCCTGGACGCCGGACTCACGCTGGCTGATTTTCTCGGCGCGGGAGTCCACGCAAGACATGTACGGAATCTGGCGCGTTTCCGTTGAGACGGGCGAGCGCCGGCGTGTGATCCCTCTGCCAGAAAAAAACCCGCCCGCATTGGAGGGATGGAATTTTGGGGATGTGCTGAGCAGCCTTTCCCCGAACGGACGCACGTTGGTTTTCCTGAGGAGTCTCAAAACCTATCATTTCGATCTATATACCGTTCGGCTGACACCCGACCTGCGCCCCGAAGGGCCCGCGCTAAAGTCGGCGGCGCGTGTACAACCTGACGATTACTCCAATGGTATCGGATGGTCCGGGGATGAAGAGATCGTTCTAAGACTCGAGTCGCAAGATCCAGGTCTCTTCCGTCTGCGTGTTTCCCCAGGCGCCACCCCGCAGCGTCTAAGCTGGAGTGGGCGAGACTCGTGGAATCCCACCATTTCTCTCTCGAAGCACAGGTTGGTCTATATCAGCGCCACAGACGGCGCCGATCTGTGGCGGCGGGACCTCCGCACAGGAGAGGCCCAAATGATCATCGGCGGGAATTACAACCAGGGGTTTCCACAGTACTCCCCGGATGACCACCGCATCGCATTTCAGTCCAACCGCTCGGGAACGTTCGGGCTCTGGACGTGCGAAGCCGGTGGGGACAACTGCCAGCAACTAGCGTCCTTTGCAGGAAGTACGGGGGGGTCGCCGCGCTGGTCGCCGGACGGACGTTGGCTGGCGTTTGATTCCCGGCATGAGGGCGCGTCCCACATTTACGTAATCGGGGCCGACGGGGGGCAGCCGCGGCGCCTGACGAACGGCGACAGCGAAAACCAGGTTCCAAGCTGGTCGCGCGATGGGAGATGGATCTACTTCAACTCGGACCGGTCGGGACAATGGTCCGTGTGGAAGGCGCCGGCCCTTGGCGGCCAGCCTGTGCAGGTGACGCATCGCGGGGAGGGAGCGGCCTTCGAATCCGTGGATGGCAAGTTCCTGTATTTCAATTCACCGCAGGCCGGTACGTATGCCCTATTTCGGGTGCCGGTTGGCGGCGGGGAAGAGAAACAGGTTGCTTCCGGTGCGCGGGATTTCGCTGTGACTGCCAAGGGAGTCTACTTCGTCCTGCCGGACACCCAGACCGTACAACTGCTGGATGAGAAGAGTGGCAAGATCGGCACTGTGGCGACGCTAGGAGCGGAACACATGAGCGGCCAGGGGATCACGGTGACATCCGACGACCACTATCTTGTGTTCAGCGATTTCAGCATCACTCACAACGATTTGATGCTGGTGGAGGGATTTCGTTAAGACGCTCTACTCCGCTGGCTCATCGAGCTGCCGGAACAAGCCGGCAAAATCGATTGAACCGACCAGCGGCGTGGAGAGAACCTGCGTCTCGGGTTGGCGGATGCCGTTCTGATCCGCTTCCACCAGCGTGCGCTTGTAAGGATCGACAACCCAAATGTGCGGAATTCCCGCCGCGAGATAGTCGCCGATCTTCGCCAGCATTTCCGCCGCCGCATCATCGGGAGATACAACTTCAATCGCCAAGTCGGGTCTCAGCAAAATTGGCGTGATTTGGTGAGGAAGCGCCTTCACGCAGATGTCGGGAATCCGGTAGCGAGGCCGATCGCTCACTTGGACCCGCTGCGAGAGGAACGTGCGGAACCGGCGACCTCGCTCTCTCTTTCCAAGCGCCGCGGCAATCAACGACTGCAGCAAGCTATGAAAATATTCCCCCACGTGCCGCTCCACGAGTTGCCCCTCCAAATACTCCATATCAGGGTGGTAAGTCGTGCGGAGATACTCTTCAACCGGCACGGCGGGGGACGTCGCCATGTTTTAAGGATATGCTATCGCGCAGCTCCTCAGTCCCCAGCCCCCAATCCCCAGCCCCGCGTTATCGTGAGCGCGTCGCGGCGAGCGCTACACGCCCCAGCAGTAATCTTCCACCACTTTGTCGACGCTTTCGTCCTGCTCGGTAAGGCGCATCAGCTCCAGGCGGATGGCGTCTACCAGGGCGTGCCAACTGGCTTCGATTACGTTGTCGGAAACTCCCACTGTCGCCCAGCTTCGCTTGTGGTCGGACCATTCCACTAGGACACGCACCTTGGCTGCGGTACCTTTTTTCGGTTCGAGTACGCGGACTTTGTAATCCGTCAGGCGGACGTCGGCGATCTTGGGATAGACCGACGACAGGCACTGGCGCAGGCACAGATCCAGCGCGTTCATCGGACCTTGGCCGTTCGCCGTCGCGGTGTGGACGCTGTCTTGAATTTTCAGCGTCACCGTGGCTGTGGTGCCGCCGATCAGGCGCGTGGTTACGTCGTAGCCTACCACTTCGAACAAATTCAATCCAGGACGCAGTGCTTCGCGGACCAACAGTTCGAAAGTTCCTTCAGCAGCTTCGATTTCGTAGCCCTGGTGCTCCATCTGTTTGATGCGTTCGAGCAGTTGACGGCGCGCTTCGGAATCCAGGCGATCGGCCAATCCATGCTGCTTGAGTTTGTAGAGAACGTTGCCGCGGCCGGAAAGATCGCTGAGCAGGACGCGCTGGCGATTTCCGATGGTTTCCGGTTTCACATGCTCATAGGTGGATGAATCCTTCAGCACTGCGCTCACGTGCACTCCGCCTTTGTGGGCGAAGGCGCTGTGGCCGACGTAGGGCTGATCGTTGCGCATCGGGAGGTTTGCCAGTTCCGCGATGTAGCGCGCCACTGTGCTCAGGTTTTGCAGATTCTCGCGGCCGATGGTGTTGTGGCCGAGCTTCAGCTCCAGATTGGCGATGATGGAAACCAGGTTGGCGTTGCCACAGCGTTCGCCGTAGCCGTTGATGCAGCCTTGGACATGCGTGCAGCCGGCTTCGATAGCCGCAATCGCGTTCGCCACCGCGACATCCGCATCGTTGTGCGTATGGATTCCCAGCACGCCGTCGAAACGCTTGCGGACTTCCGCGACCACTTCGATGATGCGATGCGTCAGGTTGCCGCCGTTGGTATCGCACAGGCACAGAACATCGGCGCCTGCTTGCTTGGCCGCTTCGAGTGTCCGCAGAGCGAAATCCGGATTCGCATTGTAGCCGTCGAAAAAATGTTCGGCGTCGTAGACCACTTCGCGGCCGTTGTCTTTTAGATGCTTTACGGTTTCTGAGATCAGCTTGAGGTTTTCGTCTTCCTGGATTCCCAGGGCGCGGTGTACGTGCAGGTCCCAGCTTTTTCCGAAGATGGAGATGGTCGGAGTCTCGGCTTCCAGGAGCGCGCGGACGTTGGGGTCTTGCTCTACTTTGTTTTTTGAAAACCGGGTGGAACCGAACGCCACCAAGCGCGCGTGGTTCAATTTCAGATCGCGCGCGCGCTGGAAAAACTCCTTGTCTTTCGGATTGGAGTTTGGCCAGCCGCCTTCGATGTAGTCAATCCCCAGCTCGTCGAGTTTGTGTGCAATTACTAATTTGTCATCGAGTGAGAATGAGACGGCTTCGCCTTGCGTGCCGTCTCGGAGAGTGGTGTCGAAGGTTTGGATGCGCATATTGTTTCTTTCGCAGGCTGAAGCCTGCGCCACGTTACGCGGTGGCGGCTTCTTGCGGGATGCCTGCCTCCTTTCGCTTTTTTAGGAACGGCATCATCTCGCGAAGTTCCTTGCCCACCTTTTCAATCTGCGAATCGCGGGCGGCTTCGCGCATGTGCAGGAACTTGTGGCGTCCGGTTTTGTTTTCGGCGATCCATTCGCGGGCAAATTGGCCGGATTGAATCTCGGACAAAATCTTCCTCATCTCATCGCGCGTCTGCTGGTTCACGATGCGCGGACCGCGCGTGTAGTCGCCGTACTCCGCCGTATCTGAAACCGAATAGCGCATGTAGCTGAGGCCGCCCTCATAAATTAGATCGACAATCAGCTTCAATTCGTGTAGGCACTCAAAGTAGGCGATTTCGGGCGCATAACCGGCTGCCACCAGCGTGTCAAAGCCCGCCCGGACCAGTTCACTGGCGCCGCCGCACAGCACGGACTGCTCGCCGAACAGATCGCTTTCGGTTTCTTCCTTGAACGTGGTCTCAATCACGCCTGCTTTGAGGCATCCCAACGCCAGCGCGTATGCCAGCGCGTTTTCCGTCGCTTTGCCCGATGGATTTTGACTCACGGCAACGAGAGCCGGTACGCCCACGCCTTCGGTGAACAGCTCGCGCACGCGATGGCCGGGCGCTTTGGGGGCGATCATGGAAACGTCCACGTCCGGCCGGCGCCTGAATCTGCCCGAAGTGAACGTTGAAACCGTGGGCGAACATCAGGGTCTTGCCCTTAGTCAGGTGCGGACCGATTTCCGCCGCATACAAATCGCCTTGGATATGATCCGGAACCAGGACCATGATGACGTCGGCGGCTTTCGTGGCGTCGGCAGTGGAAAGAACCTTCAGCCCGGCTGCTTCTGCTTTGGCTGCGCTCTTGCTGCCTTGGTGCAGGCCCACCACAACGTTGACGCCGCTGTCGCGCAGATTCAAAGAATGGGCGTGACCCTGGCTGCCGTAGCCGATGATCGCGACCGTCTTGTTCTTCAGTAGGGCAGGGTTGCCGTCTGTTTCGTAAAATCTTTTAGCCATGTATCGTGCTCTCGTTTCTCGTTTCTCGTTTCTCGTTCGCATCCCTCGGCACTGGCGGAGAGAGGCGTAGTTTTTTGGCGTCCAGGGAGACTGCTACTATTCCGGAACGTGTTACTTCTATTTCGCCGTAGCTGCGCATCAGGTCGATGAAGACGTCTAGCTTTTCCGGATCGCCGGTTACTTCGAGGGCGAATCCTTCGGTGGAAGAATCCACCACGCGCGCGCCGAAAATCTCCGCTTCCTTCAGGATATTGGCGCGGCTGGTGAGCGTGGGACGCACGCGCAGCAGCACCATTTCTCTGCGAACCGCCGGCGCCTCGGTGAGGTCGGACGCTTGCAGCACGTTGACCAGCTTGTTCATCTGCTTGATCACTTGCGCGCGCAGTTGCGGCTCCACGTCCACTACGATGCTCATGCGCGACAATTCCGGATCCAGCGTTCGCGCGACCGTGAGGCTTTCGATGTTGTATCCGCGCGCACTGAGCAGACCCGTGATTCGCATCAGGGAGCCGGGTTTGTTCTCTACCAGGAGTGAGATGACTTGTATCATTTGGATTGACCCCGCGTGGGGCGGACCCCCGGGTCCGCAGCCGACGCCCGCGTCGGCTTTTGAGATTTAGAAAAATGCGGGTCCAGGGGGACCCGCGCGGACCAGGGGGTCCGCCCTACTAACTGCGTGAATCTGAGAGTATCTTGCATCCTATTTACACCTCCACCGGTTGCGGCGGCCCTAGCACCATTTCGTTGATAGCGCCGCCGGCGGGGACCATCGGATAAACATTTTCGAAGGGCGAAACGCGAACGTTCAACAGGTAGGGGCCGTTCTCGTCCACGGCTTCTTCGAAGCGCAGCCGCCAACTGGCTGGGCTTTTCCACCGTGCGGCCCTTGAATCCGTACGCGCCTGCCAGCTTCTCGACATCCGGGAACGAAGTCAACTCGGCCTGCGACAGCCGGTTGTTGTAGAACAGCTCCTGCCACTGCCGGATCATTCCCAGGTAGCCGTTGTTCATGATGACGATCTTGATGGGCAGCCCGTGATTCACGATGGTGGCGAGCTCGGGGATAGACATCTGGAATCCGCCGTCGCCGCAGATTGCGAAGACCAGCTTGTCGGGACGGGCGAATTGCGCGCCGATCGCGGCTGGGAGTCCGAAGCCCATGGAGCCGAGTCCGCCGGAGTTGAGCCACAGGCGCGGCTCGTTGAAACGGATGAATTGCGCGGCCCACATCTGATGCTGGCCGACGTCGGAAGCGACGATGGCGTGGCCGCCGCACAGCCGGTCGATCTCGCGCATCAAATGCTGCGGCTTGATTTCGGCGGTGGAAACTTCGGGCGTGAGCGGATGCTCTTCCCGCCAGCCGCGAATCTGGGCCCACCAGGCCTCGCGCGCGGCGGCGTTCCGCTTCTGATGCGCGGGCGCCAGTTCGTGCACAACCTTATTCAGTTTCTGCAGGACGCGCTTCACGTCGCCCACGATGGGGAGGTCGGCCGTGCGGTTCTTACCGATTTCCGCGGGATCGATGTCGACGTGAATCACTTTCGCATGCGGCGCGAAGGCGGCAAGCCGCCCAGTAACCCGGTCGTCGAATCGAACACCCAGCGCGATCAACAGATCGGCGCCGCTCATCCCCATATTCGCGGCGTAGCTGCCGTGCATTCCGGGCATGCTAATGAAATTTCGATGTTCCGCCGGAAGCGCGCCGAGACCCATGAGCGTGTTCACGGCCGGGGCATCCACCAGCTCTACCAGTTCGAGCAATTCTTCGGAAGCGTTGGCTGCGATGATGCCGCCGCCGGCATAGATAAACGGCCGCTCGGCTTCCCAAATCATTTGCGCGGCGCGGCGGATCTGTCCGGTGTGGCCTTCGGTGAAGACTTTGTAGCCAGGTAGATGGATGGAGGTGACCGGGACGTAGTGGGATTGGGCCTGGAAGACGTCCTTCGGGATATCCACGAGAACCGGCCCGGGGCGGCCGCTGGAAGCGATATAAAACGCCTCGTGGATCACTTGCGGAAGCTCGGCTACGGTTTTCACCAGAAAATTATGTTTCGTGCAGGACCGGGTGATGCCGAAGGTATCGGCTTCCTGAAACGCATCGCTGCCGATCAGCTTGGTGGGGACCTGGCCGGTGATGGCGACCACGGGAATGGAATCCATCATGGAATCCACCAATCCGGTGACCAGGTTGGTTGCACCTGGACCGGAGGTGGCGCAGCAGACCCCGACGCGCCCGGTGGAGCGCGCAAAGCCGGCGGCGGCGAAAGCGGCGTTCTGTTCGTGACGGACCAGAACATGGCGAATGGGGTGATCGTAGAAGGCATCGTAGAGCGGCAGAGTTACGCCGCCCGGATAGCCGAAGATGCAATCCACGTTCTCGCGAACCAGGCACTCCAGTAGAATCTGGGCGCCGGACATCAGTTTCGATTCTGCCGCTCCACCGGTTCGGTGGGCGTTTGCCGTCGACGACATTGGGTTCGTTCCTCCAAAAATGAAAAAGGCCACTGGCTGGGTTTGTAATCCCCGCCAATGGCCTCTTTGAGATTTTTCTCCGAAGCCTTCAGGCGGGGCCGGGTACGGCGACCTGAATAATAATGGGAAGCAGCCTCGGAATCTGACCGATTCGAACGAAAGCCGGCACGCCACCGCCCGGTAGGGCAGATCCAGCGCCGAACTGACTCCCGAATCGCGTCATTGGATCTAGAGTACCTTAGCAGTGGCGCAAATGCAAGGGGGTAACAGCATAAATAATGCTAATGCAATCATTGTCTCTTCAAACCAAAATCACCGGTCGCTCACGCTCGCGGCTCGGAATGACGCACTCCCGTTGCTGAGCCGCGACCGCAAGGGAGTCGGTGCCGTTCGTCTTCAATGCCGCTGACGGAGCGGGTTGGCAAGCCGCTGCGTGATGGCATCCTGCCCCACGGGTCTTGTACCTGCTTTGCACCTATGTTACACTTTCGTCAATTCCGACTTTGCCAGCCATGTCGCCAAAGTCGTTTCGGGTCTCTCGTCGTTAATTAAACGCAAGAAAAGTTTGGTTGGTGCCATTTGCGCACCCAGGATACAGGTCTATTCGCGCCGCTAGCGTGACAAGACCGTTCCAAAGAAAGGCATAACATATGGATTTGAGAAGAATTTTTGTTTTATTTTCGGTCGCCCTCAGCCTGACAACCGGGATGCTGACGGCGCAAACTTATCGCGGGGCGATCGCGGGAACTGTGGCTGATTCGAGCGGTGCCGCGGTGGCGGATGCCAGCGTAAAGATCGTGCATAAAGGCACGGGCCTCACGCGTACGCAAAACACGCCGGCAGCCGGAGATTTCAACTTTGCCGACCTGCCTCCGGGACTCTACACCGTCACCGTAACCCGTACCGGTTTCCAGCCCTTCAGTGAGGATGTGGACGCCGCGGTGGGCAAGATCACCAGCGTTCCAGTGACGCTCGGCGTAGCGGGGCAGACGCAGACGGTTGAGGTACAGGCCGCCACCGTAACCCTTGAAACCAACGAAGCCGTGCTGAATGCGGTTGTGGATACGCGAGCGGTTGCGGAAATTCCGCTGAACGCGCGCGACTTTACGCAGTTGCTGAAGCTGACGCCAGGCTACAACGATCAAGGTTCGATGAACGGCAATCGACCCAACCAGAACAACTGGCAGATCGACGGCGCGGACAACAACGACTTCTGGCACAACGTGAACGCCGTGAACCAGGGCAGCATTTCCGCCGTGGCCGGAGTGTTGCTGCCGGTAGACGCGATCGACCAATTCAACATGCAGGCCGGCGGCAACGCGGATTTCGGACGCAACCCGGGCTCGATGGTGAACGTGGTGATCAAATCCGGCACGAACGCGGTGCACGGGACGGCCTACTACTTCAATCGCAACGAAGCGTTGGCGGAGCAGAGTCCTTTCGCGCCGCCCGGAGTGAATCCGGAATTGCGGAATGAGCATGAAGGCTTTTCGCTCGGCGGACCCATCTGGAAGAATCACACATTCTTCTTCCTGACATTCGAGCGGCAGAAGTTCGTCCAGGGCAACACCGTGCAGGCGACTGTTCCGTCGGAAGCCTGGATCAGCCAGGCGGAAACCGTGCTCTCGAAGTACCACATCCCGGTGAATCCGGTGATGATCAACGTGTACAACGCGTTATTCCCGACGGCGATCCAAAGCGCGCCGGGCACGGTGAACAACTACTTCAGCGGATCGCCCGCGCAGTACAAGAGCGAGAGCGGAATCATCAAGATCGACCATGTGTTCAATGAAAAGCACAGCATCTTCGCTCGCGCGTTTCTTGGAACCGGCGAAGCCGTTGCATATGCAGGTTCGGTATACGGCGAGTATTTCCAATCGGTGCCGAGCCGCCAGCCCAACTATGCCGTGGGTTACAACTACGTAATTACGCCTCGCATGGTGAACCAGCTTCTGTTGGGTGTGAACTATTTCTACCAGGCGTTTGACGATGCCGCTCACGGATTCAATCTGCCCGCCCTTGGCTTCGATACCGGCGTTACGAATCCGGCTAATTTTGGTGCACCCAATATCAACATCAGCGGTTTCACCAACGGTGGAGTGGGAGAGACACCGCAGCTCGGCCGCATCGATACAACGGGCCACATCACGGACAATCTCTCGTACAACCTGGGCGCGCATGCGCTGAAGTTCGGCGGGGAATATCGAAAGTCCCGAATCGACGTGTTCTACCAGCGCGACGTTCGCGGTGGATTCAGCTTTGACGGAACGGGTGGGCCCTGGGCCAACGACGGCTCGTTCTCCCAGCCGCAAAAGGCCTTGGCGGACTTCATTGCTGGAATCATCCCTCAGGGTGAAGGCAACATCGCGACCGGTGATGCCCAGCGTGTGTATGATGTCGACTCGTACGGAGCTTGGGCCGCAGACAACTGGCAGGTAACGCCCAAGCTCAATTTGAATCTGGGCTTGCGCTACGAATACAACACTCCGCTGGCGGAATCGACCACGAACAAGGGGATCTCAACATTCCTGGCTTCGTCTCCCACGGGGCTGGCGTTTGCGAACAAGAACGGATTCGGCGATCTATATCCGCCGGACCGCAACAATTTCGCGCCTCGCGTGGGATTCGCTTACAGTCCCGTTCGCGGTGGAAAAACCGTGATTCGAGGCGCCTGGGGAATCTTCTATGACGTTTCAAACGGCAATCTGTTCATCGATAACCGGGTGGACGGCGCGGCGGGACGTGGCATATCGCGAAATCCTGGTGGTCCGGTTCCCGTATACACGGTGACCAATCTGACCACCGAGACAGTTCAGCAAGGCGTGCCGATCTTCGGAGCCACGCAGACGCCTCCATTTGGCGCGTTCGCCGTCAACCAGCAGAACCGTTCGCCTTATGTGCAGAACTTCAATATCAACGTGCAGCGCGAATTGTCGCGGGCGTTGTTGTTGCAAGTGGGCTATGTCGGAAACCAGGGCCGCAAGCTGCCGGTCAATCTGGAGATCAACCAGCCGCTGCCGGATCCGAGCGGGAACCTCAGCGAGCAGCAGCGGCGGCCTTATAACGCCGAGTTTCCGCAGTTCGCGGGAATCACGGAGCTTAGGGATGCGGGCAATTCGCACTACAATTCCATGCAGATCTCTTTGCATAATCGGCAATGGCACGGTGTGACAGGGCAGATCCAATACACGCTTTCTCACGCCATGGACGTGATGTCGAACGTCCGCAATAACGGGCCGGAAGATAGCTACAACCTGAACCTGGATTGGGGCAACTCCGATTTCGACGTCCGTCACGTGGTGACCGGATATGTGTTGTACGATATTCCGAACTTTGCGAAATCCATGCCGCGGTTGGGTAAGGGGTGGCAGCTCAACTTGCTGCTCACGCACCAATCCGGTACGCCGTTCAGTGTGACTACCGGAACCAACGTGAGCGACTCGTTCAATTTCCGAGATCGCTTGAACCTGGATGGCGACCCGTTCGCGAGCGTCGCACAGATCCAGAACGCTTCCGGCAATTGGGCCAATGGCTACCAATGGTTCAACGGCTCTGTCTTCAGCTTGCCTGCTGCTGGCACTTTTGGTAGCACCAAGCGGAACCAGTTCTTTGGGCCGCATTTGAACTCGACGGATTTCTCCGTTTTCAAGACCACGGCAATTACCGAGAGAGTTGCCGCGCAATTCCGGGTGGAGATTTTCAATCTGTTCAATCAACTCAATCTGGCGAATCCGGATGGGAATATTGACGACGGCGCGGGTTTCGGCCTGATCAACGCTACGCGCGCTTCGGCGGCGGGCGCTCCCGGCATCGGGCCGGGCGAACCGCGCAATGTGCAGTTGGCGCTGAAGATCATCTGGTAAACTGCTGCGGGTAAATCGGGGCCGGTGGGGGAAACCTCAGCCGGCCCTTTTTTTTCGCATAGAACTGTCGTGGTAGCGCTCCCTTGCGGTCGCGGTTCGGTAACAGCTTCGGCAACGTCCGGCTTCGGAGTATGATTGTCCCTGGACAAAGTATGATCCAACCTGCACAAAGAACCGCCCCCGCGTCGGGCTCCACCGGGAACTACGGACCAGCGTTAGCCGTAATCACCACCGTTTTTTTCATGTGGGGCTTTGTCACCGTTCTCAACGACATTCTGGTTCCGCATCTGAAATCCATCTTCGATCTGAATTACACGCAGATCATGCTGATTCAGTTCACCTTCTTTTCGGCCTATTTTTTGATGTCGATGCCGAGCGCGAAGGTGATTTCGTGGTTGGGTTACAAAGGCTCTATCGTGCTGGGACTGGCGGTGATGGGATTGGGGGCGCTGCTCTTCGTGCCTGCCGCTTCAGTGGCTTCGTACGCGCTGTTTCTCGGCGCGCTGTACGTGCTGGCTTCGGGCATGACCATCCTGCAGGTGGCGGCGAATCCATATGTCGCGGTGCTGGGGCCGCCGGAGAGCGCGTCCAGCCGGTTGAATCTGGCGCAGGCGTTCAATTCGTTGGGCACCACCATTGGTCCTTATTTGGGCGGGGCGCTGATTCTTTCCGCCGTTCAGAAGGCTGCCTCGGAACTCAACGCAATGTCGCCGGAGCAACTGCAGGCGCATCGGGCGCTGGAAGCTTCGTCGGTGAAACTGCCGTATGTCGGGATCGCGGTCCTGCTTTTCTTCCTCGCCTTTGCGATCTCGCGATTCAAGCTGCCGGTTCTCGCGAATATCGAGGAAGGCCGCACGCACGATTCGGGCGCCACCGGCGATAGCGCCTGGAAGCATCCGCATCTGGTGTTGGGTGCAGTTGGGATCTTTATCTATGTGGGCGCGGAAGTATCCATCGGCAGTTTCCTGGTGAACTATTTCTCGCAGCCTGACATTGGCGGACTCGCTCCGAAGGACGCGGCGGCTTTGGTGTCGTTCTATTGGGGCGGGGCCATGGTAGGTCGGTTTATCGGTTCGGCTCTGATGCAGAAGCTCAATCCGGGAAAGGTGCTGGGAGCGGCGGCGATGGCGGCTTGTCTTTTGGTGACCGCTTCAATCGTCACCACCGGGCACGTGGCCATGTGGAGCATCATCGCTGTTGGACTTTTCAACTCGGTGATGTTCCCGACTATCTTCACGCTTGGGATCGACGGATTAGGGAAAGCTGACCGGGCAGGGCTCGGGGATTTTGGTGATGGCGATTGTCGGCGGGGCGATTATTCCGATCGCGCAAGGGGCGCTGGCGGACCGCATCGGGATTCATCTGGCGTTCGTGCTGCCGGCGGTTTGTTACCTGTACATCGTTTATTACGGGCTGCGCGGGTCGCGGCACGCGTAAAAGGCAAGTCGGAGACTTGCCCCACGGTTAGTTTTTGGTAGCTGGAGCGGCGGCTGGAGCCGGCTGGCTTGCGCTGGCGGTGCTGGCGTCCCAGGTTCCCTTATTGCGCTCGGTCTTCCAGAATTTATCGCCCCACCATTCTTTCGAATCGTTCGCGGCGGTAGCGGCGTCGGGAAGAGCCTTCACTTCGGCAATTGTGGTTTGGACGTTCGAAGCCAACCGGGCAGTAACCTCGAAGTTCAGCTTACCGGTTACACCGGCTGCGTCCTTATAGCTGATGGTGAGCGTCTCTTTTTTGTGGCCGAAGTTTGGAAGCGGGAACTTTTTTAGAACATGGCGTGATTCGCTTTTGGTGACTTCGGTGCCGGTGATCTGGTCATAAGGCAGTTTGTAAGCCGTCGGGCCATAATTGAACTTCAACACCTTGGTATCGTCCAGGTTGAGGAAGCCGATGGAGTTCATCGGAATGGACTTCACTGTCCCACCGACATACTCGGCGGTGTCAGCAGCGCGAAGGACCGCGGTTGGAAGGATCGCCAACGCGATCGTGGAAAAAACAAAGTGGCGAATGGACATCTAGTACCTCTCCTTGTGGGTACCATCGGCAAGATTGCGCCCCGACTTTAGCGGAGATGTGACTTTACAATGAATTCAACATGTCTATCTATGACGAGCGGCGTGAGGAGTTGGAAAAGCACGAGTTTATGCTGGGCCCGGAAAGAGGGCGGCTGGCTGTCACGCTGGACCTGCTGACCGACGCACTGGTCCTGGTTGGGCAGCATGGCGTCTATTGCCAGAGTGCGCGCCAAGCGGGTAAACCTGCCATGGACATCCAAATGATCTCCAAATGCCTGACCGACGCCAAGGAGTTGGTGGCGAACGTAATGGATGAGATTAAGCGGAGTAAGGCGAGGGAATGAAGGTTTCCATCCTGGACGATTATTTCGATACTCTTCGAACGCTTGTGTGTTTTCGCAAGCTGGATGGGTACGATGTGGAAATTTGGAATGACCACGTCGACGATGTCGCTGTACTGGCCCACCGGCTGAGGGAAACCGAGGCGCTGGTATTGATTCGCGAGCGGACGAAAATCTCCGCTTCTTTGCTGGAACGCCTGCCGAAGTTGCGACTCATCAGCCAGCGCAGCGTCTATCCGCACATCGACGTTGAAGCGTGTACGCGGCTGGGGATTATTGTCTCTTCAAACATGCATGCCGGGACGCCGTCGTACGCGACGGCCGAACTGACCTGGGGGCTCATACTGGCCGCGATGCGCCAGATTCCGCAGCAAGCGGCGGCGCTCAAGTCCGGTATCTGGCAGACGGGGGTGGGCCGAAGCCTGCGCGGTTTGACTCTGGGAATCTACGGATACGGCCGAATCGGCGAGACCGTTGCCGGGTATGGGAAGGCGTTCGGGATGAACGTACTGGTGTGGGCGAGAGAAGCTTCGCGCGATCGCGCCCGAGCGGACGGTTATGCAATCGCGTCATCGAAAGAGGAGTTTTTCGAAAAGTGCGACATCGTATCGTTGCACATGCGGCTAGTGGAGGCGACGCGCGGCATCCTGACGCCCTCCGATTTAGCGCGCATGAAACCCTCGGCTTTGTTGGTGAACACCAGCCGGGCGGGTCTGATCGAACCTGGGGCTCTGGTTCGCGCTCTGGAACAAGGGCATCCTGGGATGGCCGCCGTGGACGTTTTCGAGACTGAGCCGCTGCACGACATCAATCATCCGCTCTTAGTGAGGGACAACGTAATTTGCACGCCCCATATCGGATACGTTACGCGCGAGGAGTACGAAATCCAGTTCTCGGATATCTTCGACCAAATCGTAGCGTTCGGCGCGGGTCAGCCGATCAACGTCGTTAACCCATCCGTTCTCAGTTCAACTCACTTGGGCGCCAGCCAATAGAAGACCCACACCGCGATGAGCGCCGCCAGGCAGAGGACGAACATGAATAGCTTGCGGCCGGTGGTGGGCTGGTAACCGGGGGCGGGGGACTGGGGACTAGGTTCTTTTTCGGAATCCATTGCGTTCATCGGGAATCCGGCCATGAAAACATCGCCAGTTCCGGCATCGGGAAATCCTTTCGGTTATCCGTCATGAGAACCAGCTTGTAGGCCAGTGCCGTCGCTGCAATAATAACATCCGGAATGGAAAGCGTTCGACCTTGCGTGGCCCATTCGTTCTTCAGCAAACCGGCGTAGCGACCCAACTCGCGGTCGACCGGGTAGTGTTCCAGTCCGTCCAAGAAAGCTTCTGTCATGGACGATTCGCGCGGACGGAGTCCCGCGTAGATCTTCGATCGCTCAGTCAAAGGCACGGCCGTTGGCAGTTGCTCGAAGGCTTGGTGGATAGCCATCAGTCGCGAGCGCGATGTCGCTGGATTCTCCGGAAGCGCGCTTCCGACTCAGCGCGCATTTTGCGTACCCATTCCGCTGCGCCGTCCTTCAATTCGGGATGATCTTCTTCCTTCCAGATCGGCTCCTTGGTCTTAAACACTTTGAGCAGATGCTGGCGTTTGATCTCACGTCGAGCCAACTCAACAACAAATGAGCTTCTACCGCGCGCTCCAACGATCTTGTCGATTTGAGTTACCAAGTCTTCTGGTAGAACGACGTGTGCCTGCTTGAAAGCCATAGATGTCCCACTATCTCAAAAAAGGGTTTCGTTCCCGTTCACGTCCGATGGTCGTGTTCGGGCCATGGCCTGGGATTACCACTGTCTTATCGTCCAGCGGCAGGAGTTTGGTGTGGATCGACCGCAAGATCTGTTGCGAATCGCCGCCTGGTAAATCGGTCCGGCCGATGCTATCCATAAACAGGGTGTCGCCGGCGACTAGCTTGCCTTCGGCGGGGATCCACAGGCTGATACTGCCTTGGGTGTGGCCCGGCGTTTCCAGGATGTGAAACTCGGCAGGTCCTAGCTTCACCGTCTCTCCTTCGCGCGCTGCTACGTCGATTTCGGTTCGTTCGGGCGTGGGTATTCCCAGCCAGCCTGCCTGCGTGTCCAAATTATCGTAAAGTTCCTGATCGCTGGCGTTCATGTAGACCGGTGCACCGGTGGCGGCTTTCAACTTCTTGGCGCCGCCGATATGGTCGATGTGAGCGTGGGTAATAATGATGGCCTTTACGCGTAGATGGTGCTTTGCCAGAGTGGTCAGAATGATGTTGATTTCATCGCCGGGGTCAATCACCACTGCGTCGCGGCTTTGCTCGTCGCCGAAGATGGAGCAATTGCACTGCAGGATGCCGACTGGCAAGATTTCGTGGATCATACGCACCTCAGTTTATCGCAGGGAACGGCCAATCCAGGCCGTAGCCAGCATTGACGCCGCCTGAAAGGCGGCTGCAGGCTGAAAGCCTGCCCCACTAGCTCTTCTTCAGGTTGTCGATTAAGTGCTCGGACGAGCGCAGCGTGAAGGCCAGGATCGAAATCGTGGTGGTTTTGTCCGTGCAGTTGGGGAAGACGCTGGCATCGCAGACGTATAAGTTCGGGACGTCGTGCGTTTGGCCGAAGCGATTGGTCACGAATTTCTTCGGATCGTTGCCCATCCGCAGAGTTCCGGTTTCATGCAGGCTGGTTCCCGGCATGTCGGGCTCTTTGGCGGATCCCTGATATTCCGCGCCGCTCGCGCGCAGCAATTGTTCGCAGGCATGCTTGCCGTGCTCCCACATCAGTAGCGTGTTTTTGTCCCACTCAAAGTGCAGCCGCGCGGCCGGGATGCCGTAGGCGTCCTTCACCTCCGGATCGATATCCACGTAATTCGCATCGCTGCGCTGGGTGGGCGCCTGGATATAAAAGCTCGACGGGCGTGGGATAGCGGCGCTTGATCTGGCGCTTGAAGTCGCTGCCGAAGCCATCGATCTGGTCGAAGTACCAGGGGAACTCGGAACAGCCGCCGTCCGGATACACCGAATAGCCGCGAATGAACTTCTCCTGATGCGGGTTGTCGAGATTCTGCCAGCGCGGCATCCAGGCGATGGTGCTGGAGGAGACGTTATCGGGAAAACTCGGCTGTCCCAGCAACTGCGGAAAGTAGCCGCGCGCCGTGGTGCCGTAGAGATGATCGCAGAGATTGCGTCCGGCCTGGCCGCTGGAATTCGCGATCCCGTCCGGCCAATGGCGCGATTTGGAGTTCAAGACAATGCGCGCGGATTCGACGCAGGATGCCGCCACAACCACAGCCTTCGCGTAGACTTCAACCTCTTGCTTGGTGATGCGATCGATATAGGCGACGCCTTTGGCGCGGCCGTTTTCATCCACCAGAATGTTCTTGCAGAGCGCGTTGGTGCGCAGATCCAAATTGCCGCTCTTCTCGGCGGCCGGCAGGAAAAACCAGGGCGTGGAGAAGAATGCGCCGACGTCGCAGCCCTCGGTGCAATTCGCGCAGTAGTGGCAGGCGGGATGCCCGGCGTGCGGCACGGTGAGCTGAGCGATGCGATCCGGCAGATAGGGAATGCCGATTTTGCCGGCGCCGCTTTCGAGAATCCGATCGATGCAGCGGAAATTCATGGGCGGCAGATACTCGCCATCCGGATTGCTGGGGCGGTTCTGCACGGTGCTGGCGACGCCGATCATGCGTTCCACGCGGCTGTAGTAAGGCGCGATTTCGTCGTAGGTGATGGGCCAATCGACATCGTAGCCGTCGCGGCTGGCGGCGCGGAAATCGATATCGCCGAAACGGGCGGACGAGCGTCCCCAGAAATTGGTCTTGCCGCCGACGGCGAAGCAGCGCCGCCAGGTCCATTCGGTGCCGGGGGCGGTGGTGTAGACGATCTCGTGCTCCCAGATGCCCTCGGTGTATTCGTTATCCATGTAGCCGATCCACTTGTCGCGCTTGGCTGGGATCGCCGAAGCCGCGGAAGGGCATGTTGTACGGCTTGCGGTGGTTGCGGAAATCCTTGCTGGGGTTCAGGCGGCGGCTGGCGTTGAGCGCGCAGACCTTGGCGCCGGCCTGTGTCAAGGTGTGGATGGCCATGCCTCCGCCGGCTCCGGTTCCGATCACGATCACGTCGTAGATTTTCGTTGGCATTTTATATTTTGGGTGCGGGCAGATGGCGGTGTTCCGGATCGTTGGTGTGCGGGCAGGCGGGCGATTCGCTGTACATTTTGAATCCCGGAAAATCCAGTTCCTTCATTCCGATGGCGCTGGTGTAGTAGCCCATGACTGTGTAGCGACGGATCAGGCGGAAGAACGCGTGGCCATCTCCGTTGCGTTCCGCTGCGCGTCTTCAGGATTGCGGTTTGTTGGTCCGGCGCGAGCTTCACGAAGGTTGACCCGTAGTCTCTTTGTGCGGCTGACTCCAGCCATTGCAGACCGTCTCGCATCGGCTGCCGGATTTCCTTTTCGCCGTGCGCGGCCATGAAGTCGATGAACTCGCTGACGCCCGCTTCCTGCGCGCCGGGACTGTCGTCTTTGGGAATAATCAGGCCGGTGAGAACGTCAATGGTCCGAAATTCGGACGGCGAGAAATAAGCGGGCTGGTAGTTCGGCTGGCGGGCTGGAGGCGCGGCGTCCGCATGATTGTGCTGCTGGCCGAATACCCAGCGGCTGAAGCCTGGAAACTGGCTGGCAACTGCCGCCTTCGCCAGCATCTCCAGAACTTCGCGCCGATCCGCTCCTTGATTCGCCATGTCTTTATTGTAAGAGCGCCGATTGGCAATCGGCGGCAGGTTGTCAACCTGCCCCACATTCTATACTCGAATTATGGACCCAACATTGCGCGCGGTGCTTGGAGTGTCGATGCGCTGGATTCACGTGACATCGGTGATCACATTGCTGGGCGGCTTTATTTTCGCCAGGTTCGCGCTGGCTCCCGCGCTGGCTGCGATCCAGGAGCCGGAGCGCGGAATGATCGGCAAGAACGTGGTGGGGAACTTTCGTCCCTTGCTTTATATCGTGATGCTGACGGTCATCGGTTCCGGATTGTACAACTATCTCTCGAAGGCGAGCTATCCGCCGCACTATCACATGCTGATTGGGATCAAGTTTCTGTTTGCACTGCACATTTTCGCGGTGGCGGTGCTGTACACAATTCCGGATGCCGGTGAAGTGAAGCGCAATCGATGGTTGAACGGCATGATCGCGTCCGGCTTGATCATCGTCGCGATTTCCGCGTACCTGAGATGGATCTCCCTGAAATGACCGGTTACGAAGCATTGCGGAACGGCGCTGCGTGGCTGGATGTTTCAGCGCGCGGCAAGATCAAGGTGATGGGTGAGGATCGGGCGCGGCTGCTGCACGCCATGACAACCAATCATATCCAGCAGCTTACGCCTGGCACTGGCTGCTACGCGTTCTTTCTGACTGTGCAGGGGCGGATTCTGGCGGATGTCAATGTGCTGTGCCGGCCGGATCATTTTTTACTGGATCTCGAACCGGAGACGCGCGAGAAGGTTTACCAGCACCTGGATCACTACATCATCGCTGACGATGTGGCGCTGGAAGAGCTTTCGTTGGCGGCTATCGCGGTGGAGGGTCCGAAATCCGGCGAGGTGTTGCAGGCTGTGGGCGCGCCTACGCCAGAGGTCGACTATGCCAGCGCCGAGTGGAGCACTCGGTTGGTTGCGCGTCTGAACACCACCGGAAGCCTGGGATTTTTCGTGTTCGTGCCGGAGGCTGAAAAGGCGGAGTTGATTTCGCAACTAGAAGCTGCCGGAGCGCTGGCGGGCGATGCCGAAGCGTTCAACGTGGTGCGGCTGGAACATGGCAAGGCTCGCTATGGCGTGGATCTGAGCGAACGTTTTTTAGCGCAGGAGGCGAACCAGCCGCACGCGCTGCACTTCAGCAAGGGCTGCTATCTGGGGCAGGAGATTGTGGAACGAGTCCGGTCGCGCGGGCAGATTCATCGGGTTTTGACTCCGCTGGTTTTGGAGGGCAAAGATCCGCCCGTTGCGGGGACCAAGCTGGAGAATGGCACGGAATTTACGTCTGCCGCGTATTCGCCGGCGCTGGATAAAGTAGTGGCGCTCGCTTATGTGAGGAAGTAGGGTCCACGATTGCGGCGGACGTTACGCTCCCTTGCGGTCGCGGTTCTGTAACGCACGGTTCGTTCGGACGTAGTCGGAGACGTGGCCGTTGTAGCGGCCGATGGGCGCCGTCAGGTAATCCGTTCCGCGGATTACGCCGCGGCATTCTGCCGATCCGCAGGTGCAGGCGAACGGTTCCAGTGTCTCGTTGCAGAACGTCCCGTAATCCATGGTGATCTGCTCGCCAACTGCTATTGGACGACGGGCTGTTAGATTCAAACCATCGAGCCAGGCGTTCGGATCGCACGAGTGATTGATCGGCTTCCATTGCTCCGGATCGCTGCTCCACATTGCGTACACTTCTTCTGAAATCGGATAGGCGTAGCGCGCAAACAACGCCTTTTGCGTGGCGTTCCAATGTTCATTCACGTGCGATTTGCTGACCAGCACGTGCTGCTGTTCCTCGTAGCGTTCAATCAGGCCGCCGGCTTCGATCGCTTGCGCGGCGTACATCCCATAATGCCTTTCCGGATTTTTGCGGACGTGCCATTTTCTGGTTTCACGCACGGCGCGTTTCCTGGCGGACCGCAGAATGGTTTCGACGAAGCCCTGATGACCCGCGGGATCGTTCAGCAGAATAAAATCCGCGCAGCCCTCATCGCCCGGCGGATAGAAGATCTCGCAGTTGGGATTGATCTCTAGCATGAACAGCTCGCCATCCTGATCCATGCGGATATCGCAGCGGCCGTAGCCGGTGCCGCCGAGCCCGACGAAGAATCGGCGGGAAACTTCTCTTATGCGGCCAGCCAGAACCGGATCGTCCACCGGGACGCAGGACATGCGCTGGTAGTCCCGCCATTTGAGATCGAAATGTTTGAACGATTCGCCTTCGGGAAATCGAAACTCGACGGGCTGATAAACCAGCGGTGCAAGTTCGTCGTCGGGATTCTCGGCTACCAGCGCCGTGAACTCGCGGCCTTCGATGAACTCCTCGATCAGCGCGTCGCCGAAAGCTGCCACCGTCTTCGCCGCTTCCAGGCGCAGGTCTTCGGGAGTCTCCACGCGGGATTGCTTGGTGATGCCGATGCTGGCGTATCCGCAGGGATGCTTCACGATCAAGGGGAAGCGCAAAGACGCGGCGGCTGCCTCAACGCCGCCAGGGTCCGACGCGAAGAAGTAGTTCGGGCTGTGGATATCGGCGTAGTGGCAGATGCGCTTCATGGTCTGGCGCGTTGGCTCGTAGAACCGGGACGATGCGCCGGTGAAGGGAACCTGCAGGCGTTCCAGAACCTGCACCACTTCGATGCCCGGACGGTCTTCATCCCAGGATCCGTCGCAAAGGTTCAGGAACACGTCAAAGCCGCGCTTGGAAAGATCCAGCACCTGGCGCACGGCTGTGGCTTTGTGCAGGAAATGCCGCTCGCATTCGTGCGCTTTTAAGAAGCGCAGCGGATCCGGCAGAAAATCGAACTGCTTGAAGGGTGTCTCGGACTGCTCATAAGAGTCGTCGAGGACGCAAATTTTCATGAATGCTGTGGAACCAAGTCCACGACGCTCCGCTGTTTAATTTCGCTGATTCAGAACTTTCGGTATCGCGATGTATCCCGCAATGGTGTCTTTGGTAACTTTATTCACAACCAGTTCGTACGGCTGTTTGGACTTGGATGTCATGAACTGCACCGGCTCGTTCATCACTTTGTCCTTTTTCTCTACGGTGGCATCATCCACTGTCAGCGCGATGGTATAGGTGTGCTTCTTGATGTCGGCTTTTTTGAGCAGGATTTGGACATCGCTCACTTTCGATGACGTTTTGGATTTGGTGACGGTGAAGTCGACGTAGTTCCGTTCGCCGAGCGTGCGCAAAGCAGCCAGCTCCTTGGCATTCGTGGCGATGAGAGTGCTGTGTCCGTCAATATCGCCGGTCGCGCGCTTGAGGTCCGCGACCGTCTTCTCCAACTCGGTTTTGGTGGTGCCGAGATCGGATTTCACGCTGCTCACTTCGGTGCCTACGGCGGAGATTTTGGAATCCGAGGCTTCCTTCACCTGCGAGATGTCGGACTTGAGCTCCTGCTTGGCTTGCAGTTGGGCGGCTTCCAACTGGGTACGGGTTTCATCCACTTTCTTCAGCGCTTCTTCTTTGGCTGCGCCTGCGGCCATGGCGGCTTGACGGCGCGCTCTTTCCAGTTGGTCCTTCAGCTCGTCCACCCGGCGGCTATTGGTGCGGGTATTGAGGGAGGCGGCTTCGCTCAGTTTGTCGAGCTGCGCCTGCACGGTGACGTTGTTTGAGGCCAAGTCTTTCTTGACGTGATCCAACTGCATGTAGAGATAAACCACGGCTCCCAAGAGAGCCACCACGGCCCCGAAAAGGATCGGAATCTTCATCCCCGTGCCGCTTTCCGCAGGCGGCGGAGGCGGAGGTGGATAATAGGGCGGCTGAGCGTACTGGGGCGGCGGAGCACTCGGCGGAGGAGGCGCGGACGGGGGATTTGCAGGTGGCTGACCGCCGGTTGGGCTGGGATTCGGGAAGATCGACATAATACTCCTAGTTGTGTAGGTTAGCAGGAAATCTAACCATTTAGAAGTGTCATCTCAAGGGTTCGTTTCAACTTTCTGTCTTAAGCCCCTTAGGCCGAGCGAAGTCCAGATATTCCTGCTTGGGGATACCGGGTTCAAAACAACGTCGGCAGCGTGCTTCGTAAGCGCCGGCGGCTCCTACAACGATCAATTCCGACGATTCCACCAGGCGCTGCGTGTGCTTGGCGGGATTCCCGCAGCGCACGCAGATGGCGAGCGTCTTGGTAATGGATTCAGCGAGTGTCAGCAGGTCCGGCATGGGGGGAAACGGCCGGCCCATATAATCGGTGTCGAGGCCCGCGATAATTACCTGCTTGCCGCTGTCGGCCAACTGGCTGGCAACCTCGACTAATTCCTGGCCGAAAAAATTTGCTTCGTCGATTCCCACCACCTGCGTGCGCCAATCCAAGCGGCTCACTACTTCCGACACGCTGGTGATGGCTTCGGACTTCATGCGCTGATCGGTATGGGAGACGATTTCGTCGTCGGAATAGCGGTTGTCGATAATGGGCTTGAACACCTGGACGCGTTTGCGGGCGATCATGGAGCGTCGCAGCCGCCGCATTAGCTCCTCGCTTTTGCCCGAAAACATGGGGCCGCAGATCGCTTCGATCCATCCGAGATTGCCTGAGACAAAATCCATAAAAAAACCGTTGTTCAGTTGTTCGGTTGCTCAGTTGATCGGTTGGGAACAAGAACGGAACAACCGAATAACTGAATAACCGAATAACTGCGGCGAGACACCTCGCCGCATCTTATCATGGGTTGGTGGTGGATCGACATCGCATTATCGTGCCTGAGAAGCTGGACCACGCTGGCCGTGAAGAGGCGCTGGAAAATTTACAGGATCTGGTACGCGTGAACAAATATTTTGGTGGATATGCTACGCTGCGGCGGATCGTGGGAGAGTTCGTGGGTCCGGACGACTCGTTTTCGGTATTGGACATCGGTGCGGCTTCCGGTGACATGGGGGCGGCTTTGCGGCGGAGCTTTCCGCGCGCCGTCGTTACCTCGCTCGACCGCAAGCCGGATCACTTAAGCAATGCCGCATTTCCAAAGTTAGTTGGGGATGCGTTTCGGTTGCCGTTCGCGGAAGCGAGTTTCGATTTTGTGTTCTCATCGTTCTTTCTGCATCATTTTTCGGACGAGGAGATTATCCGATTGCTGGCCAGTTTCGGCGGCATCGCCCGGCGAGCCGTGTTGGCTATTGATCTGGAACGCGGGCCGCTCGCTTATCACTTCATGCCGGCCACGCGCTGGCTCTTCGGATGGCACGACATCTCGATGCACGATGGTCCGGTGTCCGTCCAGGCTGCGTTTAAGCGGGATGAATTGGCATCGCTGGCGAAAAAAGCGGGATTGAATAAGGCGCGCGTTTCAACGCACCGGCCCTGGGCGCGTCTGTCGCTGGTGGCGCCGCTCTGAAGCAGAACCGTGACCGCAAGGTCCATGATTGAAAAACAAAGGCACCGACTCCCTCACGGTCGCGGCTCGGCAACGGGGAACCTCATTCCGAGCCGCGAGCGTAAGCAACCGGTGATTTGGTTTTTCAAGCGTCTTCGTTGAATCCGCCCAACTCAAGTTTCGAAGCCAATCGACCGAAGAGATACTGATGAGCCGCATCATCGTTCTCTTCTTCTTCCTCACAACGCTCTCCCCATCCGCGGAACCCATCCGCACTGTGGAAAGCGTCCTTCCCGCTCTCGCCTACGGGCCCTCCTGCTGGTCCAGCCTGAATCTACACAACCTCGGCGACCGGGCGGTCCTGGTCGAAGTCGACGCCCATCGTGCCAGCGGCGCCTTAGTCCCACTGGCCGGACATCCCGGCGTTATCTTCAACCTCGAACCAGGAGAACAGATCAGCGCCCGGCTGGAAATTCAGGAAGAAACCGGCGACGCTTGGGTGAAGGTCCGCGAACAGGTTCCGTCGCAGCGCCTTTCGCCCGTCGTCGCAGTTTCCGGCACCAGCGAATGCGCCATCGATAATCAACTGCGCACCACCGCCCGCGAAGTCGCGTACCCTACACGCAATCCGTGGTTTTCCGGCGATGTATCGGAAATCCCAGGCAACATCATTTCTCTGGTGAACACGTCCGAACGCGCCGCCCGAGCCGGGCTCTGTTATGGCTCCAGTAATCTTTATTCCATGCCGGGAAAAACGCTATCGCCCATCTGTTCTCAATCTTTCGAGGTCCAGATTCCGCCCTTCGGCGCGCGCCAGTTCCCCGTCACTCGCGAGGGAAACTCTAACTTCTCCTTGAAGACCGAGGGCTCGGCTATCGTTTTACAAATGCTTCGCCCCTTAGCCACCGGCGTAAAAATCTACTCGGTGGACTCCAGCATCAAGTTCCAGCAGTAAGTGGCGCACGGCCGGCCAAAGCCAGTTCGATCTGCCCTAAGTGGTGCTCGTTATGCCACGCCACTTTGTCGAACTCGTCCCTCAGCGTCCGAACGCCCGTCTCACTATGGACATACTGCAGGTGGCCGCTTTTTTCGTAATGCAATCCAGCCTGATAAATAATCGCCGCCCGCACTGATTCGAAGACCCGCCGCGAGACGTCCAGCGGCATCTGTGCATAATCTTTCGCCCACGCATCCTGATCGAAAGCCCACAGCACTTGACGAGGTTCGCTGATCGTCCGGCGGATCCGGTCGAACAGCACCGTCTCCGCGTCGGCCAGATGATGCAACAGAAACCGCACCGTCCACTTGCCCGGCGCGTAGCTTCGCGCAAGCTGCTCGTCGCTCAAATCAAAGTACGGGAGCGTTCGGTCTCTGGCTGCTTCCAGCCGCGTGATGATTTCCATTCCGGCCTCCTATGCGGTTCCGAGCACCTGGGCCATGGCCGTGGTCAGTTTCCCCCAGGCATCCTTCTCGATTTCGAGCTGTTTGCGCCCGGTCCTGGTGAGTTCGTAATATTTCGCGCGCCGGTTGTTATCGGAAACACCCCAGCTCGCTTTGATCCACCCGCGCCGTTCCAGGCGATGCAAGGCCGGATAAAGCGAGCCTTGCTGAATACACAGCACGTCGCTTGAAATCTGCTGCACGCGTTCGGAAATCGCCCAGCCATGCTGAGCTTCCAGAACCAGCGTCTGCAGGATGAGCAGGTCTAAAGTGCCTTGCGGAAGTTCAATTCGATTCGTCGCAGCCATGCCTTCCCTTTTACTTCTACAGGAGTATAGCATGTAGGACCACAACCAAAAATGGGGACACCTGTACCTGTCCACGGCGAATTCCCTTCGCGGTTTGGGGGCTGTTGATTAGGGACAGGTACAGGTGTCCCCATTTTTGTCAGTTAGACTTGCAGAATGCACGCAGGAGAACACCGCCGCCAACTCCGCCGCGCAGTGCTGGCAGGCACCATCGGGACCGCCATCGAATGGTATGACTTCTTCCTCTACAGCACGGTCACCGGACTCGTCTTCGCCCACCTGTACTTCCCCCATGCCGATCCATTCGTCGGGACGCTGGAAGCCTTCGGCGTTTACGCCGTCGGATTTCTCGCGCGGCCCATCGGCGCAGCGATCTTCGGCCATTACGGCGACCGTCTCGGCCGGAAAGCCGCGCTGATCGCCACGCTGCTGCTCATGGGAACCGCCACATTCCTGGTAGCGCTGGTACCCGGCTACGATCAGATCGGGATCTGGGGCGCGGTGCTGCTGACCATCCTGCGCTTCATTCAAGGCATCGGCGTGGGCGGGGAGTGGGGCGGCTCCGTGTTGCTCTCCATGGAATGGGCGCAATCCAACCAACACCGCGGATTCATCGCGTCCTGGCCACAATTCGGCGTACCGGCCGGCTTGTTTCTTTCGAATCTCGCGGTGCTCGCCGTGAGCGCGGTGTCGGGCGATCACTTCCTGACATGGGGTTGGCGCATTCCGTTCCTCTTCAGCATCGTTCTGATCGCCATCGGCCTCTACATCCGCTTGGGGATTCTCGAAACGCCGGTGTTCCGCCGTTTAGTGGCCGAACGCCGGATTGAGCGCCATCCCGTCCTCGAAGTCATCCGCCGTCAACCCCGCGAAATCATCCTCACCGCTCTCTGCCGCATGGCCGAGCAAGCGCCCTTCTATCTCTTCACCGCATTCGTCTTCGCCTACGGAACAGACGTGCTGCACCTCCATCGCGACTTCCTGCTCACCGCGGTGCTCTCCGCGGCGCTGCTTTCCTTCGTCTGCATTCCCTTGTTCGGCCATCTGTCAGATCGCTTCGGCCGCAAACGGATCTATATGCTGGGCGCCGCTGTCACAGGAGTCTACGGGTTCGCCTATTTCGCAATGCTCGACACCCGATCCACATTTCTGGTCGCGCTGGCGATTGTGCTCTCGCTAATCCCGCACGATATGATGTACGGCCCCCAAGCGGCGCTCATCGCCGAGTCTTTCACCGGACGCCTCCGCTATAGCGGCGCATCACTTGGCTATCAACTGTCCTCTTTGATCGCCGGCGGCCCCGCGCCGCTGATCGCATCGGGGCTCATGCGGCGTTATCATTCCGCCACCCCAATCGCGCTGTTCATTTTAGGCTGCGCGATGGTCACACTATTCGCCACCGCCATGCTCAAAGACAACACCAACAAAGACATCTCCGACGACGAAATTTAAAATCCCGCATGCTGTTACGGACCCGCGGCCGCGAGGGAGCGCCACCGCGAAACCTGTCGGAGCGCCCCCTTGAAGATGCTCGTCCTCGCTGCCAACTGATTTTCATCCAGCGTCTTCATCACCTTTGGTGGGCCAGCAGTCCCCTGGTCACTCCGTTGGGAAACTGGTCCGCAATCTGCCAACAGCACCGACTCCCTAACCCGGCATAGCCGGAACCGAAACCGAACCGCGACCGCAAGGAAGCGTAACGCAATACGGCGGCGCTCGTGGAAGCGCTCCGTTGAAGACGCCAAGTAGGGCGGACCCCCTGGTCCGCGGCCGACAGCCCTCGTCGGCCTGCTGAGGAAATACGAAATCCTGAAGAGCGGGTCCAGGGGGACCCGTGCGGACCAGGGGGTCCGCCCCACTTGGCGTCTTCATCACCTTTGGTGGGCCGCAGGCCCATGGTCACTCCCTCGCGGTCGCGGTTCGGTAACAGGTTCGTTCCCAGCCGCGAGTGTAAGCGGCCGGTTGTCGCCAGTTTTCCGAATCCCGTCCGACGGACTGTAAACACTGGGCGAAATGCGTACCACCAAAATATTCTGCCAGAAACGGCAAGAATCCTACGATGTAGGTACTTACGGTCGCGGCTCGGGTAACGATCTCTTTCCGAGCCGCGAGCGTAAGCGACCGGTGATTTGATTTTTCAACCGTCTTCAAGCTCTGTGCGGGTTGGCATAATAAGGGTTGCCTCGAATTTTTTGCATCGTGCTGGCGGGAGCGCTCTGTTCCTGCACGCGCTATCCCGAAAGTTATCCGCCGCCCGAGCAACGGCACCCTGCTGAAGGCGCCAACCCGGATTCAGCGCCGATGCTGGTGGAAATGTCCAACCCGGGCGCTTCCTCGCACATCGTGAAAGATATCGACCCCGGTGAGCCCGGCGGTCAATGGCGCTGGACAAAACAGAATCCCACTGTGAAGATTCTGGCCGTCACCACGCAGGATCTGAAACTGACAGTCGACTTCACGCTCTGGGACGTCGCGTTCCAGCAGACGGGTCCGGTGGAGCTGACGTTCGCGGTGAACGAGCATACCTTGGACAAAATCCGATATGCGACTCCGGGCGAAAAGCATTTCGAAAAGCCGATCCCGCCGGAATGGTTGGGCAGTGATGTGGAATCCACCATTTCGATCAATATTGACAAGCTCTACATCGCGCCGCAGGATGGCGCGAAGTTCGGTTTCATACTTTCACGAATCGGGTTTTCGCGTTAATGCTGGCAGTGCTTGCGATCCTGTTTGGCGCTTCGTTTACGGTTGCCACGGCGTGGTCGCTCGGGGCGATCCTGCTGCGCAAATTGTCTCTCACGCTTTACCGGACAGAAGAACGGCTGTTCGCGTTCCTGCTCGGGTCGGCTGGCTTGAGCGCACTCATGTTCGTACTGGCGGCGCTGAAGCTGGTGCGCAAAGGTGTTTTGCTTCCGCTTGGGATTCTCTTGATTGGATACGCGATCTACTCCGGTGCGCATCGTGCCAAAGGGCCGGTATTCTCCGCGGTTCCGCGTCGCTGGAAGTTGGTCTTCGCAATTGCTTTTGGGTTTTTCACCGTGCTGTATTTCTTCAATGCGCTAGCGCCGGAAGTCAGCCCGGACGGCATGGCATATCACTTGGGCGAGGTAGCCAAGTACGCCCGCGCACACGGATTCGTCCGCATCACCAGCAATCTATACGGCAATCTTTCGCAAGGCGTGGAGTTGTTGTTTCTGTATGCATTTCTGTTCGGCAAGCATTCCGCGGCGGCTTTGGTGCATTATTCCTTTTTCCTTTGCCTGACCTTCTTGATGCTTTCCTACGGACGGCGATTGGGATATCCGGGCGTGGGTGTGGCGGCAGCCGTTTTCCTGTACGCGAGCCCTGTGATTGGGATCGACGGGACCATCGCTTACAACGACGTCGCGGTTGCGGCGATCGCTTTCGGTCTGTTCTATCTCCTGCAGATCTGGGATCAGGAGCGCGCTTCGAAGCTGCTGGTTCCGATCGGAATGTTGACCGGTTTTGCCTTTGCCGCGAAGTACACGGCATTCGTTGCGGTTCCCTATGCGTTGGGCTTTATCGCGTGGAAACAGTGGCGCGCTCGCCAGGCTATATTCCGGCCGCTGTTGGCCACTGCAGCGATCGCGGTCGTGTTCATCGCGCCTTGGCTGGTGAAGAACTGGATTTGGGTGGACAATCCTTTCTCGCCGTTCGCCAATCGGCTGTTTCCGAATCCTTACGTTCACATTGCGTTTGAAGAAGACTACCGCAAGATGGAACAGACGTACGGGCTGACCAGCCGCTGGCAAATCCCGTGGGAACTGACGGTCAACGGCAACCTGCTGGCCGGCTTTTTCGGTCCTCTGTTCCTGCTCACGCCAATCGCGTTACTCGCGCTGCGACAGCGTGCGGGCCGGCAACTGTGGCTAGCGGCCGTGATCTTCGCATTGCCTTTCTACGCGAATGTGGGAAGCCGATTCCTGATTCCGGCCATGCCGTTTGTCGCGCTCGCTTTGGCATTGACTTTCGCCAACGTCTCGGGATTGCTGCTGGCGTTGACCATAGCGCATGCGATTAGTTGTTGGCCTAGTGTGGAGAAACGCTACTGTTATTTCTCCGCCTGGCGATTGAACAATATTCCGTATCGCGCGGCGCTGCGCCTTGAGCCGGAGACCAAGTTCCTGAGCCGGCGGGCGCCACAATACGATGAAACGCAGATGATCGAGCGTTTGGTTCCTCCCGGGGAGAAGGTGTTTTCGTTCCAGCAGATGTCGGATTCTTACATGTCGCGCGAGAGTTTGGTGGGCTATCAGGCGGCTTTCAACGAGACGGCCGAAGATATCCTGTGGACACCCATTTTCAATAGTTTTCAGCCGACGCGCATTCTCACGTTCCATTTTTCAGAGCGGAACCTGCGGGGGATTCGCGTAGTACAGACCGAATCCGCCAAAGACGTCCAGTGGGGCATCTCGGAATTGCGAATCTTCGCCGGCGCCAATGAATTACCTCGCGCGCCGGAGTGGCGGTTGCGGGCGCATCCGAATCCGTGGGACGTGCAAATGGCTTTCGATAATAGCCCCGTTACGCGGTGGCGAAGCTGGCAGGTGGCGGAACCCGGGATGTACGTGCAAGTTGATTTCGGACAGCCTCACCAAGTTGACTCGGTGGTGGTGGAGAGTTCCGACGAAGGTTTCAAAACCAAGATCAAGCTGGAAGGCATGGACGCGCAGGGCACGTGGGCAAGCATATTAAACGAGCCGGTAGAGACATCGCGGCCCTCGAAAATCAATCTCCGGCGCGCTGCGACGGAAGAGTTGAAAGCGCGGGGCATCCGCTACGTCCTCATAGAAAGAACCGACTTCCGGTACGAGGATTTCCAGGTTTATACCAGCTTTTGGGGGATGAAATGCATCGGGGAAGTAGATTCGAAGGCCTGGCTCTATCACATTGAGTAAAGTAACAACACATGCCTGATTACTTCCTGGGCGTTGACGGAGGTCAATCCAGCACGTATGCGCTGATTGGCGACGCGACCGGCCGTGTGCTGGGCGGCGGGCGCGGCGGACCTTCCAATCACGTGGGAGCATCGCAGGGACGAGCGAAATTCACAGGCGCGATCCAGGCTTGTTTGAGCGCTGCGTGCGCGAATGCCGGCTTGGACGCGGCGACGATACGTTTTGCATCTGCCTGCCTCGGATTCAGCGGCGGCCCCGCGGACAAGGAATCCCTATTGCGGGAAATTCTGCGGAGCGATCGAACGATTGTGACGCACGACGCTCTGATTGCGCTATCGGGCGCGACCGGTGGGGAGCCGGGCGTGATCCTCATCGCGGGAACCGGGTCCATCGCGTTCGGCCGAAACGCGTCCGGCAAAACCGCGCGCGCGGGAGGCTGGGGCTATGTCTTCGGTGACGAAGGCGGTGGCTTTGACATTGTTCGGCAGGCCTTGCGAGCGGCTCTGAGGCTGGAAGAGGGTTGGGGCGAGGCTACTTTGCTACGGCAGATGCTGCTCAATCAAACCGGCGCATCCGATGTCAACGATCTGCTGCATCGTTTCTATACGGAAGAGTTCCCCCGGCCGCGGATCGCTGCGTTTGCGAAGTTGGTGGACGAGGCTGCGGAGAATGGCGATGCAATCGCGCTCGAAATACTGAGCAACGCCGCGCAGGAACTTGCGGGGCTTGCTTCGGCTGTCCGCCGACGGTTGTTCGAGAAGCACGAGTCAGTCCCTGTGGCATACATTGGAGGCGTGTTTCGCAGCCGTGCTGTGCGGGAAAAGTTCATCGAGCTTGCTGGAGATCGAGTAGGCCCTCCGCTCCATGGCCCAGCGGCGGGCGCGCTGCTCGAAGCCTATCGGGCGGCCGGCATTCAGTGCACGCTGTCAAACGCGCCGCCTGAGAAGCCGTGTTAGCATCAAATTTCCAGGGACAGCGGGACGGTGCAGTTGTGTTTCCCACCACCCACCTCCCACCACCCACAACCCTCTTATATGCCTAAACTCTCAATTCGCGACCTCGACCTCAAGAACAAGACAGTCTTCATCCGTGTGGATTTCAACGTCCCGCTGGCTGCCGGCGGACAGGAGATCACCAGCGACAAACGCATCCGGGCTTCGATCCCGAATATTCAATACGCGTTGGATCATGGCGCGGGTGTGATTCTCGCCAGCCACCTGGGGCGTCCCAAGGGCAAGCCCAATCCGGAAATGAGTCTGAAGCCGGTAGCGAAAAAACTGGCGGAATTATTGGGCAAGCCGGTGGCGATGGCACCCGATTGTGTCGGCCCCGAAGTGGAAAAAATGCGTCCGGTGCCTGGACAAATTTTACTTTTGGAAAACTTGCGGTACCACGCCGAAGAAGAAAAGAACGATCCGGGATTCGCGAAGCAGCTGGCTTCGTTGTGCGATGTCTATGTCAACGACGCGTTTGGATCCGCACATCGCGCGCACGCATCCACGGTGGGGATGATTCAGTTCGTGAAACAGGCCGCTGCCGGGTTGCTCATGGACAAAGAACTGGAGTATCTCACCAAGGTCACCAAGAATCCGGAGCGGCCTTCGGTGGCTATTCTCGGCGGAGCGAAAGTGTCCGACAAAATCGAAGTGATCGAGAACCTGATGAAGGTGGTGGACCAACTGCTGATCGGCGGGGCGATGGCGTACACGTTCATGAAGGCGAAAGGCGAGCCGATTGGGAAATCGCTGGTGGAGGACGACAAGCTAGCGCTTGCGACGGATCTGATGGCGCGGGCAGGGAACAAGCTGCTGCTGCCGAAGGACCACGTGGTGGCGACGGAACTGAAGGAGGGCGCGGACTCGCGCGTAGTGACTGAGATTCCGGACGGTACCCTGGCCGTTGATATTGGGCCTGCTACGATTGACGCGTACGCGGCTGTAATTTCGAAAGCCAAGACGATCATCTGGAACGGTCCGATGGGCGTTTTCGAAAAACCTCCGTTTGATCGCGGAACTGTTGCGATTGCGAAGGCTGTGGCTTCGTCAGGCGCTGTTTCGGTGGTGGGCGGCGGCGATTCCGAGAAAGCGATCAAGTCGGCGGGCGTGACGGACAAGATTTCCCACGTATCGACGGGCGGTGGCGCGTCGCTGGAGTTTCTGGCGGGGATTGAGTTGCCGGGTGTTGCGGCGCTGAGCGACAAAACGAATTAGCCGCAGATGAACGCGGATAAACGCGGATGAGAACGAGAGTTTTATCCGCGTTCATCAGCGTTCATCTGCGGCCTAGAAAAAGAGTGCTGCTCCGCAGATAGTTGCCGCTACCAACGCCCTAGCGGCCAAAGCCGTGGCTTTCGGTAGTGGGCGGCGGCGATTCCGAGAAAGCGATCAAGTCGACGGGCGGTGGCGCGTCGCTGGAGTTTCTGGCGGGGATTGAGTTGCCGGGCGTTGCGGCGCTGACCGACAAAACGAATTAGCCGCAGATGAACGCGGATAAACGCGGATGAGATCGAGAGTTTTATCCGCGTTCATCAGCGTTCATCTGCGGCCTAGAAAAAGAGTGCTGCTCCGCAGATGGCTGCCGCAACCAACGCCCAGGGGCCCAGCAGCGAATGATCGATCAACAATCCACCGATGGCTGGCGCCACGATTGCGGCGATCGAATTCAAGGACTGGGTTAAGCCCAGCACCACGCCTTGTTCTGATCGGGCTGCTTTTTGCGTGATCAGGCTGGTCAAAGCTGGCCGAATCGCGCCCATTCCGCTGGATGCCACTGCGCTTACCACCAGCAGCAGCGGGACTCCATAGGTGAAGCCGAGGGCGATCAATCCGGCCATCGCGAAAAAAAAGCCGGCGCGAACCAGCGTTGATTCGCCGAAGATCTTCACTAGCTTTCCAATCAATCCGCCCTGCAGAATCACGCCCAGCAGGCCCAGATAGGCGTACACGTAGCCGACTTCCTTGACACCGAAGGGATGCCCGTGCCAAGCGTAGCGGCGTTCCGCGAACAGTGGGAAGCCCGACATGTACATGGCAAACGCCAGCGCGAACGCGAAGAATTGCCATAGCAGCGGCGAGAGGGCGGGTTCGCGAAAGTAGCGCAGATAGTTGCCCCAGTCCAGGACCGTGAACTTGCGCGGAGTCAGAGCATCGCCGGCAGTGGGCGCGCCTGAAGGCAACAGAAAGTAAGTGGCGAGGATGCTGGTGGCGGATAATCCCGCCGCTGCGAAGATCGGATATTGATAACTGTACTGGGCCAGGAATCCGGAGATAGCGGGACCGATCAGAAATCCCATACCAAACGCGATGCCGATGATCGCGAACGATTTGGCGCGGTCCTCCGGTTTGGTGACATCGGAAATGTAAGCTTGCGCCAGCGAAAGATTGCCGGCCGTCAACCCGTCGATGATGCGCGACAGGAAAATCAGCCAAAGCGCATTCGCGTAAGCCAAGATGAGAAAACCGATGAATGTTCCAACCTGGCTCACCAGCAGCAGCGGGCGGCGTCCCATATGATCGGACCAACGGCCCAAGATCGGACCGGCCACCAGTTGGCACAGAGCGTAACTCGACACCAGCAGGCCCACTATGGCGGGCGACGCTCCGAATTTTTCCGCATAGAACGGCAGCAGCGGAAGAATGATCGTGAGGCCCAGAACATCCACGGATACGATCAGGAAAATGGGAAGGAGAGGAGATTTCGCCAAGTAAAGTCAGTACGATGGTAGCAGATGGCCGACCAACTTTACCTCTCTTACATCCTGCAGAAATACTCGGAAGAGAACATGCTTCGGCATTACGAGAAGCTGCTCGGGCTGTTTCCGTTCTCGCGGCTGGCCAAAAATCCGTCGACGTTCAAAGTGATCCCGGTGAACTCCACCGAACCGGCGGTTCTGGAAGTTCCCATGGTCGCGCCGGTTTCGATTGATCAAGTTTTAAGCGCCGCCAAGGATTTCGAGAATGCGGATTCCTGCTACCGGCTGGAAACATGGTGGGACCTTTGGCAGTTCGACAAAGATTGGACGCTCACACCATCCAGAGCCGCGCTAGTCTGTTTCGGTCCGGAATTCGAGCGCGAGGAGGATGCGCACCTGGAAATCGAGTTTGGAATCGACGCGCATTTTCTGCCGCAGCCGGACATCCCGGGGAGCCTGGTGACGATTCAATCGAACATCAAAAGCCTGCTGAAGCTGGTACACGATCTGGATGATGCGCTGCCGGTGGAGACGCGCAGGCTTTGGTCGGAGTCAGGGGAGAACTTCTCGGAGAAGCTGCAGCAGTCGTTGGAAGCCGCAGGCTAAGACAATTGGCCGCAGATGAACGCGGATGAACGCGGATAAGTTTTATCGGCGTTCATCAGCGTTCATCCGCGGCTAATATCTTTTTTCGCCATCAGCTTTTCGAGCTCTTCCAGCAGCATCTTCGGCAGGAACGGTTTTTGTAGAAACCCCACCCTCTGTTCCAGCGCCTTGGGCAAACTGGATAGGTAGAACGGCGAACCACTGCAGATTAGGATTAGAACGTCCGGCCGGATTTCCAGCATGCGGGTTAGCATGGTGTCGCCTGAGATCTCTGGCATCCCCAAGTCGGCAATTATCAGGTCGTAACGGCTGGAACTGGCTTCGAATGCCTTGAGCGCCTCCACGGACGACGAGTAGGTGGTTACTTCGAAATCCATGCGCCGCAGGTATTTCTCCAGCAAATGCAGCAACGGCAGTTCATCTTCTACCAGCAAAACATGTGCGCGCGTCACGGTCACCAAATCGCCAACGGCGTATCGCCGGGACTGAACGCCAGGCCCAGGCTCACCCGATTCGAGTCTTTTTGATAAACATAATCTTGCGTGGTGTAGTGGCGATAGTCGTAGCGAAACTGGATATGCGTTTCGTGCCCCACGTTATATGTGACGCCCGTGCCGCCTTGCACGTTCGTATATTTTCCAAGAGTCTGTCCAACCGCGGATAGTTCCGTGTAACCCGAATTCAATGCGAAGGTCCAACGACGGTACCCGGTGTAGGAATATCCCAGTGAAGCCGCATTTTGTTTCGACGTCAGATAGACCCCGTTTCCCGGCGATGCACCGACGGAGTAACCGAGCGAAAGGCTGGACCGATTGAAGCGCCGCATCAGGCGCGCCTCTCCAAGCGGTGCGAAAACTACGCGAGAAGAGGTCACGTTGGCGAAGTTCTCTCCGACGATGGCCGCGATGGCGGGATCCAGCGCGACCTGGATGATACCTAACGAGTCCACTCGGATTCCGCCAGCCCGCAGACTGAAATCCCACTCGCGGCTCAGGCCGATGGAATATCCGAGCGATACGCTCTGCAGCTTGGCATGGCCAAAGAATCGTTGAAAGTCGTAGTAGGTGTAGCCGTAGTCTCCGGTAACGGTTTGGCGGCGAGTCAAGCGGTAGGCGACGTTCGCATGTGCGTCATATCCGTCGAGTCCCGCGAGTGCGAGTGACGACCGGCGCACCACAAATCCTTCGCCTCCAATTCCGAACGAGAGACGCGGAGTCAATTGCCAGGTGAGATCCACTCTGGATTGGATGAACTTGGTGCGAATATCGAAAAGTTCGTTGGCGGGGATCGCAAACAAGTCGGTATTCGTGAGCGGCAAATAAGAAAAAGCTCCGTTGGCGAGTGAGACGGATCCCGCAGTGTCCTTCAGATCGAGAATAATCCGGCGCGTGAGCTGCCGGCTGTAGGCCAGGTTCAGGAACTGATCCAAACCTTGTACCACCTCGTTGTTGGAATACTGCCGATAGGTGCCCTTATATTCGAGACTTAGTTTGTCGCGCTTCCATCTGCGCGATCCCACCACGCCGAATCCGGTTTCCACACCTTCGGCAGCCGCCTGTGGTCACAGGCGCGAGGCCAGAATCGAAGACGCCGGTCACATCCACGTAATACCGGAAGTCGAGCAGCTTTCCGCCGCGCTCGCCGATCTGGCTTTTGTCGCGGCTGAGAATAGACGGCCCTTGGTAGGTCTGGTCGGGATCCTGCTGATCATCGGTCGTTTGATCGCTGGTATTCGGATCGGGCTTCGGCTCCTGCGCCAGGATGCAACCTGTCGCAAACAGAGCGCACAAAATCCTCACTACCTTATTCTACGCTGTGGGGCAGGTTGGCAACCTGCGCGTCGATTGGTAATCGACGCAAGACTGGGCGGGTTGGCAACCCGCTGCAGGTTATCAACCTGCCCCACATTACGGAACGCTATGATCGCGAAGTATGCAATTTCACACGGAACATCTTACGTTCAACACAAAACAGCACCGCCAGTACATCAACATCACTCCGCAAGTGCAGGCGGCGCTCGCCAAAAGCAAGATCCGCGAGGGAATGATTCTGGTCTCCGCCATGCACATCACAGCCGGCGTCTGGGTGAACGACGCGGAAGACGGACTGCTGGCGGATATCGATGAATGGCTGGAAGGCTTGGCTCCGTTTCGCGAGGACTATCGGCATCATCGGACCGGCGAGACCAATGGCGATTCGCACCTGAAGAGCCTGCTGGTCCACCACCAGGTAATCGTGCCGGTGACTGCGGGAAAGCTCGATTTCGGACCCTGGCAGCAGGTTTATTACGCGGAATTCGACGGCCAGCGGCCCAAACGCGTCATTATTAAAGTCATGGGCGAGTGAAATCCGAAAGGATAGCGCCGCGCGTGGCATGTCTTGAGTAAGGAGCATCATGAAACGACTCTTTCCGCTAACCGCCGTTTGCATGGCTACCGCGCTGGCCGCGGATATTCCCATCCGCGAAGTCATCCTTTATAAGAGCGGTGTCGGCTACTTTGAGCGTGCCGGGACACTATCACCCGGCGAGTCCGCGCGCCTGGATTTCAAAGCCACCGACATGAATGACGTTTTGAAGTCGCTCACGCTGCAGGATCGCAATGGCGGCAAAGTCACGGGTCTTCGCTACGATTCGAGCGAACCTCTGGAACAGAAGCTGGCCGAGTTTCCGTTCAAGATCGAAGGGTCGGCACCGCTCAGTTCTTTTCTTGCGGCTATGAAAGGCGCGCGAGTGGAATTGAAATTCAGCGCCGAAACGGTGGGCGGGACCATTGTGAGCGCCCGCCTGGCTGCGTCGGAAGAAAAAAAGCCGGATCGCGAGCAAGTGGTACTGCTGCTCGATTCGGGCGATCTTCGCACTTTGGATCTGGCCGCTGCCAGCTCCATCCGATTCGCGGATCCGAAATTGCAAACGCAGCTCAAGGATTATCTCGCAGTGGTCAATCAATCGCGTTCCAAGGAAAAGCGCAGCATCTACATCGATTCGTCGGACGCCAAGGAGCGGCAGATCGCCGCCAGCTACATGATTCCATCGCCGGTTTGGAAATCCAGCTATCGGCTGATCTTCGATGATAAGAGCGAATCCACGCTGGAAGGTTGGGCGATTATCGACAACACCACCGGCGAAGATTGGAACAATGTGCACCTGGCGGTTGTTTCCGGGCGGCCGGTGTCGTTCATCAGCAGTTTGTATGAGCCGCGATATGTAGCGCGACAGACCGCGGATCTGCCGGAGGATCAGGCAGCCGCGCCGGTGGTGTATGGCGGTGTAATCGGCGGCTTTGGATAGATGAGACGAAGCAGTTTTTACCTCCCCAGATGCCCGCTCCAATGGCCATGCCAATGGCAGGTCGGAGTCTCTCGAAAGCTAAACTCGGTACCGGATCCGCCGGGCTTCGCATGTCGGAACAGATGGGCGCGAGTCAGAGCACAATTGTTGCCAACGTCGCATCCGCCGATCTCGCTGAACTTTTCGAATACCGCTTCTCGACTCCCATCACCGTCAAAAAAGACGAATCCGCCATGCTGCCCTTCCTGCAGCAGAAGATCGATTCGCGCAAGCTGCTGATTTATTCCGAAAATTACGGCGAGCATCCCATGAACGCGGCCGAGCTGACCAACTCAACGGGCAAAACTCTGGATGGCGGTCCCATCACGGTCTTCGATGCGGCAAGTTACGCGGGAGAAGCGCTGATGACCACGCTGAAAACCGGCGACAAGCGCCTGATCAGCTACGCCGTGGATCTCGGCACGCGCATCACCACCAAGTTCGATTCCACCGGCAACCTGGTGCGCGAGATCCATGTCAATCGCGGCACGCTGACTACGCGGCTGGCGCAGCAGGAGACTCGGACGTTCACCATCCACAATGTGGATCAGAAGGCGAAGACGCTCATCATTGAACATCCGGAGCGGCCGGGTTCAAATTGCTAAACCAGAAGCCGACCGAGACCACATCCGATACGTATCGGTTCGAAGTGAAGCTTGGCGCCGGTGGAACGCAGAAGTTCGCCATCAACGAAGAGCAGCTTTTCGACAATACCGTTGAGGTTTCCAGCCTCACTCCGGATGTGTTGCTCACCTACGCGCAGAACAAAGCGATTTCGGACAGCTGGCCGGCGGCAGTTTCAGCAGATCCTCGATCTCAAGCGCCAGATCGCCGCTTCCGACAACCAGATCCGGCAGACCGATACCGAAATTAACAATATGGTCAATGACCAGGAGCGGGTTCGAAGAAACATTCAGAGCCTGAATCAGGTGAGCGGCCAGCAGGATCAGGTTCAGAAGTATGCGCGCCAGCTCAGTACCGCAGGAGAATCAGTTGGCTACTCTGCGCGACCATGCCAGCGAATTGAAGAAGCAAAAGTCAACGTTGGAATCGAATCTGAATGGGTTGATTGAAAAGCTTGAGTTTTGATCAAAGCACCGACTCCCTTACGGTCGCGGCTCGGCAACGGGGGATCTCTTTCTGAGCCGCGACCGTGAGGGAGTCGGTGCCGTAGCGGCTAAAATAAATTCTTGCGGATCGCTCTGATTGGTTATGGCAACGTAGGACGCGCCTTCGCGGAATTGTTGAAGACGCAGCGCGCGTTGTACCCTTTCCGAATCGTCGGGATTCACACTGCTCGCCATGGCACAGCCTACAACGGCGGCGAATTCGGCCCGCCGGCTTCTTGTGTGGATGAATTCCTCGACCGCGCGCCATCGGAAATCGTGGCGGAAATCACGACATTGAACCCGGCCACCGGCGAACCGGCGCTCTCGCACATCCGCGCTGCGTTTTCGCGGGGGCGGCACGTGATCACGGCCAACAAGGGACCCATCGCGCACGCGTACGCCGCACTCAGCGAAGAAGCTCGTGAAGCGAAAGTGCAGTTCCGTTTCGAATCCACCGTGATGGATGGCGTGCCGGTCTTCAATATGGTTCGCAACAATCTGCCGGGCGTGAAAATTCTTGGATTCACGGGAGCGTTGAATTCCACGTCAAAGATTGTGATCGAAGCCATGCGTCAGGGCAAATCCATGCCCGATGGCATCGAAGCGGCGCGGCGTCTCGGAATCACCGAAGCCGATGCCAGCTACGACATCGAAGGCTGGGACTCGGCCGCCAAAGCCGCCGTTCTGGCGAATGTCCTGATGGGTGCGCGCATCACACCGGCCGATGTCGATCGCCGCGGTATCGGTCGCCTGACGCCGGAGCGTTTGCGAGAATTGGCGGCCACCCGCAAGACCGTTTGCCTGGTGAGCCGCGCGCGCCAAAGCGCTGCTGGAATCCGGGCTCGCGTGCGTGCCGAGGTTTTGGATGAAACCGATCCGCTGGCTGCCGTCACGGGTACGTCGAACCTGCTGCTGCTGCACACGGATCTGATGGGGACGATCGGAATCGCCGGCATCCATTGCGGCGTGGAGCAAACGGCGTATGGGCTGTTTAGCGATGCCGTGGACATCGCCCGCACTGTTCAAATCTGAACAAGTAATGTTAAGAACGGACGGCGACGCGCGACGTCCGCGCGCAACAGAGTTCCTCTTTTCAGCGACTTGCGCCGCGCTGGCGGGTGGCTTCTGAAATGCTTGCCTCGAGCCGATGCAACGACTTCTGCACGACCTGCGATTTGCCCTCCGTCAGCTCCGCAAAAGCCCCGGCTTTGCCGTCACCACGATTCTTACGTTGGCCCTCGGGATCGGAGCCACCACCACAATCTTCAGCCTGGTAAACGCAGTGCTGCTGCGGCCGCTCCCGTTTCCACAACAGGACCGGTTGGTGTGGCTGCAGATAGAGAGCCGAACCTCGGGTGTCGCGGTGCCTGGAAACGTCAGCTATCCGGATTTCTTTGACTGGCGATCGCAACAGCGTTCGTTCAGCGGCCTGGCAGCTTATCGCAGCGGCGAGGTCACCCTTACAGGCGTGGGCGAGGCGAAGGAACTTACTTCCGAAATCGTTTCCAAAGAATTCTTTCAAGTGCTCGGCGTACATCCCCAGCTCGGCCGCGAGTTTCGCTCCGAGGAAGAAAAGCCGGACGCGCACGCCGTCATCCTGAGCCACCAGCTTTGGCAATCCACTTTTGGCGGCGCACCGGATATTGTTGGTCGCGCGATTACCCTGGATGGCGCGAGCTATACCGTGGCCGGCGTGATGCCGCAGGATTTCGCGTTCCCTATTCAGAATCCGCCCATCGCTCTGTGGACCAGCATCGGCGATGACAAGCAGTTCTTCCCACAGCGCGGAGCGGACGTTTTGGAAATTATCGGACGCTTGAAGCCGGATGCGTCCCTGGCCGGCGCCAAAGCGCAGATGGATGTCATTGCAAGAAACCTGGCCGCGCAGTATCCGGATTCGAACAAGCAGCAAACCGCCGTGATGGCGAAGCCGGTGCTGGAGCAACTGGTGGGAGACACGCGGCCGGCGTTGCGCATCCTGTTTGCCGCCGTGACTCTGGTTCTGCTGATCGCGTGCGCCAATGTGGCCGGACTACTTCTCGCCCGCGCCTCGCGCCGCCGTACGGATATTGCACTGCAGGCGGCGTTGGGTGCGAGTCCCAGGGAAATCATCCGACAGATCCTTGTGGAATCCGTGATTTTGTCCATGATCGCCGGCGCTTGCGGGATCGCGCTTTCTTTGGCCGCCATGAGTGGGCTTCCGCGTCTGGTGCCGAAGAACATGCTGCCCCGAATGGATCATCTTTCAGTGGATGGCGCCGTTCTGGCCTTCGCGGTGGCGGCTTCGGTTCTCACCGGTCTGCTATTCGGAGTGTTGCCCGCCTGGCGCATGTCGCGCTTCGATCCGTTGCTTGCGTTGCGCGAGGGTTCGCGCGGAATGACCAGCGGACGCCGCCAATATCGCATGCAAAGCTGGCTGCTGGTGGCGGAAACCGCTCTTGGATTGGTGTTGCTGGTGGGGTCCGGGTTGCTGATCCGGAGTTTCGTGCGAGTGCTCGATGTGGATCCCGGGTTCGATGCGCACGGCGTTCTCACTACTGCCATCAGTCTGCCCGGTTCCCGTTTTCCCAGGCAGCAGAAAATCGAGTTCTATCATCGGCTGTTCGCCCGCCTTTCCGCGCTGCCCGGCGTGCAGTCGGTTTCGGCGGGCTTTCCGCTGCCGCTTTCCGGAAACAATATTGATATCGACATCGCGATCGAGGGGCGCCCTGTGGCGAGCGGCGATCAGCCCTCTGAAAAGTTAGCCCTGGTGCTGCCGGATTTCTTCCGGACCTTGCGGATTCCGATTCTCGCCGGCCGGGCTTTTACGGCCGCGGACAGCACGACTGCGAAACAGGTGATCATCATCAACGATCGGTTTGCCCGCAAGTATTTCCCCGGCGAGAATCCTATCGGCAAACATGTCCAAGCCGGCATTGGGGATGGGACGATTAAATCGCTCGATGCGCGAAGTGGTTGGGGTGGTGGGAAATGTGAAAGGCGTTGGGCTCACCACCGATGCGGACCCGGAATATTACTTGCCTTGGGAACAGGCCGTGGTCACATCGCCTCAGCTTGCGATCCGCGCCACAGGCGATCCTCGGGCCCTGATATCGTCGGTGCGTTCGGTGGTGTCGGACATGGATCGGCAGGTTCCCGTGTATCGGGCGGCCATGCTGGAGGATTGGCTTTACCAATCCTCAGCTCAGCCACGCTTTCAAACCTTGCTGCTAACTTCTTTCGCGGGGATGGCGCTGCTACTCTGCGGAATCGGATTGTATGGACTGCTGTCCTACATGGTGGTGCAACGTTCGGCCGAGATCGGACTGCGGGTGGCGTTGGGCGCTCAGCGCAGCGACGTGCTGGGCCTGATTCTGGGCCGCGGCCTGGCGCTTGCGGTGGCGGGCATCCTGCTTGGAATGGCCGCATCCGCGTATCTCACGAAGTATCTCGGCAGCATGCTGTTCGGGGTGCAGCCTTTGGATGCGCTGACTTTCGCCAGCGTCCCGGCGATCCTGTTGCTGGTTTCGCTGGTCGCGAGCAGTGTTCCGGCGTATCGCGCCGCGCGCTTGGATCCGATGCGGACGCTGCGCGATCAGTAGGACGGGTCGTTTACGCTCGCGATACCGAGCCGCGACCGCGAGGGAGCGTAACGAATGCTGCTGTCGTGGTAGCGCTCCGTTGAAGACGCCAAGTAGGGCGGACCCCCTGGTCCGCGGCCGACGCCCTCGTCGGCCTGCTGAGGAAATACGAAATCCTGAAGAGCGGGTCCAGGGGGACCCGCGTGGACCAGGGGGTCCGCCCCACTTGGCGTCTTCATCAAATTTGGTGGGCCGCAGGCCCATGGTCACTCCCTTGCGGTCGCGGTTCGGTAACAAGCTCTTTCCGAACCGCGAGCCTTCAGGGATACCAGGGCGACGGACACGAGTGTGAGTCCCCCCAAGCGTCCAAGTCATTTCAGCTAAAGACTTCCCCCCGGCGGGCGATGAGGTAAGTGTTGGGTTCCGCGGGAAGTCACGAGGACAAACCAGGCATGAATTCAAGTATGACCGTTGGGAAAAAGATCTCCCTGATCGGGGCATTTTTGTTATCGCTCACTCTCACTTTAGGAGTGTCCTCTCTGATTGGGCTGAACAGTCTGGTACGCACCGCCCACGCGCTCTCGGACGATTCCTTGGCTGGCGTGTCGATGTGTAGCCAGGTGGAGTCGAATCTGCTGTTGATGCGAGGCCATATGTGGCGGCACATCGCATCCCGAGACCCCAAGGACACGGCGGAGATGGACCAGCAAATCCAGAAGCTCAAGGAAATCGTAAATACCGAACTGGCGGATCGGGAGAAAGCGATCTTGTCGAACCAGGAGCGCGAGATCTATCTAAGAATCAGGCCCGATCTGGATCGTTACTATCAGGCTTGGAGTGGCGTGGCCCCGCTGAGCCGGGCAGGCAAGAACGAGGAGGCCTACAAGCTGTACCTGGTGGAGGCGAACCCGGCGTTCACAGCCTTAAACGAGACCGTCCACGCGGAGACACAATATAATCGCGGGACTGGCAATGATAACGCCGCGGCCGCATCCGCTATCGGGTCCCGAACCATCTGGCTAACCTGGGTGGCGCTAGGGGTATCGATGCTGGCCGGCGGCGGCGGAATGTATTGGGTGGTGCGCGGCATAAACGGCGTCCTCAACCGCTGCGCCACTGAGCTGTCGGAAGGCTCCGAACAGATCACCAGCGCTGCAACTCAGGTGGCGTCTTCCAGCCAGACGCTGGCCCAGGGAGCTTCCGAACAGGCCGCTTCGCTGGAAGAAACCTCGGCGGCCACGCAGGAAATCGCTTCCATGACGCGCAAGAACGCCGAGAATTCGAAGACCGCGGCCGCGGTGATGGTCACTGTGGATCGCGAAGTCAAAGAGGGAAATCAGACGCTGGACCAGATGGTGAGTTCGATGCGGCAGATCAATGCATCCAGCGACAAGATTTCAAAGATCATTAAAGTGATTGACGAGATCGCGTTCCAGACCAACATTCTGGCGTTGAACGCAGCGGTGGAAGCCGCGCGGGCGGGCGAAGCGGGGATGGGGTTTGCGGTGGTAGCGGATGAGGTCCGGAACCTGGCGCAGCGTTCGGCACAGGCGGCCAAAGACACTTCGGCCTTGATCGAAGAATCCATTGCGACATCGCGCGACGGCAGCGCGAAGCTGGAGCAGGTGGCGGGAGTGATTCGGGCGATTACCGAAAGCGCTACGCAGGTGAAGACGTTAGTGGATGAAGTGAATACCGGGAGTCAGGAACAAGCGCGTGGGATCGATCAAATCGCGAGAGCAGTGTCGCAGATGGATCAGGTAACGCAGGGCACCGCTGCAAGCGCGGAAGAGAGCGCTTCGGCGAGCCAGGAGCTTTCGGCGCAGGCGCAGGCCTTGAATCAGATTGTGCGTGAGTTGAGCGCGCTGGTGGGCGGCACTGGGGAACTGGGCAGGGGCGGGACAGGCGCCGGCCGCCGGGAATGGAAGAGAGCGTTCGCTTCGCCGGCCATGGGACCTGGTCTCGGTGCGCTCAGATCGGCGGTGGCGGGGCCCAAGCCGGCTCGATCCGTCCGAGCCATGGCGGGCGCCAAGTCATCCGGGAACGAATTCCCGATGGACGATAACTTCGGAGAAATGTGACTCGCACTCACAAGAATGGCAGCCTCCATGCAACAAATCAATTCCTCCAGCGACAAGATCGCGCAAATCACCAAAGTGATCCAAGAGATCGCATTCCAGACCAACATACTCGCGCTGAATGCGGCGGTGCAAGCCGCGCGTGCCGGGGCAACCGGCATGGGCTTCGCGGCGGTGGCCGATGAAGTCCGGAACCTGGCCCAGCGCTCCGCGCAAACGGCCCAGCACACCTCCGCTCCGATCCCAGAGTCCCTCGGTATTGCCAGCCAGGAACTATCGGCGCAAACACAAGCGTTAAACCAGATCATCCGGGAATTAGGCGCTTTGGTAGGCAAGTGATCAAGAGTTTACAGCTATGCAATCGAGTGTCCTAGCGAATCCGGCCACAGCCGACGGCGCCAAGATTGATCCGCGAGCTGGAAAATACTTAACTTTCCAACTCGCCAAAGAGGAGTTTGCCGTGCAGGTTCTCCACGTCCGCGAGATTATGGGCGTCCAGGAGATCACTGCCGTCCCGCAGGTGCCCTACCATGTCAAAGGTGTGATCAATCTGCGGGGAAAGGTGATTCCCGTGGTCGATCTCCGACTGAAGTTCGGCATGCAGGAAATCGAATACACGCAGCGAACCTGCATTATCGTGGTTCAGATTGAAGGCAACGCCGGCCGCATCTCCACCGGGATCATCGTGGACGGCGTTTCCGAAGTTCTGACGCTCCAGACCGCCGACATTGAGGATACTCCCGATTTCGGAATGGGCGCCGCGACTCCCTATTTGTTGGGCTTGGCGAAGATCAAAGGCAAAGTGAAAATTTTGCTGGATATCGATAAAGTGATCCTGGACGTCTAGCGAAAAGAATTAGCCACGGATGCACACCGATAAAAGCTGGCGTTATCCGTGTGCATCCGTGGCCAAACTCATCCCGCGTTCAGCGCATCACCGGCAACTCCACGTTCGAGGCGTACTTCTTCGACCGATACACGCGCTGTTCGGCTTTCTGAAAATCCGCTTCCTGCGCCATGAAGATGTTGGGAACGAACTTCTGCGGATTCCGGTCGATCAGCGGAAACCAGGTGCTTTGTACTTCCACCATCACGCGATGGCCCTTTAAAAACGCATGATTGTTGGAGTGCAGATCGATGGTGTACTCGGTCACTTGCCCCGCCTTCACCGGTTCCGGCTTCTCAAATCCGTTGCGGAAGCGCCCGCGTAATACCTCGTTGGCGATCATCAACTGGTAGCCGTTCATGGGCGGATCCTTGTCGCCCTTCTCGGGATAAACATCGATCAGCTTCACGATCCAATCGCTGTCGGTTCCGCTGGTGGATGCATAAAGATGCGCCACGATATCGCCTGCTACTACCAGATCGCTGGTGAGCGGCTCGGTCTCGAAGCTCAATACATCGGGACGCTCGTAGACGAAGCGCTGATCCTCCACCAGCCAGGGTCCCCAGCCGGAGGGTCCGCCGTAAAGCGCTTCGATGGGCCGATGCCGGTACGGTACCGGATGCGCCGGATCCGAGATGTAACTTTCGAAGCCGTCCGTCCCCGGCTCATCAAACGATAAACCGCCTGCTTCGTGGAAGTAGATCTTCTTTCGCTCCACGCCCTCGCGCGGCGGCCAAGCGTCGTAGCGCTCCCATTTGTTCGAGCCGCTCTGGAACGTCAGCGCCTCCGGCAAATCGAGCGGGCCTTTGTCTTTCAGCCAATATGCGAACCAGGGCGCCTGCACATTTTCGCGGAAGTATTTGCTGGTGTCGCTGCCGAAGTCGATCTTGCCCAGGGCGCGCCCTGCGCCGCGCGACCAGGAGCCGTGATTCCACGGGCCCGACACCAGATAATTCTTATGTCCCTGATCGAATTTCTCGAGCGTCTCATAAATTTTCAGCGGACCATAAAAATCTTCCTGGTCCCACCATCCGGCGACATTGAGATTGGGCACGGTGGACTGCTTCAGATAAGGCGTCACGGCCTGCCTCTGCCAGAATTCGTCGTAGTTGGGATGCTCCACGAAGTCGTTCCAGGTGGGCAGTTTCTCGTGCACATACTTTTTGTTGAAGTTGGAGATGGGTCCGAGGCGCAGGAACCAATCGAAGGTATCGAACCGGTCGAAATCGAAAGCTTCGTTTTGCTTGGATGTTTCCATGCGCGCTGAATATTCCAGCCCGTAGCTCAGACGGAACGCGCCATTGTGATGGAAATCATCGCCCAGGTACATGTCGGCGGGCGACGCCTGTTCGGAAACTGCTTTCACCGCCGGATGCGGATCGATCATGGCCATCACGGTCAGCCATCCGCCGTAAGAAATCCCGAGCACTCCGACGCGTCCGTTATGGTTCGGCACATTGTGCAGCAGCCATTCCACGGTGTCGTAGGCGTCCGTGCTCTCGTCGATTGCATTCGCCTCGCCTTTTTTGCGCGGCGGCCGCATCATGACGAACTTGCCCTCCGACTTGTAGCGTCCGCGAATATCCTGGAACACAAAGATGTAGCCCTCTTGCGCCAGCTCCGCGTAGATGCCGCCGAGGGCCAGCCGAAAACCTTGTGGGTCCTGGCCCGGGCCATAGGGTGTCCGGTGGAGCAGGAACGGCAACTTCCCGGTGGCGTTCTTGGGCGCGTAAATCTCGGTGTGCAGGCGGATTCCGTCGCGCATCGGGATCATGACTTCGGTTTTGTCGAATTGATCGGGGCTGGTTTGCGCGGCCAGGGCGCTGGCCACAAGCAGGATCGGGAAGATTCGCATAGACTTGTCCACGGATTCTAGCACGCGCGTCGAAACTTGGCGCGCTGCTTTTCTTGGCCGCTGATGAACGCAGATGAACGCGGATAAGAAAGCCGTTTTATCCGCGTTCATCAGCGTTCATCTGCGGCCTAAAGCTATACTGAAGTCATTGATGCGCTCTAAAATCTTGTTTGCGGCTGCGCTACTCGGCGCCGCTTTTGCTGCTGATGTTCCACGCAAGGCGCCCGAAATTGGCGTGCAGCTTCCTGGCGGAAAACAGGCGCTGGTGTCCAGCTACAAAGGCAAAGTTCTGTGTCTCGCGTTCATCCTCACCACTTGACCCCATTGCCAAAAAACCACTCAGGTTCTGAGTGGCATTCAAAAGGAACTTGGACCTAAAGGTTTCGAAGTTCTCGAAGGTGCTCTGAATCCGGAGGCGAACCTCGCGCTCTTCCTGCGGCAATTCCAGCCTACTTTTCCCGTGGGAATGGCCAACCAGATGGACGCGCTGCAGTTCATGGAAATCAGCCCCATGATCCGTACGTTTGTACCCTATATTGCGTTCATCGATCGCAAAGGCATGATCCGCGCGCAATTCACCGGCGGAGATCTCACTGACGAGACCCTGGGCAAGGTTCTGCGGGAAAACGCCGAAAAACTGGTGAACGAATCTTCCGCCGCAGCCAAGCCCAAAGCCAAACGCCCGTCGCACTAGGTTATCCTCACGAATGTGAGTGCAAAAATCCTGGATGGAAAATGGGTCCGCGATCAGATTCTGGCGGACCTTCGCCCGCGCATTGAACGATTGAAACAGGCACACCGGGCGCCTGGACTGGCCGTCGTTCTGGTGGGACACGACCCGGCGTCCGAAATCTACGTGCGCAGCAAAATCAAGACCTGCGGCGAGCTGGGAATTTACAGCGAAAAGGTAACGCCGCCCGACACCCTCTCCACCGAGGATCTGCTGGGCATCGTGGAAGGCTTGAATCAGCGCGACGAGATCGATGGGATCCTGGTACAGATGCCGTTGCCCTCGCAAGTAGACAAACATCGTGTCTTGGTGAGCGTGCGGCCGGATAAAGATGTCGACGGATTCCATCCGGTGAGCGTGGGAAATCTAGTGGCGAATCATCCGGGACCCAGGGCTTGCACGCCGGCGGGGATTATGGAAATGCTACGGCGCTACGAAATTCCGGTCGCCGGGAAACATGCCGTGGTGGTGGGCCGCAGCGATATCGTCGGCAAACCGATGGCGCTGATGCTGCTCCACCAGAACGCCACTGTGACCATCTGTCACTCCAAAACGCCGGATCTTCCCGAAGTGTGCCGCCGCGGGGACATCCTGGTGGCTGCCATCGGCAAGCCCGCGTTTATAACCGCGGATTTTATCCAACCTGGGGCCACGGTCATTGATGTCGGCATGAACCGCAAGGCGGATGGCAAACTGATTGGCGATGTGGATCCGGAAGCAGTTGCACGATTGGCTGGCGCGTACACGCCCGTTCCCGGCGGTGTTGGCCCGTTGACCATCGCGATGCTCATGAACAACACCGTGCAAGCCGCGGAACAGCACTTATGCTCACAAGAATTGTAGGGCGGACCCCCTGGTCCGCGCGGGTCCCCCAGGACCCGCTGCTAGTCCACCGAGCCGACGAGGTCGTCAGCAGCGGACCAGGGGGTCCGCCCCACACTGCCCAATGCTGCGCGTAGGACTCACCGGCGGGCTCGCCAGCGGTAAATCTTTTGTCGGCCACGCCCTGCGCGATCTCGGCTGCTATCTCATTGAAGCCGACGAACTGGGCCACGAAGTTCTGCTGCCTGGCGGCGAAGCATACGATGCCGTGATCCACGAGTTCGGCGAGGAAATCCTGGATGAGGACCGTCATATCGACAGGCGCCGGCTGGGCGAACTGGTATTCGGCAAGCCGGATCTTCTGGCCAAGCTCAGCGCGCTGGTTCATCCTCCGGTGGCGGAGCGTCAAGCCCGGACCATCGCCGCTATCGCCCTGTCCGATCCGGGCGCCATCGTAGTTGTGGAAGCGGCAATTCTGGTTGAAACTGGTAGTTATAAGAAGTTCGACAAGCTCATCGTGGCAGTTTGTACGCCGGAGCAACAAATGGAACGCGCGCTGAAGCGAGGTGCGTATACCAGAGAAGAGGTCCTGGCTCGGCTCAGCCGCCAATTGCCTCTGGAAGAGAAATTGCGGGTGGCCGACTATGTGATCGATACATCCGGCACCAAGGAGAATACGCTCGAACAGGTGCGAAGCCTGTACGGGGCGCTCGGGAGTTTATCTGCATGAAATACCGTGTTTTGTACGTCACCGCTCTCTTAGTAAGCGGCTTCCTTTTTGTCACCTCGAAGACCAATTGGGGACAGCGCAGGATTATCCAGCCGATTTCGCAGGCCAGCCGCTACTGGTCCGGACCCGATGTGGCTCGCAGCGCGGGTTTGAGTACGGATGAGCTGAACAATATCGATATCTACAAGTCCGCACACCTGGCCACGGTAAACATCACCAGCACGATCTATCGCCGCACGATTTTCCTCGAGATTTATCCCTCCAAGGATCAGGGATCCGGGTTTATGATTAGCGGCGATGGCAAGATTTTGACCAACAACCATGTGGTGGCGAACGAACGCCAACTGGAAGTCACGCTCTCCGACCAATCGAAATACAAAGCCACGCTTTTGAGCCGCGACGAAGCGAACGATCTGGCGCTGCTCCAGATTGTCCCGCGCAAAAAGCTTCCCTGGCTGCGGCTGGGCGACTCCGAAGGTCTGCAGGTGGGACAAAAGGTGCTGGCCATCGGCAATCCGTTTGGACTGGACGGAACTTTGACCACCGGCGTGGTGAGCGCCCTGGCGCGCGACATTCGCGGCGAAAACGATCGCAAGCTGGAGGGCTTGATCCAAACCGACGCCGCCATCAATATGGGCAACAGCGGCGGACCGCTGCTTGACTCGGCCGGCGATGTGATCGGCATCAACACCGCGATCCTGGGGCCCAACGGCGGCAGCATCGGGATCGGCTTCGCCATGCCCATCAATCGCGCCAAGTTGATGCTGGACGATCTGCAAGCGGGCCGGAAGCGTCCGCGGCTGGGTGTCTCGGTGGTGCCTGTCGCGGGCGACTACGCGGATGCGTTGAATCTCCCCACGCAGGGTGGATTGCTGATTACGGAAGTGGAACGCGGCTCAGCCGCGGACCTGGCCGGCCTGCGCGGGGGAACGGAAACGGTGCAGATCGGCAACGCGCAACTCAACGTGGGCGGCGACTTGATTATGTCGATCGACGGGCATCCTGTGGATCGCGAGGATGCCATCAGCCGGGCGCTATCGCGGAAACATGCCGGCGATTTTTTGGAACTGACTGTATTTCGCCATGGCAGAACCGTCAATATCCGGGTGAAATTGGGCGAGGCAGGTCCGGTTTAATCCCAAGATTATAAACGCTTTATCCCTCAGGCCTATAATGCCTTGAGCCCTTTGTACCGATTTTACGTAGGTGGACGCCCGGCACGAGCCCCGCTTCTCTATCTACGGACCCGTCAAGGTCACGGTATTGAGCAGCCCGGAACGTGTGCTCGATTGCGTGTTGACGGAAATCTCCGCCACCGGCATCAAAATGATCGCGCCAGAAAGCCTGACTGCGGACGAAATTATTTCGATGGAAGCCGAGGATCATCTGGCTCTGGCCGATGTGCGTTACTCGCAGCCGCGCGGCGATAAGTTCACGGTTGGATGCGAGCGGATTCACGTACTCAACAAAGTCTCGCTGCCAGATGAAAAGTCCAAGGTGGAGCAAATCCGGCTGTTGGTGGAAGACTACCGGAATCGGATCAGCAGTGGAATCGCGACGCCGCGCCCGGATATCGACCAAGCGCAAGCGGCCCGGTTGGAGCGCGAGATCGCCGACAAATGTGCGAGCCCAGAGGCTGCCGCGCCTCCTCCGGAAAAGCCAGTAGCGGAAGCCCCTGTACCTGCGCCGGTTGCGGCCCCTCCGCAGGCTCCGCTCCAATTTGGTCCCTTCGCAACGCGCGAGCAGTTACTGAATGCCGCGGGTGCGTTGGTGGTGGAGCATTGGGACAAGACTCAGGCACCGGAAGCGGGACAGGCTGGACGCAGCGAAATCGTGGATCGTCTGACGTTTCATCTGGCGGAAAAGCTACGTGCGCCAATTCCGGCGCCGCAGGTTGTTCCAGACAAGGCTACTCAAAAAACTAAGAAAGTGGCGCCCAAGACTCCTACGAAATTCAATTTCCGCCGCTGGCGTATTCCCGTAGGGTTGGCCGCCGCCGCACTTGCTTGGCTTTGGACTTTCGGCGCTGTTCTGGTCCTTGGGTACCAGCGGTGCGGCAAGCCATATCGAGTCTTCCATTGCCTCATTGATCACGCCGAAGGAGAAGCCGGCGCCGGCTGCTGTCTCCTCCAAGCGGCACGCAACTTTCAAAGCTGTGGAGCCCACCTGGGTGATGCTGACGGTGGACGGGAAACGCGTGCTGAACAGGAAAATGGTGAGAGACGACGTCCGGGAAATCGAATTCACGAACAAAGCGACGGTGCGCATCGGCAACGCGAAGGGCCTGGAAATTACATTAGACGGGAAACCGATCGGGCCCATCGGTGGCCGCGGGCAGCCCCGTTTCGTGGAATTAAGCGCGGCCGGTTTCCGCCTGCTTCCACTCAACTAATCCATCAAAATTGGAAATAGATAAACGGACTCGCGCCGGTCGCGCCGAACAACAGCAGCGCTAGCAGCCAACATGTGACCAGAAACGCGGCCGCGAAACCAGGGCGGGGAAGCAGCACATAAGTTCCAGACAGGGGATTCCGGTAAAGGCGCAAACCAGTCCGGGCGTGCTGCACTCGAATTCCGATCGCGTGTCCCGCGATCACCAGCGGCAAGACCATCGCGAGGGGCGAATAGAACCAGGCAATTCCACCGGGCGCAAGACCCGACATCTTGTGAAACATGATACCGGCCGCCGCGAAACTGGTCGAGCGGAACAGAACCCACGTCACGCAAATGAAGATGTACGTAGCCAGCCAGCAGATCACGCGAATTGGCAAGGAGTTCCCCGGTTCTTGTCCCAAGCGCCCGCGTCGGGCGATCCACCAATGATTCGCTGCGATACCCACGCCATGCAGCGCTCCCCAACATACGAACGTCCAGCTTGCGCCGTGCCATAGACCGCCCAACAAAGCTGTGATCGCGGCGTTCCGATAGCGGTTCCATCGGCTCTTGCGCAGACCGGGCAGAGAGAAATAAAGATAGTCGCGCAGCCATTGGGTGAGCGTGATATGCCAACGCCGCCAAAATTCAATCGGCGACTCAGCGAGATAGGGCATGTTGAAGTTCTCCGGCAAGTCGATGCCGATGATCTTTGAAAGCCCGATTGCCATATCCGAATAGCCGGAGAAATCGCAATAGATCTGCAGCGAGTAAGCGATCACCGCGCTCCAAACCGTGAGCGGAGAGTAAGCGCCTGCGTCGGCGAAAATTGCGTTTACGAATGGGGCCATTTGATCGGCGATCAGTAGCTTCTTGGTGACTCCAAGCAGGATCATTTGCGATCCCACCACGACGCGCGGCCAAGCTGGCCGAAGTGTACGTGTCATCTGGGGCAAAAATACGCTCGCGCGGACAATGGGCCCTGCTAGCAAGTCGGGAAAGTAACTCACGTACAGCGCGAACTTGACGGGGCTCTTTGATGCTTCCAGCTCGCCGCGATAAATATCGATGAGGTAGCTGAGGGCCTTGAAGGTGAAGAATGAAATCCCGAGTGGAAGCAGGATTTCCAGATGAGTTCCCAGGAAGAAGTTGGCGTACTTGAAGTATCCAAGAAGGAGGAGATTTGAGATCACGCCCGCTGCCAGCCAGCTCCGCCGGATCCGCGGATTGGAGCTTTGCTCAATGCGTAGACCGCAGAAGTAACTGATCACAATGGGTGCGCCCAGAACCATCAGATAAATGTGTTTCCAGGTGAAGTAGAAGTAGGCGCTAGCCCCGAGCAACAGCCAATGCCGGAGATAACGCGATGGGGCCAGTCGCAGCCCCAGCAGCACGATTCCAAAGAACAGGACGAAAGTCAGCGAGACGAATGACATACCATTCAACGCACGGACAAGTGGCCCCAGATTTCCTCGCCGACGAGACGATGGCCGGTGGCGTTAAAATGGCCGGCGCCGGGTGCTGTGTTATGGAATCCGCGGCTCAAACGAAAATGATCGTAACGCTCGCGCGCCATGGCTGATCGTGTCGAGAAACAAGCGATGCCTTGCTCGGCGCACAACTTCAGGATTTCCTGCTCCAGTGGTTCCGGGGTCGCGTAATCGGCGCCGAAAAATCCCGGAGTGTAGACGATGATGAGACGAGCGCCATAGGCTTTCTTCAAACCGAGAATGGCAGCTCGAGGAACGCGAGCGGTGGAGGCCGCCATACTCCTGTCTGCTTGTTCCAAACGTGCGCTCTCATCCAACCGCTCCATCTCGGCGCTTGTCAGCCAGATCGCTTCTACGCGGTGAAAGAGCGCGAGCGCGAGCGTGGAGCGTCCAATTTGCTGGCGAATTGCTTGGCGGACGACTCGTCGCAGACGGGGGCCTCACGTCGATCAACTGGTAAGAACCGTCGGGATTCATCACCATTTGCCAATTCCTTCGGGCGGTCAACGCGTGTACGCTGAAGTACGCGTTAATCACCACCGCCACCCAAGCGGGATTTCGGGCGGCGAGTAATTCGTCCGCCGAGCCTAAGTAGGTAGGCGCATTGGCAGACGTCCATCCATATTGGCGGACATTGAGGGGACGGCCGGCGGTCCGCGAGAGGCGCTCCACCACGGCTCCCATGGTTTCTTCATCGCGCACCGCCTGCCCGACGACGTGCGAGTCGCCCACGATCAGTCCCTCCGGCGCGCCCGGCAACGGCGGATTTCCCGTGAGCCGGTTTCCATATGTCCCCAGACCGTCCGGTTCGAAGTGTGCAACCGAGAATCCTTCGGCGTAACTGCGAATGGTGCGGATCGGGCCCGCCGGTTGATTCCACCCCGCTACGAAAGGTCGAAGTCCAAGTTCAAAAAGCAAAGCAGCCGCGAAGACACCCGCGGCACAGCGGGCAAACGCCTGCTTGAATGGATGCGAACGAACCATGCGGATTGAACTGCACCATTGTAAGGCGTTCGCGGGGAGCGCGGGCGCTTTCGGGTGCGTGAAAAAACCAAAAAGGCACCGACTCCCTTACGGTCGCGGCTCGGTAACGTCCTAAAAATACGAATCCTCTTTCCGAGCCGCGACCGTGAGGGAGTCGGTGCCTTAGGTTTTTTCACACACCCTTACGCTCGCGGTTCGGAAGCGGATCTTCAACGGAGCGACGATGGGCCCGCAGCCCCCCAAGGACAATTAAGGCGCGACTATTCGTAACGCAGCGCCACCATGGGGTCCACGCGCAACGCCCGCAAGGCAGGTCCGATGGTGGCCGCTACTGCCACAGCCGCGAGCAAGGCAATCACGGTCAGAAAAGTCAGTGGATCCGTGGGGCTGAGTCCGGGAACAAGAAACATCGCTAACGGTCGTGTCACCAGCAGCGCGATCCCCAAACCGATGCCGAGGCCGGCCGCGACCAGCAGGAAGCTGTCATGGAAAACCATCCAGAGCACAGTCCGAGGTTCGGCGCCCAAAGCCATGCGCAATCCGATTTCGCGAATCCGGCGGCTAATGGTGTACGCGAGCACGCCGTACAAGCCAATGGATGCCAGCAGCAGCCCGAGCAGCCCCATGCTGCCAAAGATTGCCGCACCCGCGCGGCTCGGCAGCAGCGCCAACACCAAGGCGTCGCGCATCGGCTTGGTATCGACAGCGGCCGACTGATCCAGGCTGCCGAGCGTCTTGTTTATATCCTTCACCAGAGCCGGCGGAAATTCAGCCGCGCGAATCAAGAAGTTGAGATTTTCGGTTCCGGGTCCCTGCGCGAAGGGCGTGTAGAGAGCGATGGCATTCTCTTCACCGAGCGTGAAGTATTTGCTGTTTTTCGCCACACCGACAATGGTCACAGATTCACCATATGGAAAATCCAGCCGGTGACCCAGCGGACTCACGTTATCAAATAACTGGCGGGCAAAATTCTCATTCAGGATGGCAACGTGCGGCGCTGCGGCACGATCCGCCGCCAAGAAAGCGCGCCCCGTCAATATCGGGATTCCCATTACGCGGAAATAATCCGGTCCCACGTTGTTGCTTTTGTATTGCACATGAACTGACCGGACGCCGTCGATTTTTGCCTCAGTGCCATTGGTTTGCTGGCCGTTTAACGGCACGACGTGGGCGATGCTGGCTGCCTCCACTCCCGGCAGGGCGCGCAGCGAGTCCAACGCGGAGTTGACGAAGGCCTGCGTTTTCTCGGGCGTGGGATAATTCGCGGGAACCAGCCGAGTGGCGGCCAACAGCGTGTGATCCACGTCGAATCCCGGATTCATGGAAGCGGAGCGCGACAAATTCTGTAGAAATAGCAGACCCGCAGCCAGCAAGAGCGTAGAGATGGAGAGTTGCGCCACTACCAGTGCATTGCGCATGTTCCAGCGGCGCCTGCCATCCTGAAATTCCTCTCGCTTCAAAGCGGAATTCAGATCCGCCCGAGTGGCCTTGAGTGCCGGTAGAAGTCCGCAGAAAAGCGCGCTCGCACCGGCCACCGCTGCCGAGTAGGCGAGCAAGCGCCAATCCGGTGCGATGTGGAGCTGAAACGGTAGCGGCAGCGGAAGCTGGACCCGGCTGATGAGACTGGTGAGCCAAAAATTCAACAGCAATCCGCTGAGCGTTCCGAGCACCGCCAGCACTAAGCTCTCGGAGAGCAACTGACGAACCAGGCGGCCGCGTCCCGCGCCGATGGCCAAGCGGATTCCCAATTCCTGCCGCCGGCTGGAAGCGCGCGCCAGTAACAGGCTGGCCACATTCGCGCAGGCGATCATCAGCACCAGTCCCACCACCACCATGAGAACGCCGAAGAATGCGGTGAAGGGAATCATGTTCAGCGATTTCAATCGCTCCAGACCCGCTACCGCATCCACCCGCAGGTCGTCCTTCCAATGGAAATCACGATTGGGAAATACGCGGTCCAAGTCCTGCGCGACGACTCTTAGGGGCCCGAATGCCGCTTGCCTGGTCATGCCCTCCGGCAGCCGCGCCACGAATGCGACAAAGGCTTTCTCGTCGTGGACGGGAACATAGAGGGAAGGCGCGAATCCGAATCCCACCAGCGTGCGATGATCGCGCGGTAGTACGCCGACGATGATGTTCGGCTCTCCGTCCAGGATCATGGTCCGGCCAATCACTCCCGGATCGGCCGATAGCCGATTTTGCCAGAAGTTGTAGCTGACCACAGTTACATTGCGGTCCGCCGGCTGAATTGGACGCCCCATGGCAACCGGAATACCTAATACCTGGAAATAGTTGTCGGTGACCCAATACACCGGAACTTGCGCGGTCTCCTGGCCGTTGCGCCAGTTTACCGAGTGCTCTTCGAAGCTACCCGCCAATCCGTCGAAGATGCGGGCGTCGCGCACGAACCGGTAGATCGGCAACGGCGAATGGCTGTTGCCAGCCAGCTGGATGGAGATCAGGCGTTCCGGCTGCCGCGCCGATGGCACGCTGAAAAGAAACTCCATGGTCAAGCTGAAAATGGTGGTGTTCGCGCCGATGCCGAGCGCGAGTGAAAAGATTGCAGCAAGCGCGAAGCCTGGCGATCGCCGGAGCGCGCGAAATGCGTAGCGCAAATCCGAGATCAAATCTTCCAGCCACCGGATCTCCCACGCTCCGCGCGATTCTTCCCGCATGCGCGCCTGTGGGCCGAATTCCCGCCTCGCCTGGGCCAACGCTTGCGCACGCGTGAGCCCCGACTGCTGCAGTTCCTCGACGCGGCACTCCATGTGAAATTCCACTTCCTGATCGAGTGCGCCTTCCAAATTGTCCCGGCGCCCGAGATACAGCAGCCTGCGGGCGAGTTCCTTCAGCCGATGCATAATCTTCCTCTTGTCAGACCGTCTTCATCACCAGTTGAATGGCATGGATGAGCTTGTCAAACTCCTTGGATTCGGTTTCCAACTGCTTCCGGCCCAGCGCGGTCAAGCGGTAAAAGCGGGCCTTCCGGTTGTTTTCCGAGATGCCCCATTCCGCTGCCAACCAGCCCTTCACCAGCATCCGGTTCAGCGCGGGGTAGAGCGATCCATCTTCGATGTGCAATGTTTCCGCGGAATGTTCTTTGATGCGGCGCGCGATGGCGTAACCATGCAGCGGTCCGCGGGCGAGAGTTCGCAGCACCAGAAGGTACAGCGTACCGGGCAGCAGTTCGGGTGAGTTCGATGTTGGCATTCCCTAGTCCAATCTATATATAGTCTGGAAAGGGGAGAGTGTCAAGCATAAACTTGATCTTGCGGGACCATCCAAATGCCGGGCTCTGCGAAACATGCCAGCACGTCCGGCGCATTACGTCCGATCGCGGATCGAAGTTTTATCTGTGCAAGTTGTCGGCAGTCGATCAGCGATATCCGAAATATCCACGCCTACCGGTGTTGAAGTGCGAAGGTTACCAGCGGCAACGGGCTGAACCGGACTAGTACTTTCCGTTGCTGAATCGTGAGATCGAGCCCCAATCGGGCGTGATATACTGGGCAACCCGACGCCGGGACGGGTGCTCATGTTTGGAAGATCGACGGGCCTTTTCTTACTGATTTTGTGGTCGCAGAACGCCCGGGGGCAAGATGGCCCAATGGTGTCGATCGTTCCAAACGTACGGCCTGAAGCGGTTGCAAACTATGCGGCTTATCCTCACGCGGACCTGCGCATTGATGTTCCGCTGATTCTGATTCCGGTGCATGTCACAACCCTGCTCGGTACGTCCGTAACAGATTTGCGGAAGGAAAACTTCCGGGTGTTCGAGGATGGGGTGGAGCAGCCGGTCACGAACTTCGCGAAAGAAGACGCTCCGGTTTCCATCGGCATGGTTTTCGATTCGAGCGGCAGCATGCATACCAAGATCCACAAGTCCGCGGAAGCCGCTGCCGCGTTTTTCAAGGTGGCCAATCCAGAAGATGAGTTCTTCCTGGTGGAATTCAACGATCGGCCCAAATTATCCGTGCCGTTCACGCGCGATTCCGACGAAATTCACGATCGCATCGCCCGCGTGCACGCCATGGGACGAACTTCGTTGCTGGATGCCATCCATCTAGCGCTCATACAGATGAAGCATGCCCACAATCCACGCAAGGCCATCGTTATTTTTTCTGACGGCGGCGACAATCGGAGCCGTTTTACCGAGCGCGAAGTCAAACGGGCGATGCTCGAGAGCGACGTCCAGGTTTACGCCATGGGCATCTTCGATTCCACCGATTCGCGGAAGTTGAGCCGCGAAGAGTTGGATGGGCCGCGCCTGCTAACGGAACTGGCCGAAGAAACGGGCGGCAAGCACTTCCCGGTGGATCATCTGGACGATCTTCCCAAGGTGTGCGACCGCATCGGCAACGAGCTTCGCAATCAGTATCTGGTGGCTTATATGCCCGCGAACGCCGCGCGCGATGGCAGATACCGCAAGATCAAAGTGGTGCTTGCGAACACGGGAAGCCGTCCCCAGTTGAAACCTTTTTATCGGCAGGGATACTACGCACCCTTGCAATAAAACCACTATCGTAAAGTACTGGTACGCAAGCTAATCCCGTGTCTTGACGGTGGATGAGCAATATGTAACGATACCTTAACCAAATCGGAAGTGGTTTGGCCCGGAGTAAAAATCACTCGGAGGAATCAGTCATGAAGCTATTAGGAATGGCATTGATGTTTGTTGGAGTTGCCAGTTTTGCCAGCGCAGTTTACACTGTGCCTGAGATCGATCCAGGGTCCGCGGGCAGCGCCGTGGCTCTGCTGTCGGGTGCATTGCTGGTAATTCGCGCTCGCCGGAAGAACTAAGTCGTTCACGAAATCAGAGGAATAAAATATGAAAGTCCTCGCGATCGTGTTGCTGTTCGTTGGAGTCGCCGGGCTCGCTCTGGCGCAACCTGCGCCGGCTCCGGAAATCGATCCGGGATCGGCCGGAACGGCCCTTGCTTTGCTGTCGGGTGCGCTCCTCGTCGCTCGTGCCCGTCAGAAGAAGTAGAAGGACTTAAGGAGCAACCTCGAACCAAATGAGAGACACCGATCCACAATCCGGTGTCTCTTCTTGTTTGGATCCCCGCGAGGTGCCAGTGCTTTCTGCTTCAAGCGTCTCCTCAAGTTTGCCCCGCGGAAGATTCTTCCAGCTTGGTTTAGTTTCCCGCCTAATTCTGTTCATTCTGATTTTCGCGGTCGAATGGAGCCCCATTACCCACTTCGTCCACAAGGGACGCGGAGGCGGGGCGCTGTTACAGATTGCGATTGCGTTTACTTCTCTCCTGCTGGCGCTCGGCTACTTCCGGTCGAAAGATTCGTTCCGCCGGATTTCAAGCCAAATCCAGGAAACGCCCGTCCGCTGGGGTCTCTTGGGCTGGCATTTGGTAGCGCTGGGAGCATTCCTTGGCTTGTCGGTAGTTCCTTCCGGCAGCACTGTGTTCAACTACGCGATTGCGAGTCTCTGGTACGCAACGGGTGCTTTGGCAATCCTATTAGCCGGCTGCGCGTTTGTACCGGCGCGAATCGCTGTTGAGTTCGCGCGATCCACCGGGTATGCCTGGGTCTATGCATTGGTAGCCGCGATTATTGCAGGGCGCGCAGTGGTGGATACCACCCTTTGGAATGGAAACGTCTGGAAGCCCGCGCTCGATTTGTCCTGGAAGCCCGCCACCGATGCGACTTTCAACCTGGTGACGGGCTTGCTGCATCTCTTTTTGTCGAACGTTGTAGCGGACCAGTCCAGCATGACGATCGGCAGTTCCAAGTTCACGGTGCAGATTCTGCCGTGGTGCGCCGGTTTCGAAGGCACAGCCCTGATGCTGGTCTTCAGTGTCGCCTGGCTGGCTTACTTCCGCCGTGAATTCCGCTTTCCGCACGCTCTTCTGCTTGTTCCGGCCGGCATGCTGGTTATTTGGTTGTCGAACGCGCTGCGAATCACCGCGCTGATCCTGATCGGCGTGGCGGGTGCGCCGAAGGTCGCGGCGGGTGGGTTTCATTCCCAAGCCGGTTGGATCGCTTTCAATTGCGTTGCCTTGAGCTTTGCTGTTCTCACGCGGCACATGCCCTGGTTTTCCTCTGCATCCACGAGCGTCAGCCTAAGCCGCCCGCCGCTTGCGGACGCAAAGGAAGGACATAATCCAACAGCGGCATACCTGACTCCCTTCCTGGCGATCCTGGCTGCCGCCATGATTTCGCGGGCAGCATCGGGCGGGTTCGAGTGGCTTTATCCGCTCCGATTCATCGCTGCCGCGGCCGTCATCTGGTTCTTTCGCTCTACATACTCGGAGTTGAACTGGCGATTCGGTGGATTTTCCGTGATGGCCGGCATTGGCGTGTTTGGACTCTGGTTGGGTTTGGACTTGATGACACACGCCAGTCAGGCCAGTGCACTGGGAGAGGGCCTGGCCTCCCTCACCACTCCAGCGCGCGTGGCGTGGTTACTCTTCCGGACCGCGGCAGCCGTGATCACCGTCCCCATCGCGGAAGAGTTGGCGTTTCGCGGCTTCCTGATTCGCCGGCTCAGTTCCGCTGATTTTGACTCGCTCAGCCCCCGGCATTACACCTACCTCGCGGTCTTTGTTTCGTCGGTCGCGTTCGGTCTGCTGCACGGCGACCGCTGGCTGGCGGGTACACTCGCAGGCCTAATCTACGCGGTGGCATTCCTCAGGCGTGGAAGAATCGGGGATGCGGTGATGGCACATGCCACCACCAATGCCTTGCTGGCGGTATGGGTCCTGACGGGCAGCCGATGGTATTTGTGGTGATGAAAATATCCCTGCTGCCAATCGGCAATAACTAGTACATTTACTAGTGAAGTCATGGCGTAGGGTATTTTTTTAAATCGACTACGAACCAGGCCGCCCCTCCGAATTGTTCCAATCCCCTAGCGTAATTGTTACTATCTTACGCTTTATCAGTCATATAGAGGTTTAGATTTACGATCATACGATCTTAGTACTATCGTACCTATTCCGGCTTGACGAAACCGATTACAAAAGTAATAGTAATACTGGTACCTGAAGGAGGTTGCCTATTAAATGAAAAGAACACTAATCCTATTGCTTCTGTTCGCATGTGTTTCCCTGGTCGTGCAAGCCGCCCCATGCGTTTCAGGAGCAAAACTTGATTCCTATATCGCGTTGGGCGCGGGAGGCTGCACGTTCGACGGTTTGCTCTTCAACAACTTTGGCTACACCAACCCGGCTTCAGGGGGTGGCGTATCGCCTGACGCCAGCGGTGTAGAGGTGGATACGGCAATGCAGGGACCCGAGGCGGGTTTGGAATTCGTTGCCTCATGGCTGGCGGCTACCGGTCAAACCTCGGACGGGAACATTGATTACACAGTTACTTGCCTGGATTGCAAAATCGACGATGTGAAGCTGATCATGGACGGCATCGGACTCGGTACGGGCATCGCGAGCGTGGCGGAAACGTCGACTGATTCCTCGGTAGCGCTCGGAACGACAAGTAGCGCTGGATTTAACCAGCTCACTGATTCAGCAGACATCACGCCGACGGGTTCGCTCAGCCTGCTGAAGGACATTGGCGCCAGTGGGGGAACGGGCGGAAATGGCGGTTCGGGGCACGTGAGCGCAGTATTCAACCTGTTCTCGACCAACCATACCACGATGACACCGGAACCATCCCTGGGTCTGTTGTGCTTGGGCGCGCTGTGTTTGCTGCCTGCCGCGCGGAAGATGAGGAGGGCCTAGCAGATCCTAAATCGTTCGTCGAGTAGCTGGGAGCCGGATCGGATACCGGCCATGTCGCTGATCGGCTGGCTCCCTTTTTCATCTTAATTCGGGTGGCGCAAGCTTTCCGTTCCAGGAAGAGTTTGCTGTTCTAATCGCCTCTCGATACACAAAACATTCAACACGGAAGATACCCGGGGGAAGAACATGAAGCGAGTAGTGTGTGTCTGCATATTTGTTGCCTTATTGGCTGCGACGTTGGGCTGCGGCGTAACCAAAGAAGCCTATTTGGCCAAAGGAAATGTGCTCTTTGCGGCCGGCAAATATGAGGATGCGTCCTTGAATTTCCGCAAGGCGATTCAAAAGGATCCGGCTTTCGGGGAGGCTTATTACCGCCTGGGCCTGGCCGCCGTGAAGTTGGAGCAAGGCAAACTCGCCTACGACTCTCTGCTCCGCGCGGTTCAATTGCTTCCCGCAAGTAGGGAGGCCAAGGAACAGTTCGCCGACGTTTGCTTGAGCTTCTATCTGGCCGATCCCAGCCATCCGCAGGCTCTCTACACGCAGATCACAAAAATTTCCGACGAGCTTCTTTCGAAGAACGCCAATTCTTACGAAGGACTCATGCTCAAGGGCTATCTTGCTGTTACCGACCGGAAGCTCACTCCGGGAATCGATTTCTTCCAGAGGGCTCTGAGGGTCAATCCGTCGAATCAGGGCGTCGTCGCCGAGTTGGTGCATACGCTACTTCTGAACGGCCAGATCCAGGAAGGCGAGGACCTGGGCTTGGATTTGGCTCGGCGAAATCCTTCTTACGGGCCTATCTATGACCTGCTTTACGATTTCTACCTGAAAACCAATCGGGCTTCGGACGCGGAAAACATCCTGAAGAGGAAAGTGAATAATAACAGCAAGGCAGCGGACTACATCATTCAACTGGCGCGTCATTACAGCCGCCTTCAAAAAACCGCGGAAATGCAAGCCACGCTTCGCCGCCTGCTGCAGGATCCCAGCAACTTTCCGGAAGCCCGGCTGCAGGTGGGCGACTTCTACTTGGGATTGCGGGATTATAAAACCGCAATCGGTTACTACCAGGAGGGCCTGGATGCCAATCCCGCTGCCGCGATAAAGCTCGCTTACCAGAAACGAAACGTCGGGGCCTTGTTGGGTGACCGAAACAACGATGCGGCCGCTCGCTTGGCGGCGCAGATGGTAAAAGAAAATCCGACCGATAACGAAGCACTCCATCTGCATGCGGGTACTCTGCTGGACAGCGGGAAACGCGAAAACGCGGATTTGGCGATCCGTGAACTGCGGACCTTAGTGGGCCAAAGCCCGGACAATGCCTCATTGCTACTGCAGTTGGGAAGCGCGTACCGGCTGAAAGGGGACCTGAACGCGGCGCGCGATCAATTTGCGGCGGCCGCCAAAAGGCAAAACGACCTGCTAGCGGCCCGCTACCAGCTTGCCGAGATCGATCTCATCCAACGGCAGCCGGCCGACGCGGTGCAACAGGCGGATAGAATCCTTGCGCTGCGCCCACACGATCGGAGGGCCAGACTGCTTCGGACCGAAGGTTGGATCGCGCTCGGAGATGCCATTGCCGCGCGCGCCGATCTGGCGCGGTTGAGCCAAGAAGCGCCCCTGGACACCGAGCCACAGTTGCAGTTGGGGCTTCTGGCCATCACCCAGAGAAAGTACGCAGATGCAGTCGGCGTTCTCAGCAAATACCGGCAAAACGGCGACCCGAGAGTTTCTGATGGACTCGCCATCGCCTATCTGCACCAAAAGCAGTATGACAAGGCGCGTGAGGTATTAGACGAGGGACTGCGAAACACTCCGGACTCGCCGATGCTGCTGCGCGACCTGGCGGACACCGAAGCTTTGTCCGGCCAGTACGATCTAGCGATACAGCAGCTTCAAAAGATGCTTGCCCAGGATCCGAAATCGGTCCATCTGATCCAGCGCATGGCCGAAGTCTACGAACTCAAAGGCGACCCCGGCAACGAGATCGCGTCCTATCGCAAGGCTTGCGAAGTGGCGCCCAACGATCTATCCGCGGGATTGAATTTGGCCGACGCACTGGCCAGAGCCGGGCGCACGGCCGAAGCAGGGAAGGAGTTCCAGCGCGTGGTGAAGGCGCATCCCGAAAATGCGCCGGCTTTGAACAACGCCGCATTTTTCCTGGCTGACTCGGGCGGCGACTTGGATGAGGCCCTGCGGCTGGCACAACGCGCGCTGCAAGCAATTCCGAATCAACCGGTGTTCTCCGACACCGTGGGTTACATCTACCTTAAAAAAGGCCTGAACGATAGCGCTCTTCAGACCTTCAGCAATCTCGCTCGAAAATATCCGTTTGCCATTTTTCATTATCACCTTGGCCTCGCCTTGTACGCGACGGGTGACAAAACCGCGTCGCGGAAAGAGCTGCAATCGGCTCTGTCGAACAATCCATCCCCGGAAGACAAAGTGCGAATCCGGGAGTTGCTTAACAAACTCAGCTAAAGGCGGACCAAGGAATCTATGTTTCTAATCCTCACATTGGGAATAGTCGCAGTTCTGATGTCGTTGGCCATGACGCCGATCGTTCGAGATGGTATCGGGAGATTCTTTCTGGATCTTCCAGACGGCGGCCGCAAAGCGCACACCATGCCGGTGCCGCGCGTGGGCGGAATCGCAATCGTGCTGGCTTACGTGGCAACCTTCGCGATAGCCTTCTCTCTTCCGTTCAGCTATTCGGTTGTGCTGCACAAAGCGCTCCCCAATATTTTGGCGCTCACGCTGGTTGGTTCGGTGGTTTTCCTCACGGGCGTAGTGGACGATCTGGTTGGATTGACCGCCTGGCAAAAGCTCATTGGCCTGGGCGGAGCCAGCGTGCTGGCCTATTTCGCGGGAATCCATGTAGACATCCCGATGCTGCGCGGCCTTCCGGCATGGCCGGGTGTCGGATTTGCCCTCACGGTGATCTGGCTGATTGGCTGCGCGAACGCATTCAACTTGATTGACGGCGTGGATGGGCTGGCGGCCGGGATTGGCCTGGTGGCGACGGTTACCATGCTGATCGCCGCGCTAACGCAGGGAAATCTTCCGCTGGCTTTGGCCACCATGCCGTTGGCTGGCTGCTTGCTTGGGTTCCTGCGCTATAACTTCAACCGAGCTTCGGTTTACCTCGGCGACAGCGGTAGTCTACTGATTGGCTTTTTGCTCGGCTGCTTTGGAGCGCTGTGGAGTGAAAAATCGGTCACCATGGTTGCTCTCACCGCGCCGGTGCTGGCGCTTTCGGTCCCGCTTTTGGATGTTCTGCTGTCCATCTCGCGGCGCTATTTGCGCAACCGCCCCATTTTTCAAGCTGATCGCGGACATATTCACCACAAGCTGTTGGATCGCGGTTTGAGCCCGCGCGCCGCAGTGCTCACCATGTATGGGTTTTGCACGTTGGTGGCGATCCTGTCGCTGCTTGCCAGCGCGCTTCACAATCAATTCAGTGGGCTGATCGTGTTGGCGTTTTGCGGCGCCGCCTGCGTTGGCGTGCGGCACCTGGAGTATGCCGAGTTTGTGACCGCCGGCCGGATGTTCCTGCGCGGACGATTCCGTCTGATCATCGACGCAGAAACCCGTCTCATGGATTTTGAAAAGGCGCTGGCGCGAGCGAACGATGTGCAAGAGTGCTGGTCTAAAATTCTGGCTGGCAGCCGTGAGTTCAAGTTCCAGGGAGTTCGCCTGAATCTGGATGGGCAGACTTTTGAAAACTTCGGATCCTACGATGCCGGGAGGCTTTGGGAACTGCGGATTCCACTGCCGGATTCGCAATCTGTCGGCTTCTTCCGCGATTTCCACTCCGAATCGAGCCCGCTGGTTCTGAATGCGTTCGTCAGCACCGTGGAGCGCGGTATCTCGCAAGTCCTGGCCCGCGGGATGGAAGAGAGAGCCAGCCGCAAGGCCGAAGTTGTGGTGCGACGGCGCCCGGTGGAGGTGTATCGTACCCGGGCGGCCGCCGCTGGAGCGGGCAAAGGCTGAGCCTAGCCTTTGCGAAACATGCGCCGGAGCAATGTCCAAATCAAGCTGATGGGTGTGCTGGACGTGGTGGGCATCACGCCTTCGGCAATTGCTGTCAGCGCTCCGATGCTAACGGGCCGCTCAAAAGCTAAGTTCGCTGTCATGCCGTTACAGGATGCACGTACGGGTCCCGTTCTTCGATCCCGCATTTTCAATGGATTGGCGTCGCGCGGGTGCTTCCCGAGAACCAACAGATTCACTTCGCTAACCGAATGATGACTGCGACCCGCACCCCTGCGTGCTAAAATCGGCATCGCCAGAGGATTTCTTGCTGTCTCGCAGTAAAGTTGCCTTCGTATCCGCGCTGATCCCAGCCATCGCCGCCTGGGCTCAAACCCCTCCGCCCCGCGCCGACATGCGCGTGGATACAACCCTGGTACTGGTTCCAGTGACGGTCACCGATGCCCGGCATCGCTACGTGCTGGGGTTGGACCGGGAGAACTTCCATGTTCTCGAAGACGGCGTGGAGCAGCAGATCAAACAATTTTCCGGTGAGGATGCCCCGCTCTCGGTGGGCTTCGTGGTGGACATCAGCGGAAGCATCGGCAGCAAAATCGATCTGTGCCGGCAGGCGGTGGTTCAGTTTCTGAAAACAATGAATACCCAGGACGAGGCGTTCCTGGTTACATTCAGCGACCATGCTCAGGTGATCGCCCCTCTCACGCGCGACACGGACAAAATGGCGAACCAACTCATGACGGTTCCTACGGGAGGGTTGACGGCCTTGTTCGATGGCGTCTTCGCCGGATTGCATGAGATGGAACGGGCCGTGAATCCCCGCAAAACACTGGTGGTTATTTCCGATGGCGGCGATAATAACAGCGCTTTTAGCGCCAAGGAAGTTTTGCAGAAGGCGCTCGAGAGCGGCGTGCAAATCTATGCCATGGGCGTGTTCGAATCGCTGGGCCCGCTGGGAATGAGTCTGGAAGAACAACGAGGGCCGCGCTTGTTATCCAATATTTCCGAACAAACCGGAGGCCGGGCCTTCGCCGCTTCGCGCCTGGACCAGTTGCCGGAAGTGGCGGCCCGGATCGCGGTGGAGTTGCGCAATCAATATATGCTGGCGTTCTCGCCTTCGAATCAAGCTAAGGATGGGGCCTACCGGAAACTGGAAGTGAAGTTATCCCAGCCCGACGGGATGAAAGGCTTGGCGGCGCGCTGGCGCCTGGGTTACTACGCTCCCGCGCAGTAAAGAGAGTTACCGAACCGCGACCGCAAGGGAGTAACCATGGGCCTGCGGCCCACCAAAGGTGATGAAGACGTTTGAAAAACCAAAATCACCGGTCGCTTACGCTCGCGGCTCGGAATGAGATTCCCCCTTACCGAACCGCGACCGTAAGGGAGTCGGTGCTTTTCTTGGAGTAATGGACCAGCGTCTTCAACGGAGCGCTACCACGAAACCTGTCGGCACGCACCGTTTGGTTATCGGTGACCGATGGCGTGTACGGTTGGCCGTGGAGCCGGAGTTCGCATCGGCGTGGATGCACCCACTCGCGGCGGCGTGTAGGATCTCACCGGATAATGCAAAGTTCCGGTGCGCGTGGGGAACAAGCGATAAGCAGGAACCCGCACGTAAAGCGGGATGAATCCGAATCCGGCGCCGGGGTAAAGCCACAGAGGCGCGAGACCGGAGTTGGCGTAGTACCCGCCAGAATAACCTCCACCCGCTACCGGATCAGGCTGCAGACCGCCATAGTAGCCGGAGCCGTAAGCACCTGAGTCCGTGGCGTTCTGCGGATCGTTCAGGGCGCTGGAAAGATTGTCGCTGTCGGCGGCAGATTGGTTGCCCGCTGATATGGCTGCGCGTCGCTCATTGTCCCACTGATCCAGGCCGGTGGCGTAGCCATCCACTGCCGCCCGCGCCGCGAGTGGCGCTGCCAAAGCCACTACCTGGCCGGCTTTGATGGTGACTGATTTATCCCGGAGAAGGACGTCGGCTTCCCCTTCCGCTACTTGCAACTGCGCAGGCTGGGAGTCGAGCCGGTAGTGTCCCGCTCTGGCAAACTGCATCTGAAAGTTCTTGTACGCGATCACCACCGGAGCGCCCGGAGCTGCGTTCCGCGAGTCTAGCATTGCCGCTCCACCGACCAATTCCAGGCGCGTATCGGCGAGTTTGTTCGAGACCATCCGAATCGCCGAATTTTCGTCAATGCGGAGAATCACGCCAGGCGTCAGCAGGATCTCCGCACGCCCTTCGTTGGTTCGCAATTCGGAGCCGGGCTTGATCTCGTCAAACCTGCCGAATTTATGTTCCAGCGCTGCTCCATCCACCAGAACCGAGCCTTCGAAGTAATTCACCACTCCGGAATGTGCCGAGACGATGGTTTGGGCAGGCGCGACGGGGGCAAGGCAGACCAGGGACAGAAAAGCGAAAGAACGCCACATAATAGCAACCCCTGGATCAAGGATAACCGTTCCGGAACTTTTGTCAAGGTAGGAGGATTCGGTGCACAATGGTTCCCATGAACACCATCTGGGATGCCGATTGCCGCCGGCAACTGCTCGAGAGGTTCGAGAAGTTAGCGCCCGATGCGCGTCCTACCTGGGGCCAGATGAACGCCGCGCAAATGCTGGCGCATCTTGCCGATCCCTTGAAAACCGCCATGGGGACCAAACCGGTCGCTTTGAAACCGGGCGCGTTCAGCTAATCCGATCATCCGGACGTTAATTATTTACTATCTGCCTTGGCCCAAAGGCGCGCCGACGGCGCCTGAGTTCGTGCATGCTCACGAAGAGCACTTCGGAGAAAATCTGGAAGCGTTCCGGCACACACTGCAACAGTTCGTCGCCTCCGGCGAAGGTACACGGAAAGATCCGCACCCGGCGTTCGGCAAGCTATCCGGAAAAGCCTGGGGACGATTGGTGTATCGCCACCTGGATCATCACCTGCGGCAGTTCGGCCTTTAATTTTTCTATGATTCGATATCGGGAAATCCGCCCGTCGCCGCAGCTTCGGCATTTTATCGATACGTTGTGGATTCTGGAACACGATGGCGGAATGGACACGCCGCAGCGGGTAGTTCCGGATGGCCACTCGGAATTGATCCTGAACTGGGGCCAGCCGTTTGAAGCTTTGGAAGCTGGCGAGTGGCGCGCGCAGCCGCGTTGTTTTCTGGCCGGACAGATTGACAGTCCATTACTTTTGCGGCCTGTGGGTCCAGCCAAGATGTTGGGTATTGGTTTTCGTGCACACGGAGCGGCAAGTTTATTCAAGCATCCAATGCATGAATTGAGTAGGCGGTTCACGGCGGTGGAAGATTTGTCGCTCGCGCTTTCGCGGAATCTGAATCGGGCGATGGAGGCGCCTGATCCTGTTGGCGCGATCGAGGCTGCTTTGTTATCCGCCGCAAGAAGCGGTGGTGACTTGCTGATTGGTGAAGCGGTCCGCCGGATCGATCTCGCAAATGGCGCTCTGGATCTCGCCTCGCTTGCCCGAGATCTCGGCCTCGGCATCCGTCAATTGGAAAGACGGTTTCTCGCCGCCGTGGGTCTGGCGCCAAAGGTTTACTGCCGCATCCAGCGATTCAAGAATGTCTTCGGCGTGATTGGACGGCCAGCCTGCAATTGGGTGGAAACTGCAGTCGCGTGCGGATATTACGATCAGGCCCACCTGATTCGCGACTGCAAGGAATTCTCCGGGAACACGCCAGCGGCTTTGCTGTCGGAAGATGCGGATCTGGCGCGTCACTTCTATCTGCGTTTCGGGATGTCGCATTCGTCCAATACCGAAGCGCACGATTCATAGTAAGGTTCTACAAATGAAACTAATGGTATTCTTGGGTGCTCTTGCGATTGCTTCGGGCCAAGCCATTGTATCCAATCTCGATACGGCGAAGTGGGACGAATCCGGTGGCGTGCTGCTCCGCACCGATCCGGCCTCAGGCGGGATGGATCTTGCTCGTCCGATTTCCTGCCGGACACGTAATTCCCGCCGCACTTCCACGATTCCAACGAGCACATCATTGTCGTGGAAGGCGAACTCACCGCTGCATCAGGACACTGGCGACACTCCCATCAAAACGGGCGGCTTCGCTTTTTTACCGGCGAAAGAGGTTCAACGATTGTCGTGTACCTCGAAGACGCAGCTGCACATTTTATCTTTCCTGGGATGGGAATCCGAAGTCGCATCCTGTGAAATAAATCACGGAGCGACTTTGATCACTTTGTCCGGAAGCAGGCGCTTGATGCCTTGGATTGGCAGAACGATCGGCGTGGCGGCGGCTGTTATCCCGATTGCCATTGGGATGAAAGGAAGAACAGGGCCCCCAAAAACACCAAATCGTCGCTTTTGCAAATCGAGATCAAAAACCCTCGCGGCAGGTGCAAACAGCGCGTCGGATAATCGCCACTCGCGGTGAATCCGGATCTCCGTGACTTGGTCGCGGGGAATGGATTGTTCCGATGGCGAGACTCTGACCCCGATTAGGCTGAAAGTTAGCGCGTAACCGGCGTGGATCACGCCATCTCTTGTCACGACGCGATACTGGCGGTCTTCACGGCCGTCGGATCGCATTTTGCCTCGTCCGATCTTCTTCGGAAGTTCGTTCCATTGGACAGCGGCTTGAGCCATCGAGAGTGACAACATCGCCGGCATCAGGAGAGCGGCTGTTAGTCTGACTTTGTTGGTTTTCATAGCGAATTCAGAATACGATTGGTCTGAACCGGGGCACGCGCCCGTTGTGACACTATTTGAAGCGTCACATGGGAGGTCAAAAGGCACCGACTCCCTTACGGTCGCGGTTCGGTAAGAGGGTGTTACCGAACCGCGACCGTAAGGGAGTCGGTGCCTTTTAGTTTTTTCACAGACCCGTAAGCGACCGGTGGGCGATTCATTGTATGATGGCCCTTAGAAAGCCACCGGCGGGCTACCGCGAGGTGGCCTTTTTTGTACATGTTGCCCAACAAAGTTGCGGTATTCGACACCACGCTGAGAGATGGCGAGCAGGCGGCCGGCACTCGGCTCGGCAGCCGCGAGAAAGTCACGTTGGCGCGGCAGCTCGCGCGGCTGAATGTCGACATCATCGAAGCCGGTTATCCCAATTCCTCGCCCGAGGATTTCGAGGCGGTCCGGCAGATCGCCGAAGAAATTGAAGGACCCATCATCTGCGCGTTGTCGCGCGTGGTCGCCGAAGATATTCACGCTTGCGGCAAGGCGCTGGCCAAAGCGCGGCGTCCGCGTATTCACACTGGAATCGGCGCTTCCGATATTCACGTGATGGGCAAATTCCGGGACGAGCGCTACGGCCGCACGCTTGCCGAAAAACGCGTCACCATCCTGCGTCTGGCCGTCGAAGCGGTGAAGCTGGCCAAAACTTATGTAGATGACGTGCAGTTCTACACCGAAGACGCCGGCCGTTCGGATCTCGACTACCTGTGCGAGATGATCGAAGCGGTAATTTCCGCCGGTGCAACTGTGGTGAATATCCCGGACACGACCGGCTACACGGTGCCGGAACAGTATGGTGCTCTCATCCGCTCCGTACGCGCGAAAGTGCCGAACATCGATCGCGTCACCGTGAGCGTCCACTGCCACGACGATCTCGGATTGGCCGTCTCCAACAGCCTGGCGGGCGTGCAGAATGGCGCGCGTCAAGTGGAAGGGACCATCAACGGTATCGGCGAAAGGGCAGGGAATGCCTCACTCGAAGAAATCGTAATGGCGCTGCGAACGCGCCGCGACTACTTTGGATTGGACACCGCCATCGATGCACACGAGTTCCGCCGCACCAGCCGCATGGTGGCTGACATGCTGGGTATTCCGGTTCCGCCCAACAAAGCGGTAGTGGGATCGAATGCCTTCGCGCACAGCTCGGGGATTCACGTCGACGGCGTCCTGAAGGATCGCCAGACGTACGAGATCATGCAGCCGGAAGATGTCGGTTTCGAAAAGAGCCACGTGGTGTTGACCGCTCGCACCGGCCGGGCGGGATTGCGCGACCGGCTGGAGAAGCTCCGGTATCATCTGAGCAAAGAAGAACTCGACCAGGCGTATCAGAGATTCCTGCTGGTGGCGGACAAAAAACAGGAAGTGTACGACGAAGATCTGATTGCAATTGTGCACGACGAACTGCATCCGGCGGAAGAAACCTATCGCATCGAATACTTGCACATCGATAGCGGAACCACTACGATTCCGACTGCGACGGTTTGTTTGCTGGTAGACGCCGAGACTCGTAAGGCTGCATCCATCGGCGATGGGCCGGTGGACGCTGTGTATAAAGCGATCGGCGCGGCGACGAACAATCCGGCGCAGCTCATCAGCTATGACATACGATCCGTCACCAGCGGTACGGAAGCGCTGGGCGAAGCGACTGTGCAACTGCAGCAGGGCGATTTGAAAGTGATCGGGCGAGGCGCTTCCACCGATGTGATCGAAGCCAGTGCGCGAGCTTACGTTGATGGGTTGAACAAACTCAGCGCTTTAAACCGCAGGCGAGATTCCGCGCAGCAACAAATGTTTGTGGACCACGCACAGCCTTAGTCCGTTACAGAACCGCGACCGCGAGGGAGCGCTACCACGATCGTGCGGTTCCAACGATATCCACACGCTCCCTTGCGGTCGCGGCTCGGTAACACGCTCCGCGTAAGCGACCGTTGCTTTTACTTCACGGCCATGGTCACGGTATTGACGGACGGAACGCCGCCCACCGTGATTGTCACCGGGACCGCGGGCCCCGGGGTCACACCCGTCGGTACTTGAACGTTGATTTGACTCACGCCCGCAACTAGCGTCGGCGCCGAGCCCTGGTACAAAACTTTCGCGTTCTGGCCGCCAATGGTCACGGTCACTTTCTGTACGATCAGTGGTGGATTCCCAGACGGGACTAGCACTCCGTCCGCGACCGCCGGTTTTAATACGCCCGTACCAGTGGCGAAAAGCACAACAGCCGATCCGATCGCGGCGGGGTTCGAGGGGAATTCTGAGACAGATTCGCATTGTTCAAAATCGCTCCGGGGCCGGTTCCGGATGAATTGGCGGAAAAGATCGAGGGACTCGCCGCGTCCACCGGCAGCGTTGCACTGTACGATTGACCGCCGGTTTGAGTGACGGTCATTTGTACCGAGGTTTGTCCCGCCACTTCGAACGGAACCACGGCATTGATCTGACCGGATGACGCATAGAGGAGCGGCGCGGGTGTTCCGTCGAAAGTAACCTGAACGTTGCCGAGCGTCGTCGCTATCGTGCCACTTGCAGATGCGACCGCTCCAACGGCCGCCGTAGGTCCAAGCGTGTTGCCGAAAATGGTGACCAACTCGCCGGGCGCGACAGCTCCGCTCGCATAGCTTGCGGCATTCACTACGGAATTCACTCCAGGCACGCCGGGCAACAAACCATAGACCACAATTTCCCTGGAATCCGTCGGCGTAAATACTTTTCCATTCGCGACCGTGGGATTCGAGAACTTCGTGTAGTTGCCCATGGCATCGCGATCCGCTTGCATGTCGGAGTTCCACAATTCCACCGTGAGATCCATGGCATCGAAGGCATGCAAAGTGCCAGGACCCGGGAGCGCTGAGGTGTCAGCCGCGGTGGCCCATAGGATTCCGGAATCGGATAGACTGCCGAAGGCGGACAGCGTCATGCCTGGAAAAGGTTTGTGATGAACGATGGTGGCAGAGCCGGTGGAAAAAGGCGTTACCTGGAAAATTCCATTCTCCATCCGGTACGAACGCGGCGGCTGCCCTTGCGGCCACAGGTACAGAATCTGTCCGCCGATGTTGTCCCAAAACGCGTTGTTGAAAATCAGAAAACTGGTTTCTTGCTGCGCCAGTGGAAGCGCTGGATTGCCGGCCTCAAAACCCTGCAGCACTTGCGTGTTCCCGGTCGCCTGATGTCCCAGGTTGGCTTGATCCATCAGAATGAGCACGCCTTCTTTTCCGATGGAAAATAGCAGATTGGTTCCGGGAATCAGCACCGGGCCTGTGGCTCCGAGATCCGTGTCGTTATCGTTGAGAGTGGAAAATTCCGCGGGAGTGAAGTAATCCGCGACGGTGAGGCCTCCATTGGTGGTGAGTCGAAGGACGGATTCTCCCCAAGCGTCCGTTCCATTCCAGCTTCCGTTCGCTGTGGCGCAATAAATGTTGCCCGCGGCGTCTGCCGCCAAGCCCCGGCCACCCTGCCAGATGGAAGCGCCCCCATTGTTGGATGTGGTGTTGAAAACCGCTGTCTGATTGAGTGTGGCCGCGTCGTAACCGAGCAACCATCCGTGCCAGGGAGGGAAATCTCCAATGGAGCCGAACGCGATGTACACCGTTCCATTCAGCAGCAACAATCCGGCCCTTTGCAGATGTTGGCCGGCGGTCAGCGAAAGCTGATTATTTACGATCTTATCCAGACCGCCCCAACCTGTTCCCGGCACGCTCGCCTGAATTTGGACCGGCCCGTTGAACTTTTCCGCCCCAGTCGCAAGATCGAGCGCATGCAGGTAGTAGGCATAGACATTTCCGTTCCCGCTGTCGGTGAAAGTGAAGTGGACCACGTACAGAGTGTTGGTAGACGGATCGATCACCGGTGTGGAGAGAATCCCAATCTGGGCCAGAAGGTCCGTGTAGTTGAATCCAACCTGGGAAAACACGTTCGGATCCACCGCGACTCCGAAGTTCCGCTTCCAGATGGGTGCAGTGCTGGAGTTTGCGTCGGCATCGAACGCGTAGACACTGTTGTTCATGGTGGCCACGAACAGGACGTTGCGCGCCCCGCCGGCCACCTCCACGCCGCGTTTGTAAAGCGGCTGGGCGTAGACGTCGCCATCCACGGCGAGCGAGTAAAGCTTGCCGAACTGGTTGGGGTTTACGTTGGCTTTGTTGAGTACGAATTCGCCGAGATTGGCGTTGGTGCGATTGTTGTCGTAGTTAGCGGTGAGGACATCCACCTGCGCCCATAGGGCTGGTAACACAGCGAAGTATAGGATTGCGCGCATAGATTACAGTCTGAAGACAAACTCTAGCTTAGCGCGCGTCGCGCACAATTTGCACCGGCTCCCTCACGGTCGCGGCTCGGAACCGATCGCTACCTTCCGAGCCGCGACCGAAAGGGAGCGTGAGTAAAAGTGCGGCGTTCGTGGTAGCGCTCCCTCGCGGTCGCGGTTCGGTACCGCTGCTTTCCGAGCCGCGACCGTCAGGGAGTCGGTGCCTTATGCAACACCTCCACAATATCCGTGTGGCCCATCTTGGATGCCCAAGCCATGGGCTGAGCCCAGGGCTCGGCATCCGGCTCCGCGATTGGCGCGCCGCGTGCGATCAGCAGCTCCACCATCGGCTTGTGTCCCCAACGGCAGGCCCAGCCGAGCGGCGTGGATTGCAACAGATCGTCTCGAAGATCCATCTTGGCGCCATGATCCAGCAGCATCGCGGCAAAACGGGCGCGCTCGGCTTGAGTGGTCCCTTGGCGCGCGGCGGCAAAATGCAGGATGGTCGCGCCCATCCGCCGCACCAGGTTTAGGTCCACGCGTGGCAGAAGAATCTGGAGGCACGCGAAGAAGCCTTCGTGGTCCCGCCCATCGGGATCCACGCCGCGAATCGGTTGGATCAGGATCCAGTGCCAGCGCGGATCTCCGGGCGGCCAATTCAGTCGCGGGATGGCGAGTTCCACGATGGAAGGACATCCGTGGCAGGCAGCGGACCAAGCCAATTCGCTGGCCAATTCTTCGGTCTGGTCCGCGTCAAGCAGCCGCTTCGCTTCGGCAGTGTCGTGGGCTACCGCCACCATGTAAGGTTGGGGCTTCGCGCCGCGATCCAGCAACAGTTGTTTCACGACGCCGTCTTTGTGCCGATAGGCGTGGCCCAGCGGCCAACCGGAAGCATATACGTTGGCGTTCGGATCCGCGCCGCGATCCAGCAGCAACTCGGCGAGGTCGCGCCTCCCAACCAATGCGGCGTACCACAGCGGCGTGCCCCAGCTTAAGGTGGGTTCTTCCACCTGATCTAACGTCGTGCGCTCGTCGGGATCGGCGCCCAGATCGAGCAGCAGCCGCAACATTTCCAGTTGCTGGTGATTGACCGCAAGAGTAAGCAAACCACCTTGGGTTCCACGCAACTCGCGTAATAAGCCGGGATCATTCCTTACCAGTTCGCGCACGCGTCCGGCATCGCCAATGGCGACTGCGCCTCGGATGGTCAAGTCAGCGCCGGCGAACAGCAGCCGCTTCGCGATCGCGGGAAATTGTTCAGAGGACTCATCGCGAGGATCTACGGCGAGCGCGGCGCGATCCAGCGGTGTATATCCACGCGAGTCCTGTTTGCGCGGGTTCGCTCCTTGGCTTAAAAGCCAATCCAGCATTGCGAGATTCGCTTCTTCCGCCGCGACGTGTAAAGGTGACCTTCCATCGAGATCGCAGGCACGAATCAGCGATGGGTCGGTTTCGAGCAAACGAATTGCTTCCATGTTGTCCCCATCGCGGATCGCGGTGTTGATCTGTTCCTGCACCGGCGAGACGGTCGCGTTGGGACAACTCAATGCCTCTCGGCGCTGCCGTTCCACTTCGTCAATCACCGCGACCACGTCGTGGTACTCGCGCTCCTTTGCAATCGCTAAAGCGCTGGTGGCGTCTCGATGTGGCCAGATGCCCTTGTGTGCATCAGAGCCTGCTTCCATCAACAATCGCACCATCGGTACATCGCGCCGAAATACGGCGTAGTGCAGCGCGCGATGTTCGTCGCCTTCCGACATGTCCATTCCCGCCAATTCGGGACGGGCACGCACCAGAGTCCGCGCCTTTTCGATGTCGCTGGCCTTCACAGCGTCGGCCAGGCTTTGGACATTGGCGCCGTCGACCAACGCCTTCAACTTGGGCCAACTTTCATAGCCGTAGGCGCGCGCCAAAACGCGCTGAGCATCGGCGAGCGAGAACGCCGCTGCATCCGGATCGCGCTCGAACCGGGTTACCTCGGATGCGGCCTCAGGATTGCCGGCGCGGTATTGTGCCAGCAGTTCCTTGGCTTGTTTTCTGAGTTGCTCAATGCTCGGCTGCGAGGGAAGCCGCCGCGTCGGAGCTGGAAGTGGAGCGGGCATGACGATCTCCTTTCAAGTATTTGCCCGGAGTCCGCGTACGGGCTGAAAGAAGATTCGTCTTGTTGAAACCAATCAAAACGATGGAACATCGGTGGGCTCAGCCCTTCCCGCGGACCCGGTGGCGCCCGACGCGCACAACCGGATCATAGCATTAGCCCGCAGGGCTGCGTGCGGGATTAGGGACTCGGGGCTGGGGACTGGTGCAGTTCGGCGTTTACTAGATCGATCAATTGTTGAGAGGTGAATGACGAGCCTTCTACCATGGCAACTAGTTTTCCGGTGCGATCAAGGATCGCTGTGGAGGATGTGTGGGTGATGGCGCCCTCTTCCGCCCAGAAGACCACACCAAATTGCCCGGCTACTTTTCTGATGTCGTCCTCAGAACCTGTGAGGAACAGCCAGGTGTGGGAATCGGCACGCCAGCGCGCGGCATATTCCGCGAGAACCTGAGGCGTGTCATGCTGCGGATCTAGCGTGATAGAGAGCAGGACCAACTTTCCCGAGAATCGTTTTTGCAGCCTCGCGAAGTTTGCGGAGAGGCGCGGGCAAACATCGGGCAGGGGACAGCGCGTGTAAATGAAATCGATCGCTACCATTTGTCCCTGGAAGCTGGATAAGCGCACGGGATTGCCATTTTGATCGGTCAGCGTGAAATCCGGCATTCGCTCGCCGATGGCGATTTTATCTTCCGCCTTCGGCACCGGGATGTCGGCGAGTTCGGTCTGCTGCAAATGGATGTGGCGCACAACCGCGGCGCTATGGGTGACCTTGAGTTCGAAATCGATACGCGAGCCTGGCTTGAGTGGTGCGAGGTTGCTGGCGGCGTCCACGTGGAATGGCATGGCCATCGCTTCCATGTAGCCTGGAATGGCTCGATGCGAGATGGTGAGCTCGCGGTTGGGTGAATCGACGGCCAGCACGATGCCTTGCGCGTGAAAGTGGCGCGCGCAGGAGCAGAGGAAAATGCAGAGAAAGAAGACCAGGCTGCGATTACTTGAAATATAAGACATCGGGACGAATGGCGTGTTCCGTCTCCGAGCACGGGCCGCATTGCATCTGGTAATCGGGACGGGCGCCGCGAACGATTTTCGGAATCGACTGGGGATGGTCAGGTTGGTGGTAGGACGCGACGGAGAGGCGAGGTTTGTATTTCGCAAGCGTATCGTGCGCGCCGGTGAGAGCCTTCGGCTCCGCGCCTTCGATATCGAACTTGATGTAATCCACGCGCTCGAGCTTGAGTTCGGCAACCAGCTTATCGATGGTGGTGAGAGGGACTTTCTCAAGTTCGACGGCGCCTTCGCGCTGCAGCACAAAAGAGTCGGCCGCTGAATTCTTGGGATCCACTCGCAGTGTGAGGAAGTCATCCTTGTCCCAAACGCCTTTCGGAACCAGGATCACCTGGCCGGATGCGATTTCTTTGGAATAATTGCGGCGCAGGCATTCCAAATTCTCAGGCGCAGGCTCGATGGCGACCACTGTTTTAGCGCCGGCGGCTAATTCCTCATGCACCGTGACGCCAACGTTGGCGCCGCAATCTAAAACGATGTCTCCCGGGTGTGGTCCGAATTCGCCCGATCCATAAATCCCACGCCGTTGTTCGGCGAGATTGAACGGTAATACGTAACGGCTTCCCGCGGGAATCCAGTAGCGGCCATTGGGTGTCTGCCACAGCTCATAACCGGGCGCGTCTTCTTGCAGCAGCTTGCTCGCGTTGAGGATCTGATCGTTATAGGCAATCTGAAGTTTCAGATTGTCCTGCGCTTTGAGCGCTTGCTCGAGCGAACAATCCGGGCTGCGTCCAACCGCCACCCAAATCGCCAGGCGAAAGGGCGCGTAGTAGGTGTACGCGAGTGCCAAGATAATAAGAACGGCGATTACCAGGCCGACAACGCGGGAAGCCTTCACGAATGCATAATATCAGTCGCGGATGGCTGGTGAGTAGTGGGGCAGGTTGGTAACCTGCGCGCCGATTGGCAATCGGCGCAAAACGGCGCGGGTGAACATCCTGCCCCACATGCTGGTAAGGAGCGATTGGGCGCACAGTGGAAACGAAATTAATACGGAACCGGCTTCTGGCCTGGTACGCGAAACATAAGCGGGATCTTCCGTGGCGCAAGTCGCGCGACCCATACCGGATTTGGATTTCCGAGATCATGCTGCAGCAGACTCGCGTGGCCGCGGTGATTCCTTACTACGAACGCTTTCTGTCGCGTTTTCCGGATGTGAGCGCGCTCGCTTCCGCTCCCGAACAGGAACTGCTCGCGGCTTGGGCCGGCCTGGGTTATTATTCACGGGCGCGGAATCTGCAACGGGCAGCGCAGAAAATCGTGGAACTGGGCGATTTTCCGCGGGACTACTCTTCCCTCCGTGCTCTGCCCGGGGTCGGCGACTATACGGCGTCCGCGATCGCCAGCATCGCCTTTGATCTGCCGCACGCTGTGCTGGACGGCAACGTCCTGCGCGTTTTGAGCCGCTTCACGGGCGAACGGGGAAATGTGGACTCGCTCGCAGTGCGAAACCAGCTGCGTACCGTTTCCCAAGAGCTGCTTCATCCGACGCGCTCGGGCGAATTCAATCAGGCCATGATGGAACTCGGTGCCACGGTGTGTCTTCCGAAGCAGCCGCGATGCGAGGAGTGCCCGTTGGCTCGCGATTGTGTGGCGCGAGAACTCGGAATCCAAAACGAACTACCGCTAAAATCCATCCGGCCAACCGCCAAGCGTGTGGAGAGAGAACTGCTTGTGGTGGAAAAAGCGGGCAAAATCCTGGCTTGGCAAAGGACTCCGGATAATCCTCGATTGGCCGGATTTTGGGAGCTACCGGAGCCGGATCAAATAGCCGGCGCGAAACTGGGTTCTCGGATTGGTCAATTCCGGCACACCATCGTCAATACCAACTACATCTGTAACGTGTTTCGGGCGTCGATATCGCCGATTCCAAAGGGTTTTCACTGGGTGGTAAGGTCCAAAATTGGCGAGATTCCGTTCAGCACCACCGCAAAAAAGGCATTGGCGTGTTTGGACTAAGGCCTCTAGGGTTACAAGTAGGTGTAACGTTTTGTCCTGGGTGTAGTCTCATCAACGGATGAATCGCATATTTCTAGCAATCCTGTTCGCGTTGGCGCCCGCCGTTGTGCTGGCCGAGAGCGCGATGCCCAGCATTGGGTATACCGGCGCACCCGCCGATCACAATGGACAAAACTGCAGCGTCTGTCACAGCACCTTTGGCGCGGCAAACAGCGACTCGCAGGGATCCGTAACGGCTTCGATCACCGACTACAATCCGGGTGTCCAGCAAATGATTCACGTCACCGTGAGCCATCCCATGGCGAGCCGCTGGGGCTTTCAAATGACCATCCGCCAGGTGAGCGATGAAACCTCTGAGGCTGGAATATTCTCGGCCTCATCGGGAATCCTGGTGGTTTGCGACGACGGGTCCAAGTTTGGAGCGGCGCCCCCGTGCAATGCGAACAATGGCCGGCAATTCGCCGAGCATATGGATGCGCCCACTACTGCCGCGGGAGCTGGTTTTGATTGGACCGTACCGTGGACGCCACCGCAGACGGAAGTCGGACGCCTGCACGTCTACGTCTCAGCCGTTGCAGCGAATCAGGATGGTACGCCGCAAGGCGATCATGTATACACGTTCGAAGCCACCATCTCGGCCGTGGGCGCGTGCACGCTTACGCCCAAGCCCACGCTGCGAACTGTAGTGAACGGCGCTTCGTTCCAGCCGCCGTTTTCGTCCGGGGCGATGATTACCGTGTTTGGCTCCGGTTTTCAGGTGTCGGGGCTAAGGCGAACAGTGGGACTCGGCGACCTGGAAAACAACAATACGACTTTTCCGACCGTCTTGGCGTGCATCGCAATCGAAGTGTCGGGTCCGGGTATCAGTACGCCTGTTCGGATACCCATTGCGTATGTGCAGGCGGACCAGATCAACGCACAAGCTCCGGAATTCACCGGTACCGGGCCTATCATGGTGAGTGTGATTTTGAATCCGGATAAACCGAACCAATTGGTCAGCGATGTTGCGACGTTGAACTCGCAGCAGGCTTTTGCGCCCGCGTTCTTTTTCATTCCGAATTCCACCACGATTGCGGCGCAGATTGCCGGCACCGGAATTCCGGTGGCCGATCCGTCGCTCGTTTCCGGCGGCCAACCCGCTAAACCCGGTCAACTGATCACGCTTTACGCCACGGGGCTTGGAGACTTGATGCAGGCGGTTCCTCCCGGTCAATTGACGACGGCGGCGGATCAGGTTGCCACTCCCATCTCGGTAACCATCGGCGGTAAAACGTTGGCGTCCTCGGATGTTTTATACGCGGGAGCTTCTCCGGGGTTGCTCGCCGGGTTATATCAGATCAACGTTCGCGTTCCGAGCTCCACCCCGAATGGAGATGCGGCGGTGACCCTGTCGATCGGCGGTTTTCAATCTCAATCGGGGATGACGATTCCGGTCCATCAATAGGGCAGACTGTGGGGCGGACCCCCCGGTCCGCGCGGGTCCCCCTGGACCCGCTCTTTTTTATCCGTCAGCATGCCGACGAGGGCGTCGGCCGCGGACCAGGGGTCCGCCCCACTCAGTCTTCTACTATTGCGGCGCTGTCTGCCCTTGCAGCAACTGCTGCACGCTTTGGAATAACGCCGGATCGCGAAGGACAAAGAACAGCCCGCCTCGCCCGTTTTGGCTGCTGTCGCAATACGGTCCGGACAGCGTGCCCTGCTGATTCATGTCGCCGAAAATGACGTAAGGGCAGGTGCCGAACAAGCACGCGTTTCGAGGAGCCGCGCACTCGGACGACAAGTCGTCTTCGCTACAATGCCGGCTCGGTGGTCTTCCCTGCGCTTGGATCTTGTTCAGCGACATAGAAACGCCGATCTTCGCGTGATTGCCATCCGGTTCACTCACGCCGATGAATCCAAGCGGCTTGCCCTGCCAGGTTCCGGTGGTCGCGATTTCTACAGCACCCGGTTTCGGAAGCGAGGCGTCCCAACATCCAATGGAAGTGGACGCCGTAGTAGTCGGAATTTTCGGATCAGCCCACCACGACGCAACTCTCAGCGGTACACCCCCGAGTAACGCCGACACCATCTGCCACGGTGGAACATTGAGACTGGATGGTTTCGAGATCAGCACCACGCCGCCCGAAAGCGTGGCCATCGAAGGCGTCTTGCTCTTGGATATGCTTCCCAACCCCTGCACCAGTTGCTGAATGTCGGATGGCCCTCCGTTGTGCACGATTTGAAGATTTGCCGGGTCCGTGACAACGCTAGAATTTGCGAGCGCCGCGAGGACGGCGGCCACATCGGCCTTGTTGAGTTTCAGTGCGAAGAAATCCTGGCTCACCAGAACGTCATTGTCTGTGACGCATCCCAGTGTGTTTCCGTCCGTCTTACGAGGCTGGTTCACACTGCCGGATGCCGGCCAGGATGGCGTAGTTACTTCGAGGACCATTCCGTCGCCCAGATCGTTCCATGCCAGCAGGCCTTTGGAATGGCCTGCGGGCGCGAATTGAGTTGCGAGTGGATCGCCGTAAAACTGATCGTTCCACAGGACGTAGTAGGAACTGCCGTTGTAAATCTGATCGAATGTAGCGCCCAGCGGGTCGGTAGTTGCGTCACCGAGACAACCTCCGCCTTGTTGAAAAGTACCGTTCGCGCTGCTGGCGAACACGTACTGTTGGCCGAAGGTTTTGTACGGTTGCACGACGCCTCCGAACAGACATGTCCTCTGGACGCCGCCTCCGCATTCGGGGAAAGAGGCGGCATTGAATTTGAAGACGAACCACCAGTTGACTGGCTGGCCGGTTTTTAAGAGTGGAACAGGCGCTGGAATATCTTGCGCCAACAGGAGGCAGACACAAAGGAGCGGCGCCGCGCGCTGGACAGAGAACGGAATCTTCATGTTCTTCTGTGCCAGTGGCGCCGAGAGGCCTTTGTTCTCAGGGATTCCGTCAGCCAGAGCGCTTCTTGGTGTAGTTTTTGCCCACTATGACGCGGATTCGTGCCTCCAGCTTGGAGGCTTCGCTCTTGCGCTTCATCTTCTTTAACAGCTCCACATAGTCGGTGGCGGTCTCGGCCAGCAGGTCTAAGCCAGGATCGGATCCGGCTGCTACTGGACGCTTCGCGGTAAGGATGCCGCGCTTATCCAGAATCGCGATCGACAGGCGATAGAGCGGTTCCGCCTCCGTCAGGTTTTCTCTGGCGATATAGATGGATGCCAACGTATTCAAGCTGGTCACGGTTTCGTTCTCGCGCGTGGAAAGCACCTGGCGGACCAGGGGTTCGGCATCCACGGGGCGATTGAGCGCCGCGTAGACTTCCGCTAGTTTCTGGTACTTGCCGGCCAACTCGGGACTCTCCGATCCCAATGCTTTTGTCCAGATAAAGACGGAACGCTCATAGCAGCGAACGGCCGCGCCATAATTCTTCTGCTGCGTGTAGAGCCAACCCAGTTGATCTAAATTCTTGGCCACTTCGGAATGCATCGGACCAAATCCGCCTTCCCGAATGGAGAGCGTTTGCCGGAGCAGCGGCTCGGCCTCCGTGTATTGCTTCTGTTCCAGAGACATTGCAGCCAGCGCATCGAGCGTGGGCAGAAGTTCGGGGCTTGCGGAAGGAAGCGTGGCTTGCTGGATTTTTAGCACTCGTTGGTAATAAATTTGGGCGGAAGTATAGTTGGACTTCAAGACGTACAAACGCGCTAACTGGCTCAAGTCGGAGACCAGTTCCGCGCCATCATGGCCGGCGGCCTTCTCGCGGATCGCCAGCGCGCGGCGTAAGTATTTTTCGGCTTCCGGATATTTGGAGTCGGCCTGCAGCACCTTTCCCACTTCTTCAATCGCGGGCAACAGCTTGGGATCCTGTTCCCCATGTTCTCGCTCCAAAATCCGCAGCGACCTTTCCAGTAACTCGGTGGCACGCGCATACTTCATTTGTGCAAAGTTCACTCTGGCGAGATCCTGCACCGCGACGATTAACTGTGGATTGGCGCGTCCTAATGCGTCTTCTTCCAACTCCAGTCTCTTCTGATAGATCTTCTCCGCCTCCGGATACCGGCTTTCCGTTGAATAGAAATCGCCCAACTCCCGATAGGCTTTCGCGACCCGCGGATCGACGGGTTTCCACTGCCCGGCTTCGGTAACAGCTGCGAGCAGCGCGACTTCCTTCTTTGAAATCGCTGCTTGTGGTTTGTCCAGTGTCTGACCTATCGCGCTAAACGCAAGGATGAACAGAAAACTTACAGCGGTAGCGGCGGGCCGTTCGGAAGTGTGCATGTCGCCAGAACCATCGACAGATCAGCAACCAGAATGTAGCGGGAAGGAGTGTTTTGGCCAAAAATGAAACTATCGGACGAAAAGTTTTACCGCGAGATAAGGCGAACCCACTAAGAGTTGCGTAGGGCGACTACCAGGCGCCTTGACCGATGATCAGCGCCGAGAATGTGCGGAGTAGAATTGTCAAATACATCTGCGGCGTCAACTCGCGCACCAGTTTCAAATCCAGCGCCGCGCGATCGGGAAATTTGATCGTGCTGCGTCCGGATACCTGCCAGAGTCCGGTCAGCCCCGGCTTCACCGAGACCAGTTCCGAAGCATGCGGGCCGTAATAGCGAAGCAGTTCGATGCGAGTTAACGGGCGCGGGCCAACCAGCGACATCTCGCCGCGCAGCACATGCCAAAACTGCGGAATCTCATCCACCGAGTGGCGGCGGCAGAAAGCGGCGAATCGGCTGGTGATCCTCGGATCGTGGGCGGCTTTGCCGTTTTCAGATGGTTCGGCGGCTACATACTCGATCCAGCCAGTGGAGTGGGCGCTGGCTGCGTCGGGTTCCCACATCGATCTCAATTTCAACATCCAAAAGGGCCGGTTGTGCCGGCCGATTCTGAGATGGGCGACGAGGGGGGATCTGCGCGACAGCACCGCTACAATCAGCGCTGAACCAATCACGATGGGGCTAGCCAGCAACAACAGGAAAAAGCCCGCTGTGCGCTCGATAACGTCCCCGAAAGTGATTGGCTGTAACGCTGGAACGCGTTGCAGTTGGATGCTTGGAAGCATGTTCTACTTGGAGTATAAAGGTCAAATCCCGGGAACGGAAGGATTGTACAATTTCTTTGCATTATTTTTACAGCATGCGTTTTCGCTGAAATGCAAAAGGGCACCGGCTCCGTTGAAGACGCCTTGTGGGGCGGACCCCCTGGTCCGCAGCCGACGCCCTCGTCGGCTTGTCCGTGAGGATTTCGTTGGTGAAAGAGCGGGTCCAGGGGGTCCCGCCCCACTTGGCGTCTTCATCACCTTTGGTGGGCCGCAGGCCCATGGGAACTCCCTTACGGTCGCGGCTCGGTAACGGGGTGCCTCATTCCGAACCGCGACCGTCAGGGAGTCGGTGCCTTAGATGTTTTCAGCAGATCCTACCGGCCCCGAACAGCCTGATCAATTGCCACTTGGTGGTCGTCCAAAATGGTGCCGACCGCGCGTTGCAAAGCCGCCAGCGCCTTCAGATACGCGCCTTTCGCGACCACTACCGTGGATCTGGCTTGGGCCAGGTAGCTCTCGTATTGAATGATGAAAAAGCTAGTGGATGCGCCCACTTGGAATTTCGATTGCTCCGCTTCGAGCGACTCTTGCTGCAGCGATTGCGTCTGCAGCGCTGCTTCATAGGATGACCGGGCCTTGCGCATCGCCACTAGCGCGTCCTCTACTTCGAGCTGGGCCTGATTTCGCAACTGCTGCATACGGATCTCCGTTTGCCGGGTCTGGATCTCATCGCGAGCCACATCCGCCTGCGCGATCCGATTGCGGAGCGGTAGAGTCAACTGCAGGCCGATTCCATAGGTCGGATATCTGCGCGTAGCCAGTTGCTCCAGCGCGCTCCCGTACCCGCCGAGGAAATTTGGATCGCCGAGCGGTCCTATGGCGTTCTGTTGCCCGGCCAGAGCGTTGTTTTGCGCCACGCCCACCAGATCCAGCTCCGGCAGCAACTCATTCCGGGACCCTTCCAGGCTGATTTGTGAATTTTCGATCTGCACCCCTGCCTGTTTGAGGTCGGGACGCCTTTGGAACGCATCGGCCAGTAGATTCTGAAGAGGGGGAAGATCGTCTTTCTCCGGCATGTTCAGCGAATCGGTGGGAACAATTCTGGCGTTTAAAATGTCGGGCTGGTTTGCACTCCGGCGCGTGATGACAATCTTTACGATGGCTTCTTGTTCTTCCAACAATCCGCGGGCATTGATCAGATCCTGGCGGATGGAAAAAACCTGGGCGTTAGCGCGAGTGAGTTCGATTTGCGCCTGCGTCCCTTCCTCCACTTGCGCCTTCGTATCCGAATACAATCTCTCAGCGGCGGCCAGCGTGTCTTCTTTCACTTTCACGTCTTCGTAGAGCGCCACTAAATCCGTATACAACCGGACCACGCCATATACAGTGGCGATCAATTGCTGGCGCAGCAGAAGATCCGCAATCTTGCGCTCGTTTTTCGCAATGCGGATGAAGCGCCGGTTCACCGATAATCCGAATCCTCGCAGCAGCGGCTGCGTCACCGTGAAGCCGAAGCTGGAGGTAGTGAACGGGCTGTAAGCGCTGCTGGTGGAGTTGAGCGTCTCACGGGAATTGTCGAAGCTGGCTGCTAGTTGTGTGCCAGATCCAAAGCCTTGCGAGTAACCAACATTGGCCAGCGTGGTATCGGTGGCCAGTGCGTTGCTCCCGGCAACACCCGGACTGGTTTGCGGCAGGCTTTGGTGCAACCAGTTCACCTGTCCTGTAATCGCTGGATCGAATTGCGGAATCGGAGGACCAATGGAGAGCGGTAGGGTCCCTAAAATCGAAAGATTCGTTTGTTGTTCTGCGAGCACGCCCAACTCCGACGGATTGGTCGGCACCGATCCTGCGGCGACGGTGGATGACGCGGCGGTGGTGACCAAGGGGCTCGATGGGCCGCCCACGCCAACGGGCGCCTCAGCCAGGTTGTAGGAAAAGCCGCGGAGCAAGCCGCCACCTTTGGCGCGTAATACCTCGGAGTCCGCCGTTGGCATGTTGTAACGCTGTAACTCCACATCGAGATTGTTTTCGATGGCCAGCGCAATGGCGTCCGAGAGAGATAGATAAATATTGCCAGCGCGCAGTACCTGATTGAGGCGCGGCGAGTTCGTCATGTCCACGGGCGGTACTGGGCGCGGCGTATAGGGACGGGCCAGGCGCTGCCGCACGGAATCGTCCGCGCGAAGGGACAGGCAGCCCAACAGGAGTAAGCAGAAAAAATGAGTGAATGATTTCATGTGGATGTGGCGCACGCACTTTTGCGTGCCGCGTTCACACTCGTGTGAACGCATTTCTCTTTGGGAACTTTGTGTTCGCAAGAGTGCGAACACGGCACGCACGAGTGCGTGCGCCACGTCGGCGTCTTCATCACCTAGGGTGGGCATTGCCTGCTTTGGCGGCGCCTGCGATTGGTTGAACCCGCACTCCCTCCTGCACGGAATCATTCGGATTCACGATGGCCCTTTCGCCTTCTTTCATACCGGAGAGCACTTCGATACGGTCGCCAAAATCGCGGCCAACCAGGATTCGCTGGAAGTGAACTTTGTTGCCCGCCCCAACCAGAGCTACCAGCGTTCCCTCCGGACGCACCACTAGCGTGTCGCTCGGGATCAGCAAAGGCGGATCTTTTCGCGGCAGGTTCAAATCCACTTGAACATACATCCCTGGCATCAGTTTTCCGGCGGAATTTTCAGCCTGGATCTCCACCAGCAAGGTGCGGCTGGAGGGGTCAAGCGAATTGGCCGTACGCGCCACCTGTCCAGGAAACTTTGTTTCGGGCGCTTCGGATGTGCTCAAAAAAGCCGTCTGGCCCACGTGAATATCCGATGCACTGGATTGCGGCACGTTCACGTAAGTCCGCAGGAGATTGGTTCGCGCGATACGAAACAGCAGCGTACTTCCGGAATTCACCAGCGCACCCACATCCACGTTGCGTACTGTAATCACGCCCGCAAAAGGCGCGCGCACTTTGAGGTAGCTTTGCAGGTCAGACAGACGGGCCACATTGGCTTGGGCGACGGCGATGTTGCTTTTCGCCGCCGCCACCGCGTGATCCAGCGCGCGAACATTGGCCGCCTGCGCCGTATACTGCGCCTGGTATTGATCGTTCTCCTGACGCGATACGACGCCGCGTTTCACCAGATTGTCCCAACGCTGCGCGGTAACCTTGGCTAGCGATTCATTGGCCTTGCCCTGTTCCAGAGCCGCAGTGGCGCGTTCCAGATCGGCCTGCACCTGTTCAACTGCGGCCTTAGCCTGCCGGACCTGTTGGTCCATATCCGGAGCTTCGATTTCAGCCAGAAGCTGTCCCTCCGTCACGCGGTCGCCAATATCCACATAACGCGTCTTGAGGAAGCCTTCCGCACGCGCCAGGATGGGCGCTTCGGTTACCGCTTGAATATTGCCAGGCAAAACCAGATTGCCGCGTCCCTCCGCGCGAACCGCGGTCATTACGCTCACCTGAGGGAGCGCTTCGTTGTGTGTATCAGCTTCCGCCACCAACTGTAGTTCACGCCGATGGCGCGGGAGATATCCAGCAACGAATGCAACGATCAGAATCACGATGAAAAGCAGGACCAGGTTGCGAATGGTGTGCCTGGCGGGCTGGACCACATGTTCGGACGTGCCCGCATGCTTCTGTTCCAACTTGCGCTTGAGCTCCTCGATCTCGGCGCGAAGTTCCGCTTCGTTACTGGTTGTTTCTGGTCGCATTCCGTTCTTTCAATCTTAGCGGCTGAGATTGTGCCAGGGTTCGGCCCCGGGAATCAACTCCCGCTCTTCCTCCTCGATCTGCTTGTCATGATCCACCGGCGGCGATTTCCTGAGATAGGTATAAACAATCGGGACGATGAAAAGCGTGGTGACAGTGGCCATCAAAAGGCCGCCGATCACCGCGCGTCCCAGCGGTGCATTTTGTTCGCCGCCCTCGCCGAGACCGAGCGACATGGGCAGCATTCCGAGAATCATCGCCGCTGCCGTCATCAGCACCGGCCGCAATCGGGTAAAGCCCGCCGAGAGCGCCGCTGCCCGCACGCCCTTGCCGTCCATACGCTCGTCGTTCGCAAAAACCAACATCAAAATACTATTCGCGGTGGCCACGCCGATGCACATGATGGCGCCCATCAGCGAGGGAACGCTGAAGGTGGTTTGCGTGACGAACAACATCCAGAGAATGCCGGCCAGCGCGCCCGGCAAAGCGCTCACAATGATGAGCGGATCCACCCAGGATTGGAAATTCACCGCCATCAACAGATATACCAGAATCACGGCCGCGATCACGCCCAATCCAAGGCGGTAAAACGAAGTCTCCATGGTTTTGGATTGCCCGCGCAGCATCAGCGTGGTGGCTTTGGGAACGTGCGTCTGGTTCATGATTTTTTCCACGGCGGACGTCACGCTGCCCAGATCGCGCCGGTCGACATTGGCGAACACATCGAACACCGGCTGTACGTTATAGTGATTGACGATTTCAGTAGCAACGCCGTGATCCACGGTAGCCAGGTTCGAAAGAAGCTGCGTCGACCCAGGAAGTGATCCCGGATTTCCATAAGCCGCCGAAGCTTGGTTGGGCGCCGCACCCATGGATGCGTCGCTTGCGCCCGATGTACCGGCCATTGAGCCGGATGTAGTCGAAACCATTGGCATAGTTCCATTGGAGATCGGCGTGCGCATCAGAGCTTCCACCGAATCGATCTTGTATTGCGGTGTTTGCGCCATAACCTGGTAGTTCACGCCGTTGCCCCAGTTCAGCCACTGGTTTGGCGCAACCTGTCCGCTGCCGCTGAGCGAGATCAGCAGGCTGTTGGCGACATTTTGCTGGGTCAATCCAAGCTGTCCAGCCTTGGTGCGGTCCACGTTGATGCGCAGCTCCGGCGCATCCACTACCTGGTGAATATGCACATCCGCAGCGCCGGGAATTCGAGCTATCTTCTCGGCCAGTTGCTGGGCGATTTTGTAATTTGGTCCGGCGTCGCGCCCAGTCACCTGCACGTCGATCGGTGAGGGCAGCCCGAAATTCAGAATCTGGTTGGTGATATTGGCTGCTTCGAAGAACACCACAAGATCGGGGAATCTTTCATGTAGCCGCTTGCGAAGCCGTTCCGTGTAAATCTCTGTGGGGGTGTGATCTTCCTTTAGCGAAATCAGGATCTCGCCGTCGCTCACGCCGATGGACGGGACAATCCCCGAATGCCAGGTTGAAGCTGCTGTTCGGCAGGCCGATATTGTCCAAAATCGTATCCAGCTCACCCGGCGCGATCACGCTGCGGATCTCATTCTCGATGCTGGCAAAGATCATCTCAGTGCTTTCGATACGGGTGCCGGCTGGAGCTCGCGCATGCAGCCGGATCTGTCCGGAATCCACCGCCGGGAAGAAATCGCTGCCCACCAGCGAGATCAACCCGAGCGATCCAAAAGCAAAAATCACGAATCCTGCCAACACCGGGCCGCGATGATCCAGGGCCCAGTCCAGCAAACCGGCATAGGCAGCCCGAAAGCGCACGAACCGGCGATTGAAAGCAAAGTGCACGCGCCAGATGAAAGGATGGCCCTCGGCGGTTCCTTCCTCACCGTGCTCGCCTTTTCGATACATATCCACTTCCTGTTTCAGCAGGAAGTGCACCATGGTGGGAATCAGCGTGCGCGAAAGCATGTAAGAAGCGAGCATCGCGAAAACCACTGCCATGGCAAGAGGCGTAAACAAATACTTCGCGGCTCCAGTAAGCAACAAAACCGGCACGAACACGATACAGATGGAGAGCGTGGAAACCAACGCCGGGACCGCGATCTGCATGCGCGCCATCCAGCACGGCCCGCACCAGCGGCTTTCTCATTGCCAGGTTGCGATGCGTGTTTTCAATTTCAACCGTCGCGTCGTCCACCAGGATGCCGACCGCCAGCGCCATTCCTCCCAGCGTCATCACGTTGATGGTCTGGCCAAGCAGATCGAGAATAATGATCGACGTCAGAATCGAAAGAGGGATCGAGATGCAAACGATCACCGTACTGCGCCAGCTTCCGAGGAAAAGCAGAATCATCAGACCAGTCAACAGCGCCGCGGTGCTGGCTTCCTTCAGCACACCGGAAATGGATGAGCGCACGAAAATGGATTGATCGAAAAGCTCCCGGACCTTCACTCCCTCCGGTAGGCCCGCCATGATTTTCGGCAGGGCGGCTTTCACCTGATTCACGATGGCCAGCGTGGAAGCCTGCCCGTTTCGCATCACGGTGAGCAGGGCGCCCCGGGTTCCGTTGGTCCGGACGATGTTGGTTTGTACCGCATAGCCGTCGCGTACGTTGGCTACATCTTTCAAGTAAATGGTCGCGCCGTTCACCGTCCGGATCGGCAGCTTGTTCATCTCGCTGAGTACCACTGGGCTGCTGTTCACCTGCACCTGATACTCACGCTGTCCGATCTTCACGCTGCCGGCGGGCAGAATCAGATTCTGCAAGTTCAATGCGTTCGAAACATCGGTGGCGGAAAGCTGTTTGGCATACATCGCCGCCGGATCGAGATCCACCTGAATCTGTCGCCATTTGCCGCCATAAGGCGAAGGCACCGCTGCGCCTTGCACCATGGCCAGCGGAGTCCGGATAAAGTTCTGGCCAATATCGAAGAGCTGCTGCTCGCTGAGAGTCTTGCTTTCCAGACCCAACTGCAGAATGGGAACGCTGGACGCGTCGTACTTCAAAATGCTGGGAGGGAAGATTCCAGGCGGCATCCCGCGTAGAATGGAGTTCGACATCGCTTCAATCTGCGTCATCGCGAGATCCACTCTGGCGTTGGGATGCAGGTAGACACGGACCACCGAAACTCCGTAATACGACTGCGACTCGATATGCTCGATATCGTTGACCGATGTGGTCATCGCGCGCTCGAAGATGGTGACGATGCGTTTCTCCATCTCTTCGGGCGGCACGCCGCCATAGGTCCAGACGATACTGACCACCGGGATATCAATGTAAGGGAAGATGTCCACCGGCATCGTAACGATGGCTGTAGCGCCCAGCAGCAAAATTGCCAGCGACATCACAACGAAGGTATAGGGGCGGCGGAGGGCTAATCGGACAATCCACATTCGAGTTACAACTTCCCGTTACTCCAGCTAGCAGGCCGATGAATCGACTCCGGAGGGCCTCAACCCCAGCAGAGCAAAGCCCCACCATCCCGAAGACTCAACGGAGAGACGTTCAACAGCCTAACTAGCTTGATTATAAAGATGATACGGGTGGTTGTCAGGTTATTAGCCCTTTTGGGCTACCAAACGCGGGTGGTGGGTCAGTTTCAGGATGTGGGGCAGGATGTCATCCTGCAGCGGGTTGTCAACCCGCCAGTTTGCGCCGATTGGCAATCGGCGGCAGGTTACCAACCTGCCCCACGTGCTGAAACCCGTTTCTGGTTTCTCGTTCTCGTGCTCTACAGGTGAATAATGCCCCGCTGGATGGCGGCAGTTGCCGCCTGCGTCCGATCTTCCACGTCTAACTTGCTGAGAATGCTCTTTACGTGGTTCTTGACGGTGTGTTCGGCGATACCGAGGGCGTAGGCGATTTGTTTATTGCCATGGCCTTTTACGATCAGGGCCAGCACTTCCAGCTCACGTGCGCTCAAGGAGGCGGGCAGGGAACTGGCATCCAGCGACGCGCGGACTGACGGCGGAAGATACGTCTCACCGGCATGCACCATATGAATCGCGCGGATCATCTCGTCGTGCAGAACATCCTTGGTAAGGTAAGCGCGCACGCCCGCATCCAGCGCACGCCGGATATCTTCGTCGCCACCGTAAGTGCTCAGCGCGATGATCCTGGCTAGCGGGTACTCCGCGCGGATCGCAACCACCGCTTCCATGCCGCTGGTCCCTGGCATGCGCATGTCCATGAGCGTGATATCCGGGCGATGTTGCCGATGCAGTTCTACCGCCTGCGCGCCGTTCGCGGCTTCGGCCACTACGTTCATATCGGGTTGGGTATTCAAAATCGTCTTGACCCCCACGCGCGCGATCAAGTGGTCCTCCGCGATCAGGATGCGAATCATTTGATGGGCACCTTCACTTCCACCTCGGTTCCCTGTCCCGGCGTACTGTGAAGTTCCAGTTCGCCTCCCAACCGTACCGCGCGCTCGCGCATTCCCAGCAAGCCGAAATGCCCGCCGATCTCTGAGAAGGCGTCGGTTTGCTCGAAGCCCTGTCCGTCGTCGCTTACGGATAAACGAAGCCGGCCATTTTCCATTTCCAGCCGGATGCGCACCTCGCTGGCTCGCGCGTGCTTCACGGTATTGGCTACCGCCTCCTGCGCGATCCGCAATAAATGCTGCTCCATTTCCTCAGGCAATGGGTGGGCGCCTCCCTCTACGTCAACATATACCTGAACTTTGGATCCCGCTGTCCATTGCCGTGCGGCTTCCGAGAGTGCGGCGGGTAGATCGTGGCCTTCGAGTGCCGATGCCCGCAAATCCATCACGGAGCGCCTGGCTTCCGTCAGGCTATGCCGGGCCATTTTGCGCGCCAGATCCAGGTGCTGGCGGGCCGTGTCCAAATGGCCGTTGAGCGTCATCGCCACGGCATCCAGCTGCGACGAAATCCCCACAAAACCTTGCGCCAGCGTATCGTGGATCTCGCGCGCCAGCCGCACGCGCTCCTCCAGCACGAACGCGAAGCGCTGGCGTATCTGACGAACGCGCAGCCGAAAGAGTCCCCAGATGCCGGCCGCCGCCAACAGAATGTAGAGATAACGGAACCACACCGTTTCGTAAAAATGCGGCCGGAGATGAAACGCGAAGGAGGTTTCGGTCCACTGCGATCCTGGAATTCCGGCGCGCACTACGAAGCGATAGTATCCATGCCGCAGGCTGTTGTAATTGGTGACGCGGCGCGCGCCGGCGCTCACCCAATCCCGATCCAGGCCCTCCAGCCGATAGAAATAGCGAACACGCTCGGGTGCGCTCAGATCCACGCCGGTGTAGCGGAATTGAAGACGCCCGTTGCCTGGCGGCAATTCAGCCGGTTCCGTCAGGGCCACTGTCCGGTCGTCCACCAGCACATCCAGTAAGTGAACCGCCGGCGCAGCTAAACTGGGCGGCCTTTTCGTTTGGATCCAGGACGGCCAGGCCTCGGCTGGTTGGAAACCACAGACGGCCGTCCGAAGTCCGCGTGCCCCCGTGGCTGGTGGGATAACCAGGTGCGCACTGGGCGCTGCGCAATCCGTCCGATACGCCGTAGTTCACCGCATGGATGGAGTGTATTTTCCCGGACGCGAAATCGTTCAGGTCCTGTTTCGGCACGCGGCAAATCCCGCGCGTAGTGCTGAGCCAAAGCGAACCGAGTCCATCATCTTCCACATGCGAGATGTTGTCGCTCAGCAGCCCGTCTCTGGTGGTGACGTGGAAAAATTTCCCGTTCCGCAAACCGTTCAACCCGCCGCCGAAAGTACCGATCCAAAGAGTCCCGTCCGAATCTTCTTCGAGAGCGCGGATCTGATCGTTTGAAAGACCATCGGCTACGGTGAAGCGCGTGGATTTTCCATCTTTCCATCGCCACAAGCCCTGTCCATAGGAGCCGGCCCACAAGCTTTCATCGCGCGTTTGGCAGAGCACCACGAACGAGTCGTTCAGCAGAGGTCCGCCGGGAATTACCGTGCGTGCGCCGTCTCCTGACAGTTCGTACAACCCGCCCGGCATCGCGACAAAGAGCTTGCCCGCGCGGTCCTCAAGGAAATCGAACGAGAGCCGCCGGTGCATGGGATCTTCCAGCACCCGGTTGTAGAAGCGGCCATTGTGCATCCGGCTGGGGCCTTCGCGTGTGGCAATCAACAGGTCGCCCTGCCGATCCTCCCGGATGGAGAAAATCTCGTTGCTGGGCAGGCCGTCGCGAGTTGTATAGACATGCGGTCTCGCCCCGCCTAACTGAGCCAGGCCGCGGTCGTGGAATCCGATCCAAATTCGTCCGGCATGATCCTGAAAAACCGTGGTCGGCTCATCGCTCGGCAGACCCTCGGACTCGCCGTAAATGGCGAACATATCGTCGCGCAGCCTTTTCAACCCGCTGTTCATCCCCACCCACAAATTGCCCTGAGCGTCCTCATAAATGCAGCGAACCCAATCGCGCTCGGCTGACGTCGCTAGCGGATTGCTGACGAAACGTCCATTTTCCAGGCGCGCCAAACCGCCATTGGTTCCGGCCCACAGGTTGCCGTCGCGATCCTCCCAAACCGATCGGACAAAATTATCCGGAAGGCCATCTTTGGTTTGAAAGAGCCGCAGCTTGCCATCCTGACTGCGCATCCAGAGGCCGAAGTTTCCCGCCACCCAAAGATTCCCCTGCCGGTCCTCCGTGAGAGTGCTGACGATATCGTGGCCCATGTCGTCGGGTCCGATCACGGGAACGAACTTGTCGCCCTCAAGCCGCGCGACGCCCGGATATCCTGCAACGTACAAAGTACCGTTCCGGCCCAGATAAACAGCGCGCATGGATTCAATCGGGAACCCGTCCCGGGTACTAAAACTTGTGAACTTTCCATTCTGAAAGCGGTTCAAGTAAATTCCCGCTGCAATCCAAAGCGAGCCCGAACGATCCTCGGTGATGGAGTTCACGAACGTATCCGCGAGTCCGTCTTTCTTGGTGTATGTGGTGAACTTGCGATCGAAGTAATGGGTTAACCCGCCGGGAGTTCCAATCCACAGGGCGCCATCGTGAGCAGCCCAGAGTGCGGTGACGCTGTTGCTGGGAAGCGAGCCATTCTCTTTGTTGAAGACCACAAAATCGTAGCCATCGAAGCGCGCCAGACCTTCGTCCGTGCCGAGCCACAGATAGCCGTCCTTGGTTTGCGCGATGGCCCGGATCGTATCCTGCGGCAGTCCATGCTCCTGGGTCCAAACAGTTCGGGTGTACTGCGTGAGCGCGCGGCGCGGATTCAGCGCGAAGCCCGGCGCAACGCACAAAATCGCCAACAGCGTAGCGCACGCACTCCTGCGTGCCGCGTTCACACTCGTGTGAACGCCTGTTAAGTGAGGACGAAAGTGGCGCACCTTTCTTTCAGGGTAACAGCGGGCAGAGTAGCAGCGGGCCGGTGCGACAATGGTGTCAAGTGCTCCCTCAGCCGAAAATCGACCAAAGCCCGCTTTCCGCCTTCGATCCGCTCGTCGCCGAGTGGTTCATTGCTCGATTTTCGTGCGCCACCGAGCCGCAGATTCTAGGCTGGCCGGAAATCCGCGCGGGACGGGATGTGCTGATCTCAGCTCCCACCGGATCGGGCAAAACACTGGCTGCCTTTTTGCTTTGCCTGGATCGCCTGGTTCGCCAGGCGCGCGTCGGCGAACTGCCGAACGAAACGGAAGTCGTCTACGTCTCGCCGCTGAAAGCGCTGAGCAACGATATCCGCAAGAATCTGGAGATTCCGCTCACCGAGATTTCTGAACTGGCGGCGAGCCGTGGAATCCAGCTCGCGCCCATTCGCACCGCTGTTCGCACTGGAGATACGCCGGCCTGGGAACGCCAGCAAATGGGCAAGCATCGGCCGCACATTCTCGTCACAACGCCAGAATCGCTTTACATCCTGCTCACGGCGGAGAGATCGCGCGAGATGTTGCGCACCACCCGGACCGTGATCGTGGATGAAATCCACGCTGTGGCGGACGACAAGCGCGGCTCCCACTTGGCGTTGTCGCTCGCGAGGCTGGACGCCCTCACTGCCGAAGTTGGCAATCGGCCGCAACGCATCGGGCTCTCGGCTACAGTGAAGCCGATTGAAGAAGTGGCGCAATTCTTGAGCGCCGGCGCGCGCATTGTGAACATTGGCCATCGGCGCGAAATGGAATTGTCGGTTGAAGTTCCGCGCGATGAGCTGGGGCCGGTGGCGTCGAATGAGATGTGGACAGAGATCTACGATCGAGTGGCCCAGTTAATTCTCACTCATCGCACTACGCTGGTCTTCGTGAACACGCGCCGGCTGTCCGAGCGGGTGGCGCACGCTTTGGCTGAGCGGCTGGGCGAGAATTTCGTATTGCCGCATCACGGCAGCCTTTCCAGGGCGCTTCGTTTGGATGCCGAAGCCCGCTTAAAAAATGGGGAGCTCCGTGCCGTGGTAGCCACCGCGTCGCTCGAACTCGGCATCGACATCGGTACCGTGGATCTGGTCTGTCAAATTGGATCGCCGCGATCCATCGCCGTCGCGCTCCAGCGCGTGGGACGCTCCGGTCACTGGGTGGGCGCGAAACCCAAGGGCAGAATTTTCGCAACTACACGCGACGAGCTGATCGAATGCGCTGCTTTGGTCCGCGCCATCAAATCGGGTTCGCTGGACAAACTCGAAATCCCGCATGCGCCGCTGGATATTCTCGCCCAACAAATTGTGGCGGAGACTGCGGCGCGCGATTGGCAAGAGGACGATCTGTATGAACTCGTGCGCGGTACGTACTCTTACCGCAATCTAAAGCGCAGCGAGTTCGACGGAATCGTGACCATGCTGTCCGATGGTATCGCCACACAGCGCGGGCGCAACGGAGCCCATCTACATCGCGACCAGGTGAATGGCCGCGTGCGCGGTAGGCGAGGCGCGCGTCTGGCCGCCATTACCTCCGGCGGTGCGATTCCGGAAACGGCGAATTACAACGTAGTGGCGGAGCCGGAAGGCAAAGTGGTAGGAACGCTGGACGAAGATTTCGCCGTGGAAAGCCTGGCGGGCGATGTTTTTCTGCTCGGCACAACATCGTGGCGCATCAAGCGCGTGGAACCCGGCCGTGTTCGCGTAGAGGACGCTCATGGCGCGCCGCCTTCTGTTCCGTTTTGGAATGGCGAAGCGCCCGGACGCACGGTGGAACTGTCGGAGGCAGTGGGAGAAGTTCGTCAAAAGATCGCAGACGATCCAGAACACGCGTTGGCTTTTCTGACGGAAGAATGCGGCCTGGACGCAGCCGGCGCAAAGCAAGCCGTCGCCTACGTCCAAGCGGCCGTCGCTTCACTGAACGCCTTGCCGACGCAGCAAACAGTTGTCGCCGAGCGATTCTTCGACGAAGCGGGCGGAATGCAATTGGTGATCCATGCTCCCTTCGGATCGCGCATCAACCGGGCTTGGGGATTGGCGCTGCGCAAGCGGTTCTGCCGCTCCTTCAATTTTGAGCTGCAAGCCGCCGCCACCGACAACGGCATCAATATTTCGCTCACCGAGCAGCACGCATTTCCGCTTGAATTGGTCTTCGAGTTTCTCAAGCCGCAGACGGTGGAGCATGTTCTTACCACCGCGCTGCTGGACGCTCCGATGTTCGCCGCGCGCTGGCGCTGGAATGCGTCGCGAGCGCTGGCGATCCCGCGCTTCCGGGGCGGCCGCAAGGTTCCGCCGCCTATTCAGCGGATGCGCTCCGACGATCTTCTGGCATCCGTGTTTCCCGATCAAGTGGCCTGCGCTGAAAATCTCACTGGTGAAATCCGGATCCCGGATCATCCGCTGGTGAATGAAACCATCGATAACTGCCTGCATGAAGCCATGGACATCGAAGGATTGAAGCGCGTTCTGGAAGGCTTCGAATCCGGTCGAATTCGCAAGATAGCCATCGATACGGCCGAGCCGTCGCTGTTTTCCCATGAAATTCTGAACGCGAATCCCTACGCTTACCTGGACGACGCTCCGCTTGAGGAACGCCGCGCGCGAGCGGTCCAACTGCGGCGAACACTGCGGTCCGATTTCGCGGGCGGCGCAGGAATCCTGGATCCGGCGGCGATTGCGACGGTGGCCGAGGAGTCCTGGCCGGATGTACGCGACGCGGATGAGTTGCACGATGCGCTACTGAGTCTGATCGTCCTGCCTCCCAAGGCGGAATGGCAAGGGTACTTCAAGGAATTAGCTGCAACCGGACGCGCGCATGTCCTGGAACGCGGCGGAAAGGCCTTCTGGATTGCGACAGAGCGTCAGCACCTGAAAGAGGACGCGCTAGCCACCGTGCGTGGCTGGATGGATTCGCTGGGCCCCGCCACTGCGGTTTTACTCTCGCAAATCCTGGCCTTTCCGTTGGATGAGATTGAGTCCGCGCTCCTAAAACTCGAAGCAGAAGGCCAGGTCATGCGCGGGCGTTATTCCTCGCCGCTGGCCGAAGGCGAAGTGGAATGGTGCAATCGGCGAATTCTGGCGCGCATCCACCGGCTCACGCTTGGCCAACTTCGCCGCGAGATTGAACCGGTTACGGCTGCGCAATTTCAGCGCTTCCTGAACCGTTGGCAGCACCTGGTGCCGGGCAGTCGATTGCATGGCGTGGATGGAACGCTGCAGATCATCAAGCAATTGCAGGGCTACGAAATCTCAGCTGCGGCGTGGGAACCCGAAGTACTGGCGCGTCGCATTGCGCGCTATGAGCCTGATTTCCTCGATCAGCTATGTTTAGCCGGCGAAGTGATGTGGGCGCGGCTATCGCCGCATCCGGCATTTGACGATCCCGAGCCGCGTCGGGTTCGCCCAACTCGCACCGCACCCATTGCCATCTTTTTGCGCGAAAGCGCCGATTGGTTGGGAGGCGATCCGCACACGCCGGTCCTATCCCACGCCGCCGGCGAAGTGCTGGCGCAACTGCAGAGCAAGGGAGCGTGCTTCTTCAACGACCTGACGCGCGCAACCGGCCGGCTGGCCAGCGAAGTGGAGGATGGTCTCTGGGAATTGGTGGCGGCTGGCTTAGTTACCGCGGACGGGTTTGAGAATTTGCGATCGCTGGTGGATCCAAAGCGCCGGCGCGGGGAGGGGCGGGGGAGGCAGGCGCGTCCCAGACACGCTGCCGGACGCTGGGCGCTGGTGCGTCACGCGCCGCATGCGCCCGCCGGGGATGCGCGCGCAGCGGCGTTCGCCGATCAGTTGCTGGAGCGCTGGGGTGTCATCTTTCGCGACCTGCTGGCGCGCGAAGCGCTAGCGCCGCCATGGCGCGATCTGCTGTTAGTACTGCGCAAAAAAGAAGCACAAGGCGAAATCCGAGGCGGGCGATTTGTCTCCGGCTTCAGTGGCGAGCAGTTTGCCCGGCCGGAAGCGCTGGATTTATTGCGCGCCATCCGCCGCTCCGATCCAACCGTTGAGGAAAGTCTGGATATCTCGAACGCCGACCCCTTGAACCTGGCTGGAATCATCTTGCCGGGCCCCCGCGTCAGCACTCTACTACGCGGCACGCAGCAATATCATGTCTCCACAGCTGGCTGATCGTGCTATGTTATCATTTATTGTGTTGGTGATAACATGATTCGCACTCAAGTCAGCTTGGATAAACAAGAATACGCTTTGGCCCGAAAGGAAGCACGGTCGCTGGGGATCTCGATCGCGGAATTCGTTCGTCGCGCCATTCGGGAACGGTTACCTGCGGCCGAAGCTGCTCCTTGGATGCGCTACGCCGGCATGGTCGAGTCCGGCGATCCACATTCCAGCCAATCCGTTGATGAAATCGTGTATGGCTCGAAGGACTGAAGCCTATGTCGACACATCCGCACTGATCGCTTTTCTCGACCGATCTGATAGCTACCACCCACTCTTTAGGCGGTTGTTCTCTGATCCTCCGCCTTTGGTGACTTCGGCTCTCGTCATCGCCGAGGCACATGGTTGGTTCCTCCGGCGATACGACCAGAGGCGCGCCATCCAGTTCTTGAACTTCATCCATGAATTGCCCGGCCTTGAGATCATCGCGTTCGATCACCCGAGCCTTGCCAAAGCCGGACTCGTTGTCAGGAAGTTCTCAGATCAATCCTTGACACTCGCAGATGCACATGGGCTGGTCCTTATGACTGCTCATCGCATCAAGGATTGTTGGTCAACCGATCGCCATCTTGGTTTAACTGGCGCCTTGCTCGTGAACTAAACGTTCCAAAGCTAGAGCAACGTCAACGGATCCACGTCGATCAACAGCCCCGTCGGTCCCCACTTCTGCTTCTGGGCGAACTGTTGCAACTCCCGCAGCGTTTCATTCAGGCGCTTCCGATTCACCGCCTTCAACAAAAGCTGGTAACGGAATTCGCTCTTCAACTTCGGAACCGGAGCCTCGGCAGGCCCCAACACCTTCAGCCCTTCCGGCGCGGGATCCAACAATCGGCCAAGCTCGGCGCTCATCCGCAGCGCATCCTCCTGCTTCTGGCTGCGCACCAGGACATTGGCCAGTGCACTGAACGGCGGATAGCGCATCAGCTTGCGAAACTGGATCTCCTTCGCGTAGAACCCATCGTAGTTTTGCTCGGACGCAAACCGAATGGCGTAGTGTTCCGGATTGTTGGTCTGGATCAGTACAATGCCCGGCAGATTCCCGCGGCCGGCGCGGCCAGCGGCTTGCGTCAAAAGTTGGAATGTACGCTCGGCGGCACGGAAATCGGGCAGCCCCAAGCCGATGTCGGCGGAAACCACTCCCACCAACGTCACGTTCGGAATGTCGTGACCCTTCGCGATCATTTGCGTCCCGACTAAGATATCGAAATCGCCTTCCCGGAACCCTTGCAGAATAGTTTCGAAATGGCGCTTTCCGCTAACCGTATCGCGATCCATGCGGGCGATCCGCGCCGTGGGAAAATCGCGGTGCAGTTCCTCTTCCACCTTCTCCGACCCAGTGCCGATGAATTGCAAATATTCGCTGGAGCACTTTGGACAAATCGACGGGACCTTCTGGGCGTAGTTGCAGTAGTGGCAAAGCATGCGGCGATCGCGCCGGTGAAAGGTCAAAGTCACCGCGCAGTTGATGCATTCCAAGCGCTCCCCACAGGCCCGGCAAGTTACGAAGCTGGAGAAACCGCGGCGATTCAGCAGCAGCATGGTCTGTTCGCCTTTTTCCAGCCGCTCGGTAACCATCTCCACCATCCGGCGCGAGAAGACTACCTGCTTGCGGGTTTCCAGAAACTCCTGGCGCATGTCGATCACTTCCACGTCCGGCATGGGCCGCCGCTCAATGCGCTCCGGTAGCGAGATGAGTTGATACTTGCCCTTCTCCGCGTTGTAGCGGCTTTCAAGACTGGGCGTCGCGGAGCCCAGCACCACCACCGCGTTCGAACCCTGCGCTCTCACAATTGCCACGTCGCGGCCGTTGTAGCGCGGCGTATCCTGCTGCTTATAACTCTGATCGTGCTCCTCATCCACGATAACCAGCCCAAGATTTTGAACCGGAGCGAAGACGCCAGACCGTGTACCCACCACAACCGTAGCGGCGCCACTGCGGATTCTGCGCCATTGCTCCGCACGTTCGGCGTCGTGAAACGCGGAATGCAAAATCGCCACGCGATCGCCGAAGCGATGGAAAAATTGCCCGGCCATGGCGGGAGTGAGCGCAATCTCCGGCACCAGCAGCAGCGCGCTGCGGCCGAGCGCGATGCACGCGTCGATGGATTTGAGATACACCTCCGTCTTTCCGGATCCTGTAACGCCCTGGATGAGGAACGTCTGAAATTTAGCGCCGCGCAATGCGGCTTCAATCTGCTGATAAGCGGTAAGCTGATGCGGATTGAGGGTCCTGGGTGGAGCTTCTGAGGCAAACACGCCCGTAAGCGCTTCCGATTCCAGCGCAATTAACTCGCGGCGCGCCAGGGATCGCGCGGCCTGGCTCGCGCCCTTGACCGAGCTTTCCAACTCATGCAGATTGTGGCTTCCCGGATGCAATTCCAGGAATGCGTGAAGTTCCCGCTCCCGCTTGGTGAGCTTCAAATCCTCGCTGGCCCGCGCCAGCCACGACGCGCGCAGGCGGGTGGCGGAAGCACGCAGCGGATCGCGCTGAGCTTGTAAATCCTCAACCTCGACGAAGCCTTTCTTTTCGAGCGATCGAATGATATTCGCGGCTTTCGGTAGTTTCTTCTGTAAATACGTCGCCGATAGGGGCCGCGACTCCAGCAGACGCAGCACTTGCAATGTAGGATCGTCCTCGGCGGATCCCAGCAAGAGCTGCCGAGCTGCATCACGTCCGGAATCCGTGAGCGAATAGAGCTTGGTCTTCCGAATCTCTCCCGTAAGCGGAGTCATGCCGCGCAGCACTTCGCCCAGCGGAGAACAGTAATATTGCGCGATCCAGCGGCCCAATGTGATGAGTTCCATCTCGATCACGGGCTCTTCGTCGATCAGGCGGAAGACTTCCTTCACCGGACCATCCGGCGGCTGATCGTGCAGCTTCAGGACAATGCCGGTGAGCTTTCGGGTGCCGAATGGGACCAGGACGCGGCAGCCGGGCCGCACGCGATGCCGCAGAGTTTCCGGCATTCGATAAGTGAAGCTTTGATCAAGCGGCACCGGCAGGCTGACATCGCAATAGATCATCGTAGGGCGGACCCCCCGGTCCGCGGCCGGCGCCCTCGTCGGCCTGCTGAACCTTTACGCAATGATCGAAGAGCGGGTCCGGGGGGACCCGCGCGGACCAGGAGGTCCGCCCCACTAGCTCTGTCCATGAAAGAACGGCTTCAAAGCAGGATACAGCGACTGATAAGCCGCATGTCCCTTCGCATAAGTTCGCACGGCATCCGCCTGCGGAGAAACCGAATCCACCTCGCGGATCGCGGCTTTCGAGACTTCCGGCACCGACGAGTAGACGCCGGTTCCCACCAGCGCCAGCAGTGCAGCGCCATAAGCCGACCCTTCCTGTGTCTCGAGCGTGACCACGCGTTTCGCAAAAACATCGGCCAGCATTTGACGCCAGAACGGGCTGCGCGCGCCGCCGCCGGAAGCTCGTACCGAATCGAGCGAGACGCCCAGTCCCTCGATAATATCCAGGCAATCTTTCTGACTGTAGGAGACGCCCTCCAGCAGTGACCGGATCAGATCGGAACGCTTGTGTTTGGCCGTGAGCCCGATCCATCCGCCGCGCACCGAGGCGTCCAAATGCGGCGTCCGCTCTCCCATGAGATACGGCAGCCAGTACAAATCTTGCGACCCGGCGGGCGCGGTAGCCGCTTCCGCGGTGAGAGCGTCATAGTCCACGCTGGGAGCCAGTTGATTGCCGGAACCACTGCAGGCTCAACCCCGCGCCTTGCGTGACGCCCATCACGTGCCATGCGCCTTTCACCGCGTGGCAGAAAGTATGCACACGGCCGGCGGGATCGTACTGCGGCTTGTCGCTATGCGCGAACACCACGCCGGATGTTCCGATGGTGCAGGAAACCACGCCCGTCACGACGATTCCGTTGCCCACAGCGCTGCAAGCCTGATCGCCGCCGCCGGCCACTACCGGTGTGCCCGGCTGCAGGCCGGTTTCGCGCGCCGCATCCTCCGAGATGACGCCCGTAACTTCGCTCGATTCGTAGACGCGCGCCAGTATTCCTCGATCGAGCTTCAGTGCGTCCACCATTTCAAGGGACCAGCGGCGCTGCACCACGTCGAACAGTGCGGTCCCGGAAGCGTCCGAAACGTCGCTTGCGAAATCGCCGGTAAGCCGAAAGCGAATGTAATCTTTCGGCAGCAGCATCTTTCTGATGCGCTCGAAATTGCGCGGCTCATTGTCGCGGACCCAAAGCAGCTTGGGCAGCGTGAACCCAGTCAGCACCGGATTCGCCGTATGGCGCAGCACTGCTTCCTTGCCGATGGTTTGGTTGATCCAATCCACCTGCGGCTGGCTGCGCTGGTCGCTCCAAATCAGCGCCGGCCGGATTACCTGGTTGGACTCGTCCAGAATCACCAGGCCGTGCATTTGTCCCGACAGTCCGACGCCGCGGATGTCTTTGCCGGTGATTTTAGATTCCGTCAGCACGCCCTGTACAGCCTGCCGCGCCGCGTCCCACCAGTTCTCCGGGCGTTGCTCAGCCCAAAGCGGCCGATCCATGCGGACGTCTTCGTGCGCCGCGGTGGTGGCGTGACGCACTTGCCCGGCTTCATCCACCAGAAGCGCCCGCGTTCCACCTGTTCCCACGTCGATTCCGAGCCAATAGGTCATGCAGCCGAATTGTAGCAAGTGGTTTGGTGTTGCGACAAAATGCGTAGCGCACGCACTCTTGCGTGCCGCATCGCCACTCATGGCGATGCACGGCTGTCTTACGAGGGGTTGGTTAACGCCGCAAAAAAACATATACGGCAGCTTTTTTACCCGAAAGTAGGATATGAAACTTCCGCGAAAGCGCCAGCCGGTCCAATTGCGTGACGGCAGCATCCAAGGCAGCGGTTTCCGCCGTTAGAATTACCAGCTTGCCGTCGGGACGGAGTACTCGCACAAATTCATTCAGCATGTCGCGGTAGAAATCCGCGATCGGCGCGTCCGTTTTTACGAAGTGCCCCCAGGGCGGGTCCGTAACAATGGCATGGATCGAACCATCCTGGTAGCGCGTCAGGTGCAAGGCATCGTCGCGCCGCACCACCACGCGCTTCTTAAGGCCGAGATCCTTGATCCGCTCTCGAAGGAGTTCCACCAGGCTCTCATCCTGATCGCTCGCAATCACCAGGCCTTCTGCAAAGGCGGTCGCGCGTTGGATCGGAATCGCACCCGAGCCGCAGAACGGATCGAGAAATAGCTCTTTGGGCTTAGGATCGGAAAGCCGGCAAAGAATATTTGCGAGCTCCGGCCGTAATTCGCCTTTTCGAAGAATCTTATCGTACGCCTTGTGATGGCTCAACCGCAGCGAAAAGAAGCCGTGTCCCTCGCTCCGTAGAGCGAGCCAGAATTCAAAATCCGGTTTGCTTCGATGCGAACGAAGCCCAGTTTTTTCACTGATTCTTCTCTCCAACGCTTCGAGGATGCTGTTATCCACCGCAACCAGTTGATTGGAAACCGACGGTATCACCCGGAAGGTCTTGCCCCGCGGCAGCGCGACCGCCATTTCAAAGGGCTCTTTCACAATAGCCGCCGCCATAGTCGGTAAATCGGAGCCTTCGAAATGCCTCAGTACATGGAAACTATTGGTAACGAACGCAAGTTTCTCAATCACGTCCGCCTTAGCGCTCGACTCATACATCACCAGCCCATCCAGCGCCAACAGAACTCTCGAATCCGGCAAGTCGCCACGCAGCGCTTCCTCGACGGGTTCGAGCAACCCAGGTATGAAAGTAGAGTAAAACTTCATTGTCCTACGTGGGGCAGGCGCTTTCGCCTGCCAACTCAACGGCCTGGTTTGCGATCATAAAAAAGCGAGCGATGCGATCCATAGAAAGTTTCCGGCAACATGTCCGATCATAGCGGACGAGAATGTCCCAAGTGCTACAAGAAGCAGTCCCTGTGCATCTGTAGTTCCATCACGCCGCTTCCCTCCCAACATCACGTGCTCATTCTGCAGCACCCGCAGGAGCCGGATAAAGAGCTTGGCTCGGCGCGGATCGCCAATCTCGCGCTCCAAAACTCAACGTTACGCGTCGGCCTCTCCTGGCCGAATCTGTCGAAAGCGCTGGGGCGCCCGGCGATCCAGGGTGATTGGGGCGTGCTCTATCTCGGATCCAAATCGGAAAAGCGCCCCACCAAGGATCGCCTCGCGGTGATGACAAAATCGGGCGGCTCAGCGAACCTTGCCGAAGTGAAACTCGAAGGGATCGTGGTGCTCGACGGTACCTGGGCGCAGGCGAAAACCATGTGGTGGCGGAACCCCTGGCTGCTGAAGCTGAAACGCCTGACGCTCAATCCAGCCCGTCCGTCTCTTTATGGCAAAACCCGCAGAGAGCCGCGCCGCGAATGTCTTTCAACCATTGAATCGATCGCCGAAACGTTAGACGCCCTGGGCGAGGACGCAAAAATCTCCGAATCGCTGCGCAGGCTATTCACAGAACTGCTGCGCGCGTATCAAGTTCCGAAACCTCCGGTGGAACATTCGTAGATATCTCTCGCAGTCGCGTGCGGCGTTCCATGGCGACCGCGAAGCGGATCGCGATACCATAGCGCCGCACGGTTTGTGAGCGTCGTCCACATCGCGCATTCCGAGATTATACGTCGAGCGCGAAATGCGCTATGGTCTGAGCATGGGAATGATGAAAATCATTGGCCAGGGAGCCAAGTATCTTCTCATTGGCGCTGCGGCCGCGTACGCAGTGGATTGGAGCGTTTTCGAACTGCGTGGGCCGGCGATGAGTACCATCACGGTGCAGCAGTTCCTGAAGACGCCGCTAAGGGCAACAAGCTGGAGTTCGATTACTTAGGAACGGCGGATGCGAGCTGTTCGCGAACACTTTTCCCGCAGTATGCTTCGTCGGCTTGGAATCCGCCCTGTTGGTGGCTGGAGCGCCACAAGACAAAGTGGGAGACAGTGCAGCGGCAAGGCACCGGCTCCCTTACGGTCGCGGCTCGGAATGGAGGGGGTGCTACCGAACCGCGACCGTAAGGGAGTCGGTGCCTTTTTGTCCCAGCGTTACTGCTGAATCGTGGTGTCGGACTTCGCCGGTTTTGCCGTTACCTGTTGCGGCGATACCAACTCGGAACGATCCCAGCCGCCGCCTAGCGCTTCGATGAGCGAGACGGATTGGGTCATCCGCTGGATTTCGATCAACGCGAGAATCTGTTGGGCGCTCAACAACGCGTTCTGTTCGGTAACCACGTTGATGTACGGATCGAGGCCCGTCTCGTAGCGCTTCATTTCCAGGTCGAGCGCGACGCGCGCGGATTCCACGGCTTGATGCTGTTGCTGGATCTGCTGGGTCAGGATCCGCACTGCGGCGAGCGCGTCCTCCACCTGCTGGAAGCTGGTTAGCACGGTTTGACGATACGCGGCTAGGTCGGCGTTATAGACAGCGGTGAACTGATTGACGGTGGCGCGGCGGAGACCGGCGTCGAATATCGTCTCGGAAAGAGACGGACCGACAGACCAGAACCGGCTGGGCCAATCGAAAATCTTTTTCCAGAGGGAGCTTTCAAAGCCGACCGAGGCCGAGATCGTCAGGTTGGGATAAAACGCCGCGGTTGCGATTCCAATCTGCGCATTCGCGGCGGCCATGGTGCGTTCGGCGGCGGCGATATCCGGGCGCCGTTCCAGAAGTTGCGAGGGGAGACCCACCGGAATCGGCGGCGGCGTGACGAGCATCGGCTTTACGGGAACCGAAAACTCCGAGGCAGATTTCCCGACCAGGAGCGCGATGGCATGTTCGTACTGCGCGCGCGCCACTCCCAGGTTGGTGGCTTGTGCCTGCGCGCTTTCGAGCGTGGTTTGGGCCTGCACTACGGCGATGCGATCGGTGAGTCCCAGATTATATTGCGAGGTCGTCAATTCCAAAGCCTTTTGATCCTGCGCCACGGTGGCGTCCAGGATCTGGCGCAGCGCGTCTTGTCCGCGAATTTCAAAGAAAAATGTGGCGAGGCTGGCTTGTTCGGTCAGGCGTTCATTCTCAAGGTCTGCAGCGCTGACCTGCGCGTTGTATTGGGCTTGGCGGATGGTGTTGCGGACTCTGCCCCAGAGGTCGGGCTCCCAAGACACGTCGAGGGGAAAGTCGATCAGTCCTGTGCTGCCCTTCCCAGATATCGTTCCGGTGTTTCCAACGTTGCCGCCGAGGTTGGCGGAGCCGCGCGACCGGGTATAGCTCGCGCCTACGGTTGCGGTGGGAAAGAGTTGGCTGCGCGCTTCGCGAATCAGAGCTCGGGCAGCCATGAAGTTTTCGAAGAACTGCCGGATGTTCTGGTTGTCGATGTTGAGCTGCGTTTCGAGCGCACTCAGTTCCGGATCGTTGTAGATCTCCCACCATTTGCCGTGCGGCAGAGTGTCTTGGGGATTTGCCGGTTTCCAGTCGCCAAGTCCGCCGAGCGTGGGATCAGCCGCGGGTTCCGCCAGAGGCGCGGGCTGGGTGGGCGAAGGATTTAGCTCTTTGTATGCCGGCGGGGCTTGGACAGCTGCGGGCGGATGATACTTGGGGCCCACCATGCAGCCAGTGAGAGCCAGGCTGAGGAGTGTGGCGCACGCTCCTAAGCGTGCCGCGTTCACACTCGTGTGAACGCCTGTCTCTTTCGCAACTTTGTGTTCACAAGAGTGCGCAATGTCACTTAGTTTTCCCGGAACCGGAAAGCGATGTAGGGCGGACCCCCTGGTCCGCAGCCGACGCCCTCGTCGGCTTGTCCGTTCGTCAAAGAGCGGGTCCAGGGGGGTCCGCCCCACCTCCAATCGATAAATCCCAGCACTGAGAAAACTGAGTGGCATTGCGCAAGAGGGCGTGCGCCAAGGTGTCATTCGTTTCATATCGGCTGCTCCGCGGGCCGGATGGTTTCCCGCTCTGCGCCCCCAAAACGGAGACGCAACCGGTCCAGGAACAGGTACACCACCGGAGTTGTGTAGAGCGTCAGCAACTGGCTCATGATGAGGCCGCCGACGATGGTGATGCCCAGGGGACGCCGCAGTTCCGACCCGATGCCGGTTCCGAAGGCCAATGGCAATGCACCGAAAAGAGCCGCCACAGTCGTCATGAGAATCGGCCGGAAGCGCAGCATGCAGGCTTCGAAAATTGCATCGGCGGTGCTCATGCCTTCGTTTCGTTCGGCATTCAGGGCGAAATCGATCATCATGATGGCGTTCTTCTTTACGATTCCGATTAGCAGCACGATTCCGATAATCGAAATGACGTTCAGATCGATCTTGAACAGCATCAGCGCCAGCATGGCGCCCACGCTGGCAGAGGGAAGCGTGGAAATGATCGTTAATGGATGAATCAGGCTCTCATACAAAATCCCGAGCACGATGTAAACAGCCAACAGCGCGGTGGCGATGAGAATCGGCTCGGATGACAGCGAATCCTGATAGGCCTGCGCGGTTCCGGCGAAGAATCCGCGCACGGTCTGCGGCATGTTCAGCCGTTCCTGCATTTCCGTCACCTCACGCGTGGCGTCGCTCAGGGCCACACCCTGCGAGAGGTTGAAGGACACCGTAACCGAGGGGAAAAGGCCCGTGTGATTGATGGAAAGCGGAATGGTGGTGGAATGTGCCGCGGAGACGGCGCTGAGCGGAACGTTGCCGGCATTCGCCGAGTTCAAATAAATATACTTCAACCCTTCCGGAGTCTCCCAGAATTGCGGCGCAACTTCCAGCACAACGTAATACTGATTGAGCTGCGTGTAAATGATTGAAACTTGGGACTGGCCAAAAGCGCTGTAGAGCGCCGAATCCAGGCCCTGTACGGTAATTCCCAAGCGCGCCGCGCTATTTCGGTCGTAAGTGAGATAGCGGTCCAGGCCGCCATTCTGTTGGTCCGTATTCACGTCCTGGAAACCCGGCAGCTTGCGCATCTCCCGCAAGAGAATCGGACCCCAGTGAGCCAGATCCTGCGCCGTGTCGGACTGGATGGTGTATTGATACATCGCGTTGCTGCCGCGTCCGCCGATGCGCAAATCCTGGGCCGGCTGCATGAAGGCCGAGGCCACCGGCATGGCAAGCATTTTGGGACGCATCCGGGCCAGGATCTGCGCCGCGCTGGCCTTGCGCTGATCCAGAGGCTTTAGCGACATGAAAATGAATCCGCCGTTGGTGTTGCCTTGCCCGCCGGTGAAGGTGACCACGTTATCCACGCCCGGATCGCTTTTGATGACGGACGCCAGCCGCCGTACAGAATCGTCCATCACGGCGAAGGAGGCATCCTGCGGACCTTGCAGACCGCCGAAAATGACGCCCGTGTCCTGCTGCGGAAAGAAGCCTTTCGGAATTTTGATGAAGACCACCACGTTCAGGGCTACAACCAAAATCAAGACCACCAGCATCAGCACGGAGTTGTCTAGCACCCAGTGAAGAGATCGGCGATAGATGGAGAGCACCCAGTCGAAAAAGCGGTCGCCCAATTTGTACAGGAAACCGTGATTGTCGTCGTGCGGTTTTAGCAGGTAGGCGCACATCACTGGAGTGGTGGTGAGCGAGATCACCATGGACACGGCGATGGCTGTGGATAGCACAATCGCGAATTCGCGGAACAGGCGTCCCACGATTCCGCCCATCAACAAGATGGGAATGAAAACCGCAATCAGCGAGACGCTGATGGAAAAGACGGTGAAGCCAATTTCACTGGCGCCTTTCAACGCGGCTTCGTAGGGCGCCATTCCAGCCTCGATATGCCGCGAAATATTCTCCATCACGACAATGGCGTCATCCACCACGAAGCCGCTAGAGATGGTGAGCGCCATGAGCGACAAGTTGTCCAGGCTGAAGCCGGCCAGGTACATCACAGTGAACGTCCCGATCAGTGAAACCGGTACAGCCACGGTCGGGATCAGCGTGGCGCGCGGGTTGCGCAGGAACAGAAACACCACGCCCACCACCAGGCAGATGGAGATGACGAGCGTGCGCTCCACTTCCTTGACGGATGCCCGGATGGTGGTGGTGCGATCCAGCACGATGGTGATATCGATCCCAGCCGGCAGCGAAGCTTTGACCGACGGCATCTCGCGGCGGATCTGTTCCACGGTCTGGATGATGTTGGCGCCGGGCTGGCGAAATACCGTGATGGGGATGGCGGGTTTTCCGTTGAGATAGCCGGCGGATCGGATGTTCTGCACCGAATCGGTGACGTTCGCGACGTCGGAAAGGCGTATGGCGGTGCCGTTTTGGTAACCCACCACCAGCGGCTTATACTCTGCGGCGTAGCGGATTTGATCGTTGGTGATAATGTCGGCGGTCACGATGCCATCGGAGAGCTGGCCGCGCGCCTGGTGGGAATTCTGCAGGCTCAGCATGGATTGAATGCTGGAAAGCGCCAGGCCGTAATGATTGAGCTGAGCCGGATAAACGTCCACGCGAACGGAGGGCAATGCGCCGCCGCCGGTGTTGACCTGGCCCACGCCCTGGATCTGCGAGAGCTTCTGCTGGACGATGGTAGACGCTTCGTCGTAGAGCTTGCCCCGATCGTAAATCTGCGAGGTCAGCCCGATCACCATAATGGGCGAGTCGGCCGGATTCACTTTGCGGTAGGTAGGGTTCGAGGGCAGATTCGCCGGCAGGTAGGTTCGTGCGGCATTGATCGCTGCTTCCACATCGCGCGCCGCGCCATCGATGTTGCGGCTGAGATCGAACTGAATGGTGATACCGGTGGTGCCGAGAGAACTGGTGGACGTCATCTCCGAAACTCCGGCGATGTGTCCCAACTGCCGTTCCAGCGGAGTGGCTACCGATGCCGCCATGATCTCAGCGCTGGCGCCGGGCAGGCCAGCGCCTACGGAAATGGTTGGGTAATCCACTTGAGGCAGCGGAGAGACCGGCAGCACAGTGAACGCAAGCGCTCCGGCTAACGCCACGGCCGCCGTCAAGAGCGTAGTGGCCACAGGCCGATTGATGAATACGCTGGATGGGTTCATGACGGCTGCTCCGCCGGAGCCGGACCAGTCTGTGTCGGACCCTGCTGCGCGGCCGGCCGCTTGCGCGAACCACGGTGCGCGAATTTGTCGAAGAAGATATAGATGACAGGCGTGGTGTACAGCGTCAGCGCCTGGCTGAGCAGCAATCCGCCCACCATGCAGATGCCGAGCGGACGGCGGATTTCAGAACCGATGCCGCTGCCCAAAGCCAGCGGAATTCCGCCCAGTAGCGCGGCCATGGTGGTCATCATGATGGGGCGGAAGCGCAGCAGGCTGGCTTCGTAAACCGCGTCGGTGGAACTCTTGCCGTCATTGCGCTCGGCTTCCAGCGCGAAATCCACGATCATGATGCCGTTCTTTTTCACGATTCCGATCAGCAAAATGATGCCGATGATCGCCACCACGCTGAGATCCTGGCGGAACAGCATGAGCGCCAGCAATGCGCCCACGCCTGCCGATGGCAGCGTGGAAAGAATCGTAATCGGGTGAATGAAGCTTTCATACAGCACACCCAGCACGATATAGACGGTGACCAGCGCGGCCAGAATCAACAGCGCTTCATTCGACAGCGAGTTCTTGAACGCGGCCGCGGTGCCCTGGAATCCGGCTTGTACGCTGGCCGGCATGTTCATCCCTTTTTGCAAATTGTCGATCTCGGTAATCGCGGATCCAAGCGAGGCGTGCGATGCCAGATTGAACGAAACCGTGACTGAGGGAAACTGGCCCTGATGGTTAATGGAGAGCGGCGAGTGAATTCGCGTGTAATGGCTGAAGGCGCTCAGAGGCACCGCATTCGCGGGAGTGGAGCTGCTGGCCGAGTTGGACGTGTTCCCGCTGTTGGTAGGTGTCAGGGCGTTGGCTGGCGCCGTCAGCACTCCCGAAGACGGCGTGTAGGATGCGCCGGATGTTACGGCGTTGGATCCGGCGGATGACGAGCTCGAAGCGGAGAAACTGGTGGACGCGCCGGGTCCCGAGGCTCCCGACGATGAGTTGGCCTGGATATACAAGCTCGCGAGTTTGCTCGGATCTTTTTGGAATTCCGGCAGCGTCTCCAGAATCACGTGATACTGGTTGAGCTGCGTATACATGGTGCTGATCTGGCGCTGGCCGTACGCATCATACAGGGTGTTGTCCACGGTGGAGGGCGCGATGCCCAGCCGCGATGCCGTCACCCGATCGATCACCAGCGAAACCGCCAGTCCGTTGGTCTGCTGGTCGGTAGCCACGTCCTCGATGTCCTTCACCTTTTTCAACTGCTCGACGAACTTGTTGGTCCAAAGTAGCAGCTCATCCGGGGACGGGTCTTCGAGCGTGTATTGATACTGGGTACGGCTGATGCGGTCGTCCACCGTGATGTTCTGCACCGGCTGCATGAAGAGCTGGATCCCTTGCACATCTTTGAGCTTGGTTTGCAGCCGGCGGATCACGTCCTGCGCACTCATGTCGCGGGCGGAGAGCGGCTTCAAATTGATGGAGAACCGTCCGCTGTTCATCGTGGTGTTGGCGCCATCCGCTCCGATAAAGGAAGTCAGGCTCTGCACCGCCGGATCGGCCAGAATCACTTTGGCCAGGTTCTGATGCTCCTGCACCATAGCCTTAAACGAGATGGTTTCCGGAGCCTGCGATATGCCCTGAATCACGCCGGTATCTTGTATTGGAAAGAACCCTTTGGGGACGATGATGTAAAGGAATACTGTAAGCACCAAAGTGCCCAACGCCACCAGCAAAGTAATGGTTTGGTAGCGCAGAACGAACTTCAGCGTCCGCCCATAGAACGCGATCATTTTTTCAAAAGCGCGTTCCGACGCCCGATAGAAACGCGTCTGCTGCTCTTTGGGATCGTGGTGCAATGTCCGGGCAGCCATCATGGGCGTCAAAGTGAGCGAGACCACCGCCGAAATTACGATGGTCACTGCCAGCGTCACGGCGAATTCGCGGAACAACCGTCCCACCACGTCGCCCATGAAGAGCAGCGGAATCAGCACCGCGACCAGCGAAATGGTCAGCGACATGATGGTGAAACCGATCTGCTCGGCGCCCTTGAGCGCGGCTTCCATGGGCGGATCGCCGGCTTCCAAATAACGCGAAATATTCTCGATCATCACGATGGCGTCATCCACAACGAATCCGGTGGCGATGGTGAGCGCCATCATCGAGAGATTGTCCAGGCTGTAGCCCAGCAGATACATCGCGCCCAGCGTTCCCACCAGCGAAATCGGTACTGCAATAGCCGGAATCACGGTGGCGCGGAAACTGCGTAGGAAGATGAAGATTACAAAAACCACCAGCACCACGGTCAGCATCAGCTCGAACTCCACGTCTTCCACCGATGCCTGAATGGGGACCGTGAGGTCGGTCATCTGAGTGACCTTGATGGCTGCCGGGAGATTGGCCTCAAGCTGCGGCAAAATCGCTTTGATGCTCTTTACTACGCTGATGGTGTTGGCGCCCGGCTGCCGCTGCACATTCAAAATCACAGCCGGCGTCTGGTTCATCCACGCCGCTTGATTATTGTTTTCGACGCCGTCCACTACTTTTGCCACGTTGCTGAGTATTACCGGCGCCCCATTGCGGTACGCAACCACCACGTTCCGGTAATCGTCGCTGCGCTGCAGCTGATCGTTCGCGTCAATCTGATAATCCTGTCGGGGGCCGTCGAAATTTCCTTTCGCTGCATTCACGCTGGTCTGGACCAGCGCGGCGCGCAGCTGCTCTAGTGTGATGCCGTAAGAAGCCAAGGATGCGGGATTGGCCTGAATCCGGACGGCCGGCTTCTGTCCGCCGCTGATGCTCACTAAACCCACGCCGTTGAGCTGCGAAAGTTTGGGCGCGAGCCGGGTGTCTACCAGATCCTCCACCTGCGAAAGCGGCATGGAGTCCGAAGTAATCGCCAGCGTCAGTACAGGTACGTCAGCCGGATTCGTTTTGCTGTAGATGGGCGGGGCAGGCAGCACGCTGGGCAGAAAACTTCCCGCGCCGTTGATAGCGGATTGCACTTCTTCCTCCGCCACATCGATGTTGAGGCTGAGGCTGAATTGCAGAACGATTACCGAAACCGCGCCCGAACTTGTGCTGGTCATCTGGGTTAGACCTTGCATCTGTCCGAACTGCCGTTCCAGCGGAGCGGTGACGGTGGTGGCGACCACATCGGGGCTGGCGCCCGGATAGAACGTGAGCACCTGAATGGTCGGGTAATCCACCTGCGGCAATGCAGAGACCGGCAATTGCGTGTAGGAGACCACTCCCACCAGCAAAATCGCGGCCATCAGCAGCGAGGTTGCAACCGGCCGCAGGATGAATGGGCGCGATGGACTCATGGAGCAGGTGGAATTGCGTTGGCCGGTGTCTGGCTGCTCGCCCCCGGCGGCGCGCCTTTCGAGATGTTCACTTTGGCATTCGCTTGCAGCTTCTCGAAACTGCTGTTGGCCACCACGTCTCCGGGATGAATGCCCTCCACGGCGGTCATGTTTCCGTCGGCTTGCCCAACCTTGATGTTGCGCATCAGCGCAGTCCCGTTCTGAATCACGTATACGAACGAGGCCTCGCCGTTGTGCTGGATCGTGGAAGTGGGAATTACGGTCACGCCGTGGAGCGTGTTTACCAACAGCCGCGTGTTCACGAACTGGTTGGGAAAAAGCTCGCTCTTGTTGTTGTCAAAGAGGGCGCGCATCTTAACCGTTCCCGTAGTGGTGTCGATCTGATTGTCGATAGTCTGCAGCTTTCCGGTCGCGATTTTAGTTTCCGCGGTGTGATCGTAGGCATCCACGCGCAAGGAGCCTGTGCGTCGAAATTGCGCCTGCACCGTGCCCAGGACATCCTCAGCCACGGTAAAAATCACCGTGATGGGTTGTTCCTGCGTGATCACCACCAGCGGCGTGGTGCTGTTCGCTTGGGCGAGGTTGCCGGGATCCACCAGGCGCAACCCCACCCTTCCAGTGATGGGCGCGGCGATGTGGCAATAGGTAAGTTGAACCTGATCGAATTGTAACTGGCCCTGGTCCGCCTTGACCGTGCCTTCGTCTTGGAGCACAGTTTTCTCCTGGTCCTCCAGGATCTGTTTCGCGATGGCGTTTTTCTCCCAGGCGGAGCGGTAGCGTTCCAGATCCATCTTGGCTTGCTCCAGGACGTGCGTGTCTTTGTCCAACGTTCCTTGCGCCTGATTCACGTTGGCCTCGTAAGTCCGCGGATCGATATCCACCAGCGGATCGCCCTTGTGCACCAATTGACCTTCCGTGTAATGAACCGCGATGATTAGCCCAGTCACCTGGCTGGTGATAGAACTGGTGTAAACCGGAGTGACCGTTCCAATCGCTTCCTGATAGACTCCGATGTCGCCTTTCTTGGCCGTAGCCGGTGTCACGGTCACAGGTCCGCCGCCCAGTGCGCCGCGCCGTCCACCGCCCTGCGCGGCTGCCTTCGGAGCGCTTTGTTGGCGCAAAATCACGACAAAGAGGCCGGCGAATATCAGCAGGATAATCAGCCAGACGATGATCCGCTTCACCAGCGAACGTTTTGGCTTGGCAGGGTCCGAAGGCATCTCAGCTCCTCCGTAAGTTACTTGTCAAGGGGTCTATCACCAGTGTGTTGGTCGAAGAGAGCATGAGCCAAATGTATCCTAACAGCAACATGAAAGAGGAGTTGCGACGGCTGCGTGGAACGACGCTGTCAATGTAAGGATGCTAAAAACGTGACATTAGTTACTCGGCAGGGCGGAAGAACGAAGAGCGTTACCGAGCCGCGACCGTAAGGGAGTCGGTGCCTTCGGTCGAGCAGCGCGTAATAGCCCTTTATAGCTAGTGCCCGGATTTCTTGCGCTTCAGCAGCGTAACAATCACAAATGCGAGCGAGAGCATCCCCAGCGTTTCGGGCTCCGGTGTTGCGATCAGTTGCTCGGTTACGTCGCGCGAGAAGATTTGAAAATTCACTATGTCCGTATAGCCGTCACCGTCGATCATGTCGGGCCCAACCTGATAGGTAAAAATGTAGTCGTCGCCCGTGGGGGAGGGGACGGTTTGCGGGGTGCAGGGGGAGCCGGGGATGAGCGCATCCAGATACGCGCAGTATGCCGCGCTTGTGAGGGGAGCGACGAAGCCGGTATCGGAGAGCGTGGTGAACGGGCCACCCACGTTGGCGAGTTGCGTGTCGAAGGCCACCACCGCCGGATCCGGAGGCTGATTGAACGGCGCGCTCAGGTCCTGAACGAAGCCGAAGCCGTTCGCGTCCGCCAGATTGACCAGGTTACTCGCCGCCCAGGACGGAAGATTTGCAAAGGTGCTTTGTGGGTCGCTCTGGATTTGCGGCACTATGGTCGGAAATAGTGCGATCAGCGCGGCAGGACTGGATACTACTTGTCCGGTAGAGTTGAACAGGTTTCCGAGACCAGTTTCCGCAGTTTCCACGTTTGTGGTCGAGAGCACCGTGCCGTCGGGGGATTCCAGCGTCAGGGTGCCGTAGTAGAGGTACACAACGTCAGTGCCAGTGAAGCAGGTGGGACTGCTCAGTCCAAACGGATCACACGTGTTTGCCTTCGCCAGACCGACGGAAGCCGCAGCCAACGCCGCCAACTGGATCATTCGTCTTAAATTCATAATTCACTGGATACGGCGCAGATCTCGCGGACCGAGCGTCAGAGAAATGGCCGGTTCGGCAAATGTGGTGACAGGCTCGAATTTCCGCACCGAAAACCCTTGGGACCAAGACAATCGCCCCTGCGGAAACTTCGTGCCAGTCACCATTTTTGCCAGCGTCTAAACTTCTGCCACAGGTCGGCACAGGTAGCTGGCGGCTGCTAAGGCAGCTTGGCCGTCTGGTACCGGCGGAGCGCTTTCTCGAAATTCTGGCGAGTGGGCGTCGGGGTCTGCTCGATGAACGCCAGCGATTTCTGGATCGATTCAATCGCGTGCGCACGATCCGCATTCCACCAATAAGCCTCAGCAAGTATCTCTTGAATTTCAGCGTCCTTGTTATTCATTTGGCTGGACTTTAGCGCCAGAGTCAGCGCTAGTTTTGGATCCCGCAATGAGCGGACTTCAGTTTCCAGCAGATGGCGAGCGGCGATCGCTAGTTCTACGTCGCTGGCATCCGGGCTAGTAGCTATTTGCTTCAATACGGGCAGCGCGGACTTGGCCAGGCGTTCCGCTTCTGCAGCGTGTCCCAGTCGCATCGCATTATTGGCGGCGCTCGATGCAAGCTCCGCCCGCGAGAAGCGAAACGCAAGATTGGCCGGGTTGTGCGCGATGAGCCGGTCATTGATTGCCACTCCGCCCAGAAAACTCGCCAGGCTCGCCGCGGTGTGGCCGGCCAATTCGTGTACGATCGCCAAATCGCGCCAGGGTATCGTTCTGAAGTACAGCGCCTGGACGTTTTTTGGATCCTGGTCCGAGATCCGGTCGCGAATCTGGCGCGCTTCTTCCAGCGCTGCGATGGACGCGGGATAATCGCCGAGATTGCCCAGGTTCCAGCCGAGTCCGAGTAGCGCGGAGCTGCGCGCTCCGAGCGCTGCCAGCGACTGGCGGTCCTCTACCTTGAGTTGATCCAGTGCCGCCAGCGACTTGCGGAAAACCTCCGTGGCGCCAGGCCGGTCGTGCAGTTCCGTTAAATCGCCCATGGTTTTGTAGCTGGAGCTCAACTGGCGGATCATGTCCAAATCCCCCGGCTTTAAGCGCAGCGCGGCCGCAGCCTGCACCGTGGATTCGCGGATCGCCGCCAGTGCCTGACCCGCGTTGCTGGTGGCGACATATCCTTGCTGGATGCTGAGGCTCTGCGCGTACGACATGTACGCGACAGCGGCTTGCGACCGTACCGGATAATCGGATGGCCAACGCGCGGCCAGGCGTCCAAATTCTTCGGTGGCGCGGCCCACCAGTTCACGACCTTCCGCGGATGCCCCGCCAAATCCAATGCTTCGGCCCAAGTTCAATTCGCTCTTTGCCAGGTACAAGCGCGCTTCCCGATTGTCCGGCGATTTCGCCGCGATCGGTTGCAAAATTGCGATGGCTTTGCGGTAGCTCTCTTTGGCTCGGGCCGGTTGTCCGATATTGGGCCGGAACGGATTCCCGAGCACATCGGCCAGCTGCAAATAGCCGCGGGCCAATTCCACTTGCAGACTCTCATCGTTGATTCGCTCAGCCGACAACCGGTCCAGATAGGCCAAGGAACGGCTCACCATTTCGGCGCGAACTGGCGTGGAACCGGGTAATTCGCCCACCGAAGTTTGCAGCTCGAACACCAGATAACGCGCCAGTTCGCGTGCCTGGTTGAAGCGGCGGTCGGAAGCAATGCGCTCTTGTCGCGCGACGCGCGCCTGCCAGGTGGTTCCAATCAATCCGGCGATGAGTGCGAATGCGATGGCGGCCACTGCGGCCACGCGAGCCCGGTTTCGCGCGACGAATTTCTTGGTTCGTTTCCAAGCGCCCGCGGACGAGGCTTGCACCGGATATCCGGAGAGATAGCGGCGGACGTCCTCCGCCATTTGTTCCACGGATGCATAACGATCTGTAGACGATTTAGCTAGCGCTTTCGCGCTGATGGCATCCAAATCTCCGTGCAGTTGACGGCGTAGAGCCTGGGCTGACTCGATGCCGCGTGCCTGCGCGATATCCCCGGCATCCTGAACGGAAGCGCTGGGCGGTGGAGCATCGCGGGTGAGCACCTGCTCGACGATCTGGACGGGCGTGAGACTGGCGCCGCTGAACGGCCGCCGTCCACAGAGCATTTCATACAACAGGACTCCGAGCGAATAGACATCGCAGCCCACTCCCGGATTCTCGCCGCGCAGTACTTCGGGACTGGCGTAGAGCGGAGTGGCGAAAAGGCCGGGCGTCAAGGTGGATTGGCCATCCGCCCCGTTGGCTGGGTGCAGAGTTCGCGCCACGCCGAAGTCGAGCAGCCGAGGTTCCCCAGCGCCGGTTACCAGAATGTTGCTCGGTTTCAAGTCACGATGCACGATCAGCTTCTGGTGGGCATAACTCACGGCCTCTGCGACCTTCAGGAACAGTTCCAATCGGGCGCGTAGGGAAAGCCGCCGCGAATCGCACCAGGTGTCGATGCGTTCGCCCTCCACGTACTCCATCACCAGATACGGCGCGCCTTCGCTGGTGATGCCTCCATCCAGGAAACGCGCGATGTAGGGATGCTGGAGCCCGGCGAGAATCTGCCGCTCGCGCCGGAAACGCTCATCCAGTATGGGCGACCACATTACACCGGCCACCACTTTCACAGCCACCTCGTGGCGCAACTCGCCATCCTCGCGTGTGGCGCGATACACGGCGCCCATGCCGCCCACTCCCAGCAATCCGCGCGCTTGATACGATCCGAACCTGGGCAAACGCGCCGGGGCGCTGGAGGCTTTACTTTGTACGTCCGAATCCGATTCCAGCAGGCGCTTCAGCTCGTCGCGTAGCGTCACATCTTCATCCGGGAGCTGGTTAACAAATTGTTCGCGCCCAGGGCCTGGCGGAATCCGCAAAGCTGCTTCGAACCAGGCGGTCAGTTGCTGAAAGCGTTCCTGGGAAAGAGCGGGCATATTAGATATGGCGCAATTCCGGGTAGAAGTCCCTCAATCCTTCGTGTGCAGGCGCGAATGCAGCCACGCGAGCGAAAACCGCAGGCTGCGATCCACCGTGGACGCCGAAAGTCCGAGCAACACCGCCGTCTCTTCTCCGGTGCAGCCGAGAAAATAGCGCAGCTCGAGCGCCCGCACTCCGGTGGCGTCCAGCACTTCCAACTCGTCGAGCGCGCTATTCAAATCGAGCGCGTGTTCGTTGATTGAACCCGCCCAACCGAGCTCCGGATCGAGCGGAAGCCGCTGTGCGGGTGAAAAACGCTTCGCCGCATTCTCGCGCCGGGCGTGATCGATCAAGATGCGCCGCATCAGGCGGGCTGCGAAGGCGAAGAAATGCGACCGGTCATTCAAAGACACCCGATGCAGATCCAGCAGCTTCAGGAATGTTTCGCTCACCAGCGCCGTCGGCTGCAGGGTGTGATCCGGCGCTTCATTGCGCAGGAGATTGTCGGCGATAGCGCGAAGCTGGTCGTACACGAGCGGAGCCAGCCGATCGAGCGCTGCCGGATCCCCTTGCGACCACTGTTCCAGCCAGCCCGTGATTTCCCCAGAGTTGGGCACCAGTGCAAATGATTCTAACCGAACCGCGAGTCACCTGGGCTTGCTGGCCCACCAAAGGTTATGAAGAACGCAAGTGGGGCGGACCCCCTGGTCCGCGCGGGTCCCCCTGGACCCGCTCTTCGGGCACCGTCGATTTCCTCACCAGCCGACGAGGGCGTCGGCTGCGGACCAGGGAGTCCGCCCCACTTGGAGTCTTCCTATCGCACGGCTAAGACCGAGAGATTGTCGGAAAGGCTATTGGCAACGATCAGATTGGAAGAGAGCGGTGCAATCCAGGTTGGGCCGATGCCTACCGCGAAGTTCAGCGGTAGCACGAAGAATCCATTCCCGAGGCCTAACAATATTCTTACGCTGTTGGAGCTTATGTCCGCCACCGCCAAGTCCAGCTTGCCGTCGTTGTTCAAGTCCATCGCGAGGAGGAAAGATCCCTTGTCGGCGGCTACCGAAGTTCGCGGAAGCTGAAAAATTCCGTGCCCGTTGCCCAGCAGTATAGAGACGGTGCTCTTGAAGCCGACACTTTTGGGTCCGGTGGCGTTCAACACCGCCAGGTCGATCTTCCCATCGCCGTTGAAGTCACCCAACGCAAGCCCAATTGGCGCTAGTCCAGCCGGGAAGTTCAACAGTGTCGTAAACACGCCCGTTCCAGTTCCCAGCAGGATGGAAACGTTGTTTGACCCGAGATTCGCCGTGGCTAAATCGAGCTTTCCGTCGCCGTTGAAGTCGGCCGTTACCAGGAATGCAGGATTTTCTCCAACGCTGAAATTGAGTGCCGGACGGAAGAAGCCTTGTCCGATGGCTAGGAAGATGGAGACGCTGTTCGACGTTGCGTTCGCAACTGCTAGATCCGGCTTCCCGTCGTCGTTGAAGTCCGCAATCACCAACGATGTTGGTCCCTGAGCTTCGAGCGTGGGGAGCGGCCGAAAAGTACCGTCCCCGTTTCCAAGCAAGATGGCGATGCTGTTGGAGAGCTGGCTGGCAACGGCCAGATCGGGTTTTCCGTCGCCGTTGAAATCGCCAATTGCAATTGCAACCGGATTGATTCCTACTTGGTACTCGACCCAGGGTACGAAAAAGCTGTTGCCGACGCCGAGTAAAATCCGAACTGTGGCCGAACGTTGATCCACCACGGCAAGATCGGGTTTGCCATCGCGATTGAAGTCCCCGACGACGAAGGATACTGGGGCGGCTCCGGCTGGGGGTTGGGTCAGCGGGATCAGGTACACAGTTTCGATGGCGCCGGCTAGCTGGCACGCCAGCAAGCCTACGATTCCAGCGGTGAGCTTGAACATGCCTGCCTCCAAAAATGGCTCTCTAGGTACGACAGTATTTGGGCCGAAGTGGTTTCTAAAACTAGTACTTTTTCACTCATAGCGGAGAGAATTCATCGGATCGGCTTGGGCTGCGCGATAGGCGGGGATGTAGCTGGCAAGCAAGGCCACGACCGCGAGCAGGGCGGAGACTCCGGCTAAAGTGGCTGCATCCAACGGAGTAACGCCAAAGAGCAGGCTTGCTGATGAATCGGGCCAGCATGGCCGCTCCTAGGAGACCAATACCAATCCCGATGCTGACCAGCTTCGCCGCTTGTCCCAGTACCAGTCACTCGAAGAACCGCAGCCCACCAGACGTTTTGCTGCACCCGATCCGTTGAGAATGAAATCAGAGTACGGATCGATAGCCGCCATTTTGTCGAAGGAGCGGCTTTGCTGCCGCCAGTCATAAAAATTCGCCGGCGCCACGCCATCCAGACTGCCGTCGGAAAGATGCGTCTCCCAAAGCATGACCCCGGCGAAGGCTTGATTTTTGGTCAGAGTGCGTAGCGCGTAATTCAGATCTTGCGCGAGAGTATCCAGGAACGCTCCGCTCCGGATGTCGCGCACATTCTCCTTGACCTGTTCCATGCCGCCGAGATCGCGCCGCGCTGATTGCACCGCTTCTTCGGGTGCCATCCCGCCGCGCGCCTTTTTGCTGAAGATGGTTCGAACGAATTCGTAGATGCGCCAGAGCATGAGGATCCTCCTTTAAGTAGCTCGCAAGGCGCTGGCCATGGCGAGTGAAATCCGCTCCCAGCGTTCCTTGGAGTAGATCGGATTGAGAGGTACGAAGGTAGCACGAAGCAAAGCAAGTAAAGGAGGCGCGCCCAGCGCGCATTCCACCTTCCTCGACTTCCTCGTATTCCCCGACTTCCTTGACTTCCCTCAATTGCTAGCAACCCAGTGGCAGGTAGTGCGCTAAATCTAGCGCACTACCCAGTGGCACCACCCCGACCACCCGCCTATAATTAAACAAATGCCCGACGTCCGCCACTCGGTCTGCGCGCTGGATTGTCCGGACACCTGCGCGCTCCTGGTCAACGTCGACAATGGCAAAGGCAGCCACTTGCGCGGTGACCCGGCCCATCCCATCACGCGCGGATTTCTCTGCGGAAAAGTCGCCCGCTATCTGGAGCGCGAGTACCATCCGGATCGTTTGCTCTATCCTCAAAAGCGCGTCGGAGCAAAAGGCGCGGGAAAATTCGAGCGAATCTCCTGGGACGAAGCGCTGGAAACCATCGCCGACCGGTTGCAATCGGTTTCTACCGAATACGGTTCGGAAGCCATCCTGCCCTACAGCTACGCCGGCACCATGGGCCTACTGAACGGCGGCGGCATGGATCGCCGGTTCTTCCATCGATTAGGTGCGTCCCGCTTAGACCGCACCATCTGCTCTGCTGCCGGCGGGGCCGGACTCGTCGCGATGCTCGGCTTCAAATACGCCACCGAGCCCGAGCAATTCCGCCACTCCAAGCTGATCATTGCCTGGGGCGCGAATGTCCTGGGAACCAATGTCCATCTGTGGCCGTTCATTGTGGAAGCGCGCCGGAACGGTGCACGATTTTACACCATCGATCCCGTTCGAAACCGCACCGGGAAACTCTCGGATAAACACTTCAGCATCTTCCCGGGCAGCGATCTGGCGCTCGCGTTGGGCTTGATGCACGTGATCCTCCGGGAAAATCTTCACGACGCCGAGTATGTCGCGAACTACACCCAGGGCTTCGACGAGCTGAAAGACCTGGCCGCCAAATATCCGCCGGAGCGCGTGGAAGCGCTCACCGGAATCGATCGTGCCGACGTTATCGCACTGGCGAGAGAATACGCGACCACTCGTCCGGCTGTGATCCGAGTGAACTACGGGACCCAACGGAGCGAGCGCGGAGGAACGGCCGTTCGCGCCATCGCTGCACTTCCCGCGCTGGTCGGATCGTGGCGCGAAGTCGGCGGCGGCTTGCAGCTCTCCACCAGCCAGGCGTTTCGCTTGAACAAAGAGGCTCTCGAAATGCCCGAGCTTCAAACACGTTCTCCTCTGGGACGCGAAGCGCGCATGCTCAACATGTCAGAACTGGGCAAGGCGCTCACCACGGTGAAAGATCCGCCGGTAAAAGCGATGATCGTGTACAACTCCAATCCCGCGGCCATCGCTCCCAATCAAAATCTGGTGCTGAAGGGGATGCGGCGCGCGGATTTGTTCACGGTTGTTCTGGAGCAATTTCAAACCGACACCGCCGATCATGCCGACATTCTGCTGCCCGTGACCACGTTCCTCGAGCACACGGATCTCTACCTCGCCTACGGCCATTACTATCTGCAGTTGGCGCGGCCGGCTCTTCCGGCGCCGGGCGAAACCAAACCGAACGTCGAGATTTTCCGGCTGCTGGCAAAACGAATGGGTTTCGACGAGCCATGCTTCCTCGATTCCGAAGACGACATGATCCGCACCCTGCTCAACTCCGAGCATCCTTTTATGAAAGGCATCACGCTGGAGCAATTAGACCGGGAGCATTCCGTCCGCCTGAACATATCGCCGGAAGGCCGCGCCTTTCTGCCATTCGCGCAAGGCGGCTTCGGAACGCCCTCCGGCAAGTGCGAATTTCACGCAGAAGCGCTGGACTACCAGCCTCCCATCGAATCCCGCCTGGGCGCAGAGGAACTGCGCGCGAAATTCCCGCTCGAAATGATTTCCGCCAAAAGCCACGACAGTATGAACTCCACGTTCGGCAACCAATCTTGGACTCATCGCCAGACGTCCGTGCTGTTCTTGAACCGGGTGGACGCCGAACCGCGCGGGATCGCAAATGGGGACCGGGTCCGGATGTACAACGGGCGTGGCAGTTGCATCTTAGTTGCGGAAGTGGATGGCGAGGTTCGCTCGGGCGTGGTCTCGGCACCCTCGGTTCGCTGGAACAAAAACGCGCCGGACGGTTGCGGCATAAATTCGCTCACATCCGATCGCCTTACAGATCTCGGCGGCGGCGCTACGTTCTATAGTTGTCTGGTGGAAGTGGAGAAGTGCGGCGACTAAGGCCAAGCGCTCGCGGCTCCCGGCCTGCATGACGTCTTCCCGTTCCCGTCAAATCCTGTACTACGGTGCGCCCATGCTGTTCTGCGTCGTAGTGCATTGGCTGGCACTGAAAATCTGGTTCTACGGCGACGACTTTGCCTGGCTCGGGCTCCGGCTGGAACTGCACGCGCCCCGTGATCTCATTCACATACTATTCAGTCCACAAGCCGAAGGCACCGTCCGCACACTGAGCGAGCGGCTGTTCTTCTTAGTCTTCAGCTCCGTCTTCGGATTGGAATCGCCGCCGTTTCGCATCTGGGTTTTTCTTACGCAGTTCGTCAACATCGCGCTTCTGATCCAAATCGCGCGCCGCCTCACCGGATCCGCCACGGCTGGATTTCTAGCCGCCATCCTGTGGACGGCGAACGCTGGAATTGCCATCGCGATTGCATGGAGTTCCGCCTATAACGAAATCGCCGAGAGCTTTTTCATTCTGCTCGCGTTTCGCCTGTTCCTGCTTTACATCGATACCGGCCAGCTCAAATATTGGATCTGGCAATGGGTGGTGTTTCTTCTCGGATTCGGTGCGCTCGAATTGAACGTGGTGTATCCCGCGCTCGCCGCCCTCTACGCATTGTGCTGCGCGCGCACGCATTTTCGCAAGACACTCTATCTCTTCATTCCCTCCATCCTGTTCACTCTGGTTCATCTTCTGCTGATTCCCCCATCCACCGACGAACATTACAAGATGCACGTGGACGGCAGCATATTCACCACCCTCTGGAAGTATTGGGCCTACGCGCTTGGCGCCGCGCGCGATACGCGTGCAGATTGGCGGCCCGTTTGGCTCGGGATCGTGGTCACGCTGCTGATTACGCTTGGCCTGGCTGTTTTTGTTTACCGCAAACTGCGCGCGGGCGATTGGACGCCGCTGTTTCTGGCAAGCTGGTTCGTCCTGGTGTTGTTGCCGCTCTTGCCGTTCAAGAATCACTTCACCGAATACTACGTGGTTATTCCCGCCATCGGGCTCGCAATTCTTGGAGCCTGGGCTATCGTGTCCAGCCGGCGCCAGCTGACGCTGGCCGTCGCCGCATCGTTGGCCGCCGTGTATCTGACGCTCGCGATTAGCGACAATCACATGGCGGAAAAATTTCGCTACAACGGCGCACGCCGCTTGAAGTATCTCGTAAAAGGATTGGAATCCCAGCAGAAGCTGCATGCCCGCGAAGTGGTTCTGCTGAGCGGCATCGATAGCGATCTTTTCTGGACCGGATTCTGTGACGACCCGTTTCGCCTGCTCGGAATCTATCACGTTTATCTCGTTCCAGCCTCTGCCAGGGCGATCGAGCCGCATCCGGAATGGGCCTGCAATACGGCGAAATTTTCCGTCGACGTGGATGACGCCGTTCCCCTATTGCGCAACGGACAAAGCGCTGTTTTTGCGCTCGAAGGGCGGAACATGCGCGACATCACGCAGCAGTACCTGAAAACGGTGTCTGCTGAATATACCGAGAGGCATCCCGATTTCATCGAGGTCTCCGATCCAACCTATCAGGGCCGGCTTGGACCAACGTGGTACCCCGCCGAGCGTGGCTATCGCTGGATGCCGAAGACGGCAACTTTGAAAATTCACGGGCCTGCCAAAAGCGGACAGATGCTTGAGGCAAGCGGCTATTGCCCCGCTGCGGTGTTGCTCCACGGCCCACTGGAAGTGTCGTTTCGCGCGGATGGAATCCCGCTCGGAACTTCCACGCTCACCAAGCCGGATCAGCTTTTCACATTGAAATTCCCCTGGCCTCCAGCAATTCCTGGGCAAGCCCATGGTGGAGCTTGAAATCGAAGTGAGCCGTACCCTCGACCCTCCCGGAGAGAACCGCCCGCTCGGACTGGTCTTCACAACGTTTACGATTAAATAAGATGAACTACTTTCAACAGCACCACCAGGACTACCTGGAAGGACTCAAGACGTTCCTTCGCATTCCGAGCATCAGTACGCTCTCGGAACATAAGCCGGATATCCAGAAGGCCGCCGAGTTCGTCCGCGATGAGTTAAAGAAAGCCGGTCTCGATCAAGCGCAGCTCATCGAGGGAAAAGGCAATCCGCTGGTGTACGCAGAGTGGCTGGGCGCTCCCGGAAAACCGACGCTCTTGTTCTATGGCCATTACGATGTGCAGCCGCCGGATCCGCTGGATGAATGGACGTCGCCGCCGTTTGAACCGGCGGTTCGTAACGGCAACATCTACGCGCGCGGATCGGCGGACGATAAGGGCCAAACGTACATTCTGGTGAAGGCGGTGGAAGGCTTGCTGAAGCAGCATGGCAAGCTTCCCATCAATGTGAAATTTCTGGTGGAGGGCGAAGAGGAAGTCGGGGGCGAACACATCGAAGCCTATGTCGCCTCGAAGCCCGCGCGTCTCAAAGCGGATGCCGCGGTGATCTGCGATACCGAAATGTTCGCGCCGGAACTCCCCACCATCTGCGTTGGATTGCGCGGCATCGTGTACGGCGAGCTATGGGTGCAAGGCGCGGATCACGATCTGCATTCGGGCATCTATGGCGGCGCGGCGCCCAACCCCATCCAGGCCATCGCGGAGATTCTGTGCGCTTTGAAAGATCCGCAGGGCCACATTCGCATTCCGGGATTTTACGATCGCGTGCAAGCGCCAACAGCCAAGGAGCGCGCAGCGTGGGCGCGGCTGCCTTTGAACGAAAAAGAGTACACGGAAAAAGAAATGGGCGCCAAGGAGTTGGTTGGCGAGCCGGAGATTCCACTGCTCGAACGCACCTGGGCACGTCCTACGCTTGAAGTCCACGGCATTCGCGGCGGATTCACTGGCGAAGGCGCCAAGACCGTAATTCCGGCCCGAGCCGTTGCCAAACTCAGTATGCGGCTGGTGGCCGATCAACGTCCCGAAGAGGCGGCCGCGCAACTTCAGAAGGCCATCGCGGCGGCTTGTCCCAAAGGCGTTACCGCTGAATACAAACCCATCCATTCCGCGCGCCCCTCGCTGGTGAATCCGGATAATCGCTTTATCCAAGCGGCGGCGGAAGCGATGAAGCAGGTGTTCGGCAAGGAGACGGTGTACATCAGATCCGGCGGCTCCATCCCGATTGTGGCGGCGTTCGACGAATTCCTGGGCATCCCCAGCGTGATGATGGGATTCGGCTTGCCGGACGACAATCTGCACGCCCCCAACGAGAAGATGTCGCTCCCAAATTTCTTCCGCGGCATCGAAGCAGTGGCCCGCTACCTGGAAATCCTAGGCGCCTGATCTTTTCCAATCTCTGAGTTTGTGGGGCAGACTTTCAGTCTGCAGCCGGCTTTTAGCCGGCGGTGTCAATCCGCACGTCGAAACGCCCGGCCGTTGGCGAAGGCGAACTCCATCCGGCCGTTCGCACCAGGCACGAGAACCAGTTTCGTTTCACCGCTCACCAGAAACTTGTCGCCAGCTCGCGCGAATCGCACCACTGTCCCGTCAATATTCGCTTTCACCGCACTCGCCTCCGCTTCCAATGCAATCTTCGCTGTCCCGTTCACATAAACGCCGGCGTAGCGGCGCGATTCCGCCGCGTCCAATGGATGCGTGGCAAGCTCCGGCTCCGCCTTCGGATCCAGCCCCAGCGCAGCTTCCGAGATCGCATCGGCCAACTTCGGCATTCCGGATCCGCTTCGGTTCGCCACGATAATCACCGCGAACTTCCGCTCCGGCGCCATCCGAATGGTCGAGCCGTATCCAGCGCGCGATCCGCCGTGCTCTACCCAATGCACGCCGCGGCTGTCGGATAGCTGCAGTCCATATCCGTAATGATGATCCGACCCCGGTATTTCCGCGTGCGGGCTCGAGAGGATTGCGACCAACTTGGGCGGAAGAACCTGCTTGCCATCCACACGCCCGTCGTTCATAAACGCGATTACGAATCGCGAGAGTTCGAGCGCGCTGGAGAATATCGAACCCGCCGGCCAGCCCGCAGCGTTATCCGCCACCGGACGAATGACAACCGGCTTGCCCTCACGAACTTCATGACCCTGTGCCAGCGGCCAAGTCATCGCCATCGCCGGCCGCAGTGTGCTGCGCTGCATTCCGAGCGGTGCAAACAGGCGCTCCGCAATCACATCCGCATACGGCTTCCCGCTGACCGTCTCGGCCAGATAGCCTGCCAACCAATAGCCGGGATTTGAGTACGAATAAATCCTGCCCGGTGGCGCGAAAAGGAAATCCGCTTTCCAGCCGTGGATGCCCGCTCCGAGTGCGGCTTCCTCGTGCGATCCGAACATCGGCGCTTCATCGTGCAGACCGGACGTGTGGCTGAGAAGCTGATTGGCCGTGAGCTTGCCGATGGTGGGATCCAGCCCGGAAATATACTTGCTCACGGGCGCGTTCAGATCGATTTTTCCTTCGAGCGCCAATCTAACCACAGCGGATGCTGTGAACATCTTGGTAGTCGATCCCAATCGGAACAGCATGTCCGGAGTGATTGGCGCGCCGGTATCCACACTCGCCACGCCATATCCGCGCGAGAAAACCACGTGATCGCCCAGCACCACGGCCACTGCGGCGCCGGGTGTCTTTGTAGCCGCCAACTCTTCCAGCGCCACGCGTTCAATGGAAGCCGGATCGATTCCGGTGGAAGCAGCGGCGCAGGAAATCGCGACTGCGACAGCGAGTCCCGCTACACGGTACACAACTTCACCGCTTCTTCGAGCGACGTCATGGGATCGCGCGTCGGGATGAATTCGTGCGCCATGTAGCCTTGATAATTCAGGTCCGCAATCGCCTTCGCCACCGTCCGCCAGTTCAGCTCCTGTGTATCGTCCAGCTCATGCCGCCCGGGCACCCCGCCAGTGTGGAAATGCCCGATGTATTGAATATTCTCTCGAATGGTGCGGATGATGTCGCCCTCCATAATTTGCATGTGGTAGATGTCGTACAGCAGTTTCATCCGCGGCGAGTTGACGCGCTTCATCACATCCACTCCCCAGGCCGTGTGATCGCACTGATAGTCTTTATGATCCACTTTGCTGTTCAGCAGCTCCAGGCACAGAGTAACGCCCTTGTCCTCAGCCATCGCGGTCACTTGCCGAAGCCCAATCGCACAGTTCTCCTTGGCTTCCTCATCCGGCATTCCTTTCCGGTTCCCGGACATCACGATCACGTTGGGCGCTTTGGCCGCCGCCGCGCGCTCGATGTTCTCCTTGGTCTCGCGGATCAGCTTTTCGTGATTCTCTTTGCGGTTGAATCCCACCGGAATCGAAATGCTGGCGGGCGTCATGGAAGGCACCAAGCCATATTTCTGAATGGTAGGCCAATCCTGATGATTCAGCAGATCGATGCCTTTGATTCCCATTCGAGCCGCGTTCTTGCACAGGTCGTCCAGGCTCATCTTCTCGTAGCACCAGCGGCACACGGATTGCTTGATCCGCCCGCCGTCTTGCGCACGCGCTTCGTTCATCAATCCGGCGAGAGGCGCCGCTCCCGCTGCCTTAAGGATCGATCTTCGATTCATGGTGGGCATGGTCGGTATGATATCGGAGTTGACGCCTGAGGACAAGGGAACTTCCGGATCGCGTTGTTCGTCTTCCCTTTGGTCCTCATCGGAAAGGAAGCGTGAAATGAAGAAAAGTGTTCTGTTGTTGGTTAGCTTTGCCGCAGCCGTGTCCGCGGCCGACATCTCCGGGAAGTGGAATTTAAACCTCGTCAGCTTCGGCGAGGAAATCGGCCATGCCAATGTCGATTTCAAGCTGGACGGAAACAAGCTCTCCGGAACCCTGAACGAATTGAAGCTGGAAGGAACGGTGCAAGGCGACTCCTTGAAGTTCACCGGAACCCGTCCCAATGGCGAAAAGTTCGGCGACTTTGAAGGCCATGTGTCTGAAACTGGTCTCACTGGTACGGTAATGCGCGGCTCGGACGAATTCCAGTGGACTGCCGAACGGCACGTCGAGGTGAAAGCAACTCCACAAACCCGCGACTTCACACCCTCGCAATTCCATCGTTTCTTTTCAGGAAACATTCCGCCCGCGCTGCATATCAACCCGGGCGACACCGTCCGCACCACTACCGTGGATGCCGGCGGACGCGACGCTTCGAACAAGCGCCGGTCGAATGGCGGAAATCCGGAGACCGGCCCATTTTATGTGGAAGGCGCCATGCCCGGCGACACTTTGGTAGTCAAATTCAATCGCATCCGCTCTGAATCGGGACTCGGCCGGAAGCGGCGATCGCATTGTCGGCAGCGCTTTGGATTCCGACTATATCGAAGGCGCAAAATACGACGACAAGTTCAGCAGCGAGTGGAAGCTGGATCGGGAATCCGGATTCGCAATGCCCGCAAATCCCTCGGAACATCTCAAGAATTTCCGCGTCAAGCTGCAGCCTATGCTAGGATGCGTGGCCGTTGCGCCTCCCGATAAGCAAAGCTTCCGCTCCGGCTGGTTGGGCGGATGGGGCGGCAACATGGATTACAACGGAATCCGGGAAGGCGTTACGCTTTATCTCCCCGTGAATCAACCCGGCGCATCGTTATTCGTTGGAGACGGCCACGCGACGCAAGGCGACGGTGAATTGACCGGCGATGCACTGGAAACATCCATGGACGTGGAGTTCACCGTCAACGTGACTCCGGGCCATGGCGGTGGCGGCGGTCCGCGCGCGGAAAGTGACGAATACATTATGGCCATGGGAATCGCCGGATCGCTTCCAGACGCCCTGCGCTACGCCACCACCAACCTTGCGCGCTGGCTGGAGCGTGATTATCATCTGACACCCAATGAAACGGCGCTGGTGCTGGGCTCCTCCATGCGCTACGACGTGGCGGAAATCGTGGATCCGCAAGTGAACGTGGTCGCTAAAGTAAGTAAAGCCGTGTTGGCGACCTTGAAGTGACGGAAAACCTGAGACAATACTCGAGAGGAGATCGAAATGACAACCCAGGAAGTTGCGGACAAAATCGTCCACTTATGCTCGGAGGGCAAGTTCGAGGAGGCCATGAAAGCCCTGTATTCGCCCGATATCGTCAGCGTGGAACCCTTCGCCCCTCCCGGACAATCGCGCGAAGCCAAGGGCATTGCAGCCGTGCAAGCCAAGGGCGAATGGTGGGTGTCGAATCACGAAGTCCACGGGCTCAAGGTGGAAGGTCCGCTGGTAGCAGGTCCGTATTTTTCCGTAGTTTATAAAATGGATGTCACCTTCAAACCCGAAAACAAACGCTTCAACATGGAAGAGGTGGCGCTGTACAAGGTAGCGAACGGCAAGATCGTCTACGAAGAATTCTTCTACAGCATGTAAGTCCGGCCGTTGTTACCGAACCGCGACCGCGAGGGAGCGCTACCACGAGCGCCGCTGTATTGCGTTACGCTTCCTTGCGGCCGCAGTTCGGTCTTGGTTCCGGCTCTGCCGGGTTAGGGAGTCGGTGCCTTTGCATTTGTTCTACGGTCTATCTCGCCAACGCGATCGCTAACAACACCGCGCGCTGAGTGCCTTGCCACGAATCCGTGGTGTCAAAAGTCTCACTCAGCGTGTGGACTCCGGACCCTGATCCGCCCCCTCCGATGGTGATTGCCGGGATGTGCATGTTCATCGGGACATTCGCATCCGTGGAGCCTTCGCGCAGGCCCTCCACAAAGCCCAGCGCTCGCGAGGTTGCCAGTGCGGTTTGGACAATGGGCGATGCTTCTGGTGTCTGGCCTGCCGGACGAAGCCCAACCAGTTCCGGCTCTGCGCTCACCTTTCCGCGGTTGTTCCAACGGCGATTTTCTTCATCCACACCCGAATGGACCGCGGAGAGGAATTCCTCATCCAGCGCCTTCAACGCGGCCACATCAGTGGAACGCATATCCACTTCCATCCACGCTTCGGTGGGGATGGAATTAACGGATGTGCCGCCGCCCACGCGTCCGACATTGAAAGTTGTTTTTGGATTGGCGGGTACTTTGAAATCCGAGATCTTAGCCATGGCGCGCCCCATAGCCTGGATCGCGTTCGCCATTCCGAATGCGCCGTAACTGTGTCCACCGGGGCCTTTGAATGCGACGCGATAGCGCATACTGCCTACGCCCGTGTTCACGATATCCAGCCCATTGCCATCCACCGAAATGAACTTGTCGATCTGGCCAGGCATGCTTTCGTAGAAAAGCGCTTTCATGCCGCGCAGATCGCCCAGGCCTTCTTCGCCGACGTCCGCGACAAAAGTGATGGTGCCTGGCGTTTGCACTTTGGCTTCATCCAAGGCCTGGATCGTCGCCAGCATCACGGCCAACCCCCGGCAATCGTCGCCAATGCCCGGTCCCTTCAACATCGTGCCCTCACGCGAGATCTTCACGGATTCGTCCGGAAACACGGTGTCCAGATGTGCGCTGAAAACCAGGTTCGGACGCCGCGCGGCTCCGGGCCGCGTTCCAAGCACATTGCCTGCTTTATCCACGTGCACATTCTTGAGACCGAGGCTTGTGAACAGCCGTTGCAACTCCATCCCTCGCGCTGTTTCATGAAATGGAGGCGCGGCGATCCCGCACACCTGCATTTGGCGCTCAATGGTCTTTGGCTCGTTGTTTTTGGCGGCGTCGAGCGCGGCTTTCACGCTTGGATCGCGCAGCAGCGTTTGCGGATCCTGTGCATAGCCGGTGAAATTAGTTACCAGGGATAGCAGGAAGATTGTCTTGAGCACTCTGCCAATTATCGCTTGCTTCCGGCTCCCTCACGGTCGCGGACTCTTTCCGAACCGCGACCGTAAGGGAGTCGGTGCCTTTTGTATTTTCACAGACCCGTAAGTACCTACATCGTAGGATTCTTGCCGTTTCTGGCAGAATATTTGGTGGTACGCATTTCGCCCAATGTTTACAGCCCGTCGGACGGGATTCGGAAAACTGGCGACAACCCGCCGCTTACACTCGATGCTGGGAACGAACCTGTTACCGAACCGCGACCGCGAGGGAGCGCTACCACGAACGCAGCACTTTTGCTCACGCTCCCTCGCGGTCCGCTTCGGAAAAGGGGGTTACCGAACCGCGACCGTGAGGGAGTCGGTGCCTTTTGTATTTCCACAGACCCGTAATGGAGCCAGTGCTTTTTGGATCCTAACTCTGCGTGCTATCGATCAACTGCTCCAGCTTATGCCGCACCTCGGCCGGCGAATATGGTTTGGCAAAGAACGCGTTCGCTCCCAGGTTCGCCACTCGCGACGGAATCCGCGGATCGCTGTCACCGCTGATTACAAGAATCGGCAAGGCTGCTTGCCACGGACGCCCACGCACCGCTTCAATCAGCTCGAAGCCATTCATGAGCGGCAGATGCAGATCCGTCACCAACGCGCATACCTCATTCGCGTCCAGCCATTCCAGCGCTTCTTCAGCCGTGTTTACCGATCGCACGGAGAGATTCGGAAGCTTCATCAGAGCTAGTTCCAGGGTGTCCCGGCAGAGTTCCGTGTCTTCCACGATCAGTACGTTGCGCGTCATAGATCCCAAGCTAAGGCAGAAAGCGATAGCCCACTCCATGCACAGTGAGAAAGTGGCGCGGCATGCTGGAATCCGGTTCCAACTTCTGCCGCAACCGCACCACATGCGCATCCACCGTGCGGGTGTTCGGGAACGAATCGTAACCCCAGACAGAGCTGAGAATCATTTCCCGGGTGAGCACATGGTCTGGATTTTGCAGAAAGAATGTCAGTAGATTGTACTCGGCGCGCGTCATCTTCAATTCTTCTCCACGTTTGGATACCAAACGCCGTGTGAGATCCACTTCCACATCCGCAAAACCCATGACTTTGGTCTCTGCGGGGCTTGCCCGTCGCAAAACCGCCCGGATACGCGCCAGTAATTCGCGCGCTCCAAATGGTTTCACCACATAATCGTCGGCGCCGATTTCGAGCAATTGCACCTTGTCCATTTCGCCGCACAGAGCGCTCAGCACGATGAGTGGCGTGGTCATTCCGTTGGCCCGAATTTGCCGGCAGACTTCTTCGCCGCTGAGTCCCGGCATGCGCAGATCGACGAGAATCAAGCCTGGCTTTAGCTCCACCGCTTGCGTGAGGCCGCTGGCGCCATCGCCCGCCAAAACAGCGTGAAAGCCTTCTTGTTCCAGCATTACGCCAATGGTGTCGCGGACAGTGCGGTCGTCGTCGATCACCAAAACAGTCTGCATGGCCCACCGAAATTGTAACCGAGCGCTCTCGCAACCGAACAGGTAAATGTTGGTTTTTACAACACTTTTACAAGTTCGCAATGGCGATGTTGTGGCGCACGCACTCTTGCGTGCCGTGTTCGCTCTCTTGCGAACACAAAGTTGCGAAAACGAAAAGGTGTTCCCATGAGTGTGAACGCAGCCCGCTACGAGCGTGCGCCACGATGCTCGGGAAACAACACAGCTTGCATCTTTCCAGCGAACTCCGCCTCGGAAAACTGTGCGGCCCAAGCCTGCAGTTCTTTCGGCCGCGCCTGATGCTCCATCTGCTCCCAACGCTCGATGCCTTCCCGCAGCGATTCGTCAGTGGCCTCGGCGAAGAACACCCCACCCAGGGGCTCCTCGGTAGGAACGGTTTCGAGCGCGCCCCCTCGGCCGAACGCGATCACGGGCTTTCCGCTCGCCAGAGCTTCCACCGCCGTAATTCCGAAGTCCTCTTCCCCTGGCATGAGGAACGCCCGGCATCGGGAGTAGAGCTCACGCAGTTCAGTGTCGCCGGCCTTTCCGCAAAACTCGATGTTCCCGTTTGAAAGTCGCTTGAGCGATTTGTACTCCGGACCTGCGCCCACAACGCGAAGCTTCCGCCCCGTGGCCGCGCACACGCGAATGGCCGAATCCAAGCGCTTGTAGGCCACCAGCTCGGAGACGATCAGGTAATAATCTTCCGCGGGCTTCGAGTAGAACGTCTCCACTGCGACGGGCGGCGAAACCACTTGCGATTCGCGCCGATAGGTCTTCCAAATTCGGCGCTTCACGTTTTCGCTGTTGGCCACGAATTGGTCCACGCGCGCCGCGGATGCAAAATCCCAAAGCCGTAGATAATTCGCGAATGGCGCCATCAGCGCACGTTTCAATCTAGAGTGCGTCCAATCGTTACGATACGCCGGGTACAGGTCCCACAAATACCGCATCGGCGTGTGGCAATAGCAGACATGCCGCGTGGTAGCGGGAAGGATCACGCCTTTCGCCGGTCCCGATTCGCTCGACACCACCAAATCATAATCGCGCAGGTCGAAACTCTCCAGCGCCATCGGCATCGCTGGAAGCAGCGAGCGGTAATGTTTTCGCAGCGGCTGCAGAAACGAACTCCGCACCTGGTGAGCGCGAATGGTGGGCGATACCGCTTCGGGATCGTAAAATAGCGTGAAAATATCCGCGTCCGGCAGTAGGCGGCACAACGCCTCCACCACTTTTTCGCCGCCGCGCAGATTCAGCAGCCAGTAATGGACAATCGCCGCGCGCATGGACTTTTTGCTCTCATTGACTATCGTAGGAAGTATGCCATGCTTGGCTGACGCATGAATCGGCCGTCCGAGTACAGCCGCGCCCGCTCCACCAGTTGGCGCATGCTGGCTGACACGGCGACCGTAGGTGGTTGGACTGCCGCCGTAAAAGTGGCCGGCGCCGTCAAAGTCATCCTGGCCGCGCGGCTTTTCGGAGCGGGCGATGCCATGGATGCCTTCCTCATCGCCTTCCTGCTGCCGGCGTTTTTTATGGATCTGCTCGCCGGTCCACTGGATTCCGCGCTCATCCCGGCCTTGATCGAGCTGCGTCAGAGGCAGGGAAGGGCAGCGGCGGAAGCGTTGTATTCGAACGTGCTGGCGGCTGCCGGCGCGGCGTTTATTCTCGCAGCCCTCGCGGCTGCCGCGTTATCCGGGATGCTTCTGCCCCTGCTCGCCCCGAGCTTCGCGCCCGTAAAGTTGGAATTAACCAATCGGCTGCTGCTGATCATGATCGCGGTGGTTCCATTCGGGAGCGTAGCTGCAACCTGGCGCGCCGTGCTGAACTCCGAGCATCAATTCGCGTATTCCGCCGCTGTGCCGTTAATCACGCCGCTCGCTTCCATTGTTGCGTTGCTAGCAGGCGGAAAACAGTACGGCGTGATGGCGCTCGCCGTCGCAACCCTGGCCGGTGGGACCCTGGAAGCGATTGCGGCTGGGATCGGCGTCAAACGAGCCGGATATCCCATGATTCCGCGCTGGGCGGGCGTCACGGCATCCTTGCGCCAGGTAGCGGATCAATACGCACCGCTGGTGGCAGTCACGCTGGTAATCACCGGAACATCGCTGGTGGATCAGGGCATGGCCGCACGATTGGGTTCCGGCAGCGTGTCCGCGCTAAATTACGGCACGCGCCTGTTGGGAGTTTTGATCGTCATCGGACCCACCGCCGTTGGAACAGCGGTGCTTCCCCACATTTCCGTGGGCGCAATGCTCGCCGATCCCCACGTGCTCCGCCGCACCTTGCGGACCTACGGAGTAGCCATACTCGCGGTGATCTTGCCTGTGACCGCGGCGCTCATGTATTTTTCAGAGCCGATCATTCGAGTTCTGTTTCAACAAGGCGCATTTGGCGAAGCCGCCACGCATCTGGTGGGCGTCGTCCAAAGAGCTTCGCTTCTGCAACTGCCGATCGCCGTACTTCTCGCGCTTGAAATCCGATTGACATCCGCGCTCAAAGCCAATCACCTGCTGTATCGCGTAGCAGCCCTGAGTTTAGTGCTGACGCTTGTTTTGGACTACGCATTCATGCGCTGGTGGGGCGTGGTTGGCATCGCGCTCGCCGGCTTTGCCATCCGGCTTGTTTCCAGTTTGTACCTTTCTTGTAAAATCTCGCTTTCACGCTCCTAAATCGCTAGCTTTCAATCGTTCGATGCCGTAATCTGGCAACGAATGGACGAGAAAAACATTCTCGAAATGGTGCTGCCCGATCCCGTGCTTTCGGCGCTGGATCTGCCGTTGCGCGCCAGACTTTATCCCGTGCGGTTTCCCGCTCGACATCGCTTCGAATTCACCGGACGTGATCGAAGCGGCATCGGAAGGGTGGGGCGAGTTCGCCCAGCAGTTCGATACCAGGCCGGCGCGGCTGCACATTGCGGTAGCAACCGGCTCCAGCGATCCATTGCCGCCGCAATCCGTCGTCCGATCGCGCGAGCATCTGATGTTGTTCGTCGCGAATGCGGAAAATTTCATGGTCTGCGATTTCGAGAAGAGCTTCGGTTTCGCTTGGACCACGGAATCCGTCGCGCGCGACCATGCTCTGCTGCGTTACCGGTTTCTAACCGCTGGAGGCTTGACCTTGCTGGAGCAGCAATCCTGTGCGTCGCTCCATTGCGGTTTGGTGGTCCGCAACGGCCGGGGCGTTGCTTTTCTGGGCGACTCCTTCGCTGGCAAGAGCACTCTATCGTATGCCTGCGCGCGCGCCGGTTGGACCTTCGTTTCCGACGATGGAGTCTTTCTGGTGCGAGACCGAAACGATCGTTACGCGGTAGGCGATCCCTACATGCTGCGCCTGCGCGAAGATGCGCGGGAGCTCTTCCCGGAACTGCAGGATCGAATGCCCGCGCCGCGTCCCAACGGAAAATTCGCGATGGAAATATTCACGCGAACTCTGCCCATTCAACTCGCGCAGGGATGCTCCATCGACCACATCGTGTTTCTCAATCGAAATGCGCCCGGCGAGTCGCGTATTCAGCCGTATCCCAAGGAAGATGCGTTGGATTGGTGCCAGCGTTACAGCACATTCGGCACACGCGAGACGCGCCACGCCCAGTCTCGCTGCTACCAGCGCTTGTTAACCGCTGGCCTCTGGGAAATGCAATATCACGATTTGGACGACGCAATCGCCCGCCTGGAACAACTAGTGGATGTTACCGAACCGCGACCGTAAGGGAGTCGGTGCCTTTATCCGATGCTTTCACAAACAACACCAACCAATTCCATGACCAAACCTGACCGGTCCTGCCGGCTTATCTTACTTCTCTCCGCCCTGGTCTTTCTTGCCCTCTTGCTAGTCCTGGCTCTCCCCATGGATGCTCAAGTGTCCACAGGCAGCGTCTTGGGCGATGTGCGCGACGAAAAAGGCGCATCGGTTGAGGGCGTCGCGATTCAAGCCATCAACAGTGCCACCGGTTTCTCCCGAAAAGCTGTTTCCAACGCGTACGGCAGTTACCGCATCGACGATCTTCTTCCCGGGGCGTACACGGTTACGGCCGAGCACGATGGTTTTCAAGCCGTCACCGTGTCGCCTCTTTTTGTCGAGCTGAACAAGAAATCGCGACTGGATATCGACCTGCACCTCGGCGCCAGCCACGAGTCCGTCACCGTGAGCGCGCACGTATCGTCGCTCCAAACCGATGATGCCACCGAGGGCTATCTACTCGGCTCCGAGTTTCTGGAAGCTTTGCCTCTCATAGGCCGCAATATCATCTCGCTCGTGACCATCGGGCCCGGCGCCATTCCACGCCAGCTCGGCGGATTCACGCACGATATCAACAACGATCAGCAAGGAAATCGCGGAGCCGTGGCTTTCAATGCGCCCGTCAACGGCGCTCGGTCCGATCAAAACAGCTACATCCTCGACGGCGCGTATGATACGGACCAAAACGTCCGTGCGATTTCGGTAATCCCTTTGATGGAAACCGTGGAGGAATTTCGCATTCAAACCTCCCTCGCCCCCGCCGAATTCCCGCAATCGGGCGGCGCGGTGATCGATGTCGCCACCAAGCCCGGAAGCTCCAAGTTCCACGGCAACGCTTTCGAGTTTCTCCGCAACGAAGCCACCGATGCGCGCGGATTCTTCGAAGTTCCCGGATTGCCGCGCGGCGTCTTCCGCCAGAATCAATACGGCGCAACCGCGAGCGGTCCACTGGCGCCGTCTACGTTTTTCTTTGCGTCTTTCGAGCGCCTGCAGAGTCGCTCCGCGGAGGCTACACAACATACGGTTCCGGATGCTGCCGTGCGCGGCGGCGACTTTTCTGGTGGCCAGACCATCTTCGATCCATCCACGCTCACGTCAGCGGGCACTCGATCGCCATTTCCGGGCAACACAATTCCCGCCAGCCGCATCGATGCAGCCGCCGCAAAATATTTGGCCGCCTACGAGCCTCTGCCCAATGCAGTCCTCTCCAACGGATCGGACTACCTGGATTCCACGCCCAATCGCGACCATTCCGACAACGGCTCCATTCGCCTGGATCGCGCCTGGGGACCGCGCAGCCATTTCTTCCTTCGCTACACCATCAACGACGAGCGTGCCGATTTAGCCGGATCGTTTCCCGCGCTGCCCACCGTGGAGCAGACGCGCGCCCAACAAGCGGTCATCGGACACACGTTCAGCGGCTCCAACTGGGTGAATGAAGCGCACTTCTCGTTCATGCGGCTGCGAGTGTTCGATCTGCCCGAGAACGCGTTTGGCAACAACGTACTCGCCAATTTGGGAATCACCGGATTGTCCACCAATCCATTTACCTACGGGCTTCCGGCCATCACCGTAACCGATTACGAGACCGTGCAGGATTCCGACAACCTGCCGCAAACCCAGCGCGACAACACCTGGTATTTCTCCGACGGATTCTCGCGAACCAGCGGACGCCATACCTGGAAAGCGGGTTTTCAGTTCACGCACTTCACCATGGCCTATCTGCAGAGTCTGTTCGTGCGTGGGAATTTCATCTTCAACGGCACGTATACGAACGATCCGAACAATCCGAACAACACCGGGGACGCGTTTGCCGATTTTCTGCTGGGCGATCCAGCCCAGACCCAGCGCGCGGTGGGCAACGCACAAGCTTACCTCCGCCACGACAACTACGCCGCGTACATCCAGGACGATTGGCGCCTGACGCAGCGCATCACTATTTCGGCCGGCCTCCGTTACGAATACTTTTCGCCGTTCACCGAAGATCGCGGTAATCTCTTGAACCTGGATTATTCCACGCTTCCCGCCGCACCAGTTTTGAAGCCTGTTACCAGCGGCATTGATCCCGACCACAAGAATTTCGCCCCGCGCATCGGGTTGGCCGCGCGCCTTCCGCGGATCTTCGGTGGTTCGCACGACACCGTGTTTCGCGCCGGCTATGGTATTTACTTCAGCCCAGAGCAAGCCATCGAAACTTACAATCTTCTCCGCAATGGCGTCAGCAACCAGTTCAATCAGCCCTCCGGTCTCATCCCGGTACTTAGCTTGGAGAACGGATTTCCGCAAACCAGCTCCACCGGATTTCCCAGCTATTTCGGCGTGGATCAAAACGCGCCCACTCCCTACGTGCAGCAATGGTCGGCCAGCATCCAGCATGAGCTTCCCGGCGACACGCTGTTCGAGCTAGCCTACGTTGGCACCAAAGGCACGGATCTCGGCCGGTTCCGCCGCTTCAACACGCCCGCGCATGTCGAAATCGGGCAGGACCTTCCGCCGCGCCCCGGCGACCTGCAATCATTGAGAACATTTCCGGAGCTTGGAACCATCTTCCAAGACCAGCACATGGCCAACTCCATTTATCACTCGCTTCAGATCAAGGCCGAGAAGCGGTTCACGCATCGCCTTTCATTCATAGCCAGTTTCGTCTGGGCGAAATCCATTGACGATTCGGATGGAATTGTCCCAGGATCGTACGAAAGTTTCGGCGCCCAGGACGAGCGGAATTTGCGGCTGGAGCGCGGCCTCTCTTTCTTCGACGTGCGGCGGCGTTTGAGCGGCGGATGGGTGTATAACATCCCGAACGCGCCTGTCTGGCGGCCCGTGTTTTCGAACTGGCAGCTTAGCGGCAACCTCACTTTTCAGGATGGAACGCCGCTCAATCCGGTGTATTACGCCACGGACTTTGCCAACTCCGGTACGCCCAACCGGCCGAACGTCGTTCCCGGCGTGAACGTGAACCTGCCCTCCGGCCAGCGCAATGCGGATCATTTCTTCAACGTGAATGCGTTTTCCGATCCCGCGCCATTCACGTTTGGCGACGCGGGCCGCGACATCCTGCCGGGCCCTGGCAACGCCGTGATCGACGGCGCACTGCATCGGCGATTTGTAGTTACCGAAGGCAAGACCATCGAATTTCGAGCGGAAACATTTAATATCGCGAATCATCCGAACATCGGCATCCCCGGCCCGTATCCCGACTTTGGACCTTTCTTCGGGAAAGCATTTTCCGCCGGCAACCCACGCCGCATGCAATTTGCTTTAAGATTCGATTTCTGACACTCGCCGGCTCCCAAGTTAATGCCACTCAGTTTTCCCGAAACCGGTGACCGATGTAGGGCGGACCCCCTGGTCCGCAGCCGACGCCCTCGTCGGCTTGTCCGTCCCACGGTGAAAGAGCGGGTCCAGGGGGACCCGCAGCACTGAGAAAACGAAGTGACACTGGGCTCACAGGTTCCTCCCTACGTCAACGCCATCATGGCGGCGCTGCGGTTTTCATCGCCTGAATTCTTACCGCTGCGGCAGCTCAGCGACAAGGACTGGAAGAAAGCGCTCGACTTCTGCGACCGCACGCAGTTGACGCTGTATTTGAGCCTCACCTGCCGCGAGCATCTGCCAGAGTGGGTGCGCGCACGCATTGACGGCAATCTGGCTAACACCGCCGCCCGCTGGGAACTTACCCAGCGTACTTACCGCGAGGTTGCGCACGCATTCGAACCGCACGGCCTGGAATATCTGGTGCTGAAGGGATTCTCGCACTATCCGAGATTCGTCAACGATCCTCGGCAGCGTCCCCAAGGCGACCTGGATCTATTGCTAACGCAGGCGGATGTGTCTCGCGCGTTCGATGCCGCCCTCGCAATCGGCTACGAACCCATCTCGGAGAAGTCCGTCCCGGTGGATCATCTGCCGATGATGGTTCGAAGAACCGGCTGGCAATGGCGCGGCGATTTCTTTGATCCGGAGAGCCCGGTCTCGCTCGAGCTGCACTATCAGCTCTGGGACCAATCCACCGAACGATTCGCGCCAGAAGGCTTAGACCAGTTCTGGCAGCGCCGCCAGCAACGCGAACTGGACGGTCTCTGCTTCACCGCGTTCCATCCCGCCGATGAGCTGGCTTACGCGGCGCTGCATCTGCTTCGGCATTTGTTGCGTGGCAGCGCGCGTCCATTTCACATATACGAGATTGCCTGGCATCTGGAGCATTCCGCCGCGGATGCGTCGTTCTGGTGCTACGTGGTCTCGATTGCATCCCCCATCGCTGCGGCGCATCGAAGCCGTCTGCTTTTCGCTCGCACAGCAATGGTTCGATTGCCGCGTGTCCCCCGTGGTTCAAGCGGAGATCGCGAGTCTGCCGCCTGACGTCGCTCGTTGGATGGAGCTGTACGCCGCGTCACCGCTCACCACGCGCTTTCGCCCAAACAAAGACGAACTGTGGCTGCACTGGGCGCTGCTCGATTCCCGCGCCGCCAAATGGTCCGTGCTACGCCGCCGGCTTCTCCCGGAGCAATTTCCAAAAGCGCTGGATTCGGTCCACGTACCGAAGCAGCAACTCACCTTACAGCTTCAATTGGCCAGGCGATATCGAATCGTTCAATACATGGCGTCGCGATTTGCGCACCACGTGCGCGCTCTGCCTGCTGTGGCCGCGAGCGCCATCCGCTGGTTCGGACATGACAGCGGACTCGGCCGCCAATTCTGGCGTTTCTTTTTCGCCGAAGCGTTCTTCGACTTCGGCATGTTCGTTTTCTTCTTCCTCTACAATCTCTACCTGCTGCAACTGGGCTTTCACGAGGATTTTCTGGGCGTGCTGGCGGGCACCATGACTGCCGGAAATATCGCCGGATCGTTGTTGGCCGTCGTCGCCATGCAACGTTTCGGAATCAGGCGGACGTTGATGGTTTCCTTCACCGCCACTGCCGCGCTGGGGGCTTTGCGCGCCTACGTCACGTTTCCACCCGCGCTCATTGCATTGGCAGCCGTCGCGGGTCTCGTATCCGCCGCTTGGCCGGTGGCTTATTCTCCCGCCGTAACGCAACTGACCACTGAAAAAAGCCGCCCTTTCGCATTCAGCTTGATTTGTTCCGCTGGAATATCCATTGGAATCGTGGGAGGGCTTGCCGCGGGACGATTGCCCGGATGGATCGCGCGAATGCACTTTGCTCCCGCGGGCATCGGATCTTACCGGCTGGCTTTGTTTTCCGGCTGCGCATTCGTATTGCTTTCACTTGTTCCGCTCCGAGGTGTCGATTTTGGCGTGGCGCAGCCGAATGAAAGAAAATTGCATCGCCCCAGCCCTCGGCTGCTGCGTTTTCTGATTGCTATGGCAGCTTGGAGTTTAGGCACAGGAGCGCTCAATCCGTTCTTCAACGTATTCTTCGCGAAGCATATTCATTTGCCGGTTCAGCAGATCAGCTATGTGTTCGCCGCGGCGCAGATCGCGCAAGTTGCTGCGATTTTGCTGTCGCCTTTGGTCTTCCGCAAGTTCGGACTCACGCGAGGAATCTCAGGCATGCAATTGGCCACTGCCTTGGCGTTGGTCAGCCTGGCTGCGGCAGGCGGCCCCATATGGGGCGCCGTTGGATACTCGGCCTACATGATGTCTCAATACATGAGCGAACCCGGCCAGTTCACGCTCCTGATGGAATCCGTGCGCGCGCCGGAGCGGAACAGCGCCTCTGCGCTGAACTTTCTGGTGTCGTTCGCCGGACAAGCCATCGCAGCCGCAGGCGCAGGTTGGCTGTTGGCCCACTTTGGTTATCCGCCCGTGATGCTGCTGGCGGCGGTCATCTGCGTGATTGCTGCGATTCTCTTTCGCGTGCTGCTGGCCGACCCGAAACCAGAGACTCCATCAGCCCCGTAATGTTCTTCCTATAAATCTCGACGGTATACTTCTGTTCCCACTCGCGCCGAGCGTTCGTAGCAATCTTCTGCAGCAGGCCATGACCGCCTCTGATCACTTCGCCCAACCGCGCAGCCAGGTCCTGCGTCAGAAAGCCAGTCTCGCCGTCACGGATCACCTCGGGAATCCCACCCACGGGAAATGCAACCACCGGAACCCCCGCCGAAAAAGCCTCCAGCATCACCCGCGGCATACCCTCGGATTTAGAAGCGATCACCAGCAAATCCAGCTCCGCCAGAACAGCAGCAATATCGTCCTGCCATCCGAGAAAGTCCACCGGCAGAAATTCGAAATGCTTTTCCACGGTTCTGAAGTAGTCGCCCTGTGGATCCGCAGGCGATCCGCAAAGCACAAACCGGACGTCTTTGAACTCGGGCGCCAGGATGGCGGCAGCCCGCAAAAACTCCACCTGTCCCTTTTCAGGACGTAGAGCCCCAATCATCCCGATCCGCCATCCGTTCCGAGCCGCGACCGTAAGGGAGTCGGTTGCGCAACCCATGTCAGCCGTTCCATTCGGAATCAGTTTTAACTTGTCCCCCGCAACGCAAGGAGCGACAGCCCGCGCGCAAGCCACCACCGTTGCGTTGAGCCTCCGTAGGCTCCAATCCGCCAGCCAACTCTGCGGACCCCCCGGTATCCGGCTATGCGCGTGAAACAGCACCGGCGCACGATCTCCGAACGCCAGAGCAGCCGCAGCCAGCATCCGCGGCCCATTCACATACAACAGATCGAACTCCAGCAACCGCAATTTCTTCACTTGTTCCCGCAAGTCGCTTGTAAACCGCACCAGATCCGCAACGCCCTTGCTGCCAGATCGATAAGGCCCACAGGGAATGGAGTGAACCTGGACACCCCGTTCGCGCAAAATCCTGACCAGCGGACCATCACCCGGCAACGCAGCGGAAGCATTCCACCCGCGAGCCTCGATCGCAGGCAACAAATCCAGCAAACACTTCTGCGCCCCGCCCAACTCGCTAAACTGATCCAGAAAGAGCACGTCCACGTCTTCAGCCCCGAGCCCCTAGTCCCGAGCCCCGCTCCCCGCCAGCGCGAGCACGAACACGTAAACAGGCAGGACCCGCCAATACGTCAACAAATCGGCCGAAAACATCTGGACCGCCTGCCCCGCCCAGAAGCAAAACATCCAAGTCCCGCAGAACCCCCGCACCGGATCTGGCGATCGCGACGCGCGCCACGCAGTTACTAGAATGGCGATATTCAACGCCACTACCGCAGCCAATCCCAGGATTCCGGTTTCCACCAACAGGCTGATATAGGTGTTGTCGCCGATTGCTTTACTGCCGATAAAATCCGAGTAGGGCAGCGTCTTGTATCCGATCCCGAGCAGCAGGTGCCAGGGTTCGGCGGCAATAAAATTCCACAGCGTGTGCCAGCTCTCAACCCGCCCGGACAAAACCTGGTTCGGAGCTTCCCAGAAATATTCCAGCGCCACCGCGACGCGCTGCCAATAGTGTCCGGCAAAGATTGGAAAAGCAAAGGAGAGCAGGGCAGCGGCGCCTGCGCTGAAGATAGCCGTACCCGCAATCAATCGCCGCCACCGGATTCGATCGCGATGCAGCCATGCCAAAACGATCAGCGCAACGGCGAGATTCAGCAGCGACGCGCGGGAATAAGACAGCACCAACGCTCCAGCCAACGCGACTCCACCTGCTAACATCGCTAGGCGCGGAACCGGCTGGTCCTCGCGTGGACGAAAAAGCGCCACCGCGATCATCTCCAGGAAAAATGCGCACAGGTTCCCCAGTGTGCTGGCTTCGTAGAAAACACCTTGCGCCCTCCGGAACACCCCGCTCTCCAGCCAAATGAACTGTTGTGCGTAACCGGCCGGAGCCGGAAACTGAAAGTAAAAATCCACGCATGCGAACAGAGCCGAGACGACGGCGGCCCAGAATAGCCAACGGATCGCACCGCAGCGATTGTCTCTGATTCAACGCGCCGGGTCCGTCCCGGACATACAGAAACGTGTAAACCGAGATTCCGAACAGCGCCACTCGCGCCAGGCTGGCTGCGGCGACATTGGCGCCGGAATAGATGGCCGCCATGCCGATGCTGGCGAAGAATATTACCAAAAGCGTAAGAGCGCGACAGCCGGGAAGTCCGCATGAAAACGCCACTCCGCCAAGCGCAGCAACCCTATCCACAGGCCGGCGGCTGCGAACAGCAGAGCCACATGCGGTCCGGAATCTCCCAGCGCAATGGGCAACGGCGGGGCCAGCAGCGCGCTGAAGAAAAACAGGATCAACCACCGGTTCGGCGTTTGCAGAATAAACCAGACCAGTGGAATTACGACCAGTGGCGCGCAAAGCAACGCCTTGGTCCCGAATCCAGGCGCCAGCGCCACCAGCGCCGCATAAAGTCCCAACGCCACCCCAGCCAGCCCGGGCCGCGCATCCCGGATTCGATCAGTTGGGGTCACCCGCGCATCCCGCGTGTCACAGTTGGTTCAAATCCAACGGAGCGGCGTCGCATCACGAACGCAAAGCTCAGGTAAAGGAGGGACGCCATAAGAGCCAACAGCAGCGCGGCTGTTACGTTCAGGGGAACATTGGGAGAACTTGGCCGTTGCGGAATAATTCCTGGATCCATGACACGCAGCCGCTCCCCGCGGCTTCCCGCCGCGCCACGCAGTTCGCGAAAACGCGCTTCCGCCGCTTCCGACGCCGTCTGCGCCGACTTCACTTCATTCTGCAGCGCGTCCCGTTTCGCGCTACGGCTGGCCATGGTAGAGCCTAACTCCCGAATGGACCGGGTCAATTCCAGCAATCGCTTTTGCAGCACTCCTTCGCGCGCCCGCTCCGATTGCAACTGTTCCCGCGCAAATTGCGAATCCGCTTTTCCTTGTTCCTGATACTCGGCGATGTTCGCCTGCGCATCCACCAGTTGCTGGCGAAGCTTGCCCTGCAGTTCCACGTTCGCGTCTAGCTCCCCCTGCAATGCCTCCACCGGCTCCCGGACCGACAACGCCGCCCAGGCATGTTGCACCTCATTCAGCTTGCTCGCCGATGCAGCCGCCTGCTTCTCCGCGGCCGTGATCGATTCCAGATCCGCGTCCACACTCTCGCTGTGGCTCAGCGATACGGTTTCCTCGGCCAAATATTGCGCCACGCTCTGCGCCAGCTTTGGATCCGTCAGCGTCACGCTGATTTCCATGATCTTGGTATCGCGGAGTTTCGAAACTTTCAGCACGCTGCGTTTCAACGATTCGATGGGCCGCTCCGCTCCGCCTGTTTGTAAATGGAACTTTTCAGCGGCTCGCGCGAACAAGCTGTCGCTCTCGGCGAATCGTTCGTAAGTTTTCAAGGACTCCAGGTACATGGGGCTGATCACGATGGCTGTTCGCGCATCCGTGTTGCCGGGCGGCTCAATCACGATGCTAGCCGTTGCTGTGTAGCGCTTCGGCAGCAGCAAGCTCAGTGGAAGCGACAAGAGCACGGCCACGCCGCATGCAATCCCCGCCACGCGCCAGCGCCGCCGTAAGTACTCCACATACTCGAACGCGTCAAAGGATTGATACATGTTATTTGATCCTCACGGTCGCGGGTGCCTTTTTGGTTTTTTCGCAGCTTCCGAACCGCGACCGTAAGGGAGTCGGTGCCTTTTTCGTCTCTTCGTCGTTTCCGAACCGCAAGGAAGCGTGACGTCAATCTGTTCTTTCTCAATGCTACCTGCGCTAGCCTGATTCATATGCGCCTGCTTGTGCCGTTGATTGCGGCACTGGTCCCGCTCGTGATCGCGCCCGGCCTGCTCGCTTATTTCGATGTTACGCCGAAAATTGCGTTTCTTCTAATCGGCACGGCGCTAATTCTGTTATATCGGTCCGCAAACATTCGCAACATTAGCTCCATCCTCCAGTCGCGAATTGGCCGTTGGTGGGTCGCGCTGCTGGCGGCTCAATGGTTGTCCAGCGCCATCGCAACGGTGTTTTCCACGCATCCGGCGCTCTCGCTGAATGGCGGCAATTGGCGCCGCTTCGGATTGATCTCGGAAACCGGCCTGCTGCTCTTCGTATTGATCGCCGGCGCTTGGGTCGCCGCCGATCGTCTCAATCTCCGTACACTTTTGCGAGCCACCACGGCCGCGGGATCGCTTGGCCGCGCTCTACGGAATCTCGCAATACTTCGGCTGGGACCCGTTGCTTCCAGTCACGGCCTACCAAGCGGGCGAGGGCCCCTTCACCATCGTTCGGCCACCCGGTACCCTCGGACACGCCGATTATTTCGCTGCTTGGCTGCTGGTGACCGTATTCTTCAGCCTGGCGCTCGATCGCCTGGAAGAATCCAGGTGGAAGAAGGTGGCCGCACGGATTGCGGCAACGCTGATGGTGTTCGCAATCGTCCTGAGCGGCACTCGTTCCGCGATGCTCGGACTACTGATAGGCGCAATCGTTCTAGCCATCGTCGGACGTCCCCAATCCCGCGCCATCGTGGCCTCATTGGCTTTTGTGGCCGCCATCGCTCTGTTCTTCTTCTCGCCCCCGGGAGCGAAGTTGAGAGCGCGGCTGCACTGGTCGCTCGAAGACATCCGCGGCGGCGCCAGGCTGTTGCTCTGGCGAGACTCATTGCGAATGGCGGCGCACCGTCCGATCCAAGGCGTTGGCCCCGAATCCTTCATCACGGAATTTCCGCGCTATGAATCCGTGGAACTATCGCGCGCATATCCGGATTTCTACCACGAGTCCCCGCACAACATGTTTCTGGATGCATTGACCAGCCGCGGCCTCCTCGGACTATTAGCCCTACTGTCTCTCTGCATCTGTGGGGCAGGCATTTTTGCCTGCAACCGGCTTTCCAGCCGGTTATCCGCCCCACTAATCGCCGCTCTAGCCGGCAGCCTAGTCTGCCACCAGTTCACTGTCTTCATCGTTCCAACAGCACTCTACTTCCACCTGTTGATCGCCATTCTAGTTGCCACCGCCATCCCCAATAGCGTTCAAACCAACAAAAGCGCCCGCTGGTACATCCCCGTCGCCGCTGTCGCTAGCCATTTTCCTCGCCGTCTTCGCACTCCGGATAATCGTAGCCGACGCCGCTCTCGCCACCGTCGATCGCCGCATCGCATCAGGAGACGCCACCGGAGCCGCAAACGCCTATCGTACGGTCGTGCGCTGGCAACCAGCCGGCTCCGGATCCGATCTGCGCTATTCGCGCGCAATGCAGCAACTCGCCACCCGCGCCCCCTTGTTCGCCACCAGCCTGATGGCTCGCCAGGAAGCGATTCAAGCGGGCGTCGCGGCCACGCGCACCGCCGAGGATCGCGCGAACGCCTGGTACAACCTTGCCACTCTGCTCGCAGCCAATAACGACGCAGTGAATGTCGAACGCAGCCTGCGCACTGCCATCGCCTGGGCGCCCAACTGGTTTAAGCCTCATTGGACGCTGGCGCAACTCCTCGAACTCACCAACCGTCCGCAGCAAGCCCTCGCCGAAGCAGCCGAAGCCGTGAACCTCGACGCCGGTCACGACCCGGAAGTCACTGCTACCTGGCAACATATCCGAAACAGTCAGCCCAAGCCCTGATTGTTCACAAATATTTTACGTTCTGTGCATTGCCCGAATTCAACCGGACGCCCATACTGGATTCAGATGAATTCCATGCGACTTAGTACTGTCCTCTTATTTTTGGCCGTCACCGGCGTGGCCGTTGCTCAGCCCACCGTGGGCGGTATCGTGAATGGCGCTAGTTTCGTCCCCGGGCAAGCCATCGCGCCGGGCTCGCTGTTTTCCATTTTTGGAACGAACCTCGCCAAATCCCCGGCTGGCGCGGATACCATTCCGCTGTCCACCAGCCTGGGCGGCGTGACAGTTAAATTTGTCGACGGAAACAACAGCATCGATGCACCTCTGCTGTTCTTGCAGTCAAATCAGATTAACGCAGTTGTGCCGTGGGGCTTGGCGTCCGGGAACGCGACTGTCGTCGTCACCAACAACGGCGCCTCTTCTTCCGCTGCCACGGTCAAGGTCGGCGAGTTCTCCCCAGCCATCTTCGCCATCGGAACCATGGCTGCGGTTCAAAATGTGGATGGATCGCTGGCGCAGCCCTCCGGCAGCATTCCTGGCCGTACCACGCATCCGGCCGCGATTGGCGACGTCGTGATCATCTACGCCACCGGCTTAGGGCCGGTCGACACGACGCCTGCCCAGGGCGACATCCCCAGCAAGACCACCAACTCGTTGCACAAACCGTTTGTCAGCATCGGCGGTCTCAGCGCGACAATCCAATTCTCCGGGTTGAGTCCGCAATTCGTAGGCGTGTATCAGTTGAACGTAGTCGTTCCGAACATCGTGCCGGGCGATGATGTCCCAGTTGATCTTTCGCTGGGCGGAATCACAAGCCCCAAACTAACCATGGCCGTGACCCAGTAGCCGGGTACCCCTTACCGAACCGCGACCGTGAGGAGCGAACTGTCGCGATTGCTCCGCCTTAATCTTCAATCCGGATCGACGGGCCCTTCTTCCCGCTCTCCTCAGCGGCCCGTCGTTCCACCTCGTGAGCAATAGTCACAAACGGCGCTCCCGTTTCTCCCAACGTCACCGGGTTCCCGGAATCCCCGCCCACTCGCACCGCCGGATCCAGCGCCAGCTCTCCCAGAAAATGCACATTCATGGTCTCCGCGGTTTTTCTGCCGCCGCCGTGGCTGAACACGTCGATGCGCTCCTTGCAATGCGGGCACTCCAGGTAACTCATGTTTTCCACCAGGCCCAGAATCGGCACGCGCACCTGCAGGAACATGTGGATGGCTTTGCGCGCGTCTTCGAGCGATACATCGGATGGCGTGGTCACCACCACCGCGCCCGTGAGCGGCGCAGTCTGGATCAGCGTGAGCTGCACGTCGCCCGTTCCAGGCGGCAGATCGATGATCAAATAATCCAGCTCGCCCCAATCCACGCCGCGCAAAAATTGCTGGATCACGCTGTGCAGCATCGGGCCGCGCCACACCAACGGCTTGTCTCCGGGATTGAGAAATCCCATCGACATAATCTTCACGCCGTTCTTCTCAATCGGCTGAATGCGCTCGCCGATGGCGCTGGGCGCGGTTCGCACGCCCATCATCAGTGGCACGTTTGGACCATACACGTCTGCGTCCAGCAATCCCACTTTGTGGCCCAGCCGCGCCAGCGCGATCGCCAGGTTTACCGAAACCGTAGTTTTTCCGACCCCGCCCTTTCCCGAACCAACTGCGATCAGATTCTTGACGCCCGGTATCGGGAGCTTTGGTTGTTCAGCTTGCGCTGCATTTGGACCCATTAGTTCGATCTTAGAACATAGTCCCATTCCTTCGCGGCTTTTTCGCGAAGTTTCGGAACATCTTGATCCAGAAGAAATCCGGCGTCCACCAGTTTCTGCGCCGCCGCATCAATGCGCGCGAGATAATCGGCCTTATTCGGATACCGCTCCGCGATCGACAGACGTGGGTCTTTGCGCCTCTCTCGCTCGGCTGTATTCACCGGAAACGGAATCCACGATCCAACCATGCTGTACAATTCCTCCGGCGCGCCGATATTCTTGTTGCGCAGATTCCATCCCGTGTAGGAAGCCAGCGGAACTTCGACCTCCGGCATCTTGATTCCCGACGTTTCATTCCCGTCCGGATCCACTTGCGGAATCAGCGTCGGGTAAGGCGTGGATGCTTTGGGCGGTTCCACCGAAAAATCCAGCCGATAGGCTTCTCGCTTGATGGTAGGAATCGCCACGCCAGGGATTTTCGGAAACGCGTAAGCGCCCAGCGTTACCAATTGGTCTTTCGCGATCCGCGGATATTCGGAAGCCGGAGGTTCCTTGCCATCCTTGAGCCAGGCCTGCATGGCTTCGAGCAGGGCCCGCAGGCTGACGCGGTAATCGATCACGCTGCTCGCGTTCTGCGCCTCCACCGGGCGCGGCGGAATCGAACCCGCCCCATGCTGCGCCCCCGCAAAGAAATAAATTCGCGTGTCTTTCGCCAACGGAGCATCCTGCTGGCCATCCATCGACGTGTGAATCAGCGACGCGGCACGTCCCCAGTATTCATACGCCCCGTTGCTGTAGAAAATCTTCGGGACAACATGTGCGTCCACGGCGCGAGCCAGCAATCCATCGTTATCGGTGAACGGCGGAATGTCCGTCGGATAAGAAACGTTGAAGAACGGATGCCCATCGCGCGACGGCTGCGCGAATCGAGCGTTGAAGCTGCCGCGTCCAGCTCCTCCAACGTGCGCCCAGACGCCATCGAACACCCGATCTCCTTTTTCATCCTGATTGAAGCCGTCGTACAGAAAACTTCGCAGAAAACGCCCGCTCTGCGAGATTCCAAACCCGATCGCCCGTTCAATGTGATCGTGTGGGTCGTGCTTCATGAATGACACCATGTCGCGAATCGCAGCCGAACCCAGCCCCGCCACCACCGGATCTTTCGCCTGGTAAACAACCTCGTAGATTTTGCCAGGCTCAAAACCGTCTGGCATCGTGACGTGCGTGGAATCGGAAAACGTCCACTTACCGCGCGCGATGGTGCGCCGCTCGCCATTCACCCTATCCCGCACCAGCAGCTTGTTCTCCGAGTAATTCGGATCCGCCACCGCGTAGCCAATCTGGACGCGATCCCCCAGCGGGATCGTCGTGACGCGCTTATCGCCTTCCCACTCCGATCGCACCAGGCCAGTGATCGTTTGGCCATTGTTCGTCGCCACCGGAGCATAAAGATGCAGCAGGTCTTTACCTGGAGGAACGTCGAACTCCCAACCGATCCAAACCAGCGTGTATCCACGCTCCAGCAGGAAAGTATCGCCAAGCTGGAACACGCCGAGCAGAGACTTGCCGCCACGATTCGAAATCTCAACCAGCGCCGTGCCATTGCTCTTAGCCGGCTTCAAAACATCCAGATCTGCGGAAAACTCCACCAGGCCCGCGTCATTGCGCGGCGCAAGATCGATATCGGCGATGATCCTATTTTGAGGCAGCTTCGGATCCACCGCGAAATGCACCTTCGCCACGACGTGTTCCGGAGTGCGCTCAACCACCTCCACGCTGGTAACCGCCCCAAACGACACACACGTCAGGAAGAAATACGGTGACAGGATACGCATTCCCCGATTTTCGCACCACTCCCCAGCCCCGAGCCCCCAGTCTTGCGCTACCCAATTCGTGGTAGCAAAGGAACACTCCATCCGGTGATGTCTTTCTTTCCGAGCTGCAGCACAATTGGTGACAGGAGAAAGCTCAATGCCCACCATCACCACCAAAGACGGGATCGAGATTTATTACAAGGACTGGGGCAAAGGCCAGCCCATCGTTTTCAGCCATGGTTGGCCGCTCAGCGCGGACGATTGGGATAACCAGATGTTGTTCTTCCAAAATCACGGCTTCCGGGTCATCGCGCATGATCGCCGCGGACACGGCCGCTCCACTCAAACCGCCGACGGCCACGATATGGACCATTACGCCGATGACCTGGCGGCTCTCACCGCCCACCTCGACCTGAAAAATGCCATCCATGTTGGCCATTCCACCGGCGGGGGCGAAGTGGTGCACTATCTGGGACGGCATGGCGAAAGCCGCGTAAGCAAGGCAGCCATCATCAGCGCGGTGCCGCCTCTCATGGTGAAGACGCCCGCCAATCCGCTCGGCCTTCCTAAGGAAGCGTTCGACGATCTGCAAGCCCAACTCGCCGCGAATCGTTCGGAATTCTATCGCAACATAGCGTCTGGCCCATTTTACGGATACAACCGCCCGGGCGTGAAATCTTCCGAGGCTGTGATTCAAAACTGGTGGCGCCAGGGCATGATGGGCGGAGCCAAAGCCCATTACGACGGCATCGTGGCCTTCTCCCAAACGGATTTTACGGAAGATCTCAAGAAGATCAACGTTCCGGTGCTGGTCCTGCATAGCGAGGACGATCAGATCGTGCCGTATGTCGCCGCGGGCCCACTATCGGCGAAGTTGCTGAAGCATTCAACGTTCAAAAGCTACAAAAACTTCCCGCACGGTATGCCCACAACGCAAGCGGAAACAATCAACGCCGACCTGCTAGCCTTCATCACATCCACGTCCACTTTATAACGGACCAAGTGTAACCGAACCGCGACCGCAAGGGAGCGTGCCAACAGCAGAGGTGAAAAATGAAACCCAAAACTATCGGAGCATTCGGATTCGCACTAGCCATGGCAGCCCTACTAATCGCCGCCAGTGACAAGTACACCGTAAAAGTCCCCGGCGGCCTCTCGTTCTCTGAATTCCGCGGATACGAGTCCTGGCAGCTAGTCTCCATCAGCCAGGACGGGCCCCATATCGCCGCGATCCTCGGGAATCCTGCGATGATCAAGGCCTACCAGTCCGGCATCCCCGGCAACGGCAAGCCTTTCCCCGACGGTGCCAAGTTGGCCAAGATCCATTGGATCCCGAAAAAGCTGGAGACGTTCCCCGCCGCAACGGTGCCCGGCACCCAGGACGACATGGACTTCATGGTGAAAGACAGCAAGCGCTTCGCCGACAGCGGCGGCTGGGGATACGCGGTCTTCGACTATGACACCGCATCCGACACCTTCACGCCCGGAACCCTGGCCGGCAAACCCCCGCAAGGCCACGACGCCAAGTGCGGCTACGCGTGCCACACCAGCGTGAAGACGAAAGATTACGTCTTCACCGAGTACAGCCACAGGTGAACGTCTTTAACGCGGAAAATTCATCCGGCGCAGCAAACTTTGGAAGCGTGTCTCGGATCGAATGAAATCGAACTCGGGAGCTGTATTCAGGCACGTCAGGAACCAAGCCCGCTCCTCATAGGATTTTTCCAGCGCGTCCAGCGTCTGCGGCTTATCTCGCATACCAGCATAAATCTCGGCAAACACGTAGGACGGAACCCAGCCGCGGCTGGCTTTCTGTTTCATCTCCGCCAGCGCCTTTTGAGCCTCCGCGCGCTGTCCATCAGCGGCGTAAGCCATTCCGAGCACAGCCGTGGGCCAGTCGGCCAGCGGCTCGTCCTCTCGCGCGCTCCGCGCCGCCGCAATTGCATCGCGCGATTTGCCCTGCGCCAGGTAAGTCAAAGCCAACTGAAGATGCGCCAGAAAATATTTCGGATCCAAATCCAGCGCCTTACGGGCCTGCTCCACCGCTTCCGGGTACCGGCGGGCGAAGTACAGGTTCTGGCTCAGGACATGCAGTGGTTCGGGCGCCAACGGGTCCAGTGTTTTCGCCTTGACGCCTTCCGCGATTCCTTTCTCGGGTTGGCCGAGGCAGGTCAGATACCATCCGTAGATCGTATGTGCGACGGCCAGGTTATCGTTCAGCTCGATGGCCCGCCGAAACTCCTTCTCCGCTCCAGCCCAGTCGTATTCGTACCAGAAAAGCACAGCCCCCAAGGCCGCATGGGCCTCAGCCAGGTGATCGTCCAGTTCCAGCGCCTTCAATGCCGCGGCTTTGGCCTTTGGTTCGGCGTCGCGCGCCGGGACAAAAACATCGTCTGTGATCGAGTAGTAGTCGGCTAGTCCTTGATAGGCCAGTGCATAGTTCGGATCGGCCGCAATGGCCTGCCGGAAGTAATCCAACCCTTTGTCTACTCCGTCTTTGGTAAACCGGCTCGCAAAATATAGTCCTTTTAGGTAGAGTTGATACGCCTCGGGATTGGCGGTCTCGCGCCTCGCCAACTGCTGCTTGTCTTCGCCACTGCGCCGGAGTTTTCCTAAAATGCGGGCCGTAATATCCTGCTCGACGCTGAGAATGTCCGAAGTCTTGCGTTCGAAATTCTCGCCCCAGATCTCGCTGTTGTCGCCAGTGTCCACCAGGTCGGCGCGAATGGAAAGCGAATCGCCATGCTGGACAATCCTGCCCGTCAGTACGGCGCCCACATGCAGTTCCCGTCCGGCTAGTCCCGCGTCGATATCGGCCCCTTTGTATTTGCGGACGGCATTTTTGGACTTCACCTTGAAGCCCGGTAAGCTGGACAGATTGCCGATGAGGCTGTCGGTGATGCCATCGCTCAGGTAGTCCGCATCCGCGCTCTGACTGGCGTTCGCGAAAGGAAGTATCGCAAGAGAATCGATTGAGGCGGTGTTGTGGCGCAGTACAAAATAGGCGACCGCGGCCAGCAGGATCAATCCCGCGCCAGCCGCCAACGCATACTTCCGCCAGCCGCCACCGGGAGTGGCCGGTGGTGGCGACGTCCCAACGGAGCCCGAGTCCCGGTTCACGCGCTTCAAATCCGCCAGCAGGTCCTGCGCCGATTGATACCGAATGGCCCGGTCCTTTTCGAGCAGCCGCGTGACCATCCTCTCCCATTCCGCCGGAACCTTCGGATTCCGGGCGCTGAGCGGCACGGGTGTTTTCGACAAGATACCTTCGAAAATCACCGCCTGAGTGCTGCCCTCAAAGGGACGCACGCCCGTCAGTAATTCGTAAAAGATCACCCCCATCGCCCACAGGTCGCTGCGCGCATCCACCGTCTCGCCGCGCGCCTGCTCGGGCGACATGTATCCGATGGTGCCCACCGCCGTCCCCGGATCGGTAAGCCCCAGAGGTACCGTGGCATCCGTAGGCGCCGTGGTGGCTTGTAACGTGGCAAGCCCGAAATCCAGGATCTTCACGCGGCCGTCGGGCGTGACCAAAATGTTCCCCGGTTTCAGATCGCGATGCACGATGCCCTTGGAATGCGCGGCCGCTACCCCGTCGGCGATCTGCAGCGCGTACCGCATAACGCCATCTACCGACGGCGCGGCCTTGAGCGGCTGCCTTCCACGTACTCCATCACCAGATAATTCAGCCCGACATCGTAGAGCGTGCAGATGTTGGGATGGTTCAGCGCGGCAACGGCTCGGGTCTCCCGCTCGAAGCGCTCTGAGAACTGCTCTTTGGATACCTTGACCGCGACAATCCGGTCCAACCGCGTATCGCGCGCTTTGTAAACGTCGCCCATGCCACCGGCCCCGATAGGCGCCACGATTTCGTACGGGCCAAGTTTATCGCCGGCGGAAAAGGGCATCTGCGTGGTCAAGCCAAGTTTAGCCGATCAAGGCCGGAAATTATCCTGACACTAAAACTGTCGTGCAAGTTCGAGGCAACCCGGCTTCGCTTTCCAGTCATTGAGCGGACGAACACATGGCGCTGTTTTCACGGAGTAGGGGCATTCAGTGATGCCCGGCGCTTCGAACGCGGCGACCTGCTAAGGTGAGTATGGGAAACCGGAAAATGTCGTTCGAGCCAGACATCATAATCAGCACTCCCGACGGTCGGCTCATGGTCATCGAAGCCAAAGTCGCCATCCATGACCTCCCGCGCACCGAAGAAGCGCTCAAAGCGTACATGGTAGCCATGCAATACCCGTTTGGATTGTTGATTACGCCAGAAAAGGGATGGGTTTATCGAGATTCCTATTCCAGCCTTTCCAGCGCTTCCATCCAGCGAGTCGAAGAGTTCGATAGTGTTCCGATTGGTGCGAGAACCCACCTCGGGACACCGCTCGAATTCGAAGCTTTCGTCCAGCGATGGATTGAAGATCTCGCTGATTTCCCGAACAAATCGCTGCCACCTCAGCTGAAAGAAATTGTTCAGGGCTATGTCTTGCCTGCAATCTCAGCTGGGGAAGTGAAGGCTGCGCATCCTCGTTGACGCCAGAACAAAATATACGTCATCTATTTGTTGAAACGAACTGGCTCCATGCTTATGCGGCGCCCGCCCACCACAAGTCCCCGCGGCAGTAACGTTGCTGGAACGAGCACGACGAGGCGAGTTCGTTTTGCAAATTCCCAACGTGTCTTTTGCGGAGGCTCGCCAGTCGATCCAAACCAAGTGCCAGCCGACCGACGGGCCTGGAATTCATCGGCACATTCGATGGGCACACATGAAGGCGAACTGAACGACGATCAGGCTCAAGACGCCCATCGACTCGCGGAAATTTACGTCCACGAACATACGAAAGGAGCTGAGCGCCGTTCCCGCCATACTCAAGGACGTCGCCGACACTTTCGTGCGTAAACAAGTTCGCTCTGGATGACGAAATGCTGGATTTGGCGAATGAGCTAACTTCAGAAAAGGTCGCCCAACAACCTTTCGACCACGCCATCCTGGCTGGCATCTTAGTCTCCTCTTTCTGGCTTTGGAACCAAGGCGAGCGCGGGATCTCGTTTGCGGAACTTGACAGCGATTTACAGCCGTGGGGTCTGAAAGGAGGGCCCAAAGATGATCTGAGGAAACTGTATGACAGCGCCCACGTTTGGGTCTATGGCGACTTCACTTTGGAGTTCCCTCCACGCCCGGCCGATTTTGACTAGGTCTACAGCTTCTGTGGCCACTTTTGCCGTCCATGGAAGCCAGCAATTAGTTCCACCCGCCCTTCACGGACCCGGTAAGGAATGACGTAGGAAGTTTCAGGCACAACGAGTTCGCGCGTTCCGAGTACTCGGCCAGCTCTGCCAATTTCCGGATGGCTTTGCAGCAGCTCAACTGCTTTGAGAATCCGGCTTGCCACCAAAGCAGCGCTATGTTCGAAGTCCCCATCGAGACGCAACGCGCGACGAGGTCATACCAGATTCATCGCGGAGCTTTTATCTCACTCAGTTTTCCCCAGGGATTTGAGCCATTCCCCCACCTTTTCGTGACTCACGGTTCGGTCGCGATCCAGTTCAGCAACGCCAGCCCGTATCTCTCCGACCTGCCAATCTTCTGACTCGACGGAGGACGCGATGGCCGCGGCGGCAAGAGAAGACTTCGAGCGCTTTGAGCATCTCGCGAACTGACCCGACCGCCGATTGGTCCGCGAATCAATGCGTTTTGAAAGTATCTTGCTCAAGTTGTGTAGAATTATTGTACATCGAGATTCGCCGTGGCTCAGACCGCAAAGAAGAATTTGCTGAAACCGGACCCCGCAGCCCCCACGTCGCTCGCAATGGGTGAGCCGTGCGATAAAACCGGCGATAATCGGAATTTGCCGCTCGGCTTCCTCGCCAGTTTTGCTTCATCCGGCGAATCAAGGGGGAAAATCCTTCACCGAAGTCGCGAGGATTGACTTTAAGCGCAAAAGAAACTTTACTAGAGCAATAGCTTCAACCCGCGAACTTAGAGTGAACAATGCTTCCTGACTATCCTGATTTAAAAACCAAACTTCACCAGGAACTGATGGTGCGTTTCTCAGCACGCGTCGATCAAATGGCCCCACTTATGGCACGCATTCGACGCTACCGGCAAGCCGAGGGCGACAAATTCGTGTTTGAGGATGAGGAAGGTAGCGTTATCAAAAAGGGCTTCCATCGGTTTGAAAGACGTATCGAGATTCCGTCCTCGCTACCGCCGCGCGAGACGGCAAAGGCGGTGGATGACCAACTCGAAACGGCGGCAGAAGCTATGGCAGCGCAATCTGAGGGGCTGCTATTTACGGTTACCCAGGAAGCCTGTGAATCCACGGGAAACTCAATTGACGCCCGGGGAAAACCGTTCGATCTTTCAATGATGTGGGACATGCTCGAGAAAATCCATATTGACTTTGACAAGAACGGGCAGCCAAGGATGCCGAATATGGTAATCCATCCGGATACCCTCGAAAGGATTCGACCAAAGCTTGCGGAATGGGAGGCAGACCCTGCCATCAAAAAGCGCCGCATCGAGATCTTGGCGAAGAAGAAAGAGGAGTGGCGTGATCGAGAGAGTAATCGAAAATTGGTTGGATGAGGTAAACGAACGCGGCTATGAAATGGCCTTCTGCCAAGCGCTCACTGCGCAGGGTCATACCATCCTTCGACGTCCGGCGCATGGCGGCACCGAGCACGGCAAGGACATCGTCAGCCGTGATCGAAGCGGCAAATACCATTGCTATCAATTAAAGACCGGTAATCTGTCCAAATCTGAATGGCGGACCATCCGGGATGAAGTGACTGAACTTGTCGAAGTTCCGATTCAGGAGTCGACAGTACCAACCAACGCCAAGTGGACTCCCCACCTCGTGACTAACGGAACCATCTCTGATCCAGTGAGCATTGAGATCAAGGCGCGGAACGGCGACTGGAAGCGGCGAGGCTACGCGCCTCTTGATCTCATCCTCAAAGACACTCTGTTTCGAACCTTTCTCGACCTCCAAGGCCGCTTCTTACCTTCGACACCCACTGACTTTGAGACATTCCTACGTCTCTACTTGGGTGATAGGCGAGCCCCACTGAATCGAGGCCTGTTTTGCTCTTTTTTGGTTTCGTTCCTACCGACAGATGGGTTCGGTCGAAGGCCTACACTGCGCCGCGCCCTGGCGGCGACCGCCATTTTATCGAGCTACATTCTCAGCGGGTACGAAACGTGCCTCAATCACTTGGCGGTAGCCGAGGGTTGGATGCTGGTTCTCGCCCATATGCTTCGATTGGCCGAGCAGCGAGGCCCTTCCAAGGTGGAATGGCTGCAAAGCATCGAATTGTGTCGCGAAGCTTGGGAACAGGCTAGCCGTCGCCTAGTTGACGAGGCACTCGCCTCACCAAATTGGATTGAAGGTGATTACATGGTAGATCAGGCCGTACACGGTGTTCGCAGTCTTCTGCTGCTGGGGTACCTAGCGGCGGACGCACTCTATAGTCGGCGCCGATTGGGTAGAACGCCGCGCGAGGACTCGATTCTAAACAAGATAAAGTCGAATCTTACCAAACTTGCCAACGGGTACTGGGGAGAAAGTGCTTCACCCGTCGTCTTCAGCGTGATATTGTTCCTGCTGCTTCGAGGCGAGGAGGGACTGGCTGTAACTATCGCGGAGAACCTTGTTCGCCTTATGGCTCGTGAGTATCATCCGGACCGAACCGTGGGTATCCCGGATCCTTATTACGACCCCGCCTCACTGTTAATGCTCCATGTCGGGGAGAAGGTGTTCGGCTACAAACAGACCTTTGTCGGAAGGTCTTTTACGATCCAATGGTTCGTGGAATTCCTGGCGCGACGGGGCCGGAAGCAACTCCTCAAATTCCTCTGGTATGACATTACCTATGTCAGTCCCGTCCGGTTCGTACCCGATAAAGACATCGACATATACCTTTGGAATACTACGAAGGGGACGGAAATTGCTCGGCAGTGGGGCCGCCCACAGAACTGGGAGAATCTTCTCCAAGAATCAAACCAAGAATTCACGCCGAAGATACTGCTCATCGACCAATTCCCCGATTTAGTCCTACCATTTCTATTCGTTTATCCCCATCGAGGACAGCCCGAATTGCTGAGGTTCATCGACCGAAGAGCAAATGATAACTTTGCATAGAGCGCTCACTGCCGACCAGCAGCTTTCACGCGGAAACGCACACGCTCATGCTGCTGCAGAAAACTGACAACCACACAAAGATTGTCTGCCCGGGGATTCCCAGACGGTCCGAGCATGCGCATCAGGCTCTTCGATGGGATGTTCGTCGCCGAAGCGACCTCCGCGAACCCAACAGTCGCATTGATGTAATCGCGCAGGATGATCTTCGCCGTGGCGAGATCGCCGCCGAGCAGGCAGTCGATCCCTTCGCGGAGAATCTTTTTGCGGAACTTCGGGTCACGTCCGGCACGGGATCGAACGGTCACTTTGAAATCACGCGTCAACGCCATCGCCGTCCTCCTTATCGGTTTGTAATCTTGTCGAGTGGCAAGTGATCTAGGCATTCTGAAACTTCAAGCGCCCATCATGGTGACACATACGACACCATCATCAATAGTCTTCTTTCCGAAACCGCCAGTCACCGCGCCCACCCCCGCCAATCCCCCTTCCCCCTCAACAACCTCCAAATCCCCACCCCCAAATCCTCCAACCCCCGTGCTATCCCAATTCCAGGTGACATTCCAATGACCCCATCCGCATCCGCCCAACCCCAGTGCGTCAACATTCGCAATCGCGCGAACGCGCAGCACTCCACCGGACCTCGCTCTGAATCCGGCAAACAGCGTTCGGCGCTCAACGCCCTCACTCACGGACTCACGGCCCGCTCCGCCGTCCTCCCCTCCGAGGATCCGGCCGCCTACGAGCAGCACCGCCGCCAGTTCCTCGCCGAATACGATCCGAAGACTCCAACCGAAACCCAACTCGTGCACGAACTGGCTGATACCGCCTGGCGCCTCAACCGCGTCCCGGTCCTCGAAGCCGAGGTCCTCTCGAGCGCAGCCCCCAGCCCCGAATCCCCAGCCCCGGCCGTCGCGGCGCTTGCGACGCTAGGCCTGCACGGGCAGCGGCTTTCGCGCCAATTCCAAAGGACCGTCAACCAACTCCGCGAAATGCAACTCGATCGCCTCGAACGTCAGCGCCGCGATCTCCAAGACGCTGCCTCCGTCCTCGAGTTCCAAAAACACAAAGGAATTCCTTACGATCCCGCCGAAGATGGCTTCGTTTTTTCAAAAACCGAAATTGAAGCATTCGCCCAACGCACAATGCGCCTCAACGAGGCCTGGAAAGTGAAGGACTTCACTCTCATGGGATTCCGAACCCCAAGAAACCCCCGAGTCCCAAACTGGGTCAACGCCATCTGAGAAACGAGAAACGAGAAACGAGAAACGAGAAACGAGAAACGAGAAACGAGAAACGAGAAACGAGAAACGAGAAACCAGAAACGGCTACCATCATTAAGATGCTCCGGAACATAACTCTGGTCCTGCTCGCCGCAACGGCCGCGATCGCGCAACCCACTCCCGAATCGGTATTAGGCCACAAACCCGGCGACGATTTCTACCTCGCCAACTACGACGAATCGCGCGACTATTTCCGCAAGCTCGCCGCCGCTTCGAATCGCATCAAGCTGATCTCGGTAGGCAAAACCACGCGCGGCCTGGATTGGGAAATCGCCATCATCTCCTCGCCGCAAAATCTCGCCCAGCTCGACAAATATAAGGACATCTCGCGCCGCCTCGCGCAAGGCCGCGGCCTCACCGACGATCAGGCCAAGGCTCTCGCGCACGAAGGAAAAGCCATCGTCCACATCGATGGCGGGCTCCACTCCACCGAAGTCGCCGGCGCTCAGCAGTCCATTCTTCTTGCGTATAAACTCGTCTCCACCCAAGGCGATCCCACCGTCGACGCCATTCTCGACAACGTCATCCTGATGCTTTGGCCCACGCTGAATCCGGATGGCCAGAACGAAGTGGTGTCCTGGTATCGCAAGAATGTCGGAACGCCCTACGAAGTGAGTCCGCTGCCCGACCTCTATCAGGAATACGTCGGACACGACAACAATCGCGACGGCTACATGAACAACATGTTGGAATCGCGCGACGTCACCCGCGCCGAAATTGAATGGGACCCTGTGATTTTCTACTGCCATCACCAGACTGCGCCGTTTCCCACGCGCATCTTCATTCCCCCTTTCACCGAGCCGATCTCTTCCAACATCAATCCCCTGATGGCGCGCTGGCTCAACGTTCTCGGTATCAACATGGCCGCTTATTTGGATGAAAACCAGATGCCCGGCGCCGTGCATCGCGTGGGCTTCGACAACTGGTATCCCGGCTTTCTCGATTTCACTCACATTTTTCGCAACAGCATTTCGTTCTTCACCGAGACCGCTCTCTATAACTACGCCACTCCGCATTTTTATACCGTCAACGAATTCCCTAAGGACCACCAGCAGTTGATGTCCGAAGTGTTCTACAGCAGTCCGTGGAAGGGCGGCTGGTGGCGTCTCGCGGATGCGGTCCGCTATATGGAAGGTGCGTCCATGGCGGTGCTGGATACCTCGGCGAAATACCGCGAGAATCTTCTCTACAACCGCTATCAAGCCGCGCGCGACAACATCGAACGTTTTCGCAAGGAGCCGCCCTACGCCTACGTCATCCCGCACGAGCAGCGAGATCTTCCCACCGCCGCCACGTTGGTAGAAAAGCTCCTGATCAACGGCATTGAAGTGCATCAGGCCGTGCAGCCGTTCGTGGCCAACAGCCGCGAGTACAAAAACGCGTGGGTGATTTTAATGGATCAGCCATTTTCTCCGCTGGTAAAAGAGTTGTTCGAAACCCAGCAATATCCGGATCTGCGCCAATTTCCCACTGGACCGCCCATTCGCCCTTACGATGTCGCCGGTTGGACATTGCCCATGCAGATGGGCGTCGAGACCGCGGTTGTTTCCGAGCCACTGAGCGATAGCCAGCGGGCGGCGCTGAAGTTGATTGACCATGTGACGCCCGCACCCGGAATCGTGCAGGGAACAGGTTCCACTTACTCGCTGAACCACCAACCGAACAACAGCTTCGCCGCCGTCAACGAGATTCTCTCGAAAGGTGGCCAGGTCAGCTTCTCCCCATCCGGCGACTTCATCGTTTCCGGTTTTGATCGCGAACGCCTGTCAGAAATCGCAGGCAAGTATTCCGTCGCCGCGCAGGCGGTCGCGAAGCCGCAAGACACCATCGCCACTAAGAAACCTCGTGTCGGCCTGTACCGTTCCTGGACCGGAAACATCGACGAGGGCTGGACGCGCTGGATTCTCGAAAACTACAACTTCGCGCCGATATCGCTGCGCAACAACGATATTCAAGCCGGACACTTGCGCGATCGGCTGGACGCCATCATCCTTCCCGATGCCGGTCCCAAACAAATGGCGAACGGTTTTGCTCCCGGCACCATTTCTGGCGAGTACGCCGGTGGCCTCGGCGAAACAGGCGCCGAAGCATTGCGCGCTTTCGTGCGCGCCGGTGGAACATTGATCGCGTTCAACAATGCCTCGCTCTGGACCATCGCGAATCTCAATTTGCCAGTGACCAACATCCTGGATGGCTTGAACGACGATCAGTTTTATTGCTCTGGCTCTCTACTGCGAGTGGAACTGCGCGACGTGAATCATCCGGCTCTCTGGGGAATGCCGCGCGATCCAATCGTAATGTTTGAGCGCGGACCAGCATTCGAAACCAAGAGCGGATTCCGCGGCACAATTCTAGCTTCGTACTCCAAGGACCGGAACCCGCTGGCCAGCGGCTATCTGCTGCATCCGGAGCGCATTCAAGGAAAGGCCGCCGCTTTGGAAGTGTTCTCCGGCGATGGCCGCGTCTATCTCTTCGGATTCCGTCCGCAATGGCGCGGCCAATCGCACGGCACCTACAAACTGGTGTTCAACGCAATCTACGATTCCCCGGCCGCCGCGAAACCCACCGCGTACCAACGTCCAACCGAGCCGGCAAATACGGCACTGGAAACCTGGCGCGCCGCGGCAGCCAAAGCTCGCGCAGATCTCACGGCCCTGCTAGCCGACAACCGCGCATTCTTCGCAGCCCGCGGCCCAGCAGCAGTAGAAGCGAAAGCAAAGCTCTCCGCCGCAGTAGATCAATTCGAAAAAGACCGCATAGCAGAAATCGAGGATGCCGGCAGCAAGTCTAGATGACGCGGCCCGGAGAAAGTCCGCCGAATACGTCCGCCAATTGCGCCACGTAGCGAGCGATCTCCGCACCAAAGAATTCGAAAGCAGTGTAGACGAAGAAGTGCTAGTAGAGCGCTACCACCTTACCGAACCGCGACCGTAAGGGAGTCGGTGCCTTTTTACCGCCGAATATCATTCAACAGCTTCTGGTAATCGGGATCCTTAACCAGCTCAAACGACCGCGCAAACGTCCCACGCAGCACCCGCCGGGCAATTCTACGATCTTCCGAATCCTCCCTCGCACCAGCCCGTCGCGAAAGATCGGACAACCGATCCCGCAGCTCAGTCAAACTATCGTTCCGCGTGGCCTGATTCCCCAGCCCGGCCTCCAACCGCGCGAGTTCCATAGTCATCTGCTCCTCACGTCGTTCCAGCAGCCAATTCTTTCTTAAGATCCGCCTTCGTTTCTGTTTTGGGTTCCCATTCGTCGCGCGGGCGCGATCCGGAATTCACGGTTTGAAATTCCAGCCAAGCCAGCGCGTCGTCACCGAGACGAGCCGGCAGCCAATCGTGCGTGCCTTCGAAGATTACCAGCCGATGCGGCGTAGTCAGGGTTCGATCCAACTCGCGCATCTCAAGATAGTTGAAGTCTTCCGTTCCAACCGTTGCGTAGATCGGAAATGGCGCGGATTTGCGCGCGTGTCCGTCCGGGAATCCAGCGCTGCACGCGATCACGCCGGCGATTTTGCCACTGGATTCGGCCACACGCATGCGCCACGCGGGCACCGCCGGAAAACCCGGCCGTATAGACGCGCTTCACGTCAACCGAAAACCGCGAGGTGACGTCGGGAGGCATGCTTCGAATGGCTGCTGTCGTTGATTTCGAGTCGCCGTTGCGCGAGTTGTTCGATCCGGCTACGATGTAGCCGTACTTTTCCGCGGCTTCTTGCAATCGTTCTATCGGAACGCGCCCGCGCGCCATCGGAGAGAACGCGAGAATCAACGGCCATGTTCGATTGGCCGAATAATTGGAAGGGAGATACAACGCGTAGCTTTGTGCTGGGTCCGAGGCACACTTCACCTCGTCGATGATTTTGCCCAACGGCAAATCTTCGGCGTAAGCAGCGAGCGAAATCAGCAGCCAAGCTGTTAGCCGGACCACGGCTACTTGCTAAGAAGCTGCTTCCAGCGCTCCCAGGCATCGGCTCGCGCTTTCCGATTGGCTTCGTTTCCAGTCGGATCTTCGCCGGCGCGCATGAATCCGTGGCCGGCGCCTGCGTAGGTCACCGGTTCATAGGTTTTGCCGGCGGCTTTCATGTTGGTTACAGTATCCGGAATGGTCGCGCCGATGCGCGCGTCATTTTCCGCGTAGAATCCGTAGACCGGAGCCTTGATGCGCGCCATATCTTCTTTGTTCGGCGGCCCTCCGTAGAATACGAAAGCTGCGGCGAGGTCCCCTCGATTGGTGGCGAAACGGAAGGTCTGGCTGCCGCCATAACAGAATCCAGCGACGAAGAGTTTTCCGTTGGCGGCCGGCAGATGAAGTCCATAATCGGCCACCGCGTTCAAATCGGCCGTGATTTGATCCGCATTGAGTTTGCCGATGGCAGGTCCCACGCCGCCTGCCGGAAAGTCGGGCGTGCGGCCTCCGTTCGGAGCCATGCCGGAAAGCAGATCCGGCGCGACGGCGATATAGCCGGCTGCGGCAACCTGGTCGGCCAGATCCTGCACCCAGTCCGTCATGCCGAAGATTTCGTGAATGATCAGGACGACGGGCGTTTTTGATTTCGATTCCGGATAGACGACAAATGTCTCGACGGAGCGGCCGTCATGTTTCACCGTCACCCATTCGCGATGCCGCGGAGATTTCTCAAGGGTCGCGCGCGCCCAATCCTGGGCCGGGAGAAGGGAAGTGGCAAGAGCAAAGAGCAGAAGCAATCGAGTCATTGACTCATTATCGCGCGGTTTCTGGCTGATAGGCGCAAAATGGGTCGGACGCCAGCGGATTGCCGGTGGCCTCATAACGCCCGGGCGCGCGATCCACCGCACAAAGCGTGATATTCGCAGTGTCCGCAGCGTCCCTCGAACTGCGTGGGATCGTGCAGTGACTGGAAAACCGGCGCATTGCGGTAGACGTCCGCGAGCCGGTCCGTCAGGATGTTGCCGGCCACCAGCGGCAGGAATCCGGCGGGACAGATGTCGCCCGTATTCGAGACGAACATAATTCCGTGGCCATCGCGGATTCCGAATCCGCGCGCTGCAGCGCTGCGTTTGATTTGATCGCCGTGCAAGCCTTCGCCGCGCATCCGCTCGATGGCGACTCTGCGATAGGAAGGCGCTTCGGTGGTCGCAACGGTGAAGGGCGCCTGGCTCGCGGTCTCATAAACCCAACCCATCAGCTTCTCGCCTTCTTCGGGAGAAAGCGGTTGCAATACTTTTCCACGGCCCACCGAGATCAGGAAGAACAGGCTCCAGCGCGAGACGGCGAAGGGCTTGAGCAATTCATAGATGGCGGGGACATCATCGGCGGTTTCGGCCGAGGCGAGCGTGTTCACTTGCAGCGGCATGTTGAGTTCCTGGGCCCAACGAATGGCTTGCATCGTTCGATCGAAAGTGCCGGGAACTCCGCGAATGGAATCGTGCCGTTCGGCGGTGGAACCATCCAGGCTGAGCCCGAGACCTTCCACGGAATGTTCCTTCAAGCGGACCAGAACTTCGCGAGTGAAGGCGGGAGTTGCGGCCGGCGTGATGGAAACGCCAATTCCGAGACTGTGCGCTTCGTCGATCAATCGAAACAGATCGCGGCGTTGCAGCGGATCGCCGCCAGTGAGGATCAGTTGCGGCATTGGATCTCCGAACTCCAGAATCTGATGGAGCAGCGCGACACCTTGATCGAAGTTGAGTTCTCTGGGATGCGGCTCCGGAACCGCAGTCGCGCGGCAATGCCGGCAGGCCAGCGCGCAGGCTTGTGTCATTTCCCAATAGATGTTGAGCGGGGTGCGCGAATAGTCGCTGCGCCTTGCCATGCATACACCCGAAATAAGCAATTAGGATGCCAGAAGTGTATCCAGGTTGGCTGCCGGACAGCGAATCCCTACATAGAACGATCCGAATAGCGCGTAGACGGCGCTGACTTCGTCGAAGCGCATTTCGTAAATCAGCTTTTTGAAGACCAGCGGATCGTCGGCAAACAGGTCGACGCCCCATTCCCAGTCATCGAAACCGATGGATCCGGAGATAATCTGCTTCACTTCGCCGGCGTAGCGGCGGCCGATCATGCCGTGTTCATGCATCTGGCGTTGGCGTTCCGCCATGGGGAGCTGGTACCAGTTTTTCTCTTCGCCGCGTTTGCGATCCATCGGATAGAAGCAGATGTACTTATGCGGCGGAATCTCAGGGAAGAGCCTGGGACGCATCGCTTCGCGCGACCGGGCCAGAACTTCATCGATTTCGGCCTGCCATTCCGGGGTGAAAGGCGCGATGCCGCGCGCTGCCAGCGCACTGTATGTCTTGAGGCTGGATTCGTATAACCCGAGTTCCACTACAGACAAGTAGGAGTGGGTGGGTTCCAGGTAGTCCGCCAACCGGAGTTGGGCCAAATGACGCTCCACTTGCCCCAACTCGTCGAAGGATGGCCGGAAGTGAACCAGGATCAGGTCCCCTTTGTGGCCGAGCAGCGAAAACGCGGCGCTCTGGCCAGACGGATTCCGCTCCATTTCAGCCAGAACCGTGGCTGCTTCGTGGACGATTTCAGTGCGCTGGGCGACAGGAACACATTTCCAGGCGGTCCAGCGGATGCGCAGCATTTGATGCAGAACGCTAGCGCCCTCAATGGTCAGCGGGACGGCCGGCAGGTTTTCCACGGATGACATTCCAAAGTCCTTCAGTTTTTATTTTTGCACGGCTGCGATTTTTCCGGCCTCAAGCCCACTCATTGGCATGAGAACTTTCCTGTCCGGTATTCTGACTTTATTCTTATTGGGCGCTACATCCGTCTCATTCGCCAGCGAAAAGAAGAGCGGAAACAGCAAGGCCCACTCCAAATCCACCCACAAACGCAAAACCAGCACCAGCCATGCGCGCACTACGGATAGCCACAGCGGCGGCTCGGAGAAGAGCAACGTCCCCACCAGTCCGAACTAATAGTCTTTCCCATCCTCGCGAGCGGGCTGCGAGCATGCACTTCAGCCCGTTCGTTTTTTCCCTGCTAATTAATCACCCTTCTTTTTGGACCAGGGCGGTGTGACTCCGACGCTGCGCGCATAGGCGATGGATTGGCCAAGATGCTCATGCATGTGATTCGCAGTCAGAAAGAGGACGCCTTCGTAGGTAGTTTCCTGGCCAAACAGTTTGGTCGGCTTTTCCAGGTCCGCATCCGGCATGTTCGACACGATTTGCCGCAGGTACTCAAAGGAGGACTTCAGCGCTTCCACCAACTTGGCTTTGTCCGTTTCCTTCGCGGTCGCCGCGGCGTTAAACGTGGCGGGCGGTTTGACGCCGATGAAAGTCGGCAGGCCGTAGTTGGCGCTGGCGATGTGCCCATAAACCTCGGCGATTGATCGGACACCTTCCGCCGGTCTCCAACTATACTTTTCCTGCGGGACGGCCTCGGCCAGGCTGACAACCTTACTTTGGACGTCATCTAATTGCTTCAGGAAGAACCCACGGAATCCGGGCACCACCTTAGCGGGGGTGGATTGCGCAGTTATCGTGACTGCGCCGCAGGCCAAAACGAGGGGCAAGAACAGCAATCTGGCTGAGAGTTTCATTCCTCTTTTGTACCACTCCCATCAGTTTAGTACCATGCAGTACCAGAGTTGGGATACAATTTCAGGGCGGATACGGCATCATTACACAAGTGGATGGGCTGGTCGGAGAGAAAAAAACAATGAAGCTGGCGAACTCGAGAAACGGTTTAGCGGGCAACCGCTCCATCCACGCCAACAGGACGCTGCACGATTGGGAGATCCGGTTCCTAGAGTACCGGCTGGAAGTGGTCGCCTCGTGGCCGGAATCGGCCCGCAAAGATGCGACGCTTCAGGCCATTGTGCTGCGACTGGCTACCGCTCGTTCGGTGGCCTAACCGGTCTCGGTCCGGCATGTTTTCCTCCCGGCTGGATTGGGCCGCTGGTCCGAATCAAACTGGCGCAGCTGCTTCAGGACAAGCGATCCGCCGGCGCCGAAGTTCTGGATCTTACCGAATCAAACCCCACCGCTGCCGGATTATCGTACGAGTCTGAGCGCGTCGTGAAGGCTTTTGCCGATCCACGATGGTTGCGCTACGAACCATCGCCCGCTGGAATCCTCGATGCCCGCGCGGCTGTTTCGCAATATTATTCCGGTCGCGTTCCGGTGGACCGGATTCTGCTTACCGCCAGCACCAGCGAAGCGTACGGTTTTCTTTTCAAACTGCTAGCCGATCCTGGTGACGAGATTCTGGCGCCGTGCCCTTCTTATCCACTTTTCGATTTTCTGGCGGCGTTAGACTCGGTGCGGATCGTGCAGTATCCGCTGGTTTATCACGGTGGCTGGGCAATCGATTTCGATGCCTTGGTTGCGCGAATCACTCCGCGCACGCGCGCGGTCGTGATTGTGAATCCGAACAACCCCACCGGTTCATTCTTGAAGAGAGCCGAACTCGCGCAGCTCGTTGCGGTTTGCCGTCAGCGCGGTTTGGCGATCTTATCGGACGAGGTTTTTTCGGACTACGGCTTCGAAGACGATCCGGCGCGTGTTCGATCGTTGATCGATGTGGAAGATGTTCTGACGTTTTCTTTGAGCGGGCTCTCGAAGGTGTCCGGCTTACCGCAGTTGAAACTTGGTTGGGTTGTGGTCAGTGGACCGGAATCTTTACGCCTGCAGGCGTTCGAGCGGTTGGAACTGATCGCCGATACTTACCTTTCGGTTGGAGCTCCGGTGCAATGGGCGGCCGGGACGTTGCTCGGTTTGCGGGAAGAGGTACAGGGTGAGATTCTAGTTCGGGTACGGCGTAACTTGGAATTTCTGCGCGGCAAGATCGGCGCCGATTCGCCCTGGCGTGTTTTAAATGTCGAAGGCGGGTGGTACGCGGTGGTGGAGGCGCCGCGCATCCATACAGAAGAGAACTGGGTGCTTACGTTGCTCGATCAGTCTAGCGTGTTGGTGCAACCTGGGTTTTTCTTTGATTTTGAAAGAGAGGCTTTCCTGGTGCTAAGCTTGCTGACTCGGCCGGAAGTATTTGAGGAGGGGGTCCGGCGGATTCTGGAACGAGTCTAACGCCGGCAAGAATGGTGACAGGCACGAAATTTCGCGATGAGATGATCTCGGGATTGGGGTATTTGCCTGCGCGAAAATTCGAGCCTGGAACGTGTGAATAAATCCAAATCACCGACTCCCTTACGGTCGCGGCTCGGTAACGGCGTGTCTCATTCCGAGCCGCGACCGTGAGGGAGTCGGTGTCTTTGCCGATTTTTTCACAGGCTCCTGTCACCACATTTGCCGGACCGGCTAGACGGGGGGCGCGTTTCCGATTCGGGAGTTGGCTAGCTGCATCACCTTTTGGCAACAGCCGCTGACCGAGATGCTGATGTCGCGCAGCGACGTTCCCTGGAAACGCAGCCGGGGAGGTCGCCGGTGTTCGGGACAGCGCACGTCGCGCAACTTCTCCTCGGTCGCTTGTTTGAACCGTTCGACGCATGTTCTGTCGAAGTCCGTGAGCACCAAGAACATTCTAACACGGAATTGTTGCAAACATATGTGAGGTGACGCGTCGCAAGAAAAGCACCGACTCCCTTACGGTCGCGGTTCGGTAATTTTGGTTTTATTAATTTTGGGTGCCGATGTGAACTTCGGTGCGCAGATATTCCCAGTCGGGGATGGCCGAGTTGCGGAGTTCCGAATCCAGGTCGGTGCGGATCTCTTTCGACTGATGGGGTCCCAAAGAGGGTACAACGGCCGAGACGGTGAACAGGGGCTTGGAGCTGGCCGGCTCAACCGACGATCGGACCGCGATCTGGATGGTCATGCCGGAGAGCTGCGTGGCGGAGTGATTGACGACGATATACTGCACCTGCGAGCGATGATTCGTATCCGCCACTACGCGCAGACCAGTGACCTCGATGAATCGAGCGAAGGGGTGTTGTTCAAACAAGGGAGCCACGGGTGCGCTGGGCGCCGCGGGCGCCGGCGTTGGGACAACGGCAGCTTTCGCCTCGCGATTGGTTGAGAGATACTGCAGTGCAACTCCGATCGCCAGGAACAAACTGGTGGCGATTACCAGGCTGACGATCCAGGCGGGAAGGCCGATTCCATTTTTTGCACGGGCGCGTTCGACGGCCGGCGCTTCGATGTAATTCTGAAGCTCCGGTGTCAAGCAGGGTCCTGCGAGCGGCAGCTTTTGCGGCGGCGCGATCGCTCGGTCGCACTTCCGATCGGTTGGCTTGTGGGCCGCGAATTTTGGGCGCGGCATTTTCATCCATTGCAAATCGGGCGGAGCCGGCGCGGTCACAATGGCACTGGGCGCGGCGAGCAACGCGAGCTTCGGTTGAGTCTGGAACGTCGCCACGATCGCTTGGATCTTGGTTTCCACCGCATCGATGCCGGACTTGATCTCGTCGAGCAGGGACTCGGCTTGGAGTTGGAGCGCTTCGGAGAGAACGCCAGCCTGTTCGACAAATCCGGCTGCCGCACAGAATGGCTCGGCCGCGACCTTCAGTTCGGGAGATTGTGGTTTCGCTGCAGCGAACGGGCCCGATTCTGCGATTCGAAGTTTGGAGAACGCGATTGGCTGCGAAGAAGGTCCAGCGAGCGGTACGAGCGACGCAACGCTGGGAGATCTTTTGGCCGATGTAGCCGGATGACCGATGATTCGGACCGTGCGGGTACGGAACGTCGTTGGCAGCGCCATGCAGGGTGCGTTTTGACCGGGCCGCGCTGGGGCTAGTTTCTCAGACTCGACACGAGGTGCGGTCTTAAGCGGCGGAATCTGCGAAACTGCCAACTCTACGAATTTCACCTGCGGGACCCGAGGTGTCACCGGTTCAGCCTTTACCGGAGCGAGGGCCGCGGGAGGCTCCGCTGCGGGAAGACTGGCGGATTTAACCGGCGAGGCTGGTGCGAGAGGCGCTCTGAGGGGTATCCGAAGCTCGGCGATTTGGGCCACGCGCGCCAGGAACGGGTTCGGCCTGGCTCCGTTGGATGGGGCGGCGACGGGCGGTTGTGCCGCGGCCGGCGGCGAGGCCAATTCAACGATGGCTGGAGATGCAGGTGGTTCGTCCGGGACTCTCAGCTCCGTGAACTTTGGGCTGGGCGCTTTGGCGGATTCCACCAGTGGGCGGACCAGCCCGTCGATGGTTTCACCCGCTGGAACAGCGGGGTCTTCCTCGAGCATGACCGCCGAATGCGAACTCACCGAGGAGTGTCCGTTGGTTAGACCGAAGAGCAGATACTGTTGCGACGCCGGCTCCAGCAGGGGTAAAGATGGAACTGCTCGCAACGACTCCGCCATGGACAGCACGCCCTGGGTGACATTCTGGGTGACATTCTGGGCAAGATTGCTTTGTGCATGGGATTGTACTTGCTGCTGCTGTGCACAGGCAGGGCACTCCCGTACTGCTGGCGAGCAATCGCGCCCGCACTCGGGACAGATCCAGCACAACATATACCTACTGTAGGCGGAAAGGGCTTCCGGATCTGTCGGGCACACACCCTACCTCACCCTAAGTACGGGCCTTACGTTGCTAAATGACTGCACCTAAAGGGCATCCCCGAGCTGGTATCTATACTGTAGGTAGGTGCAGTTCTTTAATCGCTCGCGTACTAGTCCGGCGCGTCTCGGAGTACTAGCGGGCGGCTTTAACCCTCCTACAATCGCGCACTTGGCGCTGGCTGCCGGCGCACGCGAGTTTGTAGACCAAGTGCTCTATGTAGTGCCGCGGATTTACCCGCACAAAGACTACTCGGGCGCGACGTTGGAGCAGCGCGTCGAGATGCTGGGATCGATCGAGTTGAACGTGCCGCGATCCATTGCGGTTACCGAGCAGGGACTATTGATCGACATTGCCCGGGAATGCCGCAGCGAGTTCGGTCCGGATACGCGGCTCTACTTCCTGTGCGGACGAGACGCGGCCGAACGGGTGCTGGGCTGGGATTATGGCCGTGCAGGTGTGGTGGAAGAGATGCTCCGCGAATTCGAGTTGCTGGTGGCGTCGAGGAGCGGAGAGTTCGCGCCGCCACCGGAATTTCGCGCGCGCATCCACTTGCTCGACTTGGCTGGCGCACATGATCACGTTTCGTCGACGGAAGTGCGCGAACGAATTGCGCGCGGCGAACCCTGGCAGCATTTGGTCCCGGAAGAAATTGTGAAACAGGTAAGCGAAATTTATAGTTGTGTCTGAAAAGTGCGTTGTCGACGTGGGTCCTTGGTTGGAAAAAACGGCACCGACTCCCTCACGGTCGCGGTTCAGTAACAAAACCGACGAGGCATCGTTTCCGAGAGAGCACACTGCGAAATCTATTCGTGAAGGCTGGTGTCGAGGAACGCGCGTAGACGATGGCTGCGGCTGGGGTGGCGCAGTTTGCGGAGCGCTTTGGCTTCGATCTGGCGAATGCGTTCGCGGGTGACGGCGAAGTGCTGGCCCACTTCTTCCAGCGTATGTTCGCTACCGTCCTGCAGGCCGAAGCGCATCTTGATGATCTTTTCCTCGCGCGGACTGAGCGTCTTCAAGACTTCGGCGGTCTGTTCCCGCAGGTTCAGGTTGATGACCGCTTCCGATGGTGAAACCACGCGGCGATCCACGATGAAGTCGCCGAGATGGGATTCTTCTTCCTCGCCCACGGGAGTTTCGAGCGAAATCGGTTCCTGAGCAATGCGCAGAACTTTGCGCACTTTGCCCACCGGCAACTCCATTTTTACCGAGAGTTCCTCGGTAGTGGGCTCGCGGCCCAGCTCCTGTTGCAGTTGGCGCTGCGTCCGGACCAGCTTGTTGATGGTCTCGATCATGTGCACCGGAATACGAATGGTGCGGGCTTGATCGGCGATGGCGCGGGTGATGGCCTGCCGCACCCACCAAGTTGCGTAGGTGGAGAATTTGTAGCCCCGGCGGTAATCGAACTTGTCCACCGCTTTCATGAGGCCGATGTTGCCTTCCTGGATCAGATCCAGGAATTGCAGTCCGCGATTGGTGTAGCGCTTGGCGATGGAGACCACCAGGCGCAGATTGGCCTCAATCAGTTGCTTCTTGGCGGACTCGGCTTCCTGCTCGCCGCGCTCGACAATCTGGAGCGTACGGCGAAGTTCGGTAGAACTTGCCCCGCATTCCTCTTCCAGCTGCTGGATACGCTGGCTGGACTGGCGGAGTTCCTTGCGCAGATCGCGCGTGGGTGCGGCGCCGTGAGCGGGCTCTTCGAGTTTGCGCTGGATGCGGGCGATCTCGCGTTCGAGCGGCTTCAGCTCATCCACGGCGCGACGCAGACGGCCGGCCAGCGTGCGGCGCACTCCGATGCTGAATGCGATGTTGCGGATGATGCGCGAAATCTCAACCATGTTCCGCGCCAGGGCGTAACGCAGGCTGCGGTGCTGCTTCGGCTTCATCTGGCGCGAGACGGCTTGCAGCTTTTGCCGGTGCTGCTGCGTCTTCTTGTAATACTTTTCAATTTCGTCGATCTTGGCGACCAATTCGTCATGCTGGGCGGTGAAGTCCTCGTCGGTGATTACGAATTCCGGGAGCACCAGAATGTCCTTCACGGAATTGACGTGCTGACGGAGATCGTCGCCCACTTGGATGATTTCGCGAATCACCAGAGCGGAACGTGAGAGCGCCTTACGGACGGCCCACTGGCCGCGCTCGTTGCGTTTGGCCAGCTCGATTTCGCCTTCGCGCGTGAGAAGCGGAACCGTACCCATCTCGCGCAGGTACATGCGGACGGGGTCATTGGTTTTGTCGCCGGCATCCTGGGCCAGTTCGAGATCGGCCAGGTCGTCCGGTTCTTCTTTTTGTTTCTCGAAGTCGAGTTTGGGTTCTTCCAGGATCTCGACGCCGGCGCTGTCCAGGTCCGAGAGTAGATCTTCGAACTCGCGCCCGGAGGATGGAAAATCCTCAGCCAACAATTCGTTCACTTCGTCGTAGAGAACGAAACCTTTTTCCTTGCCCACTTCCATGAGTTGTTTCAGCCGCCCGTACTTTTCATCGGTAGCCACTAATACCCCATTAACCCAGCGTTTCGCAGCCCTGATTCCATTTAGTGTACAACATCGGTTGAACGGCACCGACTCCCTCACGGTCGCGGTTCGGTTTCATAATTGGCGAGACCTGCGATCTAGCTCCTCGGCCAGTCGCATGGCTTCGGAAAGATTCCCGCCGCGTTCAGCAGCTTTGATCTGTGCGCGCAGCGCGGCCACTTCCGATTTCGGATCTTGCGCTTTGAGGCTCCGCAGACAGGCCAACGCCTGCTCCGCAGCCTTCTCCTCCTCTAGGACTTCATCGGCAAATACTACGGTGGACAATAGATCCCGGTCGGCGTCGGAAAGGCGTGCTTCAAGGTCTGAAAAGCGGAACCCGGTACTCTCCGTATGTAACTCAAACAAGGCCCGAAACACGTTTTTGGTGACGAAGCGATCCACCACCGCCATGGCGCTCAATTCCGGGATTACGGCGTCGCGCGCAGCCTGGCTGACGAGCAACGAATTGAGCAACAGATGTTCATACGGAGGCACCTGAGCGGCTCGGATGGTTTGCCGTTGCTCCTGGGAACCTTTGGCGAAATAGTCGCGGACCAGCTTTTCGTCCACACCCAAATAGTCCGCGACATCGTTCGCAACGGCGAAGCGTTCCAGACGATCGGAGATGCGCTGGATGGAGGGCGCCACAAACTTGAAACCTTCCAGACGTCCTTCCACCGTGCGCATGTCGAATTTTTTGCGGGCGCGGTCGGCCAGCCAATGGAAATATGCTGGAGCTTTTTCGAGGCGGTTTCGATAAGCGTCGGCGCCGGCTTCTTTCACATATTCATCGGGATCGAGATCGCCATCGAGTTCGAGGACACGCACGTGCATAGCTTCGTCCAGGAGCATTTGGATGGATTTCTCGGCTGCGGTAGCGCCCGCGGTGTCGGGATCGAAATTCACAACAATCCGGTCCGAGTGACGCCTCAGCGCCCGCACCTGATTATTGGTGAGCGCGGTACCACAGCTTGCCACGACATTGCGCACGCCGGCTGAATAGACGCCAATCACGTCCATGTACCCTTCCACGAGAATCGAGTGCGCGGATTTATAGATGACGTCCTTGGCGCGATGCAGATTGTATAGAACGTTTCGTTTGGTATAGAGGGGCGAATCGGAGGAGTTGAGATACTTCGGTTCTTCATCCGATTTGAGTGCGCGGCCACCGAAGGCGATCACTTTGCCGGATTCATTGTGAATCGGAAACATGAGTCTTCCGCGAAAGCGATCGAAGAATCCGCTGCTGTCGTGCCGCTTTAGGACCAGTCCAGAAGCTTCCAGAGTCGCTACCGGAAAACGTTCCTCGAAGCGGCGAACCAATTGTTGACCCGATGGGTCTGAGACGCCTAATCCGAATTCTTCTATCTGCTCCGGTGTGACGCCGCGTCGAGCCAGGTAGTTTCGCGCTTCAGTACCAGCCTGCGATTTCAAGTTGGCTTGAAAAGCGCTTGCGGCGATTTCGTGCATCTCAAAGAGCGCGCCGCGGAGTTTGGAATCCGGATCCGAAAATTCCCGCTTCGGCATCGGGATTGCATTGGTTTCGGCGAGTTGCTTGAGCGCTTCATAGAAACTGATGCGATCCAGCTCCATGACGAAATTGAGCACATCGCCGCCCACGCCGCAGCCGAAGCACTTATAGCGCTGCATGGTGGTGTTCACATTGAAGGACGGCGTTTTTTCAGTGTGGAACGGGCACAGGCCGAGATAACGGCCGGTGCTGCCCATGCGCTTTAGCTTGACGCCGTAGCTCTCGATGGTTCTTACGATGTCGACGGAGGATTTAAGTTGCTCGACGAAATCCATCTAAAAACCCGTTTCTCGTTTCTCGTTTCTGGTTTCTCGTTCCGGAGACAGGCCTGTGCACTCATGTTGACATACTGCCGACAGTTGCGGGGTACGCGAACGAGAAACGAGAAACGAGAAACGTTTTTCATCTTCGCCAGGCGGTTGCGTGGAGCTTGGCTGGTAGTTGTGCGTTGGCTAGATCCAGATCATCGCCCTTTACGGGAATTTGTACATCTATTGGTTTGGGTGGCGATGGATAATTTTGGCGGAATGTGAGCGTGATGGTTCGCGATTGGCTCTCGTTGACTGAAAGTGTTCGGGAGATATCCGCGTAGGATCTTAGAAGCTTGGCTTGTTGGTGGTCGTCGCAGGTTAACAATACTTCGCGGATGATTCGGGATTCGGAGGCGTAGGTCAGAATCGCAACCACGTTGGGTTGCTTCAAGCGTGCGTCGGTTTCGTTGTCCGACGGGACATCTAATCCAACGTAGCGGGTGGTTACGGTTTCGCGGGAAATTGAAAAGCTGGTTAGCGGCACATACGTGTCGAACAGATGTTGGCCGTTGCCTAATTTGTATGCCGACCACCATTCCACTTCTTCCAGGCCGCGCGAGACTACGAAGAGGGCGTTGTCACGGACGTTTCCGTCGTCGCCGGAAACCGTTAGCGTGTATAAAGACCGGTTGCTAAGATTGTCGCCCAGCCGCCAGGCTTCGAGCGTAAGATTTGCTTCCACGCCGATATCGCCCAGAACTTCCTTGGTGCGGGTGATCTTGCGCAGCAGCAGGCGGTCGTTCGGGGGACGGCCGGGCACGTTCGTTCCGGTGATTTCGTACGCGACGTTGCGGATCTCGACGGTGTTGGAACCATCCGCGGCGGCGGTGAGATCGACGGAGGAGGAAGCCTGCGAGTGAACCGGCTTGGCTGGCTGCGCGAACAGGGCGCAGGACGCGGTGAAGAGGAACAACGGGAAGCGTGTCATGGATTTTCTAAAATCTGTTGGGCGGCCCATTGCGGACGCGTGAGAATATTCAGGCTGGCTTGCAGCAGGCGCACTGCATCGGCGGTCATCTGTTCGGCTTTCTCCAGCCGCTCGAATGCGGTTTGAAGCATGCGGGCTCCGGCGAAGCGGACCGCTTTTTCGGCGACGTCCGCTCGTCCGTAGCCTTCCAGGACAGCTCGGAGGGCGGGTTGAATTTCTTCGAGCGGGTATTGCGACGGCCAGCATACCCAGAAATTCCAATAGGATTGCAGCAGTGTGGCGAGGTCCCAAAGCGGGTCGCCCCAGGCGGCAAATTCCCAATCCACGATTCGGATGCGGTTGCGTTCGGGAGCGAGGAGACAGTTGTCGAGTTTCCAATCGCCTTGGATTACCGTGACGGCTTGCCACTCTTCGCTGAGCTGATTCAGCGCGCGGCTGAATTCTGAATATTTGCGCACTGCGCGAACGAACTCACGACGACCGGCGCTTTCGCTGACCAGATCTTCTTCGTGCGCGTTGTGCATGGAGAGGGCCTGGGGTATTTCGGAGGGGAACAAAGCTCGATACTCATCCGACTGCATGGCGCTGTGAAACTTTCCCATGGTGCGTCCGGCGAGCCGCGCCAGTTCGGGCGAGAAGCGATCGGTGAGATCGTACAGCTCGGTATGCGCTGGAAGATATTCCAGGATCAGGATTGAGTTGGAAGGATCCCACGCATAGGATTGCGGCGCGAGTTCCGCGAAGGGCGCTAGCGTTGGAGTCGTTCTGGCTTGCCAATACACGGAAGCTTCGCGCTCCAGGCTGGCGCGTCCGTCAGGGTCCCACTTTCTGACTTGTTTGACCAGATACTCACGTGCTCCCGACGTCACACGGAAATTGTGATTGCGGCGGCTCAAGGTGTGAACGGTGAATGGGCCGGAGACCACATCTTCGGGATCGGCGAAGTTCTTGTGTAGTAAATAGTGGAAGAGGTTCGCCGGCGTCAGGAACATGCAAGAGCGATCTTTTGAGTACGGGTCATGTTAACAAAAACCCTCACGCATGTACACTAGGGAAGATTATGCGAGTTGCAACTGTCCTACTTCTTATCAGCATCGCGACAAGCTACGCGCGCGCGGATCTTCTGGTATCGAGCCGCGATACTCAAAACGTTTTGGATTACGACGAGAAGACCGGCGCGTATATCGGCGTGTTCAACAAAGGCGGGAATCTGATGGGTCCGGAAGCCCTTGCGTTTGGGCCCGATGGGAACCTGTACGTGGCCGACCGCTACGCGAACGAAATTATCAGCTTCGACGGCAAGACCGGCGCATTCCTCAAGAACTTCGTCACGGTGGGAAGCGGAGGATTGGCGGGACCTCGAGACCTGGCGTTCGGCCCGGATGGCAACCTGTACGTTTCGAGCAATGACAATAACGAAGTGCTGGTGTACGACGGAACCACGGGCGCGTTTCTGCGGGTGTTCGCCAAGAGTGCGAGCCTAAGCCCGCGCGGGATCGTGTTCCAGAACGGCAACCTGTTTCTGGCATCCGAAAACATGAACCAGGTGCTGCAATACTCGCTCACGGGAACTTTGATTGGCGTATTCGCGAAAGATTCCGCGATTTCGTCGCCGCGCGAGATCCTATTTGGGCCGGATGGCAATCTTTATCTATCGATGGTGGCGAGCGGTCCGGCGACCAATGCTGTTCTGCAGTTTAACGGGACCACCGGCGCGTTGATCCGCGTTTTTGCGAACACCGGGTTGAACTACCCGCGCGGTCTCGTTTTCGGGCCGGACGGCAATCTCTACGTGGCCAATGCCGACGGCAACGATGTGGTTCGGTTCAGCGGCTCAACCGGGGTTTACATCAATGTATTTTCGAGTGGCGGCGTCCAGAGCTTTACGAGCGGAGTGGCGTTTACGCCGCGTGTCGCTCCGCCAGCCCCCAGCATCGATTCGGCAGTGAACGGAGCGAGTTTTGTCAGCGGTATTTCGCCTGGCGCGCTGGCTACGATTTTCGGAAAGAACCTGAGTTCGGCCCAAGGAGTGGTGCTGGCCTCTTCCGCGCCTTTGCCGCTCGAGCTGCTCACTACATCGGTGACCATTGGCGGCGTATCCGCACCGATCGATGTCGTCGCCAATGTTAACGGCCAGGAGCAGATTAATCTTCAAGTGCCGCTCGATGTGACCGGGTCGTCCGCGGCGGTGATTGTAACCAACAACGCAATCGCAAGCCAGCCATTGATGGTGAATGTGCTGCCGGCCCAGCCGGGTATTTTTACGTCAGATGGAACCAACGCGGCCATTTTACACGGGGTGAGCAATGCGCCGATCAGTTCCGCGAGCCCGGCGGCGCCGGGAGAAACGATTGTCATATTCGCTACCGGACTGGGGCCGGTGAGTCCGGCGCTCGCCACTAATACTCCGGCGCCGAGTTCGCCGCATTCGAATTCGGTACTCACCACAGTCGTTACCATCGCGGGTGAAAGTGCTGTGGTGGCATTTAGCGGCTTGGCCCCGGGTTTCATTGCGCTGTGGCAGGTGAACGCGGTTGTTCCCCAGGACGCCGCCGCCGGCAACCTGGATCTGGTGCTGACGGTAAATAATGTCGCCAGCAATATCACGAAATTTCCAGTGAAGCGTTGATTGAAAGTCAACGGAGGGACTTTGCGATGTCGGAGAGGGCTTTGGCCACTTCATCGGGCGTTTGGACGTCGTAGACTTTTGGGTTGAGAGGTTTGAGAGTGGCCTCCAACTGATCGGGCACCTCTAGAGGAAGGCGATTTCGCATTGGGCCGTTGTTACCAAAACGCCCATAACGGCCGCGATCCATGCGCGGGTCATGGGGGCCCACGGGCCGCTGGCGCGGTTCGTGATAGCGAATGTAGAAGACGCTGCAAGCGGGAAGGGCTTCGCGCGAGATGGGTTCCAGATCTTCGCCGGATTCGAACGCGACGGGAGTTGCGAGCACTACCAGAGTGCAGGCGCCTTCGGACGCACGCAGAACGCTGCGCACTTGAGAGACGAAGAACTGCGCATCGTGATGACGCTCTTCGAGAGAGTGAACATCGATCGACGCGGTGTTGGATACGCCTAAGGACGCTTCGAGGCGCGGCCAATCGAGATCGCGCACTTGATCCTGCTGGAAGGCTGTGTGGCGGCGGGCGAGATCGAGCAGCTCCACATGCTCAGATAAAGAGGTAGATCCGGTTTGTGTTAGCGCCTTCAGGATTGGGAGGAGTGCCGCAAGCTCGCCGCTATAAGTCCGGCGTGAACCGGGCACGGGGAGGGACGGCGCGACGTTCAGAATCACGTTGAGTCGCGCGGGTGAATGAACGGAGGCGGCCCATTGAAGGCGACCCTGGATAGCGGGTAAGAAATAACTATCGGGCGGCTCCTCATGTCCGATGAACTCCACTGCGGGCAGACCCTGCCAGGTCTCGGGAGGCAAGGTATGTTGGGCGGGCACGCGAAACTGCAATTGGGTGGCGCCGTGCTCTTTGGTACGCGTATCAAAGACGCCCACTGCAAGCCGGTAATCTCCGGGCAACAGGAAGGCGTGCTGGATACATTGCAGGTCCGCGGCTTTGATGTTTGGATCGAGCTTTTTCAGATCGACGCTGCTGTGATCCTGAAAACGAGTGCCATCCGGTGCGGTGACTTGGAAGAAGAAAACCAGCTCGCCGTCGTCGCGGCGGCCTTCGAGATCGCGCCCATCCACTTTCGCTTCGAGTGCGACGACGAAACGTTGGTGAAACGACATCTCGGCGTGCGGGGTGGCGAGGGACCAGCGGAAGGGGGCGCGCGCGTGATCGGAGAGCCACTGGTCAAAGGGGATGCGTTCAAAAGCCGGATCCAGCGAGCCGGACGCGCGGGCCGCAAGAGTAACGGTTAGGAGCAGTGCGAGGCTTCGGATCACTTCATCACTGTGCCACACTCGGTTCCACGGCGGACGCTTCTAATTTCCGGGCTTGAAAGGCGCGGATGTAGTTCTGGCGCGGGAGTTGAGAGAAGCGCATCCCGTCGGCTTTGGCTTCGCTCAAAGCGCGGGCGTTGTCCCAGCCGTCATGCTCAATGCGGTAAGAGGCGATGACTGCGCCAGTACGGTCGGCGCCACGTTTGCAATGCACGAAGACCGCGCCTTGGTTTTCATTTTCCAGGATGCCGAGAAGCGTGCCGATTTCCGCTTGCGTGGGCGGAGTGAGTCCGGTCATCGGTATGTTCACGTATTTCATTCCGGCGGCGGCGACCTCACGTTCTTCTTTGCGAGCTCGAGCGTCGGATTCGCGCAGGTCGACGATGGTTTTAACGCCGAGCGTGGCGAGGTATCGGAAGCCCTCGGCGCTGGGCTGAGCCCCGCGGAATACGTGGGCATCCACCTGGTGGAAATTCTCGATGCCCGGCGTAGGCGGTTCGGCGAAGACTGGGATGGCCAAGGCGCAGGTTAGAAGGAAGTTACAGACCGATTGGCGGCGCATACTGGTTCACTTAGTGTGATGCGGGGCGGTACGGCGCGGTTCCTGGTGCGCCACCATTATTTTTCGGTAAGTGCGGATCCTGGCAGACTGTGGCGGAAGTGCCGGGGCTGGCAAAAATGGTGACAGGCACGAAATTTCGCGTTGGCCGGTCTCGTGGTTTCTAGGGCTTGCGTCCGCGAAAATTCGAGCCTGTCACCACATTTGCCGAACCGGTAGCTATCCGGAGGCGATTTCACCACGATGTCGCTTCTATTAGTTTTTGCTACAGCCTGATAGCCACGGAAAATACCGTCTCTAGGCTGAGAATTGCGCTTGAAACGTTTGAGGAACTATGACAGATTAGATTTCGGGTGCGTGCGGCCGGGGTACCGCTTGCAGGAGGTGGTGTGGCGGACAAGCAGACAGCGGCCCGTAACGACAAGAATCAGCAGGAGGATCAGCCGGGCGTTTCAGCGCCGCAGTTGTCGCTTCCCAAAGGGGGAGGGGCGATTCGTGGAATCGGAGAGAAGTTCTCCGCGAATCCGGTCACGGGAACCGGGTCGCTCACGATCCCGATCTATACCAGTCCAGGCCGTTCCGGATTCGGTCCGCAACTTTCCTTAACTTACGACTCCGGTAGCGGCAACTCGCCGTTCGGCTTCGGCTGGTCGCTGGCGCTGCCCGCGATCACGCGAAAGACCGACAAGGGACTCCCGCAATACATAGATTCCGAGGAATCCGACACCTTCATCCTCTCCGGGGCCGAGGATCTGATGCCTGCCTTGATCCAGGCAACAGGGGAGTGGATCCGAGACGTTACGCCTTCTCGCACCGTCTACACCAAGCAGTACGCGATTCATCGTTATCGCCCCCGGGTAGAGGGACTCTTCGCGCGCATTGAACGCTGGATCAGTCTATCCGACCCGCAAGATCATTTCTGGCGATCCATCTCCAAGGACAACATCACAACCTGGTACGGAAAGACGGCCGAGAGCCGCATCGCCGACCCGTCGGATAGCAGCCGCATCTTTAGCTGGCTGATTTCGGAGAGTTACGACGACAAAGGCAACGCCATCGTTTATCGATACAAGGCTGAGAATTCCGACAACGTGGATCTCACACAGGCGCACGAGCGCAACCGCAGCGCCGCAACGCGTTCGGCGAAGGTGTATCTGAAGAATGTCTTCTACGGGAACCGCACGCCCTATTTCCCGGACCTGACGCAGCCCGCTCCGGCCGCTTTGCCCGCGGACACCGATTGGTGTTTCGAATTGGTATTCGACTATGGCGAGCACGACCTGAAGAATCCCGTGCCGCAAGAGACCGGCACACTGTGGGACTGCCGGCTGGATCCTTTCTCGACATATCGCTCCACGTTTGAAGTTCGCACGTACCGGCTGTGCCGCCGCGCTCTGATGTTTCATCATTTCGCGGCGGAGGCAAATGTTGGGATCAATTGCCTGGTGCGCTCCGTGGATCTGGCGCATACGCCTGCGGCGCCGCCAACGGATCCATCGCAGCCTTTCTATTCCTACCTGCTTTCGGCAACGCAGACCGGATACACGCGCAATGGTCCGGGCGGGTATATTTCGAGTTCACTGCCGCCGCTGGAGTTCGAGTACAGCGTGGCGACTGTGGACGAAACTGTGCGGGAAGTGGACGCGGACAGTTTGCAAAATCTTCCCTACGGCCTGGATGGCTCCAAGTATCGTTGGGTGGATTTGGATGGCGAAGGCCTGTCGGGGATTCTGACGGAACAGGGCGGAAGTTGGTTTTACAAAGCGAATCTAAGTCCGGTCAACCAGCAAACCATCGACGGCGCGGAGTACACGCTGCCGAGCTTCGCTCCAGTGGAACTGGTGGCCAGCAAGCCGACGCTTGCCGCCTTGAGCGGCGGCCGGCAACAGTTGCTGAGCCTATCCGGAAACGGCCATCTCGATCTTGGTGGAGTTCGACGGCCCCACGCCCGGATTCTTTGAGCGAACCCAGGCTGGGGATTGGGAGCCCTTCGCAACTTTCTCGTCGCTGCCGGTCGTCGAATGGCAGAGTCCTCAGCTCAAATTCATCGATCTCACCGGAGATGGTTTTCCCGACCTGCTGATCAGCGAGGACAACGCTTTCTGGTGGCACACTTCGCTGGCCGCGGAAGGATTCGGTCCGGCACAGCGTGTGCCGCAAGCTTTGGATGAGGAACTAGGGCCGAAGCTGGTATTCGCCGATGGCACGGAATCCATTTTTCTGGCGGACATGTCCGGCGACGGACTTACGGATCTGGTGCGCATTCGCAATGGCGAGGTGTGCTACTGGCCAAATCTCGGCTACGGCCGCTTCGGCGCCAAGGTCACGATGGATCAGTCGCCGTGGTTTGAAAGGCGCGACCTATTCGACGGACGGCGCATCCGGTTGGCCGATATCGACGGATCGGGAACTATCGACATCGTTTATTTCGAGAGCGGCGCTGTTGACTTGTACTTTAACCAATCCGGAAACGGATGGGGCGCGAAACGCGTTCTGAGCGATTTTCCGGCGCTCGAAAGCGTGTCCTCGGCCACTGCCATGGATCTGCTCGGCAATGGCACGGCTTGTTTGGTATGGTCGTCCGCGCTGCCGGGCAATGCGCGCCGCCCCATGCGCTACATCGATTTGATGGGAGGCCAGAAGCCCCACTTATTGGTGCAAGCGACGAACAATCTGGGCGTGGAAACGCGGATCCAGTACGCGCCTTCCACGAAGTTCTATGTCGCCGACAAGCTCGCCGGCACTCCCTGGGTAACCAGGCTCCCGTTCCCTGTACAAGTGGTGGAGCAGGTGCAGACCTTCGACTACATCAGCCGCAATCTTTTTGCCACTCGCTACTCCTACCATCACGGCTACTTCGACGGGATCGAGCGCGAGTTCCGCGGCTTCGGGAGAGTGGACCAGTACGACACGGAAGAATTCGCCACGCTCACGAATTCCACTGACTTTCCGCAGCCCGCTAATTTGGACGCAGCTTCCCACGTGCCGCCTGTGCTCACGAAAACCTGGGTCCACACGGGAGTGTTTTTCGATGAAGCCAGGATCTCGAAGCACCTGGCGCAGGAATACTACACGGAAGCCGGACAGAGCGGAACGCAACTCGACGACACGATTTTTCCCACTACCATCCTGCTTCCGGACGGCAGCCGCGTCGCCTACGATTTGTCCGGCGAAGAGATGCGCGAAGCGTCGAGGGCTCTGCGCGGCTCGATCTTGCGCCAGGAGATTTATGCTCTCGATGGCACGAGCGAGTCGGAGTCTTCCTTACAGCGTTTCCGAACGCAACTACACCATCGAGGTGTTTCAGCCGCAAGGCCCGAATCAGTACGGCGTGTTCCTGGCACATGCGCGCGAGACCATCGATCTCCACTACGAGCGAAAACTCTTCAACATCGCAGGCCCGCCCGCCAAAGTCGCGGCCGACCCGCGAGTCAACCACGCACTCACGCTAGCGGTGGATCCGTTTGGAAATGTGTTGCAATCGGTGGCGGTTGGATACGGGCGCAAGTACCCCGATCCGGCGCTTTCGCCAGCGGACCAAGCCAAACAAACTGCTCTGCTCAGCACTTACACGCGAGAACAGTTACACCAACGCCGTGCAGTCAGACGATTCGTATCGCGCGCCGCTTCCGGCCGAAGCAAGTACGTTCGAGCTGATCCAGGTGGCGCCGGGCGCGGGCATCTTTACTTTCGATGAGTTGCTAACAGCCGTGAAGGCTGCAAGCGACGGGGCGCACGATATCGTCTACGAAAACATTCATCCCGCGGGTCTCAACGCGGGCCAGGCGTACCGGCGCATCCTCGGGTGCACGCGCACGCTTTACCGGCCGGACGACATGGGCGCAGCGGCGGGCGATCCCAGGGCTTTGCTGGCCTTGGGAAAGCTGGAATCCCTGGCGCTGAAGGGCGCGGATTATAAGCTCGCTTTCACGCCCGGTCTGATTTCACAGGTATTCGAGCGAGGAGGAACCGCACTCCTTCCGATCGCCGCCAACGTACTCGGAAGCACGGCAGCCGATGGGGGCGGTTACGTGGATCTGGACGGCGACGGCCACTGGTGGATACCTTCCGGACGGATGTACTACCTTCCCACCGCGCCTGCCTCGCCGCAGGAAAAAAATCAAGCGCTCCAGCATTTCTTCCTTCCGCGCAGATTCGAAGATCCATTCGGGAATGCCGCGTCCGTCGACTACGACGATCCCCACGATCTGCTGGTTGTCAAGACGACCGATGCGATGAGTAACGTCGTCTCCGCCGCCAACGATTATCGGGTTATAAAGCCGTACCTGATCACGGACCCGAACGGCAATCGCGGGGCAGCGAGTTACGACGCGCTTGGATTGGTGGCCGCAACCGCCGTCATGGGCAAGACAACCGAGAGCCTGGGCGATTTGCTCACGGGCTTCTCCGCTGATTTACAGCAATCGGATATCGATGGCTTTTCTAACGCCGCCGACCCGCACACCGTGGCGGCGCCTCTGCTGGGCAATGCCACCACGCGAGTTGTGTATGACGTGAACCGATTCTTCAACTCCCGCGCGGCATCCCCCAATGACTCGTCCAAGTGGCTGCCGGCGTTCGCCGCCACCCTCGCGCGCGAAGACCATTTCTTCAACGGAAGCCCGCTGGTAGTTCAGATCGCGTTCAGTTACTCCGACGGGTCCGGCCGCGAAATCCAGAAGAAGATTCCTTCCGAGCCGGGTCCCGTTGTTGACGGAGGCCCGGTGGTCAGTCCTCGCTGGGTAGGTAGCGGCTGGACCATCTTCAATAACAAGGGAAAACCGGTCCGGCAATACGAACCGTTCTTCAGTCAACTTACTTTGGGGCACCAGTTCGAGTTCGGGACGCTGGCCGGAGTAAGCCCCATCCTCTGTTACGACCCGATGCAGCGCGCCGTTGCCACCATCCATCCCAATCACAGCTACGAAAAGGTGGTGTTTGATCCCTGGCATCAGGAAACGTGGGACGTGAACGACACGGTAGCGCAGGACGATCCGACAACCGATCCCGATGTTGGCGACTTTTTCACGCGCCTCCCCGCGGCCGATTACTCGCCGACCTGGAGAGTCCAGCGCGCCGGTGGCGGCCTGGGCGCCGAGGAGCAGGCCGCGGCTGTCAAGGCTGCGGCGCACGCTAATACGCCGACGCTCGCCTATTTCGATACACTCGGGCGAACATTCCTCAGTATCGCGGACAACGCGGCGGCCGGAAAATATTCCGCGCGCGTGGAACTCGACATTCAGAATTACCAGCGGTCCGGCACGGACGCTCTGGGCCGCGAGGCCGTGGCGTACGACTACACCATGCCGGGCCAACGCATCCATCAGGCCAGCATGGAAGCCGGCGACCGGTGGATGTTGAACGACTGTTCCGGCAAAACCATCCGCGCGTGGGACAATCGCGGCCACGATTTCAACATGTCGTTCGACGCGCTGCGGCGGCCGGTGAGTTCCACGGTGAAGGGCAACGACGCGGTGAACTCCGACCCTCGCACGCATGGCTGGAGTGCGCTACGAGCAGATCGATTACGGCGAAGGCCAGCCCAATCCCGAGATTACTGAATCTGCGCACGCGCGTGTTCCAGCATTTCGACCCTGCGGGCGTCGTCATCAACAAGGCGACCGATCCGGCGAGCAACCAGGACATCGCTTTCGATTTTAAGGGCAACCCTCTACGCAGAACCCGCAAGTTCGTACAAGATCATAAGGCGCTACCCGATTGGGCGCAAGCCGCGCCGCCCTTCGCGAATACGTTCATCGGAATCACCGCATACGACGCGCTCAACCGGATCGTCACGGCCACAACGCCGGACGGCAGCGTGGTGCGGCCTACCTATAACGAGGCCAATCTCCTGGAGGAGCTGAGCGTTAATCTGCTGGGAGCGGCCGCGGCGACTCAGTTCATAAACGATATCGAGTACAACGCCAAGGGCCAGCGGGTGGTCATCGACTATGGCGCGGCCGGAGCGACGACGGCGTCGACCACTTACACTTACGATCCGTTGACCTTCAGGCTGGCCGGGTTGACTACCTCGCGCGCCGGCTTTCCGGCGAATCAGCAGACGGTGCAGGATCTTGTCTACACGTACGATCCCACCGGCAACATCACGCACATCCAGGACAACGCCGATATCCAGAACGTCGTATTCTTCAAGAACCAGCGCGTCGAGCCGAGCGCCGACTATACTTACGACGCCATCTACCGGCTGATTCAGGCTAGCGGCAGGGAAATGCTTGGGGTTTCCGGAGGCGCAGCCCTGGACCCTGGACCTTCCTCTTATAACGATGTGCCTCGCGCGGGACTACTGCAGCCCGGCGACGGCCAGGCGATGGGGACCTATAACGAGCAATACGTCTACGACAACGCCGGCAACTTTCTGCAGTTCGTTCATAAGGGCGCAAATCCGGTCAATCCGGGCTGGACCCGCTCCTACGCCTACAACCAGGCAAGCCTGCTGGAACCGGCGAAGGTGAGCAATCGTCTGACCAAGACCACCGTCGCAGGAACCGTTCCGCTGAACGAGAATTACACTCACGATCTGCACGGCAACATGACCGGCATGCCGCAGTTGCAGGCCATGAACTGGGACTTTCAGGACCAGTTGCTCATGACGCAGCGGCAGGCCGTAAACGCCTCCGATCAGGATGGTTCGCTGCATCAGGGCGAACGCACCTATTACGTGTGCGACGCCTCCGGCCAGCGCGTGCGCAAGACCACCGAGTCGGCCACCGGCGTCACCACGAAGGAGCGATTCTACCTTGGCGCTCTCGAGGTTTATCGCGAGTACGATGGGACGGGGAACATCACCCTGGAGCGGCAGACGCTGCAGGTCATGGACGACAAGCGCCGCGTCGCGCTGGTGGAGACCAGGACCCAGCCCGCGCCCGCATCCGCTGCGATCCGTTTTCAGTTCGAGAATCACCTGGGAACAGCTTGTCTGGAGTTAGACGAGACCGCCGCCGTGATTACGTATGAAGAATACTACCCCTTCGGAGGCACGTCGTATCAAGCCGGGCGAAGCCTCGCCGAAGTCAGCCTGAAACGCTATCGGTTCACCGGTAAAGAGCGAGACGAAGAAACCGGCTTCTACTATCATGGGGCGCGCTACTACGCGGCATGGCTCGGCAGGTGGACCAGTTGCGACCCTGCAGGCGTCGCAGACGGCCCCAATATTTATCAGTATTGCAGTAACAACCCGGTGCGCCTTTCCGACCCGACCGGCCGGCAGGGGGACGATTCGAAGGCGGGAGATTTATCGTCTACGATTCACCAGATGAACAAAAAGCCTCCGCCGGACGCGCTGTCGCACACGCACGTTCCCAAGACGCCGCCCACGGTTGCGCCGCCGCCCCCACGTAAGCCGCCAGCGAAACCGGTACCGGATCCAAGTGTGGGCCCGCCACCGCCGCCGGACCCATTTCCGCCACCGCCTACCCGGCCTCCTGACCCTCCCGAGGCACCTCCGGAGGCCCCCCAGGTTCTGAGCCCCCCCGGCGTCGTAAATCCCGGCGCACAGCCGCAACCGAAGGGCAAGACGAACTTTTCGACCTCCATCGGCGGAGGCAGCTCCGGTCTCAGTGTTCAGGCTCAGGCGTCCGGCGGAATACCCGGCATCGGACCAAATTCGAGCGCCGAGTTGCAAGCCACGGTAACTTCCACCGGCGGCACATCCGGCGTCACATTAGGTTGGCATCCGGCCTGGGTTCTCGGAGATCCAGACAAAAGCCGGCTGACGTTGTCCGGTATCGCAGCAGTGGGCGTTCTTCCCGGGCAGGCTCCTGCTTCCGGCAATGGAAGCGTGACCGCGACCGCCGGCCCCTTGCTGGAGTACGGGCTGGGCGGTCCTAAGCGCGAACTCGCCACATGGCAGCTGGGCGGATTCCTCTACGGATCGTACACGCAGTATTTGCCGGTTGGAAACAGTTCTCCACAGTCCTATCTGGCCAACGCTGCGGGAGTGGGGGGGACGTTCTACGCGATTCGCAACTTTAAATATGTGGGGACCACGCCGCGATATGTTGTCTTTGGCGAAGTCAGCGGGCGCTATCTGGGTGGCTCCTTAGTGGGCGGCCCACCGCTGGCGCCAGGGGCTTCCGCCGGCAGCGGGTCGTCAGCTACGGGACAAGGAACTGCCGGCGGAATCATCAACTTCATCAGCCGGCCAGACCAGACTGTGATTCCGAGCGTCGGAGTTTTCGTGTCCGGCGGAGTACAGAGCGACGACGCGATAGGACCACGGTATACAACGCCCACTTGGGCGACCGGTGTCGGGGCGGGTATCGCCTTCTAGGGCCGACTTGGATATGAGTCGTTCCCGCAATCCCGAATCTCAAGGACGCGCGACAAGATCCGCAAATGTGTCAGATGCAGCAAGCTAAGTTTAACCAAAGGGAGCCGATATGCCGAATTTATCCGCCGTTTTAAGTCTCAGTGCCCAGGGCGATCAGGTGAAGGCTACGCAGGCGAACCTGGTCAAAATCGGGGCGACGGTTCCAACCACGGAAACGACGGCAGGAGTTTTTGGCGCTGGAACGGCGGACGCGATCAGGCAATTCCAGATTGCTTCGAAGCTGCCCCCCACTGGAATGGTGGACGCCGCCACGCAAGCCATGTTGAACAACGCGGCGGCAGCGGCGGCGGCAAATCAATCTTCGATGAGCGGCCAGATCGCGATGGATTACGGGTTAGCGGCCAATGCGGTAACCGTGCGGCTCTACTCCATCGCCTTCGGCGGCGCAGCAACGAAAGTTGCCGAGGCGAAGACGGATGCGAACGGAGTTTATTCGCTCGCGTACACGGCGCCGGCCGCCGGCTCGAACCTCGAGGTACGCGCGGTAAACGCGCAAGGGCAAGAAACAATCATCTCATCGACGATCTACAACGCGGCCGCGCGGACGGTTCTAAACCTGGTGGCTCCGGCCAGCGTGCAGCCGCTGACCGCTGAGTTCACGCGGCTCTCGGCCGATGTACAGACCGCCATCGGCGGCGCGGGCGTCGCGAATCTCGGCAACGCGCAAGAGAGCGCCACACAGCAGGACTTGACCCTGCTGAACTCGTCCACGGGTTGGGATGCGCGCCTGCTGGCGCTGGCCTCCACCGCGGCAAAACAATCGGCCGCAACGGGTCTGGGATCGGACGTGTTGTATGGACTCTATCGCACCGGCTTGCCCAGCGATCCTCAGTTACTGGCGCTGATTCCGGCAGCCACTATCGCAACGGCCCTGAACACAGCGAATCAGGCAGGAATCGTCAGCTTCACCGCGCAGCAGATTACGGCTGCTCAAACCGCCTTCACTACATTCGCAACGAAAACCAATCTCGCCATCAAAGTTCCCGGCGCCCCATCCAGCCTGGGCGACTTGCTGAGCCCGGTAGTGACCAATGCCACGCAGCAGGCGTCGTTCATCCAAACCTTTCTCGATCCCAGCAAGGCTGACGCGGATCTGTGGACCAGCGCCGCCTCGGCGGGAATCCCGGCGGCGCAGGTTGCGTCGCTCCAGTTACAGGGCAAGCTTGCATTCCTGACTCTGAACAATGCCAGCCTGGTGCAAAAGGTCCAGCAAATGCTGGCTCCGGCGACTGCGGGGACGGCGGCGACGAATGTTGCGAGCACCTCCAGCATCGATCCCGCGGCGCTCGCCGATGCCGATTTTCACCTGGACGCCACGTGGATCACAGCGGTGAATTCGATTGCCGGCACGGACACGCAGAAGCTGCAAGCACTTATTCCCGCCAACTACGGCGGCGCCACACCGTCGGATCAATTGGCGGCCTACGCGGCCGACATGGCTCGCAAGGTGCGCGTCAGTTTCCCGACGCGCGTGATCGCGCGCATGGCCACCACCGGCACCTTGGGTCTGGACGCGACCACTTCACCGAAAGTCGGCGCGTTCCTGAAGGCCGCGGACACCGCCGGTTATGAATTGGGGAGCACGCCGCTGAATGCCTTTCTCAAGAAGCTGCCAGCATCTGTGGCGGCCCCGGATGCGGCCACGATCGCGTCGGTAAAGACGCTGCATCGGCTGTATCAGATTACTCCCAGTAACGAATCGCTCCAGTCGGCGGTGAAATTAAGCTTCAATTCCGCGCGCGACATTGTGGCGTATAGGCCGGAGGATTTTCTCACGCGATTTGGCGCGTCGTTCCCTTCTGCGGCGGAAGCGCAGTTGGTCTACAACAAAGCGCAGCAGATCGCGGCGGTGACGCTGAATGCCTTCGCCACAGCGAAGCAACTGGACGTGCAGCCTGAGATTTTCGCATTCTCCGGTTCCGCCTCGGCTCGTCAAACCGCCAAGAGCGCCATCGCGCAGCAGTTTCCGAGCATGGCCGGCCTATTCGGCTCGCTGGATTTCTGCGAGTGCGACGACTGTAAGTCCGTCCTTAGCCCGGCCGCCTATTTGGTGGACATCCTCCATTTCCTGGATCCGGATCCGTCGCAATGGCAATCCACCGTGAATGCCTGGAAAAGCAGCCACGGCAATCAGGCTTATCCTTTCGGGACTCCGTTCCAGGCGCTCACCGCGCGCCGGCCCGACTTGCCGAATCTGAATCTAAGCTGCGAGAACACCAATACGGCTCTGCCGTATATCGATGTGGTGAACGAAATCCTGGAGTATTTTGTTGCCAAGAACGGCCTTCAGAACTTGGGGTATGACACTGGGCCGGCCGACAGCGCGGATCTGGTGGCGGAGCCGCAAAATATTCTTCCAGCGGCCTACTCCATCCTCAACAACGGCGTCGCAGCCACGCCGGCGGTTTATCCGTTGGGATTGCCCTTCGATCTGTGGATCGAAACCGTGCGCGGTTTTCTGAATTTCTTCAAGCTGTCCCTCTGGCAGGTTCTGGATCTGTGGCGTCCGGCGGATGCGCTGGAGTTGCTGACGGACGCGAATCTTTATCCTTACTACCGGTCCTCCATTTTTATTGAGTCGCTCGGATTCTCGCCGTCGGAACGCGCTCTGCTCACCAATGCCGCTACTCTGACCAACTGGTTCCAGCTTTACGGCTACGCCAATCAACCGAACGCGCTGGCCGCGCTTACGTCGGCGGAAACATTGGCCGACGCGCTCGACATCACTTATCAGGATCTGTCCGACATTCTGCAGACGGGCTTCATGAATCCGGCGCTCGCGCCGCTTACCATTCCGCTCGAAAAGTTCGGGTTGAGCATTCGCGACGTCTTCAACTACACAAGCCAGCCTGGCTACAACTCTCCGGCAATTACAGCCGCACAGAAGACGGCATTTGAAACCCAGCTCGAAGGATTCATGCAGACGTATTATCCGAGCGCGGATCCAAAAGGATTGCAGAATTGGTTGAACAGCTTTCTCACCGCGGGTTATTCCAATTCCGTGCTGGTTTTGAAAGCGCCTTCCAACAACACTTGCGATTTTCAGCACACCACTTTGCAATACGCGGGCGGCAACGCGGCCAACAACCTGGACTTTCTGAAGATCAATCTCTTTGTTCGGATCTGGAAAAAACTGGGATGGAGCATAGACGAAGTGGACCGCGCTTTGCAGCTATTCCTGACGCCCTGGATGCCGGCGCCGGGAGATGCGAACTTGGGCACGGACTTAGCCACTGCCATGACCAGCGCGCTGATCTACCTATCGCATCTTCAAACCGTCGCCAACAAACTCCAGCCTGGGCCGTACGGGAGAATCGGCATTCTTCCCATCTGGTCGGCTCTTCCGACCGCCGGCGTGGATCCGCTCTACTCGCAGCTCTTCCTAACTGCGGCGGTTCTGAATAACGATTCAATTTTCGATAACGCGGCTGGCCAGTATCTCTGTTACTTCGACACCACCGCGAACAAATATCTGCCTTTTCGCTGGCAGAGCAGCCAAGCCGCGGAGGATGTCACCAATGGCTACGTGCTGCTGGGCAATCATCTGCCTGCGATTCAGGGCGCGTTGGGAGTTACGTCGGACGAAGTGCAGGCCATTCTGGCCGACAATGGCCTGGACATCGCAGCGGCGCCGTTGACGCTGGCGAACGTGTCTTTGCTGTATCGCTACGCGTTGCTCTCGCAGGGATTGCAACTTTCCGTCGAAGATTTTGTCGCGCTGAAGCAGCTGAGCATCGATACCATCAACGCAGCGCCGTTCAATCCGGTGAATCCTTTCGATTCGCTAGCCGCCGGGGCGATGGCGGTTTTGAAAGACGACCGGCCGTGGGGCGAGACCGTTCAGTTTTGCGACCAAGCCGCGCAAGTTCAAGCCAGCGGCTTCTCGGTGGATGATCTGCAGTACCTGCTTTGCCAGAAAATCGCCGATCCGGCCGGACCCTACGCACCCGATCCCGACGCGGTGATGCAGCAAATCCGGGCGTTAGCCGGTGTGATTCACGGCATCCAAAGGCAGACCGCCGTGCCGTCCGATCCGACGACATTCACCGACAACATCATCCGTCAGAACATCGCGCAACTTTTTCCGCCGGATGTGGCCGGGACTTTCATGGGGATGTGGACCGGGACCATCCAATACACCGCCACGCCGGTTGTGGCCGCGAGCGCTATTCCGCCGATCGTCCTGCCCAACGTTCAGCTGGTGTACGATCCGGTGCTGACTACTCAAACGGCGATCCTGACGGGCGTTCCCGTGAGCAGTGCGATGACCGCGCTCACCGCGGCGCTGGGAACACTGGTCACCGCGGGCGCCCTTACCGCGGCGCAACAAACGCTGCTGCAGGGCTTGTTCAACGATATCCACAAGCAGGCGCTCACTTTCTTCCAGAACTACTTCCAACAAACAACCGTGGGCGGGCAAACTACCGGATTCCTGCAAGCTGCTGACTTCGACACGCTGTTCGCCGCTCCGCCTGCTACCGCGGCAATGCGAGCCAACCTGGCATCCAAAGTTCTGCCCTATCTGCAAGTCCAGTTGATCGACGAAACAATCGTGCAGAACCTCGTTGCGCAGTTCAGCGCCGATTCGTCCTTGATGAAAACCCTGCTGACGAATACTTCGGTGCTCACCGATCCAACGCAGCCGCCGGCGCCGCCAGTCCCGCTTCTTAATGGCTTCCTGGCCGCTGGGGAGAACGGGTTGAGCGTCACTTACTATTCCGGAGCGCAGGAAGCGAGTGCGGGTGTGATTGGTACGGCTACGGTTCAGACGGCAAATACGGACTCCGTAACCAACCCGTCGAAGCCCGTTGGCGTCAACAGCGCTCGTTTCGAGGGCTATCTGGAAGTGCCAGCGGACGGACCGTATCTATTCACCGCTATTTTGCCGAACGCCACCGCCACCGCCGCTCTACAGTTCGATTTTCTTTCGGCTCCGCTGGCGCTCACCGCGGGCGCTCCTTCCGGCGCTCCAACCACATATCCATACTCCGGCTACACGCAGTTCAAAGCCGGTATTCCCTATCACTTCACGCTGGACGTCCAAGGCCTGAGCGGCGGCGATGCCCAACTGTTGGTGCAAGGAGAATCGCAGCCGCAAGGTCCGCTGGGGAACCTCACGCTTTATTCCGAAGCATCCGTTCTACGCTACACGCGATCGCAAATTCTGCTGGCGAAGAGTTTGCAGTTAATTCAGGGATTGGGTTTGGACGAGAACGAGGTCTTGTATTTCGCCGCCAATTCCGCCGATTTCAGCAACGCGAGCTTCAATTCGTTGCCCACCCAGGCATCGGACTTCTCGGTTGCCAAGGCGCAGGCGTTGTTCGGACAGTTCCTGCGGCTGGCCGCGTACGCCGCATTGCGCAAGGGTCCAGCCGGCGGAGCCGACGGGCTGATCGACGTTTTCCAGAACGCCCGGCAGACCGTCCCATTGACGCCGCTTCCCGCCGGCGTAACGTCGGCCGCGCAGCTCGCCGGTTGGGCCGCAAACAATTTGTACCAGGCTGTGGCCAATGTTACGCGGCGAGATATCCCGACTATCCAGTCAGTGATCCAGCAGCTCTGGGGAACGAGCGCGATTCAGACTACCAGCACGGCCACGACGCTCGAATTCATCTGCGCGCCGCTGGTGAACGAGATCGGATTCGCGCGCTTGTGGACGGCGCTGCAGATGGTGCAGAACCTGGGCGTGCAGCCGCAGGTGCTCAAACAAACGACGGGAATCGTTGCGGCAGCGCGCACAACCGCCGCCACCGATCCTGGTTTCGGCATCGCCGCCGCGCTGCGCAACGCCGTCAAGGCGCAATATCAGCCGGACCAGTGGCGGCCGCTGGCGCAATCCATCTTCGATCCGCTGCGGCAGAAGAAGCGCGACGCGTTGTGCGCCTTTATCCTGGGGCTGCCGGTCATCCAGCAATTCGGCGCTACCGATACCAACGGCTTGTTCGAATACTTCCTGGTGGACCCGGGCATGGAGCCGGTGGTGCAGACCTCGCGCATCCGCCTGGCTCTCTCGTCGGTGCAGACTTTCATCCAGCGTTGCCTGCTGAATCTGGAAGCGCAAGTGAAGCCTTCGGTAATCGACGCGAACCGCTGGGAATGGATGAAGCGCTACCGCGTGTGGGAAGCCAATCGGGAGATCTTCCTGTGGCCGGAGAACTGGCTGATTCCCGAATTTCGCGAGAACGCGACGGACCTATTTCAGAACCTCGAGGGTACGCTGCTGCAAGGCAACATCACGCAGGACCTGGTGGAGCAGGCCTTCACGCAGTATCTGCAGGACCTGGACACGCGCGCCCGCTTGGACATCGTCACCATGTTCAACCAGGCAGCCGACCCTGGCGATCCGTCATCCAGCAATACGTTGCATGTGATCGGGCGGCATCACGGAAAGCCGATGAAGTACTTCTACCGGACGTTCTCAAACGAAATTTGGAGCGGCTGGATTCCTGTAACCACCGATATTGAAGGCGACCACATTGTGGCGGTGATCTGGCGCGGACGGCTGAACCTGTTCTGGCTGACTTTCGCGATCCGCGGCGCAACCACGCCGGCGAACCAGGCCCAAGCGGCCAGCGCCGATCCAACGCCTCCCAGCACTAAGCTCACGGACCTGCATTTCAACGATCTGGGTCCGCTGGTGGTCAGTGCAAAACCCCCCAGGACGGTCCAAATTCAGTTGAACTGGAGCGAGTATTATCAGGGCAAGTGGACGCCGCGGCGTTCGAGCGACATCAATCGATTCCCGGCGTTCACAGTCAACGATTCCTTCGACGTCACTAGCGGCGTGTACGTCCGCGCCTCCATCGATACGGATGCAAATGGAAACGAGACGGCGGTTCGAATCCACATGGATGGCGTCTATCAGGCTTTTCGTTTGACCGGCAAGAATGCGGAACCCGCATGCGGCTCGGCCTATTGGCAGAACGGGAACTACCTGCCGTACGCGGACGCGGGATGGGATGCCTCCAAGTACGTCGGCTACGCCGCGCCATCCGAGGGATCCCCCGATCTCAAAGTCACCTATGTCAAGTCGTTCACCACGGTGAACGGGGTGTTGCAGAACTCGCCGGCCGTTGCTTCGCAGGAAATCCTTCAGACCGTAAACTCGTTTAATTTGCTGATGTGCGATAACGTGGCGCCCTTCGACACCAGCAACTCATACAACTTGTACATGAGCAGTTTGATCGCAGCGTCGAGTCCGTTCTTCTATGAGGACACCGGCGACCTGAAGTCCAATCAGGAACTCACCTTCTTTGTGCAGCCGAAGTTGAACGAAACCTCGATCACGCGCTGGCGGGGCTGGGCGATTCGCCCGGAGTTTCCCAATTGGACGATTGTCGACCCAAGTTATTGGAGCAATCTCCAGCTTGCGCCGCAGGTTCCATACCGCGTGCCGCCTTTGCCCGATCCGCAGGCTGTGTTTCGATACCAGCCTAACGTGGATTTAATTGCCGCCAAGTCCACCGTGGTTCCGTTCGGCACGACCTTGATTGGAATGACGGGCGCAGCGCTCACGGCGCCCGCGACAGCCGGGCTGAGAGCCACCGAGCATTTGTCCAACGAGCGTCTTTTGACGGCAATGGGAACGACATCCCCCGGTTTTCTGAAAGTCGCTTCGACGGCTCCGCTCGAATCAGCGGTAAAAGTCGCCGGACTGCTGAAAGCGTAGCCATGGAATTCATCCTGGGAGTAACTTTATGTCGCTGAAAATGACCACCAGCTTTCACAACACGGTGGACGCGAACGTGCGGGCCCTGCAGGCCTACAATCCCCGGACGGGTTGGGGATCCATATTCGCGTCGCTATATACGACGTACAATTTCAACCTCAGTTATCAGTTCTACCCGCACTATCATCCCTACGTCCTCCAACTTGCGAGGAAGCTGGCCGAGACGGACTCGGTTTACGATTTGCTCGCGATGAACGTGGAGTACCAGGCCAATCCGGACGGGTCTCTCGAAGCGATTCCCAACAGCACGCGCGGGGTGTTGGCCACCGTTCCCGGAGGCGCCCAACTGCTGGATGCGAATCAGAAGCCCGTGCTTCCGGGAGCCCCGCTGACGATTCTGGACTCGAATACGCCACTCGCGATCAGCGTGCCTGCCGCGGCGTCGTTCATTCATCCGGATGGATCGACCGCTTCCTTGGCCGCCGCGGTTGCAGTTTCGCTGGCGCTGCCCATTACGATCCCCAATTTCATCACGGCTGGAGTGGCAGCCACTCTGCCTGCGGGAACGGGAGTGATCCCATCCGGTTCAACGACGTCGAGCCCGCTCGCCGCGGCAACGCTGGTGATTTTTCCGGATGAAACGCTGGTCACGCTTACCAAGAGCACGTCGGCGTGGCTCTCGGACGGAACGCCCGTGACCCTGCCCGTAAATACGCAGGTCCTGATCCGCACCGGATTGCCGCTGCCGCAGCAAAAGCCGGTACAGCTCTACCAGCAGATTTTCACGTCCGCCAACTACAATCCCAGCGCGCTGGTTCACGCGCCCTTTCCGGTGAACGATCTGGATTTTTCCATCAGCGGAGCGTACTCAATTTACAACTGGGAGCTTTTCTTCCATGCGCCGCTCATGATCGCGATTCATTTGAGCCAGAACCAGCAGTTCCAGGATGCGCAGGATTGGTTTCATACCATCTTCGACCCCACCGATGACAGCGACGGACCAACCCCCGCGCGTTTCTGGAAAGTCCGACCATTTCAATACAACGATGTCGAGCTGATTCAGCAGATCATGCTGAATCTTTCCACCGGCCAAGATCCGCAATTGCAGAGCGACACCATCAACTCCATCAACGCTTGGGCCGCTACGCCGTTCGAGCCTTTTGTGGTGGCGCAATATCGGCCGACGGCATACATGTTGAAGACCGTGATGGCGTACCTCGACAACCTGATCGCGTGGGGCGATAGCCTGTTTGAACAGTACACGGTGGAGACCATCAATGAGGCCACCCAGATCTACGTACTAGCGGCCAACATTCTGGGGCCGAAACCTCAAGTCGTGCCGGTGAAGGCGTCGACCGCTCGGCAGACATACGCGACAATCCGCCCCAGCCTGGATCAGTTCAGCAATGCACTTGTCGATATGGAGGTGGATATTCCGTTCGACACCGGGCCCAGTCCCGCGCCCGGGACCGATCCAACCGGGATGAATACGCTGAACAGCGTGGGCCAGACCTTGTTCTTCTGCATTCCGCAGAACACCACGCTGCTGGCGTATTGGGATACGGTGGCCAACCGCCTCTTCAATATTCACAACAGCCTGAACATCCGCGGCGTGTATCAGAAACTTCCGCTATTCGATCCGCCCATCGACCCGGCTTTGCTGGTGCGCGCGGCGGCCGAAGGCTTGGATATCAACGCCATCGTGAACGGTCTGAACCAGCCGCTTCCGCTGGTGCGCTTCCAACTGCTGGTCGCGAAAGCTACCGAGATTTGCCAGGAGGTAAAATCGCTGGGCGCAAGCCTGCTGGCCGCGTTCGAAAAACAAGACAACGAGGCATTGTCGTTGTTGCGGGCGCAGCATGAGTCGGCCATCTTGAATCTCAGCGAAATGGTGAAGTATTCGCAGTGGCAGGACGCCATCAAAGCGCGACAGGGCCTGGAGCTATCGTTAGCCAATTCCACCGAGCGCTACACCTATTATCAAAAGCTGCTGGGCCGGACTGCGTCGCAGATCAGCGTGCCCTCGCTCGATCCAATAGACACGCAGGGGCTTCAGAACCTCAACTTCACGCAGTCCGACGCTTCTTCCGAACCCGTGATGGCGTTCGACGCGATCAACGTGGATATCGCCCAGAATTCCGCATCCGTGAGCGAGGGTGAAATCAAGACGCTGAGCACCAACGAAGCCGCGGACCTGCAGGCGATGTCGCAGGCGCAAGATCAGCAGACCGCGGCCGGCGCACTAGATCTGGTAGGCAAAGAGCTAAGCCTGATTCCCCAATTCGGCGGCAAAGTGCAGCCCATGGGCGGCGGCGTGGACGTTACTTTCGGCGGAGTCCAGCTGGCCACCATGATGTCCATGATGGCGAGCTCGGTCCGAATGGGCGCCGAGCAGCTCAACTACCAGGCCAGGCTGTGCGAGAAATTGGGCAGCTTCTCACGCCGGGAACAGGAATGGACGTTCCAGAGCAACATGGCGGAAGGCGAAATCAACCAGGTGATGAAACAACTGCGCGGGGCGCAGATTCGCGAGGCGATCGCGCAGAAAGAGTACCAAAACCATCAGGTGCAAATGCAGCAGTCCGCCGATATCGAGAATTTCCTGAAAGGCTCGCAGGTGTCGATTGACGGCACGGGCGACTATCGAAAGACCACCACGGTGGGCTTCTATCTCTGGACGAAAGGCACCCTACAGGGACTTTACTCGAACGCGTTTCAGTTGGCGTTCTCGGTCTCCAAAAAGGCCGAGCAGGCATTGCAGAACGAGCTCGGCGACAGCAGCTCTCACCTACATTCAATCGAATTACCTGGACGGGATGGAAGGGCTGCTGGCCGGCGAAAAGATGCTCTACGACGTCAAGCGCATGGAGATGGCGTATCACGATCTCAACGTGCGCGAATACGAACTGACCAAGCACGTCAGTTTGCTGCAGGTGGCCCCGCTCGCGCTCATCCAACTGCGCTCGGCCGGGACTTGTATGGTCACTCTTCCGGAGGAACTGTTCGATCTGGACGGGCCCGGCCATTATTTCCGCCGCATCAAGTCCGTCGCCGTGACCATCCCTTGTGTTACCGGCCCCTACGCATCCGTGAGTTGCACGCTAGCGCTCCAAAACAGCTCCATTCGCGGGAGCGCCCAAATCCAGGGAACCGGCTATTCCGATTCCAAGAATCTGAGCGCGAACTACGGCGCAATTCAGGCAGTGGTTACTAGTTCGGTACAAATGGACAGCGGATTGTTCGAAACCAATCTGCACGATGAACGCTATCTTCCGTTCGAGTACTCGGGCGTGATCAGCCAGTGGCAATTGACTATTCCCGCCGATGTTCCGCAATTCGATTTCGACACCATCAGCGATGTGATTCTTCACATCCGCTACACCGCTCGAGAGGGTGGGCAAGCGCTGAAATCCGCGGCGCTGGCCAATCTGAAAACCAAGATTGGCAAGGCGCAAACCGTGGGATCCACGCTGCTCTTCTCGATGCGGCATGAGTTCCCGTCGGACTGGGCGAAGTTCAAGAGCGCGGCGAGCGGGACCACCGCGGCGCTATCCTTCACGCTTCTGCCGCAACATTTCCCGTTCTGGGCCGCGAAGCTGGGGCTGAAGCTGGGCGCGACCAGCGGCGTCTCGAATGGGATCAAAGGCGTTGAGTTCTTCGCCGAGATGACGAAATACGAACCCAGTTGATTTCTACGACGGATCGAACACGGCCACCGCGAAGAAGGACTCGCTGAAGCTGGATCCGTCCACGGGACTGATGGCCGGAAATCTCGTGAACATCGCGTTGCCGCCGGTGGTGGATCCGACGGCCCCGCCGGCAGCTCCCTACACGCTGTACTGCGACAACAACGGCATGACCGATTTGTGGATGGCGATTACCTGGCCGAAGTAGCTTTTACTTGCCCATCAGCGAGGACTGTTTGAGTTAGCTAGCCGCGAATGAACGCAAATAAACGCAAATCTTATGTGCGTCCATTCGCGTTCATTCGCGGCCAAATCAGCGCACAGAAAGAAGTTCAATCCAATTAACGTTCTTCGTGGCAGGTCGTACACTCAGTGTGGGCCTTGGTCTTGGTATGACATGCCATGCAGGAACGCATATCGTGCGTCACTTCTCTGGTGATTACGTCGCGCTCGCGAACCTGGCCGTGACAGGTCTCGCATGTTGCGCCTGCTTCCGTGTGCACCCGGTGACTGAAGTAAACGTAAGTTGGGATCCGGTAGACGCGGACCCAGGGTATCGGCTTCTTGTCTCTGGCGGCGGCAGCCAGCTTCTGAATGTCCGGACTATCGGGCTTTACCGTCTGATGACAGCCCATGCAAAAACTCGCGGGCGGAAAGCCCATTAGTTCGCCGGGGTCGGCGTTTCTGTGGCAAGAGCCGCACTTCAGGCCCAGCGCCAAGTGCGTTTTATGACTGTAGGGAACCGGTTGCTGCTGGCCGTATAATTCCGCGGCCAACAGCAACATTCCAGCCACTCTCAAATGCGAGAGGATCACTTTGGTGTTACATGGATCAGGGCGCCGGGATTGTTGTCTTCCAGCAACCACAGGGAACCGTCGGCAGCCTCCGCCACATCGCGGATTCGCTTGCCCATATCCCAGCGCTCGGCGGTTTTCGCTCCGCCTTTGCCGTCAAAGATGATGCGAGTTAGCGACTCGCTCGCGAGACCGCTGACGAAACCGCTGCCGTCCCATTGCGGAAAAGTCTTCGTTCCGCGATAGAACATCAGATTGCCCGGGGCGATCACCGGTACCCAATAAAGCACCGGCTTCGCCAAGTCGGGTCGTGTATCGGGCTTGGGAATGGGCACCTCGTTATAGTTGATGCCATAGGAGACCAGCGGCCAGCCGTAATTCTTTCCTTTCTCGATCAGATTCAGTTCGTCGCCGCCTCGTCGGGCCATGTTCGACCTCCCACAGTTCGCCAGTCGGCGAAAACGCCAGGCCATAAGGCGCGCGGAAGCCGCTGGCCCAAGTTTCCGCTGGTGTCAGGTTGGGGCCAGGAAACGTGTAGGTGCTCACCGTCTTCGCGGTCTTGGCAGCTTCCGTATCGCGTGGTGGATCGATCAAATCCACGGTGGCGGCGCCGGTTTTGCCGAAGTTTGGATTGCCCGGGGCTGGTTTGCCATCCAGTGTCAGGTGCAGGATTTTTCCTACTGGCTGGTTTGGATCCTGGGCCGGAGTCATGCGCTGACGGTCGCCAACCGACATGAACATAGACTGACCGTCGGCCGAGAATGCGATCTGACCGCCCGCCTGGCCGCCCTTACCCCTGGGCATCTGACGCCAGATCACATCGAAATTTTCCAAGTGAGGAACACGACCTAAGACAAGTTTGGCACGTGCCAACGCTTGGCCCCCACCATAATCTCCCGGCTCAATATAAGTAATGTAGATGCTCTGGTCGGCGGCGTAGTGCGGCGAGAGGAAGACGCCCAGCATGCCGTTCTGGCCTTGCCAATAAACGGGCGGCGTACCGTTCAAGGCCGCGATCTTTTCTCCCTCCGCGGAGACCAACCAAATAGGCCCGATCTTTTCGGTCACCAGCATGCGGCCATCCGGCAGGAAGGCTATCCGCCAAGGCAGTTCAAAGGTGGCCGTTGTGGTTACATTAAACGGCAAGGTGGCTTCTGGTTTCTGGTCGCCCATATTGACCTGGGCCCAGGCGGCGCCATGATCCAAGATCGCCGAGGTGCAAAGCAGCACCGCACTCGCAAATTTCATTGTCATTCTCCTATTTTGGCATCGGAATCGACACGGCCTTGCCGGCGCCGCGTTCGGCGATCCAGATGGTGTCGCCCGCGGGCTCCACCGCGGTTGGCGTCTTGAGTCCTTCTTTGATCACCGTGACGTGGGCCTTATCGCCGTCGACGGTTATCACGGAAATTTTGCCGCCGCCATTCTCGGCAAGGAACAGCTTGCCGTTGGCCGCGCGCATGCCATCCGGTCCTTTCACGGGTTGATCCATCCAGATATCGACAGGCGGTCCGGCCTTGCCGGTTGCGTCCACCGGAATACGGTAGAGATTGTTCGAGAATACATTGTTCACATACAGCGTGCCGTCCAAAAAGGTGATGCCGTCGATGCCGTAAAGCGCGCGATCTTCGAGAAAAAGCTCGGCGTTGGAAGCACCGGCCGGCAACTTGTAGATTTTGCTGTTGGTGGTGTCGCTGATATAAAGCGCCTTGTCCGGTCCTACGGAAAAATCGTTGCAGACACTGCTTTCACCCGGCAGGTTCCAGCGCAGCTTTTGGGTGCCTGTGGAGAGATCGAAGCCCCTCAGCGCGGTGTGACGCTGTGGCGGCTTCTTGTCGGGCACCGGCGTGAGCTGACAGGTCCACAAGGTGTTGGTAGCGGCATCGGCGAGCATGCCGAAGAAAAAGGTGCCGGCGCCTTCCGCACTGGCGTCGACGAACTTCTCGGCAGTGGTGGAACCCGGGCCCACTTTGTAGACGAATGGGGTGCTTGCGCTTCCGACAAAAAGTATTCCGCCCGGCGCGACGGTCAAACTTTCCGGTTGGGATTTCGAGTCGACGATAAGAATTTCAGCGGCAGGCGCCGCCAGCGCAAGGCCCGTCAATAATGCGACGCACGCGGCAAGCCGGCGTGCGATTAATTTGGGCATAGTCAAAATCTCCACTTTGGGTTTGTCATGCTGTGACAAGTTTAAGAGACACTGCCCAGCATACACGTCGGTCCAGGTTAGCAGTTTTTGAATTCGTTTTGCAGTCGTGATGTAGAGTCGTCGGCAATCACTTCGACCGAAATAGGTTCATCGAACTCAGGACAGTATTGTAGACCCCCCACGCGAGAGGTATGCCGACCAGCAGCCAAGCCAAAACAATCACAGCCACCGGGGACTTCTTGATCTTTTCCGTCATTCTAGGATCCCTTTTCAAGCAGCCAATACTTGTCATTCACAGGACGAACCAGCAGGTTGGCGACAAAACCGACGACGAGCAATGCCGCCATGATCTCAAGCACTGTTTGATATGCACTGGCCTTGTCGGCTCCATGAGCAATTTGATATTCCCGCATGTAGTTCACGAGTAAGGGACCGAGAACTCCGGCCACGGACCAAGCCGTCAGCAAGCGGCCATGAATCGCGCTGACATGATACGTGCCGAAGAGGTCCCTCAGGTAGGCGGGGATGGTTGCAAAACCGCCTCCATACATGCTCAGCAGGACGACAGAGATGCCGACGAACAAACTGACGCTGTTCAAATAATTCGCACCGCTTTTGGGCAGGAAGTAATAGAGCACGGCGCCCAACGTGAAAAAAATGAAGTACGTCGGTTTCCTTCCGATGTAATCGGAAGTGGATGCCCAAAAGAATCGCCCGGCCATATTGAAGAGGCTGAGAAGCCCAACAAATCCCCCAGCCGCAACTGGACCGACGGCGCCCTTGAATAACTCCTGGATCATGGGAGAAGCCTGCTCGAGAATGCCAATTCCCGCGGTTACATTGGTACACAGTACAATCCAGAGCAGCCAGAACTGTGGAGTCCTAAACGCTCTGTTCACGTCGACTTTATGCGTCATGACCGGTTTCCGATCCGCGGCCTGAGGCGTCCAGTTTTCCGGCTTCCAGCCTTCCTTAGGGACGCGGATTGTGAAAACGCCGAACATCATGAACAGAAAATACAACACCCCCATTGCCAGGAAAGTTTTTCCCACTCCGATATCCTTGGCAGTGCGAAAATATGCCATAAGTTTGATGGCCAATGGCGATCCGATCATGGCGCCGCCGCCAAAGCCCATAATCGCCATGCCGGTTGCAAGACCTGGCCGGTCGGGGAACCACTTGATCAGCGTCGAAACAGGCGAGATGTAGCCGAGCCCGAGCCCAATCGCTCCGACAAATCCGTACCCAATGTAGATCAGCCAAAGTTGATGCCAGATCACCCCAAAGTACGAGATAAAAAATCCCAGAGCGAAACACGCCGCGGAGGCAAACATAGCCTTTCTTGGCCCCGCACCCTCTAGCCACTTACCAAAAACTGCCGCGGACAAACCGAGCATCACGATCGCGAACGAAAAAATCCAGGCGAGTTGCGGTTGAGTCCAATCGCCGGGACCGGGCTTCGTTATTCCCAACGCCTGCGAAAGGGGAATTTTGAATACGCTAAACGCGTAAACTTGGCCGATGCAAAGATGAATCGCCAACGCGGCCGGCGGCACCAACCAGCGGCTGAAACCTGGCTGCGCGACAGACAATTCGCGGTCGAGAAATGACAGTAATGCCATCGATAGATCTCCAATCCCATAGTTCAACCGCTATTGTTTGGCGCGATCCGATCAGAGCAGCTAGTACCCCGTCACTCCGATGGATGAAACTGCACTCCTCCAAAAGCGCCATCAGCGACTATATCACTGTTGTTGTTTTTCGCAAGAATGCAGCGCGAGTACGGCGAAAGGGGCTTAGCGTAAACGTGGCGTGTCTAAACACGAAGGTTTACCCGAATCCGCTTCTGGAATGTCGTTCTCGCGTGGAGTGTCATGTCGCGAAGACTTGAAGGAGGCATACCAGAGACTCAGGAAATGCTCGATTTTTGAGGCGTTCCAGAAGGTCAACGAAGCCTACGCGCGATTGCTCAAGGCTGACGTGAAGTACCGCTTTTCGATCGATATGGCCTCTCTCAAAGCTGAATAAGAGCGGTGGCGAGCTTCCGTCTTGCAGACGGACCGATTAAGGAAGACGATCGGGCCGGTCGATAGATGGTTGTGACTCCGACATCCGACAAGCCCCGGACTGGTGCAGTCATCCGCGCGCTACGGTGGGTTGGGAACATCACTGCGATATTTGCTGTGAGCTTCTTCATTTTGATCCAGTGGGGCAGCGCTCTCTGCGGCGCGTTTTTCTTTCTGCCTCTGTCCTGTTTTTCCGCCGTTCTGGTTGGGCCCGTTTTAATCCGCGACTATGCGCGGAGTCCACACAAGCCCCTCGCTCGTCTTATACGAGACGCCGTCGCGCGAGCGAGCGCGGGCATGTTGCTGATTATGTTGTTTAGCCTCCTCCTGGTCAACGTATTTTTCTGGAACGGACATGTGAAATTGCCGGAACTGGAGATTTGGTTCTGGGGACTCGCGCTGAGCGTCACAGCCGCGACATTGGCAGCGGCGACGGTAGTTGTCCTATTGAAGAGGTTCTCTTTGCAAGCGGCAAAGTGGGGCTCTCGCAGTGTGATGGTGATTATTTTTCTTGTCTATCGAACGGTTCCGCAGACCTGGATGTCTTTATGGTTCGGATTAATTGACGATTGGGGCCTTACAAAAATGGCGTTTGTGTGGTGGCTGCTTTTCGCGGTTCCGGCGTCGGGAGCGCTTTACTTTCTCAACCGGCGACACGTCGCAGATTCTTAAATCCGCCGCTGCCCGATTCAATAGCAATCGGTCTGATATATTGGATTCCGGTGGGAATCCAGCGGTTCCGGCAATGAAGAGAAGCGTTGGCAGCAGCGACCTTAGGACATGCGACATGGCTCAGGCCATCTCGCTGGGGCGTCGCCAGTTCCTTCGCATGGCGACCGGCGCCACCGTTGGAAAAACTCTCTTCAGCCTGGCGCCCACGGCCGCCCTCGCCTCGCCCAACACGCCAAAGGCGGTGATAGTCACGTTCGGCGGCGGCGCCCGCGATGAAGAAACCTTCGCGCAGGACGGCCAGGAAAACATTCCGCATCTCCTCAAAGAGTTGATGCCCCAGGCGACGTTCTTCTCCCAGGTAGTGAATCACGGCATTCTCGGACATTACGTGGCGACGGCCAGTTTGACTACTGGAGTCTACGAAACCTTCAACAATTTCGCCAGCGTCCCGCCCGATCACCCCACCGTGTTCGAATATTTCCGGAAGGATCTGAACCGCCCTGCGACGGATGCATGGGTAATCGCGCCGAGCAATGGCTTCAACCGGATCGGCGGCAGCGGCAACCGCTCATACGGACCCAACTTGGGCGCCGGAGTGATCCTGCCCAAACGATTATTGGCGGCGGCGCTGCCGGGCGGGGAAGGCGGCAGATACAACCATCTGCTGCGAGACAATTACGAATCCGCACTGGCGGATGCGGCTGTGGTGGGCAACGGAGTGGATTTGCATCAGCTGAGCGAGATGCTGAAAGTCTCGGCTGGGGATTTTGCAGAGCATGCCCGGAATCTTGCCAGTCCGGACGAGCTTTCCGTTTACATCGCGAAGCGGTTGATGCGGCAGATGGCGCCGAGCCTGGTGTGGATCACGCTGCATGATATCGACGTCGCGCATTCCGGAGCGTTTCTCGCTTTACATCGACGGCATCCAACGCACCGATCGCCTGTGCGGCGAGATTTGGCGCGCAATCCAGGCGGAGCCGGAGTACGCCGGGAAGACAACCATGTTCATCCTGCCGGACTTCGGCCGGGATGGAGACGCGAGCCCAGGCGGCAATGGATTTCAGCACCACCGTACTGGCGACGTGCTTTCGCGCACTACTTGGATGATGGTGCTGGGGCCGGGCGTCCGCGAGAACGTGGTGGTCGAGCGGGCCGTGGATTCGATGGACCTGGCTCCCACGCTGGGTGCGCGGCTCGGATTCTCCGCGAAGTTGTCGCAAGGCAAGCCGCTCGAAGAGGTGGTGTAGGCGATGCTTCCCTCCGAGCTCAAAGTCGACGGCTTCGCAGCCTATCCACCGCAAGGACGCAAGCGGGCTGAGGAAAACGTTGGCTTGTTACGGCAGTTGCCACTGGGATTCGTTCCGTTCCTGCTGAAGGAGTTGATCGGTTACGACTGGAAGTTCCCGGCCGAGAGAGGCGACCTGGATCGCCAGCTCGCCTATCTGGCTGCGATGCCCGCCGGGAAGCGCAGCGACGAGATGTCCGTCTTTGCACAATTGCGATTGACGCGTAACCTCGAGAACTTCGATTGGCTAAACTCGCCGGGACCTTTTATCGAGCAGCTTTCGGCGTATCTTTGGGCTACGCATCAGATGGACGCGTTCCGGTCCGCCTCGGAAGCGTTCATCCGAAAATTCTCTTCGGTGACTCCGAAAGAACCTCTGCCGGCTGCGAGGCTGGGAATCGCGGTAATCGGGAAGGACGTCGCGGAGACCAAGTACCCGCTTTTTCGCAAGCTTCTTCGCCAGGGCACTTACTTCAAGCGTGTAAATCCAGAGAATGGACTTGCCGCGATTCTGGACACCGTTCAGGCGCGGGCCGTGAAACATCCAGTTCCTTTCGCGCATTGGTACATAGATGGTGGACGCCCCGTGCCGGTGGCGGCCTCGGCGCTGGCCTGTGTTTCCTACGAGGCTCTCAAGCCGATTCGTGTGGCTTTGCAGGAGAAGATGCGCCGCGTGTACGAGTCGCCAGCGTTCGGCGCGGAGGCATTGCGTTCGATGCTGGCCAAAATGACTCCCGCGGATCTCGGCGTGCGGAGCGCGGATGGCGTGATGGAGCGGTTTGAAGTGAGTCTATTCACCGAAGGATCGGGCACGCAGATCTACAGCACCACTTTCGTGCAATGGGCTGCGCGGGAAGCGCTGCGGCGGGCCCAGCCGCTGACAGTGCTGGTCCGATTTGCGCCGCGGGAGCGCGAGCGGCCGATGAACGAACTTCTGTCAGAGGCTGGGCGGACCTCGGAGCTGGACCCCGCGGGGTCGCTCGTGGATGCCGACATGGGTGCTTACTATACGTGGCTCAACCAGCAGCGGTTGACGGGAGCGGATAGGTCGAGTTTCGTGGCTTGGTTTGAAGGACACAGCGAAGCAATCGTGGTTGGTCCAGGGCTCAAGGCCGGTTCGGTTGAGGAGCGGCAGGTGGACCTCAAAGATTTACTTCGCGCTGTATGATTGAAAAAAGCAAAAAGGCACCGACTCCCTTACGGTCGCGGTTCGGAATGAGACACTCCGTTACCGAACCGCGACCGTAAGGGAGTCGGTGCCTTTTTGTTTCTTCACAAGTAGAATTAAGTAGAGGTGGCTCATGTCTTGCTCGATCGCTTTGCGTCTCGTTGCCGCGGAACTTCTTCTCGTAACCGCCACGGTTCTGGCAGCTCCAAATCCGCCCATTCCGCCACCGGCTACGGATGTTCCGCTAGCCACGCAGCCCGGAAAAGAAACTGCCGTGTTCGCGGGAGGCTGTTTTTGGGGAGTCCAATCCGTGTTTCAAAGAGTGAAGGGCGTTCTGCACACGACTGCCGGATACTCTGGTGGCTCCGCGAACACAGCGACCTATGATCAGGTAACCACCGAGACCACGGGGCATGCGGAATCGGTTGAAGTGGTTTACGATCCATCCCGCATTACGTATGGCCAGTTGTTGCGAATCTACTTCTCGGTGGCGCATGACCCAACACAGTTGAATCGGCAAGGCCCGGATGTGGGCACGTCGTACCGGTCGGCGATTTTCTATGCGAACGAGGATCAGAAGCGGTTAGCGACCGCCTACATCGCCCAGCTGGATCAAGAGAAAGTGTTTCCGAAACGAATTGTGACCGATGTTACGCCGCTGAAAGCCTTCTATCGTGCCGAGGACTATCATCAGGACTACGCCTACTACAATCCCGGCAATCCTTATATTCAAGTTTGCGATCGTCCGAAGATGGAAGCCCTGAAGAAGCAGTTTCCGGAACTGTTTGTAGAATACAAGCCCAAGAAGTAGCAGCTCACTAAATGCAAGCTGCCCGGCATCGCAACAGGGCATCCCAGGTTCGAACAGTCGACGGAGCCAGTGCGCTGCTATGTGGCGATAACACAACGGGCTATCCGTGGAAGCCTGCTTGCTTGGTGTGACGGGATGCATAGTCTGTGGCAGGATTTCCGGTACGCCATCCGAATGTTGCGCAAAGCGCCCGGATTCTCGCTCACTGTAGCCCTGACGTTGGCGCTCGGGATCGGCGGCAACACCACCATATTCAGCGTCGTCAACACCGTATTTTTCCGCCCGTTGCCATTCCCTCAACCCGATCGGGTGCTTCGGTTGTTGGATTCCGAGCGGGGCCCGGATGGCCACCGCCGCACCTCTACCATGCACAGCCAGAATGTCGCGGCGATTCGTGAGCAGAACCAGGTTTTCGATGCGATGGTGGCGCTTTCTGCTGAAAACGTCACGCTGACGGGCGCAGCGGCTCCCGAACGGCTATCCGCCATTTACCAATCCGAAGGATGGTCCGGCACGCTGGGAGTGCGGCCGATCCTGGGACGAGCATTTACTGCGCGGGAAGAGAGCCAGGGACTCGGGAGCGGCGTTGCGCTGATCAGCTACGGGCTATGGCAAACGCATTTTGGCGGTAGTTCCTCAATTTTGAATACACAGATGCGCCTGGACGGGCGGAGTTATACGATCGTGGGCGTGATGCCGCAAGGATTCAGCTTTCCTTACGACGCCCAAGTGTGGCTTCCATACTTGGTAGATGCGCGTGAGCGTGGGCGCGAATTCGCGGTCTTCGCGAGAATGCGGCCGGGGGTCACCGAGGCGCAAGCGCAGAGTGCGCTCGATGCGATCTCAGGGCAAATCAGAAGAGAGTATCCGGACACGCTTCCGAGCTACGGAGCGGTTGCGTGGACCTTGCGCCAAAATCTAATCGACCAGCAGGATGGCACCATGCTGGCGTTGATTTCCGTGGTTGGCTTTCTGCTGCTGCTGGCCTGCATCAATGTGGCGAACCTGCTGCTGGCGCGCTCCGTCACACGGGCCAGGGAGTTTGCCATACGCTCCGCCCTGGGTGCGGGCCGCGCCAGGCAGTTCCGCCAGGTGCTCACGGAGACCGTGCTACTCGGAATATTGGGATGCGGAGCGGGACTCTTGCTCGCCATGTGGCTGGGGCGCTACGCGGCGACGCTCATCCCGTCTAACATCGGCAACCAACTCGGTATGGCGACGCTCGAAGTGGATGGGCGCGTGCTCACTTTCGCCGCGCTGGTCTCTCTGGCCGCAAGCCTTCTAGCCGGAACCATCCCAGCGCTAATTACATCGCGCGGAGACGTGCAAAGCGTTTTGAAAGAAGGCGGCCGTTCCGGCGCCGGCATTGGACGTGGAGGCAGTAAGCTGCTCAGCGGCTTTGTTGTCGCGGAAACCGCTCTCGCGCTTGTGTTGCTGGCGGGCGCGGGATTGATGATCAGGAATTTTCAACGTCTCCAATATCGCGATCTCGGATTCGAGCCGCGGCAACTGTTGACCATGGTGATCTCCCCGTCGCGCACGAATTATCCGCCGGGACCGCGCCGTACCGAATTGCTCCAGCGCATCGTGGACGAAATACAGGGCGTGCCGGGCGTCGCTTCGGCGGGCGCCACCACGGTCAATCCGTTGGGCGGCGGCAATTGGGGCGCTTCGGTGATGATCGACGGGATGAACCCAGCCGACCCGAACGTGTCGTACACCATCAATCATCGCCTGATCAGTCCCGAGCTGTTTCGCGCGATGAAAATTCCACTATTGCGCGGGCGGCCTTTCACGCCGCAGGATAATGAACGCGGCGCCCGGGTGGCGATCGTGAGCGAGCAAATGGCGGCGCGCTTTTGGCCTAAGCAAGACGCGCTGGGGAAAAGAGTTCGCACTGCGCGGCCGAATAGTCCTTGGCTGACAGTGGTGGGCGTGGTGGGAAATGTGCGCGACGCGGCAGATCCCGGCGATCCAGCGGAAACCTGGTATCTGCCCTATGCGCAGCAAGCGGCGACTCCGGCAAGCGACGACATCCATCTCATGATTCGAACGCAGCCGGAACCGATGGGAATGGTATCCGCCCTGCAAAATGCCATCGGGCGAGTGGACAAGACCCTCGCTGTGTACGACGTCTCCGCATTGGATCATTTTTATTCTCAATCTCTGGAACGAGAACGATTGGGCGCGCGCGTGATGGTTTTCTTCGGTACGTTCGGATTGCTTCTGGCGAGTTTGGGAATCTATGGCGTAATGGCGTTCGCGGTGGTTCAGCGCACGCGCGAAATCGGAGTGCGCCTGGCGCTGGGCGCGGGGCAGGGAAGCATTCTCTCGCTCGTTTTGGGACGCGGCCTTCGGTTGTCTCTCACCGGATTGTTCCTCGGGGCGCTGAGCGCTGCCGCGCTGAATCGCGTGCTTGCCAGCTTCTTGGCGGAAGTGCGTCCTCTTGAATTTGACGTGATTGCCTCAGCTTCGGTCATCCTGCTGGGAATCGCGCTACTTGCCTCTTATATTCCGGCGCGGCGGGCGGCGCGTGTGGATCCGGTGTTTGCTTTACGGTCGGAGTAAGTCTGGCCGGCGCATAAACCGGAGAACTCTGGTGGGGCGGACCCCGAACGAGCAAGCCGACGAGGGCGTCGGCTGCGGACCTGGGGGTCCGCCCCACTTAGCATCCCGAAATTGGGAAAACAAACCACGACGCCGCGTTGCTTGACCACGTTGGTGACGGGTATGCGGGAACCCGCCTCCCGCACGATCTCATGCACACTCTTCACCTGCCCAGCGCCCTTCGCAAATTAGAGACTTGAGAGATGATTTACGTATGCGAACTCTACTCTGCGCCTTGACAGTTGCCGTCTGCATGAAATGTCAGCCCGCGAAAAAACTAACGGAAGTCGATCACATCTTCGCTGCCTTTAACACCCACACTCCCGGCTGCGCTGTAGGGGTCTCGGAGCAGGGAACGGTTGCGCTGAGGGCTGGTTACGGCATGGCTGACCTTGAGCGCGCAGTGCCGATCAACGCCGAAACGGTGTTCGAGAGCGGCTCAGTAGCCAAGCAGTTCACCGCCATGGCGATCCTACTGCTTGCGCAACAGGGCAAGATCTCGCTCGACGACCCGATACGCAAGTACTTGCCGGAACTGCCTGACTATGGTGCTTCGCCGACGGTTCGACAGGTACTCTCGCACGTAAGCGGACTCCGCGAGTGGCGACTGATTGCAACATTTTCCGGTACGCCCGAGGGCACCTATGTCCTGGATAATCATGATCTGTTGCGCATCGCTGCAAGACAGCGCGCGCTGAACTTTGATCCGGGTACGGCGTATAGCTATACCAACACCGGTTTCAATATCGCGACGATTCTGATTGAACGTGCGCTGAGCAACGGGAAGACGTTTCAGGAATTCACGCGCGAGGCGATATTTGAACCCTTGAAGATGACCCACACCCAATGGCGCGACGATTTTCGCGCCGTGGTGCCGAATCGGGCATTGGCATACGGCTTCAGGGCGGGAGGCTGGATTCAGGATACGCCTGTCGAAAATATCATTGGCGCGGGCGGCATGTTGAGCACCGTGGGCGACTGGCTGCTGTGGAATGAGAATTTCACTCACCCAAAGATCGGCGGCTCCGAGATCGTCAAAATGCAGCAGACCCCGGCAATGCTGAGCGGCGGCAAGACGATCGCGTACGCGGCCGGGCTCATCATCGGGACTTTTGATGGATTGCGCGAAGTGTCGCACGGCGGCTCGACGGGCGGTTATCAGACCTGGATCGGCCGATATCCGGAAAAGGGCGTATCCGTGGCCGTGATGTGCAATTCCACACAAGCCAATCCGGCGCAGCTCGGGCGCGAGACCGCCCGTTTGTGGACAGGAGGCGTTCCTGCGCCGAATCCCACCCCGGTCGCAGTGGAAACGGCGACGCTCGCTAAGTTTGCCGGAATGTATCGCAAGGTGCGTGATAACACCGTCGCCGAGGTCCGCGTGAGTGACGGGAAACTTATGTTCGATCGCCTGGCATTGATCCCTGTTAGCGCCACTGAGTTTTCCGCGGGCCAGGGTAAGTTTCTTTTCCAAGATGGCCGTCTTAGCCAGGTGACGCCGAATGGCGACGTCGCTTACGAACACGTGGAACCGGCGCATCCATCGGATGCAGAGTTGGCGCTTCTCGCGGGGAGATATGAGAGTGACGAGACCGGGACCCCGCTTACCGTCGCGGCGAAGGCCGGCGAGTTGACGCTTGCCATCGGGTGGAACAAACCAGTCCGTCTGCTGCCGACGTTTCGCGACGCGTTCATGATGGAGGACGGGCGTGGCGCCACCTCGATCGTTTTCCACCGCGACCAGGCCGGCAAGCTGACTGGATTGAGCGCAGGCGACGACCGCGTTTGGGATCTCCGCTTCATTCGAGTTGAGGCGGCGACGGCTGATTCGCGCACCCTCAGATGATCGGTGTTTCTGCCTACTCGTGCCGCAGAGCCGCCAGTGGATCAATTCGGGACGCTCGCATTGCCGGCGCATAGCCGGCGAGAATCGCGGCGCTTAGGAGGACGACACCGGCCAGCGCCAGGGTTCCCGGATCATTGGGCTGGGTCTCGAATAGAAACGATTTGACAAGCCGCGTTCCGATCAACGCGGCAGGCATGCTGATCGCGAGTCCCACAGCCGCGAGTAATAGAACGCGGCGCAGAACCATCCATACTACGACGCCGCGTTGCGCGCCCAGAGCCATACGAATTCCAATCTCGCCGATTTGCCGCGCGACGCTGTAGGACATGGTCCCGTAGAGTCCCACGCACGCGATCAGGAGAGCGAGAACCGCGAAACCCGTGCATAGTTTCGCGAACGTCACTTCCCGGCTGATGGTCCGATCGATTTCCGCAGCCTGAGTGACCACGTTGGTGACAGGTATACGGGAATCCGCCTCCCGCACGATCTCATGCACACTCCTGACATACCTCAGCGGATCACCCACAGTGCGCAGCGCGTAGGTGACTCGGTCCGGAGAAAACTGGCTGGCCGCCGCGAACACGGTCATCGGGCTCTCCTCTTCTTTCAGACCGCCGTATCGCAGGTTAGCCGACACGCCGACGATTTCGAGATCGCGCTTCTCGTCCATGAACGTGATGCGCCGGCCCACCGGATTCTCGTTCCCGAAGTAAGTCCGCGCCAGCCGCTGGCTGATTACTGCAACCGGCATGGAGCCCGGTTGGTCCCGGTCGTCAATCTCACGCCCGGCCAGGATGGGAATCTGCATGGTCGTGAGAAAACGCGATCCGGCGGCCATGACGCTCGCGCCCTGGATGGTAACAGCGCCGATCTTCACGGTTCCCCGGTATGCCCCCCCGGCGTGGCCGGCGCTGATGATCGAGGATTGCGAAAGCGTGGCGCTGCTCACTCCGGGAATCGATTCGAAGCGCTTGCGCAGGTTCGCGTAAAAGGTGGCGATCTCCGGGGCGCGATGCCCGGCTTGGCGCGCATTCAACGAGAAGAGAAGGATGTTCTCGCGGGCGTATCCCAGTTGGACGGAGTGTAGCTTGTCGAGTGTCCGGACAAACAGACCTGCGGCCACCAGGATAAGAAACGAGATCGCGATTTGGGCGACCACCAGTAGGTGCTGGACGTGACGGTGATGCGATCCGCCCCCGCGGCCATCCTTCAAAGCGGGTAGGACGTCCGGACGGGTGGACTGAATCGCCGGAGCGAGGCCAAATAAGAGGCCGCAAACCACGGAGAGCGCGGCCGTCACGCCCAGCACGTTCCAGTTCAATTCCGCGTGCAGCGTAAAGTTCTCCTGCCCGTGGGCGAGCAGAAACGTCAGCGATCGCACGCCCCAGATCGCAAACAAGACCCCGAATGCTCCGCCGAGCGACGCCAGCATCACACTCTCGGTAAGCAATTGCCGCACGATGCGGAAGCGTCCCGCTCCCAGGCTGAGCCGGACAGCCATTTCGCGGCGTCGGGCGGCGGCACGTGCCAGCAGCAGATTGGCGATGTTTGCGCACGCGATCGCGAGGATCAATCCCACCATCAGCAGAAGCACGTACAGGGGCTTCGAATACTGGCGGCGCAGGCTGCCCAGGCCTTCGGCGCCGGGATTCAGAATCAGCGCGGGTAGTTTGGCGCGCTCACCGCCGGTCTTGGCCGTGGTGGCGACCCATTGATGGAAGCGAGGAGCCAGCGCCGCCTGCGCCTGGGCCATGCTGACGCCGGGACGCAGGCGGCCCATCATTTCTATCCAGTAGAAGTTTCCGTCGCCATACATACGAGCCGCTCCGGCGCCGTCCAGGAGCACATTCGCGTACAACGGAAGGTAAAGGTCCGGCGCCGCCGCAGGGTCCACTCCGAAGAATTCCGGCGGCGCCACGCCGATTACTGTGAACGGAATGTTATCCACGAGAATCGGTTGTCCAATCGCATTCGATGGTCCCCCAAAGCGCTGCTGGCTTGTGGCAAAACTGATTACGGCGACCGGCGCCGCGCCGGAACGGGCGTCTTCGGAATCGATCAGACGTCCCACGGCCGGCGACACTTGAAGACCGCGAAAATACTCGCCGGTGACGAATTCCGCGCTGGCGCTCGCGGCCTGCCCGCGGACGGCCAGCGTGCGGTTTAGTCCGTTGAAGTATCCGAAGAGCGTGGAAAAGACGGAATTTTTCTCGCGAAGCGTCTCGAACGCCCCGTACGGGAACATCCCGCTAACCAGGGCGCCTTTGTCGCCCGGCCAAAGAATACCTTGTACTCCGTGAATGACGTGCACCCATTCCTTGTTGCCGTCATAGGGTGGCCGGCTATGCCAATTCAGGACCACCAGCGACTCTGGATCGGCCACCGGCAGCGAGCGCAACAGAATCGACTCCATGAAGCTGTAGATCGCGGTATTGGCTCCGATGCCGAGCGCCAGCAACAAGACCGCCAGGGCGCTGAATGCCTTGTTGGCGGCCATGGTGCGAAAGCCATAGCGGACATCCTGGCCGAGTTCCGATAAAAACCGTGTCATCCAAATCTCGCGTGACTCTTCGCGCTTCAGTCCAACGTTGCCGAATCGCCGGCGCGCTTCAGCCCGTGCGCGCTCCGCTGTCATACCGTCTGCTTCGAGTTCCGCGGCTTTTTCGGAAAGGTGAAGTTCCATTTCCTCACCCAGCATCTGGCTGCGCCTGGCGCTCTGCATCCAATACCTCAGCCGTCGTATCCACATGTCCGTTAGTCCGCTCCCATTACACGGGAGATCGCCAGCGTGAGTTTTGCGTACTTCCGGGTTTCAACCGCCAGTTGTTTTCGGCCAGCCGCAGTGATCTTGTAGATCCTGGCCCGCCGATTGATTCGACGTAACGCCCCAGACTCCGTCGATCCAGCCGTTTAGCTCCAACCGCTGGAGAGCGGGATACAGCGAGCCTTCCTCGACGAGCAGTTCATCGTCGGACGATTGCTGAATGAACTGGAGTATTCCGTAGCCGTGGAGATCGCGGCGCGACAGCGTCCGCAGAATCAACATGTCCAGGGAACCGGGCAACGAATCGTTCTTTTGCGGCTTGCGTCCCATACTAAGAATTCTTAGCTTACGGGGACTGGACTACGCGAGTCAAGTTCGAGATGCCGGGAAAGTACAACACCGGCGACGAATTACCGCGCTATGGGTTGGGCAGACCAGGATTAACCGGAAGAGTTTGTTGTGGGAGTTCAGAGTCGGGGAACCCGCGCACTAGCTGAAACGTCCGATCCCATCTAGTCCGAGTGAAAAAATGTTCCGCCAAGTCGATCGTGTGGCTTAGGACTGAGCCTACTGTCTCGCCTGTTAGATCCTCCGTAGAGGCTCGATACGACCAATAGATAAGGAACGGTTTACCCATAATATTTTCTCTGGGTATAAAGCCCCAATACCGGCTATCCGAGGAGTTGTCCCGGTTATCTCCCATCCCGAAAAAGTGATTTTCCGGAACAATCAGTTCGCCTGAGCTGACGTTCTGATTGAGCATCTGCTCCTGATTCCTTCCTGCAAGATCCTCCTTCACCGGGCGGCAACACGGCCAGGGAAAGTTGTCGAGCGCGGGGTTGTAAGCGTACTTGTGATAAACGTACGGCTCGTTCAATGCTTTTCCGTTTCGATACACTACACCGTTGGCAATCCGGATGCGATCTCCCGGCATTCCAATGAGCCGCTTGACTAGCGTTTGGCTGATATCCGGCGGATATCGGAAAACGATAATGTCGCCATGCTTTGGCTCTTCGTAGGGCAAGAGGTATTTGCCGATCGATCCGGCGGGTGCATAAGCCAGTTTGTCAACCAGAAGGTGATCGCCTACCCGCAGCGTGTCCTCCATTGAGCCGGTGGGTATCACGAATGCTTGACAGACTGTAGTGGTGCCAAACAGAAGCAGAAGAATCGTGATGGCCCACTCGGCGATGGCGTTTCGATTCTGCTTCGGATTCGTCGATGCCGCAGTGTCCAGAGGCGTTTTAGGCATTCGCATTCTATTCACAATCGTATCACCCGAAGGTAAACGCGAACGCTCCCACTCCGGGATCCAGAAACTCGATTTCAAAAGTACGATCCTGAATATCGGCCTTGACCCGGATGAGCTGATAGAGCCGGTGTTCGATCACTTTCCCGTTCCCTTGCGCGTCCGTATCGATTCCATGATTTTCTCCCGGCTCGCGGCCGTCAATTCGCACGCGGAACCGGATCGGTTTTCCGTTGGACCCAGGCCTTGACCCAGGCCCCAGCACTAAGTGCACATCCCGCGCGTGGAAGCGATAGACGATCCGGCCGGGAGCTGAATCGAGCGTTGCGACCTGGGCGCGGTCTGTCCAGGAGCCGGAGAGTCCCCATTGATTGAGTTCCAGATGCTTTGGGACAGAATAGACATGGGAAGTATCCTGTTGTGGACCGCCCGGAGAAACAAAATTGTCGATGCGTTCGTATCCGATGTAGGTCTCGAGCGAATCCACATCGCTGTCGGGCGGTGCCTCCACGCCGGCGCCGGTGACCTTCACGATTCCCGTGGCTGTCAACTGGCTGTTGCGTTCCTTGAGCAACGCTTGGATCTGTTGCTCCGACTCGTCGTACTTGCCCTCGCCGAAGTGATGGTAGCGAATACGGCCAGCGCCATCGATGAGATAGTCCGCCGGCCAATATTTATTATTGAAGGCCTTCCAGATCTTGTAATCGTTGTCGAGCGCGACCGGATAAGCGATCTTCAATTCACGCACGGCGTGCCACACGTTGTCCGCGTCCTTCTCAAAGGGAAACTCCGGTGTGTGAACTCCGATTACAACGAAGCCTGCGTCCTTATATTTTTCCGCCCACGCTTGTATGTAAGGCAGTGTGCGCAGGCAGTTGATGCAGGAGTAGGTCCAGAAGTCCACCAGGACCACTTTGCCTTTCAACTGATCTCGATTCAATGGCTGCGAATTGATCCACGCGCTGGCGCCCGAGAGGTCCGGAATCGTTTCCGGTCCGGATCCTGTGCCCGGTGCCTTGGAAGACATCATCATCATGGCTGGCTGCTTGGGCTTTTCGTCCGGATGAATGCGGTCTATGAGCGACTGTTCAACTCCGGATGTGCTGGCGAGAGACAGCTTGGTTAGCAGGCCGCGGTCCAAGCCAAGTGCGATCGCCGCCACGCCCGCCAGAACAGCAACTCCCAGGAATCGCCGTATCCAGATTTCGGCGCCAAGTGAGCGCTTAAGAGCCAGGAACACTTTGGCGCCAGCCAACAGCGCAACGGCCAGCGACGTTGCCGCACCGGCGGCGTAAGCCAGCAGCAGGAAAAGCGTGCGATTGTTGGCGCCTTCCAGTGCGGCTCCTGTCAGAATCAGGCCGAGGATCGGCCCGGCGCACGGAGCCCAGAGCAGTCCGGTGGCGACACCCAGCAGGAACGATCGGAAGCTGCCAGGATTGGAATCTGAATCCGGCGAGCGCATAAGGCTGCCGCCCAATCTCACAAACGGCCGGGAGATCCAATCGGCCAAGGCAGGCCACACAAGCGTCAATCCGAAGAGAGCCAGAATGGCCAGCGAGGCTGCCCGGCCGTATTGATTCGCGCGCACAATCCAGCTACCGCCAGTGGTTGCCACAGCTGCAAGACACGCAAAAGTGAGAGCCATGCCGGCCAGCAGCGGAAGTCCGCTCTTCTTGAAAGGCTGGTCAGCTTTTGCAAAGACAAAAGGAAGGACGGGCAGAATACAGGGGCTGACAATGGTGAGGACGCCGCCCAGGAACGCAAGAATGAGCAGCAAAATCATGGCGTCATGTATAGCGTACGATGTTAAGTATACACACCACAAAGGAGGGACAATGACGATTTTGAGCACATTCCTATTCGAACGTCGGACTTTTTTGAAAACCCTTAGCGCTGGTCTTCCGGCGGCGATGCTTCTGCGGAACACTCCGGCATTTGCGGTGGGAAAGAAGCAGCTTGTTCATATCGTCGAGTTTGATCCATCCGGCGTCCGCACTGGCGTGGTGGAGGTGGAGAAGATCGAAAAGACGGCGGACGAGTGGAAGAAGCAGTTACCGGCGGAAGCGTATCTGGTAACACGCCAGGCTGGTACCGAACGGCCGTATTCGGGCAAATACGCCACCAATCACGATGACGGCCTGTATCATTGCATCTGCTGCGACACGGCCTTGTTTGATTCCAAGACCAAGTTCGAGTCCGGCACCGGCTGGCCCAGTTTTTGGAAACCCATTGCGAAAGAGAATGTCGTAAACCGCACGGACAATTCGATTGGCATGCAACGAGTGGAAGTTCTTTGCAGCCGTTGCGACTCTCACCTGGGGCACGTCTTCGACGATGGACCGCCTCCAACTCATCTGCGCTACTGCATGAACTCGGTTGCCCTTAACTTCGTGGCTCGCGGCAAACAACAGTCGGCCAAGTGATTCGCAGTGGGTCAGTTTCAGAATGTGGGGCAGGATGTCATCCTGCAGCGGGTTGTTAACCCGCGCAGTTTGCGCCGATTGGCAATCGGCGGCAGGTTACCAACGTTACCAACCTGCCCCACTACCGCCAATTGCGAAGAAGCGTAGAATCGGGATGCATGGCTTCTCATACACAGCTTTTCATCAATGGCGCCTGGGCGGATAGTCAGACCGGCGCGACTCTTCCCGTCTTGAATCCTGCCACGGGTGACGCTATTGGCACCGTCTCGCACGCGCAACATGCCGATCTCGATCTCGCGCTCGACGCGGCACAGAAAGGTTTTCATGTCTGGCGCAGGATTTCCGCCTTCGAACGGTCCAAGATCATGCGCAAGGCGGCCGAACTGATTCGCTCACGGGTTGACTCAATCACCAGGATTCTTACCACGGAACAAGGCAAGCCTTTGGCGGAGGCAAAAACCGAAACTCTGATCGCTGCCGACGTCATCGATTGGTTCGCCGAAGAAGCGCGCCGCACCTATGGCCGCGTCATTCCTCCGCGTGTCGAAGGAGTCTACCAGCTGGTGATCAAAGAGCCGGTTGGTCCAGTGGCTGCATTTTCACCCTGGAACTTCCCCATCAATCAGGCGGTCCGCAAGATCAGCATCGCGCTCGCTTCCGGCTGCTCGATTATTCTCAAGGGTCCGGAGGAAACGCCCGGCCCGTGTCGCGAATTGTTCCAAGCTTTCAGCGATGCGGGCGTGGTTCCAGGCGCGATTAATCTGGTGTTTGGCATTCCGTCGGATATCTCTGAATACCTGATCCCGCATCCCATCATCCGTAAGGTTTCTTTTACCGGCTCAACCGCGGTCGGCAAGAAGTTGGCAGCGCTGGCGGGTTTGCACATGAAACGCGTCACCATGGAACTCGGCGGCCACGCGCCCGTAATTATCTTTGACGACGCCGATCTCGACGTCGCGACAAAGTTGATGGCGGCCACCAAATACCGTAATGCGGGACAGGTGTGCATTTCTCCCACGCGGTTTCTCATTCAGAAGAAAGTGTACGATTCTTTCGTCGACAAATTTATTAGCGCTAGCAATAAAGTTAAGGTGGGTGACGGGCTGGAAGCCGGCACAACCATGGGGCCGCTGGCGCACGATCGGCGATTGCACGCCATCGAAGGCTTCGTCTCGGACGCGGTTGAGAAGGGCGCGGAAGTTCAAACGGGCGGCGATCGAGTGGGAGACAAAGGTTACTTCTTTGCACCCACCATCCTCACCCACGCCTCTGAGAGTAGCCGGGTGATGAACGACGAACCGTTTGGCCCGGTATCGGTCATGATCCCGTTCACTGAGTTTGATGAGGCTGTGACGGAGGCCAACCGATTGCCGTATGGGCTGGCGGCGTACGCATTCACAAAGTCGGCGAAGACAGCGAACCTTATCGGATCGGCCGTTGAGAGCGGCATGGTTTCCATCAACAACGTGGGCCTGGCATTACCGGAAGTGCCTTTCGGAGGCGTGAAAGATTCCGGTTACGGATCGGAAGGCGGCTCCGAAGCTTTGGACGCGTACATGAACAATAAGTTCATCTCTCAGGCGGGACTGTAGACCCGCAGCTAGATAGCGGGGGTCTGTCCTCGCTACTTCATCTTGAACGAATCGTCGAACGACGCGGAAATCTTTGTGGTCTTTCCCGCCTCAAGCTTTACCGGCGCTGGATCTCCACGCTCTGTCGCATAAACGCCCAAAGACGATCCGGAAGGTGGCGGGCTGGCCGCGTCCCACTGTCCGCTTGGATCATAGACCATGCTCACATAGACCGGGTTCGTTTGGACATCGTCGAATTGAACAGCCGCGGACTTCGAAGAGACTCCCTGCAGCCCAATGGGCGGTGCGCCCGCCTCTTCCGTTACAAAATTTGGATTGTCCCAAAGCACGACATATACCTTGTGCGTCTTGTCCACCGTGCCGGAGCCCGTGTAGCTCACTTGAACTTCCAGGTTTGCGCTCTTGTCCTGTGCCCGGGCCACCAGGGCGTTTGCGAAGACCGTCCCGGAAATTATGAAATTGCGTCTGTCCATTTTCCATCTCCGATCCGTACCGTCTAGAACTTGAGCATATCAACTGCAGGAGACTACTTGAGCCGGTTCCGGATGTGGTCATTGATCCAGTGCTCGTCCCACCACTCCACCGGATTCACTTGAACGCCGTCCAACTGCATGGAGAAGTGCAGGTGATCGCCACCGGCCAAACCGGTGGAGCCGCTCTTGCCCATCACCTGGCCGCGTACCACCACGTCGCCTTCCTTCACGCCGATGTCGCTCAAGTGCGCGTAGATGGATTGCAGGCCGCAGCCGTGATCCACGACGATGCAGTTACCGTAAATGCCCAACGGCGCGGCCCAGATCACCTTGCCGTCATTGGCAGCCACCACCGGCGAATGCGCCGACACTGCAAGATCGAAACCCAGATGCACTTGTTGATCAACTTTCTTACCCTTGTAAATGTAGCTGCGTACATCGGCAAATGCAGATTCCACTTTCGAGTTTTCCAACTGTAGGAATGCCTTCGTCCACAGAAACTTGTCCGCTGTTTTCGAGCGCAGATCCGCCAATGTCTGGTTGTTTTGCCGCCGCATTTCGCCGTTGATTTTAAGGAACCGCGCCAGCAGGTCCCCGCTGCCGTTGGGATCGATCTGATTCACCACCTTGGTTAGAAACTGATCGTCGATGACCAAATCCCGCTGGCGGAATTTCTTAGGGAACACCTTGAACCAGAACCCCGCTTTGGCCTCAGTGCCGGCTTCGTTTTTCGCGAAGACCAGCGGAACCGTGCCGGCGGGCATATCCCAGGGATAAGCAAACAGCGCGAGCCGTTCGTTGGGCTGTCCCGGAACCGGGAAGCTGGCATAAGTGTTATTACCGGCGCGGACGCCCGCTTCGCTCCACGTTCCTGACGGCGTGATCAGAACCATCTCTGATCCGCCTTGATTAATGTAGTGCTGGAAACCGTCGGCGGCCACCGAGGGCGGACGCAAGATCACATTGACATCAGTCGAGATAGCATCCGTCGAAGCCCGCCAATCATTCGATTGGACTTCCACCATCAGCCGCGCCTTGCCTTCCTTTAGATTGGGCGCCGGCTGCTTACCCGCCGTGAATTGGAAGTCTTGATCCGGCTTTCGAGCGCGCCAGAAGCTCAGTCGCGTCGCAACGTTGCTGGCCATCTGCAACGTTGTCTGAACGCCGTCTTGTTCGAGAATTGCGGTGATCCGCCGCGCACCATGGGGATTCGAGATCCGCACCGTCACGGGGGTGGCTATACCGATCACCTTGGGCGGAGACGCGAACGTCAAAACCGAATGGGATGACAGGAGCTGCAGGATTGCGAGCGGAAGCCCTAACAAAATCAGTAGCAGAACCAAAAGTACAACTGAGAATTTGGTCATCGCTGTTCGGATGGTATCAGATCACGGAAAGTCCGGCGGCACGTCAGGCACGAGCGCGCATTTTCATTTAGTTTTCAACCTTGTCTGTAAGCTGAGCTTGTGGGGCAGACTTTTCAGTCTGCGGGCGGCTTTCTAGCCGGCTTGGCGCCGCGTAGAAACGCGGCTGCGGCCAGGATTGGCCGCCCCACAGCGCTCCGGAAAGTCGCCGGGAACGAAGTTTCGTAGTAGAGTAGCGACAATGCCCGGTACCGAAAAAGCGAACACAAACAATCGTCCTTTCTCGGTGACCGCCATCGGTTGGGTGTACATCGTGGTTGGAACCATTGGCTTCGTTTACCATTCCACTGAGTTCAGCCGGCGCCCTTTTCAATATGAAATCGTATGGATTGAGATCATTCGCTTACTGGCGCTCGTAAGTGGCGTGTTTATGCTCCGAGGCCAAAACTGGGCGCGCTGGCTTGCGCTGGTCTGGATGGGCGTTCACGTGATCCTGAGCGCCTTCAATTCGATTTCGCAGTTGGCCATTCACGTTGTGTTTTTCGCAATCCTGACCTTTCTTCTTACCCGCCCCATGGTAAACCGCTACTATCGGGCTGTCAGACCGTGACTGGCGCAACCGGCTCATCTCACTTCGGCGAAAAATCTTTGCGCCAAAACTGGTTGCCTCGCTTTACCGTGAGCACAACGGTACTGAAAGCCTCCACTCCATCCAGCGGATTCTTGGCGACAAATAACAAGTTCGCCAATTTTCCGGGCTCAACTGTTCCCATCTCCTTATCCTGTCCGAGGGTGCGGGCCCCGACTGCGGTGGCTGAATGAATCACGTCCATGGGCCGCATGCCAGCTCCCGTCCTGCAACAGCAGCAATTCATCCCGTAACGGAGACCAATCCTTGTTCTCTTCGTCATCCGTATCTGTTCCCGTAGAAATTGCAACCCCTGCTTCGTAAGCGGCGTGGGTTACGCGCTCGCCAATATCGAGCCTGTTCACAGCTTGTGCTGTTGGACTCGCTCCGCTGCGCTCTCGAAAGACCACTAACGTAGCGTCCAGGATCGTACCGCGACGTTTCATCTCCCGCAACACGCTGGCGAGTTGCGGACCGAATCCATCGGCATACTGCTGCTCGGCCGCTGGATGCAGATGCGCGCCCGCATAGCTTCGAGCGGGATTCGTTATCGCCAACATCGGCGCATGCGAAATGCTGTCTACTCCCGCCTCCACCACCTGCATCGCCGTCGCCGGATAAACCGTGGCATGAGCCCACACCAACATGCCCTGGCGGTGCGCCTCACTGGTAATCGCCGCGACAAGTTGTGCCGGCAAGTCCGCGTAGATCTTGATCGCTGTCGCTCCCGTGCCCCGCGCTTCCGCAACGGCTACATGCAGGTCGGTCCCAGGAGTCACGGCCCTCATCCACGGTACTTCTCCGGCAACGGCTCCTCGAGCTGAAAGATGGGTACGCTTATCCTCGAAGAAGCTTGGGCCGGCCATCAGCGCAGCGTAGTAAATATCGGAACCAGCTACCTCGCCTAAAAGCGAAACACGGGAAAGTTCCGCCAGCTGCCGCGTATCTCCAGCCATGTCCCGCTCAGCCGTGATCCCACTGTAAAGGTCACGGCGCATCAGGGATAATGCTTGCTCGCGGGTGGAGTCGGTTGCAATGTGAACATGCGTGTTGATCAGCCCAGGCAGCACATAAAGCCCGGTAACGTCCACTACTTTGCTGCCCGCGGGAGGAACAAGCTGGGACGCGGGCGCGATAGCCTGAATCCGTTCTCCGCGCACCAGAATGGACATGCTCGGCTTTGGGACGTTCTCCACGCCATCCAGCAGCGTGGCTCCCTGATATACGGTGAGTGCGTCTACTTGCGCAAATGCGCTCGAATGATAGCCTGCCAGCAAAAGAAGCAGTGAAAAGGTACAAACCGCAGTAGCGAGATTTTGGAGCAACTTCCGCCTCGACATTGTGTTGTTCAGCAGTCCAGTCTTACGTAAGATACTAACGGTACCAAATGAATCGAATGAGGAGCCAATTGTGGAAACTGCGTCACGACGTACTTTCTTAAGGCGGGCCATGAATGCGGCGATCGCCGCGCCCTTCGTTCTTCGCCACAGCTACCGTCTATTTGCTCAACCGGCTCCGGAGTATCCGGAACGAGTGGTACGCCTGATGCGCGAATCGCTAGTCATCGACATGTTAAATCAGTTTTTGTACCGCATCGATCAGAAGGATCTCAAAGAAAAGTGGCTGACCCAACCGGGCGCTTTCACGTCGGCGGATTTTCTCAGGTTTAAGGACAGCGGAGTTTCGGTCATCAATTTCGGGGAAGGCGCGGCGAGCTTTCCCGAAGCCGAGCTGCTCTTTGCCAAGTGGAACAGCTTCCTTGCGCAATATCCCCAGTGGCTGATGCGCATCAACGATGCGGCCGATCTGATGCAAGCCAAAGACCAAGGCAAGCTCGGTATTCTCTTTGGGTTGCAGAGCAGCGATCAGTTCCAGAATCTCGACGATGTGAATCGCTGTTTTGGATATGGGCTGCGCGTTTCTCAACTCAGCTATAACTTCAGAAGTCGTGTCGCGGACGGGGCGTTTGAGCCATTTGACGGCGGAGTGAGTGAGTATGGCGGAAAAGTCATCGCACGGATGAACAATGCCGGTATCGCGGTGGATCTGGGCCACGCCAGCGACAAGACCAAGCTGGACGCCATCGAAATATCCAAGAAACCGGTCATTCTGTCGCACGGCAATTGTCGCGCCCTCAATCCGAACGCAGCCAGAGCTACCACGGACGACGCCATTCGAAAGCTGGCCAGAAAGGGCGGCGTCATGGGAATCACCGACATCGCCTTCATGGTGAAAGGGAGCGAACCGGTTCGCATCGACGATGTCGTCGATCATTTTGACCACGTACGCGACTTGGTTGGCATAGAACACGTTGGCGTTGGCTCCGATGCCGGCATAGAGAGCAATGATCTGGGGTCAGCGACAGTCTTGAAGGAACTTCTCGCGAAAGCCGATCCCCGTTATCGCGTCCATGGACAATACGAGATAGTGATGGGGATGCAAGGACCAAACCGGATGTACGAATTGACCGCAGCCTTGATAAGGCGCGGCTATACCGATGACCAGGTGCGCCTTGTTCTCGGCGGAAACTGGGCGAGAGTATTAAAGGATGTTTGGCAAGCTTGAACTAAAATAAGCTTGCCACGGATTCGGAATGATAGGCCGCGACTGCTGACTAGGCCCGGTCTATCACTTACATGAAACTTGAGAGCCACTGCCCTTTGCAGGGGTACCCCTGACACGGAGCGCAATCCGTCATTCAATGAGGTGTCGTAACCCGGTTGAGCCAGATTCGTCCCTATCTTCCCGGCCTGGGTTGGCTCTCAGGAATTCTGCTGGCGACCAGCGTGGTGCTGTGGGTGTTGCAAAAGATGAGAGAAACGTCGCTTTGAATCTGCAAGATTCCATTGAGTTATAAACACAACCCGCCGGTGACCATGGACAGCACGCGTTGTTCACCTTGCTAGAAAAATTATCTGTCCTTTTCAATTCAGGCTGCATCTCTGCCGCGAGAGGTGCACTATGGACCGCGGGAAGAATCTTGTTTGGCTCGCAGCGGGAATGCTGATCGGCTCTTTGGGACTGTTGGTGTTCGCCAGCCTCGTCGTTGGCGGGGGAAAGACAGGATCGGCGCAAGCTGCTCAGACCAACGGGTCGAACCTCGCGCGGGTTCTGGCAACTCGCCGTCTGGCTGCCCAGGAAGCGGGGGGCGGCGGGCAGAAGCCGAACATCGTCTTTATCATGGGCGATGACATCGGCTGGATGCAGCCCAGCATCTACCATCGCGGATTGATGGTAGGGGAAACGCCCAACATAGACCGCATCGGCCGCGAGGGCGCGATTTTCATGGATTATGTCGCCATGCAGAGTTGTACGTCCGGGCGAAATGCCTTTTTCACCGGCATGTATCCGTTGCGCACCGGCATGATTCCGCCACAATTGCCTGGCAGCCCGTCCTATTTACGGCCTGGCACGCCCGCGCTCGCAAAGTTCTTACACGATCTCGGCTATACCACTGGTGAGTTCGGCAAGAATCATCTGGGCGACCATACTGCCGCCCTGCCAACAGCGCACGGCTTTCAGGAGTACTGGGGCTATCTCTATCATCTGGATGCGATGCAGGGCGTAAGTTTCCCCGACATCAACAGCAGCCCGACAGCCCAACTCATCGCGCCACCGTGCAAAAACACGCTAATTCCCGGCGTCCCGGAAGTCCCTGGCGCCGTGGATCCAAAAACAACCACTTGCCTGACACCCCCGCGCCCGGTCCTCTGGTGTCACTCCTCAGACGGCACGGAACAGAACCAGACGTGTAAGGACCAGGGTCCGCTGACCTTGGATCGCTCAAGAACAGTGGACGAAGAAATCTCCGCCAAGGTCGTCGACTTCCTCGATCGCAACGACCCCAAGAAGACCAACAAACCATTCTTCGTGTGGTACAACCCCGCACGCATGCACGTCACCACCATGCTGCCGCCGAAGTACGAGGCGATGCTTGGAGTCAAGGGTGGCAAGGACTGGGGCGTCAACGAAGCCGGCATGAAACAGATGGACGACAACATTGGAGTGGTTTTGCAGAAGCTGGAGCAGATGGGACAACTCGACAACACGATCGTGGTCTTCACCACCGACAACGGCGCCGAGGCGATTAGTTTCCCTGACGGCGGCGTTACTCCATTTAAGGGTCAGAAAGGCGAGGCCTGGGAAGGCGGCTACCGCTCACCGTGTGTGGTGCGCTGGCCAGGTCACATCCAGCCGGGAACGATATTGAACCAGTTGTTCGCCGCACTCGATTGGTTACCGACATTAGTCGACATAGCGGGTGGTCCGAATGGGGAAGGGTTGAAGAAGCAAATCGAAGCGGGCCAGTACTCAGGCATCGTCAAGACGACGCTGGACGGCGTAAATCAGCGGGACTATCTCGAGGGGAAATCCGACAAGTCTGCGCGCGATTACTTCTTCTATTTTTCCGGGGCGACGCCGTCGGCGGTCCGCTACAAGAACTGGAAGATGTACTACACCATGTCTCAGCCCGGGCCGGCTGGCTGGATCATGCCGCTGGTTCCGTTCCACTTCACTCTGGTCCAGAACATCAAGCGCGATCCATTTGAGCAGTCCGTCGGTATCGACCAGAAATCAGCCATGAGCTTGGGCGGCGCGCTTGCTGCTCCGATGACTGCGTTTCAGTACGACTGGAACATGCTACCCATCGGCCAGCAGTTGTGGCTGAAACACCTTGAGTCGTATGTAAAATATCCGCCATTGCAGGAGGCGGCGTCCTACAACCTCAGTCAAGTCATTGCCGAGGTCAAGAAAGCCCAATCGGCGAGTCACGCGGGCGAGTAGCCGCTTAAGCCGAGCGTGAGATTACAACCCGTTCCACAATGTGGACTACTGGGGACGATAGTGAACGAAAAACTTGTGGCTTGGCCAGATGAAGTATTGGGGATGCGTCCTGCACACTTCCGCATCCGTACGAGCAAGATCCACTGGGCACGCGTACTGTAGATATTCGTTGAAGCTGTCTTGAGCCAGATGGTAGTCGAGTAGGTCTTGCCGCATTTCAATTTGGGCAACGTCCGCTTTAATAGCAGCCGCATTTCGATACTCTAGTGCAAGTTTCTTGAGGTCCTCAGCAGCTGTCCCCTTGAACCCATAAGACACGGTTGTACTTTCGTTACCTGGTTGCATGACGCGGAATTCAACAGAGAGGCTTGGATCTTCTCTGTACACCATGAATGAAAGGAGCCCAGCGACTCCGAAGTCGTTGTAACTCGGAAACATGGCCGCCCTTCCATCTTCCGCGGCGTGGTTGTGAAAAAAGATCATCGGCTTACCGGCTTTGATGACGGCATTCAATTTTTCCGGATCGTGCCAGACCCGGTCCCTTGTGGAGTAGAGAGTCGCATCATGCAACTCCCCGTTGTAAACGATAAGATGTTCCTTCCCGTCAGCATGTGCTCTGAAATATTCCGCAGCGATTTTATCCGCTTCATCTATCTCGCTCGGCGCTGGAACAAGCACTACGTCCTTCACTTTCTGGAGAACCTTTTCGTAGGTTAAGTTGTCCCAATGCTGGTACGTGGCATACGCCTGCAAATACTCTTTGTAGCGTGACTCTCCGGTGACTTGAAGAACGCAATGTTCTTCGGCTGCTTCAACGTTTGCACCATTCCGATGGTATCCGGTCAGGTCGTCGTTCATGACATGGCAAACTTCATGCAGCGAGGATGCCTCAAACAGAAGTTCTGGCTGTTTCTCCAGAAAGTCTGCGGTCACGTTGATGATAAATGACTGGTTCCGCATTTCCTCGTCGCGTACCACGTTGGTAAATACATCGCCAATCGTCGCGGCGTCGTACCCCGCCTCAACTGGATTATTAACGATCCGAAGACTGATCTGGTAGCTCGCTCCTAGTTTGAGCAGTGCTTCCGTGATTTTGCGCTGATACGCCGCCGCTTTCTGTTCCAATCCGCGCTCAGTAATGCAGGCCTGCGAGATCTCAAATCCGGCGTAGCAGAGTGGTAAGGATTGAGCTCGCGCGGGCGCCCGCGATGCCAGCAACAATAACGTGGAACCAACCAACTGTCCCACAATTTGCCTCATGGCAGATCCATCGAGTGTCTGTAGGGAAGATTACATACTCGCATCAGCGAGAATTGTAACCTAAACTACATACCAGGCGCTGAGGATCCAACCATGCAGAGCGACCGTCCGGCCCGACTAGAGCTGTAAAAAGATTAAGTCTGGAGCGAGCCCAATGACATCGGACCGCCAAGAATGCGCTTGTCTAATATGTCACAGGGTCGCGAAGTTGGTAAGAGCTCGTGGATGTGGATGACCGTGGGCACGTTAGTAGGCGTCGCACTTGTGGGCGGGTTGAAATACCGCCAACACCGTGCACAAGCCATCCAAGCTTCGGAGTACGGTGTCTCCTGTGAAAACGGCATCGGAGCGGCTAAAATTCGCGCAGGATCGGCTGCCACGACGGCTCGTCCTGCTGGGCCCACCCCGGCTGCAACTCTAACGGCGTGGACTCCGAAAATCAACGACAGCCAGCCAACTGGACCGGCCCCCACTGGAATGACGTGGATTCCAGGTGGAGAGTTCTGGATGGGAACCGCCGAGGAGCATATGGCGGATACGCGACCTTGGCACCGCGTCTACGTCGATGGGTACTGGATGGATCGCAGCGAGGTCACTAACCAGCAGTTCGCCGCCTTCGTGAGCGCCACGGGTTATGTGACGGTGGCGGAGCGCAAACCACGAGCGGAAGATTATCCGCAAGCGCCTCCCGAGAAGTTAGTGGCAGGCTCGGTAGTCTTCTCACCGCCGGACCATCCCGTCGAGCTAGACAATCACTTCCGCTGGTGGAACTACGTGCCAGGCGCGAACTGGCGCCATCCGGAGGGCCCTAACTCGCAGATCCAGACCCGGATGAGCCATCCCGTAGTGCACATCTCCTACGAAGACGCTGTAGCCTATTGCAACTGGGCTGGTAAGCGGCTCCCTACGGAAGCAGAGTTCGAATTCGCCTCGCGTGGGGGACTGGATCGTAAACGCTACGCTTGGGGAGACGAGTTCATGCCCGGCGGCAAGCACATGGCGAATACCTTTCAGGGCCACTTTCCAGACACCAACACGAGCGAAGACGGTTACCGGGCGACAGCGCCAGTGGGCTCGTTTCCGGCCAATGGATTTGGGTTGTTCGATATGTCAGGCAACGTTTGGGAGTGGACATCCGACTGGTATCGTGCCGACTATTATCAGACCTTAGCAGCCAGTGGAAAGATCGCGATGAATCCGCAAGGACCTGCCGATAGTTTCGATCCGAACGAACCGGGTGTGCAAAAGCGCGTGCAACGCGGAGGCTCCTTCCTCTGCACCGACCAATACTGTGCTCGCTACATCGCTGGCGGACGCGGCAAGGGAGAGCTCGACACCGGCACCAATCACCTTGGTTTTCGTTGCGTGCGCGGGGCTAAGCCCAAAATGGATCAGTCTGCTCAGGCGCGGCTGGCCGCCAAAGGAGAGGACCGCGCGGCCCGGTGATTGAGCCCATCTGGCGCCTGAGTCCTCCGTAACTCGCAACACCCAAAAATGAGCCCTGAATTTGTCTGAGGCATCGTGCCTAATGGAACGGAGTTTTGTCGCGGCGCTGCCACGGTGAAACGATGAAAGTACATCGGGCCGCGTGCCGCCCGCCACGGCGTGGACAACATGGCAATTTGCTTGGAGTACTTAATATGATTGCGAAAAACACTCAGCAAATCCTGGCGGTGGTTCTCAGCTTTATTCTGATCGGAGTTCCATCGTACGGATATACAAATGCGGAGCCGGTTCCAACCGCGGACGCGGGCGGCGCAGCAGACAGCGCGCCGCAGAGTGCGAGCGAACTGCAAGCGCTGGTGGCTCCGATCGCGTTGTACCCCGACGCGCTGGTTGCTCAAATACTAGCCGCCGCAACGTTTCCGGATCAGGTTGCGATTGCCGACTATTGGCTCGATGAGAATCACACCTTGACGGGCACATCGCTCATGCACGCCGTCGACAAACAATCGTGGAATTCGAGCGTGAAGGCGCTGACCGAATTTCCGTCTGTCCTCGGCAACCTCGCGAAGAATCTCAATTGGACCTCTTCCCTGGGAGAGGCCTATCACAACCAGCCGTCGGAGGTAATGGCGGCTGTTCAGACATTGCGCGCTAAAGCAAAGGCTGCGGGTAATCTCAAGTCCGGTCCGGAGATTTCCGTGGTACAACAAACGCCACAGACAATCGTCATTCAGCCCGCAAATCCGCAGGTCGTGTACGTCCCCGAATATAATCCAGCGCTAATCTATGGCGTGCCCTATGTGACTCCGGGATACACCGCGGCAGATGTAGCGGCGGCCGGAGTAATCGGTTTCGGCGCCGGAATCGCGCTTGGCGCCTTCGCGGGTGGCGGCTGTTGCGGATGGGGATGGGGTGCCTGGAATTGCAACTGGCACGGGGGCGCCGTGGTCTACAACCACAATAGCTTTTACGGAAATGCCGCCTGGCACGGTGGTTATTACAACGGCGGCTACCACAATGGCTACGGCTACCACAACACCTACAACAAGACCTCGATCAACAACTTCAATCGCGCGGATACCCGGAACATCAATGCCGATCGTTCCAACGACTGGGCCCGCGACGAGAGCTCCTTCCGAAGATCGAGCGCGTTCAATGGCTGGGGTGACCGTTCCGGCGGCTTTGGGGGCTGGGACTCCAGGGCTGACAGCTTCCGCGGCTGGGGTAGCATGCACGCCGGCGGATTCGGAGGTGGCCGGTTCGGCGGAGGGTTCGGCGGATTCGGGGGTGGCGGATTCCGGGGCGGCGGTTTCCGGCGTTAAACGGATTGGTAGAAAGGAGTTTCAATGTTGAACCTAACCTTGAATCACAAGATTCTGATCGTTCCGTTGCTCGTCGCAATGACCTCATGTAACAGGCCTGTGAAGGATGCGGCGGAAAAAGCGGTCCCAAGAACGTTCGCGTCACCGTCCGATGCGGGCGCGGCGTTGTTCGCGGCCGCTCGGTCCGGTGATCGAACCGCTCTGGTGGAGATCTTCGGCCCGGAGGGGTCGGAAGTCTTGTTCACCGGAGATCCGACGCGGGATAAGGCCGGTTTAAGGGATTTCGCCAGCGCATACCTCCGAATGAATCGCTGGGGAAAGATCAAGGCTGGAGGTCAGACGCTTTACGTTGGGCCTGACAACTACGCCTTCCCGATTCCTCTCGGACAGAATTCCTCAGGTCAGTGGTATTTCGATACCGCCGCCGGTAAAGATGAGATTTTGGCGCGCCGCATCGGAAGGCATGAACTGGCTGCGATCGAGGCTTGCGATTCTCTAGCGCGCGCGCAAAAGCTATACTTCAGCCAGATTCACGATCACGCAAGGCAGTACGCCCGGAAGTTCGTCAGTGACCCAGGCAAGCAGGATGGGTTGTACTGGCCTGTTACGGCCGGCCGGCTGATGAGTCCCCTCGCCGAGCTTGGCGACTTCGGGAAAGTGGTGGCGTCAACCAGCGGGGATCGTCCTCCACTTTTCAATGGCTATTACTACCGGATCCTGGCCGAACCAAGTGACTTGGTAGCCGGGGGAATGATGCGTGGATTCGCCATTCTGGCCTACCCCGCGAAATACAGAGACTCTGGAATCATGACGTTCCTGATGGACCAGCGTGGCGTGGTCTACCAAAAAGATCTGGGCGAAAAGACAGGCGATGTAGCGCTGGCGATGAAGGAATTTAAGGCGTCCGACGGCTGGAGCCCGGCTGTGCTGCAAACCGCGGATTGATGAAACCCGGCTTAGGCTCGCGAATTCGTCCTTGTCTTAGCCGCGGCGGGAATGCTGCGGATTTGGCAGAAATCATGAACCCGGCGGTTCTCCGTATTGCGCGATCGAAAAATTGAATCATCCGGTAAATTATTGTGATCCTGCTAGCAAAGGAGCAAACTTGTCTCCGCAACTGACCGCCACCGATATCGAGATGGGGATTCGCTTCTCGGACTCCTCGCTGCTGCTGTTCCTATCTCTGTTGTTATCGATTCCGATGCTTATCTACGCCACGTTGTTTTTCCCAGAATTCAGACAGCGAGCGCCGGGAGGAAGGCGAGGCCATCTGAACAGGAAGGACAAGAGAGCAACTGCCAATTGCGAATTTCTGGTCGAATATTTGCTACCGACTACGTTGGCGGCAACCATAGCGTTGATGTTCGGCATGTTCATAGGGGCAGGCCGGCCAATGTGCCTGATGCTAATCGGCGCGACGGCTGTGTTGATCGGTGGGGTGGCATTTTCCCTTCTCGAAATGCACGGGCTCGCACTGCCAGAAAACGCATCCGCGCGATATGATTCTCTGGATCCAAATCGATTTGCTGAGATGCAGCTAAGAGCCCAGCAGCAAATGTTTTTCAAGCAACCAGCCTATGAGAGCGATGCGTGTCCTCATCATGAGTACTACCCGGAGAGCGCAGGCGAGGATCAAGGCCAGCTTACCTCGCATCTAGCCGGTTCCACGCCGTTTCTTGAGGAGCAGGATGCCCCAATCGCGTGGAGAATCAGGCGTCTCACGGAGGCGTTGCGCTTTCGGCGGTCCAAGCCGGGCTGAGTGGAAGGAAGCTATCGAGTGGTGTCGCAGTGCGCAGCGGCCCAGGCTCTCGAGGGGCACTGGACGTTCAGTCCGTGCGAACGGAGACTTCCAAAAACCGCCAGCAGCGTCCCAGCCCCAACGGGAAGCTGGTCTTCATGCTGACGTCAGGTTTCGAGGACCTACCAGAGGTGAAGTTGTGCCTGGAGGACATAAAGCAGGCTAAGGCTTCCGGCTATCTGGAGGACGTCATCTGGTTGGTGCGTGGCCGCGGCGTAGACGCATTGGGCAGGCCCGAAGGAGTACTGACCCGGCCAGCTGAGATCATCCAACTAGCGCGTGAGGTGAAGGCTTCCGGCGTTCGCATTATCGTCTCCACGGATGCGTTAAGGCAGCAGCAAATTTCAGCGGCGAACTTGGATCCCAAAGCCACGGATCTGGCGGACAATCCCTCTACGCTTATGGTGGAGCTAGTGGCGAGAGGGTATCAGGTGATTCGCTACTGAATAGCCGGGTCAGTTTCAAAATGTGGGGCAGGATGGCATCCTGCAGCGGGTTGTTAACCCGCGCAGTTAGCGCCGATTGGCAATCGGCGCGCAGGTTGCCAACCTGCCCCACTTGCTGAAACCGGACGGCCCTGTCGCAAAGAACCGTTGCCGCTGCCTACCAACTGCCAGACCTTTGCGACAATCAGTCGCGACTGAAGCTCAGTGTGTCTTGCCGTGATCGGCCGCTTGGTGGGCGATGTGGCAAACGGCGCCATCGTCGCATTTACAATCGTGGCGCTTGCAGTTCCTCGCGCAATAGTCCGACATCTCCGCGTGCGTCGTCCAGCTACCCTCTTCACTCTCGTTATATTCCGGCTGATCGACCAAGTCACAATGAAACGGGACTTTCGCCAGGCAATCGGCAGGAGTGCCACCGGCGTCGCGGCATTCCTTCAACAGCTTCGCCTGCTTCGCATAGGTACGACGAACGCAGGAACACTCGTGACCCTTTGCAGTGCCACAAGTTTCCATCTTGCCCGCGGATTGAGCGAACAATACCGCGGCGACAGCAAATATAAAAAAGTGTTTCATCGGCAAATCTACCCTCTGAGGTTGCGGGGATCAATGGATTCACGGGCTGCGTTGTGCGTCGCAACTCGCTGGATCGTTGATGCCTAACACAGAGCTTAGATGTAAATATTGTCGATCGCCGGGAAGCTGGTGAACCTTGAAATATTGCGTCCCTCAACCTGAGCGACGCATCTCTGGGCTGAAACATCGGGTATCCCTCCTGATCAATGACATCAGGAAACGCGGCAAGCGAGCCCTAGCGAATGACATGTCTCCTAAAAGTAAACCTACGAATGAAGGGATTTCAGTTCGTATGCGACAGGTCGTGTATATTTGCGTTCTCACGCTGGCGGGCGCCGGTTTGCTGGCGGCCCAAGCAGCTCCGGATGATGGCAACTTGCTGACAACCTTTCAGAACCCAATCGGGAACCTTATCAGCGTGCCATTCCAGAACAACGTTAATTTTCCGATAGGCCAGTACAGCCGAGTCCAGGACGTATTAAACATTCAGCCCGTGATCCCAATGAGCCTGAACCAAGACTGGTTGCTCATCTCGCGCTGGATCACTCCCATCGTTTATCAGCCGAACATTCTCAATCCATCAGGCGGAGCGAATGGATTAGGCGACCTGAACCCCACTTTCTTCTTGTCCCCGGCCAACCCAGGCAAGCTGATCTGGGGCATTGGCCCGACCTTCCTGCTCCCGACGGCGACTGACCCTACTCTCGGCCAGGGCAAATGGGCAGCCGGGCCTTCGATCGTTCTGCTGGTCCAGCCGGAACATTTTACGATCGGCTTCCTGTCCAATAACGTATGGTCTATCGGCGGCGAGAGACAGCGGCCTCTGGTGAACCAGTTTCTCACTCAGTATTTCGTCACTTACAACATGGACAAGGGTTGGTTCTTGACAGAGTCGCCCATCCTGACGGCGAACTGGATGGCGCCAGTTCACAACCGATGGCTGGTCCCTTTCGGCGGCGGTGTCGGGAAAATCACTCAGAGTGGGTACGCAACCCGTCGTCTGGCAGATCAACCTGTATTACAATCTGATCCGTCCACAAGACATTCCGTCTCCTAAGTGGCAAGTGCGGCTGCAGGTGGCGCTGCTCTTCCCGAAAGCGAAGTGATGAGTAGTTCGTCTTTCAGCATGTGGGCCGATTGCCAATCGGCGCAAACTGCGCGGGTTAACAACCCGCTGCAGGATGACATCCTGCCCCACATTCTGAAACTGAACCAATCGTCGCGTTATTCATAGCGCAAAGCTTCGATCGGATCGAGAAACGCAGCTTTTCGCGCAGGATAGAATCCGAAAAATATACCTACCAGAGCAGAGAACAAAAAGGCCAACAGGATGGAGGCGGGAGAAATTAAGGTCGACCATTGGGCGAAGACCGAGATCAGTTTCGACGCGAGGACCCCGATCAGGATGCCGATCGCGCCTCCCAACAAAGAGAGCGTCACCGCCTCGACCAGGAACTGGGTCAGGATGTCGCGTGTCTTGGCACCGACGGCCTGTCGCAATCCGATCTCACGCGTACGCTCCGTGACCGAAACCAGCATGATGTTCATAATCCCAATGCCTCCGACGATGAGCGAGACGGAGGCGATGGCCGCAAGGAGAATGGACATCACGCGCGAGGACGCTTCTTGCGCGCGAAACACTTCCTCCAGATTGCGAATGGTGAAGTCGTCGTCCTGGTTTGGCTGAAGGTGGTGGCGCTGGCGCAGCAGGGTGCGCATCTCATCTTGCGCGGACTGGATATATTCAGGGCCGCGCGCCTGGACCATTATCGATCCAACCGAATTCGCGCGGGCTTGATTCACGCCGAAGACTTTTTTCTGGGCTGTGCTGAGCGGCAAAATCACAATGTCGTCCTGATCCTGCCCGGTGGGGGATTGGCCTTTGGGCACTAGAGTTCCAGTCACCGTAAAAGGCACTTGCTTGATGCGGATCATTTGTCCGATGGGATCGGCGCCAGCGAACAGGTTGTCGACAACGGTTTGGCCGAGCAGCGCAACCTTGGCATCTGCGTCGACATCCTGCTGGGTAAACGCACTGCCACTCTGAATCCCGATGTCGCGAATCGACAGGTAGTCGGGCGTCGTCCCATAGATGGAAGTGGCCCAGTTATTATTGCCGAAGATCACCTGCGCTCCACCGCGGCTGCTCGGAGCTACGGCTTGCACTGACGGACAGTCGCGCGCCACGGCCTTCGCATCATCGCTGGTCAGTGTGACGGCGTTGCCGGTTCCCAGACGGATACCAGACGCTGTGATGCTGCCGGGTATAACGATGATGATGTTGCTTCCGATGCTGGCAATCTGCTGTTTGATGCGCTGGCTCGCGCCGGAACCCACGGCCAGCATCGCGATCACCGCGGCTACGCCTATGATGATCCCGAGCATGGTAAGCGCGGATCGCAGCTTGTTTACCTTCAAACCGCGGAACGCGATTCTCATCGCGGCCATCACCCTCTTCACGGCGCCAATGCCTCCGCTTCGTCTGGCAATGTTTCCAATTCCTGCTGGGCGTTGCGCGGTTCGGATACCCATTCATCGCTGACCAGGTGGCCGTCTTTGAAATGGATGATGCGATTGGAATACTTGGCGATATCATTTTCGTGCGTGACGAGAATCACTGAAATGCCGGCCTCGTGATTCAGCTTTTGGAACAGCGCCATGATCTCGACGCTGGTATGCGAATCGAGCGCGCCGGTCGGCTCGTCAGCCAGAACGATCTGCGGATCGTTGATCAGGGCGCGCGCGATGGCGACGCGCTGCTGCTGGCCGCCCGAGAGCTGATTGGGGTGATGGCTTTCGCGCCCGGCCAGCCCCACCCACTCCAAGGCGCGCATGGCTTTCGCGTGCCGATGGCCCTGCCCGTGGTCATGCCTATAGAGAAGCGGCAGCTCGACGTTCTCTAGTGCCGTGGTGCGCGGCAACAGATTGAATTGTTGGAAGACAAAACCGATTTTCCGATTTCGAATTTCGGCTAATACATCGCGGTCGAGCGTGCTTACATCCACTCCATCGAGCACGTAGCTTCCCGAGGTGGGCTTGTCCAGACACCCGATGATGTTCATAAACGTTGTCTTGCCGGAGCCTGAGGGACCCATGATCGCAACGAAACTGCCGCGATCGATTTCAAGCGAGACGCCACGCAGTGCATGCACGTCCACCTCGCCAAGTTTGTATACCTTGGTTATTTTGTCGATCTGAATCAGGTGCTCAGCCACTGGACAATCCTCAGAAACGCGGCCCCTGTGGCGTGCGTTGAAGCGGTGCTCCGCTCGATACCTTGGCAACGCGGCTGACAATCACCCGATCGCCCGGCTTCAGATTGCCGCTATCCGCGGCGGTGAACACTCCGTCCGTAATGCCGAGCGTAACCTCGATTGGCTTGGGCTCGCCTCCCGGCTCTAAGACCCAAACAGTAGTGGTATCACTCGTTTTCTTTCCGGCTGCATGGACATGAGGTTGGAATTGGACATCCGTCGGACGGAACCGCAGCGCCGCGTTGGGGATCTTGAGCGCATCGTCGTCCTTGCCAGTGAGAATCCTAACATTGGCCGTCATGCCGGGCAAGAGCTTCAGATCCTGGTTCGCGACCGCAACCACGACGTCGTAGGTGATGACGTTCTGCACATTGATCGGCGCCTGGCGGATTTGCTGCACGAAGCCGTGAAAGGGGTTGGTTGGGTAAGCGTCAACAGTGAAGTTTACCTTCTGCCCCAGCCGCACTTGCCCGACGTCCGCCTCGTCCACGTTGGTGTCGACCTGCATCTTGGTCAAATCCTGCGCAATTTGAAAGATCGTCGGGGCCTGGAACGAGGCGGCGACGGTTTGACCAACATCCATGTTCCGTGCGATCACGGTACCGTCCACCGGCGCAGTAATTCGCGTATGATCCAGATCCAGGTTCGCCTGCTCAAGTGCAGCCTCATTTTGTTTTACCTGCGCCTGTGCGGAGACGAACTGGGTTTTGGCCAACTCGTAGAGCGCCTCCGATGACTGGACCTGATGATTAGCGGCGTCTAACTCCGCCTCGGCGGCTTGCTCTTCAGCGGTCGCCTGATCGTAGGTTGATTTCGCCGTGTCCATATCATCTTTAGAAATGATCCTCTGCTCGAACAAGACCTGCCTGGACTTCAGCTTGATCCCGGCGTCAAGCGCGGCCGCTTTCGCCTTTGCGATTGCGGCCTTTTGGTTCGCCACCGCTGCTTGCGCACTGGCGATATCGGTTTTTGCCTTTTCGATCTGCGCCTGCGCGCTGATGGCCGCAGCGCGTGCGCTATCCAGAGTGGCTTTGGCTTGATCGACGCGAGCCTGAAACGCCTGCGGATCAATTAGGGCCACTACTTGCCCCATCTTCACCTTGGTGTTGAAATCGGCGTACAGAGCTTTAATGTTTCCGGATACCTGGCTGCCAACTTGGACTGAAACCACCGCATTGCAGGTCCCAGTGGCTGAGATGCTGGCCTGTATCTGGCCTCTTTCTATCGCCGCGGTTTGATAGGAAACTTCATGCCTGTTGTGGAAGTAGTACCACAGCCCGATGCTGCCGACCGCCAACGCTATGCCGATCAGAATTGAGCTACGCTTTGAAAATTTCATAACCCTCGTCCGGCGTTGACGTACCCAATTGATCGATCAAGGCCAGTCGACGCACTTCGCCCGGATGACTGAGGTTGTGTTCGCGATGGGCATAGTTTTGTAACAACCGGCCTAAGGCGGCAGTAGTACCGCGGCCGCCATCAACCGGCAGATCGCATGAATGTCGATGCAATCAATGGACACCCGGTCTTTTTTCTTCGTGGCCGGTGTCCTATGAAACAAGTCGCGCTGACTCACTATGCTAGAGATCCGGTGCGGGGCAGCCAGTAGTCCTTACAGCTATGCCGCAGGCCTTTGCTCGCTTAGGGCGCAACCGTCGTGGCGACAGTTGCAGGAAATCTCAAGGGTCTCCTTCGCGTCTTGACAATATTGGCTACAGTACTTCGTGCCCTTCGCTACCCAGCAATGGCACGCCGGATGGTCACATTTCTTCATCTCTTCAAGCATATAAAGGTCTCCGTTTTTAAAGGATTCCTCCTGTGCTACTCAGGCTTAGGAATTTCTACTGGGGTGGCCACGCCATTGCCGGCAATGCAATCGCCAGAAGTCCGAAAATCATGAGTAAGGTCGAAGGTGCGATCGACGTCCTGAAGGCTCGATGAGTTGGCCACCGGCTTCAGAAAAGTGCTGCGCCCGCCACGCAGGGCACTGGGGATGACGCCCTAAAGTCCTTAGTGCACTCCTGTTCGCAACTTCGACGATTTAGAACAGCGGCGCGCAGGCGTTAGAGATCCCTAACGGCCCGCAAGGCTTCCCACAACAACAAACGGTTGTTTGGAGATTCGGGAGGACAGGGCTGGGCTGAACGGACGAGCCACAACCTCCAATTGTGGGCCGCATCACTGACTACCGTGCAGCGGAGCCATAGTTAACAACGGATGGCCCTTCGCTGGTTTAACAGGACTCATTCTTGGTAGCGAGGCCCGGCACGGCACAGTCTTGGCAGCGAGGCGCTGCGAGAATGACAAATCAAAAAGAGGGGCATGACCATGGGACCATGACCGCACCCCCATGGGGATTCAGCCGTAGAAGAGTCTACTACTCACCGCCGAATCTGAATAAGATTCCCGCTGATAGACGGAGGCCGTTCTGATGTGTGCCGGTCCCATCCACGAGGCTTGGAAAGGATGTCAGCATGTAGTCAATTGCAAACGGCCGGAGGCCGAAACGCTTGGAAACCTTTACGTCAAGGCCGCCACCCACCGTCATGGAAAAGGCGGTTTGGGAAGAGCTCACTTTAGCCGTTATGTTCACGCCGGGCCCGGGGAAAAAAGGGTCATGGGGTGTGACCACGGGCAGCTCAGGCGTGTCGGGACCCGTCACTACGCTCAGTGACTTACTGAGGGATCGGTCCGCTGCGCCGAACAAGACTTGAAAATACGGACTCCAGCGCGCCGACCTTTTATATGAAAAGCGCGGTCCGGCTAGAAAGAACGACGTTCTATCATCGGCATTGAATACACTGACGTTTCCTTTATGCACTGCACCCAGGTCAACGACGCCGCTAACCCAGTTGCTGAAATTGTAAATGAACTGGCCACTGCCGCCGTTCATGAAGTAGCTATTGAAGTGATCGTCAAGCACAGGTGTGTTGCTTTGCAGATCTGTCCTGAGCGAGGTATAGCCCAGAAACGCTTCAAATTTGGGCCCCTCATTGTCAGTGGCGGTTGCCACCAAAGTAAACAGCAATAATCCAGAAACGAGCGTAATGCTCTTCTTCATCTGAAAATCTCCTTTAAAAAGCGAAATGGAAACACGTATCCAGTTATTTCTCAATTCACTTGAGAAAAACCGTCTTGCCCCTGTCGCAGAAGGTGATTACAATCTCGACCAGAACGGCTTACTTCTTGGGGTGAAATTTGCCGCTTGTGGGCCGGACTGTGTATTTCCTCGCATCATGTCTTTACCGTATGAGCCGGCATTCGTTCGACATACAACCGTTGTAGCCGAAGAGTGCCATGCATTCCGCCAATCCCCGCTTCTTCGGCGATGCGCACGATTTTGTTCACGATGCGCCCTTCAGCCGTCCCCGTGACTGCGATGATCTGGTCGGGCCAAATCGATGTTCTTCAGATAGCTAGGAAATCCACAGAATCCACTGCCACCATCGAAAAGCTCACCGAAGATCGCCTCATGGCCTTGGACAAAAAAATGAATCTATCGAAGAGGGATTGGAATCTGTGGCGTGAAGGTTTACGGCTTTCTTCAGAGCCGCATGTCGCCTGAGAGCTTCTGGAGTCAGCCGTTAAAAGCCGACAAATCGAAACTAGGAAGTCAAGGAGGTTCGCGTTCTATGCCCAAAGTCCTCGAGTTTTATTCCGTCAATGAGGCCAAGAAACCAGCAGCCAATCGACGTTATCACAACAACAGCGCGTGTCCTCCGGGTCGTGATATACCGCTGAACGAACGGCGTCCCGGTGCCGGCGACTCCTCGCTCTGTGAGGATTGCGCGCGATTAAACCGAGAAGGCAAGTAGAAGCTTATCGTGGCGTGTGTTTTTCCCAGAATGTGATGCGCCACTGCGGGCCAACAGGTACCGAAGGGGCCTCAGGATAAACGAACCAACTCTGCTCGATTGAGCGAACTGGCAAGCCTTGCCTCAGGACCGCGCCGAGTGCCATAAAGGCATCTGCGGTAGTTCCGTTGAGGATTACATAAGGCCAGTCCCCATGATGAGGGCCGTCTCGCTTCGGATGATAGCCCGGGCTCCGGCGACCCTCGCAGGACGAAAGCGTATCGATCCCGGAGTCTCGCAAGATTCTGACAGCTTCGCGGATGCCAGGATCAAGAGCTAACAGCTCTACCTTGTTCTGTTTCTGCTTCCGAATCTTGGCGTCATTTCTTGCCACTTTTATCAAGATGGCCTGAATGGTCTTCCGCCTTGAAGAATTATCGGTCACCGGTTGGACTCGGCTATGACTTCGATTACTTCTTCAGAACGCAGGATGATCTCTTCGGCTCGTGTCCGAATGTTTTGCTTAAGGTTTGCTCGATTCGCCGTATCCCCATGATGCGTGACAGGTCTAAGACAGTGTGCTATTGTTGCAGCATATCAGGGTATTTCTGAAGCAGTACCCTCTAACTCTCGCTTTTTCTGGATAGGATGGGCGAGCTAGGGGGCAGTGGAGTAAGCTTCGCCTTCGCTGCCCTCGGGTTAATTCCAAAGTACACCTTATGAGGCGCATCCCTGCCTGAACCGCGACCGGACGGATTATTGGCGCAGGACATGCTCAGTTTCTTTAAAAACTGAGTTCGGCGATTGTATACTCTGAGGCGCTTGGAAGCAAATTCCAGTGACTAAAACCGGTCTTTCCTCGAAGAGCATCCAAGATTCTTGGCTTCTGGAGGCTGGGCGCCTGCGGGGCGATCAGGTCCAATTCGGCCGGTCTCGCTCAGTGAAGCGGTTCGCGATCCTCATAGTTGTGAAACAACTGGCTACTACCTGAAGAGCTTAGCCCACCTGAACCAGGAAAGTGCGATTCGTGAAATTTAATAAATCCGAACGCCAAAATCGGAATCATTGCTTAGCTTTCAATACAGTTCTGGCTTTATGGCGCTAGTAGAGTGCGCAATCCGAACATCCCGACTACTGTTCGTTAGCACCAGAGTCAAAGCCAGCGCTCGAGCGGTATCAGCCGTAAGCAAGTGAACACCAGGAAGGTTCTATCAATCTTCGTATGACACGAAAGGAGAGAAAATGTCCTCCCCTGTTCTCGCCTTCGACACCCTCCCAGCGCGTCCTCGGAATTCTGCAACGGAACACCGTCAGCATACTAGGTATCCTATTGTGCTGGCCGCCGAATTTACCTTGCCGAGGAGAGGAGAAATCACGCGACGCGGAGTTGGAACAACTTTGGACATAAGTTCAGGCGGTCTCCTTTTGGCATGCAAGAACAACTTGCTCCCCGGTAGGAAGATTGAATTGTCCATTCAATGGCCTTTCCTGCTGGATGGCGTTCGTCCTTTGAAGCTCCGGATCGCTGGCCGTATCGTGCGTGCCAATCAAATGGTAATCGGAGTCCAATTCAGTTGCTATGAGTTCCGCACCGTCCCCCTGAAAGGTAGGACCACACCGAACGAGATCAGACCAGTGCGCACGCCCTGCTGAGATCCTTGAAGCCTGGCGTTGTGTGCCACTTGCCCATGCGGGTCTGCGATTAAATCGGTGGTTTGGCGGCTAACTCCGAAAGTGGATTAAGCGAACTACGTTTCCGAGGAGCTGCGAGAGAATCGAGTGATCGCGACGATCGCGCTATCCACGAGGTTCATACTCAGGGAAGCGGCAGACGAAATATCACATGACGCTCGCCGTTCAGCCTCTCGCTCAACGCCCGATCCACAGAGGCCAGAGGCGCCTGTTTCTGCTCGTGATCCATAGTCACGTAGCGGAGCGTGGAGCCTTCCGTCCAATAGGCCAGCGCCGCGCGAATCGAGTTGTCTTGGAAAGCGATCATATAGAGCGTGGGCGCACAGGTGGAGCTAGTTTGCGAAGGAGGAGTCGCGAACTCCTGGATGGCCGGAGCGACCGGAGTAGCTGGATTGTCGACTGGGACGTAAGAGTAGATGTTTGGAGCCAGCTGAACTGCGATCACCGCCGACCCGCTGGATTGGTACGCGGCGTTTGAAGAGTCGTAGCGCTGCGAATAGTCATATGGATACCCGGAATCAAATGATGAGAGGGCGGGGCGATCGAAATTGCGAAAGCGTAAGTTATTGAAGCCCTCGTGGAAGTGATTGAAGCCGCCAGGAGAGCGATCGCCAAAACCTGGATGCATGCCAAAGAAGCTTCCACGTGTGCCTCCTCCGAAGCCTCCATGCATGCCGCTTCCACGCATGCCACCACCATGGCCACTGCCACCACCATGGCCACTGCCACCACCATGGCCACTGCCACCACCATGGCCGCTGCCACCCTGGCCCCCGCCACCACGCTGCGCCAAGACGGGAAGGCCAACCAAAAGCGTGATTAATAAGGCACGAAGCATATCCACGAGATTACCCCCGAATTGCTGGGAAGCGCAAACCCAAAGAAGGTTCCGAACTGCCACGCGCTAGCGTGCAGCCGATCTCGTTTTTGTTCATGGGAGAAACATCTTCGGAGAACTTTTCAGCACAACATTTGAAGTTAAATGCCGCCAAGTAGCCAATGCAGCATCAAGCGTTTTAAGGAAGTCTGGCGTAGACTGGCAGGAACGAATCGGGCCGGCAACGCGCGACGAGCATCTCCTTCTCGGTGTGAACGTGCTAGCCCAACGATGCCAGCCTACGCCGACTTCCCAGTTGGGCATTGTCTCCGATTGGGGGTGAAGCAACATGCGAGGATTTGTAGGGTTCCTCATGATGGGTGGCTTTCTCCTACTTCCTGCTCTTGCTCAACGTCTGGGCGATGGTCATGAGCGTAGGGATTTTGCCGCTCCCGGCGATCGGGAACGTTTCGCCCAAGATCGCTTTGGGGTGGACCGCTTGGACTACCTGGCAGGGCGTCGTTACTTCGGCTTTGGCGGCATTGGCGTTCCGGCGGGCTGGCCTGTCAACAACGAAAGTTGGGATTATGCTGTCTCCGACCCTTATAACAGCTACCCCAACGATGGTTCCGCTTTGTGCAAAGGTTGCATTTACGGGGATTTGTCGCCGTCTAGCGTTGAACCCCAGTCGCCCCCAAAGATCACGGTTTACAGCGGACAAGATCAGATTTGCCCGCAATCCAATGGGAAGGCGCTTTATAGGATTGCGATCGCGCCGGATGGGCGAGATCGAAAGGGCAAGTCGCAATTGACATACCAAAACAACCTTTCGGTGGCTCACAATTACTGGTATACAGAAGGAAAGCTCAACTTTGTCACGATGCAAGATGAGCAGATAAGCACATCGATTAGCTCCGTCGATCGCGCCCTCACACTTCAATTGAATCGTGAGTGTGGCGTGAATTTCGAGTTTCCCAAAAGGGAAGACGGGACACGCTGATTCACGAATTCACGGCGTGAACCGCGGAAGGACTCAGGTTAGCGCGCCGCATCGTGTCATCGGCTCTAAAAACGGCATCTCGGGATTTGGCACGCAGAGAAGCATCGAGTGACGTCTATGGATCAGCCTACCGACTCACTGAGCAGGGCACTGCCCGCGTAGCCAAGCAACAATCGATGGCGCCCCTCTGGTCGCCTTTCGCGGGCGGCTGGCAAAGCAGCACCTTCGTTTCCTATGAGGCGCCAGCGGCAACAGAGGGGCGTCTACCCAGGTAGACGAATTGCGCGTGAAGCGCGTTGCACGTATAAGAAGATCCGGAGTCTGATGGTATTCGGGCGCGATCTCCAGAGAATAGGTTAACCGTGGGTGTGTTTTGGAAACTCTGGCATAACACTGGCATGCACGATACCCAACGGGTGAATCGGAGTAGCATGTCCGGAGCACAGTCAAGTGGCGAAAACACCTCTTCGATGAAATGTAAATGGAGGTTATCCCCGTGTTGGATTCAAAATCGAGCCGTGGTCCTTGGCGCCGGTGGCAAGGGCTGCATCCCTTTGCTGCTTTGTTGTGCGTTCGGATCACTCGAACGGCTAGCCTGAAGAACGGATCCCGCGCTTAGCCGCGGAGATCCGGCTGCCGCGCGCGACTAGAACAGATAGTGGTAGCTCACGTTGCCGAGGCGAATTGTAACCAGGCGCGTGTCCCTGGCCCCGCAGGTTCCATCGAACAGCACTATCCCTGTGTAGCTGGTCCACGGCAAAAAAGTGTTTCCCGAGAAAATGTAACGGCGCGGAAGGATGACCTTCCTGAAATGCACCGCTGAGAGCATCTTTTTTCGGTCACAGTCGCAGGAAATCAAATCCGAATCCAATTCGACGCGCCGCTCCTTGTCCTCATTCAGTACGATTATGCGGAAGGCAGCGAACCGCCGAGCTCCGTAACGCACGGGAGCAGCCTCCGCCACTCGCACCACGATGTTCTGGAAGCCAATCGATTTGTATCTGTAACTGTTGTGGGCGTAGGTGTTTCCTTGCTCCCGTCGAAAGGTTGACGGCGCGATCGCGGGGGTGCAGAGCGCCACTGCGATAACCGAGAGCGAACGCGACGGAGACACCACCAATAGCCCTCTTCACTCCAGATGGACGACAATCCGCGTGGTTCGCGCATAGATGCCCCTACTGGCCGGTTGGATTTACGAAATTTCTGGGTTCGTTCGTTCCCCAGGTGTAGGCCGTGCGCCTGGAGCGCGGGACGTTGAGTTTGGGGGGCAAGATCAGTACCGCCCAGCTTTACGGGAGCCCGGGTCGAAGCAAGATAGCTGACCCACAAAGCCATCCGCTGCGTTAAGCCCTCCTTCGCCCAACAATTTGCATTGCCTGGAGACATTGCCTCTTCGAGGATTCGGTTTAGACGCTTTGAAGGCGAACAGATACAGGGATCTGGCTGCATGCGAGTATCCTCGTGTAGCGCGGAATAACGTCGAGATGCTCCAGGGAAAACCGGCCCTGCCAACAGACTGAAGATTGTTGTATTTTTGCGCCTGCATCCTCACGCAATTCATCAACGATTACGGGAACAGTTGAAGCCGTTCTGAATCTTAGTGATAAAGAGACTTCGACTTGCCAACTACGCAGGAGGTGGTGTTATGTCATTCCTAGTATGGATCGTGTTAGGCCTAGTGGCAGGTTTCATTGCCAGCAAGGTTGTGAACAAGCAGGGTGAGGGAATGCTTCTCGATACTGTGCTGGGTGTTGTCGGTGCGGTTGTTGGCGGGTGGATCTTTGGCCTCTTTGGCGCAAGCGGCGCGAGCGGTTTGAATTTTTACAGTTTGCTGGTGGCTGTAGTCGGCGCCATAGTCGTTCTATTCACATACCACGCCATTCGCCGGACTACCTAGGCTGTGACGACAGAATAAAAGCCGGCGGAAGGCAGCTTTAGCCGTATCGACCAACATGACTCTTTTTGCACCGACTATGGCTCTTGTGGCAACTCTTGCCTGCTCCTGCTGGGCACAGAGGACCCGTGACGGGGACGCGGATGATCTTGAACGTAAGACCGGCGCCCCTATCGAGCACCCAAGCCTGCTCCAGGGCATGCCCCCGATCCTGCGCGCAGATGACGTTTACGCGGCTGACCGCCCCGGGCAACTCAGCCCCGTGGTAAGAAATGATCCGGCCCGCATTTACGTACCGAATAGCGAGAGCAACTCGGTGACCGTGATCGACCCAGCGACCTATCGGGTGATCGATCAATTTCGGACCGGGCGTCAGCCGCAACACGTGACACCCTCCTACGATTTGAAGACCCTGTGGGTACTCAATGACAAGGGAAATAGCTTGCTGCGAATTGATCCTGCCACCGGCAAACCGAACGGGACCGTTCCTGTCAGCGATCCTTACAACATGTACTATACGCCCGATGGAAAGTACGCGATTGTGGTGGCAGAGAGTCGCCGCAAGCTAAACTTTCTGGACGCGAACACGATGAAGCTTTATCACTCTTTGCCTGTTCCATGCAAAGGAGTTGACCACATGGATTTCTCGGCAGACGGCAGATACCTGATCGCGAGTTGCGAATTCGATGGCGGGGTAATCAAAGTGGACGTGCAAGATCAAAAGGTTTTGGGACGCGTAGCGTTGGAACCACACGGAATGCCGCAGGACGTCAAGCTTTCACCTGACGGAGCTGTGTTTTATGTGGCAGACATGCAGGCCGATGGGCTGCACTTAATTGACGGAGAGGACCTCCGTCAGATTGGTTTCATCCCCACCGGTAAAGGTGCGCATGGGCTTTACGTCAGCCGGGACTCGCGCGAGCTGTTCGTGTCCAATCGGCACGAAGGTAGTATTTCCGTGATTGATCTCAACACTCGCAAGGCGATTCACAAATGGCGACTCCCCGGCGGAGGGAGCCCCGATATGGGAGGCATTTCAGCCGACGGAAAAGTTCTGTGGCTGTCCGGCCGGTACAATTCCGAGGTTTACGCGATCGACACCAGTAACGGCGGGCTATTGGCGCGCATCCCCGTCGGGCGTGGGCCCCACGGGTTGTGCGTTTATCCACAACCGGGGCGCTATTCCTTGGGACATACGGGGATTCTCCGCTGAAACCGGGGACAACCCCAGCTGGGATCACGACGTTTCATTGCAACGAGGGCTTCTAATCGGCGTTTTGATGTCGTATCACGGTGACAACCAAACGAACGATAGGATCAGCACCTCACAGACGCATCTTTCGTATTAAGACTTGGAGGCGAAACAGAAAGATTTTGCATCATTCGAGTTCTTGAAGGAATCCTTCGTCAGGCGGCAGAAGATGATGCGTTACGGGTTAGTCCGGAGTTCCGGAAATTGAACGGCCGCCTGAACTTGAATAAAGGAGAAACACCATTATGACGACTGAAGCAAAAAGCAAAATCGCGGACGAAGTGAAACGATTCGCAGCCGATCTGAACCTTTCAGAAGCACAGAAGAGCCAGCTGCAAACCGCGTACGAGAGAGCCGAGGATCGAATTGATGAGATCCGCAAGACGAACCCGGATGTGACCCGTGCGGATGTGATCAAGAAACTAGCGAGCGAGCGCGATCAAATTCGCGAACGCATTGTCAACTTTCTGACGCCGGATCAGTTAAAAAAGTGGGACGCTGAAGTAGCCAAGGCACGGACATTCCTGGGTCATCCGATGCAGGTGTGAAGGTTTTTTGGCCGGGTGGGGGGAAATCCCCCCTCCAGGATCCTTTAATCCAGTAGTTCGAAACGCATCGGGGGCGCGCCGCGAGGCTTGATGCTTCCACAGGCGGGGCATGTTGGAGCCGCGGGACTAATGTTGCCACACGACGTCCGTTACGGGACGCGGTAACAAGTTTGCAACAGATTCCGCGATGATCTGCCAAAAAACGGTTGATGGTGACCACCCTGGTTGCCATCTCCAGTGTTGTGCCCAATAACAAGGGCAAACTTGCGTTCAGCCAAGGATCGTGCCAGCTTTCGGATTCAGTTCACGCCTTACTAAATGAGGTAACTGTACGCGGCGATGGCAGTCAATTGCGATAAACCTCGCGACGGCGCTGTGCGCTATCTCGTGGAACGCCGGGGCCCGAGAACATCCAAGCTGGTATCGAGTCAACGTTCAGCTACGCAGTGAGGCGGAGGCGCCACCAGGTCTCCTCCGGGACGGCGAGGAGTACGCCAGCACGATCTTCGCGGGCATCCATATTGAACTCATGTGGAGAAGCCAAACGCGCAACGACCTCACCGTGGAAGTTATTCCCCACGCGCCCGCCAGCTTCAACGACGACGCTCTGGCCATGGCGATGCCTTATACCGACTCCGGCGTCCGCATCGTCATTTTCTACAACCGCCTGGACCGTGTGCTGCGCGGCCACGGCGCACCCCAGGAGGCAATCCTGGGCTACGTGCTGGCACACGAAATCGCGCACGTTTTGCAAGGGGATCAGCGTCATTCCAAGACGGGAATTATGCGCGCGCACTGGACCGATAATGACTTCAAACAGATGGGTATCAGAGTGTTAACGTTTACTCCCGAGGACGTCCAAGTGATCCGGCAATATCTGGCACATCCCGACGTGGGCCCGCTGTTCGTAGCTGCTGAGGGTCCCGCTCAGAAGCTGACGCGAAATCATCTCAAATCACTACTGCCGTAATGTCTGCGATCGAGGTCACTGGGCAGGAACCAACACGGTGAAGGTGTGAGACGGACGTGCTGGCTGCTCTGGGTTGGCCATCGAGCCGCCAGTTGCTCCAGCCTTATCTTCACAAGGCAGCAACACCAAACCTGGTCCCTTTGCCAGGCTCACTCGCCTGCGGGTTTTGTGGCGAAGAACGGATCGAACACCCTCGGCTGCAGTTCCTGCGACATACCGGGCCCCCGTGGAATAGGCTATTTTGCGGCAAACGACAGCCCGATGACCGCCATGGCGGTTCCCGCCTGCGAAATCCACTGGTCCTGCTGGTAGGGGAAGCCACTCTGGAAGTAAGGCTGGAAACCGAAGGAGCGGGAGACAACGTGCCAGGTGCCATCCTCTTGCTGCGTGCGGAGGATGAAGTCCACTCCGCGGCGGTACACGGGATCGGAAGACGTCATGCCGGATTCATGCAGCGCCCAGAGCGCTTCGCCCGTAGCGAACGCGTCCGACTGGTGATAGTCGGTCTGGCCCCAGCCGCCATCGGTGCGCTGTTTGCCGACGAGTTCTTTCACACGGCCAGCGGGGGCGGTGTGGCCAGCCCAGACCAAGCCGAGGATTTGCATCGTCCGATCCTCCGTGGTGAGCGGTTCGGCCTTTTCCACCCAGGCGGCGGCGCGCTGGATGCGTTGCTCGAATTCGTCTTTTCGGGCGGGAATAGGGAACAAGCGCAACGCGCGGATAGCCCGCGCGGTCTGGCCGAACTCGCCGCTTTCGATCGGGGGGCGGCCTTCGAAGGTCTGCCAGTCGCCTTCTTTGCGCTGCATGGCGGCCATGTGGTGAACCATGGAATCGATCGCCAGGGATTGCGGCACGCCGGCGCTCGCCAGCTGTAAAAGGGCGAACCCCACTGCCTCGCTGCTATCGCCTGGTTCTTGCGCCTGGAAAAATGCCTCCTGCAGACTCCCGCGCAGGATCAGGGTGGCGCGGGTATCTTCGTTCTCCAGCGCGGGCTCGGTTTTCACGCCAGCCCACCTGGCGGCGCCCACCGCCATTCCGTTCAGATATTGCGAGTGGCAGGAGGAGCAGCCGCCGTTATGCAGAAATTTCCCCGCCACCGGTTGCGAGACGGCCAGTGCGCGCGAGATGGCTTCGCGCGGGTTGGTGCGGGACTGGGCCGCGGACGCGGCGGGCGCCCGCGTTGGCTTCAGCCCGAACAGGGGCAGAATCGCCGGGTTCTGGTTACGCCACGCCCATTTGCGCGCCATGTCTTTATCGGAGCTTTTCGCCAGCAGCAGTTGCACCACCTTAGGGTTCGGGTGATCTACCGCGACCGCGAAGACCAGTGCGTTGGCGTCGCGGACGTCCATTGCGTTGGGGTCTGCGCCCGCCTTAAGCAGCGCCTCGACGGATTCGTAGCCGCCCATCTGCGCCGCATCCATCAGAGGTGTGATATGTCCAAGCGCGATCGGTCCGTGAAACCCCACTTCGGCAGTGTCGTCGCTCTTCGCGTTCACCGCGGCGCCGTGTTTCAGCAGAAGTTTCACTAGCGCGCCGCCGCGATAGGCGTTGGTCGCGGCTCCATGCAGCGGAGTGAAACCGCCGTTGTCCGCAATGTTGGCCTTCGCGCCTTTGGCGAGCAACATACGCGCCACCTCCAGGTTGTTCACGTTCGCCGCCTGGTTCAAAACGGTGACGCCGCTCTCGTCGCGCGCATTGACATCGGCACCCTTTCCGATCATCAGCCGGGCTGATTCGACTGCGCCGTCATAGGCGGCGGCGATGAGCAATGGCGTGCGGCCCAGCTTTGACCGGACGTTAACCTTCGCGCCTTTCGCCAGCAGCAGCTTCACTTTGGCTGCGTCACCGGCGCACCACATGAGAGGCGTGGCGCCCAATTCGTTGGCGGCGTTGGGATCGGCCCCGGCATCCAGCAGAAGACGCAGCACGTCAGGTGTGCCGAGCGCCGCGGCATACATGAGCGGCGAGTTGCCTCGGGCATCGCGCGCCTTCGGCCCGGGGGCGCGGAGAAGCTCCTTCAGTGCCGCAACATCGTTGTTGCGAATCGGCAGGTAGAACGGGCTGACTTCGGCGGCGAAACCAACGAGGCAACCGGCGAACAGGAGAAATGCAATTCGCCACAACACGGCCGGGAGAACGAGGCTTGCGACGCGACACGCTGCGACCGATGGCGAGCTCATACTCCTCTATCTCCCGGGCCCAAACAGGCCCGAAAGCGCTCCTTGCTCTCTTTAAATATGAGGATGATGCGAAGAACTCTAGGGTCGTAGAAAATAGAGTGAAACCATCCTCTATTACCGAAGCGGTGTCAATTCAGGAATTTCGCTGACGAGCCCACCTACTCGTGGCCTTGCATTCCTCCAGATAGGTCGGCTTCTCGTCATGTGGCCGAGCTTTGCATTCTGCCTCTTCGTGAGCATAGCGCGAGCGTCGGCTGGGCACGAGGAAGCGGCGGAAGGAAGCTGCAACGGTTGCAACTGGTTTCATAAAGAAATCAGGTTGGCTGCTGTCCTCGAATATGCTCCATTGACGCCGCAAAACGAAACTGGCTAAGAAAGGAAATAATCACCAATCGATTCCAGAGGCTGTTACGGCGGCGGGCAGTTTCGGTAAACGCCAGGCGACTGATCGCTCTTCACTGCTTTCAGGTAAGCGGCTCGAAGCAGGAGGAGGAACTTTCGTTGGTGCAGTTTCGATCAGCGGGACGGTCGTGTTGACTGCGGTACGAATTTCGCGTTCGGTAAACGGCGCGAGCCGTAGCACGGCTACGGCTTGGCGTCGAGAAAGTCGTTCACCATTGGGACGATGATGGGTATGCGCTGCATCAGTGTCACGTGGGTGGTGTCGGGCAAGATGGCCAATCGCGATGCGGAGCGCGGCTGCATGTCGCCGTGGATCTCGCCACCCTTTAGGCGAAACATCTCCGCGACGTGCGCCAGCCGCACGCCGTCAGCGTCGCCGTGGATGAAAAACATGGGCGACGTGGTGGCCTTAAGCTTGTCAGCTCCGAAGTCGTACCCTTTCGAGAACGTGGCGACGATTCGCTGGACGAAGTTCGGAAAGTCGTCCGGAGTCGGACTCAGCTTCTTGTACTCGGCCTCAATGGGCGAGCCTTTGAAAGCGTCCGCCGTGAGTTTCGGGATAGCTTCGACCGCTTCCGCGATCATGCCGTCACGGCGGAACGTGGACGAAATGATGACTGCCCTTCGCACTTTGTCCGGATGGCGGATCGCACACTCGATCGCCACGGCTCCGCCCATGCTGTAGCCGATAAGGTCCGCTCGCGGGATCTTGAGATAATTGAGCAGTGCGGCCACGTCGTCGGCGAGGTTTTCGTAGGTGATTTCTCGTGGGACGTCCGCCGTGCGGCCGTGACCTTGCATTTCGACGGCAATGACTTTCCGTGTTTTGGAGAGCTCGCTGATCCACCCGTCCCAGTTGTTGGTGATGGTCATGAACGCGCCGTGAAGCAACACCACCGGTTCGCCGCCGCCGTGGACTTCGTAGTACATGTGGATTCCATTGACTGGCGCGTAGCCCGTGGTTGGCTTCTGCTGCGCCGACACATCAGCCGTAACGAGCGTCATTAAGAGGAAAGCTGTCTTCCGCGCTGCTGAACGCCGACCGGAGGCGTCTGTTTGATGGATTGGCTGCGTCATTTTGTCTCCGTACTTGATCCCAGGCTGGCCAGAAGCTCGTCGAGTTGGTCGAGCGCCTCGGGCAGCGCGCCCGTCGACCCGGAGTCAATCGCTTCCTCCGCGGGATAGAGATCGTGCACCACCAACAGCGTCTTGCCTGCGGTTTCATTGAAGGTCACCGTGGTGACGGTCTGGCCGTCACCTTCCTCGTTGGTCCAAACGAGGCGCGAGTGCGGTATCACTTCGAGGTACGTCCCGAAGAACTCCATCGTCGAATCTTCGTGGCGAAACACCAGACGATACTGCCCCCCAACGCGAACATCCATTTCGCAGGAAAGCAGGTTCGGCGCAAACGATTTGGGTACCCACCACCTCCTGAATAGTTCTGCCTTGGTCCACGCCTCGAACACGAGGCGCGCAGGCGCGTTGACGGTGCGTGTGACGACCAATTCGCGCTCGGACCTCCGCTCCACCTCCGTGCGGTTCTTCGTGGGAGTGGCGTCACTTTCTCTTCTTACGTCCATTTGCTTTCTCCTTCCGTTTCAATTCCTCGACAACAATGTCCAACTCGTCGAAGCGCGCGGCCCAGAGCTGGCGATACCTCTCGATCCATGCCGCCTCTTGTTCCAGTCCGCGCCGCCCGAGCTTGCAGGTCCGCACGCGCCCAACCTTCTCTGTGCTGACGAGCCCCGCTTGTTCTAAGACGCCTACATGTTTCTTCATACCCGTAAGGGTCATGTGGAACCTCTCGGCAAGGGTTGTGATCGAAGCGTCCGTACGCCCGAGTTGCTCCAGAACGCCGCGTCGGGTGGCGTCCGAGAGCGCGCCGAACGAGGCATCGAAGCGGGGCTGGTAAGACTGAACCATGTGGTTCAGTATACAGCATGGAGTGACGGCATGCAATAGGTAGTTCGAGCGCCCGCTGCGTTGCCTGGCGATCCACCTAAACTCACGATCAACGGCATACCGTTTACTCGATACGCGGGACCGAGATCGTGGATTTCGTCCGGCGCTGGTCGGAGAAGACCGAGATCAGCGCGTGATGTAGCCAATGGCGCTCTTCAAGCGGACATCGTTGTAATGTTCCACGTAGCTTTGCACCAGCCGCCGCGCATCCTCCAGCGACGGAGGCGTACCCGGCCGGATGCACTCTCCTTTTAGGACAGCTGACGTTCACCAGCAGGGACGTCCAATTGATCCAGCGCCGGCTCGCACCGCCGGATGGGCCGGCGAATTGTTTCTGATCTGCTCAGTGCCGCATTCTGAAGACTGACGCCCGTTTCCGAGACCGTCGTTTGTCTGCCCAAACGAGTTCCAATCAGTAATGGCCGACTTCGCTCGGGGAGCATTCTTGACGCCGTGGTGGATCGCGCTCGACAATCCCAGTGCCTGAGAAACGCGCGCCGGAAAATATCCAGCGAGTAACTACCGAATGGCCGACATTCGGGGGCTATCCCGTCCAGTTGACGTGACGCTGAGAACGAAGCCTTCTCCAGACGCGTCGCTTGCGGGATCGCTACGAATTCAATCACTTGAGTGGTGTATACTCCATTCTGCTACCGGTCGCCGCACCGAGAGAACCGATCATGAATCTGTCGTCAGTTTCACCCAGGTGGAGGCGAGCGAGCTTAGTTCTCGCCGTCGCCGCGAGCGCGGCAGTTGTCGCGCTTTGGTACTTCTCGACTCGCATGCCACCTATCCCGCAGCGTACCCTTCGCATCGGGTTCGAGAGTAATCCTCCAGTCCAGATTCGCGCTGAAAACAGTTTTTCCGGTCTTGCTGTGGAAGTGGTGAGCGAAGCGTCGAAACGAGCCGGAATCAAGCTGGAGTGGGTTGAAACGGGGACGAGTTCCGACGAAGCTTTCCGAAAGGGGCTGGTGGATCTTTGGCCATTGATGGTCGATTTGCCGGACCGCCGAAAGCGTGTACATTTTGCCAGGCCGTGGATGCGAAGCAGCGACGTTCTGCTGGTCCGCGATGGCTCACCGAATCCGGACCGCCGCTTTAAGGGTCGTATCGCAGTTTTCAAGATGCCGCTTCATGTTCGGCTCGTCCGGGAACAATTTCCTGAAGCGCAAATTGAGGTGTTGCCTGACATCGAAGACATCATAAAGCAAGTCTGTAAGGGGGCCGATGCGGGCTTTCTCGAAGCGCGTGTAGCTTTGACCCTGCTACGAGAGAAGTCTCAGGAATGCCCCTCAATTGCTTTTCGCGTCCAGACCATTCCTGGACTGGTGTTTGACGCCGGACTAGCGTCGACGTTCGAATCGGCGGGGGCAGCGGATCGCATCCAGGACGAAATCGACAACATGTTCCGAAACGGGAGTCTGGCGGTTTTAATCGCAAAGTACTCCTATTTCGGGCTGGACGATACATGGGCTTCTTATCAGCAGATGGAGGCTGAGAAAAAATGGCGATGGATGGCCTGGGCCATCGGCGGCCTGATCCTCGCGCTGGTCGTGACGCTTTGGCAGGCCAGTTCTCTGCGACAACGGAAGCGAGCTGAAGTTGCGCTGCGCGAAAGTGAGGAACGCTTCCGGAACATCGCTGACTCGGCTCCGGTCATCGTCTGGGTATCCGGCCCGGATGGCGCTGTCACCTTCACCAACCGCTTTGGTTTGAACTTTATTGGGCGGACCAGGGAGCAGGAGCCGGGCAGAGGATGGACCAGCATGGTGCATCCCGATGACAGCGCGCGCGTTGCTTCCGAACTTTGTTCCGCCGTTGCAGACCGCCGCATGTACGAGATCAGCTTTCGGATCCGCAGGGCGGACGGAGAGTATCGATGGGTGCGGGACACCGGTGTCCCACGCATCGATCCACGCAGCGGCTTTATGGGCTACATCGGTTCTTGCGTCGATATCACGGATCTCAAACGTGCGCACGAAGAAGATCTGGCCAAGCAGAAACTAGAGACGGTGGGGACGCTGGCCACCGGTATTGCTCACGATTTCAATAATCTTCTGGGCGGGGTTCTGGCTCAATCGGATCTAGCGCAGGCAGAGCTTGCCAGTGGTTCAAGCCCCGCGGAGGAGCTGCGGCAAATCCGTGTTGCGGCGATTCGCGGCTCCGAAATCGTGCGGCAGTTGATGGTTTATGCCGGCGAAGAGGCCGAGTCACTCGAACTCGTCAGCGTTTCGGCGATCGTGCAAGAAATGCTCGAACTGATCAAAGTGTCGGTGTCGAAACATGTGGCTGTGAAAACTGATCTGAACCAGCAGCTCCCGGCGGTGCGAGCCAATCCCGCTCAAATCCGGCAAGTGGTGATGAACCTCTGCTACAACGCATCAGAGGCGATCGGCAATCGGGATGGAGTGGTCAGCGTGACCACGAGCCGCGTGACAATAGGCGACGAATCCCCCGTGGCGGCCTGGGAACATCTGGCCAAGGGCGATTACGTGCAACTGTGTGTCTCTGACACTGGACAAGGCATGACACCCGATGTGCAGGCCAAGGCTTTCGATCCGTTGTTCACTACCAAGGAAGTGGGTACCCACGGCCATGGTCTGGTGGTAGTCAAGCGGATCGTGGAGCATCACCGAGGGACTATTCGGCTTTCAAGCGCGCCTGGCGAGGGTACTACGTTTCAGATCCTGCTGCCCTGTGAGGAACATATGGTTGAAGCAACCCACCGTGAGATCGCGCTCGCCGGGGACGAAGCACTCGCATCTCGGAAGGCCACGATCTTAGTTGTGGAAGATGAAGATGTATTGCGGCAAGGTGTCTCGAAGATGTTACAGCGGATCGGTTTCTCAGTTCTTGAGGCAAATAACGGATCGGCAGCGTTGGAGGTAATTCGAGCGCGGAAAAACGACATCGATCTTCTTCTCCTCGACATCACTCTGCCTGGAGCGTCCAGCCGCGAGGTCTATCAAGAAGCCAAGGGTCTAAGACCCGACCTTCCGGCGATCATTACAAGTGCGAAAAGCAAGGAGACGGCAGCCAGGGAGTTGGCCGTGGAAATCGACCACTTTCTTCGAAAACCTTTTAGCTTCGGCGACCTGATTGAGATGACTCGGGTAACGTTATCATCTGAGCGAGCACAAGCTGCGCGAAAATCTTGATCGCGGCTTCCCGATTCAAATAGGCCCGAGGATTTCGTAGGGGGCAAGACGGTCATCATCGCGCTTTTGACGGGTGACGCCCGCTGAGATGTGCCGCTGACCTTACCGATGCGCGTTTATCCGCGCCAAAATCTAAGTGTAGAGTGTGCATTGATCCCAGAAACTCGTCTGGGAACCTATTTGATCGTGGCGCCGTCTTTGTCCACCTGAACTTCCGAAGACTTGCCGCCCTTGCGAATGGTCGCTTCATAGAAAGACTTTCCCCCTTCAGTTACGGATTCGACCTTGCGCAGCGCGCCACCTTCGGCGGCCTTCTGAATAGCGGTACGCGCGGCCGCTGGCAAGTTCTCCAGCTTGACCTCTTCTTCCACTGCGACGACTTTGCCGGCCGAATCGAAGGATATGTCCTTTCTGTGGCCATTTACCGTTAGCGCTGCTTCATACTCGGTGTTGCCGTTCTCGACCTCTTTCGTGAACCCGCGAACCACGGCTCCCTTACTTTGCTCCTGGATTGCCTTTTGCACCGGAACCGGCAGGTCCTTCATTGCGATCTTCGTTTCCGCTGCACGGGCAGCCAATGAAAACATCATCGTTGCCAGCAACACCCTGAAGTAGGCTTTCATTTCACATACCTTCCTCCATTATTCTGCTCCCTGATTCTTAAGAAAAGCTGAAACCCGAGAACAGCCAACCTGGGTCCGAAATCGGTTGCGCCTGGGTTACGCGCTTCAGTTCGAATGGGAGGTGAAATCTGGGCGACTGCCACATGACGAGAAGCCGACTAATCATTCCCGATCTCTTCAACCGTTGACCCGACCAGTTCGCCGGGTCCGCAGTATGGGCCAGCGGCTCTCGGAACTCCTTGCAACACTGCCGCTCGAAAAGCTTGAGAAGACCCTGGTGCCAAGGGTCGCAAAGGATACGGGCTGGGGATCGTTGGCGGTTTACCGCGACAACTTCTCTTGCGAAGCGGAGAAACGCGGCGAGCCTGTTTCCGATCTCAAAATGAGATTGGACGTGCTAGGCCCGCACGGTTTTTTGCGCGAAACATCTTCGGGGATAGCTTAAAGCCGCCACTGGCAGCGATTACGATTGCGCAGGCACGCCCTGCGCCCGGGCGAATCGCTCGCCAGTCGACATCGCCAGTATGAATCTGTAGTGGGGTGGGGCAGGGCCATGCCCTGCCTATTGATGCCGCACCGGTCCCAAATACTTATCCAGCCAGTCCAGGCACTCGCGAACTGCCGCTGGTCGGGGAAATACGCAGTGGCCGCCTTCGTAGATCACTTGCCTTTTGTCGCTGCTTGGAGTGCCGAGGAAGCGAAAGAGTGGAAGCTGCGACGACTCTAACGGCCACTCGTCATCGTATCGCCCGCTCAGCATAAGTACCGGAATCTTCACACGCGACACGAAGTTGAGCGGGTCAACCTCCGGGAGGTCGTGTTTGGGCGGCAAACCTCCGGACGACAGGATCGCCACTTTAATGCGCTTCTCGACGGCCGGAAGTAGCCCACCTTCAGTCGCGCCCACGCTGATGCCGAAGTAGGCCACTTTCGTGCTGTCGATATCCTTTCGGGTCTCGAGGTAGTCCAGCGTCCGGCCCAGGTCCTTCGACCACGCGATCACGTGGTCGCGAAAGAACGCCGGCGGTTTGCGACCGGGCTCCATGCCATCCCGCCGCTCATACATGCCCTTGTAAACCGGGACGACAAGCGCCCGCCCGCTTTTCAAAAGGAAGTCATTGGTATCCTCGCAGCTCGACAAATCGAGCTTGTCGTCCAAAAAGGCAAACGCGCCCGGAAAATACACGACCGTCTGGAGGGGCGCAGCCCCGTTCTTCGGAAGGAAGAGGTATGCCGTTACACGCTCGTGGCCATACGCGGCTTCGAAGGTCACATTTATTCGCGACCAGTCCTTCATCACTTCCGTCCTTTCCACCCGCGCGTTCAATCTCCCTTTATCGTAGGCGTAGAGCGCGGTATAGGCCTTGAAGACCTCGTCCGAGGCCGGCTTCTCATTCGCGTAGGCGCGGGTGGTGACCTCTAAACGCGCCACGGCCGCAGCTGCAGGTCGCGAGTCGAGTTTGACGCAGCGAAAACCGAAGTTCGCCAGTCGATCCCATGGCGATTGCGAGTCCGTAAGACTGAACATGTATCTCGGCTCGCCGAAGCCTCCACCCAGGATTATTCGCCTGCCTGCTCGCGCCTCGTTCAAGCACCATTCCTTCACGTTGCCAGCCATGTCCGTGGTACCGTAGCCACCAAGAGCGCCTGCGCTGCCAGCCGGCTGAGTACCCTCGCCTTGGAAGTTGCCTCCAAGGCTAAGTAGTGCGGTTAGGTCCCCCGCTTGCGACGCCAGCAGCCAGTGGTACGCCGTGGGAAGGCTCTTTCCAACGAACTCTGCGTAAGCGGCCGCCTCAAACCAACTGACACCGGCAACCGGGTATTTCTCGTGGCCCTTCGGATGCCCTCCGGCTTCCCACGTCGCAGGACCTGGACGTCCCGTCGCATCGTGAAAAAGAGCGATTGCGTCCTCCCAGGGAATTGCACGCCCGTCCTTTACGAAAGGCTGCTTCCAGAGCTCGCGCTTCCGGTATCCCCCAGCGTCAACGAATCTCTTGTACTCCTCGTTGGTGACTTCGTGCCTATCGATGAGAAAATCGTCAACCCGGACCGCGGGGGCTTCCGCGAGGGGGTAGTTGAGGCCGACCCAGCCGCCAGGAACAACAACCATTTCGGTTGGGACGCTCCTCTCTGGTCGAAGCTTCCAGGTCCAGTCGGAGTCGAAACGGAAACCGGGTGGCTCCGGGCCAAGCTCAAATATGGAAATCTGAGGGGCGAATCCAGACTTGACGACTTTCAAGACGTAGGCATCCAGAGGAACGCGAATCCTCTTGAGAGGTGTCTGCCCGAGGTTCCGCCAGGCGTTCGAATCTCCGTGATACGGTCTAATCGAAATATCGGCTCCAGTAGGCACACTGGCGATCGAGACCTCTCCTGTAGAGGCCGTCCAGAGCTTCTCGAGCGTCGGGTTCTTCGGAAGCACCGCGCGTGCTTCCCGCGTCAGCGCCGCGGCCTTCACATACTCCCCCGCATAGACCAGCCGAGTGATCTCAGGTGTCGCCGTCTCGATCGCCCACCGCTCTCGGGACGATCGGTGCCGGAGCCAACCCGCCAATAGGCCGGCCAACACGACGGCGACCCCAACCGTCGTCCAGGCAATTTTCGATAGCCTCGCCGGCCGCAGCGAGGATTCCAATGCATGCAGCTCTTGTTGGACCTGATCGGCGCTTCCGTAACGATGGGCTGGGTCCTTCTCAAGCAGCTTCCGTATAATCGCCTTGAGCTTTCCGGGGACTTTTCTGTCGCCGAAGTCGCGTAGCGGAGCGTGCAGGATCGCTTCGCAGACGGCCATCGCGGAGCTTCCCGTGAACGGCCGTTCCCCCGTGACCATTTCGTAAAGGACCACGCCGAACGAGAAAATATCCGTACGGTGATCAGTGGCGATTCCACCCACCTGCTCCGGCGACATGTACCCAATTGTGCCGGCGATCTCGCCCTCCGCAGCCAGGCTCGCGGTCTGGGATCCAGCCGCAGGCGCGCACCGCGCCAGACCGAAATCCAGCAGCTTGATATGGCCATCTCCAGTCACGATGATGTTCGCCGGCTTTAGGTCCCGATGCACTATGCCCGCAGCATGCGCCTTTTCAAGCGCGGCGGCGATTTCGTGAGCGTAATTAAGAGCGCGCGCCAAGGATAGCCCCTTACCAGGGATCGCGTGGGCGAGGGACTGGCCCTCCACATATTCCATCGCGATGAAATCCAAGCCGCGTTCCGATCCGACCTCGTACACCGTCACGATATTCGAGTGGCTCAGCGCCGATGCGGCGCGCGCCTCACGCATCAGCCGCTCAATACGCCGCGGGTCGGCCGCGTGCTCCGGCGGAAGTAACTTCAGAGCCACGTCCCGTTGCAGCCGCGTATCGTAGGCCTTGTAGATCACGCCCATCGCGCCTCGCCCACACTCGGCCAGAATCCGATAGTGCGAAATGATGGCTCCCGGCGTGAGTCCTGCCGGTTCATCTGCCAAGGGCTCCATAACCCCGATGAACCGATAGCCCTTGCGCGGTAGCGTTTCAATAAAGCGCGGCGTGGTTGCGGTGTCCAATAGCGCCTGCCGCAGCCGCTTGATGGCCGAGTTGACGCTGTGCTCGAACTCGACCACGGTGCCGTTGGGCCAAAGCCGGGCTTGAATTGCCTCGCGGGTCACCAGCTCGCCCGGATGCTCCAGCAGCATGGCGAGAATCGTGAGCGATTGGTCCGGCACTCGCAATCGGGTCTGGCCCTTGCGTAGCTCTCGCACGGATGGGTCGAATTCGAATCCACCGAACCGAATTACACCGACGGAGCCGGGGGAAAGCATGGGGCTTAGGCGGAAGTATATCACGTAAATCCATTCATTTTAATAACTTGCTCTGCCACATCGATGTCAGGCGCATACCAGGCGCGCTGCATCGGGAGTTCGTCCCTTTCGGCTCAATGTCGGTCCATGAGCACCTCATGGAAAACGATATTGCTGGCAGCGCTGGGCACTCTAAGGAGGATCGCTGCAGACGACTTAAAGGACCGGACGCTTACCGTCGTGGTTTACGATTATGCTGGGCTGTTAGACAGTTTTATGAACGGAGTGGACGGCCTAAGCGCCGTGTTGCTCTCGCGAGCCGGGATCCGGACCGATTGGGTGCATTGGCCAGCGGCCAGCTTTCTGCAACGGAGATCTCGACCGGGGATCGGTCCTGATTCGGATTCTGGCGGCTCACCCTGCAGGCCAGCCGAACAAGCTCGGTGATCCGCTTGGATCGGCGATTGTCGCGAACAGTTTTGCTACGCTCTATGCAGCCGAGACCCGTGAGCGCAACACTACGGCCTGTCGGCCCGCAATCTGATGGCTTACGCGATGACGCATGAGATCGGGCATCTGCTGCTCGGTTAGAAGCACGCAGCGTCGGGGATCATGCGGGCGGTTTGGGGGAAAGCAGAAAATCGTGATATTGCCCAGCGCTGGCTGGGTTTCAGCAATGAGGAGCGACAGGCACTCCGGCGGGCACTACCGGCAGCGGGTCAACCTGTGGTCGGTTTGAAGTGAATTTGTTTCGTCTCGCCTTGACATGGTCCCTTCTCGGCACGGATTGGGAATGAAAAACGACCTTCAGTTCGAATGGGGCTCGTTGACCAGCGCGACACTCCCACACGATGAGAACCCGACCTATCACAGGAATACAATGCCACGCGGAAGGGTGGGCGTCTCTGAAACGCAGCGATTGAGATTAAACCGAGGAATGCTGTTTCGCCCAAGATCGTGTTCATCGCAAACCGCAATGCGCTCAGGCGAGAGCATCACTCTTTCCGTATATCCTCGGAAAAAGTAGAGAGCAAGCACAGCTCGCATTCAGATGTGCAAGAGAGTAACGGCCTTTGCAGGCTCCGCTACAGGCTCGCAGCTACATGGTCACGCAGCGCAGGTTCATCATCTTCGCTAACCTCGGCCACCGGCCTGTCACTCGCAGAACGTTCAGCATGGGCGCGGAGGCAAAGATAACCGCGAACAATTCTCGCTGTTCAATCGCTTTCGCGTACCAATCGGCTGCCGCATCCAAATCCGAACAGACCAAGTGATACAGGACCCATCCAAATGCAGCCTGTGGTGTGGCTTTTAGTTGCTGTACCAATTCCGACGCGCGAGCCTGTTCGCCAGCCTGAACCAGCAATCCTGCCAGCAGCCCCAGATTGCTCGTTTGCCATGGCGCCAAATGATATGCCCGTTCGCTCGACGCAATTGCTTGATCCGACTTCTCCAGGGCGAGGTAAGCTTCAGCGAGAATGAAGTGTGTCGGCCAATAGTTTTCGTCGAGCTCCAATGTCTTCAGCGCCTCTTCGATTGCACGTTCGGTGTTACCCACATGGACGAGGTGACTGGACCGCACAGCGCGCCAGTGGACGTTCAGCGGGTCCTGCTCCACAGCCAGATCCATTTCGCTTACCGCCTCTGGAAATCTGCCAAGGGGTTGCAGATAGAGGCTGGCGTATGCCCAGTGGGCCTCGGCGGATGCTCCCGGACGCGCCAGGGCAGCCTGGAACTGGCGCCCTGCTTCATCCCAACTGTACTCATGCGCGGCAGCAACCGAGCCCAGTAGAAATCTTGGATCGGGCTCGGCGGGGTCGATCTCCAGCGCTCTCTGAGCCTCGGCCCGAATCAGAGGCGCTAGCGCGCGCAGATCCTCAATTCCGCCCGCTCCCGCCTGAAGATAACCGTAGCCGAGATTGGCATGCGGCTGCGCATATTCGGGATCGAGCGCTACGGCTTCCTGAAAACGCTCCTTCGCGCGTTGCCAGGACTCGGGACTGAATTTGAATAGATGGTGCCGCCCCCTCAGGAAGGCTTCATAGGCGGCGAGATTCGGCTTGCGTTGGTGGTAACTGGCCGCCCTCGCACCGAGCTTGACTTCGAGCGACCGCGCAATCGCCTGCGCGATTTCATCCTGGATGGCGAAAACGTCTGCCATCTCACGGTCGTACTTCTGCAACCAGAGGTGGCTGCCGTCGGCAGCCGTGATTAACTGCGCGGTGACGCGGATGCGGTTACCAGTTCGGCGGACGCTGCCTTCGAGTATCGTTGTCACCCCTAACGCTTCGGCGATCTTGCGAACATCGGAGTTCTGTCCTTTGAACGCGAATGCGGAGGTGCGTGCAATCACTTTTAAGCCCGGAACTTGCGCCAGAGCATTAATAATTTCCTCTGCTAAGCCGTCGCTGAAATAATCGTCATCCGGATCGCGGCTCATGTTCGCGAATGGCAGCACCGCGATGGAGGGAGGTTTGGAATCGGCGATGCGTGTAGCTCCGCTGGTGTTGGTGGTGGCGGGGACGGATGGCGTTTGCGCGGCGGGGATGTCGAGGCCGGCTTTGCGAAGGCCGTCGAGGAACCTTTCGCCGTATTCAGGGTTCCAGATTTTTGCTACTTGCCTGGGCATCAAGGCGGGGAGTTCGGGGCGAAACTTCAGCAAGTCGCCTGCCGCTTTCGCCGCCGTTTCTCCGTCCCCGAGCTGACCTGCCGCGGATGCAATCATCATTGGCGCCAGCGGGTTGCCCCTCAGCTTGGCTTTCTGTGCGAAAGCGAGTGCGCCGCGGTAGTCCTTTTGAGAAAACGCGTGGTAAAAATCCGCGAACCAGTAAAAGCCGGGATGATTCGGGTTCAGTTGCTTGGCGCGATCGGCCAGTTGCATGCCGCGCTCCGCATTGCCGCCATATACAAGGAACTCGCCGAGAAAGGCGACCGCGTTGCCGTCCATCGGGTTAAGCGCCAGAACACGCTCGGCAGCATCCTGAAACGAATCGAAGTCCTTCTGGTGCGCGAGGACCTGGGCCAGGCTGAAATACGCCAGATGATTCGCTGGGCTCAGTTCAACGGCCTTGCGTGCGGCAGAGGCCGCGCTTTCCAGGGCGTTTTTTTGTAGCTCATATCCATGCAAATAGTCCTGGGCGCAGAGGCAGGCGAGCATTGCCCAGGCATCTGCGTAGGCCGGAGCTTTGCGCACGGCAGCTTCCAACCCAGACCGGGAAGCCGACAACTCTTCCGGGGTGTACCTCTCAAAGTAGGCGAAGCTGCGCAGCACGGCTTCGTAAGGGCTCAATTCTTCCGGGGCTTTGCTATGCACTGCCTCACTCATGCTGCGCGGCAAGGCGCCGTTGTTATCGGCAACGGTGGAAACGATGCGAGGGACCAGGTCGTCCTGGAGTTCGAAGATGGATTCGGGGCTGAAGGCGCGCTCATAGTTCTCAGCCCAGAGGTGCGCGCCGGTGACCGTGTCAACGAGTTGGACGGCGAGGCGCAGCTTTGCGCCAGCCTGGCGCAGGGTGCCTTCCATGACGTAGCGAGCGCCGAGTTCTTTGCCTGCTACGCGTAGGTCGACTGCCTTGTTGGCGTAGCTGAGCGTGGAACCGCGTGCGATAACGCGCAAATAAGAAAAGCGCGACATTCCGGTGACGATGTCTTCGGTTAATCCTTCGGCAAGCGCAGCGAGCTCGGGGCTTGCGCCATGCGCCTTGAAGGGCAGCACGGCGACCCAGAAACCTTCGTGGGCGCGGGCGGCGCCGGAGTCGGTGGGGGAGTGGGCGGCTGAGGTTGGCGACGGGGTTGCGGCGTGGCTTGAAGCTGGAGCTTGAGCCGAGGTTCGCGAAGCGGCTTTCTGCTGGGTTTGGCGGGCGAGGTCGCGGAACTCGTTGGAGATGTCTCGCGCAGTCTGGATTCGGTGGCGCGGGTCTTTCTCAAGGCATCGGCGGATGATGCGTGCCAGATCGCTGGGCAGGTCGGCGCGGATGTCGCAGACCGAGGGCGGGGTGTCGCGAAGGATGGACGAGATCAGCTCGGCCGAGGAGAGGCCGGCAAAGGGCTGCTTGCCGGTGGCCATCTCGTGCAGCACCACGCCGAGAGAGAAGATGTCCGTGCGGTGGTCAAGGGGGCGTGCGGAGATTTGCTCAGGCGACATGTACGCGGGAGTGCCCATGACCATGCCGGCCTGGGTGCTGCCTGCGGCAGCGCGTGTTTCATCTTCAGGGCCGAGCTGGGTGACCTCTTTGGCGAGGCCAAAATCGAGCACCTTGACGCGGCCCTCGTTGTTGACCATGACGTTGGCGGGCTTGATGTCGCGATGGACGATTCCCTTGTCGTGCGCGGCAGAAAGGGCGTCGGCAAGCGCGTTGCCGATGTCGACGATCTGGTCGGCGGGCAGGCCGTGAGCGGGGATGATGCGGTCGAGCGGGTTGCCCTCGACGAGCTCCATGGTGATGAAGTGGATGCTGCCGGCCTCTTCAACGGAATAGATGGTGACAATGTGGGGATGGTTGAGCGCGGCGACGGCGCAAGCCTCACGCTGGAACCGGGCGAGGCGGTCAGGGTCATGTGGACATGGCCGCAGGCAGCACCTTGACGGCTACGTCGCGGCCCAGGCGCGGATCGCGGGCGCGAAAGACCTCTCCCATGCCGCCGGCTCCTATGGGCGAGAGGATTTCGTATGGCCCGAGTTTGGTGCCTGGAGAGAGCGGCATTTCGCGTGATTCAGTTCAGTGTAGCCGATAAGAAGGCGGTCAAGTCCTGTGTTACGCGCTTCAGTTCGAATGGGGCTCGGCGACCAGCGCGATACTCCCACACGATGAGAAGCCGACCTATCAGGAGGAATACAATGCCACGCGGAAGGGTGGGCATGTCTCTGAAACGCAGCGATTGAGGTTAAACAGAGGAATGCTGCGCAGCAGTGCCGGGCGGTGGCAAGTGCGACTAGATGTGGATCGACCTGAAGGCGTAGAGAAGGGCCGCAAGCTGGCGGCTAAACTTTAATAGCTACCCTAATTTCCCAAAGGGTGAGCCAAAACTTCATTCATGTCGGTTCGGCACCCGCGAGCCAGCAACTAGCGTCTCTATTTTGGCGGTCGCGTGGGTAATGCCGAGCCTCGTGCAATGTGCTGCACCGGCGTGTCATCTTGCAGATCGCGAGCATGGATAAAGACGCAAAACACTTGATGCTGGCAGTTGTGCCGTCCTAGCGTCGCTGCACTGCCGAGGCACCTCCGCCCTCTCTTGCCATTCTGAAAGATTAACTCTGCACCACCAAGAACCGCATCTTGGAAACGGCCGGAAAGTGGTTCAAGACCGATGCTGCACGTCTCCGACGCCTCTTCGAGCGATTAGGCGTTGAGCTACTCGTTGTCATCGCTTTTGTCATTTTGTCGGTCAAATATAAAAAAGGCCCCTCGCCCGCCAACTGCTCTTTCCGGCACTTGAATGTTTGTCGCTTTAGTCGCGAACATTTCTTCGCCGACCGGCCGCCGCGATTGCACGGGATGACACCTCTTCCTACTACTGGATGCAGATAACCGCACTCTTACTTTTTAACCACCGAGTTCTCCCGCAGGGTCGGAAAGGCGCTTTTTGAGACGCCACAAATAACATGACGTGACAGGAAGCAGCTGATCGAGCGCCGATGTCATCTGTCCGAAAATGTATCGCATTGGGAGATCTCGCCGTTCGCAAGTCCACGTTCGAACCATTCCGCGCGCTGTGCCGAAGATCCGTGGGTGAACGACTCCGGACTGACGTAACCGCGGGCCATTCTCTGTATCCGATCGTCACCGACCGCTGCTGCCGCTCGCATCCCCGATTCCACGTCACTCCTATCGATGAGATTGCGTTGAGCTGTGGAATGCGCCCAGATTCCAGCTAAGCAATCAGCTTGTAGCTCCAATCGGACTGAGAGCGGGTTCGCCCCGGCAGGGTTTCGCTCTTGCAGCAATTGCACCTTATATGAGATTCCCAGGAGCTTCTGAACGTGATGCCCTATCTCGTGCGCAAGTACGTACGCCTGTGCGAACTCGCCGGGAGCTCCGAACTTGCTCTTCAACTCGTCATAAAAGCCCAGGTCAATGTAGACCTTTTCATCCGCGGGACAATAGAAAGGCCCTGTGGCCGCCTGGGCGACGCCACAGGAAGATAAGGTCTGATCACGAAACAGCACCAGCTTCGCATGCCTGTACGGTGTGCCGTACTGTGGCAAAAGGCGTTCCCATACCTGTTGTGCATCATCAAGCACGAACGATACAAATTGAACAAGGTTCGCTTCAGCGCTGTCTTGCACTGCAGGCGGCTGATATACCGCTGGACCGGTGCCGGTTGATCCAGAAAACATCGAGATGAAATCGCGGTGGAAGATCAGGCTCAGCAGCGCCAGCACTATGGTGGCGCCCACTCCGAGACTCGTGCCTCGAAAGCCACTTCCCTGGCCACGGCGGTCCTCGACATCGCCGCTTACTCCCCCGGGCGTCCACTGCATGTGTACTCCTCGCTTTCCAAACGGCGGCTCGCGGCTGAAGTTCACTTCCGCATTGTCCGCAAACTCACCGCTCCGCGTGATCGCTGCCAGGACGATGATCGGCGCGGCCTCTGACTCTGTGAGCTGGCCGGACTCACCCCTCACGGCCCTATCTGTGTATCCACTCGCGCCGCTCAACCCGACGCTATTGTTGATGATGTCGCAACCAGCGTGACTTTCTTTTTGCAACTGGTTTGCCGTGATGCGAGGTCCTTCGTGATGCCCTGGCTTGCTGTCCGCCATCCGTCAGCAGGCGCTTCATGCCGTGCCCAATCCGACGCAATGCGCTAAGACCGCCAGGCCGCTCATTCCGGGTAGGTTACTTGAGCAGTACTACAGTCAGCGGGCTGTAACCCAGGTATGCCGAGGCTGTAGCCGTGGCGCAAATTCTCTGAACCGCGGACGTTGGCGCCGCGTCTCGGGAGGTGAGAGGCAAGCGAGCTTCGATGAGCGGCACAGCTGAGCTTTCGGCACCCCACGTTGTCCGCAAGAAGAAAAACTGGAAATTCCGGCTGATTCTGATCTTCCTTCTTCTTCCAGCGGCTTTGATTACCCTATACACCTGGGCGGCACTGCATTACGCCTATTCATCCGGCGAGCGAGCGGGCTACGTTCAGAAGATTTCAAGAAAGGGCTGGCTCTGCAAGACGTGGGAGGGCGAACTAGCGATGACTACGGTGCCAGGCACTGCTCCGCAGATCTTCCAGTTTAGCGTTCGGAACGACGCAACGGCTCGTAGAATCGAGGAGGCCGCTGGTCAGCGGGTTGCGCTGACTTACGAGCAGCACAAGGGAGTGCCCACCTCCTGTTTTGGTGAGACGGACTATTTCATTGTCGGCGTTCGGCCGATCGGCCAGTAAGCGCGACGGGCAGGAAGGCGGTGACAGAGACGCCCGGACGTGCCGTTGCCCAGATGATCCCTTCCTGGAGGTTGCTTGGGTGACCGAGGATCCGGCGTGCGCGCCAGGCGCTCGATCCAGGTACTTCTCCACGGTACGGGGCGATAGTAGAATCCAATCGTGTGCCAACCCCTTTTCACACGCCAGTTACTCACGGTCCAGTTTTGCACGCCTTGAGCAACAAGTCGACCAATTCGCTTATCAGGTAGGGTTTTTGAATGAATCCCCAAGGATGCAAACCGCCAAGTGCCGTCCAGACGGCGTCCTTGCTGAAGGTGCTAGTAAGAATCACCTTCACGCCGGGCCGCATCTGTTGCAGTTCGCTCAGGGCTTCTCGGCCCGATAAGCGCCGCAGATTCAAGTCCAGCAGGATTACGTTGATCGTCGCCTTATTGACCTGAAACAAATCCACTCCGGAGCGCCCGTCGTCAGCCTCGATCACGGCGAAACCTTGTGTCCGCAGCATCTTGGAAACGGCACTGCGCAGTAGCTCATTATCGTCGATCATTAGTACAGTTCCGACAGTTCTGGATGGCACAAATCGCTCGTCCTCTCGCGTTGGATGCATGAGTAACGCATGCCAGCACGTCAGCATGTGAAGTAAATAATGTGGTTTCAATCGTATCGGGACTGCCAGACCGGGGGAAGTTAGCTAGCCGATAGCTAACGAAGCCGATAATTTAAGCCCAGTGAGCTTAAGTCGTGGTCGGTGTAAATGTGAGTCCCCCTGATTTCTCAGGCCGCCGCACCGAAAACACCTCCAATGTCGCCGACCGGGATGTCCTTGCCCAGCTTGATCGCCTCTTGCAAAGCCGTCCGTTCCGGAACTCGGAACGTCTCCAGCGTTTCCTCAAATTCGCTGTCGAGTGCGCTTTGAAAGGAACCGTCGATCAGCTCAAGGAATCACTCATTGGCCGCATCGTTTTTGATCGCGGTTCCAAATATGACCCACGTACAGATTCGATTGTCCGAGTGGAATCGCAACGCCTGCGAAAGAAGCTCCGTGAGTATTACGAACTCGAAGGGCGGGCAGATCCGGTGTCCATCGTCTTCAAGGCGGGAAGCTACGTTCCGACATTTGCTTACCTCACTTACGCCTACGATCGCCGTCGACAGACGCCGGGTGAGGAACCCAAGGCGCACCTGCTGAACCGCCAAACGGTGGCCGTACTCCCTTTGTCCAACCTGAGCGCCGATCCGGAGCAGGAGTATTTCTGCGATGGGATCACGGATGACATCATATACGCCCTTAGCCATATTCCTGGTCTGAATGTGATTGGCCACACCAGCGTGTTCGCGCTAAAAGGCGCCGCACAGGATGTACGCGAGATCGGCACCCGCCTTGGTGCGGGAACAATCATTGATGGGAGTATTCGCAAATCGGGCAACCGGCTGAAGATTTTCGCCGAGATTCTCGATGTAGCAAGTGGAGAGGTCCGCTGGGCTGAAACCTTTGCACGGACGCTGGATGGTCTCTTCGCCCTAGAAGAGGAAATTGCACAGGCGGTTGCACGGGCATTGCAGATCACACTGGCATCGTCTGCATCGAGCTCTGTGATTCGCGGCGCTCCCAACATGAAGGCTTACCTGCTGAACCTTCAAGGCCGGTATGCCTGGAATCGCATGAGTGCGGACGGTTACAAGACCGCGGCCGAAATATTCGAACGCGCCATCTCTTTATTCCCAGACTACGCCCCGCCATACGCGGGTCTCGCGGACGCTTATCTATATCTCGCCTTATGGGGACTCGAGCGCCCTTGCGAAGTCTTCCCCAAAGCACAACGGTCAGCGCTCCAGGCGCTAAACCTCAATTCTCTTCTGCCACACGCTTACTCCTCTCTCGCGGCCACTACTGCGCTCTATGAATGGAAATGGGAAGAGGGTGCCCGCCTAGCTCGGAGGGCTATCGAACTCGAGCCTTCCTACTCCTTCGGACAACAGATCTACGGTTGGTGTCTGCTCGCACGTGGGGAATCGGACCAAGCCTTGGCATGTTTTGAGCGGTCCGTCGCGCTGGATCCTCTTTCGGTGCGAGCACACCGCACGCTAGGATGGATGCTTCATCTTCGGCGGCAGCCATCGAACGCTGAAAAATGGATTGAAGCGGCGTTAGTGCTGGATCGCGAGCCAGCGGAGACCCGTTGTCTTCTGGCGCAAGTCTATATGAGTGAAGGCCGCTTTGAACGCGCGCTGGAACAGGCGCGAAAGTGCCAAACCGACCCTCCGGATCCGCTGAGCCTGGGTGTGCTCGGCGCCTGCCTGGCATATCTGAAACACGGCAACGAAGCCATGGAGATTCTCGCTAAGCTGTCCCAATTGGCCGAGGCCAGATACGTCGATCCCAACGCCATGGCACAAGTACAGATCGCACTGAATGACACCGATTCCGCGATCACATCGGTCGGAAGAATCCTAGACGAGCGAGTCCCCTTCGCTTTCTTTATGAAGCTCGATCCTGAATTCGATCCGCTTCGTCCTGATGCGCGCTTCACCGACTTGGTTTTGCGCCTGGGGAGCTAGGGGCTAAAGTCAGTGTCGGGGGTACCCCCAACCTAGATCCAAGTGCGGGAATGGTGGGCGCGACAGGACTCGAACCTGTGACCTCCTGCGTGTGAAGCCCGCACCTTGCTTCTTTTGGCTCCGAGGCGTACCTTCTGTTCTTTGGTTTTTCAACAATATGGGGAGTCTGCTCTTCGCTCAAAGGGAAGTCCCATCGTTCGAAAGGATCGGGTTTTGATACGGTTTTGATACGGTGAAAAAGCAATGGCGCCAGCTCGGCCAACGGCTAGCCGGGCAGGCCGCCTCGCTGCGCAGCGTTCACAGCTGTTCGAGCGCGGCCTCCAGCCACTTCGGGATGTCGTCTGCAAGATAGACAGCCTCTGACTTCTCGGTTTGCAGCAGCACGCGCGGCGTGATGCCCCATCTGCTGTTGTCATACACGTAAAGGAAATCCATCTCGCGAATCGCTCGCGTGACGTTCCGGATACTCGCCTCGTAGATAGGTCTGAGAACGGACTCGGGCGCGCTGTGGCCGCCCGCGTCGGCACGCATTCTTACGCGTTCGACGTGCATTGCAAAATCCTTAAGCGCCAAGTAACGCATCTCCGTCATGAATCCGACGTGCCTTGCGAGCGCCGCCTGATCGAACGTGACTCCGCTTCTTAACGTCGTTTCAAACGCGCAACTGGCCCGCCTTTCTATGTGATCCCGTACGAACGCCTCGAAGAGAATATTGACCTCGTCGCGGATTGCTGGCGTGATGTTCAGATAGGAGCCGTGATTCAGTGCGGCTGCCCGATCATCGGCGTTGAAGAAATCGACGCCAAACCCGGACACTGGGAAAGCTCTGGATTTGCCAGCCCCCGGGGGGCCGGCAACGATAAACATACGGGGCGCCACTTATCCGCCGAAATCGCGGTCTGCCCCGTTCCTCATATCTTGTGGGACATCGGTTCGCACGCGTTTACCGGTTTCGTCGGCAATACCCAAGCGCTCCAGCTCTTCCGACGCAGCCTTCACGCGCTCTCCCGCCCCCTGCAAATGCGGATCGACCTTCGGTTTTAAGAGTTTCGGTCTGTTGGTCGTGGGCACTACGCTTTTATTATATTCCTCCTGGAGAAAACATCGCGCAATCGAAAATCGAGACCAGGTCCCACGAGGTTTCGTGGCCGTGCTCATTTCATGTGGTCCTTCTTCTCGCTGATTGCCCGACGCTGCCCCAACCCACTCTAGGAGATCTAGACAATCCCACGATTCTCACCGCCGTAGCTCCCTGCCATGTCAGTATAACGGCCGAAAGCGCATCGGCCGATATTACTGTCTACGCGGGAGCGTTGCCGTTGGGAACGGTGAATTGCTCCAATCCGGAATTTGGCAAGTAAGGTCGATCATGAACCCGATCGCGACGATAAGCGAATATCGTATTAAGGTTATCGGCAAGCCGGTATGGGAGAACCTGCTGTCCGCTCCCACCCGAGCGGCCATCTTCGTCAACGGAGACAGTGGTAGTACACCTCAGCGCACGTGTACCCAATGAGATACTCCCTGGCTACGACGATCATTTGCGCGTTCGCGGGATCCCTTTGCTCTTGTCATCGTCAACCCGACCTTGTGCCGCGCTTGATCCTTGAAGGAGAACCCGTCGGGCGTGAGTTTTACCTCTCGGCGCCCTACATTGCCGTGGTCAAAATCATGAATTTCGCGTTTGTCAGCACTATAAAAGCAACCTCTGGACACCCCCCAACAGGCCTCGCGCTCGTGAGGTACGACGCTGTCGTCGAGAATACGATTCGCGGAACATTCCCCACGCCGAGCATATCCTTCTATTTTTTTTTAAACTTTGACCAGAAGCACCGCTACGATTTTTGGCCGGGCGAGCGGTACATTGTGTCGCTCCGAAAGGACGGCGGTTTTTTTCGCAGTTGGTCCGATGCCACGCAGCTCAAGATTGAAGTCCATAGCGGCTCACACAATCAGCAGGACCTCCCGGTCCAACTTGGGCCGGAAGCAACCATTGCCTACATCCTGATGACCCCGGGGAATGATCTGCCCCATGGACCACCTGGACGGATATCTAATTGGCTTGAGGAGAAATGAAGACGACATCCTTGCTGTTCCAAAGTACGCGTACGAGCTCGCAAAAAACCTGCAGAAGCATGCCGATCCCCGAGTGCGCGCTGCTCTTTGTGGCGGGATTTCAGGTCTCTTTACCCATGACCAAACCGACTGCCCTGGCGCGAACCAACTCGATCCCAAGACGGCCGGCGAAAGGCTCCGCGAGGCATTGGAATTCTTGCAAAAAAGACCTTCGGCCCTGCTTCCGGAGCAGTGGAACAACCATCTCCTTGAAATGCTGGAAATATACGCCGACGACGCGCGCCCAGCAGTCCGCGCCGCCGCTTGTGCGGACCTGAGGAACATTGCACCGGAGCGGAAGGTCGCCAACTGCCGATAGACGGAAATGAGGCGAAGGCGAGGGGGACAGTCGGAATCGAACCGAACTCACGGATGTACCGGAAAGTTTGACATGAGTCTCCTTCCTCCGGCAGGTTTGGAGCTAGTTTTCAACGTTCCCGCCCCATCTGTGAACATCACTTATTACTTGGAGGATCACCTGATCTTCCCCTCGGGAGCAGGAGCTAGATCATGCGGAAATTGAAGCTTGCGATCATCTTGCCTTTTATTCAAGTTCTTGTTGCGACCGTTCTGCTTCTACAGGCGGATCGAACGCGTGGTCCTGGCGGCGTGGATTATCATTTTTTCCCTCCGGCCTGGTTGATTTGCAAGGGACTGAATGCTCCTGCGATGTTGCTACTGGTTCCATTTGGAGGGACGTGGTACTTTGTGCCACCGATACCAATAGTGGGCCGAGCCCTCTTCTTGATCTCTGTGGCGAGCTCCAGTGGGTTGGTGGGAGCATAGGCTGCGGACGTATTCTCACGACTCCGGCGTCCCCGCTATCTAGCGGAAGAGGCGCGGCGCAAAGTCCTTCAGGTCGCGCCGCCACGTCTGCCACTCGTGCGAAGTACCCGGCGACTCGTAGAACACGTGCTTGATGTGCGCATCGTCGAGCGACGCATGCAGCCGTTTGATTCCATCTTTCATCCTGGCCGGCTCTTCGGTTCCTACTCCGAGCCAAAGCAAATGCACGCGCTTCTCGAAGGCCGCCGGATCTGCGAGCGCGCCCTGAAGATCTGTCTTGGGGTCGAGAGACCGGTTGCCCAGCATCAACTGGCCCGCGGCGCCGCTGAATCCCGCGATATACGAGAACAGATCCAGGTGGTTGAATGTCACCTGGAATGTTTGCATGCCTCCCATGGAGAGGCCGGCCATGGCGCGATGATCGCGATCCGCGATCGTCCGGAAGTGTGAGTCCACGAATGGAATCAGGGCCTGGGTCACGTCGTCTTCAAAGGTCGAGGACATCTCCTGCATGGCCTTCATCATTTCGGGCGAGCCGAAGGCTTTCCCGGTGAGGTCCGGATCGACTTGACCGGCTCTGCGGGCATAGCCATAAGCCATCACGATGATCATGGGCTTGGATGTTCCACTTGCAATCAGATTGTCGAGGATGAAGTTGGCGTGGCCCTGCTTGATCCAGCCGGTCTCGTCTTCGCCGCCGCCGTGTTGAAGATAGAGCGCGGGATACCGCGTCTTGGTCTCGGTGCCGTAGCCCGGCGGCAAATAGACAAGGGCATGCCTCCACGTACCGGTGACCTTGGAGAGGTACCAAATCTCATGGACATCGCCATGCGGAACGTTCTGAGGCAGATAGTAAGTGGATCCGGGCTCCGGGATTTCGATGGCGCTCGCGTCTTTGCCGCCGCCGAAGAAGGAATGGCTTCCGGGATCGCTGAACTCCGCTCCGTCGATTAATACGGTGTAGTAGTGGAAACCGGGCACCAGCGGCGCCGTAGTAGCGGTCCAGAACCCATCGGGCTGCTTGACCATGTCGATCTTCGCGTTTCCCCAAAAATTCAATTGAACCTTGGCGGCTTCCGGAGCTTTGATCCGGAATTCGGCTTTGCCGCTCGCGTCCACCCGCGGATATGCCGCTCCCCACACGTTAGTGGACGCGGGCTCAAAACCGCCGGAGCTCTCCCCATGGCAAAGGCTCGAAAACAACACCACCGCTATGCCAATCCTTTTCATCAAAATCCCCCCTGCTGGAAGCCTTCAGTTTCAAACACCCCATGTTACAAAACCTGCGCTTGTGGCGCATAGTCGGCTTTCTCAGAGCGAGAGATTATTTTATTCGATGTATTCTCGATTCATGGACACTACGCTGTTTGAAATCCGTGGAAGGAAAGCGCACCTCACGGCCGCTCGCCCCGCTCTTCTACTGCTGTTTTTTAGCGCGCTACTTCCGGCTGCGGAGACCGCTCATTTGTCCATCGATGCCTCCAAAGCCGGAGCAAAAATCGATCGGAACCTTTTCGGCCAGTTCGCCGAGAACCTCGGCCACGGGCTGTACGAGGGCATCTGGGTGGGTCCGGATTCCCCAATTCCCAATACGCGCGGTATCCGCAATGACGTCGTTACGGCGCTTCGCGCCTTGAAGGTTCCCAATGTTCGCTGGCCGGGTGGCTGTTTCGCGGACGAGTACCATTGGCGCAAAGGCATCGGAGCGAGCGCGCAGCGGCCGGCCACGCTAAACGCCGCGTGGGGAGATGTGGTCGACCCCAATAGCTTCGGCACCCACGAATTCATGGATTTCATGCAGCAGATCGGCAGCGAGCCGTACGTCTCGATCAACGTGGCCTCGGGAAGTCCGCAGGAAGCGGCTGAGTGGCTGGAGTACATGACCGCGGCAAAGCCCACGGCGCTGGCCAAAGAGCGGGCCGCCAATGGACATCCCGATCCTTATCCGGTCGGATTTCTGGGTATTGGAAATGAGAGTTGGGGCTGCGGAGGCAGCATGACGGCGGATGGCTATCTGAGCCAGCTCAAGATCTACAGCCATTTCGTAAGGAACGATAATCCCGCCCAACAGGGTAAGAACGGGATGCTCAGAATTGCGGTGGGACCAGGTTTTCCCGAAACCGAATGGACCGAAACTGTCATGAAGGGCTGGCAGCATCACGACTGGACGCTGGAATATCGACGGCCTTTCCCTGCATTGGTACACGGTGGCCAACGGATGGCCGCCTTCGACTCCTTCCACGGCCTTCGGCTTGGCGGATTACGCCAAAACGCTGAAATCCACGCTGTTCATGGATGAATTCCTGCGCAAGCACGAAGCGGTTATGGATAAGTACGACCCCGAGAAGAAAGTGGCCCTGGCAGTGGACGAATGGGGCGCATGGCATGCGGCGCTGCCCGGCACGAATCCAAGTTTCCTGGTTCAGCAGAACAGCATACGGGATGCGATTCTGGCGTCCTTGAACCTCAACATTTTCGCCCGGCATGCCAGCCGCGTGCGCATGTCGAACATCGCCCAGATGATCAACGTGTTGCAGGCCATGATCCTGACGGACAAAGAGAAGATGGTGCTTACCCCCACTTACTACGTCTACAAGATGTACGTTCCTTTTCAGGATGCAACATTTGTTCCGATAACTTTTGACCCAGGGACTTACACCCAAGGCAGCGTCAGCTTGCCGCGAGTGGATGCTCTGGCGGCGCGGGATGCATCCGGCAAGCTCTGGGTAGAAATCACGAACCTCGATCCGGAGAAGCCTGTTGACTTGGACGCGGAGATCGCTGGTGTGGCGGTTCAGTCGGCTAAGGGAGAGACGCTCACCGCGCCTGCCGCGGACAGCGTAAACACCTTCGCCGCTCCCAACATGGTTGTGCCCAAACAGGTCACCGCCAGCGTCAAGGGCGGCAAGCTAGCTCTCACGGTTCCACCAAAATCGGTGACCGTGCTCTCTCTGGAGCCGTAGCCAAGTTATGCAATCGCCACTCAGAAGTTTCACGTTGAAGCTGCCGGGCCAGCGCTCCTCTGGCAATGGCGCCTAAGTCGGTGGACGCCAGAATCACGCTGGGGCAGAAGCTAGCGAGTGGCGCCTCCCTTCAGCGTAATATCTATAGAAGGTGCAGGCATGACAATCAAGAAACTGTATTGCGAAATCACACTTACAATAGCCGTTGCCATGTGGCCAGCGCTTATGGCGCAAGTGGAGACGATCGTTCCTCCGCCGGTTGCGGGCGCAAAGCCAGTAACGGTCGAACACATCCAGGTTCACGGAAAGGCTCTGGAAGGCAATCTGGAGGGAGACGCTGTGGACCGCGACGTCATTGTCTTCCTGCCGCCCGGCTACCAGCAGGACAAGCAGCGCCGCTATCCGGTGGTTTATGCGCTGCACGGTTACTCGATCGGCGCGGAGCAGTGGACTCACGAGATCCACGTGCCGCAGACCATCGAAGGGGCTTTCGCGCAGGGCGCGCAGGAGATGATCGTGGTTCTGCCCGACTCCAAGACCATGCACAACGGCTCCATGTACTCGAGTTCGGTCACGACGGGCGATTTTGAGAACTTCATCGCCCACGATCTTGTCTCCTACATTGACGCGCATTACCGCACGCTTCCCAACCGCGCGAGCCGCGGACTGGCAGGTCACTCCATGGGAGGCTACGGCGCCACGCGCATCGGCATGAAGCATTCCGATGTTTTCGGCAGCGTGTACATTATGAGCCCGTGCTGCCTTTCGGCGCGTCCCGCCGGGCCGGTCAACTTGGAGCTGGAGAAAAAGCTCGCCGCGGTGAAGACGGCCGAGGATTCCGCCAAGCTCGGATTCTTCGAGCGCGCGCAGCTTGCCACCGCCGCCGCCTGGTCGCCGGACCCAAAGAATCCTCCGCTGTATCTTGATCTGGCGTCGAAAGACGGAGTTGTGCAGAACGACGTTCTCGCCAAGTGGGCGGCCAATTCTCCGCTCTCTTTCATCGATCAGTACATCGGAAATCTGCGCCAGTATCATGCCATCTCCATGGATGTGGGCGATCAGGATGGACTGCGCGTGGATACCATCAAGCTGCACGACGTGCTCGACAAGTACGGCATCCCGAACACCTTTGAGTTCTATCACGGCACGCACACCAGCGCCGTCGCCGATCGCTTCCAGAATCATGTGATGCCATTCTTCGGCAAGAACCTGTGCTTCCAGGCGAGCTGTGGTAACCAATGACGAATGCCAAACGAGCCCGGATGGTGAGGAATCCGCCGTGCAAACGCGATACGTGTGGCCGACGATTCGAGCAGAGTATCTATACTTCTTCAAGGGCGGCGTCTTTCCACTTTGGGATGCCGCTCATGCCAACTTGTTGCCTGCTCGTAAGCGTGAGCGATGCGGCACAGCATCCCCTCGCTGAGTCGACGCCCGGTGAACTGGATGCTGTACGGGATGCCCTCCGGCGCAAACCCGCAAGGCAAGCAGATCGTAGGTACACCGGCGAGAAGCCTTGGAGATTCTCGCTAAGCTGTCCCAATTGGCCGAGCCCAGATACGTCGATCCCAACGCTATGGCACAAGTACAGATCGCACTGAATGACACCGATTCCGCGATCACATCGGTCGGAAGAATCCTAGACGAGCGAGTCCCCTTCGCTTTCTTTATGAAGCTCGATCCTGAATTCGATCCGCTTCGTCCTGATGCGCGCTTCACCGACTTGGTTTTGCGCCTGGGGAGCTAGGGACTAAAGTCAGTGTCGGGGGTACCCCCATCCTAGATCCAAGTGCGGGAATGGTGGGCGCGACAGGACTCGAACCTGTGACCTCCTGCGTGTGAAGGAGAAATATCTTCTCCAACGTCTCTATTGGTTCTCGCCAATTCCTAACATTTACAACACTCTGGGGAAGCTGCTTTCGCTCAAATAGCAACTTCCGATTTCCGAATAGATGGGGTTTAGGCACAGTTTTGGCACAGTCCTTGACCTCTGTTTGGGGCCGTGTTATTCTTCCCTAGAAGTGAATAGGGAAACATTGGAAAAGAAACCGGATCTTCCACAGGGCACGCTTGATCTGCTGGTGTTGAAATCGCTATCGCTTGGATCTATGCACGGCTACGGCATCGGGCAGCGCATCCATCAACTTGCCGAGAGCATGCTGTTGATCGAGGAGGGCACGCTGTATCCCGCTCTCTACCGTATCGAAGAACGCGGCTGGATCAAAGCAGCGTGGGGCGTCTCGGAAAATAACCGGAAGGCGCGTTTCTACACGTTGACTCCGAGTGGCCGCAAGCAACTCCAACAGGAAGAGCGGCAGTGGCAATATCTGTCACTGGCTGTCGCCAAGATTCTCAATGCCGGCTAGAAACGTTCTCAGAAATCTCTGGCGGCGTTTTCGCGCCCTGCGTCATCCCGACGAAACACACACCGAACTGACGGAAGAGTTTCAGTTCCATATCGACATGACGTGCGCCGAACTGATGCGGCGCGGAATGCCGGAAGAGGAAGCGCGGAAAGCCGCTGCCCGCAAGTTCGGCTCCGCGCTGCGCATTCAGGAACAAGGCAATGATGTGCGCGGCTCCGGTTGGTCCGGAGATGTCTGGAACGACGCCCGCTTCGCGCTTCGAATTCTTCGCAAGACGCCGTCGAAGACCGCGCTTCTGGTCCTGACGCTCGCGCTCGGAATCGGCGCCAACACCGCGGTGTTCAGCGTGATCCACTCGATTCTTCTTCAGCCGCTGCCGTTCCCGGATGCCGCACGTTTGGTCCTGTTGCATCAGGCGAATCGCGTTCAAGCGGGCGGCGTCTCCTATCCGCACTTCAAGGATTGGCGGGAGCAGAGCCGCTCGTTCGAGAACATGGCTGTGTACAGTTATGACTCAGCTATCCTCACGAGGGGCGGGGAATCCACTCGCGTTTTCGGCGCCACCGTGTCCGCGAACTTGTTTGACGCATTGCGGGTTTCTCCATCGCGTGGGCGGCTCTTCCGGCCGGATGAAGATCGCTGGGGGTCGGGCGACGGCAGTCATCCGGTTGTGATCAGCGATCGCCTTTGGCATTCGCGATTCCAGGGCGACGCGGATATTGTCGGCAAGCCCATGGTGCTTGACGCAAAAGAGTTTCGGATCATTGGCGTGATTCCTGCACTCTTCGCCTTTCCGATCCAAAGCGATCCGGCCGATTACTGGATCACGGTTGCGGCCGACGCTGACCCATCGCGCTACGGCGGATCGATCCCCACCAGCCGCGGCTATCCGCGCTATGACGCGGCCCTGGCCCGTCTCAAGCCTGGAACCACTATGGAACAGGCGCGCGCCGAAATGAATCTCATCGCGCAGAAACATCGCCCGCGAGCATCCCAAAGCAACTTCGATGGAACAAGTGCGGATCACGCCGGCTCTCGAGGATCTGGTAGGGCCGGTTCGTCCGATGTTGCTTTTGCTGTATGGCGGGGCGTTCTGCATTCTGCTGGTGGCCTGCGCCAGCGCCGCAACCCTGCTGCTGGTGGGCGCTAGCGCGCGCGAAAAGGAATTCGCCGTCCGTGCCGCGCTCGGCGCCAAATCTGCGCGTCTGATCCGTCAGTTGTTAATCGAGAGTCTGGTGATCGCCGTTTCCGGCGGAATCGCCGGCGTATTGCTAGCCGCCTCGCTGGTGGCGCTGTTTGCCCGCTTGGCGCCGCCGGACACTCCTCGTCTCGCTAACTTGCAGCTTGATCCGGCGGTTCTGCTGTATGCGGTCCTGATCTCGATGGCGACCGGTCTTTTCTTCGGCTTGGTCCCCGCAGTGGTTTCTAGCCGAATCGATCTGGTTACCCGCTTGAAAGAAACCTCGCGGAACCTTAAAGGCCGCTCCCGAGCCTTCCGATCCGGCACTCTATTGATCGGCGGCCAGATCGCCTTGAGCATGGCGCTTACTTGCTCGGCCGCGGTGCTCGGATCGAGCTTCCTGAAGATCCTCCATTCTCCCAAGGGATTCGACCCTCGCCAGGTCCTCACCGCCTCGGTCAGCCTGCCGGTCAGCGGGTATCCGCAGCAATCCGTGAAGGTGGTTCGGTTCTATGAGACCCTGTTGCGAAATATGCGTACGCTGCCGGGAGTGGTGTCGGCCAGCGCTGCGCAGACTCTTCCCCTCAGTGGCCAGAACAATAGCACGACGGTGGAAGTGATCGGCCGCCCGGAACGCGGCCGGCCGGCGGCAGACCTACGCTTCGTTGAGCCGGAGTATTTCCGGACGCTGCGGATTCCCTTGGTCAGCGGACGATTTTTCACCGAGCGCGATGCGCCAGGCCGTCCGGCCTGCGTGATTGTCAACCAAGCCTTCGTCCGCCGCTTCCTCAACCGGCAGGATGATCCCTTTAGCACTCAGATTCGCCTCGGATGGGGCGGCGATGATCCGAAACAGATCATTGGCGTGATTGCTGACATCCGGAACAATGCGGTAATTACTCAACCTTCCCCTGAGGTCTACGTTCCGCTGGCGCAGTTCCCGGTCAACGATATGGCGATCCTGGTGCGAATCGCCCAAGATCCCGAGCGGCTGTCGATGGCGTTGCGCCGGCAGGTGGCGGCGCTGGACCGCGCAGTCCCGGTGGAGCAGATTCGGACCCTGCAAGAATATCTGTTGCTTTCGGTTGCTCCCCAACGATTCTTGATGTGGGTATTGTTCACTTTTGCCGGCAGCACCCTCTTGCTGGCCGCGATCGGCCTCTACGGCGTGTTGAGTTATTCCACGCGATGCCGCACTCCGGAATTCGGCATCCGCATGGCTCTTGGTTCCACCGCCTGGGGCCTGGTGGGCCTGGTGCTGCGGCAAGGTCTGGCGATCGCTGTAATGGGCGTCGTGTGCGGCCTCACTCTCGCCTCTGCCTCCACTCGTTTGCTTTCGCGCTGGCTGTACGAAACCAGCCCAACCGATCCCGTAAGCTTGCTGGGCGCAGCGGCTGTTCTCGTTTGCATTTCCGCGGTCGCCTGCCTGGGTCCCGCACGGCGCGCGACCACCGTCAGCCCGTTAAGCTCACTACGCTCCGATTGAAGATGTGGCTACCTTCGTCAAGAGTGTACTCATTAACGCCCCGGTAGGGGTTGTTTTCGGCTTTCACGAACGGGAAGATGCCTTATCTTTGCTGACTCCGCCCTTCCCACCCGTGCGTGTGATTGGCAGGACGGGCGGCATTGAGGTGGGTTCACGGGTGGAACTTCGCGTAGGGTTTTTTTCCTGGGTCGCGCTGCACACGGCCTACGAGAAGGACCGTCTTTTCGTGGACGAACAGATCCAAGGGCCCTTCGCCAAATGGGTCCACCGGCACGAGTTTGAGGATATCGACGGCAAGACACGCCTCACCGACCGAGTGGAGTGTCAACTGCCCGGCGGCCCGATCGTCAATGGGCTCTTCGGCTGGATGGTGAAGCCGGGACTGAACCGGATGTTTCAGCATCGGCACCGCGTGACCAAGCAGCTCTGCGAAAACGCTTGACGATTCAGAGCCTCGTCTGCATGCTTTTCAGGGCTGCGAACGCGCGCTCTTGGGCGCCTCCGAGATCTACGCCAGCCTCGTCTATCCATTCGTCAGGGAGCCTCGCGCGATTTCAGCAGCCATAAAGCGAACTAGCGTTTGGTTGGACTCTTCTCCACAACTGACGCAGTAAAGGAACGAGCGCGGCATAGAGAACGGAGAGAGCTGCGATTCCCAACACCAGCCATGCAAGAAGCGCGTGCATCGTGACCACCCATAGCGTGCGAATCGCGTGCCCAACGCCTTCCCGGATTAGCGCGGTGACGCCGCTGAGCGAAAGGGTGGAAGCATCCGTCTGAAACATCCACGCACCCAGCCGGTAGAAAGGAATCAGCAGAATGAACTGGAGGGGATAGACGGCTGCATTGACCAATTGCATCGCAGGAAGGTTCAGGCGAAGTACAACAGCCGCCAGAGTGCACAAAAGCGTCGTCGAACCCAGCACTGGCGTAACACCTAGTATGATTCCCAGCGCGATCGTCAGTGCAATCTTCTCCGGCGTTACACCTTGGCGCAGCAACTGGAGGAAGGGCTTTAGCCAACGGGAATTCGCGAGGTCCGTCGCCGTCATTGCGCGAAAGCCAGCCTGCGGATTTGCACGGCGTTCGCATGAGTGCGAACGCGGCAAACACGAGTGTTCGCGCCACGCGTAGCGCACGCACTTTTGCGTGCCGCGTCGCCACTCATGGCGACGCACGGCGCAGCAAAGACAAGAGCGCGGCCAATCATACTGCCAGCTTCAACGGCGTCGAGTCGAGTGCGGCCGGCATCCACGGCTCGCCGTGGAGAATCGCAGGATTGGCATTCTTGGTGAGCATCAACTGCACGTCGCTGATGTGGCGTTCGCGGAAGGCGCCTTCGCAATAGGCCAGATAATAATCCCACATCCGGCAAAATGCTTCGTCGAAGTCCAGCGCGCGAACTTCGTCGATCGATTCGTGGAATCGCCGACGCCACTCCGCCAGCGTGTAGGCGTAGTGCAGCCCGATGTCCTCGACGTTATATAAAGAAAGCCGCGTGGAACGCACCAGTGAGTTGAGAATCTCTCGAACCGATGCCAACTGCGCGCCTGGGAAGATCCGCCGCTGAATCCAGTCGCTCCGCTTCCTGTAAGAGTCAAAGCGGTGTTCGTTCATGGTGATGGCCTGCATCAGCATGCAGCCATCCGGCGTCAAGAGCCGGTCACAAGCCGAGAAAAACGCATCGTAGTAATCTACTCCGACCGCTTCGAACATCTCAATGCTCACCAGCTTGTTGAAGGAGCCCTGCAAATTCCGATAGTCCTCGAGCAGCAGTTTGATCCGGGCTCCGGCTTCGCCCGCACCGTCAAAAAGCCGCCGGGCTTCGTCATGCTGCTCGCGGCTGATGGTGGTGGTGGTGACGCGGCAACCGTAGTTGCGGGAAGCGTGCAGCGCAAACGCACCCCAGCCGGTACCAATTTCGAGGACGTGATCGTCGGGTCCCAGACGCAACTTGCGGCAGATCCGGTCGAGCTTCTCGATCTGGGCTTGTTCGAGCGAATCGCCGGCAGTGCTGGTAGACAGCGCTCGAATAGACCATGTTGCGATCCAGAAACAGGCGGAAGAAATCGTTGCTCAAATCATAGTGCGCCATGAATATTGCGGCGGCTGCCAACCACCGTATTGCGGTTCATCCGGTGGCGCAACCGGTGGATGAAGCGGTTGGCGAAAGAAAGCAGAGGGTTGCCGCCCTCCAGCTCCGCCAGATTGCGCGCGGCCAGGCGCACCACTGCGACAGGGTCCGGCGAGGACCAGTCGCCGTCCACGTAGGAATCTCCGGCGGCATCGTCTCCACCCCACAGCACTCGGGAAAAGAATCGCTCGTCATGGACGGCGATCGAGGCCCGTAAGCCGGTGCCCGCCTTCGCCGAAGAGGTAGGTCCGTTCCGGGCAGACCACTTCGAGCGCTCCGTGCCGTACGTTCTCCAGCATCCGGAATACAGCTTTCCGCGCAAAACTCATACTCATGTTCGTTTCGTTACCTCCTGAACCGGCGGCCGCACCCCGGCCGGATGGGCATACACAGGAACTCGCTTCAAGAAAAGACGCAGCGCCTGCCAGTGAATCGCGCCGATCACCTGCGCGGTCATCCACGGATGACGCAGCAGGGCCAGGCCAAGATTTCGCGTAGTCAACGGCTCATGTTCGAGCGCGAGCGTTGCGTCAAAGAAAGGGCCTGTTAACCCGGATGCCGCGCCGCGCTGGATGGTATTCATATGCGCCACCAGCTTCTCGTTCGGCCGGGTCAGCACAAATTCGTAATCCAGATTCATGTCCATAAACGGCGACACATGCATCGCCTTGGGGCAGACGGTAGTGCAGCGCCGCCCTCGCGCCGCGTCTGCTGATTCTTTGGCCACAGCCAGTAGTTGCGGCTCTCTCCGAACGTGCTGTTCACTTCGGCCAAGATGGTGTCGAGGCGCCCGCTCCGGTCATAACAGAAGTAAAACGAAATCGGATTGAAGCAATAGCCCAGATAGCGCAAGTGCGTCAGCAGAAAAATTGGACCGTCGGGCAACGGGACTCCGTGGATGCGGGCGTCTTGCGCCACGCGCTCGCGCAAGGGCAGCCGGGGATCGCCAAAATGATCCCGTTCCGCAAAGCTGGCCCAGTTGAAGCGGTTGTAGCTGGTCCAGGGTGACTGCGCCATCAGCTCGGGAATCCGGTCGATATCCAGCCACGCCATGAAGAGCTTGTAGGTGAACTCATGCTTGCGCGGACGGAAGCGGCGATGCCGCAACGTGCCTGTGTAGAGTCCGGGATCGGGAATCATCAACAAGGCACCCCCAAAGCTTGCGCCACGCGCATGCCGCTGCGCACGCCGTCCTCGTGGAAGCCGTAAAACCAGTAGGCCCCGCAAAAGTGCGTGCGGCGCTTCCCGCTGATGTCCGCCCACCGTTGCTGCGCGCGAATCGCCGCCCGCGTGTACAGCGGATGCTCATAAACCATCCTGCGAAGCGCTTGCGCGGGATTGACGTGGCCGTTCGCGTTCAAGGTCACGCAGTAGTCTTCCGCCGTGTTGAGCGACTGCAGGCGGTTCATGTGATAGGTCATGGTGACCTTGCCCGAATCCCCCAGCAGATAATTCCAAGAAGCCCTGGCCGCCGCCCGCTTGGGCAGCAGCGTGGAATCGGTGTGCAGACACGTTTCATTGCGGCTCGTTGTGAAACAACCCAGGACCTCGCGTTCCAACTCGGTGGGCTGCGCGAGGAGCGGCAGAATCTGATCGCCGTGGCAAGCGAAAACCACTTCGTCGAAGTGCTGGGCAGGCTGATGTTGGAGTAGCAACGTCACCCCGCGAGGGGAACGGTCAATGGAAGTAATCGTCGCGTCCTTGGTAATGCGCTTCCGGAATGATGCGGTCAGCGGGGCAAGATAGGCATGGCTTCCGCCGCGAATCACTTTCCATTGGGGATGAGTGTTGATCCCCAGCATGCCGTGATTGTGCATGAAGCGGATCAGCGTCACCGCCGGAAACATCGGCATCACTTCGGGCGCCATGGACCAGACCGCGCCCGCCATCGGAATCAGATAACGATCCACGAAGACCGGCGAATACGCCCCGTCATCGAGAAATTCGCCCAGCGTCATTCCCTCCGCGGCCGGATCGACTCAGAATCTTGGGAGCCTCGCGATTGAAGCGCAGGATCTCCCGCAGCAGCGTGTAATGGCCGCGCGAAAAATAATTGCGTTTCTGCGCGAAAAAGCCGCCCAGGCCGCGGCTGGAATATTCAAAGGCTCCGTCGTGCCCCGTTACCGCGAACGACATGTCACTTGGCTGCGTCTCCACGCCCAGCTCAGCCATCAGCCGGCAGAAATTTGGATAGGTGCGGTCGTTATGAACGATGAAACCGGTGTCCACCGGGATCGGTCCCTGGTCAGACTCCACCATCACCGTGTGAGTGTGGCCACCCAGGCGATTGTCGCGTTCGAAGACGTGTACTTCGTGCCGGCGGCTCAAATAATACGCTGCCGATAATCCCGAGATTCCGGAACCGACTACAGCGATGCGCTTCATAACCCCGCCGTCACTCGCCGAAACGGCCGCAATTCCCGCACCACGCCGAACCAACTCAGAGTCTTGAGGACCAGGTAAGTGATATCGAGTTCCCACCAGCGCTCTCCCTGGCGGCAGCTTCCAGGCGAGTAATGGTGATTGTTGTGCCAACCCTCGCCGAAGGTGATTAGCGCCAGCCAAAAGTTATTGCGGCTTTCGTCCGCAGTATTGAAGCGGCGCGTGCCCCATAGGTGCGCCAGCGAGTTAATGGAGAACGTGCAGTGGTAGAGCACCACGGTCGACACCAGGTACCCCCACAGGAATGCCGGCCATCCACCGATCAGGGCCACGATCGCGCCAAACGTCACGGTAGGAACCCAATGGTGCCGGTCCAGCCAGCCGATTTCCGGGAACCGGAGAAACTCACGCATGGAACGCGGATCGTATTCGTCGAAGTCGTTGGAGAGAACCCAGCCCACATGCGCCCACCAGAAACCGCGCAGCGTGGGCGAATGGACATCCCTTTCCCGATCCGACTCCCGATGATGCCGGCGATGATGGGCAGCCCACCATAAGACTCCCTTCTGTCCGGAACTCTGCGCCAGGAATGCCAACACGAACTGCGCAATCCGGCCGAGTTTGTAACTCCGATGCCCAAAATACCGGTGATAGCCAGCCGTTACTCCGAACATGCGGATCGAATAGGTCACGGCGAGCCAGGCCAGCAACGATTTCGTCGGCGGGCTCCACACCACCGCCAGCACGCTGGCGTGAATCAGCAAGAAGAAGAAAACCGCCCCGAATTGGTAGTTCGGTTTGGGGAGGACGGAGGTCACGACCTATTATTGTCGGGGGCCGGTTCATATGTCAAGCATTTGTCCATGACAAAAGATTGACAAGTGAAGTGACTCTGATTATAGTAGTTATGAATGCAGACCCGGTACCCCATTCGAGCCGTGGCGAAGATTACTGGCCTGGGCCTAGACACGCTGCGCGCCTGGGAACGCCGCTACAAAGCAGTTGTGCCGGAGCGCTCCGGCCGGGGACGCCAGTACGGCGCGGGGGACATCGAGCGCCTGCGGTTGCTGAACGAATTGGTACAAAAGGGGCACGCGATCGGCGGCATTGCTGCGCGCTCCGACGAAGAGTTGCGGATCCTTCTCACCCCACTGCCCAGCCAAACAGTCTCAGCGCCGGGACCACCGGCGGACATGCTGGCCCCAATTCTGGCAGCGATCGAGAGTTTCGACAGCCTTCGCGCCAACGACGAACTCGGCCGTTTAGCAGCCGTTCTTAGCCCGCGCGACTTGGTCTATGACGTTGCCGTTCCACTGATGCGCGAAGTGGGAATCCGCTGGCACAACGGAACGCTAGCCATCGCCCAAGAACATCTGGTTTCCGAGATGCTGCGGACCCTGTTGGGAAGCATGCTGCGTCTGTTCCGGCCACCGAACCCGGCGATGACGATGGTTCTGTCAACACCCGCGGGCGAATCGCACGAATTCGGCATCCTCGCCGCTGCGATGTTGGCTTCCTTAGCCGGAGTAGAGCCAGTCTATCTCGGGCCAAATTTGCCGGCGCGCGAGATTGCGGATGCCGCGCGGAGGACATCCGCGGAGGTGGTTGCATTGAGCGTCACATTCCCGTCCGAGACGACGCAGGAGGAACTCAACGCCCTCGCGGCAGCCATGCCGGAGGACACCGAATTGTGGGTGGGCGGTGCGGCCATTGCCGATCTGGATCTATCGAACCTCAGTCGAAAGACTGTCGTGATAAAGGATCTTCCGGCGTTTGAAAACGAGTGCCAACGCTGGAAAAACTGAGTCTATGAAGACGGCGCTCAAGCTTCTATTCGCTGCGATTTTCCTATGGATGACCGTGCTCACCATCCGTACCAGCCTGACGGTCAGCCTTTGGAGCGCTTGGGATTCCTTCGCCGCCAATCCCTGGGCCGTCGCCACACTCTACGACGCCTATTTCGGCTTCATCACTTTCTGGGTATGGGTAGCTTACAAAGAAAACACCCTCTGGTCGCGTCTCGTTGTGGCTGGTGCTGATTCTGGGACTGGGCAACATCGCCATGTCGCTCTACGTGCTCATCCAACTTTTTCGCCTGAAACCGGACCAATCCGTGGAGGCACTATTGAGGCGATGAACAACGGGTTCACGCTAGTGCTCATCGGCGCCGCGAGCGTAGCGGCGTTAATGCTGCTGCTGTGGTTGATCCATTGCGAACCGGCAACGCGGCCATTGTCGACGCTGGTTGGGCAGGAGGACTTGCTCTGTTGGGAGTGCTCTACGCTTGCGTTGGGCGGTGGATACTGGTTGCGCTGCGCGCTCATCGGCACGATGTCGGCAATCTGGGGACTGCGCCTGGCCATCTACCTCCTCGCCACGCGTATCATCGGGCATCCCGAGGAGGGTCGCTATCAGGAAATGCGGCGCCAGTGGAAAACGAATATCCGGCTCAAGTTTCTCTTGTTCTATGAATTCCAGGCGCTGCTCTGCGTGGTGCTTGCGGTGCCATTTTTGGTGGCATCGCGCAATCACGGACCCTGGAATATCGTCGATTGAGTGGACTGCCGTCGCTCTCTGGACTCTGGCGATGGCCGGAGAAGCCACTGCCGATGCCCAGCTCAGCAAGTTCAAATCCGACCCATCTAATAAAGGCCGCACCTGCCAGGTGGGATTGTGGCGTTACTCGCGCCATCCGAACTATTTCTTCGAATGGTTTGATCTGGGTCGCGTTCGCGTTGTTTGCGCTCGCTTCTCCAGGCGGATTCTGGGGACTGCTCTCGCCCGCTCTCATCTTGTATTTCGTGCTCCGCGTCACCGGTATCCCAGCGACGGAAGCGCAAGCCATCCGCACGCGCGGCGACGAATACCGGCGCTACCAAAGCACCACCAGCGCCTTCGTGCCGTGGTTTCCGAAGAAAATCCCGCCGCAGAAAACATAATGGAAGCCTCCGAACCCTCTCAGCCGAACAGAGCACATTCGGCAAGCCGAACGCCGCCTGGTACGAACCGCTGGTGGAGCGCGATCTTGTGCCCGATTGGATTTTGCGAGCCGGAATCCGGCGTCTTATCGCCCAGCGCCTCCGCGACGAAGACAAAGGCGATCCGGAAAAGCAGCAGGCTCACCTGATGAGCTACGTCGAGCAGCTGAAAGCCAGCCCCATCGCCATCCATACGCCCGCAGGCGAATCAGCAACACTACGAAGTTCCGGCGGAGTTCTTCGCCTCAGTTCTGGGAAGCCATCGGAAATACAGTTGCTGTTATTGGCAAGAGGGCGACTCGCTCGATCAGGCGGAGCGCCGCATGCTCGACCTCACCGCGGAGCGCGCGCAGATCGAAGACGGACATTCCATCCTCGATCTCGGCTGCGGATGGGGCGCATTTTCGCTGTACGCCGCCGCGCGGTTTCCGGACAGTACCGTCGTGGGCCTATCGAACTCGCACTCGCAGCGGCAGTACATCGAAGCCAAGCTCTCGAACGCGGCCTGACCAACCTTCGCATCGTCACCGCCGACATCAACGACTTCGAAGCCGGCGCAGACGTTTCGACCGCATTGTGTCCGTCGAAATGATGGAGCACGTGCGGAACTACCAGCTCCTGCTTCGCAAAGTTGCCTCATGGATGAATCCGGACGGGCTTGTTGTTTGTTCACATATTTACCCACCGCCGATTCGCGTATCCGTTCGAGGTCCGGGACTCGAGCGACTGGATGGCGCAGCACTTTTTCACCGGCGGCCAGATGCCCAGCGACGGCCTGCTGCTCTATTTCCAGGACGACGTCCAGATCCGCGATCACTGGGTCGTGAACGGCCAACACTACCAGAAGACCGCCGAGGCGTGGCTCGCCAACATGGATCGGCGTCGAGACGAATTGCTGAAATTATTCTCCGGCGTTTATGGCAAGAAAGAGGCGCTGAAGTGGTTCGTCCGCTGGCGCATCTTCTTCATGGCCTGCGCGGAACTGTGGGGCTATCGCGGCGGCGGTGAGTGGATCGTTTCGCATTACCTGTTCGAGAGCAAATGCGAGAGACCTTAGACATTTTGATCCTCGGTTGCGGCTACACGGGTCAGCGCGTGGCGCAACGCTTCCTGGCCAGGGGAGCCCGCGTCACCGCGACTACGCGGAATCCCCAGCGGCTAGCCGGTCTGGGGGCTGAGATGATCAGCACGGCAGATCTGCGCAAACACGTCCGGCCGGGGATGCTGGTTCTTCATTCCATTCCGCCCGACGGTCCGGCAGGCTTGCTCGATCCGCTAAGAAATACCGCGCGGCGGCTGGTGTATCTGTCCTCCACCGCTGTCTACGGCGCAGCGAGCATCGTGGATGAAACCACACCCGTAGACGACGCCACGGAACGGGCGCGGGCGCGCCTCCAAGCAGAGCGGGCTATCGCGGAAGGGCCTTGGCCGGCTCTGATTCTGCGCCCGGCGGCGATCTATGGGCCGGGACGCGGCGTGCAGGAGTCCATCCTGCGCGGAGAGCACAGTCTCAGTGACAGTTTTGTGAGCCGAATCCACGTCGACGATCTTGCCGCTCATGTCGAGGCTGCCCTGCTTTCTACAATCAGCGGTGCCTATCCCGTTGCCGACGAAGAACCCTGTACTTCACGCGAAATAGCAGAGTTTTGCGCACGGCTGCTGAATGTTCCAGTCGCGGGCCCCGGCCACCAGCGAGCGGGTCGGTTGCCGCGATTCGCGAACAACCGCCGCGTGGACGGCTCCGCGATTCGAAAGGCTCTCGGCATCGAGCTCACTTACCCTTCTTATCGCGTCGGGGTGCCTGCCGCTTTGTAGTATGAGCCTCAAATTTCATACGCTGCGGCGGGAACAGTGGATCCCGCGTCCAATCGACGAGGTGTTCGCGTTCTTCGCCGACGCCCGCAATCTGGAGGGGATCACTCCTCCATGGCTTGGGTTCCAGATTCTCGCGATGGATTCGGATTCCGTTTCGGAAGGAACGGAAATCTGTTACCGCCTGCGATTGCATGGCATACCGATTCACTGGAGGACTGTGATCCTCCAATGGAAAGTGCCCTATCGTTTCATCGACGTGCAGATATCTGGGCCGTATAAGTTATGGCACCACACGCACCGCTTTGAAGCGTACGAGGGCAGGACCAAGATGATCGATGTGGTGCGATACACGCTGCCGCTCGGCGTACTGGGGCGAGTAGTTCATGCGTGGAAGGTGCGCGGCGACTTGCGGCGGATCTTCGACTACCGGAGCCAACGCATTCACGAGTTGTTCCCGGAACAAAGGAGCGCTGCACCTTGAAACCGCGGATTCTGATTACGGGCGCCACTGGTTACGTGGGTGGCGAGTTACTGAAAGCCCTCCTAGCCGCCGGATACACGGTGCGCTGTTTAGCCCGGCATCCGGAGGTTCTGAAAGCAAAAGAGCTCCCGGGCGTGCAGGTAGTCACCGGTGACGTTCTCGATGCCGCATCCCTGCGTAGCGCACTGGCTGGAATCGAGACCGCTTACTATCTGGTGCACTCGATGGGATCGAGCGAATCCTTTGAGGAGCAGGACCGTAAAGCGGCACAAAACTTTGCGGCCGCCGCTCGAGAGGCAGGAGTTCGACGCATCCTCTATCTCGGCGGGCTAGGGCACGGCGCCGAAAAGCTCTCCGCGCATCTGCGTAGCCGCCAGGAAGTGGGCGAGATCCTCAGATCGGCGGGCGTTCCGGTGGTGGAATTCCGTGCGTCCGTGGTGATCGGATCCGGCAGCCTTTCCTTTGAAATGATCCGCGCCCTGGTAGAGCGGCTACCGGTCATGATCGCGCCGCGCTGGGTTTCGGTGGCCGCTCAACCGATCGCCATCGCGGATTTGCTTTCCTACTTGCTCGCAGCCTTGGACCTACCGCTCGACGGCAACAGGATCTTCGAAATCGGCGGCTCGGACCAGGTATCTTACGGCGGGCTGATGAAAGAGTACGCGCGGCAACGGGGATTAAGGCGTCTGGTGATCTCCGTTCCGTTCCTCACACCGCGCTTATCCAGCCTTTGGCTTGGACTGGTCACCCCTCTATACGTCCGCGTGGGCCGCAAGTTGATCGATAGTATCTGCCACGAAACCATTGTGGAAGATCACACAGCTCTCACCGAGTTCCAGATTCGGCCTTGCGGATATCGGGAAGCGATCCAGGCAGCCCTCAAGGCGGATGGGGATGGGCGGCATCTGATGATCGATTCGCGGACTATCCACGTGACTGCTTCTCCGCGGGACGCCTTCGCGGCGATCCGCCGGATCGGCGGCGTCCGGGGTTGGTACCACGCAAACTGGCTGTGGAAGCTTCGCGGTTTGCTGGATAGACTCTTCGGCGGCGTCGGACTTCGTCGCGGCCGGCGCGATCCGGATTTTCTTCGCGTTGGCGATACCGTGGACTTCTGGCGCGTGGAAGCGATAGAGCCCGATCGCCGGCTGCGTCTGGCTGCGGAGATGAAGCTGCCCGGCAGCGCCTGGCTGGAATTTGAAGTCACGCGCGACGCTACGGGTTCCAACATCCGGCAAACGGCTACGTTCGATGCGAAAGGGTTGCTCGGCCGCGCTTACTGGTACTCCGTTTTTCCCTTGCACCAGTTTGTATTCGCTGGAATGCTCCGGGCCATTTCCGTGGAAGGCCGAACTCGCCCCTGAACCAGATTGATTGAGTGAACGAACCTGGGAGTAGTGGTGTCTTTATAAGCAGGAGATCGTGATGAACAAACTGCCGGGGCGTTGAGCGAGAATACCGTCGATGCGCGAGCCGTGTCCGGAAGATCGGGATTTCGAAGGACTCATGCGTGAATCGTACCGATTGGTGTATCAGGTGGCGTATTCGGTGCTCGGGAATGCGGCGGATGCCGAGGAGGTGGCGCAGGACACGTTCCTCACTGCATACAGGAAGTTTGACAGCCTGCGGGATGCGGATAAATTTCGGCCCTGGGTGGCCCGCGCCGGTTGGCGGCTGGCTTTGAACTACCGGCGTGGCGCTACGCGGGCGATGGGACGGGACGGCGCATGGGTGCGAAGCCAGGCGGCTCCCGAAACTCCCGAGACTCAGGCGTCGGAACGTGAGTTCGAGCGCCGCTTGAGAGCGCAGGTAGAACTGTTACCGGAGAAGTTGAAGGCAGTCGTGCTGTTGATCGGAGTGGAGGAAATGGACGTTCGGACGGTGGCCGCCATTCTAGGAATTCCCGAAGGGACGGTGCGGTCGAGGCTGCATCTGGCCCGGCGCCAACTGCTGCGCGAGGCGGCACGTTAAATGGGTTGCTCAATCTGGAGGGACGCAATTGCCGACTGTGCCTTGGGCCAAACTCCTGAGCCTGAATTGGCGGCGCATCTGGCAATCTGTCCGCAGTGCGAAAACGCGTTGCGGGAGAGCCGGGCGATGGCGGCGCGAATGGACGAGGCTCTCCATTGCAGCGCAGCGGTCGAGCCGCCATTGTACGGACCGGAGCGAGTCATGGCGCGAATCCACGGGCAATCGGATACTCGCGCGTGGTGGCGATGGGCGGCGTTTGGAAGCGCGGTGTTGGCCGTGTTGATCGCGATCGTGATATGGGTGCCGCGTCCAGCGCCGGTGCCGGATGTCACCGCGCTCTCCAGGTGGCGCTCGCCCACTCAGGCGCTGCTCGGTCCTCCGGTGGGAGCGGCGTGGATCACCAGGCCGCAACTGGGCGAAGGGTTCTTCAAAATCAAGCCGTCGGGAGAGATACATGCACAATAAACTCTGGTTTCCGGCCGTAGGGCTGTTGATTCTAATTGCGCCGCTCGGCGCGCAGCAGCCGCCTGCTTCCGACCCTATAAACGAGCTGATGTTTCCGCCCGAACTGGTGATGGCGCGGCAGAACGCGATCGGCTTGAGCGAGGCGCAGAAGACTTATCTTCGCGGGGAAGTATTGAAGGCTCAAACGCGCTTCACCGAACTGCAATGGCAACTGCAGGACGCAATGGAGGGATTGATCGGACTGTTGAAGCAATCGAAGGCGGACGAAGCTCAAGTGGCTGCGCAACTGGATAAAGTGCTGGCGTCGGAGCGCGAGATCAAGCGCGCCCAAATCGCGCTGCTGGTCCGCATCAAGAACAACTTGACCGAGGAGCAGCAGAACCGCCTGCGGACGCTGCGCGGGGAATCGAAATGAGTCGCGTTTTTGTGGCTTTCTTGCTTGGGACCATTTGTTTGGCCCAATCCACCCCTCCACAAACACAAACGATTTGGTTTGCCCCACTCATTCCGGCGGCTTGGAACGGCATGATCGGTTCGGTGGATTACCTCGACCTGTTTACTCCCGGCGCAGACTGGACCACCGCATCGTCCCGGATTCAGGTGTTCAAGATGTACACGCAGATGATCAGTCCGAGTTTTCCTGGATCGTTCTCCGACGCCACACTGCAACAGATCTTCTCCTATCTGAACAGCCATCACATTGCTCTGGCCGTGGAGTTTCCTCCCTTGATCCCGACAGCGGAATGCGGAATTGGCGTGGAGGGTTTCGCGGGAGAGTTGGCACTCCCGATGTCCACCCGCATCCGGCAGTTGGGCGGCAATCTCCAATACATTGCTTTTGATGAGCCTTTTTACCACGGAAGTGTTCTGTACCCCGGTCCCAATGCCTGCCGCTGGACCCCGCAACAAATTGCCGCGGATGCGCTGCAGAGTGTCATCCAGATCAAAACCGTGTTTCCGAACGTGATTGTGGGAGACATTGAACCCGTTCCCGGCGGACCGGCCTGGCTCAGTCAGTACACGGCGGGTATCGATGCGTGGCGCGCGGTGTATGGCGCTCCCTTCGCCTTCTTCCACTTTGATGTGAACTGGGGCATCTCCTGGAAGCCTAGCGTGGAAAGCCTGCGCGAGGCGCTCGAGCAGCGCGGCATTCCTTTCGGAATGATCTACAACGGCTGGACGACGGATTTGTCGGACGCCCAATGGATGAACGATGCGGAGAACCACTACGTGGAATGGGAAGCGCAAGGCGGCGCCATACCCACTCAAGTGATTTTTCAGTCGTGGTATCCCTATCCGCAGCACGTTCTTCCCGAGTCCGATCCAACGGCTCTTACGTATCTGATCGACAGCTACTTCCGCGAGCGGACCAAGCTTTCCGTGAATATCTCGTCTTCGCAGGCGGCCGGCAGTTTGGTGGACAGCACGGGAGCACCGGTCGCTTCACAGCCGATTACACTGACCGCGCAGGCTACCACGGGGCCCGGGACTGTAACGAACTATGTTCTCAGCGGCACCGTGCCACCCGCAATCACCCAGGCCGTTATCCAGATCTGCGTCAATGAATGCGGCGATGTAGGCACTACCGACATCAATGTCTATGCTTTCCAATACACTGGCTCCGGTGGGCAGGCCAATTTCAATTTTGCGAATGGGCTGGCTGGGTGGGGCGTCAATGGAAACGGTACCGCGGTGGTTCAGCTGAGTTCCGATGCGAACGGTCCGTCCATACATATATCCGCTACGGCCAGCCAACAAACATTTGTGAACGGCGGCCCCGTAACCGTGATTCCCCGTGATGCCTTTAGCTTGACTGTCCGGGCCCGCGTGTCGCCGGCCTCTGAAGGCAGTGGACAGTTCGCGCTGGTTTTCCTTGGCGCCGACGGCATGGAGGTTTCCCGGGCCACGATTGAGTTCGCACCACCCACGTTGGCTCTCGGCATGGCGCAGACAGCCGGCGACGGCACATATCATATTGCCTTTGCGCCTTTGAATTCGGGAAGCTTTCAGTTGCAAGCGAGTTATGCGGGAACCAGCGCTCTGTGGCCGGCGTTCGCTGGTAGCCCACTTTCTACCACACCTTCCATTTCATCGAACGGCGTTGTGAATGGAGCCGATCTGAAAGTGGAAGCTTTGCCCCCGGACACCTGGTTCACCATCTTCGGGCAGAATCTGGGCAGCGCGGCTCATTGGACCGGCCCAAACACGTTTTCTCTCGGCGGCGCCGGCGTCACGGTGTGCGGGATGCCGGCCGCGATTTCCTATAATTCGGGGCCGGTGACGAGTAACGGCGCGACGGGCTGGCAACTCAACGCTTTGACGCCGGATGGCGTGGCGGGACAAACCACGTGCCCGGTTGTGGTTACCGTGGATGGCGAGGATTCCAAGCCGGTGACGGTGAAAATCGCGAGTGGCATATTGGAGCTTTTCAGTGCAGCGTCGTCCGGAGGCTCACTGCCGCTGATTACGCACGCCGACTACAGTCTGGTGGGGCCGAGCAGCGCGGGGCTGATTCCGGCCAAGCCGGGCGAGGCGGTGATCGCCTGGGGCACGGGAGACTGCTTGAGTCCGTCGATTACCGTGGAGGGGAAAACGGCTCCGGTGCTTTCCTCCGGCAGAGCGGAAGCCGGCCTGTGCCAGCTTAATTTTTCAGTTCCCAGCGGATCCAGCGGGGAGAGTCAGTTGAAGATCTCTACTTCTCCGAATGTTTATATGTTGTCGGTGGCTCCTTAGCGCGGAGCAAGCTCTGACCCGATAGCGAAATCAAATTCATCCACCCGCCGACAGCGATCAGGACGAACCGGAATGGATCCAGGATTCCCGGCTTCACGTTAGTTCATTATCCGAGTCTTAACGACCACGATTACAAACCAGCTGCAGTTTCAAGCAAATCCATTTTCCGGGCCTTACGGGATGAATCGGCACTCCCGCGCACCAGTTAACACCCGAGTGCGGCCGACCACTCTGTTCTCGGCCACCACCTTACGGACGCCAATGCTGAGCGACTCCTCTTTTCGACCCTTGGCCAAACTGGCAACGTGGTTAAGTTGGCGACTAACTAAAGCGCGTACTAATCATGGTACAAGAGTTGCAGATCCCTCTAGAAACTAAATAAGTGGCGTTTCGGGAAAGAGGGATAATGCAGGAGGGAAAAGACAATGGATAGGAGATCATTTCTTGTCACTGGTGGACTGGCATCCTTAGCCGAATTCCCATTGGGTCGAACGGCTTTTTCACAAGCTGTTGCAGACGTGACGCCGGCAGTGAATAACACTAATGTCCGGCTTCCAGTCTTGGTTCGGTCTGGATTTACTCGCAAACCTGATGGCACTGAAGAACGCGCGCCCAATCAATCAGGGATGTTCGACGCTGAAGTAGTCCGGTCGTCCGACTCCGAGGGCCGGCTTGCCGTCTTTGTGTTTCCTTCGGGAGACCATCATCCCTATCGAGGCGCGCCTCTCCACGTGCATCACGAGCAGGATGAGTGGCTGTACATCTTGGCTGGTGAGTTCGTCGCGGAGGTTGGCGGCAAACGCCTGCGTCTCAAACCTGGAGATTCGCTCCTGATGCCGATGAAAGTTCCACATCGCTGGAGTGTGGCGCAAGAAGCCCGTTGCGGCGCCATCCATATGTACAGCCCTGCCGGTCTAATGGAGACGGATTGGGCACCCATCTCGGGAGACGAAGACCCGATGAAGTTCGAAGCTCGGAAGGCGGAGTTCGAAAGGCATGGATTGACCCTTCTTGGAGCGCCACTCAAAAAGAAAGAAATCGACGATACTGCGTAAATGGCATGAGCAGCGACCAGGAATGTGAGACAGCTTGCCATTCATCGGGCTATAAATCGAATCTTTCCGCCGCCAAAGCGATAGTTGAGTGAGCGCTGTGAACGCGCACGGGGGGAGAATGCAACTCGGTCTTTCGTGCGAATAATTCAATTCGCAAGATCCATGGGGTCTGGCGCATCCACGGCGCCGTGATCGCGCTTCGCGATGCCGGACCGACTTTCACCAACTCAGGCTGCGGAGCGGTAATAGTAGTTCAGCATGCCGCCCAAACGCTGACGCGGCTGCACTAGCCCTGAGTTGGCGCTCCACGTACGCCACACGGCTCAGTGCCGGCGGCGTTGCGGACGAGTGGGTGACGCAGTTGCTCCGACAGGGGGATGCGAAAGTAAACTCTTTTAAAATCAATTCGAGTTGTGGTGGGCGCGACAGGACTCGAACCTGTGACCTCCTGCGTGTGAAGCCCGCAACTTGGTTCTTTTGGCTCCAAGGCATACCTTCTGTTCTTTGGTTTTTCAACAATATGGGGAGTCTGCTCTTCGCTCAAAGGGAAGTCCCATCGTTCGAAAGGATCGGGTTTTGATACGGTTTTGATACGGTGAAATGGGGTGAACCCCCGGTTGAGACAATCCGCAATTGACACACCCGCCCTTCAGGCACGACGGGTGGTGAGCTCGCGCCAGTTGAGAGCGAGGTCGACAACAAGCAGGGAAGCGAGCGTGAAGGCGATGACGCCGACGGCAGAGAGGGTGTCGCCAAGATGGCTCCAGTAGCGGGGCCAGAGATTGAGCACACGGCTGGAGACGAAGGTAAACGTGACCGCATAGGAGCGAACCATCCATTGGCGATGCTGGGCGATTTGGCGGTTACGCGCGGTTATGAAAGCGGCGGTGGTGCAGACGATCCAGGCGGCGGCCTGCATGGAGGTTCCTGGCAGGCCGGGGCGGCCGGCGGCGAGGGCGATCCCGGTAAGGCACCGATGAAGACGGAGATGACGTAGATGCGGCCGAGGACGCGATGGAGTTTCAAGTGACGCTGGCGGAAGCGCGACGAGAACTGCACAGGGCCTGCCAGGAGAGCGATGACGCCGCAGAGTGTATGGGGGATGAGCAGCTGGCGGTCGGCGATAACCTGCAGACGGTACGCGTGGTACATCGGGTAATCGGTGACGAGAAGAACTTCTGAAGTGATGAAGACAAAGAGCACAGTGAGACCGAGGGAGATCCAGAGAAGGGTTTTGAATCTGGAACGGTCGGAACTGGGCGTGAGCAGGGTGGAAGTTGCCATTATTCGCCTCTTGGATGGATAGAAGTAATGAGGGCGCGACGAGGGCGAGGCCGCCCGGCCGGCACGCCTCCATATGCGAAGACGAAATGTGCCGCTCTCCGGGTTCGTCGGCCTTGGCTCTGTCGCCGTCAGCTCCATCAATGTGCTCCTTTATCGATGCGGTCCATTTCGCGCGTGTAAAGTTCGTTGTCCGGAAAGCGCCTGTGCAATTCCCCAAGGAGCTCGCGTGCACGGACGGGATTGTTATCGCGCAACGCCGCCACCGCCAGCAGCAGCTTCGCAAATGGCTCCAGGTAATGCCCGTGAAGCGCTGTCTCGCGAATCTCTTGTACGCCCCTCTCCCGATCGACGTTCGAGCCCGTCACTCGCAGAAGAACACGCAGAGGCGCCGGTTTCAGGCTCAATAGATAGTTCTCCAAACCCGGGCCAAGGTACGCGTCGGCAGCGTCCGGCTTCGCCAGTATCAGTCTCTCGGCATAGACGCGGCTCTCCTTCGTGTAGCTCAACGCGGCGAAGGATTGCTTTTCGATCAGACCCGCATTATCGGCGCGCAAGCCCGAGGGTCATAGACTTGACGAATAACGCATTGGAATCGACGCCGGATCTTTGCAGTGCTGCGTCCGCCAGCCGGTCCGCCTGGGCGATCTCCTGAACGAACAGTGCCTTCCTGGCCGGATCGGGCCGCAACTTCGCGCGGTCTTTGAAGCGGGAATCGTCGACAAATAATTCAGATTCGAGAGCGCCCAATCGGGCCAGCTCGGAAAATAAATAGGCTGCGGCATTGGATGCTGGGCCAAGTGAATCGTCCGGATGGCTCTGTTTCCAGGCGGCAAAGGCCGAGTGTGCCTCGTCGAACTTCAAGTCGTACATCTTGAGCCAACCGGCGTAGAGCTCGCTCTCCTGAGGTCCGTTCGCCGCCGACGATGAGCCCGCAAGTAGCAAGTACGAAGGCGCAGGGAACGAAGAGAAGAATGAATCCGGCAGATTTGCGCATGGGAAACGGGGCTACCACTGTTCGACGTTCTGCTGCTTGGACAGGTTCCCCCAACGCAGGAATAAGCTCTGTATGTCGAAGATGAACATCTCGTCATTCTGGCGTTTTTCAGGAGTCATTTTCTGGAGATATAAACAAATACTTGAGGCCATTCCGTCCGCATGATTTTCGCACTTGCATGAAACAATGAGTCACTGACCCTATGATATCGTCGCGAATTTTGCTGCTCACGGCCCTCGCCTCCGCTCCTTTCGGGCTCTTGTATGCGCAGGGCAGTTATGAGATTCAGGTGTACGGCTCCGAGCTGGTTTCGCCCTGGCGCCACAATGTTCGAGCTTCACAGCAACTTTACCTTCGAGGGCAGCAAGACCATCGTCAACGGCCAATACCCCACCGAACATCAGTTACACGAAACGCTCGAAATCACGCACGGCTTCAGCGACTGGTTCGAACTTGGCTTTTACGTCTTCACCAGCGCCGATTCGCGGGTCGGCTGGCAATGGGTCGGCGATCATATCCGCCCGCGTGTCGCAATTCCGGAATCGTGGAAGTGGCCGGTGGGAGTCAGTTTGTCGACGGAGATCGGTTACCAGCGGGCCGTGTATTCACCGGACACATGGACCATCGAGATCCGGCCGATTGTGGACAAGACCATCGGCAAGCTCTATCTATGTTTCAATCCGACCATCGACCGCTCGTTTCATGGACCGTCGGTTCCACAAGGCGTGACATTCTCTCCCAACGTGAAGGTGGGCTTCGATGTAACGAAGGTTGTCAATGCGGGCTTCGAATACTACGGCGCGCTCGGTCCGATCACCGGTTTCGACCCGCTGCAGCAGCAACAGCAACAGATCTTCGCCGTCACCGATCTGAACTTCAGCCCCAAATGGGAATTCAACTTTGGCGTGGGCGTGGGGTTAACCGGCGGCACAGATCACTTGCTGGTGAAGATGATTATTGGACGACGGGTCACAACGAAGTAGTGCGTACATCGCGTGAACAGACAGCGTTCTGATTCAAGCGTGGGCCAAGGCAGGGGAAAGTGGACTCGTCTGAATTAACGGCCAGCGGCAGGGTGATGGCCAGCCGGGCGCCGCCTTCGCTACCATTCGAAGCCTCAATAGTCCCGCCATGAACGCGCACGACAGCTTCGACGAACGCCAGACCCAGGCCGTGGCCGGTCGAGTTTCGCCCCTTCACGCGACGCTCAAAGATTTGCGAGAGGACCTCCGATTCGAAGCCCGGCCCGTCGTCTTCCACGACGAGCAACGCGGAATCTTCCGAGCTGCTGAGGGAAATTGTGACGGTGCATGAGGCCGGCAGATGCTTCAATTCGTTGTCGAAGAGGTTGGCGATCATGCGATGGAGGAGAGCGGCATCCGCGGAGACCTCCAGCCACCCCGCGCTGCATAGGTTCACACGCAGCCCCTTTTCCGACATGGACGGTTCGTACAGCTCGACCATTACTCTCAGAAGATCGTCCAGGTCGACCGCGACGCGATTCAGCCTGAGCGCATTTGCCTTAGCTTCGGCAACGTCCAGCGACTTGTCGAGAAACTCTGTGAGACGATCCATGTCCTCAATGGCCGATACAATCGATTCCGACTCCTCATCGCGCGCGCCGGCGGTCAGGGACATCTCCAGCTTGGCGCGTACGGCGGTCAGCGGGCTCCGAAGATCGTGCGCAAGCGATCCGGTGATGGTGTGCAACTGATGAACCGATCTTTCGATGCGATCCAGCATCCGGTTCAGTGTAGTTGCCAACTGCGAGACTTCGTCATTTCTTCCCGTCGTAGGAACCCTGCTGCTCAAGTCAGCCTCACCGATCCTCGAAGCAGCTTCCGTGATCAGGCGAATGTGACGCAGCACGCGGCGGGTACTGTAAAACACGATCGCCGGAGCCGATCAGGACAATCAGCAACCATAGAAGAACGAAGCGAAGACGCAATTTGCCCAACACTCGCAGTTGATCTCGTTCGGACAGGCCGAGGTAAATCTGGCTTCCATTGCTCATCCTGACGCAGACCACGCGAAAGGGCGCGTCAAAGCCGGTTATGTGCACGCTCGTCGGAGTATCCGGGACAATCCTGCTGTTCCTGACCGCAGCGAGATGGACGTTTACATCGCCTGCTCCCACCCACAAAGCCACCGAGCCATCGGCGGCGGTTTGAAGGAAGAACACCGAATCATTCAGCCCTGCGTCTGGCTCCTCGCTTGTGCGGCACCTCCCTGCTTGCGAGTTCGGCAACCTCTCCGACAACTCGCCTGTAGAGCACCCCTTTCGGAGTTCGCGCCGCCACATCGCTCAGAACCCCGGCCTCTCCCGCCAGCCAGGCATCGGTCCTCCGCTGAATATCCCCGGCGACAAACTGATGAAGGAATATGAAGACGACCATGGTGCCGCAGGCGAACGCCAGCGTGGCCCACAGAGAAATACGCCATGCGGCGCTCCGCATGATCGGTTTAGCGGTCCTTGAGAACATAGCCCACACCTCGCAGCGTTCGAATGAGGGGTCGACGCCCATCCGTGTCTACCTTCCCCCGTAGACGGTAGATGTGAACATCGACGACATTGGTATCCGGCTGTATCCGCATACCCCAGACTTCATCGAGGATCATGGACCGGGTGACAACGCGGCCTGCATTTCGGCACAAATATTCCAGAAGTACGAATTCCTGCGGCGTCAAATTCAGGATCTCGCCGCCGCGGGAAGCCTCACGTCTAAGCAGATCCAGTTCGAGATCGAGCACTCGCAGGCGAGCGGCCTCGGCGACCGAAGAGCTGTTTCGCTTCACCAGATTGCGCAACCTTGCAAGCAATTCGGCAAGCGCGAATGGCTTGGTCAGGTAATCGTCGCCACCCTGTTCGAGCCCTCGCACACGGTCATCCACCGAACGCCTGGCCGAAAGGATGAGCACCGGTGCGCGTAACCCAAGCTGTCGCAGCCGCAGGATCAGGCTGAGGCCGTCTTCGTCAGGCAGGCCGAGATCGACGACCAGTACGTCATGCGTGCTCTCGATGGTCATGCGCTCGGCGGTCCTGGCGTCCCCCGCTGCTTCTACCTGGTATCCGGCTTCAGTCAACGAACGCTGCAGGAAGCTTTGAATTTCGACTTCATCTTCCACCAGCAGAAGCCGCATGACTTGATGTTAATGCATTTCGTGCAGGGTTTCTGTCCGCAATCGCATGGCTTGTGAGCTGTTCGGTTTGCGAGGTTCGCCACCCCACTCGGTGAGGCGGCGTTCCGGTTAGTGACTGTCGCCGTCGTGATCGACGTCGCCAGACGCCTGGGCCTGCGCCTTCGGACTCAGCTGAACCGAGTCCTTCGGTTCGGAAGATGTAGCCGGTTGTGGCTTCGATTGCGCCGTATTCTGCGGGGCAACGGCCTGTGATACTGCCGATGCGGAAGAAACTGGATTGATCATATGCGGTCTTGACTCCTGCTTTCTGTATCGGCCCGTTTGGCGAGAAAGTTCGACGTTGATGAACATATCGTCATCCAGCGGTTCTTCAGGGGTCATTTTCACTCGATATAAACGTAACGATGAGCCCTCATCGGGTTCGAGTGTGGCCCAAATGAACGAATCGTCATTAACGAAAGACCATCGCCTGGCCGTCTCCTTATACATCTGAATCCTTGCATCCCGACCAACGTGACACCGAAGACCGCCATTTCTGACCAGAACGGCCCGTCGCGGAACGGGCACCTCCGTCTCCGGGCCGCGCCCGCGATCACCTCACCGCCTGAGCCGAAGCCTTTTCCCACATCTCTAGCCTTGCGGAGTACAAACCGCTCGATCCGCGCGAGGAATTCAGGATCGCGAGTCGGGATTCATTTGACCACGGGGCTGCGGCGCTTGGGGTGCTGTTCGCGGCCGAGGCCCAGTTGACGAATTGGAATCCATTTTTCGGTCAGGGAGTTCGAGGCTGTGCCCACTATTTCGGCAAGGCTTACGCTGAATGCGTGATCGGCGATTACACGATCGAAGCCGTCTTGGCGTCGACGTGGCGTCTTCAAGGAACTTCCGGCAAGATCTCGAACGGAAATTTTCAAGCAAACACAAATAGAAACAGGCAATGGGTAATTTCAAATTCAATATCGGCATCATCGGTGGTGGAATCGGCGGCGTAGCCGCGGCCGTCGCGCTTCACCGCGCAGGCATCGATGCAACGGTCTACGAAAGGGCGAACGAACTTCGCGAGGTGGGCGCGGGCATGATGCTTTGGCCCAACGCCACGCGTGTGCTGAAGGAACTGGGGTTGCTCGAACGAGTGGTGGCGTTGAGCGGACCGAACCAACGTTTCCTCGTTCGGTCCAGCACAGGCTCGATCCTGATGAACATCGGACTGGGCCATTTCGACGTACCCGCCTTGTGCACACGCCGGTCGGACCTGCTGAACGCACTGATCTCCGCGCTGCCGGCGGACCGTGTTCGTCTCGGCCACGATTTCGGATATTTGGAGCGGCAACAATCAAGCGTAGGAATTCACTTCTCTAATGGTGTTTCTGTGGAGCATGACTTCTTGATCGGCGCCGATGGTATTCGCTCCCGCGTCCGTTCTCAATCACTGGGAGTTCACGAACCCATCTATCGCGGTTACATCGTTTGGCGGGGGTTGGCGCGTCTTAGAGGCTCTGTCCCGGACGGTTCGAATAGCGAAACCTGGGGCCGGGGAAAACGCTTTGGTATTCTCCACACCGGCGCCGACCGGTTCACCTGGTATGCGACGGCGAATACCGATCCTGATCACGTCGACTCGCCCGAAGGGCGTCAGCGCGAGCTTCTACGGATGTTCGCGGGTTGGCACGAGCCGGTCGAAAGCCTGATTGCCGGGACCGACGAAGGCGCCATCCTGAAAAATGGCGCGTACGATCTTCCGCCCCTGAGACGTTGGGGACACGGGAGAGTGATGTTACTCGGGGACGCTGCTCATCCCTGCACGCCGAACCTCGGACTGGGCGGCTGCATGGCGCTTGAAGACGCGCTGGTTCTCGCAAAATCGTTTTGCAAAGAGGCGACTCCGGAGTTAGCTCTCCGCCGCTATGAATCGCTGCGCCGCCGCCGAACTCGCCATGTGCAGCAGCGCTCCCTTCTAATGGGGCATATCGGGCAGTGGGAGAACCTGCTCATCGCGGCCGGGCGCCAGGTGGTGACAGGCATGCTTCCGGCCAAAATCTTTGAACGGAATTTGAGGAAGATTTATTCTTATGCGGCTTAGCACTCTGGCTCTCTGCACGGCGATTGTGGCGGCAGCGCCGCTCGTGGCGCAAGAAAAAGCCATCGACACACAGCGCAGCACCATTACGATTCACGTTGGCAAATCCGGGCTGTTTTCAGCTGCCGCCCATGACCATACCATCAACGCGCCAATATCCTCCGGCACCATCCTGGAGTCTGGCACCCCGCACATCGAATTCCGAGTTGAAACCGCGAAGATGACGGTGCAGCCTGACCCCAAAATCGATGCGAAAGATCAGGCAACGATCCAGACACATATGGAGGAGATGACACTGGAGACGAAGAAGTTTCCCGAGATAACCTTCCGCTCTTCACACGTCCAAAAACTGGCCGACGGCCAATGGAAGGTCGATGGTGATCTGTCTTTACACGGTGTCACCAAAGCGGTCAGCCTGACCGTGAAACAGGCCGGCGAGCCGTACACGACACACACCGTTCTCAAACAAACTGATTTTGGAATCACGCCCATCAGTATTGGTGGCGGAATGATTAAGGTCAAGAACGAAGTGGAGATCGACTTTCAAATCTTCGCGCGGCAATGAAGACTCGTGAGGCTCTCCGCGCCATCCGTGCTGACTGCACAGGTGAATCCCCCGGCATTCAGCCCGTGATCGCGGCAGGCCGTACCGTAATGGTGCAGGATCAGGTACCCGCACCACGCAACTCTACGACCGGCGCGGGGAAGGTCAATTCGAAAATATGCGCTTCCGAAATAACAGTTACGCTGTTTGGTTGGTGTTTTGAATTCCGAAAGAGTGCAGCGACGTTCAACCTTCGCTCTGTACGCTGCATCCAATCTGCTCCCTTATGGCGACGTTGATTCAGCCCCGTGTTGTTCGTGACCGGCTTTTCAGCGCACACGGCGTGCGTATGCATTCTTTTTGCATTGTTCGTCCGCCGCACTCCGGAACACAGGAAGAAGCGTTGCATTGGCTGGCCGACGCCCATATCCGAGCGGAAGAAACCCACCACCTGAACAACGGCCTTCCTCCAATCGATCCCAGTTTCGCAACCTTGATGCCCAAGCTGCTCCGCCGCTATGGATGTTCGCCCGACAAAATCTCCGCACGTGGCTGCGAATTGAACGATCACCTGCATACCTCGTGGGAAAAGATGGAAGTTTATCGCCTCGCGGAGAGTTCAAAAGGAGCCGGAATGTCGGTACGCTCGCAAGTCTTTGCACGCGGCGCGCAGCGCGCGCTTGATGTGATGTTTGAGGGCGAATTCAATGCGCCGGACGATCTCATTCATGTGACCTGCACAGGATACATCTCCCCTAGCGCGGCACAGTTACTCGTCGGAAGAAAAGGCTGGCAACAGCAAACACGCGTCACCCATGCTTATCACATGGGCTGTTATGCGGCCCTGCCCGCGATTCGCGTCGCGAGCGGCTTTCTGGCCTCCACTACCAATCAAACGCACCGGGTGGACATTGCGCACACCGAACTCTGTACCTTGCATCTCGACCCATCGGACCACAGCCCTGAACAGCTTGTGGTGCAGAGCCTGTTTGCGGACGGTCACGTCCGGTACACGCTAAGCCGCGGGTCTGGCCCAACTTCGGCAACCACGCCAAACACGGCTCCGTCCGGGTATCGCATCCTTGCCCTGGCGGACGAGATGGTGGCTGATTCGGCCGAAGACATGCAATGGAGTATCGGTGAGTGGGGATTTCGTATGACCCTCACGCAGGAAGTGCCAGAAAAGATCAGCACTGCGCTACGCGCATTTCTGATGCGATTGTTCGCACAGGCTGATCTCGATTACGAAGCCGAGAGGGATTCTGCCATTTTTGCGATCCACCCCGGCGGACCAAAGATCATTGAACGAGTCTCGGACGCGCTGGGCTTGCGCCCGGAACAATCCGTGGCTAGTCACAAAGTACTGCGCAATTATGGAAACATGTCGTCGGCAACTTTGCCCCACGTTTGGAACGAGATTCTGAAATCGGGCGCGGCCCACCCAGGGCAACTCGTGGCAAGCGTTGCTTTTGGTCCGGGCCTGACGATATGCGGTGGATTGTTCCAGGTTGAACAATGAATCCGCAGGACTGCCGGATACACAAGCAGCACGTCATCTGTGGTTCGCTGGATCGAGCACTCCATTCCGGTTCGCGAGGAATCCGTCGCCATTAACGCGCAGTGACCTACCAGTCCTGATCCGTTAATTTTAGAAGGCTGAGGACCAACCGATCCAGAGAATTCGCTCGCTGCGCTCTCCACGACTTTTGATGCAGCACTCCCGTAAATCGATCAGTCGCAACGCAGGGCAACCATGGGGTCGACGTGCGCTGCACGCCGCGCGGGTAAATAGGCGGCAAGCAACGCAATCAACAGGAACAGAGATCCTACGCCGAGGAAGGAAGCCGCATCGAGTCCACCCAGACCGAATAGAAGAAACTGAAGCGAACGAGATGCACCGGCAGCAGCGGCAACTCCCGCGATCAATCCCAGCATCACAGGCCGACAGCTTTCGAGAACAATCAGACGCACTACGTCACTCTTACGCGCGCCGAGAGCCATACGAATTCCTACTTCGCGAGTGCGGCGGGTCACTGCGTAACTGACTGTGCCATAAATCCCGACTGAAGCCAGCGCAAGTCCAAGACCTCCGATCAGCGAGGCAAAGATGGCCGAGAGGCGGGTGATAACAAATGTGGGAGTGGATGTAAGCAGATCCTCAAGCGTGCTAGCGTATACGACGAGATTAGGGTCTACTACATGTATTTGCTTGCTAAGTTCGAGCAGCACGGCTTGGCGATCGCTTTTGAAACTGACAAGCAAAGGCACGCTACCATCGATTCGGTCCGTCGGCAACGATAGATACGCTTTTCGGTTATCGTCGCCTTGAGGAGTGATTGCGCGGGTGTCTCTGGCAATCGCGATGACCTCATAGACAACTCCTTGAGGAATTTGCTCGGCCTTTTGATGGAACTGGTTCGAAGCGTCGAGAGCGATTCGCTTTCCAATAGGATTCTCTCCAGGCCAAAACTCCGAGGCTGCTGATTCACTCAGAACTACGGTCGGTTCTGGCGCGGCAGATGGCCCCCAAAGAGTATGCCCGGCCATGAGCGGGATGCTGAGGCAGTCAAAATAGCTGGACGTGACATATGAATAGAATACTGTGCGCGCCGTTCTGTCGGTGGACGGTTTAACTCCATCCAAGCCGACCGCCGCTGTCCTAAGACCGCCGTGGTCGGGCGCAAGGCCAACTGCCACGGATTTCACCCCGGGGATGCTGCCGATCCGGTCAACCAGCTGATTCATTTCAGCAAGCTGTTTGGCTTGGTTATAGCCGAAGCCGGGAGGGAAGTTCAGATCCAGGGACACGGCGTGTTTGGTTTCATAGCCAGGACTGAGTGTCATGGAACGAATGGAGCCGCGAATCAGGAGACCGGCGACGATGAGCAGGAAGAGGCACGCGGCCGTTTGAGCTCCCATCAACAAGTCGCGCAAGCGGGAATTGGAAATTCGGAGCGCGAAACCGCTACCCTCCTCCTTCAAAGCGGAGGAAAGACCTGGACGCGAGGAATGGAGCGCGGGCGCGAGTCCGAACGACACGCTGGCGAACAAAGAGAGAACGAAGACATAGGCGAACACTTTCAGATCAGGTTCAACGTGCAGGGCGACGGAGCCCCATTCCAACGGCAGGAAGGCGGCGATTTGCGCCATGAGGAGCTGTAAGGCCCACCAAGTCATCAAAAGGGACGCGCCCCCGGCGATCAGCCCCAGCAGCGCGCTTTCAGTAAGCAATTGACGAATGATACGGAAGCGGCTTGCACCCACCGACAAGCGGATGCCCATTTCCTTTTGTCGCGACGCGGAACGGGCTAGCTGGAGGCTGGCGACGTTGGCACATGCAATCAACAAGACCAGGCCGACTGCGCCGAGGATCAAGAGAAGAGTGAACGCCAGGCCAGAGCCACCGATGATGGGCTGAATGTGGGACCCACGCAGCAAACGAATGGTGGAGGTGTGGCTGCCTTCCGAAAGTGGCGCGTGAAGAGCCCGCACGCGGCCTGCCAGCAAAGTCATCTCCGCTTGAGCTTGCTGCATTGAGACGGCCGCAGCCAAGCGGCCATACAGCGCGCAACAGAGGTCTTCGCGATCATGTAGGATAGTCGAATCTTTTGATGCGAGCGGCCAAAGCCGCATCGGAATCCAAACATTGGGAACGTTGATGAGGGTCCCTACAAAATCGTGCGGCGTGATTCCGATGATTGTGAAAGCTACGCCGTTCAGCTTAACGCTCTTACCTAGAATTGATGGATCGTCTTCGAAGTGACGCTGCCAGAAATTCTCGCTAATGAGGATGGAGGGGTGATCATCCAGGTCTTGAGCATCCTGGGGCAAGAACACGCGGCCGCAAATGGCATTGACGCCCAGCACGTCGAAGTAGTTTTCAGAGACGCTGGCGACGCTTACGAATTGCGAGCTGTCGCCCATGATATCGGGAAGTCGAAAGCCAAAAACCTGCGCGAGCCCTCCGCCCATTGAATTCCGGGAGTTTTCGATACCCGGGCCGTTGGTCATCGCGAGTTCGCCGCCAGTGGTGGCCACCAGACCAGAAAGCGCACGGTTGTGATCCCGATAGAATTCAAAATCCGGATAGCTAAATTGTGGATCATAACGGCGTTGCTCTGTGGAGCGATAGATGTTCACGAGTTGCGCCGGGTTTTTGGCATCGAGAGGCTGTAGGAGAACCGCTTTGCAAGCTGTGAACACGGCAGTATTCACGCCAATCCCAACTGCCAACGCCAGCACCGCCAGAGCGGTGAAGCCAGGATGCTTAGCCAGCATGCGTGCGGCGAAATGGGTATCTTTCAGCACCGTTTCAAGAAACACCAGCAGGTCTGCCTCGCGGGTACGTTCTTTCTGCAGAGTTAAGTTTCCGAAGCTTCGTTGGGCAGCTAGCCGGGCCTCGGTTTGCGGCATGCCTGCGCTCCTGTTCAGTTCTTCGCGCATGGCCAGGTGATACCGCAACTCCTCGTCTATCTCCGCCGAAAGCCTGTCACGATGAAATAGCGTTCGAATTTTACGAATCAATCCCACGGTGTCCACCTCATGCTTTGGCTGGGCAGTTCAGCACCAGCGCGACCGCGCCAGTTAGTTCCTGCCAGCTTAGTTCTTCTTTAGCGAGTTGCTTTCGGCCCGCGGCAGTCAGACGGTAGTAGCGCGCCCGGCGGTTGTTTTCGGAAACCCCCCACTCGGCAGCTATCCAGCCGTCCTGTTCCATTCGGTGAAGCGCCGGATAAAGGGAGCCCTCTTCTACGCGCAAGACCTCATTGGAAATCTGTTGAATATGGAGGGTGATGCCCCAGCCGTGTGTTGGACCGCGTTGCAGGGTTTTCAGGACCAGGAGGGCTAAGGTACCTTGGAGGATGTCGTTCTTCCGAGTAGGCATTTGTTTCTATAGATAGCTATATGAGATAGTAAACTATGTATGGGATTGAGTGTCAAGCAAAAAACGACGTTCGGAATGCACTTTAGAGTTCCGGTTGGGTCGTTTGGCGTTTCAGATTGCCGCAGGTTCGGTGTCAACGTTGGTCGCGATGAGAGACGGCGTCGCTCCTCCGACGATCAACCTCGACGATCCGGACCTCGAGTGCGATCTTGGACTACATTCCGAACGAAGCGAGACGAATCGACTGCGAGTGCGCGCTGTCGAATTCACCGAGGGTAAGAATTCGGCGCTAGTTTTGCAAAAGATCTAAGGTTGGCGTCCGACCCCGGCCGGATGAGCACACTTTGTCCGTCTGCAAGGCTGACAACTACTGTAATTCGATCTGAACCTTATACGAAGCTGAAGTTCTGGCTCGCTCGCGTCCGGACTGAAAACCAATACATACTTTCTAGTTGCCAACCAGAACCAGCATCGGCACTACAACTCAACCGAACGAACTACTTCGAGACATGGTTCACAAGTTCAGCGGAAAAAGCGGTATCACCCAGTGGCGACGGGGTCGCGCCTAATGTTTTCGCGATATTCTTCGCAATAGATCCGGCCAGAACTCCTTGAGGATGTTGGCCGCCATCGAAGCCCCCAACTGGATGCCAAGCGCATCAGCGGAGATGGAAGCATCCCGGTGATGAGCGTAATACAAGCTGGAAATCGCGACGGTGCTGGTAGTCCCCAGTACTCGGGAATAGTTGAACGCCGTCCCTCCTGCATCCGTTTGCGTCCAGAATATCCGGCTGATGGCATACCCTAAACGGGAGCCTGCGGACCCGGCACTTTTTCGAAAGTATCTTGGATCCTGATGAAGCAAGCATGGGTAGACGCCCTCCGTCATGAAGTCGCCGATGACATGGTTTCCGTACACCGCCGCGAAATAACGGCCGTATCCAGATGCCTCTTGCCCGAAAACGCGATTCGAGTTCAGCAACTGCGCGACCCCTCCAACGGCCGCGGCAACCACAATCCCACGAGGGTCCAAAGCGTCCTCGCTCGCGATCTTGAATTTCTCTTTTGAACTGATCGGCACATAGGGAGAAAGACTCGGTGAAGTGCCGTAATTGGGAAAGATTCCGAAGAGGTGCTTTGTCGCTGGATCGGTGGCCGGAGGGGGCGGATTGGCTTGACCTTCGAGACGGGCAATGCAAGCCGCAGAGAAGACCACGGCAACGCACACAGTTACGCTCCAGGAATGATCGCTGCGGAGCCAGCGCTTGATACCAAGCACCGAGGTCACATATCGGGCATCGTTCAAGGGAGCTCTCAGGCGGTAGAGTGAGAAAAAACCAGACGCTAACGATAGCAAACTACGTAGCGATCGATGGGTGTTAGTCGCGGAGCCGGAGGTTTGCCATCCACACACCCCCCTTATTATAGACCCGGTAGTCTTAAGAATTCCTGAAGGACATCGGTCTTGTCGCTGGCTGGCCACCGAAGCGGTGGATCTGGCTGGTCGGCGACAATGCCAGCTGGCGGGGCTGGCGATAATACGAACTGATCAGAGGATCAGATGACTTGCGCGCGCACAGCGGCCTTGCTTGCGTATCGCATACTCGTATAGTCCAAATATTCATGCGGCGCGGCAGTAGTGTTTGAGGAGGCCGCCGAGACGCTCCTTGCACTGAACTGTTGATCCGGTTGCCGTTTGTGAATTGCCTAGTGGAGGGGACAGCAGGGTATTTCCCTTGCCTTGTTGATTGCGTTCGAAGTGGTAGTGATCGATGAATTCACTTAGTGTCCGGCGCAACGCGACTTCGCTGAACAGGAGTTTGGACAGACAGTGCTGTTTTACCGACCGCACCCACCGTTCAGCGAACGCGTTCAAGTTGGGACTTTGCGGTGGAAGCATCAAAGGCCGTACCCCGCAGGAGCGCACCACGTTGCGAAAGGCGGCGCAAAACTTCGTGTCTCGGTCATGGAGCGCGTACCGCTGGCCGTTGAGATGGTCTGAGGACTCGTCGCTCACATTCCGGGCCATCTGTAGCATCCAATCGGTGGGGTCTCTAGTGATCCCGGCGAGAGTCACCCGCCGAGTTTCCAGTTTGAATGAAGACAACACGTAGTAGGTACCAGGCCTCGCCAGGTCAGTACCTCGACGGTGAAGAAGTCGTTGCCCACCAATACTGCCATGTGGGCGGCAATGCTGACTGCGCGCCTAGGCGCCGGTTCAATACCGTAGCACTTGAGAATGTTGCCCACGGTTTGATCTGAGACGTATGGCCAAGATTGGCCAGTGCACCGGCGATTCGATCGTATCCCCAACCGGAGTTCTCTCTGGCCATGCGGACGGGTCAAAGCCTCCGTTTCAGCATCAATCGGCGGTCAGCCCGGATAGGATCGGCGTTTAGAGCCGTCGAACTTGCGCGCAATGAGCCGCCGGTACCAGGCCAGGATAGTTTCGGGCTTGACAACATTAGCTACGAGCCGAAGCTCTTTCCGGGCTAATCTCTTGCCGATTTCAGCCCCAAACAGCCAAAACGCCCGTTTGGATTCGACCAGTAAGTTAAGACGTTAAGGCTGTCCCGTTCCGATTGAACCCGAATCTCCTTTCCTGGTTAAGACAATTGTGTCCGCAGTCGCGCCGGTCTGCCTAGCGACCGCGGTCCCTGTTCTTGTTGCGCTCGGCTACCTTCACCAGGCGTTGACGTTCAAGCACGGTCGCGGCCTCCTTTAGGGCTCTCTGATAACGGCCCAGCCATCCATTCCAGCCATCCTCCTGAGGGACGATCCCTCGGCGGATCAGATGTTGCGCGGTCTCGCGAAGATGTCGCTTGTTGTCCAGGATCAATTCGGATTCTCCCAAATCGTCAATCTCAAGGACCGGACGGCCCTCCGAAAATAGCTTTCGAAGCCGGACAAACGCATTGATTTGTAAGCCGCCGCGATTCCGCGCTGGTTCCATTTCTGGCGTTTGGTAAACATAGTGGACTCGCGCGTCCGTTCCCTCCAGCACTAGGTAACTGCGTCCCGAGGTCTCCTCCTCTCCGTGAACCAAGATCCTTCCTTCCACGGTCACGAGATCACGAAAGTCGAGTACCCCGAACGGCAGCCGGTCATCGGACATCAGTGCTCCGTGCGCTACCAAAGTCTTTTGGTGGTCAGCGCTTCGCTGCATGGCTCGCAGGACATTCTCGAAGTCCCGTCGTACACGCCAAGTTTTCGGGCCGGTGGACTCGGCCAGCCCCATCGATTCCAGAACCATTAGCCGCTCAGCCGCCCGCCGTTCCGTAAGCGATATCCTAGGACCTAACCCGGCTCGGCTTGGGTCCTTCGTGACCGTGATAAATGGGGACTCTGGCTCGCGGCTATTCTCGGCATCACGCTGGATAATGCGGTCAAGCGATGTGTAGCGGTATTGGTGGACTTCTCTTCGCTGCGCGTCGGCTGCATCGAACTCGGTGCGATACCCAAGCTGGCGCGTGCACAGATTCTCCACGACTTCGCGGATGCCGCCCCTGATGTAATCCCGGCTGAGACGAACCTGTCGTCCTTCCCCGACACCTCGCAACGCGATATGAACGTGTGGGTGCTCGGTGTTGTAGTGCGTCACTGCGATCCATTCGAGAGGCGTGCTGAGGTCGGTCTGCATCTCTAACATCAGATCGCGAGTCAATCGTTTTAAGTCCACTCGTTCGCCAAACTCCGGTGACACGATCAACTTCCACATTCGCTCGTCGCCCGCCTTCTGCCAATCCTCGAGCCGCGCAGCGATGTCGATGGCTTCTTGGCTGGTACTAAACCCGACGGCCCTTTGATCACCCGCGTGAGTGGCACTCTCGCGGGCAACGTAGCGCCCATGGGCTCGCCACTGCCCTTTGCCGGCGTTCTTTGAGTAAAGGACCCGCACCGCACAACGTTGGGAGTAAGGGCGACTGTGCGTGGCCGTGCCGCACCCAACCCCGCGATGCCTTCGGACTCCACTCATGCGCGCGTGATGCATGATGATCTTGTACGCTGACGCGTAAACCCGACGTTCGCTTCGTGCTGCTGGCTTCCGTGGCCGAAGCCGGAATTCCAACTCTTTGTCTTTATTTTTCCCCACGGCTGATCAGCTCCTCCATCGCCAGGAGCGAGTCACTAAGCATCGCCTGACCCGCAGTATTGAGCAGCCGGGTGTGGCGGTTACGTGCTTCCGCAAGGGCCGCCTCCATGGCCGCGCCACGTGGCTCGGGCACACAGGTGACGAAGGCCTTCGCTAAGCTATCCACTAGAGCGAATAACGCTTGTTGGGCTCGCTCAATACAGCGGACGTCCTGCCGCACTTCCAGGATGCTTGCGACTATCTGCTCCTCGGCGCGGCCGGGGCCTTCCCGGCCCTGACCCAGTTCCTTGTTGATGGCCGCACGAAGAAAGGCGCTCGGACTAGAATAGCCTCCTAGCTTCGCGGCGGATTCAATTCGTTCATCTGTTGCTGAAGTCAGTCGGATGGTTCGTCTCGGCATCGGGCGTCCCTCCACGTTCAAAGGGGATGAAACGGGGCCTTTGGGACACTACTGGCACGAAAAACGAGGGCGTCCGACGAGTGGCGGACGAAGACGTGGAGGTGGCTGACGAGTGAAGTATCTGTGAATCAGTGGTCTACAAACCAAAAACAACCAACTCGTCAGCCTTTATGTTCCACTACCCGTGTTTGTTGGTGGAAAGTGTTCGCTGGTAGTCGGGAAAGTGGCGCAATTCGCCACCTTTTGCCACCAAATGCCTCGCGCGTGCCACCTGCCACGAAAACGCCACATAACGCCACAATCTGCCGCATTTTGCACTTTTCTGCTAAACTTCCTGTCCCAAAATCCCTCCGCCATTCCCCTAGTGGTGGAACCTCTGAACGGAGGCGAGCTGACCAAATGAAAGTGCGGACGGGAGCAAATGACTCGGATAAACGAAGCGGGAAATGGGTCACGCAGGCCCGAAACCGCCTCGCGGCGCGGCGCGAGGAAAAGCCGGTCACCAAAGCAGGACAGATTCGAGCACTGTGGCGGGAGATTGAGGGAGCCCTGGCCGATGGCCAGAGTCTGAAGAGCATTCGCGAATGGCTTGAAGAGGAAGGCGTAACAGTCACGCGTGCAACTTTGAGTTCCTATAAGAGGCGATTCCGCCACAGAGAAGAGGCCAACCGCAAGGCAGAGGCATTAGAGGCATTTCTCCGACAAACTGGTGCCGCTCCACAAACGCCGGACCTGGCGCAAGAAGCATCGCCAGAACCGCCACGCGTGGCCGGCCAACCTATACGAGACCCTTTCGCCCAGGCGCGACGGGCACTTGAAAAGACCTTCGATATCCGGACCATTCACGGCGATGGCGATCCTACAGGCAGAAACCTAATTTGAACAAGGATGCTGACATTTCTCCCGGCCACACCGGCAGTGCGGTTGCACTGTTGGCTGCAACATGTCCCGAGTAAGCCCCACCGTTCCCTTAGAGTTGAGCATCCTTATGAACGCGACGATCGATGCGCCACTCCGCTCTACCATCAACGAATTGCCCATTCGCGTACGCGAAGCCGCGGTCTTTCTTGGCGTCAGCCCACAAACAGTGTATCTTTGGGTTGAGCGAAAGCAGATTCCCCATCTCCGCGTAATGGGTCGCAACATCCGGTTCTTGAAATCGGAGTTGGAGCCCTTCCGCGCACAGTTCAAACAGGAGATAGGGAATGGCAAGACCGAGTAAACATGATGGTGTCGTTTATCGACGCAATGACAGCAAGATTTGGTGGATGCGCTACCGGGACAAATCCGGTTGCCGCCGCCTGGAATCAACCCATACAGAAGACTGGCAGGAAGCACAACGCCAACTTCGCGAAAGGCTTCAAGCCAGAGACAACAACACGCTGCACATCGTCCGCAAGGGCGAGCAGCTCACTTTTAACGAATGGGCGGATTTTTTCTTGGAGAACTATTCCAAGCCGCCGATTCGCGCTGCAGGCACGCACGAAGCGAATGAGAATGCGCTCAAGACTCTGCGACCAGTGTTCGGCCCGATGAAAATGACCGATATCGACGCAACCCAAATCGAGATTCACCTTGCGTAATCGGCTACAGCACCGCAAACAGGTCCGGCGGAAGGAAGGGATCGCGGAACTCGGGAATACTGAAGCCCGCGACCGTTCATCAGGAGTATCGAATCCTTCGGCGCATCCTCAGCGTAGCCGTCAAAAAGAAGCTCTGTCCGGCGAATCCATGCGGCGGGGTAGAGTTTCCTGTAATTCTCAAGGGGCTGTTCCGGCCGCACTACATGACGTGGTCGGAGCAACAAGCGATTGAATCGCACGCGCCGGTATATTTGCGAAACGTGATTCGGATTCTCACAGAAACCGGATTGCGCGTATACAAGGAACTGGCGCCGCTTGCGCAAGGATCAGGTTGACCTAGCCAACAGGCTGGTGTTCATCGCGGATTCGAAGACCCCAACCGGGGTTGCCGAAGTGCCTTTGACGGATATCGCTGCCGAAGCATTCCAGAGCCAGTTGGAAGTCGCCGGTCCAGGACCGTGGCTCTTTCCGAGTTCGAAGAGCCCAACCGGGTATCAGACGAACTTCAAGAAGACCTGGGAGCGAACTTTGCGGAAGGCCGGTATGCCCTACTTCCGGCTGTACGATCTTCGATCTACACACGCGACTCGTCTTAGTGCGGGCGGCGTTGCGGACGAATGGGTCACGCAGCTCCTTCGGCAGACGGACGCGAAGGTATTCAAGAAGTACTCGCAGATGAAGCTGCAAATGAAGCGGGAGGCGCTGGCCAAGCTGAACCGCAACGCCAACGAGCAGGAACGTGCTTCGGGGTTTTGATACGGTGATACGGACCGATCGGGTTTTGATACGGTTCTGATACGTTTTGGAGAATGAGAACAGGAAATGTTCAGGGGTCGAAATTGCAAGTTGCTGATTCGCAAGTGCGGAGATGGTGGGCGCGACAGGACTCGAACCTGTGACCTCCTGCGTGTGAAGCAGGCGCTCTAACCAACTGAGCTACGCGCCCCGTCTGAGGCTTTTCTCATTCTAAACCACTTCCAAACTCGACGCACTCCGCGACGAGGTAAAACTGTTAAGCCACTTACGCGACCGTGGCAGAACCGTGACAAAACCCATCAGTTGGGTCTTTCCGTGCCAAATTCCAAATGACCTTCGTTCGCCATACGGTTCAACTTCTGCAGCGCCTCCCGTTTCATCTGCAGTTTCATTTGTGAGTACTTCTTGAACACTTGAGCATCCCCTTGCCGAAGCAGTTGGGTTACCCACTCGTCGGCGACGCCGCCAGCGCTGAGCCGCGTAGCGTAGGTCGATCGCAGATCGTAAATCCGAAAATATGAAACCTTTGCTCGCTGCAACACCGACTGCCAAACCTTTCTGAACGAACGCTGATGTCCATCTGGCTTCTTGTCGCTTGGGAACAGAAATGGGCTTGGACCGGCGATCGCAAGTTGGCTTCGAAAAGCCTCAACCGCGATCTCGGTTAGCGGAACCTCTGCAACACCATTGGCCGTCTTTGAGTCAGGAATCCAAACGGTCCGGTTCTCCAAATCCACTTGATCCTTCTTCATTGAGATCAGCTCCTTGTAGATCCGAAGTCCGGTTTCGCTGACGATGCGGATCACGTTGCGCAGGTACTCGGGCGCACTGAACTCGATCTTCTGCTGCTCGGACCATGACATATAGTGCGGCCGGAAAAAACCCTTCACCGCGACCGGGAATTCTACCCCGGCGCACGGATTCGCTGGCAACAGTTTCTTTCGCACGGCAACATTCAGCATCCTACGCAGCACACGAAGTTCCTGATGAACCGTCGCCGGCTTCAGTCTTCCGTGTTGAACAAAACCCAACGAGGTCTTAATCCGCACTCGGTCTTGCAGCCGACGCCGCAGATAAAACTCGATGTCGTCCGCGGAAACATCCCCGACTTTGCGAGAACCAAATGCTTGCTTCAAATGCTTACTCGCGCGCATATTGGCCTGGTGCGTCTTCTCGGCGCGCATTGGTGGCTTGGAGTAGTTCTCCAGAAAATAGTCCACCCAAGTTGAAAACTGAAGTTGCTCTCCCTTCCGGACGATCTCAAGAAGCCTGTCGTCTCTGGCCTGAAGGCGTTCGCGCAGTTTTCGCTGTGCTTCCTGCCAGTCTTCGGTAAAGGTCGACTCCCGGATACGCCTCCCATTGCGATCGCGATAGGTGATCCAGAGAATCTTGCCGTCATTGCGTCTGTATACAGAACCATCGTGCTTACTCGGTCTTGCCATTCCCAATCTCCTGTTTGAATTGCGCGCGGAAGGGCTCCAACTCCGATTTCAAGAACCGGATGTTGCGGCCCATCACGCGGAGATGGGGAATCTGCTTTCGCTCAACCCAAAGATACACTGTTTGCGGGCTGACGCCAAGGAACACCGCAGCCTCCCGCACGCGGATCGGCAATTCGTTGATAGTTGAGCGGAGTGGCACACTGATCGTCGCATCCATAAAAACCTCGTAGCACTGTGAGTGGTGCTCAACTTTAAGGGAACGGCGGGACTGACTCGGGACAGTTTTTGCTGGAACTGAGAGCCATAACCGCTCCGCCTATGCGCCAAAAAAAAATGGAACGTGACCCCGGCTTTTCCGCGCGCCGCACGGCGAGGCGGTTTCGGGCCCCAGTGCCCCACTTCCTTGATCATTTGCTCTCGCCCGCACTGTCACTTATCGGTCCTCTTACTACGGGAATCGCGGAAGGAGTTTGGGACAGCGAGTATAACAGCAGTGCAAATTGCGGCAGATTGTGGCGCTATGTGGCATTTCCGCTGGCAGGTGGCACGCGCGAGGCATTTGGTGGCAAAAGGTGGCGAATTGCGTCAGCGTCCTCACTCCCAGCAACCACTTTCCGCCAACAAAGACGGGTAGTGGAACATAAAGGCTGACGAGTTGGTTGTTTTTGGTTTGTAGACTACTGATTCACAGATACTTCACTCGTCAGCCACCTCCACGTCTTCGTCCGCCACTCGTCGGACGCCCTACTTTTTCGTGCCAGTGGTGTCCCAAAGGCGCCGTTTCATGCCCTTTGAAGGTGGAGGGACAGCCGATGCCGAGACGAACCATCCGACTGACTTCAGCAACAGATGAACGAATTGAATCCGCCGCGAAGCTGGGAGGCTATTCCAGTCCAAGCGCCTTTCTTCGGGCGGCGATCAATAAGGAACTGGGTCAGGGCCGGGAAGGCCTCGGCCGCGCCGAGGAGCAGATTGTCGCAAGCATCCGGGAAGTGCGGCAGGACGTCCGCCGCATTGAGCGAGCGCAACAGGCGCTGTTCGCGTTAGTCGATAGCTTGGCGAAGGTCTTCCTTACCTGTGTGCCCGAGCCCCGTGGCGCGGCCATGGAGGCGGCACTTGCGGAAGCGCGCAACCGCCACGCCCGGCTGCTCAATACTGCGGGCCACGCGATGCTCAGTGACTCGCTCGTCGCGATGGAGGACTTGATGAGCCGTGGAGAAAAATAAAGACCAAGAGCGGGAGTTCCGGCTTCGGCCACGAAAGCCGGCAGCACGAGGCGAGCGCCGGGTTTACGCGTCCGCGTACAAGATCATCATGCATCATGCCCGCATGAGCGGCGTCCGGAAGGGCCGCGTGGCTGGGTTCGGCACAGCGACGACGCACGCTCGCCCTTACTCCCAGCGGTGTGCGGTGCGTGTCCTATATTCAAAGAACACCAGCAAAGGGCAGTGGCGTGCCCATGGGCGCTACGTTGCGCGCGAGAGTGCCACTCATGAGGGTGATTCAAGGGCTGTCGGGTTTAGCACCAGCAAAGAAGCCATCGACATCGCCACGCGGCTCGAGGATTGGCAGAAAGCGAGCGACGAGCGAATGTGGAAATTGATCGTGTCCCCTGAGTTTGGCGATCGAGTGGACCTGAAACGATTGACTCGCGATCTGATGTCAGAGATGCAGACGGACCTCGGCACGCCGCTCGAATGGATCGCGGTGGCGCACTACAACACCGAGCACCCCCATGTTCATATTGCGCTGCGAGGTGTCGGAGCCGAAGGACGGCCGATTCGTCTCAGCCGGGATTACATCCGGGGAGGCATCCGCGAAGTCGCGGAAAATCTATGCACTCGCCAGCTTGGGTATCGCACGGAGTTCGACGCGGCCGACGCGCAGCGAAGGGAAGTCCACCAGCACCGCTACACATCGCTTGATCGAACTATCCAGCGCGATGCCGACAATGCCGGAGAGCCGGCCTCCCCATTCTTCACAGTGACGAAGGACCCGAGCCGAGCCGGACTGGGTCCAGGGATGTCGCTTACGGAACGGCGTGCGGCAGAGCGGCTGATGGTTCTTGAATCGATGGGGCTGGCTGAGTCCATGAGCCCAAAGAGCTGGCGGGTACGGCGGGACTTCGAGAATGTCCTGCGAGCCATGCAGCGCAGTGCTGACCACCAAAAGACACTAGCGGCACACGGAGCGTTGATGTCCGATGAGCGGCTCCCGCTGGCGGTGGTTGACTTTCGCCAGCTCACGACCTTGGAGGGCAGGATCTTGGTGCACGGAGAGGAGGAGTCCTCAGGACGCAGTTACCTCATGCTGGAGGGAACGGACGCGCGAGTCCACTATGTTTACCAAACGCCAGAAATGGAAGCGGCACGGAATCGCGGTGGCCTGCGAACGAATTCGTTCGTTCGGCTTCGCAAGCTGTTTACGGATGGCCGGCCGGCGCTGCAGATCCACGAGTTGGGCGATGCAGAGTCGATCCTACGCAACAAGCTCCACCTTCGCGAGACCGCGCAACGGCTTATCCGGCGTGGCATTGTTCCTCAAGACGACGGTTGGGATGGATGGCTTGGTCGCTATCAGAAGGCGCTTGCGGAGGCTGCTGTCGCGCTCGAACGCCAACGTGCGACAAAGAAAGTCGAGCACTACAAGAACCAGGACCGTAGTCGATAGGTGGATCGGTCCCCCGGGCCGAGGGCGTCGTCCCTGGAATTAATGACTGAGACTCGAAATCCGTGGCAGTTCGGGAGTCTCGGCTATGGGCGCTTCAACGTCGGCCTGTAGGATTCTGGACCACACCACAGCGCCAGAGAGCGGCTTGCTGACCGACACTGAGGCTCGACTCCCCGTGTTTAAGGCATTCGATCAAGATGATGAATGATTGTGTGCAGGCTCCGTACGGCGCATCGGCTCGCGCTGAAAAGGCTTCGTCGACAAGTACCCGGAGTTAACCAACAAATGTGCCCGCTGCTCGGATATGAATCCGGCAGCGGGCACGAGGGAAGGCTAATCGAGCCGTATAACGATGGGACAATTGATGGAGAAATTGCTGGTCGTGAACGGCGCACCACCTGGTGCGGTAAGCAGGCCATCCTGCACGAAAGTCAGGATCTGGAACTCTTCACGCAACTGGCCGCGGTATCCACTGGCAATTGCAGCTGGGGTCCACTGATAAATCTGAGCATCCCAGGTAGGAGAGTAATCCAAGGCAATGGTCGGTATTCCGCCCAATACGTTGTTGGGCCGATGACCGTCCGCCAAGTCAGCCGACAACCCCTGCCGAAGCGGGTTTGCGCATCCACCCTCTTCCGGACCGTTCGCGGCGAGGAAGATCCGCTCAATCGGGCTGGAGAAGCTGTCATCCCTCCCGAGCGGAAGCTTCGCCATCAAGGGAGCAAGGGTATTGTGCTCGATCGCGGCTGCCAGCGGTATGCTCGCGTCCATAGAGATATACCAAACGGGTCTTCCAAAACTGAACCCAGTGATCAGATTCAATGTCACCGTCATATTGACAGGATCGATCGCAAGCACCTGGTCATGGACCTTGGTGTAGTCCACGTTGCCATTCGGAAAATTAATCTGGTCTGCCGTGACGTTAAATGCGACGATAGGGGCATTGTAGATCACGCCTGCGGCATTCAGCACCTGAACAAGCGGGCTGTAGTTCTTGTCACCCACCGCTCCGGGCTGGTAGGCTGTGGGAGGAAATTCGTTGCCAGGGGGACCAGGAGTGATGCTCCTGACGGGCGAAAAATCAACCGTTCCGGCATTGAACACGAGGTCATTGTTTTGATCGAAGTTTGCTGTCCGCGCTGCATTCGCCGCGAACGTCAGCTTGGCTGAAAAGTTCAGTCCCAGTTCGTCAGCCACGTTGGAGTCGTCGACATCCGTCAGGATATACCATACATTCTTTCCATCCTTCATATGTCCCAGATAAAGAGGAATGGTGATCGTGCCCGCGACCGAATCGATGGGGCCAGTGTTTAGCAGTTGGACCGGGCCCACCAAGCTGCGATCGACCGTCGACGGGGATGGCCCGAAGTATGAGAGATCCACTGTCGCGCCAACGGAGGGCGGGGCTGGGAATACGTCACATCCGGGGCCCGCGCCTCTCGGTCCTGGTCCCGGGCCTTGTGCGGTGTTGGGATTCGTTGCCGTGGCTCTCGCGATGTTCGCGTGGCTGATGTCGATTTTTCCTTCGACGGCCCTGCGTGGGGTGCGAAGCCGGGGTGAATCTTGCGCCAAGGCGGTTATGCTCAGGTGATGGCAATTGCCGAAGCCAGGGCGACTCCGTGAAATTCTACGACTGTTAAAAGCGTTGCAATTCAATGGAGACTCTCCTCTATTTAGTAGTTGGGCTCGCATCCTTCTGCGCAATCTACGCCGAGAACGTCTGCCCACGTAGGTGATTCGCAAGCAATGCCAGAAAGTTATGCGGTAACTTTCAATGCCTCATGGCGGCACACAAAAGATATCGCTGGCCTTAGGCTGAGACGTAAGATTGCCGACAAGACAAAATGAACGGCCGGCGATCTTGAGTGATCGCCGGGCTGATCCCCTGCGATGCGTCGGTTCAATCGCACGAACTTTGTTCTGCGGCGATCCTGCTGATTAGTTCGGCTTGTGCTGGAACTCCGACGGCGCCCGCTGACGGTCCAGGCCTTCATATTTGAAGCGCCATTCGAGCGGCACTTCTTCGGGAACGTAGCACTTGCGATCGTCGCACGCCTGGTAGCGGAACGATCCCTTGACGATCACTTCGCCGGCTGGACTGACCAGCGGCTTCAGAACAGCCTCCTGTCCAAAAGTGATCTCGCGGCGGATCCGGATGTGACCTCGGTACACCGGGACAGTTTCGCCGATCGCTTCCAGCCGCAACATCTCCGAGGGCGGATATTCGAAAGAGTGCCGTTTCGCGGCAGGTCCGCCTTCGTCCAATCGCCAATCAATCGGAATGTATCCCTGTACTCCGGGAGCGTAGACGTGCATGCCGGGCTTCAGCTCGATATCGAGGCTGAGCGCAATCCGGAGACCGGGCCTGGCGATGTCGTTACTGGCCGCGGTGGTGACTTGAAGGTGCTTGGTTTCGGCTCCTCCTCGCGCCGCATCCACTGGGGCTCCGAACTGCCTGGCCAGAATGTCAGCGGTAGAGACGCGGTCCTTGTAGTCATCTTCAAAGTACTTGGACACGACCCTTCCCTGCGCATCGACGACGTAGACGCCTGGATATGGAATGCCGTAGGTAGGCGTGCCCGGCTTGGTCGTTTCGTTGAGGATGTCGTAGGCGCGTATGATCTTCGAGTCCGGATCCGAGAGCAACGGATACGTGATGTGCTGCCGGTCCGCGAAACTCTTGAGCGCCCCGACGGAGTCGTAGCTGATAGCCGCTACACCGAGTCCCTGCTTCCGGATCGCGTCCAGATGCTGTTCCAGCTCGACGAGCTGGATCTTGCAGAACGGTCACCAATCCGCGGACCGGAAGAACACGAGCATGGCCCCTTTCGGACCCATGATCGATTTGAGAGTCTGGTTCCGGCCCTCCTGGTCCGGCGCCGAAAAAGCGGGTACCTGCTGACCCACGTCCGGCCCGGTCTTGATGTTCTGGCCGTGCAGTGCCGCTATCGGAAGCGCCCAGCATCACCACTTCGATAAGAGATCTCTTTGCCATACTAAGCCGCTCGCTGCTCAGAACGTGAATGTGTCTTCTTCGGCGATCATGATGACGGGAGGCCCACCCGACGATATCTTCGCCGCATTGGCCAAGGTTTCCTTGCCTCCGGCAGACTCCGCGCACTGTCTGGAGCGCCTCCATGGATGGAAAATGAACCTCCGCAATACGATAAAACTGCGGTTCGCCTTGCGGCGATTGCAAGATCTTCGTGGCAACGATTTTGGTCTTCCCGTCCGAGATTCGCGATCGCCATCGGTACGTGCTCTTGCTGATAGATCTTTTCGAAAGCCGCGGCGTCCTTGGGTTGCGGATAAGCCACGATCAGTTTTACACTCTTCATCCTAAGTCTCCTTTATGGTTCGAGTTTAATGGGAGTTCAGCGGCGTAGCCTTTGATTTCGACTGCCAATCCTACGATGAGGCCGGCCAAAGCGCACAAGCATTGCAACGCCGAGGTGCGATACCAGAATGTGCCATGCATCCAGGTTGGGGCAGTGAATCTCCAGCACACTGGTCCCAACCAGCCCCGCGAGCAGCCCGGTTGCCGCTCCGGTCATGCCCGGAGAAAGGATGGCGCCTCGGCGCAGCATCAGCCAAAAGGGCACGGCGGCCAGGACTCCAATTGGGGTGCCCGCCCGGATGCAGGCCCAGGCGTGTCCCCAGAAATTTCGCTCATGCTGAAACTGGAACAAAACTGCGATCACGATCGTCAACGAGATCGTGATGCCAACGGGTAACAGTCTCGGAGAAATTCTGTGGCGGCTGCCGGGTACCATCTGATGCACCAGCGAGTAAGCCAACAAACCAGTGCTGACTGCCAATGCGCTCAGAATCGCGGCGGTTTGCAGCGGGGTCATGACCGCGATGGCGAACGCCCCCATGCGGTAGACAACAAAAGCGACGATGGAAACAAAGATGCCAGACGAAAGCTCCGAAAAAATAGCGCGCCGGAGCCACCGGGCGCACCGGGCGCAAGTTAGTGGCGATGCCTTCTGCGATCTGTCGCAGAGTTGCTGGTGAAGGCGATTCCACGGCAACCGGCATATTGAGCGCGCTCGACGAGTTCCTGGCAGCGATTACAATTTTTCACGTGCTCTCGGGCTTGGAGCGGCAACGGCGGCTCCTCGCTGAGAGCCCTGGCTACGTCATCGCAGTTCATTGAGCAGCTCCTTTCGCCCCCTCTGCTCGATTTGAAGTAATTTGCGCAGCCGCTCGTAAGCGCGGTGCGCTTTCTGTTTCACGGCGCCCACGGTAGATGACGTGGCACGGGCTACTTCTTCCAGGGTTAAACCTCCCACCTTCAACATCGTAACCACTTCCCGCTGCGCTTCCGGCAAGGCCGCGACAAGTGTATCGAACGCGGGACCAGGGTTTCGAGCCTCGGCCGGCGCCGGCCGCTCCGGCAACAACTCCATCGCAATTTCGTGCAGCGTGATGCGTCGCGTCCGGCGGTAGCCGTCCACGCGCACCCGCCTTGCGATGGCATATATCCAAGGCAGGACCGGCTCACCAGGGCGGTACGTGTGCCGCACGCGATGTATCCGCAACCAGGTTTCCTGCAGCAGGTCATCCGCCTGTTCCCGGCTCGCCACCTGGCTCTTGAAGAATCGAAGCAAAGCGGGGCTAAGGGCGCCAACCAAAGCTGCCGGCGCATCCGGATCGGCTTGTTGGTAGCGCTCCATCCAGCGATCCAGGTCTGCAAACGACTGCCGGGGTACCACGTTCTCCTGGAGACCGGACTCCATCTGTGGATCATTCGCCGCAGCAACACGCGGAGTTACGCCCGGATGGAACATTTTCTAAACTCTCGACAAGTAGGCCATTATTAATGCATACCATTGCAAGCCTTGAATATTCCCTTCGAGAGACGATTTTCTATTTGTTCGCCTCCGGGCGGCTCAGCAAACGTTGTAGCTAAATGCCTTAGCTCAGGCCACATCCACAAGTTCGACCAGGCCAACAGCAACGTTCGGCAAAAATTGGTGGTCAGACTGCTGTTGTGGACTGCGGGTTCGAATATCTTGGGACTGGCGACTCACTGTTTACAGTTTGACGGATCTGCCTGCCAAACATCCGGCGCGCCAGCAGAGCATCCATCGAAATCTTTCCAGCTCCGAAGGTCAGGACGATGAGCGACGCGATCAGAAAGGTATACGGAGCCGCGCCCGTGAACTTGTCGGGATTCGAAATGATGGAGAACAGCGCTTCGCGATCGGCCGTGATGTAGGCTACGAGCATATCGATGACGAGAGGCAGCGCAATCAATCGCGAGCCAAGCCCCAGAATGAGAAGAAGGCCTCCTCCAAATTCGAGAGCCGAGACAAAGTACGCGTTCAACGCAGGCGCGGGTATGCCCAGATCGGTGAAGAAGCCGATTACTTTCCCGATATCGGTCAGCTTTCCCCAACCGGTCTGCATAAACTGCCAGCCCCAATACAGGCGCACGGCGAGCAGAAACGGAGATTGCAGGCTCGACGCCGCGCGAATCAACAGGCGATAATACTTTTCCAAAAGTTGCATCATTGAGTTATCCTTCCTCTCTTCGATCTGGCTGGCGGGCACAACCATCCCAATTCGGCCCAGACTGCGAACCACTTTTCGAGCATCGACTGCTGTTCCTCGGTCGATGCGGAACTGTTTTCAAATGCGTGACGGATTGCCCTGCGCGATCGGCTGTCCGTCACGAAGCGCGCTGAGCAGGCGATACTCCTCTGCGTCGATTCGCCGGTAGTAAACCGTGAAATTCCGCCGGTGGACCGCGAGGAAGATCTTGTTCCGGCTTCGACCGGCTCACGCGCTTCGTCATGTCGCGATGCTTTTGCTTCAGAGCGGCGTTGCTCGCGGCTCCGCGCTCATCCGACGCCCGGTTCACCTGAATCCGCAAGTCGTCCACGGGATACTGCAGAGCAAGCAATCGAATGTAGGGCTGTAATGCCGCACGAAAGTCGGGGCCGAGTTCCAGCAGATCTTCGGGGCCAAGCACCTTCTCGGCGGCGTTGTCGAACGCTTCGATGTGGGCCCATTCCAGCCGCACCATATCGAGCGCCAGCGCATGGCGGCTTCCCGCATACTGCGGATTGCGCCGCAGCCATTCTTCCAGACGCGAACCCAGGTTGCGCAGCGTGAACGATCGCGAAGGGCACTCGGCGAGATAGGCTCGCGAGAGCCGATGGAAGGCTCGCTGCCCGAGCACCGCGCGCAAGCCCGGGAAATCGTCATAGAGCGAATCCAGCATGCGGAACCAGTAGCTGCGGCTGTAGATTTCGAGGCGTTCGACGGAGGTCAGACGATCGTTCGGCTTGATAAACGCAGCGTCCGTTTTCGGAGCGATTCGATCGGAGCCGGTGAGCGGCTGCAGGATCGCATGCGCCATGCGCCGTTGTACTTCGAGAAGCGTCATAACGCCACCAGAGCAGGAGCGTGGATGTACTTCTCGGCCTTGCGGCCTCGGCATGAACTTCGTCGAAGGACGGAATCCGGTCGTCCCACTCGAGCAGAGTCGCCGTGGGGCCGATGCGGCGAATGGCGTGTTCGTACATCTTCCAGACCGGATCGATCACCGGATGATCGTGCGTGTCGAGGATGTATTTCTGAAATTTGGAGTGGCCGGCAATGTGGATCTGCGCCACGCGCTCGGCGGGAACGCTGTTGAGATACTCGTAGGGATCGAAATCGTGATTTCGCGACGAGACGTAGATGTTGTTCACGTCCAGCAGAATTCCGCAATCGGCGCGCTCCACCACTTCGTTCAGGAACTCCCATTCGGTCATTTCCGACATGTGAAATTCCGCGTAGCTGCTCACGTTTTCGACGGCGATCGGGACTTCCAGATAATCGCGAGCCTCGCGAATGTTGCGCGCCGTGATCTTCGCCGCTTCGAACGTGTACGGCATGGGAAGCAGATCGTGGCTATAGGTGCCATCCACGCTGCCCCAGCAGAGATGATCCGAGAGCCAGGGGGTCTTGGTGCGTTTGACGAGCGTCTTCAGCCGCCGCAGATGCTCCCGGTTCAGCCGCTCGGCTGAGCCGAAATACATGGACACGCCGTGCTGCACGACGCGATAGCGCTCGAGGATCCGGTCGAGAGTCGCCAGCGGACGCCCGCCGTCGACCATGTAGTTTTCCGAGATGATCTCGAACCAGTCGACAACCGGCTTCTTTTCGAAGATGTGCTGGTAGTGCGGGATCCGCAGGCCAATCCCAATGCCGTAGTCCGTGAACGCGTTGAATCGATTTGCAGGCATGGCTGGTGAAGCTAGGGTCGAGCCTTTGTCAGCGCTCGACCCAGTCACTGTTGTTACTGCTTCTTGGAGCCGTCGGTCGCGCAGCCGCCCTTCCCTTTGCAGGAATTCTTGCCTTTGCAGCCGTTGTCGCTCGACTTGCAGCCGCCCTTGCCCTTGCAGGAATTCTTGCCTTCGCAGGCATGCTTTCTCCTTGTCGGCATTCGATGTGGTCGAAAGCTTACCGGCGAGCGAGGACACCGTCGGGTTGGAGCTGTCCGATGCCGGAGCAGCGTTCAAACGGGCCATCGTGCCGCCCAGCAAGCCGGTGAAGGCCGCGGTGAGCACCAGGGAGTTCTTGCGAATCTTCATGTGTATTTATCTCCTCGTGTGACTTAATCGGTGGTTGACCCGCGCAGCTGGCGTTTCATTGCTCGACTGCACGGGTGATCACACCGTCAACTGATACTTCGCGAACCGCGCCCAAGAGTTACGGTCAAACAGAAAAAACAAAAACTGGAGGGGTTTGTTTCACCGGTCTTGCTCGCGACATCAGCCAAGGAGGTAAATCGCCAACCAGGTCAGACAGTGTGCACACATTCTATCGTGAGTTCGAATAGGTAAGATGCTCAAACAGCAATACCGCGTTCGATGAAAGAATACATAGCGTCGAACCGGTCGACTATTAACGCGGAGACGTCGCTGCTCGAGAAGGAGAATGCTGAGTTGATCAGGGAAGCGCTGTCGGAATTGCCGCTGGAGTATCGCGAGGTGTTGGTGCTGCGAAAACTCGAAGAGCTCTCGTACCGCGCCCGAAAGCGCCTTCAGCAAAGTTTTCTCGATCTGGCAGCGGGACGTAATCCCGATCTTCAGCACAGTATTGCTCTCGATGGAGCTGTTGCAACTTGATGGGCGCCGGGGATTCGGCTAATTGAAGATCAGGGCCGAAAACCTTAAAATAACGTCTGGTAACGCCACCGTCGAATGGATTCCACTGCGGCGCCCACCAGGGCGCCTCCCAGCGAACCGATTACCACAACACCCCCATGCCAGACCAGAATGTGAAATACGTTCAGGTTCGGACAGTTGATTTCCAGCACGCTGAGACCGCTCAGGCCGGCCAATCCCCCAGCGGCGGCGCCAATGAATTTGGGAAGCAAGAGGGCGCCGCGCCGCAGGATAAGCCACAACAGGAATGCCGCCGGAACCGAAAATAAAAGGCCGTTTTTCATGCACCCCAGGCCGCCCAGAATAAAAGCCGATTCCCGCTGTGAACGAAACGTGGCAGCGATCAGCAACATGAGTGTGATTAGAATCGCAATTGGCAGCTTGGCGGGAGCGAACGCGTGTTTGCTTCCAGGCACCATCTGCCGGACTATGGAATCAGCCAGGAGAACGGCGCTCGCAGCGAGCGTCACGAATACGACGGCCCTCTGGAGCATATTCAGCACGTGCCAGCCGGTCGTTCCGAGTAGCAGAGCGCCGACAGCAACCACGGATAGAAAAACAATCGCGCTGGCCAAAAGAAGGATGCGGGGCGAGGGCAAAGGTCGAACCGGTTTCAGATCCTCCAAAATGCCGGCCTGCATCCGCCGCAACAGTCTCTCTGATAGGTGGAACCCAACGTCGGTATTATCCAGCAAGACCGTCAGCGCGCGGCAGCGCCCACAGTGGGTTAGGTGCTTGGCGTGTTCCGGCTCGAGGAAGGAATCACCAGACCACGAACTGATAACACCATCCATGTCTCGACAGGTCACGTTACTGCTCCTCTCCACGCCTTTTGCTCGAGTAGGTACTGATCGAGGCCTCTGACAATACTTCGCTGCGGCGATCGAAATGGTCACGCCACTCTTGGAGTGGTGTTAAATGTTGCAAGTTACGAACCGCATGACTTCCTCGACGTTGGTGTACGGTACTAAGGTGCAGTTCGGGTGGGCATTTCCGGTGATCAGTAGAGATATCCTCTGTTCCACGTCGCGGTGATAGAGCAGGACAACCTTCTTGCTGGTCGCACCCAGCATATATCCGGTTTCGAATCCCAAGCCAAAGGACGACCCGGAAACCTCAGCAATGAAAAGCTCACACTGCCCGAGCCAGGCCATATCGCGCCGGTACACGTCCTGGGGGCTGACCGATCGATCCGCTTCCCAGGCATTGTCGCTGACGAGGTGGCGAGTCAACACTTCGTGTCCCATTTCCTCCAGTTGATGCACGACTTTGCGAGCCGTGTCGATACTTGACCGGTCGCCCGCCACTGTGAATCCGAAATAGATCTTCATGCTCGTAGGCTACAGCACAGGACGGAAGCGTAACTTTCAATACCCCTTCGACGAACAGGTCAGTGCAAGGACATCATGAAAAGCCTGAGCTTGTTCACGGCGACATTGTGCTTATCCGCCGGAGCGTTGACTTGCACGGCCGCCGACGAGGCAGCAGCCCGAGTACCGGTGCTCTTGGAGCTTTTTACGTCAGAGGGTTGCTCCAGTTGTCCGCCCGCCGACCGCTTGCTTGAAATTCTCGACCAAAAACAACCGGTGGGTGGCGCCGACCTCATCGTGTTGAGCGAACACGTCGATTACTGGAACGGCGAGGGCTGGAAGGACCCCTTTTCTTCATCTCAGTTCACTGCCCGTCAGCAGGACTACACAAATAGATACAATTTCGACGGCGTGTACACGCCTCAACTAGTAGTGGACGGACGATTCGGCTTCGTGGGCAGCGATGGGCGCGAAGCAGTATCGGCAATCCAGAAGGCGATTCGAGAGCGGAAGATTCCTATCGAGATCTCCAACGTTGCTCGCGACGGCGACCGGATCACGGCGCACGTCCAGTTCGAAGCCGGCCAGAGTTTCAGAGGTGGGCGAGCTGTCTTATACGTCGCGATCGCCGACAACCGCGTGGAGTCCCACGTAGCCCGCGGAGAAAACGCAGGGCGGTCGTTGGCGCACGTCGCCGTTACGAGAGTCCTCAAACAGGTGGGCACCGTCGATCTCGACAGCGCCTCCGCGAAAGACTTCTCGGTTTCCGTTCCGCTGGCGGCGAACGGATCGCGGATCGTCGCGTTCCTTCAGGACCCCAAGTCGGGACACGTGCTCGGTGTGGCGGAACAGAAACTCTAGAGACTTCACTAAGACGATGAGCATAACCTGGAAAATTTCGGACCTTCCCTATTCATCGGTCACGCCCAAGAGCGTTTACTTGAACCGCCGTCGTTTTCTCGCATCGGTAGCTTTTGGTGCCCTCGGGAGCGCCGCGATGGCGAATTCAAAACTCAATGCAGTGAAAAGCCCGTTCAGCACCGCGGAGAAGCCGACTCCGTATGAGGGTGTGACCAATTACAACAACTTCTACGAGTTCGGGACCGCGAAGAGCGATCCTGCGCATAACGCGAAGAACTTTCGCACGCTCCCCTGGACCGTCTCCATCGAAGGCGCTGTCGCGAAGCCCCAAGTGCTGGATCTGGATAGTCTGCTCATTAAGGTCGCCCGCTCGAAGAACGAATCTACCGTCATCGCTGCGTGGAAGCATGGTCGATCGTCGTGCCTTGGATCGGGTTTCCGCTGAGTGCGCTGATCAAGCTGTGAACCCGACTGTCGAAGCGCCAAGTACGTCGCGTTCCAGAGCCTCTACGATCCCAAACAGATGCCGCAGGGCGCTACGCGGGCATTCAACTTCCCGTACGTCGAGGGCCTGCGAATGGACGAAGCCATGCATCCGCTCGCGCTCCTGTGCGTCGGCATTTATGGAGAAGTTCTGCCGAACTCAGAACGGCGCGCCGATCGCCTGGTGGTTCCCTGGAAGTACGGATTTAAGAGCATCAAGTCGATCGTCAAGATTCAGTTCGTCGAAAAGCAGCCCCCCGACCACCTGGAACATTGCGGGTCCCAGCGAATACGGCTTCTATTCCAATGTGAACCCCGAAGTGGATCATCCCCGCTGGAGCCAGGCGAAGGAACGGCGCCTCGGGGAGTTTCTCAAACGTCCCACGCTGAAGTTCAACGGCTACGCGCGATCAGGTCGCCAGCCTCTACGCCGGCATGGACCTCCGAAAGAACTTCTAAATCGTGACAAGTATCCGCGCAAGCAAATGGACGAAGGCGGGCGCGTTCCTGGTCTGCTTGCTGCCGTTAGCGATGCTCGGCTGGCGCGCGTGGAAGCAGGACCTGGGCGCCAATCCCATCGAGTTGATCACCCACGCGACCGGCGATTGGGCGCTGCGATTCCTGCTCATTACGCTAGCGGTCACGCCGAGCAGCAAGATTTTGAGCATGCCGCAGTTCACGCTGTTTCGCCGGATGCTCGGACTGTTCGCGTTCTTCTACGGATGCCTCCATTTTCTGACTTATCTTTGGCTCGACAAGTTTTTTGATCCTTCTGAAATTTTAGGCGACATCGGCAAACGGCCTTTCATTACAATCGGCTTCACGAGTTTGATGCTCATGGTTCCGCTTGCGGCGACATCGACGGCCGGCTGGGTCAAGCGACTTGGCCCGAGCCGCTGGCAGTGGTTGCATCGGCTGATTTATATCAGCGCCCTCGCCGCCGTGATCCACTACTACTGGCTTGTAAAATCCGACATTCGATTGCCCGCTCTCTACGGCGCGATCCAAATACTCCTGTTGACAGCAAGGATGTTTCGCTCGCGGACGAGCCCAGCCAGGAAAACGACCGGGCTAAGGCTTCTGAGTATCAAAAGACAAACCAAAGATACGGTGTCCCTGCGGTTTTCTCCGGTCCGGAAGCCAACGCCTGGGTGCGCGGCCCGGGCAGTTTCTTACATTCGACTGGATTGTGGATGGCAAGAAACTGCCGCGCTCGTACTCGATATCGTCTTCGCCGCTGCGGACAGGCTACGTCGAGATTGCCGTCAAAGAGCAGGGCATCGTCTCGGCATTCCTGAATCGCGATGCGCGAGTAGGCCTGGCCGTTGAGGCGCACGGACCCTACGGCCAATTCTATTTCGACGAAAGGGAGCATCGAAGCGTTGTCCTGTTCGCGGGTGGGAGCGGGATCACACCCATCATGTCGATGCTGCGATACATCGAGGAGACCGCCCCCGATACCGAGATCAAGCTGTTCTATGCGGTCCGCACCGAGCACGATATCATCTTTCGAGGAAGATCTCGAGAAGCTGCAGAAACGGCTGCCGCAATTCCGCTGCCTGGTCGTCGCGAGCAGACCGGCATGCGCAATGGCATGGTGCACGCGGTTACGTGAATCGTGCACTGATCGTACAGCACTTGGGGCCAGATCAGTCATCAGACGTTTTTCATTTGCGGGCCGGTCGGCTTCATGGCGGCGGTGAAAGAAATGTTGACGTCTCTCGGGGTTCGCGACGAACAAATTCTGCAAGAACGTTTTACTATCGCCGCGCCGGGCATCGAATCTTCAGCCGCTTCGACCTGCACGGTGGACTTCACTAAATCGGGGCGGAAGTATGAGGGCTCCTCCGCCGAGACGCTGCTCACGATTGCAGAAAAGCACGGCATCGCAGTCCCCTACAGTTGCCGTGTGGGGCAGTGCGGTACCTGTGCGACGCGCGTGCTTGACGGGGAGGTAGAGATGGACGTCGATAGAGGGACTTGAGTCCGGGCTGCGGGCGCAGGGCTACCGCTTGTTATGCGTCGGACACGCGCGGGGCCTGGTAAGCCTGGACGCGTAGCTATTTGATTTCCATCACATCGGCGATGCTTCTCTTCCCGATCGCCGGAACGGTCGCGTCGGGAGCGGGCAGGCCGACCGGAATCAAAACAAACGGACGCTCGTTTTTCGGCCGATCGAGGATGTGCGAAAGAAATCCCATCGGGCTCGGAGTGTGAGTCAGGGTCGCCAGGCCGCTCATGTGTAACGCCGCGAGAAGAAATCCCGTCGCGATGCCGACGGACTCCTGCACGTAGTAATGTTTTATTCTTCGTCACGCCTTCGGCAGTCTGAGAAAGCCCGAAGTCTATCCGAAAGACGACAATCAGGTACGGCGCGGTCTCTAGGAATTCCTTATGCCAGTCCGTGCCCAAGGGAGCCAGCGCCTCCAGCCAATCCGCGGGCATCCGGTGATCGTAACTTTCGCGCTCTTCCGCTTCCGCCGCTTCGCGGATCTTGCGCTTGATTTCCGAATCCTTCACGACGATGAACTTCCACGGCTGTTGATTGGCGCCGCTGGGGGCGAGCGACGCGCAACGAATGGCGTTTTCGATCACTTCGAATGCGACCGGCTCCGAAGAAATGGAACGAACCGAACGGCGCGCCGCCATCCGATCCACGAATTCGCGCGAGGCGCGTAACTGCGCGGCTGGTGGCATGCGCTTAAAATCCAGCGGAACATGCTTATACGGTTTCATCGCGGATAAAATACGAATCTCCTGTTCGATTATGGCTCAGCCCGCAGGCTTTCCAGGATCAGCGTTTTAGCGCCACCAAGCCCACCTTAACGCCACATTCGCCGCGCGATCAACAAAAGTTACGCGGAAGAGATATCTATCGACTCGTGACCTTTCCCGGCGGTAACACGAACTAGATCGTGGGAGTTGACAAATTGTATGACACAAACTGATCTTGCAAATTTCCGGGCCGTCTTAGGGACAAAACAGGCTGAGCTTTCCAAATCGCGAGGCTTGGAGAGTATCGTGATCGAAAGAAGCGCAGATGCGCTGGAGGAGGCCGACTACAAAACTGCCAGGGAACTGGCGATTGCCGGCTTGAACCGTGAATCGACGGTTCGACGCAGCGTGGCAGTCCGCCCTGCTCCGGATTCGGGACGGTTCCTTCGGAATGTGCGTGCATTGCGGCAGCGAAATCGGCAGGCGGCGACTGCAAGCCGTGCCGTGGGCCCCATTGTGCATAGTGTGCCAGGAGGCGGCCGATCTCGGGGAAGAAGATATCCTTGAAAGTCTAGCGCCAACTTTCTCGGACGCGGCCTAGCTGGTCCAGGAGCGGGCTCTTGTGTGCGCCTGAAAGCTGATATCGAGCTTGTTCATGGCGAATTGATAAACTCACGCAGCGATGGCCGTCTGGTACAGCCCTCGGCAGTGACTCCGCCAGGTGTACGAATCGAAGGGTATTGGCGAGGCCGATGCGTCCATACTCGGTTCTGGCAGGCGTCCTTCCAATCCGGCATGCGTTCGATGACGATTATAGTAATGTTGGAAATCGATTAGTTTTCTCTCCAGATCGACCGCCGTCCAGAATAGGGTGCGATCCAGGTACTCGCGCCGAACCGTTTCAATCAACCGTTCGACAAAGGGATGCGAAAGCGGCACGTATGGAACCGTCTTTATTTCGGTCACTCCGAGTACCTTCGCGGATTTCAGTCGTGATCGGTGCGCAATCAGCAATGGATTTTTCATCGCGCCATACCCTCAAGCCGACACGGGTCATTGCGTCAAGCAGCGGCCTCGCACGTGCTAAATCACTACGCCGATAGCTAAAGAAAAGGTCGCAGGCAGTTGTCATCGGTGCACCAACCTGCGGACTGGTCATTTCAGGCACATGCAGCGTTGTTGGTTAAAGTCAAGCTCGCAACGGCGTCCTTATTTCCTTGCTAGTCAAGGGGCTCTGCACGTTCGAGAAGAAACAGTTGACAGAGAGTACCCGTAGCGAGGTCATGGATCGAGCGTCCATGTCGGATCTTCCGTCTTCACACTATGGAGCCTACCAAAGAAACGGCGGCATCCGGCCTCTCAGTGCGGCGTAATTGGTGGCTAAGCCAAGCCTGGCTCAGAGGCGTATAAACTCACCGCCCGCACGCACGCATCGAATATCGCACCCCAGAGGTCTTCGCCTACGCCGACCGCATTCTCTAAGCTCCCCAACCGAAATTGAACGGGAGCCACCAGGGAGAAACCGTGGGGCCGGGCTCTGGAGCAAAGTCCGCCCACTTCCAAAGCCGCGTTTTCACTGGCAATCTAAATTTGACAATCACTTCCCCATTGAACGCACGCTGAACTTCAGGCGGAGCGTCGTGTGCAAAATCGAAGTCTTCGTTGAGAGCTTGAATGCCTGCGTGGCTCATTGCCTCCAGCTTATTCCAAATGAGTTTGGTCGGCCTGGAACACCTTGCACTATCGACGGACCATGGCATAGGTGGCGTCTACGCCAGAGAGGCGCGCTTCGGTTCGGGACGGCCCAGTATCAACCGTGGCAAAACCGTGGCAATACTCCTGAGGTTGTAGCCTCTTGGGTTAGCTTTGAGCGAAAAGCAGATTCCCCAAATTGTTGAAAACCTTGAAAGTGAAGTTGACCTGAAGGAAGCCTTGGACAGGGTCGCGGTGCGTGTGAAGCAGGCGCTCTAACCAACTGAGCTACGCGCCCGGCGGCGGAAACTTCATTCCAGTTTACCATCCTCTTAAAATAAAACGTGCCCGCCCGACAACGCATCGCTTTCCTCGCGCTGGCTTTGCTGTGGCTGGCACTCCGCGTCCCTCACTTCGGCTTGCGATTCTCCTTCGATTGGGACTCATCCCAATACGCCCGCGCCCTCACCGAGTTCAACATCGTCCAGCACCAGCCGCAACCGCGCGCGATGTTCCGGAAGCCCCCAACATCCGCACCGTAACGTACGACTTCACCTATATAAATTGGACGCTCCCCGCCGCCGCGCCCGCCGACCGCTCCCTCTGGCTATTCGACCAACGAGGCCCGAGCCCACCACTCCGCTGGCGCAAAATAGCAGGCGACGAGCTGTGGTCACTTTGGGAGAGAACCAGCCCCGAGCCCCAAGCCCCGGCCCCTAGCGTCTAAAGACGCGCCCACTCTTCATCACGAACGCAACTTTCCGTACCGCCGTAATGTCTTCCAGCGGATTCCCCGCGACCGCGACAATATCCGCCTCCATCCCATCCGCAATGGTTCCGATTTTGTCCCTTAACCCGAGCGACTCCGCAGCCAACGACGTCCCGCTGACAATTGCATCCATCGGCGGCTGCCCTCCATCCCGGACGCGATAGATGAACTCCTCCGCGTTCCGACCATGCGACCCGGCCACGGCATCGGTCCCCAGCACGATCTTCACGTGATGCGCCATGGCCCGCTTCAAAACATCGGACATCATCGGAAGAGCCTTCTCCATATAGGCGAAACCCTCCTCGGTGTAGTTGCCGATGCCCAGGAACTTCGGCTTGTTATCCAGGTAATTGTGCAGCACTAGAAAATTCGGATCGAAGTACGTGCCGTGCTCGGCGATCATCTGCAATGTCGCATCATCCAGCAGCGCGCCATGCTCCACAGAAGTGCATCCGGCCTTCACCGCAGCCTGCGCACCGCCGGGCGCATGCGCATGCACCACAGATCGTAATCCCAACGCCTTCGCTTCACTGCAAGTGGCCAACACTTGCTCGTCCGTCATGGTTTGCTTGCCGCCATCGCGAATGCTGGCCGTAGCGAACAGCTTGATCACGTCCGCGCCATCCTCCTTCATCTTGCGAACGTAAGCCCGGATCTTTTCCGGATCGCCGGTGTTCTCGGTCACCGCGCGTAGCGATGTCAAAATGCGCGGCCCCGGAATCACGCCGGAATTAATCAGATCGCGCAAATCGCCATCGATGGCTGACCCAACGCTCTGCACAGTAGTGAATCCGCCCATCAGCGTCGCATAAGCATTGCCTTCCGCGTACAGCGCGGATTGTTCCGGAGTCTCCTTGCTTCCGGGACCGCCTTGCTCCAGACGTCCCTCCTTATTGAAGTGCCAACCCAGATGAACGTGCGTATCGATCCAACCCGGCATCACAGTTAGCCCGGTAAGATCGTATGTGGCATTCCCGCTTGCATCGGCAACGCGCGCAATGCGCCCGCCTTCCACCACGATCATCTTGTTATGCAGTACGCCGCCCTTGCCGTCCAGAATGGTCGAGGTTTTGATGACAACGGACTGCGCCGAAGCGGCGACCGCGAGCCACAGCAATATCCCGCAAGCTTTTCTCATACGTGAAATGGTATCAGCCCGCGAAAAGGCACCCACTCCGTTGAAGACGCCAAGTGGGGCGGCCGACGCCCTCGTCGGCCTCCTGAGGAACTACGAAATCCCAAAGAGCGGGTCCAGGGGGATCCGCGCGGACCAGGGGGTCCGCCCCACTTGGCGTCTTCATCAGCTTTGGTGGGCCGCAGGCCCATGGGAACTCCCTCACGGTCGGGGTTCGGTTTGTTTCCGGCACCGGGCCTGGCAGCCCACTAGTAGAAACATACTAGAGGGCCAAACCCCTTCAAAGGGTTAAGCTAGTTGAAAAGGGTCATGCAATCAAAGCTGTCCAAGTGGATCGCCGTGGCGTTCCTCGTCCTGCTGCTGAACACTGCCTACATCGCGGCGTTCGCTTCGCCCACTGTGTTCTACATGGGCAACGTACTGATCCATCTTGTGCTGGGCCTCGCACTATCCATCGCGGTCCTCTTCCTGATTGCAAAGAATGCCGACCTTCGGCGCAGCATCTCCACCGCTCTTGCTTTCTTCCTGGTCGCTTTCCTCGCTGCTATCTATCTGGTCGTCGCCGGAAACGTCCGCGAGCACCGTTGGATTCTCTGGGTCCATATCGTGACCGCTCTGCAGGGCGTCCTCGCTCTGATCCCTTACGCCTGGAAGCAGACGCGCTTTCGACCAGCTTTCCAGATTGCGCTCGCCGTACTGGTGCTGTTTCCGCTCTCCACCTACGCGTATCGCAAACTTTATCCAAACCCGAACGACCGGATTCACAATCCGCACACCGTTCCCATCTCCATGGATGGGGAAGGCGGCGGGCCGAAGTCGCCCTTCTTCCCCTCGTCGGCGAAAACCAATGTCGGCGGCATCATTCCCTCCAACTTCTTCATGGACTCCGCGGCTTGCGGCGAGTGTCACAAAGAGATTTACCAGCAGTGGAAAAGCTCGGTCCACCACTTCGCGTCTTTCAACAATCAGTTCTATCGAAAAGCGATCGAATACATGCAGTCCACCATTGGCACCAAGCCCAGCAAATGGTGCGCCGGATGTCACGACCACGCGGTATTCTTCAACGGGCGTTTTGACCGGCCCATCAGCGAGCAGATTGATACCGAGGAAGCCCATGCCGGCCTTGCTTGCACGTCCTGCCACGCCATCGTTCACGTGGATAGCTCCATGGGCAACGGCGGATTCACCATCGAATATCCGCCGCTGCATGAACTAGCCACCAGTAAGAATCCGGTGATCCATGCTTTGGATCATTTCCTTACGTATCTCAATCCGGAACCGCATCGCCGCACGTTCATGAAACCGTTCATGCGCCAGGATGCTCCCGAATACTGCGCCACCTGCCACAAAGTCCATCTGGATGTCCCGGTGAACAACTATCGCTGGTTCCGCGGCTTCAACGATTACGACAATTGGCAGGCCAGCGGCGTCTCAGGGCAGGGAGCTCGATCATTTTATTACCCCCCAAAAACGTCGACGTGTGTGGATTGCCACATGCCGCTGGTGCCCTCGCACGATCTTGGCAGCCGCGACGGCCAAATCCACTCACATCGGTTTCCGGCCGCCAATACAGCCATCGCTTATGTAAATAAGGACGCCGGGCAACTGAAGGCCGAGGAAGATTTCCTGAAATCCGGATTCATCACGGTGGACATTTTCTCGGCTTCGCCCGTGGATGCGCACAAAGGAGAAACCGCGATGGTTCGCCGCTCGGGCGACGGACCCCAAGCGATGTCCGGATTCGCGGTGGGTGAGGAGGCGGAGCAGCAACACGAAGTCGTCATTCGCGAAGTGGGAGAACTCGCCGCACCGCTCGACAAGGCCGGCACGGTTTTCGTCCCGGGTTCGACGGCGCGAGTGGACGTGGTGGTTCGTACTCGCAAGATCGGCCATTTCTTTCCCGCCGGCACCGTGGACTCCTTCGACGTATGGCTTGAGTTGCAGGGCCGCGATGCGGATGGCCGGGTCATTTTCTGGAGCGGGGAAGTAGAAGACAACGGCCGCGGTCCGGTGGAGCCGGGCGCGCATTTCTACAAAGCGTACCAACTGGATGCCGCGGGCAATCAGATCAACAAGCGTAATGCCTGGCAGGCGCGCAGTGTTCTGTACGTTCGACTGATTCCGCCGGGCGCAGCGGATGTCGCTCACTACCTGGTGCGCATTCCCAAAGACGCTAAAGGTCCAATCGCGCTGCGAAGCAAAGTTGAACTACCGGAAGTTCTCGCACTACTACACGCAGTTCGCATTCGCCGGGCAACCAGCGCCTGGCCAGGATCCGTCGCTACTCAGTCCGGATCACAACAGCCTGAAATATCTCTTCACTGCGAGCAACATTCCGGCCAACGTCTCGAGCGAAATCAAAGGTGAGATTCCAAACTTGCCCATCGTGACTCTCGCACAGGCGGAAACCAAACTTCAGCTTGGTCCAGGCCAGACGCAGTGGAAGCCAATCGTCTCAAAAGCCGACCGCGAGCGCTGGAATGACTGGGGGATTGGTTTGCTGCTACAAGGCGATTTGAAGGGCGCCGAATACGCATTCCGAAAAGTTACAGAAGCAGAACCCGATTACGCCGATGGTTGGTTGAATGTGGCGCGCGCGTTGATTCAGGAAGGCGAAACGGACGCCGCGAAGCCGTTCATCAAGAAATCGCTGGAAGTGAATCCGAAACTCGGCCGCACCTGGTACTTCAAAGGACTGATCGAAAAAGCCGACGGCGATTATGATGCCGCGCTGGTATCGCTTACGAACCGCGGCTCAAATGTATCCGCGCGACCGCGTGGTGCTGAATCAAATCGCCCGCATGCTGTTTTTGAAGCGCCAATACGCCGAAGCGATCCAGGTATTGGATCAGGTCTGCGATGTAGATCCGGAAGATCTGCAAATGCACTATACGATGATGCTCTGCTATCGCGGACTGGGCGACCAGGAGAAAGCAGCGCGTGAGCAGAAGCTGTTTCAGCGATTCAAAGCCGAGGAATCCGCGCAATCCATCACCGCTACGCGCCGCCTGCAGAGCCCGGAAGACAACAACGAAAGCCAACAAATCCACGACCACGAAAGTGTGTCTCTAACCGCGCCATCCGTTCGCTCCCTCGCGGTCGCGGCTCGGAAGGGTCCCGTACCGAACCGCGACCGCAAGGGAGCGTCCGCTGCGGGTGGTTCCCAATGAAATATCTCTTACTCACCATCGCCCTGGCAGTAGCCCTCTTACTAGCAGCCCCAGAAACCAACGTCCACTTCACCGACGTAACCACAGCAGCCGGAATTAAATTCCATCACAACGCCGGAAAAACCGGCAAGAAATATCTGCCGGAGACGATGGGATCCGGCGTGGCTTTCTTCGATGCCGACGGCGACGGTTGGCCCGACATTCTCCTCATCAACAGCAAAGACTGGACCCCGCGCGGCCATAAATCCCTGCCAGCTCTTTATCACAATAATCACGACGGCACCTTCACGGACGTGACCGCTGGTAGCGGCCTGGATGTGGAAATGTACGGAATGGGCGTCGCGATTGCCGATTACGATAACGACGGCCGCGAAGACGTCTACATCACGGCGATCGAAGGCGACCGTCTCTTCCACAACGAAGGCCACGGCAAGTTTCGCGACGTCACGGCCGCAGCCGGAATCCGTAATGCGAACTTCGGAACCAGCGCGGCCTGGTTCGATTACGATCGTGACGGCAAAGTGGATCTGTTCGTCGCCAATTATGTCCAGTGGACTGAGAAAGGCGATATCAAGTGTTCGCTGGATGGCGCGGTCAGATCGTACTGTACGCCGCAATCGTACAAAGGCGCCAAGTCACGGCTGTTTCACAACCTCGGCGGCGGCAAGTTCGAAGATGTCACCGACAAAGCCGGGCTAGGCGAGCCGTCCAGCAAATCACTGGGCGTGACCATCCTCGATTACAACAGCGACGGTTGGCCGGACATCTTCGTTTCGAACGATACGCAGCCGAACAAGCTCTACCGGAACAATCGCAACGGCACGTTCACCGAAGAGGGAATGGTTGCGGGAGTAGCATTCGGCGAAGATGGCGTGTCGCGCGGGGCGATGGGCGTGGACTCCGCCGATTACGATCGCTCCGGCCGGCCGCATCTGCTGGTCGGCAATTTCTCAAACCAGATGCTCGGTCTCTATCACAACGAGGGCACCGGATTGTTCGTGGATGAAGCGCCCAGCTCCAGCGTCGGCCGCGCCAGCCTGCTCACGCTAGCGTTCGGCGTTTTCTTCTTCGATTACGATCTGGATGGCTATCCCGATATCTTCGCAGCCAACGGCCACATCGACGAGGAGATCAATCGGGTGCAGCCGAAGGTTCGCTATCAGCAACCGCCGCTGCTGTTTCGCAATCTCGGGCAGCGCCGTTTTGAAAACGTCACCGCGTCCATGGGAACTGAGTTTAATCGTCCGATTGTCGCGCGCGGCGCTGCTTATGCCGATTACGATCACGACGGCGATCTGGATGTAATCATCAGCACCAACAACGGACCTGCATATCTGTTCCGCAATGATGGGGGAAACCGCAATCACTGGCTGAACGTCCGTTTGATTGGGACCAAGTCCAATCGCAGCGCCATCGGCGCGGTGGTGCGTATTGAAAGCGCTTCTGGAAAACAGTGGAACATGGTCCGCAGCGGCTCCAGCTATTGCTCCCAAAGCGACTTGGCACTGACCTTTGGCGTCGGCCAGGACACCAAAATTACAAAGCTCCAAATCGAATGGCCAAGCGGTTCGAAACAACAACTTACCGACATTTCTGTTAACCAGTTCCTAAAGATCGAAGAACCAAGATAATCGAAGTTTCTCGAACCTTTCGGCGGTTTGCTTCGTCTATATAGACATGATCCGAGCACACGTCCAATCCATAGCAAGAGTTGAGGCTTGGCGCGCGTATCAGAGAGCTTTTCACGAGTTTTCAGACCGCGTGCGTCGCCTGCAGACGCTCACTACCGACCCGCATCCCAATCGCGATGCAATTGAAGCCGCGCTGGTGGATGTCGAGAAGGCACGCTCGATCTACGATGGTTACCGTGATGCGTTGGCGAAACAACTGCTGCCACCCGCGCAGACCGCAAGTTTCACGATCGTGGATCCGCCGGAGGCCGTCACGGAACGAGTGAAGAGCATTGCGGAACTTCTGTGGGAAAGCGCCGGCCGTCCGGAAGGTACGGCCGAAGAAGACTGGCATCTGGCGGAAGATATCGTGAAGCGCGCGGCCACCGCCGCGTAAAGGCACCGACTCCCTTACGGTCGCGGCTCAGTAAGCTCTTAAGCTCCGCAACACTTCTTATACTTCTTCCCGCTCCCGCATGGGCAGGGATCGTTGCGTCCGACTTTGGCTGGAATCACTTCTGCGGCTTCTGATTCCTCGTCGTCCTCTTTGGAGAACACTGGATTCTTGCCGTGCAGAATCAGGCGTTGGTCCAACGCGATCTCAACCAACTCCTCTTCGTCCGGCTTGAATCCTCCAGCGGCGTCGTCAATTTTGTTTAGCAACGATCGGATTCTTCCGGGCGAAGTCTCACCCGGCACAGACAAAGCGTAGGCGAACAGCGCGTCGGTGCGAAATTCGTCGTCGTCGAAAAATGGCGTCAGGCGCGGGGCGTCCCCTTGCAAATTAAGATAGCCGATGGCCCAGATGGCTTGGCGCTTGATTGCGGAATCGGGATCGTCGAGGTGCTGGGGCGGATACGCGGCGAAGCGCTTGTCGAAAGAGCGTCCCATGGCCTTGAGCGCCTTAGCGCGACCGCGCGGATCGGCATACAAATTCTCGATCGCTTGAAAGACTTTGGCGTTGTCCGTCTGCGCCGCAAGCGCAATCGCCGCTCCGCCTTTTTCTTCCACGGAAGCCGATCCATCGGTCAACACCTGAAGCAGCGCGCGGCGCATTTCAGGTTCCTTCGCGATCTCGCCGAGCGTTTCCCAACATTCGCCGCGCACATTCAAATCCGGATCGCTTTTGGCTAATTCCAGCAGGCGGGCGCTCACCTTCTCATCGAACTCGTTCCCGCGGTAGAAGGCTGCTACTTCCGTTTTCAGCTCAGACGACCCGCTTCGAAGCATCTCGATCAGGACTTTTTCGTCCAGAAGATCGAGCCGGGGCGAGTCGGTTTTCGGGTAGAGCTTCCAGATATCGAATGGCTCTGCCTGCTCCGCAATTTGCGAAACTTGCGACGAAAGGTCCTGGATGAAGGACTTTACTTTGAACGCCTCGACGCTGGCCGGATCGAGCGTCGCGAGTGTTGCTTCAAGTGCCGGAACGACGGTCGGATCGCCGTACATGTCCAGCAGCAGCGCGCCTTCGGGATCGCCATTTTCCAGCCTGCGAATGAGCGCGGCCCGGATACGATCGTCCTTGACGCGCAGTTGCGAAAGCAGGAAAGGCACATCGCCCGCGTCGTTTCCGATTTCGTCGAATTCGGCCAACAACGCGAGCAGCGGATCCACCGAAGCCGTGCCGAATTGAACCAGCGCCTCCACCAGATCGTCCTGGATGTCGAGTGGATCGCGACGCGCTAGATCCACAAGGAAGGGAACTGCCTCAGGGGCACGCAGGTGCCGGAAGATATCTACCAGCACGTCGTCGAGTTCTACCGGATCGTCCTCGTGATCCGCCGCTGCGAAATGAACCAGCGCTGGAAGGCTGCTTTCTGGACGATCTAATATTGCGTGTAGAAAGCGATGGTCAACGCCAATGTATCCAATTGCGGCTGATTCCAGCAGCTTTTCCGGAGGAACGTCGGCCAGGCGCGCGGGGTCGAGGATGAGAGCTTGCATGGGTAATACCGGACCGCAAAAAAAGCACCGACTCCCTTACGGTCGCGGTTCGGTATGAAGCACTCCGTAAGGGAGCCGGTGCCTTGTTTTCTTACTCTGCGTCTTTCACCACGTGTACGGTGATTTCAGCCGGAACTTCTTTGTGCAGCCGCAGCGTCACCTTGAATTCGCCGAGAGTTTTGATCGGATCATCCAGAACGATCTTGCGGCGTTCGATGGTGTAGCCCTGCTGTTCCAACGCTTCTGCGATGTCCTTCGATGTCACCGATCCGAAGAGTTGATCGTTCTCGCCGGCCTTCTGCTTGATGGTCACGCTGACGCCAGCCATCATTTTGCCCAGCTCACTGGCATCGTTTACCAGCTTCGCTTCCTTGCGCAAATGGCCTTGGCGCTCCTGCTCCACAATCTTCTTGTTGGATTCGGTGGCTGCAACTGCCAGCCGCTTGGGCAACAGGAAATTGCGGGCGTAACCGGGCGCCACTTTCACCAACTCGCCGCGCGAGCCGAGTTTTTCCACGTCTTCTCTGAGAATGACTTCCATGATGACCCTTCCTTAAATGGGCGACGCGAACGGAATCAGCACGATGTTGCGTGCCTGCTTGATCGCCTCGGCTAAGCGGCGCTGGTGCGGAGTGCAGACGCCGGATATGCGGCGGGGAACAATTTTCCCGCGCTCGGAAATGAACGACATGAGCATCCTCACGTCTTTGTAATTGATATCGTCGATCTTTTCGACGCAGAACCGGCACACCTTTTTGCGCCGGAAGTATTGCTTCTTGGTGGCCAGCGCCTTGTCGCCGCCGGTGGGGCGCTGGGAAGCGCTCATGGGACGTCCGCCTCTTGATTCCGCCATAATAATCTCCTATTCTTTCTCCGCCGGAGCGGGAGTGGGAGCTCCGGGCATGGGAGCACCGGGCCGCGGCCCAGCTTCCGGCGCACCCGCCATGGCATGTTCCATAGATGGCGCACTCGGGGCAGCCACCGGAACCGCCGGCTTTCTGGCGGCGCGCTTATCGCGCGACTTCTTGCGCTTCGCGATCTTCTTCAGCTTCTCGTCGATACGCACGGTGATAAATTTCATCACCTGATCCTGCACCCGGAGCTGGCGTTCCAGTTCTCTCACGGTTTCAGGCTTGGCTGTAAACTGCAGCAGGATGTAAAAACCTTCGGAGCGTTTCTGCACGCGATACGCGAGCTTGCGGACGCCCCATTTATCCACTTTGTCCACGTTCCCGCCTTGTCCGGCGATCAGCGTGGTTAACCGCTCAATCAATTGATCGGTTTCTTCCTCCGGCAAATCGGGCCGGACGATAAACAACTCTTCGTAGATCCTCATTCTTCCTCGTTTAAGCCTGGGGCGCGACGATTGTATTTCGCCATGGACTTTTCGACGCCTTCAGCAATTATGGACTCCACTGCCTGCGACGCATAGTCCAGCAGCTGGTCCAATTCCTCTCTCTGCGCCCGGTTTAACTTCCCAAGCACAATGCGAGCGCCATCCTTTTCGCGATGGCCCCCGTGAATCCCCAGGCGAACCCGGGGAAACTCTTTGGTTCCGGCGGTGCGGATCACCGAATCCACTCCACGATGCCCGGCAGCTGAACCGTTCTGCCGGATCCTTAAAGACTGCCAGGGAAGATCCAATTCGTCGTAGATCAGAATCAAATCCCCCGGCGCAATCTCATGCTTCACCAACAGCCCGTTCACCGACTCGCCGCTAACGTTCATGAACGTTTGCGGCTTGGCCAGAAGCACCCGCTGCCCGCCTACCGTCCCGTTTCCTACCAGCGCCCGCGAATCCTTGCGCCCAACCTTAATACCATTTCGGACCGCCAACCGGTCCACCACCAGAAATCCCAGGTTGTGGGGAGTTTCTTCGTAGTCCTCGCCCGGGTTGCCAAGACCGACCACGAGCTTTTCGAACTCTGACATCCCGAATGCAGGACCCCGGATTCAGCCGTCTACTTCTTCTTGCCCTTTTCCGCCTTCTCCGGCTCGGCGCCTTCCTCTTCCTTCTTGCCCTTCTTGATCACTTCCGGTTCGGCGGGAGCGGCAGCTTCTACCCCGGCTTCAGCCGTCGGAGCCACTACTTCTTCGGCCTTCATGGTGACGCAGTGCGCGATTACCTGTTCCGGCGCGCTCAGAAGTTTCATGGAGCCGGACATCGGAATATCGCTCGATCGCAAATTCTGGCCGATCATCAATTCGGTGACGTCTACGGTGAACGACTCCGGAATTTCATCCGGAAGGCACTCGATTTCCACTTCGCGCGTGATGACTTCGAGCAACCCGCCCTGGATCTTCACGCCCTTTGGCTCGCCCGTGGTATGCACCCGGACCTTGACCGCGATACGCAGGGTAAGATCGATGCGCTTCAAATCCACGTGCAGCAAAGTTTCCTTCACCGGATCGCGCAGCCAGTCGACGATCATCACGGGAGTATCCTCGCCGCCTTGGACCGACAGGTTAAAGATGGTGTTGTGCCCAGTGTTGCTGTGCAGGATCTTGTTGACGTCTTTCGGATTGACTGCCACCGCGACGGAAGGTCCTTTGGCTCCGTATAATACGGCCGGGGCAAATCCTTTGACGCGCAGACGGCGGGCTTCGTTCTTGCCGCGTGTCTCGCGCGGCTCGGCGGTAACTGTGATTTCTTTTCTCATTCGTATTGACTCCGGCAGGCGCTCGCCTGCAATGTTTCTACAGGCTCAGCCTGCCTCAATTTTGCTAAATGAATAGGGTGCTTACGGAACCGTCCTCGTGGATTGACTGAATGGCGCGCGCCAGCAATGGCGCCACGTTCAGCGTCTTGATGCGGGAGCAACGCTTGGCGTCCTCCCGAAGCGGAATGGAGTTGGTAACCACCACTTCCTGAAGTTTCGATCCGTCTATGCGTTCCACCGCCGGTCCTGAAAGCACGGCGTGGGTGGCACAAGCCGTGACGGTCAACGCACCGTGGCTCAATACTGCCTCGGCGCCCTTGACCAGCGTACCGGCGGTATCAATCAAATCGTCCACCATCAAACAATGCCGTCCCTCCACCTCGCCGATAATGTTCATCACTTCCGCGACGTTCACATCGGTCCGGCGTTTATCGATAATCGCCAACGGGGCATTCATATGCTTGGCGAAAGCGCGCGCGCGCTCTACGCCACCAGCGTCCGGCGAAACAATTGTCATGTCCCTGCGTCCGATAGACTCGAAATACTCCAACATCACCGGCGCGGCAAACAGGTGATCCACCGGAACATCGAAGAATCCCTGAATCTGAGCCGCGTGCAGGTCCAAAGTAAGCACACGATCCGCGCCGGCCCTCTGAATCAGGTTTGCAATCAACCGGGCGGAGATAGGCATTCGCGGCTTATCTTTTCGATCCTGCCGCGCATACCCATAATAGGGTAACACTGCGGTGATGCGCTCTGCAGAGGCGCGCTTCAAAGCGTCAATCATCAGGAGCAGTTCGATGATGTGCCGATCCACCGGAGTGCAGGTGGGCTGCACCACAAACACGTCGGCTCCGCGCACGTTTTCCAGGATCTGCAGCCGGATTTCGCCATCGGAAAATGGTTCCACCGACGCCGCGCCGAGCGTACATCCAAGGGATGCGCAGATTTTGCCGGCCAGGGCAGGATTGGCGTTGCCAGTGAAGATCTTGAGTTGATCGAATCTCATTTTGCGTACCGGTCTTGCCACTGCCACGGCCATAATTTGGTATCCAACCCGGCCCCCAACTGCCTGCGCCACAGCGCGCGATACTGACCTCGGCGAACCAGCGAAACCGGATGCACCTGATTGGCAGCGAACTCTTTCCGGAACCAACCCTCTGCGCGGTCTCGAATCTGGCGATTGGCGAAGATTCCGAAAATCGTGGAACCGCTCCCACTCATGAGCGCAGGACGGGCCCCCAACTTCAGCAGCTTCCCCTTTATTAATTCTAGATGACTATGTTGGCGGAAAACAACAGGTTCGAAATCGTTTTCCACGCCCCAGCCGGCCGGGGGGTGGGCTTCCGCAATTCCCCAGGCTGCTGCTTGGAAGTCATACGGGACAGATTCGGCATCGGTGCCTTTCAATTTTCGACCCAGTGCGCGGTAGGCTTCCGGTGTGGAAACGTGAATGCCGGGGGTGATCAACAGCGCGGGGAGGCTTGGCAGATCGGGCAGTGGATAAAGTTCCGTGCCGCGTCCCAGACCGACCGCGGTACCTCCCATCAGGAAGAACGGGACGTCGCTGCCGAGCGAAGCCGCCAGTTCCATCAGCTTTTCCATCTTGAGAGGTTTTCGGAGGAGCGCTGGAAGGGCAAGCAGTACGGCTGCGGCGTTGCTGGACCCTCCACCCAAGCCGCCGCCGAGCGGGATCCGTTTTTTCAAAACGAACCCAATCCGGGCAGTCTTTCCAGTGACTGCAAGAACGCTATCCGCTGCTTTTTCTATGATATTTGGAGATATATTGAAGTTTGAGTTGATATTGATTTTGGTCGGTCCAGGGCGGTATTCGATGTCGATTGTGTCGGCTAACGAGACCGTTTGAAAGATGGTGCGAAGATCGTGAAATCCGTCCTCACGGCGGTTGAGCACTCGCAGGTCGAGGTTGATTTTCGCCAGGGAGCGAATCCGGACCCGCGCGGCCATCATTAATAGTGCACGAGCGAGTGAACTTCGTGGCCGCTCAACTTCTCGCGCCCCTTCAGGAAATCGAGTTCCAGGATGAACCCGAGCCCGGCCACCTTCCCTTCGAGCGTTTCGACCAGTTGCGCGACGGCAGCGGCAGTTCCACCGGTGGCTAGCACGTCGTCGATGATCAGGACATTCTGGCCCGGTCTAATTGCGTCTTTGTGGATCTCGAGGACATCGGTGCCGTATTCGAGCTGATACTCGATACGAGCCCGTTCGGCGGGCAGTTTCTTCTGTTTACGGACCGGAATGAATCCATAACCTAAAGCGTAGGCAACGGCTGGAGCGATGATGAATCCGCGAGCTTCGATGCCGAGGACCACGTCGATGGGCGTCGATTTGTATTGCTTCGCGAGTGAATCGATGACGCGCTTGAAGCCGGCGGCGTCTTTCAAGAGAGTGGTGATGTCGTAGAAGTTGATGCCAGGCTTCGGAAAATCGGGCACTTCGCGGATGAGCGCTTTGAGCGAGTCCATGCGGGGAATCAGTATTGTAGCATTGGTTCAAACGGTTCTTCGGTTATTCGGTTATTCGGTTCATCGGTTCGCTGTCAGGGCCTGCTAACAAGATGTTGTGAGCTTCGTCAAATCCAAACAAGTGCTCTCACCACATTTTTTCTGGCAGGATCTGCGCTACGGGCTGCGTGTGCTTCTGAAGAATCCTGGATTTACGGCCGTCGCCGTATTGACGTTGGCCATCGGGATTGGAGCGAACACCGCGATCTTCAGCGTGGTGAATGCCGTGCTGCTGCGTCCGCTGCCGTTCCGGGATCCGGAGTCGCTCTGTTTTCTTACCGAGCGGATGCCCACCATCCCTCTTCTTGGACCCTCCTATCTCAATTTTCGCGATTGGCGTGCGCAGAACCATTCGTTTGACGACGTGGCTGCGGCGCGGCTCACTCCGTTCACGCTGACGGGCGGCGGACAGCCGGAACGCGTGCTAGGCCAGATGGCTTCGGCATCGCTGTTTCCATTGCTCGGTATATCGGCGATTCAGGGACACACGTTCCGCGCGGATGAAGATCGGGCCGGTGGTCCGCCAGTGGCTTTGATCAGCTACGGATTTTGGCAGACGCATTTCGCAGGCGCGGCCGGGACTCTTGGAAAGAGCCTGACGCTGGACAATCAGCCGTACACCATCGTCGGGATTCTTCCTCCAAAGTTTCAGTTGGTGCAACCGGTGGATGTTCTGGTTCCGATTGAGCCTTGGGCTGCGCGGCTGCCGGACGATCGGTCCTGGCATCCGGGCATCATTGCCGTGGGCCGATTGAAGAACGGCATCAGCATCGAAAAAGCGCGCGTTGAGATGGATACCGTCGCGAAGCGCCTGGAGCAGGCTTATCCGATCAACGACACCGGCATCGGCATCAATGTGAATCGCGTGCAGGATCAACTGGTGAAGAACGTTCGGCCAGCGCTGCTGGTATTGCTGGGCGCGGTGGCGTTGGTGCTACTGATCGCGTGCGCGAACATCGCGAATCTGCTGTTGGCGCGTGCGACTTCGCGTCGCCGGGAAATCGCGGTGCGTACGGCAATTGGCGCCAGCCGCGTCCGATTGCTGCGGCAACTGCTCACCGAAAGCATTCTGCTCGCGTGCACCGGTGGTTTAGTAGGGATTGCGCTTGCTTGGGCCGGCATCGCGCCTCTTGTACGGCTGGCTGGAACAAGCTTGCCGAATCTGGGACCGATCGGGCTGGATTATCGTGTACTGCTGTTCGTCTGCTTAACTGTGGTGCTGGCGGGCATTCTCTTTGGCTTGGGACCGGCGCTGCACACCAGCCAACTCGATCTACGCGCCGCACTGAACGAAGCGACGCGAGGATCCACTGTGGGCTCGGGGCAGAAGCGGCTGCGTAGTCTTCTGGTAGTGAGCGAGATCGCCTTGGCCATCGTGCTGTTGGTCGGCGCTGGACTGCTGATCCGGAGTTTTGACCGGCTGCAGAAAGTGGAACCCGGATTCCGGGCAGGGAATTTGCTGGTGGCCGATGTTCCGCTTTCCCAGCAGGCGCATCGAGTGGCGCCCGCGCGCATGGATTTCTTCGATCGTCTACTGGCGCGTTCGCGAGCGCTGCCGGGCGTGACGGCTGCTGGAGCGGCCAGTTCCTTGCCGGTGAGCGGAGGTGGATCGCAGCTTTACATGAATATCCAGGGACGGCCGCCCAAGACTCCGCGGGATTACCTGATTCTCGGGTATCGTCCGGTGAGTACGCATTATCTGGAAACACTGTCCATTCCGCTGCTTGCAGGCAGATTTTTGAGCGATGCGGATACCGAGCGCGCGCCGTTCGTGGTGGTGGTGAATCAGTCACTGGCGCGGCAGTATTTCCCCAATGAGTCGCCGCTGGGCCGCCGCATCCAGGCCGGTGCGCTGCCGGATCGGGATACTCCGTGGATGGAAATCGTGGGCGTGGTGGGCGATGTGAAACAGAGCCTGAGCGCGGAAGCGCCGGCCGATGTGTACCTGCCGTATCGCCAGGCGGACAGCTTGATTCCGGTATTCTCGCTGTCTGTGGTGCTGCGGACCGCGCAGGATCCGCGCACCGAGGTCGCCGCTTTGCGCAACGTGCTGCACGATCTGGATCCGAACCAGCCGCTGGTTAAGATTCGGACCATGGAAGAAAACATATCGAGTTCGGTCAGCGAGCAGCGGTTTCGGACGATGCTGTTAGGGATTTTCGCGACGTGCGCGCTGCTGCTATCGGTGGTTGGATTGTACGGATTGATGATGTATTCGGTGACGCAGCGGGTCCCGGAGATTGGCATTCGGATCACGTTGGGAGCGCAGGCGCACGAAATCATGGGCATGGTGCTGGGGCAGGGATTGCGGCTGGCATTGGTTGGAATCGTGGTGGGAATCACGGGCGCGTTCGCGCTGAGCCGCATTCTGTCGCGGTTTCTTTATGGAGTGGCGTCGACCGATCCGATCACGTACGTGGCCGTGGCTGTGCTTCTGCTGGTAGTTGCGCTGGTCGCTTCGTATATTCCGGCGAGAAGAGCGATTCGGATTGATCCGGTGGCGGCGCTTCGGGCGGAGTAGCCTCCACGGATCCACACGGTGGACACGGATAAGATTTTCGCTTCGTGCCATCTGTGCATCCGGACTCTTTTAGTTAGGAATGCGAAAATAGGGAAATGAGTATCCTGTCACCGGATTTGCGGTATGCGGTGCGGATGCTGCGCAAGAATCCGGGATTCACCGGGACTGCTCTGGCCGCGCTCGCGCTGGGTATTGGCGCTACTACTGCCATCTTTTCTGTCGTCGATACTGTACTGCTGAAACCGCTCGCGTTTCCGGATCCGGAGCGCATTGTTTCTTTTTACGTGACCACGCCAAGCGGCCCGTCTTATGGAGGCTCGGCTACGCGGTTCAATGTCTGGCGGCAGCAGACGCAGCTCTTTCAAGATGTCTCCGCGTACGAATACGCCGGCGTAACATTTATTGAGCAGATCCACGGCATTCGCGTTTCGGCGGATTATTTCCGATTGCTGGGCGCGCCTGTGATCCGAGGCCGCACTTTCACCGCTGATGAAGAACAGCGTGGCGGTTTTGAGCTACGGGCTTTGGCAGCGACGCTTCGCCGGTGATCCGCACATGATTGGGAGAAAGATATTGCTGAATGGCGCGCCGTATGTCGTGATCGGGATCGTGGGGCCTGATTTCAACACGGAGCTGGATACGCCGCCGGACGTCTGGCTTCCATTTCAGATCGACCCGGCGAGCACCGACCATGCGCGGTATTTCAGTGTGGTTGGACGGTTGAAGCCGGGCGTGACGCTCGCGATGGCGAAGTCGCAACTGCGACTCGCGGCCGACGAGTTTCGCCAGAAATTTCCGAACATGCTGGGACCGCGAGATGGTTTCAGCGTGGAGCCCTATCCGGAGGCCATTGTGAGTGACGTGCGTCCTTCGTTATTGGTGCTGGCGGCCGCGGTTAGCCTGGTGCTGCTGATCGCGTGCGCGAATGTGGCCAATCTTTTGTTGGCGCGCGCTACCGGTCGAAAGCGGGAGATCGCACTGCGCGCGGCCGTAGGTGCGAGTCGCTGGCGGATTGTGCGGCAGTTACTTACCGAGAGCGTGATGCTGTCCGTCCTCGGTGGCGCTCTCGGTCTCGGGCTTGGTCTGGTAGGCGTACGTGCCTTGGTGGCGATGAATCCCGGCGATATCCCGCGCATCGGAGAGCATGGCGCGGCTATCGCGTTGGACTGGCGGCTGGCTCTGTTCACGATTTCCGTTTCGCTCGTCACGGGTGTCTTGTTTGGGCTGATACCCGCGCTGAATGTTTCGCGGACCGATCTCAGCGTACGATCCGGCGCTGGATTTCGCCAGAACAAGACGCGCGCTCTGTTGGTAATTAGCGAAGTGGCGCTGGCGCTGGTATTGCTGGTGGGCGCGGCTTTGCTGATTCGCTCGTTCGCCGCTCTGCGCGCCGTGAATCCGGGCTTCAACGCGCACAATATTCTCACCCTGCGAATGTCGCTTGGTGGATCGCGTTTTGGCAAGGCTGCGGCTGTGAACCAGTTGATCCAGGACGCCGTGCAGCGAGTAGAATCTCTCCCGGCGGTGTCCAGCGCAGCCGCGAGTTATACGCTGCCCCTCGAAGGTGGGTTCGGAATCCCTTTCAACATCGTCGGCCGAACGCCGGTAAGCGGCCGTTCTGACGGGAACGGCTGGATTGGCGTTTCCCCGCACTACTTCGATGTTTTCAAGATCGCGCTTGTGCGCGGGCGTGCCTTCCACCAACAGGACGATGCGGCGGGCGCGCCGGTTGCAATCGTGAACGAAGCTCTTGCGCGCCAGTTTTGGCCGAAGGGCGATCCCATCGGGGAGCGCGTGTTGCTCGGTAAAGGTTATGGTCCCGAGTTCGAAGAACCGGAGCGCCAGATTGTCGGCGTCGCCGCCGACGTCCATGACTTCGGCTTGAATCGCAATCCGACGCCGATGGTTTATGTTCCGATGGCGCAAGTGACCGACGGCATCACGGCTTTGGCGAACCGCGCTTCCCACATTGTGTGGATGGCGCGAACTCGCGTTGCGCCCAGTTCTCTCGGATCGGCGATTTCGAAGGAGCTGGAGCAAGCATCCGGCGGGCTGCCTGTCTCGCATATTCGCACCATGGATGAGATTGTTGCCCAATCTACTGCGCGCGAAAATTTCAACATGACGCTGCTGACGCTTTTCGGCGCCTCGGCGCTGCTGCTGGCTGTCCTCGGGATTTACGGATTGATGGCTTATTCGGTGCGCCAGCGGACGCGGGAAATCGGGATTCGGCTGGCTTTGGGCGCGGAGTCGCGAGATGTGCGGAACATGGTGGTGATGGAGGGCATGCGGCTGACGTTGGCCGGCGTGATGGTGGGAATCGCAGCGGCATTCGGGCTCACGCGGTTGCTTTCTACTTTTCTTTTTGGAGTGCGTCCGGTGGATCCAATCGTCTTCGTGAGTGTGCCGGTTCTGCTTGGCCTGGCCGCTCTCGGTGCGATTTGGTTACCGGCCCGGCGCGCTGCCCGCACAGATCCCACTGAGGCCCTGCGGCAGAACTGAATGGCCAGTGCGACAGCGCAAGTGTCGGGACTCCTGATCGCAAGTATTGCGTTCGCCGCATCGCCCGCGCTCTTTGTCGATAGCAACCGCGCCGAGCTGATCAAGGCCGCGCCGGAACTGACCGCGCTGGAATTCGATCCTTCGCAGACCACGCTAGATCCGCTGCTGCACACGACCGGGCAGCAGCTGGAAAGCATGCTCGCGGGATTTAGAAACCTTTCCATCACGGAAGACGTTCACGAATTACGCTTCGAGAGCGCGCACCTGCGTTGGAGCGAGCGGCACGATCAATTCCCATATGTGATTCGGACTCGTCCGCTGCAGGAATCGCGTCCGGGTCAATTCCTGGACATGCTGAGCGACCTGATGCCGGAGAATCAGAGCCAATCCCGCTTCCGCTATCTGGGGCGCATAACGGAAGGCGGCAATCACAGTCTTGTGGTGGCGTTCGTCACGCGGGATGCAGCAAGGCAGGGTCTGGCGTGGATCGATGAGGCCACCAAAAGAATTGTACGCGTTCGTACGGATGTGTTGAAACATCCGGAAGGGCAAGCGTTTGACAGCCTCACACGCGATGTTCGTTTCATACCGGTGAAGTTTTCCTTCGCGGAAATCCCTTTGTGGCTGCCGGCGCGGGCGACCCTCCATGTACGGTTTTCCGGTGGAGAACTGCACAGCGTTCACCGTTTTTCCAACTACGTCTCCGATCAGGATAAGGGCGAAGCCGCTGCGACCGTGGATAGCGCGGGCGATCCGTACGAGAAGTTGCTGAAAGGCATCGCGGCTCTGGAGGCGGGGAAGCCCGAGGATGCGCTGGTTCATTTGTTAGACGCGGCGCCTCGATTGGCGGATCGCGCCGAGCCCGGATACTATCTCGGGTTGGCGCTCTACCGAACCCACGATTTGGCTGAGGCGGAAAAGCAGTTTCGCGAAACGGTCCGGCGGGCTCCGAATCTAGCTGTAGCGCATAACAATCTTGGCGCGATCCTGATGGAGCGCGGCGATAAGGCCGGAGCTTTGGCGGAGGCGCAGGAAGCCTCACGTCTGGATCCGGAAAATCCGAAACTTCGGGCGAATCTCGAACACGTGACGCCGGCGGCGGGAGCGTCCGACGTCACCATCAAAGTGGATGTGCGGCAGGTGCTAGTTCCGGTGGTGGTGACGGATAAGGAAGGGCATCACGTAACTGGATTGACCCAAGCGGATTTCAAAGTGTTTGAAGACGGCGTAGAACAGAAGATCACTGGATTTGCGAGTGAACGAGCGGATATCGCAGCGCCCGGGAGCGCCGGCCAAAACGGTACGGCCGCGGCGACGACCACTGCTCCTGAAAAACTTTTGGCGAAGGGACGTACCTACGTCATCTGCTTGGACATGCTGCATGGTTCTTTCAGCAACTTCGTGTATGTTCGCAAGGCGCTGCGCAAACTATTTAGCGAAGAACAGGCAGGCGATTCACATTACGCGGTGATTGCTCTCGGCAGAAGGATGCAGGTTTTGCAAAACACGACCAACGATCCGGCCAAAGTTCTCGAGGTCTTTGCAGAATCTAATTTCAAGAACATCTATCAATCCGGAGATTCTAAGTTAGACAACGACCAATATGAAAGGGACTTGCAAGAGGCGCGCGCGGCCTGCGATGGCGGGGCTCCAATGTGCGCACCGTTGAAAATGAGTCTTCCATCGCGCGCCCGGACGCTCGCGGAACAAGAGAGATTAAAGACCCGGCAATTTCTGGAAGAATTCCGTTCAGTCGTCGAGCAGCTGGCGCGCACCAACGGCCGGCGGACGCTGATTCTGATGTCCGATGGTTTCTCTCTGATGCCGGCGAAAGCCCCGTTCGATCTGCTCGAAGCGTATTTTCCGGAACTCCGGTCTCTTGAGTCGCTGCAACCAATGCAGGACTCCATAGAACCACTATTCAAACTGGCCGTAAAGGCAAATGTGCCCATCTACACCATCGATTCGCGTGGACTCTATACGTCGCCGACGCTCGACGCATCGCGCAGCGTGAATTTATCTGTCATCACGCAAGTAGATCGCGTGCTGAACAGCATCGCTCAGGACGCCGGGCAAACGCTTTCCGAGATCGCAGCCGGGACCGGTGGAAAATCCTTTCAAAACAGTAACGATCTTTCTATCGGGTTGAAGAAAGCATTCGCGGACGGGCGTGAATATTACATGCTGGCGTATGTATCGTCGAATGAGGCGCAAGACGGCAAGTTCCGCAAGATCGAGGTGAGAGTGAAAGACGGCAAAGCGTTGGTGAGTGCGAAGCGTGGTTATTGGGCGGCTGCGCCGTAGCGCAGGTACTCCGGTGGCTTTGACACATGGTACGGCAATGCCGTATAGTTAAACGTGATTGCTGAAATCGTAAGCCTGTCTGGATACGAGGCTGAAGCATCTCAGTTACTGAGCGAAGATGAGCGGATGGCTATGGAGTTCCACATCGCCAGCGCTCCGGAGAGTCATCCTGTCATACGTGGCGCAGGAGGTTTTCGCAAGGCCCGGTGGGCTAGACAAGGCGGCGGGAAGCGCGGCGGACTTCGGGTGATTTACTTTTTTCTTCCAGTTCCTGGTCGGATCTATATGGCTGGAGTCTACGCCAAGTCGCGAATTGGGACACTCTCGAAAGCCGATCAGAATGTACTTGCGGATCTTGCGGCTCAGATAAAGAATTCAGCGAAGGGACGGTGGTAATCATGGGGACACGCAATGCGAGAAAGAGAGCCACTCAGCGCACCGCACTTGGTTTGGCGCTTGAGAAAAATGCCAAAGAAATACTGGCCCACGTGAAGGGGGACGCGAAACTGCCGACGCGGCGGATCGTGCTGCCGGACGATGTCGACATCAAACGTATCCGGGCCGAGGCGGGGATGTCGCAAGCGGAGTTCGCGCGTTCTTTCTGCATTAATCCAAGAACGTTACAGGAATGGGAGCAAGGGCGAAGAAAACCAGACGCCACGACGCGCGCCTATCTTGCCGTGATCGCTAAGAACCGGCAGGCCGTGTTGCGTGCGCTGGAGAATTAGCTTATGGCCGACTTGTATTTTAGGACAGAAGCCCTTAAGGTGAGGTTGGAAGCGCATTGTCTTCGAGTCCTGGAGCACTTCGAGCTTCCCGCTCTTAAATTACTGTGTTTCTTCGACGATGAGAACCCCCAGTGTTTCGCCGTCCTGGGTCCCTATAGGGGATTCCAGATGCCGGTTAAAGGCAGCGGCTATTTTCCTCCATATATCCGGCGGCTATTCTTTGATTCTCGCGGGGGGATCGCTTTTGATAACGTAATCTACGTTCCTGGCAGCACATCTGCCTTTACAACGGGCACAGTAATTACTTTCGCCCACGAATTGGAACATTTCGTGCAATATGGCACCGCCTATAAGGTGTGGGTATCGAACACGTTACTCTACAAGCATCTGCCGACTTTCGAACCAACAACAACCGCAAAGGCATGGGATATTCCCCATGAACAGGATGCGATGATCGTGTCAAAGAGAGTAGCAGGGGTCGTCGTTGGCACAGACGTCGTAAGCGCGTATGCCGCCTCTAGGATCGCTGATAATGACGACGTGCTCTATTGGAAGTACTTTGAGGGTCTTCCATCAGCAGGCTCGTTCGGCTTGCTCACGGAAACGATTCCTTGGGTTGACAGGTATCGACCACAATTAATTGGACTCAGACAATCTGAGGTTGACTTTTCGAAAGTGGAATGGTGGCAGTAACGTCTGTCAGGGTGTCGCCCCGCCTTGTTTGATCCCTGAGCATTCCGCGTTGAAGTTCGGAATAGCCTACTCTATCTAGAATGCAATCCAACGAGCAAAGCCACATCAGCCGATGGTGGCGGGTAGCCGGCGGAGTGTCGATGAACTTGGCCCTCGGGACACTGTATGCCTGGAGCGTGTTTGTGGCTCCGCTCGAGTCGCGCTTTGGATGGAAACGGGCCGATACATCCATGGTGTTCACCATCGCGGTGGTCGCGCTGGCGATCAGTTTCGCAATCGGCGGAAGGATTCAGGATAAATTTGGACCGCTGCCGTGTTCCTTGTTCGGTGGAATCCTGGTGAGCGTCGGGTTCTACCTTTGCTCGTTTACCACCAGCCTGCACTACCTTTACGTGTGCTTTGCGATTTGGGGATTGGGCAATGGATTCGGCTACTCCACGCCCATTCCGGTGATGGCCAAGTGGTTTCCGGATAAACGCGGACTGGCCGTGGGGCTCGCAGTCGGCGGGTATGGAGCCGGTTCCGCCATCTTCGGACCGCTGGCGCAGTTGAAGCTGATTCCAGCCTATGGATTGCCCGCGACGTTTCGGGTTCTCGCTGCAATCATCTTCGTGATGACCATAGCCGGGGCGTTGCTGCTGCGGAATCCTCCGGAGGGATACCAGCCGAAAGGATGGTCTCCCGCCGCGGCCAAAAGCGCGGCGGTGGCGCGGCAATTCACGCCCGGTGAAATGCTGCGGACTCGCACGTTCTATCTGATGTGGGTGGGTTATGCATTGGGCTGCTCCGCGGGACTGATGGTGATCAGCCAACTGGTGCCGTTCGCGAAAAGCGTGGGAATCGCCGCAGCCGCGCTTTCCACCATGACTTTAGTCGTTGGCGCGGTTGGAAACGGCATGGGACGAATCTTTTCGGCCTGGATGTCGGATCGGCTGGGCCGGATCAATGTGCTGCGGATCATGATCGGTATCGGGATCGTCGCCATGCCCGCGCTTTACGCCGTGGGCGGCAACGTCGCGTTGCTGTTCATCGCGGTGTTTGTCGTTTACTGGTGCTACGGTACGCAGCTATCGGTGAACGGGGCTGCGGCGTCCGATTTCTGGGGCACCAAAAACGCGGGCATAAATTACGGGATTCTGTTTTCGGCGTGGGGCGTGGCGGGTATCATCGGACCGCGCATTGGTGGCGTGCTTTACGACCGGTATCACGACTATCAAGCGGCATTTTACACGGCGGCGGTTTTGGCGGCAGTGGCGCTGGTATGCGAATTCGGCGCTAGAAGTCCCCAGCCCCGCGCTTTCGCAGGATAAGTGTAGGGCGGACCCCCTGGTCCGCGTGGGTCCCCCTGGACCCGCTCTTCGGGTTTCGTCGATCTCATTAGCAGGCCCGACGAGGGCGTCGGCCGCGGACCAGGGGTCCGCCCTACGAAATCGGGGAATGAGTATCCTGTCACCGGATTTATTTGGGAAGGAATCGGCGAATTCCCTGGTCGTACACCAAGCCGCCGATCAATCCGCCTAGAATCGGGCCGACGATCGGCACCCAGAAAATGTATCCTCCATCGGTCAGCCCGTTATTTTTGAATCCAGCCACTACGGTGAGGAGGCGTGGTCCGAAATCGCGCGCGGGGTTGATGGCATAACCATGCATGCCGCCGAATGACATGCCGATTACCACGACAACCAATCCCACCAAAATCGGCTGCAGTTGGCCGGGCGGCTGGTTACGCTCGTCGGTGATGGCGAAGATCATCAGGATCAGGAGCGCGGTTCCTATGGTTTGATCCAGCAGGCCCGCGGATAGCACTGCGGGGAAAGCAGGGAATGTGGTGAAGACGCCGGCGGTGTGATCCAAGCCTGGGTCGACCGCGAGAAATGCCGGATGATAATTCCAGAACACCAGGGCAGCAGCGACGAACGCCCCGGCCACCTGGACGATACAATAAGGGATCACTTTGCTCCAAGGAAAGCCCCGGTAGGCGGCCAGCGCGATGGTGACGGCGGGGTTGAGGTGCGCGCCCGTTATTTTTCCGGCGATGTAGATGCCCATGGTGACGGCAAGTCCCCAGGCCAGCGTGATGTTGGTGTAACCGCCCTTCACCACTTCACCGGGAACGTTCGTGCCGAAAAGCATCACCATGGCGACCACGCCGTTCCCAAAGAGGATTAGCACTAGCGTGCCGAGAAATTCGGCCATCAGTTCCGCGGAAAGTTTCTGTTTCATTGAAGGTGGATTCTATCATTAACGGCAAACCCCCAGCACGATTGTGGCGCCATCCCGATTTCATGAAGCTGTGGTCCGGGCAAATTATCTCGGAGATCGGATCCAGGATCACGCGCGACGGGGTGCCTTATACCGCGGTCATCGTCCTGAATGCCCCGGCTTCTCAAATGGGCTTCTTAACGGCGGTTGGAGCGGCATCGGTGTTGCTTTTCGGATTGCTGGCGGGCGTGTTGGTGGACCGCTTTCGCAGGCGTCCGATCATGATCGCCGCCGATCTGGCGCGCGCCGTGATTCTTGCTTCCATTCCCATCGCGGCCTTTTCGCATCGGCTATCCATGACTCAGCTTTACGTGGTGATCGCGCTGGCGGGAATCTGCACGGTGTTCTTCGATGTCGCGTACCAAAGCTACATGCCGTCGCTGGTGGAGCGCGAGAATTTGCTGGAGGGGAATAGCAAGTTGGCGATGAGCGCTTCGGTGGCTGAAATCGCTGGGCCCAGCCTTACCGGGCTGCTGGTGCAACTCATCACGGCGCCGATTGCGATTCTATTCGACGCCATCTCGTTTCTGGTTTCGGCCGTGAGTGTTTTCCTGATCCGGAAGCCGGAGCGGCCGTATGAAGAGCCTGCGGAGAAACCGCATCCGATTGCGGGATTGCGCTTCGTGTTCAACCATCCGCTGCTGCGTCCGCTGGCGTGCTATTCCATCACGATGTTCCTGTCCGTAGGATTTCTTGGACCGCTGTATGTTCTGTATGCGATCCGCGAACTTCACCTTGTTCCGGCGGAGATGGGAATCGCCATTGCCATGGGCGGCGCGGGGAGTCTGGTCGGGGCCACGTTTGCGCCCGCCATCGGACGCCGTTTCGGGCTGGGTCACACCTTCATCGGATCGGTCCTCACCATGGCCTGCGCCTACGCGCTGATCCCGCTGGCGCACGGTCCGCGACCGCTGCCGATGATTTTTCTGATGGTGCAACAGTTCTTTGGCGACCTGGCGTTCACAAGCTTCCTGATTAACGAACTGACCCTTCGCCAGTCAGTAGCGCCGCCGGAAATGTTGGGTCGAGTGAATGCCGCGATGCAGCTGATGACCCGCGGAGTATTTCCGCTCAGCGCGATTGCCGGAGGTGTTCTGGCGGGCGCGATCGGAATCCGCCAAACGCTAGCGCTGGCCGTGGCCGGGATTTTCGCCGCGACTCTTTGGCTTGTGGCGTCTCCGCTGCGGAGACTAGGGGCTGGGGGCTCGGGGCTGGGGACTGGCGCGTTATAGTCGTTCCTATGCCTTATTCGCGTTCATCCGCGTTCATTTGCGGCCTAATTTCTTTACTCCCGGCCTTCGGACAACCGCGCACGGTGACCGACGCTGAGGTCCAGAAAGTACACAAATCCGCCCTGCTGATCGACACCCACAACGACATCACCAGCAAGACCGTGGATGGCTACGATATCGGCGCGGCCAAGAACGACGGTCACACGAATCTGATGGCTTTAAAAGAAGGCGGAGTCGGAGCGCAGTTTTTTGCTGTCTACGTGTCGGGGAGCTATGTGAATGGGAATCATTCGGCGTTGCGGACGCTCGAAATGATCGACACCGTGCGGCACGATATCATCGCGCGCTATCCCAACGACTTTGTGCTTGCCACCACGGCCGACGACATCGAGCGTATTCACAAGCAAGGCAAGATCGCCGCTCTGATGGGGATAGAGGGTGGACACGCCATCGAGGACAACCTGCGTCTGCTGCGCGATTATTATGCGCTTGGGATCCGCTACATGACCTTAACGCACAAGAACACCAACAACTGGGCGGATTCCTCGGGCGATATGGATAAGAGCGGTGTAGCGCATCACAACGGCTTGACCGATTTCGGAAAGCAAGTGGTTCGGGAGATGAACCGCCTGGGGATGATGGTGGATATTTCGCATGTGGCCGACAAGACCTTTTGGGACGCGCTTGAAGTGAGCAAAGCTCCGATCTTCGCGTCTCATTCGTCGTGCCGGGCGCTGGCGAATGTGCCGCGCAATATGACGGATGAAATGATCGTGGCGCTGGCGAAGAAGGGCGGCGTGGTGCAAGTGAATTTTTACTGTGAATTTCTGTCTCAGAAGAGCGTGCCTCCGCCGACACTGACCGACGTGGTGGCGCACATCGATCACGTCGTCAAGATTGCAGGCATCCGCGCTGTCGGAATCGGAAGCGATTTTGACGGCATCGAGTGCGCGCCGAGCGGTCTCGAAGACGTCTCCAAGTTTCCCAACTTGACGCGAGCGCTGCTGGAGAAAGGCTACTCGGCTGAGGATATACGGAAGATCTATGGGGGGAATTTGTTACGAGTGATGCGCGGTGTGGAAGCGGCTGCGCGGTGAAGAATCCACTGTTCGTACGCTCCCTTGCGGTCGCGGTTCGGTTGCTAAATGGTCGAGTCTCTGGAAATCAACGAACATTAAGCACATCGCCAGGAACACAAAACTAATTGCCACCATTGTCAGGAGCCGGTGGCCGCGTCCTGCCGCCCGGCTCCTGTCCTCCGATTCCAAGTTGAGCTCTTTAGTGGTCGTGGTCTCAATCTTGGTGTTCATGATGCCACTCTAGGGTGCAATTCCGAGGCCAGAAGCAAAGGGCTTATTTATCAATCAGTTACACAAAGACGGCCTGCCAGCGGAGAAGCTAACGGTTAATCCGCTAACCGAAAGATTACTTGGCGTAAGCATATGCGCTAGATTATTGGCAGGTGAGGGATGTCAATCCAAGACTTGTTGCGATGCGGGGGCCGCTCAAAGGGTCAACCATTGCGTTACCAGAAGGTACCTATTCGATCGGGCGCCATGGCACGAATAACCTCCAACTAGAGGACCACGGCGTATCGCGCCAACATTGCGTCTTCACGCGATCCGTCGACGGCTGTGAACTAAAGGATCTGGAAAGCCGCAACGGGACTTTCATAAACGGAACTCCGGTCACGGTGCAGTTGCTTACATCCGGCGACGAGATTCGTATCGGCGGGTCGCTGCTGGTTTACCTGACGGGGAGCCAGCAGGTTTCGAGCAACGCTGATACCAACACCCGGCACCTGCGCGCGGAAGATTCGCTTTACTCGGCATCCAGCGAACAGAAGGACATTTCTCCTTCGTATCGCGCCGTGAACGATCTGCGTTTGCTACTCAGAGTGAGCAGCATGCTGCACTCCTTCCGCGGCCTGCACGACATGCAGGGATTGCCTGCGGCGGAAGTCTTGCGGAGCCACCTCTCTTCTTTGCTGCTGGAATTGATTCCGGCCGAACGCGCCGGAGTGTTTATTCCGGGGCAGGCGGTGGATGGCTGGGCGCCGAACGCGGAAGTGTACCAACGAATCTGCAAGGATCAAATCGCGATATGGGTGGAGGACGCCGATGGAGCCGGACTCGCCCAATTGGGCGCGCCGGTGATGGTGCGCGGGGAACTGGCGGCGGTGATTTATCTGGAATCGGCCGATCCCACGCGCCGGCTGGACGAAGGGCATCTGCAGTTGGTCACCGCAGTGGCCGAAATGGCTTCAGGCGCTTGGGAGAACGCTACTATTCTGGGTTGGCTGCAGCAGGAGAATGAGCGGCTGAAAACCGAGCTCAAGCTGGAGCACGACATGCTGGGGACGAGCGCTAAGATGCGTGAACTGCAACGGCAGATCGCGAAAGTGGCGCCATCCAATTCCAATGTGCTGATCGTAGGCGAGAGCGGAACCGGCAAGGAGTTGATCGCGCGCGCAACGCATCGCAACAGCTTGCGGGCGAGCGGTCCGTTTGTGGCCATCAACTGCGCTGCGATAGCCGACACCCTGCTCGAGAGCGAGCTTTTCGGTCACGAGAAGGGCGCCTTCACGGGAGCGGTGGCGCAGAAAAAAGGCAAGCTCGAGATGGCTGAGGGCGGTACGGTTTTGCTGGATGAGATCGGCGAGCTTTCTCCCATTCTGCAAGCGAAACTCTTGCGCGTGCTGCAGGAGCGCGAGATGGAACGGGTGGGCGGTACAAAATCGATCAAGCTCGACATCCGAATTCTGGCCGCTACCAACCGCAATCTGGAAGACGCGGTGAAAGAAGGCACGTTCCGGCAGGATCTCTATTACCGGTTGAACGTTGTGGTGTTGAAAGCGCCAGCGTTGCGCGATCGTCCGGAGGATACTTTGCCGCTGGCCGAACATTTCGCCAAAAAATTCGCGCGCGAGTGCGGGCGGAAAATTACCGGCCTGGCGCCGGGTGCGCGAGCGTATTTACGCGGATACTCCTGGCCTGGAAATGTTCGGGAGTTGGAGAATGCCATCGAGCGGGCGGTGGTTCTGGGGTCAGCGGATACCATTCTTCCCGAGGATCTGCCGGAGCACATTCGCGAATCGCGTCCAGCCGAAGTGACAACCAGTTTGTATGAGGGCGCGGTGGAAGAAGCCAAGCGGAAAGTGGTGCTTCGGGCGTTCGAACAAGCCAACTACGAGCATGAGATCGCGGCCAAGATTCTGGGACTGCATCCGAACTATTTGCACAAGCTTATACGGACGATGGATCTTAAAACGACTCTCAAGAAAGCGGGGAAGTGAAAAGCCGTTTCTGGTTTCTCGTTTCTGGTTTCTGGTTAGGGGCGGTGGGGTTAACCAGAAACTAGAAACCAGAAACCTGCCCGAGGCGCATATCTGTTGCGCGATACACCTCGCCCATTCCACCGGCGCCTAGCTTGCTGATGATTCTGGGTTGGAATCATGGACACGGGTGTGGCGACAGAGAGCGGAGTGGCACACGCGCCACAAGAACGGCTAGTCTCGGGATACTCAGTCGCACATCGGCTGCACTTCATTTGCCGTCCCTAATTATAATGGTGGGTATCACAGCACGTACGTAGCGGGCGCGAAGTAAGGCTGTTCTTGGAAACAAAAGTTCAGAAACCAGTTGCGGCCGAAAGTGTAGTCCGGTCAGCGGGGATCGTCTCGGTGGCAGTGGCGATGTCGCGCCTGACAGGACTGGTCCGCGAAATGGTGATGGCGCGGCTGTTCGGCGCCGGATTTGTCTACGACGCATTCCTGTTGGGATTCCGAATCCCAAATCTCACGCGCGACTTGTTTGCCGAAGGCGCATTGTCTTCCGCCTTCGTCCCCATCTTCACTCAAACACTTTCGCAGAAGGGCAGAAAAGAAGCGGCGGTTCTTTCGAATCTGGTAGCGACGGCGCTGATTCTGATCGTAGGCGTGGTCTGCGCGTTGGGAGTGATCTTCAGCCCTGTTCTGGTGCATCTGCTGGCTGAGGGGTTTCGCCAGGTTCCCGGAAAATTCGAACTTTCCGTGAAGATGACCCGCATCATGTTTCCGTTCTTGCTGCTGGTTGCGCTGGCTGCGCAGGCTATGGGCGTGTTGAACGCCTGCAACCGTTTTGCTGTGCCTGCGCTGGCATCCACGTTCTTCAACATTGGATCGGTGGCGTTCGGTTTGGCGCTGGGTTACTGGCTTGGACCAATTATTGGAATAGAACCAATCACCGGCATGGCGATCGGAGTGGTGCTGGGCGGGGCATTGCAACTCCTCTGGCAAATGCCGTCCTTGCGGCGGGAGGGATTCGGCTTCCACTTTCGTTTCGATTGGAGTCACCCTGGCTTGCGTAGGATTTTCACTTTGATGGGTCCGGCGATTTTGGGTAATGCCGCAGTGCAGATCAACGTGATGGTGAACACGAATTTCGCATCGCGCATTCCTGGCAACGGTCCAGTGAGTTGGCTGGGCTACGCGTTCCGATTTATGCAATTGCCCTTGGGATTATTCGGCGTCGCGATTGCATCCGCGACATTGCCATCGATTTCCAGAAGCGCGGGCGCGGGAAATTTCGAGGAGTTCCGGCGGACACTTTCCAAATCGCTCGGCATGGTTTTCCTTTTGACGCTGCCTTCGTCGATTGGGCTTGTGGTTCTAGGCGACAGCATGATCGGAGCTATTTATCAGGGCGGAAAGTTTCAAGCTTTCGATACGCATCAGACGGCGCTGGCGCTTTCCTGCTATGCGGTCGGGTTAGCAGGCTACGCTGCTCTGAAGGTTTTGAATCCGGCATTCTACGCGCTGCACGATGCGCGGACGCCGATGCTGATTAGTTTGATTTCGATCGCAGTGAATTATGTCACGGCGACGGTACTACTGCGCAGTACCAATCTAAGCCACGCGGGCCTGGCGCTTTCCACATCCACGGTGGCGATCTTTGGGGCAGTGGCGCTGTTTGGCATCCTGCGCAATCGCATCGGCGGAATTTACGGTCGAAATCTGGCTAGCAGTATTTGGCGGATCACGCTGGCGTCGGCGGTGATGGGTGTGGCGGTGTGGGGATCGAGTCACGGGATGCAGGTGTGGCTGGGAGTATCGCGCTGGGCCAGGGTAGGGGATCTTGCGGTGTCGATTCCTTTTGGGTTGGTGGTTTTTTATGCTGCTTGCCGGGTGTTGCGGGTGACGGAGTTGGATTTGGTTACGAAGTCGCTGGCGGGGCCGATTCTGAGGAGGTTCTCGAGATGAGGCGCAAGTACCGTTCCTACAGGTATCGTGGTAGCGCTCCCTTGCGGTCGCGGTTCGGTAACCAGTCTCAACGCTCTGGGCTACCGGTGGTGATTGATTTACGGATGTTGGAGAGTGGGGCTTGGTCGTTGAATTTGACTGCGCCGTTCGATACCTGGATGCCTAGCTTGGCCCACAGGTCGTCCAGATCGATTTGGACCGCGGTGGCTTTCATTCGATTGTAGAGATCGGCCAGCACTTTCGTTCCGGTGGCTTGATCCCCGACTTGCAGCACTTTCTCGATGGGCCATTCGTGAACGATGGTGCCGCCGGCCGACACGATCGCTCGCATGGCATCTTGCAGCCCTTTCTTATTTCCGGTCTGCTGGCGGATCTGGACATCGGCCATCATCCAGTACAGTGCGCCACCCCAATAGGTTCGTCCCCAGGTGTGCGTGTTGTCCAGGCCCTGGTCGCCTTCGCCCGGCAGACCTTGTGGCATGTACTTCGCCATTTCTCCCCAAATTTGTTCCGGGGTTAGTTTGCCGATCTGGCAGCGCGCGATGGGCTCCATATACGTGGCCATTCCTTCTTCGATCCAGTGATGCTCGCGATCGTCGCCCTCGATGTCGGGGAACGCCATGTGGACCAGTTCGTGGGTCATCATCCAGTCCTCATCGAGTTCTCGCTGGGTGGTGTGTTGCCCGATCGAGATGCGCGTAAATCCTCCACGGGATCCATAAGTAGTGCCGTGAAAGATTCCGCTGCGACCCTCCGCCGGATGCACCTGGATTCGCGGATTCGGAACGGGAAAACGGCCGAAATACCTGGCGACCGCTTGGGCCGCGGTGGTGATCCATGCGACCACCTGGGGCGCAGGCAGGTCGAGTTTTCCTTCGCTGAAAGTCACGTCGATCACAGCGCTATCTACTTTAATTTGGGCCGGCGCGAGATTGTTTTCTTCCGATAAAAGCGCGCATGAGGCCGCAACACAGGCCACTGCGATGAGGGTTGAGATTTTGGGCATCTGACGATTCCCTGCGAGGAAATGTTAACATGCACTTAGATGGCTGCAGACATTGAGCAGGTCACCCGCTTGCAATCCCTGGACATGAAGATTGCGGAGTTGGAGCGGGAAGTTGCTACCCTTCCGAAACACATTGCCCAGATTGAGAAGACGTTGGATTCGCACATCCGCAGGTTGGAAGCGGATCGTGCCGCGCTGGTGGCCAACCAGAAAGAGCGAAAACGGCTGGAAGACGACGTTAAGGTGGAGACTCAGAAGATTTCGAAGCTGCGAGATCAGATGCTGGGCGCTAAGACCAACGAGCAGTACCGGGCGTTCCAGCACGAGATCACGTTTTGTGAAGACAGCATTCGGAAGGCGGAGGATCGCACGCTGGATTTGATGTCGGAAGCCGAGCCGTTGGATAGCAACGTGAAGAAGGCCGAAGCCGCGCTGAAGGAAGAGAAGTCGGCGGTGGAAAAGGAAAAGGCTCAGGCTCGAGAGCGGACCGCCGTGGATCAGACGCAGCTAGAGCAACTACGCGCCGAACGGAAGAGCCTGGTGGCGGGTTTGAAACCGCAAACTAATCGGGATTACGAACGCATTCGCAAGAAATGGCACGGCGCCGTGGTGGCGGAAATCACGGATGGCCGCTGTGGCGCTTGCCAGATTGTTCTGCGTCCGCAGTTTTTCCAGGATTTACGGCACAGCTCGGAGTTGATGTTTTGCGAGAGCTGCGGCCGTTTTCTGCACTACAATCCACCCGTGAGTTTTGAACAAGATCTGGCCGCGCATCAGTAGCTTGAAACATCTTTTTTGCTACAGCAACCCGCGTGATGAGTCGTGGCTGCCGGCACCAGCCAAAAGGCACCGACTCCCTCACGGTGCGCGATCGCTACGGTGTTAATTCGCACCGACTCCCTCACGGTGGCGGCTCGGTCGCATTCTTCTGCGGTACTATGCTTGTCATGGCCCGCCTCGTCGTCGCGCTTCTGATTGCTTCGGCAATCCTGCCCGCCCAAACCGTAATTCGCCTGGGCACGCTGGTACCGAAGGGATCGCGCTGGCACGAAATCCTGCTCAATATGGGCGAGGAGTGGAAGAAAGCGTCCGGTGGTAAGGTCGAGTTGAAAATTTATCCCGGCGGCGAGCAGGGTGACGAGCCGGAGATGGTCCAGAAGGTCCGAATTCATGGACTGCAAGCTGTAGCGATTTCGGGTGCTGGCTTAAGCGGAATCGACGCGGCGGTTTCGGCGCTGCAAATTCCCATGATGCTGGATTCGTGGGAAGAACTGGATTACGTTCGGGATAAAATTTCCGCACGCCTGGAAAAAGGGATGGCCCAGCGCGGCTTCGTCGTGCTCAATTGGGGCGATGCCGGCTCGGTGCATTTTTTTACCAAGAAACCGGTTTCGCATCCCGACGAAGTCAGGGCGCTGCGATTGTGCGTGCTGCAGGGCGACAGCGTGACATTTGAGCTATATAAGCAGAACGGCTTTCATCCGGTAGCGCTGGCGGCGACCGATATCTTGACCGGGCTGCAAACCGGATTGATCGAGGCGTTTCAATCGCCGCCGTTGATCGCGTTGAGCAACCAATGGTTCGGCGGAGCGAAAAACATGCTGGATATTTCCTTCGCGCATCTGGTGGGAGCGACGCTGATCGATAAAGGCGTGTGGGCCAAGATTCCGGCGCCGGTGCAGAAAGAGATGTTGGCGTCCGCGCGTACCGCGGGAGTGGCGTTGCGCGCCGAGATCCGTACCGCCGAAGCTGGTGCGGTGCCGATCATGCAGCAGTTCGGCCTCAACGTAGTGCATCCCGACGCGAAAACCGTGGCCGAATGGCGGCAATTGACCGAAAGTATCTGGCCGAAGTTTCGCGGTCCTGTGGTTCCACCGGATCTTTTTGACGAAGTGAAGCGCCTGCGCGACGAATATCGGAAAGCTCATCCGGTTGCTAAGGCGGCGGGTAAGCCGTGAGCCTGGCGCCTCCGCCTCCCGAGACAGCCAGCCCTAGCACACCATTTCAGACCTTCGAAAATTTCTTCTCCGTAGCTGCGTTGTCCCTGATGACCTTGCTGCCGGTGATCGAAATGGTTTCGCGGCAATTCCGCTGGCCGGGAATCCCGGGCTCGGCGGTGGTGGTGCAGCAGCTCACTTTGTGGATCGGAATGCTGGGCGGGATGTTGGCGTCGCGCTCCGATCGATTGTTGGGATTGTCTTCCAGTTCCTTCCTGCCGGAATCGTGGCGCGAGCCGGCGAAGGTGCTTTCCGGCACCGCGCTGGCGGCCGTTTCCACTTGCCTGGCGTGGGCCAGTTATGTATTCGTGACCTCGGAGCGCGATTCGGGAAGCTACTTGCTACCGGGCCTGCCGAAGTGGGTCGCGCTGTCCATCATGCTGATCGGTTTCGCGGTGATCGGTCTGCGCGCCGTGACGCATGCAAGTTCCGGCTGGAAAGGCCGCGCTGTGGCGGCGCTAGGACTCTTCATTCCGGCTCTGCTTGGATTCGTGATTCCCGTGGGGACTGCCGGCGTGCTGCCTTTGTCGCTGACGGCGCTACTGATTGTCAGCGTGTTGGGACTGCCTATTTTTGCAGTGTTCGGTGGATTGGCGCTGCTGCTTTTCTGGAACGCTGGGACACCGGCGGCCTCGGTTCCAGTTGAGATGTATCGCCTGGTAGCGTCGCCGCTGCTGCCGTCCATCCCGCTGTTTACTTTGGCCGGCTATTTCATGGTGCAGGGCGGGGCGACCGTTCGATTGCTGCGGGTGTTTACTGCCTTGTTTAGCTGGATTCCGGGCGGCTTGGCGATTGCCACGGTCGCGATTTGTACAGTATTCACTTTTGCCGGATCGGGGCTCACGATTTTGTCGCTGGGTGGATTGCTGGTGCCGATGCTGGTGAAGACTCGGTATCCGGAGAATTTTTCGATTGGGCTACTGACGGCTTCAGGATCGCTCGGCCTGCTGTTTCCCACTAGCATTCCCGCGATTCTTTATTGCGTGTATTCACGGACGCCGATGCCGCGCTTGTTTACTGGCGCGATTCTGCCGGAACTGGTGATGGTGGGTTGCGTGGCGGCGGTGGGCGTTTACATGGGGCTGAAACACGGCGCCGTGCGGGACCCATTCGTTTTGCGCGAAGCGGCATCCGCGATCTGGCAGGCCAAGTGGGAGTTGATGCTGCCGGTGATCATGGTGGTGGGTCTGTTCGGGGGATTCGGAACCTTGACCGAGGCTGCGGCGCTCACCGCGTTTTGCGCCTTCGTGGTGGAGGTATTCATCTACCGCGATTTGAAGCTGACGCGCGATTACCGGGAAGTGTTTATCGAGTGCGCGACCATCGTGGGCGGCATCCTGCTGATCATGGGAGTCGCGCTTGGATTCACCAACTATCTGGTTTACGCCGATGTGCCGGCGAAGCTGATCGACTGGGTGCAGGCGAATGTTCAATCGAAATATCTGTTCCTGCTGCTTCTGAACGGCGCCTTGCTGCTGGTGGGCGCCCTGATGGACATTTTTGCCGCGATTCTGGTGGTGGTGCCGCTGATCCAACCTTTGGCGCTGGCGTACGGCATCGATCCGGTGCAGATGGGCGTGATTTTCATCGCGAATCTCGAGCTCGGTTATTTGCATCCGCCGGTTGGGATCAATTTGTTTCTCTCGGCATATCGATTCAAGAAGCCGATGGGGACGATTATTTGGGCGACGCTGCCGTTTCTGTTTATTCTGATGGGGACTGTTTTGTTGATCACCTACGTGCCGTGGTTGACTACGGCTCCGCTGCACTGGTGGCTGGATAAGTAGCAGTGGGATAGTGACGGTATGCCCGTCCGTAGCACCGTCGTCCTGCCCGAGTCTCTACCTGATTTGCCGCCGCCGAGCGGCGCAGTCGGGAACTTCGATGCGTTCTCGCATTGTTCAAGCCATTGAACAAACTTTTCCCGCACCGAAAAAAGGGAAGGGAAAGCGCGTGACGGGTCCGATGATCAAAGGTCACGGGAAACTTGGACCGAACTTCCCTGCGGACGAAAATCCACATGACCTTGTTTTTTCCTGATCTTATATGGCGGTACGCTTTTGATCCCCTCGTTTCGCGTGGGAGGTCGAAGGAGTACGAGACGGCACGCAATATTGCTCTGCTACAAGTCGCCTTCCTCAGCTTGAGGTAGAAGCTCGAGAAATAAAACGGCACCGACTCCCTCACGGTCGCGGTTCGGAAAGAGACTACCGAGCCCCGACCGTCAGGGAGTGGGTGCCTTTTGATTCTTAATCCGCAACCTAATCCGAGCGCAGGGCTTGCATAACATCCACGCGCGCGGCGCGGGCGGCTGGGAGTACGGACGCGACCAGCGCGGCGGCCAGCAAAATGATCGCTGCGCCGACTACCGGCAGGGCATCGGGCATTCGCATATCCGGGAAACTGCTGCGCGCCAGCGTTCCCAGGCCATAGCCGGCGGCCGCTCCTGCGACGATGCCGAACGCTGCAATCACCACTCCTTCGGCGATCACGCCGCTTAAGATACGAGTCGGCGCGGATCCTATCGCCAGGCGAATACCGAATTCTCGAGTGCGGCCGCTGACCGAGAACGCGAGCACGCCGGCGACGCCCACGATCGCGATAGCCAATGCCACTGCGGCGAAGCCTCCGAATACGAATGTGTTCAAGCGATCCGGAGTCAGGACTTCGGCGCGGATGTCTTCCAACGTGGCGGCGCGTTCTACTACTTGGTCGGCGGAGAGGTCGCGAATGATTTTCGTTGCCGGCGAAACCAGGGAATATGGATTCGCGCTTGCGTGAATGAATAAACGGCCGGCCCAAGCTCCTTGCTGGGCGAGCGGTGAATACACGGTCATGGCCGGGCCGGGGACCACGTTCTCGTCGTCCACATCCGCGGACACGCCCACGATCCGGCGGGGTGAGCCGTTGATGTCGATGAATTTGATCACCGGGTCTGTCCACATCACGTGCCGGTTGAGAGCTTCTTGACTGGGGAACATTCGCTGAGCGATGCTTTGGCTCACAATGACCACTTGGTCACTGCCGCGGCGATCGGAATCGTTGAAATCGCGGCCGGCGATGATGGGGACGCCGAGAGCGGCAAAGAATCCTGGCGATATTACGCGCATGCGAGCGCGTGGGTCGTCTTCGCCCGGCGCGCGTACATGGCCGTCGGCGGAAAAGGAAAGCGCAAAGCTGAAACCTTGTGCGTCGCGCCAGGGGACCGCGGTGCCGACCGCAACCGCGTCCACCCCCGGCAGCACGGAGATGCGGCGGATGGTTTCCTTATAGAAATCCACCACTTGATCCGGTGTTTTTCCGTAGGACATTACCGGAACGTTGACGGCGAGGACGTGATGCACGTCGAATCCGGTTGGCGCCGCTTGCAGCGCTAGCAGCGTTTTCAGCAGCATGCTCGCGCCGGCCAGCAATACGAAAGATGCAGCGATCTGGACGATGGCGAAGACTCGCAGGCGCCGGTTTGCGCTGCCGGTGATCCGCAGACTCCCGCTGGCTAGACTGAATCCGTGAGACGCGCTGGAGGAAGGAAGGCGCGGCACGAAAGCGAGGAACACTGCCGCCACAACCGCGAGCCCCGCGCCCACCCAGAGCATACTGGAGTCCACGGTGAGATCGAGCGCACGGACCGAGAAGCGGGAGGCGTAACGAGCCAGGATCGCCACCATGGGACGAGCGCTCAAGACGCCAAGGGTGGCACCGGCGCCGCACAGCAGCAGGCTTTCCGCTAATAAGGTGCGGCGTAGAGCACTCGTACTGGCGCCGAGCGCGGCGCGGATGGAAAGCTCTCCTTCACGACGGATGGTACGAGCGAGAATCAAATTCGCGATGTTCGAGCAGGCGATGACGAATACCAGCACCGACGCGGCCATCAGGACCAGCAATACAGTTCTGGCGCGGGAAGTGATCTGATCGCGCAGCTTTACCGCGTTGATTCGCGTATCCGCTCGCGGCGAATATGCCTCCGGATGCTGCCGGATCATGGATCCGTGAACAGTGCGAAGCTCGGCGCGGGCTTGTTCCAGATCGACGCCGGGTGCAAGCCGGCCGAACAGCTCCGTCATTCTGTGGACGCGTCCGGTGACCATCGTCGCCGAAAGATGATGCGGACTGGTGACCACGTTGGCGATGATTTCGGTGTCGGCGGGGTAGGGAATCGACGGTTCCAGTACGCCGACGATGGTGGCGGAACGCTCACCCAGCCGAACGGTCTTGCCGATCACCGTCGGATTGCTTTTGAGCGTGGACCGCCAGAAACGATAGGTCAGCACCATGGCTCCGGCGGCCTTAGGACCGTCGTCGCGCATGTCGAGCAGACGGCCTAGCACCGGATGCAGACCCATCACCTTGAAATACGATCCACCGACTACGCCCGCTTGGACTTCGCGCGGCTCGCCGAGACCCACCATGGTAAAGCCGATGGTGGAGAAGTCGCCGAACTCGCTGATGGTCTTGATGCCTGAGCGCAGATCCTGGATTTCCGGCACTGAGAAATAGGTGTTCTCCATCTGCATGCCCGGCGCGCTCTGGCGGATGTACACCAGGCGGTCTTCATCGCGATTGACCAGCGGCCGCAACAACACGCCGCGCACCAGGCTGAAGATTGCTGCGTTGGCGCCGATACCGAGCGCGAGGGTGAGGACTACCGTAATGGTCAGGCCTTTGGCGCGCGTGAGCGTGCGCGCGGCGAATTTGAGGTCGCGCAGGAAGGTCACAATGGATTCTGTCATGCTAAATGCTCCTTCGATTCCGACAGGTCTTTTGCGAAGTGGTCCAGAAGTTGGTTCCAGCCGTTTTCCATGCCAACCATGTGCATCGCGAGTAGTTCCGGAGTGGCGTTCTCGATGCGCACATGAAGGGTAAGCCTGGTCTTTCCGGATTCCTCGGTAAAGGTCACGGTGGTCACGCCTTCGAGAATTGTATTGCCTTCCGCGTCCCGGACGCACATGGCCAGCACCAGCCGCTCGGGCGGGACAATTTCCCGTACAGTTCCACGATTTGAGCTAACGGAGCCATCCGGAGCGCGCAAGTCGATTCGAATGGCGCCGCCCGGGCGTGGATCCAGTTCGCAGACCAGGGAGGTGAACCCGTTCGGGCGCCACCAGTTTTTCATGCGCTTTGCATCGGTCCAGGCTTGGAACACCAGTTCGCGCGGCGCGTGGAATACGCGAATAATGGTGACTTCGGGAAGGGGCGCGTGCGCGCCGGGACCCATCGCGTGCAAGTATTCCGCCAGCTTGCCGAACATTTGGTGGCAGCCTTCCACGGCGCCATGTTTCTTCACAACGTAATCGCGCTCTTCGAGCGACGGGAAAAGCATTCGCAGCGTGAGCCTGGTTTTTCCCTGTTCGTCCGCGAACGTCACAGTCGTTTCAAAAGTCACCGGCTCCGATCCTTCCTCGGGTACGTGCTTATAGACTAGACGTTCGAATTTCTTCACTTCGACAAATACGATGCGGTTTTTGTAATCCGTGCCATCGGGGCCGCGCATTGTAAGCCGCCATACGCCGCCGGGTCTGACGTCCATCTCGTAAACGGATGTCGTGAAGCCTTTCGGCCCGTACCACTGGACGAGATGCGCGGGATCGGTCCATATCTTGTACACCAGTTCACGAGGAGCGTCCAAGAGGCGCGTGAAGATCAGTTCGCGATCCGAGACATCGGTGGCCGCTTTACTGTTTGCGACGCTTGCGGGCATGCTTTTTCTCCTTGCTTTGAATTTCGCGCAGGTAGTTGTCCAGACGGTCAAGACTTTGTTCCCAAAAACCTCGGTAATGCTCCACCCAATCCGCGACATCTCTCAGCGGGCTGGCTTCTAGCCGGCAGGGCCTCCACTGAGCCTCGCGCGAGCGCGCGATGAGTCCGGCACGCTCCAGGACTTTCAGATGTTTGGAGACGGCGGGCATGCTCATCCGGAAGGGTTCGGCAAGCTCGGACACCGGGGCCTCGCCCGAGGCCAAGCGCGCGAGGATGGCCCGGCGGGTGGGGTCGGCCAAGGCGGCGAAGGTGGCGCTGAGGTGATCGGATGTTATCGATTGCATAAAACCAATCGGTTAAGTAACCACATGGTTAAATGTACACCGCGGCTGAATTCTTGTCAAGGGTTTTAACGGTTGAAGTCGTCCGCGTGGCGCACGCACTTTTGCGAACACCTTTTGATGAATTCCGAGGCGTTCACACGAGTGTGAACGCGGCACGCAAAGTGCGTGCGCTACGTCGGCGTCGCAGGCCCATGGTCGTGATTGAAGAACAAGGGCACCGACTCCCTTACGGTCGCGGCTCGGAAACGTCCTTTCCGAACCGCGACCGGTGAGGGAGTCGGTGCCTTAGGTTTTTTCACATCGTCGGTAGCTGTCTACGCTGTACACTGGGGCCAGGAGGGGAACGGTGTTTAACCCAGAGCTCGACTTGGCGGTGGTGCTGGAGACCAACGATGGGATTCAGCTTGCTCTGGCGAAGGGCTTGCTGGAAGATGCGGGAATGCCGTTCTTTGTGTTGGGCCAAATTGCCACACTCGTGACGGACGTAGACCCCTTCATGCACAAGTGGGTCCAGGTACAGGTCCCTAGCGATCGCGAGGCAGAGGCAAGAGATATTCTAGAGCCGGTACTGCACCCATTGCCCAGATTGCGGGCGGTGGAAGACGAAGAGGACTCAACTCACTAATTGAGCCTCATCCGCGAGCGGTAGCGCCTCCTGTTTGGCGGTGAACACGAATCGTCCGGCGATTGCGGCAGCGCCCACGGATGCGATTGCCATTAGGAAGGCCGCTACATATCCAAAGCGGTTGGCAAGCAGTCCGGCGGAAAATGAGCTGCAGCCTACAAACAGATCGTAGAAGGCACTGAGGATGCTAACGGTGGATCCATGCTCATTCGACGGCGCGCGGCGCAGGACCGTGGAGGCGACGGAAGCCCAGGGGAACGAGAAGCCAAATCCGAGCAGCGCTGCGCCGAAGATTGCCAGCACGCGGCCGGGTCCGGTAGTCAGGATGCCCAGCCCGAGCGCCATGCACACCAAGCCGGTGTAGAAGGTGATGCGCGGAGAGATTCGATCCGGCAGGCCGCCCAGGAAGAAGCGGGAAAGCAGCACCAATGCGGCGTAGGCGGAAAACGCGGCGGGGCCGGCATTCCCGCTGCGCGCCAGGTACAAGATGAGAAAGCCGGTGATGACAGGATAGTGGACGTTTACGAATCCGATCGCGATTCCAGCGGGAATAATGGATCGGTGCGGCCAGCCACGCCGGCGAGGGTGGTCCGAGGGACGGTAATCCTCAGGCACCTGGCTGAGCAGTGTGGCCGACGTGAGCGCTGCGAAGATCTGGAAACGCGCCGCATTGCTGAAGGAGCCGAGTACCTGGCCGATCAAAGGTCCGGCAGCGATGCCGCCCCAGATCCCGCTGCTCAAATATCCCAAGGCTCGCGAACTGCGGTGCACGCCTGCCACTTCCACGGCCCAGGCTGCCGCGCCAATGTAGAGGCAGGCCTCGCCGAGTCCTTGTAGCGCACGCCCAACGTAGATGCCGGGAATCCCCCAGGGCAATAGGTACGTGAGACCGGCGAGCGTGCAACTTGCGAGACCTGTCAGAAAGACACGTTTGCGGCCCTTGTGATCGGCCAGGCGTCCGGCGAAGAGGCGGCTTCCGAGCGCCATGACCGAGAAAGTTCCGATGACGAAGCCAACAGTCCGGTCAGAGCCGCCCAGATCGTGACGCACATGCGGGGCAAGTCCAGGCAGGACGGTGCCAAAACCAAGAAAGCCGAGAAATGTTGCGGCGATCAGGCACCAAAAGCGTCCGCTGAGCGATGTGGAAGAGGGCAATTCTTATTTTTGCATGATCTCAGTTTTCTATTTTGTTGTTTTCCAGGCGAACCTCGCCAGCGCCTTCGGCTTTCAATACCGGATGGTGCTTATCGCGGATTTCATTGCCCGCGATTACGGTGTCGGCCACGCGCTTGGCGATGTAGAAGCCGGAGGCGCCATTGTCCAAGATTTTGTTGTCGCGGAAGGTATTGCGATTGCCGCTGTTCTCGGCAGTCTCCTCGCGAAAATAGACGCCGCTCACACCGTTGCGCGCGATGGTGTTGTTGACGAATTCGTTGTCGGTGTCCTTGTGGCCGATGGAGATTCCGTAGTGGCCGTTGTCTTCGATGACATTGTCGTGGAACTGGCCGTGACGTACGCGCCAGCACAGGTACAGGCCGATGTCGCCGTTGTTATGCATGCGGCAGTGCTCGACGATTGTATTTGCGCTGCCCGTGCCGGGATGAACGCCGTAGCCGGTTTGGCCATAGGACTCGCTATTCAGCACGTGCACGTGGTCGGAAATTTGCAGCGAGATTCCGTCGCCGTTGTAGTTGCGGGCAATGCAATTCTTCACCGTCACGTTGCGGACGTTGTAAAGATAGATGGCGCCGCCGCGGCAGCCGTCCAGATATGCATTCTCCGATTTATTTCCATCCACAGTGAGATCTTCGAACGTGACGTTTTCGGCGTTCATCGCGCACAGGATTGGGTACGTGTTGCGGATGCGCGCATGTTTCTGGTCCAGATCGTAGTCGCGAACGGTAGGCGGGCTGATCTGCAGAATTTTACCGTGAACCGCGACGACTTTCGAAATAGAAACGTCCCAGCCTTCCTTCAACGTGTCGTCGGAAATCTCAATTCCCATGCCGGGTTGAAATTTTTCCGGATTGGCCACGGTGAGATAACTCTCGCCGAAGTCGCCATCTTCGGTGAGTGCACTTTCAACGCCCCGGCTCTTGAGCAGGATGGTTTTCCCAGCGGTTCCGCGCACGCTGACGTGGGACGGAATCAGCAGACTGGCGTCCATCTGGTAAGTGCCTGGGCCGATGACTAACGTATCCCCGGGGCGCAACATATCTGCGGCCTTTTGTAGAGACGCGCTATCGGAACCGATCACGTCCGCGGTTCCGGATTGGGCGACGGTGATGGTACGATTCGGGATAGCTGAATCGGCTACGGATCGGGAGGTACAGGAGACATTGGAATACACGCACAGAATGAGGATGGGAAAGAGGCAGCGGTTCATTCGGTCATTATCGCTGATCTTCGTCCCTAGTGTTTTATTGTTCGGGCAAGGCGACGAAGCTGCGATTCGTCAGGTGGTCCAGAAGTACGTGGATGCGCGCGAAAGCATGGACGCAAAGGCGATCGAGGCGTTGTTCACTGAAGACGCGGATCAACTGGTTTCCACCGGTGAGTGGCGCAAAGGGCGCGGCGACGTGGTGAAGGGGACCATGGCCAGCTCACAAAGCTCGGCGGGCAAACGAACCATTACTGTTGTGTCGGTGCGGTTTCCCTCGGCAGGGGTCGCGATCGCGGATGGCCGCTACGAAATCGCGGGTCCGGTGACTCGTTCCATGTGGACTATGCTGGTTCTGACTCGGGGTTCGGACGGTTGGCGGATTGCCGCGATCCGGAACATGCTGCCTGCGCCATCCAAGTAAATCACGCTACACTTCCTCATGCGCTGCGCAGTCCTGGTTTTGTTCATCGCGGTTGGTGTTTGCTTCGCCGACGATCCTCCGGCTAAGCAAGTGGATATGCAATGGGGCGTGAAGATCCCGTTGCGCGACGGCGTGCACTTGAACGCAACTATTTACCGGCCGCACGATCAGAAGGGGCCGCTTCCGGTTATCTTCACACTTACTCCGTATATCGGCGACAGCTATCTGGATCGCGCGACTTACTTCAGCCGGAACGGGTATGTTTATGCGTTAGTGGATGTACGCGGGCGCGGTAACTCCGAAGGGCGGTTCGAACCGTTCGCGAATGAAGGCCGCGACGGCTATGACACAGTGGAATGGCTAGCCAAACAGACGTGGTGCAACGGCAAAGTGGCGATGTGGGGTGGATCGTACGCCGGCTTCGATCAATGGTCGACATTGAAGGAGTTTCCGCCGCATTTGACTACGATTGTTCCTGCCGCAGCTGCGCACCCGGCAGTGGACTTCCCATTTTTCCATGGCATTTACACGTCTTACATCATTCAGTGGCTGACGTTCACAAGCGGCGTCACCGGCAATACCAATACATTCGGGAATTCGGACTTTTGGAAAAGTAAGTTCACGGATCTCTACATGAACCACCAGCCGTTCCGAGAACTGGATCGCGTGGTGGGAAATTCCAGCACAGTCTTTGGTAAGTGGCTGGACCATCCTACCCAGGATGCTTACTGGAAGGCGATGGCGCCGACGACGGAAGATTACAAGAAGATTGGGATTCCGATTCTGACCATCACCGGACATTATGATGGCGATCAGGTGGGCGCCATGACTTACTATCGCAGACACATGGAATTTGGATCGGAAGCGGCGAAGGCGAATCACTATCTGATTGTTGGTCCGTGGGATCACGCAGGCACGCGCACGCCTCGGAAAGAAGTGGGCGGGCTCACGTTCGGCGATGCCAGCATGTTGGATCTGAATCAGCTCCACAAACAGTGGTACGACTGGACGATGAAGGGCGGACCGAAGCCCGATTTTCTCAAGGATCGCGTGGCTTACTACGTTCCTGGAGCCGAGACCTGGAAATACGCGAATAGCCTGGAGGCGCTTTCGCCCGAGGTCCACAAGCTTTATTTGAATTCGCATGGCGGCAGTGCGAACAGCGTCTTTCAATCGGGCCAATTGGGTGATGCGAAACCGGTTTCCGAGGAGCCGGATCATTTCGTGTACGATCCGTTGGATGTGCGTCCGGCGGCAATCCAACAGCGGGATGTGCCCAACTCACTCACGGACCAGACTGATGTTCTGAATCTATTTGGCAACGGGCTGGTGTATCACTCGGATGCCTTTCCGGCCGATACCGAAATCACTGGTTACGTGAAGTTCCTGGCTTGGATCGCGATGGATGTTCCGGACACGGATTTTGCGGTGGAGTTGGACGAAATCAAGCCTGACGGAACGAGCGTTCAACTGACTGCTGATATGCTGCGCGCCCGCTATCGCGAGTCGCTGGAGAGCGCGAAGCTGGTCACGCCGGGCGAAATCAATCGCTACGAATTCAACGGCTTCACATTCTTCTCGCGAAAGATTGGCAAGGGCAGCCGGCTGCGGCTGGTCCTGACTTGCCCGAATTCGATCCAGTTGGAGAAGAACTACAACAGCGGCAAGACTGTGGCAGACGAATCCGCGAAGGATGCCAGGACTGCGCACGTCGCGCTGTATCACGATGCGCAGCACGCGAGTTATCTGGAGATTCCTGTAATCCACTAGGCGTTTGTGGCGAAGGACGAAGCAGAACTGCTTACGATCGACGGGCGCGAAGTTCGCGTGACGCATCCGGACAAGCCGTATTTCACCAAGCAGGTAAAGCTGTCGAAGCTGGATATTGTCCGCTACTATCTTGCGATCGCACCGGGCGCGCTGGCGGGAATTCAGGATCGGCCCATCGTTTTGAAACGGTTCGTGAACGGCGCTGAAGGCGAAGCGTTTTATCAGAAGCGCGCTCCCACGGATCGGCCGGAATGGATGCGGACGATCACGCTGTCCTTTCCATCGGGCCGCACCGCGGAGGAGATCGTGGTTGACGATGCCGCCGGCTTGGCCTGGATTGTGAATCTAGGCTGCATCGAGCTGCACCCGCATCCGGTGCGGTCGGGCGAACTGGATCATCCGGACGAGTTGCGGGTGGATCTGGATCCGGGACCTGGCGTGGGTTGGGCGGACGTGCGCAAAGTCGCGTTGGAGGTGAAGGAGCTTCTCGGGGACTTGGGGCTGCGCGGCTGGCCGAAAACCAGCGGCTCGCGCGGTATGCATATCCTGGTGCGAATCGAGCAACGCTGGACGTTCAGCGAAGTGCGCCGCGCGGCACTGGCTTTATCGCGAGCCGTGGAACGGCGTGCACCGTCACTCGCGAGTTCGAAATGGTGGAAAGAGGAGCGGCACGGAGTGTTTTTGGACTACAACCAAAATGCGAAAGACAGGACGACGTGCTCGGCTTATTCCGTGAGACCGCTGCCGGATGCGCGAGTGTCCACGCCGTTGCGCTGGGAGGAGGTTTCCGATTGCGATCCGGCGGACTTTACTGTGCTCACAGTTCCGAAGCGATTCGCGGAGGTCGGCGATCCGCATGCTGGAATGGATGGCGCGGCGGGTTCGCTCGAAAAGCTGCTGGAGCTGGCGGCGAAGGATGAGAGGGCTGGACTAGGTGACGCGCCCTGGCCGCCGCATTTTCGAAAAATGGAAGGCGAAGCGCCGCGGGTTGCGCCTTCGCGGGCGAAGATGCCGTTGTTGGTGATTGCCAATTCTCCGGATAAGGAAGCTGCGCTGGCGGGGCTGGAGAGATGGAAGAGCAAGCATCCGAAAGTGGCCGCGCTTTTGGCTGTGGATGATGTGCTGGTGGATTCCATGCGTGGGCGGTCATCCACATGGACTCGCATTCGAGTGAACCTGCGGCACGTTCCGGAAGAGCTACGGCCAGTGCAGGAGACTCCGGATCCGGATGATGATCCTACGCGGGAGTGGCGCAGTCGCAGGAAGAGCAAGTAACTAGACACAACTGAACCGCGACGGCGAGGTACCGTGCAAAGTCTGTGTTCGTGGTAGCGCTCCCTTGCGGTCGCGGTTCGGTTGGATTCCGCTAACGGTTGTAGATGGTGGTGGTTGGATTGTAGTTCCGCCAATCGAACCAATAGTCTTTGATGAAATACACCGATTCCAGACAAGTGCCTTGGGACTTTCCCTCTGTGGCGCAGCCTTGGAAGTTCCACTTACTGCCGGTGGCGGCGTCCATGAGGAACAAGGACGAGCTTTCCTGGGTGCGATAGAAATCGTCGTGGGTGCGGAAGGCGCGGACGGATTGATTGTCGGGACCCACTACCAGGATGATTGGTTCCGTGCCAACGTGGTCCTTGACTAGTTTTTCGCGCAGGACGGTGGCATAGGGAAAAGCGCGCGCGGCTCCGAACGCTTGGATGCCCAACATGATGTCGCGCTGTCCGATGCCTGGATGCGGGAAGCTCAAAACAGTGCGAGCCTTCGCCATTCTGACGTCCCAATCTTTGGGCGAATACTCGGAGGCGTAGGTGGGGAGATCCTGCAATATTTTGCCGAGCGGCTGCTCGGTTTTCCAGAGGGCGAAGCTGAGTTCGTCGGAAGGGATCAGTTTCAGCACGCGGCCTCGGAGTGGGCCGGAGACGGCGACGCCATTGATCTGCTGCCAGTAGGTGCCGGTTTGCTCGTCGCGCATCAGGAAATTCTGATTGTTGATTCCAGCGAGATGGAAGGTGAGACTGATCCCGTCTATTTCGCGACTTAACACCAGACCGGTGTGACAGAGCGTTCAATACGTCGCAACGATGGGTTGGCCGCCGACCACGTCATTCACGATGTGGTGGTAGGAGACGATGCGGATTGGATAGGCGCGAGCTTCACCGCCCAGGCGCACGGCCATCACCATTTCGGCGCCATCCAGTTTGGAATCCGGCGCGGCGGCGAAGTTGGGGCGTCCCATGGGTTTGAACATGATTTCGAACATGTTGATGCGGGAAACGCCGGTGAAAAGGAAAACCAGCAGGACTGCGAACGCCGCGCCCAGTTTGCGGAGCATTTTGGGCTGCGCGCGCCAGTAGAGAATTACGGCAAGCAGAGCGGTGACGGCACAAAGCATCTCCACACCAGGGCGGAGATGGAGTATTTGTAGCGCCACGGCGAGTTCGCGCGGGCCTTGATGACGAAATGGACGGATGACGTAGAAGGGATAGGCGAGGAAGGCGAATGAGATCGCCAGGGCTGCGAGGATGGTGATCAGGTAGTAGCGTTTTTGCAAGCTATTTGCCGGACGCGTCCGCGATTTTCTCGATCACTAAAGCGTTCGAGCCGCCGCGCGTGTATACCTTTCCAGTTATTGTGACGCGTTTGCCGGCGAAGGGCAGCAGCCGTTCGTTCTGGCCTTCGGCGGGAACCTGGTCCGAAATGGGCCAGTAGATGGAACCGTCATTTTGAAGGATAACGAGCTGGGATCCTTTGCGGGCGCAGGCCAGAGCACAATCGCGGCTGACGGGTTTGGTGAGATCTTTGGTGAAGGCGCAAGCGGAATCCAGGACCCAGCCGGTGACGGTTTTCTCGGGCGCGTCGGCGGCGACGGCGGTCAGGCCGAGAGCTAGCATGGCGAAGAGTGATCTCATCCAGGTGACTCTGAGTAGGTTTTACCTAGTTTAGCGGAGTAGGGATAGCGTGGACAATAGTGGGAATGGACTAGTGTACCGGAATTCGGGGACACGACTGCTGTCGTGATAGTTCGGAATAGTCGTAACACTAGCCCGTCATGTCCCCGAATTTGTCGAAAAGGCTGCGGTTAGTTTTTGGTGGGTTACGGAAAGATCTTCGGGGAGGACGCGGGTTTCCGACACCGTGGTGATAAAGCTGGTGTCGCCCGACCAGCGCGGCAGGACATGCAGGTGGATGTGGTCGGCGATTCCGGCGCCTGCGCTTTCGCCGAGATTCATGCCCAGGTTGAAGCCGGTGGGTTTGTAGATGGCACTCAAGTGGCGCTGGGCCTGTTGGGCCAGTAGGATCATTTCCTGCAGCGTTTCGGCTGGAGCGGCATCCAGAGAGCCGATGTGCTCATAGGGGACAACCATCAAGTGTCCGGTAGTGTACGGGTACAGGTTGAGCACCACGAAATTGAGTTTGCCTCGAAACACGACGAGTTCCTGTGTGCGGCAAAAAACGCAACCGGTTTCAGGAATATTTTTTTGAACGTACTGATAGCGCCAAGGACTCCAAAGGTAGTCCATACCCGGATCGCTACAGGGTCACGGGCGGTTCGCTGGCCGGAGGCGGGGTTGCGGCCGGGTCTCCGGCGGAGTTATTCACCAGGTCCTTCAATTCCTTACTGGGCTTGAAGTAGGGTATGCGTTTGGACGGCACTTCCACGCGCGTTCCGGTTTTTGGATTGCGCCCTACGCGCGGCTGCCGCTGCCGGGTGCGGAAGCTGCCAAATCCACGGATCTCGATCTTGTCTCCTCCCCGCAGAGAACGAACGATGCTGTCGAAGATTGCTTCTACGATCACCTCGGAATCTTTGCGGGTCATCTCTACGACCCGGGAGACTTCCTCGATCAACTCGGCCTTCGTCATTTGTACTTTATCTCCCTTGTGAGGTCCGTCTTAACGGCCTTCTCCCTTTACTCTTGTATTCATTACTTCTTCGATGGTCATGGTGGCTGCGGCGGCGTGGCGCTGGTAGTCCTCCAGCCTGGTTTTCTCCTCATCGTCGGTCAGCGCACGAATGCTGAGGCCAATTTTCTTCTCGCCCTCGTTCAGTTTGACAACTTTGAAATCCATCTCCTCGCCGATCGGCAGGGGCGATTCCTCATTGCGCCGCTCGGAAGAGCCGGGGATTTCGGAACGATGGCACAGGCCTTCCACACCCGGCGCCAACTCTACAAAAACGCCGAAATTGCAAGCCCGGCACACGCGTCCGCGCACCACGTCGCCCACTTGATGCGCCCGGAAGAACGATTCCCAAGCATCGGGATGAAGCTGTTTCACGCCGAGCGAAAGGCGCCTGTTGGGTGCGTCGATATTGAGGATCACGGCTTGCACCAACTGTCCCTTCTTGACCACTTCGGAGGGATGCTTGACTCGCTTGGTCCAGGACAGATCCGAAATATGCACTAAACCGTCGATGCCTTCTTCGATTTCAACGAACGCTCCAAAATCGGTGAGCTTGCGCACGCGGCCTTCCACGACGGAGCCGATGGCATAGCGATCGGCGACGGTGGTCCAAGGGTCGGCTTCGAGCTGTTTGATCCCGAGCGAGACGCGGCGCTCGCGGGGTTTCACTTCGAGAACAACGGTCTCCACCTGATCCCCCGCCTTCACCACTTTGGTGGGATGCTTCATGCGGCGGCTCCAGGTCATTTCTGAAATGTGGATCAGAGCCTTCGACGCCGGGCTCGAGTTCGACGAAAGCGCCGTAGTCGGTGACGCTGACCACGCGGCCGATGGCGCGCGATCCCTTTGGGTAGCGTTCGCCGATGGTTTCCCAGGGATCGGGAACCAGTTGCTTCAATCCGAGGGAAATTCGTTCCTTTTCCTTATCGAACTTGAGCACTTTGACGGTAATCTCGTCGCCGGCATTCACCATTTCGGAAGGATGGTTGACGCGGCCGTACGACATATCGCTGACGTGCAACAGGCCATCGATGCCGCCGAGGTCAATGAATGCGCCGTATTCGGTAAGGTTCTTGACCACTCCGGTTACTACGCCGCCCTCTTCGAGCACCTGCAGCGCAGCGCTCTTGCGAGAGAGCTGTTCTTCTTCCACCGCCATTTTCCGCGACACGACAACATTGCCGCGGCGGCGATTGAGCTTAACGATCTTGACCGGGATGTCTTGACCGAGGAAGCTGTCGAGGTTGTGAATGGGGCGAAGATCGATTTGGGAACCGGGCATGAACGCGGGGACGCCCACATCCACCGAGAGACCGCCTTTGATGCGTCCGGTGACATGGCCGGAGACGACGAGCGCGTCACGATGGGCCTTTTCGAGAGTATCCCAGCAGCGGAGCCGGCTGGCCTTTTCGTGCGAGAGGAGAATGTAACCTTCCGGTTGCACTCCTTGCCGATCCACCATCACGTCGATCACGTCGCCGGCTTGGACTGTTACGCTGCCATCGGCTTGGCGGAATTGCTCGATTGGTACGAGCCCTTCCGATTTATATCCGAAGTCGACGATGACATCGGTATCGTGGAGTTTTACGACGCGGCCTTGCAGCAATTCGCCTTCGTGAGGCGGAGCGAAATGACCGTAGTCCTCAATGAGCTGCTCGTAGTCCGCTTCTTCCGCGGGCACGGGCAGTTCTAAGTTGCGCTCATCAGCTCTGCTGGCCATTGCCATAACACCTGAGGTCATGCTAACTGCGACGGCATGGAGGAGTTACAAATCATTGATACATCAGTACTTCAGAACTATAGCGGAGCCGTGAGCGGAAGTCAACCGGGACGCTTTCGGGCTCCGAACAAAATCTGCGCGGGTTAGCAACCCGCGCGCAGGATGACATCCTGCCCCACACTAACATCATTAGCGGCCGCAAATATCCGGCGTGCGGCACATTCCTCCCGGACAAGCAGGCATTCCGGCGTTCTTCGACTTGCCGTTGGAATGGGCGGCAAAGGTGGAAAGCGCAGTGGCGAGGTGCGACTGGCCACAATCGGGACATGCAATCGGATCACCATCGCGGCGAACCAGCTTTTCGAACTTAGTTCCACAATCTTCACAAACGTATTCAAAAATAGGCATATTAACGGTCTCCAGGCCCTGGCAGCTGTTGTTTTATTTTAGCGCAGAGCGGGGGGTGGCGCTGGGACATTGAAAGGGCGGTTTTGAAAATAGGCGCGGATCTGGTCGCGTACCCGGCGAAAGACAGCCAATCTCTCGAGTTCCGTGCCTTCGAAGGCGGCGGGATCGTCGAAAGAGCGATGAATCAAGAGGGTTCCGGGAAAATACGGACAACTTTCCTTTGCGTTGTCGCATACCGTGAGGACGTAGTCGAAGGGTTGGCCTTGAAACTCGTCGACATGCTTGGAGCGGTGGCTGGAGATGTCGATGCCTAGTTCGCGCATGACGGCGATTGCTTCCGGCCGAACGTGGCCGGGCTTGGTTCCAGCGCTTGAGACTTCGAACTGATCGCCGGCGTCATGATGGAGCAGACCTTCGGCCATTTGGGACCGGGCGGAGTTTCCGGTGCAGAGAATGAGGACTCGTTTCTTATCGGCCATTATTGTTGGGCATGTTGAGGGCGGGGCGCCAGCCAGCGAAAGAGCAGAGTGGCAGCCGAGGCGCCTGCGAGTTGTGCCAGGACAAATCCTGGAACATCGGCTGGGCGGATGCCGGCAAAAGTATCGGAGGCGGCACGCGCTAGAGTTACGGCTGGATTGGCGAACGACGTGGATGCCGTGAACCAATAGGCCGCCGTGATATAGGCGCCGACGGCGAATGCGACGATTTCAGGACGGGATCGGACGCAACCCCAGATTACCGAGAGCAAACCGAAAGTCGCGATGAACTCGCTGAAGAGTTGGGCTTGGCCGCTGCGAACATGGCGCGATGCGAAGAAAAGCGGTTCGCTGAACATCCGGTGAGCGATGGCAACGCCGGAGAACGCACCGAGGATCTGGGCAGCGAGGTAAACCGGAACGTGGCGCCACGCCAATCCACTGTTCCAGGCATCGGCCAGCGTTACGGCGGGATTGAAATGTGCGCCCGAGATGGGACCGAAGGCCAGGATCAGCGCCACCAGGGCGGCGCCAGTGGCGATGGTGTTGGCTAGAAGGGCGATCGCGATATTGCCCCCAGCCAATCGTTCGCCCATGATCCCGGATCCGACGACGGCGGCTAAGAGCAAAGCAGTCCCCAGGAATTCAGCTACAGCACGCCGGGCCACAGCACTCTTTCTTGACTGGTTTTACGGCGCGAATGAAGGCGCTTTTGAATTTGCCTTCGACGGCCGGTGCGATTGCGTCTACATCGATACCTTGGGCCGTGAGAAACTGGCGAGCGTCTTCGATGGTATAGACGCGGGTAGGCTCGATGCCAATTGATTCAAAGCCAGCAGCAGCGAGTTTCCTGGTGTATTCGGAATCTTGCAAGGCGCCGGCGATGCAGCCTACCCACAATTCGACGTGGCGGCGAATTTCGGGGGGAACGTCGCCGGTTACGACCACATCGGAGACCGCGAGACGTCCGCCCGGTTTCAGAACGCGGAAGGCTTCTTCGAGGACGCGATCTTTGTCGGCGGAGAGATTGATGACGCAATTGGAGATGATTACGTCGACGGAATTATCGGGCAGGGGGATGTTCTCGATTTCGCCTTTGAGGAACTCGACGTTTTCTATGCTTGATTTGAGTTGGTTCTCGCGGGCCAGGGCCAGCATTTCATCGGTCATGTCTAGGCCGTAGGCTTTGCCTGTGGGTCCGACGCGGCGGGCGGAGAGCAGGACGTCGATGCCGCCGCCGGATCCGAGATCGAGGACGGTTTCACCTGGTTTGAGTTGGGCGAGTGCGGTTGGGTTGCCGCATCCGAGTGAGGCTTTGACGGCTTGCTCGGGGAGTTGGGAGGTTTGGTCGGCGTTGTAGAGGTTGGAGGTGATTGGGTCGTCACAACAAGCAGTCGCTGGCGATGCGCCGCAACAGGAGCTGCCGCCGGTTGTTGCGCGGAGGGCGGCTTGACCGTACTTTTCTTTTATCGCGGATTTGATTTCCATGGGTCTCCTTTGCTTAAACGTCAGGTTTGCGCACGCTTCCTTGCGGTCGCGGTTCGGGGGGAACAGTTAGCGATAAGGGCTTCGGGTTTTATGGCTTTATTGCGGGTGCAGCACTCGGCGTAGAGGAAGCCGAGTAGTTCTTCTAGCGCTTCCGTGTTGGCGGTGTACCAGAGGAAGGTGCTGTCGCGGCGGACGCGGACGAGATCCTCATGCTTGAGTTTTTCCAGATGATGCGAGAGGGTTGAATTCGGAATGTCCAACTCTGTTTGGATTTCGCCGACCACCATGCCTTCCGGGTGGGCTGAGAGCAGGAGGCGCATGATACGGAGGCGCGGTTCGGTTCCCATGGCGGAGAGCATGTCGGCGTAGCGGACTACTTGATCCTTTACCATCGTATTTCTACAATAGCAGAAATATGGAAAGATGCAACAGAGCGAATGAGGGAGAAAACAGAATGAACGGGGGACGTGCGAAGATGGGAGTAAAGTGGCAGTAAAAGCTAAGGCTCCGAAAAAAGCCCGCAAGGCGCATTTCCTGTTGCGCCCGGCCGGTAAGATCCTCCTCCTCGTCCTCACATTGAGCGTCACCATCGCTCTGGGCGTGTTCACGTACTATTACGTGAAGTACTCGCGGCTGATCGAGGCCAAATTAGCGGGCGGACCGTTCACCAACACATCCATGTTGTTTGCGGCGCCGCGCACGGTGGCGGTAGGAGACTTTGCGAGTCCGCCAGAAATCGCGCTTGAGCTGCGGCACAGCGGCTACAACGAATCCAAGAACAACCGGATGGGCTACTTCACGCTGAAGCCGGACGAGATCGATGTTTACCCGGGCCCGGACTCCTACTTCCGGCGCGATGACGGGGTGATCAAGTTCCGCGGCAGTAAAGTTTCGCAGATCATCTCGCTGGCCGACAACACGGAGCGCACGGAGTACACGCTGGAGCCGGAGTTGATTTCGAACCTGTTCGATAAGAATCGCGAGAAGCGGCGGCTGGTGAAGTACGAAGATATTCCGCCGGTGCTGGTGCATGCGGTGGTATCGGCGGAGGACAAACGGTTTTTTCAGCACTCCGGATTCGATCCCGTGCGAATTGTGAAGTCGGCTTATGTGGATTTGAAGGCGCATCAAAACGCGCAAGGCGCCTCCACATTGAGCATGCAGCTGGCGGGGATGCTGTTTCTGGACCGGAGCGACAGGACGTGGAAACGCAAGATTCCCGAGGTGCTGATCACGATGCACCTGGAGCAGAAGCTGACCAAAGAACAGATTTTCGAGTATTACGCCAATCAGGTTCCGCTGGGAAATCGTGGGAGCTTCGGAATCCGGGGATTCGGCGAAGCGGCGGAGGTGTTTTTCGGGAAGGATGTTTCGCGGTTAACCTTGCCCGAGGCGGCCACGCTGGCCGGATTGATCCAGCAGCCAAGTTTTATCAATCCCTATCGCTGGCCGGAGCGCGCGAAGCAGCGGCGGAATCTGGTGCTGAAGATGATGCGCGAGAACGAGTACATCAGCGATGCGGATTACGAACGTGCAGTGGCGGCTCCGCTCGAACTGGTGCGGCAGGCAACGCTCGAGGCGAGCGACGCCCCTTTCTTCGTGGATCTGGTGAATGACGCGCTGGTGGAGAAGTTTCCGGACACCAATTTTCAAACGAGCCCCTACCGGGTGTACACCACGCTGGATCAGAACTTGCAGCGCGATGCCGCCGAAGCGGTGCGGATTGGCATGGAAGAGGCCGACCAGAGGATTAAGCACCGTAAGAAGAGAGATCCCAGTTATCCGGATCCGCAATGCGCCTTGATTGCATTGGATCCGCAAACCGGCGAAGTGCGGGCTTTGGTGGGAGGGCGCAACTATGGCGCGAGCCAGCTCAACCGGATTCTGGCGAAGCGCCAGCCGGGCTCGTCCTTCAAGCCGTTCGTTTATGCGGCGGCGCTCAACACCGGTTTGCAGGGCGGCAATTTACTGATTACTCCGGCTACGATGGTGACCGACGAGCCGACTACATTCTGGTTCGACGGCAAGCCCTACGAGCCGAGTAATTTCGAGCACAAATTCTACGGCAATATTTCCCTGCGCGACGCGATGGCGCATTCTCTGAACGTAGCGACGGTGAAGGTTGCGGAACAGACCGGTTATGACGCGGTGGTGGATTTAGCACGCAAGGCCGGATTGAACATCAACATCCAACCGACGCCGGCGGTGGCGCTGGGCGCTTATGAAGTGACGCCGCTCGAAATCGCGGGTGGTTATACGATCTTCGCCAATCATGGAATTTATTCGAAGCCTTATTTCCTGAGCAGCATTTTGAACGCGCGTGGATCGAATATTTTCGAAGCGCAGCCGGAGCATCGCGCGGTACTGGATCCGCGAGTGACTTTTTTGATGGATCAGTTGCTGGAAGAAGTTGTGCGAAGCGGAACCGGCGCTGGGATGTACGGGCGCGGCATTAATTTCGTGGTGGCGGGGAAAACGGGAACGTCGCACGATGGCTGGTTTGCGGGCTTCACTTCGCGGTTGATTTGCGTGGTGTGGGTGGGCTTTGACGACAATCGAGAGCTCAATCTGGAGGGTGCGCACTCAGCGCTACCGGTGTGGGCGGAGTTTATGAAACGGGCCCATGAACATCGCGAATATCGGAATGTGACCGAATTTGAGCCGCCGGCGGGTGTGGTGAGCGCGCAGATTGATCCGTTGTCCGGGCAGCTAGCCACGGCGTCGTGTCCGAAAGTGCGGACTGAGTATTTTATTGAAGGCACGCAGCCGGTTGAGATGTGCCAACTGCACGGCGGCGGAGGGACGCAAGTTGCTAGCTGGGAGACTGCGCCTTCCGGGCAAGCTGGGCGCGATCGAGCATCAGGAAGCGCTGGGGGAGCCGGGAGCCAGCCTCGGGAACGGGTTGCCCAGGACGGTCCGGCGCCGGTGCAGGAGCCTTCGCCGGCCAATCCCCCCAAGCCGGCCAAGAAGAAAAGCCTACTTGACAGACTTAGGAGTATATTTAAATAGATGCGCGGGGCTTAGTCTGGGGGCGGCACGGGTTGGTGGCGTTGAGGGCTAATGCTTGGCGCGAAGCAGCCGATTGAAAAGGGGAGGCCGGGTATGCTTTCCAGGCTTAGTTTTCTCGCTGTAAGTTTTGGGATGGCGTGGGTGACATCCACAGCCTTCGGACAATCCACTCAGAAGACCACACCTCCACCGGACGGGCTGATTGCAGAGTCCAGGACAGGGCAGCAATCGGCGGTACCGCCGAAGCCAGCGACCCTGGTAACGCCGGAATTGCGGGGCGATATTTTCATGGCCAAGAAAATGTATCGCGAGGCGGTGGAAGCTTACAAGGAAGGGTCGCACGATTCGGCGATTCTGCTGAATAAGACGGGCATTGCCTATCATCAGATGCTGCAACTGGATGTAGCGGAGAAGTACTATCGGCTTTCGGTCAAGGCAAATCCGCACTACGCCGAAGCGGTTAACAATTTGGGGACGATTTATTTCTCGCACAAGAGTTATCGCCGGGCGGTTGGCGAATATAAGAGAGCCCTGCGCATCACGCCGACATCGGCTTCGATCTGGAGCAACCTGGGTTCAGGCTACTTCGAGCGCAAGGATTACCGCCACGCCGCCGAGAGCTGGCAGAAGGCGCTGGCGATCGATCCGGAAGTTTTCGATAATCGCAGTACGCAGGGAGTGCTGATCCAGCAGCAAACGGTGGAGGAACGCGCCAAATATCACATGGCACTGGCGCGCACTTACGCTCTGGCCGGCATGGACGATCATGCTCTGTCCTGCATTCGGAAGGCGCTGGAAGAAGGCTTCAAGGAAAGAAAGAAGCTGACCGACGATCCGGCGTTCGCGCGTCTGAGGGACCTGCCTCAGTTCAAGGAGCTGTTGGCTATGGAACCGCGTGTTCTGTAGAAAATCGCTTTTACTCTTTACCCTCACGATCCTATCGGTTTCGTTATTCGTTGCCTGCAATCGCAGGCGCAGGCCCAACGTGGAGCGTGTGGCCATTGTGCCGTTCGAGAATCTGAGTTCGGACTCCAAGCTGGACTGGGCGGGGCGGGCGATATCCTCAGCATTGGTGTACGATCTCGCGCCGGCCGGAGATCTGTACGCGGAACCCGTAGATTCCGTCACTGGCGCCTTCACGGCGCAGGCGTCAAGAATGCTGGAGGGCTATTTTTCGGAGCGCAACGGCCGGCTGACGATCACAGCCACTTTCGAGAACTTGAGCAGGACCAAGACGTTGGCGAGCTATGAGCTAAGCGGCGAGGCTTCGGAAGGCCCGTTGCCTTTGGTAAATCAACTCGCGAAGCGGCTCAGTTCGTCAGCCAGACCTTTCGGTACCAAGAGCCCGGAGGCTTTCCGGGCCTATGCGAGGGCGGTTGGCGGGGCGGCGAATCCGGAAGTATTGGGACAGGTGTTGGAAGCTGCGACAGCGGCCGATCCTCATTTTGCAATCGCCTATCTGATTGAGGCGCGTTTGCTGTTGGCTCAAGGAAAACGGGAAGCTGCTTTGAAGGAATTGCAGGCAGCGCGCGCTACGAATCCGGATGCGATCGATCGAGCGGAAATGGATTATTTCGCGGCTCTCATTGCCGGCGATGTGGACGGGCGGGCAAAAGCGTTAGAGGCTCTCACTCAACGATCGCCAGCCAATGCGGGTTGGTTTCGAGAACTGGCTGCTTTGAGGCTTGCGCAGCGGCGATTTCAGGAGGCGGCGCAGAACTTTGAAGCCGCAACGCGGTTGGCGAGAGACGACGCCGAGCTTTGGAACCAGCTGGGGTACACGTATGCGTTTGGGCAGGATCTGACGAGTGCGAATCGCGCGCTGGAACGCTATGAACAAATGCTGGGCCCATCGAATTCGAACGCGCTGGATTCCTTGGGAGAGGTGAACTACTTTCTGGGCGATTTTTCCGAGGCGGGGAGGGATTTCTTTGAGGCGCAAGAGAAGAATCCAGGGCGCCGTTGGGAAGAGCTGACCAAAGCCGCGGAAGCGAGATTGATGCTGGGGGATTTGGCGGGCGCGGACGCGAATTTTCAAAAGTATCTGGCGCTCGCGCAGCGATCGCAGCATAACGCGGTTGAATCTGAGCTGGCACAGTGGGAGTTTCTCACGGGACGGCGCAGAGCGGGGATGGCGAGGTTGGGCCGGCTGATCCCTGCGCTCGCTGGAGACCAACAGTCGCTCGCATACAGTCAGCTGGCGCTTTGGAAGCTGCAGACTGGGTCCACCAAAGAAGGTGCGGAACTTGCTGGAAAAGCTGAGGGGCTGGCGCAAAGTCCGCGAACGCGCAATTTAAGCGCGATTTGCCAGGCCATTGCATCCGGGGCGGCGAGTGCGGCGGGATCTCCCGCAAGTGCGGCGGGATCTCCTGCGGGTGCGACGGGATCTCCCGCGAGTGCGGCGGGATTTCCTGTGGGTACCGCAGGATCTGCAATGACATCTCCAATGCCGCGGGGCTTGGCGCTGCTGTTTGCGCGGAAGTTTGCCGACGCTGTCCAACCGTTGGAGGCGGTCTATCGCGAGACCGCGCCTACCGCGGATGGACAAATCCGAACGCTGCTGGCATGGGCAGATATGGAATCGGGCCGCATTGGGGATGCGCGCAAGCTGGTGCAGCTTTATCCGCTGCCTTTGTCGTCGGGCGATCCGGTTTTCGCTTCATTGATTTTTCCACGATTTTTGTATTTGCGGGGCGTGGTTCTGCAGGATGAAGGCAAGCGCTCGAAAGCCAAGCAAAGCTTCGAGCTTTTTTTGAAGTATGCGGGGGATGTGCCGGATGTTTTCGGGGATGAAGCCGCGGCGCGGCGGGCGTTGGGTGGGACTTAGTTGGTTTTACAGTATTAGTTCGGTGAGGTTGGGATTTGCGTTACGCTCCCTTGCGGTCGCGGTTCGGTTAGCGGCGGTCGGGCGGCGATGAGGGGCGATGATCGGGCGGCTAGGCTCCGGCGGGTTTGTGATCCCAGGGTTTTGGGGATGGGGCTTCGTCCCGGTGTTCCACGCGGTCGTAAAGATGCAGGTCGGACGTGGTTCCCAGGCCTTGGTTGTACAGGCTGGTGAGCCCTAAACCTTCTTTCAAATCTTCTTCAAAATTATGCAGAGCGCGTAGCTGAGTGGCCTGGGCGGGGACTCGCTTGGAGGCCGGTGTTCGCCAGAACATCTGATAGCCGCCATTGACCAGCGCACCGATTTCCGATCCGACGATCAGGCCAGCTTTGTTGACCTGGGGACGCTGGCCGGGCCGGTCTTCAATAGTGGCGGCAATTCCGTCGCGGCTGACTTGCGCGTGGCCGGGATTTAGTGAGTCGATACTGAATCCAAATTTCTTCAGGCTCTCAATGCGCTCTTTGAAAGACGGCTCGCGCGGCGTTTCTCGGCGGAAGAACATATCACTTACTATAATGCCAGAGTGCCATTTCTCTTGTCGCTGGATGAAGGAACTACGAGCGCGCGGGCGGCGCTGTATGACGAACAGGGGCGGCGGACGCTCATGGAATCCGTGCCGATTGCGTGCCACTATCCGCATCCTGGGTGGGTAGAGCAAGAAGCCGAGGAGATTTGGCGCGCGCAAATTGAAGCAGTGTTGCGAGTGGTGGCGCGAGAGAGTGGTGGCGCGAAATCGATCGCGGCCATCGGGGTGACGAACCAGCGCGAAACGACCGTGGTGTGGGATCGCAAGACGGGCAAGCCGGTGGCGCCGGCCATCGTGTGGCAGTGCCGGCGGACGGCGGCTTATTGCAACGAGCTAGCAGCGACACCGGTGGCGCGGAAAATTGCCGAAAAAACTGGCCTGGTGATCGACGCTTATTTTTCGGGGAGCAAGATCCGGTGGATTCTCGAGAATGTTCCGGGCGCGCGGCAGAAGGCGCAGGACGGCGAGTTGCTGTTCGGCAATGTGGATACTTGGTTGATCTGGCGGCTCACCAACGGCGCGGTGCATGTCACCGATTATTCCAATGCGTCTCGCACCATGTTGATGGATTTGGAATCTGGCGAGTGGGCGCAGGATTTGCTGGATACGTTCGGCGTTCCAAGAGCGATGCTTCCGAAGATTGTTCCATCGAGTTTTGTGGTGGGAGTGACGGCCGCGGAGCATTTGGGAGTGGAGATCCCGATTGCGGGGATCGCGGGAGACCAGCAGGCGGCGCTGTTCGGACAGGCTTGTTTCCGGCCGGGGCTCTCTAAGAACACATATGGCACCGGATGTTTTGCCTTGATGCACACGGGAGGCCGGCGGCCGGTGTCGAAGAACAAGTTGCTGGCTACGCGCGCGGCGTCCACCGGTGGCGGGGCAGAATTCGCTGTGGAGGGTAGCATTTTCATTGCGGGTGCGGCGATCCAGTGGCTGCGCGATAAGTTGGGGATCATCGCGAGTGCGGCTGAGAGCGGGGAACTGGCGCGGTCTGTAGAGGGCACCGGCGGAGTTTATTTTGTTCCGGCATTTGTCGGTTTGGGCGCGCCGCACTGGGATTCTGACGCGCGCGGAATGCTGACGGGGCTGACTGCGGCGACTGGACGGGCGGAGATTGCACGGGCGGCGCTTGAAGGAATCGCCTATCAGACTCGTGAGTTAGTGGAAGCGATGGAGGCGGACAGTGGCGAGAGGTTGAAGGAGCTGCGTGTGGATGGCGGAGCGGCGGCGAGTGATTTCCTGATGCAATTTCAGGCGGACATTTTGGGGAAGAGGATTGTGCGGCCGGCCGATAGCGAGACCACGGCGCTCGGGGCGGCCTATTTGGCTGGGTTGGCGGTTGGGTTCTTCAAAGGGCTAGAAGAGGTGGAGCAGTTTTGGAGAGCGGAGAAGGTTTATGAGCCTGCGATGGGGGAGGGGCAGAGGGAGGAGTTGTTTGCTGGGTGGAGGTCGGCTGTCGCGCGGTGCAGGTACAGAGGCTAAGATTTTGGGCCGCAAATGAACGCGGATAAACGCGAATAAGAATTAGAGATGCTTCGCTAAGAAATCGGCGGTTCGGTGGTAGGCTTCGAGCCAGCGTTTTTCGGTTAGGAAGCCGTGGATTTCGTCGGGGAAGATTAGTTCTTCGAATTTGACGTTTTGTTTGCGCAGCGCTTCTACCAGCATTACGGTTTGAGAGAAGGGGACGTTGCGATCGTCATCGCCGTGGATTAACAGGACTGGCGAGTGCCAGGTGCTGACGGAGGCCATGGGCGAGGATTCGAACGCGTGCGAATGGCCTTCTCATCTGCCGTGCGATCGTGGGCCGTCGGAAGGCGCTCCAATCGTGGACGCCGTGGAAGTCGACGCCGGCGGCGAAAAGGTCGGAGGCGCGGGCTAAACCGAGAGCGGTGAGATAGCCGCCGTACGATCCGCCCCACAGACCGATGCGTTTGGGATCGACGTCAGGGCGCGTTGCGAAGGTAGAGGCCGGCGCCCAGGACATCGTTGAATTCGCTGGCGCCGGATGCGCCGTAATTGAGGGCTTCGCGGAAATTGAGGCCGTAGCCGATGCCGCTGCGATAGTTCACTGACAGGACGACATAACCGAGGCTGGCCAGATACTGATTCATCCCATAGGCGTTGTGATAGTAATCCATGTAATGCCAGCCGAGTAGCATCTGGCGGCGTGAGCCTCCGTGGAAGAAGACCATGGCCGGATGCTTTTCACCGGGAGCGCCGCCGGGCGGGAGAAAGAGCTGGCCGTGAATGCGCATTCCATCGGCGGCGGAGAGGATCACCTGCTGCGGGACGACGAGAGAGGCTGCAGGGAATTCGGCGGGAATGGAATCCGGGGCAAGGTCGCGGATATCGTTCGAGCCGGATTTAACGGCGGCGCGCGCGGGATTCTTCGCGTCGGAATGAAGCATCACGACTGCTTTGCCGTCGCTGGTTTCGATGGGCGACCATTCTAATCCGTCGCCGTGCGTGATGGGAGTGAGATTTTCGCCGAGAACCGATACGCGCCAGAGATGGCGATGATCGATGTCGTCCTGATTGGAAGAGAAGAGGACCGTTTTGGCATCGGCGGAGAGCGAGACGTGTTCGATCTCAAATTCACCGTTCGTGTTTAGCGGAGTGGGCGCGTCGCCGTGGGTGGAGATGGAATAAAGGTGCATCCAGCCGGTGCTTTCCCAAGGGAAAACGATTCGATCTCCGGCGCCCCAGAACAGCTGATTGTCCGCGACCATGGCGTGGAAAGCGCTACCGGGACCGTCAGCGGCGCGCCAGAGTTCGCGGCCTTTGCCGGATTCCACATCGGCCAGACGAATGGACCAGGGCTGTTCAGCGGCGCGATGGGGTCCGAAGAAAATGCGGCTGGTGGTGGCCGCGATTCGGATAAACGCGATTTGTTTGCCATCCGGAGACCAGACCGGATTGGAATCGCGATCGACACTGGCGTCGAGATAGAGCAGAGATTTGGCCGCGACGTTATAGACTCCCACGAAGGAGTGATCCGTCCGGGTGGTGACGAAAGCAAGACGAGAGCCATCGGGCGACCAGCGGAGTTCGCCGGCTTGGCCTTTGGTGTGGACGAGCTGCTCGGGTTTGGCATTGTCTTCGAGGCCTACGGTCCAGATTTCGTTCTTCTTGAGATAGGCAATCCTCGTGCCGTTGGGAGATACGGCAGGCTGGCTGCCTTCCGCGATTTTGCGCGCCGCTCCGCCTAAGACTGGGATGATCCAGATTTCCTGTTCCACGCCCTGCGGGAGGCTGGCGGGATTTGGGTTGTCCTGGAACGTTTCGAAATCGCCTCCGCGGACGAAGACGATGGAGTGACCGTCCGGGGTCCAGGCGATTTGCGCGATTTCCTGGCCGTCGTCATCGTGATAATTTGTCAGGCGGCGACCCTTGTAGCCGGGTGCCTCCGCGACCCAGATGTTGCGCGCACCGTTTTGATCGAGGACCCAAGCAACAGTTCCACCTTTCGGGGCGGCGGTTAGATCGGTGGGGAAGGGAGCGCTCATGATTTGTTCGAGGGTGAATTTCGTCGGGGCGGCGAGTGCAGCGGAGAAGGCTACCAACAATGTGATTGGAATGCGGAGGACCATAGCGTATGTTATACACTGAAACGGCTGGACAAGTCGGGGACTTGTCTCACATATGTTGAGTTACGCAAAAGGACCAGACGCGCCACTGCTAGAGACGACGATTGCGGAGGCATTTCGTACTACCTGCGAGAGATTTCCGGAGCGCGAGGCATTGGTCGTCAGGCACCAAAATGCCCGCTATACCTTTGCTCAATTGGATGCTGAGGTGGAACGAACCGCGCGCGGGCTGGCGGGGTTGGGGTTGGGCGCGCGGGATCGAGTGGGCTTGTGGTCGACGAACTGTGTGGAGTGGATTTTGGTGCACCTGGCGTGCACGCGGATTGGCGCAGTGCTGGTGAATGTCAATCCAGCTTATCGGGCATTCGAGCTGGGGTTCGTGCTGCGGAAATCCGGGATGAAAGCGCTGTTCCTTTGGGAGCGGGACAAACGGTCGGACTACAAATCGATTCTGGACGAAGCCCTGGGGGCGGGCGGCCATGCGCTGGAGCATGTGATTTATCTTGGGACGGAATCCTGGGACGGAATGCGGGAAAAGGGCGCGGATATTGTGCAAAGCGATGTCTTGCCCGATGACGTAACGAACATTCAATATACGTCGGGAACCACCGGATCGCCCAAGGGTGTGCTGCTGACGCATCGCAACTTGTTGAACAATGCCGCCAATCTTACGCGCGGGCTGAAGATTTCGGAACGGGACAAGATATGCATTCCGGTGCCGCTGTACCACTGTTTCGGTAGCGTGATGGGCACACTGGTGATGGTGGTGCAGGGCGCGACTGTGATTCTTCCGTCGGCGACGTTCGATCCTTTAGCATCGATGCAGGCCATGCACGACGAGCGCGCGACCGTGATTTACGGCGTGCCTACGATGTTCATCGGGGAGCTGGATCATCCGGAATTCGGCCGGTTCGATTTTACTTCGTTGCGCACGGGAATCATGGCGGGTGCGCCGTGCCCGATCGAGGTGATGAAACGGGTGGTGCACGAGATGCATTGTATGGAAATGACCATTGGCTACGGCCAAACGGAGAGTTCTCCACTGATCACGCTGTCTTCGGTGGAGGATAGTCTGGAGCTGCGCGTTTCCACGGTGGGCGGCGCGTGTCCCAACACAGAAGTGAAAGTGGCGTCGCCAACGGGAGAAACAGTTCCGGTTGGAGAGCAAGGCGAGCTCTGCACGCGGGGCTATCTGGTGATGAAAGGCTACGATCAGGAGCCGGAGGCGACCAGGCGGGCAGTGGACGAAGAGGGATGGCTGCATACCGGCGACTTGGCGACGATGCGTCCGGACGGATATTTTCGAGTGACGGGCCGGGCGAAGGACATGATTATCCGGGGCGGCGAGAACATTTATCCGCGCGAGGTGGAAGAGTTTTTGTATACGCATCCGAAAGTGGCGGACGTGCAGGTGATCGGTCTTCCAGATGCGAAATTGGGCGAGACGGTGGCGGCGTGGATCCGAGCGAAGGAGCCATGTACGGAAGATGAGATCCGCGAGCATTGCAAGGGAAAGATCGCGCATTTCAAGATTCCCCAATTCATTCGCTTTGTGGAGGCTTTTCCGATGACGGTGACGGGGAAGATTCAGAAGTTCAAAATGCGCGAGATGGAGATTCAGGAGCGGGGATTGGAAGGGGCGTCGCAGATACAAACGGCATGAAGCGATTCTCTGTTCTTTTTTGCTTGTGTTTGGTTGCCGCGGAGACGCATATTTCCGTTGAGGAACAGTTGTGGCAGCATCGAAATCTGGGCAAGGCGCTCTATGAGAATCCGACCACGCAAGTACAGGCGGTTGCGGAATTTCAGAAGGCGCTCTTATTGAAGCCGAGCTCGTTGCGCGAGCAATTGAATTACGGACTGGCTTTGCTGCGCGCGGGGCGGACCAAGGAGGGCGTGGCGGAGCTCGAGAAGGTCCAAAAGTTGGATCCTTCGCTGCCGCACACCTGGTTCAACCTTGGAATCGTGTTCCGGAAGGAGGGAGAATTTGACCGCGCCATCGCGGAGTTCGAGAAGATGGTGGCGCTGGTTCCGGCCGAGCCTGTTTCGCACTATAACCTGGGCGTGCTGTATAAGCAGGTGGGCAAGGTGGACGAGGCCCTGAAGCAACTGGAAGCTGCAGAGAGTCTGGATCCGGTGATGGAAGCTCCGCATTTCCAGCTCTACAACATCTATCGGCAGGCTGGCAGGCGCGAGGACGCGGCGAAGGAACTGGGGATATTTCAGACGCTCAAGAAAGAGCATGAGGGGACGGCGACTCCTCAAGATCCAGAGTGGTCCGTGTATGCGGAGATCTACGATCCCATCGATATCAAGGATGCGCGCAAGCCTGCGGAAAGTCCTCGGATATTGCTTCCTGCGTCGGCTGAAGGGCAATTACTGATTGACGCCGACGGGGACGGCAAGGCTGAAGTTCTGGTTTGGAATCAGGACGGGTTGACGCTGCTACGCGGTAAGGACGCAGTGAAGAATACCGGCCTCGAAGGCATACGGGGGGTGGTGTCTGCGGCGGCTGGGGATTTTGACAATGACGGGCTGGCGGACCTGTGCATACTGACCGAGAGTGGGCCGTTACTTTATCGGAATGTAAAAGGCAGGTTCGAGAAAGCCGAAGTTAATCTTCCGGCTGGGCGTTTTGAAAAGGCGGTCTGGCTGGATTACGACCACGACTACGATCTTGACTTACTGTTACTTGGCGAAAAATCAGTGTTGCTACGGAATCAGGGCAGCGCGGGTTTCGCAGATCACACGGGCGATTTTCCGTTTGTGCAAGGGCACGCAATCGATGCGGTGTCCTATCGCTGGATGGCGGATAGCAAGGCTTTCGATCTGGTAGTTAGTTATGCGGACCATGCGGGTGTGTTGTATTCGGACAAGCTATCCGGAAAGTACGAGGCGATTCCTCTGCCGGAGCTAGCGGCTGGTGCGCGCTGGCTGGATGCAGCGGATGTCAATAACGATAGCTGGCTGGATATTGTAAGTTCGGCGGGAACGTTGATCAATCGCGAGGGCAAGTTCTCGCGCGTGGCGATGCCTGTCGGGAACGGAAGCCTGGAAGATCCCGAAGGATTCCGAACCGGCAAGTGGATTCGAGTTGCGTTGGGTGGCGTCAAGAATTTGAAGCTGGGACACGATGCGGAGGTTGAAGTGAAAGCCGGAGCGTCGTACCAAAAGAAGATTTATCGTGGCGTGCCTTTGAATTTTGATTTGGGCGGCCGGCTTGCGGCGGATACAGTCCGGATTATTTGGCCCAATGGCCTGATTCAGAATGAGACCAAGCAATCGGCTAATCGAGCGTATGAGTACAAAGAGAAAGAAAGGCTTTCCGGATCATGTCCGATGATCTGGAGCTGGGATGGAAAGCAGTTCCAGTTTATTAGCGACGTGTTGGGCATCGCGCCGCTGGGGGCCAGTTCGGGCGACGGCCAGTACTTTCCGGTGGATCATGACGAGTACATACAGATTCCCGGTGAGTCTTTGCAGTTAGTGGACGGCAAATACGAGATTCGAGTTACTGAAGAGCTGAGCGAGGTTTCCTATCTCGACCAGATACAGTTACTGGCGTTGGACCATCCCGCGGGCACGGATGTCTTCACGAACGAAAAGTGGAAAGGGCCACCGTACCCTGAGTTCCGCCTATTCGGCGTAAGTCAGCGTTTTTATCCGAAGCGTGCGGTGGATGGCCAAGGCAGAGACGTATTGTCCGCGCTGGTGAAGCGCGATCACAAATATGTGGATACGTTCCGGCGCGATAAGAACGGCAAAGCGGATTTGCACGCGCTGGAACTTGACTTCGGGCAGCAGGCCGCTCCGCAGAATCGGGCGGTGATGGTGTTGAACGGGTGGGTGGATTGGGCGGATGGCAGCACTTTCCTGGCCGCGGCACAGGAGAGTAAAGAAGGACTTATTCCGCCGTATCTTCAGGTGAAGGACGCCAACGGTAATTGGAAAACCGTGATCCAAGACATGGGGATGCCGGACGGTAAACCGAAGACTATCGCTGTAGATCTTTCGGGCAAGTTTCTTACGAGTTCGCGCGAGGTTCGAATTGTTACGAATTTGTGCGTGTACTGGGATGAGATTTTTCTCGGCAATGATGTTGACGCTCCCCAGGCAGCGGTGAGTAAAGTGCCTGTGTCATCGGGCGAACTTAGATTCCGTGGATTCTCTGCTGTGAAGATCGATGCGGAGCGAATGCAACCTGAGCAGTTCCTCTATGCGGATGTGCAACCGACATCCACCTGGAATCCGACGCCGGGGCTTTACACGCGCTACGGCGATGTAAAAGAACTGCTGGAGAACGTGGACGATCGATTCACGATTCTGGGCTCGGGCGACGAGGTGCGGCTGCAATTTCGTGGGGATGGACTTGCGCCGTTGCGTCCCGGTTGGAAGCGCGATTTCATTTTGAAAGTGGATGGCTGGGCGAAGGATCGAGATGCAAATACCGCCTATTCCCAGACGGTGGAACCGCTGCCGTTCCACGCCATGAGCGGGTATCCTTATGCTCGCAACGAACATTTCCCGGACGATGCGGCGCATGAGCGGTACCGGCGAGAATACAACACTCGACCGGCGTTGCGTCTGATCCGATCTCTCGTAGACTAAATGACACCGAAGATACCGATAGCAGCAATAACAGACGAGTTTTCTCCCGACCTTGAGACTGCGTTAACGGCGATGCAGGAGATCGGTATGACCGGGGCGGAGCTGCGCGTTATATCCGGCAAGAACATCATGGATCTTTCCGATGCTGAGTTGGATCGGGTAGCTGCGCTGGTGGAGGCGTGGGGGTTCCAGGTGATTTCGATAGCATCGCCGTTGTTTAAGTGCGTGCTGCCGGGTTCTCCGCCGGTGGACGATAGGTTTCAGCAGGATGTTTTCGCAGCAAAATATACTTTCGAAGATCAACCGCGGCTGGCGGAGCGCGCGTTCTTCATCGCCAATAAATTTGGAGCGAAGATAGTTCGTGTATTTTCGTTTTGGCGGACGGTGCAGCCGGAGGCTTGTTTCGAGAGCGTGGTGCGGGAGCTGGGCCAAATCGCGGAGAAAGCCGCGAGCCATGGGTTGATTATCGGACTGGAGAATGAGCACGCGTGCAATATCGCGACGGGTGCGGAAACGCGGCGAGCGCTGGACCGTTTGGAATATCCGAACATCGGAGTGGTTTGGGATCCGGCGAACGCGTATGTATCCGGGGAAAATCCATTTCCGTCGGGGTATGGGCAGTTGCCGCCGAAGCGAATTGTGCATGTGCATGCCAAGGATTGTCATATGGAAGGGCATAAGCCGGTCTGGGGACCGCTGGGCACGCGTGGTGTGGATTGGAAGGGGCAGATCGCAGCTTTACTGAGGGACGGTTACAAGGGCTACTTGAGTTTGGAGACGCACTGGGCGGGACCAGGAGGCGATAAATTGCAAGCCAGCAAAATTTGCGGCTGGAACTTAAGAGGGCTCGCGAGCGGGTAGGAAGAGCGGACGACTGACATGGGACATGGATCGTTGGCACCGATTGAATTTCTCACGCGATTGTTTTTAGCGCTGGGCCTAGGAGCGTTGATCGGGCTGGAGCGCCAGCTCCGGAATCACGAGGGCGGACTCAAGACGAACGCGTTGGTGGCGATGGGATCTGCGATTTTCGTCATGATGGCAGGGACGTTTCAAACTCCAGATCATATTGTGGGCCAGATCATCCAGGGCATTGGTTTTCTTGGGGCAGGCATGATCATGCGCGATGGGCTGCACGTGCGAGGATTGAACACGGCGGCGACCTTATGGTGCTCGTCGGCGATCGGGATGCTGGCTGGAACCGGGGAGCGGGCAATGCCCGCGCTGGCGGCGATATCCGTGGTTGTTGGAAATGTTGTGTTGCGTGAGTTGGCGGTTTGGATCGACAAGAAACACGCGGCCAGTGGAGTAAAAGAAGGCGTAACGACAGGCCAATGATGGCTGAAAAAAGACGGTAACGACTCAGTTGCTGAAATCTGAGTAGCGTTTTCAGTTGTTTGGCGAGTATGCGCGAGTGAACATAGAATCGCGTTGATAAATTTGTTGCAGGAGAGAGTCGATTTGGGCGCTTCCGAAAGGGGCGCCCACTTTTTTTGGTGTTATGCCACCAGCGAACAAAGCGCGGCCAATCCGTGAAGTAACGCGAAAAGAAGAGACTCCAGTTTCTCCGAAGAGCCGGAAAGAATTGATCAGCTCACTGCTTACGCGGGTCGAAGGACTGCTCGACTCAGCGACGACAAAAGTTACGCTGGCGGATTTCATCCGGCTCATTCAATTACAGCGCGAGTTAGAGCAGGAGGAACAACCGGCGGAGGTCACGGTTACGTGGAAAGACCGGTTGGAGAGACAAGATGCCGAGAGATAGAGTATAGTCCGCTTCCTTCGCAGTGGCGGTTTCATAGTTCGACGGCCAGATTCAAAGGTTTTTCGGGTCCCATCGGATCAGGGAAGAGCCAAGCGCTATGCCATGAAGCGATCCGGTTGAGTTATTTGAATCCTGGCAGACAGGGATTGATCGGCGCACCGACTTACCCCATGTTGCGAGACGCAACTCTGACCAGCTTTCTGGAAATAGTGAGTGCAAACAAGCTGCCGCACGATTTGAATAAGTCGGAATCGGTGTTGGTGATGAAGGATACCGGCTCCCGCATGTACTTCCGGGCGGTGGACGATTTTGAGAGGCTGCGCGGCACTAACCTGGCTTGGTTCGGCCTGGATGAGTTGACTTACACGGCCGAGGAAGCGTGGCTGCGGTTGGAGGGGCGCCTGCGTGATCCGCTGGGATCGCAGATTATGCGGCTTCGCGGTTTGGACACCGAAGGGTTTCGATTGGGTGTATCGGCGGTTCGTTCGGGACCGAGTTGACGGGTATGACGTGGTGCTGGCGAAGCCATTCGAGAACAGATACGTGCTGGACAAGGTTCCGGATTTCTACGAACGGTTAAAAAGCAGCTACGATCCGAGATTCTTCGAGCAGGAAGTGCTGGGCGAGTATTTGAACGTCCAGGCCGGCGTAGTTTACCGGGGATTCAATCGGGCGAGAAATTTGCGGGAAATGGAAGTGGATGGGCGGCTGCCGTTGTTTTGGGCGCTGGATTTCAACGTGGATCCCATGAGTTCGATCGTGGCGCAAACGGAACGGAGAAGAGATGAGGGTGCTGGACGAAATCGTGCTTAGCCGGGCCAGCACGTTGCGAGGCTTGCGAGGAGTTTCATGCGCGCTATCCGAATCATCAGGCGGGCATCGTGATTTATGGGGATGCTTCGGGCAGCGGTTACAAACCGCGGGAACGACGGACTATCAGATCATCAAAGAGTATTTTCGGCAGACGGCATACCGGAAGGTCCGAAATTTCGAGTGCCGCCGAGCAACCCGAGTGTACGGGAACGGATCGCTCTGGTAAACGCGAAACTGTTTTCGGCGGGCGAAGAAGTTAACCTGCTGGTTGTTCATCCGCGGTGTAAGGGCCTGGTGGCGGACTTCGAAGAAGTGACGTATCAAGCCCGACAGCGAGCGTGATCGATAAAGACAGGGATTCGAAACGGACGCACCTATCGGATGCACTGGGTTATCTGATCTGGCAGGAGTGCCGGCCGGGAGCAGCTTTTGGCGAGCAAGACGAACGGCTGATTTAGCAAGACGACAGGACGAGATGAACAAGGTAACGTTTCGACATCAAGCACGAGCATCCGGAGTACGCGACGAAGCGCGCGATGTGGCGGCAGTACCGGGATCTGTACGCCGGGGGCGAGCAGTTCAAGATCAATGCCGATCAGTATCTGGTCCGGCGTCAAAAAGAGCCCGGAGACGTGTACGCCGAGAGGCTGAGCCGGAGCTTCTACGAGAATTACGTCGGCTCGATCGTGGACTGGTACACTGCGACGCTCTTCCGGCGGGAACCAGTGTTGGCGTTTGAAGGAAGAACGAGCGAGCGAAGAAATTCTTTTCGGCGTTTATCGAAGATTGCGATCTCAAAGGAACCAACCTTGCGGAGTTTTTCCGACGGCAATTCATTGAGGCGCTGGTTTGCGGGAAGAGCTATTATCCTGATCGACTTTCCGCGGCTTGGGCATCCAGCGGGAACGCGCGCGGAGGAAGACGAACGGGGAGCGTCGCGGGCGTACTTAGTAAGTTATGCCGCCGATGAACTGATCAATTGGAGTTACGACGAGCACGGGCAATATCAATGGGTGGTGCTGCGGACGCAGAGTCTTCGAAGGAAAGATTGAAGATGCCGGTTGGTCGAAGTAGACGCGCTGGGTTTATTACGACAAAGAGAACTACCGGATCTATGAGCAGGTCGAAGGATGGAAGCAGCGAGGCCGAATCGAGGTGGTGGCCGAAGGGCGGCACGGATTGGCGAAGCAGTCTCGGGTGCCGCTGGTGGAGCTTCGGGTATCCGAAGGCCTGTGGCTGTTGAACAAGGCAGGCTCGCTGCAACTGGAGCACTTCAATAAGTCGAACGCGCTGGGATGGGCGCTGACGATGGGATTGTTCGCGATGCCGGTGGTTTATTCGGAACGGGACTGGAACCAGGTGATGGGCGAGTCGTACTACATCCAACTGGGTCCGCAAGACCGGTTTGGATGGACGGAGCCAGAAGGGACACGTTTATCAGATTGCGGCCGACAACCTGACGCGGCTTACAGGAAGAAATCTACCGGGTGTGCTATGTTACGTCACGCGGGCGGAGCTCTTTCGGGAAGCAACGCGTAATCGGGTGTGAGTAAGCAACGAGATTACGCGATCACCCAAGAAGTGTTGCGGCCTATGGCGATGCTGTGAAGGAAGCGATGAAGCGGGTGCTTCGCGCGATTGAAGCGGCGCGAGAGGACGGCTTGAGCATCGATGTGTCGGGCATGGACGAATTCGACATCGGCGATTTTGGGACGGAGTTGGATGATGCAGAGCGGCTTTTGAAGCTGGGGATCGAATCGCCGACTCTGCAGAAGCAAGTGTTTAAGAAACTGGCATTTCAATTCTTGTGCGATGTGCGGCAGGAAGTGAAGGACCGGATCGGGCGGGAAATCGATCAAGACAGAGTTGACGTAGCCGGAAGGTCAGGGAGGCTTATGGAAGAAGCAAAGAAGGATGGGACCGACTTGCGTTCACTGATACGCGGCGTGATCGAAGAGTTTGTGCACGCGCGAGCAGAGTGAAGGCGGAGCCGGCATATAAGGCGGAGTTGCTGGACGAGCGCAAACGGCGCGAGGACTTGGAGCGGCGGATGAACGATTTGGTTCAGGAAAATCAGCGCAGCCGGCAGATGGCGGAGGAGGCGGAGCGAAGCTCGTCGATTCGCGCCGAATTGCAGACGGCTAGGCGTGGCGAAAGTCGACCTGGCCTATCGCGCGGTGAAAGACGACATTCAACGAGGCGAGGACGGGCAGTTGACGCGCGAAGGGCGGACAAGGCGATGTTCCAGTGCGGGACTATCTGACAGCAGTTCGTGCAAGAAAATCCGGAGTTGCTGCCGGCGCGCATTACCGGCGGGTCGGGAATGGGACGCGGCTCCAAGATAGCCGCGACTGGCGGCGGATTCGATCTGGACAAGATTCGACCGGGCATGAGTGCGGAAGAACTGGAGAAAGCCCGCCAGGAGATCTCGCGAGTGGCGAGTCAAGCAATGCGAGGTATGTGACAGGCGCCGGAGAAGCAGTCCGAAAGATGAGCGTCTCCGGGTGAATCAGTGAAAGAACAAGAGAAGGAAGAAAAGATGGCATCAATTACATCAGCAAATGTCGCAAGTGCGATTGTAAGTTGGTCGCGGTGGATGCATTGCCAGCACTTGTCAGCAATCTGGTGATGGGCAACTTAGTCAACCGGGACTATGAACCGACGCTGGCCAATGCCGGGGATACGGTAAACGTGCCGATTCCGCCGACTCTGGTGGCGAACAACATCGCGGAAGGGGGCACGGTTCAGACTCAGAATCCGAGCCTGGGAAACGCACAGATTGTGCTGAATACGCACGCCGAGGCGACCTTTCAGATTCCGGATGTGACGAAGGTGCTGGCAGTGCCAGACCTTTTGAAGCTGTACATGCAACCGGCCGTTGTGGCCATGGCGGAGCGAATTGAAAGCGACCTATTGAGCCTGTACTCGCAATTCACGGCGAACACAGCCGTGGGGCTGCCGGGAATGGCAGTGACCGAAGCGACTATCGATCAGGCGGAGACCGCGCTGTTCCAGGCCAAGGTACCGGCCAGCGCCGGTAAGTACCTGGTGGTGGATCCGGTGACTTACTCGGCGTTGCGACAAATTCCACGCTTCAGCGAGTACTACACCGCCGGAGAAGCGGGTTTGCGTGCGCTGGTGGATGGCGCAGTGGGTAAGTTGAAGGACTTCTTCGTCTTCCGGTCGCAACTGGTAGCCGAAGACCGGGAGCGGGCCGGTAACGACACACAACATCGCTTTCGCGCGGGACGCCGTCGGATTGGTGATCCGCCGGCTTCCGCAGCCGCTGCCTGGAACAGGCGCGATCGCTGAATACGCGGAAATGGGCAATTTTGGACTCCGCGTGGTGATGAGCTATCAGCCCAACACCTTGGCGCAGCAATTCACCGTGGATGTGCTGTACGGATGCGCTGTGCTCCGCAATAGCTTCGGCGTTCACGTCGAAAGCTAAGAAGGTACTGAAACGAAGACGCGAGCGGGCACCTGCCCAGGTGTCCGTTCGCGGGCTAAGGGAGACAGCATGGATTTACGACTGTTCTATCAAAAACTGCGGAAGATCGAGCAGGACATTCCCGATCCACACGTCCTGGTGGTGAGCCATGAAACACCCGACGGCGGCCGGGCGGGCCAGAAGTCCGAGGTATCGCGGGGCATCGCGGCAAAACTGATACTGGAAGGACGTGCGCGACTGGCGAGCGCGGAGGAGATTGCTGAGTACCGCGCTGGGCTGGAACAGGGCAGGCAAGAAGCAGACCAGCGCGCAATCGCGCAGAAGATCCAGGTGAACGTGGTATCGGAAGCGGACTTTCGAGCGATCAAGACTGCGTCGCGGCCTGAGAAGCGCTGATAGTTGGGTACGCCATGGCCTTGTTCACTGATGGACCCATCAACGAAGCGATAGATCTTCAAAACTACGAGAACGCTATTCTCTCGGTCGCCAATCTTGAACAGATCGATTTGGGCGGGAAGAGCGCCCTGGCGCAAAGCGAAATCGCAGCCGAGCTGGAACTATTTCTGCTTCGCCGGTTCCGTCAGCCTGACCTTTTGTGGAGTGTCAGTTTCCGTCGGATGATCGGTGTTGGGGACGTGGTGGTCACCGATCCATTACGGCGGTGGCACGCGCTTAAGACATTGGCGCTGGTTTATCGGGACGCCTACAACAATCAACTGAACGATCGATATAAGGGAAAGTGGACCGAGTACGATCAACTTGCGAAAGCGAGTGCGGAAACCTACTTACAAATCGGGGTGGGACTGGTTTCGGGCCCCATCCCAAAGGCGGCGATACCGACGTTGAGCACGGTGCCAGGATCCGGGCCTGCCGCAACTTACTATGTGGCAGTAGCCTGGGTGAATTCCACAGGGCAGTTGGGCGCGGCGAGCGAAGTTGCTCAACTGACTACGGCGACCGGACAACTACTGATGATAGCCGCAATCAATCCGCCTCCGAATGCCACCGGCTGGAACGCATACGTTGGCGCGTCGCCAGAATCAACCAGTTTGCAAAATAGCACCGTGATCGCGCTTGGCAACACTTGGACCTTGACGGCATCGCTGCAGAGTGGGGCGGTATCAGGCAAAGGTCAACAGCCGACTTGGTTTCTAGTGGATCAGCGATTAATTGAAAGGGGCTAGGCTGTGCTGCAGATCGGTACTTTAACCACCAATAAGTTGATGGGAATCCTCTTGGCGACCGGGGGCGTACCAGAGACGGTGGCTGCGCTTGCAGCTGAACGGAGCACGCCATTGCCGGCAATCGCCGCAGCGCAGCTGATCGCTCAAAATGTAGCGCCGGATCTGCTGGAGCAGAGCACGGTTACCAAGTACCCAATCGTTTGTATTTACTGCAGTAAGATTGCCAACGTTTTGCGAGAAAAGTTCCGGACCTTCTCGGGAGACGCGGACATGGTGATTGAGGCGCGAATCTCACAAGACCGGCTGGATGGGCTCGGGGCGAACGTTCAGTTGTACACAGACGCGATCACACAGGTGCTGGACAGCAATCGTGGCGACTGGGGCGATGGCGTGTTTTATAGCGGTGGATACGAAGTTACATTCGGCGGCGTGAAGCAGGGCGGACTCAATTTCATCCAGATCGCGAAGGTATCTTTCACGGTGGATATCAGCGCGGACTGTTGAACCAGACAAAAGTGCACCAAGCGAAGAGCGTGATCGGATCCCTCGGAGGCGAGACACATCTTATATGTCGTACATTTTATCGAATGACAACCGTTACTACGTTGCCGTGGAGGGTACTTACGGGAACGCGGCAACGGTGGCCGCGTCGAACCGAATACCGGCGGTGGAGCTCAGTATCAAACAGCAGACTGAGAAGATCGAGCGTAAGGATAAAACGGGATCCAGAACTTTTGCTGGAAATCCGAGTGGCCTACGCCGCGACACGAGTTTTTCGCTCAAGACTTACATGTCGAATTGGGCGGACCAGACGGTACTTCCCGCGCATGGGCCTTTATTTCAAGCGTGTCTCGGAGGCGCTGCCGCGCTTTTAGGCGGTGGAACGGTTGCTGGAAACCCGAGTGCGACGCAAGTAGCATTCGCATCCGCGCACGGGCTTTCTCCCGGCCAAGCCGTGACGAGCGGCGGTGAGATGCGATTTGTCTCGGCAGTTGTCGACAGTCTGACCGTTCAATTGCAAGCGCCGTTCACGGTGCCGCCCGCCACAAGTTCGGCTACGGGTCCCATTGCTGTCTATCAGCCGGCCGAAGTGTTGAACAGCGTGACGATTTACGATTACTGGAGTCCGGGAACCGCCGTACAGCGCATTCTTCCCGGCGCGGCGCTGGACCAGTTGACGGTGAACGTGAACGGCGACTTCCACGAATTCAACTTTACCGGACAGGCTCAGGACGTAATCGATACCACGAGTTTCCAGACCGGCCAATCCGGACTTACGGCGTATCCCGCGGAGCCGGCCTTAGCACCTCTGAATTACTCAATTATTCCGGGCCACTTAGGGCAGATATGGTTGGGAACTCTGCCCAACCGCTTCTTCACGCTTACGGCGGCGCAAATCACCTTTGACAACAATGTCGATCTAAGAGAAAGGGAATTCGGGACGATCTTAGCGTCAGCCATTTCACCTGGGCTCCGTACGGTGACGCTAGATTTTAGTTTGTATCAACAAGACAATGCCGCCACCCAGGCGCTTTACCAGGCCGCGCGGCAGAATTCGCCCATCAGCGTGATGGTTCAGCTGGGTCAGCAACAAGGGCAGCTCTTCGGGATTTACATGAAGAGCGTGATTCCCCAGGTGCCGGAGTTCAGCGACAAAGAAACGCGGCAGCAGTGGCAATTTCAAAACTGCCGTGCGCAAGGGGGCGTCAACGATGAGCTTTTTGTCGCCTTTGGCTAAGATCGAAAAAAAGAACAGGCACCCGAGCGGGGATACGGCCAACGAGAGTTATGAAAGCGTCCTGATGATCCGATCGAAAGCGATGCCGGCGGTGACCTTTGCGATCAAGCGGGTCTCCTTTGGACGGCGGATGGACTTGAGCCGGCGTGCCCGTGAAATCAGCCGCAAAGCAGAGTTTCTCGAGGCCGGCGGCCAACTAGGGGACAAGATCGAAGCAGGCATCCTGACGCAAGAAATTGACACGATGTATCTCGCATGGGGACTGGTGAGCATTCAGGGATTGACGATTGATGGCGAGACAGCCACCGTGGAGACCCTCCTTGAAAAGGGGCCCGACCAACTGACGCGGGAGGTGGTAGACGCAATCAAGGAGCAGTGCGGACTCAGTGAAGTCGAACGAAAAAACTGATTGTCGCATTCCATTTCCAGTATGCGAATCAAGCCGCGTGGAAATGCGACATGTGCCGCAGCAGCGGCTTGGAGCGCAGACGCCGATGCGGATGGCTGGGCGATATCGTGCCATGCACGCCGCAGGTGATTTGGGCAAGGGCGCATGTTGCGGTTGAGAGTTGTCCAATCTCATACATCAGCGCGGAGAGTCTGGCGCTGTTGGAGGAATTCCACGCGTGGAAGCTGATTGGCGCCGGTGATGTGTATCGGTTGCCGGCGCGTACGGTGGAAGCAATCTTTATTCTGGAGAACGAAGTGAGATCGGAGAAGCACAATGCGTCGAGCTGAGCTCGAGAACCTTTTGCCGCGGAGCATAGTTTCCAGCCGCTCCCCGACGGAAGCGCTTCAGACATTGGCTGTGACTTCCGCGGCTGGAGCAAACGCGGCCGGCGGATCGGGCGCGTCATCCGGGCCGGCAACAGCATCGTCTGGAGTGACCCAGGGATCGCTGCAGGACGTAAACCAACAGCTCTCAACTCTGGCGTCGCAAGTTGGATCTCTCGCATCCGTGCAGCAATCGCAAGTCAGCGCGACGCAGGATAACACGGAGGCACTCGGGCAGAACACGGGTACAAAAGGAAGCGGCGGATCAATCGGAGGAACTGTGGGAGGAATCGCGTCGAGCGTTTTAGGATCCGGGCTGTCTCCCATCATTACCGGATTGTTGAGCCTGTTTGGCGGTAGCGGTACGCAAAACCTGCGCGCACCGACGCCTTTTTCGTTGCCGCCATCGGTGGATTATCAGGCCGGGCTGACTTCCACCGGACAGGTGGCGCCGGTTGATTCCGGGCAAGGAGGACAAGTACGCGCGCAGTCGACGAATGCCGCGCCACAAGTCACCGTGCAAGTGAACGCGATGGACAGCCAGTCTTTCCTCGATCACAGCGACGACATCGCTAACGCGGTGAAATCGGCTCTGCTTAACTCACACTCGCTAGGCGATGTAATCGGGGGCTTGTAGGATGAGTGCCTTTCCTACCCTGAAGACCGGCGCCACGCTTCAATATCCAGCACAGCGATCAACTCACTTTTCGACGGATGTTGTACAGTTCGTGAACGGTTCCGAGCAGAGATTTCGCGGTTACCAAACTCCTCTCAAGCGATGGAGCATTCGGCTGGACTTACTGGACGAGACTGAGTTGCACATGCTCCGCGAGTTTTTCCGGACTCAAAGCGGCGCTGCGGAGAACTTCAGCTTCACCGATCCCTGGGACGGCGTCGTATATCCAAATTGCAGGCTAAGTGGAAACGAGATAGCCGAGGAACTGGATAACGCCGAGCAGGGAAACACCACATTGACCGTCTCGGAGAATCGCAGCTGATATGCTCTATTACCCACAGCTCAGCACCGGCGCGGTGTCCCAATTCCCCATCTCCCGGCAGACAGCGTTGCGAACTATCTCAAACATGCTGCCTTCCGGCGACACGATTCGGATGAGCGATCCCGGCGCGGACGCGGTAAGCTGGCGCCTTCAATACTCCAACCTTTCGGATGCGGAATGGACCACCTTGGAAACGTTGTTTGAAGGGGCGGAGGGAAAACTGACAACCTTCACATTTCTTGATCCAATGGACAATCTGCTGCTGTGGAGCGAAGATTGGACCAAGCCGGTTTGGACCGCCGACCCCCTCATTCACGTTACTGGCGGAGTGGGCGATCCACTGGGCGGGAGTGGCGCGGTACAGATCACGAACACCGCGCAAACCACCCAGCGCATTGTGCAAAACATCGCCGGACCGAGCTGGTTCCAATACTGCTTCAGTGTCTATCTGCGAGCGGCCGCATCAACAACGGTGCAGATTGTCTTGTCGGCAACAGGCCAGGAATCACTAACGCAAATGCAAGTCACATCTTCGTGGGCCAGGGCCGCAAAAGCGGATAGCCTGTCGTTACAGGAAGACGGTATTAGTTTTGGTTTGCAGTTACCCGCTGGAGCCAGTATTGTGGCGTTTGGCGCCCAGGCTGAACCCCAGCCAGCACCCGGTTACTACAAGAAGACCATTGATCTGGCCGGTGTTTATCCAAATACACGATTCGACTCGGACTCACTGTCACAAATCACCACCGCACCGAATCAGAACTCCTGTTCCATTAACTTAGTGAGCATGTTGCCGTGACATTCCTATACAAGCGAAGTACTGGGGCAAATCGGAGGAGAGTGGGGTGGAATGGCGACTATTAGCGATCTGAAAGAACTCGAGGTCCCGGGGACACCGATATTTCTATTTGATTGCACGCTCAAGTCGGGTGACGTGGAACGCTGGAGCACGCACGATCTGACCGTGAACGGAAATTCGTACCTCGCCAGGGTCTTGAAGCACAATCTTTTCGAAATCCGATCCTCTCCGGACGCCACTACCGACGCCATCTCCAAACTGTCCATCACACTGGCCAACGCTGACGCCTTTCTATCTTCGATTGAGCGCAATATCGGCTGGAAGGGCGCTCAACTTACTGTTACTTTTCTGTTTTTCGACTTGAAGAACAGCGTAGCGGCTTCAGACAGCGTAGTGGCGTTTCGGGGAATCGCGAATTCGCCGGATGCATCCACGGAATCCAGCCTGCGGCTGAGTTTTACAAATCGGCTGAACTTACAGCGTGTCTATCTGCCCGAGATGAGCATTCAGAAGCGCTGCCCGTGGACATTTCCGGCAACTCCCGCGCAAAGGTTGGAAGCTGTGAGTGGCGGAACGCGTGGCAAATTCTCAGCATTTTACCGGTGCGGTTACTCCGCGGATCAAACCGGAGGTGTTGGGAACCTCAATGCAGGATCGACTTATACCACCTGCGATTTTACCCGGACGCAGTGTCAACAGCGCGGGATGTTCAATCTCGACATCGCGAGCAATATCACCCGCAGATTCGGAGGAATCGAATTCGTCCCCGCATCGATATTAGTCCGCTCCTATGGCGAAAAGGGATCCCATGTTTCAAATCCCCTGCCCAACCAGGCTCTGTATAACGATTACGTCCCGCTGATCTATGGCACAGGATGGTTCGCGCCGCCGGTTGTTCTGGCCCGGAACGATGGGAACCTGACTCATTTTGAGGTGCTGCTTGGAGCGGGCCAGATCGCTGGCGTGGTAACCGTGATTGTGAATAACATCGAGATTCCGGCCGGCATTTCCGGAAAAAACATGACGGCGACAGGTTGGTACAACGTCATCAGCCTGGGAAGCCGGAACGGCAGCTTCAATCCCGATTTCAGCGACTCCTCGGGGAATCCTTTGGGCGATCCCTACGGGAGTATGGCCTTTCTCGCCGTGGTTGTGCCGAATAACATTTCGAATGGCACAGCGCTCCCAAGCCTTCAGGTGTTGGTGCAAGGGCTGCAACTGGCGACGTTCGACAACAGCGGAACTTTCGTGGCGAATGTCTTTACCAATAATCCGGCGTGGGTTTTGGTGGACGTTCTGAACCGAAGTGGTTGGAGCCTGGATGAGTTAGACCTGGCGAGCTTTTTCGCGGCGGCGCAGGTTTGCAATGCGCTGGTCCACACCGTGGATCTGAATGGAAACGACACGCTGATTCCCCGCTACCAATGCAACTTGATTCTGACCAGCCGGCGAAGCGCAGGAGACGTGGTGCGTGGAATCAGGAACGCCTGCGGCCTGTACTTGATCTTCAGTTCGGCTGGCCTTCTCCAATTGAATGTGGAAGACACCATCGCGGCCCAGCAGCCGTCGCCCATTGTAGGAAGTAACAGCACCGAAGCATTGGATGGCGGCTGGCCCGCGTATGAGTTCGGCGACAATTCCTTTTCCGGCATTGCTCGAAAATCCAATGGCGAGGCCAGTCTCACAGTGTCTTCGCGCGATGCGGCTGACTCGCCGAACCGGTATACGGTGGAATTCCAAGACCAATTCAATCAGTACCAGCAGGACAGCCTCTCGTTAGTGGATGTCGCCGATTCACAACTCTTTGGGCAAGACGTTGTAACATCTCTTGCCGCTCTTGGACTGCCGAATCTCGATCAGGCGGTTCGGGCGGCGGCATTACAGCTCTATAAGTCCGTGGACGGCAATACTTACGTTGAATTCGACACGAGCGTAAAGGCAGTGGGACTAAGGCCTGGCGACTTGATCACACTTACCTACGCAAAGGAAGGCTTTACCCGGCAACCGTTCCGGATCACCGAGATATCGCCGAGCCTCAACTATCGGACTGCCAGCATCACGGCGCAGATTCACAACGACGAATGGTATACGGCAGCAAATGAAGGAGTGGCAGGGCTGGGGCGACAGCCGAATTTTCAGGTTGGAGTGCCACGGCCGCTGATTGGCAGCGTCCTTGACAGCGACGGCAATCCACAATTTGGGATCACTGCATCGACCATCGCTTCGAGCGACGGAACCGTGTCGGTGCAACTAACCGTGGCTTTCTCCGTTCCCGACAAACCTATCGTGTCGGGCGTGAGCATTCCCTTAGTCGGACTTAATCCGCAGATCAGCACAACCGGGGGCGACATCGCCGGTAGCCAGACACTGTATTACGCGCTAAGCGCGGTGGATGCAAGCGGCGCCGAGAGCGGACTATCCTTCACCATCGCCGCGATTATTCCTGCCGCCACGAATACCAACCAAGTTACTTTGGTCAGTTTGAGTTTGTCGTCGACGGCGAATGGGTTCGACGTCTATCGCGGGACCAACCCGAGCCAGTTGTTACGAATTGCCAGCAGTGTAGCAGTCGCTACTCAGTTTGTGGACTCCGGCTCGACAGCAACGTTGCAGGGTCCACCGGATTATAACTTCGATCATGCAAACTTTTACTGGCGTTTTGAGCTGCAACCGCCGGAGCCTGTGACCGTTCAATCCTCGAATACGGTGGGCAACGGCGCGTTGAACATGTTGCCCGGAGATTACAACGGAGCGACCGTACGGATTACCACTGGAACCGGCGCCGGACAGGAACGAACCGTCGCATCGTACACGGCGACCACCATTACCGTCACAAGAAATTGGGATGTAGTGCCTGACGCCTCAAGCCAATTCGCGATTGTAGAGTCCACTTGGCAGTTTGGTGCGTCCAGCAATGCCTCGCCAGTTGTATTCGATGTTCCGAACCGCGATGGCATGACGATTGATGTCTCCGGCCGCGCAGCCAATGCGCTCGACAATGAGAGCGATTACGAACTATCCCCACTCACTCGATGGACGATTTCTGGCGCACCGGGTACTGGAGAGGATACCGATGTTCCTGGGCAACCCACCTTCGGACTGTTTCCCACAGGGCAAGGTACGGTTGAGATACAGGCTATCGGATTCAGTTCTCTCACGAACACCACCACCATCAGCGCTGGAACGCTCACCTTGGGTTATTGGAACGAGCTGAACGGACCATCCACGCTGACTCTCAGTGCGGCACTGGATGCCAGCGCCACCACAATGAATCTATCGGCGTCGGTTACGGTTCTGGTGGGTGACTTAGTCCAGATCGAATCTGAAGTCTTGGTAGTTCAAGCTGCGGTGACCAGCGCGACGGCGTGCACAGTATCACGCGGCGCCTATGGCAGTACGGCGGTTGCACACCTAATTAACAGACCGGTGTACCTTCTGTTAAAGAAAACGTACATCATGCCATTCGTGAATGATTTCTTTGGAAGCCTGGCTAGCGGAAGCTACTCCTATCCCGTGGCCATTCCGGATGTGCGCGTGGCGACGGCTGAATTATTTGTCACGAACGATCGCGGGAATAGCAGCGTAGCAAGGGAGTGTTTCACGTCAACTACGGATCTTGGGATTCGAACGTTTTCAGGCGGGCAGTTGACCATCCAGATCGAAGGGCCGCTGGCGATTCAGACAGGCGCCGCGCCTTTGCTCTTGATGGACAACGCTCATTCGGTGAGGGATATTTACGCAGTAGTGAAAGAGGCGCCCACAGGTACGGCGATCACGATGCAGGTTACTCAGAACGGAACCCCCTATTGCGAGCTCACGATTCCGGTGAATACGGCGATCTCGAACGATGTCGACGGATTCGCCTTGGGCCCTCTCGCTGACAAAGCTCAAATCGGCCTGGACATTACCGCTGTAACTGCGACCTCGGGCACCAGTCCCGGCAGCGATCTCACCGTAACCATCCGCCTTTAGGCTAATCATGTCTGAAACACTTGCAAAGCTGACACCCAACCGCGATCTGCAATGTTACTTTCTGGAACCTTCCGCGATAGCCGCCTTGAGTGCTACGAGCGCAACTGGTTACAACGTATCCGGAACATGGCGACAGCAGTTTGACTGGGCGGTGATCGAGTGGAATCGCGACAACGTCTTTGAACATCCCGCATTTCGAAACTTGCCGGACGGTGACCTCAGCGGGTTGACGCTCACTTACAATGAAACCCGCGATAACTGCATTCCGATCGACTCGACTTTATATCCTACCGTAGACTGGCCGAATCTTCGTGTGTGGGCGGATCCCGGGACCGGCGAGCAATTGTACAAAATCCCTTTGCTAAGCCACGCCACCGCTATCGCTGGAAGCTATACTCCTGCCACGGTTCAGTTCACATTGAGCGGAACGGTAACCACGCTCGATTACGTTGGCATCGTATTCCTCTCCGAACATTATCCGTATCAGATGAATGCCGGCGACACGCTGGATTGGGCCATTCAGAATATCGTCGCGGGTGTGAATACGTTTTCGCCGACCATGACGGCCACTCAGAGCGGAACGACGATTACACTTACTTACGATGGGGCAGGTCTAACCGGCGCTACTGGGGCGAACGGCAACCTGGTTGGCGTCTACACTTATGTTTCCAACAGTATGTCGGAGACATGGGACGCACCGTCGAAGATCATGTCCGGAGGTACCTCACCTACTCAGTGGCAGATCGTTTTGCCGTTCGCAACACTAGCGGATCCGGTTGCGGGTGTAATTCCGGCGAACGCCGTACGCAAGCTTCGCTGGACATACTCAGCGGCGTTCCAGGTTGGAGCTTTCGAACGGAGCGAGTTTCAAGTGGTGGTTTCCGATTGGGCGGTGACGGGTACGGGGAGATCGTATTCGGTGGCCGGTCCGGGCAGTAGGAGAATCGAAGACAATTCCCCCGTTGTGCAGTATTCCGCCGGGTGGACGCCGGGCAGCGGCAACTTCTCCGGCGGTACGATTCAATCCACCAGCACGAACTCTTCCAACGTTACCTGCACGTACAGCTCGGCACAAACACACAGCTTGTACTTAGGGACCAGGCTCGCCGATGCAGGCGCATTGATCTCAGTTTCGGTGGACGGAGGGACAGCGTTATCAGTAAACCTGAACCTGCCGACTGAGGACGTGTTGATCCGGAAGCTCCTGGGACAATACGGAGCAGGAAGCCACACCGTGGTGGCAACTCACGCGGGAACTACCGGAACCTACTTTTATTTCGACTTCCTGGAAATCGCCATTCCCAACTCAACGCTTCCGGCGGAACGTGCAGAGTCGCAGCTCTGTTTTGCGACGGACTGGGATACGGAACACTCGCTCGCGCTTGCCCCGGAGCGCACTGCTTGGATGATCAATTCGTTGGGCATGCATGCGCGGGTGAATCACTACGCCGGTGCGCTGTGGTTCTATGAGCTAGTCCGAGTGGGGCACGTGTACGCGTCGGGCACGGTTACTTTTGTTGGCACGCCCGGATCCGAATCTGATCACCGAGATTATTATCGGCCGCACGGATGAGCCCACATCGACGGAAAACACGATTCAACATTTGAATCTCACGGGAGACACTGTCGAGACCTTGGCCTTGGCGTTTTCGCTTGAGTTAAATCGCGGATATACCGCGATTCGCGCCAGCGCGAGCGGCAACATACTGACGATTTACTCCCGCTCCATGGGCGCGGATGGCAATCACATCACCATTGCGACGAGTGCTCCAACAACCAACCTGACGCCGGAAGTTTCTGGACCGACGTTGACGGGGGGCAATGATGGCAATTGGTACACCGACTTAACGGTTGTGCCGAGATTGAATCGCGCTGCCCGTGACTGGCACTTAGGCTTTTTCCAAGCTTTGAACGGTTACGGCCTGGATGGCGTCGCGTCATTCAGTATGGAACTGGGCAACGGCGACACGACGGTGGGCGCAGGAATCGCTCAGCGCTATCCCAGCGGCGCGGCTGTCTGGCTGAATACGCCCTCGCTTCAGACGAACTTTTCGCCGACGAGCGCAGGTTTCTGGCAACAGGTCCATTTGGACATGGCCAACATTCTGATAGCGGCGGGAATGCAGCCGTACCTGCAGTTCGGTGAAGTGCAGTGGTGGTACTTCCCGGACGACGGGTCCGGAATGCCGTTCTACGACGACTATACAACCAGCACATTTTTGGCGGAGTACGGCACTCCACTTACTGTGATCACCACGAACACGCTCGATCCCTCCACAATTCCTCACGAAGCCACGTTTCTCCCGGGCCTCATCGGCAGCTTCACGGCGCAGATCATGGCTTTCGTGCGGACCACGATTCCAGCCTGCAGGTTCGAAGTGCTCTATCCGATCGACGTCAACAACACGGCGCTGAATAAAGTGATCAATTACCCTACAGGCGAATGGACTCCGGCCATCCTCAATTGTTTGAAAACCGAAAGCTTCGGTTATACTTATGCACGGAACCTTGATTTGAGCGCCACATCAATAGCTGCGGGTGTCCCACTTGGGTTTCCGCCGTCGCAACGCAGCCATTTGGTGGGAATCAGTGACCCCTCATCCTCGTGGTTGAAAGAAGCCAGGATGGCGCAGGGGGCTGGCTTTGAGTCCGTGGTGTTGTTTGCGTTAGACCAGTTTTGCCTGATCGGTTATGCATTGCCGCTTTCCACAGGCATGCGGCGTAGCGCTCAGCTCGGATAGAACATAGTGATCGCCGTTCAAAACGTCTCGAAGCTGTATCATCTATATCGTCACCCGTTCGACCGTGTGCTCGGTAGCTTCCATCTGGACGACCGGAAGAGCGCCGAGTTTTGGGCGCTCCGGAACATCAATCTGCGCGTGGAAAAAGGCGAGGTATTCGCTCTCGTCGGTCCCAATGGATCCGGCAAGAGCACTTTACTCCAAATCATCAGCGGGATTCTGCAGCCCACCAGCGGCCGCGTGCTCTGTTCGGGCCGCATTGCCGCGTTGCTCGAATTAGGCGCCGGCTTCAATCCGGAATTTAGCGGCCGTGACAACGTCTATCTGAACGCCGAGATCATGGGTCTCTCGCGGAAAGAAATGGATCAAGCATTTCCCCGCATCGAGGCGTTTGCCGAGATTGGCGAGTTTATCAACCGCCCGGTGAAGGAATACTCCACCGGCATGTACGTTCGCCTGGCGTTTTCTACCGCCATCCACGTGGATCCCGAAGTCCTGGTGGTGGATGAAGCGTTGGCCGTAGGGGATGCGATCTTCGCCAGCCGCTGCATCCAGAAATTTGAGGAACTCCGGCAGCGAAAGGTCACCGTACTGCTGGTTTCGCACGACCTGGGCCTGGTGAAGCGGCTGGCGGATCGGGCCGCATTCATGTTGCAAGGTCAAGTGGTGATGCAAGGCTCGCCGAAGGATGCTGTGAATCAGTATGTTGGCTTCGTGCTGGATCAAGAGCGCGGCAACAAAGCCGACGACAAATCCACGCGAGAGATCGCAGCCAAAAGCAGTTTTCGCCATGGCGACGGCGCAAGCCACATCGTGGATGCCCGCATGCTCAACACCGAAGGGCAAACGTGCCGGGCTTTCAAACCCGGGGAGACTGTCGTGATTCGTGTGCGAGCTACTTTTCAGCAAGCGGTTTCGAATCCTGTGGTGGGAATTCTCATTCGCAATCGCATCGGAATGGATGTCTTCGGCACCAACACTCGGCTGGAGCGCATCGAGCTTGGAGAGTTCAAATCCGGGGAATCGCTCGAAGTAGATTTCGAGATCGATTGCTTACTCGCCCGGCAAGAGTATACACTGACCGTTGCGACTCAATACTGGAATGGCCTCAGCCAGGACTGGCTGGATGATGTCCTCGACTTCCGCGTGGTGGATACCAAGGACGTCGCCGGCGTGTTGAATCTGAATACTCGCGTGCGTCACAGAAAGATAGCTACCGCATCAGACCAGGGAAGCGGCGTCCGGCCCTCATGATCTACGCCGTTGTGTTGGCCATCGTGGTGGGCACGTTGTGCATCGTCACCGCCATCAAAACGCGCTCCGTCAAGAATCAAACGGATTTCATGGTGGCCGGCCGGAAGCTGCCGTGGCCGGTGCTGGTGTTTACGCTGCTCTCTTCCTGGATCGGCGCTGGCAGCCTGTTCGCGGGGGCGGAGAATGCATACAACAACGGCTTTGCCGCGCTCTGGCAAGGTGGCGGCGGATGGGCCGGCCTTATCGTCATCGCTTTGATTGCCGGACGCGCGCGAAGGTTTGCGCAATTTACCGTACCCGATCTTCTGGAAGTCAGATATAACGCGACAGCCCGCGTGATGGGGACCATCGCGATCGTCATCGCTTACACAGTGATTGCAAGTTACCAGTTCAAAGGCGGCGGCGACATTCTGCATCTGATTTTTCCGGATTCCATCTCGCGCGATCAGGGAATGTGCATCATCGCGGCCTTCGTGATCCTATTCACGGCGGCGGCAGGTATGGCGTCGATCGCGTATCTCGATCTCGTCATCGGAACGCTGGTCACCGTGATCGTGATCATTGCCGTTCCACTGGTGCTCGAGAAAGCAGGCGGCTGGCAGCACGTCACCGCGGTGCTTCCCCCCACACATTTCCAGGTGTTCGGGAACCTGAGCGTATCGCAAGCATTTGGCTTGATGATTCCCACCATGCTGCTTCTGATCGGGAATCAGGGCATGTACCAGAAGTTTTTTTCCGCCCGATCGGAAAAGGATGCGAAGTTCGCGGTCTACGGATGGATCATCGGGACGGTGCTGCTGGAAACTCTGCTGGCGTCGTTGGCGGTGATCGGCAGCTCGCTTTTCCACACGGACAAGCCCCGTGAGATCATCCCCATCACTGCGTTCAAAGGCCTTCCGCCGCTGGTGGGCGCTATTCTTTTGGGCGGTATCTTTGCAAAAGTAATCTCGACCGCGAACAATTATCTCTTCTCGCCGGCCACCAATCTGATTCACGATGTCTACGGCCGATTCGTCAACCCCAAAGCTTCCGAGCGGCGCAAGCTGGTGATGTCGAGAGTGATCGTGATCGTACTTGGACTCTTTGCGCTGTTGCAGGCCACTCGATTCGAATCCGTCTTGAAAGCTTCGCTCTATGCGTACACCGTGTATGGGGCCGCCGTGACACCGGTGGTGATGGCCGTCTTCTTTTGGAAGCGCGCTACCACCGTGGCCGCCATTACCTCCATCGCGCTGGGAACCGCCGTAACGGTCGCCTGGAATCTCGCCGGCTTCGAGGACGCAGTGTATCCTGCTCTGGGCGCCTCGGTAATCAGCTTGATCGTAGTCAGCCTGATGTCGGCGCCCCCGCCGGCGGAAAAGTGGAAACCATTCTTCGAAACCTAAATATGCAAATTGAGGAAATTCAAAAAGCGCTGAAAGAAGAAAAGCTGGATGGCTGGTTGTTCTTTGACCATCATCAGAGAGATCCGCTTGCCTACCGGATCCTGGGCCTGGGTTCCGGCCGGCTTGCCACGCGCCGCTGGTATTATTTCATTCCCGCGCAAGGCGAACCAAGAGGGTTGGTGCACGCCATTGAATCCGGCGCGCTCGACGGTTTGCCCGGCGAGATGAGAGTGTATGCGAGTTGGGCCCGGCAGACCGATGGCATCACTTACTTGCTGAACGGCAGCAAGCGCGTAGCGATGCAATATTCGCCCAACTGCGCCATCCCTTACGTCTCCATGGTGGATGGCGGAACTCTGGAATTGGTGCGAAGCACCGGCGTCGAGGTGGTAAGCTCCGCCAATCTGGTGCAGCTATTCGATGCGCGCTGGACCGCCGAACAGTTGGAGATGCATCTCGAGGCCGGACGCCGAGTGGATCGCGTGCGAGCCGAAGCATTCCGCAAAATCGGTGCTGCGTTGAAGGCCGGCGAAACAATCACGGAATGGCAGGTCAATCGTTTCATCCGCGAGGGCTTCGAAAAGGCGGGACTTGTCACCGATCATGGGCCGATCGTTGCCGTGAATGCCAACATGTCCGATCCGCACTACGAACCTCAGCCTGAGGGCAGTTCGCCGATTCGCCCGAAGGATGCAGTACTGATCGATCTTTGGGCCAAGCTCGACAAGCCCGGCGCCGTGTTTTATGATGTCACCTGGACCGGCTATTGCGGCAGCGATCCCCCGGCAGCGCTACAAAAAATCTTCGAAATAGTAACCGGCGGGCGCGATCGCGCCATTGATTTCGTTAAGCACGCCATCAGCCACCATCAGTTGATTCATGGCTTCGAGGTGGACGACGTGACTCGCGGCCATATCGATAAGGAAGGCTACGGCGAATACTTCGTTCATCGCACCGGCCACTCCATCGGCGAGGAAGTTCATGGCACCAGCGCTAATATGGACAACCTGGAAACGCATGACGACCGGCGGATCATCGCCCGCACCTGCTTCTCCATCGAGCCCGGAGTTTACCTTCCGGACTACGGGATTCGATCCGAAGTCAACATGTACATCGGTCCCGACGAAGCTCAAGTAACGGGCGAGATTCAACGGGAACTGGTCCGGATCGGCTGAAGCGCGACCGCGAGGGAGCGTCGGGGTGGTCGTGGTATCACGCTAAAAAACCAAAAAGGCACCGACTCCCTTACGGTCGCGGCTCGGTAACGTCCTCAAAATACGAATCCTCTTTTTCCGAGCCGCGACCGCGAGGGAGCGTCGGGGTGGTCGTGGTATCACGCTCCCTTGCGGTCGCGGTTCGGTTTGATACAGTTCCCCTAAACCGCAATGCTTCATACTGCTGACATCGAAATGTAAACTAAAACTTCACCAAAATGAGACCGATAGGAATTATTGATTGGACCGCTCGCTTCACGGCAGCTACCCTGAAGTATGGCAACAGTACGCGTTATGGAGCCTCCAAGTTCCCATGTAGCGCTCCTTCATCGGATTAGCAGCATCGTCAGCTCCGAGTTGTCTCTCGACGAGATGCTGGGTGAAATTGTCGGACTCACCGCGCAGGTGACGGAATGCGACGCCTGCCTGGTTTACCTGCTGGAACCGGACAGCGACGAAGTGGTGCTGCGCGCATCCCAGGTTCCTCACGCAGCCGCCCTTGGAAATCTGCGCATGAAGATGGGCGAAGGTGTCACCGGATGGGTGGCCGAGCATAAATCCGTGGTTGCGCTTTCTTCCAAGGCTGCGGCGGATGCGAGATTCAAGCGGTTTCCGGCCTTGATTGAAGATACGTACGAAGCGTTCCTTTCCGTGCCACTGGTGAGTGGTGGCGATGTAATCGGCGTCATCAACGTGCATCACCGGCAAGCCCACCGCCATACTTCGGAAGAAATCGCATTGCTCACCTTCGTAGGGGAGCAGATGGGCGGAGTCATCTCGAAGTCCTTGCTGACGGAAGCGAATGCGCGGCTTCTGGAAGAAACCCAGGAAATGAAGCGCCAGCTCGAGACCCGCAAACTTGTGGAGCGTGGCAAAGGTATTCTGCAGCAACGCTACGGCCTCAGCGAAGAAGAGGCATATCTGCGCCTTCGCAACGAGAGCCGGCGCCTGCGCCGTCCCATGAAAGATCTGGCGGAAGCCATCATCCTGGCTGAGGATTTGAGCCGCAAGACCGAAGATCCTCGTCCCTAAACTATCCGCGAAGCGCGTACCCGGTTTGAAGCGCATGAGCCCAATCGGCGCGCTTAGCTGCGGCTGCGTCTTTGGACGCCTGCTCCCAATCGTATTCCACAGCGACGAAGTCTACTTTCAAGACTCCCGCTTCCTGGTCGATGACCGCATAGCGCGCATGGGGACTGCCCGTCTCCATGTAATGCAGAGAAGGGTGGTCGTCCTCGTAGGCCTGCAGTCCCACGCTTCCTGGATTCACGATGGTCACGCCCGCGCTGTTTTGCACAATGCGGGGAATATGAGAATGCCCACAGAGTACCGCGCGAACCCGGGAGTCCTGATTGAGCTGAATCCGGTCCGGTGATCGAAGACCAACCTCGGCGCCGCGAACTTCCTCGAGCAAATAGGCAAGATCGTCGTCCGGTGTTCCGTGGCACAGCAGAATCTGCTCTCCAAGTATTTTCGTCGCGGGAAGGGAACTGAGCCACGCCTTGTGACGATCTGTCAATTGTCCGAAGGCGGCTTGATCCGACTGACCCATCTGCGCCACCGGCCGGTCCAGCAGTTGCCGGTCGTGATTTCCGCGAATTTGCAGGTAGTCCGTCTCCATCAGTAGATCGGCGGTTTGAGCTGCCTGTAGCGGCCCGGATAAATGGTCGCCGAGATTGACGACGATGTCTGGCGCGTGACGGCGCAGGTCGGCGCGTACGGCTTCGAGCGCCCTCAGGTTTCCATGAATGTCGGCAAGCACTGCGATTCGCACAATATTCATTATCGACCGGCTTCTCGCTGTTCATAGTAGGGCGGACCCCCTGGTCCGCACGGGTCCCCCTGGACCCGCCGTTCAAGCCGACGGGGGAGTCGGCTGCGGACCAGGGGGTCCGCCCTACCTAGCCTTCACATTTAGAATGATTCTGCGGTAGGAAGTCAATCGCGGAGATCCCTCATCAGTAACAGCCAAAATGATATGTGCGACTCCCGTCGGAGGACAGCGCGCAGCCATGGGTAGCCATTGAGGACGGCACGTCGCCGTGGCAGTTACAACCGCCTTCGCGCTATCGGCGCCAGCAATGGACAACGCGGCGAGACTGGCGCCCGTTCCGCCAGCTTCGGCATAGTGAAACCAGTTGTAGTGCAGCGGCTGGCCGTCGGGATCTTTGCTTTTGCTCGCATCCAACGACACTGGTTTCCCGGTTTCAACATCCATCTGGATGGGCGCGGTTCCTGCGTGGCCGTTTACTTCCACTAGCGGATTATGATTCGCGTGCGCGTAATCCGCGACGGTCCAATCCATGCGTGCCGCGAAATCGTTTTGGAACGCGTCTCGCCAACGCCAGATGGTCGCTTGATCGGAGACATGCTCCTGACCATCCGCGCCGCGCACCGTGTCCTGCGAAGTGACGCGCGAAAACAGGTCGCCTCCCTGAGTCCATATCGGATGAGTTTCGCCGTATGGTTGGCGGAAAATGTAACGCCCGCCCCAACCGCCCCAATCCGGCCGGCGATACGCGTTTAAACCGTTGTCCATCAAGCCCAGGTACGAAGGCGTGTCGCCTTCCATGATGAATAGAAACCGCGGGTACAATTTTCCGAGCGGACCTTTACTTCGAATGTTCGCGTCCAGCCATTCATTCGTGACCGTTGTGAAATCCGCCCCGGCACCGTTTCGATAATAAGCATCGCCGCTAATCCCGGTCCAGGTGGCATAGTAATAATCTTCGCCGGTGGGAGTGGACGGCGCGACGATGTAAAACAGATCGGGAAACTCGCGCCGGATCCATGGTCCTGCATCGTCCTGATCGGAGATGGAATAGACGCGCAGCTTTTGGACGAACTTTCTAACGCCGTCAGCAGACCGCGTTGCCCGCACGCGCAGCAATGCCTGAGCCAGCGTGTTAGTCCCGCCCCAGACGCTGATCCACAATGGCCGCGCATCGTCGCGATCCGCGGCTCGGATAATGGCTTCGGCTCCTTCCGACATTTTGTCCGGGCCGGTTGCCGCTAACCCGTACGCTGTTTGGCCGGTAAAGACTTTTCCGTCGAGTTCCTCCGCCGCAGGCCAACCCGGCGCGTGTTTCAACAGATTGGGCCGTACTTTTCCGTAAGCTTGAATCAAAGCGCGCATCGTTTCCGGATGGACCCTGGTCCCCTGCCAGGTGGATGTGGAGGCGATGAGTGCTTCGATGTCCAGTTGATTGGAATACAGCAGCAGACGGATCAACGACATCTGATCGTCCGGTTCGTTGCCGATATCGCTGATGATGATTACGCGCGGATGGCCGGTGAAGTCGTCGACGTGGCTAGGCGCAACAGGCTGCGCTGCCAAGCGAGGCGCAGACCAGCGCGGCGATCAACCAGATGGTTTTATTCACCGCCCATGACGTCTTCGCCCAGATCGTTGGTGCGATTTTCGAACTTGGTGAACTCGCGCAGGAACACCAGATTGACTCTGCCGGTAGGTCCGTTGCGCTGTTTCGCCAGGATCAATTCCGCCAGGCCTTTCAAATCCTCGCGCTCCGGCTTGTAAACCTCTTCGCGGAAGATGAACGCCACCAGATCGGCGTCCTGCTCAATGGATCCGGACTCGCGCAGATCGCTCAATTGCGGCCGATGGTCGCCCGGCCGCGTTTCCGGGGCGCGATTCAACTGCGAGAGCACCAGCATGGGAACCTTGAGCTCCTTGGCCATCAACTTCAAGCCGCGCGAAATGGTGCTGATTTCCTGGTTGCGATTTTCGCTGCGCCCGCGGGCGCTCATCAACTGCAGATAATCGATCACCACCAGCGCCAGGCCATGCTCGCTCTTCAGCCGCCGGAGCTTGGCGTGGATATCCATCAAATGCGTCCCGGGAGTATCGTCGATAAACAGCGGGGATTGCACCAGATCCGACGTTCCCTTCGACAATCGGCGCCGCTCATCCTGATTCAAATAGCTGGCGCGGAACTTCTGCTGATCCACGCGAGCCGCGGCGCACACCATGCGGGTGAGCAGCGATTCTGACGACATTTCGAGCGAGAACACCGCGACAGTCTGCTTTTGCGTGGGATGCATCGCGACATGCTGCGCGATGTTGAGCGCCAATGCCGTTTTCCCCATGGAAGGCCGCGCGGCCAGAATCACCAGCTCGCCTTCGTGCAGACCGCCGGTCATATCGTCGAGCTTGAGGAATCCGGTGCTGAGCCCCTTGATGCGCTTGCTGGGATCGAGGAAGGCATTGATGCCGCCCTCGAACTGATCCAGAATCCGCTGCGGGCTGGCCAGCGCATCCTGAGTGCGCGTGTCGCCCAGCTTCAGCAGGCTTTCTTCGGCGCTGGCGAGGATTTCGTCGGGCTCTTCCTCGCCGATAATGCAGCGATCAATCAGCTTCTGCGACGTGAAGATGATGCGGCGCAGCGTCGCTTTGTCTTTGACGATCCGGATATAGCTTTCGAGATTCGAAAGCGTGGGAAGGCCGTCGTCGAGCGACACAAGATAGCTGACGCCATCCACGGATTCGAGCTGGTTCTGCTTCATCAGCTCGTTGGCGACAGTCACGCGGTCGATTCGCTCGCCGCGCTCATACAGCTCGCCCATGCGCAGGAAGATGCGGCGATGCTTTTCCAGGCTGAAGTCGTCGGCTTCGAGCGTGCCGGCCACCTGGATGTAGAGCGCGTCATCCATCAGGATGGCGCCTAGGACGAAGCGCTCCGCATCCTGATTAGCGGGAAGTCCTTTTTCAAGCGCGATGTCAGCGTGCGCAGCCATACCCCAGTCGTTCTACCTTATTGGAATGGATCCGCCTCGGCAACGGTAATTTTGCATGAGCGTTGTGAGCCAGATGGCTTGTGGATAACGGCTGTGGATAACGCGAACGGAGCGCGCGTTGCAAAGTGTTGCAGAACAACGGTCCTGAAATTCTTTTCCGGCGATTTCCACAGACATGGGCGAAACAATCCTAACGACAATTGTGCCTGTGATTGTTTTATATCACAAAAGTATCATTCCGAGCCGCGACCGTAAGGGAGCCGGACGGGATTCGTAAAACTGGCGACAACCGGCCGCTTACACTCGCGGCTGGGAACGAACCTGTTACCGAACCGCGACCGCGAGGGAGCGCTACCACGAGCGCCGCTGTATTGCGTTACTCTTCCTTGCGGTCGCATTTCGGTTTTGGTTCCGGCTCTACCGGGTTAGGGAGTCGGTGCTCTTTGCATTTAATGAAAACCAAGGCTGAGGACCAAAAGAGCAAACGCCACTACCAACCCACAGGTTCGCAACCAGTGATACGTATCCCAGCGACGCTCTTGGGTTTGCCAATCCGCTGGCAGCGAGTCCGGAGTCCATTTCGCGATCCGGTTGTTGATCGGCACCGGAAAGGCCAGCGAGAATACCACGGCCAAAACCTGCAAGGCGAACGCGATGGCAACCAAGCGCCATGCGGATTCGCTTAGATGCTCGAATGGCAACAGCAAAAGAAGATTCAGCAGCGTGGATGCGGACATCCAGAACGGCATCACATGTCCAAATAATTGAGCGAACGACGAACGCATTGGAATGTGAACCTGTGCCGGCTGACGGTTAAACGTTGGATGAGCGAAGGCGGCCACGTTCAGCTCGCTTCCGCACATCAAGCCGAGCAGAAGAACTGCCAGGAGATGAAGGGTCATGGAAAATACATCCTCCTGCCCATTTAGAAGCCGTCCTTTATGGCTGGGCACCGGCGTAACGGTGACTAGGAAGTTACTTCCGTTTACCGCAGTAGAATATACTAGCTTCCGTCCATGCGATCGAGAAAACCCGGTTCCATTCTGCTTCGCATTCTGCTGGCCGCACTCCCGTTCGCTGCCTGCGCCGCCGTTCCAACCGAAACACTACTGGTCCCAGGCCTCGGCCAACCGGTTGAAATCGTCAAAGACCACTGGGGCATCTCGCACATCTACGCCAAAAGTGAAGCGGATCTATTTTTTGCTCAGGGCTATAACGTCGCCCGCGATCGATTGTTCCAGTTAGAAATGTGGAGACGGCAGGCTACTGGCAGCCTGGCCGAGATCCTCGGCAAAAGACAGGTGAAACGCGATATCGGGAATCGCCTGTTTCGGTTCCGCGGCGACTTGAATCAGGAGCTCAACTGGTACCATCCGCACGGCGCCGCCATCGTTGCGGCTTTTGTCAAAGGCATTAACGCATATATCGTCCAGACGGATCGCAATCCAGCGCTGCTCACGCTGGAGTTCAAGATGCTTGGTATCAAGCCCGGCCAATGGACTTCCGCCGTGGTCATCTCTCGATTTAACGGCCTGCTGGATAACATCGATCAGGAATTGAACCTGGCTTTGGCGATTCGGGCCGTCGGCATCGACAAGGTCAAGGACAACGAGTACTTCCAACCCGCCGGTCCGAATCTCGAGATGGATCCGGCAATTGATAAGTCTCTGCTGTCGGATCAGATCCTGGATCTCTACCACGCTTTTCGCACGCCGCTGAAATTCCAGGCCGATGATCTATCCGCCGAATACCGCAATCCGAAAGCCGTGTCCCGGTTGGACGCCGGGATTGAGGCTGCATCGGCTCACTTTCTCAAAGGAATTAACGGGAGCAACAACTGGGTGGTCGGCGGCAAGCTCACCGAGAGCGGATATCCGTTGCTGGCGAACGATCCGCATCGCAATCTGGAGGCGCCATCGCTGCGCTATTGGGTCCATCTGGTGGCGCCCGGCTGGGATGTCATCGGCGGCGGCGAGCCGGCGCTGCCCGGGGTTTCCATCGGCCACAACAATTTCGGAGCTTGGGGGCTCACCATCTTCGGCACGGATACCGAGGATCTCTATGTGTACGACACCAACCCGGCGAATCCATCGCAGTACAAATACTTGGGCGCGTGGGAATCCATGACCAGCATCCGGGAATCGATTTCGGTGAAAGGGGATGCGCCGGTATCGGTGGAACTCAAATACACACGCCACGGCCCGGTGATCTTCGAGGACGTTCAGTCACCATAAAGCCTATGCCGTGCGCGCGGCGTGGCGTGAAATGGGCGGCGCGCCCTATCTGGCCAGCCTGCGGATGGATCAATCGCAGAGCTGGCAGGAATTTGTGGACGCGTGCAGCTACAGTCGAATCCCCGCTGAAAACATGGTGTGGGCGGACCGGGCCGGGAATATCGGATACCAGGCGGTAGGCATTGCGCCGCGGCGGCCGAAGTGGAGCGGTCTGGTTCCAGTGCCCGGCGATGGACGTTATGAGTGGAATGGATTCCTCCCCATCAAGGAGCTGCCGCACCAGCTCAACCCGGAAAAAGGGTTCTACAATACGTCCAACGAATACCAGATCCCGCGCGGATGGCCCTACAAAGACGCTCTGCATTATTCGTGGGCCGACCCTTTCAGGGCGCAGAGCGTGGCCGAGTTTCTGAGCTCGGGCCGGAGATTCTCCGTCGCCGATATGGTCCAGCTCCAAAACAGCGACCTCTCGATACTGGCTCGCAGCCTGGTTCCGTTGTTGCGCGATATCGATATGCCCAACCCCGCGTCCAAGCAGGCTGCCTCCGAACTGCTGCGCTGGAACTACGTGCTGGATAAAGATTCGGTCGCTGCGGGAATCTATGAAATGTGGCAGCTACGCCTGGGAGCCAATGTCTATGTGGTCACGGCGCCAAAGGCAGCCCAAGATTTCCTGGGGCTTTCGGGATCGCGGTTCGTAAGCTGGTTGTACGCTCCCGATGGGCGCTTCGGCTCCGATCCGATTGCCTCCCGGAATGCACTTCTCGTTCAGAGCCTGGAGGAGGCTGTCTCGGAATTATCCAAGCGCTTCGGCCGGGACATGCAGAAATGGAAACTGGGTGCGTATCATTATGCGCGGATTCTCAGTCCGATGACGGACGCGGTAAAACCCGAACTGCAAGAGAAGTTCGACGTCGGACACTCTCCGCGCGGCGGCGACGGGTATACCATCACGGCGACGTCCGCCATCGCGGGCAACCAGGTGGCGGGCGGATCTTTCAAGATCATCGTCGACACGGAGAATTGGGATAACTCGGTCGGGTTGAATAGCCCGGGCCAGTCCGGCGACGTCAACGATCCTCACTATCGGGACCTCTACGAGTTGTGGGCGCGAGGAAAATATTTTCCGATTTTCTATTCGCGTTCCAAGGTCGAGTCGGTGGCGGAAAAGACCTTTCAGCTTGAGCCGTCCAAATAGAGCGGCGTGTCCCGGCTGACACCGAGTGTTTAGTTCGACACGAGCCGTCTCCCGGATGTGTCCGAGAAATCATCAACTTGCATTTGGCGGCTGAGCTGCTTTTCCCTTGTGCGTCGGAGGGAAAGGCAATGCAGGCAATTAAGATTCTGGCGGTTCTGGTGGCGGCGAGCACCGAGGTTTTTGCCGAGAGTGGAACGCGGCGGCTGGTGGTGAATCTCGCGGATCGCAAGATCGCACTCTTTGAGGATGGGCGCGTGGTCAAGGTTTATCCCATCGCGGTTGGGAAACACAGCACGCCGAGTCCCAACGGTAGCTTCCATATCGTGAGCCGCGTGGTGAAGCCGACGTATTATCAGCCGGGAAAAGTGGTGCCCGCGGGACCGGCGAATCCGTTGGGAACACGCTGGATGGGTCTTGGCTTTAAAGGATACGGGATTCACGGAACCAACCGGCCGAAGTCCATCGGCAAAGCGGCGTCGCACGGATGCATCCGGATGCGCAATCAAGATGTGGAGGATCTGTTCGAGCGCGTGGAAGTGGGCGACCCGGTGGATCTTCTGACCGAAACTGATGCCGAACTCGCCAAAGCTTTCGACGAATCGGCAGCCACCGTGAGTGGAGGTGGGCAATGACATCGCTGACATTCTTAGGCGAGTTCCCACAAGTCGCGCTGGCTCTTCTGTTCAGCTTCGCGTGCGCGCTGGTGATGGCATTCGTGTTCCTGCGGATCGTAGTCCGGTTGGTGACACGCGAACAGTATAATGTGACCGATGCTCCGCGTAGGGTTAGCGCTATTGTTTGGAACGCTGATGTCCCCGCTAATACGGGCGCAACCGATGGCGGAAGCGGGCACGCAACTGGCGGACCTTATCTCCTCCCTGCTGCAGCGCCGCGCAACCGTTTCGCTCGAATTCCAAAACCTGACGGCGCTCGGGCCGGCCGAGTCATCCAGCTTCCGAGCCGCGCTCCAGCAGGAATTGAGGAAGACGGGCGTGGAGACAACCACGGCGGCACAGCCTGAAGCATTGCGCGTCACGATCTCGGAAAATGTACGGGGCCTGCTGTTCGTCGCCGCTGTATCCTCGGGCGAGAACCGGCAAATAGCCATGCTGCCGTGGAGCGTGCCGCCGGCCGCTGTGCGAAAGCCGCGCGTGAAACTTTCGGTGCAGCCGATGCTGGAGCAGTCCGAAGCCGTGCTGGATATTTTGCTGATGGATTCGCGAATTGCTGGTCCTGAGCCCCAACAAAGTAGCCAGCTACCGGATGGATGCAGGCAAATGGACTCCGGCCGGCGTCGCGGGCGTTTCGTGGGCGCGACCGCTGCCACGGGATCCGCGCGGCCGGTTGGAAAACGCGTCCGGCGGATTCCGTGTCTTTGCTCCAGGCACATCCTGCAGCGGAACCTTGCAACCCGATTTCAAGGTCACTTGCGCGCCTGGCAATGACACGTGGCCTCTGAATCCGCGGGATCCTTCGACGACGGTGCGTTGGGTGACGGATCGAAATGTGCTGGACGGTTCGAGCGGCGAGTTCTCAAGTATCGAAAACCCATGCGGCGCGGGTTGGATGATGTTGGCGTTCAGCGGCAGGCGATGCTGAAGATCACGATCAGATTCAGGCGTACGAAATGCTGGACGGCCAGGCTGTCGCCGCAAGTGATCCGCTCTTACTGCCAGGGCCCGTGACCGCGCTCTGGCCGTCGGAAACGCCTGGGCAGTCTACGCTCGTGATTCGCAATTCGAAGACAGGAAACTATGAGGCTTCACGCCTGGGCGTGGCTTGCGCTGAGTAGTCTCCCGCTCTTTCCGCTTGCCGGAGCCACCCGTCCGCGATACGGCGGCACCGTTACGGTGGAACTCTCTTCCACATCGACGGCGAAGCATCGCGCCGCTCATCGAGGAAACGCTGGTCCGGCTGAATGAAAAGGGCGAGATTGAACCGCTGGCTAGCGACGGCATGGCAGCGCGATGCCGGACCGGAAACGCTGGAGGTTCTCGCTTCGCCCAAAAGTTCTGTTTCACGACGGCGAGCCGCTGAATGCGTCGCATGCCGCCGCCGGGCTGACGGCCGCGCTCAAGAAAAAATATGGCGACGTCAACATCACAGCCGGCGGCCAAACCATCGTGCTGCAATTCGATCGTGCCGTGCCCGACCTGTTGACGGAACTTGCCAACCCTCGGATGGCCATCTTCCGCACCGACGACAAAGGTGCGCCAATCGGGACCGGCCCGTTCCGCGTGAGCGCCTGGGAACCCGGGCATAAAATAACGCTTGCGGCGTTCGAAGATTATTGGGGCGGGCGTCCGTTTCTGGATTCGGTGATCGTCAACCTGGGCACCACGCGCAGCCGTCGGCGATATCTTCGATATCCCTTTCTCCCAGACGCGGCGCGTGCTGCCCGAACACATTCGCATCTGGGAATCGCCCGTGCATGAGTTGATTGCATTGGTTTCCGACAGCGTCCAGCCTACGGTATGGCAAGCGCTGGCGCTGGCAATCGATCGCGCGCCAATGGTAAATGTTCTGGCGCAGAGAAAAGCCGAGGCCGCTTTCGGATTGCTGCCGCAGTGGCTCAGTGGATACGCATTTCTCTTCGGCGCCGCTCCCGATGCCGGGCGCGCAAAGCAGCTAACTTCCCAACTGCGCCTCGCGCCTCTCGCGCTGAGCTATCCGCCGAACGACGGGTTTGCCCGTTCCATCGCGGAACGGGTGGCACTGAATGCGCGCGATGCTGGCATTCTGCTGCAACCCACGCCGAATCCGGGTGGAGCTTTGAAAATCGTTCATTGGACGCTCGAATCCGATGACGCCGCCACTGAACTCAACCGGATCGGCGTTCTGCTTGGCCTGCCGGAGCGTCCGCTGAATGCCGCCCGGCCGCAGGAATTATACGAAGCCGAGCGCGCCATGCTCGACGCGCATCGGGTGATTCCCATCCTGTTTCTCCCCGACGTTTACGGTATCGCACCGCGCGTGCATAACTGGGATGCTGCGCAGAAGAGCGGGGGATTCTCGCTGCATCTGGAAAACATCTGGGTAGATCCATAAGGGTCAAAGCATGAGTTTCCGGACCAAAATCTTTCTCTCCATCACGGCCACCGTCGTGGTTGCGGTGTGGATTGTGGCCGGCGTCGTGTCCACTCTTGTCACCAAATCCTTCGAGCGTCGGGACGAGCAGCGAACCGCGACATTGGTTGCTCAATTCCACGGCGAATTCAACCGGCGAGGCGCGGAAGTGGCGCGCCGCTTGGATGCAATCGCGAGTTCCGACGAGATCGCTCGCATTGCAGTGGAGCTAGGTTCGCCGCAAGCGGACGCGGGGAAATATTATGACCAGGCGCAAAACCTGGCGCGCGAACAGTCGCTCGATTTTCTCGAGCTGGTGGGCCCGGACGGCAGCATCATCAGTTCCGCGGAATGGCCCGCGCGCTTTGGATATAAGGAGAGCTGGGTGCTCGCGGCCGGCGATTCGAAGGGAGTATTTCTGAAGCGGGAAGAGTTGGCCGAGGGCGTGGCGCTCGGGCTCATCGCGGTCCGCGAAGTGAAGGCGGGGAACGGCCAGATCTACATCGTAGGTGGCCAGAAATTGGACAAGCAGTTTCTGGACACGCTGCCCGAGATGGAAGGATTGCGGGTGGAACTGCAAAGCACCTTCGATCCCGCAACGCCGCCGCGCGAAATCACGCGGACGACACCCCAAGCGTCCATCACCACCATTCCTTTGTTTGGCCGGGACAATCAGTTGCTGGCGGTTTTGTTAGTGGAGAATTCCCGATCTGAACTGGCGAGTCTCAAGAAATATATTCAGGGGACGGCACTGCTGGTTGGAAGCGGCGCCGTGCTGCTGGGATTGCTGCTCAGCTTTTGGACGGCATCTCGGGTAACGCGTCCCTTGCGCGAACTGACTTCGAGCGTGCGTGAGGTGACGGACGGGAAATGGGACGCGCGTGCGGCGGTCCATTCGAGCGATGAAGTGGGACAACTGGCGCGCGATTTCAATCGCATGACTGAGCAGCTTGTGGAGCATCGCGACCGCATGATCCAGGCCGAGCGCGTCGCAGCCTGGCGTGAATTAGCGCGGCGGCTGGCGCACGAACTGAAGAATCCGCTGTTTCCGCTGCAGATTACCATCGAGAACCTGCAGCGATCGCGTGATACGCCGCAGTTTGAAGAAGTATTCCGCGAGAGTACCACCACACTGCTGGCAGAACTCGACAATCTCAAAACCATCGTCGGCCGGTTCAGCGATTTCTCGAAAATGCCCGCGCCCGAGCTGGAACCGACGGACTTGAATCAAGTGGCGCGCGAAGTAATCAAACTGTTCGACGCTCAGATTCATGCAGCGGGGCGTCCAGCGGTGGAAGTGGTCTTGGCGCTGGATGAAAAGCTCGCGACCATCCAGGCCGACTCCGGAGCAGATCCGCCGCGCCTTGCGGAATCTGATTTTGAACGCGCTGGATGCGATGCCGGGTGGGGGCGTGTTGACGGTTCGCACGCGGAACCTGGACGGCAAAGTGGCACTGGAAGTTTCCGATAGCGGCGCCGGTCTCACGCCTGAGGAATGCGAGCGGCTGTTCACGCCCTACTACACCACCAAGCAGCATGGCACCGGCCTGGGTCTTGCCATCGTGCAATCCGTGGTGAGCGATCATAAAGGCACCATCACCGTGCACAGCGAACCGGGACAAGGCGCGACATTTCGTATCGAGTTGAAGGCATGAGCAAACTACTGTTGGTGGATGACGACGCGAATACCCTGGCATCGCTCGCGCGGGCGTTTCGGCTGGCCGGACATGAAGCCGTGGTGTGCGACAACGCGGACCGTGCGTTGGAGCTGGCCAAAGCACAGCGCTTCGACATGATTCTTTCCGATGTAGTGATGCCGGGCAAAGACGGTCTTACGTTGCTGGGCGAGTTGAAAGCAGCGGGCGTCCAGAGTCCGGTGGTGATGGTGTCCGGACAAGCCAACATCGAGATGGCGGTGCGCGCCACGCGGCTGGGTGCAATCGATTTTCTCGAAAAGCCGCTCTCCACGGAAAAACTTTTGATGACCGTAGAGAACACCGTCAAGCTTTCGCGCCTGGAGGACGAAAACCGCCGTTTGAAACAGCGGGCAGGGAAGCAGGAGCTGGTTTGGAAATCCGCCGTGATGCAAGGAGTGATGGCCAAAGTGGATCGGGTGGCGGCCAGCGAAACGCGTGTCTGTATTTTGGGCGAAACGGGCACCGGCAAAGAGTTGGTGGCGCGCACGTTGCACGCAAAAAGTTCGCGGCACGCTGGTCCGTTTGTGACCTTGAACTGTGCCGCCGTCCCCGCGGAGCTGATTGAATCCGAACTCTTCGGTCATGAAAAAGGTTCGTTCACCGGCGCCACGTCGCGCCACCTGGGCAAATTCGAGCAGGCGCATGGAGGCACGCTGTTTCTGGATGAAATCGGCGACATGCCGGCTCTGATGCAGGCCAAGTTGCTGCGCGTGCTGGAGCAGAAGGAAGTGGAGCGCATTGGTTCCGACCATTTGATCCAGGTGGATGTGCGGGTGATTGTGGCCACGCATCGCAATCTGGATGAGTTGGTGAAGAAAGGCGAGTTCCGCCAGGATCTGTATCACCGCATCTTCGTTTTCCCCATCACGCTGCCGCCGCTGCGCGATCGGAGCGACGACATCCCGTTGCTGGTTGATTATTTCGCGCGTGCCGTGGCGGAACAAAACGATTGGAAAGCGCGTGAGATCACCGCGGACGCATATGCCGAGCTGCAGCGCTACTCGTGGCCGGGCAATGTGCGGGAACTGCGCAATGTGGTGGAACGGCTGCTGCTGTTGGCGGACGATCGAGTGGATCCCGGCACGGTGCGGCAGGCTTTGCCGCTGGCGGAGTCCGCGCCGAATGTTTCTACCGGAAGCCTGTCGGATCGCATGGATGCTCACGAGCGCGAGGTAATCCTGGCGGAACTGAAACGGCACTCATACAAGATGAGCGACACCGCGCGGGCGTTGGGGCTGGAGCGAAGCCACTTATATAAGAAGTGCCAGCAGCTCGGCATTGAACATAAAAGTAACTAGAAAAGCACCGACTCCCTTACGGTCGCGGTTCTGTAACGCACGGACGCCGCATTCCGAGCCGCGACCGTAAGGGAGTCGGTGCTTCCGTTCGTGATATTCTTACGGTTTCGAAGTTCAATTCAAGGAGCGCACTAAGACCATGAGAGTCGGCGTATTCACGGCACTGCTTGCCCAGTTTCCTCTGGACAAAGTCATCGAGAAACTGAAAGCCCTGAACATTCACACGGTGGAACTGGGAACCGGAAATTATCCCACCGATCCGCACTGCAAATTGTCCATGTTGGAGGACCGTGCGGCGCTCAAGGAGTTCAAGCAGAAGTTGGACGATAACGGCGTCTCGATCAGCGCACTGAGTTGCCACGGCAATCCGCTGCATCCGGACAAAGCCATCGCGAAAGGCTACGCCGATACCAGCAAGAAGACCATTCGTCTCGCCGAAAAACTGGGCGTGCCGGTAGTCATCGATTTTTCAGGATGCCCCGGCGACAGCGATCGCGCTAAATATCCGAACTGGGTGACCTGCCCGTGGCCGCCGGAATATCTGGACGTGCTGGATTGGCAGTGGGAAAAGAAAGTGATTCCCTACTGGACCAGGCAAGCAGAATTCGCCAAGAATCACGGGGTCAAGATTGCCATCGAAATGCATCCGGGATTTGTCTGCTACAGTCCGGAAACGCTGCTGCGGCTGCGCGGCATCGCGGGCAAGACCATCGGTTGCAATTACGATCCCAGCCATATGTTCTGGCAAGGCATCGACCCGATCAAAGCCATCCGCGTGCTGGGCGATTCTATTTTCCACGTGCATGCCAAGGACACGCAGATATACGATTCGAACCTGCCAAAGACTGGTGTTCTGGATACCAAGAAGTACACCGACGAGCGGAATCGCAGTTGGATCTTCCGCAGCGTGGGATACGGGCACGCGTTCGGGTGGTGGAAAGAGTTCATTTCCACGCTACGGATGTACGGCTACGACTACGTGCTCTCCATCGAGCACGAAGATACGCTGATGTCGCCGGATGAAGGATTGACCAAGGCCGCCGAATTTTTGAACGCCATCGTGATCCGCGATCAGCCGACGGCCCCGTGGTGGGTCTAACGGAAAGTTGGAGATAGCTTACCGAACCGCGACCGCAAGGGAGCGCTACCACGAAACCTCTCGGCACGCTCCCTCGCGGTCGCGGTTCGGTAACGAGCGCTGTCCACTACATCGTAAGCACCACGCGGAAGCGCGCGTGTCCCGACATCATTCGGTCATAAGCTTGCTGCGCCTGCTCCAGCGGGTACTTCTCGATCATCGGGCGCACGCCGGTCAGTTCCGAGAATCTCAGCGTGTCTTCGGAATCCGCCGCGACACCGGACGACCAGCCCTGGATGGAACGCATACTCGGGATCAGTTGAAACGGCGAAACCTCGATCGGCTCCGTTGACGCGCCGATCACCATCAGCTTGCCGTTGTCGCCGAGACCGTCAAACACCGACGTCATGGCCTTGCCGCTGGGCACCGTGCTGAGGATGGCTTTCGCTCCACCCATTTTCTGCAGCTCTTTGGCTGGGTCCGTAGCGTCGGAGTCGATGTAAGCGTGCGCTCCCAGCTTCAGCGCAAGATCCTTGGATTCCTGGCCGCGCGCGATCGCAACCGTCCGGTATCCAAATTTGTTCGCGAACTGAACCCCCAGATGTCCTAGCCCGCCGATCGCCTCAATCGCCACCAGGTCGCCCGGAAGCGCGCCAGCATGACGCAGGGCATTGAACGTCGTGACACCGGCGCACATCAGAGGCGCGGCGTCTTCGTCGGAAACGCCGTCGGGAATAGCAGCCAGCGCTTGCGCCGGCGACACCATGTATTCCGAATATCCGCCGTCATGCGTGAACCCTGTAATTTTGCCGTTGTGGCAATTGATCAGATCGCCGCGGCGGCATGCGATGCAGACGCCACAGTGTCCTCCATACCAGCCCACGCCCACGCGTTGGCCTTTCTTCCAGGTTGTAACCGCGGAGCCGACCTCATCAATCACTCCGGCGATTTCATGGCCGGGAACCAACGGATACTTCAAGCCGGGCCATTGCCCCTGTACCGCCATGGAGTCGCTATGGCAAACTCCGCAGGCATGGACACGGATGCGAACCCAATCCGGTTTGGGGGTTGGAATCTCTCTGTCAACGATTTGTAATTTACTGCCGGCAGCGGGAATCAGTACGGTTTTCATGCCCCATTATAGGAACACTTTGCGTCAGTCGCGAAGCGCTTGCATGGGATCGATGCGCGTGGCGCGGCGCGCGGGCAAGAAAGTAGCGATCAGCGCCGTTGCCAGAACGATGGCGGCTACTGAAGCGAACGTCAGCGGGTCCATGGGGCGGACGTGAAATAGCATGCTGGACATCAGGCGCGTGAGCGCGAGCGATGCGACAATTCCGATCGCGATGCCGATGGCGCTGAGCGCCATGCCCTGTTGAAGAACGAGCGTCCACACGGTGGATCGCCGCGCGCCCAGTGCCATGCGGATGGCGATTTCGCCCGTGCGCTGCGTCACTGCGTACGAGATGACTCCGTAGATTCCGATGAGGGCCAGCACCAGCGCTACACCGGCGAAGGACCCCAGCAAAATCAAATTGAATCGGCGGCCGGCCAGCGAATCGGCCAGGATGCGGTCCATGCTGGACATGCGGGAGATGGGCTGCTCTTTATCGATGGACCAAAGCTGGCTGCGCACGGCTGCACTGAGATCCTCCGGATTGCCGCGCGTGCGAATCAGAAACGACATGATGCTCCACGGCCCTTGCAGGTACGGGCTGAAAATTTCGGGATCGGCATCCGCGCCGAGCCCGGAGTGCCGCATGCTGGCCGTGACTCCTACAATGGTTTTCCAATCTTCTCCCGACTCGTCGATCTTGATTCGTTTTCCAATGGGATTTTCGCCCGGAAAGTAGCGTGTGGCCAGCGACTCGCTGATGATCGCGACTGGCGCGGCGCCCTGCGCGTCGCGCACGGTGAAATCGCGGCCCGCGACGAACGGGGTGCGCATCGTAGCGAAATAGTCGGGACTGATCACGCGTTGGCCCGCTAGCATTCCCGCGGCAAACGATTTCTTAGACGGGCGCCCTTCGATAGCGATGATGGAGATACCTTGGAATCCGGCGACGGGCAGTGAATTGACTGTGCCTGCGGAAACCACGCCATCCAGCGCGCGGATCCGTTCCAGCAACTGTGTTTCGAAGGCCGCGATCTGCACCGGCTTGTCATAGCGCGAATTTGGCAGGCGCAATTCCATCGCGATGAGGTTGTTGGATTGGAAGCCGGGATCGACATGCAGAAGTTGTTGGAAGCTGCGAATCAGAAGCCCGGCGCCGGTGAGCAGCAGCAAGGCCAGCGAGATTTGCGCAATCACCAGAACATTTCGCAACGTATTATGCCGCGCGCCGGCCAGCGTTCGGCTGGCAGCTTTGAGCGAGTCGTTGAGATCCACGCGGGATGCGCTGAAGGCGGGCATGAGTCCGGCTGCCAGTCCGGTTAGCAGCGAAAGCGCGGCGGCGAATGCCAACACGGCTGGGTTGGCGGAAAGCTCGTCCAAGCGCGGCAAGTTCGCGTTGGTGAGCGAACGCAGCAGATCCACGCTCCACAAGGCCAAAAGGATTCCCAGCACTCCGCCGGGAATCGCCAGGGCGAAGTTTTCCACCAGCATTTGTTTGATCAGATCCGCACGGCTTGCGCCAAGCGCTGCCCGGACCGCCAGTTCTTTCCGGCGCCCAGCGGAGCGAGCCAGCAGCAGATTCGCGACATTCACGCAGGCGATCAGCAGGACGCATCCAACCGCGCCAAACAATACAAGGAGCGCCGGCCGCACGTTGGCCACAACTTGCTCCTCGATGGCGGAAACATTGGCGCCGATTCCTTCGTTGCTCTTGGGATACGCCTTCGCCAAGCCGCGCGCGAGCGTGGCTGCTTCCGCGTTGGCCTGCTGCACGCTGACGCCGGGCTTGAGGCGCGCCACCACGCCCAGCGGATGATAATCGCGATTGGCTTGATCGATCACGCACGGCACCCACAGCTCCCGGCCGGCCGGGACGTCGCCGACGCCGAAATGCAGGGGAGGAGGAAAGCTGAAGCCGCGCGGCATCACGCCCACAACCACGCGCGGTTCGCGATCGAGGGTAATGGCTTTTCCAATCACGTTGCGATCGCCGCCGAAGCGCCGCTGCCAGAGGCCGTAGCTCAGGATTACTTTATTCTGATTGCCCTGCTGCTCTTCGCTCGGGAGAAAATCGCGGCCGAGGATTGGCTGCACGCCCAGGATGGAAAAGAGATTGGCCGAGACGGGCATGCCGCGGATCTGCTCGGGATCGCCCGCGCCGGTGAGTCCGAATTCTTCTTTGTCGATGTAAATCGCAGCCATGGATTCGAAGCTCCGGCTTTGTTTCCGAAGGTCGGCAAAGTCGGCTTGCGAAACGGGAACTTGTGCCAGGCGCTGCGCGGGCACACTCTGCCAAAGCATCGCGAGACGGTCCGGATCTTGGTAAGGCAACGGGCGAAGCAGAACGGTGTCGACCAGCGTGAAGATCGCGGTGTTCGCGCCGATCCCGAGTCCAAGAATCAGAATAGCGACGGACGCGAAGCCAGGACTGCGGCGGAGCATGTTGCTGGCATAGCGGAAATTGTGCGAGTTGAGCATGGTGTGGGCTTTCGGCGCAAGACGATGGGCAATCCGCGGTCCACTGGGAAATTGTTTCGAATCAATGCGGAGGGCGCAGCCGATGTTCGGGCGTGGGACAAGACTCTGTCTTGTCCGGACAAAGAGCTCAAGAGACAAACGGATCGACGATGCGGACTCCAGCGTTCACGAAATCAGCACCATTTCGCGTGGCAATGATCAGCCCGTGAACCGCAGCCGTTGCTGCAATGAGACTATCCTTGATCGGCATGGCTTTTCCGGTTGAGCGAAGCCGCGCCAGCAATTCCGCCCATTTCAGGCCAGTTTCCGCCTGCCATGGCACGCAATAAAGATGCTCGATCCCCTCGCTGAACCAGCGTTCCAGGGTCCGCCGCTTGCTTCCCTTCGGTAGGATGAGAATACCGAATCGCAGTTCACCGAGAACCACTGGATCGATGACGATGTCCGGCTCGTTCACGCGAAGCCACGCCACAACACGCGGATTGGGAGTTGGTTTCGTTGGCTCGCTCAGAACATTGGCGTCAACCAGATACTTCACAGCGTATCCGTGGATTCAGAGTCGATGGGGACAAAGAAGTCCTTCTCGGGACAGGCGAGCAGCCAGTCGACGAGACCTTCGTTCGGCGGAGCTGCACGCCGTACGAGGCGATACTCCCCGGGATCCAGACGTTCGACATCGAAAACTTGGCCTGGTTTGACCCGGTCCATCTGCCGGAACTCCGCCGGCAGAACGATCTGGCCCTTGGATGAGACGGTGGTCTTCATATAGGTAAGATATCGTCTTACCTAGCGTGGTGTCAAGACTTGTTCCCCAAATACAATGCTTCGGGGCTATACGGGTCCCAGCGGTACTTCGAACCGGTCCTGTGAGTTTGCGGAGCGGGGGGAGTGAAAGGTAAGGCAGCTAGAGTCTTGCCCTCGTTCGGCCCTAGAACCAGCGGCAATTATGATGCTTCTGAGTGTGGTCAACTAGCTCGTGGCGGGCCTCATCGCACTTCCACCAATCGGGCGCGCTGGTCGAAGCTTCGGCGATCAGTTGCTTGTACAGCCGGGTGCCGAAGATACAGAGTTGAATTGGAGTTGGGTTTGGTCTTTCTTTAATGGGTTTCACGATGTTTAATTGCCCTCGACCTTTGCCCGCTCTGCAAAATGCGCGAAACCCTCGCCAATTGGCCTGTTTCTGGCTTCACGTTAGCTCAATGGGTACCCCCTGCAGGTGGGCACTTTCGCTCGCGGCTTTGCGTCGGTTTGGTAGCTCCCAGCGGCCAATTGACAGTTAGCAGCGCGAATCGCTGTCGCAACACTACGGCCTAGGCCTCGCCGCCGATGGGCTTGCTCCGTGCGCCTAGGCACGACCAACCTGACATTGACAAAAAGATCCGACTGTGTAATTATTCATAGTGGTGAATAAAAATACAGGACACGCGTAAGTCAATGCCCCCTACCGCTCAACCATCTCTAAAGCCAGTCCGGCGGATGCCGACGCCGAAATCGCTGACCAAAATTGGCGGGTCTAACCTTACGCGCGATCTGGATCTTACGCAGGATGAGCTGGTTGCGCTGCTCGACCTCACGCAACAGGTGAAGTCGAGCCCTTCTCGCTTCGCGCAGTCCTTGAAGGGTCAGTATTTGAGTCTCCTGTTCGAAAAGCCGTCGCTGCGGACCCGGCTGACCTTCGAACTTGCCATCAAACAGCTCGGCGGCGACTCGGTTCTTGATCACCGGGCCCATCGGCGAACGCGAGCCGCTGAAGGACGTCGCACGCAACCTGGATCGCTGGACGAACGGCATTGTGGCGCGCACCTTTTCGCAGCAGACCATCGACGATCTGGCGCACTGGTCGAGCGTGCCGGTGATCAACGCGCTGAGCGACCGGTTCCATCCTTGCCAGGCGCTGGCCGACATTTTCACGCTGCAGGAACGCTTCGGCGACCTGCGCGGGCTGAAGCTGGCCTTCGTGGGCGATGGGAACAACGTCGCGCATTCTTTGATGCTTTCGGCTCTGCGCATGGGCATGAATTTTTCGCATCGCCACTCCCGTGGGCTATGAGCCGGATGCCGAGATTGTCGCGCAGGCGGAGGCGCTGGCTGCGGTTTCGGGCGGTCAACTTGTGATCACCAACGATCCGGCGGAAGCGGTAGACGGCGCGCAGGCCGTCTACACCGATGTTTGGGCCAGCATGGGGCAGGAGCACGAGACAGAAAAAGCGGCGGCTGGATTTCGCCGCCGTATCCAGGTGAATCCGGCATTGATCGGCGCAGGCCGCGGCGAAGCGATCTTCCTGCATTGCCTGCCGGCCAAGCGCGGCCAGGAAGTGACTGACGAAGTCATGGAATCGGCGCAATCGGCCGTCTTCGATCAAGCGGAAAACCGTCTGCACGTGCAAAAAGCTTTACTATTGATGTTGATCGGCTAGCCCCTAATCCCTAGCCCCCAAACCCAATTTTATGAGACCCAAGAAAGTGGCCTTAGCCTACTCAGGCGGCCTCGATACATCCATCATCATTCCCTGGCTGAAGGAACATTATCAGTGCGAAGTGGTCGCCGTGTGCGGCGACATCGGGCAGGGCGAAGACGAGCTGAAGGGCCTGGAAAAGAAGGCGCACGAAGACCGGCGCGTCCGAAGTCCACGTGGCCGATATGCGCGAGGAGTTCGTCACCGAATATTTGTGGCGGATGGTGCGCGTCGGGCGCCGTGTACGAGCACAAGTATTTGCTCGGAACTTCCATCGCGCGGCCGTTGCTGGCCAAGCGGCAAGTGGAAGTGGCGCTGAAAACCGGATGCGATGCGCTTGTCGCACGGCTGCACGGGGAAAGGGAACGATCAGGTTCGTTTTGAGCTGACCTACAAAGCGCTGGCGCCGCACCTTGCCGGTGATCGCACCGTGGCGCGAGTGGAACATCGTCTCGCGCGAGGACGCCATCGACTACGCGGCGAAGCACAACGTGCCGATCTCGCAGACCACCACGAAAATCTACAGCCGCGATCGCAACATCTGGCACATCTCGCACGAGGGCGGGGCACTGGAAGATCCGGCCAACGCCGCGCCGGACGACATCTGGATGCTGACGCAAGCAGTCCCAAGGAAGCGCCCGATAAGCCGGTGGATGTGACCATCGGTTTCGAAAAGGGCCGGCCGGTTTCGGTGAACGGCAAGAAGCTGTTCGGGCGTGAAGCTGCTCGAAACTCTGAACAAGATCGGCAGCGAGCACGGCATCGGGCGCATCGATCTGGTGGAGAATCGCTTCGTCGGCATGAAGTCGCGCGGCTGCTATGAGACGCCGGGCGGTACGTTGATCATGCAGGCGCATCGCGAGCTGGAATCGTTGACGCTCGATCGGAACACGCTGCACTACAAGCAGAAGCTGGCGCTCGATTACGCCGAGATGGTCTATAACGGGCTGTGGTTCACGCCGCTGCGCGAGGCGCTGGACAGCTTCTTCGAGAAAACCAGCGAAACCACCACAGGCGAAGTGACGCTGCGGCTGTATAAGGGCACCATCGAGCCGGTGAGCCGCAAGTCGCCGTATTCGCTGTATTCGCTCAACATCGCGAGCTTCACCATGGGCGCCGAGTACGATCAGAAGGACGCGCAGGGGTTCATCAATCTGATCGGGCTGCCGATCAAAGTGCAAGGCGATGGCCGCGAATAAACGCAAATAAACGCGAATGAAACTCTGGGGCGGGCGATTCGAGACCGGGCCGTCGGAGATCTTCGAGCGGTTCTCTGGCTCGCTGCATTTCGATAAGCGGCTGCTCGATTGCGATTGCCGCGGATCGCAGGCTTTCGCGCGGGCGCTGGAACGCGTGGGCATTCTAACGGCGGAAGAGTGCGCGGCGCTGGTTGACGCTTTCGAACAGATCCGCGCCGATGCCGCGGCAGCCCGCATTCTACGAAGGCGCCTCCGACGAAGACGTCCACACGCTTCGTCATCCGCAAACTCAAAGAGCGCGTGGGCGCGCTGGCGGACAAAATCCACACCGGGCGCAGCCGCAATGAGCAGGTATCGCTGGATATCCGGCTTTGGCTGCGCGAGGAGATCGATTCCATCCTGGCACGGCTCGTCGCTCACCATGGCGGCGCTGCTCGAGATGGCGCGCAAATATCCGGACGCCATCGTGCCCGGGCTACACGCATCTGCGCCGCGCGCAAGCCGTGCTGTGGCCGCATTACCTGCTGGCCTATTTCGAAATGTTCGCGCGCGACCGCGAGCGGTTCGTCCAGGCCCGCGCGCGGGTGAATGTGATGCCGCTCGGATCGGGCGCGCTGGCCGGCAGCGGATTTCCGTTCGATCGCGAAGCCATCGCGCGCGATCTGGGTTTCGCCGCCATCACGCGCAACAGCATGGATGTTTCCGCCGATCGCGATTTCGCGCTCGACTTCCTCTATGCCGCATCCGTCACCATGCTGCATCTGAGCCGGCTGGCCGAAGATTGGATTCTCTATTCCAGCGAAGAGTTCGGATGGCTGGAACTGGGCGACGGAGTCACCAGCGGGTCCAGCCTGATGCCGCAGAAGAAGAATCCGGATTCGCTCGAACTGATCCGCGGAAAAAGCGGGCGCGTGTTCGGCGATTTCAGCTCGTTGTTCGTCACGATGAAGGGCCTGCCGATGACCTACAACCGCGACATGCAGGAAGACAAAGAGCCGCTGTTCGATGCCGCGGCGCAGTTGTCCGGCGTCGCTTGAAATGATGCAGGCGGTGATCCAGTCCACGCGCTTGAATCCAGCGCGGCCCGCGGCTGCGGCGGAAGAGAGCTGGGTGGTGGCCACCGATCTGGCGGAGGCGTTGGCGCGCGCCGGCACTCCGTTTCCATCGGGCGCACCAGTTTGTGGGAAGGCTGGTGCTCGAAAGCGTGAAGCTAGGGAAAAAGCCTTCCGATTGGACGGCTGCCGATCTGGCATCGTTCGCTCCCGAATTCACTCCCGAAATGGCGCGGCTGCTGGATCCAGCGGAAGGCATGAAGACCCGGGAACTTCCGGGCGGAACCGGGCCGGCGGCGGTTCGAAACGCGCTCGAGGAAGCCGAGGCGCGGCTTCGCGAATTCGCGGCATGAACAAGACCTTCCGCCAGGGCCAGATCCTGAAACTGATCCGCGCCAAAAGGATTCTCACGCAGGAAGATCTGGCGCAGCGAGCTGAGCCAGGGTTTCGGAATCCAGACCACGCAGGTGACGCTGTCGCGCGATATCCGCGAACTGGGTTTGCTGAAGACGCCGGAGGGCTATCGCCAGGTCACCGCGTCGGCCAGCGGTCCGGATGTTGCGACGGTGGCGAGCGAATTCTTGAGAGATGCGCGTGTGGCGCAGAATTTGATTGTGCTGCGAACATCGCCCGGGAATGCGAACGCCCTAGCTGTCGCGCTGGATAACGCGGAGCTGCCGGAAGTGGTTGGCACGCTGGCGGGCGACGATACCATTCTGGTGGTAGCGCCGGATGCACACACTGCGACGAAGTTACGCGAGAAGCTGCTCAACTTCATCCGGGGCGCGTAGCGATTCTTCCGCGGACAGGTCTCGATTTTGGAAAGCGAGGCCTTCCAGACCCAGCAAAACCTGGTCGAGGCGCAGGCCGATGACGAAGTGCCCCCGTTCCTCGTGACAATAGCAAACGTCTCCGAGTCCCAGCCAATCGTCACAGACCACTTTGATGGCTGCGTTTACGGGAATCGGACGATCGGTTACCAGGCGCATGCCGTGGGCTGAAAGCTGGATTGCGTTGGCGGGAGTGCTATTTTCGGCGCCGCCTAGTACTGTCAGGCTGACAGTTTCATACGCACGGATGCGGGGCTCCCGGCGGCAATCCATAAGAGCCTTATCGGTGTGGTGGAGCGTGGTTTGAAGTTTATTTGAAAAAACAACGGCACCGACTCCCTTACGGTCGCGGTTCGGTAACAGAGTGCCTCATTCCGAGCCGCGACCGTGAGGGAGTCGGTGATTTTGAAACCGTAGAACTCCTAAAGCGTCCATAGCTTTGTGGAATACCAGCCCATTGAGGATCATGGTGTCATTGGAAATCTGCGCACGGCGGCACTGATTGCCAAAGACGGCTCCGTGGACTGGTTCTGCTTCCCCCGCTTTGATTCGCCCAGCGTCTTTGCTTCGATTCTGGATGCAGGCAAGGGCGGCTACTTTCGAATCTGCCCAACCGCCGGAGAAGTATCCCGCAGGCAGTTTTACTGGCCCGATACGAATGTTCTGGTGACTCGATTCCTCGCATCGGACGGAGTCGGAGAAATCATCGACTACATGCCGCTCACCGGTCTCGAAGGACTGATTCGGACGGTAAAAGTGATGCGCGGAACCATGCGGTTTCGCATGGAATGCCATCCCGCGTTCAATTACGCGCGCGACCGGCACACGGTGGAGAAAGTGGTTGGCGGCGTTCGGTTTCATTCGCCCAAATTGCATCTTGGATTGGGTTCGCGAGTCCCGCTAAGAAGGGTCCGGGATGGCGTGCTGGCCGAGTTCACTTTGAAAGAAGGCCAGAGCGAGAGTTTCCAATTGCAGGAGAACAACGAAAAGATCAGCTGGGCGGAAAAGGAGTGCGAGCAACTTTTCCATCAGACCATCGATTACTGGCGCAACTGGATTGGGAAATGTACTTATCATGGCCGCTGGCGTGAAATGGTGCGCCGGTCCGCGCTGGTATTGAAGCTGCTGACGTACGGGCCAACCGGGGCGATTATCGCAGCGCCCACGTGCAGTCTGCCGGAGAGCCTGGGGGGTCCGCGCAACTGGGATTATCGCTACTCCTGGATCCGCGATGCCGCGTTCACGGTGTATAGCCTGCTGCGCATCGGCTTTCAAGAAGAGGCGACGCAGTTCGCAGCGTTTCTGGATGCGCGCTGCCATGAACTGGATCGGGATGGTTCGCTGCAAGTGGTCTATGGGATCGACGGGCGGCACGAGCTGCCGGAAGAGACCCTGGATCTGGCAGGCTACAAAGGGTCGCGCCCGGTTCGGATCGGCAACGCCGCCGTGGATCAATTGCAGCTCGACATCACTGGCGAGCTAATGGATTCCATGTATCTCGTCAATAAATACGGCGCTCCCATTTCCTACGATCTGTGGGTCCATCTGCGCCAGCTGACGAACTGGGTGTGTAAACACTGGGAGGACAAAGATCTCGGCATCTGGGAAGTGCGCGGCGTCCCGCGGAATTTCGTTTACTCGAAAGTGATGTGCTGGGTGGCGGTGGATCGCGCGCTGCGGCTGGCCAGCAAACGGTCCTTTCCGTCCGACTGGCGAATGTGGATGCGCACGCGCGACAAGATTTATGAAACCGTGATGCAGCGCGGATGGAACAAGAAGCGAAAAGCATTTGTGCAGCGTTATGACGGCAGCGCGTTGGATGCCTCCATCCTGAGAATGCCGCTGGTGTTCTTCACGGGTCCGAACGATCCCCGAATGCTTCAAACCATCGATGCCATTAACAAACCGCCCAGCGAGGGGGGTCTGGTATCCGATGGATTGGTTTTCCGTTACGACGTGGAGCGAACACCCGATGGATTGAAGGGAACGGAAGGAACTTTCAATCTGTGCAGCTTTTGGCTGGTGGAGGCGTTGACTCGGGCAGGCCGGACGGATCCGGCGCGGTTGCAGGAGGCACGGATTCTCTTTGAGCAGATGCTGGGCTATGGGAATCACCTAGGCTTGTATGCGGAACAACAAGGGCATCGTGGAGAGGCGCTGGGGAACTTCCCGCAGGCGCTCACACATCTGGCGTTGATCAGCGCCGCTTACAACCTGGACCAGTATCTGGACGGAGAGGGGTCCCTGGACGATGGGTTTTGAAAAACAAAACCGAACCGCGACCGCAAGGTAGCGTGTGAAGTATTCGGTGCCCGCACCATCGTGGTAGCGCTCCGTTGAAGACGCCTCGTGGGGCGGACCCCCTGGTCCGCGGCCGACGCCCTCGTCGGCCCGCTGAGGAAATACGAAATCCCGAAGAGCGGGTCCGAGCGAGGGCGTCCGGCCGCCGACTTGGCGTCTTCATCAAATTTGGTGGGCCGCAGGTTCATGGTCATGGTCACTCCCGCGCGGTCGCGGTTCGGAAACAATCCTACGGGAAATGCGTCTTCCTGCTTGGGGGAGTGAGAAAACATTGACGGAATCTAGAAAAGCCTATCGATTCAAGAGCGCGGTTCGTGCGGTGATTCACGCGGAGAACGGATCGCGCCTGACGGAACTTCCCGCGGGCACCGTATTCTCGCTCACCTCGCTGGTCCCCAATGCGAACGGAATGATTGAGGGGACTTCCGGGGAAACAAAGGTGCTGGTGTTTCGCAACGATCTGGAGCAGAGAGCTGAGTTGATGAACGTTCGGATTCCGCCCGCCAGCGTGCGCATCGTTTCACAACTATCGGAACGATAGCTCTACCTGGCGCTCAGCAAAAGCCAAACGGCCAGTCCCAGAACGGCGGAGAACATGACTTCCGCCCACTCTTGGGACCACAGAATCCAACGGTTCACCGCTCGTTTATCCTGTTGCTTTTCCTTGCGCAGCGAGGTGGTGAGCCGTGATCTCAATCCGGATGGCAATCCGCGAATGGCACGTACGATTTCCTCTTTGCCTTTGCGATCCGCGATTAGGATGGTGGCGGAATTGATGCCGTTGGTGGATTGCTCAAGCCGTTTGCGCAGGCTAGGTGGAACGTCCTCTACGGAGCGATACACCTCGGTTTTGTTCCCTACGGAGATAAAGATGGTCGAACTTTTCAACGTCACTCGCGACATGGCGACCTTTAACCTCCGGCTCGTATCGAGGCGGTTTCGGACAGCTTCGACGGCTTCTGCGACGAACTCTCGTTCCCCGCATGTTCTAATATTACCTGAATGAAGGCCAGAGCCGCTTTTGAGAGCGCTTTATCTCGACGGTAGATCAAAGCCACTTTCCGGAGCATCGGCTCGGGGCCCAAGGGTACGGCTGACAGCTTACCACTCGCCACTTCCTCGCGGCAATGAGAAGCCGCCAGGAACGAGTAGCCGAGTCCGGCCATCACAAAACGCTTGATCATTTCGGTGGAATCCAACTCCATGGAGATTTGGATTTCACTCTCCACCGGTTCCAGCCAGGCGTTGAGGCGCGCCCGCGTAGTCCCGGACATCGGCAGCAGAAGCGGATGTCCCGCCACGTCATCCGGCAAAACAAACTTCTTGTTCGCCAAAGGATGCTTGCCCGGAAGCAGCAGAATAATTTCGTCGGAATGGATCTTGGCTACTTGCAGCTTTTTTTCCTGGATGGGCAACTGGGTGATTCCGAAATCCGCGAGATTGTCCAGAACCGCATCCACCACGCGCGAGCCGTAGGAGCGGTCCACCGACAATTGCACGTTGGGGAATTTCTTCTTGTACTCGGAGAAAACCACCGGCAGTACGTAGATACAGGTGGCTTCGTTGGCGGCGATCACCAGTTCGCCGCGTGGAACGCGTTCCAGCTCATTGATGGTGTCCTGCGCGCGGCGGCGCAGATCCAGGATCTGCTCGGCATAGCCGGCGAAAATTTTGCCGGCCGCGGTCAAGGCGATTTTGGTTCCCAGCCGCTCGAACAGCGTGGTATTCAGCTCCTGCTCGAGTTGCCGAACCTGGGCGCTGATAGCCGGCTGCGTACGATAACACGTCTGCGCCGCTTTGGAAAAACTTTTCAAGCGGACAATTTCAAGGAACGTATGCAGCTGATCGAGATCCATTAGGACATCCGGACGAACGCTCGCCTAGATTGTATCAGGTGCAACTTCCTCGTTCCTCGGGCGTTGCGTTATTCGGTTCGTCGGTTATTCGGTTCTTCGGTTCTGTCAATCGGCCAACCCGCTTGTACACGGGCTTTCAAGCGATCATATGTTCTTTAGGTTAGCCGCTGTTAATGTATCCATTACATTACCTGTGTTGAGCGTGCCGGCGGGTTCGAAAAGCATCACGTGGACTTCCGCGTCGGCTACCGGACGATGCTCGGTGCCGCGTGGGACGATTACAAACTCGCCTTCGTCGAGCTTCATGGATTTTTCTGAGCCAGCCGCGTCTTTGTAGTCCATTTGGAAGCTTCCGTGGACTACCAGGAACAGCTCATCCTCCGAGTCGTGGTGATGCCAGACGAACTCGCCCTGGAACTTGACCAGCTTGACGTGCTGACCATTCAGCTCACCCACGATCTTGGGCGACCAGTGATCCTGAAACAGCGAGAGCTTCTGCGCCACATTGATCTTGTGCATGATCCCAAAGTAGCGCAGAAGACCTGCCTGCTTAGCGGTGCCAGTAGCCGCGGAAATAGCGATGGCCGTAATAGCGCGGTGCAACCCAGTAGGGACGGGCGTAGTAGCCGTAACGCGGCCCGTAGTAAGCAACCACCGGAGGCGCGCCAACACCAACCACCACGCGTGTTCCAGCGAACATAGAACCTGCCGCCAAAAGTACCAGTGCCAGTAATTTCGTTTTCATTTTTCTGTGCTCCTCTCGCCAACCGAGAGTGCACCTGATTATCCAAACAGGAACTACTCTGAAATCAGTAGACTAGCCCGCAACGCCTTGGCCACGCTTCACCACTACTGGTGGTTCTTGGCCAGTTGCTTCAGCTCCTCCACTTCGCGCGCGATCCCGGCGCGGGATTCCCGATCCGTTAAGCGCAGGGCGTTGGATTCGACGCTCAATAGCATCGCGCGAACCGAGCCCGCCAGAATTAAAGCTGCCGTGCCAAGATCGGGCGCAATCGAAGCCGGCGTCAGGGCGATTGCTTCGGAACAAAGTTGCAGGCCCGCTGCCGCCGAGCGCGCTGCTGCCAGCGGCGTTTGAATCGCTCTTTCGAGAGCCACCGTTTCTCCCGGTGTCCCACGGCTGGCCATATACTCGGCGAACGCGACGATGTCTTCGTCCGCCGAGCGATCGAGCTTGGCGGATTCCGCGCGCGCTTGGGTGAGCAACTCCTCGATCTTTGCAGGATCTCCCGCAAAATCTTTGCGTTTTCGTACGATTTCTACCACCTTGATCAAAAGGCTCAACCCCAGGCTGGCCGACACCGCGGCCACCGACACGCCTGCCGGAACCGCCTCGCGTCCAGCGAGACGATCCCGAAAATCCCCCAGCGTCGTTTTCCAAACTGATTCCGGCATCTCAATTTCAGGATAATCCCACCACCCGTCCCGTCTCGGGATCCAGATCTACATCGTAGTAGCCGGGTCGCGTGGGCAATCCGGGCATGGTGCTCATCGCGCCGAGCAGTGGATAGAGAAAACCTGCGCCGACACTGGCGCGAATGTCGCGCACCGGCACGATGAATCCGGTGGGAACGCCTTTTATATTTGGATCGTGGCTCAGGCTGAGGTGAGTCTTGGCCATGCAGATGGGAAGCTTGTCGAAGCCGTTGCGGGTGTACAGTTCGATCTTTTTTTCCGCTTCGGGCGAGTACTTTACGCCGGCGCCGCCGTACATTTCGCGCACGATGGTTTCGATCTTCTGCTTGATGCTGGCATCCAGCGGATAGAGGAACTTGAAATGGGCCGGCTTCCGGCACGCGGCAATCACGGCTTTCCCCAATTCCACCGCGCCTGCGCCTCCCTCGGCCCAGTGATTCGACATCACCGCATCTTCGGCGCCCGCTGCGACAGCGCCGCGACGTACCAGCTCGATCTCGGCGGCGGTGTCATTGGAAAAACGATTCACTGCAACCACTACGGGAATCCCGAAGGCACGCGCGTTCTGAATCATCTTGACCAGATTCGGCACGCCTTTTTCGAGCAGATCCAAATTCTCTTCGGTGTAGGCGGGATCGAGCGGTTGCCCCGCTACTACTCTCGGTCCGCCGCCGTGCATCTTCAAGGCGCGGATGGTCGCCACCAGCACCACGCAGTTCGGCGCCAGACCGCTCGCGCGGCATTTGATGTTGAAGAATTTCTCCATGCCGATGTCGGCGCCGAAGCCGGCTTCGGTGAGGACATATCCATCGGCGCCGACCAACTTGAGCGCGATTTTATCCGCCACGATGGATGAATTTCCATGAGCGATATTGGCGAAGGGTCCGGCATGCACGAACGCCGGGGTGCCTTCCAGCGTCTGCATGAGGTTTGGCAGGATGGCATCTTTCATCAACACCGCGAGCGCCCCGCTTACGCCCAGATCGTCGGCCGTAATGGGAGCGCCGGCGCGATTGGTTCCGATTACCATGCGGCCCAGACGGTCGCGCATGTCGGCGAGATCGGTGGTGAGCGCCAGCACGGCCATGATCTCGCTGGCCACCGTGATATCGAAGCCGGTGACGCGCGTCCGGCCTTTTTCCTCCGGACCTTCCCCGATGGTGATTTGCCGCAGCATGCGGTCGCACGTATCCACCACGCGGCGCCAGGTGATGCTGGCCGGATCGATATCGAGGCGGGCGAACCGAGCGCGTTCTTCGGTGGTGAGTTGATTCGGATCGTTCTTCGCGATTCCGAGATTACGCAGGCGGCGCAGCATTACCGGCGAGAATCTTCGGTTGCCGTCTTTGGACGGCGGGCAGAGCCGGTTGAACAACGCATCGTCGGTCTGACTCTCTTCGTGGAAGACTCGCGTGTCAATGGCGGCGGCCAGTAAATTATTGGCGGCGGTGATGGCGTGAATATCGCCAGTCAGATGAAGATTGAAATCCTCCATCGGGATGATCTGGCTATAGCCGCCGCCCGCTGCGCCGCCTTTGATCCCGAAGGTCGGCCCTTGGCTCGGTTGGCGAATGCAGGTAAATACTTTCTTGCCGAGATGCGCGCCGAGCGCCTGGCTAAGGCCCACTGTGGTGGTGGATTTCCCTTCGCCCAAAGGCGTGGGCGTGATGGCGGTCACCACGATGTAATTGCCGTTCGGCTCGTCTTTCAGGCGATTCACAATCGAGAGGTGCACCTTCGCTTTGGAACGCCCGTACGGTTCCAGTTCGTCCGGAAGGATGCCTGCTTGGGCTGCGATTTTATCTATTGGAATTGGCGCGGCAGCTTGCGCGATTTCGAGATCGGACTTCATTGTGGGGCGGATGATTCCTTCGCAGGCGAGACTACCACATTCGGCTCGTGCATGACCTGAAAGTTTACGGAACGCGCAAGGCAACAGACGCGATGCGCCTCATCGTGGATGATCAGGGCGTCCTCGATGCGCGAACCGTCCGTGATGGTCATCTTCGGGTGGAGTGTGACTGAGGTGAACTCGCCGGAACCGTCCGGATGTTCCACCATTTCGCCCGCAGCCTCGTCAGTGTACTCGGTAATGACGATTCCGGCATCTGCACACAGATGGAGCACCCAAAGCATGTGGCAAGCCGATAGAGCGCTCACCAGCAACTCTTCCGGATTGTAGCGGGCAGCATCGCCGCGGAACGCAGCGTCGGAGGATCCTGGAATCGCTGCGGTCTTCTTCGCGGCAGTGATTTCGTGATTGCGACTGTAGGCTTTGTACTGGCTGGTGCCGGTGCCTAAGTTTCCGGTCCAGGTGGTGGTGGTTTGATAGCGATGAGTCTTCGACATCCTTACCATTGTGCAACCGAACCGCGACCGCGAGGGAGCGCTACCACGATCGTGCGGGCCCCGCGATGTGCACACGCTCCCTTGCGGTCGCGGCTCGGCTAGAGCGGCCAGAAACCAGCAACTCCCAACCGCCCTGTGGTAATTTTGCAGTAGCATGAATCGGCGCAACTTCCTTCGCGGTGCGGCAGCCGGAACCATCGCCCTGCATTCGTTCCCTCACCACCTCTTTGCGAACGGAACCAAGAAATACGCCACCGACCGCATCAAACTTGGACCGCGCGGCGTGGAGCTGAGCCGCCTGGCCATGGGCACCGGCACCGACGGCGTGGGCGGGAGTTCCAACCAAACCCGCAAGCTCGGGATGACTGGCCTCGCGAATCTGTTCGATGCGGCCTATGATCAGGGCGTCACGTTTTGGGATTCAGCCGATCAGTACGGCACGCATCCGCATGTGAAGGAGGCTCTGAAGCGAGCGAAGCGGGAGCGCGTGACCATCTTAAGCAAGACACACGCCTCCACCGAAAAGGAAATGCGGGCTGATCTGGATCGCTTCCGCCGCGAATTGGGCACCGATTACATCGACATTCTCCTGCTGCACTGCATGATGGATGATGACTGGCCGGAACGCAAGAAAGGCGCGATGGCGGTGATCTCGGAAGCGCGGGAGAAGGGCATTGTCCGCACGCATGGAACTTCCTGCCACACACTGGGCGCTCTGAAAGCGGCCGCGAAACATCCGTGGGTGGAAGTGGATCTGGCGCGCATCAATGCAGCGCAGGCGCAGATGGATGCCGATCCCGCTACGGTAATCTCGGTTCTCAAGCAAATGAAAGCGGCGGGCAAAGGCGTGATCGGGATGAAGATTCTGGGAGCGGGCGCACTGCGCAATCGCGTGGACGAGAGTTTGCAGTTCGCGCTGTCGCTGGATTGCGTGGATTGTTTTACCATCGGAAGCGAGAGCCGCGCCGAGATGGAAGATTTGCTGCGGAAAATTCCAAACGCCAGCGTGCGCGGCTGATGTACTGTGAATAGGGAGGAAACATGTTCAAGTTGACACAAATGGTCCTGTGCTCGGTGGCCTGGATCGCGATCGCGGCCGGCATTCAGGGCGCTGTGCTGCATCCGGAAATGACTGTGGCGGCCGACGCAGGCACGTATGCGAAACCTGCTGGAACACTGGGGGAGAAGCCAGCCGAGGTATGGACCGCGACCACCATTGCGGCCGGGGTCGATAAGAAACCGCAGCCTGGAAAGATTGTTACGGAAGTTGGCGAGATTATCGATCTTGTCCTGCTATCTGCAGCTCGGCAAGCACGGCGAGAAGCACAAAGCATGCGGCACCAAGTGTATTCAAAACAACCAGCCCATCGGACTTCTCACCAAAAGTGGCGAGGTGTACATGCTGATGGAAGAAGAGCACGATCCACGGCGCGATGGTCAGACGACGTTCCGGCAAGCGGCGGTGGATAACTTCGCGAAGATCATCGAAGTTACCGGAACCGAGGCAACGGTCGGCGGATACAAAGCAATTTTCGTTCAGGGATACGTGAAGAAATAGGATCCGGAGACGCGCCTGCAAGAAAATCTAAAGCACCGACTCCCTCACGGTCGCGGTTCGGAAAGAGGATGCATATTTTGAGAAGGTTACCGAACCGCGACCGTAAGGGAGTCGGTGCCTTTGCACTTCTGATTCTGCTTTGCGCGCTTCTCGCCGGCTGCAACCGCGATCACCGGAAAGTCATCGCAGTCATTCCGAAAGGCAACTCCGATCTGTTCTGGCAGTCGGTGCACGCCGGAGCGGTAAAGGCGGCGCGCGAAAGTAACGTTGACGTGGTGTGGGATGGTCCTGCCACAGAGACCGACTACGGCGTGCAGCTTCAAAAAGTGGATGCGATGCTCAGCCGCCGCGTGGATGCCATCGCGCTCGCGCCCATCGACCGCCAGGCGCTGGTGAGCGTGGTCAATCGCGCGGCGGATCGCAAGGTTCCGGTGGTCATCTTCGATTCCGGGATTGATACGGATAAATTCGTCGCCCAAGTTGCTACCGACAATTACCAAGCCGGACAGATGGCCGGCGATCGGATGGGGAAAATTCTGGACGGCAAAGGCACCGTAGTAATCGTGGCCGTGAAACCCGGCGCTGCCTCCACCGAGGCGCGCGAAAAGGGTTTCGAAGATGTCATCCACCAAAAATTTCCCGCTATTAAAATTCTGGACAAGCGCTATGGGATGTCGCTGGTTTCGCAGTCGTTGCTGGTGACGGAAAACATGCTCACCGCACATCCGGATCTGGATGGAATGTTTGCGTCGAACGAATCTACCGCCATCGGCGCCGCGCAGGCACTGCGCAGCCGTCCGCGCAAGGTGAAGCTGGTGGGGTTCGACTGGACCCCGACGTTGTTAGACGATCTGAAATCCGGATTGATCGATTCGCTGGTGATTCAGGATCCGTTCCGGATGGGATATCAGGCGGTGCTCAGCGCTGTGAAACACCTGCAAGGTCAGCCGGTGACCAGAATCGTGGAACTGGCGCCGCAGTTGATCGATCGGGGAAACTTGAACGATTCAGCGATTCAAGCCCAGTTACATCCGGATTTGCAGAAGTATCTGGAGTAGGCCAACGCTTGCTCTTGTCGTGGTAGCGCTCCCTCGCGGTCGCGGTTCGGTTAGCTGACGGCGAAACTGCTGGTGATCTTCGAAAAGATCGTGCTGACGGAGGGCATCAGGCTGCTTGGGAAAATCCCCGCAACCACCACTACCAGCGTGGCTGCCAATAGTGCGTACTCGACCATATCCTGGCCGTCTTCCTCCCGCCAAAGTTTGCTGAGTAGTGAACGCATCTTCGTAGCCTTCCTACAATCCATCTTGCAGCCGTTGCGCGGGTATGGCAACCGAGAAATAACCGTAGGTCCATGGGCAAATATTCTTAGGCAAATAGTACCAATGGTTCACTGCGAGATCCTGTAATAACACCGCAGGATGTCCCCGGTTTGTGGGACTAATCCGGTACCGAAGGTGATTCCATTGGCACTTAGCGTGTAATCCAAACCGAACGCCAGCCGAATCCCATTTCGGTAAACGGCCAGGCTGGACGCCGGATTTGGCGCCTGGACCAGCGTGTAGAAGTTGTTGACGCTATTGATTGTGCCGGAAGGCGTTTCGCCGTCCACAAAGCCGACTCCAGCTATGCCGGCCAACCGGTAGTTCGCCTGCATCGTATCGCCGGATCGCGGCACGGCCCCGCTTTGGAAGGTGATCGCGCTGCTTGCAATGATATAGTCCAGATTCTGGCTCAGCAGCAACCCGTTGCGATACAGCGCCAAGCTGGTGGCTGGGTTCGGGGTATTCGCAAGGGTGAATGCGGCATTCACGCCGTCCAGCGTGCCGGTGGGGATCTCGGCATCTACGAAGACGGTGGCGCCGCCGCCGGTTCCGCACGCGCCCGAGGAGCCATCTACGTGCATGCAATCCGATAAGTTCCCGACGGCGCCGTCAATGGCACCCAATACATTGATTACCGCGGTTCGTGCGGGGGCGTAGGCGATTCCCTGGGTGGGACGTAGATTCAACGCCGCCTGCAGTCCCTGGACATCGCTAATCAGGACGTTCGCCGTTTGCGCTTGTGGGCCCGAGGTACTTACGGCGCCCGGGCTTAAACGCACATCGCGGACGCGCAAGGGTGAGACACTCGGAAACACCACCCAAACCTCATCGAACTGGGTGTGGCCGTTGCTGTTGTATTGAACCGCGTAGGTGGCTGGGGTGTTGGCGGTGGTGGTGGGAACCAGTTGCACATACAAGTTGCCATTGCTGATGTTGAGCCGAGTCACCTGGCCGGCGATATTCGAGGTATCCCCGGCTTCAAAACTTTGCCAGGTGATGGTCATGAGGCCATTGAACCGATTTCCGTCCGCCGTGTACAGGATGTCTTGAATTGTCGTGAGGGCGGGCTGGGCTGCCATTCTCGAGCCCATTGCCAGGGCTACGCAGAATAGCCACCGTCTGAAACTGAACATGCTGCCTCCAAGGAACAAACTTCTGCAACAAATTTCGGCTTCAGGTTAGCCTACGAGTTTCAGGGGAAAGCGCTTCCGCCGCGCGGGGCGCAGCAGGAAGTTTCTCAATCGGATAGCTTTGCGGCCACCAAATATTAGTGGAAGGTTTGTGACTCGGCTTGGATGCGGTCCGCGCCGAAATAAGGCCGCAGGGCTTCCGGCACCAAAATGCTGCCGTCGGGCTGCTGGTAGTTTTCGACGATGGCGACCCAGGTCCGGCCGATCGGCAGGCCGCTGCCATTCAAAGTGTGGACGTACTCCGCCTTACCCTTGCCGGACTTGGCTCGAATGGAAGCGCGCCGGGCCTGATAGGCCTCGCAGTTGGAGCAGGAGGAGATCTCTTTGTAGGCGTTCTGGCCCGGAAGCCAGACTTCCACGTCGTAGGTTTTCGCCGCCGCCGCCCCGGTATCGCCGGTGGAAAGAACCACGGTACGAAACGGCAGTCCCAGCCGCTTGAGGATGTCCTCGGCATCGGCCGTCATCTTTTCGAGTTCCTCGTAGCTTTGATCCGGCAGCGCGAACTTCACCATTTCCACTTTTTGGAACTGATGCACGCCGGATGATGCCGCGCACGTCGCGGCCATAGGATCCGGCTTCGCTGCGGAAGCACGGCGTGTAGGCGCAAAGCGAAATGGGAAGCGAATCCGCGTCTAGCGTCTCGTCGCGGAACAGATTCGTCACCGGGACTTCGGCGGTGGGCGCGAGCCAGAAGTCAGTGATCTTCGACCTTGAACAGATCGGCTTTGAATTTGGGAAGCTGGCCGGTGCCGAAAAGGCTGGCGGAGTTGATCAGGAAGGGCGGAAACACTTCGGTATAGCCGTGCTCGCGCGTGTGCACGTCCAGCATGAAGTTCATGAGCGCGCGTTCCAGCCTCGCGCCCGCGCCCCAGTAGACGGCAAAGCGCGCACCGGTGATCTTGGCGGCGCGTTCCAGATCCAGGATTTTCAGTTCGGGGCCCAGATCCCAATGCGCTTTGGGTTCGAAATCAAACTCGCGCGGCTGGCCCCAGCGGCGCACTTCGACATTATCGTCAGCCGACTTTGCCCACCGGCACGGATTCGTGCGGAATGTTGGGAATCCCCGCCAGCATGGTCCGAAACGCCTCGTCCAGCTCTTTGACCTTTTCATCCAGAGCAGCGATGCGCTCGCCCATTGCCCGGCCTTTCCTGCTGCAGCTCCGCTGTATCGGCGCCCTGCTTGACGGAGTTTGCCAATCTCCGCGCTCGCGGACTTCTTCTGCGCCTTGAGTTGCTCGGATTCGGTAACAGCCGCGCGGCGTTCGGCATCCAGCGCTCGGAACTGCGCTACATCCAGTTGAAAACCGCGCGTAGCAAGCCGCTGCGCTACGGTATCCAGATTCGCCCGGAAAAAAGACAAGTCATGCATGGCAGTTTTTATTAGCGTTTATCCGCGTTCATCCGCGGCCAAAAATCTTAGCGCTGCGAGATCGGCACCCAACTCTGCCCGACCGGCTTGCCCGTGTAATCGGCGCGCGGCCGGATCAGCCGGTTATTGCGGTATTGTTCCAGAACGTGCGCCGTCCATCCGGACATGCGGCTCACGGCGAAAATGGGAGTGAAAAGATCGATCGGAATGCCCAGCGAATAGTAAGTGGAAGCGGAGTAGAAATCCACGTTCGCATTCAGACCCTTCTGCTCCTTGATGGTCTCTTCGATTTTCTTGGACGTCAGGTAAAGATCCAGGTGGCCGGTGCGGCGGCCAAGCTCCTCGGACAGCGCGCGCAGATGCGTGGCGCGCGGATCCTCGGTGTGGTAAACGCGATGGCCGAAGCCAGGGACTTTCTTCTTTTCCACCAGCATGTTCTTGCACGTGATCCAGCGCGTTTCGTCGCCGGCGGCCAGCAGCATGCGGATCACGTCTTCGTTGGCGCCGCCGTGCAGCGGACCTTTTAGCGCGCCAATCGCGGAAGTCACCGCGGAGTGAATATCGGACAGCGTGGCGGCCGCTACGCGCGCGGCGAAGGTGGAGGCGTTCAATTCGTGATCGGCATGCAGGATCAGCGCGATGTCGAACACGTGCTCCATCACGTCGTCCGGCTTCTTGCCGGTCAGCGTGTAGAGGAAATTCGCGGCGAAGCCCAGTTTCGGATCGCCCTCGACAACCGGCTTGCCATTCCGCAGCCGATCAAAAGTGGTCACGATGGTGGCGGTCTGCGCCATCAAGCGCGCGGCCTTCTCTACGCTGGCCTGGATGGAATTGTCGCGCGCCAGGGGATCGTACAGTCCCAGCATGGAGACAGCGGTGCGCAGCACGTCCATGGGAGGCATTTTGCCGACTGTCCCAAGGAAGCTGACTACCTCGGGCGGAATCGGCCGGTAGCGGACCAGGTTGGCTTTCAGCGCCATCCAGTTCGGATTGTTTCGGAAGGCTGCCGTGCCAGAGCAGATAGATTACTTCTTCAAAAGTGGCGTTTTCGGCCAGTGTGTGTATGTTGAAACCCTGGTAACTAAGGATTCCGCGATCGCCATCAATGAAGCAAATCTCGGACTCGGCGGCAACAATTCCCTCGAGTCCCGCTTGTGTAACTGCCATAATGTCCCCTGTCCTAAGCGACCGCTTCATCGTCAATCGAAGAAGCGCGCTTGTGGAGTGAAACTACATTTTACACTGTCCGTAACCGAACCGCGACCGCGAGGGAGCGTAACGAGCTGTTGTAGTGGAAGCGCTCCCGTCCGTAATTGAAAGAGCACCGACTCCCTCACGGTCGCGGCTCGGTATGGAGTGCCTCATTCCGAGCCGCGACCGTGAGGGAGTCGGTGCCTTTTTTCACAGAACCGTGAGCGACCGGATTTGGTTTTTCAAGGGCCGCAGGCCCATGGTTACCCGGCCACAAGCCACAGAGACGGTGGTCGTATTCGCTAATATCAAGACATGCATCGATTCGTCCTGCACAACGATGAGATTGTGGACGCTCGCCAGAAAACGCTGTCGGCCGGCCAGGTCGGCCTGCTGAGCGGATGGGGCGTGTTCAGCACCATCCGGATCGCCGACGGAGTCCTCTTCGCGTTCGAGCGGCACTGGCAGCGCATGCATCACGATGCGCAGCGGATGCACGTTCCGTTTCCCTCGGACGCGGATCAGTTGAAAGCGGCATTGCTGCGGCTGGCCGAGGCGAACCACGCCCGGAACGCGACTCTTCGCGTGGATGTGGTGCGCAATCGCGGGGGAATGTGGGAAGGTCCGGATCAAAGTCGCGATTATGATGTAGTCGCCTTCACCAGCGACATCAATCCCTGGGGCGAAAGCGCGCGTCTGGGACTAAAAGCGCATGGCCGTCACGCGCAAAACGAATTCGCCGGGGCTAAGATTCTCTCCTGGGCGCAAAATCTCACCTGGTACGAAGAAGCGCATCAGCAGGGATTCGATGAAGTGGCGCTGCTCAACGAGCGCGGTGAAGTGAGCGAATGTACGTCCGCGAACATCTTCGTTTCGACAGGCAGGGAAGTGGCCACGCCGCCGCTCAGTTCCGGCTGCCTGCCCGGAGTCTCGCGCGAACTTTTGCTGGATGAGATCCGCGTGCCAGGAATCACGGTGATAGAGAAGACGCTGCTGCCTCAGGATCTGGAACGTGCCGGCCAGGTGTTCATCACATCCACTACGCGCGATCTCATGCCCGTTTCTCACATCGAAGGATTGAAAGTGAAAAGCGAAGGACTGGATCTGGTGGAAGAGCTCGCGCAAGCGTTCGCGAAATACCGGGATGCTTACGTAAAGCGCAACGTCGCTGCGAGACGCGACAAGATCACTGTGTGAGCGAGACAGGAAGGGTGTTTTGGACGGGACAGAAACCGGTTCCTTCGCTACCCGGACGGGAGCGGTGGCCAGGGCTCAGTAACTGCCCCCCGCGATCAGCACAAAAAAAATGGTTCCAAGTGACCCATCGAACAGCCCGTTCTCCGACTGGCATGCAACAGTCAGAACTTAGCATGCAGTGTAGTTGAGACGCTGTCCCTTTGCTCCCCGCTACCGCTTTTGTACGGTCTCGGATCAGTGCTCCAGAACCCATCCGCGTTTCTACCTGCTAGAAGCCCGCGTCTCGAAACAGACTTTCGCTCGCCCGCATCGACTGTTCCCTTTCGAGAACCACCGCAGCGAGGTCAACGCTCCTGCCCTATCTCTTCGACGCAACTCTGAACTTTTCTTCCAGCCCGTTCGGTCTTGAACTCCCATCCTCGTCTGCGCTCTCACGCCTCCGGGGTATGTTCCACGTCCAAAACCCGTTGCCGTCTTCCAAGCCCAAAGCTCTCAAACTTCCGTCCAACTTCCGCTCCCCTTCAGGACTTTCATCCTTCCGGATCGTAGCGCTCTGTCGGTGGCTAGGTCTGAGAAACTTACCTTTGTCTCCGGCCCGTTTTCCCTTCGCTCCCCGTAAGCGTCAATCAGTGTTAGTAACTATCCGCTTCCGGATCATCGTTTCAGGTTCGCTACCGTCTACCAGGCTTACTGCTCTCTGAACCTCTTGGAACCATGTCCATGTTGCCCTGAAACACATTTTTAGTCAACGATGAAATGCGAGTTACAATCCGTTTTCCAGAGGTTTTATTTTGCCTGGATTCAGGAATTTACAGGCACGCGCACTGTGAACAAGATGTGGATAAAACAGCAGTTGGCGAGACTGTTTCAGCCGGAACCAGAAACGAGAAACGAGAAACCAGAAACGTTCTTATTTCTGCAAAACCAGAATCATCCCGGTGTCGGTAGCTACCCAAACATGCTCGCTGTCCACCGCCGCAAGCATCGCCCGCTGGGCCACTGCCTTATAATCTGCATTCATCTCTTCCCACGCCTTCAAATTGGCGCTGCGCAGCATTCGCAGCTTTCCTGGAATCGGCACCTGATTCGAAGATCCGGGCGGTTGCACCGCGGCCAACAACGCCGAGCCGTCGGGAAGTAAAACGACATCCGTCACGGCGCGGTCCCGCTCCGCGAAGACCACATCCATGCTGGTTTGGAACTTCACCTTGTATACTCGCGATGGCAGTGAATAATAGTTGTGATATTCGAACAGCGCCACCGCGAAATCTTCTTTCGCGATCACCAACTGGCTCATCCGTCCATAGAACGAAGAAGCGGTAGCGTCCCATGTGGCGCCGCCGTCGCGAGTTTCGAGCACCACCATGGTGGACTGCCGCTCCCGATGCAGCCGGGCCTCGGATGGGTCCAGCCACGCGGGTGTTTCATCCGTACCCGCCGGCTTCGCACTGCCGGCGATAATGCCGTGCTGCCCTTGGAACGCGATGCATTCGTATACGGTGTCCTGAAGGCCGGTCGAAGGACGCTCAGCCGCTTCTAATTTCGACCAATGCTTTCCCCCATCGGCAGTTTCGTAAACAGCTTTCGGGAAACCGATTGCGTAGCCATGCTGGGGATTCAGGAAGTACACTTCCAGAATGCCCTTCTTGAGGCCGTCCACTCTCTTCCAGGTTCGGGCGCCGTCGCCGGTGGACCAAACGCCGCGATCGGTTGCCATCCACCCCAGAGAGTCGTTCAGAAAGAACAGTGAAATCGGTTGCTCGGCGAAATCCGCCAAGCTCCAGTTCTTGCCGCCGTCGTCGGTCGAGACCACGGTGCCCTTGGACCGGCCTTTTCGATCCTCAATCGAGCCGACCGCAACGCAGCGCGTGACCGATGGACACTGGAGATCCTGGATGTTGAGGGTGGAACCGGCTTTGTCGTAAAAGAATTGAATCTTCCACCGCTCCGCCGCGAAGGTCGGAAGGGAAAGTAAGAGAAGTACGGCTAGGCCCACACCGATGTCTTTCCGAGCCGCGACCGTAAGGGAGCCGGTGCCCTTTTTGGCCCGGCCGCTAGTTGCCTTTTGCACGGTCCGGGCCCGACGACAAAACCAAATCCCGCTCGCCCGACTTCTGCTCCGTTCTCGACAAAATCAATAGACAGCCGATCTGTTCGCCAACGGTGGTGAGGAGCTCCATTTCCATTCCGGAATGCGGATGCGGATCGCGATGCTGCACATTGATGACGCCTTCTACCCCGCGGCGCGAGATGATGGGACCGGAAAGAAACGCCTCATAAGTATCTTCGGGGAGATCGCTGAAGAACTTGAAGCGGGGATCGTGGTAAGCCTCGCGGGAAATGGCCAACAATCGTTTCTCGCGCGCCACCCAGCCCGTCAATCCTTCCGAGAGCGCCAGCTTGACGCGGCCCACCGCCTGCGGATGCGGACGATTCGAGGCGCGCAAGACCAATTCCTTGTCGTCGAGCAGATAGAGCAGGCAGGAGTCGCACTCCATAAACTCCACCACCAGCCCCACCACTACATCCAACGCATCCTGCAGTTTCATGTCGCGCACCATGCAGCGGCTGATTTTCTGCAACAACCGCAGTTGTTGGTCGGTGCGCTCGAGACGCTGTTCCAACTCCCGTGCTTTGGACATCCGAGTTCATTATCCCATGCCCATCGTGAGCCAGCTGCTTACCGAACCGCGACCGCAAGGGTGTGAAAAACCCAAAAGGCACCGACTCCCTTACGGTCGCGGCTCGGTAACGTCCTCAAAATACGAATCCTCTTTTCCGAACCGCGACCGTGAGGGAGTCGGTGCCTTAGGTTTTTTCACAAACCCGCAAGGAAGACTATCGTGTCTTACAAACGATCTTTGGTTTAATGTACGGCGGTTCAGTGCGCGGCGTTTCCGAAGCCGAGAAACACAATGCCGACCAGGATCAACCCCACGCCGGCCAGCTTCACTTTGGTAACGCGCTCCTGAAAGAAGAGGTGGGACCACAGCAGCGTGCAGATGTATCCCACCGACACCATGGGAAACAGCAGCGAGAGTTCGCCCTTGGACATGCCTTTTACGAAGAGTATCGAGGACAACAAGTAGGTGATTATGCCGACCGCAAGCCTCCAGTTATAGGCCACGCTGGTCCAGTGTTTGGTTAGAACATTGGCGCCGGATTTGAGAAATATGGCGCCGAACGATCCGATCACCGCGCCCACCAAAACCAGCACGATGGAAGAGGCGGGAGTGGTCACTTGGAACTCCCGCGGCCGAGAACTGTTACGCCCGCCATGATGATTGCAATTCCGGTGAGCTTGAGCGGATTCATCGCTTCGTGAAATGCCAGCACACCGATAAACGCCACCCAAACATATCCGAGCGAGATCAACGGGTACAGTATGGACAGTTCTCCGTCGCGTAGGGCAATTACAAAGAGTACGGTGAAGACGGCATACAGGCAGTAGCCGCTAAAGATTGCGGGATTGGTAAAAATACCCCGGACCGCGGTTTCGAAGCTTACCGTACCGCCGTGGACGGAATGTTGAGCGGCCAACTGATTGGCGCCCAGCTTGATCAGGTATTGAGCCACCCCGATGATCAACGTGCAGCCGATCACAATCAGCACCGCGCGCCGGCGCTTGTCCGCATCCACAATCCGCACTTCGGGCAAAGTAGTAACCGAACTCAAAAACCCCTCCAGCGTCTTCATAATAGCAATCGGCCGGGGCTTAGAATAAGATTATGCAGCCGGATTCCGCCGCACCCGTGTCGCCAGCGGATAGATTCTTCGAATTTGCGTTATTGGGTTTGCTGGCCAGCGGTTTTCTGGCGGTAGTGGGATCGGGTTATCTGGACGCCCCCACTACGGTGATCGCCGCCGCGGCGCTCCTCCTAAGAGGTCTGATCGTCACCGGCCTGATGCGTTTGCAGTTGCCCGCCGGTGTGGTCACCGCGGTGACACTGGCTTACGTTGGGTTTTATCCCCTGGATTATTTCTTCGTCTCGGGTGCATTTCTGCCTTCCGTGGTTCACCTGGTCTTTTTTGTCGCGGTAGTAAAACTCCTGACCGCAAAAACGAATCGCGATTACCTTTTTCTGAAGGTGATCGCGTTCCTGGAATTGCTGGCGGCTTGCATTTTGTCTTCCCGGCTCAATTTTTTCGGATTTCTGCTGCTGTTTCTGATTCTGGGAGTGGCCACCTTCTCGAGCGGCGAGATCCGGCAGTCAGCGCGAAAACGCGCGACCGTCGCTCGATTCTCAGGCCGCGGCCTATCCTTGCGGCTCAGCGCCGTGGCGCTGTCGGTTTCGCTCGCCATCCTTGCCATCACCGCTGGGTTGTTTTTCTTCCTGCCAAGGACCGCGCGCGCGGCGTTCCAACATCTGGTCTCCCATCGCGACCGGCTGACCGGATTCTCCACGCGCGTCTCCCTAGGCGAGATCGGCGAACTCAAGCGCGACAACACGCCCGTGATGCACATCAAGATGGATCATCCGGAAGACCGCTTCCTGCCGTTGAAGTGGCGCGGCGCGGCACTCTCGGAATTTGACGGAAGGACTTGGTTCAACCCGCCGTCTTCGCCCCAAATGTTGCGGCCGGATCAGGCAGGACTGCTGGTTCTGGAACCGGAGCCGCCTCGGCGCCCCGGTATTCGCCACATTTCGTATGCAGTCCATCTGGGCGATATGAGCGGCGACTCGTTGTTTTTCGCGGGCACTCCGCAGTATTTGAGAATCGACTCGTTGGTGTTCCGCAATTCACTGGACAATTTCCGGGTGCGCCTGAGCGATGCGCACAACATGTCTTATCAGGTCTACAGCCGGCTTGAGATCCCCACATCCGATGCCGACAGCGTCACCGAATTCGTGGACCCTTTAACGCGGGAATGGCGCTGGGTCTACCTGCAACTCCCGCACATTGATCCACGTGTTGGCGAATTGGCGCACGAGATTGCGAGAGGCGAGAGTTCACCGGCCGGACAAGCGCGCTCGATCGAGAGATATCTCAGGACGCGTTTCGGTTACACGCTCGAGCTTCCGCAGTTTGAACCGGCCGATCCGTTGGCGTATTTCCTGTTCCAGAGAAAGAAGGGCCATTGCGAGTACTTTGCTTCCTCGATGGCGGTGATGCTGCGCGAACTTGGGATTCCGTCGCGCGTGGTCACCGGTTTTCAAAGCGGAGTATATAACCCCATCAGCGGTTCCCAATTGATCCGCAGCTCGGACGCACACAGTTGGGTGGAAGCCTGGCTGCCGCATCGGGGATGGACGACGTTTGATCCAACACCGCCCGATCCAAACGGGCTGCGCCTCTCGGTCTGGACGCGCCTCGGCTTTTATGCGGACGCCGCCGAAGTCTTCTGGCAGGATTGGGTGCTCAACTACAATCTGGATCGCCAATTGCAGCTTGCTTCGCGCGTGGGAGAATCCAGCCGCCATGTGGGCTTGAATTGGTTCGACGGCGTGGGTCCCGCACTGTCTCGCGGATATCAAGGAGCATCGAGTTTCGCGCTGCGCTACGGAGCCGCGCTGTTTGGCCTCGCGGTGGCCGCGATATTGCTGCAACTGTTCGGGAGGGACTGGTGGCGCTGGTGGAAATCGCGCCAGCAGGTTCTCAAAGTCCAGCGTGGGGAAGCGGAGGCGAGCGACGCGACGCTGCTGTATCAACGGATGTTGAAAGTGCTTGGGAAGCGGGGAATTGAGAAACCGGTCTGGGTCACGCCGGTGGAGTTCGCGCACGTATTGCAGGAACCAACGATTTCGAAGCTCGTGCTGGATCTGACCGTTGCCTACAACGAACTGCGTTTTGGCGGCAAAGCGGAAGTAGCTGGTCGGATCGTGACGCTGCTGGAGAAACTGGAAGCGGTACCTTAATTCACTCTAGGGAACTGTTCTTGGCCCAATCACCAGGTCAACGAAAAATGGCGGGTTCGGGTTCGACTCTTTCTTAAGAGCTCGGGTCTTGGCTTTAAGTTGACCGGAGGCCCCAACCTCAATTGCTGAAGCAGGAATCAGCGTGAGTCGAAATCTCTGGTCGGTCTGAGTAACCTCGATGGTCGAGTCAGGAATGGTGTAATTCCCATTCGCCACCACCGGCAGCCCCACTCCGGTTTCCGGATACACCCTTGTCAATTGTCCCGCCGTGTCCTGGCGCGAAAGAAAAAGATAGCCGGAGGTGGTGGGCGTTACGTGGATGCGAACAGCGTCGCCGGGGTTGAATCCCGCGCCAGTCGGAAGAGGTTGATCCGTTCCGTTCGCGTCCCGCTTCAGAAGTGTATAGCGTACCGGCGTGAGAGTGAGGCCGCTGGTGGAAAATGCGGTGTTGAATTGCGACGTATTGCTGATCGCGCCGCCAGCCACCTGCTGATTTTGTGCCTGAGTGTCGCTGTTCCGGCTCTGGCTCGGTGCGCCCGTGACAGCACGGGACTGCACACCGAACTGTTCCGCTTGTTGCGGGGCAGTGAGCACGACGGGCGGCGGTGGGGCGGCCGGCGCCTGCTGAATTTCGTCCTTGCGCTCGTTCGCTGCGAGAGTGGGCGGCGGCTGAAACGCCTTGTTGCTTACCGAATGCGCCGAGGAGGGGGTAACGCGCGCGGGCGCCGGTTTGCGCAGCTCTGCATCGCTTTCCACCTTGGCGGGCGGCGGCGCGGGAACGGGCTGCGATGATGTGACGGCCGCGGAATGTTGGATCGCTTCGGGCGGGTGCGTACGTGTCACCGCCACAATCAGAACCACTGCTGCAACAGCGCTGGCTGCAGCGGTCCAGGTCCACCAGCGCGACCACCACGCGACCGGTGCAGGCTTGTCCAGCGCCTGGCGAATCTGCACGCGCGATACTGGATCGTCCAACAATTCCCGTAGCGCCTGCTCTTTTTGCAGCGCGTCAAACAGCTCCTGATCGTCCAGAGCGGCTTCAAACAAAGTTTGCCGTTCCGTTTCGGTTAGAGTGTTGGTGGCGTAGCCGCCCAGCAGTTTGCGGATCTCGTCCGTCATTGGCTGGCCTCCCAACTTCCACCCATCAGCTCCATCAAATGCTTGCGGCAGCGAAAATCCCAGGTATACACGGTGTTGATGGAACCCACTCCCAAGGCTGCCTGGATCTCCGCATAGCTCTTGCCCTCCAGCTTGAGCGCGAACATTTTCCGGCAGCGTTCGCCCATCTTCGATACCGCGGCCATCAGCCTTTCTCGCATCTCGCGCTGTTCGGCCGCCGCCAGCGGATCCGCGGCGCCATCCGCCACCTGGATTTCATCCACCTGCACTTGGGTGTACTCTCCGCGCCTCTGCGCTTTTCGCCGGAAAGCCATCATCTTGAATCGCACGATTTGTAGCGAAAGCGGCAGGAGATCCTCCAGCCGTTCGAGGTGCCCATATTTCTGATGCAGCAAGATCAGGACTTCCTGGGCAAGGTCCTCAGCAGCGTCCCTCTGTAATCTGGATGCCGCGAAGCCCACAATTCTTTCACGGAGCTTTTCGAGGATCTCCTCCCGCGAGCTGGGGGCGGTCCGCTCCGCACTGCCGCTCGGTGTGGGTCCCATCTTTGCCCAAAGGATACTTCTTCGTGACAGGCGGTGACAACTGCGCCGGACGGCGTGTGATATACCAAGCTTGAGTGTTTAAGGAATTCAAGATCCTGCAAGGCTTGTCGATCGTGAGCGCACTGGTTTATTTGTTCATTGGGGGCGTGGTCGTCAAAGGATTGTCCGTCGGACCACTCGCGGCGTTGGCTTTTGTTGCGGGCAGCCCGATGCTCGGTGCGGCGCTTGCGGTATCGACGCTCGGAGACGTGCTGCTGGATCTCGATCCGCAGCGCCTGTTCGTTTTCGGCCTCGGTTCGTTCCTGGTGGCGCACCTGATCTACACTGCGGTGTTCGTTCGAAATCGCCGGCGTCCTATGGTGCTGAGCGCGTCCCAGATACTGCCTGCGGGATTGGTGCTGGTTTATAGCGTGACGGTTTCCGCGTGGCTGCTGCCGAGCCTTGGGACGCTGATCGTCCCCGTGGCGATCTATATGTGCGCCATCACCGCGATGGTGCTGTCGGCGATCTTGGCGCGCTTTTCGAATCCGTGGGTCGCTGTCGGCGCGATTCTTTTCTTGATATCCGACTCGCTGCTGGCGGTGAATAAGTTCAAGACGCCGGTTCCGTTCCGCGACGTTCTGGTCTGGACCACCTATTACGTGGGCCAATTTTGTATCGCGAACGGCTTTCTACTGGCGAAGTCGAAAAAGTGAACCCGGCGACTCCATCTCAGCGCCCGCAGTTGCTTCGAGCCGTCGGATTATTCAGCCTGATTGCGATCGCTGTGAACGGCATGGTTGGCTCGGGGATCTTCGTGCTACCCGCGCAAGTTGCCAAGTTGCTGGGGCCGGCAGGACTTTCGGCCTATATTGCAGCGGGTTTCGCCGCAAGCTTGATCGTGTTGTGTTTCGCCGAAGTGGGCGCGCTGTTCGATCGATCCGGCGGACCCTATCTTTACGCGCGTGCGGCGTTCGGCGAATTTGTGGGATTCGAAATCGGCTGGATGATGCTGCTGGCCCGGCTCACTGCGATGGCTGCAATCTGCAACGCGTTTGCGAGTTACTTGGGATTCTTCTGGCCTTGGGCAGGGGTGGGCGTTGGCCGGATCAGCGTAATCCTTGGATCCATTGCGTTTCTCACGATCATCAATTATCGCGGGGTGCAATACGGCACCTGGACGGTCAATCTGCTCACCGTTTCGAAGCTGGCGCCTTTGCTGATTTTTATTATCGCGGGCTTGTTTTTTCTGGATCCGCACCGGCCGCCTGCCTGGACCATCCCGCAGCCGGCGGCGCTTCGGCAAGCCAGCTTGCTGCTGATTTTTGCATTTGGCGGATTTGAATTCGCAGTCGTTCCGGGCGAGGAAGTGGTCCGGCCTCGCTTGAATATTCCCATCGCGCTGCTCACCGGAATCGGTTTCGTGGCCGCGCTCTACGTGATGATCCAGTTTGTGGCTCAAAGCACGCTGCCCAGCCTCGGCTCGTCGGCAACGCCGCTGGCGTCGGCCAGCCGGAACTTTCTCGGACCCTTCGGCGGCATTCTGCTCACGGCGGGCGCGGTGTTTTCCACCACCGGGACCAACAGCGCACTCATGCTGGTGACCCCGCGCATTCTTTTTGCAATGGCGGAAGGCGGGCAGCTTCCGAGGATTTTCGGCCGCGTGCATCCGCGCTTTCGTACGCCTTATGTCGCGGTGATCGCGACTGCGCTGCTGGGTTCGGTGTGCGCGATGTACAGCGGATTCGCATCGCTCGCCGCCATCAGCGCCATAGCGCGCCTGTTGACTTACATGGCGACCAGTGCGGCTCTGCCGGTGCTGCGACGCAAGATGCCGGATGTTCAGCGCTGGTTCAGCGTGCCTGGGGGTCCGGCGATTCCAATTGCGTCGGTCGCGATTTCGGTATGGCTGCTCACGGGAAGCAGCAAAGCGCAAATATCCATCAGTGCCGCGACGTTGCTGGCGGGCGCGCTGGTTTACCTATTGCAGCGATCCGCTAGAAGCTCGCGACCAATAGCTTCGTGATCCGCTTGGCCAGATCGTTGGTGGCGCCCAGGTTCTCTCCGAAAATCCGGACTTTGCCGGTCATTTTCTGATCCAGAAGCGTCTTTCCGTCCTTGCCGATCAGCTGGGTGGTGACGTCCACTTTGGTGGCTCCAACTACAACAGGGGCCAGTTCCCGTTTCATTTGGCTGCCTTCCTGGAAGGCGTCCACCGAAGTTTTTAGAATGACCAGGTCGGGCGCGTTGGCTGCAGCTTTGTCGCCGCTGCGGTATACGGTTTTGAAGATTCCGGATTCCCGCACTTGTTCGATGAGCCGCTCATAGATGGCGTAGCGGAACTCGGCGGGGATGGAGACATCGCCGACATTCACCACGTCGATTTGGATGGCGGAGGCGTGCAGCTTGGGCGCTGTGGCAGGTTTTTGAGCGGAAACGGCGACAGTGGCCGCGAGCATCAGAAAAATTCCGAGGGATATCTTCATTGGGTCCGGTCCTTCAATTCGGTTTGCGGTGCGCTACTATGCGCTCCAGCCGCTACCAGTTGTGTGCGGGTGGATTCAGCTAGTCCTTTCGGAAGCGCGAAAATTACGCCATGCACGCCACCGTCGGCTCCTCGGTACACCACGGTGAGAATGTCGAACTTGGTACGCATCAAGAGCGTCAGGACCTTTCCGGTGCCAAACGGCGCGGCTATTGCGGCGGTTTTTACTACCCGGCCGGCCTTTCCACCACTCTGCCCGGTTTCGGTTCCGACGAAAATATCCTCAATGGAGGCTGCCGGCACGGAGGCTTCGGCTTTTTTCGCGGTAAACTGCATCACCCCATTCTGGATGGTCAAATGGCCGTTGGCATCGCGCTTGATGGTTTCAAGACCAATCACGTGGCGGATATTGGGCGGCGGGGCTGGAGCCGGAGTTTGGGCAAATACGGCGCCCAGGCCCATCAGAATTGAAAGCAGGACATTTAGCTTCACGGACGTAACCTCAGTTTTTTACTAGCGTCAACAAGGCTACCACAATGGCAACCGAGCCGCGAAAACTTAAGGCACCGACTCCCTCACGGTCGCGGCTCTGTAACTTCCTAGCGCTCCCTCGCGGTCGCGGCTCGGTAGCCTACGGTTCGGCGACGATGCCGCGCTCTTCTAATAATTGACCCGTCCGCTGCAGCAGGTTCAGCTCGCTCCGGCGGTAATTGATGATCTGGCTCACCAGGTTCGATTCCGCGGTGATAAAGTCGTTTTGCGACGACAGCACGAAATACAGCGTAATGGTGCCGAGTTCGTAACGCTTCTGGTCGGCGTCCACGCGCTTTTGCGCCAGATCGCGCGCGATGGTCGCGATCCGGATTCCTTCCTTGCTGCTATTCAGCAGGTTGATCGCGGTCAAAACCTGGAGCCGGATATTTTCTTCAGTGGAGCGCTGCCGGTAGGCGTCCATTTTTTTCTGGACGAGGGCGTCAGCGAGATTCGCCGAGGTCACATGATCTTTGATAGGCAGTTGCAGCGTCAAGCCGACTCCATAGGTGGGATTGCTGAATCCGAAGGTTCCCGACAGCGCGTCTCCGAGCCCGCCAGGGATGGGAACAACGGGCGCGGTGGGATTGAGAATATTTGTTCCGGGATAATAAATTCCGCCGAGCCCAGAAGAACCGTACTGCGCGGTCAGATTCAAGGACGGCAGCAGATTGTTGTTGGTTTGCTTGATGCTCAAATCGTCGGCATCCAGATTCTGGACCACGTTCTTCAAGTCCGGCCGCATACGCATGGCGCTGGCCAGCGCTGCTTGCGTATCCACTTTCGCGGAATCCGATGGCGGCTCGAGTGGGGCGGTCAGCGCGATTGGCATTTCGCGAACCTTGGGATCCAGGTCAGCTCCAATCTGGCGGCGTAATGCATCCTCGGTTTGGGCCAATTGAAATCGCGCCTGCGAGACTTGCAGTTCGGCATTGGCGCGATTGGCTTGCGGCTGATAGATTTCAAGCGGAGAAGTGGCGCCAAGCTCCAGCTCTTTCTGGGCACGCGTCAATGCAGCGTCGGCCAGCTTGAACGACTCTTCCTGGACGCGAAGATTCTCGCGCGCGCCCACCACGTCCCAATAGGCGTTTTCGGCGGCGGCGAGCAGCTGGATGAGCTGGTCTTGAAACCCATACTCGGCGGCGCGCAACCGGCTGCGGGCGATGGTGACGGGCAGCATGTTGATGTAAACTCCGCGGCCGCGCAACAGCGGCTGTGACAGGGCGAAGTTGATGCTGGAATCCAGTTCCGGATTGAAGGTCGAGAAAGCGCTATTGCTGGAGAATCTGGATTCGTTGAAATTGAGGGCCAACTGAGTTCCGGTCTCGAAAGTTTGTTGGTATCCCAGGGCGAACGGTTGGGTGAGTGTGTTTAGCGTCGAAGCGCCCTGCAGCAGGCTGCCGCTCGGTGTAATGGTACGAGTGGCGCTGAAGCTGGCAGAGGCCAGTGGGTCGAATGCGCCAAAGGCGCGCGTGATGGAGTCGCGATTGAACTGAACGGTCAGTTTCTGGACCGCGATATCCGGATTGTTGGCCACCACCAGTTCCAGAAAGCCTCGGAGAGATAACTGCAGAGTTCCGTCCGACCACGAAATCGTTGAGCCGCACGGGCGGCTCCAGCTCAACATGAGTGGGAGTGGCGGTGAAGTGTCTGCGGAAATAGGACGGCTTTGGGAAAAAGGGCTCAGTCTGCGCTGATGCCGCGCTTTGACCTGAGGGCGGGGTTTGACCGAAAGCGGCTACTACGGTGAAGAGGGCAAGAACGCCGTAAAATCGCATATTTATTCGTAACGTAGAGCGTCTCTACTCATATCGCAATGCCTCGATTGGATCGATTCTGGATGCCTTCATGGCGGGATAGATGCCGAACACCACTCCCACCACCACCGAGACACCGAACGCGATCAGCACGGAGGGCATGGTGATGATGGTCTTCCACTCGGCCAGCCGCGCGATCAGCCACGACAGAAATCCGCCGAATGCGACGCCCAGCAATCCGCCGCCGCCTGAAATCAGCACAGCTTCGATTAGGAACTGGCGGACGATATCGGCGCGCCGCGCACCAATCGCCCGGCGGATTCCGATCTCGCGCGTCCTCTCCAGCACGGTCGAGAGCACAATGTTCATGATTCCGATGCCGCCTACCAGCAACGAAATCGCCGCGATGGCCACCATGACATAGGTGAAGATTGTCTGGGTACGCTTTTGCTGGGCCAGCAGGGCCGCTGGAATGGTGACGCTGAAATCCTGGATGTTGTGGTGAGTGGAATTGAGAATCGCAGCGGCTACTTTCGCTACTTGAACGCTATCGACGCCTTCCTTGAGGCGCAGATCCACGCCGTCCAAATCGTCTTTCATGTAGCTGCTGACATCCCAGAAGCGATATTGAAACGTGTTCAGCGGGATGAAGACGATGTTGTTCAGGTCCTGCATGTGGGCGCCGATGTTCTGGCTGCCGCTGGTGATTTGCTCGTTCAAAACACCCACAACTTTCAGCCAGGTGTCATTCACCTTGATATATTTTCCGGCGGCCGAAACATAACCCAGAAGACTGATCTTGGCGGACTCTCCCAGTACGCAAACGGCGGCACTGGAGGTATCTTCGGCAGCGGTGAAAAACCGGCCCTCGGCCACGCGCAGGTTATGGATCGGCAGATAAGAAGGCCGGACGCCGTAAAGTTCGGGAAGGTCGCCGGAGGGTTTGGGCAGCACTTTGGCGGGAATCAGGACCTTGCGCGTGGAGTACATCTCCAAGCCCTCGATGTTGGCTTGAAGAATACGGATGTCCCGTTCTGTCAATCCGGGCGAGGCTTTGCGCCTTTGCTGCAACTCTTCTTCGCTGGCGGCAGGCCGCGAATCGATCAAGACATTCCGCACGCCCAACTGCTCGATAAAGCGCAGCGACTCTTCCCGCGCGCCGGCTCCGATGGCCAGCATGCCGATGACGGATCCGACGCCGAACACAATGCCGAGCGCGGTGAGAAAAGTTCTGGTCTTTTGCGCGCGGAGATTGTCGGCGGCGAGCGCCAGATCGGCGAAATAACGCAGGATGGTGAAGCCGGTTCGACGCGCTTGACTGTCAGCTTGGGGTGACGCCGGAGTTGCGGTCATTTCGGAATGGCCTGCAATGCGCCGCCAGCGCCGGTCTCTTTCTTCTGTTGGTCGGGACTTGCGAGCGCTACAATCACGCCCGGCTTCAGCCCGGTCAGCACCACCTGGCTTTCGCTGCGCCGCACCACTTTGATGTCGGAGGGGACAAAACCGCCGCCGGACTGCGTGTAAACAAAAGCACGGCCATCGCTTTCGAATACGGCTTGCGCGGGAACCCACAAAACATCGTGCAGTGTGTCGGTGGTCAGCATCACTCGCGCCGTCATGCCAGGCCGCAGTTCGACGGATGGGTTGTCGATGGAAATTTTGCAGTCGAAGCGGCGGTTCCAGGGTGGTCCGGCGGTGCCGCCGATGTCTTTGATGCGCCCGGAGTATTTGTTGTCTGGAACCGCGATGACGGTGATGTCGGCTTTCTGTCCCACCGCCAAATGTCCGCGATCCAGCTCTCCAATTCGAGCGCTGGCTTCCCAGTTGGATAAATCCGGAATCTGCGCCACGGGCATACCAGGGCGGACAGTATCGCCGACTTGCAGGGCTGGCAAACTCATCCCACCCATGAAAAATCCGGAACCCATATTCTGCTGGATGCTCACGTATCCGGCGCGATGGGCTTTGAGCGTCATGGATTCGATATTGCGTTGAGCAGTTTCCGCCTGCACTTTCGCTTTGTTCCGCGCCGCTTCCTGAATCGCGATGCCCGCTGTTGCGTTAGCCCGGCGATTGGGAATGTCGTGCTCCAACTGGCGCAGCTTGTCGCGCGCAGCTTCCACGGCCAAGGTATTCTGTCGCGCGGTGATGGCAGCCAGCAGCGGATTACGGCGGGCTTCGAGTTCCGCTTGACGAAGATCCGCTTTGGCTTGCTCCAATTCGTATTGCGCCTCTTCATCCTTGGCCTGGCTGTCCGCTTGCGCTTGAATCACCTGCTCCTCGGCTTCGGCCAGATCGGCTTCCGCCTCCTTCAGCTTGAACTCCTGCTCGGTGGTGTCGAACTGAGCCACCACGTCGCCGTCTTTCACCAGATCGCCCGAACCGCTCAGCGCCGTGAGAATGAGTTGCGACCCACCCATCATAGGCGCGGACAACATTTCCGACTTTCCACCTTGCAACTCCGCTTTGGCGCTCACGGTGAACGTGACATCGCTCTTCTTGACGGTGGTGACGGGTACATCGGGCACGGTGTGCACCACCGACCCGGTCTTGTAATACCGTAAGCCGCCCCAGGCGATCAACGCGAGCGGCGCCAGCACGCTCACCGGCACCAGGATGGATTTCAGTTTCACTGTTGCCGTTCTCTCTTTTCCGGATCCACCAGCGCCACCATGGCGCCGGGTCCGATTCCCTGGATGGCGATCTCATCCGGATTGCGCGCGAGAATCTGAACTTCTACGGCGTGAAAACCGGTTTTGCCGTTTACAAAAACAACAGGCTTGCCGTTGCGGGTGAAAAGCGCCTTGGAGGGAACGCTGATCGCATCCCGGATTTTGTCGATCTCCAGATCCATACTGCCGTTCATGCCGGGCCGCAGCCTGGGATCGGGTTTCTGGATGGCGGAGAATCCGCGGAAGCTGCTGCTGGGCGGCCACTCGAAGGTCTGCTCCGTCAATGGCGAAAATGCCGACAGCTTGGCGGCCAGCGTCAGCTCCGGCAGAGCGTCGATCCGGACGCGGGCGGGATTGCCGATGGTAATCCGCCCGCGATCGATCTCTTCGATCTTGCCTTCCATTTCGAGCGTATTCAAATCGGGGATCTCGGCGAGAGAAGCACCAGGCCACACCTGGTCGCCCACTTGAAACGGCTTGGCATTCATCCAACCTTGCGAGTAGTTCGGCAAGTACACGATGATTCCGGTCAAAGGCGCCACGAGTTCCATTTGACTCAGGCGTTTCTTGGTGAGATCCACGTCGAACTGGGCCTGATCGCGCAGGCGGGTGAGAGAAGCGGTTTTAGAGGCGTCGGAAGCGGCGTGGAGGTGGGAGGCGGCGGCTTTCACTTTCGTGTCCTCTTCGGCGAGCGCGAGATCGATTTTGTTTTCCTCGCCCTGCAATGCGCTGACGATTTCCTGCTTGGATGCTTCCAGCCGGGCCTTTTCCGCCTGGTAACGGGAAGTGGACAAATCCAGCTTGTCCTGCTCGCCGGTGATGCGCGCCTGGGCCACTTCCTGATCGAGCGTGGCCTGAGCTTGGCGTAGCGCCGCTTCTTTTTCCTGAAGCTGTTGCTTCGCGCCGCTGGGATCGAATTTCACCACCACATCGCCGGCCTTCACGGGGCTGGAGGGCGGGGCAGCCCAGACGATGCGCAAATCCGGCACGTTAACCGGCGCGTTGACCTGTTTCGACATGCGGGCCTTGAGTTCGCCGCGGCAGCGGACGATCACCGGGAAGTCCCCTTTGCGCGCGGGAGCCATGGGCAATGTGGTGGATGCTGCTACAGGCCTCAATCGGTAAGCCGCTACGGTGGCGATCGCGGCAACGAAAAGAATCACGCCGAAACTGATCCAACCTTTTGCCCGGCCCTTTTTCTCGCTCATCGCTTGGCGTCCATTTTTGTCAAGGTCTCCGGGGTCACTGAACCTGGGGGAAGGATCACCACGGCCGCCGAGAGGTCTGGAAGAAAATGAGGATCCTCTTTGTCCAATCGGAAAATAGCGGTGAAGGTCTTAATGGGACTGCCCATGGGTGCAGTGGCGACCGGGCTGGCGGAGTGGAAGCGGGCAGTGAAGGTCAAGTCAGGGTATGCATCCAGGCTGATCAGCGCACGGGCGCCGGGCACCAGCGCTGCGCCATCCGGTTCGCCGACGTTGGTTCTGACCTCCATCTCTGTTGGATCGAAAATGCGGAGCAGCGGTTGGCCGGAGTAGAGTTGATCGCCCTCCTGCGCGTGTCCCATGGTTCCCTGGCGCCAGGTATTCTGAAGCGCCACCATGCCGGCGATCTCCGCGCGCACCGAGAGCCGATCGGAATTTCTCTGAGCGCGTTCCAGGGCCACTTTTTGCCGATCCCGCTGCAGCTCCAGGATTTTCAGCGCCGCGGCATCGGAGGTGTCGTGGAACTTGCCCGACTTCTTGAGGCTGGCCACGTGAGCGCGGGCATCCTCCGCCTTGGCTTCGTTTTTCAGCCTGTCGATCTCGCTGAGCAGCGGGCCTTTGCGAAGCTCCAACTCGGCCTTGGCCCGGTCACCTTCGGCTTTTTGGAGATCGGCCGCTCGCTTTTCCGCGTCGCTCTGATTCTGAGCGACTTTCTGATCCACTTGGTGGGTCAGATCCTGATACTTGGCGTTGGCCTGAATGGCGTTGTCGAGCTGTTGAGTGCGATCGAACTCCGCAAGGATATCGCCCACCGCTACCTTGGCTCCGTTGGACGCGAGACGAGTGAGGGTTAACTGTCCGCCCTGTCCTGCAATCTGCGGGGTTTGAACGATGAAGGATCGAATGGCCACGATGGTGCCGGTGGCTCGGACCTGCTTAGGGATAGGTGGCTCGGTGGCTTCGTTTTGCGCAGGGCTTACTGTGGCCGCGTGCGTCTTCGGCACGATGCTTTGGCCGCATCCGGAAGCCATGAGCGCACTGGCAAGCGCCAGAACTGCGGGGAGCCAGCGCCCGGCATCGTTGAAAAAGGGCATAATCGTCGAACGGATGTCTCATTAGACGTATGAAACAACAGTTATGTTTATAATACCGCGCTACTTTTCTCGAAGCGTAAGTGGGCTTACTATTGTTACTCCCAGCGTAGGGCGATCATGGGTTCCACGCGCATAGCTTTTCGCGCTGGGATGTATCCGGCCAGAAGAGCTACGCAGGCGATGCCGAGCGCCGCGGCGACTACGGTAAACGGGTCATTGGGCTCAATTCCGTAGAGCTGCGACTTGACCATTCGGGTCAGAGCCCAGGCGGCGGGCAGTCCGATGGCGATTCCGATGCCCGCGAGCACTACCACGTCCTTCATCACCAGCCACAAGACGTCGCCGGAGGCGGCGCCGAGCGCCATGCGGACGCCGATTTCGCGGGTTCGCTGGGCCACCATGTACGCCATGACGCCGTAGAGTCCGATGGCGGCCAGCAACGTCGCCAGAATTCCGAAGCCGCTGGAGAGCGTGGCAACCAGGCGCTCGGTGATCAGCGATTCTTCCATCTGAGCGTCCAATGGTTTTCATTTGGAACACGGGGAGATTCGGATCGAGGTTGTTCACCACCTGGCGAATGCTTGAAAAAGCTTGCTCGGGCTGGCGCGCGGTGCGGACATAGGCGTACATGCCGAACACAAAATCCATCTGATGATAGGGCTGGTAGACTTCGATCGGGACTTCGTCGCGCATGCTTTCATATTTGGTGTCACGAACCACGCCGACGATCTCGATGTTCAGTTTAGTGCCCGGATCGCCGCCCATTCCGATGTGTCTCCCCACAGCGAGGCCGTCCTTGAAGAACCGCCGCGCGAACTTCTCGTTGACGATGCAGACTTCGGGCGCGCCGCGTCCGTCCGTCATGCGGAAATCCCGGCCCAGCAGGATGGGGACGTTCATGGTCTTGAAGTAATCGGGCGAAATGAACTGCATGTGCGGGTCGGGCGTCTCGGCAGGCTTGTGCTGGAAGCCTTCGACAGCCATGCTGCTGTCCCATTCATTGCCGGTGAGGACCGGCATGACGGCTAAAGCCGAAGATTCCACGCCGGGAAGTCGCGTTCGAGACTCTCGCGCAACTGGCGGTAAAAATCCAGGCTGCGGTCCGGTTTGTACCCGTTCATTGGAGGATCGACGGCGAAACCGACCAGGTTGGCGGTACGGAAGCCGGGATCGAGATCCTTGAGGTTTTTCAAACTGCGGATGAACAAACCGGCGCCGATCAGCAATAGCAGCGAGAGTGTCACCTGCGCGACCACCAGCGCTTTGCGCAGTCCGACGGAGCTTCCGCCGACGATGGAGCCTACCTGATCCTTCAAAGTTCCAGCCAACTGCGGACGCGTGGATTGCAGCGCGGGCACCAGGCCGAAGATGATTCCAGTGAGCAACGACACGCCCAGATTGAAGGCCAGGATGCGCCAATCCGGCGTGGTGGAGATGGATGAGCGGTGAATCTCCGGTGGGCAGGAAGCTCAGCAGAGCGCGATCCATCCAAATTGCCAGCGCCAGGCCGGCTGCGCCTCCGGCCAGCGAGAGCGCGAGGCTTTCCACCAACAATTGCGAAACGATGCGGGATCGGCTAGCGCCCAAAGCCAGACGAACGGCGATTTCCTTCTGGCGCGCGGTGGCGCGTGCGATCAGCAAATTCGCGACGTTGGCGCAGGCGATCAATAGAACCAGTCCCACGATTGCGGTAAGAACCAGCAGCGGGCTGGCGAACTGGCGGCGCAGTTCGGAATCGCCTTTGGATGCGGGCAGCAGATCGAGCCACATGGTGAGGAATCGCTGCCGGGTTTCGGGAGCGGCTCGCGCGAATTCCTTCTCTCGCACTTCCATTTCGAGCATCTGATGGAAGAACGGTTGCAGGCTCGCTTTCGCCTGCGTCAGACTGACGCCGGGTTTCATTCGTCCGAAGACGTTCACCCATCGGCCGCGCCGATTCTTCATGTTGTAGAACTCGGCAAACTGCGGGCTGATCTGGGCCTCCATCATGATGGGGACGCGAATCTGCGGGGACGATCCGGGATCGGTGCCGTCAAATCCGGCCTGGCTGACGCCGACGATGGTGAGCGGATATCCATCCACCAGCAATTTCTTGCCGATGACGTCGGGCCTGCCGCCGAAACGGCTCAGCCAGTAGCGATAGCTGATGACCGCGATGGGATGGCCGCCCGGGATCTTATCGTCATCCGGCGTGAGGACTCGGCCGAGCGCGGCTCCGACGCCGAGCACCGGGAAATAGCTGCCCGAGACGAGTTCGCCCTGCACGCGCTCGGTTTTTCCCTCCGAACTGACGCTGAGCGATGTGTCCCAGCGGCAGAACATTCCGCTGAAGACTTGGTTGTGATCGCGGATGTCCTGGTACATCGGGTAGGAGATTCTTGTAGTTGCCATTGTTGCTGCCGTAGTGCGGACCGCGGCCCCAGAGCATGACGAGTTGTTGGGGGTCTTTGACAGGGAGCAGGCGGAGTAGAAGCTGGTCGACCAGGGTGAAGATCGCGGTATTGGCGCCGATCCCTAGGGCCAGCGAAAGTACTGCTACTGCAACGAAAAACGGAGATTTCTTAAAGGTTCGGATTGCGTAGCGGAGGTCTTGCGCTAGGTTGCCCATGTTGTGTAGTACTGGCTATTTATTAGAACGTTACAGAGGCGGGGTGGTTAGTAAGCTTCGGCTTTCGTGGTAGCGCTCCGTTGAAGACGCCAAGTAGGGCGGACCCCCGGTCCGCGGCCGACGCCCTCGTCGGCCTGCTGAGGAATACGAAATCCTGAAGAGCGGGTCCAGGGGGACCCGTGCGGACCGGGGGTCCGCCCCACTTGGCGTCTTCATCACCTTTGGTGGGCCGCAGGCCCATGGTCACTCCCTTGCGGTCGCGGTTCGGTGTGGACACTCCCGCCTAGCTGAGCACGGTGCGCATTTCGTTGGTGGGTTTGAAGCCGAGATCCTCGTAAAGTTTCTGGCCGTCCGGGCTGGCATGCAGGATCACGGCTCTGACTCTATTTGTCCGGCACCAATCCAGTGCCGCGTTCATCAATTGGCGGGCGATGCCTTGGCGGCGAAAGGCGGGTTCGGTGTAGACGTTGAGAATATTTCCACGCGGTGCGCCGGGACCGATCATGTGCGGGGGCCAGTCCATGAGCCAGAGTCCCAGGCCTGCGACGATCGCACCGTCCGGTGCGAGGGCGAGCCAGGCGAGGTATTCTGCGGTGGCTATTCGTTGCCGGAGCCAGGGCAGGAAAGCGGCGACCATGGCGTCGAGCGCCGGGGCATCGTGATATCCCATTTCGTAAAACATGGCCCGGCGGTGGGCGGCGATGGTTTCGGCGTCGGCGAGGGTGGCTGGCCTGATCATTCTGGTGTCAGTTTACAAGGTGATCCGATTCCTCCTCTCGATAATCATATAAGCGCCTAACTTTTTCCCAAGCTATACGTCCTTCATTGGGAATACACTCTAGTAGATCATCGACACGACACCATGCCAAGACGCTCCTCTCCGCTTCAATCCGAAATGGTTCAGGGAACCCTGGACATGCTGATCCTCAAAACACTTATGCTGGGCGCGGCCCATGGACAGACCATCGCTCACGCAATCGAGCGCGGCTCGGAGGAGGTGCTGCAGGTGGAACATGGATCGCTTTATCCGGCACTGAATCGGCTGCGGAGTCGGGGCTGGATTGCGGCGTTTTGGGGGACATCCGAGAACAACCGAAAGGCAAGGTACTACCGACTCACGCCCGAGGGTAAGAAGCAGCTCGCGGCTCAGACATCGCGTTGGGAGCAAGTGGTGAGGGCGATCGGGCGCATTCTGAATCCAGTGATGGAGAAGCAGGGATGAGCTGGCGGCGATTCTTTCGGCGAGGTGAAGCGGATACTGAGCAGCGCGAGGAACTTGATTTTTACCTGAATGTCACCACTGAAGAGTACATCGAACGCGGCATGGAGCCGGACGCCGCACGGACAGCGGCGCGCAAGAAGCTCGGCAACTCGCTTCAAATCCGCGAGGAGGTTTATCGGATGAACACGGTCACATTTCTAGAGAGTGTCCTGAGAGATGCGCGCCATGCGGTGCGGATGATCCGCACCAAGCCGGGATTCAGTGTGGCGGTTTTGCTTTCGCTCGCTTTGGGCATCGGAGCAAACACCGCGATTTTCAGCGTCTTGAACGCGGTCCTGATTCGGCCGCTGCCTTATCCCAAAGCCGACGCGCTGGTAGGTGTATACAACAAGCTGGTAATTCAAGGACAGGTCTTCGAAGACGCGGACCTGTCGCCCAGCATGTACGCTGCGGTCAAAGAGAGCGCAAGGGTCTTCGAAAATTTCGGTGTTTGGTCGCCGGGGGCCGCAACGGTAACCGGCAGCGGAGATCCGGAGCAGCTTGTGGCCGTGACCACGACGCAAGGCGTTCTGCCCACGCTGGGCGTACCGGCTTACATCGGCCGATGGTTCTCGAAGGAAGACGACGCGCCGGGTTCGCCCGAGACTGTGATTCTGAGCTACGGATATTGGCAGCGGAAGTTCGGGGGCGATCGCGAAGTGCTGGGCCGGTCTCTCGTTATCGATTTTGTTCCGCATCAGGTGATCGGAGTGATGCCAAAGAGCTTCCGACTGGTGGACGTTGCGCCCGAGCTGATTCTGCCGCAGCGTTTTCCCGCGATCCCCGTGGGGCCCGAGGAGTTCAGCTTTACGGGGATCGGGAAGCTCAAGCCCGGAGTTACGATCGAGCTGGCGAATCAGGACTTGGCGCGCGTTTGGAAGATCCGGGGCGAAACGGACGGGGAGTTTGCGAAAGCGATCGAGATGCTGCAGATCCAACCGAACCTGCGTCCGCTCAAGAAAGATGTGGTGGGAGACGTGGGCCCGGTGCTCGGAGTTTTGATGGGAGCGCTTGGGCTGGTGCTGTTGCTGGTGTGCGCCAACGTGGCGAATCTGGTGCTGGTGCGCGCGCAATCCCGCCAGCAGGAGTTTGCGATTCGCGCGGCGCTGGGCGCGGGTTGGGGCAGGATCGCACGTGAACTGCTGGTGGAGAGCCTGACTTTGGGCGCGGCCGGTGGTGCGTTGGGCGTCGCGCTGGCATACGTTGGACTTCGAGCGCTGGTAGCGCAGGGTCCGGCCAATCTTCCAAGGCTGGATGAAATATCGATGGACAGAACTGCGCTGGCATTTGCGTTGGCGTGCTCGCTCGGGACGAGCCTGCTATTTGGATTGGCGGCGGTCCTGAGATCCGGCATCCCGGGGAGAATGCAAAGCGCACGAGGCGCGACTCAAGGGGCGAGACAGCTTCGGGCTCAGAATGTGCTCGTCATCACGCAAGTGGCCCTGGCCTTTGTGCTGCTGGTGGCGTCGGGATTGATGATCCGAAGCTTCGTTGCGCTGCGAGCCGTTACTCCTGGATTTACGCATCCCGAATGGATTCAGACAGTACGGATTGCAATCCCGGAAGCACTGACGGCTGATCCGGCACAGGTAATCCGGACGCAGTCCGAAATTTTGCGGACTCTTTCGAGCATCCCTGGAGTAACCGCAGTGGGGTTCGCCAGCGGCCTGCCGATGGAATTGGAATATCACAATGGCGTGCCTATTGATGTCGAGGGGAAAACTTCGGTGGGCCAGCTCTCGCCGAACCGCGCTATCAAGAGAATCTCGCCCGGGCTGCTTGCGGCGCAAGGTACGCACTTGGTAGCCGGTCGCGATTTCACGTGGGAAGATGTTCGCGATAAGCGCAGAGTGGTGCTGGTTTCCGAGAATATGGCTCGCGAGAATTGGGGCGAGTCTGCCAATGCGGTCGGTAAGCGTATTCGGCAGGGCAAAGACAGCCCTTGGCTCGAAGTTGTGGGAGTAGCGGAGAATGTTCGGGCGGACGGCGTGAATCTGCCGGCGCCGGCCACGGTCTATTTTCGTGCGGGAGGCCGTGGGGCAACTTTTGCGATTCGAAGCGAACGCGCTGGAACGGAAGCGTTCGTACGGGATGTGGCCAACGCGATCCACGCCGTGAATCCGAATTTGCCGTTGGACAAGGTGCGAACTTTGAACGATGTTTACAGACGTTCCATGGCGCGCACGTCCTTCTCGTTGGTTCTGCTTGGAATCGCGGGAGGGATGGCGTTGACGCTCGCGATTATCGGAGTCTACGGCGTGCTTGCCTATGCCGCGGCACAGCGCCGGCGCGAAGTGAGCATCCGAGTTGCATTGGGTGCGGAGCCCAATGCGCTCAAGTGGTTGTTCGTCCGTAAAGGCCTGTTGTTGAACTGCATCGGCGCGATCGGCGGGTTGGCCTTGGCGATCGGTCTCTCGCGCTGGATTTCTTCGCTGCTGTTCGGCATCACGCCGCTTGATCCGGTTACGTACGTCGCATCCGGTGTGCTGGTGTCGGCGGCGGCCATGGCTGCGAGTTACATTCCAGCACGAAGAGCCGCGGCGGTGGATCCAATGGAAACGCTTCGGAGTGATTAATGGGGCGGTACCTGACGCGGTGGATGATTGAAAACTCGGAACGGCACCGACTCCCTGACGGTCGCGGTTCGGAAGAATTTCCCATGCTTGGAGAGCGTTACCGAGCCGCGACCGTGAGGGAGCCGGTGCCATTCCTGTTTTTTTCACAGACCCGTATGCGACGGCGATTTGATTTTTAAGCGCCTACAACGCACCTGTCAGGCAGTACGATTAATGGGTCATGGCGTAGACGATATAATTCACGCCGATCCGGATTGCCAGGCCGGAGAATTTTTCCGGATAGTAAGGTTCGTCGGCCCACTCCCAGGCGTCGCCTAGATCGGAGTTGTACGAGATGGCCACCATCACGCGGCCTTTATCGTCGTAAATGCCGCGCCAGTGAGCGCCCACGCCGCCGCTCGCACAATTCTTGCAGCCCTGCCGCAGATGCGCTTCGCCGGGGACCTGGAAACGATCGTCCAGATCGAAAACGGTGTGGAAGATGGGGTCCTTATCGTCGATCTCCACAATGGGGCGATCCGGAAAGACGAACCGGATTCGTTTCTCGAACATTTCCCACTCGTAGGTTCCGTGGAAATCGTCGGCCATAAAGAATCCGCCGCGCAGCAGATAATCGCGCAGGACTTTGGCCTCGCCTTCGGTGAGCCCCCATTCGCCGACTTGTACGGCATAAAGCCAGGGCCAGTTGTAAACGTCGTCGCCGTCTTCCAGATTTACCGACTGCTCCACCGAGCGGGCGTCCAGACGCGTCAATCGCCGGACGGCTTCGGAAAAATGACGATCCGCGCGAGGGAAATCCTGGGTCCAGAGCGACATTCCGAAATGCCAGTCACCACCGCGGCCGCGATAGCCGTCGTTGGGACCGGGCGGATACATGAGGCGCGCAAAAGCCCATTCGGCGGGACGCTGCCAATCCGGTGGAAGATTGAACTCGTCGTATTCGATGCCGGGGTACTGCTTGAACGGCCGCTGCACCGCATACAGCGCTCCGAGAAACAGGAGCCCGCAACTCAATCGCAGCAACGCCTTTCGGCAAATCATCGGAACAGCGCTTTCATCCGCAGGATAACACCAGCAACCACCAACCGAACCGCGACCGCGAGGAAGCGCTACCACGACAGCAGCAAGCGTTACGCTCCCTCGCGGTCGCGGTTCGGTAACGCGGGCTGCGACAACTGCTAACCTGAAAGCTTCCATGTCTGATCACAAGCTGCAAATAGTACCGCTCGGGGGCCTCGGGGAGTTCGGGATGAACTCCATGGCCATACGCTACGGCGACGACATCATCGTAGTGGACGCGGGAATGATGTTTCCGGACGCCGAGCTGCTGGGTGTGGATATCGTCACGCCCGACTTCAGTTATCTCGAGCAACATCGCTCGAAGGTTCGGGCGCTGATCCTGACGCACGGCCATGAGGATCACATCGGCGCGGTGCCGTTCCTGCTGAGCGAAATCAACATGCCGGTTTACAGCACCGCTTTTACGCTGGCATTGGTGGAGCGGCGGCTGGATGAGCACGGGCTACTGGAGCAGGCGAAACTGCATCGCGTAAAGCCGGGCACGAAAGTGGAGATAGGTCCATTCAGTGTCGACTTTATCCACGTGACGCACTCCATCGTCAGCGCCATGGCACTGGCGATTACAACGCCGCTGGGCGTGATCATCCACACCGGCGATTTCAAAGTGGATCCAACGCCTACGGACAACGAGCCGTTCGATCTCCACACATTTGCCGAATACGGAAAGCGCGGCGTGCTGCTGCTGATGTCGGATTCCACCAACGTGGACCGGCCCGGCTACACGGAAAGCGAGCGCGCGGTGAGGCCGCGCCTGGAAGACATCTTCTATCGCGCCGAGCAACGGCTGGTGATTTCGTGCTTCAGTTCCTCGATTCACCGCTTGCAACAAATCCTGGATGTGTCCTCGGAATATGGGCGCAAGGTGGCGTTTCTCGGCCGAAGCATGCTCAACGTCACCGAGATCGCGCATACGCTGGGATTGCTTCAGGTTCCGGATGGAATCCTGCTGCGGCCTCAGGACATTATGCAGACCGAGCCGAGCAAGGTTTGCGTGGTTGCTTCGGGAACGCAGGGCGAGCCGATGTCCGCGCTGTCACGGATTGCCGTGGACAATCACAAGAACCTTTCGGTACAGCCGGGCGATACGGTGGCGTTGAGCGCGCGCATTATTCCAGGCAACGAAAAAGGCATTTACCGGATGATCAATCACTTCGCCAAGCGCGGCGCGGATGTGATTTATGGATCCATGAATCCGCCGATTCACGTTTCGGGACACGGGAGCGTGGAAGAACTCAAGCTGATCTTGAATCTGGTGCGGCCGCGTTATTTTCTGCCGGTGCACGGCGAGTACCGGCAGATGGCTCGGCACGCTTCGCTCGCGGGGCATTTGCGCAGCGTGGGTTTGGAAGATTCGTTTGTGCTGGAAACGGGCGAGACACTGGAAATCGATAAGCAGGGCGCGCGGCGGGGCGAGAAGGTGCAGGTGGGCCGCGTGTGTATTGATTCCGGAACGATCGACGAAGTGGTGGAGGACATTGTGATCCGCGACCGGCGGCATCTTTCTGAAGACGGCTTTGTGTTGCCGATTATCGCCATCAACAAGCATTCCGGGAAGAGTGAGACCCTGCCGGAGATTGTCAGCCGCGGATTCATGTCGCTGGAGGATGGGTCCGATTTGTTGCAGCAAGCCCGGCAAGTGGTGGCGCGCACCCTGGAATCGTCAAGCCAAGAGGAGCGCACAGACTGGGGCGTGATGCAGGAGAAGATCCGGGCGGACTTGAAGCGTTTTCTGAATAAGCAAACGCAGCGGCGGCCGTTGATCATGCCGGTGATTTTGGAAGTTTGACGAACACTGCTCACAGAACCGCGACCGCGAGGGAGCGCGTGATCATCCCAGGATTGTCGTGGTAGCGCTCCCTTGCGGTCGCGGTTCGGTAAGCCCATAGACACCGCATGGAATCGTATCTGATTGACGCATCCGGATTCAAAGGCCAAGCCGAGAAGGTGTTGGTTCCCGCAGGTGAAGCTGAGTTGCTGAGCATTGTCGCGGAAGCTGCCCGCGACAAGATCCCCATCACGATTTCGGGCGCAGGCACCGGCGTCACCGGCGGACGCGTGGCGCAGAGCGGGTGGGTGGTTTCCACCGAGAAATTCCAGCGCATAGAAATTGAATCCGGCCGCGCAATTGTGGGCGCCGGACTTTCGCTGGAAACGCTGCAGGCCGCTGCTGGAAGAACGAACCAGTTTTATGCGCCCGATCCGACGGAGTGGACGGCCAGCATCGGTGGCACGATCGCGACTGACGCAAGCGGGTCGCGTAGTTTCCGCTATGGCAGCACGCGCAAACATGTCCTTGGACTTCGCGTGGCTTTGATGGATGGGCGAGTGCTAAACGTGAAGCGCGGAGATAAGGTGGATTTTGATGTACCGGAAATCCCGATCCCCAACACCACCAAGAACACCGCCGGGTACCGTTTGAAATCCGGCATGGACTGGATCGATCTGTTCACCGGCTGCGAGGGCACGCTCGGGATTGTGATGGAAGCCGAGGTGCGGCTGCTTCCAAAGCCCGCCGATGTTTTAGCTGGCGTAGTGTTCCTGCCGGATGACGATGCGGCGCTGGCTGCGGTGGAATCCTGGCGCGGGCTCGAAGGTCTGCGGATGATCGAATATTTCGATCGCAACTCGCTCGCGTTTCTTCGCCAGCGCTTTCCGGAAACTCCAGAACAGGCCGGGGCCGCGCTTTTGATTGAGCAAGAGAACGGCGATATCGATTTTTGGGCCGATCATGCACCGGAAGATAGCTGGTTTGCGGCAAGCGACCAGGATCGCGAACGCTTCCGCCGTTTTCGCCATGCGCTGCCGGAGCTGGTGAACGACACCATGCGCCGGCGCGGGTTCCTGAAGCTGAATACGGATTTCGCGGTGCCGCTCGATCGGAATCGCGAGATGCTGAGCTACTATCATGCGGGCTTGGGGGAATCCGGCGTCGACTACGTGCTCTTCGGTCACATTGGCGATGCGCATTTGCACGTCAACGTGCTGCCGAATTCGGAAGCGGAGTTTAAAGGCGCTCAAACGCTGTTGCTGGATTTCGCTCGCCACGCGGTGGAGCTGGGCGGCACGGTATCCGCCGAACATGGTTTAGGCAAGCGCAAGGCGCATCTGTTGGAGCTGCAGTATACGCCGGCGCAGATCGAATCCATGAAGGCGGTGAAGCGCCGGTTGGATCCGGCGTGGCTGCTGAATCAAGGCAACGTTTTCCGGGTGCAGTAGCGCACGCACTCGTGCGTGCCGCGTTCACAATCTTGTGAACGCCGGTTCTACCATCGCCAGCTTGTGTTCGCAAGAGTGCGTGCGCCACAGTGACCAATCGGCATGCGTAAACATGCTAGAGTAAGATTTCATGGCCGCGCATCACCACCTTCATCGGATCACGGGGCGATCGGCGGCATTCTGATCAATTTCTGAAAACGAATGACAGCCCGCCGACATCCAGGCGGGCTTTTTTGTTGGTGAAATCTTTTTGTTGGTGTGCAGGAATGGAACTCAATTTCAGCAAGCAGAGCGGACTGGTCACCGCAGTCATTCAAGACCACCAGACCCATCGCGTCCTGATGGTCGGCTTCATGAACGAAGAGGCGTTTCGCAAGACGGTTGAGAGTGGTTTCGTGACGTTCTTCAGCCGCTCGCGCAACAAGCTTTGGCTCAAGGGCGAGACGTCCGGGCATCGGCTGGTGGTGAAGCACATTGCCACCGATTGCGATCGCGACGCGCTGCTGATCACGGTGGAGGCGCTTGGTCCGGGAGTTTGCCACGAAGGCTACCAGAGCTGCTTCTATCGGCGTTTGGATGCTGGCAAGTGGATGGAATCGGAAGCGCGCGCCTACGATCCGGACGCGGTGTATGGGAGCCACTCGTGAAGCTGAAGCTCGGCATTCCGAAGGGAAGCCTGGAAAACGCGACCATCGATTTGTTCCGGCGCGCCGGGTTCACCATCACCACAAGTTCGCGCTCGTATTTTCCTTCCATCGACGATCCTGAGATCGAGTGCATGATGATTCGCGCGCAGGAAATGGCCCGTTACATTGAGGATGGCGTGCTGGACGCCGGACTCACCGGGCGCGATTGGGTGGAAGAGAGCGAAGCGAAAGTGGAATCGGTGGCGGACTTGATTTACGCGAAACAGAGCTTCGGCAAAGTGCGCTGGGTGCTGGCGGTTCCCGAGGCGTCCCCTTTTCAGAGCGTGAAAGATCTGGAAGGGAAAATCATCGCGACCGAGCTGGTGGCCACTACCAAGCGCTATCTCGCTAAGAATGGCGTCACGGCGAAAGTGGAATTCAGTTGGGGCGCCACGGAAGTGAAACCGCCGGTATTGGCCGACGCCATTGTGGAAGTGACCGAGACTGGATCTTCGTTGCGCGCCAACAAACTGCGGATTATTGAAACGGTGCTGGAATCGAATACGCAGTTGATCGCGAATGTGGATTCCTGGCAGGATGCCATGAAACGCCGCAAGATTGAAGACATTCGGTTGTTGCTGGATGGCGCGATCAATGCCCTGGGGCGGGTGGGGTTGATTCTCAACGTACGGAAGGAATCTCTCGCGGCCGTTCTCAATATTCTACCGGCGCTCAAGAATCCCACTATCTCGAATCTCAGCGATCCTGATTGGGTGGCAGTTCACACCATTCTGGATGAGATCACGGTGCGCAATATTATTCCGCGTCTCAAGGAAGCCGGCGGGCAGGGAATTGTGGAGTATCCGTTGAACAAGATCGTGATGTAAAACATGCTGCGAATCGTTCCTCTCGATCAGGCCCGGAATTTCGTCGAGCGCAAAGCGGTGCGGCTGGCGGAAGCGGAACATACTGTCCAGCCCATCCTCGATGCGGTACGCGAACGCGGCGACGAAGCGGTGCTGGAGTTCGCGCGCAAGTTCGACGGATTTTCCGGGCATGACTTAACGGTTTCAACTGCGGACGCTCGCGTCTCCGATGAATTCCTGGGTGCGCTGGAGACCGCCGCGCAGAACATCCGCGAGTATGCGGCGCTGCAGCTTCCGAAGGACAACTGGGCGACGTTTCCGGACGGCCGGCGGCTGGGCCACATTGTGCGTCCGCTGGACTCGATGGGCGCATACATTCCGGCTGGCCGCTATCCGCTGCCCTCCACCTTGTTGATGACCGTGATTCCGGCGCAGGTGGCGGGCGTGCGGATGATATGCGCCACTTCGCCCCATCCGAGTCCGGAGATCCTCGCAACCGCGCGATTCCTGGGCTTGCAAAAAGTGTTCCGTATTGGAGGCGCGCATGCCATTGCGGCGCTCGCTTTCGGTACGGCAACCGTTCCGAAGGTGGATCGAATTGTCGGACCTGGAAATATCTATGTGGCCGCGGCGAAGAAGCTGTTGGCCGGTGAGGTTGGAATCGATTTCGTCGCCGGGCCTACCGAGATCGTGATTATTGCTGACGAGGCGGATCCGCGCCACCTTGCGGCGGACATGCTGGCGCAGGCGGAGCATGATGTGGAAGCATCTTCGATTTTGCTGACGACGTCGCAGACGTTGGCCGAGCAGGTAAGCATCGAGGTGGCCCGTCAGCTTCAGACCTTGGCGACGGCCAAGGTTGCTTGCGAGGCCATCCGAAACAACAGCGCAGTGATTATTTGTCCGTCAATAGACGCTGCGGTGGAGGCGTCGAATCAACTGGCACCCGAGCATCTGGTGATTTATGACGAGAGTCTGCTGCCTAAAATCCAGCATGCCGGCAGCATTTTTGTAGGCGCTTACAGTCCCGAGGCCGCGGGCGATTACGCTTCGGGTCCGAATCATGTTCTCCCGACGTCCGGGGCCGCTCGGATTCGTGGAGGGTTGTCGTCGGCCGACTTCGTGAAAATCATTTCCGTGCAGCAGTTGACCGCAGATGCTTTGCAGAAGCTGGCGCCGGCCGTGACCACTCTGGCCCGCGCCGAGGGACTGGAAGCGCATGCGCGCTCGGTGGAGGTGCGGTTTGGCAAATAAGAAAGTGGATCTGCCGCCCGGCGTGCTGCAACCTCGCGAGGCCGTGTTGAAGATGGCGCCGTACAATCCGCCGACAGGCGGCCGCGCCGCACAAACTTCGGCTCGATTTCAACGAGAACACCGTGGGCGCTTCGCCCAAAGTGATTGAGTTTCTGCGCGCGCATCTGAGCGAAACAACATTGGCCGTGTATCCGGAGTATGAAGAGGTCAAACGGGACCTGGCCGCAATTCTTCGAGGTCGAGACGGACGATTTCACGCTGACCAACGGAACCGACGAAGCGATTCAGGTGCTGATCAACACTTATATTGACGATGGCGATGAGGTGCTGCTACTGCGTCCGTCGTATGCGATGTATCGCTTCTACGCCGAGGTCGCCGGAGCTTCCATTCGCGAGATTCCCTACCGGGCGGAAAAGCTGGCGTTCCCGTTGGAAGAGTTACTGGAAGCGATTCGCCCAAACACGCGAGCGGTTCTGATCGCCAATCCGAACAACCCTACGGGAACGGGAACATCGCGCGCCGGGATTGAACGAATTCTCGAAAAAGCGAACGGGGCAGCGGTTTTGCTGGACGAAGCCTATTACGAATTCTGCGGAGTCACCGCGTTGCCGCTGATCAACGATTATCCGAATCTGTTTGTGAGCCGGACGTTTTCGAAAGTATACGGCATGGCTGCCATGCGGCTAGGCTGTCTGTTTTCGCAGTCCGGCAACGTGGAGTTCCTACGCAAGGCGCAATCGCCTTATAGCGTAAATACCGTGGCTACGCTGGCGGCACGCGCGGCGATTCACGATCAAACGTATATCCAGAAATATGTGATGGAAGTGCTGGCGGCGCGAGAGCTACTCTACGTGGGCTTGGAGAAACTTGGCATCCCGTATTACGAGAGCCGGGCTAATTTCGTACTTTTCGAGGCAGGCAAACGGGCGATCGAGATCCGGGATGAGCTGCGCCGGCGCGGCGTGCTGGTTCGAGACCGCAGCTACGAGATTGCCGGATGCGTCCGCGTGACAACCGGCACACGCGAACAGATCCGCAAATTTCTGAGTCAATTGGAGGAGATTTGGTGAGTGCGCAGGTGCTGGTGTTCGATATGGATGGAGTGCTGGTGGACGTCACGGAGTCCTATCGGGAAACTGTGGTTCTCACGGTGGCGCATTTTACGGGCGAGACGATCTCGCGCGAATCCATTCAGGATTATAAGAATCAGGGTGGCTGGAACAACGATTGGGCACTGTCGCAGAAGATCTGCGCGGATCTAGGCGTCGAAGTTCCGTATGACGACGTTGTGAAATATTTCAACCACTTGTTCCTGGATGAGGGAATGATTCATCGCGAGCGCTGGCTGCCTCGCGACGGATTGTTGGATCGGCTGGCTGCGAAATTCGAGCTGGCGATCTACACTGGACGAACTCGACAGGAAGTGGAGATTACGCTGAATCGCGAAGGGCTGTTGGATCGGTTTTTTATTTTGACCGCGGATGATGTGGAGCGCGCCAAGCCCGCTCCGGACGGTCTCTGGAAAATTGCGGGCCTGCGTCCGAAGCAGAAGCTGTTGTACGTCGGCGATACGGTGGATGATGCACGCTGCGCCCGTGCCGCGGATGTTCCTTTCATCGGGATTGCGGCGCCGGACAGCCCGCGTAGAGACGAGCTTTTAGACCTGTTTCAACGCGAGGGCGCGATCCAAGTGCTGGGAGACGTCAATGAGATCGGCTAAAATCACGCGCAATACCAAGGAAACGCAGATCCAGGGTTCTTTGAAACTGGATGGCTTGGGCAAGTACAACATTTCCACAGGCATTCGTTTCTTCGATCACATGCTGGAGCTTTTCACCAAGCACGGCGGATTCGACTTGAAGTTGAAAGCCAAGGGCGACCTGGATGTGGATCAGCATCACACGGTGGAAGACGTGGGGATCGTGCTGGGGCAGCTTGTCGCGAAGGCTCTCGGGGATCGCAAGGGCATCAATCGCGCGGGCTACTTCGTGATGACGATGGATGAAACGCTGGCTGTGGTTGCGCTGGATCTGGGCGGCAGGCCCGCGCTGGTTTACAAGGACAAAGTGAAAGTGCGGCGGGTGGGAGATCTTCAGACTGAATTGGTGGAGGATTTCTTTGGCGGCTTCGTGAACCATGCCGGCGCGAATCTGCACGCCAAGGTTTTGTACGGGCGGTCGAACCATCATAAGATCGAAGCAATTTTCAAATGTTTCGCGCGGGCGCTGCGTTATGCCTGTTCGCATGACCGGCGGCTGAAAGATCAGCTTCCGTCTACCAAAGGACTGCTATGATCACGATTCTCGATTATGGCGCGGGCAATCTGCGGTCGGTGCAAAACACGCTGGCCGAGATCGGCGCGGAATACGAATTGGTGAAAGATGCGGCCGGCCTGCAGCGGGCAACCAAGATCATCCTGCCGGGAGTGGGTCACTTCGGCCAGATGATGCGTGCGTTTGACGCGATGCAGGTTCGGGAAGCGTTGCTCGATCGCATTCGCGCCGGCGTTCCGTTTCTAGGAATTTGTCTTGGCCTGCAGGCGCTGTTTCAGTTGAGCGAAGAGGCTCCGGATGAGCGCGGTCTGGGATTGTTCGAGGGTGCGATTCGCCGTTTCTCCGAGCGGCGCGCGCGTGCCCCACATGGGTTGGAATCAGGTTATTCCACGCGGGAACTCGAAGCTGTTAGGAGCCACGAATCCCTATCTCTATTTCGCTCACAGCTACTATGCACCGCTCGATCGCGCGACCGCGGCGACATGCAATTACACGCTGGATTATACGGCGGTATTGGAATCCGGAAATGTATTCGGCGTGCAGTTTCATCCTGAGAAATCCGGACCGCTGGGACTTCGCGTTGTCCGCAACTTCATTGAGCTGTAAGGATGCTGGCGAAGCGCATCATTCCATGCCTGGACGTCACGGGTGGTCGCGTGGTGAAGGGCGTCAACTTCGTTGGGCTACGCGATGCGGGAGATCCGGTGGAGTTGGCCGAGCGCTACAACATGCAAGGCGCGGACGAGCTGGTGTTTCTGGATATCACGGCATCCAGCGATGCGCGCGACATCATGGCGGATCTGGTAGCTCGCACGGCGCGAAAGGTTTTCATTCCGTTGACCGTGGGTGGCGGGATTCGCTCGGTGGCGGATGCGCGGAAAATCCTGATGTCGGGCGCGGATAAGGTGAGTGTCAATACTGCGGCGGTCCGCCGGCCCGCGTTGATCCACGAATTGAGCGAGGAGTTCGGCGCGCAGGCTGTGGTGCTGGCGATCGACGCGCGAAGGAATTCCGGCGGCAGCTGGAATGTATTTACACGCGGCGGACGGGATGACGAAGGTATCGATGCTATCGACTGGGCGCGGCAGGGCCAGTCGCGCGGCGCGGGCGAGATTTTGCTGACGTCCATGGATACGGACGGCGTGCAGAGCGGCTTCGATTGCAAGCTGACTCGTACGGTGTCGCGCGCCACGCATATTCCAGTGATCGCGTCTGGCGGAGCAGGGAAGCCGGAAGATTTCGCGCGCGTGTTCAGCGAAGGAGAAGCCGATGCCGCGCTGGCAGCTTCGATATTCCACTACGGAACTTACACGGTGAGCGAGTTGAAGACATTTCTGAACGAACGCGGCGTACCGGTGAGGCCGGCGCTGTGATTATCCCCTGTATCGATTTGATGGGCGGTAAGGTGGTGCAGCTGGTACAGGGCCGCGACAAGGCGCTGGAAGGCGGCACCCCGCTCGAAATGCTGGAGCGTTTCGCCGCGTTCCCCGAAATACAGGTGATCGATCTGGATGCCGCGATGGGCAAAGGATCGAACGACGATCTTGTGGAGTTTCTTGCTTCGCGCGCGGTGTGCCGGGTGGGAGGCGGAGTGCGATCGGCGGAGCGAGCACGTGGGCTGGTTGCGCAAGGGGCGCATCGGGTGATCGTGGGAACGGCCGCGTTCCAGCGCGAACGTTTGATAGAAATTACGGACGCAGCGGGGCCGGAACGTGTGATCATCGCGCTCGATTCCCGAGACGGAAAAGTGGTGGTGAAAGGCTGGCAGGAAGCTACCGAGTTTACCGCTGAGGAAGTGATCCAGCGGTTGGAACCTTTCTGCTCAGGGTTCTTGTGCACCTACGTGGACAAGGAAGGGATGATGCAGGGCACGGATCTCGACTGGTTCCGGAGACTGCGTGCGGCTACGAAGCACGAACTGACCGCGGCCGGCGGCATTACTACGATGGAAGAGATTCGCGAGCTGCAAAAGCTGGGAATCCATGCGGCGCTGGGGATGGCGATTTATACAGGGCGGTTGGATCTAAAACAATTGGCCGCTGATGAACGCAGATAAACGCGGATAAGAAAAAGTCTTATCGGCGTTTATCTGCGTTCATCAGCGGCCAATTCGCTTGGATGCTCGATCCAGTAATCAGGCTCCCAGCGCGCCAGGTCTTCGCGCTTGCCGTAGCCCCATAGGACGGCGCAGGTTTTTACACCGGCGCGGCGGCCGGCTTCCATGTCGGCTGGGGCATCGCCCACCAGCAAGCAATCTTCTGGAGCGGCCCCGAGTGCCTTCAGCGACGCGAGAATTACGTCTGGCTCGGGCTTGGCCGGGAATCCATCGGTGCCTTGCACATGATCGAAATAGGGAAGCAGTCCGAATCTTTCCAGGACCACGCGGGTTGTAGGAGTGCCTTTGGTTGTCGCGGTGGACTTGCGGCCCGGTAACGCGGCCAGTGCTTCGGCAACACCCGGGTACGCGCGCGTGTCACCATGATTGCGCGCTAAGTAGATGCGCCGGTAGTCGGCGATCATCAGGTCAATCTGGTCGCGCGTCAGCTCGGGCATCAGGTCCTGGAACAGGTCGAGAAGATGGCGACCGATGTAGAAACGCAGGAAATCATCGGTAACCGCATTATGACGGGTGGTGGAAAGAACCAGCTGGATCGCCCCGCAGATGTCGGCGGCGGAGTCTACCAGGGTGCCGTCGACATCGAACAAATAAACTGGAAACTGTCTCAAGCAGGCTGGGGACGCTCGCCGCCGAGCAATCCGGTAACTGGCGGCTTGCCGCCTTCCGGACGAATCACTTGCTGCTTCTCGCCGCCGCCCTCGCCGGGCTTGGTTGTTTTGGTATAAGCGCTCAGCGTGCCGCCCTCGATGAGCAGCCTCACTTCGGCGCCGTCCAGCACTTCGCGTTCGAGCAATGCTTCGGCGATCCGAGCCAGCGCGTCGCCCTTTTCCACGATGATGCCCTGCGCGCGATCATAGCCGGCGTCCACCAGCTTGCGAACCTGCTTGTCGATTTCGATTGCTGTTGCTTCGCTGTAATCGCGATGCTGGGCGATTTCACGGCCCAGGAAGATCTGCTCTTCCTTTTTGCCGTAGCTCATGGGTCCGAGATCGCTCATGCCCCATTCGCAGACCATCTTGCGCGCCATTTCGGTGGCTCGCTCGATGTCGTTGCCCGCGCCGGTGGTGATGTGATGCATGAAGCGTCTCTTCGGCGATGCGGCCGGCCATCAGGATGGCGAGCTGCGCTTCCAGATATTCCTTGTTATAGGAATGCTTGTCGTCGATGGGAAGCTGCATGGTCAGGCCCAGCGCCATGCCGCGCGGGATGATGGTGACCTTGTGCAGCGGGTCGGCTTCCGGAATCAAAGCCGCCACCAGAGCGTGACCGGCTTCGTGATACGCGGTGTTGCGTTTTTCTTCTTCACTGATGATGAGGGATTTACGCTCCACGCCCATCATCACTTTGTCCTTGGCCAGCTCGAAATCGAACTGCGTGACCACTTTGCGATTCTGGCGCGCGGCTACAAGAGCGGCTTCGTTCACCAGGTTCGCCAGATCGGCGCCGGCGAAACCAGGTGTTCCACGGGCGACCACCGAAAGATCCACGTCGTCGGATAGCGGAACTTTCTTGGTGTGAACTCGCAGGATCTGTTCGCGGCCCTTTACATCGGGACGGCCCACCACCACGCGGCGATCGAAACGGCCGGGGCGGAGCAGTGCAGGATCCAATACATCGGGGCGGTTGGTCGCCGCGACCAGGATCACGCCTTCGTTGGATTCGAAACCATCCATTTCCACCAGCAGTTGATTGAGCGTCTGTTCACGCTCGTCATGTCCGCCGCCGAGGCCCGCGCCACGATGACGGCCCACCGCGTCGATTTCATCGATGAAGATGATGCAAGGCGCGTTCTTCTTGCCCTGCTCGAACAAATCGCGGACGCGGCTTGCGCCCACGCCTACGAACATCTCAACGAAATCCGAACCGGAGATGGAAAAGAACGGAACGTTGGCTTCGCCCGCGATGGCGCGCGCCAGCAGGGTTTTGCCGGTTCCAGGAGGTCCGATCAGCAGCACGCCCTTCGGAATGCGGCCGCCGAGTTTCTGAAACTTTTGAGGCTCGCGCAGGAATTCGATGATCTCCTGCAGCTCTTCCTTGGCTTCTTCCACACCAGCGACGTCCTTGAACGTCACTTTCTTCTGTTGCGAGGAGTGCAGGCGAGCGCGGCTCTTGCCGAAGCTGAGCGCTTTGTTCCCGCCGCTCTGCATCTGCCGCATCATGAAGATCCAGAACGCCAGCAACAGCACGAACGGAATGGCATTGATCAAGATCGAGACCCAGCCGCTGCCGCTTTCCTTGGTGTAGGTGACGTTGACGCCCTTGTCGAACATCGCGTCGTCGAGCTTCTGGTGATTGGGGGGAATGACCGACTTCAGCTGCTGGTTGTCCTCTTTGTATGTCCCCTGCAGATCGGTCCCCGTGATGGTGACGGTTTTGATCTTGCCGGCATTTACGTCGTTCAGCAGTTGCGTGTAGGTAAGTACGGCGCTCTGCTGCGACTTGTTGTTGTGGACCACGGTCCAGAACAGCACCACCACCATGATGATCACCACCCAGAAGATGGCGGTCTTTATATTCGAATTGTTCATTCTTTCTCCCTACTACACGGCCCTCTTCTCTTAACGCGAAGCAACGGGCCGCACTCTACTCTATTGGACGTCACTACCTGCTCGCCCGATTGCAGCTTTCCGAGGAAACTTCCACGCGCAGGACAACTCGCGTGGACGGGCTAGCCGCAAACTCAGCGGCTGCGCCGAACTTTTGGGTCCATACAATAGTCCCATTATAAGTGATAATCGGCCAGTAACCGCGTTCCCACAAGGGGATACGGGCCTGCTGGAATAAATTCTTGATCTTTTGCTCTTTGGATTGTCCTGCTGGTTGATACTGGTCACCAGGTCTCCAGTTACGCAACTCCAGGCTGGGGAGTGCGCCATCGGTACGCGTGAGGCGCTGCCAGTCCAGTTCATCTCCCACTGTAACACAGGCTTGCGCGGATTCCGTTTTCTCTAGCACTTGCAATGTAATACGGGTTTCGGAGCCTGGGAGTTCCACGGATCCCGGGGCGGCAAGCGCTATTGAAAAATCCGGTACCGGGCCGTGGTCGTTTGCGGGTACTAGCCGGATCCATTCGAAGGACCGGACTACTTCGAGGCCAGGAAGCTGCACGCGGTCGTGTCCATTGAGGGATCGAGCCATTTCGAGGATGCGCTCTACGTGGGCGAAGTCGATTTGCCGGAGGTCGCCCTTCGCTTGTGAGATGGCCCTGCGGATCAGGCGGCGGGCGACGGCTGGGGCGGTGGACGTCAGTTGTGGCACTGCCAGGGTCTGGGGGCTCGGGACTCGGGGCTGCGGACTGGGGAGTGTCGCGTCCCAGTAGAGTTCTTCGTCCCGGGCTACTGTCGCCATGTTTGAGAGCGTCTCATCCAGATTTGGATTGAAAGTTTCGCGCAGCAGTGGGAGGATTTCGTGGCGGAGGCGATTGCGCGCGTAGGCGCGATTTTGATTGGATGCGTCTTCGCGCCACGGCGATGTTTCGCTCGCGAAGCCAGGCATCGATTTCTGCGCGGTCGATTTCTAGCAACGGACGCACCAGGCCTTCCTTGGTTACGGGCAGGATGCCTGCCAGCCCAGCGAGTCCCGAGCCGCGCAGGATTCGATAGAGTACCGTCTCGGCTTGATCGCTGCGCGTGTGGCCAGTGGCGATGCGATCTAGTTTGCCGACGGCGATCAGTTCGGCGAAGAATTTCTGGCGGACGTGGCGCGCGGCTTGTTCCTGGTTGTCCGCGATGGCTAAGACGTTCGCGCTGTGAACATGGAAGGGTATTCCAAACTTTTCGGCAAGATCTTTGACGAAGGCGGCGTCGTCGATGGACGCTGCGCCTCGGATGCCGTGTTCGATATGGACGACGCTTAGTTCAACACACGCCAGTTCGCGAAGTGCGTGCAGCAGGAACACCGAGTCGGCGCCGCCGGAGACCGCTACGCCGAGACGACATCCGGGAGGGAACATCTGGTGGCGCGCGGCGTACTCTGCGATGCGCTGAAGCATGGTGTGACTAAAACCATATTGGCGTGACCGACACATTCAAAGCAATCTTGCCTTTGGCACCTTGCAGTTCCAGTGAAGTTGGTGGCGCGTCCTCACCCGAAAATGTATCGCGCTTCTCCCAGACCACGGAGATCGGAGGCCGGTCGCGTCGCACCACATCGAATAAGAAAACATCCGGATGGTCCGGAACAACGCGGCGCGTGACGGTCTCGACGCCCGCCAGCTCTTTCGCCATGCGCTGATAATCATCCGCGAGAGGATGCCGCTTTGGCTCTCCATTCTGATAGTCAACCAGAGCGATCTTGCCGAACATCACGTTCATTACGTCGTCCCGATTCGGTGTGTCCGTATGCAGCGCCCAATAAAGCGTTTTCTGTATGCCGGCCGAAAATGCCAGCACGTTCCGCATCACCAGGTCGCGCGCCTGGATTCGTTCGAACTTGGCCTGGAGTTGCGCCGGGCACCCTTGCAGGAACATCTGCGTCTGGGGCGCGAGCTGATCCATGTTGCGATAGAGATCCATCACCCCGCCTTGCCCGGCGTCCGCTGCCGCCGGATTGCCGTTGGCGTGGCCGGCGGCGACAGCCTGCATCCACTTCATCACCAAAGGCGCGTATTTACGATTGACCGGAAATTCGTAGAAGCCGGGTCCGCCATATTCGGTCGAGATGATCGGCTTCTCGTAACCGAACGATTGCATGCGGCCACGGATGTATTCCACGCGCCACGGGATCGTGTATGGGTCTCCGTAGAGCCGCAGATCGAAAACGTCGAACGCATCCGTGCCTTCCTTCATTACGTAGTCGAAGAACGCCAGACCTTTTTCCTGGCCCGGGAAGGCATGCCCTCCCGGAGGGCTGAACAAGCCATCGTAGCCGCCCGCCACCACCACCGCGCCGGGATCCGCTTCCTTCACGGCTTTGTGGAACAGCTTGAGCTCGGCGACGAATTGTTCCTTGGTGCCGGCCCAGTAGATGGGATTGTTGGGTTCTGAATCGTTCTGCCAAAAACGCACGCGTCCCTTGCAATGCGCCACCACGGCGCGAACAAACTGGTAGTAATCATCCGGATTCTTGGCCGGTGAGGGAGGCAGCATCGTTCCGGGCTTTTCCACTGCCCATGTGGATGTGGAGAACAACGAAATGAGGCCTTCCTCCGGCGAATTCAATTGGTTCACGAACGCGTCCACCGCATCCCAGCGAAATTTGCCCTTTTCGGGCTCGATCTGATTCCAGAAGAGGTAGACCTTGGTGAATCCACCGCCCATGCTTCGCACCACTGGCATAAAGGGTCTGGGAATCACGTTGAAATAGCCATACAGAAATCCCCAGGCGACTCCTATCGGCGAACCTGGCATGGTGATTCGAATGTTGGTCGATGTTTCGCCAAATGCCTGCTGCGCCAATATTCCGAGGCAGGCAATGGCCGTCGCTTTCCGCATGTTTGAGCCCTCTGGCAGCCGGGGATAGAAGTTTGGAAGGCTGGCAAATGCGGTGACAGGCACGTAATTTCGCGATAACCCGTCTCGTAGTGCAGGAGGTTCCTTGCGCGAAAATTCGAGCCTGGAATGTGTGAATAAATCCAAATCACCGACTCCCTTACGGTCGCGGCTCGGTAACGGGGTGTCTCATTCCGAGCCGCGACCGTGAGGGAGTCGGTGCCTTTGCCGAGTTTTTCACAGGAGCCTGTCACCACATTTGCCGAACCGGCCGCTGACACGAGTATGGTCCAGAGGGCTTTTGGAAACGATGAGATTTCGGCGAACGACGGTTGGGCGCCGGTAAACGACGAATGCTCAGGAGGGCGCGGTGTTGCGCTCTTCATGCCGCCGCAGGACTTCGCGGACCGGTTGGCTCGCTTCGAGATCGTCCGTGAGTTTCGGCGCTTTGGCTCCGGAGTCCAGCAGAACATCGACGGTGGCGGCGTAATCGCCCGTGTCGCGATGCCAGCTGTTTTCAGAACCATGCAAAGCGGAACCGAGCGCTGTCACTTCATGTTCGCCGCTCAATTCGAGTTTGGGATGGTAGCGCAGTATCTCGCGCACCATTTCCGCGTTGCCGTGCCAGGCATGCCCATTGCAGGGCGGTCATTTTATATTCGCCCAGCGCATCCACCGGCAAGCCTGCGGCGAGCATCAGCCGAACGGCGGCGGCGTTGTTATTTTGCGCGGCGTCGGGAAGCTGGCGGCGATCGTCATCCGATAGAGTCTCCACCAGGTTCGGACGCTTGGCCAGCAATTCGCGGAAGATTGCTTCGTCTCCCAATTCGAAGGCCTGCGCGAGCTTCACATCCTCTGGACTGCGCTCCATCAGGAATCGGAAGATGTCTTCATGAGCGAAATCGCGCGCCACCAGATGCGGAGTTCGATTCGGCCCGAAGATTTCGATGTAAATCGTGCCATCGCTGCGGGAGTCCTGTTTGGGAAAGAATGCTTCGGAGACGCGCGTCCGGATGCAGTCCGGATCGCTTTCGACATGCCGGCGGACCAAGGCGAGATCGCCTAGTGCGGACGCCATCAGAATATCTGTGTGGCAACCTCGCGCCACCAAGAAACGCGCGATGTCCTGCCGATCGCGGGGAAAATAGCGTGCTTGAACGACGCGGATCATGTGTTGCGCCGGGGTAGATTCGTGCTGCGTATCGCGCGCGTCGATCTCCGCGCCCTGGTCCAGCAGGTACTCGGCTATTTCCACGGTGGATGCGAAGTGCAGCGGCGTCAGGCCGCGTGCGCCGTGCACTGTCGGATTTTCAGTTAACAACTCCCGCAGTTTCTCCAGCATCCCCAGCCGCGCTGCTGAGTGCGCGTCCAACTTTGCACCTCGCTCCATCAGAAATGGAACAAGATCGAGCGAACACTCATCCAGAACGCCGACGCCTCCGGCCCACAGGTGGCTTCTGGCGTTGATATCGGCGCCCGCTTCGAGCAGTACGTCGATGGTCTTGCGATCACTGCGCTGCACCGCCGCAAGAAGCGCCTGCATCCCCGCGCCATAACCGGGCATGGGCTCGTTGAGTTGCGCTTTCAATTCGGGATGGGTGTCCAACACCTGCTTGGTCTTCGCCGCATCCTGGGCGCGAATGGCCGCGTTGAGCATTTCGCCGGGTTGACGCGTTTTCGCGAGCGACTCTACGTGATCCTTCAGCTTGGGCCAGCTCGGAAATCCGTAGTCGCGCGCGATGGCGTGTTGGGCGTCGGCAAGTTTCAAACTCGCGGGCGCGGAAAATGAAACGTGAGAACGGAAAAGTTCCAGCGCCGCGGCGTCACCTTGTTGCTGGACACTGCGGAGCAGTTCTTTGGCCTGAACTTTCAAATGTTCGAGGTTTGGTTTAACGGGTAATTGACGGGACATCAGTCCTCCTTCTATGTCGCCCGGTGTCCGCTATGACGGGCAGAAGTGAGGTTGATGTTCGGTACAACCTAACGGGCCAGGTGGGATCATCCCTTTCCGCGGACGGGTTGCTTCCTGGAATGCAGAGCCAAGTATATCAAACCGAACCGCGGCCGCCAGGGAGACTGCGAATATTGCGGGACCCGTACAGTCGTGGTAGCGCTCCCTCGCGGTCGCGGTTCGGTGTGCAGCACTCTAGCGGTTGAAGGGGCGTTCGTTGATCCAGTGAAAGCCGCGGTTCACCAGCAGGAACTTCGATGGGTCGATCCTTTTTAGTTTGATGATTTGAGAATCGCTCTGCAAGACCACATGTTCCGCGTCCGGGCGTGTGTAGCTGAACAGGCTCTTTTTGTCGATGGTGACGTTGCTCTTGGCGTCGTTATATTCGGTGTTGAAAACGCGCGACGAGTCGTCCATCATCCGCACGGTGAGGACAGTGGGCGATTGAATCGCCACTCGCCGCCAACGGGTGGCATCGGGAGCGAGAGGCGTGAAGCTCTCCACTTCATAGAGCCCATAAATCGGCGCCTTGGGCCGATTCAGTACGAACCCTTTGTATCCCTCCCACGCCTTCCTTGACTGTTCCATAGAGGAAGTAGCCGACAAATAATACTTGGAAAACAATGGCGCCGATTTTGATCCAGCGGATTTCCAACTCAGGCATGGAGAATCTTCACCGCCTCGGTGGGCCGGTTCAATACCAACAGCTTTGCCAGACGTCCAAGATCGGGAACGATCAGGAAAATAGCCATCAGCAGAAGATTCAGCGAATAGAGTTTCACTGGAACGTCGTAGCAGAAATTCAGCATCACCACGTTGAGCAAGACGGCGGCCGACGCCATGGCGCCGAGCGTTGCGGTGCGCCGGAACAGCAGCAGCGTTGCGCCTGTGACTTCGGCGAGCCCGGAGAAGATGATGTAGGCCGTGGAATAGCCCATGAAGTTCCACAACAGGCCCATGGGCGAAAACTCTCCCAGAGGTTCTACCAGCCGGCCGAACGTGGGGAAGATGAACTGCGTGGGAATTACTTTCGCGAAGCCGTAGCCGAACAAAGTAAACGAGAGTGCGTAGCGAATGTAGATGCGCAGATAGAAATGCAGGCGCCGGTAATCGGTGCGCTTAAAATCGAGGAGCGACCACGCAACTGTCGCGAGCAGCGCCACTGCAACGAGGCAGAGATCTTCGACATAATCGAGCGTCGTGTCTCCGCTGCCGTTGACCGCCGGGTAAACCGTCACCGGTCCACTCAGTTTGAAAAAGTGAATTGCAACCCAGGGCACGATGACGTGCCAGCCGCGAATGTATTTTTCCGAAAGCCACGAGACGCCTGGAATCGCCTCCAGAAGATTCACATGACCCAGCATCGGCAGGTTGTAGAGCATGAGATACGAACAGGCCAACCGAAAGGCGATGCGTTTCGGCAAATTCCATGGCGGAAGCGCACGCTCCAATGGCGTACTGAGGAGCGCCGGCGCGGTCTGAACGGCCTGTCCCATAACGGTTTCGATTGGGGAAATTATATCTCAGGCGGTCCCCCTGCTTACGAAAATGGCACCGACCGCCCTAGGAGTCATTACGGACAGGGATTAAGCAGAACTCCCCTATGTCCGTTTCCTATGATCCTGGCAAACTGGGTGCATGACATCGTTGGCCGGCGATCTCTCGTTGGTGGTCGGCTTACTGGTGTTGTCCGTGTTCGTGGTGTTCAGCTCACTCAGAATCAGCCGGAACCGCAAAGTCCGAACACGCAGCCGCCGAATCACCGATCGACTGCTCAATTGGAAGTGAAAGCACCGACTCCCTTACGGTCGCGGCTCGGTTAGGAGTTTACTGCGGCGGCAATGTTCCGGGAACGAAGATGCTGTTCCATTGCGGCGCGTGACCGCGTCCGCCTGGCGTGGATCGCAGAACGTGGAACGCCACCGCGTCGCCGGCTTTGAGCGAGCTCTGAATCTTCAGCACGTCTTCCACAGTGCTCACCGGCTTGCGGTTGATTGCGAGAATGACGTCTTTCTCCAGAAGGCCGATGTCTTCGGCGAAGGAACCGGGATCGACGCTGCGAATCACCAGGCCGCCCTTGGCTTCCAGACCCATGGCGGTGCGTTCGGCGTCGGTCAGCGCGTGCAGCTTCATCCCGAACTTGTATTGCGCCGTGACGTCCGTTTTGGCCGGATCTTCGGGATCCGGATGGGAGTCTTCAAATCGCGGATCGTCCTTCAGCACATCAGCCCAAACCTCGCCCCGATCCATGATGCTGACCCGGAATTCCATGGTCTTGCCGTCACGATCCACGCTGAGTGTCACAGCGCTACCGATGGGAGTGTCGGCGACGCGCGCCACCAAATCGTCGCCGTCTTTCACCGGTGTTCCGTTCATGGAGGTGATGATGTCTTCCACCTTGATGCCGGCTTTATCGGCGGGTCCGCCCTTCTTGACCATGTTCACCAGAACTCCCGGCTTGGAGCCGAGCGCGCGGAACAGCTCCGGCTTGTTGTCCGCCTTCTGCCATTGCACTCCGATGGAACCGCGCGTGACGCGGCCGGTTCGGATCACGTCGTTGTAAACGCGCGCCACCATATTGATGGGCAGTGCGAATCCGATTCCTTGATAGCCGCCGCTCTGGGTGGCAATCATGGTATTCACTCCGATCACTTCGCCGCGGATGTTGAGCAGCGGGCCGCCGCTGTTGCCGGGATTAATGGCGGCATCGGTCTGGATGAAGCGCTGCAGTTGAAGCGCTCCGCCGATGTCGCGTCCGAGCGCGCTGACAATTCCTGCTGTCACGGACGCATCCAAGCCGAATGGGGAACCAATAGCCACGGCCCAATCGCCCACTTGAACAGCGTCTGAATTTCCGATGGTCACTGGTATCAGCGGTTCGCGCGGGTCAATCTTGATGACCGCGAGATCGGTCTCCGGATCGACGCCGATCACCTTGGCGCGATACTCGCCGGTGTCTCCATTGTGGAGTTTTACTTTGATGTGATCCACTTTGGCGATCACGTGATTATTGGTGATGATGTATCCATTCTTGTCCACCACGAATCCGGTGCCGGATTGTTCCTGGCGAAATGGGCGTTGGGGAAGGTCGCCGGTTGGGCCGTTCCGGAAAAAGCGCTTGAACAGGTCCATGCCTTCGTCGCCGGAGTCTGGGGCCGGCTGCTCGCCCCGCTTGTGCGGACTCTCAACGGCAACTTTTTGCGTGAAGTCGGCAGTGATATAGACCACCGATGGTTCCAGCTTTTTTGCCAGCTTGGTGAATTCGTTTCCAAGCTGCACCGGATTCGGGACGACCAGCGGCGAAGCGTCCGCTGCGATGTTCTGTCCGCGTGCGGCGCGCACTCCTGTGTTGATCAAAGTGCCGATCACGATCCCGATGGAGAGCGTAACCAGCAGGAGACTCAAAGACAGCAATTTCTGCTGCCGCATGATCTTAAACCACCGCATCGTAATCCTTTTGCCTTTCTGATTGACCCGGACCTACAACTATAATACTCGTTTCTCGTTTCTCGTTTCTGGTTTCTGGTTCTTGCTGGATGCTAGGATTACTTCATGACATTTGCCGGAAGCAGCGCCTGCGGAGCCATGCTTCCGGTCCTTGTACTTTTTGCTCCTTCCAATGCGGATTTGTTCGCCCAAGCGTCCAGTCCCAAAGAAGGTCTCGCGATCCTGGAGGTCGGTGGAGCGCCGAGCGCGAGCTTGACCGGATCCGGGGCATCCATCAGTCCCACGGTTGCGGTGGAGGTCACGCCGATCGAAAACTGGCTGGAGCTCGAACTTGGTACAACGCCGACTTTCAGCCGGTCCTCCACCGAGTGGGTGACGGACCTTCTCTTCAAGAAGCCCTGGACGATATCGAAGAAAGTGGAACTTATGGTGGGCGTCGGGCCGGAATGGATTCATACTCGAAGCAACCGCTTCAGCACGAATGCGATCGGCGGCGAAGCGGCAGTGGACTTCATGTTCTGGCCCGGCGCCAAGCGCAGATTCGGATGGTATCTGGAGCCGGCCTACGAGCGTCAATTTGGCGGCGCGCGCGAGGCATCCATCAGCATCAGCGGCGGCCTGCTGATCACGATTCCGTGAACAAAAGCCGAACCGCGACCGCAAGGGAGTGACCATGGGCCTGGGGCCCACCAAAGGTGATGAAGACGTTAGAAAACAAAATCACCGGTCGCTTACGCTCGCGGTTCGGAATGAGGTTCCCCGTTACCGAGCCGCGACCGTAAGGGAGTCGGTGCCTTTCTTGCAGTCATGTGCCCAACGTCTTCAACGGAGTGACCATGGGCCTACGGCCCACCAAAGGTGATGAAGACGCTTATAGAAAAGGCACCGGTCGCTTACGCTCGCGGTTCGGAACGATGCACCCCCTTACCGAGCCGCGACCGTGAGGGAGTCGGTGCCTTTCTTGCAGTCGTGGACCAACGTCTTCAAGGGAGTGACCATGGGCCTGCGGCCCACCAAAGGTGATGAAGACGCCAAGTGGGGCGGACCCCCTGGTCCGCACGGGTCCCCCTGGACCCGCTCTTCAGGATTTCGTATTTCCTCAGCAGGCCGACGAGGGCGTCGGCCGCGGACCAGGGGGTCCGCCCTACTTGGCGTCTTCAACGGAGCGCGTCGCGCAGCGCGAACCTCGCCTACGAACTATTCCGGAACGGTTTCAACTCCACAATCAAAATACCCGCCAGGATCAGAATTCCACCAACCGCTGCCCGCTTGGACAGCACCTCACCGGCCATCAGATAAGAAGTCGCCCAGGCGAACACCGGTTCCATGGAGAAAATCAATGCTGTACGCGTCGGGCTGCTGTAGCGCTGCGCCCAGGTCTGCACTGCGAACGCCAAGGCAGTGGCCAGCAGGCTGGTTACCAGCAGTGCGATCCAGAGTCCGGCGCTCCACTGAATGTGAACCGGCTCGGCCCACCAAAATGTGAGTGAGCTGAGTCCGGCCGCGGTCGCGATTTGAACTACGGTCAGAACTCCGATGTTCGAGGATCCGGCGAAACGTCCCAGTACCAGAATGTGGAATGCATACGCTACCGCGCAGCAAGCCACCAACACGTCGCCTAGACCGATATCCAGAAAACTCTTCTGAATAGTCATCAGGGCCATGCCGGTAAATGCCGCCAGCACACCCAATATTTCGGACAGCGTGGGGAGTTTCTTGTAAATTAAGCTGCTGAACAAAGGCACCAGCGGAATATAAAGACCAGTGAGGAAGCCAGTTTTCGATGCGGATGTGTACTTCAGGCCAAACGTCTGCAGCACGTAACCGCTGAACAGAAAGACTCCGGCGATCATGCCGCCCCGCACCGCGCGCCGGACGTTGGCGCTGCGGAATTCCTTGCGGAAGATCAGGGCCAGAGCGAGTGTTGCGATGGCGAAACGCAGCGTCAGGAACAGGAGGGTCGAGACTCCGGCCAAGGCTTGCTTAACCAGAATGAACGTCGCGCCCCAGATCAGCGCAACCCCGATGAGACTGCTATCGACTCGCCAGCCTGCCGGTTTCGGGCCTGTCATCCACCATTCCGCGATCCATTACCGGCCACACGAATGCCCTCAGGCGACTTCGCATCCAGATCGCGAAGCAGCAGTAACAAAGTCAGCAGAATGCGCTTCAATCCGAATTCACGGCCTTCCGGATGAAACCACTCCTGCGGAGTATGCGCGCCGCCGCCCTGACCGCCGGCGCCGATGGAAATGGCTGGCAGCCCGATGGAGAGCGGGATGTTAGCGTCTGTGGATGCACAATCCAGATGCGATCGAATACCGAGATGGGTATCCACGGCACGGATGTATTGCAGAATCGGCGCATCGTCCGGAGAGCCGGCCGCCGGGGCGCGATCCGATTTCTTTGATCTTAGCGTTTACCTTGCCGCCAGTGGCGCGGTCATTCTCAAATTCCAACGCCTTTTCCACACAAGTGGTCAACAACGCCGAGATTTCCTCAAGTTTCGCCGCGCTCTCGGATCGAATATCCACTTTGGTGCGCGCCTGCGATGGGATGGAATTGATGCTGGAGCCGCCTTCAATAATTCCGAAGTTGTAGGAGGATCGCGGGCTGCCGTTGCCGGGCAGGCGCTGCTCGCTAAACAAAGTGATGGCGCGAGCCAATGCATGCACGGGATTCGCCAGACCGTAGTCGCTCCAGCTATGTCCACCCGGGCCGGTGATGGTGACATCGAAGCGGCGGCTGGCCAGCGCCTGTGAAGTGATGTGGTCGGTGTTCGGACCGTCGAGAATCAGAAACGCCCGGATTTTGCCGCCGGTGCTGGATTGGCGGCACAGATAGCGCATCCCGCTCAGGTTGCCTTCGCCCTCCTCGCCGACATTGGCGATAAACACCAAGCGGTGGAACAATTCCTCGAAGCCATCCAGCATTGGAATGACGCGCGCGATCGCCAGCAGCGCGGCCAAGCCGGCGCCGTTATCCGATACTCCGGGACCGTGCAACCTGCCATCCGGATCGATTGCGACTTCTTCCAGATTGCGAGGCGCAAGCACCGTGTCGAGATGCGCGGTAAGGGCGATGTAGGGGCCTTCGCGGTTCTCCACCGGATGGGCGATGACGTTGCCGCCGCGATCGATCCGCGCTACCGCGCCGAGAGCTTTGAACTGCGCCAAAATCCACTCGGCGCGCTTCTGTTCGAAAAAAGTCGGCGCGGGGACACGGCACAATTGCAACTGCTGTTCGGTGATCTTTTGCTTGTCGCGAGCAAAGTGTTGCAGGGCTTCGCGAATGGCGGGAGTATTGGCCATTTCGCTCACCAGACGCGACAGCGAGACGTCGCCCGGCGGGGACGCGGACTTGAGCGGAGCAGCCAAATGCTAGTTTAGCAGGCGCAACTGCTACCGATTCTTAAATCATGTCGTCTACAGGAACGTGTTCAACACTGCCGCGGTTTTCTTTTCCATAGGGCTGCTGACGGCCACGTCGATGTTCGGCCAGACAGAGAGAAAAGTCACCAAATTGGCCGACGGCGTGTACGAAATCGAACACCAGGATTCGGGAGACGGCTTCGCCAGCGGAAACAGTACGGTGATTATCGGCGACCGGCAGGTCCTGGTAGTGGACTCCTGCTTCTTACCCTCCGCTGCGCGCGAAGACATCGCTCAAATCCGCCAGTGGACCGACAAACCAGTCAGCTTCCTTCTCAACACACATTTTCATAACGATCACAACCTGGGCAACCAGGCTTACATGAATGCATTTCCCGCGCTGGCCATCGTCGCGCATGTCGAGACCAAGAAAGATATGGATATGTTCGGGCCTGGGTCCGCGGCGCGAGAGGAGCGGGGCATTGCTTCTCTGCAAAAAATGGCGGATACAGGAAAAACAAAAGACGGCAGGGACCTCACGGCGGAGGAAAAGACCGAGGTAAAGAATGCCTTGGCGCATCGGCTTCCGGTGATGGAGGAACTGAGGAAGGTGAAGTTTCAAAGCGCGACCTTGACCTTCGGTCATGATTTCTCGGTGGATCTCGGGAACCGCGAAGTGCAGATCAAGTTTCTGGGAAGGGGCAACACGGCCGGCGATGCGGTGGCCTATCTTCCGAACGAAAAGATCGTGGTCGCTGGCGATCTGGTGGTGCATCCCATCCCTTACGTCTACGACGGCTATCCGGTGGAGTGGATTCAGACCCTACAACATCTGGCGCAATTGGATGCGGAGACCATCGTTCCGGGTCACGGGCCGGTTTTGCATGACAAAACCTATCTCTTCCTGATGCGGGATCTGCTGAAGAGCGCAGTGGATCAGTTGAATACTTATTTGAAGCATACCGGCCCCGCTATGTTTCGGACGCTGGATGAAGTGAAAGGCGCGATTGATTTGACGCCGTTCCGGCCACGCTTCGCAGGCAACGACAAAGATCTGGCAGCGTCGTTTGACGACATGGCCGCGAATCTGGTGAAGGTAGTGTTTGAGGAAGCCAGTCTCAGATAACCGAGCTATGGTAAGAATAGCTGCCCTAAAGACGCCCGATGGCGAAAGTCACCTCCAAATATCAAGTCACCGTACCGCGGGCGATCGCCGATCGCTACGGCATCCGCCCGGGCGATCAAATCGAGTGGGTGCCGGCCGGCGACGCAATTCGTGTCATTCCGGCAGGTACGGAAGCCGCACCTGAGGACCGAGATGCCAGACTTCGGCTTTTCGACGAGGCCACAAAACGACATCGAAAGCGCCCAACGGTGTCCAGCGCCAAACGGGTGAACGCCAGAGGCTGGAAACGAGAGGATCTTTACAGCCCTGGCCGGACTCGTTGATACCAATATTCTCGTCTTCGATTTGACAACCGGTTCCCAACAAGCAGGAGATTGCCACAGAGAAGCTCATCGCCGCAGGCTGACGCCTCGCGGTAGGCGGAAGAGCTACTGAAGCAATTCCCGATTCTGTATCCAAATGAGGCGATTGTTCGTACAGCGATTCGGGGTTGGGCGGCGTATCAGCTTAGCTGGTTCGACGCGCATCTCTGGGCCTATGCGGAACACTATGGACTGGAAGAAATCGTTACGGAAGACCTTCAGCACGATCGGCTGTATGGTACGGTCCGCGTCGTGAACCCTTTTATCCAGCTAACCAAGCCTAATTGAACTACCGATTAGACCGTGTACACGGTATCCAGGCGCCCGCGAGGAACGGTCGAGCGGGTTGAATTGACTTCCCCACCGCCGAATCGTAGAATCTCGACCAGTGATCGGGAAGACCGTTTCGCAGTACCGCATCTTGGCTAAACTAGGCCGCGGCGGTATGGGTGAGGTCTACCTGGCGGAGGATGAACAGCTCGGCCGCAAGGTGGCGATCAAATTTCTTCCGCAGGATGTCGCAACCGATGAGCATGCTAAGCAACGGCTGCTACGCGAGGCCAGGACCGCGGCCACTCTCGACCATCCGAATATCTGCGCGATATACGAGATCGGGCAAGAGGCGGAGCATAGCTTTATCGTGCTGCAGTACATCGAAGGCCAGACTCTGGCCGCAAAGCTCAAGTCCCAGTTGCCCGATCTGCCGGAGGCGCTCGCGATTGCGGAGCAGGTTGCCGAGGCCCTGAAGGAAGCGCACACGCGCGGCGTCATCCATCGCGACATCAAGCCCGAAAACATCATGCTCACCACTCGCTCACAGGTGAAAGTGCTGGATTTCGGCTTGGCGAAAATGATCCATGATCCCAGTGAAACCAGCGGAAACACGGCCACCATGTTGAGCGTCCCTGGAATGGTGCTGGGGACCGTACCCTACATGTCGCCCGAGCAGGTGCGTGGCGAAGAGTTGGATGCGAGGACAGATATTTTCAGCTTCGGCATTGTGTTTTATGAATTGCTGAGCGGCCGGCGACCCTTTGAAGCAAAAAGTACGGCGGAGCTGGTCTCGGCGATCCTCACGTCGGACCCGCCGCCGATGAGCTTTTCGAATCCCGGCCATTTGGGGGCTAGCGCGGAAGCGCTGATCCGGAAGTGTCTGGAGAAAGATCCTGCGCGGCGCTACCAGACCATGGCCGATTTGATTGCGGACCTGCAGCAGATTCGTCGCGAACCAGAAACCAGACATTTTGCACAGACCGCGATCCTGACCAGCGCACAAACTGCGCCAGCCAAGCGCTGGCTGAGCGGAAAGAAACTGGAGGCGGTTGTTGCGGCGGTGATCCTGGCGGTCGCGGGTGCAACATACCTTTACTCAGTTCGGATACCCAAAGCCGCAGCCCGGACTGCCGCGCTCACCGCCAACCCGGCTGCCTACGACAACTACCTCCGCGGCAAGGTGAATGTCAGCAGCGAGAATCGCGAAAACAATGAAGCTGCCATACAATTCTTCCAGCATGCCCTCGCTCAGGATCCGAACTTCGCCGCTGCGTATGCCGAGCTCGCCCGCGCCTACACCATCAAAGCCCGCTATTTCGCCGCCACTACCGAACAGAAACAGTTGAACGAAGACGCCGAGGTTGCGGTGGATAAGGCGCTCGCCATGGATCCGAATCTGGCCGAGGGGCATTTCGCTCGTGGTCTTTTGCTGTGGACGCCCAGCAAGAAGTTTCCTCACGAACAGGCGGTGCAAGCCTACAAACGAGCCATTGAATTGAATCCAAACTTCGATGAAGCGCACCACCAGCTCGGATTTGTGTACCTGCACATCGGTTTGCTGGATAAGGCTTGGTCCGAGATTGAAAAGACTCTAGCCATCAAACCGGACAACACCATGGCGCGCTATCGTCTCGGCGTGATCCACATGTGCCGAGGTCAATACCAGGAAGCGTTCCAGTTCTTCAACAGCACTCCGCTGGAACAGAATCCCGCTCTATTGGGATTCTACAAACCGAATGCTTTATTTCGTCTGGGACGAACCGAGGAAGCGTCGGCTTTGGTTGACCAGGTCTTGAAAACTTACCCGAAAGACCAGGGCGGAGCGGTTACCAGCGTCAAAGCGCTGTTACTGGCCAAGGCTGGCCGGCGGCGCGAAGCGGAAGCGACCATCCAGCATGCCATCGAGATCGGGCGCGGCTACGCACACTTTCATCACACGTCCTATAACATCGCGTCCGCATACGCGCTGATGAATCAGCCGGACAGCGCGGTCAAATGGCTGCAAGTAACCGCGGACGAGGGATTCCCCTGCTATCCGCTATTTCGGGGCGATGCGAACCTGGACAATCTGCGAAAGGACCCGCTGTTCGTTTCGTTCCTCGCGCAGCAAAAACAGCAGTGGGAGCATTTCAGCGCGACGTTGTGAGGCCTGCCGCGTCCAATCGGTGGATGGGTGGAACAACTCCATTATTCAGCGACACGCGGGTGTTCGAATCCAGCCTGGTTTGTATCGGGGCATTTCGATGTCAACGCGAGTACAGTGGATTTCAGGACACCGGCCCGGCGAGTCATGATTGCTTCGTTTTTCCCCGGACAGCCGTCGGGATCGAACACGAGCACGAGCCGCGCTTTGCCGCGAACGCCAACGTCATCACCTTTTACAACCAGGGCCAGCGCTATTTGCGGCACGCGGTCAGCGAACAGGGCGACCGCTGCGATTGGTTTGGAATCGATCGGAACATTGTGCGCGAAGTAGTGGCTTCCTTCCAGCGCACTGAGCGCGAAGATCCATTCGCGTGGACCCGAGCAAAGTCCGATCCGCAAACATATCTCGAGCAACGGAGGATTTTTGAAGCTGCCCGAACGGGTTCTTTACCCGCGCTGGCGATCGAAGAAAAAGCGATCCAATTGCTGGCGGATGTCATCCCGAAAGATCCGGCACGCGCATTCGCTCAGGTTGCGCAACGCAGCCGCGAACTGGTCTACGATGTCGAGACTTTGCTTGGCGCGCGCCTCGATCAACCACTCCGGCTGGCGGATATTGCGGCCTATGCGGGTTCGTCCGTGTTCCACCTCTGCCGGACCTTTCGCGCCGTAACCGGCCGTCCCATTCACCGTTACTTAACGCAACTGCGGGTGCGCGCGGGGCTGGAACGGGTCAGCGGAAGGCTTTCACTATCGGACGTCGCGCTCGATTTAGGCTTCGCTCACCACAGCCATTTCTCGAACTCCTTCCGCCGCGAATTTGGCGCAACGCCGTCCACCGTTCGAACCGAGCTTACTGCTTTGGAATCCCGCTGCTGATCAGGAAAACGCGGCCGGAGTGGAATCCGCGTACGCCGCTCCAGGCCGAGGTGATGAGAAAATCCACTGTGCCGTCTCCATCGGTATCTCCGATCCCCACGGAGTCAAACCCGAATGTATCGCCGGGAATGCGGCAAGTGTAAGTTCTTAAGAGCTTCCCGTTTTTGCCGGAGTAAAGGTAAGCCCGGCCAGCCGAATTTGCTGCAGCACTATATTGCCAGGCGCCCACAATCAGATCCGGCACCCCGTCGCCATCGACGTCGCCCGCGCCGGATGGGCTGGTTCCGAACCCCTCGCCTAGAGTTTCACCACTCAGCGTGAATAGCCGATGGCCGTCCTGGCCGGAATGCACATAAATGCGGCCAGCGCCCGGCGCTTTCCCGTTGTCGGCAAAGTCGGAAGCATACACATCCGGATATCCGTCGCCGTCCAAATCGCCCGGTATCGAAAGGAACATGGCGCCCAAAGCCTGGCCGCTCGCTTCCGGATCGAACGTGAACGCAGGCTTTGCCGTGAGCGCTTTGTACACGTACGTTCTGCCCTGATGCTTCGGTCCGGCTTGCGGCGCTCCCACCACCAGCAGCGTGCCTTGCTTGCCGGTGAATCCAGAAACAGCCGAGCCGAAATTGTCACCTTCACGCTCGCCCGAAAACTTGAAGAGCAGCGTACCGTCACGTCCCGAGTACACATATGCTGCGCCGGTTCCGTTCCGATAGCTGGGCGCTCCCACCAGCACATCGGCGAATCCATCGTGATTCACATCGCCGGCAGTGGAAACATGCCGGCCGAAATTGTCGCCGCTTTTTTCCGCGGACAGCGTTTGAAGAATCGTGCCGTCTTTGCCCGAATAGATGTACGCCTTGCCCGCGCCGGGAGCGCTTGCGATCACGTCCGGAATGCCGTCGCCATTGGTGTCGCCGGCCGCTTCGATTCCCGTGCCGAGCTGATCACCGGCATGGCCGTCACGGTGCCAAAGCTCCTTTCCGCTTTTGGTCGAATACACATAGATGCGGCCGGCGGACTTGCCTCCGGCATTGCTGGTGGGGGCCGACGTTACAAAATCCGGAACGCCGTCGCCATCCACGTCGCCGATTGCTCGCGCGATCCAGCCAAATTGGTCGTTCGCCGCTTCGCCGCGCCATTCCCGGATGATTTGCACTGTTTCGACGAACGGATTTTCGAAGTCGGAAGGCTTTGGCAGAATCGTAGCGAAACGGGGATCGGACTTGTAGGCAGCCAGTTCCGAAGCTTCCGCCGCCTGGCTCATGTCGATTCTCTTGGTCGCTTTCGCTCTTGCCAGCCACTCGAACGCGAGGCCGGAATTCTTCAGAAGCGCATAGTCGATCGCAATGTTATACGTTGGCGCCACCATCTCAGGTTGGACTTCCAGAGCATGCCGATACGCTGCAATCGCGCGCTCGGGATCTTTCAAGCGGTCATATGCGAGACCTAGATTGCGCCACGCGCGGCCATTCTTGGGCTCGCGGTGCGTGACGGAATCCAGCATCTTCACAGCGCCTGCGAGATCGTTCGATTGCATGAGCGCCAGCGCGTCCGCGAGAGATGGTCCTTTCGATTGGCCTGCAAGAACTCCTGCGATCCAGAAAAAGACCCGCAAAGCACGCATGTCTTTTTGTATGACGAGGAGGCGGAGGCCCGCTATCAAAATCTTGCTAAATCTCGGAGTTGGCAGACGAAAAGCGTCTGCCCCACGTGAACCCATTTTTTCACGGCGCGTTATTCGCCTTTTCGGATTCTGATTGCGTCTTGCAACCGCCGCGATTGATCCGGTGTGAAATTCAACGCTCCGGTAGTGATCTGTTTGACTTGCGCCGGGTTCCAAACCGCCTGCATAACACCGAGCGAGGAGTGAGCATTTGCGCCAAGTAGTAGATGACCCACTTCGTGTGCAATCGCGGCGCCGAGGATTTGGTACGTATCGCAATCATTCCGGTCTCTCCTGGCTAATTGAACGGCCGCTGGGTAGTAAGCTCCAGCCAAACCATGGGTTGAACCTTCGTCCCAATCGGTGAAGCCCACCATTTCCGTGGATTTCCCCCGAGGCTTCTGGGCAACGATGAAGAACCAGAATTCCCGAAGACCGGTTTGCTGCCGGCATGGATTGGCGCTAGTGGGATCCGCCCAGCCTGCTTCACAACTCAGCCAGACCAGTTTCACTCCCGAACGATTGAGGATCGCGGCAGCCTCGCCCACGGCCCGAGAAATTGTTCGTGGATCGGCGCCGGCTTCGTTCACCATCCGAAGTGTAATGGCCGGTCTGGAGTTGTCAGCGCTGGCTCCAAAAATCGGTAGAACGGCCCCGAGCATCCAGAGCAATGTCGGGGGATTTCGACGCTTTTTCATTTCGCCTCCGGCCGCGTTATGCGCGGCCAAGGCGAGTGTGGGGTTTAGAGGCTGCTACTGAAATGCGAACCGGGTAATTTGTGGGTAATCTCGAGGTCGTCGGCTATTTGATTGATATTTAGGGACTTGTTCGCTGTACGACTATGCTAGACTCGGAAACAATTCCGGAGAAGTCATGGCGGATTTATTCTCCGGGGCGCGTTTCCTGCGCTTCGGACCGTTCGAATTCGACGTCCGCGCTGGTGAGTTGCACAAGCACGGGATTCGGATCAAGCTCCGCGAACAGCCAATCCAGATCCTGCTGCTCTTGCTGGAGCATCCGGGCGAAGTAGTGCTGCGCGACGAGATCCGGCTCCGGCTTTGGCCCAACAACACCATCGTTGAGTTCGACCACGGCATCAATGCTGCGATCCAGAAGTTACGGGACGCGCTAGGAGAATCGGCGGACCACCCGCGGTTTATCCAGACCGTGGCGCGGCGCGGCTACCGATTCGTCGGCGAGATGACTGCTGAGGGGAAGCGCCAACCGGAAGCAGCAGTGGATCCGCCGCCCACAGTAACAACAGCCGACACCAGCGATCCGAGCGGAAAGACTTTCTCGCACTACCGGGTGATGGAGAAATTGGACAGCGGGGGCATGGGCGTGGTTTACCGCGCGGAAGACCTGAAGCTGGGCCGGCAGGTGGCGTTGAAATTCCTGCCGCAGGAGTTAATTGCCAATCCGCTGGCGCTGCGTCGATTCGAGCGGGAAGCGCGCGCCGCGTCCGGGATTAGCCACCCCAATATTTGCATCATTCACGAAGTGGCGGAATGGGAGGGGCAGCCGGTCCTTGTAATGGAGCTGCTCGAAGGCGAGACCCTAAATCGCGCGGCCAGCCGTTTGCTTCCAATCCCGAAACTGCTCGATCTGGCAATTCAAATCGCAGACGCGCTCGAAGCTGCCCATGCCAAGGGCATCATCCACCGTGACATCAAGCCGGCCAATATCTTCGTAACGCACCGCGGCCAGGCAAAGATTCTCGACTTCGGGCTCGCGAAGAGTGAAGCGGCGCCGCAACAGGATCTGACTCAGGCAGGCGTGGCCATTGGAACTCCCGCCTATATGTCTCCCGAGCAGGCTCGTGGCCGGGATCTGGACAGCCGCACCGATCTATTCAGCTTCGGTGCGGTGTTGTATGAGTTGGCGACCGGACAGAAAGCGTTCGGGGGTGAAACGCAAGCTGTCATCCTGGACGGGATCTTGAACCGGTCGCCGGTTCCGGCGATGGAACTGAATCCCGGCGTGCCTCCGAGGCTGGAGCAGATCATCAATAAATCCATCGAGAAAGATCGCAACCTGCGTTATCAGCACGCAGCGGACATCCGTGTCGATCTCGAACACCTGAGGGGCGACCCGAAAACGCCCATCGCGATGCTCAGCGGCAGAAGAGCCTTGCAGTATTCCGGCGCGGTTCTGGCTCTCCTGCTGGTTGCGGGCCTGATCCGGTTTGGCGTTCGCTCCTCGCCGCCGCTTGTACTGAAGCAGCGACAACTCACTGCAAACTCCCCGGAGAATACTGTACAAAACGGCGCTATCTCCCCGGACGGCAAATATCTGGCGTACGTCGACCTCAAGGGAATTCATGTGAAGCTGTTGGACTCGGAGGAAATGCGAACTATTCCGCAATCCGATGCCATCAACTGGGCTTGGGTGAGGTGGTTTCCGGACTGCGCCAGGCTGCTGCTGGGGACAAACGATGGCGAACCCAGCACGTTTGTCGTTTCCATACTGAGTGGGACGCCACGAAGAATTCGCGGTAACGCGAATGCGTGGACCGCATCTCCGGACGGCTCTTCGGTCGCGTACACAACCAACCATGGTCGGTTGGATGACCGCGACATCTGGCTGATGGATTCAGATGGCGGGCATGCCCGAAGGATGGTGGAAGGCGACGAAAACACCGGATTCGAGGATATAGAATGGTCGCCGGATGGCCGGCGAGTCGCGTATATCAGAAACCACTACCTACCCGGCAATCGGTTCGAATCGACGCTTGAAAGCTGTGAATTGAATGGTTCCCATGCAACAACTCTCTATTCGGAAAATGGCCGCCCGGCGGGGCCGGAACAGCGCGCGCTGAGAGAATTCACATGGCCGACCGCCGGACGCATGATGCTCATGCTCCAAGAATCTGGCATGCCGAGCTCACTTACTGCGATTCAGAATCTCTGGGAATTGCGCATCAACGAGAGCACCGCGCGGCCCCTGGGTAAACTGCGGCGAATCACGGATTGGCCGACCGGATCGGGAATGGACAACATGAGCGCGACGGCGGACGGCCACCGGCTGGCTTTCCGCAGAACCACGGGCCGCAGCGCCGTCTACGTAGCGGATCTGTCAGCGAATGAAAGGCAAATCGCGGGTGCAAAGCGTTTGACTTTTAGCGAGGGTTGGAATCATCCCGCCGGATGGACGGCCGATAGCAAGGCGGTGGTGATAGAGTCGAACCGCAACGGCCACCTAGGCATCTTCAAACAATCCCTGGGTGAGGATACGGCCGAAACGATACTAGCTGGCCCGGAGGATGCATTGACGCCCTCCGTGAGCCCGGATGGAAAATCCGTGTTCTATCTGGCATATGCGTCCGAGCATGGTTCGCCGGGCGCAATCGCGGGCTCACGGAGAGTGGCCAAATTGATGGCCGTTTCCCTTGCAGAAGGTCCCCGGTTGGAGTTGTTTTCGGCGTCCATCTACGATCGGCCCCGCTGCGCCAGATCTCCCGCGAGTCTATGCGCCGTCGCCCAGCCGGCCGAGGATCGCAAGCAGATTATCTTCACGGCGTTCGACGCCGCGAAGGGCCGTGGCCCTGAACTTACCAGATTTCCAATTAATCCGGACGACGAGTACATCTGGGACCTCTCGCCGGATGCTACCCGGATTGCTCTTCTCGGGACAGCCGAACGAATGCCTATCGTCCAAGCACTTACGGAGTTCAAAGGGCCGATTCACATTCTCTCCCTGCACGGTGAGATGCCGGAGGAATTGACGGTGAAAGGTTGGACTAGTTTTGGACAATATGTGGATTGGGCGCCGGATGGAAAAGGCCTCTACATCTCGGCCTTCAGTCAAGGTAGATCGACGCTGCTTTTTGTTGACTTACAAGGCAACGCAACTCCAATCGGCGAATGGTCGACGGAAGGCCCGCCTCGCGCTATCCCATCGCCTGACGGCAAGCGCATCGCCATGTTAAGCCGAAGCACGACGGCAAACATCTGGATGATTGAAAACTTCTGAACAGAACCCGACGAGTAACCGGTTGGCAGGCGGAAACGCCTGCTCCACTTGGACGAAACCGTGGGGCAGGCGCTTTTCGCCTGCCAACTCCACAAACTTGTCGGAACGGCTCCCTCGCGGTCGCAATCGAGCGGCTAGCTAGACGCGCAGCCGGGCGGGGAAGCGCTAAACAGAGGGTTGCCGCGCCCCAGCTCCTCAAGACCGGCGCGGGACGTGTAAAATCCATCCGCCACGCGGCCTTTTAGATAAGTGAAGAAGCGCGTGCCGGCGTTGTCGCTGCGCGGTTCCGGGCGATCATCGGAAATGCTTTCGAGCGACTTTTCGCGACCCAGCCAGGCCAAGCCCTCGCGGCAAATAGTCTGCGGATCCGTCTCTTCCAGATGCTGGACCGATTGCGCTCCGTAGTAGTGCACCGCAAGCGTCCGATGCGCGGGCGATAGGGCGAGCGCTGCTTTCCGAGTGTCCGCCGACTGGGCGACCGTGAGATCGATCCACTCCACGATTTCGGCCACCACCGGCGCTTCGGCGGTCTCGCCCAGCATCTGAGCGGTCAGCCGCAGCATGGCACGGTACTCGGCCGGCTGGAAGAACGAAGGCTGGAACGGTCCACTTCGGACTTGCACCAGCTCAGTTTCCGTGCCTGCCGCGAGCCTGCGACCGGCGAGAGCGTGACTCAAGTGATCGCGAGACGGTCCATAAACTCCCGGGGGAAGCTCGGCGGCATCCAGATCCGAGGCGCTGCATCCCGAGAGCACAACACCAGCGCCCAATTGAAGAAACCACTCGCGCCGGTTCATAGATTCCCTTTGCGGAATTCTTCCGCGATATGATCCGCCGCGCGCACCGAAATCGCCATGATGGTGAGCGTTGGCTCCGAGCATCCCTGCGTGACGAAGCACGCTCCATCGGTCACAAATACGTTCTTCACGTCGTGGACCCGGTTGTAAGCGTTCAGCACGCTGGTCTTGGGATCGTGACCCATCCGCGCCGTGCCGCACTCGTGGATGTTCTTGCCGAAGATGTTCAACTCGTCGCGCGGCGGCTGGCGATCTTCCAGCTTCAGCTCATCCATCATTTCGCCCAAATGATTGCGCATCGCCTTGGCCATGGCCAGCTCGTTCTCGCCGTAACTCGCATGGATGTGCAGCGCCGGAATTCCCCACGCATCCTTTTTCTCTGGATCCAGCTCAACGTAATTATCCTGCCGAGGCAGGCATTCGCCCTGCGCATAAAGGCTGAACGCGTATGGAATGTTGTCGCGGACTTTGTCGCGCCATTTGCGTCCGAATCCCGGAGTAGATGCCGCATGCCCGTACAGTTCCTGCCGGCCGTCGCCCGCGAAATAGTAGCCGCGCAGGAAATTCTTGTTCTGGTATTTCGTGGACGTGTTGATGTACTTCGGGATGATGTAGCCGCAGGGCCGTCCCACGGGTTCGCGCTTGGACGACTTGAGCGCCGGCATCACGCCACCGCCATTTTCCAGCGTGGTGTGGTCCATCAGGTAATGACCCAGCACGCCGTTCTCGTTGCCGACTCCGCTAGGAAATCGGCGTGAGCGGGAGTTGAGCAGAATCCGTGTGGATTCCAGCGCGCTCGCGGCCAGCACTACCACTTTGCCGCGAACTTCGCGGGCAGCGCGTGTGGTGCGATCGATAAACGCCACGCCATCCGCCTGACCTTCGGCGTTCATAAGAAGATGGCTCACCACGGCATCGCTCACCAGTTGAAACTTGCCTGTCTTGGCTGCCGCCGGCAGCGTCACGGACGGGCTATTAAAATAGGACGCGGTGAAGCAGCCGCGCTGGCATTCGTCGCAGTAGTGGCAGGCCGGCCGGCCGTTGAGTGGAACGGTGAGATTCGCCGTGCGATCGACAATCAGCTTCCAGCCAAACTTCTTTTCGACAATCGCTTTCGCGGCCAACTCGCCGCAGCTAAGGCGCATGGCCGGAAGAAATCTGCTGTCCGGCAACTGCGGCAGACCCTCCGCCGAGCCGCTGACTCCGATGAAATTCTCCACACGGTCGTAATACGGTTCCAGTTCCTGATAGCTAAACGGCCAGTCCTGCCCGTAGCCATCGCGGCTGGCGGCTTTGAATTCGAAATCGCTGTAGCGATAGCTGACTCGCGCCCAGCAAAATGTCTTGCCGCCCACTTGCCGGCCGCGAATCCACATGAATGGCTTGTCGTCGGGGAAGGTATAAGGATGTTCGCTGTCGTTGACGAAAAACTGGTGGCTGTAATCGTCGCAGGCGTAGCAGAGCCGCTGCACGGGCTGATTTTCCAGCATCCGCTTCTGGTTGCCGAAGCCGCGGTACTTGAGCTGATAGGGCCAGATGTGTTCGGTGAAATCGCGATCCGGAACGCGTGGAGGCCCCGCTTCAAGCATCAGAACTTCGATGCCCTTTTCGGTCAGTTCCTTCGCTACCCAGCCGCCGCTCGCGCCCGAGCCCACCACGATCACGTCGTATGTTTTGGCCGCCATCGCCGAAGCAATTGTAGCGCACGCGCTTTGGTATATTAGCGGCAACCACTCGACATGCCACTTACCTCTACGGACTGGATCGTCATCGCGGGATACCTGCTCATCAATCTTCTGATCAGCGTCTACTATCGGCGCCGGGCCAGCGGGAACACAGAAGAGTTCTTCATCTCGGGACGAAACGTCTCCTGGTGGTTGGCGGGAACGTCGATGGTCGCGACCACGTTCGCCGCCGACACGCCACTGCTGGTCACTGGACTCGTCGCGCGCCAGGGCATCGCCGGGAATTGGCTGTGGTGGGGCCAATGCCTGGGCGGGATGCTGACAGTGTTCTTCTTTGCCCGCTATTGGCGCCGCGCTGAAATCCTGACCGACGTGGAACTTGTGGAGCTGCGCTATGGCGGCCAAACCGCCGCGTTCCTGCGCGGATTCAAAGCGGTTTATCTTGGATTGTTCATGAACTGCGTCATCCTGGGCTGGGTGACGCTCGCGATGGTGAACATCATCACGGTTCTGTTGGGCCCAGCCATCGCAGAGGGGAACGTTCTAGAGATCGCCGGTCTTCACTACACGTTCGGAGCGCCCGCCCATACGGCGCTCATGATCTGCGTCTTCCTCCTGATTCCTTTCACCGGACTCTACACGTTCATCGGCGGACTCTGGGGCGTGCTGGTCACCGATCTCTTTCAGTTCGTGCTTAAGATGTCCATGATTATCGTGCTGGCGTGGGTGGCGCTCGCGAAGATTGGCGGTCTCGAAGTCTTGAAGGTTCACTTGACGCAGATCGCAGCCAACACTCGCGCGGCTGGAACAGCGGCGTCCGATCCGTTGAACTTCTTCCCGGATTTCAGTCTCGGCTTTACTTCGGACGCCATTTGGACTCTGCCCGTGCTCACGTTTCTGGTCTACGTGGGAATGCAGTGGTGGATGGCCTGGTATCCGGGCGCGGAACCCGGCGGCGGAGGCTATGTCGCACAGCGCATGTTCAGCGCCAAGGACGAAAAGAATTCGCTCGGCGCCACCCTGTGGTTCAACATCGCTCACTATGCGCTGCGGCCTTGGCCCTGGATCATCACCGGCTTGATCGCGCTGGTAGTGTATTCGCCCAATGGCGGCATCAATCCAAGCGCTGCTTTCACGCAAAATCCGGAACAGGGCTACGTCATGGTGCTGCGCGATTACCTACCGCCCGCTTTGCGCGGCTTGATGGTGGCGGCTTTTCTTGCAGCTTTTATGTCCACCATCGGGACGCAGTTGAACTGGGGCAGTTCGTATTTGGTGAACGATTTTTACAAACGCTTCCTGGCGCGCGGCCGAAGCGAAAAACACTACGTCAACATCGGAAAACTGTTCACGGTTCTTCTGGTGCTTGGTAGTGGGTACATGTCCGCTCAGTTGACGTCTATCAACCAAGGTTGGCAACTGGTGTTGAATATCGGGTTCGGGACCGGCGCGGTGTACATTTTGCGCTGGTATTGGTCGCGCATCAACGCCTGGAGCGAGATTGTCGCTATGGCGGTTGCCGCTGCTACCACCGTTTTGCTGAGCCAGGTTTCGATTTCGGGCAACGGCGCTGTGGTGTTCGCAAAGACCGCGATTATCACCACGGCGGTGACAACGCTCGCGTGGTTGATCGCGACATTTGTAACCAGCCCGGAGTCGGATGAAAAGCTGCTGGCGTTTTACCGGCGCGTGCATCCGAGCGTGTATGGTTGGAAGAGAATCGCCAAACTGGCCCCGGATATGCCGGAAGTTCGCGACGCCGCGAGCAACACCTTCGATTGGGTGATGGGATGCATCCTGGTGTATGGCTGCCTGTTCGGCATCGGGGAGTTGGTGTTCGCGCGCTGGGCTTGGGGATTTGTGCTGCTCGCGATTGCGGCAGTGGCGGGTTATTTGATTTTCTGGGATTTGTCGCGGCGCGGGTGGTCGACGTTTTCCGGCGTAAAGTAGGAAGGGCACCGACTCCCTCACGGTCGCGGCTCGGAAAGCAAGAGGGTGTTACCGAGCCGCGACCGTAAGGGAGTCGGTGCCCTTTTATTTTTCCCGTTCCAGCACGTCGCCGAGAGCCAACAATAATCTCTCTTCAAACGGCCGTCCCACCAACTGCAGCCCGATCGGCAACCCGCCCGCCGAATTTCCGCAGGGGATCGAGAGGGCGGGGAATCCGAGCACGTTGATGCCTCGAACCAGCCGCGTGGTCGCCAAACGCGTGTCCATCATTTCGCCGTCCAGTTCCACCTGCTTTTGTCCGATCAGCGGCGCAGTGGTCGGGGTGGTCGGCGTGAGCAAGCAGTCGATCGTGGAAAATAGCGCACGAAACTCATTGACCAACATTTTCCGGATGCGCTGGGCGTTGACATAGTCGGTGGCGGGAACCAAGCGGCCCTGGTCCAACAGCGCAAGCACATCAGCGCCGAAATCTTCGCGCCGCGAAAAGTAAGGCTGGTACATCGCGGAAGCCTCGGCCAGCAGGATCGCCCGGCCCACGTCATTGAGCGCGTCGATGTCTGGCACTTTCACCGGCGTGACCTGCGCGCCGAATCGTTCCGCGGCGCTGGCAACTTTTTGAATCGCATCGCGCACTTCGCTCGATATGTGGTCGAAGTAGAAATTCTCAGGCAGCCCGATCCGGATGGACCGGCAACTGGCCGGCGCCGGCCTCAACCGCGCATCGCCATCCACCATGGCGTCGAAAGCGATTCCCGCATCCGCAACGGTTCGGGTCAGCGGACCGATGTGATCCAGACTCACCCCGAGCGGCTGGATGCCGGAGCGATCCACTAGGCCGTACGTCGGCTTTAGCCCTACCACGCCACAGAAGGACGCTGGGATTCGGATAGACCCTCCGGTGTCGGTGCCTGTTGCAATATAGGCCATGGCGGTCGCGACCGCCGCACCAGCGCCACCGCTCGATCCCCCGGGAATGCGCGCCGGGTCGCGCGGGTTTCGAATGGTCCCAAAGTGTGGGTTGTCGGACGTTATGCCATAGGCAATCTCATGTAGTCCGGTCTTACCCACCATCACTGCGCCGGCCGAGGCTAGCTTTTCGACGATGGGGGCATCGGCAGTGGGGACGTTGTCCCAAAACAGCTTGGATCCGGACGTGGTGCGCACGCCCTTTGTGGAAATCAGGTCCTTATGGGCTATGGGAATCCCGTGAAGCGGCCCGCGATCCCGACCCTGGGCGAGCTCGTGGTCCAGCCTCTGGGCTTGAATTCGAGCCGATTCCTGGGTGACAGTAATGAAGGCATTCAGCCTGGGATTGAGCTTCGAGATCTGGTCCAGGCACTGGTCGGTCAGCTCCAGGCAGGAGACGCGCCGCGAGCGCAGGGCTTGGCCGGCTTCGAGAATCGTCACTGGCCTGCCTCTTCTTGGACTGTCGGGAGATACACTAGCGCCGAATCCGCGTGAGGCGGTAGTTTTTCGGCCTGGGCCCGGAGGCGGGTCAACAAGGGCTCCAAAACGGCAGTCGCCGATTCGATTTGGGCCTCTGAAAGGTCGGGTTTCAACACGTTAGAACTCCTCGGGGAACGAATTTAACCAGCATAGGGTGTAGGACTATCTAATATTCTCGCTTAAGACTGCCGATCAGATTAGCGAACATGCCACGAGTGTCAGATCGCCGCCGAAAACCGCGGCGCCGGGCAGTCTCCGAAGTAGAGGCAGTCTGGGTTAAGCTCGAGAATCTGCCAGGAACTCCGGGCGAGGTGCTTGCAAAGATCATCGATGCCAGCGAGGTCGCCGTCGGCCTAGAGTTGTCGGTCGCGCTGGAGGAAAATACTTATGTGGTTGTGAACGGCCATGCGGGAGGCCCCACATCCAACGGTAAGGCCCGGGCCCGAGTGGTGCGATGCATCGCGCTTGAGGACGGCTCGTTCAGCGCGGGATTGGTTTATGAAGATGGTTCGGAATCCGATCGGCCTACCGGCTACTCGGAGCCGATCGTCGATTACTACGAAGTTCTGCAAGTGAACCAGAAAGCGGATCCGGAGACAATCCACCGCGTATTCCGATTGATGGCACAGCGTTTCCATCCCGACAACGCGGAAACCGGGAACACTGAAGTATTTCGCGGCATCATGGAAGCGTATCAGGTGCTGAGCGATCCGGAGAAGCGCGCCGCGTATGACGTCGGGTTGCACTCGGAACGCCAGGTGCGCTGGAAGATCTTCGATCAGGACGACGCCGCCATCGGAAAAAGAGCCGAAGCATCCAAGCGTCGTGGCATATTGGATCTGCTGTATACCGCACGCATGAATCAGCCGGCTCACCCGGTGATGACGATTCATGAGCTGGAAGATCTTCTCGGATGCCCGCGCGAACACCTGGAGTTCAGCCTCTGGTATCTGCGCGAGAATGCCTTTATCGTTCGTTCCGATAATGGCCGCTTCCACATTACCGCCAAGGGCGTGGATCGTGCGGAAACGGAAGACGCGGGCCGTATGGCCAACGACCGGCTATTGACCGGCAGGCAGAGTTTCGCACACGCTCGTTGAGAGAGAGGTATGTGCGGCCGCGAGGGAGCGTGCCGTATGCCCTTGTCGTGGTAGCGCTTCCTAGCGGTCGCGGTTCGGTTCGAAAACCGTCGAGCGAACGCTGCCAGCTTGGGGACGTGACAGCGTTGCTCCGACGGGCGATGGCAAGTTCGACGCGCAGTTTCTCTGTGGCGCGATCGATCTCGCTCGCTTCTTCGATCCAGCCACCACCCAGCAGCCGGATCTTTCTTTTGGCTAGCGGCTGCCGCCGGCCGCTGCTGTCTTATCGCCTGCGTCAAACAAGAGCTTCGTGGTGGTGCCGCCCAAACGGATCTCTTGAATCTGATTGTTTGCGCTGTCGCCGACATAGCCGACAGAAGAGGCATCGAATTTGTGATCGCCGTTCTGCACCGTCACATTGGATTCCACGCTGGTCTTGCCTTGCTTGATGACAACTTTGTCACCCTGAAGCTCGAGCTTCACGTCGCCCGCCTTCAGTTGTGTTCCATTGATGGTGGTGGCCTTATAAAGGGTCACATGGTAGGAAGAAGCGGCATAAGCCGCGCTAATCCCGAGAGCGAACATCACTGCCAATGCTTTTTTCATCTGATTTCTCCTTCTCGCTTAGATTCAAAAGTCACCCAATGGTATCGGCTTTCTTTGCGGAAACCAATAGCAAAATCAATAACTTAGCTAGAAAACAACCGTTAGCAAACCGTTGTTACATGCGGATGTTTCGGGTTTTCCACAGGCTGGCAACGGTTGCGAGCGGCCTTGATTCAGCCCGTTAGGATGCCACTGTGACATGGAATGCTCACGGGTTCGGGTGAAATCGACGAAACCGTTGTTTCGATCGTCTTAGGAGGAGAACGTAGCTTTCGACAGAGTACAATGACAGTAATGGTTGCCGCGCCGGAGGCGCTGTCCAAGCTCAATGAGTTAGAGGTGTCGCTCAACACCTCCATTCGGGGCAAGCCGGAAGTGGTACGCCTTGCCATCGTCTGCTTATTGGCGCGAGGGCATATCCTCATCGAAGACGTTCCCGGAGTGGGAAAGACCACGCTCGCTCACGCGCTGGCGCGAGCGGTGCATGGCCGCTTTCACCGTCTGCAATTCACCAGCGACATGCTGCCCAGCGACGTTTTAGGCGTGACCATCTACAACGCGCATACACAGGACTTCGAGTTCAAGCAGGGTCCGGTGTTCACCAACTTCCTGCTGGCGGACGAGATCAATCGAGCCACGCCGAAGACGCAGTCCGCTTTGCTCGAAGCCATGAACGAAGTGCAGGTGACCATCGAGAGCCACTCGTATCCGCTGGAACAACCGTTCATGGTGATGGCGACGCAAAATCCAGTGGAGCATCACGGAACATATCCCCTTCCGGAAAGCCAGCTCGACCGGTTTCTGATGCGCATTCGCATCGGTTATCCGGACCGCGAGGCGGAGCGCGAGATTTTGCGCAACACAGATGGCGTGCATGGCGAACATGCGCCCGCCGTGCTTTCAGGCGAGGATCTTCTCGACCTGCAGCAGCGCGCGAGCAAGATAGGGGTAGACGAAACGCTGGTGGATTACATGCTGGCCATCGTCGAAAAAACGCGAGCGCACGAATCCTTGGCGCTAGGCGTAAGTCCGCGAGGCGCGCAAGCGTTGTATCGCGCGACGCAAGCGCTGGCGATGTTGGAAGGCCGCGACTACGTGATACCAGACGACGTAAAGCGCCTGGTAACCCCGGTCTTCGCGCACCGGGTTGCCATCAATGCGCGTGCGTCGCTAGCCCAGCGCAGCGCGGAAATCAGCGAGAGAATACTGCAAGAGATTTTGACCTTGGTCGAAGTCCCGCTCTGACCGTCCCCAACTCGGGGAACCAGAAACCAGAAACGAGAAACTAGAAACGTTCTTATGAAGACTGCGATCATCGGTTTGCCCATGGTGGGCAAGACATCGTTATTCACCATTTTGACCGGCGTGCATGAACCGGCGCGCATGGGACTTTTGGAAGCGCGCGTCGGTGTGACCAAAGTTCCGGACGGCCGGTTGGATGCGCTGGCGAAGATTTTCGATCCGCCCAAGATCACGCACGCCACCGTGGAGTATCTGGATTTCCCATCCATCTCGAAAGAAGCCTTGCGCGATCCGAGCTACCTCGCCAGCATGCGAGTGGCGGATGCGCTGGCGCACGTGCTGCGCTTGTTTCCAAGCGATACGGTTCCACACGAGAAGGGGTCTGTGGATCCAGTGCGCGATCTGGAAGATGTGGAGATGGAACTGATTCTGAGCGATTTAGTTGTAGTGGAGAAACGGCTGGAGCGCCTGGAGAAAGATCGTAAGCGGGCCAAGACTCCGGAGCTGGATCGCGAAATTGCGTTGATCGAACGATGCAAGGCCACGCTGGAATCGAATGTCGCGTTAAGAACGCTGGAGCTTACGCCGGAAGAAGAGAAGCTGATCCGCGGATTTCAGTTCCTTTCGCAGAAGCCGATGCTGTACGTGTTGAATATCGGCGAAGCAGACGCCGGACGCATGCACGAGGTGGAGGAAGAGTATCGGAAGGGTCCGCTGGCCGGACGCACCCACACCGCGGTAACGGCGATCTGCGGAAAAATTGAAGCGGAACTGGCGGAGCTGTCGAAGGAAGAGGCCGCCGAATACGTAGCGAGCTACGGGCTCAAGGAATCGGGACTGGAGCGGCTGATTGCTGCCACCTATGCGCTGCTCGGGCTGATGTCGTTCCTGACGGCGGGCGAAACCGAAGTGCGCGCCTGGACCATCCCGACGCACAGCACCGCCGTGAAGGCGTCCGGCGCGATCCACAGCGACTTTGAGAAGAAATTCATCAAAGCGGAAGTGGTGAATTGGCAGACGCTGATCGATCACGGTGGATATCCCGGTGTTCGAGAAAAGGGGCTGCTGAGGCTCGAAGGAAAAGAGTACATCGTCAAGGATGGCGATGTGTTGGTGATACGGCACGGGTAAGAACCGTTTCTGGTTTCTCGTTTCTGGTTTCTCGCTACCGAACCGCGACCGCAAGGGAGCGCTACCACGAAACCCCTTCGAAGAAGCTCACGCAACTTTGCGCGGAGTGTAGTGCGGGCGCTGCGACAGGAACAATCCAGCGGCCGCCGCAAGCAGGCAGCCCCAAGCGAACCAGTCACCGTATTCGGTGTAAAACGTGGTCCCATCCATGTAAGCAAATTTCATTTGACCCACCGATTCCTGATACATCGGCCATCGTTCCGTGACGCGTCCGGCTGGATCGATTGCTACCGTGATTCCGTCGTTAGTCGCTCTTAACAGCCAGCGGCGATTTTCTGCGGCGCGCATCCGCACAATCGAGAGGTGCTGCTCGCGCGCGGCGCTCTTTCCGAAATAGCCGTCGTTTGAAATATTCACCAACAGATTCGCGCCGCGTTTGGCGAATTGACGGACATCGGCCGGAAACGCCGATTCGTAGCAGATGAACACACCCATCTTGTGGCCGTTCATCGGAAACACCACGTATCGGTTGCCTGGCGCGAAGTCGCCCGCTTCCTTGGTGATGCGATTCACGAAGTTGAACACTCTCGGTACGTACTCGCCGAACGGCACCAGATTGATTTTGTCGTAGCGATCTTCCAGATCGCCGTCCGGACGCAGCAGCACGGCGGAATTCAGCGGGGCGCCTTGCGCCGTTTCTCCTACGGTTCCGAATAGGAATTGCGCGTGGGTATCCCGCGTCAAACGTGCCGCTTCTTCGCGAAATGTGAAGTCCTGATAGTAGTAAAGCGGACCGGGCACTTCCGGCCAAAGGATCAGCCGCGCGCCATTCCGCAGCGCCGCTTCGCGCGATATCGCGATCAGATGGTCGCGCTCGCGAGCGGCCGAGGCTTGAGTCCATTGCTCGTCTTCGGACATGTTGGGCTGGATCGCCACGGCGGTTTGAGTTCCAGCCACCGGCGAAGGAAGGGCGGGCAACAGCAGCAGAGCCGGTGTGACAGCGAGCCAATATAAATCCCGGCGATTCCGGTTGAGGATCAAGACCGCTACGGTTGTTCCCATCAAGGCAAATAGGAACGAGATTCCGTAAACACCCAGGTAGGGAGCGATGCGCATGGGGAGCGCCATGTCGATGGCGGCATTTCCCAAGTCCAGCCAGGCAAAACCGAACGTAGCGTGCGTGCGTTCGATGCCGGTCCAAAGCGCGGCGATGGCTGGAATCGCATACGGCGTTTTGATCAGAACCGCCGCCAATAGACTGAACAGCGCCATATGGATTCCCTTTAAGACAGAGAACAGCACAAATGTTCCCCATCCGCCCCAACGCCCCATGCCTCCGTGGTATTCCAGGACGAATTGGATCCAGTAGCAGACACAAAACCAGTAAACGAATCCGGTGAATTCGCCCAGCAGAAATCGCCACAGTGGGCGATCTTCGCGGGACAGCGCGATCAGCAGCGGCGCCAGCGCCAGCGGAGCGAGCCACGGGATTCCGGAGTTGTGCAGCGCTGGGTTGGGAAAGGTCAGAACCAGAAGCACCGCCGAAAGCAGCGCGAGAGCGAAGTTAAACAGTAACTCGGGTGGCTTCTTCATTCACCAGGTCGGCCATGTAAGAGCTGCGAACCAGCGGGCCGCTGAACACCATTTTGAAGCCGATGGCAAGACCGTAATCGCGATAAGCGTCGAACTGCGCGGGCGTTACGTAGGATGCCACCGGTAGATTGCGCCGCGTAGGCTGCAGATACTGGCCGATGGTGGCGACATCCACATCCGCGCTACGCAGATCGCGCAGCAGCTGTTCCACTTCATGCGGCTCCTCGCCCAGACCCACCATCAAGCCCGGACTTGGTGAGAGCATCCGGACGGTAAGCTTTCGCGAACCGAAGCACATCCAGCGACTGCTGATAATTCGCTTGCGGACGAACGCGCCGGTACATGCGGCGGATGGTCTCCATATTGTGATTAAACACGTGTGGGCCGGCGTCCAGCACACGAGCCACCGCATCCAGGTCGCCGCAAAAATCGGGAGTCAGTACCTCAACGCGGGCTTCGGGCAGCGCTCTTCGAACTTCACGGACCGTTTCCGCAAAGTGATTGGAGCCGCCGTCGCGAAGGTCGTCGCGATTCACGGCGGTAATCACCACGTAGCGCAGCTTCCAGCTCGCCGCCGCGCGCGCCACGTTTGCCGGCTCGTTCGGATCCAGCGTAAATTCTTTCTTGTGCGGCGAGCCTTTGGGGACCGAGCAGAATCCGCAGCCGCGCGTGCAGAGATTGCCCAGGATCATGAACGTGGCGGCGCCCCGGCTGAAGCATTCGTGAAGATTGGGGCAGCGCGCGGATTCGCACACCGTGTGCAGGTTCAGGCCGCGGATTTCGCGCTTGAGTGCATCCACCGCTTGAAAGTGCGTCGCACCTTTGCGCAGCCAATCCGGCAAGCGGGGCTGCGCAAGCGGTCGCGGCTCGATTTGGACAAGGGGCAAGGGGTCGAACGCCAAGTCAGTATCTTTTTACGATGGATTGACGAAAGCCCGCAGCTTCCAGTTTGGTGCGCGCTTCGGCCAGGTTCGCGGCGTCCTGAAACGGGCCCACCAGCACGCGGAAGACGCCGTCCCTGGATGCGGGTGTAAGAAAGGCGTGGAAACCTCTTCTGGTTAGCGCTTCGCTGATGACTTCGGCGGCCGGCCGCGAGGTAGCCACCACCTGCCAGTATTGGCCGGCGGCGGGTTCGCCCGTGACGGACGCGATTCCGCTTGCGGGAGGTCCCACGGCAGCCGGTTTCGGCTTCGCAGGCGTCACCGGACTCGGTTTCACCGGCGCGGGGGCCGGCGGTTGTTCGGCATGAGTGGTGGTAGGAGCGGGCTCGGATGCCGCCGGTTTGGTTTCCGGCGTACTCGCCGGAGGTTCCTGCGCGGGAGCCGGGCTGGAAGCGGCAGGCTGCGAATCGGGCGGTGGAGAATCCACGGCCACGGTCTTACCGCTGTTGTGCGCGGTATCCGTGGCGGGAGCGGAGGAGTTGCGCCCCACGATGTAACCCATGGAGAAAAACACGCCTAAGAGAACCACCACGATCAGAAAAACGCTGATGAGCTGCCGGTTCCCTAGTATTAATTCAAATTCGCCTTCGTCGCTCTTCGCCAAGATCCTTTAGCCTTCCTGCTTCTTCGCGCCAAGAAGTTCCACGGCGCGCCCTAAAGACGAGAATATATCGATCGGCATCGGGAACACAACCGTAGTGTTCTTCTCGGCGCCTATTTCCACCAGCGTTTGCAGATAGCGGAGCTGGATGGCCGCGGGCTGCTTCTGGATCAGCTCGGCCGCCATGGATAGCTTTTCCGCCGCCATATATTCGCCTTCGGCGTGGATGATCTTGGCGCGCCGTTCGCGCTCGGCTTCGGCCTGTTTCCCGATTGCGCGGATCATCTGATCCGGCAGATCCACCTGCTTCACTTCCACCATGGTGACCTTTACGCCCCAGGGCCCGGTATGTTGATCCAGCACCGATTGCAGCCGCAGATTCAGCTTTTCGCGCTGGCTGAGCAGTTCGTCCAGTTCCACTTCGCCCAATGCGCTGCGTAGCGTTGTTTGCGAAACCTGGGAAGTGGCGTAGAGGAAATTTGTCACTTCGATAACGGCCTTGGTGGGATCCATCACGCGGAAATAGACCACGGCGTTCACCTTGACCGTGACGTTATCGCGCGTGACAACATCTTGCGGGGGCACCTCCATCGCTTCGATGCGCAAGCGAAATGCGCACCATGCGGTCGATCTGGCGCGAAGACCAGAATGACGCCAGGTCCCTTGGGTTGCCGCAGAACGCGGCCGAGCCGTAAAAATCACTGCGCGTTCATACTCGGCCAGAATCTTGATTGACGAGAAGATGTAAATCACGATGATCAGCACGGGGATCAGGATAATCAGGTCGGGCATAGAGGTCTCCGGAGGTCATTTCACTATACATCGGTGGCGGGAACGGTGGGTCGCCCCTTCACGAGTTAGATTCGCAGTAACCGAATTCGGTGTTGCGCAAGGTCCACCGTCAACGATGCCGGCAGCTTCTAGGTGTTCGCCAGCCCTTGTTTGCGGCGAGCAGCATCCCGAAATCCAGATCATGAGTAAAGACTACGAACCCGTCGGAGGCTGCATGATTGAGAATCTCAGAATCCACAGTACTCGCCTTGCCGACCGTCACACGTATGCCGCGCAGGCAAGGCTTCCCCCCATGACTTCGGGATTACGAGTGATGCGATCCAGGTTTGGCAAGCTGAACTTGCTTGATTGTACATTAGCGCGAGGCAAGAATTTTTCCGGTGACACGGCAACCTTACTGTGGTACCTTTAGAGACTAGGCAGTCTGTGAAGGACTACATCGCGTTAACTAAGCCGCGAATCACGTGGCTCATTCTAATGAGCACGGGCGTTGGGTATTTTTTCGGCGCGCGCGGCGGTTGGCGCTTCCTGACCCTGCTCCACACCATCATTGGCACAGGATTAATCGCTTCCGGCACGGCTGCGCTCAATCAGTGGTATGAGCGTGCGGCGGATGCCAAAATGAAGCGGACCCAGGCGCGTCCGTTGCCCTCCGGACGGCTGTCAGCTCCAAACGCGCTTGATCTTTGCGATCCTCATTTCCATCGCTGGATTCGCGGAGCTGTTTATCGCGGTGAATCCGCTTACTGGCTGGCTCGGACTCTTTACGCTGCTGAGTTATCTCTTTGTTTACACGCCGCTCAAGCAGCGGTCGCCGCACTCCACAACCATCGGCGCGATCCCGGGCGCTATGCCGCCGCTAATCGGTTACGCCGCTGCCAGCGGGACGCTGACCTGGGACGCGTGGATCCTTTTTGCGATTCTCTTCATCTGGCAGTTCCCCCATTTCTACGCGATCGCCTGGATGTATCGCGAGGATTACGAGCGGGCCGGGATCCGGATGCTTCCCGTGGTGGAACCGGACGGAGAATCCACCGCACGCCGCATTCTGCTTTATTCGCTGATCCTGATTCCCATTAGCCTGGTTCCGAAATTCCTTGCCATGACCGGCAATCTCTACCTGATTGGAGCCCTCGCGCTGGGTCTGCTGTTTTTGTATGCCGGAGTGCGCGTGAGTCTCGATCGGACCCGGCAACAAGCCCGGCGCGTGCTGCTGGCTTCGGTGATTTATCTGCCGGTATTGTACGGCCTGATGCTGTTCGACCGTCCGGCATGAAGTTTGCGGTAATCCTCGCGCTCATTCTTGCGTTGGCGGCCTGCATCCCTCCTAAAACGTCACTGCCAGTGTTTTACGACGTTCCCGAATTCCAACTCACCGCGCAGGATGGGCAACCGTTCGACAGCAAGGTTCTCGCGGGCAAGATTTGGGTGGCGGATTTCATCTACACTACTTGCCCTGGGCCGTGTCCGCGCATGACGTCGCAGATGCACGAAGTGCAGAAAGCGACCCAGACCATGCCGGATGTGAAGCTGGTGTCCTTCACGGTAGATCCGGCGCGCGATACTCCCCCAGTGCTAGCCGAGTACGCGAAGCTGCACGGAGCGTCGCCCGAGCGCTGGTATTTTCTGACCGGCCCTCCCGCGACTTTGCAGGAATTGGATCGGAACACCTTCAAGCTGGGAACCATTGACGCGACGCTCCAGCACAGCACGCGCTTTGTCCTGGTGGACCGGCAAGCGCGCATTCGCGGCTACTACGATACCTCCGAATCAGGCGCCATTCGCAAGCTGATCGAAGGCATTAACGCGTTAGCCCGGGAAAGCTCCTGATGGACGTGCACTCGCTCCCGGCGGTGAACGCCACTCTCAACGGAACCGCGGCCGTGCTTCTCATCACCGGCTACACACTGATCCGCCGCCGGCAGATTCAAGCGCACAAGCGCGTGATGCTGACCGCTTTCTGCGTGTCGATCGCGTTTCTAATTTGCTATCTGATCTATCACGCGCAGGTAGGATCGGTGCATTATCCGAAGACCGGCGCGATACGCGTGGTGTACTTCACCATTCTGATCACGCATACGATCCTGGCGGCGACCGTGCCGGTACTTGCCGTGATTACGCTGCGGCGCGCGCTACGCGGCGATTTCGTGCGGCACCGGAAGATCGCGCGCTGGACGCTGCCGATCTGGTTGTACGTCAGCGTCACCGGAGTGATCGTTTATTTGATGCTGTACCAGTTTTAAAAACCGGGGACACCTTTGGAGTTTTCTTGGCCGGCGCCACTCCGGACGCTTGCCCAAGGTGTCCCCGGTTTACGATCTAGAACGAAAAGCGCGAGCCCAATTGGAACGCGCGTGGGCCGCCCGTGCCGAACGTACCGCCTGCGCGGCCGCTCGGTTGTCCGAAGCCGGAATCCAACAAATTACCGTCGTAACCGGTGGGGTTCGAGAAGTTGAAAATGTTGAACCCTTCGGCCAGGATCTGCAGTTCGTAGCGTTCCCTAAACCTGAACAACTTGGTCAGCCGAACGTCCTGTGAGTTGAAGTTGTGGCCGAGTTGGTAGTTGGCCGGCAGCGTCACTGTTGGGAACGTCTGGTTTGGATTCGGACTGGTCTTGCCTGCGTACGTCTGGTTGTATTGATTCACCAGAGCTGGCAGTTGAGAAGTACTCAAGCCCGCGTTGAACAAGCTACCGCCCATGCCGGGCAACGGGAATCCGGTGATACCGCTGCCGGTGAGATCGGCGCCAGGAATGCTCGGTTGGAACGGTCCACGGCTGCTGTAACTGGAGATAAACGAGATCTTGAACTTCCAGGGAAGGTCGACTGTGCCGCTCACGGTCAGCAGACTCTTGGCCGCCTGCGGTCCCCAATACTGGAACCAATTGTCGTTGTTGTAAATGCCGTTGATGCCATGCTGGGATTGCAAGGCATAGGAAGCGAGCAACTGGTAACGGCGGGCGAATCGCTTGTCGAGCTTCACCAGCAACGCCGAGTAATCGGTGCGGCCGCCACTGATGGTAACGCCAACGCCACCGTTTGAGCAAGGCGCATCCACTACCAATTGCAGACTGCCGGGGCAAACTGGAATCACCGGAGTCTGCACGCCATTGATGTAGCGATAATAATGATTCAAATCCAGATCGCGGAACTGTTGATGCAGGAATAGGCGGTAAACATAGTCGGCGCTGATGGCCCAATCCTTAGACAACTGCCTCTGCACGCCGACGCTGAAATGGTTTGCCTTGCCGGGCGTAAAGTCTTTGGGAAACAGTTCGTCGGCTTCCTTGAACAAGTCCACCGTCCGGACGGCCAGGTTTGTATTGTTGGGATTGACGCCCAATTCCTGAATGAATGCGGAGCGAACCGCAGGCAGAATGGCCTCAAGGAACGCACCGCTGAACGGAGTGGGACTCTGGAAGTCGAGCGGAGTTCCCTGCGGGACGAACGGAATTCCGGGGATCGGATTGGGAACGATGCTACCCGGCAGCGAAAGATAGCCGGATCCGAGAGGACTTAAGTAGGCGCGCTCGATGAGCCGCAGTTCGATGTCGATGGTGTCATAATAAACACCCGCTCCGCCGCGGAATACGGTCTTGTTGTCTTTGAAGGGCGACCAGGCGAATCCAAGCATCGGGGAAAAATGCAAGCCGGGATGAAGTTCCGGGCCGAGATTGTTAGCGCCGAAGATCGGAGCCAACCACAAAGGCTTGGTCAGATCGTGATTCAAGGCGTTGCTCTCGTAGTTGTAGCCCAGGCCGAAATTCAACGTGAGGTTCGGCTTCACCTTCCAGGAATCCTCCCAATAGAAGTGGAAGGTGTTGTCATGATCGGCATTGCCGAGTCTGGAAGGGCGGCGGCTGGCGGGTGTCGCCCACGCTGAAATCCCAGCTCTTCAGAGGTAGTTGCAGAATGTCGGCCAGGGTGTTGAACGTCTTGGGAAGCAAGGGCACCAGCGCCGGCTGGAGCTGAGCAACTTCTTCGGGCGAGAACAGAGTCATGGCGGCCGGCTCGTCGATCGTGTAAGTTCCGGTGCCTTTCTGATATTCCCATTCACCGCCCATCTTCATGCGATGTTTGCCCTTCTGCCAGGTGAAGTTATCGGCGCTGATGTAGCGGCGGAGCACTCGGGATTGCGGAGCATTCCCCTGGTTACCGAAGGAGAGTCCGGTTCCGTCTATGTTGACATTGGGGCCATCCAAACCGATGCAATTCGGACATTGGGTCGTGGAAGGAAGATTGTTGCGGTTGCTCCAATAAGTCATGGAAAACCGGGCCTCGTTGACCACCGACGGTGTGATGGCGCTGATCAACGAGGCTACGCCCGAATCCGCCCAATTGACATTGCTTACCCAGGATGACGGTAAGCCACCCCCGTTCGGGGCGAAGCTGTGGTTGCCATCGTGAGAATACCGAATGAAGAAATTCTCTTTTTCGGTGATGCGGTAATCGATCCGCTCGGTTTCTTCGGTGCCGACATAGGGACTGTTCGCGACCGTGGCGAAAGCTTCGGAAGAGAGGGTCCGTGGGGAGCGGAGCGAATACGCCGTCCTGGTTATTGTGTTCGATACTCGAGAAGAAGAATAGCTTGTCTTTTTTGACCGGACCACCGATCCACGCGCCGGACTGGCGCCTGGCAAAAAATGGATTGGGATCAATCGGATTGCGATCCAGGACGGGATACGCCGCCATATTGTGATCGCGGTAGAAGAAGAACCCGCTGCCATGGAAATCGTTACCGCCGGAGCGGGTGACTACGTTCACCGCCCCGCCGGCTCCTAGGCTGGTGGATAGATCGAAATTTACGCTGGATACCTGGAACTCCTGGACAATTTCCTGGGAGAAGTTCTGCTGCGTTCCACCGGTGACGGAATCGCGCACGGTGGCGCCATCCACCGTAATACGCGTCAAATCGGAGTCGGCGCCCAGGATGGAAATATCGAAAGCGCGGTTGTATTGGCCCTGGCTATTCGCCGACACGGTGACGCCCGGTTCGAGCATCGCCAATTGCAGGAAACTGCGGCCGTTCAAGGGGAGATCTTGAATCTGTTGCCGGTTTACCGTGCCTTCGATAGCATGCTGTTCATATTCAATTTGGGGCGTGACCGATTCAACCGTGACGATGTCCTTGGAGGCGCCGACTTGCAGGTGGAGATCCACCGTAGTAAGTCCGCCGACCGTGATGGTGGCCTCGCGCAGCAAGGTCCGGAAGCCGCTGACTTCCGTCTTTATTTCGTAATTTCCGCCAGGCAGCGCAGAAGCGTTGTACTGACCCGACGCATTGCTGGTGGCGTTTCGGACCAAGCCGGTCTCTTTATTGGTGATGGTAACCGCAGCGTTGGGAATGACGGCGCCGGACTCATCGAAAACGGTTCCGGAAACATCACCGACGGGCGCTTGTGCCAATCCGGCTACAATCGACCCAAAAAACAGAAGCACAGACAACGAACAGAGTTGCAGTGTCGCTTTCATGTAGAGGCCCCCAAGCCTTTGCTGACCGAGAATTCAAGATCTAAGAAATACTTTCACAAGTAGGTCTTAGTGTCAAGGGGGCCGTAACCTCCTAGGGCTTTGGCCCTAGGGGTTTTGGCCCCGAATTCAAGGGATTCCAGGAATTCAGGAAGTCGAGGAAGTTCGGATTCGATGGATATATGCCTCCAAAAAGCGGCTAACTTCTTCCAAAACAATCATCTGCTGTTCTGTATTGGCATAACCTAAGTCGTGAGCCAGGATCAAGTAGTAGCGGCACTCCTCGAGCGATCCTTGCGCGATGTTTAACATCCGCGCTTTGTCGGCCGGACCCCGACGTTTGAATCCTTCGGCAAGGTTAGCGGCAACTGAGACTGATGCTCTTTGCATCTGGCAGGTCAAACCGTAAGTTTCCTGCTTCGGAAAGCCAGCCGTCATCCGATAGACCGCCAACGCCAGTTGGTGGGCCTTCTGCCACACCAAAAGGTCCCTGAAGGTCTTAGCTGGTTCACGGTCCACGCAATATAGTAAGGAAAGCAGCCCTTCCTCTCTTCCTCGACTTCTTGAATCCCTGAATTCCTGAATTCGTTATTCTAGTTACCGTGACCCCCACTAAACTGACCGCATCCACCTCCGGCGGCGGCTGTGCTTCCAAATTAAGTCCTAAGATTCTCGACCAGGTGCTCTCTCAAATTCCCCGCTGGCCGAATTCGAATGTTCTTGTTGGATTTGACACATCCGACGATGCCGGCGTCTACAAACTCACTCCCGAACTGGCGCTGGTGCAGACGGTGGATTTCTTCAGCCCGGTGGTGGATGATCCGCATACCTTCGGAGCCATCGCCGCTGCCAACGCTTTGAGCGACGTTTACGCCATGGGTGGAACGCCAATCTCGGCGCTCTCCATCCTGGCTTGGCCGGCGAATGGCGACCTCGATGCACTCGCCGAGATCGTCAAAGGTGGTGCGGAGAAAGTTCATGAAGCCGAGTGCTCAATTCTCGGCGGGCATAGTGTCGCAGACAACGAGATCAAGTTCGGGTATGCAGTAACGGGACTGATCCATCCGGATCGCATCAAGACCAACGCCGGCGCGCGGCCGGGCGACGCACTGGTATTTACCAAACGCCTTGGCACGGGCGTCATCTCAACGGCCTTGAAACGCGGGATGGCCAAAGATTCCGATGTGAAGGGCGCGGAACAATCCATGCTGACTTTGAATAAGGCGGCGTGCGAAGCGATGCTTGCTTTCGATGTGCACGGATGCACGGACGTAACCGGTTTCGGACTCATCGGCCATGCGCGCGAAATGGCGTTGGCCAGCAAAGTGACTCTGGAGATCGATCCCAGCAAGATCCAGTTCCTTCCCGGCGCCAAGGAATATGCGGCTCAAGGGGCCATCCCTGGCGGGTTGAAGAACAATCGGGAGTTCGCGTCTTATTGTGTCGAGGGGCAATCGGAATTCGACGATCTGTTGTACGATCCGCAGACTTCGGGCGGGCTGCTGATCTCGCTTTCAGAAGAGGATGCCGATGGGTTGCTGCGCAAGTTCCCCGGCGCGTACCGAATCGGGCGAGTTACGGAGCGATCCAGGAAGCCGATTCGAATCCTGTGACAAAAAATCCAATCATTGTTGCGCTCGATTTCGAGGATGCCGCGCAGGCGCGCGCGCTCATTGACCGGCTCGGTAGCGCCGTCGACTTCTACAAGGTTGGAATGGAGCTATACGCGGCGGAAGGCATGGCTTTCGTCCGTGAATTGGCCGGAGCGGGGAAGCAGGTCTTCCTGGATCTCAAGCTCTACGATATTCCCGAAACCGTCAAGCGTGCGACCGCGCAAGTGGCCAAGACCGGCGCGCGATTCCTGACGGTCCACGGCAGCAATGCTGTCATGCGAGCGGCGGTGGATGGACGTGGCGCGTCTGACTTGAAACTTTTAGCTGTGACAGTGTTGACCAGCTTTGACCAGCAGGATCTGGCCGAGCTGGGCTATCCGGCAAACATTCCGGATCTGGTGGCTCTCCGTGTAAAGAACGCGATGGCGTCCGGAATCGACGGCATTGTTTGTTCCGCCAAGGAAGTTGCGGCGGTGCGAGAACTGGCGGGTCCGAAAGCCATTCTGGTGACCCCTGGAGTTCGATCGGCAAGCGCCGCGGCAGGGGATCAGAAACGAGTAGCCACTCCGCGAGAGGCGCTGGCGGCGTGGCGCGGATTACTTAGTGATTGGAAGGGAGATCACGAGAGCGGAGGATCCGAGCGGCAGCGAAGTTGAGAGAGCAATCCAGAATCGAGATCTCTAGGAACACCGAGGCTGCCGCTTACGGTCGCGGTTCAGAATGAAGCATCCGCTGCGTTACTGAACCGCGACCGTAAGTCGTGAATCCGTGTGCCGTTCTACTTCGATTCAGCCGTAATTCCACCAGCGGCTTTCGCCGCCTCTTTGGCCGCCTTCATCTTCTTAGTATCCAGCGCCTTTTGGACCCACACATCGGCCTTCTCTACGTCGGCTTTGTACTGGTCGGACGTATCGTCCAGATCGGCCTTCTCGCGGATCAGCAGGTTCATGTAAGCCATGGCGTCGTCGTAGTCTTTATCAATCTGGAGCGCTTTGTCCAGATTCTTCATGCCATCGTCGACCACCGCGGCGTACTTTTCCTTCAGCTCTTCCTTAACCTTTTTGTCCTTCAGCGGACCGGCTTCCTCCGGCTTCATGCCCAGGTCGGCGCGCGCTTTCATCCAGGCTGCGTACCACTTCACCCAGTCGATGACGGCCAGGCTGTAGAAGCCTTCTTTGCTCTGCGGATCGGCCGAGATGAGTTTCAAATACCACTCTTTGGCTTCGTCCAGCTTCTTCAGTTTCTGGTCGAGATCCGGCATGCCTTGCGCCTGTTGATAGCTCAGAGACGCCAACGAAGCTAGCGCTGTGGTGTCGTTCGGATGGTTCTCCAGAACCTTGATGAACTCTTCCTTCGCCTGCTTGGCCAACTGCATATTGTCCGGCGATTCGGCGCCGGGGATGTATTGGCTCATGTAGGCGGTCGCGAGGTAGAGGCGGCCGTTGACGTTGGTTGGATCCAGGTCCACGGCTTCTTTGAAGAACTCCACGGCGTCCGAATACCTGGCGCCCTTATAAGACTGAATGCCTTTGTTGATGCGGTCGCGCGACCTGAGCTTGTTGCAGCCCGTCGTCGACAGCAGCACCAGCCCGATGCCCAGTACGAATAATTTGCTCTTCATATCCTTTGTTATTGACCGGCCTCAATTTTGGGGGTCATCAAACCGATCTTGTCGATGGCCGCACCCTTGGCGATGTCGATTGCCTTGGCCACGGTCTCGTACTCCAAATCGGGATCGCCCTTGACAAAGATTACCCGTTCAGCGCGGGTTTTAAAGATCTGTTCCAACCTCGCCCCGAGCTTGTCCTCATCGGTGTCCTCGTTATTGAGGTGCATCCGCTTGTCCTTGTCGATGATGATCACAACAGTGCGATCTTGATCGGGCGGGGGAGTGTTCTTCTTATCCGGCGGTTGCGGCGCCAATGCATCCAGGCCGTGCGGCGTCAGCGGCGTGATGACCATGAAGATGATCAGCAGCACCAGCAGCACGTCGATCAGCGGCGTCATGTTGATTTCTGATTTGGGCCCGCCTTCGGGGCCGCCCACGCTCATTGACATATTAGTTCCCTCGTTCCTCGGTCGCTAGTTCTTCGGTTCTTCTGTTCTTCAGTTCTTCGGTTCTTACTTTTCACCGTTCTTACGTTCCCGAACCGATGAACTGAAGAACCGATGAACGTTTTTCCTACTGTCCGCCTGCATTGATCGGCGTTGCAGCCTTGTTCTTGACCGGGATCAGTTCGGTGATCAAGCCGATCTGGTCCACGCCGGCTGCGCGGATGTTGTCTACTACATCCTCCACCACGCCGTACCGGGCGCGCGCATCGCTTTTGATGAAAACCGTTTTGTCCACCTTATTGGTGAGCAGATCCTTTACCTTCTCCGGAAGCTGATCCGGAGTTACTTTGAGGTTCCCGGGGCTTAGAAACACCCCGCCGTTGCGCGTCACCGAAATCAGAACAGCATCTTCCTTATCCGCCGCCTGCATGGTAACCGGGTTATGCGTGCGGACCAAGTCGATAGGCTGGCCTTTGGTGAGCATGGGCGTGATGACCATGAAGATGATCAGCAGCACCAGCATCACGTCCACCATGGGGGTGACGTTGATGTCGGCTACCGGGGGTGGAGCTGTTTTCAGTTTCATATCGAACTCCTTCTTTGGGTGGAGGGCATGGCCGCTGCCGGCTCACACCCTCGTCCCGCAAATTCAACTCGCTGACCTACCGGCTCCTACTTAGAAACGGCCTTCTGGGTTCGCTTCAGGAAGTAGTCGATCAACTCCGAACTCGAGTTGCCCATCTCCACGTCGAACGCTTCAATGCGATTGGTGAAGTAGTTGTACATCCACACGGCGGGGACTGCCACGAACAAACCAACTGCCGTGGTTACCAAGGCTTCCGAAATACCACCGGCCACGGCGCCCAGTCCAGTGGACTTCTGCGTCGCGATGCCCTTGAACGCGTTGATGATGCCGACCACCGTTCCGAACAAGCCGACGAACGGCGAGGTGGATCCGATGGTTGCCAGGCTGCTGACGCCGCGCTTCAGTTCGGCGTGCACAATGGCTTCGGCGCGTTCCAAGGCGCGTTTGGAAGCTTCGATTTCTTCTCCGGAAATATCCGAGCTCAACTGATGTGCACGGAATTCCTGGAGACCCGCCACCACTACCTTGGCCAAATGGCTCTTGCTGTAGCGATCTGCGATCTTGATGGCCTCATCCAGCTTGCCTTCGCGCAACGCACCTGCGACGGCGGGGGCAAACTGCCGCGACTGCTTGCGAGCGCCGTTGTAGGCGATCAAGCGGTCGATCATGACACCGATGGACCATGCGGACATGAGGAATAGCACGATCACAACGGTTCTGGCCGGCCATGCCATCACAGCCCACATGCTCATGGGGTCGAAACTCATGGGCTGATCCTGCAAAAGGAGGAAGGCCCAGACCTGCGATTGTAAAAACATTCTGTTCTCCTGCGAGTTGAATTTAGACTACTACTGGCTTAACGTAAAATTCACATCAATCTGGGTGACCACTTCCACCGGTTCACCGTTCAGAAGCGTCGGCTTATACTGCCATTGCGAAACTGCCGAACGGGCCGCTTCCAACAGCAGCGGGTGGCCGGACACCAATTGCAAATTCTGGATGGTTCCGTCTTTGCCGATAATCGCGGTAAAGCGGACCGTACCCTGAATGCGCGCCTGCTTGGCCAGCGGCGGATAAACCGGCTGAACCTTGCGGATCAAGTTCGCGGCTTGCACGTTGCCGCCGACGCGAATTCGCTGCGGAGTGGGATCCTTCTTCTGGGGAGGCGGAGGCGGGGCAGCGGTGGGCACCGCGCCGATAATTCCACCGATCACGCCACCGGGCGCTCCACCGGGCACGCCACCGGGAACTCCACCAACCACGCTGCCCGTGGACGGCGGGGGCAGTTCTTCTTCTTTAATATTCGCGATGTCTTTCGGGATCGTCTTGGGCGCCATCAATTTGCCCGCATCGAACTGGCGGGGGATCACCTTCACAATCTTGGGCGGCGCCGGGGGCGGCGGGGGCGGCGGCGGAGGCGGTGGCGGCGGGGCCACCAGGAAGCTGGTGAGCTGGGCGCGCGGTAGGGTGTCGGTAAAAATAAGGGGGATCAAAATACCGACGCAGATTAGCCCAACCTGCCCGAGAAACGAAAGCAGGACGGTCCACGGCTTATGTGTTTTCGCGGTGCCGTCTACGAAAGTTTGGTCAAACATGTGTCATCCTCTTCCCAAAAGTTCCACTGCCTCGCCTACTGGCGCAGAAATTATCATACTACCGATCGAGTGTTTCTTACTTAACTTTTGCGGCGCCTCTCCGTGCGCTCTCTCGGGCGATGGGTTTCGGCGCGCTTACTACCGCCGGTGAGGACCCTTTACGCCCCTCCAGGAAATTATGCCAGAAGATCAAAATTGGGCTCGCCACAAACACAGATGAATAAGTACCAACGATAATGCCACAGACCAAGGCGAAAGAGAAGCCGTTTAGTACCTGCCCGCCAAACAGAAACAGGGCTAAGGCGGTCAGCAGCGTGAGACCCGAAGTCAGCACCGTGCGGCTCAACGTCTGGTTCACGCTGAGATTCACCAGGGGCTCCAGCCCTTCCTTGCGCAGGATCTTGAGATTCTCACGAATGCGATCGAAGGTGACGATGGTATCGTTCATCGAATAGCCGACCAGCGTTAGCAATGCCGCCACCACAGTCAGCGAAATCTCTTTATTGAACAGCGAGAACAGACCGATGGTAATGATGGTGTCGTGGAACACTGCAATCACCGCCGCAGCCCCGTAAATCCATTCGAACCGGAACGCGATGTAGACCAGCATCCCACCTAGTGCGTACAGGACTGCCAGTATCGCTTTGCGTTGCAGCTCGGCGCCGATCTTCGGACCCACCACCTGGGTCCCGAGTATCGCGAACGATTCCGGGTAGGTGGCCTGCTTCAAAACGTTCATCACTTGCGGAGTAACCCCGGGAACGGACGAAAGCTCATCCAGATTCTTGATCAGTCCGGAGTGGTTCTTCCGATAATCCATGATGTTCGTGGCCAAGTCATGAACCGATTGATCCGTAGTTGGGACGCCGGCAGCCTGCAGCGGGTCGCGTAATTGACTGGCCAGCGCATCCACGCCACCACCATTGATGTTGTATTTTCCACTGGCCGGCTGGCCGAAGGCGGCGGTGAGGCTATCGATGATTATCTGCCGCGTGTTTGCCTGGGCCCTCTCGTCGAGGACATCCACGCCGATGATGTCGTTCGGCTTGCCGTACTCTTCCTGCACTTCCACAGGGAGCTTGCCTGAGAGGGCGGCGCGCACCTTGTCCACCGGCGGACGCTGCGCGAAAGTTACCGTAACCAGTGCACCCCCACGAAAATCAATACCATAGCGCGGACCACCCTTAGCTACCAAACTCACCAAACCGGCTGCCGTGAGAATGAGCGAAAGGATGATGAAGGGCCACTTCTTGCCCAAAAAGTCGTAGTTTGTCTTTCCAAATAATTCCATGTAGCCAATCGTAGCGCCGGCATTCAGTCAGTTTAGACACCGGCAACGGGGACTCGGTTCCCGAAAACGGGCGGTAGGAGGTAGGTGGTGGGCGGTAGGAACTTCCTACCACCCACCTCCCACTCCCCACCACCCTTAAATACTCAACGCTGTCACCTGCCGCTTCCCGGACAGCTCAAAATCGAAAATCGTCTTGGACACAAAGACCGCCGTAAACAAGTTGGCGATCAAACCGATAACCAGGGTGACTGCGAAGCCCTTCACTGGTCCGGTACCAAAGATAAACAGAAACGCACAAGATACCACGGTAGTGACGTGCGTGTCGATAATTGTGAGAAAAGCCTTGCTGAAACCGGCGTCCACGGCAGCCACCACAGCCTTGCCGGAACGCAGTTCTTCGCGGATGCGTTCAAAAATCAGTACGTTGCTATCCACCGCCATACCGATAGTTAAGATGATGCCCGCGATGCCGGGCAGCGTCAGGGTGGCGTCGAAATAACTCAGTGCCGCCACCAGGATGACCGCATTCAACACCAACGCCAGGGTGGCATTGATTCCGGACCGGCGATAATAGAACAGCATCCACGCGATTACCGCCACCAGGCCGGCGGTGCCGGCGCGAAATCCTTCTTTGATGGAATCGGCGCCCAGCGAGGGGCCGACGGTTCTTTCTTCCAGGATCACCATGCTGGCGGGCAGGGAACCGGCTCTCAGGTTCAACCCGAGATCGGAAGCTTCTTCCTGAGTGGCTGCGCCGGTGATGCGGCCGGTATCGCTAATCCGGCTCTGGATGGTTGGCGCGCTGATCACCTGGCCGTCCACTACGATAGCCGCGCGATTGTTGATGTTCGCTTCGGTATAACGCGCGAAGCGCTTAGCGGCGTCCTGGGTCAGGACGAAGTTCGTTTCCCATCGGCCCACTTCCCCTTGCGAGGCGTGAGCGTCGCGAATATCGGTTCCGCGAACCACCGGGCTGCGTCCCACCAAAAACCAGCTTTGCTGGCCGCCGCGAGCTAGGGTGGGAACCAGCTTGGTATTCAACGGCATGATGCCGCCGTGCTTTGAGAGCGCTTCTTCTTTGCTCTGGAACGGGCCATCCTTCACTTCATCCCATTCCAGGACCGCTTGAGTTTGCAGGATCTGCTTCACGTGAGCCGAATCGTCGACGCCGGGAAGCTGAATCAACAAATCCGCCTCGGCATCGCTGCGGCCGGTGGGCTGTACAGAGGACTCCGCCAATCCCAGGCCATTGATCTTGCGCTCGATGGTCCCCATGGTCTGCGTCATGGTGTCGTGCTTCAGCTTCAACGCCTCGGTGGGCTTCATGTTGAGCTTGTAGTCAGTGGAATTCAGCGCCAGCAGGTTCCACTCTCCGTAGCTTTCGGCGATGGCGGCGCGCAGCGCGCTGCCCTTGGCCAGCGGAACACCTTTGATATCGATTTCGATCTTGTCGGCCTCCTGCAGTGTGGCAGGGTCGTTGCGATTGATATCCGCGTAATCGATGTTGCCTTTCTTCAGATCATCCTTCAGGCGTTCAATGGCGTTATCCGCAAAAGCCTTGAAGGCGTCCTGAAGCTGGACTTCCATCACCAACTGCGTGCCGCCGCTCAGGTCGAGACCCAGGTGGATGTTCTTCTTCCAGTTGGCGATCAGTTCGTCTTTGGACTTCGGCACGCCGATGATTCCATAGATACAGATCAGAATCACCGCGATGATGACGCCGGCCTTGATTTTGATGTTGCGTTTCATTCCGATGCGTTTCTCGTTCCTCGTTTCTCGTTTCTCGTTGAAGACGCTCGATCGGCCCTAACGAGAAACGAGAAACGAGAAACGGTTTTTTAAGTTTTTTCCGTCACCAACCCGGACACGGCGCTTCGCGCGACTTGCAATTTCACGTTGTCCGGCTTCACTCGTAGTATCAGAGTATCATCATTGTTGATACTGATTATCGTCCCCACAATCCCGCCCGTCGTAAGCACCACCGCCCCGTTTTGAAGGTCCTTCAGCATCTGCGCCTGCTGCTTTTTCTGGCGCTGCATGGGCATGAAAACCAGCAGATAAAAGATGGCTACGATTACCAACAAAGGCAGGAAACCAATGATGGGATTCGAGCTGGGCTGCTGGAGCAAGAAACTGAAAAGTAACATTTTCACCGATGATCGTTCCGATTTATAGTACCGCTTGGACTGCTCGAGTTGAAAGGAATAGCTAGTACGGCGGAGTACTGATACAAGGTTATGTTACCGCTTGCCGCCGGAGGCTGTCCAGATGCTCCCGAAATGTCCCAAGCAGTATAGCGTGCCTGATTTGACGCATCCTGTCAAGGTAGTGCTTCAAATTGTGTAAGGTGGCGAGGGTGGAGAACAGAATTTCACCCGCTTGGAACAGGTGCCGCAAGTAAGCTCTGGAGTGGGTTTGGCAAGTGTAACAGCCGCAGTTCGGATCTAACGGCCCAGGATCGTCCCGGTAACGGGCCTGTTTGATCAGCACGCGGCCTTCGGAAGTAAAAAGGCACCCGTTGCGGGCATTGCGCGAGGGCAGCACGCAATCCATCATGTCCACGCCGCGTGCGACGTATTCGGCCAACTCTTCGGGCATTCCGACGCCCATGACGTAGCGCGGACGGTCCCGCGGCAGCAGCGGCGCCGTAATTTCCGTCATTTCCAGGCTCACCGGCCGCGGCTCGCCCACGGATAATCCACCGATAGCGTACCCGGGAGCATCCAGTTCGCAGAAGTTCCGAGGCGCAAGCGGTGCGCAGATCGGCGAACATGGAGCCTTGCACGATTGGGAAAAGCGCCGCCGTAGATCCTGTTTCTTCTTTGCGGTGCAAATAATGCCGGTAACCGGACCGCGCCCAATCCACCGTGCGCCGCATGGCCCGATCCGCGGCCTCGTGACTCGCGGGATATTCCAGGCATTCGTCCAGCACCATCATGATGTCGCTGCCCAGAGCCAACTGCACATCTACCGTGGATTCGGGCGTAAACAGGTGGGCATCGCCATCCAGATGCGAGCGAAACAATACGCCCTCGTCGGTGACTTTCCGAAGATCGCTCAGGCTGAACACTTGAAAGCCGCCGGAATCGGTGAGCAGAGCGCGCGGCCACGCCATGAACTTGTGCAATCCGCCGAGATTGCGGATCAAGTCGTGGCCAGGGCGCAGAAATAAGTGATAAGTATTCGCCAGGATGATTTTGGCATCCAGATCGCCGGCCAGATCGCGCTGCGGAACGCCTTTGACAGTCGCCTGGGTGCCCACCGGCATGAACACCGGCGTCTCCACCACGCCATGTGCGGTGTGGAGCAATCCAGCGCGCGCACCCGTATGAGGACATTCCGCCTGTAGCTCAAAACGCACACTCTTACTGTAGCCCACAGTGAAAAATCACCGGTCGCTTACGCTCGCGGCTCGGAATGAGGTACCGCGTTTCCGAACCGCGACCGTAAGGGAGTCGGTGCCTTCCATTACCCTGGTAATATAAAAATATGGCGATCGCTCAATCCAAAGTCACATCGCAGGGACAGATTTCGATTCCCGCCGAGATTCGGCGCAAGCTGGGAGTAGGGCCGGGGTCCATTCTGGAATGGGAAGAGGACCAAGGAAGAATTATTGTCAGGCGAGCTGCCCGTTTCACCTCACAAGACATTCATCGAACTCTGTTTCCAGAAGGCCCGCCGCGCCCGGCACACCCTCGAGGAGCTGAAGGAGGGAATACGGCAGCGGATGCGCGAAAAGTATGCGCGCCGCTGACACCAATGTTGTGGTGCGGCTGCTTACGCGAGACGATTCACGGCAAGCAGCCGCAGCCGATGCCTTCATCAGACCCGGTGCATGGGTATCGGTCCTAGTGATCGCGGAGACGATATGGGTACTCTCCACGGCCTACGGGCGCAGTTCCACCGAACTGGGGGATGCGGTCGAGGAGTTGCTCAGCCACAGCGACCTCGTGCTCCAAGATCCGGATGTCATCGCCGCAGCCCTGGAAATGTTTCGGTCCCGGCCGTCGCTAAGTTTTTCCGATTGCCTGATCCTGCAAATCGCCCGGAAAGCCGGTCACCTCCCGCTCGGGACCTTCGACCGCACTTTAGGAAAAGTCACGGGAACAGAGAAGCTGTAGAGCGGTCCCTCAATCTAGCGATGCGCTCTCATCCTTTCTTCCGATGCGCAACCGTCCATGCGTGCCGCATCCTGGGTGCATGGCAAGTGAACTTCAGAATCTTTCGAATGAATTAGCCGGCGCCGTGGAACGCGCGTCCGCCGGAGTGGTTGCGGTGCACGCCCGGCCGAGGATCAATTCCAGCGGCATCGTCTGGCGGAAGAACCTGATCCTTACGTCGAGTGAAGGCGTTCGATTTGAAGACGGTATCAAAGTCCTTCTTCCGGACGGAAAAGTCAGCGAAGCGCGGCTGCGGGGAAGCGATCCGGGCACGGATCTGGCACTGCTCGAAGCCGATACCGGGTCCAATCCGCCCATAGAATTCGCGGATGACCATAACTTAAAGACAGGTCAACTAGTGCTGGCTGTTGGACGAACCACCGCCACTGGACCCATCGCGTCATTCGGCGTCATCAGCGGCGTATCCGGCGAGTGGAAATCGTGGCGCAGCGGCAAGCTGGACCCGTTTGTGCGTCTGGATGTTTCGGTTTACCCAACTTCTTCCGGTGGCGCGGCCGTGGATGCCGGCGGCGCGCTGATTGGGCTTGTTTCCACCGGATTATCCCGTACTTCCGTGCTGGCAGTGACTCGCAAAACGGTGGACCGGGTGGCGCCGAAACTGCTCGACCATGGATACGTGGGACGCGGCTTCTTAGGCGTCGCGCTGCAACCGGTCGCGCTGCCCGCGGACTTGAAGGGAAAATTAAAGCTAGAGCAAGACACCGCCGTGATGCTGCTGGGGGTGGAGCCCAATGGACCGGCTGCCGCCGCCGGATTGATCATGGGAGACATACTGCTCCACACCGGGAACAGCGTTATTTCCGACGCGGAAACCCTGGCCGACGCGCTGGACAGTGCGAGCATTGGTCAGGCGTTGAGTTTTCGCGTGCTGCGCGCTGGAGCGATCCTGGAAGTGCAGGTTCGCATTGGAGAACGTCCGAGAAAGGGGAGGTAAGAATGTCCGGCGCCTTTGGAGAAATCGCCGAGCAGCTCAGGCGCGTAACCGTGCAGGTGCTTGCCGGAAAATCCGGCCGAGGGTCGGGTGTGGTCTGGAGCCAGGATGGTCAGGTGGTCACGAATGCGCACGTTTTGGCCGGCAACGGTGTTGAGGTTGAGCTTTGGAGCGGGCAGCGGTTTCCGGCTTCCATCCGAAGTATCGATCGCCAGCGCGATCTTGCCGTCTTGCAGGTGAATGCAGGTGGGTTGTCGAGCGCCGTCCAGGGTGACTCGGATGCGCTTCGCCCCGGAGAACTCGCGGTCGCCGTAGGCAGTCCCTATGGCTTTATCGGTGCGGTAAGTACGGGGATTATTCATAGTGTTGCTCGCCGATGGGTGGCGAGCGATGTTCGGCTGGCGCCCGGAAATTCGGGCGGGCCCTTGGCTAATGCGAAAGGCGAAGTAATCGGAGTCAATACAATGATTGCCGGTGGGTTGTCTCTAGCCATTCCATCGAAATCCGTGGGTCGCTTCTTAATGGGAACTTCCGCCCGCCGACCCTTTCTCGGCATAACCACGCGACCCACCTCTCTGGACCGTGGGAGCGGTCTGGGATTCCTGGTTTTGGAAATCGCAGCCCAGTCTCCCGCGGAACGGGCTTCGCTGCTGCCGGGCGATCTTCTCATCGGCGCTGCAGGCCAGCCGTTCGCATACGCGGAAGATCTGCCGGAATGTCTGGATGACGCGCTCGGTTCCAGTCGCGATGGCCAACTGGAAGTGGAATTTCGCCGTGGGACATCGCACCTGTCGCGGAAAGTCGTCGTCCAATTGGCAGCGGAAAGGGTCAAAGCGGCTTGATTCGCGTAATCGTAGCCGCGCGATCGAGCGTGGTGCGGGCCGGCTTAGAAAGCGTGGTCCGGGGAAGTTCGTCGCTCGAATTGGCGGGCGCACTCGATTGGTCGCTGCTCCACTCGTCCTCTTTCGAAGCCGACGTCTTGCTTCTGGATGCCGGAGATACGCCGCTGGACGGATTTCGGTCCATGCTCGAGCAAAAGCCAGCGGTCGTCCTGTTGGACTCCTCAGACTCCTCGCTGGTGAGCGCCGCGCTGCGCATCGGGCGTTCGCGGCGTGATCTCCCGCGACGCTACTCCAGAAGAAATTGAAAGCGCGATTCAAGCCGTGAACGCGGGCTTGGTGGTGTTCGCAGCAGAATCGTTACCGGATCTCTTGCCCGGCCCCCGCCCGGCCAGAGAAGCGCTCGCGGAACCCCTCAGCGATCGGGAGCTCGAGGTATTGAATCTAATCGCAGAGGGGCAGAGCAACAAGCTGATCGCTCACACACTCGGGATCTCTGAACACACCATCAAAACCCATGTAGCGTCGATTTTCGTCAAACTCGGCGCCGGCAGCCGAACGGAAGCCGTTTCTCAGGCCATCCGGCGCGGGCTGGTGATGCTCTAACCGAACCGCGACCGCAAGGGAGCGTCGGAGTAGTCGTGATATCACGCTCCCTCGCGGTCGCGGCTCGGAAGGCAAGTGCGAAGGTTCGCGATGGCTGTGCAAGCCCGATAGAGGCAATGCGAAGATAGATCTTTGAGAAAGCGAATCCACCTAGCACTTCTTTCTGTCCTCCTGCTCCCGCCCTCCGGCACCCATGCCGCAGCGACCAAAAAGCACTTGCTCGCAATCGGCGAAGAAAAAGGCTACCGCCACGAATCGGTCTCCCATGCGCTGGCAACCATCGAACGCCTGGGCCGTGAGTCAGGCCTGTTCGACACCACCATCCGCACCGACACCGAAGCGCTCACCAAAAAGAAGCTCGAGTACAACGCAAAAACCCTGAACGATTTCGACGCCGTCCTTTTCTACACCGGCGGCACGCTGGAAATGGACGATCAGAAGAAAGCCGATTTTATCTCCTTCATCCATGACGACGGCAAGGGCTTCATCGGCATCCACAGCGCCGCCATCACGTTTACGGACTGGCCGGAATACGGCGAAATGCTGGGCGGCTATTTCGACGAGCATCCCTGGGGAACGTTCGACGCGCCCATCCTCGTGGAAGACCCGGCGTTTCCAGGTATGCAGCAATGGCCGCGCGCGTTTACGTTGAAGGACGAGATCTACCAGATCCGGAATTTCTCGCGCGAGAAACTGCGCGTCTTGATGCGATTGGACGCGAGCAAACTGGAAATGAATCCGCGCGTTCACCGCAAAGATAAAGACTTCGCCGTCGCCTGGGCCAAGATGTACGGCAAGGGCCGCGTCTTTTACTCCACGCTGGGACATCCGGTGGAAAACTGGGACAAGCCGGAAATGCAAACCATGTACCTGGAAGCAATCAAGTGGGCGATGGGTCTGGAAGACGCCGATGTTACGCCAAGGCCCGCACCATAGAAAAAATATGCTCACACGCAGAACTTTTGGAAAAACCGTCGCGGTTGGAATTGGCATCGGCAGCGCCCTGGCCGCGCCGAAGCTCAAAATCGGAATCGGAACCTACACCTATCACACCTATTCGCTCGACGACATGATTGCGCGCCTCACCGCGCTTCAAATCTCTGAGATAGAAATGTCGCGCGGAGAGTTCATGCTGATGAAGCCGCCAACCGACGACATGTGCCGCGATGCGAAGCGCAAATTCGACAACGCCGGAATCCACTGCGTGTCGTACTATTCGGCGACCATCAAAGACGATCACGATCTGGATCTTGCCGTTCGATTCGCCGGACTCCTGGGAGCGCGCAACATTTCGGGCGACGCCACCGGCGATATCCTGGCCAGGATCGACCAGCGCTTGACCCAGGAAGGCCTCACGTTCGGAATCCACAATCACTACTTCAAGGGAGGTTTCGCTTACGAGAGCCCCGAAGATGTTCTCAAAGCGCTGGCCGGCCGTTCCAAGACCATGGGCTCCACTCTGGATGTCGGGCACATTGCTTCCTGCGGGCATGACACGGTGGATGCGGTGCGGAAGCTGGGGCCCTATCTAAAGATGGTGCACTTGAAAGATGTGAAAGCATCGGGCGGGGAAGACAACGTGCTGCTGGGTCAAGGCATCTCGAAGATCCCGCAAGTGATGGCCGAGCTGCATAAAATTTCGTATCGCGGATTGTGCGCCATCGAGTACGAGAAAGAGGGCAACATTGACTCGGACGTAGCGCAAGAAGTGGAGTACGCACGAAAGCTGGCATGATCGCGCGATTGGTTCTGCTTTTCGCAATCGTTTTTTCCGCCTGGGCGCAATCCGCGCATCCAATCCTCGGGATCGGCTCGCCGGCGCCGGATTTCTCGCTGCCCGGCGTGGACGGCAAGATTCACAAACTCGGCGATTATGCCGCAAGTCCGGTGCTGGTGATCGTCTTCCTGTGCAATCACTGCCCGATCGCTTCTATCTATGAGCAGCGCGTACAGAAAATGGCGGACGAGTATGGGCCGAAGGGCGTGGCGCTGGTGGTGATTCAGCCCAACGATCCGGAAGCGATCCGCGTGGACGAGCTGGATTCCGCCGACATGAGCGACAGTCTGGATGAGATGAAGATACGCGTGCAGTACAAGCACCTGCGCTATCCGTACCTCTACGACGGCGAAACGCAAAGTGTCGCGCGGGCGCTGGGTCCGCAGGCCACGCCGCATGTTTTTGTGTTTGATCAGGATCGCAAGCTGCGCTACCAGGGACGCTTCGACAACAGCTACCGCGTGGAGCTGGTGAAATCCGAAGATGCACGCAACGCCGTGGATGCGCTGCTCGCGGACAAGCCGGTTCCGGTGGAGCAGACCGGCGTTTTCGGATGTTCCACCAAATGGAAAGAAAAGCTGGAAGCCCGGCTGGCGGATCAGAAGAAGATTGAAGCGGAGCCGGTGCGGTTGGACTTGGCGAGCGCGGAGGATTTACAGAAGCTGCGCGCGAATCCGACTGGCAAGATGTTGCTGGTCAGTTTCTGGGCTACCTGGTGTGGCCCGTGCGTGCACGAGTTTCCCGATGTGGAAACCACCTACCGGATGTATCGCGTGCGCGATTTCGATCTGGTGACGGTATCCACCAACATGCCGGACGAAAAAGCCGGCGTCCTGAAGATGCTGGAGAAGCAGCACGCTTCCAGTAGAAATCTGCTTTTCGGATCGGACGATACCTACGCGCTGCAAGCCGCTTTCGATCCAAAATGGAAAACGGGTGTGCCGTACACGGTGCTAATTGCGCCCGGCGGGAAGATCCTGTACGAGCATCAAGGCGACATCGATTTCTTAGAGCTGCGGCGGACCATTCTGGCAAACATGCCTGCCGATTACATCGGCTTCCAGAAATACTGGACCACCGAGTGAAGTGTTACCGAGCCGCGACCGTAAGGGAGCCGGTGCTTTTTCACTTCACCTCAGTAAGCCTTCCCCGCAACACCACAATCGACGCTTTCGGAAGCAAAAACGCCGCATCCGCCGCCACGGTCGCACTATGCGGCGCCTCTTCCGCCCCATAAACCACGCGAGTCACCGGTCCGGAAAAAACGCGATCCTGCTTTGAAACTGGATCGGCGAACGTCACCTTCACCGAATGCGCTTCAGCTTGATCCTTATTCACCAGCATCACCGACCATTCCCCGTCCGGCCGCTCCAACGCATAAGCCGTCACCAGCGTGTGTCCTGCTTGATCCTTCACGTCGCTCGAAACTTTGAACAGTTTATGGATGGCATCCACCGGCTGCACCCATTCCTTCGAGATCACCTGCGCGGCCAGATATTGCGGCGGATACTTGGTGACGTGGTTGTTCTTATCGATCGGCAGGAACATGCCGCGGCCTTCGGTTGCGATGTAATGGAAGTAGAACGTCCCGGCGGCGCCCGCCGTCAACATGGAGCCCACGTAATCGGCGAGCCATAGCCCGGCCTTGACCGTTCCGGGATTTCCCTCATCCAAATCGTTGCCTTCCGTCATGAAGAACGGAATGTTCGGCGGCAGACCGTTATCCTTCCACGCCTGCACCACGCGATTCACATAAGCCGGCTCCCAGTAGAGCGACTCCCACTTCGCGCAGTCTTTTCCGCCCATGCAGGGATAATGTTCGAACGAGAAGAACGTGAAATCCGGCAGGCGCCCGCGTTCTTTGAGATAGTCGACAAACCGGCCGAGAAACGAAACCCGGCCATTGGTGTCCGCCCAGGAATCGACATCACCGGAGGTGCCTTCAAATGCCGGACCACCCAGCGGCGCATCCGGAACCAGCGCATGAATCGCCTTCGCGAACTGGATGTAGAGCGTTGCGTAATCTTCTGGAAGCACGCGCTGCCCATCCGGTTCCTCGCCCATTTCGATCCACGAAATCGGATATTTCCGCTTATAGAGATAAGCGATTTCATTGGCCGCATCTTCGGGAATCGCGTAAAGAATCGCGATCGGGATCATCGACGGTAGTCCGCGCGTCACGCCGCCGGTGAAAAAGAAATCCAGCCCGATCTGGTCGCCTTGCCCGTAATCGACGCCGGACGCCGCATGCCATGGATCCACCGACGACGGCCACGTGATGGTCTGCTTGCGGCTGGGCAGGTGTTTCACGATGTCGGTGAACCGGCCGTCAGCCGACATGGTCCCAATATAAAGTTCGTTGATCGCGTATCCCACGCAGTTGCGCCGATCTTCCGATCCATGCGTATCGCAGGTGTTCGACGATTCCGTCATCCAAATTCGCAGATAGCGCACCTTGCTCGGCCAGTTCATCAGCTTCAAGGTCGGAGTTCCGCCCTTGCCGTCGGTCACGGCCCCCATCGGAAATGTCTGCCAGGCGCCTTTATTGATGCCGTCGTAAAACGGCTCTTGGTTTCCAGTCCAGAACTGGACGTAATAGCGTTTGGCATACGGATCCGCCCAGGCGATCTTGACGGCGTTCACATCCACCTTGGAGCCGAGATCGATCATCACCCATTGCGGATGCAGCGCGTCGCTTTCGCCGGTGTACGCGCTCGTCAGATAAGGATTGCTCTTCCAGTAAGATTTCAAATCGCCATCGGTCAGCCGCGACCATCCGTTCCCGTCGCCCTCCGTCGCGCCGCGATGCGGCAGCGGATAAGCCCAGGAATGTCGAATCGGCTCGCCCAATTCCGCACTGCCGGTGAAGTAGCCTTCCTGCTTGGCGGAATTGCTCCAGGTGCCGCGCTCGTTCCAATGCCAGGCTTCGATCATTAGCTCAGTGTTCTGCCGATAGGTCACGGTTTGCCATCCGGCGCCCAGCATCTCTTTCAACACCGGATCAGTCAGCAAACGCTCGGTGTTCGCGACGTTTGCCTCTTTGGTTTTTCCGCCGCGCAATCGGTCAATGGCGCCGCCCAGCGCGCGCATCGGGCTAAAGGAATTGACGGCGTGAGACGGCGCGGAATCCACAACGATATTTTGCGCGCCGGCCGTGGCTGCCAACGTGATGAATAGCCATGTATTACCGAGCCGCGACCGTAAGGGAGTCGGTGCGTTTTTCAACTTAAAGTCCATTTTCCATCCGCGAACTCCGCAGTATCCTCGCTCCACGTCCCAAACTTGGACGCCATTTGCCCGCCATCCACGAACAGCGTCACGCCCGTGATGAACGACGCGAGCTCGGACGCAAGGAATACAGCAGCGTTCGCGACTTCGTCAGGTTTTCCCCCTCGACCAAGTGCGATATGCCGGAAATAATCGCGAATGACCGCCGGATTATCAAAAGACGCCTGCGTCAGCCGCGTCTGGATCAATCCCGGACACACCGCGTTGACGCGAATCCCGTGCGGTCCCAACTCGTTCGCCGCCGTATGCAGCAAGCCCAGCAATCCGGACTTGCTCGCGTTGTAAGCAATCAGCCGCTGTTCGCCATCAAAGCTGTTCGTGGATGCTGTGACAACAATGGACCCGCTGCGGCGAGTCTTCATCAGCCGCGCCGCAATTTGCAAAGTGTGAAAAGCTCCGGTAAGATTCAGCGCGATGGTCCGCTCCCAGTCGCTTGGATCCAGCGCCAGGAAGTCGCTCTCAATCACCAATCCGGCGTTCGCCATCACGACATCGGGGATGGCAGGCAACGAATGGAAGGCACGTTCGAGCTGAGTGCGATCGGAACAATCGGTAACCATTCCGTGAGCGCCAAACCCGGCAGCGACTTCCGCCGGACCCTCGCGCTCGAGATCCAAAATGTAAGTATTGGCGCCGCTGGCCGTCAATTGTTTCGCGATGGCGAGTCCAATGCCGTTCGCGCCGCCGGTTACCACCGCGAGTTTGCCTGTGAAATTGATCTGCACTAGAAAGCGTAAGCAGGCGGCTTGATGCCTTTTAATCGCAGATAAACTTCCAACTGTCCGCGATGATGCGCAGTGTGCGTGAAATACGCCCACAGCCACTCAAAACCGGTCATCTTGCGATTCTCAGGCCCAACCACGGCATCCAGTTTTTCCGGCGTCATTCCGGCCACAGCCTGATTGCAGAAATCGAAAGAATCGGTGAGAAACTGGATCGCGGAATCCTTGTCGATCTCAGCCTTCCCGCGTGCGGCTTGCAGAACCTTGTCCGGAACTTCCGGACGCTTGGTTCCGCTGGCGTTAGAGCAGGCGCTCAGATTGGCGCCGCCCACTTGCACCAGTACCTGGCCGAAGCTCAATTCCTCCGGGACAGGTTTAAAGCTGTAGTCCTCGGCCGGCATCAATTTCGCGACGGCGATGGTGAAGTCCGTGGTGGTTTTCCAATGTTTTACCAGCGCGTCTTTGACGGTGGTTTGCGCGAGCGTGGGAATCGCCAGCGCGAGAAAAGTCAGGAATGTGTTTTTGGTCATAATTTTGAGAAACAAACCGAACCGCGACCGCAAGGAAGCGCTACCACGACAGGAACATATTTCACGCTCCCTCGCGGTCGCGGTTCGGTAAACGGTCATCCTCCAGCCTACTTGAGACCATCGATCACGTGCAGCACGGCCAGCCCCTGATCCGCGGTGTAGGCATACGATTTTCCATCCGGAGTGATCCGCACCGCACCCAGCGCAACGCCCGCTTGATCGCCGGGAGCAATCTCCACCTGCAGTTGCCGCTTGCCGGTCTTCAGATCCACGCGGAAAATCTTTACCGGAAATGGATTGCCATGCCCGGCTTGGTAAACAAAAAGTCCTGATCCATCCGCCGTCCAGTTCGCGATTCTTTCGTCCGGCAGGATTCCTTTGGGGACTTCGGCGTCGCCTCCGGCAACCGGCAACAGCAGCGCGCGCGCCGTAGCCACTTCGATCACGGGAAGATGTTTACCGTCCGGCGAAACGCCGGTGAGCAAGAGGGTCATTCCCTCCTTGTACATCGGCTGCGGAGCGCTGCCATCCAATCCTTGACGGAAAATGCGAGCCGCGTGCCCGGGCTGGGTGGCGGCGAAGAAAACGTATTTCCCGTCCGAGCCCCAATTCACGCGCTCTACAACAAATCCCTTCAATGGGATGTGAATAGGGCGCCCGGTTCCCACGGGAACCACCTGGATTCCATCGTTGGCTGGATCGATCGCAGCCACCGATTGGCCGTCCGGCGAAAACACAGCGTTGGCGCCCTCGCCGATTTTGACCGCCGGAGAACCATCGGTATCCCGGATATAAAATGGCGTGGATTCCCCAGCTCCTTCGCCGGATTCATCGAAGGTGATCCGTTTCCCATCGGGTGAAATATCCCGCAGCGTAGTCCAATCCAGCCAGGAGATTTCCCGCTCATTTTTCTCCGCCATGTTCCGAAAGAATATTTTGCGCCGGTTCTCGTAAGACGCAACCAACACCGAACCAGTCCTGGAAATATCTTGCAGCACCAGATACGTCACCTGGCTCAGGATCAACCGCTCATGGCCGTCCAGCGTAACTCCGCGCAATTCGTCCCGCGCCCCGATCTTGGCCGCGGAGAACCAGATTTCCTTTCCATCCGGCGCCCAGGCCAAGCCATTCGCGTCGCCAATATATGGTCCGGCCAACACTTGCTTGCGGCCGTCCAGATCGATCACGATCACCGAGCCGTCGGAGTTGCCGCTGGGATGTTCCAGCATCGCAATCCGATCGCCCGCGGGCGAGAAGCGCGGCTGGCTGAGATACCCGCCGGAGGGGCCGCGGTAGATCACTTTGCCGATGGGAAATTCCAACTCGTCGCCCTGCGGAGTTCGCCGGACCGCCATCAGATCGCTCCCATCCGGCGACCAGTCGGCGAAAGTGATCTTGTCCTCCACCGGCCGCGGCGCTCCTCCGGAGAACGGCGCTCGGGCGAGCGTTCCTTCATAGAAAAACGACGTCGGCTGATGAACGTTCAACGAGAGCGCCAATTCGCCCTTGGAAGAAACTCCCAGCAATCCGGATCGTTCAAATCCAAGCAGCAACGACTCGGGAGCTTCCGGGCGCACGGTAAAAAGCCGGCTAGGATCGGTCTCCCATGCCGCGCTGTAAACAATAGTATGGCCATCCTTTGCGAAACGGGCTGCTTGGATAGCCCCGCGGCGAAAAGTCAGCCGGTGAAAAGCCAGCGTCGGCGCGGCCGGACGGCGCATTCCCACCAAAACGCCCGCGCCCAGCAACAACAAGCCCACGATCGCAGCCAGCGCCACCTTTATCCAGGGCACTCCGCGTCGCGCTGCGGATTTCGGCGCGCCCGGCTGTGAAGTATGCGATATGGTTTCCAGGTCGAAAGCAATATCGCGCGCGGATTGAAACCGCTCATCCGGACTCTTCTCCAGGCAGTGCTGTACCAGCCGATCCAGCGCCGGCGGCAGTCCGCCATCGCCCGTCACCAACTCCGGAGGATGGTCCTTGAGAATCGCGTTCATGGTCTCAATGGAACTGTCACGCTGGAAAGCCACTCGGCCTCCCAGCATCTCGTACAAGACGCAACCGAAGCTGAAGATGTCGGACCGCGTGTCCACGGATTCTCCGCGTACTTGCTCGGGAGACATGTAGGCTGCAGTCCCGAGCACAGATCCCGGATTCGTTTCATGTCCGGCGGTTTGCGTTTGGTCGCGCTCCCCGGTTAGCTTTGCTTTAGCCAAGCCGAAATCCAGAATTTTGATGCGGCCATCGCGCGTGACGAACAGGTTGTCCGGCTTGATGTCCCGATGCGTGATCACCCGGCTATGCGCGGCCGCAAGGCCGGAAGCGATTTGGCGCGCATAATCGATCGCTTTAACCGCAGCCAGCTTACCCGCGGAAAGACGCTTGCGCAGAGTCTCGCCGTCCAGAAGCTCGGAGACGATGTAGGGCAGCCCGTCGTGTGTGCCGATGTCATAAATCGCCAGGATGTTGGGATGGTTCAGCGATCCGGTAGCTTGCGCTTCCAGCGTAAAGCGGCGCAAGCGCTCGGGATCGTCGGCGACAGAGTGCGGCAGCACTTTCACCGCAACGTCGCGATTCAGCCGTGAATCACGAGCGCGATACACTTCGCCCATTCCGCCGGCGCCTATCGCGTCCAGGATTTCATATGGACCCAAGCGGGTCCCGTGGGAGAGCATCGGGAAGAATACTTATAGCGCAGAAGTGGCGAGCATGGCAAACTCGGGAACCAACGAAGCTTTCGTTCCGAGCCGCGACCGTAAGGGAGTCGGTGCCGTTGGACCTCGGCCCATCAAAGGTGATGAAGACGCCAAGTGGGGCGGACCCCCCGGTCCGCGCGGGTCCCCCTGGACCCGCTCTTCGGGATTTCGTACTTCCTCAGCAGGCCGACGAGGGCGTCGGCCGCGGACCAGGGGGTCCGCCCCACAAGGCGTCTTCAACGGAGCGCAACTCTTCAAACGCCTGCGTTACCATGAAGGACTAACCCTTCAATGGCCCTCCGTTTCTACAACACCTTAACGCAGCAAGTGGAGCCGTTCACCACCCTGCACGACAACACCGTCCGGATGTATACGTGCGGGCCTACCGTTTACAACTACGTCCATATCGGAAACTTCCGCACCTTCACGTTTCAGGACATCCTGCGCCGGTGGTTGCGCGCGCGAGGCTACAAGCTGGATCACGTCATGAACATCACCGACGTGGAGGACAAGATCATCCGCAACGCCGCAGCCGAGCATAAATCGCTGCCCGAATACACCGAAAAGTACACGCAGGCGTTTCTCGACGACAGCGCGGCCCTGCGCCTGGAGCGTCCGGAGCGCATGGTGAAGGCCACCGAGCACATTACGGAAATGGTCCAGGCCATTGAACAGCTCGACCAGCGCGGATTTACCTATCGCAGCGACGGCTCGGTGTACTACAAGATTTCGAAATTTCCCGAATACGGAAAGCTCTCCCACAACGATTTCAGCGGCATCCGCGCCGGTGCGCGCGTCGACAGCGACGAATACGATAAGGCCGATGCGCGCGATTTCGTTTTGTGGAAAGCCCCGAAAAACGACGAGCCGTTTTGGGATAGCGCAATTGGTCCGGGCCGGCCGGGCTGGCACATCGAATGTTCCGTAATGGCGATGAAATACCTCGGCGAGACTCTCGACATCCACGCCGGCGGCGTCGACCTGATTTTTCCGCATCACGAAAATGAAATCGCGCAGTCGGAAGCCATCACGTCCAAACCGTTCGCGCGCTTCTGGCTGCACTCGGAGTTTCTGAATGTCGAAACGCACAAGATGTCGAAGTCGGCCGGCAATTTCTACACCTTGCGCGACCTCTTGGGCATGGGATATGGGCCGGAAGCGGTTCGTTATCTGCTGGCCTCTGTGCCGTATCGCAAAAAGCTCAATTTCACGTTTGATGGATTGAAGGCCATGGCCACCACCATCGAACGGCTGCGGAACTTCAAGTTGCGCCTGGAAACGGACAAATTTCCAGAAGGCCATGACGAAAAAATCGGGGAGCGCATCCGGGCAGCGAAGGGCCGGTTCGAAGAGAGCCTGGATGACGATCTGAATACCGCCGAAGCCCTGGCGGCCGTTTTCGAATTTGTCCGCGATTTGAACACCTCAATGGACTCGGCCGAGTTCCCCGCGGGCAATGTTCCCGCCGCGCTTGAATTTCTAGACGAGTTCGATTCCATTTTCGATGTGCTGCGTCCCTCGAAGAAAGAGGGCGGCATTTCGGACTCCGAGATTGAAGGCTTGATTGCCGAGCGTGCCGCCGCCAAACAGAACCGGGATTTTGCGCGCTCGGACCAGATCCGCGCCCAGTTGCTCGAAGCCGGCGTCATTCTGGAAGACACCAAGGACGGAACCCGCTGGAAAAGAAAATAATTATCTTGAGGCAATCAAAATCACCGGCCGAGCGTTACCGAGCCGCGACCGTAAGGGAATCGGTGCCGTTCTAACTGAGGAACCAATGAAAATTGAAACCAAAGCCATCCACGCAGGCGATCGCAAGGCCGATCCCGCCAAACCGGGCGCATTCATCCCGGTGACCACGCCCATCTACACCGCCGCCACTTACATCTACCAAAACACCGCGCAGCTCGACCGCGTGCTGGGACAGGAAGAAGACGGCTACTGCTATGCCCGCTACGATAATCCGACGAATGCGGCGCTCGAAGAGCTGATGGCAACGCTGGAAAACGGCCACGGCGCGTTGGCGTGCTCCTCCGGCATGACGGCTTTGCACATCGCTCTGCTCGCCGCGCTCACGGACCGCCGCAAATCCATCTTGGCCGCAAGCGCGCTCTATGGCGCAACCACCAGCCTGTTGACGAAAGTCTTGGAACCGCTCGGAATCGAAATCAATTTCGTGGATATCTGCGATCTCGAAAAAGTGCAGGCGAAAATCAACGACACGAAACCGGGCTGCGTATTGATGGAAACCATCTCGAATCCACTGCTGCGCGTGGGCGATATGGATCGCATCGCCGAGATGACGCGTTCCGCTGGAGCCGCGTTCGTGGTGGACAACACCTTCGCCACTCCGCTGCTGGTCCGCCCGCTCGAGCACGGCGCGCACATGTCCGTGCACAGCCTCACCAAATTCCTCGCCGGGCACGGCGACGTGCTGGGAGGCGTAATTGTCTCCGATCAGGATCACCACGCCATCACCCGCAGTCTCTGCCGAACAGTTGGACCCGTGCTGGGCCCATTCGAAAGTTATCTCACCATGCGCGGCATCAAGACTTTCGCGCTGCGCATGGAGCGCCAGTGCTCCAATGCGTGCCGGGTCGCTTCCTGGCTCACATCCAATCCACACGTTTCAAAAGTTCACTACCTGGCCGATCCAACACATCCGGATGCGGCCGTAATTCGCCGCCTGCTGCCTGACGGACTCTACGGCGCCATCGTCGCGTTCGAATTGAAGGATGCGGGCAAAGAAGAAATGTTCCGCTTCATGGACCGGTTGAAGCTGGTTGTCCGCGCCACATCGCTGGGCGACGTGCATAGCCTGGTGCTGTATCCGGCCATCGCCTCGCATCGCGACCTCGCGCCCAAACAACGCGAGCGCCTGGGCATCCACGATGGATTGGTCCGGCTGTGCGCAGGCATCGAAGCCGTGGAAGATATCATCGCCGACCTGGAACAAGCCCTGGCATAGCCTTTGCCCGCATACGCCTACATTGTCCTGGTTGTCGGATGGCTAGCCTGGGTGATGCCGTTTCTGCTGATGAAGCGGAACAAGGCGAAGGCCGAAAAGATCGACAAGCGCGCTCGCTGGGGCATCGTTCTGGCCCTCATCGCGTTCTCCATCGTGTGGCAGCCCACCTTCTGGGAGAAATCACTGCCAACCTGGCGGCTGGTGGTTTCCATCCTGTTTTTCATCGCGGCAATTGCTCTGGTCTGGACCGCCGCGCGCGCGCTCGGACGCCAATGGCGCATCGACGCCGGTCTGAACGCGGATCATAACCTGATCACTTCGGGGCCCTATCGAATCGTGCGCCACCCCATTTACACATCCATGCTGTGCCTGCTCCTGGCCGTTGGATTCCTCTTCACCCGGCTCCCCTGGTTGGCATTGGCAGTCGTCTTCGCCGTGCTTGGAACCGAAATCCGCGTCCGCGTGGAAGACGGCTTGCTGGAATCGCGTTTCGGAAAACAGTTTGAGGATTATAAGAGAAGTGTGCCCGGCTATATTCCATGGAAAACATGAACGTGGGGCAGGTTGCTAAACCTGCGCGCCGATTGCCAATCGGCGCAAACCTGCGCGGGTTAGCAACCCGCGCGCAGGATGGCATCCTGCCCCACAACCAAACTGAGCCGCTCCTGAACAAATATGACTAGAATCGTTTCTATGAAACTCGCGGTCCTCTTCGCGCTCAGCGCGTTCGCCTTTGCCCAGGATGGAGGCGGCGACATCCCGAAAACTTTCAAAGTTCCGCAGGACAGCTACGACTACGTCAAGCGCGAAGTAATGATCCCCATGCGCGACGGCGTGAAGCTATTCACCTCCATCGTGATTCCAAAAGGCGCTAAGACTGCGCCGATCCTGCTGACGCGCACGCCGTATAACGCCACTGGCCGGACCGAGCGATTCCACAGCGGACGAATGCTCGCCACCCTGCCGCAGGGCGACGAGATTTTTGTGACCGACGGCTACATCCGCGTGTTTCAAGACGTGCGCGGCAAGTACAAATCCGAAGGCGATTACTGGATGACCAAGCCGGTGCGCGGCCCATTGAATACCACCGGCAACGATCACGTGACGGATACTTACGACACCATCGACTGGTTGGTGAAGAATATTCCGGAATCCAACGGCCGCGTCGGCATGATCGGCTCATCCTATGAAGGATTCACCGTAGTGATGGCGCTACTGGAACCGCATCCGGCGCTGAAAGTCGCGGCGCCCGAAAGCCCGATGGTAGACGGATGGATGGGTGACGACTGGTTCCATTACGGCGCGTTCCGCCAAACTAATTTCGACTACACGGCGATGCAGACCGAGAAGAAGGATGGCGGCCCGGCTCCGGTTCGCGACGCTTACGACGATTACGACGGATTCCGGCGAGCAGGCTCGGCCGGCGCGTACGCGCGTGCCCATGACTTGGACAAACTTCCGTGGGCGATCAAGATGATGGAGCATCCCTCTTACGATGCATTCTGGCAAGGACAAGCTCTGGACAAGATGGTGGCGGAGCATCCATCGCAAATTCCCACCATGTGGATTCAGGGCCTGTGGGATCAGGAAGACATGTGGGGTGCGATTCACTCCTATCTGGCTTTGAAGGCGAAAGGGCAGGCGGATCACAACTATCTCGTGATGGGTCCTTGGCGGCATAGCGGCGTCAATTACGAAGGCCGCGAGTTGGGTCCGCTGAAGTGGGAAGGCGATACCGCGCTGCAGTTCCGGCGCGATGTTTTGAAGCCGTTCTTCGATCGGTATCTGAAGAGCGATGCACCGCAGACCGAAATCCCGCACGTGTTCATTTACAATACCGGCGAAAATCACTGGGATCGCTTGAATAGCTGGCCGCTCGCATGCGATGACGGCTGCGCTACGCCGATGAAGCCGCTGTATCTCGCAGCCGATTTTGGATTGGGTTTCGAAAAGCCCGCCGGCGCCGGGTCGGATTCTTATGTCGCCGATCCCGCGAAACCGGTTCCATACCTCACGCGCCCGGTACGATTCGCCGACGGCGATCGCTGGCGCACCTGGCTGCTGTCGGATCAGAGAACTTCAGCCGACCGCACGGATGTGCTGACGTATCAGACGCCGGTTCTGACCACGCCAGTGCGAATCAGCGGCGCTCCCATAGCCGACCTCCACGCCACCACCACCGGAACCGATGCCGATTGGGTGGTGAAGTTGATCGACGTGTATCCGGACGAGGTTCCCAGCCAGCCGGAAATGGGCGGCTATCAACTGGGGATCTCGATGGACATTTTCCGCGGGCGCTACCGCGACAGCTTCGAAGCGCCCTCGGCAATTCCATCCGGCGTCGCGCAGCGCTACCGGTTCGTGCTGCCAACGGCGAATCACGTATTTCAGCCAGGGCATCGGATCATGGTGCAGATCCAATCCAGTTGGTTCCCGCTCTACGATCGCAATCCGCAGACCTTCGTTCCGAACATTTTCTTCGCGAAGCCCTCGGATTACGTGAAGGCCACCCAGTCGGTTTACCGCTCGGCCGACAACGCCAGCGCCATTTGGCTACCCGTAGTAGATTGAGTGGGGCGGACCCCCCGGTCCGCGCGGGTCCCCCTGGACCCGCTCTTCGGCATCCCTCCATTCCTCAACAAGCCGACGAGGGCGTCGGCTGCGGACCAGGGGGTCCGCCCCACTTGGCGTCGTTTGTTCACCAACCCAATAATCTAGCGCCCGTTGGATTGAATTTGCACCAGCGAATCCGCGGAGTCCGGCACCGTACTCGAAATGGTCTGCGGATCGCGCCAGAAATCCATGTACGAGATCTGATGCACGCAGGACACAGTGCAGAACGGCGCGCAGTCCTTCTTGGTGAGGTACTCGCGCCGGATGTCCGCCACGCTGTATTCGGCTAAGGGCTTGGCCGGAAAACCGCGCTGCTGCGAACAGTAGTGCACCAGGCCGTCTTCGCAGATATACAAATAACGCGCGCCCGCCCGGCAGCGCCAGTTGCTGGGTTTGCCGTGCGCGATGTTGTTCTGGAAATAGTTGATCTGCGAGAAGTTCTTCTTCTCGAACTCCTTCATCGCCAGGAAGACGCGCCGCTCCGCTTCTCCGATCGGCTTCAACTGCCCGCCGCCATCGTGAATGATTCCAACGGTTGAAGTGAATCCCAGCTCCAGCGCCCGTTTGCCCACCACCAGCGCATCGTCCGGATTGTGAATCCCGCCGCCCAGAACGGAATTGATATTCACGTGAAAGAGCGCATGCTCAGCCAGGATCTGCAGCTTCTTGTCCAGAACCTTGAGACTCTTCTTCGAAACGTCGTCCGGCATCACGTTGTCGATGCTGATCTGCATGTGATCCAGGCCCGCGTCATTCAACTGCTGGACGCGTTGCGCAGTCAGTAGATATCCGTTGGTGATCATGCCGGCAATAATGCCGCGCCGGCGCACGTGCGAAATCAACTGGTCGAGTTCCGGATGCAGCAGCGGTTCGCCTCCGCTGAAGGTAACAATGTTAGTACCGAGGTCGGCCAATTGGTCCAGCCGTTCGATCATCGTGTCGGCAGCCACGGGCTTAGAGACGTCATCGTACTCGTTACAGTACGTACAAGCCAGATTGCAACGGCGGATGGGAATGATATGAGCCATCACGGGATGATCCGTCGAGACCACGCCCTTGAAGATCATGCGCCACTCGCGGGCGCGCCGATTCACTGCCCGGATATCCCTGCGAAACTTAAATCCCAGATTGGCCATCGCGTCTAGAGTTGAACACAGGAGTTATTTCCTATTGAATCATACTCATCCCCGGATTGCATACTTTCAATCCCGAACGGCGCAGCCGGCGTGTCCAACGGCGGTATGGAGCAGGGAGGGGAAACACGTTTCTCGTTTCTCGTTCCTCGTTTCTCGTTCCAAATCGACTGGCGACCTGTGCGAACGAGAAACGAGAAACGAGAAATGTTTTTCTGTAACCCCGCCCCCGTGCAAGACACCAACTAATTACGGCATGTTATTCTTAAGCCAGTTCTGGACTGGCTTCTATCGATGCGTTACCGGACGGCGTTCGCTACGTCATTTAATGCAGTGAGTTACTGAGGAGCTGGAAAGAGTCCACCATCCGATGTTCGAGTTCCTTTTCAAATACCCCCGCAGCGTTTTTGACAAAGGAACATTTGTGTTGCTTGGACAATGGCCCCTTTGGTTGCTGGCGCTTGGGCTATTTGCAGCCGCCGGCGGACTCGCCTGGGTCATCTGGAGCCGCCGCACCGCCATCGCGCCCTCCATGCGCGGCGTCCGAACGGTAGTGGTGTGGATGCTCGAAACCGTGCTGGTATGCCTGCTGCTCTTTCTGCTCTGGCAGCCGGCGATGAGTATCGCGACTCTTCGTCCCCAACAAAACATCGTCGCCGTCGTGATTGACGACAGCCACAGCATGGCCACCCAAGAGAGTGGCGAATCTCGCAAGGATCAGGTTCTAAAGACGCTCAACAGTGGCTTAATGAACAGCTTGCGGTCTAAATTTCAAGTCCGGCTTTACCGTCTCGGCGAGCATGTGGAACGCATCGAAAAGCTGGATCAGTTGAACGCTTCCGCTCCCGCCACCCACATTGGCGAGAATCTCAAAGAAGTGCTGGCGGATTCCGCCACCCTTCCCATTGGCGCCGTCGTCCTCATGAGCGACGGCTCCGACAACACCGGCGGCATTGACCTCGACACAATTTCGGAAATCAAACGCCAGCGGATTCCCATCCACACCGTAGGATTTGGCCGCGAACAGATGGCGCACGACGTTGAGGTGACCGATGCCCAGTTGCCCGCCCGGTCGCTTGCGAAATCGCGCCTGGAAGCCCAGGTAAGTTTCCACCAGCGCGGATTCGGAGGCGGAAAGGGCCGGTTGGCCGTCCGGGAGAGCGGCGGCAAGGTACTAGCCAGCCGCGACGTGACATTCAAAGCCGATGGCGCCGTCCAAACCGAGTCGGTGCTGTTCAACGCGGGCGAGGCCGGCGTGAAGAACCTGGATTTCGCCATCGACCCGCTGCCGGGAGAAGAGAATCCGAACAATAACCGCCAGACCCGCGTGCTGAATGTCGACGCAGCCAAGCCCCGCGTCCTCTATATGGAAGGCGAACCGCGCTGGGATTACAAGTTTCTGCGCCGCGCCGTCGAAGATGACAAAAGCATTGAACTGGATAGCGTCCTGCGAACCACCCAGAACAAGGTTTATTCCCAGTTCGCTCCCGATTCCGGCGTCGAATTCCTGAAAAACGGCTTTCCCACCAAAGTGGAGGATCTGTTCGGATTCCAAGGCTTGATCCTGGGCAGCGTGGAAGTGAATTACTTCACCCCAGCCCAGCAGGATTTGATCCAGCAGTTCGTCGATCGCCGGGGCGGGGGATTGCTCTTCCTGGGCGGCCGCGCATCGCTCTCCGACGGTGGCTACGACAAAGCTCCGTTCGCCGATCTGCTTCCAGTCCACCTGCCGAGTCACAAGAATACGTTCCATCGCGAGCCGGCGTATCCCGAACTGACCGCCGCAGGCCGCGAAAGCCTGATCTGCCGCATCGACGAAAATCCGGATGCCAATGTCGCACGCTGGAAGAAGCTGCCTTACCTGATGAATTTCCAAGACGCCGGCAATCCGAAACCTGGCGCGTTGGTGCTTGCGGAGATGACTGCTTCCGGTCACAAGCTGCCGCTGCTCATCACCGAAAAATACGGACGCGGGCGCACCGCCGTCTTCGCCACCGGCGGCGATTGGCGCTGGCAGATGTTGCAACCTGTGGAAGACATGAGCCACGAGATGTTCTGGCGCCAAATGCTGCGCTGGCTGGTATCCGATACGCCCACTCGCGTGGTGGCTTCCACGCCGCACTCCATCCTGTATGACGACGGCCGCGTACATTTTCGAGCCGAAGTTCGAGACACTACCTATCTCCCCACCAGCGATGCGCAAGTGGAGGCTCACATCGTGGCTCCGGACGGCACTGCACAAACGGTGGAATTGCACCCCGATCCAGTGGAACAAGGCGTCTACGCCGCGGATTGGGATGCCTCGCGCGCCGGTTCCTACTTAGCCGAAATCACAGCCAAGCGCGGACAACAGGAGTTAGGCCGCGACGTAGTGACACTCCGTCGCGAAGACGGCGTGGCCGAAAATTTCCACGTGGAGCAAAACCGCGAATTGTTGGAAAAGCTCTCGTCCGAAACCGGCGGCCGATACTATCGCCCGAGCGACGCCGCCAAATTAGGCGAAGACATCTCTTATTCCGATGCCGGCATCACCGTGCGCGAGACGAAAGATTTGTGGGACATGCCGATTGTATTCTTCCTGGCATTGCTATTGTGCTGCACCGAATGGCTGCTACGGCGCCGATGGGGTGTGGTATGAAAATCACCATTCTCTTATTGGCAGCCTCTCTTCTTCCTGGAGCCACATTCTATGTCACGGTTGCCGGATTAGGCGGAGAGCCGGAATACGAACAGCGTTTCGCCGCGCAGGCCCAGGAAATCGACAAACTGGTTCGCGCCGGAAATCCGGACGCCAAAGTTCAAACTCTTTACGGACCGCAGGCCACCAAAGCGCAACTGCAGAGCGCGCTTTCAGCCATCGCGAAGGAAGCCAAACCATCGGACGCACTGGTACTGATGCTAATCGGGCACGGCAGCTTCGACGGCGTGGATTACAAAATGAACCTGCCCGGTCCCGACCTTTCGGCAGTCGAATTGGGCGCGTTGCTCGATCGCATTCCCGCCAGCCATCAGTTGGTAGTGAATATGACCAGTGCCAGCGGCGGCTCCCGCGCGGTGCTGGAAAAACCGAATCGCGCCATCATCACAGCCACCAAGAGTGGATCGGAGAAAAACGCCACCATCTTCACCCGCTACTGGGTAGAAGCGCTACGCGATCCCACCGCCGACACCGACAAGAACGAAACCGTATCGGCGCTAGAAGCATTCATTTACGCTGAGCAAAAGACTTCGCAGTTCTACGAAACTCAGAAGCGTCTGGCCACCGAGCATCCCATGCTCGAAGACACCGGCCAATCCGACGGCACTCGCAAACCGTCGCCAGAAAATGGAGAAGGCCGAGTAGCATCGCAGATTGCGCTTCTCCACCTGGGCGCCACGCAAGCCGCCGCCAACACGCCCGAGAAGAAAGCGCTCTTAGCCCGCCGCGAAGAGCTGGAACAGCAGATAGACACGCTGAAATACGAAAAGGCGGCAACGCCGCCAGAGGAATACAAGAAGCAGCTCCAAATCCTGCTGCTCGAACTAGCAAAAACCCAAGCGGAGCTGGACAAGTGAAAAGAAATACGGTGACAGGATACTCAATTCCCGATTTCCGGCTACGTGTGGTCAAGCAGTTACGACTTTGGAAATCGGGAATTGAGTATCCTGTCACCGTATTTCTTCTCGCGGCCTAATTGTTTCCCCCTCGCGGCCCAGAAACCAGACGACTGCCGCACCCTCCGCCACCACGGCAAGCTCCCCGAAGCCCGAACCTGTTTCGCCCGCCTCGCCTCCAACCCCGACCCCGCTCTCCGCGCCGAAGGCCTCTGGGGCCTGGAGCAATACAAAGAAGCCAACGAACAATTTCGCGAGGCACTCAAAGCGCATCCCAAGAGCGTCGACATCCGCGTGCGCTGGGGCCGCCTGTTCCTGGAGCGTTTCAACAAAGACGAAGCCAAGGGCCTTTTCGAAGAGGCGCTGGAGATCAAGGAAAACGATGCAGCGGCAAGCTTGGGCCTGGCGCTAGTCGCGGCGGAATCTTATAGCAGCGCGGCCGTCCATTTTGCGACGCGCGCCACCGAGCTCGATCCGAAAATGGCGGAGGCGCATGAGCTGCTCGCCTACCTGGCGCTCGAAGACAACACCCCGGAAAAAGCCGCGAAGGAAGCCGACAACGCTCTCGCCATCGATCCGGAATCTTTGGACGCCATGGCCATTCACGCCAGCATCGATTGGCTGAATGACCAGAAGCAGTCACCCTGGCTCGATCGGATCCTGAAGATCAACCCGGTTTACGGCGAAGCGTACTCCACTGCCGGACACTTTTTCGTCCTCAATCGCCGCTACCGCGAAGGCATCGCGTTTTATCGCAAGGCGCTGGAACTGAATCCGCGCCTCTGGGAAGCGCGCGCGCAATTGGGCGTGCAGCTCATGCGTCTGGGCGAAGAGCAGGAAGCTCGCGCGCAGCTCGAACAATGCTACGAAGCCGGATACAAGAACGCCGAAACCGTAAACTCCCTTCGGTTGCTCGACAGCTACAAGAACTTCAACACCTACGAAACCAGCAACACCATTCTCAAGCTGCACAAGAAGGAGGCGGATCTGCTCCGCCCCTATATCGAAGCCGAATTGAAGCGCGCCATCGCCACCTACGAGAAAAAATATCAGTTGAAGTTGAAAGGTCCGGTGCAATTGGAAGTTTACCCGGACCATGAAGATTTCGCCGTCCGCACCATGGGGATGCCTGGCCTGGGAGCCTTGGGCGTCACGTTCGGCTCCGTGGTCGCGATGGATAGCCCGTCCGGACGTCCTCCAGGAACTTTTCATTGGGCCAGCACCATGTGGCACGAGTTGAGCCACGTGTTCGTACTGCAAGCCACCAATCATCGCGTCCCGCGCTGGTTCACCGAGGGCATGGCGGTGTACGAGGAAACCGCCGCCGCGCCAGATTGGGGCGATCGCCTGGATCCGGAAGCCATCAATGCCATCGAAAAGAAAAAGCTTCTGCCGATTGCCGAACTGGATCGCGGATTCATCCGGCCCAGCTATCCGGCGCAGGTGATAGTCTCCTATTTTCAAGCCGGCAAGATCTGCAGCTTCATCGCCGAAAAATGGGGCTACGCGAAGCTCCTGGCGATGATCCAGTCGTACGCCAAGCTCGAATCCACGCCCGATGCCATCAAAAACAACTTCGCCATGTCCACCGAGGAGTTCGACAAGCAGTTCCTCGCGTGGCTCGACGCGCAAACCAAGAATCACTGTAGAGCACTTCGCGGAATGGCGAAAAGAGTTAAAGGACCTCGTGGGTGACCTGCGCGCCAAGAAATATGACGACGTTCTACGCCAAGGCGCCGCGATCCGCGATTTTTATCCTGACTATGTGGAGCCGGGAAGCGTCTATGAACTCATGGCGGACGCGTATGAGGCAAAAGGCGACAAACCGGCAGCCCGCAAAGAGCTCGAAAAATACAGCGCCGTGGGCGGCCGCAGCCCGCTGCTGATCAAGCGCCTGGCCACTTTCGAAGAACAGCAGGGCGACCCTAAAAAGGCCGCAGCCACCTTGGATCGTCTAAACTACATTTATCCCGAGGATCCGGATTTACACAAGCGGCTAGGCGACTTGTGGCTCGCGCAGAACAATCTGCCCGGGGCGATTCGCGAATACCAGGCCGTACTCGCAACCCAGCCGCTGGATCAAGCCGGGGCGCATTTCGAATTGGCCAGCGCGTTGCGCAAAGCCAACCGGTTAGACGATGCGCGCGACCAGGTGCTGTTGGCGCTCGAAGCCGCTCCGGGCTACAAGCCGGCGCAAAGACTACTGTTGGAAATCTCAAAATAAAATGTCCACTCTAAGCACAACCATTGCCGGCTCGGCGGAACTCAAGGAGCGGATTGACCGCTTCCAGGAGGTTCGCCAAAGCATCGTGCGCGAAGTCCATAAAGTGATCGTGGGACAGGAAGAAGTGGTGGAGCAGGTTTTGATTTCGCTCTTCGTGGGCGGCCACTGCCTGATCACCGGCCTGCCCGGAACCGCGAAAACGCTGCTGGTTCGCACTCTCGCGCAAACGCTTGGCCTGGTTTTCAAGCGCATCCAGTTTACGCCGGACTTGATGCCTTCCGACATCACCGGAACCGACATCATCGAAGAGGACACCACCACCGGCCATCGCACCTGGACCTTTGTGCCCGGCCCCATCTTTTCCAACGTCCTGCTGGCGGATGAAATCAACCGCACCCCTCCCAAGACGCAATCCGCATTACTCGAAGCCATGCAGGAGCTTTCCTGCACCGTGCGCGGCCATCAATACAAAATCAACGCGCCATTCTTTGTTTTAGCCACGCAAAATCCGATCGAGCTGGAAGGTACCTATCCGCTGCCCGAAGCGCAACTCGATCGCTTCCTGTTCAATACGGTCCTAGATTATTTGTCCGCCGAAGACGAGCTGAAAGTGGTGGATCTCACCACCACGACGTCTTCCGCGCAGGTGGACACCGTGACGAATCCCGAAGAGATTTTGGATTTCCAACAGCTCGTGCGCATGGTCCCCATCGCGGAATCGGTAGCGCGCTACGCGGTGGAACTGGTGCGGGCAACACGCCCCAACGACGTCAGCGCCCCGGACTTCGTCAAAAACTACGTGAACTTCGGCGCCAGCGTCCGCGCCGCCCAATTCGTCGTGCTGGCCGCGAAGGCGCGCTCTTTGATGCGCAGCCGCTACCACGTGACCTACGAAGACATCCGCGTACTAGCCACGCCCATCCTGCGCCACCGCATCCTCCTAAACTTCCATGCAGAATCCGAGCGCCTGGACTCAGACGCAATCTTGAAGCGCCTCTTGGAGTGGAAACCGGAGCCGAAATGAAAGCCGTTTCTCGTTTCTCGTTTCTCGTTTCTCGCTCGGCGCTCGCTCATGTCAGGGGCTTGGTACCGGGGTCGCCCGACCGAACCGCGACCGCAAAGGAGCGTAAAGAATGCATCTCCAACGCACGATGCCGGCAACGAGAAACGAGAAACGAGAAACGAGAAACGCGAAGTTAGATGCACCCCCGCACTCCAACCCGCTTCATCAACCCCTCCCTCCTGGCCGAGATCTCGAGCCTCGACCTTGTCGCCAAAACCGTAGTAGACGGATTCGTAGCCGGCCTCCATCGCTCCCCCGATTTTGGATTCAGCCAGGAATTCGCCGAATACCGCGCCTACTCGCCTGGCGATGACCTGCGCCACGTGGATTGGAATGTCTACGCCCGCACCGAGCGCGCCTACCTGAAACGTTATCGCGGAGAAACCAACAGCCAACTCACGCTGATGCTGGATTCCAGCGCATCCATGGGCTATTCCTCGCACGGAACATCCAAGCTCGACTACGCGCGATATCTCGCGGTTTCACTCGCCTATCTAGCCAATCAGCAGCGCGATGCCGCGGGCGTGATCGTGTTTGACGACGATGTTCGCCACTACGTGCAGCCCTCCACCCGGCAAGGCCAGTTCATGCGCGTCGCCCACGCTATAGAAAAAGCCGAGCTCGGCACGCGCACCGATTTCGCCAAACCCTTCATCCATTTCCAGCAGTTCCACCGGCGACGCGGCATAGTGGTGGTTCTCTCCGATTTCTACGAGCAGCCGGATGTCGTGATGAACACCATGGCGCCGCTGCGCTTTCGCGGCAACGATCTGGTTCTGTTCCACGTCCTCGATCCGGAAGAGATTCGGCCCACGCTCAAAGAGCCGATTTTGCTGGTGGACATGGAAACTCAGGACGCGCTGGATGTCTCGCCGGAATACGCGCGCGAAGAGTATGGTCCGAAAATCGACGCCCACGTCGACGCGCTGAAGAAGAAAGCGCGCGCCAACAATATCGACTATTTCCTGCTCCGTACGGACCGTCCGCTTGACGACGCCATGCGCGAGTATTTTCTGATTCGCAAGGGGAGGATGTAGCTTGGGCTTTCTCGCTCCATGGTTCCTGGCAGGATTGGCCGCCATCGGCCTGCCACTGTGGATTCACCTGCTGCGCCAATACCGCAGCACTCCGCATCCATTTAGTTCGCTGATGTTCTTCGAGCGTCGCACCCAAAGTTCCATCAAGCACCGACGGCTGCGCTATCTTTTACTGCTCTCGCTTCGCGTAGCGCTTCTGCTTTTGTTGGCGCTGGCCTTCGCTAATCCTTTTGTAACTCGCACCGCTGCGAGTTCCAGCGCCCGGAAAATGCTGCTGATCGCCGTCGACAACTCTTTCAGCATGCGCTACGGCAATCATCTCGCCCGTGCCAAACAGGAAGCCCTCAGTGCTGTTTCAAGCCTCAACGCCGGCGAGCGTGGCCAGGTTCTGGCGGTAGGTTCGCGCATCCACATGCTGACGCAGCCGGTGGAAGACGCCGATCAACTCAAAACCGCTATCCAATCTATCCAGCCCTCGGATGAACGCAGTTCCTACGGCGAGTTGGCGCGAACGTTGCGGACCATCGCGCAATCCTCGCGCATGCCACTGGAAGTTCACTTCGTCAGCGACATGCAAAAGTCGTCGCTGCCTCCCTCCTTCGCCGACTTGCGATTAGGCGGCGAAACGAACCTGATTTTTCACTCAGTCGCCGAAGCTCGCGAGCCGAACTGGCTGGTGGAAAGCGTAACGGCGCCCGGAAAAATCTATGGACCGAAGAAAGTTCGCGTCCAAGCCGTGGTTGCGGGTATCGGCACCGAAGCCGCCAAACGAACAGTCTCGCTGGTTCTTGACAACCGTGTGCTCGAAAGCAAATCCGTGGATATTCCCGCGGGTGGACGCGCGCCGGTGGAGTTCCTGTCGCTCGAATCCCCCTATGGATTCCACAAAGCCGAAATCCGGATTGAACCAGCCGACTCGCTCCCGCAAGATGATCGTTTTCCGTTTGCTGTAGAACGCGCCGATCCGCACCCAGTGCTGTTTCTTCACTCCGCCGGCCAGCAGCAGGGAGAACTTTACTACCGCTCGGCGCTCGAATCTGTCAGCGAAGCCGGCTTTGACTTGGAACCGCTCGCGGTGGAGCAGGCCGGCAACCAGACACTTTCAAAATACGCCTTCGTCGTTCTTTCCGACGTCAGCTCGCTGCCCGCGGGCCTCGAAAACAGCTTGCGCGCCTACGTGAACGCCGGCGGATCTCTGCTGGTGGCCCTGGGTCCGCTCTCTGCCGCACTCTCGCATGTGCCGGTGTCGAACGAACCCATCCAGGGTACGAGCTATGCCGGACGCGAAGGCGATCGTTTCCAAATAGTCGCCAACGCCGACGCTGAGCACCCCGCGCTCCGCCGCGCCAACAAACTGGACGGCGTGCAGTTCTATCAAGTGGTCCGGGTGGATCCCGGCCAATCCCGCGTGATCGCCCGGCTCTCCAATCAAGTGCCGCTGCTGTTCGAAAAGCGCGTGGGCGAAGGCCGAGTGCTGGTATTCGCATCCACGTTCGACAACATCTCGAACGATTTTCCGCTGCACGCATCCTTCGTGCCCTTCGTGGAAGAAACCGCCCAATATCTTGGCGGACAACAAGGAAGATCCACCAACGTGGCAGTGGATTCGTTCATCGAGCTGCGCTCGGCCAAAGATCAAGGCGCATCGGTGGATGTAATCGATCCTGACGGCAAGCACCCGCTCTCACTGAAAGAAGCATCCACCGCGCAATCCTTCCAAGTGAATCGCGAAGGCTTCTACGAAATCCGCCGCGGAAACGGACGCGTCGAAATGGTCGCGGTGCATCCGGATCGTCTGGAGTCGGACCTGACTCAAGCGCCGAAGGACACTTTGGAACTCTGGCACAACACCGGCAACGGTCCTGAGACGGCTAGCACGAGCGGCGAAGCCGCAAGCCAGCCGCGTCCGCAAAGCCTCTGGCGCTACGCTTTGCTATTGGTTTTAATAGTCGCCATAATCGAATCAGTGATCGCAAGCCGATACCTATCGGTAGAAAAAGAGGCCGCATGAATTATCTGCGTTCATCAGCGTTCATCAGCGGCCAAAAAAGGAGCCGCACGTGAGCCCCCTCGATCAACTAAACGCCTACCTCCGCCGCCTGGAAAGCCGCCTGCGCTTTTCAGCATTCTCGAAAGGCACATCGCTGGTCACGGTGTCAGCGCTGGTGGTCACGGTGGTCCTGGTCTGGATCATCAACCGCTACGCGTTCTCATCCGCCAGCCTGCTCATTGCGCGCATCCTTCTGTTTATCTCCGTCGCCACGGCCATCGCCTTCGGCCTGGTGATTCCGCTGCTCCGCATGAATCGCCGCAACGCCGCCCGCAGCGCCGAACGCCAATTCCCGGAATTCCAGGAACGTCTTGCTCACCCTCGCCGAAAAGCCGAACGCGTCCGATCCGTTTGTAGAACTGCTGGCCGGCGACGCCATGAAAGTCGCCGCCGCCAATCAACCGGAGCGCCTCGCTCCCACCGGCCCCATTCTCGGATTCCTTACCTCGGCCGGCGTCGCTGTCGCAGTCCTGTTGTGGCTCATCCTCGCCGGACCCGGCTATCTCGGCTATGGAACATCGCTCCTCTGGGCAGGCGCCCCGCGATCCGGAAATCATGCGTTCTACGACATCGCCGTGAAACCGGGCGACCGCACGGTGCGCCGCAAGTCCGATCAACTGGTGACCGCGCAGCTTCTGGGATTCGATGCTCCCAAAGTCCGGTTGTTTGCGCAATCGAAGAGCGCTTCCAAATGGGAGCCAGTCGAAATGCGTCCGTCGCCCGGCGCATCCACTTATGAATTTCTGTTCAGCGGCCTGGCTGAGAATGTCGAGTATTACGTGGAAGCGGGCGCGGTCCAATCCAAGCATTTCAACCTGAAAGTCATCGACCTTCCGTCCATCCAAAAGATTCGCGTCACGTATCATTACCCGGCATGGTCGGGAATGAAGGATTCGGTGGAGGATCCCGGTGGAGATGTGCGGGCAGTCGAAGGCACCGATGCCGAGATCGCCGTCCAGACGGATCGTCCGCTCAGCAAAGGAATCCTGATGTTGAGTGATGACTCGCAGATTCCGTTCCAATCTGGGGCGGGGAACTGGCTCACAGCTCATCTTCCGGTGCAGAAAGACGGCATGTATCACATCGCCGCCATCGAGCAGGGCGAAAACATCCGCATGAGCGAGGATTTCTTTATCGAAGCGCGCAAGGATTCGCCGCCCAGCGTCAAAATCACTCGCCCCGGCAAGGATGCCAAAGTGAATCCCATAGAAGAGGTCACGGTGGAAGTCACCGCCGAAGACGATTTCGCGCTCAACGAAGTCACGCTGCATTATTCCGTCAATGGCGGCGCGGAGAAATCGGTCTCCATGCTTTCCCAAAAGGGAACCAAGAACGCCGAAGGCAAGCACGTCATCGCGCTTGAGGATTACAAACTCTCGGCCGGCGACATCGTCAGCATTTACGCCACCGCTCGCGATGCGCGTAACACCAGCAAGACCGACATGTACTTTATCGAGGCGGAGCCGTTCGAGCGCAACTATACCCAATCCCAGCAGGACGGCGGCGGAAGCGGCGGTGACGCCCCGCAGCAGATTTCCGAACGTCAAAAGGAAATCATTGCCGCCACCTGGAACGAAGCCAAGAACGGCGCGAAGGACCCATCGGTTGCCGCCGAAGATGCCAAGTTCCTGGGCCAGATCCAGGAGAAGCTGGCGGCTCAGGCCAAGTCGCTGGCGGATCGCGTGAAGGCGCGCCAGTTGGATGGCAGCCCCGAGACGCAGAGCTACATCAAGAACATGGAACAAGCCGTGGTGACCATGACCGAGTCCGCGAAGAAAATTCGCGCTCAGAAATGGACAGACGCTCTCGTGCCTGAGCAGCAGAGCCTGCAGCATGCGTTGCGCGCGGAAGATCAGTTCCGCGATATCCAGGTGGCGTTCGGAAGCAAGGGCGGCGGGCAGGGAGGAAGCCAGGCGCGTGACCTCCAGAATCTGGCGGACCTCGAACTGGATCGCGAAAAGAACCAGTACGAAACCGGCCAGCAATCGGCATCCGATAGCCGCGCCAAGCAAATCGACGCCGCGCTGCAAAAGCTTGCCGAGTTAGCCCGCCGCCAACAGGAGCTGGCTGCGAAGAAAGACCAGCAGCAGGCATTCCGGCAGAAGTGGGAGCAGGAAATGCTGCGCCGCGAAGCGGAGAAGCTGCAGCGGCAGATGGAGCAGCTCACGCGCGGCGATTCGCAGCAACAGCAGCAGCAATCCTCGTCCAGCCAACAGGGCCAGCAGGGCCAATCCGGACAGCAGGGACAATCTTCGCAATCCAATTCGCAGCAGCAGCAACAACAACAACAGCAACAGCAACGAACCGGCGCCACATCTGATCCACGGCTGCAGCAGGCGCTGGATCGCCTCGCGCGCGCTACCGACGACATGCGTCAAGCCGAGAATCAACAGGATCAGAGCAACGCGGGACAACAACGCGCCGGCCAGCGTTTACAGGAGGCGCACGACATCCTGAATGGAATGCAGCGGCAAAATGCCTCGCAGCAGCTCGACGACATGGCGCAAAAAGCAGGCCAGCTCGCGCAGCACCAGACCGATTTTCAGAATCGTCTGCGCCAGATGTTTGCCGGCGGTGCGCAGCCAGGCGAATCGCAACAGCAGGACTCGAAGATGGCCGGCGAAAAAGAACAGATGGCCGAGCAACTGAAGCAACTCAAAAGCCAGATGACGGACACCGCGCGGAGTTTGGCGGGTGCGCAGAATCCAGTATCTTCCAAACTGCGCGATGCGCTTTCCGAAGCCGAGCAGAATGAGCTCGAGCTGCGCATGCGGAAGGCCGCGGAATGGATCCGGCAAGGGCAGGGGATGCAAACTTGGGTGCGTGAATCCACCACCACCATGGGGCTCAATCGCCTGCGGGATCAACTCCAGCAGGCGCAAGCCGGAATGCAACAGCAAGGCGAGCCCGGTAAAGGCGCGGGTGACAAGGCCGACATCGAGAAGGCGCTGGCGCAATTGGAGGGCATGCGGAACCGCATGCAGCAGCTGACGCAGGGCCAGGGCCAGAAGGGCGATGGAAATCGCGGAAACAGCGGAAAGCCGCAGCCCGGTCAAGGGAAACAACCCGGCCAAGGACAACCCAGCCAGGGTCAGCCAGGTCAAGGTCAGCCGGGTCAAGAAGGCCAATCGCAATCGAGTGGAACCGAACCGGGTCCCGGTCAGGTTTCGCCAGGACAATCGAACGGCGCACCCTATGGCGGAGTCGGTAACCGCGGCGGCTCCGGCGAAATGGCCCCGCACAACGCAATGGAGCAGGGCTACCGCGAATCGTTGCGCGACATGGGCCAGCTCCGCGACTTCATCCGCACGCATCCTGAATACTCTGGCGAAGTGCTGCAATTACTGCATGCCATGAATCCCGCATATTCCAATGACGCGGAACTCTCGCAGCGCATCGGCCGCGAAGTGATCCCGCAGATGGAGCGGCTCGAACTGGAACTGCGCCGCCAGTTGGACGAAAAGAATTCGGACCAGGTGCGCAGCGCCGGCGCCGAACATCTCCCGCCCGGTTATTCGGACGCCATCGCCGAATACTTCCGGAAACTCAGCAAAGGCAAGTAGCACCTTTGCAGGTTCGCGGAAAAGAGACGAAGATCTTCGATCCCAAAGATGGTTTCGGAGCGCTGACAGACCCAGTCGTGGCCACGGATTCCTCGGTCGTTAAGCGCGGCGACCGCTGGTGGATGTACCTGGCCGGTCCGGTTCACGGCAAAGCAGCGATCCAACTTTTCAGCGCGTCACTACCGGAGGGCGCGCCGCTTTCAGCGAGCGGGTGGACCTTGACTCCGAGATCGGATGATCCCACCAAGGTCGAACTCTTGGCGGGACAAGAAGCCAGCCATGCATGGGACTTGAAGGGAGGCAGGCATTGTCCTTCTTACGTACGTGGCTTCGATCCGGATCGCGGCATTTGGATGGAACGAATCTATTACGCGGGCGGAGCAGCGAATGTCTGGGGTCCATATACGATCGGCTATCTCGAATGGAATGGCGATCGCTGGGTGGATCAGCCTGCGCCGGTTTTTTCGGCGAATGAAGATTGGGAACACGGCAGCGTCTACGAACCGAACCTCGTCTACGCCGATGGGAAATGGAAGATGTGGTACGTGGCGGGCTCCAACCAGGAGGATTACATTGTCCACGGATTCGCCGAGAGCCCGGACGGCCGCGGCAATTGGACCAAACACAAACTCGTGTTTCCGGCCGAAGAAAAGGTTTTCGATTTTTGTGTGATTCCCGGGCAGCACGGATATGAAGCGGTCTTCTCCCGAGTCTGGCTCGGCCAAGGGCCCGCGCCGGCGACGACAGGCTTGTGGTGGTGTCAGGCCAAGTCCCCGTCGTCCGACATGTCGGACTGGAGCACCCCTGTCCAGATCATGAACGCTGAGGATCGCGGATGGCATTCGGGCCCATGGAAGCCATCAGTGCAATACTCGGAGACGAATCCAAATCGAATGCTCGTGTTCTTCGACGGTATTTACAGGAAGGACGATTCAGGGCCCTTCCCGTATGTTTTCACTCTAGGCTGCCTGGAAATCGATCGGCCGGACTAAGCGCTATTTTGGATTAACGGTGGTTACGCTGTTGCCCAGCGCCTGCGAGATCACGCCCAGGCCCGTCGTGACATTGATTCCGGACGTGGCGACGGTGACATTCGGAGTGACGGAGATTTTCAAGTGAGTCGGACTCAGCACCGTGACGTTGTTCACCACAACGTCGCTGGTTCCGAAACCAACAATCGTCTGGCCATTGACGAAATTGGTATTCACGCCCACAACGTCTACCGTGGTCGCGGTGCCCGCAACCAATGTCTTCGGCGAGACTGTGAGCGACGGTAGAAGACTCGCACCACCATACGTAAACGTCGGCGGTGTCGGCTGAAGGTACAAAGAACTCTGGCCATCGGCGTTCAGCGCCACAACCGTCGCCGTATATCCGGCTTGTGCCGGCGGCGGCGTGACGATGATTTGTCCACTCTTGTTCGTGCCCTGGATCGTGCCTGGCTGACCGTCGAACAGAATCGTCGTCTGAAGCACGGTGTTCGTAACCGGATCGAGCGGAAACATTCCGGTGCCCGAGATCAGCACGATCCGATTGCTATTGGCATCCGTAGCCGGAGTAACCGACGCGATGGAAGGCGCGGGATTGGCCACCACCGAAAACGCCGCAGGCAGGACGTAAATATCATTGGGTGTTGCGAAGAGCAAATGTTTGGGCCCGTACCCGGCCGTGACGCTGGCCTGGACATCCACCGCAATATAAGGCGTCGGCGGCGGATACGGACGCAGATTGCTCGCCGTGGCGGCTGCTCCCAGTACCGAAATGCTGAGACCCGGCGTGATCACGTTGTTGGCTTCGAGCAAGCCCTCGCCGCTAGCCGCGACCGGCGATGGCGTGGGCAATCCAGCCAGAATCGGTGGAGACGCCACCGGCACGTTGGTGGGAGAAAATCCGTAGGTCCGAACACCGTAAACTGCTTGGGAAGGCCGTTGACTCACGTGGAAATCCACGCCCGAAGTGAGCAGCCCAGGCAGCACAGAAATTAAGTACGCCGGATGGTTCACCAGATCGCGTGTCCCACCATAGGTCGCACTGAAAAACTGCGTGGCGAACGCGGTGTAATTCAATCCGATGGAGTTTCCGTTGATGTCGGTCGGATAGATGATGTTGTTCGGCGTGCTTTCTCCGTATTCCGCCGGCGGCAATGGATGCGCGTACACGTAATATTGGCCGGGCGGGACTCCGTCCATCCGATAACTTCCATCCGGATTGGTGAGGATGCTGATCGCGGGATTAGTCGCCGACAACGCGACCACCGACGCCAGGCTCAGTCCGTTGGGATCCCGCGCGACTTTGCCGCTGATACTGCCGACTGTGGGAAGATATCCGTCCGCCGGATACAGCACCGAGATGCCCGCGATATCGTCCGCGCCCAAAGGCGTAGCCTTGCTGGCCGCGCTGGTATAAATTGTGGACATCACGCCGGAGGTCAATGTGTGCTGCAATCCCAGCGCGTGGCCGAACTCATGCACCAGCGTGACGAAGAACTGTTCGCTGTAGCTCAGGAAGTCGCCGTAAGTGGAAACCTGGGTCAGATCGTTGGGTAGGTAAATCCTGGATCGAACAATCGGGACAATCAGGCTATCCGTCCCGTAAGACAGGTTGCCTGTTACCTCGTGGACTGTATACGCCACCAGACCCGGGGGAATCTCATCCGAAAACTCGACTTCGATCCCGGGCGATGATGCCGAAGGCGCGCTTGCGGTAAACAACCCGCCGTAGCCCAAGCGAAGTTGGGAACTGCTCACATTGCTCCAAGTTGCCGCCGCGCCGCGAATCTCTCCGATGATGGCCTGAAAGCTATCGCCGGGCGCCATTACAGCCGGACCGACATCGGAAATGAAGAACGGAACTGTATTATTTACCAAAGAGTTGAGATTGAATTTCTCAACAATTGGTTGATTGAAGGGGCCAGTGCTGGTGTTGTAGAGGATGTAGTAATAATATCCCCAGCTATTGGTGGTCAGGAGGCACGCAAGCGCCGCTACCGCAAAACGAACCCACCAGCCGCGCCTCATTGAGTACTCTGCGCGCTCAGTACGTTGACGATCTCAGTCTTGAGAGCGCTCAACGGCATGTTGATGTCGTTTGTGGTTACCGGTTGTCCGGCGGAATTCAGCGTTTGTTCGGCAGCAGCTGCCCGCATCACAGTAGGAACGCCGCGCCGGAGTGGAAATCACCGAGAACAAACCCTGCGATAGCCCAATCACCTGAGTCAAGCCGCTTTTGCTGGTCCAAAGGAACAGCACATAATCCTGGCCGACGGTGAGCATGGGTGCGCCGGCTACCCGTTGAATGGCGCCGTTCAGCGATCCGCCCGGAACCCCAAAGTCTATGGAAGCTGCTGGAGTTTGGCTGGATGCCGCGCTCTTATAGGTCTCCGTGACCTGGACGGTGTAGTGGCTAAAGATGGTCGAGCCGTGATACTGGACCGTCGCGGGCTGCACCGTCCCGCGCACGATCATGGTGGATTGCCGGATCATGTCATCCAGTGTGAGCTGGCGTAGCGTGGACCCGGGTAGGGTTCCCCATGCCGCCAACAATCCAAGAATGAGCAATTTACGCATTTCGGCTCGTCAGTCTGATAGCAAGTCCGCTTCCATCGCATGCCACTGAAAATGCAGTACTTCCCAGGGAGCCCCGGGCCCTGGGTGTATCCGATCGACACAATCCCTGTCCAGATCAGTGCCCGCGGACCACCAATAGCGGCATCTTCAATTTGTGACGGACTGCATTAATTGTAGTCCCGAATACAATGTCTTTCAAGCCCTTATGCCCGTGAGCGCCCATCACCACCAGGTCCGGCTTGAGTTCCTCGGCGTAAGCCACGATGGCGTCCTTGGGACGCCGGGAGTGTCTCACCACCATTTCCACCGCCACTTGCTGCTTTTCAAGCTGAGCTGCAATCTCGCGCAGGTACTCGCTCCCGGCCTCTACTTCGGCGGTGGAAGCCAGCGATCCAAACATCTGGCTGGTGACGCCTTCTTCCACGTGCAGCAGGTAGAGCTTGGCATGATGCTGCTTCGCCATGGCGGTGGCGTGTGCGATGGCCTCCCGATCCTTGCTGCTGTGATCGAGGGGCACCAGGATCTTCTCATACACAGGACTTGGCAGATCGATGGCGACGGCTTCCGGGAGCTCGATGGGCGAGCTTCCGAAGCGCCGGATCCAGGGCGGCAGCACCGGCTGGAAGATGATCCAAGCCAGCAGCACCGACAACGTGATTAGGAGCGGCGCCAATCCCAGTTCCAACCAGAATTTGGAACTACCGGATGCGTTCAGCCAGTTGCCGATTGTCATCTTCACCAGCCAGATATCCAGCGACAGGATTACCGCTGCCGCGCTCCACGCCAGCGCGCGCACCCAGCCTCGATTGGCAAATGTTCCCATGCGCTCGCGATTGTTGGTGAACTGGATCAGCGGGATCACCGCGAACGGCAGTTGCAGGTTCAGAATCACCTGGCTCAGGATCAGCAATTTGTAGCTGCCCTGCTCGCCGGCAAAATAAACGGTGAGCGCGGCGGGGACAATCGCGATGGTGCGCGTTACCAACCTCCGCAGCCAGGGCCGCATGCGGAAGTTGAGGAAGCCTTCCATCACGATCTGCCCGGCCATGGTTCCGGTCAGCGTGGACGATTGTCCCGAGCACAAAAGCGCCACCGCGAAAAGCACGCTCGCCATGGTGGTCCCAAGCAGCGGTGAGAGTAACTGGTTGGCCTGTTGAATTTCAGTCACCACGATTCCACGCTTGAAAAACACCGCGACCGCCAGCAGCAGAATCCCGGCATTCACGAACAACGCGCCGTTCAGCGCGATGGCGGAATCGATGAGATTGAACCGGCACGCCATCCGTTTTTCGGATTCGGTTTTTCCAATGCGGCGCGTTTGCACCAGGGCGGAGTGCAGAGTAGAGATTGTGCGGCATCACGGTGGCGCCCAGAATTCCGATCGCGACATAAAGATTGCGGCTGGTGATATGCGGCACCAGGCCGGGCAGCATATCCTTCACCACCGGCCAGCCAGCCCACCAAAGCTCGATGAAGAAGCATCCGCCAATTACCGCGATCAAAGCCAGTACGAAGGCTTCAATCATGCGAATTCCGAGGCCGGTGAACCAAAGCAACAGCAACGTGTCGGCCGCGGTGAGCACAACTCCATAGAGCAGCGGGATGTGGAACAGCAGGTTCAAAGCGATGGCAGCGCCCAGCACTTCCGCCAGGTCGCAGGCGGCGATGGCGATCTCGCATAAAAACCACAGCGAATACGCAATCGGCCGTGGATATGTTTCGCGGCAAGCCTGCGCCAGATCCCGCTGTGTGACGATTCCCAGTCGAGCGCTCAGGGTCTGCAGCAGGATGGCCATCAGGTTCGACAACACCAGCACCCATAGCAACTGATATCCGAAGCGCGCGCCGCCTTCCAGATCGGTGGCCCAATTGCCTGGGTCCATGTATCCGACGCTCACCAGATAGGCGGGTCCGGCAAAGGCAAACAGTCGTTTCCAAACGGAGGGATGACCCGTCCCAACACTGGAATGTACTTCGGGCAGGGATGTATTGACTGTGGTTGCTGGAGACAACTTAACTGTAGTTTACTCGATTCCCCGGAACATTACAAGATTCGGCTGTTTCCAAGCACCGCTGGTGGTTTTCGGCCAGAACGCAAGACCCTTGATCCGGTATTATGCTATTGAAAATAAGCAAGTTATTCGATGGCTAGCGGATTGCCCTTGGAGGCGGAGAAGTCGCATGAAGCGCATTCTCTTATCGCTGACGGCAGTCGCGGCACTCATCGCTGGTCCAGCGCTGGCACAAGATCAACAAGGTCCGGGGCCGAACGATCCGCAGCAACAGCAGCAGGAGCCGGACGGTCAGTACGAACAAGGCCGAGGCGTGGCGCGCATCAGCATCCTGAATGGAGAAGTTTCGGTGCGCCGCGGCGATTCGGGCGACGTTGTGGCGGCCGCCATCAATGGTCCGCTGATGGCCAACGACAGTCTTCTCACCAGTTCTTCTTCCCGCGCCGAAGTGCAATTGGATGCTTCCAATTTGATCCGCATCGGTCCGAATTCCGAAGTGCGATTCGCGGGAATGGACATGCGCGGTTTTCAGATTCAGGTAGCCGCCGGTACGGTAATGTACCGCGTGCTTCGCCAGGGTCAAGCGCAATCGGAAGTGGATACGCCGAGCGTCGCGGTGCATCCGCTCGGGCAGGGAAGTTATCGCATCAGCGTGCGCGACGACGGAACATCGGAAATCACCGTGCGCAACGGCGAAGCGGAAATCTTCAGCCCGCACGGCAGCGAGCGATTGGGCGTGGGCCGGACCATGTATGCGCGAGGCCAGGCTTCCGATCCCGAATTTCAAGTAGTGGGCGCCATCGCCGCGGATAATTGGGACCGCTGGAATCTCGATCGCGATCAGTATCTGCTGCGCTCGCGCAGCTACGAGCATGTCAGCCGCGATGTGCCGGGCGTCGAGGATCTGGATCAGAACGGACGCTGGACCAACGATCCGAATTATGGCGCCGTTTGGCAGCCGACGAATGTGGATCCCGGCTGGGCGCCGTATCAAAACGGCCGCTGGGTTTGGGAAGACTATTATGGCTGGACCTGGGTGAGCGCCGATCCTTGGGGCTGGGCGCCGTATCATTACGGCCGCTGGTTCATGGGTGTGGGTGGATGGTCCTGGTATCCGGGACCGATCTTTGGCCATCCTTATTGGGCGCCCGCTTACGTCGGTTTCTTCGGCTGGGGCGGCGGTATCGGAATTGGATTCGGATTTGGCGGACTGGGCTGGGTGCCGTTGGCGCCGTTTGAAGCGTTTCATCCCTGGTATGGGCGCGGATTCTACGCGGGATTCCGCGGCGGCGGTTTTGCGCGCGGCACGGCAATCATTGGCAACGCGAATATCGCGAGTACGTATCGCAATGCCCGAGTGGCCGGCGGCGTGAGCGGCACGGCCGCCAATCAGTTTGGGCGCAGCGGAGCGCAAATCCAATCGCTGAATCATTCGCAAATCCAATCGGCTGGATTGGTGCGCGGCGCGGTTCCGGTGGCGCCGGGACGATCGAGCTTGCAGATGTCGAACCGTACGGCGAGCGGAAATTTCCCGCAAAGCCGTGCGACGAATTTCGCCAGCCATACGCAGGCTCCGCAGGTGAGCCACGTATCGTTCGCGCAGCAACAGCGCGGCATGCAGCAGCTCTCGCATTCCGATTTCACGCGCCGAGCCGCAACAGCAGGGAACTCGGGCGTGCAATCTTCCCGGCCGCGCGGCTGGTGGTTCGGCCGCAGGACATGGATGGAATCGCTTCGGCGAGCCGATCCATGCTGGAAGTTCGCCGTCCTTGATGGGAAGCAGCAGCGGACAGCGTTCGGAAACCAGCCGGCCGAGCTACGGAGCGTATTCCGGCAGCAGCGGCGGACGCGCGGTGCGGATCAGCCCGCCGATCGTCCAGCAGCGCAGCTACTCGGCGCCGAGTTATCAGGCGCCTCGGAACACGACAACCAATAGCGGCGGATCGAGCACACGGTCGTCGGCCCCGACGCGCAGCAGCGGCGGAAGCACCGGAACGTCCCACGCCAGCCCCAGTGGCGGCGGTGGCGGCGGTCGGCTGGTGGCGGCGGACACGGAGGCGGCGGACACCGCTAAGGACAGAGTTTAGTAGGACAACGAATTTCTTCCCTCGGGCTCGAATAGCACCTCCCAGCGATTCGAGCCCTTCTTTTTTGAATTGTGTCGGCTGGTTGAGACTTAATCGCCTCTTGGTCATACTAGTACTCAAGGACGACACCACATGGAGCACAGGTGATGGGCTCACTCCACTCAGTTACGCATAAGATCTCCTGGGCTGAAAGACATCGGGAGACGATTAAGGCCGAGATAACTCAGTACTTTGAGCAGAGCGCTGGGCGTATTGTGGCCGAGGTGAATACTCAACTCTATGGGAGCGGAATCGTACGATTCATGGGTCCCGATGTGCCCGAGTCGGTTTCTTACAGGATTGGGGATTGCCTCCAGAACCTCAGATCCGCATTGGATTATCTTGTGTGGGAATTGTGTCTTGCCGCGAATGCTACTCCAACGGAGGATAATGCTTTCCCGATTTGCGAGTCTAGTGAGTCCTTCAAAAGATTGCGGGCTCGACGACTCCGAGGGATAGCGGACAAGGCGGTTACACAAATCGAGCTTCTGCAACCTTATCATCGCGAGCAATATAAGACCGACCGCTCTGGATCCTCAACAAGCTCACCAATATCAGCAAGCATCGGAGGCTACTCGTTTCTGGCCTAAATGTGCTCCTCCTCGATCCCGTGGCGCACCGTACGGAAGTGCGCTCAGTGAAACAGGAGTCTCCGATTCGCGTACAAATGTGATGAGGGTAAGGTTCTTTGCCTGAAGTCTTAGCTACGTAATGCTGAAGCATAGTTTACATAATATATGTTATCGGAAATAAGCAAAATGCAGCCAAGCGACAATGCTTCACAACATCCACTAGACCGATGCTGCCGAACGCGCGCAGTCACCGCTTCCTTTGCGGGACCGCAACCCTCGATGCGTCGGGCACTCGACCGAATTCTACGGCTGACACGAGCTCCCGAGGCAGAAACACCGCCGATTTGCTGCTCCGCGAACGGACAACGTACCACCCCCGATCAGTCTCCTCGATCAGCCAGAGTTGAGCAGGATCTGGCGCAAAGAGGTTCGGCACGTCCGCTTTCAGATGTAACAACACGGGCACCGGCGCGCCGCCGCCGTATTCGGGCTTGACGATGCCATAAATTGACTGAGCAAAGAAGCCGACAATCGCCAGAGACGTCACGATAAGCCCTTCCCACCGCCAAGTTCTAAGCCGCCGTGGCTCCCGAACAACCGTCCTCATCCACCGAACAGCAAGGAAACACCCGAAAAACCAAACAGACATCACTAAGTACGCCGGTGAGGTGATCGCTTCCGCCGTCGCCAGCCCAGCGACACCCGCAGCCACTAGCGCCAAGCTGATTCGTGGGCGCTTCTTGACAAACTCAACTTGCGCCGCAACACTTACAGCGAGAAGTGCGGGGATCGAGAGCATAGTCCATCCCGACCAAGCTCGAAACGATGCGTCGTCGAATATGAGAGCCATCGGACCGGCAAGGAACACGCAGGGCAGATAAAACCCCAACGTATGAGTCAATACAATCAACTCAGACGGCTCGTCCGGGTCAAACCAAGGGACAAGACCAAGCAAACCGTACGCGCGAACCCCGAGAGTGATGGGAATTAGGGTGAGTGCGCCGAACAAGATCCCTGCCTCCATAACGCGCGCTCTCTAAGAAGGCCCATTTCGACAATCCCGAACTGCGCGTGATGCAGAGAAACGATCAAAAAACCGATGAGGTAGGTCAGCGCAACCAACACAGCGCCAACTCTCGCTAGCGGGTCGATCCACGCCTTCAAGGTTGGTGCCATTGAGCCAGCAGCGTCGCCTGCCGAAGGCGTACCCATTAAATAACTCTAGCGAAACAGCGCTGCAAAAGGGCACCTGCACTTTCGCAATTCGCCAGTTGGATACGCTAGCAAAACGCTTGCAAATATGCTAGCACTGTGCTAGTATTGAGTTTGAACGTCATCAGCAAACGCGGCCTTTTCGAAAGAGCGGCCAAATTCGCTGACGCCAAGTCGGCGCTACAAGTTTGGTTCGACGCGGCGATTGACGCGGACTGGAGACACCTTGACGACGTCTGCAAGACGTTTCCAAAGACCGACATGGTCGGAGATCTCGCGATTTTCAATATTCGCGGTAACAAATATAGGCTGATCGTCCGAATGGTTTTCCAGTACAAACGGATCTACATCAAAGAGTTCTTGACGCACGCTGAATACGACAAAGGAGCTTGGAAGAAATGGCTGTAGCCAGTGCAACCCTCAACAAGACACAATACGGCAAGCTGCTTGCGCGAACGCTCCCGCGCGTCATCAAGACTGAACGAGAAAATGAGCGGATGGTTGCGGCGCTCGAACAACTCGATACCCGAGGCCGCATGCTCACCCCGGAAGAAGAAAGTCTGGCCGAGCTGATGACCCTGCTGGTTCGGCAATTTGAAGAGTCCAAGTATCCGCTGGGCCATGCGGAGCCGCTGGAAGCCTTGCGAGTGCTCACCGAAGATCGCGGACTTCGCCAGCGAGATTTGATTTCGGTGTTTGGGTCGTCGAGCGTCGCCTCGGACGTGTTCAATGGAAAGCGATCCATCAGCAAGGCGCAGGCGCGGAAGCTCGCTGAATATTTTCATGTCCCGGCTAGCCTGTTTATTTAGGTCGCTGACGGACCATTTGTTTTAGCTGCTCGTTCGTGAGTTTAGGGATGTCGGAATAGTCTATCCCTGAGTCGTCGCCCGATTCTTGCAATTGAGCGACGCGGGTCAACACAGCCAGTTGTTTTTTAGTCAGCTTCTTGTTCTTGAGATCTTCCAACCTCATGCTCACATAGTTGGCGGGCCGGGATGAAGTAGATTGTTTCTTCGCCATCGATGTACGCCTGCTCTGGAGTATAGTACGTGCTGCCAGCTCCCGGCGTCGCCAGGAGTGGCGACGCGGCACGCACGAGTGCATGCGCTACGTGGAGACGTGTCGATCCGGAGTGCGTTCGAGATAATGCTCAGCGGATTCGAGTGACGTGCTGCTGCGAGTCCGACGAAGCCGCCTCGGCATGATGGTGGTGATGATGGTGATGGCCGCCAACGGCTGTGTCACCGGTGGCCTGCGCTAGATCCTGAAGATTCGGAAGCGTCCCATTCTTCGATGCCGTGGTGAAGTCTGACGCCAGTTGCGTCAGCTGATTCGCCGCGGTCGTGTTTCCATCGGATTGTGCGGTTTGCGCGGCTGTAGTCAAGTCCGACGCGATGGTTTGCGTTACCTGCTGGTATTGCGTCGGGTTCGATTGCTGAAGCTGTTGTAGCGTGCTGGCGATTTGGGCGAACGGCGAAAGCTGGCCGTTGTCTGACTGGGGCGTGACCGGCGCAAAAGCATTCGACGTCACTCCGTTGCTTGTCAGAGCGCTCGTGAGAATGGATTGCAAATAGCTGCTGGAGAGGCTGTTGATAGAATTCGTACTCATGCCGTCCTTATCGGCCCGTTCTCACGAAGTAGAATGAACGTTGGGCACAATTTACACTCGTACACAATTGATCGCCGCGCGCCAGGAATGGAAACGCGCCGGCCGGAAAGTGGTCTTCACCAATGGCTGCTACGATATCCTGCATCCCGGCCACATGCGGTTGCTCGAAAGCGCGCGGTCGCTGGGCGACATCTTGATTCTGGCTTTGAACACCGACGCCAGCGTCCAGCGGCTCAAAGGTCCCACCCGGCCCGCTCATTCCTGAAAACGAACGCGCCGAACTGGCCGCCGCGCTCGCAGCCGTGGACGCCGTCACGTTCTTCGACGAAGACACGCCGCGCGAGCTGATTGCCGCCGTGCTGCCCGACATCCTGATCAAAGGCGCCGACTGGGCGCATTTCATCGCCGGACGCGAAGAGGTGGAGGCCGCGGGTGGCCAGGTTCTGGCCTTGCCGCTCGAGCCGGGCTATTCCACCACCGGCATTTTAGAAGAAGTCCTGACGCGCGCCTAACGATCCTGGAAACCGACAAGCACGGTTCGGTAGCACTGCCACGCTAAAATAGAAATCGAACCTCGGCGCCTGCTTCCTCCGTGACCCATCCCGCCATCCGCGATCTGTTCCAATCGCTCAGCCGCGACGCCGCTTTCCAGGACGTCGTCAGCCGGCTGCTGCACGATCCGCATGCGCGCCAGTCGCTCTCCGGACTAACCACCACCGCGAAAGCGCTCTACATGGTGCTGCTCTGGCAGGCCACCGAGCGCAACGTCATGGTTGTGGTGGATGGCAACAAGGAAGCCGAAACGTTGGGCGAGCTGGTGGAAACATTTTTCAATCTGCTGGTCACGGGCGATCTTCCCCGCCCGCAGATCATTCCTGCTCTGGACGTGCTGCCTTCGCAGCGCCTGTCGCCGCATAGCGAGATCAGCGAGCAGCGCGCGGTCGGACTGTGGCGCCTGGCGGCGCGCAAGACCAGCATTACTATTACGCCGGTGGCGTCGGCGCTGCTGCGCACCGAACCGGCTGAGTTCTACCGCCAGCTCGCGCTCACCGTTCGCGCCGGCGAGGAAATTCCGCTCGAAGATCTGCTCGCGCATCTGGAAAGCATCGGCTACGAAAAGCGCGACCCGGTGGAAATGGTGGGCGAGTACTCGCTGCGCGGCGGCATCCTGGATATTTTTCCCGGCCGAAGCCTCGCAAGCCGATCCGCATCGAGCTATTCGGCGATCTGATCGAATCCATCCGGCGGTTTGATGTAGAGACGCAGCGCTCGGTGATGAAAGTCGCCGAGACCACGCTACTGCCGCTGGCGGAATATCCAAGATCGCGCGAGCTGTTCCGTCAAATCGCGGACGAGACCGAAGTGCCGAGCCCGGGCGATCCATTTCCGGGCTGGGAGTTTCTGGTGCCGCTGGTGCGCCCGCGCAAGCATTCGCTATTTTCGCTGGCCGAAAATCCGCTGGTCGTATTCGACGAACCAGAGCAGATCGCAGCCGCCGCCGACCCGCCTGTGGAAGCGCCTGGACGATCCCGATCGCCCGTTTCCCTGCCCGCCGGAAGCAAAACTTCTACACCTGGCCCGAACTACGCGAAGCTCTCGATCGGAAAGCCGAACTCGCCCTCCGCGAACTAGAGCTCATCACCAGCCCCGAATCCCTAGCCCCGAGCCCCGACGATGGCTTCGCAGGCCGTCGCTCGCCTTCCACGGCAACGTGCAAGCCGCAGTCGCCGAAGCGCGCAACCTGGTGGAACAAGGCTATCGCGTGGTGTTCTTCGCGAAATCCGCTGGGCGAACTCGAGCGGCTGGCCGATATTTTCCAGGAGTACTCAGTTCCCTTCCAACTTGGGCTCGATCCGGCCGACGCCACGCGCCCGTATCTCGCCGAGCGTTCCTATGTCGCCGGCGCGACGGCCAGCACTTTGCTGGTCAAAGGACTGGTCCGGCGCGGCGTGGTCTTTCCCGGAAGCGCGCATTGCCGTTTTCGGATCCGAAGATCTCTTCGATTCGTCCGACTTGGTCGCGCAGCCGAGCCCGGCAAATCGCAGCTCGCCGCTTTCACCGCCGACTGGCGGATCTGAAGCCCGGCGACTACGTGGTGCACGTCACGCACGGCATCGGCCGATTCGTTGGCACTCGCGAGATCGCGCAAGGCGAAAACAAGGGCGACTTCATGCTGCTCGAATACGCGGCCGACGCCAAGCTCTACGTTCCGCTGACGCGCATGGATCTGATCCAGAAATATCGCGGCGCGGGCGAAGGGTCGGCGCCGCCGCTTGACCGGCTGGGCGGCGCCACCTGGTCGCGCACCAAATCGCGCGTGAAAGCCCGCATGCGCGACATGGCGGACGAGCTGCTGAAACTCTACGCGCAACGCCAGCATGGCCGAAGGCTTCCGCTTTTCGCCCGACAGCAACTGGCAGCGCGAGTTTGAAGACGCGTTCGAATTCAACGAGACCAAAGACCAGCTCAGCGCCATCAAGCACATCAAGAAAGACATGGAGAGCAGCCATCCCATGGACCGGCTGCTGTGCGGCGACGTGGGCTACGGCAAGACCGAGGTCGCGATGCGCGCCGCGTTCAAAGCGCTGGGCGATGGCAAGCAGGTGGCGATGCTCGCGCCCACCACGGTGCTCGCGTTCCAGCACTTCGAAACGTTCAAGCGGCGTTTCGCTGCCATTCCCGGTGCAAGTGGAAATGCTCAGCCGCTTTCGCGACAAGAAGGAGATCGCCGAAGTGCTGGATGGGCTGGCGGAAGGCAAAGTGGATATCGTCATCGGAACCCATCGCATTCTTTCGCAGGACGTCCATTTTCAGCGACCTCGGACTGCTGGTGGTGGATGAAGAACAGCGCTTCGGCGTCCGCCACAAAGAGCGCATCAAGCAGCTCAAGCACAACGTGGACGTGCTCACGCTGACCGCTACGCCCATTCCGCGCACGCTGCACATGTCGCTGCTGGGATTGCGCGATATGTCGGTGATCGAAACGCCGCCCAAGGACCGCTTGGCGATCCACACCGTGGTTGCGCACTACGATCCGAAGTTGATCAACACCGCCATCGAACAGGAATTGAGCCGCGGCGGGCAGGTTTACTTCATCCACAATCGCGTGGACAGCATCTATTCCCGCGCCGCTTCCATTCAGGAATTGTTGCCCGGCGTTCGCATCGGCGTGGGCCACGGACAAATGGGCGAAGCGGAACTGGAGAAAGCGCTGCTCGGTTTCATGCGGCACGAGTACGATGTTTTCGTCTGCACCACCATCGCCGAGAACGGCCTGGATATCCCGCTCGCCAACACCATGATCATTGAGAATGCCGAGCGCCACGGGCTATCGGAGCTGTATCAACTGCGCGGGCGCGTGGGCCGTTCGAATCGCCGCGCCTATGCGTATCTGCTGATTCCCGCCGACACCGAGCTGAGCGAAATCGCGCGCAAGCGATCTGGCCGCCCTCAAGGAGTTTAGCGATCTCGGCGCAGGTTTCAAAATCGCGGCGCTCGATCTGGAACTGCGCGGCGCCGGCAACATCCTGGGCGGCCAACAGCACGGACACATCGAAGCGGTCGGGCTTCGACATGTATGTCCGACTGCTTGAGGAAACCGTGCATGAGCTGAAGGGCGAAGAGGTGCCGCTCGAAGTCCACTCGACGCTGAATCTCGGTCTCGACATCCGCATCCCGTCCGACTACATCGCCGATGAGCACCAGCGCCTGCGCGCCTACAAGCGGATCGCCGACGCAGCGGATACCGAGAACAGCGCTGAGCTTTTAGCGGAACTGGAAGACCGCTACGGACCGGCGCCCGACGCGGTTCGCTATCTGCTGAAATTCTCGGTGTTGAAGAGCGCGGCGCAAAAGCTAGGCATCGAAGCCATCGATCGCCGGCAGGGCGCGTTGAACGTCAAGTTTCACTAAAGAAGCCCGGATCGATCCTAATCGGCTGATGAATCTGGTGAAAGACACCGAAGGCGCGCAGTTCACGCCCGCGGGCGTGCTGCGAATCCCGCTAGACGGCGCAAGCGATCCGGCGAGGGTGTTGGACTTATTAGACAAGAGGTTGGAACAGTTAAAGACTTAAGCCGTTTCTCGTTTCTCGTTCATCGTTTCTCGTTTGTAAACTGTCGAGAATCAGAACGAGAAACGAGAAACGAGAAACGAGAGTTTTAAGAATGCGTTCGCCCGTATCGCTCCGTTGGATAGCGATCATCGTCTTTGTTTTCTCATCGGTGCTGAATTATCTGGATCGCCAGGTGTTGGCCACCATGGTCACCATCAAGGGCTTTCCGTTCTCCGCCGATTACGGAATGTCGCTCTCGGCGTTCTCCATCGCCTATGCGCTCAGCGCGCTGTTCATCGGATGGTTCGTGGATCGCGTCGGATTGAACCGCGGCATCACCATCTCGGTCGGCGTCTGGGCGGTCGCGAGCTTCGGCACGGGAATGTCGCACAACGCCACCGAATTCCTGCTGTGGCGGGCGCTGCTCGGAGTTGCCGAAGCGAGCGGCGTGTCTGCGGTTGGAAAAGCCGTTGGGATGTACCTGCAGCCCAAGGAGCGCGCGACGGGAACCGCGCTTTCACAGCTCGGCTTGAGCCTGGGCGCCGGCCTGGCGCCGCGCTTCGCCGTACTCTTCGCGGACCAATACGATTGGAGCTGGGCCTTCTACGGCGCCGGCATCATCAGCCTGCTCTGGATTCCCATCTGGCTGGCCACAGCGCGCGCCATTCCGCCGACTGTCGAACTTGCTCCGCCCGGAGGCAAGCATTCCTTCGGCCTGTTGGCTGATCCGAAACTCTGGGCGTTGATCGGCGCCAATTTTCTCGCCATGACCATTTACAGCCTGTGGACCAACTGGAGTCCCGTATATCTGGTCCACGTGCACCATCTCACCGGCCAGGAAGCTTCGCATTACACGCCCGTCATTCCGATCTGCGGATACTTTGGCGCGCTGGCAGGCGGAAGTCTTTCGTGGCGGCTGATCAATCGGGGGATGACGCCGATCGCAGCACGCAAACGTGCCTGCCTGATCGCGGCAATCCTGCTGCTGGGCACGATGACGATTCCGCTTGCTACCGACTGCGGCGCTCGCCACCGCGGGAATGTCGCTGAGCTATTTCCTGATTTGCGCCTGGAGCACCAATCACTACACTTTGCCGATTGACATTTATGGCGCCGGACGCGCCGCATTCGCCATCGGTGGATTGATCTTCGCGTATGGCGCGATGCAGACAGTAGTTTCGAAACCCCTGGGCGTGATCATTGACCGCTACGGCTTCCAGCCGGTGTGCTTCACCTTCGCACTGCTGCCGCTGGTGGCGTATTTGCTGGTGCATTTCCTGGTTCGCGACGACGCGAAGGGCACCGACTCCCTTACGGTCGCGGCTCAGTAAAACGGGAATCTCATTCCGAACCGCGACCGTAAGGGAGTCGGTGCCTGTCGGTCCGCCTAGTAAAACCGGCCCAACCACTCGGCCACCACCGCAGGTTTCTCCGAACCCTCCACATCCACTGTCACCAGCCACGTAACCTCATTGTCAGTAACTTTCTGCGGCGTCAGCCGCGCTCGGATTCTCGCGCCCGCCGGCACCGGCGAAACAAATCGCAGCCGATTGAATCCGTAATTCACGCGCATCTTGAAATCGCCGCGCACTTCCACCGCTTCATGCGACAGGCGCGGAAGCAGCGACACGGTGAGAAATCCGTGGGCGATGGTCGCGCCAAATTGCGATTCCCGCTTGGCGCGCTCCACATCCACGTGGATCCATTGATGATCGTCCGTTGCGTCCGCAAAGCGGTTGATCATCTCCTGCGTCACGGTCAACCAATCGCTCGCGCCCGCTTCCTGGCCGATCAGCGTGCGCAGTTCGTCCAGTCCGTTAACGATTCGCGGATTTGGCATGTTCCATCATAGGCAGATCCGGATCCGCATTCTTCCACGCCGCCAGAAATTCGCTGTATGCGCGAGCCGCGCCTTGCTTATCGCCGGCCAATTCGTACGATTGCGCGATGCCATACAACGCGTGACCACTTGCGGGCCGCGTGATCATTTCATCCTGAAATGCTTTCCGCGCCTCCGCCCACTTCCCTGCCCTCAGATACGCGAATCCCAAGCTCTCGAGCTCCGGACGGCCGTATTGCGGCGGCTCGCCATAGCCAACGTCCTTTTCCTTGTCCACTGCTTTCTTGAGCAGCTCAATCGCCTCTTCGGATTTTCCCTGCGACGCTGCGCAAATTGCCACGCAGATCGAGCGAGAGCAGTTTCCAGCAGGTTCAGCACATGCTCCGGATCGTGATCCAAGCCGCTCTCGGCGTGCAGTCGCCACGAGATAGCGTCCAATGCATCCGACTCGCGCGCCGCGGCATCCAGCTCTTTGCGCGATAACGCCAGCATGCCTCGCGCATACGCCAGGATTCCATCGCGATACGCCACTGCCGCCGGTCCGGCATCTTCCGCACCGTAGCCAAGATCGATGGGCCGGTCCAACACCGCCTGCCAGTTTCCATAGCGGATATTCAAACGCGCTGTGGTTCCGCCCACGGTGAGAGCGTGAAACGGCGCTCCTTTCGCCAAGAAAGGCTGGACCGCCAATTTTTCGAGCGCGACCAGCCATTTCGATGGCCTCCTTGAGCCGCCCGGATTCAGCATCGCTCGCGATCAAATAACTCAGATTGTGCGCGTAGTTCCAGTCATCCAGCGTGCCCACCTTTTCGCGCCGCATGTAATCCGAATCCACCTTCGTGGAAGCGAGAAACGATTGCCGCGCCCGATCGTAATCGCCCAGCCGGTAATAAATATGCCCGGGCATGTGGACCATGTGGCCAGACCCAGGCGCGAGCTTCGCCAGCGCATCGGCGTCCGGCGAGCGCATCCTGCGGATGCGTGCTGGCTTCGAGAATATGAATCCGGTAATGATGCGCGGCGGCACTGTTCGGATGAGTGGCCAAAACATCTTGCACCAGCATCCGCGCGTAGATGGCTTGATCCTCGGGGCGGCCGTCCTTCTTTGCGTAGCCGTAATCCAGGTGAATGGCCAGGATCAGCTTGGCATCGAAATCATCCGGATACTTGTCGATCAGCGCTTCCATTTCAGCGCGGAAATCTTTGGCGCCGTCGTCCTCATCTTGCTGGAGCTTTTGCGCACGGATGTAATACTGCTCGTGATCGGAGGCTTTCTCCATCAGAGCCTCGGCCTTCTCCAGCGCGGCTTTCTTGATATCTTCCATCGCCGGATAATTCGCAACCGCCTCCGCGATTCCCCAGTACGCCATGGCGGCGTTCGGATCCAAACGCGCGGCCTCTTTGAAAGCGCGGTACGCTTCGAAATCCCAGAAGCAGTGCAACAGGTTGAATCCTTGATCGAAGTACGCCTGCGCTTTGGCGGATTTGGTGGTGATTTCCAGATGGCTGTCGCCAATGCCTGCAATGATCGGAGGCGCAGACATCTCGGTCATCTTGTAATCGCGCGCGATGTGCCCCTTATGGCAAGTGGCCGCCGCAAATCCGACAGCAGGCAGTAGAGCGAGGAGGAGAAGCCGCATACTTCTGTTTATGTTACCGAACCGCGACCGCGAGGGAGCGCTACCACGACAGCAGCAGGCGTTACGCTCCGTCGCGGTCGCGGTTCCGTAACGCTCTCTTTTCCGCAGCGCCACCGCAGGGGGGCGAGAAGTCTACCCCTAACGCTTGTATCCGATTTTGCGCAGGAATCCGTGCCGCCATTCGACATCGGAGTCCGTCTCGACGCCTTTGGGAGACGAACCGTCGATCACGCCAAGCACTCCCCTGCCCTGCTCGGTTTGCGCGACAATCACTTCCACCGGATTCGCCGTGGCGCAGAAAATAGTACACACTTCCGGAGTTTCGAGAATCCGGTTCTTGATGTTGATGGGAAATCCGCCGCGCAGCGCGACTACAAACAAATGCCCGGCCGCAACAGCGGATGCGTTGCGCGTAGCGATGGCTTTGAGCTCGTCGTCGTTGCCATCCACGCGCGTCAGGCAAGCGCCGGAGGCCTCATTGAATGCAATGCCGAATTTCATCTGCGGCACCGTGTTCACGATCGTTTCGTAAATGTCTTCGACAGTCTTGATGAAGTGGCTTTGGCCGACAATGATATTTCCATCGGCTGGAATCTCTAGCCGGATCGCATGCAGGTCCATGTACATCATTAAGCCACAGATCAATCCCGGCCGAGCGTATGCTACGGTAAAATCCTGAACGCGCGAACGATCCGAGCGGCGGCTTATTGGACCCTCCCTTCCCTGCTTTGCATCCTCCTTTATTGGCCGGGACTGCTGACTTGGTTTCAGGATGACGATTTCGCATTCCTGGGACTGCAGGCCCACATACACAACTGGCACGATTTCCTGACGGTTCTTACTGTTCCGACGCCACACGGGACTTGGCGGCCCTTTTCGGATCGAGGCTATTTTCTGCTGTTGCAGACGCTCTTCGGCGCCAATCCGGTGGCCTTCCACATCGTCTCTTTTCTGACGCAGTTCGCGAATCTGGTTCTAATATCCGCTATCACAAGGCGGCTTACCGGAAGCGCAACGGCGGGCCTTCTCGCACCGATGCTTTGGATCGCAAACAGCAAACTAATCCTGGTGATGACGTGGTGCCTGGCTTACGACTATGCGCTGTGCGGCTGCTGCCTGCTGGCCGCATTTTGGCTCTTCTTACGTTGGACCGACACCGGCGCCCGCCGCTATTACGTGAGCATGTGGATTGTTTTCTTGCTCGGCTTCGGAGTTCTGGAGTCAAACTTAGTTTTTCCGCTCGTGGCGGCGGCCTACGCCTGGCTATGTGCCAGATCGCACTTCAGAAACACGCTTCCCTTGTTCGTTCCCTCCATTGTGTTTGTACTGGCGCACATGCTTCTTATTCACGCGCCGGCTTCAGGACCGTACCGGTTGCACTTCAATGGCTCGATAATCGGGACCTTCGCCCATTACTGGGCTTGGGATTTCGAGCCCGTCAACCTCACTGCCTTCACGCATTTGCCGGAGAGCGTCGGCGTTGCCGGCATGCTTCTATTTAGTGCCGCGCTATTGAGTTTCACGCTGCTTCAGGCTTACCGGCGAAATTTTGTTCCGGTGTTTTTTCTCTGCTGGTTTGCCATAGTTCTGGCGCCCGCCCTGCCGCTGCGCGACAACATCTCGGATATTTATTTAGCTTTGCCGTCCGTCGGAATCGCCATGCTGGGCGCATCCGCTTTCGTTTGGGCCTGGAAGAAGTCGAAACTTTACCAGGGTCTCGCGGTCGCGTTGCTCGTGCTCTTCCTGGTGGAATCGGTTCCCACGGATATTCGAGGCTCTGAATGGTATCACCAGCGCAGCCTCGAAGTGGAAGCTTTGGTTGAAACCGTGGTCGCCAAACATGCACAGAATCCGGGAAAGGTCATCCTGCTGACGGGAATCGACGCGCCACTTTTCTACGCGTCTGTGAATCAACATCCGTTTTCCGCGTTCGGAGTGAACGATGTATTTCTCGCCCCTGGTTCGGAGGCGGAGATTTCGCCCGGCGATCCCGCCGCTGTTGCCCGATTCGTTCTGCTGGGCGCCAACCTGCAGGATGCTGTGGCCCACCGGGCGGCGGTTGTTCTGCAATCTAAAAATGGACATGTGACGGACGTCACGTCGCAGTATGCCGCGCACCAAGTGGATGCCGGCGATCCGCGATTCCAGGACCAACTGGGCCCGGAATGGTACGCAATCGACCAGGGATTCCGCTGGATGCCCAAGCGCGCTACGGTACGGCTGCCTGGGCCGGTGACAAAAGGGCAAAAGCTGATTGTGTCCGGCTATTGTCCGGCTCTTCAGATAGCCCATGGTCCGCTGCGAATGCAGGTGTCGGTGGACGGTACCTCGCTGCCCGCAGTGACGATTGCGAAAGGGAATGCGCCGTTCTCCTTCGAGTTTCCCCTTCCCGACGACGCTCGCCCCCAGATCACTGTAAGCCTGGAAGTGGAACGCACTTTCAGCACCCCGGCGGACCAGCGGAGTTTGGGCTTGGCTTTCGGAGTGTTTGAAATTCGATGAAACTAGTCGGCGTTCGCGCCACGCGTAGCCCAGGCACAATTTGCGCAATGTCATATAGTTTTCCGGAAACTGATGAGTGATGTAGGGCGGACCCCCGGGTCCGCAGCCGACGCCCTCGTCGGCTTGCCGCGTTGCGATGAGTCTCATTGGCTTGGCTGAAGAGCGGGTCCAGGGGGACCCGCGCGGACCGGGGGGTCCGCCCCACAAGCGTGCCGCACGATGCTAGTTGTAAGGACGCGGGCAGGACGTACCCTTGGAGTAGCGCCCTTCCGCATAGACCGCGCCTCGCGCATTCGTCGCGAGATTGCTGTCGCTCTGAATGCAAAGATCCTTAGTAGCGCCCGAGTCCTGAACCATCACCCCGAAGTAGCGAGGCAGCTTTGGATAGGGAGCGCGCGAACTGCGTTGTTGATCATTGTGCTGGGAAACCAATCCGATGATCGAAATCGCCCACACCGGGGCGCGAGGTCCGCCCGATATCTGCACGCCGTTCAGGCCGTTGTTGTATACCGCGTCATTTTCCAGCGTGATGTGATTCGCCCCGTTACCGATCCAGATCCCGGAAATGGAATTGTTGAAAAGTTTATTGGATTGAGTTTGGATGTACGCAGCTTTGTCAATCTCAATGCCGTAGCTGTGAACAACGTCCTTGTTCTCCGATTCCGCCCATCCGCCATCCACGCTGTTGTTGGCTATTTTCACGTTCGTGGTCTTGCCTGCGACATAAATCTGGCCACCCCCGCAGTCAGGCACGCAGAATTCGTTGTGGTACAGCTTGTTATCTTTGATTACGCTGGCCATTGCGGGATCTGTTCCTCCAGGCGCATCCGTGATGCTCATGGGGCCGCCGTTGTAATCGGAAATAGTGTTGCCTTCAATGGTGAATTGGTTCGCGTTCGGACCCCAGGCTTTGATCGCGCAATTGATTCCCGGAGCGGAACGGACTGCTCCGCCGACCATCAGTTTGCCAAACGTGTTGTGGCGCAGCGAAAAATGTGGCCCACCAAAGAAGAGTCCATAGTACGTGGCATTGCCGAAATAGTTGTCAACCACGGTTACCGAGCTGCCTTCGACAGATAGATCCTGGAAGTCTTTCACCGGGGCGAGCTCCTGATTGCCGTCAATCTGAAGATTCCGGATAGTCACGTTGGAAGCGAACTTATGGACCAGGATCATCTTCTTCAGTGCAGGATCGGTGCGCTTTAAAGTCGGTGGATCTTGACCAGCCTCGACGGCTCCTTCCATGGTGGTGTCGCTTCGTCGAATGGTCAAAGGAGCGCCGGAGATCGCATACGGGGTTGGCGCGCTTCGAAGAGCGCAGATAAGCGGCGCGCCGGCAGGCCGGTCCAGGCAAGCTTGCAGTTCGGCGACGCTCGCAACTAGAATCCGCTCTGGCTGCGCGTAAAGCAGGGATTGCACGGCTAGCAGGAAAAGTCCAAGCCGTTTTGGTGAGCCGATGGACAACATAAACCGCTCCCATCCCATTGTAGCCATCTTGCTATCCAACCACCCTATGTCAAAATAGAATCATCTCCTAGCCGAGTTTCATCGAATCTAGGGTCAGGTGCATCTATCTTGCGACTTAGCCCATCCATAGCTATACTTTTCGCGCTGCTGCTCAGCGCCTGCCGCACTCGTGAAGTGAAATCCGCGGGACCTCCGCCACCCGTCCCGGTTACGGTCGCGGTGGCGACGGAAGAGTCCGTGCCCGAGGAAATCCATACCATTGGCGGCGTTGAGCCGTCCGCAACCGTGCAGATCAAATCCCAAATCCCGGGCCAGCTGACTGCCGTGCATTTCGTGGAAGGCGGCAACGTCAAGAAGGGCGACCTGCTGATCGAGATCGATTCCCGCCCCTATCAGGATGCCCTGCGCCAGGCCGAAGCCAACACTGCCAAGGATCGTGCACAGTTGCAGCAAGCCGAAGCGAATCTGGGAAAAGACAACGCCCAGTTGAAGAACGCCGAAGTGCTGGCCGCCCGCTACGAGTCGCTGCGCAAAGAAGGCGTCACCTCGCGCGAACAAAGCGAGCAGATGCAGACCAATCTGGATAGCCTACGCCAAGCGGCCCGCGCCGACCAGGCAGCCATCGAAAGCAGCCGCGCCAGCGTCGAAACCGATCTGGCTGCGGTGGAAACAGCCAAGCTGGAACTGAGTTACTGCCAGATTCGCTCGCCCATTTCCGGACGCGCGGGCAACCTGCTGATCCACGCGGGCAATCTGGTGAAGGTCAGCGATGTCGCGCTGGTGGTGATCAATCAGATTGAGCCGATCTTCGTCAGTTTTGGCGTGCCCGAGCAATTCCTGGGCGAGATCCGCCAGAACAGCGGCGAGCGGAAGCTGCCGGTGCAGGTTTCGCTGCAGGAGGACGTGCATAAAACCGCTCACGGATTCCTTTCCGTGATCGACAACACCGTCGACAACACCACCGGGACCATCCGGTTGAAAGCCACTTTCGATAACCAGGAACGCATCCTTTGGCCCGGCCAGTTGGTGAATGTTGCCATCACGCTGGGCACGCAGAAGAATGCCACCGTGGTGCCCGCGGAAGCCGTGCAAGCCGGCCAGCAGGGGCAGTTTGTCTATGTCGTCAAGCCGGATAAAGGCGTAGAAATGCGAATTGTGACCGTCGGCCGCACCATGGAAAAAAGACTGGTGCTGGATAAGGGCGTCACGCCCGGCGAGACCGTGGTTACCGACGGACAGCTTCTTTTGTATCCCGGCGCTCATGTGCAGCCGGTCGCAGCGGAGAAAACTACAGCGGGAGCGACGGCGCCTTGAACATTTCGCGCATCTTTATCGATCGCCCGATCATGACCGCGCTGGTCACGTTCGCCATTCTTATATTCGGAATCGTCGGCTACCGCGCGCTGCCGGTGGCCGCGCTGCCGAGCGTCGACTATCCCACCATTCAAGTATTGGCTTCGCTTCCGGGCGCGAATCCGGAAACCATGGCGTCCTCGGTTGCCACTCCGCTGGAGCGCGAGTTCTCCACCATCGCCGGCGTGGACAACATGAGTTCCACCAACTCGCAGGCCACCACTGTGATTACGGTGCAATTCACTCTAAGCCGCAACATCGACGCAGCGGCGCAGGACATCCAGGCGGCCATCACCAAAGCCGGCGGACAGCTTCCGGCGAACATGCCGCGTCCGCCTTCCTATCAAAAGGTGAATCCGGCCGAGCAGCCGATTCTGTTCATGGCGCTCGAGTTCCGACACGCTGCCGCTCTACACGGTCGACGAGTATGGAGAAACTCTTCTTGCCGAGCGCATCTCGATGGTCAGCGGCGTTTCGCGCGTGCAGATTTTCGGCGCCCAGAAATACGCGGTGCGCGTGCAGCTCAATCCGGATGCCCTGCTGGCGCACGACATTGGAATCGATGAAGTGCAGCGGGCCATCGGTCCGAGCAACGTAAATCTGCCCACCGGCAAGCTCTGGGGCGAGAAGCAATCCTTCACGGTTCAATCCAGCGGCCAGTTGACGAATGCAGCCGCCTATCGTCCGATGATTGTGGCCTATCGCAATGGAAATCCAATCCGCCTGGAGCAGCTCGGGAACGTCATTGATGGCAGTGGAGAACGACAAGTCGGCCGCATGGGCCAATGGCGAACGTTCCGTAATGCTGGGCGTCCAGCGTCAGCCCGGCGCCAATACCGTGCAAGTTGTCGATAACGTGCGGACAACTGCTGCCGGTGTTCCAGAAAGAAATTCCGCCGGCTATCCATCTGCGCATCATGTTCGACGCGTCGCAGTCGATTCGAAAATCCATCCGCGACGTGGAATTCACGCTGGTGCTGACCATCTGCCTGGTCATCATGGTGATTTTCCTGTTCCTGCGGAATCTGTCGGCCACTCTGATTCCAGGCGTGGTGGTGCCTTTGTCCATCGTCGGAACGTTCGCGGCGATGTATCTGCTCGGCTACAGCTTGAACAATCTGTCGCTGATGGCCTTGACGCTATCGGTGGGATTCGTGGTGGACGACGCCATTGTCATGCTCGAGAACATCGTGCGTTACATGGAGCTGGGACATTCGCGCATGGAGGCAGCCAAGCTGGCGTCGCGCGAAATCGGATTCACCATCATCTCCATGACCATTTCGCTGGTCGCGGTGTTCATCCCGGTTTTGTTCATGGGCGGAATTGTCGGCCGGTTGCTGCACGAGTTTTCCGTAACCATCACGGTCGCCATTCTGATATCCGGATTCATATCGCTCAGCCTCACGCCGATGCTAGGCAGCCGATTCTTGCGCATCGATCACAAGGCTAAGCACGGATTCCTGTATCGCGCCTTGGAACGCGGCTTCGACGGAATGACGCACGCTTACGAATACACGCTGAAGGCGGTTCTGCACCACCAGTTCACAACGGTGGTGTTCGCGTTGGCGCTCTTAGGCGGGACCTTCTGGTTGTTCTTCACCATGCCCACCGGATTCATCCCCAGCCAGGACAGCGGATTCGTTTTCGGCGCCACGCTGGCGAATCAGGACATCTCGTTCGACTCGATGAAGAAGCACCAGGTAGCGGCGATGCAGATTCTGCGGAACGATCCGAATGCGGAGAACGTGGGTTCGTTCCTGGAAGTGGGGCAGTTTATTCCGACGCCCAATTCCGGCGTGGTTTTCATGGCCATGAAACCCCGCGATCAGCGCGCGCTTTCGGTGGATCAGGTTTTGGAAGAGCTTCGTGGAAAACTGTTCAGCGTCCCTGGGATGCTGGTGTTCCTGCAAAATCCGCCGCCTATCACCATCAGCGGCCAAGTCACCAACAGCCTGTATCAAATGACGCTGCAGAGCGCGAACCTGCATGAAATTTATGACTGGGCGCCGAAGCTCGCCATGAAGATGCGCACGCTTCCCGGTTTTCTGGATGTAAGCAGCAATCTCCAGATCTCGAGCCCGCAAGTGAATCTGGAGATCGATCGCGATCGTGCCGCGCAGCTAGGTGTATCGCCGGAGCAGATTCAAGATGCGCTGTACTCCGCCTACAGCGCCCGCCAGGTTTCCACCATTTACACGCCGGCCAACCAATATTCGGTGATATCGGAGGTAGAGCCCCGCTTCCAGCGCAGCCCGGAGACACTGTCCAAACTGAACATTCGTTCTTCGCGCGGTCCGTTGGTGCCGCTGGATGCATTGGTGAAGGTTTCGCGCACCGTGGGTCCGCTGAGCGTGAATCACTTCGGACAGCTCCCCGCTGTCACGCTGTCGTTCAATCTCAAACCCGGCTATTCGCTTGGACAAGCAGCCGACCAAGTGAACGATGCCGTGCGCGAGCTGCGCATGCCCGCCACCATGAGTGCTAACTTCCAGGGCACGGTGAAGGAGTTCCAGAAGTCATTCGCCGGGATGTCGATTCTGCTTCTCGTCGCGATCCTGGTGATTTATATCGTGCTGGGAATTCTGTACGAGAGCTTCATCCATCCGATCACGATTCTCTCGGGATTGCCGTCGGCAGTATTCGGCGCGTTGCTGACGCTGCGTCTTTTCCACAAGGAATTGGATCTCTACGCGTTCGTCGGCTTGGTGATGCTGTTCGGCGTGGTGAAGAAGAACGCCATCATGATGATCGACTTCGCGCTCGAAGCCCAGCGCGTGGACGGCATGCAGCCCTTCGACGCCATCTTCCGAGGCTGCCTGCTGCGTTTCCGACCCATCATGATGACCACCGTAGCGGCTCTGTTCGGAACACTTCCCATCGCGCTAGGAATCGGCGAAGGTGCGGACGCCCGGCAGCCGTCTGGGCCTGGCGGTGGTGGGCGGCCTGGTGGTCTCGCAATTCCTGACCCTCTACATCACGCCAGTGATTTATCTCTATATGGAGAAGCTGCAATCGGGCCTGCGCCGCGAGAAGGTGGCGTCAAGCGGCGGTCAGCGCGAAGCAGTCCCGGTGTAGGTGCGAGCTACTTCTTCTTGCTTCTGCGCCGCTTTGGCTGATCCTCACGCATGCCGGACAGATCGCCTTCCCAAATCCCACTCCCGAAGAATTTCGGGATTTCCAGCACTTTCTTCACTCGGAGTTTCTCAGCTTTGGCGTCCAACCGCACCACTTGCCTGCGAGCACCGAGGTGCATCGCGCCGTCCGTGTCGACAGTTAACAGAAGCGATTCCCCAGATTTGAGTCCCAGTGTCTTACGCAACTGGGCAGGAAGAACCATTCTCCCTCGATCTCCCAAGCGTAGGGTGTAATGCGTCTCTTGGCTGGGCGCCGCGCGATGGGCCATGATTAGACTGTAGCGCTGTTCGTCATCTGGTTACCGAAATCTTACTCGTACCGCAGCGCTTCTACTGGCGCGATGCGCGTGGCGCTTCTCGCGGGGTACAACGTCGCGATGAAGCTGATGAAGATGGCCGTCGCGGCGATCCAGATGCCGTCCTGCCAGCGCGCGTTGAAGGGTACGTACGGCAGCGAATACACCTCGGCGTTCAAGCGCAGCCAGTGGTAATGGCCCGCCAGATACGATAGCGAGTAACCGAGGATCAGGCCGATCAGCGTTCCCACCACACCGATCAGCAGGCCTTCGACGACAAAGATTTTGCGGATCTGCTGCCGCTTCGCGCCCATCGACATCAGCACCGCGATGTCGCGATTCTTTTCCACCACCATCATGATCAGCGTGATCAGAATATTGAGCGCGGCCACCAGTTGGATCAGGCCGATGGTGAGCGCTGTCACCACTTTCTCGCTGTTCAGCGCGCCCAGAATCTGCTGGAATTGCTCCATCCATGTTTTGGCCGCGATCTTTGGACCCGCAATCTTTTCCGCGGCATCCGCCACCTGCTGTGCCCGATAGATGTCGTCCAGCCGAAGTTCGATCGTATTCACCACGGCGCCTTCGTTGAAGATTTGCTGTGCGGAACTCAATGCCGTGAAGGCCCAGAAGGAATCCACCTCGAAGAATCCGGATTCGAAAATCCCCACCACGCGAAACTGGTACGGGATCAAGCTCAAGTGCATCCCCATCGGCGTCATGACACTTTGCGGACTCACCACGGTGACCACGCTGTGCAGCAGCATCCCGGTCTTCTGTGCGAGGTTCGCACCCAGGATGATGCCGGGCAATCCGGAGGTCTTCTTCAATTCTTCGAAAGATCCTTCCTTCAGATGCCACAGAATATCCGGCGGTGCTTCGAGCGGAACGCCTTTCAACTGCCCGCCCTCCACTTGACTAACGCCGGCAGCGCCGTACAGCACCACTTTTCCGTACAGCACCGGCGATACGCTGACCACGTGAGGAATCTTTTGCAATTTGGGATCCAGTTCCGTCCAGTTGGAAATTCCCAGCGACGCATCTTTTTGCAGCAGCATCACGTGTGCGGTTGCTCCCAACAAGCTGCGCTGCAAAGTGCTGCGGAACCCGTTGTTGATCGCGATGCCGATCACCAGCGCCATAACGCCGGCCGCCACGCCAATGATTGAGATGACAGTGATTACAGAGATCACCGTTTGCTTGCGCTTCGCGCGCAAATAGCGCATCGCTACGAAGAGTTCGAAAGTGTTAGACCCCGGGCTCATGGTCTGGCACTGGACGCAGAAGCGGGAAAAGAATCACGTCACGAATCGAACGAGTGTTAGTCAGGATCATGGTCACGCGATCGATCCCGATGCCTTCTCCGCCCGTTGGCGGCATCCCATACGACAGCGCGCGGACGTAGTCTTCATCCATCTGATGCGCCTCTTGATCTCCCTTTTCGCGCAGGGAAAGCTGCATGTCGAAGCGGCGGCGCTGCTCGGCCGGATCGTTCAGCTCGGTAAACGCGTTGCCGATTTCCATGCCGGCCACGTAGATCTCGAAGCGCTCCACAAAATCCGGATCGTCCGGCTTGTTCTTCGACAAGCGGCGAAACTTCCACCGGATAATCGAAAACGATGGTCGGCTGGATCAGCGTGGCTTCGATGTTGCGCTCGAACGCTTCCACTAGAGCATGACCCTTCAGGTTCGGATCGCCGACGGCATCGCGCATGCTGACGCGGCGGAAGTTGCCGAAATCGATTTTCTCGCCCTGGTATTCCACTACCGCCGATCCAGTGGCATCGATCGCGGCATGTCCGCAGCAACTCCTCGGAAAGATCCATCATGCCGAGGTAATCCGTGTACGCCTGATAGAACTCGAGCATCGTGAATTCCGGATTGTGCCGCGTGGAGATTCCCTCGTTGCGGAAATTGCGGTTGATCTCGTAGACGCGTTCCAGGCCGCCGACGATCAGGCGCTTCAGGTAAAGCTCGGGCGCGATCCGCAGATACAGATCGATGTCGAGCGTGTTGTGATGCGTCCGGAACGGCCGCGCCGCCGCGCCGCCATAGAGCGGCTGCAGCATGGGCGTTTCCACTTCCAGAAAGCCGTGCGCTTCCAACTGCCGGCGCATGGACGCCACGATCTTCGCGCGTGTAACGAACACTTTGCGAGATTCCGGACTCGAAAGCAAATCCAGATAGCGCTGCCGGTAGCGGATCTCCACATCTTCCAGGCCATGCCATTTTTCCGGCATCGAGTATAGCGTCTTGGCCAGGAAATACAGACGCTCGGCATGCACGCTCAGCTCGCCGGTTCGGGTGCGGAACAGGTATCCTTCCACGCCGATGATGTCGCCCAGGTCCAGTTTTTCGTAGAGCGCGAAATCCTTCTCGCTCACCGCGTCTTTGCGAATATAAATTTGCAGTCGCTCGCCGTTCTGAAATAGATGGGCGAATCCGGCTTTGCCCATGCGCCGGATTGTCGAGATGCGGCCGGCCACTTTCACGGACACACGAGGCTCTAGCTCCTCGGTGGTCTTTGCGCCATAGTCCGCTAAGATTTGCGGAATGGTGTGCGAAAAGTCGAAGCGATGTCCGTAGGGTTGAAAACCTAAGGCTTCAATCTCCGCGATCCGGCTGATGCGCTGCTGGTACAACTCGTCTTCAAGGGACATTTATTTTCAGGGTACAACGGCACCGACTCCCTCACGGTCGCGGTTCGGAATGGGGGGACACGCGTCTGGGGGGTCCGTGCGTTACCGAGCCGCGACCGTAAGGGAGCCGGTGCCTTTAGCTAACGGCGCACAATCACTTCTCTCAGATGATCCCGCGTCAGAAAGAACTTCACCGAGTGATATTTCTGGAACAGCTTTTCCAGGCTCCGATTGTTGAAATACTGCGCGGGCTTGCGCTCGCCGCGCGGAGTCAGGGACAGCGTCTTCGATTCCACGATGCGGTAGTTGTAAAGCGGCACCATGTTGGCTTTCTCTTCGGCATGGAAAAAAGCCAGCAGCGCCGATTGCGGGCGTAGCACGTGGAACAGCCGGTCCACCGTTTCCTGCAGCAGCGGCGGCGCCAGGAACTGCAGCGTATCCCACACCAGCGCGCCGTCGAAACTGCGCTCGGAAAAATCCAGGCTTTCGCGCAGGAAAAAATCGGCCTTGCCGAGGATCGGCCTGGTTCGCCACGAAATCCCCATCGCCACCGAACGCTTCGTCCAACGTATGCAGAATATCGTTCGAAAAAATGCGATGACCCAGCGTGGTGATGAAGCTGACGTTGGCCTGGCTCGCTCCCGCAAAATCCAGGATCGACAGATTGCTTTGATCCTGGATGGAGCTGAAGAATTGATCCAGCCCATTGCTGGCGCGGGTGGACGATTGCGCGGAGGAGGCCGCGCTCCTTTCCGGCGAATATAGGGAGGGCGAACTGGTTTCTGTTCCCCGCCGGTCTCTTAGCAAAGATTCACCTTTCCCGACCGCGCGAGGCTGGTCAGCGTTTCATCTCGCTGGACATCGCCGACGAATGGGCCGACGAGGGAGCCGATGCGGCGGCGGCGTTCGCCGATGGGGCGGGCGTGGCAGCCACTGGTTTCGGCGCCGGCGCAGCGGCGGGTTTGCTGATTTCGGGTCGAGCGATATCGATGCTGCCCTTGAAGTACGCGCCGTCTTCGATTACGATGCGCGCCGTCTTAATGTCGCCGACCAGTTTCGCATCCTTGCGGATGTCGATCTTGTCGGATGCTTCCACGTTGCCATGAATTGTGCCCAACACAACAATCTCGCGCGCCTTCACTCCGGCTTGCAGCTTGCCATGTGGACCCACCGTGAGGCGGTGCTCTTGCAGTTCCACGGAACCGTCAATCTCGCCGTCGATGGTCAAGTCTTCGCGGCTGAAAATCTGGCCCTTGATCATTACGGATTTACCAATCACGGCCGGCCCTCTCATTTCGGGAGAATAATGGCTGGTAGCGGGGGCGGTCGACATGGGCGGGTTCTCCTTCGTCGGGCTGGCCGATGCCGCGGGGATACTGGCCGACTTGGGAGGATACTCCTCTTCTTTACGTTTATTCCACATGATGAAGATTCCCTTTCATAAGGATGCAACTATGTTACTACTGTTCCGCCGGGTTTTGGGCGGCTTAGTGATGGTAGGGTAGCTGGATGCCCTCCGGGCGTTCTCTAGAAGCGGTTTATCGCGAACGCGCCTCAACCAACTGGCTCCATCGGCTGCGTCGCTGGTTGGAACCGCCCGCGCCTTATATCTTGAATCCGAGGGAACCGAAGGACTTCCCGCTTGGCCGCTGGAATCTCTATATCGGCGGGGCCGGCCGTTCGGTGGATGGATATGTCAACCTGGACCTCTTTGCAGTGCCGGGAGTGGACGTGGCGGCTGATGCCGAACAGCTCCCTTTTCCTTCCGGCATCTTTCAGCGCGTGGAATGCGACGCGGTTCTGGAACACGTACGCAATCCCACACAGGTCATGAGCGAAATCCGCCGCGTGTTGGCGCCCGGCGGATATGTACATCTCGTGACACCGTTCTGTCATCCGTTTCACGAGTATCCGAAAGACTTTCGAAGATTTACTTTAGACGGGCTGAAGGAACTTGCCGGTGGGATGGAAGTTGTGGCGGAAGGTTGGCGTACCGGTCCCACTGCAACTTTGCTGGTGATCGGAATTGAATTCGCGAAGTTGCTATTTCCATTTCGCGCCTGGCGGGCTGTGGTGCATTTCGTGCTGGGATGGCTGTTGTTTCCGCTGCGCTATTTGGATCTGATGCTGTTGCGATCGGACAACGCGGGGCGAATCGGGAATCATTGCTACATCTGGCTGCGCAAAGCCGGGGGCTAGGGACTCGGGGCTCGGGAAAAGGCACCCACTCCCTCACGGTCGGGGTTCGGTAACCTCAGTCCGAGCCGCGACCGTGAGGGAGTCGGTGCTTTTTATTTCCGCGCCAGCACAGGCTGCGCGGCGCCTTGCGGACCGCCGGGTGGGACCTCGGGCGGCACGATCTTTTTCGGGCGTGCGTCCAGCTTGGTGAGAATTAAATCTTCCTTCGCCTTCTGGAACTTCGGCGTGCCGGGTTTAACACCTGTAGCCAGAACATCGCGCTCGGTGACCTCCTGCGCGCTCGGCAAATACTTCTGCAAATAATTCCGAATGCGGTCATGCACGATGCGCTCGGAAGAATGAGCCAGCAAGAACAAGATCTGCTCGCCCGGAGATTTCGATAGCAATGTATAAACGTGCGACGGTTTCTGCAGCTTGGCCGATTTCAGATCCTTTTCCAGTTTCTTCGAGTTGGCCTCCAGCTTTTGCCATTGGTCCACTTCACGCTTGGTCAGCCCGATTCCTTTGACTAACTCCGAGCGTTCTTTCGGCGACAGTTTTTCGCCCAGGAAATACAGGAACAGTCCGATGTTGTCCAGATGCATGTCGACGCCGAACGGGACCATCTGTTTGGCCTTCTGCAATTTCTGCAGACCCGGCATATTTATCTTGCCGCCCTCCAGCGCTTTGGAATAAAGATGCAGCAGTTTTTCTTCTTCCAGCAATTTCACGATGTCGGCGCAGTTGGGTTCATTGGCGGTGTGCCGTAATTCGTCCAGCAGAGCCGGCTGCGGAATGCGAGTCTCCAGTTGCGCTTCGCGCGCATTGTCGTACTGCATCTTGGTGCGTTCGTCAATATTGAAACCGAGCCGGACCTTGAAGCGCAGCACGCGCAGCAGACGCGCCGGATCGTCATACAGCGTGTAATTGCTCACCGCGCGCAACTCCTTGCGTTCCAGATCGCCCACGCCGTTGTTCGGATCCAGCAGCAATCCGCGCGAAGCCGGATTCAACGAAAGAGCGATGGAGTTGATGGTGAAGTCGCGACCGCGCAAATCTTCATGCAGCGTAGCCGGTTTGACGATGGGTTTTTCGCCGGGCTTGGGATATTTCTCCTGCCGCGCCATTCCGATGGTGGCGCGAACGCCGCCGGGAAACGCCATTTGCACCAGCTTGCGATTTTCGTCGATCGCCAATATTTTCCCGCCGGCTTTTTTGGTAACGGCCTGTGCCAGCTTGATGGAATTTCCCTCCACCGTGAAATCGATTTCGAGGATGGGGAAGCCGCCCAGCATATCGCGCATAGCCCCGCCGGTGAGAAAAATATTCGTGTTGGCTTGCGCAGCGGCGTTCTGAAATTCGGTCACCACCTTGCTCTGGTCGGAGCTCAAATGGCTCTCGAGCATAAACATGTAATCGCTCATCGACTCGCTCTCTTTTGAGGAACTGGTGAACCGGGACGTCCCGGATTCCCGCTCCAAATTGTTTGCTGCATCCGATTTGTTTGGTTCATCCGATCCCGCATCAGGCCCGCGGATGATGCTCGTCCACGGTTTTCCTCAACCGGGAACGCATGACATGGGTGTAAATCTGCGTGGTCGAGATGTCGGAATGCCCCAGCATGGTTTGCACGCTCCGCAGGTCCGCTCCGCCTTCCAGCAAATGCGTGGCGAAGGTGTGCCGCAGTACGTGGGGCGTGAGGTTGTGGAAGATCCCAGCTTTTTTTCCGTACCCCGCCAGCAGCTTCCAGAAAGCCTGCCGGGTCATTGCGGCGCCGCGATTCGTGACAAACAGGTACGGGCTGGCGCGGCCTTTCAGCAAGCGCGGCCTTCCGTTCCCGAGAAACTCTTCTACCGCGAGAAGCGCGGTCTTGCCCACCGGAACAATCCGATGCTTGTTTCCCTTGCCTACCACGCGCACAAACCCCATGTTCCGCTCGAGGTCAGAGACCCGAACCTTGCAAAGCTCGGAAACGCGAAGTCCGGTGGCGTAAAGGAATTCCAGCATCGCCCCATCCCGCAAACCTTGCGGCTGGTTTCGATCCGGCGAAGCCATTAAGTCGCTCAACTGCTTTTTATTAAGATACTTAGGAAGACTGTGCCAATGCTTGGGAGGCGCCAGCAATGCGGTAGGGTCGGACTCCACCGCGCCTTGCTCCATCAGGAATTTATAAAAATTGCGCAGCGTGGTCACATGCCGTGCGATGGACCGGCTACTCATGCCGGATTGGTAGAGCGAATCGATATGGCGGTGCACGACGGTCGGGTCCGAAAGGCTGTCTGACGGCCGTAACGATCCAGTAAACCTTTCTAAATCAAGGTAATAAGCTTCAATCGTGGTGCTGGCCAGCCCCTTCTCGATTCGACAAAAATCGAGAAACGAACCCACCTCACCCGATATTGATGCAACGGGGCGCATCGTGCCAATGATACAATACTCGGGAAATTGTTTGGAAGAAAAGTGCTGCGATAGGAGTAATTTGGGGGTCTCAACCAACAAGAAAGTCCTGGTATCGCGCTTCGAACGTGAAGCTCTCTCTGGTTTTGTGAACCCGCAATCCTATCTTTTGGCCGAAGGATTGGAGTTATTGAGCCAGGAGGGAGCGCTCGGCGTGATCCCCTATGGCGAGATAAAACTCGTTTGTTTTGTTAGAGATTTCCAGCAAGGGGAGCCGCGGAAAGAGCTGCGATTGTTCACTACGCGGCCCAAAATGGAAGGCCTTTGGATTCGCATGAGGTTCCGCGATGGCGATGCCATGGACGGCGTGCTGGCCAATAATCTTCTCGCGATTGATTCGTATGGTTTTTCGGTGATCCCGCCAGACCCGGGTTTTCAGAATCAGAGGGTGTTCGTGCCGAAGGCCGCGTTGTCCACGATTCAAGTAATGGGTGTGGTTGGCAGTCCGCTGCGGACGCCCAAGGCGAAGCCGGTGCCCAAGGGGCAGCTGGAGATGTTCGAAAAGAGTGGGGAGCTATAAAGGCACCGACTCCCTTACGGTCGCGGCTCGGTAACACTCTCTCTCCCTACCGAGCCGCGACCGTGAGGGAGTCGGTGCCTTACTGGGCTGTTCCGGTCCAGGTGCCTTCATCCACAGGCGAATCGTCGTCAGTCGATTTCGTGTGATAATCGCCGGCTAGCGTGGTTCCCTTCAGTTCACCTTTGATGGTGGATTCGAGTTCGTTGCCATCCAGATCGAATACGTAAACGATTTTGACCTTCGACCCTTCCACCGACACCGAAGTGACTTTGGTCTTGATATCGCCTCCGCCAAAGCTGAACGTGACTTCGGATTTCCATGCGCCGTCGTCCGCTTGCTTGAGAGTCACGTTGATGTCGCCGCTCGCACCCGCAGATCCGGAATAGGTGCCTTTGTAAGTGCCGGCCACTCCGGCTGCGAACAGCATGAAAGCCGCCACGAGAGAGAGCAAGAGAGGACGCATGCGGCCAAGATACCATACACATATGCCATCCCCTCCCGGGACTCGTCTCGGCCCGTACGAAATCGTCGCGCTCTTGGGCGCAGGCGGAATGGGCGAGGTCCACAAAGCGATCGACACCAGGCTGGGACGAACGGTGGCTATCAAGCTATTGTTCAGTGAGCACAGCGCCCGTTTCGCACAGGAAGCCCGCGCCATCGCGGCTCTGAATCATCCGCACATTTGCACGCTCTATGATGTGGGTCCGGATTATCTGGTGATGGAGTACATTGAAGGCGCGCCGCTCAGCTGTCCCCAGCCGGCTGAGAATGTTGTTCGATTGGCATTGGAAATCGCGGGCGCTTTGCAGGCGGCGCATAGCAAGGGAATTGTACACCGCGATCTCAAGCCAGGTAACATCCTGCTGACGAGTTCCGGAGTGAAACTCTTGGATTTCGGTTTAGCCAAAGTTCAACCCGGCGCGGAACGGGACGCCACTCTCCGGCAAACGCAGGCTGGCGTAATTATGGGAACCGCCGGCTACATGTCTCCGGAACAGATCGAGGGGCAGCCGGTGGATGCGCGGTCCGATATTTTCTCTTTCGGCGCCGTGTTGTACGAGATGCTGAGCGGACGGCGCGCCTTCGCGGCAGAAACCGCGGTCGCGACCATGGCTGCAATTCTGCACAAGGAACCCGAGCCGCTTGCAGCGTCCGCGGATCTCACCCGCGTGGTGACCATGTGTTTGAAGAAATCGCTGGCCGAACGATTTCAGAGCATGGCGGAAGTAATTGCCGCGCTGGAAGCGGCCAAGAGCGCTCCAACGGCCGAGGCAACCCCTTCCATCGCGGTGCTGCCGTTCGTCAACATGAGCGGCGACAAGGAGAACGAATACTTCAGCGATGGATTGGCCGAGGAGATTCTCAACGCGCTGACCAAACTCGCCGGGCTCAAAGTTGTCGCGCGCACATCGGCGTTCGCGTTCAAAGACCGGAACCAGGACATCCGGGGAATCGGCGAGACGCTGGGCGCGACGCATGTCCTCGAAGGCAGCGTCCGCAAGGCCGGGTCTCGCGTACGGATTACGGCACAGTTGATCACTACGGCGGATGGATGCCATGTTTGGTCGGAACGATACGATCGCGAGATGATCGACATTTTCGCGATTCAGGACGAGATCTCGGAAGCCATCGTAAATGTGTTGCGGCTGAAGCTGGCAAAGGCTTCCCAGCAGCCGGCCGCGAAGCGTCCGGTAAATCCGGCGGCGTTCGAAGCGTATCTAAAAGGCCGGTACTTTTGGAACAAGCGAACCGAAGCAGACTTGAACACCAGCCTTGAGTATTTCCACCGCGCCGTGACTTTGGAACCAACCTACGCTTTGGCTTATGCCGGTTTGTCCGACGCATACATCATGTTTGGGATTTTTGGACTACGCGCGCCGAGCGACGCGTATCCCAAGGCCAAGGCGGCAGCGCTCAGGGCGATCGAACTGGACGATACGCTGGCGGAAGCGTACGATGCGCTGGCGCATGTGAAGGTGTCGCTCGATTGGGACATTTCGGGTGCGCTCGAATCTTACAGGCGCGCCATCGATTTGAATCCGAACTACTCGCTAGGGCGCCGGGGATACGGTTATCTGTTGTCTATGGTGCAGCAGCATGCGGAAGCCATCGCCCAGCTGCAACTCGCGCGTGATTCGGACCCGCTGTCGGTGCCGGTCAACGCGTTTCTGAGCCTGGTTTTGCTAAAGGCGCGGCAGTATGGGGAGGCCATTGCGGCTTCGAACAAGACTGTGGAATTGGAACCGGAGAATCCACTGGGACACTGGATTCTGGCACGGGCTCTCGACGCCGCGGGGTTGTTCGAGGAAGCGGCAGTCGAAGCCGAAAAAGCATCCAGCCTCGCTGGAGACAGCCAACCTTATGCCGCACATTTAGCTTTTGCATATGCCAGAAAAGGCGATCGAGAACGGGCATGGAAAATTGTCTCCGAAATGCTGGAACAGGCCAAGACGAAATATGTCGGCACTTACTATCTGGGATTGATTTACGCAAGCCTGGGCGAACTGGACCTGGCTATGCAAGCCCTGGAAAAAGCCTATGAAGAAAGAAACGTGCGGCTGCTGGAGATTTTCGATCCGTCTTTTGACAGCCTGCGTTCCGATGTCAGATTCCAAGACTTGGTTCGGCGAATTGAGCTTCCAATCTCGGCAAGCCGTTCGAGTTTTGGTTCCAGCCGCCCAGGCTGAGCGCCACCGACATCGCCGATTCGCGTAATTCGTCAGCTAGCGCGCGATCGTCCAGCGCACGCGCTACCACCATCCCACCCACGCACAAAGCCGCGATCGCTTGCGCTGTAGCATGGCTCTGCGTTTGCTCCAGCATTGCAGTCATGGCGCGGAACACGTTTTCGAACGCGCCCTTCGCTATTTTGCCGCTGCGCGCGACATCGCTGGGAAGCGCGACCATGGGGCACGAGTTTCCGACATCTTCGAAATGCTGGCGCGATAGATAGGCGCGGACGATCTGCGGACCCAGATCCACGGCGTTCGGGTCCACATGCACGCCTTCCCAACAGTTTTTCCAGTTCGGATCCGTGAAAAAGCATTGCAGCACTTCAGCGTAAAGCTCGCTCTTGCTTTTGAAATAGCTGTAGAACCCGCCGCGCGTCAGACCGGCGTCGGCCATGATGCGGTCCACCGAAACTTGGTCGAATCCGAATTGGTTGAAGAGCTTGCGCGCGCTCAGCACAATCTTTTCGCGAACTTCCACGCGATGACCGGCGGGATAAGGCATAGAGTCCAGAATAATATGTTCTTGATCATATTTTCGGGACATGTTGTAATCGCTGGCATGACACGACGGCAACTGATGATCGGATTTGCGGCGGCTCTCGGACTGGCGCAGGCTGAGGAGTCAACTGCGATCCACGAAGTTGTGGAATTGCATGCGAGCCCGCACCGCGTCTACGAGGCGCTGCTGGATTCGAAGCTGTTTACGGCGTTTTCCGGAGTTCCGGGCGAGATTGAGCGCAAGCCTGGCGGGATGTTTTCACTTTTCGACGGGCAGATTACTGGCCGCAACGTGGAACTGATTCCCGATAAACGGATCGTGCAAGCGTGGCGAGCGGCGTCGTGGCCGGAAGGCGTGTATTCCATCGCGAGATTTGAGCTGGAGGCACAGGGAGCGGGGACGCGCATGATATTTGATCACGTCGGATTTCCCGCTGGGCTCAAGGAGCATTTGGCCGAGGGGTGGCAGGGGCATTATTTTGGTCCGATGAAGAAATATTTTGGGGAGTAGCGAACGGCACCGGCTCCCTTACGGTCGCGGCTCGGTAACGCGCGATTCTCGCATTCCGAGCCGCGACCGCGAGGGAGCGTAACGTATACCGCGCCTGTCGTGGTAGCGCTCCCTTGCGGTCGCGGTTCGGTTACGCTTCGGTGCTTTAGGGCAGGGTGAACGTGTAGAGCGAGCTGCCCGTCGCGATGGCTACATATTGCTTACCATCCACCGCGTAGGACATCGGCGCGGCGATGGCTCCGCTGCCGGTTTGGAAATGCCACAGCGGTTTTCCCGCGCGGGCGTCGAAGGCGATGAAGTTGCCCTCCGCGTCGGCGCTGAATACCAGGCCGCCGGCTGTGGACAAAACTCCCGACCAGGTGGGCGACGGATGCTTGAACTCCCACTTGATGTCGCCGGTGTTCGGGTCGATCGCGCGCAACGCGCCGGAGTACGGTTCACCCTGCGGTGCGGGAATGTAGGCGCTGCCATAAAACGCATGCCCGGCTTCATAGGGCTGAGGCGCGGTGCTGAAGACATCGCACTGCTCGCGGATGTTCACGTAGAACAGCCCGGTTGACGGATTGAATGTGGGCGACATCCAGTTGGTCACGCCTGAGGCGCCCGGACAAACGAATCGACCTTCGAGCGTGGGCGAGCTGTCCTTGGTGGCGACTGGCCGACCTTCCGCATCTTTGTGATCGCTCCAGGTGACCTTTCCATACGGCGTGGCCGAGAGCAGCTTTCCGTTGGTGCGATCGATCACGTAGAAATAACCGTTGCGGTTGGCTTGCACAATCAAATGCTTTCCGCCCTGGTCAATCATGACGGGGACTTCGGTGGAATCCCAATCATGCTCGTCGTGACGCGTGAATTGAAAATGCCACTTGAGTTTTCCGGTATCGGCGTCGAGAGCCAGCAGCGTGTTGCTGTAGAGATTGTCGCCGGCGCGGCCTTCGCCGCGATTGGAGGGCGACGGATTGCCGGTCGGCCAGAAAATCAAATTTGTTGCGGGATCGTAGGCGCCGGTGATCCACGCCGCGGCGCCGCCGGTTTTATACGACTCGCCTTCCCACGTTTCCTGGCCCGGCTCGCCGCGTCCGGGAACGGTGTAAAAGCGCCAATTTCGTTTTCCGGTTTCCGCATCGTACGCGTCGATGAAACCGCGGATGCCGTATTCGCCACCGGCGATGCCGATCACTACTTCATTCTTCACCGCGAGCGGCGCGGGCGTGAAGCTGTAGCCTAGCGTGTGGTCGATGGCAGTAACGTCCCAGACTACGTTGCCGGTCTTCGCGTCCAATGCCAGCATGTGGGCATCCAGCGTTCCCATGAAAACTTTGTCGCCCAGGATCGCGAAGCCGCGATTCACTCGTCCGCAGCACGGCCGGAGATCGCCGGGCAATTGCCGCTGGTAGATCCAGATGGGACGGCCGGTGCGGGCATCCAACGCGAAAGCGCGATCGTCGGGCGCAGTGCCGTAGAGAATGCCGTCCACCACCAGCGGCGTGGTTTCAAATTTGCCGGTCGCGCCGGTTTGATACACCCACTTCGCAACCAGCGACTTCACGTTGCCGGTGTTTATCTGATCCAGCGTGCTGAAGCGATGGCCCGAATAATCGCCGGAATACGTGAGCCAGTTTTGTGGCTCCTTCGCGGAGTTCAGGATGCGATCGAAGCTCACCTGCCCCGGCGTAAGCGAAGCCGTCAGCAAGAAAAGGGAAGCCAGTTTCGCGCGATTCATTTCGCCTCCACACTCATCAAGTAGGCCACGATGTCCCCCAATTCTTTGTCGCTCAACTGGGACTTGTCATAGGCCGGCATCAGCGACGTGCGGGTTTTCTTGAACGACCGCAATGTGTCTTTGTCCAGAAGATAAATTTTCTCGGCCGGGTCCATAATCTGGACGGTGAAGCTGTCTTCGTTGAGCGTGACGCCGATGATAGTTTTGCCTTCGGCGGTGACCGCGGTCGCGGTTTCGTATTCTTGGGGAAACGCTTTGGTGGCTTCGGTGAGGCCGGCTGCGAGCCGCCGGTTAGGATCGCGAATCGATTCGACGATGGATTCGATCGAGCGTGAGCTGCCGGTGCCAGTCAAATCCGGTCCCAGGCGTCCGCCTTTTCCCTGCACCATGTGGCACTGGAAACATCGGGCGGATCCGAAGAAGGCGTCCTTGCCGTTTGCGGCATTCCCCGGAGGCTGCGCCGGAGTTTTCACCTGCACGCTGCGGAGGTAGGTCACTACTTGCCAGATTTCTTCATCCGTCATGCCGACGCCGATGCTTCCGATGGCCGCGGGCATTGCGGTTCCGGCGATTCCGTCTTTGATGTTTTGGAACATTTCAGAATCGGCGGCTCCGTGACGCTTGCGCGCCAGCGTGAGATCCGGCCCACGTCCGCCGCCGCGCGCGCCCAGTCCGTGGCAGAAGGAGCAGTTGATGCGGAACTGGAATTCGCCCGCTTTGGCGGATTTTGGATCGTCGGCAAATGGGTTGCGTTCCTGAGCCAGGAGGATGGTGCTGAACAAGAGGAATCCGGCAGCTTTGGAAAGCATCTTGATTATCGAAGTATACAACGACACCCCAATCCGAACCGCGACCGCAAGGGAGCGTAACGGGTGGTGCTGTCGTGGTAGCGCTCCCTTGCGGTCGCGGTTCGGTAACACTCTTTCCGTTCCGAGCCGCGAGCGTTAGCGCCGAACGGTGGAACTAATTCGCGGCGTGCTACGTTTGCTATCCATGGACCGTCTGCTGCTTGATCTCCGCCTGGCGCTGCGGCGCCTTCGCCAGAATCCTGGCTTCTCCATCGTCGCCATCCTGACACTGGCGCTCGGAATCGGCGCCAACACTGCGATTTTCAGCGTCATCAACGCCGTTCTCATCCGGCCACTGCCGGTGGAACGCTCCTCGGAATTGGTTTCGATCAACGAAACCATGGGGGGCAATACCTTCCCGACGCTCAGCTTTCCCAATTATCAGGACATGCGCGACCGGAACACCGTGCTCTCCGGATTGGCGGCGTATCGAATTCTCCCGGCCAGCCTGGGTCTGCCTGGATCGAGCCAGCGGCTGTGGGGTTACCTCGTCACTGGCAATTATTTCGACATGCTGGGCGTGAAGCCGGTGCGCGGACGCTTGCTGCAGCCGGAAGACGATCGCGTTCCGGGCGGTCATCCAGTGGCGGTGATCAGTTACAGCTGCTGGCAGAAGCGATTTGGCGGCGACGCTAGCGTGGTGGGACGCGTGGTGAAATTCAACAGCATGGATTTCACAGTGCTCGGTATCGCTCCTCCGGGTTTCTTCGGAACGGAACTTTTCTACACTCCGGAAGTCTTCTTCCCCACCATGATGCAGAAGGAGCTGGAAGGCGGAAGCGGCTACCTGAAGCGGCGCGATGTCTCGAACACGTTTATCGTGGGACGGCGCAAACCGGGCGTGACCATGCTGCAAGCCCAGGCCGGATTGAACAGCGTCGCGCGCAAGCTGGCGGAAGAATATCCCAAGGAAGACGCCGGAATGAAGATCCTGCTGACGCCGCCGGGTTTGGCCGGCAACTACATTCGCGGCGCTGTGATTGGATTCGCGGCGGCGCTGTTCGGCGTGTCCTGCCTGGTTTTGTTGGTTGCGTGCACCAATCTGGCGAGCATGCTTTTGGCGCGCGCTTCGGATCGCCGCAAGGAAACCGCGATCCGATTGGCGATTGGAGCCGAGCGAGGCCGGTTGATCCGTCAGTTGCTGACCGAGAATCTGGTAGCGGCGTTGGCCGGTGGCGCGGGTGGCGCGTTGCTGGTAGTGTGGATCACCGACGCGTTGTCCAGTTGGCGCCCTGCGATGGACATCGCGCTATTCGCCAACTTCACGGCGGACTTCCGTGTGTTCGCCTTCGCATTGCTTATCTCGGTGGCGACCACACTGTTGTTCGGCCTGCTGCCGGCACTGCAATCCACGAAGACTGATTTGGTTTCCGCATTGAAGAACGAAGCCGCTTCCGAACGATCGCGTCATTGGCATGTGCGCGATTATGTGGTGGCCAGTCAAGTGGGATTGTCGGTGTTGTTGCTGGTGTGCTCCGTGCTGGTGGTGCGCAGCCTGCAGCGGGCGCTGCACGCACCCATCGGATACAACCCGGAAGGCGCGGTGACGGTTTCGTTCGATCTCAACATCCAGGGTTACAATGAAGCGCGCGGGCGGGCGTTCCAACGCCAGTTGCTGGAAAAAGTGCGGGCGATTCCTGGGATTCAGTCAGCCGCGTTGGCGGACGCACTGCCGCTCTCGCTCAACAGCTCTTCGAACAGCATTTACATCGAAGGCCAGCCCCAACCGAAAGCCGCGGAGGCTCCGCTTTCGTTTTACTACACGGTCTCGCCCGATTATTTCCGAACGCTCGAAACCAAGCTGCTCAAGGGCCGCGAGTTCGATGCCGGCGACAAACAGGATGGCAAACGCGTGGCAGTTGTGAATCAGGCGTTCGTACAAAAGCTGCTGCACGGGGTGGAACCGATCGGAAGGCGATTTACGGTGACGCCCGACGGCAAGCCGATCGAGATTGTGGGGGTCGCGGAAGACGGGAAATATATCTCGCTGACCGAAAACCGGAGCCCCGCGTATTGGATCCCAATCGAAATCTGGTACAGCGCCAACGCATCGGTGATTGCGCGCACGCCATTGAATGGCCCACTGGCGGTCCAACTGCTGCGCAATGCCGTGCGAGAGCTGGATCCCACCGTCGCGTTGTATTCCACCGGAACCATGACCCAACAGCTCGACGTGCCGCTGTTCCCTGCCCGAATGGCTGCCTCGGCGCTGGGGGCTTTCGGTCTGTTGGCGCTGATCCTGGCTGCCACCGGAATCTATGGAGTGATGGCGTACGCAGTTTCGCGGCGCACGCGCGAGATTGGGATTCGGATGGCCATCGGGGCCAGTCAAGCGCAAGTGCTGGGGCTGATCGGGCGGCGCGCGCTGATTCTCATTGGCACTGGAACCGCGCTGGGATTGGGACTCGCGCTGGTGGTAGCGCGTCTGCTCGGACAAATTCTGTATGGCGTGGAGCCGACCGATCCGGTGACCTATGCCACCGTGTTCGGCATGATTCTTGCCATCACCGCGGTGGCTTGCGGGGTTCCCGCGATGCGGGCAATTCGAATCAATCCGGTGACGGCGCTGCGCCAGGAGTAGACTTTTGGTGTGAAGGCTCTCGGTGGTCTCGTGCTCGCAACAATCGTAAGCGCGCAGTCCGAGTTGCCGAAAGACGTGATCCAGCTCTCGCAGATTCGGCGCGAAGTGGGGAAATCCGTTGCGACTTTGGACAACTACACCTGTGTGGAAACTATCGACCGGGCCACGCGCAGGAACTCCCGGCAAAGTTTCCAGCATATGGATACGGTAAACGTAGAGGTCGCGGTTATGAATGGCCGCGAGCTTTTTTCCACGCCTGGAGCGAAGGGGTTCGAGGATCCGGACGTCCGAAAGTTGCCGGGAAGCGGCTTGATCTCTTCCGGCGGCTTTGCGACTGCCATCAAGAATGTCTTCCTGAATAACGTCAGCACCATCTGGTTTCACGGAATCGAAGAGATTTTGGGTCGTCCAGCTATCCGCTGGGATTACAGGATTCCCTACAACCTGAGCGGCTGGGATGTGCAGATAGAGGGGCGCACTGGGCGAGTATCGGAGAGCGGTTCTTTCTGGGCCGACGCTGAGACGCTGGATTTGCTGCGTCTCGAAATTTCGGCGCGAGACATTCCTCCGGACCTGGGTGCAAGCGCGATAACCGAGAGACTGGATTATGCCCGCGTGCGCGTGCGATCGCGCGATCTGTTGCTGCCGAAGAACGTCGAGACCTCGGTCAAGAAGTTGGGCGGAGCGGAGAGCCGCAACCGGATGGAGTTCAGCCGATGCCGGGAATTTGAGGCGGAGGCCGAGGTCAAATTCACCGAGCGATCGGTACGAGGACCAGGGACGAATGGCCTGCGGACCGGGAGCGGGTCCCCCTGGACCCGCTCTTCGGATTTCGTATCCTCAGAGGCCGACGAGGGCGTCGGCCGCGACCGGGGTCCGCCCACGGCGTCTTCACGGAGCGCTACCACGAACGTAGAAGCACCCGTGGTGGCGCTCCCTTGCGGTCGCGGTTCGGTTTGGGGCATCCGACGTGGCTAGCTTAAGCCGTGGCCGAAGGGGAACAGCGTCTTGTAGCCCGGATCGCTACGCTCGAAACTGGTGGAATCGCCGCGCGGCCAGGTGAATGACAATTTGCCGGTGGGTTTGTAATCGCCGAAGAGCACATCGGCCACGCCGTCGCCTTCTGAACCTGGTAGCCACGCCGCCACAATCGCGTCCGCCTTTTCCAGAATGCTGTCGATCAGCAAGGGCCGGCCGGAAACGATTACGGCCACCACCGGAATGCCGGCGCTTTTCAAGCGATCCACCACTGCGACATCCTCAGCGGCAAGACGCAGGTCCGTGCGATCGCCCTGCATCTCCGCGTACGGTGTCTCGCCGATCACTGCGATTCCGATGCTTGCGCCCTCCGCGCCGCTCCCATCCAGCGAATAATTCACCTGCGCGCCCGGCGCCACACTGCGGATGCCAGCAAGTATGGTGGTGCCCTTGGTGATGTCGCCGCTCTTGCCTTGCCAGAAGATGGTCCAGCCTCCGCATTGATTTCCGATGTTGTCCGCGCATTTCCCCGCGACATGAATGCGCCCCGATTTTGGAACCGGCACGGTTTGCTTGTCGTTCTTCAACAGCACCAAGGTTTCGCGCACGCACTGCCGAGCGACTTTCCGGCGCTCGGGCGAACCAAAGCTCTTGTGCAAGCTACGATCCGCCAGGAATGACCGCTTCGGATTCATCAGCCCCATCGCGAACTTCACGCGCAGGATGCGCGCGGCCGCATCGTCGATCCGCGACATTGGAACGGTGCCTTCCTGCACCAGCTCGCGCAGCGTATTGAAAAATTCGGGGTAGCGTTCCGGCACCATCACCATGTCCATGCCGGCGTTGATGGAAATCGCGATCTGCTGCTTGCGCGTTCCGGGAATCTCGTCGAGCGCGTTGTAGTCGGAAATCAGGAAACCGTCGAAGCCAAGCTCCTGCTTCAGAATTTCAGTCAGAAGCCGGTGACTTGCCGAACATCTCACTCCATTCCAACTGTTGTACGACGGCATGATGGTTCCAACGCCCATCGCAATGGCTGTGATGTAACCCTGCAGATGAATCTTGCGCAGTGTGGCTTCGTCGACGCGCATATCGCCTTGATCCAGAGGCCAAAGCTTACCGCCGGGACCCTTGAGCACACCGGAACCAAAGGTGGTTCCACCATCGCCCACGTAATGCTTGGCGCAGGCCAGCACCGACAACGGATCGTCGAGCGACTTGCCCTGCAAACCGCGCGTGGCCGCCGCGCCCAGCGGCTTCACCACATCCGGATTCTCGCTGAATCCTTCGTAGGTGCGGCCCCAACGGATATCCTGCGGAACCGTGACACACGGCGCGAATGCCCAATTGATTCCCGTGGCGCGAACTTCTTCGGCGGTGATGCGGGCGGCCTGTTCCACTAGTGCGGCATTGCGCGAACATCCCAGGCCGATGTTGTGCGGAAAAACAACCGCGCCGATTACGTTGTTGTGGCCATGCAGCGCGTCAACACCATAGAGCAACGGAATGCGCTGCTTGGTTTTCAGCGCGCGGGCCTGGAACCGGTCGTACATGTCGGTCCAGGAAAGTAAATCGTTTCCGGTTTTAGGATCGGAATCGCCGCCGCTGAGCACCGAACCGACGTGGTATTTGTCGACGTCGTCCAAATTCGCGATGAAGGACTGATCCGGCTGCGTCATCTGCCCGATTTTTTCGTCCACCGTCATCTCGGAGACCAGATGGCGCGCGTGCGGATCGAATTTGGAAAACCGGTTCTTCTCGTTGGCGGCAGTGGCCACGCTCAGGGCGGCAGCGGCCCCCACGGAACCAGCGATAAATTGACGGCGGGACGGGTCCATCAGCAGTGCTCCTTCATGGTCTGTTGGGAAAGCTCGACTTCAGGATAGACCATGCCGGAGCTTAAAAGGGAGGAGAAGTTTGAAGAGCGTTACCGAACCGCGACCGCAAGGGAGCGCTACCACGACAGCAGCACTCTTTGCGCTTCCTTGCGGTCGCGGCTCGGTAAAGGCTTCTTCCCAGCGCCATAAGGCGCCCCACAATTGCTACTGGCGGGAGTGGCCGTGTCCAGTGCCGCCTTGCGTCACCGTATACCCGGCGGGGACTTGAAATAGCGATGCGTCCGGTTCAGCCCGGCTCACATTCGTCAACTTGTACGTGGATACTCCAGTTCGCGGATCGTTGGTGGTGCTCTGCACCGTGGTCTGGAGATCCGGGGAGTACCAAACTTCCGTCACAACCTGGAGCTGATGCTCATTGCCGATCTGTCCGGCCGCGATGGTTCGGGTGATTCGTTTGCCCTGCACGGTCAATCCGTCCATGGTCTGGGTTCCGAGCTCTTCGGTTTTAACTTGCGCGGACGAGTGGGCGTGCTCTGTTCTCTGGTGCACCTCGTTGGGACCGTTCGCGTCAGCGCCGACCGTGAAGTTTCTCGGCTGCGACACGCGGGCGGTTTTGCTTGCCGGGTCGAGCACATAGCTGGAGCCTCCCACCGGATCGTGAATAAAAACAGCTTTGGGCGCGGCCGTGGAGCCGGCCAGCGCGCCGATCGCGCCGACGGATTCCTCGCGACGCACGCGGCCTTCGCTGTCACGCGCCACCGACGATGTGGTGGAGCGTTGAATGTGGCTGCCGTCTGCCAGTGTTTGGGTGTATTGGGAAACGGATTGCGCGGAATACGGCGCACCCTTCACCACCTTCTGCATCCCCATGCGGGCATGCATGTACTGGAAATCGCCCCCACCATGCATGGGAGGCCGGGCGGGCTCCTGCGCAAACGCCATGCTTCCCAAGAGCGCGCCCAGTGCAACAGTAAATCGGAACTGAATCATATTGAATCTCCTTCTCAAAAAATAGCTACTCAACAAATCGAACTCCACGCGCCAAGCCGTCCTGGCCCAGCAACATATCGGCTTCCACAAAATCGGCGGCGCCGTCTTCACTCACCGGCAAACCCATTAGCCGCAGCGATGACATCGGCAACTGAACCCGAACGATGGTGGCGCTTTCGAGCGGCGGCAACTCGTCGGAATCGGGCAGCGGATAAAAATTAAGAGCAACCTGGTCGCCTGGATCCGGCGTTTCGCCGACTTCAGCTTGAGCGATGGATTGCCCGTGCTCGATCTGCACAAGACGATGGACTGGCACAAAACGAATCAGGACAAGCGCCAGACAAGCCGCAATGGTGGCCGTTCCCAAGCCCAACCAGATATTGCGCCGCCGCGCCCGCGATCGCCGCCGCAACTCGCCAACCAGCCGCGCTTCCAAAGCAAGCGGCGCTTCCTGCGAACCATCCGCGGCCAGTTCGTGCAATCCTTCCAGAAGTTTTTGATCGATATCGTTCATACCGCACACCTCTCTTCGGCCCGCATTTTCTCGGTCAACAACGCGCGCGCGCGGTGCAAGCGGGACCGGACGGTTCCAATCGCGCAATCCAAAGCCGCGGCCACCTCGGCATAATCCAACTCATGCAAATCGCACAGCACCACTACTTCGCGATAAGCCGGCGGGAGGGCGAGCACGGCCCTTCGAAGCGATTCAATCCGCTCGTTCCGGGTCAATTCGGCGAGCGTGTCCTCCCGATCCGCCGCGACATCGGAATACTCGCTTTCCGGATCGTCCAGCGTCGTGAGGTAAGGCCGTTCCTGCTCCAACCGGCGCAGGACGAAGTTGCGCGCGATTCCATAAAGATAAGCCGCTACCGAGCCACGCTTGGAATCGTACTTCGACGCGGATCGCATCACCAGCATGAAAACGTCCTGCGTTACTTCCTCGGCGATTTCCACTTGCCCGCTCATCTGCAGCGCGAAACGATAAACCGGTCCCTGATGGCGCCGATAGAAGGTGAGGAACGCAGCTTCGTCGCCCGCGAACGATCAATCGCAGGAGTTGCGTCGCCGTCGTCAACCGTTCGACATAGGGTCGATATTAGGTATTCACCCGCAGCGCGGAAAAAGTTCCACTTTCTTGGGGTGGTGGGTGGTGGGTTGTAGGTGGGCGGAAAACCTGTCGACCGAATTCCGGGTCACCTCCTACCTCCCACCACCCTCCCGTTAACGTAACAAGCGTAGCTCCCCATCCACCCGCTTCCGCCGGAGCATCGCTAAAACTGGCCACAAAGGGCGTTTTCACCAATATAGACCGGACCATTTCTCTCTGCACGCCGATGCCGCGGCCGTGGATGATACGCAAAGCTTTCAATCCAGCCCGATGCGCTTCTTCGAGGTATTCTTCGACAATCGGTTTGACATCGCGCGGCGGAACCGTATGCAGATCAAACACATCCGTGATGGGAATGCGGACTGGTTCTTCGTCCATGCTCCACTGCTGTTAGCCTAACATTGTGGCTTCAACCCCCGGTGTGACTCCAATCGCCGAATTCCAAGCGCGTCTGGCAGAGCGCCGCGCGGCAGCGTTACGTGAGCAGAAGCGGTTTCGCAGCATCGGCAATGCGCGTCTGGGAACCGGGATCGTGGGCGTCGGCCTGGCTTTCTTCGTCTTTGGGGAGGTGCTGATCTCCTTCTGGTGGCTCATTATTCCGCTGATTCTTTTCCTGATCCTGGTGGTGGTCCACGCCAGGGTGGTGGAGAGCCTGGAGCGCGCAAACCGCTCGGTCCTCTTCTATGAGCGTGGCCTGGAGCGCCTGGAAAATCGGTGGAGGGGCAAGGGCGAGACCGGGGACAGGTTCCGGAATCCCGCGCATATCTATCAGGAAGATCTGGATATCTTTGGAAAAAGCTCGTTGTTTGAGCTGATTTCGACAGCACGCACCCGCGCCGGCGAAGATGCGCTGGCCCGATGGCTGCTTGCGCCGGCCGAGCGAGAGGAGGCTCTGGCGCGGCAGCAAGCAGTGCAAGAGCTACAGCCCTATCTGGATCTGCGCGAGGAGTTGGCAGTGTTGGGCGAAGCGGTGCGATCCACCATGGATTCAGAAGCGGTGGCTCGTTGGGGCGAGGCGCCGGAAGTGAGATTTCCCACGGGCGCGCCAATCATTGCGCTGATTCTAGGCGCTGCGGTGGCGCTCACGTTTGGTTTGTACATGGCGGAAGCGATCAGCCGCACTCCGTTTCTCGTGGCGTTGTTTGTTGAGCTGGGATATGCGTTCTTCCTGGGTTCGCGTACCTTGCAGGTTGCGGCGGCGGTGAATTCACCGTCGCGCGATTTGGCTCTGCTGGGAAAGCTATTAGCACGCCTGGAAAACGAACCGTTCCACTCGCCTCTTCTCGTGCGCATGCAAGCGCAACTCAAGTCGAGCGGCCTGGTGGCATCGGAAGAAATTGGACGGCTGCGAAGGCATGTCGCGCGTATGGATTGGCAGCGGAACATGTTCTTCACTCCCATCGCCATGGCGATTTTATGGAGCGCGCAAGTAGCGATGGCGATTGAGCGCTGGCGCAAGAGATCCGGCCCACATATCCGATCCTGGATTGCCGGCGTGGGAGAGTTTGAAGCTCTATTCGCGTTGGCCGGGTATAGCTATGAGCATCCGCGCAACACGTTCCCCGAACTGAAAGAAGTGGACGGCGGCTGGTTTGACGCGGTTGGCTTGGTGCATCCGCTGCTCCCGGAATCGCAATCCGTCCCCAACGATTTGCGGATCGGCGGCGATCTTCGGCTGGTCATCGTGAGCGGTTCGAACATGTCGGGCAAGAGTACACTGCTCCGCTCCGTGGGATTGAATACGGCGCTGGCGTGGGCGGGCGCGCCGGTCTGCGCCACGCGGCTGGTAATTTCGCCGTTGAAGGTGGGCGCATCCATCCGAGTGCAGGATTCGCTTGGAGGACGGTAAATCGCGCTTCTATGCCGAAATCACGCGGCTACGCGAAATCGTGAACTTGGCGTCCGGCCCTAGCACCGTGCTGTTCCTGATCGATGAACTGCTCAGCGGGACCAACTCGCACGACCGCCGGATTGGCGCGAGCGCCATCGTGCGAACGCTGCTCGATCGCGGCGCCATCGGGATTATCACCACGCATGATCTAGCGCTGGCGCACATTGCCGAAGATGTTCCAGGCCGCGCGATGAACGTGCACTTCGCGGATACGTTTGAGGATGGCCGGCTGCATTTCGATTACCGGCTGTCTCCGGGAGTGGTGGAACGAAGCAATGCGCTGGATTTGATGCGGTCGGTGGGATTGGAAGTGTAGTTTGCCAACAGCACCGACTCCCTTACGGTCGCGGTTCGGAACGGAAAGGCGTTACCGAACCGCGACCGTGAGGGAGTCGGTGCCGTTTGCCGATCTACGCGACCGGCCGATGCACCCAACGATCCACGGCCTTCTGAAGTTTCTCCAGGCCAACGGGCTTACTGATGTAGTCGTCCATGCCGGCGGCGAGACATCGCTCGCGGTCGCCCTCCATCGCATTCGCGGTGAGCGCGCAGATGGGCGTATGCGTGCCGACTTCGCGGCTGCGCACGATGGCCGTGGCTTCGAATCCGTCCATGTCCGGCATCTGGCAATCCATCAGAACCAGATCGTATTTCCTCTTCTCAAGAGCTTGCACCGCTTCGCGTCCATTCACTACGGCATCGGCCGGCACGCCAAGCTTCTCAAGCAGACGTAGCGTAATGCGCTGGTTGATTTCGTTGTCTTCGGCCAGTAGGATTCTCAAATGACTCGCGACGGGTACGGGCTTTTGGACAGCCGGCCGAGGAGCCGGAGCAACCGATCTGACCGGTGGCTTCGGCAATGCCGCAGGCTTCGACGGCGTCTGCATTTCTCCAGGCGCGGCCTTGCCGAAGCTGGCTGTGAACCAGAATCGGCTTCCATGCCCGGGCTCACTCGCCACTCCGATTTCGCCGCCCAGCAGCTCCACCAATTGTTTCGAGATCGCGAGGCCTACGCCGGTTCCGCCATGCCGCCGCGTGCTGGACCCATCCACTTGCGTGAAACTCTCGAACAGCCGGTGCTGCTGATCGGTGGTCATTCCGATTCCCGTATCATGCACGGTGAATCGAAACTGGATCACGTTGGTGGCTTCGTTCAGCAGTTCGGCGTGGATTCCAATTTCGCCGCTATCGGTGAATTTGAGCGCGTTGCCCAGAAGATTCCGCAGCACTTGCCGGAGCCTTCCCGGGTCTCCCACCACCACGCGCGGCAGGTCCGGCGGAAAATTGGAGAGGAACGCCAGCCCCTTCATGCGGGCTTCCAGCGCGAACACAGACGCGACCTCGGCCAACGTGGCGCCCAATTGAAACGGAACACGGTCCAGCCGCAATTTGCCGGCTTCCATTTTGGACAGATCCAGAATGTCGTTGATCAGCGCCAGCAAGGCATCGGCGGAACTCTTGATGGACCCGGCGAACTCCTGCTGCTCGGTGGTGAGCTTGGTGGCCAGCAGAAAATCAGTCATGCCCAAGACGCCGTTCATCGGCGTGCGGATCTCGTGGCTCATGTTCGCCAGGAACCGGCTGCGGAGCTGCGTGGCTTCTCGCGCCGTGGCCAAAGCTGCTTCCAATTCTTCGTTTTTCTTCTCTAGCTCCTGGGCGTACTCGGTCAATTTGAGCTCCACGCCCTTGCGAGCAGTGATGTTGCGCAAAATGGCGATCCAATGATCCCAGCTCAGCGGTAGCAAACGGCTTTCATACACCTGCTCGCCTTGCTTCCCTGCCGCCTTGAACTCGATCAACTCGAGCGCGCCGGTCTTCCGCACTTTGTCCTGAGCCTCGCCGAACAACTCCACCACGCCTTCCGGCAGGATGTCCTTCAGATTTTGCTCAGCGAACTTGTCAGGCGAGAGGAACGGATCGGAGCTTTGGCCGCCTTTGCAGTCCAGAACATTTCCGTCGCGATCGATGCGCAGAAACAAATCCGGAAAGGCTTGGAAGAGCGCACGTAGCTCTGCCGCCGTCTCGTAAGCCTGATCCTCGCTCTTTTTACGCTCGGTAACGTCGAGTGATGCCAGGCGAAGACCCACGATGATGCGATGCTGGTTCTCGAGCTTGTGTTCGTGGATCTCAACCGTGACTTCGGCTCCGTCCGGCCGCAGGTATTGATGCTGGTAAGGCTGGAGCGCCGTCTGGCCCGTGAGTCTGCGCTCAATTTGATCCCGATACCGCTGCCGTTCCGCGGGCGGTATCAAATCCCAGCAGTATTGTCCGATCATTTCGCGCTGGGCTAATTTGCGCAGCTCGCACTCGCGCCGATTGACGCGGCGCACGATTCCCTTGAGATCGATTTCGAGATAACCGATGGGCGCGGTTTCGAAAAGATCATCGTTGGCCGACTCATCCCACACCGCTTCGTTGGATCCATCTTCGACGCGTTCTACCCGGCGTTTCCGCCGGACGTAACTTGTCAGAAGAGCCAAAGCGATGAAGCATAGCAGCCAGATCATGGGAGGTATGTCCGACAAGCCTAATAGCTCCAGAGAATAGACAAGAATAGTACCGACAGCAATTGATCGGCATAGTCCGATAAATCCTTTAGATGTACAACCTTGTAGGGCAAGCACCGGCTCCCTCACGGTCGCGGTTCAGTAAGGGGGTGCCTCGTTCCGAGCCGCGACCGTAAGGGAGTCGGTGCCGTTGGGCGATTTACCCGCCGATCAGGTTGATGGCCCCGATGCCGCCGCGAATGTCCAGCCGGATGGTGGTCTTGGAGTGGCCGTATTCGTCGTTCACATAACGGTCGTCACGCTTCTCCAGATGGCTGGCATTCACCCCACCGATGCCGCCTTTGGCATCCGCGATTATGCCCACGCCGGATGGCAGGTAAATGGTTGCCTCTCCGACACCTCCATGGACGCTCACGTTGTAGTCGTTCTTGGGAGTGCCGCGCAGATCGATTCGCAGTTGTCCGACGCCCATGTGGACGTCTAAACTACGGAGGGTAAGGCTGCCTACGTTTAATCGGCCTTCTCCGGCGCCGAAGTTGACCTCGAGATCGATGGGTTTCTCGTCGTTCAGGCGGACATCCCAGCGATAATCCGAATTACCGATATGGGCGCCATGCGAGGGCTGTTCGATCGTGAGATGGCCGCGAAAACCAGTGGAATCGTAGCGAACCTCAGGCTTCATCCGCGAGCGATTGTACCGGAACTGACCCTCCATTAGCTTGGAAGAGCCGCCTTCCACGCTCAGTTCGCCCGCACCCATCTTCACGTCGACGTTCACCAGCTCGGACTTGTCGAGCTCCACCGACTGCGTGTCGGTGCGCGGCGGACCGCCCGAGTCTATCTCGACGCAACCCGTTAAACTCAAAAGGCTTACAGTAGCAACTGCAGCCAACGTTCCCCTGGTTATTCGCAGCATTTGACCCACCTTCGCAAGATATACGACAAGTTCTATGCCCCGTGTTCCACCATTTTGGGGGGACACGACGGCCTCTAGGGTCTCTGCCCTAGTACGACCCTCCCTGAACTCCCATCGCACTTCTATTCTTCCCTTAGTACATTCCTTATTCAAAACCCAACTGGTAAACTGGGGCATCCTGATTGGACAGGAACCGTTGGCTATTGCCGATAGGTTGTATTATATGGCTTGTAGATATTGCCGCAAGAAGATCGGTCCGCTGCGCAAGCTGAAGGATCCGCACTTCTGTTGTGACGATCATCGCACGAAGTTCAGCTCAAAATCCGCGCGCGCAGTGCGCGAAGCGGAAGACCTGTACGGATACGACGATTCCAGGCTACCCACCTGGCGTGCCATCACGCAAGCGAAACGAGAGGAAAAAACCGGCTCAAAAGGGCTGTCGACCACGGTTTTTGCGGGGCTGGCGGTGGTATTCGTGTTGCTCGCTCTGTCGCAATTGCCGATGGGCGCTCCGCGTCCCAAATCCATTTCTCCTTTGCCGGACACCAGTCCACACACGGGAACCAGTGGCTTCGGCCAGATGATCGGGGGCCTTCTCCAGAGCAAGAGTTCCGGAACGTTGCGGGAAGATTTCCAATCCGGCGTGGCAAATTGGGAAGGTTTCAAGTCTGTTGCCGCGGATTGGTCCATGGACAAAGGCGAGGTTCGTCCCACGTCGCTTAGGGTCTGGAAGCCATCCACGTCGCTCTCCAACTACGAAATGGAATTCATGGGACAGATCGAGCGCAAGAGCATCGACTGGGCATTTCGCGCGTCGGATGTAAGGAACTACTACGCTACCAAGCTCATCATCACAAAACCCGGCCCTCTCCCCAATGCCGGCTTAGTTCGTTTTATCGTTTTGGATGGGCGTGAGCGCGAACGCGTGGAGCTGCCCCTGCCCCTCACGCTGGAACGGGGTGTGGACTATCGAGTCCGGGTCAGCGTGAGGGGCGGACGATTCCTGACTTCAGTGAACGGCCAGTTGGTCAGTTCCTGGATGGACAATCGTCTCAGCCGGGGCGGCGTCGGATTCTTTTCCGAAGACGGCGAATCGTCGCTGTTGAAGTGGGTGAGCGTTTCCGAGCGCGACAGCTTCCTGGGGCGGATCGTTTCGCATTTCTCGCTGATTACTTTCCCCACCGCCGCTGTGGCGATGCCTTAGCTCGGGTATCGTTGGGAGCTTGAAAAACCAAAATCACTGCTCGCTTACGGGTCTGTGAAAGAACCAAAAAGGCACCGACTCCCTTACGGTCGCGGCTCGGTAACGTCCTCAAAATACGAATCCTCTTTCCGAACCGTGACCGTGAGGGAGCCGGTGCTTTTCCGATTTTTTCAACCTAACTGTGTTGCAACATCGGTACGCCATTCGTCACTCTATAGGTGACGGGGATTCCAATCCCACGCAGGCTGCGTTACGAAGGAGATTAGAAATGAGCCACGATCCTAAGGACAGCGCCAATCAGGCGCCCGAGGCTAAGAGCGAAGAGTTAGCGCCCAGCGAACAAGAGAAAATCTCTGGCGGCGCGCCTGTCAAAAGCCCCCCGCCCCCTCCCCCTCCACCCAAAGGGCTGTTCGAAATCGAGGATTATAGCTTCGACTAAATACAGTTAGCTAGGGCAATTTAGCCGAGCCCGAGCCTTGCCCTACTATGCTACCGTGAGATTTCACAGGCATTTCCATGCGTAGCTGTAGTTTTTTGCTGGTTTCACTCGCCTGCTTTTCGACCCTGCTTGCTTCCAATCCGGCGGCGCAGAAAGCATTCAAGGACGGGCTGCGCGAAGAGGCCGCGGGACAGTGGAAGGAAGCGGAAAAGGCGTACACGCTGGCCATCCAGCATGACGGCGCCGACGCTACCTTTTACCAGCATCGCGCCAAGGTACGATCGCGTTCGGGCGACCAGCAACATGCTCTGGAAGATTGCACACGGGCGCTCCGCCTGCTGCCGGACAATGCGGAAGTCTATGAGACGCGCGGCGATGTCTACAGCGCATTGAAGGAAGCGCGAAAGGCGCTTGCGGATTACGACCGCGCGATTCAACTCAAGCTCGACACGCCCGCTATTTATAACAGCCGCGCGGCCGCCCATGCGAGCTTAGGCGAGACCGACGAAGCGCTGGCCGATTACACGCACGGAATCAAGCTGAGGCTCGACGATCCGGTACCCATCGACGCGCGGGGGAACGTCTATGCGCGCGCCGGGCGTTATCGCGACGCGATTGAAGATTACGACCAGTGCATCCACCTGAAAGCGGACTATGCGGACGCGTTCCTGGATCGCGGCTTCGCCTGGGGACAACTGGGCGATTTTCCGCGCGCGATCCAGGATTTCTCTACGGTTCTCAGCATGCGGCCGCAAGATCCCAAGGCTTTCGCGCTGCGCGGCGCGGCCTATCTGCGGTCGGCCGATTACGAGAAAGCCATCGCGGATTTCAGCGAGGCTGTGAAGCTTACACCGAACGATCCGTATCCTTACTTGGCGCGCGCCACCGCGTTTGTGAAGACCAATCGGCTGGCGGAAGCGCTCAACGATCGCGAAGATGCCGTTCGCGTGGCGCCGAACATGGCGGAAGCATACCTGGCGCGCGGCGGCTCCTATCACTTGCTGGGCATGCACGAGAAAGGCCTGGCGGATCGAACCAAGGCTCTCGAATTGAAGCCCACCATGCCAGAGATCTGGTATGCGCGCGGCAGCGCTTACTACTTGCTCGGCGACTACGCGAAGGCTCTCGACGACATGCGGCAGGCGCTGCGGCTGCGGCCGGAGTATTCCGAAGCATCCGATGTGCTCGGGAAGGCCGAAGCGAAATTGGCCGAAGCAAAGCCGGCTGAAGCAAAAGTGGCAGAGCCGGAGCCACCCAAGGAGGCTGCTGCGAAACCCGCGGAGCCCGAAGTAAAAGTTGAGGTTGCAAAGCCGGTGGAAACTGCGCCCGCGGCCGTGCCTCAGCCTGCTCCGCCGCGTGCACAACCGGCTGCCAACGCATCGGCCTACCAGCACGATCTAAAAGGCCGCGCACTCACATCCGCTGGAAAGTATGACGAAGCGATCGCGGAGTTGACTGAGGCGATTCGCCTGCAGCCGGATGTGGCGCGTCCTTACAATGCGCGCGGCTTCGTTTATCTTCTGAAACGGGACTTCGAGCGCGCTCTTGCCGATTTCGATGCAGCGATCCGGCTGGATCCGAAATACGCGAATGCGTTGCAGAATCGCGCGTTAGCGGTGAAGGGTCTGGAGAACAAGAACCGCGTTCGGAAGCCCTGAACGGCACCGACTCCCTCACGGTCGCGGCTCGGAATGTGGCATTCGTGCGTTACCGAGCCGCTTGGCAACCTAGACTAGCCCCGCCGGGCGGAAATGCCGGACGACTTGCGCGGCAACTTCTCCACCGTATCTTGCGAGATCCCAAAATTGTCACCCAGCAGAGATCCCGGATTTCCGCCCAGCCATGCGGAAAGCGAAATCTCTTCGTAGACTCCGCTGTTGAACAGGATCAGAATTCGCGTGGGCTGATCGCCGGTTTGTTCCACATAGTGCCCGTAGCCCTGCTTGATGAACGCCACTTGGCCGGGCTTGAATTCCTCGGTACGCACGCGGCCATGCGATCCAAAAATCGTAACCCGCGCACTGCCATTCACGTAATACTGCCACTCATCGGCGTGCGGATGCCAATGCATTTCGCGCATCGCGCCGGGCTTTAAATCCATTCGGACGGCGGTCAGCGTGGTCTGAATCGGAAATTCGCGCGACGACACAATACGCTCTTCCCCGCCCTCCAGCACGCGCGGAGCTAACTTGTCCAGCCGGAACTTGTGCTGGGACTGGCTGGGTTCCAGTTCGGTATTGCGAAAAGACTCTAGCGCCTCCGCCGGAACTTTGCCGGGACCGATATAAACTTCCTTCTTCGGAAACTGAGCAAATGCGGATTCAGGAAGGCCCAGGTTACGGCTCAGGATATGCGGGGGCGTGTGGGCGATCCAGTCCGTAATGCTGAAGGTTCCGAATTCCGAGAAATGTCCGCTGTCGAAACCCAGCAGGAAGTGGCACTCGCCCGGTCCCAGACCTTGCAGCGCGTGGCCATGGCCGCGCGGGAAATACCAGGTGTCCCCGGTTTCGAACACGGAAACCTCAGCCTGTCCGTTGGGCGCAATCACGGTAGCGCGGCAGCGGCCTTCCAGGACATACGCCCACTCCGCCGCGAGAGCGTGCCAGTGCAGCTCGCGGATGGCGCCCGGTTGCAGCCGCATGGATACTCCGGCGATGCTCTGCGATACCGGAAACTCCGCAACGGTCGCTTCCTTCGCCGATCCTGCTGGGCCTACCCAGCCTTTCTGATTCTCGATATCGAACTTGAAGTTTTCCAGTTGTTCCGGACGGGTCTCTTCCGCGGGCGCCGCCTTCACCTCGCGGGCGATCAGGGCGGTGGCGGCGAGTCCCGCGGACGCGCTCGACAAGGCGTCCAGCAGCCTGCGACGGCTGAGCGCGTTTGTGGTCTGTTCCATGCTATGAATTTTGGCACGAAATCCGTCTTTCTGGGGCAGGATGCCATCCTGCGCGCGAGTTGTTAGCCGCGCAGTTTTGGCCGATTGGCAATCGGCGGCAGGTTATCAGACCTGCCCCACTCTGTAACTATTACTAACGGAGGTTAAACCTTTTTCGTAGGGCGCTTTCTTCTTTGACAGTCCCGGATAAGCGTGATAACATTCCTGTTTTGAAGCGTGATTTGCTGGATCTATAGCGAGTTCGTTTACTAGCTCAAACCATAGAGAGTTGCCCGATCGATATCCCCTCCGATCGAACTCCTGGTTACGCTCAGGGGCACGTTTCTCTCGCTAGCATCCCGCATGTAACGGTGACATCGCTCACCTGAGCAAAAGCTGAAGATCGAACCCATTCCCGAAGGAGATCTGTATTGCCTCGGTCAAAAATGGGTATCCGTTCGGTCCGAATGGATACGCTAAACACGTTGTCTCCGGAGGAGACGCAACTGCTCCGCACGGCCGCCCAAAACGGCGGGCTGAAGTCGCTGCTCGGGGAACGCCGCTTAAACAAAGTGCTGGATCGGATTGAATCGCAGCCCGCCTGCTCGGTCAGCGAGTTGGCCCTTGAGGTTCAGCTCAGCCCAGCGCACTTGCAGCGCTTATTCAAACAGAAAACCGGTAGGCACCTTAGCGATTTGATCGGCGAACATCGGCTACAAAAAGCGGCGCGCTTGCTTTCATCCACCGATCTGGCGATCAAGGAGATCGCCCACGCGGTGGGATATGAACATCACTCCAGTTTCGTCCGGGCCTTTCAACGAAAGTTCGAGCAACCGCCGAAATGCTACCGGCTGCAGAACTACCGCGTACGATCCGACGGTTTTCACGTCGACGAGAAAGCTGCCGCGGATTGAAAGACTTAACTTATAAGTAACATGCGCCGTACCCATAGTACTTCGCATCGGGAATGGCTAAGTAATGTTCGAAAGTGTGGGGTTGTTTCGATGCGAATACGATGATATTCTCGCTAAGTTATCTAGTACGGCTAGTAAGTTCCGCGTCCCGGCTTTACGGATAATTGAGGGTTCCGTCCCTCTGTCAGCGCAACGCCCTCTTCTGTTTTCGAGTAGAACTGAGTCGTAACGGGCTCACCTTCACTTAGTAGCTGTGTGCTCGCCTAACCTCGCGAACATACTACCGGATCAGTGATCGCTCGAGGTGTGTCAAGCGTCTTCACTTACCGCCGGTAACTAGGATCGGTGTGTCCACCGCGGAGAAGTAAGTCAAATCAAAACCAGGAGTGTATTTAGACATGACATTATTCAAAGTGTTGTCGATTTCTATACTTGGAGTAAGCTCTAGCGTAGTTTCGTTAAATGCCCAGGTGGATCCGGGCGTTCGTCCGGGTCCGCCGGGTGCGGGCGGAACAATCGGAGGAATGTCGGGAGGCGAGCAGGACTTCTTCTCGAATCACGGCATTCCCCAGTTCAGTGAAGTGGAGACGGTGGCCGAAGGGCTGGGTCCGCGATTCAATCTGAATTCCTGTGCCGGATGCCACGCGCAGCCGGCCATGGGCGGATCGAGTCCGGCCATCAACCCGCAGGTCGCGAATTTGGCGAGCATGGCTCCAGGCAATACGGTCCCGGCCTTCCTCGCAATGAACGGACCCGTGCGCGAAGTCCGGTTCATCCGCAATCCGGACGGAACGCCGGACGGCGGCGTACACGATATTTTCACGATTGTGGGGCGTCCGGATGCGCCGGCGGGATGCGCCATTACACAGCCTAATTTTTCCAATACGAACAACATCATCTTCCGGATTCCTACTCCAATCTTTGGAGGCGGCTTGATAGAGTCGATCTCCAATTCGACGCTGCAGCAGAATTTGGCGAGCAATCCCAACGTGAAGTCGATCTTAGGCATTAAGGGTCGCCTGAATACCAACGGCAACGATGGAACAGTCACTCGCTTCGGCTGGAAGGCGCAAAACAAATCGCTCGAGATTTTCGCAGGCGAGGCCTACAACGTGGAGATGGGAGTGACGAACGAGAACTTCCCGAATGAGCGCGAGGAAGATCCGAAGTGCGCTACCAACGGAACGCCGGAAAGCGTCTCCGGGATGAGTATCGGAAATACGGCTCCCTCCGACATCTTGTCTTTCATGGGGTTCATGAAATTCCTGGACCAACCCACGCCGGCCTGCAGCGGTGCCGGCTGTTCTTCTTCCATTCAGGATGGCCGCGCTCTATTTGGGCTCATTGGATGCGCGATGTGCCACACGCCTGCGCTCACCACCGGAAATTCATCTAGTCCGGCCTTGAGCCATCAGCAGGTCAACCTCTTTTCGGATTTAGCGATCCACCACATGGGGTCACAACTTTCCGATGGAGTAACGCAGGGAACGGCGGGTCCGGACGAGTTTCGCACGGCGCCATTGTGGGGGGTCGGCCAGCGGATCTTTTTCCTGCATGATGGACGCACCAACGATCTGTTGCAGGCGATTCTGGACCATTCCGGGCAGAATTCCGAAGCCAATCGGGTGGTCAACGTGTTCCAGGGGCTGGGGAGATCGCAGAAACAGGATCTGTTGAACTTCTTGCGGTCGCTCTAAGGAATTACGGCGCGGTAACGCACGGATGCCGCATTCCGAACCGCGACCGCAAGGGAGCGTGAACAAAAGTGCTGGTTTCGTGGTAGCGCTCCCTCGCGGTCGCGGTTCGGTAACAGGTCTCTGTCCGAACCGCGAGCGTAAAGCGACCGGTGCTTTTTTCTAATACTTTTCCACCCTGCTCCGATAAGAGCCAGCACAAGGAGTAGTTCAATGACAAACAGCATCAGCAGCACGAGCCCGGCGAATCAAGCGCATTTGCAACAGGCCCAGCAGGCGCGCCAGCAGCAGGCCAAGCAGAAAACGCAAGAGCCCCAGGACACCGTGACATTGAGCCCTCAGGCCAAAGGAGCTTCCTCGGATACCGATCACGACGGTCATTGAAGCCACACAAGTGGCGCAGGCGCTTTCGCCTGCGAACTGATTTTTTTCAACGTGAGCGGCTTCGGGTCAGCGCTTTCCCGCGTTCCGCGAGATCAAAACGGCGATTATGGCGCCGGCCCCGAAAGCTAGCCCCACGGAGCGAAACGGAAAGCGCTTGATGTTGTATTTAGCATCGCCGAGCAAATCGCGGACCGTGCGACGCGTCCGAATGACGAAATGCCGCGTGTCTTCGAATGCCTCGGCAACCGCCTCTTTGGATGCAGTGATGCGCTCTGCCACCCGTTCGCCAGTCCTGGCCGCCTCTTTCAGTACGTCTTTCATAGTCGGACCTCCTCTCAATCCTTTTCTCCCTGCACGGGGGATGCCGAACCTAAGTGCCTGTTTTTTAAAGCAGGCATTCCCGGTATCATGTAGGAACTGTATGGCGAATCACGCCGAAGCCATCGCTCAAACCCTCCGCGCGCGAGGCGTCCACTGGGCTTTCGGCTTGCCAGGTGGTGAGATTGTGGCGTTTATCGACGCCTGCCGCCGCGCGGGATTACGATTTCTCCTCACCGGCCATGAATCCAGCGCGGCCTGGATGGCTCAGGTAGTGGGACAAATGACCGGGACTCCCGGTTTGTGCATCGCCACTCTTGGTCCTGGCGCTACCAATCTGATCACCGGCGTCGCGAATGCGTGGCTGGATCGCGCGCCGATGCTGGCCGTTACGGCACAGATTCCGAGCCGGACGATCGATACCATGACGCATCAGCGGCTTCCGCTGGACCGGCTGTTCTCAGCAGTCGCCAAAGGTTCATTTTGCGTTGGCGAAAATGATGCGGTGGAAATCGTCGCGCGCGCAATGGATCTGGCTGCCGCGCCGCGGCCGGGTCCGGTTCACATCGCGCTCGCGAACGATTTGGCAGTGCAGGAATACCAGGGTTCTACCGAGGCGCCGCTTCTATCAAAAAAGCACGAGAGCGGCGCGGTGGAAGAAATCGTAGCGCGGGTGAACGCATCCGAACGTCCCCTGGTCTTGATCGGACTCGCTGCGATTCCCGCGGTTCGCACGCTCATCGATAAGCTACAGTCGCCGTTTCTAGTGACGCCGAAGGCCAAGGGTATCGCTAGCGAGGACCATCCCCTCTTTGCCGGCGTGGCATCCGGCATGGCGATCGACAAAGAAATCGTGGATACCATTCACGCCGCCGATCTGATTCTTGCAGTGGGGTTCGATCCCGTGGAGTGCGATAAAACCTGGTTCGCGGATGTGCCGATTGTCGCACTGGACACGGCTTCCATGGCCGAAGGAAAATATCGGCCGCTCGAAGCCATTGGCGATCTCCGAGCGATGCTGGCCACGCTGGCGGAAGGAATTAGCAGCGCTAAACCTTGGCCGCCGGAATTGTTGGATGGCCGGCGCGCCGCGATTCAGCGTACACCGGCTGAATCCGCCACCGGGCTTTCGCCGCTGCGATTGATCGAAGAGCTGCGCGCCGTGTTTCCTCGCGACGGCATCGCCACATGCGACGTAGGATCGCACAAATTGGTTATGGGGCAATTCTGGCGGTGCTATGAACCGGGAACGTTCCTGATGTCGAACGGGCTCTCCGGGATGGGTTTCGGAGTCCCCGCAGCGATTGCCGCGCAACTAGTGGCTCCGGAAAAGGCCGTCCTCGCTGTGGTGGGCGACGGCGGAATGCTGATGATGCTGCATGACCTGGCGCTGATCCGGGAGCTCGCGCTTCCGGTAATTGTCGTCGTGCTGGTGGATCGATCTCTCAGCCTGATTCGCGTGAGCGCGGAGCGGCGCGGTTTTACTCCCTATGGCGTTGACTTCAATCCTCCGGATTTCACGCGGATCGCGCAAGCGTTTGGAATCGGAAGTCAGCGGGCGAATAGTATCCGGGCAGTCAAAGCATGCGTGGAAACCGCGCTCGCCAAACGAATTCCTTTTCTGCTGGAGGTCCCCATCGATTCGCGCGAGTATTCCGATCTGGTGTAATGTGGGGCGGGTTGGCAACCTGCCGCCGATTGCCAATCGGCGCAAAAAGCGCGGGTTAACAACCCGCTGCAGGATGTCATCCTGCCCCACAAGCGAACGCACTGGTATATTAATTTCACGATGAGATGCCTTCTGTTCTTTGCCCTAGCCGCGACAGCAATCGCGGCGGAAATGCCCTCGCCGGCCCTGTTGATCCTGAACAAGGAAGAAGCAATGCTTTCGATCGTCGATCCCTCGACCCTGAAAATCGTGGGCCGCGCCCCCACCGGCGAAGGGCCGCACGAAGTGGCGGCGTCTTCCGATGGGAAACTGGCATTCGTCGGAAACTATGGCGCCAAGAATCCTGGCAGCACCATTTCGGTGATTGATCTTGTCGGTCAAAAGGTACTCCGGCAAGTCGATCTCGGTTCGCTCCGCCGGCCGCATGGCATGTTTTTCTACGACGGCAAGGTCTACTTCACCGCGGAGGTCAACAAGCTGATCGGACGCTACGATCCGGTGGCGAATCAGGTAGACTGGCTGCTTGGCACGGGCCAAAACACCACGCACATGGTGATGGTCAGCAAAGACGGTAACAAAATTTTCACGGCGAACATCGGATCCGACACCATCAGCATCATCGAGCGCGCCGGCGCCGCTGGCTGGAATGAAACCGTGGTCCCGGTGGGCAAGGGTCCGGAAGCCATGGACATTTCTCCGGATGAATCCCAAATCTGGACCTCACACTCGCGCGATGGCGGAGTTTCCATCATCGATATCGCGTCTAAGAAGGTAATCCAGACTTTGCAGCTTGGAACCAAGCGCTCCAATCGCTTGAAGTTTACGCCGGACGGAAAGCTGGTTCTGATCTCCGATCTCGAAGCCGGCGAACTTGTGGTGCTGAATGCGTCCACCAAGAGCGAGATCAAACGCATGCAGCTGGGACGCGGCGTGGAAGGGATTCTCATTGCGCCCGATGGCTTGCGCGCATATGTTGCGGTGAACGGCGACAACAACGTGGCTGTAGTAGATCTTAAAACCCTGTCGGTAAGTGGCAGAATTTCCACCAGTTCGCCCGATGGCATGGCCTGGGTGAAATAATCAGCGACGTTTCACAATCTCTCACTTTCCGTAACACATCTTCCCCGCAGGCGTCTAACCGGGCGTGAAACATTACAAAAACCCTGCGCAACTTCTTGTAATGGAAGACAATCCAGCGGATGTACATCTTCTGCGGCTGGCTCTCGACCATCACGGGGAGGAATACCATCTTGAGTTGCTTCGCGATGGCGAAGAAGCCATCCGATTCGTACAGAGCCAACGAATTTCCCCGATGGAGCCAGAACCGTGCGTGATCATTCTGGATCTGCACTTGCCCCGGCATGATGGCAAAGCTGTGCTGCGGAGCATCCGGCAGGAGCCGACACTGGCGCATGTGCACGTGGTGGCATTGAGTAGCATGCCCAGCCCGAGTGACGAGGCGGAGATCCGCCGCCTGGGCGCGCGTTTGTGCAGAGCCAAGCCCATGGATCTGGATGAATGGCTGGAATTGGCCGCCGAGATCATCGCGATTTGCAGGGAGCCCACGACGATGGCAGCGGTTTAGCAGAGGTACCGACTCCCTCACGGTCGCTGTCTGTTTCCGAGCCGCGACCGTAAGGGAGTCGGTGCCTTTTGTGCTTCAGCGCACTCGCTTGGTTTGTTGTCCAGCTTTTGAGCAAGCCGATCCATCTGTAGGGAGAGCGTTCGCACGCGATTTCGAAGTTCCCGCACCTCATCCGATAAAGGAGCAGGCTGCCGGCCGGAATCGATCAATTCCTGCATCGCCGTGCGCGCCAAATCGGAAAGGCTGCGGATCCCCTGCAGCTCGCAGGTTTCCCGCAGCCTCTGGTATTCCTCGGCCGAGAGACGAAAGCTGATCATTTTGCTCTTGCGTATGAGGGAGGGCAAGCTACCACCGCCGACGTTACAGGCTAATCATAAATCCGGGGCGTCGCTCGGGAAAGCAGGCAATATCGAACGATATTACGTGAGGTGCGGACAAGAAAATAGTAACAATGGGATATGCCGTTGTCAATAGTTACCAGCGTGACGCTCAGCTGCTGTCGTGGTAGCGCTTCCTTGCGGTCGCGGTTCGGTTACTTCTTTGCGGCGCATTCCGGCGCGGGTGCTTCCTTCTTCGCGGGCTCCACTTGCGTTTGGGCAGAGCTGTCTTCCTGCTGATCCAACCCCAGATTTCGAACGATGATCGATATCCTTCGATTGGACGGATTCTCGGGCTCATTTTTCAAGAGCAACCGCTGGTCGGCGAATCCGCGAACCTGGCTGATCCTGTCATCGGTTACTCCCGAAGCCGTCAAAATCCGGCGCGCCGAATTGGCTCGGTCAGCCGAAAGCTCCCAGTTCGAATAATCCGTACGTCCGAATGGCGTGGAGTCGGTGTGGCCTTCGATGGCCACTTTGTTGGGCAGCTTTACCAATTCCCCAGCCAGAAGTCTTAGCAGTACACTCCCCGCTTCAGTCGGTCTCGGATTCCCGGTCTCAAAGAAAAGTCCACGCTGGGTCTCCAGCAAGTCGATGCGTAATCCCTCGGCGGTGATGGTCATCCGAATCTGCTTCGCCATGTTCTGAAACGCCGGGATCTGCTTCATGGCCTGCTGCAGCTTCTCTTTCAACTGCTGCAGTTGGTTCTGATTCAGTGTGAGCGTCTCGCCCACGCCGGCCGACGTGGAACCGGTCTGCCGGCCCTTTCCAGTAGGATCTTGAAAATACCCACCGACCGCCTTCTGCACCTTTTCGCTCGCGCTCAGAAGCCACAGAACAATGAACAGCGCCATCATGGCGGTGACAAAATCGGCGTAGGCCACCTTCCAAGCCCCGCCGTGTTCGTCGTCATGGCCGCCCACAACTTTGCGAACGATAACGATACGTGGTTGTTGGGCCTTCGCGCTCACGCCGCTTCTTTCACCGCCGCCGGTGCTTTGCGGCACGCGGCATCCATTTCAAGAAATGTCGGACGAACGTGGTGAGGAATGGCGCGCCTGGCGGCTTCGAGTGCCAAGATCGGCGAAACGCCTTTCATATAGGCCAACAAGCCCATGCGGAGGCACAGAAAGTAATCGCCCTCGGTGTCGGTTTGTTTTTTGATATTCGCCGCGATCGGCCCCAAAAATCCGTAGCAGAGCAGAATGCCCAGGAAAGTGCCCACTAGGGCGGCAGCGACTTTGTGTCCGATCTCTTCCGGCGGCCCACCCAAGGAACCCATGGTGATTACTACTCCAAGAACGGCGGCTACAATGCCCAGTCCCGGCAGGCTATCCGCCATCGTATTGATAGCGCCCGCAGGCAAACGGCTTTGTTTGTGGTGGATTTCGAGATCCGTCTCCATCACCTGATCCAGGTCGTGTACATCCACACCCCCGGCCAGAAACGTGCGCATGGTATCGCAAAAGAAATGCATCGCGTGATGGTTGGCGGCGAACGTTGGATGCCTTTTGAACAGCTCGCTGTTGGCGGGCTCGTCCAGATCTTTCTCCAGTGCGGTTAAGCCGTTCTTGCGCGACGTCGCAAAGAAGTCGTTCAGGAAACGCAGGGTGTCCAGGTAAATGGCAGAGGTGTAACGCCCACCCTTGAACACCCCGAGCAGGCTGGTGATGATCGCCTTTAAAAGATGCGGCGGGTTTCCAATGAAGACCGTCCCAATGGCCGCACCCAAGATGATGAGGAGTTCAGCCGGCTGCATCAGTACGAGCAAGTTGCCTTTTTCCATCAGGTAACCGCCCGCGATACAGGCGAGCACGACGACTATGCCTATGATGGGAAACATTCCTTAGACGATCTCTCCTTGCCGGTAAGTCATTCATCGGCATGCTGCGCCGCCAACTATATACAAACGGCGAGGACTGACAATACCCGCAAATGGGGGGAGTGAGACTAAGTCTCGGGGGAAAGTCAGTCGGTTTCCGGTACCGACAGTGCGTAGAGGTTCAACTTCGCTTCAATCTTGGAGCGCATATATTCCTGCCCGAGTTTCCATTCATTGATGGATTGCCAACGTTGCCAGACAGCCGGAAGTTGGCCAAGAATATCCTTTATTTCGGCGCGCGGAGCGGACTCAATGTATCCGAAACCGAGCGAGTGGGCCAGGCTGGTTCCCGATCGGATATTGACCACCAGCGGGCGATATGGGCCCGAAGAAGCCTCATTGAACTTTCCAGTAATAGCGCGCATCCAGGGCGGCAGCTCCCATTTCGACGCCAGCCACGAGCCAGTTGCGAAGTGATCCATCCCGAACAGCATCTTCTCGTGCGATAGCAGGTTGAAGAGCGGATTCTCCCGGAACATTCTGTCGATCAGCGCCATCAGGTTTCCGTACTTATCCGGATACGCCGCAATCAGAGCCAGCCGGCCGATGTCGTGCAGCAATCCAGCCACGTAGGCGATCAAGCGGTTGTCTTCGCCGGGCGATGCAATTTCCTCGCAACAGACTGCGCAGGCCAGCGTATAACGCCAATAGCGCTCGTCTTCCGCGACATTCAGTGCGCGCTGCAGATAGCCTCGCACCAGCAGCGTGATGGCAATCTCCATCAGCTCGGTGGCGCCGATTTTCTGAAGCAGCACGCTGAATACCGGCGGCTCTCCCGCATCGAATTTCTCGGACGCAACGGCAACCTGAGCGATCGCGTTTACCAGCAGCGGTTCTTGATCGAACAGAATTTTCAGTTGCGAGACCTCGCTGGGCCGCGGAGGAATTCTGTTCAGCAGTGCCAGCGCAGTTCCCGGTAGCGGCGCAATGCGCTGGATGGAATGCGGTACATCCACTGAGCCAAGATTAGCAATCCCCAGCGTTCGGCGCAGAAGGGAGCAGCGCCTGAAAAGGTGTTACCGAACCGCGACCGCAAGGGAGTGACCATGGGCCTGCGGCCCACCAAAGGTGATGAAGACGCAAGTGACCCCCTGGTCGCTCCCCGGCCGCTCTCAGGATTCGTATCCGCAGGCCGACGAGGGCGTCGGCCACAGTCCGCCCTACTGCGTCTTCAACGGAGCGCTACCACGAGCCCTGCTGTATTGCTTTACGCTCCCTTGCGGTCGCGGTTCGGTAACACTCTTTCCGTTCCGAATCTGCGAAAAAAACCTAAGGCACCGACTCCCTCACGGTCGCGGCTCGGAAAGAGGATTCGTGTTTTGTGGACGTTACCGAGCCGCGACCGTTAGGGAGCCGGTGCCTTTTTGGTTTTTTCACAGACCCGTAAGCGACCGGTAAGCCAGCTCTCACGTCCCCGCCCGGCATTTGAAAAGCGCTTCAGATAATTTTCGAAATTGTTGAGCGCGACCTGCGCGATGATCTCGACGATGTCGGCATCGCTGCAGCCGTTCCCTCGCAATTCGTCGAGCGTCCAATGTCGTTTGCGCGGCGTCACGTCGCGCGCGAATCGCAACACGGCTTCCACCTTGCCATCTGGCGACCGGGCTTCGCGGCTGTCCTGCCACGACCAGGGCAATCTGCGCGCTTAGCACCGGCGAAAGCGCGGTGCTGGTCAAAGCATCCCGGAATTCAAGATATCCGTCGAGCAATCTCTTGACACTTCTTAACGGGACCCGCGACGTTCTGGCCCGTATCATAGCTGTTATGAACTTCACTCGCAGGAGCTTACTGGCGGCGGGAGCCACTGCCCTGACATGGAAGCCGGCTAAGTCTGAAACCCCAACATGCGCGCTGGCCGCCGAGCAAGAGCAAGGCCCTTATTACATCGATGAGGCCGCCTTGCGACCGAATATCACGGAGGGAAAGCCCGGAGTCCCACTGCAACTGCGGATTCAACTCGTCGACTCGAAACGCTGCGAGCCCATTGAGAACGCCTCCGTGGATATCTGGCATTGCGACGCGCTGGGCGTTTACTCGGGTTTCGTCAAGAACAATCCCGATGGGCCACCGGGCGGTGGCTTTGGCCCTGGCGGACCGCGCCCTGGCGGACCTCCTCCCGCAATGCGTTCGCGAGACCTGGATCCAACGCGATTTCTGCGCGGCGTGCAGGTGGCGGACAGGGCCGGCCGCGTGGAGTTCGCCACGCTTTACCCGGGTTGGTATTCCGGCCGCGCGATCCACATCCATCTCAAGGTTCACGTGGGCGGTCACGTTTCTCACACCGGACAGCTTTTCTTTCCCGAAGAGATCACTGCCGACATCGCAAAGCTGGAACCGTACGCAACTCGCTTGCGGGTCCATCGAACGCTCCAAACCGAAGACCATATCTTCACCGGCCAGCACGGCGCCGGATCTTTGCTGAATCTGGCGCGCCTGGAAAAAGGCGCCAACGCGGCAGGATTTCTCGGCACGGTGACACTCGCTGTGGATCCCGATGCAACTCCCGCGCCGGTGCGAGGCTTCGGACCGGGTGGTCCGCCTCCCGGCTCCCAAAGACCGTAGATGGTTCGACTTAACAAAACTTAACTAGCCTTTTCTTCGAGACAGACATCTCTCATAGCAGAGCTTATCGCCACCGGAAGACGTATTCTAAGAATTTGATGGACAAAAATCAGCGGCGCTCGATCCTTTCCTGGTCGCTCATGGGCGCGCTTCTCGCGTTCTGCGTGCTGCTCGGCGCACTGCAGTATCGCTTGATCGGCCAGGTCAGCGTCGCGGCGCGCGAACGGCTGCGGGCCAGCCTGCAGAACAATCTGAACGCGCTGAGCCGCGATTTCGATTTGCAGATCGTACGCGCTTGCCAGGCACTGATTCCGCCCGACGGCACTTCCGACGCAGCTGCCGCAGTGCAGGCCAATTTCCGGCGGACGAAATCGGCAGGGCAAGATCTGCGCATTTTTCGAGCAGTAGGATTGGCTCTTCCAGGAACTGACGGTCTCATGCTGCGAAGACTGAACCCCGAGGATGGCGCCTTTCAAACCGTCGAGTGGCCGGCGGAATGGACGCCCTTGCGAGCGAGACTGGAACGCCGCATCGCCTCCGATGGTCGCGGACATATGGATCACGGTGACGGCAGCCCCGTTTCGTCGGATACTCCTGTGTTTGAAGCGCCCGTGTGGGGCCTCGCGAAAGAGGGCCGCCGCGAAACTGCCTGGATCATCTTCGAGCTCAACCCCGCGTACCTTCGCGACGCTGTGCTGCCCGCGGCAATCCAAAGGCATCTGGGAAGCGGCGAAAATCTCGACTATCAGGTGGAAGTGATCGCTTCGGCAAAGCCCGATTCCATTATTTATCGCTCCGATGGGGACAAGCCGATCGATCTTACGAAAACCGCGGACGCCTCCATTGGACTCTTTCACACCGCGTCTGGCCCATTCATGGAAGGCGGCAAAGGCCGTCCGGAGCACGCTGGAAGGCCCCCCGGCCTTCCCGGACTTTCCCCGCAAGGCCGCGGCCCTACACCCGGCTTTCGCTGGCAAATGTATGTACGCAACCGCGCTGGATCGCTCGAAGCCGTGGTGAACCGCGCACGCTGGCTGAATACGCTGGTGACGTTCGGAGTTCTGCTGCTAATGCTGGCCACGGTGGCCGCGCTCATCCGGTTCACGCGGCGCGCGCAGAAGCTGGCGGAACTGCAGTTGGAATTTGTGGCGAACGTGTCGCATGAGTTGCGCACGCCGCTCACCGTCATCCACACCGCTGCTTACAATCTGCAAGGCGCGGTGGCGAATCAGCCGCGGCAAGTGGAGCGCTACGGAGCGGTGATCCAGAAGGAAAGCGGACGCCTGAAAGACCTGGTGGAGCAGGTTCTGCAGTTCGCCAGCGCAAACGCCGGCCGCGCCATCCGCGAGCGAGAGGCGGTTTCGGTGTCGCAAGTCATCGCCGACGCCGCACAGTCCGTGCAATCCATCTTCGAGCAGGAAGGGTGCGTGTTGCACCAAAGTCTCGAAGCGTCCCTGCCGCCCGTCCTGGGGGATCGCGAGGCGCTCAAGCAAGCGATTCAAAATCTATTGAGCAACGCGGCGAAATACGGATCCAGCGAGAGCAAGTGGATTGGCGTGGAAGCGTCCACGTCGCGCGAGAACGATCGTGAAGTAGTGGAGGTCCGGGTACAGGATCGCGGTCCCGGGATTCCCGGCGACGAGCGCGAGCATATTTTCGAGCCGTTCTTTCGCGGCAGGTTGGCCGTTCGAAATCAGGTGCACGGCACCGGCCTGGGCCTGAACCTGGTGAAGCGGGTGGTGGAAGCTCACCACGGAAGCATCGAAGTGAAGAGTGGAGCGTCCGAAGGAACCGAGTTCATTGTCCGGATTCCCAGCATGACAGCATAAAAGGAGGCGCCTCTTGCGCATTCTACTGATCGAGGATGAACCGAGCCTGGTGCTCACCCTGTCCGATCTTTTGGCGGAACAAGGCTACCTCGTGGAAAGCGCCTTGGATGGCCCCAGCGGATTGGCGAAAGCCCAAAGCCACCATTTTGACCTGGTGATTCTGGACGTCATGCTTCCCGGGAAAGACGGCCTGCAGGTTTGCCGGGAACTGCGCGCGAGCGGCAATCACGTTGTGATCCTGATGTTGACCGCCAAGACGCAACTGGCGGATCGCGTCGCCGGATTAAAACTCGGCGCCGACGATTACCTGTCGAAGCCGTTCGAGCCGCCGGAGCTTCTGGCCCGGATCGAGGCGTTGCTGCGGCGTTCGGATAAACAGGCTCCCGTGAGTGTCTCCCGTTTCCGCTTCGGCGAAGTGGAAGTGGATTTCGAAAAGGGCGATGTAGCCAAGCGCGGAAAGCGGATCAACCTGGCGGGTAAGGAGCTGGATCTTCTGCGCTACCTGATCGACCATCGCGGAACGGTGGTTTCGCGTAACGACCTGTTGCAGACCGTGTGGGATTACCAGCCCGGAGTTTCCTCTCGCACCATCGACGTGCACGTCGCATGGCTCAGGCAGAAACTGGAAGATCATCCGCAAAATCCGCGCCACATTTACACCATCCGCGGTGTCGGCTATCGATTCTCGCCCTAGTTTTGGGGACGTTGCCGAACCGCGGCTGCGAGGGAGTGACCATGGGCCTGCGGCCCACCGAAGGTCATGAAGACGCTTGAAAAACCAAATCACCGGTCGCTTACGCTCGCGGCTCGGAATGAGATTCCCCGTTGCCGAGCCGCGACCGTGAGGGAGTCGGTGCCGTTGTTTTTCAATCACGGCCGGCGTCTTCAACGGAGCGCTACCACGACGTCCGTAGTGTCGTTACGCTTCCTCGCGGTCGCGGCTCGGTACGGGAGACGATCGGGAAAGCCCTATATTGAGTTTGGAACCGCCGATTTTCCCGCAGAAGTCTTCTCTCCGTCGCCGCAGTGGGCGGATTTCTTCGCTTCGGAACGCGATTGCGAGCCGCTTTTCGCTAAACTTCGTCAGGTGGATTGGCTCCGCGAGGGGGTCCCTTAGCCGAGGCCTCGGCTCCAGGTGGTTCACGGAACGGTTCCACCGAAATGCGCTTGTAACACACTTCCAGCACGGTCAGGTATGCTGTACCGCTCGGCGCTTGGAGAACTACGCAATCGCCCGCTGCCGATTTCATCAACGCGCGCCCCAGAGGGGACACCCAACTAATGTGGTTGCGGTTGAGATCGACCTCGTCGGTGCCCACGATGCTCACCACTCGCTCCGTTCCCGCGGCGTCGGCATAGCGCACAGTCGCTCCGAAGAATGCTCTCGTGGCCCGTACTGATAGTCGGCGTTTTGTTTCACGTCTTCCAATATTGATCCGATCCGTCATCTCGGACAAGTGCGGGCGAAGGCATGCTTAGCTCGGAATACTCGCGCAAAGTCGCCTGGCGTTTCCCGGCTCCGAGTGGATCACGCGCCACTCGCAGAATGGTGGGTCCCCTTCATGCAAAGGCTGGCTCGGACGATTGAACTCGTGAAGTACAGCACCAAGCAACCGTGATTTACGAGAGCCTAATCCTGTTGTCCCTTTGCTAGCCTCCATCAGCGCAGTGGCGGGCCAATGGATTGTGTGAATCGCGCTCCAAAGCGGGCGAAACAACGGCTGCAGACGTCCGTGTCGAATTCGTGGGGCCGTCCCATGACGCCATGTTCTTTCCCCGCTCCAGCACCATTCTTTTCCGTTTCCGAATCGCCAGCCTACAATTGACATCTATACCGATGGATATGTAGCAGGAGACTCGCCAACATCGCTCGGCGTTGCTTCTCATCAGAAAGGCAGTAATATGAACTCGCAATTTGACGGAAAAGTCGCCCTAGTGACAGGGGGCAGCAGCGGAATCGGACTGGCGACAGCCAAACTCTTCGCTCAACGCGGCGCCACGGTCTACATTACGGGACGCCGCCAGAAAGAGCTCGAACAGGCGGTTCGCGAGATCGGCCATTCAGCTACCGGGATTCAGGGAGACATCTCTCGCTTGGGGGATATCGAAAGGGTTTTTGAGACCATCCGCCGGGAGAAAGGCAAACTCGACATCCTCTTCGCCAATGCCGGCATCGGCGAGTTCGCTAGTCTGGGACAGATTTCCGAGGAACACTTCGACAAGCAGTTCGACGTCAACGTCAAGGGTACGCTCTTCACGGTTCAGAGCGCATTGCCTCTGATGTCCGCGGGCAGCGCGATTATCTTGAACGCGTCGCTGGTTTCCATTAAAGGAGTCCCGGCCTTCAGCGTCTACAGTGCCACCAAAGCGGCGCTGCGCTCGTTTGCCCGCAGTTGGGCCGTGGACTTGAAAGGCAAGGGCATCCGCGTCAACGCGGTCAGTCCGGGCGTCATTCCAACGCCGGGCTATCACACAAGCCTTGGGATGACGGAACAGCAACTGGAAGACTACATCCAGTCCGTCACTCCGGCCATTCCGCTGGGCAGAACCGGAACCACGGATGAGATCGCCAAAGCGGTCGCGTTCCTCGCCTCCGACGAAAGTAGTTATATCACCGGCAGTGAACTCTTCGTCGATGGAGGTCAGGGCCAGATCTAACGCCTGCTTATCCCATCCAAGAAACGTTCCTCCCCAACCGCTATCCTGGAAAAATGAAATCCCTCGTCCTTGCCGCTCTCCTCGCCACCACCCTCCACGCCGACATCGAAGGCCTCTGGCAAGGCTACGACGGCGAGTGGGGACACGTCTCGCGCCAACTGATCGCTCTCGCCGAAGCCACGCCTGCCGAGAAATTTGCGTGGCGTCCGGCGGCTGGCGTCAGATCCGTGAGCGAAGTGTACATGCACATCGCGCTTGCCAACTATTTCTTACTCGCGGCCACCGGTCCGAAATTGCCTGCCGGCCTGACTTCCGAAACGGACCTGGAAAAAACCGTCACCGCCAAAGCCGACGTCATCGACTGGTTGCAACGCTCGCTCGATGCCGTGAAAGTGGCCCACGCGACCGTGAAACCCACCGATCTTCAGCGCAAGGTGAAGGTCAACGGCCGCGATGCCACCGTCGACGGCATGTACCTCCGCATCATCGTCCACGCCAATGAGCACATGGGCCAGTTGATCGCCTACGCTCGCACGAGCGGCGTGGTTCCGCCCTGGGCCAAAGAATAGAAACCAATCAACCTTATTAGTAACCAGCAAACGCGGGAAATGTTTGCGAACGCGACGCCCTTTCCCAAAACTGGACAACTAAAACATTCCGGGATACTTCCCCGCGCGTTTGAACATATCCAATCTCAACGCGCTGCGCCGAAACGCCTGCTTGGCTGCGCGATTGCACCGAGTGCGCGCTAAGATGACATTGAAGATTTTCGGTTCTCTCCTGTTCGCGGCCGTATCTGGCGCGTTCGCCGCACAGCCGCTCGCCGCTCGTTGGGATGGATCGGTCCGGCTACCCAACGCTGAGATAAAAGTGATCGTCGATCTTGCACAAACCAGCGCCGGTGAATGGGTGGGCTCCATCATCCTTCCAGGCTTCGGAATCAAGGGCGCTGCGCTTTCAGACGTCGCCGTGAAGGATTCCAGCGTCTCCTTCGTCATCCAAGGCGCACTCGGCGATCCGAAGTTCGAAGGACGCCTGAGTGCATCCGGCGCTCTTACCGGTGAGTTCAAGCAGGCCGGAAATTCCGCGCCCTTCACGTTACAGAACGTCGGACCCGCACAGGTGGAATTACCTCCTGTCAGCACTGCAGTCCGAAAAGAGCTGGAAGGCGAATGGAAAGGCGACATGAGTTATGCGGGCAACCCGATTCACATAACCATCAAATTGGCCAATCAAACCGGCGGAAAAGCCACGGGCCAATTCATCATCGCCGGCAAGCGCGAAACCACGCTTCCGATCGACCTGATCACGCAGGAGGGCGAAATGCTGACGGTTGAAATGCACGAGCGCGGCATGACCTACGAGGGCCGCTTTCTCAAAGAGAAGAACGAGATCAACGGCGAGTTTCGGCAGGGGCCGCTGGAGATCCCGCTCACTCTGCATCCGGCGGTGAAAGTATGAACCCATCTTTCCTGCGCATCGCATGCCTGACACTCGCCGCAGCCGGACTCTCGCAGGCCCAATGGATGTTCCGCGGTGATCCAACGCATTCCGGCGTGTACGCTGGCTCGGGTCCGCGCAAGCTGCAAGGCGTCAAATGGAAGTTTCCAACAGGCAGCCGAATCGTCTCTTCGCCGGTATATCGCGACGGGATTCTGTATTTCGGATCCGATGACAACAATCTGTACGCAGTGGACGCCGCCACGGGAATCCAGAAATGGAAATACGCGACGCAAGGCCCGGTGCCATCCAGTCCCGCGGTGGCCGGCGACACTGTCTACTTCCCCAGCTACGATGGCAAGTTTTATGCGCTGAACGCGGCCACCGGAAAGCTGAAGTGGAAATTCGCAACGGGCGGCGAGCGGCGTTTTGAGGCAAAGGGCATTCACGGACTTCTGCCAAAAACTCAAACCATTGCCGATCCGTGGGATCTCTACCTATCCAGTCCCGTCGTGGTCGACGCTGCAGTCTATTTCGGCTCGGGCGATGGGAACTTGTACGCGCTGGATGCTGCTTCCGGCGACCTTCGCTGGAAATTCCAGACCGGCGACGTGGTGCATTCTTCACCCGCCTTCGATGCGGGAACGCTCTACTTCGGAAGTTGGGACAGTTATCTCTACGCCGTCGACGCTGCCACAGGTCACGAGAAATGGCGCTTCAAAAGCGGGGACGACCCAGTGGTCCACAATCAAGTTGGATTCCAATCGTCGCCAACCGTTGCGGACGGCGTTGTGTATGTCGGCTGCCGCGATTCCAATGTCTATGCCATTGATGCGGCCACCGGAAAAGAAAAGTGGCGCTTCAACAATGAAATGAGCTGGGTGATCACTTCGCCCATGGTCGCAAAGGGAAAAGTGCTTTTCGCGACCTCCGATTCCAGCCTATTCCATATGCTGGATGCCGCCACCGGCAAGGACGCCGTGAAACAGCAGTTGAAAGCTTATGTGTTTTCCTCGCCGGCGGTGGCGGGTGACGTGGTCTATTTCGGGATTCTGAACGGTACGCTCGAAGCCCGCGATCTCTCGACCGGCGAGCTGCTTTGGGACTTTCAAACGGATGCCTCGCGCGAAAACCGCAATTGGGTGCTCACCGCCGACCGGAAGTTCAACGATCCCATGATTTTCCCAACCAACTGGCGTGAGCCCGCTACGTACGCGCTGACTTTTCAATCCACTGTCGGGTCCTTCTTCTCGTCGCCCTTGATCGCAAACGGCGTGGTCTATGTCGGCAGTACGGATGGCTATTTGTACGCGCTGCAATAACCATGCGCAAGCTTTTCTTTGCCTTCCTTGCACTTGCCTTCGTCGCCGGCGCCGCTGACTTCCGTCTGGATTCCGTCGAGAGCTTGGAGCTGGTCAACGCGAAAGCCGAGGCAGTGAATTACCGCGGACGCCGCGCTGTGCGGCTCGATCCAGTGCCGGGCCAGGACAGCAGTGGATCGCTGCTAGCGATCCTCCCTGGCTCCAATTTCAAGAATGGAACAATCCAGGTGGATCTGGCCGGAGCGCCGCGCGCTGGTGCGCCTCCCACCTCACGAGGGTTCATCGGTATCGCGTTCCGCGTCCAGCAGCAAGGCGCCAAGTTTGAATGTTTCTACATCCGCCCCACCAATGCCCGCGCCGACGACCAACTGCGCCGCAACCATAGCGCCCAATATATTTCCGCTGCCGGATTTTCCCTGGGAGCGTTTGCGCAAAGAAACTCCTGGCGTCTATGAATCGTACGTGGACTTGGAAGCCGGTGCTTGGACCAACCTCAAAATTGTGGTTTCCGGCATCACCGCCCGCCTTTATGTGAACAACGCGAAGGAACCGTGCCTGATTGTCAACGATCTCAAGCTCGGCGAGTCCGAAGGCCGCATCGCACTTTGGTCCGACAGCACCACCGACGGTTATTTCTCCAGTCTTGCGGTAGACTAGATCGTGCGTCAAAAAGCGATCGGACTATTCTTCTTCCTACCTCTCATCACCATCCAGGCGGACACCTTTGTTTTTGCGACTGGTGCCAACACCACTCTTGGAACGGCGAAGGCTCTCATTGTAAATCCGGATCTGGTCATCAATCAGGCGCCACCGAACTTTACTCTCGGAACCGCGCAACCCGTAAGTCCCGAATACCAGGCGTCGGAAGGCTTGGGGTCCATCACAGCCGGCCACTCCCAAGAGTTTTTTTCGATTGCCGCCACCGACGGCAAAACCATTAGCCTTCGGGTTGACGCTTCGAATCCCGCCACTCAATTTCCCGAACTGCTGCTCTACGACCCGAATGGAAATCTGGTTGCCATCGCGGCGGGAAACGCTAGCAACGGATCTTCGTCGATTATCGACTTCACAGTCCCAAGCGGCGATTCTGGCAATTGGACCGCCGAAGTGGTCGGAAGCCCCAACGCTCCGAACCCTGCCACCAATTTCTTCAACTACGATCTGAAGCTCACCGGCTCCGTGATTCAATACAGCACGGACGTCCTCGGTGCGCTAACCGATCCGAACGATCCCGGTTATTACGCCGTCAGCGCCAACACGGGAGATAATTTGCATTTCTTGGTCAACGGCGAAACGCCCGCCACGCAGTTTCCCGAGCTGTTACTGTACGACCCGAACGGAAATCTTGTGGCGGTCGCGGCTGGAAATGCACCCAACGGCTCCTCGTCGATCATCGACTTCACGGTGCCCATCGGCGATGCAGGCCTTTGGATCGTCGAAGTTGCCGGGAGCCCCAACGTTTCCAATCCCGCCACCAATCTTTTCAACTACGATCTGCTAATCCAAGGCGACACTGGCAACGGACCCATCGATCCGCTGGCCTCGGCAGTTCCCGAGCCTTCCACCATCGCGTTTCTCGCTGCCTCTTTTGGGGGAATAATTTTCGCCCGGCGCCGGCGCAACTACTTGTTGAAGTAGAGCGTCACGTCTACGGTGTTGTCTTTGGGATTCACCTTGGACTCGGAATTCGTCTTGCTGAGGTTGTCGAAGATTCCCATTTCCTTGACGCGCTCCAGGAAGTGATTCGGATAGTCGACGTTGAACGGCCTGCCGTTGCGCAGTCCCCAGAGTTTTCGAACCACCGGCTCCGTCTCGATGTCGAGCCCGACGATCGTGAGTTCGTGAAAAATGAATTGCGGCCCAGGAATAATTTCAAATCTCAGGTCAACCGATTTCGCTTCCTCATTGATTTTCCGATGCACGTCGGATTTCGCCAGCATGTACCCGTCGCGGCGCAGGGCTTGAGCGATTTTGTCCTGCCCTGCCCTGACTTCGTCGAAGTTCACTGGTTTATCTGGTTTCAGGCTCGTCATCTTATTCAGTTCCTTCGGAGTCAGATCGTCGGAACCGGCAAAGACCACGCGGCCCAGTTTATAGACCGGACCCTGTTCTACCTCCACCGCCACTTCCACGCCATCCACATCTTTTGCCGGCGTAGTTTCTATCTTTGGAAACTTCACCTGAATCATTCCGCGTGCCTCATACAACGGCCGGACACTGGCTTCCAGCAACTGCCTGAAATTCTGTTCCGTATAACCGGTTCCGATTGCAACGCCGAAGATCGCAGTCTGCAGCAATCCCGACGGCAAATCTCCCGTATTGGTGAATTTCACCCGCGCCACCGAAGCCCGCTGCTTGGCTGGCCGGAACAGAATCGTCAAATCTGGCGGATTGTCTGAAACCACCCTGCCGGAAAGCGTCTCGTGATAATTCTGTTCAGCCAGGTATTCGACGATCCACTTCACATAGCGGTCAATTTCAATTTTGGTGGCCGGGATTTTCGGGGCGAACAACGGATCTTTCTGTTTCAGAAAGTCCCGCAGCTGGGCGTCAGTAGCCGGCAGATCTTCAAATCGGATCGGATACATTTGCGCCATCTCGACCACTTCCAGCGTCATCTCGTAGCCGTGGGCGTCTTTTGCCGCGGCATAACGATAACCGGCGCGGTCGAAGACTCCGGTATCCAGCAGCCGCTGTCGCGCGGCCTCCATACCAGTCTTATCGATGGTCTGGCCCACTTTGAGGTTCGCGGCCGCCAGAACCTGTTCGGTGGAGTAATTCTGGTTCCCCTCCACCTTCAAGCGTGCCAGCGGCCACGCGGAACCATCTTCGGGAACCGAGGTATCCGCCGGCGCCGGTTTTCGCGGCTTCTTGGTTTGCGCAACGCCGCCTACTGCAACCGCCAGCAGCAATATTGTTGAGGCTACCCGTTTCATTCCAACTCGATGGTTACGTACATCAGAACGCCGGAACGCTCCACCTGCATCACCACCGCGTCGCCGGCTTTGTATTCCAACAACTTGGTCTTCAATGCCACTACCGTAGACACGGGAGTTGCGTTCACAGAATAAATGACGTCGCCGGGGTTCAATCCGGTTCCGCTAGAAAGATCAGTCGTCGAACCGGCCGCCACCACGATGCCATACGAATTGCGCAGATCGGGCAACATCGCCGCCAGCCGCTTGTCGATTTCAATTCCTAGAATGCCGAGGCGCGGAATCAGATTGTCTTCGGGATTCACCATATCCGCAAAACGCGTAGGGTCATCGGCGGAGTTAATCACCGGCACCTCGATGGAGAGATGATCCGTGCCGCGCTGGATATCCAGCGTCACTTTTTGCCGCATGGGATAGCGAAAGATTTCCAACTCGAGCTGGCGCGCGTCGTGAATCGTTTTTCCGTTCAGGCTGCGGATGATGTCGCCGATTTTTACGCCTGCTTTATCGGCGGGTCCTTCCGGTTGAACGTCCGCAACAATCACGCCCCAATCCTGCGTGAGATTCAGGCCGGTTGCCATGCCTGGCGTAATGGTCTGGGCGTGGATTCCGATTCGCCCGCGGTGCACGTGCCCTTCTTTTCGAATTTGCCCATATACGCTTTCCACGATGCTGCTGGGTATGGCGAAACCCAATCCCTCGCTGCCGCCGGACTGCGTGAGGATAAACGTGTTGATCCCGATGACGCGGCCCTCCGTATCCACCAGCGGTCCGCCGCTGTTGCCGGGATTGATGGGCGCGTCGGTCTGGATGTAAACCATCATGTCGTCCGCATGGAGAGCGCGCGCGACGGAACTGACCACACCCATGCTGGCCGAACTTTCCAGGCCCAAAGGGCTGCCGAAAGCCATCACGAGTTGCCCCTGATGGATTCGATTGGAATCTCCGAAGCGACAAAAACGGCAGGCTCTTGCGCTCGATCTTCACCACCGCGACATCAATATCGCGGTCGAGACCAACCAGCTTTGCATCGATCAACTTCCCTTCCGGCTGCATGCTGGCGTTTCTGCCGAACTCCTCGCTCACAGACGGCAAGCGAACCTGAATCCGGCGCGCGCCTTTGACCACGTGGGCATTGGTGACGATGTAACCGTCCTCGGTCAAAACGATTCCCGACCCCGTGCTGTGCTGCTTCGAAAGCAGGCTGGCAGTGGTGGAGTCGCCGCTCTCTTCGCTGGTGGTGTAACCGGTGGAATAAATCTGAACCACCGAGGGACGAACGCGCCTAACTAAATTTTCCAGCGACGAACTGAATTCGCTCAAAGATACGGAGGTCGTTGGCGCGGGCTTTTGACCCAGCAGCGTTGAAGCAACGGCAAGACAAGCCAAGAAGCGTCTCATCATTTCTATTGTCCCGCACAAACTAAAAGCGGTTTCAGCACGTGGGGCAGGTTGGTAACCTGCCGCTCGATTGCCAGATCGGCGCAAACTCAAGCGGGTTGGGGAAACATTGACCCGTCTGCAGCGATGACATCGATTGGTGCTGTCCACATTCTTAAACTGACTCACTATCCTAAAAGCTAGCTTTTATGGAGGCCCTGAGCGCGCGTCCAGATTTGTCGGCGCTAAAACCCGAGCGCCAGTTGAACGTCGTGGATACCCTCCAGCAGAGGAGGGGCTTGGTAAGGATTGTCCAGCCATTGGTACAGGTGGCGATACACCAATAGTCGCTGCCGCAGCAGCGCTACCAGATTCGACAACGACCAGCCGAAACTTGACTTGAGCTTGAGATACTTCAGGATCAGCACCGCAATTAGCGCCGCCCAGATCTGGGTTTTCAGCGCGTTGGCGCTGGTGCCGACAAGGTCTTCACCCGCAGCAATTGTTTCAATGTTTTAGAAGATCTCGATCTGCCAGCGCTCTTTGTAGATGCGCGTTGGTGTGGCCCCCAACCCCGTGTTGTCAGAAACTGAATTCTTCTGTTTCTCCGCATCCCACAGAGTCACCATCGCAGCGTCATGCATAGCTGCGTTGTTGGGAAGCTCGCAACTGAATGATCTGGTCCTACGGATGTTGGAATTCTGCGGAACCGGCGAGCCTCCACTTCATCCCACAGCAGATCCCGCTTTAACCGCGTCACGAATAGACGCCTTGCTCGGTGAGCCGCTCCCACCAGTCGAATCCACATAGCCTTTGTCCATGCGATAATTGTGCCGGCTGAATTTGAACTGCGCGCCACCGTCATGTCGTGCTTTTGCCATCGGTGATGTGGCAACCGCAGTACCCTTCGTTCCAGCAGCAGTGATCTTGCCGCTCCTTTGTGCTTTTGATTTAGCCCAGTCAAACAGCAAGCACACATCGATGCTGTGGTCCAGCTCAACAGCTTGTTCTTGAGCAACTTCCTTTTTGTGCTGTGCCCTCTGCATCCTGCCCCACATTCTCAAACTAACTCTTATCCGTTCCAGAGCCGGCTTTCATTGGCTAAGCCAGCGCGCTCTTGTTCGGTGCCTTGTCGATGCCCAGGTGTTTCAACTTCCCTTCGATCGCCATCAGCCCGTTGCAAATCTCACGCAGTGACTTGGCCTGACCGAGTTGCACCATGCTATAATTGCCCCCAACAGTAACCCACGATGATGTTCGGCCAATGAAACTTCACCGCTTGTTGGACTGCTCTCGGGAACAACTGCAATACTGCGCGAAATGCTGCATACTCGATTCATGCACTCTCCTGTAAATCGGATTTCGTTTTCGAGACCCATTCACCTCGCAGGCCGTTTCGCCAAACCTCAAAGCGCGGGTGGCTTCCTGGGAGACATCGGGCGAAGAATCTTTCACTAAAGCTTCGAGAGGCGCGATGGACTCGCGATCGCCGCTGACGGACAAAACTTGCGCCAATCCGGTTTTTTCTTCTTTGGTGGCGGTGGATTCGGTTAATACGGGATAGAGAGCGCTCCTGGTTGCGGGATCGCGAGCTAGCTCGGTGAGATAAGCGCGCGAGACACCGCGATAAGCCGCGGAATTCAAGCTGTTCACCAAATAGCGCAGCGGAGCGAGTTCGCCCATATCGCGCTTACCGAGACTGGCTAGCGCGAACGCGAAGGACAGGCGCGGGCCGGTTTTCTTCTCAATTGAGAATGCGCTTTCCGTTTTCGGCAGGTCGTCCGGATTTTTCAATCGGGCGATTCCTTCGGCGGCGGCTTCGCGGATACCTTCGTCTTTGTCCGAGAGGCGCGACAAGTAAATCCCGTGCAATTCCGGGTCGGGCATCTGGGCCATGGCGGTGAGGGCGGCGCGCTTCACGGGCATTTTGCTTGGAGCGATCCAGGATGTCGCGAAGATCGTTGATGGCGCCGCGATTGGCGAGCAACCCAGTGGTCTCGATGGCGGCGATCTGGACCTTTTCATCCAGGTCGCGCAGCAGGAATGCGACGCGCGGGCCAGCGGCTGGGTCGCGGATCTTTTGAATCGCGATCAGCGATTCGTAGATCACCTGGCTATCTTTCGAGCGCAGGGCTTCGGCGAGATCGGGAAGGGCTTCGCGGCCCCGCAGGATGCCAACGGCGCGAGCGGCGTTGGCGCGGGAATCCATGCTGGCGCCACCGCGGGCGACTTTTCCGAGCGCCCGCACCACTTCGGGACGAGCCTGAATGAAGGCATCAATTACCTGGTCGTTGGTGTCGGTGAATTTGCTTTTGATGGACGTGCCCAGGCGGCGGAACGAAGCCCGAGACCGGTTCTGGCGTATCCGGGAAGATAGAAATTCACCAAGCCATCTGTCGCGCGAATCTGGACTTCGGGATCGGTGTCGTTCAAGGCTTTGATCAATGGATCCAGGCTGCGCTGCGTGCCGATGTCGCAGATTGCCTTGACTGCTTCAATCCGGACGTCGAGAACAGGGTCGGTGAGTAAGGTTCGATCTTCGGAATTGAATCTGAGTTGCCTTTACTCAGTTCCCGAACAATTTTGGCGCGCTGTTTGGGATCGTCTTGCGCATGCAGAGAGAGGCAGGCGGCCAGCAGCGAACCCGCCAGCATCCAACGGGATTTGCTTCCGAACATATTGCTCAACGGACGAACTCGACGGTGACTTTCTTGGAAATGATCCCGGCCTCATAGCCCAGGTCGAGCAGTTTCTGAGCGGCGCGCGGCACCAGCTCGCCGCAATCCACGGTGAAGTGATTGACGTACATTCCCACGAACTTTTCGGCCAGGCGCGGCTCCAGGTCGCGCGCGAATTGCATAGCGTAATTCAGCGACTCTTCGTTGTGATCGAGCGCGTACTGAATGCTTTCGCGCATCAGGCGGCAGCATTCGCTCTTCACCTCGTCCGGGAGCGAGCGCAGCAGCACGTTCCCGCCCAGCGGCAGCGGCAGATCATAGGTATTCTTCCACCAGCGGCCGAGATCCAGAACATTTTGATATCCGCTGCGGCCATAAGTGAGCTGGCCTTCGTGAATGATGAGACCGGCGTCGACAGTGTGCTCGCCCACGGCGTCCAGAATCTTGTCGAACGGAATGGGGACTTCCTCAAAATCAGGCTCGAACAACTTGAGCGCGAGGTACGCGCTGGTCATGCGGCCGGGGATGGCGATCTTCTTTCCTTTGATCTCCTCGGGCGCCATGGGCTTGGTGCTGACCAGGATTGGCCCGTAGCCATCGCCAATGCTGGATCCGCTGGCCATGAGCACGTACTTGTCCGCGACATAGGGATAAGCATGGTAGGAAATCGCTGTGAGTTCGTAGGCTCCTTCGCCAGCTTTGCGGTTGAGGGTCTCGATGTCTTCCAGCACGTGACGAAAGGTGACCAGCCGGGAACGGACCTTCTTGGTGGCCAAGCCGTAGAACATGTACGCGTCGTCGGAATCGGGGCTGTGCGCGCAGACGATTTCCGTCACGGAAGTTGAAGTCATAGGAGCAGACTTAAAATATAGCAGACGCGCTGGCCACCGAACCGCGACCGCAAGGGAGCGTAACGCATGGGTCGGCTGTCGTGGTAGCGCTCCCTTGCGGTCGCGGTTCGGTAGAACGGAATTTACCAGAGGGCTGCGATGAAGACTGCGGTGATCGCGATTGGGCACACGTAGCGGAGCGCCCAAACGCACCAACGTTGGGCGAATGGGCTGGTTTCACTTAGCTCACTCGCCAGGATGACCCGGCTGATCCGCCAGCCTACGAATATGCTGGTCGCAAGCGCTCCGAGCGGCAGCATGATGTTGGATGGGACGAAATCCATCCAGTCGAAAACAGTTCGCCCGAAGGGACGCCGGCCGGACAAGACGTTGAAGGAGAGGAGTCCGCCGACGCCAATAATCCATCCGCCGAAAACAGCCGCGATGACTGCCCGGACACGGGACAGACGCCAGCGCTGCTGGAACCAGGCGACCAGCGGCTCAAATCCGGCGATGGTTGGTGTTAAGGCTGCAAATACCAACAGCACGAAAAACAAAGTGCCTACCAGGCGACCTCCGGGCATTTCGGCGAAGACGGTGGCTAGGACATCGAACACCAGATCTGGGCCTTGGGCGGGATTCATCCCGTAGCGAAAGACCAGTGGGAAGATGGTGAGCGTGGCGAGGAGCGAGACGAGAAGAATAGATGCCGAGATGATTATGGCGGCACGCAGCAGCGAGGTTCCTTTCGCGACGTATGCGCCGTACGCCAGCATCATGGCCGCGCCAACTCCAGTGGCGTAAAAGGCCTGGCCGATCGCAGCGAGGACAACTTTGGGAGTGATGGCGGATAAATTTGGCGCGAAAGCGAAGCGCAATCCCGCGCGGGCATCGCCGTTGATCAAGGCGTAGGCGGCAAGTCCGGTCAGGAGGATCAGTAGAATCGGCGCGCGGACTTTGGTGGCGATTTCGATGCCCCGGCTCACGCCGCGAGCTGAGATCAGGATGACGATAGCGAGAAAACCGAGATGCCACACGCCCATTTCCAGGGGGCTCGCTAGAAAAGAGTGCCAGAGCCTGGCGACTTCGGGACGGTGCAGCCCGACCAATGCACCGCTCGCACACTTCCACGAATAGGCGAGCACCCAGCTTGCGACAACCGTATAACACCCCATCATGGCGAAGCCCGCCAGAGTGCCGAGCACGCCGATGATGTTCCAGCGCGTGGAGAGTCCGGACTCGAGCGCCACTGCGCCGGCGGACTGCGGCGGGTTGAGACGAGAGTGGCGTCCGATCAGAAATTCAGCGACCAGCAGAGGCGTGGCGATGAGCAGGCAGGCGATGGTGAAGACGAAAACGAAAGCGCTCCCGCCGCTGGATCCCACTTGATAAGGCAAGCGCCAGATGCTGCCCAATCCAACGGCAGCTCCAACTGTAGCGAGATAGAACGCAGGCCGGGAGGACCACTGGGGCGTGGACATTCTCAGTTGACCGGATGGAGGATCTCGGCGATGACGCCGCCGATGGAATCCGTATCCAGATAGGCGTAGCGGCCGGAGCCTTTTTTACCGGTTTCACCCCAAGCGCCGGACTGGGCGACGGAGTAGCCGAGCTTTTGATAATCGGCGACGGACTTATCGAGATCTTCTACCGGCACACCGAGATGTTGGATGCCCTCGCCGTGAGTTTTGAGGTAATCGACATAGAGGTTGGGAGGAGTGGCGGGCGGGATGATCCATTCGTAGGTAAACTGTGTGTGGCGCTGCCAGCAAACATCGAAATCGAGCCAGAGGGGCTTCGCGTGGTAGCGGGAATCCTCACGCGGGCTGGCGTGCGATTTGGGCATGGCGGGAAATCCGAGCTTCTGCCAATAGGCCGAGGGGCCTTCAGACTCGCGGGCGATGATTCCGATGTGCGAGATTTTTCCGGGCGGGCTGTTGTTGGCGGGCGCGCCGTTGGGCGAGTAAATGAGTCCGAGGACGTACTTGCCTTCGGGCGCGGTGTCGAAGTACGTGATGGTGAATGGGCCGGGATCACTTTTTACCGTTAGCTGCTGGAGGACTTGGACACCGAGCGCGCGCAGGCGGTCGATTTCTTTGGTCATTTCTTCCAGGCTCGAGACTTCGTGGACGATGGAGAAAATTCCGTCGTCGTGGTGGGCGAGGAAATCCGAGAATGCGTTGCCGGCGCCGGTGGGCTGGAGCATGTCGATGGTGAAGTTGCCGATGTTCCCGGTGATGCCGCGAACGGGGATGGATACCGGCTTGCCACGATATTCGCCTTCGTAAGTGAGATTGTGTTCTTGGATGTTGGTGAGTCCGAACTGGGCCCAACCTTTTGCGGGACGGTCGAGCGATTTCACCAGCCAAGTGACGCAGTTGACGCGCTTGTAGAAATCCGGGAGTTGGGCGTGGGCGGCGGTGGCGAGGAGGAGGAGCGCGGCTGTTAGGTGGCGCATTGGCAGATTGAAATATAGCAGAGAGCGCGCCGACCGAACCGCGACCGCAAGGGAGCGTGCCGCACATCGCTGGACCCGCACGATCGTGGTAGCGCTCCCTTGCGGTCGCGGTTCGGTTAGGACTGCTCGGTACCGGGTAAATCGGGGAATGAGTATCCTGTCACCGGATTTGGACCCATTGGCTGCGCCAGGCTGGCGCCTCGAAGGGATCCGCGAAATACTGGGTCTCGTGCACAACCTTATCGTTGCGGAATTCCATAATGCTCACTGTATATGCCGGCCGGCCCTGGTAGGTGATTGTGTATTCCGTGACCCAAAGATTCCCTTCCCCGAGCATTCGCCTGACCTTGAAACCAGACGGCTTCCCGGGATGATGGCTCCGCAAAGCCTGCAAATTCTTTCGCCCTAGGATTCGTTCGCCTGACTGAGGATAATCACAAATGGCATCGTCGGTGTAAATATCGTGTTCGGCTTCCGTATCGCCGGACGCCGACGCCTGCCAGTGCTTATTCAGAGCTTCCCGTATTTGTTCCTCTTGCATGATCATCTCCCTTGCGGAATGAAACCCGGGCTGCCTGTCTTCACCACTTCGTTGAACCTTTGTCTGGTCTGAATTCGATTGATCTCGTTGAACGCGTCTTCCGGAAGGGCGGCGATGTCGAGATTCTCCCGCGCGCGGGCCGCGGTCCTGGGCGTGGTGAGCAAGGCCGTGCCACGCTGCACCGCCCAGGCCAACAGCACCTGGGCCGGCGTTTTTCCAACTCGCGCGGCAATCGCCGAAATGACTGGATCTTCCAGCGGCCCCGGCTTTATTCCGTGACCCAATGGCGCAAACGCCAAAAACACAATGCCGTTCTTCTGGCAGAAATCCAGAAGCTCCGTCTCCGGCAGATACGGATGCGCTTCCACTTGAACCACGGCCGGCTTGATTCTCGCAGACTCGTAAATGGGCACCAGTTCTTTCAAGCTGACATCAGAGAGTCCGATGGCCCGGCATCTGCCACTGTCGACGAGACTCTCCATCGCCCCCCAGGTCTCGAGCAAGGTCACGCCGCGGTCATAAATGATATTGCCGTTTGGATCCCGCGGATCCTGCTCGTCCCCGGGTTGAAACGCGAAGGGAGTGTGAATGAGATAGAGATCCAGATCGTTGAGCCCGAGTCTGGCGAGACTCGCATCGAACGCCGGCTTGACGCGCTCGGGCCGATGGTTGGAGTTCCACAACTTTGTCGTGACAAAGATGTCTTCCCGCGCAATCTTTGCAGAGGCGAGCCCAGCCTGCAACGCCTCGCCCACTTCGCGCTCGTTCCGGTATCGTTCCGCACAATCGAAGTGTCGAAATCCAGCTTCCAGCGCATCTCTGGTGGCACTTATGGTCCCGGCTGCATCGGGAATCAGGGTGCCAAAGCCGAGTACGGGCATCTGGCCGGATCCATGGCTGAGTGGGATTCTTTTAGTCCGAAAATCAGGAGACACCTTGGTAGTATCTCGCATCCGGCGACACCGGTAAATCGGGGAATGAGTATCCTGTCACCGGATTTGGAGGGCTTCCAGTTCGGGGCGGAGGTGGATCAGGGCTTGTTCCAGGCGGGCCAGGCCTTCGGCGGCGGACGAGAGGTCGCCCGTGCGGCCTTGTTTTTCGAGCGCCTGGGCGGCGTCGAAGGCTTCCTGGGCGCCGAAGGTGGAGACTGAGCCTTTTAGGCTGTGGGCGTGGCGCTCCAGGCTGGATTGATCGCCCTGCGCTACGGCTTGGCGGATCAATTCGAGCGACTGCGGATAATCGTCCAGAAACAGTCCCACTACTTCACGCAGCAATTCAACGTCGCCGCCGACGCGGCCGAGCGCAACAGATTCATCCAACCGATGAAGCTGTTCTTCTACCGACAATGGTTTGGATTCCGAATTCATTGAAACGACTCCTGTCCTAATACGACTGTGAAGTGAAATGTGCTGCCCTTCCCAAGTTCGCTTTCGAGCCAAATGCGGCCGCCCATCAGTTCCACCAAACAAGATGCGATGGAAAGCCCGAGTCCGGCGCCTCCGTATTTGCGCGTTGCACTGCCATCCACTTGCGTGAAGGGTTCAAAAATCTGAGCGTGCCGGGAGGCGGCTATGCCGATGCCGGTGTCCGCGATGGTGAAGTGCAACTGGATGCCGGGTTCGGACGATTCCGAGCGCACGCTGATTGCAACTTTGCCCTCGGGCGTGAATTTTACGGCGTTGCCTGCAACGTTGGTCAGGATCTGGCCCAGACGCTGCGCGTCGCCGAATAAGAGGTCGGGCACATCCGGCTGGACGTTGTAAGTGAATTGCAGTCCTTTTGCCGCTGCGCGCAGAGCGAGCGGGCTGAGCGCTTCCGCGAGCGATTTCCGCAAGCTAAATTCGGTGGGGCAGAGCGACATCTTGCCGATGTCGTACTTGGAATAGTCGAGGACATCGTTGACGAGATCCAGCAGCGATTCGGCGGAGGACTTCACCAGATCCAGGTATTCGCGCGTCTCGGACTCGAGTTCGGTTTGCAGCGCCAAACCGGTCAAGCCGAGGATGCCGTTGAGCGGCGTGCGGATTTCATGGCTCATGTTGGCCAGGAATTCGTTCTTGGCGGCGCTCAGCATCTCGGCGCGCTCCACCATGCGTTTGCGCAAAGTCACGTCGTGGCAGACCGCCAGGATTTGAGCGGGCTGGCCGGGAATGCGTACTACGGTGAGCGATATTTCATATGTACCGGACCGTCCATCGGCGAACTGGAACTCGCGGGAGAGCGACGGCGCGAGCGCGGTGCTGCTGAAATGCGCGTTGTACCAGCGGCGGATGGCGGGCTGGTCATCGGGGAGGAAGAGCGACGCGATCTCGCGGCCTTCCAGGCTCGGAACCGGCGAGCCCAACATCCGGCTGAATGCGTGGTTTACGCGGAGAATTTTCCCCTGCTCGTCGCCCAGGAACATGGGTTCGCGCGACGCTTCCCAGGTGGAGCGAAACTGGATTTCGGATTTGAGCAAGGCCTGTTGGGCGTGATGACGTTCGGTTACGTCGATTCCGGTGGCGATGATGTTGCGGATTTCGCCCGCGTCGTCCAGAAGCAGAGTGTTCGAGAAGGAGATGCGGCGGACTTCTCCGGATTTGGTGAACCATTCGCACTCAAAGAAGGAGGGCTGGCGCGTAGTGAACAGCGTTTTGAAACGGACCTGGCTAGCGGCGCGGCGTTCCGAGGGGAGTAATACGTCCCAGAAGATTTTTCCGAGCAGCTCGGCGCTGGAGTATCCGGTGACGTTTTCAGCGGCGCGATTGAATTGAACGATGCGCGCTTCGGTGTCCAATACCACCACCAGGGCGCCGGAAGCCTGCAGGACAGCGGAGATGAAATCGCGCTCATGCGCGAGCTCGGCCTGGATGCGCGTCTGCGCGTTGCTATCATGCAGGCAGCCGAGCAGGACCTTTCCGTAACGGGTATCCGGGAGGCATTCTTTGGTGATGACGTAGCTGAACTCGCGGCCAGCAACGTGCACCGTACGGGCTGCTACTACTCGTTCGCCGCGAAAGACGCGCTGGTCTTCGAGAACCAGCTCTTCTGCTTCGAGCGTGGCGGTGACGTCGCGGCTATGCTTGCCGATGAAGTAGTCCTTGGGGCGACCTGTTTGAGTGGCAAGCATCTGGTTGACGAAAAGATAATGGCCGCTTTCGGATTTGAGGAAAGCGGGAATCGGCAGTGCGTCGAGGGCAGCTTCTACCACTTCGAAACTGGAAGCGATTTCGGATTGGAACGCAGACAGTTCACCCATGGCGGGCATTCCCAGGCCCTATCTACCTCATCGGCACTTTCCGGACGGATTATTATGAGTATTCCGATGCCATCTACCACCTACGAGCAGCAGACGTTTGAGACGCGGCTGGAATGCCGTTACCTACTTCACATTCCGGAGAAGCTGGATCGCAACTCGTTGCTGATACTGACTTTGCATGGCTATAGCTCGAATCCAGAAGTGATGCTGCGGCTCACGGCGGGGCTGGTGGGCGACGGACATCTGATTGCGGCGTTGCAAGGTCCGAACCAGCAATATGTGGCGGCGGGGCTACCGAACAAAGAATCGGTGGCCGGTTATAACTGGGGGATCGGGGCGCATTGGGGGTCGGCGGTGCGGCTGCATCATGAGATGGTGCTGGCGGTTTTGGGCGAGTTGCGGGAGCGGTTTCCAGTTGGGCAAAGACCGGTGCTTGCTGATGGGTTTCTCGCAGCCGGTGGGATTGAATTACCGGTTCGCGGGGACGCATCCGGGCGAAGTGGCGGGGATCCTGGGGATTTGCGGAGGCGTGCCGCGCGATTGGGAGGAGGACAAGTATCGACCGTTAGAGGCCGCTGTGCTGCATATTTCTCGTGATGCGGATGAATTTTATCCGGTGGAGATGGTAGAGAAATTTCCTGAGCGGTTACGGAAGCATGCCGCCGATGTCGAGTTTCATTTACTCGATGGGCCGCATCGGTTTCCTTCTAAGGCTGGGGGGATCGTGCAAACTTGGATTCGAAGAATTTGGCCGCTGATGAACGCAGATGAACGCCGATAAGAAAATTTTTATCAGCGTTTATCCGCGTTCATCTGCGGCTATATCTTCTTTTGGCGCTTCCGGCAACGGGGCTTCTTTTCTGGCGTGCTCGAATAGGAAGTTTAGGGTTTTTTCGCCGCGGATTCTATAGGCTATGCGGCCCAGGATGCCGTCCTTCTCTAGCTTTTTGCGCATGGCGGCCACTGGCTCGCGCTCTTGCTTCGCGATGCGCTGGACTTCGTGATCCACTTCATCGTTCGTGGCGTGGATGGCTTCGCGGTCGGCTACTTTGTCGATTAAGAGCGATCCTTTTACGTCGTGCAGGGCTTTGGGGCGCTGGGATTCTTTGAGCTTCGCCCAATCGATTTTTAGTTTGGCGGGATCGATGCCTCGATCGGCTAGATCTTTGAACTGGTTGGTGAGTTGGGCCTCGATTTGGCGCTCGACATAGGTTTCCGGGACCGGAAAATCGTGCGCTTCGATCATGTGGTCTAGCAGTTCGTCCTTGGCTTTTTGCTGGGCGGCGAATTGGCGCTCGTGGAAAATGGATTTCCGCACGGCTTCGCGCAAATCGTTCAGGGTGGGATAGTCGCCGAGATCCTGCGCGAATTCGTCGTTCAGTTCGGGGAGCTCCTTGGTCCGGATGACTTTCAGCTTCATGCGGAACTTGATGGTTTTGCCGGCCAGGCGCTCTTGTCCGTAATCTTCCGGATACGTAACTTCGAATTCTTTTTCTTCTTCCGGAGACATGCCGCGCAGGGCTTCCGAGAATCCGGCGAGGGTGTCGGGGTCGCCGACGTGCAGCACCATTTCGTCCTGATGAATGGGGTTGTCGGCGCCGGAGAGGCTGTCGAGTGAAACTACCGCGTAGTCGCCATCGGCGGCGGGACGCGGTTCGACGTTGATGAACTGGGCTTTCTGCTCGCGGATTTCCGAGATCCGCTTGTCGACATCTTCGTCGGTGACTTCAGGTTCCGCATAGTGCGTGAGGACGCCGCGATATTCGCCGAGTTCGATGGAGGGCGCGACTTCGAATTCCGCTTTGAACTTGAGCGGCTCGCCTTCCTTGAAGTTGACGTCTTTGACGTTGGGCCGGCCGACTACTTGCAGCTCTTCTTCCTTGACGCGCTTGTCGAAATATTTGGGAAGCAGGTTTTCGAGAACGTCCTCGCGGACCTGGTGGGCGAACTTGGTGCGGATGAGATTCGCGGGAGCTTTGCCGGGGCGGAATCCGGGCAATCTTACTTTCTGCTGGATGTTTGCGACCACGCGATCGGTCTCGCGGGTGATCTCGTCAACAGGAACGGTGATTTCGATTTCGTGCTTGCAGCCTTCAAGAAGCATAGGTTGTGGGTTGTGGGCCGTGGGTCGTGGGGAAAGACTGGTTAACGGCCAACCAGCCTTTCCTCCATCCTACCACCCACAACCTACGACCTTTTTTATGTTCCCTCGTTCCAGCTTGCCAGGTAATGTTCCTGCTCGGGGGTGAGGCGATCGATTTTTACGCCCATGGATTCGAGCTTCATCTTGGCTACTTGCTTGTCGAGATCCTCAGGGACGGCGTAGACGCGCTTTTCGAGCGTGGCGTGATTCTTCACCATGTATTCGGCGGAAAGGGCCTGGTTGGCGAAGCTCATATCCATGACGGAAGCGGGGTGGCCTTCGGCGGCGGCCAGGTTGATAAGGCGGCCTTCACCGAGCACGTAGACTTTGCGGCCATCGCGCATGGCGAACTCTTCCACGAATTCGCGCGCGGGGCGCCGAGAAGACGCCATGCCGGCGAGAACATCCAGATCGATTTCGACGTTGAAGTGGCCGGAGTTGCAGAGGACTGCGCCGTTCTTCATTTTTTCAAAATGATCGCGCGAGATGACGCTCTTGTTGCCGGTGAGGGTGACGAATAGATCGCCGATGACGGCGGCTTCGGACATAGACATCACGCGGAAACCATCCATGATGGCTTCGATGGCCTTGGTGGGATCGATTTCGGTGACGATCACGTTGGCGCCCAGGCCGCGGGCGCGCATGGCGACACCGCGTCCGCACCAGCCGTAGCCGGCGACCACAACAATCATGCCGGCCAGCAGCATGTTGGTGGCGCGGATAATCCCGTCGATGGTGCTTTGTCCGGTGCCGTAGCGGTTATCGAAGAGGTGCTTGGTGAGAGCGTCGTTGATGGCGACGATGGGATAGCGCAGGACTTTTTCCTTGGCCATCGCTTGCAGGCGAATCACGCCGGTGGTGGTTTCCTCCGTGCCGCCGATTACGTTCTCCAGAAGTTCTTTGCGCTTGGTGTGCAGGATGGTGACCAGATCGGCGCCGTCATCCATGGTGATTTGCGGCTTGTGATCGAGCGCCGCCATGATGTGCGAATAGTAGACATCGTTGTTCTCGCCCTTGATGGCGTAGACGGGGATGTTGTAATCGCGGACCAGGCTCGAAGCGACGTCGTCCTGAGTGGACAGCGGATTGGAGGCGCAGAGCACGATGTTGGCGCCGCCATCGCGCAAGGCGATCATCAGGTTGGCGGTTTCGGTGGTAACGTGCAGGCACGCAGCCACGCGGATGTCCCGCAAGGGCTGCGTCTTGATGAACTGTTTGCGGATGGTCTGCAGAACGGGCATGGATTGGAACGCCCATTCGATGCGGCGCTTTCCCATGTCGGCGAGCGCGAGATCTTTTACATCACAAGCGACTGTTTCAGTTGCGTTGGTTGGCATGATTCCTCGATTTCGAAAATTTGATTATTGCGCCGCGACGGCCGCCGCGGCTGCCTTCCTGAAGCGCTTCGGCTTTGTCGGTGGCTTCCCAAGTAAAGCTGGATTCGGTGCGGCCGAAGTGGCCGAAGGCGGCAGTCTTGCGGTAGATGGGCTGCCGGAGCTTCAGATGTTCGATCATGCCCTTGGGAGTGAGCGGGAACAGTTCGCGAACCAGTTCCACCAGGCGTTCTTCTTCCACTAGACCGGTGCCGAAAGTGTTGACCATGACGGAAACCGGTTCCGCAACGCCGATGGCGTAGGCGAGCTGGACTTCGCAGCGCGAGGCCAATCCGGAAGCGACCAGGTTCTTGGCGACGTAGCGCGCCATGTAGCAGGCGGAGCGATCTACCTTCGTCGGATCCTTGCCCGAAAACGCACCGCCGCCGTGACGGCCCATGCCGCCGTAGGTATCCACGATGATTTTGCGGCCGGTGAGGCCGGTGTCGCCGTGAGGTCCGCCGATGACGAATCGGCCGGTGGGGTTGATGTGATATTTGGTGGAGGAATCCACCATGTGGGACGGGACTACAGGATCGATGATGTGCTTCTTGACCTGCGCGCGGAGGTCTTCGGTGGAAATCTTGTCGTCGTGCTGGGTGGAGACCACGACGGCTTCAATGCGCTTGGGCTTGCCATCGACGTACTCGACGCTGACCTGGCTTTTTCCATCGGGACGCAGGAAATCGAGCCTTCCAGCGCGCCGCACTTCGCTCAATTGCCGAACCAATTTGTGAGCCAGCATGATGGGCATGGGCATCAGCTCTTTGGTTTCGTCGCAAGCGTAGCCGAACATCAGGCCCTGGTCGCCGGCGCCGCCGGTATCCACGCCCATCGCGATGTCGGGGGACTGGCTTTGGATAGAGTTGAGGATGCCGCAGGTCTTGCTGTCGAATCCGAAGGCGGCATCGGTGTAGCCGATATCGTGCGATCACGCTGCGCACCAAGCGCGGGACGTCTACATAGGTATTGGTGGTGATTTCGCCTGAAACCACGCAGATTCCGGTGGTGACCAGCACTTCGCAAGCCACGCGGCCCGTGGGATCGTCCTTTAAAACCGCGTCTAGAACCGCATCCGAAATCTGGTCCGCGACTTTGTCGGGGTGTCCTTCGGTAACTGACTCCGACGTAAAGATATGCCGCATTTTTTCTGCCACTGATAGCCTCCTGGGTTGCTAATTTCCGGCGGGGGAATTAAGAGATAGTGTATCGCGTCCGGGAGGTCCGGGTCAATGAAACGAAAGGCCTAGAACTCAGTAGGGCCCCTGGCGAACCGGCCCAGCCTTGGCTATTGGAGCAAGCGGAGTGGAAGGGCGTTAGGGCTTTGCGGATAGCGGCTGCCAGAGCTCAATCTTATTCCCATCCGCATCATAGATCCAGGCAAAGCGGCCGTAGGATTCATTCATTCGTTTAGGGTCAATCTTTACTCCTTCTTCTTTTAAGCGGTCGAGCAATGCATCCATATCGTCCACGATGTAGTTGAGCATGAACGGCTGCGTGGCTGGGATATAGTCAGTGGAGCTGCGAAAAACAGTCCAAACTGTAACGTGTTCCTTTTGCGGGTCGTCGTGTTCGCGCCACGGAAGCATTGCGCCTTGGCCTTTGTCAGCGAGTCCAAGATGCTTCGAATACCATTCGCGCATCTGATCGCGATTCGCGGATTTGAAGAAGACACCGCCGATTCCAAGGATACGCCCGCGCTGCTCCGTTTTGACCGGCGGCTTCGGCTTTTCAGGTTGCGGAGATTGCACGTCCTGTCCTCCTCTCAAGCAGGCCGAGATGAGCAACAGCGAGCCGAGCCCAATTATGCTCCAGGGTATTCGTTGCATCTGTGGATTATACAAGTTTCGATTCGAATGGAGAAAGAAAACCCAAAAAGGCACCGGCTCCCTTACGGTCGCGGTTCGGTAACACTCTCGGAGACTCTTTCCGAACCGCGACCGTAAGGGAGCCGGTGCCTTTTTGGTTTTTTCACAGACCCTTACGCTCGCGGCTCGGAAATTTAGTGGTCGCGGTCGGTGACCAGGTCTGTGAGGGCGGATAGGGCGCGCTGATAGGGAGAATCGGGAAATTCGGAGATCATGGCGCGAGCTTTGTCGGTGAAAGCCTGGGCACGCTCGTGCACGCGTTCAAAGCCGCGATGGCGTTCGATGATCCGTAGAATCTCTGCGAACGGAACGTGGTCATAGTTGCCGTCCTTGAGGACGCTTTCCACCTGCCGCTTTTCTTCGGCGGTGGCGTCTGCCAGGGCGTAGATGAGCGGGAGGGTTACTTTGCCTTCGCGCAGATCGCTGCCGACGGGCTTACCCAAGACCTTTTCGTTGGAGGTGAAATCGAGCACGTCGTCCACCAGTTGGAAGGCAATGCCGAGGTTCCAGGAGAATTCGCCGAGGCGGGTTTCGGTGCTCTCGTCGGCGCCACCGGTCATGGCGCCCAGTCGCGCGCAGGCGGAGAAGAGGCTGGCGGTTTTGCGGTCCACCAGTTCCATGTAGTCGGCTTCCGAGATGGCGATCTTGCCGATGAATTCGAGCTGGAGCAGCTCGCCCTCCACCATGAGTTGCGTGAGGGCGATCAGCAAGTCGAGGATATGGAAATTGCGCTCGCGCAGGGCGATCTGGAAGGCCTGCATGTACAGCCAGTCGCCCGCGAGCACGCAGGTGTGGTTTCCCCAGATGGTATTCGAGGACGGGCGGCCGCGGCGTGTTTTGGCGACATCGATGACATCGTCGTGCACCAGCGTGGCGGCGTGGATCATTTCCACGACGGCGGCCATGCGGATGGATCCATCGGATACCGCGCCGACCAGTCTGGAGGCTAGAAGCACGAGCATGGGGCGGAGGCGCTTGCCGCCGCCGGATTGCAAATAACGGCCGATGGTGGTTACGGCGTCTACGCTGGCTACGGATTCCAGTGCTGATCTCGCGCTCCACGCGCTCGAGATCATCCTTAACCAGATTGAGCATTTCGCGCGCGGTGAGCGCTTGCCCGATCCTGCTGGTGAGTCCCATGAGATTTTTTTAGTTTAGCAGTTTGTGGCGCGCGCTTCGCGCGCGAGCTAGCTTAGCCGACACGATCAAGCCGAGCCGCGACCGCGAGGGAGCGTGAGCAGAGCGCGGTACCCGAGGATTCGTGGTAGCGCTCCCTTGCGGTCGCGGTTCGGTGTGAGCGATCGGACGACGGAATGAGCGATCGGACGACGGAATGAGCGATCGGACGACGGAATGAGCGATTGGACGACGGAATGAGCGATCGGACGACGGAATGAGCGATCGGACGACGGAATGAGCGATCGGACGACGGAATGAGCGATCGGACGACGGAATGAGCGATCGGACGACGGAATGAGCGATCGGACGACGGAATGAGCGATCGGACGACGGAATGAGCGATCGGACGACGGAATGAGCGATCGGACGACGGAATGAGCGATCGGACGACCGTGTGAGCGATCCACGTCAGTGTTAGCGATGGGGAGCAGTGAAGAGGCGATGGAAGTTTTCGGTTGTTTGGCGAGACACTTCGTCCACTGACACGCCGCGCAGGTCCGCTAGTTTTTGGGCGGTGTGGATTATTAGAGCCGGCTCGTTGCGTTTGCCGCGTTTGGGGACTGGGGCTAGATACGGCGCGTCGGTTTCGAGCAGGATGCGATCGCGCGGGGCGAACTTGGCCGATTCCTGAACTTGTGTAGCTTTTGGAAATGTGAGGATGCCGCCGAAGCTCAAGTAGAAACCGAGATCGAGAGCGTGTTGGGCTTCGGTGGGGCCGCCGGAGAAGCAGTGCATGATGCCGCCAATGCCGTGCGGCTTCCAATATTGTTCCAGCAAAGCCAGCGTGTCGTCCCAGGCTTCACGCGTGTGAATGACAATGGGCTTGCGCGCGGAGGCGGCGATGGACATTTGTTCGATGAAGGCGGATTTCTGGGCTTCGCGGGGCGCGAAATCGTAGTGATAATCCAGGCCGATTTCACCTACCGCGACTACTTTTGGATGCGACAGCAGCTCGGCGAGACGGCGATAATCGCCGGGGCCGGGTTTGGCTGCATCGTGCGGATGAATGCCGATGGTGGCGTAGAAAGCCGGGTATTTGTCGGCCAGGCGGATGCCGGCTTCGAGATCGGGCGGTCCGTTGCCGGTACCGATGGCGACCATATGTTCCACGCCGGCGGCGAGCGCGCGCTCGATCACTTCATCCCGATCGGATTCGAACTCCTGGCTGTCAAGATGACAGTGGGAGTCAATGAGACTCACTTCAATCGGGCTCCGATGGGAATGTCTTCGAGAAATCCGGCCAGGACGGGCTTGCCGCCTTCCACCGATGCAGCCACGATCATGCCGTTCGATTCCACTCCGCGCAATTTGCGGGGTTGGAGATTGGCGACGATGACTACTTTGCGTCCAATCAACTGCTCCGGCGTGTACGCTTCGGCGATTCCGGCGACCAAAGTGCGGGGTTCGGGCTTCGCCGATGTCCACTTTCAGATGCAGGAGCTTGTCGGCGCCTTTCACACGCTCGGCTGAGAGCACCAGGCCGACGCGCATTTCCACTTTGGCGAAATCGTCGATGGAGATTTTGTCCGGAGCGGCCGGCGGCGGGCGCCGGCGCTTGTCGCGAAGAGGGCGGCCTGTCGCGCTTTCTCGGCAGCTTCCAGATCCTGCATTTTTGCGATGGCGGGCGCCGCATCCAGGCGCGGAAAAACACCCACGATCTTGCCGATCTTTTGGCCGCCAACTAGCTTGCCCCAGTGCAGATCGGCGAATCTGAATGTTGTTCATCGGGCTCGGCATTCCAAGCTGTTCCCAGATGTTTTGCGAGGCGGCGGGCATCACGGGATAAAGCCAGCCGCAGATGATGCGCAAAGCTTCGGCGGCGGTGTAGAGCGTTTCATCCAGCAGCCTTTGGGAGTGCGCGTCTGGTTCCTTGGCAAGCCGCCAAGGCGCCCGTTCCACGATGAACTTGTCGATGACGGAAATGAATGCCCAGATGATTTCGAGCGCCTTCGAGAAATTGAATTGATTGAAGGCATCCAGAACGATCTCGGTGGTTTGGCGCGACGCTTCGCCGATTTCGCCCAGGCCGTCCGATTGAGGAATCACGCCTTCGCGATACTGCTGGATCATGCTGAGCGTGCGGCTGGCGAGGTTGCCGAGACCATTCGCGAGATCGGAGTTGTAGCGCTGGATCAACGCGTCGTAGCTGAAGCTGCCATCCTGACCGAAGGTGATTTCGCGCAGCAGGAAATAGCGCAGCGCATCCACGCCCGTGACGTCCACAATGGGGCCGGGGCGCACAACATTGCCGCGCGATTTGCTCATTTTGTTCTCTTCGAAGAGAATCCAGCCGTGCGCGAATACTTTCTTGGGCAGCGGCAAATCGGCGGCCATCAAAAACGCCGGCCAATAGACGGCGTGGAAGCGCAGGATGTCCTTGCCGATCAGGTGCAGATCGGCCGGCCAGAGATCGTCGTCGTTCTTCACGGCGCTCATGTAGGAGATCAGCGCGTCGAACCAGACGTAGAAAACGTGGTGGCCTTCGACGGGCGCGGGAATTCCCCATTGGATATTGGTGCGGGTGATGGAAAGATCGTTGAGACCCTGTTGGACGAAGGCGATAATTTCGTTGCGGCGATGATCCGGTTTTACGAACTCGGGGTCTTTCTCGTACAGATCCAGCAGGCGGCGTTGGAAGGCGGATAGCTTGAAGAAATAATTCTCTTCGGTGACGGTTTCGGTGAGGCCGCCCGCATTCGGGGCACGGGTCGCCGGGCTTGGCGTCGTTGATGTAGAGCTTCGTCGTTGACGCAATATTGGCCGGTGTATCCGCCTTTGTAGATGTAGCCGTTTTCTTTGGCAGCGCTCAAACAGCCAGCGAACGGTCTCGTGATGCCGCGGGTCCGAGGTGCGGATGAAATGGTCGTAGTCGATGCCCAGCTTTTTCCAGAGCTCGGTGAATTCCACCACCATCTTGGAGCAGTAGGCTTCCGGATCCAGGTTGGCGGCTTTAGCGGCTTTCTCCACGTTGCGGCTGTGTTCGTCGGAGCCGGTGGTGAGGACCACAGGATCGCAGGCTTCCATTTTCTTGAAGCGCTTGACGAGATCGGCGACGAAGGTGGAGTAGGCGGTGCCGATATGCGGCGCCGCGTTGACGTAGTAAATGGGAGTGGTGAGATAGTATTTCGTCATCGGATGTTTTTGAGATAGGCCAGATTGGCTTCGGCCAGGATCTGTTTCAGCGGGATGCCAGTATCGAGCGCGAGCTTTCGGCAATCTTCGTACTCGGGCGCGAAGGAACCGTCGGCGGAGATTTTGATACGGACTTTTCCGTGCGGCGTTTCCACTTCGAGAATGCGACGTGCCTGTACGCGGCGTTCGGCCGAATAAATCCGGAGACCGAGCGTGGAGGTTTCGGCGAACATCATTTGCGCGAGCTTTTCGCGATCTTCCGGTTTCGCGATGACGCGCACCAGCGTGCCGGGGCGGCTCTTTTTCATGAGCACGTATTCGAGCGTTACATCTAAAGCGCCTGCTTCGAGCAAGCGTTCCATGGCATAGCCGAGCACCTGCGGGCTGGAATCGTCGATGTTGGCTTCGAGCACAGCTACCGTGGTGGATTCGCTGGCATCGTTCGTTTCGCCGATGATGACGCGCAGGACGTTGGCGTGTTCGGGGAAATCATTGTCGCCCGCGCCGTAGCCGGTGGCGATGATCCGCATGGGCGGAAGCGCGCCGAAGTCTTTCGCAAGCGCCGTGGCGATGGCAGCGCCGGTGGGCGTTGTGAGTTCAAAGGCGGGCCCGCGCGCATAGATGGGCCTGCCGGTGAGCAGTTCCGCAGTGGCCGGCGCGGGAACCGGAAGCACGCCGTGTTCGGTGCGGACCGTTCCGCTTCCAACGTTGAGAGGCGAGCTGTAGATTGCTTCGACACCGAGCAGGTGGAAGGCGGCGCAGGCGCCGACGATGTCGCAGATGGAATCCACCGCGCCTACTTCGTGAAAATGGACTTTCGCGAGCGGGATACCGTGGACCTTGGCTTCCGCCTCGCCCAGGCGTTGAAACACGGCGCCTGCGTTTTGTTTGACTGGTCCGGGCGCGCTGGAATTGGCGATGAGTTGCAGGATGTCCTTGAGATGGCGGTGGCTTTTGGCTTCGCCGCGCGATGACGTGGAACTTGGATGCTGCGATTCCACGGCGGCTCGACTTTTTCCACCTGGAACTTTGCGCCAGTGCCGAGGCTATCTAGAATTTGTATGAGAGTTACAGAGTCTGCGCCGGCGTCGGCTAACGCGCCAACGGTCATGTCTCCGCTGATACCGGAGAAGGCGTCCAGGTAGCAGATCTTCATGCGATTAGTTGGGGCAGCAATTCACCGGAGGGCCCTTGCAGGAACTCGTCGATTTCGCTAGTGATGGGTGTTTCCGCAAGATTGATTTCGACGACGCGCGCGCCTGACGGACTTGGCGAGTTGGGCCAGGCCGGCAGCTGGATAGACGACCGCCGATGTACCGATCACCAGCAAGAGATCCGAAGTCTGGGCCGCTGCTTCGGCGGATTTCCAGACCTGGCTGGGCAGAGGCTCGCCGAACCAGACCACGGCGGGGCGCAGCAATCCGCCGCATTCGCACAGGGGCGGGAGTTCGGGAATTGAAACGCGTAGATCCACAGACTGGCGCGCGCAGGCGATACAGCGGACTTCCCAGATGCTTCCGTGCAGCCGGAGGATATTTCGGCTGCCGGCCAATTCGTGGAGTCCGTCGACATTCTGCGTGATCAACGTGAATTTGGGGATGCGCTTTTCGAGTTCAGCGAGGGCGAAGTGGCCGGGATTGGGCTTTACTTCCGCCAGAACGGAGCGCCGCCAGTTGTACCATTCCCAAACCAGCTTGGGATCGCGCGCGAAGGCCGATTGGGTGGCGAGTTCCTGGACGCGGTATTGCTTCCAGAGTCCATTGGCGTCGCGGAATGTGGGTACGCCGCTTTCGGCTGAGACTCCGGCGCCGGTGAGTACGGCGACAGAGCGGGCTTCGGCCAGCCATTGGCGAACGGAGTGCATTAGTTTTAGTTTGGCACAGCGCGGCGCTAGCTTTGCGTTCACACGAGTGTGAACGCGGCACGCACGAGTGCGTACGCCACAATGTTATTCGCAGAAGACGCGGACTTTTACGTCTTTGTCGTCTACGTCGACGGTGAGTTCATCCAGTTGGTCGATCAGCTCTTCCAGATTCTTGGGGTTGATCTGGCTCAAGTCGAACGCCACGCCGTGTTCGTGCAGGGCAGCGTTTACGTGATCGCGGGCTTGCAGCGGGATGAGGGCGGCCAGTTTGACGCCCGAGCGAAGCAGTTGCATGGGGACACGGATATTCGCCTTGGTGCCAGTTCCCCTCTTGTTGTCATCCACCACTACGCGGATGTACTTTGGCTTGGGTTTGCCGCCGCCCGCGGAAGCCGGCTGCGACTCAGCTTCGGTGGCTGAGATCAGGCGCTCCGCTTCGTCGGCGGTGATTTGGCCGGCGGCTAACATTTCTAAGATTTGTCGGCGATTCTCGTTCATGATGGCTCCTTACGAAATCTGGACTGAGACGAAATAGTGCGGATCCTCGACATCGACGGTGGTTCCTTTTAGCGCGACGAAGATTTTCCAGAAAGCGCCCAACAGCGGGAACGGATTGATCCTGGCGACGGCGCAGACGATGAGGATCAAAGGCAGCAGCAGGATCGCGACCGGCAGCAGCAGAATACCGGCCAGCCAAAACGGGATGATCCAGCGTTGCGTGGAGCGGATGCGTTCGGTGCGAATTTGGATGGCGGCTGAGTAGGGAATCACTTCAATTTCTCCAGTTCCTGAATGGCGTCCTGCGCGGTGATCTCGCCGCGCTTGAGGCGGTCGAGAACATCAGAGCGGGACGGCGCTGGGTTCGTTTCGACAAATTCCAAGCTGTCGGCGATGCGGGTGAGCCTGGATTTGATAGTAGGGTAGCTTACACCGAAAATCTGCTCCATCTCTTTTATGGAGCCGTGGCTGCGGACGAAGGCGGTGATAAAGACTTGATCTTCCTGGCTGAGGCGAGCTAACTGAGGGAGCTCAAAGCGGCCTTCGACGGTAATGTCTTTGTCGGCGATCCGGACTCGTTCCACCAGGATGGGCTGACCCTGGGTCAGTTTGGTGAGTTCCTGCCAGTCCGAGGCTTTGGGATCAACGGCCACACCTATTTTTACATCAAGTTATTTAAGTTTGTCAACAGTAATTATTAAGTTTATTAAGTTAGTGTCTTTCTGGACTTGATTACGGTGAGATAAGCCTCGTCGGAAGCGTGGTTTAGCGCGGTCAGGTGGCCCATCTTGCGGCCGGGACGTGGGGCGAGCTTGCCGTAGAGGTGGAGTTTGACGTCCGGGAAAGCGCAGGCGGCGGACCAGTTGGGTTCGCCGTGGGACCAGATGTCGCCCAGGAGATTTGCCATCGCAGCCGGGCGATGCATCGCGGAGGAGCCAAGGGGCAGGCCGCAGACGGCGCGCAACTGCTGCTCGAACTGGCTGGTGACACAGGCGTCGACGGTCAGGTGGCCGGAGTTGTGCGGGCGCGGCGCGAGTTCGTTGATCAGCAGCTTGCCGGAGCGGGTGACGAAGAACTCGACGCAGAGGACGCCGACCACGCCGAGTTGTTCGAGAACTGTGCGGGTCATTTCCACCGCCTGATTGGAAATTTCCGGAGGCACGCGCGCCGGGGCGATGGAAAGATCGAGGATATGGTGCGAGTGCTGGTTTTCGATGGCGCCGAAGTGGACGAACTGGCCATTGTGACCGCGGGCGGCTACGACGGAGATTTCGCAATCGAGATCGATGAAAGCTTCGAGGACGGATTCCTGCTGGCCTACGGCGGACCAGGCTGCAGCGATGTGATCCGGCGAATCGATCTTGAATTGGCCTTTGCCGTCGTAGCCGAATGCAGCGGTTTTGAGGACGGCGGGGTATCCGAGATCGTTTAAGGCTCGCTCGAGATCGGCCGGCGAGCGGACTTCGCGATAGGGCGTGATAGGCAGGCCGGTTTTGGTGAGAAATTGCTTTTCACGGATGCGCTGCTGGGTGATGTGAAGGATGGACCCGTCGGGCCGAACGGGCGCGGCGCGATTGGCGGCGGCAGCGGTTGGGGCTGGAACATTTTCGAATTCGAAGGTCACTACAGAAACGGCGCGTGCGAATTTTTCAACGGCATCCAGGTCGTCGTAAGGCGCGACGATTTCCACGTCGGCGATTTGGCCGGTGGGGGTGTCCTGATCCGGCGAAAAAGTGTGGACGCGATAGCCCATGCTGCGCGCGGCGAGGGCGAACATGCGGCCAAGCTGTCCACTCCCCAGGACGCCGATGGCGGCTCCCGGAAGGATTGGCTGGATCACGTCAACTCTTCCGAGCGGACTTTGCTCGGCTTGCTCCTCGCGAAACACGCGCAGCTTTTCGCGCAGCGCGGGATCGTGATTGGCCAGGATCGCGACGGCGAGCAGAGCGGCGTTCTGAGCGCCGGATTTTCCGATGGCTAAAGTTCCGACCGGGATTCCGCCGGGCATTTGCACGATGGAGAGCAGAGAGTCCATGCCCTTGAGCGCTTTGCTTTCCACCGGAACGCCGAATACGGGAAGCAGGGTGTTGGCTGCTACCATTCCGGGAAGATGTGCGGCTCCGCCCGCGCCCGCGATGATGACTTGCAAGCCGCGCGTTTCGGCGCTGGATGCATATTCCACCATCCATTGCGGCGTGCGATGCGCGGAGACAACTTTGGATTCGTGCGGGACGCCGAAGCGCTCCAACATTTCCGTGGCGTGGCGCATGGTGTCCCAATCGGACTTGCTGCCCATGATGATGCCGACGAGGGGCTGCATAGTTTTGAAAGACTAAAATACCATGGCGTTCACATGAGTGCGTGCATTCGCTCCGAACAACCGGTCGCTTTACGCTCGCGTCTTAGCGTTCCGACAGGTTTCGTGGTAGCGCTCCCTTGCGGTCGCGGTTCGGTTGGCGGGATCGCGAGAGTCAGGACGTTTCTTTGTTCACAATATGTACGGTGCTGGTGGGAAATGGCATGTCGATGCGGGCTTCTTCGAAGCGCAGCTTGATTCTGCGATTCATTTCGCGGCCGATCAACCATTGTTGGCCGGCTATCGTTTTGAAACGCGCTTTGATGACGACTGCAAAATCGGCTAGCTGGTCGACGCCAAACACTTCGAGCGGCGCCAGGATCGCGGAATGGTACGGTTCTTCCGACTGCAATTGGTCGGCGATCTGCTTCAGAACTTGAACCACATGATCGGTGTTCTCTTTGTAGTCGACCGAGAGATTGAACATGTAGTAAGAGTATTCGCGCGTCAGGTTGGAGATGCTTTGGATAGAGCCGTTGGGAAAAATGTGGACGGCGCCATCCTCGGCGCGGATTACGGTGGTGCGCAGATTGATTTCCTCCACTAGCCCGCTTTTGCCGTTGATGACGGCGACGTCATTGACGCGGATCTGATTTTCAACCAAAAGGAACAGGCCGCTCAGAAGGTCCTTGATGATGCTTTGCGCTCCGAACCCGACCGCGACTCCGATCACTCCGGCGCCTGTCACGAGCGGCCAGATTTCGAAGTTGAGTTCTTTCAGGATCATGATCAGTGCGATAGACCAGATCAGGACGAAGAGCCCTTTTTTCGATACGCCCGAGACGGTCTGGACGCGTTTTTCGATTTCGTACTCGTTGCCGCTGCCGGCCTTCAACATCATCTTGATGATGTGGCTGCGCAGCAGGCCGAGAATGCGGCTCATCGCGCGGGTACAGATGAACGCAAAGATGAGAATGAGGGCGATGCGCGCGAAATTGAAGACCTCGGGCAGATAGTACTCGAGGCGCAACATTTCCGAGCCGCGGGACATATAAAAGGAATACCACGCGGAGTTCCGGGGACACGACTGCTTCGACTAAAGGTGGAACTGTTGTAACGCTAGCCCGTCATGTCCCCTATTGAGTTGCTAAACTGGAGGCGATGCCAACAACTCCTAGCAAAGCGGCGGTGGAACCCACTCCGCCCATCAGCAAATGGGCGCCACCGGTGTTGCTCGGGTGGCTGATCCCGGGCGGCGGACATTTCCTGTTGAAGCGGACCGGCCGCGGCGCGCTGCTGCTGGTGACCGTGCTCTCGATGTTCCTGCTGGGGCTGATGATGCGGGGTGCGATGTTTCAACCGCAGACTGGCGACATCCTGACTACGATTATTTACTGCGGTGGATTCCTGGGAGATCTGGCATCCGGACTGCTTTATCTGTTGGCGACGTGGCTGGGCTACGCGCAGCCGGACATGGCCGGGCATGTTCACGACTACGGAACCAAGTTTCTGGTGGCGGCTGGATTGATCAACGTTCTGGCGATGGTGGACGCGTATGAAATCGCGACCGGGAAGAAGGACTGATGCCGAAGATGAATCTTTCCCACTTCGAAGCGGCGCTGCTGTTCGCGCTTTTCTCGTCCGTGGTGTTGGGCGTCATCACCAAGCGCACGGACGCCGAGAGGCTGCGATACGGAGTCCGGTGTTTCGTTTACTTTATGGCTGCGCTCATTGGGTTGGGGTGGTTGATGCACTTTGGGCACGGGTGATCCCGGCGGAAAACTTCTTGGCCACGGATGAACGCAGATAAACGCGGATAAGACTGCTTGTGTTCGACTGAGCCGCGACCGCGAGGGAGCGCTGTTGATCCACTGTCGTGGTAGCGCTTCCTGGCGGTCGCGGTTCGGTTAAAACGTGAGTCTATTTCGCGTATTCGAGAATCACGCTATACATGGCGCTTGTTCCCGTACTGGTGTCAGTCACGGTTAACAAGATGGTGTAGTCTCCGGGACTCGGGAACGTAACCTGGATCTGGCCGGTCTTGCCCGTTCCGGTGAAGTTCACTGGCGCTCCTAAAGTGCTCCAGGAGTAAGTGAGTGGACCGCTCCCGGTGCTGGCGCTGGCATCGAGCACGGTTGGATTCAGGCTGGTTTGAATTACTTTCGCGCCACCCATCAGTGTGCCGAGCTGCGGACTGGTGACCGTAATGGTCACACCGCCCGTGGAGCCGGGGGGAACCACCGGGACCGCCGGAAATGTCACACTTCCAGTACCGGCGGCGGAGTAAGCCACTACCAGGCCAGCGATTACTTCCGCGACGTTGTTGATTTTGGGCGGCGTGTCAGTGGTGTATCCGATGGAAATTGCGACCGGCGACCCGTTGACATTTCCGAATGCGCCGGCGGCGGAACTATCCGACACGGTTCCGACGATCATGAGCGAGGGAACTGGGTTACATCCGGTGAGAATCAGACTGATTTTGGTGGTGGTGGTTTGAATAACACCGGTTTGGAAATCAAAGTTCGGAGTGGGAAGCGCCGCGCCGGCTGCGACCAGAAAAACCGTGGAAGTAACGGTGCCCAGTTGGGGATTGTAGATGAAAATTTCGCGAATCTCCTGGGCGCCGCCGGTGATGGAGGCCAAAACATTGGCTGCGAGATTCGGAGTGAGTGTAGTTAGAATGTCTGCTAACGTGGCAGCGCGCTCGAAGTTCAGAGTGGTCAAGCCGGTGGGCGCGGTGGTGCAGGTAGCCGCCGGAGTGGGTGTGGTGGGGGAGGTTTGCGCTGCCAGCGGAATTACACCTGCTACGGCGAGTAGCAGCGTGGCTGCAGTCAAGGTTGGTTCGAGTTGTTTCCAAGTCTTCATGTTTTGAATAGCTCCTCTTACTGCGTACCTCCTGTAGATGCAGCTTGAGCGGCGATGTTACCGGATGAGACGGTTACATCGAGAGGTAACGTTAAGAATGTAAGAAAAGAGCTGCGCTGCTTTATTGCGCGGGACTCAGGCACTTGCCTTTGCAAGTGGTTTCGGAAATTTGCCGCTCGGGACCGAGTGTGTTCGGATCGGAAACAGAAGGACGGCGCACGCTGAGCGTTTCCACCACTGTGTTGCCGGGCCTCTGCTTCTGCTCGATGATTTGCTGCTCGTAGAGCTTCAGCTTACCGTCGGAATCCACAGTGCCGGGAGCGCTGCGGCCGAAGAGATTCACCACCGAGTCCTTCGAGCCGTCGGGGCGCGTGATGGTGGTGGCGACGGACTGACTGTGCAGTTGCAAAGTACCTTCGGGACCGATTTCGTATTCCGCGGTATTGTCGGACGACTGGCCACCCTGCTCGGTATGTTCTTTGGTCTCGCGTACTGTTACAGCAAATCCGCCGTTTCCGTCGCGGCGATAGGTGGTGTCCTCCTCGCGATATCCGGTTCCATCTTTCACCCGCACGGTTTCTTTTTTCTCGACAGTCTGGATGGAACCGTTCCAGGGACGCTGAACTTCGTTACTTATGGTTTCCGACGAGCCACTCTTGCGGATATCGGTAATCGATTTTTGCATCATCTGCTGCGCACCGTTAATGTCGTTCTGATAACGCGTGGTCTGAATGGTGGCACTACCATCGGAGCGTCTCTGTTCCTCGACGATTTCCTTCATCGGCGTGGTCGGGTTGCCGGTGGCATCGAACTGCTGGATCAGTCTTTCGGTGACTCTCGCGTTCGCATCGTCGCGGATGACGCGCTCGTCCACGCGCTCCAGGGGGACCATGCGGCCGTTGATAGATCGTACACGCTCGGTGGTTTCGACGGAGTTCTTGGACTTGGTCTGATCGAGTTGCGGTCCATCGGCTACACGATTGCCGTTCACGTCCACTGAAGTGGTGGTTCGGACGCTGGACTCTTGCGCGGAGAGCGCAAAAACGGCCAGGGCGGTGCAAGAAAGCAAGAGCTTCACAATTTCCAGACTAGCGGGTTTGGCTTATGGGAACAATACGGTGAATACCTTAGAAACCTACTACCGAGCCGCGACCGCGAGGAAGCGTAACGCGAGCTGCTGTCGTGGTAGCGCTCCCTTGCGGTCGCGGTTCGGTGGTCTCATTCCGAGCGCAGCGTTAGCGACCGGTGAGCAGTTCTTTAAGGAAGGGGAGCGGGACGGCGCTTTCCTTTAAAGCTGCGTCGTGGAATTCGGCCAGGTTGAAGGACGCGCCTTTGCGCTTCTTGTATTCTTCGCGCACATCCAGCCAGCCGCGCCAACCGACGAAATAGGTGGGGAGCTGGCAGGAGGACAGCTCGGCGCGCTGCACTTTGGCGGTGGCTTCTTCTTTTTCCTGGAACGTGTCGTTGATCATCAAATCAAGCGCCTGTTGCTCGGTCATATCCATGGTGTGGAACCGGATGTCGAGAATGGCATTGGCGATGACGCGGAGCAGTTGTTTCAGCAGAGTCAACCTCAGCTCGACGCTGTTATTCAAATAGCCTTGGTCGGACATCAACTGCTGCGCGTAGACGCCCCAGCCTTCCACATAAGCGCCGTTGCCGTAAATATTCCGGAGCAGCCGGCGCGATTTGGGTTCGACATTGTTGGCGACCTCGAATTGCACATAATGACCAGGCATGGCTTCATGGATGGTCAGTTCCTGAAGGCCGTAGGTGTTGTATTCGCGCAGCTTCGATTCGATGCGGTCTGGCGGCCAGGAGTTCGGGATGGGTGTGATCCAATAGAAAGCGCCAAGTTGCGGTTCGAGCGCGGGCGCTTGGTTGAAACCGCCCACGGGATAGCCGCCGCGCATGAACTCGGGGGTCGGAATCACTTGCAGATTGGATCGACCGGGCAGCGTGACCAGATGTTTCGCGCGGACGAAGCTGGTGGCGTCCGCAAGATCTTTACGCGCTTCGTCGAAATAGGTCTCTGGCGTGGCGTGTTGTTGGGCAATTTTATCCAGCGCTTCTTTTACAGAGTGAGGAGCGGCCAACTTGGCCATTTCGGTGCGGACATCTTTCAGGGCGGTTTCGGCTTCGGCCAGGACCTGCTCGGGAGTTTTGCCGGATGCCAGCGTGTAGCGGAATTTCTCGTCGTACTTGTCCTTGCCTAAACGCCATTCGGAAGGTTTGCGGGAGAGGTCGGTTTTTAAGAACTTGTTGAAGCCGCGCCAGGGCATCCAGCGCCGATTTCGCGGCGCGGTCGAATTCGGATTTGAGCGGAGGAGGAACTTTCGCGCGAAGAGTCTTGTCGATCAGATCGATATTGCCGTCGTTCTCCTCTTGGGCTACGCGGTTCCAGACCTCCGGAGAATCGAGCAACAAGCTTTGCGCGTTTTCCAGGAACGCGGGGATTCGGAACAGGCGCTGGATGATGTGACGGTAACGGTCCTCTAGCGGCGCGTACTCGAGAACGAAAGGGTCGAACAGCGCGGTGCCCAGCAGTTCTACGCAAAGGGTGGGATTGTGACGGAAACTCTGGATGCGGCGCAGGTCGAGAAGCGCGAGATCGATTTGATTCTGGATCATCCGATAGTCGGCGCGTTCTTCGCTGGATAAGGATTCGGGTTTGATCAGCGCGAGGCGGTCGTGAAAACCGAAGTAGAACTGGCGCTGTTCCTGGAAGCCGCTGCCGCTGAGATCGTCGAGCTTGTCGTCGAGATGCACGCCGTGATGTTCGTGATAGCCGGCTGAGGTGGCGGAGATGGGTGAGAGCGCGAGAGATCCGTAGACGAAATCTTCGGTGACTTTGGAGAAGTCCTGTTGTTCGCCGGGCATTTTGCAATTTGTCAGGGAGAGGCCCAGTACGATTGCTGCAAGAAAGGCACCGACTCCCTTACGGTCGCGGTTCGGTAACATTGTCATCTGCTTCGCCGAATTTGGCGCCTGTTAGTTCGGGATTGATGTTACGCAGCAATCCGGTAAGGACGCCGCCTGGGCCTACTTCGGTGAAGCGCGTTGCGCCTTCGGTGGCTAGTTTGCGAATGCTTTCGGTCCAGCGAACTGGATTCGGGACCTGCTGATACAGGCCTTCGCGGGCTTCGGCGCCGCTGTGGATCAACGCCGCTTGCCAATTGTTGACCAACGGGATGGCCAGGTCGCGAAATTCCGTGGCGTTGAGATCCGCCGCGAGTTTCTCTTGCGCGGGTTGCATCAGGGAGCAGTGGAACGGGGCGCTGACCTGCAGCAGCACCGCGCGGCGGGCTCCCGCGGCCTTGGCCAACTCAACTGCTCGTTGGACGGCGGTGGAGTGTCCGGCGATTACGATCTGGTCGGGCGAATTCAGATTCGCGGCGCTGACCACTTCGCCCTGGCAGGCTTCCGCCAGGATGGCATCCAGCTTTCCGCCGGGCAGCTTGAGCAACGCTGCCATAGCCCCGATTCCCGCTGGTACGGCCGCCTGCATATATTGGCCGCGCTTGCGGACCAGGCGCAGAGCGTCGGCGAAGTCGAGCGATCCGGCGGCGACCAGCGCCGAATACTCGCCCAGACTGTGACCGGCGACGTAATCCGGCTGGAGACCTTTTTCCTGGAGCACGCGAAACGCCGCGACGGAAACGGCGAGCAAAGCGGGCTGGGTGTTCTCGGTGAGCTGAAGAGATTCGGCGGGTCCTTCAAAGCAGAGTTTCGATAGCGAGAAGCCGAGGGCGTCGTCAGCTTCCTGAAATGTCTTCTGCGCGACTGGAAATCGATCGGCTAACGTTTTGCCCATCCCTGGGTATTGAGAACCTTGGCCGGGAAACAGGAATGCTGTCTTCATCTGGATGTTCAGCAACCAGTGTAACGAAGACACTGCATAATTTTTACAATCCTTTCCGTCATCGCCTGCGTCTTTACCTGTGACGGAAGGAGGAGAGATGACCCGCTTAGCAAACGCACATCTGAATCAGTTCGAGGCGAAGGGGTTTGTGTATTGCCCCATCTGCACCCACACTGTGGAGGGCACGATTGTGAGCAATGGGAAAACGGCGAAGGTGAAACCGGGACAAAAATGTTCGCGGTGTTCGGCGTCGCTGGATCCTGGCTACATCATGCGGATGGATCGGGCGGCATAAGACTTGGGTAGTGGTTCAGTTTGCAGATGCCCACGTGGCGCACGCGCCCACGCGCGCCGCGTTCACAATCGTGTGAACGCCTTGAACGCGGTCCCTCCTTATTCCGCTTTGTGTTCACACGAGTGTGAACACGGCACGCACGAGTGCGTGCGCCACGCTGGAATCTGCAAACTGACCCACTACCTAAGATTGGCCGCGCATGTTACTGTAGTTGTCACAGGATGAAAAGGAAACTGCCGCCGACAGAACCGGTGATTGACCAGGAGCTGTTGGATCAAGCCAAGCGTGCGATTGCCGCCGATCAGATTCCGCGTGTGGAAAAATGCTCGGTGTGCAGCGCTCCTTGCGCGCCCAACGCGGTTGAGCAGCTATGCTGGGTCTGCCGGCGCTTGAAGATCAGCGCGTGGCGCGATTCCGATCAACAAATCGCTCAGGAGTAGCGAGCGCCCGCTCGTAGATAAAAGCTCCGGCAGCGACGTCCTCAATTCCAACTCCCATTGATTCGAAGATAGTCACGTGGTTGGGGTCGTAGCGCGGTTCGACATTTTGCAGCTCCACCACATTGGCCCAGCTATCGGCGAGGATGAGATCGCCGGCTTCGATTCGGGCTTGTTCGAGCGAGTCGACTGCGATTAAGCCGGCCCGCTTCATGAGATCGGTGGGAAGTTCGCGGCGATTGGCGATGTTCGATCCCATCGCATTGACCAGCGTGCCATCCGAGATCCAATCGTTTTCGACAACCGGATCCTTAGAGTTCGTCGCTGTGACGACGATGTCGGCGCCGCGCACGGCTTCTTCGGCCGACTTTGCGGCTGTCACCGAGGCCTCCTCGGCAAATTTCAGCCGCTTCTCCTCACTGCGGCTCCAGACGCGGACGTGTTCAATGGGGCGGACCGCGCGAATGGCGGCAAGTTGGGTTCGGGCCTGAAATCCGGAGCCAATGATGGCGAGGGTTTTGGCCTGTGGATTCGCTAGAAGGTCGGTTGCATAGCCGCTGGCGGCGCCGGTCCGGATCTGGCCCAGGAAGTTCGCCTCCATCATGGCAAGCGGCTGGGCGGTCTTCGCGTCGTAGAGGAAGAAGTAGAAGTGAGCGCCATAGCGCGGGTTGGTGGAGTAGAACTTGGTTCCGAAATAGTTGCCGACGGATCCGGCCATGCTGTGCAGGACCGAGCCGGATTCCAGGATCAGTCGGCGGCGTGGTTGGTTGACGGCCCGGCCTATTTTAAGAGCCTCGAAAGCCATGCGCATCAGGCGGATGGCTTCGGTTATGGGGAGTAGTTCTTGAACGTCGGATTCGGTGAAGTAGAACATAAGATATTGGCCGCAGATGAACGCAGATGAACGCAGATAAGAAATTGTTTTATCCGCGTTTATCAGCGTTCATCTGCGGCCAAATTATGCTTTGACTGGGTCGGGGCTTTCGGGGTTCAACCCCAGATCCACGATCGCGGCTTTGGCCCGTTTCTTATCGAATTTCCCGTCTCTTGCCAAACGCGATAGGGCCGCTGCTGCAATGGCTTCGGCGCTGTTCTCGAAGTGTTTCCGTAGGTGCTCGCGGTTTTCGCTGCGGCCGAATCCGTCCGTCCCAAGGCGATACCATTCGGCCGGGGAGCCAGGGGGCGATTTGGTCGGCTACCACCTTCATATAATCGGTGGCGGCGATGATGGGACCGTCGGCTCCGGCCAGGGCTTGTTGGAGGTACGGCTTGCGTTCCGGATCTGCCGGGTGCAGGCGGTTCCAGCGCTCCACTTCCAGGGCGTCGCGGCGGAGTTCGTTGTAGCTGGTTACGCTCCAGACGTCGGCTTTGACTTGATATTTCTCCGCCAGGATGGTCTGGGCCCTTAAGGCTTCGTTGAGGATTGGGCCGCTACCAAACAGATGAAGCTGAGGTTTGCCGCCATCGGCTGGCTTGAAGCGATAGATGCCGCGCAGGATCCCTTCGTTCACTCCTTCGGGCATGGCGGGCTGGGCATAATTTTCGTTGTAGATGGTCAGGTAGTAAAAGCGATCTTCCATCTGCTGATACATGCGGCGGATGCCGTCCTGCACGATCACCGCGATTTCGTAGGCGTAGGCGGGATCGTAGCTGTGGCAGGTGGGGACGGTGCTGGAAAGAACCAGGCTGTGGCCGTCCTGGTGCTGGAGACCCTCGCCGGAGAGCGTGGTGCGGCCGCCGGTGCCCCCCATCAGGAAACCTTTGCCGCGGGAATCGGCGAAGGCCCAGACCAGATCGCCGATGCGCTGGAATCCGAACATCGAATAGTAGATGAAGAACGGCATCATCGGCACGCCGTAGTTGGCGTAGGATGTCCCGGCGGCGGTGAACGACGCCATGGATCCGGCCTCGGTTATGCCTTCCTCCAGAATCTGGCCGTCCTTGGCTTCCTTGTAGAACAGGAAGATTTCGCTGTCCTGCGGCTTGTAAAGCTGGCCGCGGCTGGCGTAGATGCCGTACTGGCGGAACAGCGATTCCATGCCGAAAGTGCGCGCTTCGTCCGGAATGATGGGGACCACGTATTTGCCGATGTTATGGTCCTTCAACAGCAAAGTGAGGACGCGGACGAAGGCCATGGTAGTGGAGACTTCCCTGCCCTGCGATCCGCCGAGCGATTCGGCGAAGAGTTCCACGGGAGGCGCTTGGACTTCGATTTTCGGAACTACACGGGCCGGCAAACTTCCGCCCATGGCTTTGCTGCGCTCCCGGGCATAGCGCATTTCCGGACTATCCTCGGGGGGCCGGTAGAACGAAATGGTGTGGACGGTTTCTTCGGGAATCGGAATGTCGAAGCGCCTGCGGAAGTAGACCATCTCGTCTTCGTTCAGCTTCTTCTGTTGGTGGGTGATGTTGCGACCTTCGCCGGCTTCGCCGAGTCCGTAGCCTTTGATGGTTTTGGCCAGGATGACCGTGGGCGAACCTTTGTGTTCCACCGCACGCTTGTAGGCGTTGTAGACCTTTTGCGGATCGTGGCCGCCCCGCTTTAGCGCAAAGACTTGTTCGTCGGTCATGTGTTCCACAAGCTTGAGCAGCTCGGGATACTTGCCGAAGAATTCTTTGCGGACGTAGGCGCCATCTTTGGCTTTGAAGCTTTGATATTCGCCGTCCACGGCTTCACCCATGCGCTTGATCAGCAGACCGGTGGTGTCGCGGGCAAGCAGCTCGTCCCAACCGCATCCCCAGATCACTTTGATGACGTTCCAGCCGGCTCCCCGGAAATGCAGCTTCGAGTTCGGTAATGATTTGGCCGTTGCCGCGGACCGGACCGTCCAGGCGCTGCAGGTTGCAATTGACGACGAAGACCAGGTTGTCCAGCCTTTCGCGCGGAGCGAGCGTGATGGCGCCAAGCGATTCGGGTTCGTCGGTCTCGCCGTCGCCCAAGAACGCCCAAATCTTGCGATCGGTGACGGGGATGATGCCGCGATTTTCGAGATAGCGCATGAAGCGCGCCTGATAGATGGCGTTGATGGGGCCGAGACCCATGGAGACGGTGGGAAACTGCCAGAAGTCCGGCATCAGCCAGGGGTGCGGGTAAGAGGAGAGTCCGGGCTCGGCGCGCAGCTCATGCCGGAAGTTTTCGAGATGCTTTTCCGAGAGGCGGCCTTCAAGGAACGCGCGGGCATACATTCCTGGAGAAGCGTGGCCCTGGAAGTAAATGAAGTCGCCGGGTTGATCGCCGTGCTTGGCATGGAAGAAGTGATTGTGGCCGACTTCGGTGAGCGTGGCGAGCGAGGCGTAGGTGGAGATGTGCCCGCCGATGCCGGAGTCGTGCTTGTTAGCGCGAACCACCATCGCCATTGCGTTCCAACGATTGAGACTCTTGATACGCCGTTCGATTTCGCGATCGCCGGGATAGGGGACTTCTTCTTCTACCGGAATGGTATTGATGTAGGGCGTGGTAAGTTTATGCGGAGATTGGATGCCGTAAAGCGCCGCGTGATCGATCAGGCGGGCGAGCAGAAAGGTGGCGCGTTCGGAGCCGCCGTCTTCGAGGACTGAGTCCAGAGACTCGAGCCATTCGGTAGTCTCCTGAGGGTTCGCGTCTGAGTGCAATTCGACTTTTGTTTCGAGCATTGTCTATTTCAAAATAGCAGGTTGTGGGTGGTGGGTAGACTGCTGCTTCTTGGCCGCAGATGAACGCGGATAAACGCGGATAAGAAGAGACTGTCTTATCCGCGTTCATCGGCGTTCATCTGCGGCCAAAATCGGTTTTGGTTAGTTGATTGACAAAGTGACGCCCGCCTGGGTGGTGACGCCGCCTACCATCAGTTGCAAGGGAACTTTTGTGCCGGACGGGGCGTTGGCGGGAATCTGGACGTTGATTTGCTGCAGTCCGGGTGTGGTGCCGGGTGCTTCGCCGGCGAACAGAACAGTGGCCGGGATGCCTCCGATTGTGGCGGTCACGGTAAGCGCGAGGTGGCGCAAGCCATCGGATCCCGCGGGATCGAGCATGCCAAAGCCGGTCCCGTAAATCTGAATCGTCGCGCCGGGCGACGTGGTGGTGCTCATGCTGGCCGCTTGCCCGGTACCGTCCTGGCCGACGGTGAAGATGGCGGGCGCCAGATTCAGGACCGGGATCTTGAGCACTGCCGATTTCAGACCGCCGCATTGAATCTGGAGCGATGCCGAGTCTTGTCCGCTGACGCTTTGAGGAAACAGGAAGTTGACCTGTGTGGGAGAACTATAGAAGACAGTGGTGGGGCTGCCATCCACGGTCACCAGCGCGCCGGTTGTGCAGCCCGGATAGAGGCCGAAGGCCGTTAGTATCGTGTTCGGCGCCTCCGGGCCCAGGTGGAAACTGGCAGCGTTCTGGATTACTCCGACAGAAATCGCGGGCGGCGCCGCTGCCACCGTCAGCGTCACAGGAATGGCCAGCGGGCTGACCCCGGCAGCGGTTGAGGTAGCGGTGACGGTTCCCTGGTAAGAGCCGGGCGCTAACCCGCTCGGATCTACTCGAACGTGAACGGCTTGGGGAGTAGAGCCGAGGTCGCCAACGAGGCTGACGGAGAGCCAATGTCCCTCTAAGACGGAAGCGGTGATCTGAACCGGCACGTTGTTGCCGCTCGCAGTAACGACAATCTCCCTGGATTGCGCGGTTGTGAAATTGAGGGGACCGGGAGGGTTTGCGGCCCAGAGCAACTGCGGCACACCCGTGACTGTGAGCGTTACCGGGCAGCACCCGGAGTCCGTCGGTGAAAGTGAACGTCAAGCTGGAATTGTAAGTTCCAGTATTCAATCCCGCCACGTTCGGCTTCACGGTCACAGTAGCGGGCGTGGTTGTGGAATTGGTGGAAAACGTGAGCCAGGCATCCGCCGCCACCACGCTGAATGCGCTGTTGTCAGCAGTGGTCACCGACACACTGCCCGCGGCGGTGGATGGATCGGCGCCCTTTGTGTAATGAAGGTTCAGGATTCGCGGAGAGACTTGCCCGTTCACGAGTTGGAACGAAGCTACAGCGGATTTCGGTCCGCTCATCACGATCGAAGTGAAAGCACTGGCAGCCTCCGCCACCGCGCCAACCCAATGGTCGAAGCGGTAGCCCGGATTGGGCGCTGCAACCAAGGGAACGCTCGCGCTGGCATTGTAGAAGTTCGAAGCGGGCGTGACTTTTCCGCCGGCCTCGGGCGAAGAGCTGGTCGTGAGCGGGTATTGCAGGGCAACGGTTGCGCTGTAAGTCACCGGCGTTGCGGTAGCCGTAATGGAGTGGCTGGCGGCGCCAATATCGCTCCAGGTTGGAAAATGTGAACTGACCTCCCGAAGGGCCAGGCTGCGTTGGCGCTACCGCGATGGTGTGGTGGCTTCCGAGGGCGAAGCCGAAGCTCTGCGAGGTGGTGTAGGATGTCCCGTCTACCGAGAAGGCAACCCCGGGTTCCGAGGTCTGAACGGTAACATTCGGAAGGTTAGCCAGTGAGAACGATATGGAGGGCGCTCCACCCCTGGGAAGGAGCCTGGGGCTATTCAGCACGGGTACCCCCACATGCAGCGCGACCAGGTAGGCACCCGGCACAACGTTCGCCACAGCCGTGACCGAGGCCAGACCGGAGGCATTGGTTAACGCCATGGGACTCGACAGCAGCGCGCTGGCGCCGGTCAACGGAACCACGAACTGCACAATCGTACCGACCGAGGGGTTCCCGAAGAAGTCAAATACGCTGACCTGCAAGGCCGCCGGGAACGCGGTTCCCACTACCGCCGATTGGTCGGCTCCGGTGACGATATGCACGAAGCCCGGATAACCGGAACCCACCGCGATGGTTCCGGAAGCGCCGGTAATCAAGGTGCTCACGTCGGTCGCTGTGACCGTCGAGGTTCCCGCGGTTTCGAGCGTCACCAGAAAAGTGCCGACGCCGCTCACCAACGTGGAATTCAGTGGAAGCTGGGCATGAATGTCGGAGCTCGAGATCTGTACGGTTCCGGTGTAACCCGTCACGGTGTTCCCGTTTTGGTCGAGGGCCGTCACTATGACGCTGAATTGGATTCCGGCTTTTATCGACGGGGTCGCCGACACTGAGAAATGCGTAACACCGGGCCCCACTGTGATCGAGGCGGGAACCGTTCCTCCACCCAGACCGTTGTCGAGATCGCCGGCAGTGATGCTCTGGACTCCCAGCGTTGCCAATGTAAAGTTGAAACTCTTGGGGTTCGGGCTTAATGCGGAATCGGCCGGCAAGGTCGCCGCGCCATCGCTGCTGGTGAAGTGCACGGTATCGGTAAAGCCGGTCGCGGTATCCAGACAGATATCGATCGCTTCCACCGAGCAACTGAAACTTTGGCCCTGTAAAGCAGTGCTCTGGCACCCAGGAAGCAGAATCCGGAAAGCCGTTCCGAGAGCCCTCGGGTGCCACACCACTCCGTCTTGACCGGCGATCACAACGCCGCTACGGCCGTCGCCGGTGAAATCGCCCACCGCCATTCCGTTGGCCGCCGCTCCGGCATCGATCTGAACCACAGGCTGTGCACCGGAAGCGGTGAGCTGCTGCCAGCGGAGCTTCGCGCCGTCGGCCACGAGCAATGCGCGGAACCCGTTCTTGTTCAGATCGCCGGCGGCAATTCCAATGGGAGTGGATCCCGCGGGCAAGCTGATTCCGGATTGGAATGTTGCGTCGCCCTTGCCGTAGAAAACAGTGGCTGTGGCATCCAAACGATTCAGGACTGCCAGATCCTCGATTCCATCGCCGTTCAGGTCGCTCATGAGGATCGCCGCCGGACCATTGCCCACTTTGAGCGCCACGCCGGAAGAAAACGTCCCATCCGGCTTTCCTAATAAAATGGTTACGTCGTTGCTGCCGAAGTTCGCCACCGCCAGGTCGGCAGTCCCATCGGAGTTGAAGTCGCCCACCACGAGCGCGGCCGGGGCCACACCCGCTTCTAACCGGACCGGCGCTCGAAAACTTCCGTCACCCTGGCCCAACAGCAGCAGCACAGTGTTCCCGGTTTGGTCGGCCACCGCTAAATCCGCGACGCCGTCGCCATTGAAATCGCCAACTGCCAGAGCGACTGGATTGGTTGCCGTGGCCACGACGCGTGGCGCCCGAAACGTCCCGTCGCCCAGGCCGCGAAGCATATAGATCTTTCCCGTGGTCCCATCGGATACCGCCAAGTCCATCACTCCATCGCCATCGAAATCGGCAGCGCCGATTGCAGTGGACTGGAACGCAACCGCAGTCGTCAGCGGATTCCCGAATGTTCCATCCCCAACCCCCGGCAACACACTGATCCCGCTCGCGCCCGCCAGCGCGATATCCAGGTGGCCATCGCCATTGAAATCCGCGAGCGCCAGCGCATTCGGCGTCAATCCAGCGGCGTAATGCCTGGCGGTCCCAAATCTGCTCGAAGGCACGCGTTCCATCTTCACCTCGGTCGCCTGCGACCTGGCGCCGCCCGGGGCAACCGCATAGACCGAGTGCCGTCCCGCGGCCAGCCACGCAGTGGAGAAGCTCGCTTGGCCTTGGCCGTTCAGTGGCGCTGTCCCGAGTATTGTGGCCCGGTCGAAAAACATGACCCTGCTGCTCGAGGCTCTTTGGCCGGTCGTGGCCTGGAACGTCATGATCTTCCCGGCTGTCCCGGATTCCGCGCTTGCGGAAAGTGTAATGGAGGCGGGACTTTGTGCGAAGCCTACCCCCGCTGAAAACACGACAAGAGCGTAAACACTGTTGGTTCGGAACATGATGTGCTGGATTTCTTTTCGACCTGCCGGAAGAAATCGTTAATTTCTTTTGGCCGCTGATAAACGCGGATAAACGCGGATAACACAGTTTTTCTTATCGGCGTCCATCCGCGTTCATCTGCGGCCAGAATCAGACGCCCTGCCGGCGGGATCTCCTATAATTGGTATTTCATGAGAACACTTCGTCGTGTGGCGGTGCTTGGCGCCGGTACCATGGGGTCGCGCATTGCGGCTCATTTCGCAAATGCGGGCGTGCCTGCATTGCTTCTGGACATTGTGGTCCCCGGCCAAGCCAATCGGAACGCGGCGGCGCTCAAGGGAATTGAAAACGCCGCCAAGCAGCGGCCTCCGGGATTTTTCACCGACGACAAAGCCGCGCTGGTTCAGCCGGGCAACTTTGAGGACGATCTGCACCGGATCGGCGAGTGCGACTGGATTCTGGAAGCTGTGGTCGAGAACCTGGAGCTGAAGCGCGATCTGTGGCGCAAGGTGGATGCGGCGCGCAAGATCGACGCGATTCTCTCCACCAATACCAGCGGGATTCCGCTGGCGCAGATTTCCGAAGGCTTCTCGCCGCAGTTTCGCCGGCACTTTCTAGGAACCCATTTCTTCAATCCGCCGCGCTATTTGCATTTGCTGGAGCTGATTCCGGGGGCGGACACAGATCCGGCGATTTTGAATGCAGTGGAAGAGTTCGCGGACCGGCGTTTAGGAAAAGGCGTGGTCCGGACCAAAGATACGCCGAACTTTATCGCGAACCGGATCGGCAGTTTTTTCGGCGGCACCATCGCAAAAACGATGGTGGAAGAAGATTTCACCGTCGAAGAAGTGGATGCGCTGACCGGTCCTCTGATTGGATTGCCGAACAGCGCGAGCTTCCGGCTGCTGGATCTGGTAGGTCTGGATGTGTGGGCGTTCGTGGGGAGCAATCTTTATAGCGCGGTGCCGCACGATCCGTGGCGCGATCGGTTTCTTCCGCTGGATTTCGAGAAGAAGATGATCGAGCGGAAGTGGCTGGGCGATAAAACCGGGCAGGGGTTCTATAAGAAGACCGGCAAAGGCGACAACAAAGAGATCCAGGTGCTGGATTGGAAAACGCTGGAGTATCAGCCGCTGCAGAAGCCGCGCTTTCCGGCGGTGGAAGCGGCCAAGGGCATTGAAGATTTGGGCGAGCGTCTGCGGACGCTGGTGCGTTCGTCCGATCGCGCGGGGAAGTTTTTGTGGAAGGTCTTCAGCGACCTGTTTCTCTACTCGGCTGAAATGGTTCCGGAGATTTCGGACCGCGTGGTGGAGATCGATCGTGCGATGCGCTGGGGATACGCGAATAAGCTGGGTCCGTTTGAGCTGTGGGACACGCTGGGGTTCGTAGACGTGATCACGCGGCTCGAAACCGAACGCCGTGCGCTGCCCGCCGGGATCAAGAAGGCGCTGTCGCATGGCGTGTTCTCCATTTATAAGCACGCGGACCAGCAGGGACGGCCGCAAACCGCGTATTTCGATTTCCACACGCAGAGCTATCAGCCGATCGAGCCGCGCCAGGGGATTATTGTTCTTTCCGATTTGAAGCGGTCGCAGGGCGTGGTGAAGCAGAATGCCGGAGCGTCGCTGGTGGACTTGGGCGATGGCGTTCTGTGCGTGGAGTTTCACAGCAAGATGAACGCGATTGGCGAGGACAATATCGCCATGTTGTATGCGGGCATCGAGGAGACGGAGAAGAACTTCAACGCGATGGTGATCGCGAATGAAGGCCAGGATTTCAGCGTCGGCGCGAATCTGGTGATGGTGCTGCTGGCCTCGCAGGAAGGCGACTGGGATGAGCTGAATGCCGCGATCAATCGCTTCCAGCAGGCGAACATGGCGTTGAAATATGCCGCTAAGCCGGTGGTCGCGGCGCCCTTCGCGCGGACGCTGGGCGGGGGCTGCGAGATTGTCCTGCATTCGGCGCGGGCGCAGGCGTCGGCAGAAACGTACATCGGGCTGGTGGAAGTGGGCGTGGGTTTGATCCCTGGCGCAGGCGGCTGTAAAGAGCTGCTGCTGCGGCTGAAGGACCCGCGCAAGGTGTTTGAGTTGATCGGCTACGCGAAGGTATCGGCGAGCGCCGAGGATGCCAAGAAGCTGGGGCTGCTGAATCGGACCGATTCGATTTCGATGAATCCGGAGCGGCTGATCGGGGATGCCAAGGCGCTGGCGCTTTCGCTGGTGCCCGGTTATGCGCCGGGAACTCCTCGCACCGATATTAAGGTGGCGGGCGAGAGCGGCTTTGCGTTGCTGAAGCTGGGTGTCTGGACCATGCGGCAGGGCCATTACATCAGCGATCACGATGTTTTGATCGCCGAGAAGCTGGGAAACATTTTAACGGGCGGAAGGTTGACTGGCGAGCAGATGGTATCGGAGCAGTACCTGTTGGATTTGGAGCGCGAGGCGTTCCTGAGTTTGTGCGGGCATCCGAAAACGCAGGAGCGCATGGCATATATGCTAAAGACAGGGAAGCCGTTGAGGAACTAAGTTAGTGAAAGCCCAAGGCACCGACTCCCTAACGGTCGCGGTTCGGAAAGAGTTTACCGAGCCGCGACCGTAAGGGAGTCGGTGCAGTCGGATGTGAGGTTACTAAAAATACATGACTGAAGCAGTAATTGTGGATTGTTTGCGAACCCCGATCGGAAAAGCGCCGAAAGGCACTCTGCGCGCCACTCGCCCGGATGATCTGGCGGCGGCGGTGATCCGGCGATTGTTGGAAAAGTATCCCGCGGTTTCGCCGGACGAAGTGGACGATGTGATTCTCGGGTGCGCGAATCCGGAAGGCGAATCCGGGATGAATATGGCACGGGTTGCCGCGTTGCGGGCGGGGTTGCCGGATGCGGTCCCTGGCGTCACCATTAATCGATTTTGTTCCTCGGGATTGCAGGCAATTGCGATGGCGGCCGACCGCATCCGTGCGGGCAGCGCGCAGATCCTGATCGCGGGCGGCGCCGAATCCATGAGCATGATCCCGATGTCCGGTTATAAATTCGCCCCGAATCCGTGGATGGTGGACCACATGCCGCAGATCTACATGGGCATGGGGCTGACGGCGGAAGAAGTGCAGCGCAAATTCAGTGTGAGCCGCGAGGATTCCGATCAGTTTGCGTATCGCAGCCACCAGAACGCGCTGCGGGCGCAGGCGGAAGGCAAGTTCGACGACGAGATCGTCCCCGTGGATGTGCATGCGAACATTTTGGAAAACGGTTCGGCGCATTGGCACAACGGAACATTCAAAAAAGACGAAGGGCCGCGTGCGGACACATCGGTAGAAGCGCTGGCGAAGTTGAAGCCGGTATTTCAGGTGGACGGCACGGTGACCGCGGGTAACTCGTCGCAGATGAGCGATGGCGCGGCAGCGGCGCTGGTGATGTCGGCGAAGAAAGCGAAGGAGCTGGGCTTGCAGCCGATGGCGCGATTCGTGAGCTTCGCGGTCGCCGGTGTTCCACCCGAGATCATGGGGATCGGGCCGGTGGTCGCAATTCCCAAAGCTCTGACATTGGCCGGTTTGAAGACGGACGATATCGGTGTTGTGGAATTAAACGAAGCTTTCGCCGTGCAAGCGCTGGCGGTGATCCGGCAAGCGGGTTTGGATCCGGAGCGCGTGAATCCCAATGGCGGCGCGATCGCGCTGGGCCATCCGCTGGGCTGCACGGGCGCGAAACTGACGGCGTCCATCCTGCGCGAGATGCAGCGGCGGAATTTGAATTACGGCATGGTAACAATGTGTGTTGGCGGTGGCCAAGGCGCTGCCGGAATTTTTGAACGAATGAATTAACGAAGAACGAGAAACGAGAAACGGAGTTACAAATGGCCACGACAACTCTTACTCCCACCAAACAACAAGGCGGATCCTTTCTCCTGTCGCCCACTACGCCGGAGGAAATCTTCACTCCCGAGGATTTCACCGACGAACATCGCGCCATCGCGCGCACCACGGAAGAATTTTCCGCGAAAGAGATTGCGCCGAACGTGGATGCGATTCAGCATCAGGAGCCGGGCCTGGCGATTTCGATTCTGCGCAAATCGGCCCAGCTTGGGTTGACTGCCGTGATCATCCCCGAGAAGTTCGGCGGCATGGAGATGGATCTGGCGTCGCTCATGATTGTGGCGGAGGGCATTTCGAAAGACGGATCGTACTCCGGCTGGCACGGCGCACACACCGGCATCGGGACGCTGCCGCTGCTGATGTTCGGTACCGATGAGCAGAAAGACCGGTATCTGGCAAAGCTTGCCAGCGCCGAGATGGTGGCGGCGTACTGCCTCAGCGAGCCCCAAGCTGGGTCGGACGCTTTAGCAATCCGGACGCGCGCCGATTTGAGTGCGGATGGAACGCACTACGTCCTGAACGGCCAGAAGATGTGGATTACCAACGGCGGCGGCGCGGATCTCTATACGGTGTTCGCCAAGATCGATGGCGAGAAGTTCACCGCGTTTTTGGTGGAGCGCAAATATCCGGGCGTGCAGCCGGGCGCGGAGGAGAAAAAGCTCGGCATCAAGGGCAGTTCCACCACGGCCGTTTATCTGGACAACGTGAAAGTGCCGGTGGAGAACGTGCTGGGCGAGATCGGGCGCGGGCATGTGATCGCGTTCAATATTTTGAACCTCGGCCGATTGAAGCTAGGACCGTTCGCGCTGGGCGGGGCGAAGGAAGTGCTGCGCGTTTCGTTGAAATATGCCAAGGAACGCAAGGCATTCGGAAAATCGATCGCTGAATTCGGCATGATCCAGCATAAGCTGGCCGAAATGGCGATTCGGATTTACGCGGCGGAGAGCACCACCTGGCGCGTGGTTGGTTTGATCGAAAACGAGCTGCAAGGCTTTTCGTGGAAGAACGCGGGTGCGGCGCAGACGATGCTGAAAGCGGTGGAGGAGTTCGCCACCGAATGTTCCTACATCAAGATTTTCGCTTCTGAGATGCTCGATTACGTGGTGGATGAAGGCGTGCAGATCCACGGCGGCTACGGCTATCACCAGGATTACGCGGTGGAGCGGGCGTATCGGGATTCGCGCATCAATCGGATCTTTGAAGGCACCAACGAGATCAACCGGCTGCTGGCCACAGGCATGCTCCTGAAGCGCGCACAGCGCGGTCAGTTGCCACTGGTGGAAGCGGTGAAGAAACTGCAAGCGGAGATTTTGGCTGGTCCGACGCTCGCCACATCCGGTGATGAAGACACGAAACTGGCGGCGAACGCGAAGAAGGTGGGGTTGTTTGCGCTAGGCGTGGCATATCAGAAATTCATGACAGCTTTGGAAGACCAGCAGGAAGTGCTGGCCGGGCTGACGGACATCCTGATGAACGCCTTCGCCATGGAATCCGTGCTGCTGCGCACGCAAAAGTTGGCGGCTCACGGCAAGGGCGACATTGCGAAAGAGATGTCTCCCGTGTTCCTGCGCGAGGCGATGGAAACCATCGAGAGCGCCGCACGGACGGTGCTGGCAGCATGTTCCGAGGGCGATGCCTTGCGCACGAATCTGGCAGTGCTGAAGCGCTTCACCAAATTCGAGCCGGTGAACGCGATCGCAATCCGCCGGAAGATCGCGACGCGATTGCTCGAAGCCGATCGCTACACGGTTTAGTGAAAATCGTCATCACGGTGGGTCTGCCGGGATCCGGCAAATCCACGTACCTGCGGCGGCGCGGCGTCAACGCAATTTCTTCAGACGAGATACGACGATTAATTACTGACGATCCGGCGGATCAGGATCATCACGCTCTTGTGTTCGCCGCCGTCCGATATTTGATTCGTCAGCGTCTGGCAGCAGGTCGAAAAGTCGCTTATGTTGACGCTACGAACCTGATGCGTTGGGAGCGCAAGCTCTATATCCAAATGGCGCAGAAGTATGGATGCCGGATTGAGGCGCTATTTTTCGATGTGCCGTTGGATGTGTGTCTCGTGCGGAATAGTCTGCGCGAGCGAGTGGTGCCGGTGGAGGCGATCCGGGTGATGGCGGGAAGGATGGAAGTACCGACGGTTGGGGAAGGATTCAATAAGATTATTAGGCCGCGGATGAACGCAGATGAACGCGGATAAAACAGTTCGCCTTATCCGCGTTTATCTGCGTTCATTTGCGGCCAAAATCTTATTCCGGACTTACCTGAACTATTAGTTTGCCGGTATTCGACCCATCGAATAACTTACGTAACGCGCGGGGCGCGTTTTCCAGGCCTTCTACTACGTCTACTTTGTATTTGATCTTGCCTTGCATTAGCCAGCCGATCAGTTGCGTGAACGCTTCCTCGGCTCGGGGCATGTAATCGGAGCAGAGGAAGCCTTCCATCTTGGCGCGCTTCATGATCAGGTTCGCCAGGTTTGAGGGGCCTGGGGCTGGTTGGTCGGCGCAGTATTGGGAGATCATGCCGCAGACTGAAATGCGTGCACCCAGGTTGATCTGATTCAAAACCGCTTCGAGAATCGCGCCGCCGACGTTGTCGAAATAAATATCGATTCCCTTGGGGCACGCTTCTTTCAACGCTTGCGGCACGTTCGCTTTTTTGTAGTTGATGGCGGCGTCGAAGCCGAGCTCGTCTTTGATCCAGCGGCATTTTTCGTCGCTGCCGGTGAGCCCTACGACGTGCAGGCCTTTGATTTTTCCAATCTGGCCAACCAGCGAGCCAACTGCGCCGGCGGCAGTTGAGATCACCAAGGTCTCGCCGGGCTTGGGATCCGTGATGTCGAGGAGTCCGAAATAAGCGGTCAATCCGATGTGTCCGAGCAAGCCAAAGAATGCGGTGAGCGGCACTGGGAGACCCTTGGGAAGCTTTCCGAGGCCTACGCCATTTGAGAGCGAGTACGTTTGCCAGCCTAGCAGTCCCTGTACGATGTCGCCCTTTGCGAAGTTCGGATTGCGCGATTCTTCCACCACACCAATGCCGCCTCCCCGCATTACGCTGCCCAAGGGAAGCGCTGGCAGATAAGAATCGGCCTCGTTCATCCAGATGCGATTGGTGGGATCGAGCGAAATGTAAACCGTGCGGACCAGAAGCTGGCCGTCCGCGGGATCGGCGACCGTCGCTTCGTTCCAGCGGAAATCCGATTCCTGGGCTTCGCCTCGCGGGCGGGCCGCGGTTAACCACTGCTGATTCGTCTTCATGCGGAGAGTATACTGTGCCTGAGCCATGCTATCCAACTCGCGGCTGAGAATCGCGGTGCTGCTCGTTGCGGCGCTCCTCTGCTCCTGCCAGAAGCGAACCAAGAAACTGATCGGCGTGGTTCCCAAGGCCACGTCGCATCTGTTCTTCATGTCGATTCACGCAGGCGCGATGGATGCCGCGCGCGATTTCGGCGTGGACATTCTGTGGAACGGGCCGCGTGAAGAAACCGAGTTCTCGCGGCAGATCGAGATTGTGGATTCCATGGTGGCACAGCGCGTGGACGCATTAGCCATTTCCGCGACTGATCACACCGCGTTGGTAGCGCCAGTCAAGCGCGCCATGGCAGCGGGGATTCCGGTAACTGTGTACGATTCCGGGCTGGATTTAACCGGCTATGTGACATTCGTTGCGACCGATAATTACGGCGCCGGTGTGATTGGGGCGCGCAAGCTGGCGGAGCTGGTGCACGGCAAGGGCAAGGTCGCCGAGCTGATGCACAAGCCGGGCGGGATGTCCACGGGCGATCGCGAACAGGCGTTCGAGGCAACCATGGCGAAGGAATTTCCAGCGATCCAGGTTGTGGACCGGCGTTATGGCATGGCGGATCGGGCGAAGTCGCGCGACGCGGCCGAGAACATACTGACGGCGCATCCGGATTTGGACGGCGTGTTCGCATCTGCCGAAGCGAATTCACTGGGCGCGATGCAGGCGATCAAGGCGCGCGGGTTGTCCGGCAAGATAAAGCTAGTGACCTTCGATTTCAGCGACGAGCATGTGGCGGCCTTGAAGGATGGGACCATCGACGTAATGCTGGTGCAGGATCCGCATCGGATTGGCTATGAAGCGGTCCACAGTCTGGTGATGAAGTTGAATGGCGAGACTCCTCCGCCGGTGATGGATTTAAAAGCGCGCGTGATTGTGAAGCAGGATTTGGAGAAGCCGGATGTTCAGGCGCTCTTGTTTCCCAAGTGGCGCCCTTAGCGCTACGTTGAAGACGCCGAGTGGGGCGGACCCCCTGGTCCGCGGCCGACGCCCTCGTCGGCCTGCTGAGGAAATACGAAATCCTGAAGAGCGGGTCCAGGGGGACCCGTGCGGACCAGGGGGTCCGCCCCACTTGGCGTCTTCATTAAATTTGGTGGGCCGCAGGCCCATGGTCACTCCCTTGCGGTCGCGGTTCGGTTAGTCGACGAATTCCACGCGATACTCTTCGATCACCGGATTCGCCAGGATGTCGTGCGCGATCTGTTCGATTTCGACGCCGGCTTTTTCACGGTCGGTTCCGGGGGCGAGCGTAATTTCAAAGTATTTGCCCTGGCGCACCGCCGCGATGGATGTGTGACCCAGCCCGGCCAGCGCGGAACGGATGGTCTGGCCCTGCGGGTCAAGAACGGACGGCTTCATGGAGACGTAGACGCGAGCTTTCATCGAACTCCATTGTAGCTGGCGACGCACGCAAGAACCTTGGCGACACTTTGCTCCGGCGTTTCGAGGCCGGTGTGGCACACCACATCCGGATTGAGCGGCGGCTCGTAAGGATCGTCCACGCCGGTGACATGTTGGATTTCTCCAGCCTGCGAGCGGCGGTAAATTCCGTGGACATCGCGTTGGCGGCAGAGGTCGAGCGGCGCTTCCACGTAGACTTCCAGGAACTTGCCGATGCGCGAGCGCATTTCGTCCCGCACGGCGCGATAAGGCGAAATAGCGGAGACCAGAACGATCACGCCATTGCGTGTTAACAGTTCTGCAACAAATCCGATGCGGCGAATGTTCTCGTCGCGATCTTCCTTGCTGTAGCCGAGGCCTTTGCTGATGTGCTGGCGCACCGCGTCGCCGTCCAGCCACTCTACTTTGTGACCGTTGCGTAACAATTCTTCGCGCACGGCCTGACTGATGGTGGTCTTACCGGACGAACTCAAGCCAGTGACCCAAACGCACAAACCACTCATTCGGCCATGCTACTGCACCGGCTTCGGATCAGTCCACTGCTCCCAACCAAGCAGGAGTCATCCCCATGTGATAACATCCGTCTTTGATTATTCCACGTGGAGTAAAAAAACAGTGAAAGTATACGAAGGAACGGACGTCAGAAACGTAGCGCTGATTGGTCACGGACACTCGGGAAAAACCTCACTGGCCGCTGGAATTCTTTTCACCACCGGCGCCACCAATCGATTGACGCGGGTGGATGAAGGCACCACCATTACGGATTTCGACGATGACGAGATCCAACGGAAGCTGACCATTTCCACCGCGCTTGCATTCGCCGAGTGGGCGAAGAAAAAAATCAATCTCATCGATACGCCGGGGTTCAACATTTTCATCAACGACACGCGGGGCGCGATGCGAGCCGCGGATGCCGCGCTGGTACTGGTGGATGGCGTGGCGGGCGTGGAAGTGCAGACCGAGAAGGTTTGGAGCTTCGCGGACGAATTCGAACTGCCGCGGGCCATCCAAATCAACAAGCTGGATCGCGAGCGCTCCGACTTCGAACGTACTCTCGGCAGCGTGCAGGAGAAGTTTGGACGGCTGGCGGTGCCCATCCAGTTGCCGATCGGATCCGAGAAGGAGTTCAAGGGCGTGGTGGATCTGGTGCGCATGAAGGCTTACACCTATGCGACCGATGGAGACGGGAAGGGCAAGGAAAGCGATATCCCCGCCAATCTGGCGGACGCGGCGCAAAAGGCGCATGAAGCGCTGATCGAGATGGTGGCCGAAGGGAACGATGAGTTGCTGGAAGAGTTTTTCGAGAAGGGCACTCTACCCGCGGAACATATCCAGGCGGGGTTGGAACAGGCCATTCGCGAGCGCCGGATTTATCCGGTGTTGTGCGGGTCCGGGCTGCACAACATCGCGACCGATCAACTGCTGAACTTTATCGTCGAAAATTTCCCCGCCCCTACCCAGCACGAACCGATCGCGGGAGTGGTCAACGGCCAGCAGGTGAAGCGAGCGCTCAAGGACACCGAACCGGTCTCCGCCTATGTGTTCAAGACGGTGGCTGACCCGTTCGCCGGGCGCCTCACATACTTCAAAGTGATCTCCGGAATCGTGAAGAACGACGCGAGTTTGATCAATGCGCGCACCGGAGGGACCGAACGGCTGGCGCATATTGGGGTTCTTTCCGGCAAGACCATTCAGCCGGTGATTGAAATCCACGCGGGCGACATCGGCGCAGTGGCGAAGCTGAAAGAATCGCTGACCGGCGACACGCTGGATGACAAGGCTTCGCCGATCAGTTATCCGCCGGTTCAATCGCCGGAGCCATCCATTGCGTTTGCCATTCTGGCCAAGAGCCGCCAGGATGAGGATCGCCTGAGCAACGGCATCCAGAGAATTTTGGAAGAAGATCAGTCGTTGCGTTTTTATCGAGACCCGCAGACCAAGGAATTTCTTCTCGCAGGCAGCGGTCAGCAGCATGTGGAAGTGATCGTGAGCCGGTTGAAGAAGCGCTACGGCGTGGATGTAGAGCTGAAAGCGCCCAAGATTCCTTATCGCGAGACAGTCCGCGGCAGGGCCGACGTGCAAGGCAGGCACAAGAAGCAGACCGGCGGCCACGGACAGTTCGGCGATTGCTGGATCCGGATAGAGCCGCTGCCGAGAGGCGGCAAATTCGAATTCGCGAATGAAGTGTTCGGCGGGGCCATTCCACGCAATTTTATTCCCGCCGTTGAAAAAGGAATTGTGGAGGCTGCCGCCAACGGCTTTTTGGCGGGCTTTCCGGTAGTGGACTTTAAGGTGACCGTTTATGACGGCTCCTATCACGACGTGGATTCGTCCGAAATGGCCTTTAAGCTGGCAGCGCGCAAGGCGTTCAAAGCCGCCATGCTGGAGGCGAAGCCCGCGATATTGGAGCCGGTGATGAATGTCGAAATTCAGGCTCCGGTGGAATATGCCGGCGATCTGATGGGCGATCTGAACGGACGGCGAGGCCGCATCCAAGGCATGGACACCAAAGGCAGCACGCAGATTATTCGCGCGCAGGCGCCGATGTCTGAAATGCTGAATTATCAGAACGATCTCATCTCGATGACGCAGGGCCGCGCGTCGTTCCACATGGAGTTCGACCACTACGATTACGTTCCAGCGCTGCAGGCCGAAAAAATCATAGCGGCGGCCAAGGCAGCCAAAACGGGCGTAGAAGAAGAGGAAGAGTAAAACGATTCTTCAGGTATCCGAACCGAATAACCGAACAACTGAATAACCGAACAACCGTCCATCCCGAAAATGCGATAGCATTTTCAGGATGGATGCCCGCATTGCCTTTCGCACACTGGCTAAGCAGCCCGCTTTTTGCCTGGCTGCGATTCTCACGCTGGCTCTAGGCATCGGAGCAAATACCGCTATCTTCAGCGTATTTTACGCCGTAATTCTGCGGCCGATACCGTATCCCGACCCGGACCGTCTGGTGCTGGTTTGGCAGAAAAGACCAGACGGACGGCAGAATGGCGTGGCGGGAATCAATTATTTGGAATGGATCAAACAAACCAAATCCTTTGAACGGCTGGAGGGGTTTATCCCACAGTTTTACAACGTGGGCGCCGGCGACCACACGATTCAAACCCAGGGGGCGAGAGTGGCCCCCGGATTTCTAGCGACTCTCGGGGCGCAACCGGCATTGGGTCGCGGTTTTACGCCAGAAGACGCGAAAATTGGCGCTCCCCCCGTCGCGCTGGTGAATTTCGGATTGTGGCAGAGCCTATTGGGAAGCGATCGAAGCCAACTGGGAAAAACGCTGCAATTGAACGGCACGCCTTACACGCTGATCGGAGTGTTGCCCAAGGGTTTTGATTTCATGGGGCAGCCAATGGAAGTGTGGACCCCGCTCAAATTCGAGCGCCCAGGCGAATTACGGGCAAACAGCATGGCGGTGCTGGGCCGGATGAAGCCGGCTGTCAGCCTGGAGCAAGTGGATCGCGAACTGCAAGTGGTGTCCAAACGGCTGGAATCCTTGTTCCCGGAAGACAACAAAGGTTGGGGCGCGATGGTGGAACCGCTGCAGGGCTCTGTTGCTGGACGGGTGAGGCCGGCGCTGACGGCTCTGATGGTGGGTGTTGGACTGGTGCTGCTCATCGCGTGCACGAATGTCTCGAACCTGCTGCTGGCGCGCTCGGAGGGGCGATCGAAGGAGTTGGCGATCCGCTCCGCGCTGGGCGCGAGCCGATTCAAACTTACTGGTCAGCTGCTGACGGAAACTATGCTTTTGGCGGCGGCCGGGGGCATCGCCGGACTGGCGCTCGCCTGGTGCGGGCTACGGTTGCTCGTGACCATCGCGGCCGGACAATTACCGCGCGTGGAGGGCGCCAAGCTGGACGGCCAGGTGTTAGCCTTCACTTTTGCGATTACCGTGGTCACAGGCCTGCTCTTCGCCCTGCTGCCCGCGCGCCAACTTTCGGGCCGTGACTTGCAAACGGCGCTGCGCGAGTCCGGACGCGGCGCCAGCCAGAGCCGATCTGGCCGCAACCTTCGCAACGTGTTGGTAATTTCTGAGATCGCGCTATCGCTGATGCTCGCGATCGGAGCCATCCTGATGGCGCGCAGCATCCTCTGGCTCGAGAATGAGAGCCGTGGATTTCCGCCGCAACACCTGCTTAGCTTTCGCGTCTCCATTGCAAATCCGGGCTTGAAGAGCCCTGCGCAGAAAACGGCGTATTTCAATCAAATGCTCGAAAGAATCGCCCGCGTTCCTGGAGTGGGCAGCGTGAGCGCGACGCCCAATCCTCCGCTGGAAGGCTCCCGGCAGATCGGATTGTACTTCACGCCGGAGGGTGCCGGCCCGCTGGACAGTAGCAACCGTCCCTCGGCCAGTTACAACATGGTGAACCCGGACTATTTCAAAGCCACGGGCCTTCCCATTCTGCGAGGCAGGCAATTCGATGAGCGCGACCGGGAGGATTCGGCGCGGGTAGCCATCATCAGCAGCGCGCTCGCGCGGCGCTACTTCGCGGGACAAAATCCAATCGGGCGGACGTTGCTGATGCCGAATCCAGGCAAGGGCGACGCCGAAATTACCCGTGAAATCGTGGGAGTGGCCGGAGACGTCCGGTACCTTACCAGGCGTCCGGAAGATTCGGTGGAGATTTACGTACCCTACGGCCAAAGTACATGGCCCACCGTCTATGTTTTTGTACGAACCGAAGGCGATCCCGGCAGCTTGGCGCCCGCGGTGCGCGCCGCGTTGCAGGAAGCGCCCTGGCATCAGCCGATTTCAAACGTGCAATCCGTCGAGCAATGGATCGATTCTCTGAACGGAAAGGCGCGCCTGAATTCCATATTGGCGGCCGCCTTCGCCGCAATTGCGTTGGCCTTGGCGGCGGTGGGAATCTACGGGGTAATTTCCTACTCGGTGGTTCAAAGGAACAAAGAGATCGGGATCCGCATGGCATTGGGGGCATCGCCGCGCGATATTCTTCGGTGGATTGTCCGGCAGGCGATGTTGCTGGCGGCGGCTGGGGTTGCCATCGGATTAGCCGGACACTTCGCATTGTCGCGCGTGATGCGTAACCTCTTATATGGAACCAGTCCCAGCGATACCTCCAGTTGGTTGGGGGCGGCAGCGATCCTGGCGCTCACTGCCGCGGCGGCGAGTTATATTCCGGCGCGGCGTGCCATGCGCGGCGATCCGGTGAAGGCGCTGCGGGCGGAATAACAAGAAAGGGCACCGACTCCCTCACGGTCGCAGCTCGGTAGCGTGTGCCTCATACCGAACCGCGACCGCGAGGGAGCGCCACCACGAGCGCCGCTGTATTGCGTTACGCTTCCTTGCGGTCGCGGCTCGGTTGAACACCTTAATCCGAATCTACGCTCTCGGCCCGTACTAAGGTCTCAATCCGGGCCGAACTAGTACCAAGGGCCAATTGTTCATACCAGACGGCAGCCTTAGTCTAGTTTCAGGAGAGTGGGATGTTACGAGGCATAATCATCTGTCCTGACGTCGACTTAGGCGAGCGGCTGGAAGCGCTGTTGAATGAGATGGGGATCGTGGGCGTGATTCGCACACTGGATCGTTATCCCAATTCACTCGAACTGGTGCGTTTCTTGCGGGCGCATGCGCCACACGTAATCTTTGTCAGCACTGAATCCACCAACAAGGCGCTCGAAATCGCCAAGGAAGTGGAGAAGAACACGCCTGGCGTACAACTGGTTGCCATCAGCCGATTCTGCGATCCGCAGATTCTTCTGGAAGTAATGCGCGCGGGAATCCGCGAGTTCGCTTCCCTGCCCTTCGATCGCCAGACTCTCCAGGACGGGTTGTCACGGATCAAGGACGCACTGGACAAGCGGCCGCCTGAAATCGGCGCCACCGACCAGGTGTTTTCCTTCCTGCCTTCCAAGGCGGGCGTGGGAACATCGACCATCGCGTTGAACGTCAGTGTCGCGATGTCGCGGCTGCCCAACGCCAATGTCCTGCTTTCCGATTTCGATATGAACTCCGGCATGGTGCGCTTCATGTTGAAGCTGGATAATTCGTATTGCGTGACAGATGCGGCGGAACATTCGCTCGACATGGACGAGAGCATGTGGCCGTCCATGGTCACCACCATCGATAAGCTCGACGTGCTGCACGCGGGCAAGTTGAATCCGGATTTTCGCATTGAACCCACTCAGATCCGCCACTTGATGGAATTCATGCGCCGCAACTACGCGGTGTTGTGCTTCGATCTGTCCGGAAACCTGGAAAAGTATTCGCTCGAAATCATGCAGGAGTCCAAGAAGATTTTCCTGGTGTGCACCCCCGAGATTCCTTCATTGCATCTGGCGCGCGAGAAGTACGTCTACCTGAAGCAACTGGATTTGGGCGATCGCGTGGCGGTTCTGTTGAATCGCTCTCAGAAACGGCCCCTCATCACTCCGCAGCAGATCGAGCAACTGTTGGGTCTGCCCGTTCACATGACTTTCCCCAACGATTATCATGGCGTCCAGCGCGCAGTCACCGAAGGCCGCTGGGTGGAATCGAACAGCGATCTGGGCAAGCAGTTCAACTCACTGGCGCAGTCCATGCTCGAAACCAAGCAGGGTGCGGGCGGCGCCGACGGAAAGAAGCGCTTCATCGAGTTCTTCTCCGTGGTTCCGGGAAAAACGCCGGCTGTACGGGAACAAAAGAAGTCGGTCGGGTAAGTTTCCAAGAACGGCAAAAAGCACCGACTCCCTTACGGTCGCGGCTCGGTAACGCGTGTCCACGGCATTCCGAGCCGCGACCGCAAGGAAGCGTAACGTCTGCTGCGGTCGCGGTTCGGTAACCCCAGTCCCGAGCCCCCAGTCCCTGTCTTCTCGCTATCCTTCAAGTTGGAAGCAACAGTCCTTCACTGGGTCTCAATCTATGGCTATGCCGCGATCTTCTCGCTGCTGGTCCTCGGCATCGTCGGCCTGCCTGTCCCGGATGAGTTCCTGCTGGCAAGCTGCGGATTCCTGGTATTTCAAGGGCATCTTCACCTGATTCCAACCGCGGCCAGCGCGCTCGCCGGCAGCGCCTGCGGAATTACCTGCAGCTACATCATTGGGCGCACCGTGGGATGGAAGTTTCTCCACTCGCGGCTGGGCCGGTTTCTGCATATCAACGACCGTCAAATTGCGCGCGTGCACGATTGGTTTAATCGCATGGGACACTGGGCGCTCATGGTTGGATACTTCGTCCCCGGCTTCCGGCATTTCACCGCCATCGTCGCGGGCACTTCCAAGCTCGAGTATCGCGGATTCGCGCTCTACGCCTATAGCGGCGCGGTGATCTGGGTCACCACCTTCTTGTTTATCGGTTACCACTTCGGCGAGCACTTCAAACAGATCCTGGCTTTGGTGGAGGAAAATCTAAAGGTGGGCTCGCTCGTCGCTGGCTTACTGATTCTGGCTTATTTATTGTTTCGCTATTCGAAGCGTAGGAAAGGAGGCGAGACGCGATGACTGAGCGTTTTTACGCCTCCACCGTCGGCAAGAAAGCGGTCATGGCAGTGAGCGGCTGCATCCTCTTCCTGTTCGTCGTAACCCATCTCATTGGGAACCTACAAATTTACGAAGGTCCGGAGAAGATCAACAATTACTCGCGGATTCTGCATTCCATGCCGGCCCTTCTTTGGGCTGCGCGGGGGACGCTGCTGGTGATGCTGGCGCTGCACATCTGGTCGTCCGTGCAGCTTGCGATCCGAAACAATGCTGCGCGACCAACAGGTTATGTCAAGAAGAAGGCGGCCGGATCGACGTATGCATCGCGGACCATGTATTGGAGCGGACCCATCATCCTGGCTTTCGTAATCTACCATCTGCTGGATTTCACTTTCGGAACGGTCAATCCCTCCTACCGGGATGGCAACGTATACGGCAATATCTTGGCTAGCTTCCAGGTCCCGCTCATTTCGGCTTTCTACATTCTGGCCATGCTGCTGCTGTGCCTGCATCTCTATCACGGATTGTGGAGCATGTTTCAATCGCTGGGCGTGCATCCGGAGCGCTTCACGCCGGCACTCAAAAGGGCCGCCGCAGTGATCGCTCTACTGATCGCCGCCGGCAATATCTCCATCCCGGTTTCGGTGATGGCGGGATGGGTTCGGTAAGACCATGCAACTGAATTCTAGAGCGCCCAGCGGTCCCATCGAGAAGTTGTGGGACCAGGCACGCTTCGAAATGAAGCTGGTGAATCCGGCCAACAAGCGCAAGCACACGATTATCGTGGTGGGATCGGGATTAGCGGGAGCCTCGGCGGCCGCAACGTTGGGTGAGCTCGGCTACCACGTAAAATGTTTCTGCTTTCAGGATTCGCCGCGCCGCGCGCACAGTATCGCCGCGCAAGGGGGCATCAATGCCGCCAAGAATTATCACGGCGACGGCGATAGCGTGTTCCGGCTGTTCTACGACACGCTGAAAGGCGGCGACTTCCGGTCGCGCGAGTCGAACGTGTATCGCCTCGCGCAAATCAGCGTGGACATCATCGACCAGTGTGTTGCGCAGGGCGTCCCGTTCGCACGGGAGTACGGAGGGACGCTGGCCAATCGCAGCTTCGGCGGCGCGCAGGTATCGCGGACGTTTTACGCACGAGGCCAGACCGGTCAGCAACTGCTGCTGGGCGCGTATCAGGCGCTGGAGCGGCAAGTGGATTCGGGAACTGTCGAAATGTTCCCGCGCACCGAGATGCTGGATCTGGTGGTGGTGGATGGTCACGCGCGCGGCATCGTCACGCGCAACCTGGTGACTGGGCAGATAGAATCGCATGTCGCTGATGCGGTGGTTCTAGGGACGGGCGGCTACGGCAACGTCTACTTTTTGTCAACCAACGCGAAAGGATCAAACTGCACAGCCATCTGGCGCGCCTACAAACGCGGTGCGGCGTTTGCGAATCCATCTTTCACGCAGATCCATCCCACCTGCATCCCGGTGTCAGGCGAATATCAATCGAAGTTGACGTTGATGAGCGAATCGCTGCGCAACGACGGCCGCATCTGGGTGCCTATGAAAGCCGGCGACAAGCGTCCGCCCAATCAGATTCCTGAAAACGAGCGCGATTATTATCTGGAGCGGCGCTATCCGAGCTTCGGCAATCTGGTGCCGCGCGATGTGGCTTCGAGAAATGCGAAAGCAGTCTGCGACGAGGGGAGAGGCGTCGGTGAAACGGGCCTCGGAGTCTACCTGGATTTCTCCGATGCGATAAAGCAATACGGCGTGGAAGTGATTCGCGAGCGCTATGGCAATCTCTTCGACATGTACCAGCGCATTACGGATGAAAACCCGTACGAAGTTCCGATGCGCATTTATCCGGCCATCCATTACGCCATGGGCGGGCTTTGGGTGGATTATTTCTGATGAGCACCATCCCCGGTCTGTTCGTGATCGGCGAGGCGAATTTCTCAGATCACGGCGCCAATCGCTTGGGCGCGAGCGCGCTGATGCAAGGGCTTTCGGATGGCTATTTTATCCTGCCGTATACGGTGGGCGATTACATCGCGAAGACCAAGCTGGAGCGAATCCAGGCAGGCCATCCGGAATTCGCCAGCGCGGAAAAGGGTGTCGCGGATTTCACTGCGCGGCTGCTGGCGGTAAACGGGCGCCGGACCGTCGACTGGTTCCACCGTCGCCTGGGAAAGATCATGTGGGACGATTGCGGAATGTCGCGCACGGCAGCCGGGTTGGAAAAAGCGGTGGAACAGATTCGGGAGCTGCGGGCGGAGTTTTGGAAAGACGTGAAGGTTGCGGGCAGCGCGGACGATTTGAATCAGTCGCTGGAGAAAGCCGGCCGGGTGGCGGATTTCTTTGAGCTTGGCGAATTGATGTGCCTGGATGCGCGCCAGCGCAACGAATCCTGCGGCGGCCACTTCCGCGAGGAGTATCAGACCGCGGAAGGCGAAGCGCAGCGAAGCGACGACGAATTCAGTTACGTGGCGGCGTGGGAATACAAAGGCGCGGATCATGCGCCCGAGTTGCACAAAGAACAGTTGACGTTCGAATACGTGCATCCCAGCCAGCGGAGCTACAAGTGAAGCTGATTTTGCACGTCTGGCGCCAGAAGAATCCGGTCCAAGCCGGACGCATGGTTCGTTACGAAGCGAACGACGTGAATCCCGACATGTCGATGTTGGAACTGCTGGACGTGGTGAATGAAGGCCTAACTCTGAAGGGCGACGAACCCATCGCGTTTGAGCACGATTGCCGGGAGGGGATTTGCGGCTCCTGCGGATTCATGATCAACGGCATCGCGCATGGTCCGCTGCCGGCCACTACGGTGTGCCAGCTCAGCATGCGGCACTTTAAAGATGGCGACGAGTTGTACATCGAGCCGTGGCGCGCCAAAGCGTTTCCGGTGATCAAGGACCTGGTGGTGGACCGGCGCGCGTTCGACCGCATCATCGAAGCCGGCGGATACGTGAGCATTCCGACGGGTAGCGCTCCGGACGGCAACGTGATCCTGGTTCCGAAGGATGCCGCGGACCGGGCCATGGATGCGGCGGCGTGCATCGGTTGCGGGGCCTGTGTCGCGGCCTGTCCGAATGCTTCGGCTGCTTTATTCACGGGTGCGAAGATCGCTCATCTGGGCCTGCTGCCGCAGGGCCAGCCGGAGCGCCGCCAGCGCGCGCTCAGCATGGTGCGGCAATTCAATGCGGAACAGTTTGGAAGCTGCACGAATATCGGCGAGTGTGAGGCGGTGTGTCCGAAAGAGATCAAACTGGAAGTGATTGCCCGGATGAATCGCGATTTCATCCGCGCCAGTTTGACGTAAATGATAAACCAAAGCACTCGGAAAGATGGCGTTACCGAGCCGCGACCGTAAGGGAGTCGGTGCCCTTCCACGGTCAAGTCGCTGAAACTACTCGCAAAAAGCCCTTGCGAACTTTAGGCCTCGCCGCCCACTAGAACTATTGATATCCATTGTTGACGCCTGGGTCGCGGTCTGTCTTGTTCCGCTGGCGCTTGCCGTCCTGATCAGCGGGCTGGACGATCTGGCTCTCAACCTGATCTGCCTATGGGCTTGGGCCAAGGGCAAATCGCGGCCGGCGTTTTCGGCCATCAGCGTAGAAAAAGATATCGCGGTCTTTGTGCCGCTGTGGCATGAGTACCAGGTAATCGCCGGGATGGTGGAGCATAATGTCGCCGCCATCGATTACGACAACTATCACTTCTTCATCGGCGCTTATCCGAACGACGACCCGACGCTGAGCGCGGTCCGCGAATTGGAGGCGCGCTTTCCCCACGTGCACCTCGCGGTATGCCCGCATAACGGGCCAACCTCCAAAGCCGACTGCCTCAACTGGATATACCAACGAATGCTGCTGTACGAGGAGCACCACCAGGTCCACTTCGAGATCGTAGTGACTCACGATGCCGAGGATTTGATCCATCCCGAGGCGTTTTCCCAAATCAATGCCTATGCGGACGAGTTCGATATGGTGCAGATTCCGGTGCTTCCCCTGCCGACGCCGCTCACGGACTGGGTGCATGGAATGTACTGCGACGAGTTCGCGGAATGGCAAATCAAAGACATGCCTGCGCGACAGCAAATGGGCAGCTTCGTTCCTTCGAACGGCGTCGGCACGGGATTCACGCGCGCGGCTCTCGAAAAATTGGCCAACGTGGAACACAATCTGGTGTTCGATCCGGCCTGCTTGACGGAAGATTATGAGAACGGGCTGCGGCTGCACAAGCTAGGTTCGCGCCAGCTCTTTTTGCCGATTGCGCGCGGACGCACATCCAGCTTCGTGGCGACGCGTGAATTTTTCCCTCGCAGCATACGATCCGCCATCCGGCAACGCACGCGCTGGATCATGGGAATCGCGCTGCAGAGTTGGGAACGGCACGGGTGGCGGGGGGACTTCCCGCGCGTGTATTGGTTTTGGCGAGACCGCAAAGGATTGTTGGGGAATCCCATCAGCCTGCTCGCAAATGTTCTATTCGCGTACGGCGGCCTGACCTGGGGCTTCGCGAGACTTACCGGTTTGCCGTGGGATCTCGCCCGGTTCGAGCTGCATCCGGCTCTGCTCGGGTCTACTTTCCTGATCCAGATCTTTCAGACCGGCGTCCGGATGGGCTGCGTAACTCGTTTATACGGTCCGCTATTCGCGTTGGGAGTGCCGCTAAGAACCGTTTGTTCGAACTGGATCAATACGATTGCAACATTCCAAGCAGTATCGGGTTATCTGCGCGCCCGCTTCCGTTATGAACCGCTGGTGTGGCTGAAGACCGAGCATGCGTATCCCTCCAGGAGCGCGCTGATGAAGCATAAGAGGAAGCTGGGCGAGATTCTGGTGGGTTCCGACTACGTTTCGGAAATCGATTTAAACCGTGCATTGGGCCTGCAGCCGGCAGGGATGCGGCTAGGGCAGTATCTGATGCAGCTCGGCAAGATCAGCGAGGACGACTTGTACGAGGCTTTGAGTCTGCAGCAGAGCTTGCCGATGGGCCGTTTGGAACCGCAAGCCGTCAACCGGAAAGTTGCGCGAGCGCTGCCCCGGCACGTGGTCCGCGATTGGAGAGTGCTGCCGTATCGGATCTCTTCCGGGAGTATTTTCCTGGCCAGCCCCGAGATCCCAACCGACGAACTCAACCGGGTGCTGCGCGGATTCACGCGGCTATCCATCCGCTTTCAGTTGGTGACCCCCGGAAATTTCGAAGAACTTACCGAGGCGTTGTTATAGCGCGGGTTTTCAAATCAGTTGGTCAAAGCAAAGCGCCGCATCCGGTCAGGATCGACGATAGTGGAATACATTCCGTAAGCCTCGGCCGACCGTGCGCCGAGCGAGATCACGCACACCACAGGAATGTAAGCCACCCGCCGCGGCCAATTCCAGCCGAGCTGTCTAGAAAACCGGAACCACTGCGGGATGTCCAGCAGAACGTGCCATGCCATGGTGGCCAGCGGCTCTACAATACCAAGCTTGCGCGTCCATCCGAAGCGCGCGGAAGGATTCAGGCGGCGCAGCAGGAAGACTTCATATCCGAAACGGACATGCAGTCGCTTCAGCCACCAGCTCCAAGTGAACACGTGTTGCACGCGCTGACCGGGATTAAATTGGATGGAAACACCGTTGCGGACCAATGCATCGTAAAGGAACGAACCCGCGCAGGTTCTTCCCAGATCCTCGCGGTAGCGAATCTGCTCGAATGCCGAGCGCCGGAAACCGACGTTGTGGCTTAAGAATCCACGCGGTGGACCTCCCGGATTGCCGACGATAAATCCCCACGAGACGGACGCCGCAACCACCGCCAAACTCGGCCATCGGGTTCCCTTCTCCGGTCGAAACAACGTGAGCCCCGCGACCGCCGCCGCCCCGTTGTCAATTCCTTGTACGATCGCCGCCAACCAGCCTCGTTCAGGCAAGGCATCTGAATCCGTGAAGGCCAGGATCTCACCTTCCGCGGCTTGAGCGGCCAGATTTTTCAAGCGGTAATAATGCGCGTCAGCGCCGATTACTTTCACCGCGAAAAATCTTCGCTCACCTGCCAGAGCCTCACGCCAGCGTGCCGCTTGCTCCTGGCTGCCCGTTAGGATAATTTCCACCCGGTCGAGGTGATAGGTCTGATCCGCCAGGCTCTTCACGGTTTCAAGCGCGGATCCAAGATCCAGGGAATCGTTGTAGCCTTCAATCAGGACGGACACGGCTGGACGTTTCTGCGGGTCCGTCATTTAGTTTTCCCAGTGCTGGGATTTATGGATTGGAGGTGGGGCGGACCCCCCGGTCCGCGCGGGTCCCCATGGACCCGCTCTTTCACCAACCAAATCAGGCTCGTGCGACGGACCAAGCCGACGAGGGCGTCGGCTGCGGACCAGGGGGTCCGCCCTACGTTCGGGAAAACTAAGTGGCATTGGGCGAAAGCGCCTGCCAACTGTTTTTCAATCAGCGTCTTCATCGCCTTTGGCCGGCCCCAGGCCAGATTCGCTCCCGCAGGTAGCCGCACGCGATCATCCCTTGCGACAGCAAGGAGAGCAAGCCGATCAGCGAACCTTTGCGAAATCCGTATTGGCGGAAAGGTTGCGCCAGCATACGCAAATAGAATGACATCCTCCGGATACGCGGCGCCCGGCTGGGATGCACGCGCATTTGATAGTGGAAGACGCCTCGGCCGTACCTCCATTGCTGTTTCATCAGCGCCAGAAAGCTTTTCGGAAAATGGTGTTCCAGGGCTGCTTCCTTTAGCTCGCTGATATGAAATCCGGCCGCGATCCAGCGTGTGCTGAATTCACGGTCTTCGCCCGCCGCCAGCGGAAAAGAAGGATCGAATCCGCCGCACTTCTGGAAATCCGCACGCCGCAAAGCCAGTCCGTTGGATGCGGCGAATCTCGACATCGGCGCTGCCCTGTTTTCGTCTTCGGAGAATGCATGCAGCAGCCACTCCGACGTAAGCGAGAAGCAGTTCCTTCGATCCATCGCGATTTGCATTCCCGTAACGGCGTGCTGCGGCCGGGCCTGCAATTCCTGGAACACCCGAGCCAGATAACCGCGATCTACCTTAACGTCGTCGTCCAGAAAAAACAGGACATCGCCCTTGGCTTTAGCCACTCCCAAGTTGCGTGCCCGCGCCGGACCTTTGCCTTCCCCATCCACCACTCTGCATTCACACTGCCCATTGCGGAAAGCCAAATGCTTCGGGCCGGCCAGCGGACGGTCGTCAATTATGACGATCTCGAAGGAACCATCGAAAATTTGCTCGCGCAATGAGTCCAGAAGTTCCTGCAGCAACCGGGGACGGTTCACAGTTGGGATGATCACTGAAATCTTCACGACGCTCAGAGCAGCGATCCGGCCATCCAGCTTAGGCGTCCCGTCGACAGCAGAAACGCCAGCGCTATAATCTGGCTCGGCGGACGGCCCCGGCTCACTTCCCGAAAAATATCCAGGCATTCCGCCGTGGTCAGGCTTTGGCATTGTCCAAGGTGTTTTGTCTTCTCTCTCGCTCGAGCGTAGAGGAAGCTCTTCTTGAGATAGGTCCACGCGCTTTGAAATTCGAGATGCTGGACGCGCATCTCACCCCTCCATTCCGCCGCTTCGGGCCCCGCTCCGGTTGCCAATCGCAGCAAGAATAATGTGTCTCCCCCGCGCGCGACAGTTTCAAACGGACCATAGCGTTCGAATGCGCCGCGTCGGATCGCCATATTGGAAGTGAACGCAAAATAGGCACGCTCGCGCCGATTCTCCAGGATATACCGCACGCGTGCGTCTTCGTACGCCGCAATCATCCTCACCGGCCCTGATTCCGAACCCGGCGTCCGCGATCCAAGCACCGTCTGAGTTTGTGGATTCCGCATCGCAGATGCGATCGCATTCAACCAATTCGGCGCCGGCACGCAATCTGCATCGGTAAATGCCAGCACTTCCCCACTCGCTTCGCTCACACCCCGATTCCGCGCCGCGTACGAGCTCTGAACGCTTTCTTCCAGCAATCGGACTCGCGCGTGCCGGCGAATCAGCCTCTTCGAATCGTCCGACGAGTTGTTGTCCACCAGAATGATTTCGAATCGGCTCGGGTCATAGTCCTGATTCAACAGTCCGTGAACACATTTCTCAATCCACGCGGAAGCGTTGAAAACCGGGACGATCACCGAGATCCGGGGAAATCCAGGGCATACCACTCCACCAGTCTCGCCTAGCGGGTTACTTGACTGCAATGCTGACAGTGGCGGGACTCTTCGCCGTACCGACAATCAGCTCTAACGGAACCGCCGCGCCCGTGGGAGCTGTTGCGGGAATCGTCACATCGATCTGCATCATTCCGATAAAACCTGGAGCAGAAGCCGCGTAGGTGAGATCGGCCGGCAGACCCACCCACTGTCATGCTCACCGGCAGCACAGGAGCGTCGTTGGCTGCGCTCAATACTCCCGTCACCCCGCCCGGATTTCGCTGGCCCTCCCCAGTAGCGTATAGCGTGACGATGGTTCCGCGCGCTGCGGGATTCGCCACCGAGTTCGCTTTTCCATCCTGATTCAGCGCGACTGCTTCTCCGGTTCCCTGCGAATTGACGGCAATAATGCCGGGCACTGCCGCGAGAACCGGAACACTCACCGCCACGGACTGGATGCCTTTATATTCCACTTGGACTTCAGTGGACTCTCGCCCCGCAATCTCATACGGAACCACCGCCGCCACTTGATTCTTGGTGGCGTAGATAATCGGCGCGGCAATCCCGTCGAACAAGACTCGCGTCTCGGCAACTTCGGTCAAGACTTTCCCGGAAGCGTCCAAGCCCGTGCCCGTCAGCGTGGCGGGTCCAACGTTGTTGGGAAAAAGCGTGACGATCTCGCCCGGAGCTACGCCGTTTTTCGCATAACTGGCCGCGTTCACAACCGCGGTGGAGGTCAGCGTCGGTGCGGTGGTGACAGCCAGCGCGGCCGTGCGCAGCGTGTTCATGACCGAGGTATACGCGGGCTTGGGCTGGAAATTCGCATCGAACATGGTGGCGGCGCCGTAGCCGGGGAAAAACGAATTAATCCACGATGTGGCATCGGTCGCTCCCCAAACCGTCATCGAGACACAGTTCGGACTGTTCAGGCATGCCTGTACCGTTGTGCTGAAAATGCTTGCCTGGTTGGTCAGGTCGGCGGCCGATGCAGGCAGCAGTTCGCGTGCGTCCAATTCCGAGATTCGCGCCGTGAGCCCCAGCTTGGCTAGCTGCGCCATGTTGGCCTGTAAGCTCTCGAGATTCGGCAGCCAGTTTGGGTCGGAATTCCCGGGGATCCAATGGGACTCCAGCCCCACTCCGTCAATGGGCGTGCCGCGCTGCTGCATGCCGGCAAGCAGGGTGTAGAGGCCGGCGGTCTTGGGAGTCTGATCCTCAATGTAGAAATCGTTGTAGTAAAGTTTGGGGCCGGGGTCCGTTTCGCGCGCCGTTTGAAACGCAATGTCGATGTAGCTGGGCCCGATGGTATTTCCCCAGATGTTGGCGCTCGTAGTGTCCACGGTGCCATCGGAATTCAGCGCCTCATTCACCACATCCCAGGAGGCGCACTGGCCTTTGAAGTGGCCCATCACGGTCTGTATGTGGGTCTTCATGATCTGGGTGAGCTGGTCCGCGGTAAACTTCCCGTTCACCACCCAACTGGGGAGGACGCCATTTGGTCCGATCAAATGGTGGCAATGGACAGGCACTGCATTGGCTTTCGCGAAGGCGATCATCGCGTCGCCGTCGCCGAAGGTGAAATCGCCCTGGCCGGTTTCAGTGACGAAATAGTACATGCTCGCCGCAGTCAGCAGATTGAAATTCCCCAACACGGTGGGCGCATAGCTCGCGCCGGGTGCGCCGCTCGCGGGTTGAGCGCCAAGAGTCAAGGACACCGCGTTTTCCGAGTCGCCGAACGCCCGCCCGGTGATCGCCGCCAGGGACCCAGGCGAATCGCCCGGATGCACGTAGGACATCTTCCCCATGGGCGTTATCACCTGAGCCGTGGTGTCGCTCGATGGAACTTCGAACGCCAGTTGAGTGAGCTTCATTTTCTGGCTCGGAAAGATTTCAATCCCAGGAATCATGAAGCCCAGGGTGAACAAACCCGGGTCGGGAATCGGGCCGTACTGCGTACCGTTGAAATAAAGGAGAAATTGCCCCTTCTGATGGAGCATTTCCATGCTCAAAGTTCCGGTGGGAGCTGTGGCCGGCGCGTTCTCAAGAATTTGATACAGCACCGGACCCGATTGCGTCCCGTCCCAATAAGCAAAAACATAGTTGCCGGCGTTGTCGACACCGAACTGGATCTTGGTCATTCCCTGCCAGTACTGAGCGCCGGTGGCCAATGTGCCCGTCAGAGTGATCAGTCCGTTCAATCCAGGAGCGGTTTGGATGGTGGCGACGACGCCAAAATCACCTTTGGTTTGGAGCCGGGGAGCCAACGTATTCGGGTTGCCGAGGTATCCGCTCCCGGCGTTGGCCGAGAGGACGCCACCGCTCACTTGGATGGTGGCCGGAGCGCCAACTTCGACGGTGGAATCCCAGAAGGCGTTGACAACCAGATTCTCCCCGCCCGGAACCAGTTTCCAGCCCACGTGGGGCTCGGGCGAGGCCTGCGAGAAAAGTGGAGTGCCCACCAGCAATAAAAGAGCCCCGATACGTGACTTCGCGGAGTGCGACATCTACCCAACATACGCGTAAAACGATGGAAAAGCGCCTCACCTATTTCACCGCAATCGTGACGCCTGACCGACTTTGCCTAATTGTACGCGCAAAAGATCTGCGGATGCGTCAGGCTACCTGCAGATTGCGCAGATACGGTACGCTGGCCTTCATCAGATCGAGGTTCATTTCGACGAAGTAGTTCTTCACGCCGCCGGTTTTCGCAGCCGTAAAGATCTTCTTCCAATCGAGCGAACCTTGTCCTACCGCGACGGTTTTCTTGGTTTGCGGATTCCAATCCTGCACGTGCATCGAAATGAAGTGGCCGGGATATTTCGTGAAGTATTCGGCGGCGTCGTAACCTTCGCTGATGGTGGAGCACTGAAACTGAAACTTCACCAGTTTCGGATCGAAAAGCCCCAGCAGAATGTCATACGTGCGCTTGCCGTCTACCTTGGTCAGTTCGAAACCCTCATTGTGCAATCCAAGCTGGATACCGGCCTTGGCGGTGTGTTCGCCCATCTTGTTATATTCATCGGCGGCCTTTTTCACGTCATCCAGGGTCGGATTCTTCGGCCCGTCCAAACTCGGCACGAACATCTGCGTCATACCGACTTCCTTCGCCCAGGCAACGCGGCCGGCCATGTCTTTCCGAAGCTCGCCGATATCGAAGTGGGAGCTTTCGCACTTCAGTCCGGCGTCGCTCACAATTCGACGCACCTCGGCGGGCTTATATTTGGCGATGACGCCAAATCCGGAGTCCGCGTAACCCACCGGCGAACACAGCTCGATTCGCTCGAATCCGGCCTGAGCCAGAACTTTGAGGGTGCCGGGAAAATCCTGGCCGATCATTTTCCGGACCGGGTAAGTCTGGCATCCGATAGGAAGTCCCAGCGGATTGGCCGCTAGCTTCCCCGCGCCTGCGCACACCATCCCGGCGAGCGCCGCCTGCTTCATGAATTCTCTTCTTGAGGTGTCAGTCATTCAGCGGCATTGTCTCACATTTCCAGCGCTTCATTTTTAGCGGACTACGCGCGGCCGAGTGCCCGGCGTACTACGGGACCGTGATTTCAGGCGACGAGTCCATTTATCCGCCTGAAAGGTGCGTTGTAAGCGCTTGAAAACCAAATCACCGGTCGCTTACGCTCGCGGCTCGGAATGAAGGTCCCATGTTTGCGAGAGTTACCGAACCGCGACAGTGAGGAAGTCGGTGCTGTTTTTCTAATCGACCGGCACAGTCGCATTGCGGCACTTTATAAAAGCGAGATCCATCGCCGCTCTGTAGAACTGGTCCGGGCAAGTTCCAGCACCTGAATCACGCGTCCGGCGTGTTCGGCCGTGACATCGAGCGGAGCTTTGCCCAGGATGGCATCGCGCACGTTGGCATAAAACATCCGATAGTCACCCGTTTCCGTGGGTACCAACTCGCGAATCGGTCCTTTATCGCTCACGCGCGTCAGTGTGCCCCAGCACAATTCGGGTTCCTCGCCCCATCCCGGGATTCCTGGCTGCGCACCAGCTTTCAGCGCATTTTCCTGCGGGTCCATGCCGTGTTTCACAAAGGACCCGAGCGTGCCATTCAATACAAAACGCGGCCCCGCTACGTACGCAATCATCGTGGCTCTGAGCAGCGCATGGAATTTCGGATAACGCAGCACGATATCGAATGCGTCGTCCACAACTGCGTCTTCCCGCTCGATCCGGACATCGGCCGAAATCGCCTCGGGCATTCCGAAAAGCACCAGCGCTTGATCCACCAGGTGCGGGCCGAGATCGAACAGCACGCCGCTGCCGGGTCCCGCGGATTCTCGCCATTGTCCGGGACGGCGCGCCAGGCGATACCGGTCGTAGTGCGATTCGAAAAGCGCCAGCCGTCCGAGCACGCCGGATGCGACCAGTTTCTGAACCGTACGAAAATCGCCATCGTAGCGGCGATCCTGGTAGACCGAGAGCAAGCGGCCTTCCGAGCGCGCGAGTTTGTCGAGCTCTTGGGCTTCGCGGAACGTGTTTGTAAAGGGCTTGTCCACCACCACATCGCGTCCGGCCAGTAGACAGCGCTTTGTCAATTCGAAGTGCGAATCGTTGGGAGTTGCCACAACCACCAGCCGGATACTCTCATCCGCCAGCATCTCGTCGACGGTTCGGACCAAACGCACGTCCGGATATTTTTCGCGCGCGGAATCGCCGGTCCGCTGCACGATGCAAGTTAGCTGCAAGCCCGGAACCGCCCGGATCACCGGTGCGTGGAAGACGGTCCCTGCGATGCCGAATCCGATCAATCCGACTGAGATGGTGTCAGTGGCCAAACGCTAATATAACAATGTGAGATACACACTGCTGTTGGCATCGAGCGTTTTATTCGCGCAATCCACACGAACCGACACTCCGTTGACCGCTCTACCTTACAGCCCGAGCCTGGACACAACTTCGATGGATCGCACGGTCGACCCCTGCGCGGATTTCTATCGCTATTCCTGCGGTGCGTGGATCAAGAAGAATCCCATTCCACCCGACCAGTCTAGCTGGGACGTTTACGGCAAGCTCGGCGAAGATAACCGGCGATTTCTCTGGGGCATTTTGGACGAGGCCTCCAAGCCCTCGGCAAATCGCAGTCAAGTGGAAACTCAAATCGGCGACTATTTCCACGCGTGCATGGATGAAGCCGCGGTGGAAAAGGCCGGTCTCGCGCCCTTGAAGGCGGACCTCGCCGAAATCGCAGCGCTTAAATCGCTGGCCGAGCTTCCGGCATTGCTGGCTCGCCAGCATCTCTCCGGCGCGAACGCGCTGTTTGGCTTCGGCTCCAATCAGGATTTTGCGGACTCCACCCGTGTCATCGCATTTGCCACCGCCGGAGGACTGGGATTGCCGGACCGCGACTATTACGTTAAGACCGATGCGAAATCGGTAGAAACGCGTGCGAAATATCTGCAACACGTCGCAAAAATCATGGAGCTTGGCGGCGAGACGCCGGTGAAGGCGAAGGCGGACGCGCGCATTGTAATGGCAATCGAAACCGCGCTGGCAAAAGCGTCGCTTACGCGTGTCGAACAGCGCGATCCTTACAAGCTGTTTCACAAATTGACTCCAGAGCAGTTGCAAGCCCTGACACCCTCCTTCCACTGGGCGACATACTTCAAAACATCCGAGGTTCCCGATACATCGGTGCTCAACGTCACCGAGCCGGCGTTCTTCAAAGAGGTTCAACGCGAGCTGAAATTGCATACTCTGGACGACTGGAAGATATATCTCCGTTGGCATCTGTTGAGCGAGAAAGCTCCCTCTCTTTCCTCGGCGTTCGTCCAGGCGAACTTCGATTTCTACAGCAAGTATCTGCGCGGTTTAGAGGAAATGCCGGCCCGCTGGAAACGATGTGTCCAGCGTGTGGATCGCGATCTGGGGGAAGCGCTGGGACAGGTGTTCGTCCAGAAGACATTCGGTCCTGATACCAAGCAGCGAACCCAGGCCATGACCAAAGAAGTGGAGGCGGCGATGGGTAACGAAATCCGCAAGCTTCCCTGGATGGGAGAGCAGACCAAGCAGAAGGCTCTCGAGAAGCTACACTCCATCGTCAACAAAATCGGGTATCCGGATAAATGGCGCGATTATAGTTCCATCACCATCTCGCGCGACGATTACGCGGAAAACGTGGAGCGGGCGACCATATTCGAATCGCGCCGGCAGTTGAACAAGATCGGGAAGCCAGTGGATCGCACCGAATGGGGAATGACGCCGCCCACCGTGAACGCGTACTACGACGCGCAGATGGACGACATCAATTTCCCGGCAGGCGTGTTGCAGCCTCCGCTGTTCGATGCAGAAGCTGGACGACGCCCCGAACTACGGAGACACCGGCGCGACCATCGGGCACGAGCTGACCCACGGGTTCGACGATGAAGGCCGGCACTTCGACGCGACAGGAAACCTGAAAGATTGGTGGACCAAAAAAGATGCCGAAGAATTTGAGGAGCGCGCGAGCTGCATCTCCAATCAGTATTCGCAATACACCGTGGTGGACGACATCAAAGGCAACGGCAAGCTGACGCTGGGCGAAGACATCGCCGATTTAGGCGGCACGTTCCTCGCATACCTCGCCTGGAAGCACGCAACCGAAGGACAGAATCTGCAACCGATCGACGGCCTCACTCCCGACCAGCGCTTCTTCGTCGGCATGGCGCAATGGGCCTGCGGCGACGAGCGTCCCGAAAGCAAGCGGCTAAATCAGATCACCAATCCGCACTCGCTGCTGGAATATCGGGTGAACGGCGTGGTATCCAACATGCCAGAGTTCGGGCGCGCGTTTTCATGCAAGCTGGGCCAGCCCATGGTGCATGAGCAACCGTGTAAGGTCTGGTAAAACCTATTGGCCGCGGATGAACGCAGATAAACGCCGATAAGACTTTTCTTATCCGCGTTTATCTGCGTTCATCAGCGGCCCAAAGATTTTTCACTGCACGTCGTACGTATGAATCTCTTTCCCCTGGAAGATAAATATCAAACCACGACACGATGTGCTGCAGCCGTTCCACTCGATGCTTGGGCGCACCGGACCTTGACAGCTCATGGGATTCGCCCGGAAAACGCACCATCACTGTCGGGATCTTTTTGTATTTCAATGCCCGGAACATCTGCTCGCCGCCCGAACCCGGAGGCGTACGGTAATCCGCCTCGCCCAGGATCAGCATCAGTGGCGTATTGATATCGCGGATGTAGGTGATGGGCGAACGGGCCTTGAAGTCGGCTTCTTGTTCCCATGGCGCTCCGCGGAACCACGACGGCGTGAAAAGCGTGAAGTCGGCGGTATACCAGAAGTCGGTCCAATCCGCGATGTCGCGCTGCGATACCGCGGCTTTGAAACGTTGCGTGTGACCGATCACCCAGTTCGTAAGCAACCCGCCGCCGCTGCCGCCGGTAACGCCCAGACGATTTGGATCCACCCAGCCGCGCGCGATCAAGTCGTCCACGCCGGCCATCAGATCTTTGAAGTCGTCACCCGGATACGCATATTGAATGATGTTTCCGAAATCCTGGCCGTAAGTGGTGCTGCCGCGCGGATTCGGATACAGAACCACGTAGCCCTTGGCCGCCATCCACTGCATTTCGTGATCGAAGGTGTAGCCGTAGGCAGCGTGCGGACCCCCGTGAATGTTAATAATCATGGGGTACTTCTTGCCCTCCTGGAAATCCGGCGGCCGCTGCACCCAGGCCTCAACGCGCTTGCCGTCGAAGCTCTTGTACCAGATGGCTACCGGCTCGGTCATGTTGATCTGCGAAAACAGATCGTCATTGACGTGCGTGAGCCGGCGCACATCTACCGCTGCGACATCTAACGAATAGAGATCGCCGATTTTGGTGGGCGACGAAATCAGAATCGCGGCCTTGGTCGCATCCGGCGTAGCGCTGTATGCAAAGACATCGTGATCGCCTTTGGTGAGCGCGTTCACTTCGCCCGTCTCGGCGTCGATGCGTTTCAGATTCGAGCGGCCTTCCTCGGCGCCAACCACAAAAATGAATCGACCGTCCTTGCTCCAGAACGGCGTGGATGGCCCGTTGCCGCGCGGCGGAGCCTGGTCGCCTCCGATGCCGCCCGCGATGTCGTAATCGTAGCCGGTGGTCAGATTCTTCGGCGTGGAACCGGGTTGGAGCGAAGTGATAAACAGGTCGGACTGGCTGTAGGATCGCTGCTTGCCATCTGGTCCAACATCGATCGCGCCGGCGAAAGCCATGCGGGACCCATCCGGGCTCAGCGTCATGCCGCCGATGTTGCCTTCGAGTCCAGTAACTTTCGTTATATCGCCGCCGCTTGCTTTCACCACGTAAAGGTCGGTGTGCGGCAATTCGTAATACTGCTCGCGCACGCGGCGCGACGTGAAGTAAATCTGCGAACCGTCGCGCGACCACACGATATCGCCCTCGCTGAATTCGCCATCGGTAATCTGTTTTGCCTTTTGCGGTTCGCCCGGCGTTTTAGGAACTTCCACGGTCCAAATGTGATTGGGACGGTCCGGTTCCAGATAACCAGCGCCGTTCATGCGATACACCGCGCGCGTGATCACGCGAACGTCGCTTTTCTGGTCGTCATCCTTCTTCTTATCAAAATCCTTCGGGATATTCGAGGACGAAAATGCCATGGTCGTGCCATCCGGCGACCAAACCGGCCCACCAGCGCCTTTCGGAAGATCGGTGAGCGGACGCGCTTCGCCACCGTCCATCGCAAGCAGAAAGATCTGACCTGGCTGCGGCTTCCCATCTTTCTCCGTAGCCCGGACAAACGCAAGCAATTTGCCGTCAGGCGACCATTGCGGCGACGAATCGTGCGGACCCGCAGTCAATTGCCGTGGCGCACCACCGCTGAAAGGCACGATCCACAACGCGGTCTCATAGCCTTCATGCTTCTGGTTGACGATGACATGCGTGTAAACAATGCGCGACCCATCCGGCGAAATGCGCGGGTTCGCGACCCATTGAAATGAGTAGATGTCCGTCTCGGTGATGGGCCGGCGGTCGGCGGCAGATAACGACAGTACAGAACACACTACGAGAAGGTTTAAGCGGTGCATCGTCTAGGCATTGTACAACCGTTTCTGGTTTCTAGTGTCTGGTTAGTCGCTGCCGTGCCAACCAGAAACCAGAAACCAGAAACGGTTTCACTGAGCAACCCGCCACGGGGAAAATTCTGGCCACGCCTTGAGAGCGTCCTTCGCCCACTCAACAGTCTTCTCCGTATGACACGTGTTGCAGGAATTCGGAACTTTCAGGCTTTCCGTCGCAGATGGCGGTATGAACTTAAACGTATGCGCCCGGACGTTGGTATCCGCTAGTTGCACCTCGATCTTGGGCATGTGGCACGCTACGCACTCGTTGCCCGCGCTCCCGCCAGCATGGTGCGTGTGCGCTTCGATGCTCGGCGCATGCGGCCCATTCGGCGACCTTGGCCCATGGCACTCCAAGCACAGAACATTTGCGGGCTTCAGCAAATCCGCATTGTTTTCCGTTCCGTGAACATCGTGGCAATTGAAGCAGCTCACGCCGTGCGTATACATTGCGCTCTGAACGAAATCGTTGCCCTGCATCCGGTTCTTATGCGCGGTGCCGTCCGCAAAATGAGTGAACGTCTGTTCACCGAGCTTATGCTCTTCCAGCTTCCAGAAATCCTTGAGATTCGTTCCCACTTGGAAACCCACTGGCCAGTCGTAATATTTTCCCTCGATCGGATTTTTGAGCGGTTGCCCCTGCGAGTGGCATTGGATGCACACGTTCGTCGCTTGCACGGTATCCAGGCGGGCCGGGTTGGTGACGTTCGAGCGTGAGGGCCGCCTGATGTGATCCCCGCCCGGCCCGTGGCACTTTTCGCAACCAACGTTCCACTCCGTCACCGACTTGGTTTGAATGTTGTAATTGACGGAATGACATCCATCACAAAGCGGGCCGGTGGGCCGCTGCATGTTGTCGGCAGGGTAAAACGCCGTCCACCAATCGGTGTTCGGAGCAACCTGATAAGCCCGCCAAATCCGATGGGTGACGTCCCACTGTGCACCCAGCGGAAAGTAATCGTCGCCCTTCTTCGTGAAATAGCGTTGCTTCCATTTGCTGCCATAGACGAAGGCGATGTCGTCCTTCGTGAATTTCACCAGCGGATCGGGCTTGCTCAAATCGGGGAGGATCGCGTCGGGATGAAGCTTCGGATCTCGTACAACATTCGCCATTCGCGTTTTGCTCCAACGCGCGTAGATCGCTGGATGACACGCCTTGCAAGCGATCGAGCCGACAAATTGAGCGCCCGCATCGAGCGGCAGGACCAGTAATAAGAGAACAAGGCCGAATGTCCTAGGTAAAGTGCGCATCCCGTTTTGTACAACCGTTTCTGGTTTCTCGTTTCTGGTTTCTGGTTGGCACGGCAGCCACTAACCAGAAACTAGAAACCAGATCACAAAAATAGCGCGACACAAGCCCGTCGCAATCAACGCAACCGCCCAAACCAAATCCAAGATTGAACCAAGCCTTCCGCAAAATCGCGAGACCCACTTTTTGGTAGACGATCATTGCCACAGCGGCTGTTACGGTGAGATACCCGAGCGTGTGGACCAGCGTGGCGCCCAGCCCCGTCATCCCTGCGCCGTGCATGTGATGCATCGGTGCCATTTGCATCACCACCGGCAGCACCATCAATCCGGCGCCGTGCGCGGACGCCATCAGGAATGACCATGCGGTGAGTTCCAGAAATCCAACACGCATGCCGCCCCATTGGAAATGCCGGCTGCGAATGACGCGATAAATCCCCATGGCCAGCAGCAAGCAGGCCACCACGATCTTGACGTAGTTCAACGGAACGCACGATCTGGATCAAGCTCGCGATCAGCACCACTACGCCGATTGCGAGTGCGTGACCGAGCGTGATCGGCACCAGCGCCCGCAACACGGCACGCGCGCTGTGCTCCTGCATCCCCAATGCCACCGCAAACAGCCAACCCATTCCGGGGTTGATGCCATGAAACGCGCCCAGCAGGAACAGCCACGCCCAGCCGGCGGCGTCGGTCATGCGTAGCAGTAAGAATCGGAGGAGGCGTCCCCGCCTTCCAAACGTATCTGGTGACCACGCAAATCGCCGAACTCCAGGAAGAACTTCGGATCAACGTGCATGCCGCCTTCGGGAGCCGCGTCCAGTTTCACCATCCAGCTTCGTATGCCTTCGGGATAGAACTGCGCATCCCAGGGCGAGTACAGCGAGTTTGTGAAGTAGATGCGCTTGCCGTCGCGGCTTAGTTCTACCATTTGCGGTCCGCCGTTCAGCGGAGTCTTCGGCTGCGATGGGTGCGGCGCTTTGCGGACGATCCCGCCCAAATGGATCGATCCCGTTTTCTTCGGATGGAACGGATCGGAAACATCGTATTGCAAAAACTCGCCCGTGCCCCAGCAGGAAACATAAAGAAAGCGATCGTCGAGCGAAAGATTGATGTCGCTCACCAGCGGCGGAACGGCTTTGAATCCCTGCAGCAGCGGCGGTAGCTGTGCTGGATCGGCGGCTTCCGCTGGGATGTCGATGACTTTTTGAATGCCCCAATTCCCGCCGTTCCGATGCCAGAGCCAGATGGAAGCTGACAAATCTTTGAGTGACACCACCACTCCAAGAAATCCGTAAGCTCGCGTCGGATTGTGCGCCGGACGAAGCTCGAGCGCCATCTGATACTCCGCGCCAAGATCCAGTTCCTGCACATGACGGCGCTTGCGCAGATCCCAGACGTGCAGCTTGTGCCCATATCCGCCTTTGAGCAGGATCTCGGGATTCAGCCCATGTTGCACCATGTTGGGCGTTCCCCATTCGCTCGTGATCACCGTGTCGAATCCCAGATGCCACCAAAAATCGTAGGCCAGATATTGCGGTCCACGATCCAATTCCCACTTGCCGAGGATGTCGAAGCTGTCGTGATCCATTACGAATATTCCGCCGGGGCCATCGCCGCCTGTGGCTCCGAGCGCGCTGGCGTAGATTCCTTCGGGTCCGCAATGCAGCGTGTGCGGCGACGCATAGCCGGTGCGAGCTGCGAGTGTTTCGGGCTCGATCACTTTTACGATTTGCGGCTTTCGCGGATCGGGCTTGGTGTCGACGATATGAATGCGCGACGAGTTGATGCCGGGAACGATCAGATAGCGGCGCTCCACATGCGGATGCGGCGCGTAGGGGCAGAGGCAGGCGCTGCACGCGTTCCATCCGAAGTGATGCAGTTCGTCGCCAACGTTCGGCATGTCGAGTTGGCCCACCAGGCGGCCGTATCCGGATGACGCCGGGTCAAGATCTACAACGCCCAACGCGTCCGGCTTCTGATTGCCGTTCGCGTTCAGCATCGCAACGTAGGCGAGCTTCTCAGGCGGCGCCTGCATCGCCATGGTGGGCGACGGGTAGAAGGTGGGGTCTGGTCTCCAAAGTGGCATTTGGTGAACTCTCCTCGATCCATACTACAGCAAGTCTATCGACACCAGGACAATTGCATGCGGAGATTAGCCAGCTTAATATCCGCAAAAACTGCGGAGAATACTTGCAGCCTGCGGAGAATACGCGCTATAATATCCGCAGGAGTTGCGGAGAATGTACATCCATGAACTGTCGGATTGGCCACGCTTCACGTGGAACCCCGAATGCCTGACCGAACCTTTGGCAGGGGCCAGGCACCGGCAGGGACGGCTGCTTGGCTACATGGAAGCGCTCGGTTTCAACCTTCGTCGGGAAGCCGTCCTCGAAACCCTCACTGTGGATGTGATTAAAACCAGTGAGATAGAGGGGGAAAAGCTTGATACGGAAGACGTTCGCTCATCCATAGCGCGCCGTCTGGGAGTAGACATCGGCGCGCTGAAAAAGACCGACCGGAATGTGGACGGCATCGTGGAACTGATGCTCGACGCGACACGCAACTACAAGCAGCCGCTGACTGCGGAGCGGCTCTTCGGATGGCACACATCGCTATTTCCCACTGGGCGCAGCGGCATGAGCAAGATCACGGTAGGAGCCTGGCGCAAGGACAGCACCGGTCCCATGGAGGTGGTTTCGGGGGCAATCGGCCGCGAGCGGGTTCATTTCGAAGCCCCTGCGGCGTGGCGGCTCGACGCGGAAATGAAAGTGTTCCTCGATTGGTTCAACGCGAAAACCCATCGCGACCAACTTCTGAAGGCTGCAGTAGCGCACTTCTGGTTCGTCACCATCCATCCCTTCGAGGATGGAAATGGCCGCATTGCGCGCGCAGTCGCGGATATTCTTTTGGCGCGCTCGGAAGACAGCCCACAGCGGTTTTACAGTATGTCGGCGCAGATCCGGCAACAGCGCTCCGCCTATTACGAAATTCTGGAACGAACCCAAAAAGGCGGCGTGGACATCTCGGAATGGATGGAGTGGTTCGTCGACTGTTTGGGGCGTGCGGTAGATGGTGCACACACCATGCTCGCGGGAGTTCTCTCAAAGGCAAGATTCTGGGAGCGCAACCAGGCGGTCACACTGAACGATCGCCAGCGGCTCATGCTGAATCGGCTGCTGGACGGCTTCACCGGCAAGCTCACCACATCGAAGTATGCGGAACTCGCCAAGTGCTCGCAGGACACGGCTTGGCGCGATATCCTCGACTTGCTGGAACACGGGATTCTGATCCGAAACCCGGCCGGCGGCCGCAGCACCAGCTACGCTTTGGCCAGCTACTAAATGCCGCGTCCTGCTATACTTATGCAAAGATCAGTGGGCCGGAGTTGCCACGTGCGCCTCAAGAAATGGTTTTGGGTTGGGTTCGTTCTTTCATCTGCTAGCGCCCAGCAGGACGAACGCCACGCATACGCGGACAAGATTCGCGAAACCTACAATTTCCGCTTCGGAAAAGACAAAATCTCAACTCCAGGCAATGCCGCCGTGGAAGGCGACGACTTCATTCCAGCCTCGGCCTTTCCGAGTGCCGAATATTGCGGCCGATGTCATGCCGAAGCTTACAGCCAATGGCGCCAGGCTCTGCACTCCAACTCGTTTCGGACGCCGTTCTACCGTGCCAGCGTAAATATTCTGTTGCGCACCAAAGGCATCGAATTCTCGCGCCACTGCGATAGCTGCCACAACCCCATCGCGGTGCTTTCGGGGGCCTTGACCCAGAATTCTCAAGTGGACCGCAGCTTCGACGAGGATGGTTTGACCTGCACCACCTGCCATTCCATCCAAAAGCTGCAGTCCACCAACGGGAATGGTGGGTTCGTTTTCGGTATTCCTTCAGTGATGGTGGATGAAAACGGAAAGCGGATTCCCGGCGAAGTGCCCGATGAGGAAATCCGGAATCATCCCGACCGGCATTCGCGCGCGGTGATGCAATCCTTCTATCGCACGGCGGAATTTTGCGCGTCCTGTCACAAAGCCAACCTGCCGAATCCCTTGAACGATTACAAATTCATCCGGGCATTCACGGCTTACGATGAGTGGCAGAATTCGAAGTTCTCCACGCGGAATCCGCTGACTTTTTATTCCACCGGATTCACCACCTGCCAGGACTGTCACATGAAGCGCGCGCCAATCACGCTCAAAGACGATGGCGCGAAGCACGGGACACTGGTTTCGCATCGCTGGCCGGCCGGAAACACCGCGGTGCCCTTTTACTACGGGTTCGATGAGCAGTTGCAGAAGACGGTCGAGTTTCTCAAGACCGGAAATTATCTGAACGTGGACCTGTTTGCCATCCAGAAAGCCGGAGAAGAAGGCATCGTTGGGCCGCTCGGTTCCACCGCATTCAAGCTGGCGCCGGACGAGACGGTGCAAATGATGGTGGTGATCCAGAACAAGAATATTGGGCACTCGCTGGTACCCGAAGTGCGCGATCTGTACGAGCCCTGGGTGGAGTTCCAGGTTTCGGATGCTGCCGGCCAAGAGATTTATCACAGCGGCTTCCTCAAGCCCGACGGTTCGCTGGAGCCCGGCGCGCACAGCTTCACGAACCGGCCGGTGAATACCGATGGCGTGTTCGTGGACAATCACAAGGTCTGGACCATCCAGTCCGTGGCGTATGACAACACCATCCAATCCGGACGTTCGGCGTTGGTGCGCTATCAGTTCCACATTCCCTCGGATGCTAAAGGGCCACTTACTGTAACGGCCCGCGTGAATTACCGGCACTTGCGCCAAAGTTACTTGAACAATGTATTTGGAACCGATCACCCCGCTTATCCGATAGTGGAGCTTGCGTCGCGGACGCGGGTGCTGAATTTTGGCGAGAATCCGGTTGCGCCGGACAAACAGGACAATCCCGACTGGATGCGCTGGAATAACTTGGGCATCGGTTACTTGGATCAGTTACAGTATGCCGACGCAATGCATGCGTTTGAACAAGTTCCGAAGCTTCGTCCGGACTACGCGGATGGTTACATCAACATCGGATTGACTTACATCGAATGGGAGAAGTATTCTTCGGCTCGCCCCAGTTTGGAGAAGGCGCTGGAAGTAAGTCCCAACAATGCTCGGGCGCTGTATTACCTTGCTTTAGTGGAACGGCGCGAAGGGCATTTCGATGAGGAGCTGGCCGACTTGCAAAGGGTGGTGGAGCAGTATCCGCAGGCGCGCGATCCGCGGCGCGAACTGGGGATCGCTTACTATCAGCGGCACAGTTATGACGAAGCCCGGCAGCAGTTCGAGGCTCTACAGGCCATCGATCCGGACGATCTGGCCGCGCATTACAATCTGGCCGTGTTGTATCGCCGCATGGGCATGAAGGAAAAAGCCGCGGAACAAGCGGCGATGTTCGCGACCAAACAAGTGGACCCCGGCGCGCCCACTTACTCGCTGGAGTTCCTGCGCCAGCATCCTGAGATTTCAAACGAGAGCGTGCCGTGGCATATGCATGCGGACTCGGCGCATCCGGTGACCGCAACAGGCGGAGGCGCATCGAAGTGATTCGCAGACAATTCGTCCGTTCTCTAAGCCGGACCGCATTAGTACTTCCCTTCTCTGATTTACTCACTCTTGCACAGCAACCCATCGAGCGTAGCTACGATGCGAAACCGAAGCCGGCAGCTCCGGGTCCGAAGTCGCCGATCGAAGGGACTCCCCTCGGCGTCAGCTTTGTCGATGTTGTGAAAGAAGCCGGCGTGGCTGTCAAAACGATTTATGGCGGTGAGGGCAAGAATAAATATCTACTCGAAACCACCGGCTGTGGATTGGCTTTTTACGACTACGATCAGGATGGCTGGCTGGATATTTTTCTGGTAAACGGCTGGCGCCTGGAGGGTTTTCCCGCTGGGCAGGAACCTCACTGCCACTTATTCAAGAACAATCGCGACGGAACATTTACGGACGTGACCAAGGGTTCGGGCTTGGAGCATCGATCCGGCTGGGGACAAGCCTGTTGCGTTGGCGACTACAACAACGATGGTTACGACGATCTGTTTGTCACTTACTACGGGCAGAATGCGCTCTACCGCAACCAAGGCAACGGAACCTTCACCGATGTCACTAAGGAAGCAGGCTTGGAGCAGCCGGGACCGAAGATCCGCTGGAATACGGGCTGCACATTCGTCGATTACGACAAAGACGGAAATCTGGATCTGTTCGTCGCCAACTATGTCGATTTCGATCTGAAGACAGCACCGCCGCCGGAGGCCGGTCCTTGCACTTACAAAGGCCTCATGGTGGCCTGCGGACCACCCGGATTACGCGGCGGCAAGAACATTCTCTATCACAACAACGGCAATGGGACGTTTACCGATGTCAGCGAGAAGTCCGGCATGTGGAAGACGCCCGGCACGTATGGCCTGAGCGTAGCCGCGTCTGATCTGGATAACGATGGATGGCCGGATATCTACGTCGCGAACGATTCCAGCACGGCCACTCTTTATCAAAACCAGAAAGACGGAACCTTCAAGGACATCGCCATCGAGTCGGGCGCCGCGCTTTCTCCTGAAGGCAAGCCGCAAGCCGGAATGGGTGTTTCCATCGGCGATTACAACCGCGACGGCAATCTGGATGTCGTGAAGACCAATTTCGCCGGCGACACGGATTCTCTTTACACCAACCTGGGCGACGCCACGTTCGAGGACCGAACGTATCCGAGCGGGCTGGGCGTGAATACGCGCTTGTTGGGCTGGGGCGTGGGATTCTTCGATATGGATAACGACGGATGGCTCGACATACTGATGTCCAATGGCCACGTGTATCCGGAAGTGGATAAGTCAAACGCCGACCTGAAGTATGCGGAACACAAATATCTCTACCGCAACTTACAGAACGGACGCTTCGAAGAGGTAACTGAGAAGGGCGGTCCCGGCATTCTGGAGAATGCTCCGGCTCGCGGATGCGCGTTCGGCGATTACGATAACGACGGCGATATCGACGTGATGGTGAATTGCGTAAATGCGATCCCGCAGCTATTGCGCTGCGATTCCACCTTGAAGCGGAATTGGATCAAGATCAAGTTGCAGGGCGTGAAGTCGAACCGCACCGGCATCGGCACTCGAGTGATCGTGACTGCCAAAACAAATCCGGGCGTCGAAAAGCCGCTTGCGCAAATGGAAGAACTGCGCAGCGGTGGAAGTTACTTCTCGCAGAACGATCTGCGCATGCATTTCGGGCTGGATCAAGCCACCAAAGTGGACAAGGTAGAAATTCGCTGGCTGAGCGGGCAGATCGACGAGTTGAAAGATCTGGACGTGAACAAGCTGTATGTCATCCAGGAGGGCGGCAAGATATTGAAAGCTGAAACGCTGCAGCCAGCGGGAAAGCGCAAGGCTTGAAGCGTCTCGCGCCAATTCTAGCGATCGCGTTTTGTCTGCCCGTGTTGGCGGAAGACCGTTGCACTTGGTTGAACGCGGCAACCGCGGCGGGCGTGCTAGGCGGCGCGGTCCAAACGACGCTCGCTCCCGGTGTTTGTGAATTTGTCCGCCAAGAAACCTCGCTGCGCATTGAAGTTGGAGCCACCAATGCGCCACACGCGCAATGCGGACCCAGTGGCGAGCAACTGAAAGCCATTGGCAATGAAGCGCAGGCGTGTGCTTACCAGGGCAAGCCAGGCTGGATCGCCGAACAGGTAGTGGGAAGAGTGCGCGATCAGGCTTTTCTCGTGCGGATCAGCACGAAAGATCCATCAGCGGCGCCAAAGATACTTCGCGAAAAAGCTCGTAAAGTCGCGGAACAAGTGGCTGGCATTCTGTTCTAGCCTACTTCTTCACTCCCTGCTCCAGCTTCTTTTCCTTCTCCTGCTCCTCTGACTTTCGGATGGCGGCCGCTTTCGCGAAAGCGTCTTCGGCGCCGGCCTTGTCGCCTTTGCGGCGCAGCAGCAATCCAAGATTGTTCCAAGCTGCGGCGTTCAGATCGTCCAGCGCTACCGAGTGCTGCAACGCTTCGATTGCGCCATCCACATCGCCCTGCTGCTTCAAAGTTGTTCCGAGGATGTACCAGGCATCGTTGTATGCAGGCTGTTGGGCAACGGCGGCACGCAATTGTTCCACGGCTTGCTCAAACGCGCCCGCGTCTATGTCAATCAACGCCAAGCTGTAATGCGCCTCGGCGAGCGACGGCTCAAGGCGCACGGCCTGCTCCAGTTCAGCGCGAGCGTGCGGCAAGTCATCCACTGCTTTGTAGGCGATCCCCAAATCGTAGTGCGCCCCAGCATCGTCCGGATGCTTGCGGATTACTTCCGAAAGCTGTTGGATCGCGGCTTGATTGTCGCCGGCGGCAATCAGAGCGTAGCCGATGTTCACTTGCAGGCGCACATTGTTTGGATCGCTGGCGAGAATCTTCCGGAACTCGCGCAGTCCCGCCGCCGGATCGCCGGATCGCACCAGCGCGTTCGCGTAGCCGTTCCGAGCGTCAGCATTTTTCGGATCGAGTTCGACGGCCTGCCGGAAAGCGTCGCGCGCCTGTTTGTATTGATGTTGCCGCTCATGTGCGATTCCGAGCGTCTCCCAAGCCTTCGCGTTTGTGGGCAACAGCTTCGCGGCGTGCGCCAACTCGCGAGCGGCCTCCTGATATTTTCCGATTTCGTTGTAGATGCTCCCCAGCCGGAAGCGATAATCTCCATTGCCTGGCGCGAGCGCGACGGCTTTCTGCAACGCGCTGGTGGCCGCGTCGGCTTGTTTCGCCAACCATTCGGCGACGCCCAGATGAAACCATGCTTGCGCCATTTTCGGATCCAGCTCGGTGGCGCGTTGGAAGTACGGAATCGCCTCCGCCGAGCGGTTGGTGGCGGCCAGAATGAAATCCGATCTGATCTTGATAGACGGCCGATTTCGGGGCCAACGCGGCTAGCTTCTGGTAAGCCGCGAGAGCGCCCGCCGCATCCCGCGCCGCTAAACGTTGGCGGGCCTGCGACTCCAGATCCGGGATGGAAGAGGTCTGGGCGAAGAGTGTGGCATAGAAAAACAGATAGATTGCACGACTGGTCAAAACAACCTCAGACGAGATCATACCCCATGTGTGAGAATCTCAGCATGCGAACACTTTCGCGCCGTGCCTGGGTGGCGGGTGCGGCGATGGCCCGGCTGGCGGTTGCTCAGGCAACCATACGGCTTCCACAAAAGGTGAGGATTGCGATCATCGGTCTGGAAGGCCACATCGGCGAAATCCTGGATCCCTTGGACCGGCTGCCGGACGTGCAGTTGGTGGCCCTGCAAGACGGCGATGCGCGACGATTGAAAGAAGTTGGGGAGGGCAAACACACCTCGGGAGCGCGGCGCTACAGCGATTGGCGGGAATTGTTGAAGCAAGAGAGCCTCGACATGGTTGCGATCTGCGGCGCCAATGGCGAGCGCGCCGAGATCGTGATCGAATGCGCGAAAAGAAAACTCCATATCGTTGCTGAGAAGCCGCTCGCGACTACGATTGCGGACTTCCAACGAATCCGCGAGGCTGTAGCGCAAAGCGGCGTTCACCTGACGATGTTGATCGAGATGCGCTTCGAGGCACGATATCGCGCACTGAAGCAGATCGTCGATTCCGGCGAAATCGGCGAGGTGGCGCAGATCTCGGCGCAAAAGTCCTATAAGCTGGGCGAGCGCGCCGAGTGGATGCGAAATCGCGCGACTTACGGTGGAACCATTCCGTTCATCGGGATCCACATGGTGGACCTGATGCGCTTCACCAGCGGACGCGAGTTGACGGATGCGGTCTCATTTCAAGGCCGCGTCGGGCATCCGGAGCTGCGCGATTTCGAAAACAGCACCGCGACAATTTTCCAGCTCGACAATCACGGAACCGCGGCGCTTCACATGGATTATCTGCGGCCCGACACCGCTCCATCCTGGGGGGATGACCGGTTGCGGCTGGCCGGAACACGCGGCATAGCCGAGTATCAAGCATCGAACGGCGTCACGTTGATCACCGGAGATCGGGCGCCGCGCGAGATCACCAATTTGCCGCCGGACGGCTCCTTGTTTGTCGATTTTCTGCAATCCGTGTATCAAGGCGCTCCGTCCGGCTTAAGTCTCGCGGATATTTACCGCGCGAATGAGATTGTGCTGGCAGCGCGGGAATCGGCCGATCGGCGTCAGATTGTGAAGTTATGAGCAACATCACAATAGAACGCCAGGGGCGCGTGCTGCTGATCGGATTGAATCGGGTGGAGAAGCGCAATGCCTTCGATCCACCAATGTTTCACGATCTGGCTCGCGCTTATGGATCTTACGAAGCGGATCCGGATCTATGGTGCGCGGTGGTGTTCGCGCATGGGCCGCACTTCACCGGCGGTATCGATCTGGCGCAGTTCGCAACTCTGTTCGAGCGCGAGGATCCGTTCCTGCAAGAGCCCGGGCAAATGGATCCGTTCGGATTGCGAGGCCGATTGTCGAAGCCGCTTATCATTGCCGTCCAGGGAATCACGTTTACCATCGGCATCGAGATGCTGCTGGCGGCGGACATCCGGATCGCGGCCAGCGACGCGCGCTTTGCGCAACTCGAGATCGCCCGAGGGCTCTATCCACTGGGAGGCGCGACGTTTCGGATGGTGCAAGAATGCGGTTGGGGCAACGCCATGCGCTACCTGCTCACCGCGGATGAGTTCGGCGCGGCGGAAGCGCTGCGTATCGGGCTGATCCAGGAAGTAACCGAGCCGGGACAGCAACTGGCGCGGGCGATTGCAATCGCAGAACGGATCGCGGCGCAAGCTCCGCTGGGCGTTCAGGCAACCCTCCGTTCAGCGCGGCTGGGCATGTTGCAAGGCGAGGGGCGCGCGGCGGAGCATCTGCGCGACGACATGCGCGCGGTTCTCGCGAGCGAGGATTTTCGCGAAGGCGTGGCGAGTTTTCGGGAGAGACGGGCGGCGCGGTTCTTAGGAAAATGAGGTCTTGCAGATAGCGTTCATAAAGTGACGCCGCCACGGAGGGCGCGACGCTCCGCACCTTCGATGTCCATCTTGATGAAGTCCAGACGGTCGATCTTATTCTGTTCGCAAAAACGATCGAGAGATTTCACGGGGACGCCGGGCATGGAGGATTCGCGAAGGTACGCGGCGCCGGAGTGGTCCGGCGTTTCCATTACGAGGGCGTGGCCAGGAGCATGGGAAAGGCCCAGTTCCAGCAGATGCAAGCCGCGAGCGCGAAGTTTCTCTTGAAGCGTTGCAGGGTGCTTGGATTCGGCTCAAACGCATGCATTTGGCCGTCGCCATCGAGTGCGGAAGCCTTGCTGATGGCACCGCGCGTACCGGAGTAGCATGGCTTGGATTGCCACCCGAACGCACTTCAGCAGTTCAATTGGATGCGATTGTCTACTTCTGCGTCCAGCGTCGCATAGTCCACTGTCAACTCCGCGCCGGACGGGATGTCGCGCGACGCGACGTACTCCTCTCCATCCGCGATCAGGCTCGGCGCGTCCGAATGATTCATATACCAGCCGAGAGACATGCACCGGAAGTCGCGCGGGCACCAGTAGCCGTCGCTGGTTTCGACGCAATACATGGCATAAATTGCACCGCTGGCTTCCCGCTTCGGAACGAACAGAAGGTCGTCGGGATGCCACAGGTCAGGCCGCGCGCCCTTCGGTATGGGAGCGTCGGTGAAGACGCCCACACCGTGGATGGCCGATGGTGCGAGGAAAATCATGACCGTGGTTTGTTCAGCGGATGGAGTAGCCTCCGTCCACAGGGAGAGTGACTCCAGTAACGAAGTCCGAAGCGTGTGAGGCCAAGTACACGGCGGTTCCCGCGAGTTCTTCCGGTTCTCCAAAGCGGCCAGCCGGCGTGCGCAAAAGAATTTCATCGTTCAACGGCATGGTGTGGACCGGCGCTGTCATGTCCGTCTCGATCCACCCGGGCGCGATTGCATTGACTTGGATGCCGTGCGGAGCGAGTTCGATCGCCATCGACTTAGTAAGTTGGACGATGGCGCCTTTCGCAGCACTGTAAGAGGGGACCAAACCTGACCCAAAGTACGAGTACATGCTGGCGATGTTGATAATCTTTCCACGTTTCCGCTGGAGCATCGATTTGGCTGCGAGCTTCGATAAAAGAAAGACGGCATTGAGCTGTGTTTCCAGAACGTTGTCCCAATCTTCCGGTTTTTCGTGCAGCACCCCGCCGCTTAACGATACGTTCCCGGCGTTGTTCACAAGGATTCCGATTGCGCCTAGCTCGCTCTCCACCTGTTTGAGTGCGGGCTCCAGTGCGGCGCGATCCCTTACATCCAACTTCACAGCCATCGAAGGAACGCCAATGGATTTCAATTCGGAGAGCACACGCTGGTTCTTTTCGATGTTTCGGCCCAACACAGCGACAGCGGCACCGGCTTGCGCGAATCCGAGCGCAATGCCGCGGCCGATCCCGCCATTGCCGCCAGTCACAATAGCCACTTGGCCGGTCAAATCAAACAATGAAGCCATCTGGCAATTGTAGACGTTCTTCGGTTCTGTCACCAGAGACAGTCCGGTGAACAGAACCGAAGAACCGAATAACCGAACAACCGAAGAACGAGCGCCCGAGGGAACCGAGGAAGCTCAACCCGTGCTACGATTCGAAACAAATCTATGAAATTCTTAGCCGCCCTCGCCGCCTCGTGTTCATTTCTACTCGCCCAACCCGACCTCAATTCTCTGAAAGAACTCAAGTACCGCAGCATCGGGCCATTCCGCGGCGGACGCGTGGACACCGTGGCCGGAGTCACCTCGCAGCCCAACGTCTACTACTTCGGCGCCACCGGCGGAGGAGTCTGGAAGACCACCGATGGCGGTGCGTCCTGGTTGCCGATCTCCGACGGCCAATTCAAAACCGGATCGGTGGGCGCGATCGGCGTCTCGGAATCCGATCCCAACGTCATTTATGTCGGCATGGGCGAGCCGGATGTCCGTGGCAATGCCTCGCACGGAGATGGCGTTTATAAATCCACGGACGCAGGCAAAACCTGGAAGAACGTCGGCCTGGAAAACACGCTTCACATCGGCGCGGTTCGGGTGCATCCCAAGAATCCCGACATCGTCTATGTCGCCGCGCTCGGCCATCTCTGGGGACCCAACGAAGAGCGCGGCGTATATCGAACCACCGACGGCGGCAAAACTTGGAAACAAATTTACACGCGAGGCGTAAAAGCGGGTGCCGTGGATCTGATTCTCGACCCCGGCAATGCCAACGTGATCTACGCAGCTTTCTGGGACATGCATCGCCTGCCCTGGGATCTGGAAAGCGGTGGACCCGACAGCGGACTCTTCAAATCCACCGACGGCGGCGACACCTGGACCGATCTCAGCCGCAACCCCGGCATGCCCAAAGGAATCCTCGGCCGCATCGGCATTACTGTTTCGCCACAAAACTCGGATCGCGTTTGGGCGCTGGTGGAAGCCGAAGACGGCGGCGTATTCCGCTCCGACGATGCCGGTAAAACCTGGATTCGCATAAACCAGGATCGCAAGCTGCGGCAGCGCGCCTGGTATTACTCGCGGATATTCGCCGATCCGTTAAAACCCGACACCGTTTTCGCCGTCAACGTCAGCTTCTTCCGCTCCGACGATGGCGGAAAAACATTTAACATGATTCGTGCGCCGCACGGCGACGTTCACTATTTATGGGTGGCTCCCAACGATTCCAACCGCATGATTGAATCGAACGACGGTGGCGCGATCGTCAGCACCAACGGCGGCCGCACTTGGACCACGCAGGATCAGCAGCCCACAGCTCAGTTCTACCGCGTGGCGCTGGACAATGATTTTCCCTACCACGCCTACGGGGCGCAGCAGGACAACAGCACCGTCCGCATCTCGACGAGAAGTGACGACGGCAGCATCGGCGTGCGCGATTGGTATGACGTCGGCGGCGGCGAAAGCGGCTGGCTGGCGCCCGATCCTAAAGATTCCGAAATTGTCTATGCCGGATCCTACGATGGCCTGCTGACGCGCTACGATCACCGCACCGGACAACTGCGCGACATCACGGTTTGGCCCGACAATCCCATGGGATCAGGCGCCGAAGCGATGAAGTATCGCTTCCAGTGGACCTTTCCCATTCTCTTTTCGCCCAACGATCCAAACACGCTGTATTGCGCGGGCGATCATCTCTTCAAGAGCACCAATGGCGGAACAAGCTGGGAAGCAATCTCGGGCGATCTCACGCGCAACGACAAATCCAAGCAAGGCCCATCCGGTGGACCGCTCACCAAGGACAACACCGCCGTGGAATATTACGACGTCATCTTTGCCGTGGCCGAATCGCCCGTGAAGCCGGGGCTGATCTGGACCGGCTCCGATGACGGGTTGGTGCACCTCACCGAGGATGGCGGCAAGCATTGGACCAACGTCACGCCGAAAGGCCTGCCCGAATGGATGCGGATCAACACCATCGAGGCTTCACCCTTCGATCCAGGTACCGCTTACTTCGCCGGAACCAAATACCAGTTGGACGATTTTCAGCCGTATCTCTACAAGACCACCGATTTCGGAAAATCCTGGACCGCAATCAACAGCGGCATCGGGCCGCGAGCCTTCACGCGCACGATTCGCGAGGATCCGAATCATCGGAATCTGCTGGTCGCGGGCACCGAGACCGGCATGTACGTTTCCTTCAACGGCGGCGACCACTGGCAGTCCTTCCAGCTCAACCTGCCGGTGGTTCCGATCACGGATCTGGCGTTTCAAAAGCGCGAGAAGGAGTTAGTGGTGGCGACGCAGGGCCGCGCTTTCTGGATCTTCGACGATCTTCCACTTCTCTACCAACTGGCCGGCGGCTTGCCCACGGAAGGCACAAAGTTATTCCAACCGAAAGATACCTATCGCTCGCTGCGCGGAGGATTCCGCATGCCACCCGATGGATCCCAGGGCCAGAATCCGGCCTCGGGCGCCGTTGTCTATTATTCGTTCCAGGAAAAACCGAAGGACGAAGTCACGCTCGAGTTTCTGGACGATTCCGGTAAGCTGATTCGCAAGTTTTCGAGTAAGCCCCCGGCCAAGAAGCCCGCGGGAGCCGAAGATGAAGAAGAGGAGTTTCCGCCGCGCCGGCCGGATGCGGATCGCGTGCCCACCGAGGCCGGTCTCAACCGATTTGTCTGGGACCTGCGCTATCCGGATGCCACCACGTTTCCAGGATTAATCATGTGGGCGGGAAACATTCGCGGTCCGGTGATCGCTCCTGGACGCTATCACGGTTCGGCTGACCGCGAACGGAAAATCCGAAACACAAACATTTGAAGTGAAGAAAGACCCGCGCCTCATTACCACTCACGACGAATATGCGCGCCAGTTGGAAGTGGCGCTGCAAATCCACAACAAACTCAGTCAGACAAACGAAGCTGTGATCCGCATTCGCGATATCCGGAAGCAACTGGATGACTACGCCGAGCGCGTGAAGGATCAAAAGGTAGCGGACGCCGCGAAATCGCTGGCGAAAAATCTGACCGCGGTGGAGGAAGCGCTATACCAGACCAAGAACCGCGCGAGTGAAGATCCTTTGAATTTTCCCATCAAACTTAATAACAAATTGGCAGCGTTGGAAGGCGTGGTGGAAAGCTCTGACAGCGCTCCCGACGCGGACAATCCTCGCAAGTTTTCGAGGATCTGGCGAGTCAAGTAAATAAGCAACTTGAGACGCTCAAAAAGTTGACGGGTAGTGACTTAGCTGCCTTCAATAAACTGGCGCGGGAGCAAAACGTCCCGGCGGTAATCGTCGGAGAGCCCAAACCCGCCGTCAACCAGTAGCGAGAAACGCGGTTGCACGTTTCGGGACCATTTTCCGTCATAATTAATGTCATGCGGCAGTCCTGTCTCCGTCGGCGCGGCTCGCGCGGCTTTTCACTCATCGAGCTTCTGATCGTCATCGCGATCATCCTGATTATTCTTGCGATCGCCGTCCCCAAATTGGGCAGCGCGAAGATGAACGCCAACGAGATGGCGGTGCTGCGTGAACTCCAGACCATCACCAGCATGGAGACACAGTACATGTCTCAATTCGGACGATACGCCACCACGCTGGCCGAACTTGGACCGCCTACCAGCGGAGGCCCCGGTCCGCAAGCCGCGGACTTGATTCCAGGCAGCCTGGCAGGCGGCGACAAAGATGGCTACATCTTCACCCTGGCCGCAACGCCGGCGGGTTACACGTTAAACGCGAATCCGAAAGCCTATAACAGTACCGGTCGCCGGACGTTTTTTGTGGATCAGAGCATGACCATCCACCAGAACTGGTCCGCCGAACCCGCGAACGCGAGCAGTCCTGAATTCAAGTAAAGGCACCGACTCCCTTACGGTCGCGGTTCGGAAAGAACCGCGACCGTGAGGGAGCCGTGCCGTTTGTTTCAAGGCTGGAGTGAATTGCGCACTTCAATTCCAAGCGCGCGCACATCGGCCTTCTCGGCTTCGGCATAATCTTCCATTTTCCGCATCAAGTGCGCATACGCTCTGAGATTGGCGATGAGCCGAGGATTGGTTTTCCCGAAAATGCTTTCACGGATCTCAATAGTGCGCTTGTAAGCAACTGCAGCCTCCGGATAACGGCTTTCCACGACGTAGAGCTCGGCAAGATTAGACAAAGCGTCCGCCACATCGGGATGCCGCGGTCCATGCGATTTTTCCGAAATGGCGAGCGCTTCCTGGAACAGTCTTTCAGACTCCCCGAAGTTGTTTTCCTTAAAAAGCGCGGCGCCGATGTTGTCCAGATCGATAGCCACTGCTGGATTGTTCGGCCCAAAATAAGAACGGTCGATCTCCAACGCACGGCGCCCGTATGCTTCGGCTTGTTTGTAATGGTGGCGCGCAAAGTTGATGGCCGCCAGGTTTGAAAAGCCGGACGCCAGATCGGGATGGTTCTGGCCCAAAGACTGCTTCCAAATGTCCAGCGCGCGCCGCATGAGCTGTTCCGCTTCTTTGTACTTCCCTCGCCGCGAATAGATGCCGGAAATATTGTTGAGGATCACCGCCGTGCGCGGGTGATGTGGCGGCAGAGTTTGTTCGTTGACACGGAGCGCACGCTGCAGCAGGTCCAAGGCCTGCTCTGTTTTACCTGCCCGCGAACAAGCCTGCCCCAGGGCGGCGAGCGCAAGCGCAGTCTCCGGATCGTTTTCGCCCAGAGTTTTTTGGCGGATCTCCGCGGCGCGGCGGAGGAATGTTTCGGCTTCGCCATAGCGGCCTTCCGACTCATACAATTGTCCTAAATTGATCAGCGCCGGCACCGTATCCGCATGTCCCGCACCCACCACGTCTTCGTGGAGTTCGAGAGAACGGCGCGCCAGGACTTCCGCTTCCGCGTATCGCGCCTCGGAAACCAGCACCACACTTAGGTTGCTAAGGACCCTGGCTTCGGACGCTTCCCGTCCCGGGATTTTTTCCCAGATTCGCACAGCCCTGCGGTACAGCTCTTCGGCCTGGTTGAATTTTCCCAGGGCGTTATCCGCCACCCCCAGATCGTTCAGGCATCCGGCGACCTCTGGGCTGTCCGCGGGATACGTTATTTGCACCAGTCGAAGCGCCTCACGGCCCAGCGCTTCCGCCTCGCTGTAGCGTCCCTGCTCGAACGCTTTTCGCCCTGCATCTTTCGCCTGACCCCACTCCGCGTTCGCTCCGGCTGCCAATGCCGGTAACAGGACCAACGCACTGTTCAGCCCCGCGGCCAGGAAAATGCACTGCTTCACTAGTTTGTCAAGTGTTGGAGTCATGACCATGCGCTTTCCTCATCGTCCAAAGTGAGTGGACTTTGAGTTCTCGCTTCTGGTTAGGAACATCCAGATCAGCAAAATGTCAAATCATTTCCGGCCCGTTATGTGCGTTTGTGGGATTCCTTGTCCGTTGCTGGGACTATCAAACTTTTGCGCACGGATGGATCAAACAAATGCGCAGTTTGCTGCGTACAGATTGGTATGAACTTGCGCAAGCACGCGTGCATGGCGCTAACTTTTCAGATTCCTCCGCGTCCAACATCGAAAGTGCTGAATGGAGTTGTGAACTCATGAATGCAGCCAACCTTGTAGTTGAAAAACCGTTTTACGCCGGCCCGGTAACCGGCCTCTCCGGCAATGCTTTAAAACAGCGCGAAATCCCCGGCTTCACTCTCACCGAGTGCGACTACCCGCAGGGTCTGGCGCTAGAGCCGCATCGCCACTCGCAGGCCTACTTGAGCTTCGTGTTGTCCGGTTCCTATCGCGAGAAATACGCGGACCGCGAATGCAACTGCGCAGCCGGGGCATTGCGCTTCTTACCACCGGACCAGTTGCACGAGAACTATTTCGATACCGCTGTGCGTTGCTTGCTGGTCCGGATTGATCCGCTCGCTCTGCACCGTCTGGGCGATCACGCGCCTGTCTTATCCACTCCCGGCGAAGTTTCCGGCTTGGCCTCTTCTTGGTTGGCCAACCGCATGTACCGCGAATTCCTGGCTTCGGATGACATCGCTCCGCTGGCCATGGAAGGCGTGCTGCTTGAAATCCTTGCAGAGAGCGCCCGGGCCATCGGCGACAGCGGTGCGCATGCCCCCATCTGGCTGCGGCGCGTGCGGGAAGCCCTGGAAGACTCTTACTTGCTCGCTCCCAGCCTGGCGGAACTCGCGGCCATCGGCGGCGTGCATCCGGTCCATCTGTCGCGTGAATTCCGCAAGCATTACGACGCTACCATCGGCGAGTTCATCCGCAAGCGCCGCATTGAGCATGCTTGCCACTTGCTGGCGAACTCCGATCAGCCGCTCTCGGAAATCGCGCTAATGTGCGGATTCTCCGATCAGAGCCACTTCTGCGCCATGTTCAAGACGCATACCAGCCTGACACCGGCCAAGTTCCGCGACCTCTCCGCTCGCCCTTAATACTGATTAAGAAAGGCACCGACTCCCTGACGGTCGCGGTTCGGTAACATCCTCAAATACGAACCCCTCTTTCCGAACCGCGACCGTGAGGGAGTCGGTGCCGCTTGAAGACGCTGGTCTTGCAGTGCAGGGTTGGCAGGCGAAAGCGCCTGCCCCACGGTTTCGTCCAGGTGGGGCACCAACAGGCCCATGGTCACTCCGTTGAAGACGCTGGTCCGTGATCGAAAAATAACGGCACCGACTCCCTCACGGTCGCGGCTCGGCAACGGGGAATCTCTTTCCGAACCGCGACCGTGAGGGAGTCGGTGCCCTTTTCGAGTCCTTGACGGCTGTTACCATCAACCGGTCCCTATTGACGGTCTATAGGAACACGTCTATACTGGTCTAGACGGTCGATAGGAACATGGCGGAAGCATCCGAAATCCTGCAAGGCACGCTCGACATGCTGGTGCTGCGGACCCTGGCGCTCGGCCCCATGCATGGTTTGGGAGTGTCCGATCGCATCCGCCAAATCACGCGCGGCGTTTTCATCGTAAAGCCCGGATCGCTCTTCCCCGCCCTTTACCGCCTGGAACAAAACGGCTGGATCCAAGGCCACTGGGGCGAATCGGAGAACAAGCGCAAAGCGAAGTATTACACGCTCACACCGTCCGGCCGCGCCCAGCTTTCCAAAGAAAAGCGCAAATGGAACAAGGCCTTCAGCGCCGTCAACCGATTGCTCCAAGCGGAGTCTTGACCTATGGATTGGTTTCGCAAACGGCGCGCCCGGCGGCATGAGATAGAAGCCGAGCTCGAAGCTTGCCGGACCATGTTAGTGGATCGGCTGATCGACCAAGGCGTGGCGCCGGAGGAAGCGCAGCGCAGGGCGCGCCTGGAGTTCAGCGGGCGGCTGGCGGAACAAATCAGCGACCCACCCGCGGGAACCAGCGTGGAATCGTGTCTCCAGGATATTCGCTATGCTTGGCGGACGCTTCGAAAAAGCCCCGGATTTACTTTCATCGCCGTCCTGACGCTGGCGCTCGGGATTGGCGTCAACACCGCGATTTTCAGCGTCGTGTATTCTGTCCTGCTGCGGCCGCTTCCTTACAATCATTCGGAGCAATTGGTCCTGATCTGGTCGAAATATCAGAAACTCGCGGTTCCACGCGGACCCGCTTCCGGCCCGTTGCTGCGCGAGATCCAGCAGCGCAGCCGCTTGCTGCAGGATGTCGCGGCAATCTGGACGGGCAACGGTACTTTCACCGGCGACGCGAATCCGGAGCAGGTGAAGGTCGCGTTTGTTACGCCGAATTTTCCAGCTCTATTGGGATTGCAACCCGCGCTCGGACGCGTTTTCCTGCCCGCCGAAGAATCTCTCGGCGGCCGGCCGGTTCTCCTTCTCAATCACGGCCTCTGGCAGCGACGCTTCGGCGGCGACCCTGGGATTCTCGGACGCGGCGTCACGTTCCTCGGTGAAAGCTCTACGGTGGTGGGAGTGTTGCCGTCCGATTTCCAGCTCTACTTCTCGACGGATTCCAACGTGGCGCAGGTCGGCGCCATCACGCCTTTTAATTACGACATCTACAAGTCGCCGGTTACGCTCTATTTCCTGCGCGTGGTGGCGCGCCTGAAACCTGGCGTCACGCTCCAGCAAGCGCAAGCGGATCTGGATCAGGTGGCTTCTCAAATCCGCGGCGCCTACACCGAATTCGCCGACGAGAATCTGACTTTTCAAGTGGCATCGCTGCAAGGCGACGCCGTGCGCGACGTCCGTTCCGCTCTGATTGCGCTATTCGCCGGCGCCGGATTCGTGCTGCTCATCTGTTGCCTGAACGTCGCGAATCTCCTGCTGGTCCGCTCCAGCGGCCGCCGCAAGGAGATGGCAGTACGCGCGGCGCTGGGCGCATCCGAAGGCCGCATTCTGCGCCAATTGCTGATGGAGGGGCTGGTGCTTTGCACCATCGCAGGCATGGCCGGCGCCGCTCTCGGATGGGTTGGGCTTCGCGCCCTACTGGCCATCCGCCCGGACTATCTGGCGCGCATCCCCGACGTTGGCTTGAACTGGCCGGTGCTTGCCTTCGTAGCGGCCATTTCCTTCGCCTCCGCGCTGCTTTTCGGGTTGGCGCCCAGCCTGGAATCGGCGAGGACCAATCTGACCCAGGCACTGCGGGAAGGCGGTCGCACTTCCAGTACCTCCGTGCGCAAAGGCATGCGCGCGTTCTCGATTGTTGGTGAAGTGGCTCTGGGATTCGTGCTGGTGATCGGCGCCGGCCTTCTGATCCGAACCAATGCCAAAATTCAGAGCGTGAATCCTGGATTCGAAGCGCAGCGATTGCTGACCTTCGAGCTCGACTTATCGGAATATAATCGCAGCGCAAGAATCCAGTTCGTGAACGAATGGGAGTCGAAGCTCCGGTCGCTCCCTGGAGTGGAATCGGTGGGCGCGGTAACGCATCTTCCTCTCGACGATTATCCGAATTGGTACGGCCCCTACCGTCCCGAAGGCATGACTGAGAATCAAGCTTCTGGATTGCTGGCGGATGAGCGCGCGATCACCCCGGGTTACCTGCATGCCATGGGCAACAAGCTGCTCGCCGGACGCTTCTTCGACGATCAGGACCGGATCGAGGGACGTCAGGTGGTCATCGTGGACGATCTGCTGGCCGCCTCCACTTGGCCGGGACAAAGCGCGATCGGCAAGAAAATCGAGGCTGAGCATTTTACGCCACTCGGCATCGTGCCGGTGTGGGCGGAAGTGGTGGGCGTGGTGGAACACATCCGCAATCATTCGCTATCGAAGAAGTTGCGCGCCGAAATTTATATTCCATATACGCAAACCACGCGCGATCATTTGAGTTTCGCGGTTCGCACGCAAGTGGACCCGCTCACGCTCGCCGATACTATCCGGCGCGAGCTACACCTGCGGAATCGGAATCTCGCAATGGCGAAGGTTCGTCCGATGACAACCTATGTGGAACACGCCACAGCCCCCGTTCGCTTCACCGCGGTTCTCGCCGGGATCTTCGCGGGGCTGGCGCTGCTGCTCGCGGCCATCGGAATTTATGGAGTAATCTCCTACTCGGTATCGCGCCGCATGCATGAAATGGGCGTGCGCATGGCCCTGGGCGCTAGTTCATCCGATGTGCTGCGCCTGGTAGTGAAGGAAGGGCTCGCATTGACAACGGCGGGCATGCTGCTCGGCGTGATGGGCGCTCTGGCGGTTTCGCGCGCTCTGCAGGGTTTGATCTACGGAATCTCGGCAGTGGATCCTGTCAGCTATGCCGTCGCCATCCCTGTAATCGCACTCGCAGCTTTGCTCGGATGTTGGCGTCCCGCTCAAAGAGCGGCTTCCGCCAATCCGGTAGATGCGCTCCGATCGTAGCGAGCTGCACGATCGTTCGCTTACGGTCTGTGAAAAAACCGAAGGGCACCGACTCCCTTACGGTCGCGGTTCGGTAACGCTCTCCAAACACGGTAAATTCTTTCCGAACCGCGACCGTCAGGGAGTCGGGGCCGTTCCGATTTTTCAATCATGCTTTTCAGGCACTACCAGTTACATTTGCGCTCCAATTCTAGGACAATCAATAAGAGGCTCCGTCCATGCGTACGGCTTTCTGCTCCGGTATTTTAATCCTTGCTTCGCTCCCGGCTATCGCCCAGCAGTCCGGCCCCGCGCTCTCCATCGATGCAGCCGCCAACCTGCATCCCATTTCTCCGGACATCTATGGCATTGATTTCTACTGGACGCTGCCTGACGCCGGCGACCCCTCGCTCCCCGCTGCCACCGCTGCCGGGGCCAATATTCGCGCCACGGCCCGGCGCTGGGGCGGCGACTCGGAAACCGGCTACAACTGGAAGTTCGACGTCAACAATCTTGCGAATGACTGGTTCTTCCAGGTGCTCCCCGATACCAGCGTCGACGCTTCGAAACTCCCAGCCGGATCCAGCTTCAACACCTTCGCCGACCAGGTTCGCCTCACCGGCGGCAAAGCCATCGGAACCATCCCGGTGCTGGGCTGGCTGCCCAAGGCTCGCATGGAAATGTGCAGCTTCGACGTTTCCAAGTACGGCAAGCAGTGCAAGCAGGATCCCTATGCGCAGTATCATTCCGTCACCTGCGGCGACGGCATCGTTTATGATGATGCTTGCGGCGATCCCAGCGTCAACGACGGCAAGTCGCCCGCGAACCCCGTATACATCAAGAACAATCCCACCGATGCCTCGACTAAGTTCGATCAGACCTTCCAAGCCGAGTGGATCGCGAGTCTGATCTCGCGCTACGGCAAGGCCAACCAGGGCGGCATCGCGATCTGGGCTATGGACAATGAACCAATCTGGTGGGACGATGTGCATCGCGACATTCATCCCGCTCCCTACAGCTACGACGAGCTGGCGAGCATCAATTTAACTTACGCCGCGGCGATCAAAAAAGCCGATCCGACTGCGCTTGTCTCCGGACCCGTGGCCGACAACTGGGCCTCTCTGTTTTTCTCAAAGAAAGACATTGTCGCCGGGTGGGCCGCCGGCAACTACTGGCAGAATCCGGTGGATCGCAACGCGCACGGCGGCGTCCCGCTGATGGCCTGGTATCTGCAGCAATTCCAGAATTACGAGAAGCAGCATGGCGTGCGGCTGCTCGATTACTTCGATCAACATGCGTACCTCGCGCCCAACAGCATTGCTTTCCAACCTGCCGGCGACAGCGCCAACCAAGCGCTGCGGCTTCAGTACACGCGCGCTTTTTGGGACCCAACGTTCGTAGTCAGCGACGACTATTGGATACAGGATGTCGACAACGGCGGCGGACCTGTCGCGCCCATGTTCATTCCGCGCCTGCAGCAAATCATCGCTCAGAATTATCCCGGCACCAAGCTTGCAATTACCGAATACAACTGGGGCGCTCTGGATAACATCAACGGCGCGCTCGCGCAAGCGGATCTGCTCGGAATTTTCGGCCGCCAGGCGCTGGACGCGGCCGCGCTGTGGGCTCCACCGGCAGCCACCGATCCAGGCGCATACGCCTTCAAGATATATCGCAACTATGACGGCATCGGCGGAACGTTCGGCGAAACTTCTGCACAGTCGACAAGCGCCGATCAAAGCAAGCTCGCCGTCTATGGCGCGCTCAGGTCCGATGGCAACCTCACCGCGATGGTGATCAACAAAACCGGCCAGGATCTCTCCAGCGCGCTTACCCTCGCGAATTTCGATGCAGCCGCAACTGCCACGGTCTGGCGTTACAGTTCCGGAAATCTAAACGCGATCGTGAAGGAACCCAGTGTCTCGGTCGGGGCCGGCCAGCTCGCCACCGTTTTTCCCGCAAATTCCATCACGCTAGTAGTCATCCCGCCGCTCACGCCCGCCGGTCCCAAGCCCAAAATCGCGGACGTGACCAGCGCGGCATCTTACGCGCACGTCTTTGCGCCCGGCCAAATGGTGGTGGTGTGGGGCAGCGGTCTCGGGCCGGCGCAGAAAGGTTCTCTGCAACTCGATAGCAATGGACTGGTAAGCACCAACGTAAGCGGCGTGCGAATTCTCTTCGACGGAATTCCTGCGCCAATCGTGTACGTCACAGCTACGCAGTGCTCGGCAGTGATTCCCTACTTCGGCGCGATCAACCCAACCACGCACGTCCAGGTGGAGTATCAAGGCGTGCGCTCCGACCCGTTTCAGATTGCAGTCACTCCCACCGCGCCGGGTCTCTTCACAGCGGATTCCTCCGGCAAAGGCCAAGCCTCGGCAACAAATTCTGATGGCGTCACACCCAACTCCTCGGCATCGCCCACCCATCCCGGATCGATCGTGACTCTATGGGCCACCGGCGAAGGCCTGACCGATCCCCCGGGAGTTGACGGACGCCTCGCCGTGGGCGTAGTGCCGAAGCCACTGGCCGACGTCACGGTGCAAATAGGCGGCCAGCCCGCAACGGTGCAATACGCAGGCGCGGCCCCCGGCGACATGCCGGGACTGTTCCAAGTCAACGCTGTAATCCCGTCCGCCGTGCAACCGTCCAATCAAGTCCCGGTGGTGGTAAAGGTAGGCGCCGGAACAAGTCCCGCTGGCGTAACCTTAGCGATCCGCTAACAGCCCTTGTGTAAACCAGGAACGAACTAGAGCAGCCCGATCTGGATCGCAGCCCCCAGCCCCGAGTCCCCAGCCCCATAATAAAAACTAGCCATGACGTCGCGCCGCTCCCCCACCATCGGTCTGCTCGCGGGACTCGCCGTCACTCTCTCCGCCGTCGCTGTCTACTCCACCTACACCATCGTCCAGCTTCACAGCCTCCGCCGCCTGCAAACCGAGACCATCGATCGCAATCGTACGGATTCTCTTCTCCTGCTGCGCATCCAGAATAATCTGAACTCGCTCGCCCTCGCCATGCGCGACATGCTCGAGCAAAGCGAGCCCTATCCGCTCACGGCTTGGAAACCGCAATTCAAAAGGATCCGCGGCGATTTGGATGACGCTCTCGCGCGCGAGGAAACCCTCTCCCCCGCCGCCTCCGCTCAACGACGCTATCTCGCGATTTCGGTAACGCAGTTCTGGGACGCGCTCGATCGCATTTTCACCCTCGCAGCCTCTGGCCAGGAGCAAGAAGCGCGCGCGCAAATCCGCCTCTCTCTCCAAGCCCGTCAGGAAGGTTTGACCACCGCGGTCGCCCGCCTTCTTGTGGAAAACAATGCCAACGAGCAGCAGGCCGCGGCCGAAGCGCAGCAGATTCACACCCGTGTGGAACAGAACGCCTATCTCTTCCTCGCCGCCATGCTGATCCTGATCGTCGCCACCAGCCTGTACCTTGTACAATACAACCGCAAAATGTTTGAACAGGTGGCGGCACTCTCCGAACGCCGTAGCGAGCTTGCGCAGCAACTGATTTCGATTCAGGAAAACACTTTCCGCTACATCGCCCGCGAATTGCACGACGAATTCGGCCAGATCCTCACCGCCATCGGAGCCATGCTGCAGCGCGCCGGCCGCCGCATCCCGGCCATCGATCCCGCTCTGCGCACCGATTTCGAAGAGGTGCGCGACATCGTGCAGTCCACGCTCGACAAGGTCCGCGCGCTCTCGCAGGCACTCCATCCAGTGGTGCTCGACGACGCCGGGTTCGAAGGAGCGCTCAGCGTCTATCTCCCCGGATTTGAAAAACAACACGGAATCGCAATACGATACGAAAAGCGCGGCGCCAGCCGGGATGTCCACCGCGACGTGGCCATCCATCTCTACCGCGTCCTGCAGGAGGCGCTAAACAATGTCGCGCGGCATTCGAAATCCACCCAAGCCGACGTGCGCCTGCGTTATCAGCCGGAATCGGTGGTACTCGAAGTGGAAGATCATGGCGTGGGATTTCCGCCGGTGAAGGAGAATCAAGGTATGGGTTTGATTTCCATGCGCGAACGCGCCGAGCTGGTGAACGGGCAGATCGAGTTTCTCCCGCGCACCGGCGGAGGCGCGCTGGTCCGGCTCACCGTGCCGCTTACTATAGAAGATACGCATGCCGCCTCCTAGCATCACGGTTCTCTTAGTGGATGACCATAGCCTGGTCCGCCGCGGTTTCCGGCGCATGCTGGAAGACGATCCGGAGATCGTCATCGTCGGTGAAGCGAGCGATGGCAATGAAGCCGTGGAGAAGACCGTCGAACTTCTTCCCAATGTGGTGGTGATGGATTTCGCGCTTCCCAGCATGAATGGCGCGGTAGCCACTCGGCAAATTCTAAAAGCGGCGCCTGAAACCAAGATCCTCATGCTCAGCATGCACTCCGAGCCCAGTTACGTTCGGACCTGCCTGGATGCGGGCGCGCGCGGTTATCTGTTGAAGAACGCCGTGGATTTGGAACTGATCGGCGCAGTGAAACAAGTCGCGGCGGGCGAACAGGTATTGGATGCGCGCATAGGGCGTCTCGCCGATGAACCCGCCAAACCATCCCTCACCACGCGCGAGTTGGAAGTGCTGCAGTTGATCGTGCACGGAAAATCCAACAAAGAGATCGCGGCCGTGCTGGGACTCAGCGCCAACACCGTTTCCGTGCATCGCGCCAACATTATGCAGTCGCTGGATATTCACAACACCGCCGAATTGGTGGTCTACGCCATCCGGCACGGCCTGGCGAGCATCGCGTGAAGCGCCGCACTTTTCTGCTGGGATCTCTTCCGCTCGCGGCCGCACCGGATCTAGGATTTCGCCTCGCCAACGTGACCAATTCCGCCGGCATCAACTTCCGGCATAACACCGGAGCGTTCGGCGCGAAGTATCTTCCCGAAACGCTCGGCTCCGGTTGCGCGTTTCTGGATTACGACGCTGACGGCTGGTTGGATATTTTGCTGATCAACGGCATGGATTGGCCCGGACACAAACGCCGCTCCACCACGCTTCAGCTTTATCGCAACAACCGCAACGGAACATTTTCCGATGTCACGCGCCAGGCCGGACTTGCGGTGGAAATGTACGGCATGGGCGTGGCCGTGGCGGATTACAACAACGACGGCTTCCCGGATATTCTAGTCACCGCAGTGGGCCAGAATCGCCTGTTTCAAAACACCGGCAAGGGCCATTTCATCGACGTGACGGAAAAAGCCGGCCTCGGCGGACGCAGCTCCTTCAGCACATCCGCCCTCTGGTTTGATTTCGATCGCGACGGATTGCTCGATCTTTTCGTGTGCAACTACGTGAAGTGGTCCCCCGAGCACGATGTATTCTGCACTGTGGACGGCACGCATAAATCCTATTGCACCCCGGAAGCCTATCGCGGATCCACCTGCTGGCTGTTCCGCAATCGTGGCGACGGCACATTCGAAGACGTCACAGCGAAAAGCGGAATCTTCGACACCACTTCGAAATCGCTGGGCGTGGCGATGCTGGATACCGATCGCGACGGCTGGCCGGATCTTTTGGTCGCCAACGACACGCAATCGAACAAGCTCTATCGCAATCAGCGCAACGGAACGTTCGACGACATTGCCGTTCGTTCAGGAGTCGCTTTCAGCGAAGACGGCCGGCCCCGCGCGGGCATGGGCATCGATGTCGCCGATTTCGATAATTCCGGCTCGCCGGGCATCGCCATCACCAATTTCGATAACGAAATGATCGCGCTCTATCGTCCCAATCCAAACGGCACCTACACCGATGCAGCTTTCAAGACCGGCATCGGCCAGGCATCCCGCAATAGCCTAGGATTTGGTTGCACGTTCCTGGATATCGATCTGGACGGACACCTCGACCTGTTGGCAGTGAACGGCCACATCGACGAGACCGTCCGGAATATCAAAAGCAACATCGGATACGCGCAGCCGCCGCATCTTTTTTTGAACGACGGCCGCGGCGCCTTTCGCGACGTAGCCAAGGAAGCAGGCGCGGATTTCGCATCCCCGAAAGTAGGCCGGGGCGCCGCCTACGGCGATTTCGACCGTGATGGCGACCTAGACATTCTGATCACCACCAACAACGGTCCAGCAGCCCTCTATCGCAACGATGTCTCAAGCGGCAATCATTCCCTACGCCTCCGCCTGACCGGCACGAAATCTAATCGCGACGCCATAGGCGCAATAGTCCATGTAACAACACCAGACGGCACTCAAACCCGTATGGTAAAAACGGGCTCCAGCTACCTTTCGCAATCGGAACTCCCCCTAACATTCGGGTTAGGAAGACGAGACAAAGCCGACCGCGTAGTAATCGAATGGCCCAGCGGAAAAGTAGAAGAGTATAAGAACCTAGCGTTCGGATCTTACGAATGCACGGAATCCAAAACAGTCACCAAACTCCCCAGCTACTAATTTTATTTGCGTTCATCCGCGTTCATCCGCGGCTAATTGTGTCTTTACTCCGCACGCAAAGCCCGAACAGGATCCACTCGTGCCGCCCGCCACGCTGGCATCCACGCGGCCAACGCTGCAACACACGCGAGCAGCGCGATCACGCTGCAGTACGTTATCGGATCCAGCCGCGAAACGCCAAACAGCAGAGAGATCAGCGCACGGCTTGCGGCCATTGCTGCAACAAGACCGATCATCACGCCCATACCTGTCAGCGTCATCGCCTGGCGAATCACCAGCGCCAGAATATCCGCGCGCGACGCACCCAGCGCCGACCGCACTCCGATCTCGCGCGTGCGCTCGGTCACGCTGCCGGATAACACGCCGTAGATCCCGGCGGCCGCCAGCGCCAGGGCCACCAGCGCGAATGCCTCGAACACAATCAGCGCAAAGCGGCGCTCGGCTTCCGAAGCGGCAACCACAGCGTCCATGCTGGCGACACGCGTGATGGGCTGATCTTTGTCCACGGCCCAGATTGCTTTCTTGATCGCCGGAACCAGCGCGGCCGCATCGCCGTTCACACGCACTGCAAGCGACATTGGATTGTCAGCAAACCATCCCTGCGCGGATGTCATGTAGAATGCGTCGTCGATTCCGGCTGCGAGCGAAGTATGCCTTACGTCACCCACCACTCCGACGATCGTTGCCCAAGGCACCTCATCGGGACCGACGTGGATCCGCCGCCCTACCGCATCTTCATTCGGAAACTTCCGCTTCGCAAAAGATTCGTTGATCACCACCGCGACCGGTGCGCCGGCTACGTCATGCACATTCAGCAGCCGTCCGCGCTTCAGCGGAATATGCATCGTCTCCAAATATCCCGGGCTGACGGCATAGCGCAGCGCGCTCTCATTTTTGCCGGGCTCGCTGGATTCAAAGTGCACACCATAGACTCCGAACTGGTCGCCGCTCAAAGGCAACTGGCTGGTCAACGCCGCTGCCTCAACACCTGGAACCTCGCTGGCTCGCTGCAACACTTGTGCGAAGAACCGGCGATTGGCTGGGTCGTCATCGAATCGGCGGCTGGCCGTTTGTACTTGCATCGTCAGCAGGCGCGCAGCAGTGAAACCGGGTGATACGGCGAACACTCGTTCCATGCTTCGTAGCAGAAGTCCGGCGCTCACCAGCAACACCAGCGCCAGCGCAACTTCAGCCACTACCAGCGTTCGCCGTATGTTGTGGTGACCGCCAGCGGTGCTCCTCGAATTCTGGCGCATGCCCTGCTGCAAATCTTTGCGGTAAGCGTGCATGGCCGGAACCAGCCCGATCGCCAATCCAATCAATGCAGTGATTCCCAGCGCGAATAGGAACACATTGGCATCAACGCCGATCGCGTTTGCACGCGGAAGCCCTGCAGGACTCAGCGCAACCAAAGCCGCAACGCCGAGATTCGCCACCAGCATTCCCAATCCGCCGCCGAGCGCGGCAAGCAACAGACTTTCGGTCAGCAATTGCCGGATCATCCGCATTCTTCCGGCGCCCAAGGCCGCGCGCATCGCGAACTCCCCACGTCGCTGTGCCCCTTGGGCGAGCAGCAGGTTCGTCACGTTCACGCACGCGATAATCAGCAGAAGCAAGACCGCCCCCAGCACCGCGATCAGCGCCGGACGCACGCCGCGCGTCACATCATCTTGCAGCGAATTCAGGATCAATCCGCGCTGCATCGCCGCCCAGGGAGCTCGCGTGAATTCGCGCACGGGTGTCCGCGCGATAGCGTCTATTTCCCGTTGCGCCTGCGCGCTTCCTACGCCGGGACGCAGCCGCCCCACCATCCGCAAATGATGGCCCCATTCCCTTCCATCCAGCGGCAGCGTTGCGTCATATTGCAAAGGCGCCCAAAGCTCCGCCGACGGCGCCAAAACATTCTCGAAGGATTGCGGCATTACTCCCGCTACCTTAAAGAGGGTGTCGTCCAACTTAATTTCACGCCCCACAATTGCCGGATCGCCGTTGAAACGCCGCCGCCACAGCCGGTAGCTGAGCATCGCCACCTTCGGCCCGTTCACGCGGTCATCGGATGCATCGAATTCCCGGCCAAGCATGGGCGGGACGCCGAGCACTCGGAAGTAACTCGCGCTGACGCGTTGCCCGTCCAAACGTTCCGGAGTATCGGCGCCGGTCATCGTCGGTTGCCAACCTTTGAATGCCGCCATCGCTTCGAAGGACCGGTTTCGCTCCGCCAGCTCTCGAAAGTTTCCGAATGTCACGAATAAGTGCGAGTCTTCCGTACCGAAGTCCCAAAGCGTCATCACGCGACCGGCATGCGGATACGGTAGCGGCTGAAACAGGATGGGATTTACGGCGCTGAAGATGGCCGTGCTGGCGCCAATTCCAAGCGCCAAGGTAATCACGGCAACGGCGGTAAATCCCGGCCGATGCCGCAAAGTCCGAACGGCATAGCGGAAGTCCTGCCAAAGATCCTCGATCCAGCGCGTACCGCGAGCGTCTCGGCACTCTTCCTTCATCTGTTCCGGACGGCCCACGGCCAAATGCGCTTGCCGCCCGGCTTCTTCGGGATCAAATCCGCGCGCGATCAAATCGCTGGCGTATTGATCCAGGTGGAACCGCAGCTCTTTTTCCAGTTGCTCTTCCAGCTTGCGCCGATGACTGAGGCGATAGATCCAATTCATTCCGCGCCTCCCTCGGACATTTCGAGAATGAGGCCGACGGCTTGGGTCAATCGCGCCCAGCTCTTGGCTTCTGTTTCCAACTGCGCGCGCCCTTTGCGAGTCAGGCTGTAGAATTTGGCTTCGCGGCCGGTCTCGGTTTCGTTCCAATCGGCGGCCAGCAATCCGCGATTCTCCAGCCGATGGAGTGCGGGATAGAGCGATCCCTGAGGCACTTGCACCACATCGCGCGATACCTGCTGCAGCCGCTGCGCGATGGCATACCCGTGCACCGGCCCGAGCGCGACAACTTTCAAGATGAGAAGGTCCAGCGTGCCTTGCGGAAGATCCGACTTCGCTGCTGCCATGGTGACACCTCGATCTTCTACATATTAACCGACGACGTGTAGAAGGTCAAGGCATCATTGTTCGGCGAATCAGTGCTTGGCGTAGTCCCCGGCGCCCAGAAAGTGGATCGAAACGTAGGGTTGGTCGCCCACCACCCAACTATCGTGGCCGGGTCCGATGAAAAAGACATCGCCTGCTTTCATTTCAATCACGCGCCCGTCGCTCATTGCGGCCGTGGCAATTCCGGAGACGACCATACCTACGTGCTCCACATCGCAGAGCTTTTTTCCAACCAGCGGACCCACGTGCGTGGACCATTTCCAGCCCGGCTCATAGGTGGCTCGTCCGATGGTCATGCCCCCGATGTGCAGCAGTTCGAACCGGCCTTTGGTGAATTCCCGAACTTCATCAGGAGAGTCGAATCTTTTGAGGATGGTGTCGTCCATTGGGGTTTCTCCTATTGTAGTTCTCACTTACCTAGGATTTCGAAATAGCGTTCGCGAGAAATACCGGCCGTGCGGAGGTTGTTCTTGATGACGAATACTGGCACGCTGGCCGATTTTGGGACCACCACCGGCCTGATCGCGCCGGGTTTCGTAAATATCATGTGATCGCCCTCGGTGCGGACGCACACAAATCCTTCGGCCTCGAAAACTTTGACGAGCTGTTTATAAGAGACAGGACTAAGCTTTGGCATGCGTCAGCGGCAACGGTAGAGTCACGCGTTGCACGCTGATCAGCTTCGGTCTGGCGACCTTCTGCTTCGGCTTGCCATAGCCGGATTCTTCCAGGATCTGCTCCAAAGTGCCCATTTTATCGGCTTCTTCCAAGAAAAGTCGGACGGCTTCTTTGAGATTCTTGAGGGCTTTTTCCTTACTGACACCGCAGGAGGAAACATCCAACTCCATCGCATGAGCCACATAGGTGCGGCCCTCCTTAAAGATGCGAGTGGTGAATTGGATCTCCATAATCAGGCTTGCACATAGAAGAATAGCATCCCAGCGCGAGATTCCTACCAACTACGCGAGCAGTGCGGATCAACCCCCTAATGCCGAAGTGAATCTACAGGCTTCTTTGGTACTTTTCGCTTCCCCGCTTGCTGTGAGACGCATAGCAGTTGATATCGATTATCATTGTTAACGCAATCCTTTAGCGCTTACGGAGGCTTAAATGAGCCAGTGGGACCAACGCATTCGCGACCTGCTGTCTGGCAATATATGGATTTACTTGGGCCGGCGATTGATGAAGCGGTTTCCCTCCCTGAGCTCGAACCCGAAGCCCTTGCTGGGCTTGAGCGAATCCGCGCTGCTCTTTCTTTTATTGGCAAACGATTGGCAGGATCTGATCCATCAATTTCAATTACTCGGCCTCTCGACGCGATCGCTTCCTCCGTTTCAAACACGCAGAATTTCATCACAGCTTTCACGGCAAGTCCGGAACTCGCCAAGATACTGAATGCTAATGAACACATGGATGCCGCCCTTGCTGAATCCTTAAACGTTCCAGGTCCTTCGACGCCTGAGGAATTGGGCTCTCTCGTACAATCAGCAGTCGCTTTCAGAAGAGATCTTGAAATTCATCTCGGTAAGGTCAAAGAACGCGAGACAGAACACAGCAGGAGCGCAGTGGAACTAGGAAGCGCGCTCTCGGATCTCGCCAACACCGTCCAAAAAGAACGCGAACAGCTTGCCACAATAATCACGGACTACCAACGGCAGTTCTCCGAAGGCCAGGAGAAACGTAATCAGGAATTCGCGACTGCACTTCTTACGGCGCAACAAGAGTTGAGCCGCGTCACATCTGAACATCAATCCCAGTTTTCGACCGGCCAGGATCACCGAAGCTCTGAATTTGTCGCCGTTTCCAACCAACAGAACAGCTCATTCAAAGAGATGATACAGAGCTTTCGCACGACGCTTTTGGAGCACGAGGCCGCTTTCTCCAAAGATGAAGCAGAACTTCGTAATGCCACGGTACAAAGGACGGGTGAGCTTCACCAGCAATTCTCCGACAAAGCCAAAAACATCCTCGGTGACATCGAAGCTGACAGGGTACGCGTAGAGAAACTTGTCGGTGTAATTGGCAATCTCGGTGTCACATCGGGTTACTTGAGAGCAGCCAACCACGCTCGATATACGATGTGGATGTGGCAAGTGGTAACAATCGCCTCCATGATTTCGCTTAGCATCATGGCGTATAAGACCCTCTATCTCCTAGGCGAAACCACAGGGCCCTTCAACTGGGGAGGTTTCGCTGGCAGGGTCGTTTTCTTGGCATCTCTCGGTGTAATTGCCGCGTATGCGGGCACACAAGCCGATAAACTGTTCATTTCCGAAAGGCGCAATCGTCGACTTGCACTGGAGCTAGAAGCTATAGGACCTTATCTTTCCCCCCTTCCGGAAGAGGAACAAAACAAATTCCGCATCCAAATCGGAGAGCGTTCATTCGGTCAAGAGGATGTGATTTCCGGTGGCGGAGAGAAAAGTCCCGCCACACTTTTAGCGTTGCTGGGAAGCAAAGAGGGCAAACAAGTCCTTGAACTACTGGCTGACATCATCAAACGAGCAAAAGCATGACCAAGGACCTAAAGAAACTCCGCTTTAGACCGTATCTTGTGCGGCCGGTGAGCGAAGAAGTGGTCGCGGTAAGGAAAGTACAAAACGAACCCAAACCGCCTCTAACCCATTACTACTAGCATCCTCACCACCCTTCTGTTACACTCGTGAGCAAGAGACGAAATATTAGCCCAGTACCCCCCTCTAGGCGAGGAGTGCAGTTTTTGGGGCAAGCTTAGATGCCTTCTGTTATAATAGGGTTTCAGGGTACGTCCGATTCTTGGATGAAGTGTAGATTCTTAGTCTCCGGAGATTCCGCGTGAAACGTACTGGTTCCGACGACGCGTTGCGTTGTTCGTTTTGCCATAAAAGTCAGGACGTAGTCGGTAAGTTAATCTCCTCCCCCAACGATTACCCCAGAGCTTACATCTGCGACGAATGCATCGCCGTATGCAATTCGATCCTGGAGGACGACCGGCATGAACAGCCGTATGGCGCCCCCCACAAACTCCCCAAGCCATTGGAGCTAAAGGAATATCTCGATCAATACGTAATTGGCCAGGATCCCACCAAAAAGAAGCTCGCCGTCGCCGTTTACAATCACTACAAGCGCATTCAGATGAACAAGCAGCGCGGCGCCGAGGTGGAACTTTCGAAATCCAACATCTTGTTGATTGGACCCACGGGCACCGGCAAGACGCTTCTGGCCCAGACTTTGGCCCGTATTTTGGATGTGCCCTTTGCGATCGTCGACGCCACCACCCTCACCGAAGCCGGCTACGTGGGCGAGGATGTTGAGAACATTATCCTTCGGCTGCTTCAGAATTCGGATTGGGATGTCCAACGCTGCCAGACCGGTATCATCTATATAGACGAGATCGATAAAATCGGCCGCAAGGACGAGAATCCCTCCATCACTCGCGATGTTTCGGGCGAAGGCGTTCAGCAGGCGCTGCTCAAGATTCTGGAAGGAACAGTCGCCAACGTTCCTCCCCAAGGCGGCCGGAAGCACCCCCACCAGGAATTCACTCCCGTAGACACCACCAACATCCTCTTTATTTGCGGCGGAGCGTTTGTGGGTTTGGAGAAGGTGATTTCCAAGCGCGTCGGCACCAAATCCATGGGCTTCATCGCCCAGGAAGAGACGCATCGCGGCGAGACCCCGTTGCGCCCGAATCCCAAGCACCGGGACACGGACATGCTGGAAAACGTCCAGCCCGTGGATCTGATCAAGTTCGGCTTCATTCCCGAATTCATTGGCCGAATGCCCGTGGTGGCGGTTCTCGAAGACCTGAGCCGGGATGCCCTGGTTCAGATCCTCACGAAACCGAAGAACGCCATCATCCGGCAATACCAGAAACTTTTTGAATTTGAAAATGTTAGACTGAAGTTTAGTGACGACGCCCTTGAGGCGATAGCCGCTCTTGCCATGGAGCGGAAAGTCGGCGCAAGAGGCCTGCGGATGATCCTCGAAGATCTGATGCTGGACCTGATGTACTATCTCCCGTCCTACAAAAAGGTCCGCGAATTCCTGGTGACCAAGGAAATGGTCATGACGCAGAAGATTAACATGGCCCTGTTAGAGAAGGCCGGATAAAGACCGTTCGTCGGTTCATCGGTTGTTCGGTTCTTCGGTTCGAAAACGGAAGAACCGATGAACGGAAGAACCGAATAACCGCCCCAATGCTTACCTCCAAAGAAAAACCCGATACCAAGCGCTTACCGATGATGCCCATCCGGGACGTCGTCATTTTCCCATTTATGATGACGCCTTTCGTCGTTGGACGGGAGAGCAGTGTACGGGCGCTGGAAGAAGCATTGGCGGCGGACAAGAAGATTTTCCTCGCCACGCAACACGACGCGTCCATCGACGAACCTCGGCCAGATGAGATTTTCAGCGTGGGCACGGTTGCCAATATCGTCCAGAGCCTCAAGCTGCCGGACGGAAACATTAAAGTGCTGGTGGAAGGCGTGGAGCGCGGAAAGATCATTTCGGTCAGCGAGGACGAAGGCTATTTCCGGGCGCTGGTCAAGACTTTCAATTTCAAGGTAGACACAGGGACACAACTCGAAGCACTGGTAAGCCGCGTCACCGGACTCTTCGAACAGTACGTCAAGCTCAGCCAGAATCTGAATTACGAAACCATGATCGCCGCCATCCGTGTGGACGAGCCAGGCAAGCTGGCCGACACCGTAGGCGCGAATCTGCAGTTGACCATCGAAGAAAAGCAGGAGCTGCTCGAAATTTTCGATCCTGTCGACCGGCTCACGCGCGTGGCGGAAATGCTCGACATCGAAATCGAGAAGCTCAATGTCGACCGCACCATCCAGGGCCGCGTGAAGCGCCAGATGGAAAAGGCGCAAAAAGAGTATTACCTCAACGAAAAGATCAAGGCGATCCAGAAGGAATTGGGCCGCGGCGAAAAGAGCGAGTTCGACGAGCTGAAGAAGAAGATCGACAACGCGGGCATGACCAAGGACGCGCATGAGAAGGCCAACGCCGAACTCAAGCGCCTGGAAAATATGCCGCCGATGTCGGCCGAATCCACGGTATCGAGGAATTATCTGGATTGGCTGCTGGCTGTACCGTGGAAGAAGAAATCTAAGGAAATCCGCGATCTCAAGTTTGCCCAACAGGTGCTTGAGACCGATCATTACGGCCTGGAAAAGATCAAGGAACGCATCCTCGAATTCCTGGCGGTCCGCCGGTTGGTGCAGAATCCGAAGGGATCGATTTTGTGTTTCGTCGGACCTCCCGGCGTTGGCAAAACTTCGCTCGGAATGTCGATCGCGAAGGCTACTGGCCGCAAGTTCGTGCGGCTATCGCTCGGCGGCGTGCGCGATGAAGCGGAAATCCGCGGGCATCGGCGCACTTACATCGGAGCGCTACCTGGACAGATCATCCAGATGATGAAAAAAGCCGGAACCAAGAATCCGGTCTTCATGCTGGACGAAATCGACAAGATGTCGATGGATTTTCGAGGCGACCCATCGGCGGCGCTGCTCGAAGTGCTGGATCCGGAACAGAACTACATGTTCGTGGATCATTATCTCGACGTCGAGTACGATTTGAGCCAGGTGTTCTTTATCGCGACCGCGAACGTGCTGCATACTGTTCCGCCGGCACTGCAGGATCGCATGGAAGTGATCCGGCTGTCGGGCTACACCGAGCTTGAGAAGCTGGAAATCGCCAAGCGGTTCCTGGTCCCGAAACAGTTGAAGGGTACGGGCGTGGAGAAGGTGAATCTGGAGTTCACCGATGAGGGGCTGCAGAGTTTGATCCAGTCGTACACTCGCGAAGCCGGCGTGCGCAATCTGGAACGCGAAATCGGCAACGTGGCCCGCAAGATCGCGCGCAAAGTGGTCAACGCCCGGGGCGATTCCAAGAAATCTACCGGAAACCAGCCGGATCAGGTGATTCTCACGCCTGAGACGGTTTCCGACTTTCTAGGTCCGCAGAAATTCCGCGATCTGCAGGCCGACAAGAAGAACGAAGTAGGCGCTACGGTTGGATTGGCCTGGACCGAAGTTGGCGGGACCATTCTCACGACAGAAGCGGCCGTGATGGAAGGCAAAGGCAAGCTGCAAATCACCGGGAAACTGGGCGACGTAATGCAGGAATCGGCCCATGCGGCCATGAGTTACGTCCGTTCCCGCGCGCACCTGCTGGGGATTCAACGGGACTTTTACCGTAACCTGGATATCCACGTGCATGTCCCGGAAGGCGCGATCCCCAAGGACGGCCCCTCCGCCGGAATTACCATCGCAACCAGTATCTGTAGTGCTTTGACCAACATCCCGGTTCGTTGTAACCTCGCGATGACCGGTGAAATCACAGTCCGCGGCCGGGTGCTGCCTATTGGCGGGCTGAAGGAAAAGCTGCTGGCTGCGCATCGCCAGGGGATTTACGAACTGATACTGCCGAAGGATAATGAGAAGGATCTCCCGGATATTCCGGAAATTGTTCGAAAGGAAATGAATCTCCACTTCGTCACAACTATGGACGAAGTGTTGAAGATTGCTCTGGAACGGGAAATCATCGCCCTGCCGCTGGCCGGCACTGTGCCGCCGCCGGAGTTGGTACGCCCGCCATCGAGCGAAGAACGGATTTCACATTAGGCAATTGGTTAGGACCGTAACCGAGCCGCGACCGTAAGGAGTCGGTTTCTTAATCGCCTGCAGGGGCCTGATGGACGCGCAATTTGTGGTAAGTGCAGCCCGGCCGGATCAGTTTCCGGCTGAATCCCTCCCGGAGATCGCATTTCTGGGAAGGAGCAATGTTGGTAAGTCCAGCTTGTTGAATTGCCTGATCGGGAAACAAGGGCTGGCGTTTACCAGTGCCACACCGGGCCGCACGCAGTTGATTAATTTTTACCGGGTCGGCGGACAATTCCACTTCGTCGATCTGCCGGGATATGGGTACGCTCGTGTCCCGAAGGAAATCGCATCCCAGTGGAAGCGGCTTATCGAACAATACCTTTTCGAACGAAGGTCGTTGGAGCTTTGCTTCCTGATCCTCGACGCGCGTCGAGGCTGGATGGAGAAGGATCTGGAACTCAAGCAGTGGCTGGAGTTTCATAACCGGCGGTACTTGGTGATCGCCACGAAGACAGACAAGTTGAAAGGTCAGAAAGAACAACGGCAGCAAACGGCCGCCATCCGAAGTCAAATATTGGATAGCGACCCCCTGCTGTTCTCGGCGCCTACATGCCGGGGAGTGAGGGAAATTTGGCAAGCGATATCGAAAATCCAGACCCAGCAGCAGTAGCTGCTCCCACCGAAGAGAAATCAGACGCAAAAAAGCCGGCCGCCTCCGCGGCGCCGGAAGGCCAAGAGGCCGAACCGTCCGAAAACGGCAAACCGGAGGATGCGAAGTCTTCCGAGGCGAAGCCGGCTGAAGGCGCGCCCGCTGGCGGAGGACACCGCAAGCATCGCGGCAACGTTCCCGGCCAGGGCCAGAAGAACGGCACGCTGGATCTTGTTGAGTTGAAGGATATGAGTATCCAGAAGCTCAATCAGATCGCCAAAGACCTGGGCGTGACCGGCACCGCTGGATTGCGCAAGCAGGAGTTGATCTTCAAGATCCTGCAGACCCAGGCCGAAAAGAGCGGCCTCATATTTTCCGAGGGCGTGCTAGAATGCCTGCCCGACGGATTTGGGTTCTTGCGCGCGCCCGAATACAATTACCTGCCAGGTCCTGACGACGTCTACGTCTCGCCGTCGCAGATCCGCCGCTTCGATTTGCGAACCGGCGATACCATCTCGGGCCAGATCCGTCCGCCCAAAGAAGGCGAACGCTACTTCGCGCTCATCAAGGTTGACGCGATCAACTTTGAGCCGCCGGAGGAAGCCCGCAACAAGATTTTCTTCGACAACCTGACGCCGCTGTATCCGAACGAACGGCTGAAGCTCGAAACCGCGCGCGACAATTACTCGGGCCGCGTGATGGATCTGCTCACGCCGATCGGCAAGGGGCAGCGCGGACTGATTGTAGCTGCGCCACGCACCGGCAAGACGATGCTGCTGCAGTCGATCGCGAATTCGGTTACCACCAATCATCCGGAAGTTTCTTTGATTGTGTTGCTGATCGACGAGCGTCCTGAAGAAGTCACCGACATGCAGAGATCGGTGAAGGGTGAAGTGATCAGTTCCACCTTTGATGAACCGGCCTCGCGTCACGTCCAAGTGGCCGAGATGGTGATCGAGAAAGCCAAGCGGCTGGTGGAGCACAAGCGCGACGTGGTGATCTTGCTCGATTCCATCACGCGATTGGCGCGGGCATATAACACCGTCGTGCCGCCATCCGGCAAAGTACTCTCGGGCGGCGTGGATTCGAACGCGTTGCAGCGTCCCAAGCGATTCTTTGGAGCGGCGCGCAACATCGAAGAGGGCGGATCGCTGACCATTGTCGCTTCCGCGCTGATCGATACCGGCAGCCGCATGGACGACGTGATTTTCGAAGAGTTCAAAGGCACCGGCAACATGGAAATCCATTTGGACCGGAAGCTGATGGACAAGCGCGTTTTCCCGGCCATCGACATTACCAAGAGCGGCACGCGTAAAGAAGAGCTGCTGGTTCCGAAGGAAGAGCTCAATCGCGTCTTCGTTTTGCGGCGCGTTCTGAATCCGCTGTCGCCGGTCGAAAGCATGGAACTGCTGCTCGATAAGTTGGGCAAGACCCGCAGCAACGGCGAGTTCCTGTCCGCCATGAGCACCTAAAATCTTTCCCCCATGGGAAAAATCAGAGTCCTCTCCGACACGGTCGCGAATAAGATCGCTGCCGGGGAAGTTGTCGAGAGGCCGGCTTCTGTAGTCAAGGAGCTGATCGAAAACTCGCTCGACGCGGGTGCGACTCACCTTCGCATTGATATCGACAGCGGCGGCCGGCGTTTAATCCGAATCACGGACGACGGCTGCGGGATGCTGCGCGATGACGCGCTGCTGGCATTCGAGCGGCACGCTACCAGTAAGTTGAGCGACGTCAAAGACCTGCTTTCCATTGCGACTTTGGGGTTTCGAGGGGAAGCGCTGCCCTCCATCGCCTCGGTCTCGCGGCTGCTGCTGGAAACCCGGTCGGCGGACGAGACCACGGGAGCGGCGGTGGAATTCGCAGGCGGAAAACTGCTGCGCTGCGATGAATTTCCGGGTCCGGCGGGGACAACTGTGTCGGTCCGGGATCTTTTCTTCAATGTTCCGGCGCGCAAGAAGTTCTTGCGTTCGGATCAGACTGAGCTGGCGCACATCGCTTCGCTTGCGACGCATTACAGCCTGGCGCATCCAAAGAAGGCGTTCCATCTGCGCCACGGCGACAGTGATCTTTTGGATGTAACACCGGTAGAGACTGTGCGCGAGCGGGTTTACCAGGTGTTCGGCAATCAGACTTTGGATGAGCTGATCGATCTGGCTATGGTGGAGCGAGAGCTCACCGTTGTGGAGGGTCCCGAACCCGAATCACGGGTTTTTGGGTTGCGCGGATTCGTCTCCGCGCCGCAGGTGCAGAAGCTCAACCGGAATTCGATCTTCATGTTCGTGAACGGACGGCTGATTCGCGACCGGCTGCTGATGCACGCGCTTTCGGCCGCTTATCACAACCTGATGCCGCACGCCTGCTTTCCGTTCGCGCTGCTGTTTCTGGATTGCGACTGCGAGGAAGTGGACGTCAACGTTCATCCGTCCAAGACCGAAGTCCGGTTCCGGCACGGAACGTTCGTGCACGATTTTGTGCGGGACTCCATTCGCGAGCGGTTGATCGCAACGCGTCCCGCTTCCAGCTTGCCGATTCCGCTTCCGCCACAGCCGGCGGCGGCGCTGCCCTATTCCGATTTCACGCAGCGCATCGAGAATCAGCAGTTCGAGCCAGTGCCGGATGCTGCGGCGCCGGCGGAACGCGTGGAAGATCTGCCGGTATTTCATCTGAAAACGACGGTGGCCCCAGAGCAACGTTTTGATTTCGAGAGTGTCGCGCCGCAGGCGGTTCCGGATACGCATGGTCCTTTGCCCTATGGCGCGGAGGCTCCGCAGAGTCTCGCGATCCTTTCGGATTTGCGGCCGCTGGGACAGATTCACGACAGCTTCATCATCGCCGCGGGACGCGATGGGCTGTGGATCATCGACCAGCATGTGGCGCATGAACGCATTCTGTTCGAGAAAGTTCTGCGGCAGCAGGCTGAGAACCGAGTGGAGCGGCAGCAGTTGCTAATGCCGATTTTGCTCGAGCTATCGGCATCGCAGCAGATCGAATATGCGCACATCGCTAGCGAGCTGGAGCGGGCGGGATTTGATTCGGAGCCGTTCGGGAATCGGACGATCGCGGTGAAGGCGGCGCCGGCGGGAGTGGGTCCTGCGGATATCGAAAAGTTGGTGTTTGAGATTTTGGAAATCGCGGACGGCGAATTGCGGAAAGTATCGGTGGACGATTTGCGGCGCGGGATGGCCGCTAGTATCGCTTGCCGGGCTGCGATCAAGATCAATATGCGGCTGGATCAGACCAAGATGGAGTGGCTGCTGCGCGAGTTGGCCGCTACTGAGTGCCCGATGAGTTGTCCGCATGGGCGGCCTATTGCGTTACGTTATTCGACTCGGGATATTCTGAAAAGCTTTCACCGGATTTAGGCCGCTGATGAACGCAGATGAACGCGGATCACTCCCACTCGATTGTGCCTGGGGGTTTGTGGGTTAGGTCGTAGAAGACGCCGGCGATTCCTTCTACCGATAGGAGTTTTGCGGCCATTTGGCGGAGAAGATCTTCCGGCATCCGGACTACTTGGGCGGTCATGCCGTCTACTGAGTGAATCGGGCGTAGGACGATGGAATCCGGCGTTCCGTTGATGCCTAGAGGAATTAGCACTACTGGGAATTGCCAAACGGCGCTTTCGAATCCGGTTTCTTCCGATAGTTTTCGCACGATGGCATCCGCTTGGCGAAGGCGGGTTAGGCGCTCCGGCGTCAGAGTGCCGCGGGTGGATCGCATTTCGGACACTGGGGTTTTCACGCTCACTACGCCGACTACGCGATTGATGGTTTCCCACATGCGATTCACCAGGCTGGTTGCGAGTTCATCGGTCGGGATTTGCTCCAAGGCTAGCACCGAGCGGTAACTGCGCGAATCGCCTTGCACTCCGACGGAGCGGACCGGCAGCAGCCAGCCTGGGTCCAATCGTTCGACCGGCGCTTCGGATTCCGAACACAGGCAGCGAATCGCGAGACCCGGCCCTGGGAATGGATGGCGATGCAGAAACTCGGCCGGGATTTTGAGTTCGGCGCCGATTTCGCGGACTTCATCTTTGTAGAAAGAGGCCAGCGGCTCGATGATCCGGCCGGTTTCGATCAGCTTTTGAATTCCGGCCACGCGATTATGGTGCGTCTTGATGACATCGGCTCGCGCGGTGCCGCCGGATTCGATGGTGTCGGGATAAATAGTTCCCTGCCCCAGGATCCAATGGCCATCCAGAAATTGGCCGGTGCTTAGGACGCGATCCTGAACCGCGACGAACTGCTCGCCGATGATGTGACGCTTCTTTTCCGGATCGCAGACGCTTTTGAGCGCTCCGAGAAATTCTCCCTCGGCTTCTTCCACATGAAATGCTTTGGCGCCCAGTTGTTCGAACAGGCGGCGGACGTAAGCGGTCTCGCCTTCGCGCATGAGGCCGGTATCCACATAAATCCCGTAGACGCGATCTGGGCCGAGGGCTCTGAGGCATAGCGTGTAGGCGACTGTGGAATCCACGCCGCCGCTAACGAAGAAGAAGATGTTGCGATCGCCGGCGATGCTTCGGATTTCGGCTTCCATGGGTCCGATGCGATCCTTCGGATTCCAATCTTTCTTGCAGACGCAGACGCCAAAAACGAAATTGGAGAGAATCCGCATGCCGTCGGTAGTGTGGACTACTTCGGGATGGAACTGGACCGAAAGAAGCGGGCGTTCGCGATGGGCCATGGACGCGATGGCGCAGGTGTCGGTGCCGGCGAGGATTTCGAAACCGGGGGGCACGCGCTCCACCTGGTCGCGATGGTTCATCCAAACTTGCGAGTCGCCGTTCAGGCCCTCGAATAGCTTATGCGGTTGTACGCGATGCAGCACGGCCAAGCCGTACTCGCCTTTGTCGCCTTTTCGGACGTGGCCGCCGAGATTGTATGCCATGAGCTGCTGGCCATAACAGATGCCGAGCACGGCGCTGCCGGAAGAAAGAATCGCGGGATCGATGCGGGCGCTGTCGCTTTCGTAGACGCTATCGGGGCCGCCCGAAATAATTAGTCCGGCGCGGCCGCGCAGTTCTTCGGCGGGCGTATCGCTGGCGCGAACTTCCGCGTACACTCCGAGATCGCGGATTTTTCGGGCGATGAGATGACAGTATTGACCGCCCGCGTCGAGGACGGTGATTTGTGGAGCTGGCTGATTTTTCAAACTCTACGGGCCGTCATCTTAACGGCAGAGCGTCGCGGTTAGTCCGCATGACGATCAGCTTCTTCGATTTTTCGAGCAGCGTTTTCGCTTCCGGCATGCTCTCGATGGCCTTGAGAACCTCGGGGTCGGATTCGGCCGCAACCCGCTGCGACTCCTCAACGCTGAACGCGGTGGCATACATTTCGCGCTTCAACTGCTGCAGAAGCCAGGTGCGATTCTCGTTCCAATCGGCATCGGTGATCGGGACTTGCTGCTTCACTAGATATTCGCGGAAGTCGCTCAGGACGGTGTTATCCGGCTCCCAGCCCTTGGGGAGCTTGGTGGGATGCCCGCCGAACCACCTGGCCACAAAGGTAAAGAAGATAAACCGATCTTTGCGGAAGAGGCTGGTCTGGAACTTGTTGTACTTGGGTTCGTACTTCTCATCCGGCGTGATTCCATCGCCGCCGTAGACGGTGCGGCCGCCATCGGTGCTCTTCACGTCCAAGGGATTCTTGGTATCCGTGCGCTTGCCGTAATAGTAATCGAGGAACGAGATGTGCGAATAGTCGCGCTGGATGAGGCGTCCGCTGGGAGTGTAATAGTGAGCGGTGGTGAGAGCGAGGCCGGTGTCTTCGGGAAGCTGCCACACCTGCTGGACCAATCCTTTGCCGAAGGTATTTTGACCGAGAATCCAGGCGCGATCATGATCCTGCAGCGCGCCGGCGACGATCTCGGCGGCAGAGGCGGAGTAAGGATTCACCAGAACGACGATGGGATAATTCTGTCCGAAGGCGCTGCCTCGCGCCATATACGGTTTCTCCGCGGAGGCGCGTCCGTGCTGCGATACCACAACTTCCCCTTTGCGTAGAAAATGCCCGGCAACGTTGACGCCTTCGTTCAAAATGCCACCGGGATTGTCGCGCAGATCGAACACCAGGCCCTTGATGTTGGTTTCGCCCAAGCGCTTGAGGTTGTCTTCCATCTCCTCGCTGGTGTGTTCGTTGAAGGCGGTAATTTTCATGTAGGCGATGCCGGGCCGTAGCCAGAACGCCTGTTCCACGCTGTAGCGGGGAATCTCGTCGCGAATGATGTCGAAGGTGACGGGCTTGTCAGAGCCCTCGCGCGCAACAATGATTTGAACCTTGGTGCCGCGCGGTCCTTTGAGCAGGTCGGCGATTTCCTGGGTGGAAAGAGCGTCGGTATGCTTGTCGTTTACCTGGAGGATGGTGTCACCGGGGCGCAGGCCGGCGCGATATGCGGGAGATCCGCCAAAGGGCGCGATGACGATGGTTTTTCCGTTGCGCGGGCCGATGGTCATTCCGACGCCGAAGTAGTGACCTTGCTGGTCGTCACGCAGATTCTGGAAATCCTTGGGATCGAAGAAATTCGAGTGCGGATCGAGCGTGCGCAGCATGCCCGGGATCGCGCCTTTGTATATGCCTTTGTCGGCGGTAACGGGCTCGGCGAAGTTCTTCTCCACCAATTCGTAGACCTTGGTGAACTGCTTGATGCTGGTTTTGAGATCCTCTTCGGGGCCGGAAGTGGCGGCCGAAACGCCGGTGAGGCCGGAGCCGAATATGCCACCGAGAACGGAGCAAAAGACGATCGTTAGAATTGCGAAAAGAAGGGGTCTTGGACGACGCGGCATCGGAACCTCGCTGCTTTTAGTATAGCGGAGGTTGGGAACTCATGATTGGTAGTGGGTCAGTTTCAGCACGTGGGGCAGGTTGGTAACCTGCCGCCGATTACCAATCGGCGCAAACTGCGCGGGTTAACAACCCGCTGCAGGATGACATCCTGCCCCACATTCTGAAACTGACCCACTAATCCCGTAGACACATCGCGACACTGGGCGAGTAGCCGCGAATCCGGACGCGTTTGATGAGAACGCCCGTCTTGCGAGTGGGCTACTTCGCAGATTGCATCTGGGAAGTGTCTGACCTCCCGGCCCTTCTGGAAGCGTCTGAGCGGGGGTCTGAAAGAGCGGCATAATAGGCTACGGAACCAGTGAAATGGCCAAGAAGAGTAAGAAGGCGATAGCTAAGGACTTCGGAACGTTCCTACGCCTGTATGGGCGAAAAGCCCAAAAGGGCTGCGAACCCAACGACCGGACTTATGATCCAGAGATCGAGCACGAACTGCGTCGCCTTAAGCCGGAAGAACTCGACAGACTGATGAACGGTGAGGATGACGATCGTCTCCCCACCAGAATTTCAAAGTAGGCCGTTCGTGGTTGCGCTCCCTTGCGGTCGCGGTTCGGTTTGTGTCGCCCGCAACAGCGCTTCTGGGCCGAACGAACGGTGTCGACCGCAAAAACAGCCCTACTTGGAGGAGCGGGCTACTTTGCCGGATTGGGCTTCGGATAGGGTGATGTGGTTCGTGGCTAGCGTTGTGCCTAGAATTTGGTCGATGGAGATTCTCGCGTTGTTCCAGGTTACTAGCGAGCCTAGTTCGGAGGACTCGGCCGCTGAGAGGTCGCGCTGAGTTTGGGTGACGTTGTAGGGCGTGGAGGCTCCCAGGGCGAATTTCTTCTGCTCGGAATCCAGGAGCTGTTTCGATAAAATCCGATTTCTTACCGACGCTTCGTAACGGGCGCGGGCTTGCTTGAGCGCCACTACGGCGTTCATTAGATCCACTTGCACCTGATTGATGTCGCGCTGGATGGTGAGCTGAGTCTGGCGGAGGGTGAGTTGGTCGATTCCATAATCGGCCTGCGCCTGCCGATTTTCGAGCGGCATCGAGTAGAAGAATCCAGCGAGATTGGTCGGAAAATTGTGACGGAACACTTGGCCCAGCGCGTTACCGATGCCGCCCTCGAAGTAAGGGTCGGCGGTGACTGGTACGCCGTTGAAGGAAACTGTTCTCTTGGTTCCAGCCAATCCGGCGTCGCTTAAGCTGACGAACGGCACCAGTGTTGGCAGCAATCCGTTCTTGGTTCCGAGAGCATTCACTTCCGCCATTTGCTCGTTCATTTTTTCGGCGGCTAAATCCGCGCGATTGGCCATGGCTTCCTGGATCATCGCCTGCGGAGGCGGCAGATCGTCTTTTTCGGGCATGACGATTTTATCCAGCGGCACGATCCGGACATTGCGAAGCGCGGGATCGGCCGAGCCGTTGCGGCTTATAAGATTTTTGAGCTGCACTTCTTGTTGTCCAAGAGTGGTTTCGGAAACAACCAGATCGCGTTGGCTGGCGCCCAGTTGGGACTCGGCGGTAGTGATGTCCAAGGGCGCGAGCGATCCGAGTTGCACTTGCTTCTGATTGTCGGAGAACAGCGTCTGCGCCAGTTCGACGGAAGCCTTCTTCGATTTGACATCTTCGTAGCTGGCGGACAGATTGTAATACACGTTCAGCGTTTGAACCACCGAGTTAATGACCTGCGCTTTGAAATTCAGCTCGGACTGGGCGACTCCGATCTTGCGTGCCGTGATACTGCGCGCATTCACGGCCACACCGAAACCGCGCAAGAGATTTTGCTGGAACGAGAGAGAGATACTGGGCGCCACCGTGGGATTCAAGATATCGCTGGGCGCGTTTTCGTTCAAATAGTGTTCGTTAAAGGAAAGCGTGGCGCTGCCGCCGCTCAGAAATCCCTGCTGCAGAGATGCGTTATAGACGTGCGTTGCTGAGATCAACACGTTGGTCAAGCTCAGAGTGTTGTTGAACTGCGGGACACTGGTGTGGCTAAAGATGGCGGAGCCGGTGATACTGGGATCCAAAGTTTGCGCAATTGGGCCCACCTGGGACACGGTGGCGTTGGATGTTTTGTTGGTGGCGGTGCTTCCGCCAGTGGACGTCACACCCGCAGCCGCTTCGCTACCCGCAACGCCCTGTCCACTCGCCACAGTACCGGCCTGTGCGGCGCCGCTCGGAACGCCAGGCAAAGCGCCACCGGCTCGCGCGCGTTCCAAATTCCAGTCGGCCAGGATGGGGCTGTAGCGCGCCACTTCGATATCGATATTGTTCTCAAGCACGAGCGCGATTGCGTCCTGGACGGTGAGATAGAGCGTGCCGGCGCGAATCAGATCCTGGAGCCGCGGCGAATTTCCCGTGCGGGCTGGCGGAACGTCAGGCGTCAAGTAAGGCCGCAGAAGGATAGGCCCCGTCGGCTTGACCGGATCGATGGAAATGGATTGAGCCGAAATGCAAGTGCAGGATAATCCGACAGCGACGATTTGACGTAGAGTGCGGGAGAAGCTCATTGCTTTTCTCCGTCAGGCAAGTTGGCGGGGAGCACAGATGGACGCGCGACACGGCCGTTTTTCGCTTCGTCCAGCGAGATGCCGTTCACTTCGAGCGTTGTTCCGAGTGCTTGATCGAGCGCGACACGCGCGTGGGTGTAATTGGCCATGGCTTGCATTACACTGCTGGCCGCGCTGGCCAAATCGCGCTGGTCCTGCACCACTTGATAGATGGTGCTGGCGCCCAGGGCATTTTTCTTTTGATCCGCTTCGAGAGTTTGCTGTTGCAGGGTGCGGGCTTTCACGGCGGCGTCATAACGGGCGCGCGCCTGCTGGATTCCGATCACGGCATTCTGGACATCCACTTGAATCTGGTTGATGTTTTTCTGGAGATTGAGCTCGTTCTGCCGGATTTCAATCAAGCTGGTCACGTAGTCGGACTGGGCGGCGCGATTGCGGAGGGTGATTTGCAGCGATAGGCCGGCGGTGTAGTTCGGGAAATTGCGCCGGGCGATTTGCGCCAACAAGTTGCCGTACCCACCTTCGAGGTAAGCCAGGGACGGGTCAGCGGAAACGCCGGTGAGCGCGTTGTTGGTCACCTCGGCAAATGCGTTGAGCACGGGCTTCAGCGAATTCTTGATCCCGATGAGGTTGAGCCGGTTGCTTTCCAGGTTGATGCGGCCCTGAGCGATCTCGACGCGCTTATTAATGGCCTGTTGAATCAGCTGATCGGTGGGCTGGAGAGCTTCGTCGTTAGGCGCGGGGATGGGATCGAGCGGGATGATGTGTACGTTGGCCAGCGTGGGATTGGCGATGCCGTTCCGGCTGAGCGCGTTCTTGAGCACAATTTCCTGCTGCAATAGGTTGGTCTCGGAAATCACCAGATCCTGTTGCGCGCCGTACAACTGTGATTCGGCGCGAGTGACTTCGATCTCGGCGAGCGCACCGATGTTCACCTGTTTCTTGTTGTCTTCCAGCAGCAGTTGCGCCGTCTCCTGCTCGTGCTTGCGGGATAAGACGTCTTCGTGGAAGCTGACCAAGTCCCAATAGAGGTTGAGAATGGCCGCGACGGTGACGATTACTTGCTGCTTGAATTGCAGGTCGGTGACTTTGAGGTTGTTCCTTTGGACACGAATATTGCGATTGTTCACCGCGCGTCCGAAACCTTGCAGCAGACTCTGGGTCAACTGGAGATCGAGGACGCCTGTGGTGTACGGGTTGAAGTCGTACTGCGTGCTGTTCACTCGGGTGTGTTGACTGGAGTAGGTCCAAAGGCTGCTGAGTCCGAAATCCCAGGCTTGCGAGTAGGTGGCCTGATAGGTACGCAGGCCCAGAACCAGCTCATTGGTTCCAGTCAGAAACGTATTGCTCTGGGGGCTGGTGATGTGTTGAAAGAGCGCCTGAACGGAGAAGACCGGATCATACCCTGGAATCTGCGGGCCCAACTGGGTGACGATTCCGCCGCCGGAACTGACGCCGTTTCCGGCCGAAAGCGTGACCGTGTTGCTGGTGCTGACTCCAGTAAGACTGACGCTTTGAGGGCCCTGAGCTACACCAAGTCCGACACTGCGCAGCGCACCGCCGCTCTTGGCGCGGCGCAGGACTTCCTGAGCCAACAAAGGGCCGTAGCGCTGGACTTCGATATCGATGTTATTTTCGAGCGCCAAGGCAACCACATCCTGGGCTGAGAGATAGAGATTGCCTCCGCGTACCAGCGACTCTAGCCGGGATGAATTCGCCAGGTTAATCGGCGGAACGTCTCGCGCCTGGTAGGGGCGGGTGAGCCAACCCAAACGTCCCTTTGCCGAGTCGATCCTGATCTCAGATTGTGCCGCGACGGGCGAGACAAGCAAAGAGGCACACAGAATGCAAACGAGTCCTTGTTGGAATGATTTCATCGCAATGGAGGTTAACCCTTCTATGATGGCACAGGCGGTTGTGGATCGTGTGGCATCCCGCAGCTTGACCCATTGCAAAGTACAACGCGCTCCAGGAAGGCTAAGTTCCTACTAAATGGAGGTACCGGGAAACGCATACATCCTAAAGTCTATCGGGATGGTATATTTGTGTTGACTGGGCTCCAGCGTTGGATTATTCTGGGGTCGATTAGCTGCTCCATGAGGAGCTGCGGAAAAATCGGAGCGGCACCGGCTTCCTTACGGTCGCGGTTCGGTAACCCACTCTCATTTCGGAGCCGCGAGCGTAAGCGACCGGGTGAGTGGGTAGCGAGCCTGCCTGAAATTCGTTGAACTATGAGATCATTGCGAATTGAGTGATCGTGGCGCATATTCAGATGGATGCGGGGCGTCACGATTTGGAGAGATTCTGGCGATCCGACAGGTTTCGTGGTAGCGCTCCCTTGCGGTCGCGGTTCGGTTAGCATCTTCGAGGTAAACGGGAGGTCTTAATGAAAAAAGGATTATGGATTGCAATTTTGGCTATGGCTCCGGGCGCGATGGCGCAGTCGCTGAGCGGCGTTTGGGACGCCCGGATTAATTTCAACGGCGTTGAGATTCCGTTCAAAATTGAGTTCGCCGGAAAGGGACCGCAGTTTCGGGGATGGTTCTACAACGGAGAGGAACGGGAGGCGTCAACCAGCGGAACGTTCGAGCAGGGCGCACTTACTCTGCACTTCGACGACTACGCGACCCAGCTTACGGGAACGTTGAACGGCAAAGTGCTAGAGGGCCAATTCGTAACGGCTCAGTCGAAAGTCTATCCGTTTCAGGCCAAGCCGTTCGTAGCTCCGTCCCCAACGAAGGTCACTGCCCCGTCCATCGACGGCGTGTGGGAGATACAGGGAGTAAGCAGCGCGAAGGGGGAATCGACGTGGCGATTGATTGTGCGCCAACACGGCGCTGAGGCGAGCGCGGCGATCCTGCGTGTGGACGGCGATACCGGGGCGCTCACGGGAACGTACCGGGACGGCAAGTTTTTGCTCAGCCACTTCTCCGGAGCGCGGCCATCGCTGCTGACCCTTACCGTGGCGGGCGACGGCACCTTGGACGTGGACCTGGCCGGTCCGAAAGGACACAACCAATACAAAGCGGTGCGTGCGGAAGAGGCTCGCGCGAAGGGGTTGCCGGAACCCACCGATCCGAGCGGATACACGCGTATGAAGGACGCGTCGCGTCCATTTCTTTTCAGTTTTCCGGACTTGAACGGCAAGCTGGTTTCAAACGATGACCCACGCTTCCATGGCAAAGTTGTGCTGGTGAACATTACGGGGAGCTGGTGCCCGAACTGTCACGACGAGGCGCCGTTCCTGGCGGAGCTTTATCGCGCTTATCGGGAACAGGGGCTGGAGATTGTGGCGCTCTCGTTCGAAGAAGGCGAGCAGTTGAAGGATCCGGCCCGGTTGCGGGCATTCATCAAGAAATACGGCATTGAATACACCGTGCTGCTGGCGGGAGAGCCCAGTGAAGCGAAGGACAGGCTGGCGGCCCAGGCGGAGAATTGGACCGCGTGGCCGACGACGTTCTTTATCGATCGAGAGGGACTGGTGCGCGGCGTACATGCGGGATTTCCGGGGAGCGCTAGCGGGGACTTTTCGGTAAAGGCGAAGAAGGAATTCGTGGAGAATGTGGAGCGGTTGTTGGGCGTTGGGAAGGTGTCGTCGAACGAATAGGCGCTTCCGATGGCGTGCTAAGAAAGCGTAGTAGCACTGAAAGCCTGCCCAGGCATTGGCGGCGTGAAAAATCTAAGGCACCGACTCCCTTACGGTCGCGGTTCGGTAACACCGTTTCCTCTCCGAGCCGCGACCGTGGGGGAGTCGGTGCCTTTCAACGTCTTCAACGGAGCATGGGACAAAGTGAAGCGTTCGTGGTAGCGCTTCCTTGCGGTCGCGGTTCGGTTACAGGGTCTTTGCGAAATGGGAGTGTTACGGTTGCGGTTCGGAAGCGGAGAAGGCGACTCGTTCGGAGATTGAGGGGTGGGTGTAGGTCCAGAATTCGATGAACGGGTTTGGATCGGGTTCATCCAAACCTTCTTCGCCGAGGACTTGGAACGTGTGGGCGGTCACTTCCGCTGGATCTGGGACGATGCCGCGGATGATCTGGAGTCCGTAGACGTCGGCCTGATGTTCCTGCCAACGGCTGTAACCATTGACTACCGGCTCGGAGAAGAATCCGAAGAGGGACGCGATCAGGAGCAGGGCCGGAAGACTGGCCCAGTCAGTTAATTCACGAATTCGCCAGCGCGCGATGCGATATCCGGCGTAGATCAGAAGCAGGCTAAAGATCGATCCGAGGATGATGGAGTTGCGTACGTGCCCGAGCACGTAGTGTCCCATCTCGTGGCCGAACACGCTCAAGACTTCGGGGGTGGTGAGTTTCCGGATGGTAGTGTCCCACACGACGACGCGTTTGGACGCACCGAAGCCGGTGACATAGGCGTTCAGCGAAGTTACCTTTTCGCTGGCCATCATCTCGAACATCCGATCGGGTGGAATGGCGAGGCCGCCGTGCGCGACCACCTTTTCCAGTTCGTTCACTAACTCGGGATGTTGTTTCGACAGCGGCTCGAATTTGTAGAACAACGGCTCGATGAGGAATGGTTCGACAAAGGCGATGGTGAATATGATGGGGAGCGTGGCCAGCCAGAAGTAGAACCACCAGCGCGCGGGGCTGCGGCGGATTACTGCATAAAGAATGAAGGCGACCAATGTTGCAACAACGACTGTTAGCAGCTCAGCTTTGGTCCAGTCCCAGAACCAGGAGGGCCAGCTTTGGATGGACTGCTGGAAGATTCGTTCCAGGTGCTGGCTGTAGATTGCGAGCGGGAGGTTGAGAAAGTCGATGGTGAGGAAGAGGAGCGGGACGAATATGAGCGCTTGGATGACGCGACGGCTTGACGCGGCTTCAGCCCAATCGCGAAATTTCGCCGCCAGCCCGAGTGTAAGGATGGCGAGGAGAATGGCGACGCCGTAGAGTTGGCTGGTGAAGTAGAGCCAGTTTCGGGCGTGGGCGTAGTCGACGGCTTTTTGTAGTTTGTCGGGTGGCAGGGTGTATTTTGTGGTGCGGTGCGGTTGGGCTGCAATAGGAGAAGCGAGGAAGAGCGCTAGGAGAAGGCAGAAAAGCCAGGCGCGGATGCCGCTGGCAAAAATGGTGACAGGCACGAAATTTCGCGGCGGCCGCTTCCCTGGAGTGTCCGATTTCTCTGCGCGAAAATTCGAGCCTGGAACGTGTGAATAAATCCAAATCACCGACTCCCTTACGGTCGCGGCTCGGTAACGGGGTGTCTCATTCCGAGCCGCGACCGTGAGGGAGCCGGTGTCTTTGCCGATTTTTTCACAGGCTCCTGTCACCACATTTGCCGAACTGGGCATTCTAGGCTGTCATCTTTCTCTTTCGTAGTTCGTCGAAGGACACGGCCAGGATTATGACCGCGCCGATGATGACTTGCTGCCAGTAGGGATTCGTTCCGAGAAGATCGCTGCCGTTCGCGAGCAGTCCCATAATGAATGCTCCGACCAGGGTTCCGAGCACGCTGCCTTCGCCTCCGCGCAGGCTGCCTCCGCCGATCACCACCGCGGCGATGGCAGTTAGCTCATAGCCTTGGCCTCCGGTGGGTTGACCGGTCATCAAACGGGAAGCTTCAATCATTCCCGCCAAGCCGGTGAGCAAACCGGCGATGGCGTAGATGGCGGTGGTGTGAAATCGAACAGGAACGCCGGCGTAATATGCGGCTTCCGGATTGCTGCCGATGGAAAACGCGTAGCGGCCAAGTCGGGTGTGTTCGAGCAGCACATGCATGGCGAGTGCGCAGAAGAGGAGAATCCACAACACGAACGGCACGCCCAGCAGAGTGCCCTCGCCGAGATACGAGAAGGAGGGTGGGATTTGGTGGACGGGCAGGCCTTTCGAAATGATCAGTGCGAGGCCGCGGAAGATTCCCATGGTGCCGAGCGTCACGATGAACGGGTTGATGCGCAATGATGTGGTCATCAGACCGTTGGAGAATCCACAGAGCATGCCGGTGAGGATGCCGACTACCATTCCCATGGCGATGCCTTGTTTTTCCATGGTCATGGTACCGAGCAATCCGGCGAGTGCGAGGATGGAGCCGACAGAGAGATCGATTCCGCCCGAGATAATGATGGCGGTCATGCCGAGCGCCATGATATTGATGACCGCGGTTTGGCGGACGACGCTCGAAAGATTGGTGGCGGTAAGGAAATTGGGAGACGCGATGCAAAGGATGATGAACAGCGCGATCAACGTGAGGAACGGCAGCAGCCGCTGGATCATCCGGCTTGCTCCTCGGCTTCAAACGCAGCGCAACGCATGATCTGTTCCTGGGTGCAGCGTCCGGTGAATTCGCCCGTAAGTTTGCCTTGGCGCATCACGAGAATCCGGTCGGCAACTTGGAGAAGCTCGGACATTTCCGAACTGACCATCAGGATCGCAGCACCGGAACGCGCCAGTTCATCCATCATTTCGAAAACCTCCGCTTTGGCGCCTACGTCGATGCCGCGGGTGGGTTCGTCGAAGAGGAAAATGCGAGCGCGTCCCACCAGCCACTTGGCGATCGCAACCTTTTGCTGATTGCCACCGCTGAGGCGACCGGCCAGTTGTTTCCCGGAGGAAGCGCGGATGCGGAGGCGGGCGGTGAAGTCGGCGGCGATCTTGCGTTCGGCGGAATGATTGAGAAATCCGAAATTGCAAACGTGATTGAGACTCGCCATGGTGAAGTTGTAGCTGATGGGCAAAGCGGTGGCGAGTCCGGCGCGCTGCCGGTCTTCGGGAATTAGCGCAAGGCCCGCGCGCACGGCATCGCGCGGCGAGCGGATCCGGATAGATTGGCCAGAAACCGCGACTTCGCCCTGGTGGATGGCATCGAGGCCGAAGAGGGCGCGGCAGAGCTCGGTGCGTCCGGCGCCGATCAATCCGGCCAGTCCGACGATTTCGCCCGCGCGCAGAGAGAAGCTGATGTCCTTGAGAAGCGGTGCGCGCGTGAGATGTTGGACGCGGAGCAATTCGTCGCCAGGAGGGTGCGGAGTGCGCGTGTAAATGGCGGTGACCTCACGGCCGACCATGTGGCGGATCAGTTGGTTGGTGGAAAGATCGGCGAGCGGGCTGGTGTGGACGGTTTGGCCGTCGCGCAGCACAGTGACGCGGTCGCCGACGGTGCGAAGTTCTTCGAGACGATGGGTGATATAAATTACCCCGACATTGCGGCCGCGCAGCGTGGATACGATGCGGAACACTTCCTGCGTTTCGGTGTCGGAGAGCGAGGAGGTGGGTTCGTCGAAGATCAGAAGGCTGGAACCTTGTTGGATGGCGCGGCAGATTTCCACCATTTGCTTGCCGGCGGGGCTGAGCTTGTCGACACGCCAGCGCGCCTGGAGCGGGAAACGGTGTTCGTCGATAATTCGCTGGGCTCGTTCGAGCATCGCGCTGCGATTGACCCAGCCGAGCGGAAGGCGCGGTTCGCGTCCCAGGAAGATGTTTTCCGCGACCGAGAGGTGCGGGGCCAGCATGGATTCCTGATGAACCATCGCGATACCTTGGGAGGCGGCTTCGGCGGGACTGCGGAAGTTTACGCTGCGTCCTTGCCAGAGCATTTCGCCGCCGTCCGGCGCGAGCATGCCGGCGACAATTTTCATTAATGTGGATTTGCCGGCTCCGTTTTCGCCCATCAGCAGATGGACCTCGCCGGTGTTGACGTCGAGATTCCCGTCGCGCAGGGCCACGACTCCGCCGAAGCGTTTTTGGATGGATTTTAGTTGGAGCAACATGCGGGACGCTGATGTAACATTCAATCGTATCAGGGAAATACATTGCAGCTAGGGGCGTTCGTGGTAGCGCTTCCTTGCGGTCGCGGTTCGGTAACATTCTGTAAAGTCAGTGACAATCTGAAACCGAGGGGCATCTTGGAGCATCAGTTGCATGAGTGCTAGCGCCAATTTATTACTTGCACGATACCCCCACGACGCTGCGGCTGGAACTCGCTGGGACGCTTTCGGCGGCAAATGCGGCGGAACTGGAACGCGTTTGGCGAACTGGTTCATCCACTTTGGGGACGCGGGCGCTGGTGGTGGGTCTCACCGGGGTGACATCGGTGGACGACGCTGGTCGGCGATTGTTGGCGCGATGGCGGCAATTGGGCGCGACGTTTGTGGCGGAGTCGGCCGCGGCACAGGTTATTGCCGAGTCAATCCCAGAGGGTCCAATGGTCGAGCGCAAAGCGGCCGGTTATTAACGGGACCTCCTACCTCCCAGTCTTGCGCGCGGAGCTTGTGCACGGGTTAACAACCCGTGCGCAGGATGCCATCCTGCCCCACAATCGCACTGAAGTTCTATCGTATGGCTGTACTATGATTACCAAGTGCGAACGATCATTCCCTGTTTCTTGATGTTTTGTGTAGCCGAGGCACCGGTGCGGGCGCAGGTGGATTCGGCGCTCAAGGAACTGGCTGGGGTACACCAGTTTCGCGAAGTGGCGATGGCGGAAGACGGAGGGATGGTGGCATGGATTGAAACCATCCCGGCTAAAGATGGCGGGGACGCCAGCCGGGCGATCGTGGTGGTGAAAGATCTGCGCGATTCGAGCGCCGCTGCTCGCACGATTTTTGACGGGGGGGATTCCGCGCAGGGGCTGGCGTGGTCGCGCGATGGGAAACTGGCGTTTATCGCGAACACGGATTCGGAAAAGCAGCTTCAATTGTATGTGGCCGAAAAGCCCGGCCGGGGCAAGCCGCGCAAAGCGACGAATGTCGAGGGATATCTGGAGGAACCGCACTGGTCGCCGGACGGGAACACGATCTCGATTTTGTGGACGGAGGGGATCACGCACATCCCGGGGCCGACGGAAGCCACGGTTCCGGATATCGGCGTGGTGGCATCCGCGATTCATCTGCAGCGGCTAACGCTGGTGAATCCGGTTAGCGGAGTAACGCGGGTGATCTCGCCGAACGGGATGTACGTGTATGAATGCGATTGGTCGCCGGATGGGAAAGAGCTGGCGTATCTGGCGGCGCCGGGCCCAGGCGACGACAACTGGTACATCGCGGAGCTTTACGCGGTGGACGCACAGTCGGGCGCGGCGCGGCACATTTTGAAACCGGCCATGCAGGTGGCGAACGTGCGCTGGTCGCCGGACGGGAAATCCATTGCGTTCATCGGCGGATTGATGAGCGATGAAGGGTCGACGGGCGGCGACATTTATGCGCTTCCGGCGAGTGGCGGAGAGGTGAAGGATCTGACGCCGCAGCGCAAATCGTCGCCGAACTGGTTCCGCTGGACACCGTCCTCCAAGCAGATTCTGATGACAGAGGATGTCTCCGGGAAGATGGCGGTGTCCACGTTGGATCTGGCTTCGGGAAGCGTGGAGACCATTTGGAAAGGCGAGAATTCGATGGTCTTTTCGGGCGATGCGAGCACCAGCGCGATGATCCGATCTTCGTGGGACCATGCGCCGGAGGTTTGGGCTGGACCGACTGGTTCGTGGCGGCAGATTACGCATTCCAACGACGGCCGGAAACCCGTTTGGGGCCCGGCGAAGAGCGTGGAGTGGAAGAATGACGGGCTTTCGGTGCAGGGTTGGCTGATGTTTCCGCAGCCGTACGATCCGGCGAAGCATTATCCGATGATTGTGTTGGTGCATGGCGGGCCGGCTGCGGACACGCGCCCGGGGTGGCCGCGGCCAGGGCTGCCCGCGCAACTGTTCTCGGCGCTAGGGTACTTTCTATTCTTCCCGAATCCACGTGGGAGCTATGGGCAGGGCGAGGATTACACGCGCGGGAACATCCGGGATTTCGGGCACGGGGACTTGAGTGATATTTTGACTGGCGTGGATCACGTGGCGAAGAACTATCCGGTGGACGATCATCGGGTGGGGATTGCGGGCTGGAGCTACGGCGGCTACATGACGATGTGGGCTGTCACGCAGACCAATCGATTTCGGGCGGCGTTCTCGGGCGCGGGGATCGCGAATCTTCAGAGTTATTACGGACAGAATTCCATTGATCAGTGGATGCTGCCGTATTTCGGCGCGTCGGTTTATGACGATCCGGCGGTGTATGCGCGGAGTTCGCCGATCACTTACATCAAGAACGTGAAGACACCGACGCTGATCGCCGTGGGCGAGCGAGATGGAGAGTGCCCGGTCCCGCAATCCTATGAGTTCTGGCACGCGCTGACCACGCTGGGGGTCAAGACGGAGTTCATCATTTATCCCGGCGAGGGGCATAGCTTTCACGATCCGGAACACCGGCGCGATCTGTTTCAGCGCGTTGTTAAGTGGTTCCAAGACAATATGCCGGCATCGGAGATAAAATAATCGCACCTTAAGGTGTGCGATGCGCAAACTGGCTCTCGTCGAAGAGCTTCGCGACTATTACGAGCAGATCGAGAATATCCAGGAAGACGCGCAGGAGCTGACTGCGCCACTGAATGACGCACAGTTCAATTGGCGACCGTCGCCCAAGCAGTGGTCGATTTCCGAATGCCTGGCGCATTTGAATGTGACGGCTGGGCTGGATTTGCCGCTGATCGCCGCCGAGATTGAGCGCGGCCGGGCGGCTGGGATGACGGGACAGGGACCGTTCCGGTATGGATTCTTCAGCCGGTGGTTTGTGGGTTTCATGGATGCGCCGCCGAAGGTGCGGGTTCGTGCGCCGAAGCGTTATCGGCCGGCGGCTGGGCTGCTGAAGCACAAAGTGGTGCCGGAGTTTCTTTCGCTTCACGGCCGGATGCTGGAGTTGGTGACGCAGGCGAACGGCTTGGATTTGGCGCGGATCAAGGTGGCGAGTCCGGCTGGGCCGATTCGGTTCGGCTTGGGGCAGCGGATTGCTTTGCTGGCCGCGCATGATCGGAGGCATCTTTGGCAGGCTTGGGCGGTCCGTAAATGCAGGGACTTTCCTTTGTAAGATTATTGGCCGCAGATGAACGCGGATGAACGCGGATAAGACCTTAAATCAGATCGTCGCGGCGTTGTTGTTCTAGTTTTTTTACCAGATCGCCTACTTCTTGGGCTCTCGATCGGTCGGCGATTAGGAGGGCGTCGGGGGTGTCTACGATGATCAGGTCCTTCACACCTAGAAGAGCTACCAGTTTGCCTTCCGCGTCTACGTAGTTGCCGGTGCTTGAGTGGGCTAGTGATTCGCCGCGGAAGACGTTTTCGTTTGCATCGCGCGGGAGCAGTTCGTAGAGGGCGTTCCAACTGCCTACGTCGCTCCAGCCGAAATCGCTGGTCGCGAATCCTACTACGTTCGGAGCTTTTTCGAGGACTGCGTAGTCGATGGAGACGTTTTCGCAGTTGGGAAAGACCTGCTTCAGCTTCGTAGGGAATTGGCGATTGGCAAAAGCTGGAAGGCTCGCCAGCAGCGTTGCGGTTTTCGGCTGGAATTGACGGAGTGCGTTGAGCAGTACGGATGTCTTCCAAAAGAACATGCCGGCGTTCCAGTAGAAGTTGCCGGATCGAACGTAGCGCGTGGCGGTTTTCAGATCGGGTTTCTCGCGGAACTGGCGGATTGGAAGAGGCTGACTGGCGCCGGGCTTGAGGCCCTTGGGAAATTCGATGTAGCCGTAGCCGGTTTCCGGCCAGCGCGGCTGGATTCCCAGCACAACGATTTTTCCGGCGGATGCGGCTTTGAATGCGGGCCGGACGAAGCTCAGATACTTGGCTGGCTTCGAGATCATGTGATCCGAAGGAAAGACGCCCATAACGGCGTTGGGATCGATGGATTGCAGGATGTGCGCCGCTAGCCCGATGGCAGGGGCGGTGTTGCGCTGGGCTGGCTCGGCCAGGATCTGCGATTTGGGAACTTCGGGCAATTGCTGGACGATTTCGGCGCGCAAGTGATCGTTGGTTAGAATCCAGATGCGTTCTGGAGGGAGAACGGGACTGAGCCGATCTACCGTTTGTTGAATGAGCGACCGGTCGCCACCGAATCGCAGAACTTGCTTGGAGTGGGCGCGGCGGCTGCGCGGCCAGAAACGCGTACCTCGACCTCCGGCCAGAATCAGGCCGTAATAATTGGGGCGACTCATCCGCCGAGCGGGTATCCGTGGATTAATTTGAGGGTGCGGTTCCAGCGCGTCTTGGTGAAAAAGTGGAGAGCCAGGTCCACCATGTGATGGACGTTGTAATCCTTGAGATCTTCAGTGGGCGCATCGTAGGACCAGAAAACAATCAGCGGCTTGCCCATGATGTTTTCGCGCGGCACCAAGCCCCAATAGCGGCTGTCGAGCGAGTTGTCGCGATTGTCGCCCATCGCGAAATAGTTGCCGGGGGGAACCACCAGTTCGCCGTTCACAACATCGTCGTGCAGCATCTCAGAGGCGCGCTCGCTCATCTTCGGATCGGTGGCGTAGTCGGGTTCGCCGATCGGGAAGTTGTCGCGATACGTCATGGAATTGTCCAGGTGAATGGCGTAGGGCTCGTCCATCGGCTGGCCGTTCAGGATAAGTTGCTTGTTGACCAACTTGATGTGATCGCCCGGAAGGCCGATCACGCGCTTCACGTAATCTGTCGCGTTCAACGTGGGATGGCGGAAGACGATGATGTCGCCGCGCTTCACGTCCTCATACGGCAGGATGTACTTGCTTAATTTGCCGGGAGGCGCGTAGGCCAGCTTATCGACGATGAGATGGTCCCCAGTGTAGAGGGTGTTGTGCATCGACGAAGTGGGGATCACGAATGGCTGCGCGATGGTGGAAGTACCGAACAGCAGGATCAGGATGGTGATGGCCCATTCGGCAGTGGAACTCCGCTGAATCGGAGCTGTTTCCGGCGCGGGTTTAGTTGTCGCTGTGGTAGCCATGGATCAGCCTGAAAGTTCGATTCCAGCGTGTTTTGGTGAAAAAATGCTCGGCCAGGTCGACGAAGTGACGGCCGAGCGAGTTGACCGAAGAACTGGCCAGGCTCTCGGTGCTGGTGTCGTAGGACCAATAAATGATGAGCGGCTTTCCGATGATGTTTTCGCGGGGAACAAAGCCCCAGTAGCGGCTATCGAGAGAATTGTCGCGATTGTCGCCCATGGCGAAGAAGGATGCCGGGGGCACGATCACTTCTCCGTTCACGACGTTGTTCGCCAGCATTTCGCGGGCGCGATCCATCAGCATCAGGTTCGGCTCGCTGGAAGGAAAGTTGTCGCGAAAGGAATCCGGATAGGGAGCTTTGTGATAGACGTACGGCTCGTTCAGCTTGAATGCCGTTGCGATAAACCTGCTGGTTCGATAATCTTGATGTGGTCGCCAGGAACGCCGATCACGCGCTTCACGAAGGTCTGGCTGATGTCCACCGGATAGCGAAACACGATGATGTCGCCGTGCTTCGGCTCTTCGTAGGGAAGGATGTATTTGCTCACTTTTCCGCCGGGAGCATAGGCTAGCTTGTCCACCAGCAGGTGATCGCCGATGAGCAGCGTGTCCTCCATGGATCCGGTGGGGATCACGAAAGCCTGCACCAACGTGGTGGTTCCGAACAGAAGGAGCAGGATGGTGATGGCCCACTCGGCGATAGTGCCGCGCGGCGGGTCGGGCTTCAGGGCCACGTCGATGGCGGGAGCCGGATCTACCACAGCCGTCTTGCTACGATCCGAGGTGGGTTTCATAGAGCCGATACTTTCAGTCTATCAGCAGCGAGGCCGGCGAAGCCGAAGCACTTCGCCGAGCGAGATGTAGATATTTAACAGGCCGAGACCGCTCAAAGCGCCGCGGAAATAAGAACTTTCCCAAATGGCGCGAACCCAGGGAGCGAATCCGGCGATGGAGTTGCTGTCCCAATAATCCATCCAGGGAAAAACCAGGAGGAATACGCCCACTTCGAAGCATACGATGATGAACAGCAGGCTAGCCAGTCTGTGGAACCACGAGATCTTGGGGGGCTCGGCCGACTCTTCGATGAACGGCTGCGGTTCTACTGGTTGCATGCCGCCATTTCCAGAAGGGGCGCTTCCTCTTTGTCGGTGGACCACTCAGGCGGAGGCTGGTCCGCGGGGAACAATTCCCCTTGCCTGGGATAACCGGTCCAAAGCACGTGGGGCGAATGATCGCGAACGGGCCAGAAGCTGAAGCGGTGCACCGAAGTTGGCCCGTGAGCTTCCAGCGCTTTCCAATGCTGGTCGGTGGTGTAGCCCTTGTGGCTCTTCAGGCCATATTGCGGAAACACCTGATCCCACTCGCACATACAGGCGTCCCGTTCCACCTTCGCTAGAATAGACGCGGCGGCGATGCATTGGGATAGGGCATCGCCGTGAATGAGCGCACGCTGGGCGATGGGCAGGTCGACCGTGATGGCGTCGATCAGCAGATAATCCGCGGCGGGTTGCAAGCGTTCCACTGGCGCGGCGCATGGCCAGGCGGGAGGCTTGGTAGATATTGATGTGATCGATCTCGAAGGCGTCAGCGGCGGCGATGGCCCAGGCGACGGCGCGTTCGCGGATGCGAACGGCCAGAACTTCGCGGCGTTCGGCGACCAGCTGTTTGCTGTCGCGCAGGCCGCGGATAGGGCGATCCGGCGATAGGATTACGGCCGCAGCGAACACTGGCCCGAACAGCGCGCCACGGCCGACTTCGTCAACACCGGCGATGCGCTCAAAACCCTGGGCCCGGGCCTCGCGTTCGTATTTGCCCTGGCATCTCGGCATCTCAACAATGAGGCGCTCTCACATTGGCGAGAGCGCTTGACACCTATTCGCGCTCGCGCAGGCGGGCGGCTTTGCCCTTTAACTCACGCAGATAGTAAAGCTTGGCGCGCCGAACGCGGCCGGTTCGCACCACATCGATATGATCGATCACCGGGGCATGCAGCGGGAAAATGCGCTCCACGCCTTGGCCGAAGCTGACCTTACGAACGGTGATGGTTTCGCCCAGTCCGGCGTTCTTGCGGGCAATCACGGTTCCTTCAAAAGCCTGCAGGCGTTCTTTGTCGCCCTCTTTAATCTTGACGTGGACACGGATGGTATCGCCGGGACGAAACTCCGGTACCTTGGGGCCGATGGTGTTTGGCGACGACTTTGGTAAGCAGAGGGTTAGGCATGGTTACAATTCCTTGAATCTTCTATTGTAGTAGATCCGGGCGGTTCTTTGCAGTCTTCTCTCGGGCGGCCTCCCGACGCCAGCGCCGGATCTCTTCATGATTGCCGCTCAGGAGCACTTCGGGAGCCTTCCAGCCCCGGAAATCGGCGGGCCGGGTGTATTGCGGGCAATCCAGCAGTGCCGGGCTCGCTGAAGGATTCCTGCAGCGCCGAGTCCTGGTTGCCGAGGACGCCTGGCAGCAGCCGGGCGACGCAATCGATTACCAGGGCCGCGGCCAGTTCGCCGCCGCTGAGGACGAAATCGCCGATGGACAGCTCTTCGTCGGCCAGATGTTCGGCCACGCGCTCATCCACGCCTTCGTAGCGGCCGCAGATCAGGAAGAGCTCGTCATATTCGGTCGCGAGGCGGCGGGCGGATTCCTGATTGAAGCGCTTGCCCTTGCGCCGAAAGCAGTACCAGGCGCTGGCGTGGGCGAGCGTTCGGGCCAGATGCTTTCGACGGCTTCGAAGATGGGCGCTGGCTTGAGCAGCATGCCTTCGCCGCCGCCGAAGGGCCGGTCGTCCACGGTGCGATGCCGGTCGTGCGTCCAGTTGCGGAGGTCGTGGATGTGGATCTGGATCAGTCCGGATTCGGCGGCGTTGGCGACTACGCCGTGTTGGAAGGGGCCTTGGAAGAAGTCCGGGAAGATGGTGAGGATGCGGAAGATCATTTTGGGCCGCGAATGAACGCGAATGGACGCAAATGTTTAGTTTAGATCTTCCGAAAGTCTTTTGGCCACGGATGCACACGGATGGACACGGATGCTCAGTTTAAATCTTCCAGGCCATCTGGCAGGTTCACTTCGATCCGGCGCTGGGCGGGATCGATTTTGGTGCAGATGGATTTCGCGAACGGGATGAGGAGTTCCTTGTCGTCTGTCGTGCGAACTTCAATGAGCGGCGCGCCAGCCAGTTTCCTCGAAATTTGAAACTGTGCCGAGCGAGCGGCCGGTGGCATCGAATACTTCGCAACCGATGAGATCCGATTGATAGTATTCGCCTTCCGGCGCGGTGGCGCGCTGCTCGATGGGGATGGAAACTTCGGCGCCCGCCAGGCTTTCGGCGTCGGAAATTGTATCGACGCCCTTGAACTTGAAGATCATGTGATCGCCGTGCATCCAGGTGCGCTCCACTTCCATGGCGACGTTGTTCACGAGAACGCTCTTCATGCGTTCCGGCTGATTGCGTGAGCGGGATGGCCGCCAGCTCTCCCTTGTTTCCGCGGGCGCGGAGCAGACGGGCGATGGTGACGAGCTTCAGAATTTATTCCAGAATTTCCAGCGTGAACCGGCGGTTCAGTTTCATTCCGGCGGCGCCCAGAAGCGTGCGGATGGATCGCGCGGTTCGCCCTTGCTTGCCGATGACCTTTCCCAAGTCGGTGGCGGCGACTCGTAACTCCAGCACCGTGACCTGTCACCTTGCACTTCGCTGACGATAACCTCGTCGGGCAAATCCACGAGAGCTTTCGCGATGTCTTCGATGAGTTGTTTCATTCCAGGTCTGCCTGTTAGTAGTTTACCCCGTGGGTCAAGGCCGTGCGGCTGTCGTCACTCGTCGCGCGGCTCCTTGCCCGGTAACCCGGCTGGATTTTCGTGCACTCGTTCGCGGAAACGGCCTCTTAATCCGGTGGCGAGCGAAACGCTGTCCTCGCCGAACTTGTCGCGCAGTTGATCCACCGCGGTCAGGCCTTGCGCCAGCGGTTGGTCTTGTCTTCCTCGAGCAGATTGAGCTGGCCCTCCGTCAGGTTCGAGGCCGGACGCATGGACGCCCAGCAAGCGGATTGTCGCTTTGGCCTTGCGATTCGCTCGGAACAATGCGCGGACTTGCGAAAGATTTCGGTGTCGAGCTGCGTGGCGTGATCGAAGCGAATGGGCGCGCGTGATGGTGGTGAAATCCGAATAGCGCAGCTTGAGCTGCACCGTTCGCGCGTAGAGATCGATGTTCGCGCAGGCGGCCGGCAGACCATTTCCGAAAGGCGCGCGAGCGTGGATTCCAGGCGCGTCGATGTCGGCAGTGTCTTCGTTGAATGTGGTTTCGTGGCTGATGGATTTCGGATCGCCGCCTTCGCCCACTTCGCCATCGAACCATCCGCCGGCGTCCATGCCGCGGGATTTTCCGGCCAGCGCGAGTCCCCACTGGCCGAAGTGCTCGCGCAGGAACGATCTTCTCCAGTGCCGCGAGATCGCCGACTTTGCGAATGCCCCAGGCCGTGCAGATTCTTTTCGGTTACTTTGCCGACGCCGGGGATTTTCCGCACATCGAGCGGCGCCAGAAAGCGCGCCTCTTCGGCCGGGAAGGACCCAGAGAATCGCCGTTGGGCTTGGCTTGATCGGACGCGACTTTCGCGACCATGCGAGAAGCAGCGATCCCGATGGAGCAGTTGAGATCTGTTTCGCGCTTCACGGCGTCGTGCAGACGGTGGGCGGCGCGCAGCGGCGGACCGTGCAGGCGTTCGGTGCCGGTGATATCCATATAGGCTTCGTCGACCGAGGCCATGTCCACCTGCGGCGAGAAGGTCTTCAGGACTGCGTAAGACCTTGCGCGAGTAATCGCGATAGCGCGTCCGGATGCCCTTCCACGAAAATCGCTTGCGGGCAGAGCCGGTAGGCGGTGCGGAGCGGCATGGCGGAGTGGACGCCGAACTTGCGCGCGGCGTAGGAGGCGGCCGAAACGACTCCGCGCTGATTGGACTTGTCCGCCGACTACGACGGGTTTGCCTTTCAGTGTCGGATCGAAGAGTTCTTCGACGGAGACGAAGAAGGCGTCCATGTCGACGTGGAAGTAGGTCTTCAATTCATCGCCTCTGTCGCTGTGTACTAGGATATCTCCGTATCTTGGCGAGGAGGCGCGTTGGAACAGCGCCGGCTCGAAAGCCGGCGGCAGCCAGGATTGGCTGCCCCACAGTCTTCAGGGCAGGCGTTTGGCTGCCAATACCCGCGGCAGGCCGGCCAGATCGGCCTGGACGGTTATTTCGCTCCAGCCGGTTCCGAGCATCTCGCGCACCGGTTCTAACGAATTGTAGCCGAGTTCGAATAGCAGCCAGCCTCCGGGACGCAGCACGCGTGCAGCTTCGGCGATCAGGCGCTCGTAGATTTCCAGGCCCGTGGGTCCGCCGAATAGCGCGACTTCCGGTTCGTAATCGCGGACTTCGCGCTGGAGCGAGGGGTGGTCGGTTTTTGGGACGTACGGAGGGTTGGAGACCATCAGGTCGAACGTCGCATCGGCGAAGCACGAAAGCAGATCGCAGGCTATGAAACTGACATTGCGCTTGAAGCTTTTGAGCGTTTTCACTCGCGATGCGCAGCGCGGACGTCGAGATATCGGTGGCGAGAACTTTGGCGCCGGACTTCGAGCGCAAGAGTGATTGCGATTGCTCCGGAGCCTGTGCCGACATCCAGGACGGCGTTGCCGGGCTTCAGGTGCTTTAGAGCGGCTTCCACTAAATGCTCGGTCTCTGGCCGCGGGATCAGAACGTCCGGCGTCACGCGGAAATCGCGGCCGTAGAATTCCTGGCGGCCGGTGATGTATTGCGTCGGTTTGCCTTTCAGGCGCTCGTGCAGGTAGCGGCCGTAGTGGATCCAGGCGATCTCGCGTCAGCTCTTCTTCGGGATGCGCGTAGAGATAGGAGCGTTCGCGGTTGAGCGCGTGGGCTAGCAGAACTTCGGCGGTCAGGCGGGGAGCGGCGATGGCGTCCTCTTCGAGAAGTTTTGTGCCTTGGAGAAGTGCCGTCAGGATGGTCATTTGAAAAGGCGTTCACGCGAGTGTGAACGCGGCACGCTGAGAGCGCGCGCTACGCGGCTTGGCCTTGCTCTTTCAGCTTTTCCGCTTGATAGTGATCTGTCAGGGCGGAGAACAGGGGATCCAGGCGGCCTTCCATAACCAAGTCGAGCTGGTGCAGAGTTAGGCCGATGCGATGATCGGTTACGCGATTTTGGGGGAAGTTGTAGGTGCGGATTTTCTCGCTGCGATCGCCCGAGCCCACCATGCTGCGCCGCTCGGCGCCGATCTGCCTGGCGCTGTTTCTCCAACTCCAATCTCGTATAGCCGCGAACGCAGCACGCGCTCGGCCTTGGCGCGATTCTTGATCTGCGATTTCTCGTCCTGGCAGGAGACGATCAAGCCGGTGGGCAGGTGCGTGAGGCGAACGGCCGAGTAGGTGGTGTTGACGGATTGGCCGCCGGGTCCGGAGGAACAGAACGTATCGATGCGGATATCCTTGGCTTCGATCTTGATTTCCACTTCGTCCGCTTCCGGAAGCACTGCCACGGTGATGGCCGAGGTGTGGACGCGGCCCTGCTGCTCGGTCTGCCGGAACGCGCTGCACGCGATGCACACCGCTTTCGTACTTCAGATGGCTGTAGACTTTGTTGCCGCTGACCAGCGCGATCACTTCCTTGAGGCCGCCCACTGCCGACTCGCTCACGGACGTCACTTCCACGCGCCATTTCTGCGATTCGGCGTAGCGGCTGTACATGCGGAACATTTCGGCGGCGAACAACGTGGCCTCGTCGCCGCCAGTGCCGGCGCGGATTTCGAGCACGATGTTCTTTTCGTCGAGGGGATCTTTGGGAAGCAGCAGCACTTTCAATTCTTCTTCGATGCGAGCCAGTTCCGGCTCCAGCCGCGCTTACTTCGTCGGTGGCCATCTGGCGCAGCTCGGGATCCGGGTCCTCCAGCATCTGCTGCGCGCCTCGTCGTAGTTGTGCTTGGCCTGCTTGTACTCGCGATATTTATTGACGACTTCTTCCAGTTCGGAGCGCGCTTTGGCGGTTTTGCGATAGGTTTCGCCATCGGCGATGACGGCCGGATCCGCCATCTGGCGAGTCAGCGGCTTCAAACCGTGTTTCGATATCGTCGAGTCTTTGCGAAAATTGCATGGCGGCACCGGCGCGAGCCTGTGTTAAGCGATGACCAGCTCGCCGCCCTGCGCCTTTTCTAGTTCCATGGCGCCTTCGAGCGCATGGATGGCGACGGCGGCCTGATCGTCGGAAGGAGGCTTGGTGGTGACGCGCTGCAGCCAGAGGCCGGGCGCGGTGAGCGATGGCCATCAGGCCTTGCTGATGCCTCGCCGCGTATCGGATCAATTCATAACTCACGCCGACAATCAGCGGCAGCAGCGCGATACGGGCCAGCAGCTTCGCGGCAAATCCATCGAAGGGAAGCAGCGGATAAACCAGGATCGCGATCACCATCACGACCATCAGGAAGCTGGTCCCGCAGCGCGGATGGAAGGTGACGAACTTCTGCGCGTTCTCCACGGTCACCGGCTGGCCGGATTCGAAATTGAAAACCACTTTGTGCTCGGCGCCGTGATATTGGAACATGCGGCGGATGTCTTTCATGCGCGAAATAACGAGCAGGAATCCAAGGAAAATCACCAGCCGCAGAACAGCCGTCCATCAAGTTCACTGCGAGCCGGACGTGCAGGGCTGGAAAAGTCCGGCCGATTTCGGTGGCCAGAAGCAGCGGCACAAACTTGTACATGAAGAGGAAGAATGCGAGCGAAAATCCGAGGGTGATCCACATCATCCAGGGCTTCAACTCCGCCGGCTTCTCTTCGCCTTTGGTTTCTTCCTGGACCATCACGTGAGTGGAAAACTGCAGCGCCTTGATGCCCAACCACATGGCCTGGCCGAGCGTGCCTAATCCGCGCGAGCACCGGGAGCTTGAAAGCAGGATATTTCTCGGAAACGCGCGGCAGCGGGCTTTCTTCGGTGACGATTTCGCCATTCGGATTTGCGCACGGCGACGCAATAGCTGTGGGGAGCGCGCATCATGACGCCTTCCATCACGGCCTGGCCGCCGACCAGCGTTTCCTCGCCGCTTTCGAGGATGGGCAGCATTTGAATATGGGCGCTCAGGCGCGCTAGGCTTCGGATCATTGATGGGGGCTCCGTCTTCATTATACTTCGTGGGACAAGTGTGAGCAAAAACAGCGGCAAGCCAGAGGCTTGCCCCAACGGGATGTCCCCTGTTCACCGACGCAAAACTAGGTGAAATATTGGGCGGCGTTCGCCCGGACGGGGGCGTATAATCGACATCCAGAACCCGCCGTAACGGGTAAAAACCGAAAAGGAGTACCGATGTTAAAGACACGTTTGCTTTATCACGCCGCCACGCTGACGGCGGCACTCGCTTGCACCGCGGGCCTCGCGACGGCCCAGCCGTATGGCGCAAGTAACGGATGCAAGAGTCTTCCTGGCTACAACCAACTGAAAGCCGCTTTAGCCGCTGCCACTGCGACGGAGGCCAGCGGATTGAACAACCAGATGTGGGGAACAATTGTGGATCGCGACGGTATAGTTTGCGCGGTCGCGTTCAGTGGAGTGAATCGCGGCGCGCAATGGCCTGGCAGCCGCGTTATCTCGGCGCAGAAGGCGAATACCGCGAATGCATTCAGCCTGGATTCGTCGTCATTTAGTGGTGGCTCAGGACAGATGCACGGGCTGGCATTGTCCACTGCGAATTTGTATTCCGCGGTACAACCGGGCGGAAGCCTATTCGGATTGCAGGCTAGTAATCCGGTGGACACGGGCGTGGCGTACGGTGGAGCCTCGTCGCAATACGGAACGCCGTTCGATCCCATGGTGGGGCAGAAGGTCGGAGGCGTGAACGTGTTCGGGGGCGGCTTGGCGCTGTATGGACCCGGCAAGCAGATCGTTGGAGCGGTTGGGGTGAGCGGCGACACATCCTGTGCCGACCATAACATCGCCTGGCGCGTCCGCAACAATCTGGGATTGGATCATTTGTCGGGAGTGGGCGGAGTTTCCGGAGATGCGGCGCGTCCGGACAATATCATTTTCGACATCACTGCGAATCAATTTGGCGGGACGGGAGTTAGCGCGGGCGGATTCGGGCATCCGACGTGTTTGAACACCTCGGGGTCCGGTACATTGCCGCCGGTTCAGTAGTTATTGTGAAAGGCACCGACTCCCTAACCCGGCATAGCCGGAACCAAACAGGGCGTTGACGTATACAACCGAACCGCGACCGCGAGGGAGCGTGAGCAAAAGTGCTGCGTTCGTGTAGCGCTCCCTCGCGGTCGCGGTTCGGTAACAGGCCCTCTCCGAGCCGCGAGCGTAAGCGACGGGTTGTGGCTGGTTTTTGGAAAGTTGGGGCCTTCACAAATCACGCCCGAAGGGCTGTAAACATTGGGCGAAGTGCCGTACCACCGAAAATATTCTGCCAGAAACAGCAAGCATCCTACGAGGCAGGTACTTACGGTCGCGGCTCGGTAACGTGCCGAGCCGCGGTTTAGTGCGGCAAATCGCCGATGGGCTTCTTGCTGGAGATTTCGTTGTAGGCGTCCTTGACTTGCCCTGGCAATCCATCGCCCACCCAGTTCTTGACGGCGGCGGAGAGCTGAATTGTTGTGGATGCCTTTTTGTCTTCCGTCTTCACCAGATCGTCCAGCTTCTTGCCGCTTTGAATGGCCACTGCGACAGCTTTGCGTAGTTCCAACATGAAGGCTCGTTGTCCCACCAGTACTTCCTTGCCTCCCGCGGGACCATGGCCGGGCAGAACATGCTCGACATTCAGCTTCATCGCGGCTTCCACTACCCGGGGCCAGTTCGCGATGTTTCCATCGGCCGTGTAGTTGTAGGGGCCGTTGACCACTGCGTCACCCGTGCAGAGCACATGTTCCTTGGGCAGATACACGAAACCGTCGCCACGAGTGTGAGCCCATCCGAAGAAGCGGAACTCCACGCTGCGAGTTCCGTCGGTCATGACGTGCGGGGTATCGGTAAAGGTTTGCTGCGGCGGTTCGGGATGATCGGATTTTAAATCGGCGACGTCCTTGCGCTCCTTGGCTGTCTGCTGCCAGCGCTTCGGCTCGTAGCGTTTCATCTCGTCGGCGACTCCCTGGTAAGCGATGGTCACTGCGCCTATTTTCGTCCAGACCGCATTGCCGTAGGCGTGATCACCGTGATGGTGCGTGTCGAAGACATACTTGACCGGCTTGGATGAAACTTTTTTGGCGTCCGCCAGTACGGCGCGCGCACCGCTGGGGAAATTGGCGTCGACGATGATGAGATAGTCCTTCATTTCGATGATGGCGTTGTTGCAGTGGCCTTCATGTTCGATGTCGCCTTCCCGGAACCAAACGCCAGGGGCAATTTGCTTGACGGTGTTGGGCTGCGCATCCCCGCGGGTGAGGACGAAACCCAGGGATAACATCAGGAGAAAGCCGGTTACCAGCCAGAAACGGGTGTTGGGCATGTTATTTGGTGAGATTCTACCAGACCAATCGCCACGTCATATAAATGACCAAACGGACACTGATTCCCATGGAAGCGATTGAGCGCCGCATCTGTTTGATCCGCGGCGAGAAAGTTATGCTAGACGCCGATCTGGCTGCGCTTTATCAAGTGGAGACCAAAGCTTTGAATCGGGCGGTCCTTCGAAATATCGCCCGCTTTCCAGATGATTTTTTGATTCGGCCTACGAAGGCGGAGCTGGAGAACTTGAGGTGCCAAATTGGTACCTCAAGTTGGGGAGGGCGGAGGTATCAGCCTTATGCGTTTACTGAACATGGCGTGGCGATGTTGTCGTCCGTCTTGAATAGTAAGCGAGCGATTCAAGTGAATCTGCGCATTATCCGAGCGTTTGTTGCGCTGAGAGAAACGCTCATGCTGCATAAGGACCTGGCGCGCAAAGTGGAGGAGGTGCAGCGGCAACAGAAAGACCAAGGCGAGCAACTGGCATCGGTGTATTCGATCGTCAAGAGTCTGGTGGAGGCGCCGGCGTTAAAGAAGAAGCGCATCGGGTTTCCGTTGACGGAAAGCGTGCGCACGCGCGAAGTTCGCGCAGCCAAACCGCGCTCGTTGCTACAATGAGATTTCAACGGAGGCGGGATGGCAGTTCAACAGCGCCGGATTTCGGTGCCGGTCCGGATTGGCAATGTGACGGTGGGTGGCAAGCATCCAATCGTGGTCCAGTCCATGACCAATACGGATACCGCGGATGTGATGTCCACGGTGAATCAGACTATGGCGCTGGCACAAGCCGGGTCGGAACTGGTTCGCGTAACGGTGAATACGGAGGCTGCCGCAGCCGCAGTGCCAAAGATCGTGGAGACGCTGGATAAATTCGGCGTTCGGGTCCCGATCATTGGCGATTTTCATTACAACGGCCACATCCTGCTCAAGAAATATCCTGACTGCGCGCGCGCCCTGGCCAAGTATCGAATTAATCCAGGCAACGTCAACATCGGCAAAAAACACGACGATAATTTTCGCGTGATGATCGAGGCAGCCATCGAATACGGGCGGCCTGTGCGCATCGGCGTGAATTGGGGATCGCTCGATCAAGCGTTACTCACTCGCATGATGGATGAAAACTCGCGCTTGGCGGAGCCGCTGGATGCGAAAGAAGTCACCATGAACGCGATCGTCCGCAGCGCGCTCAATTCGGCGGAGGCGGCCGAACATTACGGGCTTGGGCGGGACAAGATTATCCTGAGCGCCAAGGTGAGCGGGGTTCAGGATCTGATTACGGTGTACCGGAAACTGGCTTCGCAATGCGATTACGCGCTGCATCTGGGGCTCACCGAAGCGGGACTAGGATCCAAGGGGATTGTCGCGACTACAGGAGCGCTCGCGGTGCTGCTGCAAGAAGGTATCGGAGACACGATACGCGCGTCCTTGACGCCGCTTCCGAACGGGGATCGCACAGAAGAAGTGATCGTCTCCCAGCAAATTCTTCAGTCGCTGGAATTGCGAAGCTTCACACCGCAGGTTACTGCTTGCCCGGGCTGCGGCAGGACGACCAGCACATTCTTCCAGGACATGGCGGACCAAATCCAGACCTATCTGCGAGAGCAGATGCCGGTGTGGAAGGGTAAATATACGGGCGTGGAAGAGATGAAAGTGGCGGTGATGGGTTGCGTGGTGAACGGGCCTGGCGAATCCAAACATTCGAATATCGGCATCTCGCTGCCGGGAACGTTTGAAGAACCTGTGGCGCCGGTTTACGTGGATGGCAAACTTTCGCTCACACTGCGCGGCGATCGCATTGTGGCGGAGTTCATCGAAATCCTGAACAATTACGTGGACCGCAGATACGCCGAACGAGTGGCGGAAACCACCGCGGTGTGAGCCGGCTGCTGCCTGTTTATCGGCTCCGCGCGGTCAACACGGCGCCTGATTCCGAAAACAAAATGCACGACGACGGCGTTGCCGCGCAATACGGTTTTCGCGGAGGCTTGGTTCCCGGCATCACCGTCTACGGGTACATGACGAGGCCCGTGGTGGAGCATGCGCCCGAGTGGCTGGAGCACGGATCCATGAAGGTGCGATTTTTGGAGCCTTTCTATGACGGCGATCCGGTGATTGTGCGGGCGGAGATGGCGGACGAGGGGTCAATCCAAATCGTGGCCGAGCGCGAAAACGGTCCGGCATGTGCCACTGGCACCGCCTCGATTGCGCGCAATGTCCTGCTGGAACCGGCACATTTTCAGCAGCAGGCTCTTCCAAACGAACGCCCCGTTCCTTCGCGCGACAGTGTTGTGCCGGGCGTGCTGCTGGGAACGGTGGTGGAACAGATCGACAGCGCGGAACCGGACCGATTGCTGCGCTTCTCGAACGAAATCCTGATGCGGAACTTCACGCTAGGGCCGTGGATTCATGCAGGGAGCGAAGTGACCAATTGGAGCGCCGCGCGGGTTGGGGAGGAGATTTCCGCGACGGGCCGCATTCATGACCGGTTCGACCGCAAGGGTCATGAATTCGTGGTGGCTGACGTCATGCTGCTCGCGGGAGGCAGCCGTTTGGTGCAAACGGTCCGGCATACCGCGATTTATCGGCCCGCCTGCAAGGATTATCATTAGTCCTGTGGGAGGGACGATGAAACTAGCCGTTCGCATCGCTTCCGTACTGTTTCTCTGTTTGCCTGGATTCGCGGCCAGTCGTTTCGACATCGCGCATCTGGACAAAATCCGCCGCGTAGCGGATCCGCAAATTTCGCCGGACGGGAAGTCCATCGTGATCGTAGTGTCGCGGCCGAATTACGCCGAGGATCGCTACGATGCGGATCTTGTCATGGTTGACATTGCACTAGCCAAGCCGCGGACCCTCACGCACGACCGCCGATCTGTCAGTTTCCCCCGCTGGTCGCCCGCTGGAGATCGGCTGGCGTTTCTGGCCACTGGAGCCAACGCGAAGCCACAGATATACGTGATGCCGATGAGCGGCGGAGATGCGGTGCAGATCACGAAGATACCTACCGGCGTGCAACAATTCGCCTGGCGTCCGGATGGGAAGATGATCGCGTTTGCGGCAGCGGATGAGGCGCCGAAGAAAACCGGCGACGAGAAATTCAACGATTCGTTCGAGGTGGGCAACGACGATTACCTGGTGAAGGAAGCAGCGATACCGACGCATTTGTGGATGCTGCCGGCGGAGGGAGGCGAGCCGCGACGTCTGACGTCGGGCGACTGGACGCTGCCGGTTAGCCATCCACCGAGCTCACCGGCCTCGCCGATTGCGTGGTCCCCGGATGGCCGCTCGATCGCTTTTGTGCAGGTGGAAACACCGCACTCGGGTGACAGCGATCGGAGTACGCTGCAGATCCTGGATGTTGAAAGTGGACAGATTCACGGTGTGACCGGGCGGACCAAGCACGAGGGGTACCCCGAGTTCTCGCCCGATGGCGCGCGTATCGCTTACTGGTTTCCGCGCGACGGGCAGACGAAGAACGTGAACGAAGCCTACTGGGTTCCAACCAGCGGCGGAGAGGGCAAGAACGCAACGCAGGGCATTGATCGAAATATTCAGCGGGCGATTTGGATGCCGGACGGTAAATCCCTGTTGGTTGGCGCAAACGATGGGACCACGGTTGGACTCTGGATTCAGCCGCTGGATGGCGGCGCAGCGCGGCGAGTGGCCTTGGGAAAAGCGTGCCCCAATTCCGCTTTCTGGGTGGATGTCGCGGTGGGCCACAACGGCGAGATCGCGTTCGCGGGCAGCGAGCCGCAGCATCCGGCCGAGTTGTATTATTCGGCTTCCGCCAGCGCGCCGTTGAAACGGCTGACCGATTTCAACCAGGAAGTAGCGGCGCTGGAATTGGGAAAGACCGAAACCCTCGAATGGCAAGGTCCGGATGGCTTTCACTTGGATGGAGTGGTGACCTACCCGCCGAATTTTGCGCCAAGCCATAAATATCCGTTGGTGCTCTACATTCATGGCGGACCGCGATCAGCTTCGAAAGAGGTTTTCTCTCCGCGCGCGCAGATGCTGGCAGCCAATGGATGGGTGATCTTCGAACCGAATTACCGGGGCAGCGACAATCTCGGAAACGCGTTTCAAGCAGCGATTTGGAACGATTCCGGCGAGGGTCCGGGGCGCGATGTGATGTCGGGCGTGGAGCTACTCGAGAAGCGCGGTTTTGTTGACGAAACGCGCTTGGCGGTTTCGGGCTGGTCGTACGGTGGATACATGACCACATGGTTGCTGGGTCATTTTCCGGTTTGGAAAGTTGCGATTGCCGGTGCGGCCGTCACGAACTGGCTGGATCAATACAATCTGGGCGATTCGAACGTGCGGAGGGGCGCCGCTTTCGGCGGGTCGCCTTACGTCGGCGATCACATGGCGGCTTACCTGGAACAATCGCCCATCACGTATGCGAGCAAAATCAAAGCGCCGACGCTGATCTTGTCCGACACGGGCGATTACCGCGTGCCCATCACGCAGTCCTACGAGCTGTATCACGCGCTGAAAGACAATGGCGTACCGACCAAGTTTTTTGCTTATCCAGTGGTTGGTCACAGCCCGGCCGACCCGGTACGGCAGCGCGATGTGGATCGCAGGTGGGTGGGTTGGTTGAAAGAATATTTAGGTTCGACAGGCGCGCCGGCGGAAGCCACCAGATAGCGCAGCACTCTACGGTGCGTAGTGCCTGCGAGGTGCATTGTAGGCGCTTAAAGAACCAAGAACGGCACCGGCTCCCTTACGGTCGCGGTTCGGTAACACCCTTTGCCTACCGAGCACTACCCTACGGTGCAACCGGCAGATGGATACCAGCGATGCTGAGTTGTTTGCCGAAGCCGATGCGAATTTCCGGATTCGCCTTGGTGGCTTTCGGCAGCAGCACGTTGATCTGATAGAGTCCCGCAAAACCCGGCGCGATTCCCGCGTACTGTACAGCGCTCCGGCCCGCAGCGACGCCATCCAAAACCAGTTGGAAATTGGCGAGCTGAACGAGAGGCGCTGCATCATTGAATAGCTGGCCGTACGGAACCGGGGGCAAAGTCTGGCCGAGACCGGTGGCGTAGAGAAGTATGATTTCACCTGGCTTGGCAGGCGCCTGTTGCGTGATCACCGTTCCATCGGGATGAACTGCGACAGCGGTCTTTGCGTCAAGTTGAAATAAGGCTGGCGAAGCGGCGGCGAGGGTGATCTCGATCGCCGGGCCGCTGTGGCCGTCCAGAACCACTTGCACGGTGGACGCGCCGGGCAGCAGGTTCGCCGGCACCAGGAAGTTCACTTGATCCGGTGACACGTAATACATGGTGGCCGGCAAGTTGCCGACGGTAACGTGCACACCGGTCCCCGGCAGAACCGTCGGGAGCACACCGCCCTGTATGTCAGCGGGGCTGATCGCGGCAGTGACATAGGAAAGGCGGACGCCGTAAAGTGACGCAAGCGTGTTCGGCGCCAATGAGTGGGTTTCATTGTCGGCCGCGTTTACGATTCCGGCTGACGTGTAGGAGGGACCGTCGTTAACATCGCCCGATAGAGGACACCCAAGAAAAACTCCGACGAGCAGGCCAATTACGAGCTTTAATCGTCTATGAAAAAAACAAAGGCACCGACTCCCTGACGGTCGCGGTTCGGAAATAATGTCCCATGTTTGGAGAGCGTTACCGAGCCGCGACCGTAAGGGAGTCGGTGCCCTTTTGCCTTTTCTCACGTTGCTACCGTAGTGGCAAACCGGGGCGGAAGGTCTCAGGAATAACGGGACACCTGTGGGTCGATTTCTAAACTCCAGCGATCGATGCCGCCAGCCATGCTCTGGCAAGCGTCCACGCCTTGCTCACGCAACCAATTGACTACGTTGAGGCTTCGCACGCCGTGGTGGCAGAACACGATGAGCGTACCGACGTCGGTGCGGGCATCCAGGCGGGATAATTCAGCCGGGACAGTGCGCATGGGCACCAATTCCGCATTTTCGATGCGAGCGATGGCGAATTCGGAGGGTTCGCGCACGTCAATGAGGGCGATTTTCTCGCCGGAGTCCAGGCGGCGCTTTACTTCCTGTGGCAGGACTTCCAGTGGGAGGGTCGGTTGCGACACAACCTCAATAATAGCCGACCTCCAACAAAGCGGCGCGGTCCACTGACAGAAAGGACCGCGCCAACCAGAGGAGGAGAAGGTTGGAAATGACCTACGCTTCTCTATAAAGACAGACGCATTAGAATAGATACCGGTTGCAAGGGCGCGGATCTGCCGTAGAATAAGAGCAATGTATTTCCCTAGGCTACTTGTGGCTGCCCTTGTCACGGTTTCCAGTCCTCTTCTGGCGCAGTTAGCCGTTTCAAACCCTTCCCTTCCGTTTGGAGGGTTGAACCAGGACTATACGGCGGCGCTGACAGCCACCGGGGGATCGGGAGACTATGGATTTTCGCTTAGCGGGAACGTTCCGCCGGGATTAGGTATCGACACCGAGACATCCCGCATTGAGGGCGACCCCACCCAGGTTGGATCCTTCACTTTCACGGTTAAAGTTACTGATTTTCAAAGCATGAAGACCGCGAGCAAGCAGCTTACTATCGGCATCATGCAAATTAGCACGCCGCCGCAATTGCCGAACGGAAATACGTGCAGCGCTTATTCCCAGGCCTTAGCGGTGAGCGACGGACCACCGCCGCCGTTTAACTGGTCCTTTGACGATTCCCCCATGCCGCCGGGCCTGAATATCGACCACCAAACCGGTATTATCAGCGGCATGCCGACGCAGAGTGGGATGTACGGATTCACCATCGAAGCTTTTAGCCCCACCGCGAATATTTACGCGACTCAAGTTTTCACTGTGAACATCGGGTCACTTTGTTTTCTGGCAAGCAGCTTGCCTAACGGGGTCTTAAATTCGTTCTACCGGCAATCGCTCATAGTTACGGGCGGAGTTGCTCCGCTTACCTATTCAGTCTCCGCCGGCGGCCTTCCCACAGGCGTCAGCATCGATCCCGTCTCCGGTCTGCTCAGTGGAACGCCGACGGTCGCCGGACCGTTCAACTTCACCGTTCAGGTGAAGGACAGCGCGGGCTCCGTCGCGACGCAGAGTTTCTCGATAACCATCCTGGCGGCGTTGGCTTTTACCAACACTTCGCCTTTACCCGCGGGCAAAGCCGGGGCAAATTATTCCGTGACCTTTGGCGCCACGGGAGGAATGGCCCCGTACACCTTCAGTACCCAGGATCCGCCGGCGGGTCTTACGCTGAGCCCAGCGGGCGTTCTAAGCGGCACCCCAGGCGCAGGAACATTTATTCTTACCGTGACGGTTGCCGACAGCCTGAACAACAGGTTGGACATGGACTTCATGGTTACTTTCGCGAGTGCCGGACCAGTGTTACAGGTAACTCCTTCGGCTCTCATCTTCTCTGCTGTGTTTGAAGGCGACGCGCCAGCCCCGCAGTTTATCGATGTAGTGCCAGTCGGCACGCAGCCCATCAATTTCACAGTGCAGGTGGATGGCGGCGTGGGTGTCCCCGCGCCGGGCTGGATCACCGTCACGCCGGCCAATGCCACCGCCCCGGCCAGGCTGGTGGTCAGGGTCAACCAAGGAACCTTGGCCACACAGACATCGACCGCGCGGGTGCTGGTAATTGATATCTCTGGAACACCGACGGTGGTGATGGTTACGCTCAACATCGTAAGTGCTTCAGCGCAATTGCAGGTGGTCCCGAATACGCTGCATTTCGCGGCTCGTGCCGGAACGCCCGGAACGCTAGTCGAGACGCTGGGGGTCCGCAGTTCGGGCGGCGGAGGTCCCATCAGCTACAGCACATTCGTGCAGGACAACAGTTCCTGGATCACCGGAGTGACGCCGGCCTCGGGATCCACCGTTCCCAATTCCACAGTCTTCTTGAAGGTCCAGATCAATACGCAAGGTCTGCAGCCGGGCAGCTATCATGACGTGATTCTGTTCTCGTCGACCGCGGCGCCTATAGCAATTCCGGTTGCGCTATTTGTATCCCAAAGTGGCGCGATCCTGGACTTGAGCGTCACGGGAATTCGGTTCCAAGCCCGTTCTGGCGGTGGATTCTCCAACCCGCAAACTGTCCAGATATTGGATACCGGAGACGCCAATTCAAGCTTTGCGTGGACGGCCTCGCTGACCAGGGGTTCTCAATACTTCTCGCTCAGCGCGTCCAGCGGAAACGCATCTTCGTCGAATCCCGGAAGCGTGATAGTTACGCCTACTGCGAGCGCACTTCAGTTGCCGCCGGGTGGTTATTATGCTCTGCTGAAAATGTCCAGCACGCAAGCCTTAAATTCGCCTCTGTATGTAGTTCTGGTTCTGGATTCGGAAGATCCCGCCACCCCCGCCCTCCCGGATCCGAACCCCGCTGGGCTGGTCTTCCTAGGAACTGCCGGTCAAGCCATTTCGGCGACCCAAAACGTGAATATCAACACCAGCAGCGCTTCACCAGTGGCCTTCGCCGTATCGGTTTTGACCGCGGACGGCGGAAACTGGTTAACCGTTAATCCATCCACGGGAACGGCCACGGGGCAAGCTCCGGGTGTAATCACGCTGTCAGTGGATGCAACACAATTGACTGCTGGGATCTACAGCGCAGAGGTGGATATTTCCATGTCCGGAGCGCTGCGATCGGCGAACATCACGTTGATCGCACAGCCTTCGGCAAGTCCCGTAGCTGGGAAGGCCATAGAAGCCAGAGCCGTGGGCTGCACTCCTTCGGCGTTAGCCCTGACCGAGGTAGGTCTCGCGAATAATTTTGCCGTTCCAGCCGGATGGCCGGCCGCCTTGACCGTTCAACTGAACGATGACTGCGGCAACCTGGTATCCAATAGTTCCGTCACCGCGAGTTTCTCGAATGGAGACCCGCCACTGATGCTGAACGGAACGCAGCCGGGCGCTTACGCCGCCACCTGGCAGCCAGGCGCGGTTTCATCGCAAATGGTAGTGATGATCCAGGCCCAATCCTCCACGCTGAAACCCGCCGCCGCGCAGTTGATCGGGACCATTAATCAAAACCAGAATGCCCCGCCGGTGATTGCTGAGAACGGAACGGTAAACACGTTCAATCGCGTGCCCGCTGGAGCGCTTGCGCCCGGCATGATCGTCGAGGTCTACGGTGCCGGCCTCGCAACCACGAAGGGCAATCCCGGCGGGCTTCCGCTGCAAACAATGTTTGAGGGGACCAGTCTGATCGTGGGTCCCTACCAGGCTCCGCTGTACTATGTCAGCCCCAGTCAGGTGAACGTGCAGTTCGACGCGGAGTTAACGCCCAATCAACAATATCCAGTGATCGCCATCTTGAACGGCGCGTTGTCGGTACCCGTCATGACAGACATTTCTCCAATTCAATTGGGTGTCGCGGCATTGGACAATGGCCTCGTCATCGCGCAGCATGGCGTGGGTTCGGCGTATATCACGGAGGCCAGCCCGGCGAAACAGGGCGAGGTTGTGGTGATTTATCTTTCCGGCATGGGAGCAACGAATCCGGCCGTGAAATCGGGTGATCCTGCTCCGGGCGGTCCAAACCTGGCGAGAGCAGTGGTCCAACCCACCGTTACCTTGAATGGACAAGCCGCATCCGTGCAGTTCGCTGGCCTCTCACCGGGTTTTGTGGGCCTGTATCAGGTCAACTTCCATGGTTCCGAGCAATGCCGGAACCGGAGATCTGACGCTGATTGTGAAACAGAACAGCGTCTCTTCGAACTCTACCCGGATTCCGGTATCGAAGTAGCTTCAACGGTCTTCTGTGAACAGATTACGCGCGCCACAGGCCGGGCACAAATAGGCTCGGAAAAAAAGCCTCTGCCGATGAACCAAATTCTGCCGCAGAAGCCAGCCTGACGGAGACCCACTGCCGCATCCGACGCAAACGTTGCTCCAGGAATCCCGTGGCACTTCTTCGCCAATATTTCCGAAATAAAAAGCCCAGCCGTAGGCGCTTGTTCGGGTGTGGAAGATGCGATCGAATAGACGCGTGGCATAGCTCAGCCAGACAATGGAAGTCCGGCTGCCGTTTCCAATCGCGCGGAGCCGCCAGGACGTTCCCGCCGGAAAATAATAACGGTTCAAGTATTCGAAGGAGGAGTAAAGCGAACGGCTAGCGGCGAGTTGAATGCCAGTAGAGTTTGTAATCACGGCCGCGAGAGCATCCGCGGAGCAAAACGGATTGACGTGTCCGCTCGCTTCCTGATAGATCCAGCGGAACAAACGATCTGAAAAGGTGGAAGCATCCGGCACCGCGACGAATATGCGTCCGTCGGAACGGATGACGCGGCCGATCTCCCGCAGGGCCGCCTGCAATCCGTGAATATGCTCCAGGCTATGGTTCGCAATGACGGCATGGAAGGAATGATCGGGAAAAGGAAGCTGGCCCGCGTTCGCCTGGACAAAACCTTCGCAGGTTTGTGGCGGAGGCGCTTCCAAGTCGACACGAACGACGGTGGCGCCTGGACAATAACTCAGAGGGAAGCTGCCAGTAAGAGCGCCGAGATCGAGCACGCGCGCTCCGGCTGGGAGATGACGCAGGATCTCGATCATGCAGAAATGGGTGCCCGGTGTTGTTGCATTGCGACCATTTATTGTATCGTCGCCACGGCGACGGTTCCGTTACGGTCGCGCTACCGAACCGCGACCGCAAGCAAGCGCTTCCACGAAACATGTCGGAACGCTCCGTTGAAGACGCCAAGTAGGGCGGACCCCCTGGTCCGCGGCCGACGCCCTCGTCGGCCTGCTGAGGAAATACGAAATCCCGAAGAGCGGGTCCAGGGGGACCCGTGCGGACTGGGGGTCCGCCCCACTTGGCGTCTTCATGACCTTTGGTGGGCCGCAGGCCCATGGTCACTCCGTTGAAGACGCGAGCCAACGGCACCGACTCCCTGACGGTCGCGGTTCGGTAACACTCTCTCATCATTCGTTGAAACGGGAAGGGCGGTAGGGTTCTAGCGATTTGGCATGGACCCCATCGAGGATTTCCATTGCCGCGAGTTCACCGATCAACGGGGCAAGTGTGACGCCGCTGTGCGTGGCGGCGACATAAAGGTTGGGACATGCTTGCGCAAAACCCAGGATCGGGTATTCGTCTTGAGGCATTACGCGGTAACCCAGAGTCACGCGCTCAATCGGCACATCGGCTAGCGGCGGCAGGAATCGCACAACTCGTTGGCGGATCTCCTCGGCTTGATCGACGCTCGCTTCCGTGATTGCAGTGCCAAGGCCGGCGACGATCTGACCACCAGCGACGATGCGGCCATCCAGCGATTGCTTGAAGTGGGTGCCGGGCGCTAGTACTACGCGATCCATCAGCCGTTCTGCAGGCGCGGTGTGCAGCAGCACACCCGGAGAATCTTTGAGCGGAACCTGGATCCCGGCTGATCGCGCCAGAGCAGGAGATCCGACCCCGCACGCGAGTACAAACACGCTGGCGTGGAGCGGTCCGTCCGTGCTTTGTACTCGTCCGGCTGCAAGGTTGATCGCGGTCACCTGACAAGGAAATCGGATGTCCGCACCGAACCGGCGAGCCTTCGCCAACAGGACCGTCAGTGCTTCCAGCGGATCCACGGCGCCTTCCTGTTCGCTAAAACAGGCGGCTCCGATTTCACCCGCCGAAACGTTGGGCAACAGGGAGCGGGTGTCGGAAATCAGATGAACGGCGTAGCCCCACTCCTGATGGAGGCGGACGTTGGCGCGTAGTTCCTCTGCTTGGGGTCCAGGTGGAAACCAGGCCACGCTTCCGCCCCATTGCACGTTGAGTTCGCCGCGTAATTCTGTTTGGAGACGCCGCCAAGCTGCCATCCCCGCGTGGTTCAAATCGAAATACGCGCGCGGACGTTTTGAAAACGTGGCGTTGATCCAGCCTAGGGATTTTCCGGTTGCGCCCGCACCCGGCTGCAGCGCGTCGAGAAGGGTCACTCGCGCGCCGCGCTTGGCGAGATGATAGGCGATGGATGCGCCGATGATCCCTGCGCCTGCGACGACGATGTGGTCCTGCACCATGCTCGATTGTAATCGGAACTGGAAAGCCTCGTTACCTTCTAAATGTATACTAAGTAGTAGACATATGCGCGCCACGATTCTCGATTTACGCTACCGTACTAAAGACGTTCTTAAAGCGGTCGAACGGGGCGAAGCCGTTACCGTGTTGTATAGGGGAAAAGAAAAAGCGCTCATCCAGCCCATTCCAGCCAAACCCCAGCGCCCCAAAATAAGCGCCGATGGCGCATTTGGCATGTGGAAGGACCGGAAAGATCTCAAGGATGTGGCCGGCTTCCTGGGCAAGTTGAGAAAGAACCGCCTGGATGATGTTTGATACCGATGTACTGATCTGGGTCCTGCGCGGCAATCGAACAGCTGCCGAACTACTGGACCGCCAAACCGAACGCTCCGTATCGATCGTGTCTCTCATGGAACTGCAGCAAGGGGCCCGTTCCAAAGAAGAATCAAGAGCAATCCGGCGATTCTTTCTAAACAACGAATTGGAACTGATCCCGATTAGTGAGTCCATTAGTCATCTAGCGGCAACATTGGTGGAAGACCATGCCTTGAAAGATGGATTGAGGGTAACTGATGCACTCATCGCGGCAACTGCGCGGGAAAACGGTTTCATCCTCGCCACCGGAAACGTCAGACATATGCGTTCCGTTCCGGGCCTTGAACTCAAGGCATTCCGTCCTCGCTCTTAACTCCGCGGTCGAAGAAGTTCTACTCCGCCCTGTGGGTGCTAAAATTGAGTTCGTCCGCATGGAACGCGTCGCCAAATCGCTTGCACGGTTGAAACTGTCCGACTCTATCTCCACCGAGGATCTGGCGCGGGCGGCCTGGCCGGCGGCGGTGGGTAAGCGGATCGCCTCGAAAACCACCGCGAAGTCGCTGGTACGGAATTCGCTCGTCATCGAAGTGGAAGACTCGGTCTGGCGCACCAATCTGTTCCAACTGCGCTTTCAGATTCTGGGGAAATTGTCCGAGGTTCTGGGCAGCGGCATTGTGCAGGAACTGGAGTTCCGCGTACCCACCACCCGGCGACCGCCCCAGCCGGCGCTGCAGCTCAATGAAAAGCGTTCCTTGGACGAGGCCGACGGAATCCACGACCCCGGGATGCGCATCGTATACAAGCAGGCGAGGAAAAAGGCGTCGGCGTGAAGATCACCGAGAAGGAAGTTCGCTATGTGGCTGACCTGGCGAATCTCAAACTCACAGGCGAGGAAATAGGGCGGCTTTCGAAGGATCTGGACGAGATTCTCACGCATATTGATACGTTGAATGAGATAGACACGTCTAACGTGCAGCCGATGGCGCAAGTCCTGTACGATGCCGAAGAGAACTCAACGCTGCGCGAGGATCGCGAACGGCCGTGTCTGGACAACGCCACCGCGTTGGCCAATGCGCCCCTGGCAGGCGCCGGATATTTCAAAGTTCCGAAGGTCATTGAGCGATGAGCGCGATCTCATCCGGCGTCGCTTCCCTCACCATCCAGGACGTTCGCAAAGGATTGGCCGCGCGCGATTTTAGCGCCGTGGAGCTGGCGCAGTCCGCGCTGGAATTCGCCCAGATAGAGAATCCGAAAACCAACGCCTATCTGCATTTTTCGCCGGAGCGGGCGCTAGAAGCAGCCGAGCGCGTGGACCGAAAATTGAAAGCCGGGGAAGATGCGGGGCCGCTGGCCGGAGTGCCTGTCGCGATAAAAGACGTCATCGTCACCAAGGGCGTACGCACTACCTGCGGTTCCCGTTTGCTGGAACGCTACATCCCGCCTTACGACGCTACCGCCGTGATCCGGCTGGAACAAGCAGGCGGCATCATTCTAGGAAAGACCAATTGCGACGAGTTCGCCATGGGATCGTCGAACGAGAACTCGGCGTTCGGACCGGTGAAGAATCCAGTGGCGCTGGATCGGGTGCCGGGCGGATCGAGCGGCGGATCGGCAGCGGTGGTGGCGCAGGGAACGGCCGTAGCAGCCCTGGGTTCCGACACCGGTGGGTCGGTCCGGCAGCCCGCATCTTTTTGCGGGGTGGTGGGCGTGACGCCGACATACGGACGGGTGTCCCGGTATGGGCTGGTTGCGTTCGCGAGTTCGCTGGACCACATCGGGCCCCTTGCGCGCACGGTGGGAGACGCGGCGCTGCTGCTTCAAACCATCGCTGGACGGGACGAGTGCGATTCCACGTCCGCCTTTGCGCCGGTGCCCGATTACCTCGCGGCATCGAATGGAAACGTGAAGGGCGTGAAGATCGGCTTGCCAAAGGAATATTTCGACGGGCTGGCGAGCGAAACCGGCGACCGGATTGCGAAGGGCGTGGAACTACTTCGAAAGCTTGGCTGCGAGGTCCGCGAGATCAGCTTGCCTGCAACCAAATATGCAGTCGCGTGCTACTACATCATCGCGACGGCGGAAGCCAGCTCAAACCTGGCGCGTTACGACGGCGTGCGATATACCACGCGCGCCGAAGCGGAAACCTTGAGCGAGATGTATCGAGCCACGCGGGGAGCGGGTTTCGGCGCGGAGTGCAAGCGGCGCATCATGCTCGGTACGTACGTGCTGAGCCACGGCTACTATGACGCATATTATCTGAAGGCGCAAAAAGTCCGGGCGCTGATCGCGGACGATTTTCGCAGGGCATTTTCCGAAGTGGACGCGATTGTCGCGCCGGTCTCGCCCTTTCCGGCCTTTAAAATTGGAGAGAAGATCGACGATCCGCTCTCCATGTATCTGTCCGACATTTACACCATTACGGGCGATCTGGCGGGCATCCCCTGCATGAGCGTACCTTGCGGGAAAACCGCGGCCGGCCTGCCGGTGGGCATGCAGATTCTCACGAAACACTTTAACGAGACGGGCATGTTCCGCCTCGCGGACGCTTTTGAAAAAGCCGGCGGATTCGCCGGGTAACAATACAAACTGAAAGAGGAGACTACGATGGCTTTTACCCTTCCCCCGCTGCCCTACGCGTTTGATGCGCTGGAGCCCTACATCGACAAGCAGACCATGGAGATCCACCACGACAAACACCATGCCGCTTACGTCACCAACCTGAATAAAGCGCTGGAGCAGGCGCCGGCTCTGCAGGACAAGCCGATTGAGGCTCTGTTAGCGGATAACTGCTCCATTCTTCCGGAGCAGATCCAGACCCCGGTGCGCAATAACGGCGGCGGGCACGTGAATCACAGCATGTTCTGGACGATCCTCGCGCCCAACGCCGGCGGAAATCCAACCGGTAACGTAGCGCAGGCGATCAACAGCACGTTCGGAAGCTTCGATCAGTTCAAGGAAAAGTTCAATGCAGCGGCCACCACCCGGTTTGGTTCCGGATGGGCGTGGCTGGTGAAGAACAGCAAGGGCATCCAGATTATCTCGAGCGCCAATCAGGATTCCCCGATCATGGAAGGCAACTTTCCGGTGATGGGCCTGGATGTCTGGGAGCATGCCTATTATCTGAAGTATCAGAATCGCCGGCCGGAGTACATTGCGGCGTGGTGGAACTTGGTGAACTGGGCGGAGATCGAGAAACGGTTTAACGGCGGGAAGTAAGTTTCTGGCCGCGAATGCACGCGAATGAACGCAAATGTTTTATTCGCGTTCATTTGCGTTCATCCGCGGCTTGAGCCATTCGTTAAAAAAGTCTTGCGTCCAGGGACATCGTACTGTAATATTCAATTGAAAAATGGAATGTGTCCTGGAGCTCGACGCAGTCTCAAAGGATTATCCGGCGCACCGGGCCGTGAACGCGGTTTCGCTCGGCGTCGGACGCGGCGAGTTCTTTTCGCTGCTCGGCCCTTCCGGTTGCGGGAAGACCACCACGCTGCGCATGGTGGCGGGGTTTGAAGATCCAACTACCGGCCAAATCCGGCTGAATGGCGCTGAAATCGAGCATCTGAAGCCCTACCAGCGCAACGTCAGCACAGTGTTTCAGAACTATGCCCTGTTCCCGCACTTGACGGTGCGGCAGAACATCGAATTCGGTTTGCGCCGCCGGGCTGAGAATCATATCGACCAGCGCGTTGGAAAAGTCCTGGATCTGGTGCAGCTCACCGGCAAAGAATCCCGGTTGCCGTCGCAGCTCTCGGGAGGCGAACGGCAGCGAGTGGCGCTGGCGCGGTCGTTAGTACTAGAACCCGATGTTCTGCTTCTCGATGAACCACTCTCGGCGCTCGATCCGAACTTGCGTAAACAGGTTCGCGCCGAGCTGAAGAACATCCAGCGACAGACCGGAATCACGTTTTTGTTCGTGACCCACGATCAGGAAGAAGCTCTATCGCTTTCTGACCGGCTCGGTGTCATGAGCGGTGGAGAGCTGCAGCAGGTGGGAACGCCGGAGGATCTGTACCTGCGGCCGCAAACGCGGTTTGTGGCATCCTTCCTGGGGCTGGTGAATTGGATCGACGGCGTCGGGGTACGTCCCGAAGCGACACGCGTAACCAAGGAACCGCACGAGGCGGGACCGCGCGCGCGCCCGGCCAAGGTTGTGCAGTCCACTTTTCTCGGCAACTGCGTGCATGTGGAAGCCCGCATGAACGAAGGCCAAACTGTGGTGGCGGAAGTATCGCGGCTCGGCGAAAGCTTCAGCGAAGGCGAAGCGGTGGATGTCTGGTGGCAAGCGGATGACGAGCTAACCTTCGAATGAAGCGGCTGCGCGCCTGGTTCCTTGCACCCACCTGGGCCGTGATGCTGACGCTGTTCGTGGTTCCGCTCGCGATCATCTTCGCTTACAGCCTGCTGACTCGTGGGACATGGGGGGGCATTTCGCAGCCCTGGTCGCTCGAAAGTTACCGGCGGCTGGCCGATCCCATTTATCTGGGCATCGTGTGGCGCTCCTTCTGGATCGCCGGCGCGGCCACTGTTCTGTGCCTGGCGCTCGGTTTTCCGCTCGCGCTCTTCATTTCCCGATCCGGCAAACGCAAAAACCTGTACCTCAGCCTGGTGATTCTTCCGTTCTGGACCAGCTTCCTGGTGCGAACCTACGCCTGGATGTTTCTGCTGCGCGACACCGGCCTCATCAACACCGCGCTGGAGAAGCTCGGCCTGATTCACGATCCGCTGCCGCTGTTGTATAACGACGGCGCCGTGATTCTCGGGCTGGTGTACGGCTATCTGCCATTCATGGTGCTGCCTTTGTACGCGACTCTGGAGCGGCTGGATCGCAATCTGCTGGAAGCTGCCGCGGATCTGGGCGCAAAACCGTGGGTGGCGATGACGCGCGTGGTGATTCCGCTCTCCGCGCCGGGGATTCGCGCCGGAGCGATCCTGGTTTTCATTCCGTGCCTGGGTGCGTACCTGACGCCCGATCTGCTGGGCGGCGGGAAGACGGTAATGATCGGCAATCTCATCCAGAACCAATTCACCACGGCGCGCGATTGGCCTTTTGGATCGGCGGTGTCGCTCACCTTGATGGCGATCGTTCTGGTATTGCTGCTGGTATTTGTGCGGCGTGAAGAAGGCGGGTTAGTGTGAAGAAGCTGTCGGCACCGCTCGCCATCTACGCCGTGCTGGCTTACCTGTTCCTGCATTTGCCACTTTTGATTCTCGCCGGATTCAGCTTCAACGAATCGCGCTTCACCGTGTGGCAGGGATTCTCGCTGAACTGGTACCGTGCGGCTTTTCAGAATCAACAATTGATGGAGGCGGCGGGGAATAGCCTGATCATCGCGATTTTCGCAACGATCTTCGCGACGATCATCGGCACCCTTTGCGCGTACGGATTCTGGAAGCGGTCTTCGCCGGTCTTGGCCGGATCGCTCTACATGTCGCTGGTGACGCCCGAAATCGTCAGTGGCATCTCGCTGCTGGCGTTCTATCAGTGGATTTTCCGCTTTCTGCGCGTTCAACTGGGAATGCACACGGTGATTCTGGCGCACGTCTCGTTTTCCATCGCGTATGTCGTGATTGTGGTGATGGCCCGGCTGCGCACCGTGGACGCGTCGCTCGAAGAAGCCGCGCTCGATCTGGGCGCCAACGAATGGCAGGCCTTCCGGTATGTGACCCTGCCAGCGATTCTGCCGGGAGTGGTTGCCGCCGCGCTGCTGGCCTTTACTGTTTCGTTCGACGATTACGTGATCACCAGCATGGTGGCCGGCGTGGATTCCGAAACGCTGCCCATGGTGATTTACGCCATCGCACGCCGGGGCGTGAATCCGGTGGTGAATGCCATCTCGGCGATCATCGTGGTGGGATTCGGATCGCTGATTCTGATTTCCGAGAGGCTGCGCGCCGCATGAACCGCCGCCATTTTCTGATGGGCGCCGCCGGTCTCGCCGCCTGCAGCCGGGATCGGCGTCCGCGCCTGAATATTTTCAATTGGTCCGACTACATCGCTCCCGACACCGTTCCGAAGTTTGAAGCCGAAACCGGAATTCGCATTCGCTATGGCATCTACGAAAGCAACGAGGAGATGCTGGCGCGCGTGATGGGCGGCAATTCCGGCTGGGATGTGGTCTTCCCCACCGACTACATCGTGAAGCCGATGCTGGCGAACGATCTGCTCGCCCCGGTGCATCGCGAAGAGCTTCCGGATCTCGCGCAGCTCGAGCCTCGATTTCAGCGGCCGGATTGGGATCCGGATCTGAAATGGTCGGTGCCATACATGGTGATCGCAGCCGGAATCGCGTACAACCGTAAGCTGAATCCCCCGCCCCGCACCTGGGCCGACATGTGGGAGGAACGGCTGCGCGGACACATGACGATGCTGGACGATCCGTTCGACGTTCTTGGGGCTTGCCTGAAGAAACTTGGGCTATCGGTGAACTCCGCCGATCCGGCCGAGCTGCGGCGTGCGCAGGCCGAGGCGATCCGGCAGAAGCCGCTGCTGCGCGCTTATCTCAACGCCGAAGTGCGCGATCAATTGGTGAGCGGCGACGTCCTGGCAGCGCACATGTGGAACACCACGGCGCAGCAGGCCATGGATTCTTCACCCGATATCGGATTCGCGTATCCGGAAGAAGGCTATGCCGTGTATCCGGACTGCGCGGTGATTCTGCGCGAGAGCAAACGGCAGGAGCTGGCGCACAAGTTCCTGCATTTTTTGCTGCGCCCGGATATAGCCGCGGCGAACGCTCTGGCGTCGCGCACCACCACCACGAACGCGGGGGCGCGCAAGCTGCTGCCACCGGTTTTCCGGGATAATCCGACGTTGTATCCTGGTCCGGATGTTGTCGCGCGGGGCGAGTGGGCGAAAACAGTGGATCCCGCGCCACAGCGTCTGCGGGATCGGTTGTGGACTGAGATTAAGTCGGCTTAAAAGATTTGGGCCGCAGATGAACGCGGATGAACGCGGATAAGCTGATTCGAAGCGTGCCTTAAGCGATTGGCCTTCGTCGTTTTGATCGATCACGACGTCTGGATAACATTACCGACCTCGTGACCGTTCCGCTTCAACTCGTGGCGCTGATGCTCATGGTGGTCACACTTTTCGGGGATATTTCGTCAGAGTACGTGCCAAGCCGTCTTGCCGCACGGCGCAAATCCAGGCATACCTCAAGGCCCTGAAGACCTACAAGGAAGACACGGGCGACTTCCCTACTTCAAGCCAAGGTCTTCAGGCCCTCGTACGGAATCCCGGTGCCGCCGATTGGCAAGGCCCTTACGTCGACAAGGCGATTTCAAACGATCCCTGGGGACATGAATATATTTATCGCTGCCGGACGGGTCGAGAACCTGAAATCGTTTCACTCGGGAGTGAAGGGCGGCCCAACATTTCGAACCTCACGCCAGCCATTCCGCTCGCCGGATTCCAGCCGAAGAAGTTTGCGCCGCTCGGTGTGTTCCTTCTTTCGGCGTTCCTGTTTTTCGGCCCTTTCTTTCTCCCCCGGCTCTTGCGAAAGCGCAAGGCATAGTAAGAAGTTCCTCCCACGTCGTTTTGTTCGGCCCGTCAAAACATTTCCTCTTTGCTTTGCAACGCCTTAGCGGCTGGCTATTCACTTGCATTAAGAGTGTCGAGACCGTCTGAAAGGGGAAAACTGAATGAGCAATCTCAAAGACAAGGCCGAAGACACGGTGGATCAAGCGGCCGACGCCGTGAAGAAGACCACCGCCAAAGTAATCGATAAGTCTAAGGACCTCGCACATAGCGCCGGGAAAGTCGTCGAAAAGGGAGGAAAGCTGCTGCAGAAGGTCTAACCACCGAACTGCCGCACGATCGAAATGAAGTTCACCAAATTGTTTCTACCAGCAATGCTCTGTGCTTTCGGGCTCACCGCGTTCGCGCAGGAGCCGGATAACACCAAAACCAACAAACAGGATTCGCCTACCGCGGATCAACAGAAAAACAACGTCGCAGACCGCGATCTCACCAAGAGAATCCGGCAGTCCATCATGTCGGATAAGTCGCTGTCCACTTACGCGCACAACGTGAAAGTGATCAGCCAAAACGGTCTCGTGACGTTGAAGGGTCCGGTGCGCTCGGAAGACGAAAAGACCGCCATTGAAGCCAAGGCACTGGAAGTGGTCGGCGACAAAACCAAGATCAGCAATCAGATGTCCGTGAAGCCTTAGCAGTAAACAAGTTCCTAAATTTCAACAAGGAGTTTTACATGGCAGGAAAAAATACAGCCGTATTCGGCATTTACAAGACGCGCGGTCAGGCCGAAATGGCCGTCGATCGCATTCTGGCAGCGGGATTCTCGAACAACGACATTTCGGTGTTGTTGCCCGATAGCAGCAGCACGAAAGAGTTCGCACACGAAAAGAACACCAAGGCGCCGGAAGGCGCAACCACGGGCGTCGCGGCGGGCGGAGCCGTCGGTGGAACGCTCGGATTGCTCGCTGGAATCGGCGCGCTCGCGATTCCGGGTGTCGGTCCGCTCATTGCGGCCGGCCCGATTATGGCTGCACTCGCCGGCGTCGGCGTGGGTGGAGTGGTCGGTGGTCTGATCGGCGCTTTGGTCGGGATGGGCATCCCGGAATACGAAGCCAAGCGCTATGAAGGCCGCATCAAGGATGGCGGAATCCTTCTGTCGGTCCACTGCGATACGTCGGATGAAATTTCGCGCGCCAAGGATCTCTTGAAGAGCACCGGCGGCGAAGATATCGCCTCCAGCGGCGAGAAGTCGGTCAGCACGCACGGCGTCAACAAAGAGACCGAATACACAAAGGTCTAGCAGCTTGTGGAAATGAGGCAGCGCCAGGTGGGCTGCCTCTGCTTTTTTCAAGGATCCTATGAGCGCAATGTTTCGAAAGTTCGCCCGTCTTTCGGCGGACGTGGTTGGTTCGGCCGGCGCCTTTCTTGCCAGCCTTTTGATTACGCTGCTGTGGGCAGCCACTGGTCCCTACTTTCATTATTCCGACACCTGGCAGCTGGTCATCAACACCGGAACCTCAGTCGCTACGTTTCTGGTGGTCTTCCTGATTCAAAACACGCAGAATCGCGATGCTCGCGTGATGCAGCTCAAGTTGGACGAGCTCATTCGCGCCATCCAGCCGGCCCGGACTGAGCTGGTCCAGATGGAAGGTTTAACCGACGAGCAGTTAATCGAGTTGCAGAAAGAATTTGAGTCGCATCGGGATCGCGCGATTTCGGATCTCGAGAGACTTCAAGCTCGGCGCAAGGGTGCTAAGCCGATTGAGAATAACTAAGGGCACCGACTCCCTAACCCGGCAGAGCCGGAACCAAAACCGAACCGCGACCGCAAGGAAGCGTAACGCAATACAGCGGCGCTCGTGGTAGCGCTCCCTCGCGGTCGCGGCTCGGTAACACATGCGTGCTAGACTCGAACCGGAATGTGGCAACGGTCGCACGCCATTCGCATCCCCGCAACAATTTTCCTGAGCGCGTTTTTGTTATTCCAGCTCCAGCCCATGATGGGACGATTCGTGCTGCCCTGGTTCGGCGGCGGACCCGCGGTCTGGACCAACTGCCTGCTCTTCTTTCAGGCGTTTCTACTGGCGGGTTACGCGTACGCGCATTGGTTAGGATCCCGGCCTAGCCTTCGGCTGCAGGCATCCATCCACAGCGCGCTTCTGGCGGTTTCGCTCCTCCTGCTTCCGATAATTCCCCGCCCCGATATCTGGAAACCCGCTTCGGCCAGCGATCCTTCCGGCCGCATCCTGCTGCTGCTCACGGTCACGGTCGGCGCACCCTATCTGCTGCTCTCCTCCACGGGTCCGCTGCTGCAGCGATGGTTCGCTCTCAGTCAGCCGGATAAATCTCCGTGGCGATTGTATGCGCTCTCCAACTTCGGATCTTTTCTCGCGCTGTTCAGCTACCCGTTCGTTCTCGAGCCCTATCTTCGCTTGCACACGCAAGCCTGGATCTGGTCGGCGCTGTACGCGGCCTTTGCCATTTTGTGCGCATGGACAGCCTGGGGCCTCCGCAGCCTGATAAGCATTCCGGTGACCGAATCGGAACCGGCCGCCCGCCCAACGCCGTGGGCCGTTCTGTTCTGGCTGGGTCTCGCGATGTGCGGCTCCACGCTACTGCTCGCCACCACAAATCAGATTTCGCAGGAAATCGCCGTGGTTCCGTTTTTGTGGGTTGCGCCGCTCTCCATTTACCTGCTCACGTTCATTCTCGCGTTCGAACATCCGCGCTGGTATCGGCGTTCTTTTTTCGCTGTGGCGGCCGGCATCTTCGGACCCGCAGCCTGCGCCGTTCAGGTGGCCGCCGTCGGGCTGAGCGCGAGAATCCAAATCGGAATTTATCTTCTCGCCCTGTTCGTCCTCTGCATGGTCTGTCATGGGGAACTGGCGCGTTCGCGCCCATCGCCGCGCTATCTCACGGCCTTCTATCTCGCCATCGCGGCCGGCGGAGCGCTAGGCGGGGTGTTCGTTGCCCTGATCGCGCCAAACATATTCACCGAATTTACCGAGTATCCCATCGGCCTGGCAGCCGGCTGCCTGCTCGGATTTACAGGCTGGCTATTGAGCGGCGCGTTAAAGCAATGGACCAGCAAAAACTTTGCAGTCCGCATTCCGCTGATGGCGTTGTTAGTCGGCGGCGCCACGTCGGTAGTCGCGATCGTAACCAACAACAGCACAGCCATCGCCACTACGCGGAATTTCTACGGGATCCTGCGCGTCAAAGAAAGCATCGATAGCAACGGCGCGCTCCGCATGCTGACGCACGGGACCATTCGACACGGATTCCAATATCTTCGCGGCCCCAAGAGCGCTTGGCCCACCTCCTATTACGGACCACACAGCGGCGCCGGAATTGTGATGACTGCGCTCGAAAAATCAGGACGCCGGGTGGCCGTGATCGGGCTCGGCACCGGCACCATGGCTGCCTGGGGACGCCCTGGGGATACTTTCCGGTTCTACGAGATCAATCCAGCGGTGGAAAAAATCGCCAATAACTGGTTTACTTTTTTGAAAAATTCCAAAGCGCGAACTGAAGTTGTGCTCGGCGACGCGCGCGTGCAAATGGAGCGCGAACTGGCGGCTGGCCAATCCCACGATTTCGACGTGATCGCGGTGGATGCGTTTTCAAGCGACGCCATCCCGCTGCATCTGCTGACCGCCGAATGCGGCGACACTTATCGCCAACGCCTGGCTCCCGGCGGACTGCTGCTGCTTCACGTTTCTAATCGCCTACTCAACTTGGAACCCGTAGCTCGCGGCCTGGCGCAGCACCTGGGTTGGCAAACGGCTACCTTCGAATCGGGAGACGAAGTAGAAACCGGCGAAAGCACGGCCACCTGGGTCCTGATGACCGGCAATGCCGAATTCCTTCAGCAGCCGGCGATGTCGCAAAAAGTAACCTGGACCGGCAAGAACCGAACCCCCATCACCTGGACCGACGATTTCGCCAGCTTGTGGCACGTGCTGAAGTTCTAGCGCACGCCGCGCTGGTCAGGAGGGACGGCTCCGGCGTTCGCAAATCAGCGCGCGAGACCGGGCGGCGTGAGCTAAGGAAGCATCGGGAATCCCGGAAAGCTGATCGAAGAGCTGTTTCGCTTCGCCGAATTTTCCGGCATTAAACAAACTGACCGCGCGCGAAAAGACGGTGAGATCCTGCGAGCGTTGGTTCGATCGCCGCGCTATCCGCTTTGCTGCTGACGGGTCTCTTCTTCATCGGTACGTTGGCGAGAGCGTATCAGACTTGCGGGGTGGGACGCAACTCCAATTTTCAGCGGGCTAGTACTTTGGCGGACTAGTCCCAGGTACAGAAGTCCCTAATTTCTCATTCTCCTGAGCACCGATACCAGTCAGCATGGAGCGGTGTCATCAGCGCCCGCTCCGCAATTTGACCCGATTGAACCCCTGGTTGAGGCTTCTGCCAGTCCCCAACCTGAGGCACCCCCAGGGGAACTGGAACAGACGGAATCCACTGAAGTTCCGGCCCACGAATACATTGGTGTAATTCATCTTACACGTACTTGGGTTCAATACGGCATTTTCGGTTTTGCCGTGCTCTGCATCGTGATTGGCGCCGTGGAGGCGCTGTTCGGCAGATAATTTCGTCACTCCACAGTATTGCAACATAGTACTAGAAGAGCGACAATACGGGTGGAACTAGCTCACTCCTCCGAGGGCTATCCAGTGCCCGCTTCCTCCTACTTAGGTTGGGGCGGGCATTTCGGTTTTAAGCCAAAATCACCGAAAAGGCACCGACTCCCTCACGGTCGCGGTTCGGTAACGTCCTCAAAATACGAATCCTCTTTCCGAGCCGCGACCGTGAGGGAACCGGTTACTTCTTGGCGCGGAGTGCGTCCACCACGGCGCGGCCCTTCCGCATAAGTAGCTCGGCCAAATTCAGCAGAACCGCGAACGCCAGCAACCCTGGCCATAAACGTAGCGTGGAGGCTTCCGATCGGCCGGCCGCATCGAAGACCTGCTTCGGGGCAGGATTGAACCGGCCGCCCGTGAAATCCGAGATGGAACGCAGCAGGAACTGGTTCGAGCCGTAATCCTGAAGCTCTTGCTCCTGGCGATAGAAACCCACCTCGGGAAACGCATGCGATTCATCCAGCGGACGAATTCGGAACAGCCCTTGCAGTTGTCCGATAGGAATGCTGCCGCGATAGGATTTGCCCGCCAACTTGGCCAGAGGCAGCGGATGCTGGAAGCCATTTGGGCCAAAAACAAATACCGCCGGCAATGCTTTCGGCTCCTCGACGTCTTTTCCCAGCCGATAATTCACCACCAGGTCGCCCGAGGCGCTATCGAACTCCGCTTGCGCTTCGCCGCCCTCGGCATGCGGCAGAAGATCGCGGAACACATTGGTCCAAAATTTGTCGAAGCCTTTCCAGGTCACCCAATCGGCGGCCCAACGGCTTTTCGCATCGGAACCGAAAACAACCGACCGTCCCAAACCATACTGCCAACGCACCAGCAGCGGTTCTTTCTCGTCAATTTTGAGAATGGTATCGGCGCTCGGCTTGGCGATGAACCGGACATACCCTTTGAGAGCCGGCGCGGAATCAATTCCCACGCCGTCCAGAATCTCCACGTTCTTTGCAACCACCGGTCTCAACGTCTTCTCCACTGCGGTCGAGCCAGTGTGCTCCATCACGTCCTTCAAAAGAATCTGTTCCAATCCGGATGGTTCGTTCAAGAAGTACGATTTGCCGCCGGCGGTGGAAGCAACCTTTTCTAGATAAGCCCGATTCACGTCTTGTCCAAGACCGACGGTTGAAATTGTGACATGCTGGGCGAGCGCTTCCTTGGATAAATCCAGGCTGTCGCCTTCTTCCGAAATCCCGTCGGTGAGCAGCACAACGTGCTTGAACGTTGCTTTGGACGGGAGCACTTTGCGATACGCTTCGGCCAGCGCCGGCGCGATTTGCGTTCCGCCATCCGGCACGATGCCCGAGATCAGCCGCTTGATCAACGATTTGTCTTCGGCTTTGCGCATCGGCACAGCCCATTGGAACGAATTGTCGAAGATCAAAACACCGACTTGATCGATGGGGCGAAGATTGTCCACTACACCGATGGCGGCCAATCGCGCCAACTCAATTTTCTTGCCTTCCATGGAGGACGACTTGTCGATGATCAGGATAACGGCAGTGCCTTCGGGCGATCGCGGCGGCGCGAGTTTCGCCGGCATGGCACGATCCAGCGCGTCTTCCACTTTCTTGGCATCGTTGTAGGTGTTGCGCTCGCCCGCGATCACCAGCAATCCGCCACCCTGCTTGACGAATTTTTCGATCTCATCTTTGCGCGCAGCACTCAGCGATTCCAGATCCTGATTGTTAAAAACTACGAGCTGATAATCGTTAAGAGCGCCTTGCGCTGGATCGCCGGTGCGGTCCACGTCGAAACGCGCAGCCGCCAACGTTTCGAGCAAATGTTTTTCCGTGCCCTCGGGATCCTGCGTGATGAACAGGACTTTGGGACGCCGCAAAGTCACCGCGCGATCGAATCGAATTTCGCCTGGGTTATCCCCTAAGTTATCGGCGCGAATCAAGCCGGAAAGATTTAGGGCGCCTGCGGTAGCGAGCGTAGCGTGCACGCGAATCTGGTTGCTTCCCTGCTCCAGCGCCACACGATTCGATCCCAGCAGTTTTCCTTCGGCGCTGATCTCGACAGTTCCTGTTGTGGCTTTTGGCGACGACACATTGAGGTCCACCGGGAATTGTTCGCCGGTGAAAGCGAGCGTGGGAAGGCTCACGGATTCCAGGCGCAGATTCGGCCGGGCGCGGCCTTCCAGTGCAAACGTATCGATGGGGATGCCGAGGTGCTGGGCTTGCCAGGCGGCGCGCGTGATGCTGCCGGTGTTTTCGTTTCCATCGGAAATTAGAACCAGGCGCGGAACCAATCCGGAAGGGAGTGAAGTAACCGCCTCGCTGATGGCGGCCTCGAGATCAGTGGCGCGGCCGGCTTCGCCAGACGTGTATTGCAGTTGCCACCCACGGCCTTGTTCGGCCGGCGCGAGATTGCGAACGGATCGGGCGAAGGGCAGAACGCGGATCCAATGCCGGCCGCGGGCTTTTTCCAAAGTCGCGGCGAGTTCGGAAGCGCGCGCGAGATCTTGTTTCGACACGCTCGCAGAGGTGTCCACCAATACGGCGACGGCCATTTTGGTTTCCGGCAGCGTGAACTTTGGTTCGGCTAGCGCCAGAATAATCGCGAGGAAGGCCAGGGTTTTGAGGGCCAGGGCCAGTGTTCGGCGAGTTCGAGTCCACTCGAAGAACATCCAGGCTATGGGAAGCAGGAGAAATGCAAGGACCCAGGTGTGTTCGAAGGTCATGATGTTGCCTCCGAAATCAAAAAGGCACCGACTCCCTTACGGTCGCGGTTCGGTAACACCCTCTTTCCGAGCCGCGACCGTGAGGGAGCCGGTGCTTTGCTCCGGGTCATGATGCTTTTCTCCACGGGATGCTGATTGTGGTGGCTGAGGATGCCGTGCCGCGCTTGCGGCCATAGAGCATCCAGTCGGCCAGTAACCCCAGGCCGCCGGCGATCGCGAGCCATTGCCAGATGTCGCGCGACGCAGGTTCGGATGGTCCTCGACCGGGAAGCCCATGCTTGGCGTTTCCAGGCGTCCAGATTGTGTCGCCGGGTTGAGGCAATGTCATGGAATAAACCAGCTCGCGATCGCCCGTGAGGACCCGCACAATTCCAGGGGCGCCCGCGAAAAATCGTAGCGTCCGGCCCTGCACGGTAAACGGAAGCGTTTTGCCATCTTCGGTCACCACCTGCACACCAGATGGGTCGGTCTCCGATTCCAGTTGCACGTCCACGGTGCCGACTGTACCGGCAGTCAATTCCCAGGAGCGGAAAATGTCGGGCGCCATCCAGCGAAGAATGTTGGCGAATAGCAGGGGCGTAGTGAGCTCGTACTTCATTCCGGAACGCATGGGATGAAATCCGAAGACCACTGTTTTGTGTTTACCAGGACGCGCCACGACCAACGCACCGGCCTCCGATTCCGCCACGGGAATATCGTCGCGATCCATGCGGAAAACTTCCGCATTCGAAAACTCGAGGTCCCGCGTACGCAGGCCTGCGCCGAGTTGGTGATCCGCGTTCCAACGCTTGAGCTTCACGGTTGGCTCCGTGGCCCGGATGGCTACGGGCGATTTTCCTGGCGGAGGTTCGATCCAGATGCTGTCGGTAGCGGGCGGCGAGGGCGGCGCGAAACGATCGAGCAGAACGATGCCGGTTGAGACTTTTGGATCGTAGGCGGAAATCGGATGAAATGTCGCTTGGACGCCTGAGATCGCGCTGAACACTGGCCGAAGCAGCTCAGGCTCCGCGGAGTAAATGGTGACTGGCAGCACGTTTCGCGCCGGCAGTTCCAGAACGGCACGAGTGTCCTGGGGAAATGCATCCTGGGTGAACAGGCGAGCTTCCAGCCATCCGCGGGCGCGAGTCCGGAAATGAAACACGGCGTTCTCTTCCACGCCCGGCTTGAGATTGAAGCGCTCAGTTCCGATGGGCGAGCCGCCGAACTGCACGGCCAGAGGTACAGTGCGCAGCGTGTTTCCGTAATTCTTAATGGCCACGAAAACATCCCAGACATCCGGATCGCTGAGAGAACGGCGCACGCTCACTTTTCGCAAGCCGCAATGTTCTATCGGGCCCGGAATGGAAATAAAACGGAGATTGGCGGGGAGCGTGAGCGAAGGCGCGGCGTCGGAGGCAACGCGGCCGGCGCCGATAAACACGATCTCACCGGATTGTTGCGCACGGACTCTTTGCGCCTGCTGGGCAAACTCCAGCGCCGACGCGATGTTGAGTTCCGAACCGCCGGGCTGCGTTTGATCGATGGCTTGCCGGATTTTCCGGCGATCCGATTCGAATAATGTCGCGGGCGTTGCCAAAGCGTCGGCGCGGACCACCATCACGCGGTCGCTCGACGGGAGCAGCTTGACGTAGTTCTCGGCAGCCGCGCGAGCCTGATCCATCAAGCGGGATTGGCCGGAGCGGGCATTCATCCAAGCGGACGAATCCAAAATCAGAACGTGATCGCGGGATGCGCGCGCCGGAGATCCCCAGCGGAGTTGCGCGATCGCTAGCAATAGCAACAGCAGGCTCAGTAGTTGCAGAAGCAGCGACAACGGCTGCTGCAGCTTGCGGCGATGCTTCAAAATCGGCGGCTTCTCGGAGAGCGCGAAGAACTTCAGCGATGCGACGGTGTGCTTCTTGCGCAGCCGATCTAACAAATACAGCGCCACAACCACACCCGAAAGAGACCCGAGCAGCGCCACAAATTCGGGGAGGCTAAGATTCAGGAAGAACATACTGCCCTACTGGATTCCTCCGGAGCGAGCCAGCGGACCGAATACCGCTTCTTCAATCGCCGTGGCGGTGGAAATGCCCACGTAGCGGCCGCTGTTGCGCAGTCCGATGCGTTGGATGCCCTTGGCGTATTCGTCGAAGGCGGCGGTGTAGTTGGTGCGGGTGGCGGCGTCGAAGCCGATTTCAAGCGTTGCACCGCTTTCGGCGTCGGTGAGATCCAGTTGGCCATCCCAAGGCGGCTGGCGATCTTCCTGAGACCAGATGTGGAGCAGCATGAGTTCGTGGCCGAAGTCGGCCAGGAATTGCAGAGGGCGCTCGCAATCGGTATCGTCCAGAAAATCGGAAATGATGATCAACAAGCCGCGCTGCGGATAGCGCGAGATGAACTTGCGGGCGATTTGAAAGAAGTTGGTGCGGCCGGAGGGTTTCAGATCCTGCAAGAAATTCACCGCGGGAATAAATCGATGACGCCCGCCGCCGGAAATGAAAGAGTCGCCCAACTCCGCTCCAAACGGTTGAATGACGATGGTATCCAAGCGCACCAGCCCGACATAGCACAGCGCTGCCGCCAGCTTGCGTGCGTAGTCGAACTTTGAGACGTGTCCAGTAACCATGGAGTTGCTGCAATCGAGCAGCAGACGCACGGGAATGCGCGGTTCAACCTGGAACATCTTCAAGAATAGCTTTTCCAGGCGCAGGTATGCCCGCCAGTTGACGGCTCGCAGGTCGTCGCCATGATGGAACTGGCGATGATCCAGGAATTCCTGGCCGGGTCCGGCGAAGTGCGAAATGTTGTGGCCACCGACGAGCCCGGGGAACGATTTCTGCCACTGAATCGCCAGGCGCTCCAGCTTCTCCAGGAAGACGCTGTCGATCAGCGGGGTGGGCTTCACAGGACTGCCGCTGCGCTGACGTTTTCGATGATCTGGGTAAGGATTGTCTCGGGAGTTTGTCCGTCGGCGTGGGCGTCGAAATTCAAAATGATGCGATGGCGCAGGACGGCCGGCGCGATTTCGCGCACGTCGTCGATACTCAGGTTCAGGCGGCTGTGCATCAAGGCCAGCACCCGCCCACATTCCACCAGCGCTTGCGCACCGCGCGGCGAGCTTCCGTAGCGGATGTATTTGGTGGCCAGTTCGTGCGCGTACTTGGTTCCTGGTTGTGTGGCCATAACGAGATTGATGGCGTATTCTTGGACGTGCTCGGCCACCAGAACGTCACGGCAGGCAGCTTTGATTTGCAGGATGGCGTCGCGATCCACCACTTGTTCGAGCGGGGTTTCGTCGCGGTGAATGGTGCGGTCGACGATGCGGTTCAGATCTTCGCGCGAGGGATAGAGCACCAGAATCTTCATCAGGAAGCGATCGAGCTGGGCTTCGGGAAGCGGGTAGGTGCCCTCCATCTCGATGGGATTCTGCGTGGCCATCACCAGGAACGGCGCTTCGAGTTCATGCGTGGTGTTGCCGCTGGTGACGGTGCGCTCCTGCATGGCTTCCAGCAGCGCAGATTGGGTCTTGGGTGTGGCGCGGTTGATTTCGTCGGCGAGAACCAGATTCGCGAAGATGGGGCCTGGCTGGAAGCGGAGAGCCTTGGCGCCGCGATCGTCGGATTCAATGATCATGCTACCGACGATGTCGGCGGGCATGAGATCCGGCGTGAACTGGATGCGCGAATATTTCAGATGCAGAACGCGCCCGAGCGTTCGAAGCAAAGTGGTCTTGCCGAGGCCGGGAACGCCTTCGAGGAGAACATGACCGCCGGCGAGGAGGCAGATGAGAACGCCATCGACCACCTGTTGTTGGCCGACGATGATCTTGCCGATTTCTGTGCGCACCTGATCGAGATAGCCGGTGGCGAGCTGGAGTGGGGAGTCGGATCGCACCTTTTTATTTTAGCGGTAGAGGCGGGGGAGGCTGCTTGGACAATTTTGCTATTCGGAAACCGCTGTTCTCACAACCTAGTACCTATCGTTCGGCACCACTCGTAAAGCCGCTCACGATGGCGGGTCCCTGCGGCTCAGCATCGTGGCTAAATATTGGCCGTACCAGCAGTCCGATCGTTCACTTCAAGTCCGATGCTTTTCCATATCCCGACAACGTACTCTCGAAATCCGGGCACGGGCACTGAACCGCAAACAGGAGCGAGTTCGTGGCCTGCCTTCGATAGGAGGACGGTGCCGATTTGGAGACTGTTTTCCTCCGGCCTCTTGAACTTTATCTCCACTTCCGCACCGTAGTACCACGATCTGATCACCTGCGGCAAGCTGTTTAGACGGTACCCACCGACGGGCTCATGCGAGAGCAGACCTATTTGATCAAGGTGCTTCAGCGCGCTAAAGTCAATTCCCGATTGCGCGTAATATGTCTCGTTGGTGTTGAACACAAGCGGCACGATTTCCGCAATGTCCCATCCAAACGAGCAGAGACTCCTGAACAACTCCGCGTCACTTTTATCCAATGAGGAGAGAACGTTGATAGTCCGCTTTGAAAACCGCCCTGGAGAGTTGGCTTCTCCTGACAAAAGTCTAGACCACAGTGTTTGCATGTCTTGGTCGGAAATGAGGCGACATTTGTCGAAGAAATTTGTGATCCAGTCATCTTCAATGGTCTCTGGGGACGCGTGTTCGGCTAACTGGGGCAACGCCATTGCCGTTATAGACTCGATGTTCTGTTGCTTCTTCGCCTCCTCCGAGAAGAACCTTTGGATTGCCCGGCGCTGAAGATCTGTAATTTCAATCTCAGAGACAGCCTTTATCCTGCTCGCCTCCGCTTCGGCCTCGGCGATCCGGCGAATCTGATGTGGCCGAAAAATACCCCCGATAGCCTCTGATATCTTTTCGATCAGCACTGTGGCTGGTCTGGTAAGATCTCCGAAATTAATGTTAGTGCCTGGCACCATAGGTGCTGTTTCTCGCTGGATAGTCACGTTTCCGGATTCAGCAGCTCCGAAGTCTCCAACACAAATATTCTACCGCGACTAAAACATTGGCATGACTGTCTTGGTTGAATTATCGGCACCCGCCTGCATATCCTCAATTTCAACAAGCGAGGTTTTTTCATGAGGAGCCCAGAGCTTCCGTCACGCTACCACTCGACGCCAGCATCGCGCGCTACCCGATTCGCCAAACCAGGTTTGAGATTCTTGTTCCCGTGAACGGGAATCGAGATTATCTTACGCTCGCCTGTCTTTGAATAAATATGATGGCTGCCCTTCACGCGCTGAAGGACCCAACCGTTGGCCTCAACCAAACGGCACATCCCCGACCCGGTGATTGCCTTCACACTGCGACATCGAGAATTTGGATGTTTGATTCGGGGAACTTGCCCTGCTCCCGCATGACTTCCAAAACGCCGCCAATCGCTTCGCGGACGTTTTGCATCAACTCATCCATAGTTTCGCCCTGGGAATAGCAGCCAGGAAGTGCAGGTACCTCGGCCCAGAACCCCCCATCCGGGTCCTCATGAATGACAATGGTATATCTTTCCACGCTTCAATTTTCGCATAGTCGCAAATGGTTCCGTGATATCATCGGCGGCGATGTTATTGACTCGATGCTGCTGGATTATTGCCGTCTTCGCTTGCTGTGCGCTGGGCGCGGATCAGTTTTTATCTCGGGACTTGGAAGATCGAGTCAGCCGTTGTCGCGCCGTGGTGGACCGAGCGCACCAAACCCGATGCGGCGGAGATGACGGCGTTGGTCGGCAAGACTTTGGTCGTTACTGCAACCGGCATTTCTGGACCGCGCCAGGTGGCTTGCAAGGGTCCCAAGTATGTGGTGAAAGAATATCCGGCGGACATGCTGTTTCAAGGGCATGCTCGGCGAGATGCATGAGCGGGATAAGTCGGTGGATCCGGCTAAGGTTGCCGCGACGCTCGGATTTCAGGGGTCGAAGTGGAAGACGCTTGAGACTGGGTGCGGAAATGAATTGGATTTCCATTTCATGGATCCGGGGACGGCGGCGTTTGGGTTGAATAATTATGTTTATACGTTGAGGAAGAGATAGGGGTTGGTCGGGGTTCGTGGTAGCGCTCCCTCGCGGTCGCGGTTCGGTTTCAGTACTGAACCGCGACCGCAAGGAAGCGCTACCACGAACAGGGCTCCTTCGCCGCTACTCCTGACGCAGCGCCGCCATCGGATCGATCCGCAGCGCCCTCCGGGCCGGCAGTAGTGACGCGCAGGCGCCCACCAAACCCAATAGAACCGCGGCCGCGCCCAGCGTCCAGGGATCTCTGGCCGTCACTCCAAAAATCTGGCCGGATAAATACGGCGTCAACACTGCCGCAGCAAGCAATCCCAAGACCCAAGCCCAATCCAACGGGAATCGTGGTCTGCAACAGCAGCAAACGGAAAATGCTTTCGGCGTTCGCGCCCAAAGCCACGCGAAGCCCGATCTCCTGCGTCCGCTGCGCCACCCAAAACGCAACCACGCCGTAGATTCCGATCGCGGCCAGAAGCACGGCCAGTCCTGCGAATACCGATAGCAGGATTTGCGTAAACCGGCGATCCGAAACGCTGCTGGCAAGGTCATTCTCAATGGGCGCGGAGTGCAGAATCACTCCGGCGGCGTCCGCGGTCTGCATGATCTTGCGCAGCGGTAAAATCATCTTCGACGGATCGGCCGCTGTTCGAATCACAAAGGCCGGTTCCTGGAACGGCATCACTTCGAAAGGCCAGTAAACTTCGGGCGAAGCGAATCCACCCAGCCCGCCATGACGGGTGTCTCCCACCACTCCGACAATCTCTTTCCAGCCTTCCACGCCTACCGCGCCGACCATCCGGAACTGCTTGCCCAGCACATTTTCGCCAGGATAAAACTTCTTCGCAAAGGCCTCGTTGACGAGGGCTGCGTTCGATGTGGCCCGCTGATCCCCAGCATCGAACAAACGGCCGCTTCGCAGCGGAATCCCCATGGTCTTGAAGTAACCGGAAGTGACCACCGCTGCTTCCACCGCCGGCTCCGTCCCTGGCTCGCGTGGCCGATCTTTGAAATTCACGGCGGGCGACCAGTCGATTACTCCTTGCGGAAGCGGCCACACAGCCGCCGCGGATTCCACGCCAGGAGCCGACGCCAGGCGATCCAAAACTTCTTCGCCGCCCGCGGCAAGCGCTGCTGGAGTCTTATGGTTGATTGCGGAAAGCCTCATCTGAAGCGCCACAAGATTCTGGGTCCGAAAGCCGAGATCCTGGCGAGACAACGCGAAGAGGCTGCGGATCATCAATCCAGCTCCGGCCAGCAGTGCGATGGAGAGCGCAACCTCGGCGGTAACCAGCGCGGCACGGACGCGTTGTGTGCTTTTGGCGGATGTGGATCCGCGCCCGCCTTGCTTCAATGCTCCGCTCAAATCCGAATGCATCGCGCGCCAGGCCGGAGTCATTCCAAACACGATCGTCGACAGTAACATCAACAAAACGGCGTAAACCATCACGGTTCCGTCGATCGTGATCGGCCTGCCCGCCGGAAGCACGCCGGGCTGCAGCGCGAGCAGAACATCCACGCCCCATGTGGCGAGGAAAGCTCCCAGCAATGTGCCCGCGGCCGAGATCAGAAAACTCTCGGACAGCGACATTCCAATCAAATGCAGCCGGCTGGCGCCCAGCGATCTACGCACGGCAACTTCACGGTCGCGATCGATGGTGCGCGCCAGCACCAGATTTGCCACGTTCACGCATGCAATCAGAAGAACAAATCCCACCGCGCCGAACAGAACCAGCAGCGTAGGGCGAACGTATCCGGTCACCGCGTCAAACATCCCGGTGAGCTGTACGCTGAAGTCCTTATTGGTAGCCGGATAAGCCTGCGCTAGCGATCCCGCGATGGCGGTCATTTCCGTGCGCGCACGCTCCAGCGTGACACCCGGCTTCAAACGACCCACCGCTCCAAATCCCGGATGATTCCCGCGGTCGAGCTGGTTTGGGTTCTTCACCACGCCCATGGGAAACCAGATGCCGGCGGTCGAAAAGTGAACGGCGGGCGGCAGAACTCCAACGATGGTGATGCCGAAATCAGAAAACATTACGTGCCTTCCAATGATGTTCGGATCCTTGCCGAAATGTTTCAGCCACACGTCGTGGGTGATCACCGCTATCGGAGCGCCGTCGCCTTTGTCGTCGTCGGCGATGAAAGCGCGACCGAGCATCGGCGTCACGCCCAAAGTGGAAAAGAGATTCCAACTCGTCTCCGCGGACGGAATAATTTCGTTCCCTTGCGGACCCTTGAAGGTCACGGATTCATAAGGATTGTAAATGGCCATCGCCTGGAAGCTGGAAGCCCGGCTTTGCCAATCCTGAAAGTTCGGGTAGGAAACGTTATATCTCGCTTGTCCCTTGGTCTCTAGGATCTTGACCAGCCGTTCGGACTCGCGGAACGGCAACGGGCGGAGCAGAACTCCGTTCACCACGCTGAACACCGCCGTATTCACGCCGATGCCGAGGGCGATAGTCAAGACAGCCAAAAGAGTGAAGCCAGGGTTGCGCCGGAGCATCCGCGCCGCGAAACGAAGATTCAGGAACATGCCGCGACGCTAGCAATTGGTCGGCCACCAAATCGTGAAGATTTAAGAGAGGATCGGGCTATTGATCGTTCGTTTGCGGGACGTGCTGTTGCGATTAGCTACAGAATCGGAAGGCACCGGTCGCTTACGGGTTTGTGAAAAACCTAATCACCGACTCCCTCACGGTCGCGGCTCGGAAAGAGGATTCGTATTTTGAGGGCGTTACCGAGCCGCGACCGTAAGGGAGCCGGTGCCTTTTGTGTTACCGCGCTCCCACTGGAGCATCCAGCTTCTGGAAATACTCGATGGTCGCACGCAGCCCGGTTTCCAAATCCACTTTCGGCGACCAACCCAAAACACGCCTAGCCTTGTCGATCTGCGGCTGGCGCTGCTTCGGATCGTCTTCCGGAAGCGGTTCAAACGTAAGAGGCGCCGTGGTTCCCGTGAGGCGGCGGATCCGTTCAGCGAACTCGCGAATGGTCATCTCCACCGGATTGCCCAGATTCACCGGGTAGCGCTCCTCGGAAAAAGCCAGTCGGTACAGCCCGTCCACCAGATCGTCCACATAACAAAAGCTGCGCGTCTGCGAACCGTCGCCGTAAATCGTCATGGGCTGATCCCGCAAGGCTTGATCGATGAAAGCCGGTACCACGCGGCCATCGTGCAATTGCATCCGAGGCCCATAGGTATTGAAGATGCGGGCGATGTTCGTACGGACTCCGTGCACCCGGTGATAAGCCATGCTGACGGCTTCCGCATATCGCTTGCTTTCGTCGTAACAGGAGCGCGGACCCACCGGATTCACATTGCCCCAATACGTCTCCACCTGCGGATGCACCATCGGATCGCCATAACATTCCGACGTGGAGGTCAGTAAGAACCTGGCGTTATGCTGGCGGGCGATTTCCAACATATTGCGGGTTCCGGTGGAACCCACTTCCAGAGTCTCGATGGGATGCTGGAAGTAATCTTTCGGGCTGGCGAGGGACGCCAGATGCAGCACGACATCCACTGGACCATCTATGTTTAAGGGGCGGCAAACGTCCCACTCCTGGAACGTAAATGCCGCATTTCCCTCAAGATGCACGAGATTTCGGTCGGCGCCGGTGATGAAATTGTCCAGCCCCAGGACGGAATGGCCTTCCGCGATAAGCCGGTCACAAAGATGCGAGCCGATGAAACCGGCGGCACCTGACATGATGAATCGCAATGGTTGCTCCAAATCATCTATCGTAGCGAATTGCCCGGAGCTTTACCCCGCTCAGTTTATCTCTCAGGTTTAACGAAGGCTGCTAACCGAACCGCGACCGCGAGGGAGCGCCACCACGAAACCTGTACTACACGTTACGCTTCCTTGCGGTCGCGGCTCGGTTCAGCTGCGCTACACTCGCTGTTTATGCTCCAATTCCCGTGGCCGGAGACCGTGCTGTTTCTGGTACTTCTCGTCGCGTCCGTATCCGGCTTTCTCTTCCGATTTCGCAAGGTCTGGTGGACCGTGCTGCACTCAAAAAAGGACCCTGAGTTCAGCATCCAACCAGTCGGACGCCGTGTCCGCGACTTCGTGTTTGAAGTCCTGCTACAAGGCAAAGTCATCCGCCAGCGGCCCCTGCCGGGTCTGGCGCACGCGTTCGTTTTCTGGGGATTCTGCGCATTCGCGCTGGTGACCATCAACCACTTTGCCGAAGGCGTGAGCCTGCATCTCATTTCGCGCGACGGATTCTTCGGAAGGATCTACTTCACCGTCGCGGCAATCTTCGGCGTCTTAGTCGCCGTCTCCATCGCCGGGCTCGCCTTCCGCCGCTTGATCATCCGCCCCAAGTGGCTGGGACCGCTTTCGCTCGAATCGGGCTTCATCGCGCTGCTGATTTTCCTGCTCATGGTCACTTACCTCGCGACATTTCTTCCGGGCGGCGAAGAGAGCCGCTGGCTGTGGTGGGCGCACACCATCGACCTTGCTGGTTTTCATGCCGCTGATCCCGCACACCAAGCATCTGCACCTGGTGCTGAGCCCGCTGACCATCTTTCTGAAGCGCGACACCTTTAGCAAAATCCCGCCGCTGGTGGGCGACGAAGATTTCGGCCTCGACACCGGCAAGGACATCACGCAGTTGGTCTCGCTGCAGGCTTATACCTGCGTGGAATGCGGACGCTGCACCGAGCATTGCCCGGCCAATAACACGGGCAAGATTCTGAACCCCAAAGAAATCGCGCTCGGCGTGCGCGGGTATCTGAACGAATTCGGCCCGTCGAGCGAAGAGCCTCTGCTCGGAAAATATCTCTCGCAGGAAGCGGCTTTCCAATGCACCACCTGCGGCGCTTGCGAATTCCAATGTCCTGTCGGTGTGCAGCATCTGCCTATCATCATTGGACTGCGTCGCGGCGCGGTGAACACGGGCAAGTGGGAGGATGATTATGGCACCAAGCTCTTCCTCAATCTGGAACGCAATGGAAACTCGCTTGGCTTTTCTTCCACCGAGCGCGACAAGTTTATCCAGAAGCAGGAATTCCCGATCTTCGATGGAACGCAAGAGTATTGCTTGTGGCTCGGATGCATGGGCGGTTATGATCCGAAGGGCCGCGAGATCGTCGCGTCGCTCGCGCAAGTGTTTCGCAGTCTCAACGTTACCTTTGGCGTTTTGCGCAAAGAGAAATGCACCGGCGATCCCGCCCGTCGGCTCGGCAACGATCTGGCGTTCGGGCAGCTCGCCGAAAACAATTTGGAAACACTGAAGCAAAACAAAGTGAAAAAGATCGTGTCCATTTGCCCGCACTGCGTCCGAACCATTGGCACGGATTGGAAGGAATTCGGTGAAGCGCCGCCCATCGAGCATCACAGCGAATTTCTAGCGCGTCATTTGGATAAACTGCCCGCCAAGACCGGCGCCGGCGAGAACATCGTGTATCACGATCCCTGCTATCTGGGCCGTTACCGAGGCGTTTACGACGAACCTCGCAACGTCATCTCGCAATTCGGCACCGTGGTGGAGCCTCCGCGCGCCCGCGAGCGATCCTTCTGCTGCGGCGCCGGCGGAGGGCTGGCGTTCCTCGGCGAAGAAAAAGGTAAGCGCGTCAGCACGGAGCGCGCGGAGGAGTTGGTAGCCACCGGCGCAAGCGTAGTGGGCGCGGCTTGCCCTTTCTGCAACACCATGTTTCGCGACGCGCTGTCCGCGGTGTCTAAGACTCCGCCGAAGCTTTTGGATATCGCCCAGATCGTGGCTCAGTCGCTTCCGGGTCAGTGAAAACCGAAAAAGGCACCGACTCCCTTACGGTCGCGGTTCGGTAGCGCTTCTTTCCGAGCCGCGACCGTGAGGGAGTCGGTGAATTACGCCAACTGTTCAAACACGTAACCTGCGCGCAGCACCGTCGCGTCATCCCCATGCCTGCCCACGATCATCATTCCAATCGGTAATCCATCCAGCTTTCCGCACGGCACACTCAATCCAGGATGCCCGGTCAAATCGAACTGCGGCGTATTCAATGCCGCGCCGTCGGATAGCTTCAAACTGGTGGCGAAGTCCACATCGGCGGGCGGAAGCTTGGGAGGCCGCGCGGCCACGGTCGGCATCACCAGCACGTCCGCCTGTTCCAGAGCGTGGTCGTAGGCGGCGCGCACGCTCAACGCGACATTCTGCGCGCGCGCATAATAAAGTCCATCCCCCGTTCGATCCAGCATCCGCTCCAGCACCAGCCACAGTTTCATCTCAGGCGGAAACAACGCGGCGCGCTCTTCGCGATGCTTCACGTAAAACTCGGCCAGCTCCAACTGATAATGGCCTTTCCAATTCAATCCCATCGAGTCGCGCGCTACCGGCGCCATCGCCGCCGAAACCAGATTCAGGCAATCCATCGCCAGCGTGGTGTGTTCCTTGACGGAAACCGTACTGACCGTCGCGCCGGCCCGCTCGAAACGATGCGCCGCCTTCAGCACCAACGCGTCCACATCCTTCTCGCCATCCGGCAGCCCGAAGCCTTCCTTAAGAATACCGATGCGAAGCCCTTTTGCTCCGGCCTTCAGCAGATTCGTATACGGCTGCCGCTGCAACGCCGCATGCTGCCGCGGATCGAGTCCATCCGGACCCGCGAGAGTCTCGAGCATCAGTGCGCAATCGTACACCGTGCGCGCCATCGGACCCACGTGATCGATGGTCATCTCGATCGGACAAATCCCCGTGAACGGCACCAATCCCCAGGTCGGTTTCAACCCCACGATGCCGCAGAATGCGGACGGCACGCGAATGGACCCGCCTTCATCGCAGCCCACCGCCATATCTACAACGTTCGAAGCTACCAGCGCCGCGCTGCCGCTGGACGATCCGCCGGTGGTGCGCGTGCGATCGTGCGGATTCAATACAAACCCCGTATCGCCGGTGTGGCTGCCGAAGCTCATGCAGAAGCCCTCGCAAACCGACTTGCCCGCGATTTCCGCGCCCGCATCCAGCAGCCGCGTGACGACAGTGGCGTCGGTCGAAGGAACGAATCCCTCTAGAACTTTCGAGCCGTTCATCATCGGCAACCCGGCGACGCATACGTTATCCTTGATCGCGATTCGCTTGCCGGCCAGCGGCCCAGTTGGGGCGCCTTTGATGGACGCAGTCACATACCACGCGTTGAGCGGATTTTCCGATGCCGGCGGACGCGCGGAATTTCTCGGTCCATACTTCGGCGGCAGCGCGGGGGAATGGCGTTCGCTACTCGCTCCGCCGCATTCTGGAAGTCGCTCACGTAGGTCTGGATGGCGGCAAGCTCGGCGTGCGAGAGATCGAACCCGGCGTGCCTCGCGTCAGAGCGCAATTCATCCAGCGCCGGTTGCCCGTGAGCCGGATTCGCCCCCAGCGCAGCCAGCATTCCCGCAATCACTTCTCGACGACGCATCGCGCCTCCTCAATAAATCGTCCAACAGCCCGGACTCACCAACTCCAGCAAGTGCCCGTCCGGATCGCGGAAGTACAAACTGAATCCGCCGCGCGGCCAGGTGACGCGGCTTTCGATCGAAACATTCGAGGCACTGAGAGCCTCGCTCCACTCTGCTTCATGCTCGGCGGCGATCGTAAAAGCCAGATGCGTTTGTCCGCTGCCATCGTGCGGAGGAAGAACTCCGCCGGGAAACACCTTCGGCTCGGTGGTCCCACCTTTTCGAAACAACAACAGCACCTGTTCGCCACGGACGTTGAGCGCGCAGAAGCGATCGTCGGAAACCATTTTCTCGAAGCCGAAGAGCCGCGTGTAGAAATCGATGGAGCGATCCAGATGATCCACGTAGAGGGATGTTTCAAGCACGCGTCCGACGCTGGGCATAGGTTCTTTCCAATGGTACAATCGGAAAGTACTTCAGTTTAGTTCCCCCAAAACAGAAGAACGGGCGCGTAGCTCAATTGGCAGAGCAAGTGACTCTTAATCACTAGGTTGTAGGTTCGATTCCTACCGCGCTCACCACAAGATTCAATCAGTTCGCGAGTGGATTGCAGCGGACTGCTCAACTGCAGGGGCTTCCACAGGGACTGCCCCCTAAGTTCCGGACTTCACGGCCTGACGCAACGTGCCAGGAATCTTCAGCAGCGACCGTGTTCGTCCAGCCATCCTGGATTACGAGGCCAAGATATTCCGAAGTGTCTTCACGAGATCCCCGAGTTGAAACGGCTTCCGAATGAAGCTACGGATTTGCGGTACGCTCATGGCCCACGTAATCATCTCCTGGCTATAAGCGCTGGTCAAAATTACTCTTATATCGGGCCAAGCTTTCGCGGCTTCAGCAACTACCTCAGGGCTCGAAGCCCCAGGGATAGTCATGTCCAGCAGCATGACATCAATCTTGCCCCCGTTCGCTCGAAGGACTTCGATGGCAGAAGATCCATCGGCAGCTTCGAATACCTCAAAGCCGGTATTGCGGAGCATCTTCGCGACAGCTTCACGTAAGCTACCTTCATCTTCCACAATCAGAAGTGTGGCGCGCTGAGATGGACCTGCCATCGCCTTGACGGGGGGCATCGGGTCGCTGATTGCGCCAGCTTTAGTTTCGGCACAGGGCAGCAATACTTGAAACTTGGTACCCTTTTCTAATTCGCTCTCGAGCAGGATGGTCCCGCCGAGACCCCGAACGATCCCGTAGACGACAGCGAGCCCGAGGCCGTGGCCCGGCGAGGATTTCGTCGTGAAGAACGGGTCGAAGGCTTTGGCTTGCGTTTCGGGCGTCATGCCGCAGCCAGTATCGGAGACTTCTAATTGCAGGTAATCGCCAGCGGCCAATCCATCCGCCGACGAGTTTCCGACCTGCACACATGTTGTGGTCACGCGTATCACGCCATCTCGGTTTCTCAAGGCGTCGGACGCGTTCGTGACGAGATTCATCACAATTTGCCGAAGTTGTGCGGCATCCGCCTGAAGTGCCGGAAGATGCTCCCCGAGATCCATTTCCAGCACGGCGTGTTTCGACACTGAGACCTCGATTAACTCGACCATCTCCTTAACGATCCTCGAAACGTCGACCGGTCCGACAACCACGCTCTCTCTTCCGGCATAGATCATCAACTGACGAACGATTTCCGATCCGCGAATGGCGACATTGCGGATCCGATTTAGTTCTTCTTCGGGAAACAATCCAGCGGTACACTCTGCCAGCGCCAGTTCCGCTTGAGCCAGCACCCCACCCAGAAGGTTGTTAAAATCGTGAGCAATCCCGCTGGACAGCGTTCCCACGCTCTCCAGCTTCTGCCTGGCGAAGGACTGCTCCTGCGCACGCCGAGAATCGGTGATGTCCTGACAGGTGCCAAACAGACGCATTGGCAACCCCTCTTCGTCCAGTAACACCTCCCAGATGCAGGAAATCGTCCGCCGATCACCGCTAGGATGAGCAATCTGATACTCAATGGAGTGCCCAATCTTCCTCTCAAGAGAGTCTCTGATCCGCCGTTCCAATCGCTCTCTGTCCTGGGGCGCAAGGTCTTCGAGAAATCCCTCATAACTCGGTATGTAATCTTGCGGCTTCCCAAAGATTCGAAACATTTCGTCGGAACCAGATACACGGTTGGCCCGAATGTCCCACTGCCAATGACCCACGTGCGCAAGCCGCTCGGCATTCTTTAGACGCCGTTCGCTCTCTCGCAAAAGTTCACTCGCCCTGACCTGCTCAGTAATGTCCTGAGTCGCCCCAGTGATACGAACCAGCACACCTTGATCGTCTCTGATCGCTTCAACAATGGAGCGCACAAACCGCACTTCAGCGTCTGGCCGGATGATTCGGTACTCCGCCTCAATGGGTGCGACGCTTGAACAGACCTTGGCCTCGGCTTCGAGAATCTTTTCTCGATCGTTGGGGTGGACATAGCTCAGGAAGGTCGAAAAGTTTGATGGACCGTTGTTCGGCAGCCCAAGAATCCGGAGCATCTCCTCGGACCAGTGGATCGCGTCGCCATCAATATGTCGTTCCCAACTCCCGACCTTGGCTAGACGTTGCGCGGCCATGAGGCGGGCCTCGCTAGCCCGCAACCCCTCTTCGATCAGCTTCTGGTCGGTTATTTCAATGCAGGAGCCGATATAGCCGGAGAAAACATCACCTGGCGAAAAACGTGGAACTCCGGTGCACAGCACCCATCGGTACTCCCCGTCTGCCCGACGGAGCCGGAAAACCGAACGAAACTCCTGGCGGGCGTCAATCGAGGAGGAGTATACAGCCAAGTACCGCTCTCGATCCTCTGGATGCAAGCCCGCGGTCCAGCCATTTCCCAGCTTCTCTTCCATGGTGCGGCCGGAAAAATCCAAGCAGCATTTATTGAAGAAAGTGGCGCCTTTGTCCGGGCCGGCTAACCAAATCATCACCGGTGCGGCATCCGCCATAATCCGAAAACGTTCTTCGCTGTCGCGTAGCGCAGCTTCGGCTTGCTTGCGCTCTGTGATATCGAGATTCACGCCTGCCATGCGGACCGGGTGGCCGCAGTCGTCTAGGAACGCCGTACCCTTTCCCAGGAGCCAGTGCACGCTCCCGTCCGGCCACACCGCGCGGAACTCGGTGTCCCAGACATGCGTCCCCTCGATGCTCTGCTGCACGGCTGCCTTCACCCGCTCGCGATCGTCCGGATGAATCAGTCTGATCCACTCCTCATACGTAAGCGGAGCATGATCAGCGGGCAGGCCGTAAAGCTGGAAATTTTCCCTTGAGGCCACAATAGCTTCTGTGCGCAGATCATAGCTCCATAGGCCCAGGTGCCCTGCGCTCTGGGCCAGTGCAAGACGTTGCTCGCTTTCGTGGAGTGCGTGCTCCGCCTGGATTCGGTCGGTGATGTCTTCGATCACGGAAATGAAGTACTGCGGTACCTGGCGCTGATCCCGAACCAGAGATACAAACACCCTGGCCCATACGGTCGCACGATTCTTGTGGATATAACGTTTCTCCACCGACCAAGATAGGATCTCGCCAGCCAGAAACTGGCGGAGCGCAGCTCTATTCGCATCGCGGTCGTCTGGGTGGGTAATGTCCCAGAACGTCTTGCCGAGCAGTTCCGCTTGTGTATACCCGAGGATCTCGCTGAACCGGTCGTTCACAAGCAGCCATTCACCCTGAATGCTCGTCTGGGCGATGCCGATAGCCGCTTGGGCGAAGATCGCTCGAAATATCTCCTCGCTTTGGCGCTGGGCAGCGCCGTCAGACTGACGTCCGGTTCCCTCTGCGTTCATGCCCGTGGGCCCCCAGAACAACTCACCGGAGCGCCGGCCCCGCCCATAACGTGTTGGTCTGGCAGTCGACATTTCCTGTAATGGTTCTCGTCGCTCGGGACTAGCGAACGTTTCACAAGCTGCCCCGGGTGCTCCGGATGGACGCTCTTCCGAATGCTGCAGCATCCACGAAATCTCTTTCGATGCCGCGACGCGCTAGAGCCGCGGGTCATACTGAACCTGTATTTCGGCGTCATAAGTGTAGGTAGTATACTCCCGGTGGTCCGGCAACGGCGTTCGTGCAGATCCCCTTGGCTGGTTCAATTTGCTTAGAAAACGTGGCCAAGGCTCACCACCCGATTCAACTCGACACCAGATACCTGCCTGTCAAATCGCTTTTGTGTTTCACTGCGGGCGTCCGAAGATTACCGTTAGAAATACAGTGAGAAGTTATTGTTTCGGTTTACACTTGTTTTCCGTTGGGCTATGTTCGCGCCACGTTTCGTATTCTGCCTCGATTTGCGATTCAATCTGATGGTGCAGAAGGGGGCGAAGCCTGCCCGATTTGCCTTCGGAATAACCAAGAGTCAATGAATACGACTGGTTTACATTGGTATGCCCTGCATACCGCGTCGAACTGCGAGGCGAAGGTTGCCAATTACCTGCGAGCATTTGATGTTGAGGCATTCTTGCCGGATTACCCTAGCCGACGGCAGTGGAACGATCGTGTGAAGACCATCCGGCGCCCGCTGTTCCCGGGGTATCTATTTTGTCGATTGCAGAACAAGCTACCAAGCGAAGCCGTGTGTGCACCAGGCCTGGCGCATATTGTGAGCTCGGCGGGTGTTCCAGTGCCAATCCCGGAAGAAGAGATTGAGTCGGTGCGCCGTTTGGTGGATAGCGGACTGGTTGTGTGCGGTTCCCCGATGTTAAAGACCGGCGAACGGGTGCGCATGCGAAGCGGTCCGTTGAAAGGTCTGGAAGGGTACTTGGAGCGGATCAAAAACCAGTTCCGGCTGGTCATTTCCATCGAACTGCTGTCGAGAAGCATTGCGACCGAAGTTGGTTGGGAAACGATCGAGGTGCTCTCTCAAAAATCTGCTTTCGCTAGGTGACTTTCTGCGAAAACGAGACAAGGTAATTGCCTTTCGCGTTTCGGATGACGAATACATGGCATTGCAAAAGGCCTGTGTGGAAACCGGGACCGAGAGCATGAGCGCCTTTGCCAGGGATGCCGTAAACAGCGTGGCGCCGGAGTGCGTTCCGGGCTCGGAGAGAAGTTCATCGGGTCTCGATCGCCGATTGCGAAAGATCGAAGATGCGATCGAGCTGTTGACGCAAGAATTGAAAAAGATTGAGTGAAGCGTCGGGCTTTTGGCGAAATTACGAAACGTGCACGCGCTGTGGCTTAGCTTGGGGCTCATAATTTTCGGGTGGAACGCAGTAGCTCAGAGCCAGGACAACCTTGCAGGCGAGTGGCCCCCCAACCCTTCAGTCGGCAGCTTCTTCACCGACATCATACAAGATGAAGAGTGCATTTTCACCAGCCCGGCGCATGTCAAGAGTCACGATCTTTGGTGGCTGGTTCCTGTGGCCGGAACCACGGGATTTCTTCTGGCTTCCGACCAACGGAATATGCGCGAGCGCATCCGAACGGATGCACTGGCTCAACGCAGGAGCCGATTGATTTCGGATGTGGGCGTGGGCTCCTTGGCGCTGGTTCCCGCGGTTATTTACTGGTGGGGCTGGCGCCACTCCGATGATTACGCCAAGGATTCCGGCCTGCTCACCGCCCGGGCACTGGCCGACAGTTTGATTCTCACGGAAGCCGTTCAATTGACAACGCGGCGCGATCGGCCAATGTATGGGAATGGATCGGGAAAGTTTTTGGATGCGGGGCTCAACTCCGCGTTTCCCTCTATGCACGCCGTCTCGGCCTGGTCAATCGCAGCTGTGCTATCGCGGCGCTATCCTGGCTGGCTGTCGCAATTAGGGCTCTACAGTGTGGCAACCGCAGTTAGCCTGAGCCGTGTTACCGCCCGAGAGCACTTCCCATCCGACGTTGCTGTGGGGAGTGCTTTGGGCTGGTTGGTTGGCCAGTACGTTTCGCGGACGGGCGGCCAAAACCGGAGAGACTGGTTTGAAGAACGACACAAGAATGCGCCGCCCGAGGACTCTGACGGGACTGCCGCGGCAGTGGATGCCTCAGGGGGTGCTTCTTACATCCCGATGGATAGCTGGGTTTATGGCGCGCTTGATCGGCTAGCCGCATTTGGCCTGATCCCTTCGCAAATCGCCGGGCTCCGCCCCTGGACGCGGGCGGAGTGCCGCCGGCAAGTGGTCGAAGCGGACGAGCACGTCGAAACCAGGGACGATGCGAAAAATTCGAGCTGGCTGGCTCAGGCGAGGTCTCTTCTGTCCGCCCTGCATCGCGAGTTCAACGGCGGCCAGACAAACCACGCACAACTAGTCCTGGATTCCATTTATGTAAGAAACGGCGTCATCGCCGGTCCATTGCTCAACGATAGCTATCATTTCGGGCAGACTTGGAGCAACGACTTCGGACGACCGTATGGCCGCGGCCTGAATTCGATTGAAGGATTTCGGGCGCATGCGGAATCCGGACGATTCTTCGCATACGTCGATGGAGAGTATCAACACGCGCCCGGCCAGCCCCCCTATTCGCTCGCAACACGCGAATTGATTGCCGGTTTGGATGACAACCCCGTCCAAGCGCCGGCGGCGCAAACGGAGACGAATCGCTTCCGCACAGTCGAGGCCTATGCCGGCGTTCGCGTGGGAGACTTCGAGTTGTCGGTGGGCAAAGAGTCGCTCTATTGGGGCCCTACGTACGACGCTCCATTCTCCTTCAGCGACAACGCGGAACCCACCAAAAATGCGAAGCTCTCCACCATCCATCCAATCCCTTTGCCGGGGATTCTGCGGCATCTGGGCGCGATTCGAGTGGAGATCGTGATAGGCAAACTCGGCGGGCAATCCTACACGTGGCGGCCCTGGTTCAACGCGCAGAAACTGTCGTTCAAGCTAACCGAAAACCTGGAAATGGGTTTTACTCGTTGGTCCGTCCTGTGGGGCGTGGGGCATCCCATTACGCTGGGCAGCTTGTTCAACAACATTTTCTCGTTATCCAGCACCGGCGGCACCTTCCAGTATGGGGATCGCGCGGATCCGGGCGACCGCAAGGCGGGTTTCGATTTTCGCTATCGAGTCCCGGGCTTGAGGAATTGGCTGACTCTATATAGCGACAGCTATTCCGACGACGATCCCTCGCCTCTTGCAGCGCCCAGACGCGCAGCGATCAACCCAGGAATTTACCTTACTCATGTGCCGGGCATTCCGAAACTCGACCTTCGGGTGGAAGCGCCGTCTACCATGCTGATGCGGGGAGATTATGGCGGGACTTTCCTCTACTACAACACCCAATACCATGCCTCAAACACCAACTACGGTTATCTGCTGGGCAATTCCGCCGGGCGGGACGGACGCGCGATCGAAGGCTGGTCCACGTATTGGTTCTCGGCGCGAAGCAACCTGCAAGCGTACTACCGGCAGCTCAAGATCGGAAACTTGTTCCTGCCCGGTGGGGGCACACAAACGGACGTCGGGCTGAACGCGTCGCTAGAATTGCCACACCAGTTCAGTGTCGAATTAAGGCTTCAGTATGAGCGCGACTGGATTCCCGCGCTGAGCGGACCTGCCAGAAACTTGAGTGCATCGCTTCAAATCACTTGGGAGCCCGAACTTCAGTTGCTCCGTTACTAGCGGGCTGTCGCTGCTGAGTCTAGAAGTGGGTTGTGGGGCAGGATGGTATCCTGCGCGCGGGTTGTTTACCCGCGCAGTTTGCGCCGATTGGCAATCGGCGCGCAGGTTACCAACCTGCCCCACGTCGCCGCAAAAGTGCGTGCGCTACGTGAGGGATATCAGGGCATGAATTTGCGTTTCGGTGCCGCGCTCGCAACGATGTTGATGCCGGCCTTCGGTCAGACCGCAGACGATGTTCAAAGAGCGGCTGACTATTGCAATGGTGCGCTGGGGGCCTTCAGTCCCGAATGTCGAGCGGCGGCGCCGCCTTTGGGACCCGCGCGCGCCGGCATGCCCTGCCCGCAACAATCCATCCGCCTCGAAGGATTTGCCGCCACCACTGCCCACACTCGCGCCGGGGGCCGATACGCCCAACGAATTCCAGAGGTTCGCCGCCGCATCCCTCGGCAGCATCTTGCCCATCTTTGGGGCCACCCTTTTCGAGAGAGTGCCAACCACCTTCGCGCCCCTCGATCGGGTTCCGGTGACGGCGGACTACGTGATTGGGCCGGGAGACGAAATCGTGCTGCGGGTATGGGGCCAAGTCAACCTGAATCTCGAACTGATGGTGGATCGCGGCGGCGCGGTTTACGTTCCTCAGGCGGGCAACGTTACTGTCTCCGGGGTGCAATTCAAGCAACTGCCTGGATTCCTGAAGTCCGAGCTCGGGCGCGTTTTTCGCAATTTCGATCTCAGCGTGAGCATGGGCCAGTTGCGTTCCATTCAGGTGTTTGTCATCGGACAAGCCCGACGGCCCGGTACCTATACGGTAAGTTCACTCAGCACACTGGTGAACGCTTTGTTTGCCTCGGGCGGACCCACCGCGCAAGGCAGCATGCGTCACATCCAGCTCAAGCGCAACAATGCGGTGATCTCCGAGATTGACCTATACGATCTGCTTCTGAAAGGCGAAAAATCCAAGGATGCACGGCTATTGCCAGGAGATGTGGTCTTTATTCCCACAGCGGGTCCGCAGGTTGCCATTGCAGGCAGCATCCGCAACCCGGCAATTTTTGAATTGAAGGATGAGCATACGGTGGGCGAGCTACTTCACTTGGCTGGCGACCTGGCGCCCACAGCCGACGTGCGGCGTGTCCTGCTGGAACGCATTAACACTGAGCACAAGCGCGAGGTTCTGGAACTTCCTCTGGATGTGGTGGGCCGCGAGGTGGCAATTCGAGACGCGGACATCCTCAATATCCGTTCCATCACCCCGCGCTTCGAGAGAACCGTGACGCTGCGCGGCAATGTGGCGAACCCGGGCCGGTTCGCCTGGCACGAAGGAATGCGGTTACGCGACGTCATCCCGGATAAGGACTCGCTGATTACACGGGCTTACTGGAGGAAGAAGAACAGCTTGGCATTTACGCCGATTGAGGAGACCGCAACCCGGCGTGGGCCGGTCAAACCGGATGCGGCTGGTTCAGTGTCCGAAGTCCCGCGTGACGGCGCAAGGCCAGTGGAAGAGCCAACGATGTCTCAGGATCAGGTTACAACTTCGGACCGTGAATCACTCACACTATCTCCCGCGAAGGAGACCAACTTGCGGTTCAAGGCGAGTGAGGAAACCGCGGCTCGACGGGAATCGATAGGAACTGGCTTGGCGGGTTGGGTGCCCGAGATCAATTGGTCCTATGCGGTGATCGAGCGTCAGGATCCTGAGCGTCTGGTTACGCAACTGCTTCCCTTTAACTTGGGCAAGCTCATTGTCGAAAATGATGCCGGGCAGAACCTGGAACTGCGCTCGGGTGACGTGGTGACCATCTTCTCAACGGCTGACATCCGCGTCTCGATGTCGCAACAGAATCGTTACGTCTGGCTGGAGGGGGAGTTCAACGCATCCGGTGTGTACTTGGCCCAGCCTGGGGATACATTGGGACGGCTGCTTGAGAGGGCTGGCGGTTTGACGCCTCAGGCGTACCTTTACGGAGCCATATTCACACGCGAATCCACGCGACACGATCAACAAAAGCGCCTCGAACAGTTCGTCAACGAAATGCAGCGGGATTTGGAACTGGCGGCCGGGAGGCGAACGAATCTGGCTTCTACAGCCGAAGAGACACAGGCTTTCGCGGCGCAATTACAATCCGAGCGCAGGCTGTTGGAGCAGATGCGATCTCTCCAGGCCACCGGCCGCATCGTCCTGAACTTCGAGCCGGATGGCGACAACGCCGGAAAGCTCATGAACCTGGCGTTGGAGGACGGGGACCGCTTCGTGGTTCCGAGCCGGCCGGCCACTGTAAATGTGCTAGGCGAAGTCTACAATCAGAGCGCATTCCTGCACGAGTCAAGACTTCGAGTGGCGGACTACTTGCGCGACGCCGGCGGGCTGAAGAGGAGCGCGGACAAGGCGCATGTTTTCATCATCCGGGCGGATGGTTCTGTGGTTCCGAAACACGGAGGTGGCGCGTTCACCAAAGTCTTCGAGGCCGCGCGGCTCAATCCCGGCGACTCCATCGTGGTTCCCGAGGAGATGCTGCGCGTGCCCTTCATTCGGAGCCTGCGGAACTGGACACAAGTGCTGGCGGATCTCGGGCTGGGCGCGGCCGCGATTAACGTCCTGAGATAGCAGCGATCAGAGTGGATACGAGTAAAGCCGAGGCAACGCAAAACGGGGAGGGCTTGGCAGCGGTCAGCGAGCCGGTGGTGCGTGAGGTACTCAAGAGACTCAAGCATACAGCCAGCCGGGAAGAATTCGACGAATTCGATGACATCCCATACGGCAGGGGCAATGAGCTACGCAACCTGCTCCTGCTTCTGGTCCGAGAGTGGAAGCTCCTGCTTTGGGTCACTGTGGCCGGTGGCGTAGTGGCGGCTCTGGTTGCGATCGCACTTCCGAATATGTACACGGCTACGGCGCTGATTCTTCCTCCTGCCAAACCACAATCGCTCTCCGGCGCATTGCTGGGGCAGTTAGGCGGAATGGCTGGAGCGATTGCCCCTTCCTTAGGGCTCAAGGATCCGTCGGATATGTACGTCGGTATTTTGCGGAGCCGCACCATCAGCGACGATATCGTGCGGCAGTTCCGTTTACAGCAGATCTATTCCACCAAAACCACGGGAGACGCCCGCCTCAAACTGCTGGATCGCGCGAGCTTCGCTTTAGGCAAGGATTCCATGCTTCGGCTTTCGGTGGAAGACCGCGATCCGAAACGTGCCGCGGCTTTAGCCAACGCCTTCATTGCGGAGCTGAACAAGCAGAACAACATACTCGCGATTACAGAGTCGGCCCAGCGCCGCCTGTTCTTTGAGCGCGAAGTGGCGGCCGAGAAAGACGCAGTGACGGCGGCGGAGGGCATGCTCAAGCAGATCCAGCAAAAAAGCGGGGTTTTCGAAGTGAGCAGCCAGGCTCAGGTTGTCATCAGTTCCATTGCCCGGCTGCGGGCGGAAATCGTCATCCAGCAAGTTGCACTTGAGCGCCTGCAGATGGGAGCTACGGCGGCCAATCCCGAGGTCGCCAAACAGCAGAAGGAGTTAACTGCTCTGCGCGCCGAGTTGTCCAAGCTCGAGGCGGGCGATCGACGGCGGCAGGCGGGGGATCCGATGGTCCCGCTGGCGAATGTGCCTCAGGCGTCGCTTGACTATTTGCGCGCGTCGCGCGAGGTAAAGTACCACAACTCGCTGTTTGAAGTTCTATCCAAAGAATACGAGGCCGCAAGGATCGACGAAGCGAAGGAGGCGCCCGTAATCCAGGTGGTGGACCTCGCAGTCCCACCCGAAATTCAGAGCGGGCCGCCCAGGACGCTTTTTGCTCTGGTGGGGGCTGCTCTGGCGGCTGTCGCCGGGGCCGTCTTTGTTTATTTCTTCCGCAGCAAAATCTGATGTCAAGCTCTTTTGCGGCAATAGCCCCGGGACTGCGATCAGCGCCTGAAGCCGTCTGGCTCGGCCACATCCCCGCGCTCGACGGCCTGCGTGGTTTGGCCATCCTGATGGTCATGTTTTCTCACTTCAGTATCATCGGTGGCATCGGATTCGTCGCTTCCCTGGCGCTCCGGTTGGCCGGATGCGGCGCATTTGGCGTTGACCTGTTCTTTGTCCTCTCCGGATTTCTCATCACCGGAATCCTGCTCGACACAAAACAGACACCGCATGCTCTGCGGAATTTTTATATGCGCCGCACCTTGCGAATTTTTCCGCTGAACTATGCCGTTCTGCTCGCGTTCTATTTGTTCGCTCTTCTCGTTCCCCTGTCTTACGTTCACGCAAAACCTGCCATGCAGTTTCAGTCCGTTCTGCAGGATTGGCCGTGGTACGCCACTTATACCTCGAATGTGCTGATTGGATTGCGCAACAATTCGGGCCACGGGTTTCTCACGGTCACGTGGAGCTTGTCCATCGAGGAGCAGTACTACCTGATTTGGGCGCCCCTCGTGCTGACGCTCCGGCCGAAGACCGTGATCCACCTGAGTGTCCTGCTTCTTGCAGCGTCATTCGCCGTCCGCTGCCTGTTCATCCTCAGCGGAGCTTCGCCGTTGCAGATCTACGTGTCTTCCATCTGCCGCGCCGACGGGCTTGCGCTCGGAAGCTACTACGCCGCAGTGGTCCGTCGAGAAGACTTTTCGCAGCAGAAAGCCACGGCGCGCGCGCAGCTGGTTCTCTCCGTGGCCATTCCGCTGCTCGCGATTTTAGCCTGCTTCGGCGCGCTCAACACGAAATCGCTATTCTGCCGGACCATCGGTTACACGCTCATTGCGGGCACATTCTCTCAGATGCTGGTGCTGGCCATAGACCAGGAAACCCGCCTGGCATGGATACTGCGCTCCAGATTTATCGGATGGTTGGGTGTCTACTCTTACGGGCTCTACTTGCTGCACACTCCAGTGCGTTCCGCCCTGGACAAGATTTGGCCCCAGGGTGATGCGTGGCGAAACGCCGCGATGTCCGGGTTCGCAAGCCAGGCTCTCTTCACGGCAGTTGGTATCGCAGCCACGATGCTTCTGGCGCTGGCTGCGCGGCGCGTCATTGAAGAACCCGCTCTTCGATTGAAGAGGTATTTTCCACGGGAAAGGAACTAAGAAGGCTTCGCCAGCACCGGAGGTTATACGGCGAGATCTTTACGCTGGCCGCCGGTCAAGGCCTCTCGGTAGCGGGCGCGCTCTTCGGCATCCGTCTTTTGACGTCCGTATTGCCGCCCGATGTCTACGGTCAGGTAGCTCTTGCCATGACAATCACCGCGCTGATCGTGTCCACCGCCGCCGGACCAGTGAGCAACGCAGTGGGACGAATGTACGCGCATGCCCTGGATCGTCGAAGGTTGGGAGCGTTGTGGGGGGCGACCGGGCGATTCTTCGGCGAGATGCACTTTTGGGTTATCGTTCTTGGCGCCGGAACCTTGGTGTGGGTGGCGCACTCATCCGAGAGAGTCTGGATGCCCATCGGGATCCTGGTTCTGGCCAATTCGTTGCTCGGTGGCGCGAATGCCGTGCTCGATTGCGTGCAGAACGCTGCCCGAGAGCGAATAGTTGTGGCGTGGCACCAGGCCTGCGGCCAATGGTTGCGAAGCATCCTCGCCATTCTAGCGGTTCATCTGTGGGGAGCATCCACCGTGAACATCCTATGCGGTTATCTGGTCGCTACCGCATTGGTACTCGGATCTCAAATCACATTGTGGAAATCCATGTTGTCGCGCCTGACCGAGTTCCACGGGAACTTTGACCGGCAAGAGTCGAAAACCCTTCACGGCGGAAATGCGGGAGTATGGGCTGCCCTTCGCCATCTGGGGGCCGATTGCGTGGCTACAGCAAAGCTCGGATCGCTGGGTTTTGGCAACCAGAACCGATGTGAGCCAAGTGGGCGTCTACCAAATCCTGTTCCAACTCGGTTTTTATCCAATGACGTTGTTATCCGCGCTCGTTGCCCAAGTGATGGGACCGGTGCTCTTCGGACTAGCCGGTAACGGGCAGGAGCATCCAAAGCTCGAACCAGTCCGTCGCCAAGTGCGCCGCTTGGGCAGTTATATGTTAGCCGGCACTCTGGCGATGAGCTTGATTGCCTGGCTGATTCACGGGATTCTGTTTGCTCTTCTGGTGCCCCGGGAGTACAGAGCGGTGTCATACTTATTGCCGCTGGTGGTGCTTGCCAGCGGGTTGTTTGCGACTGGACAGGTGCTGACGCTCGATGCGTTGATCCAGATGAGTACCAGGGTCCTTCTGGCTCCCAAGATCTGTTCAGCGATCTTAGCAGCCGGATTTAACCTGGTGGGCGCCACGGTGGCGGGGCTACCGGGTGTTGTCTACGCTACCGTGCTCTCATCCGGCGTGTACGCAGCGTGGATCTTCGCGCTGACATTGAGGCCGATCTCACGCGGCGTTAAGCCGGTGGAATATGCGGAGCTGGTCCATTGAGAGACGTGTTAGGACAGCGCTGCGCCGTCATCGTAGTTTCCTGTGACGCCTACTCCGACCTTTGGGTCCCGTTCTTCAACGTCTTCTGGAAGCACTGGCCCGATTGCCCGTTTCCCGTCTATTTGACCGCCAATACCAGGCAGTTTGCGCACTCCAAAGTAACCATGCTGCTGTCAGGGCGCAAATCGAGCTGGGGCGAGGAACTGAAGATATGCCTGGGGCAGGTGAAGGAACCAGAACTCATCGTTATGTTGGAGGATTTTTTCCTGCGGGCGCCAGTCGACACGGCACAGTTGGTCGGTGCAATGGAAGAGTGGCACAGGCTGCAGGGCAAAGCGCTGCGCTTACATCCCTGCCCTGGGCCCGACAAGAAACTGGCGGGAACAACAACTTTTGGAGAGTGCACTGCCGGTGCTCCTTACCGAGTCTGTTTACAGGCGACACTGTGGCTGCGTACCGTACTGTTGGAGCTGCTTTCGGAAGGAGAGACGCCCTGGGCATTCGAGTTGAGTGGCACGGTCCGGGCTGCTCAGACGGAAAGCGGCTACTACTGCTCGTACAAGTCGCTGCTTCCTTATGAGACACACGTAGTCGAAAAGGGGGAGTGGTACCGCGATGCTGCGCGCACGTTCCGAAAGTTAGACGTGGGCTGTGACTTCAGCCGACGCCCCGTGATGTCGCTCAGGACGTACATCCGAATCAAGTGGGGCCGTTTCTGGGCGTGGCCGCTTGGTCTGATGTCATGGCAAACCCGCCTGCGCTGGCGCGAGAGATTGAGGCGGAGCCCGCGCGTTGAAAGCGCCCTACTCACTGTGCTCCATTTGAAATCGCCGTCGGGTAGGCGGATCGCATGACTGTTCCACAATTCAGCATTGTGATCCCGATGTACGACAGGCAGCGGGAAATCCGTCGAGCTATCGAAAGCTGCCTGGCCCAGGATTTCACCAACTTCGAGCTCATTGTGGTGGACGACGCCTCCGGGGATGACTCGGTCAAGGTGGTTTCGTCGTATCGCGATCCAAGGATCAAACTGGTCCGTCACGCAAGGAACCGCGGCCAATGCCCGGCGCGAAACACAGGCATCGCCGCTAGTCTTGCGGAATGGGTGGTGTTTTTGGATAGCGATCATGCGCTCAAGCCAGGCAGCCTTTCCGTCATCCGGCGTCACGTCGAGCGCGACGGGAAGGACGTGGACAGGCTCGGTTTCATGTTCGAGTGGGACACCGGAGTCTTTTCGCCGGAGCCGGCCCCGGACGGCTCAGTCCTCGATTACCAAGGCTGGTTGCGGTTCGGGGATAAGGCACGGCTCTCGGACACTTTGCTCTGTACGCGCCGCTCCACTTTCACGTCGCTGCCGTGGACTGATTCAAGCGCTGCGGAAACCGAATACCATCTCAATTTTGCGCGGCAGTTCAAGACCAGGCTGATTCCGGAAACGCTGGCTATTCAATATACGGATGCAGCAAACCGCTTGACCGCACCCCGGCCACAGCCCGATCCTGCGCGAACCCTTCGTCGTGCCTGCGATGACATCGAATCGGGGCAGCGGATGCTTCACGCTCATGGGGACGCGCTTCGCCTCCACGCGCCCGGACTGCACGAGAGAATCTACCGGCGATTTGTCGTTTCGAGCTTCCTGGCCGGGCGGCCGCTGGCGGGGCTAGGCCGCGCGTGCGGCTATTTCAGGTACTGCCGGACGAACCCCGCGGGCGCGATTGCGGTTGCGGTGGCCGCCATTTCACCCAAGACTTATCCGATGATCCACCATTTCTACAGCAGGCGGCTGGCTCGAAACTGGGAACTGCCGCACGTTCCTCCCGGCACCGCGCATGGGTGATTTTCGCCCATTCGGCCGCATCACGCTGACTATCGTGAGCACATGGGCGCTCCTGGTAGCGTGTGGTTACCTGCGAAGCATTGAGAAATACGTCCTCTGGTACGGCAGCATCCTCTTGGTATTGGTCTTGGGCAGACACTATCGTCGAATTCCTTGGGCCACCATCAAGTGGGTGACCGTCGGCGGCGGCTTGTTGGTGATCGCTGTCGCTTGCACGGTCTTCACGGGCGAACAACCAGCGCATTCTTTGCTCGAAGCCGGTAAGTTCGCCGCGATTTTCCTGGTGCTGGCTCCGCTGCTGGCAACGAGTACATCTCTCGGCGCCGCATTGTTACTGGGAATCGAACTGGCTACCTACCTCAATTGCGCACTTGTGCTGTTCTGGTGGGCCACCGGAATCCAAACGGTTGTTGTGATGGGACCTGGCCGATACGGAACATTGTTGGCGGGTCCAGGCAGTTTGTGGAGGATCGGCGCGGCCTCCCTTGTTTGGTCAACACTCAGGTACTTGAAAGCCAGTCCTTTGAACCTGCGGAACCTGGCGGCGCTTTTCGCGGCTGTCTCCATGTTTCTCATCGATGGCGCCAGAACTGGCGTCTTGGCCTTCGCACTGGCGGGGATCGTCACGTTCGGGTATCTTGCCACCCAACGCCAGCGTTGGGGGCGCCTGCTGGCTTCCGCGGCAGTGCTCACCGGTCTTCTCGGCATCGTGCTATGGCGGGTGGGCGCTGACCGTGATCCGGCTGCCTTCCTGCGAGCGCTGGTTGGCGCGAACTCGCTGCTGTCAGGCGACGGCGGCGCCTTCATTCACGACGATGTGCGTGAGGGCATGGCGAACGAAGTGTTCGCTGAAATAGAATCCCACCCCATCACCGGACGGGGTATGGGGATGACACGCTCGCCTCTTGCAGGCGGGGGATACATTGTCAATCACTTTTCGTACCTTCAAATGTGGGCAGACACCGGGCTGCTGGGCTTCGTGTCCTATGTCGCTCTGAACATTGGATTGGCCGCGCAAGGCGTGCATCGGCTCTGTAAGAGCGCTCGCAGCATGTCCGGGGGCCGCGCCTGCGCGGCTTTTACAGGTGTCTATTTATTGCTCTGCTGGGCCATGGCGTGCTTATTTCACGCGGTCTCGACGGAGCTCACCGAATGGCTGATGTATCTTGCAGGGCTGGCGCTGGTATCAAACCTGTTGCGCAGCCCGCTGGACAACCGGGATCGTCTCGCGCGATTGACGTTGTGAAAATATTAGAAGTCATTGTGAACCTCCGTGTGGGCGGCGCCGAAGTGCTGCTGAAGAATCTTTGCGGGATCTGGCGGGCCTCGGGCGCGGAAGTTACAATCTACGTTCTCAGCAAATCGGACGGGTGGATTGAGCAAGAGCTACGGGCAAGCGGGATTCAGATTGTTCACTCGGGTCTCTCGTTCCGCTATGCGCCCTGGCAAGTGGCACGCCTCGCCCAGCACCTCAGACGAACGCAATATGACGTAATCCACGCCCACCTCTTTCCGGCGCAGCTTTGCGTGAGCCTGGCAGCCCGGATTGTAGGCCTGAGCACACCGCTTGTGACCACGGAACATAGTACGTGGAACCGCCGCCGGCGGCTGGGCTTTCGCACCGTGGAACGCTTTCTGTACGCACGGTACGATTCTGTCATTTGTATTAGCGAAGCGGCCGAGATAGGCCTGAAAAAGTGGCTTGCGCCACAACCCTGCAACTCTTGTGTCATTTATAACGGGATCGATGGCTCACAGTTTCTGAGCCGCCGCCAAGCAGACGAACCGCCACGCAGTTCCAAACGTGCTGTTTTGCTCTGTGTAGGCAGTCTCTGTGCCCGGAAGAATCAGGCTGTGATCATCCGGGCTCTGGTTCACATCCCCGGCGCCGATCTCATTCTGGTGGGCGAGGGCCGCATGCGTGGCGCTCTCGAAAAACTAGCCGGCGACCTCGGGGTGCGGGAGCGAGTACGTTTGCTCGGGCCGCGCCAAGACGTGGCCGATCTTCTTTCCACCGCCGACGTATACATTCAATCCTCTGTGGAGGATGGTTTTTGTCTCGCGGTGGTAGAAGCGATGTCTGTGGGACTGCCGGTAGTGGCCAGCGATGTACCCGGGATGAGGGATGTGGTTGCCGATGGCGGCATCCTATTCGATCCCAACAGCCCGGAAGGGCTTTCCAAGTGCGTCAACGAGCTTCTCAGCCAGCGGTCTCTCCGGACGCAGTGCGCGAGCCGCGCACAGGAACGTGCGGCGCAATTCGGGATCGACAAAACCGCGGTGGGTTATTGGAATCTGTACGAGTCACTCTGCAAACGTGTGAGTACCGCGTAGTGAAATCGGAGGTCGTGGGGATCAAGCGGAATGCCGATCCGCAACTACGCTACCCCGAGGCGAAGTGGTTTTTTTCGCCCGAGGAGCGTTACCCGGAATATTCGTTAGCGCACGTTTCACCGAAACCGAATGCGGTCTATCGAATGCTGCGCGAATTGTTCGTGGAAATGGGTTTGGACTTGCATCATTACGGCGCCAGGGACTGGAATCCCCTGGGCGAATGGATCCAGCGCGGCCAAAGGGTGTTTGCTCTGGTCAACTTCGTCACGGAGAGACGGCCGATGCAAAGCCGTTTTGATTTTGCTGCGATGTTGACTCACCCTTCCGTGATACGCGCTGTCCTGGACTACATCATCATTGCAACCGGCGACCCGGCTCTCGTGAACTTTGGCAATGCTCCGGTTCAGTCGGCTCGGATGCACCGATTGACTGAGCAAAACGGCGCCAATTGTTTGCGCGAGTTCTACCTCCGTCACGCCGGCCGTGAATTGGGACCACGCGACCTGCGGTTATACATTTCGCAGGTAAATGCGCTTGGCGGCAAAACGTCGGCGCGGGTGTTGGATACGGAAGACGAAGTTACCTTCGATCTCGGTTCTAGAAGCCTGCTCGACGCGTTACCCGAAAGAGCTTTTTCTGAATTCCGTGTCGAGGATTATGGGAGTGACGCGACCCGGATGTTCCACGGCAGGGGCGTTCACCTTTACAGAGTGCACCGGAATGTTGTGGATAGTGACGTGATTTTTCATATCGCCAAGCTAAAGACGCATGGAAAGGTGGCCGTGACTGGCGCTCTCAAAGGCGCGGTGGGAGCGATCAGTAGAAAAGAGTGCCTGGCGCATCACCGCCAGGGTTCGGCGGAACAAGGTAGTGACGAGTTCCGCCACTCCACCGCGCTGACGCGCCTCTATGCCAATCTGGGCGACCGGGCCACGGCTGACTGCCCCAACAGCCTGCGTATCCTGCATCGAACGCTAGGCCGGATTCTCGACCGGGTATTCGGAATCGACATTCGCGGAAGTTGGCACGGCAACGATACCGCATGGCGCATGGCGCTCGACATCAACAAGTGCCTCGTGTACGGGCAGCGCGACGGCCGTCTGGCGAGTCTTCCTGTTCGGAAGGTTCTGTGTCTTTCCGACGGTATCGTGGCTGGTGAGGGAGACGGTCCTATCCATGTCCGAGGCCGGACGGACGGTGTGCTCATGCTTTCAAGCGATCCCTGTTTCGCCGACCTTGGCGCAGCGCTGCTCATGGGCTTTGAACCAAATCGCATACCGCTGATCCGGGAGGCATTTCTCATGGGCGACCTGCCAATCAGCTCCGCGCCTCCCTCGGCCGCCAGATTTCTTCTGAATGGCGCGCCTATCGCGGCGGAAGATATCCCGGGCAAAATACTCCAACGCTTTCGGCCTCCACGCGGGTGGATCGGCCACATCGAGCGCCACGGGAATGGCGACAGCAGTTTTGAGATTGTGGGGCAGGATGGTCGGGATGCTCGTGGGGCGGACCCCCTGGTCCGCAGCCGACGCCCTCGTCGGCTTGCTCGTTCGCATGAATCTGATTTCATTAACGGAACTGCGGGTCCAGGGGGACCCGCGCGGACCAGGGGGTCCGCCCCACGTTCCATCACTTAAATCCCAGTTTTGAGAGAAATATTGTTGAATCGAGTATTCCGGTTGCTTCAACCGGCGATTAGAGACGCCGCGGTGACTGTCGGCAGCACGCGCTTGCAACTGCTGCGCCGGACCGGAGAATATTTCCTCTGGAAACGGCGCTATCAGGAGTGGCGCGGCTCGAGTCTTGAGGAATTGTTGCGTCTCCAGAAGAAGAGGTTGGATGAGTTGCTCGGATATGCGGCGGAACACTCCGCCTTCTATCGGGCCAGGGTGCCGCGAGCCGCTGTCTATGCTCTTGCGGACTTCCCGATCCTGGAGAAAGCGGAACTTCATAAAAATATCGAGAGCTTATTGGTTGGTCCAAAAAGCCGGTTGATCCCGAGCTTCACTGGGGGGACCACGGGCCGTGGAATCACTGTTTACAGCCGCAAACAGGACCTCCAGCAGAGGTTTGCCATCCTGGACCTTTTCTGGGAGATGCACGGGTTCCGCCTGGGGCGCGACAAGATCGCCTGGTTCTCCGGGCGCTCGTTGGTTTGGGATGCGGATGCCGAGGCTAGCCGCTTTTGGCGAAACAACTGGTTGTACAAAATCCGTTACTACAGCACATTTCATATGAGCTCGGAACGGCTGGGAATCTACACGCGGGATTTATGCAGCTTCCAGCCTTCGTTCCTTTCCGGATTCCCCTCAGCCATGGCCGAATTGGCAAGATTCATCGTCTCCAGCAAGACGCGCTTGCCTTTCCAGCCCAAGACCATATTTGTAACCAGTGAGACGTTGACGCCGGACCAGCGAGACGTGATTGAGCACGCATTTGGCTGCAACGTGCGAAACCAATACTGCGCATCGGAAGGAGCTCCCTTCGTGGTGGAGTGCCGCGCCGGAAATCTTCACCTGGACCTATCCACTGGCGTGTTGGAGGTTGTGGACGAGAACGGCCGTCCATCCGACGAGGGGGAGATGCTGGTTACCCCATTCTTCACAACCGGCACGCCGATCATTCGTTATCGCATCGGGGATCGAATCAAGATGTCTGCGCAGAGAAAGTGTTCCTGCGGTTGGGACACGCCAATCGTCGATGCGATTGAGGGAAGGGCCACCGACTATATCGAGGTACCTGGCAGAGGGAAAATCTTTGCTTCCCAGATCGGCGATTGCGTAAAGGGTGTCAGCACAGTCCTGAAATTCCAGGTTGCGATGACCAACGGTGCGTTGCACGTGTATCTGGTGGCGGACGGGCCGGCATTTGAGGCAAATGATAAGCACACTTTCCTGCACAGGGTGCATGAGCGCATGGGAGATGTTCCCGTGGTATTCCACTTCGTGCGGGACCTGCTTCGCACACAAAGTGGCAAGCATACCGTGGTTAAGCCGGCCGCGCACAACTGAATCAGGAAATCACCGGTCGCTTACGCTCGCGGTTCGGAAGGAGGGCGTTACCGAGCCGCGACCGTAAGGGAGTCGGTGCCGTTGTTTTTCAATCACGGATCAGTGCCTTCAACGGAGCGTGACGTCAACGCACTTTTCAGACACTACCCTGAATCACGATGTTGTTAAATGCCCCCAAGATCATACGCCTCATCACGCGCCTGAACATCGGTGGACCCGCAATCCATACCATCCTTCTCACTCGTGAACTAGCGGCCCTGGGTTATGACCCTATCCTCGCGGCCGGCGACTTCGAAGACGGCGAAGGGGATATGAGCTACTTGCTCGAACCGGCCGACCGATTCTACCGAATCCCTCAGCTATCGAGATCCGTATCTCCGATCAGGAATCTGATAGCCCTGCTTCGCATTTGGCGGCTTATCCGGAAGGAGCGCCCCGCTATTGTCCACACTCACACGGCCATGGCCGGCTGCCTCGGCCGGGCCGCCGCTATTCTGGCCGGCGTCCCCATTGTCATTCACACCTTTCATGGCAACAGCCTCCGCCATTATTTTTCTCCGGCCAAGAACGCGATGTTTCTCGCCATTGAACGTCTCCTTTCGCGGCGGACGGATGCGATTTGTGTCATTTCACCGCAGCAACTGGATGAGCTGGCGTCTGACCTGCGCGTCGCTCCGCGGTCGAAGTTTCGCGTGGTGCCGCTCGGGTTGAATCTTTCCCCTTACCTTCAACTGCCCCTGGCAGCACCGGCGGGCGCGCTGCGCGTTGGATGGTTCGGCCGTCTCGTGGATGTCAAGAACATCGGGTTATTGCTGGAAATTGCGGACACGGTCGGGAAGGGCAAGCGCCAAGTGGAATTTCATATTGCCGGCGACGGTCCCGATCGAAGTCTCGTGGAAGCGGCCCTGCCGCGCCTTGCGCCTCAACTGATTTGGCATGGTTGGCAGCGCGAGATCGCGCCCCTGCTCGCGGCCTGCGATGTAGTGGTCCAAACCTCCCGCAATGAAGGAACCCCGGTCGCGCTCATTCAAGGGATGGCTGCCGGCAGGCCGTTTCTGTCCACCGCGGTAGGTGGAGTGGTGGACATGACCTGTGGCCCGGCGCGATCTCTTACGCCAGGTGCCACCTGGTTTGACAACGGCGTACTCGTGGAGCCTCAGACCGCCGCCTTCGCGCAGGTACTTGAAGAATTTGGCGGTTTTCCGGACCGAGTGACCGAAATGGGCCGGTCCGCCCGCGCCTTCGCCTCTGCTCATTACTCAAAGGACGTGCTGATCGCCAATGTGGATTCTCTGTATCAGGAGCTGCTGCTACGCAAGCTCCCGCACTTCACCGGTACGCGGCGGATTGTTCCAACCCAAGTCTAAAGGACGAAACACATGAAAGTGCTCATCACCGGCGGCGCCGGCTTTATCGGATCGCATCTCGCCGAGCGCTGTCTTCGCGAGGGCTCTTCCGTATCGATAATAGACGACCTGTCTACCGGATCCTTCGAGAACGTTGCCCACTTGAAGGAGTACCGCCAGTTCAAATACACCATTGATTCGGTTTTCAACGCGCCGGTTGTCGCCGAATTGGTGGACTGCTGCGATGTAGTCTTCCACTTGGCGGCGGCGGTGGGGGTTCGCCTCATCGTGGAGAGCCCCGTTCATACCATTGAGACCAACGTCCATGGCACGGAAGTAGTGCTCCGTGCCGCCGCTAAGAAGAAGAAGCGCGTGATCCTCGCCTCGACATCGGAAGTCTACGGCAAAAGCACAAAAGTACCCTTTTGCGAGGAGGATGACTTGGTGATGGGCCCCACAACCAAGGGGCGCTGGAGCTATGCCTGCTCGAAAGCGCTGGATGAATTTCTGGGCCTGGCTTATCACAAAGAGAAACATCTGCCCGTAACGATTGTTCGTATGTTTAATACGGTTGGGCCCAGGCAAACCGGCCGCTACGGAATGGTTTTGCCCACCTTCGTGCGCCAGGCGCTTCTGAACCAGCCGATTACCGTATATGGAGACGGCAATCAGAGCCGGTGCTTCGGCTATGTCCTGGATGTGATAGAAGCCCTGATCCGTATCGCGAGCAGCGATCAGGTTACCGGCGAGGTGATCAATATCGGAAACAACCAGGAAATCAGCATGAACGGTCTGGCCAGTCTGGTTCGCTCTCGTTTGTGTTCCGAATCCGAAATCGTTCACTTACCCTACGAAAGTGTTTATGGGCCGGGCTTTGAGGACATGTCTCGCCGGGTCCCCTCACTCGCGAAGATCGAACGGCTCATCGGCTATCGGCCAGCCACTCCGCTAGAAGAGATAATTGACGCCGTTGCAGCTGAGATGCGCGACCATGCCCCCCTCGATTCGCTGCGCAAGCTGAGTGAAAACCTCCGAACGCCGGTAACGCAGTCCGCCTGAGTATGGTCTCCTTGATCCCCCCAGCGTTGGCCTTTGTTGCGGCCGCACTCTTGAGCAGCGGGTTAACCTGGCTATTCGTTCATGCGAGTCTCCGGCTGCGGCTGGTAGCCCAGCCGAGGTCGGACCGCTGGCATGGGAAAGCTACCCCGAATACTGGCGGCCTTGCGATCCTAGTCGCCTTCGCCTGCTGCTATCTCTGCTTCGCCCCTGGGCAATACCGGATCGTGGCAATCTGCTCCGGATCCGTCGCCCTGTTCGGTTTTCTGGATGACCGGATTCAATTGCGCCCGCTGATCAAACTTGCCGGCCAATCCCTTGCGGCGGTAGTCGTGATCTCAAGCGGCGTAACTTTCCGTTTCACTCCTTGGGATGGGGCCAATGTGCTCCTAGCGTTCCTATGGATCATCGGAATCACGAACGCGTTCAACCTCATCGATAACATGGATGGTCTCTGTGCGGGCGTGGCCGTGATCATCTGTGCATCCCGATTCACTCTGGCGCTCGAGAACGACGACAGCGGCGGAGCCATGTTGCTCGGGATCTTAGCTGGATCGGTGCTGGGCTTCTTAGTCTTTAACCTCAAACCCGCTCGAATTTTTATGGGCGACTGCGGAAGCATGTTTGTTGGATTCAGTCTGGGGGCCTTCGCGATTGCCAGCCCGGCGCCGAGGACGCGTGTATTTGTTTCAATGCTTTTCTATCCGGCGCTGACTTTCCTCTACCCCATTTTCGACACTGTGCTCGTGTCGGTGCTCCGCCGCTGCGCTGGAAGGCCAATCTCCGTGGGGGGCCGCGATCATAGTTCGCATCGTTTAGTATCGTTAGGCTTGACCGAACAAAAGGCGGTCTGGCTGTTGTGGCTGCTCTCCGCTGCCGGGGCGGCCACCGGACTGTTGACCTACGCAATGCCGGTTGGGGTTCTGGTGATCGCAGCGATGCTGGTGGCCGGCGTCAGCGTGTTCGGCATTTTTCTCGCTACGCTGCCTGCCTTTGCGATACCCGAGTCTGCTCCCCTACGGGTGAATTGGATCCGCAGGTTCACGCCCAACCTGCGGGCTGGAGTCACCTTCATCGTGGATACTCTTCTGGCCGGCGTCGCACTGCTGGCGGCCTTCGTGATCCGATGGGAAAACACGTTCATAGGTCCGCCCTTGCTGCAGTTCCTGTTTTCCCTGCCGGTAATCATGGGCTTCTACGCCCTGACTTCGATCGGATTCCGCACTTACAACTCAGGTTGGCGCTGGTTCAGTCTACGGGATCTCTTTGCTCTCTGCCGCTGTGCACTCGCCAGTTCCGCCCTGTCGGTTTTTATGCTTTGGATGCTTGATGTGCGCTATTCGCGCGGCGTCATTCTGCTGTATACATTCCTGGTTCTCGCCGCTACCGCCGGCTTGAGGCTGTCCATGCACTTCCTGTGGCAAAGTCTCGCGCGCCCGGCCGGTGCGCGGCGAGCGGTGGTCTTGGCTGCTAATCGAGCTACCGCGCTCGCCGTCCTTGTGCTGCAGAGCGGTGGACCGATGAACGCAACACCCGTCGCGGTCATCGATGCGGACCCGGCAGCGGACCGCCTGCGTATTCACGGCGTCACCGTTCACCATGCCGTGGATAGCGCGCCCCATCTGCTCCACAAACTCCGCGCGGATGTCCTGGTGGTGCTGGCCGGTGAAAGGCTCACGATCGAACATCGGCGAATTCTGGAACAATGCCGCGAAGCTGGCGTGCCGATCGAGCAGCTCGAAATTGGTATGAGTGCATGGATGGGCGATGCGCAGATCGACGCGGCAGCCCAGCGAGTGGCCCGAGAAAAGCAAGAGGCTTAAGCGTCCGACGGAATTTTGTTATCTGTGCCCGCGTGGCGCCTCACGACCATGCGCGTCATGCATCGCCTGGCCGTGAAATTCCGAGCGGTGTTCCGCTGGATGCTCCCCGCGCGCGGGAAAACTTCCGTGGTAGCCCTTGCGATAGTCGAAATGATGATCCACGTGCCCGTAGAAGTGTTCCGGCCCGTGGAACCAGGGTCCCGCTCCGATGAAAATACCGCCTGAGAACCACTCCGGCCCATAATATCCGTCCGGGGCGCAGTTATACGGCGGAACCTCGTAGTATCCGTAAGGACAAACAGGCGGCTCTCCAATACTGACGGCGACCTGCGCCTGCGCGCGATTCCCAGTAGCCAAAACCATGCCGATGCCTAGCGCGAGAAAGCAAAAGTTTTTTACCATTTGCCCACATTTCCTCCTACGCTAGTGAGACCCGCGAACCGAATTCCTGTTTCAAACTTGGTTCTGAAATTACGCCTTAGCGGGTCAGTTCATTCTTAACGACCGTCCCCGCCTTCATCACGAACTTCACATCCCGAAGCACGCTGATGTCGCTGAGCGGATCGCCTTCCACAGCGATCAAGTCTGCGTACTTGCCTGCTTCCAATGCACCGACGCGATCCTGCCAGCCCATCAACTCAGCGCCGTTGCTAGTTGCCGCACGAATCGCCTCCAACGGCGGCATTCCGCGCCGGTTCAACGCCACTAACTCTTCCGCATTCCGGCCCTGGCCGTGAGCGCCGCTGGCATCGAATCCCGAGGCGATCTTTATGCCAAGCGCCATGGCTTCGCTGAACCTCCTGTTCTGTGCTGTGGACAAACGCGTCGCGCCTCTTCTGTTGTTCCGGCGTAAGTTGCTCGGCCTTGCGCCTTTGCACCATGGCATCAATCCCACCAACGGTTGGGACCAGAAATACGCCTTTCGCCTTCATCATCTCCAGCGCTTCGCGGTCAGCGCCGTGGCCATGCTCAATGGAGTCAACTCCCGCCGTGAGCGCGTTCTTGATCCCCTCCGGTGTAGTTGCGTGAGCCGCCACTTTTAGCCCCTGTTTATGCGCTTCCTCAACCACCACCCGCATTTCCTCCACGGTCAGCGTGGGATGCTGCCAATCGGCATAAACCTTGATGAGATCGGCGCCGTTCCCGATCTGTTCACGCACCGCGCGGCGGGCTTCCTCCGCCCCACTCACCATTTGGGCGCCCGTGGGAAAATTCGTGAGATCAGGCGAGACGCCGAACGGGTTGTATTGACCTACCGCTGCGATTGCCCGCGTTGCCACCTGCATTCGCGGACCCTCCACCAGGCCCTGCTCGATGGCGTCACGCAGCGCAACATCCGCGTAACCGGAACCTTCGTTTTCCACGTCCCGCACCGTGGTGTAGCCCGCGAGCAAAGTGACCCGCGCGTTCGCAGCCCCTTCCAGCGCCCGGAACGCCTGCGATTTTGTGGCTAACCCAAGAATGTATCCGTGCTCGGTAGCGTCGAAGCGCGCCATCAGGTGGGTGTGGCAGTCGATCAGGCCCGGAAGCAGCGTTGCACTTCCGAGGTCGATCACGCGCACGTTCGCGCCAGCATCACCCTGAACCGGCGCCGCCGCGCCCACTTCTTTTATTCGGCCGCCTTCGATCCAAACCGCGGCGCCCGAAATGTAACTGCCGGTGCGAACATCCAGCAGTTTTCCAGCCTTCACCAGAACCGAGGGACCGTTCTGCTGTGCGGCTTGTGTTTGCGGAAATGCCGGCGTCGGACACAGCGCAAGCATGAAGCCTGACAGTAAGGCTCTGATTTTCATAGCCTCTGAGTATCATACACGTAGCGCCGCTTAAAGAACCAAAATCACCGGTCGCTTACGCTCGCGGCTCGGAACGGAAAGAGAGTAACCGGACCGCGGCCGTGAGGGAGCCGGTGCTGCTCCGATCTTTTTTTCAGGCTCTATAATCAGAAGGTGCAAAAGAGAAGAACGCCCGTGAGACCACTTCGGCTGGCTTCGATCTGGTTGGCGATAGCGCTACGTTCCTCCGCACAACAGAGGACTCGCCTGAAGAACAACGAGAAGTCGTACGCCACAAAGTGAGGACACACATGCACCGCCGAGTATTTCTACCCGCCCTGGCGGCACTCGCCCTCGCGCTCGCACTGCCTGCCGCTGCCACTCCGAATTTCTCCGGACACTGGAAGCTCAACGTAGAGAAAAGCAAGCTGGATGATCCTTATCAGGAGGAACGCACCGTCGATCATAAAGATCCGGATCTTACCGTAAGTCTGAAAGCCGTATCCGACGGGGAGGAGGAAGAGAGCACCGCCAAATACAGAACTGATCGCAAAGAAACCCGGAATATGCTCGATGGCGACCCGCTCTTCACCACCGCTCATTGGGACGGCGACGCGCTTTTGTTCGACTCTCAAATCATCAGCGACACGGACACCATTGAACTTCACGATCGTTGGACGCTCTCCTCGGATGGGAAACTTCTTACCGTCACGCGAAAGCAGAAGGTCGGCCGGGATGAACGGGACCTGGTATTTGTTTTTGACCTACTGTAATAGGACAAGATAAAAATGCGCCGCCGGGAACTTCTTACCACTCTGGCCTTAACGGCCGCGCAAGGCCAAACAGCCGCCAGTGCAACCGGACGCCTCAAGCAGTGCGTAACCCGAAGTGTATTCGGACGCGGCATGAACTTTGAGGACACCTGCCGCGTGGCCGCACAGGCCGGCGCAAAAGGTTACGATCTCGTCGGACCCAACGATTGGCCCACGCTCAAGAAATACGGGCTGATCCCCACCATGTATCCGCCCGGCCCCGGTGGCAACATCATCGACGGCATCAATCGCAAGGAAAGTCACGCTGCGCTCGAAAAACGCATGCACGCCGCCATCGACGAAAGCGCCGCGAACGGAATCCCCAACATCATCGCCCTCTCCGGAACTCGGAAGGGCATGCCGGACACCGAGGGTGCGGACAATTGCGTAGCGTTCTTCACGAGCGTCAAGGCGCACGCGGAGGATAAGAGCGTCACCATTTGCATGGAATACCTGAACAGCAAAGTGGATCACAAGGATTACATGTTCGACCACATCGGTTGGGGTGTCGACGTAGTCAAACGCGTCAATTCGCCGCGCGTCAAAATCCTCTTCGATATTTATCACGCGCAGATCATGGACGGCGACATCGTCCGCAACATTCGCGATTATTTCCAGTGGATCGGGCATTTCCACACGGGCGGAAATCCGGGACGCCACGAAATCGACGAAACGCAGGAACTGAACTATCGGTTCGTCGCCAAATCCATAGCGGATCTGGGCTTCAGCGGGTATGTCGCACACGAATATTCGCCGGCGCCCGGGCGCGATCCAATCGCGAGCCTCAAGCAAGCCATCGAAATTTTCACAGTGTGATCGTGGTTGTGGCGCACGCACGAGCGCGTGCGCCACAGGTTTGCATCCCTCAGCGATCCGGTGGAGCGCCCAGGAAACTGCACAAGGATTCGATTTCAGTCCGCAATGGTTCTTGAACCGGCAGGGGCAGCGTGTTTCTCACCCAGCCAAAGTAGCGCCGGAGTTCGCCGGCTGCCACGCGCGCGTCGTCACGGGAGGTGAATGCCTGACGGCACACTTGTGCCACGGATTGCCGGATGAATTGCACTCGAATTCGTTCAGCGGCGTCACCCACATCTACCTACTGGCATGCGGAGTGCCAGCGCCGATTACCCTCCAGGTCATTGCGTAGACAGGGCTACTCAATCGAGGTCAAGCTGTAACCCGAGTAGATTTGCCTGAAGCCCAGGAATCTGTGGTAAATCTTACGATTGCCGGTGGCTCAGTTTTCCTGCGCGCGTCCCATTAAAACGCGCTATACTAAAAATGTATCGGTAGTCAAATCGCGCCCGCCTTCCCTGTCTCTTGTCCGGCTCGCTGATTCCCGTCTCTTACAAAGAATGAACAATTTTTCCGATTTTCCACTGTCCCCTGTCTTGCAGAGCAACTTGGCCCGTCACGGATTCGTGCAGCCTACTCCTGTGCAAGCGTTATCTATCCCGCAACAGCTCGCCGGTCACGATCTCGTGATCACGGCGCAAACGGGGACAGGTAAAACTTTAGCTTTTCTTCTTCCGCTTCTGGAGCGGCTGGCCCAACCGGGCAGCCCCGCCGGCGTGAAAGCTTTGATCCTCAGCCCCACGCGCGAACTGGCCATCCAAACGAATGAATCTTTCTCCAAAATCGCTGCCGGAACCGGCATACGCGCCGCCGTCGTCGTAGGCGGTCTCAACGAAGAGAAACAGCTCAACGCGATTCGCAAAGGCGCACAGGTTGTGATCGCCACTCCCGGACGCCTCTCCGATTTTCTCGATCGCAAACTGGTGAAGCTGGGCTCGGCCCATACTTTGGTCCTGGATGAAGCGGATCGCATGCTCGACATGGGCTTCCTGCCCACCATCAAGAAAATCCTCGGGGCCTTGCCCGCCCAGCGCCAGACCGTGTTTTGTTCCGCGACCATAGAATCTTCGGTGGCGCACCTCATTAACTCGCATCTGAAGAATCCCGTCCGCATCGCGATCGGATCCACCACCAAGCCCGCGGAAGAAATTGATCTGCACGTTTACGAAGTGGAGCAGGATCGCAAACTCAGCCTGTTGGAGAAAATGCTTCAAGAAGAGCGCGGATCGTTTCTGGTGTTTGCGCGCACCAAACACGGCGCAGATCGCCTGGCTCGAAAACTGGAGCGCAGTGGATCCAAAGCCACCAGCATCCACGGCAACCGCACGCAATCGCAGCGCAACCTGGCGCTGCGCGGATTTCAGGACGGAAGCTTTCGTGTTCTCGTAGCCACCGACGTCGCCGCTCGGGGAGTCCACGTAGAGGGAATCGCGCACGTGGTGAATTACGATCTGCCGCAGGTGCCCGAAGATTTCATCCACCGCGTGGGACGAACCGGCCGCGCCGGATCGCGCGGCACCGCCTCCACCTTCAGCACCCGCAGCGAACGCGGCGAAATCCGCAAGATCGAACGGCTGCTGGATCTTCAACTGACGCGCCGGCAGGTTCCGTTAGGGCTGCAGCAGGAAATGGGTCGCGTGAGCGAATCTGTCTCCGTCCCGTTGCGAGCCGCAAATCCAAACGTACGCGCGGTGCGCAGCTTCGCCCCTCGACGCAAAGGCTTTCGCAGAAAATCAGCTTAAGTAAGGCACCGACTCCCTTACGGTCGCGGCTCGGAAAGAGGGCGTTACCGAGCCACGACCGTGAGGGATCATGGGCCGTTGTTTTTCAACCACTGACCAACGTTTTCACGCGCTACGCTGGCTCGCGCCAGCCGGTCCCGTTAGTGAATTCGAGACCGATCAAGAATTTACCCTTGCTCGGATTGCAATAGCGAACCACGCCGCGCCCGGACACGCCCATCTTCGGTGCACTGCAGGAAACCGCGGTTTGCACCGGGATTCGCTCCGGAAGCTGCATCTGCAGCCCGCTCATCGAGACGTTGAGCAGTTGGGCCATCGTCATTTTTTCGTGCCCGGCGCTATCTTCCCACAGGATTTGCATGGGTCCCTGGACGCCATGGCGCACCTTATGCCGCGAATTGGATTTGCGCGCAGTCGTGTGGAGAACCTGATGCGCCCACAACGTGGACTCCGAATAAGCCTCGCCGATGCCGGAAGCCTGAATCTTTAACTTGGATGCCAATTCGGACACGGCTTTCCAATCGCCTGCCTCGTACTGACAAACCAACGTATACACGTCGCGCAGTGGTCCGCCTTGCCCTTCGGTTCCGAGCAAAGCGCCGCTGATGGCCGCGCCCACGCCCGCCTGATGCAGCGCTTCTTGCAGCGGAATATCGATGAGCGCGTCAAGCAGTGAAAACAAGCCCACCAGAAAACCGCGGCCATGCTCGCTGACTTGCGCCATTTGCGACAACCGTTCGCAGAACCGCGCGCGCACCAGCGAATGCGTCACCAATTCGCCCGGCTTATCTTTGGCCAGAATCGGCAGCGCAGCCAGCGCCGCCCAATGCCGAATGGCATCTTCGCCCAGAATTGCGAGCGAATGCCCGATGGATTGGATCTCACCTTGCCGCGCAAACAGCGCCGAGTTTACAAAGCGCAGCAGTTTATAGCTGAGCGACACGTCCTCGGAGATGATTTTTCGAAGTTGTTCATAATTCAGGTCGGTAGCCTGCATTTCCCGCAACAACCGGATGCAGTTTATCTTGGCCGCCGGGATCTGATGCCCCCGCATGATCGCCGGACGCGCGAAAAAGTACCCTTGAAAGTAGTCGTAGCCTGCGGTCTTCGCCCATTCGAACTCCTCGTGCGTCTCCACTTTCTCCGCCACCATGGCGATGCCTCGCGGGCGGTAAGTTCGCAAAAGCCGCTCCTGCTCCGGTTTTTCGGTGGTCCGCATATCCACTTTAATGAGCTTGGCAACCTGCGTCAGCGGTTCAAACCGAGCTTCGCCCACAAAATCGTCCAGGGCGAACGTATACCCTTGTTGATACAATTCATTACAAACCGCAAGCAATTCTTCGCTCGGCTCCACGGATTCCAGGATCTCAAGCACCATCGTTTCCTTAGGCAGGACCGCGGTTAATCCGCCCATCAGGAGTCCGTAATCGAAATTTACGAAAACTTTCTTGCCGCACGCGACGTTCTCTAAACCTATCGAGAACAGGCTATTAGCTATTACTTGCGTGGTTGCGGAACTGGAATCGGTGCCGGTGTACTCGTTGTGGACCTCGTCGGAACGGAAAAGTAGTTCGTATGCATACAGTTGGCGCGTCCGATCGAAGATCGGTTGGCGCGCTACAAACACATCCATAACTCCCTCATCGGCATCACGGGGCCGGACAATTAGGAGCGGGAGCGTCGGGGTGTGGGATGTGGGGATGTAACGAAAAGGACTATCTGGGACAGTTACCGACTCCGTCGTCCCGAGGGGCACGGCGGCATTCCTCGTTTTGAACGAAATCGGCTACTGTCCCAAAGAGTCAGCGTTTGACCGAAGCAAGGAGGCTTGGCAGGGAGCGATCCAGCCCAATCGGAGTAAGGCCGAACCGTCGTACGGGAAAATTTCCATGGCAGGAATTACCTTCGTGTAGATTGTTCATGGTGGGGAATCGTGAGGCGCCTCCTTTCTGCGGTCAAACGCTTGAATTCACTAGACCGCTATTCATCGGAACTAATGGAACGCCGTGAGAGAGGCAATCGCTGTGCCGTTCTTACGTTGGGTAACGGCAGAGATCGTCTACCGCAACATTCCCACCGCAAAGAACCAGCACCACTCGCGAGGAGGGACTAAACTGGTCACGCAACCGCTCCGCCGCCGCCCAAGTGCAGGAAGCGGCCGGTTCCGTCAACACCTTGGCACGTTCCAGAAGCAGGCGCAGCGCGCTAATTGCCTCCGAATCCGGCACCAACGTAACACTTTCTAAATACTTCTTGGCCAGCAGTAATGTTCGCTCGGTCACGGAAGGCGCGCCGAGCGTGCGCGCCACAGACGTAATCGCTTCCAGTTGAACGGGATGCCCAGCCGCGAGAGCTTGGGACATCGCGTCCGCGCCTTCCGTCTCCACACCCCAAACGCGCGCTGCCGGCTTTAGGCTTTTTACCGCCGTAGCCACGCCTGCGATGAACCCGCCGCCGCCGATACTGACAACAACATCGGTAACGTCCGGCAAATCCTCCAGGATCTCCAGCCCCACCGTTCCCTGCCCCGCCATCACCAACGGATCGTCAAATGGATGTACCGAAGTCCAGCCGTCACTTTCGTATTTCGCGATCTCGAGGAACGCCTCCTGGACTCTCGGCACCAGCACCACTTCCGCGCCGTACCCGCGCGTGGCATCCACATAATTGCGCGGCGTTTTTTCCGGCATCACGATCACCGAAGCCAGGCCCAGTTGGCTGGCGACGTAGGCAACCGCCTGCGCGTGATTCCCGCCGCTCACGGCCACCAATCCGCGGCCGCGCCGATCCTCCGAAACGCTCAGGACCTTATTAAACGCTCCGCGCACCTTGAACGAGCCCGTCTTCTGAAACAGCTCCAGCTTCAGATAAACCGGCGCGCCCAGGCGTTTGCTCAGCGCCTCGCTCGAAACCAGTGGTGTTCTTTTCACGCGCCCGTGGATTCTGCGGCGCGCGCTTTGGATAGCATCAAGGTCGAGCTGGAGATCGAACATTACGGACGTTTCGTCAGATCGCGAATCAGGATGTCTTTGAACCGGAAGTTGCCGTGACCGCCGGAATGAAGTTGCAGCGCGATGCCGCCGTCGGTTCCGAACGGTTTCGGATCGGTGTAATCCACCATCTGGATTCCGTTCAGCCGCGCCACATAACGATTGCCTTCCACCTTCAGCAGATATTCGTTCCAATCCTCGGGACGCACGACGGTTTCGTTCTCCGGCGCCGGCCAAATCAGCCACTGTCGCCCCACGTCATAAACGCCCGCGGTATGATGCCCGATATTGCAATCGATCTCGAACTGCGGGCCCTGCACTACGTCGGCGGTCCCGGGTTTGAACTCCACGTGGAAGAATACGCCGCTATTCCCATCGCCCTCGCACTTGAATCGCAGGGACAATTGAAAGTCCTTGAAGTTTTTCTCGGTACGCAGATAACCGTACTCTTTGGTGGCGGCAATGCCGTGGATGGTTCCATCCTCCACTTCCCATTTCTCCTGGCCGATGTTCACCCATCCGCTCAGATCCTTGCCATTGAACAGCGAAACCCAGTCCTCACCGGGAGCCTTGGGCTTAGGAGTCTGCGCCGCCAGTGAGACGCCAATCAACAGTAGGCAAAGTGGGGCGGGCGCTTTCGCCTGCCAACAAGAACTCAAACGAAAATTAAGCATCCTCTTATTCTGCCCCTAACTCCACCCGGATTTGTGAAGCGATCCGGCTCGCGAAGTTTTCCACCCGCTCGAGATCCGGCCCTTCCACCATTACGCGAGCCAATGGCTCGGTTCCGGAAAATCGCACCAGCACGCGTCCCGCATCGCCAAAGGAAGCTTCCGCAGCTCGGATCTCCGCCTGAACGCCCGGCAATTCGTCCAACGGTTTGCGCTCTTTCACCCGCACATTCACTAATCGCTGCGGATACACCTGCAACTCCGCCGTCAACTCATCCAGACCCGTCCGCGCCTGCCGCATCGCCTCGAAAACCCGCAGCGCCGTCAACATCCCATCGCCGGTGGTGGCGTACTGATGAAAAATCACGTGCCCGGATTGCTCCCCGCCCAGCGCGGCGTCCCGGCGCAACATCTCCTCCAGAACATATTTATCGCCCACTGGCGTTCGGATCATCTCAATTCCATGCGAAGCGAGCGCCCGCTCCAATCCCAGGTTTGACATCACAGTGGCCACCACAACCGGGTGCCCGTTCTTTCCCGCCAGCTCTCCCCGCTCCTTCAAATACCGGGCAGTGAGCAGCAGCACCGCATCGCCGTCGATTAACTTGCCCGATCGCGCCACAAACAGAGCCCGATCCGCATCTCCATCGAACGCCACGCCAACATCCGCCGATTGTTTCAACACTTCTGTCCGCAGCCCGTCCAAATGCAGTGAACCGCAATTCAGATTGATATTGTGCCCGTCCGGCGAACAGTGCATCCGATGCACGCGCGCTCCCAGCCGTTCGAACAATTCCGGCGCGAGGAACGAAGCCGAACCATTCGCGCAATCCGCCACCACCGTGAGACCACCGAGCCCGGAGGGAACCGTGGCCGCCAGATGATCGATGTAAGTGCGGTCCAGCTCCTCGTCCACCGAAAGCGCCGCCGCGGATCCAGCATGCCCCGAGTGAAGCAATGCGAAGATGTCAGTCTCGAGCTTTTCCTCCTGCTCGTCCGGTAGCTTGTAGCCGGAATGTCCGATCAACTTGATCCCGTTGTCCTGATACGGATTGTGCGAAGCCGATATCATCACGCCGGCCGCGAACGGTCCGTGCTTCGCGAGATAAGCCACGCCTGGCGTGGTGGTGACACCCGCGAAATCCGATGCCACTCCGTACTTCGCCAATCCGCCCGCCACTTCGGCAGCCAGCCATGGCCCGGATTCCCGTGTATCCATTCCAATCACAACCCTGCGCTCCTGGCGGGATTCACTTACCCATTTGCCCAGCGCGGCGCCTACGGCGTTCGCGGTCTTAGGGTCCAGCGGATACGTTCCTGCGACACCGCGAATTCCATCGGTGCCGAATAGCTGACGCGGCATTATTTGCTTTCCTTTTGCGGGATTTTTTCCAAAGTCACCTTCAATAAGACAGCTCCCGGGACTTCCAGGCGAATTTGCGAGTCGCCCAGGTTGATGTGGGTTTGGAATTCAGCTTCGCTCAGCACGCCACTCAAGTCCACCGGGTCCAGGCTCACGCGGGAAATGTTTTTCACGTGTTCCTCAGGGCCGCGGATCAAAGTTTTGTTCGGTTCCACTGAATAGGCCCGCACACGATACCCGTCGGGCGGCCCCTTCGAAAACGGAGCAGGAACAATCTCCACCGTTTTTGTCACCAGCTTATCGAAGCGTAAAGTAATCTGCGACGGCAGCGCGCGATAGAAGCTCAGGTCCGACGGCAGATTGACGGCGGCCGGGCGGATATTGAAAGTGCGCTCCCCTGGTCGTACTCCAGACAGATCCAGAACCACGGCCAGGTTGGCCAGATTGTCCCGGGACAGCCGCCCGGATGGCCCGCGAATCTCCAAACGTACTCGCTCCGGCGTGTTGGAAACGATATCCAGATCGTCCGGCATGTTTTTGAATTCGATAGGGACTGCGATGGAAGTGGCCAGCTCCGGTTCACGCGCGATCGCGATCCACAGAGTAACTGCAATCACAAGCGAAAGCAGTTTCCAACCGAGGTTGCCGGTGATGAATTTCATGGCCGGTCGAAACTCTGCTCGCGCGCCGCGGCGGACCTGGGGGCAGTTGCCGCGGCAGTCAGCAGGTCTCTCCGTTCCAGCCGCCCGGTCAGTAACTGTTCCACGCGCTCGAGGTCCACATCCAGTTCAATTTCCCCAAACGCCGCTATTGAAATTCTCCCCGTCTCCTCCGATACGATCACCGAAAAACAATCCGATTCTTCCGTGATCCCTAACGCTGCCCGATGCCGCGTTCCGAGCTCCGTCATCCGCAAAGGACTGGTAGTCAGCGGCAAGAAGCAGGCCGCGGACGCAATTCGATCGCCTTGAATGATCACGGCGCCATCGTGCAGCGCGCCGCCCGGATGAAAAATGGCGCACAACAAATCGCGCGAGATTGCCGCCTCCAGATGCACGCCGCTTTCGACGAATGTGCGCAGCCCGATTTTCCGTTCCACCACGATGAGCGCTCCAATTTTCTTTTGCGACAGATGCGTCACCGCCAGCAAAATCTCCTGCGTGGCCTCGCGCCGCTCCAAATGGCTGATCCCGAAGAATGGTCTGCGTCCCAGCCGCGCCAGCATCCGGCGTAATTCGGATTGGAACATCACAATCAGCGCAATCGCGGTAAACGGCGCGAGTGTGGCCAAAATTGTGCGCAAGATTTCCAACTTCGCCCAAACCGCCGCAAGATAGGTGGCGGCCAGGATGCAAAGCCCCACCAAAACGTGGGCGGCCCTCCGGCCCCGGATAATCAACAGAAATTGGTAAACAAGAAATGCGACCACCAGGATGTCCAACGCATCGGTGGGGGTGAACTTGGGTATTCCCGACAGCGGAAATTGAAACCAGTGCACCATGTTTAGATTATCGCTTAATGGTCAACACATCAGCCTCTTCTCGCCACGAAACCCCTAACCGAACCGCGACCGCAAGGGAGCGCTACCACGACCGCCGCTCCCTTTACGCTCCCTAGCGGTCGCGGTTCGGAAGGAATCAGTCGCGGTTCGGAAGGAATCAGTCGCGGTTCGGAAGGAATCGGTCGCGGTTCGAAAGGGCGATCACCGCCAACACCGCCGCACCCACCAACCCAGCACTCATCAACACCGCCTCCCGAAATCCCAGCCAACCCATCACCGCCCCGGCAGGAAAATCCCCCAGCGGACGAACACACATCATCAGCAGCGTATTCAAACTCATCGCGCGCCCCCGCATCTCCGGCGGAACACGCGTCTGCAGCAACGTCATCGTAGTAGCGCCTGCGGCATTCTGCAGCACTCCCAAAACAAACAGCGCCGGAACCGCCACCCATAAGCTCGCGCTCCCTCCGAACACCGCCAGCGTCACCGTCCACAGCAACATCGCTCCCAGCGCCAGGCGATCCTTGTGCCGAGGATCGCCCAGCGATGCAACCGACAATGCCCCCGTCACCGTGCCCGCCCCAATCGCCGAAAACAGGAACCCGAGTTCCGTCGGCCCTCCATGCAAAACTTGCCGTGTGAAAAGAGGAACCATCAAAATCACCGACGGTCCCAGAAACATCAGCGCGGAATAGGCCGAAACCACCGAAGGCAGCACCGCATCGCGTCGGATAAAATGCAAAGCCTCCGCGGCCGCGCCGAGCAATCCCCCTTGCGGACGCGGAATCGCCGCAACCGCTTCCGGATTCAAAAAATACAACGCCCCGAGCACCGCCAAAAAGCTTGCCGCGTTCAAAAAAAAGTTCGCCGAGTATCCCAAACGGCTCAAGCGTCACACCCGCCAGTGCCGGACCCAGCAGCGATGCTCCGTTGAACACTGCCGATTGCAGTGAAATCGCGTTCAGCATCGCTTCTTTCGGAACCAGTGAAGCGATCAACGCGTTGCGCGCCGGTTGATCGAAACTCAGCGTCGCGGCCGAGGCAAAAGCCACCAGCGGAATCATCCAGAATCGAATCACGCCGGTTGCTGTCAGGACACCCAGCACAACAGTCAGCAACATCATTAAACCCTGCGTCAGATAAAGAAGTCGCCGCTTGTCGAACCGGTCCGCCACGCTGCCGCCGAGCGGCGCGAACAACAGAAACGCCACCGCCTGTACTAGCGATACCGCCCCCAAATGGATGGCCGACCCGTGCGTCAGATCCAGAACCAACAGGCTCTGCGCCACAATCGCCATCCAGGTCCCGACTGCTGAAATCGCCAGCCCTCCCCACAGCAGCCGGAAGTTGCGATACCGCAGCGCGCGAAATGCCGGTAAACCAGTACTGCCCGCCGTCGGGGGTACCGGACGGGCCCCCTCTGAAGAGCTACTTGCAGGCATGCCAGTTCACTGATAGTATAAGGCTAGGGAAGCAACTGGCTGACCCATAAAGGATGCATCCATGACATGGGAAACTCCCCAAGTTGAGGAAATTTGCTTGAGCTGCGAGATCAATTCTTACAGCAACGGCGATTTCTAGATCTACACGTCGCACGCCGGGAGCGCATTGACTACCGGCGTGCGATTTCTCCCTCCCCTCGTTTCGTTTCACCCCTCTTCTCATGCAGGTTAAAGTTCTAGGCAGCGCTGCGGGCGGCGGATTTCCACAATGGAATTGTGCGTGTCCCAACTGCCGTAGTATCCGCGAAGGCAAATTCTCCGGAACCGCTCGAACTCAAGCTCAACTGGCCTGGAACGCCGCGCCCGGCGAGTGGACTCTGCTCAACGCCTCTCCCGATCTGCGCGCTCAAATCGACGCGACACCCGAGCTCTGGCCGTCAGGCAACAACGGACCGCGCGACTCCCCCATCCGCGATCTGATCCTCACCGGCGCCGAAGTGGATCAAGTACTCGGCCTTCTGCTTCTCCGCGAATTTCATCGCTTCCGCGTCCACGCCACGCCTTCGGTTCGAAAAATCCTAACCGAAGACAACTCCATTTTCGGAGTCCTGGCGCGCTTCGCCGGACAAGTGGAGTGGCACGATCTCCCGCTCGACCGTCCCTTCACCGCCGGAGGTGCAAAACTGGAAGTGGTGCTACCTCCCAACACAGGCTTCCCCGGATTCGTAAGCGCCCAGCGCGCGAGTGAACTGAATTCCGACGAAGCCGCCATCGGTCTGGTGATCTCGCCGGAATCCAGGGGAAGTACTTTGGCGTTCCTCCCCGGAGCCGGCTCCCTCTCCGACGTCTTACTGGAACGCCTCAGCAGCTGCGACGTGCTGCTCTTCGATGGAACCTTCTGGAGCGACGACGAACCGTCACGCATCCCGGGCATCACCCGAACCGCGCGCCAGATGGGCCATCTCCCAATTTCCGGCGAAGGCGGAAGCCTCAATCGCTTCTCAACCCTCACGCGCCCGCGCAAAATCTTCATTCACATCAACAACACAAATCCGATTCTGGACGACACCAGCCTCGAACGCCGCATCGCTAACGATTCCGGCTGGGAAGTGGCCTGGGACGGAATGGAGATCCCACTTTGACAGAATTGTTGTCGCCCGCCGAACTCGAACAACACCTGCGAGCCGTCGGCGCCGAGCGCTATCACCACAAGCATCCGTTCCATCTGCTGATGCACGAAGGCAAACTCACGCGCGGCCAACTACAAGCCTGGGCGTTGAATCGCTACTACTACCAGAACATCATTCCCATCAAGGACTCCATCATCCTCTCGCGCAGCGACGATCCAGCCTTCCGCCGGGCTTGGCGCAAACGCATCGTCGATCACGATGGCGACGGCACGCGCCCCGGCGGCATCGAGAAATGGATTCAACTCGCGCAATCCACAGGTCTCGATCGCGACGCCATAATCGCCGAACGCGGCATCCTGCCGGCCGTCCGTTTCGCTGTCAACGCCTACATCGATCTGGTTTCCAAACGAACATTCCTTGAAGCCGTGGCGTCGTCGCTCACCGAAATGTTCTCGCGCGATCTCATCTCCCTCCGTGTGGATCGTTTACGCCAGCATTACCCTTGGCTTTCCGGTGGCCTTGCTTATTTCGACGCGCGCCTCACCCAGGCTCCGGAAGACGCGGAATTCGCGCTCGCCTATGTCACCGAGCACGCACGCACGCGTCCCGAGCAGGAACTCGCCATCGGCGCACTCCGCGCCAAGTGCGACATTTTGTGGGCTCAGTTGGACGCGGTCCATTTCGCCTACGTCTCGCCAGGTTGGCCGCCGCCCGGAGCATTCTGTCCATGACTCCGGTGACACTCGAAAGCGTGCTGCGCCTTGCGCCGGGATGCCGCCTCAACGATCACGGCTCTCCACAAGATTTGCTGCTGATCCCGGAAGGCGCAATGCGAATGCAAGGCCCCGCGCGCAAGATTGTCGAGCTATTGAACGGCGAGCGCAGCATCCGTCAGATCGTCGACGAGCTACAACACCGCTACGGCTCGGAAGACGCCGCGCGAATCGAAACAGAAACGCTGGCCCTACTGACCCGATTGCGCGAAAGAGGCGTCCTCGAAGAAGTATGAAGTACGAACCCAAAGCCCTGATCGCCGAGGTCACGCATCGCTGCCCATTGCACTGCGTCTACTGTTCCAATCCGCTCGAGATGCAGCGCCGCTCCGAAGAACTTGCCACCGGCGATTGGTCTTCCATCTTCCAGCAGGCCGGCGAAATGGGCGTTCTGCAGTTGCATCTCACCGGAGGCGAACCGCTGGCGCGCGCCGATATCGTGGATCTCGTAAAGGCTGGCCGCTCCGCGAAGCTCTACATCAATCTCATCACTTCCGGCGTCGGATTGGACGGCCCGAAACTCGACGCGCTGATCGCCGCGGGCTTGGATCACATCCAGTTAAGCTTCCAGGATATTCAGGAAGGTCCCGCCAACGAATTCGCCGGAACCCGCAGCCATGCCCTGAAGCTCCGCATGGCCGCCCTGATTCGCGAGCGCCGCGTCGGATTCACGCTGAACATGGTGGTGCATCGCAGCAATCTGGATCGGCTGGAAGAGATGATTGCGTTCGCCGAGCAGAGCGGCGCACAGCGCGTGGAAATCGCGCACGTGCAGTATTACGGTTGGGCGTTAAAGAATCGCGACGCGCTGCTGCCAACACGCCAGCAAGTGGACAAATCCATCGAGATCGTGGAAGCCGCGCGCGAGCGGCTAAAAGGCCGCCTGCGCATCGATTTTGTGCTGCCCGATTATTACGCCAAATATCCCAAGCCCTGCATGAACGGCTGGGGCCATCAATTAATGCTGATCGATCCCGACGGTTCTGTCCTGCCCTGCCACGCGGCCGGCGTAATTCCCGGCTTGGAATTTTCCAGCACGCGCGAACATCCGCTGCGTTGGATCTGGGAAGAATCACCAGCCTTCAACCAGTTCCGCGACGAAAGCTGGATGCCCGAGCCGTGCAAAAGCTGCGACCGCCGCACACGCGACTTCGGCGGCTGCCGCTGCCAGGCATTCCTGCTCACTGGCGACGCCACCGCCACCGACCCTGTCTGCACCCTAGCCCCTCAGCACCACGTAGTGGAAGAAATCCTAGCCCAAGTAAACGATGGCGCCAGCCAAGCGTGGGTCTACCGCGTCGACCCCGTTTGACGCCCGGTGGCGCACGCACTTTTGCGTGCCGCGTTCACACTCGTGTGAACGCCTGGAATTGAGATAAATACTTTCAGTCGATACCGGCACCGACCCAGTTACCGAACTGCGGCCGTGAGGGGAGCCGGCCCGGAAACGGGTGTTCCTGCGCCGCCACCGCGAGGGAATCGGTTGCCCACAAGAGCCCTCACCAACAGCGCCAGCGCGATAAATGGAATCGGATTCACGTACCACCGAAGATTCGAGATCACGATGTAAAGCAGAATCAGCAGCGCAATCAGGAGGACAATGATCGCGCCAAGCTTCTTGATCCAAGAACGCCGGAAAACCATCAGTATCGCTTCGAAACCCGCGAGAAAGAGAAATCCAAACACGTAGTTGAGCCAAGGGTACCCTTCGTAGTAACGGTCATCCAGCAAGGCTTCGATGAAATTTGCCTGCAAAAACACGCCAGGAATTCGCCCCACCACAGTGCTCTTTTCATCTTGATCTGTAATTTCTCCGATCACTACAATCTTTCCGCTCAGCACTCCCAAATCGTTGGAGGAGGCCGGACATGCCGTAGCGTCCTCGCCCTGCTTCACCTGGCGTCCGCAAAGCACGACGCCCGCCAGCAGGCGATACGGCTTGAATTGATCGAGGTCGAGGAAACTGATGTAGGGATGCTGCACGGGATTGAGCAATTTTGCCAGCCTTGGATGCTCCGCTTCCAGCTGCCCTTTTCCGTACGCCTGCGCCACCTTCAACGCCAGTGTTTCGCGCCAAAGCTGGCGGGTGTCGTGATCCTTATCCGCCTTGGAGGGAAACACCAGCCACTTGAGCGGCAGTTTGCGCGTATCTGGATCTATATTAAGGATGGCTTCTCTAAGTCCTAACCCGCTCAATAAGGACGGCAGCAAAAAGCCGTCATCGGGATCGACCCTCCGGCCGATCACGACCGGTACTCTGGCGTTCACGTCTGTCATGGCCGCCATGAGATTTTTGTTGATATCGTCTGGGCAGGCCTTTTGGGCGTAGTATTTATCGATAGCAATAGCGCTCGGCCGTTCCGCCGCGATCCTCGGGAGCAGCACAGTCATCATTTTCCGCTGGCCGCACAAATCCAGCATGCCAATGGAGCCAGGATCGCGTTCCGGATCGATTTCCACCACGGCGGTGTAGTGCGGAATCGGGTTCCTTGGGGCGGCCACTATCTTCTGGTACATGCCGCTAATCGTGAAAGTCGCTTGCGCCACTCCGCCAGATTCAGTAATCCCAAGATCCACCCAGCGGTCAAAGCCGAACGTCAAGACGGATGCCACCAGAAAAACAGCCGCGACGAGAATAGCCCGGGGAACCACTTGTTCGCGGCTTAACTGGATTGGCCCGGTTTTCCGGCGGTCTGGGTTTGTAATTCGCGATGTGGCGCCTCGCGATAGCAGCTTCGCCGGGATCGCGGCATTTCCGGCCGGCTCACGCACTAGACTGTAGAGGTGCAGTTTCACGCCATGCTTGACTTGCTGCACGCCGAGATCTTGCAGGCACTCCCGCCAATCGCTGAACTGATCGAGCATGTCGGCGATGTTGCTTGAGAGTAGGATGTGTCCGGCATCGCCGCAATCCATCACACGCTGCGCCGTATTGATTCCACCACCCACCACGTTGGCGCCTTCGCGAATATCCTCATGCCGTTGCACCGGACCGCTATGGATTCCCATGCGCAAAGGGAGCGCCGGATTCCGTCTTAGCGAAGCGGCAATCTCAACTGCGCACTTCACCGGCGACCGTGGATCCCGCAGAAAGACCAACGCCATGCCGTCTCCGGTGGGAAGCGAGATCAGCTCATTCTGGTCCCGTGCGCGCCGGAATTCCGCGCTTTCCCGAACTGTTTTTTGGAGAAGCGTGAGCAGTTCCGTCTGTTGGTCGATGGGCTTAAGAGAATAGCCGACGATATCGACGAACAGAACATGCCCAATTTCGTAGGCAGCGCCGGACTCCTCGGAAGCCATAGCGTGATACTAGCAAACCGAACCGCGACCGCAAGGGAGCGAGGGGGTGGTCGTGGTACCGAATACAAGCGCAACGGCACTATGCAAACTGAACCGCGACCGCAAGGGAGCGTCGGGGTGGTCGTGGTATCACGCTCTCTCGCGGTCGCGGCTCGGAAAGCCCAGCAGCAGCCGCACTAGGCAAACTGAACCGCGACCGCAAGGGAGCGTCGGGGTGGTCGTGGTATCACGCTCCCTCGCGGTCGCGGCCCGGAAAGCTCAGCAGCAGCCGCACTAGGCAAACTGAACCGCGACCGCAAGGGAGCGTCGGGGTGGTCGTGGTATCACGCTCTCTCGCGGTCGCGGTTCGGAAAGCCCAGCAGCGGCAACTCGTCTAGTGCTTCGCGCGAGTCAAGCCGAGCGCGCGGATGCGCTTATGCAGATTGGTCCGCTCCATCCCAAGCGAGCGCGCGGCGCCGGACACGTTCCAACCGGATTCTTCAAGGGCACGCAGGATATGATCGCGCTCGGCGGATTCACGCGCCTCCTTCAGATTCGAGCGAGGCGAGAAATCCTGCGGCAACCGGATTTCAACCGGCGCCGATTCGGCCGTCAGATGATCGCCCTTGGTCAGGATAGCCATGCGCTCCACAATGTTCCGCAGCTCGCGGGCGTTTCCAGGCCACGAGTAGGATTCGAGGATCGGATACGTTTCATCCGCGATGCGCTTCGAATGAAAATTGTTGCGCACGCAGAAATCGTCCAGAAAATATTCGGCCAGGGGAGCGATATCCTGCGGCCGTTCGCGCAATGAGGGCACCCGGATCGGCACCACGCACAGCCGGTAATAAAGATCTTCGCGGAACTTCTGCTGCGTCACCAGATCCGTCAGATTGCGATTCGTGGCTGAAAGTACCCGCACCGCCACGCGGATCGGCTGCTCGCCGCCCACGCGGTGAAACTCGCCTTCTTGAAGAACACGCAGCAGTTTCGCTTGGGATGCGGCATGCAGGTCGCCCACTTCATCCAGGAAAATGGTGCCGCCGTCGGCAAGCTCGAACTTACCCTTGCGAGTGGAAATGGCTCCGGTGAAAGCGCCCTTCTCATGCCCGAAAAGTTCGCTCTCCAGACAGGTCCGAAGGGATCGCCGCGCAATTCACCTTGACGAAAGGTCCATTGGCGAACGGGCTCTCGCGATGGATGTGCGCGGCCAGCAGTTCCTTGCCTGTTCCGGATTCGCCCATGATCAGGATGCGTGCATCGCTGCGGGAGGCAAGCGTAGCCTGCTCCACCACGCGCAGAAATACGGGACTGGCGCCGATCATGCGCGATCCGGCGCCCACCAATTCCCGCAGCCGTTCGTTTTCACGGCGCAGGTTCACCTGTTCCAGCGCGTTCTTCAGAGACAGCAGCACCTTGTCGCGGCTGAGCGGTTTCTCCAGAAAATCGAACGCGCCAGTGCGCGTTGCATCCACGGCGTCACGAATGGTCGCGTGGCCGGATATCATGATCACCGGCGCCAGGAAATCGCGCTCCCGCAACTGGCGCAGTAGATCGATGCCGCTGCCATCGGGAAGCCGCACATCCAATAAAAGCGCATCGGCGCGGTTCGGCCACAGCTTTTGCGTCGGCGATGGTGCGAGTCACTGTGACGTTATAGCCCTCGCGCTCCAGGATCATGCGCAGCGAGCTGCCGATATTCGGTTCATCGTCGAGGATGAGAATGCGTTGGGCTGGCATCTTAATAATCCAGGGAATAGTAACCAGGGCGGCTGCGAACCGTGTATTCCGGCTTGTTTAGCTCGACTCGAATCTTATGGTAACCCTGCTCCTGAATGTTGGACGGCGTGTAACCCAACAGGTATTGGCCATGGATCTCCTCGCCGATCTTGGTCACCGCGTCTTCAAACGCATGCTGCGTATAGAAGCTGTACTGGCGTCCGCCGGTATATCGCGTCAGCACAGAAAGGGGATTCTCAACCACAGCGGTCTTGATGTCGCTGTAGATTTCCTTGATGAGCGCCATCACGTCGAGCGCGAGCCCTCCGGGAAAGATCTGGCTAGCGGCATGCGCGCGCGAAATATTCATCGAGTAAATGAGGATATTGTTGACTTCCGCCTCGGCCACTGCATCGCGCAGCTTGCTTTCACTTCCCTGGTCGCGAGTTTCCGAGATCAGTAGCAGGATGCGCCGGCGCTCCGGCGGCCGGGACTTCAGCAGACGAATGGACTGCAAGTGTCGCATCGATCAAATGGCTCTTGCTGTAGGACGTGTCCACCAACTTCAACGCGTGCGAAAGACGGCCGAGATCGCCGGTGAAATCCTGAATCACCTCCACCTTTTGGTTGAAGGTCAGGAGAGCAGCCTCGCCCCCGGCGCCGACCACCAGAGTGCCGAGCAAGGGCCCGAGCTGATGGATTTGTGGCAGAAAGCCTTCCAGTGCGTTGTTGTTCTGAATCGCGACGGCTAACGAAATCGGCAGGAAATCCGCGTCTTCGTGGATCTTGTTGCAGGACGTCGTTGTCGTAGAGCGTGAAGTCCTCGGCATTCAAGCCGTTAATGAATCTTCCGTGTTGGTCGGTGACGGAAGTAGGTGCGATCACCAGCCGCACAGGGACGCGTGCGATGGGTGGCGGTTCCTGGGCAAACAACAACACAGGCAACAAAATGATGGAAAGCTTAGGCAGCCGGAAGCAGGACACGGAAGGCCGCTCCTCCCAGCTCGCCTTCGACCAGCAAGATATCGCCGCCGGATAGCAGAGCGCTCTTGCGCGCGATGGAGAGTCCCAAGCCCATGCCGCCGCGTTTGAAAGAAATAGTCGGCTCGAACAACTTCGTCGCTGGGCTCACGCCCGGGCCGGAGTCATGCACCTCAATGGCGATTTGACCACTGGCCGCGGCTGTCACACCCAACACCACACCGCCGGATTCCACAGCCTGAGCCGCATTCTCCAGCAGGTTGGTGAGCACGCCTTTCACCAGATCTTCATCCGCATACGCCTTCGGGCCGTCCGGCGCCAGACGCGTGTTATAAACCACGTCCGGATGCGCGGCCCTTAGAAAGGCGATCCGTTCTTCGAGCAGCAAATTAATATCGATGGGACGCGGAGAGATGGGCGGTTCACTGGCAAATTCGGAGAACGCACGCACACGCCGTTCCAGTCCAACAATTTCATCCACGACGATCTGCGCCGCCTGCTCATAGAATTCGCCGCCCGCACCGTTCTGGCGCACCGCGATCTCTTCCATCGTCAACCGGATCGGCGTCAGCGAATTCTTCACTTCATGCGCCATCTTGCGTGCCAGCGCCTGCCAGCTTTCCAGTCGCGTGAGGTAAACCAGCCGCTCCTGGGATTGCTTCAGCTCTTCGGCCATCCGATTGAAGGCCTGGATGGCAGCGCCGATTTCGTCGTCGCGCGCCGCCGCCACGCGATAGTCCAAGTGGCCGGCGGCAACTTCCGAAAGGCCCGTGGTGAGTTGGCGGATGGGCCGGCTGATCCGATGCGCGATGTAAATCAACGCGCCGAACGCCACCACCCAGACTGTTGCGGCCAATAGCAAAAACCCGCGGCGCAGATCGCGAGCGGCCCCCGCGGTCACCAACGCTCGGGCGCGCGCGTACTGATCGGAAAGCTGGTTCATCTTCACGCCATGCAGCGAAGTGGAGTAAACCCAAACCTCATCGCCATGGCGGACCAGGTAGTCCATGCGATCGCCCTGATCGCCGGCCAGCGCGAAATGTTCCTGTTCGCCGGATGCGAAAAATTCCTGCACAGCGGGAGTCCATTGGCCTTTGGCTGCGGAAGTGAATCGCTGAGGAGCGACGCGTCCCGAATCGGCGTCCTGCTTCAAGGATTCTCGCGTCCGCTGATACAACTCACGCCCGGTTTTCTCAAGCGCCTTCGAAACCTGATCCAACTCAACGGTAGAAGCCAGCGAGAAACTAGGCTCCAGCAACGACACTGAAATCCAGGCCGTTACCAACAGCGGCGCGAGCGTCGCCAGCGCGAACACTACGATCAGCCGGTTGCGGAGGCGGTTCATTGCTTCAAATCGGCAAGGTGAAACGACGCCGATTCAAGCGTCCAGTGATCCTGCTGCGGCCGCGGCGGACGGCTCAAAAGCTGGATCAACGCCGGAATACTGATACCGGAATCCGTGCTGGAAGGGACTGACTCCTTTGGCTCCGCCGTGCGAACTTCCAGCCGCGCCCACAACTCCTTGTCGGCGGGCAGGCTGGCTGACGGCACCAATAGATTTTCCAGGCACCAGGATTCAGCGCGCCAAGGCGGAAAGTCCCGCGGCGGATTTCCGAAAATCGCGCAACCGAACCACCCGGAACTTTTCCTCCCACACGTCGTAGCTAATGCTGAAACGTTCCACCGAGCGGCTCACCAGATTACTCTTCAAACCGGCCGAGATACTGAGTTGAAAATCAAACGGGACTATCGCGCCATCATGCAGCCGCTGCAAGGATTTACCGCTGAGAAAATGCAGGCGCGGAGCAAGCACGCGGATCTGGTCGGCAAAATGGCGCACGAAGAGGTCCTCGCTGGTCGCATTCATCGCCAGGAGCTCTAAACAAAGCAGCGCCTGTACTAAGACCTGCGCCGCCAGGGAACGTTTTGTCGAAACCGTCAAAAATTCATACCTGCGATAAAAACCGGCTCCACGCGGCCTGGCCGGATGGGAAACGCCACCGCCAGCAGAACCGCGCCTTTCTGAAAGAGTCCAAGGCCGCTGGATATCCCAACACCCGCCGAGTGTTTGGCTTCCGGCGCAGTTCCCTGCTCCCAGACCGCACCTGTATCATAAAACACCCGCACCACGCGGTACCCATAGGTGACGGACCCGTGGACCATCCGGTTCCCACCCAAAGGATCCAAATCGTACTTATCCCACCCGCGCAGCGTGGTGTTGTCTCCGAGCACGAATCGCTCAAATAGTGGGGCGCGGCCGTAAATCAGCCCCCCCACCAGCGCCAACTCAATGGACTGATGGTCATGTATCAGAATGTAGCGCACGTTTACGGCATGACGGGTGTAGGCCAGGTCCGACCCGAGTGATCTGGTGGCCGCGCGCAGGTTGTAGCCTGCGTCCAGCTCCTGGTTAGTGTCATCCGAATCGATCCAACGCTGACGATAGCGCAGAGTATTTATCACAGCGTTGGCCGATTCGGATGGCGCGGCCGAAAGTTGCGGCTGCAGTTGCTCGAAACTGAAGCCAATGGTAAGCGTAAGAGGTTTCGCCAGTACAAAGGTGGCGCTGGGCTCAAAGTTCATTCTGGAACGATAAGCCCCAGCGCCGAGGGAAGAAGAATCCGCACCGGTTTGGATGGCAGAAAGCGTGGTTTGGTTGTACTGTTCGTGATAGGCGTCGAACTCGAAGCCCAGGCTCACCCGATCGCTGCCGAGCGAGAGCCGTTGGTATTTGGCCTGGATTCCCGAATACCGCTCGGCCAGAGAATCTCCGTCGGAAAGTCCGGCGAAAGTGACGGCGTTGGCGCCGAATCTGCCGATGACTTCGCCGACACCCGATCCTCCCTCGCGCGAGTTGTACGCGAACTTCGGAATGAAGACATCGAAATCGCCCTGGCCCTTCTCCACTTCGAAGAGAACCTTGATAGATTCCGGATTCCCGCCGGGCAGCAGCTTAAAAGTAACATCGTTCGCGCGCAGCTCGCCGCGGATTTTGTTGGCCAGGCGCTTCACCGCATCATCGTTGAGCCGGGCGCCGATCAGCCGGTGCATTTCGTCCAGGATCGAAGTGCTGAGCCGGTGGTGGTGCGTGTTGGAGACGTCGACGCTTTCGACCGTGTAGCGCGAGTTGACGTTCAGGTCCCTAGAGGCTTGTTCCTGCTCCTGCGGGACAGACTGACCGAATAATCCGGTCGCAACCAGGAGCGGGATAAGAACAAGCTTCATGGCGACACGGAAATGCAATCCGGAGTCCATAGGCAAGTGATTGAACCTACGATAGTTATTATAGCCGGACATGTGCGGTTCCCGCACAGGTGTTGTCGGGGTCGAAACGCCACAACTCAGTTCAGCCAGTCCCGGAACCTTCCGTGTTTTCAGTCAATTACCTGTTCATCCCTGGTTCAACAGCTATTCAACCTCAATGCATGGAGAAAGGTAGCGCAATGCCGCAAAGTCGCCTGCGCGAGGCAGCATGGCGATTTTTTCGCTACAACCCGCGGCAGCGCTGGGAACCCTGCTCTTAGGTGGAATGGCGGTCGCGTGCGCCGAGGATCCGTTGGAATCGAGAATGACCGTGCTCGTGTACGACTATGCCGGTGTGCAGGCAGAAACTATTTTGAAGGCAGAGCAGGAAACCGGGCGTATCCTTCGGCATTCGGGCATCGAGATCACGTGGCAACCCTGCCGGTTGACCGGCTCATCAGTTCCACTCGAGTGTCCCCAGCCCGGTCCGACGATGCCGGCCTTGCGCTTGGTGCCGCGATTCCAACTCGTGGGAAACCTCGTGCACGCTGAAGCGATGGGTTACTCCACCGGCGACTTTGCCACGGTCTCGGTGGAATTTGCCGAAAGGCTCGAAGAATCGGGTGTTGCCCGATTGCCCGAGATCCTCGGCCACATCATCGCGCATGAGATCGGTCACATTCTGCTGGGAGGGCGCCATAGCGTGAGCGGCATCATGAAGGCCCATTGGAGCTTGAACGAATGGAGGCTGATGCAGCAAGGCAAACTGAACTTTGCTCCGGAGCAAAGCAGGGATCTTCGGGCTGAGCTGCTCCGCAGATAGCTCGCCTTTGGCCAGCGCGCTATTTATCCACGCCGTCCAGCACCCAGATGCTGCCGGACGACTCCTTCAAGGAGAGAACCAGCCGCTTATTTGAAACCGATATCTGAAGAAGGTCGAGGTCATCACCAACTGCGAGCGCCGGACTTTCAAATGACGTTACCTGGAACGGCTTTCCCAGCGGGAGGCCCGCCTTCGGATCGAACCGGATTCCCCACACGTTCAAGAAGCCCGTTCGGGAAGAAACGAAGTACAGGGTTTTGCCATCCGGCGACCAAGTAGGTTTGTCGTCCCAGGAGTTGCCATCGGTAATGCGAATCCAAGGTCCGCCGGAAACCGGCACTACATATAAGGTCGCGTCGGTGGCGGCTCCGCCGGTGCCAACACCGCCTTTTACCGCCTCAAACGCGATCCATCGTCCATTCGGCGAGAAACGCGACTGGTAAAGTCCGTCCGTGTTGCTGGAAGTCACGACACGGGCCTTTGCCTCGGCGTGAGGTGCGGCCGAGAGCGGAAGCAGGAGCAGGGACACTTCGGGCCTGCGGCGTTCGTGCTCGGGGCTTAAGCGACTGCCCACCATCCACCGGCCATCCGGCGACCAATCACCGCAACCCTCAAAAAAGGATCCCGACGCGATGATCTCTTTTGCTTGACCGTCAGCCTGCGTAACAATGCACTGGGTAGCGCCCTCGGAGCTATATTCACCTCGGACCAAACGCCGGCTATCGGGCGACCACTTCGGAGGCGTCGCCATCTGGTCCGTGCTGACTAACAGCGTCTCTCGGCCGTTGTCCAAAGACTTCGTCCACAGTTCCCATTTTCCGGCCCGCGAGATATCGAACGCCAATTTTCGGTCGTCTCGCGAAACATCCACTCCCCACGCCTCCACGCCGGACTGCGTGACAGCTTCCCCTTTGCCGGAGATCTGGCCCGTGTTCCCATCGAACGGGAGCGACCAAACACGCACACTTTCTGAACGGGAGCTGAAAGCCAGCTTTTTACCATCACCGGAAATCGCGATTCCTGTGTCAGGTCCCGGCCCCGTGGTGAGCCGCTCCAGGGCCGTCCAACGCAGCGTCGACCCTTCCACTGCGATCCTTTCCAGATTGCGCACTCCCTGCGTGCCGGCTTCGAAGTAAATAGTTCGGCCGGAAGGCGACCAGCGGAACTCACCTTTAGAGATCGCTTTCATTTGAGTGGCAACCAGGGGTGTGCTCGACGACTTGATAGCATTTTTTCCGTCCAATGACAGGGTCCAGAAAACGGAGCCTTGCGCTGTTTCCCCCCAGATGGAGATGCGCTTCCCGTCCGGATGCCAGGCCACGAACCGCTCTGCGATTTGCTCTTTCCGTGTGAATTCCGCCAGGATTTCCCGCGGAGCCTCGCCGTCCAGGCCGACGAGATAGAAGTTGTTCCAGAGCCCGGAAATGAATGTGTTGCCGAACAGAATGACGCGCCCGTCCGGAGACCACTTGGGCCGGTAGCCGAACGTGGAGATTCTGGTCTCGAGTCCGCCCAGGGCTGGAACCACGAACAGGCCGCCTCCATCGCCTTCCGATCGGAAGGCGATCTGGCTGCCATCCGGCGACCAGTCCGGTTGCCAATTGTGGCCAGGTCGTCTGGTGATTTTCACCGGGTTGGTCCCGCCCACCTGCTGCACCCAGACATCGAATTTTCCGCCGCGGTCCGAACTGAAGGCGATGTATCGCCCGTCCGGCGACCAGGTGGCGCCGAACTGCAAGCCGGACTCGAACGTGAGACGGGTGAGTGACCTTTGGGGAGGTGTTTGGACGTGCCCCCGGAGGAAGTAGATCGAAACCGCGGCCGCTCCGATCACGACCGCGCAAAGAACCACCGCTGGAAGTGGGAACCTTCTTGGCTGGGCTTGCGGCGTTGGGACCGACTCGGGAGCAGGCGATTCAACCGGCGCGATAAAACGGAACCCGCGCCGGGGAAGTGTTTCGATATACCGAGGCGCCTCCGCGTCGTCTCCCAGCGCTTGTCTCAGTTTCTTGATCGCCGTTCCGATGCTGTGTTCGAACTCGACGAAGGTACCCTCTGGCCATAACCGGCGCTGGATCTCCTCGCGCGTCACCACTTCGCCTGAGTGATCGAGCAGCATCAGCAGGATTTGGAATGGCTGATCCTGAAGCCGGATCCGCACTCCGCTTTTGCGCAACTCTCCAGTTGTGCGGTTTGCCTCGAAGACCCCAAATCGGACCACCCCGGCCACTGGGCGTAGTATAACCGAGGCGCTCCTGCCTGTCACAGCAGGTAGGAAAAAATCGGAACAGCACCGACTCCCTCACGGTCGCGGTTCGGTAACTCGCTCTCCGTTCCGAGCCGCGAGCGTAAGCGCCTTTTGTTTTTCAAGCCCCAACAACTTCGGCCGTTTAACCTATTTTCGCCGTGCGTGTCCGCTGATCAGCAGCCGCCAGCACGCCGTCGACGGAAGGAACAATCAACTGCCTGCGTCCCAGTTTGATGAGGCCGCGGCGCGCCAGCGTGTTCAGAGTGGTGGACGTTGTTTCCCGCGTCGCCCCGATCAAGCTGGCCAGTTCGCCTTGCGAGAGCGGGATCGAATAGTCTGACCCGTTGGCTTTCGCGCCGAACATCCGCGCCAGTTCAGCCATGTAATAGAGGATGCGATATTCCACATCGTGCAGACACAGCAGCTCGATCTTTTTTTCCATTTGACGTTTGCGCACCGTCAGCACGCCTGAAATGTCGCGCCAAACTTCCGGACGCTTTTCGCACACGCGCAGAAATATATCGCGGGGAATGACGTAAATGATTCCGTCCTGCAAAACCTCGGCGGCCATTGTTCGGCTGGATTCCGTGCCCAGCGATTGCTCGCCGAATATCTCGCCGGACCCGACGATTTGCAGAATGATCTCTTTATTGTCCTGGCCGCGTTTGTAGGTCTTCACCAGCCCCGAGTCAATGAAGAAAATCGTGTCCGCCGGACTGCCCTCGGAGTAGACAGTCGCGAAACGCCGGTTCGGAGAGAACTTCGCCACTCCGTCCTGGCCGATCAGATCGCTACGCACGACGGCGGCGAGTGATGTAGCATGCGGTTCCATTGATCCTGTTAATTATAGTCCGAATGAGCCAAAGATTGTCACTAAATTGTGAAGCCTATGACGAATCTCGCAACTGACTTGCAAATTTGGCTGCCCGCCGAAAATGCTCCTCCATGGGACCGGCATCGAGCGACTGGGAGAACTCCTCAAGCTGGGCGATGTAGCTTCGGAGAGCGATTCGAATGGAATCCCGGTTAGTGGCCAGGATATCGCCCCATATTTCGAAAGAACTGAGCGCCAAGCGGGTGCTATCCAGCAAAGCTGGCCCAAAAACTCCGGATTTGGGCTCCAGGCGACCCTCCAGCAGCGTCGCCAGGCCGGTGGAGGCAAGTTGAGGCAAATGCGAAGTGAACGCCACGACTTTGTCGTGCTCCGACGGGTTTAAAATTACTGGGATTGCGCCGATTTTCCCGATCCAAGCCAGGAAATCCCGCGCTTGAGGGGTCTGAAGTTCTGCTTCCGAATGAGGTGTCAGGACATAGGGACGCCCGAGGAACAGTCCGGCTTCGGCTGCCTCCACGCCTCGTTTTTCGCGGCCAGCCATGGGATGTCCGCCCAGGAACTGGCAGTGCGTGATGGCGTGGGCGCTCTCCACGATAGTACTTTTTGTACTTCCCGCATCTGTGACCAAGGCATCCGGCCGCACCCAGGGGTCGAGTTGTGGCAGGATTTCCACAATTCGAAGGATGGGCTGGGCTAGATAAATAAGGTCGGCAGCGCGGGCGGCTTGCTCGGCCGGCATTCCCTCATCGATGACGCCCAGTTCGACGGCCTTGCGGATTGTGTCAGCCGAACTGACGCCGATGATGTGTCCCTTAAAACCCGCATCGCGCAAAGCCAGGGCAAAGGACCCGCCAATGAGCCCGACTCCGAAGATCGCGACTGTATTCATTTCTGGTTCATCGCCCGCAGAGTTGTCAGGCGAAAGCGCCTGCCCCACGTTGTTCGTCCAGGTGGGGCAGGCGCTTCCGCCTGCCAACCTCTCTTTTCATTCAGCGGCTTCAAATCGACCGATCCACAGCCTTGGCGATGATCCGTAACTGGTCCATTAACTCAGCGAACTGATGCGGCCGCAGCGATTGCGCACCGTCGCTCAGCGCGTGATCGGGATCGTGGTGTACTTCCACCAGCAGCCCGTCCGCGCCTGCCGCAACTGCTGCCCGCGCCATTGGCAGCACTTTGTCGCGGCGTCCAGTGCCATGCGACGGGTCGGCAATGATGGGCAAATGCGAAAGTGACTTCACCACCGGAATGGCCGAGATGTCCATGGTGTTGCGCGTGGCGTTCTCGAAAGTCCGGATGCCGCGCTCGCATAGAATCACGTCGTAATTGCCCCCCGCGAGAATATATTCGGCGCTCAGCAGTAGTTCCTCGATGGTCGCCGAAATGCCGCGCTTCAGCAGCACGGGCTTGCGCAATTCGCCTAGTTGCCGCAGCAGGTTGAAATTTTGCATGTTGCGCGCGCCCACCTGCAGGATGTCGGCGTAGGTGGCGAGCAGCGGGATCTGGGTTTGATCCATCACCTCGCTCACCACCAGAAGATTGTGACGGTCCGCGGCGTCTCGCATCATCCGCAAACCTTCTTCGCCCAGGCCTTGGAAACTATACGGCGACGAGCGGGGCTTGAAGGCGCCGCCTCGGATGACTTTGGCTCCGCCGCGCGCGACGATCTCCGCCGCCTGATCAATCTGGTCGCGATTCTCCACGCTGCAAGGACCGGCCATCATGATCACCTGATTGCCGCCGATTTCCACGCCATTCAGTTTGACGATGGTGCCGCCCGGCCGGAAATGCCGGCTCGCCAATTTGTAAGGCGACACGATGCGATGACATTCTTTGACGCCATCCATCACCTCAAACTCGATCGGGTCGACGTCATTTACCGGTCCCACGCCGCCTAATACCGTGTGCATCACTCCGGAGGATCGGTGGACGATAAAGCCCATCGAAACCAGGCGATCGATTACCTTCTGGATTTGAGGCTCCTCGGCCCCTTCGTGCATCACCACTACCATTTTGTTGATCCCTGAGCTTTCAATTGTGCCATAGCCAAACTGATAGGGCGGAATCGAAATGAGTGGGGCGGACCCCCTGGTCCGCGGCCGACGCCCCCGTCGGCCTGTACCGAAGAGCGGGTCCAGGGGGACCCGCGCGGACCAGGGGGTCCGCCCTACTTCCCGAAGCCTACTGGCGGCCCCCGCTCGCATCCGTCACGCTGCCGGAATGCGGCGGCTTACTCGGATTTTGATAATTCGGGAACGCCGGACGATGCGGCTCAGGCGCCGGATTCTTCGCCATCTGCTCCATCGCGATCGCCACCGCGCGCTCCAGTTGCGGATCGTGCCCGGCACGCACGGATTTCGGATCCTGATCCACTTCCACATCCGGCGCCACGCCTTTATTCTCCACATCCCAATGCCCCGACGGATTGAAGAATCCGAAATTGGGCGCCGTCACCTGGCCGCCATCCATCAAAATCGGATATTGCGACACGCCGATCAGCCCGCCCCACGTCCGCTTTCCCACCAGCGTTCCGACGTGCGTGTGCCGGAACATCCACGGCATCATGTCGCCGCCGGAACCCGCCATTTCATTGGTGATCATCACCTTGGGCCCGAAGATCGCGGCTGCGGGCGTCCGATAAATCGCGCCGTATCGCGGACTCCACCAGCCTTCCAGCGGCCGGTTCAGCACGTCGATCACATAATCCGCAGCTTGCCCACCGGCGTTGAAGCGTTCGTCCATGATGACGCCCTGCTTGTCTACTTGAGCGAAATAATAACGGTTGAAACTGGTGAATCCGCCTTGCCCGGTGTCCGGCATGTAGACGTAAGCCAGTTTGCCGCCGCTCAACTGATCCACTTTGCGGCGATTCTCTTCCACCCAGGCCTGATAGCGCAATTGCTGCTCGCTCGCCACCGGCGTCACGGTAATCTCGCGTGAGTTCGCGCCTGACGAGTCTGTGCCGACGCGCAGCACCACTCGTTTGTCGGCCGTTCCTTCGAGCAACTGGGACACATCGTCGCTGCCCTTCAAATCCTGGCCATTCACTGCCAGCAAATAATCGCCGGCGGAAACTTTGACTCCCGGTTGTGCCAGCGGTGCGCGCAATTGCGGATTCCAGCTTTGCGCGGAATAGATGGTCTTGAAACGATACCGCCCATTCTGGATTTCGTAATCCGCGCCCAGCAGGCCGCCCGGAACTCTCTTCGCTTCCGGAATATTTCCGCCGCCGCCCCGCAGATGCCCGGACGTAATCTCGCCCAGCATTTCGTGGAAGATGTAGTTGAGATCCGAACGCGAGGAAAGCCCGTCCAGATATTTTTCAAACTCTTTTTCACCATCCGCCGCATTCACGCCGTGCAGATTCGGATCGTAGAAATAGCTCTTCTCGATGCGCCAGGCATCGTGATACATCTGCTTCCATTCGGCTAACGGATCCACTTTCACTTCCACATCGTTCAAATGCAGGACGCCCTCGCCGGGCTTGAGCGGCGCTGTCGCGGAAGCGATGACATATTCCGGCGCCGGAGGCGTGCTACCGGGCCGAGGCGGACCACCGCCTTCCCCGCCCCGGACAATGCGCAGCAGCATCTTTTCGCCATTCGCGGAGAGATCGAAACCGCCTACGCCATCCGCTAACTTATCCAGCTTGCGGGTTTTGAGATCGAACTTCGACAGCGTTCCGCCGCCTCCGCCAAAAGCACCGCCGCGTCCGGCTTCGACGATATAGATCACGCCGGTTTTTCCGGCCTCCAACCCCTGCAGCGGCCGGGGAGAAATCGGCAGCGCAACCGTGCGCTCCATCAGCTTGTCGAAGTCGACGCGCACCGGCTTAGGCGGAGCATCCGGTTTCCCACCCCGCTTTCCTTCAGAACTTTCGCTTTTTTCGCCGTCTTCCGCCTTGGGCTTGTCATCGGACTTGTCGGCGGACTTGTCGGCGGATTTGTTGTCAGCCGCTTTCTCTTCATCGCTCTCAGGTGCGAGCGGAGAAACCACGTCATTCGGAAGAACAATCAGATAAACGCTGCGCGTCACGTCGTGCAGGTCGCTGTTCATGTCCAAACCGCTGGATGTCGGACCGTAATTGGTGCTAGCGGTGAAATAAAGATACTGCCCGCCTCTGTCGAACGCCGGAAACCGCGCGTCGCTTAAGCCGTCCGTCACTTGCGTGCTCTTGCCGTCGCTGAGCGAATACATCTCCACGGCATGTAGCCGGTTCGGAAGATTCTTCACATAAGCGATCCACTTCGAATCCGGCGACCACGCGAAATCCCGATTGATCTCGTAGGAATAATCCGTATCCACCTTGGTCACTTTTCCGGTGGCCACTTCCACATCCCACAAGTGCAGTTGATTGTCGTTGAATGCGATGTGCTTGCTGTCGGGCGACCAACTCGGATCGAAGTAGAAAGCTGATTTCCCCTCCAGTGCGATCTTGTGCGCTTCGCCCTCGCCATTTTGCGGCTTGATGTGCAGCGCGTATTCGCCCGATTCATCCGAGAAATATGCGATCGACTTGCCATCGGGCGACCACGCCGGCGTCCGATCCATCACTCCCGGCGAATTTGTGAGGTTTCGGATATCGCCCTTCTCCGCCGGCACCGTCATAATCTCGCCGTGTGCTTCAAACACAGCTCTCACTCCGCTGGGCGAAATCCGTGCGTTGCGCAGCTCGCGCGCGGCGTTCTGAAAGTGTGGACGAACCTCAGCCAGATCGCCCTCAATCTCAATCGGAACCGCGTGTTCTGCGCCGCTCGCGATGTCGTAAATATGAATCTGCCCGAACTGTTCGTAGACAATTCCACCCGGCCCCGCGCTGGCGGAGTTGATGTCCTTACCCGTGTTCTTGATCAGCTCCGTCACGGCTTTGCTCTTCGGATCGTAACTGAACAGCGTCATTCGCCCATTGCGATCCGAAAGAAAATAGATTTTCTCGCCGATCCACATCGGATAAATGTCGTTCGAATCCGTGCGCGGAATTTTCTCGGTGCTCAAGTCAGCCAGATTCACGGTCCACAGATAACTGGCTTCGCCGCCGCGATACCGCTTCCAGGCCACGAAATTGGTGAAACTGGTGGCGAACTGGCCGCCATCCACCGGCGCATAAACCAGGTGCTTGCCGTCGGGAGAATAAGCGCCTACGGTTGCCATCGGCAGAGGCAGCACGTCGGGCAATCCGCCATCGGGAGAAACCGTGTAGAGCTGGAAATAGCGGGAGAAGCTGAGGCGATTCGAGCGAAACAGGATGCGCTTGCCGTCGGGAGTCCAACCGACCACGCGATCCGCGTCCGGATGATAGGTGGCGCGCTTGGGGACGCCGCCGGTCGCGGGCATGCTGAACACATCCACGTTGCCGTCGTATTCGCCCGAAAACGCAATGGTGTTGCCGTCCGGCGAAAAGGCCGCTTCGGTCTCCATGCCTGTTCCAACCGTCAGCCGCGTGGCCACGCCGCCCTGCCGCGGGACGCTCCACAGGTCGCCGCCATAGGAAAATACGATCGCGGTCTTGTTCATCGCCGGTTTCTGCAGCAGGTGTAAGGATGCACCGGCCCCGAAAGCGGCCGGAACGATGGCGGTCAGAAGCGCAAATAGGCTGAAATTCCTCATAAAACGAGCCTCCCGGTTGACTAGTGTATCGTACCGCAAGATTTCCGGGAACTTTTTCCCGGCTCGCGACATTACAGGTATGGACGGACCGTTTCCATGATGGTGAGCGACGAAGCGTTGATGCTGGAGTTCCAAGGGGGATCGCGCGAGGCCTTCGAGGAGTTGTTTGCGCGCTATCGTGAGCCGCTCTATGGATTTTTCCGCCGTCGCCTGGAAAGCAAAGAACGCGCGGATGACCTGATGCAGGAAACGTTCCTGGCCGTGATTCGCGCCACATCCAGATATCAGCCGCGAGCGCTGGTCCGGACATATTTATATGGGATCGCCCTGAAGCTTCTGGCTGCCGAGCGTAGACGTGATCACCGCTTGGATCCAACGCCTTCGCCCGATGCCGCGGACGTGGACACTTCTCTCTGGGTCCGCCGGGCGCTAGATCAGCTCGATCCCCAGGAGCGCGAAATCCTAATGCTGCGGGAGTACGAACAACTCAGCTATTCAGAAATCTCGGATCTTTTGCGGCTCCCCATGAACACCGTCCGATCGCGCCTCTTCCGAGCCCGCATGGCCTTGAAAAATCACCTAGACCCCGACCCACCCGTACCTCCCGTACCGAACCGCGACCGCAAGGGAGCGAGCGCAGAGGCGCAACCATGACAAATCACCCGATCGAGCAAGAAGAACTCATGGCCTACCTGGACGGCGAACTCCCAGCAAATGGCGCAAGCGCCGCCGCCGTTCACTTGGAGAACTGCCGCGAATGCCAGTCACTTGCAGCAGACCTGCAAGGGGTTCAGCGTCGCTTACTGCAATGGCAAGTAGACGTCGGGCAAGCCCCCGGCTTGCCAAATCAGTCTTTTGTTCCCCCGAAACGTCCGCGAAGAGTACCGCGCTGGATCTGGGCCGTGGCCGCTACTGGAGTGGCCCTGATGTTCGTTGTCTTGTATGCCCCAACTCGTTTGAGAACGCGCTCTCAGATGAACCAAATGATCGACCAAGTCAGCGAAGCTCGTGCGCGGCACATTCCAACAGCCGGCGACCAACTGGTGAGCTTCAACGGTGGAGTCATGATCGCCCGCACCGCCGAACTCACCCTGTCCACCAACGACTTCGACAAATCCCGCCTCGCGCTAGAAGAAATCCTAAAGCGCCACAACGGCTACCTGGGCCAATTGAACGTCAACACCACAACAAGCTCGGGCCGCACACTAGACGCAACCCTCCGCATCCCCGCCGACCAGCGCGACCAGGCCATAGCGGAAATCAAGAAGCTAGGCCACGTGGAATCCGAATCGCAAACCGGCGAAGAAGTCACCGCACAGTACATGGATCTCGAAGCCCGGCTCAACAACGCCCGCAATACCGAACAGCGGCTCACCGACATCCTCCGCCAGCGGACCGGCAAACTTTCGGACGTGCTGGCTGTAGAGGAATCCATCAGCCGGGTGCGCGGCGAGATCGAGCAAATGGAAGCAGAGCGAAAGACCCTGACGAAACGAGTGGAATTTCTAACGCTCCAAGTGCATCTGGCGGAAAACTACCGGCCGCAATCGAATTCAGTGCTGGGCCGATTCCGCGATGCTGCCATCTCCGGCTATCAGAGCCTGGTCAACGGGATGGTCGCCGCAATCCTGTTTCTACTGAAGGTCGGCCCGAGCCTCATTCTCTGGGGCGCAATTCTCTTTTTCCCCGCGCGCTTCGCATGGAAAAAACTACGCCGCAGCTAACCCATCCACTTGGGATTCAGCGCCGTTCCGTCAAACATCTGCGTGGTTTTAAACGGCTCGAATTTTCCAGTCATCGCGGCTGCCTTGGTCTTCGCCAACAGCGCTTCCACCTGCGCGCTGGTCATCGGCTGGAAGGTTTCGATGGCATGGAAAGCCTGCTCCAGCCGCTCCATGCTGTCGCAGCCGTTGATCACCACCGAGGTCGGCAGGCTCATCGCATAATGCAGACATTCGATGGCCGTAACTCCGCTGCCGCTCTTCAAAACATTGCCCATCCCGAGTGGTTTCATTCCCAAGACCGCGATCCCCTGCTCCACCAGTTTCGGGACCACCTGATGAGTGAAGCTGCGGAAGTGCGCGTCCAACACATTCAAAGGCATCTGCGCGCTATCGAAATGAAACTTGTGCTGCGCCGCCACTTCCAGCATGCGGAGATGTACCGCCGGATCTTTATGGCCCGTGAATCCGATATACCGGATCTTCCCGGCCTTCTTCGCGTCCATCAGCGCCTCAATCGGCCCATCCTGCGCGAAGAATCGATCCGGATCTTCCATCCGGATGTTCTCGTGATACTGCATCAGGTCGATATGATCGGTTTCCAGCCGCTTCAGCGACTCATCGATCTGCGCAGCAGTAGACTTCTTGGTGCGGCCGTCGAACTTGGTCATCAGGAAAACTTTCTGCCGGTATCCGTCGCGCAAGGCGCGCCCCATGCGGACCTCACTGTCGCCATCATGATAGTCCCAGCAGTTGTCCATGAAATTCATGCCGCGATCCACGGCGGTGCGGATGATGCGGATGCCTTCGTTCGGGTCTTTCGGGACGCCGATGTGGTATCCGCCCAACCCAATCGCGGAAACCTTTTCGCCCGTCTTACCCAGAGTTCGATAGATCATATTGTTCGATTTTGTTTGTGCGTTGGCGCTCAGTCCGATCGCGGCCAGCGCCCCCAGGGCTTCTCTGCGGTCCATTTTATGACCACCTTTCTCCAATCATGTTACATCTCGGCGCAGGCGCTGAAAAAGGCACCCACTCCCTTACGGTCGGGGCTCCGTAAACTCTTTCCGCACCGAGCGCAAGGGAGCGTGGGCAAAAATGCGGCGTTCGTGGTAGCGCTCCTCGCGGTCGCGGTTCGGTAACAGGCTCTTCCGAACCGCGACCGTAAGGGAGTCGGTGCCTTTTTGATTAAGGTTTAAGCGGAACCTTGAGCCCCGCCGCCTCTTGCTTCAATGCCCTCCACTGCTCCATCAGCGCGGCAAAAGCCTTCCGCCGATCCGCCGCCGCAGCCACCGCCTGCGGAGTGGGCGCCAGATCCGCGCTTTGAACCACCCGCAACAGTCCGGATAGCGCGCCCTGGACGCTCGCAATCGTATCTGGTCCGCCCGCCGGAGCAAACCGTCCTCGTCCACCGCCCCCACCAGCGATCGCCACAACTTTTTTGTCGAAAGCATCCAGCGCATCCGCCGTTCCGCCCGCGGCCTTCTTCTCCTCAATCTGCTTACGCACGGAGCGCGCCTCATCCAAACATTTCCCGGCGGTAAGAATGTCGTCGTAGAGCTGCTTGGATAATCCAAACTGTTGCGTGAGATCCGCTAGCGTGGTTCGAACTCGCGGGTCCATTCCTACCGTCAAAGGCTGTTGGTAGCTCTTCCCGTTCACCCTCAGTCTCAGTGTGAACTGGCCTGGCATCACCCACGGCGCTTCATTCGCTGCTGGCGTGTCGTGCTCAATCGCCTGCATCCCATAATTGGGCCGCGCTTCCGGCACGGGCGCCCAATGCATGTCCCAAACAAATCGATGCATCCCCGGAGCGCTGGAAAACGGATGCGCCGGCCGTATCCAATAGGCCGGAATCGCCAACGTATTAAGATCCACCTGCTCTATCGGATCGTCGCTCGAATACTTCCGCACCAGGGTTGCGGAGCCGTCGAAAATTTCGAGCGTCACCGCGCCGGACACGGACGGCCCCAGCGTGTAATCGATAATCGCGCCGTCCGGCGGATTCTGCCCGGCCGGTTCGTCGGGCGGCAGCGGCGTATCGGTATTCATGTCCCACCGCACACGAATCGCCTTTTCGGGCCGGAATAAAAATGCATCCGCGCTAGTCGCCTCCGGAGTAAGCTGTCGCAGCGGCGTGACATCGTCCAAAATCCAGAATCCGCGGCCATGCGTGGCCGCCACCAGATCGTCATCTTTGACGATGAGATCGCGGATGGATGTCGCTGGCATGTTCAACCGCAGGGATTGCCAGTGATCGCCGTCGTCGAACGAAACGTAAACCTCGCGCTCCGTCCCCGCATACAGCAACCCTTTGCGCTTCGGATCTTCGCGCACCACATCCACCGGCGCGCCATCCGGGATTCCATTCACGATCTCGCTCCAGCTCTTCCCGCCATCGTGCGTGCGCAAAATATGCGGACGCATTTCATCCAGCCTCAATGTATTAATCGCAGCATAAGCAGTCTGCGCATCAAAATGCCCCGCATCCAAAATGGAGACCTTCGCAAACGGCACCAGTTGCGGCGGCGTCACATCCCGCCAACTCTTGCCGCCATCCGCCGTCACATGAATCAACCCGTCGTCGGTACCCGCCCAGATGCAGTTGATATCCAACGGCGATGGCGCCAGTGCATAGATCACGCCGCGCTGCGTGGGCTGCGCTCCAGGCGTGCCCTTATATTTGCCGACATTCGCAGGGACGTCCCACGTTTTTCGCGACAGATCCGGACTGATCTCCTGCCAATTGCGCCCTCCGTCATGCGTCCGCCACACAGTATTCGCGGCGAAATAAAGCACGTGCGGATCGATGGGTGAAAACATCACAGGCGCCGTCCGCAACACCCGAAAGTCCGGGGTCCGGATCGGTTTCGGCGCGACGTTCTCCACTTGACCAGTCCGCCGGTCGAAGCGCGTCAGCTTGCCTCCGTACACCAGGTCGGGATCCAGCGGGTCCGGCGCGGCGTAGCCATACTCTTCCACGCCCACCGGATGCCAATCGCGAAACGTGATCTGGCCATCGTTGCCGCGGCTGGCCACGCACGCCGATCCGCTCTCCTGCTGCCCGCCGCACACGCGATAGGGAAACGCGTTGTCGGCCGCTGCGTGATACATCTGCGCGGTCGGTTGGTTGTACCAGGAGCTCCAAGTATCGCCACCGTTCACGGTGATGATTGCGCCTTGGTCGCTCACGATCAGAAAAATATTTGGATGGTCCGGATTGATCCAGATCCTCTGATAATCGTCGCCGCCCGGCGCGCCGCGAATTCCCGTCCACGTCTTTCCGGCATCGGTGGATTTCCACGTCACCACGCTCGCGCTATAAACGATGTCCGGATTCTTCGGGTCGACGGCAGGCACCGGGCAATCGCCGCCGCCAATTCGCGCCGCCGGCCGGGCATCGGAGGTCGCGAGCACCCAGTTCTCGCCCGCATCGTCCGATCGATAAATTCCCGTGCTGCGTTGTGTCGCAATCGCAGCGTAAAGCCGCTTGGGATCGCTCGGCGCAATCGCGAGATTGGCCTGCACCACGGCATCCTGCAGCCCGCCCGTCAACTGCTGCCAGTGATTTCCGCCGTCCGTGGATTTGAAAATCCCGCCGCCGGTTCCACTCCATGCCCCGTTCTCCCACGGACCCTGCCGCGCTTCCCACATCGTCGCGTACACGATGTTGGGATTCGCCGGATCCAGCACCACATCGTTACCGCCGGTGTTCTCATCCTTATACAGAACTTTCTCGAATGTCTGCCCGCCATCGGTGGAGCGGAAAATTCCACGCTCTTCATTTGGGCCGTACGGGTGTCCCAGCACCGCGACGAACAACCGGTTCGGATTGTGCGGATCGATCGCGATCCGTGGAATCTGCTGCCCGTTGCGCAGACCAAGGTGCGTCCAGGTTTTTCCCGCGTCGGTGGATTTATAGATTCCATCGCCGACGGATAAATCCGGACGCTGCAGCCCTTCGCCGCTACCGACGTAAATAATATTCGGATCGGACGGCGCAACCGCGATCGCGCCGATGGAACCCGTCGGTTGATCGTCGAAGATCGGCGTCCACGTACGGCCGTAATCTGTGGTCTTCCAAACGCCGCCGTTCACCGCGCCGATGTAGAAGACATTCGGCTGCCCCGGCACACCCTCCGCCGCTCGCGTGCGCCCGCCGCGGTACGGCCCAATGGATCGCCATCGCATCCCGCCGAAGGATTCCGCGCTCAATATCGACGCGGCCGCCAATAAAATCAAGCCCAACCGTTTCACGTAGTTGTTCCCCACTTGACGATGTTACCGAACCGCGACCGACAGGTTTCGGGTAGCGCTTCCTTGCGGTCGCGGTTCGGTTCAGAACCGCGCGCGCAAGCAAGCGTAAATACCGCTCAATTCAACCGAGCCGCCAGTATCCGCGCCTCCGCATCCGCCTCCTTCTCAGGCAACCCGGCAATTCCCGCGATCCATGCGCCTTTCGAAAAACAAAACACCGGCCGCCCCGCATCCATCCCGAAATATCCACCAAACGAAGGCTCCAGTTTCGAATCCGTCAGCGCCTTGCGCCAATCCGGCAATAGGATGGCCGCGTCAGTCGCGGTGGGCAGCTTCGCCACAAACATCTCGTATTCCTTCTTGCCCTTCTTGTACCGCGCCAACGTGCCTCCCGGCATAAATGGCTTGCCCATCAGCTCCTTATCTACCACTTTCGTCTCCACCAGGTTCGCGGTAGCGAAGCGCGCGGATTCATCCGACGGCTTGGGCGTCTCGGCTTTCGTGACAGGCTCAGGCTTCGGCTGGGAACCGCAGGAAGTCAGCAACAGGGCGGCCACGAAAGCCATAACAAAGGTGCGCATGGATCGAAGTATACGAAACCGCTATCATGACAGGACAGGAGAAACGGATGCTGCCCGTCTTGACCCAATCCCGACCGTCGAAACTAGCTGCTTGCGCACTCGTCCTTGCATTCGCCGCCGCGCTGCCCGCGCAGAACGGCCAGCACATCACAAGTCACATTACGACACCCCAGGAAGCTCTCGGATTCGACATCGGCGACGATTACCATCTGGCCAACTACACGCAATTGACGGCATGGTGGCAGAAGCTCGCCACCGAATCGGACCGCATGAAGCTGGTCGAGATCGGCAAGACCGAAGAAGGCCGTCCCGAATGGATGGTGATCCTGACTTCTCCCGAGAATCAAAAGCACCTAGCCCGCTATAAAGAGATCGCCCGCCGCCTGGCGCACGCCGAAGGACTCACGGACGATCAGGCGCGCACTCTCGCACACGAAGGCAAAGCCGTAGTCTGGATCGACGGCGGATTGCACGCCAGCGAAGTACTGGGCGCGCATCAGTTGATGCAACTCGTCTACGAAATGGTTTCGCGCAACGATCCGGAAACCCAGCGCATCCTGAACGACGTCATCATACTCGCCACACATGCCAATCCAGATGGCATGGAGCTGGTCTCCAACTGGTACATGCGCCAGGCCGAGCCCACCAAGCGGTCGCTACAAAACATCCCACGCCTCTGGCAGAAGTACATCGGCCACGATAACAATCGCGATTTCTACATGTCCAACATGCAGGAATCCACCAACATCAATCGCCAGCTTTTCCTCGAGTGGTTTCCGCAAATCATGTACAACCACCACCAGACCGGACCGGCCGGCGCCGTGATGTTCGCTCCGCCTTTCCGCGATCCCTTCAACTACAATTTTGATCCGCTCATTCCGGATCTCATCGAACTGGTGGGCGCGGCCATGCATAGCCGCTTCGTCGCGGAAGGCAAGCCTGGCACGGTGATGCGCAGCGGCGCACCGTACTCCACCTGGTACAACGGCGGTCTGCGAACCACAACTTACTTTCACAACATGGTTGGGCTGCTCACCGAAACCATCGGCAGCCCCACGCCCTTCGAGCTTCCGCTGGTTCCGCAGCGCCAACTGCCTTCCGGTGACGAGCCGTTTCCGGTCCCGCCGCAGACTTGGCATTTCCGCCAGTCCATCGAATACTCCATGACCGCGAATCGCGCGGTGCTGGATCTCGCTTCCAAGTATCGCGAGGATTTTCTGTTCAACATTTATCAGATGGGCCGCAACTCCATCCAGCGCGGCAGCCAGGATTCGTGGACCATCACGCCCAAGCGCATCGAAGCACTGAAGGAAGCCGCCGCAAAACAAACGGAAGCCGCATCCAAGGACGGGCAGAAAAAATCCGGTGGCGAAACCAGCGCCACCGAGACGCCAACGGTCGCCATGGAGCGCATGGCCGGCGCGGTTCCCGCAAAATTCTACGCGTCGGAACTCCACAATCCCGCGCTACGCGATCCGCGCGGCTACATTGTTCCATCCGATCAGCCGGACTTTCCCACCGCAACCAAATTCATCAACACACTGATCAAGACCGGCATCACCGTGCATCGCGCCACCGCCGGTTTCGATGTTGCGGGCAAACATTATCCGGCCGGATCCTGGGTGGTCAAAACCGCGCAGGCGTTTCGCCCGCATGTTCTCGACATGTTCGAGCCGCAGGATCATCCCAACGATTTCCGCTATCCCGGCGGTCCGCCGATTCCGCCTTACGATGTCACCGGCTACACGCTCGCCTTCCAGATGGGCGTCAAGTTCGACCGCATTCTCGATCCCTTCGATGGACCGTTCGAAAAGGTCGACGGGCTGCAGCGCCCGCCCGCCGCGGCGATTCTCGGCTCCGGCAGCGCCGGTTATTTGATCGATCACCAACAGAACGACGCGTTCATTCTGGTGAACCGCCTGCTGAAAAACGGCGATGAAGTGTACTGGCTCAAACAGCCGGTCAAGCTTGCCGGCCGCGACGTGGGCGCAGGAACCATGTTCGTGCCCGCGGGTCCGAAAACCGGGGCCGTGATCCAGAAGGCCACGTCGGAACTTGGCGTCATCGTCCAAGCAGTGGATCATCGTCCCTCCGGCGCCGCATACAAATTGAAGCCAGTGCGCATCGGCTTGTGGGATCAATACGGCGGCTCCATGACATCCGGCTGGCTACGCTGGATTTTCGAGCAGTTCGAATTTCCGTTTGAAGTGGTGTATCCGGCCGCGCTCGATCAAGGCGACCTTGCCTCGCGTTTTGATGTTCTGGTCTTCCCGAGCGGAGCAACCCCGCGAACCGTGAACGCATTCAACCGCCAGCCGAACCCGGATGACATTCCGGAAGAATATCGCAAGATGCTAGGCCGCGTCACCACCGAAACCACCGTTCCCCAACTACGCAAATTTGTAGAGGCGGGCGGCACCATCGTGACCATCGGCGATTCCACAGGACTCGCACAGCTTTTCGGAATGCCGCTCACCAACGGTCTGGTGGAGAGAACGGCCGACGGTAAGGAGCATGCGCTGCCTCACGAAAAATTCTACGTGCCCGGCTCCGTGCTGCAAGTCAGCGTGGACAACACCAATCCCGTCGCGTACGGAATGCCCTCGGTCGCGGATGTCTTCTTCGAAAACAGCCCGGTCTTCCGCCTGGCGCCCGACGCCGAATTGAAAGGCGTCAAGCCAGTGGCATGGTTCCCGAACGCAACGCCATTGCGAAGCGGATGGGCATGGGGCGAAGGCTATCTCGATGGAACCGTCGCTGCAGCCGAAGCCCCGTTGGGCGAAGGCAAAGTGATGCTATTGTGCGTGGAAGCAGCCTTCCGCGGCCAACCCCACGGAACATACAAGCTCTTGTTCAACTCAATTTATTTCGGCCCATCCAAGCCCGCTACGCTACCGCAGGAGTAGAGCGACGGTCACTTTTGAACAAGTCCGCAAAATCGCGCTCTCACTCGATAACGTGGAGCAAAGCACCTCCTACGGAACACCCGCGTTTAAATCCGCCGGCAAACTGCTTGCGCGCCTGCGCGAAGACGGCGACTCGCTAGTAGTCGGCACCACCTTCGAAGAAAGAGATGAAATGCTGGCCGCCGATCCCGAGACGTACTTCATCACCGATCATTATTTGAAATACCCATGGATTCTAGTGCGCCTGTCCCGGGTTTCTTCCGACGCCCTACGTGATCTCCTAAGCCGCGCCCTACGATTGGCGTCAACCAGAAACCGTCGCGCCACCAAACGCAAACGCACTACGTAGTCCCCAGCCCCCAGTCCCAAGCCCCGCGACCGCAGGTCGCTCAGCCCCGCGCAGGCGACCGCATGTCGCTAGCCGCAGGCAAACCCGGTAGTCCGCGCGCGCGCATCACCGCCCGCACCACCGCCCGTGCCAGAACATCCGCAGCCAGCGCACCGATCGCTCCGTGATTCGCCCGCACCGAACTCGCTCCCGTGGACACGGCAAAAATGGTATCGCCATCCGCCAGCGTATGCGCCGGATTAATACTCCGCGCCAGCCCGTCCTGCGCCATCTGCGCGATCTTGGTCATCTGCGTTTTGTCGAAAGCGACATTCGTGGCCACCACTCCGATGGTCGTGTTCCCGCCAACCGGCATCTCCACGCCATGCCCCTCGCGAATCTGCGCCATCGAATCCACAAATCCAGCGCCATCCGCCGTGCGTGCGCCCGCCAGAATCCGCGCGGTATTCGGATCCACCACATCTCCCACCGCATTCACCGCAACAATCGCGCCCACCACCACGCCCGTTTTCGCGATCCGGATGCTCGCCGTCCCAATCCCCGATTTCATCGCCTGCTTCATCCCGAACATTTTCCCCACCGTCGCCCCCGCGCCAGCGCCCACGTTTCCTTCCGCGACAATCCCGGATGAAGCATTCTCGCAAGCCTTGTATCCCGACTCCGCGTTCGGCCGGATCTTCCCATCGCCAACGCCCAAATCATAAAGAATGGCCGCCGGAACGATCGGCACCACCTGCGCGCCCACGTGAAAGCCCAGCCCGTGCTCCTCCAGATACCGCATCACGCCTGTGGCCGCATCCAAACCAAACGCACTTCCGCCCGCCAACAAAATCGCCTGCACCTGCTGCACAGTATTGGTCGGATTCAACAAATCCGTTTCGCGTGTACCGGGCGCGGATCCGCGCACATCCACGCCCGCCGTCGCGCCTTTTTCGAAAATCAGGACCGTGCATCCGGTAGGCCGCCGGGAATCCGTAAACTGCCCCACCTTCACACCCTGCACATCGGTGATTCCGCCCGGATTCTCTTCCCCCGCTGCCAGCCGCGCCAGCGCACTGCCAGCCGTCCACATCGCAACACTCCGGCTGAATTCCCGTCTTCGCATACTCACACTTTACCTTGCTACTCTCATTGCTAGTGGCAAAATCATTCTTGACACTCGCAATGCTTTCTGTTTCCGCCCTGGCTCAGGACACATGGAAATTCGCGGTCTCGGGCGACTCCAGAAACTGCGGCGACATCGTAATGCCCGCCATCGCCGCCGGCGTGCTCAAAAGCGGCGCGGAATTCTATTGGCATCTCGGCGATTTCCGCTCTATTTACGCCTTCGATGAAGACATGCTGCCGCCCCCGAAGCTGAATCTGCCGCACAAGCCGATGTCGATCAGCGCCTATCTCAGCGCGGCGTGGCCGGATTTTATCGCCCATCAACTGGACCCTTTCGGCGATCTCCCGATTTTCCTCGGCATGGGAAATCATGAGACCGTTTTTCCCGCCACGCGCGACGCCTGGCTCATCCAGTTCGCCGACTGGTTGGAAAACCCCGCGCTCCGCGCCCAGCGCCTGAAAGACAATCCGCAGGATCACAAGCTCCGGTCGTATTTTCATTGGATGAAATCGAACCTCGATTTCATTTCACTCGACAACTCCAGCCCGGACCAGTTCGATTCCGCTCAAGTCGACTGGCTTCTCGCACTGCTGCAGCGCGACGAAGCCGATCCGGATATCAAGACAATCGTGGTGGGAATGCACGCCCCGTTGCCCGGCAACATCGGACATTTTCACAGCATGGGCGATTGGCCGCAAGGCGATAAAACCGGCCGCCAGCTCTATCAGCGGCTCTGGCAGCTTCAGGAATCCGCGCACAAGCGCATCTACGTGGTCGCCAGCCATTCGCACTTCTACATGGAAGACGTCTATCACACGGCGGACTGGAAAAACAAAGTGCTGCCCGGCTGGATCATCGGAACCGCCGGAGCCGTGCGCCATCCCATTCCTCCCGAATCGGGCCCCGCGCAAAAAGCCCAGACCGCTGTTTATGGCTACCTGATCGCCACCGTCTCAGCCGATAGCTCAGTCTCCTTCGAATTTAAAAAGCTGAGTCTCGACGACATTCTGGCAACCAGCCAAGGCAAATATGCCGACTCGCTGGTCCGCTGGTGCTACACCGAAAACAGACAGTGATCGGGAAGCTGCCGAACCGCTACCGCGAGAATTTCGCACTCTCAAATTCAGTGGCGTTCCGGACCACGAAAATAAAAGCTCCGCGCCGGTTCCACTTTCACTTCCGGAAGCAACCGATTCTCATCGCGCAACCAAACCAGCGCCTCGCCGCGCTCCAGATCGCGCATCGGACCCTCCGGCGGCGCAGCATCGGTCATCTGCGCAAACTCGCGCAAAAAGCTTCCCGGATCGCGCCCCAGCACAATCACCGTGTTGATCTGGCTCAGCACCAACGGCGAAACATGCCCGGGATGCACCGTGATCAGCAGCAGGTTGCTCGGCCGGTTGGCCAATTCCAGTGACGACGGTGCTTCATCCAGCACCAGCCAATGCGGACGCCCAGTCCGAATCCGAAACTCCTGGATTTCCGCAATGATCGAAGAAAAACATTGCGGCCGGTCCGAGGGCGACACGCCCCTCAGATTCACAATCACTTGCGCCGACGGATCCTCCAGTGCCTGCTTCAACTGCTTGATGGATGGCGCCTGCTTGTCGTCGCCCACTGTCCGGCAGCCCGGCAGATTTTCGTAATCGCCTTCCGGATCCACCAGGCATATCTGGTATTTCAGGTCCATGATGCGTTCCAACAATCCCGTCACCAGAGTGGACTTCCCGCTCCCGGATTCCCCACACACCAGAACGTTGCCGCCATAGCGTGGAAGCGTCACCACCTTCCCATCCGTTTTGCCCACCAGAATGGATTCGCCCCTGAGCTTCGCCGCCAGCTCCGCTAGATCGCTCTCGATCAGCCTGTCGATCAGTTGCGTAACTCCAGCGCCGCGCGCGGAAGCCGTCACAAAGTCCGCCCGTTCCTTCAGTGCCGGAACGGAATTGGCTACCGCCACAGCGCATTCGCAGCTATCCAGAAACGCGTGATCGTTCTCCGCATCCCCTACAGCCACCAAATTATGCGGAGAGAGTTTCAGCTCCTGCAGCGCCGCGCAAAGCCCGGTCATTTTGTTCACGCCCGACGGCAGCACCATCACCGCGCCTTTGTTGAAAATGATCTGCAGCTCCAAGCCCGAATCGCGGATCGCCTCCATTACTTGCGTTTCGTGTGGCTGCCAGGTCGCGACAATCACTTCTCCCACACTCACATTCGGAACGCCGTGCCGCCGCAACGCTTCCAGGAAACTATCGGGCGGACGCTGCGCCAGCGTCCTCTTCTTCCCGGTCGCCGGATTGAACAGCAGCGCGCCGTTCTCCGCCACCACCCACTCGCACAAATCCAGCCGTGGAAATGCAGCTTGCAAATCCGGAAGCTCCCGCCCCGTAACCAGAATCAGGCGGCGTCCGGAACGGATCAGCCGTTCAATCGCTTGAATCGTCGCAGCGTCCACCACCCCATCTGTTGCCAGTGTCCCGTCGTAATCGGAAGCCAGCGCCAGGTACCGCATACAAGATGGACGCGTTTCCCACCCGTACAAACTCCGTTGTACGGGTAAATATTTCGCCACGGCTCGGGGAGCGGACCACTCTGCAGGCTGTTTAAAATCAGTGAGTTTGCGCCCATGTCCAGATGGCCCCCCTCTTGCTCATTAATGTTTCGTAACGGGAATTTTGCGTCCATGGAACTTCCTCGGCACCGATCAGAAAGGAGGATCACAAAATGCGCCTTAGCTTTCGCCTGATCCTTTCGCTGATCTTCGCCGTTACTCTTGTTTCCGTTCTGTTCGCCGTTTATCAGGTACAGGCGGACCGTCGGGCCCGCCGCAACGAGCTTGAGAAACGCGCCCAGCTCATGGCGGAAAGCCTCCAGGAGACCATCCAGCCCTTGGTGGCCAAGGGCGCCCATGGCAATTTGCAGCGATTGGTGGAGCGGTTCGGCAACCGCGAACGCCTGGAGGGCATCGCGATCTACGATTCCACGGGTCATCCCGTGCTCATGACATCGAATCTTTCAGCGCGCCTGGGATCGCACGTGCCGCCTCTGAACAAATCCGTATTCCAAGGGAGCGGCTGGGGCGAGTTCTTCAATGTGGTTGACACCAAGATGCACGTCTATGCCGTCCCGCTGCATAACGGCGCGGAGGCTACCTGGGCGCTCGCGGTGTTCCATGACGCCTCCTACATCGATGCGCAAAACACCAAGATCTGGCGGGATACGTTCAAGAACGTCCTGATCCAGATGCTATTGATCTCAACCATTACATTACTTATTGTCCGTTGGACTATGGAAAGGCCGGTCAAACGGCTGGCGCAATGGCTGCATGATCTGCGCGCCGGAAGCACCGAGCCGCACCCCGAACTTCCCGCCAGTGACGTATTCAAGCCGCTCACACTCGAAGTGACGCACCTGGCCGACAGCCTCAAATTAGCGCGTGCGTCGGCTGTGGAAGAAGCCCGGTTGCGAGAAACCGCCAACTCCCTTTGGACCGCCGAGCGTCTGCGTGTCTATCAGCAGTCAGCGCTCGAAGAAAGCCGCCTCTTCGTGGTGTCAAATCGTGAGCCGTACGAGCACGTATTTCGTAACGGATCGCTTCAGACCGTCGTGCCGGCCAGCGGCTTGGTCACCGCCATGGAACCGATTTTGTTGGCCTGCGATGGCACATGGATCGCTCACGGCGGCGGCGACGCGGACCACGAAACTGTCGACGAGCATGACCGGCTGCGCGTCCCGCCCGCCGAGCCTCAGTACACGCTACGCCGCGTCTGGCTGACTCGCGAAGAAGAGGAAAGGTACTACTACGGATTTGCGAACGAAGGCCTCTGGCCGCTTTGCCACATCGCCCACACCCGCCCGATTTTCCGCGTAGAAGATTGGGAAGCGTATCAAGAGGTCAACCGCAAATTCGCGCGCGCGGTGCTGGAAGAAGTGGAAGGCCAGGACCATCCCATCGTCCTGGTTCAGGATTATCACTTCGCCCTCCTGCCCAAGCTGATCAAGGAACAGCGCCCGGATGTTCGCGTCGCCATTTTCTGGCACATCCCCTGGCCCAATCCGGAAGCCTTCGGAATCTGCCCCTGGCAGAGCGAATTATTGGAAGGTCTGCTCGGCGCGGACCTGATCGGATTCCACATCCAATCGCACTGCAATAATTTTCTCGAGACCATCGATCGCACTCTCGAATCCCGCATCGAATGGGAGCGCTTCGCCGTGAGCCGCGGTGGGCACAACACCATGGTTCGCCCGTTTCCTATCAGCGTCGATTTCAAGGAACATCCAGCCTTCCACTCCAACGGCACCGGATCGTCCGAAGCATTGCGCCAGGAACGCTATCGCGTGCAAAAGCAGTTGGGCGTGCAGGCGGATTACATCGGCATCGGCGTGGATCGCCTGGATTACACCAAAGGCATCCCCGAGCGATTCCGCGGCATCGAGCGTTTTCTCGATCGCTATCCCGCCTACGTGGGCCGCTTCACTTTCGTCCAGATCGGCGCACCCAGCCGAACGCACATCGGCCGCTATCAGGACCTGATCACGGAGGTGGAGGGCGAAGTTGCCCGTATCAACCGGCGCTTTGAAACTAAGCACTGGAAGCCCATCGTCTTCATCAAGCGCCACCACAACCACGAAGAAATCGAACCGTTTTATCGCGTCGCGGACCTCTGCCTGGTCACTTCACTGCACGACGGCATGAACCTGGTAGCCAAAGAATATGTCGCGAGCCGCGATGATGAAGGCGGCGCGCTCATCCTAAGCCTTTTCGCCGGCGCCAGCCGTGAGCTACAGGACGCGCTGATCGTGAATCCCTACGATACCGAACAGCTGGCCGAAGCCATCCATTACGCGCTCGACATGGATTCGCGCCAGCGCCGCGAGCGCATGCGCCGGATGCGGCGCACCGTCAAGAATTACAACATCTACCGTTGGGCTGCCAATCTGATCGGAGCGGTCTCCGAAATTCGCGTGGAAGAAGCGCCGCAAGGAGTCAAATGCCAGTCAGTTTGAAATCCCCGCAACCGTTAATGGAGCATCTGCCTGAGATTGCAGCAGCTTTGCGGGCGGCTCCGGAAATCTTGCTATTCCTCGATTTCGATGGAACCCTCGCGCCCATCGTCGACCGTCCCAGCCTCGCCAGCATGCCAGTTGGCGCTCGCGAATCTTTGGCACGCTGTGCGTCCAATCCCAAGTTCTCCGTCGCCATCGTGAGCGGGCGTGGACTGGCCGATCTCCGTACTCGCGTGGATCTCGAAAATCTCATCTACGCCGGCAACCATGGCCTGGAAATTAGCGGACCTGGCGTCGACTTCATCCAACCTGCCGCGGTCGAGCGCCTGAAATCCTTGGGGGAACTCTCGCGCCACTTGCGCGCCCGTCTCAACCACATCCCCGGCGTGGAAGTAGAGAACAAAATCCTGTCCGCCAGCGTCCACTATCGAAGAGCGGCGGCCGCCACTCTCCCCGACATCCGCCAAGCCGTGGACGATGCCGTGGTTTTCGACGACAATCCGTTCCACATCACCGAAGGCCGAAAAGTTTTGGAAATCCGCCCTCGCGTAGGCTGGGACAAAGGCATGGCCGTTCGATGGATTCGACAGGCATCCGGCCACCCCGATGCCCTCCCGGTATACATCGGCGACGACACCACAGATGAAGATGCCTTCCAGGCCCTCCCCGACGGCATTACCGTGAGCGTAGGCCAAGGCCGCGAAACCTCCGCCCAGTATTTCCTGGAAAACCAGGATTCTGTCCCCGAATTCCTGCTCTGGCTCTCGCGATAGCCTTAGCGCTCGAAAAAATCGAAATCACCGGCGCTTACGGGTCTGTGAAAAAACCTACGGCACCGACTCCCTCACGGTCGCGGCTCGGAAAGAGGATTCGTATTTTTAGGACGTTACCGAGCCGCGACCGTAAGGGAGTCGGTGCCTTGCGAACTCTCTTGCGCGTCAGACGTGCATGGTGAAGACGGCGCCGCCGTTTTGGCCGTTGGCTGCGCTTACGGAGCCGCCGTTTTGTTCCACGATGCTTTGCACTACGTAGAGGCCGAGGCCGGAGATGATGGATTTTGTAGATACGCGCGGCTCGAAAATGCGGGGCAACAATTCAGGGGAGATGCCGGGGCCATCGTCGGTCACCACGATCTGGCCATCGCGAGCCTGCACGCGAATGTTCTTGGCGCCGGCTTGCGCCGAGTTGAGAAACAGATTCACCAGCACGCGTTCCCACTGCGCTGCGTCGCCCTTGAGCCGGAAATCCGGATCGATCTCGTCCGTGAATTCGATTTTGGGGCCGTTCGCGCACTCCAGATAATCGCGGCAAAACTGAGTCGCATTTTCGATCACAGGGGCAAGCTCTGCGCCGGTGCGATTGCTTTCGAGGATGCTGTGGACGATGCGCTGGCCACGATCCACGCTGCGCTGCAGCGTATGCGCCAGCTTCTCCCATTTAGGATCGTCTTCCAGCAGCTCGGCGCTCTCGCCGATGGTTTGGAAGACGTTGTTCAAATCGTGAACCAAGCCTTCTAGAGTGAGATCCGCAACGTCCATACTTATTCACCCGCCGCACGATGTAGTGTATCGAAAAACTCGGGGAAGGAAACGGAGGCGGCTCCGGAGTCCTCAATCACGCATTCGCCGTCGGCGATCAGAGCCGCGACGGAGAATGCCATGGCGATGCGATGGTCGCCGAAGGAATCCAGCTCGGCGGCGTGGAACTTCTGACGACCGGGAATTTCGAACCCGTCCTCGTGGGTCGCGATCGCGAGACCCATGCGGCGGAAATTTTCCGCGATGGATGCGATGCGGTCCGTCTCTTTGACGCGCAGCTCCGACGCGTCGCGCACAATGAGACCTTCTTCGCTCGCTGCGCCTAGAACGGCCAGCACCGGAATTTCATCGATGAGTGCGGCGGTGCGGGCTTTTTCAAGCACGCCTCCGCGGATGGACGATTTGCGAATCAGCACGTCTCCGACTAATTCGCCGCCAGAGGAGCTGACGTCGAGGATCTTGAGATCCGCGCCCATTTCGACCAGGAAATCCAGCAGCGTGGACCGCGTGGGATTCAGGCCCACGCCGTGGATAGTGAGCGTAGATTCCGGAACGAGGAGAGCGGCGACCAGGAAGAATGCCGCGGAGGAGAGATCGCCCGGAACACGCAGAGTGCGGGCTTCGAGATGCGGACGACCGGCCACTGTGATGGCACGCTTCACCACTTCCACGTCGGCGCCGAACTCACGTAAGGCCAGCTCAGTGTGATCGCGCGTGCGCACCGGTTCGTGAACCGTGGTGCGGCCATCGGCGTACAGTCCGGCCAAGAGCACGCAACTCTTCACTTGCGCGCTGGCGACGGGAAGAGTGTATTCGATGGAGTGAAGCTGGCTTCCGTGAATGTGGAGCGGCGGGAAGCGTCCATCACGGGCGTCCAAAGATGCGCCCATCTGTCGCAGCGGCTCAAGAATTCTCTGCATGGGACGCCGCGACAACGAATCGTCGCCACCGATGCGGGATTCAAACGCCTGAGCCGCGAGGATTCCGGAAAGCATGCGGATGGTGGATCCGGAATTGCCGGCGTCCAGCATGTCGGCAGGTTCGCGCAGTCCGTCGAGTCCGCAGCCTTGAATGGAGATGATGCCATCGCGCCGATCGATGACAGCGCCGAGCGCGCGCACGCACGCCAATGTGGACTGGCAATCCGCGCCGGTGGAATAGTTCTCGAGCTTGGTGGTCCCTTCGGCGATGGCGGCCAGCATGGCATAGCGGTGAGAAATGGACTTGTCACCGGGAAGCTGGATGGCGCCAGTGATAGAAGTAGCGGGACGGATTTGCTCGCGCATGGAATAAAGAGTTAGTGTAGCTGAAGAGGGAAGGAGCAGATCGGACATGGCATCAAGAATCAGCAGGCGTACGTGGATGAAAAGCTCGGCGGCGCTCGGCGCGGCGGCTGCGGCGGGACCGTTGGCGGTGGCGCAAGGGCCGAAGAACATCGTGATTGCGAGCTCCAACGGCAAAGAAGCTTGCCGTAAAGCCATGGAAATGATCGCAGCCGGCAAGGACACGCTGGATGCCGTGGTGGCGGGCGTTCAAACCGTGGAACTGGATCCGACGCAGCACGGCGTCGGTTATGCCGGACTTCCGAACGAAGATGGCGTCGTGGAACTGGATGCCAGCGTGATGCACGGCCCCTCGCGACGCTGTGGATCGGTGGCGGGCGTCCGGATGGTGAAGACTCCGGCGCGCTTGGCCCAACTGGTGATGACTGAGACCGATCACATCATGATGGTGGGCCAGGGCGCGGACCAGTTCGCGAAGGACATGGGATTCAAGCTGGAAGAGCTGCTGACGGACGAATCGCGGCTGGCGTGGCTGGTGTGGAAGAAATCCATGCGCGATAAAAAGGGACACACCAACTGGGCGAGTGAAGTCGAAACGGGAAACTCGACGGCGGAATTGCGCGAACTTTTTCCGAACGTGGATGAAAAGACGCTGGCCTGGGCGCGGAAGATGGCCATCCATCCGATTACGGGCACCATCAATTGCCTGGCGCTGAATGCGAAGGGCGAGATGTCGGGCGTTACGACGACGAGCGGGTTGGCGTGGAAAATCGCGGGACGCATCGGGGATTCGCCGATTATCGGAGCGGGTTTGTATGTGGATCAGGATTACGGCGCCGCTGGGTCCACCGGGCGCGGAGAAGAAAATATCCGCATCGCTGGTGCGCATAGCATCGTGGAGAATATGCGCCACGGCATGACGCCGCAAGAGGCTTGCCAGGATGCGCTGAAGCGCATCTCGCGCAATTTCAAGGACGACAAAGCACGGCTGGCGCAGTTCGACATCAATTTTTACGCGCTACGCAAAGACGGTATGTACGCAGGGGCGACATTGTGGAGTTACGAGAATGGATCGCAGAAAGCGAATCCCGTTTTCACGGTGAACGATGGAGGGGAAAGCCGGCATGAGGAGTGCGTACCGCTGTACCGGCGGGCGTAAGAATCCACAATGGCGAATGTCTTGATTGCTTTTTATTCCCGGAACGGTTCGACCGAGAAAATGGCTTTGGCGGTGGCCGAGGGCGCGATGGCGGAGGGTGCGGACGTGCGATTGCGGCGCGCCGCGCGATATTGTTGGTCCGGAAGTGATGGCGAAGGCGCCTGGATGGGCGGAGAATTCCGCTCGACTGCATGCTGCGTATGGCGCGCCGACGATCGAGGATGCGGAGTGGGCGGATGCGATCATATTCGGAACGCCCACGCGCTTCGGAAATGCCGCGGCGGAGCTGAAGGCTTACATTGACTCGCTGGGCGGGCTCTGGTTTCAGGGCAAGTTGAACGGGAAGGTGGGGAGCGCCTTCACTTCCACGTCCACGCCGCACGGCGGAAACGAAACCACCATTCTTTCGCTGTACAATCCGCTGGCGCATTTGGGATTTATTATTGTGCCAACGGGATATCTGGATCCGGCGGTGTTTCGGGCCGGCACGCCTTACGGCGCTTCGCATGTATCGGGGCAGAATAGCTCGCCGCCGACGGAGGATGAGCTGGCGGTTGCGCGTTTTCAAGGGAAGCGAGTGGCGCAGGTGGCGGCGAAGTTGAGGTAGCCGGGTAGTGGGGCGGACCCCCGGTCCGCAGCCGACGCCCTCGTCGGCTTGGTGATGAAGTTATTGAAATCCGAAGAGCGGGTCCAGGGGGACCCGCGCGGACCGGGGGGTCCGCCCTACAACGCTTTACAAATTCGCGCGCAGGGCGTTGACTGCGGCGCCGATTACCGCGATTTCGCTGCCGCCGGGGACCACTTCGAACACGTAACCCTGCAATGGGCTCATCTTCACCATTTCGCTCACGTACTGATTGAGGAGGTTTAAATCCAGATGGCGGGCGTTGAATCCGGAAATGAAGAATTTGCCGGGGCCGGCCAGGTGAATGGAATCCGCGGTGCCGGCGGCCAGCGCCGCATGCCATAGCTTTACGAAATCGATGCAGCGCGCGTCGCCGCGTTTGGCGTTTTCGAAAATTTCTTCCGGCTCGAGGTCGAGAAAACGAAGGCGCATCGCGCGATGGCCCATGATGCCTTCCAGGTGACCTCGCCCGCCGCAACCGCAATATTTCTCGCGCGGGTCAAGCGAGACCACCAAGTGGCCGCCTTCCCAGATGCCTTCGTGCCAGGGATAGACGCCGAAGCCGATGCCGTGGCCGAGCGTCCACACGCGGATGAGCCGGTCGAGTTGCCCGCGCGTGGCGGCCATTCCCGCAGCCACCACGTCGGCGTCGTTATAAATGTGAACCGGGGCGTCCAAACCTTTTTGCCGGAGGGCGGCGGTTATCAGTTCGCGCATGTTGGCCCCTTTGAGCTGGCGGAGATTGGGCGATTCCTCCACCAACCCGTCCCGGATGATACCGGGCAGGCCGATGCCGATGGCTTCGATGCTGGATCCGTCGGCCACGGCTAAAATCTGGTCCGCGATGGTTTGGGCGATGCCGCCGGCGGGCATGCCGTGCAGCGCGTCAGTTTCGGAGTTCTCTTGAAACAAATGGAGCTTCGAAACCAGTTGACTTCCTTCAACGAGGCCAGCGGCTATGTGTTCGGCCGTTGTGACGCCAATGGATCTGAGCATATGTCTCGCTTTCAGCGCCTTCCTCTATCCAAGCTTTTCTATCACGCCCGGGTTAATTTGTTCACACCGTTAAACGCGGCCGCCTTGTAGCATTCCGCCAAGGTCGGGTAATTGAACACGGTATTGATGAAATAATCCACCGTGCCCCCGAGGATCATGACGGCCTGGCCGATGTGCAACAGCTCGGTGGCGCCTTCTCCAATAATATGGACGCCCAGGATTGCCTTGGTTTCACGATGGAAAACAATTTTCAGGCGTCCGGTGGTATCGCCGCGAATCTGGCCCCGGGCGATTTCGCGATAGTAGGCGACGCCCACTTCATAAGGAACGTCTTCGTCGGTGAGCTGCTCTTCGGTTTTCCCGATGAAAGAAATTTCGGGGATGGTATAAATTCCGTAAGGATAACTGGCGGGGTTCGATTCTATGGTGCGACCAAACGCGCTGGCACAGGCGATGCGGCCCTGCTCCATAGAGACGGAGGCGAGGCTGGGAAATCCAATGACGTCGCCTACCGCGTAGATATGCGGCTGCTTGGTGCGATAGTTGGCGTCCACCGGAATGCGCCCGCGCGCATCCACATCCACGCCAGGGGCGGCCAGATTCAACTCATCCACGTTGCCTTGCCGTCCTACGGAATACAGCAAGGCGTCGCCAGTCAACTTCTTCTTGCTTTCGAGATACGCGACAACCGAGCCGTCGGGCATTTCCTCGACGCTTTCCACCTCTTCATTGAGCCGCATGGTGACGCGATGGTCGCGCAGATTGTAAGAAAGCGCCTCCACCATTTCAGCGTCGGCGAATTCGAGCAGGCGGGGGCGCTTTTCGATCAGGATGACGCGGACGCCGAGCGTGGCGAACATACAGGTGTATTCCACGCCAATCACACCGCCGCCGACCACGATCAGAGTCTTCGGTATTTCCGGCATGGACAGGATCTGATCGCTATCGATGATGTTGCGTCCGTTGATCGCGATCTTGCTGGAGGCCGCGGGCTTGGTTCCGGTGGCGATGATGAAGGCTTCGGCGGTGTAAGTCTGTTGACCGCGCGGGCTATCCACGCGAATGGTGTGCGGATCGAGAAAAGTCGCGACACCGCTGATCATTTCAATGTTGTTGCGCGATAACTGTCCCTGGATCACATCCACTTCGGTTTTGATCACGTGCTGAACGCGGAAGGCGAGATCGGCCATGGTGATCTTTTCCTTGACGCGATAGTTGACGCCGTACACGTTCTGATAGGAGTAACCGGAAAGATGCAACACGGCTTCGCGGATGGTTTTGCTCGGGATGGTGCCGCTGTTGATGCATACGCCTCCAATCACTTCGCGGCGCTCGATGAGGCCGACACGCTTGCCCATCTTCGAGCCTTGGATCGCGGCGCGCTGCCCGGCCGGACCCGAGCCAATGACGATTAAGTCGAAGCTCTGCATTGTGGAACCAATTTAGCGCATTGGGACGCGGAGGTAGTGTTTCAGTTTCAGACTGTGGGCACGATATCGTCTCAATGTCACTTAGTTTTCCGAGTGCTGGGATTTATGGATTGGAGGTGGGGCGGACCCCTTGGTCCGCGCGGGTCCCCCTGGACCCGCTCTTTCACCAACGAAATCAGGGCTCGTGCGACGGACCAGCCGACGAGGGCGTCGGCTGCGGACCAGGGGGTCCGCCCCACATCGCACCGGTTTCGGAAAACCAAGTGGCATTTGGGATGTCATTCTGCAGCGGTTAGCGCCGATTGGCAATCGGCGCGCAGGTTATCAACTGTTATCAACCTGCCCCACCTTCTGCAACTGACCCTCTACTGACGCGGAAGGTGCTCCAGTTTGGTCACGACTTCCTGTGCGCTTCGTTGCTGGGTTTCTGGAGGTTGGTTATCCAGAAAATCGATTAGTGTAAGTTCTCGCTCAGGAGTTTGGCTAGACGCGCACCAGCCAGAGCTATGCGAGCCTGCGCGTCTTGCATAGCATTGTCGTAGTAATCCTGCGTGATTAGATAGGACGCACCGCTCGCAAGCGTTGGACTCTTGCCGATTGGTGGATTCCGGTAAGCGTCTTGCTTGGCTAAATTGAGCGATTCAGTGGCCCAATCGGCTGGGTCTTTGTCGCTCACATCTTTGTCCGCCGCTGCTGGAACCGACTTCGCAAAAGTCTCCGCAAATGGTAGGGCACGGGCTGGATCACCCTCTCCTGGAAGATCGTCCCAGAATGCATGCAGCTCTCTCGGCGAGTCCTTTGACAGCGTACCCTCGAACTGCTTTTCCATCGCCAGTGGCAGCTTAACATTGACCTTGTTGCCACCCAGGTCTCCTTTTTTCTGGTAGTAGCGGACAGCTCCGTGCAGCGGTTGATGAACGTCGCCGACCAGGTGTTCCAACCAAACGAGATCGTAGGATTTCAGGAGATCGGGCTCGTTAGATGCGATGGCGTTGCGCAACGCGACAATCTGGGTGGCCGCGTTCGGCTCAGGCGTGCGTTTATTGGACCCGATAGCCGCGTCGACGAAGTGCCAATATCCATGACTCGCTTTGTCCTTATAACCGATATTGACTTCATTCTTAGCTGTCACATTCTTTGGCGGTATGTCGGAGTCATGCAGCCATTCGTGTTTAATCGAGTCGGACCAAGTAGCCGCCCGCATAAACAAATAGAGATTTTGTTGATCTTGCGAGAGACCTGGCGAAAGATCGGCCAGCCAATCCTTGTAACCGGGGATCGACGCTGATTGATGGGGCTTCGGCGGTTTATTAGGATTCTGCAACGTCGGCACTAGTTGTAGAAGTTGAATCACGCGGTCTCGTACTTCCTTGCTCATCTGCTGCCAGGCGACATAAGCAACGGCTTCGTGACCCGTATTTCCCCAGGCGAAAGTCTCCTGCGGAGCGATAATCATCAGGATTGCCAGCCAGGGAAGTACCCTGCGTCGTGGAAATCCGAAGACAAACATGCGAGCTTTTTGAGAATGCATAAATCTTCCCCAGGCATTATAACGTAGGCAAAACCAATAGCAATATCTAATTCTTTGGTAAACGACGACTTCCGAGAAGCTTGATTGATGTGGGGTTAGGCGAGATCGATTAAGACGGCTGGCGGCCTGCCCGATAGAACGCAGCGCACTGTCAGAGGTTGGAGGCGGGATATCGTTCACCGCTCTGCGCTTATTTAAGTATTCAACATCACGCCTTGGCAACAGGAGCGAGGTTCTTTGCTTCGGACCTACGCTTTTTCTCTTCGTACATGGCCTGGCCGGCTCCGTGCGGGAGTTGGGACCAAGGGCCTGCGGCCCACCAAATGTCATGAGGACGAATGAGCCAACAGTTGGCATGTGAAAGCGCCTTGTCGCTCAACGTGGGGCGGGCGCTTCCGCCTGCCAACGGGGCGTTACTTCAACGTCCTAGGGTAGAATATCTACCAGCAACACATGCCGTCAGACAAGATCGACCTCCTCCAAGGCACCTTGGACATGCTAATCCTGCGGACCCTGTTATTCGGCCCATCTCACGGTCACCAGATCGCAAAACACATCCGCAGCAGCACCGACGAAGTCTTGCAAGTGGAGCACGGATCACTTTATCCAGCACTCCATCGACTGGAACGCAAAGGCTGGGTAGCAGCGAAATGGGAAACCGCCAAGGACCGCAATCGCGAATTCAAATACTACCGCCTGACACCCGCCGGACGAAAGCAACTCGCCGCCGAAGAATCAAAGTGGAAGCAACTTGCGCGAGCCATCGGCCAAGTAATGTGGCCGGCGCAGTCTACGGATTAGCGATCCGAACGGTCTTCCCGGTAGCGGCCGATTCACGCGCCGCCGCGAGAATCTCAACCACAATCATATTGTTCTCGAGCGAGGACAACCCGCTTGGTTTCCGTTTCCCGCGCGCGATCGCTGCCAAATACTCCACCGGATCCCGCTCGTCAGCAGGCAGCGGATCGAGCGCGGCATGCGTTTCTTCATCCCGCTGACCAGGCATCCGCACCTTCAGCATGCTTCCACCCACCGCGATTGCATATCCGCGTTCGCCGTACACTTCAAAATCCTTCCGGCCGAAAGGCCAGTTCCACGACGCTTGAATGATCCCCTGGGCGGTCGGGTATTCCACCAGAATGGACGCCTCATCATCCACGCGGGGATAAATCTTCGGCTTGAATCGCGACGTGATCGCGGTTACCGCCAGAGGCCGTTGATTGTCCATCATCCAGGTCATCAGGTTCGCCCCATAGCAGCCGAAATCGAACAGCGCCCCAGCTCCATTCTTCACCGGATCCGTCAGCCATTCGAAAAACTCCGGCGGCACATGGATCTCCTGCGGACCTTCATGCCCATCCATCGCAACCATTTTTCGAATCTGCCCGGCCCCACGCTGCTGCTTGATCAAATCCCATAGCTTGCCATGGCTGCGATACCAGGTGGTCTCATAGTTGATCACGACGGGAATCTTCCCCGCGGCCGCTGAGCGCTGAATGCTGCGCGCATGCTCCATACTCACCGCCAGCGGCTTTTCCATCATCACGGGAATGTGGCGCTGCGCACAGGCTTCCACCACCATTGGATGATCGAAAGTGCTGGTAAACGTGGCGACAGCCTCCGGCTTAGCGCGATCCAACATGGCCGCAAGGTCGGTGGAAAAAATGGAATCGTCAAGATGATAAAGCTTGGCGTACTTGTGCTGAACTTCGACATTCGGCTCAAACACCGCCACCACCTGCACATCCGTCCGATCCCGAATGCTGTGCAAAAACCCATCCACATGGCTATGCACCAACCCAGCAATTGCCAACCGCAGCGGCGGCGCAGATTGGCCAAATCCAACCGCGCAAAGCGCGAATAAGAGAACACTGATACGAGTCACGATTCTTGAATCATACCGAATCCCCGACAACCAGAAACCAGAAACGAGAAACCAGAAACGGTTACAATCCAACGATGAACAAGATCCTCGGCCACGCCCTATGGGCCGCCATCGCGGTAGCCGCCGCGTTTTTCCTGGCCGGTATCGCGATCGACCACGGCGAACCAGTGAACAGCTTCTGGCTCGTGCTCGCCGCCGTCTGCACTTATCTGATCGGCTTCCGCTTCTACGCGAAATTCATCGCGGTAAAGGTAATGGCGCTGAACGATCAACGCGCCACACCCGCCGAGCGCTTGCGCGACGGCCTGGATTTTGAACCCACCAACAAATGGATCGTCTTCGGCCACCACTTCGCCGCCATTGCGGGGCCCGGACCACTCGTCGGTCCCACGCTAGCCGCGCAATTCGGCTATCTTCCCGGCGCGCTCTGGATCGTCGTCGGATGCGTGCTGGGCGGCGCTGTACAGGATTTCGTCATTCTGTTTTGCTCCATGCGGCGCGACGGGAAATCTCTCGGTCAAATGGCCCGGCAGGAAATCGGAAAGATCGGCGGATTCACCGCCCTGATCACAGTGCTTCTCATCATGATTGTTCTGCTGGCCGTGGTCGCTCTTGTTGTGGTCAACGCGTTGAAGGGCAGCCCGTGGGGAACCTTCACCATCGCGGCAACAATGCCCATCGCGCTCTTCATGGGAATTTATCTTCGATATTTGCGGCCGGGTCAGGTCTTGGAGTGTTCGATCCTCGGATTCGTCCTGGTAATCGCGAGTATCTTCGGTGGTCAGCTTGTCGCTGCTTCGCCAACCTGGGCCCCGTGGTTCACGCTCTCGGCAACCGCGCTCGCCATCGCAACCATCATCTACGGATTCCTGGCCAGCGTCCTCCCAGTCTGGCTGTTCCTTGCACCGCGCGATTATCTCAGCACGTTCGTCAAGCTAGGCGTAGTGCTAATGCTCGGCCTCGGAATCATCCTGGTCCATCCCACGCTCGAACTACCCGCCTTCACGCGCTTCACCGACGGCACCGGACCCATCTTCGCCGGCAAAGTTTTCCCCTTCGCCTTTATCACCATTGCCTGCGGCGCCATTTCCGGATTTCACTCGCTGATCTCCTCCGGCACCACGCCCAAGATGATCGCTCGCGAGTGGATGAGCTGGCCGGTTGGCTACGGCGCCATGTTGCTCGAAGGATTCGTCGCCATCATGGCGCTGATCGCGGCCTGCTCATTGCAGCCCGGTGTTTATTTCGCGGTGAATTCGCCCGCCGGCGTAGTCGGAAGCACGCCAGCCGCCGCAGTATCCACGATCTCGGCTTGGGGCTTTCCCGTTTCCACCGCTCAAATGGATTCACTCGCCGCCGACGTCGGTGAAAGGAGCCTGTTCTACCGGACCGGCGGCGCGCCATCGCTCGCACTCGGCATGGCTCACATCTTTTCGAAGACCGGCGGCGGCCGCGCGATTCTCGGCTTCTGGTATCACTTCGCCATCATGTTCGAGGCGCTCTTCATCCTGACCATCATCGCCGCCGGAACGCGCGTCGGGCGATTCATGCTGCAGGACCTGTTCGGCCATGTATTCCCGCCGTTGCGGCGAACCAACTGGATGCCCGGCGTGCTGGTCGCGAGCGCCGCCATCGTCGCGGCCTGGGGCTATTTCCTTTATCAAGGTGTGCGCGATCCGCTGGGCGGCATCAACTCCCTGTGGCCGCTCTTCGGTATCGGCAATCAGTTGCTGGCGGCGATTGCGCTGTGCGTGGCCACAACCATCCTGATCAAAATGCATCGCGCCCGCTATATGTGGATCACCGGCATCCCGCTGGCCTGGCTGGTGATTGTTTGTTTCACAGCCGGCTGGGAGAAAATCTTCTCGGATCAACCGCGCCTCGGATTCCTGGCCGACGCAGCTCGTCTTCAAAGCGCGCTCGATGCCGGAAAAATCGCAGCCGCCCAGATAGCCCAGACCAAAGGCCAGATCTTCAACGATCGTCTGGACGCCGTAGTCTGCGGCGTCTTCATGGTTCTGGTTCTGCTGATTCTAGTGGACTCGGCCCGCGTCTGGTTCTCCATCCTCAGCGGATCGAAGCAAGTGAAAGTGGACGAAGCGCCGTTCGTCCTCTCCGCGCTGCGCCCGGAGGAGTTATGAAAACCATCCTCCGAACGATCCTGGCAATCATGCGCGAAATCGCGGACGAGAACGCCTACCAGCGCCATTTGCGCCACCACGGCCGCAACCACTCCGCGGACGAGTGGCGCAAATTCAGCGATCAGCGCTTCGCCAGAAAATACGCCCGCGCCAAATGTTGCTAATCAAAGGCACCCACTCCCTGACGGTCGGGGTTCGGTAGTCTCTTTCCGAGCCGCGACCGTAAGGGAGTCGGTGCCTTTGATCCCTTAGACAGCTACCGAAAATGGCGTGGCCAGATTTTGCGCCAGCAACGCATCGCTTTTCGCCGCCCGCGCCCGCGCAAGATGTGCGTCCCGCTCCGACGGCCGCGCCGGACTGGTTGCCATGATCGCAGCAGCGAAATGCATCTCCGCCGAACCAGGCTCCAGCGCCAGAGCTTTTTCCACGAACTGGTAGCCGTCCACACCCGCGGTCAGATCCTCTTTGTAAAGCCATTGGATCTGGCTTAGTGAAGACAGAAAATAGCCATAGTCGAAGTACGAGTTGACCGATGGTTTCGATGACTCGCGCTCTTTGAGCTGCGCCAGCAACGCCCGCGCCGCGGCATGGTCTTTCGCGCCATACAGCACTGCACGCCGCAGTGTTTCCATTCGCACAAGCACGGTGGGGCTTTGATCCAAAATCGCCAAAGTATCCGTTGCCAAATTCTGGATGTTGTACGCCGGATCGGTATCGTCCCAGCCGCCGGCAGCAGTGCTCCACGGCAGCGATTTCGCGTCGCCGATATTGTAGGGGTGACAGATGAGTGGTGGCCCGGCTTCAACAACAAACATCGTTGCCAGCAAGCTAAGTCCGAAAAGCAGAGTGTTGCGCATTGTATTGCCTCCGCTTGGAAGGACGAAAGTCAACTCGCACCGTTAACCGGACTTGCGCACGTCTTTCAAAACAGCGGCCCATCCGCCCCACCCGCGGCTCTCCGAATACGCATCCTCTTCCAGCGAGAACGCCGCGTCCACCTTCGCACCCGCCGGAAGTTCCCTCACGCGCTCGGCAAAATTCCAAGCGGTGGATTGCAGATGGCGCCCGTTCTGCCGCATTTGCACCTTCAAATGCTTTTCCTTCAGCAGTACCGGCGCGGTGGCAACCTCCGCATCCAGTATCGCCAGCACCGGCGGCGGATTGCCGAATCCAAACGGCGCCAGCCCAAGAATCTCCGCCACCGCCGGACCCGTGGTCAATTCCTTCAAATCCACCAGCGCATCGATCGCCAGTCGCGGATGAAAATCCGCCGGTGTCAACCGCTCGCGAGCATAAGCTTCCAGACGCCGCCGGAATTCCGGAACCATGTCCGATGACATGCTCAGTCCCGCTGCCTGCCGATGGCCGCCGAAGCGCGAGAAAAGATCGGGCATCGATTCCAGCGCCTCCAGCAAATGAAACGGCGTGATGCTGCGCCCGGATCCCTGTGCCTCGCCATCCTCCTCGCTCAAGACAAACACCGGCCGATAGAATCGCTCCACCAAACGGCTGGCCACAATTCCCACCACGCCGCGATGCCAGTTCGGCCCGGCGAAAACCAGCGCCGCCTGATCTTCCGTTACCGGAACCTGGTTGCATTCCTCCAATACCAGCCGCACGATCTCCGCCTCAGTCTGCTGGCGCTCCTGATTCAGAGAATGAAGCTGCTTGGCCAACGTGCGCGCGGTTTCCAGATCTTCGGTGAGAAACATGCGGATCACGTTCTGCGCATCGTCCATGCGTCCAGCGGCATTGATGCGCGGCGCAATCTGAAACGCAACCTGGCGAGCGCTCGGCGCGCGGCCGTTCAGCATTCCGGAAACTTCGAGCAGCGCCCGCAGGCCCGGATTGTGGACCCGATGCAAGCCCTCTAAACCAAATTTCACGATCACGCGGTTCTCGCCCAGCAGCGGCACCACATCGGCAACCGTCGCCACCGCAACAAGCTTTAAGAAGGATTTCAGCATTCGCGCCAGCTTGTCCTCCGGCCACTCGAGCGATGCCAGCAGCGCGTGCACCAGCTTAAACGCCACACCCGCGCCGCACAGATTCTTATCCGGATACTTGCAATCGCGCCGGTTCGGATTCAAAACCGCGAGCGCCGGCGGCAGTTCCGCTTCCGGCAAATGATGATCCGTCACGATCACGTCCATGCCAAGCTCCCGCGCCCCGCGCACTACTTCACCCGCGCGGATTCCGGTGTCCACGCTGATAATCAACCGCACTCCCATCGCCGCCGCGCGCTCCACCACCTCGGCACGCATCCCGTAGCCGTCCTTCAGGCGATGCGGAACGTGGAAGCTGGCTTGGCCACCAGCTAGTTCAATCGCTTTCTTCAGAATCACTACCGACACCGTGCCATCCACGTCGTAATCGCCGTAGATCAGGATTTTCTCTTGTCCCGCGATGGCCGCGCGCAGCCTGGCTAAAGCTTCCGGGATTCCCGTGAGCAAGCTCGGCGAATGCATGTGCTCGATCGATGGTTTGAGGAATCGCCCGGCTGCATCGGGATCCGTGAAGCCCCGCGCCGCCAGCACGCGCGCCGTCAATGGCTGCACGCGCAGCGAAGCCGCCAATTCAGCGATCGTCTCAGGATCGGGTGCCGGAAACACCCATTGCGTGGTGGGCACAGCTAATTTTTCGAAAAATACCCGCTGATGGGCGTATCGCTGTCATCGTCCGATTCGGCATCCATGATCTGAATCTCGTCCACGATGTCGGATAGATCTTCAAACCAATCCGTCCGCAAATCAAAAAGAAAAACGCGCCCCGCGTGATCGAACGAAAGCTCAATCGAGCAAACAAAGCTGTCGTAGACGCGCATGTCGTTTAACCTGCGTTCCAGTTCATGGAACTCCTCGCGCGGCATGTCGCAACCCGCCAACTGTTCCAGCGCCTCATCCAGTTGTTCGGCGGAAAATTCGCGCTGGTTGAACACAATCATCCGGACCCCCGCCATCTGCGCCGCTTTCACGAACAACTTGTAATCCGGATATTGCTCGCAATCCCAATAAACCCCCTGCATCGCCTCTAGCCCCCGCGAGTATCCGTAGAAGACGGCCATCCCCGTTTCTTCCAGATGATGTTCAATTTCGGTTTTGAGTGTGTCCAGATTCGGTTTCATTGAAACCATGAGCGTATCACTCTGAGCCTGTCAAAAGCACCCACTCCCTCACGGTCGGGGTTCCGTAACGGGGTGCGTCTTTCCGAACCGCGACCGTAAGGGAGTCGGTAACATCCTTCCGAACCGCGACCGTTAGGGAGTCGGTGCTTTTTAGACAAACAATCCGCGCGAAAGCACCGCTGCCGCGTCCCCGCCGCGGATTACCTGGATCTTCCCAGCGCCGGTAGGCCGCCAGCGCTGGAACATTCGCTCGGACGGAAATCCCGCAAATACACTGATCATCGGCACACCACAAGCCGCAGCAACGTGCCCGCCCGCCGAATCATATCCCACGTACAACTTGCTTTTCTGGATGTGCGCAGCAAACCCGGCGAACGATCCTTCCCACATCGCGACCCCGCCGCCCGCCCGCGACACCGCACGCTCCACCCGCTCCGCTTCTTCCCCGCCCGCGCCTTTATCCACCAAAACCGGTCGCGGCAACTGCTTCAGCAGCTCTTCTTCAAAAGGATCCGCCACGCGCTTGTCGGGATTCTCCCCCACCCCGAAGCTCACCGTCGACGCATAATTCACAGCTTCCAATCCCGTATCGATATATGGCCGCGCATCGTCCACGCCAAAACTTTCCATCGCCCACCGCCGCGCCAATGCTGTCAGCGGCTCGTTCCCATCGCCCCCAAAAGCCCTGCTCTCGAAGAAAAAGTAATCGTCTTCTGAACAAATCGGCAACAGGCCAAGCTGAGTCAGCCGCGAATCCGGATCGATCACAATACTATCGGGCTGGCAAACGGCCTCGCGTAATTGCGGCCAGATGGATAACCGACCGTCCAGTTTCGCGCCCCGTCCATAAGCAATCGGAACATGCCGCAGCCTGGAATCCGCCGCGAACAGCTCCCAGCTTTTTTGCGGTCCCACAAAAAAGATTTGCGACTCGGGAAATCGCCGCTTGGCCGCATCCAGAAGCACACTCGTGACAGCAACATCCGCTCCCAGCGTGACCCTGGATAAAACAAATACATTCTTCGGCGCGCGATCCAGCTTCTTAGGCTGCCGGATTCGCCGATACCGCGCCACCAAATGCCCGGCGTGAGCAAGTTCCGGAATGCGCCGCGCGATGACATCCCCGAACAGGTCCGCGTACACATCGCACAAGCGCGGTTCAAATAAATCCCCCAGGCGCTCCACCACAATGCGAAATAAAGCGCCGTTGCCGTCTTCGGCGACTAATCGATCGAGCAGATGCTCCGGCCACGGCCGGCCGGCCAGGCAATGCCCGAGCAGCTCTTGCGCAACTGCGTCAGCGGAGGTACTTTCCAACCAGCAGTTCCAGCTTTCTTCGAGTGGTTTCAGGCACCGTCGTCGGATCCGTGATCAGTGCGTGCGCCAACGCCGAGCCGCATTTGCATTCACGACTGGCAGGCATCGCGCTCACCGCCGCCGCGACAACTTTCGCGGCATGAGCGGCGTTCTTCGTCAAATTCGCAATGATGTCGGTCACTGTCACCGCTGCGTGCTCCGCGTGCCAACAATCGTAATCGGTAACCATCGCCACAGTGACATAACAAATTTCAGCCTCGCGCGCCAGCTTCGCTTCCTGCAAATTTGTCATGCCGATCACGTCCATGCCCCAACTCCGATACACGTTCGATTCCGCTTTGGTGGAAAATGCCGGACCCTCCATGCACAGATACGTGCCGCCCTTCGATACATCCACGCCCGATTGAACGCAAGCCTCGCGCACCACCTCCGCCAGCTGCGGGCAAATCGGATCTGCGAAGCTGATATGCGCCACCAACCCCTCGCCGAAAAAAGTGGACACCCTGCCGCGCGTGCGATCGAAGAACTGGTCGGGAATCACGAACCGCAGCGGAGCGTGCTCCTCTTTCAACGACCCTACCGCGCTCAGCGAAATGATCCGCTCCACGCCGAGCTGCTTGAATCCATAAATGTTCGCGCGGAAGTTCAGTTCCGATGGCGAGATGCGATGCCCTCGCCCGTGACGCGCCAGAAACGCCACATCGTGCCCGCCCAGCCGCCCCAACACAAAGTCGTCTGAAGGCCGGCCCCACGGGCTGTCCAACAACACCTCTTCCCGTTGTTCAAACCCGGGCATGGAGTACAAACCGCTCCCGCCGATAATTCCTATGCTTGGTTTCATTCCTGTATCAATTCCAGCAAAACGCCGCCCGTCGACGCCGGATGCACGAACACATAAAGGTGTCCACCCGCGCCCGGCCTCGGATCGTTCAACAACCGCGCACCCTTCGACTTGAGCCGCTGTACCGTCGCGGCAAGGTCCGTCACCTTCAGCGCCACGTGATGGATTCCTTCGCCCCGCTTCTCGATAAACTTCGCAATCACGGAATCCGGCCCGGTCGCTTCCAGCAGTTCGATGCGCGGCCCACCCGCGGGCAGCATCGCCACCTTCACCTTTTCCTGCTCCACCGTTTCGCGCAGACTGACCGAGAATCCGAGCTGTTGCTCGTAAAACTGCAGCGCATCATCCAACGACCGCACCGCGATTCCCAGGTGATCGATCTGAAATTTGCTCATCGCGTCAACCAGCCATGGACGATTGTATACGGATCGCTGCGGTGCGAAACAATTTCTTCGGCGGCGGCGTGAAAATCCAAATCCGGAAAGCGATGCAGCATCCGTTCCCGTAGCATTTCGCGCAGCCGCTGCGTCCAGTTCGCCACCGCGCGGTCCTTCCCATCGGAGTGCGCAAGAAATCCTCGTATCGCGGTTAGAGTCTCCGCAATCCCCTGCCCATCCACCGCGATGGTTCGCACAATCGGTGGAACCCAGCCATCCTGCCGCGTCGACAAGCTCTGAATATTCTTGATCTCGCGCTCCAGCCGATCCGCGTCCGGCTGATCGCTCTTGTTGATCACAAACACATCGGCGATTTCCATGATGCCCGCTTTGATCGCCTGCACATCGTCGCCCATGCCCGGCACCAGCACCACCACGGTAACGGCCGCCAGCTTCGCGATCTCCACCTCATCTTGGCCCACGCCCACGGTTTCAATCAGCACGACATCGCGACCCGCCGCGTCCAGCAGCACCGCCATATCGGTAGTCGCGGCCGCCACGCCACCCAGCCATCCACGCGTAGCCATGGATCGGATGAACACCTGCGGATCGGCATGATGGTCCAGCATGCGGATGCGGTCGCCCAGAATCGCTCCGCCCGTATAAGGGCTGGTTGGATCCACCGCAATCACGCCCACGGACTTGCCCTCGCCGCGTAGCGCGTGCGTTAACTTATCGACGAGTGTGCTTTTCCCCGCCCCAGGCGCGCCTGTGACCCCGATAGTAAGAGCACGTCCAGAATGCGGGAACAGTTCTTTGAGCAAACCGTCAGCGCTGCGCGCTCCGATTCTCAATTCCGTGCAGCTGCGCGCGCCCGAACGCGAGACGCGCGACGTAGTCGCACCGGAAAGTGTGCTGTTCCCGGAGCAGAGGGACCTTCCGCAGCCGACGCCCTCGTCGGCTTCTGGTCTCACGAGCTGAAAGAGCGGGTCCAGGGGGACCCGCGCGGACCAGGGGTCCGCCCACCTCCAATCCACAAATCCCAGTACTGAAACTAGTGGCGCACCACTCCAGCCGATTTCAAAAGTCTGTCAAGCCGCGCGCGATCACCAACCGCTGAATCTCGCTGGTCCCCTCGCCGATGGTGCACAGCTTCACGTCGCGATAAAATTTCTCTACCGGATAATCCTTGATGAATCCATAACCGCCGTGAATCTGTACCGCTTCGTTGGTAACCCGCACCGCCACCTCCGAAGCAAACAGCTTGGCCATGGCGGATTCCTTGGTCACGCGCTGTCCCTGATCCTTCATCCATCCCGCGCGATACGTGAGCAGCCGCGCGGCGTCGATCTCGGTCGCCATATCGGCCAGCTTGTTCTGGATGCTTTGAAACTCGGAAATCGGCCGCCCAAACTGCTTCCGCTGCATCGAATATTTGAGCGCCGCCTCGTAAGCGCCTTGCGCGGTGCCCACCGATAAAGCGGCGATCGAGATGCGTCCGCCATCCAGGATGCGCAGGCTATCCACAAATCCTTCGCCGGGTTTCCCGAGCAGTTGCGATTCCGGCAGACGGCAATTGGTGAACGCTAGCTCGCCGGTGGCGCTGGCGCGCATGCCAAGCTTGTTTTCTTTCTTCCCGACGCGAAATCCCGGGACATGTTTTTCCACTAGAAATGCCGAGACGCCGTGCTGCGATGCCGCGCGATCGGTAATCGCCATCGTCACCACCACGTCCGCATATTGCGCGTTGGTGATAAAGTTCTTCGACCCGTCCAGCACCCAGCACTCGCCCTGTTTCACCGCTTTGGTGCGCATGGAACCCGCGTCCGATCCGGACTCCGGCTCAGTCAGCGCCCAGCTTCCAATCCATTCGCCTGTCGCAAGCTTGGGAACATACTTCGCTCGCTGCTCGTCATTTCCAGCCAGAAAAATATGATTCGTGCACAAAGAATTGTGAGCCGCGACAATCAGCCCCACCGAAGGATCCACGCGCGACAGCTCTTCAATAATGATGGCGTAATCGATATAGCCGAGCCCCGCGCCGCCCAACTCCTCCGGGAAAATCGCGCCCAGAAAACCCAGCCGTCCGGCATGCTTGATCACGTCGAGCGGAAAAATCTGCTGCTCATCCCACTCCAGAACATGGGAGGCGATTTCCGCCTGAGCGAACTCGCGCACAGTCTTACGTAGCTGGATTTGGTCCGGCGTAAATTCAAATTGCATTCGCTGTCAGGTGATGATCTGGTTCAATTTTAGCAGCCGAAGCCACCTATCTGGCGGACGTGATATTGTCTAGGGTAGTTCACAGCGTTATGTGAGCCGCATCTTCCTAAAGGAGTTCGCAAAATGGCCTCTGTAATGTCATCGGCTGCGGAAAGCCGGGTCGCTGTGTCAGCGACGAAACTCTTGATCAACAACCGCTGGGTCCCAAGCGAATCCGGCAAGACTTTTGCAACAGTCAATCCTTCCACTGGAGAAGAAATCTGCCAGATCGCGGAAGCCGATGCCGCCGACGTCGAGAAAGCTGTGAAAGCAGCTCGCCGCGCCTTCGAACACGGCGCTTGGCGCAAGCTTCCCGCATCGGAGCGTGGACGTCTTCTGCACCGCCTGGCCGATTTGATTGAAAAGAACGCCGACGAACTCGCCGCCCTCGAATCCCTGGACAACGGAAAACCTGTCGGCATCGCCAAAGCAGTGGACGTCGCAGCCACGGTTGGCTGTTTCCGCTACTTCGCCGGATGGTCCGACAAGATCCACGGAAAAACCATTCCCGTCGATGGCCCGTTCTTCTGCTACACGCGCCACGAACCGGTTGGCGTAGTGGGACAAATCATCCCCTGGAACTTCCCCATGCTGATGTTGGCCTGGAAACTCGCGCCCGCGCTCGCCACCGGCAATACCGTCGTGATGAAGCCGGCCGAGCAGACTCCACTTTCGGCGCTGCGCATCGGCGAGTTGATTGTCGAAGCCGGATTCCCCGAAGGTGTGGTGAACCTGCTGCCCGGATACGGCCCCACCGCCGGCGCAGCCATCGCGCGGCACATGGATGTGGATAAGGTGGCCTTCACCGGATCCACCGAAGTCGGCCAGCTCATCATGGAAGCCGCCGCGCGATCCAACTTGAAGCGGATCACGCTCGAGCTGGGCGGCAAGAGCCCCAACATCGTCTTCGCCGACACCGATCTGGATGAAGCCGTGGAAGGCGCGCACTTCGGATTGTTCTTCAACCATGGTCAATGCTGCTGCGCTGGATCGCGCGTATTCGTCGAGGAGAAAATCTACGACGAGTTCGTGGAAAAGAGCGGCGCCCGCGCCAGAAGACGCACCGTTGGCGATCCGTTCGACCCCAAGACCGAACAGGGTCCGCAGGTGGATCAAACCCAGTTCGACAAAGTCATGGGCTACATCGAATCCGGCCGGCAGGAAGGCGCCAAGCTGGTTTGCGGCGGCGATCGCGTTGGAAACCGCGGATACTTTGTCGCACCCACGGTATTTGCCGACGTCCAGGACGACATGAAAATCGCGCGCGAAGAAATCTTCGGACCCGTGATGAGCATCATCCCGTTCAAGACCCCCGAAGAAGTTGTGGACCGCGCCAATCGCACCATGTACGGACTAGCGGCCGCCGTCTGGACCCGCGACATCAAAAAGGCCCACGCCATCGCGGACAGCGTGCGCGCCGGCACGGTTTGGGTGAACTGCTACAACGTGCTCGACACCCGCGCTCCGTTCGGCGGTTTCAAACAATCCGGAATCGGCCGCGAGCTGGGCGAATACGGCTTGCAACAGTACACCGAAGTAAAAACCGTAACCATCAAGCTTTAATCGGCAGTACGCGCGCGGCTCTGTTACCGAGCCGCGACCGTGAGAGCCCGTGAAAAAATCAAAATCACCGGTCGCTTACGCTCGCGGCTCGGAATGAATGCCTCATGTTTAGTGAGGGTTACCGAGCCGCGACCGTGAGGGAGTCGGTGCCTTTCCATTTTTTTCACGGGCTCTGAGGGGAGCCGGTGCCGTGAGCCCCAATTGCGGCAGACCGTATTTTCAACGAAGCGCGAGATACTGCTGTCCGCCCAAGCGGTTGGGGCAGGCTGCTCGCGCTGCCGCTAAACCAAATTTCACCATCGCCATTCGGAAGCCAATCACGCCTACTTCTTTGCGTATTGCCGCCATTCTTATCCGCGGCCAATTCACGCAAGTCGAACGTCACGTCAAAGCTCCGGGATAATTCTCTCAAGCTCCGCCAATTGGTCTGCTAACGCCGCCCTCGTCTCGCGATCCTTGATTTGGTCCAGAAATTTCTTAACCGTTTCGGCCGATTTCGAGACCTGGCGCTTGGTCTCGATCACGTGATCTGTGCGGCCCAACTCCTTGCCTACCAATGCCGAGCGCGCGGCCGTCATGCCTGCTTTAATTTCAGCCAACAAAAAGTCGGCCAGGCTCTTTTGCATGTTGGCCCGTATTTCCTCATAATTCGACGACATCAGTGGGTTACATGGTTGGCTCGTGGGGGATATAACCCACCTACCACACCAAATTCTGCTCCTTTTCGATTATAAAAGCAGGCCGAATGCCACGGCTAAAGACTTGCAAGAATCAGCAGAACTGGGAGCAGAATCGGGAACGCAGGAGTGCTCGCTGACACGGACTCAGACCTCGATTGTCCTTCCCAGTCTCAGACGATAGCTTACACATTTCTTAAAACTCGTTTCAAGTCCTCCGCGGGCGCGGTTCCGCTCCGCTAAACTGAAGTGGACCTCCCGCCCATGGCCCTTTCTGCAGGCGACAAGCTCGGCCCGTACGAGATCCTTGCGCCCCTGGGCGCGGGCGGCATGGGCGACGTGTACCGCGCCATCGATACGCGTCTTCACCGGGAAGTTGCAATCAAGACCATGCACGTGGAGTTCGGCGATCGTTTCGAAAAGGAGGCACGCGCAATTGCTTCACTGAATCATCCAAATATTTGTCAGCTCTACGACGTCGGAGTTGATTATCTGGTGATGGAGCTTCTGGAGGGTGAAACGCTCGCCGCGCGGCTCAATCGAGGCTGCCTCCCCATGGATGAAGCGCTGCGGTACGGCGCGCAAATCGCCGACGCACTCCGAGCTGCGCACGCGAAAGGAATCATTCATCGCGATCTGAAGCCGGCCAACGTAATGATCACGAAATCCGGCATAAAAGTAGTGGATTTCGGACTGGCTAAGTCACTGAGCGATGAAACGCTGACCGCCAACCGCATGGTGATGGGCACGCCCGCCTACATGGCTCCTGAGCAGTCGGCAGGAAAACAGTGTGACGCACGGACGGATATCTTCGCACTCGGGCTGCTGCTGTATGAAATGGTGACGGGCAAGAGGGCACTCGCGGCGGCAGGTCCGCCTGCTCGACTGGAAATTCTACCGGCCCAGTTTGTCCATGTGGTCGAAAGGTGCCTGGTGGAGGCTCCCGAGAACCGCTGGCAGTCCGCCGTGGACCTTAAGGCTGAGATAGAGTGGACCGCCAACCTCCAGGATCGCGCGACACATTCACCACCCCAACGGCGATCGCGCCGCCTCTGGGCTGCGGTAACTGCACTTCTAGCCGCGCTCATGCTTTCGACGGCGTGGCTCACGTGGATTCATTTCAGCGGCAGGACAACGGCCGCCGCGCCGGTTCGCTTCCAGATACCGTTTAGCGGCGTGTCCGCGACCGGCGGATCGTTCGCGTTGTCGCCCGATGGCCGCCAACTCGCGTTCGCTGCCGCCGGTCCGGATGGGATCAAGCGCCTGTGGACTCGCGCGTTGGATTCACTCGAAACGCGGCCGCTGCTCGGCACCGAAGTTGCCCTGGAGGTTACACCGCCATTCTTCTGGTCGCCCGACAGCCGTTCCATCGCGTTCGATGCGGGCGGAAAGCTCAAGAAAATCGACATCGCGGGCGGACCGGCGCAGACCATATGCGAATTGCCGGGGCTCGCCGTGGGCGGTTCCTGGAACAAGGAGGGCGTGATTGTTTTCGGAAACGATGCCCCGGGCGTTGGACTAATGCGGGTTTCCGCAGCGGGCGGAAGAGCAATCGTGCTAACCCATGTCGATCTGTCACGCAAAGAAGGTATCCATCTTCTTCCCTCATTTCTGCCAGACGGGCGGCACTTTCTTTACTACCGCTCTTCCCGTATACCCGAGAATTCCGGGACCTACGTGGGATCAATTGAGGCCGATCCTCTAAGACAGGACTCCAGACAACTACTCGCATCCGTGCCCGCTCTGTACGCCCCCTCCACTGATTCGAGCACCGGACAGTTGCTGTTCTTGCGCAGCGGAACGCTCTTCGCTCAGCCCTTCGACCCCAAGCGGCTGCAACTCATGGGCGAGCCGGTGCCAGTGGCGGAGGGGGTTGGCAGCTACCTCGCCTATGGCTTCTTCTCAATCTCAGACACCGGGATACTTGCCTATCGGACTCGCGCGCAAGAGTTCCAACTGACTTGGCTGGACCGGCAGGGGAAGGCGATCAGTCGCGTGGGTGAACCTGGCCCTTACAGCAGTTTGGCAGTTTCGCCGGACGGAACGCGAGCGGTGGTTTCCCTGAACAATTTCACGCGAGGGCCAGCGGCGTGGAGTTTGTGGCTGCTGGATCTGACACGCGGCACGAGCAAACGATTCACTTCTGCTGTGGGGCGTAACGATTACCCAGTTTGGTCGCCAGACGGAAGCCGCGTCGTCTTTGTCTCAAGTCGCGATGGCGGCTCGAACAGCACCTTGAACCTTTATCAGAAGCTGGCTGGCGGCGCCCAGGACGAGGATCTCTTCTTGAAATCTGATGAGGCAAAGTACCCCACTAGTTGGTCTCACGATGGGCGCTTCCTCTTGTACACCGTTGCCGATCCGAAAACGAAGAACGATATTTGGATGCTATCCATGGACGACCATAAGCGAACTCGGCTGTTGGGAACTGAGTTCAGCGAATCCCAGGCCCAATTCTCACCTGACTCCCGCTGGATTGTCTACACGTCCGACGCATCCGGCCGCAACGAGGTCTACGTCCGGGGATTTCCTGACGGCAAGGAAGATTCGTTGGTCTCAAAAGGCGGGGGCAGCAGCCCGCGCTGGCGGGGCGACGGGAAAGAATTGTATTACATTTCGTCGGATGGAAAACTGATGGCGGTCGATATTGCCGCCGGTGTTCTGTTCCAAGCCGGCGCACCCAAGCCTCTTTTCCAAACCTCCGGCATCTTGCCCGAGTGGAATGTGCAGGCAGGCGGCCAACGATTCCTGCTCGCTGTTCCGGTGGACCAAATGCAAGCGCCATTCACGGTTTTGTCGAATTGGACAGCGGCGCTAAGAAAATGACAAGGACTGCTACTTGCGTTCGGTGGACGCCTACTGGGGCGGAACTGGCGCGGCTGGCAGGACGGTGGGCTTTCGAGAGAGTTCAGTTGCCCAATCCGGCCGCAAAGGATGGACGAGGGCACAGCGGAAAAGGTCTCGGGAAAAATCCAGAAGAAGATCGGGCAGGTTGAGAAGGTATTCGAGAAATAATTACTGACGCGAATGGGTTCGCAGGCGAAACCGCCTGCGCCACCCTTTATTGTGGTGCGACGTTCACCGTCCAACTATTGCTGGAAGCGCCGTCAGAATGTATCACGAGTGAGTAGGTTCCGGGCGGCAGATTGGGTAGCTGCAAGGTCACGCTGAAGACTCCTACTAAGCCCGGTACCAGTTGCGCGGTGAGGACTGACGCGGGCTGGCTCCCGAGGGTCGCACTCAAAGGAAGCGTCGGCGTTGAGGATGGCGCAAGGGGCGCGACCACTCCCGTGGCGACGGGCGGTTCGGTTGGTCCTAAACCCGTTGCATAAAGAATGAGGACGCTCCCAGGTGTGAATGGATTCGGGTCAGCGCCGAAAATACCCGGTGCGGTTTTCTGAATTCGGAGCGCTACGGAGGCTGAGGCGCTCTCGCCTCGTAGCACGACAACGGCCGCAGTTCCTGGTTCGATCTCATAGGGGATTTGTACGTTGATTTGAGCGGGGCCAACCGAGAGCAAAGGCGCGGCGATGCCACTGATAAGGACCTCGGAGCCTGCGGTGCCGGCTGCCAGATTCGTTCCATAAACGGAGACGAGCGAGCCAGGCGCCACAGGGGCGGCCCCGCTTCCGGCGGAGTTCACGATCGCAGCAATCGCGGGGGCTGCGGGAAGTCCGAAGACCGCCACGGAATTCGCGGTTCCAACGTAGACCTTGCCGTTCGCAATGGTTGGAGTTGAGAATTTTATGTAAGAGCCAATGTTTCCGCTGTACAGCTGGTTGGCGAGGTTGGAGGCATCATAGGCATGGAGCCCATCCGGGCAGACGGTCCAAACAATGCCACTCTTCCAACCGTTGGCTGAAACGCTGGGCACCGAACCAAGGTAGGGAATGGCGCCACTGCTTTGGGACGACGGTGTTTCCGAGAGTTGGCCGTTTAAGATCGGGAAGGCCTTAAGAGCATCGTTCTTGGGTCCGAAGAAAACGGTGTTGTTGAAGTAGGCAGGGACGCCGAATAGAGGTCCCACGGCGGCGGGGAGCGATTGCACGATCTGTTGGTCGCCGCTGGATGAAAAATGGCCCAGGCCATCTCGATCGAGCAGATACACGCGGCCTTCTTTGCCTCCGCTAATGAGGAGGTGCGGGTGCTGCGGCGATCCGGCCAAATCCGGCAGCAGGAGCGCACCGCTGGAACCGAGGTCGATATCCTTGACATCGAGCAGTGCAGCGTTGAAAGGCGTGAAGTAATCGGCTACGGAAAGACCCTGCGCGGTGGAAAGTTTGACGACGCTATCGCCCAGATCCGCGCCGCCGCGATCCGCATCGAAGGTGCCATTGCCAGTGACGATATAGATATTCCCGTCCGCGTCGGCCGCGGGGGCCGCGCCGCCTTGCCAAATGGAGCCGGCGTCCCAATTCGGGCTGCTGATGTACACAGCCGTGCGTTTGAGGGTGTTGGCGTCGTAGCCGATCACCCAGCCGTGATAATTTCCGGAATCGCAATTCGACGACCAAGTGGTGTAGACCATGCCGTTTAGGAGAAGCAAGCCGGCGCGCTCTTTGTAGAGCCACGGACGGAATGTAACCGTCGTATTTCCATCTCCGGTTCCAGGCGTGGAGGCTTCAATCTCGACCGGACTGCCGGGTTTTTCGAGGCCGGTGGTTACATCGAGCGCGTGCAAGCGATGCACGTAGGTCTGGCCAAAATCCTCGAGCGTCATCGCAACTACATACAAGGTTCCGGTGGACGGATCGATCACGGGAGTGCCAGTGATTCCAACTTCGGGCGCGATCGACTGGCAGCCTAAATTGTCGGCTGGGACCGAGTTAACGCCAGCAGCGAGATTGAGGAAGCTCGTCTGCCACAAGGGCGCTGCATTGGCTCCCCGGTTGCTGTCGGCATCAAACGCGTAGACGCTGTCGTGTTCGGTGACGGCAAACACGACGTTGTGGACGCCCTTTCCGGGAATGTTCACGCCCCACATGTAGAGAGGTTGCGCGTAAACCTGGCCATCCACGGGAATGCTGAAGAGCGGACCGAAATTTCCTGTAGCCAAAGAGCCAGGCGCGAGAATGGTCTCTTTCAGATTCTGGCCAGTACGAGAGAGGTCGTTGTGATAGGTGAAGACGTTGACCTGAGCCTGCAAGGACGGTAGAGCCAGAACGAGAGCTGCCGCGCGAAAACTGGACAGGGACGGAGCCATCAACTTTTTCTTGATTACTTCAAATTCTAGACCGATGTCTGTTTCAACACTGATCACTATTGCTCACTGTATGGATGCTGAAAGGACCACAAGCCTAACAGGCTTGAAACAAAACGATGCACATTAGGGTCTAAGGGATGGGTTATTTTCAGCAGTCCGGTCATTCGCTGGAATGAAGCCCTATCAAAGGAGAAATATGAAAGTGGTCAAATCGTGTTCGTTCGCGCTCGCGGTGCTTTTAGCCGCGACTCTGGTCGGGTGTTCGTCCAGCGCCACAAAATCGCCGGATGTAGCCGATAGCATTCGAAAATCGCTGGATGGCGCCAATCTGAAGGATGTCTCCGTAAGTCAGGATCGGGAGAAGGGCGTGGTGACACTGGGCGGACACGTGGCTGCGGATGCGGACAAAGCGCAAGCCGAGTCCCTTGCAAAATCGCTGGCGGGCGCGCAGGTGGTGGCGAATGAGATCGCTGTGGTTCCTCCGGCCGCGTCGAGCGAGGCCAAGAAGGTGAATTCCGACCTGGATGCTGGCATCGAGAAGAACGTGGATGCCGCGCTGATCCAAAACAGGCTGAAGAAGGGCGTGAAGTACGACGTAAAGAACGGCGTGGTGACGCTGAGCGGCGAGGTTCGATCGGAGGCGTTGCGGGCTCAAGCCCAGAATGTCGCCGCGGCGGTTCCGAATGTGCAGCAGGTGGTGAATGAGCTGCAGGTGAAGAATCAGAAGGCGACTTCGACGAATTGACCCAAACTTCGCCGGCTGGAAAGCCGGCGGCAGGCTCAAAAGCCTGCCCCACTCTGATCCTGATAGGCTTATAAAAGCCATGAAAAACATCGGGATCGTTTATGGGATGGAAAACACGTTCCCGGGCGCCCTGGTGGACCGGATCAACTCCCGCCACATCCCGGATGTGCGCGCCGAGCATATCCACATCGGCGGCATCCGGATGGCGGAGCCGAGCGGCTACGCGGTAATCGTAGATCGCATTTCGCATGACATTCCTTTTTATCGCGCCTATCTCAAGAACGCGGCGCTGGGTGGGACGCGCGTCATCAACAATCCTTTCTGGTGGGGCGCGGACGACAAGTTCTTCAACTATTCGCTAGCGTCGAAGCTTGGAGTTGCGGTGCCGCGAACAGTGCTGCTGCCGCACAAGGCGCATCCGACGGGGACCACTGACCAGTCAATGCGGAACCTGGTCTATCCGCTGAATTGGCAGGAGATTTTTCAGTACATCGGATTTCCGGCATTTCTCAAGCCCTTCAGCGGCGGCGGCTGGAAGAGCGTGTACAAAGTGGATAACCCGGAGCAGTTGTTTGCCGCTTACGACGACACCGGCGACCTTTGCATGACGCTGCAGCAGGCCATCGACTTCGACCTGTATTTCCGTTGCTATGTGGTGGGCCAGAAGAAAGTGCACGTGATGCAGTACGATCCGCGGCAGCCGCATCAGGATCGTTATGTCCGGGATCCCCGGCATGTGGCGCCCTCGTTGCATGCCCGCGTGGTGCAGGATGCGATGACGCTATGCCAGGCGCTTGGGTACGATTTGAATACCGTGGAATTTGCGGTGCAGGACGGCGTGCCTTATGCGATCGATTTCATGAATCCGGCGCCGGACGCGGATTATCATTCGGTGGGGCCGGAGAACTTCGAATGGATCGTGGATGCGGTGGCGGATTTGGCGATCGAGCAGGCATTGGCGGGTCCGCGTGTGATGGAAGAGCTGCGCTGGGCGAAGTTTTTGAATCCGGAATCCAGGGGCGCGGGAGCGGCGGGATGAGTCCGCGCTACCGAACCGCGACCGCAAGGGAGCGCTGCCGAATAACCCGGTTTTCCGACGCTCCCGTATCGACCTTATGAAACCTAGCTTCACCATCGGGATCGAAGAGGAATACCAGACCATCGATCCGGAAACGCGCGATCTGCGGTCCCACATCGACATGGAGATTATCGCCAAGGGCAAGGCGATACTCAAAGAATCGATTAAGCCGGAAATGCACCAGTCGGTGATCGAGGTGGGCACCGGGGTCTGCAACGACATCGAGCAGGCGCGCGAAGAGTTGATCGGGCTGCGGCGCGACATGATCAAGCTGGCGAAGGCTGGAAACCTTCGTTTGGCGGCCGGCGGGACGCATCCTTTCGGCGACTGGCGAAAGCAGGAGATTTATCCCGACCAGCGGTACCTGGACATCGTAGAGGACATGAAGATTGTCGCGCGCGCCAATCTGATTTTCGGATTGCACGTGCACGTGGGGATCGAGGATCGCGAGACCGCGATCCACCTGATGAATGCGGCGCGCTACTTTCTGCCGCACATCCTGGCGCTCTCCACCAACTCGCCGTTCTGGCTGGGGATGGACACGGGACTGAAGTCGTATCGCTGCAAGGTATTCGACAAATTTCCGCGCACCAACATTCCGGACTATTTTCCGAGCTGGGGCGAGTACGAGAGCTTCGTGAATCTGCTGGTGCAGACCAAGTGCATCGACAACGCGAAGAAGATCTGGTGGGACATCCGTCCGCATCCGCATTTCCAGACTTTGGAATTCCGCATCTGCGATATTCCGATGCGGGTGGAAGAAACGCTGGCCATTGCCGCGCTGATTCAGGCCACGGTCGCGAAACTTTATAAGTTGCATGCCGCCAATCAGGGCTTCCGGCTCTATCGACGGGCGCTGATCATGGAGAACAAGTGGCGAGCCGTGCGTTACGGGCTGGATGGGCAGCTCATCGATTTCGGAAAGAGAGTGGAAGTTCCGGTGCGCGACTTGATCTACGAGTATCTGCACTTCGTGGACGACGTAGTGGACGAGTTGCGGTCGCGCAAGGAAATCAACTACATTCACAAGATCCTTGAGATGGGCACCGGGGCGGATCGCCAACTGCGGGTGTTCAAGGAGACTGGCGATCTGACCAAGGTGGTGGATTTCATGATCCAGGAGACGGAGATCGGGATCGTGGAGAAGGACAAGACGCAAGCAAATATAGCGACATGATGACGAATGGAAAATTGAGCGTGCGGCATTCGATCCGGAATTGACGCCGGGCGCGCGCAACGCGGTGCGGGTTTGTCTGCGTATCCAGCCTTCGGAGAAGGTGACTGTGATCGCCGACGAAGCCTGCCGGGAGATCGCGGCCAGCCTGGTGCGTGAGATCGAAGAGGTGGGCGCGCCGTATCACGCGTTTGTGCTAGAAGAGATCACTCCACGGCCCATGTCCGACATGCCACAGGTGATTTTGGATGACATGGAAACGAGCGCGGTGAGCATCTACGCGGTGCAGGCTCAAGCCAACGAGCTGAAGACGCGGATGCAGATGACCGATGTGGTGAACCGGCGCAAGATGCGGCACGCGCACATGGTCAACATCGAGAAGCGGATCATGCTGGAGGGCATGCGCGCGGATTACGACAAAGTGGACGAGCTGAGCCGCAAGGTGTGGGAGATCGCGACGGCGGCGCAAACGGTCCGCGCCACCACCGCCGCCGGCACCGATGTCACGGCCAGCTTAAACAAGAACTACAAGTGGGTGAAGACCAGCGGGATCATCAGCGTGAACAAGTGGGGAAACCTGCCGGGCGGCGAAGTTTTCACCACGCCGGGAGAAGTGAACGGGACATTTGTGATTGACGGCGTAGTTGGGGATTATCTGTGCGCGAAGTACGGTGACCTGCGCGAGACGCCGTTGACCATCCGAGTCAAAGGAAATCGCGTGGTGGAGGCGAAGTCGAAAAACCAGGAGTTGGAGCAGGAGTTCTGGAAGTACACTCACACCGATGAAAACAGTGATCGCGTGGGGGAGTTCGCCATCGGAACCAATCTCGGGCTGCGCGGCGTGATCGGAAATATTTTGCAGGATGAGAAGCTGCCGGGGGTGCATATGGCGTTCGGAAATCCGTATGGAGCGCACACGGGAGCGGACTGGTGGTCCGGAACGCATATCGATGTGGTGGGGCGGGATTTCAATATTTGGGCGGATGACCGGCAGATCATGTCCGCGGGCAAATTCCTGATTTGATGTCGTGGGGCGGACCCCCTGGTCCGCTGCCGACGCCCTCGTCGGCTCTTCGTGGTAGTTGCGGGTCCAGGGGGACCCGCGCGGACCCGGGGGTCCGCCCCACTAAGATTCTCTATGATTCCCGTACAGAGACGGCGCTTCAACCAGTCCTTCACCGCGGAGAAATACCAGCGCTTTCTTTCGGAACTCACTCAGCGCTGCGGGACCCCGATTTCCTTTCGCAATTGCGAGACTCCCTGTTTTTTCCCAGAGGCGCTCATTGACAAGATGGTGCGCTACGGCAAAGAGCTGCTGGGGCAGCTTTTGTCGAGCGCCGATTACATGGCTGCTTCCGCAGCATCCATTCCCGCCGAATACAATGTGCCAAACGAAACGCCGCATCCGCTGTTCGTCCAAGTGGATTTTGGGATCGACCAGAATCTGGAGCCGAAGCTGGTTGAGATTCAGGGATTCCCGTCGCTCTACGCGTATCAGCCAGTTGTCGCGGAAACTTACCGGGACGTATACGGGCTGGATCCGAGCCTTCGGTATTTTCTTTCCGGCGGCGATTATTGGGAGACGCTGCGGCGGGCAATCGTCGGCGACTGCGATCCGGAGAACGTGATTCTAATGGAGATCGATCCGTATCACCAGAAGACGCTGCCGGACTTTTTACTGACCGAGAAATACTGCGGCGTGAAACCGGTGTCGCTGACCGATATCCGGAAGCGTGGCAATCGGTTGTTCCAGGGCGACGTGCCGATCCGGCGCATCTACAATCGCGTGATCGTGGATGAGCTGCAACGCAAAGGAATCCAGCCGGCTTTCGATTTTCGGGACGATCTGGATGTGGAATGGGCGGGGCATCCGAACTGGTACTTCCGGATCAGCAAATTTTCGCTGCCTTACTTCGATCATCCCAGCGTGCCGAAGACTTGGTTTCTGAACCGGTTGGCGGAGATCCCAGCGGATCTTGAGAACTATGTGCTGAAGCCGCTTTATTCCTTCGCGGGTTTGGGCGTGGTGATCGGACCCACGCGGGAGCAACTAGCTGCAGCGGATCCAGCGCAGTTTATCTTGCAGCAGAAGGTAGATTTCGCGCCCGTGATCGCCACGCCGCACGGAGGAACCAAGGCCGAAGTGCGCGTGATGTACATTTGGACAAATCAGCCGGAGGCCGTGATGCTGATTGTCCGAATGGGCCGCGGGAAAATGATCGGCGTGGATCACAATCGCGACCTGGAATGGGTGGGGGCGTCAGCAGGGTTCGTAGCGTAAACGCGTGTTATGCTCAAGCAAGTGCAGCCGGCCACCCGGCTCCAACCGCGGTCGTACAGCGCTTTTCGATGCATCGGCGCCGACTGCGAAGATACTTGCTGTATCGGTTGGGGCGTCAATGTCGATCGACCGATTTACGAAGCCTACCAGCGCTCGCGACGATCCCGAGCTGGGGGAGGCGCTGCATCGGCTGGTTACCATCAATCCCGCGAACACCGGCAACGAGGACAACTACGCACGCATCACCATCACGGGCGACGGCTGCCCGTTTCTCGCGGAGGGGCTTTGCTCGATCCAGAAGAAGCTGGGCGAAACCTACCTTTCTAAGATGTGCTCGACTTATCCGAGAGTGATGAGCCTGGTGGATGACGTGCTGCATCGATCGCTGCACATGTCTTGCCCGGAAGCGGCTCGTGTGGTGCTGTTGAATCCGAACCCGATGGAGTTTGAGGAAAAGCCGTTCGAGCAGAATGGGCAACGCTTGGCGAATCTGGGGCTGCTCGATACTCGCAGCGAAAAGTACACGGATAAGCCTTACGGTTCTTTCCCGGAAGTGCGCGGCCTTGCGATTTGGATTTTGCAGAACCGGGCTTATCCGCTGTGGCAGCGTATGGTGGTGCTTGGATCGCTGTGCGATCAGTTGGAACAGACATCCACTCCCGAGATTCCACAGGTTTTGGAGAGCTATCGCGACGCGATGTCGCGCGGACTTTTCAACGAATCGCTGGCGCAGCTCCAGCCTCGGCCGGTGGCGCAATTGGAAGTGATTGTGGAGTTGATTGTCGGGCGCATCAGTTCCGACTTCACGAGCCTTCGTTTTCGAGAGTGCTATCAGGACTTCATGCGCGGCTTGGAGTGGTCGCCCGAATCGAGTTTAGATGATATCGGGCAGCGCTACGCGAAGGCGTATTCGGAGTACTACGCGCCATTCATGGGCCAGCACGAGTACATGCTGGAGCATTATCTGGTAAATTACGCGCATAGCCGGCTGTTTCCTTTTGGGCCACAGGAGACCAGCCAAAACTTGAGCGCCGAGAAAGTGGTGAATACCATCGGCAAGCAGTACATGCTGATGGCGGTGAACTACGCGGTCGTGAAAGCGATTTTGATCGGGCTGGCGGGATTTGAGCAGGCGGAGTTTGGCGTGGTTCATGTAATCAAGGGTGTCCAATCGTGCGCCAAGACGTTCGAACACAGCGTGGCGTTTCCCGCGTCCGCGCTCAAGATTTTGGGCGAGCATGGACTGCAGACGTGCGTGAGCATGGCGATCCTGCTGCAGAACTGATCAGACTGCTGCCGAACCGCGACCGCAAGGAAGCGTGCCGACAGGTCTCGTGGTAGCGCTCCCTTGCGGTCGCGGTTCGGTTAGGTTTTCACCGGGTTTTCAGGTAAGTGTCGATGCCCTCGGCGGCTTTGCGGCCTTCAGCGATGGCCCACACCACCAGCGATTGGCCGCGGCGGAGGTCGCCTGCCGCGAAGATGCCCGGTGAGGAGGACATGTAGTTGGCATCCGTGGATACGTTGCCGCGTGCGTCCAGACTTACGCCGAGCTGTTCGATCAGTCCGCTCTTTACCGGGCCGGTGAAGCCCATGGCCAGCAGGACCAGATCCGCGTCGAGTGAAAACTCGCTGCCTGGGATCGGCTCGAACTTCGGCGCCGGACCCACGCGAACCGCATGCAGTTTGCTCACGTGACCCTCTCCGGAAAAAGCACGTGGTGGCGATGGCCCAATCGCGAATGCCGCCCTCTTCGTGCGAGCTTTCGACGCGCAGTTGCAAGGGCCACAGCGGCCAGGGCGTGGAATCGGCGCGATTGTCCGGAGGCATCGGCAGGATTTCAAACTGATGCACCGATGCCGCTTTCTGGCGATGGGATGTCCCCAGGCAATCCGCGCCCGTATCGCCGCCGCCGATGATCACGACGCGTTTGCCCGTGGCGAGAATCTGGTTTGCGACAGCGTCGCCCGCGCCGCGACGGTTTTGCTGCGGCAGGAAATCCATCGCGAAATGGATACCCTTCAATTTGCGTCCGGGGACCGGGAGATCGCGCGGCTGCTCGGCTCCGCCTGCCAGCAGAATGGCGTTGAAATCCTCGCGTAGCTCTTCGCCGGGAATCGCCTGGCCCACATGGACCTTGGTGCGGAACTCCACGCCCTCCGCGGTCATTTGCTTGATGCGGCGGTCGAGCAACCATTTTTCCATTTTGAAATCGGGGATGCCGTAGCGCAGCAATCCGCCGATGCGGTCGGCTTTTTCGAAAACCGTTACCGAATGTCCGGCGCGGTTCAATTGCTGGGCGGCGGCGAGACCCGCCGGGCCCGATCCGACCACGGCCACGCGCTTGCCGCTGCGCACTAACGGCGGTTCCGGACGAATCCAATCCTCGCGGAAGGCGTGCTCGATGATGGTTTTTTCGATTACTTTGATGGTCACCGGCGGCTCATTAATTCCGAGCACGCACGCGGCTTCACACGGCGCCGGGCAGACACGTCCGGTGAACTCTGGAAAATTGTTGGTGGCGTGCAGCACGCGGACGGCTTCGCGCCAGCGGTCGCGATAAACCAGATCGTTCCAATCCGGAATCACGTTGTTCAACGGACATCCGGTATGGCAGAACGGGACACCGCAATCCATGCACCGCGCGCCTTGGGTGCGGACTTTGTCCTCGGGGAACTCCTGGTAGACCTCAAACCAATCGTTGACGCGCTCGATTACGGGACGGCGCGTCGGGGCTTCGCGAGCGTGTTCGAGGAAGCCGGTTGTTTTACCCACGGGCGGCCTCTGGCTGCGTCTGCGGGACTGGGGGCTGGGGGCTCGGGGCTCGGGCAGTTTGCGCCGCCTGGTTCGTCCCTAGCACTCGTTTGTATTCGTGCGGGAATACTTTCACGAATTTTGGTAGCATTTCGAGCCAATGTTCCAGGATCCATTTACCGCGCGGACTGCCTGTAACTTCCACGTGTTTCGCGATCAGGTCGTGGATGATTTGTTGATCCGTCTGGTCCGAGACCGCTTCCAGATCGACGCTTGATTTGTTGCAGAGGACGTTCGAGAATTCGCCCGTTTCATCCAGCACGTAGGCGATTCCGCCTGTCATTCCGGCGGCGAAGTTGCGGCCGGCGCGGCCTAGAACGACGACCAGGCCTCGGGTCATGTATTCGCAGCCGTGATCGCCTACCGCTTCTACTACGGCGGTTGCGCCGGAATTTCGGACCGCGAATCGTTCACCCGCCATGCCGTTGAAAAATGCCGTGCCACTGGTTGCGCCATACAGCACAACGTTGCCGACCAGCATATTTTCTTCCGGCAGGAATGTCGAAGCGCGCGGCGGATAGACTACCAGCTTGCCGCCCGAGAGCCCTTTGCCCACGTAATCATTCGCGTCGCCTTCGAGCGTTAACGTGACGCCTTTGGCTAAGAATGCTCCAAAACTTTGGCCCGCGGATCCGGTGAAGTGGAAGCGGATGGTATCTTCCGGTAGCCCGTGCGATCCGTAGCGGCGCGCGATTTCGCCCGAGAGCATGGCGCCGACCGTGCGATGGACGTTGCGGATTTCCATGCTGCGTTCCACCGGCGCGCATTGCTTGAGGGCATCTTCGGAAAGTGCGATCAGCTCATGGTCGAGAGCTTTTTCCAGGCCATGATCTTGTTTGATGGTGCAGCGGCGTCCAACGCGGCGAGGAACTTGCGGGTTGTAGAGAATGGTGGAGAAATCGAGGCCCTTGGCTTTCCAATGCTCGACGGCGTGGCGCATTTCCACTTTGTCCACGCGGCCTACCATCTCTTCCATTTTGCGGAAGCCGAGCTTCGACATCCACTGGCGGACTTCTTCCGCGATATAGAAGAAGAAGTTGATGACGTTCTCGGGCGTGCCGGTGAATTTCTGGCGCAGCACCGGGTCCTGGGTCGCGATGCCAACCGGGCAGGTATTCAGATGGCACTTGCGCATCATGATGCAGCCCATCGAAACCAGCGGCGCGGTGGAGAATCCGAATTCCTCGGCTCCCAACAACGCGGCGATAGTCACATCGCGGCCGGTTTGCAGCTTGCCGTCCGTCTGGACGCGGATGCGGCTGCGCAGATCGTTCAGGACCAGCACTTGCTGGGCTTCGGCGAGTCCGAGTTCCCAGGGAATGCCGGCGTGTTTGATGGAAGTGAGCGGCGATGCGCCTGTACCGCCGTCGTGTCCGCTGATCAGCACCAGGTCGGCATGCGCCTTGGCGACGCCAGCAGCTACGGTGCCTACCCCGACTTCGGCAACCAGCTTTACCGAGATGCGAGCCTGCGGATTGACGTTCTTCAGATCGTAGATCAGTTGCGACGAGATCTTCGATGGAATAAATATCGTGATGCGGCGGCGGGGAAATTAATGGAACGCCGGGGATGGAATGGCGCACCCGCGCAATCACTTCATCCACTTTGTGTCCCGGCAACTGGCCGCCTTCGCCGGGCTTCGCGCCCTGGGCGATTTTGATTTGCAGCTCGTCCGCGTTGATCAGATAGTTGGTGGTGACTCCGAAGCGTCCGGATGCCACTTGCTTGATCGCGCTGCGACGCCAATCGCCATTCGGATCGCGCGCAAAGCGAGCTTCGTCTTCCCCGCCCTCGCCGGTATTGGATCGGCCGCCGATGCGGTTCATCGCAATGGCCAGCGTTTCGTGCGCCTCTTTAGAAATTGACCCGAAGGACATGGCGCCCGTAGCGAATCGCTTGACGATTTCACTGGCCGGTTCCACTTCTTCGATCGGGATCGGCTGGGGCGCTGTTTTCAACTGCATCAGTCCGCGCAGCGTACAAAGCTCGCGGCTCTGGCTGTCGACAAGCTGTGTGTATTCCTGGAAGGTGGCAAAGCTCGACTGGCGGACCGCATGCTGCAGCTTGCTGACGGTCCCCGGGTTGAAGAGATGATACTCGCCGCGCGACCGGAACTGATAGCTGCCGCCGATTTCGAGTTCCGTGGCGGCTTCGGAAACCGGTTGCTGCGCGTAATCGTGTTTCAGTTTGGCTTCGCGCGCCAGCACGGACAATCCGACGCCTTCAATGCGCGAGGACGTTCCGGTGAAATAGCGATCCACTAAAGATTTATTCAGGCCGATGGCCTCGAAACATTGCGCGCCGCGATAACTCTGCAGCGTGGAGATCCCCATTTTGGAGAAGACTTTGAGCAGCCCTTTGTTGATGGCCTTCTTGTAATTTTTGAGCGCTTTTTCGAAAGTGACGCCCGGAGGAAGGTTGCCCTTGGCGGCCTCGTCCTCCAACGTTTCGATGGCGAGATACGGATTCACGGCGCTTGCGCCATAGCCGATCAGGAGCGCGAAGTGCATGACCTCGCGTGGCTCGCCGGATTCGATAATCAGGGCGACTTGCGTACGCGAGCCTTCGCGCACCAGATGATTGTGAACGGCTGAGAGGGCGAGCAGGCTGGGGATGGGCGCGTATTCATCGTCGATGCCACGATCCGAGAGAATCAATAATGTATAGCGCGATTTCACGGCCAACGACGCGCTGCGGCACAACCCATCGAGCGCGCGTTCGAGCTCTTTTTCGCCGCCCGCCACGCGGAACAGCAAGGGGAGCGTGGTTCCCAGTAAGATCGCTGGTGGAGACGCGGCGCAGTTTTTCGAGATCGCGATTGGTGAGTAGAGGATTGGGCAGCTTCAGCGTGTGGCAATGCTGCGGCGTTTCTTCCAGGATATTGCGCTCGGTTCCGATGTAACTGGTGAGCGACATCACCAACTCTTCGCGAATAGGGTCGATGGCTGGATTGGTGACTTGCGCAAACAACTGCTTGAAGTAGTGGAACAACGGTTGCGGCTTGTCGGAGAGGCAGGCCAGCGGCGTATCGGTTCCCATGGATCCCACGGGCTCTTCGCCGTTCGACGGCCATGGGCGCGAGCAGGATGCGCAGATCTTCGTCGGTATAGCCGAAAGCGCGTTGCCGCGTCACGATGGTCTGCAGATCGGATTCGTAGACGCGCGGAGGCTCGGGCAGGCTGTCCAGCGTGATCTGATTTTCTTTCAGCCACTCGCCGTAGGGCTGGCGGGTCCAGAATCGGCGCTTGATCTCTTCATCGGGAACGATGCGGCCTTCAGTAGTATCCACCAAAAGCATTTTTCCGGGCTGAAGACGTCCTTTGAATTTTATTTCTTCGGGGCGAACTGGGAGCACGCCGGTTTCCGACGCCATGACGAGAAGGCCGCCGTGCGTTTCGAGGTAGCGCGCGGGACGCAGGCCATTGCGATCCAAAGTGGCGCCGATCACGCGGCCATCGGTGAACGCGACCGCGGCGGGACCATCCCACGGTTCCATGAGAGAAGCGTGATATTCGTAAAACGCTTTTTTATCCGGATGCATGGCGCCATCGCCATCCCAGGCTTCGGGGATCAGCATCGCCATGACATGCGGAAGGCTGCGGCCGGCGAGCGTGAGGGCTTCGACAGCGTTGTCGAGAGCGGCTGAATCGCTGCCATTGGGCGCGATCACAGGCATGATCTTCCGGATGTCGTCGCCAAACGCGTCGGTCGCGAGCACTTTTTCGCGCGCGTTCATCCAGTTGACGTTGCCGCGCACGGTGTTGATTTCTCCGTTGTGGCAGAGATAGCGATACGGGTGCGCGAGCTGCCAGGAGGGAAACGTGTTCGTGGAAAAACGCTGGTGTACCAGGCAGAGCGCGCTCATGGCATCTGGATCCGCAAGCTCGTTGTAGAACTCGACGATCTGCGGCGCCAGCAGCAGGCCCTTGTAGATGATCGTACGAGCCGAGAGCGACGGGATATAGAAAAAGCCCTTGTCCGTGAGCTGCGATGCCGCGATTTCCGATTCGGCGCGCTTGCGGATGACGTATAGCTTGCGTTCCAACTGGTCTTCCGTCATGCCGGGAGCGCCGGCGATGAATACCTGCTCGATGTACGGCTGCGATGCGCGCGCCACGCGTCCGATGGCATCGACATTCACTGGCGTATCGCGCCATCCAAGAACGGCAAGGCCTTCTTCGCGCGCAATGCGTTCCAGAATTCCTTCGGCTAACAATCGATGCGAGGGCTCGACGGGAAGGAACACCATCCCGACGCCATACTCGCCCGGGGGCGGCAGCGTGAAGCCGAGATCCGCGCACTCGCGCGCAAAAAACTTGTGCGGGATTTGAATCAGGATTCCAGCGCCGTCGCCGGTTTCCGGATCGCAGCCGCAGGCGCCGCGATGCGCCAGGTTGATGAGGATTTCGAGTCCCTTGAGGATGATCTCGTGCGATTGCTCGCCTTTGATATTGACCACGAAGCCAATGCCGCAGGCATCGTGCTCATTACGGGGGTCATACAGACCCTGCTCCACGGGGAGTCCGTTCATGCATGACAGTATAGCAACGCTTTACTATTAGCGCAACAGAAATTGCTATTGACTTGTTATAAGTAATCCAGATAATATAAATCTAACAATGGAGTTTGAACGTCTCAAGCTTTTCATAGATATAGCCCAATCGAAGAGCGTCAGCCGGGGGGCCAACGAGAACGAAATCAGCCAATCCGCCGCAAGCCAGCATTTGCAAGACCTGGAGCGGCAATTGGGGACCACGCTTCTGGATCGAAGCAGCCGGCCGCTGGCTGTGACGGAAGCGGGCAAGCTCTACCTGCAGATGTGCCGCGACATGCTGCGGTCTCGCGATGAATTCAGACTGGCGCTGGAGAAAATGAAGAGCGAGGTGGAGGGCACGGTTCGAGTGGCTTCGATCTATTCGGTAGGGCTCTCGGAGATGTCGCAGCTCGAAGAGGAGTTTTCCAGGCGCTATCCGCAAGCGCGTTTAGAGGTGGAGTATCTGCGTCCGGAGAAGGTGTACGAAGCCGTGGTGACGGATCGCGCGGATCTGGGGCTGATGAGCTATCCGGAATCCAACAAAGATGTGACGGTGTTGCCCTGGCGCGAAGAAGAGATGGTGGTGGCCGCATCGCCGTATCATGAGCTCGCGGCGAAATTGGAAGTACAGCCGGAGGATCTGGAGGGGTTGGATTTCGTGGCGTTCGATGAAGACCTGCCGATCCGGAAAGATATTGACCGGTTTCTGCGCGAGCATCATGTGCATGTGAACGTGACGCTGCATTTCGACAATCTGCAGATGATCAAGGAAGCGGTGGCGCACGGGTCGGGTGTAAGCATCATGCCGGCGCGGATTATGGAGGAAGAGATCCGGCAGGGGCGGCTGGTCCCGATTCCGATTGCGCGGCTGGAGTTATACCGGCCGGTCGGGATTGTGCATCGGAGGAAAAAACGGTTTCACCGGGCGGGACAGGCTTTTTTGGATTTGTTGCGGGAGCCGCCGGGTGGGTGGACGGCGGTGTTGACGGAGACTTAAAGGCACCGACTCCCTGACGAGCGTGACCGAGCCGCGACCGCAAGGAAGCGTAACGCACTGCAGCGGCGACCGTGGTAGCGCTCCCTCGCCGTCGCGGTTCGGTAACGCCCTCTTTCCGAACCGCGACCGTCAGGGAGTCGGTGCTTTACTTTTTCATAGTCCCTTAAGAGTCGCGGTTGGCTTGAGAATATCACCCTCGTCGCGGCACGTATAGTGCATGCGGGTCCGAAACCTTATTTGCTGCATCCTGGCCTGGATCGTTCCTACCTACGCCTCGGTGATCGTGCAGCTCAAGGTGGTGGAGGGCGAAGGGACCGTTTACCGCACCGGCACTCGGGCAACGCGCGGCATTACGGTGCTGGTTACCGACGAAACCGGCAGACCTGTGGCCAATGCCGCCGTCAGTTTCCGGCTGCCCGAAGAAGGATCGAGCGGCGTGTTCAGTTCCGGGCTCAGGACGGATGTGATCACCACGGGTGCCGACGGGCGCGCCACCGTCTGGGGAATGCAGTGGAACAAGACGCCTGGGCCGGTGGAGATCCGCATCACGGCGGTGAAGGATCAAGCGCGCGCCGGGCTGGTCAGCACCCAGTATCTGAGCACCGCGGTGGATGCGAAAGCCGGGGGCGAAGGAGTTTTTTCCGCCTCGCATAAAAGCCGCACCAAATGGATTTTGATCGCGGCCGCGGTGGGCGGCGGGGCTGCGGCGGGCCTGCTGTTGGGAAGATCCCACGGGTCTTCCACTGAATCCTCAACTCTTTCCAACACCGGAATTTTGATTGGCAATCCCAGTATCTACGTGGGTCATCCGTGATGAAAGGTCTTACTGCGCTGTTGCTGTTTCCGATTGCTGTGTGGGCGCAGCACGCACTGACACCTCCCCAAGTTGGATTTCTGGTGGATAGCCAGAGCCGCGTTTATCCGGTGAATGGACTGGCCGGCAATTTCGTGCTTGGTCGCGCGGCGGGAAGCGGAATTATTTCCGCGGCGTTTTCCGGTGTGTTTCGATTGCTGAAAACCAACTCCGCGCTGAGCGTCGTCAATCAACAGGGCCGCATTGTCGCGAGAACGAATGCGCCGCCGGGGCCTGCGCTGTTCGCGTTTTCCGCCGACGGATCGCCTGCTCTTGCATATTATCCGCAATCGAAGACCTTGCAAATGTGGGATGGGCGTGAGTTCCGGCCGGGTCCGGAGTTCGATCAGGACGTTTTGAGCGTTGGCTCGCTGGGCGAAGTTGTCATCCAGCGAGGCGGCGAGCTTTGGCAGCTTCAAGTGGATTTGCAATCCGGCGCGATCGTTTCGCAAGCCGCGCTTCCGGGAATTGCGGCGCCGGTATTGCTGTTGGCTGGCGGCGAACTGGTGTATCGCAATTTGCAGGGACTGGTGATACGCCGGATTGACGGATCCGAGAAGCAGATCGCCGCGCATTTGCCACCCAACCTTGCCTTCAGCCTGATGGGTCGCACTTGGGTGCAGATCACCGATCTCGCGACGGGCCGCCTATCCGCATTGAATGTGCAGCCGGAGCACGAAGCCTATTACCTGCTGCCGGAGGTGCGGCCGTGATTGCGCGCGTCCTGCTGTTCGCCGCATTGGTGCCGCTGTCCGCGCTGGCGCAGCTTCAGGTATTTCTTTTCGATGGGACCAATGAGACCGCAGTGGGTACGGTGGTGAATGTCGGCGCGGCGAGTCCGGGTGACTCGGTGGAAACCCGATTCAAGGTGCGGAACATCGGGACCGGTGCGGCTACGCTCGATACACTGTCCCTTGCTGGAACGGGATTTACGTTTCTGAACGTACCATCGCTCAGCTACATCCTGGCGCCGAACGCCGAGGTAGAGTTCGACACCGTCTTCAATCCAACCGATGTCGCCTCCTACAGCGCGTTTCTCGTAGTGAATACCATCAACATCATCCTCGAAGGTACCGGGACGCCCTCGGCGGTGTTGACGCTCGCGGGCAGCAACATCCCGCTGGCTGTAGGCGCGATTATCGACTTCGGCCCGGTAGCATCCGGCACAACCAAACTACTGACGTTTGAGTTGTCGAATCCCAGCAGCGGCGCGGTTTCCGTAAATGCGTTGACCGTATCGGGTGCGGGATTCAAAGGCCCCATCCCAATCGCGGCAACGCCGATTTCAATCGCGCCGGGCCAAATAGTTACTTTTCAAGTGGAATTCCTGCCCACATCCGGCCAAGCTTCCGAAGGCACGCTGGCCGTGGACCAGCGGACTTTTGTCCTTACCGGCCAGGGACTCAGCCCGCCGCTGCCGACTGCTTCCATTGTGTTCGGATCCTCGGTTGGACAAAGTGCGCAACAGAATAACGTGTCGATCCCGCTGGCGGCGGCTTCAAAGGTGACCGGCACGGGAACGCTGAGCATGACGTTTCAATCCAGCGTGAAAGGCATTTCCGATGACCCAGCAATCCAGTTTCTCTCCGGCCCTTTGCGTCAGGCCACCGTGAGCATCGCCGTGGGCGACACCACGGCTAAATTTGTTGGGAACCAGGACGAACTGGCATTCCAGACGGGAGCCACGGCGGGAACCATCACCTTCACCTTGATCTTGAACGGGAATGCGAATCCGGCCGCTCAGGCAACGCTGACAATCGCTCCTGCGCCGGTCAGCATCCAGAGCGCGACCAGTATCCGGCTGTTGGGTGGGATTGTCGTGAACGGCGAGCCGGCTGGCGTGACTGCCGGAGGCGAGGTGGATATCAGCATCGCGGCTGCGGACAATACCTACTCGGCGTCGCAGCTTGCCTTCACATTTTTCGACAAGAACGGCAACACCATGCAGCCGGGAGTGATCCGTGTGGACGCGACGTCCGACTTTCAGTTGTACTTCAACGACACCTCGACAGGCGGCGCGTTCGGACTGCTGGCGAAGTTTGCTGTGACGGGAGACGTGACACAGATCATCAGCACCGATGTCGCGATCACCAACTCAGCCGGGGTCACAACGACGCAGCATATCATCATAGGGAATTAGCGCGATCGCGCAAATTCCCGTTCTTCGGTTCTTCGGTTATTCAGTTATGCGGTTCGCTAAACCCGCCAACCGAACAACCGAGTGACTGTTTTCGCTACCATACAATCGTGTTCCGCCGTCTGTTCCTCTGTGCTTTTCTGGCTGTGCTATTAAGCGCCGAGGATCACTGGACCGGGCTGAGATACGGACCTTTTGAAGTGCTCTCCAGTGCGGGCGACAAGCCTGCGCGCGAGGCGCTCATGTACCTGGAGCAGTTTCGGGAAACGCTTCGGATCATTACCGGCAAAGAAGAAATGAAGATGGTTTGGCCGGTGAGGGTGCTGATCTTTAAGAAGAGCCCCGCGGGCTCCCGGAATTTTGCGCTGGGCCGCGATGCGCGCATGGTGGGGATCTCGGAATCAGGCGTTTTTCCGCGCGAGAGCCTAAAGGAATTGGCGCGAATTCTTCTCTACGAAAACACCACGCAGCTGCCGGCCGAGATTGAATCCGGGCTGATCGAATTGGTCTCCACGCTCGAGGTGAACGGCACGCGGGTTACGCTGGGCGCGCCGGTTCCCGAAGCGGAGCGAACGCACGGCTGGGCGTTGATGCAACTGGTGACTACTGATCCAAATTACGCGGGACGCAGCCGGGTGATGGTCTCGAATCTTGAACACAGCGGCGATTTCGAAGCGGCCTGTCATAATGCTTTCGAAAAAACAGCCAAGCAGATCAACGATCAAGCGGACGCTTATTTGAAAGGCGGGACTTTCGGAACCACATCCGTGTCGGGGCGCGCTTTAAGTCCGGTTAGGGATTTTAAGCCGATGCAACTGGATCCGGACGACGGGAAAATCGGAGTGGCGGATCTTTTACTGTCGGCTGCGTCGCCGCAAGCGGAAGCTGCTTACACACCTCTGCATGGGCCGCAGGCGGCGGAGGGATTGGGATTGCTCGCGGTTCAGGCGCACAAGGAAAATCAGGCGCGCAGTTTGTTTCAGAGCGCTGTGGAATCGAAGAGCGATAGCGCAAGAGCGTGGCTGGAGCTGGGGCGGTTGGAACCCGATGCTACCAAGGCCGTCAAGGATTTGAAGAAAGCGAGCGAGCTGAATCCGCGCTGGGGCGAGCCGTACCTGCGTATGGCGGAACGGCAAGAGGATCTGACCCAAAAGGCCGAGTCGCTGAAGAAGGCGGCGAATCTGGATGCGCGCAATATCGATTATTGGCAGTTGCTCGCGAAAACCGAAACCGCGGCTAAGGATTATCCGGCCGCGCAAAAAGCCTGGGCGGGCGCGGAGCGCGCGGCCGCGAATGACGAAGAACGCGCGCGCATCCATCAGGTACGGCTGCAGGCCGAGCAGGAGCGCGCCGATTACGAAGCCGCCGAGAAAAAGCGCGTCGCCGATGAGCGCGAGCAGGACATCCAGCGGGTGAAAGCGCAAAGCGATGCGGCGATCCACGCGGCCGAAGTGGCGTCCAACAAAAGACTCAACCCCGACGGCAAGGCTCTTCCCAAACCCGAGGGCTGGTATCAGGGAGCGCAGAGCGAGGCGACTGTGGAAGGCGTATTCACGCGGCTGGACTGCTTGGGTAAACAAGCCCGGCTGGTGATCCAGACGCCGGATGGGAAGACGGTCCAACTTCTGGTGGGCGATCCTTCGCAGATCGCGATTGCAGGCGGTGGGGAAAAAGCGCTCTCCTGCGGTACGCAGAAATCTCAGCGTACGGTGTCGGTTCAGTACAAGGCCAAGCCCAATGCAAAGCTGAAGACGGCGGGCGAAGCAACTACCATTGAGTTTCGTTGAAGCAAGCGCTCAAGCAGTTCATCTTTCGGATGCTCGGCAAAGATCCGGAGGCGATTGTTGTAACGTTCGCCTCGGGCGATGCAGAATTGGTCCGCCGGATGCACGAAGAGATCCGCCAATTGGAGCCTCAGCGCCGCCACTTCTTAGTGACGAGAGAAGAACTCTCGGGCTACTGGCAGCTTCGCGGACGATTTCGAGGCTATCGCATTGGACTCGCACCCGTCTTACTGACGCCGGATCTTAAATATCGCGCTCTGCGGCGCGCAGCATTTCTGCTCGCGCCGACCAAGATCCTGTTGTACAACCAGCGGCTGGAGCGGCACCATCTACGCGTCAGAACGGCGATTGCGTCCTGGCTGTTTCTCAAAGGCGTTCCGCTGGACCGCATTTTCCTGCGGCCACAGTGGCTTGTTCCGTGGAAGAAGGATCGATCGGTTTTCCCAGCCGCGGTACAAGAAATCGCGGGCCGTCCGCTGGCGGCGCGCCGTCGCCGGATTGCTGTGCTGAGCCCCTATTTTCCATATCCGTTGTCGCATGGCGGCGCCGTGAGAATTTTCAACCTGCTGCGCGAGATGGCGGAGGAGTTTGATATTTTCCTCTTTGCATTTCGCGATCGGGAAACGGATACAGACTTGGCGCCGGTGCTCGAGCTTTGCGCGCGCGTGGTTCTGGTCGGCAAATCGCGCTATCGCGAACCGCGTTGGTCTACGCTGCTGCCTCCGGAAGTTCACGAGTTTCACTCGTCTGCGATGCATTCGGCGCTAAATCGGCTTCGCACCGAGTACAAGATTGAAGCCGTGCAGGTGGAATATACGATGCTCGCGCCCTATGCCGGCGACGTTCTGGTGGAGCACGATGTCACGTTTGAGTTGCACCGCCAAGTGCTCGAACGCACCGCGCGCGGATGGTGGGACTATTGGCGCTGGCGGCGATTCGAGAAGAAATGGATCGGCCGGTACCGGCGCGTGGTGGTGATGTCGGAACAAGATCGTTGCTTGCTTGATCGACCGAATGTCACGGTGATTCCGAACGGCGTGGACCTGACGCGCTTCACGCCCGAGATCGAGCGGCCTGGGCAACGGCTCCTCTTCGTCGGATCGTTCCGGCACTTTCCCAACATTGTGGCCTATCGTTTTTTCATCGAGAAAATTTGGCCTGTGCTCAGAGGAAGCCAATTCATCGTGGTGGCGGGGCCTGATCCTTTGATTTACTGGCGAGAGCACACCGGCCAACAGTCCATCCCTACGGGCGACGGCGTTCAACTGCTCGAATTCGTGGCCGATGTCCGGCCGCTTTATGTCGAGAGCAACTTGGCGATTGTTCCCACGCTGGTCTCGGCGGGAACCAACCTGAAAGTGCTGGAAGCGATGGCGATGCATCGTGCCGTGGTGTCGACCTCGAGCGGATGCGCCGGCTTGGGTCTGGAACATGGCGTCAATATCTGGATCGGCGATACGCCCGAAGATTTTGCGCGAGGCATTGAGACCTTGCTCACCGATGGCGATTTGCGGCAACGCATCGCGACAGCCGCGAGTGTCCACGTGGAACGGAACTTCGATTGGCGCGCTATCGGCGCACGGCAACGGAACATGCTGCGGGAGCTGCTTCCGGTGCGCATCCAAATCCGGCCGGCGGAGACCGCCGACCTGGATCAGATCGCGGCAATTCAGTCGACCGCGCCAGAAGCGTCGCAATGGCAAACGCTCGACTATCTCACGTTCGATTGCCAGGTTGCCGTGCTGGACGGCCAGGTGGCAGGGTTTGTGGTTTCGAGAGGCGTGGGAGAAAGGGAGCGGGAAATCCTGAACGTCGCGGTGCGCCCTGACCTGCGGCGGCTCGGCCTCGCGACTGCACTTCTGCAGGCCGAAATGGCGCGTTGGCCGGGGGCTCATTTCCTGGAAGTCCGGGAGTCAAACACAGGCGCGCGGCGGCTCTACGAAGGGCTGGGATTCGAGGCAGTTGGGTCCCGGCCGGGGTACTATGAGAATCCGCCCGAGTCGGGGATTGTCATGAGGATTTTTTCATGATACTGTCACAAATGAAGGGGGCCGTCGGTGACCCCCGGCAGACGAATGCTAAGACTGACAACCTATCCCACCGAGCAAGCAGTTCCTACCTACTCGGCGTGGTTATCTCAAACCGGTTACCTCATAAAAGGAGACAGAACCCTGATGGAGAACACGCAGGATGAACTCAAAGCGCACCTGATGAAGACGGACGAAGAATTCCGGCATCTGGCCGAGCAGCACGCGCAATATCATACGCAGCTTGAGGCCTTGGAAGCCAAGCCGTATCTCACTCCGGAAGAGGAGTTGGAAGAGCATCGGCTAAAGAAATTGAAACTTCGTTTGAAAGACCAGATGAACGGTATTATTAGCCGTCAACGGCCCCAGCACGTGGCTTGACGTCTGGTGCGCTGATTTTTTTGGGCCGCGAATGAACGCGAATGGACGCAAATAAGATTCGCGTTCATTTGCGTTCATTCGCGGCTAAGTAGTTTTTGATTCTCCCCACCGCATCCATCAACTTCTCATACGAATTCGCAATACTGAACCGCAGGTAGCCTTCCCCGAATTTTCCAAACGCTGTTCCGCTTAAGCATGCTACGCCGGCTTTTTCCAGTAACGCGTCCGCCAGGGCGTCTGAACTCAATCCAGTGCCTGTGATATTGGGGAATGCGTAGAATGCGCCGCCAGGGATGCTGCAGCGGAAGCCGGGTAACGTGTTTAATCCGGCGCAGAAGGCGTCGCGCCGGCGTTGGAACTCCGCAACCATTTTGACTATGCCATCCGCTGGACCCTTCAGAGCCGCTATGCCCGCGTACTGCGTGAACGTGGCGGTGCAGGAGTTCGAATTCACCATCAACTTGGTGACAGCGTCTACCAACCATTCCGGCATCACGCCGTAGCCCATGCGCCAGCCGGTCATCGCGTAGGTTTTCGAGAAGCCGTCCAGGATGATGGTTTTTTCCAGCATGCCTGGGACGCTGGCGATGGAAAGCGGCGCTTCGCCAAAGTAAATCTGCGAGTAGATTTCGTCCGAGAGGACGATCAAGTCGCGATTGCGAACCATTTCCGCGATGGTGCGAATGTCGGCTGCGGGAATCACGCCTCCGGTGGGATTGTGCGGGGAATTCAGAATCAGAAGCTTGGTCTTCGCTGAAAGGCGGTCGCGCAGCAGGTTCAGGTCGAACGAGAAGCCGCGATCTTCCACTAGCGGAATTGGCACCGGAGTCGCACCCAGGAAGTTGATCATCGATTCATAGATCGGGAAGGCAGGATCGGGATAGATCACCTCATCGCCCGGCTCCAGTAGTGCGAGCATCGGAAAAAAGATCATGGGCTTGCCGCCGGGGACTACGGAAACATGTTCCGGCCCGACACGGATGCCGCGCGTCCGGGAGACCTGGGCCGCGATGGCTTCGCGTAGCTCGGGCAATCCTGGCGTGGGAGCATAGCGCGTGAATCCGGCGTCGAGAGCGCCCTTTCCGGCTTCCACGATGTGGGCGGGCGTGTCGAAATCCGGCTCACCGATTTCCAAATGAATGATGTCGCGCCCCTGGGCTTCGAGGGCGCGCGCCCGCGCCAGAACCTTGAAGGCGCCCTCGACGCCGATGCGGCTCATCCGCTGAGCGAGCTTCATGCGGTTTTGCGGAAGAACGGAACCTCTTTGCGGAACTCGACGAAGGAAACCGGATCGCCAATCAGGGCGCGCTCGCCTTCGATGCGTCCGGTCAGGCGGCGGCCGCCTTCGAGTTCGACGATGGCCAATTGATAGGGAACGTCGTTGACATAAGCCTCGGGCGGCGAGTAGACGACGGTTTCGGTGTAGACGACGCCATTGCCAGGGTTCATGCTCATGCTGCCCCCAGGATCGTAACCACACTTGTGGCACCCGATCCACCGAGATTTTGCGCCAAGCCTAACTTATTCCTCTGGACTTGCCGCTCGCCGGCTTCGCCCCGAATCTGCTGGGCCACATCGCAGATCTGTCCCACGCCCGTGGCGCCCACCGGATGGCCTTTCGACTTGAGCCCACCGCTGGTATTCACCGGCCGTTCGCCCTGGATGCATGTTCCGCCAGCCAGTGTGTACGGTCCGCCTTCGCCCTTCTTGACGAATCCCAGATCTTCGATGGCGACTATCTCGGCGATGGTGAAACAATCGTGCACTTCGGCGAACTGAATATCCGTGGGTTTCACGCCGGCCATTTTGTACGCTTTTTCGGCGGATGTTTGGACCGCTCGGAATGTGGTGATGTCGGCTTTTTCGTCCAGCGCTACATTGTCGGATGTCTGCGAAATTCCCAGGACGCGGATCGGCTTGTCGGTAAATTCCGAAGCGCGCTCAAACGGGACGATCAGTACCGACGCCGCACCATCGCTGACCAGCGAGCAATCGTAAACCGTGAGCGGGTCGGAGATGGGCTTTCCATTGAGCGCCTGTTCCATGCTGATCACCTTGCGCATGTGGGCCAGCGGATTCTTGGCGCCGTTCTGATGATTCTTCACGGCTACCGCGGCCAGATGCTCGCGCGTGGTTCCATATTGATACATGTGACGGCGCGCGATCATGGCGAAGAGCGCGGGAAATGTAGCTCCGGCGCGAACTTCGCCGCACAAATCCCCGGCGCCGGCCAGAATTTCGGTGACCTTGGGAGTGGATTGCGAGGTCATCTTTTCCACCCCGGATACGAGAATCACATCGTAGAGTCCGGCAGCCACCGCCGAGACCGCATGGAAAAATGCAGCGCCGCTTGACGCGCAGGCCGCTTCAAAACGCGTGGCGGGAATCCCGGTCATGCCCATGCCGGCGGCCACGTAAGGCGCGAGATGATTCTGTCCGACGAAGGACGGTCCGGCGAAATTGCCGAGATAAAACGCTTCCACCTGCGTGGTTGTAGCGTGCGCGTTCTCGAGCGCCTTTTGACCGGCTTCCACGGCCAGCGAACGGAGATCGCGATCCGGAAATGCGCCGAACGCAGTTTTGCCGATGCCGACGACTGCTACTTGTCTCATACACTTTCAGGATAGCGTGGGGCCGGGGGCTTGGGGCTTGGGGTTGGGGACTCGGGACTGCGGAGTTGCGCGGTCTCGATCGCAAAGCTTGAAACGCGCCCCCAGGCTCGAGTCCCGAGCCCCGAGGCCCGACCCCCGAGCCCCCACTTTTCACAGCAAGCAGGCGCATTAACATGAAACAATAGAAGTTGCGCTATTTTCTCCGCCGCCGCATTCCGCCCTTCACCCGAGTTCTGCTCGTCGAAAGCGGCAGCCGCGATCTGTTCGAAGACCTGCTGCCCGGCATCTACCGCAACCATCCCGACGTCACCGCCGACCTCATCACCTGCTACGCCGGAGTGCCGCGGAACTTCCGCTCGGATCAAGGCGCTGTCTATCGCGTGAACGATTATCCCAACTCCGCCGCTCGCAAGAAGCTCTACCGGCTTCTTGCCGCCAATCGCTACACCGTGGTCGGGATCATCTGCTCGGCCGAGCCCATCATGGCCAAGTGGAAATGGGTGCTGTCCGCGCGCTTGCCCGGCAAGGTTTTTATCCTGAATGAAAATGGCGATTACTTCTGGCTGGATCGCGGCCACTTGTCCAACGTCCGCCACTTCATGCTGTTTCGTGCTGGACTTACGGGCGCTGGCGCGGTCCGCACACTCGTCCGCCTTGCGCTGTTCCCGTTCACGCTCTTCTACCTGATTTTGTACGCAGCAACTATTCACCTCCAGAGGAAACTTCGCACGCTATGAAAGCTGTCTTTGTGGAACAAACGGGTGGTCCCGAGAATCTGAAGTACGCCGATATTCCGAAACCCTCGCCGGCCGCGGGTCAGGCGCTAGTTAAGATCGCCGCGACGGGTATCAATTTTATCGATGTTTATTTCCGCACCGGCCTGTACCCAGCCCCAGCGCCGATTGTGCTCGGCAGTGAAGGCGCGGGCACGGTGGAGGCCGTCGGACCCGATGTCACGAGCCTCCGCCCAGGCGATCGGGTGGTCTATGCCATGGCTCGCGGATCCTACGCGGAATACGCAGTGGTGCCAGCCGCCCAATTGGTGAAGATTCCGGATTCGGTGGATTTTCAGACCGCCGCTGCCTCCATGCTGCAAGGCATGACTGCGCATTATCTGACGCATTCCACCTATCCGCTCAAAGCCGGCGAGTCCTGCCTGATTCACGCCGCGGCCGGGGGCATGGGGCTGCTGCTGGTCCAGATGGCCAAGATGTTGGGCGCGCGCGTGATCGGAACCGTCGGCAGTGAAGAAAAAGCTAAACAGGCCAAGGCAGCCGGCGCCGACGAAGTGGTGATCTACACCAAAGAAGATTTCGTCGCCAAGGCCAAAGGCATGCACGTGGTTTACGATTCTGTGGGTAAATCCGTGTTCCTGCAGAGCCTGGATTGCCTCCGCCCTCGCGGGATGATGGTCAACTACGGAAATGCCAGCGGACCGGCGCCGGAAATTCTGCCGCTGCTGCTAACGCAAAAAGGTTCGCTGTTTCTCACCCGGCCATCGCTTGGGAACTACATCGCTACTCCCGAGGAACTGGCCTGGCGCGCAGGCGACGTGCTGAAATGGGTCGCCGAAGGAAAGTTGAAATTGCATATTCACAAAGCGTACCCACTGGCCGACGCCGCCCAGGCGCATCGCGATCTGGAAGGCCGCCTCACCACCGGAAAGCTGCTGCTGATCCCGTGATTCAACTCTCGGAACTTAAGATCGACGCGTTTCTCGTCTCTGCGCTCCCAAACATCCGGTATCTTAGCGGATTCACCGGCAGCAACGGCCTGCTGCTGGTGACGCCCGATTCCCAAACCCTGTTCACCGATCCCCGCTACACCATCCAGGCTTCCCAAGAAAGTAAAGGGAAGGTGAAAATCGTCGCCAAGGGACCGCTCGAACTCGCCGCCGTGGAAGCGATTCGCCGCGCCAAGTTCAAACGCATCGGCTTTGAATCCACGCGCATGGTTTATGAGGCATACCAGCGGCTCAAACAAGCTCTTCCGTTGGCCGCGTCGCTCAAACCCATCGGTTCGGTGATCGAAAAGCTCCGGATGATCAAGTCGCCGGATGAAATCGCTCGCATTCGCCGAAGCGTCCTCACCAATTCCGAAGCGTTTGAATCCACCGTACGATCCATCCGGCCGGGAGTCTCTGAGATGGCCATCGCGGCCGAGCTCGACTTTAAGATGCGCCGCCTGGGCGCCGAGAAAGCCGCGTTCGAGACCATCGTGGCCGCAGGCGCCCGCACCGCCCTGCCCCACGCCCAGCCCTCGCAGCAGAAGGCCGCTGTTAATGAACTATTATTAATAGACATGGGTTCGTGCCAGAACGGTTATATGAGCGACATGACCCGGATGCTGTTTTTCGGACGTCCGGATCGCAAGGTCACGCATATGTATAAAGCGGTCCTGAAAGCCCAGCTAGCAGCCATAGATGCCGTTCGGGCCGGAGTTACGGCTGGCCAGGTGGATAGCAAGGCGCGGCAAGTATTGGAATCGGAAGGGCTTGGCAAGCAGTTCGTGCATTCCACCGGGCATGGCTTGGGCCTGGAGATCCACGAGCCGCCCCGCCTTGGAAGGAAGGACCCCACGAGACTTGAGGCCGGTATGGTGATTACAATTGAACCTGGCGCCTATATCCGGGACTTCGGCGGGGTAAGAATCGAAGACACGGTGCTGGTGACCAAGAACGGATGCGAAGTATTGACCACTACATCCAAGGAGCTAATGCTTCTCTGAATGTCTAATGAAGAGATAAGAGATCTGGTCCAGCTCGTCATCGAAAGCGGCGTGGCTGAGATCGAAGTGCAGCGCGGGGAGAATCGGGTGCGCATCCGGCGGACTTTAGGATCGCGGCACGAAGTCACGGTGCCTGGTTCGATGGCCCCAGCGCCAACTCCCATGGCCGACGCGATGGTGCAAACCAATGTGGCTCCGCCCGGCGGATCAAGCGCCGGAAACACGGGCAATGAAACCATCGTCAAGTCGCCCATTGTCGGAACCTACTACGACGCGCCCAAGCCGGGCGATCCGCCCTTCGTCAAAGTCGGCGATGCGGTGGAACCCGGTCACGTGCTGTGCATTATCGAATCCATGAAGCTGATGAACGAGATCGAGTCCGAGATCGCGGGCACAGTTGTCGCCAAACTGATGGAGAACGGCCGGGCAGTGGAGTACGGAGAAGCATTGTTCGCCATCCGCCCGCGTTAGCGCTGGCGCGATCAAGTAATGGGCATGTTCCAAAAAATTCTGATCGCCAATCGTGGCGAGATCGCCATCCGCATCATCTGCGCCTGCAAGGATCTGGGCATCCGGACTGTAGCCGTTTATTCGGAAGCGGATCGTCACAGCTTACACGTCCGATTCGCCGACGAAGCCATCTGCATCGGCCCGGCTAAGAGCGCGCGCAGTTACTTGGATATTCCGTCCGTCATCAGCGCGGCCGAAATCACCAATGTCGACGCCATTCATCCCGGATACGGCTTCCTCAGCGAGAACGCGGACTTCGCCGAGGTCTGCGAGACGTCGGAGATCCGGTTTATTGGACCGAAACCGGCTGTCATCCGTTCCATGGGCTTGAAGCAACTAGCGCGCGCCGCCATGGCGAAATCCGGCGTGCCGATCCTGCCAGGATCGAAGGGCATTCTGAAAGATGTAGAGGACGCGCTAGAGACTGCGGAGCAAATCGGATATCCGGTGATGCTCAAGGCGTCGGCGGGCGGCGGTGGCCGCGGGATGCGTATGGTGCGCGAGGCGGCGGATTTGCCCGCGCTTTTATCGCAAGCCCAACAGGAAGCCGGCAATGCGTTCGCGAATCAAGACATCTACATGGAGAAGCTGATCGATGCGCCGAGGCACATCGAGTTTCAGGTGCTGGCCGACGAGCATGGCGCGGTGGAAATCCTGGGCGAGCGCGAATGTTCCATCCAGCGTCGCCATCAGAAGCTGCTGGAAGAGGCTCCGTCCCCCGGATTGAATCCGGATCTACGCAAGAAGACCATGGCGGCGTTGCATGAGGCCATGCGGCACATCGGTTATACCAACGCAGGCACGGTGGAATTCCTGATGGATGAAAAGGGCAATCTCTATTTCATCGAAGTGAACGCCCGCATTCAGGTGGAGCATCCGGTGACGGAAGCCATCACAGGAATCGACCTGGTGCGAAGCCAGATTCTGATCGCTGCCGGCTATCCGCTGAAAGACATCATCTCCCAGCCCGTGGCTTTTAAAGGCCACGCCATCGAATGCCGGATCAACGCCGAGAATCCGGAAACTTTCGCCCCTTCGCCGGGCCGGATCACCGGGCTCAATCTGCCGGGCGATATTGGCATTCGAGTAGACACATCGGCGTATACGGACTACGTGATTCCGCCTTACTACGATTCGCTGGTGGCCAAACTAATTGCCTACGGAGCGAACCGCACGGAAGCCATCGCGCGGATGCGCAGGGCGCTTGAAATGTTCGTGGTAGAGGGCATTTACACCACTATTCCCTTGCATCAGCGAATTCTGGCAGATCCGGAGTTTGTCGCAGGGAAGACCGATACAAATTTTTTAAAGCGATACGCCTGATCCCTGCCGATAAGCTCTCCAAGGAAACTTATCTTATGGGTACTATTGCGACCACTCCGATCACCCCTTTGTCCGTGCTGACGGCGCAGGGAGCGCCGCTCGCCAGCGGTTCCTCGCTCATTGCGCAATCCGTCCTGAACTCGGCAAGTCCAACTGATCTGACCAGCCTCAGCGCTGCGGCGACCGCGCTCTCAGAGGAAGCCGGGTTGTTTGGATTGCCGGACCCGAGCTACGGCGGCACCACGCCGGATTTTTTCGGCTCCATTGATTCTTCGATTACCGACGCAGCCTTTGGATTCGCCCCGAATGCTTCCGCTACCACCGCGCCCCCATCGCTCGATCAGTTGCTGACGTCGTATAGCGCTCCCACAAATAACACGGGTACGGTGATCAACACAACCGGCTAAAGCACCGAGTCCGTTACCGAACCGCGACCGCGAGGGAGCGCTACCACGAGCGCCGCTATTGCGTTACGCTTCCTTGCGGTCGCGGCTCGGTATGACGCGCTCATCTTTCTGAGCCGCGACCGTAAGGGAGCTGGTGCCTTTCACATCGCCAACAGCGCCGCCATCAACTCAATGCCGTCCCATAAATTCTGAATCCGGATGTTTTCATTGAAGCTGTGCTGATTGTTGTCGTGATTTGCGATCGGCACCGTAATCGTCGGCACGTGCAAAATCTCGTCGATCATGTACAAAGGCACGCTCCCGCCCATCGTCGGTAGCTTGACCACCGGTCCCCGCGCGGAATCCGCGGTCTTCAAAACCAACTGGGAGATCGGCAAATCCATCGACGTTCTGGATGCGTTGTAGCCCTCCGTTCCCAATTTCACGAACGCCAGCTTTGGATGTGCCATGCGCGTCGCGGCATCCGGTTCATGGTCCACAATGAAGTAACCCTGCTTGCGGATGTGCTCCACTACGCGCCGCTCCGCGTCCTGATGATCGATCCCTTTCACCAGCCGCATATCGATGGTCGCTGTCGCGGAAGCCGGAATCACGTTGCTCGCACCTCCGCCGGTCCGCGCGCTGCTCATGCCACGAATGTTCAGCGACGGCAGATTGAGCAGTTCCACCAGCTTTTTCCCGCCGCCTTCGGTGCGGCCGAGCCACAACTCCTTTTTGAGATCCTGATCCACGTCAGGCGCTTCCGCGATCGCACGGCGCTCAACTTCGGTAAGCGGCTGGACACCATCATAAAAATGATCGATCAGCACCCGTCCGTCATCGTCTTTCATGGAAGCGAGCAGCCGCGCCAATGCCATCGCGGGATTCGGCGCCCAATTTCCGTAATGCCCGCTGTGCAGCTCATGATTCGGACCGTACAGCGTGATGTCGACCGTCGCGATCCCACGCGCACCGAACACGATCTGCTGACGGCGGCTCTGGTGAACAGGACCATCGCAAATCAGCCAGACATCGGAGCCGAGCAGTCCTTTATATTTCTCGATGATGCTGGCTAAGTGCGGCGATCCGGCTTCTTCTTCGCCCTCGAAAACCAGCTTGATGTTTGACCCGAGCGGTATCCGAGCAGCTTTCAAAGCATCCAGCGCGGTGAGGATCGCGATCACGGGCGCTTTATCGTCGGACGCCGCACGCGCGTAAATTCGCCATTCGGGATTGATCGGCCCGTTAGCGGGCAACGGGACCACCTTGGCGTCACGATCCAAGCGCCCATCGCGCAGAACCGGCTGCCAGGGCGGCGTGGCCCACTCCTTCGGATCCAACGGTTGTCCGTCGTAGTGCGCGTAGAAAACCAGCGTGCGCTTTGCACCGGGAGTTGCGATCTCGCCGAAAACCACCGGCGGCGCGCCCGGCACTTCCAGCAATTGCGCTTTTGCACTGCGCTTTTCAAGAAGCTGTACGATCGCCGCAGCATTTCTTCGAATATTGGCATCGTCACGCGCGAGATCGGGCAGTGCTAAGAGATCCATGAACTCTCGCAGGATTGGAACTTCGTGGGTCTCGCGCCAACTGCGCGCCGCACTTGCGGCCGGATTCGATTGCCCAAAAAGCTGCGCTGGCCCTGCCACCCATAGCCACAGCCCGAACAGAACTTCCCGAAGAGGCAAACGCAAAGGCATCCTAAGAGAGTAACTCAAGACTTCTTGCGGGCGAACTTCAGACCGGTCCAATCGGAATCCACGGCGCAGATTTTGTAATCCACCAGGCCGGCATTGAGTCCGGCGCCGCGGACTTCATTCTGAGTGAAGTCCACCTTGAAGCGGCTGGTTTGTTTGGGATAAACGATCCACAGCGACGCGCCCGCCGGAAGCCGCGCACTCAGGTACTCCGTTTCCGTTACGAGCTCTCGTAGTGAGCGCACGAACCAGATGGCCATTTTGGTTTGCGGCGAAACTTTGGTTTCGAACCCCACGCCTTCCGGAAGATCGCCAAGTTGCTCTTCGAAGTCCTCCGGCGCGCCTAACAGCGCTGTACGCATGTTGGATTTGAAGCCAAGCTTTTTGACCAGGCTGGATCCGGCGTAGTGCTGCATGTAAGGCTTTCCCGGCCCTGCTACCGCCGGCTTCCGGAGCGCTTTCTTCAATGCGCCAGCCACTGCCGGCCAAGCCGCGAAGAGCGCCCAAGGCGCCTGCTCGCGAGCGATCTTCACCTTGGCTGCCGCGCCACCGGCAAACACAATTGGGATGTGACAAGTGGACTTGCCGCCGTGCACAACGATCGCTACGGCGCGGCCATGCGATGGGAGGCGATCCAGATCGATCAAAATGGCCGCCGGGGGATTGTCGCGAATTTGGCCGATCAATCCGCTGGTGCGCAGGGGCGACGCGTCCACGGTGAAGCCAGCTTTCTTCAGAGCGCGTGCGTGTTCAGGGGCTGAGCCGGGATCCCAGGAGATCAGGCGGATTTGCGCCATGCAGACAAGTTAGCAAGAGTGAGGTACATATTGCATTCCAATAGGACTTGTGTCACGCTGGTATCGTGGCTGAAAAGACCGACGTTTGGCAAGGTACGCTAGCGCTGATGGTGCTGAAGACTCTTGAATCCATGGGTTCGCTGCACGGATACGGCATTGCGCGCCGCATCGAACAGACCAGCGGCGACGCTTTGGCCGTGAATTATGGGACGCTCTACCCGGCTCTGCTCAAGCTGGAGCAGGAAGGCTACATTTCCGCCAAGTGGGGAGTTTCGGATAACAATCGCCGAGCCAAGTATTACAGTCTGACACGCGCTGGGAAGAAGCAAGTCGAAAAAGAAGCGCAGCAGTGGGAGCAGACTAGCGAGATTATTGCGCGTTTTTTGACCCCGGAAACCCGTTTCTGAGCCGCGACCGCGAGGGAGCGTAACGCACCGCAGCTGTCGTGGTATCGCTCCCTCGCGGTCGCGGTTCGGCTAGAAGGTTTCGAGGACTAGGTGCTCCGGGTGCGGGTTCGCACATGCCACTTCCAAGGCAAAGGTCAGGACGCGGCGGGTTTCCAGCGGATCGATCAACGCGTCCATGTGGCCGCGGGCGGCGGCGTAACGGGCGTCCAACCAACGATCATAATCGGCTCGCGTTTTTTCGATGCTTTCCTTCAGCTCATCCGGAATCGGCCGGCCTGCGGATTTCAGTTTCTCCAACTCAGGCCCGTGCACAGCCATCACCGCGGAATCGCCTTCCATCACGCCAATCCGTGCAGTGGGCCATCCGAACGTGAAGTTGGGATCGAAGCCTTGCCCTGCCATGGCGTAGTATCCGGCGCCGCTTGCGTGATTGATTGTGAGAACGATCTTCGGGACCGTTGCGCACGCCATGGTCTCTACCATTTCGGCGCCCGCGCGGATGATGCCTTCCCGCTCCGGCTCTTCGCCTACCATGAATCCGGAGACGTCCTGGAAATAGATCAGCGGAAGATTGTTGCGCTGGGCGTTCTCGACGAAGTAAGCCACCTTGCGCGCGGACTCGGTGTATACAATTCCGCCGATTCGCGGACCGGCTTCGGTCTTTAGAAATCCTCGGCGATTGGCGATTAGACCAACTGGCCGCCCGGATATCTTCGCTTCGGCGCATAGCAGTTCAGGTGCATAGTGCGGCTGGAATTCGAGATAATCGTCGCCATCGAAGATGCGTTCGATGGCATCTTCCATGCTGTATGGCAATCGATGATCCGCCGGCATCAGATCGTACAGACCTTCCGCTGGTTTCGGAGGCGGTGCACCCTTCGAGATGTGGGGCGCGCTAGGCATCGACCGGAATTTTTGCCGAATTAGCTCCAGACACGCCGAGTCATCTTTTGCTGTGAAGTGCGCGACGCCGCTGGAGGACGTATGCATGCGCGCGCCGCCGAGCGATTCGGCATCCACCACCTGTCCCACTGCGCCTTTCACCAGATTCGGACCTCCCAATCCCATGAAGCTGGTGCCTTCCACCATGATGATGACGTCCGAGAGTGCGGGAAGATAGGCGCCGCCCGCGATGCACGGACCCATCACCGCGGCGATCTGAGGAACGTGGAGACGCCGGCGCATCAGCGAGTTGTAGTAGAAAATGCGGGCCGCACCATATTGGCCGGGGAAGATACCATCCTGCAGCGGGAGATTCACGCCGGCGGAATCCACCAGGTAGACGATCGGGACGCGATTGCGCATCGCAATTTCCTGGGCGCGGAGAATCTTGGTAATCGTTTCCGGCCACCAGGCGCCGGCTTTGACCGTGGCATCGTTAGCGACGATCACCGCCGGACGGCCTTCAATTTTCCCCACGCCCGTGACAACGCCCGCGGCGGGTGCTTGCCCGTCGTACTGATCGTAGGCAATCAGCAATCCGATTTCGAGAAACATCGCGCCTGGATCCAGCAATTGTGCGATTCGCTCGCGCGCGGTCAGTTTGCCGTCGCGATGTTGCTTCTCGATTTTCTTAGCGCCACCGCCCTGGCGCAGCCGGTCCTCAAGCTCTTGCAGGCTCTCGACGAGTTGGCGCATGGGACTGATCGCGGCAGGAGGCACGACTTCAGAATACCGAACCGCGACCGCGAGGGAGCGCTACCATGACAGCAGCAAACGTTACGCTTCCTTGCGGTCGCGGCTCGGAAGGCACCGGCGAAGCAGGCAGACTATTCGTGACGCAACGCCGTAATGGGATCTACTTTCGTCGCGCGGCGGGCCGGCCAGAACGAAGCAAACAGACCGGCGAATAACAACAACCCCGCAACAGCGATGAACGAGATTGGATCGAACGTGGACAACTTCGCCACTTGGCTCGACAGTACTTTCACCGAGAGCAGGCTACCGATCAATCCCACAACAATTCCCGCTCCTACCAACTTGGCGCCGGAGGCAAGAATCATTCCGACAACTTGAGACAAACGGGCCCCCAGCGCCAACCGGATGCCGATCTCCTGCGTGCGCTGCGCGACCAGGTTCGAGATCACGCCGTACACACCGGCGAGCGCCAGCACCAAACCGAGTCCACCAAAGATTCCGAAGAGTAACAGATTGAAACGCGGACGCGAGTACACGTACTCGTGAAGCATCGTTTCCACAGTCGCTACATCGGTTACGGGCTGATTCTTGTTCAACTGGTACACTTGCGTCCGGATAGCGTTCGCAAGACCGGTGGGCGGCCCGGTGGTGGCCACCACCAGATAGTCGGCCATCCCAAGAACTGTGTAAGGAAGATACAACTCGGGGATGGTTTCACGATTCTGGATATCGTTGACGGCGTCATTCACCACACCCACGATCAGGAACGAATCATTCGCGAGATTCACGGGCGGCTGTGCAAACCTTGGGATTCGAACCAAACGCCCGATAGCATTGCCGAAGCCAATGTATCGATGCACGAAAGCCCGGTTCACAACCGCGACGTGAATGCGGTTCGCCACCTCGGTAGCGGTGAAGAGACGTCCCGCCGCCAGACCAATTCCCAGGGCTTTGGTGTAATTCTCATCCGTTTGATCCACTTGCACCCGCCGCTCGTCCTGTTGGGAATTTTCGGGCATTTCCACCGGAAGCCACCAGTTCCAAAGCGGATGCATGCCGGTGTTCAACCCCGCCGTAATCACGCCGGGCAACGCCTGAACGCGGCGCAGCAGTTCGGCCAGAAACGCGTTCACACGTTCGTCGGGAAAATGATCCTGATTTCGCGGGATGCGCATGGCTAGCAGGCGATCGGCGCGAATTCCCAAATCCAAATGTTGGATGGCGAGCAAGGTACGGACCATCAGGGTCGCGCCCACCAGCAACATCAGCGACAGCGCAACCTCGCCCACCACCATTCCACCGCGCAAAATCTTCTGCCGTTTGCCGCCCGCCAAACTTCTGCCAGTTTCCTTCAACGGCGTGGCTACGTCGCGACCGGAAACGTGAAGCGCCGGAGCGAGTCCGGAGATAATAGCGGCGACTACCGAAACTGCCGTGGTGAACAGCAGAACGGCGAAATTCATTTCGATCTTGGCCTCATCGGGAATGGTGTTCGGGGGAACCATCGCGATAATACCCTTCAATCCCGCATAGGAGACAAGAAGTCCGAGGAGTCCACCGCCCACTGCCAGAACCAGGCTTTCCGCGAGAAACTGGCGGATCAATCGCATGCGGCTGGCGCCCAGCGAAGCCCGCACCGCGATTTCTCGCTGCCGCGCTGCAGCTCTCGCCAGCATGAGATTCGAAACGTTTACGCAGGCAATGAGCAGGAGCAGACCCACTGCTCCGAAAAGGATCCAAAGAGCCTCACTGATGCCACTGGGAAATGCTTCCTTGAGCGGCTGCAACTGCACGCGCCACTGTTTCGGAAACGAGGTGGGATCCTGGTGCTGCAGATCTTCCACAATCGGCCGCAATTCCGCCTCGGCCCTAGCTTCGGTGACTCCAGGCTTTACACGCCCGAGCACATGAACATCCTGTACATGTTCCACCACCTGCCCGCGATGAAAAACCAACGGAAGATAGACGTCCGCCCCACGCCACATAAAGCGCTGCGGCATGATTCCCACCACGGTGCGGATGTTGTCGTTGAGGCGCAGCTTGCGCCCGAGCACGCTCGGATCGCCGGCGAACTGCCGCTGCCAGAATTTATAACCAAGGATGGCGATGGGCTCGGCGCCGGGCTCGGCATCGGACGGCAAAATGGCGCGGCCGACCAAAGGCGGCACTCCCATGATCGAGAACGTGTTCATGGAGCAGTAGTTGCCGCGTAGTCGAATAGGATCGCCGGTTCCGGTCCAGACCACGTCGCTGACGGTGGACGCGATTATGCCTTCAAAAATAGTTGTGCGCTGGGCGAATTCCAAGTATTGATCAGTGCTGTAATAGCCTCCCATGGTGTGCCCGCTTGGTTGGCGGAACGCGATGGTCGCCAAATGATCCACGTCCTTGTAGGGAAACGGATCGAGAATCACAGCGTAGATCACGCTGTACATGGCGGTACTGGCGCCGATGCCGAGCGCGAGCGAGCCGGCTGCGATGAGCGCGAATCCGGGATTCTTGATTAGATTGCGGATGCCGAATCGAAGGTCGCTGAGAAATTGTTCAAGCCAGAGTAGATTGGCCATTGGATCTCGTTGCGTTCAGCATAGCAATAAGGCACCAGCTCCCTCACGGTCGCGGCTCGGTAACGCCCCCATTCCGAGCCGCGAGCGTAAGCGACCGGTGATTTTGCCCTAAGGGGACTGCCAACTGCCCGGGGCGCTGAGGTTCAAAGTGCGAATTACTGGTTCCGGTTGATCTTCGAAAATCAGCGTGAATCCTTCCGCCAAGTGCTGGTTGCGATAGAAGTACACGGCAGCCACGGAAGCGCAGCCGAGCAGATAAAAGGCGGCCATCCGTAGCGGGCGTTCGAAGATCCACGCTTCGAGCGACGCCATGCTGTATGCATACGTCGCGAAACCCCACCAATAGACGAACCATAGCGCCGTGATGTTGGATTTTCCTGGCAGGTAGGAACAGGTAAATGGAATTCGATGGAACTTCACCAGCAGAAGTTCGATCAACAACAGCGAGAGCGCAATGTCGAAGAAGGTGTGGAACAGGGCAACCGGCCAGCCCCACAGGAGTGCGTAAACAGGCGCAAGCGCGGCAAACAGCGGCAGCACTCCGAAAACGAACATGGCTTTGCGTACTCCGGACAGGCATTCTCTGCGGCCATCCGCTTCGGATAGCTGGAACACCCAATTGGCCTTCAGTTCGGTTGGAATCGCAAAGATCACTCGCATCCCCGACAACACGAAAAATGAAAGGATAAGCGGGATGGATAGCAGCGATGCAGTGGGTACGTCGAGCACCGGGTTTCCCCTCCGCGAAAAGACGCCAACCAAGGCTTGTAACATCAGTGCGAATCCAACGCCGACGTAAGCGGCGAGATACAGCCAATGTTTACGGCTGCGCACCATGGTTTTTCCGGTGAAATAGAAGGATGCTTGCTCCAGCGGGCTCGGCACGATAAAACGATTGGCGAATGCACAGAGCGCAGTGGACATTCTGGTGGGAAGGACATCCAGGACGTCCTCTGATTCAAGCGACCGCTTGACGTGCCGTTTGTAACTGATCGCGTAGGAGAGAGCCGAGACCACCAGCACACTTCCCAGCGCCTTCATTGCGATCTCACTGCAACCGGCCAGCGGTTCAGGCTGGCCCAGCATGGATTCGTACATTCCGAGAAACCACATCGGCGGGAAGAAATACAGAAGCTGCCGGTTCTTAACGGAGTGAATCAGGGAAGAGGTGTCCAGGAATAGCAGCAACATCAAAAGGAGAGCCAGAACAGATAGGAGCTGCACGTAGGTGGACACGCGGCGGAACATCCGGAAGCTGAGCAGGTTTAACAAAATCCCCTGCAGTGCGACGAAAAAGAAGAATACGCACGCGGTGGCGGCCAGCATCACCGTGGCGTGGACTCCCATGTAGCCTAAAACTCCCAGAAAGATGGCGTAGCGGCCCATCGAGACGAATGGATAAAGGAACGTGTGGATGGCATTGGTGGCGGCGAAGAATATGACGACGAAGGCGCACAGCGAAACGATCTTCGCGGCGAAGATGCTGGGCAAGTTGATGGGCAGAGGAATCAGGATAGTGAAATCGCGGCGATCCGGAAATAGAGCGTCCCATTCGAGTACGGTGACAAATCCCATCACCGCCATGGAAAACGTGATGAAGAACATTTTGTCCGGGAGCGATGCTGCCTCGGCCACTTTCGGAGGAACATACACCAACGCCGTATACTTGGGCATCAACCAGAAGCAGATCAAGCCGGGCGCGGCGAGCAATCCGATGACTTTGCTGATGGTGGCATGCGCTTCTCCCTGGGTGGAAACCAGTTCGTTGTCGAAGAAGCGGCCGAAGAAGTGGCGGATCAGCACGCCGAAGAGATCACGCATAGGCGCGCATCACTTCTACGATGTCGTGCGCCACCTGCTCGGCGTCTTCCTGGACCACCAGTTGCGCGAAGATCTGTTCGAGCGACGGAAGCTGCATCAGGTTGCGCAGGCTTTCCACGGAATCGTCGGCAACCACTTTGCCTTTGTGGAGAATGATCACCGACGAGCAGACTTTTTCCACCACTTCCAGCACATGCGAGCTGTAGAGGACGATTTTTCCAGCAGCCGACAGCGCTTTGACGAGATTCTTGAAGACCAGGGCGGAAGTGACGTCCAGGCCGGATAGCGGCTCGTCAAAGATCAGGACTTGCGGATTGTGCAACAGCGACGCGCAAATCAGGATGCGTTGCTTCATGCCTTTGGAATAGGAAGAAATCAGCGAATGCCGGTGCGGATGCATGCCGAACAGTTGCAGCAGCTCATTGATCTTCTTCTCGGTGGCGCGTTGCGCGAGCGATCGCAGCCGGCCGATCAGTTGCAGATATTCTCGGCCCGTTAAATACGGATAGATGTAGGGAACTTCGGGCACGTGTCCGATGGCACGCTTATATTCGATCAGATTGTCCCGAATATCGCGGCCGTTGAAGTAAATATGTCCGCGCGTCGGCTCCAGCAGGCCAATCAGCATGTTGACCGTGGTGGTTTTTCCCGATCCGTTGGGGCCGAGGTAGCCCAGCACTTCGCTCGGCCGGATGACAAAACTGACCGCTTCGACGGCGGGAATGCTGGTGTAGTATTTGGTGAGGTCCCGAACTTCGAGCATTGGGGCGCAGCACCTCCATGGCGGTTAGACACCGGGTGTTGGCGTCGGGTTCCCGCACATACTCCGATGGGCTATGCTCAAACTGCATGTTGGTCGAGAACAAACAAGGTAACTATTCATTTCTGAAGGGCATCGCCCCTTACTCGGCGGGCGTGGTGGCCGAGGCGGGTTTCGAGATCGTCCATGTCCGGTTGTCGCGCTCTGTTCCGCTAAGGGCGGGTTTTGATGCCGTCGAGGCCCATCTCAAACGAATCGAACGCCCCCTGCAGGCGATGTGCGGCATGGAACTACGATCGCCTGCACCATTCAGTTTCGCGGGATTCAATCAGTTCAACGCCGGCTACATCGATCTCCTCAAGAAGTGGGACATCCTCCTGGCAGGTATCAACCCTGTGGCGCGTACCAACATCGCACCGGCGGTGAACGCGCCCAAAGAGCCCTCGCTGTACGGCTTCTCCTACACCGTTCCATCGAAGGCGGCCCGCAAGACGTTTGTGGTTGCTGGAGCAGGCGAATTGCCCGAAGGTTCGCTGGACCCGCATGATGTGATCCGGCGCGGGGAGTCCAGCGCGGCTGCCATTCGGGAGAAAGCGCACTTCGTCATGGGATTGATGGAGGGGAGATTGGGGGGACTCGGCGTGGGCTGGAACGATGTCACGGTAAGCGAAATTTACACGGTGCATGACGTCCATCCGTTTGTAGAGGCAGAACTGCTGAAGCGCATGGAAAGGGGCGGAGCGCACGGGCTCACGTGGCATTACTCGCGGCCGCCGATTGAGAGCATAGAGTACGAGATGGATCTGCGGGGTTGCGTTACCGAATTTGTGATCTGACCGGCGAGGACCGGCTCGCTGGTGATATGGCCACGGCAGGAGCCATTTTCCGCACATAAATCGATCGGGTTGTCAGCTTCGCGGAACTCGGGCGGCCACTCGTCAGTTTTTCCAGTGCGAATCAGCTTCCCGGCAAACTTGCTATCTTCGCTGCAATCGCCTTACGGACTTCCGGCGTCCTGATCTCTCTGAACTTCTCGAAAGCGGAATCGCCGCGGACCTCATCCGTTGGATCGTACAATCCGGCCAAAACAAGGCGACGATCATCCTCTCTCGGGGGAAATTTCCGAACGGCAGTGACCAGGATCTGTCGCACTCGAAGCTCGACTTGTTCGTCATTCTCAGACAACCACTTTCGGTTTTCGGTGCTTAATGCACTTCCGTGTACGATTCGAGATCGGATGTCGTAAAACTTAATAACAAATTTGCGGATGTCCTCAATTTGGTCCGGATCGGTCGCGATCAGCGCGGCTGCTCGACGGCTAATACGGCGTGTATTGTAGTCTTGCTCTGGCACAAGAGTTGATTCGAGCGCCGTGGCGTAGTCCAAGATTCGATCCACGTCGTCCGATTTTGGATTAAATTCCTTCGCTCCGCCGTACAGGAAGAATCGTCTCGCTATTCCGAACCAATCAGATCGCCATGACTGACTCTCTCGAATGCCATCGGCAAAGGATGTCCATAAAGTGCACTCACTTGGTTCAATATTGAGCCGCCAACGGGAGTAACTGTTCAGGTCATTCATCGCTCGGTATGGGATCTGAAAATTGTTGTCGCCACTCGGTAGAGTGATCGCCAACTTGATGAACGATATGTCACTGACTTTGTAAAGGCGAAGAAGCAACAAAATATCTTCGATGTCGTTTGGTATGGCGCCAACTGGGGAGCCTGGAGAACCCGGCGGCAAAAACGCGTAGGATTTCTCGAAAATCCAATCGTCCGGGTTTACTTCTGCATACGATAAAACTTTTCGCAGCTCCGTGGATCGAGACCCAACAAGGTTAATCGAGAAGTCGCCAAAGTCAAGGCGTTGCGCATGTGCATCCAGATTACGGACTAGGGCGAGGGCTTTGAACATGAGAGCAGAGCCGAAGGCTGGAAATGAAATGAGAGGTCTTCCGGATTCGTGGTAGGTGTTGCTTCATGAGGAATGCCGATCGCTTGCGAGAAGGCAACATCAGCGAATTGTGGGGATGATACTTCACTGATCCTTCTGCAGTGCTGCCAACGCGTCGTCGACACTTGCGTAGTGACCAGTCCAAGCAGTCTGTGTATTGTCCGCGTTGATTTGCATGACGCGCCAGTCGTTCCGGTGGGGCGCTCCGAAGTTCGCTATTCTCGCCATCTTCCCGTTGGGCATTCCACCGACCCGATAGGCGGTGACCTGACCGTCCGCGAAAACCTCCTCGTCCCGAAACCATGCGTCTTTGTGCAGAGTGAAGGTGTAAAGCATGCTTCCTCAACCAATTGTAGCGAACCGGCCGGGAGGCGTACGGCAAACCTACTGCGCGGTTTGTACGGTCTGGCTAATCCCAGGCGGCGACGTGATCCTCTTGGATGAAGTGGAGCAAGCTTTCCAGTTGTTCCGCGATGCTTGCTTCGTCGTGGGCAGCCGCGGCTTTTTCGATTTCCTTGCCCATTACTTCTATGGGCGGAAAACCGTAGCCGCGCCCGGTTCCTTTGAGATTGTGACCGAAGCGGCGGATGGGATCGAAGTCCTTGAGAGCCAGAGACGCGCGCGCTTCTTCGATCTGCTTCGGCTTCGCAGCGAGATATTTTGGAATTAGCGCCGCTATGGCATCGTCTATCTCGACGGGTTTCGAGGACGGTCCGGATTTTGCGTGCGCATAGCGTTCCACCGTACTGAGTAGCGTGGCACGGTCCACCGGCTTGGCTACATGGGCGGAACACCCAGCGGCCAGGCTGGCCTGTTGGGCTTCGCGCATGGCGTGGCCTGAGAGCGCCACGATGGGAGTGGGAACCTGGCCGTGCGAGGTCTGCCACTCCAGAATCATTTTAGTGGCCCCATAGCCGTCCAGTTTTGGCATGTCCAGATCCATCAGGATCAAGTCGAATTTGTGGCCGGACTGAATCTTCTCCACGGCCCGCAGCCCATCTTCGGCGAAGGTGACTTCGATCGGCTCCTTGCGCAGGTAATGGGTGACCAGCAACCGGTTGTCTTCGGTGTCTTCGGCGACCAGAAGCCGCACAGCGCCATTCTGCACGGGTTGCTGAACGGCAGGACTGGGAGCTCGATCCAGGGAAGAGTCCGGTTCCGCCGCTTCGAGTGGAAGCGTGAAATAAAAACGGCTGCCCTGCCCGGATTGGCTCTCCACGCCGATTTTTCCGCCCATTAGCTCTACCAGCTCCTTGCAGATCGTGAGCCCCAATCCACAGCCGGTGGCGCTGCTGGGGCTTTGCTTCGACAATTGCGTGAAGGCGGTAAAAATACGCTGTTGATCCTCCGGGCTGATTCCTGGACCGGTGTCGGCGATCTCGTACCGCAGACTCGGGCCGGTGGGTCCGGCGACCGTGGCGACGGACACCGTGACTTGCCCTTGCTCGGTGAACTTCAACGCATTGCTCAACAGGTTCACCAATACCTGCTGTACGCGCAGCGGATCGCCCCACTCCCAGGCTGGAACATCGGAGCCGATCTCGAATTTCAGCCGGATCCGCTTGCGGTTGGCCGATTCCTGGAAGGTAGCCACCGCATCCTCCACCGTCCCGCGAATTCGAAACGGAACCTTCTCCATTCGCAGGGCGCCGGCCTCGATCTTGGAAAAATCCAGAAAGTCGTTGATCAGTTTGACCAGGTGGGTACAATTGCGCTGGAACATGCTGACGTATTCGCTTTGGCCGGCGCTGAGGGAGGTCTCGGAGAGCAAATTGGCTGCGCCCAGAATGGCGTTCAAGGGAGTGCGGATATCATGGCTGATTTTGGCTAAGAAATCGTTCTTCGCCAGACTCGACGCCAGGGCTTCATCCTTGGCTCGAACCAGCGCAGCTTCGGTCTCTTTGCGCGGGCTGATGTCCCGCAGGAAAACGTAGTAGCCGGCTTGCGGGTCGTCAGAAACGGAGCGGAATGTCATGGCTACGTCTAACAGAGATCCATAAGCGTCCGCGATCCGCACCTCCGCCTCCGCGCTGCCCGAGGTTCGCATCTGCTGAATAGCGGCTTCCACCGGCGCCCGATCGTCCTGAAATACGGTGAGCGGAATATTCGCGGGCTTGTTGCATTCCGAGAAACTCGCGATTTCAGCAAACGCCTTGTTGAAGGATAAGTAGCGGCCACCGTGGTCTACTTGGGCAATGCCGTGCAATGCGTTTTCCAGAGCGCCGGTACGCTGGCGGAGTATCTCGGCAGTATGGGCCACGCCTTTACTCAGTGCGCCGACTTCGTCCTGCCCTTCCGGCAGCAGCTCCAACGCTCCACCGGTGGCCAGGCGCGAGACGTTGTCCTGGAGCTTTCGAATGCGGTTGCTGATGCCGGAGGCGAAGAGCAAGGAAATCAGCACGCCGCCCACCACGCCAAAGAATACACAGAAGCCGGTGGTGGCGCCGAGTTCCGTGTGTAGCCGCGCGACGGTGCGCGATTGAGCTTCGAGCAACAGCCGCTGATGCGCTTGAATGGAATCGAGGACGCCGTTCATTTGGATGCGTTCCTCTTCCTGGGCTCGGATCACGGCGCGCAACGCCTCCGGCGGCGGGGATCCGGATTGAAATCCGGCCATGGCGGAGAAGATTTGCGCCGCTCGCCTACTCTCCCGCGCGGCGATTTCCGCGATCCGCCTGGATTGCGATTCGTCGCCCGCCACCAATCCCGCGAGCTGGCTCAAAGTGCCATCGAAAGCCGCAATCGCCTGGCGCGCTTGGTTTCGGAAGTTCTCGTCCCCGGTGATGAAATAGGCCCGCACATGCGCGCTGGCTTCGAGTTGATCGGCTCTCAGTTTTTGAATCTTGACGCTGGTTGCGAGGTTGCGCGTTACAGCTTGTTCCGCCGTGCCGGCTTGGGCGCCAAGGATGTAAGAGGCACAAGCGATCAGCACCGTGGCCGTGACGGGCGCCGCGATCGCGATCAGACCCTTAGTCCGCAGCCGGAGGTCCGGCCATAAGCCCCGGCGCGCCATTTTTATAAATCCATGACCAGATCCAGCATCGCGGCCAGCGAGGTAACTTCCGACTTGTTTAGCGAAGCGTCGGCGCCGAGATAGGCCGAGACATTCAGAAACAGCTCCGAATCCGTGGCGCCTGAGATAGTCAGCACCTTGGTCTCCGGATACAACGTCTTCAACTCCCGTAGCGCTTCTATACCGTCACGATCCGGCATGACCATGTCAAGAACAATGGCGTCGACGCTGTGTTTCCGAACGGCTTCCAGACAGGACGCCACGCCATCGGCCTCAATCACTTCAAATCCACCGGGCTCCAATAAAGCCCTGGCCAAGGCCCGGAAGTATTCGTCGTCATCCACAATCAACACAGTGGCGTCGGAGCACTTGAGGGCGGTCGGTTGGGTGGACCGGTTTTCGACGACTTGTGTAGTCATGTCTCCTGGTATCGGCGAGAGGCGCTGAAGTCTTAGATTTTCTATCTCTAATTCTTGATTTCCTTCGCCGATAAGGTACAGCATGCGGTGGAACGCCGCATGAGAGGACAACGTGATTCTAGCAACCGTCTCATCACAAACTGGTTTTCATATGGACGTCCGGGCTGCCTTGGAGGGACGGCTTCGCTCGGAAGCCGCCTGGGAGTTGAATTATTCAGATGCCACCCGCCTGCGTGGCGTCTCGGCCGAGGAGAAGTGTATTGTCGTTCTGGATTTATCCGATTCGCAAGCTCTGGCTGTGGCACGATCGGTGGACGGCCGGCCACAGATTGCCACTATCGGGGTAGGGGGAGACGGAACCCGGGAAGAGTTGCTGCAACTCATGCAGGTGGGGGTGCGCGACGTTCTGCCGACCTTCAGTTATCGTGAGATCCTGAATGCCGCCAATCGCGCCGCGGCCAGCCTCGCCTGCGCCGGAGAGCTGTTGGCCGATCTGTATGCTTTTGTTCCGGCCAAGCCGGGGTGCGGCGCGAGCACGCTGGCCACCCAGGCTACCACCATCGCCTCGCGTCTGGCGCAGGAGCCAACCTTGCTGCTGGATTTCGACGTACGTCTGGGTGTCACATCTTTTCTACTGAAATCGGAGGGCACTCACACCATTGTGGACGCGTTGGTACAAGCGGATCGCCTGGATAAAGACGTGTGGGCCAGCCTGGTCTCGCAAATCGGCAATCTGCATTTGCTCGGATCCGGGCCGGTGGACTTTTCCCGGCCCCTATCGGCGGACCGCTTCTCGGAACTTCTGGAATTCGCCATCCGGCAGTACTCGGTAGTGGCGGTGGACCTGCCCGGTGGCATGGAAGACTACGAGTGCGAGGTGATGCTGCGGGCCAAGCGGGTGTTTCTGGTGTGTACGCCGGATATCGGTGCGCTCCACGTGGCGCGCCGCAAAGCGAACTGGTTCCATGACTTGCGCCTGACCGACAAAGTCTCGCTGGTATTGAATTGCGCGGAACGACGGGGAACTCTCTCGGTGGAGGAAATCGAGCGCATTGTTCAGCTACCGGTCCGGTATCTGGTGCCGGCCAGCGCCCACGAGATCGGAAAAGCAGTCCGCGATGGCACGGTAGTGGAAGGCTCATCGCACTTGGCCAAGCAAATCGCCAGGATAGCCGGCGACATGGTTACGGCCCGGCCGCCCGGAAAGAAATCCAACGCGGTGCGGCGATTTGTCGAATATTTTTCTGTAAGCGCCGCCCGTAGCGCGGAAAACTGAATCTTGACTCGGGAGAATGAGAAGAACAACATGACCAACGCAGCCATTTTGGATATCTTGGACCTTTTGTGCAACGAAGCGAGAAATTCGGTGCACGCTACTTTCGGAGTGATGGACGCTCTGCCGCCCGCCGCCGCCGCGGATTCCGCCTGGAAAACCTACGTCGAGATCAGCCGATCGAGCGCCGACCGGCTGCTCGGTTCGATTGACGATTTCCGCAGCTTCTATTCCGATCCCGTGCCTGCCGCCGACGCGGTAGAAGAATTTGATCTCGGCCTGTGCCTGGCGGAAACCATCGAATTGCTGAACCTGGCGTCCCGAAATCCGGCCAGCGTCATTCGGCTGGAAGCGCCGACCGAACCATTGCCGGTTCGCCAGCACCGCCAATCGGTGGAGAATATGCTGGCTAGAATCCTGGATTCGGTATCCAAGCTGACCCCAACCGGCGACATTTGCGTGTCCACCAGCTCGTTTTCCTACGATGAAGCTGTCTCATGCAGCGGAGGCCGGGTTTGCATCGCGCCGCCCGACTCCAGACTGGCCGAACGTCTGGGGAATTGGTTGAGCGCCGATCCTAAGCAAGTGAATTTCGGGGACCTGCCCGACATGCCCATTTCGTTAGCTCTGATGGTGGCCGGTAAGGCGCTGGGCGCCCTGGGCGGCTATTCGCGGGTGGTGCGCGAGGCGGGAATTCCTACCCACGTCACCACATACCTTCCCTCGATCATCCAGGACGGGGATCAGCGCCGCCAGGAATCCCGGCCAAGCTCGTTGAACGTACTGCTGACAGAGGACAACGACGAAAGCTATGCTCTCAGCGAATTGATGCTGCGCAAGGAGAACGTAGCGCGCGCCCGCGATGGCCAGGAGGCGGTGGAAATGGTGAAGAAGCAGCGCTTCGATATCGTGGTGATGGACATCCACATGGGCGGCATGAGCGGCTACACAGCCATTCAAGCCATTCGCGATTGGGAGACGCAGACCGCGAATGCCCGAACACCCATAGTCATCCTGTCTTCTGACGATTTAGAAACGCAGCGCCAGTCCGCCGCCCGCTCCGGCTGCAGCGGCTATCTTCGCAAGCCGCTGCGCGCCAATGATCTGTCCGACGTGCTGGATCGGCTCAAAGGCACACAATCGCTCGCACCGTAACGTGGGGCGGCCATTCCTGGCCGCAGCCGCGTTTCCACGCGGCGTCGAGCCGGCTGGAAAGCCGGCCGCAGACTGAAAATCTGCCACAAACTACACCGGGCTGCGCTTCAACGCGTAATCGATGGCAACTTGGGGAACCTCGAATTTCGACAACGCGGTGTTCCCCATATAGCCGATATCTTTGATCCCGATGGCGCTGGTGTAATACGCATCCACTACCATCTTGCGCGCCCACTCGAAAAACTTGATGCCGGGCCCGAGCTCCGGCGATTCGTTCTTGCGATACGCAATTAAATCCAGGATCGCGATCTGCTGCTCAGAGGTAGCATCCACAAAATTCGCGGCGCCTCTGCGTTGCATCGCATGATCCAGCCAGGCGATACCGCCCGTGTAAATGGCCAAAAGTTGCGGATTTTCGCTGGCCATCAGATCGATCCACTCGGGCGCGCCGGAAGCCGTTGCTCCGCCTACCGCACCCTCCGGAGGAACAATGTAGTCCGCCAGCTTTTCCAGTGTCTTGTATTCGTGCGCGTTCAGTGCCTTGGGCTTGTAAACACCATGCGCGGCTTTTTCATCGGCGGCAATGCCGTGCACATGCTGAGCCGCTTCCAAACTAAGCTGTCCGGCTGTGATGGATAGCGCGATACGCTGCAATAGATCGCGACGAGTGACTTCAGACATTGCCTTTCCTCATTTCTTCGGCTAGATACTCGGCCGTACGCCAAGCCAGCGCGATGATGGTCAGGGTAGGATTCTTATCCGGGTTGCTGACAAAGGGTGCAGCGTCGGCGACGAAAAGATTCTTTACTTCGTGCGCCTGGCAATATTTGTTCAGCACCGACTTCGATGGATCGCTGCCCATGCGGACAGTTCCCAGCTCATGGATGATCTCGCCGCCTTCGGAAATACCCTCGCCCGCCATGAAGTTGGGGCGCGGCGTGGTGACGGTGCCGCCCATGGTTTCGAGCAGCGAGCGGAACGTATCGTACATGTGCGCCGCCTGCTTCAGTTCCTGGTCGGTCCACTTGAAGTGGAAGCGCAAGACAGGAGTTCCATATTGATCCACGACATCCGGATCGATCTCGCAAAATGTATTCTCATTGGGGATCTGCTCGCCTCGGCCGGCCATGCCAAACCAGGCGCCATATTCCTTGTGAATTGCGGCCTTCAGATCTTTACCGTAGCCTTCATGCCGGTAACAATCGCCATGGAATGAACCGATGCCGGGCATGTCGAATCCGCCGCCGATCTCGATGTGATAGCCGCGCGGAAATTCTTTATTCTTCGAATCCCAGAGCCACCACGGAACGTACATATGCATGCCGCCCATGCCGTCCGAATTATGGCGCGGTAATCCGTCGAGCGCGGGGATATGAGCTTCCATGCTATAGCCGACGCTGTCGGTGAGGTTACGGCCGACGTGGCCGGAGCCGTTCGCGAGTCCATTGGGATGCGCGGCGGATTTTGAATTGAGCAGCAGCCGGGCGGATTCGCAGGCGCCGCAAGCAATCACCACGCTGCGGCAGCGGATCTGCTTTTCGGTGCGCGTGGCTTTGTCGATGTAAGAAACGGCGGTGACTTTTCCGGAACTATCCGAAATCAACTCGCGCGCCATGGCGTTGGTGAACAGCTTCACGCGGCCGGTTTTCATGGCCGGAAACACCTGCACCTGGCTGGAAGAATAGTTGGATGAGCTGATGCAACCACGCCCGCATTGTCCACAATAGTGGCAAGCTGGACGGCCGTTGGTGGGCTGCGTGATCACGGCGAGTCGCGCCGGGATACAGGGGATGTTCAATTTCTTGGCAGCGCGCTGAAACAGCATCTCGGGAACGCGCGGCGGCGGGCAGGGCTGGAAGATTCCATCGGGCGCGCTGCGGATACCTTCCTTGCTGCCGGTGACGCCGACGAAGCGCTCCGCCTTATCGTAGTAGGGCGAGATTTCGTCGTAGGTGATGGGCCAATCGGTTCCCAGACCATCGCGCGTGTAAGGCGTGAAATCGTAATCGGCAAACCGCAGCGATATGCGTCCGTAGTGATTGGTTCGTCCGCCAACCACGCGCGAGCGGAACCAGTTGAACTTGTCGCCCGGATTCACGGTGTATGGTTCGCCGGGCAGTTTCCATCCGCCGAAGCTGGCCGTGAAGTAGCCAAAGTCCCAGGGCGTGGGGCCGAAGTAGCCTTGTCCGCCGGCGCCGATGCCGCGGTGCGACACCTGATATGGCCACATGTGTTCCTTGAAATCTTTAGCGGGATCAAGCGGTGGCCCAGCTTCGAGCAACGCGACCGATACGCCGAGGTCCGCAAGGACCTTGGTGACTGTCCCGCCTCCGGCGCCGGATCCGATGATGACTACATCGTAGACGGTTGGCTTACTGCTGATTTGCAACATTCGTTTGATTGTAACCCCGGAGGAGGGACTGGGGGCTTGGGCCTCCTGAAACCGAACCGCGACCGCAAGGGAGCGCTACCACGAGCACCGGGTATTAAGTTACGCTCCCTTGCGGTCGCGGTTCGGTTTCATTTCGGTTTGGCGAATTTTTCGTCTTCTACCGGAACGTTGTTCTTCACTTCCGAAATCTGGATGGTGAAGCGGCCGTTGGTACGCGAGAGGGTCCAGCGGAAGGGAACCTTCACTCCGTCCACTGCGCGATAGTCGGCGTAATCGATCTGGGTTGGATTGCGTCCGAGCGGGGTTTCGCCATAGCGAATTTGCCGCAGAAGTAAGCCTGATTTGTTTTCGAAATAAAAGCGGACCGGCGGGAGCCCGGGCCTGGTGCCGATGAGCGTCTGGCATTCGATTCCGTTGATGGATTCCGGACGGCCAGCGCGTAGTTGTTGGAAGATTTGCGGCAACCGCAGCGCGAGATAAAATTCGGCGTCGAGGCCGGCGGCTTCCGATTCCGCGGGCGACATGGAGCGCGGCGGCCGGCCGGTACTGCCGAGCCATCCGGCGGTTCCGTCGAATGCTGTGTAGCTTTCGCCCTTCCCCATGTGCGTGACAGAGATGCGCTTGTTGGGAGCTTTCAGGAACAACTCGATGGGCGAGTCATTCGCACCGACCACAATCAGACCTTTTTCCACCCGGCTTGTGATCTTCTGGATTGCTTCAGCGCCGCCCAGCGCGGCTACAAATTTTTCCAAAATGTCATTCGCGTTTGGACCTTCGCCCGGGCGGGTCTTGCGGCGGCTTCGGTATGCGCAGGCAGATCGGATTCCAGCACCGGCGGCGTTCCGGCGGGATGATGCGCGCCGTGGTGGCAGGAGTAGCACGTCACTTCACGCTTGCCGCCGAAACTGTTCTTGTTGATCGCGGCGGTCATGGCGATCATTTGGCGCGCGGTCTTCTTGGTTTCCTTGTCGTCCAGTTCCATCTTGCCTTCCACATGGCAGAAGGTACATTCGACACCGAGGGAGGCAGCGATGAACGTCATGGCCGGAACCAACTGGTCCGCGGGCGTGCCTTTGAGCTCTGTGATGTTTTTGAAGACTTGCTCGGCGGTCTTGGGTTCGGGGGCCTGGCCGTGTAGCAGGGCCGTTGCGAAAGTGGCTGTTATGAACAATTGGACGCGATCCATCGGTGCTCCTCTGTGGTTCCTGAATTGTAGCGGAATCCGAGTTGGCAGGCGAAAGCGCCCGCCCTACGGTTTCGTCCAGGTGGGGCAGGCGCTTCCGCCTGCCAACGTCTTCAAGGGAGGGTAACGCAATACAGCGGCGCTCGTGGTAGCGCTTCCTTGCGGTCGCGGTTCGGTTACGAGTCTGTCCTAGAACTGGGTTACTTCGGTGAAGTGGAAATCGCGGACTTTCATGGCTGGCACCACCATATCGAACGCTTCCTCACCTGACCCGCGCACGGTAGGCGAGAGCGCCTCCACATTGCTGAGCATTTCGATCAGGCCCTGGTTGAAGCGGAAGTTCCGCAAGCCGTGCGTCACGCGGCCATCCTCAATCAAAAATGTCCCATCGCGCGTCATCCCGGTCATGATCTTCGCAAATGGATCTACTTCACGGATGTACCAGAACCGCGTCACCAGAATTCCACGCTCGGTGGACGCGATCATCTGTTCCACGGATGTCGAGCCTCCCGCAATGACGATGTTCATGGGAGCTTCGCCGATTTCATTCGGCACCGGGAACCCGTGGCCGGTGGGTTCGACGCCGGCTTTGCGAGCGCTCGCGCGCGAGTAGGCCACTTCCAGCGGAACCCCAGCGTCCACCAGCTTGAGTTTTTGCCGCCGCACGCCCTCACCGTCAAACGGAACGCCGGCTTGCAGCGGATGAGCGACATCATCGGAAATGTGGATGTTGTCGCCGAACAGCTTCTTGCCCAGCCGATCGTTGAGAAAACTCCGTTGGTCGTCCAAAGCCGTCGCGCTGAAATCGCCGAACATTTGCCCCACCAGATCGAGCACCGCCGCCGGTTCCAGGACCACGGTGTAACGGCCCGGATCCACCTTCCGGGGATCCCTTGACAAGCGCGCCTTGTCGCTCGCGCTGCGCGCCATCCGGACGGTGTCAATCGCGCTGGCTGCGACTGACGACGCCTTCGCCCAACCGGAGCTATCCTCGGCCATGGCGGTAATCGAAAACTGGGCCATGGTTTCACTATGCAGCGAGGCGACACCTTCGGAATTGAAGATCGCCTCCACTGATTGGCCATTGGAATAAAATCCGGCAGCGGTCTGGCCGGCATTCTCCACTATGCGGATCGCTTCGGCGACGGATCGCGCACGATCCATGGGGCTGGCTGAAGCAGTGGCGGGATCAAAGCGGGCAATCTCGGGAATCGGCGCGGGCTGTGCGAGCGGCAACAACTCAGGATCCGGCGCCACGGATTTCGTAAGAGAAACCGCCTGTTCCACGACCGACCGGATGGAATCCGAATCAAACCGGTTGGTTGTGGCGCGCGCTGTCTTCTGATCGAGCTGCACTCGCAAAGAGATCCACTGTCCCTGCTCGGACACATTTTGATGGATGGTGTTATTGGCGAAGCGCGTGAGAGCGCCTCGATGGGCTGCAAACAACACTTCGACATCGCGGACACCGAACGAATTGGCGGCTTTCTGGATGGCGCCAAAAAGCTCGCGGCTTCTTTCCAAGGAGAGCAGCGGGGCTTCGACGTCAGCCGGCATAAGCGGCTCCGATCTTCACCTGGTGGAAGCGCGCCGGGCTGGCGCCATGTCCGGTCCCGATCACCTGCTCCGGCTGTCCCTTGCCGCAGTTCGGAACGCCCCACAGCACCCAGTGATCCCGGTTAGCGATGGCGGAGCAGGAGTTCCAAAACTCCGTGGTGATCCCGCTGTAGGTCGGATTCTTCAGCATGCGCGTGCGTTTGCCGTCGCGAATCTCCCAGGCAATCTCGCAGCCAAACTGGAAGTTGTAGCGCTTGTCGTCGATGGACCAGCTCCGGTTCGTCTCCATATAGATCGCACTGCTGACGCCCCCCAGCACTTCGTCGAGTGTTTGCGCGCCGGGCTGCAGACTCACGTTGGTCATCCGGATGAGCGGCTGACGGGACCATCCAGTGGCGCGCATGGTGCCGTTCGAGCGCTTTTCACCCACCGCCGCCGCGGTTTCGCGCGACGTCATATATCCCACGAACTGGCCGTTGCGGATGATGTCGGCGCTCTGCGCGGGAACTCCTTCGTCGTCGAAAAGAAAAGTGCCGAGGCCGGGGCCGTGTTCCGGACGCGCGTCGCAAACAGCGTTCACGATTTCCGAACCGTAGCGCAAGTGGTTCAGCTTGTCGAGCGTGAGGAAACTCATGCCCGCGTAATTCGCTTCGGAACCAAGCACACGGTCGAGCTCGATGGGATGCCCGATGGATTCATGAACCTGGAGGGCAAGCTGGCTGCCATCCACGATCAGATCGAACCGGCCTTCCGGACATTGCATGGCCGAATGCAGCGCTACGGCTTCCTCCGCCACGCGGCCGGCATGATCGATCAGCGCCAATTCGTGAATCAATTCGTAGCCCTTCAGCTGATGCTGGCCTCCGAACGAATTCGGATAGGAGCGCTTCTGGATCTCATCTCCGCGGAAGCTGTGGGCTTCAAAGCCGGCGCCGCTCGAGGTTCGAGTCTGATCGATCACGCTGCCCAGCGAGGAGGCGAAAATCTGCCGCTCCCGGTGGAACGTCATGCAGGTCTGCGCCAGTGTGACGCCCGATGTCCGGCGCAGTTCCTGGTCGATGCGAAGCAGCAACGCTAATTGTTCTTCTACGCTGACCGAAAATGGGTCGATTTCACACGGCGAAATCCAGGTGGCTTCGTACTTCTCCTCGGGGGCAAGGATTACATCATGTTTCTTCGCGAGTGCGCTGGAACGGGCGATTTCGACGGCCAGAGCCGCGGCCGACTCTACGCCAGGTTTGCTCAAATCATCGGTTGCGGCGAATCCCCAGCAGCCGTCGGCGAGCACACGAACGCCAAGTCCGGCGGATTCAGAACTGGACACCTGGCTTGGCTTTCCGTTCTTCGTGGATAGATCGCGCTCGCGGCTTTCCACTAACCGGACGTCGGCGTAGGTGACGCCGGTCCGCATAGCGGAGTCCAGCGCTTCCAGGGCTAGCTGCTTCATCTTTCTCTAGGATACGTGGATTCGCGACCGTCCAAAAAATCAAAATCGCCGGTCGCTTACGCTCGCGGCTCGGAAAGAGGGCGCTACCGAGCCGCGACCGTGAGGGAGTCGGTGCCGTTGTCTTTCAATCACGGACCAACGTCTTCAAGGGAGTGACCATGGGCCTGCGGCCCACCAAAGGTGATGAAGACGCCAAGTGGGGCGGACACCCCTGGTCGCGTACGCTCGCCTGGACTCGGTCTTCGGGCACATCGGTTCCTCACCAGCCGACGAGGGCGTCGGCCGCGGACCAAGGGGTCACGCCCTACTTGGCGTCTTCAACGAAGCGCCACCACGAACGCAGCACTTTTGCTCACGCTCCCTCGCGGTCGCGGTTCGGTAAGGCACGGGTGCCGCAATCCGAGCCGCGAGCGTAAGCGACCGCTTGCGTTGAGTACACTGATGAGATGTTCTCGTGGTTGTTCTCCAATCCACTACCGGTAGGCGAAGTGGCGCCCGAGTTTTCCCTGCCCGATCAGGATGGAATTCCCGTCTCCCTCGCGAGCCTGGCCGGCAAGAATGTGGTTCTGGTGTTCTATCCGGCGGATGAGACCACCATCTGCACCAAGCAGCTTTGCGAGTTTCGAGATATCTGGAGCAAAGCGCAAGAGAAAGACGCCATTGTTCTCGGGGTCAACCCCGCTGGTGCTGAGAAGCATTCGAAATTCCGAGCGCATCACAAGTTTCCGTTTCCGTTGTTGGTAGACAAAGGACAAACGGTTGCGTCGAGCTACCACGCCAATGGGCTTATCGTGAAACGAACGGTGTATCTGATCGGAAAGTCGGGGAAGATCCGCTATGCAAAACGCGGGAAACCGGATCCGGAAGAAGTTTTGGCGGCAGCGGAGTAACGCTTAGGTGACTTGGCCGGCGGAGGATTTCTCGCCCGCTTCCAATGCTTCGAGCGCGGCATCTTCAGTAGGATAGATCGGGATGACGTTGGCCAAACGCGTCAGTTCGAGCACATCGCGCACGCGGCGATTCAAATTCGCGAGCACGAACCGGCCGGTGGCATTCTTCAGGATGCTGGTGTAAATTCCGATCAGGAAACCGATGCCGGTGGAATCGATGTAGGATACCTGGCTGAAGTCTGCCAATACTTTTGAGTAACCCGCGTTCTTGATCTCGTCGGTTTTGGCCCGCAAGTACGCGGAATCCTGCCCGGTGGCGAAGCGGCCGTGTAAACGCAGGATACAAATATCACCGTGCTTCTCGAATTCAACCAACATGGGGTCCCCTGACAATCGTACTACAAAAACGAAAACCGTTTCTCGTTTCTCGTTTCTGGTTTCCAGTCGCCCGACCGCGCCTCATCCCCAGCCCCGAGCCCCCAGCCCCTTGCTCTCTTGTTATACTTCGCGCATGCGGAAACTAATGCTGATCCTTGGTTTGATGTTGTGCGCTCTCACGCTTGCGGCTGCGGATATTTCCGGGACTTGGAGCGCTAACGTTGAGTTGGATGCCGGCAGTGGCACGGCGACGTTCGTCCTGAAGCAGGAAGGGGATCATTTGTCCGGATCTTATTCCGGAGCGCTCGGTGAAGCGAAAGTGACCGGTTCAGTGAAGGGTGACGAGGTGGAATGGTCGTTCGAAACCGAGGATGCCGGCAAGGTTGTTTATAAGGGCAAGCTGGAAGGCGCCTCGAAGATCAAGGGCACGGCGGAGTACGGGCAACTCGGAAAAGGCACCTTTAGCGCTGAAAAGGGCAAGTAGGGCCCCGTTTCTGGTTTCTGGTTATTCTGCGCGGGTAGAGGCTAAATCCACTATGCGACGTATGGAATAGTAGCTGAGTCTGGTTGGTTAGGAAAAGTCTTACCGAAGCGCGACCGCAAGGGAGCGCTTCCACGAAAACCGGGTGCCAGCGATCTCGCGGTCAACTCGGCTTAGAGCAGGCGGAAGTTGACTTCGATGGTCGCCTGAACCGCGACCGGCTTTCCGTCTTTCATGCCGGGGCGGAATTTCCACTTCTCCACCGCTTCGATGGCCTTCTGATCCAGACCCAGGCCGAGCGGGCGAATCACTTTCAGGTCGCGAGGATTGCCTTTTTCATCCACCACCACAAACAGGATCACGGTTCCCTGGAATTTCGCTTTGCGAGCTTCCTCGGAATACTCCGGCTCCACTTTCTGGATCACGCTAGGCGGGGAAACACCGCCGCCAATGCGATAGGCGCCGCCGCCCATGTTTCCACCAGAACCTGGACCATAGCCGGGACCGCGTCCGGAACCCACGCCGCCGCCGGGGCCGGTTCCAATGCCACCGCCAGAACCAGAGCCGTTCGATGCGATCATAGATCTCGCTCAGCGGATCGCCCAGCTCAGTCATATTCACTTTGGGGATGTTGGCATCCGGCTGGATGATCAGCGTCGGTTCCATGACTAACTTAGGATCCGGATTGTGAACTACCGCCATTGGGGGGACGAACTGCTTGTCAGCCAATCGTGGCAGCTTCCCTTTGCTGGGAGGCGTTGCGGAACGATCGCCGCCACCGCCGCCGCCGCCCATCGGATCTTTCTTCACCGTCGGCTTGTAGGGCGAAAGGTCGGGTGCGATGATGTTGATCTGATCTTTGACGGCCTGTTGAACTGCCTTGTTCGTGCCGATAAGAAAGAGGAGACCCAGCACCGCTACGTGGATCAACATGGAACTGAGGCCGGCGCGCTTTTCCTGGCCACCGTAGAAGCCCCAAATTTCCTTTACCGGAACCGGCGTGGATGTCACTTCCAAAGGTGGCAATTTCGCCGGGTGGATGAATTCCTTCAGGTCTTTCCAGAAGGTCCGATAGAAAGGCTCTTCACCGGCCGCAAGTAACCTCTCCAGGTGGAGATCTGCGTTCGGGTCGGGTTGAGAATTGTTCGCCCCAGGAATGATTGGTTGATCGTGAGCAGCCATCGTCTTCTTTTTACGTGCCAGTAGGCTTAGAATCTCTTAACAGGTAGACGTCTTCTCTTTGCCTAAAGTTGCGACGATACCTATAACTGATTCTATCACTTCCACAGATTTGTCAAGTGCACTATGGAAAATGGAAGGCTATCGCCAACCCCACCTGCTAGTTACAACCTAAACTAATTGAAGCATGTCCGAGCGTCCGCTGGTGATTTTCGATGGCAAGTGCGGATTCTGCCGGATCTGGATTCGGTACTGGGAGCAGCTTACCGGTACCGCTGTGGAATATGCCGCCTCCCAGGAGGTGGGATCGCGATACCCCCAGATCCCCGCCGAGAACTACGCCCAATCCGTGCAAATGGTGATGCCCGATGGCGCAGTCCTGAACGGGGCACAAGCGGTGTTCACCACTTTGCGCTACGCGCCGGGATGGACTTGGCTGCTTTGGGTCTACCAGCATGTCCCGGGATTTGCACCGGCCACTGAGCTGGCGTATCGGCTGATCGCGGCGAATCGTACTTTTTTCTTCCACGTCACGCGGCTGACTTTCGGGCGCACCATTTCGCCATTGCGCTATGCCGGCGTAGAGTGGCTGTTTCTGAGATTGCTGGCTGCCATCTACTTCATTGCGTTCGGATCATTGGCGCTGCAGATAACCGGATTGGTCGGCGAGCTTGGAATCCTGCCGGTCGGTGGATATCTTGCGGCGATTCACGAAACGTACGGCTCCGACAGTTACTGGATGGCGCCTGGAATCTTTTGGATCGCGCACAGCGACGCGTTTCTGATGGCCGTGTGCTGGGCGGGCGTGGTAATTTCTCTGGTTCTGCTGGCGGGTTATCTGGAACGAGCGTCGCTTGTTGTGTTGTACATCCTGTACCTGTCGCTCTGCACCATCGGCCAGGACTTCCTCTCGTTCCAGTGGGACATGCTGCTGCTCGAAGCCGGGTTCCTGGCGATCTTTCTGGGATCGTCCAAGGGAATGATCTTCCTGTTCCGTTGGCTGCTGTTCCGGCTGACGTTTCTATCCGGCGCGGTGAAGCTGCTGAGTCACGACCGGACCTGGCGCAATCTCGACGCGCTGAACTTTCATTATTGGACGCAGCCGCTGCCGACTCCGATTGCCTGGTACATGCAGCAACTGCCCTCGGGGTTTCAGCGGTTCTCCACCGCGGCGGTGCTGCTCATCGAGCTACCGATTCCGTTTCTAATTTTCATGCCGCGGCGCTGGCGATTCTTTAGCGGCGGATGCATCCTGTTTCTCCAGACGCTGATCTTTGTGACAGGTAACTACACGTTCTTCAACCTGCTGACCATGGCACTCTGCCTGTTTCTTTTTGACGACGCGGCGCTGGCAAAACTACGTCTGCGCGTCCGGACCGTGCGGACCCGGCCGGCGCTGGTTGCTCTGGTCGCTGTGGTGATACTGACCATCAGCGGACTGGAGTTGGGGAGCACGTTCTTCGAACGCGACAGCGCCATCGTGAGAGTGGCTGCACCATTCGGAATTGCGAATACGTATGGACTGTTCGCTGTGATGACGACAACGCGTCCGGAGATTATCGTGCAAGGATCGAACGATGGCGACACCTGGCTCGACTACGAATTCAAGTTCAAGCCCGGCGATTTGAAACAGGCGCCCAAGTGGGTAGCGCCGTATCAACCGCGCCTGGACTGGCAGATGTGGTTCGCGGCGCTCTCCAATTACCGGAGCAATCCGTGGTTCAGCAATTTCATGCTGCGGATGTTGCAAGGGTCGCCGGACGTTTTGCGGTTGCTGGCAAAGAATCCATTTCCCAATACCCCGCCGAAGTACATCCGCGCGCACGTGTTCGATTATTCGTTCACCGATTTTGCAACGCGGCGGGCGACACAGGAGTGGTGGAAACGCGAGCCGCGCGGATCTTATTTCCCAGCTACCTCACTGAAGGTCAAGCCGAGAACCGAAGAACCGAACAACTGAGTAACCTAATAACGCGAATTTCGCATACAATGATCGGCGAGCTTGAAATGTCGATCGTTTCATTGAACGCGGCCTGTTTGCTGGTCTGCTTTGCTGCTGGAGTGCGCGCGCAGGAGATCCGAATCAGCGCCAAGCCTTACACCCCCGCGCCTGTCGCGTTGCGCGTTGAGACCGATCTGATCGAGGTAGGAGTCGTGGTACGCGGCCACGACGGGCATGCGATTTCGGGGCTGAAGCGGGAAGACTTTACCGTTGCCGATCAGGGCTCTCAGCGCGAGCTAACCTACTTTGCGGTGGAGACGTCCGGATTCCAGGGTGGAATTCCCCAAACAGCAGCTCCGCCGACTGTAGCGGCCGGGGAGCAGTCTGGGCCAGCCGGCGCTGCCGCTCAGCGTCGCTACATCGTGATTTACTTCGAAGACTTCGGAACCGACAGTGGAGACTTAAAGCGCGCTCAACTCGCCGCACGGCGGTTCGTTAACGAAGGACTGGATGCCAGCGATCGTGTTGCGATATTCACTAGCTCGGGGGATTTCGTCGACTACACCGGCGACAAAGCGAAACTGCTTGCTGCGATCAACAAGTTGAAGGCGCATCCGAAATTTTCCGAGGCGGGACTTGGCGGATGTCCGCGCATCAGCCCGTACCAGGCGTATCAGATCAGCGTCCTGTACGATCCGGCCGCGATGGACGCCGCCAAGAACGAGGCCGCGGTGTGCGCCTCCAGTTCCGGGGAGGATTCCTCCTATATTGGCTCGACTCGGTCCAATATTGCATCACAGGGAATCCTGGAGCAGGCGGAGATTACCTGGGGCCAGGTCCGGGTGGCGTCACAATCGACTCTAGACGCAATCGGCCGCGCGCTGCGATCGCTTCAGAATATGCCTGGCCGGCGCTTATTTTTAATGGTCTCTTCCGGCTTTAATTCCGCCACGCTCGAACTCGATCGCGACAAGTTGATCAGCCAGGCTTTGCGCGCTGGAATCGTGATCAATTCGGTAGATGCAAAGGGGCTGTATGCGGAGGTTCCCGGCCGCGGACCCAACGAAGAGATCAACACCGATCGGGCGATTCCCGTCCAGACTTTCCGCTTTGAGACCAGCTCCACCGGCAGCAAGTTATTCCTGAACAACCAGGTAATGTCCGATTTTGCGCAGGCAACCGGCGGATTGTTCTTCCACAACAACAATGATCTGCCGCATGGATTCCGTCAATTGGGTTCGATTCCGGAGGTGAGTTACGTGCTCGGCTTTCGCCCGGGCGATACGGCGGCGGATGGGAAGTATCACAAGCTGAAGGTGACCTTGACGGATGCAAAGCCGTATGTGATTCAAGCCAGGCCGGGTTACTTTCGAACGGCGCCAGCGGCTTCGGGGTCAGCCGACGCCGCGGAACGTGAGCGGGCCCTGGATCGCGAGGTGAGCGGCGTTACCACGCTGCAGGATTTTGCGGCCACGATTGCTTTTCGATTGGAGACCGCGTCAACGGCCGGGTGGATGACGGTGAAGACTCAGGTGCATGTTGCGCTAGACAAATTGCGCTTTCCCATCCGCGAGGAGAAGCGGGTGCAGCGCTTGAAAGTGGTGGTGGCGTTGCTCGATGAGAATGGGAACATCGCGGCGGCGAAAGAGGGGACGATGGATTTCGCGACCACCGATGCCACCTATACGCGGCTGTTGGCCAGCGGTGTTAGCGCCGGACTAAATCTGGATGTACCTCCCGGCAAGTACCGGCTGCGGGCGGTAGTGCAGGAAGCGGTAGACGGAAAGATGGCGAGTTCCAGGGTGGACGTCGAAATTCCCCAGCTGCCTCGCTGAAGGCTCGGTAGCTGGGGAGTTATTCGGTTACTCGGTTATTCAGTTCTTCGGTTGTGTGGCAGGTAGTGTCTCTAGAAACCGCAGATCCCCTCAAGTTGAGAACCGAAGAACCGAATAACGGGATAACCGAACAACGCGGGTTCCTGATAATCACTTGATTATCAGGAACCCGCTTTCGACCCGATCCTCTTCGATGCGGTTCCACATTACTTTCGCCTGCCCTACGGCAACCACGTGTTGAAAATCTACCACCTGACCCGTGGGCAGCGCCGCGTAACTGTGGGATGCGCGGAAACCGCTTTTGCTGACATCGAGCAGACGGCCAGTCACCTCCTGGCGCGAGGGATCGTTGAAAGAAAACTTGAGATGGCCCTCCGCCGCGTGACGGCTCTCGGATCGGCGATCGGCGGCAGTCATCGTGGATTTCTGTGAGGCTTCCTGCTCAGGATGCACGCACTGCCTCCCTTCCGTAGAGCTTCAGCTTCCGGCTGAGAGTGCGGCGCGAAATCCCGAGTAGTTCGGCTGCTTTTTGCTGATGGCCGTTGGTCTGGGCCAGCACCTTGAGAATGGTGGTCTTCTCCATCCCGTCCAAGTTTGCCGGATTCGATACCGCTTGCGCCAGCCCTTGCACGCTGCCGGGCCCGGTCTGGCCCAGCATCAAATCCTCACTGCGGATTTCGGCGTCGCGCGTTAACACGGCAGCCTTGGTCACCGCGTTGCGAAGTTCGCGAATGTTGCCCGGCCAGGAATAACGTTGCAATTCCGCTTGCGCACTGCTTGAGAAAAACGAACGCGGATTCGACTGCTTCAAGAAGTGCTCGGCCAGCGGCAGAATATCGTCGGTCCTCTCGCGCAGCGGCGGAACGTGCAGGCAAATCTGGCCCAGCCGGTGATAAAGATCGCCCCGAAAATCGCCCGTTCTGACCATTTGCTCCAGGTTCTGATTGGTAGCCGCCACCACCCGGACATCCACGGTTACTTTCCGCACTCCGCCCAGGCGATAATAAGCGACGCCGTCCAACACTCGCAGCAATTTTACTTGCATGCGAGGTTCCAGTTCGCCAATTTCGTCCAAAAACAAAGTTCCGTGATTGGCCAATTCGAACAGCCCCTGCTTCGGTGAATCGGCTCCGCTGAAGGCGCCTTTTTCGTATCCGAACAGTTCGCTTTCTACCAGATTTTCAGGCAGCGCCGCGCAGCTCACATCCACCCAAGGTTTGGCGCAGCGCAGCGAATAATGGTGCACAGCGCGAGCGATAAGTTCTTTGCCGGAACCACTTTCGCCGGTTATTAAGACCGCCGCATTGCTCTGCGCAACCCGCTCCACCAGTTCGAGCAAATTCCGCATGATGGGGCTCGTCACGATGGCGGGCATTCCAAGGAACGACGTCTGTTGGGAGCCTGTAACCACTATGACAACTTTTCGGCTGTTTGAGGGCGTGTCGCTATAGTACGGAAGGTTCAGGACCAATAAGCAAATCCCCGATCTCACCGTAGTGCCTTGGCACCAGGACTTTGAGACAGATTGTCCCAGAGCGCCTGTGACACCCCGACATTTTGTCGACTTCCCGCTATCGCTCTGACAACTTCTTGCCGATTAATCATGCAGATAGCGGATTTGGACTGATGGCAGCGAATCTGCATTCACGGTAGGTTCGTGCTCGTGGCGACAAGGAACCGAATGTCGATTGCCGCAAGGATATACGTCTACGCAGTGATCTCGATCGGTGCGTGTGTGACTCTCAGCGAGTTGATCCGCTGGGAATCGCAGGACCTGCTCCGTTTCGTGTGCTACATGGGGTTGGCCATGATGTCGTCGCGGCTCAAAGTCGCGTTGCCGGCCATCACCGGCACTCTTTCGGTCACGTTCATCTTCGTGCTCTTCGGAGTGGTGGAGCTGAGCCTGCCGGAAGCGTTGTGCATGGGAATCAGCGCAACACTGATCCAATGCGTGCTGCATCATCGCGAGCGTCCCAAGCCGTATCAAGTGTTGTTCAACCTGGGCAGCATCGCAATCGCGATCGCTACCGCCAGCACGGTTTACCATTCGAATCTTTTGCATCGCGGCCACCTGGATGCAGCGCTGACGTTGATGGTCACGGCTACGGTGTTCTTTGTGATGAACACGTTTCCAGTAGCGGCTGCCATCGCGCTCACGGAAGAAAAATCGCTGCGGCAAATTTGGCGCGAGAGCTACTTCTGGTCGTTCCCCTACTATTTGCTGGGCGCTGGACTCGCCGGGGCGGCCAGCGCCATTAATCGCTACGTTGGTTGGGCGTGGGCGCTGTTGGCTGTTCCGGTGGTCTATTTGATTTACCGTTCCTACTACCTCTATCTCGGCCGCGTGGAAGACGACAAGAAACACGCGGAAGAGATGGCCTCGCTGCACTTGAGAACCATTGAAGCCTTGGCCCTCGCCATCGAGGCAAAGGATCATACCACGCACGACCATTTGCAGCGCGTGCAAGTGTACGCCATCGAAGTGGGCAAGGACATGGGCCTGGATGAGGGCCAGTTAGAAGCGCTGCGCGCCGCCGCGCTGTTGCACGACATCGGAAAGCTGGCGGTTCCCGAGCACATCATTTCGAAGCCCGGCAAGCTGACGCGCGAAGAGTTCGAAAAGATGAAGATCCACCCGGTGGTGGGCGCCGAGATTCTGGAACGCGTGCGATTCCCTTATCCGGTGACTCCCATCGTGCGTTCGCATCACGAAAAGTGGAATGGCGCCGGATATCCGGACGGTTTGAAGGGCGAAGACATTCCCATCGGCGCGCGCATTCTTTCCGCGGTGGATTGCTTGGACGCTCTCGCGTCAGACCGGCAGTATCGCCGCGCGCTGCCGCTGGACGAAGCCATGCAGAAAGTAGTGTCGGAATCCGGCATCAGCTTCGATCCCAAGGTTGTTACCGTATTGCACCGCCGCTACATCGAATTGGAACAGATGGCGCAATCGCTGCAAGTGGAAAAAGCAAAACTGTCCACCGATCTCAAAATCGAACGCGGGCTGGAGCCGGCGGCCGGGTTTGAAAAGACCAAAGGTCTGGCCAGCGCGCAGAGCGAAAAACCGAAAGATTTCTTGAACTCCATTGCCGCGGCGCGCCAGGAAGTGCAGAATCTGTTCGAGCTGGCGCAGGATCTGGGAAATTCGCTCAGCTTAAATGAGACTCTGTCGCTGCTCGCGATCCGTCTCAAGCGCATGATCCCCTACGATTCGCTGGCGATCTATGTGATGCGCGACGACAAGCTGCGCGCCGAATACGTCAACGGCGAAAACTTCCGGCTTTTTTCGGCGCTCGAAATTCCACTCGGCCAGGGTCTGTCCGGTTGGGTGGCCGAGAACAAGAAGCCGATCATCAACGGAAATCCGTCGGTGGAACCGGGCTATCTCAACGACGAATCCAAGTTCACCACCATGCGCAGCGCGCTGTCGGTTCCCTTAATCGGAATGAACGGAACAACCAGCGTGCTGACGCTCTATCACACCGAGCGCGATGCCTTCACCAAGGACCATTTGCGGATTCTGCTCGCGATTGTTCCGAAGGTTGCGCTTTCCATCGAAAACGCGCTGAAGTATCAGCAGGCGGAAAGCTCCGCGTCCACCGACTACATGACCGGGCTGCCCAACGCCCGCTCTTTGTTCCTGCATCTGGATGGAGAATTGGCGCGTTGCAAGCGTCTGAATTCGCCATTGGTGGTGTTGGTGTGCGACATGAACGGCTTCAAGCAGGTGAACGACAAATTCGGCCACCTGGAAGGCAACAAGGTGCTGCACAAAGTGGCGCTGAAATTGAAAGAGAGCTGCCGCGAGTACGACTACGTGGCGCGCATGGGCGGCGACGAATTTGTCCTGGTGCTGCCGGGTCTCAAACTCGACCAAGTGCAACAGAAAGTACAACGTCTCAGAGCGATCACGGCGGAAGCCGGCCGCGAAGTGTGCGGCACCGAAACACTTGGATTGAGCGTAGGACACTCCTTGTTCCCCGAAGACGGTACGGATGCGGATCAACTGCTGAGCGAAGCCGACCGCCGCATGTACACCGCGAAACAAAAAGAAAAGATGAGCCTGGTGGGACCACGCGGTTTCGAGTTTGAGCCTACCGGCACCTGGTAAGCGCCATGCTTGCCACCCTGTTCCGTCAGGTACGCCGGATTCTTCTGATCGCTCTCATTGGCGGACTGTTGGGCGCCACTCTGGTGCGGCTGGGTCCTGGATTCGGCGTGGACGAGCGCGAGCTGGACAATCGCCTCAGCCAGGAATCGCGCCAGGCCATCCGCGCCGAACATGACGCCGACAACAACATCGCGATGTTCTACCTGCGCTATCTCAAGGGAATGTCCCAGGGCGATCTGGGGTTTTCGCGATCGCTCAACCGCCCGGTAACTGAGTTGCTGCGGGAACGTTTGCCGTTGACACTGGGGTCGCTGGCTTATGGTGTATTGGGTGGCGTGGGAATTGGGCTAGCGCTCGCGCTGTTAACGGCTTGTTGGCGTGTACCCGGTTCCAATTTCGGACCGGCGGTGCTGGCAGGCGCTTGCTTGGCGCTGCCGGCGGCAGTAATTGCGCTGCTCTTCCTGTGGATGAACGTCCCCGGACGCTGGGCCATCGCACTGGTTGTATTTCCGCACGTGTATCGTTACGCCAAGAATCTGCTGGTGGCGACTTATCAATCGCCGCATGTTCTCGCCGCGCAGGCCAAGGGACTCAGCAGCGCCCGGATCTTGTTCGCGCACGTCTTTGCTCCTTCGGCGCCGCAACTGGCCGCGCTGGTGGGAATCTCGGTGAGCCTGGCGTTCGGCGCATCCATTCCCATCGAAGTGATTTCGGACACGCCGGGCGTTGGCCAGCTGGCTTGGAAAGCAGCCATGGATCGCGATCTGCCGTTGCTCGTGAACATCACGGTTCTGGTGGCGCTGATGACGCTGGTAGCGAACAGCCTGGCCGACCTCGCGCTGGCTGCTTGGAGACCCGACGTCGGAAGGGAGGCCGCGTGAAAGTTCGTATCCGCATTCGGAAGATTCGCGCGGCGCAAGCCATCGCGCTGGCGCTGTTGGCGCTGGTGGCGCTCGCATCGCTTGCGGCAGGTTGGATCGCACCGTCCACCTATGCCGAACAGTTCCGCGATTCCATCAGCGCCCCACCGTCGGCGCGATTTTTGCTCGGCACCGACGATCTGGGGCGCGACCGCTTTGCACGATTGCTTTACGGCACTCGCGTGTCGCTATTGCTCGCTCCGGCGGCCGCTCTTCTCTCTACGCTGCTCGCAGCTTTCATCGGCGGCTTGGCCGGTTACCTGGGCGGAAGGTGGGAGCGTTACGTTACTTCCGGGATCGACCTGTTTCTTTCGCTTCCCTGGTTGTTCCTGTTGCTTGCCGCTCGAGCCCTGCTGCCTCTGAACACGTCGCCGATCACATCGGTAGCGATCACTTTCCTGCTGCTCGGATGCCTGGGATGGGCCACTCCGGCGAGGATCATCCGCGCCGGAACGCGAACGCTTGTGAATGCGGACTTTCTAACGCAGGCCAGAGCCAGCGGTATCTCGGGCGTTCGACTGTTCTGGCGTCACTTGCTGCCCAACTTGCGGCCCATACTTCTGGCGCAGTTCTGGATTTCGGTGCCAGTGTTCATCCTGAGCGAGGCGAATTTGGGGTTGTTGGGCCTGGGCGTTTCCGAGCCACTGCCCTCTTGGGGCTCGCTGCTGCGCGAATTGGAGAATTACACGGCGGTGTTACAGAATCCCTGGATGCTTGCGCCAGTAGTTCTGTTAGTGGTAGTGGTGGCGTGCTTGCAAGTGATCCTTCGCACCGAGGAGCGTATCCCATGCTGAATAAAGTTGCCAGGCACAGGTGGGGCAGGCGCTTCCGCCTGCCAACTCTTCTCTTCGCCCTGACCCTCGCCGCCCAATCGCCCAACGAACTGCGCTTCTGCCTGCGCGCAGATCCGAAAACCTTCAACCCGCTGCTGGTGGAAGACGAAAACTCGGAAACCGTGCAATACCTCACCAGCGGCGTGTTAGTCCGCCTGAATCGCTACACGCAGGAGCTGGAAGGCGAGCTGGCTATCAAGTGGAAAGTGTCCGAAAACGGCCGCCGCATCGATTTCGATCTGCGTCAAAACGTCAAGTTCTCCGACGGCACACCGTTCACTTGCGAGGACGTCGTGTCCACCATGCATCAGTTGATGGACCCTGCGGTTCATTCGCCGCAAGCCGACGCGTTTCGCTCTGCCAATGGGCCTACTGAAAGCAAGTGCACCGGGCCATCTTCGTTGATGGTGCGTTTTCCAGGACCGGTAGCCAGCTTGGCCGCGCGCTTCGATCCAGTAGGAATTCTGTCGTCGCGATCGCCACATAAAGAATCGGCAGTTCTCGGTCCATTCGCAGTTGCCGAATATAAGCCAGGAACCTACCTGCTGCTCCGCCGCAATCCGAATTATTGGAAGCGCGATTCCAACGGCAAGCAACTCCCTTATCTCGATTCCGTGCGCCTAGACATCCAACAAAACCGCGAGCTGGAGCTGCTGCGTTTCCGGCGCGGCGAACTGGACATCGTGAACAAGCTGGATCCGGAAATGTACGACCGCTTAAACGCCGAACTGCCGCACGCGGTGGTGGACGCCGGACCCTCGCTGGATTGGGAAGTGGTGTTCTTCAATCAGGTGGCAACCGCGCCACTGCCGGAATACAAACGCCGCTGGTTCCAATCGGACGAATTCCGCCGGGCCATCTCGGACGCCATCAATCGCGAAGATATCTGTCGCGTGGTGTATCGCGGGCATGCGAAGCCCGCCGCCGGACCTGTTTCCGCTTCTAATCGTTTCTGGCTGAACGCCGCACTGAAGCCGCCAGTTTATTCCGCCAGCGCCGCGGCAGCACGATTGCAGCGCGACGGATTTCGTCGCTCAGGCGACGCTTTGCTCGACCGCGACGGCCACAAAGTGGAATTTTCCATGATCACCAATGCCGGAAACAAGCTGCATGAGCGAACTCTGGCGTTCATCCAGCAGGATCTCGCGAAACTCGGCATCCAGCTCAATATCGTGGTGCTGGACTTCCCTTCCCTGATCGAACGCATCAGCCGCAGTTTCAATTACGAATCCGTCTTGATGGCGTTTACCAACGTCGACTTGGATCCGAGCGATCAGATGAATATCTGGCTCAGCTCGGGCCCGAATCATCAATGGAATCCGGAACAGAAAACGCCGCAAACGGCCTGGGAAGCCGAAATCGACACAACTGATGCAGGCGCAAGCCGCGGCGCCGGATATGAAGCAACGGAAGGCCAGTTTCGACAAGGTGCAGGAGATCATTGCTGAAAAGGCGCCCATGCTGTTTCTGGTCAATCCCAATGCGTTGTCGGCGGTTTCCGCCAATCTGAAGAACGTCGCCCCTGCGCAGTTGCGCCCACAGATCTATTGGAACGTGGAGCGCCTGTCGATGGGAGCGAAGTACCTCAGCCAGCGATGAAGAACCTGCTCAAAGCCCGCCTCACGGTGGACTATCCGAATAAAAAGGGAGTCCTGCGCGATGTCGAGCTCGAAATTGCAGAAGGCGAAATCCTGGGCCTGGTAGGCGAGAGCGGATCCGGCAAAAGCACCATTGCGTTGTCGCTGCTCCGGCTGTTGGAGCACAAGGGCGGCAAACTCTCGGGCGAGATCCTGTTCGACGGGCGCGACCTGGCGAAGCTGCGCGAAAAGGAGATGCGCAAGATTCGAGGGCGCGAAATCTCGCTGGTTCTGCAAAGCCCGCTCTCGTCGCTCAACCCAGTCCTGAAAATCGGCACTCAGTTCGCGGAAGCCTGGCGCGCGCACAATCCCAGGGCTGCGAAGAGCTGGAAGGAGGAGGCACTCGGATTGTTCAGCCTGGTGAGCCTTCCCGCCGAACCCAGTTTTCTCAACCGGTATCCGCGCCAACTCAGCGTGGGCCAAGCGCAGCGTGTGTTAATCGCGATGGCGATCCTGCACAAGCCACGCCTGCTGATTGCGGACGAACCCACCAGCGCGCTGGACGCTATCACACAATCGGAAATCCTGGAACTGTTCCGCCGTCTGAATCGCCAACTGAATATGGCGATGCTGTTCATCTCGCACGACCTGCTCTCGGTAGCATCGCTCTGTTCCAGGATCGCAATCCTGCAGCGCGGCCAAATCATCGAAAGCGGCGCCACCGAGCAGATGTTCCGCGAACCCCGGACAGACGACACGCGTGCGCTATTGCAGGCGGTGCTGCGGAATCCGTTTGCAACCCAGCCATCTGAACTAATTAGCCGCGGATGAACGCAGATAAACGCGGATAAGAAAGAACGTTTTATCGGCGTTCATCTGCGTTCATCTGCGGCTATTTGTCTTCAACCTCGGTCTCGTCCACCAACTTATCCACCACCATCGAATAGATCGCCAGCTTCCCATCCTTATCGCTTTGAAAAAAGATGCGCTGACTGTTGGGAGAAAAGATCGGGGACACCAGTCGTGGATCGCTGGCGCGGTGTTCGCACAAGGTCAGCTCCCTCTTCGCGGCACGAACTAAGAGCAAAACATACGGCGACGCCTTGCTGCCGCTGGCGCCCACCAGGACGCTCGAATCCGCGTTGCCGCCGAAGCTGATGAACTGGCTCGTTGCCGCGACTAAACGATCCTCATTTGTATCCGGGGTGGCCTCGCGCAGGTTGTTGAGTTGCTTCGGGTCGGTCGGGAAATTCAGATACAGAACTGTTCTTCCATCGCCCGACCACACGGCCGGCCCCAAACTTCCCGCAGCGATGCGCAGCTTTCTGTTCTGATCTCCATCAAAATTCACCAGCCACAGCTCGCTTCCTTTGCGATACAACACACCGGCGCGGCGCGGACGCGGCAGGGGATCGGAAATCGGCTCGGGCGATTCCACAATGGTCTGAGCATTTCCCGAACGCAGCGTAATCAGCCGCAGCCGGTTGGTTCCCGATTTTTGCTCCACCAGCAATGCGTAGAGTCCGTCTTCGGAAACGCTGAACCCGCGCCCCAGCTCGAAACCTTCGTCAAGCCGATGCACCGGGCGCGTATGGCCGCCTCCCAAGCTGGATTGGAATACCGACCCGCCGTCCACGTAAAAGAAGTTGCGCTCATCCGGCGCCAGCGTGAGGGATTCGCGCACCAGATTTTGCGCGCGTGTCAGCACTCGGGATTGGCCGCTCTTCACATCCATGCGATAGGCCTGCACGGATCCCGCGCGATCGCTTGAGTAAATCAGGAAATTGTCGCGCCGCGAAACGGCTCTTTCGTAAGAAGCAGGCAGCCAGCTCTGGTGCGCTGGATCGGTCAGCCGGAAGACATCGAACTCGGTGGCGGAATCCTTGTAGCGCTTCACTTCGCTCGGAAGCGTTTGCGCTACGCTCGCGCCAGCACATGCGCCGGCCAACGAAACCAAAAATGTCCGGCGGCTCGAAAGCAAGCGGCTACCGATGGCTGGTCTGATAATGTTCTTTCAGCAGGTCCAGTCCGAAATCGCCTTCGAAGTCGCGCCACACGGTGTGGATGTGATTCGCATTGTTCTGCGTATCGTCGTACTCGATGAGAAATGCGGGCGATTGGATGCGATAGTAATGCGGTTGCCCCACCTGTTCCCCGCCCGCCCAGGCGACATACAAATTGCCGGCCGCCTTCTTGATCTGCTCTTCGCGCATCTGTGCCACTTCCTCAGGCACGTTGTTGCAGTATTCGTCCAGAAGATTCTGCAGCAGCTCGCGCTGCTTGGGAGTTAGCTTCGCCGCCGCGATGCCGCTCGGCTGTCCCGTGAGAGCTGCCTTGCGCGCGGGTCCGGTGAGGATTTCTCCCGGAGCATCCGCGCTCACAATCGCGATTTTCTTCTGTTCCGGAGTAAGCGATTGGATGAAGGCGCGGCCCAGATCCTCTTCGCGGCCGAGAACCCGCAGGCCCTTGCGCGGACCTTCGCGCACCTCAGCCGGATTGGCTCCAAAAAAGCTCGGCGCAACTTGCACTTTTCCGTTGACGATGGTGAAGTTCTGGCTGACGTGGTGGCCTTCCACGCGATAGCCCCAAGTGCCGGTATCGGAAGGCTCGCCGAAGACGCTGAAGAAGTAGCGATCCGGATCGCGCACCGGTCCGGTTCCATTTTCCATCACGCGCAAAATCTCATCCAGGCTCATGATGCTGACAGCCTTGATGTAACCGCGCTGGCTCAATCCGGCGCTTAACAAAGCATGCGCCAAATGTTTTTGCGCGGAATTCATTTCTTTGAACGGCAGCCCCTTGCGTTCCTTCGGGATGTAGTGCCAGTTCAAGCGTTCGTCATCGGCGAACTGGAACGTCGCGCGGGCGCGCTGCTCCGGATCCAGGGATGCGAGAAAAGCCTTCGCGGTCTCCGCCATGACAACCGGCGTATGCATCCTGGAATACGCGGCTGTGAGAAGAACGGTTGCAATGCCCATGGCGAGAACCCGTAACGCGAGCGTCTTCACGGTAAGTCTCCTTTGAGCGAACTACCAGCTTAACTCAGCGTGGGGCAGGCTTTCAGCCTGCCGACCCGCTTTCAGCGGGTCGAGCCGGCCCGGAAGGCCGGCTGCGGCCAGAATTGGCCGCCCCCCATCAAGCGTCACCTGGCGATAGACGCGCCCTCACGGATCTCATCCGTCGCACGGCGAACCACCTGGTCGCCCTCGGCGAGCTTGCCGGCCACCTCCACCAGATCGCCGTCGCCCACGCCCTTCTTCACGTCCACCCATTCGGCACGACCGTTCCGTTCGCGAATGACGAAGGTCCGTTCCGTGGTGGTCACAACACTGGTGCGCGGAACAAATAGAGCGGGATGCGGGCGGCGCACCGGCCACTTCACTGCCGGATACATGCCAGGCGCCAGCGAGTCATCGCGGTTCTGAACGTCCAGCTCCACGGCCATAGTGCGAGTCTTTTGATCCAGCTCATGTGAAATCCGAGCCACCGTGCCGGAGTAGATTCTTTCCGGATACGCCGGCACATGAAAAGACACGTTCGCTCCCCGCGTGATGCCTCCTACATCTTCTTCCGGAACCGGAACCACCAACCGGAGATGCGACACCTGCTGGATCACCAATAGCGCGGCGTCGATCCCGGTGCCAACCAACGCGCCCGGATGGACCAACCGATCCGTCACCACTCCCGCGAAGGGCGCCGTGATCTGCAAATACGACGCCAGATCCTTCTGCGCTTCCGCGGCATCTCAGCGCTGCGCGGACAGATTGTTCTCGCGCTCGCACCAACGCTTGCGCAGCGTCCACTTGCTTCTCCGCTTGCAGCAGTTCGTTGGCTGCCACCGCGCCCGGAGTCTTCGCTGCGTCTTTCAACCGCTCGAACGTGGATTGCGCCGCGGCAAGCTGCGCCTCTGCTTGCAACCGCTCCGATTCCGCCGCCCGCGCCTTCGACTTCCGCTTCCGCAATCTGCGCCTTCAATTCCGGAGCATTCAATTCCATCAGCAATTGCCCTTCTTTCACCAGACTCCCGCGATCCACCAGCACGCGCTCCACATAGCCCGGTACCTTCGCGTGCAGCGAAACAGTCAGGAAAGGAAGAATCTCCCCAGGCAGATCAATATGTTTCGACAACCGATTTCGAGACAACCGGCGCCAGACCCCCAACTTGCGCCAGCAACGCAGTTGCAGCTAACAGAGCCGCGGCCGTAAGGGAGCCGGTGCCGTTCTTCAGTAACCCATTAAGTCGCTTCATAATACCGGCTCTCCGGATCCAGGGGATTCAGCGATGGCGATGTCACTCGCGCCTTGCTTTGAAGAATTGCATAAATCGATGGAAGGATCGTCAACGTCGCAAATGTCGAAACCACCAGCCCGCCGATCACCGCGCGGCCAAGCGGCGCCGATTGCCGACCTCCCTCGCCAATTCCAATAGCCATCGGCAGCATTCCGAAAATCATGGCCGCGGCCGTCATTAGAATCGCGCGCAGTCGGCTGGATGCGCCTTCTCGAGCCGCGTCCAGCACAGCTGTGTTCTCATGCCGGAACCGCTCCGCGAAAGTAACCAACAGAATAGAATTCGCCACTGCGATCCCGATCGCCATGATTGCTCCCATGAACGATTGAATGTTGAGTGTCGTGTTAGTGATCCAAAACTGAGCAAGACTCCGCACAACACTGCCGGGACCGTAAGAACAATCGCAAGCGCCAACCGCGCCGATTGGAAATTCGCCGACAGCAACAGAAAGATCACCACCACGGCCAGCAGCAGCCCAGTCCGCAAGGCGGAAACAGTTTGCAACAACGGCGGGATCTGGCCCTTCATCACGATCTTCGCGCCCTTGGGCGCCGCCCCAGCGCCAGCCAGCGCCTGATTCAGCTTTCGGCGAAGCCTCCCCCAACGTGATTCCGTGAATGTTCGCCGTCAGGCTCACGATGTGCTGGCCATTGAAGCGTTCAATCAGTCCCGGCATGGTTCCGGGATTAAGCTCCGCGATGTGGTCAAGCTGCGGCTCGGATTGCCCAGGCGCCATGACAGGAAGGCTGCCCACCGCCGCGATACTCTGCATCCGATTCTGCGGAAGCTCCACCTGAAGCTGAAACGCATTTCCGGAATTCGGATCGCGCCAATAGTTCGGATCGGTGAAGCGCGAAGACGAAGTCGCGGGCACAATCGACCGAACTACGTCCGACATAGTGAGACCGAATTGGCCGGCGCGCTCGCGGTCGATATTGATATCGAGTGTCGGGTAATTGTATTCCTGGGCGAACTGCAGATCTCGCAGAAAGCCGAGCTTGGCCAATTGTGTTTGTATCTTGCCGTGCGTATCCGTAATCGTCGGCGAGACTCGGCCCTTGCACCGCAACTTCCATCGGAGTGGGCGATCCAAAGCTCATCACTTGCGAGACGATATCGGCGGCTTCGAAAGAGACCTGGCACAACGGCAGCTCACGCCGCAAGGCCGCGCGGATCCGTTCGCGCAGAGGCTTCGCCGCGAGGAGTTTCCGGTTTCAGTGCAACCTGGATAATGGCTTCCTGCGGACCACTGGTAAACAAATGAATGAGGTCCACCGGATAACTCGGATGGCACAACTCCTATGAAATCGCTGGTGATAGCGACGTTGTCCCGTCCCGCTTCCTGCTGAATGCTGTCAAGTGCACGGAGAACGATGCGCTCGGTTTCCTCAATGCGGGTCCCGGCCGGCGCTCGCAGGCGAATGCGCAGCAGCAGGGCGTTGGCATCGGGAAACAATTCCGTCCCCAGCCGTGGCGCGAGCAAATAGATCAGCAGGAACGCGGCTCCCAGGTACGCCAGCACCAGCGGCCAGCGCAACTTCAGCACCACTCGCAAATATCGTTCGTAGAATCCCCGCAGCTTGCCAAAGAGGCCCTCCTGCGCTTCGCCGCGATGGGTTTCGCGCATGATCCAGGTGGAAAACACGGGCACCAGGCTGCTCGACAGAAGATACGACGCGATCATGGAGAACGCGACGGCCAGCGACAAGGGCACAAAAAGCTGGCGGCTCACGCCGATCATGAAGAACGAAGGCACGAAGACCGCCAGAATGCAGAACATCGACAGCAAGCGCGCCATCGCGGTTCGACGGCATGCTTCCAGCACCGCGCGCGCCCGTGAAACGCCGGGAACCATCTGGCGTATGGATGTTCTCGATCTCCACCGTGGCCTCATCCACCAAAACGCCCACCGCCAGCGCCAGTCCGCCCAGCGTCATGATGTTGACCGTCTGACCAACGGCCCATAAGAGAATCACGGCGGTCAACAGCGCGAACGGAATGTTCATCACCACGATGAGCGCACTGCGCCAGTCCCGCAGGAAAATCAGTACCATCAAGCCGGTGAGTCCAGCGCCGAGTAAGCCTTCGAGTACCAGGCCACGCAGAGAGTTAGTGACGAACGGAGATTGATCGAACTGCAGACTCACCTCCACGTCGTCTGGAACAACTTTCTTGAAATCCGGAATCGCAGCCTTGACCGCGTTAATCACGGCTAGCGTCGAAGCATCGGCGCGCTTGGTTACCGGGATGTACACCGTGCGCCTTCCGTTCACGTGCGCGTATGCCGTGATGATGTCGGTGCCGTTCTCGATGGTTCCGATGTCGCGCAGGTAAATTGAAGTCCCCGATACCGGCCGTATCGGCGTGCTCAACAGTTCAGCCAGGTTACCGCCCAACGCGGCATTCGTTCTGGCGATGCGATTGATCTCGCCGGTCCACATGTTGCCGGATGGCATCACCAGACTCGCTTTGCTTACCGCGGCGATCGCCTCTTCGCGGCGAGATTTTATATTGCGTGAGCTTGTCCGGATCGAGCGTCACCACAATCGTTCTCTGATTTCCACCGAACGGCGGCGGTGCGGAAACTCCAGGTAGCGTGGCGAACAGCGGACGCACGCGGTTCAGCGCGAAATCCTGCAACTCGCCTTGCGTGTGCGCGGCGCTGCTGAAGACCAGCAGTCCGACGGCGACGCTGCCCGCGTCAAACCGCGTGATGAACGGCGGGACAGTCCCGGGAGGCATGAACGCTCGCGCGCGGTTCACGTAGCCCACCGTCTCCGCCATCGCCTGCGCCATGTTCGTGCCTTCGTGAAAAATCAGCTTCATCAGAGCCGCGCCTTGAATGCTCTTGCTCTCCACGCGATCGATTCCGGTGATGTAGAGGAAGTGATACTCGTAGTAGTAAGTCAGGTAGCCTTCCATCTGAGCCGGATCCATGCCGCCGTAGGGTTGAGCGACATAAATCGCCGGATCTCCCACCTGAGGAAAAATATCCACCGGCATCCGGCGCACGGCGAGATATCCAAACAGCGCTATCGCAACGAGCGCCACAACTACCGTCATGGGACGGCTGAGCGCGGCTAAAACAAGTCGCATGCGTTCTCCGCAGTCATTGGCTGGCTTCCATGAGAAAAGGCTGTAGATCTCCAGCGACCGTTGCGATTTCGAGCAACCCCCGCCACACACTCAAGCGCGCCAGCGAGTCATCGATTTCCGCCTGTGTCAGCAGCCGCTGCGCATCCGCCACTTCGTCGATATTCGCCAGTCCCGATTGGTAGCGCGCGCTGGATTGCTGCAGCGCAGCGCGCGCGGCGTTCACTTGCACAGGAGTGTTGGCCGCAACTTCCCGAGCACCGCGCAGTCTCGCAGTGGCCGCATTCCAGCGTGCCTTGAGATCTGCCGCAATCTGCTGGGAGCGCGCAGTCTCGGCGCGAATATTCGCGGATTGCATGGCGCGGCGCGCCTGTAGAGCAGGCAGATCCATGGCCGGAAATGTCACCGTGAACCCAACCGCGTAGTTTTGAACATTCGGGCCCAGCCCATTCAATCCGCCCAACAAGGCGCCATCCGTCTCGGCGCCTGTGCCTCGGGCATAGGCAGAACCTTGCAATGAAAATCGCGGGAAGTACGTGCGTTCGAGCGCCCGCAGTTCCGCCTTGGTCCGGTCAAGAACCGCACCCTGCTCCGCCGCGATGGGATTCGCAGACAAGTTGACGGTAGTGGAATCCCGCGCAGGCGGCAATTCCCGTAGCTTGGGCGCGGCCAGCGTTATCTGGCTCGGCTCGCCACCCACGAATTGCGAAATGGTGGCGCGCGCCACTTCAGTGGACTGTTTGGCTTGAATCCATTGCGTCCGCGCGGCGGCGAGTTCCGCTTGCGCCCGCGAGGCGTCCGCACCGGGCCGAAGTCCTGAGTTCACCAATGCCTGAATGGTTCTGAGGACCGTATCCGCACGATCTACGCCGGCCTGCGCCGCACGCACTGTCTCTTCGGATGCGGCGAGCGTCAAATAGGCGTCGGCAGTCGCAACCGCGATGTCGTAGCGGGTGCGCTGCAATGCCGCTTCGGCCTGCGTGCGGGTGGCAGCAGCCACTGCGATGTTCGCGCGGCGCAATCCGAAATCGAATGGTTCCCACGACACCAGTACGCCGGCTGCGCTACCCCAAGCCGTTCCTAAATTGTTCGACCCAATCACGGGACCCGACATGGACGGAATCGCGTTTTGCGGAAGCAGCAGCCCGAAGACATTGTTTCGGGTCGCGCGATTGGCCTGGGCCAGCAAATCCACGCGCGGCAAGTAGGACGTCCGAGCCAACTGAATTCCCGCCGACGCCGCGGTGATCTGTTCCTGCGAGATTCGAATCGCAGGATAGTTTTTGAGCGCGCCGTCTACCGCCTGGCTGATGCTGAGCGACTGCCCGAAAAGCGTCGCACCGCACGCTGCCAGCCACCAAAAACCAGCGACTGCTACGCTCATTTGCCCTCAATCAACTCGCGGAACAATTCGCGAACTTTGTTTTTAGCGGCGGCGAGCGCCTTCTTGCCCAGCGGTGTCGCCCGATACACTTTGCGTAACGACTTGCCGCTGCGGCGTTCTGTAGCCCGCAGATAGCCCTTTTTTTCCAGGCCGTGCAGCAGCGGATAGAGCGTTCCCGGGCTGATACTATATCCGTGCCGAGTGAGCTCTTCCAACATGCCCAGGCCGAAGATCGGTTCATGCACGGCGTGATGCAGCACGTGTAAGCGGATCAATCCGGAATAAAGATCCCGGTCGGCGGCGTAGTTTCTATCTAAATTCGTTTTCGACATTCGATTACGAACAGCCTGAGTATATGCCCAGGGTGGCAATACGTCAAGAGCCGTAGGCTATATGCGGCGTAGGCGGGCTAACCTATCGAGGATCGCCGGCTCACCCTTCAATTCAGCCAAGGGGCGCAATTGCTCTTCGACATAAGCCCAATCGATCTTAACTCCGTACCGGGCAATCACTCCCTCGGCATCACGTATATCCAGTGGGCGTGATGCAAAGAGTTTTAAAACCACGAGGTCTTCCGCCGAGCACGTCCGGATATCCAGGCCTGGCCCAAAAGTATACGGCGATGCGCGACGAATCATGCTCTCCTCGAAGGGAAGGGCGCCGAGA
>CAVZFZ010000006.1:0-2579937 GCA_963774655.1 Bryobacterales bacterium | reverse complement strand
CGGTGGTGGGCCCGACAGAACTCGAATCTGTGACCTCTACCGTGTCAAGGTAGCGCTCTAACCAACTGAGCTACGGGCCCGGGGGATCTTCAGAGGTATTTTCACTATAGCATCCTGGCTGGAATGGACGAGATGGCAAGAGTATTGCTCTCGTGGCCGGTGAAAAACTTAGGCGCCGCCTCGGTTAGAGCCTTGTGGAAAAATTCAAAATCATCGGTCGCTTACGCTCGCGGCTCGGAAGGAGTTACAGAGTCGGAGCCTTTCTTGGTTTTTTCGCAGCTAAGGTAATTCCCTGTTTCAGCCGATAAGAATGTAAGGTCATGCTCCGTCCTCTGGCTAGCTTTGTTTTGCTGCTCGCTCCCGCCGTTGTGAGCGCGCAGACTGATCCAGCGCTGCTGCGATTTATTGCACCCAATCCAAAGGCGCTCATCAGCGTGGACTGGAAGACGCTAAAGAGTACCCACATCGGGGCGCTGCTCCGGGAAAAATTTATCGATGGCGATTCGAGTTCGGCAATTCCAGGAGTGGAATATCTGGACGATGTCGACCGTTTTATCGTCGCTTCCCCGGGAACCCCACGTGCCGACGAAACGTCAGAGCCGCCTATGCTGGTGGTGGTTCGCGGCCATTTTGACCTGGCAAAAGTCCGCAAGACTCTGGCCGAGCATGGCGCGAAGCCGCAGCTTTTCAATTCCGTCCAGGTGTACCGGCCGCAGGGCAAGAGTAGCCGGGACATGGCTTTCGTATTGATCGACGCGCAGACCATCCTGATCGGCGATGCCAACTCGGTATTCGCAAGCCTGGAGCGGAATGCCAATCCAACGCCGTCCGATGGCGGGCCGATTTTGGTGCGCGCCAAAGAATTGGATTCTCGCTACGACGTATGGGCCATTCTCTCGGGTATGCAGTCCGTAGCCAACGACCGGTTAATGGGTCTGCTGGCGGGCGGAGGGTTTCAATCCGATTCCCGAAGTTTCGAGGCGGGAATTTCCCTGCGGAATGGTTTGGCCGCAGACCTCTCGCTGATATTTCCGTCGGAGCCCGAGGCTAGAAACATGGTGTCCGAATTCTCGAAATTGATGAAGGCGGCGGTCAAGGATAAGGTGGGCGGCCCGGCGATGGTGGATTTTGAGAAGCGGCTAAAGGTTGCCGCCGAGGGTGCGACCGCCAAAATCAGCCTGCGGATGACGCCGCAGGAATTCGAGAAGAACGCGCAGATGTTCGCCACCGCGCGACAGCAACAGGCGGTTGCCGCGGCGGAAGTCAAACCGGCGGCGGAAGCTGTTTCCACGGCCCCGAAAGCCGCGCCGCAGATGATCAAGATCGACGGATTGGACGATGGTCCACGCGAGATCCGGCTGAAGCAGGACCAGCGGTAAAGAAATACCAAAACCGCGGTCAGGAGTGGCTGCGCCCCATTCCTGCTAAGATTTGACCGTATGGCCAAAGGAAAACGCGAGCTGGTGGAAGTGCGCTGCCCCTGCTGTGAGGCGACACTCCAAATCGATCCTGAGCTGAAGGCCGTCATCAGTTATAGCGAGCACAAGAGGCCGCCAGCGATTGAAGACATTGGCGCCGCCGTCCAGAAACTCAAGGGGGAAGAGGCGCGGCGCGACGAAGTTTTCCAGAAGTCATTCGCCCAGCATAAGAGCCATCAACAGGTGCTCGATAGAAAATTTGACGAGTTGTTGAAGCAAGCCAAAGATAATCCCAACGCACCTCCACCGAAAAACCCATTCGATTTCGACTAATGCCCGTGACTTTTCGCTAGAGTGTACCGGGCATTCCGAGCACCTGTGTTCCAGGCTAGTTCGTAAGCCCACCTAAGGTAAATCCCTCTATGGAGGGGTTCAGAAACGTCGAATACTAGAGTAGTGCCAAGGGACTACAAAAGGAACAGAATGGGCCGTACATTATGAGAAAACGATTACTTGTGAGTGTTGCTTTCGGGGCTGTGGGATTGGCCGCCGCGATACCGGTGGGTGACCAACTCGGGCTTTCCGCGCCGGTAGCGCTGGTGGGATTCGGCGCGGGCGGACTTTTCATCGGATATGCGCTTAGCATGTTCCTGGACATCTTCCTTTCCACTCCTAGCGACAACACGCCGTCCGAAAACTAGGCCGTTCGCGTTCCTGCGATAGAATCGTATGGATGAGCGATCAGGTAGACCCCCGTTCGGTTCCACCCGGTTTGGTCCAAACGAGTAAAGACGGCGCAGTTGGAATCCTCACGGTAAACAATCCGCCGGTGAATGCGTTGAGCCCAGGCGTTCCGGAAGGAATTGTCGCCGGCCTCGAACAGTTCGAGAAAGACGACTCGGTGAAGGCCATTGTGCTGATCGGCGGAGGCCGTACCTTCATCGCCGGCGCGGACATCAAAGAGTTCGGCAAAATCACTTCCAGCGGCGACCGGCGTAAGGGACCTGGTTTCCTGGGCGTTCTGGATCGCGTGGAGACTTATCCCAAGCCTGTTATCGCGGCGATTCACGGTACCGCGCTGGGCGGAGGACTTGAGACCGCGATGGCTTGCCACTATCGCGTGGCGATTCCCTCCGCACAAGTTGGCCAGCCCGAAGTCAAACTGGGGATCATACCGGGAGCGGCGGGGACACAGCGGCTGCCACGACTGGCCGGCGTTGCGAAAGCGGTGGAAATGTGCGCCGCCGGCGATCCCATCAGCGCCAAGGCCGCGTTCGAATCCGGCATCGTCGATCAAATCGTGGAAGGCGATCTGCTGCAGGGGGCGCTGGCTTTCGCTCGGACCAAGATTGGAACTGCCCCGCGCCGTACGCGCGACTTGAATGGCAAGCTGGGCAACCAGCAATCGAACGCGCCGATTTTCGCGTTCGCGCGCGAGGCCGCTCGCAAGAAGGCGCGAAATCTGATGGCGCCGCAAGCTGCCATCGACGCGGTGGAGGCCGCCACCACGCTGCCCTTCGACGAAGGCGTCAAGCGGGAAGCGGAGCTTTTCCAGGCGTGCCTGTTCTCCGACCAATCCAAAGCGCTCATTCACGTTTTCTTTGGCGACCGCGAAGTGGGGAAGATTCCCGGCATCTCGAAAGACACGCCGTTGATTCCGGTGAACCAGGCGGCTGTGGTCGGCGCGGGCACCATGGGCGGCGGCATCGCGATGGTTTTTGCGAATGCCGGCATCCCGGTGCTGCTCAAGGAAACGGATCAGGCGGCGCTTGATCGTGGCCTGGCCACCATCCGCAAGAACTACGCGAATTCCGTCAAAAAAGGCCGCTTCTCGCAGGAAGAGATGGACAAGCGGATGGCGCGCATCCGGCCGACGCTCACTTACGACGGCTTTGGCGAAGTGGACATGGTGACGGAAGCCGTCTTCGAAGGCATGGCGCTCAAGAAGCAGATCTTCGCCGAGCTGGACAAAGTGATGCGGCCGGGCGCGATCCTGGCCACCAACACGTCCACTTTGAATATCGATGAGATTGCTTCCGCCACTGCGCGGCCGCGAGTGGGTGATCGGCACGCACTTCTTTAGTCCGGCAAATGTGATGCGGTTGCTCGAGGTGGTGCGAGGCAAAGCCAGTTCGAAGGAAGTGATCGCCACCTTGATGGCGCTGTCGAAAAAGCTGGGCAAAGTCGGGGTGCTGGTGGGCAACTGCCGCGGATTTGTCGGCAATCGCATGTTCGGACCGTACCGCAGGGAAGCGCAATTCCTGGTGGAAGAGGGCGCGACGGTGGAGGCGGTGGATCAGGCGCTCTACGATTTCGGCATGGCGATGGGGCCGCTGGCCACCGGCGACCTGGCGGGGTTGGACGTGGGTTGGCGCATCCGGAAAGAGTACGGCGAAACGCGCGACTCGAGCGTGCGCCAGCCGATTCTCGAAGATCGATTGTGCGAGATGGGGCATTACGGACAGAAGACCGGCGCCGGGTGGTACAAGTACGACGAAAATCGCCGTCCGCTGCACAATCCGGAAGTGGACGTGTTGATCGAGCAGGTGCGGACGGAAATCCGCCGCGCGCCGCGCGAGATCGGAGCGGATGAAATTGTAGAGCGCACCATTTACGCGCTGGTGAACGAGGGCGCGCGAATTCTGGAAGAGGGTTATGCTCTGCGTGCCGTCGATATCGACATTATTTACATCAACGGTTACGGTTTTCCGGCTTATCGCGGCGGACCGATGTGGTACGCCGACACCGTTGGGTTGAAGAAAGTCTACGATCGCGTTCGAGAGTTCGAAAAAGAGCACGGGGCGCTCTGGACACCTGCGCCGTTGCTGAAACAATTAGCTGACGAAGGCCGGACGTTCGCGGATTTCGATAAGAAGGTGGCGGCCAGCGCCGCTTAATGTGGGGCGGACCCCCTGGTCCGCAGCCGACGCCCTCGTCGGCCTGCTAGTGATATTAATAATGCTCGGGGGGCGGGTCCGGGGGGACCCGCGCGGACCAAGGGGTCCGCCCCACCTCGATGGAGGAAAGTCATGCGAGAAGCAGTGGTGGTAGCCAGTTCCCGCACCGCGCTGGCGAAATCGTACCGCGGGTCGTTCAACATGACGCGTCCGGAAGATTTGGCAGCGCATTGCATCCGGGATGTTCTGCGTAAAACGCCCGCGCTGGAACCGGCGGAAATCGGCGATGTGATCCTGGGCTGCGCGCAACCGCACGGGATGCAGGGATCGAACATCGCACGCGTTTCGTCTGTTCTGGCTGGGCTTCCGGTGACGGTGGCGGCGACCACCGTGAATCGATTCTGCTCCTCCGGCTTACAGGCCATCGCGATGGCGGCGCATCAGATTGTGAATGAAGATGCGGACGCGGCCATCGGCGGCGGTGTGGAAAGCATCAGCATGACGGAGCGCAGCGGGAATCCGCATCCGTGGGTGGCAGAGCACTCGCCCGGAATCTACATGGTGATGGGTGTGACGGCCGAAGTTGTTGCCAAGCGCTACAAGATCAGTCGACAGGTACAGGACGAATATTCACTGCTGAGCCAGCAGCGAACCGCGCGCGCGCAACAGGAGGGATTTTTCGAAGGCGAGATCGCGCCCATGAAAGTGACGCGAGCGCTGTTGGACAAAAAATCGGGACAAGTGAGCGGGACCGAAGAAGTTTGCGCGAACAAAGACGAATGCAATCGCCCGGATACCACGCTGGAAGGTTTGCTCGCGCTCAAGCCCCATTTCGATCCGGATAGCGGCCAAGGTTCGGTGACGGCCGGCAATGCTTCGCAGCTTTCCGATGGCGCGTCTGCGACGTTGCTGATGTCGCGCGAACGCGCCGATGCGCTGGGCGTCCCCTATAAATTGATCTTCCGCGGATTCGCGGTAGCCGGTTGCGAACCGGATGAGATGGGGATCGGCCCGGTATTCGCGGTGCCGAAATTGCTGGCGCGCAAAAAACTCAATGTCTCCGATATCGATCTGTGGGAGCTGAATGAGGCTTTCGCGGTGCAAGTGGTGTACTGCCGTGATCGGCTGGGGATTGATCCTGAGAAGCTGAACGTGAATGGCGGGTCGATTTCGATCGGCCATCCATTTGGGATGACCGGGTCGCGCATGGTGGGGACCATCGCGAATGAAATGGCGCGCCGCAATGCGAAGTTGGGCGTGGTGACGATGTGCATCGGCGGCGGGCAGGGCGCGGCGGGTTTGTTCGAGCTGGCGAACTAATCGATCGCGGAGGTTGCAAAGGCACCACTCATGGAAAGGAATGAGCTGATCCGCTGGATTGTCTTGAGCGAGATCTGCGACGACTACGAGAATGTCGATCAGATCATTCTGCCATGCGTTTCAAGAGATTGCGCGAAGCTTGGATTCGTCGTTGAGCGATCTCAGATTGTGACTGCATTGGGAGAATTGATCGAAGGTGGACTGGCTAAAGCGTACCTGTTGTCAGGCACGAAGCCAGCAGAAGAACTTCGTGGTATGCCGTTGCTTGATGTTATCGAGGAAAACTTCAAAACATACTTCTACGCAACTCCGAAGGGCAAGGAACTACCTCTGTCCGACGAACTCTTGGTGGCCTTTTGACGATGAACGTAACCCGCGCCCATAAAGGATTGCAGGCACGTTCGGTCAAACTCAAACCTTCACCAACATCTTCCCCGTATTCTCCCCCTGCAGCATTCCGATAAACGCCTTCACGGTATTTCCGAATCCTTCCACGATATCCTCGCGGTATTGGATTTTGCCTTCCTTCAGCCACTGCGCCATTTGCGCGATGCCTTCGCCCCAGCGGCTCTGCCAGCGGGTCACGATGAAGCCTTCCACTTTCAGTTGCTTCACCAGCGTGTAGGGCAACAGCCGCGGTCCAGGTTCGGGTTTCTCCAGGTTGTACATGGAAATCTGGCCGCATACCGAGACTCGTCCAAAGACGTTCAGCAAAGGGAATACGGCGTCGGTGATGGCTCCGCCCACATTGTCGAAATAGCAATCGATTCCCGAGGGACAAATTTCCTTCAGCTTGACGGAGAAGTCGGAGCAGACTTTGTAATTGAACGCGGCATCGCAGCGAAGATCGTTCACCAGCCAGTGGACCTTTTCCTCGGTGCCGGCGATTCCCACCACGCGGCAGCCTTTTATCTTGGCGATCTGGCCGACCAACGATCCAACCGCGCCGGCCGCGCCTGAAATCACCACTACTTCGCCCACCTGCGGCTTGCAGATTTCGAGGAATCCGAAGTAGGCCGTCATGCCCGGCATTCCGAGTACGCCAAGAGCTGTCGAAATCGGGGCGAGATTCGGATTGAGCTTGTGCAGCGTCTGGCCTTCCACCGCGGCGTATTCGCGCCAGCCCCAATTTCCCAACACGAAATCGCCGGCCGCGAATCCCGCGTGGTGCGACTCGACAACATGCCCTACCGCGCCTCCGATCATCACATCTCCGATGTTCACGGGATCGGCGTAGGATCGGATGCCGGTGATGCGTCCGCGCATGTAGGGATCGACGGAAAGATAATCGGTCTTCACCAGCACCTGGCCCTCGCCGGGCGCAGGCATGTGCGCTTCGACCAGCGCGAAGTCGGACTCCTTGGGCATCCCCACAGGACGCGCCGCGAGTTTGAATTGCCGAACTACATTGGGCAGCGAACGAACATTGGTAGGCGCCATAGGCCTCTCATTATGTCACGCACAAAATCCATTTGCGCGGCGCTATGGCTTGGGTTTTTCGGAAGCTTTGGCAGGCTGACCCGGGATAGGCGCGGGCGGTTGCTTGGCCAGCAAATCGGTAGCCGAGGGGAGGCTCGAAGCATCCCATCCACCGCCCAGAGCTTTCACCAACGCGACACTTGCCGTCATCCTTCTGGACAACAGATTCACGGCGGTGGATTCATCGGTCAGCGCCACACTTTGAGCGGTGATGACTTCGAGGTAAGTGGTGATGCCACCCACGTAGCGGTTGTTGGCGAGCTCCAGCGAGCGTTGCGCGCTCTTCACCGCCACTGCCTGGATTTTTGCTTCGTCTTCCAGCACACGCAGCGCCGCAAGGTTGTCCTCAACATCCTGGAACGCAGTGAGCACGCTCAGGCGATAGGCATCCACGGTGGCGTCGTAGGTCGCGATGGCTTGGTCCGTCATCGCGCGGCGTTTTCCGGCATCGAAAACGGTCTGGAGGAACGAAGCTCCCAACGACCAGAAGCGGCTGGGCCATTGGATGAGAGTGGTGATCACCGAGCTTTCCAAGCCGCCGCCGGCGCTGAGCGAAATCGTCGGATAAAAAGCGGCCATCGCGACGCCGATCTGCGCATTCGCCGATGCCACGTGACGTTCGGCGCTCGCGATATCGGGACGTCGCTCCAGAAGCTCCGACGGGAGGGCAATTGGGACAGGTGGAGGCTCTTCGTGCAGGGGCGCGAGTTCGATACTGAACTCCGAGGGGGGTTTGCCGGTGAGCACCGCGATGGCATGCTCCAGTTGCGCGCGCTGCACGCCCAAGTCGGCCGATTGCGCACGAGTGGATTCCAATTGCGTTCGGGCTTGCTCCACGTCCACTCCCGAGGCGATGCCTTGTTCATGCCGGGCGTTGGTCAGGTCGAGAGCTTTCTTGTAAGCGACGACTGTGGAATCGAGAAGCTGCTTTTCAGCGTCCAGGCCGCGCAGTTGGAAATAGTCCGTTGCCAGTTCCGCATGCATGCTCAGGCGGATGGTTTCGAGATCGGCAGCGCTGGCTTGCGCGGTGGCTACATTGGCCGCGATGTTATTGCGGACACGGCCCCACGCGTCGACTTCATAAGTCGCGTCCACCGGGGTCTGATAGTCGTTTTGCGTTCCGATGATTAGACCTCGGCCTATCCCGCGGTTTGACGATGTTCGCGTTCGCGTGGCAGTGACTCCGGCCGTGACGGTTGGGTAGAGATCCGCACGAGCGATTCGAACGGCCGCACGGGCTTCGCGGAATTGGGCTGTGGCCTGCGCGATGTTTAGATTCGAAACCTTGACTTGTTCCTCGAGCGCATTCAACCGCGGATCCTTGTAGACTTCCCACCAGTTTCCTCGCAGCTTGTCGTCGCGCGGCTCGCCTGGTTTCCAGTTGTTGGCTTCTTTGAACTCGGGCGGCAGCTGTTCCTTGAATGCGGGAGGCGCAGGCGCGGCGGGTTTGCTGTATTTCGGACCCACCATGCAGGACGAAGTAAAGAGGGCTGCACCCAGGAGAACGCCGCGTGCGAGTATGGTCGCCAATACCGACGACCGACTCCCTGACGGTCGCGGCTCGGTAACGCTCTCGGAACCATGAGCTGGTTCTCATGCTTGTGACTCCGCGGGTGCGTGCTTCCGGAATATTCTGGCGCGGAACTTTTCGGTTCGCAGCCGCATTCGGTCCAAATACAAATAAATGACGGGCGTCGTGTAGAGAGTAAGCATCTGGCTGAAAATGAGCCCGCCGACAATCGAAATCCCGAGCGGACGTCGCAACTCCGATCCGGTGCCACCGCCGATCGCGAGCGGCAGGCCACCCGAGCAATGCGGCCATGGTGGTCATGGTGATGGGACGGAAGCGCAGAATGCAAGCCTGAAAAATGGACTCCTCCGGGCTCTTGTTTTCCTTGCGCTCGGCTTCCAGCGCGAAATCGATCATCATGATGGCGTTTTTCTTGACGATTCCGATCAGTAGGATGATGCCGATGAGCGCGATCACGGAAAGCTCGGTATGCAGAAGCAGCAGCGCCAGCAGCGCGCCCACTCCGGCCGAGGGCAGCGTGGAAAGAATGGTGATGGGATGAATCAGGCTTTCGTATAGCACGCCCAGAACGATATAGACAGCAACCAGCGCGGCGGCGATCAGGATCGGTTCATTCGAGAGCGATTGTTGAAAAGCTTGAGCGGTCCCCATGAAACTTCCATGGATGTTGGCGGGCAGATTGACTTCACGCTCTGTTTCGGCAATCGCTTCCACCGCGTCTCCCAAAGCCACGCCGATGGGCAGGTTGAATGAGAACGTCACGGACGGAAACTGTCCCTGATGATTGATGGAGAGCGGCGCCGTCTCCGATACAGCATGCGTGAAGGAACTGAGCGGAACCTGCGCGCCATTGTTTCCGCGCACATAAATCTGCTTCAGGCCATCCGGATTGAGGTAGAACCGTTCCCCGGCTTCCATCACCACGTGATATTGATTGAGCGGCTGATACATGGTGGAGACCTGGCGCTGTCCGAACGCATCGTACAGCGTGTCGTCGATGAGCTGGGCGGAAATTCCGAGGCGCGAGGCGGTAGCCCGATCGATCACCAGCGAAGTTTGCAATCCCTTGTTTTGCTGGTCCGAATTGAGATCGATGATCTGTGGCAGGGCTCGTAGTTTGCTTTGGACAATCGGCGCCCAATGGTTGAGATCCTGCACGCTGTCGCTCTGCAGCGTGAATTGATACTGAGCGGCGCTGCCGCGTCCGCCGATGCGAAGATCCTGGACAGGTTGCAGGAAGAGAGTTGCGCCCGGAATGCGCGCAGTTTGTGCGCGCAATCGCGCGATCACTTGATCCGCAGTCAGGTTATTACGCTCCTTGGGCGACTTGAGCATGATGTACATGGTGCCGGTATTGATCCCGCGGCTGAAACCGCCGGAGCCGCCCGTGTACGCATTCAGGCTATCCACGGCCGGATCGTGTATCACCACGTTGACCATCTGAAGCAAGCGTTCCCGCATGGCCTGAAACGATGTGGCTTGATCCGCCATAATCTGTCCGGATAGCCGTCCTGTGTCCTGCTGCGGGAAGAATCCCTTGGGGATGATTACGTAGAGATAAATGGTCAGCGCAATGGTGGAAAGCGTGACCAGGAGCATCAACGGCTGATGACGCAGCACCCACCGCAGCGAGATTTCGTAGCCGCGATGAATCTTGTTGAAGGTCCATTCATTTAAGCGATAGATGCGTCCATGCTTTTCGCGCTCATGGCTGCGCAGCAGTTTCGCGCACATCATAGGAGTGCTGGTAAGCGAAACCACCAGCGAAATCAGGATCGCCACCGATAGCGTGACGGCGAACTCGCGGAATAATCGCCCCACGATGCCGCCCATCATCAGAATCGGGATGAACACAGCGACCAGCGAGATGCTGATGGAAAGCACCGTGAATCCGATTTCCTTCGCTCCGCGCAAGGCTGCCTGCATGGGCGCCATTCCCTGCTCGAGATAGCGCGTGATGTTTTCGATGACCACGATGGCGTCATCCACCACGAATCCGGTTGCGATGGTGAGCGCCATCAAAGACAGATTGTCCACGCTGTAGCCGAGCAAGTACATGACGGCGAAAGTGCCCACCAGCGAGACTGGCACAGCAACGCTCGGGATGATGGTGGTGCGGACGCTCCGGAGAAAGATGAAAACCACCAGGATGACCAGGCCCACCGAGATCATCATTGTGTACTGCACGTCTTCCACAGAGGCGCGAATGGTGATGCTGCGGTCGAGAACCACGGAAAGATCGATGGCGGCTGGAATCGCCGCTCTCAACTGAGGGAGCAGCGATCGGACGCGATCCACCGTAGCGATGATGTTCGCGCCTGGTTGGCGGAAGATGATCACCAGGATGGCGGGCTTGCCGTTGGCGATGCCGGCTACGCGAATATCTTCCACCGAGTCGGTCACGTTGGCGACGTCGGAAAGCACCACAGCGCCGCCGTTCTTGTAAGCCACTAGCAGCGGTTTGTAATCGCTGGCTTTCAAGAGTTGATCGGTGGTGCTCAGCTCCCATACACGATGTTGGATGGCCAACTCGCCCTTGGGACGATTCGCGTTGGCGCTTCCCAGCATGGAGCGGACATCTTCCAAATTGAGGCCGTAATTGTTGAGCAACGTGGGATTGACGTCTACCCGAACAGCCGGCAACGCGCCGCCGCCCACAAATACTTGGCCGACTCCGCTCACCTGCGAGAGCTTCTGCTGAAGTATGGACGAGGCCGCGTCGTACATCCGGGCGGTGTCGATGGTGGTGGATGTCAGCGCGAGAAACAGGATAGGCGCGTCCGCCGGATTCACTTTCCGATAGTTGGGAGCAGTGGGGAGATTGGTGGGCAGTTGTCCGCGCGCAGCGTTGATGGCCGCTTGCACGTCGCGCGCCGCCGCGTCGATATTGCGCGTGAGATCGAACTGCATGGTGATGCTGGTGGAGCCGAGATAACTGGTAGACGTCATCTCGGTAATGCCTGCAATCCTGCCGAATTGGCGTTCCAGCGGCGTTGCGATGGAGGAAGCCATGGTTTCCGGATTCGCTCCAGGCAGCGCTGCGGAAACGGAGATGGTCGGAAATTCCACTTGGGGAATCGGAGAGACCGGGAGAAATGTGTAGGCGATGCCGCCGGCCAGTGCGAGCGCGGTTGTGAGCAGAGTGGTGGCAACCGGACGGTGGATGAAGGGCGTCGAGATGCTCATGTGGGGCGGACCCCCTGGTCCGCGCGGGTCCCCCTGGACCCGCTGCTCAGGTATCGATCGAAACCACACCAAGCCGACGAGGGCGTCGGCTGCGGACCAGGGGGTCCGCCCCACTTAGTTCCTCTGATTTTTGGTGGACAAAGTCGAAACATCACGCTTCCACCTCGCGGCGGCGAAAACGCCGCGCCATGCGATCAAACGCCAAGTAAATTACCGGAGTGGTGTAGAGCGTCAGAAGCTGGCTGAAGATCAATCCGCCTACGATGGCGATCCCAAGCGGACGACGCAACTCAGCACCGGTGCCGGTCCCGAGAGCGAGCGGAACACCGCCCAACAGCGCGGCCAGCGTCGTCATGATGATGGGACGGAAACGCAGCAGGCTGGCCTGATAGATGGCGTCGAGCGGTTCCTTGCCTTCCTTGCGCTCGGCTTCGAGTGCGAAGTCGATCATCATGATGGCGTTTTTTTCCACGATGCCGATCAGCAGGATAATTCCTATGAGCGCGATCACGCTGAAATCCTGGCCGCATAGCATCAATGCCAGAAGTGCGCCCACTGCGGCGGAGGGCAGAGTGGAAAGAATGGTCAGCGGATGGATGTAGCTCTCATAAAGAACCCCTAGAACAATGTAGACAGTTACAACTGCGGCCAGAATCAGGATCGGCGTATTGGTTAAGGAAGCTTGGAACGCCAGCGCGGTCCCTTGAAAACCTTGCTGGATACTGGCAGGCATGTTCAACTGCTTTTGCACGCGATCCACAGCACTGACTGCGTCTCCCAACGACTTTTTCGGCGCCAGATTGAACGAGACGGTGACTGCGGGAAACTGGCCCTGATGATTCACCGCCAGCGCGGCTCTGTCCTGTTCAAAGTGCGTGAGCGCGCTGAGCGGGACTTCACCGTTCATCGACGAACGAATGTAGATGTCGCGCAAAGCATCCGGACCAATTTGGAAGCTGGGTTTCACTTCCATCACCACGCGATATTGATTCAGCTCGGTGAACATGATGGCGATTTGGCGCTGTCCAAACGCGTCGTACAGCGTGTCGTCGATCATCTGCGGAGTGATGCCCAACCGGGATGACGTTGCGCGGTCAATCACCAGGCGCGCCTGCAATCCGCCGTTCTGCTGATCGCTCGCGACGTCGCGCAGCTCGGGCTCAGCTTGCAGTTTCGCCACAAAGCGCGGCACCCACTCATTCAACTCTTTTACATCGGGATCTTCCAGGCTGTATTGGAACTGCGTGCGGCTCACGCGATCTTCCACCGTCAGATCCTGCACCGGCTGCATGTACAGCGTGATGCCTTCCACTGAGGCGAGTTGAGGCTGCAGTCTTCGGATGATGTCGTCCGCGCCGATCGCTCTGTCTTCAATGGGCTTGAGGTTGACCAGAATGCGTCCGCTGTTCACCGTGGTGTTGGTGCCGTCGATCCCGATAAAGGACGACAGGCTTTCCACCGCCGGATCTTTCAGGATCACTTTGGCCAATTCCTGCTGCCGTTCCGCCATGGATGTGAAGGATACTGATTGCGGCGCTTCGGAAATCCCCAAAATCACGCCAGTGTCTTGCACCGGGAAGAAGCCTTTGGGGATGATGTAGTACAAGTATCCGGTCAACACCAGCGTCGCGAGCGCAACCGTAAGAGTGAGGCCCTGGTGGTCCAGCACCCAACCTAAAGTCCGTCCGTAGAACGCGATAATCGCTTCAAAAACGCGCTCGGACTTGCGATAGAACCAGCTTTGCTGGCTCTCCGGTTTGTGATGCAAAAGCCGCGAGCACATCATGGGCGTCAAGGTGAGCGAGACCACCGCCGAGATCAAAATGGTCGCGCTCAAAGTGATGGCGAACTCGCGGAACAGCCGGCCCACTACGTCGCCCATAAACAACAGCGGGATCAGCACCGCGATTAACGAAACAGTGAGCGACAAAATGGTGAACCCGATCTGTTCCGCGCCTTTCAAAGCCGCCTGCAGCGCCGGCTCTCCGGCCTCGATGTAACGCGCGATGTTTTCGATCATCACAATGGCGTCGTCCACCACGAATCCGGTGGAGATGGTCAAAGCCATCAATGTGAGATTGTTGAGGCTAAAGTTGAGCAAATACATCACGCCGAACGTTCCTACCAGCGACAAGGGAACGGCGACGCTCGGGATTACGGTGGCGGCGAGGGTTCGCAGGAACAGGAAGATCACCATCACGACGAGCCCGATGGTGAGCATCAGCTCGAACTCCACATCGCGCACGGACGCGCGAATGGTGGTGGTGCGATTGGTTAGGACGACCACATCCACGGCGGCGGGCAAGGATGCCCGAAGCTGCGGCAGCAGTTTGGTCACGCGATCCACCACGGCGATGATGTTCGCGCCGGGCTGACGCTGGATGTTGAGAATCACGGCCGGGGATTGGTTCATCCACGCGGCTTGCCGGATATTTTCGGCGCTATCCACCACAGTGGCAACGTCCGAGAGAACCACCGGCGCGCCATTGCGATACGCCACAACCAGCGGACGGTAATCAGCACTGGTGAGAAGCTGATCGTTCGCGCCGATGGTGTAATCCTGCAGCTTGCCGTCGAAATTCCCCTTGGCTTGATTCACGCTGGCGGACATCACCGAAGTCCGCAGATCTTCGAGATTCAGCTTGTAGCTGGATAGCGCCGTGGGATTGGCTTGGATTCGCACGGCAGGCTTTTGCCCGCCGCTAATGCTGACCAAGTCCGACGCCCGACAACTGCGAGATTTTCTGGGCCAGGCGCGTATCGGCCAAGTCCTCAACCTTGGTTAACGGAAGCGTGGTCGAAGTCAGCGCCAAGGTCATGATGGGCGCGTCAGCGGGGTTGATCTTGTTGTAGATGGGCGGATTCGGCAGATTGACCGGAAGGAAATTAGAGCCGGCGTTGATGGCGGCTTGCACCTCTTGCTCCGCCACGTCGATGTTCAGGCTCAAAACGAATTGCAGCGTAATGATGGAGCTTCCGGCGGAACTGATGGAGGTCATCTGGTTCAAGCCGGGCACCTCTCCGAACTGGCGTTCGAGCGGCGCGGTGACCGACGAGGCCATCACTTCCGGACTCGCACCGGGATAATAGGTCACTACCTGGATGGTGGGATAATCCACTTCCGGGAGCGCCGAAACCGGCAGCTCGCGGTAGGCGACGCTGCCCACCAGCACAAGACCCACCATCAGCAGAGCTGTGGCAACCGGTCGCTCGATAAACGGGCGGGACGGACTCATGCGCTATCCCTTTTTGCTTGCTCCGGCGGATTTTTTGGGAGCGCCGCTTCCCTTCCCTCCCAACGTGACCTTCGACCCTGGCTGCAGTTTGTCGACTCCATCGATCACCACCACGTCGCCAGATTGCAGGCCGCTATCGATGGCAGCCTGATCGCCCTCGGTGAGCGTGGAGACTACATTGCGCACCTCCACCGAGTTGTCGGGTTTCACCACGTAAACGTACATGGAATCGGGGCTGCGCTGGATAGCTGCGGCGGGAACAATCACGACATTGCGCTTGGTGTCCAGCAAAAGACGCGCGTTCACGAACTGATTGGGAAAGAGCGAATTGTCTTCATTGGGGAAGCTGCCTTTGAAGCGGACGGTTCCGGTGGTTTGATCCACCTGGTTGTCGATGGTGAGCAGGATCCCGGATGCGAGCTTCTTGCGCATATCATGATCCCAGGCTTCTACAGGCAGCTTGGCGCCGGCCCGCATTTTTTGAGTCACGGCCGGAAGATGATCCTCCGCGATGTTGAAGATCACGGCGATCGGCTGCAGTTGCGTGATCACGGCCAAACCGTTTGCATCTGTTGCATGCACCATGTTGCCCTGATCCACCAAACGCAGACCGATGCGTCCGGTGATGGGGCTGTGGATGTCGCAATAGACGAGCTGCAGTTTGGCGCTATCGATGGCAGCCTGGTCGCCCTTGATGGCGCCTTCGGACTGGCTGACAGTTGCCATCTGAGTATCCAGCTGCTGTTTCGGAATCGCGTCCTGGCTCATCAGCACCTGGTATCGTTTCAGATCCACGTTGGCGTTGTTCAGCGTGGCCTGGTCGCGCGACATCAGCCCTTCGGCTTGCTCGAGTTGAACTTGATAAGGGCGCGGATCGATTTTTGCGATGAGGTCGCCCGCATGCACCAACTGCCCTTCCTCGAACGCGACTTTGATCAGCTCGCCATCCACACGGCTTCGCACCGTGACGGTATTGAATGCAGTCGCGAGTCCGAGCCCGTTGAGGTAGACGCCCATGTTGCCTCGGGCAGCCGTGGCGGTGACCACGGGAGTGGCGCGAGCAGCCGGACGCGCGGTGGATTTTGCCGGGGTCCCTTTCTGGTTGTTGCGCTGCACCAGATAATAGCCCGAAAGGGCTATCACAAAAAGCACGATCAGCCAGACCCAGAGCCGGCTTTTCTTCCCCGGCTGGGCAGAGTTCTGAGGCCTTCGCGGAGAAGTCTCATGCAGTCTCGAAGCGCTTGTTTCTGGTGTCGTCATTCGGTAACTTACTTATTCCAAGCGAGATGAAATCCGGCTCCTGGATCGGGCACACATGTGCGTCTGGACGCAGATCCAGTTTCCCTCATCACGCTAGTCTTAATTGACTCATGTTTTGTTGCGGATGTTACTAGGCCTTATGAGCCAGGTTGGCATTCCGGGAGCGCGTGTCACCGGGGCCGCTAAGTGATTGAAAAAACAGCCGGCAAGCGCCCAGAAACGTTAGATATTGATAATGTTTGATCTTCATGTTATGTCTATATAGATTATTCGGAGATCACCCCTATGGCCTCAACAGTCTGGAAAGGGCACCTCACCTTTGGGCTCGTTTCGTTTCCCGTGAAGCTGTTCACCGCCGCGCGCGGCGACAGCATCAGTTTCAACCAGCTCCACAAAACCGACAACTCGCGCATCAAGCAGACCATTTACTGCCAGGCGGAAGACAAGCCGATTCCGCGCAGTGAAATTGTCAAGGGCTATGAGTACGAGAAGGATCGCTATGTGGTGATCGAGGATGAAGAGATCAAACGGATGGCGCCGTCGTCAGCCAAGGTAATGGAGATTCTCGAGTTCGTGAAGAGTACCGAGGTGGATCCGATCTATTTCGAAAGCTCCTTCTACATGGCGCCGGATGATGCGGGCGAGAAGCCCTACGCGCTGCTCTATGACACGCTGAAGAAAACCGGGTTCGTGGGCGTGGCCAAGATTGCGATGCACAATCGCGAGCACATCGTGATCTTCCGTCCGGGAAATACCGGATTGATGATGCACACCATGTATTTCGCCAATGAAGTTCGCAAGGTGGAAGAGTTCCGCACCGACACCAGCCTGGTGAAAGAACAGGAAGTGAAGCTGGCCGAAATGCTGGTGCAATCGCTGGCCGCCCCGTTCGAACCGGAGAAGTATAAAGATACCTATCGCGAGAATCTGCAAGCGTTGATCGAGGCCAAGATTAAGGGCCAGGAAGTGGTGACGCCGCCGCAGGCAGAGCCTTCCAAGGTCATCGACATCATGGAAGCGCTGAAGAAGAGCCTGGCCATCGCGAAGAAGCCGGTGGCATCGGAAGCGGAAGCGCCGAAGCAGAAGGCGGAAGGCAAGAAGCAGAAGGCGGCAAGATAGGGAAAGGCGAATTCAAGAATTCTGAATTCAAGAAGTCGAGGAAGATGGTGCGGCTCGCGCCGTGCTTTTTAATAGCTCTTCGGCGTAGAGTGCGCCTGCGGCGGTTTCTTCGTGCTTGAAGAATACGTAGACGTCTTGGCCCTTCGCCATTAATTGTTCCACGCGCGCGGCGATTTCTTTGCGGTCTTCCGGAGTGTATTCGGGCATCCGCAGGCGCGAGTAGACGAAATTGGCTGTGATCACTTCCGGGATGGTCAGCTTTTCGGATTCGGCGAGGCATAACGCGATGCCGTGCTTTTCAAGCAGCTTGTATACCGGATCCACCAGCCAGGAGACGTGGCGGAATTCGAAGGCGTAGCGGATGTCAGGCGGAAGCGTGGCTAGAAAATCCGCCAGCAAAGCTTCGTCGCACTTCATGGCCGGGGGGAGTTGAAACAGCACCGGACCCAGCCTTCGTGACGACCGAAGAGGTTCGATGGCCTTGAAGAAAACCTCGGTAAATTCAGAAGGCTTCAGACGCAGGATGTGCGTGATCCGCATATGGGCTTTCAGCGGAAACACGAACCCTTCGCGCGTTTGAGTGACCCAATTTTCCAGCGTGGAGGCCGACGGCAGCCGCCGGAACGTGTAATTCACTTCCACCGCGTTCAGACCGGGTGGAATAATAGCCGAGAAATTTCTTGGAGGGCAGCTTGTCCGGATAGAAGTCGGGTTTCCAGCTTGGGTAGGCGAATCCGGAGGTACCGGCGTAGAGATTGGGCATGGTCAAACAAGCATCCCGCCGAGCACGGGAGGCATCCAATACAATAGTTTAAGCTGTCGTGACACCGCAAACCCCTCCGCAAACACCGAAGAAACGCTCGTCCGAGCGATTGCGCGAGCTCTGGCCGGATATCAAGGAGTTGATCCGCCCGCGCCGCGGGATGCTCGCGACTGGGCTTCCTGATGATGGCCATCGGCACGCCGTGCGGCCTGGTGCTGCCCGCATCCACGAAGTACCTGGTGGACGACGTAATCGGCAAGAAACAGCTGCATCTGCTCGTGCCTCTGGTGATGGTTGTCCTGGCTGCCACGTTGATCCGGGGAATTACGTCGTACGCGCTCACGCAAATTGTTTCGAAAGCCGGGCAGCGGTTGATCGCCGAGCTGCGGCAAAAAGTGTATACGCATGTCGCGCACCTTCCGGTTTCTTATTACGACGCCAACAAGACCGGAACCCTGGTAGCGCGCATCATGAACGACGTGGAAGGCATTCGCAATCTGCTGGGCACCGGATTGATCGAATTCGTGGGTGGCGTGCTGACCGCGTTTTTGGTGTTGGGTTATCTGCTGTACCTGAATTGGCTACTGACGGCAATCGCACTGGGCATTGTCATCGGATTCGCGCTGGTGTTGCGCAAGGCCTTCGGCATCATCCGGCCCATTTTCCGGGAGCGCGCCAAAATCAACGCGGAAGTTACGGGCCGTCTCACCGAATCGCTGGGCGGCGTGCGCGTAGTCAAGGGATACCACGCGGAGGCGCAGGAAGAAGCGGTTTTTGCCGCGGGCGTGCAGCGGCTGCTGGCAAATGTGTTGAAGTCGCTGACCGCGACATCCATCATGAGCTTGTCGGCTACGGTTTTGATGGGCGTGGTCGGCGCGCTGATTATGTATGTTGGCGCGCGACAGATTCTCGCTAATGCGATGACGCTGGGCCAATTCATGACGTTCACCGCGATGCTGGCGTTCATGATCGCGCCGATGTTCCAGATTGTTGGAATCGGGACGCAGCTTACCGAGGCGCTGGCGGGTCTGGAGCGGACGCGGGAAGTGCTGCGGGAGCGGCCGGAAGATCAGGATCCGAAGCGCACAGTGTCGCTTCCGGCGATCATGGGCCAAGTGGTTTTCGACAATGTGAACTTCGCTTACGACGCGGGCAAGGACATCCTGAAAGAGTTCTCGTTTCGTTCCGAGCCCGGCACGGTGACGGCGCTGGTGGGACCGTCTGGATCGGGAAAATCCACCACCATCGGCCTGATCACGGCTTTTCAAACGCCGGATACTGGGGCCATTCTGGTGGACGGAGTGGATTTGTCCACCGTTCGGCTGGATTCTTATCGCACCCAGCTTGGTGTGGTGTTGCAGGAGACTTTTCTCTTCGATGGCACCATTCGCGAAAATGTCGCCTTCGCGCGGCCGAACGCGTCCGAACAGCAGATCATGGAAGCGTGCCGGATCGCGCGCGTGGATGAGTTCGCCGAAGGCTTCGAGAAGAAGTACGACACCATCGTCGGGGAACGCGGCGTGAAACTTTCGGGCGGCCAGCGGCAGCGCGTTTCCATCGCGCGGGCGATTCTGGCGGATCCGCGCATCCTGATTCTGGATGAGGCGACGTCGAGCCTGGATTCGGAATCCGAGGCGATGATTCAGGAAGGCCTGCGCTATCTGATGCAGGGCCGGACTACGTTCGTCATTGCACATCGGCTCTCCACCATTCGCCGCGCCGATCAGATCCTGGTGGTGGAAGCCGGCAGAATCGCGGAACGAGGAACGCACGAAGAGCTCTACGCGGCGCGCGGACGTTACTACGACTTGTACACCAAGCAGCACGGCATCGAAGCGAACCTGTTTCTGGCTCCCGGAGAGGGCGAAGAAAAGCCCGACGCCAATGGAGCGTCCGCCCCTCGCGGCGGCGGGTCCCAATGTGTTGTCGGAAGCCGTTCGCTTGCTGCGCGGTTAATCAATACTTCAATCCGCGCGCAGGGCAGACATCGGATCCAGGCGTGCGGCGCGGCGGGCCGGCAGATAAGCGGAAAGCAATGCCACCAGTGCCAGAATCGCGGGTACTGCCGCAAAAGTTAACGGATCTCGCGGTCCGATCTGGAACAGCATGCCCCGCAGCAGGCCGCTGAGAGCGAGAGCCCCGGCGACGCCTGTTGCCATTCCCCCGATCACGGCTGGTGCAGCGGCGCCGAGGATCAAAGCCATCACTCGGCCCGGCGTCGCTCCAATTGCCACCCGTACGCCGATCTCTCGAGTTCGTTCGGAAACTGAATAAGCGAGAATTCCATAAATCCCGATGGCTGCCAGCAACAACGAAGCGCCTGAAAATCCGGCCAGCAGAAGCGTACTGAAGTGTTGGCGTGAAAACGTCTCGGAGATCACTTGATCCATGGTCCGAATATCGGCAATCGGTTGCGCCGGATCGATTTTTCGAATCACCCGCCTGATCGAATCCGCCGCGCCGAGTGGATCGCGGTCAAAGCGAACTAAAATTACCATGCGATTGTAGGTCAAGTGAGCGTATGGATAGTAAACCGTTGGAGTGGGAGCTTGATCGAGCGTCTCATCTCTCACGTCGTCAACTACCCCGATGATTTGACCGAACGGATTTTTCTCATCCATCCACACGCTGATTTGCTGGTCCAGCGGGTTGGCCGCGCTCAGGTACTTGCTCACAAATGTCGCGCTCGCGATGAAACGATAAGGCGCGTCGATGGTATTGTCGGACGCGGCAAAGTCCCGGCCCTTTAACAGGGGAATCCCCATCGTGCGGAAATACCCGGGCATAACGGTGCGGATAGTAGCGCCGATTCCTTCACCGGGCTTAGCTTGTGGACGTCCGGCAATCGTCACATCGGTCCTGGGTGGCCTTCCATTGAAGGGAAGATGGCTGATTGCGCCGACAGAACGCACTCCAGGAAGCGACTCAATTTCATGGACTGCTCGAGTAAAAAATTGGATAGTTTGCGATTGCTTGGTGTAGCGGGCTCCGGGAAGCGAAACGCGAAGGGTAAGCAGGTTGGACGCATTTATGCCGGGCCGTACGTTTTGCAATCCTTCCAGGCTCCGAAACAGCAGCAACGCACCACTCAGCAATATGACGGATAAGGCAATCTCCACTCCGACAAACCACGCGCGAAGACGGGACTTTCCGCCGATGCTCGAGCGTCCGTCCGTTTGCAGACTTTGAACCAACTCGCTGCGCGACCCAAGCAAAGCCGGCGCCAGACCGAAGAGAATGCTGGTCAGAGCCGTAAGACATGCAGCAAACGCGTAGATCCGTGTGTCAGCCACAATGTCGAGCGATTGCGTAAGATCCTTGGGGGCTAAGAAGACCAGCCCGATTACCGCCCATCGCGCAAGAAGCATACCCAGCCCACCGCCCAGCAACGCGAGCAGTATGCTTTCCGTGAGTAACTGACGGATGACGCGGAGCCGGCCAGCGCCTAAAGATGCCCGGAGAGCCATTTCACGCTGGCGGGCCGTGTAGCGCGCCAAGAGCAAATTGGCTACGTTTGCGCAGGCCACCGCCAACAATAGACCTACGGCGCCCAACAGGATCAGGAGCGACGGCTTCACGTCGCGAACCAGAGCGTCGCGGAGTGGTTCCAACGTCACGGTCCAATCCTTGTTGAAATAGGGATCGGCTATGGCTTGTTGGCGCGCGATGCCGGACATCTCGCTTTGCGCCTGCTTCAAAGCGACCCCTGGTTTCAATCGCGCCAGACAGCGTAGCCAGCGGCCCTCACCGCCATTCTGTTCCGGCGTGATCTTCAACGGAGTCCAAATGTCGATGCTGCGGTCCTGGAAGTAGAAATCAGCCGGTAAGACGCCGACTATCGTACGCGGCCGCCCGCCAAACTCGACGTGCTTGCCCAGAATATTCCTGTCGCCGCCGAACAAACTCTGCCAGACGCGATGGCTGACGATCAGAACCGAATCCGAAGCGCTGCGGCCCTCTTCCTCAGTAAAACGGCGACCGAGGATCGGCTGAATGCCAAGCATAGCCAGAAGATTGGTACTGGCGTCGATGTTCGCGACTTCTTCGGCCTGTCCGTTATCCGCCAGCACCCCTTGCGAAGTATCGAAGACGGCCATTTCTTGAAAGACATCGTTCCGGGCTTTCCAAACAAAGTAATTTCTTGGCGCGGCGGTTGCGTGCACGAAATGCGTCCGCGGATTTTCCTCCCAAAGCATGACGAGTTGGGAAGAGTGTGAATAGGGAAGCGGCCGCAGAAGTAGATTGTCCGCGACCGTGTAAATAGCCAGGCTGGATCCAAGGCCGAGCGCGAGCGAGAGGATAGCTGTCAGAGCAAATCCCGGATTGTCCTTGAATCCTCGCAGAGCGTAGCGTGCGTCTTGCCAGACCTGTTCCAGGATGTTCCAGCTCCAGGCGCCGCGCGTGCTTTCTTTCAGGAGGGTGAGGTTTCCTAGTTCGCGGCGAGCAGCCCACCGGGCTTGGTCCTGCTGGGCCCCTTGCTCCTGGCGTTCCGCAGCGTCTTCCTCAACGTGGAACTGTAGTTCTTCGCGGAGCTCAGCTTCCTTGCGGCGGCGCTGGAACAGCCAACCGAGCTTGCGAAAGAACCGAGCCATGTGTAGCCATTCTACTATATATTGTGTAGAGTGTCTACGGAAATTCGGAAAGGCACCGACTCCCTTACGGTCGCGGTTCGGTAAAGGAGTGCCTCATTCCGAACCGCGACCGTGAGGGAGTCGGTGATTTTGATTTTTACATCTTCAACAGATTGATGTTCCCGTTTGAAGTGGTCAGATCGATCCTTGGACCGCCGGCCCCGATGGTCCCTTCCATCCGGTGTTTCGACAGCTCACCGGAGTGAATCAGAACATCGAAATCGCTGCGCACCGACCCGCCTGAGTTGGTGGATGCGTGCAGGCTCGCGCCCACGCCCGCTGGCATGCGCACGGTGATTGGCCCGTTGCTGGTGGTGGCGATTACGTCGTTTTGGCGCAGAGAATCCACCTGCAGATCAATGTCGCCGTTCGAAGTGCTCAGCCGGATCGGGTGCCCGCTGGGACTGTCGTGCAGCCGCGCCCGGATGCCTCCGTTGGAGGTTTGCGCTTCAAACGAGCCTTCCACGTTCTCCGCGTGGACGCTGCCATTGGAGGTGGTGAAGCTCACATTTCCCTTCACATCCTTCACTTCGATGCTGCCATTGGAGGAGTGGGCGTCCACGTTGCCGTGAATGCTTCCCAGGTGAACCGAACCGTTCGAAGTAGCGAGATGTGCGTTCCCATCGATGTCGTCCACGCGGATAGATCCGTTGGAACTAGTGATATCTTCGAGCGAAGTCTGGCGCGGAACATGGATCACGTACTTCGCGCCCATGTTGCCATGATGCGGGTCAGGACGGGTGGTCTTCACCCGAACAGCGTTGCCCGAACTCGATGCCTCAATCTGCATCTGGTTCAACAAACTCTCGCTCTCTGCGTACTTGGTGCCGGAAATATCCACCTTGTTCTGGTCCCAACTGCTAATATCCACCGAACCGTTGAAATTATCCAGGCTGAATCGCCCGCCTGCGGACTGCGGGTAGGAGTAATGGAAGTCCTCCCGATAGCGGTTGCTATCTCCGGCAAACACCAAGGCGGATACGGACAGCAGTAGTAGCAGCTTCTTCATACAGTTCACCTCTCGTGAATAGGACGGACCAAGTACGAAAGCGTTAGTACGTTGCTTTCTGTTTCTGGTTTCTGGTTGCTGGTGCGGGGCCGCGGGACTTACCGAACGAGAAACGAGAAACCAGAAACGGTTTTTGGGGTCATTCCCCACTCTGCTGCAAAAGCTTAGCTACGAGGGCCGTCCACCCGGTCTGATGGCTGGCGCCCATGCCGGCGCCGGTATCGCCGTGGAAATACTCGTAGAACAGGACATGGTCGCGGAAATGGGGATCGGTTTGCATTTTTTCCACCTCCCCAAACGTTGGCCGGCGGCCGTGTTCGTCCCGCAAGAAGAGGCGGGAAAGCCGCCTGGACAGGAACGCAGCGACATCCGCCAGGTTCATCATCACGCCTGACCCGGTGGGGCATTCCACCTGGAACTCGTCGCCGAAATAGTGATGAAAGCGCTGCAAAGATTCGATCATGAGATAATTCACGGGAAACCAGATCGGACCGCGCCAGTTGGAGTTTCCTCCAAAAGTTCCCGTGGTGGATTCAGCCGGGTCGTAACTCACGCGATACTCCTGATCGCCGACATTCAAAATGAAGGGATGATCCTTGTGGTAACGCGAGATTCCGCGGATGCCGTGCGGTGAAAGAAACTCGTTCTCATCCAGCATGGTGGCCAGGATGCGGCGCAGGCGTGTCGGATGCACGATAGACAGAAGCAATCGCTGGTCCACGCCGGGACGCGTGACGGAAGCGATATTTCCGCACAAATCCGGCCGATGTTTGATAAACCATTCCATACGGCGTTTGAATCCGGGAAGCTTATCCAGCACTTCGAGATCGAGCGTGGTCACGGCGAACAACGGAATCAGTCCCACCAGCGACCGAATGCGCACTGGAATTTTTTGGCCGTCCGGAAGGCGCAGCCAATCGTAATAAAAACCTTCTTCTTCGTCCCAAAGGCCGCCATCGCCCAGCCGGTTCATGGCGCTCGCGATATAAAGAAAATGCTCGAAGAATTTGCTGGCGATGTCCTCATAGGATTGATCGTGAGGCGTCAGCTCGATAGCGATGCGCAGCATGGTGAGGCAATACATCCCCATCCATGCGGTGCCGTCCGCTTGTTCCAGAAATCCGCCCGTAGGCAGCGGTTTCGAGCGGTCGAAGACCCCGATATTGTCTAAGCCCAGGAATCCGCCCTCGAAGATATTGTTGCCGCGCGAATCCTTGCGATTCACCCACCAGGTGAAGTTCATCAGCAGCTTGTGGAACACGGATTCCAGGAACGAATAGTCCGCGCGGCCAGTCACCTTTTTTGCGATCTTATACACGCGGAAGCACGCCCAGGGATGCACGGGTGGATTAACGTCGCTGAATTCCCACTCATAGGCGGGGAGCTGTCCGTTGGGCGATTCGTACCACTCGCGCAGCAACAAAGACAGTTGGAGCTTGGCAAAATCCGGGTCGATGAGCGCGAAGGGGATCATGTGGAACCCCAGATCCCAAGCGGCGAACCACGGATATTCCCACTTGTCGGGCATGGAAAGCACGTCGTCGTTATAAACGTGAACCCAGCTTCGATTGCGCCCATACTGCCGCTCGGGCGGAGGCGGCGGCATGGCGGGATCGCCTTTCAGCCACTCTTCCACCACGTAATGATAGAACTGCTTCGACCACAAAAGTCCGGAAAACGCCTGGCGTTGCACCATGCGGGCATCGTCGGATAAATGCGTCGGACAGAAACCGTAGAAATCGTCCGCTTCCTTGATGCGCCGCCCAAACACCTCATCAAAATCGGGCATGGGCTCATTGCTGGCATGCAGACGGAAGCGAAACACTTTGGATGCGCCTGGGTTCAGCTCCATCCGGTAAACGCCGCAGGCTTTGGTTCCGCGTTCGTCGGGATTGACGGAACCCTTTTCGCCCTGGATCAAATGCCGGTGGAACGCATCCTTCACGTATGGCTGTCGATTGGGCGAATTCCACAAGCGCTCAGAGTTACTTTCGTTTTCCGTGAACAGCAGAGCAGGGGCGTCTTCCAGCCACAGCCGGAAATCGCCCAATGTGCGCTCGGAAATGGCGATCGAGTGCGAATCGTGGCGGCTCAATTCCGGGCGCGGCGTTCCATATCCCCAGCTCCAGGTATTGCGAAACCAGACAGTCGGGAGCAAGTGGAGCCATGCGGGATCGGGCCCGCGGTTGATCACGGTTACGCGCGCGAGGATGTCGTCCGTATCGTGCTTCGCATACTCCACGAAGATGTCGAAATACCGGTCATGATCGAAGATCCCGGTATCCATCAGTTCGTATTCGGGCTGCAAGCGGGAGCGATGGCGATTTACGTCCACCAGGCGCGCGTAGGGAAATTCCTGCTGCGGATATTTGTACAAGCACTTCATGTAGGAGTGCGTGGGAGTGGAGTCGAGGTAATAGTAGTATTCTTTGACATCCTCGCCGTGATTGCCCTCCGGGCCGCCCAGGCCGAACAGGCGCTCCTTCAGAATGGGATCGCATCCGTTCCAGAACGCAAAAGCGAAACAGAGGCGCTGATGATTGTCGCAGATGCCGGCGATGCCATCTTCGGTCCAGCGATAGGCGCGCGAACGAGCGTGGTCATGCGTGAAATAGTCCCAGGCCGTTCCATACGCGCTGTAATCTTCCCGGGGATTTCCCCAGGCGCGTTCGGTGAGATAGGGCCCCCAGCGCTTCCAATGTTTCTTGCGATGGTGCGCGTCCAGAAGGCGTGTGCGTTCTTCGTGCATCCTCTTTATGAGAGCACAGTGGCCGGTTGCTGGTTTCTGGTTGCTGGTTTCTGGTTACGGCTTCTTGGCGGTTACAGTCCGGCAGGGCATGCACCACAGCAGGTTGTAACCGGAGAGCCTGATGTCCACCAGGCCCAATTGTTGAAGAGCCTTTGCATATTCCGAAGTGTGGAGAATATCGAAGATGGCTAAGCGTCCGCCGGGTTTCAGTACTCGTGCGATTTCGCGCAGAGCTTTGGCGCGTTCCGGCACGCTGTCGATATTGTGAATAGCAAGACTGGATACCACGATGTCAAAGCTACTCGCGCCGTAAGGAAGTTTTCGCGTGTCGGCGCTTTCAATCTTGACGCGGTTTTCCACGCCCTCCGCTTTCGCATTGCTTAGCGCGGCCTCCGGGGTGTTGCCGGAGAGAACTTCGGACTGCCAGGTGTCGACGCCAGTGGCTTTGGCGGTCTTGAGGCGTTTGGCGGCGCCGATAACGAGCAAGCCGCGGCCGCATCCAACATCAAGAACCGTTTCGTCGCCGCGCCAGGAGAAGCCATCGAGCAAATGGTCGCGTAGTTTCAGCTTTCCCACCCGGCTGGACCAGACCATGGTGGCGGCCACGATCCAGAATCCCAGGCCGATACATATCAACATGGCCGCCAGCGCTTGCGCCGTACCTGGGCTGGTGAGGCGATTGGCGAAATACAGGATTACGGCAAAAGCGATGAGAACTGCGCCGCGAACGGCAAAACGCCGGACTAACCGAGGAGCGTCGAGACCGTAGTCAGGTTGGGGCATGCGGGCGCGGGTAAGTCTATATTACGTTACCGGGAAAGCAAAGTAGTGGGTCAGTTCGCAGATCTTGTCCGTTTGGAGATTGCCAGCGTGGCGCACGTACTCGTGCGTGCCGTGTTCACACTCGTGGGAACACAAGCGGAACAAGAAGGAACCACGTTCAAGGCGTTCACGCGATTGTGAACGCGGCACGCGTGGGCGCGTGCGCCACGTTGACATTGGCAACTGACCGACTACTGGAGCTTCCCGTGGTTTATCGCGAACTGCACCGGCTGGCTGAAATCGTCCTGCTGCGCGAACGTCCGGAGCATACGCTGCAACCCACTGCTCTGATCAACGAGGCTTACCTGCGGCTGTTCGGGAACCAAATCCCGGCTTTTGCCGATCGCGCTCATTTTCTAGGGATCGCCGCGCGCGTCATGCGGCAGGTTCTGGTGGATCACGCGCGGGCGCGGCGGGCGCAGAAACGCGGCGAGAGTCTTCACATCACGCTCAATGAGTCGCAGGCCAGCGCGCCGCCGCAGGCAGACCTTTTGGAATTGAACGAGGCGCTGGATCGGCTAAGCAAGGAAGATCCGCGGCTGGTAACGCTCATTGAAATGCGCTTCTTCGCTGGGATGACGGCCGAAGAAACCGCGGAGGCGCGCTCGGAATCGGTGCACGCGGTCCGGCATGACTTGCGGTATGCCCAGGCGCGGCTGCGCAGGATCCTGGACGGGGAATTGTAGAGGCAGAAAAGGCGGCCCGCCGAGTGGGCTTCGTTGAAGACGTTGGTCCGGGATTAAAAAAGAAGGGCACCGACTCCCTAACCCGGCGTAGCCGGAGCCAAAACCGAACCGCGACCGCAAGGAAGCGTAACGCAATACAGCAGCGCCCGTGGTAGCGCTCCCTCGCGGTCGCGGTTCGGTAACAGGCCCCTTCCGAGCCGCGAGCGTAAGCGACCGGTGATTTTGATTTTCTCGCCGGAAACGGCTCACCCGGCGACCTGTTTGATATATTACGCAATTCTTACAATACTCCTGCGCGATCCCGGTTAACCTGAAGTTGAACACCAACTTAATCCGATGTCGACCCTAGAAGCAGTTAGCGAACTGCGCAGAGAATTCGTCCGCCGCGGCTGGAACAAGAAAGCAACCGGCCGGATCTTATTCGAGTTGCTGGTACATGCAGCGATTGCGCTCGGAGGCATGATTGTTTTCTTTGCCTTCCATCATCCGGTCCTGAAAGCGGCTGGAATCTTGATCTCAGCTTTTGGATGCATGGGCGTGGGGACCAACACCCACACCTCGTCCCATTATGGAACCAGCGAAAAGCGCTGGGTAAACGAGGCTTTGAGCTACTTGGGATATCCGATGTTTGACGGACTATCCGCAACGTACTGGTGGCATAAGCATGTCACCTTACACCATCCTTCGCCGAATGTGGTTGGGGTGGACACAGATTCCGACTTGCTCCCCTGGTTCGCCATCACGGAGAGCGAAGTGGACGCCAGCTCCGGGTTCCGGCGTTTCTATCATCGGCATTTGCAATTCTGGCTGTTTCCGTTGGCACTCGCGGTGAATTGCTTCAGCATACAAATTGCGGGTTGGGGTTATGTCTTCGGGAAACTTCGCAACCCGAAAGAGCGGAAGACGTCGCACTGGATCGATGCCGGGGCACTGATCCTGCACTACGTCCTCTGGATCGGGATACCTCTGCTGTTCTGGCCCCTGCCGGCAGTCGCCGCGTTCTATGTCCTGCGCACGGTTTTACTGGGATACGCGATGTATGCCATCCTCGCGCCTGGACATTTTCCGGCTGACGCGCAGCGCTTAACTCAAGAGAGCCGTCAGGCTGTGGATTTCTACACCGCCCAGACCGATGGAACCGTGAGTTTTAGGACGGGTTGGCTGGGCAGGTTCCTTTGCTCCGGCCTGGAGTATCAGGTGGAGCATCACCTGTTTCCAAATATCAGCCACATCCACTACCCCGAAGTCAGCGTGGCGGTGCAAGCTTTCTGCGCCAAGCAGGGGCTCTCGTATCGATCCTATGGCTGGGGTGAGGCTTTGTGGAAAAGCTGGCAAGTGTTGCGCGTTCCGCAACAGGTTGTGGGAGAGGTTCAGTCGCGGAAAGCGGCGTAGGTTCTATCCCACAAACGAACAGCGGCCGGTGGAGTGAAGTCGAGTCCACACCTTTTCTTTCTACAACTTAACCGTTGGAACCCTACATGCGGATTATCATCGAGCAATGGGTTCGTTTTTCCAAGATCTCCACTACGCACTGCGCACGCTGATCAAACGGCCGGCGTTCACTGTGGTTGCAGTCGGTTCGCTGGCACTCGGGATCGCGGTGAACGCCACCATCTTTTCCTGGGTGGAGCGGATTCTTCTCAATCCGATGCCGGGCGTTCCGAACGGCCGGGAAATGGTGACCATCAAGAACGTCGCGCTGAGTGGCGACCTGCTGGATTCGTCCTATCTGGATTTTCGCGACCTGCGCGATCAGGCCAAAAAGCTTGCCGGGGTGATTGCGTTTAAGCAACGGCCGCTCTACCTGGGCGATGCTCCCAACATGGAACGAGTATGGTCCGAGATGGTTTCGGGCAACTTTTTCGATGTCCTCAACGTGAAGCCGCTGCGGGGCCGCACCTTTTCCACGGAAGAGAAGGCCGAACGGCCGGGCGGAGCGCCGGTTGCGGTGATCAGCGAAACCATGTGGCGCGGGCGGTTCCAGGGCGATCCGAATATTGTTGGCCGCGTGATCAAGCTCAATCAGAAAGCGTTCACGATTATTGGAGTAACGCCGGCCGCTTTTGCGGGCACTATCAACGGCCTGAAATTCGATCTGTGGGTTCCTCTGATGATGCACGCGCAGCTGACAGGTTCGTGGAACTGGCTGGAGGATCGCAACTCGCGTCCGCTGGCCTTGATGGCGCGCCTGGCGCCGGGCGAGGATCTGCGCGAGGCGGACACGGAAGTGAGCGCGATCGCGAAGCGCCTGGAAGCGGCCTATCCGGCAACCAATCGAAGCATCGGCGCCCGCGCTCTGTCGCTCGAGGATTCGCCGGACGGAGTGCAGAAGATTCTGGGGAAATTGTTAAAGGTGCTGCTGGCGATCGGGGCCGCGGTTTTGTTAATCGTATGCGCCAACGTGAGCAATCTCCTACTGGCGCGCGCCACCGCCCGGCAGAAGGAGTTCGGCATCCGTCTGAGCCTGGGCGCGACGCGGATGCGATTGCTCCGGCAGCTTTTTACCGAGGCGCTGGTGCTGGCCCTGGCCGGCGGCGCCTTTGGATTGCTGGCTGCCAGTTGGATGACGCGCGGCATAGAACTGCTTTTGCCGGCCACGGACTTGCCGGTGGCAAATATGGCGAGCGGGCTGGATAGCACGGGATTCCTTTTTACGCTTGCGCTGTGCCTGGCGACCACCGTACTTTGCGGGCTTGCGCCGGCCTGGCAAGTCTCGCGGCGTAAAGCGCAAGACGTACTACGAGAGAGTGTGCGGGGTGTCTCGGCCGGCGCGCGAGCCCGAGCCCTGCGAGGCGCGCTGGTGGTTTCCGAGATCTCGCTCGCGTTAATTGCTCTGATCGGGAGCGGGCTTTTCATCCAGAGCTTTGAAAATGCGAAAACCGCCAATCCAGGGTTCCGGCCGGATCATGTGTTGCTGGCAGGATTCGACCTGTCGCAAAGCCGGTATTCCGCTGAGCAATCCGTAGCGCTGTTGCGCCGCTTGCGGGACCATCTGTTGCAGGTTCCGGGGATTCAAAACGCCAGCATGTGCGAGGACGTTCCCTTGGGATTTTCGGCTGGTTCGTGGGAGGAAGTGAACATAGTAGGCTACGCTCCGCGCGAAGGCGAGAACATGAAGCTCTATCGCAACGTGGTGTCGCCCGGATATTTCGCAACGCTCGAAATTCCGTTGCTGGACGGCAGAGACTTCACTGATCGCGACGATCATCAGATGAATCGCGTGGCAATTGTGAACGAGACCTTCGTGAAACGTTTCTTGGGGGCCGGTCCAGCGCTGGGGCACAAGTTCCATGGATTCGGCGAGGATATAACCATTGTCGGCGTGGCGCGGGACAGCAAATATCATCAGCTCTCCGAGCCGGCCACTCCGTATTTCTATGTTCCGCTGGCCCAGTTCTATTCTTCCGGCATGGGAGTCGGGATCGAAGTACGTACCGTTGAGCTGCCACAAGCATTCGCGGCGCGGCTTCGAACGGAGATTCAATCTGTGGATCCGAATGTCGCCATCAGCGGCACCGCGCCGTTTGTGAATTACATGAGCGCGTCCTATTTTGCGCAGAAGGTTGGCGCCAGCCTGCTAAGTGTGTTGGGTGTGATCTCGCTCGCTTTAGCTACGCTGGGACTCTACGGCGTGATGACGTATTCGATGACCCAGCGGTCGCATGAGATCGGCATCCGGATGGCAATTGGGGCGCGGCCATCGGAGGTGCTGCGGCTGGTATTGCGAGAGGGCATGCTGTTGTGCGCGATGGGCGCAATTGCCGGCGTCGCGCTGGCATTGGCCGTGATGCGGCTCGCGTCGAGCGTGCTTTATGGAGTGGCAAGCAACGATGTGGTTACGTGTTTGGTTGCCACCGTGATCCTGAGCTTTTTTGCCCTGCTGGCAACCTGGGTGCCGGCTCGGCGCGCTTCTCGGATTGATCCGATTGAAGCGCTGCGCTGGGAATAGTTTTCAGTTCGCGAGATCCACGCCGTCGTAGATGAGGCGCAGCGCAAGAGTGGCTCCGATGGAGTCCATCTTCACTTCAGCGTCTTCACCCTTGTGGTCGCGCAGTGTCCATGTACCATCGTCCTGACGAATATATTGTTCCACTTGGATTTTGTTCTGCTCCACCAAAACATACTCTCTCAGGGACGGGATGGTGCGACAGTGCTGAAATTTTAACCCGCGATCGTATCGCTCGGTGCTGGGTGATAGAACTTCAAAGATCACGACGGGATTGAGGAGGTTATCCTCCTCATCTCCAAGCGAGGGTTTACCGCAAACCACCGAAACGTCGGGGTAAGTGTACATGCGGCTAGAAACCCGAACCCGGAGGTCGGAGTTATAGGCCTTGCACGGGCCGCCGCGCAACAGCGTACGTAGTTCAGCATAGATGTTGCCGTGCAGATCTGCGTGGCGGGGCGATCCACCGGACATCGCATACATCACGCCGTCCAGAAATTCGCTCTTGTAGTCGGCCGCCCGCTCATTCACCAAGTACTGCTGTTCCGTGAGTTTGGAAGCGGTACTTGACGCCATGGGATACCTGATTGAATTTTAGCAGTTCACGAGACCCGCCCAGTGATCTATGCTAGAGAAAAGGTCACTCGCAATGAAAGTTTCAAACCTGTTCGCCGTTTCTTTTGCATTTCTGGCAGCGGCCGGACTTCTGATCGCGCAAGCGGATCCGTCAAAACATCCGGAAGCTACATTCGGTAGCGACACGCACAAACCCACCAAGCCCTCCCAGCAACGGGCCATCGTGGGTACCGTGAAAGATCAGCAGGATAATCCCGTGGCAGGGGCTATCGTAGAGCTCAAGGATCTGAGAACCTCTAAGGTGATCGCCTTCGCGACCAAAGACGACGGCAAGTTCGCATTTCGCGAGCTGCGGTTGGATGTCAACTACGAGTTGGTGGCCAAGCGCGGCGACTTAGTGGCACCCACCAAGAAAGTGACCATCTACGATACGCGCAATCAAGTGCTCCTGAATTTCAAGCTCGGACCGCCCGAGGCGGCATCCGCGAAGCCGCAGTAAGAATGTGGGGCAGGTTGATAACCTGCCGCCGATTGCCAATCGGCGCGAGAACGCGGGTTAACAACCCGCCGCAGGATGCCATCCTGCCTCACAACCGAACTGCTATACTCGTGATTGCACCGGGTTCGACCGGCTGCAATCTCCATTCGGGGCGTGGCTCAGCCTGGTAGAGCGCCTGGTTCGGGACCAGGAGGTCCGGAGTTCGAATCTCCGCGCCCCGACCATCTCCAATTTGAAGGATCGGAACTCCCGTTGTGGCAAACTGGTGAGGGAAGGAAGCCATGCGGACGGAGATTCCACATTCCGACAGACCGGCTCGCTGAATTCTGCCACCGCTGGAAGATCGCGGAACTCCGCGTGTTCGGATCTGCACTGCGCGAAGACTTCCGCGCGGACAGCGACCTTGACCTGCTGGTAAGGTTCGCTCCCGAGGCGGAGTGGAGTCTGCTGGATCACGTTGCGATGGAAGAAGAACTCTCCGGTATTGTCGGCCGCAAGGTGGACCTTGTCTCGCAGCGCGCGATCGAGCGGAGCTCCAACTGGATACGGCGCAAGGCCATCCTTGAGACCGCGGAGCCGTTCTTTGCCTCGCGATGACGCGCATATCCTCGATATCCTGAAGGCGACGCGCCTGGCAATCGACTTCAAAGGTCCGGCGGGGAAAGCGGAGTTCCTCGAAGACGCGAAAACCCAATCGGCGATTCTTCACCAGCTTCTGATCGTGGGGAAGCGGTCAAGAGGATATCGCCGGAGTTCCGGGCGGCGCACCCGGAGGTGCCTTGGAAGCTGATCGCCGGCACCCGCGACAAACTCATTCACTTTTATGAAGGCGTGGACCTGGAGGAGGTTTGGAGAATGGTGACCTCGGATCTGCCAGAGCTCATTAGACAGATTGAGCCTTTGGCACCACCTGCTGCTTGAGGGTGACAAAGCCAGCCGCCTTGGCTGGCGACACACTTCCAATTCAAATAGCCGGACGCGACCCGGTGATGAGAATATCCACTAGCCGGCGGGCGCTTTGCTGCCAGTCCGGGCTGGACGCCACGTTCGCCACGCCGATCAGGGCACGAAGTAGATCGATTGCATCCAGGTCTTTGCGGATATCGCCGCTCTTGATCGCGCGCTTCACCAGTCCACGAATCGCTTCCCAGATCTGGTCGTGCGAAGCTTCAAACATTTTTGAGGGGCCGCCCACCAGGTTATTCAACGCCGGCGCGATGATCTTTTTGGTCGCGATGTAATCGACGAACAACAGCATCCAGGCCCGCAGCGCTTCCAAGGGAGGCATCGTCTCCGCAAACTTCTGCTCCGCCGAGGCCAGCTTTTCTACTTCGCTTCGGTACACCGCCTTGAGAAGTTCATCGCGCGTTGGAAAGTGACGATACAAAGTCCCGGCGCCGACGCCGGCCTGTTTGGCCACGTCGTCCAGACTGGCGTCCGCGCCTAAGCGGGTGAACGCTTCCCTGGCAGCCTCTAACACACGGTCGCGGTTCCGTTGGGCATCGGCGCGAGGTTTACGTTTCGTAGCCATCAATAAAAACTTGCAACCGGAGACAGTCTCCGGTAATCTAGTTATGCGGAGACTATCTCCGTTTTAACAAATTCGTGAAAGGTTGGTCAAGACGTTATGCGCGTTTTTGTCACTGGTGCTACAGGTTTTGTCGGATCCGCCGTTGTTTCGGAACTCAGGAGCGCGGGCCATCAGGTGCTCGGCCTGGTTCGTTCGGATAAGGGCGCTGCGTCCCTTGCCGCGGCAGGAGCCGAAGTGCTGCGCGGGTCGCTCGAAGACCTGGATAGCTTGCGGAGTGGGGCAGCCGATTCGGATGGAGTGATTCACACGGCCTTCATCCATGACTTCTTGAATTACGCGGCGGCTGCGGAGACGGATCAGCGCGCCATCGAAGCTCTCGGCGCGGCGCTGGCGGGATCCGGCCGTCCGTTGGTGGTCACTTCCGGGACCTTGCTTCTGCAACGCAAAGGCTCGCTCGCAACGGAAAAGGATGAGCCCGTTCCCAATTTTCCCCGCAAGTCGGAAACGGCGGGGCTTGCGCTAGCGTCGCAAGGCGTGCGCGTGTCCATAGTAAGACTTCCGCCCTCGGTGCATGGAGACGGCGATCACGGCTTCGTTCCGCGCCTCTTCGCCATTGCACGTGAAAAGGGCGTTTCCGCATACGTGGGGGACGGGCTCAATCACTGGCCTGCCGTGCATCGGCTGGATGCCGCTCGTCTCTATCGGCTGGCGCTTGAAAAAGGTCCCGCGGGTAGCCGATATCATGGCGTGGCCGATCAGGGTGTTTTATTCCGGGACATCGCTCGAGTGATCGGCCGGCACTTGAATGTACCGCTCGTCTCCAAATCAAAAGAAGAAGCAGCGGAGCATTTTGGCTGGATCTCGCACTTCGCGAGTATTGACTGCCCTGCTTCCAGTGAACAGACGCAGGAGAGCAACTCGGATGGCGGCCCGCGCATCCATCGCTGATTGCCGATATCGACCGATCTGCTTATTTCGAAGCTGCTCCCGAGGCAGTGTTCGCGGGAGGTGGCAGATGAACATCGCTCTCATCACTGGTGCGAACAAAGGCATCGGATTCGAAGTCGCCCGCCAGATCGCCGCGTCAGGTTATACGGTCCTCGCTCGGCGCGCGCAACAAGGCGCTTGGGGAAGAGGCGACGGCTACGCTCAAACGGGAAGGCGGCGATGTTCGATTTCTCCGCATCGACCTGGATGAGCCCTCCACAATTGGCGCCGCCGCCCAGGATATCGATGCGGAGTTCGGGCATCTCGATGTCCTGGTCAACAACGCAGGCATCGCCGTGCCGGGCGACGGCCTGCCGTCCAATGTCAGTCTCGATGCAATTGAGCGGACGTTCCGCGTAAACTTTCTGGGCACCGTCGCGGTAACGCAAGCAATGCTTCCACTGTTGCGTAAGGCGCCGTCTGCGAGCATCGTCAATGTGTCTAGCGGACTCGGATCGCTCACGAAGGCCAGCGACCCGGCGTGGACTCACGTGGCTGCGAAGTTTCTCGGCTATGCAGCGTCGAAGGCAGCTCTCAATATGCTCACCGTGCAACTCGCCTGGGAACTGCGCGACACGGCGATCAAAGTGAATTCGGCCGAACCAGGCTACACGGCCACCGATCTGAACCAACATCGGGGAACGCAGTCCATTCCCGAAGGAGCGGCGGAGACCATTCGCCTGGCGCTGCTCGCCGATAATGGACCAACAGGGACCTTCTCGAACGCGCAAGGCATCGTTCCCTGGTAAGACCGCACACAAGGAGGAACTTATGAGCCAAGGAAACAATAAAACAGCAATCATCACCGGCGGCAGCCGCGGGCTCGGGCGCAATACCGCTATCCATCTGGCCCGGCGCGGCGTGGATGTTCTGTTCACCTATAACTCGAATCTGGCGGAGGCTCAGAGCCTCATCCGCGAGATAGAAGCCGCGGGAAGGAAAGCTGCCGCGTTTCAACTGGACGCTGGAAACATCAGCTTGTTTGATGGCTTCGTGGAGCAAGTCCGCAACATGCTGCGAGTGTGGGATCGGGAACGATTTGATTACCTGGTCAACAATGCCGGAACTGCATTGCACAAGCCGTTCGATCAAACTTCGGAAGCCGAGTTCGATCAAATCGTGAATGTGCATTTCAAGGGCGTTTACTTCCTGACTCAGAAGCTACTGCCGCTGATGAAAGATGGCGGCCGCATCTTGAACATTTCTTCCGGACTCGCGCGCTTCAGTCTTCCAGGCTCGTCCGCGTACGGAGCGGCAAAAGGTGCAATCGAAGTATTGACGCGTTACCTGGCGAAAGAGCTTGGACCACGCGGAATCACAGCCAATGTGGTTGCTCCGGGCGCGATCGCGACAGATTTCAGCGGCGGGATGGTGCGCGACAATCCGGAAATCAACAAGCGCGTCGCGGATATGACCGCATTGGGACGCGTTGGCCTGCCGGATGATATTGGGCCGATGATTGCGGCGCTGCTTTCCGATGAAAACCGCTGGGTGAATGGGCAGCGCATCGAGGTGTCAGGCGGCATGTCGCTGTAGCGCTACTCGTCATTTTCTGCATGTGGGGCAGGATGTCATCCTGCGCGCGGGTTGTTAACCCGCGCAGTTTGCGCCGATTGGTAATCGGCGCGCAGGTTACCAACCTGCCCCACATTCGGCACTCGATGGTAAGCTGGTCGAGAATGTCCGCTCTTGCGCAGCCGGTTTCCGCGCCGCTTACCCGCGCCGCCATCTTCCTGGTGGTGACAATCAATCCGGGACCGGAAAATCGAGAAACTCTGCGTACGTTCTGTGGAGATTTATCCGCGATCTTGCGCGCCGTGGAATTTCGCGACCTGGAAGCGGGCCTCTCCTGCGTCATGGCCTTTGGATCCGAGGCGTGGGACCGGCTATTTGGGCTGCCGCGTCCGGCGGAACTGCATCCGTTCCGCGAAATTCGCTCCGGCGGGCGGCATGCGGTTTCCACGCCGGGAGACTTGCTGTTCCATATCCGGGCGAAGCGCATGGATTTGTGTTTCGAAGTGGCAACGCAAATCATGGCGAGCATCGGGAAAGCCGTCACGCCGGCAGATGAGGTTCACGGATTCCGCTACTTTGATGATCGCGATCTGCTGGGTTTCGTCGATGGGACGGAGAATCCACGAGGCAAGGCGGCGGTGGATGCAGTACTCGTGAGCGATGAGGACGCAGCTTTCGAAGGAGGCAGCTACGTCATCGTGCAGAAATATCTCCACAATCTGGACGCATGGAATGCGCTGTCCACGGAAGCTCAGGAACGAATCATCGGCCGCGCCAAACTCTCCGACATCGAATTGGACGATTCCGTCAAGCCGACCTCGGCGCACAGCGCACTCACAACCATCGAAGAAAACGGGAAAGAGATCAAGATCCTGCGCGACAACATGCCCTTCGGCCGGGCGTCGGAGGGTGAATTCGGCACGTATTTCATCGGCTACAGCCGTTCGCCCCGCACTACCGAGCAGATGATCGAGAACATGTTCGTCGGCCGGCCTCCCGGCAACTACGACAGACTGCTGGATTTCAGCCGCGCAGTTACTGGAAACCTCTTTTTCGCCCCGACGGTCACATTTCTGGAAGGCGTGGGCGAGGACCAGCCCGCCCCAACTGCTGCGGCCGTCGAAGGCTCTGTATCCTCCGCGCGCAAGAGCGACGGTTCGCTCGGCATAGGTTCCCTCAAAGGAGAAATTCCACATGAATAATCTGCATCGCGAGCTCGCCCCCATTTCGGATGAGGCATGGGCTCAGATCGAAGAGGAAACAGCTCGCACGTTCAAACGCTACCTCGCCGGCCGGCGTGTGGTGGACGTACAAGGGCCGGCCGGCACCGGTCTCTCCGCGGTCGGCACAGGTCATCTGCGTCAAATTGCCAGTTCCAAGGAAGGCATTCTTGCGAGACAGCGCGAAGTGAAGGCACTGGTGGAGTTGCGTTTTCCTTTTGACCTGGATCGCCAGGCCATCGACGACGTAGAACGCGGCGCCAATGACTCGGATTGGCAGCCGGCGAAAGACGCAGCGCGCCAGATCGCTTTTGCCGAGGACAGCGCGATTTTTGACGGCTATACAGCGGCCGGCATCGAGGGAATTCGCGAAGGCACCAGCAATCCGAAGATGACTCTTCCGGCCGACGTTCGCCAGTATCCGGATGCGATCGCGCAAGCCTTGAGCCAATTGAGACTCGTCGGCGTGAATGGTCCGTACACCGTTCTGCTGGGCGCCAAGGCCTATACTTTATTGGCCGAAACCGTGGATCACGGTTATCCGGTGCTGGAGCACGTGAAGCGTCTGGTGGAGGATAAAATCATTTGGGCGCCGGCGATTGAAGGAGCGTTTGTCCTGACCACGCGCGGCGGCGATTTCGATCTGCACATCGGCCAAGATATCTCTATCGGTTACCTGAGCCACACGGATACCGCTGTGAGACTTTATCTGCAGGAGACCTTTACGTTCCTGTTTCTCACATCAGAAGCAGCGGTCGCGCTGAATCCGCCGGGGAAAGCGTAGTCAAAGCACCGGTCGCTTACGCTCGCGGTTCGGAATGCGGCCGGCAGCCGTTACCGAACCGCGACCGTAAGGGAGCCGGTGCCCTTGGCTCTCACGTCAGGGCAGCGGTTTGATCCGAATGTTCTTGTAATAAACTGTGCTGTTTGGATCGTGGCCCTGTAGCGCGATTGTGCCGTGACTTAGTACGCGGCCTGGGCCCTCGCGCCCACCATTCCAATCGGACGGTTGGGTCCATTTCACTACTTCTTTGCCGTTCAGCTTTATCGTGACCGTGTGGTCTTGTACCAGGATGTCCTCGGTAAACCACTCGTTGTCCTTCACGATGCCCTCAATGTCGGCCGCGCCGATGTCCTTCACGTGGTAGAGGCTTCCAGTTTTCACCGTGTCGCGATGGGTGTTGTTCACTTGCACCTCGAAACCTTTTTTCGGAAAGCCGCCATCCTGATACTCGGTGTGGAAATAGACGCCGCCATTCGAGCCCGGCAGTGTCATAACATCCACCATCAACTCAAAATTCTTGAAGTCGTGATTCTGCACGGGCCCCTCGTAGAACGCATGAGCGACTTTTCCGTTGGCAACCAGTGCGCCATCTTTCACCTTGAAAGAATCTTGATCTCCGCCGACTTTCCAGCCGGTGGAATCCTTTCCATTGAATAACGAGATCCAGCCATCTTGCGCAAATGCGCCGGGCGCGAGAAGTAATGCCATCACCGCCAAACGATTCATTGTCATCTCCGCGGTGATTGTACCATCGCACGCGAAAGAGGGTCCATATCTTGCGTAGGCTACCGAACCGCGATCGCAAGGGAGTGAGCATGGGCCTGCGGCCCACCAAAGGTCATGAAGACGCTTGAAAAACCAAGATCACCGGTCGCTTACGCTCGCGGCTCGGAATGAGATTCCCCGTTGCCGAGCCGCGACCGTGAGGGAGTCGGTGCCGTTGTTTTTCAATCACGGACTAGCGTCTTCAAGGGAGTGACCAGGGGCCTGCGGCCCACCAAAGCTGATGAAGACGCCAAGTGGGGCGGACCCCCCGGTCCGCGCGGGTCCCCCTGGACCCGCTCTTCGGGATTTCGTATTTCTTCAGCAGGCCGACGAGGGCGTCGGCCGCGGACCAGGGGGTCCGCCCCACTTGGCATCTTCAACGGAGCGCTATCACGAAACCTGTCGGAACGCTCCGTTGCGGTCGCGGTTCGGTTAGGGCATCGTACGATGGAATGTCGCCATGCTCAAAAAAGAAATCCGGCCTCACCGATCAGGAATTCTTTCGTTACTGAAAAGACGTCCACGGGCCAATCGGCGCTCGCATTCCTCATCTTCGCAGGCTGGTGCAGAGCCATCGCCGCATTGTCGCTGGAGACAGGTGCCAGCCTGATTACGATGGCGTGGCCGAACTTTGGTTCGACAGCGAAGAGGCGTTGCTGGCGGCGCGCCAATCGGCGGAATGGAAAGCCTCGCACGAGGACGAAGCGAAACAAACAGCCCGACCCTCGAGAAGAGTAGGCGCGCCGCTTTTATGCCGTCTGAAAGCGCCGGTTTATCAGAATTCCCGCTGTGACCAAACCTGAGACAATCGCAGCGAATAGCAGTGTCCAGCCCCAGTATTGCCCGGGATGGCTCAGCATGCGGATGAAGTGGCGTCCGTAAAGATCCGCGATCAGAGCGATGGCGGAATATCGTACCGCGCGGCCGATCCCGACCACCGCGAGGAATCGATCCATCGGATAATTGGAAGCCCCGGCCGCGGCGAAAAACATGCTTGTGGGGAAGGGGAACGGAATCGCGGTGGATGCGGCCAGCGCTCCGGTGCCCCACTTCTCAAAAATCGATAGCAACTTGGACACCTTGCCGCTACCGAATTTGCTATCGAGGTATGCCGCGCCCGCTTTGCGTGCAAGGTGGAAGGTGAAATATGCGCCGATGATGGAACCGGCCGTTGCAACCGCCGCGTATTCCCACCATGGTTCGCGGCGGCTTCCGGCGAGAATCGCGATCAGGATATCCGGGCCGCCGAAGGTGGGCAGCGGAGAGCTATCGAGGATCGCGAGGAAGAAAAGCCCTAAGGCTCCGAGGTGCCGGAATATCGAAGTGAAGCTACGCGGGCGCGCCCTTTGGAGGATGGCGATCAATAAGGGCAATATAGCAGCTTGACTGTTCAACCTGCCTCTTACGCTCGCGGCTCGCGCTGCGTTCCGACAGGTTTCGTGGTAGCGCTCCCTCGCGGTCGCGGTTCGGTAAAACTCTTGACGTCGCATAGCGTTCGTGCTACATAGATAGTATGTCTACCGTAGACAATCTATCGTTGCTGCAAGGCACATTGGAAGTGTTGATTCTGCGCAGCCTGCAAATGGGGCCGAATCACGCCTATGGCATCGGCCAATTCATTGAGCACAATTCCGAGAGCGAGTTTTTGGTGGATAACGGGTCGTTGTATCCGGCCTTGCAGCGGCTGTTGCAGCGGAGCTGGATCACGGCGCAATGGAAGACATCGCCCAATTCGCGCCGGGCGAAGTATTACCGGCTGACTCCGCTCGGACGCAGGCAGCTTCTGGCCGCCACTTCCAAGTGGGAGCGCTTTGTAGTTGCGATGTCGCGCGTTTTGGCGCCGAAGGCGGGAGCCGGCCGTGCGTGAATGGTGGTCTAAACTTCTCCAGGCATTGCGCGGCCGGCGTGCGCTAGGGGACGATCTGGCCGCCGAAATCCAATCTAATTTGGAACTGGAAATGGACGAGCGAGGCGCCGACGCCCGGCGGCATTTCGGCAACACCACGTTGATCCAAGAACGCGCGCGCGAGGCATGGACATTCCCGCGTGTTGAAACCATCCTGCAGGATTTGCGCTATGGCCTGCGCGGCATTTTGAAAAGCCCAGGTTATTCCACTGGTGGTGATTCTCACGCTGACGTTGGGCATCGGCGCGAACACGGCGATCTTCAGCGTAGTCGACGCGGTGCTGCTGAAGCCTTTGCCCTATCCGGATGCCGAGCGGTTGGTGTGGCTGGGTGAATCGCAAGCGAAAGCGGAGGGCATCAGCGTCACTTGGGGCAATTACCGTGCCTGGAGGAAGTACAATCGCACTTTCGAGGACCTGGCCGGATACCAGTGGGCTCGATTCACGTTAACCGGGCGCACTGAACCGCTGGTCACGCGGGCAATCCAGGTGGACCACGCGTTTTTCGGTTTGGTGGGGGCCAAGCCTTTGCTGGGCCGCTTATTCACCGCTGAGGAGGATCGAGCCGGCGCGCCGCGCAGTGCCGTTCTGGAGCATAAATTCTGGCTCAATCAACTCGGCGGAGACGCAAGCGTACTGGGCGCAACGCTCAACCTGAACGGAATGCCCTACCGCGTGATCGGCGTGCTGCCGCCGGGACCGGATTTCCTGGGCGTACCGGTGGATTTCTACGTTCCGATGGGTCTTTTTCGCAACGACTCAGAGCCACGCTCGCAACATGGCTCGATGCGGGTAATTGGGCGACTCCGCCCGGGTGTTACCCTCGCCGCGGCGCGCAGCGATCTGGACGGAATTATGCGCCGGCTGGCGCAAGAAGATCCCGGAACTGAGAGCGACCACAGGTCTGCCGGAAAGTTCCTGGCGAACGAAGCCACCGGCGCGATTCGTCCCACGTTGTTGCTGCTGATGGGTGCGGTGGGGCTGATCTTGTTGATCGCCTGCTCGAATGTCGCCAGTCTGCTGCTGGCGCGCAGCGCGGCACGCTCCCGCGAAATTGCTATCCGGTCCGCGATCGGCGCGGGACGGACGCGCCTGATCCGTCAGGTACTCACGGAAAACGTGTTGACTGCCGCCATCGGCGGCGTGCTGGGATTGGCTCTAGGATATTGGGCGCTACGTGCGCTGATTTTGCTTGCTCCCAAAGGAATCCCACGCATTGCAGAGGTAGGCTTGGATCCGCGCGTGCTGCTTTTCACCGCCGGCATCACCATTGTCACGGGCTTGCTGGTGGGACTCGCGCCCGTGTTGACGGCTGGACGAGTGGATCTCACCACCGCGCTGAATGCGGGCGGCCGCTCCGGCACCGGCAACAAACGCCAGCGCTCATTGCGGAATGCACTGGTGGTTGCGGAAATCACAATTACGCTGGTGTTGGCGTTCAGTTCCGGATTGTTGCTCCGTAGTTTGTCGACAGCGCAAAATTCAGGCGTTGGATTTATCCCGGAACACCTGCTCGCGCTGGAGCTGGCCCTGCCTGAATCAAGTTACCCGAATCCGCAAGCGGTACAAAATTTCTACGGCCGGTTGTTGCAGGATCTTGGCACTTTACCCGGCGCGCTCGCGGTCGGTGCTGGAAATTGTCCGCCGCCCGCGGGCGATTGCGGTGACTGGTGGTATTCCGTGATCGGCGCACCCATACCGGCCCAAGCGGATGTTCCACTTTCGTTATTCAACATCGCGGATCCGGGATATTTCCAAACGATGGGGATCCCTGTGCGCGAGGGCCGAACTTTCACGCCGGCAGATCGCGCGGGTGTTGCGGTGGTAAATGAGGTGCTGGCGCGGAAATGGTTCCCTAAGACTACCGCGGTCGGCCATCAGATCAAATATGGCGGCCCTTACCTGCCTGGGCCCACGTTTGAGATTGTGGGCGTGGTGGGCAATGTCCGGCAAGAGGGATTCGGCGAGGAGTCAAGTCCTGAAATCTATCAACCATTCGCGCAGAACCCGAGCCAGGCCATGGTTGCGATGATCCGCACGGCGGGAGATCCAGGCGCACTGGCTTCCGCAGTGCGGCGTGTGGTGGCATCGCTGGATAAGAATCTACCGATCCAGAGTTTGGGATCTCAGGAGGCCAAGATTTCCACGACGTTAAGCCGCCGCCGATTCGCAACCATTCTGCTGGTCGCTTTCGCTGGACTTGCGCTGGCTTTGTCGTCGGTGGGCGTCTATGGACTGATCCACTATTGGGTCACGGCGCGCGAAGAGGAGATTGCCATCCGGATGGCGCTGGGCGCGGGCCGATCCGGAATTCTCGCGTGGGCGGGCGGTGCGGCTTCGCGTTTGATCGCAGCCGGGGTGGTGCTTGGAGTGGGCGCGGCCTGGGGAGCCTCGCATTTGCTGGATGCGCTGGTCTTCGGCATCTCGCCCCGCGACGTCGGGATGCTCAGCGCCGCGGTGCTAGTGGTTGTCTCGATCGCACTCCTCGCCGCGGCAATTCCTCTGGCTCGCGCCACCCGGGTGGACGCGGCTCGTAAGCTGCAGCGCTCCTGAATCAGGCTGTAACCGAACTGCGACCGCAGCCCACCAAAGGTCATGAAGACGCTAGAAAGGCAAAATCACCGGTCGCTTACGCTCGCGGCTCGGAAAGAGGGCGCTATCGAGGCGCGACCGTGAGGGAGCCGGTGCCGTTGTCTTTCAATCACGGACCAACGTCTTCAACGGAGTGATCATGGGCCCGCGGCCCACCAAAGGTGATGAAGACGCCAAGTGGGGCGGGCCCCCTGGTCCGCACGGGTCCCCCTGGACCCGCTCTTCAGGATTTCGTATTTCCTCAGCAGGCCGACGAGGGCGTCGGCCGCGGACCAGGGGGTCCGCCCTACTTGGCGTCTTCAACGGAGCGCTACCACGATAGGAGCATGCGTTACGCTCCCTTGCGGTCGCGGTTCGGTAGCGATCTCGAAACATCGTAATGTTCACGAAAGTGCGCGGGTTGCGGTTCTGTGCGAAAATTGAGAAACGGTCACAGACCGCTCCTCGTCAGAAGGAGGGTCAAAGGGTCGCTGTGTCAATAAATATAAGATGCTGCTGAGTAGAGAATTCATCGCGTACTTGTCCCGCCAACTCGTAAAACGGATGACGCCTCAGATCATTGAGACCACCGATCCAGCTTCGGCCACGGAAATGATCACCCACGTTATCGAGGATGAGCTGCAGGTGGAGGATCGGCTGAACGATGAGGTCCGTGAGCTCTTGGCGCAGTACAGCGACTACATGCGCCGCGAAGGCGTCAGCTACCAGGAGATGTTCCGGCGCATCAAGAACACGCTGATTTCGCAGCGCAAGGTGATCCGCGCGGCTGGGCGCGACACGGGCGACAACATGAAGCTCTCCCGCGACAAGATCAACGACATCTCGCACAAACTGGTCACTTCCTTTCGCAAGGCGCGCGAGTTTCGCTTGAAGAAAGATCCCAACGACGTGCGTCTGGAGATTGTCCGCTCCATGACAGAGCTTTTGTCGGTGGAAGAAAAAGTCGACCGCGCCGCGCGCACCAAGATCCGCTCTCAGAAGAAGGAGATCCCGGAAGGCAGCGAGGAATGGGATCTTCTGCACAGGCGTTATTACGCCGAAGAGCTGAAGAAGTTGGGCATTGATTTTGCCCGATGACCACGCTGGTGGTGGTGGGCAGTCTCAACATGGACTTCGTGGTGACGGTGGATCATCTTCCCGCGCCAGGGCAAACCGTTCTCGGACGCAATTTCCAAATGATTCCAGGCGGCAAGGGAGGGAACCAGGCCTGCGCGGCCGCGCGGTTGGGAGCGAATTCTGTAACCGTGCGGATGGTGGGGCGCGTGGGCTACGATCTGTTCGCCGATCATCTCAAAGCCAGTCTCTCGGCAGCCGGTGTGGATGTCAGCGCCGTGCATGCCACGCGCTCCGAGGCCACTGGCGTCGCACTGATTTCCGTGGACACTTCGGGCCAGAACTCCATTGTGGTGGCGTCGGGCGCGAATCACGCCCTGCTGGCGTCTGAGACAGAGGCGATGCGGCCGGTTTTTCGTGGGGCGCGCTTCGTGTTGTTCCAACTGGAGTCGCCGCTCAATACCGTCGCGGCTGCCCTTAAACTGGCGCGTGCGGAAGGCGCGCGAACCATTCTGGATCCGGCGCCGGCCGCTCCGCTCGCGCCGGAACTTCTTTCGAGCGTAGATATTCTCACGCCGAACGAAACCGAAGCATCCATTTTGTTGGGCCTGCCTCCGGGACGCGTGACGAAGGCGGATGCGGCGGCGCTGGCTGGCTCTTTGCGTGATCGCGGTCCCAAAGCCGTGGTTCTGAAGCTGGGAGATCAGGGTTGTTTTTATTCCGACGGCGAGACGGAACTATTCAGCCCGGCATTCCCGGTGACTGCTATCGACAGCACCGCCGCCGGCGACACCTTCAACGCCGCTCTCGCTGTGGCCTTGGCGGAAGATCGCGGAATTGAGGAAGCGCTGCGCTTTGCAAATGCCGCGGCGGCTATTTCGGTGACGCGGATGGGTGCGCAAGCATCCGTGCCTGCTCGCACCGAGGTGGACGCGTTGCTGGCAAGCCCTGCATACGTCACCGAACCGCGACCGCAAGGGAGCGTGCCGGCTGTGCAACATAGGCACGATCGTGGTAGCGCTCCCTCGCGGTCGCGGTTCGGTAGCTTCCTTCTAACGCCTGTACAACACAAACTGGCTGTTCTCGTACTCTGGTTGCCGATCCGTCAAACGATGGCTTGGCGTCAGCACCAGATAATCAATTCCCAACGCAGGCAATCGGCTGAGTTCCGAATGATCGAAATGCAGCGCGTTCGTATCTTGCCAGCGTTGCCACCACTCTTTCGCCAGCGGCTCACTGAAGTTGATCTGGCCGCCCGATTTCCAGTCGACATAGACAGCGCGTTGGCTTTCCGCTCGAAAAATGCTGGGATCAGCCCCGCTTCCTGCGTCGCCAAACAGGAACACTGCGTCCTTGGGAGTCTGCCCGCGGGCAAAGTTTGCCAAATCCTCGAGACCCGTGAGATTAGGCCGCGGATAGTTTCGGACGTGCGCCAGGTAGGGGAGAGCGAAACTAGGGGTAATTACAATCAGCGCGAGCGACACCGGCGCGAATCGAAATCGTTGAAGCGCCAGCGCTCCGCACAAGGCTGCAGCGAGCAGCAGTAACAAGAGAAGATTTCGCCCTGCGATGGAAAATACTGGAACCGTGGTGGGGACCGCGAGTACCAGCGCAAACCAAAAGACAGATTCAATCCAGCGTTTGCACTCAGCCGCGCGGATGCCTGCGGCGGCGCCCAGAATCACGGCGAACGCAGTCACGAAAAGCAGAGCACGGGCCGGTTGAACCTGGGGAATCAGGCCCCATTTCAGTTGATCCAGCAAAAGATAGGAAAGCGGTACGCTCAAAATTCCGATGGCCGGCATTCCAATCAGAAAAACGCGCGCCGCCTTGGGACGCACTCTCCAGAATGCAACCAGAGAGAGAAGCCACAGCAGGAGATATTGCCATAGCAACTGCGCCGGCCACGTGGAGATCCAGTTGTAAGAAGCTCGCATGCGCTGCATCTTTTCCAGCTCGGGCGTTACGCGCGTGAAGAAAGCTTGCGGCTCAGTCGCCCCGGCCTGGAACTGCGACGAAACGAACAGCAGCAGGATGCCAGCCGCGAGCGGCCACAAGTCCCGATAATGCCGTTGTCTCAAGGTGAGCAGCAAATAGAGCACCCAAAATACCCACACGGTCGGCGGATGATAGAGGAACGCGAGGGCGGCGGCGATGTCGGCCCACATCAAATGATCCTGCGCCGCGAGTCCGATGGCGAGAAATATCAGGCCGACGGCGAACGCACGCGGCACTGGCTCATATTCGAACGTCAGCACAGCGGGTCCGGCAATGGTTGCGCCGAGGGTGAACAGGGCCGCCACCACCAGCGCCTTGCTGCGCGCCAACGGAAAAGAGAGCGCCAGCAGATAAACGCCGAAAATCTGCAGCGCGCGGAAAATAAGCTGCTGCGCCGTCAACACCGCTTGAAAGGAACTGTGGGTAATCCAGCGGAGCGCGATCGCGATTTCGTCGTACAGAGTGAAGGAGAGATGTGGCTTGGGCGCCACCAGATCGTGTGTAAGCGCGGACGGGTCCCAGATATGTTCCAGCATCGGCACGTAGATTTGCGTGTCCGATCCCAAATAGGTGTGGCCGGGAAACTGGAAGTAGCTGAGAAGCGTAAGCGCGATGATCGCGGCGCCGATCGCGAGCCGATCGCGCATCAATTGGCCGGGGTCTTATCGAGCTGCTGCTTCGCCCAGGCGCGGTTTGGATTCAGCTCCAGCGACTTCGCGATGGCTTTGCGCGCTTCATCCGGCTGGTTCACTTTGCGCAGCGCGATTCCCAGCCACAGATACGCGTCCGCGTTTTTATTGTTCAGCTCGATGGCTTTCCGGAAGTCTGCGATGGCTAAATCGAAGCCGCCGCCCAGCGCGGAAGGCAAATAGTAATTGCCCACCCCGTGGCTCAGATAATTCATAGACGACTTCGGATCCAGTTCAATGGCCCTGTTGACAGCGCCGAGCGCGCACTTGCCGTATTTCAATCCGGCCAATCCATTGCCGGAGATCATTTGACCGCACAGCGTGCCAAGCAGGCGTTGATACTCGGAGGAATCCGGTTTCAGCGCGACCGCGCGCTCGGCTGCATCAATGCCGGCTTGCGCAGCGTTTTTGGCGAGGGGTTTATCGTGCGTCTCAATCGCTATCTCCGCGTAGTAAGATTCGGCCAACGCCAGCCGGTATTGCGCGGCGGCATCCTTCGGATCTTTGTCGGCCTGGGCCTTCAGATCGCCCGCCATTTTTTCGAGACCCGTCTTGTCCTGCCGATCGCGCGCTTTGACTAGTTCGATGTCGTTGAATCCGTTAATAGCGAATAAAGCGGGGATGACCAGTAATGCCTTCATCATCTCTAATTCTACAGCGCTGGCCGCTGGGGCTGACGCACCTACCGAGCCGCGACCGCAAGGGAGTGACCATGGGCCTGCGGCCCACCAAAGGTCATGAAGACGCCAGAAAGGCAAAATCACCGGTCGCTTACGCTCGCGGCTCGGAAAGAGGGCGCTACCGAGCCGCGACCGTGAGGGAGTCGGTGCCGTTGTCTTTCAATCACGGACCAACGTCTTCAACGGAGCGCTACCACGATAGGACCATGACGGTAGCGCTTCCTTGCGGTCGCGGTTCGGTAACACTCGACTCACAGTGCGGCGACTTTTCGCTGAACCAGCAGGAAGTACAATCCCAGAATGGCCAACAAAACTCCGTTCCAGGCGATCACCACCGGAGCGGTGAACTGCTTTACCAGCGCGCCGACAATCAGGCTTCCGAAAGGCATGCCGCCGCGAAACGCCACGTTATAGACACTCATCACGCGCCCGCGCATTTGATCGGAGGTGATCATTTGCACCAACGAACTGATGGTTACGAACGCGCCCAACAAAATTCCGCCGGCTAGGAAGATGAGTACGCAGCTCAGCACCAGATTGCGCGAAAGCGCGAAACCGGTGATCAATGCGCCCAAGACGATCAGCATGAGCAGGGCTGAACGGCCCTGGTGGCGATGCTTGCCGAGTCCGGCGACCACCAGCGCGCCGGTGATGGAGCCGCAGCCCGAGCACACCAGGAAGACGGTATAAAGATTCGGCCCTCCGTGAAAAACATCGCGCGCAAACACGGGCACAAATACGATCAGCGGAAAAGCCAGCAGTGTCATGGCGAAGGCCAGGACGATCAGCCCTTCCATAGCGGCCTGCTTCCGAATAAAGCTGAACCCCTGCTTCATGCTGGTGAGCACGGATTCACCGGTCTTGGCAGGCTTGAATTGCGGCCGGATGATCAGCAGAGAAGCGATGGCAGCGATGAACGAAAAACCGTTTAGCGTGAAACACCAGGACGCGCCGAGTTGCGTGAGGGCCAGCCCTCCGAGCGTTGGGCCGATGACGCGCGCCACGTTGAACTGAATGGAATTCAGACCGATGGCGTTCTGTAGGTCTTCCGGCTTCACCAGCGATGGCACCAGTGCTTGATAGGCGGGCCCACCAAACGATTGCGCGGTCCCGACAATAAACGACAGCAGCAGAATGGGCCACACGCCTGCAAAACCTTTCGGGCCGCCCGCGTGGATCACGCCGGTCGCGAACAGCGCCGCCAACAAAAACGCGCAGATCAATTGAACCACCTGTGAGCCAACCAGGATGTGCTGGCGCGACATCCGGTCCGCCAACACGCCTCCCACCAGCGAGAAAAGAACAATGGGAATGCTGCCAAGGAAGGAGTCCATTCCTAACCAGAATGGGGATCCGGAAAGCTGCAACACCAGCCAGCTTTGCGCCATGACTTGCATCCAGGTGCCGATGCTGGAAGTGCACGCGCCAATCCACATGACGCGGAAATCGCGGTATTGGAAGGCCTTGAAAACCTTGGTGAGCAATCGTGATTCCGATCAGGGGAGCGGGCGTTCGCGCTGAATCAGATGCAGAATGTTTCCGTCAGCGTCGCTGAAGAAGACCAGACGATTGCCTTGATTTGCGAATGGTTCGGTGAGCAGATTGACGCCGCGGCTGCGCAATTCAGCCAAAGCCGCATCGAAATTATCCACACGGATGGCCAGGTGCCGGATCCCAGGATCCTTCATTTGTTGCGGCGCGCGCTCGCCTTGCGAAGGAATGATTTCGAGCATCGTCCCATCGGCGGCGCGAACAAAATAGTTGCCGTCATAGGTGAAATTGATCCGGAAGTCGAGTTTTTGCACGTACCATTCGGCCAGGCGGCCAGGATCGGGAGATGCAATCGCGGTGTGTTCCAGTCCGAGGAACATAAAAGAGGATTGTAGCATTGTGGCCAGAGTGTAACATCGGTTTATGCTTGGCCGGTGGAAGCTCGCGATTGTTGGCGCAGTGGCGCTTGTGTGCGGAGCCGGCGGATTCCTGGCGCTCCATCGTTCCTCCGCCGCGCATGCAAAGATTGCGGCTGCTCCACCTCGGGTTGTCCCGAAAGCCCAGGAAATTACCTTAACCGGGATCGTTCAAGCGGCGCACGTAGTGGATGTTCCCGTGCCGGTGGATGGAACGGTGGAACAGTTTCTCGCGGAACTGGGACAGCACGTCTCTGAAGGCGAAGTTCTAGCGCGGATTAAGAATCCAAGATTGGCGGCCGCGCAACAACTGGCGAAATTGAACGCCGATCAAGCGCAGAACCGCCTCAACCAATTGGAGGCCGAGCTCATCGCGGCTCGGCTGGAAGTTTCGCGTTCGGAGGCGGATGCCACTCGCGTCAAATCTTCGCTGGATCAATCCGAGAAGACTTTTGAGCGCCAACAGATGATGTTCCGCGAAGGAGTTGCGCCACGGCTGGCTTACGAGAAAGCGGAGCAGGAATATAAAGGGTGGCAGGCGGAATCGCAAAAGCTGGCGGAGACTGCCAGGAAAGCGGCGGACCGGGTGGAGTCCACCACGAAGGAACTTGAGCCTGCGCGAAAAGCGTTCGCGCAAAGGACCAGCGAGTTGGAAGATGCCGAGGCCGAGATGGCGGCGGGAGAAGTGAACGCGCTGGCGGATGGAGTGGTGATCGCGCGGCGCGGCAAGGTTGGGCAGCCGGTGGCCACCGCAGTATCCGATCTATTTCGAATCGCTGCGGATCCGCAGGCTCTAGAGGTTGTGGCGGCGGCGAGCCCTGCAGCGCGGATTCAGCCGGGACAATCCGCGATCATCGATCTCGGCAGCGGAGCTGGTCCACTTGCCGGCACGGTTCGCGACGTAAAATCCGGCCAAGTGTTCCTTGACATTGCAAACCCACCACCGGCAGTAGCCCCGGGGATGAGCGTGCAGGTCAAGATCCGGTTACCCTAGTTCTTTAAGCCAACAATGCACCTTTTAAAGAACAGCCTGATTGACCTGATCACCGAAACGTCGACGAATCTGCCTCCGGATGTGCGCGCGGCAATGGGGTTGGCGATAGAAGAGGAGACGCCCGGGACCCAGGCGTCGCAGGCGCTCGGAATCATCGCGACCAATATCGACATGGCGCAGCAGGATCAAGGGCCGATTTGCCAGGATACCGGCATGCCGACGTTTGTGGTGCACACGCCGGTTGGGGTGAATCAAATCCACGTAAAGCGCGCCATTCAGGAAGCGGTGGCGGAAGCTACGCGGCGCGGCAAACTGCGGCCGAACTCGGTGGATTCGCTGACCGGCAAGAACAGCGGCGACAACCTGGGCGAAGAAACGCCGGTGATCCATTTCGAGCAGTGGGAAGAAGACGAGATCGAAGTGAAGCTGATTCTCAAGGGCGGCGGCTGTGAGAATAAAAATATCCAGTATTCGTTGCCGAGCGAGTTGGAACATATGGGGCGAGCGGACCGGAATCTGGAAGGCGTCCGCAAATGTATTTTGCACGCCGTCTGGCAAGCGCAGGGACAGGGCTGCGCGCCTGGCGCTGTTGGCGTGTGCATCGGAAGCGATCGCGCGCATGGCTACGTGCTCGCGAAGAATCAGCTTTTTCGAACGCTGGACGATGTGAATCCGGTGCCGGAACTGGCGAAGCTAGAAGCAGAGGTGATGGACCAGGCAAATCAAATTGGTGTGGGTGCGATGGGATTCGGCGGCAAGGTATCGCTCATCGGATGCAAGATCTCGGCGGCCAACCGTCTTCCAGCGAGTTATTTCGTTTCGGTGGCCTATGATTGCTGGGCATTTCGACGGCTCGGAGTCCGGTTGGACGCATCCACCGGTGCGATCAACCGCTGGCTGTATCGGGATCCGAAGCAGGCGGTGGAGCGGATGGCGCAATCGGAAGGTTTCCCGCTGACCGGACGCGAAGTGGTGTTGACCGCGCCCTTGACCGAAGAGTCAGTGCGGGGGTTGCGCGTGGGCGATGTCGTGCTGATTTCGGGCGAAGTGTTCACTGGGCGCGACGCAGTGCATGCGCACTTGATGAAAAATGCGCCGCCGGTGGATCTGCGCGGAGCTGTCTTGTATCATTGCGGTCCGGTGATGCTAAAACAAGGCGACGAGTGGGTGGTGAAGGCGGCGGGGCCGACCACCAGCAGCCGCGAAGAACCGTATCAGGCGACAGTGATCGAAAAGTACGGAGTGCGCGCGGTGATCGGCAAAGGCGGCATGGGCGCGAAGACGCTGGCGGCTTTAGAAAAATCGGGCGCGGTGTATTTGAACGCGATCGGAGGCGCGGCGCAGTTTTACGCGCGCACCGTGGAGAAGGTGCTGGGCGTTCATCTGATGGAGTTCGGGATTCCGGAAGCGATGTGGCATTTGCGCGTCAAAAATTTCGCGGCGATCGTCACGATGGATGCGCACGGAAACAGTTTGCACGCGGGCATCGAAGCGGAGACGGGCGCGAAGCTGGAAGAACTGCAGCAAGTGTGAGGGTTTGTTAAAATAAAATCTCGCACACGGCCAGGTAGCTCAGTTGGTAGAGCGCAGCCCTGAAAAGGCTGGCGTCGGCGGTTCGATTCCGTCCCTGGCCACCACATTCTAAACGAGTTATTTTCGACCAGGAACATTCGCTTTTACCCTGAGGTACATATAACGCACCGCTACACGGCTGTCGTTGCCTGTACCTCAACTCATAAGATCCCCGCTGGCCGGGCCACATCAAGCCAGGCAAGTTTGAGAATGGGGTCTTCTCCGGCCTGGCCTGGTACCCCACTTTAGTCGACGCAGCGGGCGACCTCAACATCACGCAGAAGCCCCTCAAGGGGGTAAAGCTCTGCGACCGGACCTACAAGAACCACCTCGACGGTTATGACCAGATTGCCTTGCTCGAGGGTAGAGGGCCCTCAGTTCGCCATGAAGTTTTTTACTTCGGAGAACCGGAACTTGGGGCGGTGCGGGTGGACAACTTCAAGTATCAGCTTTACGACGCCAACTTCCCTGACGAGTGTCATGAAGATGCGCAACATGAGGCGTGCGTCCGCATCGACTCGGGGCCGGTTCGAGTCCACCCCCGGCACTAAAGCGACTCCTTTGATGCCACCTCGCCGGTGCTTTTGCGGACTTAGAAATCCCGGAAAGCCGTGGTGCGCTGATGGTTTTCATGCATGGGTTGGTGCCGGCGAAAGTTGTACTCAATACTGAACGCAGGTCCAAAGAACAAGGTCACAGTCGATCCGCTGCTCGAGACTTCACCCTCGGCCTTGAATCCCAACAGCACTTCCGTTCTCGATCCTAATTCGAATCCTCCGCCCGCGAAGAATCGAGCACTCGTGAAGGCCACTCGTGAATACGAGGGTTGCGGGAACTGTAGGATGGCTTCCTGATAGAAACCGAGGTATGGTTTGTTCAAACGGGATCCACCTTCGCCAAGATAGAGGTTTTGACCAAAGCGGAAACGAACTCTAGGGAGATGCTGGACCGTCCCGTGACTGTCGCGAAAATTCAGCACTTCGCCGCGTACCTGTTCGTACAGCGAACAACCCGGCAAGGGTTGTTTCAAGGTGGCCATTAAAGTGTCGCGCCACTCGGGATGCTGATAATAGCTGGTTGCCGGAACAGTGAAATAGTAGATGTAGCTCACCCCTGCCGTGAGCGTGGTGTTCGGAATCCCGTCGTAGTGGAGCCAGGGACGAAACTGCAATGCGTGTCCATAGGCGAAGGGGTTTCCGCTGGTGGAGTTTCCTTGCGTACCAATCTGGATCTGTGATTCAAAGCCAAATTCCGCAGGAAGCGGGAATTGCCCGGTTATATCTTGCAGGAAGCCAGGGACTGGATCTACGACCTGCCCGCGCAATACGGCGGCTAATAGAAGCAGGGCTGCTCTCAACAAGGTTCGCGGGACTTGCTTCATGGTCGACTTTCCCGGCTGCCGTGCGCATCGGTCTTGAACCACTTTCCGGCCGTTTCCAAGATGCGGTTTTTGGTGGTGGAGAGTTAATCTTTCAGAATGGCAAGATAGGGCGGAGGTGCCTCGGCAGTTCAGCGACGCTAGCTGCTCGACGGCGCTAGTGCCAGCATCAAGTGTTTTGCGTCTTTATCAACGCTTGGGATTTTCAATATGACACGCCGGCGCGGCACATTGCGCGAGGCTCGGCATTACCCACGCGACCGCCGAAATAGCGACGCTATTTGCTGGCTCGCGTGTGCCGAACCGACATGAATGAAGTTTTGGCTCATCCTTTGGGGAATTAGGATAGCTATTAAAGTTTCGCCGCCAGCTTGCGGCTCTTCTCTACGCCTTCAGGTCGATCTCTTTTGGCTTGCCGCCGTAGTGGCTTCGTAATTACGATCTTGTGTGCCGGCGCCTCGACGGCGACCCTTCGAGATCTTTAGGCCGATTGTCGCGGGCGGCATGGGCGAGGTGTACCGGGCCACCGGCACGGGGCTAGCAGCCGCTGTCGGCAGTGGCTGGAGCAGATCGTCAAGAACGGAGTGTCTATTCGTTCGGAACCAGTGTCGCCTCAATGTGTAGAGAAGCATCCGGCACCAAAATTCGTTTTCCGTATTGCTGATGTCCGGGCGCAAGAAGGATCAGTGTGTAACGTCCCGTAGGCATCGGGAAAGTCATGGGCGTTCGACCCACCTGAATGCCGTCGACGTAGATCGTAGCACCGGCGGGCTTGGAAGTGACGGTGACGCGTTGCATATATGGCGGCGTCGCCACAGTTGATCCATGAACCGTTGGGTCAGTGGAAGCCTCGGCCAACCGCGATGCCGCGGCAAAGGCAACGAGGAAGATCAGAACTGAGAGGAAGACCGTTGCACTCGCCAAGCAAACGGTGAACTGGCGGTGGTACGATTCGAGTGATTTTTTCATTGCTGCAGCCCCATTGATAGGAGTTTATCGACCGCAATCATGACGCTGGCAGGAGTGCCTTTGGCGTAATTTCTCTGGCAACTCGTATGCTTTCGCGAACCCATTTACGTGGGTTCCTGTTGCCCTAAAAAAAGTACACTGTGGGCGGAGTCGCGTGCATCAAAGCCAGGATCTGAGAATCCTGTTCGCTGTTCCAAGGAGGGAACAAAGTTCGTCCTTTGAAACTAGTATTACGGGGTCAGGTCGTTCGGAGCGATGGCAACGGAGTTGCCGGCCAGGCCTGGAGTCAGCAATTCCGCATATCGGGGCGTTGTTTTTGCGAGGCCGGCTGTCAGGTTGTCCCGGCGCTGAGTCGCCAGCGGGCCCTCTCCATCATCAAAAAGCTGAACCTGCAGGTCGATATGGCCGTCGTTAAACCGGACCTGGAAGGAGTCTCCCAGATGATTCAAGCCCTTCGCTTGGCACACAAGTCCCGCAAGACTGTCGCCGTCCGTAGCCGCGAGACTGATGACACTGGGGCGATCTAGCCCGGTGCCGCGTTGGAGCGTCCTTCTGGTTGGCAACTAGTTTCTCTTCAGGAGTGGATCGAGAATGTGTGGCGGGTCTTGTGTGAGAGACACGCAATCCGCGATGAGTGAATGGCTGGTGAGAATTCTGGTGGCCGTGGCGGAGAATCTCAGATGTTCTTGACCGCGCTCCGTTGAAGACGCTGGCCGTGATTGAAAAACAACGGCACCGACTCCCTCACGGTCGCGGCTCGGCAACGGGGAATCTCATTCCGAGCCGCGAGCGTAAGCGACCGGTGATTTGGTTTTTCAAGCGTCTTCATCACCTTTGGTGGGACGCAGGCCCATGGTCACTCCTTTGCAGACGCTAGCAGGCGCGTTTCCTTAGATGTCTTGGTAAGGAAGCGCAGAGCCCCTTCCGTGCTTAGTCAAGAAGATGAATCGCCTGCAATAGGTCCAATTGAGGTGAAGTTGGCGGATTCCGCCCGAAGAATCGGCCCCTCGTCACTTGTTTGACGATCGCACTGCAAGCTTTCGACCAGGGGCTGGTTAACCAACCTGGTGGGTTCGTGATACGCTGCATCGAGGAGGCATCTGATGACATCACGCCGTCGATTCCTGTCTGCCAACTTTGCTGCGATGGCCGCCTTAACGTCCGTCAAGGCTCGGGCCTCGAAAACGAGTTCCACCGGATTTCCGTACACAGAGTTCGAAGCCCTCATTCGTCGCCGCGATTTCCGAGAAATAACCAAAGACGTTCTGCCCACGCCGTGCATGATCGTCGACCAGGCGATATTTGACCGCAACGTGAAGACCATGGCGGAACGAACCAAGGCGCTTGGTATCAATATTCGCCCGCACGTCAAGATTCACAAAAGCGTGGATGTCGCCAAGATCCAGATGGCGGGCGGAGCTATCGGACTCACCTGCGCCACCATCGCCGAGGCAGAGTTAATGTCCGGCGCCGGCTTGAAAAATGTGATGTGGACTAAGCAGCCGGCCAGCCGCAACGGGATCGAACGCGCCGTCGCCCTGTCAAAGAGAGACCCGACCTTCAGTTTCGTAGTCGATGATCCCTTGGTGGTGGATTGGATTGAACAGGCTGCGGACGCCGAAAATATCCGCCTTAAGATCCTGGTGTCGGTCTACGCCGGCTTGAGCAGACAAGGTATCGAGAATGGCCAACCTGCACTGAAACTCGCCCAGAAGGTGGCTTCTTCAAAACGTATGAAGTTCGACGGCATTATGGCCTACTCTGGATTCGCTTCCCATACGCACGGCTGGCAAAATCGGCGCGAGCAATCCTCCAAGGACTTGGCCCAAGCGCGAGAGACGGTGGAGTTGTGCAAGAAGTCGGGATTGCCCGTCAATATTTTCACGGGTGGCTCGACCGGCACCTACAATATCGACCACGAGAACGGACTAACCGAGCTAGAGGCGGGATCTTACGTGTTTATGGATACCGCTTACTTTGCGGTGGGCGGCAAGGACGACGCCGCCACATATTCGGACTTCGGCGGTGCTCTCACCATCCTCACGACGGTGGATAGCAAGCGTCATCCCAACCAAGTCACGATCGACTATGGCAACAAGGCTGGCGTGAGGCCGACTGATTCGGTGAAAGGAATGCCTTGGTTGGAGGTCGCGACCCAGGGCGCCGAGTACGGACTACTGAAGTGGAAAGATGGCGCGAGCGAGCCCAAGCTGGGCGATCGATTGGAAATCTATTGCACTACACTCGATAACAGTACGAATTACTACGATCGATACTATGTCGCCCAGGGTGATCGGATCGTGGACGTTTGGCCCATCATGGGACGTAGCGGGGCGGCCCAACGCTAAGTAAGGGCTCGGCTGCGCCCCCGGACTAAAGCCTGTTACGCGGAACTTGGGTTAAGCCCAATCAGTTGATACTGGCCAAACTCAGACATTCGCCCGGTTCCGCATCGTCGATTGAACTCGCAGCCGAGAAGGAATTTCCCACGGACTAGAACCCGCCCTTTTCCTTCTTCAACTCGCGTTGCTGGTCCAGGTAGCTTTCGCCATTGGTGATCCAGTCGGCGGCCGGCTCGTCTTTCAGGTAGTGTCCGAACCACGCGAAGATCCGCCTCTGATAGTCGATTTGATTCGCTTTTTTCCGCAAGCCGTGATCCTCACCTGCATACTCGATCAACACAACGTTTTTCTTCGCCCGCCGCGCGATGTTATATAACTCCACACCTTGGTGAAAAAAGACCGTCCCATCGCTGTCGCCCACCTCAATCATCAGAGGCGTCGTCATGTTCTGGACATTGAACACCGCGGAATTCCGGACATAAGCTTCTAAGTCCTCATAGAGCGGGACCTGCATTCGCTGCTGGCCTGTTTCAATGTGATCGGTTTCCGCAATGCCGCTACTCCAGTGATGATTTCCGTAATTGCTGATCAGATCCGTAATCGGCGCCCCCGCCACGGCCGCCGCGAACAAAGTGGTGTGGGTCGCGAGAAACGCCGTATCGAAACCGCCCCATGAATGCCCCATCACGCCGATCTTCTTCTCATTCACCACGCCCTTCGCGAGCACTGCCTGCAACGCCGCTGTCACGCATTCGGCCACCGAGAGTCCTGGCTCGCGCGGCCGGAAAACAATATCCGGCATCAGCACAAAATAACCGTGACTGGTCATCGCGCTGGCGTTGTAATACTGCCGCTCGGACAATGAGCTGTAGTGATGCAGGCCGTCAGAAAGCTTTTCGTAGAGATAAACAATCATGGGGTACTGCTTGCCCGCCTGGTAACCGGCCGGATAATACAAGGCTCCTTGCAGCTTCCGCCCCTGCGGCGACTTGTATTCGATCAGCTCGGAATGGCTCCAGGCGTACTTGCTCTGGAAAGCGTTGCTCGCCACCACGCGCTTGGCGTCCTTTAGTTCCGGTCCTGCGGCCAGCAGACTGGGCGATTCCTCGAAAGTTTGGGTGACATACGCGTACACCGGAGCGTCTTTCGCCTTGGCCAGTTGGTCAATGTCTTTGTCTTCCCACAGCAATCGCTCCGTCTTCGGGGTCGCGTCAGTAAGACTGAGCCGCGCGTAGCCCGACTTCTTGCTGTAGATACCGAACGCATTCAGGTACAACGGCTTTCCCGGATCAATGAACTCTTCATCCGGATCGAGTTGCACATACCGGTAACGAATCTGCTCCGCCGCGCCGTCGGTCAATCTCGCCGCTCGCGAGCCATCCGGCGCAATCCGCCAAAGGTCGAACTTGTCGTATAAAATGACGTCCTGATCGTCCTTCGTCCATGCGGCCACGCCGAACGGCGGCAGTTGCTTTACCGTGAAGTCGGACTCGCGATCCACGAACGATGTCTTTATACCCTTCGTGATATTCACCACCTCGTGCGTCGCCACATTCACGGTCCAATAATCGTCGTTCTGCAGATATAAGAGGTACTTTCCGCCGGGGCTCGCTGCCAGGTAGTAGTCATTCAAAAGGCCGTCTTTTATGCGCGTGTACGTGCCGGTCTTCAGATCCACCAGGGACAAATCGGCCGCCGGCCTGCCAATGCTGCGCTCCAGCGCATATTGCTTCCATTCGGTCGAGTACGCGGACTGCTGCTTCTTGAGAGGCATCACCTGCCCCATCAGATCGCGCCCCAGCGGGACTATCGCATTTGAATCCACGTGCCACACGGCCAACAGATTGCGATGGCGTTCCTGTTCGGCGCCCTTCTTCTGTTTCGGAAGCACCTCAGGATCCTTCCAATGCCAAACGTCCACGGACGGCTGCTCCTCCGCGTCTTTTGTGGTCTCTTTAGCCCCATCCTTAGGCGCGTCTTTGGACCCATCCTTAGGCGCATCTTTTGCTTTCGGCGGCTTCTCATACCATTTGGCGATTCCGAAGAAGACGTCGCTTCCGTCCGTCGACCACGCGGGTTTTCGATACGCCACAATCCGCATCCCGGCTCCGATTTGCGTTCCGCGTACCAGGGTCGAACTGATGTGCGCGCTCATCGGTTTCGCCGATGTGATTCCAAGCCAGCAGAATCTGATTCTCGCCCTCATACTTCTCGTCCGCTTTGGAACGCAGCGCCGCCAGATCAGCGCCGTCCTTTCGCCACGCCAGCCCGCTGTAATTTGCGCTGGCGGAATCCAGCACTCTCAGCGTTCCAGTAACTGTGTCGAAGACTTGAATGCCATTACCGGTTTTATCGGGACTTGCAATTGTAAATGCCAGCAAGCGCCCTTTGAGGCGGTAATCCTGCCACACATATTCGGAGGCATTCCCCAGAGCGATGTCGCGGCCGGAGGCCAGATCGCGCACAATCAATGTCGCGCCCACGGGACTCTCCTCTTCAGCCGGCTTAGCCGCCGCGTCACCACTACCACCACCCGACGTTGCCGGCTTCTCCGGAGCATATCGACGCATTGCGAGCCACGTTCCGGAAGGACTGAAAACGAATGTTTCAATACCTTCGATCTCCGATTGCTCGCCCGTCGCAAGGTTGGTCAGACCCAGCTTGTTTTGAATGGGTTTCTTCTCTTTGCGAAGCTTTTCCTCCTGCGCTTCGGAGCGGCCGATAGCGTAGGCCGCCCATCGGCTGTCCGCGGAAAAAGCCGGCTGCAGTCCGAATGCAACGGTCTTTGTGGTTGTGCCATCGATGCGCGCCAGGCGGAGTTCGTTATTACCGTTGGAGCGATTGACGCCAAAGGCGAGCCATTTGCCATCGGGCGAGAGCTTTCCGGGCTGCCGTCCCCCGAAAGTGAGAGTTTCCCACTGCCCGTAGTCTGCCTGTGTGGGAGGCTTTAGTGTTCTGGCCTTCGAGTAGAGCGAGGCAGGCGAAGGCGAGTGGCAGTCGGAGGGTGATGAAGCGCATCTGACGAAGAAGATTAGCACGGAATCCCAGTCGCGGTCAGAGCGGCGTGCACTCTATTAGTTCAAGTCAATTTGAAAGTCTCAGCGTCTGTCGGACCCGGTAAGCGAGGTAAAGGCACTGTCGGCCAGTCGCGGCGCGGGCTTAGGGTGGTGGATGTCAAAGTGATCTCAGAAACTCCAGAATCGCCGCTTGGTCCTGCCCTGCCAGCTTCCGAAAACCGCGTATCGCCTGCTCCGCCTCTCCACGATGCCGCAGGATGGCATCGGTGAGGGTCACAGACGCACCGTCGTGCATCAACCTGGTACGTAGCCGTACACCCCAGAGCGGCGCCGTCCGCACCCTGTTTCGAGTCTGTTCAAAGTTCTCGGGCGTACATACCCTCGGCATCTGGCGAGTGGCACGTCCATAATGTTCTACTGTGGGAACGACAATTCCGTCTCCCGTCCCAACATCATGCATCAGGAAGTCACCGTAAGGATGAAAGGTCTTGCTTCCGATCGCCGCAGGGATGACAAATGCTCCGCCGTTGATCTTTGTGCCGGCGGCTGCTGTGACCAAGGTTCGCACATGGCAGACGGCACAACCGATTTTGTCGAACAAATCGGAGCCTCTTCGAGCAAATGGTGTTTTCGCCAGGATTTGATCCCTAGGAGGCGCTTTCATCGACCGGATGAAACGGGCGAAGTGATCCACATCGGCGAGCCCGTCCGGCCCGGGCTGGTCGTTTGGCTCCACCACAGTATTGCAAAGTTTGGTTACCTCCTCGGGGAACAACTGCGTGGTGATGCCCATTTCATTCAGATAGGCGTCACCTGAGAATGACAATAGGCTCGCATGTTGGTTCTTCCAGCCGAAACGGCCTATGCCGGCTTGCCCCGTGGCCTCAACGATCGGAACGTAAATCAGCACCCCACAGATCTTGCCGTGGCTGCTTTTGCATTGGTTGCGCACCAAGTCCATGAGCGTTTGGTCCGAGAGAGCCTCCACAAAACTGTCGCCAAATAGACTCAGTGAAATGCGCGTAGTGCGTACGTTTTCGCTATCCGGAACACGCTCCTGTATCTCGGTATCAGGAAAGGCGCCACTCGGGCAAATGGCCCGATCGTTCACCAGGGTTCGTCCAGAGATGATCTCGGTTCCGTGAGCAATCGGAATGCTGGGATTGGCAAAGCGGTGATCCGGCCCCACGTGTCCCACTCGTAGTTCCGTCACCTGGCTGCCGCCCCCTGACGAGGGATTCTGATGACATTCACGGCATGATTGCGCGTTGTATAGCGGCCCAAGCCCGTCCGCCACGCCTTCCACCTCGTCGAACTTCACTTGATCGGCTTGGTGTGTCTGATCATCCACGAAGCCGTTACTTTTGTTGTCGAAGCCCGCAGGCGCTTCCGGAAGGGATGGGATTACTGGATTCTTGTTTGGATGCTTGCCCTGCGCAGCAGCAAGGGTCCAACCCAGCATTGTGAGGATCAGTGCGGACTGCAGAAGGATTGCTCTGCCTGTCATACTTCCCTCCTCGTTCTTCTCTCTCGATGGTAGCGCCAACTCCAACACCATGGGGCTGAACTTGCCCAAGCGCCAGAGCTTCGCTTGATGTCCGAGCTATGAAGAGCTAATGTCCTCAATGACGTAGCTACCGTTAATGCCCATGAGTGGCCGGAGTGTGCTCGACGTTCCGTAGCAATCGATTGCCGGGATTTCGTGAATTTTAGGCAGCGCTGCTACCCGTGAGCGGTGTCTCGTGCATGTATTACGCTGTTTCATTGACGAACGTAGATCGTCAATCCCAAATGATCGTAGGGTGCATCTGTAGGATCCTGCCTAACGCTTACATACCGCTCGGTCGTCGTGACCGACGAGTGTCCCAGACTCAATTGGATTTGCTCCAGCGCCGCCCATCAATTGTTCTTCACAATCGGATCGACAATCGCTTCCAGAACGGCCGGCAGCAGCGCGCCTTCCGGCCAGTTGGGGGGACCGTAGCCCAACCTTACAACCACCAGATCCTTCGATGGCACGATGTAGCATCGATTCGAAGCATAACCACTGAAGGCGAATGTATCTTTCGGCGCCGTCGGGAAATGGACGCCGTCCGTGTTCACCCAGAACGTGTACCCGTAGCTGGGATTCAGTTGCTGGGAACTTTTGGTCGCGAGATCAATCCACCACTGCGGAACAATTTGCTTTCCCTGCCAGACACCGCGGTGCGCCATCAGGTAGCCGACGCGCGCGAAGTCCCGCGCAGATAAGCGAAGTCCGCTGTGGGCGTTGGTGTGCGGTCCGATGTTCCCGGCGCCGCCCTGCAGGTCCCAACCGATGTTCTGAACGCCGATGGGTTGAAAGACACGCTCCTTCATATAGTCGAAGATCTCGCGGCCGGCGACTTTGGAGAAGATCAGGGAAAGGTGCGCAAACGCCGCATCGGAGTAGTTCCACCTCTCGCCGGGTTCGGCCGTCAGCGTTGCAGTTGGGATTCCGAAGCGGCTGGAATCTTTTCCCAGCGCCAATTCGTACTCGCCTTTACCGGAGCTGACCGGGATACCAATCAGGCCTTCGGCTTCCCCCGGAATGCCCGAGGTCATGGTCAGCAGGTGCTTCATCAGAATCTTTTCCTTGCGGGGATCGCTCAGCGGATGGCCTTCGGGAATGAAATCATAGGCTCTACTTTCGAGGTCAATTCTTACATCGCCCGGAAGTTTGTGATTGCGGCTATCGTCGAACAGCATTCCGAACGCGATGCCGGTGGCGGACTTGGTACAGGACCACGCATCGAACGTGGTGGCAGGCATTGTGGGAACACCGAACCACTCCGCCACTAGGTATCCATTTCTGATGATCGCGATCGCCCAGGGTCCGCCGTAAAGCATGGCGTGCTCCTGGCCGATCAACTGCAGCTTTTTTGGATCCATGCCGGCTTTACTCCGCACGTCCTCTTCGTTCTGGCAGCGGCGCCAGCCACCGGCGGACTCGGAGGGCGGGTAATAAGTCTGAGCGCAGAGCATTCCCGCGCAGAGCATGAAGACTGAGGTCCGACTTTTTGCAGTCACTATTTACTCCACTCTCTCTAGCAGCACGGAAGCGCTGTCGTAATCGCCGGTGAGATTCAGGTTCAACCCGTGATTTTGCAAGTAAGCCCCGCTCGCTGTCGCCAGTTTCTCCGTGAGCTTTCGAGCATCCAGCGGCAGGATGCGATACACCCCGCGCTCATCCAATCCTTCCAGCCGGATGGTGGGCGCCGGCCGGCCGTATTGTTGCGATCGAAGAAACGCGAAGAGCACCGATTGTTTTCCATCTTCGGAGACGTACTGGTTCGCCGTTAGATCGCCCTCGCGGGGCGAGAAAAGCCGGTATAGCTTTCCCTGCTGCACGGTGCCTCGAATACTTTTGTAGTAAGCGATCATCTTGGCGGCCAGAGCAAAATCGTCACTCGACCATTTGTTCAGATTGTTGCCGATTCCAAGCGAGCCCATCATCGCCACCAGAAACCGATAAGTGAGCGGGGTGGAGCGCCCATTGAAGTTGGGCACATCCGTCACCCACGCCATCATCGCCTGGGCCGGATAGGCATAACTGAAACCTTCTTGGATTCGCAGCCGGTCGTAGGCTTCGGTATTGTCCGAGGTCCATGCTTCATCCACGCGCTTCAGAATGCCGAGATCGACGCGTCCGCCTCCGCCCGAGCAGGATTCGATTTCAAGCTTCGGATGCCTGGCCCGCAACCGGTCGATAATCTCATACAGATTGCTGACGTACTTCACCCAGATCTTCTTTTCGTTCGCAGGACCCGCTTCCGTCCAACCGGGCTCAGAGAAATTACGATTCATGTCCCACTTCAAGAATGCGATGTTGTTTTCGCTGACCAGTTTGTCGAGCCAGCCGAATGTGTATTCCTTCACGTCGTCGCGCGCCATGTTCAGTACCAACTGATTGCGCGCCTCGGTACGCGGCCGGCCGGGAAAATTCATGGCCCAATCCGGGTGCTTGCGATAGAGATCGCTGTCCGGGTTCACCATCTCGGGCTCCACCCAGATTCCGAAATCCATCCCGAGGCCGTTCACATACTCAATCAGCGGTTTCAACCCGTTCGGAAACTTTTTCGGATTGACGTACCAGTCTCCCAAACCAGCGTGATCGTTATTGCGCGCGCCGAACCAGCCGTCGTCCATCACGAAACGCTCTACGCCGATCCTGGCGGCTTTTTCTGCGAGCGCGCGCTGGCCGGGTTCATCCACATGGAATTCGGTGGCTTCCCAGGAGTTGTAGAGAACCGGCCGCGGCTTGGCGGACAGTCCGCCGGGAAGAATGAACTCGCGCGTGAAGCGGTGCAGAATGCGCGAGGCTTCGCCAAAGCCGGCGTCGGAAAATCCCGCATAGAACGGCGGCGTCGACAGGCTCTCGCCGGGTTGCAATGGATAGGCGAAATCGAACGTGTTGTATCCACCGGTCAGACGAACCTGCTGATGCGGCGTCTGCTCCACGCTGAATCGCCAGGAGCCGCTCCAGCCGAGCGCGCCAAACCAGACGCGCCCCTGTTGCTGACCGGCGCGCGCGCCGTCCGACTCGGGAGCGTCGATCGCGAACCAGGGGTTGGTCTGATGACTGGTGGTGCCGCGCCGGCTCTCCAGCACTTTCACGCCGGGATGGATCTCCTCCTGAACCAGTTGCGTTTCACCGGCCCACCGGCCATTCAGATAAGTAAGACGATAACCCGATCCCGGCGGCATGTACCAGGTTCCGGATTGAGCGCTCTCCACCGTGACCGGTTGCGACGTCTTGTTCTCGATGACCGCGTGTTTTTCAATCACGCCAGCCGCCGGGTAAACGCGGTAATAGAGGTTGGCGAAGATATCGTCGCTGATGTCTTTGGTCACTATGTGAAGCGTGTCGCCGTGAATTTCGTGGCTCACATAGCGCAGAACCAGGTCGCGATCGCCATCCTGGCGCGTGACTTTGAGACACGCTTCGGTGTACATGTTGCTGCCCCAGCCTGCGTACTCGCCTGGAGTGGTGGTGGCACTGCCGTCGAAGGAAGCCCATTCGTTCAAGGAGTGCGGTGCGACGAGATCGCTGTCGCGCCACAATCGCTTGCCCCAATAGATGTGCTGGAGCTGAGTCTTCTCGTTCACTCCAAAAACATAACTGGAGTTGTTCGTATCGATGATCCAGAGCTTCTTGCCGGCATCGAAGCGAATGGGATCTTCCGCAAGAGCGCACGCGCCGAGCAGCGCGAGATTCAGGAAACAAGCAAGGGAGCGAGGCCGCACTTCATCATGATAGGCCGAACCGGCTAGTGGGTTGTAGACAGAGCGCGCGCTATTTCCGAGCCTCGAACCGCGAGGGAGTGCCGACGGGCCTGCGGCCCACCAAAGTTGATGAAGACGTTGGCCAACGTGGGGCAGGCGGAAGTGGCCTGCCAACTCTGCCGGCAAGACCAGCGTCTTAACGTGCACGCCGCCGCGCGCCTGCTCCGCAATGTGTTCATTCGATCCCTGCGAGCAATAGTAGAAGTAACTGGCGCGCTCGCGGACTTTGCCTCCGAACAATTTGTAGAGCGGCTGGCTGATCACTTTCCCGCAAAGATCCCCCAGAGCCATGTCGATGCCGGGATAAGCGAAACAGGCTGGGTGCTGCCGCCACGACCAAATACCTCGATGCCAAAGCTCTTCCCTGACGCGTTCAGTTTTCCACGGATCGCACCCGATCACGAACGGCTTCATCGCTTCGAGCGCGCCCTGCACTGACTTCACGTCGGCGCCACTGGAGCTCTCGCCCCATCCAATCAGGCCGTCATCAGTGGTAGCCTTCTCGATGATGTCGGTAACTCCATCGCGATTTACCAGCGAGCACTTCGCGGTGCGTTTACGGAACACTAACCGGAATGAACTCCGGATTTGCGATTTTCATCTGGGGATACGCTATCATCTTCCGAAAGCGACGCGCCGGAGAGTTCTTCAATGAGAGGCATTCTTTAAGGAGAAGCGTTCTTTAATATGCAATCACGCGCTCCGGGCGCCAGTGATCTTCGTTCCGCACAGTGGTTGATCGTGGCTCTGCTGTTCGCCTTCAGCATGGTGAGCTATTTCGACCGGACCATCATGTCCATCGCGGGGCCGCAGCTCATGACTGATTTCGGCATCTCGCCAACGGCCATGGGCAGCGTCTACTCGGCGTTCATTCTGGGCTACGCGCTCAGCATGATTCCCGGCGGTCTTTTGACGGACCGGCTGGGGCCGCGACGAACGCTAACTCTCATGGGGCTTGGTTCCGCAATCTTCACAGGACTGACCATTGTGGGCGGCAGGCCCGGACTCGGAGTCCTGATCGGAGTGGCGCCGGCGTTGTTCGCAATCCGTTTGGGATTAGGAGTGGTGACGGCGCCGCTTTATCCGGCAGCCGCGCGAATTGGAGCACATTGGATTCCCGTAGTGCGCCACGGACAGGTGCAGGGCCTGATCATTGCTGGTTCCGCCTTCGGGGCGGCAATTTCTCCGCTGCTCTTCACTTGGATCGCCGCACGACTGGGATGGCGCGCGCCCTTTTTGGTTGCTGCACTCACCACGGTCACTCTGGCAGCGTTTTGGTATTGGTATGCTCGCGACTACCCGCCGGATGCGGAACCCGTCGCCCTGACGCGGAAAGACCAGCCGGCGCATTCCTGGGGAACGCTGTTTCGCGATCGCAACCTGTTGCTGGTTACTTACGCGTACAGCGCCTTGGGCTACTTTCAATACATTTTCTTTTACTGGATGTACTACTATTTCGGGCAGATCCTGCACCTGGGCGAGGATGCCAGCGCACGCTACGTGACCATTCTGTTTTTGACGGAAGGATGCATCATGCCGCTCGGCGGATTTGTTTCGGATCATTTGACACGGCGGTACGGACCGCATGTTGGGCGTCGTATAGTTCCAATTGCGGGATTGAGCCTGGGAGCGACGCTCCTGTTTGCCGGCACCGCGAGCGTGGGAGTGGCTGCGGTAGCGTGCTTTTCTCTGGCCTTCGGCTTCGCTGCGAGTTGTGAAGGGCCGTTCTGGGCCACCGTAACAGAAATTGCCGGCGCGCGCGTGGGCAGCGCGTCCAGCATTCTAAATATGGGCGCCCAGGTGGGTGGCTTCTTTGCGCCGATTCTTACGCCGTACATCGCAGCGCGCGCCGGATGGTCATGGGGACTTTATACTGGAGCATTCGTTGCGATATCGGGAGTGATCGCGGTGTACTTTGTGGACCTCCGGTCTCTTGAAAAGCACCGACTCCCTCACGGTCGCGGCTCGGAAACGAGGCACCCCATTTCCGAGCCGCGACCGTGAGGGAGTCGGTGCTTTTTTTTGAGCGAGCAAGTGTGACGTCAACCCACCTTTTCAGACACTGCCTCTCTCCGCATCAATGGTAAACTCTCACTTTCGGGAGGGTTCCATCGATTGCTCAATCCTAATAAGACCCGGTTGCTTGTCATCGGCTCCGCGCTCCTGACTTTTTCAGCAATGGCTCAAAGCCAGCCCAAGTCGTGTCCGAACGACGACAGTGGACTGAAACTGCCCGCGGGCTTTTGCGCCACGGTATTTGCCGACGGCATCGGTCACGCTCGCCACCTGGTAGTTGCGCCGAACGGTGTGCTTTACGTCAATACCTGGTCGGAAGAAAACTACGGATCCGGCAAGCCCCGGGAAGACGGGTTTTTGGTGGCTCTGGAAGACAAGGCCGGAAAAGGGAAGGCTGACGCGATTGAGCGCTTTGGTGAAACCGTGAAGTCGGGCGGCGCGGGTGGCACGGGCATCGGTATTTACAAGGGTTGGATTTACGCGGAGATCAACGACCGCGTCGTGCGCTATCCGCTGCCGAAGGGCGCGCTGGTTCCAAGCGCTCCACCGGAGACCATTGTTTCCGGACTGCCGCTGGGCGGCGACCATCCTATGCATCCTTTCTTCATCAGTGATGACGGAAAGTTGTACGTCAACGTGGGCACCGCGACCAACGCATGCCAGGCGCAAAACCGGCAGCCCAAAGTTCCCGGCGCCAGCCCTTGCAAGGAACTCGAAACTCGCGGAGGAATCTGGCTTTACGACGCCAACAAAACGAATCAGAAATTTTCGCCAGCCGAGCGCTTTGCTACGGGGATCCGCAACGCTGAAGGCTTTGCCATTGACTCCGCAGGGCACATTTTCATCACCCAGCACGGACGGGATCAACTGCATACCAATTGGCCAGAGCTCTACAAAGCCTCCGAGGAGGCCACGCTGCCCGCCGAAGAGTTGATGCTTCTGAAGAGCGGCGGAGACTATGGTTGGCCCGAATGCTACTACGATCCTGGGCAGAAGAAATTGGTGCTGGCTCCGGAATACGGCGGCGATGGAGGCAAGAAGGTTGGAGTCTGCGCGAGCAAAACCGCTCCCGTGGCCGCGTTTGCCGCGCACTGGGGACCGAATGGCGCGACGCGCTACGACAAGAAACAATTCCCGGCCCGCTATCGCGACGGCGTATTCATCGCCTTCCATGGTTCGTGGAATCGGGCGCCTTACGCGCAAGGCGGATACAACATCGTTTTCCAGCCTCTCACCGGTGCGCGCGCTTCGGGCAGTTGCGAAGTTTTCGCGGATGGTTTCGCTGGACCTGTAAAAACTCCCGAAGGCGCTACGCATCGTCCCTCGGGTGTCACGGCTGCGCCGGACGGGTCGCTCTATGTATCCGATGATATTCGCGGCCGCATTTACCGGATTGTCTATCAGGGTGGAGTCACGGGCGACGCGAAGATCACGCCTTGCCCCAGCGCTTCGGCACCGGCTGGAGATATTGTCGAGGCTAATACCGAGGCCGCAAGCGTGCCCGTTCCGGACGGAGCGACGCGAGACATGGTGGATCTCGGAAATCGCATTTATCACGGAGAAGGCGGAGCCACCTGCGCCGGCTGCCATGGCGCGAATGCTACGGGATCCCCGCAAGGTCCCAGTCTGACCAGCGGCAAATGGTTATGGAGCGACGGCAGTTTTGCGGGAATCTTGAAAGTGATTACGCAAGGCGTGCCGCAACCGAAGCAATTTCGTAGCCCGATGCCGGCGATGGGTGGGGCGCAACTCACTCCGGACCAGGCATCCGCGCTGGCCGCTTACGTCTGGGGTCTCGGCCACAAATGAGTTTGGGAAGAACACTTGCGTTCGCAGGAGTGCGAACGCGGCAAACATGAGTGTTCGCGCCACACGTAGCGCACGCACTATTGCGCAATGTCATCTAGTTTTCCCAAAACTGGTGAGTGCAGTGGGGCGGACCCCTGGTCCGCAGCCGACGCCCCGTCGGCTTGTTCTGTTTCGATGAGTCTGATTTCCTTGGCGGAACAGCGGGTCCAGGGGGACCCGCGCGGACCAGGGGGTCCGCCCTACTTAATTACCTTAGAAAGTTACACCGAAGCGCTTCTTCGCGAGCAGCATCGTCACAAGACTCACGGCCAGGAACCAGAGCAGCCAATGCACGCCAAATCCGAAAATGTCGATCGTGGCCGCCGGATAATCCACGCTGATCCAACGGAGTGAACCGCTCGGCAAGCGGGATTCGCCCGGATAACGAAACCAATCGAGCAGCGACGCAACGCGTCGTTCAGGAATCAACCCAGAAGTTGAGCCGGTCTGCACTGTCTTAGAAAGAGAAGCTCCGGCGGTGCGAAGTATCACGCTGCCCGATGCGGCGCTCATCGCACGCACCCGCCACGAAACTTGACGCAGATTCGGGATTCGGACGGATGGCGTTTCCACCTGGATCTGAGCGCCTTCTAGCGTGGCGGCGAGCGAATGAACATCCACACCATCCACAAATTGCGCCGTCACGATAGCGGACTCACCGGGTTCGAGCGGACGGCGGCCGTACATCGCATCCAGACCGAAGAGCAGCAGTGTCACGGGAACGAATACCACCACAGTGGGCCGCATCATGAGCGCCAGATACCGCGCATTCCAGAGCAGCAACTGCTTCTGCGCACGGAAGATCAGCGCAGGCTCGTCGGCGTAGAGTCGAAACGCGTACAAGTGCGCCCACACTTTCCGTTTTGCCAGCGCTACTTGCTCTTGGTTGGAAAACCGCTTGAAGCTCCACAGCATCCCGATGCCGAAAACGATGGCGATTGCGGTGAGGCTCCAGGTGTGGAACGCCGAAAGCATCAGTCGATATAGCCGAGGCCCTTCAGTTTGCGGACGATCTCTTCGTCGGATTGCGCGTCTTCGAGCTTGGCGATCTCGCGTTCGAGCACATGCTCGATGAATTCTTCCGGCGAACTGTATCCGCCCGCAGCCGCCACTTTCGCTACCTTCTTGAGCAGATCTTTTTTTAACTTGATGCTCGTTGTCATAGCAAGGCCTTGCCTTCCATCCAGGCTGGAGGCCTCCACGCCGAACAAGTTCAACGCCGTTGGCGCGAGATCCTCGATGCCGGGATCGCTCGCATCGATTTTGCGATTCGAAAAAAGAACGCCCGGGACGAGAACCGGATCCACGCAATGGTCGCCGCTCCAGGCTTTTGGATTGTCCGACACCACGTGCTCAGTAATTTTACCCACCGCGCCTTCCCACGAGCAGCGATAGCCCTCGTTGTACCCGACGATGAAGTCCGGCGCGGCCTCAAGATAAGGCCCGCGATAGAGCGATGCCGTTTCGTAAACCTTGCGAATGGGCGAGGCGCCGTCTTCATCCCGCAGCGCTGACAATTTGCGCGCGATCTCATGCTTGAGCTCTTCCGCTTCGCTCCCGCTTTGCACCACGCCGCGCGCTTCTCGATCCTTGATGTTCAGATAGAAGCCACTGAGTCCCAAAGCATAGGCGCGAGTACGGCTCCAATCCACGCCTTCGAAAAATGAGCCGCTCTCGTGATCGCCGTTTTGAAGATGCAGATATCCGTTGTCCCGCAGCCAGGAGTTGATATTCACTCCACGGCGAAACGCGCAGAATCCATGGTCAGAGAGAACGAACAGCGCGGTGCCGCTATCCACGAATGAGCGAGCCTTCGCAACCAACGCGTCCATGCGTTGATACATTTCTTCGATCACATTCGCGTGCCGGTCCGATGAATCAATATGCCTGTAAAACATGTGCTGGACGCGGTCGCTGGTGTCGAACACACACGCCACAACGCCGCGCCGAGTGCTTTCAAGCGCATGCAGGAACATCGCCTCGCGTTCTTCAAAGATGCTGTAGGCTTGCTCGAGAAACGCATCCTCATCAATCACGCCTTCATTCAATGCCCACGTGTCTTCGGCCATCCCGACAGTGGCGAATGAGCCCAGCAGATTCGCCAGATACATGGCGTAGTAAGGCGGATGGCTGATGGGCAGCGCGGGACGTTCCGGGTCGATGTTGATGGGCGACATGTACACGCTGCACTCTGGTTCAGTTTCGTTGAGTAAAAAACGGGCAGTGCCGCTCACTTTCACGCCGATGGCGGTGCGAAAATTCAGGCGCTGCCAACCGGTGTATTCGCCAGGGGCAAGCCGGCAATGGCTTTCCGCAATGCGCAGCTCAAAGCCGCTGTCCCGGCGAACCATGCGAAATGGGATTTTTAGGATCGGGATTGCCATCTACGAATGTGTCTTCGGGTCCTTCGATCTCGCCCTCAAAGCCGTCCGCCACGCGCCGCAGTGGATAGCGGCTTCCATTCTCGTAAGTAGCTTTTTCAACTCGCGTGGTGAATTGCGAGAAGCTGCCCTGCGTGCCTTTCAGATCGGGCGTGGCCATCGCGGAGAGCATTTTCGCCGTCGAACTTCTCCGGCGGAAAAGTGATCGGCACGCGCAGGATGGTGGACCCGATGCCAAGTTTGCCGAGAATGGACCAGAAGGGTTGACTCTTCCGTCTCAGCTCGATCGCAGGCCGTGACAGCGGAATGCGGAATCGTCCTAGATGCAGCACGCGCTCGGGCTTGCCCACACGCGCGGAAGAAAGACGCGGCTGATAGGTTTTCAAGCTGCGATCGAGAAAATCGAAAATGTTGTGGCGCGCCGGGCTTACGCCGGTGGCGAATGTCGACCAGGCCACGGGCGAGAGCGCTGGAAAAGTGGTCCGCAGGCGCTGGTAGCTGCCCTCCTCCGCCAGGCGCGCCAGGTTCGGCAACTTGCCTTCCGCCAGCATGCGCTCGGTGATGCGCGGATCCAGGCCGTCGAGTCCCAGGAAAATGATCTTCTTCACCCGCGCCTTGCGAAAGCTCTTGCGATTGAGCACGGCTCGCCGGGCCATCCGGAACGGCCACGCCAGGATGGAGAAGATGCTCATGAACAGGCCGGCCACTAACGTCAGGAACGAACCGAAGAATGCGAAGCCGGCGCCCGGGCCGATGTAGGCGAAGTGCGGAACCATCACCGCAGTTTGCCTTCCACGAACGGCACTTCCAGAACTTTTTCATGCTGGATGGGTCCGTGCCCGAAGTAGCCGTCTTCGCCGAAAAGCTCGCCGTGGTCGGCAGTGATGGTGATGTAAGTGTTCTTGGGAACGATATCGAACAGCTCTTCCACCACTCTGTCCAGATATTTCACTGCGAGCACCTGGCGGTGGCGCAGTTCGTCCAGTTTTTTCTGGTTGAAGAAACGCTGCTTCGGCGAGCGCAGCTTGCCGCCCACCACGTGATCATCCAAATGTTTGAAGACGCCATGCACGCCTTGGATATGCGGCCAGTTTTCTTCCGGTTCATCCGGCAGCGCATACGGATAATGCGTCTCGCCAACATTCAACAGCCAGAACGATGGCTGTTTCTCGGAAAACCGCATTTCGCGCACCATGGCGCGCATGTCGTTGTGCTTGTCCATCAACCGAAAGCTATCGAACCCATGATTGACCGGCGTCTTCGGATTCAACACCGGCAGCGAAACACGCGCATGTGTGGCGTAGCCGAGAGAGTCGCGCAGAAAGGGCGGCAGGTAAAGCTGCGGCACCAGGGATTTGAACTGAATGTCGGTAAGCCCGAGGCGCTCATTGAACCGCAGGAAATCTTTTTTGTAATATTCGGATGCGAAAACATGCTTGGGACTCGCGTGGGGCATCAATCCCATGAGCAGATTGAAATGCGATGGCGCGGTCCAGGATGCATAGGACCAACGCTTTTCCACCGCACCCAGCTTGCGGATGACGCGCGGCCGCGCGCGAATAAACGAATCGTAGCGGCAGCTATCGAAGACGATGAGGATATAGTTGTTGCCTTTGGGTGGCACGGTTGATTCCGATTATAACTACGCGATCTGCGAAAGTGGTCCTCTGCGTTCTCCCAAGTCTCCGGTTTTGTCGGCCGCTATGATGGTCTCATGCAGTCGATCGAAATCGATCCGGAATTGAACCGCCAGGCACTGGCCGAGGCCGCTCAACAATATCCGGAGTTCGCCGAGTATGCCTTGAGCGTCCTTGCTCGCCCGCTGTTTAAGGGATTTGCGTGGCAACTCCAGTGGAAGACCCCTCCTCCACCGGGCCAGAATGCATGGGAGTTTCAAAATACCGCAATTCGCGCCTACAAAAGATTGGCGGGAATCAAAGATTAGTCAGACCGCGCCAACCCCACAGCCAGCGCCGCTATCAGCAGGCAGAGCGGTGAATACAACCACGTATCCCAATCGGCAAAGGGCGTGCCTTTCACCACCTTGAAGAACCCGAATGTCCTGAAATTCCCAACCGCGCGTAACGCGAAGACAAACGCCAGACCCCAGATTCCGATATGAAAGAGCGCACCGAACCTCTTCGTGATCCAACCCGCCTCACCCAGAACGATGACCACGGCCATCCCAAGCAATCCGCAAACAACCCACGTGGAAAACGGAGACGGATCGAAACTGCGCCGCCCGCCGATGGTCGGTACGGTATAAGCGCTTCCCCATCGGCCGCCGAGCGCCCAGTAGGCGTGCAGCAGTGAAAGCCCGCCAAGGATGCAAGCGAGAGGTATCGCAAACAGAAGACGGTTACTCATCTCTCACACAAATTACAACACTGGCACGCTGCTTTGATACACTCTGTAGATCGACCTGAACCAATGAGCTTAACCCGCAAGAAATCCTTAGCATCGCTCCTGGCGCAAGCCAATGAAAGCCATCTGAAGCGAACACTGACCGCCAAGAGCTTGGTGGCGCTCGGAATCGGCGCCATCATCGGCGCTGGATTGTTCATCCGTACCGCTTCCGCCGCCGCCCAGAACGCTGGCCCCGCCGTCATCTTGTCGTTCGTGGTGGGCGCTCTCGGCTGCCTCTTCGCGGGACTTTGCTACGCCGAGTTCGCCGCCATGATCCCGATCGCGGGCAGTGCGTACACATATGCTTACACCACCATGGGCGAGTTCACCGCTTGGACCATCGGTTGGGCGCTGATCCTGGAATACGCCATGGGCGCAGGCACCGTCGCAATCGGCTGGAGTCAGTATCTCAACCGCTTATTAATGTCGATGTTCGGAACCGTTATCCCGTTTGAGTTGTGCCATTCGCCCATGGAAGTTTCTGACGCTGGCGTGCGTGGCATGATTAACCTGCCCGCGCTTTTCATCGTGTTTGTCCTCACCGCGTTGCTGGTGAAAGGCACCCAGGAATCGGCCACGGTCAACGGGATCATCGTCGGCGTAAAAGTGGCAATTGTCATCATCTTCATCGTCATCGGTTGGAAGTTCATCAACCCGGCAAATCACACCCCGTTCACCATCCCCGCCAATTATCCCGGCCACGAAGGAATCTTTAAACATGGCTGGGGCGGAGTGCTGGGCGGCGCGGGCATCGTATTCTTCGCCTTCATCGGATTCGACGCAGTTTCCACAGCCGCTCAGGAGACCAAGAATCCCGGCCGCGACATGCCGATCGGCATTCTCGGATCGCTGGCCATCTGCACAGTCCTTTATATTCTGTTCGGATATGTTCTCACCGGCGTCGCTAACTGGACCGAGTTCATCAAAGCCGGCAAAGAAGCCTCGGTCGCCTATGCCGTCCAAAATCACATGCCCGGCTACGGATGGCTGGCTACCGCAATCACCGTGGCAGTACTCTTCGGATTCTCATCCGTCATTCTCGTGATGCTTCTCGGCCAAAGCCGCGTTTTCTATTCCATGGCCAAAGACGGATTGCTGCCCAAGATCTTCGCGGATGTCCATCCCAAGTTCTGCACGCCTTACAAGTGCAACATCACGCTGTTCTTCTTTGTTGGTGCGCTGGCGGCGTTCATTCCCGATTCGGTTTTAGGCGATCTTACGGCGCTGGGAACGCTATTTGCCTTCGTGTTGGTATCGCTTGGCATCTGGATCATGCGGCGCGCGCAGCCGGATCTGGCGCGTCCATTCAAAACTCCGCTGGTCCCGCTGGTGCCGATTCTCGGCGCGCTGGTCTGTACCGCGATGATCGTCGGCCTGGATCGCTACACGCAAATCACCGGAGTCGGCTGGATGCTGCTCGGCTTTATCGTTTACTTCCTCTATAGCCGCAGCCACAGCAAGCTGAATACCCCCGAGCCGGAATTAGGCGCGGCTCAGCCAAGCACGACGTAGCGCACGCACTTTGCGTGCCGCGTTCACACTCGTGTGAACGCGTCTTTCTGGCAGCTTTGTGTTCGCAGGAGTGCGAACACGGCACGCACGAGTGCGTGCGCCACGTCAGGGCCGCAGGCCCATGGTCACACCGTTGAAGACGCGGTCCGCCATTTACTCCCAAAGGCACCGACTCCCTTACGGTCGCGGCTCGGTAACACTCTTTCCAATCCGAGCCGCGAGTGTTTTTCCAGGCATCTACGCTACGACACGCCGCCGGATCGGCTAATCTCAATTAAGCTCATCCAACTGTGACGCAACAAGAAATCCCCCGCGCGCGCCCATCGTCATCCGCCGCCTTCCGCTTTTCGCTGGCCGTTATGCTCGTGGGCACTGCTTTAGCCGTGACTCTGCTGCTGCAGAGTGTAGTCTCCACCGCCGGCTATCTCTTCTTTTACATTGCCGTGGTTGCGAGCGCCTGGTTTGGAGGTTATTGGCCGGGCTGGCTTGCGGTCGCACTCAGCGCGGTAACGGTGGAATATTTCTTCATGGTTCCCCTTCATACTTTCGGAATAAACCGGGAATCCTTGCCGATCTTTATCGAGTTTTCCGCATCGGCTCTTGTCGTAGGCTGGTTCAGTTCCTGGCGCAGGCAAGCGGAAGCCGAGTTGCGCTACGCCCGCGACGAGCTTCAATTCCGTGTAGAAGAACGCACCGTAGAGCTAAGGCAGAAGAACGAGCAGTTGCTGGCGGAAATGGCCGAGCGGCAGCGTGTGGAAGATGCCTACTACGCCGCGCAAGCCGAGCTGGATCGCGTAACCCGCAGCAGCGCGATGGGTGCGCTCGCGGCTTCCATCTCGCACGAAGTAAATCAACCGCTGGCCGCCGTCGTCACCAATGCCGACGCCTGCCTCATGTGGCTCTCATCCGACCCTCCGAATCTCGAAGAAGCGCGCGTAGCTGTGGAAAGCATCGCGCAACAGGGAACGCGCGCCAGTGAAGTGGTCCGGCACATTCGTGCGATGTTCACCAAGGGCGCCCAGGAAAGAAATCCGGTCCAGATCAACCATCTGATTCGCGACGTTGGCGTTTTGATAGAGGGCGCGGCGGCGAGGAATCAGGTCACCCTCCAGACCGAGCTCGCCCCCGCCTTGCCCAATATCTTAGCCGACCGCGTCCAACTGCAACAGGTTATCGTGAATCTGATCCTGAACGGCATCCAGGCTATGGCCGACGTCGCGGACCGTCCGCGCCTGCTGGAGGTACGTTCTCAAATTGCAAACTCCCGCGATGTCCTGGTGACTGTACGCGACTCCGGCATTGGCATCGCCAAAAAAGACGAAAAGCGGATTTTCGAGGCATTCTTCACCACCAAGGCGCAAGGGATGGGGATGGGGCTGTCGATCAGTCACTCCATCATCGAGGCCCACGGCGGCCGTTTGTGGGCCACCAGTAACCAGGATCACGGCGCCACCTTCCATTTCACGCTGCCCGCCGAGCGCGAATCAAAAGCATGAGTGAACCGGACCCAATCGTCTTTGTGGTGGATGACGATGCGTCGGTCCGCGAAGCCGTTCAGCGGCTGATCTCGTCCGTGAAACTGCGGGTGCAGACCTTCGCTTCTACTCGCGATTTTCTCGCGAACAAACGTCCCGATGCCCCGGCCTGCCTGGTGCTGGATGTTCGGCTTCCGGACGCGAGCGGCCTGGAATTGCAGCGCGACTTGGCGGAAGCCGGCATCCAGATCCCCATCATTTTCATCACCGGCCATGCGGATGTCCCCATGACTGTGCAAGCTATGAAAGCCGGCGCGGTGGAGTTTCTCACCAAACCGTTTCGCGGGCAGGAACTGCTGGACGCAATCCAGCAGGCGATTGCCAAGGATCGCGTCGCGTGGAACCAACGCGCCCAGATGGCCGAGCTGCGCGCCCGCTACGACACGCTTACTGCCCGTGAGAAGGAAGTGATGAAGCTCGTTGCCGCCGGGCTGCTCAATAAGCAGATCGGCGCCGAGCTGGGTGCGAGCGAGCTGACCATCAAGACCCATCGCGGCCGCGTCATGGAAAAGATGCGCGCCGAGTCCCTGGCGGATCTGGTCCGGATGGCGGAAAAGCTCGGCCTTTCGGCGGCGTAATTAAGAATCGGCAAAGCACCGACTCCCTCACGGTCGCGGTTCGGTTACGGATCGCCTCATTCCGAGCCGCGAGCGTAAGCGACCGGTGATTTTGGTTTTTCAAGCAGCCGTATCCTACTAACGTAGGATGTATTTCTGCCCCGGACTCCGTAAGATTAAGCCAGATGAAGATTGTGGAGCAGAGTTCCGCGGATGTGGCGATCGCCGAATGGGCGCCCCATCGCATCTCGATCATAGATGACGATGCGTCCATCCGCGAGGCCCTGAAGAGCCTGATGCGGTCGGTTCAGTTCGACGTGCAAGCTTTCGCTTCGGCCGAGGAGTTCCTGGCGTCTGATCGAGTGGAGGATACGGCGTGCCTGATCTTGGACGTCCATCTGCCCGGAATGAACGGCTTTGAGCTCCAAAACCTATTGAACGTGGAACGCCGGAACATTCCGGTGATTTTCATCACGGCTCACGCGGATGATGCCTCGCGCGAACGGGCGTTGAAGGCCGGGGCCATCGAGTTCCTGAGCAAACCGGTGCGGCGGGAACCTCTGTTCAAGGCGATTGACATGGCTGTCGAGCGTTGAATTAGTAGACACGAGGAGAATGGAACGTGATGTGGAAAAATTCAAACCAGGAACCCGAGATGCCCCAGCTCAGAATCATCGGAACCAGCCGGCCTCTCGCGTCCGTAATGGAGCAGGTCGCCGTGGTAGCGCCCACCAGTTCTACGGTGCTGATTCAAGGCGAAACCGGAACCGGCAAGGAACTGATCGCCCAGGCCCTGCATAACCTGAGCCCGCGGCGCACTGCCGCGTTCGTCAAATTGAACTGTGCCGCAATCCCTGCGACTTTGATCGAAAGCGAACTGTTCGGCCATGAGCGTGGCGCTTTTACCGGCGCTCTTACGCAACGCATCGGCCGCTTCGAAATGGCGCACGGTGGAACGCTCTTCCTGGACGAAATCGGCGATCTCGCGCTGGATCTGCAAGTGAAGTTGCTGCGCGTTCTGCAGGAGCAGGAGTTCGAGCGCCTGGGAGGCTCGCGCACCATCCGGGTGAACGTGCGTCTGGTGGCGGCGACCAATCGCGACCTCTCGCGCATGGTGGAAGACAAAGAATTCCGCGCCGATCTGTTCTATCGCCTCAGCGTCTTCCCAATCTCGCTTCCTCCTCTGCGCGATCGCACCGAAGATATTCCGGTGTTGGCGCGGCACTTCCTAGCCGGCTTCGCGGAGCGCATGAACAAAGTAGTGGATCATATTCCCGCACAAACCATGGAAGCCATGCTCGCCTATGACTGGCCGGGCAATATCCGAGAGTTGCAGAATTTCATGGAACGCGGTGTAATCTTATCCCCCGGCCCACTTTTTCAGGCGCCGTTCCTGCCCGCACGCCGCCAGAACACGGACGTCCAAACAATCCGGAAAACTCTGGATGACGCTACTCGGGATCATGTTCTGCAAACTCTGGAAGAGACCAAGTGGGTGGTGGGCGGGAGACACGGCGCGGCAGCCCGTTTGGGCGTGGCGCGCACCACGTTAATTTCGAAAATGCGGCGCTTGGGGATCGACTTGGCGCGCGGCGATAGCAAGAATCCGCATCGCGTCCAGGCATTCCAAGCTACAGCTTAATAGGGCCGGACAATTTATGGAGGGCACGGGCATCCACGGCGCACAATTCGTCTTACTGGTTCTGTTGTTGTTCGTCGCTGCCTTCGCGGCGCTGGCGCGCAAGCTTCAGACACCCTATCCGATCGTCCTGGTGATCGCTGGGCTATTGCTGGGATTTATGCCGGGAGTCCCAAAAATCACTTTAGATCCCGAGCTCATCTTCCTCGTTGTCTTGCCTCCTCTGTTGTACGCAGCGGCTTGGGTCACGTCGTGGCGCGACTTCTCTCACAACCTGGTGAGCATCTCGATGCTCGCGTTCGGATTGGTAGGCTTCACGGTGCTTGGTGTCGCCCTCGCCGGTCCCTGGCTGTTCCGTGGATTCGATTGGCGCATCGGATTTGTCTTGGGCGCCGCGGTTGCCACCACGGATGCCATCGCCGCAACATCCATCGCCAAGCGCATCGGATTGCCCAAACGGATCGTCGATCTACTGGAGGGCGAAAGCCTGCTCAACGATGCCACCGGACTGCTGGCTCTTGAATTTGCGGTGGCGATGGTGGTGCATGGACAAACTCCCACCGTGACCTCCGGCTTTTTGCGCCTCGCGTACCTCACGGTTGCCGGCATCGGAAGCGGATTAATCTTGGCCTGGATCGCCGAATGGTTTGAGCATCGCATCGACGATGGTCCCATCGAAATCGCCATCAGTCTGTTGATTCCTTACGCGGCGTATCTCATCGCTGAGGAAATCCATGCGTCGGGAGTTTTGGCGGTGGTTGCCGCTGGGCTCTATTTGGGGCATAAGAGCTCGCAAATCTTTTCCCCGAACGTACGGCTCCAGGCCCGCGCGGTTTGGGATTCCGTCACTTTCATCTTGAACGGCTTCGTCTTCGTGCTCATCGGACTGCAGCTTCCCTCCGTCCTCTCAGGAGTCCGAGAGTTGAGTACCCAGCGGCTCATTTTATATGGCGTGCTTTTCAGCCTGTTCCTGATACTGCTGCGCCTCTTCTGGACATTTCCAGGCGCGTATTTTTCCTACTTCGTTCGCACCCGTCTGCTTCACCAGCATGAAAAACGGCCCGGGATGCGGCAGGTTTTTGTGGTGGGATGGACCGGCATGCGCGGCGTCATCGCATTGGCAGCCGCCGTGTCCCTGCCACAGACCATCGCCGATGGCAGCCCGTTTCCGCATCGGGATCTCATTGTGTTTTTGACGTTTTCGGTCATTCTCGTAACGCTGGTGCTGCAGGGCCTGACACTCCCTTCCCTGATTCGGATCTTAGGTGTGGTGGAATCTCCCGGCGCGAAGTGCGAAGGGCAGGAAGCGCGTAGGTTGGTACTGGAAGCTGCCCGGGAACGTTTGGAAGAGATCCGCCAAAGCGATCCGTCCCGATTTGCCGAAGTCTACGACGACCTGGAGCAACATTACGATCATCGTCTGGCCGGCGTCGGCGGACTCACCCGCGATCCCCGCGCAGAACATTACTTTCGATATCTGGATCTCTCGCGCACGCTGGTGCAAGTGGAACGTGCCACGGCCCTGCATCTGCGCGATCAAGGCCGAATCACAGACGAAATCCTGCGCGAGCTGGAGTACGAACTGGACCTGAACGAGTCCCGCCTGGCCGCCGCCACGACAGCCTCAGCCGCCGGCGCGAGTTAGACGTTTCAAACCGAACCGCGACCGCAAGGAAGCGCTACCACGAGCGGTCGCGGCTCAACTCACTCACCAACCCGCAGATTGTTACTCACCGAGAACACCCCATGCACGCCATTCGCCCGGATGTTCACCATGCTCTTGTCAGCTTGGCTGTCCACGATTCCCTCCAGCGTCGCATTGCCGTTCTTCACGATGATTCGGATCGGCTTGAGTACCGGCATGGCGTAGCGATTCAGCGGCGTATATCCATAAATCGCGCGATAGAGCGAGCGCCGCAACCGGTCGTCATTCTGCGACACCGGCAGCACCTCGATTTGGTTGTCCACGCGCTCTACGCCTTCAATCCGCTTCACCACCCGCTCCGCATCCGTCTTCAACGTCGGACGCGTCACCTGACCCTCCAGCGTTACCGCGTTGCCGTCGATGCGGTAGGACAGATTGTCGAACACACTCAGATACGGAAGCATCACCAACTCGTGGCGAACTTCCCTGCTCAAACTTGCCGCGCCGCCCAAGTCGCTAGCGGCGAAAACCATGCCTGTGGTCAACAGCGCAATTGCAAGAACGTATTTAAACATCGGAATCTCCTTTCAGATTCGTAAATTGAAGCCCACTTACCAGCTCCGGCGCACGTCCACCGAGCGAACTCTTCCGGAGCTAAAATCCACCGAGCACGAGAATGAAAACCGCCGTGTTCCATTGCCCCGGTCTCCCCTCGCCCTACCGGTGATCCAATCGTTCCGTCCGGGATTGTCATCGGGAATGATCCTGTCAATCGTGATGTATTGATACCCATCCCGGCTAAGCCGATCCGTCACGGCATCCCGGCAGACGCCAATTGCTTTCGCCATCGGAAACCCTCCAGGTTCAGGCGGCGGCATGCCCCGGTCACGCCATCGCAGTTCAAACGTGTAGTTCCCGCGCCCACCTTTCGGATCGTTAATGCGAATCACTGCTCTCCCTCTCGTGTTGCGCGGATCCTGGATCATCCGGACGTTTCCGCGCCCGCCGCCATCCACACGGAAGTCCCTGGGCTGCGCGGGAAGCGGCGCGTTGCATTGGAACCGGCGCCAGGCGGCCGGCTGCCCTTCGAGCGTAGTCAACAGCCCCATGTCGCCCGAGATCTCCACCTCCGCCGCGCGATCCACAGTCACTTCAATCGTGCATCGCCCATTTCCGCCGGCGCCTGTGATGAAGGCCCGCCGGCTCACTGGATTTGCCCGTCCCGGTTCGACGAGCACGGCCAGCATTGTCGCGCCTAGCAGTATGTAGTTGTTCACAAACGGTAATCTCCTAGAGTTCCTCGGGCGCCACTCGCAGATGATCGGAAACATGCGAGCTGGCATTCGACGCGCGTAGACGTACCGAAGTGCGCTCGGCCTCGGAGTCCACCACGCCTTCGAGCGTCACCCAGCCGTCCTTCACGATGATGTGAATCGGCGGAGAGGCCAGCGCCTCGTACTTTCCGAGCGGCTGCTTCTCATAGATCGCGCGATAAACATTCATGCGAAGCGCATCGTCCCGCCGGGAGGGAGGCAGCACCTCAATCTGGTTGATTACCCTCGCAACGCCGTTCACCTGAGCCACCATGCGTTCCGCGTTGTGCTTCAGGTTTTCCTTCACAACCTGTCCGGAAAGAGTCACAACTTTGTCCGCCGCCTCGAACCGGATTGAATCGAACACGCCATAGGATGGAAGCACGGCGAGCTTTTCGTGAATGGACCACTCGAAGTTGTCCAGCGTTCTGCCGGCCCACTTATGCTCTTGCGCCAAGGCGGAAAAAGCGGCTAACAGCGCCACGCATCCCACCCTCGAAATTCGAAGCATCAAATTGTTCGTCATCGTCTTCGTTGAACCTCGCCCTTCGATAGGCAATAGCGCTACCAACCTACGAAGCTGAGTACTCAACGAGTTCCGAGCGACTTTGAAGTTAGGAACCGAAGCAGTGACGAAAATTTACGACACACTGGCGTCCGCCCGACCCCTCACAAGTAGGGCGGACCCCCTGGTCCGCGCGGGTCCCCCTGGACCCGCTTTTCGGGCTTCGTGGATTCATCGACAAGCCGACGAGGGCGTCGGCTGCGGACCAGGGGGTCCGCCCCACTTGGCGTCTTCAACGGAGTCGATGCCCGGTGGAATCTGAGATGCAACCAAAAAGCGTTGGATCTAGTTCCTTATAGCTTGTCGCGTCGATCAGTCATCAGGATGTTGATGAGGACAAGACTTACGTCTCACACTTGTCAGTGCCCTCGAACCTCTGGCCGGCAGTCACGTTTCCATCTGCTTCCAGCCGATCGCGAGCTCTTTTCACAGCTTCGGAAAATCGGAGCGCTAACTCGCGAATCCGATCCAATTGCCGTTGCGCGATCGCCTGCGTCGGAACCAACTCTGTTCCCACTCCAATTGCGGTTGCGCCCGACAGGATGAAGTCCGCGGCAGTCTGTTGATTGACCCCGCCTGCTGCAATCAACGGAATTTGAGGCAGAGCAGCGTGAATTGCCTTGATGTATTTCGACCCTCCCACTTGCGCGCACGGAAACACCTTCACGTAGTCGGCGCCGGCCCTCCAAGCCGCGGCCACTTCGGTTGGCGTCAACGCGCCGGGCAACACCGCGACATTTTCCTTCACCGCAAATTCGATCACATCCCGATAGAATTCTGGCGCGGTGAGGAAGCCGGCTCCGGCGTCCAGGCAGCGGCGCGCGGTGTCGATATCCAGCACCGTGCCGGCGCCCACCACCGTTTTTGAATCGTGGGTCACGAGATGGGCTATCAAGTCCACCGCCCCGGGGACGGTCATGGTGATTTCCACGATCGGGATACCGGCGCGCGTCACGGCTTCCGCGGCGAAATGCGCGTCGGCGCCGGAAGACACGCGGATGGCGGGGATGATGCCTATCTTTCTTATGAGGGCGCAGACTTCATTCCTCTTCATCTCAGGGCAGGTCCTTTCTCATAAGGGCTCTTCCGCATCGGCAGCGGGCAGCCGGTCGCCGCGGCGCGCAATCCAGACGTAAAGCGTCGGTAATAGAAAGATACTCAAAACCAGGCCGGAAATCAGGCCGCCTACAATGACGATCGCAAAAGGCCGCTGCGAATCCGAGCCAATGCCATGCGACAAAGCAGCGGGCAGAAGACCCAATGTTGCAACCAGCATGGTCATCATGATCGGCCGAAGTCTCAGAACTGCGCCTTCCACGGCGGCATCTTGAATCGTGAATCCTCGTGCACGAAGTTGATTAATGTATTCCAGCATGATGACGCCGGTTTGCACCGTGACTCCGAATAGCGCCAGGAAGCCGACGCCGGATGAAACACTAAAGTTGGTGTGGGTAATCAGCAGCGCCAACAAGCCGCCGATCGGAGCCATGGCCAGGTTGGTCAGAATCAGCAAAGCCCATTTGACCGATTTGAACATCGTGTAGAGAATGATGAAGATTACCAGGATCGTCACCGGCAGCACAAGCATGCAGACGACGCTGGGAGCGCTGCTGGCTCTCGTATTCGCCCGCCCAGTCGATCGTGTATCCTTGCGGCAATTTCACCTTTTCGGTAACTTTTCGAATCGCCTCTTCCTCCGTGCTGCCCAGATCCCTGCCTCGGACCGCGTACTTCACCGCGACGTAGCGCGAGTTCCCTTCGCGATAGATCTCCGAACCGCCATCGGTAACTTTGGCGTTCGTCAACTGCGCCAGCGAGACGCGCTCTCCGGTGGGCGCTAACAGGCGGATCTTCTCAATGGCCTCGCGGGTATCCCGGTATTCCGGAAGATAACGGAGAACCAGATCGTATCTTTGTTCCCCAACCAGCACCTGGCTGAGCGCGTTGCCGCCCACGGCGGTCTGAACCGCGTCCTGTACATCGGAAACGTTGAGACCGTAGCGCGCCGCTTGATCGCGGTCGACCACAAAATCCAAATTGGGTTGACCGAGCAAGCGAAACAGGCCTAGGTCCTCCACGCCCGGAACAGTCCGCAGGACTTCGACGATCTCATCCCCCTTCGCCTCCAGCGTCTTGAGATCGTCCCCGAAGATCTTAACTGCCAGCGCGCCTTTCACTCCACTGACGGCCTCCTCCAAATTGTCCGAGATGGGTTGCGAGAAACTCCAGATCGCGCCCGGCAGCTTTTCCTCCAGCTCGCGATCCATCGCCGCGATCAGCCGGTCTTTATCTTGACCGAATACCGGACGCCATTTTTCTTTTGGCAACAGGTCGACGAAATATTCCGTATTGAAAAAGCCCGTGGTATCGGTCCCGTCATCCGGACGTCCCAGTTGCGTGACGACTGTAGGAACCTCGGGAAACGAGCAAAGAATTTGGCGGGCGCGCTCCATCACCTGCGCGCCTTCTGTCGGCCCAGTGCTCGGCGCTAGAGTGCCGCGGACCCAAATGGCGCCTTCATCCAGATGCGGCAGGAATTCCGACCCGATGGCCCCGCTGAAAGCCAGGAACATCGCCGCACCGAAAGCTGCCAGCGCCACTCCAACCGTCACCCATCGCTCGCGAGTCGCGAACGTTACGGCAGCTCTGTAGCGCGCCGCCAGAAATTCCATTACCGGATTCTTCCACTGTTTGGCGTCTTTTCGAAAGAAGACGCTGGCCAGAGCCGGGGCAACCAACATGGAGAAGAGCAGCGCGCCCAGCAATGCAAATGCAACCGTCCACGCCATGGGCTTGAACAGCTTTCCTTCCACGCGTTCCAGCGTGAACATGGGCAGGTAGGCCGTGATGATGATCGCGATGGCATAAAACACGGGCCGCTGCACCTCGAGAGTGGCGGCGCGGATATGTTCAAACGTAGTTCTGGGCGGCCCATCGCGCCGGTTCAAATGGCGGACGATGTTTTCAACCATAACTACCGCGCCATCCACCACCATGCCGAAATCCAAAGCGCCTAAAGAAAGCAGGTTCGCGGAAATATGCCGCAGGTCCAGGCAAATGGAAGCGAAGAGCAAAGCAAATGGAATGGTGATGGCAACGATGAAAGCGCCGCGAATGTTGCCCAGGAAAATAAAGAGGATGATCACAACCAGGAGCATGCCCTCGCCCAGATTGTGCAGCACGGTATGCGTCGTATAGTGGACCAGGTCGTCGCGATCCAGGTAAGGAACGATCTTTACTCCCGGCGGCAGGATGTGTTCGTTGAGCCTTTGGACGATGGCATGAATGCCCTCTAAAGTAGCTGCCGTGCCCGCGTTCTTGCGCATGAACACGATGCCTTCCACCACGTCGCTATCGTCAATCACCACGCCGTCGGAACGATGGATGGCTTTTCCGATTTGACCCAAACGGATTTTCGGGCCTTGCGCGACCACGCCGATGTCCTTGATGCGGACCGCGGTGCCGTTCTGGTTCTTCAGCACGGTCTTTTCAATGTCCTTTACGTTGGTGACCAAGCCCACGGATCGCACATTTACCTGCTGCGATCCCTGTTCGATGAAGCTTCCGCCCGCGTTCGCGTTGCCATTGGTGAGCTGCTGCTCAACCTGCGCAAGGCTCAATCCGTATGCGATCAGCTTCTCGGGATCGACACGAATCTGATATTCGCGGGTGATGCCGCCGAACGACGAATCGTCCACGACGTCTGGCGCGGACCTCATATATTTGGAGATCACCCAGTCCTGAAGAGACTTCAGCTCCATCACGTCGTACTTCGGATTGGTGGACTCGAGGGTGTACCAGTAGATGGAGCCGATGGGGCTGAAATCGGGACCAATCTGCGCGGTCACGTTGGCTGGGAGCGTGACGGTGGACATGCGCTCCAGCACCTTCTGACGATCCCAGTCGTTATCGGAATTATCGTCGAAAATCAGATTCACCACCGAAAGTCCCGCGAGCGACGCCGAACGTACGTGCAGCAGATGAGGGATGCCGTTGACCTGGATCTCGATCGGAACCGTCACCTGTTGCTCCACCTCCTCCGCGGCACGGCCGGGCCACTGCGTGATCACCTGAACCCACGTGTTGGCGACGTCAGGATACGCCTCAATCGGGAGATTCTCGAACGCGATGAAGCCCGCGATAAAAAAAAGCACAGCCACGCCCAGAACAACGTAGCGGGCGTTCAACGCGGCGTCGACCAGGGAGCGAATCATTTACTTCTGCACCGTATTCTCAAACTCCAGCGCGTTCGCGATCACTCGCTGACCCGGCTTGATGCCGGAGACGATTTCCTGCAAGCCGCCTGGCAGCATATCGCCGCCCACCACTTCCACTCGCCGGAAGCGCTTGTTATCGGCGGGTTCATACACCCAATCGCGATCATGCAGGTGTAAAATCGCAGGAGCCGGAACGGCAGGCCGCGTTTCTTTTTGCGGCCCATGGAACGTGGCGGTCACGAACATTCCGGGACGCATCAGGCCAGGATTTTCCACTTCGATTCGCACCTTGGCGGTTCGGATGTTCGGATCCAGAATCGGACCGATGTTGCTAATCACGCCGGTGATCGTTCGATTGGGATAAGCGTTCAGCCGGATATCCGCGCTTTCTCCCAAGCCGGATGCCGGCGAGATCGTTTTCAAAAACGTCGCATACGATCCAGACATGCGTCAGATCGGAGATGGTGAAGGGGCTGGGAGACGCCAAGCCCTGCAAACCAGATGCATTGGTGACCTGCTGATCGGTAATTACGCCTGAGACCGGAGCAAAGATTTCAACCACGGGAGTGGGATGATCCGGATCCACGCCGAGCACGCGCAAATGCTCGACGGCGGTCTTGATGGTAACTAGCGCCTTGGTCTCGGCGGCTTCCGCAATTTCAAAATCCTTCTGAGCGATTGCGCCTCTTTCATACAGGCGCTTGGAGCGGTCGAGCTGCTTGCGGGCCAGCGCTTCATCCGCAATCGCCTGCTGCTGGTCGGCATAAGCTCCCGAGATATCCGCGCTTTGCACCTTCAAAAGAAGCTGGCCTTTGGTGACGGAATCTCCCAGCCGCGCGTGGATCTCAATCACCCTGCCGGTGGCGAGCGAAACTACCGGAACATTTCTCGATATGTCCGGATTGACGGTTCCAGTCACCTTTAGTTCCGATCGCGAGGCGTAGGGGACAGCAGTCGTCAACTGGAATCGTTCGGGACGGTCCACTTCAAACACATTCCGGTCCACCACACTTTGAACCTTGAGCTCGGGCGGCGCTTCCGCTTTCGCATCGCTTTCGGGCTTTTTGCAGCCGAATTCCACCGAGGCCAGCGCCAAGACAAGAATTACGCAGGTCAAGCTGGAGGATTTCATGGAATCACCTCGCGGCCCACGGCAAGATTCATTTGAGCCGCACCGCTCAAATACGAGCCAATCAAATTCAAATAGTTCACTCGGACGCTCCTGTAGTCCTGCTGGGCTTGGAGAAAATCAAGTAAAGATGCGCCGCCGTTCTGGTACGAGAACAAGATGGTGTCGCGCACTTTAATCGCCCGCTGCAGGTAATTCGCCTTGTATGTCTTGAGCAGCGTGAGATTGCTGTTGATGGTCGCGTAGGCGGAATCAACATCATTGAACACCTGCGCCAGCGTTGCGTCGCGCAGCCGTTGGTTGCGGTTAATATCCAGCAGAGTTCGCGTCTTCTCGCCCTGATTGCGGTCGAAGATCCGCAAGGGTATTGTCACGCTGAATCCGAGATACACAGGGATGGGAGGATTTCGCGCGAAATCCACGCCGACCGTCGGGTCCGCCGATCCGTTCGCCCATGCCAGCCGGTTGTCCGTCTTGGCTTTGTCGATCGATTGCACGGCCGCTTTCAGATCCGGCCTTGAATCGAGCGCAGTCTTGCGGAATTCCTCTAAGCCGACCATCCGTTCCGGAGAATCATAGGGTCCCGTGACATCAAACTGCTCGACTGGGGAGCGGTCATTCAATAAAGTGAGAAGTTGAATCTTGGCGGTCCGCAGGTTCACGCTTGCGGTTTCGATGTCGGTCTCGTATTGTACGCGCTGGATTTCCAGGCGGTCCAGATCCACCTCGGCGATGTCGCCCAGTTGCCGGCGATCGCGGCTCACTTTCAGCACCTGGTCGAAATAGGCGAGATTTTCCTGGGCCAGTGCGAGAATTGCCTTCTGCTGCAAGGTCTGTACGAACGCGCCGCGCAAATTGAAGAGCAGCGTTCGTTCCTGGTCGGCCAACTGCGAGTCGGCAATGGCCGTGGCTTGCTGGGCGCTATCCCTGCGCAGTTCGCGCTTATGCTGCCGCTCGATCAGATAGTTGATGGATCCGGATGGAAGTGCATAACGGAACGGATTGTAGGAATCTTTCCCGCCGTTCAGTGCAGGCTGTTTTGTAAATGGATCGATCTGATCCAGCAAGCCCGTCACATCGGGATTTGGCCGGAGATAGGCTGTGATCTCTTGCGCCTTGGATTCATCGATGCCGATCCGGCCTGCGATCAGGCGTTGGATTGGCTGCTTCAAACTTGTCGCGAATCTGCACCCATGTCAGCGCTTGAGCGCCCGCGGTCTGAATGCACAGGGCCGCCAAGCATGCCACCAGGTATGGGTTAAATCCAGCCGGATGAGCTTGACGATTCGGAATTTGGCTCGGCATTTTGTCCTGGTGGCGCGCACGCTTTTTTGAGCGCGAGTTTTAGTAGTCTCTCAGTCTACTGCATGTTTGGCAGTAACTGACTGTAACCATTTGTTAATACTGCTGCTCGCCTGCACACCGATGAAGGTGTCTCTAGAGATTGCAAGGGTGCGTTGTAGGCGCTTGAAAAACCAAGACCACCGGTCGCTTACGCTCGCGGCTCGGAACGGAAACAGTGTGTTACCGAGCCGCGACCGTGAGGGAGTCGGTGCCTTTCCATTTTTTTCACAGGCTCTGAGGGAGTCGGTGCCGTTCCGATTTTTCAATCATACAACGCGTCTTCAAGGCACTGGCCCACCAGCCAACTAACCGCTTACCCAAACATTCCAGGCGTTTTTTTCCGGCTGTTTTCAATGGCTTTGACCAGCGACGATGGTCTCGCAGCAGTTTCCTGCCGATCACTACTAGGAACGCGCATCCGCGCTGACTGAAGAGAAATTAATGCCCCGTAATCCAATGAGTTTGCGTATTGTAGGCCCCGCCTCCGTCCAACAGTCTAGAGCCAGGCAATACTTGATGATATATTTGAGAGGCACTATCTAGTCCATGCCCTTTCAGATTCAACCGGTTAAGGAGTTTCTTGTCCGGCCAGCTCTCCCGCCGTCGATATCGCGGATGAGTGAACTGGCTTACAATCTCCAGTGGAGCTGGAACCACAGCATTCGTTCGATTTTCCGGCGGCTTGACCCGATTCTTTGGAAGCACTCCGGCCACAACCCGGTACTGATGCTGGGCCGTGTCCCGCAAGCGACGCTCGATCGCGCCGCTGCCGATCCGCGATTCCTCGCAGCGTATCGAGGAGCCTGCGAGCGATACGACACCTACCTGGAGCGCTTGGAGCCGGCGGGAAACCAGTTGATTGCGTACTTCTCCATGGAGTATGGGCTGGTGGAATGCATGCCGATTTACTCCGGCGGTTTGGGCGTGCTCTCCGGCGACCATCTGAAAGCTTCGAGCGACGCTGGCATGCCGCTCACCGGTGTCGGATTGCTTTATCAAAAGGGCTACCTGCAGCAGGCGTTGAATCCGGATGGCTGGCAACAGGAACGCAATCCGGTCAATGATTTTTATACCCTCCCCGTGCGCCCGGTCCAGAACGACAAGGGCCAAGACCTGATGGTGCAGATCAAACTGCCCACCGGAAAAGTCCACATCAAAGTCTGGTGCATGGATGTCGGCCGGGTGAAGCTGTATTTGCTCGATACCAACGTTCCGGAAAACGAACAGCAGGAACATCGTGAAATCACCGACCAGTTGTATGGCGGCGACATCTTAACGCGTATCCGGCAGGAGATCGTGCTTGGCATCGGAGGTCTGCGCGCCCTGCACGCTCTGAATCTGAAGCCCACGGTGTGGCACATGAACGAAGGCCACTCCGCATTCCTGGCCATGGAGCGGATGCGCCTTCTCATTGAGGAACAGAAGTTGAGCTTCGACGAAGCGTTTGAAGCCTGCCGTTCCAATAACGTTTTCACCACCCACACTTCCGTTCCCGCTGGAATCGATCTTTTCGATCCCGGCCTGCTGTACGAATACTTCGGCGAATATTGCCGCGAAAGCGGAATGCCGTTTGACAAGTTCCTGGCTCTGGGACGCTTCCGTCCCGAGAATCACCAGGAGCCGTTTTCCATGGCGATCCTGGCCATCAAATCCGCCGCGTTCCGCAACGCAGTCAGCGGACTCCACCGCCAGGTTTCCCAGGAAATGTGGCAGGAACTGTGGCCGAAGTTGCCGGTCTGGGAAGTCCCGGTGACATCGGTGACCAACGGCGTGCATCTTCCCACCTGGCTCAACGGCGATCTCGCGCAACTTTACGATCAGTATCTGCAGCCGGATTGGCGCGAGCGATATTCCGATTCAAAGATCTGGGATCTGGTGGAAGACATTCCGATTCCGGAACTTTGGGAAGCGCATCGCCGGCGCAAACGCATTCTGGCAACGTTTGTTCGCGAGCGCGTAGTCGCGGCCGCATTGGCGCGCAAAGCTTCCGCCGCCGAGCAGCGCCGTTTGGCGGATGTGCTTGAGCCCGACTCTTTCACCATCGGCTTCGCACGCAGATTCGCCACTTACAAAAGAGCCACGCTGCTGTTTCGAGATGTGGAGCGGCTGAAACGCCTGCTCACGAACCGCGAGCGTCCGGTGCAAATCGTAATCGCAGGCAAAGCGCACCCCAAGGATTTACCGGGGAAGACGCTGATCCGCGAAATTGTGCAGCTTTCGCGCAATCCGGAATTGGCCAAGCACATTGTTTTCGTGGAGGACTACAGCATCGAAGTAGCTCGCGAGATGGTCCAAGGTGTGGACCTGTGGATCAACACGCCGCGCCGTGGCGAGGAAGCTTGCGGCACCAGCGGCATGAAAGCCGGTATCAATGGCGTCCTGAACTTCAGCATTCTGGACGGCTGGTTCGATGAAGCTTTCGAGATTTCGGGTGGTTGGGCCATTGGCGACCGCGAGCCCTACTCGGATGACCAGGATGAAGTCCACGCTCGGGCAATTTACTCCATGTTGGAAAACGAAATTGTGCCGATGTATTACCAGGACCGTGAAGAAGGCGTCCCCGCCGATTGGGTGCGCCGCATGAAACAATCGCTCATTCATCTCAGTCCACAGTTCAACTGCCAGCGAATGGTGGGCGAATACATGGCGCAGTTGTACGAGCCTGCTCATCAGGCCTATCTGGAAGTTTCAAAAGACCGTTTTGAGCCCGCCAGAGGCAGAGCGCGCTGGAACGAACAGGTAGAAAAAGTGTGGGATAATGTTAGTTTCCTGGAGATTGGCCCCGGTCCCGACGTTTCGGTATTGACCGGCCGCCCCATCCCAATGCGTGCCGTGGTGAATCTTGCTGGCCTTACTCCACAGGACGTGCGAGTGGAAGCCGTAATCGGGCGCGTGGGAGTAAACGGGAATCTGGAAGAAACGCAAGTGATGAGTCTTCCGTCGGTGGAACAGCATGGGAATGCTTATGTCTTCCTCCGGGAGTTCGTACCCCACCAAACGGGAAGGCTTGGGTACTCGCTGCGAATTAGTCCTAATCATTACGATGATCCCCTGACACGGCCTTGTAATGCTTTGTTGAAGTGGAGCGCGGATTAAATTCCGCCTAGTAGAATTACCCGGTTCATCGGGCTGTAACCGGATAGCGACCAAGTTTTCTGTAGCTTCCGGGAGTTTTTCGTGGTACATAGGTTATGTAGACGCACGCGGGATTCGTCTCACCAAGTGGCCTGCCGGTTCCCGCCGCATTCCCTCGATTGATCCTACGAAGATTGATCCTACGAACGTTACAGCTATGAACCTCGGCCGGCCATCGCGACTACGCGATGGTGCGACAGCACGAATTCCAGGAGTCGATTAGACACATGGACGACGACCGCAAATACAAACAGCGCGGATACATGGACAACGGCCGCGAGTCCCGGGACCGCCCCCTCGGCGGAGACAGGCCGAAACCAAACGGCCCGCGTCCTCCGATTGACGTCACTGGACCCCGCCTCCCGCGTCTTTTGCAGAATGTCGTTGCGGCTCGCTGTTTCAACTGTTCTACCGCCTTGCCGCCCGGTGTGGATTGGAAAGGCAAGTGTCCCAAATGCAACGCCGAGTTGCATTGCTGTAAACAATGCGCGAATTTCGAGCCGTCCACCCGTTTTCAATGCTTGAAGCCGATTCCGGCAAGAATTCCGATCAAGGATCAGGCCAACGAGTGCACGCTGTTTGAACCGCGAGTCACGGTGGCGCGCGATGCGGCTCCCATGAACAACAACCACCATCCGAACGCGGTGCAGCCCGCCCCGCGAAATCCCAACGACGCGCGCGCTGCTTTCGACAACCTGTTTAAAAAATCGGAATAACTCCCGGCATGCTCGTCGCCGAACTCTCCAACCCCCGTCAGTTTCACATTGCAGACGCGCCCGCTATCTCAGATCCAGCACCCGGCGAGATTCAAGTGGCCGTCAAAGCAGTCGGCGTTTGCGGCTCCGATCTGCATTATTTTTCCGAAGGCGGCATCGGCGACGCGCGTTGCCTTTATCCCATGGTGCTCGGCCATGAACCGGCCGGTGTAGTAGTAAAAACCGGTGCAGGCGTCTCAGGATGGTCCGCTGGCGACCGCGCAATCTTAGAGCCTGCTCTGTATTGCTACCACTGCGAGCTCTGCATGACCGGCCATCACAACGTATGCGCGAACATCCGCTTCCTGAGCATGCCGGCCGATCCCGGATTTTTCCGCGAGCGGGTCAACTTGCCGACTACCAATCTACTGGCGCTTCCAAAATCGATGAGCGATGCACAAGGCGCGCTAGTGGAACCGCTAGCGGTAATCGTACATTCCATGCAACTGGCAGCGCCGCGTCCGGGCGAAACCGCCGTAGTCTTCGGCGCCGGCCCAATCGGGTTACTCAGCATCGCGATGCTGAAGCTATCGGGCATCCGCCGGATCTGGTCCGTAGAGCCGGTAGCCGCCCGCCGCGAGCTAGCCAGAGCCATGGGCGCGGATGCCGCAATCGACCCTTCCGCCGCGGATCCAGTGCATGAAATCCTACGCGAGTCTTCGAAGCGTGGCGTCGACATCGCCATCGATTGCGCGGCCCAAGGCGACACCATCAACCAATGCGTGCACGCAGTCCGCAACGCCGGACGAGTAGTGGTAACCGGAATCCCAGCGCAAGATCATATCAACCTGGCCTTCCACATCATGCGTCGCAAAGAGCTGGCCTTCCTAAGTGTGCGCCGCTCCAACCACGATTCAGAAACCGCCCTGCGCCTGCTCGAAAGCAATCAGAAATTATTCGCTCCCCTGCTAACGCACGAACGCCCAATCTCCCAAATCCAATCCGCCTTCGAAATGTGCGAAAGCCACGCCGACGGCGTGGGGAAAATGACGATCCGTTTCTAGTTTCGCGACACCGGGTTTTAACCAGAAACCAGAAACGGTTCTTCAGTTCTCCATGAAGTGGTAGGCAATCATATGACAAACAATCATATGCGCATCTTCGATCCGCCCCATATGCGGCGCGTCGACATGAATATTGAGCTGCGCTAGCGGACCCAGCTTTCCCCCATCGCGGCCCGTGAGTGCGAGCGTCTTACAACCAATGGAATTGGCGTACTCCATCGCGCGCACCACGTTCGGAGAATTGCCGGAACCGCTGATGCACATCACCAAATCGCCTGGCTTCGCGAAATTCTTCAACTGCTCCACGAACACGGTGTCGTAGCCGGCGTCATTGGAATACGCGGTGAGCGTGGGGAGGGAATCGGTCAGCGACAGAATGCGAAAGCGCGCATCGCGGTTGTAGCTGGCGCCCTTCACCATATCGCAGGTAAAGTGCGACGCCGTTGAAGCGCTGCCGCCATTGCCGCAAACGAAGATGTGACGCGAAGAATCGCGCGCCTCCCGGAACCACTCGATAGCCTGATCCACTCGCGCCATATCGATTTGCTCGATCGCGTCCAGCAGCGCGGCCTTATATTGTTCGGGATAGCTCATACCAGGAAGAAATCGAACGCGCGGCCAATGTAATCCTTCAACTCCGCCCGTTTTACCACTCCATCCAGAAACCCGTGCTGCATCAGGAATTCGCTGGTCTGGAACCCATCCGGAAGTTTTTGCCGGATGGTCTGCTCAATCACGCGCGGGCCGGCAAATCCGATCAGCGCTCCTGGTTCCGCAATATTCAGATCCCCCAGCATCGCGAAACTGGCCGTCACACCGCCCGTTGTGGGGTCCGTGAGCACGCTGATGTAAGGCACTTTCGCGTCATCCAAACGCATCAGCGCAGCCGAGATTTTCGCGAGCTGCATCAGGCTCACCGCGCCTTCCTGCATCCGCGCGCCGCCCGACGCGGACACGATGATCAGCGGAATGCGGTGTTCCAGCGACCGTTCGATGGCGCGCGTAATCACCTCGCCCACCACCGTGCCCATGCTGCCGCCGATGAACTTCAGCTCCAGCGCGCAAATGTTTACCTGGCGGCCGTTCAGAAGGCCGCTCGCCGATATAATCGCGTCGCGCAGCTGCGTGGATTTCTGCACCGCTGCCAGCCTCGCCTTGTACGTCTTCGAATCGACAAAATGCAGGGGATCCGTGGAAGTAAGCTTCGTGTCGAACTGCTCAAAACTGCCGCCATCGAAAAGCAGCGCCAAACGGGTTCGGGCATCAATGCGGTAGTGATGATCGCACTTCGGGCAGACCTGCAGATTATCTTCCAGCGCCTTTCGCCAGATGATCTGCCCGCAATGCTCGCACTTCAGCCAAAGCCCTTCCGTGCGTACGCGGCGTCCGCCTTCCTCGGGATTCAGGGAAGGTTTATTGCGAGTGAACCAAGCCATGGAAATTCCAGTTTGACACACGCCGAGACTGAACCGCGACCGCAAGGGAGCGTGACGTCAACCCCCCGTTCAGATACTGCTCATCTTCCAGGCGGGCAAAGAATGGGAATGGCCTCGCGCTTGTTGCGTCGATATACTCGAAAGTCCTTCTGGTCGGTGGTTATGACTACGTGCTTCGGAAGCAGTTCGCTCATGCGAATAATGCAGAGGTCCGCCAAGTCAGGCTGCCGATCCTGGTAACGTTGCGAAAGTTCCGTGAGCTTGGCCATGTTTTCTGCCACGTTGAACTCTATTTGCAACATCTCGTCGGTCACGAGAGAGAACACATACCCACAAGATCTCAAGTGGAACGCGGCCTCCGCTAATACGGCCTCACAGGTTAAGAGCGGTTCAGTCAGTTTCCGGGCAACTTCGACCGCCCAAGCGTGATGGCTATCGTCGCGGTTTCCGAATGCGACGATAAAACCGGTATCTGCGATACCCTTCATTCGATCGAGAAACCCTTGCGTTGCGAAAGATTCCTCGGCCCCCGAATCTTGCCCGCATGGCGCAGAAAACGCTGGTTACCCTCTTCGGCCCTGGCTCGCTCAAGCTGCTGTCGAACAATACGCCCAGCAGGCAGACCCGTTTTTTCGGCAGCTTCGGCCAACCAAGTCGCCAACTCGGGTGTAAGACGAATTGTTAATGTACTACTCATACGTCACGAGTGTAACACACCATAGTACACGTTCGTCCGATACAGAAACGCCACCCGCCCATCTTCCTGATGCTCCTCAAACAGCCTGTCCAATTCCTCCATCATCGGCGCATAAGCCGCATCGCCCGGATGCGGAGCGTACGACGAAGATCGCAACCGGCCGCGCACTCCATCCAAATCGAACTCCTGCGCGTTGCCGAATGTCGCCAGCCTCCAATTCCCCTCCCCGAAAAAGTCATCCATCTGGCTGCCGCCAATCTGTCGATGGTCCACGCGGCTGTAGTCGGGTGCGTAGCGATGCAGCAGCTTCTCGTATCCGTTCAGAAATCCGCCGGTAACCTCGCGCTCATTCCAAATCAGCGCTACCCATTTCGGATCCCGCAATATCCGCCGGAATTCTCTCGCGCGCCGCAGCCGCATCGAACCAATGAAAGGCCTGCCCCGCGGTAACCAGATCCACGCTCGCATCGGCAAGCCCGGTGTGCTCCGCACAAGCATCCATACTGGCGAACTTCGGAAACTCGGCTAGGAACTGCTTGCCCGACTCGCGCATCTCGCGGTTCGGCTCAACGCCAATCACACGGCAGCCGAAGTCAAGAAACAACCTCGAGAGCAGTCCCGTACCGGAACCGACGTCCGCCACCATGGAACTCGATTTCAGCCCGCACTCGTGTTCCAGCAGCAACACGATCTCAGCCGGATAAGAAGGACGATAGCGCGAATAATCGTCGACGCGCGACGAAAACCTACCCGTGGGATTGAGATCCGCCACGGCCTACGATGCTAGCGCTTTGACCGCTTCCGCCGCCCGCTGGATTTCCTGCCGCGAGTTATAAATGTGCGGCGAGAATCGCAGGCCTTGCGAGTCGCCCGACGGTGTCATAGCGATCGAAATCCGATGCTTGTCCCACAGCGCATCGTAAGCTTGCTTGGTCGGAACCTTGCTGATGTCGGCCTTCACCACGCCGCCCGAAAGTTCGGGCTCCAGGTTCGTCTTGAGCCGCACTCCGCCTATCTGTGACAGTTGCTCCTTCAACGAAGTCGCAAGGAAACGCATGCGCGACTCCACGGCGCCCATTCCAATCAACTGCACAAAATCCACAGCCGATTCCAACGCCACAATCCTCGGATCGTCCCGCTGTCCGTAAACTTCCAGCTTCCGCGCGCCTTTCAGATGATCCGTCCATCCGGCGGTGACAATCGAGGGCCACACGCTCGGAATCCGATCCGCCCGCACAAACAAGACACCGGCCTCCAGCGGACCCATCATCCATTTGTGCGCGCTCGCGGAGTACGAATCGCATCCAATCTCTTTCAGATTCACGTCCAGTGCTCCAAACGTCTGCGCGCCGTCCAGATGCATCCAGATTCCACGCCTGCGCGCGATTTCCGCGATCGCCTGCGCCGGCCACAGGATTCCCGTTGTACTCGTGACGTGTGTCACGGCGATCACTTTCGTACGCGGCGTCACCGCCTTTTCCACCTGCGAAATCAGCTCCTCGCGGCTCGCTGCCGGAACGCGAACCGGAAGGCTGATCACCGTGAATCCCTCCCGCTGCGCCCGTACCTTCCAAGAATCGCTGTTCGATGGATGATTGTGATCGGTGATCAAAACCTCATCGCCGGGCTTTAGATCCACGCCCTTCACTATGATGTTGGTGCCCTCACTGGTATTGCGCGTGATTGCAATTTCGTCAGATGTTACGCGCAGCATCGCCGCCAGCTTGTCCCGCAGCCGCTCCCGCATGGCTTCATACTTCGCGCGATTCTGGAACGACGGGTTAGACTGGAAGTCGCGCATGAATTCGGCATGCCGGTCCAGCACCGGCCTCGACGCCGGGCAGACGTTCGCCGCGTTCAAATAAAGCAAATCGTCCGACAATGGAAATTGGCGTTTCACCAGCCCCCAGTAAGCCTCGCTATCGGGGGCGCTGGGTGCAGCACGAAGCGCGCTGGCAAAGGCGGTCCAGGAAGCAGGCAGCGCCGCGAGCGCCGGCAGGGAAAGAAAGAAGCTCCGTCGAGAACTCTCCATCCCAAGATTGTACTTGTTGTGGGGCAGGATGGCATCCTGCGCGCGGTTGTCAACCGCGCCGCGTCCTCTTTAATTAAGCCGCTCGGTAATCGTAATCGGCCCCTCAATCCGAAAACTAATCCGCGACTCCACCGGAATCTCAGCTGTCCTCCCGCGCGTGACCGCGGCGCCCACGCCACCTGCCGCCGCTCCGGCGCCCGCCCCGATCGCCGCTCCCTTGCCGCCCCCCGCAGCCGCGCCGATCACCGCGCCTAACGCCGCACCCACTCCAACCTTCGCAACATCTCCCCCCGCGGAACTGGCCGCATCCTTGCGATAGGGCTGCGTGCGAATCAGGACACGCTGGCCATCGGACGTAGACAACTTCACCAGTTCGATGCCCAGGCGCGAGGTCGTGTTCCCGTGCCCAGCCGGTTGCGCCTCCACTACGCGACCCTCCAGCCGCGATCCCCGCTCGGCGATGATGAATCCCTCCACCACCAGCTGGCGATCGAGCGTAGCCAAAAACGCATCGCCCACCTGGTAATGCGCCGCGGAAATCGTCTCGCCGATCCGAACCTGTAGCTGTGTACCAGCGGCAATCGTGACGGTGTGCGGCCCACGCACCTCAGGTTCCTGCGGCGGAGGCGGCGCCTCTTCCGCTGGTGCAACCTGTTGCGGAACGACCGGCGCCGGAGCCATTTGCACGGGTTCGCTCGGAATCTGCGCTTCCACGGGAGGCTTCGGATCCGGCGGTACTACCGTGATCGTCTCCGGCGGCGCTTCCATCCGTACCGGCGGAGTTTGCACCCGCGCCACCGTCACCGGCCTTTCCCGCCGAACCACCGGAGGCATGGGTGAAGGTTTCTGCCGGATCTTCGTCGGGACCGGAAAACTCGAAGCAGGCGTGGGAGCAGCAGCCGCAACAGGTGGGGCCGGCGCTTCCACCGGCCGAGCGATCGCAACCGAAGCCGCCGGAGCCGCCGCTACCGGCGCATCCTTCACCGCCATGTAAACAATCCCCGACGCAATCAGCGCACCCGCCGTGAACGCGACTAGGATCTTCCAATTCATACCGCTCCCTCAATACTTAAACGCGGCTCTAGCGATTTACGTTTCCATGGCCGAGCCGCTAAAATGGTTCAGGTATGCTATTCCCGAGCGAATTCCGGATCGGCCACATCCGCGTCGCGCCAGCCACCGTGCTGGCTCCGATGGCGGGCGTCACCGATACCGTCTTCCGCCGGCTGATTCGCAACCAGGGCGGCTGCGGACTCATCATGACCGAGTTCACCAGCTCGCACGGCGTCATCGCGACGCTCAAAGCCACAACCAAAAAGCCCACGCGCACTTTTCGATATCTCTATTTTGAGCCGGAGGAACATCCCATTTCGGCTCAGCTTTTTGGTTCCGATCCAGAAGTGATGGCCGATGCCGCCAAGGCTTGCCAGGATTTCGGCTTCGACATCGTCGACATCAACTTCGGCTGCCCGGTCAACAAAGTAGTGAAATGCAATGGCGGATCCGGACTCCTGCGCGACCTGCCGCTAGTGGAAAACATACTCCAAAAAGTTCGGGCTGCGATTTCCATTCCGTTGACCATGAAGTTCCGCGCCGGCTGGAATGACCAGGAGCTGGTCGCCGTCCGTATGGCGCAACTCGCCAAGGATTGCGGACTGCAAGCCGTAGCTCTGCACCCGCGCACTCGGGAGCAAGGCTACAGCGGCAAAGCGGATTGGACCCGCATCGCGGAAGTGAAAGCCGCGGTCAGCGGCATTCCGGTAATCGGCAACGGTGACATCCTTACTCCCGAGGATGCCGTTCGAATGGTCGAGGAAACCCACTGCGACGCCGTAATGGTGGGCCGCGCCGCTTCTTCGAACCCCTGGATTTTCCGCCAGATTCAACAATACGTGGACACCGGTGTTTACAACCATCCGGCCGAGCGTCAGCGCTACGACATCATGCGCACTTACTACGGCATGCTGTGCGATCGCGCCATGCCGGACGCTGTCGGCAAGATGAAACAGTTCGCCACTTATTTCACCCACGGCGTTCGCAACGGATCAAAGCTGCGGGTGGATATCTACCGGGCCACCGAGGCTGCGCAAATTCTGGATCATGTCGACACTTTTTTCGAGCGAGAGCTCCAGGCAGTCCCCGCCTGACGGAGAAATGAAGAACGTTCAAGTAATCACAGACGGGTCGTGTATCGGAAATCCCGGCCCCGGAGGCTGGGCCTGCATTCTGCGCTTCGGAGACACGAAGCGCGAGATGTACGGCTCTGAGCCGCAAACCACCAATAACCGCATGGAACTGCAAGCCGCCGTCGAAGCACTGCGCGCGCTCAAGGAATCCTGCACGGTGGAGATCATCACGGATTCCAACTACGTCAAGAACGGAATCACGGAATGGATTCACAAATGGAAACGAAACGGCTGGCAAACCGGCGCCAAGAAGCCAGTGGTGAATCAGGATCTCTGGCACGACCTCGACGAACAAGTAGCGCGGCACAAAATCCGCTGGGAATGGACCAAGGGCCATGCGTCCCACGCCGACAACAATCGCTGCGATGAACTGGCGCAAGCCGCCGCGCGCGGTCAATTGAAGAGCAAAGAATGAAACGGATTACTGTGGTTCTGTTGTTGGCGCTCAGGGCATTCGCTCAAGATCAACCCGACGCGCGAGCTCTACTGAAGGAGACCGCCGACGTTCTGCTGCATCACAAGTCCTATCAGGTCGATCAACGCGCGGTCATCGAAATGGGGGGGTCCGTACCGACGCGGCTCGAAATGATGGTGAAGATCACCGTCTCGAGTCCCGGAAAGCTGCGCATCGAGTCCAGCGGCAAAATGGGCGAGTCTGTAATCGTCTCCGACGGCGAATATACGTGGATGTACGTCGGCATGATCAAGCAGTACACGAAAACAGCGGCCGCCAGCACTCCCGAGAGCCTGGTCAAATCGCTGGTTCCGGGCATGAGTAGCGTCATCGATCAGATGAAAGCTAAGGACCCGTATATCTCGGCCAAAATCGTGGGCGAAGAAACGATGGAGGTGGAAGGCCAGAAGATCGATTGCTACGTGGTGGAAGCGAAGCTCGACAAAATCTCCCTCCCCGGCTCCATCGAAATGTCGGACGGCGTGCAAAAAGTCTGGGTGGATAAAGTCACCAAGCTCTCGCTGAAACAGACCATGACGCGCAACCGTGCAGGGCGGAGCAGTAAAAGATCCCGCGGAGATGAGTCAGGTTTCCACCGTCGTTTCTGAAAAACTAGATGTACCCGTGCCGGATTCCAGCTTCACCTTCACGCCCCCGGTAGGTTCCAAGCAGGTGACCGAATTCCAATCGGCGATAAAGGGGAGCGCCGATCTCACAGGCAAGCCCGCTCCCAATTTCAAGTTGCAATCCGTGGCGGGCAAAGAAGTCGGCTTGGAGGATCTCAAAGGCAAATTCGTCCTGCTCGATTTTTGGGCAACCTGGTGCGCGCCCTGCCGCCACGATCTGCCGGTGATCGAAAAATTGCACCAGGAATTCCATCGCAAGGGCCTGGCTGTGATCGGAATCGACGCCGGCGAAGATTCGGAAACCATCAGCCAATTCCTGCAGACGTCGAAATTGAGTTATCCCATCCTGCTCGCCGCCGACAGCGGAGTGCTGCCCAGCTACAACGTCACCGCATTCCCGACCGTGGTTCTAATCGATGCTGAGGGAAAAATCATTTTCTACCACGTCGGCGCAGGCGGAGAAAAAGCGTTGCGCGAGAACCTGTCGAAGCTTGGTCTTGAGACCGAACCGGCGCACTGACGCGCAAACCAAATCACCGGTCGCTCACGCTCGCGGCTCGGAGTGAGGCACCCCGTTGCCGAGCCGCGACCGTGAGGGAGTCGGTGCCGTTGTCTTTCCACGGAGCGTGATGTCTTCAATTCTGAAACCCTACCCACTGATGCGCCGCCGGCAATTGCTTATACTCCGAGTATGCGCCCGATTGCCGACATGGATCGCCGGCAGGCAATCCAAACCGGCGCGGCAATCTGTGCCCTCGTAACATCGAATTCCACGGCATCAGCCGGACAGCCCAGGAGAGAACCAGTGACCATTACTTGCTTCATTCGCTATCAAATCGATCCGTTCCAACGCGACGCGTTCAAGCAATACGCAGAGAACTGGGGCCGCATCATCCCCCGCTGCGGCGGACACCTGCTCGGATATTTTCTTCCCTACGAAGGAACCAACGATGTCGCCTGGGGCTTGATTGCTTTTCCAAATCTCGCTGCGTATGAAGCCTATAGAGCGCGCCTGAAATCAGACCCGGAAGCCCTCGAAAATTTCAAGCTCGCGCAAACCAAGCGTTTTATTATCCGCGAAGAACGAAATTTCGTAGAGGTGGTGGATGGAACATTCGAGATCCCCTCGAAGCTCAAGGAACAAGCGTGATCAGCCAAGCCGAGAAGGGACGCGTCTTCCGCTCCTTGCATGAACGCGGCCGCGCATTCATCATCCCCAATCCCTGGGATATCGGATCGGCGAAGTTGCTGGCCCATGAAGGCTTCGAGGCGCTAGCCACCACCAGCATGGGCTACGCGTTCTCCATCGGAAAATGCGATGGCGCGGTCGGCCGCGATGAAATGCTGGCCCATGTCGCGCAAATCGTATCAGCCACGGATCTGCCCGTGAGCGCCGATCTGGAAAACGGCTTCGGCGACGCGCCGGAATTCGCAGCGGAGACCATCCGGCTTGCAGCGGCCGCCGGAGTTGTTGGCGGATCAATCGAAGATTCCACCGGTCGCCAGGACAATCCGATTTACGAGAAGCAACATGCGATCGATAGAATTCGCGCCGCCGTTGCCGTCGTACGCTCGCTTCCGTTTACTTTCACTCTGACCGCACGCGCCGAAAACTACTTGCACGGACGTCCGGACATCAACGACACCATCGCGCGACTCCAGGCCTATCAAGAGGCCGGCGCCGATGTCCTCTACGCGCCGGGACTTCAAACCAAGGACGACATCGCGGCCGTTGTCAGTTCGGTCGATCGCCCGGTGAACGTCCTCATGGGACTGCAAGGCGTTCTCCTGAACCTAGAAGAGCTTTCCGCGCTGGGAGTCCGGCGTGTCAGCTTGGGCAGCACGCTTTCCCGCACCGCGCTAGGGGCTTTTCTTCGTGCAGCGCGCGAAATGCGCGAGCACGGCACATTCACGTTCGCCAAGGACGCCGCACCCTCCCGCGAAATCACCGCCATCTTTACGGAGCCGCGACCGTAAGGGAGTCGGTGCCTTTTTCACTCGTACCGCAAAGCCTCAAGCGGATCCACCCGGGCCGCCCGCCGCGTAGGCGCCCAGCAAGCCAAAAGCGCGACCACAGCAAACAAAACCCCCACCCCGATCAACGTCACCGGATCCGTAGGTTCCACCCCAAACAGAAACGATCGGAGCACCCGCGACAACACCACCGCCGCAACAATACCGGAAACCACGCCACCCGCAATCAATCGGAAACCCTCGCCAAAGATCAGATTCCGAATGTCCTGCTGCCGCGCGCCCACCGCCGTGCGAATGGCGATCTCACGGCGTCGCGCCGCCACCGAAAGCGACAGCACTCCATAAATTCCAATCAACGTAAGCACGCTTCCGACAATCGCGAATCCCACCAGCAACTGCATCGCGAACGTGCGCGATGCCAGCGAATCGCCGCGAATCTGTTCCATTGTCTGAACGTTCTCCACCGCCACCGTCGGATCGATCAAGCGCAGCTCGCGCCGCACCGCCGCCGTCACTGATCGCGGGTCGCCCGCCGTTCGAACAATCAGGTGTTTCGAAAACGCCGTGGCCTGCCATAGCGAGAGATACATCTCCGGTATCGCCGCCTGCGTCAAATCAGTGTTGCGGGCGTTAGTCACCACGCCGACAATTTGCATGGGCGGCTGCTTCCGGTCAAACCAAATCTTCTTCCCAATGGGATTGGTTTTCGGAAAATAACGATCTACCAGCGCTTGATTCACAATCGCCGCCCCCACGCCCTCGCCGGTATCCGTCGTCCGGAAATCCCGGCCATCCGAAATCTTTTGGCCTAGCAGATTGAAGTAACCAGTCGTGGCAGCTCGCAATTGCAGCGCGATCTGATCGTTCGCCTTGGTCGCCGCGGGTTGCCCCTCGATCTCCACCGTCGCCGGCCAACTGTTCCCGGTAAGCGGAACTCCCCATGCAAACGCTACATCCTTCACGCCAGGCAGCCTGGCCACCCGTTCCAAAGCCTGATGATGAAAATCGTTCCATTTTCCGCGCTGCACCGATGTCACGCTCATCGTCAGGATATGACCGGTGTCGTAGCCCGATTCCACATTCGACAAATTCACCATGGTGCGAATCAGTAGCCCCGCGCCCACCAGCAGCGCCAGCGTCAGCGCGGTTTGAACCATCGTGACGCCGCCCAACAAGCGCCGTTCCCCGCGTCCCGCGCTGCTCTTCGGACCCGCGCTCTTCAGCACGCGAATCGGATCCAACCGCGAAGCTCGCAGCGCTGGAATAACCCCCGCCAGCAGCGACGCCACAATCGCCGACAAGAGTCCACACACTAACACCGGCCAGCCAGTAGTTACGGAATCCAAACGAGGGATCGCATGTCCTGCGATCAACTTGAAGATCTTCACCACTCCGAACGCCAGGCCAACTCCAAACGCTCCGCCCAGCAGCGCCAGCAACAAACTCTCGGTGGCCACTTGCCGGAACAACGCCGACCGCGCGATTCCGAGCGCGCTCCGCACCGCGTACTCCTGCTGCCGCTGTAATCCGCGCACCAGTAGCAGCGCCGCGGCATTCCCGCATGCGATAAACAAGACCAATGCAGCCGCCCCCAACAGCGGCAGCAGAATCCGGCTGCCATCCTGATTCAATTCCGCCGTCAAAGAATGTACCTGGGGAACGATGCCCGCGAAGTCCCGCTCATTCTGGACCTCGCGGTTGTTCAGAACGTTGAGTTCTGTTTGCGCCTGCTGCATCGTAACACCGTCGCCGAGACGCGCCACCACATTCCAATTCCGATTTTTCAACTGCGACGGATCGGGGCTGGCGGGAATCCAATAATCCACCGTCGCGTTTACGTTGTAGTTCGGCTCTTTTGCGCCTCCGGGCGCTGGAAGAAATCGAACGCCCGGAGCCATCACACCGATCACCGTGGAAGGCGCGTCCTGCCGGCTGAGCCGCACCGTCTTGCCGATAATATTCGGATCACCGTTGAACTTCCGCTGCCAGCAATCGTAGCCGAGAAGGATCACCGGCAGCGCCTTCGGCCGGGTCTCAGCTTCCACAAAAGTACGGCCCAGTATCGGATGTAGGCCCATTACATCGAAATAGTCGCGCGTGACGTACATCCCTTCCATCGATGCGCTGCCCTCCGGGAGCACCAAAAAGGTGAACGTCCAGTCGTAGGCAGCGATGCCTTCCAGCGACTTCGACTGCTTCTGCCAATCCAGCCACTGCTGCGCCGGCCATCCCGGTGAATTCGTCATCGGCTGCCCATCCGCGCGCGCTGCTGGGATCAGCACCAGCCGCTGCGGTTCCCGATAAGGCGGCGGCGTCAGCAGCACGCCTTGTATCAAGCTGAAAACCGCGGATGTAGCGCCAATCCCCAACGCCAGCGTCAATATCGTGATCAAGCTAAAAGAGGGCTGCTTCAATAGCATTCGAACGCCGAAGCGCAGGTCTTGTATCATGGGGTCCCCCTCGCATTGGACGGTCGCCAGCCTGGACGGTTAGCCGGTATGATGAAGCAATGCGATTAGCAGCTGCCGGGTTGCTTCTGGCTGCGGTCTGCTGTTAACCGAACCGCGACCGCCAGGGAGTGACCATGGGCCTGCGGCCCACCAAAGGTGATGAAGACGCCAAGTGGGGCGACCCCTGGTCCGCACGGGTCCCCCTGGACCCGCTCTTCAGGATTTCGTATTTCCTCAGCAGGCCGACGAGGGCGTCGGCCGCGGACCAGGGGGTCCGCCCTACTTGGCGTCTTCAACGGAGCGCTACCACGACAGGAGCAACCACCCGCTTACCAATTTCAAGCAGTCCGCAAAACAGATCGGATCGCCGCATGCGCGCGTTCATAATCGGCCAATTCACTGTCAAGCTGTTTCCGCCCCGCCGGTGTGATCCTGTAAAACCGGACCTTGCGATTCGTTTCCGAAATTCCCCACTCCGACGTCACCCAACCCTTCAGCAGGATTTTCTGCAAAGCCGGATACAGCGCGCCTTCCTCCACCTGTAAAACCTCCGAAGAGAGCGCGTGAATCCGCTGCGCGATCGCATAACCATGTAAGCTCCCCGAACGCAGCACGCGCAGGATCAACAGCACCAAAGCTCCCGAAGGCATCTCTGTTTTAGGCATAAGCTACTTACTGGTAGTGTATCGGCGCAGCCGAGCGATGTCAAGCCAGTTCGCGAATCCGTCTCTCGAGAAAACGCCGCGCCGGTTCCTGCCGTGCCAGACTGAGCGCCCGTTCGTAAGAAGCCCGCGCCTCCCCGGATTTCCCCAGCCGCCGCAACATATCGGCCCGTGCCGAATGCGCGAGATGATACTCCGCCAGATCGCCGCGCTGCAGAATGCCTTCGATCAGCGCCAAGCCAACGGATGGTCCGTCCCGCATGGCCACCGCGACCGCGCGATTCAGTTCCACCACTGGCGAAGGCGTCGCTTGCATCAGCCCATCGTAAAGTTCGACGATCCGCGCCCAATCCGTCGCGCCCGCCTCGGACGCCCGGGCATGCACCGCTGCGATAGCGGCTTGCACCGCATACGGACCCCACGGCCGCAACGCCATAGCTCGCTCGACCAGCGCCACCCCTTCTTCGATTTGCTCTCGATTCCACAGCGATCGATCCTGATCACTCAGCAGCACCATTTCGCCGACTGCCGAAGTTCGTGCCGCCCGCCGGGATTCATGCAGCAGCATCAACCCCAGTAGTCCCGCAACTTCAGGCTCCGGCAGCAGCCCAAATAACAAGCGACCCAGCCGGATCGCCTCGCCGGAAACATCCGGCCGCGTGAGCGCCGCGCCCGACGATGCGGAATAACCTTCGGTGAACACGAGATAAATCACCTGCAGCACTGTCTCCAGCCTCTGCGGCAATTCGTTCCGCGCCGGCACTTCATACGGAATCCGCGCGTCCCGGATCTTCGCCTTCGCGCGTACGATGCGCTTCGCAATAGTGGGAGCAGCGGTAAGGAACGCGCGCGCGATCTCTTCCGTCGTGAGCCCGCACACCTCGCGCAACGTCAGAGCAACCTGGGCATCCGCGGGCAAAGCAGGATGGCAGCACGTAAAAATCAGTCGCAACTGATCATCCTCAACTTCCTGTTCTTCCTCGCTGATGACAGCCGGATCGGTCAAATGCACCAACTCCGCGACAGCCGCATCAAATCGGGCGCGCCTTCGCAAACGATCGATCGCCTTGAAACGGCCAGTGGAAATCAGCCACGCCCGCGGATTCGATGGCACGCCGTCGCGCGTCCATTGTTCAACGGCAGCAACGAAAGCATCGTGCATCGCCTCTTCCGCCCGGTCGAAATCGCCGACCAGTCGAATCAGTGTGGCAAGCACACGCCGCGAGTCGGTCCGGTAGACAGTCTCAACCGCGTCACGCGCTGCCGCATCTGCAGGAAGCATCCGCTTGCTCTTCCTTTATATACCGGTCATGATGCTTCACCCAATCCATCAAGTTGTGATGGGGGCCTGTTTCGTTGCGACCCTTTGGCGTCAAGTCCAGATACATATAGGTAGTGTCCACCACTTCGTCCCCGCGCCCATAAGTTGAATAGGTGTGGAACACGTCTCCGGCATCATCTTTGAAAAAGACGCTGACGCCAGACAACTCCTCGCTGAAAAAGTCGCTATCCGCATAGTTGTAACGGACCTTGCCCGTAGCGATCTGCTCCGGCGTGAACGAAACTCCGTAATCGAAATTGAAATCGCTGCCGTAGGAAGACACCCATTTGAATTTCCAGCCCATGCGCTTCCGGAACGGTTCGATCTCCACCCAGGGCGCGCGCGAAATGGTGACCAGCGAAACATCGTGATGCTCCAAATGTGCGAGACAACCATCCACATGATCCGAACGGAACGAGCATCCCACACATCCCTCCTTCCATCCCGGACCCAGCATGAAATGCGACACCACAAGCTGCGACCGGCCGCCGAAAAGCTCGCCCAACGTCTCCTTCCCATTCGAACCCTCGAAGACGTATTGCTTCTCCACCCGAACCCACGGCAGCTCCCGCCGTTCTTGATCCAGCGCATCGCGCTGCCGCGTCAGTTGTTTCTCTTTCACCAAAAGCTGCTTGCGAGCCAGCAGCCACTCCGCTCGCGTCACAACATTCGGCGCCGTCATTGCTTGCCTCTCCCCGGTGTGAGTTCTTTAATCGGACGCACTTCGATTCCGCCCAGCCGGATCACCGGAATCCTGGACGCAAGCTGAATAGCCTCATTCAAATCCCGCGCCTCAATCAAAAGAAATCCGCCGATCTGCTCGGTGGTCTCGGCAAACGGACCGTCCGTAACCGACACCTTGCCGCCCCGCATCCGGACCGTGGTCGCCGTTTGCACCGGTTGCAGCGCTTGGGCCGCCAGCAAATGCCCGCCTTTCCGCAGCACATCGTCATAAGCCAGACTTTCCACATCCAGCACGTCTAACTGCTCGCTCGAAAGAGCCTCCAGCTTTCTTTCGTCGAAAAAAACTGAGCAAAGGTATTTCATTGTGTTCTCCCACTCTCTAGTCGTTCAAGAATCCTCCCAAATGGACAAGAGGATGTTACCGAGCCGCGACCGTGAGGGAGTCGGTGCCGTTTGTTTTCCAACCACCCCGAGCACGTACATTGCCAAAACGAAAAATGAAGTAATTCTCACTTTTACATGTAACAGGTTAGTACCTTCAAGTGTCGAACTAGGCGAGATGTACGATACCTCAGCCAGAACTCTAATTGAAGAACCCGCTACAACTCTAAATGGCATCGCCGCCCCGGAAGTTCGGGCGGCTCTGGATCAAATCCTTCGCAGTCGCGTCTTTATACAATCGCATCGAATCCGCCGTTTCCTGCAGTTCATCGTCGAAGAGAGTTTGCTCGGGCAACCCCATCGGCTCAAGGAATACCCCATCGGACTCGAAGTGTTTGACCGGCGCGAGGCGTTTGATCCTCGAGTTGACTCTATTGTTCGCGTGGAAGCTCGCCGTCTGCGCAACAAGCTCGAAGAATATTATCGGACCGAAGGCCGGGATGACCATGTTCGCATCCTGCTTCGCAAGGGCAGCTACATGCCGGTCTTCGAGCATCGCAATTCCACCGGAGGGAGCGGTCCCGCGCCGCGTCGTTCCGTCGAAATTGCGCCGCTGTCTTTCATCAACCCCGCGCCTAACGCGGGCCAATTAGCCGACGAGATTCAACGCAGGCTTGCGCACGTCCTTATTAAGGAGGGCTACCTGCAAGTCATCGCCCAGCCTCACTCCGCGCCATCGTCGAGTGAGCTGAACGGACTTTCGCGGCACGTCACCAACGCCGACTACATCATTGAAGGCAGTCTCGAATTTCGCGACAACGGCTACCACCTGATTGTCCAGCTCTTCAATTCCGCGGACGGTTCTTACACATGGTCGGAAGCGGCGGATTTCGAATATCCGGATCTGCGCGGGGTGGTCCAGCTCGCGCAATCCCTGCTACGGGAACTGGTGGCTCCTCCGGATCATGCCGTGATCGCGCGGCGTCATTCCGAGCATAAAGAGATCCGCGATTTCTACCTGCAGGGCCGATACAATTGGAAGCTCGCCACGCCCGACAGCATCCGCAATAGCGTCGCCTGTTTCTCGAGCGCCGTGGAAGTGGATGAAAATTACGCCGCCGGGTGGGCCGCGCTGGGCCAAGCCTTGCTCGTGAGTTCCATGTTCGGTTTCATTGCCCCGCAAGAGGCCGGAGACCGGATGCGGGAAGCCGCGCTCAAAGCCATCGCGCTGAATCCTCTTTTGCCCGAAGCGCATGTCGCGCTCGGCTCCGTGCTGTCGCTTCTCGATTGGAACTGGGCCGCCGGCGAACAGGAGCTCGAAAAGTCCATCCAGTTGGATAGTCACGATCCCATCGGCCACGTCGCTTATGGCATTCACCTGGCGTGCCGCGAAAAATTCGAGCCCGCGCTCATCGAGTTGGAACGCGGCCTGGAACTCGATCCTGCCTCGCTGTTTCCCAATTTCGTTCTGGGATGGCTCTACGGAGTCTCGCGCCGCTTCGATGAAGCCATCTCGCAGCACATGCTGGTTTCCCAGCTCGCGCCGGACTACGGATTGCCGTATTTCGGCCTGGGTTTGGCTTACGCCGGAAAGGGCATGTATGACGACGCCATCGCGCACTTCACCAACGCAAATCCGCTGAAATGCCGTTCTTTGTTACGCGGTCAACTGGGCTATTGTTATGCCAAGGCCGGACGCCGCGACGAAGCGCTGCATGAAATCAGCGCGCTCAACGAACGCTCGCCCAACTATGTTTCGCCGGTGAGCTTCGCCGCGATCTATGCGGGATTAAACGATCCGGAACAATCGCTCCATCATCTGGAGCACGCGCTGGAAGCCCGCGATACCTCCTTGCCCGTAAACTTACTCAACTCCGAATTCGACGCCCTGCGCGGCGAACCACGCTTCCAAGCCATCCGCCAACGCCTAGGCCTGTAACCGAACCGCGACCGCAAGGGAGCATCGGAGTGGCCGTGCGTCTCACGCTCCCTGCAGTCGCGGCTCGGAATTTGCACATGTTCCCGGCCGCGAGTCTGGCCAGGCTGGTCAACCACCTCAACCTGTTAAAATAACCTCACAGGCGCTCGTTCGCGTGGCGCGCTTGCGGAGTGGCGTGGAGCAAATCGGGCGATACCGGATTGTTGACGAACTCGGACGCGGTGCAACGGGGGTCGTTTACAGGGCGCAAGACCCCGCCATAGGCCGGATTATCGCCATAAAAACCATTCGTCTCTCCGACTTTACCGACGAAGCCGAGCGCGACCGCCTGCGCGAGCGTCTCTTCCGCGAAGCCCAGTCCGCCGGAATTCTCTCCCACCCCAACATCGTCACCATCTACGATATTTCCGAAGAAAACGGCCTCGCCTACATCTATATGGAGTTCGTGGATGGGCCGCCGCTCGAAAAAATCTTAAACAGCGCGGAACCGCTGCTCCCGGATGGCCTGCTTTCCATCCTTCGCCAAATCGCCCTCGCGCTGGATTACGCCCACAAAAAGGGCATCGTCCATCGCGACATAAAACCCGCCAATATCCTGATCCACGAAAGCACCCTCGCCAAGATCACCGACTTCGGCGTCGCCAAAATTCTCTCGCAGCAAATGACGCAAAGCGGCGTCATGATGGGCACGCCGAATTACATGTCGCCCGAACAGGTGCAGGGACACGCCGTGGATGGCCGTGCCGATCAATTCTCGCTTGCGGTGATTGCCTACGAAGTGCTGACCGGCGAAAAACCGTTCGTCGCCGATCATCTTCCCTCGCTCCTCTACCGCATCGTGCGCGAAGAGCCCCTGCCGCCGCAGCGGTTGAATCCTACTTTGTCGCCGCAGGTGGAAGTGGTGCTGCGCAAGGCTCTCTCGAAAAGCGCCGCCGATCGCTATCCAACCGCCGTGGAATTTGTGGACGCTCTCGCGGAGGCGTGCAATGCAAATCCCAGTTGGCGTCCGCTTCCGCGCAGCGGCTCTCAGAACTTGCCCACCATCGGCGGCGGCGCAGCCATCTATCACGCTCCGGAAGTTCCCTCGGCCAGCGTTTCCAAACTTCCTCCCGCGCCCGTCCGAACACCGCCGGAAATGCCCACGCGGCCGCTTCGCTCCGACGAAACCGAGAGTGGCAATCCGCTGCTCAAGAGCCTGCTTTGGATGCTGGTCGGGATCGGCTTGGTGGGTCTGGTCCTGTTTGGAGCGCAGAAATTTCTGTTCAACCGCGGCGAAGCTGTCGCCACCACGGACGCGCCGTCTACTCCCACCGCTGCTCCGCCGAGCCAAACACCCGCACAGCCTCCGGAACAAGCCTCGTCCAAACCAAGTCCCGTCGGCGAATCGCGCCCTCCCGACCAGACCACCACGGTAGAACCACCCAAACCGCCGGCCGCCACCAAACCGGAAATCGCGCAACCAGAAACCAAATCCGCCGACAGTCCCGCGGCCGTTCCGGCGCACGATCAGCCGCCAAGACGCGAAGTCTCAACTGCTCCGCCGCCCGTCGTAGCGCGGCCAGGCTCCGACAAAACCGTGCAGTTCTTAACCGATCCGTCCGGCGCGAAAGTCACCATCGACGACAATCCAGCACTCACCTGCAAGGCTCCGTGCATGCTCCAGCTCTCTCCCGGCCGCCATGCCATGAACGTACAACTTGCGGGATTCCGGTCGTACCCGCGGGTCTTCAACGTCCCGCAGGACGGCGACATTTTTCTGCAACTCAGCAAAGCGTCGGGCACGCTAAGCGTCACCTCCGAACCGCCCGGCGCAACCATAGAGATCAACAACGAGATGCAACCCAAACATACGCCCGCGCTCTTCACCCTGCCTCCCGGCAAGTATCACGTCCGCGTCGCCCGCAGCGGCGCGTTTCTCGATTTCGACGCCGAGATACACGATCAAGCCGTGGTCGTAAAGAATGTGAGCTTCTAGTGAATCTGACTCGCCGCAAACTTTTTCTCGCCGCGGCCGCCGGCGCCCTTCCTCAACTCGGCTCTTCCGCGGATCTCGCGAAGATGATCGTCCGTTCTTTGCGTCCCGAAGATCTGGAAATGCCCCTCCAAGGCTTCAATCAATGGATCACGCCCGTGGATCAGTTTTTCGTCCGATGCCATACCTACATTCCGGACCCGCCTAACTTGGACGAATGGCGGCTGAAGCTGGATGGCGTTGTGAATCAGCCTGTGACGTTGACGCTCGACGATTTGAAGCGAATGCCGCGCGTGGAAATGGTCGCAGTAGTCGAGTGCGCCGGAAACGGCCGCAGTTTCTATCAGCCGCGTATGGCTGGAACCCAGTGGGCCTTCGGCAGCGTCGGCAACGCCCGCTGGACCGGCGTCCGCTTGCGTGATGTCTTGCAAAAAGCCGGTTTGAAAGATTCCGCCGCGCATATTCTCTTCGATGGCGCCGATGTTCCCCTCGGAAAAATGCCGGACTTCCAGCGGACCATCCCCGTGCAGAAAGCTCTGGATCCGGATACGCTGCTGGCTTATGCCATGAACGGCGAAGCCCTGTCACAAGAGCACGGTTTTCCAGTGCGCGTGATCGTGCCAGGCTGGGCCAGCGATTCCTGGGTGAAATGGTTGCAGCATATCGAAGTGCTGGATCACGAATTCGAAGGCTTCTGGATGAAGACCGCGTACCGGCATCCCGCGCATCCCGTCGAGCCCGGCGCAACCGTCGATCCCAAGGAAATGATTCCCGTTACCGATTTAAACGTAAAATCCGTCATCGCCACTCCGATTTCCGGCTGGATTAAACCAGGACGCGTGCGCATCAGTGGAACTGCCTGGTCTAATACTTCGCCCGTCGCGCGCGTGGATGTTTCGCTCGACGGCGGCACGACATGGAAACCCGCAAAATTAGGCAAGGAGAAAGGGCAGTACGCGTGGCGGCTTTGGCAGTTGGATTGGCAAGCCGCCGAAGGCGCTCACACGCTGATGGCGCGTGCCACCAATGCGGCCGGTCAAACACAACCGCTCGAGCAGCAATGGAATCCGTCGGGCTATCTGTGGAACGCCGTCCAGCGCGTGAATCTACAAGTAACCACGCAGGAGCTGATCGACCTGCCGATCGAGCCGCGCCCGCCCGCGCAGCCCGAGGGTTACCAAGCTGCCTGCCTCACCTGCCACGATGAAAGCATGATGCAGCAGCAGCGCCTCACCCCCGCCCAATGGGATCGCGAAATCAACAAAATGACAGGCTGGGGCGCGCCCCTCAAGCCCGAGGACCGCGAAGCCATCCTGCAATACCTCTCCACCCAATTCCGGCCGTAGGTCACCCTTCTCGCCCGGCGCTGTACGAGCCCAAACCGAACCGCGACCGCAAGGAAGCGCTACCACGAAACCCGGCGGAACGGTATTTTTCTGTTAGAACCGGGTATCCAAGATCAGCAGTGCTCAAGGAATCTCGCTAACATAACACCCGATGACTAAGCGCGGCTGGAAAGCTGTGGTGAGCTTCCTTGATAAGAGAAGCCTCCTCAGCATCGCATTAGCGATCCTATGCTTGGAAGCCACCGCTTGCCGGCGGTCAACACCGGAACGCTGGATCATTCCCGCGGGTCACGTGGGTTGGCTTCGGCTGGACTACTCCGTGAAAGGCGCGCCCCCACTTCCCTTAGAGCACGGCCGCTACATCGTTCGCGTGCCTTCATCCAGCCGCGTGGCCACGTCCACCGTTAACGATCCCTCGATCGACAACAACGAGTACTACGTGCAAGATCCAGCGGGCCTCCGTAAGCTGTACTTTGGATGGCCCCCGGTTCCCGGCTACTCCGTTCAGAACGCCTACGGGCAAGGAAGAGTCGGTCCTCCGGCCCATGTACTTGAGCGGGCGCACGTCAACATTGAGTTCGAATGTTTGTTCGTGGGGACTCGTTCCGAGTTTTCCAGCAACGGCCGGAATTGCAGCGCTTGGCGCACTGGCGATCCGGAGCCGCCACAATTTCGCAAGCGTCCGGTCTTGGCTCACCCGTTGACCCCACCAGAGTCAAGGACGAAGTGAGATTCAATGGCAAAATTAGAGATGGCGGCTATTCGTAGAATGCATCGCACTTGGTTCCGGCAAAGTCTTGCTCAAGTCGCTGTCGTTTTGCTGGGCGTCACGCCACTCTTGGCCTCCGGCCCGAAAATCGATGCCGAGGTTCGGCGCCCCGTGGCCACTCTCCAATCCACAGAATTGTGGGACGGTCTTGAGTACAGTACGAAGTTCGACCTGCGGCTGACAAATCGATCGGATAAGCCGGTGAATCTGCCGACACCTCGGATTTGGGACGCTCGGTTAATCGGAATCGACGCAAGCGGAACCGAACTGAAGCGCCCCTTCGACACCTGGAAACCCCTCCTGATCGGCGATGTTTTGATTCCAACCAGCTGGTTGACCGATGGCGTGCACAAATTCGAGCGATGCACCTCGGTGCGACCAGGGCAGGCCGTGGATATCCAAGACGTGGCGGGTCTCATCATTGTGATGCGAAACCGCGTCGAGGAAATAGGCACCCAGCCGACTCTCCGTCTGGGTCTAACGCTCCTCTGCGTAGGGGATGACGCGAAGCTGGTGTGGAATGGCGCCACGACGGATGAGTTCACAATCCGGCTTCCGGCTGAACCGAAGCGTCCGTGATCCCTGGCGGAACTCAAATGCGATCTCGGAGCATTCAACTTCTGGCCGGCTTCGTGTTAGCGAGTTTATGCCTCAAAGAACAAGCCAGCGCCGGCACACTGGCCCGCGACCTCGCACTTCAATCCGCGAATGAAGGTCTAGGAATCGCCAGGTACGTAGGTCGCTCGCAGCTTGAGGTTTTGAGCTTGGATGGCAAAGCAACCGTTACTAGTCTCACCGTGCCCGGACTGGACGGACTGTACGACGTCCAGCCGAGCACTCAGATCCTCCTCGGTTCAAATAAAGGGCTGCTGAACGCGCTTGAGAGAGGAGGGATATCCGCTCTCAGGACCGCTAGCGTGGCGCTATTCACGCTGGACGGTCGACAAACAAAACCTGTCGGGTTATCATGGTGGCCGCTCATCGCCGTTGTCTCACCAAAACTCGACTTGCTTGCGGTCTTAAAGTTCACAACAGCCGATGGCGTAACGTTGAGGTACGGTCCTCTCGATTGGTCCTCCACGCGAGAAGTTTATACGTCCGATATCAGCCATCAAGCGCCGAACTATCGTTCCGAGAACTTCTCCTGGTCGCCGGATGAACAGTTCTTGGTGTATTCCCTCGAAGGGCATGTCTATATTTTCGATACGTCGAACGCCACACGACGATCAATCGCTGAAGGTGCGGACCCATGTTGGTCGCCTGACGGATCAACCATAGCTTATCGATCTAAGAACCGCGATCTTATGATCTACAAAGTATCCGCTGGAGTTAGCGAGAGGCTAACGAGATATTATAGTGTGGTCGGTTTTCCCAAGTGGTCTCCCGACTCTCGATATATACTCTTCACCGAATTCAACGCATGGCTGGCGATTCGAAACCCTCTAACTATGCCGACAACTGATTTCGTTGTAATGAGAGTGAGCGACGGTGCCACAGCCACTGTGTACACCCCCGGCATGGGCATGGACAACGATCGGTTCTTTTGGATAAGGACCGGCACAAAGTTGACCACTCCGAAGCGTTAGGCGGCCAGCAACAACAACACCCCCACATTCCAATTTCCTTGTCCCTGCCAATCTGAGGTTGGCGGCCGAAGCCGTCGCTGAAACCGAAGACGAGTTATGATCGAATCAATGGCGCAAATCCACATGAGCGAAGCGGAAGTGGCGAAAAACTTCGCCGCTGCCCTAGAGAAAGTGCGTCAAGGCCTGGAGGTAGTGGTCGAACACGATCACCAAGCGGTAGCGGTGCTGTCACCCGCGTCTCCTCCCCGCCGCAAAATCTCGGAAGTGCTTGCCCTGACACCTCGGAACTCAGATGCCACCATGGATGCCGAGTTTGCCCGCGACATCGAGGCCGCGATCGAAAGCCATCGCGAACCTCTGGAACCCCCGGCGTGGGATTGATCCTGGATTCCTCGATTGTGATCGCTGCCGAGCGGCTGGGCCACACCGCATACCAGATGCTCGAAGCCATCCGCCTCAAGACGGACGATGTGGAAATCGCCGTCTCGGTAGTAACGGTATTGGAACTAGCCCACGGCATCACGCGCGCCAACACGTCCCAACGTCGCGCCATGCGGCAAAAGTTCTTGGATGATCTGCTGGCCGGCATGCCAGTTCACCCTGTGACCGTCGCGATCGCTTTGCGCGCCGGACAAACCGATGGGCACCTGCAAGGCTCAGGAAAGCGCATCGCGCTCGCGGACCTGTTGATCGGATCCACCGCCATCGAGCTCGGCTACTCAGTGGCGACTGCAAACTTACGGCACTTTGCGCTGATTCCCCAACTGACGATTGAGCAGCTCTGAAAACAAGGTGCGCACCTCTCCGCTCTAGTCGCGCTGCTCCTTCGCCCCCGCCTGCCTGGGTTTTCGTGGCCCAGTCACAACCCCCCAAACCCAACCCCCTCAACAACTTCCCCCCAAAAACCCCGCGATTTCCTAGCCCCCACACCATAAACTCAAAGTATCGGGAGACTCGTGCGCGCGCCCGCCTATGGCCGCCCCATTCCCGCCGATATGAAAAATGAAGAAACGAACCCAAATCCCACCAGACCAGTACTAAATCCCGCCTACCAATGATGCAGTTCCCTCTCCTCCTGCGCTAACTGGATAAGAGCAAAAGTTAAGTTTCTCCAAGTGCCCATGACCAATTTTCAGGGCGCGCGCGCCGTCGGTGTGTTCGCGCTCACCGCCGCGCTGGCCTGTGCCCAGACCCTCGGCGTCAACAATTACGGATTCACCCCCGCCGACGCCCAACTTCTCGAACAACTCAGTCCCTCGCCTGTCCCGCTGCGCATGACATTTTACTGGCATAATGTTTCGCACGCGCCGGATTACTATGATCCGCAAGTCGCCGCCGCCACTGCCGCCGGCGTTCCCATCCTCGGCATTCTCGGATACTCTTCCTGGAACGAATCCTCCGTGCCGGCGAATTTCGACTTCACCGAGCTCAGCCCCTTCTCCATCTCCTGGCACACCGAAAAGGGTCCATTGCCCTGGGGATCGGCCGGCCTCCAGGGAACGGCAAAATATCTTTGGGACGCCACGCTCGAAGACGGACGAATGTATCCCCGCGTGGTCGCGCTTCGCCCAACTCAGCAAGGCGGCTTCATCCATGGAGGCGTCGCATTTCAAGTTCCCGCCGGGCGCTCGGTAGTGCTTTGGGCGAAAGCCGGCTTCGAGCAAGGTTCCAATCCCAACGCTCGCGCCAATTTCTCCATCACATATTCAGACGGAACCAGTTTCCCCTGCCTCGCCAGCATCCTGAAAGGTCCGGACGGCGCGCTGACCACCCTCACCGCCGATATCTCGAACCTCGCCGGCGCCTCCCTCGAACTTTTCTTCAACGTCGATCCGGTTCTCGGCTATCCCATGGCGCCGGCCATCTGGCAATCCGCTGGAATTCTCGTGGATGGCGTTCCACTTCCCATGGCTCAAGTGCTGCGTCAAAATATCCAGTCCGTCATCAACTATCCGCCGAAAGATCCCGACGCCTTTGCAGCCTACGCGGCCGTCCTAGCCACCCGCTATCCGCAGATTCAGAGTTGGGAAATCTGGAATGAGCCCAACACCTCTTTCTTCTGGCGACCCGCCGTCAGCGTGAAATCCTACACCAACCTGCTCCTGAAAACCTATCGTGCGGTGAAGGCCGCCAATCCAAAAGCCACCGTAATTCTGGGCGGACTGAGCCCGGGCGCAAGCAACGGCGCCAAAGACTCCATCCCCGCCGCTGATTTCCTCAGCATGCTTTACCAAAACGGTGCAGGAGCCTCTTTTGACGCGGTTGCCTATCACGCTTATGGCGATGGTCCTCTTGAATACTGGCTCGCGGACGCGCTCGAGGAACTGCGCTCCGTGATGCACGCGAACGGCGACGATGCGAAGCGAATCTGGATTACCGAAATCGGTTGCTACACCAACGGCTCCGGCTCCGTGAGCGAAACCTGGCAGTCCCAATACTTGACTGAGTCAAGAACGTTTCTCGCGGGCATCCCTTATATCGAGAGCGTCTTCTGGTACACCCTGCGCGACGGCAACGCGTCAACCACTCCCGAAATGAACTACGGTCTCTTTCGGTCGGACGGCACACCCAAACTCGCGGTGAAAGCCTTTTCAGCGCCGCTCGGGAACTGATAATGGGTTAGACTAAACAAACAAAATGGATGGACAATCAGTCACGTGGCTGGCGCGCGGCCACCGCAGCCTCCTAGTGTTATCGATCGCGCTGGCGATCTCGACTTCCGCTTTCGCGAGTCGCGGAATCACCGCCGAAGACTATCTTGCATTTCACTCCATCAGCGATGCCCGCATCTCGCCGGATGGAAGGCAAGCCGCCTACGTCCTCACCGCAATCGATCAGAAAAAGAATCGGCGCATCTCTTCCATCTGGCTGGTGGCTTTGGACGGAGCTTCCCCTCCGCGCAGGCTCACCGCCGAAGGCTTCAACTCAAATTCGCCGCGCTGGAGCCCGGATGGTTCGCGGCTCGCCTTTCTTTCCGCCCGCAACGCAGAAACTTCAGAGTCGACGCCCTCACATCCGCAGATTTGCATCCTCAACATGGATGGTGGCGAGGCGCAGGTTTCCAGTCACCTCAAAAACGGCGTGACCGCGTTTCAATGGTCGCCGGACGGAAAGCGCTTCGTCGCCGTCAGCCGCTCCGGCCCGAGCGACGAGATTACACCGGAAGCCCGCAAAAGCGATGTCCGCCACTACCGGCACATCTATTACAAATTCAATGACACCGGCTGGTTCGACGACAAACGCAGCCATCTGTGGGTATTGGACGCAGCATCCGGCAAAGATCAGCAGATTACTTCGGGCGACGACTGGAACGATACCGATCCGCAATGGTCGCCCGATTCCACGCGCATCGCTTTCGTCTCCGATCGCACTGGCCAGGAATTCGACGGCGGCCACAACACCGATGTCTGGACGGTCACCGCCTCAGGCGGAATGCTCACCAAAATCTCCGACCACGCATTTGAAGACGATCTTCCGCGCTGGTCTCCCGACGGACAGCGGATTGTCTTCGCCGGCCGCACCGCCCGCCGCGAGTTTCCCAAGCTCTACATCGCCGATGCCAAAGGCGGCGCACCGTCTCGATTGGCTGCAGAAAATCTGGATCTGATTCCCGGCGGACTGCATTGGGGCCCGGGGCCGAACAGTCTGCGCTTTGAATCCGGATTCAAAGGCACTACCCAAATCTTCGGCGTGGATCTCACAGCGCGCACCGTCACGCCGGTCACGCACGGCGAACGCTCCGCGCATGGCTTTGATATCAACGAAAAAGCCGGCGTGATGATCTTTCTCGCCAACGACTTCCAGCATTTGGATGACCTCTACGTCTCCCGGTTGGACGGAGGCGGCGAACGCCAACTCACCCACGTCAATGAGAAACTGTGGTCGGACTTGGATCTCGCGAAAGTCGAGCGGCTTCCTTATAACAGCACCGATCATTGGGCGATTGACGGATTTCTAGTCAAGCCGATCGGCTTCGAAGCCGGCAAGAAATATCCGATGATCCTCAGCATCCATGGCGGTCCCGCCGGACAATACGGCGTCGACTGGTACCACGAATTTCAGGTGTACGCCGCCCGCGGTTACGCGGTTTTCTTTTGCAATCCGCGCGGCTCTACCGGCTATGGGCAGAAGTTCGAGCGCGGCATCGTGAACAACTGGGGCGGCATGGATTACCAGGACATCATGGCAGGTGTGGATGCGGTGCTCAAGCAGAATCCATGGATCGATCAGAATCGGCTTGGAGTAACCGGCGGCAGCTACGGCGGCTACATGACCAACTGGATTCTCGGTCACACCAATCGCTTTCAGGCCGCCGTCACGCTGCGCAGCGTGTCGAACTTCATCAGCGACGACGGCACCCGCGATGGCGCCTACGGGCATGAGGACGATTTCAAAGGATTCCTGTTCGACGATTTCGATCAATACTGGAACGCTTCGCCGCTCAAGTACGCCGCCAACGTCAAGACTCCCACGTTGATTCTGCATTCCGATAACGACTATCGGGTGCCGCTGGAACAAGGCGAGCAGTGGTTCCGCGCGTTGAAACACTACGGTGTCACGGCGGAGTTCGTCATCTTCCCGCGCGAGAATCACAACCTCACCCGCACCGGCGAGCCCAAGCATTTAGTGGAAAGCCTCAATTGGCAGTTGTACTGGTTCGATCGTTTCCTCAACGGCAACAAAGAGGCGAGACCTCCCGACGCCCAGTAAATGCCGCGGACTTTCCTGATCGATACCGACACTGCATCCGATGACGCTGTAGCGCTCATCATGGCTCTCCGATCGCCCGACGTTCATGTCGCCGCTATCACGGTGGTTGCGGGCAATGTGCCGCTTGAGCAAGCCGCCAGCAACGCTCTCTACACCGCGGAACTCTGCGGATCCCCGGTGCCCGTCTATGCGGGCGCGGCGCGCCCGCTGAAGCGTCACTATGCGAGCGCGCAATGGTTTCACGGACGCGACGGCCTGGGCGATCAAGGCTATCCGCCGCCCAAACGAAAGCCTGAATCGAATCACGCCGTGGATGCAATCGTGGAAGTGATCTCCGCCACCCCGGGAATCGTCCTGGTCACGCTAGGCCCGCTCACCAACATCGCACTAGCGCTCGCGCGATCGCCTGAAATAATCAAAAACGTCAGCCGCTGTGTGGTGATGGGCGGCAATCCCTGCTGCGAAGGCAATGTCACTCCCGCCGCCGAATACAACATGTGGGTGGATCCGGAAGCTGCACGAACTGTGCTGCGCTCCGGGCTTCCCATCGAATTGGTAGGCTGGCACCTTTGCCGAGGCGACGCCAACCTCACCGCCGCCGATATCGATTATGTTCTCTCGCTCGATACCGATCTCGCGCGCTTCGCCATCCACTGCAACCACACCGCCATGGAAGCGAACCGCGTCCAGACCGGCGAGATCGGAATCTGTCTGCCCGATCCAACAGCTATGGCCATCGCTCTAGATCCAACCATTTCCACCGTTGCGAGCCGCCATTATGTAGATGTGGAAACCGATAGCGAACTAACGCGCGGCATGACCGTTGTGGATCGGCTCGGCGTAGCCGCGGACGGCCGCAATCGCGCCACCTGGCAGCCGCTGCTCAAGAACGAGCCAGCGTTAGTTCACTGGCAAATGGACATCCCCCGTTGGAAGTCCCTCCTCTACAAGACTCTTACCGAACCGCGACCGTAAGGGAGTCGGTGCCGTTCCCAGCACACAAATCTGAAAATTACCTGAAATTATTTCGTAATTTGAATGTAATCGTTTTGTCAATTTCGATTCACTCCGCATTGCCACACTAGGCCTTCCTGATCGAGCAGTTTCTCGAAACTTCACAACTGGAGAACATGGATGCGCTGGTATCTGAACTTGATTTGTTTTTCGCTACTATGCATTGCCACATGCGATCTCGAAGCGCAGGAACGCAAAGGTGTCATCACCGGATTGATTACCGATTCCGCACACGCGATCTTGCAGGGAGCAAGCGTCGACTTGCAACCCGTCGGGAAGAAAGCGGTCTCCGACAATACCGGGCAGTTCAGCATCACCGATGTAGCGCCGGGCAACTACACATTGAACATTTCGTTTGTAGGAATGGCGTCGTACTCAAAAGAAATCAAGGTGACCGGCGGCCAGCCGACTCACGTGGAAGCGGAGATGCAAGTGGCGTCCACCAGCGAATCGATCACGGTCACAGCCGAGCGCGTCCACGGGGAAGCGGAGGCGATCAATCGCGAACGTACGGCCGAAAATATCCTGCAGGTACTGCCGGCTGAAATCATCACCAGCTTGCCGAATGCCAACGTGGCGGATGCCATCGGACGTTTGCCCAGCGTCACACTGGAACGCGACGAAGGCGAAGGCAAGTATGTGCAAATCCGCGGTACCGAACCCCGCTACAGCAACGTCACGATTGACGGCGTGAACGTGCCATCGCCCGAGAGCGACGTGCGTCAGATCAAGCTGGATGTGATTGGATCGGACCTGGTGGAGTCGGTAGAGATCAACAAAACGCTATTGGCCAACATGGATGGCGACGGCATCGGCGGTTCCGTGAACCTGCGCACCAAGACCGCCGGAGATCAGCCCATGATTTCTTTGTATGGCTTGGGCGGGTACACGAACATCCAGAACGGGCGCAGCGCGGACCAATTTGGCGGCACCGTGAGCCAGCGTTTTGGAAAGGATAAGCGCCTCGGAATTCTCTTCGGAGGCACGTATGATTGGACCGGCCGCGGCATTGATGACGTCGAGCCATCTCCCACGGTGATTCAGTGCAACCCGGGCAATTGCCTCTCGCCCAGCGCGAACGCCCCAAACTTCGGAACGTACAACAGCGAGGACGTCCGTCTCTATACTTACTACCGCACGCGATTCGGTTTCAGCGGTTCGGTGGATTACAAGTTAGGCGACAATTCCAGCATTTATGTTCGCGGTCTTTATTCACATTTCGACAACTTCGGCGATCGCTGGGTTCTGAGTCCATCCATCAACAGCTACACCACGTCGCCCACGCAGGGCGGCACAGACGGCAACATGTCGTACGGCGCTGAAATCCGCCGCCCGATCCAGGTGATTGGAAGCTTGGTAGCGGGAGGGCGGCACAATTTCCAGACATCCTGGTTCACCTGGGAAATATCGGCCTCGCGCGCGGCGACGGATGAGAATGGCTATTCCAGTGCAAAGTTCGCGCCACCGGACAATTCGCCGCTCAACAATGTCCAGTTCGCCGTGGATCGCAGCAATGTGAATGAGCCGAAGTTTATTGTTCAGAACGGCGTCAACATCTACGATCCCAGCCAGTATTTACTCAAGAAGTTCGACATCGATCACAGCTACAGCCCGCAGCTGAATCTGCAAGCCAGCGCTTCCTATGTGAAGCAGTACAACTGGGACGGCCACGCCGGGGCTCTCGAAATCGGCGGCAAGATTCGCAACGCTCACAAGTTCTCCGAGCCGAACGATGTGGAGTACGACCTGGGCGATCCCAGCCTGGCGCCGTTGAGCATGTTTCCGCTGAAGCAAACCGTGAATAACTTCTACGACGGCGCGTATAAAACCGGGCCTGCGATCAACTACGACTCGGTGTTGCAGTTCTATCACAGCAATCCGAACGCATTTTCAGTGGACCCCATTGCCACGCTGCAAAGCAACGCCGGCGGGCTGTACAACCTGGTAGAGCGAATCGGCGCAGGTTATGTGATGAACTCCATCAGCTTCGGACGATTCCGGTTGAACACAGGCATCCGTTTCGAAACCACGACGGAAGACGTCTGGGGCACGATCCTCGCGGCAGACGATCAAGGGAATTTCACGGGCCTTTCATCGGTCACCAAAAACTATACGCGCGTGGATGCGCTGCCCAGCGCGGAACTGCGCATTGGGTTGGCAGCGGATTCCGCACTTCGGCTGTCCTACGGAAGAGGGATTGCGCGCCCGAACTTCAGCGATCTGGCGCCCAACGTGTCGCTCGCCGTTTCGACATTGACCGGCGGACGGAACACCAGCAGCGCAGGCAATCCGGATTTGAAAGCTACCCACGCCGACAATTACGACATTCTCTTCGAACAGTATCTAAAGCCGCTTGGCCTGGTTACGGCGGGCTTCTTCTATAAAAACATTGCCGATCCAATCGTGTACATGGAGAAAGACGGCGTGCACTATCCCGGCTACCCGGAGAGCTTCCTCGAAACTTCACCCATTAACGCGGGCAGCGCGCATGTACTGGGTTTTGAGGCAGCCTATGAGCAGCGCTGGACATTTCTCCCCGGGCCGCTGGCTGGGTTGGGTTTTTCGGGAAACTACAGTTACACATCGTCCAGCACGGACGGTCTTCCGGGACGGTCGGACCATCCGTCGTTGTTGCGGCAGGCTCCCAATACCTGGAACCTCAGCCCGACGTACGACCGCGGGACGGCTATCGGTTCGCATGGGTTTGTCGTACAACGGCGCGAACATTTTCGCCTATCAATATCAGGATGGCGCCGCGCTTGGTCTAAGGGGCCCGCTCGGCGACCAGTATTTGTATTCGCACCTGCAGGTGGACGCGCAGGGTAGTTATCGGCTGCCCAAGGGATTCAAGCTGGTGGTTTACGGGCTGAATCTGACGAATGAAGTGTTCGGATTTTACAACGGCAGCGTCATCTGGCCGGTGCAGCGCGAGTTCTATCACGCGACTATCGGCGCCGGATTGCGTTGGAGTTCGCTCGAACGTTGATGCGTGCAAAACTTAAGAGCAATTTCAGGTTCGCGGAATACACTCGTGGAATGATTTCCAAAATTGCCAGCTTTTCAACGCTCGCTTTACTCGCCGCAGGCTGCTTTGCGGCGGACGCTCCCGGTTTCAAAGTAACCAAGCGATATCCGGTGCCTGGCGACGGCGGGTTCGACTACATCGTGTTCGACGGTTCGTCCAACCGGCTCTATGTTTCACACGGAACTCAAATGGACGTGTTGGATGCCGATTCCGGAAAAGTCCTCGGCAAAGTAGAACCTACGCCGGGCGTGCATGGCGTGGCAATTGTTCCCGGAGTTGCATCGCGGATTCGTGACGAATGGCGGGGACGCGACGGTTTCGGTCTTCGATACCAACACATTTAAGACCATCAAGAAAATTTCGGTGGCGAAGGATCCGGACTTTGTGTTTTACGATCCGAAAACCAAGCGCGTGCTGGTGTGCCATGGTGATGGCGAAGTCATCACCGCCATTGATCCTGCGAAACAAACGGTGATCGGCGAGGTCAAGCTCGGTGGCGGAGCCGAAGCCGGCGTGGTGGATGGGAAAGGCAACGGCTTTGTGAACCTGGAGGAGTCCGCGCAGGTGGTGCAATTCGATCCCGCGAGTTTGGTGGTGAAGCAGAAGTATCCGATCACGGGATGCAAAACGCCTACGGGGTTGGCGATGGATAAGGCGAATTCCAGGCTCTTCATCGGCTGCCGCAGCAAAGTGCTGGCAGTGATGGATGCGACCAATGGGAAAGTGATCACCACGCTGCCCATCGGCGAGCGCGTAGATGCGGTGGCGTTCGACGCGGACAATCATTTGATCTTCGCGTCGAATGGAGGCGGCACGGTATCGGTGGTGCATCAGAAGAGCGCGAACGAATACGAGTCGTTAGGCGAAATTCAGACACAAGTGAGTGCGAAGACCATGGCGATGGACCCGAAGAGCAAACGGTTATTCTTATCGGCAGCGGAGATGGAAGCTTCCGGCGGCGGCCGGGCGAAACCGAAGCCGGGTAGCTTCACGGTGCTGGTGGTGGAACGAGATTAGGCGGATGCGGCTACCAGCAGCGGTCTTGTGCTCGGCAACACTTGCTTTCGCTGCGGACTCGGTTGGACCGCTCCTGCGAGTGGCTGACAAGGATTTGCCTGCGTCGCCGGTGATCATTGCCTATGGCGACACGCGCTTCACTGATCCCACGAACGAAATCGCGACCAATCCGAAAGTCCGGCGCTGGTTGGTGGAGCGGATCGCGAAGGAGAAGCCGGCTCTCGTTCTGGTGAGTGGCGACCTTCCTTGGAAGGGCGGTGTGGCGAACGATTACACTGTTTACCATTCCGAGACGGAGCTTTGGCGCACCCAACATCTACTGATAACACCAGCGCTGGGCAATCATGAATTTCACGGCGTGGAGCAGCAGTGCCTGGAGAACTGGTGGCATGAGTTCCCGGTTTTGCGGGGCAAGCGCTGGTATTCGGTGGCGCTAGGGTCGCGTGTATTTGTACTGAATCTGGACAGCGCGTCTTCGTTGCTTCCGGGGAGCGATCAGATGGGCTGGATCCGGGGGCAACTGGACAGCCTTGCGCCGACGGTGCAGTTTGTCTTCCTGAATCTTCACCATCCGCCGGTGGCGGACGTGCAGGCGCCACCGGATGACGATCACAATCCGCGTCCGAATGAGATCGCGCTGGGGAATTATCTGGAGACGGCGCATTTGCGTAGGCCGGTCCGGTTCGTGGTATCCACCGGGCACATCCACAACTACGAGCGGTTTCTTCAGAACGGCGTTACGTATCTGGTGGAGGGTGGTGGCGGGGCGACGCCGCGGCCGGTAGTGAGGAGTCCGGCGGATTTGTATCGAGACCAAGCTTTTCCCAATTACAGCTACGTCCGGCTGACACTATACAGGAACAAGTTGGAGGGCCAGATGATCCGTGTGGAAGATCCATCGGCCGCAGTGCCTCGGTTTGAAACTAAAGATAACTTTACGATCTCCGCTCCTAAAACCCGTCCCAAACGAATGCGGAAAACACTCGCGTCTTCTGGAATCCCATTCGTTCATAGAGTAGAATCGCGCCCGTGTTGGCGGCCGTGACGGTGAGGCTGGCTTTGCGGCAGCCTTGCCTGGTTAACGCTTCGAGCGACCGGCGGATCAACTCGTAGCCAACTCCCGTGCCACGCATCGAGTGGGCGACGCACACCTGTGTGATATGCCCGATGTCGCCATTCACCAGGCTGCTGAGCGAGATTCCAAGCAGTTTTCCGGTCGCGCCGTCCAGCGCCACGAAAGATGCAGGCTGGAAAAAGCTGCCGCAGCCGGGATATTGAATGATGTTGAGCAGGAACCGGCGCGCGCCAGCGGGCGAGCGGTACTGGTCGTTAATCTGGCTGTCGATGTGGCCTTGATACGCGCTGACGATGAGGGCGCCCGCGTCGTCCTGTTTGCGCTCGGTCCAGTTGTCGATCAGCACGGATTGCGGCAGCTTGCGCTCGGGCAATTGCGCAGCCACGGCCAGATCGATTTCCATGAAATTCCGCAAATGGGCGCGCGCATAGCGGCGCTGCGGCAGCGCGATTACCTGGCCGGTGCGCAACATCATCAGCTGCGATTCAATGCGCTTCACGAATGGCGTGGCGATGAGACGATCCACCACGGACTCCAGCAACACCGCTTCATTTTCCGTGCTGACGAAATCTTTCATGACGTAGAGATCGCCAATCAAGCCCTTGCGCTCTTCGGACACGAAATAGCAGTAGCCCACTGGATAGCCGTTCATGATAAGGGCCGTGCCGTGGAGCGCCTGCATTTCGAGGAATCGCCGGACCAGGGAGGCCGAAGCGCGAAAATCCCAATCGAGTGTGTCGAGCCAGGTTTGAGTTTCCTCGGCGAGCATGGGGTCGAGGTCACCAGGCCGCAGCTCCCGCAGATCCACGATGCGGGCCGGAGGGGAATCCGAAAGAGCGGCCATATGGTCAGCCTACACGATAAGCGCCATTGTCCACCAGCAGGCCGTCACTTCTTCAAAAACTGCTGGATGGATTTCGTGGCTTGCTTGATGCGATGCTCGTTTTCCACCAGCGCGAATCGGACGTGGCCTTCGCCGAGGGGTCCGAAACCGATTCCCGGCGATACGCCCACCAGCGCCTTCTCCATCAGCAATTTTGCGAACTCGAGCGAGCCTTTGGCGCGGTGTTGCTCCGGGATCGGCGCCCAGACGAACATCGAACCGCGCGGAGGCTCCACCGGCCAGCCGGCGCGCTTCAATCCTTTGATCAACACATCGCGCCGCTCCTGATACGTGGCGCAGATCTTCTTGGTTGCGCCGCCGCATTCGCGCAGCGCGATGATCGAGGCGATCTGGATGGGCTGGAAGATACCGTAATCCAGGTAGCTCTTGATGCGCGCCAAAGCGCCGATGAGCTTCCGGTTTCCGAGGCAGAATCCCACGCGCCAACCTGCCATGTTGAAACTTTTCGAGAGCGAATAAATCTCGACAGCGATCTCTTTAGCGCCTTCCACTTCCAGAATGCTGGGCGCTTTGTAGCCATCGAAGCAGATATCGGCGTAGGCGAAGTCATGTACGATCACGGTGCCGTGCCGCGCGGCCATTTGCACGATGTCGCGGAAGAACTGCAGCTCCACCGTTTGCGTGGTGGGATTGTGCGGGAACGAAATCAGGATCATCTTAGGCTTGCGCGACGACGTGTTGTAGAGATGCTCCAGGCCGTTGAGAAAAGTCGCCGGATCGGGCATGGGGAGCATACAGGCGTGGCCTTCCGCCATGATCACGCCGTACTGGTGAATCGGGTAGGCGGGATTGGGCGAAACCACGGCATCGTCCGGACCGATGGTGGCGAACAGCAGATGCGCCAGGGCATCCTTGGCGCCGATGGTGACAATGGCTTCGGTTTCGGGATCCAGCTCGACGTTGTAGCGAGCTTGATAATGCTTCACGATTTCCAGCCGCAGTTGCGGGATGCCGCGCGACATGGAGTAGCGATGATTGCGCGGGTTCTTCGAGGCTTCGATCAGCTTCTTCACCACGGGCTCGGGCGTCGGGCCGTCCGGGTTGCCCATCCCCAGGTCCACGACATCCAGTTGGGCCGCGCGCGCTTTCGCCTTCATCTCGTTAATCACGGCGAAAACGTAGGGGGGCAGTTTTTGGATGCGGTAGAATTCGTCCTTCGTAGCAGGCATACTTTATTGTAAGAGAGCATGCTTACGGATTTGGTTCAGATCGCCCGCATCGGCCGCCAGAAGCGGGATGAGAATTCCCGGTTCCGCCTCTACCTCAAGAATCACCGGCACTCGGATCGCCGGCTGCGGAAATTCGGAGAGGAGATTCAGGCGCAGATCGATTGCACCCAATGCGCCAACTGCTGCCGGGTGACCGAAACTGGAATCACCGAGCGGGATATCGAGAAGCTTTGCAAATTCCTTGGCGTTTCGCACGATGAGTTTATGCGCGACTATACAATGCGCGCCGCCGAGGACAACGAGTTGATCCTGAAGCGCGACGCAAACGGCTGCGTGTTCTTGAAGGACAATCTGTGCACCGTGTATGAAAGCCGTCCGCACACTTGTGAGAACTTCCCGCATCTGGTTCGGGGCGAAGGGTCGATTGCCAGCCGGATGTGGGCGATGGTGGATCGGACCAATTATTGCCCGATCGTTTATAACTGGATGGAAAAAGTGAAGGACGATATCGGGTTTCGTTGAGTTCTGTTTTGCGCATCGGACTTCATACATCCATCGGAAAGTCGCTGGAGCACGCGGCAAACACCGCGGCGAAGGTTGGCGGAAACACATTCCAGATTTTTTCTTCCAGCCCGCGGCAGTGGAAAGCGTCGGTCCGGACCGAGAGCGAAGTAAAGCTGCTGCACCGGGCGCGGGAAAAGCACGATCTTTTTCCGCTGGTCATCCACGACAATTACCTGATCAATCTTGCTTCTTGCAGCGAAGCGCTGCGCGCGCAATCGGTGGCTGCTTTTCGCGGCGAGATGGAACGGGCGCTGGCGATTGGCGCGGAGTATCTGGTGGCGCATCCGGGAAACTGCAGGGGTCATTCGGTGGAGCAGGGTATCTACAGCGTGGTTCGGTCGCTGGCCGAGGCGGCGCATGGTTTGGATACGAAGAAGCTGACCGTGCTGCTGGAAAACACGGCGGGTTCAGGCGCGGCGCTGGGCAGCCGGCTGGAAGAACTCGACTTGATGCGGAAGCTCGCAGCGGAGCAGACGGATCTCGCCATCGGATTTTGCATCGATACTTGTCACTGCCATGCATCCGGGTACGATGTTGCGACGGCGGCCGGCGTAAGGCAGACGGTGGGGGAAATCGACCGCGTGCTCGGCATCGAGAATGTCAAGGTGATCCACGCCAACGACTCCAAAACGCCGCTCGGTTCGCATGTCGACCGGCACGAACAGATCGGACACGGCTATATTGGAGAAGAAGGGTTTCGCAGGATCCTGAACCATCCGAAGCTTCGCAACAAAGCTTTCATTCTCGAAACGCCCAGTCGAGAAAGAAGGCGATGAAGCGAGGAACATCGAGACACTGAAAAAGTTATGCCGGAAAAGCAGTACGACTTCAAGCAGATAGAAGAAAAATGGCAAGAGCGTTGGCGGGACTCGAATCTTTTCCGCGCCGAAGAGAATTCCACGCAAGCCGAAGTATTACGTGCTCGAGATGCTGCCGTATCCGAGCGGGACATTACATATCGGCCACATTCGCAACTACACCATCGGCGACGCGCTGGCGCGTTACAAGCGGATGCGCGGGTTCAACGTGCTGCATCCCATGGGCTGGGATGCGTTCGGGCTGCCGGCGGAAAACGCCGCGATCGCCAACAAGCGCGATCCCTACGAGTGGACCCATGTTCAACATCGAGAACATGAAGCGGCAGCATCGCCGCATGGGCTTCAGTTACGACTGGTCGCGCGAGGTGACCACCTGCGATCCCGAATATTATCGCTGGAACCAGTGGTTCTTTCTGAAGATGCTGGAGACGCGGACTGGCTTATCGCAAGAAGGCGCTGGTCAACTGGTGCAACGAGTGTGGGACGGTGCTGGCGAATGAGCAGGTGGTGGACGGCTGCTGCTGGCGGCATGAAGGACGCCGGTGGAGCAGCGCGCCATCGCGCAATGGTTCCTGCGGATCACCAAATATGCGGACGAATTGCTGAACGCGATCGCCGAATTGAAAGCCGGCTGGCCGGAGCGCGTGCTGCTGATGCAGAGCAACTGGATCGGGCGCTCGGAAGGCGCGGAAGTGGATTTCACCCTCGATGGAAGCGGCCAGCCGATCCGGGTATTCACCACGCGCATCGATACCATTTTCGGCGCGGCCTGTTTGATCCTCGCGCCGGAGCATCCGCATGGTGGCGCAGCTGGCGAGCGCCGATCTGATGGCGCAGGTCAAGAAGATGATCGATTCGCGCGCGGCCAAGGGTCCGGGAGATGTGGACAAAGAAGGTCTCGCGACGGGTAAGTTCGCGGTGAATCCGTTCAATGGCGAGAAGATCCCGATTTGGATCGGGAACTTTGTGCTGATGGGTTACGGGACGGGCGCGATCATGGCTGTGCCCGCGCACGATGAGCGCGATTTCGAGTTCTGCGGAAAATACGGAATCCCGTTCCATGCGGTTGTAGAGCCGGCGGACGGTTCGGATGCGAAGTTGCCGTATTTGGAGGATGGCCGTCTCAAGGACTCCGGCGAATTACTCGGGTCTCTCGAGCGAAGAAGCGCGCCGGGTGATGACCGCGAAGGCGGAAGCGGAAGGCTTCGGCAAAGGCGCGATCACGTATCGCATCAAGGACTGGGGCATTTCGCGGCAGCGGTATTGGGGCACGCCGATTCCGGTGATCTATTGTCCGAAGTGCGATATCGTGCCGGTGCCGGAGAAGGATCTGCCGGTGGTGCTGCCGCTCGGGATTCCGATCCTGGGCAAGGGCAAGTCGCCGCTCGAAAACGTTCCGGAGTTCATGAACGTGAAGTGTCCGAAGTGCGGTGCAGACGCCCGGCGCGAGAGCGACACCATGGACACGTTTATCGATTCGTCCTGGTATTTCTATCGCTACTGCGATCCGCACAATTCGAGCGCGCCGTTTGATTCCGCGAAGATCGCTTATTGGTTCCCGATCGACCAGTACATCGGCGGCGTGGAGCACGCCATCCTGCACCTGATCTACTCGCGCTTCTGGACGAAGATGATGCGCGATCTCGGTCTGGTCGCGAACAATGAGCCGATTGGGCGCATGTTCACGCAGGGCATGGTGATTAAAGATGGCGCGAAGATGTCCAAATCCAAAGGCAACGTGGTGAGCGCCGATCAAATGATGGACCGGTTTGGCGCCGATACGGGCCGCGTGTTCGAACTGTTTGCTGCGCCGCCCGAAAAAGAAATGGACTGGACCGACACCGGTGCGAACGGCGCGTACAACTTTCTGGGCCGTGTGTATCGCTTCGTGACGCGCAACGTAGGACAAGGGCAGATTGAGCCAACCGATGCGGATCGGAAAGTGCTGCGCAAATTGCATCAGACGCTGCAGCGCATTACAGACGATTTCGAAAGCCGCTGGCACTTCAACACATCCATCGCCGGCTTGATGGAGCTGATGAACGTTCTGGTGGAACACGAGAAGCAGATTTCGAAACCGGTGATGGCCGATGTTCTGGAGAAGTTGACACTGATGCTGGAGCCGTTTGCGCCTTATCTGGCGGAAGAACTTTGGGAAGAGCAGGGACGGCCGGCTCCGTTGTTTCATCATGCTTGGCCGGTTTATGATCCGGCGCTGGCGCAGGAGGATGAAGCCGAGATCGTGATTCAAATTAATGGCAAGGTGCGGGGGCGGGTGTTTGTTGCTTTCGGCACTGGGAAAGAGGCGCTGGAGAAACAAGCGCTGGGCGATGCCAAGATTCAGCGCGTTGTTGGATGGGAAGCAAGTGGTCAAGGTGATTGTGGTTCCGGATAAGCTGGTCAACATTGTTGTAAAGTGATGCGGGGAAAAGGCACCGACTCCCTCACGGTCGCGGCTCGGAAGCGCTAACCGAACCGCGACCGCAAGGGAGCGTAACGCAAGCTGAGGAGTAACCAATGACGGATCGACGCGATTTTCTGAAATCTGCCGGGGCGGCGGCGCTTACCACGTCGCTGTTCACTGGCAAGGTGCGCGGGGCCAACGACAAAGTAGCGGCCGCGTTCATCGGCATGGGCAAGATGGGCCGCTCCAATTTGCATATCGCCATGAACCAGGAGAACCTGGTTCCCGTTGCTGTCTGCGATGTGTTCCAGCGCAATCTCGACTGGGCCGTGCGCGACAGCAAGAATCAAGCCAAGCCGGTTCGCGATTTCCGCGAGATTCTGGCGGACAAATCGATCGACGTGGTCTGCATCTCGACGCCGGATCATTGGCACGCGTATATGACTGTCGAAGCCTGCAAAGCGGGCAAGGACGTGTACGTGGAGAAACCGATCTGCGTGGTGGTGGACGAGGGCGTGAAGATGGTGGAGGCGGCGCGGAAATATAAACGGGTGGTGCAGGCCGGAACCATGCAGCGCTCGGCCGCGCATTTCAAGAAGGCCGTGGACATTGTGCGCTCCGGAGAACTGGGGCAGATCACTTTCGTGCGCACCTGGAACTACGGCAACGCCGATCCGGTTGGCTACGGGAATCCGCCGGATGCGGAGCCGCCTGCGACACTCGATTGGGATATGTGGCTGGGGCCGTCGCCGAAGATCCCGTTTAACGCGAACCGGTTCGGCGTGGATCCCGCCGACAGATATTTTTCGACCTTCCGCTACTTCTGGGATTATGCCGGCGGCATGATGACCGATTGGGGCGTGCACTGGATGGATATCGTTCAGATGGCGTTCAAGGAAGATGTGCCGTCCGAAATCACAGCGCTGGGTGGTAAGTACTGGTACAAGGACAACACGGAAACTCCGGACACGCTGGAGGTGACGTACAAATATCCGAGCGGATTTATCGCCACCTACGAATGGCGCGCGGGCAATGGACAATCGATGTTCGGCAAAGGCGGGGGAATCCTGTTCTGCGGTAGCAAGGGCACCATGTTTCTGGATCGTAGCGGGTACAAAATTGTCCCGGAGGTCACGGGCAAGCCGGGGGCCGAGGCAATGGAAGCATCCGAGGGGAAAGCCACGGATTCTGGAAACGCCAATCACTGGGCCAATTTTTTGGAGTGTGTCAAAACGCGCGAGAAGCCGACCAGCGACATTGAAATTTGCCAGCGATCCACGACGACTTGTTTATTGGGCAACGTTGCCTATCGCAGCAAGCTGCGTTTGGATTGGGACGCGCAGAAATGGACTACTCAGCAGAGCGAGGCGCGGAAGCTGCTGACACGAGAGTACAGGAAACCGTGGAAATTAGTGGTTTAGCGGCGAAAGGCACCGACTCCCTTACGGTCGCGGCTCGGTAACGCTCTTGCCGTTCCGAGCCGCGAGCGTAAGCGACCGGTGGTTTTGGTTGATGCAGACGGTACGGCGGCGGTGCAATTGCCGCAAACGTCCGGGAGCGTGAACCGGGCTGTCTGCGGATCTGGGGATGCACCGCCACCATTACGTGTCTCTAGAATGTCCGAAGTAAGCCGAGCCGTCTATCGAGGAATTAGCGTCCAGGCTCACAATAGGCGGAAGTTAACCTCGACGGTAGCTCCGGTTACCACCGGTTTTCCGTCCTGATAACCTGGCTTGAAGCGCCATTGCTTGACGGCATCAATAGCCTTTTGCTCTAGGCCGAGGCCGGGGCTTTGGACGACGCGAAAGCCGCGAGGGTGACCGGTTGCGTCAACTTCAATCGCCAGAATTACCATGCCTGAAAATTTGGCTTTGCGGGCGTCTTCGGAGAATTCCGGCTCCACTTTGAAGATCAACTGAGGCGCGGTGATGGGATGGCCCGATCCGGAAGTGATGCCGGGCGTTCCTTGATGGCCATCTCCGACGCCTCCGCAGCAGCCATCACCGATTCCAATCTTGTTATGAAGGCCGAGCTGGCCTACCTTGAGCGTGCTCAGTGGATCGCCGATAGTGTTCGCGTCGATCTGAACGGTGGGAGAATCGAAAGCTACCGAGACCATCATCGGGAGTTTTGGATCCGGGATGGATTTCGGCGGAATGAAAGTGTGGTTGGCCCTGGGGGGCGGAGCTCCGTGGCGGGCTGGGAGTTGCGTCTGATTGCTGCCGCCCTGGTGTTGTTCCGCGTGATTTAGATACACGCGGTGCAACGGGGCGAGCGGGACAATTTTGAGGTGCGGGATCTCGGGACGCGGCGGTGACAGGACTGAGTGCGAGGTTAGCAGAATGAGAAGAAACGCCGCCGCCAGGTGCAGGCCAACGGAAAGCGTTTGCGATTTCGCCGTGGGCATGTTACGGGGGATGCAAGTGGTGGACCGTTGTTGTAAGTGGATGGATTGGAACGGGGTCTCGCTCGGAGGAGTGAATCGGTGAGTGCTCACCTGTGCGGATGGTTCACCATGACGGTAGCGCTCCCTTGCGGTCGCGGTTCGGTTTGCGCGGCACAAACAAAATGCGCGCTTCCTAGGTTGTTGCCAGGGACATGATGCGCTCTTGCGTGGCTTCTTCGCGGCTTAGAATTCCGGCTGCGCCGCCGTCGCGTAGAACTAGGATGCGATCCGAGCAGCGCAGCAGCTCCGGGAGTTCCGAGCTCACCAGGATGATTCCCTTCCCCGCTGCCGAGAGCCGATCGAGAACTTCGTAGATGTCCTGCTTGGCGCCGATGTCGATGCCGCGCGCCGGGTCATCCAGGAACAGAACGTCCGGATCGGCCAGCAGCCAACGCGAGAGCAGCACTTTCTGCTGGTTGCCGCCGCTCAACGTATTTACGGGCACGTCGCCGGACGCGGTTTTCAGCCTTAGCGTGGCATGGACTTCCGTAGTCTCGCGCCGTTCCGCGTCTTGGCGGATGAAGCGAAAAGCCTGCAGGCGGTCCAGCACGGCGAAAGTTGAATTTTCAATCACGGTCATCTGCGGCATCAGGCCTTCGAGCTTCCGGTCGCCGGGCACCAAGCCGAGCCCCAGTTTCAGCGCGTCTGAAGGAGAGCGCGGGGCGAAGGGAACACCCAGAAGTTCCATGGAACCGTCGAGGATCGGATCCAGTCCGAAAAGCGCGGCGCCCAGCGAACTTCGTCCGGAGCCGACCAGTCCAGCGACGCCGAGTACTTCACCTTCGTTCAACTCAAAACTGATGTGATGCAGTTTCGCGGTGGAGAGCGACCGTACGTTCAGCAAAACGTTGGCGGATGGGGAGACTGCGGGGCGCGTGGATTCCTGCAGCTCGCGCCCCACCATATCGTGGATGATCTCAGCTACGCTGCTGGCGGCCGCGCTGCGGGTGCTGATCCGATGGCCGTCGCGCAGTACTGTGATGCGATCGGCGATGCGGAATATCTCTTCCATCTTGTGCGAGACGTAGATGGTGGAGACGCCCGATTGTTTGAGCGAGCGGATCAGCTCGAACAGCGTGCTGGCGCCATCGTCTGAGAGCGAACTGGTGGGTTCGTCCATGACGATGATCCGAGCATGCATACCGAGCGCGCGGGCGATGGCCACCAATTGCATTTGCGCTATGGAGAGATCGCGAACCAGGCGGCGCGGGGAACAATGCGACAAACCCACCTGTTCCAACAAAGGGGCGCAGAACCGGTCCATCGCGTCCTGCTGGACGAACAGGCCGCGCTCGGCTTGGACGTTTCCGATGACGATGTTCTCGGCCACGGTGAGATGCGGAAAAAGATCCAGCTCCTGAAAAATGATGCCGATGCCGCGGCGTTGCGCGTCGAGGGGATTCCGTAAGCCGGCGGGCGCCCCGTCCAGGAAAATGTCGCCCGAATCGGGACGCACCACGCCGGCAATCACTTTTCCCAGCGTGCTTTTGCCCGCGCCATTTTCACCGACCAAAGCGTGAACTTCGCCGGCCAGCACACTCAGGCTCACATCGGCCAGCGCTTGCGTACCGTCGAAGTGTTTGCTGATGCACTCCAGCCGCAGCAGTTCGCTCGTCACGTTTTAAAAGGTAAGCCGATCATACATGGTTTTGGCATTATCCGGCGTAACGATTTCGGTGGGGAGCATGTACTTCTTGAGCGGCTTGAAGGATGGATCGCGCAAGATTTTATCGCCGATCTGCATGGCCATGTCGACAGCTAGCGGATAGTAGAAGGTCGCTGCCAGCACACCGTCCATTACTTTCTTGATTCCACCGGCCGGGCCGCCGAGCCCGTCCACGCCCACGAAGAACATGGATTTCTCGCGTCCCAGTTCCTGTGCGGCGAGATAGGCGCCCACGGCCATGGGATCGTTGTGGCCATAGACAGCATCGATTTCAGGCTGTGCGCGAAGAATTTCGAGCATGCGCTCGCGGCCTTTGGCTTGCAGCCAGTCCGCTACGGCTTCATGAACCACTTTGACTTCCGGATACTGCTGAAACACTTCGTGGGCGCCGCCGTAGCGGTTGATCTCGCCTTCCACGCCGAGGAGTCCGCGGAGCTCCACGATCTTTCCCTTGGGCTTCCCATACTTCGCGGCGAGCTTATCCACGATGAATTGGCCGGCCATCTTGCCGATGGCGCGGTTGTCGCACGCGATGTAGGTGGTGTAGTTCGGCTCCGCGATGTCGCGTTCCAGGCAGATGGTCGGGATTCCGGCAGCCATCGCTTTGCCCATGACGGCAGTGAGCGGCGCGCGTTCATTCGGAGCCACGATCAGGAGATCCGGCTTTTGCAGGATCAGCGTTTCGATCTGCGCAATCTGTTTGCTGTTGTCCTGCTGGCCGTCGGTGATGCTGAGCTTGATATCCGGCTTCTTGGAACAGATGCGCGTGAGCAGCTCGTTCTGCGCGGAACGATACGGCTCAGCGTTGTTGCATTGGCTGAAGGCGACGAAGTAAGTCTTCGCAGCCGGCGCGGATGGCTTGGAGCAGCCTGCGAGAAGGCTCACGAGGCCAACGAGGGCCAGATAATTTCGCATCATCTCTATTCTCTCTTCCTGAATCCGGCGGCGTTGAATTGTTGAATCCAGACCGCGGCAATAATGATGACCGCTTTGAGCATCATCTCAGTGTTGCTATCCACATTGTTCAAACGCAGCATGTTGGTGAGAATTCCCATGATCAAAGTTCCGATCAGCGTGCCGGACATAGAACCTTTTCCGCCGGCCAGGCTGGTTCCGCCAATCACCACAGCGGCGATGGCTTCGAGTTCATAGGATATCCCGGCGTTCGGATTGCCCTGATGATTCTGCGCGGCGTAAATTACGCCAGCGAGGCCAGCCAGAGCGCCGCACCAGGTATAGACATAGATTTTCGTTCGCTTGATGGGCAATCCCGCGTAGCCCGCTGCGGTCTGGTTATCTCCGATGGCTCGGACGCGTCTTCCGAAGACGGTGCGCGAGAGAAGCACGGAGAAGACGGCGAACACGATCACAAAGGTGACGATCACGGTGGTTTTGTCCGAGCCCAAGCGCGCGAACACGGAGCCCGCGTCCGAGCCGAATCCGAAATCGATATTGGTGTTGTTGGTGAGACGCCGAGCCAGGCCGCGAACGCCGATCATGGAAGCCAGGGTGACGATGAACGGTTGGATACGCAGATTCGCGATCACAAATCCGTTCAGAGCGCCAATCAGAGCCGAGCCGGCGAGCGCACATGCTACGGCGAATAGAATTTTACCGGACGTTCCGGCGGCAGGCGCCCAAGTGGTGAGGCAGAGTCCGCCGATGGATGTAGAGAGCGCGAGCGTGCTGCCCACGCTGAGATCGATACCGGCGGTAAGGATGACGAGGGTCATCCCGACGGCCATGATTCCGATCTCGGAAACCTGGCGCAGAATGTCGGTGAGGTTTCCGACTTCAAGGAAAATGCGGTCGCCGGCGTTAGAGCGCGGACTTGTGAGGATGGCCAGAAGGACGATGATGAGAAGGCCTAGACCGCTTTGCAGGTTGAGGAAGGTGAAGCGCGGTGGCCGAGGCATTCGGAGGTGGTTTTATCATCTCACCACAAGTTGCGTGCGCTAGGCGGCACCGTTGGTTGGCCAGCGGATGCTGGAAAATCAGAAAAGCACCGGCTCCCTTACGGTCGCGGCTCGGAAGGAGACTACGGAACCCCGATCGCGAGGTAGCGCTACAGATGTGCGGCGCTCGATGATGGGCGCGGAACAGGATCGGAACCGAAGCGGGCCAGCGTCTCGCGCAGGGCGGCAACGTCGATGGGCTTGGTGAGATAGGCGTCCATCCCAAACTCCAGGCACTTTGTTTCATCGCCATGCATGGCGCTGGCGGTCATGGCGACGATCGGCACACGATTTCCAGCAGCTCGAATCTGGGCCGTGGCTTGGAGGCCATCCAGGACGGGCATTTGGACGTCCATCAAAACCAGGTCGAACCTCTCGTCGCGCGCAGCTGCCACGGCTTGGTTCCCGTCGCCTACTACCACAATGCTGTGGCCATCCCGGCGAAGAAGTTCCGACGCCAGCCTTTGGTTCACGATGTTGTCTTCCGCCACCAGGATTCTGAGGGATCGTAAGGCGGCATGGGCTGAATCGACTGCCGCCGCCAGCGCGCTCACTTGCGTGGAATGTTGGGGCGCTGATGCGAGCCGTACGGTGAAGTAGAACGTACTGCCTTTTCCGACTTCGCTTTCCACTCCAATCCGTCCGCCCATCAGATCCACCAGGCGCGCGGAAATCGTGAGGCCCAGGCCGGTGCCGCAGTAGCGGCGTGTAGCCGATCCGTCCGCTTGCCGGAACGGGTGGAAAATCAGCTGGCGCATTTCCGCTGGAATTCCTATCCCGGTGTCCTTCACGTCGACGCGAAGCGTTATCTCCGCGCCGGACCGGTGCTCCGTTCGAGCATTGATCGATACGGAACCCCGGTCGGTAAATTTGATTGCATTGCCAAGCAGATTGACCAGCACCTGGCGCAAGCGCAGGGGATCTCCGATCGCAGCGTCGTGGACACCCGGTTCGATTCGAGCGATGAGTTCCAGGCCCTTGGCTTTCGCCGGAACGTCAAACATCCGCACGGCCGCTTGGATACATTCGGGGATTGAAAAAACGACGGGAGCGAGGTCCAGCTTGTTGGCTTCAATTTTCGAGAGATCCAGGATGTCGTTGAGCAAGGAAAGCAGAGAATCCGCCGAGGACTTGGCCATTCCCAGATATTCGGTCTGTTGCGGGGAGAGATTGGTGGCGAGAGTGAGGTCGATCATTCCGAGCACGCCAGTCATCGGCGTGCGAAGCTCATGGCTCATGTTGGCGAGGAACTCGCTTTTGGCGCGATTGGCGCTATGCGCGGACTCCTCCGCCCGGCGGCGCTCCACCATTTCTTCTTCCAGCCGGCGATTTACTTCGCGCAGGGCTTCGCGCTGCAAATGCGCTCGCAAGGCGAGATGAACGAACACGCCAAATACGATCGCACCGGCTATGGCTCCGAGCAACGTGAGGATGGACAGCCAGTCCATCCGGATATGATTCTTGGCCGCGAACGCCTGCCACAATCCGACGCGGAACGTAACGAGAAAAATGCCGGCCGCGATGGGCACCCAGGTGGATTCGCGAAGTCCGCGCGGAGTCAGATCCCAGGCCAGGACTGCGACGCCGATGCCCAAGAACAGAAATCCAAGTCCAGTGTGAACGGCAACGCGGGCCAGCCCGGCCCAGGCAAACGCGTCGCCACTTCCCCACAGCACGGCGATGATGCAGGTGGCGCCTACGGCTGCTACCAGCGATCCAGCAACTCCCAAAATCGCCGCTCGATTGGTGCGCAGGCGCGTTTGGGTCAAAATCAGGCATCCGGTTAGAAGAATAAAACAGAGCGCCGTGGTGGGCGCCATGCGGCCCGTGACCCGAGTGGTGATGTAGGTGACCCCCAGAAGTTCGTCAATTCCGAAGTTGGCATGCAAGATAAATTCAAGGAACGTGGCGGCGGCCAAGGGGGCTGTGATTACGGAGCAAACCAACGTCAACCGAGACTTGTTCAACACGACGCCTAGCAGAGCGATGCCGGCCAGAATGAAGCTGGCGGCGGTGTTCCGCTGCATAGGTGCCAGGGTCCGCGCAATCTGGACCAGAAATAGGGAATGGGTGGCCCAGCCCACCAGCACAACGAATCCGAGCAGGATGGAAAGCATCCCGCAAAGTGCGGCGACGGTTCTGGGAGTGGTCAAAGCTCGAGGCTGCATGCCGATCAAAATAGGCCTTTTGCCTATCATCGACCGTTCTAAATCAAAGCTTTACAGGGATGTGACGGACCTGTTGCTGGTATCCAAAAAATTCTGAGACGATTTTTCAACCGCCTGCTGAACACTGCACTTCGGGGGCGAGATGACGAACGATTGAGGGCAGAAGTGGAGGAGCACATTGCCCTGCAGACGGCTGAAAATCTTCGCGCCGGTTTATCGCCGCCGGAAGCCCGCCGCCAAGCAGTGCTGAAGTTCGGCGCAGTGGAATCCGTCAAAAGAGGAATATCGAGATCAGCGCGGCATCCCGATTCTGGAGACGCTGTTTCAGGACATCCGATTCGGATTGCAGCTGCTGCGGAAGAATCCCGGCTTGACGGTCCCGCAATGCGGTCTCGGCGGCGGATTTCCTCGAGTGGAAACGGCAGAGCATATCGTTTCAGGATTTGAATGCGCAGACAGAACGTTCGTTCAACGTCGGCACGCGCGATCAACCGCAACAGATGCAAGGCAGGATTACCACACCCGGCCTTTATCGGATGTGTACCAACAGTTGGCAGGCGCCTGCCCCACCTGCGCCTTTCGCCGGCCAACTCTGCCGGCAAGGATTGGCGACTGCAAGGGAGTGCTACCACGACAGGAGCATGCGTTGCGCTCCCTTGCGGTCGCGGTTCGGACAAAACCGTCCTATTGTTAAAAGGTGCCACGGCGAACCAAGGTAGCGGTGATCGGCGGGGGAATTCTGGGATTGGCGCATGCGTATGTAGCCGCGCGGCGCGGTCATCAAGTGGTGTTGTGCGAACGCGGGCGGGCTGCAACGGGCGCATCCATCCGAAATTTTGGAATGATTTGGCCCATTGGACAGCCGGCGGGTGAAATGCACCAATTGGCGCTGCGCAGCCGTGCGATCTGGCTGGATGTTTTACAAGCTGCCGGGCTGCCGCATCTTCCTACTGGATCGCTGCATGTTGCTTATCACGACGATGAAGCTGAAGTGTTGCGCGAATTTGCTGAGATTGCACCGCGCGCTGGTTATGAATGCGAGTGGCTGGATGCGTCCGAGGTGATTGAGCGGAGCGCCGCGGTTCAACCCAAGGGTCTGCGCGGCGGACTGTGGAGCGCGACTGAATTCACGGTGGACCCTCGGCTGGTGGTGGCGCGGCTTCCTGAGTATTTGCGGGAGCTAGGAGTCGCTGTGCATTTTGGGAACGCGGTGACGCACATTGATCCGCCTTGGGTCGAAACCGGGGGCGGGTCTTACGAAGCGGATGTTTCGATCGTCTGTTCGGGCGACGATTTCGAAACGCTGTACCCGAGTGTTTTTCGGGGAAGCGGCGTGACGCGCTGTAAGCTGCAAATGATGCGCACCGCACCGCAACCGGCAGGTTGGCAATTGGGTCCGTCGCTCGCGGCTGGACTAACGCTGCGGTTTTATAAAGCATTTCAAATCTGCAGGAGCCTCGCGAAATTGAAGGAACGAGTGGCGCGTGAAAAGGCTGAGTACGAGAAATATCTCATCCACGTTCTGGTTTCGCAAACCGCGGATGGCGCCATTACATTGGGAGACTCGCACCAGTACGGCGATTGCGTGGATATTTTCGATAAGCCAGAAATCGACGAATTGATCCTGCGAGAGGCTGAGACATTCTTGCAGCTTCCCGATTTTCGCATCGCCGAGCGCTGGCACGGCGTGTATAGCACTCACTCCGAGAAGCCATTCTTTGAAGCGGAACCGGCCGCGGGGATCCATATTGTGACGGCGCTGGGCGGCTCTGGCATGACGCTCTCATTTGGATTGGCCGAGCGCACCATCGCGGGACTGGGCCTGTGAAGCTACGCGCGGCGATTCTCGATTGGGCCGGTACGGTGGCGGATTACGGCAGCCGGGCCCCCGTTGCCGCGCTCCAATCCGTATTCTCGGGCGCGGGCGTTCCGGTTACAGTTGCGGAGGCGCGCGAATCGATGGGCGTCGCCAAGAAGGCGCATATTCGATCGATTCTAGAAATCGCGCGAGTGCGCCGGGCATGGGCTTTGAAATACGGCGTGGAGCCTGCGGAACAGGATGTCGATAAACTCTATGCGGCATTCGTCCCGAACCAGATTGAAGTTCTGGCCGATTATTCGGATCTCATTCCCGGTGCTGCCAACGCGGTGGCGAGAATGCGCGCGCGAGGTCTCAAGATTGGAACCACCACCGGTTACAATCGCGCAATGCTGGATTATTTGCTGGAGCGCGCCGCGGCGCAGGGATTTGTTCCGGATTGCGCGCTGTGTCCCGGCGACGCAGGCGCGGGACGTCCCATGCCGTGGATGTGTTATCTGGCTGCGATCCGGCTGGACGTTTTTCCCATGGCGGCTATGGTGAAGGTGGGAGACACGCCGGCGGACATCGAAGAAGGGCGGAACGCGGGGATGTGGAGCATTGGAGTGACGCGGACTGGTAACGAGGTTGGTCTCACGGAGGGGGAATGGGCGAAGCTCTCCGAAGACGAGCAGGCTAGTTTACTGCGCAGCGCCGAGCGCCGTTTGTTGGATGCCGGCGCGCATTATGTCACGTCGAGTGTCGCGGAGTGCGACACGATTCTGGATCAGATTGAGGTACGCCTGGCGGCTGGCGGGAAACCATAAGAGTTCGCCGGCGGAAGCCGGCCAACCCTATCCAATATCCGGAGTAATGATAAACGCGTCGTTGAACCGATTAGTAAAATTCGCGATACAAATCGTCAACGTCAGTTCCACAATCTGATCGTCGGAATAATATTTCTTCAACTCCTGGATGGCTGGTTCGCGCAATCCCGACGCCCCGCGTGTGACGCGCTCGGCATACAACAAGGTGGCTTTTTCTTTTTCATCAAACGCATTGCTGCGCCGGTAGAACGCCAGATTCTTGATCTGTTCCTCCGTCACGCCGCTCTTCTTTCCCGACGCGGAATGGGCTTGGAAACAGTACTCGCATCCGTTGGTGAGAGCGGTCTTGAGGTAAGCCAACTCTTTGTACTTCGCTTCCACCGATCCTTTGTTTACCACGGCGCCATACAGCGCCATGAAGTGCTGTAAAGCTTCCGGAACCCGCGCCATGGTTGCGAAAAATGCCGGCACATGTCCAATCGCTTGCGTGAGCCGGTCGAATATCGGTTGTACTTCAGCCGCCGCCTGTTCGCGAGTGAGTGGCGCGACCACGGGCTGCGAAGTTGCAGTTGCAGTTGACAAGTTTTTATGATCCCTTTCGTTTTAAAGCGCTGATCACCCCGGTATTCAGGCCGATGGTGCTAAGACCTCCAAAAAAGCGCGCGTGCTCTATTTTAACGCAGCGATCCATGACCACTTCCAGACCCGCGTCCCGAGCCTTGGCCGCCGCCTGCTCGTGGATGACGCCGAGCTGCATCCAGATCACTTTCGCCCCGCGCGCAATGGCCTCCTCCACGATCGCGGGAACCGCATCGGACTCGCGAAAGATGTCCACGATCTCAATCGGGCCGGGCACATCCAGCAGGGACGGATACGAACGTCTTCCCAAAATTTCGCTCTCGCGCGGATTCACCGGAGTTACATCGTAGCCGTGCGCGAGCATGTAAATCGCCGCAAAGTGGCTGGGGCGGAACGGATTCGAAGAGAGCCCCACCATCGCGATCCGTTGGTATTTTTCGAGAATCCGGATGCGATCCTGCACCGAGGTAGCGAACGTGCTCCGGTTCACCGGCGAATTTCCGCTGACTCCATCCGCCATTTATGCTTTGCTCGCCGCAGCCAGCGCCCGGTTGAGATCCCACAAGATATCGTCCAGGTCTTCAATCCCGACCGACAGCCGAACCATGTCGTCGCTGATCCCGCACATCTGTTTTTCTTCGTCGCTCAATTGCTGATGCGTGGTGGATGCCGGATGAATCACCAGGCTTTTGGCGTCGCCCACGTTCGCGAGATGGGAAACCAGTTGCAGGCTCTCGATGAACTTTCGCCCGGCCGCGAGTCCGCCGCGAATGCCGAAACTCATGATCGCCCCCGCGCCCTTGGGCAGATATTTTTGCGCGAGCGCATGGTAGCGGCTGGAAGGCAGGCCAGGATAGTTCACCCATCCAACATCCGGATGTCCGCACAAGAACCGCGCCACTTCGGTTGCGTTGCTGGTGTGGCATTGCATTCGCAGTTTCAACGTTTCCAGGCCCTGCAGAAATAAAAACGAATTGAAGGGGCTCAGCGCCGGGCCGAAATCGCGCAGCCCTTCCACGCGCGCTTTCATGATGTACGCAAAGTCCCCGAAGGTCTCATGGAACCGGATGCCGTGATATCCCTTGCTCGGCTCCAGCATCTGGGGAAAAGTCCCGCGCTCCCACGGGAATTTTCCGCTATCTACGATGATGCCTCCGATGGATGTTCCATGGCCGCCGATGAACTTGGTGGCGGAATGCAGCACAATGTCCGCGCCGTGCTCGATGGGCCGGCAGAGATAGGGCGAAGCGAACGTGTTGTCGATCATGAGCGGCAGATTGGCGGCGTGCGCGACGGCCGCAACGGCTTCTATGTCCAGCACATTCAACAAAGGATTCCCGATGGTCTCTCCGTAAATCAAGCGCGTTCGCGGAGTGATGGCGCGCCGGAAATTCTCTGCGTCATCCGGATCCACAAATGTGGTGTTGATCCCCAGCCGCCGGAAGCTGACGTCGAATTGCGTGTACGTGCCGCCGTACAAAGCTTTCGACGCGACAATTTCGTCGCCCGCTCCGAGCAGGCTGGTGATTGCGATGAATTGGGCCGCTTGGCCACTCGCCACCGCCAGTGCGCCCACGCCGCGTTCGAGCGAAGCCATGCGCTCCTCGAATACCGCGGTGGTGGGGTTCATGATCCGCGTATAAATATTGCCGAATCGTTGCAGGTTGAAAAGATTGGCGGCGTGCTGGGTGTCTTCAAAGACGTACGACGTGGTCTGATAAATCGGCACGGCGCGCGCGCCGGTTTCCGAATCCGGACGATGCCCCGCGTGCAGCGCGCGAGTACTGAAGCCGAAGACGCGATCTTCGCTGCTTTCATCGCCGGAAATCTTGCAGGTGAGCGGTTCTTGCGGCATCGTTTTTGATTGTACGATGTTAAGGAACTGTGTCATTCCATCACCTGCCGTTTTTGCGCGAAGTGTCTCAGGATGCAAGGCACACTCTTCGCCTTTGGGCGAACCGGCCCTGGCCCACAGGATTCGCGATCGCCGCGCTTGCCATTGGAATTGGCGCCACCACGGGCGTCTTCAGTGTCGTCAACGCTCTGCTGCTGCGCTCGCTGCCATTCCGTGATCCGAGCGGTTTGGTGTCGTTGCCGTCCTTGCGAACACCTCTTCCGCCTCACGACAGCTCCCGGCAATTTCACGATTGGCGCCGGCAAAGCTCCTACCTCAGCGACGTTGCGCTTTATGAACAAGCCGATGTGAATCTTGGCGTGGTACGCGGCGCCATGCGGGCCCATGTTGCCCAGGTCTCCTGGAATTTTTTCTCGATGCTGGGTGTCCGGCCCGTGCTTGGCAGAGCCTTCGGCGCCGAGGAGGACATCCCCGGCCGCAATCAACTTGCAGTGATTGGTTATGGACTCTGGCAGCAGCTTTTCGCGGGCGATCGAAAAGCCTTTGGCGCCACGATTCGAGTGGATGGGCTCCCGCTCACCATCGTTGGCGTGGCTCCGGCTGAATTTGACTTTCCGCGGGGCGCGGTTCTCTGGAAAACGGCAGCCTTCTCTCCGGGGAACAATGGCTGGGAGACCGTCGCGCGCCTGAAACCGGGGGTTACGTGGCAGCAAGCCCGTCTGGCTTTTAACGCCGAATTGGATCGTCTCTCGCCGAACCTGAATCCCCCTGCGACCCTCACCTCGCTGCGGGATGAACTTGCAGGCTCCGTGAAAAATGCATCGCTGATGCTGATGGCGGGCGTCGTGATGATCCTGCTGATTGCGTGTACGAACGTGGCGAATCTCCTGCTGGCGCGCACAGCCGATCGCGCCGCGGAATTCTCCATACGGTCCGCGCTTGGAGCGAGCAGAGCGCGGCTCGCGCGGCAATTACTCACTGAGTGCCTGCTTCTTTCGACCGTTGCCGGGATAGCCGGATTGATTATCGCGTTTTGGTCCACAGCACTTGCGGCGAGAGTTCACCCAGTGCCCTTGGAAGCCCAGTCTTATTCGATTCTAGATGGCCGCGTGCTAGGCTTCGCCATGCTGGCATCCCTCGTGTGCGCGCTGCTTTTCGGCGTTCTGCCCGCGCTTTATGCCGGCCGCGGAGACGGAGCTCGAAACTGGAGTTCCAACCGATACTCGCGGGCGAATCGCGACACCTTTGTCGCGGTGCAGGTCGCTTTGACCATAGTCCTTCTCACTGCTTCGGTTTCGCTGGGGCGTGCGTTCGTAAGGATGACGCGAGTCGACCGGGGCTTCGACGCAAAGGGCGTGGTCACCGTGAGTGTGTCGCTCGAAGGCACCACGTATCAAGACGGAAAGAGGCGGCTCGCGTATTTTGAGCAGGCCCTCGCCCGCATCCGCCAGCTGCCCGGCGTCCGCAGCGCAAGTGCCACCGACTTCCTTCCGCTCTACGCCACTGGATTTGTCGGTGGACCGTTGGGATTGGATGGCCGGCCCGCCAAACTAAATCCCATGTGGGTCCCGGTGTTGTCCGACTATTTCCGGACCCTGGGAGGACGCATCTTGTACGGGCGTGAATTCACAGACGCGGAAGTGCGTTCCGGCGCGAACGTTGCCGTGGTGAGTGAACGATTCGCGGAAGAATTCGGCGATCCGGCAGAGGCGTTAGGCCGTCAACTTACGCAGGAGGACGCACCTCCAAGGAAAATTGTCGGCATCGTCAAGACAACGGACTACATGGTGGAAGGCGCGAACGCCACTCAAGTGTTTTTCCCAGCGGACTCGCCGGGCGGTTTCTTCTCCACCTTCCTAGCGCGCGTCAATGGCCGGGCCGAAGATCATCTGGCGGCTGTCCGAGACGCGATTCGCTTGTTGGACGCGGAGGTTCCCGTGTTCGGGACGAAAACGATGGAGCAACGGATGGCGGACGCCCTCGCCCTGCCTAAGTTTTACAGTACGACCGTCGAGTTCTTTGCCGCGTTTGCGTTGCTGTTAGCGCTGATCGGAATTTACGGCGTCGTTTCCTACGCCGTGACGCAGAGGACCCGGGAATTGGCCATACGCATGGCCCTCGGCACTACGCCGGTCCGGCTTCGTGGAGTCTTACTGCGGCAGGGGCTGACTACCGTAGCCGCCGGAGCGATCACCGGAATAGCCGGAGCGCTGTTCGCTGGACGCTTTCTCGAAAACCTGATTGAGGGCGGAAACTCCATCGATCTCGCTACTTTCGCTTCTTCGGCTTTGTTTATCGTCTTGATTGCTTCGATCAGTATCTGGCGGGCCACCCGGCGTATTGCCGGCCTCGACGTCATGGCGCTGCTACGTACTGAATGAACTCGGAGTTCTTTCGTGTAACAACCGTTCCAGAAGATCTGCGACTTCCAGTCGAGGGGCCCAGGTGTTCAAGTAGCTTCGATCTAACCTCTCTCCCTGAATTCGGATGATTCCGCGCAGATCGTTCCACTGCCGTTCTGATGTCTCGCCGCCGAGCCGATACCAGCGGAGCTTGTTGAGAATGGTGTCTTCCGCCGACGCGACCGCGCACTTGATCGGATTACCGAACGATTTTGTCTCCGAGAACTCACGCCGCCCGAATTGGGTCAGGCTATACTCGTCGCCGGCAAGCGGGAAGATATCGAACTTATACGAGCTGGCGTAATGAATCAGATTAAAGGAGCGTTGCCTCGCAAGAGCCTCTTTGATCATTTCGGCGTCGGCGTAGAAGTCGGTTTTTAGCTGGTCGACGAACTCCCCGATCTGATCCGTCCGCAAATCCGCGACAATGTCCACATCCATTGTGGCGCGCGGTATGCCGTGCATCGAACTCGCCAGCGACCCAACCACCTGGTAGGGAATCTCAAGCAGGTCGAAAACTTCGAGGATGCGCTTAAACCCGTCCGCCTGAGTTACCATTCACCTCGGGATCCCATCCGTATACTCGGATCATTTGGTCGCGGCTTAGTCGGCGAGAGGCCGCGCGGAGAAAGACTTCACGATCATCCGCGTCGGGCCAATTCATCCGAACGCCGGCCTTCGAGAATTCGATCGCCATGGTGCTCAGTGCAAACACGGTCCCGATCTTTTGGCCGGCAGGCATCTTCCGCAGAAGGTCCAGCCAAACCTCCATCGCCTTCGGATCGGTATCGGAATAAGGCTCGGGATGCTCCATCGCGTTACTCCGTCTTCCCCGCGCTCAAAAAGTTCGCGAAAATCCGGAACGCCCCAGGAACGCCCGCGGGCAATTGCCGGAACCACGAAAACGCCGTGAAAATATAGACTCCCTTTCCATAGCGTGCATACAACGTTCCGCCGCGCAAAGGCTTCTCACCCGGATCATGCGTTTCGAACAGTGCCTGATACTTCGGATCCCACTCCGATGCGAAATAAAGCCCGCGCTCCTGCACCCAGCCGGCATAATCCTTGGTGGCAATTTCATTCGGCTTGTGCAGCACCGGATTGTCCACCAGCGGCTCTACCGGCGCTTCCTCCACCGTCACGCGGTCGCGTCCGATTTTGATCGGATACGGCCCGATGTTGGCCACGCTGGAAGGATCGCCGCCTACAAATCCGCCCTCCAGCACGTTGTACTGAACAACCATGGTGCCGCCGTTCGAGACATATTCAAGCAGCCTTCCTTGGTTGGCTCGAAGATCCGGCCGCGTATTGTAGGCCCGAACTCCCGTCACGATTGCGTCGAATCGCGATAGATCGCCGCGCGCCAAATCGTCCGCGCTCAAAAGCACCACATCAGCGCCCAATTGCCGGAGCGCTTCGGGAACTTCATCGCCCGCTCCCATCACGTAGCCGATGGTCTTCGCTAACAATCGGACGTCGGTACGCACCAGGCCGGTATCGGCCGGTGGAAATAATACCTGCGGAGGGATGTGAGGATAGTTGATCACTTCCATGCCGACCGCGATTTTGTTGTCTCCCACGTTCGCGCTGGCCGCAAGCGTCCCCTTGGAATCGTGGGGCGGCGGCGTGATCCGGAATGACACCGGCGTCTCCTGTCCAGCGCCCGCCAGCTTGAAATCCATCTCGTGCGGTTCCACCGTCCAATCTTTCGGAACTTGAATCCGCACATGCCCTGCAGCCTCGGGTACATTCGCTTCCACCTGCAGGTGGATGCTTCTGGCATCGCCATTCGGAAACACGCGCGCACCCTCGGAGAGCTGCAAGGCAACGTCCGGTTCCACGATCACAGGCCGGGTCCGTTCCCCCTCGGATCGCGCGATGTAGCGGAACGTCACCGGCCGGGCAATTTCAATTTCGGCGCTATCCAAGCGCAAATGGAAATGCGCGCGCAGCAACGGCGGATTCTCCGCCAGCCCGATGTCCAATTGATTCGGGACGGTGTAAGTTTCGCCCTGCTTCGGTTCCCGCAACCAGTACGGCTGCGAGACCGGTTCGTTTTTTGGAACGGTCACAGTCAGCGTGGACACATGCGGCTCATTAAAAACCAGCGGACTTCCATGCGCCAAATCGGCGGCCGCCTTCGCCATGCCATCCACGTCCACCGATTCCACATCCACCGGCAGCTTCTCCCGATTGAGCGCCGTGGCACTGATCTTCAGCTCTCCGCCTGGCACGCCGGCGAATTTATCTGCCACCGCATCCAGCCATAATCCCGAACACGAGACAATGGCTTCGTCCAGTTCCCGCCGCTTCAAATCCACCAGGGGATGGTGCAAATTCGCCAGCGCCTGGCGCGCTTCCAGCAGTACCGGAACCGTTTTGTCCGGATGTTCCAGGTCAAAGTCGCCCGCCGCTTCCGATAGAATCCGGCCAATCGCCTCGCCGCCGGGAATCCGATTCCACGTAGTGTCGATCCCATCGAACATATCCTTCGAGGCCGGTTCTCCAGCTACTAGTGCCAGGAAATTCTTCGCCGATCCTCGCCGCTCCGGCGCCCCCATCCCCTGGCTGCGATGCATGCTGCGCGACATGCCCGCTATCTCTGCGTAAGAATGTCCCAGTACTGGGTCATAACTTCCTAGATCTACCGCAATCTGATTGGGCAGCTTGGCCGCTTCCTCCTCCTGCTGGCGCGTAAAAGCGAACGTGTTCCACAGCAGCCGCTTGGCCTGCCAAGGTTCCACCCACTGCAACTGTTCCGGAAATTGATGCGGATCGGCGGCAGCCGAGAAAGCTTCTTTTCCCAGCAGCGCGGAAACCTGATGCTGGCCGTGTCCATCGCGGTCCGTGCCCGTAAAACGCAGGACGATTACGTCCGGCCGAAATCGACGGATCACCCAAACCACATCGCTCAAAATCTTGTCGTGGCCCCATTTTTCGAACGTTTCCTTGGCGGTTTTGGTGAATCCGAAATCAATGGCGCGTGTGAAGAACTGCTCCGCGCCGTCGATCCTGCGCGCCGCCAAAAGTTCCTGCGTGCGGATTACTCCCAGTGCGTCGCCCTGCTCAGGGCCAATCAGATTCTGGCCGCCCTCGCCGCGCGTGAGCGACAGGTAGCCGGTGCGCACTTTTCGTCCACGCGCCAGATATGCCAGCAGCGCCGTATTTTCATCATCCGGGTGCGCGGCGATCATCAGTACGCTACCAAGGACGTTCAGCTTGTCCAGCGCGAGTTTAGCTTCCGCAACTCCTGAGAGCTCGCGTTGAGCCGGAGCACGTGTAATGTAAATTACACATAGAACGGCCGCGAGGCAAACGACTCTGGAAGCCAAAATGCATCTAAATAGTGGGTGCACGTATAGAAAACATTCTACGCGACCCGAGGGTAGTGTAGTGGATCAGTTTCAGCAGGTGGGGCAGGTTGGTAACCTGCGCGCCGATAGCCAATCGGCGCAAACTGCGCGGGTTAGCAACCCACTGCAGGATGACATCCTGCCCCACATTCTGAAACTGACCCTCTACCGAGCTTGGAATGAGGAGGAGGCAGTGAAATGGACGCCTTCGAAACGAAACCGCCGTTAGGCTGGTTACACGCTACCGCGCAGTGGCTGCGCACCAGTCTGCCAACAAAATCCCGAACGCCGCGCATCGGCCTGGCGCTGGGTGGAGGATTCGCCAGAGGCATCGTCCACATCGGAGTCCTGCGGGCTCTCGAGAAAAATAACATCCCGATCCACGCCGTCGCGGGGGTCAGTTCCGGCGCGATGGTTGCCGCTGCCATGGCGAGTGGATCGAGCGCCGACGAAATTCAGCAAGTCGCGCTGTCCATGAAATTCCGCGACATCGCGCGTTGGACCGTCAACTTGTTGGGCCTGGCTGGCAATGACCGGATGATTACGTTCCTCGGGCGCTTGCTCAAGGTGAATCGCTTCGAGGATATGAAGATCCCGCTCGCCATCGTCGCCACGGATCTGGTGAAAGGCAAGCCTGTGACGTTCCACACTCAGGGCGACGTCGTGGCGCCCATCCGCGGCAGTTGCTCGTATCCGGGTCTGTTCCTTCCCATGCGGTATCAAGGACGGATTCTGGTGGACGGCTTCGTAAGCATGGAAGTGCCCGCCGCACCTTTGCTGCAGATGGGCGCCGATCGCGTGATTTCCGTTTCCATCCCCAATGAGGAAGGCAATGAGGATTACGGCAACATGCTCTCCGTAGTCAGCCGCTGTTTTCAGTTGATGAGCGCGCGCACGGAACACAGCTGGCGGCGCTATTCCAACATCGTGATCAGTCCTCCGGTCGCGGATATGGCTTGGGATTCATTTGCGAGCGCCAGCCGGCTGATCAAAATCGGCGAAGAGTCCGCCATGGCCGCCATGCCCGAGATCAAGCGCTGGCTGGCACAGTCGACGCCGTCAACCGCACCCGAACTCAAGGCCCGCGCTCTGCCGTCGGCGATTCCTTCGACGTAGCAGAATTGTGCAGTGCTTGGCGGTCGCGCGGCGAGTTAACCTAGAGAGAGACCTATGAACGTGACCGTCCAGATTCCCGACGATCTCGCCAATCGTTTAGCCGCCGGTGGTGTCGACCTGTCGCGCCGGGCGCTGGAAGCGCTGGCCGTAGAGGAGTACAGGCACGACCGGCTTTCTACCGCCGAATTGCAACAGCTCTTGGGAATTGAAACCACCTTCCAACTCGACGCGTTCCTCAAGGCACACGATCTCTGGATTGAGTACACCCTGGAAGACGCGGAACGCGAGCGCAAAAGCCTTGAACGACTGGGCTTTTGAATGCGCCTGGTTGTGGCTGACACCAGCCCCGTTTTCTACCTGCTGTCGATCGGACACATCGAACTGTTGCCGCGATTGTTTGGGAAGGTATTTGTACCGGATGCTGTATACCAGGAACTCTGCCATCCCGCCGCGCCGCCTCTAATTCGTGACTGGGTCCGCCGGCTTCCTGCGTGGGCGGAAGTGACGCGGGTTGAGCCAATTGATGACCCTGTACTCCAACCTTTGGGCGATGGCGAACGAGCCGCGATCACGCTCGCGTTGTCACTCCACGCGGATCTCATCCTGATCGACGAACGCAAAGGAACCGCGGTTGCGCTCGGCAAGGGGTTCGACGTAACCGGGACGCTTGGCGTCCTTGGTCTGGCCGCGCGTCGCGGATTCGTCGACTTGGCAGATTCTTTCGCTCGACTCAAGCGTACGAATTTCCGCTACCGCCAGGAGATCATGGACAAATTGCTCAGTCAGGAAGATGGAGGCTAATCGTCGCGACCGCGCACACAGCGACGCTTAGCGTTCCCTGTTCTGTCGGTAGCTTGGCCGAGCGGTTAAGATTGTAAGTGATGGCTAACGCTACATCCGCCCCGCAGACCCGTGTCTTGATTGCCGACGACGAGGAAAACCAGCGTGCCGGCTTAGCCAAAATGATCCAATCCTGGGGCTATGCCGTGGAAACTGCGGCGGACGGCCAGGAAGCGCTCGAAAAGTTGGCCCAGGCGCCCGTCCATGTCCTGGTGACCGATCTGATGATGCCACGCGTGGACGGCTTCGAACTCCTGAAACGTCTGCAAGCCCAGGGCGATGCTCCTCCCTCTATCGTTCTGACAGCTTTCGGAAATATCGAGACCGCGGTCCAGACAGTTCATGATCTCGGAGCATTTTGGTTCTTCGAAAAACCGATTCAAGCCAGCGCCCTCAAAGTCCTGCTGGAACGCGCCGCCAATCAAAGCCGGTTGGAAGAAGAAACCGAACGCCTGCAGCGGCAACTTTCCTATAAAGGCGTGTTGGTGGATTTGGTGGGCGCCTGCCCCGCCATGCAGCAGGTGTTTTCCTTGATCCGCCAGATCGCGCCATCCAAGGCGGCCGTGCTGATCGGTGGCGAGAGTGGAACCGGCAAGGAATTGGTGGCGCGCGCCATCCATCATCTCAGCACGCGCAGCAGCGGACCATTCGTGGCCATCAACTGCGCCGCGCTGCCTGAGACACTCATGGAAAGCGAGCTCTTTGGACATGAAAAAGGCGCGTTCACCGGCGCCGTGGAGCGCCGCGCCGGCTGCTTCGAGCTCGCGCAGCACGGCACATTGCTGTTGGATGAACTGGGTGAAATGCCGGTGGGCACGCAAGCCAAGCTTCTGCGTGTTTTGGAAGACTCCTGCGTTCGCCGTTTGGGCGGTAAGACCGAAATTTCCGTGGATGTGCGCGTGATCGCGTCCACCAACAAAGTGATCGAAGAAGCCGTGCGCAAAGGCGAACTGCGGGAAGACTTGTATTACCGGCTGAACGTGTTCCAAATCACCCTGCCTGCTTTGCGGCAGCGCGAAGGCGATCTCCCTTTGCTCACCGAAGCGCTCATCGAGTCCATGAACCGCAAGCACGATACGCGCGTGGTGGATGTGGCCCCGGACGTTATGGAACAGTTCACCCGCTACTCCTGGCCAGGCAACGTGCGGGAATTGCGCAATGTGCTGGAACGCGCCGTCATCCTGGCGGGCGAAGGCACCATCACCTCGCATGTTCTGCCGCGCGATTTCGGCGTACCGGCTGGGTCTCGTCCAGCGCAGCCCATATCCGAACCGGATGCCGTGCGGCTTCCCGTGGGAACCACGGTGAGCGAGGCCGAGAAGTTGCTGATCCAGATTACTCTGCAACACACCCGCAACAACAAAACGCGCGCCGCTGAAATCCTCGGGATCAGTCTGAAGACTCTTTTCAATAAGCTGAAGGAGTATGGGGCGGCCGAAGTCGAAGCCGGCTCTGCGACACCCTAAGAATTCGCCAAAAATCGGATGTATCTCAAGTAGATGTCAATCAAGGCCCGGCTGAGGATCGCGATAGTTGCGCTGGTCGCCCTGGTGGTGATTGCCATGTCGGCGCTCTATCTGTACGACTTCACCTTCATGACATTTACCGGCGCATCCGAGCGCGCGGACTTCATCGCAAAAGACGTCAAGGGAAATCTGGCGGATCATCTGCAGCGCGAAACGGACGCGCGCGGCCTGAAGCCAGTCTCGCTGGATGAATGGAAACAGGCTTGGACCGAGATCATTCGCAGCGATCCTAGTGTCACGGCCATGCTCAAACGCACGTTGGGCGATTCCAAGTTGGTGGCGGATATCTTCGTGACGGACGATCAGGGCCGGGTCCTGGCCGCATCCGGCCCCGCCACGCCCGGAACCAAGCTTGTGCCCGTCCACGACTTTCGCGCTCTGGATGGCCGGAGCTGGGTGGAAAATCTTCGGGACCTGATGACACGCCGCGAGGATTACTCCACCACCTTGCCCGTGGGAATCTCGTCAAATAACCAGCAGGTGGTTCTTTTCAACATCACGGTTCTGATTCAGTCCGTATTCTTGAAGCACGACGTATATCCCACGTTTAAGATTCTTGGACTCACCTTCGCATCTTCGCTCTTCATCGCAATTTTTCTCGGCTCCGTATTGCCCAGCCTGATGCTCGACCCGCTGGAGCGGGTGAGCCGCAGCATCGACATGATCCGCGCCGGCCAGTTCGACAAAGCCATACTTCCTCTGCAAGGGGAGTCCAGCGAATTCGCCGCGGTTCACTCCAAGCTCAGCCTGTTGGGCGAACAGTTCCGCGGCGCCCGGCAGGACGCGTTGGAATTGCGCAGCAACGTGGAGCAGTTGTTGGAAAAACTCGAGGAGGCCGTGCTGTTTTTCGATAACACCGGCCGGCTGATGATGGCCGGCGATGCCGCCGAACGAATGCTCGGAAAAAGCCACGAGCAAATGATCGGGCAAGGGCTGGACGACTTGTTTCCTCCTTCCACCATGCTGGGCGGCGTCATCGGCAAAGCGCTCGCAACGCGCCAGTCTGTCCACGATCAACCAGTCACGATCGCGCGGGACGGATCCGGCTCCAACGGTTCCGGGCATGTCCGGTTGCTGGTCAGCGTGGAAGTACTGCGCAAAGGTCCCCGTCAGGATCAAATGGGAACGCTGGTGAAGTTGCGCGATGTGGATAGCCGCCGTCAATTAGAACGGCAACTGGACATTTCTTCCCGTCTCGCCGCCATCAGCCGGCTGACCGGAGGAGTCGCGCACGAAATCAAGAATCCGCTCAATGCCATGGCTCTTCACCTGGAAGTGCTGCGGTCCAGACTTGAAACCGAACAACCCGAGGTGGAAGTGATTGCGCGGGAAATCAAACGCTTGGACAACGTGGTCAAGACTTTTCTTACCTTCAACCGCCCCATCGAACTCCAGGCCGTGCCCATCGATTTAGATCAGGTGGTCGAGCAGGTGATGGCGCTGGTGTCCGTGCACGCCGAAACCAAGAACATCCAGATCGAAACCAACCTAACCGGCAAGCTCTGGCTGAACGGAGATCCGGATCTGTTGAAGCAGGCGATTTTAAACGTGGTCAACAATGGGCTGGAAGCCATGCCGGAAGGCGGAAAACTGGTGATCCACACCGAATGGATCGGTGACGACTGCCAGATTCGCGTCACAGATGGCGGCGCCGGAATCCCGCCCGAGATTCAGGACCGGATTTTCAACCTCTACTTCACGACGAAAAAACAAGGTTCCGGAATTGGGTTGGCCACTACCTTCCGGGTGGTTCAACTTCACAGTGGTACAATCGATTTTGTCAGTGAGCCTGGGAGAGGCACGACTTTCCGGCTGCGTTTTCCGGGGATGACGGATTATCACGGTGAAGCGCGCACTTCAGCCACAACCACTTCGTGATGTCATTGCCTTTTTCATGCCGTTTTCGAGCCGTCACCCGCTCTGCACTATTTTTGTCGCCGCTGTACTAGTATTCACAGCATCTTCCTGTCACAAGAAGATGGTTGCCGTGCCTGTCCCATCAGCACCTGCTCCGCAGCCGGCTGCGGAACCGCCTGTACAGTCAGTGACCCCGGCGCCCGTCGTGACAACTCCCGCTCCCGTAACCCCCACTCCAGCGCCGATTCAGACGCAACCGGCGAAGGACGAGTCAAAATATCAGAAGAACAAACCGCCGGAACAGCCTCCGGCGCCCAAGCGCTCGACACGGCCAGCCACCCCTGCCCCCGCAGCCCCAGTCGCTCCCGCCACTGCGGCCCCCGTTGAAGCGCCGCATTTGGGTGACATCCTCACCCCCGACCAGCAGCACCAATACAATTCAGCCATTGATCTCAGATTGGCCCACGCACAAGCCAGCCTGGACTACATCACCACGCGTCAGCTCACCAAGGAACAGGAAGCGACCGTGGCGCAGATTCAAAATTTTATGGCTCAAGCACAGGAAAAAAGGAAGGACGACCTGGCGGCTGCGAACAGTCTAGCGGAGCGGGCTGAAGTTCTCTCGCACGATTTAGTTGCGAGCTTAAGGAAATAAAGCACCGGTCGCTTACGCTCGCGGCTCGGAACGGAGAGAGTGTTACCGAGCCGCGACCGTAAGGAAGCCGGTGCCTTTTGCTTTTACTGGGCCGGAGGCTTAGCAGTGTTCATCGAGGACTCAGCCGCCGCTGTACCGGTGACGTCCAACGAATAAATCTTCACATCCACTCGCCGATTCTCTTTGCGCGCCGCTTTCGTCTTGTTATCGGCATTCGGGAAGTCCGCGCCCACGCCCAACTCGCGAATCGAGCGCAGCGGGATGCTCTTCTCTACCGCCAGATAATGCACCACGGCGTCCGCCCGTTTGCGGCTCAGCTCTCGATTGTAAGCGCTGGGGCCGGTACGGTCGGCAAAGCCTTCCACCTCCACGATGTACATCTTCATGCTGCTCATCTTCTGAACCGCGTCATCCAGCTTCTGTTGTTCTTCTTTGGCCAGATTGGTCCGGTTCACGCCAAAATAAACTGGCTGCGTAGAGACCAGCTTATAGTTGTCCAGATTCTGCAGCGACTTATCCAACTTGGATTGTGTCTGTTGGACCGCGGCGTTTGCAGCATCGGCACGCTGAGCGGCTTCCGCGGCAGCAGCGTTCGCCTTGGCGGCGGCCTCGGCCGCTTCGGCAGCCTTCTTGCCCGCATCTACGGCTTTTTCATCCGCGGTTGCTACCTGACGATCCAGGTCGCCGATCGATTGTTTATTTTCGTCGGTCTGTTTCTGCAAAGTGCTAACCTGACTTTGCGTCTTGTTTGCCTGATCCTGAACTGGTGCAATCGCTTCGCGGACGTTCTTCTTCGTCGCGCAGCCCACTCCCGTCAGGGACAGGATAATTACGGCACCCAGGAACGCCGGTGTATTGCGAAATGTCATGGGACAATCTCCTCTCGGTTGCTTGTGCAAACATCCTTCCAAAGGATAAGCCCATGTTACACAATGTACTTACTTCAGGTCCATCCAGCCGAAACGGTAAAAGTTGCTTAGCTGACGCAGTTTTTGCCGGGTTTTCTAACCTTTGTGTCACATCACTAGAGCATTAATTAAGCTTTTGTAATGCTCAAAACCGGGCACCTTCAGGCCTGGAACCTTCGCCGTGTCGTCCCAACGCCGTAGCAGGACGGCCCCCGCGAAGTACGGATTCGCCTCCAGAGACCGCACCTCTTCCGGATTTGCCGGACCCCCTTGCAGCGCCAGGCTCTGAACCGACGACGGCGAGAGCATCGCCTGGTAGGCTGGATCCGTGGCACATAAGTAGCGCTTGGCATCCACATGCAAGCGGATTGGTTCCGTCACTTCCGGACCGAAATGCGCGCTCAGCCATTTTGCGCCAGCCGCTTCGTGATAGCCGTCCACGCCCTGATCGGCGATGTTTTCCGGCAATCCGTGAATCAAATGCCCTACATCATGCAGCAGTGCCGCAACGATTAAGGCCGGCCGAGCCTTGGCATTTTCCGCCAGGTGCGCGGCTTGCAGCGCGTGTTCCTGCTGCGACACATCCTCGCCGAAATAGGCGTCGTGCCCGCGGGCTTCGAATAAGGAAAAAATCTGATCGGTGATGTTCATAATAGTTCGTCGCTCGGACGGCGCTGATGCGCCCTCTGATGCAAAAAGTACAACGCGGCGGCGATGCTCCCAATCCAAGTTACGCCGGCCAGCACCGCGAATGCGCCTCTCCAGCCCCAGGTTACCGCGATGCTCGCCATGCTATTGCCGGCCAGTACGCCGCCTAAATACCCGATGCCGTCAATGAGCCCGGAAGCGGTTCCGCTGCCTTGTTTGCCGCCGAAATCGAGCGCGATGGCGCCCGCCAGATACGCGTAGGGTCCGATTATCAAAAACGCGACCGTCGCCACCAGGATCACCGGCCACCCCGGCGTATTTTTGAAATCGCCCAGGCCCAGTGTCAGAAGTGCCGCGCCCGCCAGAATCATTCCGCACAGGATGATTCCCGCGCGTCCTCCGCGGCCCAGCCGATCGCTGACGAATCCGGAGAGCAGCACCGACACTCCACCGAACAACGGGAACAGCGCGCTCTTTTGCGCGGCATCGGCAGTGGTGAGCCCCACTGCCTGCGTGAAATACGTGGGCGTCCAAAGGTTGAAGGTTTCGCGAACCAATGTCATGCCTAATGACAATATGCAGATCAGCCAGAACACCCGGCTGGCTCCGAACGTCCGCAGCAACTCGCGCACTGTGCTGGGACGATGCTTTTCTCCCTCCTCGCGAAAAAGATTGTCCGGATTCACCGCCGGTTCCTCGAGACCAAGCTCGCTGGGAGACTCTTTCAGCGCCAATAAGTTGATCAGAAGCAGCGCCGCCAGTACGCCGCCCGCGCAATAGAACACGCCGCGCCAGCCCAGGCCGTGCGCCATCAATGCACTCATGAATTGCCGCGAGAGCGCGTCGCCGAAAAGAAAACTCAAGCTGATGATCCCCATCACGGAGCCGTAGGTTGAAAACGAAAACCACTTGGATGTGATTTTCACCACGCCCGCCCACCCCAGCGATTGGACGGCGCGATTGCCGATCCAAGCCAACGTAAACAGCGGGATTCCTCCCGCTACCGCGAAAAGAAACGTGAACAGCACTGAGCCAGCCATCCCGAACAGATAGTTCCGCCGTCCCCCCAGAAAATCGGCCAGCCCTCCGCTGGGGAATTTTCCGATGGCATAGGCCAGTACGCCGAACGACGCCATGGTCCCGAGCCGCGTGGTAGCTTCATCCCGCGGAATTCCGTGTGTCGCTCATCTCCTGAATCAGGAGAGGTAAACAAACGGAAAGATTCGAGCGGCAGAGATAGTAACCGGCATAGCCGGACATCAACAGCGCAACCGTCACCGCTTGCCAGAACCGCATCCAAACAGTGTAGGGCAACCGTATATCAACTTCATGAATGTTGATATACGGGTGTGGCGCAGGCGCCGCCCCACCTGGGCGTTGGCTATTACCCTCGACCCAATGAGATGCCACCGTCGTTGGGGGCACGTTGGAGTGTAGAAGCATTTCGAAGCCCCGCTATCGAAGGCCCGCCCCGGCTCAATACTAGTGAAGTCCCTAGCCGAACGTGTAAAATAATCGTTAGCTAAATCGAGACTCCTGCGCATCTGGGAACAGCGGGCGGGCTGAACCCTGGGCTGGACACCCGGCATACAACCGGGCGCACGAATGGGAACAGCCTTCGAATCGCTTTTGCCGTGAGGCCCGTACTCGGGAACCTCCGGAGGGAAGATACATGGCAACGGATGATTCTGGTACTTTCGCGAAGGGTCCGGATGTAAGATCAGAGGGGCGCTGTCACCCAACTCTCTTGACGTCACCTGACCCACTCGCAAAAATTCTCGATTTGGCTGACGATGCCATTATCTCGGTGGACGAGGAACAAAAGATCATCCTGTTCAACCAGGGGGCCGAGCGGATCTTCGGTTATTCTTCGCAGGAAATCACAGGACAGCTGCTGGATATTTTGCTGCCCGCGCGGTTGGTGCAAACGCATCGGCGGCATCTTCACGATTTTGCCAAATCGCACGTGACGGCCCGTCGGATGGGCGAACGGAGCGAGATCCTGGGGCGGCGTAAGGACGGGACGGAATTTCCAGCGGAGGCTTCCATTTCAAAAGTCTCAGTGCAGGACCGGCACATGTATACCGTAATTCTGCGCGATGTCTCGGAGCGCGTAGCCGCCGAGGATAAAATCAAGAACTCGCTCAGGGAAAAAGAAGCGCTGCTCAAGGAAATTCACCATCGGGTAAAGAACAATCTGCAGGTGGTTTCGAGCCTGCTCGGCCTACAATCCCGCGTGGTGACCGACGAACAGACGCGCAAGATGTTTCAGGAAAGCCAGAACCGAATTCACTCGATGGCGCTGCTTCACGAGAGCTTGTACCAATCAAATAACCTATCCAGGATCGACTTCCCGGTCTACATTCGTCAATTGGCTTCGCATTTGTTCCAGTCCTACGGAGTAGTCTCCGAACGCATTCGCTTGCGAACCGATCTGGACGCGCTGTCGCTCAGCATGGATGCCGCAGTCCCGTGTGGGCTCATCATTAACGAATTGTTGTCCAATTCGCTGAAATACGCCTTCCCGGATGGCCGCGAAGGCGAGGTCCGGATCGAACTCCGGGAACATCTGGAAGGCATGGCAAGGCTGGTGGTTGCGGACAACGGCATCGGGTTGAGAAGTGATATAAATTGGGAAACCGCGAGGACACTGGGCTTGCGATTAGTGCGCACATTGGCGGAGCAGTTAGGGGCGAAGCTGGAAGTGCAATCCAAGGCCGGCACTGAGATCCGGATCACTTTCGCCGCGGCAGCTTAGCGCCAATCATAAATGAGATGCCCGCAAGAATCTTAATCGTCGAAGACGAACGGATCACGGCCGAGGATCTACGGGATATTCTCACGGATCTTGGATACCTGGTGACGGCTTCAGTTGCGAGCGGGGCCGAAGCCATTGCGCAGGCCGAAACAAACGCGCCGGACCTGGCGTTGATGGACATTCGTATCAAAGGCGAAATGGATGGAACCGAAACAGCCCGCATCCTTCGAGAGCGCTTCAATATTCCGGTCGTCTATCTGACCGCGCATGCCGATACATCCACCTTATCGCGGGCCAAACTGGCACAACCGTTGGGCTACATTACCAAGCCCTTTCAGGAAGCAGAGCTTTACGCGGGTATTGAGATCGCGCTGCACAAACATAGAGAGGACTTGAAACTTCAAGGCCAGGAGGAATTGTTGGCGTCCACCATGCGCGGTATTGCCGACGGTGTGATTGCGGTGGATAAACCCGAATCGGTGACGCTCTTTAATCCGGCCGCGGAGGCCTGGACCGGGTGGGAAGCGCGCGAAGCCTTGGGCAAACCGATCCGCGAGATCTTTCCCTTGGTGGATAGCGTGACCGGCGAGGAGTTGAATACGCCGCTATGGCGGGTTCTTACTGAAGGAACGGTGGAAGAAGTGGGGCACGGAGCTTTGTTGGTAGATCGCAGCGGCGCCAAACGGGCCGTTACAGGCAGCATCGCGCCCACACGCGACCATCGCGGCGAGGTTTCAGGCGCGGTTTTGGTTTTTGGCCGTGCGCCCAGCGATACGGCAGGTACCCGGCGGAGATTGCCCGAGCCTGCCGACGACGGCGTGGTGGGTATGGGCGGCTTTAAGATGGTGGCGGCTTCCCCATCCATGAAACAGGTTTTGAAATTCGCCCGCCGCGTGGCGGAAAGCGAAGTTTCCACCATTCTGCTGGAGGGAGAAAGCGGTACCGGAAAAGACATCTTCGCCCAGTTCATCCATCACTTCGGCCGGCGCCGCGATGGACCGTTTATCGCAATCAATTGCGCGGCAATTCCCGAGACTTTGCTCGAAAGCGAACTGTTCGGCTACGAAAAAGGCGCCTTCACCGACGCGCGCGCATCCAAAGCGGGAATTCTGGAAGTGGCTTCCGGCGGAACCATGTTCCTGGATGAGGTGGGCGAAATGCCCTTGGTCCTGCAGGCCAAAATGCTGCGGGTTCTGGAGGAGCAGACTTTCCGGCGTCTGGGCGGGGTACGCGATATTCAGGTGGACGTCCGGGTGGTGGCTGCCACCAATCGCAACCTCACCGACGCCATTGAACAAGGCACATTCCGGCTGGATCTTTATTACCGGCTCAATGTCATTCAAGTGCTGCTGCCGCCGCTCAGGGATCGCAAGGAAGATATCCTTCCCTTGGCGGAGAGCTTCATCAAACATTACAACGGCAAGTTCAAACGCAATATCGAAGGGCTCTCGCATGGGGCATCCGCGATGCTGATGGGCTACAATTGGCCGGGCAATGTCCGCGAACTGCGCAATGTAATCGAGCGCGCCATGGTGCTGGAAGAATCCGATTGGATTCAGACTTCCAGCATGCAGATATCTTCCTCGAAATCCGATCTTCCAATGGCTGGCGCGCCCGCGCCCGCAGCCAACGACAAGTTTGAGATTAGCCTGGAAGAAGCCGAGAAGAGCTTGCTGGCGCGAGCGTTGGAGAAGGCGGAAGGAAATCAGACCCGCGCCGCCATCCTGCTGGGCATCACGCGCGACACGCTGCGGTACAAGATCAAGAAATTCAACCTTCGCTGAAACTGGCAACCTCTTCCGGCGAGTGACCCTGGGCCTCCTGAAAATCAAAGTCACCGGCCGCTTACGCTCGCGGCTTGGAAAGAGGGTGTTACCGAACCGCGACCGTAAGGGAGTCGGTGCCTTTAGCAGTCAATAATGGACCATGTCTTCAACGGAGTGACCATGGGCCTGCGGCCCACCAAAAGTAACGAAGACGTGGCGCACGCACTCCTGCGAACACAAAGCTGCCAGAAAGAGGCGTTCACACGAGTGTGAACGCGGCACGCTTAGGAGCGTGCGCCACGATGGGACCTAGCGTCTTCAAGGGAGTGACCATGGGCCTGCGGCCCACCAAAGGTGATGAAGACGCGAAAAGGCACCGGTCTACGCCGCGGCTCAATGATTTCTTCCATCACGACCAACGTCTTCAACGGAGCGCATCCCGCACGCTGTATGTTCCCAAGGGACAAGAGACGATCGATTTCGGACTCAGGTGGAGTTGACCACCGTTTGGAGTCTCTATTGGGTCCCGATGAAACGAGCCTTCCAGGGACGGACGCGGAACAAGAGGCCTCAACCAAGATTACCCGCGATTTCACGCCTTTCTGAGAATCCGTGCTGGGGAAATTCGATGGCGGACCGGAGTTCTGGTTTGCAACCGGTGCGCCAACTCCGCGAGAGTCGGGCGCTCGGCCACTTGCCGGATTTCTCTGAGTAGATATTCCGAAAGCGAAGTTCCTTCCAAGGCAGCGCGGGACTTTAGTTTTCGATGCAATTCCGCCGGGACTTTGCAGATCCGAATTATCTTCGTCATGTCACCAGCATAGCGGCAGCTTGCAAGCTGGTTGCCCGCCAGGAATCTGTGGTGTAGTCTGAAACTAGCGGTGGAGTTCGCTTAACGCCGTTCAGCACGGCCAATGACTCCTACAGTGGTTTTTCGCTGTGGGAGCTTTCCTTTCCTCCAGCAAACCACAAAAGACTAAATTGAAGAGGAGGTCCTCTCATGGCGAAAGGAGCGAGCGTCCCTTGGACCGATATTTAGTTGTACTCGCCGGCGCGGGGCTGGGCGGCCTGGCCCGTTACGTTGCCGCCTCCTGGATCATGCTGAAGTACGGCGGACGATTTCCGCTCGGCACGCTGGTGATCAACGTCAGTGGATCGTTCCTCATCGGCGTGTTGATGACTCTGCTGACGGAGCGCCTGAGCCCGCATCCGAACTGGAGGCTGTTTCTGGTGGTGGGCGTGCTGGGCGGATACACCACTTTTTCCAGCTTCGAGTATGAAATTTACCAATCCGTGCGGGACGGCGCCCGCTGGATGGGCATGCTCTACCTTACGGGTAGCGTTGTCCTGGGCTATTTTGGCGTCTGGCTGGGCGCTCTTTTGACGGCCCGCCGCTAACGGAAAGGAGACAGAATGCTGAGCAAAGGTCCCGCGAAGAAGGTCACAATTTTCGTCAATGAAGACACCCAGCACCATCGGCAGGCGCTGCACGATTCCATCCTGACTTTTCTCTTGCACAAAGGTGTAAGCGGCGCCACTGCAACGCGCGCATTTTCCGGATTCGGCGCGCACCAGATGCTCCACACCCCGAAAGTGGAAGCGCTGGCCGAACATCTGCCCATCCGGATCGAGTTCGTCGACACCCCGGAAAAAGTGGACGAAGTTCTGCCCACGCTCTACGAAATGGTTTCTGACGGCTTGATCGAGGTACAGGATACGAATGTGGTCAAGAACGTCCGCAAGTCGCCGAAGCCGGAGCCCAGGCTGCCGCACGAGCGCAAGGATGGCCAAGCCAAGCTGCTGCGGGTATTCATCGGCGAAGCGGACAAATGGCACGATGAGCCGTTGTACGAAGCAATCGTGAAGCGGCTTCGCATGCTGGAAGTGGCCGGCGCCACCGTGTATCGCGGCATCCTCGGTTACGGCGCTAAAGGGCATGAGCACAAGAAGAGCTTTTTCCATATGTCGCGCGATTTGCCCATCATGCTGTCGACAATTGATACGGCGGAAAAAATCGCTGCCGCCGCGCTAGCCATCGAAGACATGCTGGAGGATGGGTTGATCGTAATCTCCGACGTTGACATCGTCCGATTGGTTCGAAGCCCGGAGATATTGGAGGAGCCGGATGCGCACAGTGCAACCCGCTAAGGTCCTGCGCATTCACCTTTCGGAATCCGATCGCGTGAACGACGCCCCGCTCTACGAAGCAGTCGTAGCGAAGTGCCGCGAGTTGAAAATTGCCGGCGCGTCGGTATTCGCGGGATTGGAAGGATACGGTGAGGCGCAAATAGCCTCTCGTGAAAAGCCGCTGGTGATCACCGTGGTGGACACGCCTGAGAATATCGATCGCCTGATTCCGGTGGTGGCGGAAATGATGGATACTGGGCTGATGTCGGTATCGGCTGCGCAGATGACTCGCGTAGAAGCAAGAACCTGACGCGTTCCTGGAGAGAGAAAGTGGCGGAAAACAAAACCAAACCTACCAAGTTAAGCGTCAAGGAGTTTATCGATTCGCTGCCGGACGAGATCAGGCGCGGCGACGCCAAGACGCTGATCAAATTGATGCAAAAGGCAACGGGAGAGAAACCGAAAATGTGGGGGCCATCGATTATCGGCTTCGGTTCTTATCACTACACCTACGATAGTGGCCGCGAGGGCGATATGCCTGTGGTGGGTTTTTCGCCACGGAAAGCCGCGTCGGTTCTCTACAACCTGATCGGCTTCAGCGGCGCGACGTCGGCACTCGCGGAGCTGGGCAAGCACTCCACCGGCAAGGGCTGCCTCTACATCAAGAAGGTTTCTGAAGTGGATGCAAAGGTGCTGGGAGACATGATTGTAAAGTCCGTCGCCCACGTGCGCGCCAAGCATCGAAGCTAGGCTCTTATGTCGCGACTGTGCTGGCTGGCGGCTCTTCTGGCAGGATCTCTCATGGCAAATTCCGACTTCGACCAAAGCCAGGCGGAACGTTTCGCCCGGCTCGCGCTCGCTTGCGTTCACCAGGAATATCCCAACAAGATCGCACACTCGCTGACATCCGACGCCGACGTGAAACCGCCGCGCGAGTTGACGCCTGCCTTTTACGGATGCTTCGATTGGCACTCCTCGGTGCACGGGCATTGGCTGCTGGTGCGGTTGCTCAGCATGTTTCCCCAGGCGCCGTTCGCCGGCGATGCCCGCCGCGCGTTGGCGCGAAGTCTGACGCCGGCCAACATCGCGAAAGAAGTGGAATACATCCGGGCGCCGGGCCGAGGCGGTTTCGAGCGGCCTTACGGATTGGCATGGGTGTTGCAGCTTGCGGCCGAGCTGAAGGAATCGAGAGATCCGGACGCGGCTCAGTGGTTCGCTACGTTACACCCGTTGGAATTGGCCGCCGCCGCGCATATCGCAGCATGGCTTCCGAAACTGGAGCATCCGGTTCGGACCGGCGAGCATAACAACACGGCCTTCAGCATCGGGCTGATGCTGGATTATGCGCGCATCACTTCCAATGCGGAATTCGGGAGGCTCTTGGAATCGCGCGCTCGCGATTACTATCTCAAGGACCGCGACTGCCCGTTAGCATATGAGCCTTCAGGCGAGGATTTTCTGTCGCCCTGCCTGGCGGAAGCCGATGTGATGCGGCGTATTTTGCCGTCCGCGGAATTCGCGCACTGGTTGGATGCTTTTCTACCGCCCCTGAATTTTGAACCGACGCGAGTCACCGATTTTACCGACGGCAAGCTGTATCATCTGGCGGGCCTCAATCTCAGCCGCGCCTGGATGCTGGAAGGGATCGTGTCCAAGCTTCCAGTTGCGGATGCGCGCCGCAGGCCCTTCACCGTGCTCGCGGCCAAGCTCAAGCAGGCTGGGCTCGATAGCATCCGAAGCGAACATTACGAAGGCGGCCATTGGCTGGGGACGTTTGCGGTGTATCTGGTGAGCGGCCGCGGGTTGCAGTGATCACACATACCGAATCGCGACCGCGAGGGAGCGCTACCACGACAGCAGCAGGCGTTACGCTCCCTTGCGGTCGCGGTTCGGCTGGATGAAGCTAACAAAGCCAGAGATAGGGAGCCTTGCGTTCCCCTCCGGCTTCGTACTACACTGGTCCTTTCATGCGGTACGGCGCCTACAACTCGTTTCGATTTTGGTTTTGGTACCACACCTAAATCGGGCGAGTGGCGTTGGCGTAAGAAATACGAGATAGTAAAAACCAGCCCACTCGAAAGAGTGGGTTTTTCATTTTAGGAGATCGAACATGATCATCTCGATGAGGCTCCACTCTTCGAAGGAAGAGATCGAGCAAGTGTGCGAACGAATTCGGGATTTCGGCTATAAGATTCACGCCATAGAAGGCGAAGAGCGCGTGGTGATCGGCGCGGTGGGGGTGGGCGACGTCACCGCCTGCCTGGACTCCGTGGAGGCCATGCCGCAGGTGGAAAAGGCGGTCCGCATCTCGGCGCCCTATAAGTTTGTCAGCAAGGAATTCCACACCGAGCGCAGCCGCATTCGCGTGAACGGTTGCGAGATCGGCGGCGATGAGTTCATCGTGATGGCCGGGCCCTGTTCGGTGGAGTCGGAAAAGCAGATCATGCAAGCCGCGGAAGGCGTGGCGGCAGCGGGCGCGAAGTTTCTGCGCGGCGGAGCTTTCAAGCCGCGAACATCGCCCTACGATTTCCAGGGACTGGAAGCGGAAGGCTTGAAATTGCTGGCCCAAGCCAAGCGCGCCACCGGCCTCGGGATCATCACCGAAGTAATGAGCGATCGCGACGTGGATCTGGTGGCCGAATACGCCGACATCCTGCAAATCGGCGCGCGCAACATGCAGAACTTCGCGCTGCTGAAGACGCTGGGCAAATGCGGCCGGGCGATACTGCTGAAACGCGGGATGAGCTCCACCATTCGCGAACTGCTGATGTCGGCCGAATACGTTGTGGCGCACGGCAATCCGAATGTAATTCTGTGCGAGCGCGGAATCCGAACTTTCGAAACCGCCACGCGCAATACTTGCGATATCGCCGCCGTCGCCGTGCTCGGTGAGTTGACGCACCTGCCGGTAATTCTGGACCCGAGCCATGCCACAGGCAAGCGCAGCCTGGTTCCGGCGTTGAGCCGCGCCGCCGTCGCCATCGGCGCCGATGGCCTGCTGGTGGAAGTGCATCCGTGGCCGGAAAAGGCCATCAGCGATGGAGCGCAATCGCTCGACATGCCGCAATTCCGCAAAATGATGCAGGACTTACGGCCGTATCTGGATCTTTGGAAAGAGGCGCGCGTGACACCAGCCATCGCCGCGGTGTAACCTTAGCCGTTAGGTGCGACTTCGTTTTCAGCCCTGGCAGCTTGCTCTGCTTCTGATCGTAATCTGCGCCGCGTCCGTCGCGGGCGTCTATTTATATCGGACGCGCGGCGGATACAGCCCTACCGACCTGGTTTCCTATCTCCCCACTGCTAACGCAACCGTCGTTTACGTGGACGTGGGCGCCATGCGGCGTTCCGGCATCCTCAAGATGATCACCGGATCCAAGGCAGCCGAGGAGCTGGAATACCGGCAGTTCGTGGATGCAACACTGTTCGATTATCGGGAGGATCTGGATGCAGTAGCGGCCGCCTTCAAGGACGGCCAGGTTTTTCTGGCGCTGAAGGGTCGCTTCCACTGGAAAAATCTGATGGATTACGTGGTTCGTCAGGGCGGATCGTGCCACAACGGCTTCTGCACCACGCCTAGCAGCCGGCCGAATCATCGAATATCTTTCTATCCGGTGCGGCCGGATCTGATGGGATTGTCGGTGAGCCAGGACGACTTTGCCGCTTATCAAGTGGCGCGCAAGTCCGGCAAGCTGTCGCTCACGCCGCCGATCGATCCAGTGTGGGTGCTGGTTCCTGCCTTGGCGCTGCGCGATGCGGATTCCCTGCCCGCCGGCACGAAGGCGTACGCTTCGGCCCTGCGAAATGCCGAACAGATTCTGTTCACGCTGGGGACACAAGAAGATCACTTGCAGGTGTCGATTAACGTGCAGTGCCGCGACGCGAAGGATGCTACGGCTTTGCAGCACGATTTCGAAAATACCACCGAGACTCTGCGCAAGTTGATCGCGCGGGAACACCAACATCCGAATCCGACGGACCTGAGCGGCGTACTGGTGGCCGGGACATTCCGCAGGGATGACCGGCGCATTTTCGGCCAGTGGCCTGTCCCGCGGGCGTTCGTGGACGCGATGGTGAGCGAATCATTTTAATGGAAAATCAGAAAAGCACCGACTCCCTGACGGTCGCGGTTCGGAAGAAGAATACCGAGCCCCGACCGTGAGGGAGCGGGTGCTTTTCAGGACTCTGGATCATGGAAAAACGCACTCTCGGGAAGACCGGAATGAACGTCAGCGTGCTTGGCTTCGGGGGCGCTGAAATCGGTTATCAATCTGTTCCGCTCGCCACCGTCAGCAAGCTGCTCAACAGCGCGCTGGATGCCGGCTTGAACATAATCGACACAGCGGAATGTTATCCTCGCGGCGAAGAATTAGTGGGTGAGGCGGTGTCGGCGCGGCGCGGCGAGTTTTTCCTGTTTACCAAGTGCGGGCACGATCCGGACAGCGACCATTGGAATCCGAAAAAGATGGCCGAGCAAATCGACCGCGGCCTGCAACGCCTGAAGACGGACCGCGTGGATCTTTTGCAGTTGCATAGCTGCACCGAAGAGAAACTGCGGCAAGGGGATGTGATCGAGGTGGTGCAGCGCGCCCGGGACGCGGGAAAGACCCGATTCATCGGCTATAGCGGCGACGGCCCTGCGGCGCTGCACGCGGTGGAGAGCGGCCTATTCGACACTCTGCAGATTTCCGTGAGCATCGCGGATCAGGAAGGCATCGATCTCGCGATTCCAGCCGCGCGCGCGAAGGGAATGGGGATCATCGCTAAGCGCCCCATCGCCAACACGGCCTGGAAATATACTTCGAAGCCGCAGCCTTATCATCAGCCGTATTGGGAGCGGCTTGGTTCGCTGAACTACGAATTTCTGAACGGCGATTTCCAGAATGCCGTTTCCGTCGCGCTGCGATTTACGCTCGCCGTCCCGGGAGTTGATACCGCGATCGTCGGGACCACGCAACCGGACCGTTGGCGTCAAAACGCGGAGCTCTTGCAGGCGGGCGCGCTCGATCCCCAGCAGTTCCAGGCGATTCGCGACCGGTGGAAATCGGTCGCGGGGCCTGACTGGGTAGGCCAAACCTGATTTGTGATATATTGACTATCTGTGGGTAGGTAGCGTCTTGCGTAGTCCCGCTTTTCCAAACCTCTCATTACGTCATTGACTGGAGATTGTTTTATGAACCTTCGTCCCCTGCACGACCGTATTCTGGTGCGGCGCCTGGAAGAACAGGAATCCAAACGCGGCGGCATTATTATTCCCGACTCCGCCAAAGAGAAACCGCAGCAAGCGGAAGTGGTGGCGGTGGGAAGCGGTAAGTTGATGGAAGACGGCAAGAGGTCTGCGCCCGATGTAAACGCCGGAGACAGAATTCTATTCGGAAAGTATTCCGGGTCCGATATCACGATCGAAGGCCAGGAATATCTGATTCTCCGCGAAGACGAAATTTTAGGAGTTCTCGGAAAATGAACAAGCTCGCCTGCGTAGTTTTCGCCGTTGCCTCAATAGGCACAGCTTCCGCCCAGAAAGTGGCTGTCATCAATTCACAGAAAGCCGTCCTGGATACCGCTGAAATCAAGAAAGCCCAAGTGGATTTGGAAACCAAGTTCAAACCACGCCAGGACAAGATTGTCCAACTGCAGAAGGATCTGCAGACCATTGAATCGCAGCTCCAGAGCGGCAAGCTGAACGCCATGGGCGAACAGGAATTGAGAGCGGAAGGCACCAAGAAACAGCGTGATCTGCAGCGCATCCAGCAAGACCTGCAAGATGACGTCAATCTGGAGCGCAATGATGTTCTGCAACGATCCGGCACGCGCATGCAGGAAGTTGTGAAGAAGATTGCGGAAGCAAAAGGCCTGGATATCGTGGTGGACACCGCCAATACGGTTTTCTACAAGCCCGCCTTCGACCTAACGGCCGAGGCCGTCACCGAGTACAACAAGACCTATCCGGTAAAATAGTTCCAGGAAGACGATGGCCAGTTACCTGGAAGAGTACGGCGCCTCCGAAGAAATTCGCGCGCGGCGAATCCGTTTCTTGAAGATTGGCTCTACCGTGGTGGTGTGCTCGCTGATTGCAAGCCTTACACTCTACGCTCTGTTGAAAAATCGCAGCGAAGAAGAGCAGGCCAAACTTTTCGCGCATCTGCTGGCCGATCACAACTACTCCGAAGCCTACAAGCTGTGGGGTTGCACGTCGGCGCGTCCCTGCCCCAACTATCCGGAGAACAAATTTCTGGATGATTGGGGGCCGCATAGCCCGCACGCCGACGAATCCAACGCCGAGATCGGCCTGTCTCAATCCTGCGGCTCCGGCGTAATCGTCCGGCTCGACTACCCGGGCTCCGAAGAGCCTGTCCCGCTTTGGGTAGAGCGCGCCACCAAAGTAATCAGCTTCTCCCCTCAGCCGGAATGTCCCGGCCGGCACCTGCATCTAGGGACCTGGCTCCGTTCCCTGTTCAAGTAGCGGTTTCACACGCTCCCCTTGCCATTCGACCAGAGGTGCGCTACTCTACTAGTCGAATGTCGACTAGAGATCGGTTGGAACTACTGCAGGGGACTCTTGACCTGTTGATCCTGCAGACGCTGGCGCGAGCGAGCCTGCATGGACACGCCATCGCGCAGGCCATCGAGCGCCAATCGGAAGACGTCCTGCGGATCGGGCATGGCTCGCTCTATCCAGCGCTGCAGCGGCTATTGAAGCACGGACTGATTGCCGCCGAAGACGGCGTTTCGGAGAACAATCGCGCCGCCCGTTTTTATAAGCTCACGCCCAAGGGACGCAAGAAGCTGTTTGTCGAAACCTCGAAATGGCACAAGCTCTCGGCGGCGATTGTGCGGATCCTGAATCCTGTCGGGGGTAATTAATGGGCTGCCATCGTGGGGCGGACCCCCTGGTCCGCAGCCGACGCCCACGTCGGCTTCATAGAGTTACGACGCCTCAAGATGCGGGTCCAGGGGGACCCGCGCGGACCAGGGGGTCCGCCCCACCTGAAGCGAGAAGGGAACAGAGGCCATGACCTGGTGGAAACGCCGCGACGAACGACTCAGCGCCGAGATGCGGGAGCACATCGAGTTCGAAACGCAGGAGAACATCAGCGCGGGCATGACACCTGAAGAGGCGCGTCAGCGAGCACTGCAAAAATTCGGCAGCGTCACGCTGGCACGCGAGGAATCGCGCGAGGTCTGGGGGTTACTCTGGCTCGATCGCCTGTGGCAAGATCTGCGCTACGCGGTTCGCGGCTTCGGCAGAAATCCCGGATTCACGGCGGTCGCGCTGCTCTCTTTACTCTTAGGCATCGGGGCCAGCACGGCGCTCTTCAGCGTTGTGTACGGAGTGTTGATTTCACCGTATCCTTACGCCAAGCCGAACGAGATATGGGCGCCCGCGGTGGTTCCCTTGAAGGAATCCGCGCAGGGATGGCACTCCTATCCTCGCCGCGAATTCCTGGAGATTCAGAAGCTCCCCGCCTTTGCCGAAGTCATGGCTACCGGTTTTGAACAAGCGCTTCTTTCCGGAGGCAGCTACCCGGAAAGCTTCAACGGAATTCTGCTCACGGGCGGCGCGTTCAACTTCATCGGAGTGCCTCCGCTTCTCGGCCGCACCATTCAACCGTTCGATATTCAACCGGGAGGAAAACCTGAGCCGGTGGTGGTGCTCAGCTACGGCTTCTGGCAACAGCGGTTCAATGGCGATCCGAACACGATCGGGAAGAAGCTGGTGTTGAACGATGTGCCCCGGACTATTATCGGCGTGATGCCGCCGAGGTTCGGCTGGTACACGAACGATGCGTTTTGGCTTCCCATGCCCATGGACAACCTGGCGGAAGAATCGCCGGTGAATGTGATCCTAAGATTGGCGCGCGGTGTAACGCCTCGCGCGGCCGAGCAGCAGTTGCAAGCGATGAATCTACAGTTGGCAGCTGCCAAGCCGGATAATTTCCCCAAAACCGCCTTCCGCACTCAACTGATGAATTACATGGATCTCACGGTTGCCAGCGGCGATATGCAGAGCAGCCTGCGTCTGCTTTTCGCAGCCGTGGGATTTCTGTTGCTGATCGCGTGCGTCAACGTCGCCAATCTGCAACTGGCGCGGACCACCACCAGAGCCCGCGAGATTGCGGTTCGCTTGTCCATCGGCGCCGGCCGCGGTCGATTGGTTCGGCAACTGCTCACCGAGAGCGTACTGCTCTCATTAGCCGGTGGTGTCCTGGGTATCTTGTTCGCGATCGGCGCGATTCAGGTCATCGTCCAATTAATGCCGCGTGATTACGTTCCCAACGAGGCACGCATTACCATCAACAGCTACGTCCTGCTGTTCACGCTGGCGGTTTCGGTTCTCACCGGCATCCTGTTTGGTTTGGCGCCCGCGCTGCGCTGCTCGCGTCCCAATCTGGTGGAAACTCTGAAGGATGGCACGCGAGGCGCCGGCAGTGGAGCTCGCGGCCAGGCGATGCGAAGCGGCCTGGTTGTAGCGGAAGTGGCGTTGTCGGTGGTGCTGCTGGCGGGCGCGAGTCTCGCGATCCGCAGTTTCACCACTCTGCTGCATATTTCTCCGGGCTTCCAACCGGAGCGGATGCTGCGGGTGAATGTACCGCTACCAACCAAGCTCTATCCAACGCTTCAGCAACGCAACATTTTCGCTGCGAACCTCGTCGAGAGCGTCCAGCGCCTTCCTGGAGTGCAGAGCGTCGCGATCGGCAACGGCGCGATGCCGTTCGGTGGAGCGCCGTCCCCTTATTCCATAGATGGACAACCGAAGGCTGAAGAGAAGCGAATATTCATTAGCTTGATCAGTAGCAACTATCTGCGGACGCTTGGCACACCACTGAAACGCGGCCGCTCGCTTTCGCTCAGCGAAGTGCTGCACGGAGATCATTTCGCATTGATCAATGAGACGGCCGCGAAGTTGTGGGCTTCGGGAACGGATCCTATCGGCAAACACATAAATCTGGACCTACTCAAGACCAGCTTGGGTTCGGAGATACTGATGCCGGCTGGAATTTCGCCGTCGCTCACCGTAGTGGGCGTGATCGCGGATACGCGGAATGACGGCTTGCGGGCTGCGACGCTTCCTGGCGTCTATATCCCTTACACGCTGGTCGCGCCGCCTGACCGCGCCCTGGCGGTGCGAACTTATGGGGAGCCTATGGCCATCCTCAAATCAGTGCAGATGCTGATTCGCACTCTGGACAAGGACGTGCCGATCGGGCACGCCATGACACTCGAGGAAATTTATGGCTTCGAGACCGCGCAGCCGCGTTTCAACATGGCGCTCTTCAGTTGCTTTGCAGCGCTCGGCCTGGCGCTGGCAGCGGCCGGAGTCTACAGCGTGATCAGTTATGACGTAACGCAGCGCATGCACGAGATCGGCGTTCGGCTGGCACTGGGCGCCAAGCGTACGGATGTAGTGTCGCTGGTTTTTCGGATCGTGGCGCGAGTGGTTGCGTTGGGGCTTATCATCGGCCTCAGCGGCAGCGCGATCCTGGAACGCCTGGCGCGGTTTCAAGTTTTCGAGGCAACCGCTTTCGATTGGACGTCGGCTGCCGAAGTGGTCGCGGTGCTTTGCATCACGACAGTGTTTGCCGCTCTGCTGCCCGCCCGGCGCGCTGCGCGATTCGATCCGGTGACGGCGCTCCGTCACGAGGCGTAGACAGCACCGGCTCCCTTACGGTCGCGGTTCGGTAACACTCGTTCCGTTCCGAGCCGCGACCGTAAGGGAGTCGGTGCCTTACTCGGTCCACCGGAAGTAGCTTCCATCTGCCAAAATAGGCAAGGGCGGTTTTGAAACTGTGCCGTCGGAGGCTCGCACAATGCAATTGCGCGTACTTGCGTTTGTTCTGGCGGGAGGCAAAGGAACGCGCCTCTATCCGCTCACTAAGGAGCGCGCGAAGCCTGCCGTTCCGTTTGGCGGCCGCTACCGGATCGTCGACTTCGTTCTGAGCAACCTGGTCAACTCCGGTATCTATTCCGTTTACGTGCTGGTTCAATTCAAGAGCCAATCGCTGCTGCAGCATCTGCGCGAGGGTTGGGAAGCATCCAGCTTGCTGCGCAATCACTTCATTATTCCGGTCCCCGCGCAGATGCGTTCGCAGGGCGAGGATTGGTATCGCGGTACCGCCGACGCCATTTATCAAAACATCAATCTCATCGAACAGGCGGAGCCGCACGTGGTGGCGATCTTCGGCGCGGACCACATCTATCGCATGAACATCCGCGAGATGGTGGAGTTCCATGTGGAGCGCGGCGCGCAGGTTACCGTCTCGGCCATCCCGGTGGAAAAAGAGCAGGCTTCCGAGTTCGGCGTGATCGAAACAAAAGACGACGGCTTGATTGTGGGCTTTCATGAAAAGAAGTCGGACGCGCCCACCATGCCGGGCGATCCGAACCGCGTCTACGCGTCCATGGGGAATTATCTTTTCAGCACCAAACTGCTGCTGGAAGAGTTGCGCGTGGATGGCGAAAATGAGCACAGCTCCCACGATTTCGGGCGCGATATCCTGCCGGGCCTGATCGGACGCGCCGACATGTTCGCCTACGATTTTCAGACCAATCGGATTCCGGGCGATCCGGCGGGCGCGCCCATTTACTGGCGCGACGTGGGAACCATCGACGCATATTTCGACGCCAATATGGACCTGCGCTCTGTTTCGCCGGAACTCAATCTGTACAACCGGCAGTGGCCGCTGCGCACCGCGGGCTATTCCGACGCGCCTGCCAAATTCATCTTCGACGCCGAAGGCCGCCGGGGACATGCCATCGATTCCATCGTGTCCGGCGGAACCATCCTATCCGGCGGGCTGGTTCGGACTTCGGTGATTGGCCGCGGCGTGCGCATCCATTCGCATGCCTACGTGGAAGATTCCATCATTTTCGACAACTGCGACATCGGCCGCCGCGCGCGAGTGCGCCGGGCGATTTTGGATAAGAATGTGCGCGTTCCGCCGGATGCGGTAATCGGTTATGATCTGGATCGCGACCGGGAGCTGTATCACGTCACAGATACCGGAATCGTGGTGGTGGAAGGCCACCGGTCGCCCGTGGATATTGCGAGCATGAATCTCTAGCGGCTGCGCCGCTAGTTGTTCGGTTATTCAGTTCTTCGGTTCATCTGTTTCCTTGTCCTCAGCGTTCTCTAACCAGGCGATAAACGGCGTACGCTGGCGGAATCCCCGGGCCGGAGACAGTAAGGTAACGCCGCAAGGAACTCGCCGCCGCGACTCCTGATGATCTCAAAACATTAGATGTTTCTCAAAGAATGGAAGAACCTCGCCATAAAAGCGCCCCTCATCCCCCCACACGCCGTGTCCCCAGAGTCCGTTGTACTCTTCCGCTTCGTGCGGGATTCCGAATTCGTCCAGCTTATGCGTCAAGGCCTGGTTTGAGTAAACGTGATCGTAGTTCCCATCGTTACGGGCCCAGTCAATCTTGAATCCACGAAGAGATTTCAGATTGTCGGCGAATTCGCGGAATCATCGATTCGATGAAGAAGTTGTTACGCAGGCGTTCGGTCACTTTGCTGTCGATCTCAAGCTGATCTCCAGCTTTGTGCGCCTGCAGATCAATGAACAGCGGCGGCTTGTCCGGATTCGGCGCGTGAGCTTGAAAGATGGTGGTGAAGAGCGTCGAAAGTCCGTCTTTCCGTCACGTCGTCGAGAGATTTGGCGCCGGCCAGCAGATCCCAGTTGGGCCGCGAATACATCACTTGAACGCCGGAACCCGTTCCCACGGGATGCAAAGCGTAAACAGATCCGAATACGTCCGGATGCCGCATACCGAAACGGATGGCGCCGTATCCGCCAATGAAGTCTCCAGCAATCCCGCGCGAATCCCGAGTGGGCAACGTTCGGAAATTCGCATCCATGTACGGAACTAGTTCCTGGATCAGGAAGTCCTCCCAGTTTCCGGTCACCGGAGAATTGACATACCAGGAAGGTCCCAGCGGCGTTGTCATGTCCACGGCTACAAAAATGAAAGGATGGATGGCCCGGGCTTCAATTGCCCGGTCGAAGAGGGCTTGAGCGCGGTGTTGGCTGAATGGGGCACGATAAGTTTTCGAACGGCGTGGGGAGGAAATAGATCACCGGATAGCGCTGGGACGATTCGTCGTAGCCGGCGGGAAGATAGACCACCAATTTCCGGATCGCGCTCACGCCGATTTTGTTGTCCGCGAACTTGGCGGATGTGATTTCACGGTCTACAATTCGGCTCTCAGCGGCAGCCAATGTCGCGGCGGCCAACGCGGCCAAAAGAAAACTTGTCCTCATACGATCTTCGCCTTCCGCACACCGCGCCAAGCTCCCCAAATCGCAGGCGCCAAAAACAGAAGCAGACAAATCCGCGGCAGCGAAGACTGGCGAAATCGCGCCAAACAAAACAAGCAGGGCGAACAGGTGGCCAGGATACTCATCCAGAGCGTCCGGCGCGAGAGCGAGGCCACCACAAAACCACCAGTCCACGACCATGCGGTTAGCAAGGAAGCGTAAATGAGCACCGGCGTGGCGCGACCCCCGTGCGTCCAACTTTGAAACGACCAACTCACAGTGAGCGAGAATCCCATCAGGCAAAAACTGGCCGGCATCGACAATCCGAACGCGGCCAGCCAGGGACGCCAGCTTTTCAAAAGCAGTCGCCTCGCGGCGGATCACCAAGCCGAGTACGCCCAGCAATCCGCGCCAGGCACTTTCGCCGGTTTCAGCGAGATCGCCCAGCACGGCTTCGCGCTCGCGAGGCTCCAGGAGTTGCGCAGCCAGCTTCCACCAAGCTGGTCATGACACCACCCACGATGCCCCGCGGCTGATGCGAGTGACGGCATCATAGAAGTCTTTCGCGGCTTTCACGCCGTTCGGCGTCACGCGAACCATGCGCTTGGCGCGGCCGCCCCGCTGCGGCGTGGTTTCGCCCATCCAGGTTTTTAGCAGACCTTTGGTTTCCAGCCGGTCAATTGTGGTGTACAAGGCGCCGATGGAGCACTTTCTTCCCGTATCGTTTCAATTTCTTCCCGTATCGCCGCGCCATAGGCTTTGTCTCCCAGGCCGGCAGCGGCGGTGATCAGAGCGTATTCGAATTCTCCCAACATGATTAGAACTACATTGTGATAGTATTCGTGGTGTTTGTCAAGCCGCATGGTATTATCGATCCGGCAATACGATGGAAATCCACCACTCCGTTGAGGTGCGATATGGCAACAACCGGCAATCAGTCCGCGATTGACCTGGAACAACACCTGGCGTTCGAGTTGACGCGCGTGGTGGAAGAAGGCGCCGTGGCAGCGGCGCGCACCATGGGCCAAGGGGATCGCAAAGGTTCCGATCAGGCCGCCGTGCAAGCCATGCGGCGCGCCTTCGAGAGCGTTCCCATCGCGGGAAATATCGTCATCGGCGAGGGCGAGCGCGACGAAGCCCCCATGCTGTATATCGGCGAGGCAGTGGGCGCTCCGCCATCCAAAGGCGTTGAGTATCCGGCTGTCGACATTGCCGTGGATCCGCTCGAAGGCACAAATCTGTGCGCCACCGGCGCGGCAAATTCCATCGCGGTACTCGCGGCATCCGAAGCGGGCGGCTTGCTGCATGCGCCGGATTGCTACATGGAAAAGATCATCGCCGGACCCGCCGCGCAGGGCGCGCTGGATATCGATGCGCCAGTGATGGACAATCTCCGGGCCATCGCGCGGCGTCTGGAGCGCCACGTGATGGATCTGGTGGTGATCGTGCTGGATCGGCCGCGTCACGAAAAGCTGATCGCGGATATCCGGGAAGCCGGCGCGCGCATCCGCTTGATCGGCGACGGCGATCTATCGGCGGGCATTGCGGCCGCGGTGCGAGGCACAGGCGTCCACGCGGTGATGGGAATCGGCGGCGCTCCCGAGGGCGTGATCACGGCCGCCGCGCTACGCTGCTTGCACGGCGAGATGGTGGGGCGACTGGTTGCGGCGAATCCGGAACAGGAAGAGCGCATGGCGCGCATGGGAATTACAGATCCGCGCAAAGTCTACCGCGCCGAAGATCTGGCGCCCGGCAAGCAGATCATTTTCGTGGCGTGTGGTGTGACGCCGGGCAGTTTGTTGCAGGGCGTCCGCTTTTTCGGCGACGGATACCGGACGCATTCGGTGGTGATGACATCGAATCCCAACAAAGTGCGATTTCTGGATACTGTCCATGCAACCAGAAAGCCCGGGCCAAGAGGCGTCCGGCTCTATTGAGCCGGATGCCGTTATTCGGTTATTCAGTTCTTCGGTTCATCGGTTCCTGGCTGGCGCCTTCAATTGAGTCGCCCAAGCCAGCGATGGATCGCTTCGAGTTGTCTCGGTGATTTCCGCTTTGTCTTCCGCGTTCGGCGAGATTTTCAGATATTTCTCCAAATCGCGCTTTGCGCGCCACGAATTCGCGCAGATGCAGGCGGGCTACTCCGCGCGTCTTGTAGTAATCGGCATTATCCGGGAACGCTTCCACCAGTAAATCCAGTATTGTCGCGGCTTTCCCGTATTGTTTCACGCGGAAGTAGGCTGAACGCAAATTGTTCAGCATCCGCACCAGGATATATCGCGTACCCACTGGCGCCAGGGTGGATGGCTCCGAGGTCGGGTCAACTCCTGTGATCTCACGGGCTAGCTTCGCGCAATCGTCTTCGGTGAGAAGCTTGCCTCGGTGGAATGGGTCGATGTAGGTGGAATATTCGAGGTCGGAATATTGGACAACAAAATGTCCGGGCAAGCCAATTCCCCAAACGGGCCTGGCCAGCCGCCGCGCCACTTCGATATAGACCACCGAAAGAGAGATTGGGATGCCGGTTCGCCGATCCAGGACCAGGTCAAGACAGCTATTGGCGGGATCGTAGTAGTCGGTATCATTGCCTCGAAAACCAAGTTCTTCAAAAAGATACTGGTTCGCAATGCGGATGAATCGGGGGCCGTCCGCCCCGCCCATGGCCGCCCAAGCGTGTGTCGAGTTCCGAGGCGATCCGGTCCAGCATTTCCAGGTAAGGCGTTGAGTCCAAACCCGGCCGCTCGACGGCCGCCATTTCGAGCGCGGCGGTATCCAGCGCCACCCCAGGTTCGTCTCGTAAAGCTGCTCGTAATACCTGCATTTCGATCCCCGCGAAAGCTCCACTATACCTCCTGGCGCTATTCAGAGTTCCGGGCGGGCGGCCGATAGAAGATGAGGATGAGATGGATCTTGGCTATTGCTGTGTTTTCTGGAATGCTGTTGGGCCAAACGGCCCCGGCAACCCGCATCGGCGCCTGGTAGCGCGATTGACCAACAGCGCGCTTCCGTATTAAAACAAGTGATGTCGATAACCGGCAAACCAGCCACGCCCGGCGCTTTCTTCACCGTTCCGTGGATCGATGGGATAGCGTCCCGTCCACTGCCGCCTCCGTGCGATCCCATGGCAACCGCGGAACTGGAGCAACTGATCGAGCAAAACTCCAAACAGCAGGGCGTAAAGAGCGATCTGATCCGGGCGGTGATCAACCAGGAGTCCGGCAACCGGCCTTGCGCGGTGTCTCCCAAAGGCGCTCAGGGATTGATGCAGCTTATGCCGGGAACCGCGGACGAACTTGGCGTGGCCGATCCTTTCAATGCGAAACAGAACGTGGAGGCCGGCACGAAACTGCTGAAGCAACTGCTGGCCAAATACAACGGGGATGTCTCGCTCACCCTGGCCGCCTACAACGCAGGCGCCGGCCGCGTGGATCGTGATGGTGGAGTACCGGCCATTCCCGAAACCCTGAGCTACGTGACCCAGATCCTGGCGAAGCTGCCGAAACGATAAAGATCTAATTGGCCGCGGATGAACGCGGATGAACGCGGATAAGTCAAAATTACGATCCGCGTTCATCTGCGTTCATCAGCGGCTAAACTCCTTTGTTTTCAGCATTAAACATTTCCAACATTTCAGACGATAGATGATTTGAGGCCTCCGACCAGCCTCTGCTGTGCATGTTGGCGAAGACCACACTCACGCCCCCGTCTTTTGCGGTTAGACCGGCTCCGGCGGTGGCTTTTTTCGAATCCGAAGAGCGCAGCGGACCACCCGCCACAATCCTGATCGTCGACAGCGAGGAGATCAATCGCAGGCTGCTGAAGGGGATTTTCAAGACTGCGCCGTATCGTATGCTGGAGTCCCGCAGAGCATCCGAGGCCATGGCACTGCTGCAGTCTGAAAAAATCGACCTCGTCATTCTCGACCTGATGCTGCCGGAAATGAGCGGTCCCGAGCTCTGCCGCTGGATGAAGGCGGACCGCCGCACGCAGCTGATCCCGGTGCTGATGGTCACCAACGTACAGGGCGTGGAAAATGAAATTGCGGGTATTTCTTCCGGCGCCGACGAATTCCTCATCAAGCCGTTGCATCCTGCCGTGGTTCGAACGCGTATACGCGCGATGCTGCGCAACAAGGCGCTGGTGGATTCGTTGGAAGAAGCCGAAACCATCCTGTTTGCGCTGGCGCAAACCGTGGAACAGCGCGACGTGTACACCGGGCAGCATTGCCAACGGCTGGCCGTCGCCTCAGTCATGTTGGGCGAAGCACTAGGCCTCTCTCATGCAGACCTCACCGCGTTGTATCGCGGCGGCTACTTACATGACATCGGCAAAATCAGCATTCCCGACGCCATCCTGTTCAAACAGGGATTGCTCTCCGAAGCAGAGTGGGAAGTGATGCGCAGCCATCCTGTTCGCGGCGAAGAGATTTGCCAACCCATGAAAAGCCTGTGGCCTGTACTGCCGATCATCCGCAATCATCACGAGCGGTGGGACGGCACAGGATATCCGGACGGCTTGGCCGGCGAAGACATACCGCTGCTGGCGCGCATTCTACAAGTGGCAGATATTTACGATGCGTTGATTACCGAACGGCCATACAAACCGGCACTTTCTCAGGATCAGGCATTCGGTCTGATGGAGGAAGAAGTCCGGCGAGGCTGGCGCGATCCGGAATTGGTGCCGCTCTTTATGAGCACGATGCAAGCCAAGGATCTCGCGGAGATGAGCGCGATCGATCCATCGCTCGAAAACATGAGCATCCAACTAGCTCGCTAGCGCCAACAGGTAGGATAGAATCCAGACGCACCATGACTGCACTGGAAATCCTGGACCGGAAAATCATCGCGTGTCACAAATGTCCACGCCTGGTGGAATATCGCGCCCACATTGCGGTTGTCAAACGCCGTGCTTATCTGGACTGGAAATACTGGGCGAAACCGGTGCCGGGATTTGGCGATCCGAACGCGCGGGTTCTCCTGATCGGGCTTGCGCCCGGAGCGCATGGAGCGAACCGCACCGGCAGAGTCTTTACTGGCGACAGTTCCGGCGTGTTCCTGTTTCAAGCGATGTACGATACCGGCTTCGCGTCGCAGCCCACCAGTGTGTCACGCGACGATGGTCTCAGCCTGATTGACGCGTATATCAGCGCGTCGGTGCGCTGCGCTCCGCCGGACAACAAACCGGCGCCGGAAGAGATTCGCAACTGCCGTCCGTATCTGGAGCGGGAATTGGAGCTGTTGCGGGATGTGAAAGTCATAATCGCACTCGGCAAGCTGGCGTTCGATGGGTATCTGACGATCCTTCGCGATCAGGGAAAAATCCCGAGCCGCGCGGGTTTCGCTTTCGCGCACGACCGCGAGCATTCCACCGGTCCAGGTCAGCCGACGCTGATCAGCTCTTACCATCCGAGCCAGCAAAATACGTCCACGGGGAAATTGACGCCGGAAATGTTCCGGGCGGTGTTTGAGCGCGCGAAGCGGCTTCGGAGTACCCGTCGCTAAGAAGCTGTGATCTACGTGGTCCGCGCCGCGAAGCCCAACACATTCCGCCCCGGCTCGCGCACCCAAATCTCGCGCATCCCATAAAAAGTGGTTCGTTCCGGAAGTACCACATCGGCGCCCTTGACGCGTTCCAACGCATCGGGGAAGCTGTCCACTTCGATGTAGAGGCTGGAACCGGCACTGAGTACCGCATCCGCGGCCTGCCCGGCGTCCTTTTTGATGCTGGCGCGGGATTGCAGCATTACTTCGGCGCCTTCCTTCTGTAGGATGACGAAGCCCAACTTGTCGCCCTCCGGTACCTCCACTGTCTTTTCGAAGCCGAGCTTGCCGACCCAAAATTCCAGCGACGGCTCAATTTCATCCACAATCAGAATCGGTGTGATCTTCATGAGGGCTATGATAACCGGCAGGCGGCAAGAAGCGATTGGAAAAAACGGTCAGCCAAAAACGGTCAGCCAAAAACGGTCAGCGAGGTAGCGCCGCAAACTCGCCCGGGGTATAGCCGCTGAACTCGCGGAACTCATTAATGAAGTGAGCCTGATCGTAATAGCCGCATTCGAGAGCGACCTGCGTCCAATCGCCGCGCTCGGTGGCGCGAAGCTTGGGTAAGCTGTGACGGAAGCGGATCACGCGGCAGAAATGTTTGGGCGACAGCCCGAGCTGTTCCAGGAAAAGCCGCCGCAATTGCCGGGCGCTCATGGCCGCTTCGAAAGCGAGGTCGTCCACACGAACTTGGCCGCTCTGTCCCACGATATACGCCGACATCTTCTGAACGATGTTCGGTTCCGATTCGTCCACCAGTTGGGTTTCCAAAAGCGCGATACATTGCTCGGCCGAATTCGCGTCTGCGATCCGCCGGCCGAATTGGCGGCCTTGTGTGCCCCACACGTCGTCCAGAGGAAGCAGCCGGTCCGTGGTTTGACTGCCGGGGACGCGGACAAATCCGGGCGCCATCCCGGGCCGGAAGCGCACGCCGATCTGAAGTTGGCCAGCAGCGAGTGTGAATCGGCGAACTGACGTCATAGTGCCGACAACTTGTGGCCCGGCACTGCGCGAATACACAATGTCGACGCATCCATCCGGCAACACGGGATATTGGGGGACTTCTTCGCCGGGTTCGAGGGACCAGAAGCATTCCACGTACGGCCGAAGACGCTCCGGCGGGGCGTGCTCACGATAGCGCGCGCTCATGTTTTGATCATACCTCTGGCGAAGTTCGCCGCCGCGCGCACCCGTGTTAGACTGAATTGTCGCGGGCGATTCCGCCTGCGAAACCTGTTCCTCGACACCCCGGAGAGATGGCCGAGTGGTTGAAGGCGCACGCTTGGAAAGCGTGTATAGGGGAAACTCTATCGAGGGTTCGAATCCCTCTCTCTCCGCCAGTTCACCCCGGGTATGGATACCCCTTCGCGAGAACCTTCTCCAAGGACGTGTCGTGACCGTAGATGTCGTCGTAAAAATGAACCAGTCCATCTTCAAGCACGATTACGGTTGCGTAGACGATCAAGACTGGAATCGGATTCACGAGATTTACCTGCTGGGGTGTGGCGCCAGTCATTGCCGCGTGAATGCGTTCCTCAGTCCAGCCCGGATTGCCGCGCAACACCCACCGCGCCAGTTCCGCGGGCTTTTCCAACCGGACACAGCCGTGGCTGAAATCCCGCCTGGACTTCGCAAAGAATTCCTGGGCGGGAGTATCGTGCATGTACACGTTGTAGCTATTCGGAAATAGAAATTTGACCAGGCCGAGCGCGTTCTTGGGGCCGGGTGTTTGCCGGACGAACAACTTTCCAGCTCGGAGCTGCGCCAGTACTTCGCTCGAAACCGTTCCGGCCGCAATCACGGTTTGCTTGCTGTCGACGACTTCGAACCCTTTCTTAGCCAGATAATCCGGGTCGCGCAGGATGTGCGGAATGAGTTCCGAGCGGGTGATGGAGTATGGCACCTCCCAATACGGCCGAAAAACCACATACTTCATGGTCTCGCTGAAAACCGGAGTGTTGTGACCATAGGATTTGCCCACCACCACGTTCATGGTCACGGCGATGTTGAAATCCTGGTCATACGCGCGGAGGCGGAATTCGGGGATGTTCGCGACGATCGGCGATTTTGCATACGCATCCGGCAACCATCGCCAACGCTCCAGAGTCCAGCGCATCTGTTGGACACGGCGGCTCAAGGGAACATTCAAATCCGCCAGCGTTTGAGCGTCAATTTTTCCATTCGGATCTCGGCCATGCCGGCGCTGAAACTTCTTTACGGCATCCACCAGCGCACCTTGATAAATTGGCGGATCAGCCGGCACATTGGCGTCGTCCGGCAAATCCCCCACCAACCTGAGCAGCCTTGTCAGCCGTGGCACGCCCGGATAATTATCGCCTGCCGCAACGGGTTTCTTGGTCGCCGGCAGTTGCTCACCGTCATCTTTACTTGCCAGCAACATGTAGGTCTGGAGAGCCTGCATCGTTCGCCGGTAACCTGGATAAGGGGGTTCCACCTGCGCCAATGCGCCGGCAACGTCGGGCCCATTCACCACATGGTCCCTGAGAAATTCCGCGAGATCGTACTTCCTGGACTCCTCATCCAAAGCAAAGGCGAAGTGCTTCGGATTCACCTTGCCAATATGCAGGTCCGAGATATATCGCATTATGCAAACGGTGAGTGCGAGATCGAACTTCAGGGCGTCCGCCTCCGTTGGATGTGGAGTCGCGGGCTGTGAGCGTCGCTAGCCGGCTATTCCAGCGTGGACCGTCATAATCTTCCGCCGAGAGGCCCTTTTGGTCTGCTTGAAGCAACACCGCGATCGCCTGGCGCGCCTGCGCGGTTGGTTCCGCGTCCTTTACCCACCACAGCGAGTTTCCACTGAACTCATAGAATTTCTTCAGATGCTTGCTGTAATCGCTAAAATCCGGCCAGCGCAAGTCTGGCAAATTGCCGGCGGTAACGGTGGTGCGTAGCCAGGATTGTCCGTCGGAGCTGAGCTCCGCGCCCTGCGCGCCCGCAATCAGGAACAGCGCCGCCAAAAGTTTCCTAACCCTCATCTGACAAACCTCCAACCAGCCTTTGCGGATCTAGCCGGGTGATAGGGACATCATAGAGCAACTGAAATGCCACCTGGAATTCGTTTCTGGCCGACAGTTCAGCGGAGCGAGGGCCGGAGATGTCCGGCAAATGTCAACGTATCGACACTAATCGCACGCTGAAAGGTCTTACGAGAGAAAATATAAGCATGGACAAAATCAAACCGCTCTTCACGGCAACCGCAACCGCCACGGGGGGCCGCAACGGGCATACGGAAACAAGCGACGGCATGGTGAAGGCCGACCTCTCGGTACCCAAGGAGATGGGTGGGCCGGGAAAACCTGGAACCGCTACTCCAGAACATCTGTTCGCGGCGGGTTATGCGGCCTGTTTTGGCGGTGCGCTGGATTACGTCGCCAAGCAGCACAAAAAGAATGCCTCGACGGCGTCGATCACCTGTGCCGTGAGCATCGGACCACGCGATGGCGGCGGGTTTGGTCTCGCGGTAAAGATGCACGTCGAAGACAAGAGCGTCCCGCAGGCCGAACTCGCGGAACTGGCCAAGGAAGCGCACGAAAAAATCTGTCCCTATTCACATGCCACACGCGGCAATGTCGACGTAGAGCTCGAAGTGGTGGGCGGTTGAAGTAGCGCGCGCACTCATGCGTGCCGCGTTCACGCTCATGTGAACGCTCGGAATTCGTTTAAAAATGTGCTCGCAAGAGGGCGAACACGGCACGCACGAGTGCGCGCGCTACCGGGGGTGCTATTGCTCGCGGGCCCATTGGGCAAACCTTAAAGTCCGCTTCGCCTTCCGAGCGCGAATACTGGCTTCGCTTTTATCACACGCATACCAACCAGCGGCTGGAAATTGTTTACCGGCGCGGTGAAAACTACCTACCCGGGGCATTGGCCAACTCGACCATTATCTCCGCGACCATCGTACCGGAGAAGAACGTCATTTCGACACCCATGTGTTCGATCTGCTCCACGACTAATTCTTGCGTACCCGCAACGCACACACAGGTGTCGCAGCATGCAGGCGGAAGCCATCGATATTCGCTTGCGGGGGGTTCCGACCGCGCTGGTGCGGGACGCTGCACTGCGCCTCGAACGCGGGGGCGTCGGTTATTATGGCGGCTCAAAGTTCGCCCACGTCGACGTGGGACGCGTGCGCCGTTGGTAGTTCTACTTCGCAGCTTCGGCCAACTCGCGCTCGGTATGCTTCGATGATTTTTCGGGCGGCTTCGAGAACTCCAACGCGCCGTCGGCGACCGAGGTCCACTTCAGGCTGATGACATCGCGGATGTAGTTCTGGTTGACCCGCCAGGGCGGCTTCGAACCCTGCTTCGGCCAACTCTCGAGAGCGCGCTGCATGTAGCCGGACGTGAAATTCTCGACGAATGGCGCCACGGCACTGTCGCTGGTGTTCTTCGGCGTAACCTGACGCGCGCCTTTCCTATCCATGAAATTCAACAAACGGCATACGTAGTTGCAAATCAAATCGGCTTTGAGCGTCCAGGATGCGTTGATGTAACCGAAAACGGAGGCAAGATTTGGGACGCCGGACATCATCACACCTTTGTATGCCAGAGTCTGGCCGGGATCGACGCTGCGCCCGTCCACCGAAAGTTGGATACCGCCGAAAGCCTGCATCACCAGGCCCGTCGCGGTGATGATGATGTCGGCATCCAGGTTCTCGCCCGATTTGAGCCGGATGCCGTTTTCCGTGAACGATTCAATTTCACCGGTGACCACGCCGGCGCGTCCCGATTTTATGGCTTGGAACAAATCTGAGCCGGGGACGAGACAGAGCCGCTGTTCCCAAGGCTTGTAGCGCGGTGTGAAGTGAGTATCCACGTCGAAGTCCGGACCCAACTCCTCGCGCACTTTCTGGAGCAGGCCTTTTTTAACAAAATTCGGAAAGCGCTGCGACAACTGATAGATGTACATCATGAAGCCCACATTCTTCCACCGGCTGAGCCGATACGCCCACATGGCGGGCAATACGCGGCGCAGCCAGTTTGCCTTCGCATCCTCTTCCGGCGCGGAAATAATGTAGGTGGGCGAGCGTTGCAGCATGGTGACGCGCGCCGCGTCTTTCGCTAGCGCGGGCACCAGCGTTACAGCAGTGGCGCCGCTGCCGATGATGACCACGCGCTTGCCGCGGTAGTCCAAATCCTGAGGCCAGGCTTGCGGATGAATCACCTGACCGCGGAAGCGGCCGGCATCCGGAAACTCCGGCGTGTAACCGGAGGAATAGCGGTAATAGCCGGCGCATGAGAATAGAAAGTTGCAAGTCAGCGTAACCGGCTCATCGTTTCCAGCGGACGATTTCCGGAGAGCCTTCACCGTCCAGCACGCGTTTTCAGACGACCACGCGGCGCGCTCAATGCGATGACCGAAACGGATATGGCGATCGATACCTTCGTCGCGCGCAACATCTGTGATGTAGTCGCGGATGGCGTCTCCCGGAGAAATTGCTTTTGGGCTGGTCCACGGGCGGAACGAATAGCCCATGGTGAGCATGTCCGAGTCCGAGCGGATGCCAGGATAGCGGAACAGATCCCAAGTGCCGCCGATGCGCTCGCGCTGATCGAGAATGACGTAGCTCTTGCTCGGGCAGAATTTCCGCAAGTGATGCGCGGCATCGATTCCGGAGAGGCCCGCACCGATGATCAGTACGTCGAAATGTTCCATTTCAGTCGAACTCGATCTTGTATACAAATGCGAACTCACCGGATTTGCGCGGTGGAGTTGGAACCAGTAGCGCGTCCCCGGTCTGCTTCCACTTTAGCTTGGCCTGGTTGCCGAGCAAGGTGATACTGCGAATCTTGCGGCCCTTCAGCGGCCCGTTCGTGCCAAGGGATTTCGCCGTGAGCTCCGCGCCGGGCCAATCCAGTGCAATCGCATAGAGCGTTTTGCCTTTGGTTGTATAACGAATATCCTGCCCGGTAAAGGGTTGGCTCTTCGCGTCGGTGAAGCCGCCTGCCAGCACCTCGGTAGGACCTTCGCCATAGACCTCGAAGGGACGGGTTCCGTAGATCGCCTCGCCATTCACTGAGAGCCAGCGACCGATAGCCAGCAGGATATTTTGCACCTCTTCCGGAATGGTTCCGTCCGGCCTGGGCCCGATGTTCAGCAGCAGCGCGCCGTTCTTGCTGACGATATCGATCAGATCGTCCACCAGAGAATCGGCGGTTCGGAATTTCTCGTCGTTGATGTAGCCCCAGGATTTCAGTCCAACAGAGGTGTCGGTCTGCCAGAACTGGCTGCGAACTTTGTCCAGCTTGCCGCGTTCGATATCCAGCACGGCTGCGTGCGGCGGAAAGGACTCCTTCTTGTAATTGATGGCCACACCCTTGTTCCACTCGGCGCCGCGGTTGTAATAGAAGGCGGCGAAACGCTGGAGATAAGGCTGGAAGACGGGCTGCTCAATCCACCAATCGAACCAAATCAACTGCGGATGATACTTGTCGACCAGCTCGCGTGGTCCGCGCCAGCCAGTCGTTCAAGAACGCCGCATCCGGCGTAGATTCGCTTTTGCCATCGGCGGTTTTCTCGGGATGGGCCGGCGCGTAGAGGCCGGCATTTTTCGGGTCTTGGACATCGGAAGCGAACTTTCGGCCGCCGTCGAAGAACCACCAATGCTCGGCGCGGTGCGACGAAACACCCAGCACCATCCCCTCGGCCCTTACTGCTTTCGCCAGTTCTCCCACCACGTCCCGATGCGGACCCATCTTGGCCGCGCTCCAATCCGTGAAGCTGCAATCGTACATGGGGAACCCGTCGTGATGTTCGGCAACCGGGACCACATATTTCGCGCCTGCTTTCCGGAACAGCTCCGCCCACTCGGCGGGTTTGAAATTCTCCGCCTTGAAGCGCGGGATGAAATCCTTGTAGCCGAATTGGAGTTGTGGTCCGAACGTCTGAATGTGGTGCTGGAATTCCGGCTGATCCGCCTGGTACATGTTGCGCGGATACCACTCAGAGCCGAAGGCCGGCACCGAGTACGCGCCCCAGTGGATGAAGATGCCGAACTTCGCATCCTGGTACCAGGCAGGTACGTTATAGGCGCTCAGCGACTGCCAGTTGGCGGCGAAGGGTCCCTTGGCCACCGTTTGGTCGGCAGTTGACAGAGCTGCTGCGACGCGTTGTTCGTACGTTTGCGCCGCGCACACCAACGCGCTGATGAGGGCGGCGGCTGCCAGTTTTCGCACAACTTCTCCCCATGTAACTTATCACGAGTGCCCGGGCGCGGGGGCATTGCGCGACGCATCATCGATCACCAAAACCCAATCGCCGTCGCCGGGCGGTGTGAATTGCTTCTTGCCGGAGGTTGCAAACTCGCCGGCCGCATCGGATTTTCCGGTTCTCGGATTGAACCACCACGCCTTGGCGTTCTTTCCCGCGATCTTGGTCATGTCCACCGTGAATGCCCGAGCCGTTGGCATATATGCGATCACCGTTGCGCCATCCTCGGTTCGCGCCGCCGCCAGATAATCCAAGCCGCGGAATTCCCCCAGGCCATCCACCACAACTTCGTGCTTTTGATCCGGCATAAGCCGATACCAAGGGCGTGATGTGAACAATGCTTTCAACCGGGACATGTCCTCAGCGCCGGTGGATTGAAGCGCAGCTTCCCATCCGGGATCGAACAGCCAGATGGGACGATTGCCCATCATCTGGCCTGTTGCTCCACACAAGATCGCCCAATACGCCTGTCTGCGCACCTGCACCGTCGACGCATTGTGCTCGCCTTCATACGTGGATTCCGTCAGGATGAACGGCATGGCCGGAGTGCGATTGTAATCCCGCAGCAACATTCCGTGGACGATGTTGTAGGTGTATGTGGTGTTCAAATTCAGCCAGCCTTCGTTCTTGTACTGATCGATGGCCGAATTCTCCGGATGGCAATGGGCGGTAATCAGATGCCGCGGATCGAATTCCTGAATGCCTGCGACGATAGCGTCGACATCCACGCGCGCCGTGTCCGGATTGCGGTCGCCGCCAATCATCCAGACCAGGTTGTCGAAGTCGCGATAGCGCTTGCCGACGTAACGCCCCCAGGCCCGACTCTTCTCCGGCCCGTTCTTCAGCGCTTCCTCCACCCAACCTTCGTCAGTGCCGATGTAGCCCAAGTAAATGGGCGCTAGAAAAATCTGGAAGCCCTTCTCCGCTGCTTTTTTGATGACCCAATCAGCATGCTCGAAATATTTTTCATTGGGTGTGGAGAAATCACCAGGCGTGGCGAATGGCCCTTGCCCATAACGATTCACCGGACCGCGAAACTTGTGCTCAATGAGATTGACGATGAGGGAATTGAATCCCTGACGCCGCCGCGTTTCCAGATACAACTCGGCTTCCTCTCGCGTGAGTCCCACGATGAGGGACCAAGGTGCATCGCCCTGAACCAGGAATGGCGCGCCGCTTTGGTCCACCAGATACCTGTGATCGGGCGAAACTTTGACCGGGTACGGGCCGGCTCCGTATGCGAGAACCGCGCAAGCAATCGCACCGGCGAAACTGCATCGATAGGGTCTGATCATCCGTATACCAAAGGTATGGCCGAGCGGCTTTGGCGTATATGAACCAGCGGCGATCACAAGAGTAGCGCTTCCACCCGATACGCGCAAACGGCCGCGCGCTTCACCGACCACGCAAATACCGTGAAGCGCCCATCCTGCGAAGCCACCAGCGCCTGCGAATCGATTTGATCCTGCGCGAATTGCGCCGCCGATAAGTGGCGCGCTCCTCCGAAATGCGCCGGATGCAGCGTGCGGCCGATCGCGCCTTCCATCAATTCCGTATCCACCACATGATCCACTCGCGCCCAGGCATCGCGGCGCCCGATCTTGGCCCCGAAAGCAAGCAAGTCGCACTCATCCGTTATCACCATCGCGCCATCCACCGCGGTTAAACCTGCCACCGCATCCACCACCCGGCGCAGCGCCTCCTGCCAACGCCGCTGGCTTCTCTCGCCCGGCTCTTCGCGGACCAACGCCGCCAATTCCGAGTAGGGCGGCGATATCGCATACGTGGTGGGACCCACGATGGATTCCCGCCACGCCTCCGTACCGTGCGGAACAACCAGCAGCGATCCGCCCCGTCCGTGCGCCCGCATGGACGCCGCGAGCTGGATGATCACACGCAGCGCGTCAGCAGACGAAGCCGCAGAGGAACCGGCTGGGTCCGCACCCAGCAGCGATGCCACCAGCGCCGGGGGATCTTCGAGAATCACCGACTTGTGATCCAACACTCGAATCTGCTCGCCTTCGAGCACCGCAACGTTGATGAATTTACCGGAGTCCGCGCCGCGGCGATGCTTGATCACCAGCATCCCCGGATCGATCACCTCCAGAACGAAACACATGACGGGTAACGTTCGCGCGGCGCCCCAGATGAAAAATCCGTCGTCCTCGCGCCACACTCCCAAATGGATTCCGGGACGTTCCACAGCCGGCGCGAGCCGAGCGAGGTTCTCCGGAGTGAGCGGGAGCCTGTGCTCGAAAGTCATTGGAAGGCGCGACTGTTCCGGAGAAAGAAAAGCCAGCGAGAATTTCGGTGGGTAATGTTCCTGGCGTAACAGGCTGGCCCAAAATGCAGCGTCCACCAGGGCTTCGATAGCGGGATTGTCCGGTTCCGGCGCCAGATCTTCGGTGCCGCGTTGCCGCTCCTCGGTCAGCAGCCGGGAAAAATGAAGCTGTACGGGATCGGCAACCGCTCGCGCAGCGGGATAAGCGGGACCGCTCACAAACCTACTGGCATTCTACTGCCATCCGCCGCCCAGCGCCTTGTATAACTGCACCACGCTGACCAGTTCGTCCAAACGCGCCTGCGAAAGCGCGAGCTCCGCCTGAAACAGATCCCGGTCGGCATCCAACGCGTCCAACAGCGTATCCACACCACCACGGTATCGCACATAGGCCAGCCGGGTGCGGTCCCGCAGAGCAGCCACCAGCAACTCCTGCTGCACGCGGCTTTCTCTCACGCGCTGGTGGGCGATGAGGGCGTTCGAGACTTCGGAAAACGCAGTCTGAATTGCTTTCTCGTATTGGATCAGCGCACTCCGCTGCAGCGCTTCATTCAACCTCACATTGCCTTTCAGGCGACCCGCCATAAAGATCGGTTGCGTTACCTGCGGCGCGAACGCCCATACAAAACTCGCACCGCTGAACAAACTGGAGAGCTGCGTCCCTTGACCGCCCAGCAAGCCACTGAGGCTGATTTGCGGGTAGTATGCGGCCTTGGCCACCCCGATGCGCGCATTGGCGGCGATGAGGTTCTGCTCCGCCGCGCGAATATCGGGACGGCGCTCCAATAGCGCGGAAGGTAACCCGGGCGGCACGTCCGGCATTTCCTGTTCCGTCAGGCTGCGGCCACGAACCACGGCTCCGGGGTTTTTCCCCAACAGCAAGCTGAGTTGGTTTTCGGTCTGTTCGATCTGCAGCTGCAGAACAGGAATGGTCTCCGATGCCTGATAAACCAATTGCTCGCCTTGCCGGAGATCCAACAGCGTGGCCACCCCACCGGTCTGGCGATTCCGGATCAGTTCTAGCGACTCTCTGCGCGTGGCCAGCGTGCGCTGGGAGATTTCAAGCTGGTAATCCAGATTTCGCAAGCTGAGGTAGGCGCCAGCGACATCGCTCACCAGTGTGGTGGTAACCGCCTTCCGTGTTTCTTCCGAGGCGAGAAGATCCGCGCGGGCGGCTTCTGTCGCTCGCCGCAAACGGCCCCAGATATCCACCTCGAACGAAAGCAGGTCCAACGTAACCTGTCCGAACGTGCGGTTTTGCGAAGGGAAGTTCAACACCGGCAACGGGGTTTCTCCATTGCGCGAGAGCCGAACCGTGGAAACACCCGCGCCCGCGGCAAAGTTCGGGAACTGATCGGCTCGGGTAATGCTAAGACTGGCGCGTGCGGCGTCTACGTGGGCCACAGCGTCGCGCAAATCGTAATTTTGCACCAGCGCCGTTTTTTCCAGGTCCTGCAGTTTCTCGTCCTTGAAAACTTCCCACCATTTGAGATCGGCCAGGGATTGGTCGCCCGCCGGAATGGGCGCCGGAGATCGAAAACTATCCGGCGTCTGAATGGCGGGCTTATGGTAGTTCGGCCCAACGGTGCAACCTGCCAGAACCATCGTGAGCAGGACGACCGGGATTTTGTTACCGAGCCGCGACCGTAAGGGAGTCGGTGCCTTTTGCATTTCTTTCGTCAGTCCCCCTGAGCCGGCGCCGGGTGTGGCGCAATTGCCGGTGCGTGCGCTTTGCCGGCGCCTGAAACCCGCTCGACGACATAAAAGATCGCGGGAATGAAAAAGATTCCGATGACGCTCGCCGCCAGCATGCCGCCGATCACCGTGGTGCCCATGATCTGCCGCGCAACCGATCCCGCGCCCGACGCCGTCCAGAGCGGGACGCATCCCAGGATGAAGGCGAATGAAGTCATCAGAATCGGCCGCAGCCGCAGCCGGGCCCCTTCCAGCGCCGCATCCACCAGGTCTTTACCCTTCTCGAATTCATCCTTGGCGAACTCCACAATCAGAATCGCGTTTTTGGCCGCCAGGCCGATCAACATAACCAGCCCGATCTGCGAATACACGTCCGTCTCAATCTGGACCATGTAGGGAGGAACGAACCAGCCCAGCACCACGCGCCGCAGCCACAGCACCGCAAAGGCGCCAAACACCGCCACTGGCGTACTCAAGAGAACGCTGAACGGCAGCGACCAGCTTTCATACAGCGCCGCGAGAATCAGGAAGACGAACAACAGCGAGAATCCGAAAATCACTGCCGGCGGAAGTCCTTCCTGGGCTTTCTTCTCCTGGAACGACATGTCTTTGTAGTCGTAACCCATCTCGCGCGGCATGGTTTGATCGAACACTTCTTCCAGCGCCTTCATGGCTTGAGCCGAACTATAGCCCGCAGCCGCGGATCCATTGAGTTGCGCGGCGCGGTACATGTTGTATCGCATGGTGAATTCAGGGCCCATCCGCGATTCGAATTTCGTGAGCGCGGAAAGCGGCACCATTTCGCCCGCATTGTTTCGGACGTAGAACTGCCCGACATTTTCCGCCTTGGTACGATAGTCGCCTTCCGCCTCGACATACACCTGCCACTGGCGGCCGAACCGGTTGAAGTAATTCACGAAAAGGCCGCCCATGAATGCCTGGATGGTCCTGTAGACGTCGTTGATGGGTACGCCCTGCTTGAGTACTTTGTCTTCGTCCACGTCGACAAACTGCTGCGGAACGCTGGCCAGAAATGTGGTGCTCAAGCCTGCGATCTCCGGCCGTTTCCGCGCCGCGGCAATGAATGTGTTCAGGTTGCTTGAGAGGAACTGCACATCCTTTCCGGCGCGATCCTCCAACACGAAAGTGAATCCACCGGCTGTGCCTACTCCAGGAATCGCGGGCGGCGAAAAGTCGAACGCGATTCCCTCCGGAATCTTGCTCAGTTCCTGGTTAATGCGCTGCTTCAACACTTGATACTGCTTGGCACGCTCGGTTCGGTCTTTCCACTCATCCAGATTCACGAAGATGAATGCGTTGTAGCTGGTCCGCACCAGGCTGAGCAGGCTGATTCCGATTACGCTGGTGGCGTACTTCACGCCCGGCGTGTCCTTGATGATTTTCTCGATCTTCGTGGCTACTTCTTCGGTACGTTGCAGCGAAGAGGCATTGGGAAGCTGGAGATTGACGTAAAAATAGCCCTGGTCTTCATCCGGCAGGAAGCTGGTGGGCAGCTTACTTCCGAAAAAGGCAGCGGCCAGCCCGAAGATCACCAACATTACTAAAGCCACGCCACTTTTGCGGATGAGCGCTCCGGATACCGCGATGTATCCATCAGTTGCTTTTCCGAACACTCGATTGAACCAGTTGAAGAATCTGCGGAGCAGTCCATGACTCGCCACCTTGGGCTTCAGCATCAGTGCGGCCAGAGCGGGGCTAAGCGTCAGCGCGTTGAACGCTGACAGGATCACCGAAATCGCAATGGTCACGGCGAACTGCTGATAAAGCCGTCCGGTAATTCCAGGGATGAACGCGGTTGGAATAAACACCGCGGAAAGAACCAGCGCGATGCCAATTACGGGGCCAGAGATTTCTTCCATCGCCTTCAACGCCGCTTCTTTGGGGACCATTCCATCCTCAATATGGCGTTCCACCGCCTCCACCACCACAATGGCGTCGTCCACCACCAGACCGATCGCGAGCACCAGGCCAAACAGAGACAGTGTATTGATGGAGAATCCAAACAACGGGAAGAAAATAAACGTTCCGACCAGCGAAACCGGTACCGCCAGCAGCGGAATCAGTGTGGCGCGCCAGCCTTGCAGGAATATATAGACCACCACAATTACCAGCAGGATCGCGATCACCAGCGTTTCGACAATCTCGCGCATTCCCTCCGTCACTGCGCGCGTGGTGTCGAGTGGAACCGCGTAGTCCACATCGGGAGGAAAGCGATTCTTCGCCTCTGTCATCAGCTTCTTCACGCCCTCAGCCGCCTGGACGGCATTGGACCCGGGCAACTGATACACGCCAATGATCGCGCTGGGTTTGCTGTTCAAACGGCCGACGATGGAGTAATCCTGCGACCCGAGCTCCACCCGCGCCACATCTTTAATACGTACGATCCCGCCATCCGGCGTCTCCCGCACCACAATCTGCCCGAATTGCTCGGGCGATGTCCGGCGTCCGCGTGCCTGCACGGAATAGGTGAATTCCTGTCCTGGGGGAGCCGGCTCGCTGCCTACCTGTCCGGCCGGATTCACGGTGTTTTGCGACTGCAGGGCGCTGACAATCTCCGGCACCGTGATGCCGAGTTTCGCCAGTTGGTCGGGTTTCACCCACAGCCGCATGGCATATTGACCCGCACCGAATACCTGCACGCTGCCCACTCCAGGGACGCGCGTGAGCTGGTCGTTCAGATTGATGTAAGCGTAGTTGGCCAGGAATTGCGCGTCGTAAGTGCCGTGCGGCGAATTCAAACTGACCAGCATGAGCGGAGCTGTCAGCGTCTTCTGCACCGTGATTCCGTACGCATTGACCTCGGCCGGAAGCTGGGATTGCGCCAGGTTCTCGCGCAAATCGGCGAGGATCAAATCGGTGTTGGGATCCGTTTTCACGTCGAAATCCACAATCAGCCGCATCTGGCCGTTGGCCGTGGCGTTCAACGAATACATGTAGTTCATGTTGTCGACGCCGCTCATCTGCTGTTCGATGGGAGTGGCCACGGATTGCTCGATGGTCTGCGCGTCCGCGCCCGTGTAAATAGCCGAGATTTGCACTTCAGGCGGAGCGATTTGAGGAAAGAGCGCGATCGGCAGGCCCGCGATGGTAACCGCTCCGATGATCACCATCAGGATGGCGATCACCATCGCCACGATTGGGCGGTTGATGAAAAACTTCGACATGGTTATTTCCCAGCCGTTTCCGCTGCCTGCGCGTAAGGCTTGGGCCGCACTTGCATTCCGGTGCGTACCTTTTGCACCCCTTCAGCCACCACCTTCTCGCCGGGCTTCAATCCCTGATCGATGATCCAAAGATTGCCGATGCGCTCGCCCGTCTTCACGGTTCGCACGTCGACCTTGTTTTCGTTGTCCACCACCGCAACCTGATACGCGCCCTGCAGCTCTGTAACCGAGCGCTGCGGGACCAGCAGAGCGCCCTCGGCGGTCCTTGTGGATGTGCGAACCCGGCCGTATTGGCCCGGACGCAGCAGATTTCCAGGATTGGGAAAAAGTCCAGCCACCCGGATCGCGCCGGTGCCTTGATTTACCTGGCGGTCGGCGAAATAGAAACTTCCTGGATTCGCATACGCCGTACCGTCCGCCAGAATCAACTCGAGTCGCAATTGTTTCCGCTCCGCGTCGAGCGTGGCAGGCGTGGAGTAGCGCCGGTGAAAAGCCAGATACTCACGCTCGCTCACCGTGAAGTACACCTTGATGGGATCCACCGTGGAAACGGTGGTCACCGGCGGGCTGGCGGGGCTCACCAAAGCGCCCACCTGTTGCTGCGCTAGTCCAGCGATGCCGTCGATCGGCGATATAAGCCGCGTGAATCCGAGATTGAGATTTGCCGTCGCCACAGTTGCCGTGGCTGCCTGTACAGTAGCTTGCGCGGCCTGAATTTGAGCCTGCGCGGTTTCCACTTGCGCCTTGACGGATTGCACTTGCGCCTTGGCGGCCAAATTATTCTGCGTGGCGTTGTCCAGATCCTGCTGCGTAATCGCTTGTTGCTTGGCCAGCGGGATATAGCGATCCACATCCAGTTGCGTTCTCACTTGATTTGCTTCCGCCACTGAAACCTGGGCCTGAGCCTGGGTGAGCTGCGCCCTGGCTTGCGCCAGTTGTCCGGACGCCTGTGCGAGCTGCCCCTTGGCTTGATCCAGCACGGCTTCGAACGGACGCGGGTCGATCTCGAAAAGCAACTGCCCCGTCTTGACGAAGGAGCCTTCGGAATAATTCTGCTTCTGGAGATAGCCGGATACCTGCGCTTTGATATCCGCATTCACCAGCCCGTCCAGCGTTCCGATCCATTCACTGTAAATGGGAACGTCGCGTTGCACCACCTGCACCACTTCCACTTCGGGCGGCGGAAGCGGACCTGCGGCTTGGGTGCCCTTCGAACAGCCGGCTGAACCCACCAGCGCAATCACCAGAAAGCCAAGAGCCAGTCCATTCATAAGGTTCCTCAAATTACGTATCCTCCCGCGTCTAGCGCCATTTGTTATTGATGCGCGGGAACCCTACTTGGTCTCGCGATCCTTACCGAGCGTGCCGATGCGCAAACGAAAGTGCATATACACGCGACCGTAAAGCTGGCAGTGGGTCGTCCGACAGTTCGATCCCGTCGGTCAATCGCGTGGGATCGAACGCGAGCGCCTTTTCCGTCGAAGCGCTATCCGCGTCCACCGCCGTAAGACTAATCGTCCCCATGTCCACCGTTTTGTGGTCTTCCGGCCACACTACCGTGCTATCGTTCGTTGCATCCCCGGCGGATGCAAGCTGCAGCACCAGCCGGAACTGAGCCGGACCCTTCGCCAGGCGCGCTTGGAGCTCTTCTCTCAAGAAATTCGGCGGCTTGGCTTTGGCGGCAGCGTCGTCCAGGTGCTGCGCCCCTTCCACGGGCAGAATCTGATATCGGCCAGCTTGCTTCGTTCCGTCCTTGCTCACAAAAATAAATGCGTTATTGGAAAAGAACGATTCGGTGGCGAAACTGGCTGGCATCGGCTTCGGGTCCTTGACAAATTTTAGCGCTGCCGGATGGCCCCCGAGAAATGCCTCGATCGGCCAGGGGTGCGGCTTGCTGGGATCCGTCGCCGCGATGGCCTTTTGAAGCGCCAGAAAATCCTCGCCATTCGCGACCACGAACCCATTGTGCGAAAGAGCCACAATGTCGGTCCCCTTCCCACTCGGGAGCTTGAACCGGATCGCAATTCCGCGCGGCGAGGCGTCCGGCGAGCTATCCGGTATGGTGGGATCGGGCGCGCCATCCGAGAAGCGAACTGTTACTGGGATCGCGGCGCCTTGGAAATGCGCGGCCCGGGAATAAGCGCTTGCGTCGTTCGACGGTGTGAACGTTCCCTGGCACACGATCCCCTTGGCGTGGACTGGCCGGAAACCCGGATGATTCCCCGCAATCTGAAACATCACTTCGGCGATCTGCTGGCTTAGGTCTGTGTGGATTCCGCCGCCCAGCTTGCTTGCGCTAGAACCACGGTCGATAAGAGGAGTGTCTTTCTCATATCGCTACACTACACGCGATCAACGCGCCAAACATCCCGAGATGGAAGTCTTTCCGCCTAACCCGATAGTGGTAGCAGACGGTAGCGCGAACACTCTCACGTGCCGCGTTCACACTCTTGTGAACGCCTGGAAACCGCAAATGTAATATACTATATAGTATATGGCACAGATCACCATCTACCTGCCCGACGCGATCGAGAACAAAGCGCGTAAAGCTGCGAAGGCGCAAGGGACATCCGTCAGCCGCTGGATCGCGGAACAAGTGCTGGACTCTGTGGAGCGGGCTTGGCCAAAAGGCGTGCTGGATGCCGCCGGCGCGCTGCCGGACTTTCCCGACCTGGAAGTGATTCGCGCGGGCTACGGTGCGGATGCCCCCCGGGAGCCCGTCCGTTGACGGTTCTAGACACCAATACCCTCATCCACTATCTTCGTGGACACCCAAGGGTTGTTTCCCGGCTGCAGAAGGCCGATCCCAAACAGGTCGCCATTCCAAGCATTGTCGTTTATGAAATCGAATATGGCACGCTTAAGACCGCCCACTCGCGGCGGCGAGAAATTGTAGCCCACCTCCTCGGAGGCATCGGACAAATCCCATTCGATCGCGAAGCAGCGCTCGAATCCGCTCGCATCCGAATCGATCTGGAAGCTCGTGGCGCTTTGATCGGTCCCCTGGATCTGCTGATCGCCGGAACTGCGCTTAAGCCGGGGGGCGATTTTGGCGACCAACAATGCCAAAGAATTTTCCCGGATAAAAGGCCTCCGTCTTTCCGATTGGACCAAATAGTCCCGCCCCCCACCGAACCGCGACCGCCAGGAAGCGCTACCACGACTCCCGAAGCAACCCATTACGCTACCATCAAGGACAATAGTATGTCGTTTTCCCGCCTTTTTTTCTTACTGTTTTTAGCAGCCGCATCCAACGCCAGCAATCATCGAGTCTCGCGCACAACCCGCGCGACCGCCACCTCAGACTCATCCTATACGCTCTTCGAATCCGGATCGGTCCGCCCACTGGCCCTCTCCGCCGACGGATCGCTGCTCTTCGCAACCAACACCCCCGCCAATCGACTGGAAATTTTCTCCATCTCCGGACAATCCGCCCAGACCGTTTCGTTGGTGGCATCGGTTCCCGTCGGTCTCGAACCAGTCGCAGTGGCGCTTCGATCACCAACCGAAGTATGGGTAGTCAACCATCTTTCGGACAGCGTGAGCATCGTCGACATCAGCAGCCTTCAAACCGCGCGCGTGGTCCGCACGCTGCTGGTAGGCGATGAGCCGCGCGACATAGTTTTTGCAGGGCCATCGCACGACCGCGCTTTCATCACCACCGCGCATCGCGGGCAAAATTCGTCGATCGATCCGCAGCTCACCACGCCGGGAATCGGCCGCGCCGATGTTTGGGTGTTCGACGCAAATAATCTTGGCGACACGCTGAGCGGCCAGCCACTGACCATCATTACTCTCTTCGCGGATACGCCGCGCGCGCTTGCGGTCACACCCGATGGCAACACGGTTTATGCCGCGGCATTTCGCTCCGGCAACGGCACCACCACCATTTCCCAAGGATCCATCCCGGCCAATGGAGCTCCAGCTCCGCACACTAATGTGCAGGGCATCCCCGCGCCAGCCACCGGACTGATCGTGAAATTTCGCCCGAGCACCACCGACGGAACCATGCACTGGCAGGACGAAGCCAATCAAATTTGGGATAGCGCGGTGCGTCTTACGCTGCCGGATAAAGATGTCTTTTCCATCAACGCCGCCGCCAATCCGCCCGTGCAGCAGGGCGCTATTTACACCGGCGTCGGAACGGTTCTTTTCAATATGGCGGTGAATCCGGTGAGCGGCGCGATCTACGTCAGCAATCTCGATGCGCAGAACGATCATCGTTTCGAAGGACCGGGCGTCTACGCGGGACATAGCGTCCGCGGCCACTTGGCGGAAAGCCACATCACCGTCTTAAGCGGCGCCGGCGTTCTGCCCCGTCATATCAACAAGCACATCAATTACGCACACTGCTGCGATCCATCGCCTAATGCCGAGAGCGTGAAGAGCCTGGCGTTCCCCACCGACATGGCAATCTCAAGCGACGGCCAGACGCTCTACGTCGCAGCATTTGGATCCAGCAAAATCGGAATCTTCAATACCACCTCGCTTCAAAACGACAGCTTCGTGCCGAGTACCGCGAACCAGATCGCAGTCTCCGGCGGCGGACCCGCCGGTCTCGCACTCGATTCGTCGCGCCACCTGCTCTATGTGCTCACACGTTTCGACAATGCCATTTCCGTTGTCGATCTCGGCAGCAAGCAGGAGACCGCGCATCTCGCGATGCTCAATCCCGAACCGGCCAGCGTGACCAACGGACGCCGCTTCCTCTACGACGCTTCCACCACGTCCAGCCACGGCGACTCTGCGTGCGCCAGTTGCCACATCTTCGGCGATCTCGACAGCCTGGCTTGGGACTTGGGGAATCCGGACAACTCCACGCTGACGAATCCCGGACCGTTCACGGTTCTGGTAGGGCCGGACACTCCTTTCCATCCCATGAAAGGTCCGATGACTACGCAGAGCTTGCGCGGCATGGCCAATCACGGCCCCATGCACTGGCGTGGCGACCGTACTGGCGGCAACGATGCCGCTAGCGCGCAGCCCAACAGCGGCACTTTCGATGAAGTGGCCGGATTCATGAAATTCAATCCGGCCTTTCAGGATCTCTTGGGCGCGAACGCCCAGTTATCCACCGCCGACATGCAAACTTTCGCCGATTTCGTTCTGCAACTCACTTATCCTCCGAATCCGATCCGCAACCTGGACAATTCGCTGACCACTGACCAGCAAGCAGGGCGGAATTTCTTCATGGGCATCACGAATGGCGGCCTGCCATCCGATACTTTGAAAACCTGCAACGGGTGCCACGTGCTGGACATCACCGGGAACAGTCAGTACTCCGTCGCGCGCCCTGGCTTCTTCGGTACCGATGGACAATCCTCGTTCGAGAACGAAACGCAGCTCTTCAAGATCCCGCACCTGCGCAATTTGTATCAAAAGGTAGGGAAGTTCGGAATGTCGCCGGATCCGCTGTTCCCCGCCGATCAAACACCACCCATGGGCGATCAAATCCGCGGCTTCGGATTCCTGCACGATGGAAGTATCGACACGCTATTCCGCTTCCATGGCGCGAAAGTTTTCGACAAATCCATCCTCAACCCGGGCGGCATTCCTGCGGGCGCGACTGGCGACACCATCCGCAACCAGCTCACCGCTTTCATGCTGGCTTTCGACAGCAATCTGGCCCCGATTGTTGGGCAGCAAATCTCTTTGACCCAAACCAACTCGGCGGTGGCTGGTCCGCGCATCGACTTGCTGGAATCGCGCGCGGCGGCCGGCGAATGCGACCTGGTGGCGAAAGGAATCGCGAACGGACAAGGTGTCGGTTATCTCTACAATCCGCAGCAGAAAATGTTCACCACGCCGAATTCGCCTGTCACCATCTCCGATCCCGGCTTGCGCGCATTCGCTCAAAATGCGGGCGGCGAACTCACTTTCACTTGCACTCCGCCGGGCTCGGGTGCACGCATCGCGGCAGAGCCGGCGATCGGACCAACACCCACGGCAACAACTGCAGGTTTGGTGAGCGCCGCGAATCCAACGCCTGGTTCGGCGATCTCGCCAGGCAGCATGGCGTCGCTTTATGGAACAAATCTATCGAACGCGAAGTTGCTGGCCGGCGCTCCACTTCCGTTCGAGCTCGGCGGAACATCCATCACCGTGGACAATGTCGCCGCACCGCTCTTCTACGTCTCTCCCTTGCAAATCAATTTTCAAGTGCCGTCGATTTCGATAATTAAGCCGACCCAGGTTCCGCTGCGCATCACGCAGGGAGAAAGTTTCACCACCATCACGGTCACGTTGAAACCGTACGCCCCGGCATTGTTCACCACCAATGGACAAGGCAGTGGACAGGCATCCGCCATGATCTCGAACACGCCGTTCCTGGCCGCGCCAACCGGTGCGTTTCCAGGATCCCGCCCGGCCAAAAAGGGCGAATTCGTCTCGCTATTCTGCACCGGACTGGGCGTCGTATCGGCTGCATCCACCACTTTGACCACGCCGACTGTGACGCTCGGAGGCGCATCCGCTCCCGTGTCATTCTCCGGCCTGGCGCCAGGCTTCGTGGGACTGTATCAAGTGAATTTTCAGATTCCAACCACAGCTTCCAGCGGAAGCGCAGTCGCAGTTGTGCTGATGATTGGCGGATCGGTCTCGAACAGCGCAACAATCGCGATTCAATAGTCGGCGGCGTGACCCGCGGCGACCAATGCTTCGCCGGCGTCGCGCCGCGCCAAGCCGAGCCGGATCAACTCTTCGTCTTCTTCCGTGAATCCAAGCGGCCTATGCCGCATCCCTCTTACATCCTCGAGAGTCCAATGCGGCTTCATGATCCCAGTCTTCGAATGCCTGGTGATCCCTTCCAGCAGATGCGTGATCTCGTGGACCAGTACGTGCGCCAGCAAGTCGTTGGGCGACAACGAAAATTCTGCCGCTTGCTGCACCCGATCGTAGAAGACGGTAACATGCACTCCTTCGTAGGGAAGCGCGTAAGCCAGGGCGCCAGGCATCTTGTTGGCCGGCGTCCCGCTGACCATTTCGATCACCATCGCATTTTCGCGCTTCAATCGCGCTAGTTTGGGCTCTCCGTTGCGCCAGTCGATTTTCACGGAAGCTTCGGTGAATATCTCGTTGGCCAGCGCCTCGGCCCGGCCCAACTTCGCCGCCGGAGGATTTGACAGGTCCTGTACGTAGACCGTAAGGTCACCAGCACACGCGGCCACTCCCATCGCCAGGATCGCGATGATCTTCATAGCAATCCTGCTATCGGCCGATTGAAGAAAAAACTGTTGTAAGACACAGGGTGTTACCGAACCGCGACCGCAAGGGAGCGTGAACAAAAGTGCTGCGTTCGTGGTAGCGCTCCCTCGCGGTCGCGATTCGGTAACACGTTCATTCCGAACCGCGACCGTGAGGGAGTCGGTGCCTTTGTATTTTTCCGGTCTACGCCGCCGGACGGATATTCTGGTTCACGCGGAAGAAATTGCCCGGATCGTATTTCGCCTTGATCGCCGCCAACCGCTCGTAGTTTCCCCGATATGTCGCCCGAATCCGGTCCTCGCCCTCTTCCATCATGAAATTCAAATAGGCCCCGCCGGCTCCAAATGGATGCAGGGCATCGTAATAACCCCGGGCCCAATCCGTGATCTTGCCGCGATTTCCAGGATCCGGATCCACGCCCACGATCACTGAACTCCACACGGCATCCCGATAGCTGAATGCGGTGTCGGTCATCCCTACTCGATTCACTTTTCCGTTCACCGGATACAAGTGCATGGTGGATTGCCAGGTAGGCAACTTCGCCCCATACTCCAGGTGCTTCTCAATCGACTCGTCGCTGATTTCCTTGAAGAAATCCGCCTTCCAGTACCACTGCAGACCGGCCGGATATACACCGTCGAACAGTCCCTGGAGCATCGGAAACGGCATGGGCGCGAAGAACTCGAAGGCCGGTGGACGATAGCTGCGAATCGGCTCCAAAATGGTATTGGCCTGTTCCAGCGATCCCTGATAGCACCAAACGATCCCACACATCTTGCGCAGATGCAGCGGCTCGGGAAACGGCGGTCCCGGAGGCACTGTCATCATGGCGAAGAAGCCGTTCATTTCTTCAGGCGCCTGGGTGATGAACTCCCGGTACCACTTCATCACGTCAGCGGCGTCTTCCAGATTCCAGAGCATCGGACCGGCGCAAACCATATCCACCGGATGCCCCTCGAATAGGAACGCTGTCACGATCCCGAAATTGCCACCACCGCCCCGAATGGCCCAGAACAGATCCGGATTCTCCTCCGCGCTCGCGACGACGAAACTTCCGTCAGCCAGCACCATATCCACGGCCAGCAAATTGTCGATGGTTAGCCCGTATTTCCGGCTGAGGTGCCCCATTCCGCCGCCCAGCGTTAGGCCCGCCACCCCGGTGCTCGACACGATGCCCGAAGGGACCGCCAAACCGAACGCATGCGTAGCGTGGTCCACGTCGCTCCACTTGCATCCGGCCCCTACCAGCACCGTGCGCGAGGAAGGATCCACCCGCACATAATTAATCGGCGAGAGATCGATCACCAATCCGTCGTCGCACACACCCAGCCCCGCTGCGTTGTGCCCTCCGCCACGAATCGATACCCGCAAATCGTTAGCCTTCGCCATCTTGACCGACGTAATCACGTCGGCGACATCGGCACACTTCGCAATCAGCTTGGGCTTGCGGTCGATCATCCCGTTATAGACTTTTCGCGCCTCGTCATAAGCCGCGTCTCCTGGTTCGATGACGGCTCCCCGAAATTGGCCTCGAAACTCGGTGATGGCTTCCTGCAATGACATTTTTGTTACTCCTTGTCTTCTACTTTGCGCGGAGGAGCGTTCTAAGAGCGTTCTAGGGAAGCGATGTCGGCCGTTTCGTCGGCGAGAATCGACAATTTTCGCTCGAACGCCAGCGAGCCGGAGCGTCGTGCAGCTTCCACGCCGCGCCGGAAACTAGCGCGCGCCGGCCCATGCTTCCCCTGCGCAGTCAGCAGGTTACCCTGCACCCGATGCAGCTCTGCTACCGCCCATTCTTCGCCGTTCTTGCTGGCGAAAGCGAAACCTGTCGAAAGACTGGCCAGGGCCTCACCCATGTGACCGGCGCGAGCGAACGTTTCCGCCAACAGCGCGAAATAGTAAGGGCAGACGGATCTCGGCGCCCAGCCTGCGCATTCCGTCCAACCCTTCACGAAGTTGGGCCAGGCCGGTAACCGCGTCACCCTCCGCGGCTTTCGCCCAGCCGGTAGCGATATTCGCCATCGCAAGATAATAAATGAACCCATGGCGGCTGCAGAGTGCCACCGCTTCGCGCCCGCGTTCCAGCGCCGCGTCGCTCCTGCCTTGGAAGACATGCAAGAGAGCCGCGTAGGCCAACGCAATTGCCTGGCTGAAAGGATGACGCAGACCTTCAGCCGATGCGATGGCTTCGAGCGCGTAAGCATTCGCGCCAGCCTCACTGCGATGCCAAGCCACGTGGGCGAGATAAGCGCGGCAGAAGACGCGTATGTCCGGTCCCGCGAACATCGCGAGGACTGAATCCGCGGGTCCAGTCTCCTTTGCCATGGCCGCGGCCATGTGGCGTTGCGACGCTTCGATATGCCCGAGATGAAAGTCGGCGCTCGACAGCAGAAAGTAACCTGCGGTCAGCATGACGGGCGCGGGTTCCCGCTCGGCGACGGCAATAAAGTCGCGGCTGAGCTGGTGAGCTTTTTCCAGATCTCCGCGCACGATGTGAAAAAGCCACGCGCCGATGAGAATGGCGAGAATATTATGATTCTCCAACCGTTTCGACAGTTCCAGAGCCCGCTCGTAGGTCTCGCCGACTTCCGCGGCCGAGTAACCCGCAGTCGTTACCAGCACGGCGCCCAGCGCGGCCAGCAAATCCAGTTCTTGAATCAGCCTGCGGTCGGATTCCGGAAATCCACGGCAAAGTGCCAGAGCGCGCCGCAGCAGGTCCGCGGCTTCCGTATCCGCATAGCGCTGCCGCGCATGAGCGGCCGCCAGCCGATAGCACTCGATGGCCTCTTCTGCCATTCCCGCCTTTTCGAAATGCGACGCTATCTGGCCATTCCAGCTTTCGATGTCCGCCGCATACACCTCGGCCAACGCCCGCGCCACCCGCCGGTGCAAGTAGCGCTGGCGCACCAGGCTCAGTTCCGAACAAGCCACCTCACGCAATCGGTCGTGCGTGAAATCGTATTCCAACGCCCCGCGGCTCTCGACGATTCGCCTGCGCCACAGTTCATCCAGCGCGTTCGTGACACTGCCTTCGTCCCAGTCCGTGGCTTTCTCCAGCAATTCAAAGGAGAATGGCCGGCCCACAATGCTCGCCACGCCCGCCAACTCGTAGGAAGTCGCGGGGAGCTGCGCCAGCCGCGCTGCAATTACCGCGTGAACCCGTGTACTTTTCAATCCGGCGCGCACGCTCTCCACCACAAACAACGGATTGCCCTGCGTCGCCCGGAAGATCTCGCCTACATTTTCGTTTTCAAGCGCTGTGGCGGATTCCAGGCGAGCCAGTTCGGCCGTTTCATCCGCGCTGAGAGGCTCCAACGGAATTTCCAGGACCATCTCCGATTGTCTTAGCCCCGCGACAAATCGAGTGAATGGATGTTCCCGGCCGGTCTCTTCCGCTCGCACTGTGATTAGCAACAAAACGCCCTTGGCGGAGGAGGATGTCAACAGCGAATTGAGCCATTCCATCGAGTCGGGATCGCACCATTGCACATCATCCAGAAAAAGAAGCGCTGGCTTTCGAATTTTCCCGAAGGCCGCGTTCAGCGATTCGTAGAAATGCAAACGCTGCCAGCTTTCGGCCAGCGGGCGCGGAGTGACGAGATCAGATTCCGAGATTTCCGGGACCAATCGCGACAGCTCCAACAATTGCTGAGGTCCGAGATTCGCCCAGCCGGCGCGAAGCGTATCGGAACGAAGCCACTCCGCCACCGGCGCATAAGCCACTTGCCCCTGCCCGCCGTAACAACGGCTGCGGGCGGACGCATAACCTTGCCGGGCGCACGATTGATAGAGTTCGTCCGCCAGCCGGGTCTTGCCGATCCCCGGTTCCCCTGAAATTACGGCCACCCGGGGACCCGCCTCCACTGCCGATTGCCAGGCCGATACCAACTGCCGCCATTCCTTCGCGCGTCCGACCAGTGCCCGCATCTTTTGTAGCGGCGTGACCGGCTTGGCGGCGGACGATGCCGCGATTCCGGACTCCGTTTTCAAGATTCGTTCAAACAGTTCCTGTGTCGCGGCGCCCGGTTCCACGCCCATTTCGCGCCGCAGCACCCGCATGCACTGGTGATAAGCGCGCAGCGCGCTGGCCCGATCGCTGTTGGCAGCATGGAGCCGGATCAAGAGTTGATGGTGCGCTTCGCCCAGGGGATCCAGCGCCACCAGGCGATCCGCCCATGGAATCGCCTGGGCATAATCGTGCTGTTCTTCGAAGATCGAAGCCAGCCGATGCAGCGCTTCCGAAATCTGCCGCTTATATCCTTCGCGCAGCGGAGTCAGCCAATCGTCATAGATTGCCGGCAGCAGATCGTCTTCATAGAGTTGCGCCGCCGCGCTGAGGGATTGGATTTCCGGCGCGCTATCCTGCGCGGTCCGCGCAGCCGCGGCTTTCGCGAGCGCAGCTTGGAATTCCGCCACATCCACAGTGCAGGATGCGTGCTGCCGCCATTGAACCGTAAAATGGTCCGCTTCAAGCGATTTGCATTCCGCCGGCAAGGCCCGTTTCAAGTTGTGAAGCAGTTGCCGAAGATTGGTCCGTGCTTGCGATTCCCGCGATGCCGGCCACAGCGTGAACGCGAGATGCTCCCTCGGCTGCGGCGTATCGCCGTGCAGGATCAAGTACGCGATCAGCGATTGGAGGCGGTTGGTGTTGACCGTCTTAACCGGACGGCCGGCGAAGCTGATGCGCAGGTTACCGAACAAACTGATACGCATGGACGTCGCTTAGCCATTCTACGACGTCTGGTCATTGAAGCAATCAAAATCACCGGTCGCTTACGCTCGCGGCTCGGTTTTAAGGGAGTCGGTGCCTTTTTGGGTTTCAACGCGCCCATAACCGTTCCACCAACGAACCCGCGCGCTGCTCGATTGCCGCCATCGCATCCAGGATTGTGTCCTCACGGTAGCGACGCCCCACCAATTGCACGCCCGCCGGCAAATCTTCCACCATCGAGACCGGAACCACACCGGCCGGCAATCCGAGATAGTTAATGCCGTAGCTGTAAACCGCGGAGTCGAAAAGATCCTTGGTCTGCGCTAAGCCCTCCGCGTCGTAGTTCCAAGAATACATGGGCCGCATCAGGAACGGCGTCAACACCAATGGATAATCGTTCAGGAACACGTTCCACGCGCGCAGCATGCGGCTGCGGTCGCCCAGGCCGGCGCGATACTCATCGAGATTCAAAGTTCTCCCGATTTCGTAATACCAACCGAAGATATTGCGAATATCGTCGCTTCCGTATTGATCAATTGACGGGCCCAGCGTCCCTTTGAGTTCGGTCAGCAACACGGTGAACCAGCCACGCGCCGGCTCCATGATAGACGGCGGCTCAATCTCCACCACTTCGTATCCGGCATCGCTCAAGTAACCGGCCGACTGCTCCAGCATCCGGCGTATGCCGGGATGCATCGGATACCCGTGGCTGTTGTAAGTAACCGCCACGCGAATTGGTTTCGCCAGTGGCTCGCCGTCAAATGGCGCGGGCACCCACAAAGGATCGCGGACATCGCCCGCAGCCATCACGCGCGTCGCCAGCCGCACATCGGCCACTGTACGTGCAATCGCGCCTTGCACCGAGGTGTGCTGCGAAAGCAGCCCGCGCTCCGCGGCCGCCGAAGGATTGAACGCCGGCACGCGCCCTGACGTGGATTTGATGGTCGCAACTCCGTTTGCAAATGCGGGAAAGCGTAGCGAACCGCCGATGTCGTTGCCGTGATGGATAGGGCCGAAGCCCGCCGCGGCAGCCGCTCCCGCTCCTCCGGACGATCCGCCTGGCGATGCATCGGGATGCCACGGATTCCAGGTTCGCCCATGCAAAGGATTCACGGTGGTGGTGCGCATGGATAATTCGGGCGTATTGGTTCGGCCCACGATGATCGCACCTGCACGCCGCAAGTTGCTGACCACCGGCGAGTCACCGGGCGCAATGAGCTTGGCGAACGCAGGCAGCCCATGCGTGGTCGCCTGTCCCTGCTGGTCGATGTTTACTTTGATCGTTACCGGAACACCAAACAGCGGTCCGGGCTCGCGCAGTTGCGGGAGCGCGCGATCGGCCGCCGCGGCTTCAGCCAGCGCCTGATCCGTAAGATCCTGAACGATCGCGTTGAGCTTCGGATTCAGCGCGCGGATGCGCTCCACTACCGATGCCATCACTTCGGAACACGAGAATCGCTTCTCTCGGATGCCGGCCGCGACGTCGACCGCGCTCTTCTGCCACAAGGGGTCAGCCATGATCAATGCTTCGCGAACATCTCTTGGACGTCTTTGCGCATCGCGGCCTGGCTGCCCGGCCGGCTGTAGAACATGTGGCCTCCGGGATATTCGCGCACTACGACACGCGTCTTGTCGCCCATTACCGGCATCTGGTCCACAGTCAGGATTGAGCCCATAAAGGGGCAGGAAAGATCGTTCCATCCATGCACAATGGTCACGCGCAACTTCGGATCCGCCGCCACGGATTGCCGCAGATCCGGAACCGCGCCTGTACGTAGCGACCGGCCGTCGCGATCCCATTGCTGATTCACTTCGTAGCTGAGCGCGTTGTAGCGCGCGTCCGTTTTCCAACCCACCACGCGCGTCACGAAATCCACCATCGCTGTCGTGGTAGGCGCGATGATGCTCTCAAGCAGCGGATCGTTGGTGCGCTGCTGCGGCGCGAAGGGGTACGGGTCAAAGCTGGTCACGTTGGAATCGTAGACGCTCCCGATTTTTCCACTCTCGCGGAACACTTCGCGCAAGTACGCGCCAATCTCCAGCCGTCCCCCGGCCCTCCGGACAAACTCTTCTTCGAGTCCAGTTATCGCGGTAACGCGTTTCACGATCCGTGGCGTCGCTTCAGGATCGGACCGGCCTTTCAACAGATCCGTCGCGTACTCGCCGCGCGTATAAGCAATCACTTCCGCCATGGATTCCTGCGTCAGCTTGTGCTCACGCTCCAGATGCGCCGCGGCAATCGACGGCAAGGTCGCCATCCAAGGAACAGGAGAGATATCGGGGTTGTCTTCCAACGTGGGATTCAGGTACGGCGAAACCAGCACAACGCCGTTCATCGCCACGCCGAGCTGCGTTTGCAGGTAATGCGTGATGCGCGGACCGCGATATCCGCCGTAGCTCTCGCCCACCAAATATTTCCGCGATGCCAAGCGCCCGTTCTTCACCAGCCAGTCATAAATAATGCGCGAGAGATAATGGATGTCCGAATCGGTGTTGTAAAACTGCTTCTTGGTTTCGTCCGCGGCGACCAAGGACCGGCTGTAGCCGGTACCGATCGGATCGATGAAGACCAAGTCGGTAAAATCCAACCACGTTCCTGGATTGTCGAGCAGCTTCACCGGATCGGACGGACTATCGCCCTCCTCGCCGAACTCCAGATGCTTCGGGCCAATCGCGCCCAGATTCAGATAGACGGAAGCCGAACCCGGGCCGCCATTCAGCGCGAACGTGACCGGCCGGTCTTGACCCTCCATGGTGTAGGCGGTGCAGACCACTTCGCCCGTCTTCTTGCCGCTGTCGAAAACCGGCATCGCGCCCACCGTGACCGTGTAATGGAGCTGCTTTCCCTCCAGTTGCATAGTCTGCGCGACATGCGCTTCCGCTGGGAGCGGAGCTTCCTTCTCGCCCGGCTTATCTTTGTCCTTCGCGTCGGCGGGCGGGGGCGGAGCCGCCGGCTTGCTTTCCTGGGCGTTTGCGAGAATAGCGCCAAAAGTAAGGGTCAGAGTGAGGAAGTGCTTTATAAAGGAACTCATATCGAACCAATAGGGTACCCCAAAGCGGCGTTTCAGGTTGTGGGGCAGGTTGCTAACCTGCGCGCCGATTGTCAATCGGCGCAAACTGCGCGGGTTAACAACCCGCGCGCAGGATGGCATCCTGCCCCACAAAATTCCCCTTGCTTACCGAGAGGAGTTGCAGTATTCTGAACTCGGTTACCGATAGGAGGCGTCATGAGCAGACCATCCGACCTGGTTCAGGGGACCCTGGACCTGCTTCTTCTCAAGATTTTGGCCCTGGAACCACTCAACGGATTCTCCATCAGCCAGCGCCTCACTCAGGTTTCAGGCGACGTTTTGCAAGTGAGCGATGGATCGCTCTACCCCGCCTTGCACAAGCTGGAACAAGAAGGATGGATTACCGCCGAATGGAAAGCGAGCGAGAACAATCGTCGCGCGAAATTCTACTCGCTGACTCCCTTGGGACGCAAACAGCTTCAGAAAGAAGCTGCAAGCTGGACGCGGCTCTCGGATGCCATCACGCAAGTGGTGCGGCTGGAGGAGGTATGAGCCATGCGCCTGAGACACTGGTTCTACACTGTTCCGCTACGCGTTCGATCTCTTTTCCTCCGCGATCGCGTGGAACAGGACCTCGAGGACTAGCTGCAGTATCATCTGGAAAAAAAGATTGAGGAAAACATTGCGCGCGGCCCCCTGGTCCGCAGCCGACGCCCTCGTCGGCTCGTTGGTTCGTAGGAACCTGATTTCGTTGACGGAAGAGCGGGTCCAGGGGGACCCGCGCGGACCGGGGGGTCCGCCCTACTTGCTTCGACAAAAATCTCGGTATTGGGAAAACTAAGTGACATGCTCATGGTCCCTCCCTAAAAGGCAACCAAACCGGGTCGACGTGCTCGCGGCGTAGAATTAACTACGAACACGCATGGACCTCGATTTCCAGACCGGCGCGTTGCTGCTTCTGATCGCGGCCGTAGTTGCCATGCTGACCCGGCGGCTGCGCCTGCCTTACAGCGTGGGTCTGGTTGCGGCAGGAATCTTTCTCGCGGTGCTACCCTTCGCGCCCAAAGTCAGTCTGACCAAGGATCTTATCTTCACCGGGCTGCTCCCACCGCTGCTTTTTGAGGCGGCGTTCTATATCCATTGGGACCGGCTGCGTCGCGATTTTCCGGTGATTGTCGTGCTTGCCACCGTCGGCGTCGCTCTGTCAGCCTGCGTCACCGGGCTTGGAATGCACTATCTGGAGGACTGGCAGTGGATCGATGCCCTGGTATTCGGCGTTCTCATCGCAGCGACCGACCCGGTTTCGGTGATCGCAACTTTCAAGGAAGCCAAGGTCCGGGGACGTCTGCTGGTGTTAATTGAGTGCGAGAGTCTTTTCAACGACGGCACTGCGGCAGTGGCCTTCGGCGTTCTCATCGCGCTTGCTACCGGCGAGCGCCTCGCGCCGTTGGATATCACCGCCCTGCTTCTGAAAACAATCTGCGGCGGCATTTTGTGCGGCGCCGTGGTTGCTCTTGCCGCGCTTCTGCTGTTGGGCAGGACCGACGACCATCTGGTGGAAATAACGTTCACTACTGTCGCCGCGTACGGCTCATTCCTTCTCGCGGATCATTTCGGTTTGTCCGGCGTGTTGGCCACCATCACGGCGGGGCTGGTGATGGGAAATTTCAAGGCGTTCGGCACCATCTCCGATCGGGGAAGGGACGCGGTGCAGGCATTCTGGGAGTACGCTGCATTCGTCGCGAATTCACTGATCTTTCTTCTCATCGGAATGCGCGAGGCACGTCAGAATTTCATGGCGATTTGGCTTCCCGCGATTCTTGCTATCGCGCTGGTGACGCTGGGCCGCGCCGTCGCGATCTATCCGTGCTGCTTGCTGTTCTCACGCTCTTCCCTCCGCGTCTCCATGAAACATCAACACGTCCTGCTATGGGGCGGCTTGCGGGGAGCGGTGGCGCTGGCCCTGGCTCTCGGCCTGCCGCCGGAACTGCAACAGCGCGAGCAAATTGTTGCCATCACTTTCGCGGTGGTAGCGTTTTCAGTTTTCGTCCAGAGCTTGACGATGGCGCCATTTCTGCGCAAAATGGGCGAGATCCCGGCCGGCAACCGCAGCTAAGCCGTGACGAACTGCTCCCCGCCGTCAACATCGTAAGTCGCACCCGTGAGGGCCGTGTTGATCATGAGGTGTACGGCCAGCGCCGCGACGTCGGCCGCCACCACGACGCGCCGGATGGGAAGCGTCGTGCGAAGCTGATTGCGCCGGTTCTCCAGCTGGTCTCCGAGGAGCGATGCGGACAACCCGGTGTCGACGAAACCAGGAGCGATGAGATTGATCCGGACGGGCGCGAGTTCGAGCGCCAGGTTGGCGATCAGCGCCGGGAGTGCGGCGGTGACTGTCGACGCGATGCCGGTGCCGATGCTCGGACGGCGTCCGCCGGTGCCGCCCATGAACAGCAGCGTGCCTGCCGCTCTCACTTTGTGAGCGGCGTTGCGGGCGACATCGAGCAGCAATAAGATGTGTTCGTCCAGGTCGCGGCGCGCCTGCTCGCGGTCCGTGTCGAGGAGGCGCCCGTAATGCGGCCCACCGGCCGTCACCATCACGTGGTCAATCGCCGGCAGTCCACCGAAGAATCGCGCGATAGCAGCCGGATCCGTCGCGTCAAAAGCAGCAGTGCTCAGCGCCCCGAGTTCGCCCGCGGCTTGCTGGAGCCGCTTGGGATCGCGGCCGGTGAGGATCACTTTCGCCCCTTCCGCGCTGGCCCGGCGGGCCGTCTCGAAGCCAATCCCGGAGCTGCCGCCGATCACGACGACGGTTTGTCCAAGCAGTTCGTCTTTCATTGCGGAAGCTCCTTGCCGGCTTGTTCCGCCACCATGTAGGCGGCGTACCAGTCCGGCCAGTTTTCGTCGCGCTGCCCGGTTCGTTTTTCGTGTTCGCCGTGCGCAGCCTCAGCACGCCGAAACGCATGTGCTAAATCGTTCGCGGAGACGAACGCAACCCCGGCTGGATCGATGCGGCCGGGCAGGCGGGTTGTGACCTCCTGCAACAACCACCCGTTGCCGTCCGGATCGTTGAACGTAGCGAAGGAGCTATAGCTGGCCTGATTCGGCGCAGGCCCCCCCACGCGGCCGCTTGTTCCGTCCGGCTGAAATTGAGCGCCCGGAGCCTCAGCGTGGAACACCTCGCTGACTGCCATGCCACGGGCGACGAGTTCGTTGCGCGCAGCCTCGATGTCGGAGACGATCAGGTAGAGTCCCTGGGCCGAGCCGGGCGCTGCTGACGTGATCTTTGTCCCGAATTGGACCGAGCATCCCGAGCCGGGCGGCGTAAACTGGACCACCCGAAAGCCGTTATCGAAGGGGAAGTCGGCGTCGAGCCTCCACCCAAGTTTCGCGTAAAACTCTTTCGCGCGTCCGACGTCTGCGACCGGGATAACGATCGCCTCGAGCTTCATGTCTTCGTTGGTGGTCATGGATGGCCTACTGACAATATGCACGATTTTCGGAGACGTGTGCTAAAGTGGCGAAGTATGCGGATCTACGCAGCGATACTGGTTGCCATCTTGCTGATTGTCAGCGCAGGCTGCGCGCCGCGCCTGCAGCCCGCCGTGCAAGGCGAATGGTCGAACTTCCATAACGACAAGGACAAGATCAGCGAAAACGCCCGCCCAGGTGCGGCGGAAAGTCATTAGCCACGGATCATCTCCTAGCCGAACCGCGACCGCGAGGGAGCGCTTCCACAACAGCAACACTCTTTACGCTCCCTTGCGGTCGCGGTTCGGACGGACCAAGAACATTTCTTCCAACTCAAGCAACCGCCGGTTGCGCTGTCCAATAACCCGGCACGGGATTCCAGCCACCACTGCAAATTCCGGAACGTTCTTATTGACAAAACTGAGCGCGCCCACTGAGGCTCCAAGCTCGATCGTGACACCAGGCATGATCACGCTGCCGCAGCCGATCAAAGCGTGTTTCTTGAACACTACATCTCCCATCTGCTCCTTGCGGAATTCCTGTGGCACGGTGGGGTTGCTCATAAACCCGTCCACGTAATCGTCCGTGGAAGTAAAAACCGTAACGCGCGAAGACAGAGCGCAGAACGATTCGACAGCAATTCTTCCGGAAGCGCCGAAAAGACCGACGTATGCCGACACGTGAACGTGGTCGCCAATCACAATCCCCGCTGAGGAGGCGGAAAGGATGCTGAAGCAATCAATGCGGGAGTTCGATCCCAGGTGGATGTTTTTCGGAGAGTAAAAGACTACCGACCGATTCACCGCCACGTTCTCTCCTACCGAACCAAGCATTTGCCTTAGTTCCTCGGCGGTGTATAAAGATCCCAATTCCATGCTCATTGCAGCGCGCGCTCAAGTTGGACGAAGAGCGCGCCGCCCGCGATGAATTGCGCGGTCAGACTCCGGCGGTACATCCCGCAAAACTCATCCGCCGCCATCCGCGGACCGGTTCCAAATGGCCAGCAATAGTCGTCGAAGACAATCCAGCCGCGGGCGCGAACAAATCGGCGCCACAGCGAGATGTCTTGCCACACCGCATCCAAAGAATGATTCCCGTCGATGTGCAAAAGTGCGATCTCGCCGGTGTAGGCGGTGCGGCCGAAGTCTTCTGTTGTGAAATAGCGCTCGCTTGCATAACGGGACGCGGCTTCCTCAGACCGCGCGCGCGCATAATTTGCTATGCCTTGAAACGGCGCCAGGTTCATGCGAAACGCCTCGAAGATATCGTCCATGGGCGCTTCATCGAACACCGTGTCGACGGCTGGAATGCCTTGATGAACCTCTTCGGTTCGCCACGGATCCACGCATAGCAAGTTGCCAATCCGATAGTGGCGGGCGAGAAACGCCAGCGCAGTCGCCGAACGTCCCCACAGCGAGCCGATTTCAACGATGTCGCCCGCGGGCATCCAGCGAAAGATCGCGATCAATGCTTCAAGCTTCGGATGGTCGCATTGTCCGGGCGCCAGTTGAAACATTCGCACCAAAGCCGCCAGTTGCGGCAGATGCATGAGCGGTTCGGGCGAACCTGCGGCCGCCAGTTCCAAGGGGGCGCGGAGGAAGCTGCGAGCGATGTCGCGAAAGGCCCGGTAATCCGATAGCTCGGCCGCCCAAGGTTGCGCCTCCAATCGGATTTTTCGCGTCATCTTCGGCAGCAGTTCGCGCAGCGTGCGCCACACCACGGGATGCTCGGTGAATACTACGTCGATATTCTGCTCCCGCACGCAGCAGTTGAGTGCGGCGGCGAAGCTGGAGTCGCCGATCCAGGGAAGCGATATCCACTCGGCGTACTTGGTACGCGCGGGATCATGCGCAAGCGAGGATGCACCCACCACACGCAGACCGGATTCGGTTGCATGCCGCGCCCACATCAGCGACGACGGCATGCCGGCTGGAAATACCAGGACCGATTGTGAATCCAAAAGGCGCACCTCTCTTTATTTGGTGACAGAAGCGCGCGAATGCTCTCTCGAAACTGCACGTATTCCCTTCTCCGCGAGGATGTATCACTCCTGAATCGGATTGGCCATCTGTCGGGGAGCTAGTCGCTAGACGATGAGCAATGTGAGGACGGAAGGATTCGAATGGCAACTCAGCGTCTGCCATATCCGGTGCTGAACGAGTTGCGCGAACCGCGAGCTGCGTCGGCGCTCTTGCCGGTGCTGAAGCCCCAGCTTCCGCTTGCAGCGAGTATCCTGCCGTATCTCGATGAGATCGACGCGCGGCGCTGGTACTCGAACGCGGGTCCGCTGGTGACGCGCTTGGAAGAGCAGCTCAGCCGGCGGCTCGGCTTCGATGGGCCAAGCGTGGTGACCGCGGCCAACGCTACCGTGGCAATTACGGTTGCGCTGCTGGCGCGACGCGTGCCCGCTGGATCGCTCTGCATCGTACCGTCCTGGACATTCGTAGCGACGCCCCACGCCGTCCGCGCCGCTGGGCTGACGCCTTGCTTTCACGATGTGGACCGGCGTACCTGGGCCTTGAATCCGGACGCGGTGATGGAAACACTCAAAAGTGCACACCGGCCAGTAGCGGCGCTGGTGGTTGTAGCACCATTCGGCGCGCCCCTCGATATCGAAGCCTGGCAGCATTTCGAGGATCGCACCGGGGTCTGCGTGGTGGTGGATGCGGCGGCCGGATTCGATACCGCGCGCCCCAGCCGTATCCCGCTGGTGGTGAGCCTTCACGCAACCAAGATTTTGGGCGCCGGCGAAGGTGGCTTCGTCTGTTCCACCGATACCCGGTTCCTCGAGCGATTTCGCGCCGGTTGCAACTTTGGATTCCAAGGGGAACGCATCGCGATGCTTCCCGCCTTGAATGCGAAAATGAGCGAATACCCTGCGGCCATCGGATTGGCGAGCCTGGCGCAGTGGCGCGAAACCCGGCAGCAGCACGCTCGGATCACGGCCTGGTACCGCGAGATCCTCCCCCATTTGGACCGGGTCTCGCTGCAGCCGGGTTACGGAAACGGTTGGGTTTCGGCCACCACCAACGTGATCCTGCCAGCTAAATCGTCGGCGAGGATTGCAGCTCATTTGCGCAGTGTAGGCATCGAAACCAAGACCTGGTGGGGCGAAGGATGCCATCGCCAGCCTGCCTTTATCGACTGTCCCCGCAGCGGGCTGCCCGTAACCGAAGAATTAGGCGCACGAGTTCTTGGCTTGCCCCACTTTCCGGATATGCAAAAGCAGGACGTAGAGCGAGTGGCCGTGACTTTAGCCGATGCGCTGTCGGATACGCGCAGAGCGCACATCCGCGAACGGCGGCGGGCCTGATCAGTTTCTGGTCCGGCACCAGGTGCGCCACATGGCCCGATAGGCCGCTTCCAAGTCGCGCACGAATCCAACCTCGTCCATGAGCGGTGAGGATTCCAGCGCCATGCGCAAATTGACGCGGGAATCCGGTATCTTCGGCAAAGTTTGCGCCAGGAACACAGCCGTGGTGACATACTCCTCAGGAGAATGCGCCACCAGGTCCGGCAATCCGGCGGCCGTGAGCAAGCAGGCCCCGGTTCGTTGCACTGGCAAACGTCCCGCCAGTGTCACCACCGGAACGCCCATCCAAAGCGCGTCCAAAGTTGTGCTGCCGCCGTTGTAAGGAAATGGGTCAAGCGCTATGTCGATACGGGCGTATTCTTCGAGATACTGGGTCCCCTGGCTTTCGCCTGAAAAAAGTATCCGTTGGCTGGGGATTCCGTTTTCGGCGAACCAAGCTAGCAGTGGGGCTTGCCGGACCTCTTCGTCCAGGGCGTAATATTTGAGCAGCATCCGGCTTCCGCTCACAAGATGCAGAATGGCGGACCAGAGCTTCACCACTTCACGAGTGATCTTGCGCGGGCTGTTAAAACATCCAAAGGTCACGCTACCGCGCTCCAGATAAGGAGGCGGCGCGATGGAAGCATCCATGCCGGGACGGTAACAGCAGATGGTCCGCGGAAGCCGGTACACGGTTTCAGTGAAAAGATGTTCGGTTCCCGGACACGGCATCTGCGCATCGCCCAGAAAATAGTCCATGACCGGCATGCCCGTGGTGCTTATCACGCCTATCCACGAAACCTGAACCGGCGCGGGCTTGCGCGCGAACGCCAGGTAGGGCGCACCGGTGGTATGTCCCCCCAAATCCAGCAAAATGTCGATCCCATCCGCGCGTATGCGCTCTGTCAACATTCCGGCATCCCTAGTCATCGGCACGAAGTGTTCCACCTGCCCTCGGATCCAGTCCGTAATGTGGTCCGATTTCTTGCCCAACGAATATGCAAACACTTCGTAGCGCGACCGATCGTGCCGCTGGAATACCGGAAGCATGAATTTAGCGATCGCGTGGGCATACAAGTCCGGCGATACGTACCCCACCTTCAGGCGTCTTTCCGGATCCGGCCGATTGGTGTGAGGTTGAATTTCGAATGCCAGGGGCGCGGCATAGAGGGTGTTCCAACGGCAAGCCTCCGCATACAGGATTTCGGGCGACGTTTCCGCCAGATAGTTCAGGTCAAACAGCAGACTGCTGTGAAGACATGGCTCCGGCAGGATCGTTAAGGATCGCCGCAGGCTGTCAGCCGCCTCCGTCATTCGAAATTGCTCGGCGCACGCCTCGGCACGGATCACCAGCGCAAGGTAATAATCGGGATTGGCCGCGAGCGCACGGTCCGCGGCCGCGATCGCCTGAATGGACTTTTTCTCGGTCCAGAACATGCGTGCATAGAGCGCCTCCACTGCGGCCAATCGGGATGGATCCAAGCGCAAGGCGTTCGCCAGGTGTTGGCGCGCCAGGTGGTGTTCGCCAAGGTGCTCATAAGCGCAGCCCAAGCTATATTGCCCACGAGCCCAATCGGGCCTCGCGGCGGCGATTTCGGCCAGTAATCGAACCGATTCCAGCGGGTCGTTAGAGACTGGCGCACCATTCGTTACGGCCTTACGCAAGCAGATGGCAGCTTCCGAAAAACGGCGGCTATCGGCCTGCAAGAAACCCAATTCGGTCCAGGCATCCCGGTTTTCCGCGTCGATTTCGGTGGCGCGAAGGTAGCTTTCTTCGGCTTCTATCCAATCGCCGCGCTCGCGTAAGCGGTTGCCTTGCTTCACCAGGTTTTCAGAGTTTCGCACTCAAAAGAGAGTTGGCCCGCCACGGGAAAATCTCGAAAAAAAAAGGAGCGATAACGCTGCCTGCGCTATCGCTCCATCAGGACAATGGATTCTCCCGATCTACCTGAGGTTTAGCTCTTCAGCAACGAGAGGACGTTTTGCGGCGCCGAATTCGCTTGCGCGAGCGCGGCTACGCCGGCTTGCAGCAGGATCTGAGCTTTGGTCAGGTTGGCTGCTTCAGCCGCAAGATCGGCGTCGCGAATACCCGATTCGGCGGATGCCAGGTTGGTAAGTTGGGACTGCGCCAGGTTGACGGCGTAGTTAAACTGGTTCTCACCTCGTCCGACCACGGCTTGTGCCTGGCCAAGAAGGGCGACCGAATTAGCCAGAGCCGAGACAGCCGACTCAGCGCCCGTTTGCGTTGCGATGTTGGAAGTGGCCCCGGTGCCGGTCGCCGTGGAAGTAACAATTGTGTTGGGCCCGGCTAAACCATTGGTTGTGACGGTTCCAGCACCTGTTGCCTCTCCTCCGACGGTCACGTTGAACGGGGTAGAGGTGTTGCTGGTGAACTCGATCTTACCGGCCCCGCTTGCGCCTCCATCTGTGGTAGCGATGATGCTCTCGAGCGCCGGGTTGTCGGTGGACTGGAGCGCGGTATTGATTGCCGCTACAGCAAGTGCAGCGGTAAAGGCAACTGTGGTTCCAGCGGCGACCGTCACTTTAACCGACTGGGGTGTGCCCGCGGAGTTGTTCGCAACAAACGTCAATGTTTGGCTCTCTGAGATTGTGGGCGCAGCGTTGCCTACCATATTAGTGAAGACAATCCCGGCAGTTTGCTGGGTTCCGCCGGCGATGAACGCGGAATTCTTGTCCACCGCTTCGTCCGCGGTCATTGGAGTGGTGATGCCGAGAGCCGTTCCGGTTCCCGCATTGGTTTGGCCGGTGACATTGCCCATCAAGGTGTTGGCGGTTTTATCGCCCGCAACCACCTGAAATGCCGTGCTGGCGGACACGAATTGCAATTGTTGCGCTCCGTCCACGCCGGTGTGAATCTGGGCCGTGATGTTGGCTGCCGCAAAAGCCTGGGACTGCGCGGTTCCGGCTGTGCCCGCCGCTAGAATGCCGGCGTTGATGGCGCTGACCAGTGTGGAGGTGTCCGCAACGTTTGAGGTGTTCACTGCCACCGTGACCGACCCGCCCGCACCGCCTGAGAAGCCTGGTCCGGAGATTACAAAGGATGTGCTGCCAGGAGTTGCGGCTAGAGCCAGAATGTTCGCTACGCTCGAAACGGACGCCGCCCCTAGATCATAGAGTCCGATGTCCTTGGTCCCGGCTGCTACTTGATATCCAGCAGTGAAACCCTTCAATCCCAGACCCTGTGTATCTACGGTAGAGTTGCTGAGATCCACGGCGACTGAACCGTTGGTAACCGCTGCCGCGGCAGTGGGCCCGTTACCGCCGCCGATGAATACTGAAAGACTCTTGGCGAACGTGCCGCCCTGGTTCAATCCGATGGCTTGCGCCTGGCGGTCAATTTCGCCCAACACACTCTGATATTCGCCGTTCAGCACGGATCGATCGCCAGTGAACGTACCGGACGCCGATTGCGTGGCCAATGTTCGGGCGCGATCCAGCAGTTGCGAAATGTTACTGATGCCACCATCCATGATCTGCAGCTGGCTCAAACCGCTATTGGCGTTCTGAACGCCCTGGGTCAACACGGCCTCATCGGACCGGTAGCCGTTTGCAATGGCCAAGCCCGCTGCGTCGTCGCCGCTCTGGACGATACGCAAACCAGAAGTTACTTCGTTAATCGTTTTGCTTTGAAAGTCGCTATTGATTCGCAGGTAGTTTTGGGCCTGCAAAGACGCAACGTTGGTATTGATACTAAAAGACACGGTTTCTCCTTAAGATTGAGAACTCGATCTCATGATCGTCACGAGCTCGGACCGCCTAAGGCGCCCTAGAGAGAGTGTTGATCCGTTCCTTGAATCAACCGGCTGCCCTACGGGCGGCTTGGCTTACCGATGCAACGATCGGTAGGCCTCTCTTTCAGTTCTCACTGCTGCTTATCGGGGAGAAGAACGCGATCTTGAGTTCAGACGCGAAGTTTTTCTAAGGCCCGTGCAAAATCTTTCTTGCCGAGACTCTGCGCGGCCGCTTCATTCTGCTGCTGCGTGAGCCGCAACTCCTTGCGCAGAATCACCGTCTCCCGCGGCGCGCGGATTCCGATCTTCGCGCCCTGCGATGTAATCGACAGGATTTCAATTTCGATGTCGTCGCCAATAAACAGCGACTCGCCTGCCCGCCGCCGCAGTACTAGCATGTTTTCTCCCGCACGTGCGCAATGGGATGCTGGTGCGAATACACCGAATCCTGCCGGATGGCCTGCAGACCGCGCCGGGTCTTGAGGTTGACCACAATCGGCGCCATTAAATTGGCAGTAGTTGAAAGCCCGTCGTGCAGCGACAACAACACCAGCACTGCGACTTCGCTCTCGAGCAGTGGCTGGCGATCGGGGGAAAGGTCAAGCGAAACCAAATCCTCCCGCGAGACCGACAGGCGATACTCCGCATCCACCACTTGAATCGGAAGAGCCAGAAAACAAAGCGCGGGTTGAATCATGCTCTGCAGAAAAAGCAGCGGCGAATGTTGCGGCGATTCAATGGGAACGAAACGCTTTTCGTTCAGAAAGGCCGGCAGCCCGGCTGGAAAATCGAAGACCGACTCCTCACGATAGGTCATCCTGCCGAAGTATTCCGTCTCAACCTGCGCCATGCCGACCAAATGACAAGCACGCAACGTGCCGCGCAACATGTCAGCCAGCCGACGTCAGGTTTTGTTCTCTGGTTCGTCGGCGGATCGCTCTACCACCAGGGTGAAATTGGAAACTAGTGCCGCAATCGCCCCCAGCCCAGCCAGCAGCGGCGCCGCCACCACGCCCACCGCGGCAATGGTAAGCGGGATTTCGAGAAAGGTGTGCCCCTTTTCGTCCTTCAAAATGATCCTGCGGACGTTGCCTTCATGCAGGATGCTCTTTACTTTATCTACCAGGTCCTGGCCTCTGACCTTAAATTCTTCGTAGAAGTTTGCCATGGCGACGACGAGTGTAACACGACGATTTCACTTGCTTACCAATTCCCCATTTCCCCGTCTGTTTCCTGAGAGACTAGAGGGAACATGAACGATTTTCGCTACGCTTTTCGAACTCTCCGCCGTTCATCCGGAGTGGCCGCGGTTGCGATTACTTCCTTGGCATTGGGGATCGGCGCCACCACCGCCATCTTTTCCTTCACCAACGCCGTCATCTTGCGGTCGCTACCGGTTCAAAAGCCGAACGAATTGGTATTGCTCCGCTATGCCTCGAAAAAGGGCAATATCTTCGACGAAATGGGCTACCAGGAATACCTGACCCTGCGCGACGCTCCCGAGGTTCTGACGGGTCTTGCGGCAGTCTCGTCCACCAAGATGAACCTGGCCAGCGCGGAGGCCACCGAACGGATTCCCGGCCAATTGGTTTCCGGCAACTACTTCCCGATCCTGGGCGTGCGCCCCCGCATTGGCCGGTTGATCGCTCCCGAGGACGACGTGGTCCCAGGCGGCCATCCGGTGTGCGTGATCAGTTATGGATTGTGGCAGCGCCGGTTCGGCTCGGCGCCCGACGTGGTTGGAAAAAGCGTCGAGATCAACGGCCGGCCGTACACGATTTTGGGCGTGACGCCGGCGGGATTTGATGGAACCGATCAGGGCACGCGCGCTCAGCTCTACGTGCCGCTCATGATGGCGGCCCAAATCAGTGCCCGGGAAGCGGATCCCAAAGTTCAGCCGCCATTCCGAAATTGGACCAGCTTCCTCAATTTCGTCGGCAGGCGTCAGCCGGGTGTTACGCGCGCGCGAGCCGAGGCTGTTCTGGATTCGCGCTTCGCCACCCTCCCCCTCGCGACTAAGGATTTCACCTTCGAGATGTCCAGCCGCCATGCCGCGCCCGGTCCACGCGCCCGTTTGCTTGTGGAGGACGGAAAACAAGGGTTCGACAATCTGCGCATGGGCTACCAACGCCCGCTGTTGTTCCTGATGTTTTTGGTAGCACTGCTTTTGCTGATCGCCTGCGCCAACGTGGCCAGTCTTTTGGTGGCGCGCGCGGCCGGCCAACGCAAACAGATCGCGATTCGCCTGGCCTTGGGCGCCAGCCGCTGGGCGCTGATCCGCCAGCAGCTGGCCGAAAGTACGTTGCTTGCCGTGGGCGGCGCGGCGGGCGGTCTCCTGCTGTCGATTTGGATCTCCGATCTCTTGCTGCGCCTCGCGCCTGAGGATAGCCAGATCAACGTTCGTCCGGATTTCGCTGTGGTGAGTTTCCTGATCGCGGTCGCATGTTTGACGGTGCTGCTTTTCGGCGTTGCGCCTGCGCTCGATTCCGGAAAAGCCGGCGTGGGACCAGTGCTCAAAGCAGAGAGCACGGGTGGCGGAAGACGGCGCGGAGGTCTGGCCGGTGCGTTGGTAGTCATCCAGGTCGCGCTTTCCATCACACTGCTGGCCGGCGCCGGATTGCTGCTGCGAAGCCTGCACAACTTGCAGTCTATTCCGATGGGTTTTCAACCGGAGAACGTCGCGCTGGCCACCCTAAACCCCAGCGTCAATCACTATTCCGCAAAGCGCTCTCACGCTCTGATAGAGGATCTAATGCAGCGCGCCGAAACCATTCACGGAGTCCGATCGGCAAGCGCGGCGCTGGTGAGCCCGCTCTCCGGCAGTCTGTGGCTTTATTCAGTGGATGTGCCCGGATATCCGAAGAAACCCAAAGAAGTCCCGATGACGTACGTGAACGCGATCGGTCCCGGATACTTCGCCACCATCGGCGCAAGTTTGGTCCGTGGCCGGGAATTCACGCGTCGGGACCGCGAGGGCGCTCCAAATGTCGCAGTGGTGAACGAACAGATGGCCAAGAAATTCTGGCCCGGCCGCGACCCCATCGGGCAGCGCTTCAAAACGAGCGCGCTGGACGATCGGGACACCGAAGTGGTGGGCGTGGTTCGCGACTCCATTTATCGCGATCTGCGCGAACCCAAACAGGAAGTTTTGTATGTGCCGCTGCTCGAAGCAGATTTCGGATATATCACGTTGCACCTGCGCATCTCGGGCAATCCCGACCTGGTGTTCAATGAACTGCGCGCCCAGGCGCGTGCGGCGGATCGTTCCGTGCCGTTATTTCAAATGCGGACCCTCGAAGCCCAGATCGGCGAAACGCTCTCCACCGAGCGGATGCTCGCCACCGTCTCCACCATTCTCGGAGCGCTCGCGATTGTACTCGCGATGGTAGGTCTGTATAGCGTCCTGGCCAATGCGGTGGCGCAAAGGGCGCGCGAAATCGGCATCCGGATGGCGCTGGGCGCCGCCCGCATCCAGGTGATCCGGATGGTGATGCGAGACACTCTCAAGATGGTCTTGGCGGGCGTGCTGGTGGGAATCCCCGTGTCGTTAGCCGCTTCCCGCTGGATCGCTTCCTTCCTCTACGGAATCAAGGCGCAGGACCCAATCACCTATGTAGCCATCGGCGGGTTAGTAGTAGCCGCGGGATTCGCGGCGGCCTATATCCCATCGCGCCGGGCTTCCCGTGTGGATCCCATGGTTGTTCTGCGTTACGACTGATAATTCTGAGAGGATCGTCCGGCTCGCGGCACAAAGTAATAGCGAGCCGCATGGTCATCGTCATCTCCCGCTTCCGCGCCCGCAATGGTTGTGAAGATCAGGTGCGCGCTACGTTCCTCGCACAGCCGCACCGGATGGAAATCGAGAAAGGACTGTGCGGTGTCGATGTCCTGACCGACGCCTCGGATGGGTCGGTTTTTCTACTCATCACGCGCTGGGCTTCCGAAGAGGTCTTTCGGGCCTGGGAGAGCAAACACGCGAATCACGACTTGTTCCTCGACGCATCGATGATCGAAACCGTGGTCGGCAATCGCGTTGATGACCCGCAGGGTGCAATCACGTTCAAGGATGCAATCGAGGGGCAGACCGTCGCGCTCTCGCATTGGCTCCTCGATTCGGACACTGTTTTTTCCTTGCTGCTGAACCCGGATGGGACCCTTCGACTGCGCAATCGCGCCGCCAAACGCATGTTTCCCTGTCACCCCGACCCCGCCATCGATGTGAAGATCTGGGAGTTTTTGGTTTCTTCCGAGGCGGAATCCTTCGCCAAGCGGCTTTCCGATCCAGCAGTTCGAAGCGAAGACTCTTTCCGGCTGAACCTCAATGCCGGCGAGAGCAGTCCGATGACGGTAGAAGTCAACCTCATGGATTGTCCGGGCGGATTTCTGATGCTCGGCGCGGTGGAAGAAGGCCATGCTCTCCGTTTGCAGGCGGAGCGCCAATTGTTGACCAATCAGTTGACAAGCATGGCGCGCGAGCTCGCCCGGAAGAACAAAGAGCTGGAGGCGGCCAACCATTCGCTCGAACACCTCGCCAGCACCGATGCTTTGACGGGGATTGCCAATCGAAGAACGCTGGACGAATTGCTCGCCCGTGAATTGGCTCGCGCCAACCGGCAGCGTCAGCCCTTGACTCTGATCTTGGCCGACATCGATTATTTCAAGCGGATCAATGACACTTATGGTCACCTTGTGGGCGACCAAGTACTCGCCAGGCTCGGCAAGATGTTCGGCGGTCAGGTGCGGACTTATGACATCGCGGCTCGCTATGGCGGCGAAGAGTTCGCGTTGTTGTTCCCAGGAACCGCGTGCCTGGAAGGTATGGCGATCGCGGAGCGGCTCCGGAAACAAGTAGCCACCATTCAGATACCCGGCGGGCCGGAACAGATTAGCGTCAGTTTTGGTGTGGCTACGTTGCTGGAAAACGAATCGGCGGAAGCTTTTCTGGCGCGCACCGGCACAGCCCTTTATCGAGCCAAAAATGCGGGCCGGAATCGTGTGGAAGCCGACGAAGTCTGCAGCTTTCAGCCTTGAATTGTGGGGCAGGATGTCATCCTGCAGCGGGTTGCTAACCCGCGCAGTTTGCGCCGATTGGCAATCGGCGCGCAGGTTGTCATCCTGCCCCACAACGAATTGCAATATGATGTGAAGATGCAAAGGCAGAGAAGCATTCTTCGATTCGCGGGGCTCGCATTGCTCGCGGCACTCAACGCCGCACTCCTGGTCGCAGCCTCCGACCAGGTAAAGGTGGCTGGCGGCGAACTGGAGGGAACCGCCGCAAAGAGTCCCGGCGTCCGCGCTTACCTGGGAATCCCGTATGCCGCGCCTCCGGTCGGCGATCTGCGCTGGAAGGCTCCTCAGCCCGTGCCGGCGTGGACCGGCGCGTTCAAGGCGGATCACTTCGGGCACCGTTGCATGCAAAACGATGTCTTCGGCGACATGGTGTTCCATGACGAGGGAATGAGCGAGGACTGCCTTCACCTGAACGTCTGGACCCCTGCCAAATCCCCGCACGACAAGCTAGCCGTGATGGTGTGGATCTACGGCGGCGGCTTCCAAGCCGGCGCAACTTCCGAAGCCCGCCAGAATGGCGAGGTGCTGGCCGCCAAAGGCGTAGTCGTGGTCAGCATGGATTATCGCCTCGGGATTTTTGGTTTCTATTCCCATCCGGAACTGAGCAAGGAATCCGGTCACGCTTCCTCCGGGAACTACGGCCTGATGGACCAGTTGGAAGCTCTGCGTTGGGTGCACAAGAACATCGCCGCCTTCGGAGGAGATCCGAACAAGGTCACCATATTCGGCGAGTCGGCGGGTTCGTTCTCGGTGAGCGCCCAAATGGCTTCGCCACTTGCGAAAGGATTGTTCCAGCGCGCGATCGGCGAAAGCGGTGCGTTTTTCGGCGCGACGCTAGCGGCCATGGAAGTTTCAAAAACGGAGCAGGATGGTCTCAAGTTTGCAACTGCTCAAAAAGCCTCTTCCATCGCTGAAATGCGCGCAATACCCGCCGAGAAACTGCTGGCCGTGTTAAAAGGCGGCGGCGACTACCGTTTTGGTCCGAACATAGATGGATATTTCATGCCCGAAGGCGCCCCGGCAATTTATGCCGCCGGTAAGCAGAGCCACGTCCCGTTGCTGGCTGGCTGGAACGCGCAGGAGATGTCGTACGCCGCAGTGATGGGGAAGACCACGGCGGAAAAATTCCGCGCGCAGCTGCATGACAAATTCGCAGCCGATGAAGCCGCACTTTCGAAACTCTACGCATCCGGCACGGACGCTGAAGGTCTGGAATCGGCCGTCGATCTGGCGAGCGATCAGTTCATTGTTTTCGGAACCTGGAAATGGATCGAGATGCAGCGCAAGACCGGCGGGAAGCCCGTTTACCAATATATCTTCAGCCGCGTTCGTCCGGCCGCGCCCGAGAACAAAATGAATGGAATCGATGCGAAGCTTTTCGGCGCCGTGCATGCCTCCGAAATCGAGTACGTCTTCGGCGCTCTCGATTCGCTCAAGGGCTACAACTGGCAGCCCGAAGATTACAAGCTTTCCGATTTGATCCAAAGCTATTGGAGCAACTTCGCAAAGACCGGCGATCCAAACGGCAAGGGGCTCCCGAAATGGCCTCAGAATAACGGCAAGGATGGCTACGAAGTGATGCATCTGGACGTGGATGCGCACGCCGCTCCGGCCGCTCATCGCGATCGCTACGAATTCCTGGATAGCTACTACGCGAGGCCTGCGAAGCCGGCGGAGCCCGTTCAATAAAGATTGGTAACGTTTTGTGGGGGTAGCGTCGCCTATCATGCGATGCCAGCCCCTGTTCGAGTGATATTGAAAATTCCTGTCATCCTTGGCGCCCTGTTTGCCGCCGCCAGCTTGTTCATCGGCGCAAGAACCGCAAGCGCCGGCGACAGCCGCTCCCCGCCGCGCCCTGCTGCCGGCGGATTCAACGCGCGGAGCTTTTTTGGCCTCGGCGCTGCACCGGACGCCGCCGCCGTGGAGCGTGGTCAAAAGCTCTACGTGCCGAGCTGCGGATTCTGCCACGGAACCAATGCCACCGGCGGAAATTCCGGTCCCGACTTGGTGCGCTCGGTCTTAGTGCTGCACGACGAAGGTACGGGATCGCAGATTGGCCCGGTGATCCTCAACGGCCGTCCGGACAAGGGCATGCCAAAGTTCCCTTTCACTGAAGCGCAGATTAAGGATCTGGCTGCGTTTTTCCTGTCCCGTTCCCAGGCTGCGGCAAATCGCATGGAATACAAAATCCTGAACGTTGTGACAGGAGACCCGCGCGCCGGCGAAACATACTTCAGCGCCCATTGCTCGAATTGCCATTCGCCGTCGGGCGACCTGGCGCACATCGCTGCCAGGTTTGAGCCCGTGGCGCTCCAATCCAGATTTCTTTATCCAATGACCAAAGGCTTCCCCGGTATGAAAGTCCCTGTGCGTCCCCGGGCTCAGGTCACAGTGACCGTCCGGCTTCCATCGGGACAAAGCTTCGCAGGCGGGTTGGAATATCTGGACGACTTCAACGTCGCGCTGAAAGATTCCGCCGGCGAATATCATTCCTGGTCCCTCGACGGTACCGGCGTGCAAGTAAAAGTTCACGATCCGCTGAAAGAACACGCGGAACTGTTGAAGCAGTACACCGATGCCGACATGCACAACGTCCTGGCGTATCTGGAGACACTGAAGTGAAAAGGAATTGTGTTTCGTTGCTCTGCCTGAGCGCGGCCCTCGCATCTGCGCAGGCGCTGGACCCCGCTAAACTTCTCCAGCCTCCCACCGACACTTGGCCCACTTATAACGGCGACTACTCGGGGCGGCGCTACAGCCCGCTTTCGCAGATCCATGCCGGCAATGTGAAGAACCTCGGCCTGGCGTGGACCTTTCGCGCAGAAACCGGCGGCGGCGGCAACCCGATCGGCAGTTCAATCAAAGCCACGCCGCTCGAAGTGAACGGCGTGCTGTACTTCACCATTCCCGATCACGCCTGGGCGGTGGACGCCCGTACCGGCCGCGAGCTTTGGCACTTCCGCTGGCAGACCAGGGGCGGCATCCACATTGGGAATCGCGGCGTGGGAATCTACGGCAACTGGCTCTTCTTTGAAACTCCCGACGATTATCTGGTTTCGCTCGACAAGAACACTGGCCGGCAGCGTTGGGCGGTGGAGATCGCGGATCTCAAGCAGCAATATTTCTCAACGCCTGCGCCGCTCGTGATTGGCAACCACGTTATTATCGGCGCGGGCGGCGACTCGCTCGACGTCCCCGGATATCTGGAGGCGCGCGATCCCGAAACCGGGAAAGTGCAATGGCGCTGGAACAGCGCGCCGCAGCCCGGCGAGCCGGGATCCGAAACCTGGCCGAACAAAGAGGCCATGTCGCATGGCGGCGGCATGACCTGGATGCCCGGCACGTTCGATCCGGATCTCAATTTGATTTATTGGGGCACCGGCAATCCGAATCCCGTGCATTCCGGCCAAGGGCGCAAGGGCGACAATCTGTGGACCTGTTCGCTGGTGGCGCTGCACGCGGACACGGGCAAGATGGCTTGGTGGTTCCAGCCGTCTCCGCATGACACGCACGATTGGGATAACGTCGAGACTCCAGTCTTGTTCGATGCCGAGTTCGACGGCCAGCCACGGAAACTCATAGCGCAAGCCAGCCGCAATGGCTATTTCTTTGTGCTGGATCGCACCAACGGCAAGCACCTGATCAGCGCGCCGTTCATCGATATCAATTGGTCAAAGGGAGTGGACTCGCGCGGCGAGCCGATCCCGAACCCGGCCAAGGAACCCAAGACCGATGGAACGCTGGTGGCGCCCGCATCCGGCGGCGCAACCAACTGGCCGCCGCCAGCGTTCGATCCGGAAACCGGGCTGTTCTTCGTCAACGCCACGCAGTCGTACAGCGTTTATTACCTTACCGACACCTCCGATCGTCCGGAAGGTTATGGCGGCCGCGACAGCGCCGTGTTGTCGGAATCGATACTTAAGGCGATCGACTACAAGACTGGTAAAATTCGTTGGTCGCATCCATTTCGCGGCGAAAGCCTGGGGACGCCCGGCATTTTGACCACCGCGGGCAGGCTCTTGTTCACAGGCGACCCGGTGGGCAACTTCATCGCCTTCGATCCGGCCACCGGCAAGATTCTGTGGCATTCGAAACTCCTGGCGCCGTTGAACAATGGGGCGATGACGTATTTATTGGACGGCAGGCAATATATAGTGGTGGGCGCTGGAGACACGCTGTACGCATTCGCGGCGCCGGAAGCGGAGGCTAAGCAATGAACTATTCAAGAAGAGATTTCGCGCGCATGGGCGCAGCCGCCCTGCCACTTTCACGGCTGGCCGCCGCCATCAAGCCGATCGATTCGAAAGTAGCGGGCGTGCGCTTGGGCGTGCAGTCGTACAGCTTCCGCGACCTCGGAATCGATGACGCGATCCAGGCCATGGCAGCGGACAAGTTGGGAGAATGCGAGCTGTTTTCCCCGCACATTGAAGCAGGGGGAATCCAAGCTCTCCTTTCCATTTGGCAGCCGCCGTCGGGCGTGAAGCGAACCGAAGCCGAAACGCGCGCGGCGTACAAAGCCTACCAGGACAAGGTGCGCGCCTGGCGGCTGGGCGTACCGCTTCAGTTTTTCGCCGACGTGAAAAGGAAATTCGACGACGCGGGGGTGCGGCTCTACGCCTACAATTTGAGCTTTACGGACGAATTCGAGGAGGAAGAGATCGACCGCGGCTTCCTGATGGCCAAAGCTCTCGGAGTTGGAATCATCACGGCCTCAACTACTCTGACCGCGGCCAAGCGAGTGGCTCCCTACGCGGAAAAACACAAGATGATGGTCGCGATGCATGGGCATTCCGACACCAGGGATCCGAATCAATTCTGCACGCCCGAAAGCTTCGCCAAGGCGCTTGAGATGTCGAAATATTATCGGATCAATCTGGATATCGGCCACTTCACCGCCGCCGGATTCGACCCGGTGGATTTCATCGAGAAGAATCATGCGAAGATCGTGCTGCTGCACGTGAAGGATCGCAAGAAGAACGACGGCGCAAATGTCCCGTGGGGCGAAGGCGACACTCCGATCAAGGCTGTGCTGCAACTGCTGAAGACCAAACGCTACCCGATCCCTGCGTTTATTGAGTACGAATACCAGGGCAAAGGAACGTCGGAGCAGGAAGTGGCGAAGTGTTTTGAGTACTGCAAGGCGGCGCTGGCGTGATTCCTAGCTGATGCCATTGTTACCGAACCGCGACCGCAAGGGAGCGCTACCACGAACGCGGCGCTTAAAAGTATGATTGATCTGAATCTCCAGATTCCCGCTACGGACGAGGGGGAAGTAAGCCCCGAAACGCTGGTCGCGATCGAATCGCGGAGGCCAATGATGTTGCTCACATCGATTCGCCCCCTCGGGAGAATGGAAAGGCGCGCTGTCCCTATCACGGAGAGGCTAAGAGGGTGTGCCCTTGAACTTCGTGACAGATTTACCTAAATCCGGTACTGTGGAAAGAGAAGCAAAAAGGAACGGTTGATGCAGTTTACCGTAGACATTCCAGACGACCTCGCGCGCCGCGTTATCGCTGCGGGCGGCGACGTGTCGCGCCAGGCGCTTGAAGCGTTCGCTCTTGAAGAGCTGCGCTCCGGCCGCATAACCGAACCGGAATTGGCGCAGGCTCTTGGATTGGGGCGCCTGCAGCTCGATGGTTTTCTAAAAGCGCACGGCGTCTACCAGGAATACACGCTCGAAGACTTTGAAGCTGAGCGCACCGCTCTCAAGGAAATCGGGATCTAACAGGTGCGGTTGGTTATCGCCGACACCAGCCCCATCAATTACCTCATCCTCATCGATCGCGTCGAAATTCTCGCGCGCCTTTTTACGAGGGTCGTCCTCCCGAGCGCGGTCGAAGCGGAGCTTGCCGCCGCGGATGCGCCAGCGGAAGTCAGAGCCTGGATCGCAACGCCCCCTGGCTGGCTTGAAATCGTCAACGCTCCCGCCGTCCCAAACCCGGCCGGCATTCACCGCGGGGAAGCGGCCGCGATCGCGCTGGCGAGCTCGATGAGAGCCGATCTTTTGCTGATCGATGACCGAAAGGGCGTCGATGTCGCAAGACGTCAGGGCTTACGCGTGACCGGCACTCTCGGCGTACTCGACCTTGCCGCCGAGCGCGGTCTCGTTGACTTCGGCGAAGCGATCCGCGCCCTTAGGCTTACGACCTTCCGCCGGCCGGATGAGTTGCTGAACGCGCTCTTAGCCAAGCATCAGAAGAAAGAATAGAGGCGCGGGCATTTTGGGCCTCGCTGCTCGCCCAAGTTCCGGTGGTCGGACGGATGAAGCCGAGCGACCGCACCGATACTCGCCAATATAGGCGAGCACGGCGTGATTCGAGGCGCCGCAGACGCTTACAATGGCCGTACGATCTTCATTGAGGAAGTTCGAGAACTAATCCCGAAGTGGATTTTCAAATTCGAATCGCAGCGCGTTGGCCGAAAGTAGGCATAGATCTGGGTTTGCGCTCGGCTCCTCTTTCGCGTAGCTTGGTAAGTATGACGGTCGAAACAGAGAGCCCTGCTCAATGACCTTGTTTGGGTGGATGCAGAACGGCTCAGCGGCACTCCCTGCTTCAAGGGTACCCGCGTCCCGATTCAGGCACTGATAGACCACATTGAAGGCAATTCCACCCTGGAAGATTTCCTCGCTGGATTCCCGTCTGTTTCGCGCGCGCAAGCCATTCAATTTATTGAGCTAGCCAAGGACAATCACCTGGCGTGCGTATCCTCTTAGACGAGTGCATTCACGTCGGCGTGAAGGCCCCCTTCTCCGGACACGTCGTCAAATTTGTCACCGAATCGGGTGGCGAAGAGCGTCGGACGGTTCGCTCTTGCCTACGCGGAGTAAGAGTTCGACGTTTTTGTAACGATTGACCGCAATCTGGAACACCGGCAAAATCTTGCCCGGTTGAAGCTCGGCTTCGTCGTGGTGCGAGTCCGGAGCAATGAACTTGCTCGCTACCTTCCACTGTTCGAGCAACTGAGGATCGCAGTTCTGAATCGGTTCAGAAGGGCACAGCGATCTACGTCGTCAGCCCGCAAGCAAACCGTTGAGCGTCAAAATACGACAGCCGAATCAGCTAAAATGATATCAGGCAATCCATGCTCGATCCCATTCTCGCGAAAATTTTCGGGACGAAGAACGAACGCGAAACCAAGCGGATGCGTCCCCTCGTCGCGGCCATCAACGACCTCGAGCCGGGGATGCTGCAGCTCTCCGATACCGAGCTTGCCCAGAAAACCATTGAATTCAAGGAGCGGATCGCCAACGGAGAGCCGCTGGACGATCTGCTGATCGAATCCTTCGCGGTTTGCCGCGAAGCCGGCCGGCGCATCCTGAACATGCGCCATTTCGATGTTCAGTTGATCGGCGGCATGGTTCTGCACCGCGGCAAGATCGCGGAAATGCGAACTGGTGAAGGCAAAACGCTGGTCGCGACACTCCCTTGCTATCTGAACGCGCTCGAAGGCAAGGGCGTCCACGTGGTCACCGTCAACGATTATCTGGCCAAGCGCGACGCCGAGTGGATGGGCCGCATCTACAAGTTCCTCGGGATGTCCGTCGGCATTATCGTGCATGATCTGGACGACGAAGAGCGTAAGGCCAGCTACGCCTGCGACATCACCTACGGCACCAATAACGAGTACGGCTTCGACTACCTGCGCGACAACATGAAGTTCAACATCGACGATTGCGTGCAGCGCGGCCACCACTTCGCCATCGTCGACGAAGTGGACTCCATCCTGGTTGACGAAGCGCGCACGCCGCTGATTATTTCAGGTCCGAGCGAAGAATCCACCGACAAATACTACAAGATCAACCGCATTATTCCGAAATTGGTGCGCGGCGAGGAGATCAAGGGCAAGGAGCCGGGCGAGAGCTACACCACCGGCGATTACACGGTGGAAGAGAAGCATCGCAGCACCGCCCTCACCGAAGAAGGCATCGCGAAAGTCGAAAAGCTGCTCGGCTGCGGCAATCTCTATCAGCCGGAAAACTGGAGCATTCTGCACCACGTGCAGCAGGCTCTCAAAGCGCACGTGCTTTTCCATAAGGACAAGGATTACCTGGTGCAAGAGGGCCAGGTGATTATCGTCGACGAGTTCACTGGCCGCGTGATGCCCGGCCGCCGCTGGTCGGATGGGTTGCACCAGGCCATCGAAGCCAAGGAATTGGTCAAGATCGAGCGCGAAAACCAGACACTCGCCACCATCACCTTCCAGAACTACTTCCGCATGTTCAAGAAGCTGGCCGGGATGACCGGTACCGCGGAAACGGAAGCCGCCGAGTTCCAGAAGATCTATAACCTTGACGTGGTTGTGATCCCCACCAACCGGGTGATGCTGCGCAAAGAATTTCAGGACGTGGTCTACCGCACCGAGGAAGAGAAATTCCGCAACTCCGCCAAGGAAATCAAGGAGCTGTACGAAAAGGGCCAACCCGTTCTGGTGGGCACCATTTCGGTGGAAAAGTCGGAGCGGCTCTCCAGCGCGCTCAAGAAAATGGGCGTCGAGCACGAAGTTTTGAACGCAAAGAATCACGAGCGGGAAGCGTTCATCGTCGCGCAGGCCGGCCGCAAAGGCGCCATCACGGTTTCCACCAACATGGCTGGCCGCGGGACTGACATTTTGCTGGGCGGCAATCCGGAATTCCTCACCAAGGAGTATCTGAAAAAGCAGAATAAGGATCCGGACGCACTGCAGACGGCTCCCGTAGGAACGCCCGAGCGCACCGAATGGGACACCGTGTTTACGCGCTTCAAGGAAGAAACCACGGTGGAGCACGACGAAGTAGTCGCGCTCGGCGGATTGCACGTGCTTGGCACGGAACGCCATGAATCCCGCCGGATCGACAACCAGCTCCGCGGCCGCGCCGGCCGTCAGGGCGACCCTGGCGGATCGCGCTTTTATCTCTCGCTGCAAGACGATCTGATGCGGATTTTCGGCGGCGAGCGCATGCAAAATCTCATGCTAAGGCTCGGCATGGAGGAAGACGTTCCGATCGAGTCCAAGATGATCAGCAAGCGGATCGCCGCGGCCCAGAAGGCTGTCGAGGCGCAGAATTTCGCCGCCCGCAAGCACCTCATCGAATACGACGACGTGATGAACAAGCAGCGCCAGGCCGTCTACGGCATGCGCCGCCAGTTGCTCGAAGGCAAAGAGCAAAAAGAACGCGCCATCGAGATCATCCACGGCATTGTCGGCTCGTTCATCGATCTGCGCTGCCCGGAGCGCGCGCATCCCAGCGCCTTCGATTTATCCGGACTCCAGTCCGACGTGCTTTCGCAGTTTGGCGTGAAGATCGATCTCGCAGGAATTGGCCGGCTTCTCGCGCCAGGAAGCGGAAGACCACATCAACGAGTTGCTGGAACGCCGGTACAACGAAAAAGAAGAGCTGATCGGCCCGGAGAACATGCGCGAAGCCGAGCGCATGGTGATGCTCAACGTCATCGACAACCAGTGGAAAGATCACCTGCTCTCGATGGATCACCTGAAAGAAGGCATCGGGCTGCGCGGATATGGCCAGAAGGATCCGCTGATCGAGTACAAGAAGGAATCGTTCACGCTGTTCCAGGACATGATGGATCGCATCGAAGATGAGACCATCCGTTATTTGTTCTTCCTGCAGGTGACTTCTGGTGGCGGCCCCGGTGCCGCTCCCGGTGACGGCGGACGGCCGCAACCAATTCTGCCTTTCTCAGAGGATGAAGAAGAGGACGAAGAGGATTCCGACGAAGAGGCGCTGGTGGCCGCGTCCAGCGATCAGCGGCGCGCCGCGCAAGCCACGGTCCAGGATTTCACGCGCAATATCCAGCGCAAAAAAGAAAAAGAAATGGCCGACCTGCAATTCGCCGGCGGCGCCAGCGGCACGGTGGAAAAGAAGCAGGCGATTTCCGATAAGAAAGCCGGCCGCAATGATCCGTGTCCTTGCGGCAGTGGAAAGAAGTACAAAAAATGCTACGGTTCCTGATCTCCCCGCTCTGTTTATTGCTTCGGCCAGCGCAGCAATTTGGCCGGAACATTTAGGAAAATACGAACGAAAATCCGTAACCGGGTCGAGCCCGCCGCCATCCACAGCCGATGAAAACGGCAGGGACGAAGCGGAACAGGCCAGCTACGGATCGTTCACTCGTGATCGGCGCAGCGATTCAAGGACTCTACCGGCGCTTACGCAGGCTGCTCTTGGAGATGCGGGAATCCCCGCTACAGGTGGGCAACTATCTCATCCACCTGCAATGGAAATTGTCCAAAGAACCTGGCCAGCCTGGTAGCGGAACTGCCCAAGATGTCGCACGCCGCGCTGCCGACGCTGCGCAACTATCTTCCTGCGAAGAACATCATCGCCCACTCCGAGCGCTATATTTTGGGACCCGCCGGGCTGGCCGCCGCCGCGCCTAAGATCCCGGCCGCAGCCGTAAACTTCGACTTCGCGCCGGAAGGCGACATTGCACGCTACCGGACCCCGAACGGCGAAGCCACACTCGCCGTTTTTTCTTACCCGAACATGCAAATGGCCCGCCAACAGGCGGCGTCCTGGGAAAACTCCCGGATGCGGCTGTAAAGCGCACCGGACCACTGGTAGCGTTGGTGATTGCGCCGGGCGGTCCGGCCGCCGCCTCCCAACTTCTGGGCCAGATTGAATATAAAGCAGCCATCTCGTCCGACGATCAGCAACTCCCCCTGATCATCCGGCCCCAAACAGCGGCCCAGATGGTATTGGGCATACTAGCCCTGGCTGGCATAGTCTTAGGCTTTTGCCTGATCTCAGGTGTGGCTTATGGAGCTTTCCGAGTAGTGTCTCGCAGGTTTGGCTATTCGGATGCTACGGCCGCGTTTACTTCGCTCCATCTAGGCGACAAATAACTCCCCGGCTTTCTCCAGCTTAGAAACCACGCACCCTGTTTTCCAGCAGTATCCCACAGCTCTTTCCACAGGATTTCAAAAACCGGACTTAGACCGGAACCTCCCCATGGCCAAGGGCTTAGAGGGATTTTCTCATGGCTTTGTTTTTCCCATTGACTCGCGAGCTTCGAAACCATATCATCCAATCACTAACAGATTTTGGCGGGTGCGTTTCCGTCGAATCTGATTCTCCCGTACACATCACCCTGTGAGAAACAGGGGCCTGTTAAACCAGGCAGATAGTGTCCTTGAACGGGGCCTAAGGCCCCGTTCATCAGATCGAACCCCTTCCTTTAGCCGTTACACTGAGATTTGCATCCCCATCAGCCTAAATCCGATGCTCCGTCTAACTGGCGCGACCGTATCCGGGCGCTCCGGAATATCCCCCCTCTGCTCCGGATGGTCTGGGATACCAGCGCCGGGATCACCAGCGCAACCGTGCTGCTTCGGTTAGTAGCCGCCGTCATCCCGGTTGGCCAGCTTTGGGTGGGAAAGCTGATCGTCGACCAAGTGGTGCGCTCGATAACGAGCCATTCTGGCGGTTCGAACCGGATCTGGACCCTGGTAGCCTACGAAGTTGGTTTGGCCGTCCTGAGCGACCTGCTTTCGCGCGCAATCAACCTCTGCGACAGCTTGCTGGGCGACAAATTCACCAATCACGTCAGCCTGCGGCTGATGGAGCACGCCAACCGGCTGGACCTGGTCTCTTTCGAGGATCCGGTGTTTTACGACAAACTGGAGCGCGCCCGCCGGCAAACTACCGCCCGGCTCGGGATGTTGGCCGTCCTGGCCGGCATGGGCCAGCAAGTGATTACGCTGCTGTCGCTTTCCGCCGCCGTGGTATCGTTTTCGCCCTGGTTTCTCGCGCTGTTAGTCATCGCGATCATCCCGGCCTTTCTGGGCGAGACGCGCTTCGCCATGCTTGCCTATTCGATGCTTTACCGCTGGACGCCGGAGCGCCGCGAACTGGATTACCTCCGCATGCTGGGCGCCAGCAATCAAAGTGCGAAAGAGGTCAAAATCTTCGGCCTGGGCCAACATTTGGCCGACCGTTCGCGCAGCCTGTTCGACCGGTTTTATGCGGAAAATAAGGCGCTGGCCATCAAGCGCGCAGCCTCTGGATCGCTGCTGAACCTGCTTCCGACGGCGGGATATTACGCCGCCTATATCGTGATCCTGATTCGCACGTTGGCAGGCGCTCTGAGCCTCGGTTCGCTCACATTTCTAGCCGGCGCTTTCGCACGATCGCGCACGCTGATAGAAAGTCTATTTTCCAGCTTGAATAATATCGCCGAGCAAGCCCTTTACATCAAAGATTTGTTCGATTTCTTCGAAACCAAACCGACCATTGCGTCGCGCGTTGACGCTGTGGCGGCGCCACGGCCCATCCGCTCCGGCTTCGAATTTCGCAATGTGTCTTTCGCGTATCCGGGATCGGATCACCCGGTGCTCCACGGCGTGAGCTTTCGTTTCGATGCGGAAGAGCGCATAGCCTTGATCGGAGAAAATGGCGCTGGAAAAACCACGCTGGTGAAGTTGTTGGCGCGACTGTACGATCCCACCGCAGGTGCCATTTTGCTGGATGGCGTGGATCTCCGCGAATACGACGTGGACAGCCTGCGCAAGGAAATCGGGGTAATTTTTCAAGACTACATGCGCTACGACATGATCGCGAAAGAGAATGTCGGTTTCGGACGGATCGAAGAACTGGAGAATCAGGCGCGGATTCAGGAAGCGGCGCGCAAAAGCCTGGCCGAGCCGATGATCGCGCAGTTTGCGGGCGGCTATCAGCAGATGCTCGGCCGTCGCTTCGAGCATGGGATCGATTTATCCGCGGGACAGTGGCAGAAAATCGCACTAGCGCGCGCCTACATGCGCGACGCCCAGGTGCTGATCCTGGATGAACCAACCGCGAGCCTGGATGCCCGCGCCGAATTTGAAGTGTTCCAGCGTTTCGCCGAACTCACGCGCGACCGCATGGCCGTGCTCATTTCCCATCGATTTTCTACCGTCCGGATGGCCGATCGTATTCTGGTTCTGGCCGATGGTGAGATCGTGGAACAAGGCACTCATCAGCAACTGCTCCGAGCCGGCGGCCGCTACGCGGAGTTGTTCGAACTGCAAGCTGCGGGCTACCGGTAACAGGAACTAACGCCGGTTCGGGTACTGCGACAAGTTGTCGTGGCTCTATGGGCGTTCCGTCTCGTGGCTGTATCGGCGCGTACCTAGTGGGATTGTCTTAACTCTTTCAGGTGCCCAACTTAGGAGTCCGGCCTTGTAAGTGCTTGAAAAATAGCCGTGAACTTTCACGTGGGCGAAGACGTCGGCGAATACCGGATCGTCTCCATTCTCGGTGCGGGCAGTATGGGCCACGTTTTCCAGGTGGAACATCGAGTCAGCCATTCCAAGCAAGCGATGAAAGTCCTGATGGCGGACGCAGTCACCGACAGCCAGTTCCTGCGGTTTATGCGGGAAATTGAAATTCAGGGCCGATTGAGTCATCCCAACATCGCCCGCGTACACAATGCCATGCATTGCAAGGATTCGCTGATCCTCCTGATGGAAGCGGTGGAAGGCCGCAGTCTCGAAAAGCTGCTGCAGGCTGGCCGCGTTCCGATTCGTTCCAGCATCGATTACATTCGCCAGACGCTTTCAGGACTCCAGTATGCGCACGCCCGCGGCGTCGTGCATCGGGATGTTACTCCCGGCAACCTGATCGTCACTGCGGATGGATGTGTAAAGTTGACGGACTTTGGGCTGGCCAAATCGGTGGGGGATCATCAATTGACCAACGACGGCGATATCGTGGGATCCCTATATTACATGCCTCCCGAGCAGGTCAGGCATCAAACGGACCCGGATCCGAGATCGGATATCTATTCCACAGGTGCAGTCCTTTACGAACTTCTCACCGGGAAAAAACTCTTCGATTTCAAGGATCGTTTGTCGCTGATGGTGGCGCAGGTGCAAAAGCAGCCCGTTCCGCCGATCGAGATCGCCCCGGACATTGGGCCGGAGTTGAATGCCATCGTGCTAAAGGCCTTGGCGAAAGATCCAGAGCAACGATTTCAATCCGCCGAGGAATTTCGGCTCGCGCTCCAACGTATCGGAAATGCATCTCGATTCAAGCCGCCGTTTGCAGCAGGAGTGCGGACCGGCACGCTGATGTTGGCCGCGTGCGCGATGGCAGGAACCGGCGGCCTCGAAAAAGTTCCGCCTCCGGCTCCCATTCGCGCCGAAGTGCAGAGCGTCTATTCGGCGCCGGTGGAATTCCGCACTCCGACGCCGAGTCGCCGGCCAGCGCCCGCGGTGAGCGAAACAACCGCCGAGCCACAGCCGCAACCCTCGATGGAAAAGAAAAAGCGCTTCTGGAGCATGCTCAATCCGTTTAAGAAGCACAAACCCGAGCCATCCCGCTGACGGATTCGCTATCATAGTCGCTCACTATGAAAGCGGTCAGAATTCACGAATACGGCGGCCCGGAAGTCCTGAAGCTGGAAGATATTCCGGTCCCAGTCCCGAAAGCCAACGAAGTTCTCGTTCGCGTAAAAGCCTGCGGGATGAATCACCTCGACTTGTGGATCCGGCAGGGAATGCCGAAGGTGAAGACCTTGCCGCACATTCTCGGCAGCGATAATTCCGGCGAGGTGGTAGAAGTCGGCGAACTCTGCACGAGGGTGAAGCCCGGCCAGCGCGTGCTTGTAGCGCCCGGACTCAGTTGCCGGCAGTGCGAGTATTGCGTTTCCGGACTCGACAATCAGTGCCGCCAATACACGCTCTTCGGCAACGGCGTTTTGGGCGGGAATCGGGAATTCATGACCGCGCCCGAGTACGCCGTCATCCCAATTCCAGATAGCCTCAGTTTCGAAGATGCCGCTGCGGCACCGCTCGTTTTTCTGACAGCTTGGCATATGCTGTTCGGGCGAGCGGGACTGCAAGCCGGCGACGACGTCCTGGTGCTAGCGGCATCGAGCGGCGTGGGAACGGCAGCCGTCCAAATCGCAAAGATGTTCCAGTGCCGCGTGATCGCGACAGCGGGAGGCGAAGCCAAAATGGCGAAGGCAAAAGCACTGGGCGCGGATTACGTGATCGATCACTACACGCAGGACATTTCCGCCGAGGTGAAAAAGATCACCGAAAAACGCGGCGTGGATGTGGCGTTCGAGCATGTCGGCGCGGCCACCTGGCAAAAAAGTGTGGAAAGTCTCGCGGCGAACGGACGCGTAGTTACCTGCGGAATCACGACCGGCTACGATGTGAAACTGGACTTACGTCCCCTCTTCACCAAGCAGCAAGGTCTGCTCGGCTCATTCATGGGAACCCTCGGCGAATTGCACCGCGTGCTCAAGTTCGTTTTCCGGGGTACGCTCAAGCCGGTGATCGATCGCGTCTATCCAATGTCCGAAATCGCGGAGGCGCATCGGCATCTGGAGAACAAGGAGCAGTTCGGCAAAGTCGTGCTGTTGCCGGAACAATAATGCTTCGCACTTATCGTGGGGCTTCTCCCAAGATAGCGGCATCTGCTTTTGTCGATGCGAGTGCGCAGGTGATTGGACAAGTCACGGTCGGCGAGCGCTCCAGCATTTGGCCGAACGTCACCGCGCGCGGCGACGTCAATACCATCCACATCGGCGACGATTCGAACATCCAGGACAATTCCGTTCTGCATTGCGACGCCGGACTGTTTCCGTTGCACATCGGCAATCGAGTGACGGTGGGCCATCTCGCGATGCTGCACGGCTGCACCATCGAGGATGATTGTTTGATCGGAATCGGAGCCATCGTGCTGAATGGCGCGAAGGTCGGAAAAGGTTCGGTGATCGCCGCTGGCGCAATGGTGCCGGAAGGCGCTGAAATTCCCCCCGACAGTATGGTGATGGGCGTACCAGCGAAAGTGAAGCGGGAAACTACGCCGGAGGAACGAGAACGGTTCCGATTGAATGCGCTGCATTACGTGGAAGCGGCGCGGATTTACAAAGAAGAATCCGAGGCTTAGCTCTTCTGTCCGCCGTTGCGGCCGCGTTCCAGCTTGTTGAGCCGTTCTTCCACGAAGCCAAGACGTTCCTCGAAGTCCCGCACTAACGTGGTGGTTCCACGCGCCCTTACTTCGTAGGTCTGCGCCCAGTTATGAAAGCTGGTAAGGAGTTTGGTTTCGGTGCTTTCTAGCCGCACCTCGAAGTGGCGCGAGATGGATTCAAATCGCTCATCAACGTGGCGGGCAAACATTTTCGAATCGCTCATCAACGTGGCGGGAGAAAGTATCGAGTTGCGCATCAACGTGGCGGGAGATTCGACTTTCCATATCAGCGAGTACTTGTTTCAGTTCAGCGTCCATTGTGGTTGCCAACCTCATTCTACTGGATAGCCGGAACGATCGGAATACCCCACTGTGTTAGCCTTTGAGTACGTACCCGGTCCGGGTATTCTCTCCAATGATCAAGGCAGTCAAAGGCATGCGCGATATCCTTCCCCCTTCCAGCACCGCCTGGAATCAGGTGGAAGCCATCTCGCGCGAGCTCTTCCGGACTTACAACTACCAGGAGATTCGCACGCCGATTCTTGAGGAAACAGCGCTGTTCGCGCGCGGCGTCGGTGAAGAGACCGACATCGTCAGCAAGGAAATGTACACCTTTGACGACCGCGACGGCAGTTCGCTCACGCTGCGTCCGGAAGCCACCGCGTCCGTAATGCGCTCTTACATCGAACACCGGCTCGATCAGATTCCCGGACTGCAAAAGCTCTACTACATTGGCCCCATGTTCCGGCGCGAGCGACCGCAAAAAGGCCGCTACCGGCAGTTTTATCAGATCGGCGCGGAAGCCATCGGCTCGGAATCGCCGGCAGTGGATGCCGAAGTGATCGAGATGGTTGTGGAGCTACTGCACCGCGTTGGACTCACCGGATTCCAGCTTTATCTGAACTCGGTAGGCGACGCGAACTGCCGCCCGCAATATGTGGAACTGCTGAAGCAACAGCTTCGCGGCGTTGCGATCACGCCTCTGCGGCGATTGCCAGCGGCGCGCGGAAACCAATCCGCTGCGCGTGCTGGATTGCAAGGTTCCCGAAGACCAATCAATCATCAACGCGCTGCCATCCATCCAGGATCATTTGTGCGAACCGTGCCAGAAACACTTTCAGACCGTCCGAACTCATCTGGATGACCGCGGCGTCACGTATGAAGTGAAGCCTCGCATGGTGCGCGGTTTGGATTATTACATGCGCACTACATTCGAAATCGTGCACGGGGCGCTCGGCGCCCAAAATTCGGTGCTGGGCGGCGGCCGCTACGATGGCTTGGCCGAAGCGCTCGGTTCTCGAGTTCCAGCGCCAGGCATCGGATTCTCAATCGGCGAGGACCGATTAGTGATGAGCGCCGAGCAGGAGCATCCGGACGCGTACCAAGCCAAGCTGGATCTTTATATCGCACCCATCGGCGCCGCGGCTGAGCGGCATTCGGCGGGCATCGCGCGCGAGCTGCGGACGGCGGGCTGCGCAGTGGAACTCGGCCTGGATAGCAAACTGAAACGCTCGCTTGAACTGGCCAACAAGATGGGCGCGCGATTCGCGCTGATCGTGGGCGATAACGAAATCGCCGCCGGCCAATACACTTTGAAAAATATGCAGTCGGGCGAGCAATCCACCGTCGCACGCGCCGATCTGCCACAGCGGATAAAATAATACATGGAGACCGTACAGCTAGATTTCTTAGGCGAACTTCGCCGCACGCATAGTTGCGGAGAACTGCGCTTCGCCGATACCGGACAAAAAGCTCTGTTGATGGGTTGGGTGCATCGCCGCCGCGATTTGGGCGGAGTGATCTTCATCCACCTGCGCGATCGCGATGGTGTGACGCAGTTGGTATTCCACGCCGACGCCGGCGCGGAACTGTTCCGCAAGGCCGAGTCGCTTGGTTCGGAATATGTCATCGCAGCGGAAGGCACAGTCAAGCGCCGAGCGCCGGAGACCGTGAACGCGGCCTTGGCGACGGGCGAAGTGGAACTCGCCATCGAGAAGCTCTGGATCTTGAACGAATCGCGCACGCCGCCCTTCCCCATGGAAGAAACAGTGGACGTGAAGGAAGACGCGCGCCTGAAGTATCGCTACGTCGATCTGCGCCGTCCGCACATGCAGCGCAACATCATGCTGCGCTCGAAAATCAGCTTCGCCGTGCGAGAGTTTCTCTACAGCCAGGGATTTCTCGAGATCGAAACGCCCTTCATGACGCGCTCCACGCCCGAAGGCGCGCGCGATTATCTGGTTCCGAGCCGGGTGCAGCCCGGATCATTCTATGCGCTGCCGCAATCGCCGCAGATCTTCAAGCAACTCCTGATGGTGAGCGGCTACGAAAAATATTTCCAGATCGTGCGCTGCTTCCGCGACGAAGACTTACGCGCCGACCGTCAGCCCGAGTTCACGCAAATCGATCTGGAGATGTCGTTCCCACAGCAGGAGCGCATCTATGAAGTTGTGGAACCCATGGTCCAGCGAGTTTTTCAAGCCGCCGGATATGAAGTTCCAGTTCCATTTCCGCGCCTGACATTCCAGCAAGCCATGGCATCGTATGGAAGCGACAAGCCTGACATGCGGTTGCCCGCGTTTCATTTGCTGGAGGGTTCACCCTGGCAGCTCGGCTTGGGAATCACCTTTCCGCCGGTTGCCATTCATATTCCGAAGGTCGGAACGCTCAGCAGCAAGGAACGGAATGAGGTGAAGGAATTCGGCAAAGAGCGCGGGCTGCGCGTTTACGACGATCTGAAGAAGCTGGATCCAAAACTGGTAGAGCAAGCCCGAACCCTCACCGGCGCGGCCGACGATGACCTTCTGTTGATCGCTGGTTGGCCGGGCGCTCCGCAGGGACAACGTCCGGAAGAGACGTTTTATCAAGCGTGCGGACATTTGCGGCTGCATCTCGGACAAAAGTACAACGATCGGCACAAGCTGCTGGATCCGAAAGTTTTCAAGATGCTCTGGGTGGTGGATTTTCCGATGTTCGAGTGGGACGAAGAGGAAAAGCGCTGGAATGCGGCGCATCATCCGTTCACTTCGGTGCACGACGAAGATCTGGAAAAACTCACCGCCGACCCGGCACGCTGCCGCGCAAAGTCATATGACATTGTGCTGAACGGCACGGAGCTGGGCTCAGGCTCGATTCGTATCCATCGCCGCGACGTGCAGGCAAAGGTTTTCGCAGCTCTTGGATTCACCGATGACGAAGCCAAGCGCCGCTTCGGATTCCTATTGGAAGCTCTGGAATACGGCGCCCCGCCACACGGCGGAATCGCGTTGGGCCTGGACCGGTTGGTGATGATCCTGGCCGGCGAAACATCCATTCGCGAAGTGATCCCGTTCCCCAAGACCGCACGAGGCACCGATCTTATGTGCGAGGCCCCGGCGTCGGTGCCGGAGAGGACTTTACGGGACCTGGGGATTAAGCTGACCGCGGAGAAGAAAGACAATTAGCCGCTGATGAACGCAGATGAACGCCGATAAGACAAAACGTTTTGCCTTATCCGCGTTCATCTGCGTTCATCAGCGGCCAATTAAACATCGGCCCATCGCCGCAGTAAATTGTGATACACGCCCGTCAATTGCACTGCGGGCCCCTCGCCGCTGAGGCGCTGGATCGCTACATCCAGATCGAACAGTAGCGTTCGCTCGCCGTCGTCGCGGATCATGCTTTGGATCCAGAAAAATGACGCGATTCGCGCGCCGCGCGTCACCGGCTTTACATGATGCAGGCTGGTGGCGGGGTACAGAATCATGTGGCCGGCAGGGAGCTTGATGCTGTGCGTTCCGTAGGTATCTTCGATCACCAGATCGCCGCCTTCGTATTCGTCCGGCCCCGTGAAGAATAACGTCGCTGAAAGATCCGTGCGGATGCGGTGCGGAGTGCCCGTGACTTGCCGGATGGCGTTGTCCACGTGCGTGCCGAAGTTCTGGCCGCCCTGGTAGCGATTGAACAGCGGCGGAAAGACTCGGGCCGGAAGCGCGGCGGAGATGAAGAGGGCGTTTTGCTCGAGCGCGGTGAGAATCATCCCGCCCAATTCGCGAGCGGCGGGCGATCCCTCCGGCAACTGCATGTTGTCTTTGGTCCTGGCTGATTGATGTCCGGCGGTGACGCGTCCGTCCACCCAGTCGGCTTGCTCCAAGAGCTGGCGGGCGCGCAGAACTTGATCGGCCGTCAAAACATCGGGGATTGGCAGAAGCATAGGTCAGAATTTAAACTTCAGACCCACCAGCGCCGAACGGCCCGGTCCCAGCACAATATGCGCGGGATGCAGTTCGTCATAGTAATACCGGTTCGCAATGTTGTTCACGTTGATCTGCAGATCCACGTGCTCGGTAAGCCGATGCCTCGCCATGGCGTTGAAGACCCAATATCCTGGGACTTCCTTCACCAATCTCGTGACTGGATCGAATGGCGCCGTTGCGCTTGCGGTGCGGCTGGAAACGAAGTTCCCGCCGATGCCGGTGTCCCACTGCCACGGAAGCCGCTGCGTGCTCCAGAAGTTAAAAGTGTTGCGAGGCACGTTCGCAAGCGATGCGCCGATGGCCGCTGGATAGTAATTGGAACTGATCAGCTTTCCGTCAAGATTCGCGTAGCTACCGAGGATATCCCATCGGCTGGCCAAATGCGCTCTCACTTCCAACTGCGCGCCATTCACCCGCTGCGTTCCAGCCAGGACACTCAAAAGCGGATTGGTGGGATCGGGCTCTCTCGCGTTTAACTTTGTTGTCTGGAAAGCCGCCGCGCGAAGTGACAGCCGGCTATGCGGAAAATCCCATTTGGTTCCGAACTCGTACGTCCGATTTTTCTCGGGCGAGAGATTCGCGGTGCTGGCGCTGAGCGCAAGCGTTTCGGCCGACGGATTGAACGAGGTTCCGGCGTCAAAGTAAATGCTACCGATGGAAACCGGCTTGTAAACCACTGCGGCGCGCCAGCTCGGCATCTCGTCCACTCGGCTGAACGCGGCCGCCGGAGCGACGCTCTGCGTATAGTTGGTATCGAACCGATCCCAGCGGAACCCGCCGGTCAAATCCCAGTGCGAGCCGAATTGCATGGTGTCCAGAACGTAAGCGGCGGAAGTGATGGATGCCGTGTGAACTCTGGATGTAATGGTCTCTGTGCCGGAGAATGCCTGATCGGGATTGGGGTCGAGAAGACTGGTGGTTGGGACGTTGGTCCAGGTGGGCCGGGTGGGCGCCGATGTCTCGCGTCCCACTTCCACGCCGGACACCACGCTGTGGCGGATGAAGCCTGTTTCAAAGCGCGCGGTAAGGTCTAATTGCTCGTCCAGGTAGGTTTCGTCGCTGTTCACGCCGATTTCGTGCCGCGTGATGTTGATGGCGCTGAGCGGCGTGGCGAGCGTGGTGCCGGTCGGAACCTGCGGCTCCGTGATCAGTACGTCACGCACATAATTTGCGTAGCGCACTTGATCTCGAACTGTGATGTGGCTGTTCACATCGTGCTCCACTCTGGCGGTTCCGATGTCGTCGTAAGTGCGAAGATAATTGCCGTTCTGGAAACCGTAATAGTTGTTGCGCGGCACCGGAGCCGGACCGTTGAACAGCCACGGAATGCCGTAATCCGGATTGTCATCCGCGTTTTGGTGGAAATAGCTGAAGGTCCAGCGGGTTGCCGTCCCGAGCCCGAGGACCAGCGACGGCGCGATACCAAAGCGGCGGTTCTCGGCGACATCCCGGCCGGCAACATTTCCTTCGTCGCCCATGACATTCAGACGGAAAGCAGCGCCCCTGCCAAGACTCGGCAGCGGAAGGTCTACGTCCAGCGCAACGCGCCGGGTCAGATCGGTGCCAAAGTCCACGTCGCCGGAAATGAATCGGGAGAGCCCAGGAGTTTTAGTCGCTTGATTCACCACGCCGCCCGTAGATCCGCGACCGAACGTTACCGACGATGGCCCTTGCAGCACCTCTACTTCCTGCGTATCAAACGGATCGCGATAGTAGCTGCCGAAATCGCGCATGCCGTCGATGAAGAGATCGTTGCGGGCGGTGAATCCGCGGATGGTCAGGTTGTCGCCCTGTGCGCCGCCTTCGCCCGCCGCCAGGCTGATGCCGGCTACGTTGCGCAGCGCGTCGCGCAGAGTGGTCACTCCCTGCTGCTGCATCGTTTCTTGAGGTACTGCAGTAATGGTCTGCGGCGTATCCAGGGCAGGTTGCGCGTACTTCGGGGAAGCAGTAGCCAACGCGTCCACAGTGGTGGTGACATCCACAGAGGTCAGCACGCTCTTGAGATCGACAGACAGGTTCGCCGGTGAAGTGAAGCGATAGACCAACACCGTGTCCGCCAACAGCTTCTGAATCGCCTGCTCGGCGGTGTAGACACCAGATACGCCGGGCGAAGCAAGAGTCCGGATGCCACTCTTGGCGACGGTCACTTTCACTCCGGTCACTTTCTCGAACACATCCAAGACGGATTCCACAGATCCCGCCGGGATATCGAAGCGCCAGACGGGCTGTGATCCTTGCGTTTCGGAAACCGGACTATTCGAGCCGCCGGGCTTGCTGATATCCTGTGCGCGGGCGAGATTGAATTTGTGGGTGCCCACCGCCGAGTACGCAATCAGCGTTCCCATGGCTGCCCAACGATACGCAATGGGCCAATTGTCTTTTCTGCTGTGCTTCGTCACACCACCTCCGTGTTGTCTTGTGCCGCGCAATCGCGGCAGGTGCCGCCAACTTCCAATCGTGTAACTCGAATCTTGAAACCCGCTTCCGCGCCGATTTCGGATTTCAACTGCTCGAACAAGGGGCTCGAAAACTCCTCGATTCGGCCACAGCGAAAACAGGCGAGGTGAACATGTTCACGCGTGGTCTTCACTTCGTAAAAATGCTTTTCACCTTCCAGGTGCATCAGGTCGAGTTCGTCTACCAGCCGCAGTTTCTTCAACAGATCGATGGTGCGGTAAATAGTGGCTCGATCGATTTTGGGGTACCGCGCTCGTGCGAGTTGGAGCAGAGAAACGGCGTCCAGGTGCTCACGAGCCTCCTGAATCACTTCAATTACGGCCCGGCGTTGCGCTGTAATCCGGATCCCTCGCGCGGACAGTTCGTCGAGCAAGGCGCGCCGATGGAGCGTTGGGCTCATCCGGCGTCTCTTATTTGCGACTCAGTCGCAATTGAACAGACAATTATTGCCGGTCGGCCATCCCTGAGAGGAGTATTTGCGACTGATTCGCAACAACTTATCTGCTGATTCATATATACGACTTCTTTGGTCCTATATTAGGCGAGACAGTGCAGCCGAATTGTCAACGAAAATCAGCAAATGAATTGCAACTGAGTCGGTTGTGGGGCAGGATGCCATCCTGCGCGCGGGTTGTTTACCCGCGCAGTTTTGCGCCGATTGGCAATCGGCGGCAGGTTACCAACCTGCCCCACTAGAGTCTGGACAAAAGCAGGGCCAGCAGCGCGGTACGATCGGCGATTCGATTGACCAGAATGCTTTCGTTCGGCGCGTGGGCTCCTTCTCCCACTCCGCCCAAGCCGTCCAACGTGGGAATGCCTAAAGCAGCGGTGAAATTCCCGTCGGACCCGCCGCCTGTCGAGGATTCTTCCAGCTTCACGCCAATTTCGCTGGCGCAGCCCCGCGCGAGTTCAAACAGCTTGCGGATGGCGGACGTCCGCTCCATGGGCGGACGATTCATGCCTCCGGTCACCGTGATGGAACAACGCCGATCGAAGGGACGCAGGCTGTGGAACTTTTTATCGAGTGCAGGCGCGTCTTTGAGACGTGCGATGCGCATGTCCACATCGGCCCACGCTTCCGCTGCCACCACGTTGCTGCGCGTACCTCCTGCGATCACACCTGGATTCACAGTCAGCCCGCGAGTGAGATCGGTAAATCCCACGATGCGCTCGATCTGCCTGGCTAGTTCCACTACGGCGCTGGCCCCGTTCTCGAAATCAACGCCGGCGTGGGACGCACGGCCGTGGACTGACACCATGTACGAACCCACACCTTTGCGCGCAGTCTTGATCTTGCCGGTCATGCCCGTGCCTGGCTCGAGCACCAGCACAGCGGCGCAACTCTTCGCGGCCTCTTCCGTGAGTGCTCGCGAGGAATCGCTGCCCACTTCTTCGTCCGAATTCACCTGCAAAAGCACGCGCCGCGACACTGGAATATCCAGTTCGCGAAGCGCCCGTACAGCGAACAAGAAGAACACAATCCCGGATTTCATGTCGAGCACGCCCGGTCCCCACAGCCTTCCGCTCTTTTCATGGAAAGGCATTTGCTGCAGCGTGCCGAGCGGCCAGACGGTGTCGGAATGCCCCAGCGCCAAGATCCGGCCGTCGCGTGGTTTGCGGGGTCCGGGCAAAGTGAACTCCGCCCGCAGATGCCGTCCGAAGCGTCCGCCGGGAAACGTCCGGACCTGGCTTCCATCCAGCTTGCTGGCGAGCAAATCCACGAAACGATTCACCGACGGTGGATGATCGCTGGGCGATTCGCATTCCACGAATTCGCGAATCATCGCGATGATCTCAGCCTGTTTCGAGCGCGCAAAAGCCAGCAATGGATGCATCGCTGTTATAATAGCCAGTTCCAATGCCCATCCTGGATATTCAGGCAATTCGCGACATCCTGCCGCATCGCTACCCGATGCTATTGGTGGATGCCATTGTCGAGCTCGAAGAGGACCGCATTGTCGGCATCAAAAACGTCACGATGAATGAACCGTACTTCGCCGGCCACTTTCCGGACTTCCCCGTGATGCCCGGCGTCCTGGTGGTGGAAGCGATGGCGCAGGTTGCGGGCGTGCTGGTTTTGAAAAGCATTCCGGATCGCAAGAACAAATTGGTGCTGCTGGCTTCCATCGAGGAGGCAAAATTCCGCAGGCCGGTGCTGCCCGGCCACCAGCTCCGCATCGAAATGAAAGTGACCCGGCGCAAGGCGAGCGTGGCGAAGATGCATGGACAGGCCACTGTTGATGGAGTGGTGATGGCCGAGGCCATTCTCATGTGCAAACTGGCGGACCGCACGCCTTTGGTGGACCCCGCCGTTATCGAACCGCCGGCGCCTGCACTTTAAACAATCGCCATGGCGATTCATCCCACCGCAATCGTCGATCCGCAAGCCCGCATTGCCGAGAGCGCGGAAATTGGGCCGTATTGCATCATCGGCTCGCACGTCCATATTGGCGCCCGCACACGCCTGATGGCTCACGTCTATATGGAAGGCGCGACCATGATCGGCGAGGACAACGTTTTCTACCCTTATTCGACGGTGGGCGTGGCTTCGCAGGATTTGAAATATCAGGGCGAGCGTTCCGAGACGCGCATTGGGAGCCGCAACAAGATCCGCGAATTCGTAACCATTCACCGAGGCACCGAAGCGGGCGGATTGATTACCGAGATCGGCGACGACAACCTGCTGATGGCTTACGTCCACATCGCGCACGACGTCCGCGTGGGTAGCCACATTGTACTTGGCAATAGTGTCACCTTCGCCGGCCACGTTGTGGTGGAAGATTGGGCTGTGATCGAAGCGTTCAGCGGCGTCCATCAATTTTGTCGCGTGGGCAGGCATGCGTTCGTGGGCGGCTATAGCGTAATCACGCGCGATGTGCTGCCTTTTTCTTTGACGGTGAGCCCGCGGGACTCGCGCGTGTTTGGCGAGAACAAAGTGGGGCTGGAACGGCGCGGCGTCAGCAAGGAAGCCATCGAGAATCTGCACAAGGCGTTTCGCTTGCTGACAAAATCCGGATTGAATACGCGCCAAGCCGTGGAGCGCATCTCAGCCGAAGTGGAAATCGGGCCGGAAATTGAAGAGCTGCTGGCGTTCATTGCGGCGTCGGAGCGGGGTTTCGTAAAGTGAGCCGCTATGGAATGATAGCCGGCAACGGCCGATTTCCATTGCTGGCGCTTGAAACAGCGCGCGGTTTGGGCGATGAAGTGGTCGCGATTGGAATCCAAGAGGAAGCTTCGCCCGAGATCGAGCGGCTCGCCGCGCGCTGCTACTGGATCTCGCTGGGTCAACTCAGCCGCCTGATCGAAATCCTGAAAGCGGAAAAAATCACCGATGTGATCATGGCCGGGCAGGTGAAGCACGTGAGCATCTTCTCCGCCATCCAACCGGATCTGCGCCTACTGAAGCTGTTGAGCGCGCTCAAGCAGAAAAACACGGAGGGACTGATCGGCGCGGTGGCCAAGGTTCTGGCCGATGAAGGCATCCGGCTGGCGGATTCCACACTGCTGCTGAAGCCGCTGCTGGCGGGCACGGGCGCACTCACCAAACGCAAGCCGTCAAAAGACGAGGAGCGCGACATTGCTTACGGGCGCCGGATCGCCAACGCGCTGGCGAATCACGATGTGGGTCAAAGTGTAGCCATCTGCGATCGCGCGTGCGTCGCGGTGGAAGCGATGGAAGGCACGGACGCAATGCTGCGCCGCGCTGCGTCGCTGGTAAACGGCAAGCCGCTACGCCTGGTGAAAGTCTCGCGCCGCCGCGGACATTTGCTGTTCGATGTTCCGGTAGCGGGGCCGGGCACCATCCAGGTGATGCAGGAAACCGGCGCGACGGCACTGGCGGTGGATGCCGGCCGGACGTTATTGCTGGATCGCGATGAGATGCTGGGGCTGGCGAATGAGTTCGGTATCGCGGTAGCCGGATATGAGTTAGCCGCGAATGAACGCGAATGAACGCGAATGTTTTATTTGCGTTCATTCGCGTTCATTCGCGGCCAGAAATGTTAAGTTAGGTTTTGACCAAACCCCGCGTGGCAGTGATCGGCGCCGGATCTTTCGGGCGCCACCATCTACGAATTCTCAGCAAATCTCCCAACGCTGAACTCGCGGGCGTGGTTGACAACAGCGCCGAGCGCGCCTCCGCGGCCGCCGCCGAATATGCGTGCCCCGTATTTGATTCGCCTGCGGAACTAGCCGGAAAGATTGACGCCGCGGTAGTCGCCGTCCCCACCTCAGCCCATGCCGAGGTCGGATGCCTGCTTCTTGAAAATGGCATCGATATATTAGTGGAAAAGCCCATCGCGCACGACCTTGAATCCGCGCGGCGCTTGGTGGAAACGGCTGCTCGGCACCAGCGCATTCTTCAAGTCGGACATCTGGAACGCTTCAATCCGGGTGTGGCGGCTTTGAAAAACATCGTCCGCCTTCCACTCTTTTTCGAAATTCATCGCCTCAGTCTCTTCAGCCCGCGCAGTCTCGATGTGGACGTGGTGCTGGACCTGATGATTCACGATCTCGACATCGTGCTGGATCTGGTGGGCAAGATGCCGGAAGAAATCCGCGCCGCCGGCATCACCATTCTCTCCGATAAAGTGGACATCGCGAATGTGCGCTTGGCTTTCCCTGGCGGATGCATCGCGAATCTCACCGCCAGCCGCGTCTCCACAGAGCGCGTTCGAAAATTGCGGCTGTTCCAGCCCCATCAATACATCTCGCTCGATTACCAAAAGCAAGAGGCGGTAGCTTTCACTGTTTCCGGAAATCAGCAAATCGGATTCCAGCCGCTGCCCGTCGCCAAAGACGAGCCCCTGCGCTTGGAAATCGAAGCTTTTCTGGACGCCGTCCGGAATCGCAGCCGCCCCATCGTCTCTGGCGAACAGGGGTTACGGGCACTCGAAATTGCGCTGGCTATTCTTGGTAAAATTGGACAGCACGCGAAAGTGGTCGCCCAGCAAATTCAAGCGCTTCCCTAGCAACTTCCGGCTTCGAGCGAGTGTCTCACTAGTTACTTCGTTATCATGAGTTTCGATGCAGATTCCGGTCCGAATCTATTAATGGACTGGCACGAGTCCACGGACTCGCGCCGTTGGGTACGGGCTGGCGTCGGTTCCGTCGTGGTCCACATTCTGCTTCTTTTAGTTGCGTTCTGGGTAGCGGGATTGGCCCCTCCGAGGATCGCAACCGTGCCGGAAATCGTGAGCAATATTCAACGGGTGACGTTGATCGTGCCTACCGATCTGACGCAGAAGGCTCCCAATAAGAGCAAAGTCAGCAAGGAAGTGAACGTGGAGGATCTGAAGCCGCGCCCGGCATCCCAGCAACGCTTGCCACCGGCCCCGGCTGCACACGTGTTCCACCCTCCCACGCCGCAAAAACAGGTACCGCAGCAAGCGGGTTCGCCGGATCCACCGAAGATCGCCGCTGCCGCCACCCCGCCCCCTCCGCCGCCTGCCGCCGGAGTGCCAGAGGCAAAACCGCCGGAGATCCAGCCGGTGGAGAAGCCCAAGCTCGCGTTCGAAACTCCGGGCCAGCAGGGGACCAGCCAGGTGCATGGCCTCTCGAAGCTCCAGCTTCCCAAAACCTCGCTCGACGATCAGATTCACGACGTCGTGCGCGGTGGCCGCCAGGGTAATCTCTCTGTTGGCGATGTCGAACAGCCGCCGCAACTGCCCGAAACAATACGGACGCCTCAGGTTCCGGGAACCCCGGGCAGCAGCCTCGAACTGTTGAGCGACCCGATGGGGGTGGATTTCAAACCGTACCTGATTGAGATTCTCGCGCGTGTCCGGAAGAACTGGTTTTCGGTGATTCCGGAAAGCGCGCGCATGGGCAACCGCGGCGTGGTGCTGCTGCAATTCATCATCGATCGGACAGGGCAAGTGCCGAAGCTGGTAATCGCGACTCCCTCCGGTGCGGAATCTCTGGATCGCGCAGCAGTAGCAAGCATCAGCGCATCCGTTCCATTTCCGCCATTGCCCAAGGACTTCAAGGGACGAGAGGTGCGGTTGCAATTCTCGTTCAAGTACAACGTCAAGTAACTTTGGGAGTGGGGCAGGATGTCATCCTGCAGCGGGTTGTTAACCCGCCGAGTGGCGCCGATTGGCAATCGGCGCGCAGGTTGGCGACCTGCCCCACATGTTATACTCAGCGAAGTTCTTTCACAATTTAGCCGGCGAGGGATGCTCGGGAAGGCGGTGTAAATCCGCCACTGCCCCGCAACTGTAAGCGGCGAAGTAGGCCGAGGCGATCACTGCGAAAGCGGGAAGATCGCTTCATCAAAGGCCAGCCGTAAGTCAGGAGACCGGTTCCTCGCTCTGAATCCAACTCACGTTTTCGAGGGAGAAACGGAACATGCGTACACTCATTCTTCTGACTTTGCCGTTCGCTGTCTATGCGGGCGGAACCTCCAACATCCACGGCACGATCCTCGATCCTTCGGGATGGCCCGTAGAAGGCGCGCGAATTAGTTGCGCGAAGCAATCTGTTTACAGCAGCACCCAAGGCCGTTTTGCGATTTCCGGCACGGACCAGTGCGACGCCAAAATCGAGAAGCCCGGATTCGAGCCGCTAACCGCGCCGCTAAGTGCGCAAACCGAGGGTAAGATCACCCTTAAAGTGGCTGGCCCGGTGGAAACCGTAGTGGTCTCCGCGACGCGAACCGAGACCGCGCCGGAGCAAGCGGCCATCGCCGCGACTGTCATCACGGAACAGCGGCTGGTTGAACTCGGGTATCCGATGTTGTCCGACGTGTTTCGCGACGTTCCTGGTCTTGAGATCGCGCAGTACGGTCCACCTGGATCGCTTGCGCAGGTTTTCACGCGCGGCGCCGAGCGTACGGGAACTCTCGTGATGGTGGACGGCGTGCCGCTGAACGATCCGGGCGGCGAGCTGCATCTGGAGCATCTTACCTCCGAAGGAATCGAGCGCATCGAAGTGGTGCGCGGTCCGCAAAGCGCGCTGTTTGGCGCGGAGGCCGCTGCGGGCGTCATCCAGATTTTCACCAAACATGGAGATCCGGAAGACACCGTACCGCATGGCTCCGTATCCTATGAGCGCGGTAGTTTTCAAACCGACCGTTGGATTGCAAACCTGGCCGGCGGATTCGACGGGCGCCTGGATTATGCCTTAAGCGCTTCCGGATTTCACACCGTCGGCGAATTCCAGAATCAATACGATCGCGACAATACCGGTACGGCCAATATCGGCTACAAACTTTCGAACTCCACCGAGCTGCGCGCGGCCTTTCGCATGTATGACGATCACGTCGGCGTTCCCGGCCAGGTGGCATACGGAATCGACGATCCGGTTCCAAGCGAAGAAACGCGCAACCAAACCGTCTCGCTCCGTCTGGATGATAGCCGAGGCTCGAATTTCCAGCAGCGCTTCACGTTCGGGTTCAACAAACTGCGCGACCGGTATAACGACGATGAGCCGTTCGGGGAACAGCCGGTTGCGGCTTTAGTTCGGGACGTGGGTGGTCCGGTGCCGCGTGTGTACTTCGTGACGCTGCTGAATCCGCTGATGCTTCCCGCACCCAGCCAGATTCCGCCGGGTCTTACTCTGGTCACGAGCGACGCGTTCTTCGGCCCATCCGATTCGCTGAATCTGACGGAGCGAAAAACCGCCGGCTATCAGGGCACGCTTTCCTATCGCGGCGGAGCGCTGGTGTTCGGCTACGATTATCAGAACCAGAGCGGATTTCTTTCAGGCACCAACGCATCGCGCAACAATAACGGCTTCTTCGCGAACTTGCAGCAGAGCCTCGGCAGCCGGATTTATCTCAGCGGCGGCGCGCGCGTGGAACACAGCAGTGCATTCGGCACCATAGGTTCCGGCCGCGGAGGCGCGAGCTTTCTGGTGTTTCACGAACATGGTCCGCTGTCGTCCCTGTTCTTCCGTCTGAGCGCTGGACGCGGGGTCACGGAACCCAGCCTGCTTGAGAACTTCGCGCAATCGCCCTACTTCCATGGGAATCCCAGCCTGCGGCCGGAAGAAACCACTAGTTACGAAGCGGGGCTGGTAGCGGAATGGTTCGGACGACGGGTTCGCACGGAGGTGGCCGGATTCCGCAACTCGTTTCACAACTTGATTGCGTTCGTGGGTGATTCCTGGCAGAACGTGCAAGCGAGTTGGGCGCGCGGCGTGGAAACTTCCGTTCAGGCGCGCGTAACCCGGAACATTCTCGTGAATGGGTCTTACATGTGGCTGCCCACCCGAATCACCAGCTCGACATCGCCGGAATCTTCCACTACCGGCGTCGGCGAGGAGCTGGTACATCGTCCGCGCAACTCGGGCTCGGTCTCGCTGGCCATCACGCCACGCCGCTGGTCGTTCGTTATGGGCGGGCGATTCGAGGGTGAACGACAAGATGCCGATTTCACGTTCGGCATCACGCGCAATCCCGGATATCAGAACGTCTACGCCAGCGCATCTTATCGGGCAACCAAACATGTCACGCCGGTTCTGCGCGTCGACAATCTGCTGAATGAGCGCTATGAGGAAGTGCTGGGCTATCAGGCGTTGTCCAGGAGCATTATTGGTGGTGTCCGGCTAAGTTTTTAGGCCGCGAATGAACGCAAATGAACGCGCACAAAACCGTGTTTGCTTACTTGCGTTTATTCGCGTTCATTCGCGGCCTATAATGATTAGATGTCATCCGCACCACAAACTCAGGCTCCGTCGCCTGCCATCATTTTTGATAATTTGAACGCTCACGTACGCACTGCGGCATTACGCGGCGCCATCGAGTTGGATCTTTTCTCAGCCATCGGGGAAGGCAACACGTCGGTGGAAGCCATCGCTAAGCGCATCCAGGCCTCCGAAAAAGGTACGCGCGTGCTCTGCGATTTTCTTACCATCTGCGGCCTTCTTACCAAGAAAGATCAAGTCTATGGACTCACTATTGATTCCGCGGCGTTCCTGAATCGGCATTCGCCCGCTTACATGGGTACTGCGGCGCGCTTTTTGGGTAATCCAAAGCTGACGGAAAACTTCGCTGACCTGGCCGCCGTGGTCCGCAAAGGCGGCAGTTTGCATCCCGAAGGGACGGTCGAGCCGGAGAATCCCATCTGGGTGGAGTTCGCGCGGTCCATGGCGCCCATGATGCGCATGGCGGCTGGGCTGATCGCTAAGATCGTCGCATCGGAGATCCCGGGCGAGTGCAAGGTTTTGGATATCGCCGCCGGCCATGGCCTCTTCGGTATCGCGGTGGCGTTGGAGAATCCGAAAGCTCAGATTGTTGCCGTGGATTGGGCGGCGGTTCTGGCGGTGGCAGATGAGAATGCGGCAAAGGCCGGTGTGGCAAATCGGCATTCCAAAATCGCTGGCAGCGCGTTCGAAGTAAAGTTCGGAAGCAATTATGACTTGGTCCTGATCACCAACTTCTTGCACCATTTCGATGTTCCGACCAACGAGTCGCTGCTGCGCAAGATTCACGCGGCTCTGGCTCCCGGGGGCATGGCGGTGACCTTGGAATTCATCCCGAACGACGATCGCGTGACTCCCCCCATCGACGCTTCGTTCAGCATGATGATGCTGGGCAGCACGCCGCATGGGGATGCCTACACGTTCGCCGAGTACGACAAAATGTTCCACAACGCCGGATTCTCGCGCAACGAAATGCGCGAGCTTACTCCGACGCCGCAGCGGGTAATCGTATCCTACAAGTAGGTTGATCAATAAGCTAGTTGTCGAAAACCTGAAGCATCGGCCGCTGCGGACGCTGCTGAGCATCGTCGCCATCAGCATTCAGGTGACCATGGTGCTCACGCTGGTGGGGCTCAGCACGGGCATGATGGACGAGCAGGCGCGGCGCGCGCGCGGGGTGGGAGCAGACATCATCATCCGCGCCCCATCCAGCTCGGTCATCAATAACTCGTTAAGTATGTCGGCCGGGGTGGTCGGGTACGTCGTGAAGAACTACCCGCACGTCGCGGCTGCGACGGGAGTGCTGCAGCAACCAGGAACCGACCTGCTGAGCTACGTTACCGGCGTCGACCTGGAGCAATTCGACAAGCTCAACGGGGGTTTCCGCTTCGTATCGGGCACCCGGTTCCAGGGTCCGGATGATGTGTTGGTGGACAGCTACTACGCCGCGCAGCATAAATATCACGTTGGCGATACCGTCACCGGTATTTTGAATCGCACCTGGCGGCTGGCTGGGATCTATGAGCCAGGGATGTTGGCGCGCCTGGTAGTGCCGCTGAAAACCTTGCAAGACCTCTCGGCCAACACCGGCAAAGTGACCATGGTCTACGTCAAGCTGGACGATCCGGCCAGGACCGATGAAGTGATCGCCGAGCTGAAACAGAAGCTCAAGGATTACCAGATTCGCTCCATGCAGGAGTACACCGCGCTGTATTCGATCAACAGCGTTCCGATGTTGCAGGAGTTCATTTACGTGGTAATCGCCGTGGGCGTGCTGGTGGGGTTCCTGGTGGTGTTTCTTTCGATGTACACGGCGGTGCTGGAACGGACGCGCGAGATCGGCGTACTGAAGGCGCTCGGCGCGTCGCCGGGTTACGTTCTCAATATTCTTTTGCGCGAGACTGCTCTCCTGGCCGTCGCCGGATCGATTCTAGGAATCCTGCTCTCTTACGCCACGCGCTACACCATCAACAACGTGATCCACGGTTCACTGATCCAGGCCATTGTTTATATTTGGTGGCTGATCGCGGCCGCCATTGCGATTGTGGGCGCGCTGCTGGGCGCGATCTATCCCGGCCTCAAAGCGGCTCGCCAGGACGCCATCGAAGCTCTCGCTTATGACTGACGACCCGATTATTTCCATTCGCGATCTGCGCAAGATCTATCGCGCCGGCGAAGTGGAAGTGCATGCGCTGCGCGGTGTGAACCTGGACATCCAGCGCGGCGAATTCGTATCGATCGTCGGTCCTTCGGGTTCTGGAAAATCCACGCTGTTCCACATTGTCGGCGGATTGACCCCGCCCACCTCCGGCAGCATCCAGTTGGATGGTCACGATCTGCTGGGCTTATCGGACGCCCAACGGACGGAATTGCGTAAGACGACGGTTGGGTTCGTTTTCCAGAAATACAACCTGCTGCCCACGTTGACGGCGCGCGACAACATCGAAATCGCCCGGCATATCGCGCACCGGAACGGCCCGCTGGATCCGAAGTTCGAAGATATTTTGAAGCTGCTGGGACTCACCGGACGCCTGGATCACAAGCCACGCGCGCTTTCCGGCGGCGAGCAGCAGCGGGTGGCGATTGCGCGCGCCATCGTGAATCATCCGGCGATTCTGCTGGCGGACGAGCCGACCGGAAATCTGGACACCGAAAACTCCACGGCCGTGCTGGGATTGCTGCGCGACCTGAACCTGAGACTTGGCCAAACTATTCTGATGATCACGCACAATCCGGAAGCGGCGGCGTACGGACACCGGACGGTCCGGATGCGCGACGGCCGCATCGAATGATGCGTGGGGCAGGATGCCATCCTGCAGCGGGTTGTCAACCCGCTCTTTTCTGCCCCGGTTGCCAATCGGCGGCAGGTTCTCATCTGTTAGCATGGGAAATTCATGCGAGATGTCATCATCGTCGGTTCCGGCTGCGCCGGGAACACAGCGGCAATCTATGCGGCGCGCGCCAATCTAAAGCCTCTTGTGATTGCCGGCCATGAGCCGGGCGGCCAGCTTTCTCTGACCACGCTGGTAGAGAATTTCCCCGGATTTCCGGAAGGTATCGAGGGGCCGGCCCTGGTGGAAAACATCAAGAAGCAGGCCGAGCACTTCGGCGCCGAATATCTGCATGGAACCGTGGTGGAGGCGGATTTATCCAAGCGGCCCTTTCGTCTCAAGGTGGATTCCGAGTGGCACGAAGCGCGAACGCTGATCCTTGCGTCCGGAGCTTCGGCGCGCTGGTTGAATCTACCCAACGAGCAGAAACTGATCGGCCACGGCGTCAGCTCTTGCGCCACTTGCGACGGCTTCTTTTATCGCGGCAAAAAGATCATGGTGGTGGGCGGCGGCGACTCCGCCATGGAAGAGGCCAATTTCCTGACAAGGTTTGGGCAGGAAGTAGCGTTGGTGCATCGGCGCGAAGCCTTCCGCTGCTCCAAAATCATGCTGGAACGCGCGCGCAACAACCCAAAAATCGAGTTCCTTACCGACACCGTCGTCGACGACATCTACGACGCCGGCCAACACATAGTGACCTCGGTAAAGCTGCGCAATTTGAAAACCGGGGCCACTTGGATGCGCGACGTGGACGGATTTTTCGTGGCCATCGGCCACATCCCCAATACCAAACCGTTTGAAGGCCAGGTCGAGCTTGACCCGGACGGTTATATTCTCTCGAAGGGTGGCGCGCGCACCAGTGTGACCGGCGTGTTTCACGCGGGCGACGTCCAGGATCGGACGTATCGTCAAGCGATCACAGCTTCGGGCGCCGGCTGCATGGCCGCTATTGAAGTGGAGCGGTTCCTGGAGGCCGAAGGCCACTAACTGCACGACGAATTCTCCTAAGTCTCTCTCGATCTGATCCGATGAGTAAGATGATCGGTCAATATCGATGGTCATACTCTTGGTTGTGGACGATGACGAGATGAGCCGCGAGTTGATCCAAATCGGGCTGAGACGCCTGGGGTACGTTGTGATCACCGCGGCCAATGCTTTGGATGGAATCGAAGCGGCGCGCGACGAATCGCCCGACCTGATTTTGATGGATATGTGCATGCCTGAAATGGACGGCTTCCAGGCTGTCAAGGCGCTGAAAGCCGACAGCACAATTGCTCACATTCCCATCATTGCTCTGACCTCGCTCAATACTTCCGTGGATGTTGGACGCGCAATCGACGCCGGCTGCGATAGCTTTCAGACCAAACCGCCGAATCTACCGAGCTTGCATAACAAAATCTGCAAACTCGTTTTCGAATCCAGCGCTTCAGTGAAGACACCCGATTCGGCTCAGAGCTCCGGATAGAACTCGAAGAACGCGTCCAGGGATTGCATCAGTTGCTTGCGGATCTGGTCCTCTCCGCCCTCGATCAGATGCATCGTGACATGCATCTTTTTCCCGCTCTTGAGCGTAATTTCCGCATCCTCTACCTTCTCCATTTCATCAGCAGGAAGAAGGCGCATCCCGTAGACGAGCGCCAATTTAGCCATGTTTCATTTTACCCGTGCACCGGGAGCGCCAATCAGCGGTAAAATGTAGGAACAAACCAAGCCGCCTCAGCGTATCTACCCGCAAGCGGTGGTGTCGGCGAAACATGAAATCGGCAGCCGAGTCGAGTGAACGGGACGTCCCCAATGCCAGTTCGTCTACCGGCGAGCTAACGCCGGATGCTGTCCGCGCCACGCTGGACAAAATTCTCTCAAGTCCTGGATTCGCCAATGCCGAGCGCCTGACCCGCTTCCTGCGTTATACGGTGGAAGAAACGCTCAATGGCCAAACCGACAAGCTGAAAGAATCGCTGCTCGGGATCGACGTCTTTGGACGAAAGCCTTCGTATGATCCGCGAGTGGACGCTGTGGTCCGCACGGAGGCGGTAAAGTTGCGAGCCCGGCTGCGCGATTATTACGAGTCGGAGGGGCGCGAAGATGAAATCATCATCGACCTGCCCAAGGGCGGCTACGTTCCCGTATTTCGTTTTCGTGACAAACTGCCGCCGGTAACCAGTACCGACACAATTGAGAAGCCAGGTGGGGTGGATTGGAAGCCGGCATTAGCGGGGGCGTTGATCCTGGCGGTGCTCGCGATTTCCATTTACTGGACCAGCCGCGGCAGCGCGCGCGCCAACGATCCCCGCACCACGGAATTATCCTCCATTGCCGTTCTGCCTTTCGCGGATTTGAGTCCCGAAAAGGACCAGGAATATTTTTGTGACGGCATGACCGAGGAGATCATCGACGCTCTCTCGAAGATCGGCGGCATCCGCGTAGTGGCGCGGACCTCTTCCTTCGCGTTCAAGGGCAAGCAGCAGGACATTCGGGAGATCGGGAAAAAGTTGAACGTCGCCGCCGTGCTGGAAGGCAGCGTGCGCAAGGACGGCAATCGCCTGCGAGTGACGGCGCAGTTAAACAGCGTGGCTGACGGTTATCATCTGTGGTCTGAAACCTATGAGCGCGAGTTGAAGGACGTATTCACGGTGCAGGACGAAATTTCCCGGGCCATCGTGAACACGCTGCAGTTGAAACTCTCGGGCAGTCGAATCCAGCCGAACTCTTCGCCGCAGAATGTCGAGACGTACGAGCTTTATCTACAGGGCCGCTATCATTGGAGCCGCTGGCGGACCGAAGGCGCCGAGCAAGCCATCCATTATTTCGATTTGGCCATTCAGAAGGATCCGAAGTACGCACCAGCCTATGCGGGTGTCGCGTATTCCTACTGCTGGCTGGGATTTTTCGGCGCGCTGCCTCCCGAACGAAGCCATGCCGAAAGCCCGGCAGGCTGCTGAAAAAGCTCTTTCGCTGGATGATTCGCTCGCCGCCGCCCATACCGCGCTCGCATACGTAAAGGCGCTGTATGAGTTCGATTGGCCAGTAGCGGAGCGTGAATTCAAGCGCGCCATCCAGCTCAACGCCGGGGACGCGGACGCGCACTTTGGCTACGGCATTACCTACCTCGTGCCCCAGGGGCGCGCGGATGAGGCCCTGCACGAGATGCAGGTGGCGCGCGATTTGGATCCGCTGTCGCCGGTGGAGGCCAACTATCTGGGATTGGCTTACCAGTTTAATGGCAGGCGGCCGGAAGCCATCGCTCAGTATAAGCGGGCGCTGGAGCTGGATCCGAACTTTGTGGAATCGCGCCTGCACTTGGCCAATGCGTACCTGGAGCCGGGCAGGTACAAAGATTTCTACGCGGAACTCGACCGTGCCCAAGCGATTTGGGCCGATGGCAGGATTGAGCCGACGCGCGCTTTCGGGATGGCCCTGGAGGGCCGGAAAGCCGAAGCGCTCGAATTGGTCCACAAATGCGAGCAGCCGGGTCCCGGAGTGTTCGTGCAGTCCACGTATATTGCCAACGTGTATGCGGTTCTTGGCGATAAAGAGCAGATGTACAAATGGCTGGAGAAAGCCTATGCCGATCGCGATGGGATGCTGGTGTATGCGAACAAGCAAGGCTGCTACCGGCCGTTCCGTTCCGAGGCGCGTTTCTTGGATTTAGAGCGGAAGCTAGGCGTTCCCCCCGCGCGTTAGAGGCACCGACTCCCTCACGGTCGCGGCTCGGTAACGCGCGACACCTCATTCCGAACCGCGACCGTGAGGGAGTCGGTGCCTTCAGCCCTTTGACATCGCAGCTACCCGCCCTGCGCCAAACAACGCCGTCTTGTCGTTGGTAATCACGCGCACCGGAACGTTCGACAGCAGCGACTGAAAGCGTCCCTTTGCGGTGAACGCTTTCATGAACGTTGGCTCCTTCAGCTTCGCTGCGATTTTCGGCGCAATCCCGCCGCCGATGAAGGCGCCGGACGTCGCCACCACTTTCAGTGTCAGGTTGCCAGCCTCGGCCCCGTAAATGGAAATGAAAATATCCAGAGCTTGCGCCGCGATTTCCGCACTGCCTGCAATTGCGGATTTCGCGATGGCCGCCGATGGATCTCCGTTCTTGATCTCCTCGGCCAGCCAACTTGGCTCTTCGGCGCGTTTCGTGTCTCGAAGAAAGTCAAAAATGTTGTGCAGCCCAGGACCTGAGAGGACGCGCTCGTAGCTGACGTGCTCGAAGCGGCCGAAGAGGTAGCGCAGCAACTCGATTTGCAATTCGTTGGTAGGCGCGAAATCCGAGTGGCCGCCCTCCGATGGAAATGGCCGGAATCCTCCATCCGCTTCCGCCAACAATCCAGCTTCGCCCAATCCGGTGCCCGCGGAAACCAAGGCGCGATTTCCCGTGGGACTGGCGGTGCCCTGATTCAACACAACAAAGTCGGATTCCTGCAGCAGCACGATGCCGTGCGCGTTCGCAAAAAGATCGTTGATCAGATCCACGCGTTCCAGATGTAATTCTTCGGCCAGGTGGCGTGAATCTACGATCCAGGGAAGATTGGTGGTTTGCACCCGCCCATCCACCACCGCGCCGGGCAGTCCGAACGCAGCGGCTTCCACAGTTTGATTGTGCTTGGCCAGGTATTTCCGAACGATCTCCGGCAGCCCGCTGAACTGGGGACTTGGAAAAACTTCGATTTCCCGCGGGGTCAGGCGATCCGGAGTGCCTTCGAATAATGCGAGCCTGGTATTGGTGCCGCCGATATCGCCGGCCAGTATCATTCGCAATTGCTCCAGTGGCGGCGATCTTTGGTGAGCATCTCCTCGGCTTCGGGCGGTCCCCAGGTGCCTGCGCCATAGTTGGGGAAGCGCCGCGGCGGCAATGCCTCCCAGACATCCAGGATGGGCGCCACCACATGCCAGGCGGCTTCCACCATGTCGGACCGCTGGAACAGCGTCGCGTCGCCCAGCATGCAATCGTACAGCAGGCGTTCGTAACCGGTCTGCGGCGTGGCGTTGAAGTAGTCGCCGTAGTTGAAGTTCATGTTCACGCCGCCAATCTGCACCACCGGCCCCGGGATCTTGGCGCCGAAGCTGAGCGAGATGCCTTCGTCGGGTTGCAGGTGCAGCACCAGGCGATTGGGCTCCAGGCGGTCCACCGCTGTCCGGCGGAACAACATAAAGGGCGCGCGTTTGAACTGGATCGAAATTTCGGTGGCGCGCTTGGGCAAAGACTTGCCGGTGCGGAGGTAGAAAGGCACGTCCGCCCAGCGCCAGTTATCGATGAAAAGCTTCATCGCGACGAAGGTTTCCGTACGGGAATCGGGCGCCACCATGGCCTCAGCGCGATAAGCCGGCACCTTGGCGCCCTTCACCAGGCCTTCGCCGTATTGGCCGCGAACGGTGCGCGTCAGCACTTCTTCGTCCGTCATCGGCGTGCAGAGCTTTTAAAATCTTGGCCTGCTCATCGCGCACCACGTCGGCATCGAAAGAAACGGGCGGCTCCATTGCGGTGAGCGAGATGAGCTGGAAAATATGGTTGGGCACCATGTCGCGCAGCGTTCCGGCTTTGTCGTAATACATGCCGCGCTGCTCGACGCCGACTGTTTCGGCCACGGTGATCTGAACATGGTCGATGTAACGGCGGTTCCAGATAGGCTCGAAAATTCCGTTCGAGAAGCGGAACACCAAGATGTTCTGAACGGTCTCTTTGCCCAGGTAATGATCGATGCGGTAGATCTGCTTCTCATCCAGTACCTGGCGGATGTCTTTGTTGAGCGCGCGCGCGGAATCGTAATCGCGGCCGAACGGTTTCTCGATAATCACGCGTCGCCAGCCGCGGTCTTCCTTCACCAAGCCGGCCTCGCCCAACTGCTTCACCACCACGGAGAAGAAACTGGGCGAGGTGGCCAGGTAATAGAAATAATTGCCGCGGGTGCCGTGGTCTTTATCCACCTGGCCCAGCAACTCGCTCAATTCCTGATAGACCTTGGGATCGTCAAAATCGCCCGCGATGTAATAGATGCGGCGCGCGAACCAGTGCCACAAATCGGGATCCACTTTGGTAGTGGCAAAGTCGTCGATCTCCTTGCTGATCATGTCGCGGAACTGCTCGCTGTTCATCTCGTTCCGCGCGACGCCCACCACGGCGAATTCCTTCGAAAGCAGGTTGTCCTTGGCCAGGTTGTAAAGCGCGGGGATGAGCTTGCGCTTGGTCAGATCCCCGGAAGCGCCAAAAATCACCATCACGCAAGGGTCTCCGGCCCGGCCTGCACCGGTTCCGGGTCCTGTCACAACAGCTTCGTCTGCCACCGGCATGCTCTGGTTCTCCTCGTTTGTCAAAACTGGTTGGCAGGCGAAAACGCCTGCCCCACTGCGCGAAATTAGCCGCCGGAGGCCCGCTCCACATGGCCTCCGAATTTGTTCCGCATTCCAGACAGCATTTTTTCCGCAAAGGTGTGTTCCTGACGCGAGCGGAAGCGCGTGTAAAGCGAAGAGGACAGCACATCGCACGGCACCGCCTCTTCAATGGCGGCCATGATGGTCCAGCGTCCTTCCCCGGAATCCTGCACGGTGCCGGTGAAGCGCGACAATGCGGGATCTTCGGTGAGCGCCATGGCCGTCAAGTCGAGCAGCCAGGATCCCACCACGCTGCCGCGCCGCCACAGTTCCGCGATGTCGGTCAGGTCGAGATTGTAGCGATGATCTTCCGGCAGCTCCTTGGAGGTGGCGTTCTTCATGATGTCGAAGCCTTCTCCATAAGCCTGCATCAGGCCGTATTCGATGCCGTTGTGCACCATCTTCACGAAATGGCCGGCGCCGGATGGTCCGCAATACAAATAGCCCTGCTCAGCCGTGCTTTTCTTGCCTTCGCGTCCCGGAGTTGGAGCGGTCTCACCCACGCCCGGCGCGAGCGTCTTAAAGATTGGGTCCAGACGATCGGCGGATTCCTTGGATCCGCCCAGCATCATGCAGTAGCCGCGCTCGATGCCCCACACTCCGCCGCTGGTGCCGACGTCCATGTAGTGCAGTCCGCGTTCCTTGGTGATTTTCGCGCGGCGAATATCGTCCTTGAAATAGGAGTTGCCGCCGTCGATGATGGTGTCGCCCGGTTCCATCAGGCTGGCGAGTTTCATCACGGTGCCTTCGGTGGCATCGCCCGCCGGTACCATCACCCAGGCCGCGCGCGGCTTGGTGAGTTTCTGGACGAAGTCCTCCATGGACGTCGCACCGGTAGCGCCTTCCGATACCAGGCCGCTGACGTTGGCGGGATTCAGGTCGAACACTACGCACTGGTGTCCGCCTCGCATTAGCCGGCGCACCATATTAGCGCCCATTCTTCCCAGACCGATCATTCCGAGTTGCATAGTTGCTCCCTTGTTTTTTTCATGGCGTTCACACGAGTGTGAACGCGGCACGCATGAGTGCGTGCGCTACAACAGTTTACTTAAAGTTGCTAAACCGCTTTCTACGTCGTCCAAATGGACTCGTAGGGCCCGGCGATTGCGTTCCGCCAAAACCTGGAAATCGCCGCGAGCTTGTGCGGCTTTCACTACACCGAAAGTATACTTCTGCCCAGGGACGGCAATGTCGGCTTTGTCGTTGCAGGTGACCTGGAGGAAAACGCCGGAGTTGGGGCCGCCTTTGTATGCCTGGCCGGTGGAATGCTGGAATCTTGGGCCGAATCCCAAACAAGTGGCGACGCGCTTTTTGTCGCGAACCGCCGTACGCATGTCCTGCAACGTTTTTTCATGCGCGTCGTTCATTTCCACGTAGGCCAGCAGGGCGAAATAATCGCCTGCCTTGATGCGGCCCAGGTGAGCGCGCAAATAACCTGCCAGCGTCTTATCGCCGCCTGCGGCGGTTGCCAACGCCGCGGCATTCTTTTCGTCGGTGTACAGGTGGATGCCGTTTTCCGAAAGAATCGGAGTTTCCGCCGGCAGCGAACCATTCTTCTCATACTCGGTGGTGAGCTTCTTGGTCGCGATCTTGCTGGCTTCGACGTCCGGCTGGTTGAAAGCATTGATACCGATCACCGAACCGGCCACCGCGATGGCGAATTCCCAGCGGAACATTTCCTGTCCCAGATTGTAGGTGTCGCTCAGCGCAATCCGAACCACCGGATGGCCGGCTTTGGCCAGCGCGTCCGCTGCGGCATCCTGGGCCGGATCTGCGCCGTTTTCCAAGCGGATATAGGCGAACACGCGATCGTTGCCGTAAACATCGGGCGATCCCAGGCGCTCGCGGTCTACTGGAATAATCCCCTTGCCTTCCTTGCCGCTCGATTCCGCCAGCAATTGCTCCAGCCATGCGCCGAAATCCGCAATGCCGGGCGAGGCGATCAGCGTGACTTTGTCCCGGCCGCTCTTCGCCGCCAGGCCCAGAATGAGACCGAGCTGCGCGCCGGGGTTCTTATCCACAGGCAGGCAGGATGAGCAGGAAATGGCCATTACATCGGCTTGATCCAAAAACTTTGGAGCGTCGATACCCATCACGGCCGCGGGAACCATGCCGAAATCCGAAAGCGCCGAGTAACGGCCGCCGATACTCGGGATGCCGTGGAAAATGTGCCGGAACCCATCGGCTTGCGCGATTTGCTCAAACTTCGAGCCAGGATCGGTGATGGCGATAAAGCGGCTGCCCACTTTGTCCGCGCCCACTACTTGTTTTACTCGCTCGAAGAAATATTGCTTGAAGATGTTCGGTTCCAGCGTCGACCCGGATTTGCTGGACACGATAAAAATGGTGTTGGCGATGTCAATCTTGTTTTCGAAGGTTTTCAACTGGGCGGGATCGGTGGAGTCGAGCACGAACAGCTCCGGAAATCCAGCGATCTTCCCGAACGTCATCTTGAAAACTTCCGGACACAAGCTGGATCCGCCCATGCCGAGCAGCAGCGCGTTCTTAAACCCGGCGGACTTCACATCGGCCGCCACGTCGGCGAAGTGTTGCTGATTGGCCAGTTGATCCTCGGTGATGCCGAGCCAGCCCAGCCAGTTGCCTTCATCCGACCCGGTCCAGAGAGAAGCGTCGCGCGCCCACAGCCGGCGGACCTTGCCGGCCATTTTCCATTCTTCCAGCGCTTCCTGAAATTGCGTGTTCAGCCCCGCGGGCAGAGTGTAGGTCAGCGGATCCACTGCTTCCTTCGATGTGATTTTGCACTTGGCATCGACAGTGTTGAGCAGTTTGTCAAAAGGCTCGGCGAATAACTTCACGGCCTGCGTCACCAGGTCGTCCGTGACTTTCTTCATCGAGATGCCGACTTTGTCCAGCGTCTCCATGGTGTCCTGGGCGGCTTCCAGATCGGCTTCGAGGCTTGCCTTGGGTTTACCATGCTCGCGGAATCCATCGAAGGTGGCCGGCGGAATGGTATCCACCGTGTCCGGACCTATCAGTTCCTCGACATACATCACATCTGAGTAACTTGGATCCTTCGTACTGGTGCTGGCCCACAACAGCCGCTGGGTCTGCGCGTTCTTCTTCGCCAGATCCGCCCACTCGGGGCCTGCATAGATTTCCTTATAGCGCTGGTAGGTCAGCTTGGCGTTCGCGATGGCAACCTTACCCATCAGGCTCTTGAGCAGCGCTTGTTCCTTGGGATCGCTGGACGCCTTGATTTTGGCCTTCAGGATGGAATCCACCATGCTGTCAATGCGGCTGATGAAAAAGCTGGCCACGCTGGCCACATGCTGCGGATCGCCGCCGGAAGCGACATAAGTCTTCAAGCCTGCGATGTAGCCTTGCGCGACCTTTTCATACATTTCCTGTGCGAAGAGCAGCGTGACGTTGATGTTGATCCCTTCGCTGATGCACTGCTGGATGGCCGGAATTCCTTCTATGGTGGCGGGGATCTTCACCATGAGATTGGGACGGTTCACCGCTTTCCACAGCCGCCGCGCATCTTTGATGGTGCCCTGCGTATCTTTGGCGAGGAACGGAGAAACTTCCAGGCTGACATAACCGTCGCGCTTGTTGGTACGGTCATAGACTACGCGTAGCGTATCGGCCGCATCCTGGATGTCTTTGATAGCCAGGATCTCGTAAACGCCCATGGCATCCAGATCCTTGCGCTTCTGCAACTCCAAAAGCGCTTCGGTATAGTCGGTGCTTCCGGTGATGGCCTTTTCGAAGATCGCCGGGTTCGACGTGACGCCGCCCAAGCCATCTTCGTCAATCAAGCGCTTCAGCTCGCCGCTCGAAATCAAGCTGCGGCGAATATAATCCAGCCACGGCGATTGTCCGTACTTGCTCAGTTCCCGAATCGGGTTCATGGTTTTCGGTGGAGTTGCTGTTGGGACGCTCATGCTTTTTCTCGTTTCCTGGTTTCTAGTTTCCTGGTTTCTAGTTTCTGGTTAGCAGTACCCGCTTGTATATTGTTTCACGAACCAGGAACCAGAAACCAGAAACCGTTTTGTAACTATCGACCGACGGCTTTGATGATCTCTTCTTTGGCAGCGGCTACCACCGCATCCGGCGTGAATCCGAACTTCTTTTGCAATTCTTTCAGCGGCGCCGAGGCCCCGAATGTTTGCATGCCGATGCTGCGATACGCATAGCGCTGCCAACCGAACGTGGAAGCCTGTTCCACCGATACTCGAGCTCTGACATCCGGAGGCAGAACGCGGTCCCGATACTCCTTCGGCTGATGATCGAACAGCTCCCAGGACGGCATGCTGACCACGCGCGTTTTGATTCCCTCGGCGGTCAATTTTTCGTAAGCGTCCACGCACAGCGACACCTCGCTGCCTGTTCCAATGAGAATCACTTCCGGCTCGCCATCCAGGGCGTCTGCCAGGATATAGGCGCCCTTGGTAAGGCCGGAAGCGGGCGCGTACTTGGTGCGGTCGAGCGTCGGCATGTTCTGGCGCGAAAGAATCAGGCAGACCGGCTTATGGCGGAACTCCATGATCAAGCGCCAGGCTTCGGCGATTTCGTTGGCATCGCCCGGACGAAGCACCGTGAGCCCGGGAATGGCGCGCAAAGAAATCAGTTGTTCCACCGGCTGATGCGTAGGCCCGTCCTCGCCAACGCCGATGGAATCATGCGTGAAGATGTAAATCACCGGCAGTTCCATCAGTGCGCTTAAGCGGATGGGCGCACGCATGTAATCGCTGAAAATCAGAAAGCCCGAACCGTAGGGCCGGATTTTCGAGGTCGACATCCCGTTCAGGATTGACCCCATGGCGTGTTCGCGAATCCCGAAGTGGAAATTGCGCCCTCCGTAGTTCGACGCTTCGAAATCCCCCGCGCCTTCGAACGTGAGCCGGGTTTTTGTCGAAGGCGCCAAGTCCGCGGAGCCGCCGATCAGCCAAGGCACGCGCGGGGCGATGACATTCTGCACTTTGGCCGAAGCGTCGCGCCCGGCCAGACCTTTTGCGTCCGGAGGAAAGAACGGAATATCGCGGTCCCAACCATCCGGCAGCCGGCGGTGCTGCATCTTGAAGAGCTGATCCGCCATCTCGGGGAACTCACGGCTGTACTCGCCGAACTTTGCGATCCAGGCTTCGCGCGATTCGTGGCCGCGCTTTCCCATCAATTCGTCGAAGCGCTCATAGACTCCATCCGGCACCAGGAACTTCGCATCTTCCGGCCAGCCGTAGTTGCGCTTCGTAAGACGGATCTCCTGCTCGCCCAGCGGTTCGCCGTGCGCGGCGCTGGTGTCCTGCTTGGTAGGCGCGCCATAAGCGATGTGGCTGTCCACGATGATGAGCGTGGGCCGGTCCGTGGTGGCCTTGAAAACCTTGAAAGCGCGCGCCAGCATTTCCTGATCGTTGGCGTCGCCTACGCGCGTAACGTTCCAGCCATATCCGATAAAGCGCGTAGCCACGTCGTCGCTGAACGACAATGCGGTGTTGCCCTCAATTGAGATGTGATTGTTGTCGTAGATCCAGCACAGGTTCGAGAGCTTCAGGTGCCCGGCGATGGAAGCCGCTTCGCCGCTGACCCCCTCCATCATGCAGCCGTCGCCCGCGATGGCATACACGGAATAGTTGAACATGTCGAAGCCAGGCCGATTATAGTGGTGCGCCATCCACTTGGCGGCGATCGCCATTCCAACGCTGGTGGCAACTCCCTGGCCGAGTGGGCCGGTGGTGGTCTCCACGCCGGATGTCCAACGGTACTCCGGATGCCCCGGACACTTACTGTCCAGCTGCCGGAAGTTTTTCAAATCCTCCAGCGGCACACTCAGCTCGCCCAGCGTTTCGTACTCGGGGTTCACGGCTTTCACCTTGGCCAGGTGCAGCAGCGAATAGAGCAACATCGACGCGTGTCCGATCGAAAGAACGAACCGGTCGCGATTCGGCCAGATCGGATCGTCGGGATCGAAATTCAAGAACTGCTGCCACAGGCAATAGGCGACCGGCGCCATGGCCATCGGCGTTCCAGGATGCCCGGAGTTGGCCTTCTGGACGGCGTCCATGGACAGGGTTCGAATGGTGTTGATCGAGAGCTGATCGATGTTCGTTGATGCGGGTTGGGGTTGGGCGGACGTAGACATCACTATCTATCATGCACCTTTTTCAGCACTATGGAACCCAGGGTTTAGGGGATTCCCCGGGAATATGATACCGAGTTGTCCGCTGGAATGAAGCGCGGACGGACTCGCAGCTTGCCAGCTGCCAGCTACTTCTTCAGGCTCTTCACGTAGGCCACTACGTTATCCAGATCTGCGCCGGTAACGCTGGTCACAGGCTTCATCTTGCCTTGTCCCTTGGTGACGACATCTTGCACATCGGCGGTGGTTGCGCTCAGCGGCTTGAGTTCCACCTTCATGGCTTTGGCAATGGCTGGGTTCCCCTCGCCATCCGCACCGTGACAGGTTTTGCACTTCGTTGCGTAGACCGTTTTTCCGGCAGCGGCATCGGCGGCCCAAACGCTGGATGCGGTCAACGCCGCGAATATCAGAATATTGAGTTTCAAGGTATTCTCCCCAGTACCAAGTCTAGTTCAAAAAGGCACCGACTCCCTGACGGTCGCGGTTCTGTAACCCTTCTTTCCGAGCCGCGACCGTAAGGGAGTGGGTGTCTTTTTGGTTTTTTCACGAGACCCGTCAGCGGCTGAGGCGCTTAGGAGCCACGTTGCCCCACGCCGCCTGCAGCGCACTGCGTACCTGAGTCTTCTTCGCCGTTTTCAGGCGCACGCTGGTAGCGCCTTGGCGGCCCCAGCCGCCTTTTACCGGTACGAACACGGCGGGTTCGGCTTTGGATAACAGTTCCTGTCGTTCCGGGGGAAGCTTGACCATCGCCCAGTTACTATCCGGATAGCCGAGCGTAGCGAAGATCTTTCCGCCCACTCGGAAATCCGGATGCGCCATGTGAGAACTCTCCGTTGCCTCCGGAAGTTCCAGCGCCATTCGACGAAAATCTTCAGCGGTCATCGGCTAATTCCTCTCCGAGTTCACGAGTAAAATAACACAAGCGGCTATACTGCACAGTGGATGGGCGCAGCGAAAAAACAAATCGTTATTCTCGGTGGCGGCTTCGCCGGGATATACACGGCACGCACGCTGGAGCGCATGCTGCGTCCGGACGAGGCGGACATCTGCCTGGTGAATCGCGAAAACTACTGGGTCTATCAGCCCATGCTTCCCGAAGTGATTTCGGGCTCCATCGCGATCATGAACGTGGTCTGTCCCATCCGGCGCCTGTGCCCGCGCACCAACCTGGTGATGCGGGAAGTGGAAGACATCGATCTGAAAAACCAGATCGTGAGCGTCAGCCCCGGATTCCGGCCGCGCGCTAAAAAAATCCCCTACGACTATTTGGTGATCGCGCTCGGGGAAGTGACCAATTACTATGGCATGCCCGGCATGCTTGAGAACGCCATGCCGTTCCGCACTCTGGCGGACGCCATTACCATCCGGAACCACGTGATCCATGCGCTCGAAGAGGCCGATTGCGAAGACGATCCGGATTTGCGCCGCAAATTGTTGACTATCGTGGTGGGCGGCGGCGGGTTCTCGGGCGTAGAGGTGGTCGCGGAGTTGAACAACTTCGTGAAGGAAGTAAAGAAGAACTACATGCGGCTGCGCGACGAACAGATGCGCTGCGTGCTGGTTCATTCCCGCGGGCGCATACTTCCCGAAATGGCGGATCCCCTGGCTTTGTTCGCGCAAAAAATCCTGAAGAAGCGCGGGGTCGAGATTATTCTGAACGACAGGTTGGTGGCCGCCACATCCGAAAAAGCCATCTTGAAATCCGGCTTGGAAATTCCCTGCAAGACCATCATCTCTACGGTTCCTTCCGGCAGTCCGCCGGTGCTTCAGAAGCTGGAATGCGCAAAAGAAAAGGGCAGCCTGCTGGTGAACACCGCTTTGGAACTGACCGGCTACGAAGGCCAAGTCTGGGCCCTGGGAGATTGCGTGTCTCTCAAAACAGTATCCGGCAAAGTGGTTCCACCTACCGCGCAACATGCCACGCGCGAAGCCACTACGTGCGCTACAAACATCACGGCCGCCATTCGAGGCGGGAAGCAGTCTCTATTCACTTTTGAAGGATTAGGCACGCTTGGATCGCTGGGCCACGGCTCGGCGGTTGCGCAAATCCTGGGTGTGAAAATTTCCGGCTGGCTGGCTTGGATGCTGTGGCGCAACATCTACCTGCTGAAGATCCCCGGCATCAAGTCCAAGGTTCGTATCGGGATCGACTGGTTTATTCACCTGCTCTTTCCGGCCGACCTGGCGCAGATGCGATTGGAGCACGAATCGGGAATCAAGAATCAGCATTTCGAGCCAGGCGACATCATCTTCCATGAAGGCGATTTGGGCGATAGCGTGTACGTGATTGAAAAAGGCGAGTGCGAGGTGATCAAAGAAGAGTCTGGCGAATCGAAGACCGTGGCCACGCTCGAAGCCGGCAACTATTTCGGCGAGATGGCGCTGCTCTCCGATGTCATGCGCAACGCTACAGTCCGAGCCAAGACCGCGCTGGATGTTCTGTTGATTCCGAAAGGCGATTTCAACCGGCTGCGCAAGAGCGTACCGGCGTTTGGCGAAGTTTTTCGGGAACTCGCACGCAGGCGGGCTGAGAGCGACGAACGAAACCTTTGACCCTGGTCTGGTACTAGGACGTACATTTTCGAGAATCCAGATGGGTTCAGAAATGTTTCCTGGTATACTGACAACCCGGAGGATTTGAACTTGAACGCATTGAAGGCGTCTACCTTTACGTTTCTGTGCGGCGTTGCCGCATTGCTGCCGACGGCAGCCCGCGCGAACCTGATTGACGGCAGTCAGCTTCGCATCTCCGGCGATCTGGTAGCAGGCGCGACTTCTCTGACTTGGAGATGTAACCAGCCCGGCGACAGCACGTGCGCGGTTGCTCCTGCGAACGAAGGCGATTTTGCCGTCACTGGGTCTACTGGATCATTTGCGCAATACAATGGAACCTTCGGCCTCATCACTGACATCAACGACGCTTTGCAGCCGCTGAACACCACCTTTTCTCTGCCTGACTTCATAACTTTCGATTTGAATAACGACATCACAATTGAATTGACGTTCATCCCGTTGGGAAATGACCCCTTGTCCACCGATTGTGCCGGACTGGCTCACTGTACACCGACAAACCCTCTTTTAATCACCCCGAGCAATCCAGGTGGCCTCTCGGCATTTAACCTGGATCAAGGCCCCACGGGGACCGGGTTGTTGTTCGGGGTATTTGGTGTAGTTCATGAGGCTGGGGGCGCGACTGGGAGCCTCAGTGGCACTTTTGCGGGAAGTTTTGACGGCTTGGATCCACAGCAAGCGCTTGCCCTTTTGCTCGGTGGTAACAACACTACTTACGGGGGCAACTTCGAGCTCACACTTACAGAGACCACTGTTCCGGAACCGAAGTTCACGTTGTTGAGCGCTATCGCTCTGGTCGGTCTCGCATTGGCGAGCAGCCGATTGAGGAGAAGCTAGGCCGGCTGCAACGCGCCAGCGATGGCTTGAATCTCGTGGATCACCAGATCCAGCTCTTCATCCTTGGTATAGAAATGCGGAGCCACGCGAATGCCCGCGCCCGGCCGGTAATCCACCAGAACATCGCGGCGCAGCAGTTCCTGCGTCACTTCATATCCGTTGGGAACATCCAAGGTCACTGTGCCGCCGCGCTGGGATGAATTTTTCGGAGAATTTATCGGGAAGCCGGCAGCTTCCGCGAGAGCGATCAGCTTGGATGTCTGGCGAATGGATTTGGCTCGAATATTTTCCACGCCCACTTCGCCCAGAATTTCGTAGCCGGATCGCGCCGCGTAGAGACCTGGAATATTGGGCGTGCCGTTGAGGAAGCGATAAGCGTCGGGCGCATAATCCATCGCACCGGGATCGAACGCGAATGGATTGCGATGCGCCACCCAACCGGTCAGCCGCGGTTTCAGCGTCGGCCACAGATCCCGGCGCACATAGAGATAGCCGGCGCCAGGACCGCCGCACAACCACTTCACTGATCCACCGGTGGCGAAATCCACTCCGAGCTCGCGCACGTTGATGGGCACGGTGCCCGCGGATTGGTAAATATCGGCGATCACCTTCGCCCCAACTTCGTGCGCGCGGCGCGTGATGGCCTCGAGATCCTGGATGAAGGCACTCTTGAAAATGACATGCGAGACCGAAACCAGCAGCGTCTGGTCATCGATTGCCTGGAGCAGCTTGTCTTGTGGAATGGTGATGCCATCGTCGGATGGAACCGTGACCACGCGCGCGCCCAGCGATTCCAGCTGCCGATGGATGTAAAGATTCGAGGGAAAATTGAGGCCCTCCGAAACCACCTTGTTGCGTTTCCCGCTCCAGTCGAAGCACGAGGCCACAATGGATTGCGGCACCGACACATTCGGGTGCATCGTGACTTCACCCTCGCCCGCGCCGATCAGCTTTCCGATCAGATTGCCCACCGCGATGGGCATTTCCCACCAGCCCTCTTCCCAGGCGCGGATGGAGCGCGTGGTCCAGATGTCGGCATACTCATTCAGCCGGTCACGCGTGCGGCGAGGCATCGCCCCGAGCGAGTGGCTGATGAGGTAAACCGTTTTGTCCAGCGAGGGAAATTCATTGCGCCAGTGGAGCAGTGGATCAGACATCTTCCCATAGTAGGGCAGGTTGATAACCTGCCGCCGATTGCCAATCGGCGTGTCCGGTCGAAGGCGGGTTGGCAACCCGCTGCAGGATGGCATCCTGCCCCACTGGATGAATTTGTGTTAATCATTTTATCCTTGCCAAGCAAACATAATGGCCCTATAGTCGATGGAGATAGTGATGATTGAGCAAGCCCACATCCTGCCTCTCTGCTGCTGCTGTTGTTGTTGCCGCTAACTCGCAGCTTCATTCCCCTTTTTCTCTAAATTTCATTCAGGAGAGTCTTATGCGTTCCCTTCTTAGGAACAGAACCGTATTGTCGATTTTATATCTCGCGACCGCCTATGTGGCCTCGGGTCAAGTAGATACCGGAACTATCTCCGGTACCGTGAAGGACTCGTCGGGGGCAGTTGTCCAGGATGCCGGCATAAAGATCGAGGACTCGGCTACCCATCAGACGATTTCAGTCCGAAGCAGCAGTGCGGGGTTCTTCTCGGCGCCCAGCTTGAAGCCGGGCATTTACCAAGTCTCAGCCAGCGCGGTCGGGTTTCAAACCGTGGTGAAGACCGGGATCGAAGTTCGCGTCCAGGACCGCATCGCGGTGGATTTCGACCTTCAGCCCGGACAGGTTTCGACAGAAGTCACGGTAGCGGCGAATGTGGCGGCGCTGGATAGCGGCACTTCCTCCCTGGGCCAGGTGGTGGAAGAAACGGAAATCAAGAATCTTCCGTTGAATGGCAGAAACTACATTCAGCTTGCCACCTTGGGCGCGGGGACTTCGCCCTCGCAGCGAACCACGGAGCGGAACACGTTCGTCTCGAACGGCGAGCGGCCCATCCAGAACAGCTATTTGCTGGACGGCATCGACAACAAGAACAAGATCGTCGGCTTCGACAGTTCGTCGGCGCAATCCATCGAGCCTGTGATCGACGCGGTGCAGGAATTCAAAGTCCAGACCAGCACTTTCTCCGCCGAGTTCGGGCAGGCCGCTGGGGCGGTGGTGAACGTCACCATCAAGTCAGGCACGAATCAACTGCACGGTAGCCTATTCGAATTTCTGCGCAACTCCGCTTTGGATGCCGAGCCTTACTTTCAGCCAACGGGGCAGACACCGACATTCATCCAGAATCAGTACGGCGCCACGGTGGGCGGGCCTGTCATAAAAAACAAGACCTTCTTCTTTTTCGCGTGGCAAAGTTCGCGCGAAGTGAATGCCGCGCCGCAACTTGCCAACGTTCCGACGCTAGCGCAGCGGAACGGGCAATTCTCCGGTCCTATCTACGACCCGGCGACCACGCGACTCGGGCCGGATGGCGTCACCTACATCCGTGATCCGTTCCCCGGAAATATAATTCCAGCGGACCGTTGGGATCCGGTGGCCAAGAAGCTTCTAGCGCTGTATCCGCTTCCGAACTTGACCGGCAAGAACAACTTTTTCTCGAACCAGAAGGAATCCGTATACAACGATCAGTACATCGGAAGAATCGATCACCACTTCAGCGAGCGGGACACTTTGTTCGGGCGCTATTCCACATCCTGGAACAACAACATCCTGCCGGCGCTGCTTACGCCTCCGGCGAACAACCCCAGCATCGTGACTCCGGAGGCGCATTCCTTCGCGGCGAGCGAGACTCATGTATTCCGTGCGAACCTGATCAACGAGGTACGCGTGGGCTACCAGGAGACTCGCGAAACCCAGCGCATCAATTCTGAGCGGCTCTTCGATCAGTACGGGATCATAGGCGCGCCCGACATCCCGATCGTGCAGGGCCTGCCGACGTTCGCCATCAGCGGCGTTGCGACGCTGGGCACCACGGGCCCGGGAAATCTGCCCACGCCGGCTACCGGTTCCGGCAATCTTCCGATCGACAAACAGGGCCGGACAATTCAGATCAACGACAATCTTTCGTGGGTGCACGGCAGTCATACACTGAAATTCGGTGTGGACTTTCAGCAGGTGACGTTGTTCGCCAACTCCACGCTGCAAGCCAGGCCCAACTTCGATTTCACCGGCGTCTACACACAAAATCCGCAGAGCCGCAGCGGTACCGGTGCGTCCTTTGCTGACTTCTTACTGGGACTCACCAACGATTCGCAAGTTTCCACGCGCTCCATCAGCCAAAGCCGCCAGCACATTTACCAGGGTTACGTGCAAGACGATTGGGCGGCTACTTCGCGCCTGACTTTCAACATCGGCCTTCGCTACGAGCTGCCTCTGCCGTTTTACGAAACCAGCAACCATTACTCCAACGTGATCCTGGAGCCGGGCCCGTTGTACGGAAAGTTGCTGGACGCAAGCCAGGCAGGGCAAGCTGGTTATCGCAACTCTTTCGTGGATCCCAACTGGCACAACTTCGCGCCGCGCGTTGGATTTGCTTTTAAACTCACGCCGAAAACGGTGATTCGTGCGGCTGCCGGCATCTTCTATGGCCGCGACGAAAATGTTCCCGTGGCGCGACGTCCTACCAACAACCCGCCGTACTTCATTTTGAGCAGCTTCACTTCGGACCAGATCGATCCGAGCATCATTCTCTCGCAAGGCTTCCCGGCAAACGCGCTGGATCCGGCCAACGTCAAGAACCCCACGGTGAATTCCTACCTGCGGCACTCGCCCACGCCGTACGTACAGCAATGGAATTTCAATATTCAGCGCGAGCTTCCGGCGGGTTTGATTGCGCAGGTGGCTTATGTCGGATCGAGCTCGCACGATCTTTATTATCCGGACAACATCGATGTCCCAGCGCCGGGGCCCGGAAAAGTGCAAGCGCGCCGGCCGATTCAGGGGTACTCCGCCATTTACGAGTACGCGCCTTTCGTCAGCGCCAATTACAGCGCGCTGCAAGCGCAACTGGAGCGCCGCTTCAACAAAGGGCTGACTTTCCTTGCAGCTTATACCTACAGCCACTCCATCGACAACGGACCTAGCCAGGCGGACAACGGTGTCGGCGATCCGGGTCCTCAGAACCCTCTGAACTTCGCGGCCGAGCGAGGAAACTCGAACTTCGATGTCCGGCAGCGGTTCGTGGCCAGCACGGTCTACGAGTTACCGTTTGGCAAAGGAAAGCCGTTTCTCTCTCACTCCCGCATCGGAAACGCCATCGCAGGCGGCTGGCAGTTTACCGGGATCCTCTCTTTGCAAGGCGGTTTGCCCTTCACTCCGGTTCTGAGTTTTGATCCCACCAACACGGGCATCACAACCGCGCGCCCCAATCGGATCGGTGACGGAAGTCTCTCGACAAGTCAGCAGGACCCGCGCCGATGGTTCGACGCCACGGCGTTTGTAGCTCCGGCTGCATTTACGTACGGCAATTCGGGCCGGAACATCCTGCGCGGGCCCGGGTTGCACAACATCGACGTCGGACTGTCTCGAACTATTTCTATCGCCGAGCGCCTTGGACTGGAATTCCGAGCCGAGGCGTTCAATCTTTTCAACACGCCGCAGTTTGGTTTGCCCAACGCCACGCTAGGCGTCGTAACCACAGGCGTTATTTCAACAGTGGTCGTCCCCCAGCGCGAATTGCAGCTCGCGCTACGGCTGTCGTTCTAAATATTTACGATAAGGAGAAAACAAATGAGCAACACGTCACGCAGAGACATTTTGAAAGGCGCTGGACTTGCTGGATTGGCCGGCATCCCGGCCACCAAGCAAGCATCCGCGGCTTCCCCTTCCAAGGATGAAAGCGGTTCGCACTGGGAGCGGCCGGCCGCGCAGCAAGGCAACAATCTGAACCTGATTCTGCTGGTTTCCGATACGTTCCGCGCCGACAACCTGGCCGCGTACGGCAGCCAATGGGTGGAAACGCCAAACTTGAATCGCTTCGCGGAGCAGTCGGTAATTTTCGAAGACGCGTATCCGGAAGGCATGCCGACCATTCCGATCCGCCGAACGCTCTATACCGGACGCCGCATTGTTCCGACCTATTACTACCATCAGCACGAGCCGGTTCAGCTTGCGGGATGGCACCATCTTTACAACGAAGACGTCACGTTGGCGGAAACTCTTCACGAAGCCGGTTACCTCACGGCGCTCGTTGCGGACGTTCCGCATCTGCAGCGTCCCGGGCGAAATTTCCACCGCGGCTATCACTATTACGAATGGGTCCGCGGTCAGGAGATCGATTACTACGCTCAGGCTCCGCGCAAGCAACCCGATTTCACGGACTTGTTCCCCGCCGATTACCTGAACCTGCCCGAATTGACGCGCCAGTTCGGACGCGAGCCGAAGCAAGGGTTCGGCGATTTCCTGAATCAGTACACGGCCAACCGCAAGCGCTGGCTGAAGCATGGCGAATCGATTGTGGAGCAGACATCGAAAAATGCGATCAGCTGGCTCAAAGAAAATCACCAGCAGGGACCGTTCTTTCTGCACGTGGAAGCATTCGATCCGCACGAACCGTGGGATCCGCCGCAGCAGTTTCTGGAGAAATATTTGAAGGAGCCCGGCAAGCATAGCTGGCCCGAGCCGCCGTACGCGGACGTCAAAGTACCGGAAGAAGGCGTGCAGCGTCTGCGAGCCAATTATGCCGGTGAAGCATCCAACGTGGATCATTGGTACGGCAAAATCCTGGATACCATCGGCGAGCTCGGGTTGCTGGAAAACTCCGTGATTGTGTTTATGTCCGATCACGGCGCATTGCTCAACGAGCAGGGGCAGTGGGTGAAAGGCGCAGAGCGATTGCGCACCCAGGTGACGCATATCCCGGTTCTGGTGCGCGTGCCTGGAAATCAGTTCGCAGGAAAGCGCGTCTCTGGACTCGTGCAGATTCCGGACCTGCTTCCGACTTTTCTCGGCCGGCTGAATTTAAAATCGCCCTCACGCGTTACTGGCGAGGATCTTTGGCCGTACGTTTCGGGCCAACGAACCAACCAACGCGATCATGTGGTTTCGGCTTATGGGTACATCGCCTCGGTGCGGACGCCGGAGTGGAATTATTCGGCAGTGTGGAACAAGGAAAAGTACGTAGGCCAATATAAACCGCAGCTTTACGATCGCAAGAACGACCCGCAGGAGCTAACCAATGTGGCTGACAAACATCCAGCAGTCTTGAAGGAGCTGCATGGCAAGCTGGAGCGTTACATCGCTTCGGGTTGGGAAATTACACGCGGCAGCTTTAACGAAAAGGTGGGTTAAGGACGAAAAGCACCGACTCCCTTACGGTCGCGGTTCGGTAACGCCCTCCAAACGCGGGACGTTCTTTCCGAGCCGCGACCGTAAGGGAGTCGGTGATTTTGGGGAACCAAACGCAACGTAGCCCGCTATTCCACCCAGACTACCGCGCCCTTCTCGATTGCCGGAAGCTCGCAACTGAGTTTGCCATCGCGGAAACGTTCCCTCGATCTTCTGAACTTCCCCAAGAAACGGAAGAAAAGAGATTGCGTGCGGCCCGTCCGCGGGAAACGTGATCTTCACATTCTGCGCCGGAGTCTGCTGGGCGTTTTCTTTGGACTTCAGCCCGTCGAAATTTGCCAGGAATACCGAGATCTTGCCATCCACGCGAGCGATTTGGGCGGAGACGAGAGCCGATGCTTCCACCTGGATCTCGGATTGGAATCCGGAAACGTCCAGGACTTGACCAAGGTAGGTTTTCCGCAACGTGTCGAAGCTGGCCGGCTCCCACTTTTTCTGGAGCGCCGCATAGTATGCTTTGCCGGGGCAGTTCGGGAGCGATTGTTTCAGCTTCAGGCTGGGATTCACCGCGCGCGGCGCACCGGTCTCATCGTATTTTCCGGTCTGGCCGGTAGCGATGAGCGTCTTACCGGATGCAGCGTAGGAGTTGAGATACTTCAGCTCCTTCGCGCTCAAGCATCGGGCGTCGGGAAGAATCAGCATGTCGCCGTGAAAGCCGGCCAGCGTTCTCGGCGTCACGATCTGAAATTCCAGGTGCGACTGCAACAGCAGCAGCATGATGCCGCGGTACGACTTGATGAATTCGTCCGCAAAGTAATTCCGGCTCTTCGGCGAGAAATAGACCCCGATGGGATGAATCGGTTCCCGCGGAAGGAAGAAAGTCTTTTCGTGATTCTGGATCCACTCGAAAATCGCCGTGCGGGTTTGGATGTCGTTCGATCCCGACATGACGTGGCCCTGCGCGTCCCAGGTGTTGGTTCCGGCCATCAGTTGCGCCATCGCCAGATTCTTCATCGCTTCGCCCGGGAGCGATCTGCTTTTCCTTCTCCCAGGAGTAGCTCAGCATCCAGCTTGGCTTTGACTCCAGCGAAAGCGCGGAACGAGTACATGCCGATCATGTCCTGGAACCAGGTGAGCGGCGTGCGGCTGGCGGACATGCCGCCGGTGGAGTACTCGTGCGCGATGGTATCCACCACCGGATACATCTCGTAGACGTCGGAGCCAACACGCACCGCGCTCTCTTCAATGCCCGGATAAATCTCGGCGATGGTCTTGCATTTCGGATTCACCGCTTTCACGTTGGTATCGATCTCGTGCATGAAATCGGTGAGGGCGTCGATGCGGAAATCCACCCATTTGCGGAAGTTCGCGTCCCGGAAATCGCCCAGCTTCAGATCCGTCTTGGCGTTCAGTCCGGTCTTCGCTTTGAAGGCGGCAACGGTTGCGTCGTCAAAACTGGCCCAGGTATCTTCCCAACCGGTGAAGTGCGTCATCCAATACGGAATGTCCACGTAGACGCCGTCGATGCCGGTGCCGGCGATTTGCCGGACGCGCTGCATGTAGATCTTGCGCCACTCTTTGGCGAAAGGCGTGACCCATACATCTTCGTCGCCCTCGCGAATCCAAAACTCGGTGCCGCCGCCGAACATCGCCGGCTCTCCCTTGATGTTGCGCTGCAGCCAGTCCGGATGATCCTTGGCCATGCTGTGCGCGGCTTTGGCGGCATGCGCGGTGATGCATTCGGTGCCGGCGATGTAGACGAAAGCGTAATTCCCGGCGGCGTGCGCCTTCTCGGCCACCGCGTGAATCGCCTTCAGCTTTTCTGTGGGATCCAGAAAGCTCTCGTAGCGGCCGGGAATATCGTTGTCCACTTCGATGCCGAACACGTTGCGACGCCGTTGCGCCGCGGACGATCTGATCCGCGTTGGTCGGGCGCAATCCGTGTGCCGGCGATGCGGACGTAGTGCGTCCAGTCCTGATTGGTTTGGCCGTACGCGAGGCTGCAGGAGAACCGTAGCGCACGCAATCGTGCGTACGCCACGTTGTGCTCTCATCAGAACTCGAAGCGCGCCACCACCTGCACCTGGCGCGCGTGCCAGCCGCTGGCCAGGCTGGTGACCTGCCCAAAGCCTCCCTGCGCCGAACTGATAACCGGCGCGATCGAAACGCGTGTGATTGAAGGCGTTGAACGCCTCCAGCCGGACCTGGAATTTCATGCCTTCCCGGATTGCGAACTGCTTGCGCAACGCCATATCGACGTTGTTGATTCCCTGCGAGTTCAAATTGTCGAAATAGCGCGGCGCGTTGCCAAGCTGCTCATCGCCGGGATCGGAAAAGCAGCTTGGGATTGAAGACGCTGAAACCGCTGGAAGCTCCATTGAGCAGCGCAGCCGCCGCGGCGTGAAAGCTGACTCCCGTTCCGGCATTGGAGCAACTGACGTTGGGCCGCTGAGAGCCGTCGGCCAGACGATTGATGGCCATCCGGATCGCCACCGGTTGCCCGCTCTGGAACGTCACATTCGAAGAAGCCGACCAGCCGCCGATCACCGCATCCAGCAACGCGATTCATGTTGCCGCCGATCAGCAAACCCCGCCCAACCGGAATCTGCGCCGTGAAAGCCGCCGCCACACGATTCGTGGCGTTGTTGGCGCTAAGGGTAGTCTCATTCTTGAGTTGATCCAGCGCCTGCGGACCGCCCACGCTGTACCATCCCACCCAGCTATTGTTGCCGGAGGAAACATCGTCCGTGTTTCGAGAGAGCGTGTAGCTGCCCTGGAACGTAAAATACTTGCCGCTGCGCTTTTCGAATCGAAACTGCATCGAGTCGTAGCGGGAGTTCGCGCCGAAATTCGGGAAGCCGTCGAATTCGCCATCGAACTGCGGATAGGGACGCAGCAGATTCAGCAGCGGAATCGTTGGATCGTTGTAGCGGGAATCCGGTTCATTGAAGATGGCGTTCGGTCCGACGAACAACGACTGAAACGGATTCGCCACCGGGCTGTTCAATTGATCCGTGGTGTAATTCTTCGCGATGGAAGACGGAATGAAATTCCGGTTCCGCGTACCCGTGCCGTAGCTGCCCTAGGAAAGATGCGTGCTGCGGTTCGCCGAATAGTCGACGCTGACCACGATGTCGCTCGGCAGCAGCCGCTGGATTCCGGCGCTCCATTGGTAGATCTGCGGATTCCGATCGGTCTCGTAGCTGAGATCGCTCGCAGTTGCTGAATCCCCATTGCGCCAGCTTGCCGTACTTGTCGCCCTGGGGAGGCGGCAGTCCGGCCGGAAATGGGTTTTCAAGGTGGCGTACTGGGTCTCGTAAAAATCTTTGGAGAAGTAAATGGGCGCTGACTTGTAGAAGGGCGGACCGGGGTACTGAAAATTCGTGGCGATGTTGGCGCCATAGTAAATGCCGGCGCCCGCCCGAATCACGGTCTTCGAATCCCAGCTATAGGCCATACCCACGCGCGGCGCGAAGTTGTTTCGGTCAATCGGGACTGTGCGATGGCTCGGGTGTCGCGAAGATCGTGGTGCCGTTCAGCGCGCCAATGCCCGGAACCGTTACGCCGCTCGCCGCATTGAAGTCCGAAAACGTGGAGCGATTGTAGCGTTCCGTGTAAGGCGTGCTCCATTCGTAGCGCAAGCCGATGTTCAACGTCAGCTTCGCATTCACTTTCCAGTCGTCCTGAATATAGAAAGCCGGTCTCCTTGGATTTGTTGGCGACGGGCGGCTTGATATTCAGCGGACCGCTGGTGTTGTCCCCATAGCCGAGCAGGAAACTGGCGAAAGGATCGCCCTGGGTCACGACGCCGTTGCCCGGCTGCTGATTGGTCGCGTCCGGACCGAAGTTGAACAGACCGGTGGGATTGTCCGGCTGCCAGAAGTTGTTGAAGAACAGTCGCTGCTCGCCGCCGAATTTGATGGAGTGCGAGCCTTTCACCCAAACCAGCGCCGACGAGTAGGTGTATAAGGTGTGGCTGAAGTGCGTGTCCACGCAGCACTGGTCGAACAGGTTGGCTGTACGTCTGATCGAATTCGATCATCGGCATTCGGGTGAGCCCGTTGGCTTCCAGGATGCTCGGGAATCCGACGCTGGTCAGATCGGGATACTTCGTGATACCCGGCGCGATCGCCAGGTCCAGGCCGATGCGGCCGGTGTAAAGGAGCGTGGGGCTGATGGTCCAGTTGTAATCCACCACAGCGTTGTGGACATCGGTCTTGTAGAGATACGAATCGTCGACGAACGTTTCGCCGACCGGGTTGATGTAGTGCCCGCGGCTGTAGCGGACGCCCAGGTGATTGTTGTCGTTGAAATTGTGATCGCACGCGGACGTCGAACTGATAGCCGGTGTAGCTGGACTGGACATTTCTGCGATAAGTTGTTGTAGTTGGTGCCCGCGTCGCCCTGCACGTTCGGTTCGCGGAAAATATGCGAGCAGCTTCTTGGCTACGCGCATCCAACATGCTGACCGGAATCGTATTGTTGGGGAAAGGCGTGCGGTTGCCGTTGGCATCGATCGTGTTCGGATTGTAGATGGTGACCGGCGCAAGATTGCCGTTTTCGTCGTACGTGTAGGTCTGCGAAAAATTCCCGCTGCGCTGCAGGTCCGTCGGCATGGTGGCCACGGTCTGCCCAGAGCCGATGTCGTTCTGCCGCTCATAATCGAAAAGGAAGAACGTCTTGTTCCTCTTGATGGGGCCGGAGATGGCGCCGCCATATTGGTTGTGGGTATGCGGCGGCTTCGGGATGCCGGCCTGATTGCTGAAAAAGTCGTTGGCGTCCAAGGCGTCGCGCTGGCCGAACCACCAGCCGCTGCCGTGGAATCTGGTTGCCGCCCTGCTTCATCATGATGTTCAGAACGGTGCCGCCGTTGTTGCCGTACTCCGCAGAGAAGCTGTTGTTTTCTACCTTGAATTCCTGGATCACTTCCACCGACGGCGTGTAGTAGACGTTCGAATTTCCGCCTTCGCCTTGCTCCGGCGCGCTGATGGGAGCGCCGTCGAAGCGCACTTCGGCGGTGGCGTTGCGCTGGCCGTTCGAGATGAAGTTGGTGCCCGGTCGGATAGTTGTCGCGGATGCCGTTGCCGGCGGCTTCCGTGACGCCGCCCGATAGAAACACCAGGCCGAAATAGCTGCGGCCATAGAGCGGCATTTCGCGCGTGTACTCGCCGCTGATCGTGGTGCCGATCTCCGCGCTGCCGGTATCCAGCGTGGGCCGCGCCTCTACCACCGTCACCGAGGACTGCACTTCGCCCACTTGCAGCGAAAAGTCGATATTGGTGTGCTGGCTCACGCCGAGAACTACGTCCTTGGTCTCCTCCGCGCCGGAAGCCCGATTTCTCGGCCTTGACCACGGTATACGTGGCAGGGCGCAATCCATTGAACGTGTAGGTGCCATGGTCGTCCGTCGTGGCCGTATTCGTGACGCCCATTGGCGGAATCTGTGATGGTGACTTTGGCTCCGGCCACCACCGCGCCCGTGGCATCATGCACAACGCCGCGGACTTGGGCCTCAAAACTGGCCTGTCCAAAGAGCAATGCCGGGATCAGACCCAGCAAAAGGGCGAGCTGGAACAATTTCTTTGGGTTCGGTAACATTCTCGGTCTCCTTTTGATCCCTTGCGAAACTCCCTCGGCGGAGAGGGATTTGACAATAGTATAAGAGAACGAAAGAAATAGTCAACCAAGAAAACCTATCGAGTATTTTCGCTTTCGAAAAAGGCCGGGCGGGACTCCTACCCGAGCATGGGTCGGCGTTTGGCCGGCGGAGGGTGCGCATGCGAGGCGCGTATGCCAGCAGTGCGAAATTCATGGTGCTGGGCTTCCACCGCGATTCGCTGGCCGTCCAGGCGGACAATCCGCCCGCGCATGACTAGTTTCAGAGGGCAGACTCCCTCCAGCAAACAGGGCCAGTTGATGGTTAGCTCGATGCTGCCGGCGGGCGGTAAAGGATCGGGGCATTCAAAGCAGACGCCGCCGCTGCTGACGTCCAGAGTTTGGCCCGATCCCAGCCGCTGAATCCGGCCGTTGTGGAACAGTTTGTATGTGACATGGAGCGAGACGGGATAGCGCCGGTGCCTGCGAGGGTCGCGGCGGCCGTTGAGCAGCAGGACGATGCGGGCCAATGCGGGGGCAGTGGACATCCGTCTCCTTCAGAAAAGCGAAAACGTAGTAGGTATATCATGTTTGAAACAATCCGTCAAGTAGGATATTGCCCCAGAAAGCTCCGTTGAAGACGCGAGCCGACGGCACCGAATCCCTTACGGTCGCGGTCGTATTCTGAGGACGTTACCGAGCCGCGACCGTAAGGGAGTCGGTGCCTTTTTATTTTTCTCACAGACCCTAAGCGACCGATGATTTGGTTTTTCAGGTGTCGTCATCACTCTTGGCGGGCCCCAGGCCCACGGTAACGCGACTACTGCTGAGTAATGGTGATCGGCATCGGGACCGCGCTGCCGTCGCTCGAAACCACCCTCATCGGCTCGAAGGAAAGCGGCGTCACCCGCATGGTCTTGCCCTCAATCTCCACCACCAGAAAATGATTCTCCTGGGCCCAGGCCAGGATGTTTGAGCGCCTCATCTTCTTCCGGACATCGCCGGTGCGAAGTTCGCCCCCCGCGCCGCTGATGATGAAATGGATGCCGCGCGTCTCCGCGTTCGCTGCACTCACCTGGAAGTTGTGCTCATGCCCGTTGAAAACCACCTTCACGCCGGACCGAGCGAATAGATCCACCCAATGCCTGAGCTGCCGGTAACTGGAAGCATGCAGCGGCCCAGCCGTGAATGGCGGATGGTGAAAATACGGGATCACCCACAGTGGATGCGGCTTCGCGAATTCCGATTGCATCCAGTGGAACTCCTCGCTGTTTTCCAGGTAGGCCGGACGCGGCGAGCCGGATTCGGTGTTTTTGGTGCTATCCAGCCCGAAGAATTCCGCCAGACCGCCATAACTGAATTTGTAATAGCGGCTGGGCTTGCCTTGCGGGAAGGGGAAGTTGTCCAGAATCGCCCGCAGATCGGCGCGCTTTTCGGTTTCGTTGCCGTCGTGATTGCCGAGCGTCGGGAAGAATGGCACACGCGCGATCAGGGGTTGATATGGTTCGAAGAATTTGTCCGCCCAATCGGAATCGTCCGCGCCGGTATGCCCCACGCCGAAGAGGAAGCTCGAGAGGTTGCCGTAGATGTTGTCGCCGACGCTGAGGATGAAGCGGACCGGGTTGTCCGTCTTGGCGCGGCGCTGAAATTCATCCCACATCACGCGCGCGATCTTGTATTGCGGAGCTTGACCGGTGCCGTAATCGCCGATCACGAAGAAGACCAGCTTCTGAGATTTCTCGGCCCAGGTGTGAACTTCACCTTGGCCTATGCTTTGCCTCCCAAGCGACACCGTGTAAGCGTAGTCGTGGTCGGGAACTAGATCGGCCACCACAATCTGATTGGCTCGGGTGGCTAAAGTTCTGCCGTCGATGTGAATGGTCGCCTCGCCGCGAGAAGGCGCCGAGCGGCCGATGGTATTGACGCCATCGGCGGTGCCCCAGGCCAGTTCCACATAATCAGGACCGAGGTCGTCCACGTAGGTGTAGAATTTCTGCGCCTGTGCATGGAAGGCGCAGAGGACAGTAAGACTGGCGCAAGCTTTACGGAAGCAAAACGCCACTCTACGGCTGCTTGAGCGAGCCGTTCTCGCGCGCCAACTTCACCTTCGCGTCGTCCAGCTTTTTCTGAACCTTGGCTACTTCGCTGTGATCCTGGTCGCTAGGCGCACTTACCTGCCACTCCTTGAGCGAGCTCTGCCACTGCGCGATTGCCTCGCGAATCTTGCCTTCATGGAAGTAAACGTCGCCCAGATGATCGTGCACGGTTGGGTCGCGCGACATCTGCTCCAACGCTTCCCGTAATTTTGCTTCCGCTTCGGGTAGCTTGTTCAGGCGAAACAGCACCCAGCCCAGGCTGTCGAGGTAAGCGCCATTCTTCGGTTCGAGCTCTACGGCTTTTGCTATCAGATCCCGTGCTTCTTCCAGACGAATGCCGCGATCCGCCAACATGTAGCCCAGATAGTTCAGGGCGGATGCGTTGTCCGGATTCAGCGCCAGTGCTTTGCGGAACTCCTGTTCCGCCTCGGTATAATTCTTCATCCGCTCATACATGGCGCCGCGCATGAAGATGACACCTACTTTGTCATCGTTGCCGGTGGAAAGCTTTTCCGCCGAATCCAACATCTTCGCCATCTCGGGAAAGTTCTTGGCCTTGTCGTAGATCTGCGCGAGGTTGATATAGGTATCCCGATCGTTCTTGCCGTCCAGCAGCTTCCTGGTTTCGGCCACAGCCTCATCCGTCTTTCCCATGTCAGCCAGCAGCGATGCGCGCACGCTGCGCACCAACCGGTCGTTCGGATATTTCTTCGACGCGGCATCGGCCTCCGCTTCCGCTTTGGAAAAATCCTTGGCTAAACGGTAAGTTTCCACCACTTCAGCGGAAGCGCGCGGGGCGACATCGGGATCCAACTCGGCCATCTGGCGGTAGGCTTCCGCCGCTTGGTTGTACTGTTCGGCCTTCTGATACAAACCGCCGAGACCGTCCAGAAGCGAAATTCGATTGTTCCGTTCGTCGGAGCTGTAGCTCTTCTTCGCGGTGGCTTCCAAAATTCCCTTCAACGTTTTGACAGCTTCCGGGGTTCTTCCTTCAAACGCCAACAGGGTGACTTCGTTGTACTGGATCTCCAGATTGTTCGGGTCCAGTTCTTTGGCTTTGTCGGCAGCCTCGTGCGCTTTTGCGAAATCTCTCTTTTGCTGATAAATCTTCGAGATTCTGAGCAGCGCCTGTTCGTCTTTCGGATCCTCGTCCACCAAATCCTGGTAGACCTTCAACGCGTCGTCGGTTTGATCCGAGAAAAGCAGGTCCTGCGCCAGAGCGTGCTTCAGGTCGGAGTTGCCCGGCTGCTGTTGTAAAGCGCGCCGCAACATCTCCGCCGCCAGCGAATAGTCTTTCATCTTCTCGTACACGTCGGCCAGGCTCATGAGGCTGCGCGGATTGGGATTCTTGTCGGCTACTTTTCGCAACAAGTCGGCGGCCGCTTTGGAATCGCCCAGATCCGTATAGACTTGCGCCATGCCGGTCATGGCGTCCTCATTGTCCGGATCCATCTCCAGCGCCTTCTTATAGGCAGTCAGAGCTTCGGTGGAGTTCTGCGACACCTTGTCCAGCCGGCCCAGCATGATCCAGCTTTCCACGTCTTTCGGATCGCCCGCCGTTATTTTCTGGTACTGCTCGATGGCCTTCTTGACCATGTTCTCGTCGATCCGGTTGGCTTGCGAATCACCGATTAGCCGCGTGTAGATGCGGGCCAGCAACCGGCGGGAGTTCAGGTCGTCCGGATTCTGCTTCAGCGCGTCCTCGGCTTCGGTTACCGCTTCGCGCAACCGGCCGGATTGAATGTAGAGATCCGAAAGTTCCTCGGCGATAAAAGTCGCGCCCGGATCCGCCTTCATGGCGGCGCGATAGCTATCCACGGCTTTGGTGAACAGTTCCCTGTTCCCGGAAGCGCCGGCCAGTTCGGCGTACAAGTGCCCCAGCGAATAGTTGTAGTAGGAGGCCGCTTTGTCGGCGGCGGCGGGCTTCGACGCCCCGGAGTTTTCCTGCCCGAAAGCTGTCGCAGCCAGAAATAATGGACAGGCGAGGCTTAGAATCCGGCGTGATGGGATCATGAAAAAAGACGCTCTCTTTCCCTCTAGGTCCGATCGAAAATGATCGGGCGTGGGCGTTCTGCTTTTAGTATAACCCCGAATCCGCGGCAGGGTCGCTTTGGCGTTATCATCCCATTTGACACCGCTCCCCATCGTGCTCGGGCCGACAGGCTCGGGAAAAAGCGAACTCGCCATTCACCTCGCACGCCGGATGAATGGTGAAATCGTCAACTTCGACTCGTTGCAGGTCTATCGGGGCTTTGACATTGGAACCGCCAAGGTGCCTGCGGCGGAGCGCCGCGGTGTACCCCATCATCTGCTCGACGTGATCGAACCGGGAGAGCTTTTTACCGCCGGCGATTACGCACGGGCAGCTCGCGCGTCGTTGCGGGAGATTGCCGCGCGCCGCCGCATCCCTGTGATGGTCGGTGGCACCGGACTCTATCTGCGCGCCCTGCTCGAGGGGTTATCTCAGGGTCCGGCGCGCGATCCCGCAATCCGCCAGCGGCTGGAGCGCCGCGCGGAGAAGCGTCCGCTGAGTCTGCACCGGATCCTCTCGCGCCTGGATCCAACCGCCGCCGCGCGTATTCATTCCAACGATAAGAAAAAAATAATTCGCGCCCTGGAAGTTCGCCTGTTGCAAGGCCGCCCGATTTCCGAATTGTTTGCCGAAGGGCGCGACCCGCTCACCGGATTTCGCCCTCTCAAGATCGGATTGAATCCGCCGCGCGAGGCTCTGAACCAGAGGCTGGACGCGCGGACCGTGCGGATTTTTGAAGCCGGCTTGCTGGAAGAAGTGCGGGCTCTCCTCGCGAGCGGAGTGCCTCGAGACGCTAAGCCGTTTGAGTCAATCGGCTATAAACAAGCCTTGCTTGTGCTGGATGGCCTGCTGACTCTAGAGCAGGCGATACAATCCACGCAACTCGAAACGCGCCAGTATGCCAAGCGGCAACTGACATGGTTCCGAAAGGAAGACGGTGTTCAGTGGCTCGAAGGTTACGGCGGCGATTGCGATTTGCAAGCTCGGGCCCTGGCTCTTATGCAAGGTGAATTCGCATTCTAACTTTTTTCTTGGATTTTCTTGGGAACGGAAACCACTTTCGAACGTATTAGTAAGTGTAGTTCACAGACAATCAGAGTTCAGGAGCTGACAAAGTGGTTAAAAAATCCATACTCGCATTCGCTACTCTTGCGCTCGCAGTTGCGAGTGCAGCGTCCAGTTACAGTGTTACTTTCTTTCAGCCCGTGGTGGTGAACGGCCAGACACTCAAGGCCGGCGATTACAAAGTTCATTACAGTGATAATAAAGCTACCATCCAGCAAGGCAAAAAGGTAACCGAAGTGCCCGTCAAGGTTGAGACCAGCGGCGACAAATATTCCGCAACCTCCGTCCGTTTGAATGGGACGCAGGTGGAAGAAATTCGTCTGGGCGGCACCAACACCAAGCTGGTTTTTGAAAAAGCCGGCGCCGGTACCAACTAACCGTTACAAATTCTGAAGACCGAACCGTAGCGCCCCTCCGGCATTCCAGTGGGGCGCTATTTTTTTCAGGCGGTAGAATGCTAGTGTGCGTTCCGTTTTTGCAATATTCCTTTTTCTCGCGGCGCTTCCATCGGCCCGAGCCGACACTTACCTGGTCTTACCCTTTTTCAACACCTCCAAAACCGCCAATCTCAACTGGATCGGCGAAAGCCTGGCCGAGACATTGCGCGAGTCGCTGTCTTCGGAAGGGCTGATCACGCTCGATCGCGATGAGTGCGTGGAAGCTTATCGAAGGCTGGCCATTCGTCCCTATTCATTGCTGACCACGGCGTCGGTGGTGAAGATCGGCGAAGCGGTGGATGCCGAACAGGTAGTGTTCGGCGGCTTCGATTTGAAGCCGAATCCAGATGCCGCCGGCAAAAGCAAAGGCTCCCTGCAAATCAGCGCGCGCCTGCTCGACCTGAAACATATGAAGCAAGGCCCGGAGCTGCGCGAAGTGGGTGCGATTGAGGATCTGGCCGCCTTGCAGGGACATCTGGCGTGGCAATTGCTTCGTTACCTCAAGGGCGGCACGGCGCCCTCGGAAGCGGAATTTCGAGAGCGGCATCCCGCGGTACGTGTGGACGCGATCGAGAATTACGTGCGCGGTTTGCTCGCTGGAAATCCTGATGAGGAGCAGCACTTCTTCACTCAGGCGGCGCGTCTGGATTCTCACTATTCTCAGCCATGCTTTCAGTTGGGGCGGCTGCTCTGGAAGAAGAAGGAATACAAATGGGCAGCGGACTGGTTTCAAAAAGTGGCGCCCAAAGATCTGCACTATAACGAAGCGAATTTCTTTCTCGGATTGTGCCGCTATAACACCGGCGACTTCGCAGGCGCCCAGGCCGCCTTCCAATCGGTGGCGCATGTAGTTCCTCTGAATGAGGTGTATAACAACTTGGGCGCCGCGGAATCCCGAACCAATCTCACGGATGCGCTGGCCAACTTTCGCAAGGCGTTGGAAGGAGACGAGAGCGATCCGGCGTATCGCTTCAACGTAGGCTACGCGCTGTGGAAGAGCGGCGATTTCGAAGCCGCCGCCGAGTACTTTCGCGGCGTTCTGGAACGCAACCCGGATGACGCGCAGGCCAGTCTCCTGTTAGCGCATTGCGCCAGCCGCACCGGTTCGCGTCCCGGAGAAGTCCGCACCGAGGGTTTGGAACGCTTGAAGACCAATTACGAAGAGAGCGCCTACTGGCAGTTGAAAGCAGTACTTCAGCCGCATCCATAGCAGCGGAAGTGGCGCAGGCGCTTTCGCCTGCGAACCGATTTTTTTCACAGCTTCGGAGTGCCGACTTACCCGTCCGTCTCCCCCGGCCGCCAATCCTCCGTCAACCGCTCGAGCGCAATCCGCACCAACTGGCTGCGCGTCCGCACGCCGGTTTTATCGAACAACTGCTGCATCACCGCCTTCACAGTCCCTTCCGATGTCTGCAGCTTTGCCGCGATCTCCTTGTTCGTCAGTCCCTCGAAAACGCCCTTCAGCACCGCTCGCTCGCGATCGGTCAGCGGCTGCGACGTCCGCTGCTCGTCCGATTTTCCGCTGGCGCCGGCCACCAGCGATCGAACCGCTCGCTGATCCAGCCACATCTCGCCGTTCATCACTTTGTAGATGGCCTCCACCAGTTGCGCGGGCGGACTGTGTTTCAGGAAAATTCCAGCGGCGCCGCCTTCCAGCGCGCGCAGCGTTCCGGTGTCGCTCATGCCCGCCGTGACCATCAGCACGCGGCCGGCGAAACCCTTCTTCTTCGAGGCGTCTAAAAAGCTAGAACCTTGTTCTTCGCCCAGGTCGTAATCCAACAAAACTACATCGATTTGTTCCCGGTCGAGAAAAGCTAACGCTTCCGTCGCGGACGCGCAAGTTCCGGCGATTCGAAAATCAGGTTCGGCCTGGAGCAGCCGGCTGAGGCTCTCCCGGAACAAGCCGTGATCGTCCACCAATAGAATCCGGATCTCCTGACTCATGACTCTCTTTCCCCGCACCGGAAAGTAAAGGCGACAGCTCCACGATGAAGCTGGACCCTTCCGGCTCGGGCTCATACCGCAGATCGCCCCGGAACGTCCGCATAAACTCCCGTGACAGGTACAATCCAAGACCCGTTGCTTGCGCGCCCTGCTGGAACGGACGGAACAGGCGCTCGGGATTTCGGACGCCGCCGCCGGTATCGCGAAACTCGATGGCGATTCGTTCTTTTTCGGTTCCAGCGCTCACCATCAGCACGCGGCGCGGCCGGTTCGACATGGCGCGTTCGCTGTTCTTAATAAGATTGAGAAACACCTGCATCAAACTTTGCCGGTCCGCCCAAACTCGCGGGAGCCCCGCTTCCACACGCCACTCTACATCGATCCCGCTCTCGCGCAGCGCCGGTCCCACGATGATCCGCAACTCTTCGAGCAAAGACGGCAGATCCAGCCCCGCGGCTTGATTGGCCGTTTGCCTCAATTCCATAGCGGCAATTTTCTCAAGCGCCAGAATTAATGTTCCCAGGGCTTCAAAATCTTTGTTCTGCGCCAGAGCGCCGCTGCGCGCCAGATTCTGGTGCACCACCGCGATCGCCCCGCAAACATTCCGGATCTCATGCGATACCGCGCCCACCAGGATGCGCGACCCCGCCATCAATTGGTGCAGGTTGAACTCTTCCCGGTTGCGCAAATCTTCCGAGCTGTCCACCACCATCGCAGCCAGTCTTGACCCAGCGTTGGTGCGGTAAGTGGAAAACCATACATCCGCCAAAAAAGCCTGGCCATCCTCGGTACGCCCACGGCACTGCATCGCCGTACGAAAAGACGGCTTGTCATGATCGGGTGCCGGAACATTCATCAGCGCAGGCAGGTATTCGCGGATCGATTTGCCCACCAAGGCCCCGGATTCCAGCGCCAACATCCGATGCGCCGCGTCATTGGCCAGCAACACACAACCTTCCGAATTCGTCGTGAACACCGCCGCCGGACTGCTCTCCACCAAAACCTTGAGCTGCTCTTCCGCCTCGCGCCTCGCCTCCACTTCACTTTCGAGCTGCTGCAGATGTTGCAGCGCGGCTTGCCGGCTGCGAACCAGTTCGTACACGAATAAACCCATCCCGAGGAATGCCGCGAAAATCAGTATGTCGCGCGGTATGCCGGCGGCCGGAAACCACGAGAACGAATCGAACATCTCGGTCAGGAAAGTGCAAAGGACAGCCACTGCGGCAATCTGCCAGCGCTTCAATACGCTGCCCACCAACAGCATGGGAAACAGGTACAGGAAGCCGAGCGGGATGTTCACTTCCACTCGCCAGTCGGCAAAGGCGATGAGCGCAATCATCACGCCAGCACGCAGCAGCACAGCCTTCGGACTGCCTCGGAGTAAGAAGAACAACATGTGGTTGCCGCGTTTGTCCCTATTCATTCTACTGATGGCGTCCAGCATTAATCTACGCAATAGCACAAAGATAGGTGCGCTGTTGGCCGAAAGATAGTGGACGCGGGGGGCGCGGCATCGCTACATTGCAATTTGGACTCCGTCGGTTCGAAGTGTCGATTCTGTTTCCTGCGTTAACGAAACTCTCGCCATTTGCTTATGCTTTCACTATGGCATCTCGTCCAGTCTCAAATCGGCGTAATGTGCGTTTAGCGCAGGCATTTTTGCCTGTGTTGCTCTCGGCTTGTTGCTTTGCTCAGAACCCGCCACCCTCGCCCCATGTCTACACCTGGCAGGAGCTGCGGGACAAATTCCAGGCCACAAATCCCACGCTCTTAGCCGGGAAGATCGGCATCGATGAGTCCAAAGCCGATGAAATTACAGCATACCTGCGCCCCAATCCGGACCTGACTGCCGGAATTGACCAGATCAATCCATTTTCCACGCAACCCACGCCCAGCGGGGGCGCTGACGCGTATCGGCCATTCGTGTTCGCGTTTCCCTCCGGCGCCATCAGTTATCTGCACGAACGGCAGCACAAGCGGGAACTGCGGCGCGAGAGCGCGCAGAAGGCAACAGCGATAGCCGAATCCCAACTGGATGACCAACAGAGAACTCTGCTCTTCAATCTGCGCAGCGCGTTTGTGCAGGCCTTGCAGCAAAAAGCGGTTCTTGCCCTGACGCGGGATAGCCTGGTCTATTACGATCGTCTGCTCACCGTAAGCCGCGACCGCTTCAAGGCCGGCGACATCGCGAAAGTGGATCTGGTCCGCCTGGAACTGCAGCGCGTCCAATTTGAATCCGACGTACAAACCGCGCTGGTCAATCTGCGTACGGCGAAAATTCAGCTCCTGGCGCTGCTGAACGAGCGAACCCCGCTGGAACAGTTCGACATCAACGGTCCCTTCGATTTCACCGAACACATTTCGCCGCTTGAGGAATTCCGCAAACTCGCGCTGGATACACGGCCGGATCTCAAAGCTGCCATCGAATCCATCGATAAGGCCAAGACGGATCACCGGCTGGCCATCGCCAATGGATCCACGGATCCAACTTTCGGCATGGACTTCGCGCACAATCCGCCCATTCCCGTTTATCTCGGCGTCAGCGTCAACATCCCCCTCCGCATCTTCGATCGCAACCAGGGCGAAAAATTGAAAACGCAACTGGACATCGCCCACAACGAGCGCTTGCGCGATGCCAATGTCGCCCAGGTCTTCAGCGACGTCGACACCGCATACGCCACCCTCGAGAGCAACTTGACGTTGCTCGAGCCCTACAAGACAAATTATTTGCAACAGGCGGTGGAAGTGCGCGATACGGTCTCGTTCGCGTATCAGCACGGCGGCGCGTCGCTGCTCGATTTTCTGCAGGCGCAACAGGATTACCGCACCATTCAACTGACTTATCTCAACCTGATCGGCTCCTATCTCACTGCCGCCAGCCAGTTGAATCTTGCGGTAGGCCGCGAAGTTATCCAATGAAGTTCTGGCTCACAAATGGTAGGTTCGGCAAATGTGGTGACAGGCTCGAATTTTCGCGCACGCAAGTACTAGAAACCACGAGATCGGTCAACGCGAAATTTCGTGCCTGTCACCATTTTTGCCAGCGCCCACACGTCCGCCAAAGGCTGCTAGAAGCATCTCTGTGCTTGTTGGCGGGTCTAGCGCTCACGGGCTGTGGTTCAAAAGTCCAGGCCGACGCCAAGGCGGAGGCGCCACCCCCCGCAGTGGTAGAGCGCGAATCGGATGCCAACCTCGTCAAGGTGGATCATCCCGAGCAGTTTCCTCTGGCCACTGCCGAACAACACCAAAGCGCGCCGGAACTCAATGTCACTGGCTCGGTAACTCCCGATGTGTCACGAAACATTCCCGTTATTTCGCTGGCGTCCGGCCGCGTAGTGGATATCCATGCCCGCATCGGCGATGCCGTCACCAAAGATCAGCTATTGATGCGCGTGCAGAGCGCCGATATCTCGCAGGCTTTCTCCGACTACCGCAGCGCCGTCGCCGATGAAGTGCTGGCGCGCGCTCAATACGATCGCGCAAAGCTGCTGTATGAGAAGGGCGCCGTCGCGCAAAAGGATCTGGAAGTTGCCGAAGACGCCCACGCCAAAGCGAAAATCACCGTCGAGAACGCCACCGAACGAATCCGCGTGCTGGGCGCCGACCTCAATCATCCCAGCGCCATCATCGATATCCGCGCCCCGGTTTCCGGCGTGATTATCGAGCAGAATGTTACCGCCTCGGCGGGAGTAAAAACGCTGGATAATTCTCCCAACCTGTTCACCATCGCCGATCTTTCAAAAGTTTGGGTGGTCTGCGACGTATACGAAAACGATCTGCCGTTCGTCCACGTCAACGAATTCGCCGACATCCGTCTCAACGCGTATCCGAACATGAACCTGAAAGGCCGTGTGGATAATATCGGCCCCAGCCTGGACCCGAACATCCGCACCGCCAAAGTCCGGCTGGAAGTTCCCAATCCTGGCAGCGTGCTGCGCCTTGGCATGTTCGTCACCGCCACCTTCCACGGTTTGAACAAGGAAACCCGCACCTCCGTTCCCGCCAATGCAATCCTTCATCTGCATGATCGCGATTGGGTTTATGTGCCGGCCCCAGGTGGCAAGTTCCGGCGCGTGGAAGTTGTGAGCGGCAAAATGCTGCCCGGGAATCTGCAGGAAATCGTCTCCGGACTCCGGACCGGCCAACAAGTAGTAGCGAATGCATTGGTGCTGGAGAACACCGTAGAGCAGTAATGATCCGTGGTCTAGTCGATTTCGCCCTCAACAACCGCTTTCTCGTCCTCGCGGCGGCCCTTCTGCTGCTCATCTGGGGCGCAATTTCGTTCCACAACCTGCCGGTCGAAGCTTATCCCGACGTAGCCAATAATTACGTCCAGATCATTACCCAATGGCCCGGCCGCGCCGCCGAAGAAGTGGAACAGCAGGTCACCATTCCGATCGAAATCGTGATGAACGGCATTCCGCATCTGGAACACCTGCGCTCTACGTCCCTCTTCGGACTTTCCAGCATCACATTGATTTTTGACGACGAATCGGCCAACGATTGCGAATCGCCAAAAAACGCTGGAGCGTCTGGCCCAGGTAACTCTGCCGGCCGGTCTGCAACCTCAAATGGGAACGGATTGGAGTCCCGGTCGGGCAGATCTATTTCTATACTCTGCACAGCGCCAACCCGCAGTACGATGTGATGGATCTAAAGTCCATTGAAGACTGGATTCTCGAGAAGCAGTTCAAATCCGTCCCGAATGTGGTGGATGTTTCGAGCCTGGGCGGCATGACGCGCGAGTATCAAGTGCGCGTCGATCCGAACAAGCTGATTTCCTACGGACTCAGTATCGGACAAGTGGAACAGCAGCTCTGACGCAACAATGTCAACGCCGGCGGCAGCTTCATTGAGGCCGGTTTGCAGCAGGTCAACGTCCGGGCCATCGGGCCTGATTCCGCAATATCGACGATCGAAAGAACCGTCATCAAGACTCACAACGGTACGCCCATTCGCGTTCGCGATATAGCCGCCGTTGCGCAGGGCCCGAAGAATCCGCCTCGGCCGGAACGGCAAAGCCATCCATCGCGCCGATGGCCGCATCGTCGATAACGACGATGTGGTGGAAGGCATTGTGCTTCTTGCGGAAAGGCGCCGAAGCGGAAGCTACGCTCAAAGCCATTGAAGCCAAGGTGTACGAGCTCAACAACGGCATTCTTCCTCCAGGCGTCACGGTGGTGCCGTTTCTCGATCGCAGTGAGCTGGTGCACCACACCACGCGACACCGTGCTTCACAACCTTACGGTCGGCATTATCCTAGTAACCGTGATTCTGTTCCTTTTTCTTGGCAACGCTCCGCGGCGCGCTGATCGTCGCGCTCACCATCCCTTTTTCGCTGCTCTTCGCCTCCATCTGTCTCGCATCTCAGAAAAATCCCGGCCAATCTCCTGTCGCTCGGCGCGCTCGATTTCGGAATGGTGGTGGATGGCGCGGTGGTGATGGTGGAAAATATCGTCCGCCACATGGCGCGTCGCGACGACAGATTCCACAGCCTCGTCGAAACCATCCGCGATGCCGCGCACGAAGTGCAACGGCCTGTGTTTTACGCCATCAGCATCATCATCACCGCGTATGTGCCGATCTTCACGCTGCAGCGCGTGGAAGGCCGCCTGTTTAAGCCCATGGCCTGGACCGTTGCCTTCGCGCTGCTGGGCGCGCTCACGTTTTCCATGCTGATCGCGCCCGTGCTTATCCAGCTTCTTCTTCCGCAAGGGTATCCGCGAATGGCACAACCCGCTCATGACGCTGGCTCACCGCGGGCTACCGGCACGCGCTTCGGCTGGCTATTCAATTTCGCTGGGTCACCGCCGGCGTAGCCGTTGCTGCCTTGGCTGGCGCGCGGCTATCTGTGCCTTCAGCGGCGTCATCGGTTCCGAATTTCTGCCGCATCTCGATGAAGGCGATATCTGGGTGCGCGGCACGCTGGCGCCCAGCACCGGGCCCACGGAAGGCATCCGCCTCGCCAACCAGGCTCGCGTGATGCTTGCTTCCTTTCCCGGAAGTCTCGAACCCCACCAGCCAGGTAGGCCGGCCCGATGACGGAACCGACACCACCGGCTTTTTCAACACCGAATACTTCGTCCATCTCAAACAGAAAGAGCAGTGGCGTCCCGTCTTCCAGGAGGACAAAGAACAGCTGATCGCCGCCATGAATCGCGAGCTCGAAAAGATTGCCGGGCGTGATTTGGAATTTCTCGCAGCCCATCGCCGACAACATGGAAGAAGCGGTGAGCGGCGTGAAAGGAGAGCTCGCCGTGAAAATCTATGGCGACGATCTGAAAACGCTCGAAGACAAGGGCGACCAGATGGTCGACATCATGCGCGGAATTCAAGGCATCGCAGGATCTCGGATTCTTCCGCGTTCTCGGCCAGCCCAATTTGAATCTGGTGGTGGACCGTGAGCAAGCCGCCCGCTTTCAGATTAATGTCGCGGATATCCAGGACGCCATTCAAACTGCCGTCGGCGGCGGCGCCGTCAGCCAGGTTCTGCAGGGCGAGCAGCGTTACGACCTGGTGGTCCGCTACTCGGAACCCTATCGTAATACCCAGGAAGCCATCCAGAATATTCGCCTGCTTTCGCCGTCTGGCGAGCGCGTCGCTTTATCTCAACTCTGCCAGCATCCAGGTGCGTGACGGCGCATCGGAAATTTATCGCGAGGCAAACACCCGTTATGTCGCCATTAAGTACAGCGTGCGCGGCCGCGATCTTGGCAGCACGGTGGAAGAGGCCATCCGCAAAAGTGAAGCGCAGGTGCAAGCTGCCCGCCGGCTATCACATCGATTGGGCCGGCGAGTACGAAAGCCAGAAGCGGTCGCAAAAGCGGCTCGATGATCGTGCTGCCGATTACGCTGCTCGTGATCTTCATGATCCTCTACACCATGTTCAACTCCTTCAAATGGTCGTGCTGCTGTTCTGGCCAACGTCGCCATGGCGCCCGTCGGAGGATTGCTCGCGCTGCTGATCACCCACACGCACTTGAGCGTTTCCACCGGCGTCGGATTTCTGGCGTTGTTCGGCGTGTCGGTTCAAACCGGCGTCATCATGGTGGAATACATCAACCAGCTTCGCGTCGTGGACACACTATTATCGATGCCGCCGTGGAAGGCGCGGTCCTGCGGCTCCGCCCCATCCTGATGACCATGCTAGTGGCCACGCTGGGCCTGCTGCCGGCCGCGCTTTCGCACGGCATCGGTTCGGATTCGCAGCGCCCTTTCGCCATCGTTATCGTAGGCGGCCTGGTGGCCGCGCTGATCCTGAGCATCTTCCTTTTGCCCACTCTCTATGTTTGGATAGCCGGCAATCAGGATCTCCTCCCGGTCACGGAGATCCGAGTTACCGAACCGCGAGCCTCGAGGAGCGTAACCTCAACGCGCTTCTCGACGGTGCCGCTCTTTCAGACTCCAGCCACTGCTATATTGAAAATTACCCGAAGACGAAGAATGACATTCACGTGCGCTCGAAAACTGTTCGGAGATGGAATGATTCGTGCGCTCGTCGATTACGCCCTCAATACTCGCTTTCTCGTCCTCGCCGCTGCCCTTCTGCTGCTGATCTGGGGCGCCATTTCGTTCCACAATTTGCCTGTCGAAGCCTATCCCGACGTAGCCAATAACTACGTCCAAATCATTACGCAATGGCCCGGCCGCGCCGCCGAAGAGGTGGAACAGCAAGTAACCATTCCAATCGAAATCGTGATGAATGGCATTCCGCATCTGGAACATCTACGCTCTACGTCCCTTTTCGGACTTTCCAGCCTGATGCTGATCTTCGACGATCAATCCACCAACGATTGGAACCGGCAAAAGGTTTTGGAGCGGCTTTCGCAGCTCACGCTCCCCAACAATCTGCAGCCTCAAATCGGAAGCGACTACAGTCCCGTTGGGCAGATCTATTGGTACACCCTGCACAGCACCAATCCGAAATACGACTTGATGGAACTGAAAACTCTCGAAGACTGGACCCTCGAGAAACAGTTCAAGTCGGTGCCAAACGTCGTGGACGTGGTCAGCTTCGGCGGAACTACGCGCGAATATCAAGTTCGCATCGATCCGGACAAACTGGTTTCCTATGGCCTGACTCTCGGCCAGGTGGAACAGGCTCTGACGGTAAACAACGTCAATGCCGGCGGCAGTTTTGTGGAGGCCGGCCTGCAACAGATCAACGTGCGCGCCCTGGGCCTGTTCCGCAACGTCGACGATATCAAACAAACAGTCGTAAAAACTCAGAACGGAACGCCGCTGCGAATTTCCGACATCGCGACAGTGGTGCAGGGCGAGAGAATCCGTCTTGGCCAGATCGGGAAAGCGATCCATCGCAAGGATGGCAAGGTTCTGGATAACGACGACGTGGTGGAAGGCATCGTGCTTCTTCGCAAAGGCGCCGAGGCGGAGGCCACGCTCAAAGCCATCGAAGCCAAAAAGCAGGAGCTCAACAACACCATCCTGCCTCCCGGCGTGAAGATCGTCCCGTTTCTGGATCGCAGCGATCTGGTGCACCTGACCACCAAAACCGTCCTCAAAAACCTGACCGACGGCATCATCCTGGTCGCGGTGATTCTTTTTCTGTTTCTGGGGAACCTCCGCGGCGCATTCATCGTCGCCGTCACCATTCCGTTCTCTCTGCTATTCGCGGCCATCTGCCTCAGCATGGCGGGCATTCCAGCGAACCTGCTGTCTCTCGGCGCGCTGGATTTCGGAATGGTGGTGGAAGGCGCGGTGGTGATGATCGAGAACATCATTCGCTACCAGAGCCGGCGTAAGCACACAGATTCCGCGGCCTCGCTGGAATCCATCCGGGAAGCGGCGCACGAAGTCCAGCGGCCGGTGTTTTACTCCATCGGCATCATCATCACCGCCTACGTGCCCATCTTCACCTTGCAACGCGTGGAAGGCCGGCTGTTCAAACCCATGGCCTGGACCGTTTCTTTCGCGCTGCTCGGCTCGCTCATCTTTTCCATGCTCGTCGCTCCAGTACTCGCCAGCTACATTCTCGGAAAGAATGTTCACGAATGGCATAACCCGGTGATGACCTGGATCACCCGGATGTACCGCAAAACGCTGGGATGGGCCATCCACTTCCGCTGGGTCACGCTAGGCGTGGCAGCCGCCGCGATCGCCGCCTCGGCATACCTGCTGCTCAGCGGAGCCATCGGCTCCGAATTCCTTCCGCATTTGGACGAAGGCGCCATCTGGGCCCGCGCCACTCTGGCTCCAAGCACTGGCCCCACCGAGGGCGCACGCGTGATGAACCAGGCCCGCGTGATTCTCGCGTCGTTCCCCGAAGTCACGAATGTCGTCTCCCAAGTGGGTCGTCCGGATGACGGAACCGATACCACGGGCTTCTTCAATACAGAATATTTTGTCGATCTCAAACCCAAGAACCAGTGGCGTCCGGTGTTCGGCGAGAACAAGGAGGAACTGATCTCCGCCATGGATCGCGAGCTCGAAAAGATCCCCGGCGCCTTGTGGAACTTCTCGCAACCCATCGCCGACAACATGGAGGAAGCGGTCAGTGGCGTAAAAGGCCAGCTCGCCATCAAGATCTACGGCGAAGATCTCCAGACGCTGGAATCGAAAGGCGAGGAGATCGTCAACGTCCTGCGCCAGATTCGCGGCGTTGCAGACCTGGGTTTGTTTCGCGTGATCGGCCAGCCGAACCTGGAATTTACTGTTGACCGGAAGCAAGCCGCTCGCTATCAGATCAGTGTCGCCGACGTGCAGGACGCCATCGAAACGGCCGTGGGCGGAAAGGCCGTAAGTCAGGTATTACAAGGCGAGCAGCGTTACGATGTCGTGGTCCGCTATCAGGCCCCCTACCGCAACACCAAGGATGCCATCGAGAACATTCGCCTGCTCTCTCCCTCCGGCGAGCGTGTCTCGCTGGCGCAACTATGTACCGTGCGCGTTCACGATGGCGCATCCGAAATTTATCGCGAAGGAAATTCCCGCTACGTCGCCATCAAATACAGCGTCCCTGTCCGCGACCTCGGCAGCACCGTGGAAGAAGCCATCAGCAAAGTGAATGCGCAGGTGAAGCTGCCCGTCGGCTATCACATCGATTGGGCCGGTGAATACGAAAGCCAAAAGCGATCGCAAAAGCGGCTGATGATTGTGCTGCCTCTCACTATTCTGGTCATCTGCATCATCCTTTTCACCATGTTCAATTCCGCGAAATGGGTGATACTGATTCTCGCCAATGTCGCCATGGCGCCTATCGGTGGATTGCTTGCGCTGCTGATCACCAATACCCACTTCAGCGTTTCTTCCGGCGTCGGATTCCTCGCCCTGTTCGGCGTCGCGGTTCAGACCGGCGTTATCCTGCTGGAATACATCAACCAGCTCCGCGCCCGCGGTTACACCATTCTGGAAGGCGCCATCGAAGGCTCCGTCTTACGGCTGCGCCCCATCATGATGACCATGCTGGTGGCCAGTTTCGGACTATTGCCTGCAGCGCTTTCGCGCGGCATCGGTTCGGATTCTCAGCGCCCATTCGCCATCGTGATTGTAGGCGGCTTGATCGCGGCTCTGATCCTGGGCGTTTATCTTCTCCCCACTCTCTACGTTTGGGTGGCCGGCGATCGTGACGCACTGCCCTTGAACGAAGTAGAGCCCGAAGATACGTAAGACCACGCCACCCCAGCCGCCGAATCGTCCATCATCAAGAACAAACTCCCCAAGCGCGTAGACTCGCGTTAGTCCCGAGTCCCCAGCCCCGAGTCCCGAGCCCCAAGTCCCCAGCCCCGCGGCTGCGGCCGCGTAGTAGCCTAGTCTTACCGGCATGGCCGTTCCTCCCGCCATCGAAAGACTACGCTTGAGCCTTGCGCAATCGCGTTGGGATCAAGCCATTGCGATCCTGCATCAGTGGGATGTCGATACCGCAGCCGCGCTCCTCTTACAGATTCCCTACGAAGAGCAGCAGGCGCTGTTCCGCCAGCTCCCCATCGATTTCGCCGCCAAACTCGTCGCCGCTTTTCCGTATTACCAGGCGTATCTGCTGCTGCACTCGCGCCCGCCGGATGAAATGAAAGCCATCGTGGATTCCATGAATCCCGGTGAGCGCATGCAGTTCTTCGACGAGCTTCCCGAAGAGACTTGGCAGACGTTAATGGACGAGCTCGGCGCGAAGCAATCCGCGCCGTCAACGGTGGAGGTCGCCGAGCCGCTCGCCCCCACCCCAGCGCCCGAGCCCGCCATCATCGAAGCGCGCCGCATCGAGAAAGGTTTCGAGCGTCCCGGCGGTGGCGAGATGCAGGTGATCGCTCCCACCGATCTCAGCGTGGAGCCAGGACTGATCACTGCGCTGCTCGGCCCTTCCGGATCCGGAAAATCCACATTGCTCCGCATTCTCTCCGGCCTTACCGTCCCCACTCGCGGTGAAGTTCTCTGGCACGGGAAGCCGATGGCCGAGTCCGACCCGAACGTTGCCATCGTGTTCCAGAGTTTCGCGCTTTTTCCGTGGCTCACCGTGCTCGACAACGTGGAAGTTCCGCTCCTTGCCCGCGGCCTGTCCCATCCCCAGCGCCATCGCCGCGCCCTCAAGACGCTTGGCGCCGTCGGACTGCGAGGCTTCGAGAATGCCTATCCGAAGGAGCTTTCCGGAGGCATGAAACAGCGCGTGGGCTTCGCCCGCGCACTTGCTGTGGAACCGGAAATCCTTTTCATGGACGAACCGTTTTCCGCCCTAGACGTTCTCACTGCCGAAAACCTGCGCGGCGAATTATTGGAACTCTGGCTCGGCAAGAAAATCCCAACGCGCTCCATTTTCATCGTCACGCACAACATTGAGGAAGCCGTCCTGCTAGCCGACCGCGTCATCGTCCTGGGCCGCCATCCGGCCAGCATCCGTGCGGATTTCCGCATCCCGCTTTCGCAACCCAGAGAGCGCAGCGCGGCCGAGTTCCTGCTGTACGTGGACTACATCTACAAGCTCATGACGGAGCCGGATCTCGAAGCCGCCGCCCCTACGGCCGCCGCCGCGGGACCCACTGCCAAAAAACAATTTCAAAGATTGCCGCACGCTCGCCCCGGAGGCATCGCGGGGTTCCTCGAACTTTTGAACGACCGCGGCGGCAAAGAGGACCTTTATCACGTCGCCGACGAGTTGCAAATGGAAGTGGACGATCTGCTTCCCATCGTGGAAGCCGCCGTACTGCTCGCTTTCGCCACGTCCGACAAGGGCGATGTGGAAATCACGCCCGCCGGGAAAGCCTTCGCGGAAGCTGACATTTCCACGCGCAAGACATTGTTCCGCGAAGCTGTGCTGGCCAATGTCTCTCTGCTGAAGCAGATGTCGAATTCCCTTCAAAGCAAGTCGGACCATGCCATGCCCCTGGAATTTTTCCGCGACATCCTGGACGAGCATTTCTCGAGCGACGAGACGCACAGCCAGATCGAAACCGCGCTGGATTGGGGACGCTACGCCGGTATTTTCGAATACGATTCAGAGAGCGACCGGCTGACGCTGCACGAACCGGCCAGTCCGATTGAGAGCCCGGAAGCGCAGCCGCAATAATGGAGCCGCGCCGTCAAAGAGCAGCCACTGGGCTTCCTCCCTGGGGCGGAATGCTGCCCAGTTCCGCCGCCTCGTTGCTGCGGGATTTGCCGGTGATGCTGGCCGGTCTCGCGCTGTTTTACGGATTGCTTTCGCTCGCCCAATACTGGGCCAGCCCCGTGGGCACTCAGCAAGCCATCGATCTGCATCCTGCCGCGCTTCCCAAGTATGCGTTTTTCTCTTTAGCGCGCATCACTCTCGCGTATTTCGTCAGCCTGATTTTCACGCTGGTCTACGCCTACATCGCCGCTCACAATCCAAGAGCCGAGAAAATCATGATCCCGATGCTCGACACGCTGCAGTCCATTCCAGTGCTGAGCTTCCTTCCCGGCGTCATGGTCGCCATGGTCACGCTGTTCCCCAGCCGTCAGCTGGGCGTCGAGCTCGGTTCCATTCTTCTGATCTTCACTGGACAAGTCTGGAACATGGCATTCAGCGTGTATTCCTCCATGAAGAACATCCCGCGCGAGATGTTGGAGGCGTCGCAGATCTATCGCTTGAGTGGATGGCAGAAATTTGTTCAGTTGGAACTGCCTTATTCCGCAATCGGCCTCATCTGGAATTCCATGATGTCCGTCGCCGGCGCCTGGTTTTTCCTGATGGCATGCGAAATGTTCGTGCTGGGAAATCGCGACCTCCGGCTGCCCGGCCTCGGCTCTTACTTGCAATCCGCGTCCAATGCCGGCGATATGCGCGCCATCCTTTGGGGACTCGCGGTCATGATCGCAGTGATCGTAATGATGGACCAATTGATCTGGCGTCCCATCATCGCCTGGAGCGACAAATTCAAATTCGAGCAAGTGGAAGCTGCCCAATCCTCCCGCTCGCCGATTCTCGATCTACTGCGCCGCTCACGTCTCATTCGCCGGGTGACACGGGTGTCGTCCGCCCCGGCGCGTGAAGCATTGGCGCTGCATTTCGCGAAAGCCCGCGTGGCGCAGCAGGCTCCTGAAAGCCCACTGAATAAATGGTTAGTCCGCGTATCGCTTGTGGCAGCGCTGGGCGTAGTGATTTTCGCCGTTTCCAAAATGGGGGTGATGCTGGCGACGCTCTCCGGCGGCGATCTCGGTGCCATCCTGCGCGGCGCGGGCACCACATTCCTGCGCGTCGAAGTAAGCCTGGTTCTGGCGGGATTGTGGACCATCCCGGTCGGTGTCTACATTGGATTGCGCCCAGGCTTGGCCGCCGTCGCGCAGCCCATCGCGCAAGTCGCCGCTTCCGTACCCGCCACGGCCCTGTTCCCCATCGTGCTTCTGTTTCTCATCCAGATTGGCGGCGGACTCGGCATCGGATCCATCGTATTAATGCTGCTTGGCACGCAATGGTACATCCTGTTCAACGTGATCGCAGGCGCGAGCGCCATCCCAACGGATTTGAAGGAAGTCTGCAGCATCTTCCATCTGAGCCGCTCGGAACGATGGCGCAGATTGTTTCTGCCCGCCATCTTCCCGTTCCTGGTGACCGGCTTTATCACCGCATCGGGCGGCGCTTGGAACGCAAGCATCGTAGCCGAGTACGTCCATTTCCAGGGAAAAACCATCTCGACCACCGGCCTGGGTGCGGTAATCAGCAAAGCAACCGACACCGGCAATTTCGCACTCCTACTAGGCGCGACCGTGATGATGGCCGCCATGGTAGTAACAATCAACCGCCTGCTCTGGCGCCGCCTCTACGCCCTGGCAGCCACCCGCTACAAACTAGAAAGCTAAGTCTCCGTTTCTGGTTTCGAGTTTCTCGTTTCTCGTTTCTCGTTTCTCGTTTCTCGTTTCTCGTTTCTGGTTTCTCGTTTCTCGTTGTTTCTCGTTTCTCGTTTCTCGTTTTCGTCGTGCCTCGTTCCTCGTGCCTCCGTTATCGAGCCCTCTAACCGAACCGCGACCGCAAGGGAGCGCTACCACGAAACCCGACGGAGCAACTCACTCAATAGACCCCCGCAACGCCTTCGTCACCTCGCCCGCAATCTCATCTTGCAATCGAAAAGAATCATCCACCGGCCGATCATAAGTTTCCGACCACATCACATACCCGTTCTCCGCGCGAACCAATCGAGCCGCCACCCTCACACTGACCTTCGACCTCCGAATGCTCCCATCCAGCACATAAGCGACACCCAGCGCCTTTCCGATTTCCGCGACCGTCATTTTCTTGTTCTTGAAATAGAAAGAAGACGTAGCGGAAGGCACTCGAAGACCGGGGATCTTGCTGAGCTTGTCAATCAGCTCTTCCGTCATTCCATCCGCGAACGCCTCGTGATTCATCGCGTCGGTTAGATCGAGAAACGGAAGCACCGCAATGGATTTCGCAGGCTGCTGAACACCGGTCCCCTTGCCATAGAACAGGAAACCCCCGGCAATCGCCACACACACTGCGACGCCCGCCCACAAGGCCCAGGCACCCAAACGGGGCGCTGACTGTGTGGTTTGCTCCACCCACGGACTAACCGGCGCGACCATCCGATACCCCAGCCGCGGCACCGTCGCAATATAAGTCGGCTGTTTCGGATCGTCGCCCAGCAATCGACGGAGCGATGCCACCGCCTGATAGACGGAGTCCGGACTGACGTTCGCTCCCGCCCAGACCTCGTTGAGCAGGTCGTCGATGCTGACAACTTCACCGGCGTGTTCGGCGAGGTACATCAGAACCCGCATCGTCCGCACTTCTACCCGGACAGTCTCCCCATTTCGCGAGATCTCCCCGGACTCCGGATTGACACACCAGGCGCCGACACGAAGCATGCAAGTGGTTGGGCTTACCTGGGCCGATTGTACCAACCCGGCTTTCGGGTGTCTTTCAGAATTATTCAGAGTATTTCAAACCAAACTCAGGACTTCCCGGCTCTCACTTATGTATCTTGGCATCACGATGAACGCGGATGTAGCGCTTCTGGCGATCCGGATTGCGGCGGCCATGGCTTTCTTATTCCATGGCTCCGGCATCCTCTTTGGGCTGTTCGGTGGGCCGGGCCCCAGGCAGTTCGCGGAGCAGATGCACTTCCCGGTGGTGGTTGGTTATCTGGTCGGCTTGGCCCAGGTCGGAGGAGCGCTCGCCGTACTCGCCGGTGTTCTGACTAGGATTGGAGCCGCTTGCATCGCCGTGGTGATGCTGGGGGCCATCTTTCTGGTTCATCTGCCGCATGGATTCGATATCCGGAAGGGCGGATTCGAATATCCGCTGACTCAGCTTCTGATCGCTCTTGCGCTGCTGATTGCGGGCGCGGGGCGTTATTCGCTTACAGGTTCGTTGCCGCTATCGTTGCGTAAATTCTAAGGAGGAATTATGAACATCAAAAAGCTATTCGAGATCGTCGGAATTGGAGCGCTGGTTTTCACAACGTGCGCGGCGGATCATCCCGCCCAGGGTACGCTCCCTGACCCAGGGACTTACCAGGTGGATCCGGTCCACAGCTTCGCTTACTTCGGCGCTCGTCACCATGTGGTGGGCCTGGTGCGCGGCAGATTCGACAAGGTTACCGGAACCCTCACCGCATCTAAGGACCCCTCAGCCTGCAGTGTCAATATCACCATCGACGTTGCGAGCATTAGCACCCAGAAGACCGAGCGGGATGAGGACCTGCGCGGCCCCGCTTATTTTGAAGTGACAAAATTCCCGACCATGACATATGTCGGGCGCGGCATTCACCGCGCTGGAAACTCCTGGATCATGGACGGCTCGCTCACCATTCATGGCGTGACGAAAGTTGTCCCGGTCACGTTCGTCTTCAACGGAATCTTCCCAGACACCAAGCCTGGCAAGCCGGTGCGCGCAGCGTTCCATGCAACCGCCGCCGTGAAGCGCGCCGATTTCGGCCTCGGAGCGCGGGATAATCTCGACGAGCTCGGCACGCTCAAATCGCCCGACGTCAGACATCCAAATCGACGTGGAAGCGGATGCCATCTGACAAACTGTGGCAGCTATGCGATCCGCCCTGAGCCGACACTTCCCAAGATCACCGTTTAGGGCCCGTGTCCGCAGCATTGTGATATCACACGATCCTTTCGTTACTCCCGGTTAGGTGGTAGTACAACTCGTCAAAACGAACAATGATCGAGCACCGGGAGTCCATCGGGAACAACAGCCGAGAGTGGATGAGCGTCGAGGAAGAGATTGGCCGCAAGTTTATGGAAAGTAATAACGCAGGATTTACTTTTCCGCTAACCACTTGATGCTTGGCTGCCAGAGCTACCCCAAACCGACCTCTAGGCCAGTGAGCATTTTCAAGCCTACCCTTCAACAGGCCGGGATCTTGGTAGCATAGCGATGGATCATCGAGCGTTGCTTCATCCCTCGTTCACCAGCAGCCCTGGAAAGGAACAATCTGCCATTCAGCAATGAAGAGATTTCAACCCAGGGGCGATCGCCGTTTAGGAAAGCAGGATCGGCGGCAGCTTCACGTGCTTTACGAAGACGATGCCGTTGTAGTCCTCAATAAGCGGGCCAAACTGCTCGCGGTGCCCGCGGATGACTCCGATACCCAATCTGCGCTTTCTATTCTTTCGGCAGAACTGAAATCAAAGAGGCAACGGGCCTTTGTCGTACATCGCATCGATCGTCTCACGTCTGGGATTCTGCTCTTCGCAAAAACCTGGCCAGATCGAGAAGCACTCGTGCAACAGTTTATCCGGCACACCCCGGTGCGAGAATATCTCGCGGCAGTTCGTGGTCATCTCCGCTTGAAAGAAGGGACTCTCGTTCACTACTTTCGGCAAGCAGGAATGTTTCAAAAGGTGACCACAGAACGCGATCCAAAATCGGCTCGCGCTGAACTTCGCTATTCCGTGGAACATCTTCTTAAGGAAGCATCGCTCGTCCGAGTCTCGCTGGTGACCGGATTACAAAATCAAATCCGTGTTCAGCTTTCAGCGATCGGCCACCCGGTCATCGGCGACAGAAAGTACAATCCATCAGAAAAGCTGGAACGGCGAATTACTCGCGTCGCTCTCCACGCGGCGCGTCTTCAGTTCATTCATCCACGTTCGGGAGAGAGCGTCTGCGTTGACTGCGAACCTCCTCCGGACTTTCAATCTCTTCTTCGGGCATTAGGGCTCCCAATCCGCAGGGGTCGATGAAACTCCCGCCATGCAGTTCGCAGCTGCGGAGCCATTCCCGAACAGGACACGACTCCGCCTCCGGTTCCGGCGTCACAGGCGTCAAGGAATTGATCCTAAATTCTTTGACTCGTGGTCCAGAAACGGCGTTGGAGGAAAGTTGGCCGGATTAGGAGCGGGAAGTCGGCAAGTATCTCGCTAACTTCCTCAAACCCGACATATGGCCAATCACGTTCACATCCGCGGGATGCGCGTTTTTCGTCCAAGGGGCCAACTCCGCCATGGGGGTTCAGACACTCATGCCGGTTTTGGTACCAATCCGATTCGGGACACAAGAAAAACGGCATGCCAGTATCGCGCTAAAGTTTTTTAGAGCCCGCAGTCGGTGATCGTTCATCAAGAACGACAACAACTCAAGATTGTTGAGGAGGCTAGCATTGGATCAGAGCCCGTTATGGCGAAGGTTTCTTCGTAACAAGACGCTGGGGACTGTCGTGGCTGCGGGATCGGGATTGGGCATGGGACTTGCGCTTCCGTTTCTAACCTTAGCCCAGAATCCTTCCAGTACTGACGCTCGCTTGGCGCCGTCGCCCTCGTCTGGAGCGCATCGACGGCCTACGATCCGTTACTTCATCGCTACTGCGTATTCGGTAGAGGGGACGGGCGCTTCCGGTAAGTGGTCGCATCCGGGTACCGTGGCAGCTGACCGGAACGTATTGCCCCTAAACAGCCGCATCCGCATTTATGGCGCTGGCCGGTATTCCGGCGACTATACCGTGGAAGACACTGGTGGAAAGGTGGACGGCCAATACCTCGACGTCTACATGCCCAGCCGGGCAGAAGCAAAAAAGTTCGGCCGCCAACGGGTGAAGGTGGTCGTCCTCAAGTACGGCGATGATGAGGCAAGCCCACCCAATCCTCAGCAAAAGGCCGAAGCGAAAGCCGTAAACCGAGCCGTGCGCGCAAAAACGAATACGGAGCTGAAAAAATGATTGCAGCGTTCCGGAGTGATTCAAAACTCGCCGCCGAAAAAGAGTCGGCCCTTCCCGTTGATGCGCGGATCCAAGTAACGGGATTAGGCCGACAGAAAACAACACCAGTTTTCTGATTAGCTCAGCAATGTCGATAAGCCGATCCAGTTCTTACGCGGACTCAGTGGCACCCTAGCACGCCGAGGGCCAGGACATCACAGGGAGAGGCGGGCCGATTGCGGAATTAGGGCACACCCTTTGGCAACAACGAGCGGGTGAGTTTTTAAACCGCTTGCGGCCATATGGGCATCTCAGAAGCGTCATGTCCCCAAACACAGCCGGGAGGTACTATGCCAGGAACATTTGAAATCCAGAAGGCAAAGGACGGTCAGACATTCTTCCATTTGAAGGCCGCAAATGGTCAGATCATTCTTGCGAGCGAGATGTACACCGCCAAAGACGGTGCCTTAAACGGAATCGAGTCCGTCAGGAAGAACGCGCCGATGGCGGAGCGTTATTCGAAACTGACGGCGCAAAACGGTAGTTTTTACTTCACCCTGAATGCTGCCAACTTCCAGGTAATCGGCAATAGCCAGATGTACAAATCAGAGAAGTCCCGCGACGAAGGGATCAATTCGGTGATGGAGAACGCGCCTGCGGCCAAACTTGTCGAGTTCGCAAGCAAATAACTCTTCCGCATCTGGGTCTCCGTTGAGGAACATGTGTTTATGGTTTTGAGCCGCTGACCGTCTGGCGGCACAATGCGCCAGTCATGATGGTATCCGAATCGTCCTGACAAATGCGCTTGCATCGGAAACCCACGCGGACGTATAGTCGGCTATTTGTGACTTGTGCCACTCGCGCTCCGGAAACGGCGTCCGAGGAAGTTTGGCCGCATCAGTACCGCGAAGTCGGCCAGCGTCCGGCGACGTTGGGTGGGTCGGTTTTCTCCGGATCGATGGAATGGAGCGTTTCTCGGTATCGATCCGCTAAACTTCCCAGATCGCGACTTCGGGGCCAACATGACTTCCGGAAACGCTGTCATCCGGGCACAATCCGATACCAACGTTCAACCTAGAGGCTGCCCGACTTCTCGACCGCTGCAGCATAGTCGCTGTCGGTGACTTCGTCGTAGAACTCCGTCTCCCCCCGCGGGCTCGCGCGCCAGGTGCCTCATGAAGGAATCCGGCATGGCGCCATCCCAATGCTCCTCATTGGGGCAGTCGTGGACTACGACATCGTCTAAGATTTGTATCGCCTCGCCGCTGCGAGTGACGACCAAGCCGTTTCCTCCAAGCCCGTACAGCATCTGGCCGCCCTCGTGGCGGTGCCAGGCGCTGCGCGATCCCGAGGGAAAACGGACAAGAATGACCAGATGTACAATCAATCAAATGGGTGGGCCAACATGGAGATCCCGGATTGAGGGGATATGGCGATCGTCGATCCATAGGGGCGCCGCCAATCAACCGCGAGAGCGGTCCGGGCAAATGCAGTTGTTCGATCTGGCGGTGGCCGTCAGTCATGCCCGGGAACCGAGCACGGCTCACCAGGCCGCGCTCGAAGGGCTGGTGCGCGCTGTAGCTTGTGATCGGGCTGCGGTCCTGAGCTTCGATCTGGATAATGTGCTGCGGTTCGATGCCTCGATCGGCCTGTCGGACAAATACCGGGCAGTGGTGGTAGATAACGCGCCTTGGCGGCGAAGTGTTCGCGACGTGGAGCCGATCGTAGTCGCAGATGCGATGCGGGAACCCTCTCTTTCCGCTTACCATCCGGCATGGGCGCGGGAATCGATCGGGGCCATTGCCTTCATTCCCCTCCTGGCAAACGGCTCCCTGATCGGGAGATTCACGCTTTATTACAACGCGCCACATCAGTTTCAGGCCGTGGAACTCCAAATCGCCCAAAAGATCGCCTCGCATGTTGCGGTTATGACAGAACGTCAGCGCGCCGAAAGGGAATTGCGAATCAGCGAGGAACGATTCCGCGGGATGTTCCTTCACTCCGCGGTTGGCATTGCCCAGACCAGCGTTGATGGAAAATGGCTACTTTCGAACAAGCGGTTTTGTGAGGTCCTCGGCTACACACAAGCCGAACTCCAGGAAAAGACCGTTCTCGATGTCACGCACCCGGATGACCGGACGGATTATCGAACTGTGCGGGAACGACTGGTTGCGGGCGAGATTTCGTCCTGGTCGAACGAGAGACGCTATATCCGCAAGGACGGCGCCTTCGTTTGGGCCAGGCTGTATGAATCGCTGGTGCGCGATCCGCACGGCGAGCCGCAGTACTTCATCGGAATGTTCGGGGACATAACCGGGAAGGTCCCAGCGGAAATGGCATTTCGCGAAAGCGAGCGGTCTCTGCCGTCGGCTAAAGCGGCGGCCCGTCCAGGTACCCGCACGGCGGACGTCAATCCAGACAGCAACGCGCGCGAGCAGGCCGAAGTTGCACTACTGGAGCGTGAGGAGCGTTTCAGGAACATGGCGGACAGCGCGCCCGTTCTGATATGGCTCTCTGACACGGCCGGGAAAATCACGTTCTGCAACAAGCAGATTCTGATCTTTACCGGTCGAACCGGGGAAGAGCTCACGGGCGAAGGTTTCCTGGAAACGGTTCATCCGGATGATCTCGCAAGTGTCGGCGCCGCCGTTTCGGCCGCTGTCCAGGGCCGACGCGAATTTCAAATCGAGCTTCGACTCCCCCGCGCCAACGGCGAATACCGAAGCATGTTGGCCACCGGTGCCCCTCGGTTTGCCGATAATCAGTTTGTCGGGCTCGTTGGGATCACCGTCGATATCTCGGAGCTGAAGCAAAACCGTGAAAACACGCTGGCGGCGCAAAAGCTGGAGAGCATACGAGTCCTGACGAGTGGTATCGCCCACAACTTCAATAATCTGCTGGGCAGTATTATCTCTTCCGCGGGGCTAATAGCGGAGAGTGTGCAGGTTTCATCTCTCGACGGGGAGGAACTGAATCGAATCACCAAAACGGCAATTCGCGGCGCGGAGATCGTGCGTCAACTGATGGTCTATAGCGGAGGAGAAAGCCCGGCCTTCGAGCCCGTCGATATTTCCCGGCTGGTTGGCGAAATGCTTGAGCTCGTGCAGGCCTCGATTTCAAAACGCGCCGAACTGCGGGCCAATCTACCCGAGAAACTACCCCGCTGCCGAGCCAACGGCGCACATCTCCGGCAGGTCGTCTTGAACCTGATCACTAACGCCTCTGAGTCCCTCGGAGAAAAAGAGGGCGTCATCTCCATCAGCGTAACCCTGGTCCGATCGGACCCGGACAAAGCTGCCGGGGATCTTCGCCAGGAAGATCGCCTCCGATTGGAGGTCAGCGATACAGGCTGCGGCATGACGGAAGAAATCCAATCCAGGATTTTCGATCCTTTTTTCACGACCAAATTCCCAGGGCGGGGCATGGGACTGGCTGTGGTGGGGGGCATCGTCCGCAGCCACGGCGGCATAATCACCGTCGTGAGTGCGCCCGGCCAGGGTTCGCGGTTTGAGATTTTCCTTCCCTGCAGCAGTGAGCCGGCGACGGAAAGGCGCGACATAGCGGGATCCGCTGCAACTGGTGAAGCCGCGAGTTCCGCCGGGACTATTCTCGTCGTTGAAGATGAAGCGGGACTCCGCCTTGCTGTTTCCAAGATGCTCCGAAAGAGAGGCTTTGCGGTAATAGAAGCCGCTAACGGCAAGACCGGGGTAGACCTCTTTCGGGCCAGCGCACCCAAGATCGACGTAGTTCTTCTGGATCTTACCTTGCCGGAAATGTCCGGCCCGGAGGTCTTGAGTGAATTGCGGCTCATTCAGCCCAACGTAAAGGTGATTATCACATCCGCGTACAGCCAGGACCGCGTACAAAGCACGATCGGCGGGCAGCAATCCTGGCTCTATATCGGTAAGCCGTATCAGCTCAGCAAGCTCGTGGGCATGCTACGGAACGTGTTGGCCAACCGATGAATAGCGTTGGCGCCCTTCACTGAAACTACCTGGTCTACCCGTACTTGGAAACGATGAGGCTCTTCGACGGATTCTGACGAGCAGCGATAGCAGCCCAGTTCTCAGAGAGTTGGGCGGATAGCCTCCGGATGGTCAGCCATCCGTAAGTTACTTTTTTCACGACTCTCCATTTGGCAAATCTCAGGCTCCCCGGCGAAGTGTAGCGTGACGCTCCCAAGATACGGCGTTGGAGGAAAGTTGTTCGCATCAGTACCGCGAGGTCGGCATGGCAACTGCGATTCGTGCACGGCACTTGGTTAACTTGCGCACATCGTTCTCTACCAGTTCCGAAACGCACCGAACCTCCTCTTCAAGAGAGATTACCTCCGAGCTCGGCGCGTGCGGCAAGTCAGTAGCCACCAAGCGAGAACTCTATGCCCTTCCCCACCACTCGCTTACGCACCGGGCCCGGCCTACCTTCGCCTTCAACGATGTACCCTGATCTTGGAATCGAAATGCCACGACACTGCCGCCCATACCACGCGCCCTTTGGGATGACGCATCGCAAAAAATCATGCGTCAAACCGACCCAACCCAGCCAGTAACACCCAGATAAATCATGCATCTACAACGATGCCTTTTCCGAACACAAAACTCCCACGATGCGTCAGAACCAGCAACCAGAAACCAGCAACCAGAAACCAGCAAACCCTTAGGGTCTTCCCCTGACGACCACCAGCGGACAACCTTACGGGGTATAAGGTTTTCGTACCACCCCGCCGATTCATTGCTTGGTTGTACCTAGCATGCCTCAGTTCTTGACGGAGTGGAGAGCGGGCAAGATTAAGGACCCCGTCGCGCGATTGCGTTATCTGCAACAAAGGACGGTGCATGTGCCGCGACGCACCCGCTGGAAAGCTGTAAGCCTGTTACCCGCCTTGGCTTGCCTCTTCATTCCCGGCTTTAAAGCCTCCAATCCCGATGACGAACTGCTCCCGCCCCCGGTCCCGCACCTGGCCGCCGCCGGCGTGAACATATTCACCGACGTTTGGCTGGTTGAGAAGACGCATGATGTTGAAACGTATAGCAATGGGCTGCTGATTGACGACCGGTATGCGGTCTCGAACGAGCCGCGCGTGCCGTATTCCGTATTTTTACAAAACGAACCCATTTCCGCGCAAGCCGGCTTACGGACGCAACCGGCCGGCATCGTCTATCACACCACCGAGAGCGATCAGGCCAGTTTCGAGGAAAACCAAAACCGGGTCCTCAAGCGAATCGGCAAGGAAGTATTGAGCTTCGTACAGCGCAATCATTGCTACCACTTTCTGATTGACCGGTTCGGTCAGGTTTTTCGCATCGTAGAGGAGTCCGATATCGCTTACCACGCTGGGAATTCGGTCTGGGGCGATGCGCGCGCTATCTACGTCAACCTGAACGCCAGTTTTCTCGGGGTCGCGTTTGAAACTCAGTCCCAGCCTGGCGAGCTGCCATCCGCCAACCCAGCGCAGATTCACGCCGCGCGAGTTCTCACCCAAATGCTTCGGAGCAAGTACCGTATTTCGGAATCCAACTGCGTCACGCACGCGCAAGTTTCGGTGAATCCGGATAACATGCTGGTGGGATACCACACGGATTGGTCGGGAAACTTCCCGTTCCTCGAAGTGGGTCTCAACGACAACTACTCCGCGCCGCCGGCTAGCATCTATGCGTTCGGTTTCGATTACGATCCGGTATTCGTACACCAAACCGGACTTCGCTTATGGCAGGGTCTAGCTCTGGCGGAAGATCAACTCCGAACGCAGGCCGCCGCGCAGGGGCTGAGGCTGCCGCAGTACCGCTCGATACTCAGGAAAAACTACCAGCAAGTCATCACTACGCTCAAAGCCGCGAGCGCGAAAGAGGAACGTCATGCAACATAACGACAGAGCGAACAATTCAGCACTCGGGCTGGACGTCGGCACCAGCCGAATCTGTGTAGCGCAGCGTGTGGGTGAGCAGTTTAAGTTCGAAACCCAACTCAATGCCTTCGTCACCGTCCCGTTCTCCAACATGACGGAGAGCGTGCTCACCAAAGAGAACATCCCGCATACGGTTTCCGGACCGGAGATTATGGTGCACGGCAACGAATCGGACCGTTTTGCCGACCTGCTCAACGTGGATACGCGCCGCACCATGACCAAAGGCGTGCTGAATCCCGTGGAGCCCGACAGCCTCAGCATGTTCCGCAAGATCGTGGAGTCCCTGCTCGATTCCACCAGCCAACCGCGCAAGTTGTGCTTCACGGTGCCGGCGGCGCCGCTCGGAGCCGAAGAGAATCTCACCTATCACGAAGCGACGCTTCGACAAGTCCTCAGCGAGATGGGCTATCAGGTGAAAAGCATCAACGAGGGGTTGGCGGTGATTTATTCGGAGCTCGAGAGCACCAACTACACGGGCATCGGCATTAGCTGCGGCGGCGGATTGTGCAACGTCTGTGTAGCGTACTTATCCGTGCCGGTCATGAGCTTTTCCATCCCCAAAGCGGGCGATTACATCGATAGCAACGCGGCGTCAGTGACAGGCGAGTTGGCCAATCGCGTCCGCATCGCGAAAGAGGATTCATTCCACTTCAACGGATTCCACTCCGACAAACTTCTGCAGGTGCTGAACGTGTATTACGACGAGATGATCCAGTCGCTGGTGCAAGGCATCAAACAAGCTTTTTCGAGCTCGCGCAATCTTCCCAAGCAGAAACGCCCCCTGCCGGTGGTGCTTAGCGGCGGCACTGCCCTGCCCCACGGTTTTCGCGACCGCTTCGAAAAGATCTTCAACGAAGCCAACCTGCCTATCCCGACGTCCGATATCCGGATGGCAGCCGATCCGCTGCATACGTCGGCCAAAGGCGCGCTAGTGGCCGCTTTAGCAGATCTGTAGAACGAGAAACGAGAAACGAGAAACGGTTTTTTAGCTATTCTTGAGTGATGCATCGTCGAACTTTTGTAGGAGCGCTGGGCGGACTTGGCCTGGCCGCGGCAGCAACCGACAAACGCACAGCGTTTTACCTGTTCCAGAGCTTCAACCTGAAAAGCGGAAGCCAGCTCCCGCGTCTGAACGAATTCATTTCGAAGTCTGCCCTACCCGCGTTCAACCGCATCCATTCCGGTCCCAAGATTTTTCTCGAAACCATCATCGGACCACAAGTCCCGCACTTCACCGCCATCTACGGATTTTCTTCGTTGGACGAGCTGTGGAGCGTTCATACGAAAATGGTCCAGGACGAGGATCATATGAAAGGCCTCGTGGCGTTGGAGAGCGGTACAGAAGCACCGTTTGAATCCATGGACTCCATCGTTGTGGAAGCGGCCGACTATTCGCCCGAAATCAAGCCGGAACCCGCCGAGGCGTCGCGCATCTTCGAACTGCGCGTCTATCATTCTCCAACCTGGCGGCAACTCATGGCGCTGCACGAGCGTTTTCGCGGACCGGAAATCAAGATTTTCCACCGCTCGGGAATCCACCCCATCTTGTACGGAACAACGTTCTTCGGCCCGAACAATCCGAATCTGACCTATCTGATTCCCTTCACCGACATGGCCGCGCGCGAAAAAGCCTGGGCGGCCTTCGGCGCCGATCCGGACTGGCAAAAGGTACGCAAAGAATCGGTGGAAAAATCCGGCGAGATCGTCAGCGACATCCAGATCAGTTTCTACAAGTCGACGCCCTATTCGCCAGTGCGATGACTTTCCGAGCCGCGACCGTAAGGGAGTCGGTGCCTTTCGGTGGGTCGGTTAAGCCCCCTTAGGCTCGGTCATGCTGAACCAATTGCCGGAGTTGTCCTTCATCACCGCTTCCACTCCATAGAATTGCTCCTTCGGCGGAGAGACAAACTCCACGCCTTTGGCCGTCAACTCTTCATAGGTCTTGCGGCAATCGCTGGTCTGCATCACTCCGCCGTTGATCTTGCCTTCGGTCAATAGCGTGCGAAGTGCCGCAGCCGCTTCGGGCTGAATGAAGGGACCATCCACCTGCATCAGAATGATCTGCAGATCGGGTTGGCCCTTCGGACTCACAGTGAGCCAGCGAAAGCCGTTGTCCATCTTGGCATCCATGCGGGCTTCGAAACCGAGCTTGTTGACGTAGAAATCCTTGGCAGCGTCCTGATCAAGGACATATAAAGTAGTGTGTGAAAGCCGTTGAATCATATCGAGACCATAGTACCCGGCCTGGCGCCTGGAAGCTTCTCGATTCTTGCGGTCCTACAGCGATTGGATAAAGAATCGCTGATAACAGGCGGGGATGTAATAGCGGGGCCAATGAGAGGCGAATCCGCCGAACGCGTGCCGAGCTTCGCGCCGGAAAGTTGCCGGGGAGAGGCCGGTCAGCGAACGGAATCGGGTACTGAAAGATCCCAGGCTTTCGTAGCCAAGGTCGAAACAGATATCGGTGACGCTCTGATTTTCGGCCAACAGCATCTTCTTGGCTTCTTCGATCCGCCTGCGAGTGACGAACTCATGCGGAGTCTCGCCGAAGGCGCGCGTGAACAATCGATTGAAATGGAAGGGCGAAAGGCAAGCGTGTCGCGCGGCAGTTTCCAGCGGAACGCGATCCCGGTAGCAGGCCCCCAGATAATCGCGCGCCCGCAAAAGCCGAGCGAAAGTGGCGGCATCGCAGAGCCGCACGTCCCTTTCCTCTCGGCGTCCCTGCGATCTCACGTCATCAGATATAACACGATCTCAGGAGCTATCCGCGTTCATCCGCGTTCATCCGCGGCTAAACCTCTTATAAATCCTAAAACGGGACGTCGTCGTCGGTAATTCCCTGATCTGGACCCATTTCGTCCACTGCGCGCGCCGCCGGTTGCGACCTTGGTGCGCTACGGGGCATCGAAACAGGCTGCGACCCACCCTCCGCACCGCCATCGCCGCCTCGGCCGCCCAACAGGATGACTTCGTCGGCTACCACCTCGGTCATATATTGCTTCTTGCCGTCTTTGTCGTCCCAACTGCGAGTCTGGAGACGACCCTCCACATAAACCTGCTTGCCTTTGGTGAGGTAATTCGCCAGGTTCTCCTGCCGCCAGAGGACTACGTTAGCCCAATCCGTTTCCTCTTTCCACTCACCGGTTTGCTGATCTTTCCAGCGGCGGTTGGTGGCCACCGAGAACTTTGTCATTGACGCGCCCGACGGCGTGAATTTAGTTTCGGCGTCCTTTCCCAGGTGCCCAATCAGTATGACTTTGTTTACGCTGCGCGATGCCATGATGAAAGCACTGTATCACACCGGGTAGTGTCCGGCGCTTGGCGCTTGGATTGCTAGGAACAATAGTACGATTTTAGCCGCAGGGCTAATTTTCTGGTTCGCAGATGCCGATCTGGATGTACAATATTAAGCAATCGAAACGGGTGAGGGTGAGTGCAGAGACCTTGCTGGTTTGGAAGTTCCAATCGATTTGACGGTCGGGGGCTGTTACTTGGCCTCTTGACGAGTGCTGCGCTGGCGCGTGGGCAAGTCCTGATGTTGGCCGGACCCAACGGGCACGTCAATATCTTCAATACGGACTTGGCCGTGCTTGAGTCCGGTGACAACCGGAAAGATTTGGCATGTACGGTAACGCCCGCGAAGCCGGCACTTGGGTTCGATCTGCGCTTTCACGCCGGATATGACGTAAACGTCCCGCTGAAAGATCTGGCGGGTAATGAAAACTCTCTGCACATCCTCTTCCGCGTAGCACCGCAAAACCATCCGGACCAGCCGATTTATTTCACGCAACAAATCCGCGTACCCAAGCTTGAAGAGGAAGCCAGGGGGGATGCTTTTCTGCAGGGCGCTTTCGACGTTGGTGAAGGTAGCTATCACGTGGATTGGCTGATGCGGGACCGGAGCGAACGCGTCTGTTCCTTTAGCTGGGACTCGGAAGCCGCGCTTTCCTCGAAAGACCGATCCATCAACCTCGCTATCGCACCAGGTCAGGTTCAGCACACCGATCGCGAACAGTTCAAAGAAGAACCGCCGGTGCAACGTGCCAGCAGCGAACCGCCTCTGAACGTGAAGGTGCTGGTGAACTTCGCACCCCAGAACTCCGCTTCTCCCGCGCTCCAACCGGTAGATACCAGCGCATTGGTTTCTATTCTGCGCAGCATCTCGCGGGAGCCGCGGATCGGAAAGTTCTCTATTGTCGCTTTCAATATGCAGGAAGAACGCGTAGTGTATCGCCAGGATGGCGCGGACCGCATCGACTTCCCGGCCCTAGGCGAAGCCATTAGCTCGCTCAATCTCGGGACGGTGGATCTGAAGCGGCTCGGTGAAAAACACGGGGATACTGAATTCCTGGCCGGCTTGGTCCGTCGCGAAGTCTCTACCGCGGGTCGTCCGGATGCTCTTATTTTCGCGGGTCCTAAGGTAATGTTGGACTCGAACGTTCCCCCGGATGCCTTGAAAGAGGCCGGCGACGTCAATTTCCCCATCTTTTACATGAATTACAACCTGAATCCGCAGGCTGTGCCGTGGAAGGACGCCATCAGCCATACGGTACATTTCTTTCGGGGCTACGAATATACCATTACTCATCCGAGGGACTTATGGTTTGCTGTATCGGAAATGGTCTCACGCATTGTAAAATCAAGGAACGGGAAACAGACTTCGTCCATCTCAACCCAGTAGGGGTATGCGGAACACAGTACAGATAGTTAGCGGGTTAGTGATGTGTGTGGTCCCGGCGTTTTCACAGGGCTTGCTTTTGGGACAGTCGTCGCACGCCAAGCACTACGCCAACAGTTTGGCGCCCTACGTGGTTTCGCCGCAGCAAATTGTGGATCGCATGCTGGAACTGGCGGACCTTAAGTCAAACGAAACACTCTACGACCTGGGAAGCGGTGACGGCCGCATTATCATCAGTGCCGTGCAGCGATATCATGCCAAAGCTGTCGGCGTTGAGATTTCGGACAAGCTGGTGGATGCCTCGAACGACCGTATCCGCCGGTTTGGCCTGCAGGACCAGGCGCGGGTGATCCATGCCGACTTCATGCAGGTGGATCTCAGCCCGGCGGACGTGGTGACCATCTACCTCGCAACCGATTCGAACGAAATTCTGCGGCCCAACCTGGAAAAGTACTTGAAGAACGGAGCGCGCGTGGTCTCGCACGATTACGCGGTTCCGGGGTGGAAAGCCAAAATGGTGGATAAAGACCTGCCCGAAGCCCGGGGGCATTTGATCTACCTCTACGTAATGCCTCCCAAGAAGAAGTAACCCCTCGTCATCGTTGAACCTTGCCGTAAATCTCGATCCATTGTCCGCGTTGCGTCCATTGGCGCACTGGAGCCAGTCCGAAATGTTTATGCACCTCAGCGGCGTCCATTTGGGGCTCGTACAGATAGAAGTGGCGAAGGAACGCTTCCACCAAGGGCCACCGCAGCACGCTCCAACTTGGTTCCCAGGTTCTTGAATACAGCACCAGCACTTCGACGCCTTTTGGATCGATGCGATTCAAAGTGGACTCGCCGAAGTCGGATGTTTCAAAACTCGCGAGCTTCTTGGTGACATAGCCGAAGGCTGGATCGCGCAGCGCAGCGGTGAGAGGCCACGCTGTGTAAACCACCCGATCCGGATAATTGGCCTCTAGATACTGGGCCGCGTCGCGGTGGAGCTCGACGAAATCGACCATCGCGAGATTATTTTCGAACGGGAACGGATAGGGTGGATTGACGAACAGACCGAGCAGAAGCCCCGCGGCTACGGTCGCGAATCCGGCATTGCGCCAACGGGGCCGGAGCGTGGACCAAGCAGCCGCCATCGCAATATACAGCAATGGAAGAATCGGAAGCAGGTAGCGCTCCAACTCCGCGCCTCCCAGCACACTCACCATTACGACGTGCGCGCCGAGAAACATCCAGGTAATTTTCCATTCGCGGGTAAAGAAGATGCGCGTGCGCCTCCACGCCAGAAAAATCGCGATGGATCCAGCCCAACGGAAATCATCCAAAAACAAATAATAGAATCGGCGGATTAGGCACAGAGCGGCGCGCGCCGGGTGGAGCGCGTAGCCCAGATTGTAGTGGGTGAATCCCGCATCGCCGAAGAGCTGCCCAGTGGTGCGCCACAGGACGAAGAACCAGACGGCCAGAGCGACAAAGGGCGCGACGTAATAGGCGGCATATTTCGCGCGTGGACGATCGAGCAGTAAGACACCGGCGAGAATCAACGGGAGCAGCGCGCCGGTTTCCTTCGCAAGAACTAGAGCGGTACACGCCAGTCCCGCCGCGAGATGTTTGTCCAAGAAAAACAACAGCAGCGCGAGCACGGTGAAGAACATGGCCGGCATGTCGAGTTGCGCCAGCATGGATTGCATGTAGAACAACGGATCCAAGAGCAGCAACAGAACAGGGATCAGGGCCGGCGCGCCGTTCAATCCCCGGCACAACCGGACGGCCAGCAGGAATGTGCAGAAAACCGTGAGACTGCCGAGCGCCAGCATCGCGGCGCGCGTTGCCGCGATCGAGTATCCGAAAATCTTCCAGACCGCCGCGAGATAAGCCATCACGCCCGGCGGATGCGCGTTTGGAACAGCGGAATGCGGTACCCAGGCGCCGTCGTGAAAGATATCCAGCGCGGAGGGGACAAACTGGCCCAACTCGTCCCAGAAATAAGGCAGGTTGAAGTACGGCGCGTGGATGAGGAATACCACGAGGGCGAACGATCCGAAGAACAACAGGTGAGTGGCGGGCTGGCTAGCGCGCTGCCACATTACTGGATAGCGCCGGTGGAGCCATGCGGCTCCAGCTTGATTTCTCCGAAGGTGGACTCGTATTGCGAGATGTTTTGCGTGAGGATGTTCAAGAGCGCCTTGGCTTGCTGCGGGCTCAGATACACCCCCTGGAAGTTGTGGATCAGCACGTTGTCGGCTGAAGTCTGGTTCACCGTGCCGAACATCAGGAAAAAGTCCCAAAGGTTGACGCGGATCTGGACGCTATTGGCATAGCTCTCGCGATAGTCGGGCGTATTGACCAACTGGAATTTGGGCTGGGCTTGTGGAGGCGTCATGCACATCCATAGTGACATAACGCCGTGGCGCGGTCGGCCGGCTGTGAGGGAGAAATCGGGGACACGACTGCTTGCGTTGAAGGTTGAAGCAGGTCGAAAACCAGCCCGTCATGTCCCCGATTTTGGCGACGCGTACGCTACGCTTTCTTGCGGGCGGCCGACAGGATTTGGCGAAGCTTTTGCCCGATGATTAATTCCTCGCCGTCCTGCAAGGTCATCGAAACAATTTGCAGGAAATTCGAATCGTCATGCGGGCTCTTGGGATCCACCTCCTGCGCCGCCGGCACTATGCTGGGGTTGGTGTTGGTGAGCGCTTCGATGCGGGGCTCTCCGGCGCGCAGTTCCGCGTCGCACTGCGCGATGGTCAGACCGAACTTTGCTTCATCCCACATCACGGTCAGCGTTGGATAGCTGTTGCCGTCTTGCGGAATTTCGATTTTCGTTGTCACGCCCGGAACCACTTCCACCAGCTTCGCGATTCTTTCTACGCGCCGCTGCCATGTCTTGTTCAGAGCGGCCATGTCGGTGTGCTGCCAGGTTTCGATGGCCGCCAGCATCCCGATGATTTCTTCTTTCCCCACTTTCATGGGGCGGCATACGGAACCTTCCCAAGGAGCACAGTTGGCGAGCGCGGCTTCGATGAGATTCTTCTTGCCTAGCAGGATGCCGGCGCACTGCGGTCCGCGCAATCCCTTTCCGCCACTGAAGCAATAGAGATCCACGCCAGCCTTGGCGTAGCGCGACAAATTCTCGATGGGCGGGATGCCCGCGGCGTCATCCAGCATCAGCGGCACGTGTGCAGCGCGCGTGATGGCAAGCGCTTTCTCCAGACGCTCGTCGCGCCAGGTGGTGTAGACCATGGCGGTGTTTTGGTTGATGGCCGGTTGCAATTGATCGAGGGTCTGGGCCGGAACCAATTTCGCGCCCACCAGTCGGATGGCGTTGTCGAAGGCGGTGCGGCCGCCGAGCATCACCACTTCGTGCTTTGGTCCGGGGTTGTCAGGCAGGTTCCAGACTTTTTCGGGATCGGCGCCGGCGATGCAAGCAGCTGTAGCAGCCGCCATGGCACCGGCCGCACCGGATGTGACCATGCCGGATTCGGCGCCAGAAAGTTCCGCCAAACGTTTCCCAGCGGCATGCTGGAGTTCGAACATGTCGACGAAGTGATGCGCGGCTGCGTCCATGGCGCGGCGAACTTCGGGCAATTCCAGTGAGCCACTCAAATAAGTCCAGGTTCCGCGGGCGTTGATGAAGGGCCGGACACCGATGCGGCGATACACATCGATGGTAGCTTCTGCGCCAGTGGCGGCAGCAGCGCGTTGAACAATCGCACGGCTCGCAATGGTGGCGAAAACAGGCGCGGCGGCGGCCCACTTGACGAAGGCGCGGCGGTGAAGAGAGAGAGGCAGCATCTCGACAGTGTAGCAAGGAACCAGAGAAAACCTGCACGGTTATCGCACTTGAATTTCAAGTGCCAATCAACTTCCATCCGAAGCGCGGGACGGTTCTGATGTGCGATTTCACCAGCGGCTTCCAGCCTCCTGAGATGGTGAAGCGGAGGCATGTCGTTGTGGTTTCGCCGCGGTATCGCCGGCACACCGGCTTGTGTTTGGTGGTACCGTTTAGCACGGTCGCACCGCATGAGATCGAGCCGCATCATTACGAGATCCGGGCCGGAAGTTATGATTTTCTCGATCCCACACGGTCTGTGTGGGCCAAGTGCGACATGCTGACGTGCGTTTGTTTTGAGCGGCTTGACCGACTACTCCTCTATGGGAGATATCACGCTCCGATGCTGAGGTTGCAGGACTTGCAGGCTATCCAGCTTTGCGTTTCTCAGGCGCTACAGCTTGACATTGATGTGGTGAGGGCTTAGTATGGTGTTGTACCCGATCAATCGGGCTTGAGATTGCGATGCCCCATTCGGCTCCGGCTGAATGGGGCGTTTGCTTTTTGGGCCACCTTAAGAGTGCGCGAGCTTGGTCATGATGAGGCGCAGCGCATGCTCTTGCTCCGACGTGCTGGGTCCGCAGATCTTGATGCGCGCTTGCCACAATTGTTCGGCTAGCGCCAGCCTTGACTCAGCCAGTTCATTGGTCACATGCGACGGGGCTTTCTTCGCCAGAACTTTATCGCAATCCTCCACCAAGCGCTTTGCCTCGCCGGTTGAGGCGCAACTATTCAATGAATCGCGAGTGAGTTTGAGGATCCTATTGGACCGCGCGAATTTCTCTCCCGAACTGATGCGGCGCGGTGTGGGATCGAGTGTCGCCATGGCATTCAACAATCCAATGTCCCGCTGAATAGTTGGATTGCCGGGGCTGCGCCGATTCGCATTTAGAAATGCCGCCAAAGCGGAGCGATAATCGCCCAAGGCCATTTCATCGCCGCCGAGCCCTTCGTAAGCATCGATGTCATCCGGATTGCTCTGAATCAGTTCCCGGTAAACATTGGCTCCGCGCGCGGGAGAGCCGGCGACACGATACAGATTCGCGATCTGCTTGAGCATCGCGGTATTGCCTTGAGCTTCGCTTTCGATGGCCAGAAGCTCGGCCAGCAGTTCTTCTTTCTCCCCGATAGAGGCCAGCAGGTCCACCAGTTCCATACGGACGGCCAAACGGTGTGCCGACGCGCTTTCCGGCATCCCAGTGGTGGTGTGGTAGCGCTCCCTCGCGGTCGCGGTTTGGTCCCAGGATCCATAAATGGCGCGATGATAATGCGCCTCGGCGTCGGGGATGTGACCTGCCTGAACCATTAACCTGGCAGACAACAGATTCGCTGGACCGTTGTTCGGGTCGATCTCAAGCAGGGTCTTGACGCGGATATCCGCTTCGTCGAATTTGCGCGCGGCCATCAGCGCCTGGACATAATCCAGCTGAAATGTACGGTTGTCCCGCACCAAGGAGTTCGCGCGCCGCAATAGATCGACGGCTTGGCCAGCGTTGCCTTGTTTGAGTGATAGAACACCTTGACTGTAAAGCCCGTTCGCCTGGCTTTGCACTGCCTCCCGATCTGTCCTGGCCAAAAAAAGATCCAGGCTCCACAGGCTGCCCGTGATGATCAGGATCACGATCCCGAGCGCCAGCGTAGGCCCGTTCGCCGAGTTGGTCCGCATGTTTTGGCCGGCCGCGCTCATGTAGGTTTCTTCGCCGCCTCCTGCCGCTTCACGCCGTAGGCAGCTAGAATATCGTTCATCGTAATCACGCCCTGCACGCGTCTCCGATTTGCGCGGCTCACTACCGGAAGCGCGTCGGCGCCGGCCGGACCCATCCGCTCCAGCGCCAGCGAGAGAGGATGATCCGGATGCACGTAGGGAAATTCCCCGTCGTGATTCACCACCTGGCTTAGCTTGGTTTCCGCCGGATTCTTCACTTCCTCCAACTGTTGGGCGTTCACGATGCCATAAAGCCAGTTCAACTCGCCAACCAGCGCCACATTCGTTCCTATTTCCTGGAGGCGGGCACGAGCGGTGCTGACGTCCATATCCGCGGGAAGCGGACTGGCTGTGGACTGCATCACATCGCCCACCCGGATTTCCTCCAAGTCACGCCTGTCTTCGCCGGTGGGCAAATAGACGCCTTCCTGCAACGCGAGCGCTTCGTAAATCGGTTCGCGCTGCAGCCGGTAAGAAATGAAGAAGCTGATCAGATTCGAAATCATGAGCGGCACGATGATGGAATAATCGCGGGTAAGCTCGAAAATCATGATCACTGAGGTAAGCGGCGTGCGCACGATCCCAGCGAACGCTGTTCCCATGCCGATCAGCGCATAGGCTCCGGGTCCGGCTGTTTGATGGGGAAACAACCAATGCGCAATGCTGCCCACGGTGCCGCCCAGCATGGCGCCGATGAAAAGCGCCGGGCCGAAAATGCCGCCGGCATTGCCGGACGAATAACAGGTGGCGGTGGCGACAATTTTGAGCGCCACCAACGCAGCGACTCTTTTCAAAGGGAAGTCGCCGCCCAGTACCTGTTCCACGTAATCGTAGCCGACACCCAAGACTTCCGGCATGAACCAGCCGAGCAATCCGACCACGATTCCGCCGACCACGGGCTGAATCCATTGCGTGGATTTGGGCAGCCGCATGAAGAGCGTCCGAAGTTTGAGCAGGAGCTTGACGAAGGCCACCGATCCAAGGCCGCCCACCACTCCGAGCACAGCATAGATGCCAAACTCCATGGGATGCACCAGGCGATACGCGGGAACGTGGAAGAGCGGCTCATCGCCCAACAGGAGATGCAGCACGATCCAGGACGTGGCGGAGCTGATCACCACCGTGCCCAACACCGGCGCGTGCAGATCGCCCAGTATTTCTTCGAGCGAAAACAGAACTGCCGCGATGGGCGTGTTGAATGCAGCCGCCAGCGCCGCGGAACAACCGACCGGGACCAGCGCTTTGACGCTCTCTTTGCTGAGACCGAAACGGCGGCCCAGTACCGACGCAATCCCGGCGCCGATTTGAACTGAGGGTCCTTCACGGCCGAGCGCGATGCCGCTCGCAAGAGATACCGAACAGCAGAGGAACTTGCCCAGGACGGTTTTGAGAGAAATGTAACCGTCGTTGATGAAGATCGCGAATTTGGTTTGGGGGATGCCGCTGCCACGGGCGTCTGGAAAATACCGGAACAGCAGGAAGCCGCCAGTGAGGGCGCCAATGATCGGAATTACCACCCGGCGCCAAGCTGACCCGCCCGCCGGATACATCTGCGCGGCGAGCCTGCCGGTCAGCAGGATAAAAGCCACCACCATCAGGCCGACCAGCACGCCGATCACCAGGCTGAGGACGACCGTGAGCTGATCTTCGCGATTCTTAAGTTGTTCGCTCCAGCGCCGGATCGAAGAGCGAGTTGAGGAAACCTCCATCTAAAATCAGCTTAGCGGAAGCTAGGGCGCTGGTTTTGGCATCGTTACCGTGACCGTAACTTCAATCGTGATCGGGTCGGCTCTCCAAGCCGAGACAATCATCGTGCCGTGATGGATTCCAGGCGCGAGCTTGAGCGGAATCGCCGTCGCGATTGCGCGATCACCTGTTACGGCAGTTATCCCATGCACCGGGCGAAGTTTGAGCCACGACGGATCTCGCGGAAAAATTGTGTAGGCAAGGTCGGGCCAGGTGCTGGATATCACCACCGTCTGATCCACGGGAGGGCTGTCGGGAGAAACCGTAATCTCGATCCGGTCCGGAACTGCCCGGAGAATAGGCGGCCCGCTTACCAGCAGCTCAAATTTTCGTTTGGTGGTTGCGCAGGGGTTGCGCGCTCCAAGCCAAAATCGAAAGAGGCCCACTTCCGCGGGCACTCCGCCGAGTCCTTCCGCAGTGGTCCGCAGACCTCGCGGTAGTGCCCCACCAGCCAGAAATAGAATCGAGTCGCCTTGCGGACAGCGCCCATCCAGGGTGACACGAATGCCGGCGCTATAGTCGACGCCTTGAATGCCTCGCGGAAGTTCCCCGGACTCAATCTCGATTACACGCGGACCGTGGTCGACATCCGGCGCGCTGACTGATCCGGTAGGTAGCTTGGGAGACCAGATTCGAAATTTCCTGAATACTCCCCAGAGATTGCGGATCGAGCTGCCGGGGGGCGCCGGCGCGGACACCTCAATTGTGTCCTCTGGCGTTGGCAACTGCCGTTGCGATGCGCGGGTCTTGCCCTGGGGATTGCGCGTTCACTTGTGCCAGCAGGGCGAGCGCGAGCATCGACTGACTCCAGGGAGCTTTTCGTATTCGCATGTTTGTATTCGCGTGGAGCGAGCCTCAAATTCCGTATCGACCTGAAGCCTTCGCCCTTTACTCAGTCATCCCCCAACCCATGAGGAGGGCTAAGGCGATTAAGCGAGGAACCTTAGGACAACACTCGATACTCCTTATGACATGTCCAGCCGTTTGAGTGTCTTGAGCCACAGGTGTCGGTGTGTGGCAAAAGGAAAGCAAAAGGTATCGCGATGAAGAGAAACATGGTTCCCTTGCTTGGGATTGCATTCGTAGCGGCCGTGGTTGCAACCGGAGTGGTGTACGGTCTATTTGGCGGCCGGCTGCGGGCGAAGGCGCCGGAGATGGCGGGACAAACCATCGTGGTGGCGGCGAGAGATCTGGATCGAGGAACGGTGATCAAGCCGGAAGATCTGCAGGTATCCCAAGTGAAGGGAGCGCTGAGAGGCTCTTACTCGAAGGTAACTGAAGTGGTGGGAGGCACCCTGCTGGACGCCGTCCAAAAGAATGAACCGCTGCTGGATGAACGTGTGGCTTCGCTCAATCCAAAAATCGATGCGGCCAGCGGAGGCGTGGCGGCAGGAATGCGGGCGGTTTCCATTCGAGTGAGTGAGTCTTCGGGGTTGATGGGATTGCTGCATACCGGATCGCGAGTGGACCTGCAAGCAGTAACGGATCGGAACGGGGCGGCGGAACTTCGGACCATTCTGCAGAACGTGGAAGTAATGCACGTCAATTCGCAACTCGAACCATTCGGCAGCAACCGGCAGCCGGTTCCGGTGGCGAGCGTTCTGGTGCCTGCGCAATATGCGGATCTGATTGGGCTGGCCGACAGCGGCGCGAAGCTCCGCATTACGGTGAGAAATCCGCTGGATGAAGGCGCAGCACCCCGGCATTCGTTGGGCTTGGCATCCGTGTTCAATAGCGCAACGGTTTCCGAGTCTAAGCCTGTGCAGCAGGACGCAGCGCCCACGCGCTTCCGTGGAGCATGCAGTGGAATTGAATGTTCAAGTCTTAGGCGCAAGCACCGCCGCGCTGGGACAGTTGGATGCAACGCTCGAAGGTTCCTCTGAACGTGATGGGATGCGGGTGGCGGCTTTTCGCTCCGATGCGAACGCCGCCGAACTAATCCACAAACTGGAACAGACACGGGAGCTGGAGCTGGTGGCGTCTTCTGTGCTGACCGCGGGGGTGGGAAGGCCGGTCAGTATAAGGGCGGCGGCGGCGCCTTATCGCCTGCGGGTGCAGTTTTCGCCGGCAACCGACTCGCTGGGAAAGGCCAACCTTCGAGTTCAGCCCGAGTTCAGCCTCCGGAACGGGTCCGGCGTGGAGACACGCCGCTACGACGCAGATTTGCCGGATGGTGTCAGCTTCCTGGTGAAGGGATTGTTAAAGGAGCAAAACGAGGCTGGAATTCTGCCGCGGCTGTATCCGGGGCACGCCTGGAATGGGCGCGAACTGGTGATCTATGTGACCGCGCGATCGCGCGGAACAGTGTCAGCTTCATCCGTGGCGCAATCCAGCCGGAGGCAGTAGGTGGCCCTCACAGCAATTTTGGTGTTCTTCACCACCTTCCTCGCGGCCGGCCTAGCGGTGCTGATTGGCTGGTTTGCGCTACAGCGCATGGGCGCCGAAGCCTTGGCCGAGGATGTTTCCGAACATTTGTTGGACGAAAGTCCGCGCGTGCTGAAGGACGAATCGCTCAGCTCCATTTCGATTTGGGCCAAGCTGCTGCAACGGTCCGACCTGGTAAAGATCATGCGCCGCCATTTGCAGCAGGCGGATCTGGGCTGGTCCGTGGGACGCGTCACGATGTTGATGCTGCTTTCCGCGAGTATCGCACTGGCCATCGCGATGCGCTTTGAGTGGATTCCAGGCATCGTCGCAGTTCTGATCGCGATGCTGGTTGGCTCGCTGCCTTATTTGTACATCGTGCGCCGCAGAGCCAAGCGCTTCCGCCAGTTTGAAGAAAACTTCCCGGATGCGCTGGATTCTCTGGCCCGGGCCCTGCGCGCCGGACATCCCTTCTCGGCCGGAGTGGAAATCGTGGCTCAGGAATCCGAACCGCCGGTTTCAGCGGAGCTCCGCAAGGCCGCCGCCGAAGCGAATCTGGGCGCTTCGTGGGAACAGGCGCTGGCCAACTTGTCCGAGCGGATCCCGCTGCTTGAAGTAAACATGTTCGCCGCCGCGGTTCAAATGCAGACGCGCACGGGCGGCAAATTGAATGAAGTGCTGGCCAAACTGGCGGAGAATATGCGCGAGGCCACTTCCCTGAAGGGCGAAGTCCGGGCGTTGGCGGCGCACGGGAAGATGACGGGCGCGGTGCTCACCGTTCTTCCGATCGTGATCGCCGGCATGATGATGGTGGTGAACCCATCTTATTTAACGATCTTGGTTTATCACCCGTATGGAAAATACCTCATCTGCGGCGCGATTCTTTGCCTGGTGTTGGCGCACGTGGTGATTCGCAGAATCGTGGACATCAAGATATGAGCGAACTTTGGCTGGGCGCGGGATTCTTTCTGTTCGTGATGACAGCGGTTGTCGCGGCGGGATATTTCGTCATCGGGCGGAACGCCGAACGGGGCGCCGAGCTTCCCGCGGGTTTGTCGATTGATCCGAATCTGCCGGGGTCGCGCGCCGTATTCTTCAACTTGTTCCGCTCCATTGGGGAAACGTTTCCCGCCGCCCAGAATGAGCAGAACCCTTACCGCATCCGGCTGGCCTCTGCCGGATACCGCTGGCCATCCGCGCTGCCCGTTTTCTACGGAATCAAATTCGCCAGCGCTCTGTTTTTCGCCGCGTTGCTGACCACCGCCACGCTGCTCAACCGCGGGGATGGAGCTGCCATCCTGCTTCCGCTGATTTGCGGCGCCGGTCTGGGCTTCATGGTTCCGGACCGGGTTCTGGATTCTCGCGTCAAAGCACGCGCGCACCGAATGCGCAGCGCGATTCCTCCGGCGCTGGATCTGATTGTCCTGGGTTTGGAAGCCGGCCAATCGCTCGACCAGTCCCTGGCTGACGCCAGCCGCAGCCTGAAGCGCACGCATCCGGACTTCAGCGCCGAACTCGCTCAGCTTTACCTGGAACTAAAAACCGGCGCCAGCCGGCCGGTGGCCTTCCGCGCGTTCAGCAAACGGGGCAAAGATCCGGAGTTGCGCAAGCTGTCGAATCTGCTTATCGACAGCGACCGTTTTGGCACCAGCCTGGCGCCTGCGTTGCGCAGCCATGCGCACTACTTGCGCACGCGCTTTCGCCAACAGGCGCAGGAGACGGCGAGGAAAGTCGGCGTGAAGCTGATTTTCCCGGTTTTCTTTCTGATCTTTCCTTCGGTGTTGCTGGTGACGCTCGGCCCAGCCTGCATGATGATGTTCCAGCAGTTAAAGACATTGATGGGCTGAGACGGTGGGGCAAGCCTCCGGCTTGCCGTGACAAACCGGAGGCTTATCCCACTTACTGCTTCTTGTCGTCTTTCTTGTCGTCCTTCTTCTTGTCGTCTTTCTTGGCTGGCTTGGGCGCTTCCTTCGGTACTGGCCGCTCGGCGGGACGATCGTTGGGTCGAGCCGGGGGTTGGACATCGCGCTGCGGTGGGCGCGCCGGGGGCTGAACATCGCGCTGTGGCGGACGAGGCGCTTCGGCTGGACGATCGTTCGATCGCGCCGGCGGTTGCACCTGCTGCTGGGGCGGAGCCTGAGGCCGCGCCGGGGGCTGAACATCGCGCGGCTGCGGCCGCGGAGTCTCGGCCGGACGATCGTTCGATCGCGCCGGCGGTTGCACCTGCTGCTGGGGCGGAGCCTGAGGCCGCGCCGGGGGTTGAACATCGCGCGGCTGCGGCCGCAGAGTCTCGGCGGGACGATCGTTCGATCGCGCCGGCGGTTGCACCTGTTGCTGGGGCGGAGCCTGAGGCCGCGCCGGGGGCTGAACATCGCGCGGCTGCGGCCGCGGAGTTTCGGCTGGACGATCGTTCGATCGCACCGGCGGTTGCACCTGCTGCTGGGGCGGAGCCTGAGGTCGAACCTGCAGCGGTTGTGGCTGCGGTTGCGGGCGCGGTACTACTTGATTGGGCGGCGAGCTGCCTGGCCGTCCGGCATTCACAGGAGCCGGCGCCTGCCGGATCAGTGGACGCTGCTCGGCCGGCTGGGCAGTCCGGAGCGTTCTCACCTGATTCGCATCGAGCGGACGGCCAGGATTCGCAGTCAGCGCCTGCTGCCGCTGCGCGAAGGGTACCGGAGGAGGAGGCGGCGCGGTTTTCGCCACCACCGGGCGGCTCTGAACAGCCGCTGGGGGCTGCGACACTCGTCCGGACGGTACGGATCTTCCGAGCACGCTCTGCCGGCTGGGAGCCACCGCCGCGTTGTTCATTACCTGAGCGGATTGGACGGCTCTGGCATCCACCCGCACGGCCACGCTTTGTACCGGCCGCGCACTCGCAAACGCGTTCTGCGGGACAGCCGTGACGGCGCCGGGCGCGGTCCGATTGATGTAGGTCTTGTTGACATACACATTCGTGATATTGACGTTGTTCACAATCGTGGTGTTTGTAACGTTGACGCGGTTCAGGTATCTGGGGCTGGCGTTATACGCCGGCACATACACTTCGCGTGGTCCCAGGGGGAACCAGGCAACGCCGGCCCCGCCGCCGAAGGAGACGGAGAGGTTAAAATTCGAACCGCCCACCCACGCTACCAAAGCTGGAGCGTATACTGGCCGCGCCGCGATCGGGTCCCGGCACCCAAGCCCAATAACCAACGTAGACCCAACGCCCGTAGTGGAAGGGAGCGAATCCCCAGGACGCGTCATCCACCCAAGTCCAGCCCCACGGTTCCACCCAGGCCCAGTGCCCGTTGTGATAAGGCGCCCAACCGGCCGCGACCGCGTTGGGAACCCAGACCGAGCCGTAGTCCTGCGACTGCCGCCAGGATCCGTTATCATCCAGATCCTGATATCCAGCCATGTCGCGCGAAACATAGCGCGCCGATGGCGATTGATCTTCCCGGCGGTCTCGCGCCAAGCACCACCCGTCCCATTCATCCGTTTGCGGCGCGCCGGTAACGTTGTAGGAGATGGTATCTCCTCCGGAGACTTCCGCCTGTTCCCTGGGATGCACCAGGAATGCCTGCCCGCCGCCAGTAGCTTCGCCCTCTCCGGCGCGAACTGTAATCAGAGTGGTCTGGTTGTCCGGATTCACCTCGATCCGGTAGTCGCCGGGCCGCAGGAGCGAGAAGGCGAGATTGGGAGTGTCCACCTCATAGCTTTCCTGATCGGACAAGTCCCGCAAATGAATGCTCAGCGAACCCTCGGCCAGACGGATCTGGACATTGGCGTCATCCAGGTTGAGAAACTCGAAGGACGTCTTCGAATTGAGCCGCAGCGCGGTGCTGCCGACATGCACCTCGGCGCGAGCGCCCTGGTCGGTCCATAAATGGTCGCCGGTGGTGAGGGGCCGATTGACATCCGCCCCGGTCCAGTCTTCCACATCGCCGGGACGGAAGGATACGTCGCCATTCATGTAACTCAGCCGGCCGACGCGGCCTGGCGGGTCGTCCTGGGCAGCGGCCAGAAATACGGATGCCGCAGCCAGCAAAAGAACTCGATTGTAGTGTTTCATTGAAAATCCCCTTTGTATTCTTTTCGAAACGGCCGCGAATCTTTTAGCCCACCCCGGGCAATGTTCGCGGCTCCTTAGTGAGTTGACTCCTAGACTAGCTCACTTGTTGCTACTGACGTTCAGCCGAATCCAATCCGGTACGGCGCCCCACCTGATAAATCGTTAAGCGGACTTCAGATGAAGACTGGAGGCGCGAAGCACGGTGGGTTCAGAAGCGGGTAGCATGGTGGGTATGAAGACATTGGCCGTCATCGGTTTACTTTCCATGATCGGATTCGCAGCGGACGGGCCGTATTCAATGGGTCCGGCTGGCGCTCCGCCCACGGAATTGGCTCCGGCCATCGCACAGGCGCTGCAAAAAGACGGGGTCAGAATCTCGAACGGCGGCGCGGCGTACTGTGAGATCTGGTTCCGGACCGAGAAACCATCGGGTGCCAAAACGACGGAAGAGAATGTCACGCTGCCGTTGATCCCAGTTGGGGCGCTGGTGGGTGTGATTCGCTTTGACGGCAAGGGCGCGGACCGCCGGGGCCAGACCATCAAAGCCGGTGTATACACGCTTCGCTACGGCATCATGCCAATCAACGGGGATCATCAAGGGGCGGCGCCGCAGCGTGACTTTTTGCTAATGACGCCAGCCGCGGAAGACCGCGATCTGAACTCCACGCCGGGCTTCGAGGCCCTGGTGGCGATGAGCCGGAAAGCCTCCGGCACGCCGCATCCGGCGGTGCTGAGCTTTTGGAAGGCGGATAGCGATACTCCCCGTTTCGAAAAGCAGGGCGATTCGGATTGGGTGTTGCAGACGAAGATCGGCGATACGCCGATCTCCGTGATACTCGTCGGCGTGGCCTCCTCGTAGTTCAACGCGTACTCGTCGGCTGCTGCCTCCTCGTAGTTCTTCGGTTATTCCGTTATTCGGTTGTTCGGTTCTTAGGCAGAGATAGTCTCTGGCTATCGCCAGTGGTAGTGTGTCCGAACCGAAGAACCGATGAACCAAAGAATTAAACAACGTCCTTCCCGACCGATAAGGAGATTGACGGAGGCATTGCCAGACTGTGGACGTTCTGATTGTGGATGACTCGGCGGCTATTCGAAAGATCTTGCACCGGGTATTGGTGCAAGCGCAGGTGCCTCTTGGAACCGTATATGAGGCAAGCGACGGGGTGGAGGGCCTGGCGACGCTGAGAAAGCAGAGTGTAGGTCTGGTTCTTTCCGACATCAACATGCCGAACATGGACGGGCTGGAGTTTCTGTCCAAGGTCAGGGCGGAACCGGCCTGGAAGGACCTGCCTATTTTGATGGTGAGCACGGAAGGGACACAAGCCAAAGTGCTTGAGGCGGTGGAAAGGGGCGCATCCGGCTACGTTCGCAAGCCATTCACCGCGGATCAGATCAAAGAGAAGTTGGCCGGACTGTTTTAGAGGAACCCATGAGTACTGAACAGAACCCGGCGCCGGCGATTACATCCGCGGATCTCTGCGCAGCGATCACCAGCGCATCCAGCGAGGTGTTTTCGACGATGCTTGGCGTGGAATTAAAGCCGGGCGAGGTTTTTACCGAGAAAACGGAGTCCGCCCCGGCCTCCGGAGTGGTGTCCTTGATCGGGCTGGCCGGTCCTTGGATTGGGACGGGAAGCATGTCCTGCACAGCCGGCTTCGCCTGCCGGATCGCAAGCGCAATGTTGATGACGGAATATCCGGCGATCTGCGAGGACGTACTGGATGCGGTGGCGGAGATCACCAACATGATCATCGGCAACGTGAAGACGGCGCTCGAGAATCGGCTGGGCAGCATGTTGTTGAGCACGCCCACGGTGATTTACGGGCACAACTTCCAGACCAGAAGCGCGCGCAATCAGGAATGGACCGTTGTACCGTTCGAGTGGGAAAACGAGAGGATGTGCGTGCAAGTGTGTATCGCACCCAATCGCGGACGCGGCCGCCGGCGCCGTGCGTCCCGGTTTCCCGATCCCGCACATGTTGAATGTGTAGCCGTACACCTTGAATGTGTAGCCGAACAACATCACCACACAGGAGGACACAATGAGCACCACGAAGTACCTGGCTTTTGGACTCGGGAATGAAGAGTTTGCGATCCAAGCGACGCACCTGCGCGAGATTATGGGCATCCAGGAAATCAATGCGCTTCCGCAGACGTCCGGATACGTCAAAGGGGTGCTCAAGCTGCGGGGAAGAGTGGTTCCGGTGGTAGACCTGCGCTTGAAATTTGATCTCCCGGAAATCGAGTACACCGAGCGCACCTGCGTCATTGTCGCGCAAATCGAAAACCAGATCGGCAAGTTCATGATGGGCATCATCGTGGATGGCGTCTCGGAAGTCCTGACGCTCGATGCCAGTGAGATCGAGGATACACCCGACTTCGGCAACGGTGTGGAGGCGCCCTACATTCTCGGGAGGGCCAAGATTAAGAACAAAGTCAAGATTCTGCTGGAGCTCAATCGGATATTTACAACGCAGGAAGTGCAATGCCTCGAAAGCGCAATGGGATAGGGGAGCGCGGCGTGACAATTCCCGACGCCAGCGGGTCACTCAATCCGTTGGCGGCCGATCCGGAACTTCTAAACGACTTCATTCTCGAGTCGAGAGAACACCTCACTTCCATTGAGTTGCAATTGTTGACGCTGGATCAGGATCCCGGCAACTCCGAGGCGATTCACGCGATTTTCCGCGGCTTCCACACCATTAAAGGGATGGCGGGATTTCTGGACCAGGATGCCATTCGGGACGTGGCGCATGAAGTAGAAACAATTCTCGATTTAGCGCGCAACGGGCAAATGACCGTCACCGCGCTGGTGATTGATCGTATTCTCGAAAGCAAAGATTATCTCAGCCGGTGCATGGGGGAGCTGGAATCCAGCATGCGGACAGGCGCGCTGCATTCGCCGGCGGGGGACGAGGCGTTGCTGGCCGCAATTCGAAGTTTGAGCGCGCCCGCTTCCCTGGCGCCGCCGGTGGTTTTCGCTACAGATGGTTTGGTGGAACTCGCGCGCCAGGTATCGCAGGCGACACCAGGCGCAAGGTCCATTAAAGTGGACACCGCCAAGCTCGACTATCTGGTGGATATGGTGGGCGAGATGGTGATTGCGCAATCGCTGGTACGGCACGACCCGGATCTGGCGGTCGGAATGAAGCCGCGGCTGGGTCGCAATCTATCCCAACTGGCGCGCATCACCGAGGAAGTCCAGCGCACCGCGATGTCCATGCGAATGATTCCGGTGGGCCACTTGTTTCAGAAAACGTCCCGCTTGGTCCGCGATCTCTCGCGCAAAGCAGGTAAGCAGGTGGAGCTGGAATTATTTGGGGAAGAAACGGAACTCGATCGCAACATTGTGGAGGATCTGGCGGACCCCCTGATGCACATGGTGCGCAACTCGGTGGATCACGGCATTGAAACGCCGGAGGAGCGGGTGCGTAACGGTAAACCACCGGCCGCTCACGTGAGATTGAAGGCAGGCCACCAAGCCGGCCAGATCGTAATTCAAATCTCCGACGATGGCCGGGGATTGAACCAGGCGAAAATTCTTCGCAAGGCGATCGAAAAAGGCCTGCTGAGCGCCGACGCGCAGCCGGCCGAAAACGAGATCTTTAACCTGATCTTTCAGCCGGGTTTTTCCACTGCCGATCAGATCACCGATGTTTCCGGGCGCGGCGTGGGGATGGATGTGGTCCGGAAGAGCGTGCACAAGCTCGGCGGGCGCATCGATGTCAGCTCGCAGCCTGGGGAAGGCACCACGTTTCTGCTGAAACTGCCGCTGACGCTGGCCATTATTGACGGGTTGGTGGTGGGGGTGGGAGGGCAACGGTATATTGTCCCCATCTTCGCGGTCCGCGAAATGCTGAAGCCGCCGGAAGAATCCATTTCCACTTTGCAAGGCCGTCAGGAGATGGCGATGGTGCGTGGATCGCTGCTTCCGCTGGTGCGGCTGCATCAGCGGTTTGGAGTGAAACCAAGATTCGACAAGCCCTGGGAGAGCCTGTTGATCGTTTCCGAAAGCGGCGGCCGGCATTTCTGTTTGATGGTGGATGAGTTGATCGGAAAGCAGGAAGTAGTGATCAAAACTCTAGGTGAGAGCATGGCCAACATCGCAGGCGTAGCGGGCGGCGCGATTCTGGGCGATGGGCGCGTGGGACTGATTCTAGACATGGAGGGGCTGTTTGGAGCGAAAAACAGTGAGTGAGACCATTGGACAAAAGCACCGGCTCCCTCACGGTCGCGGCTCGGAAGCAGGTCGCGGCTCGGAAGGATGTTACGGCGCCGGCCTGACGCTCAAGACCAGCGAGTTCCGGCTGATCAGTCAATTGGCGCATGAGCGGTTCGGCCTGGAACTCAAAGCCGGCAAAGAAGCGTTGGTAGCGGCGCGCTTGGGCAAATTCCTGCGCCAGGGCGAATTCAAAACTTTTGACGAGTATTATCGTCACGTGCTGGCGGATGCAACCGGGGATGCGCTGACTGGATTGATCGATTCGCTCACCACGAACCATACCAGCTTTCTGCGGGAGAAGGCGCACTTCGAATTCCTGGCGCGGGCGGTGGTTGAGGAGTTTCGAGATATCGCAACGCTGCAGGTCTGGTGCGCGGCGAGTTCCAGCGGCGAGGAGCCCTACACCATTGCGATGTGCTTGTCCGACGCGCTGACGCGAGCCGGAGCGCGCCGGGACTTCCGAATCCTGGCCACCGATATCTCGACGCGGGTATTAGGAATCGCCAAGCGCGGCGTATACCCCATGGAAAGCTTTCGCGACCTGCCCGACGCCTGGCGGCAGGGTTTTCTTCTGCGCGGCGCGGGCGATTGCAAAGGGCTGTTCAAATTCAAACCGGAACTGATGAGCCGCATCTCGTTCGAGCGCCTCAATTTGATAAAGCCGTTCCCGCGGCGGAAATTTTTCCATGCGATCTTCTGCCGGAACGTGATGATGTATTTCGACAAAGGAACGCAGGAAGACATCGTCGAACGCCTGAGCGCGTGTATCGAGCCGGGAGGCTATTTGTTTGTAGGCCACTCGGAATCACTCACGGGCGTCCAGCATGAACTGAAGTATGTGCGGCCGGCTACCTATCGGAAGGAAGCTGGACGATGAAATCTCTGGTGGTGGGAATTTCAGACTGCAAAGTGAGTAACGATCTGGATTCCACGTTAATCACTTATGCACTTGGGTCGTGCATTGCGGTGGCCCTCTATGACCCCACCACGAAGATAGGAGGTCTGCTGCACTACATGCTACCGGAATCGGCCTTGGACGCCCAGAAAGCCCGGCAGAATCCCTATATGTTCGCCGACACCGGTATCCAAGCATTATTTCAGGCGGTATCCGCGAGCGGCGCCCAGCCCAGAAGAATGCTGGTGCGGCTGGCCGGCGGCGCGCAGGTGCTGGACAGCCAGGGAGTTTTTCAAATTGGCAAGCGCAATTATCTGGCGGCGCGCAAGATCCTGTGGAAGGCGGGCGTCCTGATTTCCGCGGAGGCGGTGGGCGGAGAGGTCTCGCGAACAATTCGCCTGGATCTCGCCACTGGCCGGCTATGGATTCGGGAAGCCGGTGGAGTGGAAAAAGAGCTGGCGCCAAGCCGTTCCCCGAAGAAAGCAGTGGAGATCTAACAGCATGCCGTTCTCGGTAATGATTGTGGACGACTCGGCGGCGATGCGAGGCTTCATCCGGCGGGTTTTGACGTTATCCGGATTCGAAGTGGGCGAGTGCCTGGAAGCATCCAACGGCGAAGAAGCGCTGGCCTGTTTAGAAGGCAAATCGGTGGATGTGATCCTGACGGACATCAACATGCCGAAGATGAACGGGGAGGAATTGTTGAAGCGGCTGGGAAGCGACGAGCGGCTTCGATCCGTTCCGACACTGGTGATTTCGACCGATGCCACCAAAGCCCGCATCCTAAAGATGCTGTCGCTCGGAGCGCAAGGCTACATGACCAAACCTTTTTCGCCCGAGGCATTGCGCGAGGAACTGGAACGAGTGCTGGGAGCACGAAGTGCCTGAACAACTTCAACAAGAAAGTCCAGCGGCCCAAACTCCGGAGTTCGGCGACGTGGTGGTGCGCGTAGCCGCCCAGGTATTGGAGACGATGTTTTTCGAAGAGGCTGTGCCGAGCGCGTGCGAGCATACTTGGCTATCCACGGCAGTCTCAGTGCATGTCAGCTTCGAGGGGTCGCATCAAGGAGAGTTTTTACTCAGTGTTTCGCCCGATACCGCGCGATCCATCGCAGCGGGGTTTCTAGGACTGGATCCGGAAGAGATGACCGGCACTCAACCCGGCGACGTAGTCCTGGAATTAGCTAACATTCTTTGCGGCGCATTGATGAGTACTCTGTGGCCGGAGTCGATGCTGTCACTAGGCACTCCGGAATTGGCGCGCGCAGAGCACGCATTTTTGGGGGCCATGCATCGTTGCTTCAGGCTGCCCGACGGCAGGGTGGCTGTTTCCATTGGGGTTTCTGGCGGGGACGGGTCCGCGTAAAGCGAGTCGAACATGGCAGGCGAACAACAAAACACGGAACGAAAGATCAAAGTCCTGATCGTGGATGACTCGGCGATTGTCCGCAAGCTGCTGGCCGAGGCGCTGGCTAGCGAGCCCGACATCGAGGTGGTGGGGACCGCGCCCGATCCTTACGTGGCGCGCGATAAGATTGTGAGCCTGCGCCCGGACGTGTTGACGCTCGACATTGAGATGCCGCGCATGGATGGCATTACATTTCTCAAGAAGCTGATGCGGTTCCATCCGATGCCAGTGATCGTGATCAGTTCCCTGGGACAGGCTTCGAGCAAAATTGCGTTCGAAGCGTTGCTGCATGGCGCGGTAGATGTGCTGGCGAAACCAGGAGGCCCCTACTCGGTGGGGGAACTCCGGCACGATTTACCGCACAAGGTTCGCGCGGCGGCGCATGCCCGGCTGCGTCAGGGTCCGGCCGAGCCGGTAGTTTCGGTGAAGAAACCTCTTCCCGCTAACTTTCATCCCGGCAACTGTTCCACGATCATTGCGCTGGGAGCCTCCACCGGAGGTACCGAAGCACTGCGTGAAGTACTCATGGATTTTCCGGCCGCATGCCCGGGAATCGTAGTAGTGCAACACATCCCGCCGGTCTTTTCCGCCGCCTTCGCCAGTCGACTGAACGATTTGTGCCGCATTCAGGTGAAGGAAGCCGTGGATGGAGACCGGCTGACACCTGGGCTCGCGCTGGTGGCTCCGGGCAATTTTCACATGACGCTCGAGAAACGCGGCAGCGAGTATCGCGTTTCGGTGAAGGACGGCCCACGCGTGTGCTACCAGCGGCCTGCGGTGGATGTTCTGTTTGAATCCGTGGCTGCCTCGGCCGGCCGGGACGCCATCGGCGCGCTCCTGACCGGTATGGGAGCTGACGGCGCCGAGGGGCTGCTCAAGATGAAGCGGGCCGGCGGCAAAACCATCGCACAGGATGAAGCCAGTTGCGTGGTGTTTGGAATGCCCCGGGAAGCTATCCGGCTGGGCGCCGTGGATCGCGTGGTGCCGCTCAAGCGCATCGCCGGCGAGATCCTGGCCCTTTGCGCCGTGGCCGTTTAGCGTTTGAAAATTGAAGACGGCAAGTGGGGCGGACTCCGCGATTCGTTGCTTGCTGTGCTGTGCACACGACTCCCTCGCGGTCGCGGTTCGGAAGTGAGACTGGCCCCGTTACTGAGCCGCGACCGTAAGGGAGCCGGTGCTTTGTTATCCTGAAGGCTCAACCACCCTGCGGTCCGCACTATGCCCAAGCTGAGTTACAACACACCTGGCGGAATTACCGTGACTCGTTTGGAGTCCGGAATTCCCTTCCACAAGGGATTGAAACGGCTGCTGCACAAACTGGATCGCTATCGCGGCATCTATCTTTCCTCGGGCTACGAATATCCGGAACGTTATTCGCGCTGGGATGTGGGCTCCATTGCGCCTCCGCTCGAGATTGTCGCAGCCGGACGGCAAATGGATTTCCGTCCGCTGAATGAGCGCGGCGAAGTGCTTGAACCAAATCCTGCATCCGTTGCTCGCCGCGCATCCCCATTGGGACCGGTTTGACTTCGACGGAACCAGTCTGCGCGGACACTTGAAACCTCTGCCCAAGCTGTTCCCGGAAGAGGAACGCAGCAAGCAGCCCTCGGCATTTTCGATTCTTCGCGCGCTGCTGGACGAGTTCCGCACCAAAGAAGACTCGCGGCTGGCGCTGGTGGGAGCTTTTGGTTACGATCTGTTATTCCAGTTCGATCCCATCGAGTTGAAGCTGCCTCGCAACGGCCAAAAAGACCTGCATCTGTTTCTCTGCGACGACATTTACTACATGGATCGCAAGAAGGAGCGGATCGAAAGGTTCCGCTTCGATTTCGCGCGCGGCAGCCTTTCCACAGCCGCGCTGGAGCGCACCGGACGCCCCGTGCCGAAACCCCCCAAGCGGCCGGCGGAGGAGATCGCTTCCGACCATATTCCGGAAGAGTACATGGCGAAGGTGGAGACCGTGCGGGAAGGCATGCGCCAGGGCAATTACTACGAAGTGGTGCTGCGGCAGACTTTTCACGCGAACTTTTCGGGCAGCCCTTCGGAGCTTTTTGAACGGATCCAGCATGCGAGCCCGAGTCCCTACGAATTTTTCCTGCAGCTTGGCGACGAGGCACTGGTGGGAGCTTCACCCGAAATGTTCGTCCGGGTGGAAGGCCGCCGCGTGGAGACCTGCCCGATCGCTGGAACCGCGCGGCGCACTGGCGATCCGCTGCGCGATGCGGACTCCATCCGCGAATTGCTGAATTCCACCAAGGAAGAATCCGAGCTGACCATGTGCAGCGACGTGGACCGCAACGACAAATCGCGCGTCTCGATACCGGGCTCGGTGAAAGTGATCGGACGCCGATTGATTGAGTCCTACGCGGGCGTGTTTCATACCGTGGACCACGTGGAAGGGATTCTCGAGCCTGGTTTCGATTCACTGGATGCTTTTCTTACGCACATGTGGGCAGTCACGGTGATTGGCGCGCCGAAGAAGGCGGCCGCGCAGGCCATCGAGAATCTGGAAAAAGATGCGCGTGGCTGGTACGGCGGCGCAGTGGGGATGCTTTCCATCAACGGCGACATCAACACCGGAATTTTGATCCGGACCATCCATCTGCGCGATGGGCGGGCGCGCTACGGAGTGGGAGCTACGTTGCTTTACGATTCCGTTCCGGCGCTCGAAGAAGAAGAGACGCGTCTCAAAGCCACCGGATTCTTCCGCTGCCTGGCGCCGCGCGCTTCGTCGGGTAAAACCGCTGAAGCTGCGCCAGCCAAGGCGGGACAAGGCGTCAAGCTACTGTTGATCGATAACGACGACTGTTTCATTCACACGTTAGCCAACTACGCGCGGCAGACCGGCGCTGAGGTGGCCACGTACCGGGCTGGAATTCCGGCGGAACTGATCCAAGAAATCGCGCCAAACTTGATCCTGATATCTCCGGGTCCGAAGCGGCCGTCGGACTTCGGCGTACCGGAACTGGTGAAGTACGCCGCCCACGCCGGCATTCCGGTGTTCGGCGTGTGCCTGGGCCTGCAAGGAATTGTGGAGGCCTTTGGCGGCGAATTGGGCGTGCTGGATTACCCGATGCACGGGAAGCCGTCGTTGGTGATCCATCAGAATAAAGGGGTTTTTGAGGGATTGCCGGAGCGCTTCAAAGTGGGCCGCTATCACTCGCTGTTCGCGCGAAAAGAGACTTTGCCTGCCTGCCTGGAAGTGACGGCGGAGTCGGAAGATGGCGTGATCATGGGCGTTCGCCACCGCGAGCTGCCGATCGAAGGGGTGCAGTTTCATCCGGAATCCATCCTGACGCTGGATTCGCAACTGCGGATTGCGATTGATGGAAAACGTGGTGGCGCAACTGGTGAAGAGTGTTGTGTTAGGCTAATAGAATCCGTAGTAAAGAGACGCCTGATGCAATTTGATCTTTCGGACATCATATTTCTGGTCGTTGTTTTGTCTATCGCAATTCTGCTGATCAATAACGGTGGTGGCGGCGGTCTGCGCGCGCGAGTTCCCATCGGTTGATCGTTGGCAGCTTCCTCAAGTTCCGCACAGAGTCGCCCCATGCCCAGCGCAATCGTGATTGGCGGCGGACTGGCCGGATTGGCGACGGCCGCCGCGCTGGGTGACGCCGGATTCCAGGTAGATCTATTCGAAGCCCGTGGATTCCTGGGCGGGCGCGCAACCTCCTATCCCCTTCCCGGCGACAGCTCTGAAATCATCGACAATTGCCAGCATCTGATTCTGCGGTGTTGCGTCAACATCCTGGATTTCTATAAGCGCCTGGATGTGGCGGACAGAATCCATTTCCACAAGAAGTTTTACTTCATCGAACCCGGCGGGCAGACGTCCGTGCTGGCGGCCGGGAAACTGCCGGCGCCCTTCCATTTTGCCGGAAGCTTTCGGAAATTGGCGTGCCTGAGCCTGGGAGACAAACTTTCGATCGCGCGCGGTTTGATGGCGCTCCGCAGCGAGCATGGGCGGCGGCAGGATCTGGATCGGATCACGATGCTCGACTGGCTTCGCGAAAAACGCCAGACCGAGCAGGCGATCCGCCGCTTCTGGGGGCAAGTGCTGGTGAGCGCGGTAAATGAAGAGCTGGACCGTATGGCCGCCAGTCACGGCTTTCATGTTTTTTGGCTGGGTTTCCTCGCCAGCGCGAATTCGTATCAGATGGGAATCCCGGCCGTGCCGCTGGCGGAACTTTACGCGCCGGAAGCATGGAAGCGTATGGGAAACGTTCGTTTTCATCAGCGAACCCCGGTGGACCAGGTGGTGGTAGGAGAAGGAGCGGTGCAAGCCGTGGAGGCGGCTGGCCAGCGGCACACCGCCGACTACTACATTTCCGCCGTGCCGTTCGAGCGCCTGCCGGCATTGGCGCCGGATCTGGAATTCGATCTTACAGGCTTCGAGCATTCGCCCATCACGGGAATTCATTTGTGGTTCGACCGCAGCGTCACGCAACTGCCGCACGCGACATTGTTAGACCGGACCATCCAGTGGATGTTTAACAAATCCGGCGGGCGTTATCTGCAGTTGGTGGTGAGCGCATCGCGCAGTTTGGTGGACATGAGCCGGACCGACGTGATCGCGCTGGCGTTGCAAGAACTGGCTGAATTTTTTCCGCGCGTGGTCGACGCCAAGATCGAGAAGGCGCATGTGGTGAAAGAAGTGAGGGCGACGTTTTCGGCCAAGCCGGGGTTGGAGCAGCTGCGGCCGGAGAGTCCCACCAAGATTCCGAATCTTTTTCTAGCGGGGGATTGGACGCGGTGCGGCTGGCCGGCCACGATGGAGGGCGCTGTGCGCAGCGGGTACCTGGCGGCGGAAGCTGTAACCGGGGCGGCGGGACAGCCGCGGAAGTTTCTGCTGCCGGACATCGCGTGATTCTCGCGGGATACGTCACGCTCCCTTGCGGTCGCGGTTCGGTAACGATGATTCGTTGGGTATCATGAGAGTATGCGGCGAATCATTCTCTGCCTGGCGCTGGCGCTCCCGTTACTCGCGGGACCGCCCATGACAACTTTGACCATCGCGGTGAAGAACGAATCCGGAAAAGCGGTGGAAGGAGCAAGCATCACCGTTCGCTTTATCAAGGGTCACTCCGTGGTGAAGCTGGGCAAGGGAATCCGGAGAGAGTGGGACCTGCACACCAATCAGGAAGGGATCGCCAAGCTCCCGCCCATCCCACAGGGCACGATTCTGATCCAAGTGAACGCGAAAAATTATCAGACCTTCGGCGACAACTTCGATGTGGACGACGAGCAGAAGACGTTGGAGATCAAGTTGAAGCCGCCTCAGGCTCAGTACAGCGCGCATTAGCGCGCCGTACCTCGCGTTATTCGGTTATTCAGTTCATCGGTTCTTCGGTTCGTGGTCCCTGGGGATTAGCTCGAAGTTGCAGCGATCGCGTCGATTTCTACGCTCACATCGCGGGGTAACTTCGCGGCTTGCACTGTTGAGCGTGCCGGAGGGTTGGTCGCGAAGTATCGGGCATAGACTTCGTTCATTTTGGGGAAATCGGCCATGTCCTTTAGGAACACTGTGGTCTTGAGCACGGATTCTAGCGACGCGCCGCTGGCTTCGAGGACTGCTTTCAGGTTTTGGAGCACGCGCTCGGTTTGAGCGGCGATGTCGCCCTCCACCAGTTGTCCGGTCGCGGGATCGAGCGGAATCTGGCCGCTCAGATATGCCACGCCGTTTAAGACCACCGCTTGCGAGTAGGGACCGATCGCCTTGGGTGCCTGCTCGGTTGAAATTATTTTTCGCATATTTTTAAGGTTCCCACCAGTTCCTTCACGTTGTTCAAGTTCTCTTTCTTCAGGAAGACGTCCAGTTCGCGCGCGATACGGACGGGAGACTCGGGATCCCAAAAATTCGCAGTGCCCACTTGCACCGCGCTCGCTCCCGCGATCAGGAATTCGGCTGCATCCTCGCCGGTGCGGATTCCACCCAACCCGATCACTGGAATTCGGACCGCTTGCGCCGCTTGGTAAACCAGCCGTAGCGCGATGGGCTTGATGGCCGGGCCTGAGAGTCCGCCAAACACCGCGCCGATGCGGGGCCGGCGCGTGTGAGCATCGATGGCTAACGATACGAAAGTATTTACCAGGCTGATGGCATCCGCACCGCAAGCTTCCGCCGCTTGCGCCAGTGGCTCAATGCTGGCCACGTTCGGCGACAGCTTCACAATCAAGGGCCGGCGCGTCAAGGGCCGGACCAGGCTTATCAATTCGCTTAGCAGCGCAACATCGCTCGAGAATTGGATGCCGCCGTGCTTGGTGTTGGGACAAGACACGTTCAGCTCGTATCCAGCCAGGCCCTCGGCGTCGTCCAGAATCCGGATCACCTCGGCATAATCCTCCACCGCGTATCCGAAGACGTTCGCGAAGATAGCGGTCCGGAATTGGCGCAGGGCCGGAAGTTTCTCTTGCACGAAGGCGCGCGCGCCCATGTTCTGCAGCCCGATGGAATTGATCATGCCGCCTTCAGCTTCCCAAAGGCGCGGCGGCGGATTGCCCGCGATCGGTTCGCGCGAAAGGCCTTTTACAACGATGGCTCCGATGGCATTGAGATCGGTGATTTTTTCGAATTCGATGCCGTAACCATAGGTTCCGGATGCCGCGATTACGGGATTCTGTAGTTCTACGCCGCAGAGAGTCGTCCTGAGGCGGCTCATTCGGTCCAAGAATAACACTATGCGTTTCTCGTTTCTCGTTTCTCGTTACGGGCTGACTCTAAGGGGAAGGCCTTATGTCTCGGGATGGTACTAAAGCCGATGGATAACTATGCCAGTGGCGTCTAAGGACGGCCGGGGCGATACGCGCCCAGGGGTACTGCGTTCGTTAGCATCGAAATTCTCTATCTTTACGGCGACGCTTGTCTTTTGGGTGGTGGTTACGCTGCTCGCCTACAATCTGCGGCAGGACAATTTCAACATTGGCAAAGGGCTATTGCTCTGCGTTGTCGTGATGCTGGTATCCGGGACCATCTCGCGGTTCACCATCCGGCTGCTGGCGCGCCCTTTGAAGCTACTGCAATCGGGGATCACCTCGGTCCGCGACGGGTCCTTGGAGCCGATCCAGGTAAGCCGCACCGGCGACGAAATTGAATTTCTGGGCGAGAGCTTCAACGGCATGATTGAGGCGCTGGCCAGCTCACGCAAAGAAATCCGCGAGCATCAGCAGCTGCTGGAACGGCGCATCAAGGAACGTACCGAACAACTGGAGCACGCCACCAAGCTCGCGCAGACGGCGAATCAGGCTAAGACGGAGTTTCTCGCCACTGTGTCGGACGAGTTGCGCACGCCGCTGAGCGGCATTATCGGCATGCTGGATGTCTCGCTCGAAAAACATCTGCCGGCCGACCAACGCGACGAGGTACAGGCGGCGCAGCGCTGCGCTTTTGCACTCCTCGCTTCCTTGAACGACATGCTGGATCTGTCCAAAATCGAATCCGGCAAGTTGACTTTGCAGAAGGCGCCTTTCGAAGTGCGGGCCGCGGCCTTGGAATGCGTGAAAGCGGAGCAACCTCAGGCCGGCGCGTGCAATGCGGTTCAGGTGACTCTGGCAGTTGCACCGGAAGTACCTGCCCAGGTGATCGGGGATGGCGCGCGAATCCGCCAGATCCTATCGGGCCTGATTCGCAACGGGTTGAAGTGTACGGAACGCGGGACAGTGAGCGTTCGGCTGGATGGCCAGATTTCCGGATCCGCCGAGTTCCTGCTTCGGATTGCAGTACAGGATAGCGGGACGGGTATTCCCGCCGACCGGCTTCTGCCGGTTATTGAGAATTTCGATCCAGCCGGAAGTGGGGCGGGGCTGGAGCTGATGATCACTCAGAAACTGGTGGAACTGCATGGCGGCGAAATCCACGTCGAGAGTGAGTTGGGGTGTGGGGCCACGTTTATCGTTACGCTGCCGCTTGCCGTAGTTGCCGGACAGGTTCCAGATCTGAATCGAACGCGGCGCGCTCATTCCGGCTCCGGCCCGGGCCGGCTGTTGGTGGTGGAGGACAATCAGGTCAATCAAAAAGTTGTGACAGCGGTGCTGCGCAAGCGGGGATTTGCTATCGAACTGGCGAACGACGGCAAAGAGGCGCTGGAAAAGCTGGAGTCTTCCGGCGATTTTGACCTGGTCCTGATGGATGTTCAGATGCCAGGATTGGATGGGCTAGAGGCCACGCGGTTGATTAGGAAAGAGGAGCGGTGGAAACACCTGCCCATTGTGGCGATGACCGCGCATGCCATGTCCGGCGACAAAGAGCGATGCCTGGCGGCCGGGATGAACGGGTATATCTCGAAGCCGGTTCATCCGTCGCACTTGCTGATGACGGTGGATGAGTTTTTGGGTAATCGGACGCTGGTTCCTTAGGTCGGCTTTCGTGGTAGCGCTCCCTTGCGGTCGCGGTTCGGTTACGAAGGACTGCCGCTTACCGCGCGTGCCGTCAGCCCAGCGGCCGCGGAACACTCTGCTGGATCAAGTCCCAAACCTCTTCCAAATCCTGCCATTGGGTGGCCATGTTGCCGATCGCCAGCCTCAGGACGAACTGCCCGTTTAACACGGTGTGCGAGAGGAAGGCTTTTCCGGACGCATTGATCTTTTCCAGCAGCACGCGATTGTCTTCATCCGAGCCGCGATAGCGAAAACAGATCAAAGAAAACGGCGTCGGCGAGGAGACTTCGAAATCCGGATGCGCGCGAATAATATTCGCCAGCTTCTGCGCATAGGCGATGTGGGACCGGATGAGATTGCAGATTCCCTCATGCCCCAGGTTCCGCATCACGAACCACAACTTCAAGGCCCGAAACCGGCGGCCCAGTTGGACGCCGTAATCCATGTAGTTGACGGCTCGCGAATCCTGGCCGGTCTTCAGGTATTCGGGTACCAGCGAAAACGCACGGCGCAGGATTTCCGGCTGGCTGGTGTAGAAAGACGCTGAGGTCGATGGGCGTGAATAGCCACTTGTGCGGATTCACCACAATGGAATGAGCCCGCTCGGCGCCCGTCAAGATTCCGCGCAGCTCCGGCACCACGGCTGCCGCGCCGCCATAAGCTGCATCCACGTGCAGCCACACGCCGAATTCTTCCGCGATATCCGCAATGGCCGGCACCGGATCGATGCTGGAAGTGGATGTGGTGCCGACCGTCGCCACCACGAGAAATGGCGTCCAACCGGCACGCCGATCTGCTTCCATGCGCTCGCGCAAGATATCCACGCGCATACGAAAGCTTTCATCCACGGGGATCTGGCGCACGTTGTCCTGGCCGATGCCGAGCGTGATGGCGCCTTTTTCGATGGAAGAATGCGAATGCTCGGATGTATACATCACCAGGCGGCCGGTATTGCCGCGGGTTCGAACTTCGGGATCCGCCATTTCGCGCGCCGCGGCGATGGCGTGCATGCTGGAAATAGACGCCGTGTCGTAGATGATGCCGAAGAATTCCTGGGGCAGGCCCATCCATTGGCGCAACCAACTGAGCGTCACCTGCTCCAGCTCAGTGACCGCTGGGCTGCTCTTCCACAACATGCCGTTGACATTGAGCGTGGCGGTCAACATTTCAGCCAAAATGCCCGGCGGAGAACCGGAAATGGCGAAGTACGCGAGGAAGCGCGGATGATTCCAGTGCGTAATGCGCGGGGACGATGGAACGCTCGAAGTCTTCGAGGATTGCATCCATGGATTCGCCGTGTTCGGGCGCCGATGCCGGCAGCCGATCCACCAGATCGCCCGGCTGCATGGTCGGCAATACCGGATAGTCGCGGATGTTCTCCAGATAATCCGCCATCCAGTCCACTACCTGATGGCCGTAGCGTCGAAATTCCTCGTTGTTCATTTCTTCCCTTTGCACTCCCGCAACACCGCAGGCAGCCAGCCGCGAAACCAATCCGCAAATTCCTGAAGTTTCTTCTCGCCCTCGGCGCTGAGGGGCATAGCCAACGCTCCGCTCTTGAGCTTACGTTGTTTGAGCGCTTCTTTGGCGGCCGTGGGCCAGGGAAACTGGTCCGCCCAAGTCAAAAACTCATGGAGGCGCGCCTCCAACTGTTGCACGCGTTCTGTCTCGCCCGCAACGATGGCCCGATCGAACGCCAGCATCAATTCGGGCAGCGCGGAGGCTACGCCGGACACCGCACCCGCCGCTCCGGATCGTCGTTGCTGGATGTAGATGCGCTCCTGACCGGATAGAAAAGTGAACGGTCTTTGGGGGCATTGGTCCAGAAGTGCCGGGAAGTATTCCAGGCTTCCACTAGAATCTTTGATTCCGGCGAATCGTCCATCGGAGAGCAGCCGGGCAGCGGTGGAACTTGCGATTTCGCTGGTGAAAGCGGGGATGTTATAGAGATAGGTGGGAATGATGCCGTCGATCGAGTCGGCATAAGCCAGATAGAATGTCAGGATCTCCGGCTGACTATGGCGGAAGTAGTGCGGCGGCATCAGCAGCACTCCCGCGACGCCTGCGTCCGCTGCTTCCCGCGCCAGTTCCACCGCGCCATCCAAAGTGGAATGGGACACGTTCACCAGCAGCGGAACGCGGCTCCGTTTGGCGGCGAAATTCACCATATGGCGCCGGTCATCCAAAGCGAAGTGGACGAATTCTCCGGTAGACCCCAGCAGTGCGATTCCGGCGACGCCGCTCTCGCCCAGAAAATCGATCAGTTCGAGCGTAGCGCCGAGGTCGATGGAATCTTCTTGCGCCCTGCGCGGCGTGATGGCGGCGACAAATACGCCTTGGATGAGAGAACGCGCGGACGCGGGAACCGGGGGCAAATAGAATTATATCGGGCGCGCCTGCGGGATTTCAGTTGGCCAGTTTCGAGATGCGATTCACGGTCCGGAGAACCAGACGCCGGGGATCTAACATGTGCTGCGGCTTGAACTGCTGTTCGGACCAGCGGCAGCCCGGCTCAAATTCAATTCCGAGGAAATAACCGATCTCGCGGTATACGCAATACCGCACCTTCCCCATCAACTCCCCTTTTGGATGATTGATGCGCAGGTCGGTTTGCAGAGGAATCGGTTGATCGAACTGCAGACAAGCGCCGGACAACGAGATATCCTCCAGGTTCGCGACACCCTTGTGGACTCTACCGGTCTTGTCCTTCCACTGGACATCCACCATGTCCGCACATAACATTCGGGGTTCAATACGCCTGTCGAACATACACTGTTTATCGACCAACTAAACGGTAAGGATTATGACAGAGCTGGTTACAAAATTGCCCTATATGCGGTAAGGTTACCCTTCGCAACCCCGTACTGTCAGGGTACCACTACCCGCACGGTATACTGGATCGGCGAGCCATGGCGAAACAGGCCCTGATCATACTTTTCACAGTGTTAGCGTTCGGAATTCTCGTTCCCTGGTACAAGGGTTTTACCTTCCTCGATCCGAGAATGCTGGCGGCTTATGGCCTGCTGGCCGTTCTTTTTGTGGCGCCTGCCAGTGCCGAATCGTTCGCCAGCGGCGGGGCCATGGCATCGCCCCGGGCGACTTTGGGGAAGCTAATGGTCCTGGTAGCTTTCGGCTGGGGAGTTACGGTACTGGTGCTGGCCACGGCGCTGGCCACGCTCAATCTCGCTTACTGGCATGGTTCCGTCATCGCTCCCTCGACCCAGCTTTTGGCTGGAGTGCTGGTTTGCAGTCTGGCAGCTTCGATGGCGGTGGGGACTTTGAGCGCATTACTGGCTCGGACGCTTTCCGCCGGAGTGGTAAAGACGATTCTGCGGTTTTCGTTCCTGCTGATTTTGCTGGCGTTCGCGATGAGTTCGCGGCTGCCGGATGCTTGGCAAATCTGGCTGGCGGAACACACCACGCGGCGAGCGATTACGAGCTTGGCTTGGGAGGGCGCGGCGGTGTGCGCGGTTTTAACTGCGGCACTGTTGATCCCGTTGTTGAAAGGCACCCGCTCCCTTACGGTCGGAGCTCGGTAAGACCCTGCGCTACTTCACGGTGATTGAATAGGGCATCAACTTCAAGAATCCGCCCTTGGCCAGCGCGGCGATTGGGAGCTTTCCGAAAACCTGCTCCAGCTTCGATTCCAAGGCTCCGGTATCATCAGAATGGCCAAACAGCACATCGAAAATGCTGCGCTTCCCGGGATACGGCACCAGCGTGATCCGGTCGCCGGCGGCGATGTGCGCGCGCTGGCGCACCAACTCCACCGCCTTATCCAATCCACCGAGTTCATCCACCAAACCGTTCTGCTTGGCTTGCGCGCCCAGCCACACACGACCCTGCGCCAGCGGTTCAATCTGATCGAAGGTTTTCTTGCGCCCGTCGGCCACGCGGCTTACGAATCCCTTGTAGAACGCGTCGATCTGTCCGGCGATTTTCTGGCGCTGATCGTCAGTTAAAGCCGCGTAGTCGGAATCCAGGTCCGCGAACTTGCCGCGCTTCAGAATCTGTTTATTCACACCAATCTTGTCGTAGAGCTCGTGCAGGCTCATGCGCGCGTAGATCACTCCGATGGATCCAGTCAGCGTATTCGGATAGGCCACGATCGGATCGCCGGTCATCGAAATAAAATAGCCGCCGGAAGCCGCCAGGTCGCTCATCGAAATCACCACTGGCTTCTTCTTGCTTAGATTTTTCGCCTCGTGCAGAATGTCGTCGGATGCCACGCCGTCGCCGCCCGGCGAATCCACGCGGATGATGACTCCGCGGATCGACGAATCGTCCTCCACTTGCTTCAGCAGCTTGGTGAAGGCGGCCGCAGTGATGCCATTTTCATCGGAGCTGGAATTTCCCGAGCCGCGCGTGATTTCGCCTTCGCCCACGATCAACGCGATGCGCCGGTTCACGCCGCCGGAAAGCGCCGGCGTCTTGCTGTACGCCTTGGCCGATAGCTTGGTCAGCTCGTTTTGCTTCAGCCGGATCTTCATGTCGTCGGCGACCTGGTCTTCATAGCCGAACGCATCAATCAAGCCGTCGGCCAGCGCCTCATTCGCCATAAACGGCCCTTGATCGATCATCGCTTTTACCGCTTCACTCTGCTTTTTCCGGCCTTGGGCGATGGTCTCGATCAGATTGCCGTAAAACTGATCGAGAATCTGATCCAGGACTTCGTGGGTCTCGGGCGTCATGGAGGTCTGGGTCAGCATGTCGCCCGCGTCTTTGTACTTGCCGGCGTGGATTACATCGGCGTGGACACCCAGCTTGTCGAACGTGTTCTTGATGAAAAACGCTTCCACCCGCAGGCCCTTCAAATCGAGCGAGTCTTCCGGCGCGAGGAAGATCTTGTCGGTGGCCGACGCCAGGTAATATTCGCGAGCGCTGGGACCTCGCAAATAGCTGATGATGGGCTTGCCGGATTTCTTGAACTGCAGAATCTCCTCGCGGATCTCCTGCATTTTGGCCCATCCCATTTCCAATCCGCGCGGCTCAAAGATGATTCCTTTGATCGCGCGAATCCGCGGCGGCTTTCCGGAACGTTTCCCAGGTCTGCGCCACTGTCATGGGAGATTGCTCTTGGAACATCGGCAGCGGAATCTCGGCGGGAGATTTTTCGGGGACTTCGCCTTCCAGCTTGAAAATCAGCGTGGACCCGTCGGCAACGCTGACCGGCCGCTCTCCGAAGGATCCGACAAACTTTACAAAAGCGAAGATTACAATCAGCGCGGTGAGCCCGGAAACAACCACGCCCACCACCAATCCGATCATGAAGTTTTTCATGGATGCTCCGTTTCCCTGGGGTGTTCCAGCCAATAGACGCGCGGGGACGCCGGATGCTTTCGGGAATTCAACACTCTTATTGGCCGGTCAGAATCAGATCGAAACGATGGCTTACGTCGGCCAGGTACTCCTTGCCGCCGCCATCCAGCTCCACCGTCGCCGAGCCTTGATAGCCGATTTCGGCCAATGCACGGTAGATTTCTTTCCAGTTGATATCGCCATCGCGAAGATTCACGAAGTCCGCCGTACGCTTGCCGGTCTTTTTGTCTTCCCGGAACGAGAAATCCTTGATGTGGAGTTTGACGATGCGCTTGCCGAGGGTTCGAATCCAATCCTGCGGATACCCGTACAGCACCACGTTGCCGACGTCAAAATAAGAACGCACCCAGGGACTCTTGAAGTCATCCACGTAGCGCGCCATTTCGAGCGGACTCAGCAGGAACTTGTTCCAAACTTCTTCCACCGCGAGGATCACTTTCACTTCTTCCGCCAGCGGAAGGATTTTGCGGATCTGCACCTGCGAGCGCTCCCAGGCTTGCTGATAAGTGGTCTCGGGATTCACCACCGCCGGAACCAGCAGCACCGTGTCGGCGCCCCACAGGCTGGCATTGCGGAAGCTGGTCTTCAGCCCTTCCATGCTCTTCGCCACAACTGCGGGGTCGGCTGAAGAAAGCGGATATTTCCAATGATCGCGATTCATCACGGAGTGAATCCGGATGCCGGTTTTCTTGCTGGCGGCGAGGATCTCGTCGGCTACGTGCGGATCGTCTGTAGTGCCGCACTCGGTCTGCTCAAAGCCGGTATCGCGCGCGAGCTGAAACCGGTCCAGGATGCTCATGTTCGTGGGAAGCATGCTGAAGAGGACAGCTTTGTGAATGGGCAGCCGTTCAGATGCGGCGGCGCGGAGTGCAAGGCCTGAGGCGGAGGCGGCTAGGAATGTTCGTCGAGTCATGGCGAACTCAATTCTACACCGTTGGCCCCTTACCGAAGGGTAGTGCCTGAAAAATGCGTTGAATCGGAAGGGCACCGACTCCCTCACGGTCGCGGCTCGGTAACACTCTATCGGCGACCGGTGATTTTGGTTTTTCTTACCGAAGATAGAGAGCTCGGAACCGGCGTGCCGGAGGATCTTCGGAATCCATAAAATCTTCGAATGACAACTCACGCAGACCGATTTCAGTGAAGTGATTCAGTTCCACGCGAGTCAGCGGCCAGGGCATCTCGCCGGGCGGGTCATTCTCGTTCCGTGCGCGCGCGATTACCAGCAGCTTACCGCCTTCTGTGACGAAGCCGGCCGTATTTTCGATCGCCCGAACGCGAGGCTCGGCGGGCAGCACTTGAAGCGTGTTCGATTCGAACACAAAGTCGAATGCGCGGGACCAATCTTGCGGAGGCTGTAAGAGGTCCACAGCGACGTACTGCACCCGACTCTCGGGAAAGCGCCGCTGGCAGGCCCGAATGGCAGTTTCCGATACATCGAACGCAGTGGTCGTGAATCCCCACGCGGCGAGTTGCTCCGCATCGTCGCCCAGGCCGCATCCGATGGTCAGTGCTTTTTTTCCGGCTGCGGGCAATGGCTGGTTCTTCCAGAAATCCAGCAGGTTTGGACTGGGCCGAAGGTCCACCCAAGGAACGATGCTTTTGCCCTCTTCGCTTTCCCGATACAAATGCTCGAACCATCCCACGGGATCGCCTTTGGCGATGTATTCGGCGGCAAGTTGGCGGGCGCGGGTTCGGTCGGGCATCGTGAAAACTCGGTTCGCAGGCGATAGCGCCTGCGCCACTCTATAGTAAATCCTTGTGCATCGATGTGGGGCAGCTCACGCGATATGCTGGACCTATGTCATCGCACGCCGATATCGACAGCGCGCTCAAGGAACAGCGCGTCTTCGAACCTTCCGAAGAGTTCCGATCGAAGGCCCACGTCCCGAGCCTGGCGGAATATCAGCGCCTCTACAAGGAAGCAGAAGATCAGCCCGAGGAATTCTGGGCCAAAATCGCCCGCGAACTGCACTGGTTCAAAACTTGGGATCGAGTGCTGGAGTGGAACCTTCCGTTTGCGAAATGGTTCGTGGGCGGTCAACTAAATCTCTCGTACAACTGTCTCGATCGTCATGCTGCCACGTGGCGCAAGAATAAAGCGGCCATCCTGTGGGAAGGCGAGCCGGGCGACTCGCGAACGCTCACTTATCAGCAACTGCTGCTCGAAGTATCCAAATGCGCGAACGTGCTGAAGTCGCTAGGCGTAAAGAAGGGCGACCGCGTGGCGATTTATATGGGCATGGTGCCCGAGCTCCCCATTGCCTTGCTGGCGTGCGCCCGCATCGGCGCGCCGCACACCGTGGTATTCGGCGGATTCTCGTCGCAGGCGCTGATCGATCGCATCAACGATTGCGGCGCGTCGGCCGTGATCACGCAGGACGCGAGCTATCGCCGCGGCGCTGAAGTGAAGTTGAAGGAAGCGGTGGACCACGCGCTGCCGCAGTGTCCCACCGTGAAGAGCGTGCTGGTGTATCGCCGCACCGGCTCGACAGTGAAGATGGAATCCGGCCGCGACCACTGGTGGCATGAGTTGATGGAGACCGCCTCAGCCGACTGCCCGGCCGAGCCGCTGGATTCCGAGCATCCTCTCTATCTGCTCTACACTTCGGGTACAACGGGAAAGCCGAAAGGCATTCTGCACACCACCGGCGGCTACGCGGTGGGGACTTACATCACATCAAAATGGGTTTTCGATCTTCGCGAAGAAGATACCTTCTGGTGCACGGCGGATATCGGATGGGTGACCGGCCACAGCTACGTGGTCTACGGTCCGCTGCAAAACGGCGCGACCATCGTGATGTACGAAGGCGCGCCCACCTGGCCTGAGTCCGATCGCTTCTGGAAAATCGTCGAAAAATATCAGGTGAGCATTTTCTACACCGCGCCCACCGCGATCCGCGCGTTTATGCGATTGGGCGAGCAATGGCCTGCGAAGCATGAGATGAAGAGCCTTCGATTGCTGGGCAGCGTGGGAGAGCCGATCAATCCGGAAGCCTGGATGTGGTATCGCGAGGTGATTGGGCGCGGCCGATGCCCCATTGTCGACACGTGGTGGCAGACTGAGACCGGCGCGATCCTGATAACGCCGCTGCCCGGCGCGATTGCGACGAAACCGGGCTCGGCGACAAAGCCATTTCCGGGAATCATCGTCGATGTGGTGAATCGCGAGGGCCAATCTGTGCCTACCGGCTCGGGCGGATTCCTAGTGATCAAACGTCCGTGGCCCTCCATGTTGCGGACCATTTACGGCGATCCGGAGCGATTCAAGGAACAATACTGGTCGCAGATCCCGGGAATGTATTTCGCCGGCGACGGCGCGCGCATCGACAAGGACGGATACATTTGGCTGATGGGGCGCGTGGACGATGTGCTGAATGTGGCCGGTCATCGGCTCAGCACTATGGAGATCGAGTCGGCGCTGGTGGCAAATCCGGTGGTTGCGGAAGCTGCGGTGGTTGGGCGTCCGGATGAAATCAAGGGCCAGGCGGTTTCAGCGTTCGTCACGTTGAAGGCCGGCCAGCAGCCGAGCGAAGAATTGAAGAACCAGTTGCGGCAGTGGGTGGCGAAGGAGATTGGCCCTATCGCCAAGCCGGACGATATACGTTTCACGGATTCGCTTCCAAAAACTCGTAGCGGAAAAATCATGCGCCGATTGCTGCGTGAGCTTGCCACGAATGGAGAAGTGAAGGGCGACACCACCACGCTGGAAGATTTCTCGGTGCTGACTAAGTTATCGACCGAGGAGGACTAAGAGTGAAGAAGAGTAGCCGCGGTGAAGCTCAGCAGATCGCCGCGCTCGCGGGCTAGCTGCTTCAAGCGCGTGTAATCGCCAGCCATCTGGCAAAGTTGTGGAACTGAGGGACACAACAGTTGTTCGCCGGCGGTTTGGCTGAGATGATCGAGCGAAACCTGGATGGCCTCGGGGTAGCGCTTCAATCGCGTCAGCAGCGCCACCAGCACTTGCGCCGGAGCGGTCCCGGTTTCCGCTGGATCGCTCGCGCGCACTTTGGCGAGAAAGTGTTCGATATTTGCTTCGACATTATCTCCGGCCAGCGCGCTGAGATAAGCGGCGTGGTCGACGTAGACGTCTTCGAACGGCGGATCGGCTTTGTATTTGAACTGCGTGGAGAGATGCTGGCCGTATTCGCATAACTCGATGGCGAGCCGCAGAGCCTGTACGTCGGCCAGGTCGAGCGCGAACCGGATGACCGCGACCAGGTGCGAGGTATCGACGTAATAATCCAGATCGCCGAACAGCCAATCGCGACCGTGCGATCAGTTCGGGAACTCTTTGTTCAGCGGAGCCGTGCCTTCCTGTTTGGTGATCGCCCGGCGCAGGCTCTCCACCAACTCGCGATGCAAGGTGCGAACCAGCAGAGCGATGCACTCTTCGCGCGTGTCGCGATCCGGATACTGTTCAAAGTAAGTAATCGCCCGGCAAATCCCGAAGCGCGCGAGCAGAAGCTCAAAACCCTTGCGTGGATTGGCGCGCTCTTCCAGTGCGATTTGAATCACGCCATCCTCGGCGGTGTCCAACTTTTCGATTGCGTGCTGCGACGGGCATTCTGTCGCCGATGGCGCGAAAGTAGGGCCACGCGCGCAGGATATCGCCATCGGCAAGAAACAGCGAACCAACCTCCCGCGCTGCTTGGGAGAGCGCCTCATCGTACGCTACACGTTGGAACGCGGGAACATCGTCGATCCCGTCCACACGAAGCGGCGGAAGGCCCAGCTTGTGACGCTGCTCGATCACGCGGGCTTCAAACAGGAGCGGATAATTCTTGTCGTCGCGCAGCCGCCGGGCGAGTAGGTCGAGTCCCGAGTCCGGGCCTTCGGTGCGTACTGCTTGCTCGATCAGGTCAAAGACATCGTCGGTCATGATGAGTGCGCGTGAACCAGAAACCAGAAACGAGAAACCAGAAACGTGTCTTAACCGCCAATCGCATACATCGGCCGGGGAGGCGCTACGAACTGCGGGGAATTGATCTCGTGCCCCATCCACTTTCGGTGGACCGTTGCGCGAATCGTCGCAGCGATCTCTTCGTCAGAAGCGCCCGAGCGCAGCAGCCCTTTGACGTCCGTCTCTTCGATGGCAAACAGGCAATACCGCAGTTTGCCATCGCTGGTCAGCCGGATTCGATTGCAGTTCAGGCAGAATGGACGGCTTACCGATGCTATGAATCCGACGCTTCCCAAGCCGTCCGCGTACCGGTACTCGGTGGCCGGCGCGCGTTCGTCCCGATCCGGGATCTCGATCAGCGGCGAAACCTCGCGCGACAAAGTCTGGATAATTTCGCCGGCGGTCAAAACGCTGTCGCGCGCCCAAAGGCCCTGGGCATCCAAAGGCATGAACTCGATATAGCGGATCTCCATGCCATGCTCGCGGCCGAACCGGGCGAGAGGAACGATGTCCGGTTCCACCAAATTCTTCACCGCTACCGCATTGATCTTGATGGGGCCGAAGCCCATCTCGCGTGCTACCTGCAATCCCTCCAAAACCTTGTCCAGATCGTCGCGGCGTGTAATACGAAGAAAACGCTCGCGGTCTAAGGTGTCCAGGTGCACGTTGAGGCGGCGCAGTCCCGCGTCGTAGAGATCCTTCGCATGTTTGGCCAGCAACACGCCGTTGGTGGTCAACGCAAGATCGCGAATGCCTGGGATGCTGGAAAGCATGCGGATCAATACGGGAAGTCCCTTGCGTACCAGGGGCTCACCTCCGGTGACCCTTACTTTCGTGACGCCGAGCGAGACCGCTACGCGCACAAAGTGTTCAATCTCCTCGAATCGAAGGATTTCCTCGTGCGGAATGTACTTCACGCCCTCTTCCGGCATGCAGTAAAAACAGCGGACATTGCAGCGGTCCGTGATGCTGATCCGAAGATTGTCGTGTATGCGGCCGAAAGTGTCGAGCAGCGAGTTAGTCACGTCGCGCAGCTTGTAATCCCATTCTATCAGGCGTACACTGATGTTACCCGCGTTCGCTGAAATTCATTGAGGTAAAGCATGTCCCGCCCGTTTTTTCTTACTATCGCATTAACTTTCGCCATATTTGGATTTTCCAGAGCATCTATTCTTACTTGTAATGAAAGCGCCGTGCCTCCCATCGTCAAGGGAGAAGGCATCGCTGAAAGAACTGGCGACATTGCTCTCAACTGTTCAGGAGGCGCGCCCGGCGCCATTGTGGATGGCAATCTTTCCGTCTTCCTGAGCGTCAACATTACCAACCGTCTTGTCGGCAGCGCCTTCAGCGGCGTGATTTTCACTATCGACACCGGCTCCGGCCCACAGCCGGTCAACTTAACGCCCACCATCGGAGGACCCAGCACGCTGATTTACAACGGCGTTCACTTCGCATTGTCTCCCGCTGGCACGGCCACGCTGAGGATCGCGAATATACGCGCTGCAGCCGCTGAGTTGAGTTTGGCTCCGAACTCGATCATCCAAGCTTTTCTCGGATTCAACTCGAACCTGGTTTCCATTACCAATAGCGTTTTCACCGTGGGGACTCCGCTGCGCGGGCTCTACGCCGGATTTTCGAGTTCGATAGTTTGTGCGCAGCACGGATCGCCGCTGCCGGACAATCTCCACAGCGTCGCAAGCTTTCTCGCGTCGGATGCGGCCTTCGCTTCCACACGCCTGACTGAGGGCTTCGCCGATGCGTTCGACCAACGAAGCGCGTGGGAAAGCCTGAATGCGGATTCCGGTACGCGCTTTCTGATCACTTACTCCGGATTCCCCGCCGGGGCGCGCTTGTTCGTTCCTGATGTGGTTGCCGGTTCGGACGCGGTTACTCCCACGGGCGCGGGCGATTTTGGGGTGCCGGCGTCGGGAGGCCAGTATGCTCCGGGTGGGGCAGGCTCTCTGCTGCTGGCTCGGGTGCAAGGTACGGATGCAAACGGCGCCGGCGGTGCGCCGGTGTTCGCCCCTGGTGCGCCCGGTTCCGGCACCGTGACGCTCGATTCGATGAATGAAGTGATCCTCACGAACGGAACAGGCATTGTGGTGTACGAAGTGATGGACGCGAATCCGACGGTGCAGGAGACCGCGCAATTCCCAACATTTCTGGGCCTGACGCCGTTCAGCGGCACGGCGGTTGTGACCAGCGAAAGCGTTTCGCTCGCGCCCGTTTCAACGGTGATGCAAGCAACCGCGCACGATCCGATTCCGCGATTCGTAGCGATGACGCCGCCGAACGATTGCACTATCATCGGCGATTGCGGCGCCAACTATAATCCGAAGCTGTTCGTGAACACAACACCTATCAATTTCACCGCGGCTTCCGGCGGAAACGCGCAGTCGGGCTTCACCCAAGTGAACAATCGAGGCGGCGGCCACCTGTTTTGGACCGCTACCGTCAGCTACACCAACGGATCCGGCTGGCTCACGCTGTATCCCGACAATGGAGTGGATAACTCCACCATTCGCGTGGATGCGTCTCCGGCAAATCTGGCGCCAGGAACATATAGCGCTGTCTTGACTGTGAATGCGGATCCGCAAAGCAGCAGTGCGGCCATTCCCATTACATTCGTGGTCACGGCTCCCGCGCCAGTTCTCCCCACGGTGACGAGCATCGTAAACGGCGCCACGTTCGCCGCTGGGCCCGCTGTTCCCGGATCTATCTTCACTTTGATGGGCACCACGCTTTCGGGCAAAAACGTCGCAGTTACTTTCGATGGATTGCCTGCGCAGATCCTGTTCGACAACGACACGCAGATCAACGTGGTGGTCCCAGCCGGACTCGGCAATAAGTCGTCCGCGCAATTGGTTGTGGTGGTGGACGGCGCTTCCAGCGTTACGAAGCCGGTGGTATTGGCTGGATTCAGTCCCGGCATTTTCGCCAACGGAATACTGAATCAGGATGGACAGGTGAATAGCACCGCGCGTCCGGCGCAAGCCGCGAGCATTTTGCAGATCTACGCGACTGGCTTATCCGGAAGCGGAGTGATCACTGCGCGCGTCAACGGGAAGGTCGTCGATCCGATCTACGGCGCCGCTGCGCCGGGAATCCCGGGAGTGCAGCAAGTGAATGTGCAGTTGCCTGACGGTTTGACTGGACCAACCGCGCAAGTCTCAGTGTGCGGCGGAGTGGCGGGCATGGCGAGCCAGGCGATTTGCAGTCCGGCCGTACAGGTGGCGATCGCGCAGTAATTCGCTGGCCGCGAATGAACGCGAATTAACGCGAATGTTCTGAGTCAGCATTTGCGTGCATTTGCGTTCATTCGCGGCCATCATTAGCTAGAATTCATCGGCGTTGAGGAAACCATCGAGAGCAGCCCTCCAGTCCAACCGGATGTGGAGGGCTTTTTCATGAAGATCAAACAAGCTGTACTCGCCGGTGTGATGCTTGCATCCGCCGCGCTGACTGCCTGCGCATCGCAGGCGTACGTTGGCTATTCGGTTCCACCGCCGCCCGCGCCGATGGTTGTTGGAGCGGTGGGCTACGCGCCTGGTCCGGGCTACGTGTGGGCAGACGGATTTTGGGATCTGCACGGCAGCCGATGGGTGTGGGTGCGCGGAGAATGGCGCAGGCCACCGCGCGGACATGCTGCCTGGGTGCATCCGTATTGGGAACAGCACGGGCGTTCCTGGCGCTTCCATCGCGGATACTGGCGATAATGTAGTGGATGGCCGGACAAAGATACGACGCGGTTCTGATTCTCTCGTTTGGGGGACCCGAGCAGCCGGATGATGTGATTCCGTTTCTCGAGAATGTTCTGCGCGGCCGCAATATTCCGCGCGAGCGGATGCTCGAAGTTGCGGAGCACTATTATCACTTTGGCGGCAAGAGTCCCATCAACGATCAGAACCGCGAGTTGATCGCGGGCTTGCGCGAAGAGCTGCAGCGGAACGGTCCGAACCTGCCCATCTATTGGGGCAATCGCAACTGGCATCCGTTTGTCGCCGATGCACTCAGTAAGATGCGGGAGGATGGAGTCCGGCGCGCGTCTGGCTTTCGCCACTTCCGTGTTCAGCTCCTACTCGGGATGCCGGCAGTATCTCGAAGACATCCAGAAGGCGCGAGCGGAAGTGGGCGCGGGAGCGCCTGAGATCGACAAACTCCGTACGTTCTACAATCATCCGCTGTTTATTGAAGCGTTCTCGGATCGGGTGCGCACGGCGCTCGATCAAATCCCCGTGCGCAAGTGCTCTACACGGCCCACAGTGTTCCGCTTGGCGATGTCTGAATCCAGCGAATATGTGCAGCAGCTTCAGGAGGCGTGCCGGTTGGTGTCGGAAAGCTCTAGGCGTTGCCAACTGGCGCCTGGTGTATCAAAGCCGCAGCGGCGCGCCCGGTCAACCTTGGCTGGAGCCGGATATCGGCGACGTGCTGCGCGCGCTGGAGCCGGGGCAAGACGTTGTGGTAGCGCCGATCGGTTTCGTATCGGATCACATGGAAGTGTTGTACGATCTCGACACGGAAGCCCGCGCAATTTCTGAAGAACGTAGGCTGCGGATGGTCCGCGCAGGAACAGTGGGCGTGCATCCCAAGTTCCTGGCGATGATCCGCGAACTGATTTGCGAGCGAACTGATGGGTTGGAAGCCCGCGCCATTGGAAAATTCCCGCCGCATCAGGATGATTGCCGCGCCGATTGTTGTCCCGCGCCCGCGCGCCGGCCGAGCTCCGCCACCAGCGACTCTTCGCCGCGCGCCATCGCCCAGCGATGATTGGCGGAGAACACTGTACGTGATCGCTCGTGCCTTCAAAATCTCCCCACGCTTCGAGAGAGAACCCAAAAGGCCGGCGGGATTCCGTGATGCGAAAGGACTAGCGCGGGGTATGCAACTCCACCACTCTTCCGACTCCACTCTCGCTGCCGTACTCGATTTCCTGGACTACTGCACTCGCCTAAAACGTCCGAGACTTCCTCAACAGTCCCCACCACGCGCCAGTGCGTGATGAAGTGATACTCATTCGCGCTCATGCAGCTTTTTGTAGACCTCGCGCTTGGAAAGTCCCCGCTGGCGCGCGACGGTTTTGAACGCCTCCATGCGGGGGACACCGCTCTCCACCAGCTTTTCCACTGCCTCTTCCAACGGAGTATCGTCCAGTTCCGAGGATTCGCCTCTGGCCACCATGACGGTAAATTCGCCCTTCATCGATGCGCGTTCGCCAAGCGCCGACAGCAGCTCCGCAGGCGTGCCGCGCAAAAACTCCTCGTGGATTTTGGTCAGCTCGCGCGCCAACACCACGCGCCGTTCGCCTAATGTTGCGGCGATATCTTCCAGAGTCTCGAGGATCCGGTGCGGAGCTTCGTAGAAAACCAGCGTGGATGGAAGGCTCTTCCATTCCGTGAGCAGCTTGCGACGCTGCCCCTGCTTGGCCGGCAGAAATCCGTGGAACAGGAATGAATCGGTGGGTAATCCGGAAGCGCTTAACGCGGCGATGAACGCGCAGGCGCCGGGTATCGGAGTAACGGTCAATCCTTGCTGGCGCGCTTGTTCCACCAGCCGGTATCCTGGATCGGCGATCAACGGAGTGCCCGCGTCCGAGACCAGAGCGATGTTTTTGCCGGCTTGTAAATCCGCCAGCAGTTCGGTGGCACGCGGCTGTTCGTTGTGCTCGTGGTAACTGACCATCGGCCGCGAGATGCCGTAGCGATCCAGCAGCTTGCGCGTGTGGCGCGTGTCCTCGCAGGCAATCAGATCCACTTCGCCAAGAATGCGGATGGCGCGCGGCGAAATATCTTCCAGGTTGCCGATGGGTGTCGCCACCACGTAGAGGGTTCCGCTCACTTAGTCAGACTACGATAAAACCGCTGGGGGCGCTCAAAAGCAACAAAAGCACCGGTCGCTTACGCTCGCGGTTCGGAATGAGGTTCCCCCTTACCGAACCGCGACCGTAAGGGAGTCGGTGCCGTTGTTTTTTCCTACGTCAGCACGCCGGCGCTAGCGGATCATCCGCAATCTCCCGCATGATCAACTTGTCCTTGCGCGGGATTACCTCCACCCGAATCCGGACGCCGGGCGCGATTTCGCCGGCGGCAATCAAGCACGCCAAAGGTTGGATCAATTGCCGTTCGAGGGTGCGCCGAAGTTCGCGCGCCCCAAATTCGCTGCTGGTGCCCCGTTCGAGCAGGAAGCGACGCACGCGCCCGGGCACTTCCAACCGGAATGTATTCGAGCCCAGGCGCTTATCCAGATGTTCCTGCAAATCTTGCAAGTAGCCGTCCAGAATAGCCGCAAGCGCTTCGGAACTCAGCGGCTGATACGTGATCACTCGATCGATGCGATTGATGAACTCCGGAGAAAAGTTTCGCCGCAACGCCGTCATGCCGATGCTTCGCAGTTTTGATTTATCGCCCTGGCGAGCCGCCGCCACCATCGATTCAAATCCGAAATCCGGGCTCAGCTCGCGGTTCATGGCGCGCGCACCCAGATTGCTTGTGAGAAAAATCATGCTCTTTTCGAAGTTCACTACGGTGTTGTCGCCCAACCGCAGCAGGGCCTTGTCCAGAACGCCGAGCAGCAGCCGGGCTACCGATGCCGCGGCCTTTTCGATTTCATCGAAAAGCACGATGGAAAGGTCGCACGCGTCGCTCGATACGCCATTCACTTTCTGCTGGGTGAGCAGGGGCTGCGTCTCGCGATGTCCCAAATAGCCGGGTGGCGCTCCCAACAGTTTGGCCACTTCGTGTTCCATCTGGAACTCGCCGCAATCCACTCGAAGAACTTTCTTCGGGCTGCCGTGCAACACTTCCGCGAGTGCTTCGACGGTTTTGGTTTTTCCCGTCCCGGTTGGACCCAACAACAAAAACACACCCGATGGCCGGCCCTCCGGCGCGAGCATCGCCCGATGCATCTGCACAAAGGGAACGATAGCCTCTATGGCGGCCGGCTGACCGACGAGTCTGCGGGACAAAGCCTTCGCAATATCGCCGGCTGAGCCGTTCAAGCGCGATCCGGATCTGATGGAGGGCCGCCTTTTGGATGGAGTCTCACTCACAACCTCATTATGAGAGGCGGATCCCTCGCTACCGCTTCCGCGGTCTGGTTCCAGAGCGGACTCCCGGGGCTATCGCCGTGGAGAATGAACAGATTAGGGCGACTGGGAAACGAGCGCGCTACTTGTGGCGGTACGTGATTCGACCCTTGGTCAAATCGTAGGGAGAGAGTTCCAGAGTGACGCGATCACCCGCCAGCACACGAATCCGGTTGCGGCGCAGCTTGCCGGCCAGATGGGCAAGTACGGTGCGTTCTTGATCCAGTTGTACGCTGAATAGCCCGCTGGGAAATTTTTCGACGATTGTGCCAGTAACCTCGATGCAGTCTTCTTTAACAGGCTGTGGCGGAAGTATGCGTGGCTGGCAAAAAAAACAATCGGCAAAGGCACCGACTCCCTCACGGTCGCGGTTCGGTAGCGCGACCGCGTGCGAAACGAATGAATGCCGCATTTCGAACCGCGAGCGTAAGAGACCGGTGATTTGGGTCCTAGAATGCGTGTACGGAGTGGATTCCGTTCGCTTGCAAAACCACTTGCATCTTCTCGAGCGCGGATTTGTGAATCTGGGAGACGCGGCTTTCGTTGATGCCGAGAATCCCGCCGATTTCCTTCATGGTCATCTCGTTGGTGTAGTACAGGAAGACCACTTTCTGGTAGCGTTCCGGGAGCGTTTTCATGGCGACACCCAGAACGGAGCGCATCTGTTCGTGGGAGCACATGTTGTCTGGCTGGGTTTCGGGCTTGCTGGGGAAATCGGGAGCAGGCAGATCATCATGTTCGGGGGCGCGCGAGGAAGCCGAGATCAGTCCGACGCTGCGCAGGTCTACCATCATCTGGCGCCAGCGCTCCACATCCACGCCAAGCTTGAGAGCAATTTCGGATTCCGTGGGAGTCCGCTGGAGCGTGGCTTGCAGTTCCCGGGTGGCGGCTTCCACCTGCTTGTGACGCCGGCGCAGATCGCGCGAAGCCCAATCCAGCTGGCGGAGGCTGTCGAGAATAGCGCCCTTGATGCGATGCTTGGCGTAACTGGAGAATGCCACCTGCTTTTCGGGATTGAACTTGCTGGCCGCATCGAAAAGGCCCAAGACACCGGCATGAACCAAGTCGTCCAGATCCACGTGAACGGGGAGATTTTCGTGCACGCGGATCGCTATGGCTTTCACCAGCGGCAGATGCTCGATTACGATGCGATCCCGCCTTGCGATCTTGGCGGCCTGGCTGGTGTGAGCGGTCTTGGTTTTCATTGAAATCTGATTCCCTTTCGCCTTCGGCTTGTGTGGTTTTCTCATCGCTACGCGTCGTGTAAGTGCAAGCCAGCGGCCAGACTTCGGCTTAGGGAAGATTGTCGAAGCACGCTGAGACATTTCCTCGGATCGCGTACAGGATCGTCCTCAGTGTCAACAGGATGAGCATCGGGCCAGGATGGAGGGGTGGCGTAGTGTATCGAAAGTACTAAAGTCCGGCTAAACGATGGAAATCTCGTAATGGAACCGATAGCCCATCCCGCGCATACCATTTCGGTATTGGCGTTCCAAAATGGAACACGAACTACTCGTGCTCCTTCTACACATATCGGGCCGGGATCGTAGAAGCGTGAGGGATTAAGGCTTTCTCAATGTGTGGAGGTATGTCCGGGCAACCAAGCCGGCTAAGAAGATCCAAACCACCAACCGAAAATTGCCATCCAGCGTGAACGTCGCGAGGAGTGCAATCACGGCATAACAGGCCAGTGCGGCATAGAACCTTGGTCCTGTTTTGCCGGTACCGGGCTCGGGGTTGTCGTCTAGGGGCAAGCTTACCTCTTAGAGCCCAACCGTTAGAGCTTGTTCAGCCCTTCGGTCAACTCGATGTAAGTGCCCCACGGATCCGTAAGAAACGCCAGCGACAGACCGAGCGCGGGTATCTTGCGGAAAGAAACGTCGAATTTCACTCCGGCAGCCTCGAGCTTCTTGGTAAAGGCTTCGAGATTTTGCACTTCGAATCCGATGTGATCCAAAACCCGGCCCTTGGTGGGGGCCTGAGCTTCTGTTGCGGGAGTGAAGCTAAGATTCACGCCGGGAAGATCGGCGGCGTCGAACTTCCCGCGTTTCCCGGGAATGGCGCCGAATGTGGTGGCGTACCACTTCTGCATAGCGAGTGCATCGGTGGCATAGAAGTGGATGTGGTGATTTGCCGTCGCTTCTGGAATGGCGGTATCTTCGGTCAGTTCTACGCGAATGTCGTCCGGAGCCAGCAGCATGGCCTGCGGTGGCTTGTTGCTGACAATCGCGATATGCGCGGATTCCGCCTTGGCTAGTGTTGCCGAGAGATCGCGCACCTTCACTCCCAGGTGATTGACCATGGAGCCGACGGATCCGCCGGTCCGATCCGCTTTTTGGACGAACACCAACATCCCAGGCACTTTGAAGACCTGCATGTCGGCGAGCTTGGTTTCGGACGCGCCCAGCACATCTACCCAGAACTTCTTGTGCGCCTCGGGATCTTTCGAATAAAGATGGACGTGGCCCATCGTGACGCCGGACGCATTGGGCGGCGCGAGTTGAGCATACGCTCCGGCCGTAAGGCCGCACAGCAGGATTGCAAGTTTCATGGAGTTGACCGAACTACAGCGTACCGCAAAAGGTATAATCTTTTGGTACTCAATCCAGGTTGTTGGAAACGGAGGCTGACATGGCCGAAGAGACTCCCGGCGCGGCAAGCGGCATTCTGGGGATGTTCAATGCGTTCATCGATCCGGCGGGTTTGGCGAAAGCTGCCAAAGCCAAGCTGTTCTGGCTGTGGCCCCTAATTCTGGCGAGCATCATTTTTGTGACGTTCGGTTTCCTCATGATGCCCTACACCTTTCAGTTAATGGATATCAAGATGGCCGAGCGCGGCATGCCGCCCGAACAACTGGAGAACGCCAAGCGCATGGGCCATACGTTTGGCCAGGTTGGCGTCTTTTTGACACCGGTATTCATTGTGTTGTTCGTGATGCTGGGGGCGTGGCTGGTGGTGGTGACAGGATCGATGCTGGGTGTTCGTGCAAAATTCCGCGATGTCTTCTCTATCTCCTCGGCTACCCTGCTGATTGGATGCGTGCAGTATATGGCTAACTACGTCGTGATCCGTTCCAAAGGCGACGAAATCACAACGCCGGAGCAACTGACTCCGGCATTTGGGCTGGACATCTTCATCCCCGCTCACGGCGTACTGTTGACCATCTTGAACTTCTTTTCGATTTTCGAGATCTGGAGCCTGGTGATATTCGCCTTGGCCCTTGCCGCCTTAACCGGGTGTTCCAAAGGCAAGGCCTTTGCCGCGATAACGCCAGCCTGGCTGGTGCCGCTGATCTTTAGAATCATCGGATCCATCTTCCAGGGCGGCAGTAGTAGCTAGAACGGTTGCTGGTTTCTGGTTGCTGGTTCGAACCAGAAACTAGAAACCAGAAACGGGTTTTCTAGTTTTCTTCCGCTTCGATCGGCTTCTTATACTTCGGCTTCTTCCTTAAGTTCTTTGGAACCATCACCTTGGGCGATGGGACCGTACCTACGCGCTCCCGTGCCAGCGCCCGGACTACTTTTTTCGCGTTGTATCGTTTCGGCTTCCGCATCGATCCTACAAACAGGTTACGATATACTATTGAGTTCCCGGAACTAACGCCTCATCCACGGAAAACTCTTGCGGGTTGCCCTTCTCCAGATTAATCCCACAGCCGGCGATATCGCTGGCAACGCAGCGCTCATCATCCGTGGCGCCCGCCAGGTGCAGGATCAGGGCGCGGACCTTATAGTTACGCCGGAACTGGCGTTGATGGGCTATCTGCCGCGCGATCTGCTGATGAATCAGGGATTCGTGCGCCGCAGTTGCATCGCCCTGCGCGATATTGCGTCGGAACTCGCGTCGGCGCCGCCGCTCCTGGTTGGTGTTGCCACGCCGAATCCGTCGGAAATGGGCCGGCCGCTGTTCAACAGCGCAGTGCTGCTCAAGAATGGCGAAGTTGGGCCGGCGTTTCACAAAACCCTGCTGCCTACCTACGACGTCTTTGATGAAGATCGCTATTTCGAACCTGCTGCCGGTCCGCAGATTTTGAACTTGAACGGCTGGCGGCTGGGCATCAGCGTCTGCGAAGACGTGTGGAACGATCAGGATTTTTGGCAGCGCCGCCGTTATCATCAGGACCCCATCCAGATGCTGGCCGAATCCGGCGCGCAGGCGATCCTCAATCTTTCGTCATCCCCATTTATCGCCGGCAAACAGATTCTGCGGGAGCGCATGCTCAGCCACATGGCCCAGAAATACGGCCTTCCCGTGGCGTACGTCAATCAGGTGGGCGGCAACGACGACCTGATTTTCGACGGTCGAAGCTCGGTGTTCGATCGCGACGGCAAACTGGTGGCCCGCGCGAAGGGCTTTCAGGAAGACACTCTGATCGTAGATTTGGCTATTGGAGATCAGGCCAAGAGTTCCGGCACGGTGGCGGAGGACGATTTTGAAACCGAAGCCGAGATCTGGCACGCGCTGGTGCTGGGAGTTCGCGATTACGTTTCAAAGACCCGTTTCTCGAAGGTCTTGCTGGGACTTTCCGGCGGCATCGATTCGGCGCTGACGGCAGCTATCGCGGCCGAAGCGGTGGGTCCGGAGAATGTTCTTGGCGTGTTAATGCCTTCGCGATATTCCAGCGGCGGCAGCGTGGACGATTCTATCGAGCTGGCGCGCAACCTGGGCATCCAGACCTTGACTTTGCCAATCAGCGACATCATGCAGACTTATGACGGCGTACTGGCAGGGGCATTTCAAGGCCGCCCGTCCGATGTCACCGAGGAGAACATCCAATCGCGCATTCGCGGCAATCTCCTGATGGCGCTCTCCAACAAGTTTGGATCGCTGCTGCTCACTACCGGAAACAAATCGGAAATCTCGGTGGGATACTGCACGCTGTATGGCGATATGAACGGCGGCCTGGCGGTGATCGCGGACTTGCCGAAGATGATGGTCTACCGGGTTTCGAATTGGCGCAACCGAGTGAAACCGGATATCCCCGAAAGCATTCTCACCAAAGCGCCCTCGGCGGAATTGCGTCCCGATCAGAAAGATCAGGACAGCCTGCCGCCTTACGATCTGCTGGATCAGATTCTGGAGCTGCATATTGAGCAGTGCCAGAGCGCCGAAGACATCATCGCGAGCGGGTTCGATCCGGAAACGGTTCGCCGGGTACTGAAGTTAGTCAGAATCGCAGAATTTAAAAGAAAGCAGGCGGCGCCGGTGCTGAAGGTGACTTCACGCGCGTTCGGCACTGGATGGCGCATGCCTATTGTTAGACAGGAATAATAAAATAATGAGAATTTCAATTATCGGATTGGGAAAACTGGGTTCGCCCATGCAGGCCGTGATGGCGCACAAGGGCCATACCGTAGTGGGTGTAGATCTAAATCCCGCAACCGTAAAAGCCATCAATGCGGGAAAAGCGCCGGTGAAGGAGCCGCGTCTGCAGGAGATGATCGATGGCGCGCGCGAACGCATCTCGGCGACACATAGTTACGAAGATGCCTTGCTCGCGACGGACATCACCATGATCATGGTGCCCACGCCGTCCGGCTCCGACGGGCGCTTCTCCATGAAGTACGTGATGGAAGCGGCGGAAAAGATCGGCGCCGTGCTCAAGAAGAAGGAGAAATGGCATTTAGTGGTGCTTTCCAGCACCGTGATGCCCGGATCCACGGGCGGCACGCTGTTGCCGGCTTTGGAAGAGATCACGGGGAAAACGTGCGGTCCCGACTTCGGGCTTTGCTACAACCCCGAGTTCATCGCGCTCGGCAACGTGGTGAACGACATGTTACGACCCGATATGATCCTGATCGGCGAATCGGATCCTCGATCCGGCGCAATTCTGGAAGAGTTCTATAAGGGCGTGTGCGAAAGCAATCCGGGCATCCGGCGCATGAATTTTGTGAACGCGGAACTGACCAAGCTCTCGGTCAACACGTTCGTCACCACCCGAATTTCCTACGCCAACATGCTGGCGCAAGTTTGCGAAACGCTACCGGGTGCGGATGTGGATGTGGTGACCGCGGCCATCGGATGCGACACGCGCATCGGGTCGAAGTATTTGAAGGGCGCGCTCGGATACGGCGGTCCCTGCTTCCCGCGCGATAATGTGGCGTTTTCCGCATTGGCGCGCGCGAACGGAGCCCCTGCGCTTTTGGCGGAAGCCACCGATCAACTCAACCGCCAGCAGGTGCCACGGTTGGGCGCGATGATCCTGGCGAAGCTGCCGAAAGGCGGCACAGCAGGAGTTTTGGGGCTATCCTACAAACCCGATACCGGCGTGATTGAAGAGTCGCAAGGCGTCGCATTGGCCAAATATCTGCTGCAATCCGGCGCCAAAGTGGTGGTCTACGATCCGGAGGCCATGGAGAGTGCCCGTGAGCCGTTGCAAGGAAATGTAACATTCGCGGCGAGCCCAGCGGAATGCGCCCGCCAAGCCGATGTTCTCGCGATTACCACACCTTGGCCCGAATTCAAGAAATTGACCCCGCAGGATTTCCAGCGTCCCACGGGTAAACCAGTGGTCTTGGATTGCTGGCGCGTTCTTCCGCGCGAGAAGTTCGAAGGCGTGGTGGATTATCTGACGCTGGGCTACGGGACGCCGCTGCCCGCCCATGTTCCTCAGGCGATGGCTGCCGAAGGCGATTAGAAGTTTGGTCGGCGATTGATCAAAACGGCACCGACTCCCTCACGGTCGCGGCTCGGCACGGAAAGATGTAACCGAGCCGCGGCCGTCAGGAGTCGGTGCCGTTTTGATTTTCGGGCGTTTCCGGCAATCCCATACCACTTCCACGATAAACGCCCCGGGACTCCAACTCCGGTGTATACTCTCATTTAACGGGAACAAGTTAATGATGAGATGTTTATCCTGCGGGGTCTGGGGAAGAGTGTGCGCGCTTTAATTACTGGTTCGGGCGGCCTGGTGGGTTCCGAGTGTGTTCGTTTGCTTTCGGAACAGGATTGGGACGTAACCGGCGTTGATAACGATATGCGCCGGCAGTTCTTTGGACCGCAAGGCACAACCTCCTCCGTGGTGGAAGAGCTGAAGGATGCATTTCCAAACTACCGGCACATGCCGCTGGATATTCGCGACCGCCAGGGCATTCGGGACCTGTTCGAAAGGGAACGGCCGGATTTCGTCATCCACGCCGCGGCTCAGCCCTCGCACGACAAGGCCGCGTTGATTCCTTACGACGACTTCGATGTGAACGCTGTCGGAACCCTGAATCTGCTGGTGGCGGCGCGGGATTTCTGTCCCGAATCCCCATTCTGTTTTACCAGCACCAACAAAGTTTATGGCGATCGCCCGAACACCTTGCCGCTCATTGAGCAGGAGAAACGCTACGATTACGCCGGCGGCCTGGATGGCATTGATGAGTCGATGTCCATCGACGGCTGCCTGCACTCCATCTTCGGGGCATCCAAAGTTGCGGCGGATGTCATGTGCCAGGAATTTGGGCGCTATTTCAACATGCCCGTGGGGATCTTTCGCTGCGGCTGCCTGACCGGGCCTCAGCAAGCCGCTGTCGAGCTGCACGGCTATCTGGCCTATATCATCATCTGCGCGGTTACCGGCCGCCCCTATACGATCTACGGTTATAAAGGGAAGCAGGTACGCGATCAGATCCACTGCCGCGACGTGGCGCGCTTGTTCCTGGAATTCTATAAGCGCCCCAAGGCCGCTGAAGTCTACAACCTGGGCGGCGGGCGGGCGAACAGCATGTCGATTCTCGAAACCATTGACCTGCTGTCCGGCATGGGTTTCGACCTGCGTTATCAGCATCATCCCGAAAATCGCATCGGCGACCACATCTGCTATATTTCCGATTTAACCAAAGTGCGTTCGCATTTCCCGGATTGGCGCATGGAATACGACTTGCCAAAGATCGTGAACGAGATCGTGGATCGGCATCTTGGTGATGCGAGAGTCCCTCTCGAACCGGACTCGCCGGACATCGAGATTCCCACAAGACAGATTGGCGCTGACAAAATCGGGAGTAACAAGGGTAATTAATGTCCGTCGAGCAAAATCTCCGGGAAATGGAGTTGCATCGGGAGAAGTACTGGCTTCGCTACCCGCAAACGTCGCCGCTGAAACTGCGCTGGCGGGCAATCGCGGTGCGGCACTGCTTCCATGTTCTACCCGGTGAGTCGATTCTGGAATTGGGCGCGGGGAGCGGACTTTGGACCGAGCACTTGACGGATGTCCTGCGCGGAGAGAATCCGATCACTGCGGCGGTGTTTAATTCCGGCTTGGCGGATCAGGCACTGGAAAAACAACTGCCGAACGTGACCGTGGCCCGGGTGGAGCAGCTGAATTCCCTGCCGGAAAGCAGCTTCGATTACATCGTCGGAACCGCAATTCTCAGCCATAACCTGCACGCGCAAAACCTGCAGGCTCTGTATAGACTTTTGAAGCCGGGAGGGCAGATCCTCTTTTTCGAAGCCAACCACTGGAACCCCCAAGTGTTCGTGAAGAACGCGGCGCCGGCCGTGGCACGGTGGGCGGGGCAACCCGATTGTCAAACGGCCCTGCGTAAGTACAAACTAATGAAGGCCGTGTCGCAGCAGGGTTTTACGCAGATTGAGATTACGCCTTTTGACATTGTCCATCCCCGCATCCCGCGTGCCTTGATCCATGCTTTTCAGTCCTTGTCCTACGTGGTGGAGCATGCACCCGTCATCAAGGAGTTTTGCGGAACGTTGTACATCTGGGCCAAGAAACCGGGGGGCCCGGAAAGACGCCCCTCGGTGGATCTGGCATTTCACCCCGAGTTGTTCGGGTCCACATCGATTGTCGTACCTTGCCATAACGAGGAGATGAACATTCCCCGGTTGGTGGCGGGACTGATCGGCTTTTACGGGCGTTATATTCACGAGATCGTCATCGTCGACGACAACAGTACGGACCGTACCGCGGCCGTTACCCGGGAGATCATGGCGCGGGAGCCACGCGTTCGTCTGGTGGAACGCCAGCCGCCCAATGGCGTGGGGCGGGCCTTGCGCGACGGATTTTCCGCCGCAACCGGCCGCTACATTCTCACGATGGACTGCGACTTCCTGTATATTTTGCCCGAATTGCGCGACCTCTTCGACTCGATTGCACGGGGAAGGGACGGAGCCATTGGTAGCCGTTTCTCTTACCAGTCGATGCTCGTCAATTATCCGTTTCCCAAGATCCTGTGCAATCGCGGTTTCCATCTGCTCGTGAATCTTCTCTGCCGGGTGCGAGTTCGAGACCTGTCCAACAATCTAAAACTTTTCCGGGCTGAGATCTTGAAGAATTTAAGCATCGAACAGCCCCATTTTGCCGCCAACGCGGAAACCGGTCTTAAACCGCTGTTGGCGGGCTACGATATCGAAGAAGTTCCCGTCTCTTGGATCAATCGGGGTATCGACATGGGGACCTCCACGTTCAAAGTGGTCAAGGTTGCTCCTGGTTATTTCCTGGCCTTGCTGAGCGTTCTTCGCAAGAATCGAAAGCGCGTTACGCGGCCGGAGCCAGCTTCGGCGGAACACCCGGCAGCAGTCGGGAGGCCGTAGCAGTGACCCTCGCCAACGAACATCCGGAGGCCGCTGCGGCGGCAACCTCCGCTTGCCCCGTTTGTGCGAGCTGCAATGCCACGCTCTACTTGGACGGACCGGCTCACGCGCTGGACCCGGCTGCCTTCGGCTCCTCGCGCACCAAACTTGCCTTTGGGAAAATTTGGCGGTGCTCTGACTGTGGTTTGGGTTTTAGCGACTCGCGTCCTTCCGACGCTCAACTGCGTGAGCTTTACCGTCACATGGACGTCGCGGCGTACGAGTCCGAGGCGCCCGGCCGCGTGCGGACGGCGCGCCGGCGTCGCAAAATCCTACAGCGTTACGCAAACCGGTCCGGCAAAATCTTGGATATCGGCTGCGCATCCGGTAAGTTCCTGGCGGAATGCGCCGCTGCCGGCTGGACCGTGGCGGGTGTCGAGCCATGCCGGAGCCTTTTCGAGAAAGCGCAGAAACTGCTCCCAGGGAGCGCGCAGATCTTTCCAGTTACTTTGCAGGATGCTGATTTCCCTCAGTCGAATTTTGACGCTGTGACCATGTGGGACGTACTGGAGCATGTACCTAACCCAGGAGAGTTTCTGCGAAAGGCCTTGTCCCTGCTCCGGCCGGGCGGGTTGCTGATAGCCAACGTCCCGAATCTGGATAGCTGGCAGGCCCGGATCATGCTGAAGCGTTGGCCGTTGTTACTTCCCGAGCATTTGAATTACTTCAACCGCGAGAGCCTGGCTCGTTGCGGCGCGCGATCCGGTGCGCGCTTGATTGCGCAGGGCACCCGCCCCGTTAATTTCTCGGTCGGCTATATCCTGCATCGAACTACGCAACATATCCCGGCGCTCAGCCCTCTCAGCAGACTTGCGACTCGCTCGGCGATCGCCGACTGGATAGTTCCGGTCTTTATGGGCGAGCTATATGCGGTTTGGTCTCCCGCTCCAGACACGAGCGGCGACGGGAGGTCTGAGCAGTGAATCGGGTGACGCTATCGGTTCGCGGGATGTGGGTCAAGTCCTACGCTTCCTCGGAACCGAAGCCCTCGGATCGAAAGCCTTCGTTAGCGGACCGGTGGAATCAAACAAGTGTTATCTCGTTCGCATGCTTCGTTGCGCTGCTTGTTTTGCTGGTTGCCTTCTTTTCAGATCGAAACGGGGATGTGGATGAACTTGCCATGTACAACCCGGCGTACATGCTCGCTCATTTTGGGAAACTGACCTTTCCCAGCTATCCGCATCTCAGTTTCTTTGACGACCCGGTGATCGTGCATCCACCGGTACATCTGGGCCTGATTGGATTGCTGGGCCGGCTGGGGTTCACGTGGTATTACGCGGAAGCTACCCCAACCGCGGTGATGTTCCTGCTCTCGATCCTTGTGATCGTTCGCGGTTTATTTCCGGCGCCGGTGAAACTCGGATTGCTGTTTTCGATCGGTTTGCTGATGCTCGCTAGCGATGCTCTTGGGCTGACCTTCGGCACGCGCCCAGAGGGCGCCCTACAGGCGGCATGGTTTCTCGGTTTGCTGCTTTTGGAATCCGGCCGGATCGAGAGTTGGAATATAGGCAAGCTTTTCGCCGGCGCTTTCATGCTGACGTGGGCTTCAACGATCCATTACTACGCTGCTTTTGCATTTGCCGGCGTGGCCGTTTACTTGGTCTGGGCCGTCCGCAGCCTGAGTTGGAAGGAAGCCAAATCGCGCGTGCTTGCGCTCTGCGGCGGCGGCTGCCTTTTCGGCATTCCTTATCTTGGATTTTACCTGCTGCCGCACCTTCCTCTAGTGTTAAGCACCATCCGATCGTACGAGGGGAATGGCATCACCTCGGCATCGTTACTCGCGCATTTCAGGCTCTATCGGGAGATGTCTCAAAGCTATCTGCCCGCAATCATCGCCAAACCGATCGGGCTTGGAATTCCTGTCGTGATTTTCTCGACGGCGATATTGTCATTCATACCGTCCACCCGCGGTTTAGCGCTGGCAGCTCTACCGTTACAGATTTTCATCTTCTTCTTTGCGGCTCACAAGTGGAGCATGTACCTGCTGCATGAAATCGCTCTTTTTACGGCGGCCCTGGCGATCGGCGTGTTAGTGCTGAGCGACTATCTGTTGCGCCGCGCGCATCTTCAGCGACTGCAAAATCTGTTCGTGCCGGCTGCCGCCCTGCTTCTCTTTCTGTACCTTGTCAGCGGTAATCCCACGCTCGGAGCCGCCATAGTGTCCACGGAACCGCACGTGCATGAGGGAGACGTGGCGCGCGCCGCGGCGCGTGTCATTTTGGGCCCACACGCCCGCGTGGCAGGCCGCTACGGTGCTTGGTATTCATCCGGGGCAGCTTATTGGTGGGATATCGAGACCGACATGTTCGGGCCATCGCCCTACGATCCCGTTTCGTATTTCAGTAATTTCGATGCCGTTGTGGATTATCCTCACTTGAATGAGAAATCCATTGAGAGCACCGTCGGCTCCTGGTACGCCCAGGGCGCCCTCAAACTCCGCGGGTTCTATTTTGGCGAGAGCAATGAACAACTCCAGTTCGTGCTGCTGTCAGCTCGCCCGGTTGCGCAGGTGGTGGGCTACGCCGCGCGGAACGGCCAGGTTTATCGCTTCGAAGAGCACACGGGTGGGGACTATCAGGTTATTTCAGCGGTTTGTCCAGCAGCGCCGGAACTCCAATACTCGTCTTGGGGGGCGCGCTGGCCCGGAACGTTCTCCACGATAGAGCAGCTTCCGAAGCCGACGCCGGAAGCCTCGGTCCTGGTGACCGTGCTCACCGCCCATTCGCCGGAACCGGCCGGCTGGATCGGGCGATCCTGCAAAGAAGTCGCGAAAATCAATGGAGCGCTCCTGTTGGCCGACCGGAGAGCTCTGGTGGACGCCTTACGCCGGGAAGACACGCCCATGAACTTTCCTCGCGCACTGGAACGAATGCCGGGCTTTGCCGGGGTTGGATTGCCCGCCGACCTAATACCTCCCAAGGATACGGTCCGGCTGAGTGGGATGCTCCGGCTCTCAGATTTGGGGCGGAATTCCAACCAAGTTCAAGTTGAGCGCGAGCCTCGGATTCGCGTTACCACGCCACTATCGGATGGATCTTTCGCCGCGGCTATTCCGATCATTCACCGCAGGTCGATGGTGACGCCATGCTGGGTCGAGCTACGGCTCAGAGTGATCGCCGGCAGAATTGGTCTTGCGGTCTTTAACAACAAGTCCGGTATTCTTACGCGCACCTACGGATCTGTCCTGAAATCCGACGAGCCGCAAGATGTCGTCTTGAAAGCGCCGGATCTCCGCAAAGCAACTCATATCATTCTCTTCAATGACGGTTCTTCACCGGGCCAGTTTGAGGTTCTCGATGCCGGTGTTTTGGTGACCCAACAGGATTGGGAACGCCACAAGGCGGAGCTTTCCGCCGTCCGCTAGTGCGAACTGGTTATTGCAGTCAAATCCTGCAAAGCTACCGTGAAACGCTGTCCGCTGTAAGAGAATTCCGTGCGGCGGTCGTACTCCACGCCGATGCCTCTGGAGGCCAATAACTTGGTGTGTTCAGCCAGACGCCCGGGATGCGCGGTGAGTTGAACTACGGTGGTGTTGTAAGGATAGAGTCTGCCGGCGCCGCTGGACAGTTCCTGAGTTAGGTCAGAACTCGGGGTCACGTATAACGCCACCGCGGAACGGAAGAGGTATGCTAGCGGCTCGTCCTTGTCCACCCAAAAGACAAGCTTCCATTCCGGATCCATGTTGGACTTCAGGTAATCCTGGATATTTAGCAGACACCGGAAGGAAGCAGCTCGAGGTCCGGTTGACAAGTTCGAGCCGTGGATAGATGGCTGGTCGCCCAAGCCGGAAAAAATATCGTAGTCGGCCGCGGGGCCTGCCGAGACAGCAACCAATACCAGCGCGGAGATCGCGTATCGAAAAAATGGTTTGGGGCGGCGAGCCAGAATCGCAAGCACGGCCGCGGCAATGCCCAGGCAGAATAATATCGTCCAGACGCGGTGGTGGAGCGCCCGCAGTTGAATCTCGTTGTATCGCAGCCGCATCTCGTTATATACGAATGGCAGCGCGATGGCGAGGACCACAAGCGCCACCGGGGCGACGGCCCACCCACTCGGCTGCCCGGATTTCCAAAGTTCTCCCAACAAAATCCCAACGAAACACCCAACCAACACCATCAAGTAGGCACTGACATAGGAAACCCGAAGCCCGGCGCGGTTCAGCGCGAACTCCTGGAAGGCATATAGCGAGCAACAGGTGAGCAGAGCGAAGTAAACTGGCCACGCGGGCGCTGCAGGTTTTGACGACGCAAGCAGCAGCACCGGGCCGAATATCAGTAGAAAAGCCGGTGTGAATAGGCGCACCGCATTCGCGAGAAACCCAGGGCCGGAGCCCCATGTATCGGATAAATAAGTCGGGTTGCGCAGCGCGGCAAGCCAGATGTCGAGCTGAGGTTTGAATATCCGCGCATCCCCGAGCACGCTCTTGCTTATCCCGCAGAGAATAACCGTGGTAACACCGATCGCCGCCAGCGTGCAAAATACCAGCCGGCGCAGCTCTTTCGCGGAATGGCGGCAGCGCCAAACGGGTATCAGAAGGACTGAAACAATCATGGGAGCGCCGGCCACGTTGCTGAATATCGAAAGCGTCAGCGCCGCCGCTGCCAACGAATCGTTCCAGCTCGGCTTGCCATGCGGCCGGAGATACAGAGCCAGCGCGATTGTCGCGTACGCGATGGCCGCCCCATTGGGATACTGCCAGCCCGTTGTGCTCATGAAATACGGATTGGTAATCAGCGCCAATGCAGCAAGAACGGCCGGAGCCTGTCCGTAATACCAGCGGATCATCCAGTACACCGAGAATCCACTTACCGTTACGATGACGGCGCACAACAGCAGGCTGGCGAATTCGGGGCTGGCGATTCCAAATGCAGCCCTGCCAGGGAGGATCCAAGGCAGCCGCGAAACGTAGTACGTGAATCCTTGGTGATGCAACAGATAAAAGAAGTTCGTGAAGTATCCCGTATAGAACCACGGATCGATGAATCCAACGGGCGGGTAAATGCCGAAAGGACCGAAGTCGAGCCACACTAGAACAGTTGCAAGGGCCGCGAGGAAAGCAACCGCCGGGTTATCCAAGCGCAGATGCTGTTCAAACCAGCGCCGGGATTGCCAGCCCGGTCCCGACCGAACACCCTTAATCCGGTACACCTCATCCCGGAACACCTCCGGGGCCGGCTTTTTTCGACTGTTGGATCGGCGGGAGCTGGGCAATGAATAATTCTAGCCCGTCCGCGTATTGAGGATGTTATACCCTTCGTGTAGAATCGCGTTTGTACATGCCTGTGGCTTACCTGCTCGCAATTCTGACCGTCGTTGCGTGCCTGGGCTATGGTTTTGGCCTGGCGAGGATCTTCGGAATTCGAGCAAACCTGGGCGATGCCGGCGTCCTGGGGTTGTTATCGCTGGCGGGTCTGGGCTGTGTGATTCATTTTTTCGCGGCGCTGTCGGTAACGGTTCAAATGGCAACGCTCGGTGCCGGGATCGCGCTGGCGGCGGTTTTTTGGCGCGATCTCGCCCAGCAATGCAAGGAACATCCGGTGTCCATTTTTGTGGGCTTCTCGGCGTTTCTTCACCGGCAGGCCTTCACCGTCTATGACACGGGCTTGTATCATCTACAAACATTTCTTTGGAACAGCCAGTTTCCCATCACGCCTGGCTTGGGCAATCTGCATGGACGTTTGGGGTTCAATTCCACCCTTTTCGTGATTGCACCATTAGATGACAGAGCCGGCATCGGCTGGATCTCGAACCTGGTTCTGCTGGTTTTTGTTTTGATGTCGTGCTATGCCCGGATCCCGCGGGGGGCTCGGCAGAGCGCGGAGTTCTGGTTCCTCACCATCGCAACGCTCATTCTGGCGCTTGCTCCGGCCGAGTTGTATTGGTCCGGTGTCTTAAACGGCGACGGGTTCGCAGCCATGCTGGTCGTCTACTGGTTTTCGGTTCTGCTGTCTTTCTCTGCCCAGGTCAGAACGAATCTCATTCTGCTGTTGCTGACCGCGGCGTTTGCCGTCACGGTGAAATTGAGCGCGGCGCCGCTATTAATTTTGACGCTTGGAATGCTCTGGCTTCAGCGCAAAGCCGCGGATCTTCGCCTGCTTGCTCCGATTGCAGTGGCTGTGGCCTTGCTGGGAGTGTGGCTGATTCGTGGGATCGTTCTCTCCGGATGCGCCGTGTATCCAGTGCCTCAAACGTGCGCCGCCCAACTTCCCTGGGCGGTTTCGCGCGATCGAGTCGCGTACGAATTGTTGGGGATCAAGTCGTGGGCGCGAACTCCGCACCGGTACGACTACGACAACGTAATGGGCAACTGGGGCTGGGTGCAAGGGTGGGCGGTGCGCAGCTGGGACGATTGGAGCGCCCGGTTGCTTGTGGCGGGAACGATCTTGGGAGCTTTGGCTCTATGCCTGGGAATCCGAGTCAACCGTTGGATGGGGGGCGCGGCGGGAGCACTTTGCATCTGCTTGGCGTACTGGTTCTCCAGCGCACCGGACGTTCGATTCGGGAGCGGATATTTGGCCACCGCCGGAATTCTGGGCCTCAGCATCGCGTGCCCGGCTTATTTTGCGCACTTCGAAAGTACTACTTTTGTGCGCCGGCTCACCATTGAAGCGGTTGCCGTGGGAATGTTGATCGGGGCCGCCGGCATAAGAGAATTCGGCAACACGTGGACCGTGAAGGACCCGCCAGCCTTCGTCAGCAAGACCGCGCCCGGGGGCAAATCCATTTGGGTTCCCCAAGTAGTGGATCAATGCTGGGACCACCAACTCCCCTGCACTCCGTATTTCAATCCTGGCGATTTGCCAAGAGTCCGCTGGAGATGATGGGTGCATCGAGATTATGGGGCGCTCGCTCCAGTTTCAACTCGCACGAACGATATTTGATAACCGGACGACCCCCGGTGGAAACTGTCGATCTCGATAGGCACGGCGTGCAGCCCGCCGTTCCAACAAACCGATAGCGCGGACGCCACTACATCCGGCCCATGCAGCGGGTTCGATGCGATGGTGGCTACCACGGTGGACGGAGTGAGCTGCCTGTTGCATGGAGGTGCGTCGAAACTACGGCTGAGCAAGCTCTCTTCGCCAACGTAGGTGGAGCTCAACGCGACCGCTGCCGGCATGGCGGCGTCTTTCGCGTCATACCAAAAGCGGACCGGCTTGCCCTGCCGCACAATCTCCACGCGTTCCCGGGCTACACTCAGCAGTTGAAGTTGATTTCGGAGGGCGTGTGGATCGATGCCGCCGTATCGCGAGCCTGTGCCCACCGCGGTTAAGACAAAAAATCCTCCGACCGAACAGATCAAATACTCGGGAAAATTCCGCCAGAATAGCGCGGCCAAGAGCGCGGCCGCGCCCAGCCAAGGCGCGTAGGGAAGGCCGGCTACGAAGATCATGCCCTCCGTCAGCCATGCGTAAGCCAAAATCGCCGCCGCCGCACCGCAGAAGATCAGAAAGTCGAGCAATCGAACTTCGTCTGCTTCCGGCCAGAACCTCGCCCCAATCACGAGGAAAGCGAAGGGTAACAGCTTGCTTGCGGCAGAGAATTCACCAAGCTCCGGGTGTCCTCGCAATTGGGCCGCGGTCATCCACAAGACGACCAGCAAAAACTGGACGGAAAGCAGCGCGGATAGCGAAATCCCGCTGCCCCACTCGCGACGCTCGGAGTAAAGCACAACCAGCGCGGTGGCGGCGGCGATCAAGGGAAACCACAACCAAGGCGACAGTGCGTCGTTCTGCCATAAGCCGCGCTGCCAGGGCGCCGAGGAACTACGGCTGGACGAAATCAGAAACAAGCCAATCCACGCCAGGGCGCCTACCAAAAGAAGGGGGGAAAGTGCGCGCCGGGAATCTACCGGTTCGAACTTTCGACTCACCACGAAGAAGCCTGCCAGCACAATCGCAGCCACAATCAGCGTGAGGGCGACGCGGGGCTGAACAAATAAGGAGGCCAAGGGGTGCCCGTCCAGCGCATAATTCGCCGTGCTGAAAGTCGTGGCCATCAAAAAACAGCCTGAGCCGAACCACCCACCGAGCACGAGTGCCGATCGAAGGAACGGGGTCCGGTGCCAGGTCCACATCAAACCTGCATAGTACAGAGGGAACAGCGGAGCCAGCGTCAACCATCCAGCGCCGGTGTTTAAAAGCGCGGCCAGCGCCATCCCCGCCGGGATCAGCGCCCAATGCCGCGCCGGATATCGCGCCGCCGAGGTCAATAAGGCAATGGTGAGGAGAGAATAGGCGATGCCGATTCCATCCACATAATCCCAACCGGTGGCCGCCCACAACCAGGGGTTCACTGAAAATACCATTGCTGCAACGAACGCGCGTCTTGCGCCCGCAATCCACTTCAGCGTTAGAAACAGCGATACGGTGGCCAGCGTGTGAACCCCGAGATGCAAAAGACAGGTTGCGGTGACGGGCGCAAAAAAGTGGTGCAGCGCAGCGCCAGGGAGTATCCAGGAAAGATGAGTGCCGTGCGGATTGCCGCGATACAGGTTTCGCTTGAACTCCACCAGATTGCGGAAGTACCCGAAATAGACCCAGGGATCGATGTGTCCGTATCCAGTGAACAGTGCGTTGTCCTGACGCCAGAGCACCAGCAAAGGAAACAGCAACACAGCGGATAAGTAGCCCGCGCCCCCGCCACGACCCATCGGGACAGCAGGCCTGAGGTTTTTCTCCGTCATTAATTCGAAACTAAGTATAGCCAAGCCCGCCTAATTGTAGTGAGTCAGTTTCAGAATGTGGGGCAGGATGTTATCCTGCAGCGGGTTGTTAACCCGCGCAGTTTGCGCCGATTGGCAATCGGCGGCAGGTTACCAACCTGCCCCACGTGCTGAACCGGCCGCAGGGCATTTGTTCCTTGCGCCAGCGCCGGTTATAATCGAGTTTAAACATTTCGCCGCCACTTCCAAATGCCCGTTTCTTTTCAGGACGTCCCGATCACCAAGGTCAGCGATTATTGGAACGCGCGCCCGTGCAATATCTTCCACTCGCAGCAGCCGGTGGGGTCGCGGGAGTACTTCGACGAAGTGGAAGTCCGCAAGTATTTTGTGGAGCCGCACATTCCCGGCTTCGCGGAGTTTGACCGGTGGAAAGGCAAACGAGTGCTGGAAATCGGATGCGGCATCGGCACCGATACCATCAATTTCGCGCGCGGCGGAGCGGACGTGACCGCGGTGGACTTAACCGAGAAATCCCTCGAGGTGGCTCGCCAGCGCGCGGATGTCTTCGGCGTTGCGGACCACGTGCGTTTTATTTGCGTGAATGCCGAACGGTTGAGCCAGGCAGTTCCGGTGGCGCCTTACGATTTGGTTTATTCGTTCGGAGTGATTCATCATACGCCGCATCCGGAGCGCGTGCTGGAAGAGCTCCGCGGTTATGTAACTCCGGAAACCACCGTGAAAATCATGGTCTACAACCTATGGTCGTGGAAGGTTCTGTGGATCCTGTTCGCTTACGGAAAAGGCCGCTTCTGGAAGTTGAAGCGCCTGGTTGCGGATTACTCCGAAGCGGAACTGGGATGCCCGGTGACTTATTGTTATTCACGCAGCTCCGGCCGCCGCCTTCTGGAACAGCATGGATTCCGCGTCACCGATGTCTCGGTGGATCACATCTTCCCCTACAGCATTCCGGAATATGTGCAGTATCAATACAAGAAGGTTTGGTATTTCCGCTGGATGCCTAGAGCTTTGTTCCGCGCTCTGGAACGCGCGTTTGGCTGGCACCTTTGCCTGACCGCCAAACCGAAGTAATGCTGCCGGCCGGCGATTCCACGCCTTATCTCTCGTTGGTGGTGACGGCGCGTAACGACGATCATGGCGGAAATCTGCTCAACCGCATGCAGGCTTTCGTCAACGGATGGATCGCGCACGCCCGCGAGCATCAACTTTCCTGCGAGCTGATTTTCGTGGAATGGAATCCGCCACAGGATCGCGTCCGGCTTTCCGAAGCTTTGCGCTGGCCCGAAGATATGGGCCCATGCCAGGTTCGCTTTATCGAAGTGCCGCCCGAAGTGCATCGCCGCTTTGCGCACGCCGAAGCGCTGCCGCTGTATCAAATGATCGCGAAGAATGTGGGGATTCGCCGGGCGCGCGGAAAGTTCGTGCTGGTTAGCAATATCGACATTCTGTTTTCCAGCGAGCTGGCAAAGTTTCTGGCAGAACAACGGCTGCAACCGGGCCGCATGTACCGCATGGATCGGCACGACGCGATGAGCGACGTTCCGGTGGACGCGCCGGTGGAACAACAGCTCAGTTATTGCGAAAAGCATCTCATCCGCATCAATGTCCGCGAGGGTACCTACAACGTCTCGCCCGATGGACGGCCCATCTTGAGCGCTGGCGACATCGCCGCCGCGGATTCCGGAATTCTATTTGGAAAGGGCTGGCTTCCGGTGGAACGCTACACCGCGCAAGAACCGTTTCGCTGGGCAGGCCAAAATGCGGAGCTGCTGATCGATCGCGCGCCCGAATCCATCTCTGGACTGCTGCTGGATCTCGAGCCCGGGCCAGGGACAGGGAATGCCCCGCTGGATCTGGAAGTGATCGGAGACGATTTTGAGATCCTCGCACACGTCACTGTGGACCGTCGCAGCCGCTTGCGCTTGCCGTTCTCCTCGCGAGTTCCGGCTCGCGTGTGGTTTCGCGTGCACCAGGGCGGTGTTCCAACCGACCGGGATCCGCGTGTTCTGAACTTCCGCGCGTTCCGTTTCGAATGGGAACGGCTGAAGTCGCGATCTGGTTCCGATCGGGCCACACTACAACCTCTTGGACGTCGCAGTCTGGTGGTCACATCCTGGTTCGCAATGCAGCATGTGATTGACCGGCTGGCGAAGGGCGGACGCCTGGTACCACTGACCGTGCCCGTATCGCCGCGCCTTCGCCGGATGTTGAAATCCTATGTGGAATGGCGTGGATTCGCCGGCATGGCACGCAATGTGGTGCCGTACGTCAGACGCCGGCTGGCGTTCCAGGCCAAAGCACGGCCGGGCGAGGATATTTTTCCTCCACACTCGGGCTTGGCGCCGGGGGCCGGCTGGCGCATACTGGACGATTATCGCGGTGAAATTTTCCGGCGTGCGTCGGATGGCGCTGAAGTGATTGTGGCCGCGTCCGCGGCAGCATCGGGCGAACTTGGATTGCAGGTGGAACCTTTTCCTCGAAAGAATCGGCCGCTGGATCTGGTTCTGTCGGATTCCACCGGCAAACCCATCGGACAACGGCGCATCGTTGGCCTGGCCTTCGTGCGTTTTGAGATCCCGCACGTGCCTAAACAAACTCAGGTGTTGCGGCTTAGCATTCGCGATGTGGGTCCCTCACTCGATTCGGCTCCGCAAGAGGTGAAAGTATATTGGTGCGGTTGGACATCCAACCCTCACCCAGCCGCTCGGCAGCCCGCGCTTTCGCAACCTTGGGGTGCTGGATGGCGATTCCATCCTGCAAGCGGCGCCATGACTTCCGAAGGTTCGGCGGAAATGGTAATTCGAATGCCGGATGTGGGTCCGCAGCCGCTATATATCGATCTCGAGACAGAAGCGCCTTTGGAATTTCAGATCCGAAAAGGCGGCGAGATTCTTGCCAGTTTTCACGCCAACGGCCGAACGATTCAGCGCATGGATCTTCCCATCGAGAACGGCCGCACGCATGTTTTGGAACTTACCGCTTCCGGTCCGTTCCGCGCTTATGGCTGCGATTTCACCAAAACGCCCGGCCAAAGCGCGACATCCTTCGTTCACACCAATGCGTGCGGCGACTTCACGTTGATGGCGCGCGAACATTGGCTGGACTTGCGCGGGTATCCGGAATTCGATCTGTTTTCCATGAATCTCGACTCCGTTTTGTGCGTGGCGGCGCATCACGGCGGCGCGCGCGAAGAAATGCTTCCCGATCCGATGCGCATCTACCACATCGAACACGGATCTGGTTCCGGCTGGACTCCCGAGGGCCAAGCCAAACTCTTCGAACGCATCGCCGCCCGCGGACTCTCCTTCGTCGACAATGAGGAAGTGCTGGGCTGGGCCGCGCAAATGAGCCGTTTGCACTCGCCCATGATCTTCAACCACGAGAACTGGGGGTTGATAGAATTCGATCTTAAGGAAACGGTGTTGCCGGGGGACCACGCCGAACCGCCTTCTATCCAAAAAATGCCCCAGGCCGCCGGAGATTAGAAATCGGAATATCACTGGAATGATTTCAGTAGTTTTATACGGGCGTAACGACTCGCACGGTTACAACCTCGCCAAGCGCGCCGCGATCAGCATCAATTGCATCGCGGAAGTGTTGCACGATCCGGACGACGAGATTCTCTTCGTGGATTGCAACACCTCGAACGATCTGCCGACTTTTCCCGAAGCCATTTACGATACGCTGACGTCGCACGCCAAGACGCGCCTGCGCGTGTTTCGCGTACGGCCGCATCTCTATTACAAGCTGGTTGGGCACACGCACCTCTTCGCCACCGAGCCGCACACGCGAAACATCGCGATCCGCAGAAGCAACCCGCGCAACCGCTGGATCCTGTCCACCAACACCGACATGATCTTTGTGCTGAGCGCGGACATGGCCAGCCTGAGCGATGCGGTCCGGGATATTCCGGACGGCCAGTACATCGCGCCGCGCTATGAATTACCGGAGCCGTTATGGGAAACGTTTCCACGCAGCGATCCGCAATCGATCATTCGATCTTGTGAGGCTCTAGGAACCGAACTGCACCTGCACGAAGTGGCGCTACGCGTCCCGTACATGCGATTCGATTCGCCCGGCGACTTTCAGCTCATGCCGCGCCAGGTTCTCTTTGACATCAACGGCTTTGAAGAGCGGATGACGCACGGCTGGCACGCCGATTCCAACATGTGCAAGCGCCTGTGCCTGTATTTCGGAAACAAAACCGAAAGCCTCAAGCACAGAGTGAAGGGCTACCACTGCGACCATACCCGCGTGGCCACCCCATTGCACCAGATGGATATCAAGCTGGAGAACAATCTCCAGCAATTTGTTTGGGACTGCGAAGAGCCGGTGTCGAAGCATCAGGCCGAGACCTGGGGCGCGCCGAATGAGCCGGTGGAGGAGCTGGATCTTTCAGACGGTCCGCCTGCGCGCTACATCTGCGCGCTCAAGCGCACGCTAGGCGGCCCACAGACCGCGGATTATCCCACCGATGCGAACGACTCCCGCAACTTTGTCTTCTACCATCAGGAACACGCGCTCCCTTACCTTGCCGGAAACCTAACCGTCTATCCGCGCGACGCACGCTTTGTTTATTTAGGCAACAATCCCAAAATGCTGGACCTTCTGGCGCGCTCCATCGTGGAAATGGGTTTCACCCAACCGCTGGATTACGTGAGCGAACTCCTGACGGGTGGAAGCAGCCCATCCTCAGCCGTCGCAGTAACCGCCAACAACCGCGAACCAGAAACGAGAAACGAGAAACGAGAAACGACTTACGAGCCCCTCCTAACGAATTACAACTTGTTGATTTTTGATTTCGGCCTGGACCAAACCGGACTCAATCTGGGCGAAGTGGCCCGCGTGACGGATTGGCCCAGGAATTTGCGTTACAGCCTGGGCGCTGTTGCGCGTTGTCTCGAAGCCTGCGCCCAACAAAGCGAGGACGTGCGGAAAGCGCACGGGCAGGTGCCGGATTTTCTGGTGTTGAATGCGGTTCATTACATCTTCCAGCGTTTTCTCGCGCAGTTCCTGCTTTCTACCGAAACCCCGTACCCGGTGCATGTGCGAAAAGGCCGTCCGCGCCTGGGCGACGATCGCCGCTATCGTGGCGTTGTGTGGAAGTACAACGAGGATTTACTGAAATCGTTCTTCGCCTATGACCAGGAGGATGTCTCGCTGGTCACGGTGTCTCCCGAACACTCTGTCGACTTCACATCCGAAGGCCACTCCGCGCCTTACAAAGACGGCCACTGGGGAGCCATGGATTACACCGGCACCTGGATCGACGGGTATCGCGCAGCCATCCTCTTCGCGCCTTCGCCATCGTACACGGATGACTTGCTGATTTACGTTCGAATCAATGAAGCCTTCCTCGGGCCTGAAGAAGAACCCATGCGCTTGAAGGTTTTCTTTGAGGGCGAGTTCCTGGTGAACTGGGTTGTCTACACGAAATTCCAAACCACAACGTGCAAAGCAGTGCTGCCGGCGCGCCTGATGGCAGCGAAGCAAAGCTGCCGGATTGAGCTGCACGCCCAGAATCCGCAATCCGCCGAGCGCGTCGCGCTGGCCAGTGGGCAACGGCTCACCAATGAAGACCCGCGCGAACTGAGCGTCAAGGTCCAAAGAGTCACGTTCACGGGCGCGGACCGCCTCAGCTATTCGCTCTCAGAAGCGCTGGAGTTCACCGAGGGTCAACCAAGCCTCCATCATCTCAACGAATGCTGGGCACAAGCGGACGGATTCGGATCCTGGACGCTCGGGCCGGAAGCGAACCTTGTTCTGTTGCTGCGCGCGCCGGCGGCCGAGCCTCTGATCGCGACATTCACCATCACCGACGTCGCGGTCAACGAGCAACAACCGCTGCTGGACGTACGCGTGGAGATCAACGGCAAAACAGCCGCCCAATGGACGCTCGGTCCCACGCGACTTACCGACGAGCGCAGAATCCTTTTGCCCGACGGATTCCCGACGGCCGATCCCGTGCTCATCACGTTCCACATCGAATCGCCGCGCAGCCCCAAGCAGTTGAACTGGTCCAGCTGGGACACCCGGCCGCTGGGTTTCCGGCTGACCAAATTCCAACTGACGCCGGCTGGGTCACTCAAATACAAGCTGGGCGAGATTATCGATCTCACCGACCGCGGAAACTCCTCAGCTTTTCTCGGCGACCTGGTGGGAACCGAATGGGCGCTCGCGGATCAATACGGATCGTGGACCGTGGGAGAGCAAGCCTCCATCAAAATCCCGTTCGAGAAGCCGCCCACCGCTGCCGTCCCGGCCTCTTTCATCATTTCCGACTGCGTGGTATCGGCAAGCGCACCGGCTCTACCCGTGCGCATAAAAGCCAACGGCAAGCTGGTGGGCGAATGGACGCTGGGGCCGGACCGCGAAGTCCATCGCCGTTCCGTGGATCTGCCGGGCGAAATTTTAGCCGGCTCAGAGGAGCTGATTCTGACATTCGAGATTCCATCGCCCCGTTCGCCTGCATCACTCGGCTGGAACTCAGATTCCAGGCTGCTTGGAATGCGCGTGGCGCGCGTGGTGATCGGGCGCGCCGATATTGAGCTGCCGGTATTCGGCAAGCCAAAGGTCCCGCCGCGCAGGCTGATCACGCGGATCATCGGATTGCCCGGATTTGCGCTCCATGTCGCGCGCCTTACCGCCGGACGTGCACTGCGTTGGTGGGAGAACCGATGAGCGGCGCGCTCAGCGGTCTGAAGATTGTCGCAACCCTTCCGCCCCATCCCTGGTTTGGAGGAATCGACTATAACTTCGCTGTCGAGATGAGCGAGGAGCTGCGCGCGCTGGGCGCGTCCGTGTTCGATCTGCGCGTGGGCAGCTTCATCACCCAGAACGAAGTCTACATCCGCGACACTATCCAGGCGCTGAAAGCGTTCCGGCCGGATGTCGCCATCTCGCTGCCGAACGCGCTGTACGCGCTGCAGTGCAACACGCCCAAGCACGAAAATGTCTTCAAAGATATTCTCCAGATCCCAACGCTGATGTTGTGGGATCACGGATTGCTGCAGCTTCCGCAGCAGATCCTGGGTCCGCTGCCCGCTTCTCCGGCGGAGGCGACCGGAGGGTCCATTCGCAGGCTAAAAAAAGCCTTGGATCATCCGCTGTACGTGCACTATTCACCCGACCGCGGCCACATCGCCGAGCTCGACCGGCTGGGCGTGATCGCTCGCGACAAAGTACATTTTTTCTTACAGCCCGCGTATCCGAATTACGTGCGCTATGGCTATCGCACGCCTTCCGCCAGCGCTTTCCGAACGAGGATGGCGTTTGCCGGCAACGTGTATGTCAAAGCTGCGCAGAAGCTGCCCTTCCTCAATGAGCCCGAGCTCTCGGCCATCCAGGCGCGCGTGCTGGCGGCCAAGAAGAGCAAGTTCACGGACTGCTTGTGGGATCTGATTGCCGCGGAGCTCCGGGCGCTGGATCCGGCGGTTCGAAAGCGGCTGCGTCTGGATCCGAATTACACGTTCTTCTGGCAATTCATGCACGAGGAAATCGAAACCGTGGGCAACACAGACGTGCGCCTGGGTGTCCTGACCGGCCTGAAACGCGATTTCGACTTCTACGGCAACTTCGTGGAACCGGACAGCATCGCCACTTTACGCGATCAATATCATATGCGGTTCCGCAAGTGCCTGGATTATTTCACGGAGCTTCCGCTGCTCTTCATGAATAGCGACGTGATCGTGGATATCGTCAATCTCGGATACAATACCGGGATCTCGCCGAAGATCATGGGCTGCTTCGCTTGCGGCGGCCTGGCGCTGTTCGATTACAAGGAAGATTTCCGCCAAAGCATGGGGGATATCGGCGACCAAGTGATGTACCGCAGCATTGATCATCTGAATTCGCTGGTGGAAGACTACCTTTCCAATCCGCATAAGCGCCGCGACGTTTCGCGCTACCTGCAGCAACGCGTGGTTACCGAATTCAGTTTCGGCGTTCTGGCGAAACGAATCCTGGTGGACGAACCGGCCTGGAAGAGATGAGTTCGCGTCGTCTAGGGGACCAGCCACTGGCCTAGCAGCACCCAACCGCTATCCAGCGTATTCGCCGCCGAGTCCATGTATATGTTTTTCGTGCCGGCGAAGCCCGATGCGAAGGTGAGCGCCAAGTTCAACGTCAAGGTGGTGCCTGAAGCAACCACCGATGAGGTTCCCGCGTTCACCGAACACTGGCTATTCTGCAAGGTGCCTGCTACCCCCGGTGTGAGCGCTCCTTGCAAGATGCCGGCATCGTTCGCCAGAGAGAGTTGGTTGAGTCCCTGCGCATAGTGGATATAGCAGGCGTTGCTCACAACCAACGTAGCGTTGATATCAACTTGAACCGAAGTGATCACCGCCGCCCCGCCGGCATCGGAGAACGCAAACGAGATGGTTTGGGACAATGTGTTTCCGTTGTTCGGCGTCACCGAGACCGGAATTGGGGTGTTACCCGACGGGCCAACTGTCCAGGTTCCCTTCTGCACCCAACCGGTGTCCAGCGTGGCGTTCTTCACTTCCATGTACACATTCTTCGCCCCCGCATCCGCCACCGCAAACGTGATCGCCAGGTTCACCGTCAGATTGTTGCCCGACGCGCTCGCCGACGAACCGCTCGCATTCAACGTGCACTGGCTGCTCTGCAGCGTTCCCGCACTGCCTAACGTCAACGGCCCCTGCCACGACGCCGTATCGCTCGCCACGTAGATCGTGTTCGAGGCCCGAAAATAGTACAGGTAACACGATGCCGTTGCCGTCAACGTCGCGTTGATCACGATTTGTGTCGTTAAGATATCCGCCGCCCCCAGCGGATCCGTATACACAAACGCAAACGTCTGCGTCAGCCCCGTCCCCGAACTCGGCGTCACCGATACCGATGTTGGGCTGGCCGCCGTCACCGTTAACCCCGCGCTCGCCGTGTGAATCAGCGATCCGCTGGTCCCCGTCACCAGCGCTGTCGAACTTCCCACCACCCCGCTCGCACTCGCACTGATCGTCAGCGTACTCGTGCCCGATCCCGTCACCGTGGTCGGATTGAAGCTCCCCGTCACTCCCGTCGGCAATCCCGTTACCCCCAGACTTACCACTCCGCTAAACCCATTGCTCGGCGTCACCGTTACCGTGTACGTGGTCGTAGCTTCCATCCGCCACCGTCTGCGTTCCCGGCGTCAGGCTTAGCTGATAATCCGGACTCACCGACGGGCCCACTGTCCAGGTTCCCTTCTGCACCCAACCGGTGTCCAGCGTGGCGTTCTTCACTTCCATGTACACATTCTTCGCCCCCGCATCCGCCGCCGCAAACGTGATCGCCAGGTTCACCGTCAGATTGTTCCCCGACGCGCTCGCCGACGAACCGCTCGCATTCAACGTGCACTGGCTGCTCTGCAGCGTTCCCGCACTGCCTAACGTCAACGGCCCCTGCCACGCCGCCGTATCGCTCGCCACGTAGATCGTGTTCGAGGCCCGAAAATAGTACAGGTAACACGATGAGGTTGCCGTCAACGTCGCGTTGATCACGATTTGTGTCGTTAAGATATCCGCCGCCCCCAGCGGATCCGTATACACAAACGCAAACGTCTGCGTCAGCCCCGTACCCGAACTCGGCGTCACCGATACCGATGTCGGGCTGGCCGCCGTCACCGTTAACCCCGCGCTCGCCGTGTGACTCAGCGATCCGCTGGTCCCCGTCACCAGTGCTGTCGAACTTCCCACCACCCCGCTCGCACTCGCACTGATCGTCAGCGTACTTGTGCCCGATCCCGTGACTGTTGCCGGATTGAAGCTCCCCGTCACTCCCGTCGGCAATCCCGTTACACCCAGACTTACCACTCCGCTAAACCCATTGCTCGGCGTCACCGTTACCGTGTACGTGGTCGAGCTTCCATCCGCCACCGTCTGCGTTCCCGGCGTCAGGCTTAGCTGATAATCCGGACTCACCGACGGGCCCACTGTCCAGGTTCCCTTCTGCACCCAACCGGTGTCCAGCGTGGCGTTCTTCACTTCCATGTACACATTCTTCGCCCCCGCATCCGCCACCGCAAACGTGATCGCCAGGTTCACCGTCAGATTGTTGCCCGACGCGCTCGCCGACGAACCGCTCGCATTCAACGTGCACTGGCTGCTCTGCAGCGTTCCCGCACTGCCTAACGTCAACGGCCCCTGCCACGCCGCCGTATCGCTCGCCACGTAGATCGTGTTCGAGGCCCGAAAATAGTACAGGTAACACGACGAGGTTGCCGTCAACGTCGCGTTGATCACGATTTGTGTCGTTAAGATATCCGCCGCCCCCAGCGGATCCGTATACACAAACGCAAACGTCTGCGTCAGCCCCGTACCCGAACTCGGCGTCACCGATACCGATGACGGACTGGCCGCCGTCACCGTTAACCCCGCGCTCGTCGTGTGACTCAGCGATCCGCTGGTCCCCGTCACCAGCGCTGTCGAACTTCCCACCACCCCGCTCGCACTCGCACTGATCGTCAGCGTACTTGTGCCCGATCCCGTGACCGTCGTCGGATTGAAGCTCCCCGTCACTCCCGTCGGCAATCCCGTTACACCCAGACTTACCACTCCGCTAAACCCATTGCTCGGCGTCACCGTCACCGTGTACGCGGTCGTGCTGCCATCCGCCACCGTCTGCGTTCCCGGCGTCAGGTTTAGCGCATAGTCGGACCCTACACTCACCTTCACTACAAATGCTTCAATCGCGCCGAGCATGGACGGCTGAACGCCGCCAACCAACGGGAAATTAGACGATGTTGTCTGTCCGGCCATGTAGACATTTCCCAAGCCATCCAGAGCCACTCCGTTGGCCGAGTCCACACCGCTCCCGCCATAAAACGTCGAGAAAGCAAGGCTGTTGCCGGCCGCGTTCAACTCCAGCAGGAACGCATCATAACTTGCCGAGAGGGCGGCCTGTACCGGCGAGACTACGGGAAAATCCGAGGAAGCGGTGTACCCGGCGGCATATACATTTCCGGCTAAGTCCACCGCGATGGCGTTGGCATAATCCGCAACGCTTCCGCCGACATACGTGCTGTAAACCAGTGCGGACCCGGAAGCATTCAGTTTCGTGATGAAAGCGTTGGAGGTTCCGCCCCCCTGCAAAAGCTGAAACGCCGCGGCCGTTGGAAAATTCGAGGAGCTTGTCATGCCTGCTACATAGGCGTTGCCCAGAGCATCCACAGCGATCCCGGAACCGGTCTCCGGGCTTCCTAGCGCGCCGCCGCTGCCGCCGAGGTAAGTGCTGTAGACGAGGCTATTTCCAGCCGGAGATAGCTTCGTGATGAAACAGTCCTGGCCGCCGCCGCTCACGGCCTGCAGGGGATTGGCGGTAGGAAAATTGGTGGAAAACGTTCCGCCCGTTACGTACGCGTTTCCCGCCGAGTCCACTGCGATTCCCGTAGCCCGGTCACTCCCATTTCCTCCCAGATAGGTACTGTAAACCAGTGTCCCCGACCCGCTCAGTTTGGCTACGAATGCATCCTGGGCCCCCAGATTCGATCCCTGTACCGGGCTCAGAGTTGGGAAATCCGTCGAAGTTGTGTCGCCAGCGACATAGGCGTTCCCCTGGCTATCCACCGCGATGGCGTTTCCGTTATCCACCGCCGAACCTCCCAAATAGGTGCTATAGATAAGTCCGTTCCCGGCAGCGTTCAACTTGAACACGAACGCTTCCCGCGAACCATGCAGCGCGGTTTGAAGCGGCGTGTGCAGCGGAAAATTGCTGGACGTGGTGGAGCCCGCCACATAAGCTTCGCCCGCGCCGTCAATCGCGATGCCATAGCCACGGTCATCGCCGCTTCCTCCGATGTAAGTGGCATAGAGCAACGTGTTTCCAGCGGCGTTCAGCTTGAACACGAACGCGTCCACGCTTCCAGCCGCTGCTCCCTGGATAGGACCGGCCAAGGGAAAGTTCTGCGAATCCGTCCATCCCGTTACGTAGACATTTCCGCTTGAATCCGCTGCGATGGCGGTCGCCCCGTTGTCAGCCAGCCGTCCCACATAGGAACTGTAAGCCACCACTGGATCGATCACCAGAGGGAGCGTTGTGTCAAATGCTCCCACTTCAAAACCGATGACATCGTCCCCGGAAATTGCGAAATGAGCCGGCACCGCCACTCGGGCTCCCCGCCGCCATTGATACACCTCCGGAGCTTCCTCGCGGAATCCGCCCTGTCCCAATTCGAAGGTCACATCGCCGCGCTGGTTCATCTGTGGCCGTCCCAATCCCGCGTATCGGAAACGGATGCGGGCCGGATTGGACCCCGGTGCAGCAACGAACTCCGACTTGAGACGCCCTTCCGCAAAACTGAATTGGGCGTCGATTCCCGGATACAGCCCGCGATACACGATGGCCTGATAGGTGGGAAGGTCCAACCGCCAATCGCGCGGCTGGTCGCCAATGAGATAGTTAACGCGAGTGGGCTGTAGCACCCGGCCTTGTGGTTCTGAGCCATTGCTGGATCCGGAAAACTGAAGCTCGAAATCCGTTCCCGCAACCCGGAATGTAATGCGATCCTTCTGAAAAGTAGCCTTGATTCCCGGCGCCGTTCCAACGTATTCAGTAGACCCGGGGGCGCCTAGCTGGCTTCTGGCGAAAAGGAGCGGTTTGTTCCACTTCTCCAGGTCGTCCGCCCGAGACGGGGCCGCCACGAAAAGTAGCAACGCTAGCGCTGTGCAACCCCGCCTGGCAGCGCGACTTAACATACCGGCCAATCTTTCGCCACCCTTCTGGTTTTCCTTATCGGCAGGCCGCTGGGGTTCGGCGGAGAAAAAGGGCTTGGATAGGCCAGGCTCTTGACATAGATCGCAAATTGCAATATCATTATATCGGATTGCAATATGCGGCTCGGTGAAAAGCTTCGCTATCTCCGGGAGGTGGAAGGCGCCCTGCGCGGCCTGGACCGCGAAATGACCCAGCAGGAAGTGGTCCGCGCGGCCAAAAAAGAGCTGCGCCAGTCCATCAGCCAGTCCTATCTCTCGCAAATTGAAAGCGGCGCGCGTCCGCATCTGACCAACTCGACCCGCATGCTGCTGGCGCGCTTCTTCAAAGTCCATCCGGGATATCTGGTGGACGATCCGGAGGGCTTTCACACGGAGCTGATCTCCGATGTGCGCGGGATCGAAGATCAACTGGATTTGTGGCTCATCGACGGAGCGGAACGATTTCGCCGCGATCCGGAAGTGAGCCAGGCCCTGCTTACGGCCGCCCGGCATGAAGATTCCAGACAGTGCCTGTTGCTGCTGGAAGCCATCCTGGATACGCCTGGGTTGGCGGACCGTCTCTTTCAAGTGCTGCGGCCGGAACCTGCCGCCGGCATCAGGAGGCAAGCGATATGAGTTTGGAAAGTTTCTATTTCGGATGTTTTGCGATCGGGTTCTTCTTCAGCCTGATTTCGTTTGTAGGCGGATTTCTGCATGTGCCGGGCCTGCACTTTCATGGGACGCACGGGTCTGGCGGCGGCCAGAATTCGCCCGTGAATTTCGGAACCCTCGCGGCTTTTCTCGCCTGGTTTGGCGGCACGGGTTACCTGCTCACGCGCTATTCGAGTATTTGGGCGCTGCTGGCCTTCGCGATCGCATCGATCAGCGGATTGGGCGGCGCGGCGGCCGTGTTCTGGTTTCTGGTGAAGGTATTGCTGGCCGACGAAAAAGAGCTGGACCCGGCGGACTACGAAATGATCGGCGTGCTCGGCCAAGTGAGCAGCACCGTGCACGCGGGCGGCACCGGAGAAATGATTTTCTCGCAAAATGGAGCGCGCCGCGCCGCCGCCATTCGCGCTGAGAACGAAGAAGCGATCCCCAACGGCGTGGAAGTGGTGGTCACGCGATTCGAAAAAGGCATCGCGTATGTGCGCCGTTGGGAAGAACTGCATGAAGCCACCGGTCCGGGTTTCTCGGACCACAAGGAGAACTGAGTATGCGCGACTTATCGGAAATATTCATTATTGCCGGGTTGGCGGTTCTGGCCGTCATGTTCGTCATGGCGATGTTCGCCCGGCTGTACAGAAAAGCCGGACCCAACGAAGCGCTGGTGGTTTACGGCTTCCGCGGCACCCGGATTGTAATAGGTCATGGCACGTTGATTTTGCCCATGCTGCAGAGTTATCGCCAGCTGTCGCTCGAGCTGATGTCGTTCGATGTCGCGCCGCCGCAGGATCTCTATACCAAACAGGGCGTGGCGGTGACTGTGGAAGCTGTCGCGCAGATCAAGGTGAAGTCGGATCCGGAATCCATCCGCAACGCCTCCGAGCAATTTCTATCGAAAACCGATCAGGACCGCGAGGGGTTGATCCGGCTGGTGATGGAGGGCCATCTGCGAGGCATCATCGGCCAGCTTTCGGTGGAACAAATCGTGAAAGAGCCGGAAATGGTGGGCGACCGCATGCGCGGAACCTGCGCCGGCGACATGAGCAAGATGGGACTGGAAGTGATTTCGTTCACCATCAAGGAAGTCCGGGATAAGAACGAATACATTTCCAACATGGGACGTCCCGATGTCGCGCGCATCAAGCGCGACGCGGATATCGCCGCCGCGGAAGCCGAACGCGACACGGCCATCAAACGCGCCGAAGCAACGCGCGCCGCGGCGGTTGCCAGAGCGCAGGCGGATCAGGAACGCGTTCTGGCCGAAACGTTGTCCCAAGCGAAACAGGCGGAAGCCACGCGCGATCTGGAAGTGAAGCGGGCGCTGTATCTCGAAACCACCAAGAAGCAGCAGGCGCAGGCCGACAAAGCTTACGACATCCAGACCAATATCATGCAGCAGCAGGTGATGGCGGAGCAGGTCAAGATTCAGCAGGTGGAAAAGGAGCAGCAAATCAAGGTTGCGGAAGCGGAAATCAAGCGCCGCGAGAACGAGCTGATTGGTTCAATTCTGAAAGTCGCCGAGATAGAGCGTGGACGCATCGAGACTCTCGCATCCGCCGAAAAGATGCGGCTCACCGCCGAAGCCGAAGGTCACGCTTTCGCCATCCGCGCGCAGGGCGAAGCGGAAGCCGAAATTATTCTGAAGAAGGGCGAGGCCGAGGCCAAAGCGATGAACGTGAAAGCCGAGGCGTATCAGGAATACAACCAGGCCGCGGTAATCGACAAACTGCTCACGGGGCTGCCGGAAGTAGTCCGCGCCTTGTCCGCACCGCTCGCGAACGTCGACAAGATCACCATCGTCTCTACCGGCAATGGGGATTCGGCCGGCATGCACAAGATCACTGGCGACATCACGCAAATGGCGGCCCAGATCCCGGCCCTGTTTGAAACACTCTCGGGCATGAAGATGTCCGAACTACTTGGAAAGGTGAAAGCGATTGGAGATAAGTCGCCAAAGTCGAATGGCACCTAACCAGAAACCAGAAACTAGTAAACCAGCAACCAGGAACGAGGTATTTATATGGCATTAATGGAACGAGTCTCAACCCTAGTCCGCGCAAACCTGAACGATCTCATCGACAAGGCCGAAGAGCCGGAAAAGATGATCAAGCAGGTAATTCTCGACATGCAGAATCAGCTGCTGCAGGTCAAAACACAGGTCGCCATCGCGATTGCCGACCAGCACCTGCTGGCCAAGAAACGCAAGGAGAACCAGGAAAAGAACGCCGAGTGGGTTCGTAAGGCAGAGCTTGCCGTGGACAAAAAGCAGGACGACCTGGCTCGCGGCGCGCTGGAACGCTCGCTCAGCTACAAAGCGCTGGCAGAAAATTTCGACCAGCAGGTGGCCGATCAGACCGTGCAGGTGGAGAACCTCAAATCCGCCTTGCACAAGCTGGAACAAAAGCTCACCGAAGCCCAGGCCAAGAGCGACGTTCTGATTGCCCAGCATCGGCGCGCCCGCGCGTTGAACAAGGCTGGCGATGCCCGCATGGCCATCGGCAATTCATCCAACACCGCCGCGTTCGATCGGATGAAGAGCAAAGTCCAGCGTAACGAAGCCCTCAGCCAGGCCAAGGCCGAGTTGACCGGCGATTCGGTGGAGGATCAATTGGCGTCGCTCGAAAAACAGGATGAGGTGGACAAGCTCCTGGCCGAGCTCAAGTCGAAGCGGGGAATGGAGGGTTGATGCCGCACAGAACCATCCTACCTGTCGGACTTTTATCGCTCGCGCTATTTGCGCAAACGCCGGCCAACGCACCGGACCCCCCAGCAGACCCATGGAAAGATTCCGACTTGATGCAACCAGCCGCGTTGGCCGCGCGGCTCTCCGGCGACGCACCGAAACCGAAGATCCTGTACGTCGGATTCCCGATTCTCTACCGAAGCACTCACATTTTGGGCGCAGAATTGGCTGGTCCGGGGTCCAAGCCCGAGGGCCTGGATTTGCTCAAACAAGCCGCGGCGAAACTCCCCCGCGATCAAGAGCTGGTGATTTATTGCGGCTGCTGCCCGATGGACCGCTGTCCGAACATGCGGCCGGCGTTCCGGCTGCTGCGCGAAATGGGATTTACGCGCTTGAAGGTGGTCCCCATTGCGACCAATATGTCGACGGACTGGATCGGCAAAGGCTATCCGGTGGAAAAGACGTCCGTGTCAAAGTGAAACGGAGGCAAACTCCACTCCCGCCGCGGTTATCATAGTTGTTCCGCCTCGCAGACTGCGCCAAAACTTGGGCTGCGTCACGGAAGGGGGGTTCCATGGCAGTTGGCAAAGTGGGGTTCGCGACTCGTCCGCAGGCCGGCGCGGCAAGTGGTTTCAAACCGTTCCTGGGCCGATATTTCTACTTGGGCATGACCATCCTGATGGCTGGACTTTCGGTCTGGGGCTTCAGCCATACAGTGGATGCCCGCTTGCTCAATGCCAAGCCGCCCAGGCCACTCCTGCTGTGGTTTCACGGCGCGATCTTCTCGGCCTGGGTGGCGCTGTTCGTCGTGCAATCGGCCTTGATTCGCGTGCGCAAGGTCAAGGTGCACCGCACGCTGGGCTGGTTTGGTGCGGCGCTCGCCGCAACCATGGTCGTCTCGAGCTTCAGCATTTCAGTGGTCATGTTCCGGTTCGATAGAACCGTGCTCCACGGGAAGGATGTTTCCTCCTTCCTGTCGATTCTGTGGTGCGACATGATCGTCTTCGGCGCACTCATGGCGCTGGCCATCTATTTTCGGAAGCGGCCCGAATACCATCGCCGCCTCGTTTTCATGGCCAGTTGCCAGCTCATGCAAGCCGCTTTCGTCAGATTTCAGTACATCGGTTCGCACGACCTTTTCTATCCGGCGCTGGACTTGTTGATCGTTGCCGGAATTCTGCGCGACCTCATCGTGGATGGCCGAGTCAACAAAGTCTATCTCTACGTCTTGCCGTCAATGATGGTCCTGCAGGCGTGGGCATCGTACTTAGAGCGGATGAATCCGAGTTGGTGGCGAGCCGTAACGCACACGATTTTAGGGTTGTGAAGCTGAGCGGTTTGAATCCGGTTCAAATTGAAACGGGGGCCGGTGGCGGAGCGGCGGTTTTGGGAGCAGCCGGCGCGTCCGCTTTGGCGATAATCTTCGGCTCCAGCGAAACCAGCACCCCACTGCGCGGCAGCACGTACATTATGTAGGAAGAGCCGTTCTCCAGCGCTTTGTACGCAGCGTGGTTCACGTCGTACCTTTTTTCTTTCACGTCGAAGAAGTATCTTTCGATTGGGTCGCGTCCATTCGGCCGAAGAATTTGCTCTTCTCGGGCGATCACGCGTCCCTCACGCGCCACCACTTCGCGCGCCAACAAATCGAAGTACATCCCGAGCGAAAAGCGGTTCAAGTTGTAGAACGCAAATCCCAGGCCGGCCAGCATGGTGACCACTGTCATCAGGGTGGAGATTTTCCCCTGCGCTTCCGCCATCTCGCCCAAATGCATGAGCTGTCCGATAAAGATGTTAGCGGCGGCGAGAAACCCCACGTGCTCCCGCATTCCAGCCAAACTCACCCACAGCAGGAACGGTGCGGCGGCCGAAATTACGGCCAAACCGGCCGGAGCCAATGCGGGCCCGATGAATTTTTTGAACTGGTCGCCGGAAAGGCGGCCCACCCGGTTGCCTTCGAGAGACTCGGGGGAAAATCCCAGGGCCTTCGAAAGATCAACCAGCACCTGCTCTTTGGTGCGGAATGTGGAGGTATCGTGTGTCACGAAAGCACTACTTTTGATATATCGACGGTAGGCGCTGGATACTTTAGTTTCATGTCGTCCAGCGCTTTCACAATCAGTTCCGCAATCATATGATTCCGCAGCCACTTTCGATTCGCGGGAATGACATACCAAGGCGCCCGCTCCGTGCTGCATTTGCGCAGGACATCCTCATATGCATCCTGATACGCATCCCAGTGTTGCCGCTCCTCAAAATCCGGGAGAGATAACTTCCAGTTTCGCGAGGTGTCCTGCATGCGCGCCTCGAAACGCCGCTTTTGCTCATCCTTACTGATGTGCAGGAAGAATTTCAGGATCGTCACGCCGTTCTCAGTCAGCGTCCGTTCGAATTCGTTGATCTGGCGGTACCGTTTTTCCCACACTTCCGCCGGCGCCAGGCGATGCACGCGCACGATGAGCACATCCTCATAGTGCGAGCGATTGAAAATCCCGATATTTCCGAGCGGCGGCACCGCTTGATGAATACGCCACAAGTAATCGTGAGACAACTCAACCGAGGATGGCGCCTTGAAGGAATGCACAACGCAGCCCTGTGGATTCACTCCCGACATGACATGCCGGATGGTGCCGTCCTTGCCGCCCGCGTCCAGCGCCTGCAGCACGATCAGTAGCGCGTAGCGTTTGTCCGCGTACAGCAGATGCTGGAGTTCCCCCAGCCTCCCAATCACCTTTTGATGTGCCTTATCGTTGCGCTTTATTCCGAACGTATCGTCGGGATCACGGTCTTTGAGCCGGAGCTTGCTGCCTGGCTTCACCATGAGATGTTTCGCGATATCCATTGTTTCTAGTGTCCCCTTTTCCGCGCCCCTTACTGAATCCGCGGCTTGAAAAACCAAAATCACCGGTCGCTTACGCTCGCGGCTCGGAACGGAAAGAGTGTTACCGAACCGCGACCGCGAGGGAGCGCTATCACGATAGCAGCAAGCGTTACGCTCCCTCGCGGCCGCGGTTCGGTTACTGAATCCGCGTCAGCAAATACTTCCGGATCGCCCAAAGCACTCCCGCCACCAGAAGCAACGCCAGCGCGCTCCACGGTGCGAACGAGCAGAGCGAATAATATCCCAGATCGTTGGTCTTTGAGGCGGAAAACGGCAGCAGGGTGGAAATCGCCAGGATGGCGACAATCCAGCTCAGGACCAACAATACGCCAATGCGTGTCTTATCGGACATCTTTGATGAAGACCAAGTTTAGCCGGTTCGTCCCACGAAAAGCCACCTTGGTCCCAAACTTGTTTCGGCCCGTCGAATCCGATGTTACGCTTTTCCTACCGATGCGTTACATCATTCTACTTTCGATGGTTTGCTTACTGGATGCCGAGCCGAATCTGTCGGGCGTCTGGCGGTGGAATCCGCAAAAGAGCCCGCCATCCAAGGATCCGCCGGCTGAGCTGCGCGTCAGAATCGAGCAGAACAGCACCGAAGCCGGCATCACCTTCCGTGCCCGCGGCAATAGCGGCCCGGAAGAGGAAAACTCCGCGCGCTACAAGTTCGGCAGCGACGACAATAGGAACCAGATCCACGGAGCGCCAATGATCAGCAAGTGCGCATGGGATGGCCCGGCGCTGGTAGTGCATTCCGTAGCGACGTTCAAAAGCGGCGAACTGCGCATGGACGATCGCTGGACGCTTTCGGCAGACAAACAGACGCTCACGCTGGAAGAAAGTCATCAGTTCGGCGACGAGCCGCAGCCCACCTTCGCTACCCGTGTCTTCGACCGCCAGCCAGACGGATCGTGGGAGCCGCCCAAACCGGCCGAGCAAGTTTATAAGAATATCCAGGTTATGAAGGGCATGCCGTCGACCCGCCTCATGCCGGTGATGCAGCTCTTCACAAAGTCCCTCGGCGTGGACTGCCACTACTGCCACGTGCCGGATGAATTCGAAAAAGACGATAAATCCGCCAAAGTAACGGCGCGCAAGATGCTCAACATGGTGCATCAAGTGAACGACGCGAATTTCCCCGACAACCGCGTGGTTTCCTGCTGGATGTGCCACCGCGGCAGCGCCCAGCCGGAGGCGTTCCCCAAGTAAGTGCTACAACAGCGGTGTTGACCTCATCTTCCTTACGCCGCTGGCTTCCCCGCCTCGCCTGGATCTGGATCGCGTGGACCCTCTACGCGCTGTTCAGCGCCAGCCAGGGCTATTTATCGCGCGCGTATTCGCAACCGGTCAACTTCAAGCCTGCCTTTCTGTATGCGCTATTGGAATCGTCTACCTGGGCCGTCCTCACGCCTTTCATTTTGTGGCTCGGCGCGCGATTCCTGATTCTGAAGAAGAACTATTGGTACACCGTTCCGCTTCAAATTGTTTGCGCCATCGCGTTCGCCTTTATTCATACGCAGGTCTTCGTGAGGCTTCTGCCGCTGATCGGATATCGCACCTCGCCGGAAATGGCCGCCTCTCTTTTTCGTGCGCGCCTGCATTCCGATTTCCTGACTTATTGGCTGCTGGTTGGATTGAGCCACGCGCTCGACTACTACCGCAAATTCCAGGAGCGCGAATTGCGCGCAACGCAGCTTGAGGCGCGCCTGGTGCAGGCGCAGTTGCAGGTTTTGAAGATCCAGCTCCAACCGCATTTTCTCTTCAATACGCTGCACGCCATCTCCGCGCTGGTTCATAAGGACGTGGAAGCCGCCGATCAGATGATCACGCGCCTGGCCGAGTTTCTCCGGATTACGCTGGATAGCGTAGGCGTGCAGGAAGTGGGACTGAAAACCGAGCTCGAGTCGCTGGACAAATATCTGGAGATCGAACAAGTGCGATTCGGGAACAGGCTCACCGTGGTGCGGTCGGTATCGCCCGACGCACTCCACCTGCTGGTGCCGAACCTGATTCTTCAACCGCTGGTAGAGAATGCCGTGCGCCACAGCATCGCACCGCGCGCGGCCGGCGGACGCATCGAAATTCGCGCACAGCGCCAGAATGCCAATCTGGTAATTGATGTTATGGATGACGGACCCGGCGTGGCGTCGACGAACTTTCGCGAGGGCGTGGGACTCACCAATACGCGCGCGCGATTGGAACAACTCTATGGCAAAGCCCAGACTCTCGAGCTTGGCTCGGACCCCGGCGACGGATTTCGCGTGAGGCTCTCCATTCCGGCCCACGCATGAGCATTCGCGCGCTCATAGTCGATGACGAACCGCTGGCCCGGGAACGCATCCGGATGTTGCTCGCCGACGAGCCGGAGATCGAAGTCCTCGCGGAAAGCGCGAACGGAACCGAGGCGCTGCGCGATATCCAGCGGCTGGTGCCGGATCTGGTCTTCTTAGATGTTCAGATGCCCGAGCTGACTGGCTTCGAAGTGCTGGACCGGTTGGATCCGGCGCGAATGCCGGTGATCATCTTCGTCACCGCATATGATCAATATGCCCTGAAGGCGTTTGAAGTCTGCGCGCTCGATTATCTGCTGAAACCTTTCGACCGTGAGCGTTTTGGCCGCGCGCTCGCCAGAGCCCGCGTGGAGCTGGATCGCAAGAAATCCGGACAAGTGAACGAACGAGTGCTCAAACTGCTGTCCGAACTGGGGCAAGCCAAAAAGCACCTGGAAAAACTGATGATCCGCGACGGCGGACGCGTGTTCTTCCTGCGCGCCGACGAGATCGATTGGATCGAAGCGGCCGGAAACTACGTGCGCCTGCATGTTGGGAAAAGAAGAACATCTGTACCGCGAGACCATGACGAAGCTCGAGGCTCAGTTAAATCCGGAACGCTTCGCGCGCATCCATCGATCCGCGATCGTCAATACGGAACGTATCAAAGAACTGCAGCCGTGGTTCCGCGGCGATTACGTGATCGTTCTTCGCGATAATCAGAAGCTAACGTTGAGCCGAACGTATCGCAGCCGGTTGAATCTGTGAAAACAGTAGTAGTGGGGCGGACCCCCCGGTCCGCGCGGGTCCCCCCGGACCCGCTCTTCCAAATTCAAGCAAGCCGACGAGGGCGTCGGCCGCGGACCAGGGGGTCCGCCCTACCAAACTTCAGTGGCCTTACTGCTTCGTCTCTGATGGCATCAGCGATTTCCGGTAGAACTCCTCTTGCAGCCGCGGACTCACTTGATCCGCTTTGATGGCTCGGATCGCATTCGCGATGCTGTCCGCCCAGGCCTTCATGTCGAATTCGCCCAACTCTTTGGTCGCAGGCGCGCCGTCACCCGCATAATGTTCGGGAAACTTCGCATACCACCAGATCCCTGTGTACACGCCCGTCGGCAGATCCAAACGATTCAGATCGGCACCGGATTGGCTACCCGCGCGATCCAGGTGCACTAAATCGGGGCGCGACACCATCGTGTGAGCCGTTTCCGATTCTCCGGCATGTGAATCCACCTTGGTTTTGAGCGCTGGCCGTCCCGGGGGATAGCCGTGCGACATCAGCGCATACACTACATAATCGTGCGGCGCGTCCAACTGGGACTGCGCAAAGAACGGAATCAAGCTGTTGTTGCCGCCGTGTCCATTCACAATCAGGATTTTCTTGCAGCCGTTGCGCGACATCTCGTCGGTGGTCTCTTGCAGCAGTTCCAACTGCAGCTTGGCGCTGTAGGCGACGGTTCCCGGCTCGTGCTTGGCTTCGAAGATCTGGCCGAAGTAATAATCGGGAAACACCACGGCGTACTCTTGCGCCGCACCTTGTAACGAGGCATAGCGGACGTTGATCAGATCCGTGCCCAAGGGCAGTTGTGGGCCGTGTTTTTCGATAATCCCGAACGGCAGCACGCAGGTATTCTGCGCGTTCGCCACCGCCTGTTTAAAATCGGGAGCGGTGAGCTCTTCCCACTTCGTGGAAAGCGCTTGGCCGGACGCACAGAGCGCTCCGGCCATCAAGATGAAGTACAAGCGCATGGCGTACCTCAGATATAGGCGATGACGTCGATCTCAACCAGCGAATTTCCGGGAATGCCTCCGGCTGCGGCAATGGTGGTGCGCACGGGCGGCTCATCGCCGAAGCGTCCCTGAAACGCCGCATTCATTTCCTTGTAGTCTTTGAGGTCATTGAGGTAGACATTGCACTTCAGCACTTTGTCCATGGAGGAACCGACGCTCTCCAGTTGTTTCTGAATGGAATCGAGGACGCCTTTGGTGTGAACTGTGATGTCTCCCGGTTCGTGATAGCCAACACCCGAGATGAAAAGAAGGTTGCCGAACGTTACAGTGCTGTTGAACAGCGGGGTCTTTTCTGGCTTCTTGCCGTCTCTGTGAATCACCTTCTTGGTGGGCTTCTCCTGCGCAGCCGCCGGAACTGCCGCAGCAGCCCCCACCGCTGCCGAAGCCGCAATAAAGTTTCGTCTGTTTGATTTGGTCATAGAGTTTGCCTTTCGTTATATTTGTGCTTCTGCCCAGACCACGCCGTCTTGCCATACTCGCCCAGGTTCACTGTGCCGGTGATCTTGTCGCCATCCACTAGCCCCGGGAATTCATAGGAGAGCTCCGTGCCTTCGGCGCGATTGGATGTCCGGAAGCGAACCTGGTTACCGGACACCGTGCCGCTCAGGTCGCCCTGGTAGAACTCGCCATGATGCGTACCCGCCAGATTCGCGCCGTCCTGCTCCAGCACGATCGTGTGCTTCGCGGATCCTCTTCCGAATTCAAGATGCGCTTCCCACTGGCCGGAGACCGAGACAGAGGGGCTGGCGGCCGGCTCCGGATCCGAAAACTTCGGAGGATTAGAGAGCACGGAGTACAAGCGTTCCGCAACAACTTTGTCGTCGCCCGGCATCATCATGTACGGAACGATGTAGATCGAACTCGCCTTGTCGCCAGCGCGGCTTCCACGCGAGCCGGCGAGTACAATGCGGGGCTCGGCATCCAGAACCAATTTGCTCAACTCCTGGCCGGTGATGTTCGGACGCGCACCGTCCCAGTGGATAGCGAGGCCCGGCGAGCGATTGGAAAGCCCCTCGTCCGGCTGAGTCACTTCTGTTGTTACACCGTCGATCCGCTTCACGCTGGTAGCGATGTGATTGAGCGACTCTTCCCAGGCGCGCCATTCGGCTTTATGATCGCGCTTCATCCACATCTCAACCGCCGCGAGCATCCCCATGATCTCTTCTTTGCCCACTTTGAGCGACCGCCCGAAAGCATGGTGCGGCGCGCTGTTCGCCCAGGCCGCTTGCAGCCAGTTCTTCTCGCCGAGCAAAAGCCCGGCCGCTTGCGGACCGCGGATGCACTTGCCGCCGCTATAGGCGACAGCGGTGGCGCCGCGCTGCAAGTGAACATTTGGATTGACGGTCAGGATTTCAGCAGCCGCATCCACGATCACCGGAACATTTTTGCGCTTGGCCACTTCCGCGATCACGCGCGTTCCGAGCGGACCATCGTCGCCCGGTCCACCGAGAATGTAAACCATCGCGGTGCGCTCGTTGAACGCCGCCTCCAGCTCGGAAGGCTCGCTCACTTCAACGATCTTCACACCCACCATCCGGATGGCGTGGTCGTAGACGTTGCGCGAATAGGCGGGGATGATGACTTCGCTCTTTAATCCGGTGAGATCGGGGAGGCGCTGCATGCGCTCCGGGTTGTTGCCCGCGATGGCGGCAGCGGTGCAATGTGTCAGCGCCGCGCAGCATCCGGCGGTGATGATGCCCCACTCGGCGCCGGTCAGGTCCGCCAGCCGCTTGCTGACGCCTTCCATCAATTCATCCATCTGAACGAAATGCCGCCCGGCTTCGTCCATGGCATGCTTCACTTCCGGCAGCGTGAGCGAGCCGGTGATGATGGTGAACGTTCCTTTTGCGTTGAGGATGGGCCGGACGCCGATGGATTGATACAGGTTCGCGCCGATATCCAGCGCGGCCGCGGAAGCGCGTTGGATACGCCCGCCAAAGGCCTGCGCGGCAGCCAGCAATCCACCTCTACGGAACAGCTCCCGGCGGCTGTGGCCGGCGTTTGCGTTTCGTTTCCAGAACAAGTTCGGCATGATACTCCCCACCCGTTGATAATATCGCGACCGTAGTGGGGCAGGATGCCATCCTGCAGCGGGTTGTTAACCCGCGCAGTTTTGGGAGCTTGTTCTAAAGCGAGTTGCCGTGATCGAGGGCGTTCATCACCTTGCGATATTCGCCGTCGGACTGAATGGATTTTGCAGCCGCCCGCAGCGCCGCAGCCACCAGCGGATCGTTCGAATACCGCTGAGCAGCCCTCGACAGTACGCGCGCCTTTTCGCCATCCGAGCTGATTTTTTCAGCCGAGTGAATGACCAGAACCACGTTTTCCTTCGAAAGCGTTCCGGCGTTCAACGCGGCCATTAATACGCGAGTATGTTCGCCGTCGGAACTGACAGTATCGGCGGCGGCCATCAGCGCCTCCATAACAGTGAGATCCTTGGGTGCAGCGTCGGCCATGGTGGCCAGCACCGCGGCTTTTTCTCCATCAGAAGACATGCGCGAAGCGGATTTGGCCACGTCGCGCAAAGTGTCGGCGCTCCAATCGGCTCTCTTCAAGAGCGTGGACAACACATGCTGCCGCTCGCCGTCGGAACTGATGGTGCCTGCCGTATCGAAGAAAGCTTTGCGTACGACGGCGTCGTCCATATAAACTCCAGCGGCCTGGCTCAGTACCGCCGCTTTCTCGCCGTCCGAGCTAATGCCGGATGCAGAGCGCAGGCTGCGGACCAGAATATCCTTGTCGGCATTCTTTTTGAGTACGGCGGACAATACGCGCCGGTGTTCGCCATCCGAGCTGATGCTGTCGGCGGCGCGGAAGAAATTGGTTCGTGCGGTATCGTCGGTCATCCGGAAGTCGGCGGCCTGTTCCAGAACAGCGGCCTTTTCGCCATCGGAAGATATGCGCTTGGCGGACCGCAGGGCCAGCGTCAGGGTTTCCCGATCAGGACCGTAGCGTTCCAGCACCTTCGCCAGCACACGCCGATGCTCTCCGTCGGAGCTGATGGAATCCACCGAATCAAAGAACGATTCGCGCGCGGCGGGTGTCTGGTAATGAGGCGCGGTGGCCACCAGCAGAGCAGCTTTTTCGCCATCGGACGAAATTTTGCGCCCCAGTCGCATGGCCTCGCGCAAGTCCTCTGCATTGAGGCTGCCGATATCCACCAGATTCTCGATGTAGACACGGCGCGAATGGTCGCTGTGGATTTTGTTGATCTCCGCGAGAACCCCGCCGGCGCCCTGCTGCCGCAGAATGCGCTTCACCCGGTCCGGCGCGCCGATGGCCGATTCTCTAATTACCTCAGGCAGAATGCGCGCGAGCCAAGCCCGGCCATCCGCGTCCATGGTCTTCGATACGCCATCCACCGAATAGAGTCGCTCGACGCCGTTCGAACCGGGCCGCACGAGATAAGTTCGGGAGGGTCCGGCGGACCAATGTTCCAGGCGGAAATACCCGTCGCTGGATAGACTCTTGACGTCCGCATCGTTGTCGGTGAACTCGACGGTCCCGCGCGTCTCGAGATCCATGCGGGAGAAGAGTCCATCGTCTTGCCAGCGCATGTGCTGGGTATCGGCGTGAAGGCCGATACTAAGGGCAGCAAATAGCAGCAGAGGCTTCGAAATCAAGGTCATAGGCAATAATACGGCGGACGCCAGTGTTTTGTTCAACCGAACCGCGACCGCGAGGGAGCGCTACCACGATCGTGCGGTCCAACGATATCCGCACGCTCCCTTGCGGTCGCGGCTCGGTAAGGCACCCCGCTACGTGAAGATGCCGGAACGCACCGCTACGTTAGTCACCAATGCGCACACGTAGGCCACCAGGGTCATGTAGGCGAACTGGATGGCCGGCCACTTCCAGCCGCCGGTTTCGCGACGGACCACGGCGATAGTCGACATGCACTGCATGGCGAAGGCAAAGAAGATCAGGAGCGCGAAGGCGCCGCCAGGCGTCAGTTCCTTCTGCAAGGCCTGCTGGAGACCCACCGAATCGTAAGTGCCTTCCATGCCATAAATGGTCCCAAAGGTGGCGACGATGGTCTCGCGCGCGGCTATCGAACTGATCAGCCCGATGCCGATCTTCCAGTTGAATCCCAGCGGTTTTATAACCGGCTCAATGGTGTGGCCGATCATGCCCGCGTAGCTATCCGAGATGTTGGGGGGCTGCCCGTTTTCGAGCGGCAGGTGCGCGAGAATCCACAGCACCACGGCGCAAACTAGAATCACGGTCCCGGCGCGGTGCAGAAAAACCTTGGAGCGATCGTACATCCGCAAAAACAACGAGCGCAGCGTGGGCATCCGGTAGGGCGGCATCTCGAGCATGAAGGGCGTGCGTTCACTCTTGAGAATGGAGGATTTCAGCAGCCGCGCGGTGACCACCGCAGCCAGAAATCCAAGCGCATAGAGACCCAGCAGCGCAGCGGCCTGGGTTCCGAAAAAGGGCCCCAGGAAAGGCCGTTCTTTGATGAAGGCGGCGATGATCAGAAAATAAATAGGCAACCGCGCCGAACACGTCATGAACGGGGCGATCAGAATGGTGGCCAACCGGTCGCGCTTGCTTTCGATGGTGCGCGTCGCCATGATGGCGGGAACCGCGCAGGCATAGGCGGAAAGCAATGGGATGAACGATTTTCCCTGCAGTCCGAACTTCGCCATGGTGCGATCAGCGATGAGCGCCGCTCGCGCCAGGTAGCCGGAATCTTCCAGAATTCCAATGAACAAAAAGAGCAGCAGAATCTGCGGAAGGAAAACAATCACCGAGCCGACGCCGTTCCACACACCCTCCACCAAAAGCGAGCGAATGACGCCAGCCGGCAATGCGTTGCCGATCCAGTGGCCCGAGAGTTGGACCAGCCGCTGCAACCCGTCCATAATGGGTTTCGCGCCGCGGAAAATGGTTTGGAAGACCCCGGCCACTACTGCCAGGAAAATCAGCGGTCCGATCACCGGGTGCAGGAAAACCGCGTCCAGACGGCGTGTCCACAGCGGAGGAGTGGGCGCTTGGTAAGCTGCGCCAATCCCCACGTCGCGCGCCCAACGGCGGCACTGCGGGACGTCCTGCAGAATGGGCAACTCCATTTTAGGCGGCGCGAGCGACGTGGTTCCCGCCGACGTTCCCAGCATGAACTGGAATACCTTCTCCACGCCGTCGCCCTTGGATGCGCTGATGAGAGCCACTGGAGCGCCAAGCTGGCTGGCCAGTTCGCCGGTATCGATCTGCCCGCCGCGGCTGGAAAGATCGTCGGCCATGTTCAGGATCACCAGCGTCGGCAGCTTCAGGCTGAGAATTGGAGCCGCCAGCACCAGATGCCGGCCGAGGTTGGTGCTGTCCAGAATGAGCAGAACGGCGTCCGGCTTGGGGACATCTCGCATGTGTCCGGTGAGGACGTCGCGCGTGACTTGCTCGTCTTCCGAGCGCGGATTCAGGCTGTACACGCCCGGCAGGTCCACCAAAATCACCTCGCGGTGACCGTTCATCTTGGCCTTGCCGACGCGCTGTTCCACCGTGACGCCCGGAAAATTGGCCACCTTCTGGCGCAAGCCGGTCAGGCGATTGAAGAGCGTGGATTTCCCGGAGTTGGGCGGCCCAATGATCGCTACTACGTGTGAGGGGGCTGCGGGGCGCGCCGGAGTGGGCGCCGTGGCTACCGCGCAACTGCCGCAATCGTGGCAATCACTCATGGGACTCACTCATGGTTGCGGCGCCTTGCAGGGATCTTTTGACGGCGGCCTCAGAATCAGATGCAATGCGGTCTCACGCCGCAACGCGACTTCGGAACCATCCACCCGATAGACACGCGGCTCTCCGCCAGGTGCGCTGCGGGCGGGAACTACGGTGTGGCCGGGGAGGAAGCCGAGCTCCATCAGGCGCCGCGCGACGTCCTCTGGAAGATCCAGCCGGTCCAGGATCCCGGATTCGCCGGACTTCAAATGGGCCAACGTTTGAGGAGCGGCTGGGTGATCCCGCCCGGCAGCGTCCTTGTTGACACTCAGTTGCATCATGGAATCGGCGGCAAGCCTCGGGCCTTGCCCTACGATGATTATACCCGACCATTTTGGTCCTAGATGACGAATCCGTCAAGAATATTTTTGCATCATATATATTGACATTACTACACTAAGATTTTATACTTGTTGTAGAGTTAGATAAAACAAGGAGGCTTACCAGATTATGCCAGTTGTAAAGTATTCACCCTTCGTCGATACGGACGAGTTCCCGGCCGGATTGCGGCTCTTTCAGGACACCGTAAACCGGCTGTTCAGCGATCAGAGCACCGCTCGTCCCTGGGCCCCCTCGGTCGATATCTTTGAGACAGACAATGAGTTAGTTCTCAAGGCCGACATCCCGGGCGTTAATGAAAAGGATATCGATATCCAGTTGGAGAACGGAACGCTTTCGCTGAAGGGCGAGCGGAAGTTCGAGCGGGACGAGAAGAGCAAAGGGTTTCACCGCCAGGAGCGCAGCTACGGCTCGTTCGTGAGGTACTTCACAGTCCCCGAGACTGTCGACAGTGAGAAAGTGAAGGCGGATTTCCAGTCCGGCGTGTTGACCGTGACCCTGCCGAAGAAAGAGGTCGCCAAGCCCAAAGCGATCAAAGTGCAAGTCAATAACAACTAAGTGAGTGCCGTGGGGCGGCCAATTCTGGCCGCGGCCCGGCTTTCTAGCCGGCTCTAGTGAGGGCCGGCTAAAAGCCGGCTGCAGGCAGGATTGCCTGCCCCACTTTCTTTTTAGAGGCGTTCCAGGCGGATGGAGCCGTCGTTGGTGCGAACTACTAGCGGGGGTCCACCGGCGTTCAAACGTCCGCGCAGTTCGTTTTCGCGGCGGGAACCGGAGACCGTCACAGGCAGATCCGAATCAATGTGTCCATCGCCTGTGTGGACGTCCAAGTCAGCCGAGAAATCCCTGGGCAAGCGGAGCGTCACATGGCCGTCGCCGGTCCGCACCTTCCATTCCGAGGAGATCTTCGAGCCGCTTTCGATCTCAGCTTCAATACTTCCATCCCCGGTGTGCAAATTCAGCAAATCGAACCGACCGCGCACGCGCATGCGGCCATCGCCGGTCTGGGCGTCCAATGTGCCATCCAGGCGATCCGCTTCGATATGGCCATCGCCGGTGGATAAGTGCGTTTCCCCATGCAGCCCATCCACAGTAATGGCGCCATCGCCAGTATGGATATCGGAACGAAGGTTGCGAGGCACCTGCAGCTCCACGCGGACGGAGCGCCGGCCAAAGGTGATTTCGAAGCCGTGGTGGGGAATGCGGACCTCGAGCTCCACATGGTCGCCGGTTTGATGCTCGCTGATGGTCACTTCGCCCGGCGCTATTTTCCAGCCTTCGGTGTATACCCGCGCCTCAATCTCTTTGCGATCCCAGGTTCGGATGTTCACGGCCCCGTCGTTCGCGTCGACGCGCAGATCAGGCTTGCCTGAGATGGTGAAGGTCTTCGACCAATCTCCAGCCAAAAGGACGGAACTGAACAGACACACTTGAATTAGGGCTTTCCACATAAATCACCTCGTTGGTGATACGATCCCACATCCCTGGAAGTTCGATCGGAGTTAGACCTGGCGCATCGCCCGCAGCCGTGCGATCCGATCCTCAGTGGAAGGATGCGTCGAAAACATCCGCATGAATCCCCCGCCGCCAAAAGGCTTGATGATGAACAGATGCGCAGTAGCTGGATTCACGTCGGACATCGGAATCCGTTTCGACCAGGTATCCAGTTTTCCCAAAGCTGAGATCAGTTCATCCGGATTGTGCGTCACCTGTGCTGACGTTTCATCCGCCGAGTATTCACGCGTGCGGGAAATGGCCATCTGAATCAGCATGGCGGCAAACGGCGCCAGGATTAACATGACCAATCCCGCCCAGCCGCTGCCGCGGTTTTCATCATCGTCGCGGCTGCCGCCAAACCAGAAAGCCATGCGCGCTAGTGCTGTGATGGCTGCGGCAATCGTCGCTGCTACGGAACTGGTCAGGATGTCGCGATTCTTCACGTGGCCCAACTCGTGCGCGACAACGCCTTCCAGTTCCTGATCGTTCATTAACTTCAAAACACCGGCGGTAAAGGCCACCGAGGCGTGTTCGGGATTCCGCCCGGTCGCAAAAGCGTTGGGCGATTCATCTTGGATCAACCATAGCTTCGGCATCGGCAAATTCATGCGTTGCGTCAAACTTTGCACGATCGGAAAAACGCGCGCGTAGACGTTGCTGTTCTCGGTTGGAGTCACGGGCTGCGCCGAATACATGGAGAGCGCTATCTTGTCCGAGAAGAAGTAGCCGAAAAAATTCATGAACACCGCGATGGCCAGTGCAATGTAGAGACCGTTGCGGCCGCCGAAGATCTCTCCGCCGGCCAGCAACAGACCACTGAGGATCCCGAGCAAAAGGACAGTTTTGACGCCGTTCATAGAGACCTTCTACCTTCATTATCGCAGCAGCCATTATGATGAAGATTGAACGTCTATCGAGTTCTCGCTGCTATTGGCGCTGCCGCGGCTGACCCGCAGGCCGCCAGCGTCTCGCATAAGCTCGATCTCATTCAAAGCGGCAAAACCAAGCCCGGCGCGGTCTACACGTTCACGGTGGCGGAGTTAAACGCTTGGGCGCGCGCGAAAGCTCCGACAGTTGTACCGCAAGGTCTGCGCGACCTTCGGCTGGAACTCGGCAACAACACCGCAACCGGAACCGCGCTGGTGGACTTCATCAAACTCCGCAAGGGCGCGGGCGAAGAAACCAATTGGCTGGTGACGAAACTGATCCAAGGTGAAAAGCGCGTCAAGGTGACGGCGCGCATTCAGTCGGCGAACGGCCGCGCCACCGTCACTCTGCAGCGCGTCGAAATCGGCGGATTGGCGGTCAGTGGCTCAACGCTGGACTTTTTCATCCACACGTTTTTCATGCCGCTGTATCCGAACGCCAAGATCGATGAGCCGTTCGAGCTGGCGGATCGCATCGATCGCATTGAAGTGACTCCAGCAGCTGCGCGTGTTTATATCAAGAAATAATCCGCGCAGCAGCTTCCTTGCCCGCCCGGATGCAATCCGGTAATCCAATCCCGCGATATCCGTTGCCGGCCAAATGGAGTCCGGGGATGCTTTTCACGATCGATTCCACCTGCTGCTGGCGCTGCTCGTGTCCCACCGTGTATTGCGCCATCGAGTTCGGCCAGCGCGCGATGCTGTGGAACACTGGGACGGCCTGAAGACCCATGATGCTGCGAAGCTCGCCCTGCGCGGCTTCCACCAGCGCGTCGTCGGATTGCCCCAGTGCCTCGCCGCCCATGAAACAGCGCAGCAGCACCATGTCATCCGGAACGCGATCGTTGAATTTATTTCCCACCCAGGTGCAAGCCGCCATCAATTTGCGTTCGCGCTTGGGCACCAGAAAACCGAACCCTTTGAGTGGATGATCGAACGTATCCTTGCGATAACCAAGCGCCAGCGTGACGGACGAAGTGTAGGGGATCGCCTGCAGAAGCGCCGCCAGTTCTCCGTTCCACGGATGCAAGAGCCGCGCCGCATCGCCGGCCGGGGTAGCCAGCACCACGTGGTCCGCGGTCATCCAATCGCCATTCACGCGCGCGCGAAATCCCGGCCCGTCTTCTTCCAGGCTCTCCACCACGCCTTGCACGACATCGGCGCTTCCTTTGAGCGCGTCCACCAATTGGCCGAGGCCACTCTTCAACGTGCGGAAGAGCGATCCGGAGCCCGACCCGTTCGGACGCGGCGCAGCCAGCACGCCGCGCGTCAAGCTGCCGTACTTCGATTCAATTTCCACGAAACGCGCAAGCACGCTCGAAGCGCTCATCTCGCGTGGATCGCCGCCATAGACGCCCGCCAGCAGCGGCTCGGCCAAATAATCGATGGATTCCTGGCCGTAATGATCCAGCAGAAAATCGTAAACGGACCGGTCCGCGAGCGGGGCCTTGGGTGGACGGCGCAAAAGTTCCAGACCCATCCGAATTTTGGTTCCCCAGCTCAACAACCGGGTTCCCACCAGCGGCATGACTTTGGTGGGAACCATCATCATGAGGCCGTCGGGAAGGGGGACCAGCTTCCCATGTTTGAGGATGTAAGTGACGCGCAGATGATCGTTCGATCCGATGACTTGATCCGCCAGACCTACTTCGCGGATCAGATCCATGGCCCAAGGCTTCGCGGCCAGAAAGCTGTCCGGGCCAGCCTCGATGACGCAGCCTTGCTGGACGGAAGTTTGAACCACGCCGCCCAGGCGAGAAGCTTTTTCGATCAGCGTGGGCCGAATGCCCGCCTTGTTGAGATAGTAAGCGGCCGAAAGTCCGGAGATGCCTCCGCCCACGATCAGAACTTTCGGCATAAAGCGTTTGCGCTACAACTTGAACTCGCGGACCAGTTCCACTACAGCACGCACATTCTCTACCGGAGTCTCGGGCAAAATGCCGTGCCCCAGATTGAAGATGTGGCCGGGCCGCGATCCGGTGCGCTTCAGGATTTCATGCACGCGCATTTTCAGCTCCGGCAGCGGCGCGAATAAAACCGCTGGATCCAGATTGCCCTGGACGGCCGAGCGATAGCTGATATCCATCCAAGCCTGGTCGATGTTGATGCGCCAATCCACACCCATTACGTCGCCGCCGGCGGCGTGCAGCTCGCGGAAGAAGCCGGCCGCGCCGGTACCGAAGTGGATCACCGGAACGCTAGCGGTACGGATGCGCTCAATCAGCGCGCGAGAGTACGGCGCCACGTAACGGACGTAGTCATCCGGACCGAGCGCTCCCACCCAACTATCGAACACCTGAATCGCGCGCGCCCCAGCAGTTACCTGCGCCAGCGCGAACGGCCCCAGCACATCCACCAGCTTGCCCATCAAGCGACGCCACAGCGTTTCGTCTTTATACATCATCTGCTTGGTGCGCAGGAACGTCTTCGAAGGTCCGCCCTCGATCATGTAGCTGGCCAGCGTAAACGGCGCGCCTACAAAGCCGATCACCGGAACCCGTCCGGCCAATTGACGCACCACAAGCTGGATCGCTTCGCCCACATAACCCAATTCGTCGGTGTTCGAGATGGAGAGCGAATCCACATCGTCCGAGGTTCTCACCGGATTGTCGATTTTCGGCCCTTCACCTGAAATGAACTTCAGCTTGAGCCCCATCGGTTCCACCGGAAGCAGCAAGTCGGCGAAGATGATGGCCGCGTCCACATCCAGAACTTCCACCGGTTGCAGGGTTACCTGCGCCGCCAAGTCGGGACGTTTACAGATCTCGAGGATACTCGCATGGGCGCGGATATCCCGGTACTGTTTCATGTAACGTCCGGCCTGCCGCATAAACCAAACCGGCCTTACATCGGTAGGCCGCCGGCGGCAAGCATCCAAAAATCTACTGTTCATTGAAGCCAATCGCATTTTGCACCTGGTCTCGCTTCGCAAAAATAAACGCGAAAGTCGTTGTGTCTGTGTTTAGAAGCCCATTGGGGCCCTAAGATATAGTAGGGCTTGGTCCAAGCCTCACTGTCAAGGGTTCGAGGTGCAATAACTGAAGTTGATAGCATTCCTTGGGATGGATACCCGGTCCGGGGGTCCATGATGTGGCTATACATCTTGCCCTCGGCATAGAAGAATTTCTCATAGTTGCCCGAAGTGGACATGGATTGGTCCTTCAGGTAGACGGTTTCGATTGATTCTTCAGGGTTTTTCGGATTTTTGATGTCCAACTTCCAGCCCTTTTCATGGGGTGGCGCCCCGAGAGCGTAGATACTGGAGCCGCCGCCCGAGACAAGAGCCTGCCGGACCCCGTCATCCTTTAGAATCTGTGCGATACGGTCAACCGCGTAACCCTTTCCGATGCCGCCCGGATCGAGTTCGAGGCTCGCAATTGCGAACTTCACGGTTTGGTGGACCGGATCCAGCACAATATTCTTGTAGCCAATCTTGTTGAGAGCCCCCCAGACCTCCGCCCGATGCGGCAGGTGCCCTGAGCCCTTATAGAAGCCCCAAACGCGCATCAGCGGCCCCACAGTGATGTCGAAGGCCCCTTCGCTCTCCTGGCTGTACTCCACGCAGGCGGAAAGCAATTGGAACAGCTCCGGCGTGATGTGGACGGGTCCGCTGCCGGCCATCCGATTGACCATACTCCATTCGCTGGTTGGCTTGTAGTTGGACAACATCTCATCCAACCGGCGAGCTTCTTCCAGGCCTTGGGAGACCGCCGACTGCAAGCGTCCTTGGTCCTCGCCGTAAGCGACGATGGAGTAGGCCGTTCCCATGGCGTCCACGCTGCCTTCCACGCGCACAGTCGGGTTGGCGAATGCGGGAAGCGCAAGCAGCAATAGAAAAGCACCGACTCCCTTACGGTCGCGGTTCGGAAAGAGGTTTTGCTTACCGAGCCGCGACCGTAAGGGAGTCGGTGCTTTTTTGGTTAAGCGACCGATCATCCGGCGGGTTCCGGATCGCGAGGCCGGCCTTTCCGGATGCGCTTCAACAAATGCTCCATCTTGCCGCCCAGTTCGCTCGATACGTCGGCTTCAAAGTGCAGCTCCGGGATGCGATACACGGTCAGGCGCGTGGCCAGTTCGCGGCGCAGAAAGTTGCGTGCATGTCCCAGCGCTTCAATGGTCGCCTTGGAATCCGCATTGTCCGCCACCCGCACTCGCACCATGGCGTGGCGCTTGTCGGGCGAGATCTGGACCTCGGTCACGATCGCCGAGCCCACGCGCGGGTCCGCCATTTCATAGCCGATCATCTCGGACAGTTCCTCGCGAATCGCTTCGGTGATGCGCTCAATGCGATGGTCCATTGGAAAAACTTCTCACTCGATCCATTCCAAAGTCGTGCCTACCAGCGCCGCGCCTAACATAGCCGACGCTTCCCGTTCCACTAGCTGCAAGGTCTGCTCGGCGCGGGCATGGTCGCCCGAAACCGTCACGGCCGAGATCAGCGAGCGCTGCCAGAGATCCTGATAATCAATCTCCGCCACCGCCACGTTGAACTTACTCCGAAGGCGATCCTTCAGGCCCTTCACTGTGTGACGCTTGTCTTTGAGCGAGTGCGCCTCGGAGAGCTGCAGCTCCAAGGTCAGGACGCCGACAGTAGGCATGGCTCAGCTGGCTAGGCCTGTTTTCAAACGGCTTCCGCCGCTACTTTCTCGGTGGTGAACGCTTCAATGATGTCGCCCGGCTTTACGTCGGCGAAATTCCGGACGGTCAAGCCGCACTCGAATCCGCTCTTCACTTCGCTGGCGTCGTTCTTGAATCGTTTCAAAGACTCCATTTTTCCCGTGAAGACCACCACGTTGTCGCGCAGTACGCGGACCTCGCTGTCGCGCCGGATCAGGCCATCCGTCACCATGCAGCCGGCCACATTGCCGACCTTGCTGATACGGAATACGTCGCGCACTTGCGCGCGGCCCTGATACACTTCCTTGAAAACCGGCTCCAGCATGCCGGTCATGGCGCGCTTCAGTTCGTCGGTCAATTCGTAAATAATCGTGTGCAGGCGGATATCCACCTTCTCCTGCTCCGCCAGCGCGGTGGCGTTTCGCTCCGGACGCACACTGAACCCGATGACGATGGCATTGGAGGCCGAGGCCAGCAACACATCGCTCTCGTTGATCGCACCCACTCCAGCGCGCAGCACGTGGATTTTTATTTTCTCGTTCGACAGCTTCTGCATCATGTCGCTGATCACTTCCGCCGTGCCTCCGACGTCGGTTTTCAGGATGATGTTCAGTTCCTTGACTTCGCCTTCTTTCAACTGCTCGTGCAGTTGCTCCAGCGTGACGCGCCCGGTCTTGGACATGGCGACATCGCGCGCCTTGGCTTCGCGGTAAATAACGATCTGCTTGGCCTTGCCGGTATCGGTGACCACCTGGAACGTGTCGCCCACTTCCGGCAGCGAATCCAAGCCCAGCACTTCAGCGGGCATGGATGGTTCGGCTTCACGCAGCGGCTGGCCGCGATCGTCGAACATGGCGCGCACCTTGCCGAACACCGAACCGCAAATGAAATAGTCGCCCACGCGCAGCGTGCCGTTTCGGACCAGCACGGTGGCCACCGGGCCGCGTCCGCGATCCAGCTGAGCTTCCAGCACAGTTCCAACCGCTGGACGATCCGGATTGGCTTTCAAATCCTGCAGATCCGCCACCAACAAAATCATTTCGAGCAGCAGATCGAGACCGGTTTTGGCCCTGGCGGAGACCGGCACCATGACGACATCGCCGCCCCAATCTTCCGCCAACAAACTCCGGTCCGCCAGTTGCTGCTTGATGCGGTCTACCTGGGCATCCGGCTTGTCGATTTTGTTGATCGCCACGATGATCGGAACCTTCGCGGCTTTGGCGTGGTCGATGGCTTCGATGGTCTGCGGCATCACGCCGTCGTCGGCGGCCACCACCAGCACCACGATATCGGTGACCTTGGCCCCGCGGGCGCGCATGCGGGTGAATGCTTCATGGCCGGGAGTATCGATGAAGACAATTTTGCGGCCGTTCTTCTCGATGTGATAAGCGCCAATGTGCTGCGTGATACCGCCGGCTTCATGCGCGGCTACGTCGGCGGAACGGATTGCGTCCAGCAGCGAAGTTTTGCCGTGATCCACGTGGCCCATGATGGTGACCACCGGCGCGCGCCGCACGCGATCCGCCGTCTCCTCGGTGAGCTCGATCTCCTGCGTGCTCTCCTCTTCGAAGCTGACCTTGTTGGTGGAGGCGCCAAAATCGCGCGCCAGATCCTCGGCCATCTTCACATCCAGATTCTGGTTGATGGTGGCGAAGATCTTTTTCTCGACCAGCTTTTTGATCAGCAGGTTGGCCTTGATGCCGAGCTTTTCGGAAAGTTCCTTGAGCGTGATGCCTTCCGAAATCGTAATCTCGCGATCGATCGGCGGCGGCGCCGCAGGCTGCTCGCGCCGCGTCGGCATCCGCAGACGACCTTCTTCTTGTTCCTGATCGCGATGACGATCGCGGCTGCCGGGCTTGGCTGCGTGCCTGCGCTGTTGTTCGGTGGTTGGAAGAGGCGCGGCCGGCTCCATGCGAAGCGGCGAAGTGGGATGCAGTGTTCTGGTGCGGCGGAATCCGGGGGCTGCGCCTCCGCCACCGGGGCCGGGCAGGCCGGGGCCGCGCATAACGGGCTGGCCGGGACGAATGGGTCCGCGATAAATTGGCTGTCCGGGAACCGGCGTGGAACTGCGGGTCGGCATGCCGGGCCGTGGGGCTTGCGGCTGCACTTGACCAGGAGCCGGACGCGTTTGTTGCAGTCGCGCAACCATATCCGGGCGCGGAGGAACAATCGGCCGCGCTGCAGGCTGGCCGGCTAAATTCGGGCGCGGGGGCGTTCGCAAAGGCATGGACGGCGTTGGTCCGGGCGTTTCCACCGCGGGAGGCGCCGAGGCGCGCGCGCTGGATGGGTGTAAAGATGCCGGATGTAGAGACGTCGGATGCGCAGGCGTCGCTGCTACGTGGACTGCCGGCGTTCCGGGCGGCAGTGGCTGGCGCGGTCCCGAGAGAATCTGTCCGGGGCGTGGCGCCGGAGGTACCGGGCGTGCTGTTACAGTGCCGGATCGCAGCGGAGGATGCAATGGCGCGCTGGGGCCTGCGAGTGGGGGCCGCACTGGAGCTGCTGGCTTGCCGCGAACCGGTTCCTCCACAGGCGGATGCGTCGAACCATTCTCGGACGCCGGCGCTACTGGCGTTTCCGGCACATGCACGGGAGCGCTCTTCGCGGCGATCACCGGAGCTTCGGGCTCTGGGGTGGCGACAACATGGGATTGTTCTTCCACCAGCTCCGGTTCCGCCACCGCGGTGGCCGGTCCATTGCCTTCCGGATGGGTGACACCCTCTCCATGAACGCGCTTGCGCACCAATTCCGCCACCGGCTCATCAATCGAACTGGAGTGCGTCTTCTTTTCGGTGACGCCGACCTCAGGCAACATTTCTACGATCACGTGCGATGGAATCTCCAGTTGCCTCGCCAGCTCGTTGATGCGGATTTTGCTCATATTTAGACTGCAACGCTCTCGGAATGCAGCGCTTAACTGACTTCCCCCGAATCTTTTATGGTATCAAATTCCTTTTTCGAAGCGAGCGATCCCATGTGGATTTCGCGCTCGGTTTCCGGCTCAGCGGCGGACTCTACGCCCGGCGCGGCGCCATCCGCAAGACTCCCGGTTGGTTCTATCACCGCATCGCTCTCAGCTTCGATGGCCGGCGGTTCCTCCGAGCTTGCCGCGCTCTGTTGTTCGAACTGCGCATAGTACGCATTCACCGCCACCAAGATTTTTTCAACGATATCGGACTCGATCCCGGAAATCGCTTCCAGTTCTTCCGGCGTCATGGAGCCAAGTTTTTCCACGGTTCCCACGCCCGCTTCAATCAGCTTCTCGGCAATTTCTTCGGCTAAGCCATGATCGATCAGCACCGAAACCGGCGCACCGGTAGGCACCAGCGCCGCCATGGCGGACTCCACTTCCTGGCGCTTCTCTTCTTCGCTCTTGATGTCGATCTTCCAACCCAGCAGCTTGGCAGCCAGCCGCACATTCTGGCCCTTTTTGCCAATGGCCAGCGATAGCTGCGTGTCATCCACGATCACTTCCATGTGCTTATCCAAAGGGTCGATGATGGAGACCCGGCTGATTTTGGCCGGACTCAAAGCATGGGTAGCGAACGAAACCGAATCCTCGGAGAACTCGATGATGTCGATCTTCTCGCCGCGCAGCTCGCGGATGATGGATTGCACGCGCATGCCTTTCATGCCCACGCAAGCTCCCACGCTATCCACGTCGCGGTCCCGGCTCGACACGGCGATTTTGGTTCGCTCGCCGGGCTCGCGCGCGCAGCCTTTGATCACCACCGTGTTGTCGTAAATTTCCGGAACTTCCTGCTCGAACAGCCGCATCACCAGCTCGGGCGCGCCGCGCGAGACAATCACGCCCGCATTCTTGCCGGCCTTCTCCACGCTCTTAATCACGCAACGGATGCGCTCGCCCACGCTGAAGTTTTCCAGCTTGCTTTGCTCCTTCTTCGGTACGCGCGCTTCGGTCTTGCCCAGATCCACCACCAGATCCTGCCCTTCAATCCGTTTCACCGTGCAGTTCACCAGTTCGCCCACGCGTCCGGAATACTCCGAATAAATTGTTTCGCGCTCGGCTTCCCGCACCTTTTGCAGAATCACTTGCTTGGCGGTTTGGGCGGCAATGCGGCCCAACGCTTCGGTTGGTTTCGGAAACCGCAGTTCGGATTCAAGCTGCATGGCCGGATCGATTTCGATCGCTTCTTCGAGCGAAATCTCCTTCACCGGATCCTGGACGGACTCCACTACCTTCTTCACGCCATAGATTTCCAGCGCTCCGGCGTCGTTGAAAGCCGCCACCAGATCCTCGGTAGTTCGAAAGTGCTTGCGCGCCGCCACCAGCATGGCGTCCTTGACCGCGTCGATGACGATCTGCGGGTCGATGCCCTTCTCCTTGCTCAAGATCTCGATGGACTGATAGATAGTTCCCACTGTGTCCTTTTCCTAAACTGTCCGGGGGGTTCTTTTACCACTCAAACTTCAGGTTGGCTTTTTCGACCTGCGTTAGTTGGAAGTGAATTACTCTTCCGTCGCTTGGTTCCAACGCGACCACTCCCTGGGATATGCCGGCCAGCTTGCCTTCCCAACTGCGCTGGTTCTCGACCGGCTCTCGCAGAACGACCTTGGCTTTCTTTCCCACAAACCTCTCGAAGTCTTTTTCTTTTAGTAACTTGCGCTCGAGACCCGGCGAGCTGACCTCAAGCGTGTAGCTCTCGCCAGGTATGACGTCTTCCACGTCCAAAATAGTTCCTACCTGGTGCGAGATGAATTCGCAGTCGGCATGGGAGACGCCTTGCGGACGATCGATGAAAATGCGCAAGACCCGGCCCCGTCCGGCGCCCAGCAACTGGACGTCGACGATCTCAATTCCTTCCGGATCGCCCACCCGCTGAGCGATTTCGGTGATCTTGGCGACAGTTTCTTCTTTGCCGATCCCTGACATTGTCTCAATGCAATAAAAAAGTGGGCTTTCGCCCACTGACGTAACCCGACACACCTATTATACACGCGGTTCATGGCCACGTCTTCTGAAACCGAACCGCGACCGCGAGGGAGCGCTACCACGATCATACGGTCCCCGGAACGGCACCGACTCCCTTACGGTCGCGGCTCGGTAAAACGGGGAACCTCATTCCGAGCCGCGACCGTAAGGGAGTCGGTGCCTTTTTGGTTTCTTTACAAACCCGTAAGCGGCGGTGATTTCACTCCCTCGCAGTGTCCGCGTCCGGTCCGGCCTTCTTACCCTGCATATACATCTTGTCCACGATGGCGCGCTCTTTTTGTCCGTCCTCCGGACGGTTGAGCCGATAATAGAGCGCGGCCAATTCAATATGCGGGCGCAGCCAATCTGGCTCGGCGGCGATCACCTGCTCGAAATTGCGAACCGCCGCCTCGATCTCTCCGCGCGACCGCTGCACCCGCGCCACCTCGTAACGCGCCATGGCCGAAGTCGGTTTTAGCGCGAGAGCGCGTTCCGCATGCTTTTGCGCGCCATCCACGTCGCGCTCCAGATTGAGAATCGCAGCCAGGGTGACGTGCGCATCGAAATCGTCCGGATTTTCGGCCAGAGCTTTATCGAGATCCGCCTTGGCGCCCGGGAAATCGCCCAGGTACTGTTTGATCCGGCCGCTTAAGCTGTAAAGACCTTTGAGCTGCGGATTTTGCTTGCGCGCGGCCTCCGAGAACACGTGCGCGCGCTCGAACTCGCTCATCGCGAGATAAGGTGTCCGCGGCGAGCAGATTCGCCTCCGCGCTGTGCCCCTTTTCCGCGACCAGTGACCACGCGCTTCAATCCTTCATCGCGCTGGCCGTTGTGAATCAGCGCCGAGCCCAGTGCCCAGGCGATATTTAAATCGTCCGGATGCGCCGCTTCCGCCGGTTTCAAAACCGCGATGGCATCCGCATCCCGGCCCAGGCGGGAATAACAATCGCCCAGCAACGTTGCAATCTGCACGTCGTCCGGCGCCGTTTGACGCAGGGCATCCAACGCTTCGGCGGCATGCGCCAGATCGCCTTTTTTGTAATAAGCCAAAGCCAGGTTGAGACGAAGCCCCTTGTTACCGGGGAGCTTGGCCAACGCGGCTTGATACTGTTCGATGGCTTCGTCGTAACGGCCGGCATGCGCCAAGGCCGCGCCCAGATTCGCGCGCACCTCCATCGCTTCCGGATGCAGTTTGATCAATTCCTGATATTTTGCGATGGCGGTTTTATCGTCGCCGTTCTGCTGCGCGCGGATGGCATCCCGGAAGATTTGCGCGGCATCGGGTTCCTGCGCCGCAAGCATGCACGCTGAAAGCAGGATCGGGAGCCGGAGCGGACGCATCAACTTTCATCATAGCCGCGCTACGCTAAGGAATAGGAGTCCCTCAGAAGCATGAAGCTTTTCTTGGCCGGCCTGCTGCTCGCGGGTCTGGCGGCCGCGCAGTCTGTTGACAACTTCGACGATCTGGCCCACCGCGCGGAGGCCGCATTGGACAGCAATCCGGCCGAGGCCGCCGCGCTTTATAAACAGGCGCTGGATCAACGGCCGGCCTGGCCCGAGGGTTGGTTCTACCTGGGTGGCGCGCTGTACCGGCTCAGCCGTTATGCGGAAGCAGTGGATGCGTTCCACAAAGGCTTGGACCTGTCGCCTTCCAACGGCACTGCATGGGCCTTCGTGGGACTTGCCGAGTACGAACTCGGCCATCTGGATACCGCACTGACTGCGATCGGCAAGGGAGAACAGATCGGACTCGGCGCCAATGTGGGATTTGAAACCGCAGTGCGTCAGCGCGCCGCGATGATTCTAATCCACTCCTCGCTTTTCGACCAAGCCATGGCGCAATTGCAGCCCCTCGCAAAGCATGAGCAGAGTCCCGCGGCGGTGGTGGAAGCGGTGGGGCTGTGCGCATTGGCCATTGCAACCGATCCCACGAAGTTACCGGAAGCCCGCCGAAAAGTTGTAGAGATGGCCGGCCAGGCAATGTGGGCGGCTACGAGCCAACGTCCGAAGGATGCCGAGGATGGTTTCCGCAAGCTGCTGGCCGATTACCCGAACGAGCCGGGCGTGCATTACGCGTACGGACTTTACCTGATGGACACCGATCAGCACTCGGCGCTGGAGCAATTCGAAAAAGAGCTGAGCATTAATCCTACCCACTGGCCGACGCTTCTGGTGACGGCGTTTCTCAAAACGCGTGAGGGCGCCCCGGATGTCGCCATGCAGTTGGCCGAACGGGCGCGTAAGCTGACGCCATCGAGTTACTACTGGCTATGCGATGCCGAGATGGGTCGCGCGCTGCTGGCCCAGGATCAGGCGGCAAAGGCCGTTCCGTTATTTGAGGAATCGGTAAAGCTGCAGCCCACAAACGCCCAAACCCATTTTTATCTGGAGCAAGCTTACCGGCGCGTCGGCCGCAAGGCCGATGCACTGCGGGAAAAAGCCGAGTTCGTGCGATTGAAATCGCAGCAGGATCCGCTGGCTCTACCTGGCGTGGTGAACAGCACCAGCCGTTGAGCGCGAAAGCACCGACTCCCTCACGGTCGCGGCTCGGTAACACCCCTTCCGAGCCGCGACCGTGAGGGAGTCGGTGCCGTTTATCTTACGATTTCGAAATCGGTCCACTGCGCCGTCACGCGATTCTTGGCCGTGCGATCCGCCACCACGACGCCCAGATAATAATCGCCCGGCGTCATCTTCTCGCTCAGCTTTAGTCCGCCGGTAACTGCCAGTTCTCCATCCTCGGTGGTAGTCATCTTCACGGGACCCGAATAAATTTCCTTGCCGTCCCGAACCACTCGAATCTGCGAATCCAAATTCCCCGCCGGAACTTTGTTCCCAGGATTTTCCACCAGACAGAAATACTTCACCTCGCTGCCGGCGGCGAACTGCCGCGTGGCGGGCGAAAGCCGGTCGCCACTCTGCAGCAGGACACTGGTGAGCGCGATGCGGCCCTTCTTCAACTCGGGAATCTCGAGGAACTGGCTGGCCGATCCCGTTTTCCCGGTGACCGTATCGCGCACCGCCACCTGGATCTGATAGGCGCCGGGCTTCCGGACGGGAACGTCGAGCGAATACACCACGCCCTCCTTCAGCGCATTCTGCGAGTGATCCGCGGGTGCTTGCACCCAATACGATTGCGCAACGCTGCCCACCGGTAGATAACCCATGCTGGTGGCGGCCGCTACAATCTCAACCCGTGCCGCGGTGTTGCCAAAAAGCGCAGAGCTTCGGAAGGCCAAGTCTTCGGTATCGATATGCACGAAATTGCGAACCACCGCGCCGCGCTTCGGGAGCTGTGCGTAAAGCGCAGTCAGCCTTAGGCGCACGTCCGAGGAACGAAAGGGGGAAAGCATGGCGGCGCGCATTTCCTCCAGTGAGCGACTTATATTTCGGCGCCGTTTCTTCGTCGGTCTCGCCGAAAAATCCCGATCGGGACCGGACATGCAATCCCGGGCGCGTGATCGTCACTTTGATGTGGTGATAGGAGCGCGCGCCGTGCTTTTCTTCGAACGTGCCGTCGGGCGGCTTGAATCCGATGAGGTAATATCCGGACTGATCCTGCAGAACACGGTTGAGCCCAAAGTTGAAATCGTTCCCGTTGTAATAGGCAAGTCCGCCGGTTTCTAACGCCAGATGCTCGAGCCCGCGCTGTCTTTCAAAGAAGGCCAGTTCTTTGGGCTGCCCGATTGCGGTAAGTTTGGTGAGCTGATCGTGGGCCTGCTTAGGATCCATCCCGGTCCCCCCGTCAAGCCGATCGGTGGCATCTGGCTGCAGAGGCTGCAGGCCCGCTGTGTGGATGGTGTAGATAACCGTTCTCGCGCGATTGGCCCGGTCCAGCAGCCGATGCAGCGCTTGCTGGATCTCAGCGAAGGTGTCTGTGTTCGACCCCGCATCGTCGTGGGTCTCGAATAGCGGGAAACCATCGGAGAACAACACAATGGATTTGCGGCCGGGCATCTCGCGAAGTGCGCCTATGATGTAGTTGATGGCCCCCAGCGTTCCTATCGTCAGAAGTTTGTTTCGCTCAGCGTCGTAGGCATTGTTGAGCCCCTCGCCCGCGCCGGCGAATACCTGTGAATCGCGGCGACCGCTGAGGTTCCACTGCAGGCCATCGATCACCGACAGCAGAATTCGTTTGTCGGTCGTGAACTGCTGTACCGCACCGGACCCCGAGCTGGTCCGGCAGATCGCAGCCAAATCGCCAGGCTGCATTTGCCGCTCCACGAATTTCCGTAACGCGTCGCGTACGTACGCGGTGCTCTCGAACGACAATCCGAGATCGTCCACCATCAACACGAACGTTCGATGCACATCCTCCCGGCGTGTTGGTTCGGCAGCCACGGGCGGCAGCGTGCGGTCCAGCTTTGCACTCTTCTCCGGCTTATATGCAGCCGCCGATTGCGGCGTCACACTGATATAAGTGAAATTAGTGATCTTTTGCGGTTTTCCGTCGTCATAAATCGTGAAATCGTCCGCCGTGAGATCGGTCACGTAGTGGCCCTTGGAATCGGTGACCACCGCATCCACTTGCACGCGCAATGTGGTTACGCTGAAGACAACATCGGCAGGCGGTGAATTAGAAGGCTGTTGCGCATCCAAAAGCGAAGCGCAGATCACAACGCGGATGGCGTTTCTTGCGGCTCGTCGAAAAAACATGCGGAATAGATCCGCCCCGGTTCCTGGTCTTTAATGTACAACCGGAATCGTGAGCGACGCTGCGGTGTCCGATCCCTGATCCAGCACCAGAAGTTTTATCTTTTGTACGGAATCACCGATGGCATGCTCCTGCGTCGCCGGAAGTCCGTCTTTCATCGCGGCATCGTACTGCTCACGGGTCAGGTGAACGTTCAACATGGCTACCGATGGTGCGCCGATGGGTCCGGCTGCACCGATATCGGCCAGCAACACAGCCACGCCGCCGGTGAAAACGCCGCCTTCCTCATGCAACAGCAAGTCCGCCGGATTGATGCGGATCTGGATCTGAGCCGGTTTGCCTGGATTGGTCGCAATCGCCGCGCGCAGCCCAATCGCGGGGTCGTCAGCCGCGCGCTGGAATACGGTGGCAAGAGCAGCCTGCTGTTTCGCATTCTCCGGCCGCTTGTCCGGCAAAGCGTAATAACGCTGCTTCGAACGCAGCTTGATGCCCTTGCGGTCCGGACTCACGCGGACCTTGTGAAACTTGGAATCCCAGTTATCCGATCCGGGATCGTAATAAATGGAGTAGTTCACCGCCGCGTCTCTCGCGACATCCTTCAGGACTTGATTGATCTCCTCGCCCATATACAGCCAGCCGCCGGTTAAGCCCGCGATCTGTTCCATATCGCGCGTGATATCGGGCATCGGGCTGCTGGTGTAGGAAACCGGATTCACGGCAACATCATCTTTATCCAGCGTCACGCTCAAGTGCGGCACGTACAAAGCGCAATCCACCCAATCGCCATTGCAGGGCGTCTTCGGATTCCATACGTTGGGCATTCCGTTGGTGATCCAAACGATATCCCGGCGGCCCGGCAGCGCAGCGAGTTGATTGGCCAGCGTCTCCAACGCAACATAGGTTTTCTTCACCACCAACTCCGTGTCGGACATCTCCATCGGCCGGGCGTGGCTGGCGGCCTTCATGGCTTTGTCGAGCGTCTTTTCCACTTGCTGCGTCCAGGTATGATCGTCGCCATCCTTGCTGCCGATCGGGTGGATGGGGCTCAGCGCGCCTTCGAGAGTCAGCAAATAAAGATAAAGCGAATCCCCCGATTCCAGTTGGTTTAGTGAACGCCCGAGCTTGTGCCAGGTGTCTAACCGGTCCGACTGATTTTGGTTCAGTAGATCGAAAAGTATCACCGTGGAATGCGGCAGAACCTTGTCCGGGCGGTTCGTATACTCGTGCGGGCCCAGTGGCGCTGCTTGCGCTGGCGCGCTCGAATTGACGCGGAAGAAAGCGATCTTCTGCTGCTTGTTCTGATCGGTGATCTGAAAGCCGTCCGGCTTCAAATCCGTGACGGGTTCGCCGCCGGAATCCAGCGCCGCCACGCTGAGCCGTATCAGGCCCGACGGGGCAGTGGGCGCTTGAGCAAGTAATGCCAAAGCGGCCAACGCCGCGCTACCAATCAATCTCTCGATCATCGCCATGCATTCTCTCTTTCTCTTTAGCGGCCGGCTGCCGGCTCGGTGATTTCAATCACGCGATCGCCCGCTACGTCCCGCAGCACCTGCTTGATGCCGCTGGGCCACGCAATTTGAATTTCCTTCGCGGTCTTCGATGCTCCCAAGCCAAAGTGGACTCGCGGGTCGCTGGAGCTCGCGTATCCCGTGCTGGTGCTGGCGTGGTTGTATTCCACGATGCCGTCCGGACGCGTCACCCGGATCTGCGCGCCAATCCCCATGCGGTTGCTCTTGGTGCCGGTCAGCTTCAGCAGCAGCCAATGATTTTCGTTCTTTGTGGTGTTGTGAAACACCAGCGCTTTTCCATTCAGGACGTTCACCACCAGATCCATGCGGCCGTCGTTATCCAAGTCGCCGAATGCCGCGCCCCGATTCACTGAGAGCGTCTGGAAGCCCGGTCCGGTGCTGGCTGTCACGTCTTGGAATTTTCCCGTGCCCAGATTGCGGAAGACGCTATTGGGCTCTCCATACTGGCGTTGCGTGAAAAGCGCGACGTTGTCGATCACGTTGGAGCGAGCGACGTACAGATCCTTCCATCCGTCATTATCCAGATCCACGATCGCGTCGGACCAGCCGGACATGTCCGCCGTCGCGAGTCCCAGCCCCGCCATGGATGTGGCTTCAGCGAACTGCCCATGGCCCATGTTCTTGAAGAGCGGGAAGGTTTGCTTCTCCATCGCCGTGATCCAAATATCGGGCAGGCCGCGGTTGAAGAGATCGCGGAAATCCACGCCCATGCCGGAGATCACGTTCCCGCCTTCTGCCAGCGCCACGCCTGCATCGTCAGCGACCTCTTCGAATCGTTTGCCGCCGATATTGTGAAAGAGCTGGTTGGGTAGGTCGTCGTTGGCCACGATGATGTCGGGGAATCCGTCGCCGTCGAAGTCCGCCACAGCCACGCCCATGCCGCGTCCCGGATGATCCGCGATGCCGGTCTCTTTGGATACATCGGTGAACGTGCCGTCGCCATTGTTTCGATACAGCGTATTAGGCAGGGGCTTGTACATGCGCGGATTGCAGGAGACGCGATTGCCGTTGATGAGACACGGTTGTTCGGTGTCCGGATCCCATTGGCAGTAATTCGCCACGAACAAATCCAGCTTTCCGTCGTTGTTGTAATCGATCCATGCCGCTCCCACGGACCACATCTTTTTGCCTGCGAACACACCGCCCGCCACGCCGGCCTTCGCTGTCACATCCGTGAACGTTCCATCGCCATTGTTGTGGAACAACTGATTTTGATTGACGCTGGTGACAAAAAGGTCGGGGCGGCCATCGTTGTCGAAGTCGCCCACCGCGACGCCCATTCCGTAGCCCGATCCCGCCACACCCGCGTGATCGGTGACATCGGTAAATGTTAAGTCGTGGTTGTTGCGGAACAAACGATTCTTGAACTGCGGCCCGGTTTTTTCGAGCGACGGCATGTCCGCGCCGTTCACGAAGTAGAGATCGGGATAGCCGTCGCCGTCGAAATCGAAGATCGCGACTCCTCCGACCATCGGTTCCGGCTGATGTTTTTGCGGCGTCGGCGAACTATTGCTGGTAAACCGCACTCCAGCTCGCTCTGAAATCTCATCGAACGTGATAGGCGCTGTTAGCGGAACGGCAGCCAGCAGCACAGCCGGCACGAACGGCAACAGACGTCGAGCGCGCATGACTTTTCAGTGTACACGTGGCGCACGCATTCTTGCGCAATGCCACTTAGTTTTCCAACCTCCCCATGCAACTGATTGAGTCTCCGAAGTCTGTGCGGGCAGACTTTCAGCGCAGCGGTTTCTTGCGGCTTGGCGACCAAGCGAGAAAGGTCCGCTCCACGGCGAGGATTAACCACGCGGATCGCGGGAATCAGCTGTTTCGGGCATGCTGGGTACATCATAAGAATCACCGGTCGCTTACGCTCGCGGCTCGGAATGAGGTTCCCCGTTACCGAGATGGAATGAGAAGGCCGGCCCCCAGCGGGATGCGATAAGCTCCCAATTGGAAACGCACTCGAAGTGCAAAAGGAGAACCGGCCATGAAGCAGAATAACACTTGTCCAAAGAGTTCGAAGCGGAAAAGAATCCGCAAGGGATCGTTGACGATCGGAATGGACCTGGGCGACAAGACGAGTCACTATTACGTGGTGGACAGCGAAGGTGAGATGGTGCGGGAAGGCACGGTAGCGACAACCAAGAAAGGGATGAAGCAAAGGTTTGGCAGCTTGCCGCGGTGTCGGATCGCAATCGAGGTAGGGACGCATTCTCCATGGGTGAGCCGGCTGCTAAGCAGCCTGGGACACGAAGTGATCGTGGCCAATGCGCGGCAAGTGAAGTTGATCAGCGCCAGCACGCGGAAAAATGATCGGCTGGACGCGCAGACCTTAGCACGACTAGCGCGGCTGGATCCGGAGCTATTGAGACCGATCCGGCATCGGAGCGAGAAAGTGCAAGGGGATCTGATGCAGATACGGGTGAGGGCGGCGCTGGTGGATAGCCGTACTGCATTGATAAACACGGCGCGGGGAATGGCGAAATCGATGGGAGATCGGTTGCCCAGCTGCGATGCCGATCAAATGGGGGTGGGGAAACTGGCAGGGATGTCGAGTGTGGTGGTGGAGGCGCTGAGGCCACTGATGGAAATGGTGGAAGCGTTGACGCTGCGGATTAAGGCAAGCGATCAAAAGCTGGAGCAGCTGGCCACAAACGAATATCAGGAAACCGAATTGCTGCGCCAGGTGAGCGGAGTAGGACCATTGATCGCACTGGCATTCATTTTGACGCTTGAAGATCCGAACCGGTTCGGCAAGAGCCGGCAGGTAGGGTGCTACCTGGGACTCCGGCCGCGGCAAAGTGAGTCGGGGCAAAGCCGGCCGCAGTTGGGAATCAGCAAGGAAGGGGACAGCTACGTACGCAAGCTGTTGGTGCAAGGAGCACACTGCATTCTGAGTGAGCGGGGTCCGGACACGGATCTGAAGCGGTGGGGGCGGAAGCTGGCAGGGAAAGGCAACAAGAATGCGAAGAAACGCGCGCTGGTGGCGGTGGCGAGGAAACTGGCGATATTGTTGCACCATTTGTGGGTGAGTGGAGAAGTGTACGAACCGTTGCTGAATAGTAATAGGCGGGAGAAAACGAAAGCAGCGGCTTAGCGAGTGAATGGCTTTGGTAAGCCAACGCCGAGTTCGGGTGACTGCGCGGTCGCGGCGGAACGAGCGTAGCTGGAAACGGATACGGATCAGCTCGGCCGAGGAAGTCACGCGCATGGAAGCGAGTCCCCGAAGGAAAAGCCCGAAGCGCGCGACGACGAATCCGAAGCCCATGAGAGCCAAGCCGGTGCGGATCCAAGCGAGAAAGGTCCGCTCCACGGCGAGGTAAACTCGCGGATCGCGGGGATCGTCGACGTTGGGCATGCTCGGTTCATAATAAATCATGCGGTCGGCGACTTTATTGTTGCTTGCGGGACTAGCCGTCGCCGCCACCAGTGACGACCTGCATAAAGCAGTCCGCGCGGGCGACACCGAAGCGGTCCGGGCGCTCTTGAAACAGGGAGTTTCCGTAAACACCTTCGATCCCCTGGGCGGCACGCCGTTGCACGATGCTGTTTGGTCGGGCGACAAAGAAACCGTCGCGCTGCTGATCGAAGCCGGCGCGGATGTCAACGCACGCCACTCCGAAGCCGGTTCCACGCCCCTGCATTACGCCATAATTACGAACCACGTGGAAATTGCGGAGATGCTGATCGCGCACGGCGCCGATGTCCAAGCCACCGATCGCGGAGGCGCCACTGCGCTGCATCTCGCCGCAAATCGGGGCAATCGCGCCATGCTGGAGCTTTTGCTCGCGCACGGAGCCAAAGTCAACGGAAAGGATCGGAGCGGGGCTACTCCGCTCGACGAAGCGGCCTGGAAAGGCCAGGCCCAAGCCGCCGAAATCCTGCTCAGCCACGGGGCGAACCTCAGCGCGAGGAATCCCGGGACCGGCATGACCCCGCTGCATGAGGCTGCCGTTAAGGGACAGGTGGATGTGGTGAAGGTCCTCTTGACGGCCGGCGCGGATCTGAATGCTCGCGACTCGCAAGGCGCGACGCCGCTGGAAGAAGCACTGCACTATCGGCAAACAAAAGCCATAGAAGCGCTGCTCCAAGCCGGCGCAAAGAGGCCCGGCGAGGATGCTTCGGCGCCTGCCGCGCTACACGAAGCCATTCTGCATGGGGACTTGGACATTGTAGGCGTGCTTCTGGATACAGGCGCCGATCCCAACCGGGTTGGCCCGGAAGGGTCCACGCCACTCGCGGATGCGTGTCTCAAGAGCCAGAAGGAGATTGCTTCCCGGCTCCTAACCCACGGCGCTCGAGTGAACGTGCGTAATAAATCCGGCGAGACGCCGTTGCACAACGCAGCTCTCGGTGGCGACCCACAGGTTGTAAAGCTATTGCTTGATCACGGAGCGGAAATCAACGCCCGCGACCAGGAATCCGGTGCAACGCCGCTCTCTTATGCCGCTTCTTTGGGGCGGGCCGAGGTGGTGGAACTGCTGCTCGCGAGAGGCGCGGATGCGAGCCTGAAGAACTCGCGTGGCCAGACCCCGCTCGATCTAGCGGAGGCGAACAATCAAAAGGAGATAGTGGATCTGCTGCGTCGGTAGGTGTCTTTTGACTTGATCAGGATCGCGGAGATCTCCACCACGGCCCGGGCTGGGAACTTCATGAAGATGATCCGATAGGGGCCCACCGTCTTGCGCAACCGCCCCTTCCACTGGACTCCTTGCAAAGCCTTAATGTTGCTCCACTGCGAGTCGTCCTTCTCCTCGAACTCGTCAATAGCGCGTTCGATCCGCTTCCGAACGTCACGTGGGAATCGGGAAAGCTGCTTTTCGGCGTCGCGCGAGAGTTCAACGCGGAAGCGCATGTTTAACTACGCGCCAGGGCTTAGACTCTCCACGTTTGAGCTGGGCCTCGCCCTGTCGCACAATCTTCGCCTCGGCGGGCGTCAACGTGTCGTTCGGATCAGCCGCTCGCTTGGCTCTGATCAGAACGCCGTTCTTTTGCTCAGTGAACGCTACAAGGTCTCCTGATTGAAGCTTCAGGGTTTCCAGAATGTCCCGCGGAATAACCACCTGCCGCCGGGGGCCAACACGGCCTACGCGCTCTTGTATTGTTGTGGTCGTCTTCATGCTAAGTACTACATTTGCAATGTAGGTCCGCTTTTAGTGTATGGGTATTCCGGGTGGTCGTCAACGCCCACCACCCACCCCCGACAACCCACCACCGGACGCGGCGCGCCGCGTCCTAAAGGCTTTCCCCTAGCTGCCGATATAGCACCTAGGTTGCAGTTAACGGAAATATCTCCCGAGCTTGCGGACGCAGCCGATGTCCTGAGCGATCAGCTACGCGTTCATCTGCAGCGCCTTGCCGTTTTTTTGTTGCCCCACGTCGAAACTCTGGATCGGCGATTCCAGGCCAAGCTCCGGCAACGGCACCTGGAACCCAAACAGTTCGAAAACAAAATCCGGACCGCGCTGGCATCGCTCACTCCGGGAGCAGCGGCGAAAATTTTAGCCAGCGGGCAGGCGCCGCTCAAGTTCATCGAGCAGGTGGAGTACAACGGCCGTAGGTTAGCCAAGCTGAATCTGCCGCCCAGCAGCATTGTGGAAGCACTGCAGGAGTACGACAGGTTGCTGACTCCGATGCTGCGCAAATTGCTGCCCAACGAGTACGCGAACTTCCAATGGGTGCGCGAGCAGCTGCATTTTTGCGTGATCCTGACGCTCAACAACGCCTATTATCAGGTGCGGGAAGCGGAAACGCAGGCGTTTTACGAACTATTCCGCGTGGAGTTGGAATCGCACAAACTGGATGACCTGCTGAAACGGTTTCTCGAAACGCTGGTGCATGTATGCCACGCCGACGCCGGCCATCTCTATCTTTTGAACGATAAGCGGAGCGCTTGGGTGCTGCGCGCCAAAGCGGAGACGCCAGGTCAGGAGCGGCCGACGCTGGTGGAGGTTCGCAACGGCCCCAATATGGTGGCGCTGCTATCGAAGTCCCGGCAGATCGATCCTCGAAACGGATCTGGCCAGGTGTTGTTGGAGCCTGGCTGGAAAGACAAGTTCCAGATGTGCTGGTCCATTCCGCTGGCTGCGAAGGGACGCACCGCGGGTGTGATGCAGTTTGCGTTTTCGAAGCCCTATGAATGGCTTCCCCGCGAACAGGAACTGCTGGCCGCGGCCGCTGAGCGCTGTTTGATGGCCGCCGAGAAGGCTCGTTTGATGGAAGACCTGGCGGCCAGCGAGGAGCAGATCCGGCAGCTGGCCGAACATATGCTTCACGTGGAAGAGATGGAGCGCCGGCGCATCAGCCGTGAGCTGCACGATGAAGCTGGACAATCCTTGCTGTGCATCCGGCTCCAGATGGAACTCTTGGAACAGTCCTTGCCCGCGGAGCATTCCGAGTGGATCAGCAAGCTGAGAGAAGCGCGCGATCTCACCGAGCGGACCATTCTAGAAATGCGCCGGCTGATTGCGGCCTTGAGCCCGGCGGTGCTGGAACAGTTGGGGCTCGGAGCGGCCCTCCGCCAATTGGTGAACCGGTTCCGGCGCCTGCATCCCAGCCGGGTCCGGCTGCTGCTCGGCAGCCTGCGCCGCCTACCGCAACATACAGAAATCATGGTCTATAGGCTGGTTCAGGAGTGCTGCAACAACATCGCCAAGCATTCGGGCGCCACTAGCGTAAACATTTCCGTGAGTTCCGCCGATGGAAGAGTGAGACTGGCCGTTGAGGACAACGGAGTCGGATTTAATGTGGAGGAAGCGCTGGCCCGGAAGGATTCGTTCGGACTTTCCGGCATGAGAGAGCGCGTTGCCCTGCTAGGCGGCAGGTTTGAGGTACACAGCTACACCGGGAATGGATCCGTGAGAGGGATCAGAAGCAGTCCTCGGAATGGCAAGGTATCTCTCGATGGAAAGAGAAGAAGCCGGGGGACCAAGATTTCGATCACCCTCCCGGTTGCCAAAGAGCCGCCGGCATTTGACTTGAACGAACCGATCGCCGCTAAACCGATCGGGAGGACCGCGCGGAGGACAAAACTTCTGCTAGCTCGCGGCGCCCTCTCGGCAGCTAGGCGGGAGGCCGAAGCTTAGGAAAGGGATTTGAGAACAAGAATCGGGCAAACGTTATGGCAAAGACTCGCATCATGTTGGCGGACGACCATACGCTCTTCCGCCAGGGTATCAGAACGCTAATATCCGCGGAGTCGGATATGGAAGTAGTTGGGGAAGCGTCAAATGGCGGCGATGCCGTGGAAAAGGCCGCCGAAGTACGTCCGGATGTTGTGCTGATGGACATTGGTATGCCAGGTCTAAGCAGCTTCGAAGCAACCCGCCAAATCAAGAAAAACCGTCCCGAAACCAAAGTGCTGTTTCTCACCATGTATGACGACGAGGATTACCTGGTTGAGGGTATGGAAGTTGGCGCCAGCGGCTACGTCCTGAAGGACAGCCCTTCCGCCCAATTGGTCGCCGCCGTACGCGACATCTGCCGCGGTGGAAGCTACCTGAGCCCGCGCATGCTCTCTCAGCTAGTGGACGATTTCCGCTCCAGAATCAAATCCGCGAATCGTCTGCCGAGGTTCGCCACTTTGACCACGCGCGAACGCGAAGTTCTCAAAATGCTCGCCGAGGGCAATTCGGTAAAAGAAATCGCCTGCGATCTGAACCTCAGCGTCAAAACCGTAGAAGCGCACAAGTTCAACCTGATGCGCAAGCTGGACATCCACAACAAAGCGCAGTTGGTTCAGTACGCGATCCAGAAGAAAATCATAAAGATTCCGAATCTCGTCTAACGAGATTCGGAAGTTCTTCAGTTCATCGGTTATTCAGTTCTTCGGTTCTTACGCCTGCGCGCCTGGATAACGCACGACACCACGAACTACAGAACCGAAGAACCGAAGAACTGAATAACCGAGTAACCTGGAACCGTGGAGCGCAGCATTCTGACGGTACCGATCCGGCGCGTGGAAGATCAGTCTTCTAGCCAGGTCCAAGATCTGCTCGCCATCGAAGAACCGCTCGAAATCCGCATTGGCGTAGCCAATTCATGCGAAGCCACCAAAACCATTTCGCTCACCATGCGGACTCCCGGGCATGATTTCGAACTGGCCGCTGGATTCCTGTTCACCGAAGGCATTCTCGCAGGCTTCCATCAAATTCACAAAATCCGGCGCTCCGAAACCCACTCGAACCCGCGGCAGGCCGGCAACTCCGTCACTGTCGAGCTGAATCCGGATGTCGAGGTGGACTTCGAACGCCTGCAGCGCCATTTCTACACCACGTCGAGCTGCGGCGTCTGCGGCAAAGCCTCCATTGAAGCGACTCGAGACGCAGGGCTGCCCGGTTCTGCCTCGGGATTCCCCGATCTTCGATTCCACGGTAATCCATCGCCTGCCCGAAATTCTTCGCCGCGAGCAAGCTGTGTTCGAACGCACCGGCGGATTGCACGCTGCAGCGCTCTTTGACTCGAAGGGCAACCTGACGCTGCTGCGCGAAGATGTGGGCCGGCACAACGCCGTCGACAAGTTGATCGGCTCACAGATGTTGCGCGGCCATACCCCGCTTTCCGGCAAGCTGCTGCTGGTCAGCGGACGCGCCAGCTTCGAATTGGTGCAAAAAGCGCTCATGGGCGGAATCCCGATCCTGGCCGCCGTGGGGGCCCCATCCAGCCTGGCGGTGGAAACTGCCCAGCGCTTCAACATGACCCTGCTCGGATTTGTCCGCGACCATCGGTTTAATATTTATTCAGGAGCTTCGAGAATCCAATGAAACTTCGCCTGCATGGAAACTCGCTGCGGCTGCGGCTCAACCAGGCCGAGGTCGCGCAGTTCAGTAAAACCGGCTATGTCGAGGAAAGCATCGCCTTCGGACCGGCTGCCTGTCTCTCCTACATCCTGGAATCGTGCTCAAAAATCGCGTCACCGCGCGCCGTCTACCAGAACGGTGAGCTGCGAGTGCAGGTCTCCTGCACCGAGTCGAAAGAATGGGTCACTACCGACCGCGTCGGAATCTCCGGCGAACAGTCCCTGGCAAACGGCAAGCCGCTGACGATCCTGATTGAAAAAGATTTCAAATGCATGCACGGTGAAGAGGCCGATTCGGATGCCTATCCGAATCCGCTGGGGCTGGGGACTAGGGGCTAGGGACTAAACCCACCACCCACCTCCCACCACCTACCTCCTGTAAACTAAAGAACGACAACTTCGAAAACTAGGAGGGGCTTGTCCATGTTCCGTTTAGACGCTGATCGCCCCGTCGAATTCTGCGATGGTTTGCGCCGGAGGGACTTCCTCCATGCCGGCTGCCTGAGTTTTCTCGGGCTGGGACTTCCGCAGGCATTCGGCCTTCAGGCGCAAGGCGCCGTGGATAACGATAAGAAGGACGTCAACTGCATCCACCTGATGCTGGTGGGCGGCCCATCGCAGCTCGACACCTGGGACCCCAAGCCCAACGCGCCCGTTGAAATTCGCGGTCCCTACAAAGCCATCAACACCAACGTATCGGGCATCCAGATTTCGGAAAATTTCCCACGCATGGCGAAGCATGCCGACAAGTATGCGCTGATCCGAAGCTGTTACCACACCGCCGCCGCGGTGCATGACACGGGCCATCAGATGATGCAGACCGGCCGCTTGTTCCAAGGCGGAATCGAATATCCGAACTTCGGCTGCGTGCTGGGCAAGCTCAAAGGATCGAAGGGGGACGTGCCGCCGCATGTGCTGATGCCCCGCCCCATCGGAAATACCGGCGGCAACATGCCGCACGGCCAGAACGCCGGATTCCTGGGCAAAGGTTTCGATCCGTTTGTCCTGAACGCGGATCCCGCCGATCCGAACTTCCGCGTGCCGGACATGCTGCCGCCGGATTACCTCACCGCCCTCCGCGTGGATCGCCGGCGCGACTGGCGAGAGATGATCGACAAGTCGGTGAGCATGTTCGAAACCTCGCAGGACGCGCGGCTGCTGGATTCCACGTTCCACCAAGCCTACACGCTGATGTCGTCCGCCAAGGCGCGCGAAGCGTTCGAGCTGCACAAAGAGCCGCAGGAAGTACGCGAAAAGTACGGGATGAACCGCTTCGGGCAAAGCTGTCTGCTGGCGCGGCGTTTAGTCGAAGCCGGCGTGCGCTTCGTCACCATCAACATGTTCGAAACCGTGTTCGACGAAATCACCTGGGACATCCACGGATCGAAGCCGTTCAGCCCCATCAGTTGCTATCGCGATCTGGTGGGCCCGATGTTCGACATGGCGTATAGCTCGCTGTTGGTGGAATTAAGCGAGCGCGGTTTGCTGGACAAGACAATGGTTCTGGCGACGGGCGAATTCGGCCGCACGCCGAAAGTGAATCCGGCCGGCGGACGCGATCATTGGCCGCAATGCTGGACCATCCTGATGGCCGGCGGCGGAATCAAAGGCGGCCAGGTGATCGGCGCATCGGACGAAATCGGTGGCGCCCCCCGCGACCGTCCAACCACGCCCGGACAAGTTGCAGCCACGGTATTCAGCGGCCTCGGAATCGACCTGGGCACCGAACTCCCCGGCGCAGGCGGCCGCCCAATCCCACTCGTAGATCGCGGCACAGAACCAATCTCGGAGCTCCTGGCATGAAGCTATCCGTGTTCATCCGTGTGAATCCGTGGCTAATATGTTTGCCCGCGCTGGCACAAACCTTGACAGTCCTCCCGCCGTCGATCAATCTCTCAACGCCGGAATCACGCCAGCAATTAATCGCCGAAGCAGCCATCGCGAATCACCAGGAAGACTGGACCGCAAAAGTAAAATGGTCCAGTTCCAATCCGCAGGTGGCGACCGTAGATGCAGGCGGCCTCGTCAAACCGGTCGCGGATGGCGATGCAATCATCAGCGCCGACAATAAAGCCTCCGCCAAAGTACACGTCTCGAACGCGAAATCCGCGTTCACCTGGAGCTTCCGCAACAACGTCATCCCGGTGATGACCAAAGTCGGCTGTAACCAGGGCGCGTGCCACGGCGCACTGGCCGGCAAGAACGGATTCAAGCTCACCCTGCGCGGCTACGATCCGGATGTGGATTACGACACGCTCACCAGGCAATCCGTCGGACGGCGCGTGTCGCTGGCTGATCCCGCATCCAGTCTGATTCTCTTGAAGCCGACTTTCACTGTTCCGCACGGCGGCGGAAAACGCTTCTCGACGGATTCCATTGAGTACCGCATCCTCTCGGAGTGGATCGCCGAAGGCGCGCCTCCGCCCAATCCGAAAGATCCGGATATCACCGGCCTCGATGTTTTCCCAGCGACTGCCACGCTCGAAACCGGAGCCGAGCAGCAGCTTGTGGTTCGCGCGAAATATTCCGATGGCCACACCGAAGACGTCACGCACTGGGTGAAATATTCATCCAACAACGAAGGCGTGGCCAGCGTGGACGACAACGGCCACGTCAAGATGAATGGCCCGGGCGAAGCGGCGGTGACGTTGTGGTATTCCAGCCGCGTACTGTATTCGCGGCTCACGGTTCCATTTCCCAATCAGCTCGCGTCCGATGCATTTGCCAAATTTCCGCGGCACAACTACATCGACGATCTGGTGTTGGAGAAGCTGAAGAAGCTGAACATTGCGCCATCGGGCCAGTGTGACGACTCCAGCTTTATTCGCCGCGCGTACCTGGATGCCGCGGGAATCCTGCCCAGCGCCGAAGAAGTAGAAACGTTCCTGGCGGACAAATCGCCAACCAAGCGCGCCGCGTTGATCGATAAGCTGATCGGCCGCGACGAGTTCGTCGACTACTGGGCATACAAATGGTCGGACCTGCTTCTGGTCTCGTCGAAGCGCCTCAATTCCACCGCGATGTGGAGCTTTTACGACTGGATCCGCCAAAGCGTGAAGCAGGACAAGCCCTGGGATCAATTCGCGAACGAGATTTTCACCAGCTCCGGCAGCAGCCGCGAGAACGGCGCGTTGAACTATTTCGTGCTGCATAAAGATCCCATCGATCTCGCCGAAACCAGCACCGAAGCGTTTCTCGGCCAGCGCATCACCTGCGCGCGCTGCCACAATCATCCGCTCGAAAAGTGGACGCAGAAGCAGTATTACCAGATGGTGAATCTGTTCACGCGCGTGGGAATCAAGAACGGCAGCGAGGCGGGCGACAACGTGGTGTTCGCCAAAACATCCGGCGACATCATGCATCCGCGCCTGTTGAAGCCGCTGGATCCTACGCCGCTGGATGGCAAAGCCATTCCGCTCGATTCCCCCATCGATCGGCGCATCGCGTTCGATCAGTGGCTTACCAGTGACAAGAACCCATACTTTGCGCGATCCCTGGTCAATCGCGTGTGGGCCAACTTCATGGGCCGCGGCATCATCAATCCAGTGGATGACACGCGCGCGACGAATCCGGCGTCGAATGAAGATCTGATCGCCGCGGTGACCAAGGATTTCGTGGATCATCACTACGACGTGGATTACCTGATCCGCACCATCATGAACTCCGGCGCCTATCAGTTATCCGCGGAAGCGAACGCCAGCAATCAAAACGACAACGTCTTTTATTCGAAGTACATCATCAAGCGCCTGCCCGCCGAAGTGATTCTGGATGCTTATTCCCAGGTCACCGGCGTTCCGACGCCGTACGCGGGATATCCAGCGGGAACGCGCGCCCTGCAGCTTCCCGGACACTCAGGTGAAATCGCAATTCCTGACCGTCTTCGGACGTCCGGCGCGCAGCGTGTGCGACGCCGCCGAACGCTCCGTGGATCCGACGATTGCGCAAGCGCTGCACGTAATCAACGGCGACACGTTGAACAAGAAGCTCAGCGCTGACGACGGCTATGTGGCGCTATTCCTGAAACTCGGCCTCTCGGATTCGAGAATCCTGGAGCATGTGTATCTGACTGCGTTCAGCCGCTATCCGTCCGAAACCGAAAAAAGTTCACTACTAGCTGCTCTCGCAAAATCGCGCGCGAACGGCCGCGAACAGGCGTTGCAAGACATGCTGTGGTCGCTGCTGACCAGCAAAGAATTCCTGTTCAACCACTAATATGGACACGCTCCCTTGCGGTCGCGGCTCGGTTAGGGGCGTTCGTTTACACCACCGCGATTTACCGCAACGCCCCCAACCGAACCGCGACCGCAAGGGAGCGTGGCTAACTGTTCTGTTTTGCACGACGCTCCCTCTCCACGCCGCCACCCCCACCTACAAGGACGTTAGCGCCATCTTCGCCGCCCGCTGCTACGGCTGCCACGCCGCCGCAGTAAAAATGGGCAGCCTGAACCTCCAAACCTGGGACGGTTTCCAAGAAGGCGGAACGCACGGCAAAATCGTAGTCCCCGGTAAAAGCGCAGAGAGCCGTCTCTATCTCCTCATCACGGCCAAAGAAATGCCCGCCATGCCGATGGACGGCAGCAAACTCAGCCCCGAACAAATCGAAGCCATCCGGGCCTGGATCGACGCGGGCGCAGTAGGCGGCGGCTCAGTAGAAAAGCCCGCCGAAGCATCGTTACCGAGAATCGAACCAAAAGTCGCAGTCAAGCCACAGATCTTCGATCTCGCCTACAGTCCCGACGGCAAAATGCTAGCGCTAGCCGGCTATCAAGAAGTACGCCTCGTCGATCCCGCAACCAAACAGCAATTAGCCTCGCTCAAAGGCCCCGCCGGCACAGTCCGCGCCATCGCCTTCTCGCACGACGGCAAACTCCTGGCCGCAGCCGGTGGACTCCCCGGGCGCTCCGGCGAAGTCCTGATCTGGGATGTGGAGCAGCGCAAGCTGCTGCACTCGATCCACGGCCACTCGGATTGCATCTACGGCGTCGCGTTCTCGCCGGATGGCAAACGCATCGCCACCGCGAGCTACGACAAGTTCGTCAAGCTATTCGATATCGAAACCGAAAAAGAAATCCGCACTTATAAGGACCACATCGATGCGGTCTACGCCGTCGAGTTCACACCGGACGGAAAACGCCTGGTCTCCGGCTCCGCTGACCGCACCATCAAAATCTGGGATGTGGCATCCGGCGATCGCCTGTACACGCTGTCGGAACCCCAAGACGGCATCAACACGATCGCGATCGATCCCACGGGCAAGCTAGTCGCAGCCGGCGGACTCGACAAGAGTATCCGCATCTGGTCCCTCGGAGAAAAAGAAGGCAAGCTGCTTCACTCGCAGATCGCGCATGAAGACGCCATTCTGCGGCTGGCCTGGTCGCCCGACGGCACGGAGCTGGTTTCCTCTTCAGCCGACCGCACCGTCAAAGTCTTCAGCTCCAAAGATTTGAGCGAGCTCCACTCGTATCCAGAATCTGACTGGGTCTATGGACTCCAGTTCGCCCCCAATGGAAAGACGTTCGCAGTCGGCCGCTTCGACGGCAGCCTCACCATCACGCCATGAAAAAGTTGATACCTGTTTCGCTTCTCGCTGTCACGATCTTTGCTGCAAGCAGCGGCGATCATCCCACTGGCAATCGCACCACGCCGCCGACGTTGAATAGCGTTTCTCCCATCGGCGTCTCGCGCGGCACCACCGTGGAATTGACGGTGGAAGGATTGAACCTGGCGAAAGCGAGCGCAATCTATTTCAGCGAGCCCGGTATCAGCGGCAAGATCCTGCGCGTGAAAGAACTGCCGGATCTGCCCGAGAATCGCCTCGGTTCCAACGGCACGCCTTCCACCATCGATCTCGGACCGCTGCCGCCGCGCAATCAGGTGACCGTCGAAGTGGAAGTTTCGCCCGACGCCGAAATTGGATCCGTTGGCTTTCGCCTGCTGACCCCGCTCGGTACCAGCCCCGAAGGCCGCTTCCTGATTGAGCCTTACTACGGCGAGAGCGTCGACAAAGAGCCGAACGACACACCGGAAACCGCGGTGGAAACTTTTCTCCCCGCGATTCTCACCGGCAGCATTTCAAAACCTGGCGACCTGGATTACTTCAAGATCCATGTCGACGCCGGGCAGCAGCTTGTATTTCAGGATGGCGCAGCGCTGGTGGGGTCTTCGCTCGAACCGATCGTAACCATCCTGGCCGAAGATCAATCCGTGATACGAAAATTCGGCGAGAAGGGCGGAATGAATGCCTTCCGGTTTGCGCATCGCTTCGAAAAAGCCGGCACCTACTACATCCGGATCGCCGATTATCGCGAGAGCGGCAGCGGCCGCAACTTCTATCGCTTTATCGTCGGAAGCTATCCGCTGGTTTTGTCCGCCTATCCGTTGGGAGTGGAGTTGGGCAAGACGCGTGAGATCGCGCTGAAGGGCTACAACGTTCCAGCGAAAATCAGCGTGAAGGGCGAGCCGCAGCCGTTGTCCGAGGACTCTCTTCTGCTTCGCCCGGAACATTCCTTCGAAGAAGTGCGCCTCGCGCTCGGTCACGAACCGGAGATCGAGCCTGCCCCGAGTCAATCCGTTCCGGTGCCGTCCACCATCAACGGCCGCGTTTCGTCGCCAGAAGGAAACACGTATCGCTTTCATGCGCGCAAGGATCAGAAACTCATGATCGAAGTCGCGGCACGGCGGCTGGGCTCCGATCTGGACTCGTTCGTCGAAGTCTTAGACGCGAACCACCATCCCATCGAACGCGCGACCGTGCGGCCAGTTGTCGAAACTTCCACCACGCTGTCTGAACAAAGTTCCACCAGCTCCAGCATCCGCTTCAATTCGCGCACCGGCTTCAACGTTGGCGATTACGTGATGGTGGGCAGCGAAATTATTCGCATCCGGAACATTCCGGATAGCCCGGACGCCGACATCGGGTTCGACAATTTCAACGGCCAGCGCACAGCGTATTTCGACACCACCACCGAAGCGCACGCCATCGATCAGCCTCTCTACAAAGTTGAGATGCATCCGCCCGGAACAAAGTTCACGCCCAACGGACTACCTCTGGTGCGGCTCTATTATCAGAACGATGACGGCGGACCGGGCTACGGCAAGGATTCGCTGGTGCATTTCACCGCGCCCGCCGATGGCGATTATCTGATCCACATCAAAGATACCGAAGGCGCCAGCGGCGAAAATTACGCCTATCGCATCATGCTGCGCGAGCCGCGTCCCGATTTCCGATTGAGCGTCAACCCTGCGAATCCGAATGTTCCGCAGGGTGGATCCATCCCGATTGAAGTGGTCGCGTTTCGCATGGATGATTTCGACGGTCCCATCCACGTCAGCCTGGAAAATCTCCCAGCCGGATTGAAGGCATCGAGCGGCGTGATCGCGCCGGGCCAGGTCCGCACCACTCTGCTGCTGAGCGCGGCCCCGGACGCTACGCTCGCGGGCGCGGTTCCGTTAAAGGCCGTGGGCCATGCACAGAATCTCACGCACGTCGCGGATCCGGAAGACACGCTGAAGCTGATTGCGCTGATGCCCAAGCCGGATGTGCTGATGACCGCCCAAACCCGTGAAGTGGTGATCGAAGCCGGCAAGACGGCTGAGATCTCAGTAGAGATCCAGCGTCAGAATGGTTTCGGAGGACGGGTTCCAGTGAACGTTATGAACCTGCCCCCGCGCGTCAAGCTGGTGGACATCGGTCTGAACGGCGTGCTGATCAACGAAACCGAGACGCATCGCAGCTTCACCATCGAAGCGCTTCCGAACGTGGAGCCGATTGAACAGCTAATTTATGTCGGCGGGGACGTGGAGACGCGCTCAGATTTACAAAGCGTGTACGCCGCACCGCAGGCAATCCTGCTAAAAGTAAAACCATAGCAGACTCCGGCAAGGGGTGCTTCTTACCGAACCGCGACCGCGAGGGAGCGCTACCACGATCCTACGGTTCCAGCGATGTGCGCTCGCTCCCTTGCGGTCGCGGTTCGGAAAGCATCCCGTACAAAAAGGAAATGGGGCGCTCCCTAAGAAGCGCCCCATCGCCGCGTCGTTCAGATTCGACCCTGGAGTTATAACGTCTTGGTCCCCTTCTCATCGGGGTTCCAAAGTCTCACCACGCCGATCTTATCACGAAATCTTCTCGGCAATCGACTTTGCTTGCAGGAACTGCAGCAAATAATCCGGACCGCCCGCTTTTGAATCCGTCCCGGACATGTTGAATCCGCCAAACGGATGCGCGCCCACCATGGCGCCCGTGCATTTGCGGTTGATGTACAAGTTCCCCACGAAAAAGTGATCGCGAGCCTTCTGGATCTTCTCCGGATTCTTGCTGAACACCGCGCCTGTCAGCCCGTACTCAGAATCGTTCGCCAACTCCAGCGCATGATCGAAATCGCGCGCCTTGGTCACCGCCAGCACCGGACCAAAAATCTCTTCCTGGAAAATCCGCGCTTTGGAATCGATATCCGCGATCACCGTAGGCTGGACAAAATAGCCGTCACCAGGAGCAGCCGCGCCTCCCGCAATCAGCCGTCCTTCTTTCTTGCCGACCTCGATGTATTCAAGAATCGATCGCTTGGCGCTTTCGTTGATCACGGGACCCATGTAGTTGGAGGGCTGATCCGAAGGTCCCACGGTCAAGCGTCGCAACTTCAGCCTTCAGCTTCTCCAGAAATTGATCGTAGATCGCCTGATCCACGATGGCGCGCGAACACGCAGAGCATTTCTGCCCTTGATACCCGAACGCGGACCACAGCACGCCCTTCACGGCGCTCTCCAGATCGGCTTCGCGATCCACCACGATGGCGTCCTTGCCGCCCATTTCCGCCACCACGCGCTTGATCCAGACTTGGCCTTTTTGCGGCTTCGCGGCCAGCTCATTGATACGAAGACCGACGTCGCGCGAACCCGTAAACGCGATGAACCGTGTCTTGGGATGTTCCACCAGAATGTCGCCGACTACCGCGCCGCTTCCAACCAACATGGAAAAAGATTTCGGCGGAAAACCCGCTTCCAGCAGCACTTCGGCGAACTTCGCCGCGATGACTGGCGTATCGCTCGACGGCTTGATCACCACCGTATTGCCGGATACCAACGCTGCAGCCGTCATTCCCGCCATGATCGCCAGCGGAAAATTCCACGGCGGAACAATCACGCCCACGCCCAGCGGCAGATAGTGCATCTCGTCTCTCTCGCCCGGCATCTGCACCAGCGGATCCGGATGGCTGAGGCGCAGCATCTGGCGCGCGTAATACTCCAGGAAATCGATGGCCTCGGAAACATCGGCATCCGCTTCCGGCCAAGTCTTCCCTGCTTCATAAACCAGCCACGCGTCGAATTCCATCTTGCGCTTGCGGATCAGCGCGCTGGCCCGAAGTAGCATCTCCACGCGAGTCACGGCAGGCGTCATGCTCCATTCCGGAAAATACGCATAGGCCGCTTCCACGGCTTCCTTGGCCAGCGCCGCGGTTGCCTTGGAGTGGGTGCCGACCACCTCGGAGGGCTTGGACGGATTCAGCGACTTCAATTTCTCGGCGGTCTTTTCGTGGCGCCCAGCCACCAGCAGATCGTAATCCCGGCCCAATTGCGCGTGGACTTCCGACATGGCTTTCTCAATCGCCTCCCGATTGGCCGGGTGAGAGAAATCCGTAACATGCTCATTCGCGAATGCCGGGACGTGATGCGCCGGTTTAGTCATCAGTGCTGCTCATCGTTATCCCTTCAGGTTGGAAGCCGTGCTCTCGACAATCTTGCGGCCCCGCTCGAACATCTCCGCCGCGTCATCCGCCAGTTTGCGGCCCCGCTCGTACATGTCCTTGCCGCGCTCCAGCATTTCGCGTCCCGAATCGGCCATCGCCTCGCGGCTCTGCTGGGTCTTCTTCACAAGTTTGCGCCGGGTCTGTTCCCCGGATGCCGGTGCGTAAAGCAGAGCGACTGTTGCTCCGATCGCTATCCCAGCCATAAACCACACTACTTTTCCGCCAGTGTCTTCGTCCGCCATACTTCCTCCTTTTTCTATTCTACCCCGCGCTCGCTGTTATCCATGCTTGATTATCGCTGGGTGAAGTATGAGTGCCCCCACCGATCTCGTCACAGTGTACCGCTCCATGGACGCTCTGGCGAAAGAAGATTGCGACGTAGTAGCCGGCTTGCTCAGTGCGGAGGGCCTCACGCCAACCATCTTGGACGATTCGGCTACCGGCGTGCCAGAAGGAGTATTCGAAGTTCAGGTGCCTGCAAACCAAAGTAAGAAAGCCGAGGAATTGATCGCCGAAAATCCACTGCCGGATGAAGTGGAGGAAGTGGACGATTCTTCCGGCCTGGATCTCGAAACCATCTACCATGGCGACGGCACGCTGGCGGAAGTGGAGAGCATGGAGATCAAGAACGTCTTGGAGGCGAGCGGAATCGCTGCTGTGGTGGTGGGAAACTCCGTACTGCCTACCATGTCGTTCGAAGTGCGCGTGGCGCACGATCAGGTGGATCGCGCCCGCGAAGTGATCACAGAAGCCCAGGCGGCGGGTCCGAAGGCCGCCGATGAGGCAGAAGCACTCTTCGAAGCCCAATCCGTTGCCTCGCGTAAGAAAAAGACTCCTTAGTACTCTTGGTACTTCGGTAGTCTTGGCAGGTGCCCGTAATTCCTTCAATCTGGTTTTGGAGGCTTGACCCCAAGCTCGGCCGCGGTCCTTGGATCGCTATTTGGCCATTGGGGAGGTCGTATCGCCGTATAATGGATTTACAGGCAAATCGGAAGGTTCAGATGAAACAAACTACGTGCGTTTGTGTCGCTATTGTCGCTTTTGGCGTCGGCACCGGATGTATCGCGACCAAGCAAACTTATCTCTCGCGAGGAAACAAATTCTATGACCAGGGCAAGTATGCCGATGCGTCCCTGAACTACCTCAAGGCCATCCAGAAGGATCCCAAATTCGGCGAAGCCCACTATCGCCTCGGTTTATCCGCCATGAAGCTGGACAGAGCCAGAGAAGCGTATGATTCGCTCTATCGCGCCACTCAATTGCTGCCGAACCGCGTAGACGTGACGGAGAAGTTCGCCGATATCTGCCTTAGTTATTATCTCGCGGATCCCAACCACCCCACGTTTCTCTATAAGCAGATTGCGGAACTCTCCGATCAACTGCTCGCAAAGGATCCCAACTCGTATGAAGGCCTGATGCTGAAAGGCTATCTGGCGCAAGCAGATCGAAAACCGCAAGAGGCCGTCGACTTTTTCCGCAAAGCGATCCACATCAACTCCTCCGATCAGGGCGTCCAGGCGGCACTGGTAAAGTCCCTGTTGCAAACCGGTGAGACGCAAGCGGCCGAGAAGCTCGCCCTGGACCTTATTAATCGGCAGAAGAGTTCTTATGGCCCAATTTACGATTTGATGTATGGCGTGTATGCCAGTACCAACAGGCAGGCAGAGGCGGAGAACATACTCAAAGCGAAAGTTGCCAACAACCCGAAAAAGGCGGACTGGATTGTCCAATTGGCTCGTTATTACCGCAGGAGCCAGAAACCGGCTGAAATGAAAGCGGCGTTGCAAAGGCTGCTGGACAATCCCAAGGATTTTCCGGACGGTCGCCTTTGGGTTGGGGACTTCTACATGAGCTTTCGAGATTACGCGGAAGCCGTTAGCTACTATCAGGAGGGCGCGCGCGCAACTTCCGATGTAAAGCAAAAGAGCGTGTATCAGGATAAGGTTCTGGTAGCTATTCTCAGCCAGGGGAAGAATGAAGAAGGCCTCAAGCTGGCAACGCAGATCCTGAAGGAGAACCCGCAGGACGACACAGCGCTCGGTCTGCAGGCCGATCTCTTGCTCGACACCGGAAAAAGTCAGAACATAGACGTCGCATTGCGTGCCTTCGAGGACTTGTCGAAGCGAAACCCGTCGGACGCCACCATTCATCTTCACTTGGGCCGCGCGTACCGGAAAAAGGGCGATCTGGAATCTGCGCGTAAGGAATATCAACAGGCTGTCCGGATTCAACCCGACTTAGTCGAAGCCAAATATGAGATGGGTTTGATCGACATTATGCGCGGCCATGCGCAAGACGCTCTGGAGCAGGCAAATGAAATCCTGGCGATCCGGCCCAATTATCGGCCAGCCCAACTGCTTCGAACCGAGAGCTTGATCCGAACCGGCGACTTGAAGACCGCACGCATCGAATTGAGCAGGTTGGAAAAAGGTTCAGCTCAAGATAACCAGGTGCAATTTCAAATGGCTCTGATCGCCCTCTATGAGAAAAAGCTTCCGCAGGCCCTGGATACACTCAACCGGCTTCGCGCCACTGGAGACGCGCAGGTCTTTGTAGGTTTAGCCGGAATATACACCGCCAGCCGGCAGTTTGACAAAGCATTCGAGGCCCTCAATGACGGCTTGAAACGCTCGAGCGATACCGTAGTGATCCACCGTCAATTGGGAATTACCGCTGCTCTGGCGCGCCAGTTTGATCGTTCCATCTCGGAATTCCAAAAGGTTCTGGAGGTAGATCCCAAATCGGTCGAGACGATGCGGCTCATTGCGGACATATACGCGCTGAAGGGCGACCGGAATGCTGCTGTGGATATGTACCGCAAGGCTTACGAGACCGCTCCGAACAACGTCTCCTCCGCACTGGCGCTGGCCGGCGGCCTGGTGCAGGCAGGCCGGATGGCCGAAGCGAGAACTCAGTATCTGAACATCGTGAAAGCCCATCCGGATGACCCGGTGGTGTTGAATAATACGGCCTATCTTCTGGCCGACTCGGGCGGCGACTTGGATGAGGCATTGCGCCTGGCCAAGAGCGCTTTGGCGAAATCGCCGGACCAGCCGGCCTACTCCGACACCGTGGGGTATGTCTATCTGAAGAAGGGCCTCAATGACAGCGCGATTCAAACGTTCAACATTTTGGTGCGCAAGAATCCGCATTTCGCGGCGTTTCACTATCATCTCGGGCTGGCTCTTTACGCAAAGGGAAATAAAGATGCAGCGCGGAGCGAGCTTCACACCGCGTTGGGCGACCATCCCTCCAGGCAGGATGAGCAGACGCATCAACGAATTACTGAAGAAGCTTGGCTAGTCCCGCGCTTCCGCCTGTTCTTGATCTTCTGCCAAGAGCGTCTGAAGATTTGTGCCGGCGCTTGCGTCGCCCGGGTCTAAGCGCAGGGCCTCGCGAAGCGCTCCAATCGCTTCGTCGATCTTTCCTTGGAGCGCCAAGGCGTGGGCCAAACTATTGAAAGCCGCCGGCGTGGGATCCAACTTTGCAGCCAGAGTGAACTCCTGTGCCGCTTCGTCCCACTGGCGCAGTTGCAGTAGCGCTTTCCCCAAATTGCTATGGGCCGCGCCGTTCTCAGGCCACATCGCGATGGCTTCCCGAAACTGCTGGGCCGCGCCTAAGCTGTCCCCCTCGCCGGAGAACGAGCTTCCCAGATTCAAGTGGGCGATGAAGGAAGGTTCCACGGCAATGGCACGTCTCCACAAGGTGTCCGAGTCCCGCCAGACGGCGATCTGCTTCCAGGTGAGAAAGCTTAGGCTGGAAAGCACCAGCAGGGCGGCGCTCGCGATGGCGGCCGTTCTCAAGCGGGATGGATTCCCAACACGCAAACCCAGGCTGACAGCGGCGCCCGCCAGGATTGCATAGCCAAGACACGCCAAATAGGAATAGCGATCCGCGGTGATCTGAAATCCGTTTTGAACCAGCCCGCTCACTGGAAGCAAAGTAACTGCACACGCCGCCCATACCGCAAGCAAACCAGGGAAGCGCCGGCGCAGCAGCAAACATAGCGAAGTTACCAACAGAACAATGGCGGCGCTCATCTGAAAAGGCGCTCCCCATAGCAACGTTTTGTATCGAGTCACCGGATAGAGCGGTGACAAATCCGTTGGCGCCACGGTTTTACGCAGATAGAAAGCCATCCCGTATACCGTGATCTTGATTCGAGTAGCCCACCCGAGCGCTCCCACCCCCTCCACCAGGCGATTCTGAACCGCGAAATACAGGACCATGGCGCCATCCGCGATCCCAATCAACAAAAACGGTATCTTCTCCAACCACACGCTCCAAACTGCGCGTCCTATCCACCTGCCCGGCCCTCCTCCAAGCCGCCGCAACGGATAGACGTCCAGCAAGAGCAGGATGGCGGGCAGCGTGATTGCAATTTCTTTCGACAGCAGGGACATCGTGAAAAAGCCCAGGCAGATGAAGTAGGGCTTGGCTGGCATCGATCGGTCGCTGCTCTTGTTGAAACGCCCGGATATATACGAGAAGGGCGAGCAGGTAGAATAGCCCGGACAAGACATCTCGGCGTTCGGTCACCCAGGCGACCGACTCTACCCGAAGGGGATGCAAGACTGAAGAAGAGGGCTGCGAAGGCGGCCCCGGCCAGCAGCGGCCACTTCCACCGCGGCTCGGAGCCGAGGAAAGCCCAGTTTGAGAATCCCGAGCGCAAGCAGGAAAAAAATGGCGGCATTGGCTGCATGCAGCAGTACGTTGGTGAGGTGATACCCGAGCGGCGCTTCTTTCCAGATTACGTAATCAAGACCGAAGCTCATCCATGTCAAAGGGACGTAGTGGGACATCCAGCGATTTGTCCACATCCACTGGAGTTGCTCCCACCCGAATCCTCGAAAGTTGGGATTGTCGACCAGATTCTTGTAGTCGTCCCAATTGACAAAGCCGTTATTCAGCGCCGGTAGAAACACCACCAACGTGAGCAAAGCTATGAGGACTGCGGCAATGGTGGGAAGGGATACGGCTTTCAAAACAAACCTTGAGGGATTCGAGCCGAACTAGGCTTTGTGGCGAGGACCGTCCAAAAACACAAATGCGGACCCGACTCCGGGTCCGCATACCATTCGCACGATAAGTGTTAAATGATCCTTAGCTACGAACCGCTTGGCGGCGCTTCACAAAGGCCATGATACCGAAGAAACCGAGGCCCAGAAGGATGGATACCGAACGGGGCTCGGGAACGGTGTGGCTATAGTAGTTGGAGAAGTCGGTCATCCTGGCGGTACCATTGCTTCCACCGCTGAGGGCCAGATCTTTCGTGATCGTGATGCTCTGGGAAGGCGTGGTCAAGACCAAGTCGGTGGCCAAGCTGCTGGTGCCCGGGTTGTCAACAAACAGAGAGCAGTTGGTCGACGACAAGCAAACGGTCTCGGTGTAGTTGACATCGCCGGTTCCAGTCACAACCGAACTATCAAGCTGAATATGGACATCCGTAATCAGGCCAGTCAATGCCGTGACCGTGAAACCCACGGTGACGTCCAAAGATTGGCCGGAGCCCACACTGAATGGCCCGTTGAATTCGAATCCGGGATCCGCGCCAGGTGCTGCCGGCGGGGGAGCATAGCCGGGTTGTACACCGACCGGCTCGCGGTAATAGTGGGGCCGCTATGAAAGTTGCTAAATTCGAGGCCGCCGAAGTCGCACACGTAGCCGTTGGAACTACCATCCGTGTTTTCGTACGGTGGCGGGGTTCCCGGCGCCGTTGTCGTTCCAAGAACTGAGGGCGGACAAACAGGGGCAGCCATAATGGCGGAAACACTCATCAAACAGATGAGCGCAAAAAGTGAAAGCCGCATCAAGTTAAATTTCATTGTTCTCTCCGATTTCTGAATAGGGTCATGCGAACTTCTCTATCGTAAGTGGTTTCCCGTAGAGAAGCAATAGCTGCAGGATCGGAATTGTACTAGTACTAAAGTGGCTGCCTAAGGTCTTGGAGCGCCTTAAGAATCAGTAATTTAAGAACTAATTCCGATCTGACACTGGGCGCACGGTTCCCAAGCCCTACTGAATCGGTGTCGTAACCGCGTTAGAAGTGCCGATCGCATTGCTGACCGTCCCCGATACGGAGGCGATTGTTTGGAGCAGAGCCACGCCATTGGGAGTGGTCCCGGAGAAGGTAAACGGCACAGAAACAGTGAACTGGCCACCAAAAGCCTGCGAGGTGGCGCTGCCGAACCATATCGTCGAAGCTCCGCTGATATCCACGGTTAGTTGCGACGTGGCTAAATTGAACCCCGCCGCGGCTGTAAATTGCAGATCCAAGCTGGTCAAGGCACGGGTAGTGGAGTAACCGGTAAACTCCAGCACGATGCTATTGGAGCTGCTGGCGGCCAAGGTAGCCCCAAGCAACACCGGAGCCTCGGCGGGTATGGTGAACTGCAGCGTGGTCGGGTTCGTGGGCGTAAGATCCACATCCCCGGTCGCCGTGGTGAACGAGGGCGTCAGCGTGACGGTGCTGGCCACCGTTCCGGTTTGTAACAGAATCTGGTTCCCCTGTTGTGCGAAGTCGGCTGCCGTGCTTCCGGCTGCGATGGTGAACGGGACCGTACGGCCGCCTGTCGAAAATTGAAGGGCCGGATCGGTGCCGAGCGTACCGTTCGAAGTCAACGTGAGCACGCCATTCAACGCTACTGGATAAGGGCTGGCGAGCTTCAATGTTATCGTCTGTTGCGATTGAGGAGCCGCCGTTCCCGACGGACCGGAAATGGTATAGGCCGGTAATGGCGGAGGCGCTGTGCCCTGACCGCTCAATGGAACAGGGGTGGTGTTGATCAGCAGCGTATCATTCGCCACACCCACAGCGTTGGGCGCAAAATTAACAGTGAGCGAGAAAGAAGCGCCGGCCGCAAGGCTTTTTGGCAGGGCGGGCAAGCCGGAGACCGAATAGGGGCTGTTGGTACCCTGAATCGCGATGCTCGATATCACGGCGGGAAGCGTGCCGGTGTTCTTCACCGTAAACGGAATCGACGCAGTCTGGGTAATCTGCACCGGGCTAAACACAACCGCCGTTACGCCGTTAGTTCCGATGGTGAGCGTGGATCCGCCGGAAGTGTAGGAGAACTGCAGTTCGGATCCCAATCCTTTGCCGGACAAATTGAACAAGTCGGCCCCCACCAGCAGTTGGCCGGTCTGGACGCCGGGTTGTGTAGGAGCGAATGTGAGAGTGAAGGTAAAACTGTCGTTGGTATTCAGCGTTTTCGGGAGCAAGGGCTCCTGGCTGGCCTGGAACACCCCGGAGGCACTGGCGACACTGATGGTCCCAACCGTCGCGGTTCCGTTCCCGGTATTCTGAACGCGCACCACGATGCTCGTGGTGGATCCGACGTTGGTATCTGCGAACGTGATAGGTCCTGGCGGGGTGACGGTGGTGGTCTTGCCGTTCGTAACCAGCGTGTAGACCAGAGTTGGCGATGTCGCGCTCCCCGTAATGGCCGCTGTGAGGGTGGTTCCGTCGCCAAAAGTAATTTGAAGCTGGCCAGTATCGGTTCCGACGGCCGTGGGCATGTATTCAATCCCGATGGGAAGCTGCTGCCCACCCGGAACCGTGAAAGGCAATACAGGGCGGCCAACTATCTGAAATGCTTTTCCGGTAATGACGATGCTATTCACCGAGCCCGCGGCGCTGCCGTTATTCGCGATATCCACCTGCAACGTCACAGTGGTATTGACCGGCTGGGGATCAAAAACGATGGACCCTCCGTTCACCACCTGAATCGCATTTCCGTCTTTGACATAGCTCACCAGGAAAGAAGCGGCGGATCCAATCAGTGCGAAATTGATCGCATTGGCCGTTGTTGTGGGCGGCAGGTTCCCAACGCCAGGCACGGTTTCCGTAAATGGAAGCGTGAAGACCGCGCTCGTAGTGGCCATGCTGGTGGGGGTGTAGGTAATTACAAAAGAAAAGCTGCCGCCCGGAGTAATCGTGAGTGGCAACGTCCCGGTAATATTCGCCGTGAATTCTGTGGAGCCGAAAACCGTAGGAGCTTGCGTGACGGTGATTTTGCCGCTGCCGGTATAAGTGGCGGTTCCTTGGAGCGTAGCCGACTGACCTACCGACGCCGTGAACGGCAGTGAAGATTGATTCGCGACGATGGCGACTTGATTGTTCTCCGAAACGCGCAACTGCAACGGGAATGTTTGCGCTGAGGCCAAAGCGGCAATTCCCACACCGAGCAGAACGAGACGGGCGAACCAGTGGCGCCGCATTATTCGTCCCCTTTCGAGGAGGCAGGCGCCGCCGGAACAAAAAAGACCGCGGGTTTGGGCGCGGTACTAAACAGCCAAAGTGGATCGCCAGGTTTAGCGCGCGATCCGATCACGAAGCTGTTCCGGCCGAGATCCTGAAGCCCGGTGGGTTTGAAACCAAGATGAATTGTGGTTTGAAATTTCTCGCTCGCCGGATTGTATATGCCAACCAGCCGGTCCTTGAGGCTCGCCACAAACACTACTGGACGGTTTGAGGTATCGTGGCCGGCGCGGATCGCAAAGGGATCTTTCAATCCCGTGAGCGGCAGAACCCGCGAGTTGGAGTTGCTAAGGGTAATCGCCGAAAGTTTCAGCGCGGCGCCGTCCAATGCATACAAATCCGCGCCGTCTTCGGAAAATGACAGCGCCATCGGGTTTTCCATTTCGAGCAGCGGAACAAATTTCTGACTCGCTGTATTCAGAAACACACCGCCTTTGGAGCCGCGCATGGCGATCGCGATTTGTTTGCCATCCGCATCGATGGCGACCTCGGTGAGCGTTCCGCCCAGCGACGCTAAAGTCAGATGAGAGTTGACGTGCGGTGTCTTCGGGAGGCCGCTCACGGTTTGAATCCAGTTCTCCGAACTGGAATAAAGCACGGCAACCGAGCTATCGGCCGACCATACTACGCCGTCCGGTTGCCCGACTACCCCGGTCAGCTTTGCGGTGGACAGGTGTCCGGAGCCCAGCGCGGATAGCAACAGGCAATGCCCGTTCTGGAAAGCGATTGCATAATTTTTGTACGGCGCAACGGATCCGAACGTGACGTCGCTCATAAGAGCAGGTCCGAAAGTGGCGGATCCCGGAAAGCCATCCACGGCACGCAGGCTTTGGGTTGGCTCATCAAACAGAAAGCCTTCCACCGGGCCGCTCAACGATTGCGCGGAAGCAACGCCCAGAGAAAGAGAGGCGAGTAAAAAGAAAACGATTAGGCTGCGCATAAAAAAATTTAGTGAGGCGCTCCAACGGTGGGGGAGCCTGGAGTGATGGTGATCGGATTGGTGGTGACGGCCGATTTACCGCCGCCGCGAGTGGCCAGAATAATGCCAGCGACTGCGCCCGCCGCGCCCCCAATAATGGCGATCTTTACCCACGTGGGAGAATACCAGTGGGATTGTTTGCCCTTTCTTCGCCCCCTCCACGATTCGGGTCACGTTCTGCATCTTGACCGTGGTCTCGCCCTGCTCGTTTCCGTATGTAGCCGTTACGTGTATCTCGAACGTACCTACTTCGCCATTGGCCATCCAATTCACCGCCGCAGCCTCGCCCGTTCCATTGGATCTCACAGTTTGCGCCGTCTTGCCGCCGGTAAAAGCCGCCCTTGGACCACTCAATGGAAACCGGAATACCACGTCGGCGCCTTCCACCGGGCGATCGTTTTGATCTAGAATCTGAACCACTAAGGGCGCCATCACCCTCCGCTCCAGGTCGTTCATTTCCCCGTTTCCGGACAACACCAATATCTTCAGGTTCTTAATGATCGGCAAAGGCGCCATCGCCTTGGTGGGAGGAGCAGGCGCGGCGTTTGGGGTGGCGTGGAAGCAGGTTGGGCGGAGGCGGGGGATTCTGCGGCGCGGCCGGGGCCTGTTCGTCGGCGTAGACGGGAGTGACAATTAGAATCGCCGCCAGCAACAGCGGCAAGCAGCGTCGCATCCGCGGACTTCCGTAAGCGGGATTGTGCATCGTGATCGACCAGTGTATCATTCCGGACCGGCGGTAAATATTCAGCGAAGAATTGTAATGATGATGTAGGGGCCGTTCGTGAGCAGTAACTGTCCCGATGGTGGTCAACACTACCCGCTTATAGGATCGAGGCACATACAAAACATCGTTGGGCAGCAGCGGAAAATCGTTGGCCTTCCCGGCGTAGATGTCGCTCACATTGATGTCGATCTCGGCTCGCCGGGTCGTGTTTTGAATCGGCCGCAGGACTCGCACCTCAGCCCGCTTAGCGTCGCGCGTGAACCCTCCGGCCTCGGTCAGCGCTTGCAAGAGCGAAATCGAGTCTCGCTCTCCCAGTTCGATCGAACCGGTTCTGCCAATCTCGCCGTTCATGTAGATCTTCTCGGCCCGTTCCACGGAAATGACGTCGAACGGGAACAGGATGATGTCTTCAGCGGGGTTCACGTTTTCCCGCAGGCTGCCCATGCTGATCTCAACGGTACTGATTTTCTTCTCCGGATCCTCAATCGCGCCCGGCAGTGGAATCACTCCGTATTCGGCGCGCCGCGTCACCTTGATGTGCCGGCTGGCATTGGGCTGCAATCCTCCGATACTAACCAGCATTTCCACCAAGCTACGTTTACCTTGCAGGGGATAGATGCCCGGATGGCCGAAGGCACCTACGAAGAAGACCGGCTCGCTACGAAACGCAGTGATGCTGATGAGGACATGAGGATCCCGAAAATACTCCTTAAGACGCCGGATAAGTTCGGATTCCAATTCCTGCTGCGACATTCCCCCGGCGCGAATCTTGCCCACCAGGGGAAGATTCAGGTTTCCTTCCGTGTCAATGCGAAACGGTTTCTCATTGATCTCTTCGGCCTCCGTACGGATCAGAATCTGATCGTTGGGACCCAAGATATAGTTAGGACGAATCGAATCCGGGGGCAATTCTTTGGGCGAGACGGCTTGCGTAGGGGTCGGTCCTGTATCCGCGGGCGGTTGCTGTCCCGGCGGGTTGCTGCTGAGCGGAGACGGGGGCAGCGGCGATGAAACTACAGCCTAAAATAAATGTGAAACACTTGATGTGGAGTAGCGTCCCATGCAGATGCATATCACCCTCTTCATAAAGTCAAGTTATACGTGTAGTAGTGGCGTCACTTCTAACCGGGCGATTGGTGGGCAGCGGGCGTATCCAGTCTCTGTCGACTTCAGCCGATACCGAGCGCTGCAGAAGCTGAACCGAAACGACCAGCCGGCATTTCCCCTTTACCTCGTCCAGAATCCCCTCCACCCCAGCCAAGGGTCCACGTTCGATCAACACCCTGTGGCCCAATTCCAAGAACGGCCAAGGCATCACGAACAATCCGGATTGTACCATTTGCCGTACATTTTCAATTTCGTGATCGGGTATCGGCGCCGGAATCTTTCCGAAACCCACCAGGTCAACCACTCCGGGGGCCGTCAATACGGGCAGCCGATTCGAGGGATTCAGCCTGCAAAACACGTAACCGGGAAAGAGAAACTGGTCAACTTCCTTCGTTCTATCAGACCAATTGCGCTTGGTCTTCCAAGCGGGCGAGAACTCCTCGTATCCGCGTTCTCGCAGGTGCGCCGCGGCGATTCGCTCATGGTTGGAGCGAACTCGTACAGCAAACCAAGGGTAGTGAATAATATCCGGAGCGATTTCTTTCTCGTGAAGCACTATCTCAGAGACCATGGCAGTTTCGTCTCGGGGTGGAACAAAGCTTTTTCCTGTTAAGGAATAACTTTAAGATTGGCGGATGAATTGACATTTGTCAATCAACTGGAGTTCCAGTACTCCAGGCGGCGTTGTACCATTTAAGCCTCCCCCGAAACAACTTAGTGCTTGCTTCCTACGCGGTTCATGTAGAAGCAGGCGGATCGTGTTTTGAACCTACGTGGAAACCAAAGGTCGAATAGGGAGAACTGGGCATGGAGAAGTACTGACTGGACTCCGATCCTTAATCAGACGCCAAATTACCATGCGAAATACGTATTGCTACTTCTCCACAGTGCTGCTTATATCAATGGCAGCCGCTGCGCAGGCGCAGACTTTATCGCCTGCGAGTGTGACGCTGAAAGCGTCCCAAGTCCAATTGTTTTCAGTCCTGAACCCCGGGAAGAATCACTACACTTTGTCCATCAGTCCGAATGTGGGAACTCTAACGGCCGGGCACTATACAGCGCCAGCCAGCATCACTGCGAAGAGCCAGGTCACAATCATAGCCAGCGCCCCTTCCGTGCCTTCGCTCACGGCTACCGTCAACCTGATGCCCACAGTGAGTATTTCGGTCGCCCCGTCTTGGATATCCATGACCAATGGTCAATCGGCGGCGTTCACGGCTACCATTAGCGGCGCCACCGACACTGGGGTCACATGGACCACCCCAGCCGTAGGATCCATAACGGCTGGCGGCGTCTACACCGTACCGACGACGCTCACCGCTCAACAAACCATTACCTTAAAGGCAACGAGCGTGGTAGATACTACGAAAACCGCGAGCGCCACCGTCGCGCTGGTTCCCACCATCTCGGTAACGTTGAGTCCGACAACTACCTCGTTGACTGGTGGACAGTCTACGGCGTTGAACCCGAAAGTGAACGGGACTACGAATACAGGCATCAACTGGACTCTATCGCCGCAAGTAGGCACCTTATCCAACGGGGTTTACACAGCTCCTTCTCCGATCACGTCCGCGCAAACTGTGACGGTCACTGCAGCCAGCCAGGCGTCTACGGGTACTACCGCAAACGTGACGCTCTCGCTCGTACCGGTGACGATCGCGGTAAGTCCAACTTCCGCATCGCTCACTAGCGGACAATCCAAAACAATCACAGCCACTGTCACCGGATCCAGCAATACGGCAGTCACATGGTCGATGTCGCCGTCGGTGGGAACTTTGTCGAATGGAGTTTACACTGCGCCTGCGACCATCGCTTCCGCTCAGACCATCACAGTAAACGCCACCAGCGCCGCCGATACTACCAAATCCGCCAGCGCCACTATTTCGCTGGTTCCTTCGACTCCAGTATCCATTTCGGTGTCGCCCACCTCTGCCTCGCTCACGGGCGGACAATCCAAAACAATCACGGCCACCGTCGCCGGATCCAGCAATACGGCAGTCACATGGTCGATGTCGCCATCGGTGGGAACTCTGTCGAACGGAGTTTACACCGCGCCTGCGACCATCGCTTCCGCTCAGACCATCACAGTAAAAGCAACCAGCGTTGCCGACACAACCAAATCCGCGAGCGCCAGCATTTCGCTGGTTCCACCGGCTCCAGTAGTAACCATTTCGGTGTCGCCCACTTCTGCTTCGCTCACGGGCGGACAATCGGCAACCATCGCAGCCACCGTTGCCGGATCCAGCAATACAGCAGTCACATGGTCGATGTCGCCATCGGTGGGAACTTTGTCGAATGGAGTTTACACTGCGCCTGCGACCATCGCTTCCGCTCAGACAATCACAGTAAAAGCAACCAGCGTTGCCGACACAACCAAATCCGCGAGCGCCAGCATTTCGCTGGTTCCACCGGCTCCAGTAGTAACCATTTCGGTGTCGCCCACCTCTGCCTCGCTCACGGGCGGACAATCGGCAACCATCGCAGCCACTGTTGCCGGATCCAGCAATACGGCAGTCACATGGTCGATGTCGCCGTCGGTGGGAACTTTGTCGAACGGAGTTTACACTGCGCCTGCGACCATCGCTTCCGCTCAGACCATCACAGTAAAAGCAACCAGCGTTGCCGATACAACCAAATCCGCGAGCGCCAGCATTTCGCTGGTTCCACCGGCTCCAGTAGTAACCATTTCAGTGTCACCCACCTCTGCCTCGCTCACGGGCGGACAATCGGCAACCATCGCAGCCACCGTTGCCGGATCCAGCAATACAGCAGTCACATGGTCGATGTCGCCATCGGTGGGAACTTTGTCGAACGGAGTTTACACTGCGCCTGCGACCATCGCTTCCGCTCAGACCATCACAGTAAAAGCAACCAGCGTTGCCGACACAACCAAATCCGCCAGCGCCAGCATTTCGCTGGTTCCACCGGCTCCGGCGGTAACGATCACCGTGACGCCGTCTTCCGCTTCCCTGCAAGGAGGACAGTCGACTACATTTACGGCTACGGTTAGCGGTTCCAGCAATACGGCAGTGAATTGGAGCGTGGCCCCATCGGTAGGAACGCTATCGAACGGAGTTTACACAGCGCCGGCCACGATCGCATCCGGGCAGACCGTCACTGTGGCCGCCGCCAGCGCGGCTGACCCCACCAAGATCGCCACTGCGGTGGTGACTCTTGTTCCCGCAGTCTCTGTGGTGGTGGTCCCGACATCAGCTTCGCTCACCGCCAGCCAATCCGTGCAATTAAACGCTTCGTTGAGCGGCACCAGCAATCCGAATGTTTCGTGGTCTATGTCCCCATCGGTGGGGAGCCTTTCTAACGGACTTTATCAAGCACCTTCGACGATTAACTCCCAACAAAATGTAACGGTTACAGCGGCTAGTTTAGCGGATCCAACCAAAACCGGGAGTGCTACAATCACCCTTGTACCTGCGGTTGGCATCGCGCTAACGCCCTCTTCTATTTCTCTTACTGGCGGCCAATCGACCCAGTTCAACGTAACGATTGGCGGAGTTTCATCCACTGCAGTCACGTGGACGCTCACTCCGTCGATTGGAATGATTACGAATGGAGTGTATACCGCCCCAGTGAGTATCTCAACGACACAAACAACTGTAGTTACCGTTGTGAGTATCGACGATCCAACGCAAAGTGTTTCGGCGACCATCACTCTTGTCGCCAATACGACATCGTCCATCAACATCAGCCCGAGCCTTGTCCCGCTCGGCCGAAGCGCAAGCCCGCCAGTCCTTTCTCATGCACACGGTATTCCCGCGGCGGGCACTAATCCACGAGCAACTGCTTTGTCATATACCACCCCGTGGTGCATCCACGGGCTGCGGAAGATTGAAATGGCTGCGATCCGCGAGCCCCTCCCGCAAACGCCCCTTGCCGCCACGCAAGGGATGAAGATACGCCTGACGGGAGTCGCGCTAACTCAGCCGTACGCCGCATTCATTCTGTTCATTATTCATAGGTTCGCGAGCTTATCCGACCAGGAACAGTAAAGAACGTTACAAATTTATTCAGAGGAGTTTATTGGATATTTATGAAGCATAAAAAAGCCAGTTTCAGCGCACTATTTTCCCTCATCATCCTTTTGTCTCTCTCCCAATCTTCCGAGGGGCAGGCAACCGGGACTATCTCGGTGACGCCGTCACTTTCCCAAACCCTGAGTGGAACAGTGGTTTTTACTGTCGCGGTCAACCCCACCTACACCTTTAGCGCGATTTACATAAAAGTGGATGGCGCGGCCATGTTCGACGGTTTCTCAAACCACGCCAGCCCATTCTATACGTCCGACAACCCCACGAAATATTCTTTCGACACTACTAAATATTTGAACGGAAGCCATCAATTTTCCATCGCCGCCACTAACACGCAAGCCGGCAGTCCGGACTTTGGCGACTACGGCCCCATAACAATCAACATACAGAATGGATCCGGAGCTTCTGAAATACCCTTTCAAATACGCGCGGGCTACAATGAATTGTGGCTGACGCCCGGGCAAACCGCTACTCTCAATCCCCTATTCATCAACACAGACAACACCACCACGTCGTTCGCAGCTAATTTAGCGACATTCGTTAGCGCTGCTCCCGCGATTGCTTCGGTAGGAACCAATGGCGTCGTGACCGCGGTGAGTTTGGGCGACACGTCCATCAGCATGAGTTACCCGGGCCTAGCGCTGGACACTATTTACGTCCACGTGAATCCGCAAAATGTTACCCCGCATTTCGGCAAAGGCGGCGTTTTCCTGTCTGCCTATAATCCCGCATTGTCACTTTTCGAAAGAAGTATGTTCTTTCTGGGACCGGATCAATTGACGCCTGGCGTTGGCGGGTATGACCCGCTGTATTCTTCCGCCTTAAAGACCGCACAGGTCAATTCCCTGGAGTCTGGTTTTTATTCTGCCGACCGGCAAATTACACAGGCGCCGCTCGAGTGGCAAGCGGATTTCAATAACTTTGCTTCGAACATTAGCAATGTTGCGGATCGTCCAGGATTTCAACGTCATGTTTACGGGTGACGCGATCGCCCGGGGCGATAGCGCTGTGTACGCCTCCAGCCGTGGGTCCGAGCTCCGCTTGGAGTCCGAATCCCATAACCTACGCCTTCACCTGGCTCAAGAACATGGGCCGGGCCCTGGGTGTGGAGATGGTGGATGAGGTGTCTACATCGTATTCCGCGCCCCTGCCGCAGGGGACACTGGGACAGCCGAATGGCCCGAAATCGATCTCGTGCGTCAATAACGTTTGCACGGTTTCGTGGCTCCTTCCGTATGTCATGCAAAATGGCGCCGGAACGTTCCTTATCACGGGGGCATCGAGCAACGCGAATCTGAATCGTCCGGTCAGCAATATGTATAAGGTCGCCAGTTCTTTTTACATTCCGAACGTCAGCTGGGGCGGCTTTACTTTTACGGCGACTGGCGTCGGGACTCAGACGTTCACCGCGGCAACCGACCCGAATTTGACGATTCAGATTCTCGCGTCGCATGCGGATGGCAGCGGCGGTACGGATTATGTCCACAATGACGCCTTCCAAGCAATACGCTCCGCCATCACCGCCGTGCCGAACCATACGCCAATCGATTGGCCTGCCGCCGGAGCGTCCCCAGTAAATAATGTTTGGGCATGGGAAGGCGACCCGAATATTGCAGACTACGGTATTATCTATTGGCCAGGAGGCTGCCTCCACTCTTTCGACCATGCTCCCCGTATTTCAGAATTATTTCGAAACGCGTTATCCGGTGCTTCAAAAAAATAACCCGGTGCTCTGGGAGCCATCCGCAGGCCGGCCCCTTCTATGAAATTGGCAGTACGCCAATCCCGGTCACGAGCTTTACAGGAAACACGGTCAAATTCGCTAACGCCGCACGGCGTAACCGACGTCACCGACAAATCGCCGCGTTTTTCAATTGACCGGAAGCTCCAATAGTACGCTGAACAACGGCCGCTACTACATCTATTCGGTTGTGGATGCCTATACGGTGAAAGTGTATTTGGCTAACGCTGCTTTGAACGGAACCGCCAACATGATGGGTACCGGCGGAACTGTCACGTTCTCCAATGGCTCAACGTCGCCAATCGTAAATCTGAATTCCTCACCTGCCAGTTCCACTGGCATGCGAACGCCCACTATCTGGTTCACCGCCGCGAACTGTCCATCTAACCAGGTGGGTCACACCTTTACGATCGCCGGCAACTCTTACGCGTTGTTCAATTCGACAACGTGGTATCTCGCAATGTCAAACGGATTCACTCAAACTAGTCAGGGTCAGCTCTGCTCGTTCAACACCTACCCCCTGCCGGCCGGCAGCGCCACCGGCGGAACAGCCTCGCTTATTCCCGATAACGACTATCATCCCGGGATCAGCCAGTTGCTCGCGCCCGCGGTAGATCCTTCCACCGTTAGCGCGGGTATCATGTATGCCGCGGAAAAAGGCATGGCGGGAACTCGAGTCTATAATTTCTCGGGGAATGTGGACGCAGATCCTACGCTGAACCTGGTATTTCCCGGAGACGCCAACAGTGTTCAGCCAGGGGCGAACCCCTTCTATAACGGAACGGATGCCGTTGCTCGTTGGCAGGCGATGTCGAACGCTTTCAATTTAATCGCCGCTATCGAGCCGTACCTGCTCCAGCCTAAGCTCAACTCGCCCGACTACGGCCCCACAATGGTGACGGGCGCTCGAACTTCCTCCTACGGAAAGATGTTGATGATGACGAACTGGCAAGAAACTTCGGATACCGAGACCGTCAACTTGGCGGAATACAACCCCTCCGGCGGCACGGGTACGATGTACCGGATGTCGGCCACGTCTTTCACGCAGGGAACGGTCTCGGGTCTCTCGACCCAGTTGACTTTTGGGCCGGGAGAGACGATCGTCTTTACCTTCCCTCCCAGCACGGCGCCGGCAGCTCCTCCCGCAATTGCTAGCTTCTCCGCATCCCCAGCCTCTATCACCTCGGGTGGTTCGACGACGCTTTCCTGGAGCGTATCGGGAGCAACCTCGATCAGCATCAGCGCGGGCGTAGGATCGCAGTCATCGCTCACAACCGGCTCCGTCTCGGTAACCCCAGCGGTAACGACAACCTATACGCTCACCGCTACCAACGGGGCCGGCTCGGTCACGATGCAAACGACTGTCTCCGTGCAGGCAGCCGCCGTGACGACCGTACCCATCCTCACCATCGCCTTCACTGCATCGGGCACCGTAGGAACTCCGTTCTCCTTCCAGATCACGGCAACCAGCGCTCCGACCAGCTTCAGCGCCACAGGCCTCCCCGCGGGACTCTCCTTCAACAGCGCGACCGGTCTTATCTCGGGTACGCCGACCGCGGCCGGGACATCGCACGTCAACGTAAATGCCAGCAATTCCGCGGGCACTTCAACATCCGCGACGCTCATCATCACGATCAGCGTCGGCCGGATCGAGTGGGGCCAGCTCAACCCCCGTCCTCACCAGCGCTTACACTGCATCAGGCACGGTAGGATCTCCGTTCTCCTTCCAGATCACGGCAACCAACTCTCCCACCAGTTTCGGTGCGACGGGACTCCCGGCGGGACTTTCCTTCAACAGCGCGACCGGTCTTATCTCGGGTACGCCGACCGCGGCCGGGACATCGCACGTCAACGTAAATGCCAGCAATTCCGCGGGCACTTCAACATCCGCGACGCTCATCATCACGATCAGCCTCGGCCGGATCGGGCGGGGCCAGCTCAACCCCCGTTCTCACCAGCGCTTACACTGCATCAGGCACGGTAGGAACTCCGTTCTCCTTCCAGATCACGGCAACCAACTCTCCCACCAGTTTCGGCGCGACGGGACTCCCCGCGGGACTTTCCTTCAACAGCGCGACCGGTCTTATCTCGGGTACGCCGACCGCGGCCGGGACATCGCACGTCAACGTAAATGCCAGCAATTCCGCGGGCACTTCAACATCCGCGACGCTCATCATCACGATCGCGCGGTTCTAATCCGACCACAACACCGGTCCTCACCAGCGCCTTCACTGCATCAGGCAGTGTCGGAACTGCGTTCTCCTTCCAGATCACGGCAACCAACTCTCCCACCAGCTTCGGCGCGACGGGGCTCCCCGCGGGACTTTCCTTCAACAGCGTCACCGGTCTTATCTCGGGTACGCCGACCGTGGCCGGGACATCGCATGTCAATGTGTACGCCAGCAATTCCGCAGGCACTTCAACATCTGCCACCCTGATCATCACCATTACCGCCAGTAACCCCAGCGCTGCCCCCTTGGTTTCGATTTCCAGCCCGGTCCCGAGCAGCACGCTTTCTGGCAGCGGCGCAGCCATCGCCGGCTCCGCTCAGAACAACGCAGTCAGGGTGGAGCTTTACGTTGACGGCGTTCTCTCAGGCGCAGGCGGCTCCTGGACTGCGAGTAGCGTCCCGAATCCCAATCTCCCTTATCTCTTCACGCTCGATACCACTACGCTTGCGAATGGCACGCACGTTGTTACGATGAAGGCGTATGACGCGCGACCCGTTGGCGCTGCCTCTCCCTTTCTACTCTCCAGCGCGGCCCCGAGCAGACACGTTCTGGTCAGCAGCCCTTGCCACCAGTCGGCTGCGCTCAGCGACTACACTGCAGTCAAGCCAGCGCTTGACGTTGACCTGCTCTCTACGTTCCAGCTCAAAGGCGTCTCAACTCGCATGCCAGGTAGCGGTGCGCCGGGACTTCCGGTCGGGCGTCATCTCTTCAACATGCGCGATACCGCTCGTGTCTATGGGTTCTGCCGCACTACCGATCTTGAAACGGTGCTCGGCCAACTGGATTACGTGTTAGGTCCAGGTGGAAGAATTGCCATCAGCGTTCCCCTGGAAACAGGCCTACCGGTATTCTTCAAACAGACTGCGCTCCGAATTGCGGGCTGGCGTAACGTAGGCGACTATAAGTACACCTCGCATTACACAGCACCTGAGATGCTCAAGAGCATCTTCGCGGCATCTAACCAGCACATCGTCCGGCCTGCTTTCCATTCTCAAGGTGAGTCTCCTTTTCACGATCACAAAGGGTTTCATTGGCGGTACATGCGGAAGGCCATCGGGCAGCGGTTCGAGATCAAACGCACTGTGGCCTCTCCGATCGCGGCGTTAGGGCCTCATCTCGCGAGCCAAGTGTGGTTTGTGGGATGCAAGCGGAGCTGATACGAGCGGCATCGCGAGGTTTAGGACAGGCTCGTATGCCTTGCGCTGGAGGCAGGCGCAGGACTCGATATTCGGCCTCTGGTACGCATTGTTACGATGAAGGCGTATGACGCGGCCGGAGACGTTGGCGTCTCCTCTCCGGTCTCCGTCGCGGTCTCGAATTAGCGCAGACCGATGGCATTTTCACTACAGACGTTCGAGGGGGGCGGGGAGCTTGAGGAAAACCTTCTTCGAAGCCGCTCGCCAGACAGCTAGGAGGTAAGCGACTCGCGACTACTGGCGTAAAGCCAGCGCTGACCGGGCTCCCTATGCTCTACCAGTCCAAGAGGTGCGTCGTCACCCATACTTGCCAGTTCGGGATAGTCGGCCGCCGATCTGGCTGAGGCGACCAGGGTCTGAACCGCATGAGTTCTCGAAAAACGCTCCAGGAGCGGCTCATAGGCGTTTCCGTGTAGCTCGATGAGCACGTCCGACCTTCTGAGAGCCTCTACCGTAGCATCATCGAATAGCTCTGTTTCATAGCCTTCGCAATCACTGAGCACGAAGCATCGTGCGCCCGCAGCCGAATCGCGCAAGGTTTCCGGGGAACACCAGGTTCGCCCCGTGATGCGATCCTGCACGGCGTTGATTCGAGCCATCTTCATGCAGAGCTCGAGCTCGCGCGGGTCCGCATCAAACGCCAGGACCGGGGATCTACCCTTCAGGGCGAATCCCACCGCGTAATAGCCCTCGGCGCTTCCCACGTCTATGACCAGTTGGTACGTATTGCCGCAGGGCCGCATAGATGATCTCGTGAAGCTCGCGCTCGTAGCTTCCGAGAAGCTTCGGAATGCTGTGCCGGCTGAGAATGGATTCCTCCGGGTATTGCATGCCGGCAAATGGACCGTTTAGGACCGTGGACCCATGGGAGCGGGAGAATGCCCTCGCACGATCCAACACGCCGTTCTCTTCCAGCCAGCGGCGTTGCTGGTTTCGTGCGCGCATCGAGTGGAGGTATGTCCAGGATCGAGCGGGAAGCAGGAATCTTATCACTTCGGCAAGGGAAGTTCGCATTTTGAGTTGGCTGGCGCGGGCGTCGGCTGCCTCGAGAATGAATAATCGTGTTAACGAATGATCTTGTTGTACAGCTCTAGGGTTCGCGCGGTCATGGTCTCGAGGCTGAATTCGTTCCTCGCCCGCACTCGAGCCGCGGCAGCGAACCTCTGCCGCAAGGGCTGATCGTCGAGTAAGCGGTTGATAGCGGCGGCTAGCGCGTTCACATCCGAAGGCGGCACAGTGAGGCCGGTCTGCTGGTGCAACGAGACGAACGGAACGCCCGAGTCAAGCCCCGTATTCACCACTGGAAGGCCGGCCGCCATGGCCTCAATTTGTACGATGCCAAAAGCTTCGCTGCGCGCCACCGAAGCCAGCGCGAAAAGATCGGCGGCGTGATAGTAAGGAACCACGTTTTGGTTTTGAATCTCGCCGGCGAAAATGACCTTGTCCGCCAGGTTCAAACTGGCGGTTAATTCCTGCAGATTCGCCCGCAGCGGGCCATCGCCGATGATTAGCAGCTTGGCTTGCACCTGAGTCATGGCGCGGATCAGGTTTTCGAAGCCTTTGTAATAGACCAAGCGCCCCACGCTGATCACCACGCGCGGACCGTAAAGCTCGCGCAGCCGCGCGACGGCGGCCGGATCGCATTCTTCGAACTCGCCCAGCGCGATACCGTAGGGAATCACCTCGCAGCGATCCAGATAGCGCGCCAGCACCGGCGAGGTTTGGCGGTATTGCGGAGAGGTGGCGATAATCGCCGAGCTGCGCCGCAGAATGGCATGGAGCCAGGGCTCGAACAGCGCGCCCAGAACTTTCTGGCGCACCGTGTCGCTATGATAGGTGACCACCAGGCGCCCTCGATATCCACTGGCGAGATACGCGAGCACCGCGGTGGGATTCGGCAGATGAATGTGGACGATGTCGGCGCCGCAGTCCCGGATTTTGGAGACCATTCCGGGGCAGACAGGCGTGGAGGCGGCCGTCAGCCAGGTAGGGACGCGGGAAACCTGCACCCCGTCCAGCACCTCATCCCCGCCTTCGCGATCGTCCGACGCAACGATCACCCGCAGATCCAGGGTTTGACGCAGTTCGCAGCACAGCGCTCGCAAATGGGTTTCGATGCCACCCATATGCGGCGGATAGAACTTGCCAACGTGAAGGACCTTGAGCCTGCGAGAGAGAGCTCCGGACTTAGGGCCGTTCATGACAGCCTCCTCCATCTGGGCCTGATGTTTCGATCATGCCTGTACAGGCGCTGGCACCATGAAAAGCTCCATGTTCTGGCTAACCCAGTCATAGAGCAGTTCCAGACCTTTCGTGACGTTCACGTGCGGCGCCCATCCGAGCTCGGCCTTGGCGCGGCGAATATCGCTGACGAACACTTTTTGATCGCCCGGCCGCCAGTCTGCGAAATCGTAGGGTAACTTTCGATTCTGCCGTTTCTCAATGTACGCCAGCAGCTCCAGCAAAGAGAGCACATTGTCCGGTCCGCCGCCGATGTTGAAAGCGCGCCCAACGGCTTTATCGCCGGCCGCGAAAGCCGCATCGTAACCGTCCAGCAGATCCTCGATGAACAGAATATCGCGCACTTGTTTGCCGTCGCCATATATGGTGATGGGGCGGCCCAGCTGGCTGGCGATCATAAACCACGCCACCCAGCCCTGATCCTCGGCTCCAAACTGCCGGTAGCCGTAAATACAGGATTGCCGGAAAACGATGGTGCGCAGCCCGTAGATGCGGTGATAATCGATCACGTACTGATCGGCCGAGCCTTTGGAACAACCATAGGGGGAATGAAAATCCAGATTCCGGTCTTCGGGAACACCGAACGGAAGCGATTGGTAGCCATAGCGGCCATTTCGCTCGATGGCGCCCACGTCAGTCATCTCTCCATAAACTTTGTTGGTGGACGCATACAGCAAGGGCGCGGTTATGCCGGTTTTCCGGATCGCTTCCAGGACGTTGAACGTACCGAGCGCATTGATTTCGAAATCCTCGCGCGGTTCAATCACCGAGGTAGTGACAGCCACCTGCGCCGCCATGTGCAGAATCTGACCCGCATCGGAGTGCTTCTCAAACAACTTGGCGAGTTCTTTCTCATGGCGAATGTCCAACTCCACAAACTCCAACGAGCCTTGGTGCCGCAGCCATTCCAGATTTTTCCGGACGCCTACGCGAGATAGATTATCCACGACCACCACCTGATGACCGCGCTTTAAATACCGGCTGGCGGCGTTGCAGCCGATAAAGCCGGCGCCTCCGGTTACAATCGTTTTCAAGAGCGAACCCTCCTTCCAGAGCCGGGCAGAAACTGCTCGCGGCGGCTTGCCTCGTGGTGTACGATTCCAGCCGTCCTACCTTCCTTCTTCATCGTCTGATATCCTCACAATCTGTAATTGGTTAAACTTTCCGATCCGCTACCAGATTTTCGTAAACCTGCATGGTTTCTTGGGCTACCGAGTCCCAGGTTAGCTTCTCCACCGTCTTGCGACCCTCACAGCCCATCCGGATGGACCGTTCCCGGTCGTCCATCAAAGACTGCATCAAGCCAGCCAGCTCGATTTCGTTTGTCACATCTTCCAAAACCAGCCCGTTGACCCCATGCTGGATTAATTCAGAAGCTCCCGCCTCGCGGCTCACCACCACCGGCACGGCCGAAGCCATGGCCTCCGTCACCACCATGCCGAACGAATCATACGGCGATGGCAGCAATAAAGCGTCGGCGGCGGCATAGAAGCTCTCCACGCGGTCGCTGAAACTGCAGAATTGGACGCGATCCTTCAGGCCGAGCTGTTCCACCAGCGCGTGATATGGATCCGATGGCGAGGGGGAGACACACACCAGTCGGCCTCGTCGAAGCCGGGCGAGCGCCTGAATCGAACGGCCCACTCCCTTGCGCAGTTGCCCGGCAAAGAGAAATACAAATTCCGATTCCGCCACCCCGAGCTTCCGGCGCGCTTCCGGCCGCAAGCGCCAGCGGTTATCCGGCGAGAAAAGCTCCAGGTTCACGCCATGATAAATCACGTGCATGGGCGCGGGGCAATGGTAATACTTCCGAATGTCGTCCGCCACGCGTTCGGACACGGCAATCACCGCGCTTTTTCGCGGCGGGCGATAGGCGGTGTATTCGAGCGCGGTGGCGAATGAATTGAAGATTCGTTCGCGCGGCGTAACGCCGCCTTCGAATTTCCGCAGCGCCACATGCCAGGCCCGATTACAGATATGGGCCGTGAATACGTTGCCGTAAAAACCGCAGAAGCCCTGGCTATGGATGACATCGAAGCCTGGGCCGATTTCAAATGTGGATGTCGCGGCGAAGGTCAGCACCGTGGTGAGCAGGTTCTTCCGCCAAGCCGGTACGTGGTGGAAATGGATATTCTCGCCGCCCTCGCTCTCGATGTGGTTGGCGAAAACATGCACCTCATGTTCCTGGCTGAATCGCTCAGCCAGCTCCTTCACGTAGCGCGTCTGCCCCACGCCCGCACGGCGATAATCGTGCATCACGAATGCGATTTTCATAGTCCGGCCGGAGTTTCTCAACTCGCCCGGGATAACAGCCATTGCGGCCGAGCGGCAAGCCATCGGAAATATTCCCGGTACTGTTCGGCAATGGAGGTAACTGAATAGCGCGGCGCGCGCGCCAGGCCGCGCTCCCGCAAATCCCGGCGGTCTTCGGCACTGGCCAGCAGCATATCGATCGACCTGCGCCCAGCCGGCCACATCCGTTTCGCCCACCACGCGCCCGGCATCCCCGATGACGTAGGGGATTTCGCCGGAATCGCTGCCTATCACCGGAACCCCGCAAGCAAACGCCTCCAGAATCATCCGGCCGAATTGCTCTTTCCAGTTCTTCCGGGTCTGGCTGGGCGCCGCCAGCAGGTCCATGGAACCCAGGTAGCGCGGCACATCGGCATGCTTGGCGAGCTTGATCTTCACCCGGTCCCGCCATCCGCAGGGAGGCCGCCCACGCGAGCACTTTATCCTGGTACTCGCCACTGCCCAGGAGCAACAGATTCCATGGCCGAGAGGAGCCGATCTGCTGCATAGCCTGCATGAGAATATCCAGCCCTTTGGCCTCCGTCAATCGGCCCACAAAGCCCACCACGGGCGGCGTTAGCTCCAACTCCCCGAGCACCTGGACGCGAGTTTCAGGGTCCAGCGGTTTAAAGCAGCTGAGATCCACCGCGACATCCAGTATTCGCCCGGTCTCTTTCGGATACCCGCGCGCAAGCATAGCCTCGAATACCAGGCCAGCATATGCCACCCAGCCTTGCGCGCGAGCCAGAACAGTCCGCTCGAAGTGGCCGAAGGGCGGAGGATAACGTTTCACAATATTCTGAAAAGTGGCGAAACAGAATCTCGCGCGGCTGTTTTCGAGCGCCTTGGCGATCTGATAACCGGCGTATATGTAAGGTTCCTCCCAGGCGTGCACGATGTCGAAATCCCCGTGCCGGATCAAGCTCTTCAGCGCCGCTCCGTCATAGTTGAAGATGTGAATAAAACGGCTCCGTTTGGTATCCAGCGGCACCACGCGCAGTGGCGACCCCGCAGGCTCCGGCTCCAGCTCAATGGGCCGCAAGTCGCCATGAAAGAAGCGCGGGGCCGCGACGGTGACATCAAAGTCCGAATCGCGAGCCACTTCCCGGATCAGGGCCCGGTTCAACCCCACGCAGTAAGAATGGCCAATGGATAGGATGCGGAGTGGTTGACTCATCGGTCCGTGGCTCGGATTAAGTCATTTCCCAGGACATCAAGATTACGGCGCGTTGAATTCATGGAAGCTGAAAAAATCGGTTCTCGCCTCCGCGGCCAAAGGACTCCAGCTCAACCAGACCGGCGTCCCGGATCGTCCGCTCTAGAACTTGTGGGCTCGACCCTGCCCGCGAAAGCCAATGCTCATTGAATTCGCAGAGGATTGCCCGGATGCGGCCTTCCGCAGCAGCCGCCTGGCTCCCGCCAGCACGTTCGGTTCGTATCCCTCGACGTCGATCTTGATCATGTCAATCCGATCAATTCCCTGCCGTTCTGTTTCCTCATCTAACGTGAGCACAGTTACCCGCGTGGCTTCCGCGTTCTCATGCGCTACCATGGTCGGGGGCGTGGTTATGAGACCCGACACCCAAGTACAGATTTAGATGACCCGGAGCATCGCTCAAGCCCGCATGAACCGGCGTAACGTGTTCTAATCGGTTGGCGAGGATCATCGAACGCAGTCTCTCGAAGGCGTAAGGGCTTGGCTCGAACGCCAAAACTCGCCCACCGTTTCCCGCCACGCGTTCCGCCGCCAGAGCCGTGTAATACCCAACATTGGCTCCCACATCCACGAACGTCATCCCGGGCTGGAGATAATTCCGGACCAGGCGGGTTTCAAGAGGTTCAGTAACACCGAAGTAAATCTGGCGCTGGATAAAATCATCCAGGTCTAACTCAAAGACACTTCCGAAGATTTTGGCTCGCCTGGTACCGGAATTTGGGCCCAGCAAATTCAGGAGCCGAGCCTTGCCTCGAAAATGGATCGGCCAACACGCGGAAATGAAGGGTTCCGTCCAAGAGGGCATGCTTTACTGTATCCGCTGTGTGGTCAGTTTGGAAGCCGCCGCCGGCACCTCAAGCCTGCCCGTTCGCGTGTTGGAGAACCTGTTGATAGATGGCTAACGTCCGGCTCGCATTTTCGCGCCACGAAAACCGCGACGCATGACGCTGAGAGTCCATCCGCCGATTCTCCCAACGGACGGGCTGAGCCTCGCGCTCCTCGAGTAACTTCCGCAAAGCCGCGCTCCAAGCTTCGATGTCCGCCACCGGGCAATATTCGGCGGCCTGGCCCCCTGCTTCGCGTAGGGGCGGTATATCGCTCGCGAGCACCGGACAGCCGCACGCCATCGCTTCGATCACCGGCAGACCAAAGCCCTCTGCATCCGAAGTCTGGAGCAGCACCGCAGCCTGATGGTACAGCGCAGCCAGCGTCGTTTTGGAGACGTTGGACGCGAGCCGGATATTTCCGGCCACGCCCAGCTCACCGGCGAGCCGCGACTGTTCGGGCGTAAACGCTCCGCCCACGCGCACCAGGCAAAGCTGGGGAAACCGTTGCCGCACACTGGCAAACACTTCGAGCAGCACGTCGATTCTCTTGCGGCGGATGGTGCTGCCGACGTGCAGCAAATAAGGCCCCGCCCCGCCGACAATGCGATTTGCCTCCGCAATGGATGCGGCACTGAAAGGCGCGCCGAAAACCGGATCCGCGCCGGGAGGAATCACGGTCACTCGTTCATCCGGAAACAGGCCATACTGCAATAACTGCGTCTTGGTGAAGACACTCGGGCAGATGACATGCGTCGAGCGCGACAAGCCCCGCAGAATTCGCCGCGTCATGGCTCGAAACCAGCGTGGCCGGTGCTCCAGCTCGGGCTCCAGCAGGCAGCGGAACGTATCCAGATCGTGACAGGTTGTAATGGTTCTTGCGGCCGGTAGCTCGAGTGCTAGCTGGGCATAGCTGTGATCCACAATATGAAATAAATCGAAATTGACGGCTCGATTGCGCAACCAACCGGGATAATCGTAAAAGCGATTCAAGAGCCGGTCCACATTCCACAAGATTGGCGAGCCGCCGGCCATGGGTAAACGCGAAAAACGCGCGTGCAGCGGCGGGCGCAGTTGCTCTACCGCAATTTCACCGGCGTGATCGGCCCGGAAAGAGCCAGCCAGCATATCTCCGAACAGATCCATGCTCGGCCAGCCCTCTTCCAGATAATCGCATACCAATCCGAGCCTGGGCAGCGCGCCGGTCACACTCTGAACCGGCGAATCTTGCTTGATTTGCACTGCTGCGCTCATCGAGAAGATTGAGCCGGAAACAAATATTCCCGGGCCGGCTGCTGTGCGGCGAGAATGGTTTCCAATTGAGCCAGGTGCCGCTCCATCGTAAACTGTTTTGCCATTTTCCACGCGCCCAAGCTGAGATTTTTATAATGTTCCGGGTCCGCCAGGGCTCGGACCATGGCTTCCGCTAAACCATCCACGCCAGGCGGATCACCCGGCGCAATTTCGCCCGTGACACCCGCAATGAGCCAGTCCGGAATCCCGCCGACGGCGTAGGCCACCGACGGCAAACCGAGACAGCCCGCTTCCACCCCCACCAATCCAAATGGCTCCGGCCATAGACTGGGCACGACCAAAAGATCCGCCTGAGACATCAGCTCCTGCCGTCGGCTAGCGTCCACCCAGCCTGGGAATTCGGCATCCACGTGGCGCCTTTGAGCCAAATCTTCCAGCGAACGGCGCTCGGGGCCATCGCCAGCGATTGTCAGCGTCAATGGGAAACCGAGTCGCTGAGCAGCTTTCGGGATGGCTTCGATGAGAAAACGCGGGCCCTTCACGTCGAACAGCCGTCCCACAAACAGAAGCCGCCCACCAGGCGTTCTGCGCGGAGGAACTATCAGGTCATCCGTGCCCGCCACCGGCAGAGGCGTCAAATGCAGCTGATCAGGGCGGACGCCGTGGCGCTGCAGCTCGTCCCGCATATGCCGGCTTGCCACCAGAACCGCCCGATGTGCCGGAAAGTGAGCATTGAATGCCTTCTGCTTAGCATATGCGTTCCACGCCACAACCGGGTTCAACCCCCCGCAGCGACGCGGATAAAACAAAACCAGGCACATGGGCCCAAGCTTTCGCGAACAGGGATTTACCCGCGGCAAGGTGTGGCATTTCTGCCCGGAGATACAGGTTCCACGGTAAGTGTGGGCGTATAGCACGGTGGGATAGTGATCCAACAATTGCTGCTCGGCTTCTATTGATTCCAACCCGTGAGAGTACACCACGTCCGGATTCCACGCGGCCAAATCGCGCCAGGAGTCAGTGCCTGGAGCCAAGTCCGCCGAACGCCAGCGCGGCAATTCAGCCTCCGGCGGATCCACCGTGGGCTCGCCGGAATTAGAAAAATAGTCGTACACCATGGCCACCGCATGCTTACGTTTCAGCAATGCTGGAATCAGAATCTGCAGGTAGGTCTCCAACCCACCGACAATTTTCCGGGAAGAGGTGGCAATTAGAATACGCATCAAACTGCTCGAAGACGCTCGACAATGTGCGGCATGTCGAATTCGCGCCAGTAGAATTCGCGGCCGGCTTCCCCGAGCGATAATCTGCGCCGCGGATCTTCCAAAATTTGCGCCGCTCCCTCCACCAATGCCTGAGGGTCGCCCACCGGAGCCAAAAAAACGGCGCCGCTCTGGGACCAAAACGCTTCCGTGAGAGGACCCGAAGTGGTGACGGTGGGCCGGCCGTGCGAAAGCCCCGCCATCACCGACGTGCGCCGGCTGGTCACCCCGTCCGGGAATGGTTGCAGCATCAGGTCGCAGGCGCTTAGGTGGGCCGAAAGGCGCGCATCCCTTGCGTCCAATTGTCCGATGGCATGCAAGCGAGGTCCTAGATCGGGATGTTCGTGAGCCAGAGCATCCCGAAAAGCAAGGCTGCCTGGTCCAATCAATAGCATCGAGGCCTGCTTCACGCGCCGCAGCAGCGGGGGAATGGCGGCGGCCAGCAACGGCGTAATTGGAGCGCCGAAAGTTCCGAAATGTCCGATCAACAACCCGTTCGACGCGTACTGCTGATGAATCCTCAGGGCCGCACCCGTATCCTCAGCCACCGGAACATTGCTCGGCAAAGGAAGCCAATGGTAGGCCTGTTTACGTCCCAAGCCGAAGGGCCGGATCATTGGTTCCCAAGCGGGAGTAGAAAGCCAGACCCGCCAGGCGGTGCGCAGAATCACCACCATCATCAGTCGATGTATACGGCTGCGGCGTTTTGGCGCCACTTCCCTTTCTTGAATGGAAGAAACGGTTCGTGGACCACCCAATCCAAGCGGTCACCGCCGATTGCGCGCCGGTACATGAGCCACAGACAGAACCCGACGTTCAGCGATTTGTAGCCGTAGCCATGCGGTACCCACTGAATCAGGAGATGCCGTGGTCCGGTAAAGCCATCCAGCTCCCGGCCTGTGGCCTTCAGGTCCTTGGGCGAGAACGTGCCCAGGCTGGCGTGCACTGCAACACCCTTGCCCTGTTCGGAAGTCCCGCTCCGCCCAGGACCCCAAACATGCACCTGGTCTCCGGCCAGCGCCAGCTCCCGCGCCACTAGATAACTGTAATCGCTCACTCCGCCGGACTGCGGAGGATATTCGCAGGTTATGATGTGCCAAATAGACGGGGGCTTCAATGTCGCCTCCTCAAGAGGAGCACGCCTTTCCTCCGTCAGGGGCCGTGCGCTGGTCACGAGTTGTTCGACCAACCGAGCACTCGGGTGCGCATGCCGGCCCGGAAACCTTCCGTCGCCGAGTGGATGTATCCACCCAGCTCACTTCCACGCACATGCGGCACCACCACCAGCAGATAGAGCAGGATCACGCTTGCGCCGGCCAGCATCAACACCGGCAGGTTGGGAATTTCTATGCGGCGCAGAATCGCGAAGGAGGCGGCGCCCACGGCCCCAATCCGCCAAAGACTGGCCACATAGGGCTGAATCGCCTGCGGAATGGTGAGCTCGAATTCACGGGCGAAGATAAAAAGATCCATGGGAATTGCGACCAGCAACGCTCCGCAAGCGAAGCCAAGCACAACGCCCGGCAATCCCAGAGTTCTTACCAGAATGCTTGCCACGGCCACGCTGACGACGCCGTCCACCAGAGCGCGGATGGCAAAGATCCTTTCGTGTCCAAAGGCGAACAGCGACATCGCCAGTGTATAATCCAGCAGCCGTGCCATGAAATTGAGAAGCAATAGCATGGTCAACGCGACGCCGCCAAAATAGCGCGGGCCGGTCCACAGATTCACGAATTGATGATTCAGTGCGAACACCAGGCAAAAGACCGCTCCCGCCACCAGAATCATGGCTTGGGCAAGACAGGTGGCGGCGCTGCGGATGCGATCCCGCGATTCACTGGTCTTCATGTGGCTCAGCCCGGGAACTGCATTGCTGGCCAAAGCTTGCGGTTGGTTCTGTAAAACCTGGACTAGTTTGGCGGTGCAAGAATACACCACCACAGTTACCGGCCCGAGCGCCCGCGCGATGATCAACAGATCCGTGCCGCCCACCAGAGAGGTCGCGGTCTGGCCGACGCTCACCCACAACCCGCGAGTGAGCCATCGCCACTTGAATGGGCCCGTCTTTCGCCACGTTCGGAAGCTTGCCAGATCGGGCCGCATGCGCTTCAGCCGGAACGCCGGCACCAGATTGGCGCCCACTTCCTGCAGGCACCAACCCGCCGCCAGCGCATAGAATCCAGCGCCCGTCAGCAGCAGGACGATGGTGAGCCCAGCCGACAATCCCCACAGCCACATGCGTAGTTGCCCCAGGAACTTCAGATCCTGCAATCCCTGCAAAACCGCCGGAAAGATCCGCGCCGGATAGGTAGCCACAAACGTAAAGAGAACCAGGCTTACTGGCCCTCGCAAGCCTGACGCGGCTCCCGGGCGAAACAAAAATAGAAGCAATGCCACCAGCGCGATCAAGACCGTCTGCGCCAGAACGACTTTGCTGGTACGCCCGATCAGGATTTGAAGCTCTTCCGATTCCGCCTCAGCCAGCTCTCGCCCGTTGGCGTGCGCCACATCCCGCGGGAGAACCGCCAGTACGCCCAAATCGCAAAGCAGCAGAAATGTCAGAACCTGTAATCCGACCAGCCACACGCCATAATCATGCGCGCCAAGCAGGCGCAGGTACAGCGGCGTCAGCCACAGACCGAGCAACATAGCGGAGCCCTGATACAGGTACGCAAAAAAGGCCCCGCTTACAAATGACTTGGTTCGAGACATGCTAAGCCAACACCGCCGAAAGACCGCGCTTAGGCGCTGCAGATTACCGGATTGCCGTACTGAGAAACCTTTCGCTACGAGACATCCCGGTCCTGTCCACAACCTGCAGTAGATCTGTTTCGATACGTCTCTGTGTACGTCACAGCGCCGATTTCCATGGGGCTCCTGTTCGAAGAAACGCGCCGGAGGCCAACCGCCGATGAATCACCGTGCTACGGTCCGCATGCCAGCATCCAGATCGTACGTTGGCGTGAAGGCAAGTGTCGTGGATGCCTTTTGGTTGCTGAACACCGCTCGACTTGCAAATCCTTCGATGCCGCGGTCATCCAACGGATGAATGCGCCGACCACCCATCAACTTGCGAATCGCGCGCCGCATTAGGGACGGCCGCAACCAATGTTTTCCATACTGTTGCGCCTCCGCGACAGTCATGGAAATCGTGGCCGATCGTCCTAAAATCTTTTCAAGCTCGGAAAAATAGCGGCTCCACGTGACCGGCATTCCATCGGTAACGTTCCAGATGTCGAAGGCCGGATTGGAACGCTCGATCAGGAGCAGGACCATTGCGGCAACATCCGCCACATGAATGAGGTTGGCCGTTCCAGTTCCGCCGTTAACCATGATCAACTGGCCGCGTTCCATCATACTCAGCAGGCCATGAGCCCACCAGCACGGCCCCGGACCGTAGACGCAGCCCAGTCGGAGAATGACGACCTCAGGGATCTCGGAAGACGCCTGCAGTCTTTCCTCGATGGCTAATTTCGTGCGCGAGTATGTGTCCGATGCCGGAATCGGCCGCGTGTCTTCGGTGATGTTGCCATCCGATGGGTTGCCATAAACGGCGATGCTGCTGAGATGTATGAACTGCCGGACTCCGGCCTGAGCGCTGAGCTTTGCCAGGGTCGTAGTAGCCTGAACATCGGCTGAAAAGTCATCGCTAAGAGCTGCGTGGACAACCGTGGCGGCCCCGGTCAAGCTCGGGGCATAACTTTCAGGTTTCGTTAGGTCGCCCACCACTAGTTGGACTGGCTCGGCAAATCCCAGCGATGGAACTCGACGTACGAGTGCGCGCACTGGAAGGCCGCGCTGGCTGAAGCTGTTGCACCAGGTGCCGGCCGATAAAACCCGAGCCACCGGTAACGAGGACGGCATCACTTACCATTGCTACCGATCACACGATTATTCGCACGCAAATATACTCCCAAAGTTCGGGGTCTCTGATCGCTCAAGCAACCGCGAACAGTGTCATCCGCCAACCAGTGCCTGGTCATAGAGACGAGCCACTTGTTGAGCGACAGCGGGGTAGCCGAGGTGAGCGACCGCTTGCGGGGCTGCGGCGCTCATTTTCCGCAGGAGCGACTCATTGCGCGCCAAAAGCCTCAAACGGTCCACCAGCCCATCCACATCACGGCACTCGAGGACAAATCCATTGAGCCCGTCCCGGATCAATTGAGCTGCCCCTGTTTGGCGGGTGGTGATTGTCGGCTTGCCGGATGCCAGAGCCTGTCCAACAGCGAGTGCAAAGCCGTCCTCGATTGCCGGATGAACGAACACGCTCGCTTGCCCATAGGTTGTTTCGAGGGGGTCTTTCAGAACATCCGCCGCTTGTACCCGGATATTCTTCAATCTCGCGGTGAACTGCTGCAGCATGCGACGGGACCAGCTGTCGCCGGTGGCACCGATAATGACCAGCTCGGAATGGGGAATCGCGGCTTTCTCGAATGCCTGCAAAAGGTAATAAATACCTTTCCGGGGATCGATGGTGAGCACGGCCAGCACGCGGAAGATATCGTCCTGCTTCTCAACCGGATGAAACCAGTCTAAATCGATGGATGGTAATACGACTTCAATCATGTCAGCCGCTACGCCTCGCTCGATAAACGTCTGTTTGGCTAGTTCGGAGATTGTGCGAATACGCCAGGCGCGCTCAATCTCACGTCCAACGCGGAGCCGCATACGGGGATGAACAAAGCTGGGCGTCCGGATATTCAGACGCCGGTGCTCCTCCGCAAGTACCTCCGCCACACTGTCGATATGCGTGTTCAAGGCCGTCAGAACCAACGGAATATTCTTCTTACTCAGCATTTCGAAGGCGTGACAGCACTGCCCCATGACCCCGTCGAACAACTGAATTCCAGCGAGATGGGCTATGGTACGTGAGTCGAAATCAACATCGCTCAGTAGATTGAGGAAATCGCGGCGGCCACGCATCACCGGAATGCGGCAAATGGTTCGAAAAGAAGTTCCGCGCCAACCATCGAATGGCACGTCGATGCACTCAGATCGAGTAGAGTTCGCGAAACGGCTCAAGACTCGTGCATGAGGAAGCTGGTCCAAGGCATATACCATCTGACGAAGAAACTCACCCTGTCCACCCAGCCCGGCAACTGCATTCGCGGCGAAGCAAACCAGTGCGTTTTCGGGAACGGTAGAGACAGGGGCTTCCTGATGCGAAATCTCAACCGGGGAATTGGGGTTGCCTGGCGAAGCTAATTTCTGCCCAATCATTGGCTTTCGGTACTACTCGAAAAAGCTCCCATTTGACCGATGCGGAGCGGATGCTTCACAACCGTTATGGCTGCTGCGACAGCAGAGCCTCCTGTAGCTTTACTTCGCATACCGTATAACCCTCCCCTTTTGCAGATCGAAGAATGGACCTCCGAAATTCATCAGACAATTGGCGCGAGCTTGGCTGCGATCCAATTCATCGGTTCCGTGATACGATCGGAAACCATAGAAGAAATAAAGGCTGCCCGGGACGAAGTTGATGGCGAAGTTTCTGGCCTTGCGCTGAAAAAAACTCTGATTGGCCAGCTTCCAGTAGAATTTGTCGAGCAGTTTATTCTGAGAAAATCCGCGAACGTTGGGCCAGATGCGAAACTTTCCATCCCGCTCCCCCGGCGGAGGCATCACCACCGGCATCGCGATGGTCAGATACGTGGCGTCGAAATGCCAGCCCCGGACGCTGTCCTGACCTTTCTCGCCCACTAGAATATTCAACACCGGATGAATGTCGGCGGCCTCCACGTGCACCTGGTAAGGCGCTAGTATGTCGTTGGAAAGCTGAATCAAAAAATCGGAGAAGGTGACTTCATGAAATGGCGTGTCCTTGAGTTCGGGGCCGCTCAAGTATTTGCGCTTGTCCCCACGGTAGCACAAGGGCGTCAACTGATCCACGCTGGCGCGCAACTCGGCTAGAAAGTCGGGATGAATAAAGTCTTTGAGGACCGCAATTCCTTCCGTTTCTATGCCAGCGCGAACTCGCTGAACGAATCCTCTATAGTCGTTGGTAATTTCGTCGCGATAAGAATCGTTGATATACCGTTCCGTGGTTGTAATTGACGTTTCTTGCATCTGGGTAACTCCTTTTTATATTCGATGTTTCAGTATGCTGCGCAAGACCGAAGCAAGCGTCTAGCGCAGTGCGGGCGCCGGTACTCCTTGGCCCTGAAAAGCCCGCCGGCCCGCCAGGTTTGGGGCCATCGCCAATTGGGGCGCTTCGGGCAACACGGCCGTGCATCCCAGCGCGAGAACCAACAATACGGTTCCTGGAATCGAGGTCAGCGATCCTGTCCCGATCCAGGCTGTGCCGAAACCAATGACCACCGAAAACCACAGCAATCGCCGAGGCGTGGACCATGGACCCTTCGCGAAGGCAATCCGGCTCCGGGCGAAATACCACGCCAAAAAGGCCAGCCAGATCAGCAGTCCGATGATGCCTTGTTCCGCCAGGATACGGGCGTACTCATTTTCCATTCCGATAGGATTCCGCACCTGCCCCTCCAGGAAATACGGCATGCTGGTACCGCCTCCGCCCAATCCGTTCCCTAGGGGATACTCGGTTAGAATCTCGAAAAATCCGCGGTTCACGCTTCCCGCGATCCGCATAGTGACATATTCCTTGTCATCCAGCGATTTGAATCGCTGGAACCGGACATTCGTCAGCGCGAAGTACGCAACCACCGCAATGGCAACCCCGAAGAAGAATTTTTGCTTGCCCTGCATCTTAATGGTGAACAACACGAAGATCACCATGGAACTTCCGAAAAGGAAGTTGGTGCGCGTGGCCGACATCAGGATGCCAACCATGGCCGCCGGAATTGAGAGCAAGCCTAACAGCCGCAGCAGCCGGGTCTGACCGGTGGTCCATAGTCCAATGAGAAAAGGAATCGTGCCCACCATCGTGCCGCCGAAAGCATGCGCGCTTGTGAAGGTTGACGGTATGCGCAGGAAACCGCCCGCCACGTCGCCGCTGGCGTACATAATCTGAGTTACCGCGCTATAGGGGAAGAACCGCGGTACGCCCAGAACGTACTCCGCGCAGGCAAACAGTAACGCCACCATGTCCAACGCCGCCAAACCCACGGCCAGCTCGGTGATATCTTTACTCTTCAACCGGCTGCCTAGCAGCAGCAGAGGAAGGAAGTACACATTCCCTCTCAGACCCACTACCGAGATCAAAAAGGGCTGGAATGGGAGAACAACCAGGAGGGCCGGCCACAAAATCAGTATGAAGGTCCAATACTTTACCGGTTCCGATCGCTTGCGTTCTTGCGGGTTCACCATCCGCCACTTTGGGGAAAGATACAGCCCCAGCAAGCCCGTGTCGAATATGAAATGAGAAAAGGTTGTCTGCAGGTTTGCGCGCAGGATACCGTAAAAGTATCCGAACACGAACAACATCACCAAGCCCTGTCCGAGCGATCGCCGTCCCGCCAAATAGCAGGCTATAAATGCGACCACGCACAAAGCGATTGCGATCACTAGCCGGCCTTCCTTTGTCCGATCGGCAGTGCGTCCCGCAACTTGCGCATCTGGGTCTCGGGGTCTGAGATCTGCCGGGCCCGTGGCGCAGCCGATCGTCCCAGGCGCGCTCGCAATTCAGGCGATTTTATCAGGCGTTCCAAGCCTTCAGCCAGCGAAGCTACGTTCCCCGGCTCAACCAGCATTCCGCACGATTCGTCAACAATTTCCGCCGCGCCTCCCATGCGTGTGGTAACCACCGGGAGTCCGGCCCAAAGGGCCTCGATAAATACCAACCCGAACGGTTCCGGCCCCAGATTGGGTTGGCAAAAAATGTCCGCGGCGGCTAATAATTCTGCAACATCGGAACGCTGCCCGAAGAATTTCACACGCTCGCCGATGCCTAGCTGATTCGCTGTTTCGCGCAACTGCCGGAAATATTCCTCTTCCTCAGGCCGCTGCGGACCGCCCACGATCCAGCACGTCCATTGCGGCATCTTGCCTAGGCGGGCTAACGCATCGAGATGCAGCGTGTGGCCTTTCCACTTTTCCAAACGGCTCACCTGGATGATAACCACTCCGTCCTGATGAATCCCCTCGCGCTGGCGCACCGTCCACCTCCAACGCTCTCTTTGCGGGGAAACGGTCAATGACATGGGGGCATAAATCACGCAGTGCGGCACGCGCGGAAAAAGATTCGCCAATCCCTTTTCAGTAAATTCGCTATTGGCGATGGCAATATCGGGCGGGGTCCATTTAGCTAGGATTTCCAGCCAGCCGCGCCCAGTGTGAAAGCCATGCGCCCAGAAACCCAGGCATTTTCCTTCTGCGCGCGCAACACCCCCGAATACGGCGAGTGACCAAGGCATATGGCAAATCACCATATCGAAGGCTTCGCGCCGCAATGTCTCCCGCAACGCTCGCCGCGCTTTGTGCACCGTCCACGGGCGGCTCGTCCGCACTTTTCCCAGGATGTGAACCGTCGCGCCTGCCTCGCGCAGCTCGGTGCTCAGACGGCCCTCGTGACATAGAGCGAATTGGCTATCCATCTCCGGGCACAAATCCCTGAGCCGCCCCATTGTGGCCAGAATCGTTTCCACGCCTCCGTACAGATTGCCGCTGTTTATATGCAGTACGCGAACTCGCTTCTTGGGGGAAGTTTCTTCGAGCACCGCCGGCGAGTTTTCGCTGCTGTGGCTGGAGTGGAGGGACGACATCGGCGATCTCACTGACTTTGGGTCCGCGCTCCCACCTCTGTCGCCAAAGGCGGCTTTATGACCATGTCCGTAACCGTGCCGGCGGTTGTGTCCCCGCGCGCGCCGTGGTACACCGCAACCACTTCCTGAACCATACGCTTGCCGTGGAAAAGGCGCTCCACGGTTGCTCTTCCCGCCTCGCCCACGGTTCGACGCAACTGAGCATCGCCGGCCAACCGGACAATTTGCCGGGCCAGTGCCTCCGCATCTCCCGGAGGGTGTCCCAGGGCGTTTTCACCATCCACGAACAGTTCCGCAGCGCCACCCGCCTGGCTGGCAATCACCGGTTTCCCGCACGCCATGGCTTCGACTATCACCATTCCGAAGGGCTCCGGACTGGTGCTGGCGTGCACCACAATGTCGAGCGAACGCAGAGCGGCTGGAACATTCTCGATAAACCCCGTGAAACCTAACCGGTTCCCCAGCCGCAGCCGATCCGACTCCTGCTCCAATTCCAACTTCGACCACTGGCTCCCGGCAGTTTGGTAGATCGGGCCCCCAATCACGTAGCCTCGGATGGGTAAATCCGCCGGTACTCGCGCCAATGCCTCCAGAAAGATCTTGTGTCCTTTCCAGCGCGCAAAAGTGGCTATCAAGCCCACGCGGATGGTTCCATCCGGCGCGGGAGTCAATTTTGCAATTCCGTCCAAGTCCAATTTGTTGCCTGCCGGGGAGAAGCGCTGCAGATCAATTGCGTTGTAGACCGGCACGATCCGAAGGTCTGGCAGCACTCGTTCCAGATCCTGAGCCACGCTCTTGGAATTGACAATCGCCACTGTGCAAGCCCCGCGAAACTGGCGCAATAATCGGCTCATCAGCCGGCGCGAACTTACATAATCGTGAATGTGCCATACCAACGGAGTCTTTGGATGCCGTATCCAAGCCGCCAGGACGTGCATCTTGAATCCGTTGGTATGAATGATGTCCGGCTGCAGCCGGCGGAGCAAGCGGCGCAGTCCGCCAGCGTACCGGTAGCTTGCGCCCAGCGCTGTCAGTAGGCGCCATGCTGCCCGGGCGCCGCCTGCGTCTCCCAATCGGCCGAGCGCCGGCGGAAAAGGCTGGACAACTACCTGCACACCGAGCTCCCGCGCGATGCCCGCCAAGGGACCATCTTCACCCAGAACCAGCCAAAGATCCCAGGTGGGCTCGGCCGCGCGGAGGCTGTGAAGCAGCTCCCAGAGGCTGGTCTCCGCGCCGCCCAACTTTCCACAAGGATTCAGGTAAACAACTCTCACGTTACGGGCGCTCGGTACCGACCGACGCAAAACGCGTCGCCAGCATCGGGTAGACAATCCTCGTGAATTCCAGACTCTGATCCAGCTCGCTGTTTTGGCTGGCGCTGCGCAGCGGCGTCACTAGCCGCACCAGGCTGACATCCGCCCGGCGATAGCGGATCAAATCCGGGAGCAAGCGAAGCTTGGCGTGAAACTCCTGCGCCCACGTGTCACGTTCGTTCTGGTACCAGTAAAGAACCAAAATGCTATCGTTCCCTTTTTCCATGGTGAACTCGTTCACCGGAATACTCTGCGGCCGCCCCGGCACGGCCACATTCGCAATCGTTTCCGATTTCACCAGCCAGCCCGCGCCCGGCAGGCAGATTCTGGGGGAGTGCGGGCCATAGGTATTCTGCAGCGACTTGAAATACGCTACGAACAAACTGATGGGCGTGCCGTTTCGTTGATCCACGTATTCCCGGAGAATATATTCATCCGGCTTCAAATAGGCGGTAACATCCGCTCCTATAGAACCTTCCGTCGTAGCGTTCCACGATCCAAGCTGCCAGGGCAGGTTGTGCAGGCCAGGGATTCCGATGGCTTGCTCGTCAATCTTGAGCATCCGCGACGCGCTGGCTTGCAGCACCAGAATGAGACAGCCGGCCAGCACGATTCCGTAACGCTTGGAAGGAAACTTGGAGTTAGCCATGACGGTGCCGGAATCCTTTCGAGACCGATACTGCAATGAGATGGAATGCGACGCATCCCGCCGCGGCGGCCACAACGCTGACGTACCCAAAAGCTTCATGCGCCGCCCCGCTGACCAGCGCCGGATTATATTGGCTCGCAATGCCTGTCGCGATAATGCGAACCGCGTTGCCGAGAATCGCCATCGGTATGGCCGCTGCCAGGATCAAAATTCTCATCGCCTTCCCCTGCACGAAGAAGTAGTTGTACAAAACGCACATGAAAATGATCGCAAGCAAGGAACGGATGCCACTACAGGCCTCTTCCACCGACAGCTTGATACCAACCATTTCCAAAACGTTGCCTTGCCGCAGAACCGAATAGCCCAGGGCTTCCAGGCTGGATTCTCCCAGGCGGCTGGCCAACAACTGCAAAGATAGCGTCAGCCGCTCAAAGATAAAGGTCGGAGGCGCTACCATGAGAATCAAGGTGCACAGGGGATACACCAGTTCTTTCACCATTCGCCAGCCGAATACGGCCAGGATGCATCCTACTAACGAGACCAGGAACGACATCCTGGCCACCCACACCCATTGCGCAGCAATTCCCAGCACCGCTTGCAACGCGCCCCAGGCCAGTAGAAATATGCCCCATGCCGAGGGCTTGCGCGGTGATTGTCGCTAGTTTCTCCCGTTTCGCCCAGGCCATGTATGCGGCCGCCGGGACAACAAGAATGCCGTGCTCCATGTAGGCATGCTCGTCAAACCAGCTTCCATACATGCTGATCAGGATCGGCCAAAAAGCCAGCAGGAGAAACGCTCCTATGCCCAGGGCTTCGAGCCTGGTGGGGAGAAGAGTCTTCTCGGGCTTACTCCAGCGATGCGGGCAACGAGGCCCGCTCAGGCTCGACTCGTGTCTCCATAATCGTAATAGTATTGTCTTCTTCGATCCGCGCTCAGGTCGTAGTCGGTCAGCACCGTTCCGAGCAACGGCACGCTGTCGTCCTGAATGCGTTGATAAGCTTCCATGGCGCTTTCCCGGTCCGTGACGCCGCAGCGCATCACCAAAATCACCGAATCCGCCAAAGGGGCGATGATCCGCGCATCCGCCACGCTCAAGATAGGAGGCGCGTCTACCAGGATCATGTCATAGCGCCTGCTCAGGATCTCGAGCGTGGCCCGTAATCGTGGCGAGTAGAGCGCTTTCGCGACGTTTTGTTGCGTAACGCGATTCGGAAAAATAGAAAGCCCCGGAATTCCCGTCGGCGTTTCCATCCGTTCCGGCGGGTATTCATTCAGTGGCAGATCCTCGCACAGTAAATCTATCAGACCCCATTCGTTCGGCAGGCCGAATTTGCGATGCAGGTGAGGCCGGCGGAAATCGGCGTCCACCAGCAATACCCGACGGCCGGTCTCGGCCAGGACAATTCCCAGGTTTTGAACCACAGTCGTTTTTCCTTCCGACGGGCCCGGGCTGGTAACCAGAATAATCTTCTGGGGCCCGCCGCCGGCCTGGTTCCTGAGAATGGAGGCAAGCGTGCTTCGAAACGATTCGGTAACGAACTGAGGGTTGTCTTGGCGCACCATCAAAGCGGCCGCTTCGCCATCGTGGTTGCCATTCACCTTCTTGGCCCCCAGCCAGCCACGCTTGGCAATCGCGTTCCCATTCGATCCGAGGTTGGGAATAACTCCCAATTCGGGAGTGTTGAAGAGCCTGCGCGAAACACCCGGCAATCGGATGCTACGATCCATGCGCTCTCGTAGAAAGACCAGCCCGCCGGTCAGCGCCAGGCCAAACATCACCCCAAACGAAACGTTCAACACCGGCCTCGGCTTATAAGGCTCCAGTGGAGCTGTTGCCGGTTCCACCACGCGGATCGGCATAACCGGCACCGAACCGCTCAAGCTGGCCTGATTCTCCTGCATCAGAAGCGTCTGATACATCTGACGCTGCGTGTCAACCTCGCGCTTGAGCGAGTTATAGGTCGCGGCCTTACCCGCCAGAGAACCCACCCGCTGCGATTCTCCAGCGAATTCCCGCGACAACAGTCTTTCTTCTTGCTGTGACGCTTCGTAGTCGTGCCGGATGCGTTTGATCACGCTGGTCACTTCAGCTTCGTAGGCGTTCCGCAACTGCGCCAGTTGTACGTCGATTTTCCGCACTTTCTCGTGCTTCTCGGTGAGGGTTGTCAGCAGCACCGCTCGCTCGCGTTTCAAAGTTTCGATTTGCTGCTGGTAGCCTCGCAACACAGAGTCGTCCAGAACCTCCGCCAGTTGTTCGGGAGGGTACTTGACGGTTAGCTCGTATCTCGTCTGGCGATTGATCCGCTGCGATTGAATCTTCGACAGCTCAAGCTTCAATTGAGCCAACTTTGTATCGTCCAAGGTCGACGCGTCTTGCCCGGCGAACAAGTTGCCCGAAGACGCTCCGAAATCGCGCAAGCGCTCTTCCGCCTCAGCCACCTTCGCTTTGGTTTGTTCAATTTGACCCGCCACCCATTCGCCGGTTTTCTGTGCGGTTGTCTGGCGGGATCGCACGCTGTCGTCTTTGAACTCTTCCGCTATCGAGTTCAGGAATTGGACCGCAACATCTGGACTGGTGGATTCGCAACTCAGTTCTATCAGCCGCGTCCGGATCACCGGCTGCGCATTAAACGTCGCAACCGCAACCTCCAGGCCGGTTCGAGCGGCATCCATCGGGCTTTCCGTAGCGGGATGAATGCGCTGGCGCAGCTTCGAGAAAATGTCGTGCCCGGGGGGTGCCAGCGGAACGATGTCAGGCTGCATGCGATCGGCGCCGCGCTTGCGGAAGATGGCGCTTCGAAGGATGGTCACCTCCGTCTGGATATCCAGTTCGCTGGTTTCCGCGCTTCCGCCGTTATCACTCCGCAGTAGACCGCCGTTTGGATTCTGCAACTCCACCAAAAGGCGGGATTGGTACATCGGTGAACTCAAAACCACGGAAATAAATCCGGCCCCCGCTCCCACAATGACCATAGCCAGCAGAAGCAGCCAATACTTCCGCAGCAGGCGGCCAAGCTGAAATGAGTTCCCCTCGTCCTCTTGCTCAGCCGGATTATTGAGCGGGTACGTTCTCCTCGGCAGATCGGGCAACAGATAATTCTCGCCATTGCTGCCGTTCTTGAAATCGTCGTTTGGGCCCGCGGAAAGATATTGCATGGCTATTCTTCCCCTCGAACATTCTCGATTGCGTTTGTCGCGGGAAAATATCCGTCCGGGCCGTTGGCGAATTCCAAGGCGCCCTCAGGCGCCTGCTTCAAGGTCAATAACTGCAACTGTTCCGTAACGGCCGCGATCAGACGGTCCAGTGCCTGGATCTTTTCTTCGATGCTATGATCTTCGCGATGCCGCTGACCTTCCGATATCAACCGTTGCACGGCATTTCGCGCCAAGTCCGACACACTGCGCGCGCCAGCTTGTTCGCACACACTCACGAACTGACGGAATTCGTCTTCAGAGACTCGAAAGTAGACCAAACGCTCCCTAGGTTTCAGAACTGCCACAACATCCCTCCCAACCGGTGTAATTGGTTCCTGGACAAGCTACCGCCCTTTCAGTCCCATTGCATGGTTCTGATCTTGAGGGGCGCATAGCCTGTTTGCACTCGAGACAGGTGCCAATTCCACGAGCTTTTGACAAATGTCAACTTGCTTCCTGGAGTATGGCGGATCGTCATGACAAGTGTCAATAAGCTTGGAGACCTATACCTGGCTTGAGAGTACCAGTACTAGCAATCTTCATGAGAAATAAGCGAAACTGGTTCCAATGAAGATTCCTTCCGCTCCCCTTTTGGCGCTCTTGCTTTCGCTAACCTCGCCGGGGCAGCCCAACATTCAACCAAACCCGCCCCGCCCGATCAGACCAATTTCCAGAACTGTCGTCAAGGGTCTCTCAAGCTGCGACATCTCCCTGCTGACACCCGATCAGACCAAGCAGGTGGCGGAAGCGTCCAATAAACGTAATTTAGATTACTGTATGGAGGCTTCCTCACATTTGCGACCCGACTCGGTTAACTCCTGCCGAGGCAGGCTCGGTCCAGGCCGTCCGCTATCGCAACAATCTCCAAAAGTGCATGGATGGCTCTCCCACCTGTGACCCAATATCGCTAAATCCCAAGGATGCCTCCGCTATGCATTCCGCGTCGTTGCAGCGGAATTTTAGCGATTGTATGAACGGTAGCCCGCACTGCGACCCCGTCCGGCTTACCGATCAACAGGGCAAGAGCGTGCAGACGGCTGCGGATCGGCGTAATTTGGATCGGTGTATGGGAGGTTCGCCGGTCTGCGATCCCTTACGTCTGACCCATAACGAAGCCCTCGCCGTTCAGGCCGCCGCGCTGCGGCGTAATCGGGAGCGTTGTCAGGATCTATCGGCCACCTGCGATCCCGTGATTCTGACGGAGGCTGAGGCAAAGGAGGTTCGAAGCCTGTTTAAGCGCCGAAACCTTGCCAATTGCCAAGCTGGCCTCGCTACCTGCCAACCCCTGGAACTAGGAGAAGCCGACCTGAGCGCTGCGCAGGGCGCATACAGGGCGCGTAATCTGGAAGCATGTAAGAAAGGGCTTCCGGCCTGCGATCCAAGTTTGTTGAACAGTCCCGAGCTAGCCTCCGTGGCGGCCGCCATGCAGTTACGCAGGAGCCGCCAGTCTAAGCCTGCCACGAATCCGAAGCCGTGATCGTGTCGTGGGGGTAGTGTCTGAAAAGTGCATTGTAAACTGTAACGTTCCGTTGAAGACGGCAAGTGGGGCGGACCCCCTGGTCCGCAGCCGACGCCCTCGTCAGCCAGCCGGGGAAATACGAAATCCCGAAGAGCGGGTCCAAGGGGACCCGCGCGGACCAGGGGGTCCGCCCCACTTGCCGTCTTCATCACCTTCGGTGGGCCGCAGGCCCATCTTTTCAGACATTACCTGTCGTGGTCACAGCGTTTGAACGTCGGAAGTGGCAAGCACTCGTCCGTTCACGTCCAGGTATATCAGACGATAGTAAACCGGCCCTATGTTGCAATCCACCGGCAAAACTCCATTATTCGCCGCCAGATCTACCACCGTATTGCCGGCGTCCAGCAGGTACAGATCGTAGCCGTACCGCGCGACAACTTTGGTGGCATTGGTGACGTCGGCGAGTCTCGCTGAAATCGTGGGCTGCCGCAGCTCCGTGGCAAAAATCGCGGGAAAGAGCCACACCATCGCCTGGCCGCCTCGCACGGTTTCGGGATCTAACGTTGTGCCGGCATTTAGCGTGGCCAAGCTAATTGCCGTCGCCGATCCTGTCAAGCGGACGATCTTCTGGCCGCCCTCTAAATAGGGCGTCAGGTTGAAGGTGCGTGTTTGAGCCGCGTTCGTCATATTAAGACACACCAGCATCATCCCCTTTGGACCGGTCCGCGCCGCACATTCGAAGGCCGGGCCATAATCGGGACTGGGCAGCGAAGCAGTGAGTGAGTAGGGTGCAATCCGGTTGTTGATGAGATTCGCCATCCCAACCGCCCGCCAGTCCGGGACGGAGTAGTAATTCTCCCAGTGCGGGTGAGCGTAGAGTTGCACGGTCTGGTTGGACGTCTCGTTAAAGAAGGTATTGTTGAGGGTCCCGTTCGGCCCCACGAACCCTCCGGTCGGATTGAATCCCTGCTGGTTGGTCATGGTGTTATACAGTCGGTAGCCGGCGCCGCGCAGTATCATCGCGTAAATCACGTTGGCGAAAGCGATGGCTGGATCCGTCGGCAACTGCACGACGGCGTTGCGTCCTAAAATGCAGTTGTTGTCGGGGATCACGGTGGCCGTGCCGCTTGAAGACGAACCTTGCGGAAGTTCGCGGTAGTGGTTGCCGAATGACGCGGTCGGAGTCTGGATGTTCTCCGGCAGATAGATGAACGTCCGCGTGTTGAACGCGTTGTCTCCCGTTACCCCGGCCGCGGTGAAGGTCTGGCCGCGATGCCGGTTCACGTTCGGATCGATCGAGCCGGTGTAGGAGAAAGTATCGCTGCAAATCGCGCCTGAGCCGGACCCGCCCGCGGTGCCGCAAGGCCCGCCTGGACCGCCCGCCGTGCCGGTCGCACCGAAATTAGCCACGGGTTTCGTGTCGCCATTCTGAAAAGTGATCGTCCCGCCGGTTCCCGCGCTTACAAAATCTGTGGTAGCCAGCGCTACTGTCAGGGTCAGGGCCGACGGGGCGGAGAGAATATAGTAATTTCCATTGTCGGCCGCGTTGGACATACCCGACAGCGTGAGGCGGCTGGTGCCCGGAAGGACGCTAGAGACGCCATGCGGCGACGAGAATGTCAGCGTGTTGCCGCTGAACGTTACTACGTTGATTACAATGCCTTGGAATCCGTAATTGGTGGGCACAGCGCTGGCTTGATGCAGCAGGGGTGCGCTGGGGGAATAGCAGCCATAGTAGGATCGGGAAATGTCGCCTAAATTCGCTATCAGTGAAGAGATGCCGGCCCGGGCTGCCAGGTATTGCCCTGTGAAACCGGCGTAATATTTGGTGGCAAAATCGGCCAAACCTTTCGATGGATTCTGCCAGTTCGAAACCGAGACGCAGTTCGTGGATGCCGCATTCGGCCAGTCCGCGTTGGGACGCCCTGGGTTCGCGGCGTTGATCCAAGCTTTAATCTTCTTGAAAGCATCCCAGCGGATGTAATCGTTGGGATTAGTTGTGGTGCCGTTGGTATTGTTTACCCATCCCGTCGCATACGGTTCGAACAGCAGGGCTGGATCGTTAGTCGCGTTGTAGGCGCCATCGGCCACGGTGGCGCACGGAAATGTGAAGGGGCTGGCGGAAATTGAACTGGCTCCGTATAGCGAGCCAACAGCATTGTTCATGTTAGCGGTAACGGATCCGCTGATTAAGAAGCCATGCGTGGCATTGATACTCATCAATGGCCACGTCACGGTGCACGTACCACTGGAAGCAACAATGGAAACGGGGCCGTTTCCGAAATTCAACGGACCCTGCAGGGGCGCGGAATTCCAGCCGCTATTCACCTCGTCCTGCCATTCTATGGCGATGGCTTTTCCATTCCAGGCGTTTAACACGGAGGTCATCGGCGCCGGTGACCATCTGGCCGAAGGTCCGCGCGTCACGGCGAACAAATCCGAACTCAACCGTTCCCAATTGTCCCCTGTGAGGATGAACTTTAACTTGTAAGGAGCAATTGCCTTCATAACGCCCTGGACCGAGGAAGTCAAATTGGCTTGCCAGGTGGATTGCACGTCCGTATAAGCAGGATGATTGCTGAGTCCGTTCTCCAACGTATTAAAACCGGTGGCGCTGTAGTCGGCCAGGAACCCTGGGTTGTAGGGCTGATCGTTACCGATGGCGGGACTCGCCGGCAGCCCGGTGGACGACTGAAATGCTGAGTTGACATACATCGATCGGGCCGGATCGTAGGCGCTGAGAATGGAACCGTCGCTGCCGAAGTGATAGATCGCGTTGGTCGGGTTCACCATTACCCAAGCCGTTCGGCTTGGCCCGGTGCTGAATGTCCCGTTCCCGGTGCTGCCCAATCCCGGTGAAACAGGCACGTTCGGGCAGTTGGTGCCGCTGCAGTTCTGGATCAATTGGATCTGTCCGTTGCTGGAAGCGAAGGTGATCTCATAGATTCCCGCTGTCCAGCCATTCGCGGACGTGATCGCAATCACCTGCCCGAGCGACTGTACCGTGAAGGGATGCGAAGCGGAGCGATATTGCGTTCCTGCTGTGCATCCGGTGTTGACGCAGTTCAGATCGGTTCCTGAAATTGTGGGCGCCATCATTCGGACTTGGCCGCTGCCGTTGGCTACCGCAGTCACCAGGCCCGTACTGCTGACAGTCGCTACGGCTGTGTTCTGCGAGTAGTAAATCGTGGAGGAGGTGGCCGCAGTCCCATCCGTATTGATCAGCGTGGGCGTCAACTGGTGACTCTGGCCGCTGGCAAGAAATAGTTCGCGCGCGTCTGAGCGCAACTCCAGCGGCAGCGTTGCATTCGAAAAAGTAACCGGCGCGGACCACTCCGCGATCGTGCCGGCGTAGGAGTTCCCGGCGCTGCCTGCGCGATTCCGTTGTAGTTGGAGCCGCCCGTTTTGTCGAAGCAGCTTATACCGATGACATGCTGGCCATTGGAGAATTTCGTTGTATCAATAGAGTATGTCGGAGAAATCGACGTATCGGAATTATCGGTAAATACCGGCGTGCCATCCACATACCAGGTTGTGTTCTTTGCATTGGATGCGCCGGAACCCGTTATGGTGGGGGTGACCGCCACTACGCCAGACCAATTCGAGCTGAGCGGCGTCCCGGTGGCCACCGTCATTCCAGGAGCATACGCGGCCGGCCAGGTGTTCGACACGCTAAACAGAACCGAGGGGCTGGTAGCTACCACGTACCCCAGCGCATCATAAACAGTGGCCGTGACGCTATGCGTTCCGTTCCACACCTCAAAGCTATTCCAGGGAAGTGAAAATGTCGTTTGGGCGTTGGCGCAACCCGCAGCCGCCAAACCGCCAATGTCAGTCGTAACCGCCGGGTACGCATCCACCACGTAGCACACCAATGCCGCCGACGGAGCGCCGGAAAGGCTGACGCTGAAGGAAAATCCGGAGTAGCCGGCGAGAACTTGCCCGGGCGCCGGGGAAGTCAGCGAAATGGATTGCGCCGGCAACGGCAATCCCACTGCGAATAGGAGCAATAGACGCTTCATCGGTTCCAGTGCATCAGCCGCCAGTTAGCGCTGTTCAGCTTCCCGCGGATAAGTTATGGCAACGGCATCTGATCGGCTGGGGGTTTCGTTGTGACTCGATCCGGCGCCACCTCCGGCAGCCCTCTTCGGATAAGTGACGGAAACCAGAAAGTGGCTCTCGGATATATCCATGTCCATAGTCGACTACTTCTCGCCTTCGAATCAAGCCTCCTTAAACAATCTGGACGCCGACTTTGGCACCAGTGGCCAGCTGTTGCGAAAATTATGCGAACCGCGTTTCAGAGGCGAAACCCGCGAACTGTCGGGAAGGATTGGCTAGTTGCCAGCCACTGGAGCTAAGCGAGGCCGATTTGAATGCGCGAGAGAGGCTTTCACCAGCGCAATGTCGAATCCTGTAAGCGGGGTCTTCCGGTTTGTGATCCGTCGCCATTTTTCCGGAGTGGCAGGCCAATACGGGTATTCTCTGGAGAGGCGCTGACGGTCTCGCTCGGCCCGGATCTAGGGTAGCGTAACTGGCTGGCCCGGAAATCGCTCTGGTGGGGCTGCTGTCCAGCAACGGCACAGCCGGCCGAAACCGCCCAAGCCTTGACCATGGAGTCCGGTGGGTACCGCCTATGTGTCGTAGGTTGGCCGGGGAAATTCACCACGTTTTCAAGGTCGAGATATGTCAAGAAAGCGTGAATGGAGGCGGTCGAGAACCCGGAGTAGGTGGTGATGCTCCCTGAAGACGCCGGTGCACCGACAGGAGTGGAACTCGTTGCAGGTTAGACAATTAGAGCGATAGAGTCGTGGAAAAACGTATTAAAACGACCCTTAGAATAAACTGGTAACCATAGTACGCCTATAACTAATGGGCTGGATGGAACACTCAATATTCGCGTCTATACTTCTTCGCGAGGGAATCTGATTGCCTGAACTTGCCATTGTCCTTCCGACTTATAACGAGCGCAAGAACCTGATTGCGATCTTGGTGTGCCTTGCGAAAGCGCTGCCGCGAAATCGCCTATGAGGTAGTGATCGTTGATGACCACTCGGCGGACAGCACGGCGGCTGCGGCACGCACACTGGCGCAGCAAGATGACCGTGTTCGTGTGTTACAGCGAATCGGCCGCAGAGGCCTCGCTTCCGCTGCCGTGGAAGGCATGCTGGCGACCAGCGCACGTTTCTGCTGGTCATGGATGCCGACCTAGCACGACGAGCGGGTGATTCCCGCCATGCTCGAAAAGATCAAGGTGGAGCGCCTGGATGTGGTGGTCGCCACCCGCAATGCGGAGGGTGGCAGCATGGGCGAGTTCTCGCGGAGCGGACTGGCCTCAACAAGCTGGCCGTTTCCTGAGCTCCATGGTTTCAAACTCCCGGTTACCGGACCCCATGAGCGGATTCTTCATGGTCCGCAATGAATACTTCCATCGGGTGGTCCACAACCTCAGCTGCGGGGATTCAAGATCTAGTGGACTCGCTCGCTTCGGCGCGTGGCCCAGTACGCTTCGGAGAGGTGGGCTACACGTTCCGGAATCGCGTATACGGGGAGTCCAATCGACATCCTGGTCGCCCTGGAATATCTCGAGCTTCTGCTTCACAAGCTCACCCGCGGGATCGTCCCGGTTTCCTTCCTGCTGTTCGGCCTTATGGGCTCGATTGGAGGGTGCTGCACTCCCTGCTCGCGGCCTTGTTCGGCTACTCATTCCACCTGGAGTTCAAAGCGCCTGAATTGTCGGGCGCACTCATCACCATCGCGATACATTTCCTGGTAAACAATCAACTGACGTTTCAGCGGCAAGACTACGAGGTAAACGCTTGCTGACTGGGTTGGGCATCTTCTATTTGTGTTGTTTGATCGATTGTTTGCCCAGGCGAGATTGCAAGTTCCCTGCACGTGAGCGGTGTCAACTGGGTGGTGGCCACATTCGCGGGTATTGCTGTCGGCTCGGTGTGGAATTACTCGACCGGCATTCCTGTTCGTTTGGCAGGTGCGAAGGCGGAGAACTAAGTGGCTGGAACAGCCTATGCTGAGCCCGCCTCGGAAGGAGCCGAGCTAGAGCCGGTGGCTCGGGGTCCCGGGAATTTCGAATACCAGGTGTGCAAGGATGACCTGTTACTCAGCCGAGTATGCGGCGAGCCGAGAAGCCTTGACTACTGCCAGGCCGGTATGACCAGTGCCCTTCGATGTTGCGGGGGCGGATCAATGGTGAACACGTTCGGCTGCACGGTCACGGCAAGGTGACTTTGCAAACAGAATGTGATCCGGAATAGATCTGCAGGCGCAGGCGTGCGCAGGCTTCCAGCAAAGCCGGGATCAGCCCATCGCCAGGCCTCCGTGCCCGATCACAACCTGGGAAATGGTGGTTGACCAACAATGCCCACAGGTAAGCGAAACGTTGCCCGCCAACAATGAACCTACTACCGCAACTGCATCGCGCCAAAGCTCTGACTGACGGGTTGTCACCAGCTCGTCTTCCTTATTCCAACGGCATAAATACCGTCGTGCTGCTCTATCCGGCATCTTTCACGCCGGTCTGCGCTTTGTTATCAGCAACTAAGCTCTCTGGTACGACGAAATGGCAACGACTATCCGGGTGGCAGCCGCCAACTGGTGGTGGCTGTGCTGGATTTCTTTTGGAATGTTCTCTACGCACACATATGCAAACTCCGCGCTTTGGTCCTTCGTGCCACAATGGCGTTATTTGGCGATAGTCGGGTTGGGTGGACCGCCTTCCGTTTTGCGGCGAGCTACTCTGGTTCGCTGTATTTCGGATTTCGCGTTCGTAGCGCGGGCGCTGTCCAGCGGTATACGCTGGCGCAGCGATGATCTTTCCAGCCTTCACGTTAATGTTTCACGACGCTACGGAGATCGTCGACCTTGTAGCTTAGTGCTGGCATGACGGGGACGGCACTGGTAATGTTGGGAGGTGGCGGAGGAAGGGAGGTTGCGCGGGTTGTCGATTGCAGCAGTTTGTTTCGCTCTCACCGTCGCCGTCTGCCGCCATTATGACGCAATGTTTCGCTCTTTTCCCTTCTGGCTGGCGCAGTCACGCCGACCTGTATGCGGAGGCGGATCGATTGGGAATTTTGTCTTGCGCTGCTTCTTCGCCTCTCAATCGCCATCTTGAAATTCTGTTAGCGATCTGCAATGCATGGTTGTCTCACGCCGGTGGGATGCTGGGAGTTCAGCCCCACCGTAGTTAATTGCGAGCTTGTATTCCAGGATACCGTACACAGTATTTCCATGCTGATTCTCTAGCAAAAGGTCGCCTTGTTCGTTTCTGGCGTCAGCACGGTTGCGGGAAGCCGACGGAGCTCTCCAGCGGCTGGTGGGGCATTTGGCGCTTTGGCCTGCACTCGTCTCTCGCCCCCCGTTGTCGCCAGGCCTCGCTGCTGGTTGGTGCGTTTCACGAGCGCGCACCTCGCCCTCCGTCGCGGGCGAGCAGCAATTTTCTCGCCATCTGGCTCTGCCGGGCGCTCACAGCAAACCGCTTGCTTGGAAGCAGAGGCCTGTTGCGTTTCCTCTGGTCGGCGTCCGCCGCCAGGAGCATGAGCGCAATGTGATGAATCCGCCGCGAATAATGGCCGTTAATTACACCCCTAGCCAGCGCTTTCACCCAGTTGGATGCGTGCGAACGGGCGTGTCTGCAACAACTGGCCCATTGCTGTCGCCCGCAGCGGTGTTCTTCATGATGGTTGAGTGATACGCTCCCAGCCCGGCACACCAGCCACCCGGATAGATACCGCCGACCTGGCCCATCAGCAAGCCCCGCGCCATTTCGGCGACATACCATCCAATGGAAAGTTAACCTCTTGCGTTTCAGCAGTGTGTTGCCCCTACGCGCGGGCCGACTTCCACGAATTTCTTCTGCATCACCTCCTGCTTTCTGTTAACTGTATGGAATCGGAGCATCTCAACTGGCTCGTTCCGTCTCTGCTTGATGCCCATGCCAAAGTCCTTCTCGTTCCTTGCCGTTTCCTATCTGTTAATGAATATGCGAGTAGTAGCTCTTGCGGCGGTCGCGGACGCTTCAGCCGGATCCTGCATCCGGACGCAGCTATTCAGGTAGCTGATGCTGGGCGACAGTCTGGGATGCCGCTTTTGAGATCATTGGTGGGTTTGAAGGAGAGAGAGCGTTAACGCCTTCTGTTTGCAGTAAGTGGCTTGGCTGGCAAATCCCTGGATGGCTCGGTCGTAATGTAATAAAGTACAGAACCATACAATTTTAACGCACAGCACGAAAATTGCGTTCGAATGCCGTCATGGTAAAAGGCGATAAGGAGAATGACCTTAAGACGCATTTCTAATCCGCGGTTTGCTCGTCATTGCAGGGCTTCTTTATGGATCGATCACTGCCAGGCTGCAAATGGGTAGCCATAATGTCTGCAGCTGATTGTCCACTGCCCAATCGTTGGTTGAACTCAGGAAACACTCGGATTTATGGTCAGTAGCTGATTTAATGGTGGAGAACAAAGGGGTGTTCCAAGGTCACTTCAACCCCAACAGCCGCCGACCATGGCCCGGACACCTGGCTGCGGCGATTCATTACCCCCTGTATGATTCCGGATTCAGGCTTGAAATCGGGAACAGGATGAACCCTCTTTTTATGGCGCGACGACCTTCCTCTATCATGGGAATAAGCAGCCTTCTGCGCCTTGACAACTTTTATGCAGCTCTAGGACTCGTGGGCCTTGTGAATCGCAGGCCCTGCGCCTTTCCAGTCACCGCAGGGTTCGCCGTCTGTTACGCTATCTTTTTCTGCTGGGAATGCCACGCTTGAGTATCATGCGCTCTTCCAGGCGCGTGGGCGTTCATCGGCTTTTACTTCATCCCTATGGCAAAGCTTCTGCCAACCAAAGAAGGTTTGACCGGTACTGCTTTTGCTCGCAGGTGGAGCGGCTGCACTGCAGCCGTATCCGATAGCGCTGCCATGCTGTTTGTAGTCGTGTTCGGCCTATAAATCCCCATCTCCAAGAATTTGCGGCACGCCGCGGTTTGGTACGCTATGGCGGCTTTTGAAGTTAGGGCAGACCCGGCCCGTTACCAATTACCGGATCGCCGGCGATTTGAAGCCGGTGGCGACACACGCAGAGTTCTTTCATTATCCAGGTTCTCACTGGGATACGGGGATTGAGGACCTCACGAGTGCCCGGCGAGTCAACTATTCTTTGCCTTGCAGTACGCTTGGGTGTGCCGATTCCTGGACGAAATGGGTTCTTGCTCTACAACCCACTGCTAATAATCGCAATCTATCAAGGAGTCCGACTGATTGTTTCCCGCAAACCGTTCTGGCGTGAAGCAATACTTATACTCGTTCTCTGCTCACTTTTTGCTGGTTATTATTTTATCTATTCGTCAAATTACAGTGGGTACAGCTACAGCATCCGTTGGTTTGTTACCTTACTTCCTTTGTTATGGTTTCTCGCTTTTCCATTCTTCACGGTCTGGAACCGCACTAAGGCCTGGACCTATGGCACCCTGTTTGCTGTGTCGACAGTTATCGCGGTGATTGGGGTATTCGACCAATGGCCACCAACACTGGTGCGCAGCGCCCCCGCGTTTGTCATTAACTGGGATGCACACATCGCTCCCTTGATCGCCAGGGTGGTGAGCAGTGCGGCAAGGTAACCCACCGGTAGATCGCGTGAAGTTCCGCGCCACCTGCTGGGCGCCTCTCTAGTGGAACTCCAACAACTCGATCTCGTATACGAGATTGCCGGGCGGCGCCTGTTCGTCAATCGGGTGCTCGCCATAGGCCATCGCGGCCGGGACCCAGACGCGCACCTTCTCGCCCACAACCATGCGCGGCAATGCATCGCGCCAGCCAGGGAGAGCAGTCCCAAGTAGAAAAGCGGCGGGATGTCCCGACATGATCGTCGTTTCGAACAGTTTGCCATCGGCAGTCCAGCCGGTGTAATTCAGTAGCACCGTGCTGTTCAGGCTGGGATGTTGCGTGCCCGCGCCACGCGCCAAAATTTCGATCGCCACGCCGGAAGGCGTCTTCAACGCCGTTGAGGGTGGGATTCTTAAACTATGCGGTGGCAAGGGGGCCTTCATGATGCGAACGAGTTGCAGGTCAATGGTGAGATCCGGTTTCTCGGGATCCTCGCTGTGCACGTGTTTCGTCCCATGGTGGGCGATGTGAGTGGCAACAGCCAGCTTCGCCGGAACCCAAATGCGTCGTTTCTCTCCGACACTCATTAACTTGAGCGCTTCAGAGATTCCTGGAATAGCAGTAAACAGACATTGCACGGTCGACTCATCGTGAGGCCCGGAGGTCGAGAACAGGGAGCCATCCCGCTTCCAGGCTGTGAACGTCAGGACTACGCAGTCGTCAGCCACGGGATGCTCGGTACCGGTGCCCGGCTCCAGCACTTTCATCTGAATCCCGGAAGCCGTCTTAATCGCGTTGGCGGGGGGTGAAGCCACATCCGCAGCGACGGCTGGCTGGACCGCTTGCGTTTTGATATTTGGAGACTCCTCCTGAGCTCCGTAAACCAGGACTGGCGATACTGCGGCGCAAAGCAACATCCAACCGTGGGTCAACCAACGGCCGAAGCGTTTTGTCCGCGATAGGTTTGTCAGCCAATCCATCAGGGAGTTAGGATCATGGAAAGCACAACTGCGTTTTGATTCTTGGGCAGTGTGATGCTGCTCACCGTCTTGGTCGAGTTGAGTGTGAACGAATAGCCATACAGGTTGAACGTCCGGCTGTCCTCGGTACCGTTGCTCTTATCCCGGTATGCCATGGTCACCGCCACGCTCTCCCCGGCATAGGATTGGGGTGTGAACCAGTCACTCAGACCTTGTGTGAACAGCGAGGTCGTTCCGTCTGTGTACGTCACTGTGAAGGTCTGTGATGGTTGATTTCCATTCACCGCAGTCGCCAGCAGACCCAACGTATGGTACTGTCCTGTCGGCAGTGGTATCGTCGCGTTGGCCACCGCATCTGGAGCGTTGGCCGGCCCCAGATTGAACGACAGACCTTGGAAGACTACCGAGGTTCCCAACAAATTCCCGGAGTATGCGGACCCATTCAGGTCCAACCCACCGCTAGCGGAGAACGTTGTCCCGTCCGTGACTATCCCGGTCCGGCTATAGGCTGAAGAGAGATTAACCGCGGTTGGTCCGTTGGTCAAAGTGATCGCGAGCACGACCACGTTGGCGTTGGTTGGTAACGTGATGCTGCTCACCGTCTTGGTCGAGTTAAGCGCGAACGAATAACCGTACAGGTAGAATGTACGGTTGTCCTTGTGCGCCACTGCTCTCATCGCGGTACGACATGGTCACCGCTTTGCTCTCCCCGGGATAGGCTTGGGGAGTGAACCAGTCACTCAGACTTTGCGTGGCCACCGACGTCGTTCCGTCCGTGTAGGTCACCGTGAAGGTCTGTGCTATTTGATCCCCGTTTACTCCAGTCGCCAACATGGCCAGCGTCGAGTATTGTCCCGCCGGCAATGCGATGGTTGCACTACTCACTGAATCGGGCGCATTTGCCGGCCCCACTTGGAAGCTTCCGGTCGATCCCAAGAGGGCCGCCGAATATGCGTTGCCCGCCAGATCCAAACCACCTGTCGCCGAGAACGTTGTCCCATCCGTGACTATCCCAGTCCGGTTGTAGAACGAAGACAGGTTCACTTGTGTTGTGGAGGAGTTGCTTCCGCCATTCACCACCAGCGTAGTCGTGGTGGAATGTTGCAAGCTACCCGACGTGCCGGTGATCGTTACTGTATAGGTCCCAGCCGGTGTCGAAGACGTGGTCGATATGCTCAGCGTCGAGGTACCCGACCCGTTCACCGAAGTGGGATTGAAACTGGGCGTGGCCCCAGCGGGCAACCCGCTCGCGCTCAGCGCCACACTGCCACTGAACCCATTCAGCGCGGTGATCGTCGCGTTATAGCTAGTCCCCGCCCCTGCCGTAACAGTCTGCGAACCGGGCGATACCGCTAGCGAAAAGTCAGTTACCACCAACGTTGCCGTGGTCGAATGTTGCAAGCTGCCCGACGTGCCAGTGATCGTCACCGGTATACGTCCCCGCCGGTGTCGTGGATGTTGTCGTGATCCCGACCGTCGAAGTGCTCCCCGACCCGCTCAACGAGGTGGGGTTGAACGTGGCCGACGCCCCTGTTGGCAATCCAGTCGCACTCAGCGCCACACTCCCGCTGAACCCGTTCAGCGCTGTTAGCGTCGCTGTATAGCGGTCCCCGCCCCCACCGGCACGGTCTGTGAACTGGGAGTGGCGGCTAGCGAAAAGCCAGTGACCACCAGCGTTGCCGTGGTCGAATGTTGCAAGCTGCCCGACGTGCCAGTGATCGTCACCGTATACGTCCCCGCCGGTGTCGTGGATGTTGTCGTAATCCCTACTGTTGAAGTCCCTGATCCGGTTACCGACGTGGGATTGAACGTGGCCGACGCCCCGGTTGGCAATCCAGTCGCACTTAGCGCCACACTCCCGTTGAACCCGTTCAGCGCCGTCAGCGTCGCCGTATAGCTGGTCCCCGTCCCCACTGTCACGGCCTGCGAACCGGGCGACGCCGAGATTGAAAAATCGGGAACCGGCGCCGACGATGTCAAAGTGATCGCGAGCACGACCACGTTGGCGTTGGTTGGTAACGTGATGCTGCTCACCGTCTTGGTCGAGTTAAGCGCGAACGAATAACCGTACAGGTAGAATGTACGGTTGTCCTTGGCGCCACTGCTCTCATCGCGGTACGACATGGTCACCGCTTTGCTCTCCCCGGGATAGGCTTGGGGAGTGAACCAGTCACTCAGACTTTGCGTGGCCACCGACGTCGTTCCGTCCGTGTAGGTCACCGTGAAGGTCTGTGCTATTTGATCCCCGTTTACTCCAGTCGCCAACATGGCCAGCGTCGAGTATTGTCCCGCCGGCAATGCGATGGTTGCACTACTCACTGAATCGGGCGCATTTGCCGGCCCCACTTGGAAGCTTCCGGTCGATCCCAAGAGGGCCGCCGAATATGCGTTGCCCGCCAGATCCAAACCACCTGTCGCCGAGAACGTTGTCCCATCCGTGACTATCCCAGTCCGGTTGTAGAACGAAGACAGGTTCACTTGTGTTGTGGAGGAGTTGCTTCCGCCATTCACCACCAGCGTAGTCGTGGTGGAATGTTGCAAGCTACCCGACGTGCCGGTGATCGTTACTGTATAGGTCCCAGCCGGTGTCGAAGACGTGGTCGATATGCTCAGCGTCGAGGTACCCGACCCGTTCACCGAAGTGGGATTGAAACTGGGCGTGGCCCCAGCGGGCAACCCGCTCGCGCTCAGCGCCACACTGCCACTGAACCCATTCAGCGCGGTGATCGTCGCGTTATAGCTAGTCCCCGCCCCTGCCGTTACGGTCTGCGTGCCAGGCGAGGCCGCAATGGAAAAGCCGGACACTGGCTCTGGCGATTCTAATGTCATGGCCAGCACCACCACATCGCCGTTATTCGGCAAGGTGATGCTGCTCACCGTCTTCCCGGCCAGCGAGAATGTATAGCTGTACAGGTAGAACGTGCGACTGTCCTTGGCGCCAGTGCTCGAGTCCCGGTACGCCATCGTCACCGCCGCGCTCTCCCCTGGATAGGCTTGGGGAGTGAGCCAGTCACTCAGACTTTGCGTGAACACCGACGTGGTCCCGTCTGTGTATGTGACTGTGAAGATCTGGGTTGTTTGTTTGCCGTTTACTCCCGTCGCCAGCAGCGCCAACGTACCATATTGCCCCGCCGGCAGTGGTATCGTCGCGTTGGCCACCGCATTCGGAGCGTTGGCCGGACCCAGGCTGAACGACAGACCTTGGAACGTTATCGACCCTCCCAGCAAATTCGCGGAGCATGCGGACCCAATCAGGTCCAATCCACCGTTGCCGGAGAACGTTGTCCCATCCGTGACTATCCCGGTCCGGTTATAGCTCGAAGACAGGTTCACCTGTGTCGTAGGGCTTTCGGTATTCACAACCAGCGTCGCATTTGCAGTATGTTGCACGCTGCCCGAAGTCCCCGTGATGGTGATCGTATAAGTCCCCACCGGGATCGTCGACTGCGTTGTTATGGTGAGTGTCGAAGTTCCGGATCCGTTCACAGAAGTGGGATTGAAAGTGGCCGCGGCGCCGGCCGGTAAGCCGCTCGCGCTCAAGGTCACAGTACCGTTGAACCCACTCAGGGCAATCGCGTTGCCGGCGAAGATCGCCGGTGATCCACCCGGTATCACGCTCTGTGATGGGGGCGTTGCCGACACTTCGAAGTTTGGCGAGGACCCAATCTGAGGGGCGAAGACCTGGAACTCGTAGATGGTGGCGATCGTCTCGTTAAGTTGGGTCCCGGTGACGATGTTCAGACGCACGTAGCGGGACGTGATGGGGGCAATATCGTTCGTAGTGATGCTGGCGCTATTCCCCGTCACGTTCACGACCGTAGTAAAGTTCACTCCGTCGGTTGATACTTGGATGTTGTAGGCTGCGGTATTGAGGTTGAAAGTTTGTCCCCCGGCGCCAGCGTGCTCCACGACAAATCGGGACACGCTGACTGGCGCTCCCAAGTCCACCATCAGCCAGGCGTTCGAAACGGTCGAGCACCACGGGTTGGTGGTAAAACTGCCGTCCACGGCTTGGGAAGCCGTTTCGCTGGAATTGCAGGGTGTGCTGCTGGTGGCAGTTGCATTCAGCGCCAGATCCTGCGAAGGCGGAGCGGATGCGTTGAGACCGTAAACGTTGATGAAATTCGAGATGGATCCAACATACACCTTCCCATTAGCTACCACGGGAGCGCTGCCCTTGGAAAAATTCAAAAGGTCCTGACCCGTGCCTGTACTTGACCAAAGCAGTGCCAGCGTCTCCGCGTTGAAGGCGTATAAATTACCTGGCACGGTGCCAGCGCTGGCATCGCCATTGCGCGGCACGCTGGCCCAGACTATGCCACTCCCTGCCTGCGAGCCACTAGCGGAAACAACCATCATGCCGCCTGGCATGCCGACCGGTGGCAAAACAGATCCCGTCGTCAACGGCGGCGTCGTAAAAGTCTGCATGGAGTTGTTAAACCGATACTGGTGAAGATAGTCGTTCTCGCCCCAGACATAAAGATTTAACCCTTCGGGGCTGTTCCAAAGGGGACTGGCATTGTGAATATGATGAGTCGCCGAGGGGCGAACCGTCGTATCCACTGCTTGGAAGAACTGCGGAATTTGGGTGTCTCCACTGGACTCGTGCCCTAAACCGTTCGTGTTCAGGAGATAAATTATTCCCGTCTTGCCACCTTGCACAACCAGACTGGTGCCAGGCACCATGCTAGGACCGGCCGATCCGAAATCAAGATCGTTGGCATTCAGATTGTTGTAGCTGGACGGTGCAAAATAATCGAGGACGCCGAGCGATTCAGGCGCCAGCTTCACTAGTGATTCCCCGAAGCCGCTGACTCCGTCGAACGATCCATTGCCCGTGGGGTAGTACACATTTCCGCTCGGGTCGAATGTGGCGCCGGCGCCCGCCATCCAGATCCCGCCCATTTGTCCATTGGGACTGTCATTGAACACACCCACCTGAGCCAGCGACGTTTCATTGTAGGCCAGCACCCAACCGTGATATGGCCCAACGTCACAATAGGATGCCCATGCAATGTAAACGACACCTTGGGAAAGAGCCAGTGCCGGTCGCTGATTCTGTGTTAACGGATTGAATTCCACAGTTCTCCCGCCGTCTCCCGTTCCTGAAACGCTCGCCTGGATGATTTGCGGACTATTGGCACGATCGAGTCCCGTCGTGATGTCGAGCGCCCGGAGCCGCTGTACAGTATTCCCGTTTTCCACCGTACGTGTTACGAAGTAAATAGTTCTGCTGGAACCATCAATTACCGGCGTGCCGACGATTCCGATGTGGCCGATGAAATTGGTATACGGTACACAGCCCACCCCCAAATTGGTAGAGGGCTGGCCGATGCCGTTAAAATTTCGTGACCAGAGCGGAGGACCCACCGTGTCGGCATCGAAAGCGTACACAGTGTTGTTCACGGTCGCCACATAGATGACGTTATGCGTTCCACCCGCGATTTGTAGAGACGATACATAGAGGACCCCGGCGTAGACCTGATCGTCGACCATCACACTGAAGAGTTTCCCGAACTGACCGGAGTTGACGTTGGAAGTGTTTAAAGTAGTCTCGGAAAGATTGGCGCCGGTTCGCTGATTGTTGTAGTTCCGCGTGAAGACGTTGAAGGATCCCTGCGCTTGAGCCTGATATCCGCTGAGCGCGAGCAAGGCGAAAAACAAGGGCGGCAGAAACACGGGCCATCGCTTCGGCAAACCGAGTTTCGAGGATTCGAAGGCGCTATCAGCTGTATGGGTAGATCTTCGTCGCATGAGGCTCCAGTACCTCCGGTAACAACTCTCTATCTTCCGCAGCGCCTGCAAGTCTATTCAGATCTGGCAAAGAAAGCCGGCTCATCCAGCGGGTCCTCCGGGCTCCACGTACACGTCGGCACGCAGACATCTAGCAAATCTGTCGAAACTGAATCCCAAGGCAACCAACCAGCCGGCCTGCGCGTCCCGGAAGAGATTCATCGCTAGCAATACGACTGTTAGCATGTTAGCTTAACGATCATTCAGATGTAAATGGTACTCAGTCCGGTTGGTACTGAGCCCTAACTGCCATTGGGAACCGATGGCACATGATATGCTTTGCCAATAGACTCTTGCTCCGCAATATTGTTTCGCGCGGCCGGATGGAGGCGGGCTTTTGGTCAACTACGGATGAGCGCAGATGATCAACCTGACTACATTCGTCCTTACGGGCAGAGAGGCAACTGCGCCGCTTTGGCTTCCGATAACCCGCGTGCCGACGCTAACCGAGCTAACTGGAACGCTAACCGAGCTAAGATGTCCGCGCAGGATGACTTGCCCTTTGCTAAGCCACCGTGATTATTCCACCGTGGACTGGCAACTTCAACTCCGCCAGCCGATAGCTCTCTTTGGCTACTGGAATGCGAGCTCATCTTAGCTCGCGGGGGACGCTTAGCGATCTGCCGCAGGGATTTGCGTTAGTGAAGTGTTGGCATGGAGTGTCCCGCTATCGGCGACCAGGCTTTTGCGCGCCTCCTCGGTGTAATCAGATGAGCGACGTGCTCCGAACACAATTAAAACCGCCCAACATATTGCGGGCCAAAACAATTGTCGAACGTTGAGCGGCTATGTTCCCACGCGTTTGCCTGCTAATCTTACCTCACGGAGTCAACGTAACGGCAACCACAACAACGTTGGCGTTGTTCGGCAACGTGATGCTGCTCACCGTCTTGGCCGGGTTAAGCGCAGAGGAATAGCCAAAAAGGTAGAACGTTCGATTCTCTTTGGTCCCATTGCTCTTGTCGCGGTACGCCATGGTCACCGCTTTGCTCTCGCCGGCGTAATTTTGCGGCGTATTCCAATTACTGAGGCTCTGTGTGAATGTCGATGTCGTTCCGTCCGTGTACGTCACCGTGAAGGTCTGTGACACTTGATTGCCGTTCACTCCGGTCCCCAACATGGCCAACGTGGAGTATTGTCCAGTCGGTAGCGTCACCGTTGCACTACTGACAGCGCTGGGTGCATTGGCTGGCCCCATTGCGAATGAGGCGCCTCCGAATGTCACCGTCGATCCCAGCAGGTTCGCCGAGTACACTCTGCCCCTCCGGTCTATACCTGTGTAAGGGAACGTTGTGCCATCCGCAACAAGCCCGATCAAGTTGTAAGCCGCCGATAGGTTCACTTCTCCGCCGGTGGATGTGCCTCCGCTGACATTGAGCGTGACGGTAGTGGAATTCTGCAGGCTGCCTGAGGTACCAGTGATGGTCACTGTATACGTCCCAGCCGGTGTCGTAGACAATGTCGATATACTCACCGTTGAGGTACCCGACCCACTGACTGATGTCGGATTGAATGTTGCCGTCGCTCCAGTGGGCAACCCCGTCGCGCTCAGTGCCACGCTTCCGCTGAACCCGTTCAAAGCCGTGATGGTGCCCGTGTAGCTGGTCCCGACTCCCAGCCGTCACACTCTGCGAACTCGGTGTCGCCGAGATCGAGAAGTTCAGGGGATTTGCGAACCTCCCGTTAAGGTGAGTGCAAGCACAACAACGTTGGCGTTGTTCGGCAACGTAATGCTACTCACCGTCTTCGCTCAGTGATCCCGAACGAATAACCATAAAGGTAGAACGTTGGATTGTTTTTGGTGCCGTTACTTACATCGCGGTACGCCATCGTTACCGCTTTGCTCTCCCCGGCGTAATTCTGAGGCGTGTCCAATCACTGAGGCTCTGTGTGAATGTCGATGTCGTCCCATCCGAATACGTCACCGTGAAGGTCTGTGACATTTGATTGCCGTTCACTCCGGCCCCTAGCATCGCCAACCTGGAGTACTGTCCGGCCGGTAGCGTCACCGTTGTGCTGGTGACCGCGCTGGGCGCGTTGGCTGGCCCCATTGCGAATGAGGCGCCCCCGAATGTCACCGTCGATCCCAGCAGGTTCGCCGAATACGCGCTCCCGCTCCGGTCTACACCTCCGTTCGTAAGGGAATGTTGTGCCATCCGTAACCAGCCCGATCAAGTTGTAGGCCGCCGATAGGTTCACTTCTCCGCCGGTGGATGTGCCTCCGTTGACATTGAGCGTCACGGTAGTGGAATTTTGCAGGCTGCCTGAGGTGCCAGTGTGGTCACTGGATACGTCCCGGCCGGTGTCGTAGACGATGTCGATATACTCACCGTAGAGGTGCCTGACCCAGTGACCGATGTGGGATTGAATGTTGCTGTCGCTCCAGTCGGCAACCCGCGGCGCTCAGTGCAACGCTTCCGCTAAACCCGTTCGAGGCTGTGATGGTGCCGGTATAGCTGGTCCCGCTGCCGGCTGTCACACTCTGCGAACTCGGTATTGCCGATATCGAAAAGTTCGGCGATTGCGAACCTCCCGTTAAGGTGAGGGCAAGCACAACAACGTTGGCGTTGTTCGGCAACGTAATGCTACTCACCGTCTTGGCTGCATTGATCGCGAACGTATAACCGTAAAGGTAGAACGTTCGATTGTCTTTGGTGCCGTTGCTTACATCGCGGTATGCCATGGTTACCGCTTTGCTCTCGCCGGCATAATTTTGAGGCGTATACCAATCACTGAGGCTCTGTGTGAATGTCGATGTCGTTCCGTCTGAATACGTCACCGTGAAGGTCTGTGACACTTGATTGCCGTTCACTCCGGTCCCCAACATGGCCAACGTGGAGTACTGTCCGGCCGGTAGCGTCACCGTCGCGCTGCTGACAGCGCTGGGTGCATTGGCCGGCCCCATTGCGAATGAGGCGCCTCCGAATGTCACCGTCGATCCCAGCAGGTTCGCCGAATACGCGCTCCCGCTCCGGTCCACACCCCCGTTCGAAGCGAACGTTGTGCCATCCGCAACCAACCCGATCCGGTTGTACGCGGCGCAGAGATTGACCACAGGATTGACGATGAGCGTGACAGGGACCGACTGCTGTAAGCTACCGGAGGTCCCGACGATGGACACGGAATATGTGCCGGGAGCCGTGGAGCAAGAAGTTGATAGCGTGGCTGTTGAATCACCGGAGCCAGTGATGGAAGGCGGATCAAAACTGGCGCTAACACCCGGAGGCAATCCGGATGCACTCAATGTGATGCTCCCGCCGAACCCGTTCAGCGCTATTGCGGTGGTCTTGAGGTTGGAACTGGTTCCAGCCAAGACGGTACTCGAACCAGGTGTAACAGACATCGTGAAATTTGGCGACGATCCGGCCGGAGAAGCAAAAACCTGGAACTGGTAAATGTAGGCCGAGGCGCCACCCCCGGGCTGCTCCGGGGTGACGATATTGAGTTGTACGTAGCGTGCGGTGGTTGGCGCGATATCGTTGGTGGTGATGCTATCCACGTTGCCAGTCACATTGACCACTTGTGTAAAGTTCACGCCGTCGGTTGAGACCTGGATATTGTAGGCGGCAGTATTGAGACTGAATGCCTGCCCGCCCGCGCCGGCGTGTTCGACTACGAATCTTGAGACATTGTAGGGTGCTCCGAGATCCACCATCAGCCAGGGGCTGGCAACCGAAGAACACCAGGCGTTACCGGAAAAACTGCCGTCCACAGCCTGGGCGGCGGTTTGGCTGGAACTGCAAGGCGTACTGCTGGTGGCCGTTTTATTCAGCGCCAGATCCTGCGAAGGCGGAGTGGCTGCATCGAGGCCATAAACGTGGACAAATCTCGATAACGATCCCACGTAGACTTTCCCGTTCACCACCACAGGAGGACTACCCTTGGCAAAATTCAAAAGATCCTGACCGGTACCCGTGCTCGACCAGAGCAGCGCCAGTGTTTCCGCATTAAAGGCGTATAGATTGCCTGGAACAGTGGATTGGTTGGCATCGCCGTTTCGTGGCACGCTCGCCCAGACTACGCCGCTGCCTGACGCCGAACCATTGGCTGAAACAACCATCATGCCTCCCGGCATCCCGATCGGCGGCAATATTGCCCCCGTCGCGTATGGCGTCGTGTTGAAAGTCTGCGTGGAGGTGTTGAACTGGTAGATGCGAATATAATCGTTCTCACCCCAAACATACAGATTCAACCCTTCGGGACTATTCCAAAGCGGACTCGCGTTATGGATGTGATGCGTCGCCGAAGGACGGATTGTCGTATTCACAGCTTGAAAGAACTGAACCTGCGTGTCCCCATTTACCTCGTGTCCGAGATTGGCGGTGTTTGTGAGATAGATTATGCCGGTCTTACCACCTTGAACCACCAAACTGGTGCCGGGCACCATGCTGGGGCCAGCCGACCCGAAATCTAGGTCGTTGGCATTCAGTGTGTTGTATGTGGACGGTGCAAAAAAATCGAGGAGACCAAGCGAACTTGGGGCTAGTTTAACCAAGGACTCACCGAAGTCGCTGGCCCCGTCAAAAGTACCGTTGCCGGTTGCGTAGTATATATTTCCGGACGAGTCGAATGCAGGGCCGGCGCCGGCCATCCAGATACCACCTTGCGATCCGTTCGGCGTATCATTAAAAACACCCACCTGAGCCAGCGATGTTTCGTTATAAGCCATCACCCACCCGGAATACGGCGTCGTGTCGCAGAAGGATGACCAGGCAATGTAAACAATGCCCTGCGAGAGGGCTAACGCTGGACGCTGGTTTTGCCTTGTGGCGTTGAATGTGACTGTCCCCCCTGTCCCCGCCGTTCCGGGTACGGTTGCCTGAATCACTTGAGGGCTGTTCGGCCGATCCAGTCCGGTGGTGATGTCAAGGGCTCGCAGCCTTTGGACCGTGCCCCCTGTCTCCACCGTGCGGGTCACAAAGTAAATGGTCCCGGTCGTGCCATCGATAATGGGAGTGCCCACGATTCCGATGTTCCCTCTGAAGTCGGCGTATGTTCCGCAGTTTTGTCCCAGCTGCGTGTTGTTAGAGGGCTGGCCCAAATCGTTAAAATTTCGTGACCAGAGCGGAGCACCGGCCGTGTCCGCATCAAAAGCGTATACGGTGTTGTTGGAGGTCGCCACGTAAACGACGTTGTGCGTAGTGCCGTAGACCTGCACGCCGGGCACATAAAGAACCCCGGCGTAGACCTGATCGTCCACCATCATGCTGAAGAGCTTTTGGAACTGATTGGAACTAACGCTGGAGGGGTTTAACGTTGTTTCGGAGAGGTTTGCGCCGGTTCTCTGATTGTTGTAGTTCCGCGTCAGAACACTTACTTGGGCGTGCGCTGGAAAAACACCAAGCGCGAGTATTGGCAACCTCAAAAAGAGGTTAGCTAGAGAAGATCGATACCAGGTGCTAGGTCTCGCCATCAGGTGCTCCAATCTCGGGACGTTACAGCGTGACGCTTTCGACTGCCAACGCTTTTGTCAAATCCGATATCTGCCCGCGTGGATGAGAACCGTCATGCCCACGTAATGTTGTCCAATTCCACGGTTCGGGACCACTAGGCCACCGAGTCGAGCGTCTCCCGTGCGCTGCCGTCCAGCTAGGCATGCGTTCAATTTGTATCGGCTAAAAACGATAAGTATTGTAGAGGCAAGCACAATGCCCTACGCCAGCGCCTGTCAGCCGGTGATCCACCAAGGCTGCGCGAATCCTGCGCCTTGCCAGAAGCCGTAAGAAAGGAAAGCACATATAAGTTCGCCAACACTAGCAGCCCTTCGTTGCAATGTACCAATCCAACCTGGCAAATCGCAAACAAACAAGTAGTATGATACCCGGTCCGAAATTCAGTGTAAATGTAACTCCCCGACCGGAGGTACTAGAACCGCAGCGATTCCGATCCGAGGAATCCATTTCTTCGAAAGCCATCACAGTCATACCTCTTCCGGTCGCTCGGGCAGAAGGGATTCTTTCCATGACGCCTCCGCTGCTAGCGAGCTTACTCACGGCATCAACGTAACGGCAAGCACAACAACGTTGGCGTTGTTCGGCAATATCAGGTTGCTCACGATCTTGGCCGGGTTAAGCGCGAAGGAATAACCGAAAAGGTAGAACGTTCGATTGTCTTTGGTGCCGTTGCTTACATCGCGGTATGCCATGATTACCGCCCTGCTCTCGCCGGCATAATTTTGAGGCGTATACCAATCACTGAGGCTCTGGGTGAACGTCGATGTCGTTCCGTCCGTGTACGTCACCGTGAAAGTCTGTGACGCTTGATTGCCGTTCACTCCGGTCCCCAGCATCGCCAACGTTGAGTACTGTCCAGCCGGTAGCGTCACCGTTGCACTACTGACAGCGCTGGGTGCATTGGCTGGCCCCATTGCGAATGAGGCGCCTCCGAAGCTCACCGTCGATCCCAGCAGGTTCGCCGAATACGCGTTCCCGACCCGGTCTATATCTGTGTAAGGGAACGTTGTGCCATCCACAACAAGCCCGATCAGGTTGTAGGCCGCCGATAGGTTCACTGGGACACCTGTAGATGTTGTGCCTGCGCTGACAACGAGCGTCACGGGGGTCGAATTTTGCAAGCTGCCTGAAGTGCCCGTGATAGTCACTGTATACGTCCCAGCCGGTGTCGTAGACAATGTCGATATACTCACCGTCGAGGTGCCCGACCCAGTGACCGATGTGGGATTGAATGTTGCCGTCGCTCCAGTGGGCAACCCGCTCGCGCTCAGTGCCACGCTGCCGCTGAATCCGTTCAAGGCTGTGATCGTGCCCGTGTAGCTGGTCCCGCTGCCGGCAGTCACACTCTGCGAACTCGGAGTCGCAGAGATCGAAAAGCCAGTTACGTTAAGTGTGACGGTGGTCGATTGCTGCAGGCTGCCCGACGTTCCCGTCAGAGTCACCGTATACATGCCTGCGGGCGTCGAAGACGATGTCGATATATTCACCGTCGAGGTGCCGAACCCAGTGACCGATGTGGGATTGAAGCTAGCCGTCACTCCAGTGGGCAATCCGCTGACGCTCAGCGCCACACTGCCGCTGAACCCGTTCAATGCCGTGATCGTAGCGGTGTAACTGGTCCCGCTGCCAGCCGTCACACTCTGCGAGCTCGGCGTCGCCGAGATCGAAAAGCCAGTTACGTTAAGTGTGACGGTGGTCGAATTTTGCAGGCTGCCTGAAGTGCCCGTGATAGTCACTGTATACGTCCCAGCCGGTGTCGTAGACGATGTCGATATACTCACCGTTGAGGTACCCGACCCACTGACTGATGTCGGATTGAATGTTGCTGTCGCCCCAGTGGGCAACCCGCTCGAGCTCAGCGCCACACTGCCGCTGAACCCGTTCAATGCCGTGAGGGTGCTCGTGTAACTGGTCCCGCTGCCGGCTGTCACACTCTGCGAACTCGGTGTCGCCGAGATCGAGAAGTTCGCCGATTGCGAACCTCCCGTTAAGGTGAGGGCAAGCACAACAACGTTGGCGTTGTTCGGCAACGTAATGCTACTCACCGTCTTGGCTGCATTGATCGCGAACGTATAACCGTAAAGGTAGAACGTTCGATTGTCTTCGGCCCCGTTGCTTTTGTCGCGGTACGCCATCGTCACTGCCATGCTCTCTCCGGCGTAACTTTGAGGGGTATTCCAATTACTGAGGCTCTGCGTGAACGTCGATGTCGTCCCGTCCGAATATGTCACCGTGAAGGTCTGTGACGCTTGATTGCCGTTCACTCCGGTCCCCAGCATCGCCAACGTTGAGTACTGTCCTGCCGGTAGCGTCACCGTCGCGCTGCTGACAGCGCTGGGTGCATTGGCCGGCCCCATTGCGAATGAGGCGCCTCCGAAGCTCACCGTCGATCCCAGCAGGTTCGCCGAATACGCGTTCCCGACCCGGTCTATACCTGCGTAAGGGAACGTTGTGCCATCCGCAACAAGCCCGATCAGGTTGTAGGCCGCCGATAGGTTCACCGGGACGCCTGTAGATGTTGTGCCTGCGCTGACAACGAGCGTCACGGGGGTCGAATTTTGCAGGCTGCCTGAAGTGCCCGTGATAGTCACTGTATACATCCCAGCCGGTGTCGTAGACAATGTCGATATACTCACCGTCGAGGTGCCCGACCCACTGACTGATGTCGGATTGAATGTTGCTGTAGCCCCAGTGGGCAATCCGCTCGCGCTCAGCGCTACGTTGCCGGTGAACCCGTTCAATGCCGTGATCGTACCCGTGTAACTGGTCCCGCTGCCGGCAGTCACACTCTGCGAACTCGGAGTCGCAGAGATCAAAAAGCCAGTTACGTTAAGTGTGACGGTGGTCGATTGCTGCAGGCTGCCTGAGGTACCAGTGATGGTTACCGTGTACGTCCCGGCCGGTGTCGAAGACGATGTCGATATACTCACCGTTGAGGTGCCTGACCCAGTGACCGATGTCGGATTGAATGTTGCTGTAGCCCCGATGGGCAATCCACTCGCGCTCAGCGCCTCACTGCCGCTGAACCCGTTCAATGCCGTGATCGTACTCGTGTAACTGGTCCCGCCTCCGGCCGTCACACTCTGCGAGCTCGGAGTGGCGGAGATCGAAAAGCCGTGCGACGAAGATCCTCCGGCTAACGTAATGGCAAGGACTACAACGTTGGCGTTGTTCGGCAACGTCAGGGTGCTCACCGTCTTGGCCGGATTAAGCGCGAAGGAATAGCCAAAAAGGTAGAACGTTCGATTGTCTTTGGTCCCATTGCTCTTGTCGCGGTACGCCATGGTCACCGCTTTGCTCTCGCCGGCGTAATTTTGCGGCGTATTCCAATTACTGAGGCTCTGTGTGAATGTCGATGTCGTTCCGTCCGAATACGTCACCGTGAAGGTCTGTGACACTTGATTGCCGTTCACTCCGGTCCCCAACATGGCCAACGTGGAGTATTGTCCAGTCGGTAGCGTCACCGTTGCACTACTGACAGCGCTGGGTGCATTGGCTGGCCCCATTGCGAATGAGGCGCCTCCGAATGTCACCGTCGATCCCAGCAGGTTCGCCGAATACGCGCTCCCGCTCCGGTCTATACCTGTGTAAGGGAACGTTGTGCCATCCGCAACAAGCCCGATCAAGTTGTAAGCCGCCGATAGGTTCACTTCTCCGCCGGTGGATGTGCCTCCGCTGACATTGAGCGTGACGGTAGTGGAATTCTGCAGGCTGCCTGAGGTACCAGTGATGGTCACTGTATACGTCCCAGCCGGTGTCGTAGACAATGTCGATATACTCACCGTTGAGGTACCCGACCCACTGACTGATGTCGGATTGAATGTTGCCGTCGCTCCAGTGGGCAACCCGCTCGCGCTCAGTGCCACGCTTCCGCTGAACCCGTTCAATGCCGTGATGGTGCCTGTGTAACTGGTCCCGCTGCCGGCTGTCACACTCTGCGAACTCGGTGTCGCCGAGATCGAAAAGCCAGTTACGTTAAGTGTGACGGTGGTCGATTGCTGCAGGCTGCCCGACGTACCGGCCACCGTGATCGTGTACGTGCCAGGCGTGGTGATCGAAGCCACCGCCATGGTCATCGTTGAAGACCCGGAGCCCGGTGCGGGGATGGAGGTGGGATTGAAGGTTACTGTCACGCCTGTCGGCTGGCCGGCCGCAGACAAGCCAATCGCCGAGTCAAATCCGTTCAAGAGGCCGGTAGCGATCGTCGATGTGCCACTGCCACCCGGTACCACGGAGACCGAAGCGGGCGATGCAGAAATAGTGAAGTTGGGAGACACTCCGGTTAATGTGTTGATGAGGCCGGTCCCGTTCGGACTGCCCCAGCCGGTCGCCAAATCGTAGCCGATTTCCGCCGGATAGCCGTTACTGCCGCTGGTGATGTCGTGGAAATCGGCGACATAGCTGGACGACACACCAATCTGATAAATTGCCGGATTAATGAAGCCCAGCGGGGAATTGCCGTCGGCAAGCGACTGCTGATTGGCCAGAGCCAAGTAGCCGGCCCACATCGGCGCCGCAAAGCTGGTCCCACCATATTGATTTGCCGTGCAGGTGGTCTGGTTGGCACAGACGTAAAAGGTAAAATTCGCGTTCGCCGAAACGTCTGGGCCGTTTCGAGAGTCATGGACCCCCTGTTTGCTGAGTTGATCACTCCCGGGAGCTGTTGCCAGGAGGGAATCGGAATGCGGTCTGGCGAAATCCCGCCACCACTGTCGACCCAAGCGACTTCCGAACTCCAGGCGCCGCCCGCGCTATTGGTGGTTAAGTCCGTCCCGCCCACACAGATGACGTACGGATCCTCCGCCGGGTACAGAACATTGGGACGACCAGGCGGCGCGGTCGCCGGACGCTTGGAAGAAGCTCTGGCCCTGTGCCGCCATCCTCTGGAAGTACGGGTCGTCCGTACCGGGGTCGGCGGGTAACCAAGTCCACGAACTGCTCAATTGCAGAGGCAACGGATTAGCAGAAGTCATGGCGCCGAGAATGGCGGTATCGGAAGAGCCAACGTAAACATATAGTGCTGGTTATGCCGGGGGCCATGCCCAACGCCTGCGTCATGTCGAGGATCTGTTCGGTATCGTCGCAACCAGCCGAAATGAGGCAGGTCAAGCTGGTCCCATCCGTGGAAACGTTTGTGACCGCCGCTGTCATCGTTTGATTCACATTTGAGTAATAAGTGTTCAAGTCGTCGATATCATAGCCGAAGAACTCGAGCAACCCGATGTTCTGGCCGGCGCCGGTGAGAGCCGTTCCCCCGAGTAGGCTGCCCGCATATCGCTGCCCAAGAAGGAGCTGCCGGGGCCGGAGCCCGAAGTGGCATTGGACTTCCCACCCGAATTTCTATGCATGTAGGTTGGCTGAGGTACGGAATAGTTGTCCAAACCCGAAATATGCCAAAGCGCGAACGGCAGGTCCACTGTGGGCTCGCGGTCTGGAGCATAGAAGGTACGGTTTTCCGTGGGGTGCTGGTAGACACCCATGGACACATGGAAAGCTGTCTCGATGCTCGTCACCGAGCCCTCTATCTGCACGTCCATGGCGTCGCGGGATCCGCCAACCATCCGCCAGCCGTTGGATACCGCGAAACGAATCACGGCGTCATAATCCTCCTGGCTGGGGCCAAACCTCTCGGTAAACTCTGGCGCCGTGAGAAAGTGCCGGTAGAAGGGGCTAGAGGGATCGTAAACCTCTCGCAAGAAACTTTCCAACTTGGCTCGATCGCGCTGCGGCAGAGCAATGTCGAGGCGCAAGGTGTGAGCGGCGGGCAGCCGGTCCAAGAACCAAGCCTCGCCGCGTATGACGGCTTGACGCACATGATGCGTCATCAGGGACTGTGTCTGGGCCTGGGCTTCTACGAAGAACAGGAGCATCGCCGAAATCAGCAACAGGTGCAGTCTTCGTAGAACTGCCACTCCGTGGCTTTTTCCTGATTGGTTCGTCAATTGAATCCTCAGGCGGCCGAGCACGCGGAGTTTCTTCCTTTGAAAACCCTATAATCATACCTTATCTAAAAGACTTCCTGAAAAGACCACCTAAAAAGACCACAATCCGGGCATTGGACCGCATGCGGTTCGGATGAGGCACTTCTCATCATTGCGTCCTCCAAACGGCCGGGCCCTGTAGGCAGACCGAGAGCGTAGCGAAGAATGACCCGGTTGCCCGCCAACTGACTGTAGCTGGGATTGAACCGGACTCGGCTGATCCTGATACCGGTAGTAGGCGCTGGGTGTCCTGATACAGTTACTGCTTGTCGCGATGGGCCGGCCAAGGTGGCATTTCGCACGTCAAACTTTTTCTTTTACTCGATTTAGCCCACGGCCTGGCCGCATCGTAAGTCAAAAGCGACGCCGGCGCGGCAATTTCACCGGGCGGATGACAAATCACGCAATGCTTGAAGAGGATCGCGCCCATCTCAGGTGAAGATAAGCGCAAACGCAACGGTCGCCGATCCTTGCCAGCGAAATCGAGAGCCAGTAAGCCAATTGTGCCGGGCGATGCCGAACACGAAGCCGGTTCGTTTGGTTGTGGTTAAAAACAATATTTAAGCGGCCAATTTATCGCAATGCCCTGCCCGCGGCGATCAGCGCGTTGGCGCTGCTTCCACGGGCGATTCGGGATTGGCGTCGCGGCTCTTAGCCGAGCGGCGGAGATTCCACACCAAGTCCCATTTGGCCGCCTCCGCCCAGGCGCGCGGAGGGATCGTATCCTCCAGCCGCGTGCCTACAGTTCGGGCGTTCTCCGGCGGGTTCGCCGCCGGCGGTATGTGCAGCAGATACCGAAGCAAAATCCAGTTGCCGACAATTTGGCTGTAGCTCGGATCGAATCGAAGATCTTCGAAGTCAATTCGATTTTTGCCGTTCACATAGAGTGCTTGGCGCTCAAAGGGCTGTGAGCGAATCAGCATGAGATAGTCAAGCCCTCCGGCCGACACGGCCAGCACTTGCACCAGAACACCCAGCGCCGCAACGAGAACGACAACGCTACGGCGTTCCAGCATCTCAACCAGCGGAATACACATCAACAGCACGCCTGGAATAAGAAAGCGGACACCCCAAGCGTCATCCGACGACCAATCCCACCATTTTGCGAAGAGCAGAACTTGCGCGATACCAATCGTCAAAAACAGCCAGGCATCGGAAGCGTTGCGCCGGGCGAATCGCTTCCAGCCTAATATGCCGAGCAAGAGCGGCGGCGAGAACAATAGAATACTCTTTCCACTCGAAAACAGAATTCCGTATACGCCAATCGCAAGCGGATTCGAAAAACTCTCGCCCGCGTAGCCGCGATCCAGCAAAGAATGATAACGGATGTAGTTCGCGAACAAAACCAGGGCGATGGATGGCGCAAGTGAAACTCCAATACGGACCACGGCCCGCATTCGATCCCGGCCAGACCGCGTAGAAAGCAAATACCAGATCAGCAGCGGGCCAAGCATGGCCACCGAGTCGGAACGGATTGCCAGCGTAAACCCCGCTACCAGGATGCCCCAAGCCGGGCGTCCGAAACGGATGAGCACGAATCCCAGGAAAGCGAAGGTGAGCACGAACGGCTCCGAAAAATCGAGCTTCGTATAGGGCCACCAAATTGTTGCCAGACCAAGAATTGCGACGGTGAGCCACACCGAACGAGATGGATAGAATCGGGAAAGGTAAAAGGCAACCAGCGCCAGAAAGAGTGCGCCGTTGACGACGAACATAAGCGTGTAAAGCGCCGGCTCACATCGAATCCTGGTCACTTTTTGAATCAGATCGGCCAGCGCTAAGGGAGGCACGGCGAGCAAAGAGTGGCCTATTCCGTACTTGGAATATACAGTGCCGGGGCTGGGACCAGCATCCAACACTTGCCCCTGCAACAACGCCTTAGCCCAGGCAATCTTGAAACTTCCATCGCCACTTGTATAGTGGCCCGCCCACGTGCAAAGGTAAATCGCTGCGAAGAGCGCGAATACGCGAAGAGACAACCGGAGTGAGTCAGCGGACGACAGAGGTTCGTCATTCATTCATTCGAACCTAACATAACTAAAGAAATCGATTAAAGAAAGAGGCCTGCTCGCTCTGAACACGGTACGATAAGGTCATTCCGATTCGCACGCCTTTGAAACCTGGGGTCCGATCTCGATGGCTCTTGCGCTTGGTCGTGGGTTGCATCGTCGTTGTGTTCTTGGTCGGGTTAATTCGATGGCAGGCCATACTTTCGTTTCTTGGCAACTACCTGGTCTATTCGGAACCTCCCCAGACCGCCGATCTCATCTTGGCGCTCGCCGGCAATTTCTATGGGCCCCGAGTCATCAAGGCAGCCGATTTGGCCGTCGAAGGCTACGCTCCTCTGGCGTTGATCAGCGGCACACCCTATCAAGGGCGTCCGGAAGATAAACTCTTACCGGAGGGGGAACTGGCCATCATCTTCCTCGCAAAGCAAGGCTATCCAACGCATTTGTTTGAAAGTTTCGGCCACCACGCCCGTTCCACCATCGAGGAAGCCATAGCCCTGCGTGGTGAACTCGCGCGGCGTCACGTCAAACGGGTTCTTCTCGTAACCAGCGCCTATCACGCCAGGCGGGCGGCGATTGTGTTTCGCTTGTTTTGTCCAGGCATCCAGTTCATTTCGGTACCCAGTCTGGATCCCAGCTTCCATCCGGATGTCTGGTGGAAGGAGCAACACTCGCGCATGCTTTTCTACGCCGAGTGGACCAAGATTATCGGCACAGTGTTGCTGGCGTACCCGAAAGATCTCATCGAAAGGATGTTGGGGAATTGACATTCTCGCACCAAGCAAGCGTGGGAGCGCTCCGAATTGCCACGTCCATTCCTTATGCTAGGATAGAGGCCTGATTAGTAGCGATTGAGTGTCGAATCGTGTCACTCAGGCCAGTCTTCTGCTGCAAGCACGAACAATCTGTCGCTCTTTCCTATGCACAAAATCCTTTTGATTTTCGGCACGCGGCCGGAGGCCATTAAGCTCTGCCCCGTGGTTCGCAAACTCCGCGAAGACCCCGCCAGGTTTGATGTGAGAGTGTGCGTTACCGCGCAGCACCGTGAGATGCTCGATCAAGTACTTGAGGCCTTCGACGTAAAGCCGGATCACGACCTGGACCTGATGTTACCGGGGCAAACGCTGTTCCAATCCACGTCCAGGATATTAGCGGCGCTTGAAAAGGTGCTCCGTGCCGAGCAACCCGCTATGGTGATCGTGCAAGGCGATACCACCACCACACTTTGCGGCGCGCTCGGCGCATTTTATGCCAACGTTCCGGTGGCTCATGTGGAAGCCGGCTTGCGCACGGGCGATCTCCGCCAGCCGTTTCCGGAAGAGATGAACCGGGTCCTAACATCCCGTATCACGGACCTACACCTGGCAGCCACGGATAAAGCAGCGGAAAACCTTCGCAACGAGGGGGTGTCCAAGGCATCCATCAGCGTCACCGGCAACACGGGAATCGATGCCGTGCTCTATGTCCGGGATGGATTGGAACAGGGCAGGTTGCACGGCCGCGACTGGCCCGAACTGGACCCGTCGAAAAAGCTCATCGTGGTGACCGCACATCGACGCGAAAGTTTCGGCGAAGGATTCGAGCGGATCTGCCTGGCTCTAGCCAAGATCGCGGATCGCGGCGACGTTCAACTGGTCTACCCCGTTCATCGCAATCCGAATGTGCAGGATCCCGTGCACCGCCATCTGGCTTCCCATCCCCACGTCAGGCTGATCGAGCCGCAAGGCTACGTTCCGTTCGTGGATCTGATGCGCAGGGCTTACCTGCTGATCACTGACTCGGGTGGAATCCAGGAAGAAGGACCATCTCTGGGCAAGCCAATCCTGGTTCTGCGCGAAAAAACGGAGCGCCCCGAGGCCGTGGCCGCCGGAACCGTCAAGCTGGTCGGCACCGATCAGAACCGGATCGTAGAAGAGGCAACGGCGTTGATTGAAAACCGGGAAATGTATGATGGAATGGCACGCGTTCACAACCCCTATGGCGATGGCCATGCTAGCGAACGGATCGCTGAGGCCATGCATTCATTTTTGACCAGAACAGTGCGATCAATGGCCTAGCGTGGCATCGGGACTGAGTGGTTCCTGGAAGGTCGACCCGCTCATTTTGCGCTGCTGTCCCAATCCAAGCAGCCCCCACGTCAGAATCACCAAATAGAGTATCGCCTGGAGCAAAACTATATATGCGATCGCGTTCGTCTTACTAAAACCAAACGGAGCCAGGACACTGACCGCGACAAATTGATATATGCCTACATAACCAGGCGTGGAGGGGAGTGCGCTTCCGAGACCCAACCCCGCAAGCAGCAGGAACGCTTCGCGCACGCCGAGGGAAAGGCCGATCGCATGAGCGCTGACAGTCGCCGTTACCATATCCAAACACCAAATCCCAGCAGTCAAAAACAGGAATCGGGTCAAACGTCCACGGTCATGAAAGCTACGGATACCTTGAAGTCCTTGGCCCAAGGCAGCCTCCACAGGCTGGCGCAGGCGGGATGGTATCGGAACGCGTGCCAGACACCGAAACCAAAACGATTCGAACGCGGGGAATAGAGCGATGGTTGCAACTCCCACCAGTCCTAGCGCCGCGAAGGGTCTCGCCGCGCGGCCGATCCATCCCGGTCCGGCAGGCAGTGTGAGCAGAACAATGGCGCTAACGGAGATCAGTACGATTGCATCGACCACCCGTTCCGACAGCGCCGTAGTTAAGACGAAAGCCTTGCTCAGGCCTGCCTGTCGGCTGATCATTAAGCTCCGCACCACCTCTCCTGCACGTGCGGGAAGCACATTGTTCCCAAAATACCCTGCTGCGGTAGCCCAGAACGCCACCCGAACCGGCACCTTACCTCCTGCTGACAATAGAACCCGCCATCGGATGGCGCGGGCGAAAAGGGCCAGCGAAACCGTGCCGAGCGCGAGCGCGACAAAGGGCAGGCGCGCGCTGCGCACAATGGTCCACACACGCAGCCACTCAATGCCACGGAGCGAGTAGTACAACAGGATGCCGGCGAGCCCGAGTGTAACGGCCCAGTAGATCGCGCGCGGACGTGATTTTATTGGCGCCTCAATGGAGTCGGCCACGTTTTGGCACCTTGGGCTTCACTCAATCTGAAGTATACAAGACTTAGCTCCGCGATGACGGTAGCTTTTGGTAGTGCCTGAAAAGTGCGTTCAGGCACTTCCTATCGGGACAGGCGCGATTGCTCCAACTATACTGGAAATTGCGCCTTTCCATTCTCATTCCAGTCTATAACGAGCGTACTGTGGTGGAGCGAAGTCTGGCCCTGGTGCTGGCGGCGCCCCTTCCCGAGAATATGGATCGGGAGTTGATCATCGTGGACGATTGCTCCACCGATGGAACAGCCGCAATTTTAGACCGCATTGCATCCCAAGAACCAACCATCCGTCTGATCCGTAAAACCGTGAACGAGGGCAAAGGCGCGGCGGTACGGACGGCCATCGAACACGCCTCCGGCGATTTCTGCCTGGTGCAGGACGCCGATCTTGAGTACGATCCATCCGAATATCCGCGGCTGCTGCGGCCCTTGCTGGACGGCAATGCCGACGCCGTGTTCGGCTCGCGCTACCTGGTGGATGAGCAGACCCGCGTGCTGCCGTTCTGGCATTCGATGATCAACAAGTACCTGACGCTGCTCTCCAACATGTTCTGCAACTTGAATCTCACGGATATGGAAACCTGCTATAAGGTGTTCCGTACTGATTTGTTGAAGAGCATTCCGATCCGATCAGACCGCTTCGGATTCGAGCCGGAAATTACCATGAAGTCCGCTAAGCGGAAGCTGCGCATCTACGAGGTGCCCATTAGTTATCACGGCCGCACCTACGAGGAAGGCAAGAAAATCGGCTGGAAGGATGGCGTCAAGGCGCTAGGCGTGATTCTGCACTTCTGGCTGATTGACGACCTGTATGTGGAACCGTACGGGCGGGCTTTTCTCAACAATCTCACGGGCACGCCGCAGTATCTGAGCTGGCTGGCGCGCGTGCTGCGCCCGCACCTGGGAGATACGGTGCTGGAGCTGGGGGCCGGGATCGGAAATATCGCGGGACGGCTGATGGGCCGCAGGCTGCAGTATGTGGCGGCCGAGAAAGATCCGCTGTATCTACATGCGCTGCGCAATCGCTTTCTGCGCACTCCTAACGTTTCAGTGCGGCAGTTGGATCCGGACCGGCGCGAGGATTTTGAAAACGCCGGCGGGCCATTCGATACGGTATTGTGCGTGAACGTGCTGGAATATGCGGCCGATCCGGGGGAGTTGATCGAATCGTCGGCGAGGGTTTTGCAGCCGGGAGGGTCGATTATTGTTCTGGCGCCGCAGGGTCCGGGGCTTTTCAGCACCCTGGACAAGAAGTTGGGCTATCAAAGGCGCTTCAGCCGAGCCCAGCTGCAGGCGTTGTTGGAGGGTCATGGATTCGCGGTGCAGCAGGTGTATCAACTGAATAAAATTGGGACCATCGGGTGGTGGCTGTTCGGGAAAGTGCTGCACCGGGGACGGATCAGCAAGGTGCTGCTGAAGACATTCGATAAAACCATCTGGTTCTGGCGGCGCGTGGATTGGCTGATGCCCTGGCCGGGGTTGTCACTGGTGGTGGTAGCGAATCTTCGGCCGCGACGCAGCGCGGATTGACAGCGACTCCGGAAAGAAAAATGAGAAGAGTTTTAGTCACTGGCGGCGCCGGTTATATAGCCAGCCATACGGCGAAGCGTTTATCGCAGGCTGGCTTCGAGCCCGTCACCGTCGATGATCTGAGCGCCGGGCACAAATGGGCGGTGAAGTGGGGACCGTTCGTGCAGGGCGATATCGGAGACCAGAAGCTGATCCGAGAGGTGGTATCCGAGTATCGGATCCAAGCAGTGCTGCATTTCGCGGCGCTCACCTTCGTAGGAGAATCGATAGTCCAGCCTCGCAAATATTTCCACAACAATGTAGTTCAAACGCTCAAGATGCTGGATGCGCTGGTCGATTGTTCGGTGAAACACGTTATATTCTCGTCGTCATGCGCCACTTACGGCGACCCCGAGCGTGTCCCAATTGCTGAATCGCATCCGCAGAGACCGGTGAATCCTTACGGCGAGTCCAAACTAATGGTTGAGCGGATTCTACACTGGTACGATCAGGCGTACGGAATGAAAGCGGCGTGTCTACGCTATTTCAACGCGGCCGGCGCGGATCCCGACGGCGAACTCGGTGAGGTGCATACTCCCGAGACGCACTTGATCCCGCTGGTCATGCAGGCCGCCTCGGGAGCGATTGACTCCGTATCCATCTTCGGTACCGATTATCCAACGCCCGACGGGACGGCAATCCGCGACTACTTACATGTTTACGATCTCGCCGACGCGCACGTGCGAGCGCTCGAATATCTCCTGAACGGCGGCGCCTCCATAGAGCTCAACCTGGGAACCGGCCAAGGGCATTCGGTGCTCGAAATCATCCGGGCGGTCGAAGAGGTGTCCGGACGTTCGGTACCGGCGCGTCGCACGGAGCGCCGTCCAGGAGATGCGCAGGAACTGGTGGCGGATGCCTCCAAAGCCCGCGAAGTATTGAACTGGCAACCGAGATTCGTGGATTTGCGCGAGCTCGTCCGAACGGCATGGGCCTGGCATTCCTCTGCCAGGAAGCCGGGTAGTGCCTGAAATCGGAACGGCACCGACTCCCTCACGGTCGCGGCTCGGTAACGGGTGCCTCATCCCGAGCCGCGAGCGTAAGCGACCGGTGATTTTGGTTCTCTAAGCGCCTACAACGCACCTGATTACTCCACCCAAGTCGCGAGCTTCTGCGCCAAAATATTCAAGTTATTCCCGGTGTTGATAGTGCCATGGTCGCCGGGGACCAAGTAAATAACCAGGTCGGATAGAATTCCCTTCCAACCGAGCTCAGGCCCGCCAGCAAAGAAGGGAAGCTCCGATTCAGCTTTGAAGAGATAGACGCGGCCGCCGTAGGGACGTGCACGATAGTTATCCGCCGCGATTTGCTGGCGATCAATAATGCTCTTAGAAAGGGAGGGGACCGGTGTGTCCACCACCGAAGCGGTCCGATATGCAGTCCGGATGAATCGCTGTTTCAACCTGTCAGCGATGTGAGCCAGACGATCGGGACCAAAGACCAAAATTTTCAGATGGTGTTTGTAACGCCGAAGCCGATCGGGTAAGGTTTCCGCTGCTTTGCAGCCGGCCGGATAATCCGCGTCAATGAGGACAACGGAGGGGACAAAGTCGTCGCCTTCTGAGAGTTGCCGCGCCATCTCGACAGCGACCAATCCTCCAAAGGAATAGCCCAACAAAGAATATCGGCCAACCTCCATTGCCTTGATTTGCTCGATGTAGTGGCTGGCAATATCCTCAACGGGAACTAAAACGGAGGCCGATCGATTCAAACCGAACGGCTGCAATCCGAACATGGGCTGATCTTGCCCGAGCTCCAAGGCTAGATTTCGAAAGAGAAGCACCTCGCCGTTCAACGGTCCGATACAGAACAGCGGCGGCTTAGAACCACTCCGTTGAATAGGAACCACCGGAGAGCCTACACCTTGCACGCCGACATTTCGAATTGTCTCGGTCATCTTCCGGACGGTAGACGCGTCGAGTAGCGTCCCAAGTGGGAGTTCGGTCTTGAACTCGCGATTGATCTCACAGAGCAGACGGACGGCCATCAAAGAGTGGCCTCCCATCTCAAAGTAGTCGGCTTCCACGTCGATAGAATTGATCCCCAGCGCATAGCACCAGAGTTCCGCCAGCCGCGCTTCAATCTCATCCGCCGGGGCAACCGTAACCGGATTGTTGACGGACCCAACCGGTGGAAGCGCGGCGCGATCGATTTTCCCGTTCGGCGTAAGCGGGAAAGCGTCCAGCAACACAAATCCGCTCGGAATCATATGGCCGGGTAAAGTGGGTTCCAGGAATCGCCTCAATTCCGCATGCGAGACGTCAACGTTGCTTTTGGTGAAGTAGGCGACGAGGGCTTTTTCCTCATGGGGATCGTCCACTGCTAGAACCAGCACCTCGCGGACACCGGCATGTTGGGAAAGTGCAGCTTCCACTTCGCCCAATTCCACTCGATGTCCTCGAATCTTCACCTGGTGATCCAGCCGGCCCAGAAATTCGAGAGAACCATCCGGAAGAGATCGCACCAAATCGCCAGTTCGGTAGCACAAACTGTCAAACCCAAACGACTCCACCGCGATAAACCTTTGCGCCGTCAACTCGGGGTCGTCGAGATACCCGCGCGCCACGCCCGCGCCGCCGATATAAAGCTCACCGGGAACACCTGTCGACACCGGCTTCCGCGCTTCATCCAGAACTAGAATCCAGGTGTTTGCAATCGGGCGGCCGATCGAGATGGCTTTGTCGTCTTGGTGGAGTTTTTGCATGGTCGACCAAACGGTTGTCTCGGTCGGACCGTACATATTCCAAATTTCTTTCGGACCCGCTTTGAACAATTCTTTAGCCAGTGATATCGGGAATGCCTCTCCGCCCACCAGGAGCTTCTGGACGGTTCCCAGCGCCTGCCGGCCGGCGGGGCTGCTCACGATCATCCGCGCGAGCGACGGCGTGCATTGCAGATGGGTAACCTGATGCCGGAGAATTTGATCAGTCAGAGAGTAGCCAGCATTCGTGGGCCCCCCCTCGAATACCGGGCCGGACACAGAAGCTACGCTATCTTGCAGGATGACCCGGAAGCCGCGCGCCAGCGTCCACAGCAACTCGAGAACCGAAATATCAAAGGAGATGCTGGTCACGGCAAGCCACACACCGGGTGTTTCCAGGTTGAGGTGTTGGTCCATCGCAGCGAACAAATTCATGACATTACGGTGCCGAACCATAACGCCCTTGGGCCTGCCGGTGGATCCGGAAGTGTAGATTACATAGGCCAGATTCTCGCTCGAAAAGTCCAAACTGAGCGGATCCGTCGCGTGCGCGGCCACCAATGGCCACTCAGTATCCACGGCAATCACTGGCGCACCGAATTCGGATACAACCGCTCGTATGCTCTCCTGGGTCAGGATAAATGCAACCTTGGCATTGGCAACTGCAAATTTGAGACGGCTGGACGGATAGAAGGGGTCAAGCGGTACGTAAGTACAACCCGCCTTTAAGACGCCTAACAAGGCCACGAGTATCGTCAGCGAGCGTTCCAAAGCGATGCCAATGCGGGCTTCCAGAGGCACCCCGCGCTCATGCAGGAACCGGGCGAGCTGATTGGCTTTCAGGTCGAGTTCCCGATACGTAATCTGTTGATCCAGGAACACCGCAGCTACCGCGTCGGGAGAGCGGGCCACCTGTTCTTCGAACAGATCCTGAATCCGCTTCTCGCTGGGATAATCCAGGGCGGTTTCATTTCGGGTGTCGAATGACCGCGACTTAATGTCTGCGAGAAGGGTTATACCCGCCAGGGTGAGACAACTGGAGGTCCAGCCCGAGCAGATTGGATATTAACGGGACCTTGTCCGAGCTCGATGGTTTGGCAGGATCGCTCACCTGGGTTCTGTCACCTGTTTGACGCGAAGCCGCCCGGAAGACTACAAAAATACCTACAGTTAAATTCGACTTTCACCGGAACGGCAAGACTTCCCGCCCTTTTAGTGTACAACGACCTGACCCGCTGCAAATTGTCCATTCATAAGCCGAGATTCGGACAGGTGCCGGACGAAGCAAAATTGCCGTAGCATTACCCTCTTCTTCCCTCGGCAGTCATTTTAAAACGTATGGCCGGCTCATCATCGGGCCGCTCAGTTGGCTGGAGGCAATGCAGCTCAAGTCGTCCGCGAGCCGGTGAGCCGGCAACATCACCGGCGAGGCTGCGGCCACGGCGGCGAGCGCGGCGACGGGCGTTTGCTATGATTGCAGCTTGTTAAAAGCGCAGTGCGAGATCGTAGTGCCCTGTTATAACGAGGGGCTTCGCCTTCCGGTGGATCGATTTCGTCACTTCCTTCAAACATCGGAAGTCTCGTTTGTTTTCGTGGACGATGGGAGCCGCGACAACACCGCCGAAAGGATCGAGAGCCTGCGTGCCGCCAATGAGGGGCGCGTGTTCCTACTCCGCTTGCCCGTGAATGAAGGCAAGGCCGAAGCGGTTCGCCGGGGCATGAATTTTGCCATGGAACAGCAGGCGGAATTCGTCGGCTATTGGGATGCCGACCTCGCCACTCCGCTGGACGCGATTCCCGAATTCCTGAGGGTGTTGGACGCGAGGCCGGACCTGGACATGGTCTTCGGCGCCAGAGTGAAGTTGCTTGGCCGTCAGGTGAAGCGCCGCGCCAGCCGCCACTATTTAGGCAGAGTTTTCGCAACCGTTGTCTCTGTCATGCTCCGAATGCCAATTTACGACACCCAATGCGGCGCCAAGATATTTCGCGTACGTCCCGAGACGCGCGCGTTGTTTGCCGATCCGTTTCATACCCGCTGGGTTTTCGATGTGGAACTGCTGGCACGTTATATCCGTGAGCTTCGATCGCCCGAAACCGCAGCCGGCCGGATCTATGAATTCCCGCTCCATTGCTGGGAAGACGTCGGCGGATCAAAAGTCAAAGCGCTCGATTTCTTCATCGCCTTCCGGGATGTCCTCCGGATCTATTGGAGATACATGCGAACGGTTTAGGACGATCGGTTGCAACGAACTGGATCCGCGTTTATGCTATATTCGCAGCGTGCGCAAACCCCACAACGTGCTGTGGAGTGAGATGTGCCCATGAAAGGCGTCGTACTAGCGGGCGGTACCGGCAGCCGCTTGTTTCCATTGACCAAGATCACCAACAAACACTTGTTGCCGATCTACGACAAGCCCATGATTTATTACCCCATCCAGACTCTGGTGGATGCGGGCATCCGCGAGATCCTGGTAGTCACCGGGGGCCGTAATTCCGGCGACTTTCTGCGCCTGCTGGCCAATGGCCGCGAGTTCGGCTTGAAACACCTGGATTACACCTACCAGGAAGGCGAGGGCGGCATTGCCGACGCACTCGCGCTGGCCGAACATTTCGCCGACGGTCAAAAGATCTGCGTGGTGCTGGGCGACAATATCATCGAAGGCAACGTCCGCGCCGCCGTGGAGGATTTCAAGCAGCAGCCCAAGGGCGCCAAGATCCTGCTCAAGGAAGTGCCGGATGCCGAGCGGTTCGGCGTGGCCGAGATCCGCGACGGGCCGCATCATTGGAATCGAAGAGAAACCCAAACAGCCCAAGTCCAACCACGCAGTCATCGGCATCTACATGTACGACGAAACGGTGTTTGAGAAGGTTCGCGTGCTGGTGCCTTCCGGGCGTGGGGAATTGGAGATCACGGATGTCAACAATGCTTACATCCGCGAAGGTTCCATGACTTACTCCCCGCTCCAGGGATGGTGGACCGATGCCGGTACCTTCGAATCGCTGTTGCGGGCGGCCAATCTGGTGGCCGAAACGCGCAGCAAGAATCCAGAATCGGTAAGGGCTAAAGCATGAGCGTTGGCGCTGCTACAAACTTCGAGATTGCCACGCCCGACTGCGAAAAAGGTCTCGGTCAGGTAATTCTTGCGGCGGACTCCAAGGATCTGATTCCCGGCGTCCGGATTCATCCCTATCCCTTGTGGCCGGACGACCGCGGCTATTTCCTGGAAGTGCTGCGCGTGGGTCACGGCCTGGCGGCTGAGTTCCCGAAGGAATCCACGCAAGTCTCGGCCGCGCTCAGCTATCCGGGAACCATCAAGGCCTTTCACTTCCATCGCCATCAGACCGACTGCTGGGTGCCGGTGCAGGGGATGTTTCAGGTAGCGCTGGTGGATCTCAGGAAAAACTCACCCACCTTTGGCGCGCGCAATACCATGTATCTCGGAAAATTGCGTCCCTGGCAGGTTTTGATTCCGCCCGGTATCGCGCATGGCTACAAAGTGATTGGCGCTGAACCCGGTTTGCTGGTCTATGTCACCGACCGCTTCTACAATCCCAAAGACGAAGGCCGCATCGCCTACAACGATCCCCAGATCCAATACGACTGGGAGACCCAGCACAAATAAGCCGGCTCCAGATTACGAGCGTACCCGGTTCAACTCGCTCGCCCGGTTCGCATAATTCTGGGCGTAAAACGTTTGGTACTCGCCCGACTTCACGTCACGCACCCACTTCTCGTTCTCACGATACCAATCCACAGTGGCTTTTAAGCCAGATTCAAAATTTATTTGGGGAGTCCAGCCGGTTTCCTTCGAGAGCTTCTCGCTCGACAGTGCGTATCGCCGGTCATGCCCCGGCCGATCGGTCACTCGAGTCATCAAACTCGCGGGCTTGCCCGTGATCTCGAGAATCTGCTCGATCACCCAACGGTTCGGGACGGACCGGTTGCCGCCAATGTTGTAGATCTCGCCGTCGCGCCCTTTTTCGAGGATTGCCAATATCGCGCGGCAGTGATCTTCCACATACAACCAATCCCGCACCTGCATTCCATCTCCATACACCGGAAGCGATTTGTTCTCCAGCGCATTCGAGATCATTAAAGGAATCAGCTTCTCCGGAAACTGGTAGGGTCCGTAGTTGTTCGAGGCGCGTGTGACCATTACAGGCATCTTATAAGTCTTGAAATAGCTCAGAGCCAGCAAATCTGATCCGGCCTTGGATGCCGAATAGGGGCTGCTGGGTTGGAGCGGGAAGTTCTCGTCAGCTTCGAGCGGCTCTTCCAGACTTCCGTAGACCTCATCCGTCGATACATGAATGAACCTGCGCACCGGATGGGCGCGCATGCTTTCGAGCAGATTGAAGGTCCCTCGCAGGTTCGTCTCGAATACCGGCAGCGGCGAGAAAATGCTGCGGTCCACGTGCGACTCAGCCGCGAAATGGACCACGGCGTCCGGTTTGCTTTCGTCGAACACCTGAGCCAGTGCCGTGCTGGTCGCAGAGATCGATTCTATGGAAACGATAGCGTGGATGATCCGCGACCGAAGCCAGGTTTGCAAGATTGCCGGCATAGGTAAGCTTATCCACGTTCACGACGTCAATGGACGAATTGCGGAGCGCGAGCCGGACAAAGCAAGAGCCGATGAATCCGGCGCCCCCAGTGACGAGAAGTTTCATTTGGTTATTTTCATTGTACCGGCGAGGGTACTGTCTGAAGAGGGCGTTGACGTCACGCTCCCTTGCAGTCGCGGTTCGGAAACGATGCACTCGTCGGTTTTGTTACTGAGCCGCGACCTCAAGCGGAGCGTTACAGTCTATACCTTCAACTGCCGGCCGCCAAGTCAGAGTACTTAAAATTCGCGGTGACAGCAGCGCTAAAATCGGGATTGCGCGAAAGACTATGTTAAACGCCGGCAGAGAGGTCTGTGCCCGAACTCTCCCTGATTATCCCGACCTATAACGAACGCGAGAACCTGCAGGCTCTGCTTGAGGCTCTCGCCAAAGCGCTCACCTTCATCGATTATGAAGTTATCTTTGTCGACGACGACTCATCCGACCACACGGCGGCCGCGGAGTTCTTTGAGCGGGCTCCATATGCGCATGTAGGCCCACTTTGTTTAGGTATCAACCAATCCCAAGGCAGACTGAATACCGCTAGAACTCGACAGACATATCACTGCGATCGTTCTCGCCGATGAATGAGCTTGTGACAATCCCGGCATACCGGCTCCAGGTTCTCGACCTGATGCGTTCCACCATGCGACCGGTACTTGCGGTGATGAATCTCGAGCCGCCGGCTCGACCGGCACCGCGTGCAGCGCCAGCCATGCTGCTCCATCGCCTTGCGGCTGTGGACGAGAAGCACACTCTGTGCACCAGCGCCCGGAGCGCAATGAAATCGGCCCTGCCCACCGCTTTCACCACCAAGCTTGTCGCCTTCAAAAGCCCCCACCGTACATAAACCTCGCTCCGGTGGCAATTCGCGGATCTCGTAGCCGGTCAACCGCTCCGCTCTCCTCTTCGTCATCGCGCTCTCCTCCCTAGCCGATCACCAATCGGTGACCACCGAACTTCAGGTCGGCGCCGGTGATCGCGATCCCGTTCTTCAGTTCCGCGGCGATGGCCTTCTTGTCCGGCCTCGATTCCACTTTCTCAACGCGGGATTCAAACTCCTTCCGGTCCTCGGTGCCCAGACGCATTAGCAGCGCCTCCCAAACATAGGCCGGCATCGTGAGGTCACGTGCTTATAGGCCGAGGGAATCGCATTCAGATCGGTGATCGAGACCGAATCGGGATTCTTCTGAATGCGCATGCTGGAGACGTTTCCCTCCAGGCGCTGAATACCCCGTCGGTCTGGCGGGGCGAACTGCTCGATCACCTGAACGACGTAGCTTTCCAGCTCCTCTTCTGACGCTGGCGATGAAGGCCTTCCGCTTCTCGATGCGTTCGATCTCGGCGTCGGCGAACTTCTGTTGCAGCTCGCAGTGTCTCAGAAAGGCCACGACCGCATCCCGCTTCTCCTTGGTCCTGCGGAGCGCCTGCTCCAATCTCGTCCAGAATGAGCTGGCGCGTGGGCTCGTCTTCGGCCAGGTCGATACTGTTGGCCAAGCGCCGCGAGATTGTCTTCGAGTTCGTACAACGTGCAGGCGTTGGCTTGGAGATTTGACTAGTTCGTTTGCCATAGTTCACCCCGCCTGCCGAGCGTCTCGGCGCCTACCGCTTCCCCTCTCCAGGCTAGCGTCAGCTCGCTCTGGTTCTCCCGAGCGTTCGAGCGCAGTTGCTCGAGCAGCACATAAACGTCCTTGGCGCATAACCGCGCCGGCTGCGTGCTCCGGAACTGCCGGGGATGAGAGACGCCGTGCTGCCTGAGAATCTGGTAGAACTCGGCTACGCCGGTTGATCCCGCGAGTGCCTCGATCGATGCCTTGAACGCTTCGAACTCTGCGCCACCCCGCGTGGCGAGCACATCCTCTTCCAGATCGCAGCCAGTTCCTCGGTCAGTACGCCACGGTCTGCGACTCGCTCCCGTCCCGTTCACCACGCTAGTTTTCTTCGGCTCCCCTGGCGCAACGTGAGCCATCGCTCGGCGCTTCGTGCTCGATACGCCCTGGAGGCACGCCTCCCAGCCATTCCTTCAGCACGTCCGCCAGTTCCTTTCCAGGTTTCGGAAACACTCCGCCAGCGAGTTTGGGGCATCGGGATTTGGTGATGACCAGCGTGTTCTCCTGATCCATGTCTCCGCACACATCGAACTCGTACTCGATGCCATCGCGCATTACCGGCGCCAGACCCACCTTACGGGGAACGGTCTTGCCGGTCCGTTCATCGCGATCCAAGATCCACTCGGTCTTAGCGCGCATGGCTGGCCAAAATGTGCAGCGGTGCGCTCATGATCTTGTCGATCAGGGCATTGTGGAGTGGGGTGACCTGCTTCCAGGCGGCGAAGCTGTTGGGCGTCTGCATGCGCCGCGCAGCGCGATCCACTTTGTCCAGCTCGCCGTCCTTGCCGTTCCAGAAATGCGACAGCGAGTCGATGCACAGCACCCGATACCCTTTCCCGGCAGCGTCAGTCGATGATTTCAATCAGCCGGGCTGGGTCGTAGGATTCGAGTTCGAGCACGTCGAATTCGAAGATGTCGGCGTACTTGCTCGCGCTGCCGCGCTCGGTATCGATCAGCGCGACCGGCCCGCCCAGTTCGGTTGCTAGTTGGAGCAGGGTGTAGGTCTTGCCGCTCCCCGAGGGGCCACAGATGGCAAGTCGCAGTTTGGCATCGTACTTCACGGCCTTGCGGAACTGGAGTGGCGCCGGCTGTGGGAAGGCGGTATGATTTCTGTGCGATTCGTTTCTGGAAACGGGACGATCCTGCGCGGCAGTCGGTGTAGCCACCGGCTGCTGCGCACTTTCGGCTTCGTGTCCGTTGCGGGCTGAGAGTAGCATTCTTTTTTCTCCTTTTCAAGTTGGTTGTTTCTTCTGAGCGGAGCCTCGCGCTTCGAGCTGATCGGAGGGTAGGTCAGGCTACCTCCGGCAGGACCACCAGCGCACTGACAGTTTCGCGGCAGTGCTGAATCACGGCAACCAAGTGCTGGCGTTCGATGGATCGTTCGCTTTCTGGGTTCGCGGCTATCTGGAACGCTTCGGCCAGGTAGTTCCTGGTGATCCTTTGCGTCTTTGCTCCGTGACAGACCGGACAGGGTTCCGGTCCCCAGGGATCGAGGCCGCCAGGATCAAAGCCAGAGCCCCCGCACTCATCGCAGTTCACCTCGACTTCGGTGATGTAGGGGGCTCGTTCCGCGCCCAGAACGGTATTGACCGGCGCTGGCATAGGTTGGATCTTCTCGGCAGTTCTGTCGGGATTCTCTCTGAGCAACACGCTTGTCGTACATTCGAGATTCGCCTTTGTTTTCATTCGTTTAAGTCCTCGCTTCCTGGTGTGATGCTACGATCAGCATCGCCTGAAGTCAAGCGAAAAGTGCCATCGTTTCAACTATTTGAGGGATTCTATCGCAAGGCGCTCGATGCTGTTTCTGGCGGTAAATGAATAGAGTTCGATTTAGGCTTTCGAGGGCACCAAATTAGACTTGACTCCCCGCCCGCACAGAGCGATGGATGGACATGGGCGAAGAAAGGGCGATGCTGCTTTCCGCCTGATAGAAAGGACTTATATGCAGAAACCAAAGAAAGCGGAGGGCGGGAAAAGCTGGCGCGCGCGCAAGAAGACGGATCGATCGAAGCCCTCACCGAGAACGAAAACCTCCCACTCCGGAATCTCCCGCGATTCTGGAGAAGGCCACCTCCGCTCGCGCGTCACAAAAGTCGCGAAGATCCTAAGTCTCTTGAAGCAACCCGACGGGGCGACGCTAAAGAGGATCATGGTCGTGACTGGGTGGCAGGCGCATAGCGTGCGCGGTTTCATTAGTGGGCACCTGGTCAAGAAATTGCGGATCCGCGTTCAATCGCTCCGCCGCGACGGTGAGCGAGTTTATAAAATCGAGAGTTAATTCGGGAGAGCGCACTGAATCTATCGATAAGTTCTCAGGGGGTTGTGCTAGTTCAGCGTGAAATGGAGAACTGGCGTTCCCTGTTAGCGAGTATACCGCCTTCTTCGGCGGACCAACTGGGATTCTCCCACTGGAGTTGACACAAGGGTAGAATCGTATTCGTGGGAGTGTCCCAGAATCTGAGGTTTGAGTGACGCCGCTTTCGACGCCGCGCTACCACGGGTTTTGAACAGCTTAGGAACTCGCTCCAGTGGTAGGTTTTTGGGACAGCAAAAAGCGGTGAACCGTACCACGTGCAACCCGCAAAGGCCGACGGTCGCCGGAATCGTCCACATGCCACCTAAGCGTCGGACACTTAGCGCGTGTTCATTTTTTCAATCGGTCTCGCAATCGATTCTTCTTCACCTGCTCGCTGGGACTCCTTGCGCCGCCCTCCAGCCACGACAGCACCTTGCCCACCGTCATGACATTCTCCTCCTCCGGCGCTTTCACGCGAATCCTCAATTGCGTCGCTGACCCAAATGTCATCTCCGCGAAAGCGCTATGCCGGAATGCGGCCATGGCTTCCACGGCGGCCTTGTACAGACTCTCGGCGGGAACTAAGAAGAAGTAACCCACCCCAGTCCGATGCTTTCTACCTTTGACATGGTCGCGCAAGTCGTCGGCGAATTTCGAAAATAGCTGGGATCATCATTGCGAACGGGCTTAGCAGCCATGGCTCAGGCACGGTCGTGAGCCTCAGAATGCTCCGGCCTGGCTCACCGGCCAAGTCGCCTGCCGGAGAGTTGCCGTTCTCGCCGGTGTCAATCCCACCGATGAAAAAACTGGCACCCTGACTGGCCTGTACTGCGGCAAGAGCAGCGGCATCCAATGTGATGAGTAAATTGGTGCCATTAGTGGAGGAATCGGTGGAGACCGATCCGTACAATATACCGCTCGTGATATCCGAGAAGTGCGTGGGTCGCCCATCCAATGCATATACGGAAAAATCCAGGCTGCCACCCAGGTGGCCAAACTGCGGCTGAAACAACTCGAGGCTTGCAGAAACCAATGGGCCCGAGAGATGAGGAATGGAAAACTCGAACCAGTCGCGATCTGGGCTGGTGACGAAGCCTGCGAAGATGAAGCTGCTCACACTATTGTCCGGGCTGCTGATGTTGCCGCGGTCGGCCGCATCGAGGAGCGTCACAACATCGGCCCACACCGGACCGCTCGCGAGAGCCAATACCAGAACCGGGATTCTCAGCATGTGTTGTCCTCCCTGAGCGCAGAATAATGTTACTCTCGCATTCTCGAAGCGTCAAGCGGGTAGTCCACTAGTGCCCACACCCATTTTTGCAGACTACCCTAAATTAAAGAAGATCGCGCCCAGCTAGCCGCAGTAGTGCATTGCTGTGTCAGGCCCGTTACTATTGATCCAATCAAAGTCACGGCAACCTTGGAACCGGTCCGCGTTGTACCGTGGTTTACATCGAAATCTTGCCTGTCTCTCAATTCACCGCCGCCAGCCCAACGCTCCGGCCGCCGCATTCGACCATGACGATTTCATCTTCGAGCTGAAGATGGACGGATTCCGCGCAATCGCCCACGTGGGGCCCGCACGAAACGCGGTTTGGTAAGTTGATAGGAGGTCACTGAAGTTATCGACTCAGTTCAAAATGGCTACCAACAATTGCTTAAGTCCAATCTGAGCGCGATGGTAATGGCTCAATTTTAAATCTGTTGAACGGCACGCGATGGGTTCATGCAGAAAACCCGCTCCTGTTTACCTGGAGCGGGTTTTTGTTCGCGAAGGAGCGAAGAGTCGGAGGTCTCTCTCGCTCCCTCAGGTGCCAGTAATATAACGGGTTTCTGTCAGGTTGTCTATTGGACAAAGGTATAGGTAACGGTTTCATCCTGCCGACGTGTACCGTACATTACATTCTCGCTCTCAGGAATGTGTTAAGTACATCACTCCATCGTTATTCCGATGCCAAAATAGAAGAACGCGATTGGCCATGTTACGACTTGTTACATGATTCCCCGTGACTAATGTGTGTTCTACCAGGCTTAGTACTGATACTGAAAAATGGTACTTGATCATATTTTGTTCGAGTGTACGATAGTACTGTTGGTATTAAAGTCCAGACGGGAGAATCTAATGACGAAAATTTCCACAGCGCTACTGGTCACTAGTGTGGCGTTTGGTTCGTTGGCACTAGCCGACACCATCACGTTCGACAGTCCGACCGGCAATCTCGGCGTCACTCATCCGTACACATTGGATGGGGTTACCATTACCGCGACTGAGTTCAATGGCACCGCCTTGTTTGCAAAAAATCTAGGTGTTGGTGAGCAAGGACTTGGCGTCACAGCAGATCCGAGCACCGAGAACGAGCTCTTCGCACCTGGGACTGACTTCATTCAGCTCGACCTGTCCGCCTTGATTGCCGCGGGTTTTACAAATTTTAGCTTCGCCATGAATTCGGTGCAGGAGAACCAAACAATTCCAGATGCCTGGTCAGTCAGCGCCTGTTCAGTGAGCGGAACGGATTGTGGCACCTCGCCAACAACCGGTAACGACCAAGCCAATCACGGGTTCCCGGCCGGTTTTAGTGCAACGAATCATTATTTGGACTTCAGCGCGACGGGCGGGAACGTCCTTCTCTCGTCGCTCTCCGCGACGCCGACGCCGGAGCCCCGCTTCGTCGGAGTCCTTCTGCTCGGCATGCTGGGTTTGATAGGATTGGTCTACCGCAAACAGCGCACTGCGTAAGATAGTTTTGCGTTCCAAAGGGTGCCAGCCCGAACCGAGCGGTGGTTTGTTTCAAGTGGGTGCGCGACTGGATCACCGCTCGCGTCCATTGATCGACCGTAAGCGCGTGCTTCGCACCCTTGTCTCCGAGCATCTTTCTCCCTACTCTGTGCAAGCCACATCGAGCGAAATGGCTAAGAGTTCTTCCGCCTGAACCTCCGAGCGGGATCTGGAAGAAATCGTGGCCAAGATGAAGCGCAGGCGCTACGGTGAGGGCTGGTTCAAGATCCGGAATCCGAAGTATTCGCAACGGGAAGGGCGGCGGGAGTTGTTTGAGCAGAGATGCTCCGCCATCAATTCGGCCAGGACTCATCTTTGGTCTGAATCTTCTTCTCAAGGTAGTCGATTCGTTCCTGCTAGGCGGAATGGTTGGGCCGCCCTCTCGGCTGAAAGGCAGCCGTTCCGTTCTCGAAGAACTCCTTCTGCCAGCGATAGAATATAGTCGGCTGGCGGCCGTGCTTGTCACATAATTCTGAGATCGAAACCTGTTCCAACAGATGCCGCCGCAGGATGGCGACTTTCTCTTCCGGCGTATAGTGCTTCCGTTGCTTCTTCATGCGCTCGCTCCATTATCTTAACTGGGGGAACGCTTTCTCCATTTCCAGCTGAACCGGAACAGGGGCAAGATGGTCGGATGGTTGATTGGTTGGTGTATCGAGATCCCGCCTACGCCAATGGTCCTGATATATCAACGACCGGCATCAAAGCGCGAGCCCAAGAACGAGCCCCACTCCGCCAATAGAGAGAGCGATGTGTTCCAAGGCCGAAGCAGCTCAAACAAAAAACAAGCTGAATGTACCATCGAATGAGTAGCATCGCCGGAAAGTAAAAATCGCCACGCTAAGTTTTTTCGATCTCGACGGTACAATGGAGTAGAAGGTTCATTCCACCTTCGGTTTTTGGCACCATGGAATGGCCCCGGCCGTGGTAGGGGTTCGCCGTTGGCGAAGGACGGCTTAAAAGATAGTCGACTCCCGGTAACCATTGCTACACCCGAAGTTTGTCTATTCGGCCCATCTCAGCTAGTAATCGCTCCATGGCACGCAACGGTCTGTTTTCAAACCTTCACGGCACGGCGCGCGTCCGTTCGTAGCCGGCCCCCCAAGAAATCTCGACTTAAGCCGAGTACGCCGTAACAACGCCATTGGATGGCAGCGGAAACGGTTGCTCTAGCGGAAGCTTGTCCAGAAACGTTCGATTCTAAAAAAAGGAAGTAATCCCCAATGAAAGAACCACAAAAAGAGCATTTCGATATTTGGCAGTCGATTCCCGATTGGGCGCGCGCTATAATGCGCTTTCTCGGGCGGGAGGCTATCGATGGAGTTGTCCCAAAATCCGTGGCTATCCCCAGTACCGACGCTGCGCATCTACGCGAGAAGCGTTTCTCTGAGACCAGCGGTTGGCCGTCCGAGAAATCGAAAGATTTCCTTGCGGTGAAATGGAACCAGCACCATGCCGGGAGGACAGCACGACCAGAAGAAACGGCCGGCCAGTTCCCTGCATTGTTGATCCGTCTGCAGGACCGGATGCACTCGCTTGAGGTCAGGTCGGCAAAAGACCTTGACCCCCGCATGGTGGCTCCTGTGACCCGAGAACTCAGCGCCGAGGACATGGCAAAACTTTCAGAGATCCTAGGTGGCCCCGACCATGTATCGATCTGTGAAGAATCAGAGTTCTGCGCGCAGTCATTTTGCCCCCCTTCTCAAATGGAAGATTGGCTGCAGGATTTTTGGATCGAGTACGATATTAGCGCCGTATTGGCTGGTTCTCAGATCGTTGCCCCCGATCCGATCGTTCTCGTCAATCAGTACCACGAATTCTTCACCGTGCGGTTGTTTTCGCCTTCCGATGCGCTTGACCAGGAAAGCGTCGAGGGTGATCGAGAGGATGCCGAAATATCTGAGTTAAATCATATATACTTCCTATCCGATGCATCTGATGACCAGCTGCCTTGATACGTTTTCGCATTTCCGCGTGAACGTCTCGACGTCGCCCGGACCTTCATTATGCGGAGCTAACCAAGAGGGACGCTCCGAGTAACACGGTAGCTCGTGGGCTTACATTTTGGATCAGCCACGACATCCAACACCATAGTGACGAGACGCAGGCGCCTTCTCTGAGCCGCAGTGCACAACGCCAGTTGATGAAAGGGAGATGATCAGGTCCGAGGCGAGCATGGCCTCTTCTTCCTCTTCTGCTGGTTCCGAATCGGGATCACTTCTGCCGGTTTGCGATGGAGCTCCGTGATAATCCACTCAATCGCGAACCGGCGTCCTGCGAATGAGAACACAACTCTGGGCTCATTGATCGGCGGCTTCGCCGGAACATTCGCAGGCCTTCTGAACTCCCTCACTTTGTTCGCCATAGGACACGACTATACCTCGATGCCGGGACCAAGGGAGCTTTCCCATTCCGGCTCACGGTGGAAGATCGTGATGAAGGTTCCCTCCGGTTGCTTTATCGCGTCCAGGGGAGCCAGGTAAGTCAACTGACTGGCTTCGTAGCCACTGGAAAGCAATTTCAGAGAACTACATCAGTGCGGGGCCAGATTTCTCTCCCATTTGGGGGCGCATCGGAAATTCCCGGGCGATCAGATATCCGAGCGCGTCGCTCACATGCGTGCGCGCGCGATCCGATTTGTCCAGTACCGCGAGCGAATTGCCATTGGGATCCGATCTCCAAGATACTTGTTCGAGATCTTTGATGAGATGTTTGCAGTTCTGATCGACAAAAAGCCGATTGTGTCCGGTATGGTTCCGCAGCCGGGCGTTCATGCAGTTCACACGGTCTTTCACGAGTGGGTTCGCAGAAGGTACGCGGAGGGTAAAGTGGAATCGATCCCGGTAGCGCCCGAAAAACTCCTTGACAATCTGCCAATCGGTGCGCGTTGCCGACGTCTGGCGTGGCTCACTGGCGTCGCCGTAGACTTCGATCGCCATTGGAAAACCAACACCCCACTTCGCGGTGCGTTTCAACAGTTCCTCACAGGCAGCCAGGGTGTTTGAGTCAGGCAGAATCATCTCTTCCAAAACAAATACTACTCCCTCGTGCACTTGCGCTAATACCGAACAAAGCGGATTGATGTTGAAGTCGAGTGACCAGGATAAGGAAATCCGGCGGTCGAACCCGAGGCTGCGGACGTTGTTAACGCGATCGAAGGCATAGTACGCTCGACCGACACCCAGATTTTCGAACGTCGCGTTAAATTCCTGATTGTAGCTGCGTTGATCCATTTCCTTGGCCGCACTCTCCAGTTCCTCTAGCGAAACATTGCCGCCCTCGGCCGTCGTGAAATGGAAAGTCTCCCAATCCGTTAGGGTTGCAGCCCGATCGACTAGGTCATGAAAATGATTAAAGCCACGTGGCGTACCGATGAACAAGGCGCGGCCTTGTTTGTCGGCGAGCGCCGGCCTCAGTACTTCTGTCCATGCTTCCTGGGCGAATGACGCATACTCGTCGAGCACTAGGAAATCCAACCCATCGCCGCGCAACGAATCGTAGTTGTCTGCCCCGCGGAGACAAATCGAGCCGCCCGAGAGTAGCTCGATCCGAAGATCAGTTTCGTTGGCTGGGGCAGCCCAATACGGCCGCGTCAGTTTCTTAAGCGGTCGCCACGCGACGCGCTTGGCCTGTTTGTAAGTCGGCGCGACATACCACGCGAGGCGACCAGGCTCCCAGGCTGCCTGGCAAAGTTCCACCAACGCCAGATAGGTCTTGCCGAAGCGGCGCCCGGCGACCAGCGCTCGAAACCGCTTGTCACAGCAAAAGACGTCCCATTGCGGGCCTCGTAGTTCAACCATGAAGTGAGTCCTTTTTCTCCCGGGCCACAATAAACGGAGGGGGCGTGGATGGTCCGGTTCGGGTTGGCACGCTCCTCCAGCCGGCCCGGCGCTCCAGCCAGAATTTCTGGGCATCCGTGTCGCCCGCCATGGCACTGTTGTAAAGAGCTCCGCCGACGCTGGCATTGGCATCGGTGGCCGCGAGATCTAGCTCCTTCCGAAAGTACTTGCGGAGCGTCTTTGGCGAGCGAATGCCAATTTTCAGCGCGATGTCCTCTTGGGGTATGCCCACGGCAGCGAGGGACTTGATCTGAAGGCGCTGTTCTTCGGTCGGAATTAACTTGGGTCGGGGCATTATTACTCCTTGTCCAATATCGTGGATTTACGTTCCTCGGCGATTTGATCGAATGTACGTCCGTCGTTCTCGAGCGTTGCGGGATGTCCGGTGAGCTTCTGCCACCGCCTGACGATGACGTCGATATAGTGCGGGGCGATGTCTAGGCCGTAGCAGATGCGATCGGTTAACTGGGCTGCGATCAGCGTGGTGCCCGAACCCAAGAACGGATCGTAGATAATATCGCCGCGTCGGCTGTTGTTGAGGATCGGACGTCGCATCAGCTCGATGGGCTTCTGAGTCCCGTGACCGGTTGTTGCGTCCTCGCTAGAGCCCCCAAAGGGATTTAGATTTTTAATCTCCCAAACGGTGGATTGGTTGCGATCTCCGCACCAGTTAGATTGCTTCCCTTTCCGCACGCAATAATACGCTGGTTCGTGCTTCCAATGAAAATCTCCCCGGCCAATGGCGTGATTTTGTTTCAGCCAGATGATCTGGGCTCGTATTTGAAGTCCGCAGCCTTCGAGACCCACGGCCACCTCTCCGGAATGCAAACCGCCGTGAAACACGTATGCGACGTTGCCGCGGAAGTGCTTAAGAGCTTCCGACCAATCGGCACGATCGTCGTTCGGCACGCTGCCGGTTTGGCGTTGTTGCCCGAGACCTGCCCTCTCTCGCCAGGTGGGATCGAGCAAAGTTCCATACGGAGGATCGGTCACCATCAGCGACGGCGTCGCTGACTGAAGGAGCCGGCTGGTCGCCTCCGAGTTGGTAGCGTCACCACAAAGCACACGATGCCGGTCTAAGATCCACAAGTCGCCGAGCCGCGTGACGGGCTCACCAACAGGCTCTTTAACGTCCGGCTCGGTTTGATCGGCAAACAGAAACCGGTCAATCTCGATTCGGTCGAAGCCGGTAAGATCCAGATCAAAGTCGAGTCCCTTGAGTTCCTGTATTTCGAGAGTTACCGCGTCGAGATCAAATTGCGCCCAGGTCGCCGAGCGATTCACCATGAGGCGAAAAGCCTTGACCTGCGCGTCGTTCCAATCGTCGCAAAGTATCACCGGCGCCTCGAGATAGCCCTCTTTGGTGAGAGCTTTCAACCGGAGGTGGCCGTCGACGATCGATGTTTCCTCGAATTAAGATTGGGATTCTACATCCGTATTCCCGGATGGAGGCCCGCATTCGGCCGACCGCCTGGCTATATTTGCGAAGCGGGCGATCGTAGCTGACTAGCTCGGCGATGGTGCGGTATTCCAGGCGGAGCGGAGTGGGTGGGTTTGGTGTGTTCATCACGAACCCATTTAACAGCGCTTTTTAACATTCAACCATCGTGCAAATATGATGCAAATATCACCAAAATGAAACTTACACCTAATAATTCAACAACTTCCGAAAACTGGAAAGACTTTTTGGCCTTGCCGCCCCGAAACCTCGGCGACCGGACCAATCGCGTCGCGCGCCTAGTCATGCCGTGGCTATTGCCGCAACCTCAAAGCGCAATGCTCCGGGATGGTTTTCTAACCTGGACCTGGTACTCTGACGAGCGCGATGGAACTCGAAAATCACCGTCATCGCAAGCCGCACCGCCGCAACTCTGTTTTGCCTTCGTACAATTGGTGCAGGCTTCCGATGAAGACATCCGTCTCTTTGCCGAAAGGTGGGGGCCACTCAATCGTCATAAACGGCAAGTGGAGAGCGTCAAAAGCTGGCGTCACTACGCACGGCTTGCTGAGGCGTTGATGCGGTTCACAGGACAACTGACAAGCGGTGGTCGGGGAGAAGAGAAGGACTGGGCCGTGATCTGTAGCTCAACTCCACTAAAGGGCCTCGAACTCCATCAGCTGAATGAGCCAGAACAGATGGCCGTCGTAGCCGCCGCGGTGAACATCTGGTTCGCCGAGGCGCACCAGCACGGGATCTTGACTATGGTGGATGACGATCTCCAGGTCAGCCCACATGCCAGTAATCTGTTCGGTCTCCTGATAACTCAGATCGCACACGTGATTGCACGATCCGATCAAACGGTCAAGTGCGCTGGCTGCGGTAATCCGTTCAAGCCAAGGGGTCCGATCACAAGGGGTGTACGTCAATACTGTAAAGGCTGTCGCAAATCAAAAAAGCCTCAACGCGACGCAGCTCGGGATTGGAGACAAAGGGCGCGAGAGAAAGAAGGCTCCGTGGTTCAACCTTCTGATGAAATCGTCCTTTAGCTGAACAGGATCTGATTACAGGAAAGGAGCTGTTTTGGCAGGATGTACTTGGCCTTCTAGGTTCATCATTTATGAAGTCCTCACGCCGCTCGTGATCACAGGGATTGTTTTTGATCCCAAACCATTCCTATGCCGGTACCGGAGGTTCCTTTTGGGCCCCTTTACTGCTCCTTCCTGGTTCCTTCAATTCCGTCTTCCCCTCGGCCGCAAATGCTATTGATTGGGCTCATACACGGTGTGCCTTCGGTCCAAACCTCCCACGTGATCAAGTACCTGCGATGGGAGAGCTGCAAGCTGTAAGAAACGCGAAGATGAGAATCCTCACCGAGTAAATACCGTCCGCGTCCTTTATGTATAGACGGTAAAAACCTCTTCGAAAAGGCAACAAGGTCCAGCTTCCTTTTAGAACATTACGCCATCTCGCTCTGGAAACAGGAAGATGAACCGGAAGGTCTGGCACGTATTCATCCGTCGCCGCATACAGCGACAGCGTGCCATGCCGGTAAGACACGAACCCGTAGCGCTCGGTACTCTATAAAAGTTCAGGTTCAGTGCAGATATGCTGAAAGCGCTTTGGCAGTGCGGTCGGATGTCCCCGCGCCGAGCGGCACGTCCAAGAGTCGCTTACTGAATGGCTTTCGAACCGCCGGCGGCGGCGCGCGCCGAATAGTAAAGTTCCGCGGCGGGCTGGTATTCGAACCACTTCCGGCTCAGGAGTCGGAGCCTTTGTCAAGCGACTTTTGCAAACCCCGTTGCACCGAACCGACCAGCGCGCTCAGAATCAGCGGGCCGGCGTCCGAATCCATGTCGCGGAAGAACGTGACATATTGCGCATCGGCGAGGGCGATCGCGCAATTCCCAAACGCCTTTGGCGTCGTGGGTTCCAAAATCTTCCAGGACCGCGCCCTGAGTAGTCATTTGCACGCCGACGAATCCGAATTCGCGGCTCCAGGAGACCAGTTCTTTCCAGCACTCGTCCAGATTGGCGGACTGCGCCAACGCCTTTTCGAAATCTAGCAATTTGGTTTCGGAATCGATGATTTGACGGAAGCGGCCCTGCAGGAACATGCGGCCGGCCATGGCGAACTCTCCGTACTCCAGATGCCGTATTCCAAACCAGGCCATCGCGCAAAACGCGATGACGATCAGTCCGCTGAATTTGCTGTGCAGGGCGCTCATCAACAAGGAGAGAATCGCCACTACGCTGCAGAATCCATAAATGGTAAGGACGGCCTTCTTGGGGCTCAGGCCTCGGTCCACAAGTCTGTGGTGGATATGTCCGCGATCCGGCGCAAAGATCGGCTTGTTGCGCAAGTAACGTCGGATCACCGAGAGGAACACGTCCATCAACGGAATCGACAAGGCCAGCAGCGGGACCGTGAGCGCGATCAGCGTGACCGACTTCTCGCTCCACAGCGCGCCGTAGCAGCCCAACAAGAAACCAATCAACAAGCTGCCGCTATCGCCGAGGAAAACCGAAGCGGGATTGAAATTGTAACGGAGGAATCCGAGCAGGCAACCAGCCAGCGGCATGGTGGCGAGAGCCAGCGGCATATTACCCTGCGCCAAGGCGGCGATCAACATCGCAAGCGTGGCCACCAGGCCAACGCCGGACGCCAACCCGTCCATACCATCGATCAGGTTAAAGGCGTTGCTGCAACCGATCAGCCAGACCACTGTAATCACGAATCCGAGCCACGGCCAAGCCGGAAGGAAGTGCAGAAGATGAACGTCCACCCGGATGCCCGCCATATAGGCCAGCACGCCAGCTCCGCCGATTCCCAAAAGCTTCTGCCAGGCGCTCAATCCCACCAGGTCATCCAGAACGCCGGTCAAAAAGACCACTGAGGCAACCATCGCCAGTTGCAGGATGCTGGGAAGCGCCCTGCGCATAACAAATGTGTAACTGAACGGGAGTACGAAAGCGATGGCGAAAGTCCCGACGTAGGCGAGCGCGATGGCGATTCCACCTACTCGAGGAACCGCAGTGACGTGCTTTTTACGTACACCATCGGGATGATCAAGAAACCCAAACCTCCCTATCCCGTCGCGCACGATTGGCGTCAGGACTAGGGTCATCAGAACCGAAAGGGCACCGAGCGTAAGTATAAGATACAAGAACTACTCCTCTAGCCGCGCTCCTGGCATCCTGAGAGAATATCTTCTTGGTCCCTTAGACGCCGACTTGGTTCCATTTTTGGTTTCTACCCAAGTCGCAGAGCTTTAGCTTACTCTATTTAGAACTTGAAAGACACCTATGGCGAGGTGATTTCGGTCTAGTGCGTACTAGTACGATACCCCGATGCAAGTACTGGTACTTTTGGGGTTCCGGTTTGATAGGTCCCATAGATACAGTTACTTCGATGCGTCTTGTTTCCGGGGAACATGAGCAATTCAACTTGGAATTTTTAATGAAATTAGCGTCAAACCCGACCGACGGAGGCAGGCAAAAATGGAAAACAGACCCAGGAGCAACCAAGCCGCAGCACGTGGTTCCGGCACCGGGTCGGCAATCATGGTGAGCTGTTCCTGAAAGCCCCCGCTCAACGGCTCCCCTGGTCCACCGGAAGTCATTGTGGAATCACTGATAATCAGGAAATCGGCTAGAAAGGATTTGTCGGAATTGGGATTGGCGAACCATTCCGCCGCTTGCTCCAGAGCCGCGCTCGCATCCGCATAGTCCGGCGCAGCCGGAGAGCTGGTGGGATCGAAGATATCCCAGATCGCGCCCTGGATTCCGTTGTTGTAAGCCGTGCTTCCCTGACCGGTCTGATAGAGGGAGACCAGGAAGGCCGCCATCTGATACCTCGCCAACGCATCTGCGCCATTGATAATCGCTGCATCGGTGGCGTCGTTGGGATTGCCATCGCTCAGGCTAATGGTCTGCCAGCTCGTGTTCGAACCGAACCGCGTATGATCAAGGTTGGAACCGTCCGTCAGGGTGGAGAGGTAGGCCGAATAATCGCCGTGGGGGGCGCTGATATCGTTGTTGAAGTTGTCGCAGAAGGTCTCGACACTAAGGTTCGAATTAAGTACGCCCGCTTCTCCGCCGCCTCCGCCGGTCAACGCAAAATTGTAGGTATGGGTATCGAATTGAACCGGATTCGCCTCGGCTGCAGCCGTCAGACACAAAACGGCTACAGTGGCACACATTAGTCGCATGCTAGCTCCTCGCTCACTGGATAGTAGATGCCGGACTAAGGCCCCATCAATCAAACTTAAGTAATACGACGCGATTTAAAGTACTGGTACGACGTTGTGAGGAGTTCTAGGTAACGGGAGGCGCACTGATGGGTCTGTGACCAAAAAGGCACCGACTCCCTCAGGTCGCGGCTCGGAAAGAGGATTTGTATTTTGAGGACGTTACCGGGCCGCGACCGTAAGGGAGCCGGTGCCTTTTTGGTTTTTCACAGACCCGCTAGTGGGTGGTTGTGGTCTTCTCGTCGCGGCGGGCAAGCTGTGGCGGTAGGCTGAACGGAATTTCGATCACGACATCCACATCTACCGGCACACCATCACGCGTGGCAGGCTTGAATTCCCAGGCTGAGATGTCCTGAATCACGGCCTGTTCCATACCCGTCGTGGTGTTGCGGAGCAAGGAAATGCCTTCAATCTTGCCGTCCTTTTTGATTAAGCCTAGGATCTGGACTCGAAACTCGGTACGGGTACCGGCAAGCGGCTCATCTAAAGGCTCGACTTTCCTCAGCGGGATAGGAGAACGCAGCGAAGGACGGTCTCCCGGCTTTTGGTCCCGCTCCGAGAACCAGAGAATCCAATCGCCCGAGTACCGGGGAAGGTTCTCAATCGGGATCACCATGGTATAAACATCGCGCCCTTCGAAGCGGGCTTCAATGTTTCTTGGAATGGTCCGAGAAGCCGGCCGCAGCGGAACGGACAACGTCGATGCCGGCACGCTACGGACCTTGTCTGCGTAGACGGTGGCTTTCCAAAGTGGAGGCGGCGCGTTGGCCTTGGTGCGATCTTCCTTAATGGTAAGGTTTGGCACGGATAAGCCCGAGCCACTTACTTCGCCGGTGGCGGGTTCACCCAAGTTGGGAGCCTTTGAGAACTGTCCGCCGCGCGACCCCTCTGGCACGGGGCCATTCCCGGGATGCAAGCTGGCCACCGCAATATCCGCCTTGGCGTTGCCCGCGCTATTACTGGGGCCTGGCGTGGCGTTGGGAGGAGGCGCCGCGCCCTTCGATAAAGACGGGGCCCCGATACCCGCGGGCAAAGGATTCTGAATGGTTGGACTTCCCACAATGGAAGTATCCGGCAGGGCCACTTCCGCTGTTGGAACCGGGGTGATCAAACGTGCCTGTCGCGTGGGTTGAGGCGGGGGCGGCACGAATGCCTTCACCGGTTTCGGAATGTTGATGGACTGGTTCGCCTCCAGAGCACGCTTCAGGTCGCCATTCGGCGTTTGAGGCGAGGTGTTGAGCACCGGAGCGCGCGGCGCTTCGATCTCCGGCTTCACTTCCTTTTTTGGTTCCGGTGGCGGAGCTACAACGGCGGTGCTCATTCGGGCGACCACGTTCGGAGCGGGAACATCGCGGCGAATTTCGATTTTCGGAACCGGCTGCCAGATAAATTGTTTCGATGACTTGGCTTTGGGAGACGTGGCGATGATTGTATCCGGCGATAATTCTCTGCCACGCGGCTTCGGAAAAGTCCCCACTCGCTGGGCGGAGTCGACGTCGGGAACCGGCTGCTTGCGGAAGTCGTACCAGATGATCTTGTGCTCTTCCGGGCGAATCAATTCATCGTAGATGGGCCTCTTCGGCTCGGTGTTGGTGGTGTAAATGGGGACCAGCAAGAGGGCTGCAACGACGAGGCAATGGAAGGCGACGGAAAAAACGAACGATTTCGGGCGAATCCGATACCCCTGCATTCCTCCGGGTTGCATCCTATCCGAATTGCTCCAGCGAATCATAATCCGGAACGCCATGAGAGGAGAACAACGGGAGTGGCGCGCCGATTTGTGCGCTCCACCAGGAGCCCTTCAAACAGCAGAATAGCAGACTCCTGCGCTGGGAGCGATTTCTTGCCTCCATTCCCATGAATCGACAGGATCGGAAGGGAACAGGAGGTTCTATCCAACCGGTTACCAAACTATCCGGAAAGATAGAGATTCCGCAGTGGGCTGATTCGCTGCGGTGTGGACAAGAGCAATATTTTTCAATGGTTTGGTCAGGAATAGTTAAAGGGGCCAGTCGATTGCTGCGGTGGCTTGGTACTGCAATGCAAGTTCACATCATGTACTCCTGTCCGCGATGCGGCTGCCACTCGTTCCGGCCGTCCATTTCGCGGATCCGCAAGGATTACTTTGTCAGATTGTTGGGCTTTCAGCCGCAACGCTGTTACATCTGCAAGGTCAGGTTTTATTTGTTTCAACCGGGCATTTTGAAAACCCTGATGCGTGCGGACAACGCGAAGGTAGCCGAGATCCAGGCGCCCCGACTTCGCCCTGGGGTACTGTCGCAGCATTAGAGTCGTCCGGCCCCTGCGATTTACACACGCTCCGTGGAAGACGCTGGTCCGTGATTGAAAAACAACGGCACCGACTCCCTCACGGTCGCGGCTCGGCAACGGGGAATCTCATTCCGAGCCGCGAGCGTAAGCGACCGGTGATTTTGGTTTTTCAAGCGTCTTCATCACCTTTGGTGGGCAGCACGTCGCGGTTCGGTTTGCGGACACACGCGTAACTGTTATCCTGAAAAAAGATCCCCCGGTCCATCCTCCTATGAATGTTTTTGAGCTAACGCGGGCGTTGGTGGACATCGAGTCCATTACCGAAAACGAGGAGCGTGTGGGCAACGCGCTGTTCCAACATCTTTCGGAACTCGCCGCGCGTTCTGGCGGACAGGTGGAACGCATTCCGGTAGAAAAGAATCGTTTCAATGTGCTGGCCTGGTGGGACGATCCAGTGGTTACGCTTTCCACCCACATGGACACGGTGCCGCCGTTCTTCGCGTCGCGGGAGGATGAAACTCACATTTGGGGACGTGGTTCCTGCGATACCAAGGGCATCATCGCGTCCATGATCTTCGCCGCGGAAGGGTTGTTGAGCGAGGGCGTGCGGAACGTGGCGCTGCTGTTTGTTGTAGGCGAGGAGCGCAACAGCGCCGGCGCTTTCGCGGCAGCGAAACATCCGCGCGGATCGAAGTTTTTGATCAATGGCGAGCCGACGGAAAACAAGCTGGCTGTGGGATCGAAAGGCGTGCTTCGCGTGGAAGTGTCCGCCAGCGGCCGCATGGCGCATTCGGCTTATCCGGAGCTGGGTGATTCGGCGATCTTGAAATTGCTGGACGCTTTGAACGCGCTGCGCCACATGGAACTGCCGACGGATCCCATCCTGGGCGCCAGCACGTTGAATATCGGGACCATCACGGGAGGCCGCGCACCCAATGTGATTCCAGATCAGGCGGGCGCGGAAGTTTTCATTCGCCTGGTGGATGACGGCAACGGAACCCGTGCGGCCCTGAAGCGGGCTGTGGACGGCAAGGCGGAAGTGCGTGAGGTGCTGACAATTCCGTCCGTTCACTTGGGATCGTTGCCTGGTTTCGAAACCACCGTGGTTGCGTTCACTACAGACATTCCTGCGTTCGGCGGGAGCTGGGGCCGGCCTTATCTGATTGGGCCGGGGACCATTCACGTCGCCCACACAGCCGAAGAACGAATTCCGAAGAGCGAGATACTGGAAGCAGTCCAAATCTACAAGAGGATGGTCAAGCAGTTAATACAGTGAACCCGAGAATTGAAGTTGGAATTTTGGGCGCCACCGGGATGGTGGGCCAGGAATTTATCAGATTCCTGGAAGGTCATCCGTGGTTCGACATCACATGGCTCGGCGCGAGCGATCGGTCAGCGGGCAAGCCTTATCGCGATGCTACGAATTGGCGGTTGAGCGGCGCGATGCCGGAAGGAGTGCGCGCGATGCAAGTGGAAGAGTGCAAGCCTGGCAATGCTCCGCGCCTGCTTTTTTCCTCGATGGACGCATCCGTTGCAACAGACATTGAGCAGGCGTTTGCACAGGCGGGACACGTGGTGGTGTCGAACTCGCGCAATCATCGCATGGATGCGGATGTTCCGCTGCTAATCCCGGAAGTGAATCCCGGTCATCTGAAGATTATTCCGCTGCAACAACGGCAGCGCGGGTGGAAGGGGCAGATCGCAACCAATCCCAATTGTTCGACGATCGTGCTGGCGATGGCGCTGGCGCCGCTCAAGCAGTTCGGAATCACGCGCGTGATGGCGACGACGATGCAGGCGCTCTCGGGCGCGGGGTATCCGGGCGTGGCGTCTCTCGACATTAACGGCAACGTGGTCCCGTTCATCAGCGGCGAAGAAGAGAAGATGCAGCGGGAGACGCAGAAAATTCTGGGGGATTTCACCGGCGATAGCATCCGTCCATTGGCTGCGAAGGTGAGTGCGCAGTGCAATCGCGTGCCGGTGGTGGATGGCCACATGGTGGCGACGAGCGTTGAACTGGATCACAAGCCGGGAGTCGCCGAATTGATCCACGCGATCGAAAGTTTCACCAGTTTGCCGCAGGAACGGAAGCTGCCCAGCGCGCCGCCGCATCCGCTGATTTACATGACCGAGAATGACCGGCCGCAGCCGCGCCGCGATGTGGAACGCGAACGCGGCATGACGGTGTTCGTTGGCCGTCTGCGCGAATGCCCGGTGTTGGACTATAAGTTCATGGCGATGGGGCACAACACCGTTCGAGGCGCAGCGGGCGCTGCGGTGTTGAACGCTGAGCTGATGTATTCGGAAGGCCTGCTGGACTGATGATCGTCATGAAGTTCGGCGGCACGTCCGTCGAATCCGCGGCAGCTCTCGAACGCGTAACCGGAATCGTAAAGTCCAGGCTTCTCCGCAAACCGGTAGTGGTGGTTTCCGCCATGGGAAAAACCACCAACCGTCTGTTGAAGATCGCGAATCTGGCGGTGGGCGGGCAGCGGGAAGACGCTCTTCGGGAATTAGTAGCTTTGCGCGATTTCCATCTGCGCGAATCCGGCATGGAACGGACCGTGGAGGAGCACTTCCAGGAACTCACCGAGTTGGTGAAGGGCCTGGCGGTGCTGGGCGAGCTGACTCCGCGGTCGATCGATGCGATTTCCAGTTTCGGCGAGCGGTTGTCGAGCTTGATCGTTACTAATTTCTTCAATCATCATGGACTGAATGCCGTTCACGTGGATTCGCGCAAGCTGATTGTTACCGACCGGCGGCATACGCAAGCGGTTCCGCTTCTGGAGGCAACGTATTCGAAGCTGGCCGCCGTGATTCCTCCGCTGGCGGAGCATCGCGTGGTAGTGATGGGCGGATTTATCGCAGCGACGGAGGATGGGATTACAACCACACTGGGGCGCGGAGGCTCCGACTTTACGGCGTCGTTAGTGGGTGCAGGGATTGGCGCGGAAGAGATCCAGATCTGGACCGATGTGGATGGAATGTTGACGGCTGATCCGACGGTTTGCCCGGACGCGCATCGGGTGAAGGTGATTTCTTTTACCGAAGCCGCGGAGCTGGCGTATTTCGGCGCGAAAGTGCTGCATCCGGCGACTGTTTTGCCGGCGATCGATCGCAACATCCCGGTGTTGATCCTGAATTCGCGGCGTCCGCAGGTGGAGGGGACGCGGATTTTGTCGGAAGGCGTGGCCAGCACGAACGCGGTGAAATCCATCGCCTGCAAGAGCAAGGTGAGCGTGCTCAACATCCGATCGACACGCATGTTCATGGCGCACGGTTTCATGCGCAGGATCTTCGAGATTTTCGATCGCAACGAAACTTCGGTGGATATGGTGGCGACATCGGAAGTCAGCGTGTCGCTCACGGTGGATGAGACCGGCCGGCTGGAGGGAATCATCCGAGAGCTGCGCGAGTTTTCCGAGGTCTGGGTGGACGAGAATCAGGCTATCATCTGCATGGTGGGCGAAAACATCCGGCATACTCCGGGCGTGGCGGCGCGGATCTTCAACGCGTTGGGGGGCATCAACGTGCGTATGGTGTCGCAAGGCGCGTCGGCGCTCAATTTGGGTTTTGTTGTTGCGGAGCAGGATTTGTCGGCGGCGGTGCAGGCGCTGCATCGCGAATTCTTTGCGGAGTTGGATCCGGCGGTGTTCGATGCCTAAGAAATCCGGTGACAGGATACTCAATTCCCAATTTCCGGGTGGGGATCCGTCGCCGAAAAATCGGGAATTGAGTATCCTGTCACCGGATTTTTATGTCTAAGCTGGCCATTGTCGGTTATGGAAAGATGGGGCGGCTGATCGATCAGCTTGCGCCCGAGTATGGATTCACGGTGAGTGCGCGGGTGGATGTGGGACGCGAGGAGTCGATCGCCGGCGCAGATGTCGCGGTGGAGTTTTCGATGCCTGGGTCGGTAGTGGGAAACGTCGCGAAGGTTGCCGCGCTCGGAATCCCGATTGTGGTGGGCACCACCGGATGGGGCGAGCATCTGGAAGAAGTGAAAGCCATCGTCACCCAACACGATTCCGCGCTGGTCTGGAGTCCGAACTTCTCGGTTGGCGTGAACGTGTTCACTCGGCTGGTGTCGGAGGCGGCGCGCTTGTTTCAGAACGAGAAGGAATATGGCGCGTGGGCTTGGGAGATTCATCACAACACCAAGAAAGACGCGCCTTCCGGAACGCTGCTGAAGCTGGTGGAGCAGATGCGCGCCGCGGGATTCAATCGGACGATCGATGCCAGTTCCAGCCGCGCCGGCGCGCATCCGGGAACGCACGAGATCGGTTTCGATTCCGCCGCCGACACTATCACGCTGCGGCACACCGCCCGCAGCCGCGAGGGTTTCGCCCGAGGCGCTCTGAAAGCGGCACAATGGATTATCGGACGCAAAGGCTGCTACGAATTCAGCGACGTCCTGTTTGGAGGTTGACATGGTATTTGAAGGCTGCGGCACCGCGCTGGTGACTCCCTTCCGCAAAGATGGGTCTCTGGATGAATCCACACTCCGTTCCCTGGTGAAGCGCCAGATCGATGCCGGCATCAACTTTCTGGTTCCCTGCGGAACTACCGGTGAAAGTCCCACGCTGACGCGTAAGGAACATCTGCGCGTGGTGGAGATCACGCTCGAAGAAGCCCGGAGACGCGTGCCAGTGCTGGCGGGGGCGGGCGGCTACAACACCGCGGAAGTGATCGAACTTGCGCAGGAACTGAAAGCGATGGGCGCTGACGGCATTCTCTCCGTCACACCGTACTACAACAAGCCCACGCAAGAAGGGCTGTATCAACACTTCAGCGCAATCGCGAACGCGGTGAAGCTTCCGATCATCGTCTACAGCGTGCAATCGCGCACTGGCGTGAATGTAGAGCCGGCCACATTGAGGCGGCTCTCGGAAGTGGATTACATCGTGGGTGTGAAGGAAGCATCCGGTAACATTGGCCAGATGGCGGCGGTGGTGCATCTGGTTCCACCGCACTTTACGGTGCTCTCGGGTGACGATTCAATCACCATTCCTCTCGTCGCGCTGGGTGGACGCGGCGTCATTTCCGTGGTGTCGAACGAAATACCAGCCGAGATGACAGCGCTCGCGCAGCACGCGCTTTCGAATGACTTCGCTTCCGCACGGGAGCTGCAGCGAAAATATCTGGCGCTGATGGACGTGAATTTTGTAGAATCGAATCCGATTCCGGTGAAAGCAGCGATGGCCCTGATGGGATTGCTGGAACCGGTGTGGCGGCTTCCGATGTGTCCACCGGCGGCTGCGAATCTCGCAAAGATCGAAAAGGTGCTGGAAACGCTTGGATTGCTGGCGGGCCGGAGCGTGCATGCAGGCTGAGATCGAAGAACTGTTCGACCAGCGCCCTCAAACCTACAGCGACGAACATTTTCGACTTTTTCAAGACTTCAAACGAGCCCTGAACGCAGGCCGGATTCGCGCCGCTGAACCGGACCCTTCCACAAAAACCGGATGGCGCGTGAACGCATGGGTGAAGAAAGGCGTGCTAATCGGCTTCCGGATGGGCGTCACGGTGGACATGTCGATCAACACAGCGCGACAGCCTTGGTTCGACAAAGCGACGTATCCGGTGAAGCAACTGGGCGCGGGCGACGGAGTGCGGATTGTTCCCGGTGGATCGAGCATTCGCGACGGATGCTACATCGGCCAGGGTGTCACCTGCATGCCGCCGATGTTCATCAATACGGGCGCGTGGGTGGGCGACGGCGCCATGATCGATTCGCACGCGCTGGTGGGAAGCTGCGCGCAGGTGGGCGCTCATTGCCATATTTCTGCAGCCGCGCAGATCGGCGGAGTGCTGGAGCCGGTGGGTGCAATGCCGGTGATCATTGAGGATGATGTCCTGGTGGGCGGCAACTGCGGAGTGTATGAGGGTACGGTGGTGAAGCGCGGCGCGGTGTTAGGTAGCGGGACTATTTTGAATCGATCGACGGCCGTGTACGATGTTGTGCGCGGCGAGATTTACCGGTCGAGCGACGAAGAGCCGCTGGTGATTCCCGAGCGCGCGGTGGTGGTGCCGGGGTCGCGAGCGATTTCGATCGGTCCGGGCAGGGACTGGGGTCTCTCGCTGGCGGCGCCGGTCATCGTGAAGTATCGGGATTCGAAAACCGATACCAAAGTTCAGTTGGAAGACTTGCTGCGCTAAAATCCGGTGACAGGATACTCAATTCCCGATTTCTGGGAGGCTCCGGTGCTGGCCCATGTCGAAGAAATCGGGAATTGAGTATCCTGTCACCGGATTTTATCTGGTAAGATACTCCAGGGTTTCGCGCGCCGTCTTCTCCCAAGTGAATTCGGATGCACGCTGTTGCGCCGCCTCGGTGGGCAGCATTCCGGCTGCCAGCAGCTCTAGCGCGCTACGAATCGCACTCTCGTCGGTGGGATCGAAATAGTGGACGGTGGATCCGGCGATCTCGCGCAACGGCGGGATATCGGAGCAGGCCACGGGAACGCCAGCGGCCATCGCTTCGAGCACCGGCATGCCGAAGCCTTCGAAAGTGGATGGATAGATAAAGCCGCGCGCCCCGCGAAACAATTCGTAAAGCTCCTCGCGCGGAATCCAGCCGGTAATCTTGACCGACGCTCCCGCAGCAGCCTCCACCTCCGCGCGCCGCAAATCCGCGCACGCCGGTGATCACCAACTGAGGCAAGCCTCCAGCTTGCCGATACGCCCGCAGCAGCGCGATCAAATTCTTATGCGGATGCGAAGTGGAAGCACAAAGCAAATAATCCTTGGGCGCACGCCTCGCCGCAATCTCAAAAAACGCCCGTTCCACACCATGATGAATCACCTGCGCGCCGACGCCATAGTACCGCTGCAAATCATCCCGAGTAGCGCCGGACACCGCAATTAATCCACGCGAACGCCGGACCGCCGCCCACAGAAAGAAATTCCAAAAAGGCAGATCGAACCAGCGAAAGTATTCCGGATGCCGTTTGTGCTGCAAATCGTGGAACACCGTCACCATTGGGCATCCGCAAACAACTGGCGCAGTGAAACCGGGATTGAACAGCACATCCAGACGATAGTTGCGCGCTTCGAGCGGCAGAACCAACTGCTCCCAGAGAATCCGCGCCGGGCGAAATCGGGCGTTCACTGCTTGCGGCGCTCGAATGAAATTCGCGCGCTTGGGGACCAGATCGGCACCCGTTTCGCGATTGGTGAACACCACGTATTCGTTCACCGCATCGATCTCTGCCAGAGCGGCAAGAAGGTTTCTGAGATAGATCTCGGTACCACCCACGCCTCCTGGAATCAGATAGAGCGCGTTGACGCCGATGCGCAGCATCTACTGGCCGAGGCGCGCCAGGCCGTCGCGAGCCGCTTGGTTATACTGCAGATCGTCGATCGCGAGTGCGCGGCGGTACTCCTCAGCGGCGCGAATCTTGTCGCCCTGCACTTCGAATATGTTGCCGCGATACACGTATGTCATTTCGAATTTTGGATTGAGCCGCTCGGCCGTCGCCAACGCTTCCAGCGCTTCCGGATACTTGCCTTGCTTGCCGTATTCCATACCCATCTGCGAGTACAAGTGCGCATTTCGTGGCGATGTAGCGACCGCTTGTTGCAGCTTGGCCACCGCCTCTTGCGGATTCCCGGCGCAGTCATAGGCCAGCGCCCAATCCAACAGCAGATCGTGTTTGGGCTTCTCGATCTGCGCAGCTTTTGCGAATTCGGCAACGGCTTCGGCGCAATGCTGCGACTGATAATAGGCGTAAGCCAGTTGAAAGCGCGGACGGACCTTGCCCGGGGATTTCGATGCGGAATCTTTCCACATTTCCACGACGCTTCCCCACAATTCGTTTCTTTGATACGAGAGCGCGGCCTCGGCTAGCAGCACCAGGCTCAGTGCCGCGATGAGCGTGGTTCGGCCGGTCTTCCAGCGGCGCAGAAAGTCAACCGTGATGAATAACAGTCCGATAAACGACAGATACAAACGGCGCTCCACCAACGGATCTTTAATAGGAACAAACGATGACGTGGGCGCCAGCATGATCAGCACTGTAAACCAGCCGAAGGAAGCCAGCGGATAACGTCGGCGATAGATCCATGCGACAACCGAAACAGCGACCAAACCGAGCATTCCAACGATTGCTCCGTGTTCGAGCAAGGTGTGGGATACCGGGACATCGTAGTCGATATTCTGTCCGAACGGAAACAGGAAGAGGCGGAAGTATTCCCAAATGACGCGGCATTCGGTGAAGAAGTATTGGTACCAGGTGAACTCCCGCAGACGGAATCCGGCGCTGTTGGATCGAGTCACAACGCGGAAGACGTACCCAAGGCCGATCCCGGCTCCCATGCAAATGGGAACGTAGAGCTTCCAGTTGCGACGGATACCGGCAAACGAAAATCCTGGATTCCAATAGTAATCGGTGAGCAGCAAAATGGCTGGAAGCACCGCGCTATGTTCTTTCGTAAGTAACGCCGCGCCAAAGAGGATCAGAACCATCAGAGAGGTTCCGACGCTCACGGCCACGCTCTTGCGATACAGGAACACCACGTAAGCCGCCAGCACGAAGAACACGCTGAGCGTTTCCGAGCGGCTGGCGACATAGCTCACCGATTCGGTCTGCACCGGATGAAAGAGAAACAGGCCGGCCGCGAATATCGAGAGAATTTCCTGTTGGCTGCGTTCGGTGTGAATCCAGCTCAGCGCTTTGCGAATGGCGAGATAGATGAGGGCGCCGTTGAAGAAATGAAGGATCAGGTTCACCACGTGGTACCCGAAGGTGACCTCATTGCCGGACTGCTTGAAGTTCAGCCAGTAACTGAACATCAGCAGCGGACGCAGGCCCCGAATCCAGTCGCCGATAGGCAGAGCGTAGAAGTTCGGCAGCATGTACGGCAGGTAGGAATCGTCCAATAAAAACGGGCCGTTCAGCGCGGGGGAATAAACCTGATATACGGCGCAGAAAGCGATAAAGAATCCAAGCGCGTAGTGCCACAACTGAAACTGGCGACTTGGAGCAGCCGCTACCACCGAGGTTGCAGATCGTTTGAGTTTGTTCGCGGTTTTACTGCTTTTCATGCATACTCTGGAGCTGGAATTCGAGAATGGCCACGCGCTGGGCCATGGCGATGTTGGCGTCCTTCAGATCGGAGATCACTACCGAGAGCCGGTAGATCACAACCAGGAAAATGCAAAAGACAAGGATCAGCAGCGCGAGAGGAGGATCGGTGAGGCCAAGCTCGGTGGCGATCCAATACAGCGCCCCGGGCGAACGTGACAGCACCAGCAAGATCAGCGCCGCGCCCAGCCAGCTCACCGAGTATTCCACGCGAATGTGCGAGCGGCGGACGGAAAAAAGAACCACAGCCATCAACAACAGGCTAAGGAGGGACATGACGTTCAGCAAGCGATCCATGTTTATCTTTTCCTCCGGCGTCCTTCAAACTTTAAGATGTTGACAAACACACCCAGCAGAACGTGGATGATGTAATACAACGATTTTATCGCGGTGATAGTGCTGCGGCCGGCTTTGCGTTTGCGCATCCGCACGGGCACTTCTTCGAAGCGGAATCGTTTGCGCTGCAGCACCACCAGCGCTTCGATTTCCGGATATTCCAGCGGAAAGCTTCCGGTGAAAACGCGCAGCGTATCGCGATTGACGCCCACGAATCCGGATGTCGGATCGTGCACGGGCTTGCCCAGAATGGGCCGCAGCACCAGCCGGAAAACCCAGATGCCGATTGCTCGCACAGTGCTGGTGTGCTCTCCGTTGTTCTGATAGAAGCGCGAACCAATCACCATGTGGCAGCGAGTCTTCTTTAGAACATCCAGAAGGTCGGGGATATACTTCGGATCGTGCTGGCCGTCGCCATCCACGCGGATCACGTAATCGTAACCGAGTTCGAACGCCAGCTTGTAGCCGGCCTGCACGCAGCCTCCGAGCCCCAAGTGATGCGGAAGGCGAAGCACTCCCGCGCCGGCGTTTTTTGCCCGCGTGTACGTATCGTCGCGCGACGCATCGTCGGTCACCAGCACCGGAACTCCCGGCATTACCTGATTCACTTCGCGGATCACGTCGCCCACGGCGCCCTCTTCATTGAAGGCGGGGATCAAGATCATGAGCTGGCCCGACTGAGTTGCCCTCTTCACAACTCCGCCACCCGGCGAGGGCTGATGGAAAACCGGCGGATCAATCGGCGGAACTGCTTCGGTGTAAATCGCTGCTTCCTGCAGCGGCGCTGTTGCCAGAGCGTGGGCAAACGCCCGAGCATCGCCAGGTGCGCGCGCAATACGATCAGCGGAAGTTGCGCCGCGCTGTTTCCGGCTTGCTGGAAATCCGCAGCTTTGCCCCGGCCCTGCATCGCGTACACAAAATGCCAGAAGTAACGAGCGACGGAATAAAACGGCGCGAGCAGCAAATCCGGCATGGGTAAATTCTTCACAGCTAGAAACAGGCGATTCCGCTCCACATAATATGCCTTGAGTGCCGACGCTTTCCCCGCAGAGTGCGAATAACGATGCTCCACCACGGCGTCCGGCACGTATAAACATTCCCACGCCGCCCAGCGCGCGCGCAAGCCCAAATCCGTATCCTCACAGTATAGAAAGAAACTCTCGTCGAACAGGCCGATTTCTTCCAGCATCTCGCGGCGATAAAAAGCCGCGGATCCGGAGGGTAACAAAGCCTCCTGGCGGCGCGGATATGTTTCGGGCGATTCCAGATGACCGCGCTGCTTGCTGCTGCCGTCGGCGCAGAGCAGCATGCCTGCGGAATCCAGGCGGCCGTCGCTCGCGAGCAGCACGCGCGATGCGCACATCCCGACATCCGGCCGCGCTTCCACCGCGTTCAGCAAGCATTCCAGCCACGCGGGATGAGCCGTGGCGTCGTCATTCAAGATTGCGAGAAATGGGCTCGCGGACTGGTGAAAAGCCTGGTTAAAGGCTGCGCCGAAGCCGACATTCTTCTGGTTTGAAATGACGCGAACACCGTCGCGTTGCTCCACCGCATTGCGGCCGCTGTTATCGACCACGATGATTTCGAAATCGCGGAAAGTTTGCTGGCGCAGAGAATCCAGGCAGGCGGCGAGCGTTTCATCGGCCGCCAAGGTCGGGACGACCACCGTCACCGTTGGCGTTGGCTTCGGCTGGGCCCAGGTTCTCGTACCATTTGAGGTTGTGAGTCGCGGAGCCGATGCAGGCGATGTCAATCCTGCCGTCCCCATTGAGATCCGCCACGGCGCAGGCGGCCGCCGAAATTCCGCCGTCGTCCAGTGTCTGACGGTTCCAGCGTTTTCCATCGAAGCTGTAAATGTAAACTCGCTGGGGCTTACCGCGGAAACCGGCGATGATCTCGTCTTCGCCATCCCCGCCAAGATCGGCAGTTACGATTGTATGTCCATCCACGAGGCTATCATCGATCACCTCACGCCGCCACACGCCAGCAGTGGCGCGATAGACCGCAACTTGGTTGCCGTGCCAGGGCTCGATCGCCGCCAGGAATCGCTGCTTGCCGGCTTGGCCCACTGCAATATCGGACGATCCGCTTTTGGGCCACGGTGCGGGGTCGCCCTTAGTGATTTCGGTGTGAATCCATTGGCCGGCTGCGCTTAATTTGTATAGCTGAATGCCAGTGAATCCGGCGCTCAGGATTTGATCACGGCCGTCGCGATCCCAATCCACGATGGTGATGCCGTGGACCAGTCCTTCGCGTTGATCGTCGATGATCTGGCGTTTCCAATCGCCCGGCCGATAGTAAACCAGCGGAACTTTATCACGATAATCCGGGGCTTCCGCGTGAGCGCCGGTGAGCGGCGCGTTGATCACCACTTTTTTCCCGCTGCCGTCGATGTCGGCCCAGCGAAGGCGATGCGATGTCGGAAGGCGATCGATTTCCGCAATGCTCCACGGCTGGCGCGGATCGCCATTATGCTTCAGCACCGAGACGATCCCGATGCTGTCTTTCGCCCGCATGGAAAATTCGTGCGCCAGCACGATTTCCGGGATCCCATCGCCATCCATGTCCCACGCAGCCAGATTGATCATCCCGTGCAGATTTCGCGCGATCACATGGCGCTCCCAGGTGGGATTCTCAAACCACACCAGCTCGGTCATTCCGCTCGCGAGCGCGATCAGATCGATCTTGCCGTCGTGATTCACATCGCAGGGCACTACTTGATAGCCGCCGGTCAGATCGGTGGCGATGGTATGTTCGCGGAATTCCATGGGGGCTGCCAGCAAGGCACAGGTAAGAACCTGAGCTACGATAAAGGTTTGCGTCAACACTACCTTTACATTCTGATGGCAGCGCCGTTGCTGGCGCAAACGCCGTCGCATCTTGATAATATCCGGCAACTGACTTTCGGCGGGCAAAACGCCGAAGCGTACTGGGCTCCGGATGGGAAGCGGCTGATCTTCCAATCCACGCGGGACAAGCTGGAGTGCGACCAGATTTTCGTGATGAACGCCGATGGTTCCGACCAACACATGGTCTCCACCGGCAAGGGGCGCACCACCTGCGGATATTTTCTCGCGGACAACAAGCACATTCTTTTCGCGTCCACCCATGAGGCGGCGGATGCGTGTCCAGCGGCGGCCGATCGCAGCAAGGGCTACGTTTGGGCGGTGTATCCCGGATACAAGATTTATCTGGCCACGGATGACGGCAAGATCCAGAAGAAAATCGCGGACGCTCCGGGTTACGATGCCGAAGCCACGGTCAACTGGAAGACCGGAAAGATCGTCTACACGTCCATGGCGTCGGGCGATATTGACCTGTGGACGATGAAGTCCGACGGATCAGGCAAGAAGCAAATCACTAGCGCGGAAGGTTATGACGGCGGCGCGGTATTCTCGCGCGATGGGAAGCATCTGGTCTGGCGCGCGAATCATCCTTCGACGCCTGAGACTAAGAAGAAATACCACGAGCTGCTGGCGGAGAATCTGACGTCGCCCATGAAAATGGAGCTGTTCCTCGCGGACGGTGACGGAAAGAATGCGCGGCAGATTACCGATTACGGCTGCGCCAGCTTTGCGCCGACATTCACGCCGGATGGCCGCAAGATCCTCTTTTCGTCGAACAAGCACGATTGCGACGGCCGCAAGTTCGAGCTGTACATGATCAATCTGGATGGTTCGGGCCTGGAGCAGGTGACCAATTTCGGCGGGTTCACCGCGTTTCCCGAAATCTCATCGGACGGCAAGAAGCTGGTGTTCGCATCGGATAAAGATGCGAAGCAGCGCTACGAGTTCAATATCTTTACCGCGGATTGGAAGTAAAAGCATTCTGGCCGCGAATGAACGCGGATGAACGCAAATAAGATAAGAGTTTGTATTCGCGTTTATTTGCGTTCATTCGCGGCCTATGGATTTTCTCTCGTGCGGATAACCGCCGCCGCCAGAAGCACTGCGCCTAGCAGGTAGACGCTTGCGGCCAGCATGATCGCCGCGCTCAGGCTGGATTGTTGCGCGACGTACCCTACCGCTAAAGGCGCAACGCCTCCGCCGAGCCATCCCACCATATTCATCATGCCTGCCGCGCGGCCGCGTGCTTCCGATGGGATCACGTCGAAGATGGACGCGAAAATATTCGCGTCGTAAATGCCCTTGAAGAATCCCCAGGCCGTCAGCGCGAATATCAGCAGCGGGACCGAGCGCGTCCATCCGCATAGCACTACGAACGGAGCGCCGGCAGCCAATCCGACAGCTTGCACCAGCATCCGGCCGCCCGGCATTTTCTGGCGCAAGACGTCGGCGAGCCATCCACCCAACGGCGATCCGGCCATGCTGGCCAGTTGCACGAAGAGAGTGGCGGTGAGTCCGGATGCGGCGAGACCGAGATTGAATTTGTCGTGCAGGAAGGACGGCATCCAGGAGAGCAGCACCAGAGCGACGAAGTTGGCGCAGAGGAAGGCGGCCATTAGCAAAAGAGAGGTTGGATTTAGAAGCACCGACTCCCTTACGGTCGCGGTTCGGTACGGGAGTCGGTTGGGTTCGATTAACCACTTGTTCAGCGCTAGTCCTAAGACGATGCCCAGTCCGCCGAACACCACGAACGACCAGCGCCAGCCATAGCGCTGACCGATCAATCCCGCGAAGAATCCACCGGCGATAGTTCCGATGTAGACGCTGGTTTGATGCACGCCCAGCGCGCGCGAACGCGTGGTTTGTCCGTGATAATCGCTTAGCAGCGACATCGACGCCGGAAAATAGAACGTCTCGCCCAAACCCTCCGCGCCGCGGAAGAAAAGCAGTGTGCCGAAGTTACGGGAGAACGCCGTGGCCATGCAAATCACACTCCAGACGTGCAGGCCGCCGAGGATGACTGACTTTCGGCGCAGCCGGTCCACGATGGCTCCTGCGAACGGCGCCGTTAATCCGTAGACCCAGGCGAAGGAGGAGCCGAGCAGGCCGAGCTGCACGGGGTCCAGCGAGAATTCTTTTTTGAGCAGCGGGAAGACGGAGAAGATGGCCTGGCGATCGGCGTAGTTGAAGAACGCGATCCACCACAGCATGGCGACCGCGTACCATTTGTAATTACGCGACGTGTGAAACCCCGTCAAATGTCGGCAATCTTCAGCTCTCCCAGCGATTGAAAGAGGTTCTTCGCGCCTTGCGCCATCAGCCCCAGATCGGTCGCGGTCTGAAAAAGCTGGAAGCCTTGCTCACGGTATTCTGCGATCTGTTGCGCGGTTCCGGCCGGCCGGCCGAGAAATTTTCCGTGCTTTTTGCCTGCGGCAACGATGCGAGCGATGGCCTCCTGCAGCTTCGGCTCTTTTTGTTTTCCGCGCAGCCCCAACGAAAAAGAAAGATCGCTGGTTCCGATGAACAACACGTCGATGCCCGGCGTAGCGGCGATCTCGTCGATGTTCTCCACCGCGCGCGCTTCTTCAATAATTGCGATCACCACCACGTTCTCATCCGCGCAGTCGTGATAGCTTTCCACTTCCGGCCACGCGAACATGGCGAGCCCAGCGCCCGATCCGCGTCGTCCCACCGGCGGATATCGGCAGGCGGCCGCGGCTTGGCGAGCCAGTTCCGGCGTGCTGGTAAACGGGAACATCACTCCGAATACGCCTGCGTCCAGCACACGCTTCGCCGTCCAGAGCTCATTCACTGGAACACGCGCAAACGGCACCGCGGGAAGCCCGCGCGTTGCCAGCACCATGTTGCGCAGCGTTTCCAGCGTGATGGGCGAGTGCTCCATCTCGATCCATAGGAAATCGAAGCCCATGCGCGCGGCGTGGGCGGCGACGTCAATGCTGTTCACGGTGATGGTTGTAGCCAGCACCGGCTGCCCCGCCTGCAATTTCTTCTTGACGGGGTTACACCATTTTTCTTGACTCATTTTTTGATTAACCAGATTTCTGCAACGTCACAGCCGCGGCCGTTGCCGCCTTGTCCTGGCTCGCGAGTCCAAGCGAGATTTAACTCACCCTTGCGCGTGGCCTCGCTCGGAATATCGAACTCCACCGGCCGATACGGCACAGCTTTTTCAAGGAACGGATGGATCTCGATCTCGCCATTCGCCACCAATCGCATTTTCTGCCGGGGACTGTCCCCAGCATAGACCACCCGGATCTTATATTGCGCCGTCGGATCCAGATCGGTGTAACGCATGCGAAGAGGCTCGTCATTCAACGACCCGGCATAGGTCCAGAAGGCTTTCCGGTAGGCTCGAGGCGTGCCGAAACCCACATACGCCGAGTGCAGAAACGCGGGATCGGCAGCGTAATCCGTGCCGCGAACCAAGTGTGGTTGCGCAGCCGGATCGCCCAGGTCGTCATAGAATCCGCCCGGGCCCGGATTCGTCCAATTCAGGATTTCGTCGATCGCGGCCAATCTATCTGTTTCATATTCCAGTTTCGCGATCTCGGTGAATCGCGCTTCCAGCCACCTGCGGCTGTTGAGAGGCATGTCGATGGTGTCGAGCGTTGCGCCGCGGTCCGCTGAAATGGCCTTATATTTTTCCACGCTGAGTTGCATCCGGATGCTCTGGAACAGTGCTTCCCCCAGTTCGAAGACGCGCGCCCGCCAAGTTTCCGCGGGATGTTCCGCTAGTGACCGATCTAAGATCTGCCGTGCCTGATCCATTGCTGCAATCGATCCCGTTGCTTTTGCGGAACGGAGCGCATCCATCGCGGATTCCTCGATCGCGGTTTCGCTCAACAATCTACGCCGGATGTAAGCGTCGTAATAGGCGCGATAGAGCCCCTGCTGGAAACGCCAATTCAGCCGGGTCTCGGGCGACGAAGCCCGCTCCATGCTCTGGAATTGCGCGAGCGTGGCATCAACGCCTGTGTTCACAGCGAGCGGTCCGCGCCAGTTGCGCTCCAGCGCCAGCAACCCTTGCGCGAACGAGTCTTCATACTCGTCGCCAATGAAATAGCGGCTGTACTGGCGCAGAATGTCTGGAACATTCGCTTCCGGATTCCAACCCAGCGCGCTCCAGACAAACTTATTCACGTCGTCGTTACAGCCTTCTGAGTAGGTTAGAAATCCGATGGTGTTTGGCTGGGTGCGGCGGAAGATGGCGGCTTCGTCGATCGGGCGCGGATTGATGACTTCGCGGGCCTCGGTCATGGCATACGCAACATCCCAATCGGGCACTGGATATTGCGATTGCACGCTGTGCGTGATGTCCGGATAGTGGCGTAGAGGATAGCGCTTGGGAACTTTCGCGCGCAGTTCCGCAATGGGGATCCGCGTTTGCGGTGCGAACACCACGCCGGTCAGCCAGGCCGGCTGTTCGCGATTCAGGATTTCCAGAAATTCGTCGAGCCATGCCTGAGTGAATCCCTGCGGCGAAACCCACATCTGCGCCTTCGGATGATAGCGGTGCAGAACCTGCGTCTCTTTTTCAAGCAGTGCCATCAGGAATTTCGGCTGCGTATGGCCGGGATCGCCGCCGGGCACAAACACCGCATCGATACGAGGCAGTTTTTGAAACACTTCGCCCCATTCGTTCAGCGCGAACTCCACCGTTTTCGGATCCGAGTAATCTTTATCCAGCGCCGGATACCAAACCCAGACATCCAGGCCGTACTCGTCCAACAAGCGCGACATTTCCACCATCATCCGCATCGGCGGCAGCGGAAACAGCGGGCTATCGCGCGCGTCATCGGATCGCGGAGGAATCAGCTCCGCCGCGTTGGTTCCAAAGACGGCGAGATCGCGGATGTACTGTTCCCAAAGCGCGACATTCCATCCATCGTACGAATTCGTTTTCGGACGATACCCGAGTTGGTGGCCGCGCAACGGATACTTTGGCGAGGTGGTGATGTTCAAATCGTCCGCGATGGCGATCCGTCCGCGCCGCATATGCATCTCGCGCAGCAGCCGTCCAATCCCAAACAGCATGCCGCGCGCGTCGTTGGCGGAAATCGATACGCGGCCGCCGCCGGTTTTTAGCGAGTATCCTTCGGCAGGGCCGGTTGTGCGTGAGATGGCGATCGCCCCAGCTTCGCCCAACGGAAATCGGATCAGCGTGCGCTTCTCCACTTCGTCGCGCAGCATTTCGATGGCTTTGGCCTCTTGCTTTGAAAGTGGCGACGGTGCGGCGATTTTTGCGCTCGTGAGATCCAGTTCGGCGCTCGACGCTAGGACGGCGGCCAGCAGAGCCGTAAGAAATGCGCGACGCAGCACTTCAGAATTATAAGGCAAGCGCGGCCAGCCAGCGCGCGGCATCGAAGTCGCCGGAGAGAAGCAACGGTCCGAGTGGTGACCCGAGGCTAACCAACGTTCCATCGCCCACTTTGCGTCGTAAGCCTATGGGCGCGCCCTGTAAGGTGGCGATGACTTCGTCACCCGGAGCCGGAGTGAGCTTTGTCGCCGCGAATTCCCGAATCTTGGCGCGCACGGGCCAATGGTAGTCGACGTAGGGGAAATAAGCGCCTTGTTCAACTCTCGCTCCGGCGACCCACTCGAGCAGAACCAGCGCACCGCGATCCAGGCGTCGCGAGAGCATCGCCCAGTCCGCACCAGTCAGCGCCCGCACTGCGGGAACAATGACAACATCGTGGCGCAAGTCTCCGACTTGCGTTTTGAATCCCGCCAGAGACTCCGGCAAAACACAACCCAAGTCTAAAATCCCGGCGATCCGCCGGTCGCCGCCTGGCAGCATCGGGACCGCAGCCACCGCGCTTAGAAATGTCCGCCGGGAAATCACATTCGCCCTTGGATAAATCGATCCATAGCCGCGGCAGTGTCGTAAAACTGCTGATCCGGGGCGTATTTATAAACAGCTTCCATCTCGGCGATGATCCAGCCGTCATAATGCACCTTGTCGAGCGCGGCGCGAATCGCAGGCCAGTTGTTGTTTCCGAGGAACAGATTCGTGTACACACTCTCCTGCCCGCAGCGCCCTCGGTGGCGCAGAACGTCCTTCACGTGGACCCTTGTAATGCGCGGCCCGTTGATCTCGATCCATTGTTCCGGAAAACCGGTGTCGTGGATGTTACCCACATCCATATGCAGCCCGACGTTCGGATGATTCACGTCGTTCAGGAATTGCCAAAACTCGCGCGCCGAAATCAGAAAGCGCTGTTCCGAGCAGCAGTTTTCGCATCCGATCTTGACCTTCGCCTTGGCCGCGGTTTCACCCAGCGCCTGCAGCTTTTCTTTGGTGCGCGCATAGACCTCGTTGTAAGGAATCTCTTCGGTCACCAAGCCCGCCACAACTAGGATGGCATCGGTGTCCAGCATCCGTGCCGTTTCAATCTGCCGCTCCACATGACGGATTGCCGCAGCCTGTACTTTGGGATCGCGCGCCGAAAGATTCTCATCCCAATCCATCGTATTGCAGACATCGGTAACGACAAGACCGGCGTCGCGAACTTTGCGAAGCAGATCTTGAACTCCAGCATCGGTGGTGGTCATCTGAAACCAGGGCTTCGCGCCCAACCACAACTCCACGCCGTCGCAGCCGGACTTCTTGATCAGGTCTAGCCCTTTTTCAAGGGACCATCCATCGGGAATCAAATTATCGCCAAACGCCTTTTTCATACTGTTGATCCAGCTTACCGTGTCAGCCACCAGCCCGAGCCCCGAGCCCCCAGCCCCTGTATTCTGGATGAAGTGGCACCCATCCAAATCCTCGGCGGCGGACTCGCGGGCTCCGAAGCTGCCTGGCAAATCGCGAACGCCGGCTTGGATTGCGTCCTGCACGAAATGCGGCCTTCGCATTCCACCGCCGCGCACAAATCCGATCAGCTCGCTGAATTGGTCTGTAGTAATTCATTAAAGAGCGAATCAGAAGGTTCCGCACCCTGGCTTTTGAAAGAGGAACTGCGGCGCTTGGATTCGCTGCTCCTTCGCGTGGCGCAGGTGGCGCGCGTACCCGGCGGCCAGGCGCTCACCGTGGATCGCGAGGTGTTCGCACGCGAAGTGACGCGGGCCGTCGCGGAAAATCCACGCATCGAACTCCGACGCGCGGAAGTGACTTCCCTGCCAGAGGGCATCACCATCATCGCCACCGGCCCACTCACCAGCGGCGCGCTGGCCGAAGAAATCGGACGCATTACGGGCACCGAACGCCTGTTCTTCTACGATTCCATCAGCCCCATCGTTGACGCATCCACCATCGACCTCTCGATCGCGTTCCGAGCCTCGCGCTACGGCAAGTCCATCGACTCGAGCGACGACTATCTGAATTGCCCGTTCGATCGCGAGCAGTACGAGCGTTTCCTTGACGCGCTTCTAGCCGCCGAAGCCGTGCCCGCGCACATCCCGGAAGATCAGACGCCGTTCTTCGAAGCCTGCCTGCCTATCGAAGAACTTGCCCGGCGCGGACGCGAGACATTGCGCTTCGGTCCGATGAAGCCGGTGGGCCTGACGGATCCCCGTACCGGCCGACGGCCCTACGCGGTGGTGCAGCTTCGCCAGGAAAACTTGCGCGCCGGGAGTTACAACCTGGTGGGATTTCAAAATCACATGCGATTCGCCGAGCAAGCGCGCGTGTTCCGCATGATTCCCGGCCTCGAAAACGCGGAGTTCCTGCGCTACGGGCAGATCCATCGCAATACCTATATAAACGCGCCCGCGCTGCTCACTCCGACATTGCAGCTTCGAGCGCGTCCTGAAATTTTCTTCGCCGGACAGATCTCGGGAGTGGAAGGCTACGTGGAATCCATCGCGACGGGACTGGTGGCAGCGCGCCATGCCGTGGAACTAGCCACCGGTGCGGCGTCCCGGCCGTTCCCCCGTGAGACCGCCTTGGGATCGCTGTGCCATTATGTCTCGGGCGCCGATCCGTTGCACTATCAACCGGCGAATATCACATTCGATCTGCTGCCGTCGCTCGACGAAGAGACGCGCAATCGCATGCGCCACGACAAGCGCGCCCGGCATGCGGAAGTCTGCCGGCGAGCGCTCGAGAAACTGGACGAATACCGCTCGGTGTATGCCTGACCTTGCGATACAGATCGAGAATTATCTGGCCGAGTTGAAGCGCGCCAACGCCTCCGCACACACTCTGCGCAATTACGCGTCGGATCTCGGCCAGTTCCTGGATTACTTCGCGGTCAAAGAGAAAGTCGCCGTGGAAGAAATCGATCTGCTCGCTATACGGGAGTGGTTGGGGCATTTGTACGCGCAAAAACTCACCGCGGTGAGCATGCGGCGCAAGCTGGCCGCGGTGCGATCGCTTTTCAAATACATGCTGCGCGAAGGCGTGATCGCAACCAACATCGCCAAGCTGGTACGAACGCCAAAAGCCCCGAAATCGCTGCCCGTGGTGATGACCGCCGAGCAAACCAACACGCTGGTGGAGGGCGTGGCGGCGGATACATTCGAGCGGCCGTATCCGGCGCGCGATCTGGCAATCTTCGAGCTGTTATACGGCTGCGGTTTGCGCATCAGCGAACTGGTGGGGATGGACCTGGAAGATTTCGATTTCAGCGAGCGATGGATTCGCGTGCGCGGCAAAGGACGAAAAGAGCGGCAGGTTCCGTATGGATCGAAAGCCGCCGCCGCGCTCGAGCGCTATCTAGCCGGTCGATCGAGCTCGGAGCGCGCCGTCTTTTTGAACCATCGCGGCGGACGGCTGACCGATCGCGGCGCGCGCGGGATCGTGAAGTTCTATGCGCGCATGATCACGGGCGATTCTTCCATTCATCCGCACAGCCTGCGCCACGCCTACGCGACGCATTTGCTGAGCGACGGCGCCGATCTCCGCGCCATCCAGGAATTGCTGGGCCACTCGCAGCTTTCCACGACGCAGAAGTACACGCAGGTTTCGCTGACGGATTTGATGGCAGTTTACGATAAGGCCCATCCGAAAGCATAATTTTTATTTGCGTTCATTCGCGTTCATCCGCGGCCACTTGTTACCCTCAGGTTGATGCCCTTTGATGGCCTGCGCGTCCTTTCCTTCGAGAGCCGGCGCGCAACTGAAATCGCTGAACTGATCCGCCGCCAGGGGGGCGACCCATTCGTCGCGCCCTCCATGCGGGAATCCCCCATCGAAGAGAATCCCGAAGCCTTCGCATTCGCCGAGCGGCTCTTCCGCGGTGAATTCGACATGATGATCCTGCTCACGGGCGTCGGCACGCGCGCGCTGGATAAAGTGCTGGCTTCGCGCTATCCGCCGCATGCCTTCGCCGAGGCGCTGCGTAAGCTGGCTGTAGTCGCGCGCGGCCCCAAACCGCTTGCTGTACTGCGCGAGATGCAAGTTCCTGTCGCCATTACGGTACCGGAGCCAAACACCTGGCGCGAGTTGCTGGCTGCCACCGCGTCGAGAACCGAACGCCGAATCGCTGTTCAAGAATACGGCAAATCGAATCTGGAATTGCTGGATGGACTGCGCGCGCGTGGTGCGGAAGTCACAGCCGTCCGGGTGTATCAATGGGATCTGCCCGAAGACACCGCGCCGCTCGGTGAAGCGGTCCGCCGGATCGCAGAGGGTCGGGCCGATGTCGCGATGTTCACCACCTCCATCCAGTTGACGCATTTGTTCCGCATTGCCGCTGCAGACAGGCCTGGAAGAGGCGGTCCACAACGGTCTTCGCCGCATGGTGATCGCGTCCATCGGACCCACCACCAGCGAGGCGCTGGAAGAATTCGGAATCCAACCCGACATTGTGCCGAGCCATCCCAAGATGGGATTTCTGGTGAAGGAAACCGCCGAGCAGGCCGGCGCTTTACTGGAAAGCAAGCGATCCGCGCATGCCTAAAGACAACGCCTTCCACGAGCTCGGCAAATACTACAGCCTGATGCTTCCTGCTGCCGGCTTGCGTTTTGGTTGGTTTCGGCATCGGGTATCTGCTTGACAAAGCCTTTTGGAACAGGCATTCCTCAGAATCATTTTTCTGGTTCTGGGCGTCGCGGCCGGCATCATCGAACTGATTCGCGAGTTGAGCAAAGACGATGCGGCAAAGTGACCCAGCTTTCTATGATCGGCGCGATCCGCCGCATCAAACGGACTCATTCTAATTTTGGGCCTGGCGGGCGCGCTCGCTTCTCGCGATCCTGGCAAGGATGTTCGCTTCGGCGGCGGGTTCCTGATCGGAGCCGCGCTGCATCCTACCTAAGCTTCTGGCGCTGGCAGCATGATCGTGGATGCGATCGGTCCCGGCCGTAAAGCTCGCCGCTCCGCCATGGTTGCTGCGTCGTCCGCATTAGCCGTGCTGTTTGCGGCCGGCTACGTTATAATCAGTTTACTAGGGTTCAATGCAGCGGTCAGCGGTGGTGGGCCTTGTTAGTCTGCCCGGCGTCGCGGTAACTCTCGAAATTCTCTACGAGTTGATCTATTCATGGAACATGAAGCACAATTCTGGCCGACCGGACTCTTCAACGAGTATCTGGCAGCGCACTCACTTCGTTTCTGACCGCCATCGGGCATCCGCCCGCGGACCCGGCGCATCCTTGGGAGAACTGGATCGTCATCGAGCTCCTGGTGGTAGCAATCATTCTCTTCTTGTTCGCATTTCTACGGTCGCGGCTTTCGGTGGATAAGCCCAGGCAAGCTGCAAATGACCTTTGAAACCATCTACAACTTCGTTTCCGGCCAGGCGCACGACTGCGGTAGATCATGGCGCCAACAAATACGTCTCGTTCTTCGGCACGCTCTTCATTTTCATTCTGTTCATGAATCTGATCGGCGTCATTCCAGGCTTCGAATCGCCAACCATGACTCCCGCCGTTCCTTGTGGGTCTCGCCGTCAGCGTGTTTCTTTATTACCACTGGATGGGTTTCCGGGCGCAGGGCGTCGGCAGGTATCTGGCGCACTTCGCCGGACCCATGGTTTGGTCTGGCGCCGCTCATGGTGCCGATCGAACTGATCAGCCATCTGGCGCGGCCGCTTTCGCTGACCATCCGTCTTTTCGCCAACATGTTCGCGGGCGAAATGGTGACCCGGACGTTTCTTGACGCTCACGTTCTTTCGCAATTCCAGCCGCCTTCATGGGGCTGCATGTTTTCGTCGCACTCTTACAGGCTTTCATATTCATGCTGCTCGCCATGATCTAGTTTCGCTGGGGCAGTGGCTCAAGAACACTAACGGCATTATCCGTTCCGAGCGTGAGCCCGCCGTCCCCCAGGATAGATTGGGAACCACCTCCTCGCGAACATTTTCTTAAAGGAGAAACACTCGCATGACAACGTAAAATGATTTTCCTGGCGGCGGCGCTGATGCTGCTGGCCAGCCCGATCTTCGCGCAGACTCCAGCCGGCGGCGGTGTAACAGATCTGGATCTCCCGTTCGCCTACCTCGCGATGGGAATCTGCCTCCGGCCTTTGCGGGCTTGGACAAGGAAAAGCCACCGCATCGGCGGCGGAGGCCATGGCGCGCAATCCCGGCGCGGCAGGCGGCATCCGGTTCGCTCTCATTCTCGGATTGGTACTGATCGAATCTCTGGCGCTCTATACGTTTCGTGATCACTTACGTAGCGAAGTAAACTTAGCATCATCTGGGGCAGTCTTTCCGGCTGCCCCATTTCCCCCCACTCGCCAAAATGAAGCTGCACGGAATCTTCCCGCCCATCACCACCCCCTTCAATCACGAAGGCGATCTGTGGAAAGTGAAACTCCAGCACAATATTGAGAAGTGGAATGTCACTGGACTCGCCGGATACGTAGTGTGCGGATCCACCGGCGAGAGCGTGATGCTGACCAGCGAAGAGAAGATCCAACTCTTCGAATGGGCCGCTGAATATGCCGCGCCGGAGAAGTTGCTGATTGCGGGAACGGGCGTCGAGAGCGTGCGCGAAACCGTTGCGCTCAGCAATCGCGCGGCGGATATTGGCTATAAAGTGGCGATGGTTCGCACGCCGCACTATTACAAGAACCTGATCAACAACGCGCCCGCCCAGATGCTCTATTACCGCGCAGTAGCCGATCAGTCGAAGATTCCGCTGATCATCTACAACTGGCCCCAGACCACCGGCGTCGACATTCCCGCGGAAGCCGTCGCGCAGTTATCCGAGCATCCCAACATCATCGCCATCAAGGAAAGCTCGGGAAATCTGGAGAAGGTTCTGCAGATGATCCGTGAAGTGAAGAAGGGGTTTCAGGTGCTCACCGGCTCGGCTCCCACGCTGGCTCCGACCTTGGCAGTGGGCGCGGTAGGCGCTGTGCTGGCGTTCGCAAATGCCGCGCCATACGCGACCATCTCCATTTGGGAGGCTCATCGCACACGCGAGCCGGAAGCAGCGCTGGATTGGCAGAATCGCATCGGCCACGCCGCCTATCTGGTGACGGCGAAGTACGGCGTACCGGGTTTGAAATACGCGATGGATCTGGCAGGATACTACGGCGGTCCGCCACGTTTACCGCTTACGGTACCGACTCCGCAAGCGAAAAAGGAAATCGACGAAGCTTTCGCTGATTTAAGAGGCTAAGAGCACCGACTCCCTTACGGTCGCGGTTCGGTTACGCACGAACGCCGCATTCCGAGCCGCGACCGTAAGGGAGTCGGTGCCTTACGTTTTTTCGATCACCGCTTCCGTAACTTCGATTGTGCTGCTGGATCCTCCTAAATCCGGCGTGCGGTGCTTCCCTTCCCGAAGCACTGTCGCGACAGCACGCTCTACGGACCGCCCGGCTTCTTCCAAACCGAAATGATCCAGCATCATGCCCACCGATAGAATCTGCGCCATCGGATTCACTACCCCGCGGCCCGCGATGTCCGGCGCAGATCCGTGCACCGGCTCAAACATGGAAGGAAATCGCCGCGTGGGATCCAGATTCGCGCTGGGCGCCAGGCCGATGCTGCCGGTGAGGATGGCCGACACGTCGCTCAGGATATCGCCGAACAAATTCGAAGCCACCACCACGTCGAAGCTCGCCGGACGCCGGATAAAGTTCATCGCCGCGGCATCCACCAGCAAGGATTCTGTTTCGATATCGGAATATTCCGCCGCTACGGTCTGAAATACGCGGTCCCACAAAACCATTCCGAAACCTTGCGCGTTCGATTTGGTGATGGAGGTGACTCGCCGCTTCCCGTTCCGCTTGCGGGCGAGATCGAATGCAAAGCGAACCACGCGTTCAATCCCACGCCGCGTGAAGACCGAGGTCTGGATGGCGACCTCCTCGGGCTGTTGGTGATAAACGAATCCGCCCACCTGCGCGTATTCCCCTTCGGTATTTTCGCGAACCACTACCATGTCCACGATTCCCGGGTTCGCGAGCGGCGATGCGACTCCGTCGTAGAGAACGGCCGGACGCACGTTCGCGAATTGATCGAAGGTTCGCCGGATGGGCAGCAGCAGGCCGTTGAGAGTGACGTGGTCCGGAATCTTCGGATCGCCAACGGCTCCGAGTAGAATTGCGTCCATCGGCCGAAGCTGATCGAGCGCGTCGACCGGCATCATGCGTCCATTCCGGAAATAATATTCGGCGCCCCAGTCGAAATGGTGCAAATCGAAAGTGGCGCCGAAACGTGCGCTGATGGCTTCCAGCACCCGCAGCGCCGCCGGCACCACTTCCTGGCCCACGCCGTCGCCCGCGATGACGGCGATCTTAAACATTTTCATGCAACCATTCTAAGGACTCGGGGCTGGGGCTGGGGACTGGTGAAATAATAGAAAGGTGAGGATTTTTTTCGCGTTCGTCCTGGCCGTTGGATCATCGGCGCTCTGGGCTCAGACCACCGTGGATGCCAAGCAGCCGACGGCGCCCATCGCTCCCATCGCGCCGCAGGACTACGTCTGCCCGATGGACAAAGACGTCCGCTCCGACAAGCCCGGCTACTGCCCGCGCTGCGGGATGAAGCTGGTGATCGGCATTCCCGATGACGTAGAGTATCCACTCGAACTCACGGTCAAGCCGCGTGTTTTCCGTGCCGGGGAAAAAGTGCAGTTGAAGTTTCGCGTGGCGGATCCCCGCACGGGCCAAACCATCGATCATTACGAGATTGTCCACGAGAAGCTGTTCCACATGTTTCTGGTGAGCGATGATCTGCAATACTTTGTGCACGATCATCCCGTGCCGCAACCAGATGGCACGTTTCTCTACGACGAAACCTTTCCGAAACCTGGACTGTACCGCGTAGCCGGAGATTTTTATCCCACCGGCGGAACACCGCAACTAGTCGCGAACACCGTGATCGTGCCGGGTGCGCCGGGCAGCGAGGTGAAGCTGGCGAATCCTTCTCTAAAACCGGAGCTAGGCGTCAGCCATTGCGCGAACATGGACGTGGAACTGGTGATGGACCCGCCGCAGCCGATCGCGGGCATGAAGACGCTCTTGTTCTTTCATGTCAATCCCGGAACAGGGCTTGAAAAATATATCGGAGCCTGGGGCCACATGCTGGTGGCGAGCGACGATCTGATCGACATGATCCACGATCATCCGTTCATCGCGGACGGTGGTCCTCAGATTCAGTTCAACATTATCTTTCCCCGCGCCCGCACCTACAAGATCTGGGTGCAGTTCCAGCGCAACGGCGTGGTGAATACGGCGTCCTTTACCGTGCCGGTTTCGGAGCTGAAGTAAGTGCCTCCTCGTGATCGCGGCCTGCGCCATTCTGCCATGTTCGGCGCCCACTTCTCACGGTTACACGATCGGCGCAAAAAGCAGTTGACATCCGCAGTAGACCAGCGGAGAATATACTCGTGTTTGCATGCTATTTCCTGATACTGGGAACCTCGCGTGGGTAGAGGGGATTCGCTAGGGGAACTCGAGCAGTTGATCCTGGTCGCCATTCTGCGGCTGGGCGAGAGGGCCTATGGCGCTGCCATCCGCAAAGAGTTGGAATTGCGCGCAGGCCGGAACATCACCGGCGGCTCGGTTTATGCCACGCTGGAGCGGCTGGAACAAAAGGGCTACGTCACTTCGCGCCTCGGTGAACCCTTGGCCGAACGCGGGGGACGAGCGCGCACCTACTTCAAAGTGGAGGCTCCGGGGATCAAAGCCTTGCAAGGCTCGTATGGGGCATTGAAGAGGATGGCCGTGGGCGTCAAGATTCTGCCGCAGCTCTCCTGAACGGAAACCCATGCGCCTATGGATCAGTGGAGCCGCATTGATCGCCGGGATGGCGCTGATTTTGGTTGTTCCCCGCTTCACCGCCGAACAAACGGAGATTCATCGTCAGAAACAATTGCTTGGGCTCACTGCCCGGCCCTATCTGCCCGCTTGTCCCGTGGGCGAGGATCTCGATGTGTTGTTGGATCATGGTAGATCCAACAAACGACCAGTGTCACTCTGGGTTCCGGCGTGCCGCGAACAGCCCTGGAGCATGGGCCGGGTGATGGTTGTTCAAAGCAGCCGCGCCGGATTTCAAGCCTGCCGCAATCAATTGTCCCGCCAATCCAACGCCAGCTGTGCGCTGGAGGAACGCCTCGCGTTTCTTTCCAACGGAGCGGCCGCGCGCTCCGTGGCTCGTGTCAAAATTCCCGATTCGCGGGGCCGTCCGGTGATCTGGGTGACCTCACAGCCGTTGGCTTGGGGCGATGAGCTGGTTGCCTTGCATCGGTTCTATTTGCTCATCACGCTTTTCATTCTCACGTTCAGCGGCATGCTCGGGATGTTGGGCCGTCACGCTCGGTCTACCTACGGAAGCTTGCGGAACATGCCTACCGCCGGTTCGGCTCCGCCCGCGTGGGCCGAGTTCTGGCTGTTATTTGTTTTGCCTCCGTACGCGCAATCCTTGCCCGTGGATTATCGGGATGAATTCGAAGAACGTCTGAAAAGCCAGGGTCCCGCTAGCGCCGCAAACTGGTACCAGAAGAATGTTTATTCCTCCTTGCTGGATCTGATTACCATGCGATTGCAACAAATCTTCCAGCTCGGAAGGCGTGCGCGGTAGTTCCTGGTACTCCCAGGCCTTGCAATTGATATAGCTGATTAACTAGACTATATCAACATGCGAATGCATCGTTGGCTGACGCTCGTCGGAGGACTGGCTTTCGGCATTTCTCTGCATAGCCAGTGTTTCGATTTATCTTCCACGCACCTGTACCAACCGGAGGGACGCTTTCAGGAATGGTGGGACCAGCCCATTTGGAATGCGCCGCCCGGCGAAGGCAAGTTCCGGCTGGACCAACAAGAATACGGAAAACATCCCTTGCATTTCGCGATATTCGCGGGAATTGCGAAGAAGACCGAGGCGGGTTGGATTCCCTTCCAGCGCGAGCGCCGGCCGGTTGCCTTCTGCGATCAATCCGGGCCCAAAGGTTCGCGTCACTGTTGGCTCACTCCGTACGAGCAGCCGAGCCAGAACGCCACACGCGACCCCTACCAGCGCATGTCGGAAGCTTGGTCGCTGACGAAGGCGGGATTGCTGCGATATGTATACGGGTCAACGGCAAGCGGCGACCCGAACGGCACCCGGGGGACCGAAGACGCGGTCGCGACGCTCAATTTGGAAACCGGGCGATACGAAATGGTAATTCGTGACCACGGCAAGGGCATCCATGAGTGGGCAGTAGAGGGCGGCGTGGAACTTTGGCGGAACATCACGTTCTCGGCCCAAGCCAAACTGACGCCGGCAGCTTGTCCTGCCTCGATGGAAAAAGTGTCCGCGCGAATTGTGAACCAGCGGCCCAAAACAGAACAGATGGAAGGCTTGCGGCCGTGCGTGATCAAGGTAAAACCCAAGGGCAGTGGAAGCGATCCCGGCTACGAGTTTATTCAAAATCCCGCCAGCGCTACTTCCCCGCAAGGTTGCGTCGTGGTGCATGAAGAACCGTTGCCGAACAACGATGTGAATTTATCCGAACGTTCGCCAGGAGCAAAATAGATGGCTTCCTTTTCAGTTCTCGTGAAGAACCTGTTGCGCTTCGGCGCAATTGCGGCTGCGTTGACAACGTGGACCGCCCGCGCGGCGCAGACCTACAGTTACTCGCTGGTGGCGCAGACTGGCCAGACCATCGGCGGGCAGAAGATTTTCGACTTTACCATCGGGTGCTCGCCCGGAATCGACGATTTAGGAAACGTCGCGTTCGTGGCGCGCTTGTCGTTAGGCACGACCGCAATCTTCACGCAATCCAGCGTCATTGCAAAATCTGGCGACGGCGTAAGCACCGGAACTTCCATTGATGAAGTAGGCTGTCCGGCTGTGAGTCATAACGGGATGGTCGCTTTCCCGGCGGGCCTAAACTCAAGCACGCCAACCAGTGGCAATGTCCTGTTCAGCTACACCTTTGGAGGGAAGCTGCCATTCCAGGAAGTGATCGCGTCAAGTGTTGGTTTCACTTCTCCGTCCATCAACGATCATGGTCAGATCGCCGCAGCTGCCGCCACAGAAATCGGGGGACCGCAGACGTTATTTTTGATTGGTCCAGGAGGAGCTCAAGCGCTGATTACACGCGGTACGACCATGATCGGAGGACAAACGGTAACCGGCACGCTGGGTATCAATCCGAATTTTGTCGGCTTGAATGACCTGGGCACTGTCGTTGTCAGTACCTCCCTTTCGGGTGGAACAGCGGTGATAACGCCCACATCAATCGTTGCGGAGGCCGGACAAACCATCGGCGGAAAAACGTTGACCAGCGTTGGCGGCGTGCCGGCGATCAACAACTCGGGGACCATTCTTTTCGGAGGAGTTTATGGGCTTGTCGCTCAGAACCAGTTCGGCATTTTCTCTTCAACCGCCGCCGTTGTTCAAAACGGACAAAGCATCGGCGGTTTCACCATTGCCGGGCCAGCCGATCCGCTCATCAACGACTACGGCGTGATCGCTTTTGAAGCAGCTTTCAGCGGAAAAACGGGGCTCTTCACCACCACTGAGCCGGTCCTCGCGGAAGGGCAAACCGTCGCGGGAAAGACAATTCAAACCAACGGGCTGCGAGGAGTCAACTTCAATAACGCCGGGCAGTTTGTGATCCAGGCGGATTTTACCGATGGCACTCAGGGCATCATCATTGCCACGCCCACCGCACCGGTGAATTTCGTGATCGGTTCCGATCCTTCGCCGGCGAATCTCGGATTCACCATGGACGGCGGCCCAACGGTCTACACAGCGCCGCACACGTTCCAGTTTGCGCCGACTACGACACATACCGTGAATTGGACGCCCGTGCAGGATACGGAGCCCGGGACACAATATACATTTACGAACTGGCTGGATGGCTCTCTTGCGAATCCGCGAACTTTTGTCATCCCCAGCGTCGACGTCAATTACATCGGCAACTTCAAAACGCAATATCAGTTGACTACATCGGTTTCCCCCGCCGGCGGCGGTTCCATAACCGCCGGTGGCTTCTTCGATCCTGCGGCACAAGTTTCCATCTCAGCTGCCGCGGCTGCCGGATACGCCTTCTCCGGCTTCAGTGGCGACCTGTCGGGAATGACAAATCCGCAAAGCGTCACGCTGAGCGTGCCCAGAAGTGTGACGGCCAATTTCACTCCGCTGGTTCCAGTGAGCCTGAGCGCCGCAGTTACTAACAAAGGGCTAGTCTCTCCCGGAGTGCGATTCTACGACGTCCAGGTCTCAAACCAAGGTCCTGGAAACGCATCCAGCGTCGCAATCACTCAGTTGCCGCTCTCCACATTGAGTGGAACCGGGACGGTCACCAACATGACGTCGCTTCCTATCGCCGTGGGCGACATCCCGGCTGGGAGTTCCAAGACGGTCCGAGTGACTCTAGGCGTACCGGCAACGGTGACGCGCTTCCGCCTGGGCGAGAATGGAACGCTTCAGAACAGCCAGCATCAAGTTGCGACTTTTTCATTACTGCAAGCGGTCTTCCCATAATTTATGACTACACGCATATTTCAGTACTACTGCTCAGCGTTGGCAGCGGCGGTTGTCTGCGCCGCCGATCCCACATTCACCTTCAGCACCGTGCCGTTGAGCGGCGACATCAGTGGGGCGCCCGGCCAAACCATCGGCTGGGGTTACTCCATCACAAATAACGACAGCTCCGATTATCTGGTGCTGACCAACCTGGACGCGGGAACGTTCCTGAACGGTTCGGCCTCGGGATTGTTCGATTTCCCGATTCTTGCGCCGGGCGAGACTGTTACCGAGAGCTTCGACGCCGGTTTGCAGGGTCTCTATGAATTGACCTGGGATCCGGGCGCGCCGGATGGATTCGAAAACTCGGGAGAATTCACAGTGACGGCCGACTGGTACGACGGCGATCCATTGGGAACCGGCTCGCCGATTGACGGATTGACTGGGATCACAGCGAACCAGGCGTACTCAGCGAGCGTGGTGGAATCCTCTGTTGCGACCCCGGAACCCTCCGGCATCGCGTCGGTTCTTGCGTGCTTGCTGGGGATCGTAATTCTACGGAGCAAGGCGCTACTCAAGCAGCGAAACTGATCCCGCACTGCTGGGGTAGGTTTCGATCTTCGTTCCAGCCGGGAGTTTCAGAGGTTTCCGGAAGTAATAAGAGCGGTCGAACTGCGGCTTGTAGTCGTAAATCCAGATCAGTGGTTCGATCAGGCCGTCCGGAAGCCGCGCGATTACCTTCAAGGAACTGTTTTGCGTGAGGCTCTTGGGCCGGATACCCGTTACAATCACGGCGTGCTGCAGGGTAACGTCGCCGTTCACGATCATCTCAACACCGGAGATCCTGGGCGGGCGCGAGGAAGGCTGTACCGGGAGCTTTTTCGCCAACAGCGCCGGATCGCCCTCCGGCGACCCGCCTTCCACCCAATCTGAGATCAGGTGGATCTCATCCTGCGTCAGCGCTTGATCGTCGCGAATGTCGCCGAAGCCTTTTACCGCGGCGAAGGGCGGCATGCGCCGCTCCAGTACTTCTTCCTTGATGGCTTTGGCCCAAGGCCGTGCTTCTTCAAAAGTGGTGAGAGCGAAAGCGGAGCCGCCGTCACGATGGCATGAGATGCAGCGCTTGTCCACCAGCCGGGAAATCTCGCGCGACCAGGTAATCTTGGTTGAAAAAACATCGTGGGCGCTCAGCAAGATGCCGGCGCCCACAAGGAGAGAAACAACAGTGTACTTCACGAACTTGCTCTGCTACTGGCCTCCGCCGGTGGATTTGTTCGCTTCATGCAGCGGCGTGAAGAATTCCCGCAGGCTCTGGTCGGCGGGGATCACAACGTCATAGAAGCCGAGCATCATCTCTTCCCAGCTCTGTTCGCCGAAGCGAACCGTCGCTGTAGGATCCGGATTGTGTATGTTGTTGGGCGAGTTGTCGAACGTGCCCGTGCATTCGATGGTGGTTCCAGCCGGGATCTTCAGCGGCGTGGCCAGCTTGTAATCCAACTGCCAGAAAAAGTCGTACTTCGGAACGCGCAGCAGCACTTCGGATCGCCCATCCGGATAGATGGCGCGATACTCGAACGACTTGCCGCGCAGGTGCATGTGCGGGAAGAAATTCAGAATGGTGGTTTCGTTGGGGAACTTGGTTTTCGCTACCACCGGATAGTTCGGATCGCCAGGAGGAATCTTGAATGTCAGATTGTTTCCGGCAAACGTGAACGCGCGTTCCGTGGGCTTCTCTTTGGCGAACACCATGCCGACTTTGGTATGGTCGACGGCTTCTTTGCCGTTCACCGTGTAGTGGATCTGCAGCACCAGATCGGAACCGGCTGGGATCATCTTGCCCAGGCCAGGGCGCCACATCTCGGGAATCTTGCCGGGCGTGTAAATCATCAGCACGTCGCTGCCGCCGCCGGAAGTATTGTTGAAATCCTTGCCGCCGCCGGGAGGCGTGTAAGGAACGCCGGGCTTGGCTTCACGCAACCATTTGTTTTCCGGTTGACGGACAAAAATCACCACGTGATGCACCACAGAGCGATCGCTCGGCCGCGCTTCGGCGGCCTGAATCCACTGATCATGATCGAACTTGGTGGGCAGCACCACATACTGATACTGAATGTCGCCCTTGGCCGGAATGTGGAACGTGTTCATGTCCAGCACCAGATCGGGCGTCGGGATGTTCCAGCCTTCGGTAAACGTGCGCGGAGCCGGCGCATCCTTCGGATCGCCTTCCTTGGCGCCGCCATCCACCCAAGCCACCAAGGTATCGATTTCCTGTTTGCTCAAGGATCGATCGTCGGCGAAATGCCCGTACTGCGGATCGGCGAACCACGGAGGCATCTTCTTCGTGAGGACGTCTTCCTTCAGGGCCTTGGCCCAGGGGCGTGCGTCTTTATAGGACATCAGCGCGAACGGGGCGATTTCGCCCGCTCGATGACACTCCTGGCAATGATCCTGAACGATTTTCTCCACGTCCTTGTGGAAGGTAACTTCTCGAGGAACACTGGCTGCGAATGCAGCCGCTCCGAAAATAAGTGCGGATGTGAAGAGTCTGGTGCTATTCATGACTACTGATTACTCCCTTTTATTCACTTCGGTCGCGCTGACGTTGTCGTAACACGGTCGGGTCCGCTTTCGCGTCGAAAGATACATCGAACCAACCGATCATCATTTCTTCCCAAGTTTGATCGCCCCAGCGGACTTCCTTGGTCGCATCCGGATTCGCCGGATTGTTGGGCGAATTATCGTAATGCGCCACACATTCAATGCGCGTTCCCTTCGGCAGCAAAAGTTCCTGGTCTTCTACATAGGCAAGCTGCCAGTTGAAATCGAAATGCGGAACGTTCAGCAGCACCTGCTTTTCACCCGTGGGATACACGGCGGTGTAGAGGAAATCCTTCCCGCGCAGATGCATGTGCGGCATCAAGTTGACTAGAGTTACATCCTGCGGCATGGTGGCATGGGCATGCGCTTCGTAGTTCCCATCACCCGCGGGAATCTTCAGGAACACGTTCATCGCGTTCATGGTCATCACTCGGCGCTGTACTGGTTCTTTGGCGAAGATCAAGCCAATCCTTGATCGGTCGGTGGTCGCTTTCCCGTTAGGCGTGTAGTGCAGTTGCAGAACAATATCGGAACCGGCGGGGACCAGCTTGGCCTCACCCGGCTTGCATTCGGTAGGCGGCAGGCCGGGCGCGAAACCCACCAGGAGCTCGCCCGGCAATTGATCTTCGAGGTTGGCAGCCTTCGCTGGCTTTTCCTGCTTAGCCTGTTCCTTAGCTCCGCCCCAATGTTCGGGGATAAACGGAACGCCGGGCTTGGCATCCTTCAGCCAATGATTTCCGGGCGGCCGGAGAAAAGCAATCACGTGATGCATGGCCGAACGGGCATCCGGACGGGCTTCGGCGAACTGCACCCACTTGTCTTCCGTGAATCCGGTTGGGATCACGACGTACGTGTAGTCCACAACGCCCGTGGCTGGAATGTCGACGGCGATCGGCATTTGCAGAATCACATCCGGCTTACCGATGGACCATCCTTCGGCGAACCGCTTGGGCGCGGGTGCATCCTTCTTATCGCCTTCCTTGGCGCCGCCATCGATCCAGGCGATCAAGGTGTCGATCTCATGCTGAGAGAGAGAACGGTCGTTCGAAAACTTGCCGAAGTGCGGATCCGCGAACCAGGGCGGCATTTTCTTGGTGAGCACCGCGGTCTTGATCGCCTTGGCCCAGGGACGGACTTCGTCGTAGCTCATGAAGCTCATCGGCGCCACTTCGCCCGGCCGATGGCATTCCTGGCAGCGGTTCTGCAGCACCGAAGCGATATCTTTGTAATACGTCGGCGTGGTAGATACCGAGCCGGCCGTCGCGGCGATGGATCCCGCTAATGTCAGTGCAAATAAGCTGAGCTTCATGGCTCTCACTCCCCTTAGCAATCGTGAATACGCAAATCCTGCAAAAATACTGCTTACAAGCCTGGACCGGATTGTGCCGCTGCCTTCTTCGGCCGCAGCAGATCCATGGCAGTCTTATTAATCGGAACCGCAACATCTAGAAACCCAATCATCATTTCTTCCCAAGTCTGCTCGCCGAAGTGAACTTCCTTGGTGGGATCGGGATTAGAAGGATTATTGGGCGAGTTGTCGAAGTGCGCGGTGCACTCGATCACTGTCCCTTTGGGCAATAGCTTGGGCTGCGCCAATTCATACGTAAGCTGCCAGTTGAAATCGTAATGCGGAACATCGAGAAGAGTTTCCTTCTCGCCCGTCGGATAAATCACGCGGTATTCGAAACTCTTGCCGCGGAAATGCATGTGCGGCAGAAAATTGATGAGAGTTGCGTCATCCTGTAAGGTGAACTTCGAATCCACCTGATAATTCGGATCCCCCGGAGGGATGGCGAAGGTTCCGTTGGCGGCGGCAAGTGTCAGGATTCGCTCGGTCGGTTTCTCGGTCGCGAACACAATGCCGATTCTCGAAATATCGGTGGTTGCTTTTCCATTGGCAGTGTAGTGCATCTGCAGCACCAGGTCGGAGCCGGCCTTCACCAGCTTGGCTTGTCCTGGCTTCATGATGTTGGGCAAAGTCCCTGGAGCGTAGCCGGCCAGGAAGTCGCCGAATCCACCGTCTTGCTGCCTCGGCTTGTCGCCCTTTTTCGCATCCGCTTCCGCGCGGCGCTCCCGTTCCCGGGGAACGAAAGGTATACCCGGTTGAGCGTCCTTCAGCCAGGGATTGCCGGGTTCCCGAATGAACGCGATGATGTGATGCATTACCGCTGGATTGCCGGGACGCGCTTCGGCAAGTTGCACGTATTTGTCTTCGGTGAATCCGGTTGGGATCACGATGTACTGGTAGTCGATGGTGCCGGATGCGGGGACATTGAAAGCCACCGGCATGGAGATCACCTGGTCGGGCTTGCCGATGCGCCAGCCTTCCACCCAGTCGATCGGTTTGGGGGCGTCTTTGGGATCGCCAGCCTGGGCGCCGGTGTCAGCCCAAGCTGTCAGGGTGTCTATGTCAGCCTTCGCTAGGGACCGGTCGTTCGCAAACTTCCCGAAATGCGGGTCGGCGAACCAAGGCGGCATCTTTTTGGTCAAAACCGCCGTCTTGATCGCCTTCGCCCAGGGACGCGTGCTCTCGTAACTCAGGAAGGACATGGGTCCGGATTCGCCGGGCCGGTGACAAGTTTGGCAATTCTTCTGTAAGACCGGTAACGCATCCTTGTAGAACGTTACGGTCTGCGAACCAGTGGCCGCTAGGGCAACGACGGCTGAGCCGAGACACAATCCCACCAATCGCATTCGAACCCTCCCTGACTTCTTCATATCCATGATACGGGAAGTGGCTCCGAATTGGTCCCCGGAAAGTTATGAGAAGGGTCAAAAAAACCGTTGTTTTGAGGTTGTTTGAGGGGCCTTTGGATGGAGAACTTAGGATAGTAGCTCTACTTCGCCGCCTTGGGTGGTCCGACCGACCGACAGTATATCCCTCCCACCTGACTTGCCTTACTCCCTACAAATGCGGGTCTGCGGGTCGATAGGATTGTTAGACGTGGCGCTGAAGTAGGCATTCGTCCTTAGGATAAAGCCATGAAAATTCAAGGTCCAAACGGACAATCCAATTCCATAAGTACGGTCGCCGGTGCCTCGGCGGCGGTTAAGACTGACCAACCGGCGGCGCCGGCATCAGCCAGGCCGGTGTCAACCGATCGAATACAGCTATCCAATCTCGCTCAGTTGGCTGCGGCTTCCGACGAATCTCCGAACCATATTGCCAAGCTGTCCTCCCTGAGCGCCACAGTTTCCAGTGGGGGGTATCAAGTGGAAGCCGGCGTGTTGAGCAGTAGCATCATTGAGGCCAGCATACATCTGAGTAGCGGGAACTACGCTTGAAACGTTGGAGTAGCATACCCGACACGAAGTGGGAGCTGGACAAGGCCAAGCAAGCCCGCCGAAGCCTGGAAAAGGTCCGGCTGAAACTGCTTTCCCCCACCTTGCAGGCCATGGACAGCAGTGCATCCGAACTGGGATTAGCCGTGGACTGCTTGAAGACCCTGGAGGTGGGTTTCACCTCCGGCCGCAGGCTGACTCCGGAGTGGCGGCGGCTATTGGAGCTGGAAATGATGGGTCTGCGGCGGGAATTGAGCGAGGTGAATGCTTTGTTACAGGGTGCCGGCAAGTTCTATCAGGGATGGGCGCGCCTGGTGGCCACAGGCGTTGAGGACGCACCCGCCCATTACGGGGTGGCAGGGAAACCAATTCCGGCCAGGCAGCAGTATGCCTCTAAGGTGGTGGCAATTGGGTAGTCTCTTTGCGTCCCTCACCAACAGTGCGAACGCCCTAAAAGCATTCGAAGACGGCTTGACCGTCGTACAGAATAACGTTACAAATGCCAGTACACCGGGTTATGTGGAGCAAACCCAGGTCCTTGATGCGGACTCACTGGATCTTACGCAGGGGTTAACTGGCGGAGTGAGTGCTGGTCCGGTGGTCAGCTCTCGTGACCTCTATGCGGAAGCGTCCGTTCAACAGCAACAATCGTCACTGGGACTTTATCAGCAAAAGGTCTCGGACCTTACGCCGCTCCAGTCCTTCTTCGATTTATCCAGCACGTCCGGACTCGCGCCCTCCATGGACGCGCTATTTTCGAGCTTTTCACAGCTCAGCGTAAATCCAAACGACACGGTGTCGCGCCAGGATGTGTTGAACAAAGCCGCCACCGTGGCCCAGCAATTCAATAGCGCGGCATCCGGGTTATTGAGCCAAACAACCAATTTAGACCAGCAAACCCGCAGCATCATCGACAACGTGAACCAGTTGGCCGCCACCATCGCGCAGGTGAATTCCAGCGGCCGCCTGGATGCTGACGGCACCGTGAATGCCGGGGTAGACGCCCAACTGAATTCATCGCTTGAACAACTCTCGCAGTTTGTGAACTTCACCACCCTGCAGCAGCCGGATGGGACCGTTTCTGTATTGGTGGGCGGCCAGACGCCACTGGTTGTGGGAGATCAAGCTTACAATATTCGGGGGGATTTCTCCACTCCGCAAACCGCGATACTGAGCAGCTCCGGCGCCGACATCACCGCCCAGATTACAGGCGGCCAGTTGAGCGGCGTGGTGGATGACAACAATAACGTAATCCCTTCCTACGTCACGGACCTCAATACCCTGGCTCAAAGTTTCGCGGATCAGGTGAACGGCGTGCTCGACAACGGCATCGATCAGAACGGCGCCGCACCCGCCACCGATCTATTCACCTATGACCCGGCGCAGGGGGCGGCATTGACGCTAAGCGTGAGTCCCCTGACGACGGACCAGATTGCCGCGGCGCTGCCGGGGGCCGCCGGTGGTAACGGAAACGCCCTGGCCGTGGCTCAGCTAGCCAACGCCACCGGCGTCAATGGTTATACGTTCGACGAGTTCTATGGCAACCTCGGCGGGCGCGTTGGAAACGATGTTTCTTCGGCCACGGACAGCCAAACCACCAAACAAAATCTTCTGAGCCAGGCGCAGACTTTTCGCCAGCAGGTATCCGGTGTTTCCCTCGACACAGAGGCCGAAAAACTCCTCGCCTTTCAGAAGTCCTACGAGGCAACCTCGAAAATGTTCACCGTTTTGAACGAATTGACAGAAACCTTGATGGGCATCATCCCCACCTCTTAGGAGTCCCCATGATCAGCTCCCTCAGCGCATCCGGGCAAAGCTTTATCGTAGGTCTGGATCAGATTCAGGCTCGCGAGCAGCAAGCGCAACAGCAACTCACCACGGGCCTAAAAATAAACGTCGTTTCCGACGCGCCTGATCAAATATCCGACTTGCTGCAAACCCGCTCGGATCTGGCCCAGACACAACAGATCGATTCCAATCTCGGCCGCGTGACCACGGAGGTCAACACCGGCGAAACGGCGCTGCAATCCGCGGTTAGCCTGGTGGAGAATGCGGAATCCCTGGGCGCTCAAGGCGCCAGCGATCTGGCTTCCAGCGATACGCAGCAAAACGTGGCGGACCAGTTAGGCTCTGTGTTGCAGCAGCTGGTGGCCGCAGCCAACACCACCGTGGAGGGGCGGTACATATTCAGCGGCGACAGCGATCAACAGGTGCCGTACAGCGTCGATCTCACGCAAAGCAATCCCATCAGCGCATACCAGGGCACGGCTGCCACTCGCCAGATTCAAGGCCCGAACGGATCTCAGTTTGCGGTATCCCTGACAGCGCAAACCATCTTCGACAGCCCGGACTCAACGCAAAACGTGTTCACCTCCATCAACAATTTGCGCCAGGTGCTCCTGAACCATGGCAGCGCGGCCAGCGTCAGCTCGGCGTTAGCCGATGTCCAAACAGCCGGCGCCTACCTGAACCAGCAATTGGCCTTCTATGGCAACGTCCAGGATCAACTCGCCAGCTCCACCAACGTGGTCAAAAACAACGAGACGAACCTGCAGACGCAAATCAGCGGGATTCAGGACGCCGACGAAGCTGCCGCGATCACCCAATTGACCGAGGGTCAGACCGCACAGCAGGCCGCCCTGGTCTCGCGCGCGCAGTTGCCCAAAACTACCTTGTTCGACTATCTAGCGTAGCGACCGCGAGGGAGTTGCCGTGGGAACCAATCACCGGTCGCCTACGCTCGCGGCTCGGAATGAGGGCGCTACCGAGCCGCGACCGTGAGGGAGTCGGTGCCGTTTTTTTCGAATCACGGCCCCACTGGCGTCTTCAGCGGAGCGTAACCATGCCACCAAAAAAGAAATGGCCACTGATCGCGATTCGACCAGCGGCCAATTCTGACTTCTTGAATTCTGGATTCGGCTTCTCAGCTGTTCCCTGCCACCACCAAATCATTGGTCACTGAGAACACTCCAGGAACCCCGTTCGCACGGATATAGGCGATGTTCTTATCGCCCTGATTGCTAACCACGCCCTTCAGGGTAACGTGACCGTTATCCACGATGATGTGAATCGACGGATTGGCGCCCATCGCATAGCGATAAAGGCCGGCATAGCCGAACACAGAGCGATACGTCGCCACTCGAATCCGGTTGTCAAAGGACGAAAGCGGCAGAACCTTGATATTGTTCACCACGCTCGTCACGCCGGCGATATTCTTGACGACATTCGCGGCGTCTGACTTGAGCACCGGGCGAGTCACGTCGCCGGCCAGCGTCACTACGCCGTTATCCACCGAAAACTGGAGATCGTCAAAGACGCTATAGTACGGCAACATGACAAGCTGATGACGGACTGCGTCCGGTAAATTGCCCTTGGGATCGATCGTCTTTCCAAACATAGGAACCGTCAGAGCCGCCAGGGCAAGCGTCAAAGAAATCTTCACGATTCTGGACTTCATTTTATTCTTTTCCTCTCTACTGAATTGGACGCAGCGCTGCGCTTTCGGATTCGGGTATTACAGAGATTTACGGCCTATAAGTACTTATCGTTGCAGCACTTGCGAATCACGGTATGATGAAGGTTAGAAAGCAGTTGGAAACCGAATGCCCGAATCACGCCCTCCCGAGTTTGGAATCAACAGTTGGCTCGAAGACGAGCTGTATCAGCAGTATCTCAGCGACCATCAGGCGGTGGACGCTAGCTGGAAAAATGTTTTTGAATCGAATGGCGGCAGCGCCGTTCCAGTCGCAAATGGTGGGTCAGCTCCCGCTGCCGTTTCGAACGGCAGAGCGGCGCATCCCGCACCGGCCGCTCCCCCACCAGGAGCCGATCAGCAAGCCATTCCGCTCCGTGGGGCGGCCGCTCGCATCGCCCAGAACATGAACGCGAGCCTCAGCATCCCGCTCGCGACTTCGCAGCGCGTAATTCCGGTCAAAGTCATCGACGAAAACCGGCGAGTCGTGAACGAGCATCGGGCGCTCACGGGCAAGAGCAAAATCTCCTACACGCACATCATTGGCTGGGCCATTGTCAAAGCAGTTCGCGCCAATCCGACACTCAATCACGCTTACGCGGAAACCAATGGCGAACCGTTTCGCATCCTGCACAACCAAATCAATATCGGAATCGCGGTGGATGTAGCCGCGAAGGACGGCACCCGTTCGCTCAAAGTCCCGAACATCAAGAACGCGGCGGCAATGGACTTCGCCCAATACGTCGAAGCATTCGATGATATCGTGGCGCGCGCACGCACGAACAAGCTGACGGTTCAGGATTTCGAAGGCACCACCATCTCGCTCACCAATCCGGGCACCGTCGGCACGCTCGGTTCTGTCCCGCGGCTCATGCCCGGCCAGGGAGCCATCATCGCAACGGGAACCATCGGCTATCCAGCGGAATACCACGGCGCGAGCGATCAGCTACGAGCGCTGCTCGGCCTGAGCAAAGTGATGACCGTAACCTGCACCTACGACCATCGCGTGATCCAGGGCGCCGAATCCGGCATGTTTCTGGGACGATTGCAGGCGCTGCTGGAAGGCCAGGAAAATTTCTACGAGGAAGTCTTTTCGCACCTGAGGATCCCGCACAAGCCTGTGCATTGGGAAACGGATCGTCCAGTTTCGGTACCGGGCAGAGGCGGCGCGGAACTGAACGAAGTGGCCAAGGAAGCCGCTGTGCTTCAGCTCATTAATGCGTACCGCGTGCGCGGACATCTCATCGCCGACTTTGATCCGCTGGGTTCGGAGCCCACCTATCACGCCGAGCTCGATCCCGCGACATACGGCCTCACCATCTGGGATCTGGACCGCGAGTTTCTCACCGGCACCTTGATGTCGGCCGAGTACGAGCCGCAAAAGGTGGCCACGTTACGCGAGATCCTGGAAACTCTGCGCAACACCTATTGCGGAAAAATCGGATGCGAGTACATGAACATCCAGATTCCGGAGCAAAAGCGTTGGCTGCAACTGCGCATGGAGCTGACAGGCAATCGCTGGCCGCTTCCTCCCGACACACGGAAGCGCGCACTGCAGCGGGTGATCGAAGCCGAGGAATTCGAACATTTCCTGCACGCCCGTTTTGTCGGCCACAAGCGCTTTTCCCTGGAAGGCGCCGAATCCGCCATGGTGATTCTGGATGAGATTCTGGATCTGGCGGCCAACACCAACGTACATGAAGCGGTGATCGGCATGGCGCATCGCGGACGCCTCAACATGCTGGCCAACATCGTGGACAAGTCGCTGATCGAGATTTTGTCGGAGTTCGAAGGCATCGATCCGGACAGCACGCAAGGTTCGGGCGACGTAAAATATCACCTGGGCGCGAGCGGCGTGCGAAAATCTTCGCGCGGCCACGAGATCATCGTGTCGGTGGCTTGCAATCCGAGCCATCTGGAAGCGGTGGATCCAGTGGCGGAAGGACTCGTTCGTCCGAAGCAAGACCGGCTGGGCGATACCAAACGCGAGCGCGTGATTCCGATTCTGATCCACGGCGACGCGGCTTTCGCTGGACAGGGTGTGGTAGCCGAAACGCTCAATCTCTCGCAGTTGGAAGGTTACACCACAGGCGGCACCATCCACCTGGTGATCAACAACCAGATTGGATTCACCACGAATCCTGACGAAGCCCGTTCCACGCCCTACTCCACCGACGTGGCGCGCATGGTGCAAGCGCCCATCTTCCACGTGAATGGCGACGATCCCGAGGCTTGCCTGCGCGTGGCGCAGTTGGCTTACGATTACCGGCAGCAGTTTAAGAAGGACGTTGTCATCGACATGTTCTGCTATCGGCGGCATGGCCACAATGAAGGCGACGATCCCAGCTACACCCAACCGATTCTTTATCGAAAAATCCGCCAGCATCCTTCGGTCGCGACGCAATACTCCGAGCGATTGCTGCGGGAAGAATTCCTGGATGACGGGCAAGTGCAAGAGATTCGCGCTCGCGTTTCAGCCCGGCTGAATGAAGCCTACGACGCGGCGAAGAAGAAGGAAGAGCCGTTCCAGGTACAGGATTTGAGCGCTGTGGATCCGGAAGAGATCAGCCGGCCGAGTCCGCACACCGCGGCTGACCGCGCCACGCTGGAGCGTGTGGTGGAAGGCATCACGAATTTCCCTGCTACATTTCACGTTCATCCCAAGCTGGCCGGAAGCTTGCGCAAGCGCCGGGAGGTTTTGAACGGCGCGCCGATGGATTGGGCCACCGCCGAAACGCTGGCCTTCGGAAGCCTGGTGCTGGAAGGGACTCCGGTGCGGCTTAGCGGCCAAGACAGCGGGCGTGGAACTTTTAGCCAGCGGCATCTCGAGCTTTACGACAGCGAAACCGGCGAGCGGTATATTCCGCTGCGAAATCTTTCTCGCGAGCAAGCTCGTTTCGATGTCTTCGACAGCTCGCTCAGCGAGTATGCCGTGATGGGATTCGAGTTCGGTTACAGTCTGGCGGACCCTTTAACCCTGGTGTTGTGGGAGGCGCAATTTGGGGACTTCGCCAACGGCGCGCAGATCCTGATCGATAACTTTATCGCCAGCGCCGAATCCAAATGGGGACAACCCAGCGGCCTGGTGCTGCTGCTTCCGCATGGTTACGAGGGACAAGGGCCTGAGCATTCGAGCGCCCGCATTGAGCGCTTCCTGCAGCTCTGCGCGGAAAATAACATGCAGGTGGTCAACGCCAGCACGCCCGCGCAATACTTCCATGTGCTGCGCCGGCAGATGCACGGCGGATCGGACCGGCGCGGCGTTCGTAAGCCTCTCATCATATTTACGCCCAAGCGAATGTTGCGCCACCCGCGGGCGACCTCTACGCTCGATGAGCTGATGACAGGCACTTTCCACGAGATCCTGGACGATGCAACATCCATCGATCCCGCGAAGGCGACGCGTCTGCTCATGTGCTCCGGCCAGGTTTATTACGACCTGCTCGCAGCGCGGGAAGAACGCAAAGTGGAACACGTGGCCATTGTCCGGCTGGAGCAAATCTATCCATTCCCCACCAGCGGCGTGCAAGCGATTTTGAATCGCTACCCGGCATTGGCTGAAGTTGTTTGGGTTCAGGAAGAGCCGCGCAATATGGGCGCCTGGCGCTTTGTCCAGGAACAAATGCAGCCTGTTCTGGAACACTACCGCCGCGTATTGCGCTACGTGGGACGCGCGGAGAGCGCCAGCACTTCCGCCGGATCGCTCAAGCGTCATCAGGAAGAGCAGGCGGATCTGGTGGAGTCGGCCTTCGCGGCCGAGATCAGGAGTGCGCTAGGGAGACGCCGCAACACGCGGCGCAAACGCTGATCCGCTCTATTTATCACTGCTTATCACTGCGCGCGACAAGCTGGATTCGTGTGGAGGGCGCGGCGTTCACCACGAGGACACCCGCCTCCTGATACCAGGAGATACTGTAACCCCATCCCTCAACATGCTCGCAAAAGGAAATGTACTTTGCCACCTGCAGGATATACTGCGCGGGATCTGGATCGAATCGACATTCGTTCTCCAGCGACTGAATGACAACTGCAACTTGGTCCTGAGCCCGCTCGGGCAGTTGAACCAACGCCCGCTTGAACGAATCTTCGAGAACCACTTTGCATCTGGCCATCGAACTCTTCAGCCGAACGGGCTACTTTTCGCGTGGAGCGTTCCTTGCACCGCCGACCACAGCTTCCCGCGAGAGTCCGGTCGGTCCGACGTGCTTCTCGCGATTTGTTCGCCAGTTCCAACGCTTGGGGCGTGATCAACTGCGCGCGCTTGGCAATCACACGAATCTCCTGGGAACCTGGATCGAACATCCATTCCAGCAGATCCCCTTCCTGAAGACCATATATCTCTCGAATCTCGGGGGGTACGGTGACTTGAAATTTTCCAACGATACGAGTTGTTACCGGCATGACTTAACTCCTGTTCTGATTATCCGACTTTCCGAAATTCCTGTCAAGGACTCCGCTTGGAAATTCATCGTAAACTACTCTGCGTAAAAGAGATAGATGAGATGGTAGCCAAATAGACAGAGAAACCCAGCGGCGAGCAACGCGATTCCAACATAGCCTAACCGCTTGCTCCAGCCATCCAAAACTCTAGCCGTGAAATCCGGATCGCTGACCGGCACGTTATTGTGCGTCGCCGACAAGCGATTTCGTCGGCCCCACGCTCCGAGTGGATCCAGGAGTTTGGCTTCGTTCTCCTTCCTTTGGCGGAGGAAGAGATCCGCAGCCAGCACCAGGGCGCCGACAAAATTCAGCAGTTCGCCGATTGCTCCGAGGCGATGAGCGTCGTGTGGAGTGAGTGGCATAGCAACACCATTTGACCGATATCATCCCACAGCATGCCGTGATATGATCCCGGTAACGATGCTGGATCGGGTTTCCATCGCGGCGCCCTGCCCCGCTAATTGGGATGAAATGCCTGGGACGGACCAGGTGCGCCATTGCAGCCAGTGCAATAAGAACGTTTATAACCTTTCCGCGATGACTCGGAGAGAGGCTGAGGCGTTGTTGCAAGAGACGGAAGGACGCCTCTGTGCGCGTCTCTATCGCCGCGCCGACGGGACTATCCTCACCGAGAATTGTCCGGCGGGTCTGCGCGCCATCGGACGGCGTGTGTCGCGTTTTGCGGGAGCGGCGATGTCCGCCGTAGCGGCGGTTTCGTCGGCGACGGCTGCGCAATTTCCGATGTTTCCGATTCCGTCTGCGTTGTTGGAAGCCCGCTCCACCATTACAGGGGTGGTGAAGGACATAACTGGCCAGGGAATCTCGAACGCCGCTGTGGTGGTGAGCGGGACAAATTCGGGACTAAAGTTTGAAACTACCACAGACAGTATCGGGCATTTCCGTGTTGAGTCACTCAGGCTGGGATCGTACACTGTGCGAGTGCAGGCTAGTGGGTTCAACACTTTTATTAAACAGGTGATCCTGAGACCGCATCAACAATATGACCTCGCGGCGGAACTGCGGGTTGGCACGGTCGGCACCATAATCGAGATTCCCTACGCTAAGTAACCGGAAACCGGATCCGAAACACCGACCCCTCGCCCACCACGCTCTCCGCTTCCAAACTCGCATGATGCCGCTCGGCGATCCATTTCGCAATGGATAATCCCAGCCCCGTGCCGCCGGCGTCGCGATTGCGCGATTCGTCCACCCGATAGAAACGCTCGAAGACATGCGGCAGAGCCGTCTCCGGAATGCCGATTCCGGTATCGCGCACCGCCACTGTCGCGCCCGCCGGACCGCAGTCCACCGACAAAGTAATCCGCCCGCCGGACGGCGTGTACTTCATGGCATTGTCGAGAAGCAGCAAAAGCATCCGCCGCAGCGCCGGATCGTTGGCTTCCACATACACGGGCTCATCCGGAATTTCCGTCGAGATCTGGAGCTGCCGCGCTTCCGCCAACACCCGCCCCTGCAGGCAGACGTCCTGCACCAGCGGAGTCAATTCCATTCGCTCCAGCGGCAAAGAGGGAAGTCCTGCATCGGAGCGGGCGAGCAGTAACAAATCCTCCACCAATCGCGTGGTCCGCTCAGATTCCACTACCACCTGCCGCAACGCTTCTCGATACGTTTCGGCCGACCGCTCCCGCCGCAGCGTCAATTCCGCCGTGGTGCGAATTAATGCGATGGGCGTGCGCAGTTCGTGCGAGGCATCGGCCGTGAATTGCGAGAGCCGCTTGACGGCCCCTTCCAGTCGCGCCAGCATGCCGTTCCAGGTTTCTGAAAGCCGCTGGATTTCGTCGCCGGTGTTGGGCACCGCAAGGCGCTGCGATAGATTCTGAATCCCGATGATCCGCGCCTCGTGCGTGATTTCGTCCACGGGGGCCAGCGCCCGGCGGCTGATCCAATATCCGCCCAAGGAAGCCAGCAGAAGCACTGCCGGGGCAGACCACCAAAATAGCAATCGAAGGCGCCTTAAAGTCGCCTCAGTTGGATCCAGTGGCGTTCCCACCAGCACGCGATAAGCCGTTCCGTTGACCCGAACCGTCGTAGTGAACGTGCGATACCTGCCCGAACGCTTGGCCTGTACTCCGAAAACACTATCCAATTCCGGGGCCGGCAGCTCCAGAATTCTGCTTGCAACAACCTTCTGTCCTCGCGCATCCTGAACTTCAATCAGGCTGCCGCCGGGTGTCGCTGCCACATACTCGGTCAGTTCCTCCCGCACATGGTCGGGCTCGGTTTCCGACTGCAGAACCGTGATTACGCCCTTTGCGTCCTCAGCCAGAGTCTGATCCAGCGAGGCTCGCAAACTATGCGAGACCAGCAGCCAGATTCCAGCGCCGAATATCGAGAGGCCAGCCAACAAAACGAGTGAGTACCAGAAGGTAAGGCGAGCTCCGATCGACCAGTGGGCGGTCATTCTTGCTCTCCGCGCAGGCAGTAGCCCACTCCACGAACAGTGTGGATCAGCTTTTCCTCCCCGACGACGTCCACTTTATCCCGAACCAACCGGATGAACGCGTCCAGCGTGTTGCTGCGGACATCGGAATCGAATCCCCACACGGCTTCGATCAGATTCTCGCGCGTCACCACCCGCCCTGCCCGACGCATCAGCAGTTCGAGCAAACTGTACTCGGTGCGAGTGAGAGCCACTCGCCGGCTGCCGCGCGCAACTTCCCGACTGGCCGGATTCAGGGTCAGATCCTGCACCTGCAATTGCACCGGCTGCGGAATGAGGCCGCGGCGCGATACCGCGTGCAAGCGTGCCAGCAGGACATCAAAGGCAAAAGGCTTCACCAGGTAATCGTCCGCGCCGAGATTGAGACCGGCCACCACGTCGCCGGTAGCATCGCGTGCGGTGAGCATCAGGATCGGTGTCTGGTTTCGCGACGCCCGTAACTTGCGCGCGATCGAAAAACCATCCATTCCCGGCAGCATGACATCTAACACGATGACATCGAACGGATGCGACTCGGCTATGGCCAGACCTTCTTTCCCATCCATCGCCAGGATCACGGAATGGCCCTCTTCTTCCAACCCCTGCCGCAGCAGCTCCGCCATGCGCCGCTCGTCTTCCACCACCAGAACCTGCATGATCCCGTACTTTCATGCTAGCGGTTTCAATCTGAAGTTTTGCTGTAACGTGCCTGCCTCATTTCAGCCTATTTTCAGTTCGCAGGCATATGCTAGACCCAATGAGGCGCTACCTGGTTCTCATTGCGACTTTGCCTATTTTTGCGCAAGCCCCGCTCAGCATCAGTTTTCAAGAGGCGCTCGATCGGGCACGCAAGTACGGACTCGAGATCCAAACCGCCAATATCGCGGCATTGCTGGCGCGCGAAGACAGAATCCAGGCGAAAGCGGCCATGCTGCCAGCGGTCCAGTACTTCAATCAATTCATCTATACCGAGCCGAACGGTACATCCACGGGAATCTTCGTCGCCAACAACGGACCTCACGTCTATAACAGCCAGGGGCAAGTACACGAAGACCTTTCCTGGACGCGCCGCGCGGAGTACCGCCGAGCGGTCGCTGCCGAAGTTTTAGCGAAAGCCAAGGCGGATCTTACCGCCCGCGGCATTATCGGTACCGTGGTGCAGGATTACTACGCCGTGGCCATCGCACAACGCCGCTCGACCAATGCGCAGCGGAGTCTAGAGGATGCGCGAAAGTTTTTGGATATTACCGAGAAGCAGGAGCGCGGAGGCGAGGCAGCGCACGCCGACGTGGTGAAGGCGCAGGTGCAAGCCCAGCAGCGGGAACGCGATGTTTTGGACGCCCAGCTCGCGATCGATAAATCTCGGCTGGCGCTCGGCGTGATCATTTTTCCCGATTTCCGGCAAGATTATTCGGTGGTGGACGATCTCGGCCAGATCGGCCCACTAGGGTCTTTCAATGAAGTGCAGAACCTGGCGCTGGCAAAAAGTCCCGAGCTGCGCCTCGCGCATGCTGGTTTGCAACAGGGACAAGCCGAGATTTCCGCGGCCCGTACCGGCTATCTGCCGACGCTCTCGCTGGATTACTTCTATGGCATCGACGCGAACCAAGTCGCAATCTACAATCGCGATGGGCAGAAAAATCTCGGCTCTTCGGCGGAGGCCACGTTGACTATTCCGGTTTGGAATTGGGGCGCAACACAGAGTAGAGTCCGGCAGGCGGAACTGAAGCAGAAACAGGCGCAACTCGAACTGACGTTCGCGCAACGGCAGTTGCTGGCGAATGTGAACTCGTTCTATCGGGAGGCGCAACTGGCTCAGACACAGCTCGATTCATTGCGGAAGTCCATGGATCTGTCGGAGGAAAGCCTGCGCTTGACGCTGCTGCGCTATCAAGGCGGCGAGGCCACAGCGCTCGAAGTGGTAGATGCGCAGACTACGCTTGCGCAGGCACGCAACGCTTACGACGATGGGCTGGCGCGCTATCGAATCGCACTGGCCGCGGTGCAGACTCTGACGGGTACCCTCTAAACCATGCCGATGCGACATTCTCCGGATTGTCTTTACGCTCCCTTGCGGTCGCAGTTCGGTTCCGCTCCTTCCGAGCCGCGAGGGAGCGTGTCGATGCTGATCGCAGCGACACTCATTGCAATTAGCTTTAGCTGCTCGAAGCCGAAAGAAGCGGAACCGCCGGAATCGCCAGCCCCCGTACAGGTCTCCGAAGTAAAACAAGAATCCATCAACCGTATCGTTACAGCATCAGCCATCCTCTACCCGGTGGACCAAGCCGCTGTGATGCCGAAAATCAGCGCGCCCGTAAAGATCTTCCATGTCAAGCGCGGCGATCATGTCGCCAAAGATCAGCTCCTCGCAGTTCTCGAAAATAAGGATCTGCAAGCGGCCCTGGGCGATAGCAAAGGCGCCTATCAACAAGCGCAATCCGCGTATCGAACCACCACTTCCGCCACAGTCCCGGAAGACACCAACAAAGCTCAGCAGGATTTGCAAGCCGCCAGGCAGGCCATGGAAGCTTCACAGAAAGTGTACGAGAGCCGCAAACAGCTTTTCGATCAAGGCGCGCTGGCGCGGCGGCCGGTGGAAGAGGCGAATGTAGCTTTCGTGCAAGCACGCAGCCAATACGAAATCGCGCTGAAGCATCTGCAGGCCACTGAAAGCGTCAGCCGCATTGAACAAGTGAAAGGCGCGGAAGCGCAGGTGGCATCCGCCAAAGCAAAGTACGAAGGCGCCGAAGCTCAGCTTTCCTATTCAGAAATCCGCAGCCCCATCGCAGGCATTGTGGCGGATCGTTCGCTGTATGCCGGCGAAATGGCGAGCGCAGGAACGCCCTTGGTCACAATAGTCAATATTTCACACGTGATTGCGCGCGCGAACATTCCGGTGGGCCAAGCTGCGTCGGTGAAGGTTGGCGACGCCGCAACCATCTCGCAAACGGATGCGTTGATTCAGGCGTCCGGCAAGGTGACGGTGGTGAGTCCCGCAGTCGACCCCAACAGCACTACGGTCGAGGTTTGGGTGGAAGCCGAAAATCCAGGAGAGCGTCTGAAACCGGGCGCGACAGTTGGTGTGGACATTCACGCGGAGACGGTGAAAAACGCAATCGTAATCCCAACCACAGCGCTGCTGCCTTCGGCCGAAGGTGGCGTCCAAGTGCTGGTGGTAGGCGCCGATTTGAGGGCGCACGAAAAGAAAGTGTACGTGGGGATTCGCGAGCCGGACAAAGTGCAGATCCTGAAGGGCGTGGCAGTTGGCGAAAAAGTGATCACGGTGGGTGGCGTGGGATTGGAAGATGGCGCCAAGGTGGCACTGAAGGCGGCCGGTGATGAGAAATGAGTCAACCCGAGAGCCACTGGACGGAACGGTTCGGCAAATCCATCCTCTTCGTCATTGGAACATTGGTGGCGGCGGGAATCTATCTCGCCTTTAGCATTCCGATCTCCGTGTTTCCCGAGACCAATTTTCCGCGCATCGTCGTGGGAGTGGACAACGGTGTCGCACCGATCGACCAGATGCTTGTCATCGTCACGCGACCCATCGAAGAAGCGTTGAACACGGTTCCCGGCCTGGAGCGCGTGCAATCCGTCACCAGCCGGGGATCCGTGGAAATCGACCTGTTCTTTTCCTGGAAAGTCGACATGTTCCAGACGCTGGAACTGGTGAATGCCGCGTTGGCGCGTGTGCAATCGTCGCTTCCGCCGACAGCGAAGGTCACTTCGAACCGCCTCACATTTGCCGCATTTCCAATCCTGGGTTACTCCTTGCAGTCCGATCGGCTTTCGCAAAGCGCTCTCTGGGAGCTGGCCACCTACGAGTTGAAGCCGCGCCTCAATCGCCTGAACGGAGTTTCCATGGTGGTGGTGCAGGGCGGGCAGGAGCCGGAGTTTGAAATCCGGCCCGATCCGGCCAAATTGCTTCAGACCCAAATCACAGTTCCGATGTTGCTGGAGGCGGTGCGGCGCAGCAACATGATCGATTCGCCGGGACTGGTGGAAACGAATCACCAGTTGGTTTTGAGCCTGGTGAGCGGCCAGACGCGCACGCCCCAGGACATCGCGAACATCGTGGTCAAAACCACGCCGGCCGGAATTCCGGTTCGCATGGGCGACCTGGGATCCGTGCAGCCTTCGGTGAAACCGGTTTATACCGTGGTGCGCGCCAACGGAAAGCCGGCGGTGCTGCTGAGCATCAAGCGCCAGCCGGATAGCAATACGGTACAGGTGGCCGATGCCGTACACGCCGAGATTGAGAGCATTCGGAAAACACTCGGGAAGGGCGTTACTCTCGAGACTTTTTACGACCAGTCGGATCTGGTGAAGGCATCCATCAAAAGCGTTCGCGATGCGATTCTCATTGGACTGGTTCTGGCGGCCATCATCCTGGTACTGTTCCTGCGCGACTGGGGCAGCTCGATTGTCGCTGGCTTGGTGATCCCGGTCACCGTTGCGGTGACATTCATCGCTCTCCGAATGCTGGGGGAAAGCTTCAACCTGATGACGTTGGGTGGACTGGCCGCCGCTGTGGGCCTTGTGATTGACGATGCCATTGTAGTTGTCGAGAACATCGTGATGCATCGTGACGCGGGGCAGAGCCGCAGCGACGCTATTCGCAACGCCATGGTGGAGATTCGCGCGCCGTTGATCGGGTCCACGGTGACGCCTATAGTGGTGTTTCTGCCCTTGATCTCGATCACGGGCGTCACCGGGACTTTCTTCCGCGCGCTGGCAATCACAGTGGGAGTTGCGCTGCTGACGTCCCTGGCTCTGGCGCTCACCTGGACGCCTACGTTGAGCCACTACTTGTTGCGAAAGCCTCGCGAGAGTCACGAGGTTGGCCCGCGCCGCGAAGTTCTTGGGCGCGTATTGAACGTGTATGAAAAAGTCCTGCGATTCGCTCTGGAACAGCGTTGGGCCGTGGCGCTGTTTAGTATGGGATTAATCGTAGCTTCGTACTTCTGCTATGGCGCGCTCGGCTCGGATCTGTTGCCCGAAATGGACGAGGGCGGCTTCATCCTGGATTACTGGACACCCGCCGGTTCGTCGCTCGAGGAAACCAACCGTGTGATGGCCGATGTGGAAAAGATTCTGCGCGAGACTCCGGAAGTGGAAAACATCACGCGCCGAACCGGGCTCGAACTTGGGCTGGCTGCCGTTACCGAGGCAAATCGCGGAGATTTTACCGTCAAGCTGAAATCGGATCGAAAGCGGGGCGTTGAAGAAGTGATATCGGACGTGCGTGAGAAAGTAACTAAGCGGCAGCCGACTTTGAAGGTGGAGTTCCCCCAATTGCTGCAGGACATGATCGGCGATCTCACCGGCGCACCGGAGCCAATCGTAATCAAAATGTTTTCGCAGTATCCGGATCTACTGCGGCAATGGGCGCCGCAAGTAGGCGATGCCATCCAAAAGATAAAGGGCGTGGCCGACGTGCTCAATGGCATTGAGAATACCATCAGCGGCCCGGCTGTGGTCTTTCACGTGGATCCCGTGGTCGCGGCGCGCGCCGGTTTTTCTCCCGAAGAAGTGGAACTGGATGCCAGCGCTTTGATGCAGGGCGAGCCTGCGACAACTCCGGTGGTGGTGAACGATCGCGCCTATACCATCCGGGTACGGTTTCCAGACGATGTTCGAGCGTCGATGGAGGCTATTCGTAATACTTTGTTGTCCAGCCAGTCAGGCAGCCGAGCGACGCTGGGCTCGCTCGCTACGCTCGAAGAACTTCCCGGCCAGACGGAAATCCGCCGCGAGAATTTGCAACGGGTGGTGGCCGTGACTGCGCGATTGGAAGACATGGACCTCGGAACGGGGATCGCGCAGGTGCAGAAAGCAGTAGCGAAGCTCAATGTCCCCGCTGGAATTCGTGTGGTGTACGGCGGCGCTTATGAGGAACAGCAGAAACAGTTCCGCGATTTGGTGGTGGTTCTGATCCTCGCCGTGGTGCTTGTGTTCATCGTGCTGCTATTCGAGTTCGGTACGCTGGGCGCGCCGCTTGCCATTCTTTCTTCGGCGCTGCTTTCCACGTCGGGCGTGTTCCTGGCTCTTCTGGTAACCAAAACCACTTTTAACATCTCGTCCTTCATGGGACTGATCATGGTGATCGGGATTGTCGCCAAGAACGGCATTCTGTTGTTGGATGCCGATGCGAAGTTCCGCCGCGAGGGCGCGGCGGCCGAAGACGCAATGCTGCTGGCAGGCGAACGGAGGCTCCGGCCAATCTTGATGACTGCGCTCGCCACCATCGCGGGCATGATCCCGCTGGCACTCGCAATTGGCGCTGGATCGCAGATGCTGCAGCCGTTGGCGATCGCAGTGATCGGCGGAATTCTGGCGTCGATGCTGTTGTCGTTGATCGTGACACCGGCGGTGCACTACTACTTGCAGCGGGGCGATTAGAAGTGCGTGTGAATGGTCTGGGTATTCATCAAGACCAACATCGACAGCAGAACAATTAGCCCGACATACTGCATGAGCGTCATGTTGTCGCCTTCGGCCGGGTAATCCTTGCTGAACAACCGATAGCCAGCGCCGAGCGCGATCAGCAACAGCATGGTTTCCTGCGTGACCACCCACATGGTGAGCGCCGCACCTAGCGCCATGCCGCGCTGCGCGCGAGAGAGCGCGCGGAATCCGCGGCCGCCGTCGAGCTGCCAAATCGGAATCAGGTTGAACAGATTGATCCACGCACCGGTATGCGCGATCGCGTACCAGATGGGAAGACCGGTGATCAATGCGCAAATCCAGGCGAACACCGCTGCGCCAAATCCCCAGATGGGACCGGCCAGTCCCACGCGGGCATCCTGAATTACGTTCGCCGGATACTGTTTTAATCGCACGATGGCGCCTATGAAGGGAATAAACATCGGCGCCGACGCCGCGATGCCGTACTTGCGCAGCGCCATGACATGACCCATTTCGTGGATGTAGATAGAGAGCACAAATCCCAGTGCGAATTGCCAACCGTACATCGACCAATACACACCCAGGAACAGAAGCATGCTGGTGAGCGTACTGAGCTTGGTGAGTCCGAGTAGTACGAACTTGCCTTTGGCCAAAATCAGCAGCGCGACAGTTTTAAACTTCCACAGGACCACGCCAACAGGTCCGAGTTTTCCCAACCGTTTGGCCCAGACGTGTTTATCGGAAAGCTGCAGGTCGATGTTTTCGATGCGCGCTTTCGCGGTACGATATTCGCTGGATCCAGGAGGCGCGAGAGCCAGCGCCCGCTCCCAAGCGAGCTTGGCTCCGTGCCAATCCTTGGATTGCCCAGCGAGTTTCGCATGTTGCGCGAGCGTTTCGAATTCCTGCGCGTGGGTGAGGCGGCCGCAGGAGGCGCAACTCAGCGCCTGCGGCTCAAGAGCCGATCCACAATTCGAGCAGGGAGTGGATGTGGCGGAGATCACTACTTCAATTGTATCGGGTTAATTCGCGATATCGTCGAACAGGTCGCCGAGCCGGATGGAGAATCCGGGAATTAAATCCGATTGGAATTTCTGGTTCTCATTTAGGATGACTCGTTGGTCGCCGGAAAAAACGATTGCCTCCCGGCCGTCGATATCAAAGATCCAAACTTCCTTCGTTCCGCACTTCCCATAACGGCGGGCCTTCTTCATAAGCGCTGAGTATTTGTCGTTCTGAGAGATAATTTCTATCGCCAGATCGGGGACGCATAGCTGTACTCGGCGTTTGGCATCGAGCAAGCGAAGCTTCCTGGCATTGACGAAACTGACGTCAGGTCCGTGGGCGTTTCCACCGAAATTGTACTCCTGCTCTGAAATCACCCTGCCCAGTTTGCTGTGCTTGACATGCGATAACAGTAGCGAAATCAAAAGGTCTCGCAATCGATTGTGGTTCAGAGTATTTCCAGACACGTCGACCAACTCCCCATCCACCAGCTCGTGATTTCGCGCGAGGGCGTCCGGGAGTTTTTCAAAGTCTTCGATTGTGAGACCGGCCACTGCTGCCACGATCTTATTTTAGCTCCACCACTGTCGCGCCCGTCCCGCCTTCACTCGGCGACGCGGGATAAAACTTCTCCACATGCGGATTGGTAGTCAACAACTCAGCGATCACTTTGCGCAGAATTCCCATGCCGTGTCCATGAACAATTCGCACCCGATCCACCGACGCCATAGCGGCGCTGTCCAGAAATTTATCCACAAGGTCGCGCGCTTCTTCGGCGCGCTGTCCGATCACATTGATTTCGCGGTAAGAAACATCCCACGAAGGACCCGGCTCGTAAGAAACGTTCTTCGGCAGCCGGGTAGCGCCCTGCGATGTGGCTGGCAGTACTTCTTCTACATCATCCGTCGAAACCTGCATCTTCATCAAACCCGCTTCCACTTCGAGCAGCCCTCCGGCCATCTTCCGCCGCACGCGAGCCGGCTCCCGCACACCTTTGAGCCGCACGCGATCGCCCACCTCGATCGCCAAAACGTTTTTCGCAGCGGATGTTTCTCCGAAAACTTCCACCCGCGCCTGCTGCTCCAGTTCGCGCCGCGTCTTCGACAGCTTCCGCTCCGCTTGCTCCACCGCTTTGCGTTGTTCCGAGCTCGCCAGAACTTTCTGGATCGCCTCCTGCGCCTGCGCTTCAAATCCGGCCACGGCGGACTCCAACCGCTGATCTACTTCTTTCAACTTCGCCGTTTCGCGGCGCTCCCATTCCTTAGCCAGCGATTGTTCGCGCGCCTCCAACGACTGCTGCTGCCGCCGGAAATCCTGCTCGGCTTGTGCAGCCTGATCCAAACGCTCGTGCAGTTCCGCCAGAAACCGCGCGATGTCGCGATCGTTGGTGGACATCCGTTCGCGCGCGCTCTCGATCAGCTCCGGCGCGAGTCCCAGCCGGCTCGCAATGTCGAGCCCGGCGGATTTTCCCGGCGCACCCAGCCGCAGCAGATACGTCGGCTGCAACGTCTGCTCGTCAAATCCCATCGACGCGTTCACTACGCCGGCGGTGGTGGCTCCATAGATTTTCAGAGCGACCAGATGCGTGGACGCAAGCGTGAACGCGCCGTTCAAGCGAAATCGTTCGAGAATCGAAACTCCCAGCGCTCCGCCTTCTTCGGGATCCGTGGCCCGGCCCAACTCGTCGAGCAACACCAACGTCGCAGGCGTGACGGATTGCAGCATTTCGCTGACGTGCGCAATATGCGCTGAGAAACTGCTCAAGCTTTCCTGGATAGACTGCTGATCGCCGATGTCCGCCAAAACCTGCTCGAACACCGGGAATTCTGCGTCCTCCGCCGGCACCGGCAGTCCCGCGTGGGCCATAACAACCAGCAACCCAACGGTCTTCATCGAGACCGTCTTGCCGCCCGTATTCGGACCGCTGATTAGCAGAGTCCGGTTTGTGTCATCCAACTCCAGCGTGATCGGAACCACTGTCTTGCGCTGGCGTCTCAACACGTCCTCCAGCAGCGGATGCCGGGCCTTCCGCAAAATCAACCGGCGGCCAGTATCCGAACTGAAACGTGGAATGGTGCAGCCGAACTCGACGGCGAATTCCGCTTTGGCGAACAATAGCTCCAACGAACCGATCGTGTCCACTGCAGCCTGAATCTGCGGAGCATGCGAGCGCAACAGTTCCGTCAGCTCGCGCAGGATTCGAAGCGTCTCACGCTGTTCCTCTTCGCGCAGCCGCACCAGCTCATTATTCAGATCGATGGTTTCGAGCGGCTCGACAAACAGCGTGTGCCCGCTGCCACTGGTTCCGTGGATCACTCCATTCACTTTGCGCTGTTGGCCAGCCACCACCGGCACCACGAACCGATCGTTGCGCAGCGTGATGAAATCCTCTTGCAGCGTGCCATCGTCATGATGCGCCCGCAGAAATCGCTCGAGAGAAATCTGGATCTGCTTCTGCTGGCGCTCCATGTCCCGCCGCAGCCGATGCAGCGCCACGCTTGCGTCATCGGCCAGCTTTCCATCCGGCAGGATCTTGCCCGCTAAGTCGCGCAGCATGGCGCGCGGATCGAAGATGTTCGCCGCGCGAGCACCCAGTCTGGGAATACTTGGCGGCGGCGACGTTCAGCACCGCACGGATTTCGCCGGCCTGTTCCAGCAGCCGCGTCAGATCCAGGATTTGCACGGCCTCAAGCCCCGCGCCCTCAATTCGCAGCATGGGAAGCGTGGTTCCAAGGTCTGGGATGGAATCGAAGCGGATCCGGATGGCCGCGCCTCGGGCAGCCGGTTGCGATCCCGCCGCCGCGCGCAGATATTCGATGGCCTCCGCCACATCGGCCAGCGTATTCTCCAAAATGGCGCGGTCCGAGTGCGGCGCCACCTGTTCCAGTTCGTGCCGGCCCAACTCGCTGCGCACAAATCGGCCCACCAACTGGCGCAGCGATTCGAACTCGAGCAAGTCCTGGCTAAAGTTTGGGCTGAAGTTTTGCAAAGGCCCTCTCCACAACGGCCAACGTCCCTTCGGTAAGACGATATCCGCTCACTTCCTGTTCCGTCGCCCAAAGCGCCCGGCTTACGTCGCTCGCGGCCGCCAATTGGCCGCCTGTCACGCGACACAGATAATCCATCAGGACGTAATGATACTCGGGACGTCCGTCTGCGTCGGGCATGATCCGCTCAAATATTTCAAACAGAGCGACCGGTTCAACTTCGAGGCCCGTCTCTTCCAGAACTTCGCGGCGAATCGCGGCGTCCAGCTTCTCGCCGGCTTCCACGATCCCGCCGGGTAGCGACCAGTAGCCTTTCAGAGGCTCTTGGGCGCGCTCTACCAGAAGAATGCGGGCCCCCTCGAAAATCAGGGCGCCAACACCCAGGAACGGTCGCGTGGGATAGCGCCGGCTTTCTTGGTTAATACTGGACACTCCCTTTCACACTCATTCGCACGCGATACACAGACGTCCGCGCCGTGATGTAGAGCCCTTGGAAATCCCCATCGCCGAAGGCGCAATTCGAAGGCGTCTCCGGCAGCAGGATACTTCCCACAGGCTTGCCTTCCGCCGTGAATACTTCAATCTTCGCGGCAGCCACATAAAGATTGCCCGCTTCGTCCACTTTCATGCCATCCGGAATTCCGGCGATGTTCGGAACCAACACACGTTCGTTGGACGCTTCGCCGTTCTTGTCCAGATCGTAGGCGCGCACGTTTCGTTCATCCGAGTTTGTCACGTACAAGGTGCGCCCATTGGGCGACAGCGCAATTCCATTCGGGCGGCTTTTTGATTTCGCGATCACTTCCAACTCACCGCGATGCGAAATGTGAAATACGCCATAAAAATCCAGTTCGCGCGTATCCTGCTGGTTCCCGAACGCCGGATCGGTGAAGTAGATCTGGCCGTCCTTGCGAACCACGATATCGTTCGGAGCGTTGAAGCGCCTTCCCTGCCAGCGTTCGGCCAAAACTTCGATCTTTCCCTTTTTGTCCGTGCGCGTGACCCGGCGCGCATGGCTCTCGCAGGTGTACAGGCGGCCTTGTGCGTCGAAAGTGTTGCCGGTGGCGCCGTTGGAATTGTCGCGAAAAATGGAAGGCTTCTCGCCGGGCTTCCACAACCGTAGCTTGTTGCCGGGAATGTCGCTAAAAATTAAGTAGCCATCGCGCGACCAGGCAGGGCCTTCCGAAAAGATGTACCCGGTCGCGATCTTGTCCACATGCAGATCGCTGAAATCCTGAGCGGGAGCAATGACGCCAAGCAGAAGGGACACTACGATCGGGAGCGCGAGCCTCACTTACCGACAAGGTTAGCAGAGCGCAGTTCCTCGCTCTTTGAAGAACCAAAAGGCACCGACTCCCTCACGGTCGCGGCTCGGTAACGTCCTCCTCTTTCCGAACCGCGACCGTAAGGGAGCCGGTGCCGTTGCCAGGGAGGTAAATAAATTTCGCATCTTCCGGCGCTATTCTATGGATATGACGCGCCGAGAACTGCTCGCATTGATGGCGGCCGCTCCGCTGGCCCGTGCCAAGGAAGCGCCCACCGCTCCGGTTTCCATCGCTCGCTGCCCAACGTATGATGGCGACCTCACCCATACTCTCTCCACCATGTTCGATCAGCTCGGTGGCCTGGGCCGCATCGTAAAGAACAAAACCGTCACCATCAAAGTCAATCTCACCGGCAGCCCCGGAACGCGCTTTCAAGGCAAGCCGCTCGGCCTCACGCACTACACTCATCCGAAGATGGCGGCGGCGACGGCGTATCTGTTGGATCGCGCGGGCGCACGTCGAATCCGATTCGTCGAAAGCTGCTGGGCCACCGCCGGACCGTTGGAGGAGTACCTGATCGCCGCGGATTGGAACGTTGGCATGCTCTTTGGCGCATCCAATCGTGTGGAGTTCCTGAACACCAACGCGCTCGGGCAAGCCAAGCGCTACAAACGGCTTGCGATCCCAGGCGGCGGATCGATTTTCCCGGCATACGATTTGAACCCCGTTTACGAAGACACCGACGTCTTCATGTCCATGGCGAAGCTGAAGAACCACGCCACGTGCGGCGTCACGCTGGCCATGAAGAACTGTTTCGGCATCACGCCGGCTTCGATTTACGGGGATGACGCAGGTGTGGATGAACCAAACGAGAAACCGAGACGCGGACGCGGAAGCGTTTGCCATGCCGGAAGACGTCAGCCCTCAAAGTGCTCGCCGCAGGAAAACGATCCCGCTTCCAGCCGCGAACCCGGCTATCGCATGCCGCGAATCGTGGCCGATCTTGCCGTGGCGCGGCCCATCGACCTGGCGCTGATCGACGGCATCGAGACCATTGCCGGCGGCGAAGGCCCGTGGATCCGGGGATTACGAGCCGTCCGCCCGGGCGTGATCATCGCGGGCACAAACGCCGTTACTACGGACACCGTAGCGACCGCCGTGATGGGCTACAACCCACGCGCCCCCAAAGGAACCGCGCCCTTCGTGGATTGCGATAATACGCTGCTGCTGGCCGAAGCGCGAGGCGTAGGCACCGCCGATTTGAAGAGTATCGAAGTGCGCGGAGCATCCATCCGCGAAGCGTTGTTCCCGTTTTCCGTCTGAGGCACCGGCAATCGGGCGTCTCTTTCCGAACCGCGACCGCGAGGGAGCGCTACCACGAAATCCCGGGTAGTGCGCCAGCGGAGTACCAAATCCCATTGCGCATCCGGTTGTGATAGATTCCCCCGATAGGAGAATTCCATGAACCGATGCATGCTCGTCTTCGCGCTGTTCTTGCTTCCTCTCGCCGCTCAAGAACAGAAGCAACATTTTACGATCAACATCAGCACACCCGAAGGTCAGTTGCTGCAAGCCATCGGCCAGGAACCCAATGACGACAAGAAGCTGGCGGTGGCCCTGGATTTTCTGGCCAAGTATCCGAAGCATGAAGGCGCGGGATGGGCGGCCAACCAGGTGGTGATCATTTATGTGAATCAGAAAGAGTACGACAAAGCGCTCGAGATTGGAGAAAAGGCTTTCGCGAACGACCCCGCCGATCTGGAACTCGACTACAACAGCATCAAAGCGGCCGAGGGCAAGGAAGACCCCAATCAATTGAAAATCTGGTGCGCCCGCGCAGCCGGACTCGCGCACAAGACCCTAGCCGACGCCAAAGCTCCCGCCGACGAGGATGAGAAGCAGCGGGCGGAGTATGTGAAGGGCGTTGACAGCTACTCCGAATACGCGCTGTACGCGCTCGCGTTAAAACTGAAAGATCCCAAGCAAGTGGCCGAGCTTGGAGCGGCGCTCGAAGAGCAGAACGTGAAAAGCCAATACATGTCTCAGATTTCCGGCGTTTATTTGAACGCGCTGACGCAATCCGGACAAGCGGCCAAAGCCTGCACGGCTGCGGAGAAGCTGGCATCCGCCAACGTCAAGGATCTGGATGCGGGGGTCAACGCAGCAAACTGCAGCCTGCAGAAGAAAATGTACGATCGCGCTGTGACTCACTCGACGCACGTTCTGGAAGCTCTCGGATCGAGGCCGAAGCCTGAAGGGCTGAGCGATGCGGATTGGGCCAGCAAGAAGGCCATGCTGCAGGGGCGCGCCAATTGGATCGCCGGGATGGCCTACGCCAGCCAAAGTAAACTGGGTCCGGCCGACAAATCGTTGCGCGCCGCATTACCCAGCGTGAAGGGCGAGCCACTGATGGCCGCGCCGGCCTTGTTCCAACTCGGTTTGGCAAATTATCAGCTCGGGAAGGCACTCGGCGACAAAACGAAAATGAAGGAAGGCCTGCAGTACTTCCAGCAATGCGCCGACATCACCGGGCCATATCAGGATCAGGCGACGAAAAACGTGACTACCATCAAACGCGAGTTGGGCGTCCGGTAGCGCGGTCGCTTAGCGAGATGCGGTAGCGCGCGCGGGGAAAATATCTTTCACCGGCAGGTTCGCGGGGAACACCAGGTTAAAGAACCCCACCATCATCTCGTCCCAGCTCTGATCGCCCCAGGTTACTTCTTTGCTGGGATCCGCGTTGTCCGGATTGTTCGGCGAGTTGTCGAAGTGCGCCGTGCACTCGATCTTGGTTCCCTTGGGAAGAACAATCGGCTGGGCCAGGTTGTACCAAAGCTGCCACTGCCAGTTGTAGCGGGGCACTTCCAGCAGAGTTTGCTTTTCTCCGGTGGGATAAACCACGCGGTACTCGAAATCTTTGCCGCGTCCATGCATGTGCGGATGCAGGCTCGCAAGCTTCACGGTTGCGCCGAGTTGGAACTCGGAGTCCACTTTATAGTTCGGGTCTCCCGGAGGAATCTTGAACGTTCCATTGGTCGCCGACAAAGTAAGCACGCGCTCCTTGGGCGGTTCCTTCGCGAACACCAGTCCGAACTTGCTGCCATGATCCGTTGCAGCTTTTCCATTCGTCGTGTAGTGGATCTCCAAAACCAGATCGGAACCGGCTTTAATCAACTTGGCTTGTCCCGGCAGAAGCATCTCCGCCGGCTGCCCGGGCGCATAGCCCACCAGGAAGTCGCTCGGCAATGCGCTGGTATCCACGGCTTCGTTGCCGGTGGGTTTCGGCGCCACGAAAAAGACGCCGGGCTTCGCACCACTCAGCCAGTGGGATTCGGGTTCGCGGATAAAAAGGATCATGTGATGAATGTGCGCGCGATCTCCCGGACGGGCCTCCGCAAACTGCACCCACTTGTCTTCGGTAAAACCGGAAGGCACGATGATCTTCTGATACTCAATGGTTCCAGAGGCAGGAATCTCAAAAGGAATCGGCGGTTGGAACACGATATCGGGCTTCGGGATGGACCATCCTTCGACAAAATTCCGCGCGGGAGGCAGATCTTTGCGATCCCCCTCGGGCGCGCCGGCATCCGCCCACGCTGCGATCGTTTCCACGTCTTTCGCGGCCATCGATTGGTCATTCGAGAACTTGCCGTAGTGCGGATCGGCGAACCAGGGCGGCATCTTCTTCAGCCGCACCGCTTCCTTCATGGCCTTGGCCCAAGGACGCGCCTGCTCATAGGTCAGCAACGAAAAGGGAGCCGCTTCTCCCGGCCGATGGCATCCCTGGCAATTCTTTTCGAGAATGGGCGCCACATCTTTGGAGAAAGTCACCGAAGAGGGAGCCGCCGCGACCGAGCAGGCCAGTACGGATCCCATCGCGGCTATGAGTTCGACACGCATACTCATGATTATCCCTCAGCCGCCAGCCGGCACAAAATTCCGCTTGACTCTGACGTAACGTCAGAGCTTAGCATGGAATCAAGAACAAGGGGCTCGAGAATGCATCAGGCGCGGTTATACAAAGCGCAGGAATTTGCCGAGCTGGCCGGGGTGACGGTGCGGACGCTGCATCATTACGACCGGCTGGGGCTGCTCGCGCCGAGCGGGCGAACCGAGGCCGGTTACCGGCTCTACGGCGATCGCGATCTGGTGCGGTTGGAGCAGATTCTGGCTCTCAAATTCATTGGTTTTCCACTGCGGGAAATCCGGCGCCTTTTGAAACGGGACGCGAAGGATCTCGCCAGTGCGTTGCGGCGGCAGCGCATCATGATCCTGGAGAAGCGTCGGCTGCTGGATCTTGCCGCGCAGGCCATTGAGCGGGCTGAACAGGCTGTGGCCGCTGGCGAACCGGCGGATTGGGGAGCAATCCAAAAAATAATCGAGGTGATTCATATGCAAAACAACATGGAATGGGCGAAGAAATATTACAGCGAGCAAGCGCTTGATTCGCTCGCAACCCGACAGGTCTCTACCGAAGTGATTGAGCAAGCCCAGCGCGACTGGGCGGATTTGATCAAAGAAGTGGAAGCCGCGGTGGGTGAGGATCCTGCAAGTCCCAAGGTGCAAGCTCTGGCTAAACGCTGGCGCAAACTGATCGAGGGATTCACCGGCGGAAATCGTGAAGTCCAGGCCGGTCTGAACAAGCTTTATGCCGATCAGGCGAACTGGCCGGCGACCATGAAGAAACCCTACAGCGATGCGGCTGGTTCGTTGATGTGCCAGGCCATGGCGGTTGCTTCTCATTGACGAGCCTGAAGCAGTTCGAGTCGATTGGCTAGGGATCGTGCGGTCTATCTCGGGTGGAAGCTTTGGAAGAGTTCGCGCTTGGCGCGTTGCGTCCGACGACCTTAATAACCCTGGGCGGCGAACTCTGTGGTCGGCACGGCAAGGATAATTCCATCAACGATGCCCAGGAGATTGCACGGAAGGTGCTGGTAAACCGCCCCGCCGTCTTGAAAAACCCGAAGCCTTTGGTACAGGCCGGCAGCCCGGGATAGGCCCCATCAATCTTCGCGCGTACTTCAGGCTGAGCGGTCGCCAGCACAGTCGGCTGAAGGTGCGGTCTTCGGCATCCGGCTGGTGAAAGGCCTTTCAAAATCACGGAATCTCAATGCCCGACGAGCCGGGAGGTGTATTTCCGCAAGGCTTCCCCGTTACAATGCGGGAGGGGAAGTCGGCGTCGGCGCGCGATACCGGGAAGAAAAACCGCTTCCGGCAGGTTTGCCGAACTGAGAACCCCGGCAGGCACAGCCATTGAAGCGCGGGGAGAATCTTCCTGCCGGTTGGTCCCGCTCAGATTCGTGAAAGTGAAGAACAAAGATGAAAATCAATTCCAAGGATTTCCGGGCGACCGGGAAAAAGGTCAAACTCGGCAAATGGCCGACGCAGGTGAAACCCGTTTGCAAGTCGAAGGAGCAGTATAAAGAACTCCTGGCTGAACATGTTGAGAAGCTCAGTTCGCTGCAGCAACTTCACTACGCGTCCAACCGTTATGCGTTGCTGCTGATTTTTCAAGGCATGGACGCCGGAGGCAAAGACGGCGCCATCCGGCACGTCATGTCCGGCGTGAATCCACAAGGCTGCCAGGTTTTCAGTTTCAAACAGCCGAGCCCCAACGAACTGGAACACGATTTCCTGTGGCGCGCCACAAGCGCGCTTCCGGAACGCGGGCGGATCGGTATATTTAATCGTTCCTACTATGAGGAAGTGCTGATCGTCCGGGTGCATCCGGAGCTTCTCCGCGGCGAGGGGCTTTCGAAAGAGTTGCGGGACGGGAAAGCCATCTGGGAGGAGCGCTATCGTTCCATCGTGGACCTGGAGCGCCACCTCTATCGCAACGGAACGCGCATCGTTAAATTCTTCCTCCACCTGTCCAAGGACGAACAACGCAAACGCTTCCTCGAGCGCATTGATGAACCGGACAAGAACTGGAAGTTGAGTCTCGCGGATATTCAGGAGCGCAAATACTGGAAGGATTACATGCACGCCTATGAGGAGTGCCTGAGCGCCACCAGCACCCATCACGCGCCTTGGTACGTTGTTCCCGCCGACGATAAAGAGAACGCCAGGTTGATCGTTTCTCAAATCATCCTGGATACGTTCAGCGAGCTGAAAATGGCATATCCCAAGACCACTCCGAAACGCCGGACTGAATTGAATTCCATCCGTAAATTGTTAACGAAGTAAGGCAGTGGGACAAGCGTCGAGTCGCATTGCGATCGGCAAACCGATTGAGAATAGAAGTGGTAGCGCTAACGGGAATCGAACCCGAATCGCGCCGTCCGATCTGGTCCGATGTAGTCGTAACTGGCTGATTCTACGTGGAGGCAGGACGATCCTTTCCGCGCGATGGCCCCTACGGAAACCTACGGTGTGATCAATGTGTGATCAAAGATTTCGTCGCTTCGGGGCTGGAGGCATCGCTCTTGCCGCTTGATCAATTGGCCTAAAGATCACTCATTTGTTAGCGTGTCAGATCCATCCATGCCTGAATTGCACTCACCACGCTCGCGCGCTCTTGGTCAGATTGAAACGCTCTTAGCGGAACCAAGAATGCGTTGAGATTCTTGCGCGAAATAACAATCGTGTCCTCGGAATCAGTTATGCTTTCGATCTCCTGCCAGGATACGTTGCCACTCTTCTTGCCGATCTTTGTGCGCAGACCATTTTTGTCAAAACTTAGGCTCCTCACTTCGGGCTTGAACATAATCTGGGGAAAAAGAATTAGGGACGCGATGACTGCGACGGCAACGGCGATACCGCGGACAATGTCCATGACCGAAGGTGGCCAGTGGCCAGCGGTGAGGACGACGACCGCGATTGAGGTGACAATGAACGTGGCGTGAAATTTCCAAAGCTTCTTCTTCCACATTCGCCAATACCACGTCGCCAGTTCACGCCTCGTAGTGGAGTACGTCAGCGTGATTTCTGGGGTATTGTCCATTTGCGTAAGTTCATTTCGCCCTCGGCGAAGGCATTAAGATACCACGCCCTAACCACCTAACGCAGCACTACACGTTGGGTGGCTCAATCGGCGGATCGGCGACAATGCGCTCGGGTGACAAATCAATCTACGCTAGCCGCGCTTTTACGGCATTTTCGGAAAACGTCCGGCAGCCTTTACTGCCGCGGTTCCTTCAGACGTCGACGGATAGCGACAAGATGATTCCACGTCGATAGTCGGTATCCTTTTCATGAAACTGAACCGTCTGCGCCTCAACGTCGATGTTGATGTAGAACTCGGCGTCGCGATCTTCGGCGTCACTTTCAAAGAAGAACTTCATCTTTGTAGGTTCGTGTTCTAAGAGGGCTGGATTTCCGGCGAGGCTTACCGCAAGAAACGGCACACGCTCACGCATCATCCTGTGGCCGAACCTTGTGCCATAAACCTCGTCGAGGAGTTGTACGAAGGCATCGCTCTCGCTCCCAATGGAAACCAGTTCGGCCCGTCCCCAATAAAGGATGACGTCACTGTTTTCCACGTCCTGGCGTTCCCAAATGGGGCCGAGGCTAACCACAAACCCGACGCTCGCGTCGCCGTAGCGTCCTGTGGCCGAGATCGCCCGAACGCCGTCGAGGTCGCGATGCACGCCCGCCATTGGCAGATCGAGATCAACGAAATCGCCTTCAGAGATGACCTGTACTTGACGTTGTTCGTCCACGGTAGTCGATCATCGTAGCAGTATTTTCGGCAAGCGCAGAGGCCAACATGGTCGGTTTCCGTCGGATTCCAGCGTTGAGATCGATTTGATAACGGGCTAAAAACCCGTATTTGTGGAATCGCAAAAGCCCTTGAAAACAAGCACAACGGTGTGAGCGAAGGGTGATCGTGACGATAATAAATCTATGAAAATAAAGGAGATATGGTAGCGCTAACGGGAATCGAACCCGTATTTAAGCCTTGAGAGGGCTCCGTCCTAACCGTTAGACGATAGCGCCGCTCCAGCCATTATAATCCAAGTCCGCCTCTACAACCGAACTGTTAGACTGAAACTTACACTCATGATCGCTTCCACACAGCTCCGTCCGGGCATGGTCATCAAGTTCGACAAGCAACTTTACTCCATCTTCAAAATGGAGCATCGCACTCCCGGCAACCTGCGCGGCTTCGTGCAAGTCAAAATGCGCAACTTGAGCACCGGCTCCATGACCGAGCACCGCTTCTCCTCGGAAGACAAAGTGGAGCGCGCCGCGCTCGACGAACAGGAAATGGAATATCTGTACGACGATGGCGAGTACTACTATTTCATGAACACGGAAACTTTCGAGCAGATGCATCTCATGCGCGACATTCTCGGCGACGCCGTGGAATACCTAGTCCCGCAGCTCAAAGTGAACGTCGAGTTCTACGAAGGCAAAGCCATCAGCGTCGAACTCCCGCCCACGGTCGACCTCACGGTAGTCGAAACCGAGCCTGGACTCAAGGGCGCCTCGGTCTCAAACGTCACAAAAGCTGCCAAACTCGAGACCGGATTGATGGTGCAAGTCCCGGCCTTCATTGTGGAAGGCGAAAAGATCCGCGTCAGCACCAGCGAAGGCACCTACCAGGAACGCGCTTAACGCGCTGCAAGACCCAGGTACGCGCCTGACGCCTGTGCTATCTTTGCTCCCATGCCGACCGCGCGTGGGATGCTCTTCATCGCTCTCGGAATTGTCACCGTAGCCTACGTCTGGATCTGGTTCACCGGCAAGGGCCGCGCCCCCGGCGTCCCATCGCTTGCCGAACTAGCCATCGGTTTCATCACCAACTTCTTCGACACTCTCGGCATCGGATCCTTTGCCCCCACCACGGCGCTGTTCAAGTTTTTCCGTCTGGTCCCGGACGAAAAAATCCCCGGTACTCTAAATGTTGGCCACACGCCGCCGACGATTCTCGAAGCGTTCCTGTTCATCCTGATTGTGCAGGTGGACATGTTGACGCTCGTCTCCCTAATCGGCGCCGCGATTATCGGTGCCTGGTTCGGCGCGGGCATCGTCTGCCGATGGTCCCGCCGCCGAGTCCAAATCGCAATGGGAATCGCGCTTCTCACCGCGGCGTTTCTCTTCGTGATGACCAACCTCCAGCTCATGCCCGGCGGCGGCCAATCGCTGATTCTCCAAAACTGGAAACTCGGCGTCGGCATCGCCGGCAGCATGTTCCTCGGCGCGCTCATGACCCTCGGCATCGGACTCTACGGCCCCTGCATGATCCTGATCAGCCTGCTGGGCATGGACCCCAAAGCCGCATTCCCCATCATGATGGGATCCTGCGCGTTCTTAATGCCGGTAGCCAGCGCCCGCTTCATCCGCCTCGACAGCTACAGCCCCAGAGCGTCCCTCGGCTTGGCCATCGGCGGACTCCCCGGCGTTCTAATAGCAGCTCTCATCGTAAAGGAGCTCAACCTGACCGCCGTCCGCTGGCTAGTAGTGATCGCAGTAACCTACGCAGCCGCCACTATGCTCCGGTCCGCTATGCAAGAACGCCGCGCCTCGGAACAACGCTGACAAGATCGCGCGGGCCTCGAGCGAGGTGTATACTGTTTCAATTCCCGTGCACGGGCCGGATCCGAGACGAGCCGATAATCCGTTCGAAAAAACCTGGGAGGCCGCATGATTTCCGAATCCGATCTGCAAGGATTCCGAACCTCGTTGCGAGGTCAATTGATCCTTCCCGGCCAACCCGGCTACGAGGAATCGCGAAAAGTCTTCAATGCGATGATCGACCGGCGCCCCGGCATGATCGTACGATGCGCCGGCGTTTCCGACGTGATCGCGGCAGTCAAGTTTGCGCGTAGCCGCGACATCGAGGTCTCCGTGAACGCAACTGGTCACAATGTTGCCGGGATAAGCGTCTGCGACAGGGGAATGATGATCGACCTGTCAGCGATGAAAGGGATTCACGTGGATCCCTCAGCCCGCACCGCCCGCGTGGAACCCGGCGTCACGTGGACCGAACTGAATCACGAGCTGCAGGTGTTCGATCTTGCCGCCACCGGTGGCTACGTGGGGTCTACCGGCGTGGCCGGTCTCACCCTCGGCGGTGGCCTCGGCTGGATGGTTCGCAAGCACGGCTGCTCTCTCGACAATCTGATCTCCGCGGATGTCGTTCTCGCCGATGGCCGGTTCCTCCACGCCAATGAAACAACAAACGCCGATCTCTTTTGGGGCATTCGTGGGGGAGGCGGAAACTTTGGTATCGTCACCTCGTTTGAATTTCAGGTTCATCCCGCGGGTATCGTCCTGGCCGGCTTGGCGCTGCACCCGGCGTCGAAAGCCAGGGAGACCCTGCGATTTTGGCGCGACTTTGAAGCCACCGCTCCGGAAGAAATGAGCAACGGCGCGCTCCTTTTTACCCCGCCGCCGGAATTGCCTCTCCCCGATGTGCTCCGCGGCCCGGTGTTGGGAATCGGCGGCGTCTGGGTGGGGCCCATCGATGCCGGAGAAAGGGCGCTGCGGCCCTTGCGCGAGTTTGGCCCGCCCGCCGCCGACATCTATCAGCCCATGCCGTATAGCGCCGCTCAAACCATGGCCGACTTCCTGTGGACTCGAGGAACCTACAACTATTGGAAGTCGAATTTCGTGAAATCGCTCAGCGACCAAGCCATCGACATCATCCTCGATTTCTTTGCCAGAACTCCCTCGCCCCGCACCGTGGTCGTCTTAGAGCACGACGGCGATAGCGCCTGGAGCCGCGTCCCAGAAGACGCCACCGCATTCGGTAACCGGAATTGGCCGTATAACATGGTGGTCACAAGCGCGTGGACCGACGCCGCGGATACCGAGGCGAACATCCGCTGGACCCGCGAGTTCTGGGATGCCATGCGCCCATTTCTAGCCGAAGCGGCCTATGTCAATTATCTGGGCGACGTCGCCGAGGAGGGCGTTCGCTCCGCCTATGGCAACAAATACCAAAGGCTGGCGGAATTGAAGGACAAATACGATCCCACCAACTTCTTCCATATGAACCAAAACATCCGGCCAGCCCGAGCCGCATCCACCGGCGCCTAGGGCTTGGCTTCTGCGGACGCCCACGTCCGGACCGTATGCCGCACCCCTCCTATTGGGTATGACTATTAGTATGACAAATGGTATAAAATAAAATCAAACCATGAAGACGGCAATTTCCCTCGACGGCAAGCTTCTGCAACAAGCGGATCGAACCGCCCGCTCCATGGGCCTAAGCCGGAGCCGCCTATTCTCTGTAGCTCTTGAGACCTACCTGCGCAGCAGAGAACAGGAGAAAATGATCGAGCAGCTTAATCAGGTGTACTCGGATCCTGCCGAGCCAGGCAAGCCCCGCACCGCAAAAGCCATGAAAGCCAAATTTCGCGCCGCCATCCAGGACCGCTGGTGACAGAAATCCACCAAGGCGAAGTCTACTGGCTCAATTTCGGCGAACCACCAGAACGCCACCCCTGCCTAGTAATCCAAAGCGACATCTTCAACCGCAGCCGCATCTCCACCACCGTCGTCTGCCTCATCACCTCAAATCTCACGCGCGCCCGCGCCCCCGGCAACGTCCCGCTCGAAAAAGGCGCCGCCAATCTCCCCAAGCCAAGCGTAGTCAACGTCTCTCAAATACTCACCATCGACAAAACCGAACTGACCGAAAAAATCGGCCAACTCCCCGCCGCAACAATCCACTCCATCCGCACCGGCCTCCAACTGCTGTTCGATCGCACTTGACCAGTCCCCGAGCCCCAAGTCCCGAGCCCCATTTCTTCTTCCCCCACCATGCGCTAGCATCGAATATCAATGCTCCTCACCCCTCGCGACCAGGCGCTGCTCTCCGGCGACCTCGGACCCGCCGCCCGCATGGCCATGCGCATCATCGTCCGCATGGGCGAAATCCAAGGCGCGCCCGAGCTCCTGGATATTTCGCAAGCTCACATCGACAGCACCATATATATGGGCGAAGCCGGCCTCGAATTCGCCGAGCGTCTGGCGAAACTCGGCGCCAAAGTTGCCGTGCCCTCTTCGCTCAACGTCAGCGGACTCGATGAGTGCCACTGGCGCGAATGGTCCGTGCCCGAGGATTGGGCCTCCAAAGCCCAGCGCCAGATGATCGCCTATCACAGCATGGGCTGCGTCCCCACCTGGACCTGCGCGCCCTATCAAACCGACATGGCGCCGAAATTCGGACAGCAGATCGCCTGGGGCGAATCGAACGCCATCGTTTTCGCCAACTCCGTAATCGGCGCGCGCACCGAACGCTATCCGGATCTGCTCGACATCTGCGCCGCCATCACCGCCCGCGTCCCCGCCCTCGGATTGCACCTGACGGAAAATCGCGCCGGACAATTGCTGATTCGCTTGCAGGACGTCCCGCTCGCGGTCCAGCAAGATGACGCGTTCTACTCCGTCCTTGGACTCCTGCTCGGCCGCCTCGCCGGCCAGCGCATTCCAGTGATCGAGAATCTCGAAGCCGTTCCAGCCGAGGATCAGCTCAAAGCATTAGGAGCCGCAGCAGCTTCCTCCGGCGCAGTGGCGCTGTTTCACATCGTAGGAGTCACGCCCGAAGCGCCCTCGAGCGAAGCCGCCTTTCAAGGCCGCGCGCCGCAGGAAACCCACGTCATCACCATGCAGCAGCTTCGCGAAGCCCGCCGCGAACTCACCACCGCCGTCGGAACCAAGCTCGACATGGTGGTGCTCGGAAGCCCGCACTTCTCGCTCGCCGAATTCCGCCAGCTCGCCCCATTGCTCCAAGGCAAGCAACGTCATCCCGATGTCCAGTTCCTGGTAACGACCAGCCGCATCATGCGCGATCTGGCAGCGCAAGCGGGCATACTGGCGCCCATCGAATCCTTCGGCGCGCGCATCACCGTCGACACCTGCGTACTAGCCACCCCAATGCTTCCCAAGTCCATCAAAGTTCTCATGACCAATTCCGGAAAATACGCCCACTACGCCCCTGGGCTCCTCTCAACGCAAATGGTTTTCGGCAGCATGGCGGATTGTGTGGAATCCGCCACCCAGGGACGCGTGATAAGAGACGAATCGCTTTGGCAAAAATAATGGAAGGCCGCGTAATAGTCGCGGGAGAAGCCGAAGGCGAATTGCTGGTCAGCACAGAGCCGCTGAGCTTCTGGGGCGGCTACGATCACCAAACTGGCGAAATAATCGACCGCCGCCATCCCCTCTCCGGTCAAATCGCCAAAGGCCGTATCCTGGCCATCCCGAACACCATTGGTTCCAGCACCACAACCGCGGTTCTGCTGGAAGCAGTCCGCGCCGGCACAGCCCCGGCAGCAATCCTGACCACCAGCACGGACGCATTCCTAGCCCTAGCCTCCATAGTTGCGGAAGAAATGTACAACCACCCTATCCCCATCGTTGCTCTAACCCCCAAACAGTTCCAATCCCTGGTATCCGGAGCAAAAGCCACTTTGACCGCAGTGGGGCAGGTTGCCAACCTGCGCGCCGATTGCTAATCGGCGCCCGGACCCAGCCGGGTCCGGCGGCGCAATGCGCCGCAGTGCTAGCATATTATTTACCGAACAAACAGCACTGATTGTACGTCTATAACTGCTGGGGAGAGCCATCCTAGTGAAGCGCAAATGGAAGATACTACTCATCGTCACCCTTATTGTCTTAGTGAGTGGCGGTGTATTCGCCAGCATCCGTTTTAACGAACGCGGCATCGTCGACGTGCAGACCGGCAAGGCCACCAAGCAGGACCTTACCGCCACCGTCACCGCCTCGGGCGAAATTAAACCCAAGAATTACATCAACCTGGGAGCGAATACTCTTGGTCCCGCCCCCATCACCCAAATCCTGGTGAAGGAAGGGGATCACGTCCGGAAGAGGCCAGACCGTGGCATTGCTGGAATCCGTGCAGGCCGGTGCGGACGTAGTGGCGCAAAAGGCCACCATCGATACCGCTCTAGCCGATTCGGCCGCCGCCGAAGCCGGGATGGCATCCATGCACGACGCCGTGCAAACCGCCCAGGCCACCGTCGCGCGCAACAAAACCGAACTCGATCGCACCAAGCTCAACATTGACCGCGCCAACGAGCTGTATAAAGCGAAACTCATCGCCAAGCAGGATTTCGATCAGAAGCAGGCGGAATACGACACCGCCGTCGCCGCCATGGGCGAAGCCGTAGCCAAGCTGGCTCAGGCGAAATCTCAGGAAGCACAAGCCCGCCAGCAGCTCGATTCCGCTCAAAAACGCATCGCGCAGCTTCGCGCCAACCTCACGCGCTATAGCGATGTGCTCGAAAAATATTCCGTCGTCTCCCCCATCGATGGCATGGTCACCAACCTCCCGGTTCGCGTGGGCGAAACCGTGGTTCCCGGCATTCAGAATTCGGCGTCCAGCCTGATCATGACCGTCGCCGACATGTCCGTGATCACCGCCGAAGTGAAAGTGGATGAGACCGACATCGTCAACGTGAAGCTGGGTCAAGTGGCCGACGTAACGATCGACGCGATTCCGAACCAGACCTTTAAGGGCCACGTCACCGAAATCGGCAACACCGCGATTCTGCGCTCCACCGGCTTGGCTGCCTCGCAGAGCGCGGTATCGAATCAGGAAGCCAAGGATTTCAAAGTGGTTATCGCGCTGGACAATCCGCCGGATGACATCCGCCCCGGTCTCTCTTGCACGGGCAAGATCGTCACCGCCACGCGCCAGCATGCATTGACCATTCCGATTCAAGCCCTCACTGTGCGTCAGCGCGGCGATTTGGAGCCGCTTACCAAGAAAGCCCGGCGCCGCGGTCGCCAAACCGGATCCCGCCGCCGAGAAGGCCAAAAAGGAAGAGCTGCAAGGCGTGTTCGTGGTCAAGAACGGCCGCGCGGAATTCCAGAAGGTGGCCACCGGAATCACGGGCGCCACCGATATCGAAGTCCTCAGCGGGCTCAGCGACGGCGATCAGATTGTCACCGGCACCTACAAAATCATCCGAACCCTGCGCAACTCCGCCAAAGTCAAGGTGGACAACAAAGCGCCCGTCATGAAGTCGGAGAGCTAGGCCACCACGCAATGGCGACAGCGACACAGGAGCTGATCGAGCGCGGCGAAAGTCTAAAGCGCGAAGGCATTGTCATCCGCACGTACGATCTGTGGAAGACCTACGTGATGGGCGATCAGGAAATCCATGCGGTTTCAGGCGTCGACATCCAGATTCGCCGCGGCGAATATGTCGCCATCATGGGTCCTTCGGGATCCGGCAAATCCACGTTGATGAACCTGATCGGCTGTTTGGACACGCCGTCCAAAGGCCTCTACTATCTGAACGGCAACCTCGCCAGCGACATGCCGGATGACGAACTGGCGCGCATCCGCAACAAAGAAATCGGATTCGTTTTTCAGACCTTCAATCTGCTGGCCCGCGCCTCGGCGCTGCACAACGTGGAACTGCCGCTGATCTACGCTGGAGTCCCCTCGCAGATACGCACCGAAAAAGCCAAGCAAGCCTTGCGCGCCGTGGATCTCGAAGCTCGCATGCACCACAAACCCAATGAGCTTTCCGGCGGCCAACGGCAGCGCGTCGCAGTGGCGCGGGCGCTGGTCAACTCTCCGTCCATCCTGCTCGCCGACGAACCCACCGGCGCGCTCGACAGCACCACCGGCAACGAGATCATGTTGCTGTTCGAGAAACTGTGGGAGCAGGGCAACACCATCGTGCTGGTCACGCATGAGGCGGACATCGCCGCTCGCGCGCGCCGCATCATCCACATCCGCGACGGAAAAGTGGAAAAAGACGAACAAATCAAATAGTCGTCTTTACCTCGAATCAGTCCATTATCATTTCGGTCTTCTTCGGCCGGATCCGTTTCATAAAAAACATCAACGGAATCACCGCCAGGAAGGTAAACGCCAACAATCGGAAACTATCCAGGAAAGCGAGCAGCGTGGCCTGCCGCTGCACCATGTTGTAGATCATTTGCTGGGCCTGCGCAGTGGCATGCACCGCGTCCGCGCCCTTGCTCATGAACATCTGCTTGGCGGATTCGAAAGTGGATTGGTAAGTGCTATTGAGCGGCGTGAGGTTCTCAATCAGCCGCTGCTGATGGAATTGCTGCCGCCGCGTCACCAGTGTGGTGGACAGCGCGATGCCGGTGCTGCCGCCGACATTGCGCGCCAGGTTGATCAAGCCCGTGGCGTAGCTGGTGTTCTGCTTGGCGATGAAGTAGAACGCCATGGTGTTGATGGGCACGAACAGAAATGCCAGACCCAGGCTCTGCACCACGCGCGCCATCACGGCGTGGCGGAAGTCGATATTCAGATCGAAGTTCGGTCATCTGGAAAAGGCCGTAGGAGGAAATCAGCAGTCCGAAAATCACCAGCCAGCGCGCTTCAATCTTGGACAGCAAGAAATCCCACGATCGGCATCATCACCATGATCGGCCAGCCCGCCGGGCGAAAGCGCCAGGCCGCTCTGCATCGCGGTATAGCCGAGCAGCGTCTGCAGAAACAGCGGCAGCGCCGTGGTGCTTCCGTACAGAACATAGCCCAGCATGAACATGGTGAGCGTGGAGATCGCGAAATTCCGGTCTTTCAGCAGATGGAAATCCACCACCGGATCTTTCTGGCGAAGCTCCCATACCACCACCGAGATCAAGCGCGACCACCGCGATGATGGTGGAAGCGACGATGGCTCCGGACGAAAACCAGTCGTTCCGCTGGCCTTCATCCAGCGTGATTTCGAGCGCGCCCAGACCCGCCGCCAGCAGTCCCGAGGCCGATGTAATCGATCCTCAAGCCGTCCTTGATGCGTCTTGCGCACCAGATACGGCGGATCGAAGATCAGCAGCGACGTGAGCAGCAGCGAACAAATTCCCACCGGAATGTTGATGAGGAAAATCCAGCGCCAGGTGTAGTTGTCGGTGATCCAGCCGCCCAGCGTCGGCCCCACCACCGGCGCCAAGACCACGCCCATGCCGTAGACCGCCATCGCCATGCCTTGCTTTTCTCTGGGAAAAGTCTCGCGCAGAATGGCCTGCGAAACCGGCTGCAGCGCTCCGCCGCCCAAGCCTTGCAGAACGCGGAACAGGATCAGCACCCCCAGGCTGGGAGCGAGTCCGCACATAGCCGAGCTGATGGTGAACACCAGCACGCACGTCATGTAGAAGCGCTTCCGTCCGAAAAGCGTGGAGAACCAGCCGCTCAGCGGAAGCACGATCGCGTTGGCCACCAGATAGGCCGTCAGCACCCAGGTGGATTCATCCGGCGTGGACGCCAAACTGCCGGCGATGTGCGGCAGCGCCACGTTGGCCACGCTGGTATCCAGCACTTCCATGAAGGTGGCCAGCATCACCACGCAGGCGATCACCCACGGATTGATCGCCGGCTTTTCCGGAACTGCGATGTCCAAAACTTGCGGCTGCATTTACTTCGTGAGGATGGTGGCTTCCACGTTCATGCCGGGACGCAGGATGTTGTTGCCGCCCGGAATCGGATCGAGCACGATCTTCACTGGAATGCGCTGCACCACTTTCACGTAGTTTCCGGTGGCGTTTTCCGGAGGCAGCAGGCTCAGCCGAGTCCCGGTGGCGCCGGCCACCGAATCCACGTGGCCTGGATACGTCTTGTCGGTGAGATCCACCTTCACTTCGGCCTTTTGCCCGGGGATGACGCCGCGAAGCTGCGTCTCTTTGAAATTGGCGGTGACCCAAACATCGTTCAGCGGAACGAGCACCAGGATGCTTTGGCCTTGCTGCACAATCTGGCCCACTTCGACGGATTTCCTGGTCACCACGCCATCCATCGGCGCGACGATCGTGGTGTAGCTGAGATTCAGTTCGGCGGTTTCGAGATTGGCGCGCGCCAGAGTCACATTGGCGGCGGCCGAGGCTGCATCGGCGGTGCGGACATTGACCTGTTTCTGATTGGCTTGCGCCTCAATCACTCCAGCGCGGCTTTGCGTGATGCGGGCTTGAGCGGCCAGCATGGCGGCTTTCTTCATTTGCGCGTTTTGCTCGGCGCCAGCCAACTTGTCTTGGGATGCCTTGAGCTCGCTTTCGGCTACGCGCGCGGCCGCCACGTAAGAATCGTATTGGAGGCGCGAAATCTCGGCCTTATCCACCAGCGGCTTCATGCGATCGAGATCTGCTTTCGCGCGATCGTAAGTGGCCTGCGCGGTCACGATGTTGGAGCGCGCCCACGCGACATCGGCATTGGCAGCTTTGTCGTAATCGGCTTTGGCTTGCTCGTAGTCCGCTTGCACGGCGCCCAGTTCCGCCTCGGCGCTCGAAGTGGTGCTTTGCGTAGTTTCGCGGATCAGCGGGACGCCGACGCTTGCGCCCTGCGACTGACTTTCGGCGACTGCGACAGCGGCTTTCAATTGGTCCACCTTGGCTTGATAATCGCGTGGATCCAGGCGAACCAGAACCTGGCCCTTTCTGGACCTGCTGGTTGTCGTTCACCAGAACTTCCGTTACATTGCTGTAAATTTTGGAGGATACCGGCACGATGTGCCCATCCACCTGCGCGTCATCGGTGGAAATGTGGTTCCAGCTCCGCACCCAAAGAAAAACTCCGGCGGCGACGATGAGCAGCACAGCGCCACCGATGGCCAGCTTGCGGTTGAACTGCCGGGCTCGCCGGCCTTGCGGTTCGCGAGCCGCCTCACGGGCTATTTCGGGCAGTTCGCGGTCAGTCTCGTAATCCAAAGTCTTCGGTTCCATCTGCTTCCCCTCACTTGGCATACAAAGTTTCCATTTGACCGGTGGCGTGCGCCAGGTCGGCGCGGGCCTGGTTGTAGCGATACAGCGCCCCGATCTGATTGTCATTGGCGCGGGACAACGCGTCCTGCGCGGTTACCACTTCGATATTGTTGGCGACACCGGCTTGAAAACGGTCGCGTGCTTGCGTCACTTCCTGCTGAGCGAGATCGACACTGAGGTTGGCGACTTCCACTTCACTTTTGGCTGATTCAAGTTCGGCGATTGCGGTTTTCACTTCGAGCGCAATGCGGTTGCGAAGCTCGTCCTGCTGTTGGGCCAGCTTCTTCAACTCGATTCCGGCCACCGCGTGGTCGGCTTTGATGCGGCCGCCGGTGTACAGCGGAATATCCAGATTCACACCGAAGTCGTACACCGGGATCGCCGAGCTCGGCGTGACGCCTTGTAGATTCCACGAACCAGCCAGGCTCAACTTGGGCAAGCGTTCCGCTTCCACGCGCTTCCTCTCTAGCTCGGCCGCACGGATTTGAGAAGCCAGGGCTTTCATTTCCGGGCGCTCTACCCAGGCCCGATCCAGGCTCTCGTCGGCAGTATATTCGGGCGTACGAAAGAACACGGACTCGTCCGCGAGCTCGACCGGCTGATGCGGATCGATATTCAGCAGCCGCGCCAGTCCGTAGAGCGAAGTCTTTAGATGTTGTCTCGGCGGCAATGAGCCGCTGTCTTTCATTCTGGTACTCAACGTTGGCGCGCAGTGTGTCGATGCCGGTGCCCGCGCCGTTTTTCTGCAGGTCGCTGGCTTGATCGAACAAGGCTTTCGAAAGTTCCACCCGGGACCGAGCTGCCTTCACATCCGCGGCGCCGCGCAGGCTGCCCAGATATTGGGACACCACGAGTTGAACGTTTTCCTCTCGCACCGTCAGTTCCTGAGCGCGCGCTCCAACGACATTCTCTTTGGATGCTTGCCAACGCCTCCAGGCTGTAAAATCGAACAGCGGCAGCGAACCGGACGGGCCCCCTTGAACCAGCCAGAAGGGCCCGACGTGGCCGGGGAATTCGGGAATCTTGGAGCCGAAGGCGGCTGCCAGATTCACGCGATGCACGGACTCCGATCCTCCGAAATTGATTTGCGGCAGCAATCCGGAACGCGCGGAGTCTCGATTCTCCTGGCTCTCGGCGATATTGAGGTTCGCGATCTGGACTTGGGGGTTTTGCTTCAACGCCAGCTGAACGGCGTCCTGCAACGTGAGGCGCAACGGCGCGGGATCCGTGGCGGCGCTGCGCGCGATACCTGCGGCGACCAGCAGCACCAGCAACGACTGTGTGAGCATTCCGCGACGCTTCGTCCGGGGCTTGCCGGTGATTTCATCCACGATGCAACTGGTCATGGTTCCGGATGTCTTGAAAAATGCGCCATCGCGAAACAGCGTCGCGAGTACGCGCTTGCCCTGGTCGTCGATATACAAAGTCTCAGTAAGATCCACAATAAATGCTTTGCGATTTCGAGCGGACGATTCTGTGTTCCAAGCCTGCTCTAACTCCGCCGCCCACGCGCCGACCAACTTGCCTTCCACCTGGAAGGTCACAGCCTCGTCGCTCGAGTGAATCGTGATTTTGAGCATGCTTGTTCTCCGCCGGTATGGACTGGGCACGTCGATGGCCTGATATATGGCGCGTATTTTCAATAGTTTAGCCATCTACTGCCGCGCTGCAGGGCCGAAATATCGGCACCCGCCGGTTTGTCGGCGCACACCGGATTGCCAGGAACAATCGAACGGGAGTGGTGTCTACATAAACGTGTTCGAACAATCCATACTCATTGACAACCGGCCGAATAAGTCGTGGAGCTTACTCGCCTCACTAAGTGCTGAGTTAGTGGCAGTAAGTGTGATGATTCTTATTCCGCTGCTATACGGCGATCACTTACCGGATTTCCACTGGCATCTTGTAACGGTGGGCCCGCCGGTTCGGCAGATTGAGACGCCGCCGACGCCGACGTCCGCGCATGTGGCGAGTGGTCCGGCGCGGCCGGTGTTTCATCATCCACCGATGATCTCGAATCCGGTTCAGGCTACCCAGCTCACACCAATGTCAGGACAAGCGATGATCGAACAACCTCCGGGACTTCAGATCTCCGACGGTGCTGGCCCAGGGCCTGCGCTGTTTGCGAGGAGTATAAACATTAAGCCTCCGGTGGTCCCGGCAGATCCGCCAATGACGAGACCCACGGGCCCCGTTCACGTCAGTGGCGGAGTGCAAATGGCCAAGCTGGTGAAGCAGGTGATCCCGGTGTATCCGCCACTGGCTAAGAGCGCGCGGATTTATGGCGTCGTGCACCTGGTGGGGATTATCGCCAAGGACGGGACCATTCGGAATCTGCAGTTGATCGACGGGCACCCGCTGTTGGCTAGGGCTGCGCTCGATGCCGTCGCGCAGTGGGTTTATAGAGCCTACTTTACTAAGTGGGGAGCCGGTGGAAGTAATTTGTCCGATCGATGTTACTTTTACACTAAGTCACTAACTCCGTAACCGAACCGCGACCGCAAGGGAGCGCTACCACGACAGCAGCAGTTGTGCGTTACGCTCCCTTGCGGTCGCGGTTCGGTGTGGACAGCCCGGTGTGGGCAGTCCCTGGTGTGGGCAGCCTCGTGTGGGCAGCCGGCGGCTTGCAGCGGAAAAGAGGAGCGGGGTTAGGCTGGGAAGAACTGCCGGAGGGTGGCGAAGAAGGTTTGGATGAACTCTATGCCGGTTTGGGTTGCTATGTCGTCGTGGCGGTTTGTGACTGGGACCACCACTCTTACTAATGCTGTGTCGGTGCGGTTGTAGCGGATGGCGTCCCAGGCTACGAAGGCGGCAGCTTTGTATTCGCTGGCCACTACGCGATCGCGCGATTGGTACCAATAGAGAACCATCGAGCGGCTTTCCCCCTTCGAGACCAGGTAGCGATTGATTTGCATGGGCGTGGCGCGGCCTGGGACAGTTACCGGGATGCTGTCGGATATGGTCCAGACCCAGCCGGATCCGGGCAGGCAGTTTTTGGGGGAATGAGGTGTTTGGCCGGCGCGCTGCGATTTGAAAAATGCCACGAAGAGGTTGGCGACTTTCTCGGGTGAAACGGCGTATTCACGAGTGATGTAATCGTCAGCGCGCAAGACGTCTTTTACGTCTTGCTGCATGACGCCTTGCTCGATCATCTTCCAGCCCCTGAGTTCCTTGGGAAATCCGTCGAGAGGGCGGTAAGCAGGCGGCGTTTCCCCTCGCGAAAATCCGTAGAATAATGACGCTTGCGCAATCAGCAGAAGGCTCAGGATTATAGCCGGCCGGGTCCTTAGGAAATTAAGCCGCGGCATGTTCCTCCACACGATAAATCCGATTCACGAGTTGATGAAATGCAACGATCAGCGCGAGGGCAACCAGGAACAGTACCCAGCCTTCCAGAAGATGGAAGAAGCCTCGCGCCAGATCGGGACGAAAATCGCTGAGAACGCCAGTGAGGGTAACGCGCGTGGCATTGGCTGCGATGGCAATGGGGATGGTGGCGGCCAGCAGCACCCAGCGCATCCAGACCTTCTTGTCGAAGAAGTAGGCATAAATCAACGAGAGGAATCCGAGCGACATCAGCGAACGGATTCCACTGCAGGCTTCCACCACCGAAAGGCGTTGGCTGGCGAGTTCCAGCACGTTGCCGTCGCGCAGCACCGGGATGCCGATGAAATTCAACACCGTCTCGGCGACGCTGGATGCGAAAAGCTGCAAGGGCAAAGTGATTCGCGCGTAGAGGATGGCGGGGATGGGAAACATGAACACCATCAGGAAGAGTGGAAACGCGAGGATTTTGAGTATTCGCGTGCCGCCCACAAACAAAACCGCGCCGGCCAGCGACGCCAGGAAAGCCGTGCGCGCAATGAAAATCTGGGCGCCGAGAGTGCCGAGAAGCATTTGGAGAGCGCCCAGCAGCACCAATGCCAGACCCCAGTAATTCGGCACTGGCTTCTGCGCGGAGAGCTGATCGCGGCGTTTCCAAACGATGTAGCCGGCGACCAATGGGACGAAAAAGCCGTGTCCGAAATCTTCATCGTTGGTCCATTGCCGGACCAATCCAAAAAGAACCGGGGCGTAGCAGGCGATCAGGAGGAAACCGAACCAAGCAATGGCCGCCCAGGGCAACTGCGCTTTTTCGGACGACGCCGCGTTTCGATCCGGCACGCCATGGGCGTAGGCTGCCATGGACTAAAATAAACTTGTGGCCGTATTTCGACTGGTATTCTTCCTGATTGTAGCATTGAACCTTTTTGCTCAAACCCCGATATTTCCGCTGCGCGAGATTCGCGCCGGTCAACGGGGCATTGGAAAAACGGTCTTCTCGGGCAATAAGATCGAGGAATTTCAGGTGGAAATACTGGGCGTGCTGGAGAACCTGGGTCCCAAGCAATCGGTGATTCTGGCGCGGCTCTCCGGTGGGCCGCTGGCCAAGACCGGAGTGATGCAAGGAATGAGCGGGAGTCCGGTCTATATTGATGGACGGCTGGTTGGCGCGGTGGCCTTGGCGTTCTCGTTTGCGACAGAACCGATCGCCGGAATCCGGCCGATTGAGGAGATGCTTGCCGTGTCAGCAGGCCAGCCCGTAAGTCAAGTTGCGGTAGCGGCGAGACCTCGCGAAAAGGAAGTTCCCGCTGCCTCCACGTCGCTCGCGACGAGTCTCATGGAAATTGCGACGCCAGTTTCGTTCAGCGGGTTCACATCGGCAACGCTCGATCGCTTTGCGCCCGAGTTGAAGAAGCTGGGTATGGAACCGCGGCAGGGTATCTCGAGTGGAGGGAAGCTTCCGGCAAAAATGGGAAATCCGGAGTCATTGCATCCCGGAGACATGATTTCGGTGGATCTGCTCTCGGGCGATCTCTCGATTGGCGCGGAAGGAACCGTCACGGAAGTGGACGGAAAGAAGATTTACGCGTTCGGGCATCATTTTCTCTCGGTGGGCCAGACGGAGCTTCCGTTCGCGCGCGCGGAGGTGATTACGCTGCTTCCGAACCTGGCAGCATCCTTCAAGATTTCTACCGCCCGCCAGTGGATGGGGACTATTACGCAGGATCGCAGCACCAGCATTTATGGCGAGATCGGCCGCAGGGCGGAGACTGTTCCGATCTCGCTTACGGTGAAGGACGGGCGGCGGGATCCAATTTCTTACCACATGCAGATGGTGAACGATCGGGTGCTTTCGCCGTTTATTGTGCAGATGGCGATTTACTCCGCGATGGATGCGACGGAGCGAACTCTGGGCACGGCGAGTTACGCGGTCCGCGGCTCGGTGGAGTTCCAGCCCGGTGTTCCGGCGCTCCGGTTGGACAATGCGTACGCAGGCGATTTCAATGTTCCGGCGCAGGCTTCCATCGGAGTGTCGTCTCCGCTGGCTTACCTGATGAACGCCGGATTCGATGCGCTGAAGATCAAAAACATCTCGCTCGAGATTCAGGCGTCCGAGCGGAAGCGGCTGTTGCAGATCGACCAGATCACGGCTTCGCGCAAAGAGGTTCATCCGGGCCAGCCGGTGGATTTGACGGTGACGTTCACCGAGGATAATGGAGTGGAAACGGAGAAGACCGTCCGCTATGTGGTTCCGACCGGCGCGCCGTACGGCACACTCAATTTTACGGTTTCCGATGCCACCAATTCCAACCTGCTGGATTACCAGCAACTGGCCAGCACAGTGCTGAAGTCCCCCACACAGGTTATTTCGTTTCTGAACGATCTGCGTCCCAACACGAATGCCTATGTGCGGGTGTGGCGGACGGATCCCGCTTACCAGGTGCAAGGCGAGGATTTGCCGGGTCCGCCGCCGTCGCTAGGATTGATTTTGGCGAAGGGGCAGGCAGCGCAAGGGACATGGTTTGCGCGGGGATCGAAAATCGGAGAACTGCCGGTGGATACCGGCGACGCGGTGGTGACCGGCTCAAAGAACGTGTCGGTGGAAGTGAAAGAATGAACCGGCTCACAACTCTGTTTCTTTTGACAATCGCGTGTCTTCGCGGCGCAACCACGACCACGTGGGAGATGAATACCTATCAGGATTTTCTCAAAGGCCGATTCACCGGCGTCTCTCTGGATCGGGATGGCAAGCTGACGCTGGCGCCGAAACTGGAGACGGTTTTCTCCTCCGGCCAGTCAGTGATCTGGAGCATCGCGCAAGCCCCGGACGGCAGCTTTTACGTGGGCACGGGGCATCGTGGGCGCGTGTATAAGATTGACGCTTCAGGCGCCAGTTCCCTGCTCTGGACCGCGGACCAGCCTGAGGTTTTCGCCGTGGCGGTGGATGCGGCGGGCGTTGTTTATGCAGCCACGTCGCCGGACGGAAAAGTCTATCGCATCGAGAAAGGAAAAGCGACAGAGTTTTACGCGCCCAAGGCGAAGTATATCTGGTCGCTCGGGTTCGCGAAAGACGGAAGCCTGTTCGTGGGCGCGGGAGATCCGGCGAACGTGTATCGCGTGGACAAATCCGGGAACGGGGAACTTTATTATGAGACGGGACAATCGCACGTCACGGCGCTGGCCTTCGATTCGAACGGGAATGTGTTGGCGGGTACGGAACCGAATGGCATCATCTACCGGATTAGCGCGCGGGAAAAAGCGTTTGTGCTTTACGACGCGAATCTGCCGGAGATCCGTTCCATTGTTCCGATGCCCGATGGGACCGTGTATGCGGCGGCATTGGGAGGCTCGATTGCGAGATCCACGGGAACACAGAATGGCAGCGTGGCGGCTCCTATTAGCGTGACAGTCACCGCGCCGTCGACCTCGATCACGGTTTCCGACACTCAGGCTGGTCCGAATGTTCAGCCGAAAGTAAGTTCCGCTTCGCCGGCGGTGCAAACCGGGCAAGCGGTTACTTCGGTTGCGAGTCCGCTAATTGAGATCCCGGGCGTGGATAAATCCGCGCTGTATAAGATCAACGCCGATTCCAGCGTGGAGACTTTGTGGAGCTCGAAAGACGAGAACGTGTACAGCATGGTGGTGGAACCGGGGGGCGGTATCGTGTTCTCCACCGATGGGCAAGGGCGCGTGTACCGGCTGCATCCGGATCGCAAAGCCACGCTGGTGGTGGAAACCAACGAAGGCGAAACCACGCGTTTGATGGCCGCGCCCGGCGGCATATTGGCAGCCACCGGCGACATGGGCAAGCTGTTCCGATTAGCGGGATCGGAGGGGGCGAGCGGAACGTACGAATCGCCGGTACACGATGCGGGAACGGTGGCGCACTGGGGCCGAATGAGCTGGCGCGGCGGGGCGGGCAAAGCGACATTCCAGACGCGTTCGGGAAACTCGGGGCGGCCGGATAAAACCTGGAGCGATTGGGAGGCGCTGACGGATGCGCCGAATACGCTGGTGCGGAGTCCGAATGCGCGGTACATCCAATGGAAGGCGGAGTTGACGGGCGCGGGCGCGGCGGCGGAGAACGTCAGCATTGCGTACTTGCCCCAGAACAATCCACCGACGGTGCGCAGCATCAACGTGACCACGCAAGCCGGTGGGGCTTCGTCGCAAGCCAAGGCGTCGAGTTCGGCGTCGGCTGCTTACAGCATCACGGTGACAGATACCGGCGAATCATCGAGTCCGGCGGGAACGCCGACGCAGGCGCTTTCACGCGGCCCGAGTTCGCAGATTCAGATCACGTGGCAGGCGGACGATCCGGATGGGGATCGGCTGACCTACGCGCTGTATTTCCGCGGCGAGGATGAAAAAGAATGGAAGCTGCTGCGGGCGAACATGGCGGAAAACTCGCTGCTGCTGGATGGCGACATTCTGGCGGATGGGCGCTACTACTTTCGCGTGGTGGCATCGGACCGTCCGTCGAATGCGCCGAGCGTCGCGCGGGAAGATCAGTTGGTGAGTTCGCCGGTGCTGATTGACAATACGCCGCCGGTGGTGACGTTGAGCGCGCCGCGGCGCACCGATAGCCATCTGGAAGTGGATGCGGACGTGGTGGACAGCACTTCGCCGCTGCGGCGCTGCGAGTATTCGCTGGATGCCGGCGCGTGGGTTCCGGTGGAAGCGGCCGATGGGGTGACGGATTCGCCGCGCGAGCAGTTCCACATTGTGATTGAGAAGCTGCGGGCGGGGGAGCATTTACTGGTTATACGAGCCTACGATACGGCGAATAACGCTGGGTTGGCTAAGGTTGTTGTTCGGTAAGACCGTTTCTGGTTTCTGGTTCGCACGGGGTCACCAGTCCGCTAGGATCGGGATGGCCGGCCACTACGGCCGGAATAGCCGGAGGCGTTCCCGAATCGCTTCTAATTCAAGAATCAAAAAGTTTAGCTGCATCCAAACTGGCGGAGGAAGAGGGATTCGAAAACCCGTCGTGTATGGATTCCATTGAACTTATTGGAAATCCGTTGCGCTCAATGCTCACTAGACTCCCGTTCCGACCCTTTTTCGTACGTAATACACACGCGAGAAAACGACAAAGGGCGGGGTCCCCCGTAAGCCGACTAGCTGAGTAAACGGATCAGAACGCCGTTTGAACGAAGCCGCTCGCACGGGAGACGCTACGCGTGCTTGTTGGTCGAGGCTCTCTTCGATCCGCTTGCGGGTAGTGCGCTAAATCTGTGCGCCTCGCATTTAACGCGCTACAACTCGCCTGATAGGCAATCCGGACGCCCGCATCCTTCATGATTCCCTGCCTAGTAGAATAGCCAGATGCGAGTGACGCGAGTTGGAGTTCTAGTAAGTTTCGGCTTGCTCCTATCGGCAAGTAACTGGTTGCTTTTATCACGCCCGAGCAAGGTGCCAGTGCGTCAGCAATTGATCGGTGCTTGGCGGCTGGTGTCAGACGAGGAAACCGTTAACGGGACGCTTACCAAGCTGGAGCAGAGCGGCATCCTGACTTACACCAGCGATGGCCACATGTCGGTCCAAATCATGGACCGAGACCCGAACGCCATGCAGTCCGGCAGTCCCGTGCAGTACAGAGCCAATGGATACGAAGGATACTTCGGCACCTTCGACGTCAGGGAAGCCGCTCACTCTGTTACACATCACGTCGAAGGTGCTCTTGTGCGCTCACTTATCGGCAAGGACCTTACGCGAATCTACTCGTTTTCGGGTAAGCAGCTCGTCCTAAAATCCTCGCGCCCCGACGAAAACTGGCGGATCGTGTGGGAACACTACTAACTAAGATGCCTTTTGCTGAGGACAGCACATTAGGGCTCTTTTCCGGGGATACTCAGCCCTAGGCACTGAGGCGCACAGATTTAGCGCGCTACCCGCTTGCGTTCGCGATGTAGAAGGGGTAATCTCTTTGGACGATGCTCCACATTTGGATGCTCACAATAGAGCCCGGTAGTTGGTTACGTCCAGTGGAATATCGATTCAAATTCCAATAATGGCCAGCGTCTGCCCTAAACGCGAGCGCCTTCCTTCAAACGTCTCTATCCGAAGTGACCCGGCGCTCAAGATCCCGCTACTCCCCAACAGTCCCGCGCCGGATCACTCCAGATAGAGTCCTAGCGTTTGTGGCCCTCGCCGTTCGCTGACCGGTCGTTGACCCCGTCACCGGTTTCCACGGCGGTGAGTTCCATCGGCGTTGCCCCGAGACTCAAGATTTGGTTCGAGATTTTGACTTGCCATCCCGTGCGACGTTGATGGTGCCGCGGCATTGGGGCGACCCACACTGGCAAGGGACTTTCGGGGCCTCTTGGGGAAAGTGATAGTCGAGCGTCAGCTCCTCGCCCGCGGAAATTGGCCGTACACTCTGGCACATGACGGCTTTCCCGAAGTTCCGCCAGCGTAGGTTCGGTTCGCAACTATGATTGATGAACTCAGCGCCACTGCCTCCTACCGTTCCGTCAATTCTCCAAAACTCGTTGAGCTTGAAAGTATACGTTTTCGCTGCGTCCTTCAACCGCCGGAACGATTCGACCGGGTTCACGAGTTCTCCGACGTACTCGATCACATGACGCCGGGCCGGGATTTGCTCGCCGGCGAAGACACCCCAGCGGTGGATGCGGGACGCTTCGATTCTCAAGCGAAAGCGGGCGTATCGGGAGTCGATGCGCGGCTGGTGGTTTCGCTGGGCAGCCTCGTAGGACTCGGGGTCAGCGTGCTTGAGCAGCCAGAACTTCCCGCCCCCTGCTGCATAGAGCCAGCCAGCCCCGGTTTCGACGGGTTCCACGCCCAACTCCGCGACCTCCTTGCCAGAGGACTCGCGGATCAGTGCTCGCTGGGCCGGAGTGAGTGCAATGATAACTGGAACCTGCGCCATCTTGACTCCCCGGATATTGAATAATCCCCGCCGCGGTTACCCTTGTGTTTTGGTAAAATTAAAGGAGAACCCTCCAGCCACCTGTTCGAGGTCCGCCTCGGTGAGATGACCCGTTGACCCGAGGTCGATGCTCAGCTCCGTAATTCTCTGCCCCGTGGCTTCCCTGATCTGCTTCTGTTGATCGTCGGTCAGCTTGATCGTCAGTTTGTTTTCATTCATGTTGTTGCTTCCTTTTCTTTGTTAGAAGGATCGTTTACCGCTCTTGCCAACGCCCGATCGCGTAAATCGGGCGCAGTCACGTGTACGCGCATTAGGCCGTTAGCTTCATCATGTTTTTATGGGGGGTATCGGGAACCGGAACCCACCGGCCACCTGCTCCAGCTCCACGTCGGTGAGCTGACCCGTTGAATCGAGGTCGATGTTCAGCTCGGTGATGCTCTGCCCCGTGGCGACCTTGATCTGCTTCTGTTGGTCATCGGTCAGCCTGATTGTCAGTTTGTTTTCAGCCATGTTGCTGTCTCCTCTTTCTTTGTTGCCCACGTCCAGCCCACAACCGGATGCGGTCACTTGGACGCGGATTAGGCAGAATCCGCGCCGCAGCCACGTCGACAACTCGATACAGCTCGTTCTTAGGGCCCCCCAATCGTAATCGACTTCACGAAGATGTTCAATGGCATTTCGTCGCTGAAGGGCGATCTTTTGAAATCGCGGAGGCCGGTATGAAGATAAATCCGAAAACCAAACACGGGAGCGTCGCTGATCCTCTGCGCCGGGAGGAGGCGATGGGCCGACGGCTCCGGTGTTTGACCCGAACGTACCGAAATCCAGATGGACGTGCAACGCGCCACTCGTACGAAGCTCGATTTAGGACGACATGGGCCCGAAGTCCTGGTTCTGGGAAATTGAGGATTACCCACGAATGACGCGACATCGCGTACATCCATGCTGGAATTTGAATACCTGGAGACGATCAGGCCAGCAAACTCGGGGACAGGGAACGCCCCCATCCCCTTTACGCCTTATAACGTCCAATCAGCGACCGTCCCCCATTGCGACCAGTGGATGTCTCAGACGCTCGGCAACGCGAAAAGTACGTTAAGTAATTGAACATAAGATACTTATAAAAACGGAGGAAGAGGGATTCGAACCCCCGAGCGAGTTTCCCCGCTAACGGTTTTCAAGACCGCCGGTTTCAACCACTCACCCATTCCTCCAGTCCCAGTTTATCCAAATTGAGAAGAGGCGCGCCCGCGAAGCGCGGATGTGCGCCGACGACGGCTAAACACGAGCGGAGCAGAGTCCCGGCAACAGGCAAAAGGGGCGCGGGTTTTTCCTGTTGCTGAATCGTCAGAATAGCCCTCGACGGCGACTGCACACCGCCGACAGAAGCGACGACGATGTCAAGCGCCTGGTTGAGGATGAAATCATTTGGGAGCCCGGCGATCGAAGGAGCGTTTGTCCGGACCACGCGCGGCGGCGGTTTCCGCTCAGCGACGTTCAGACTTTCGCGACTTTGCGCAGAGCCACCGCGTTCATGCAATAACGGAGGCCGCTGGGGGGTGGGCCGTCCGGGAACACGTGACCCAGGTGCGCGTCGCAAGTGTTGCAGATTGTCTCGACGCGTTTCAAGAACGCAGGCCCGTCGAACCGGTAGGCAATCACGTTCGCGTGGATGGGTTGGGTAAAGGAAGGCCATCCGGTGTGGGACTCGAACTTCTCGGATGCATCGAACAGGACGGTTTCACAGCACAGGCAGGAATAGATTCCCGGCTCGAAGAGGCTGCACATTTGGGAGCTGAAAGCTCGCTCCGTTCCGGCCTGCCGGGTCACGTGGTATTCTTCGTCGGTTAGTTGAGCGCGCCACTCGGCGTCCGTTTTGACGACTTTGCGATCGGGGGCGGGATTGCCGTCCTTGGCCAGATTGAGAACATCGTTCCACTTGAGCATCCTTTAAATATTTTACGCTCCGGAGCGGATTCGTGCGGCGGGATTGCCGCTACACTGAAACCATGTGCGGGATCGCCGGGTTCGTTACTACTGCGCCCGCTTCCGGTTCGGAAGCTGTGCTGGAGCGCATGACAGATGCGATCCGCCATCGTGGGCCGGATGATTCCGGTTTTTACCACGACGAGTGGGCCCACCTGGGCCACCGCCGGCTGAGCATTATCGATATTGCGGGCGGGCACCAGCCGATCGCGAACGAATCCGGCACGTGCTGGATTACTTATAACGGCGAAATCTTCAACCACGCCGAGCTGCGGCCGGCGCTCGAGCAGGCCGGTCATCGCTACACGTCGCGCTCGGACACCGAAACCATCCTGCACGCTTACGAAGAGCACGGGCCGCGGTCGTTGGAGCATTTTCGCGGGATGTTCGCGTTCGCGATCTGGGACAGCGCACAGCGGCGGCTATTTTGCGCGCGGGACCGGCTGGGCATCAAGCCGTTCTACTATTTCTGGGACGGACAGGTTTTCGCCTTTGCCTCCGAGATCAAAGGCGCTGCTGGAGCACCCCGCGATTTCGCCTGCGCTCGAATCAGAGCTGGTTCCCGAGTTTCTGGCGTTCGGCTATTCGAGCGGAGATCGAACCTTGTTTCGGAACATCCGCAAGCTGATGCCGGGTCATTTTCTGGTGCTGGACTTGGCTGAACTGGAGCCGCGTCCCAAGATCGAGATGTACTGGGATGTTCCGCCGCCTGGCACTGAGAGTCACGACGATCAGTTCTGGATCGCCGAAACGCGGCGGCGTCTGGAAGAAACCGTGCGGATGCGGCTGATGAGCGACGTGCCGCTCGGCATGTTCCTGAGCGGCGGCGTGGATTCCAGCGCCATTGCGGCGATCATCAAGCGGTCTACCAGCGAAGCCAGTCAAGACCTTCGCGGTTGGCTATGCAGAGCAGGAGTTCAGCGAACTGAGCTACGCCGCGCAGGTGGCGCAGGCGATCGGAACCGAGCATCACGAGACGGTGGTCTCGATGGACGATTTCTTTTCCGCGCTGCCGCAGCTTCATCTGGCACGAAGACGAGCCGATCGCCTGGCCCTCCAGCGTATCGCTGTATTTTGTTTCGAAGCTGGCGGCGCGAGCATGTGAAAGTGGTGCTGACCGGCGAGGGCAGCGACGAGTTGTTCGGCGGCTACGAGCGCTATCGCTGGAACCTGCTGAACCAGCGCTATGGTCGCGGCTTATCGATTTCTTCCGGCGCCATTGCGGCGCTGGATTCGTGCGCAAGCGGCCACGTCGTCGCTTTTGAGCGCGGGGCTGCGCCGCAAGCTGGGCCACACGTTCGTGGCGCGCGACGGAAATTTGGAATCGCTGTTCCTGGACAATTTCTATTGCGCGTTTTCCAGCGAAGAACAGAACCGGCTGCTGGCTGCATCGCCCGACGCGATGTATGGACATTATCTGCACTACTGGAATGCGCGGCGCGGCGGGTCCACCGCTGGGACGCATGCTCTATGCCGATCAGAAGACCTACCTGGTGGAGCTGCTGATGAAGCAGGATCAGATGAGCATGGCCTGCTCCATTGAGAGCCGCGTGCCGTTTCTGGATCACACTTTCGTGGAATTCTCCACGCGCATTCCGGACCGGCTCAAGATCCGCGGAGGCACGCAGAAGTACATTCTCAAGAAGGCCGTGGAGGACTTGCTGCCGCGCGATATCGTTTATCGCAAGAAGATGGGATTCCCGACGCCGCTCGGCAATTGGTTGCTGGATCCGCGCGCCGAGCCGCTTTATGCAGCCTCCGATCGCCGCGACGGGTTGCTGGCGTCCGTTGCTGGATATGCGACGAAGTGAGCGCGCTGATCGACCGGCATCGCGCGGGATTTGAAGACGCCACCGATCGCATCTGGCGTCTGCTGAATCTGCAGCTGTGGGGCGATCTGTTCCTGACCGGGCCGCAGAGATCGCGTGTGCCAGCGGGGAGCCTGTGACCGTCACGCCGGTATGAAGATTCTGTGGGTGAAGTCGGACTTTCTGCATCCGACCACGAAGGGCGGGCACATCCGGACGCTGGAAACGCTGAAGCGGCTGCACCGCCGGCATGAGATCCACTATGTCGCGCTCGATCTGGCGGAACAAGCGGGAGGTGTGGAGCGCAGTTCGGCGAATATTGCACGAAGGCGTATCCGGTTCCGCATTCGGCGCCCGCGCGAGGATCGCTGCAATTTGGAATGCAGTTCGGCGGGCAATCTGTTCTCCGAGCTGCCGCTGGCGGTGAGCCGCTACCGGTCCGACGGGATGCGGCGCCAGATTGAAACTTTGATTCGCGTCTGAGAAGTTCGACAGCATCGTGTGCGATTTTCTGTTTGCCGCTCCGAACATGCCGGATCTCGGCGCGGCGGTGCTGTTCCAGCACAATGTGGAAGCGCTCATCTGGAAACGGCAACTGGACACGGCGACCAGCGCGGCGCACCAGTTCTATTTCCAGCGCCAGTACGACCGCATGCTGCGCTATGAAGGGCAAGTCTGCCGCGCCGTGAAGAGCATTATCGCGGTTTCGGAGCAGGATGCGCGCACCATGCGCTCGCTTTATGGCGTGTCGCGCATCGCCGCCGTGCCCACGGGCGTGGATCTGGATTACTTTACGCCGGCGTCGCGGCCGGCTCCGAAGTCCGATCTGGTTTTCGTCGGGTCCATGGATTGGATGCCGAACATCGACGGCATTCAATGGTTCGTGCGAGGAAGTCCTGCCGCTGATCCGCAAGCGCAGGCCGGATTGTTCGCTGGTGATCGCGGGGCGGCGGCCGACGCCGGATGTCCAGCGGCTGGCCGAGAAGGACTCGCGCATCCGCGTGACCGGCACCGTGGATGACATTCGGCCGTTATCTGTGGGAATCCGCGGTCTCGATTGTTCCGCTGAGAATCGGAGGCGGGACGCGGCTGAAGATTTACGAAGCGATGGCGGCGAAGATTCCGGTGGTTTCCACCAGCATTGGCGCGGAGGGGCTGGATATCCGGAACGGCGAGGACATCCATATCGCGGATTCTGCCGCGGAATTCGCGGAGCGTTGTCTCGCAGCTGCTCGATGACGCGGCGGCGCGCGCGCGCATGGCCGATGTGGCGTTCAGCATGGTGGCGTCGCGCTATTCTTGGGAAATAGTTTCGCGCAAGTTCGAAGAACTGCTGGCATGATTCCCACTCATTCGATCTGACAGCCGCGCGAATATCTACGAGCTCAAACCGGAAATCGACGCCGCCATCGCGCGCGTGTTCGAAAGCAGCCAGTTCATTCTGGGCACTGAAACGGAGGCGTTTGAAGAAGAGTTCGCGGCCTATTGCGGCGTTCGACATGCCATGGGCGTGAACTCCGGCACCAGCGCCTTGCATCTGGCTTTGCTCGCGGCCGGGCATCGGGCCGGGCGATGAAGTGATCACGGTTCCGTTCACTTTTTTCGCGACGGTGGCCACCATCGGGTATGCCGGCGCGACGCCGGTTTACGTGGATATCGATCCCGGGACGTTAATATCGACGTCCGCCAGATCGAGGCCGCGATCACCGAACGCACGCGCGCCATTCTGCCGGTGCATCTCTACGGGCAGCCGGCCGACATGGATCCGATTCTGGAGATCGCCCGGCGGCACAAGCTGGTCGTGATTGAAGACGCGGCGCAGGCGCATGGCGCGGAATATCAGGGCAGGCGAGTGGGCAGCATCGGCGACATGGGTTGCTTCAGTTTTTATCCGACCAAGAACCTGGGCGCGGCGGGCGAAGGCGGGCTGGTTACGACCAACAATCCGGAATATGCGCGGACCATTCGCAGCCTGCGGAACTGGGGCGAAGAGCGGCGGTATTATCCGGTGCTGAAGGGCTACAACTACCGGCTATCCGGGATTCAAGCGGCCATCCTGCGCGTGAAACTGAAGCGGCTGGAGCAATGGATCGAAACTCGCCGGAAGCTGGCCGCTGGAATACGACCGCTTGCTGGAGGATTCGGGCGTGACGCGTCCGGCGGCGTTCGCCGATGTGCGGCACGTGTATTGTTTGTACACGATCCAGGCGAGCGGGCGGGATGAGTTGCAGCGAGAGCTGGATGCGCGCGGGAATCAAGACGGCGGTCCACTATCCCACGCCGATTCATCTTATGCCTGCTTATGCCGACGCAGAGGTACAAGGCGGGTAGTTTTCCGATCGCGGAAGCTTGCGCGAACTCGGTTTTGAGTTTGCCTCTTTATCCGCAGATGCATAGCGGGCAAGTGCGAGAGGTGGCGGAAGAAGTACAGCGGCTAAGTAGAAAAACAGGTCAAGCAAACACTGCTCGCAACGCCGATAAGTAGTAGCAGTATGGGAACCGTAGCAGCCACTCCGGCAAGTTCCGCCGCCGCGACAACGGCAGCGCTCTCGTTCACGGGCATCAGCACGTATTCGAGCGATTTTCAAGCGATCTTGCAGCGCGAGGATGCGATTGCGCAATTGCCGATCACAGCGCTGCAGAACACTCAGGCCGATAACTTGGGCGTTAAGCAGGCGCTGATCGCGCTAAACCCGGTAGTGTCCACACTGGCGAGTTCGGTAGCGGCGCTGGGACAACTTGCATCCGGGCAGGGTTTGACGGCCACCAGTTCCGATACAACCTCGGTGTCCATGGTAAATACCGGCGCGACCTCGCCGGCCAATTACACCATTTCGAACATCACGATAGGAACGGCGGCAGTCGGAATTATCCCTGGCAAGCTACGCCAACGCCACCACGTCGCCCATCGGAGTGCCTGGCCAGAATAAATTCACCCTCACCGTGGGCGCCACTTCGTACAATCTGGATATCACCGGAAACAATAATTTGACCGGGTTGCAAAACGCGATCAACGCTTCGGGAGCTCCGGTGAACGCTTCCGTTCTGAACTCCGGAAGCGGCAGCTATCTATCCATCACGGCGAATAATGTTGGGGCAACCACGCTCACCTTAACCACCGCGCCCGCCACCGCGAACCTGATCACCAGCACGGGCTCGGGCACGGAAAAAAGCTTGTCCGGCTATCCGGATACCGGCACGACGGCCGTTTCAAGTAGCGGCACCGTGAATCTTACGGTGGGCGGCGGGGCGGTGATCCCGCTGGATATCAGCGCGAACAACAACCTTACAGGATTAATGAATGCGATTAATGGGGCAGGCGCGGGCGTCACGGCTTCCATTACCACGAGCGGCGGCCAGAATTATCTCCAGTTGGCAGCGGCTGGCGGACCAACCAACATCACGCTGAATGATACGCCCGGATCTCCGGCTAGCATTATCTCGAAGGCTGCGCAGCAGGGCGGCAATGCGTCCTTCACGTTGAATGGTTCTATCCAGGTGACGAATCAGGCGACGAATGTTTTCAGCAACGTGATTCCGGGAGTGACGTTCAACCTGCTACAAAACAATCCTGGGACAGTGAATCTTTCGCTTGCTACGGATCCCAGTCAGCTCACGAATGCTCTCCAGACATTCGTTAGTTCATACAATTCTCTGGCCGATCAGGTGACTCAGGAAACTGGGACCGGCGCCGGGGCCCTGGGTGGAAACTCGGTCATCCGCGATATCAGTACTGATTTGGGCCAGCTTTCCGGATACTTCGGTTCCAGCAGCACGGTCCGCAGCCTCTCCGACTTGGGTATCACGTTCGATAACTCAGGGCAGATGTCGCTCGACTCGAGTGTGGTTTCCGGCTTCTCGAGCACACAGCTATCCGACGCATTCAAATTCTTCGGTTCTTCCAATGCCGGATTCGCTGCATTCGCGAGCAATTTCACCTCGCTTAGCGATCCCATCAGTGGATCGATCCAGAATCAGGAAGATGGTATCGATACCGAGGATACTAACATCGCGAGTCAGATTACCACCTTGCAGGCCCGAGCGGCGCTGACCCACAACGCCAATACAGCGAGGCTCGAGGCTGCTGATGCCCTGGTGGCTCAACTGCAATCCAATCAGAACACGGTCAACGCTGAGGTTCAGAGTGTCGATTTCGTGGACTTCGGCGCGCCTGTTTCTAACGCTTAAGTTTCGCAGGACAGTAGGGCGGACCCCTGGTCCGCAGCCGACGCCCCGTCGGCTTGAAGCTTCCAAGAGCGAGTCCAGGGGGACCCGCGCGGACCAGGGGGTCCACCCCACATCCTTATTCCAACCTGTAGTTCGGGGCTTCCTTGGTAATGATTACATCGTGAACGTGGCTTTCGCGCAAGCCTGCCGAGGTCACGCGCAGAAAACTCGCCCGATCCTGCAATTCCTGAATGGTCTTCGATCCGCAATAGCCCATTCCGGAACGGAGCCCGCCAACCAGTTGATACACAAGATCCGCTAGCGGCCCTTTGTATGGCACGCGCCCTTCGATGCCCTCGGGCACCAGCTTCCCGCTGTCTTCCTGCGAATAGCGATCGGATGCACCTTGCGACATCGCGCCCATGGAGCCCATGCCGCGATAGCTTTTGAATGTGCGGCCCTGGTAGAGAATTGTTTCGCCGGGACTTTCTTCAGTCCCAGCCAGCAGGCCGCCGAGCATTACGGAATCGGCGCCGGCCGCGATGGCTTTGCTGATGTCGCCCGAGAATTTGATGCCGCCGTCGGAGATCAGAGGCACGCCGGAGCCTCGCGTGGCGCGGGAACATTCCGCGATGGCGGTGATTTGCGGGACGCCGGCGCCGCTTACCACGCGCGTGGTGCAAATGGATCCGGGCCCGATCCCAACCTTAACGCCATCCACACCGAGTCGAAATTAAATCGCGCGCGCCTTCGAAAGTTGCCACGTTGCCGGCGATCAGATCCACGTCGGGCAATTTCTGCTTGATCGTCCGGACCGCTTCCATCACGCGCTCGCTGATGGGCGTGAGCGGAATCCACTACGATGACGTCCACTTTTCTCGAGACCAGTTCCTGGGCGCGCTCCAGGTAGTCGCCCGTGGATCCCACGGCCGCGCCTACGCGCAGGCGTCCCTGTTGATCCTTGGCGGCGCTCGGATACTTCAATTTTTTCTGAATGTCCTTGACCGTGATGAGGCCCTTGAGCGTGTAATGATCGTCCACCACCAGCAGCTTTTCGACGCGATGCCGGTGCAAGATCTTTTCGGCTTCCTCGAGCGTGGTGCCCACGGGAACGGTGATGAGATTCTCCTTGGTCATCACCTGCGAGATGGGCAAGTCGTAACGGGTCTCGAAGCGCAGGTCGCGATTGGTAAGAATCCCGACCAGCTTTCCGCCCTGCGTCACCGGTACGCCGGAGATGCGGTAGCGCTTCATCAGCTCCAGGGCATCGGAGATTTTCTTGTCGGGAGCGATGGTGACAGGGTCGACAATCATGCCGCTTTCACTGCGCTTTACTTTATCCACCTCTTCGGCCTGGCGTTCCATCGACATGTTGCGATGGATGATGCCGATGCCGCCCTGCTGCGCGAGCGCAATCGCGAGGTGCGATTCGGTTACGGTGTCCATGGCGGAGCTGACGATGGGGATGTTCAGTCCGATGCGCCGGGTGAGGCACGTTCGAGTGTCGGTGTTGGCCGGCAGCACGCCGCTGCGCGCCGGCTGTAAGAGTACGTCGTCGAAAGTAAGACCTTCTGGAATAGCTTCTAGAATCATGTAAGGGGTTACTTCTATTATGCCCGAACGGGTAGGATGAGTTAGCGGCGGAGGAAATCGAGTGGCAACTTTGGGATTGATCGAGTACGAAAACGCGAGTCCGGAGGTGCGGGAAGTCTACGACGATATCATGGCCACGCGCAAAACGGATTGGATCAACAACTTCTGGAAGGCGCTGGCAAACGATCCGGCAACGCTGCGGCGAACGTGGAAAAGCATCAAGGAAATCATGGCGCCGGGTACGCTCGATGCGTTAACCAAGGAGCTGCTGTATGTGGCGGTGAGCGTCAGCAATCAGTGCGGCTATTGCATCGCATCGCACACCGCGGCCGCGCGCAAGGCTGGGATGACGGATGCAATGTTCGCGGAATTGATGGCGGTGGTTGGCATGGCGAACGAGACCAACCGGCTGGCCAGCGGATATCAGGTGGAAATCGACGAGCGGTTTCGCTAAACCGAACCGCGACTGCAAGGGAGCGTAACGTCTGCTGCTGTCGTGGTAGTGCTCCCTTGCGGTCGCGGTTCGGCTCAGCTTTCAGCGACGACAGGATTCCGCAATTCGCCGAGACCTTGTACACTCACCACAACATCGTCGCCGGGGCGCAGGAAACGCTGCGGCTTGCGCGCGACTCCCACTCCTGCCGGTGTGCCGGTGGAAACCACGTCGCCGGTCTCGAGCGTAAAGACGCTGGATAGAAACGCAATCAATTCAGGGATTTTGAAGATCAGCTCACGCGTGTTGGAGCGCTGCAGAACTTCTCCGTTGATGGTCAGGCTGATATCGAGCGCGTGCGGATCCGGGATTTCGTCGGCGCTCACGAGGTACGGGCCCATGGGGGCGAACGTATCGAAGGTCTTGCCCATCAGCCATTGCGTGGTGGCCATCTGGAAATCGCGGGCGCTGACATCGTTGATGATGGTGTAGCCGAACACATGCTGCTGCCAGCTTTCGGCGGAGATGTGGCGTCCACCTTTGCCGATCACGAAAGCGAATTCGGCCTCGTAGTCCGGCTGGGTGGAACTCTTCGGCAAAACAATGGACTCGCCAGGAGCGATTACGGAGCTGGGGAACTTCGAAAAGATGGTTGGGACTTTGGGGATCTCCATCTTGGTTTCCAGGGCGTGATCGCGGTAATTGAGACCCACGCAAATCAGCTTGGGCGGACGCGGGATGGGCGCCAACAGCGTCACTGTGTTGAGCGGAACGCCGGCGTTGGAGGCGATCCAATTCTCGATTCCCGGCCGAGCCACGGCGCCGGTGCTGAGAACATCGAATATGCTGGGACATCCGGCTCCGGCAAGACCGACCACTCGGTCGCCCACAACAGCGCCTGCTTCGGGATTATGCCCAGCCCTCTGAAAGGTAACGAATTTCACGCGCTTGTCAGTCTGGTTTTGCTAGGCAGCTTTCTGAACTTTGCCGCTGCGGATGCAGGAGGTGCACACGCGAATGCGCTTGCCGGCGCCCTTCACGATGGCGTGCACGGTCTGCAAATTCAGATTCCAGCGGCGCTTGGTGACATTGTGAGCATGGCTGACTTTATTGCCAAACCGTGGGCCGCGCCCGCATACTTCACATACTTTCGCCATGGTGATTTTGCTCCTTGGGTGGAAGCTTAAGTCTAGCAGTTTCAGGCGGGGAGGCGCAACCGCACGATCAAAATCACCGGTCGCTTACGCTCGCGGCTCGGAAAGAGGGTTCCCGTTACCGAGCCGCGAGCGTAAGCGACCGGTTGCTGCTGGCTGCAACGTTGCAGCGGGGCAAGCGTTTGCCCCACATACTCCGCCGAATCCATTGCCACTGTTACGCCAGTTCCCGTACCATTGTTCCGATGCTGTTTCGCGAGCGATTGACCCGCGAGTTCGAAGAGCGCCGCAGTCAGAACCCGCGCTACTCGGTGCGGGCCCTGGCGCTCTTGCTCGGGACAGACCACTCCACGCTGGCGCAAATTCTGCGAGGGACGCGGCGAGTTCCCGCGATGCATATTCGCCGGTGGGCCAAGAAATTGAAGATCGGGGTGGAAGAGACAACCGCTTACATCGCCGCCGAACACGCCCCCGATGCCCAAACAGCGCAACGGCAACACCAGTTGCGCCACTGGGCCGCCGAGGCCCTGGCCGTTACGTCGGAACCGGCGCATTGGCGGATTCTGCGCTTGTGCCGCGGCGCGGAGTTTCTCCCGGATTGCCGCTGGATCGCGAAAAAGATCGGAGCCAGCGTGGACGAAGTGAATCTGGCGTTGAGCCGGCTGCTGCGGCTTGGCTTGCTTGAGATCAATGGCGATGGGGAATGGAAGGACGCTTCGGGCCTCCGGCGTTTCACGGCGGGCGAGTTTAGAAAAGTAGCGCTGGCGCGAGTTCGAAAGGAGTCGCCTCAATGGCAAATCCAGTGATGCAGTTCCAAATCCTGTCGAAGACGCCGGATGAAACTGCGCGGTTTTACTCTACGTTATTCGGGTGGAGCGTGGACGCCGACAACCCGCTGGGATATCGCCGGATCGCAACTGGATCGGCGGACGGTATCCAGGGTGGAATCTGGCCGGCGCCACCGCAGTCGCCCTAATTTTGTCCAGCTCTTCGTCGCCGTTGATGATGTCAAATCGTCGGTGCGGAGCGCCGAGGAACTGGGCGCCACGGTGATCATTCCGCCCACGCTGTTGCCTGAGGGGGACGAACTGGCGGTGCTGCACGATCCGCAGGGAATGTCTTTTGGAGTGTGGCGCACGAAGTGAGCGGTTACAGGCCGGCGCTGCGCGCGGCTACGTTTGCGACGCTCGACCAATCCTGCTCAGCTTGCCCATGCGCCATGGCATTGACGAATTGATCGTGGATTAAGCTTGCAAGCGGCATGGGCGCGGAGCACTCCTCGGCCGTTTGCAGCACCAGGCGAACGTCCTTCAAACCCAGGCGTAGTGCAAACCCAACCGGTTCGAATTTGCCGTCCGCAATCAAGCGCCCGTAGCCGGAATACACGGGCGAGGCAAACAGCGCGCTCATGATTTCGAGGAAGGAGTGCGATTCGACGCCGGCTTTTCGGAGTGTGGCGAACGCCTCCGCAAAGGCTTCCAGCATGCTGGCGATCATGAAATTTCCGCACAGCTTTGCGGCGTTGGCTTGCCAGGGTTCGGCGCCCACGATGAAGGTTTGGCGTCCGATGGCTTCGAACAATGGATTGCAGCGCTCGATCCACTCCGGATTGCCGGCGGCAACGACGAGCAATTTCTTGGCTTCGGCAGCTTCCGGTCGTCCGAAGACCGGAACGCTCAGGTAACCTTGTTGGCGGGCGGCGTGTTCGGACGCGAGCTTGCGGGCCAGAGCCGTGCTGATGGTGCTGCACGAGATGTGAATTGCGTTTTTCGAAAGCGCGGACGCGATGCCCTTCTCGCCGAACACCACATGTTCCACGGCGGGATCGTCAGCCAGCATGGTAAGAACTGCCTCGGCGCCGAGACAGGCATCGGACGGCGAATCGGCCACGCGCGCGCCATCTTTCGCCAGAGCCTCCGCCTTATCGCGGCTGCGGTTGTAAACCGCCACTGCGTGACCGGCTTGCAGCAGGTTGCGCGCCATGCCGGCGCCCATTCGTCCCAATCCGATGAATCCGATTTTCATACACACAGGATAACGAACGGCTAAACTGGTTCTTCCGAATTCATGAATCGCCGCCACTTCTTAAGCGCGCTCACGCTCACCACGGCATGTTCGGCGAGGCGCACCAGGATTCAAACGCCAGCGGCGCTGGCCGCGGGAAAGCGATTGTTTCCGGTAAATGTTGCGAAGGAGCGCATCATCCGGACCATTACGGGTCTTCGACCTTATCGGCCGTCTGGTTTTGTGGTGCGGACGGAAGCCATGGAAGGAAAAACCATCGTCCACAATTACGGACACGGCGGCGGCGGCGTTACTTTGTCCTGGGGCAGCGCGCATCTGGCCGTAGAGCTAGCGCTTGCGAGCAACGCCCGCCGCATGGCGGTGCTGGGCGCGGGAGCTGTAGGATTGGCCACTGCGCGCCTGCTGCAGGAGCACGGCGTGGAAGTGACTATCTACGCGAAGGATCTGCCGCCCGGAACCACGTCCAACATCGCGGGTGCGCAGGTTTTTCCAGTCACGGTGTACGAGCACGATTCCATCACTCCCGCGTTTCGCGCGCAATTCGTGGAAGCGGCGCGTTTCTCCTATCGCCGCTACCAATTGATGGTGGGCGAGTATTACGGCATCCGCTGGATGCCCAATTACATGATGGATCGCCAACCGCTGCCGGAAACCGGATTGTCCAGCAAACAAAGCCCGATCGCCGATCTGATGCCCGAACTGCGCGATCTGACGAAGGACGAGCATCCCTTTGACTTTCCGTATGTACGGCGCTTCGACACGATGTTCATTCAACCGGCCGTGTATCTGGAATCGATGCTGCGCGAATTTCGGATCGCCGGAGGAACGGTGCTGATCCGCGAGATGCACGATATGCGCGAGGTGCTGGATCTTCCGCAACCGGTGATCGTGAACTGCACCGGCCTGGGAGCCAAGGCGCTGTTTAACGATTCCGAACTGACTCCGATCAAGGGACAGCTCACGTTTCTGCTGCCGCAGCCGGAAGTGGAGTATGCGACGCTGCCTCCGGACGGTCTCTATATGTTCCCGCGGCGCGACGGAATCTTGCTAGGAGGGACGCATGAGAAGGGGAACTGGGACCTGACGCCGGATCTTGAAGCGGAAGCGCGGATCCTGGCTACGCATGCTGAAATATTTCGCGCGATGCGGGTGACAGAACCGCGACCGCAAGGGAGCGCTACCACGACAGCAGCAGACGTTACGCTCCCTCGCGGTCGCGGTTCGGTAAGACCGGGTTAAGAGGACGAGCCGCTAGAAGCTGCTTGGCAGCGCCACCGACCGTCGACAGAAATTCAGAGAGTCCAATTGGTTTGGTGATGTACAAATTCGCGCCGAGGCGGTAGGCTTTTTCTTTGTCCTCGGGGGAGCTGGACGACGTGAGAATCGCTACCGGCACTTGAGCGAGATGCGGCCAGGTACGAATCATCCGCAGAATTTCCAGGCCGTCCGCTTTGGGGAGATTGATATCCAGAAAGATGAGATCGGGAACTCCGCCGGCAGTGGCGCCGATCAGATAGACACGCGCCGCGTTTCCATCGTTAATCTGAGTGAGCTCAAAGGGAACGCCGCTCGCCCGTAACGCTTCCTTGACAAGGTAAACGTCCGGAGCATGATCTTCAACAATTAAAACTCGAGCCATCCTATCCCTGCGTTACGCCGGAGGCCCCCCGATGGGAATGGAAAACTTAAAAGTAGATCCCCGACCCAGCTCCGATTCCACCCAGATACGGCCGCCGTGCCTCTCCACAATGCTCTTGCAGATAGCCAGCCCGACGCCGGTTCCGGTTTGATCGCCTCCGTGCAAGCGCTTGAATACGCCAAAGACGTATTCTTTGTATTCCAGCCGGAATCCCGATGCCATTATCGCACACGCTCATCACCCATTCCTCTCCCTGTTGATCGGCGGCGATTCGAATCAGCGGAGGATCGCTGGCGCGGTACTTGATGGCGTTACCGATGAGATTCTGAAAGAGCTGGGTCATTTGCACGTGATCGGCGAGCACGGTAGGCAGCGATCCCGTTTCGAGCACAGCTCCGCTTTCTTGCATCGCGAGTTGGAGATTGTGCGCGGCAAGTTCCACCGCGCGATTCAGTGCCACCTCTTTTAGCGGCACGTCTTCTTGGTGCACGGAACGGGAGTAGGTCAGCAGATCCGCGATCAAGAGCTGCATCCGGGTTGCGGCGGTGATCACGTAGTTCATGAATTCGTTGGCTTCCCCGTCCAGCTTATTCCCGTAGCGCTCTGCGAGCAGCTGGGTGAACGTGACTACGGTCCGGAGAGGCTCCTGCAAATCGTGCGACGCCGCGTAGGTGAACTGCTGCAAATTGGCGTTGGAACGTGCCAACCGGTCGGCGTGCTGGGCAATGGCGCGCTCGGCGAGCGTTCGCTCGGTGATGTCCCGCGCGATCTTGGAAGCCCCTGCAATTTTGCCCGAAGCATCCAGGATGGGCGACACCGTGAGTGAGACGTTCACCAGGCGGCCGTCTTTGCCGCGCCGGACGCTCTCAAAATGATCCACCCTTTCACCGCGTTTGATGCGTTCCAGGATTTTCGGCATTTCTTCCGTGCGATCCGGTGGGGCAAGAATCGACAGTGGCCTTCCCACCATCTCGTCAGCCGAATAGCCAAAGATGCGTTGCGCGCCTTTGTTCCAACTGGTAACCACGCCGTTCAGGTCTTTGGTAATAATCGCGTCATCGGAAGATTCCACCAATCCGGTGAACAGGCTGGTGGTCCGCTCGGCTAGTTTGCGCTCCGTGATGTCCCGGAACACCAGCACGGTGCCGCGAATTTTTCCATCCGCGCCGCGAACGGGAGCGCCGCTGTCGTCAATCGGGATTTCGGTTCCATCCCGCGCGATCAGAATGGTGTGATTGGCAAGCCCTACCACTTTGCCTTCTCGAATTACCTTGTCCACTGGACTTTCCACGGTGGCGCGCGTATGTTCGTTTACGATCCGGAACACATCCGCCAGAGGCTGGCCTGCGAAGTCTGACTCGGCGCCGCGCAGCAATGCGCGGGCGGTGGGGTTGGTAAACACAATGCGGCTTTGTGCATCGGTGGCGATTACGGCATCGCCGATGCTGGTGAGAGTAATTTGCAGCAGATCGCGCGCTTCCCGGGTATCCGCCAGGGACTGCTCGCGCGCTTCGACCGCGCGGTTCGTGGCGACACTGGCGGCAATGAGAAAACAAAACAGGATCATGGAACCCGCAATCATCACCAGTTCTGTTGCGCGGGCAAAGTCTTCCTCCGCGCGAGATCCTTCCATCAGCGCGGAGTACTCGCGGTTTTCAATCCCCTGGCAGAGCGAGCGGATTTGATCCATCAGGATCTTCCCGCGGTCGGTTAAAACAACGTCGAGCGCGGCTTGCAGACCTTGTGACCGGCGGAGCTCGATGGTTCGGCGAAGCTCAAAGAACTTTTGGTCCATCAGGGCGCTCAGGCGCGGCGCGTCTTCGGGCTGATCCGACGGCCGGGTAAGCAGCCTTTTTACTTTCGCCAGCTCGGCGGAAGCAAGCTGGATGGCCAGGTAGTACGGCGTCAGATATCTTTCTTCGCCGGTGAGAAGGAATCCGCGTTGACCCGTTTCAGCATCCTGCACGGTGGAGAAAAGGCGTTGGACGGAGTTTAGAATTTCGCGGGTGCGGTCCGCATCGGCGCTTGCGCGGCGATATTCGGCCCAGTCGCGAAGAAACATCCCCACCATGGCTGCCAGAATGATGGCCGCGACTCCCAACATTAAGGAATCCGGCCGTAGTCGCTTCACCATCAGGAGGACGCCTTTGCAGGCTCGTTGTTTCAGTGTATCGGAAGATCGAAGTCGGGGAATTCAAGAATTCAGGGAGCCGAGGAATGTGAGGGCATCGTAATTTCCCCCTTGCGCAGCTTGCTGGAAAGGCATATTCTGATCTCAACAAAATTGCTTCGTGCGGCCGTACTGAAAGCGGAAGGCCACACGTCAGGGAAAACGAACCAAGTTAGAAGGAGAGTTATGTCTCGAATTCACGCTATGCCCGTGGTGTGTCATTTTCTGATGCTTGCGTCCGCGAACGTTCTGATACTCGCGCCGGCGCCCGCTCAGGAAACCAACGATAACAACAAGCTGCCCGTGAAACGTGTCGTCCTTTACAAGAACGGCGTGGGGTACTTCGAACATCTGGGCCAAGTTCACGACAACCAGGATGTCGCGATTCCTTTCACATCCGGCCAGTTGAACGACGTGCTGAAGACGCTCACCGTACTGGATCTCAACGGCGGACGAATCGCAGGCGTAGCTTATGGAACCGCGGCTCCGCTCGACCGCCAGTTGGGCGATTTGCGGCTCCCGGCGAGCGACAAGACCACGCTCGCGGAGTTTCTGGGGGCTCTGCGCGGAACGCGGTTAGAAGCTCGCAATGGCGCCAACGTCATCGCCGGACGGCTGCTCAGCGTGGAGCACAAGACGCGCGTTGCCGGAGGGACCACGCTGGAAGTGGACTACATTTCGCTGATCACCGATTCGGGCGAAATCAAGACCACCGAGGTGTCGCCCGCATTTTCCGTGCGGCTGTTGGAACACGGGCTCGCCGGAAAAGTGGACCGCCTGCTGGATCTGGTTTCCGCCGAACGCGAGGCTGACGTGCGCCGGATGGTGGTCTCCACGCAAGGTTCCGGTGAACGTTCTCTGTTCGTCAGCTACATTAGCGAAGTGCCGGTGTGGAAGGCGACTTATCGCATCGTGCTCAACGCCAAGGGCATGGATCACTTGCTACAGGGCTGGGCCATTGTCGACAACACCACCGGGCAGGATTGGCAGAATATTCACTTGTCGCTGGTGGCGGGCGCGCCGCAGAGTTTCATCCAGAATCTATCGCAGCCTTACTACTCCAGGCGTCCGGTGGTGCCACTTCCGGAAAGTGTGCTGAACTCTCCGCAGACCTTTGAGTCCACGCTTGTTCCTGGCTCGGCTCGCCTCACAGGAATTATTCACGATGCGAGCGGCGCCATCATTGCCGGCGCTACCGTGCACGCTATCGCAAATGGTGCGCGGGCCGGTGAAACCAGAACGGATGCGGCCGGCCGTTATGAATTTCAATCTCTGCCGGATGGTCCCGTGCAAGTGCAAGTTGAGGCGCAGGGGTTCCAGCACGTGGTGATCAATAACGTGATGATTGCGGCCGGGAGAACCGCGCAGCAGGACGCGACTCTTCAAGTTGGATCCATGGCTCAGACTGTAGCAGTGGAGGCGGAGAGTCTTCCGCTTCAGACGAGCACATCGCAGATGAGCGTTTTGCGCCCGGGCGGAGGCAGCGGGAGAATGCTCGGATCGGGTACGGGTCTCGGAGCCGGGTCAGGGGCCAGGAGGTTTGGTCCGGGAGCCGGTGGTGGCATAGGCGGAGGCAGCGGGTCAGGTGTTGCCGCAGCGCGAGCCAGCGCGGAATCGGCGGCGATGGCGCAAGAGCTGGGCGACCTGTTTGAGTACAAGCTGAAAGATGCCATCTCGATTCCAAAGAACCGATCCGCGCTGGTTCCGATTGTGCAATCGCCGATTGCAGGAGAGAAGGTTTCCGTCTGGAATGAGTTCGCGGGATTGCCTCGTCCGCAGCGGGCGCTTTGGCTTAACAATTCGAGCGGACTCACCTTGGATGGCGGAAGCTTCAGCGTGCTGGAAGACGAGACTTTCGCCGGCGAAGGAATCTTCGATCCGATCCGTCCCGCCGAGAAACGGCTGATTTCGTACGCCACCGATCTCGCTCTCAACGTGAGAGCGAAGCAGGCCAGCGAGGCGCAGCGTGTCTCCCAGGTTCTGGTAAGCCACGGCGTGATGACACAGATGAGCGAAGTACGGGAAACCAAAACCTACACGTTCCGCAACGAAGACAACTCGCCCCGGACGGTGATCGTGGAGCATCCGGTTCGAACCGGATATACGCTGCGCAGCGAGATTCAGCCGGCTGAAACCAGCGCGGGCTGGATGCGCTTCCGGGTGCAGGTGGCGCCCAAGCAGACTGCATCGCTCGTGGTGGACGAAGTCCGGCCCATCTCGAACACTCACCAGCTCACGAATATCAGCGAGGCTCAGGTGAGCCTGTTCCTACGCGAACAGTCGATCGATAAGACGATAGAAGCCGCGCTGCGGCGCATTCTGGCGCAGAAGGACGTGATCGCGGACCTCGATTCCCAGAAGGAAGACCGCGACGGCCAGATGGAGAAAATCTTCGACGATCAACAGAGGCTGCGCGAAAATATGAAAGCGCTCAAAGGCAGCGCGGAGGAGAAGGCGCTGTTGCAGCGCTACACGCAGCAGCTCAATGAGCAAGAGAATCGGTTGGATGCGCTGCGCAAAGAGAGCGCGCAGCTGGAGGCGAAAAAAGATGGCGCCCAGGCGGCGCTGGACAAGATGATCGAAGAACTGGCGTTCGATGTGAAACTGACATAGCGATCGCCAAAGGCACCGGCGACCGTCAGGGAGCCGGCGCCTTTGGTTTTTTCATAGGAAAGAAAGGTTTCACGTTCGTGTTTCAGACGCGGGAAGAGGCAAACGGATGCGCAGCACTCGCTCGCGAGTTCGTTCCTCTTCCAGGTTCCGAGTCCTGGCCGAGAGCAGATCCTGTAGGGAAATCATGCCCAGGAGTTTGCGGTCGTCACCGCGATCCACCACTGGGAATCGCGTTAGTCCGGATTCCGCCATGCGATTGACAATCACGCGTAGCGGCTCATCGGGATAGGCGACAGTAGCGTCCGATGCCGCTTCCAGCAGAGTTCGCCGCCCGGAATCCGGCGCTCGCAGCAGTTCGAAGAGCTTCTTCCGCGTGATTACGCCGCACAAGCGTCGAGAGCCATCAATTACCGGATAGAGATGCTGGCCTCGCGCACCGTGCGGCATTGCAACAGTCCTGCGTGTCTGGTGGAGTGTGCTGTCAGAAGGCAAAGCCACCAGGTTGGTACGCATGGCGTCGCGCGCAAACAAGATTTCCAGTGGATCTACCGTATATTCGCGGCTGAGATGGTAGCCGCGGCGCGCCACTTTTTCGGTTAAGATGGAGCGCTTCAGGACCAATACCGTAAAACCGTGCGCAATGATGGACGCCACCAGTAACGGCAACAGAACGTTGATATCGTGCGTCAATTCGAGCGCGAATACGATGCCGGTCAGCGGGGACCGCATGGTGCCCCCGAGGATTGCTCCCATGCTGACCAACGGCCAAAATCCCGTCCCTGCGGCAGGCAAAAACATCGCCTCCACGCCACCCAACGCCCCACCGATCATCAGCAAAGGCGCCAATACGCCACCCGAGGTTCCGGATCCCAGCGCCACTGCCCAGATCACCGACTTCACCAGCAGGATGCCGAGAATGGTGGATGCGATGACGTGGCCTTCGAGCAGTGCACCGATGGTGTCGTAGCCTACGCCCAAGGCCTGCGGAAAAATCAGTCCGCCGACGCCCACCACGAGCCCGCCGATGGCAGGCCACCACATCCAATGAATCGGTAATTTCTGAAATCCATCCTCGGCGGCATAAACTGCCCCAGTCAACAATGCCGAGAGTGCGCCTGCTAGGAGTCCGCAAATCACGCAGCCCAGCAATGCCTCCGGGCCAATGAATACGGGATGCGCGGGAACCGGAAAGAGCGGACCCAATCCGAGAGTGTATCTTCGAGCGGCGCCCGCTGTCGCGCTGGCAAGAGCAACTGGAATCAGGCTGCGCGGCTTCCACTCGAACAAGAGCAGTTCCACGGATAGCAACACGGCTGCGATAGGCGCCGCAAATGTCGCGGCCATTCCCGCCGCGGCGCCCGCCACCAGCAGAGTTTTTCGTTCCACGCTGGTGAGATGGAAAAACTGCGCGATCATGGATCCCACCGCGCCGCCGGTCATGATGATGGGACCCTCGGCGCCGAACGGTCCGCCGCTTCCGATGGAAATGGCCGAAGAGATCGGCTTCAGAATCGCGAGACGCGGCGGGACGCGGCTACCATGGATCAGAATGGATTCGATCGCCTCCGGGATTCCGTGGCCGCGAATCCGTTCAGACCCATAGCGCGCCATCAGTCCGATGATGAGCGATCCCGTTACCGGCACCAGGATGGCCCACGCGCCCAAATGATTGCCCGATGGTGAAACCAGAGTGGTGTCCCAGCGCTGGAAATAGAACAAATTCGTGAACAACCCGATCAGGCGTAACAGCGCCCAAGCGACCAACGTGCTTACCAATCCGATTCCAATGGCGAGAAGCGAAATCGGGATCACGCGCCAATCCGCGGTGAAGTCCCCCAGGCCGTGCGGACGTGCGCGCTTCATGCTGCCGGCCTCATCAATCGCCGCAACGCACGGGCCAGCGCGGGACCCGCGGTTTCCAGCTCCTGGTGATGCGCTAGAGACAGCTTTCGCAGAATACTTTCGCCGGCGGATGTGAGACGCACCAGCACCTGGCGATGGTCCAGGTCGCCGTGACTCCTCCCAACATACCCCTGGCGCTCCAAGCGATCCACCAGTTCCACAGTGCTGTGATGCTTGAGGAACATGCGCGCAGCCAGCTCGCCGACCGTAGCGTCGATCCCATCCGGGAGCCCTTTGATGGCCAGCAGAAGCTGATGCTGCCGCGGTTCCAGGCCTTGCGCGCGCACCTGCTCTTCGCTGAAATGCAAAAAACTGCGGATGCTGTGCCGGAATTCGGCCAGCGCCCGATATTCGGCCAGGGAAAGATCCTTCATCAATAATATCGTATCACGATATATCGGCGCCGTGGCGCAGGCACTCCTGCGAACACACGCTGGCTTAGAAGAACCTCGTTAAAGGCGTTCACACGAGTGTGAACGCGGCACGCACGAGTGCGTACGCTACTTCGCGGCCGCTTTTTTGAAGTCGCCCGCTTTGATGATGGTCACGCGGGCCGGATCGAAATTGCGGCGGAAAGCCGCCGCTACATCATCGGGAGTGAGAGCCGTCACGTGCTTCTCCAACTCTTCGTCCCACGACATTTTGCGATCGTCCAAGTCATGCGATACCAGCGTCTCCGCCAGGGATGCGTCCTCGGCGCGGCTTACTTGCCGGGATTGCAGCCATCCGCTGCGATCCGCATCCATCTCTTTCTGAGTGAATCCGTCTTTCAGGACCTTGTCCAGCTCTTCTTTGAAATCCGCTTCCACCTTCGCGACGTTTTGCGGAGCGGCGATCGCGAATATCTGCAATTGGCCGTCCTTGTCGTCGGACTTGGCGGAAAAGCGGGAGCCGATTCCGTAACTCAGCCCGTCCTTCACGCGGATGCGCGAGGCCAGGCGGGAATTCAGAAATCCGCCGCCGAACATGTAGTTGCCGAACAGCAGGGCGGGATAATCGGCAGCCTGATCGCTCAGGTTCACGCGCTGGCCGGCCGCGAAAACAGCGTTCGCCTTGTCCGGAGTCTCGATGGATTCATTCACCGGGGCGATGCTTTGGAAGCCGGTCTTCACCTTTTCAAATTTGGCCGGACTCTTCCAGGAACCGAACAGCTCGCTCGCGGCTTTCTTGACTTCCGCCGCATCAAACTCGCCGACTACAGCCAACGCTCCGTTGGATGCTCCGTAGAACTTCTTGTAGAACTCGCGCGCTTCTTCCAATTTTGCCGCCTTCAGTTCTTCGATTTCTTCGTCGATCGAAAGCGTGCCGCGCACATCGCCCTTGGGGAAGGGATACAGCGTCCGGTGCAGTTTGTTGAACGCCACCACTTGCGGCTCGGCTCGTCCGAACTCGTCGGATGTGATCTGTTCCTTGCGGATCTGCTCAAACTCCGTTTCGGGAAACGCGGGTTCTTTGAGAATTTCTCCGGCTAATCGAAGAACCGCCGGGAGATTCTCGCGCGTGGTCTCGATGGACACGTTCGCGCCCTGCGCGTCTCCGTTGACGTTCAACTTTGCTTTCAACTTGTCGATTTCGTCTTGGATCTGCTGCCGGTTCTTGTGTTCGGTCCCGCGAATCAGCACCTCGCCCGCCATGGACGCAATCGTGTCCTTACCCTTCAGGCTATCCACATCGCCGAAACGCAGGCGAATGGATGCGTGGACGCTCGCGCCGCGAGTTTTCTTGGAAAGCAGCGACACTTTCATGCCGGAGGGAAGCGTGTAGCGCTCGGTGCGCGCATCAATATTCTTGGGCGACGGATCGAACGCCTCGCCCGCCTGCACAGTCGCCGAACCTTTGTAATCCTTCACCACGGCCGCGACGTCCGTCTTGGCGGGAATCTCCGCGCGATCCGGCTTGGGATCGGGAATGAACTCGCCCATGGTGCGATTGGCGCTCTTCAGATACGCCGCCGCGACGCGCTGCACATCCGCCGGCGTTACCTTAGCGCAGACGGTCGCGATTCAGGAACAGCAGGCGCCAATCGCCCTTGGCGTTCCATTCGCTGATGAACAAGCCGATGCGCTCGGAGTCCCGCAGATTCATGTCCATGTCTTTCATCAGGCGGTTTCGGGCGCGATCCACTTCCTCTTTGCTCGGCGGTTCTTTCACCACGCCGTCGATGGTATCGAGCATGGCGGTTCGCGCCGCTTCGAGCGAATCCGTTTTGTTCAACATCGCGCCCAACATCAGGAGTCCCGGTTCGTCCAATTGCAGCTCGAAATCGAATACCTGGGCGGCCTTTTTGTTATCCACCAGCGCCTTGTACAAGCGGCCGGAAGACGCTTCACCGAGGATGCTTCCCAACACTTCTAAGGAAGCTGCGTCCGGGTTTCCGCCATCCGGAATGTGATAGGCGGCCAGGATCGCCTGGATATCGCCCACTCGCCGCACCACCGTCAAGCGCTCTCCATCCTGCACGGGTTCCACCGTATAAGTGGGACTCAACGTGCGCGAGGGGCGCGGGATCTTGCCGAAATATTCGTTAACCAGCGCTACAACTTTTGGCTCATCCACTTTGCCGGCCACCATCAGGACCGCGTTGTCAGGCTGATAATACTTGTGATAGAACGTCTGCAGCTTGTCGATGGGCACGCGTTCCACGTCAGATTTGTTGCCGATGACGGGCCGTCCGTAACTGTGCGCCAGAAACGCGGCCGCCATGGTGTGCTGAAACGTTACGTTGAACGGATTGTTCTCGCCCATCTCGAATTCGTTGCGCACCACCGAGAATTCCTTGTCGAAATCTTCCTTCTTGATGAAGGAATTGATCATGCGGTCGGATTCCAGATCCAGCGCCCACTTGAGATTCTCATCGGTGGCGGAAAAAGTTTCGAAATAGTTGGTGCGATCCCAGGAGGTGGTGCCGTTCGGGCGCGTGCCATGCTCGGTCAATTCCTGCGGAATATTCGTATGCTTCGTGCTGCCCTTGAACACCATGTGTTCCAGCAGGTGGGCCATGCCGCCTTCGCCGGTGCCTTCGTGGCGCGAGCCGACCAGATAGGTGATATTCACCGTGATGTTGGGCTTAGACGCGTCGGGAAATACCAGCAGTCGCAAGCCGTTGTCAAAGCGGTATTCGGTGATGCCTTCGACGGAGCTGACTTTCGTCTGAGCGAAAGACAAGAAAGCGGATGCGAACACAAGTAGAGCGATACGGAAATACATGGGGATGTTCCTTTCTTCAAAGTATATAACGTTAACCGGCGGAATCGAAATACAATTACAATTTGACACTCCTGGAACTCTTCGACCCCTCGCTGATCGGACGTCGCGACACTGTCGCGCTGGAATTCCAAGGCGCCACTTACACCTTCGGGGATCTGGATTCGCGCAGCAATCGGGTGGCGCGGTTTTTGCAAGCACGCGGTTTGAAAGCGGGAGACCGGTTGTGCGTTTACCTGGCCAACTGCGTCGAGATGATCGATCTGTATCTCGCGTCGGCCAAGCTAGGTTTGATTTTCGTCCCGATCAACATTTTGTATCGCGACCGCGAGATCGCGCATATCCTGAGCGACGCCGAACCTGCCGCGGTGATCGGGCTGGCTTCCGGCATGTCCGTGGCCGAGTTGAGCGAAGGGGCAGCCAGTTTCCCGAACCAGCGTCCGGAAGCGGCGCTCACTGGCGATACGCCGGCGGGCATTATCTATACGTCAGGAACCACGGGCACTTCCAAAGGCGCGGTGCTGACGCACAACAATTTCGCCGCAAATGCCCGAACTCTTCTGGACGCTTGGAAAATCACTAACACGGACCGGCTGCTGCTGGCGCTTCCGCTTTTCCACGTCCACGGGCTCGGCAATGGATTGCATTGCTGGCTCGCCAGCGGCTGCCGGATGCGGCTGCTGGAGCGCTTCGATCATCAGAAAATCGCCGCTGAGTTTCTGGACTTCGCGCCTACATTGTTCTTCGGCGTACCGGCCATGTATGTCCGTCTCCTGGACATTCCGCAAGAACAAGCCCGCCGAATCGGTGCATCGATGCGGCTGTTCGTCTCCGGCTCCGCCGCTTTGTCGCCCCAGACCTTCGAGGAGTTCCGCGCGAAGTTCGGCCATATCATCCTGGAGCGATATGGCATGAGCGAAACACTGATGAACATCGGCAACCCGTATGACGGCGAGCGCCGCCCAGGCAGCATCGGGTTGCCATTCCCCGGCGTCTCTGTGAGGCTGCTGGATGCGCAAGGCAACGCTGCGGCAGAGGGAGAAACCGGCGAGCTGTTTCTGAAAGGCGAGAACATTTTCGCCGGCTATTGGCGCCGTGACGAAGCCACTCGCGCTGCTTTCCATGCCGGCTATTTTCGCACCGGCGACTTGGCAACTCGCTCGCGGGATGGTTACTACACTCTGTGCGGCCGCAAGAGCGACCTGATTATTTCCGGCGGTTTCAATATTTATCCAAGAGAGATCGAGGAATTTCTGGAAGAACAGGATGGCGTTGCGGAAGCTGCCGTTGCGGCCGCGCCGGATCGGGTGCGCGGCGAAGTCCCGGTTGCGTACCTCGTCGCCAAGGGCCCGGTGAATCTCGAAGAGATCGAAGCGCGCTGCCGTGAGAAGCTGGCATCCTTCAAGATTCCTCGTTCCTTTGTGGTGGTGGACAAGCTTCCGCGCAACGCATTGGGCAAGGTTCAGAAGCACCTGCTGGAACGGCAACCCCTAGAATAAAACTCGGCAAAAGGCGTGGGCCTTTCTGCTGGTGGAAGGCCCGCCAAAGGTAACGCATTGGATTGCAGCGCGAAAATAGCCATCCGGACAGGTAAGTGACTTTTCTGGAATAATATGCCATATTTGTTATGGAATGGCAAAATGCATAGCGGTTACCACTACGGTTGCGGAGGGCGGAAGGATCGTGATCCCAGCCAGCTATCGCCGCGCTCTGGGCGTTCGGCCGGGAGACGAAATCGTGCTGCGTTTCGAGGATGGTGAAGTCCGCATCACATCGCGCGTTCAGGCTCGCCGCCGCGCTCGTGAGTACGTGCGAAGCCTGGTCCCCAAGGGCGAATCGATGGTGGATGAGTTGATCCGGGAAAGGCGCGCATCGGCGGATGATTAGCTGCGTCCTGGACGCTTCCGCGATTCTCGCCTACCTGGAAGAAGAGTCCGGAGCGAGAGAAGTGGAAAAGCTTCTGGACGAAGCTGCGGTGAGCGCGGTCAATATCGCCGAAGTTGCAAGCAAACTGGCGGAGCGGGGCGCGCCCGCCGATAGAATTCGCCAGACCATTCAAGCGCTCGGGGTGGAAGTGATTCCGTGTGATGAGACGATTGCTTACCGGATCGGTGAATTGCGAAGTTCCACGAAAACGCTGGGGCTGTCGCTGGGCGATCGAGCGTGCCTGGCGACAGCCCTTCAGCATAATGTGCGGGCGATTACCGCGGATCGGCATTGGAAGACCGTGAAGGTCGGCGCCCGGATTCAGGTTATTCGCTAAACCGAACAATCGCTGGCTCAGAAGCCGCTGGCAGGCGCTTTCGCCTGCCAACTCCGCGAGCGCGCGCCAAACGTCTTCGACGGAGTGATCATGGGCTTGCGGTCCACCAAAGGTGATGAAGACGCTAGAAAAACCAAAATCACCGGTCGCTTACGCTCGCGGCTCGGAATGAGGCACACCGTTACCGAGCCGCGACCGTGAGGGAGTCGGTGCCGTTGTTCTTCCATCACCGACCAACGTCTTCAAGGGAGCGTGCTAGATTCTCGGGCAGTCCGGCACCGACTCCCTCGCGGTCGCGGTTCGGTTTTTCCACAGATGATAAAATTGATTTGCTATGAAAAAGGTCCTGGGTTCGTTACTTTTGCTCCTTTCCCGCATAAATGCCCAGGAGCCGGGAGTCACCATTCGTCACACCGTCCAGGAAGTGGTGTTGGAAGTGATGGTGCGCGACTCGCGCGGGCGCGTGGTGAAGAACCTGAAGCCGAGCGACCTGGAAGTCTACGAGGACGGTGTACTCCAACAGGTCCAAAGCTTCAAATTGGTGGAAGGCCGGGAAGTGGTGACCAGGACCCGCAAAACCTCAGCTCCGGTGAACGTGCAGGCTGTGACCCCGAATCCTTTGAAAGCCGTCAACTTGGTCTGCATCGTATTTTGCAACATCGACCCGTACCACAAGAAATACGCGGTGGACGCGGTACAGGAATTTCTGCAAGGCCAGCTCGATCCCGACACGTATGTGGCCGTGTTTAGCTTGGATTCCATTCTCACCGTCCTCCATCCGTTCACCAATAACCGGAACGAAATCATGGAAGCGGCGAACAGAGCCACCACTGGGGGTGGCGTGGACTTTGCCTCCGTCGCGACGACGGTTCTGAACGCGGCGCCGCTGATCGAGTACGTGGAAACCACTCAGACCGGAGATCCATCGAAGGGAGGCTCCGTAACTTCGGCGCAGAAAATTTCGGGTGGGCAATTGAATCCTTCGGCGATTGTGGGCGCCGACGTTTCCAACAGTCAGAGCGCCAATATCCAACGCGGGGACCTGGCTTCCCAGCGGCGCGAATTTGGAGCCATCGAAGGTATGCGGCAGATGGAACAGGTGTTCGCGATGATCCGGCAGTTGGGAACGCTGCCCGGCCGTAAATCCGTGTTGCTGTTTAGCCCCGGGCTCGCCACCACAGGCGATGCGGATCTTTTCAAGAACATGGTGGACAAAGCGAACAAAGCGAATGTAACCGTCTACTCCATCGACGTGAATGGCCTCAGCGCCGAAGTGGATCAGAGCCAGGCTTCAGTATCCGCGTTAAAGAATGCCGCTTCCGTGAGCTCATCGCAGGGCACTCGTGGGCGCGTCTCGGGCGCCCAAGCTATGGATCAGATGCGCCAGGACGATTATGTCAACGATGCTGTGCGAACCACCAATACGCAGGCGACGCTACGCGCCTTGTCCGAAAGCACCGGCGGGTTCCTGATCGGCAATACCAACGATCTGCGAAAGCCATTTCAGCGATTAGTAGAGGATGTGGGGACGCATTACGAAGTCATCTACCGGCCGGCGTCGGATCTCTATGACGGGCATTTGCGGAACATCAGCGTCAAAACGTCGCGTGGCGATCTTAGCGTGGAGAGCCGCAAGGGTTACTTCGCATTGCCGGTTCTGAGTTCCTCGGCCGACCTGACCGCGGTGGAGGTGGCTGGCTTGGCTGCGCTGAGCTCGAAGCAGCCGCCCCACGCGTTTGATTACCAGGCCGGCGCCTATCAGTTCCGTCCCAACGCGGTGAATTCCCAGAATGAAATTGTGTTCGAGATTCCCGCCGCCAACCTGGCCGCTACGCCCGAACCGGACGTCAAGCGGCATCGAATGCACGTGGCTCTGTTTACTTTGGTCAAAGATGGGAGCGGCCAGGTAATCGATAAGTTCAGTCAGGATTCGCCGTACGAAATTCCGGACGAGAATCTAACGAAGGCGCAAGCCACTAACATCACGTTTGCTCATCCGCTATCGCTGCCGCCCGGTCACTACACCGCCGAAACGGTTGTGCTCGATCAGGAGGCGAAGAAGACCAGCACCAGTAAGGTGGCCTTCGACAGTCCCGAGCAAAAAGGTGTGGGATTGAGCAGCGTGATGCTGGTGCAAAACGTGGAACCGGTGGCAGGAAAAGTGGAGCCATCCGACCCGCTGCAGTTTCAGCCGGATCCCACTCAGGGCCGCCGCGTGATCCCGGAACTGGCTACCAGCCTGACTGCCAGTGCGAAGCCTTATGTGTTCTTTGTGGTTTATCCGGATCGTTCGCTGACAGAAAAGCCGAAGATTCAGGTTGAGTTTTTAGTGGGCGGCCAGGTGCTGGCCAAGCAAACATCGGAACTGCCTGCGCCCGATGCCACTGGCGCGATCCCGATGATGATTAACACCGCGACGAAGCCAGGGAATTGCGAACTGCGCATCACCGCTCTGCAGGGTGGCTCGTCGGCCAAGCAGAGCGTCACATATTCAATCGCGAAGTAGCCAACGCTCCTAAGCGCGCACAAATGCGTGCGCCACGTCCGGTGCGTTACAATTGAATTTCCCGATGAAGTTTGGCGTCGTCGTATTTCCTGGCAGCAATCGCGAGCATGATGCGTGGTTTGCCGTCTCCAAGATCCTCGGACAGGACGCCGAGTTCATCTGGCACGATTCCACCAATCTGGGCAGTGCCGACGCCTTGATTCTTCCCGGCGGATTCTCCTACGGCGACTATCTGCGCTGCGGCGCCATCGCCAAATTCTCGCCGGTGATGCAGAGCGTCCGTAAGTTCGCCGCCGATGGCGGGCTAGTGCTTGGGATCTGCAACGGGTTTCAAATTCTGGTCGAAGCAGGCCTGCTGCCCGGAGCATTAGTTCGCAATCGCGGATTGAAGTTCATTTGCAAACAGGTCCCGTTGCGCGTGGAAACCACCAACTCCCCGTTCACCTGCAGAGCCAGTCAGGGACAGCGCGTGGTGTTTCCGATTGCCCACGGCGAGGGCTGCTACATCGCGGATGAACGTACGCTCGATCAACTGGAAGCCGAAGATCGCGTAGTGCTGCGGTATCTGGAAAATCCCAACGGATCCATGCGCGATATCGCCGGAATCCTGAATGAGGGCCGCAACGTAATGGGACTGATGCCGCATCCGGAAGACGTCACCGAACCCTTGATGGGCGGTACGGACGGCCTGGTAATCTTCGAATCCATGGTTTCAGCATTGGTGACGGCCAGGTAAGGCAAGACAACAAATGACACCAGCCGTCATCGAAGCCCATCAGCTCACGGGGCAGGAATACGAGAAGATTGTCTCGCTGCTCGGCCGCGAGCCGACTTACACCGAACTCGGCATCTTCAGCGTGATGTGGAGCGAGCACTGCTCCTACAAAAGTTCGCGCATTCATTTGAAGAAACTGCCGACCCGCAGCAAGCTGGTGCTGCAAGGGCCCGGGGAAAACGCCGGCATCATCGATATCGGCGATGGATATGCGATCGCCTTCAAAATTGAATCACACAATCATCCCAGTTTCATTGAGCCATTTCAGGGCGCGGCGACCGGTGTGGGCGGGATTCTGCGCGACATTTTCACCATGGGCGCGCGGCCCATCGCGGTGATGGACGCGATTCGCTTCGGCCCGTTGCATCATCCGCGAAATCGGCGGATTCTCGAAGGCGTGGTTTCCGGTATTGCTCATTACGGAAACTGTTTCGGTGTGCCAACCGTCGGCGGCGAGTGCGTTTTCGAAGAGTGCTACAACGGAAATCCGTTGGTGAACGTATTCGCGCTCGGTGTCTTCAAGACGGACGAGGTTTTCTACGGCAAGGCCACGGGTATCGGCAATCCTGTAATTTATGTAGGCGCGAAAACCGGCCGTGATGGGATTCACGGCGCTTCCATGGCGTCGGCTGAGTTCACCGAAGAATCCAAACAGAAGCGGCCGAATGTTCAGGTCGGCGATCCGTTTATGGAAAAGCTTCTGCTCGAGGCGTGTCTCGAAGCCATGCGGACCGGCGCCATCGTGGGCATCCAGGATATGGGCGCGGCGGGGCTGACGTGCTCCACGTGCGAGATGGGCAGCCGCGCGGAAACCGGCGTCGAGATTGACTTGCAGTATGTTCCGCAGCGCGAAACCGGCATGACGCCTTACGAGATCATGCTTTCGGAATCGCAGGAGCGCATGCTGATTGTGGCCGATCGTGGCCGCGAAGAGGAAGTCTTCCAGGTATTCCGCAAGTGGGGACTGGATGCGGTTACCATCGGCAGCGTCACCAACGATGGAAAGCTGCGCGTGAAGGATCACGGTCAAGTGGTAGCAGAAATTTCGAACCGGGCGCTGGCGGACGAAGCGCCGCTCTACAATCGTCCGCACACCAAGCCATATCGGCCGGCGCCGCTGGATCCGCCGCAGCCTGTTCCAGCATCGAAATCCGTGCAGCAGGATTTGGCCGCACTGCTTTCTTCCGCCGACATCTGCTCCAAGCGCTGGATCTGGGAACAGTACGATCACCTGGTGCGCAGCAATACGCTGGCGGGCCCGGGAGCGGATGCCGCGATCGTCCGCATCAAGGAAACCGGAACTTCGCTCGCGATCTCGCTCGACGGCAACGGCCGCTACTGCGCGCTCGATCCGCGCGAGGGGACGAAGCTGATTGTCGCGGAGTGCTGCCGCAATCTTTCCACTGCCGGCGCGCTGCCTGTTGCCGCAACGAACAATCTGAACTTCGGAAATCCGGAGCGCCCCGAAATCATGGCGCAACTCGTGGAATCCATCGAAGGCATGACGGAAGCCTGCGAGTTTTTCGAAACTCCGATCACCGGCGGCAATGTCAGCCTGTATAACGAGACGCTGGGCGAGCCGATTTTCCCAACTCCTGTGATGGGTGTAGTGGGATTGATGAAGACCGCGCATCCCACGCCCAGTCATTTTCAGAATCCGGATCGCGCGGTGATTCTGCTGGGCGGATTCGGCGCATCGCGACGATCTGCATTTTGGCGGAACGCAATACGCGAAAGTGATCCTGAAATCCATGTGGGGATTGCCGCCGGCGCTCGACATGGATTACGAAAAGCGCGTTCAGCAAGCGATCCGCGAGATCGTCGGCGCGGGGCTGGCCGAATCCGCGCACGATTTGAGCGATGGCGGATTAGCCGTGGCCTTGGCGGAAGCAAGCTTCGGACCGGCGGGCGTGGGCGCGCGCATCGAAATCCCGGCCGGAACGCGGGCTGAAATTGCTTTATTCCATGAAGGGCCCTCGCGCATCCTAGTTTCAACATCTCGGCCCGAAAATGTTCTGGCGATTGCGCAAAAATACCGGGTGGAAGCGCCACGCATCGGTGTTACGATGAAAGAGCGGTTACGAATTGATTGCGATTCGAAAAGTTTGGTCGATTGCACTCTAACGGAGGTTCGTGAACCTTGGGAAACATCATTGGAACAAATGCTGCACCAATCATGACCGAACGCTTTTCCCACCGCCTACTACCCACCACCCACCCCTTCGACGACGATAAGCTGCACGAGGAGTGTGGTGTGTTCGCGATCTACGGACATCCGGAAGCATCCAACCTGACGTATCTCGGGCTTTACGCGCTGCAGCATCGCGGGCAGGAAAGCGCGGGCATCGCGACCAGCGACAATCGTGAGATTCGATGCTTCAAATCCATGGGACACGTCGCGGATATCTTCACGCCCGAACAGATCGCGTGTTTGCCCGGCGATCATGCCATCGGGCATACGCGCTATTCCACGGCCGGCGATACGGTGGTGATGAATGCGCAACCTTTTTCTGTCGCCTGCAATAAGGGGCAGATTGCGGTAGCGCACAACGGCAACATTACGAACGCGGGCGAGTTGCGGCGCGAGCTGGAGCGCGAGGGTTCGATCTTTCAGGCATCCAGCGACACCGAAGTGATTCTGCATCTGGTGGCCCGGTCGCGCGAAAGAACTTTGGCCGGCGCGCTGCGGGAAGCTCTGCTGCAATTGGAAGGCGCATTTTCGCTGGTGTTTCTGGCACGGGACCGTGTGATTGTGGCGCGCGATCCGCACGGCTTCCGGCCGCTCGCTTTTGGCGAATTGCAGACCGAGAACGGCAAAGCCTACGTGTTCGCTTCGGAAACCTGCGCGTTCGATCTCATCAGCGCGGATTACGTCAACGATGTGGAGCCGGGCGAGATGGTCTGCATCGGTCCCGAGGGAATCACGCGCGAGCGTTTTGCTCCCGAGGGTCCGCACGCGCAGTGCGTCTTCGAACATGTGTATTTCTCGCGGCCCGATTCCATCGTGTTCGGACGCCCAGTACAGCAATCGCGGGAAAATTTGGGCCGTCTACTAGCGCAGGAATCCGGTGTGGATGCCGATGTTGTGGTTCCGGTACCCGATTCAGGCGTCGCGGCCGCCATCGGATACTCGGCCGAATCGGGCATTCCGTTCCGGCAAGCCTTGATCCGCAATCATTATGTAGGCCGCACGTTCATTGAACCGTCGCAGGCCATTCGCGATTTTGGCGTGAAGTTGAAGTTGAATCCGGTGAAGCATCTTCTGGAAGGCAAGCGCGTGATCCTGGTGGACGATTCGCTGGTGCGCGGAACAACCAGCCGCAAGATTGTCCGAATGGTGCGCAACGCGGGAGCCACTGAAGTCCACATGCGGATTTCCTGCCCGCCCACAATTTCTCCGTGCTTCTACGGCGTGGATACGCCGCGCGAGAATGAGCTGATCGCGGCCAATCATTCCATCGATGAGATCCGCGAATATGTGGAAGCGGATTCGCTCGCGTATCTCTCGCTGGACTCCCTGCGGCGCGCGGTGGCGGACAACAACAAACAGTACTGCTACGCCTGCTACACGCGCGATTATCCAACTGCATTAGTACAGATTGAAGAGCTGGTGGAAGCCCGGGGCCGGCGGCGGTAATCCGAAAAAAAGGCACCGACTCCCTTACGGTCGCGGCTCGGAATGAGGCACCCCGTTACCGAACCGCGACCGTAAGGGAGTCGGTGCCTTTTGTTCAATACGCGATGGACGGCAGGTAGGCGCCCACCGGCTCGTTATACAAACCAATCGTCATCAGCGTCATTGGCTCAACCACGCGTAAGCCGTTCGTCAGGCACCAGCGAAACAGTTCCGCATTCCGTGTTGGCACAAGAATACCCGGGCCCGCGAAAATTTCGGCCGCTCCGATCAATGCCTGAAGATCCAGGTTCGATAGCGCGGCCGCATGTCCGAAGAACGCCATGGACGTGGCGTATCCGGTGATCCTTCCGCTGCGTTCCACCAATACTGCGGTCGCGCGGCTGATGGCGTCCGTCAATTCTCCGCCGCGCTGGTGCCCGTGAACAGTTTGGCAGACACGGTTGCATGCTTCCAAATCAGAAAGCCGGGCTTGCCGTACCGAACAGCCGTCCATTTTCTTGCCGAGGGCCGCGCCCTGCATCACGGAAAGCGGCTCGCGCACATCGAAACCAAGCTTGGTATACAGCGATAAAGAACGATTGTGGAACGCGGCTTGCACCAGCCGAACGCCGGCGGGACTGCGAGACGCTGCCCGCTGCAGCACGGCATCCATGAGCTGCCGCCCTACGCGTGAATTTTGGGCGGCGGGATCGACGGTAATTGGCCCGATGCCGAGAATGGCATCGCGCTCATCCATGCAGTTGCTGCCGATAATCCGCCCGTCCTGCTCAGCCACAATGCAATAAAAACCCGGATGCGAGAACAGAGCGCGCAGGATTTCGACGCCCACGCCGGGAGCTGGGACGTCCGGTGGAAAATTATGCTCCGTAGCGACGCTGTAGAATGCCTCGTAGCAGATTTGTCCACAGATCTCTGCGTCTTCGGGCGTTGCGGTTCGTATCACCATAGTCTTCGGAAGTTTATCAATCAGAGGGAGTAGAATCAAATCATGGGCGCGACCACGACGATGGTGACAGTCCGAGAGTTCTTGCAACTGCCCGAGCTTGAGGGTGAACGCATGGAACTCATTGGAGGCGAAGTTGTCACCATGGGCCGAGGCAAACCTCCGCATGAAATCGTCAAGTCCAACCTTACTCGCATTCTCGTGCTCTGGTTCGCACAGAATCCCATCGCGGAAGTCTTCCCCGAGAGCATGTTCCAGGTGGATGATCGGAACGCGTTTATCCCCGATCTCAGTGTGGTATTTTCCGGCCGCGTCACGTCCGGTGCGAGAGCGTGGTGGCAGGGTTCGCCGGAGATCGCAGTTGAAGTCGTTTCTTCAGAGACGGCGGCGCGATTGGAAGAAAAGATCACTCGGTACCTTGCTAACGGCGCCAAGTCAGTCTGGGTCGCGTTTCCGGAGAGCCGAATTGTTCGCGTGATCGACGCTTCGGGCCTTTCCAGGAAATTCGATCACGATCAAACACTCGAAGATCCAGCTGCCCTGCCGGGATTCTCCACTCCCGTTTCCGCCATCTTCAAAAATATCTAACTCAACTTCCACACCTTCCCCGGTTAAACTAAAAAAGCATGCCTGCTACCCTTGCAGCCTCCGCGCTGCGCGTTCCGCACTCCCGCATCCGCGAGTTAGCTGAAATCGCGATGGGGATGGATGGCGTTCTGAAGCTTTACTTCGGTGAGTCGAACCTGCCGACGCCCGAATACATCAAGCGCGCCGCGCAAAAAGCCATGGCCGACGGCTTTACTTTCTACACCGAAAACGCCGGATTGCCCTCGCTGCGCAAAGCGCTGGCGCGTTATTACCAGGAGTTGCAGGGTGTGGAACTGGATCCCTCGGGCGAAATCGTCATCACGGCTTCGGGAGTGCAGGCGCTGAACGTCGCCATTCGCTGCGTTCTCGATCCGGGTGACGAAGCATTGGTGCTCACTCCCGCATGGCCCAATGGATCGTCGATTGTCGCGATGGCGAATGCGACGGCGGTGGAAATCCCGCACCCGCTGGTGGGCGACCGTTACCAGATCGACTTCGCTGCGCTTGAAGCCGCCGTCACGCCGCGCACGCGCATGTTGCTGTACACGTCGCCCTCGAATCCATTGGGCTGGGTGGCTACGCTAGACGAACAGCGGCAATTGCTGGAATTCACGCGCCGCCACAACCTCTGGCTGATGGCGGACGAAGTGTACGAGCGGCTGAACTATACAGGAGCCAAGCCCACCACTCCTGCGCCAAGCATTCTCAAACTCGCCACGCGCGACGACGCCGTGATCGTGGTGCAATCTTTTTCCAAGATGTACTGCATGACTGGTTGGCGATTGGGCTGGCTGGTATCGCGCCGCGACCTTTGCGCGCGATCCACGCAGCTCAACGAATTCATCATTTCGCACGCACCCAGCTTTGCCCAGCGCGCGGCGGAAACCGCCTTGCTATGGGGTGAGAATCAGCTAGCCGATATGCTGGTAAGGCTCAAGGAAAATCGCGACTTCTGCCTGGCCGCGATGGCCAAGATGCCGCGCGTCACCGTGCCGAAGCCGGATGGCGCATTCTACCTGTTCCCAAAAATCGCCGGCATGACCGATTCGTTCGATTTCTGCAAGCGTCTGCTCATGGACACTCACGTGGGGCTTGCTCCCGGCGTCGCGTTTGGAGCGGGCGGCGAAGGCTCGGTGCGAATCTGTTACGCCGCCGAGAAACAGATTGTCCAGGAAGCCATGGCGCGCTTCGCTATGTTCCTGAAGTAACTGCGCCGCGGTGTGACGCAGTTTAACCGAACCGCGACCGCGAGGGAGCGCTACCACGATCGCGTCTGCGCTGGCCACTCCGACGCTCCCTTGCGGTCGCGGTTCGGTTAGTTGTGTTTGTCGCGATAAATCTGCCGGCTCAAACGGTTCTGCTGGCGATTCACCCGCGCCTTCTCCTTGTTCGTCAGGTTGCCCCCATTCTGCGCTCGATCCCGGCGCGTCTCCCGATTGATCCCTGCCTCTTTTCTCTCGAGATTCGCCGTTTCTCTGGGAGTCAGGCTGCCATTCTTCACCCCGTTCCCAATGCGTTCCTGCTGGTTCACCTTCCTGTCGTGAATTTCGCCGGCGAACGCCGCTGTCCCCAGCATCAATCCAGCCGTTACCAATGTGAAAAACATCCGTTTCATTTGTGTGTTCCTCCACACCTGTAAGCCCATTTCGCGGCGTGGAGTTTCGGTGCCAGAAGTTAAAATCCGCTCACGGAACCGTAAGCCCAAGCATACGGTTCACTTCTTTCTCCAGACTTGGCGTGAACACCAACGCATTTCCCGCGCGGATGCTCGCGCCGCCATCGAAGTTGAGGAATCTACCGCCGGCTTCTTCCACAATTACCTTGAGCGGTGCGAAATCCCACGCAGCCGCACGGGGCTCGACCCATATTTCCGCCTGCCCGGATGCCACCATCATGGCGTCCGTCGCGCCGCCCAGTCCACGCAGGGCCCAGCAGCGCGTCATCCAATCCTGAAGTTGCGTTTTGAACGGAAGAGCATCCAGCCGGCTGAATCCGTTGAAGCACACCACGGACTCCTCGACCGTTTTCTTCGAAGACACATGGATCGGCGAATTATCGCGAAACGCTCCGCCCTGGCGGCTGGCCCTGTACAGATTGCCCAGCACCGGCAGATTCACGATGCCAACCACTACATCGCCGTCCGCCTCCAACGCGATCAGATTCGCCCACAGCGCGTTGCCGCGCAAATAATCGCGCGTACCGTCGATCGGATCGATGATCCAGGTGCGTCCGCTCCGCGATTCCATACGCGCGCCTTCTTCGCCCAAAATTCCGTCTTCTGGAAATGTGTCGCTCAAAATGCCGGCAATTAATCGCTCGCACTCACGGTCTGCCGGCGTCACCGGGGATTGATCCGCCTTCGATTCCGAAGTGATTCCCGGTTGCATTCGCTGGGCAACCTCGGCCGCCTTCCACGCAGCCTGAGTCGCCACTTCCAATTCCTTTAACCATGCCATCACCTAAAATAGTCGCATGGGTCCTCGCGCCATGTTCGCGGTCCTCGAAGAGGCCGCCCAACTCCACGGAAACGCTCCCGCGCTCCATCAACCGATCGGCAAAGGCAAGTATCAGACTTATTCCTGGAACGAGTACAAGAGCGCTGTGGAGGAGATTGCGTGCGGATTGCGCGGACTCGGCATCCGCAAGGGCGACGTGGTGGCCATCCATGCGGAGACTCGGGCGGAATTCTATCTTGCCGATCTCGGCATCCTGGCCAACGGATCCATCTCGGCGGCGCTCTATACCACTTATCCTTTGCCGGACCAGATCGGCCATCTGCGCGCGAGCGATGCCAAAGCAGTTTTCGTCGAAGATGCCAAGACGGTGCAGGCGCTCATCGCCGCGGCCGGATCGTATCCGCTGCCCGTGCAGTGGATTCTGCTGACCGGACAGGCGGAGCCTGCGCTGACGCTGGAAGGCTTGCGCGCCGAAGGACGGAAGCGGCTGGTGGATGATCCGCGATTTTTCGAAAGGATTCACGCCGAGATTCGTCCGGAAGATCCTGCCATCCTCTATCTCACTTCCGGGGCCACGGGCGAACCCAAAATGGGCTTAACCACGCATGGCGGGCTGATGGCGAATGTAGTTATGGGTCCGGCTGCGTTGGGGCTCACGCCCGACGATTGCACCATCAGTTTCCTTCCCTCCGCCCACATTGCGCAGCGTGTAGTAATCGAGTTATTGCCGATCGGCATGGGACTGCCGGTGTGGTTTTCAGAAAGCCTCGCCAAGCTCCCGAGCGAGCTGAAGAGCATTCGCCCTACCTTCCTGCTGGCGCCGCCGCGCGTTTGGGAAAGAATCTTCGCCAGCGTGAATGCCGAAGTAAAGAAAAAAAGTGCCATAGCACGCAGACTGTTCCACGGTGCAGTGGGATTAGGCTCCGAAGTTGCGCGCTTGCGGGAAGAAGGCAAGCCAGTTCCGAAGTGGATGCAGAACGCGCTCAAACTGGCCGAGCGGCTGGTGTTCTCGAAAATTCGCGCGCGGCTGGGCGGCCGCTTGCGCATTGCCGCCTCCGGCGCCGCACCGCTCGGCAAAGAGCTGGGCCGATTCTTTGCCGCCATCGGCATGCCGCTAATTGAAGGCTATGGCCTCACCGAAGGCGGAGTCCTTACGCTCAACCCACTGGATCGTCCGAAGTCCGGAAGCATCGGCGTCGCGCTGCCGGGCGTGGCGCTTCGTCTGGCGGAAGATGGCGAGCTTCTCATAAAAAGCGCCACGCTTTTCGCCGGATATTACAAGGACCCGGTCTCCTCCGCGGCGGTGCTGCGGGAGGGCTGGTTGTATACGGGCGATATCGCTGAGATCGACTCCGAGGGATATGTCTACATCACCGGCCGCAAGAAGGAATTGATCGTGTCCTCGAACGGCAAGAAGATTTACCCCGCCCGCATCGAAGGACTCTTCAAGGCCGAACCCATCGTCAATCAGATTGTCCTGATCGGGGACCGGCTGCCGTTCGTCACGGCGCTGGTAACGGTGAATATCGCGAACGCGGATTCGTTGAAGGGGCCGGTGGAGACCGAGGTCCAAAAGGCGGTGGCGCGCGTCAACAAACAGCTTGCGCCATTCGAGCAAATCCGCAAGTTTCGGATTCTGGAACGCGAGTTCTCCATCGAAACCGGCGAGCTGACTCCGACCATGAAAGTCCGCCGGAATCGTGTGCTCGAGAATCACCGGGCGCTGGTGAGCGAGCTGTACATGGGGAAAGAAGAGAGCCAGTAGCGCCATTCCGGTACCTTCTCAGTTCTTTCAGGCTTCTGTCAAACTCGTGACGCACGCACTTTGCGTGCCGTGTTCGCACTCTTGCGAACACCTCTTCAACGAGTCCCGAGCGTTCACACGAGTGTGAACGCGGCACGCAGGAGTGCGTTCGCCACGGCGTCGTGAATATCGATCTTGACTGGGGCCCGCCACGCGCAAAGCGGGGGACTCTTCCGCACGTGTTTTCTATATCGCTTGACACTATATCGCCATGCGTTATAATTCGAAGCGTGAAGTTTCTTCCTCTTACACCGCAGGTCTTCCACATCCTGGTCGCGCTCGCGGATCGCGACCAACACGGCTACAGCATCATGCAGGATGTCGCCGAAAGAACCGCCGGCAGCATGCGGCTCAGCCCCGGCACTCTCTATGGATCCATCAAGCGCATGCTGGAAGACGGCTTGGTTATCGAGCTGCGCGCCAAGGACCGGCCGGATGCATCGAATGACGATGAGCGCCGCCGCTACTACCGGCTCACCCCGCTGGGCCGCAAAGTCGCGAAAGCTGAGGCCGCGCGTTTATCGGAAATGGTTGAGCAAGCGAGGGTCTATGGCCTGGCGCCGAAACGCGGTTAGGTTCTATCGCGCGCTGTTGTTCGCCTATCCAGCCGAGTTCCGCCACGAGTACGGAGCTCAAATGGAGCAGCTCTTCGAAGATCGCCTGCACTCCGAACCGTGGCTGCGCGTTTGGCTGGACACCCTCGCGGACCTCGCGTTCAGCGCTCCCAAAGAACACTTTCACATTCTTGCCGCCGACCTGATTTATGGCGCCCGCCTGATCCGGAAATCGCCAGCCTTCACGCTGGTCGCCTGGTTCACCATGGCGCTCGGAATCGGCGCCACGTGCGGAGTGTTCAGCCTGATCAACGCGGTGCTCATCCGCTCTTTGCCCTACGCGGATGCGGAGCGCCTGGTTTACATGTGGACGCCGAATCCGCGCTTCAAGGAGATACCGGCGGAGATGGCCCCCTTCGCTGTGGATTTCTTCGCGTGGCAGGCCAGCCAGCATTCCTTTACCGAGATCACCATGTTCGATCAGGACAGGTTCCGCGTATTGGGTTCGGATGCCGCCCAGCGGATTGGTGGAGCGACAGTTGCGGGCAACTTTTTCCATACCCTCGGAGTAAAACCGGAATTGGGCCGAGGCATCGAGCCTGCGGACGATCAGCCCGGCCATCAACATGTGGCAGTCATCAGTGACGCGCTTTGGCATTCTCGTTTCGCCGCCGCGCCCAACGCGTTGGGCAAGACGCTGGTGTTGAATCGAGAGAGCTACACGATTGTCGGAGTGATGCCGCCCGCCTTCCGCTATCCGCACAGCGCCGATTTTCCTTATTCGGATAACGACATCCCGGCCACGGACTGTTGGATTCCCATGGCATTGACTGCACAACAGAAGGCCGACCCGATGGGAAACGGCGGCATCACGATCGGCCGTCTTAAGCCCGGCATCGCCTTGAAACAAGCGCAAGCCGAGATGAGCGCTCTCGAAGCTCGTCTCGATCCCGCGATTCATAAGGATCCTTGGAAAGGGTGGGTGGCACTGGTTCGGCCGTTCATCGACACCGCTGTGGGTCCGGTGCGGCCGCTGTTGCGGCTCTTGTTTGGCGCGGTCGCGCTGGTGTTGCTGATCGCCTGCAGCAACGTCGCGAATCTTCTGCTGGCGCGCGCCGCCGGCCGCGTGCATGAAATGGGATTGCGTACCGCTCTCGGTGCGGAACGCGCCCGCTTGATCCGACAAATGTTAACGGAAGCCGTTTGGATGGCGCTGGGAGGTGGAGCGCTGGGAGTTCTGATCGCGTTCCTCGGTTTGCGCGTGGTGCTGCGAGTGCATCCCTTCGATATTCCGCGTCTGGATGAGACCTCCATCGATCTGCGCGTCCTGCTTTTCACCGCCGGTATCTCGTTGCTAACTGGTCTCGGATTCGGGCTGCTGCCAGCGCTGGCCGCGTCGCGCGTGAACGTAATGAGTCTGCTGAAACAAGGCGGCAACAAAGGCATCGCCGGAACTTCGAATCGCTTGCGCAATTCGTTGATCGTCACGCAAGTGGCTCTGTCGGTGATTCTTCTGGCCGGCGCGGGATTGTTGATCCGGAGCTATCTGAACGTGCAATCCGTGGACACCGGTTTTGCGCCATCCACTGTAACCGTGAATCTCACAATGGACGAAAGCTACGGAACGCCGGAAAAACTAAAGAGTTACTTCCGCAACCTGATGGGACAAGTGGATCGACTGCCCGGAGTGATGTCCGCCGGCCTGGTTAGCTCGCTCCCGCTGAGTCACCGCGAGAGCATCAGCACGGTGGAAATCAAGGGACGCACAGTGAAGAAGGATTCCACTGTGAATGCCCGCAGCGCGACCGTTGCCTATTTCGAGGCGATGGGCATCCGGCTCTTGGATGGCCGCTTTTTCGGGGACCAGGAGCTGCCGGGGCGCGAACCCGAAATCGTAGTGAGCCAGAGCTTTGCAAAGGTCTTCTTTCCTGGCGAGCAGGCGCTTGGCCATGAGTACCAAGCTGGTAGCGGATGGCAGACCATCGTCGGAGTGGTGGCCGATGTTCGCCACACCAGCCTGGAAGAATCGGGTGGACCCACAGTCTATTCGCCATTTATGCAGAACCCGGATAGCCACGCATTCCTCGCCGTCCGCACCGCATCTTCGCCGGATCAAACAATCGGGGCGATTTCGAAAATCGTGCGAAGTATCGATCCCAACATCATCCCGGAACATGCCGGAACCATGCGCCAGCTCATGTCCCAAGCCACCGGCCAGCGGCGCTTTCAAACAGTGGCGCTCTCGATCTTCGCGGCGGTTGCGGTGTTCCTTGCCTTGGTTGGCTTATACGGGTTGATGGCCTATGCGGTAAAGCAGCGGACTGCGGAGATCGGCATTCGCATCGCACTGGGCGCTCCGGCGTCGCGGGTACTCGGGATGGTGCTGTGGAAGGGTCTGGCGATGGTTTCAATTGGCTTGGCCATCGGGCTCGCGGGAGCAGCGGCGATCACACGTCTCGGCGCCACCTGGCTCTATGGCGTTTCCTCCACGGATCCCATCACGTTCCTGCTGGTCCCGATCCTGATTCTTGCCGTTGCGCTGGGAGCGTGCCTGATCCCGGCGTGGAAAGCCACGCGCATCGATCCGGTCACGGCGCTCCGCTATGAGTAGCTCATACGTGGGGCGGACCCCCTGGTCCGCGCGGGTCCCCCTGGACCCGCTCTTCGGGTTCTATTCATTTCATCAGCAAGCCGACGAGGGCGTCGGCTGCGGACCAGGGGTCCGCCCCACTCAGTCGCGTCAACTTCCGGTTGGGTTCGATGGAGTAGAATTGAACTAAAGACTGAGCTGATCGGTAGCTGGGTTCGTTTCCTCAAATTGCATACTTGTCCCCCGGCGTACACAGGTATCCCACAAACGGACAGATACTTAGGCTCTATCCGCTTTTCGGCCTTATTTTTCAGTAGGATTGGGTATGGCAGAGTAGTTGCCAACCAGTATTGGGAGCAAACTCCATGGATGTCCCTCGCGGTAAAGAAGTAGCACGGAAAAAGCTGATTCGCAGAATCGCGCTCATCGTCGTCATCTTGGCGGCCATTCCTTTGATAACATGGGGCCTTTCGCGCCTCAAGCCAGCGGCGCCGTCGGTGGATCGCGCCACAGTGTGGATCGATACCGTCAAACGCGGGCCCATGCTACGCGAGGTTCGTGGATTGGGCACGCTGGTGGTGGAAGAATACAACTGGATTCCCGCTCAGTTCGAGAGCCGCGTGGAAAAGCTCAACTTTCTCCCTGGCGCCAAGCTTCATCCCAACGACGTGATCATGATCCTCAAAAATCCGCAAATGGAGCAGGATGTGGCGGATTTGGAAGCCCAGATCAAGCAGGGCCAGGCCGTCTACGACAACCTGAAGGTCACGCTTGAAACCGCGCGCCTGGCACAAGAGGCGATTACCGGGCAGGTTCAATCCGATATGAATCAGGCTGCGTTGCAAGCCGATCGCGATCAACAGCTCAACAAGCTGGATTTGAAGTCGGATATCGACGCCAAACTCTCGGCCGCAAAATGGCAGGATCTGAAAGATCGCTACGCGCTTTCGAAGAAGCAGTTGGATATCAACAATGAATCCGTCAAGGCCCAACTTGAGAACCAATCTGTAGCGATTGCGAACCTCAAGGAAAAGTACAAGCTCAAGAAGGAACAGGTGGACGAGTTGACCATCCGGGCCGGCGTGGAAGGCACGCTGCAGCAGTTGGGAACCACCGCGCTGCCCCTGGAACAAGGTATGCGCGTGCAACCCGGCACCATCTTAGCGAAAATCGCCCAGCCCAACCGGCTGAAGGCCACTCTGAAGATTCCCGAAACGCAGGCGAAAGACGTCGCGATCGGCCAGGTGGCTTCCATCGACACCCGCAACGGAATTATTCCGGGCCATGTCACACGAATCGATCCGGCTTCTACCAACGGAACGGTGGATGTTGACGTCAAACTGGAGGGACATGCGGATGGTATGCGTCCCGACCTGAGTGTGGACGGCACTATTACGATCGAGCGTCTGGCCGATGTGGTCTATGTGGGACGGCCGGTAATCGGCCAGCCCGGCGCCAAGATTACGTTGTTCAAGCTGGATGCGGACGGCAAGGAAGCATCGCGCGTCCCGGTGACTCTGGGAGTCAGCTCGGTGAACACCATCGAAGTGGTGGGTGGGTTGAAAGTGGGTGACCAGGTGGTATTGTCTGACATGTCGGCACAGGATGCCTATCAACGCATCCGTTTAAATTAGTGAGGCCTATCAACGCATCCGCCTGAACTAATTGGTGCGTATAAGGAGAGGGAGCAATTCATGGCGAACGACCCAAATGCTTTAATCAGCTTGGATGGCGTGACGAAAGTATTTGTCACCGACGAAGTGGAGACGCATGCCCTCGCTGGCATTCACCTGCACATCAAGAAAGGCGAATATCTCTCCATTGCGGGACCTTCGGGTTGCGGTAAGTCCACGCTGCTCGCGATCCTTGGATTGCTCGATTCGCCCAGTGACGGATCCTATGTTTTGAACGGCAAGCAGGTGCAGGGTTTGAAGCTCTCCGAGCGCGCACGCATCCGCAATCGCGAAATCGGGTTCATTTTCCAGGCCTTCAATCTGATCGGCGACCTCACCGTCTACGAAAACGTGGAATTGCCGCTCACGTATCGCGGAATGCCGTCGTCCGAGCGGAAAAAGCGCGTGCACGATGCGTTGGAACGCGTCGGCATGTCGCATCGCATCAAGCACTATCCGTCGCAGCTCTCGGGAGGTCAACAGCAGCGTGTCGCGGTGGCGCGCGCGCTGGCCGGCGATCCTTCCATCCTGCTGGCGGACGAGCCGACTGGAAACTTGGATTCCACCAACGGCGAAGCTGTCATGGAATTGCTGCGCGAGTTGCATCGCGGCGGCGCAACCATTTGCATGGTAACCCACGATCCCCGTTACGCCCGCTATGCGGACCGTACCATCCGGCTCTTCGACGGCAGGATTGTGGAAGAGAGCGTAGGGGACCGAAATGTTGCGATGGAACATTGATTTTCTCGCGGTACTGTTGATTGCAGTTGTGATGTTGGGATTCTCGAAGATGCCGTCTTTACAGATCCCCGTTCAAATGCAAAACGCCGTCAGTGTAGATTCGTGCCCGATCCGCAATGAAGTCCTGTCGCGGATCGCGTATATCCTGAACCAGTAAAAATCGGGGACACTTCGGGCTAGTTTGAAAAGGGTTGTTTCCCTGCAGTGGTAGACGTGTCCCTGATTTTTTCATCCCTAGCGAAGGAGGCGCGCTTTCATGAACGCTCTAGCTCAAGATTTCCGATTCGCCCTGCGCACCCTCTGGAAGACGCCCGCCTTCACTGCCATCGCCCTGCTCGCCCTGGCGCTCGGCATCGGCGCGAACACGGCGATCTTCACGGTGGTGAATTCCGTTCTGCTGCATCCTCTTCCTTTTCCGGATTCCGGCCGGATCTGCCACATCTACACCCAGCGTTTCGGACAATTCACCGGCATGCAGGACCGCACTTTTCTGGAACTCCAGAAACAGAGCGCCACGCTTCAGAAGGTCGCGGCCATCAGCGGTGGACCCACCAGCCTTACTGGAATCGGCGAGCCAACCGCCGTGCATGGCGCGGCAGTAACAGCGGAATTTTGGGCGACACTGGGCGTGGGCGCGTCCCGAGGCCGTACCTTTGGGGCATCGGACACGGACAACGTCGCGGTGCTCAGCGATAAATTGTGGCGCAGCCGTTTCAATGCCGATCCATCGGTTCTCGGCAAAGTGGTAAAGCTAGAAGGCGCGCCGCACACCATCATCGGCATCATGCCGCCTGGATTCGCGTTTCCCGCCGACTCCGAGCTTTGGACCCCGTTAATGGTCAAGCTCCTGCCGAATCGCGAATTCGCGTACCTCGTCATCGGCCGCTTGAAACCCGGTGCTACTCCAGCACAGGCGTTGGCCGAAACCAAAGCAATCACCGAGCGATTGGATCCCTCCAGTCGGGAAGCTGCTGGAAGTGCCGGCGCAATGCCGCTCCAGGAATTTGTAGTGGGCAACATCCGGTCATCGCTTTATGTCTTGTTGGGCGCGGTAGGATTCATTCTGTTGATCGCCTGCGCCAATGTCGCGAATCTCCTGCTCGCGCGCGGCGCGGGGCGTCAGCAGGAAATCGCCGTTCGTGCATCGCTGGGCGCCAGCCGCTTCCGGCTGATCCGGCAGTTGCTCACCGAGAGCACCCTGCTCGCGATTTCCGGCGGCGCGCTCGGATTGTTGATTGCCTTGTGGGGCGTGCCGCTTCTGGTGAAGCTGGTGCCACCTGGATTGATTCCACGTCTCGGCGAAGTCGGCATCAACGGCCAGATTCTACTCTTCGCGTTTGTCTTGTCGCTAGCCACTAGCGTTATCTTCGGACTCGCCCCGGCTCTGAATCTGTCAAAAGCGCATCTCTCGGAATCCTTGAAGCAGGACAACCGGCGGATGTCCGGCTCGCAAGGTTTGCGGAGCGTGCTGGTGGCTTGCGAAGTTGCGCTGTCTCTGGTGTTGCTGATCGGCGCCGGGCTCATGCTCAAGAGCTTCCTCCGGTTAAGCTCGGTGAATCCCGGTTTCCATCCGGAAAGCACTTTTGTCATCACCAGCAATCTTCCCGAAACCGATCCGCGCAGCGCCCAACAACTGGTTCAGTATCACGATCAAGTCGTCGATAAACTGGCCGCTCTTCCCGGCGTGACATCCGCCGGAGCCATCAACTGGCTTCCCATGGGCGATGCCCTGATCCAAGGCGACTTCTATTCGGAAGCCGGATCTCGTCCGGCTGCGCATTTTACCGCGGCTAAGCCAAGTGTTACTCCTGGTTATTTTCCCGCTATTGGAATCCGGCTTTTGAGCGGCCGGCTGTTCGATAGTCGCGATACAGAAAAATCAACTCCAGTGACGATCGTTTCCCAATCGTTGGCCCGGCTCGCCTGGGGCGACAGCGATCCGGTGGGCAAGCGCGTCACGCTGGAGGACCATCCTCAGCCGAAAGACTGGCTCACCGTGATCGGCGTCGTGGACGACGTGAAGCAACAGAATCTCGCGGAAAAGACTCCGCTGCCCACGGCCTATCAGCCGATACGACAGGTCACGTTTTCGTTTTTCCTGGATCAAATGGCCTACGTGGTCCGCGCCAATGGAAACACCGCGGCTCTGCCCGGCCTGATGCGCAGCCGTTTCCGTGAGGTGGATCCGAATCAACCGATTCAACTGATGTCCACCATGGCCGAAATGGTCAGCGCTACCACTGCGGAACCGCGCTTTTACTCGCGGATGCTTGGATCGTTCTCAGCCATCGCGCTGCTGCTCGCCAGCCTCGGAATCTACGGTGTCATGGCCTATTCGGTAGCGCAGCGTACTCGCGAGATCGGAATCCGTGTGGCGCTCGGAGCGCAGCGAGGCGACATTTTCCGCTCCGTAATGTTACGCAGCGCTTTGCTGGTTTGCTCCGGCGTGGCTTTGGGTTTAGCGGGCGCATTCGGCGTCACGCGCGTCCTGCAAAAGCTACTCTTCGATGTCACGCCCACGGATGCCGCAACATTCACAGCGGTTTCTGTTCTGCTGGTTCTGGTTGCGCTGGCCGCCACCTATATCCCCGCCCGCCGCGCGACTTCGGTAGACCCCATGGTCGCGCTGCGCTATGAATGAAACTGTCCAATGCACCGACTCTCGGAAAGGGTTGGTACCGAGCCGCGACCGTAAGGGAGTCGGTGCATTACCCAATACCGCGTACGCGGATGAGTCACAATTGAGACATACACTATGAGTTCACCGATCCTCACGCTTCGGAACGTCGAGAAGTACTTCGAGCACGGGCCGACCAAAACCTTCGTTCTCCGCCGCATCAACGCTGAAATCAAAGAAGGCGAGTTCGTCTCCATCATGGGACCCTCCGGCGCCGGCAAATCCACGTTGCTGCACCTGCTCGGAATGCACGACAGCGCCTGGACCGGCGAGTATTACCTGATCGAGCATGCCATCCACAAACTAAACAAGAAAGATCGCATGGAGCTGTACAAGAAATACTTCGGCTTCGTTTTTCAGAGCTATCACCTGCTGGATTCGCTCACCGTTTACGAAAACCTCGACATCCCGCTCTCCTATCGCAACATCAAGAAGGGCGAACGCGACAGCATCGTCTGCGACGTGCTGGATCGATTCCAGATCGTCGGAAAAAAGGACCTCTATCCCAACCAGCTCTCCGGCGGACAGCAGCAATTGGTAGCCATTGCGCGTGCCATCGTGGCGAATCCGAAAATCATCCTGGCCGACGAACCCACCGGCAACCTGCACTCCAACCAAGGCAAAGAGATCATGGAGCTGTTCAAGAAGCTAAACGACGGCGGCACCACGATTGTCCAGGTAACCCATAACGAAAAGAACGCCGAATACGGGAACCGGGTTATCAATATTGCGGATGGGTGGATTACCGATACCGGCTCCTAAAACCCGTTTCTCGTTTCTCGTTTCTCGTTGGGGTCCACAACGGCTTCTGTAGCCAGAACGAGAAACGAGAAACGAGGAACGAGAAACGTTCTTCTGTTCCGTTTCCGTCCGAACGCGTCCCACAACCGAACATAGCTCGCCCGTATCTTACTGAGTAGCCGTAAGTTGCGATTGGCACGGAACTTGCACCGTCTCTCCGATCATGGACAGCCTCTGGAAGGACGTTCGGTTCGCTTCCCGCGTCCTTTGGAAGAGCCCGGGATTCAGTGCTGTAGCCCTGCTGGCTTTGATTTTGGGAATTGGGGCGAACACCGCCATTTTCAGCGTGGTCAATGCCGTCCTGCTTCGGCCCCTGCCTTTCGTGGACCCGGGACGCTTGGTATCCATCCGCGAGTCCAGCCCGCAAGGTCAGAAGGATAACGTCGCGAATCCCCAGAATGTGGGCGACTGGCGCAAGCGGAATCGCTCCTTCGAGCGGATCGCGGCCTATGTTCCCTTCGATTTGACGCTGAGCCTGACTGGAAACGGCGCTCCGGAAGAGGTTCCGGGCGAATTTGTCACGCGCGAATTTTTCTCCACGCTCGGCGTGCATCCGGCCCTGGGACGCGACTTTGTGCCCCAGGAAGAACTCCCCAATACTCCCGACGTTGCCATTCTGAGCGATGGATTCTGGCGGCGGCGCTACGGCGCGGATCCGAACATCGTCGGAAAGAAATTGACCATCGGCGGCAACCCCACCATCGTGATTGGAGTGCTGCCGGCAGGCTTTCGTTTTCCCGACGTGAAGGCGGACATTTGGGAATTGACCACGCTGCGTCCCGAAAGACAACGCACAGGCAGGTATCTTGCGCCCATCGCGCGCCTGCGGCCGGGCGTCAGCGTGTCGCAGGCGCAAGCCGACATGAGCGCGATCATGGCGCAACTGGCGCGCGAGTTTCCGGATTTCAACAAAGGTTGGGGCGCCAGCGTCATTCCTTTACGCCAGCAGTTCACCGGCGATTTGCGAACGCCTCTGCTGGTGCTGCTCGGCGCGGTGGGATTTGTGTTGTTGATTGCCTGCGCCAATGTGGCGAATCTGATGCTGATGCGATCCAGCTCCAGGCAGCGCGAGATGGCCATCCGGACGTCGCTCGGCGCCACGCGTGCCCGCATTGTCCGGCAGTTGTTGGTGGAAAGCCTGATTCTCGGCGCCATCGGCGGATCCTGCGGTTTGCTGCTCGCGGTCTGGGCCAAGGATGTCCTGCTCGCCATGCTGCCGGAGAGCATGTCCGTGGCCAAGGTGAACAGCGTTACGATCGACAGCAATGTCCTGGCGTTCACCGTGATCCTTTCGCTCGGGACAGCGGTACTGTTTGGATTGCTTCCGGCTCTGCGCGCATCGCGGCCGGATTTGAGCGACACATTGAAAGAAGGCGGGCGGGCGATTTCGGCAAGTTTGCGCCGCAATCGAATGCGCGCCGTTTTGGTGGCGGGGGAAATGGCGGTCGCGCTGATGCTGCTCATCGGTGCGGGATTGTTGATCCAGAGCTTCATCCGGTTGGAGCGCGTCACGCCGGGATTCCAGCCCGAGCGTATCCTCTCCATGCGCGTGGGCTTGAGCAATCCACGCTACAAGGATTTGAAAATTGCCGCCGCCGGCGTGGATGAAATCCTGCATCGGATCGCGCAGGTGCCGGGCGTTGTTTCCACCGGTTCCATTCAATTTCCGCCGCTGGGTGGCCTGCTGCCGGCCACTGGATTTTGGGTCGCCGGACGGCCCACTCCGCCGCCCAGCGAAGCTCCCGTCACGGGCGTATCCATTGTGACGCCGGGTTACTTCCACACCCTGGGAATCCCGCTGTTGAGCGGCCGTTCGTTCACCGAGCACGATCAGGCGGGCGCGCCGCAGGTCACCATCATCAGCCAATCGTTGGCGCGGCAGCAATTTCCAAACATGGATCCCATCGGGCAGCGTTTATTTGTGCAATGGGGCCGCGAGACGCCTTACCAGATTGTCGGCGTGGTGGGCGACGTGAAACACGAAGCGCTGGAGAAAGACTCGCGCCCCACCCTATATTTTCCCAATGCGCAAGAGACGCAAACCATCGCTACGCTGATGATCCGAACCGGCGTGGATCCGATGAAACTGGCGCCGGTGGCCGAGCAGATTATCCATGCTTACGATAAAGACCAGGCCGTCGCGGACATTCAACCGCTGGATGTGTTTTTGTCCAAAGCGGTCGCGCGTCCCAGATTCCAGTCCGTACTGCTCGCAAGCTTTGCGGGACTGGCGTTGCTCCTGGCGGCGATCGGAATCTTTGGAGTGATGTCGTACTCAGTAGCCCAGCGGACGCATGAGATCGGAATCCGTGTAGCGCTCGGCGCGCAGCGCGATCAAGTGCTGCGGCTGGTGGTGGGACAGGGGCTGATCCTGGCTCTGGCCGGCACGGCTGCGGGATTAGTGGGCGCGTTTGCTTTGACGCGCTATTTGCGGACGCTGCTATTCCAAGTCAGTCCCACGGACTGGCTCACGTTCACCATGGTTCCGCTGATCCTGTGCACGGTAGCGCTGGCAGCCAGCTATTTGCCGGCGCGGCGCGCCATGCGGGTAGATCCGATGCAGGCGCTACGCTATGAATAAGGCCGTTTCTGGTTTCTCGTTTCTGGTTTCTGGTTCTGGTACCCCGGTCAATCGGGTAATCCGAACCAGAAACCAGAAACCAGAAACGATGTTGTTAAGGAAGGGAGTTCACCATGTTTTCGACAACGTTGGTCGTAGTTGCGGTTTTAGCCGCCTGGTTCGGACCCGCGAAGCCTGGTCCTGTGAAGCCCGCCTCCGATGCCAGTGATGCTTTCCACTGGAGAGGCAAAGTGCCCGCCGGACAACAGGTGGAGATCCGGGGAATCAACGGCAGCATTCATGCCGAACCGGCCCTCGGAAACGACGTGGAAGTGGTAGCCCACAAGACGGGTCAACCTTCCGACGATGTTGCCGCCATCGAGGTGCAAGTTGTGGAACACGATGGCGGAGTGACTTTCTGCGCCGTGTATCCACCTGTCAACGGCCATCGTCCCGCGTGTCTGCCCGGCGCAAATAGCCCTTTGAACGCCATCAGCAACGACGTGAATATCGACTTCCTGGTCCGCCTTCCAAAAGGTGTTCGATTCGTGGGCCGCACCGTGAATGGCCAGGTGGAAGCTAAATCGCTGCAGTCCGACACGGAAGCCCACACTGTGAACGGAAACGTCCGGCTGAGCACCGCCGGCGCGGCAGTGGGAGAGACAGTGAACGGATCCATCATCGCGTCGGTAGGAAAAATCAACAGCGCTTCCAAGTTCTCCACGGTGAACGGGGGCATCACAGTCGAAATGCCCCAGAGCGCCGCCGCGGAAGTTCATGCCGGAACCAAAAACGGCCACATCCACACCGATTTCCCGCTTTCCATGCATGACGAGTTTGCCAGCCGCCGCGCCGACGGTGTCATCGGGCATGGTGGACCGGATCTGACCATCGTGACAGTGAACGGGACCATCAATCTCCGCCGCCGTTTCTAGTTTTAGAACCAGAACCATTCCGGCCCGCCGGGCGACGCGGGTAGACCCGATGATCGCGTTAAGATACGAGTGAGCCCCACGTTTCTCGTTTCTCGTTTCTCGTTTCTACGGCTCCTCCGTGCGAACGAGAAACGAGAAACGAGAGAACCAGAAACGAATCTATGAAATCTTTTGCTGATTCAGCCCCGCGCATCCTGATTGCGGACGACCAGGCTGACGTACTCGAAGCCCTCCGGCTGCTGCTAAAAGGCGAGGGCTACCAAATCGAATCCGCTACTTCACCGGCGGCTATCATCTCGGCCCTGGAATCGCGCGATTTCGATGTCGTGTTGATGGATCTGAATTACACGCGCGACACCACGTCCGGCCAGGAGGGGTTAGACCTGCTGTCGCGGATTCAAGGCATCGATTCTATTTTGCCGGTGATCGTCATGACTGCCTGGGGCACGGTGGGGCTGGCTGTCGAAGCCATGCGCAGGGGCGCGCGCGATTTCATCCAAAAGCCGTGGGAAAACGAACGCCTGCTCAGCATCGTGAAAACGCAGATCGATCTGAGCAACGCCATCCGCCGGGGCTTGCGTCTGGAAGCGGAGAATCGCCTGCTGCGCGCCGAGGGCGTGCCTTCGCTGATTGCCGAATCGCAATCCATGCAGCCCGTTCTGCAAATGATTTCGCGCGTGGGCCCTTCGGACGCCAACGTCCTGATCACCGGCGAGCCCGGTACTGGAAAAGAAGTGGTGGCCAAAACCCTCTACGCCATTTCGCCGCGTAGTTCGAAACCGATGGTTACGGTGAATGCCGGCGGCCTGGCGGAAGGCGTGTTTGAGAGCGAGCTGTTCGGGCACGTGAAGGGCGCCTTCACCGACGCCAAAGCCGATCGCGTAGGACGCTTCGAGTTGGCCGACGGTGGGACATTGTTTCTGGATGAAATCGCCAACGTCCCGCAAAACCTGCAAGCCAAGATGCTGCGCGTGCTGGAAGTCGGCGAGATGGAGCGCGTGGGTTCGTCCAAAACCAAGCGCGTGGATGTGCGTGTGATCTCGGCAACCAATGCGAATCTGGAAGAAGAAGTATCAGGCGGACGCTTTCGCCAGGATCTTTTGTTCCGGCTCAACACTATCGAAATTCACCTGCCGCCGCTGCGCGAACGCCGCGAAGATATCCCGCTGCTGGCGGCGCACTTTCTTTCCACGCACTCGCAGCGCTATCGCAAACGCATCAGCGGCTTCGATCATGCGGCGATGCAGTTGTTGCTGGACAATACGTGGCAGGGAAATGTCCGCGAGCTAAATCACGTTGTCGAACGCGCTGTGCTGATGGCTCTAGAAAGCCAGATCAAGCCGGCCGATCTGGCACTCCGTTCCTCGCGCGAGGGCAGCCCCAGGTTGGAAGATATGAGTATCGAGGAAGTAGAAGCGTTCCTGATCAAGAAAGCTCTGGCGCGCTACAGCGGAAATGTGAGCCACGCCGCAAACGCCCTGGGGCTGAGCCGGAGCGCGCTGTACCGGCGCCTGCAGCGCTACGGCCTATGACACGGCGTGGCGCACGCACTCCTGCGTGCCGTGTTCACACTCGTGTGAACACCTTGGAGTTGTTCTTCCAATGAAGCTGCCCGAACTAGTCCACGAACAACGCGTCCTTTTGATGGCCCTGGCCGCCGGTTTGCCCGCAGTGGTCACCTCCATGATCATCCTCTGGTGGATGGGCGATTACAGCTCGAAGGTCCAGTGGACGCTGACGGTGCTGATTGTGGGCGCGTGGCTCGGCTTTTGCTTCGCTGTCCGCGAGCATGTTGCTTCCCCATTGCGCACGCTGGCAAATCTGCTGGAAGCCATGCGCGAAGGCGACTATTCCATCCGCGCGCGCGGCGGCCAGAGTGACGACGCCATGAGCGAAGTGATGCAACAAGTGAACGCCATGAGCACCACGTTGCGCGCCCAGCGTCTTGGTGCGCTCGAGGCCACCACGCTGTTGCGCAAAGTGATGGAAGAAATCAACGTCGCCGTATTCGCGTTCGACGGCGAACATCGGGTGCGCCTGGTCAATCGCGCCGCGGAACGCCTGCTGAATGAGCCTGCGGAACGGCTGCTCGGCGCCGAAGCGAAAGCGCTGGGCCTGGAGAATTATCTCGAGGGCGAAACGCAGCAGACCGTGCAGCATCACTTTCCCGGCGGCATGGCGCGCTGGGGTATCGGGCGCAGCACGTTCCGCGAAGGCGGACTGCCGCATCAGCTTCTGGTGGTCACCGATCTTACGCGACCCCTGCGCGAAGAGGAATTAAAAGCCTGGCAGCGGCTGGTCCGGGTGCTGGGTCACGAGTTGAATAATTCGCTGGCGCCGATAAAATCCATCGCCGGAAGCCTGGAAAATTTGCTGGCCCGCAATCCCCGCGCTCCGGATTGGGAAGAAGACATGCGCCGCGGCTTGGCCGTGATCGCATCGCGCAGCGAAGCTCTGAGCCGTTTCATGGGAGCCTACGCGCGGCTCGCCAAATTGCCGCCGCCCACCATGGCGCCGGTAGTGATAAGCGATCTGTTGCGCCGAGTGGTTACGCTGGAAACTCGCATCCCTCCCACACTCGCGCTTGGCCCGGAAATAACCATCCAGGCCGATGCCGATCAATTGGAACAGTTGCTCATCAACGTGATTCGCAACGCGGCGGACGCATCCATGGAGACCAAAGGCGGAGTACGCGTTGGCTGGCACCGGCAGGACGGCCAATTGGTGGTCTGGGTGCGCGATGAAGGTCCTGGCTTGCCCAACACGGCCAACCTCTTCGTTCCCTTCTTCACCACCAAGCCCACCGGCTCCGGAATCGGCTTGGTATTAAGCCGTCAGATCGCCGAAGCGCATGGCGGAGCGCTCACGCTGCAGAATGCCGACAGCGGCCCCGGCTGTGAAGCGCAGCTGATATTGCCGCTGGCGTGACCCGGCCGGTTCTGTGAGAAAGGGCACCGACTCCCTTACGGTCGCGGCTCGGTGACGGGGTGCCTCATTCCGAGCCGCGACCGTGAGGGAGCCGGTGCCTTTTGCTTTTCACGCGCCCGCAAGCAAACTTTATTTTTTCAGCTTCACCAGCCCGATCACAGTGCCTTCCGGATCCGCCATCCAGGCAAAGCTTCCCACCGGAATGTCGATCGGCCCGACAATCTTCTTGCCGCCAAGCTGCTGAGCCTTTTCCAGATACGCGACGATGTCGTCCACTTCCACATAAACGGTCACATAGTTGTGCGGCTCATGCCCGAGCGAAGTGATGTGTCCATTGATTCCACCCGCCCCTCCGGTATCAATCTTTGCCCCAGGACCGTCCTGTTGAATCTTCCAATCGAACAGCTTGCCGTAGAACTCCTGGGTCTTGGCGCTATCCCTGCATCCGATCTCGAAACGTACAACTGGTTGTCCCATTTGCCTCCCTCGCTACAACTTCAACATAACAGAAGAAATAGAGCGTCGAGCCAAAATGTAACCATCGCGAGCCTGGCAGGTATACATTGCTTGGAACGCTCAAACGGGGATTTTCGAGTTCTAAACATTCCTGGAACCTAACTGCGCGGCAAAGCGTACGTCCAAGTGATGAGCAAGCGTTTCGACTAAGGAGCCTGACGTGAATTCTGAAGGAAGAACACTGATATCGCTTTCGAACGTCTCGAAAGTTTTCACCACCGATGAAGTGGAGACGCACGCGCTGGCGGGCATTGAGCTGCACATTCGCAAGGGCGAGTATATTTCCATTTCCGGGCCTTCTGGCTGCGGCAAATCGACCTTGCTGGCGATCCTGGGGCTGCTCGACACGCCGTCCGATGGCAACTACGTTCTCAACGACACGCGAGTGGACCAAATGAAGCTCTCGGAGCGCGCCCGAGTGCGCAATCGCGAGATCGGCTTCATCTTTCAGGCCTTCAATCTCATTGGCGATCTCACGGTATACGAGAACGTCGAACTGCCGCTCACCTATCGCAACATGCCTTCCTCGGAACGGAAGAACCTGGTGCGCGACGCACTGGAGCGGGTAGGCATGTCGCACCGGATGAAGCATTATCCGTCGCAGCTCTCGGGCGGCCAGCAGCAACGTGTCGCGGTGGCGCGAGCGCTGGGCGGGCATCCTTCGATCCTGCTTGCCGACGAGCCGACCGGAAATTTAGATTCGGCTAACGGCGAAGCGGTAATGACGCTTTTGAGCGAGCTCCACAAAGAAGGCGCCACCATTTGCATGGTGACCCACGATCCGCGTTATGCCCGGTGCGCCGAGCGCAGCATCACGCTGTTTGACGGCCGCATTGTGGAAGAGATTGTCACTTCGCACGCATCCGCATCGGCATAATCGTCTACAAAAAAGCCTAAAGGCACCGGCTCCCTTACGGTCGCGGCTCGGAATGCGGCGTTCTCGTGTTACCGAACCGCGACCGTAAGGGAGCCGGTGCCTTTCTTTTTTCCTCCACCAAAATACAAAGCGCCACTTCCTCTTGCGAAAAAGTGGCGCGTAAAGAGTACGAAGAAGTCAGCAGCGTTTCTTAGGACTTAGCGAAAACACTCCGCAGCTTGCGTCCAGCGAACCCGATCAGGGCCAGACCACCGATCATGAAGACGCCGCCCGTGGGTTCGGGAGTCGGCGACGCGATCTTGATGTTGTCCACACCGATCGTTGCCGGCCAATCCAGGAAGTCGAGCTTGGTAACGCCCGAAATCGAACCGGACCAAGTGCCGATGAGTTGAGGTGCGAGTTCGGTACCGCTACCGCTATTCGGCGAATGGATCGAGTTGCCATCCTTGCCGCTGTTTGCCTGACCCTGGCATACGCCCACCGTCGCGCAAGGCGCATCGCCGGTAAACGTTGTATTGGTGACGCCATTCACTTTGAACACGAGATCCGGCAAGTTGCTTTGCCCGGATCCGCAATCGTTGCTGTGCAGGTCGGGACAGGTTCCGTCCGGGAAAATTTCGTAATCGAAACCCAACAGCGTGACAGGTGTGTTGAAGGTGATCTCGATTCCCTGAGACAGTTGGTTCTTGTTGTCGTCCGTGTTCGCCAGGAAAGTATCCGTCGAACCGGGCGCCACCGAAGAATTGCTGGTAGCTCCGTTGCTATCGCCTAAAGTGAGCGATTTGCCGCTGGTGTTGCTCACCACGTGGCCATCGCCATTGTATGTCTGGTCGGTCGCCACATACCCGCTTGGGTTTCCGCTCGAATTCAAGCCAGTGACGGTCACGCAGTTGAACAAGGTCGCGCAGGTTCCACCGAGGAGCGTGTCCATGTAACGGGCGATCGCCGTGTCCTGATTCCCGGTCGCATACGTGATGCTATCGAATGTAAATGTAATGTCGGCGCGTGCCGAAACTGCCGAGCCGAGGACTGCCAACATCCCGGCGCACAAAAATATCCGTTGCTTCATAATTCTAATTAGAGCCCTCCGAAGGCCAACGTCAGTATCGCAACGATTCATGGAAATCACAAGTACTACGGCGCTGGAAAAGTACCATTGCCTACACGCTCTTGCGGCCTATTTCATTCGACGCGCAGTTGTGTACTAGCTCCCCAGGGCGACTTTGAAATGTCTGCGCTTGTTTCCAGCAAATAAGATCCAATTTCCAGCTTGCCGATCGATGCCGCTTTGCCGCGTTTTAAGCCAGCCAATGCTCCATTCGATGCGAACTGTTTACATGTGATGGGAACCGACAATTCTCTCGGGAGAACACGGTACGCGAGTTCCGGTACGAATAGTACGCGGACCAAATCGAGGTGAGCGACCCGCTTGCCGCCCCTCAGTCTGTGGGGTTAATGCGCTTCGGAAGTAGCGGCAGATTTCTTCGAAGCCAGAGTCTCGTGAGCTCTGTCGAGTAGCGCTTTGGAAGAACTGAGGGACTCCATCCCGCGCAGAACCTCTGGATCGTTGCGCAGCGCCACCTGTTCCGAGACGTCTTTGTTGAATGCCGTAATCAGCAACTCTTCGCGCAACCGATCCGAAATCCACGCGCGATCACGCTCAAAGTCCTCAGCCGGGAACACCATGCCTTGCTTGGCGACGAAATCGCGGAAGCTGTCCAGCACTTCGGCGTCCGGTTTCCATTCCTTGGTGAGATGCGTGTTGGGATGAGCGGCAAAAAACTGCGGTGCGTAAAAGAAGTAGGCGGACGTGTTACCCGCCATGACTTGCAATTGCGCTTCGAGCTTGGTCAGCTTGGGCGCTTCGTACTTTTCGTCCGGAGAGATTCCGTCGCCGCCGAAAACAACACGGCCGCTGTCGGTTTTCTTCATGTCCTTGGGATCGTAGTGCCCTTCACTGCGGCTCAGATATTCGTAGAATCCCTGATGCTCATAGTCGCGCTGGATCAAACGTCCGCTGGGCGTATAGTATTTCGCGATGGTCAACAGCAGCGCGCTATTTCCATAGAGCGGGAACGGCGCCTGCACCAAGCCCTTGCCGAACGTGCTCTCGCCGAGGATCCAAGCCCGGTCATGATCCTGCAAGGAGCCGGAAAGGATCTCGGAAGCCGATGCAGTGCCGTGGTCTACCAACACCACCATGGGATATTCGCGCCCACGCTCGCCGTGTTTCGCAACGAATTTGGTTTCAGCCGAGGCCCGTCCATGGTGCGATACCACCAATTGACCTTTGCGCAGAAAATGGTCGGCGACATTGACGCACTCCTGCACCAAGCCGCCGCCGTTGCCCCGGAGATCCAGAATTAATCCCTCGATCTGGCTTTCCGGTAAATGGGTCAGCGCCTGATCCACTTCGTGGCTGGTGGTTTCATTGAAGGCCTCGATCTTCATGTAAGCGATGCCCGGACGCAGCCAAAATGTGCTGACGCTATCGCGCGGAACATTGTCGCGCGACAAAGCGAAATGCAGCGGCGCAAGGCTTCCTACCCGCCGGGCAGTGACGGTCACCGAGGTTCCGCGCGGCCCTTTCAGCATGGTGGAAACCTGCGGCACGGTGGATTTCTCGGTGTTGGTGTCGTTCACCGCGATGATCTCGTCACCGGGTCTCAATCCCGCGCGATACGCCGGAGAACCCTCGAACGGCCACATCACAATCACCTTGCCCTGGGGCGCCCCCACCCACATTCCGACGCCGTAATAATGTCCGGACTGGCCTTCGCGCAACAGCGCGTACGCTTTGGGATCGAAGAAATTCGAGTGCGGATCCAGCGTGCGCAGCATGCCCGGAATCGCCCCGCGATAGACGGAACGGTCCGCATCTACCTTGTCCGCAAAGTTGGTCTCCACTGCTTCGTAGATCTGGGTGAATTTCTTAATGCTCGCGTTCACATCCGCTTCGGATTGAGCCGCAAGATTGGAATGAATCGGGCTGTAGAAAAGAATCAGTAGAGCGAACCGCGGGCACCAGCGGGAAATACGCATTTTTGTGAAGACCTCTGACATTACCATGGTATCAGTAATTCATTCCGAAATTCATTCCGAGCCGCGACCGCGAGGGAGCGATATTCCAAAAGGCACCGACTCCCTCACGGTCGCGGTTCCGTAACAACGCTTTCCGAGCCGCGAGCGTAAGCGACCGGTGATTCCGGCTCGGGTTATTTTGGGCAAACAGGGCCGTGAATTAATGACGTGTGGCTGGGCGATAGGTTTCCACCCACATTCGCCGGCCATCCGTCCGCACGGTAATAAGCCCCTGCAAATCGGTACGCAACGCCCCCGCATGATGTTCGGCCAACCGTTCCAGTACTTTGGGGTGGGGATGGTGGAACGAGTTTTCAAACCCATCCGAGATCATCGCGAAGGTGGGGGACACAGCGTCCAGGAATGGATCGACGCTGGATGTATTGCTGCCATGATGGGCCACCTTTAAGACGTCGGCGCGGAGCAAAAGTCCCGCGGCGAGTGCGCGCAGTTCCATCGGCTTCTCCATGTCGCCGGTGAGCAGGAAAGAGCGTTGCCCAAACGTGATACGCATCGCTAGCGAGTCGTTATTTTTAGGACCCCCAACCGGAACGTAGTCCGGCGGAGGCGAGAGGATGTCAATACGTGCGCCGCCAAAATTGAAGCTTTCCCCGCTTTGCATCGCGCTGATCTTTACTCTTTGATCGAGAGCTTTGTTCTGGATACGAAACCAGGCAGCGCTGGGCGGCGTGGCTCCAGTCCACAATTCCGCCGGATGAAAGTTCTCGATCAGCGCCGGCAGTCCACCGGCGTGATCGTCATGTGCGTGGGTGAGGACAACCACGTCCACTTTGCAGATGGAACGCCGCCATAGATACGGCGAGACCACATCTTCGCCGATATCGAGCTTCGACTTGGCGCGCTGTCCGAAAGTCAAAATCCCTCCGCCATCCACCAACATCAGCTTGCCATTGGGAAACGCCACCAGAAGGCTGTCGCCTTGTCCCACATCGATGGCTGTGAGCTCCAGTTGCCGGGGGTAGATTTGCGGTGGAAAAGGATGCCAGAACAGAAGGATGAATAACGCCATCACAACCGCCCCGGCTAACCAGCACACAAAGTGGGGCGGACCCCCTGGTCCGCGGCCGACGCCCCCGTCGGCCTTCTGTTGGCCAGCGGGTCCAGGGGGACCCGCGCGGACCAGGGGGTCCGCCCTACGCAACGAGAAGGCGAATCCCACCAGCGCGGCGGAAAATGCCAGCGCCAGCCAAAGCGGCGGATCGGCGATGCGCCAAGCCGGCTCAAACCGCAGATGCCAATCGGCTACTTTCTGCCCAGCGATGAGCAGCCATTCCGCAATCGTCGCCACAAAATGCCAGCCGGTAAAAATCGCGGCGAAACCGATGGGAACAACCAGCGCGAGCAACGGAACCACAAATACATTCGCGGAAAATCCGGAGAGCGAGATCCGATGGAAGTAGAGCGCCATCGGCAGCGCCAGCCCGATCTGGATGGTAGTGGAGATCACCGCCATTTCGTACGCATAGAGAACCAGGCGCGACAGAAATGCCAGCGTGCGTGTAAGCCACGCGGCCGGGATGTGGATGTAGCACGCCATCGTGTCCGCCAGCAACCGCAGCTCGATGCGAAACTGTGCGGCACGCGGTGTCATTGTGGGATCGCGGCTCGTCTCGGTGATTCCGGCCAGCGCCCGTGAGAAGGGCAAAGAACTCGCTTCGAGCAGCGGAATCGCCAACGCCGCGATGGCTGCCACGGAAAGAAAGGACAACTGGAAGCCGGCATCCAACAGTTGCGCTGGATCGAGGAGCAAGTAAACAATCGCGACGCCCGCCAACAAATTCAATAGCCTTCTGCGCCGGTAAAAGTAGCGGCAGGCCAGGTACAAAGTGAACCCTCCGGCGGCCCGTACGGCGGGGGCGTTGAATCCGGAAACCAGGGCGTAAAGCCATGCTCCGCAGGCCGCCAACGCCATTGCGCCAAATTCCGGAACAAAAAAGATACGCAGTAGAAACAGCAGGCACGCCGCCAGTACGGTGATGTGCAATCCGTCGATCACCAGCATGTGATAAGTTCCAGTGCGGCGAAAATGGTCGGTCCAGATCTTTTCCAGTTTGCTCGACTCGCCGATCAGGGTGGCTTCCATAATGCCGGTGGCGTACGGATCGCCCTGGTACAGGCGATCGATGCGGTTGAGCGCAGCTACGCGAAGCGCGAAGATCCCAGCCAGGAATTTCGATCCGCAACTGCCCGGGATAATCCGGATGGGCTGATCTTTACTCACAGACGCGTTCCAGTAAATATGGCTCCGCGCCGCGTATCCCTCATAATCGAACGCGCCCGGATTCTGAAGATTTCGCACGCGGCGCACGCGGGCCTGGAACTCCACTTTCTGGCCGTAGCGAAGATCTGGCGGCTTAGCACCCTCCAGCACCGTCAGGGTCACGCGAACGCGAGCGTTGCGCGCGAGTTCCACCGTAAATTGATCTCGACCTGCATAGAATGCAGGTGGTTCCACCACGCAGCCGCTCAACAAAACCGACTCTTCGAAACCAGCATTGATTTCAGGAGCACGGCCCGGTGCGTGCAGCACTCCATCCAGCGCCCCGCACAGAAGCACGGCGACTAAGCATCCGAAATAGACAACGCGATTGGAGTATCGCAGTGCTAACAACGTGACGCCCAACAAGAGAAAGATAGAGATCGTAAGCTCAGAGGTCTGGAACCGGACCCAGTGCGAAGCCAGGATGCCGGCGGATAGCGCCAAAAGCGGCGCGATGAGGGGGTCCTTCACGGGATTTTGCTAAGTGAGTGGCTTTGTTACATAATAGTTCTCGAATTACTGGTGTTTTTCCCAGGAAAAATCTTGTAACCCGATTGCGGTCCTGGAGTCCTATTCTCCGAGCGCAGAGGAACTGAATGAAGCCCGTGGAAGTTCTCCTCATCGAAGACAACGCAGGTGACACACTGTTAATCGGTCAGATTCTGGCGGACTTCCAGCTACCGGTAAAGCTCCACATCGCCAGAGATGGCGAGCAGGCTCTGCAGATGCTGACCGATGTCAATCTCAAGCCGTCCCTGATCGTGCTGGACCTCAATATACCCAAGATCTCGGGCAACGCTTTGCTGAAGCGCTATCCTAGCCGGCAAGTTCCTGTAGTGGTCTTCAGCTCGTCCTGGAACGAGCCCGAAATCGAAGAAGCTCTCTCTTTGGGCGCCTGCCAGTACGTGCAGAAGCCCACCGATATCCAGGCCTTCACCGATGCCGTATGCGGGATGATCCTGAAATGGGCAGGCCCTCCCGAAAGCCAGGCCAACCGGGCTACCAGCTAACGGGAAAAACCAAAGGCACCGGCTCCCTTACGGTCGCGGTTCGGAATGCGCGTCCGTGCGTAACCGAACCGCGACCGTCAGGGAGTCGGTGCCTTTTGGTTTTTTCCTCGAACCCGGTTACGCCGTTCCCATCTGCTCTAGCTGCTCCGTTTTCATCGATTTGTGCGGATTGCCCGCGATGTGGGCTCGGCCGGTCCCTAGAATCCGAGTAGAAAGGAGATCCGCAGTGAGCCAAAAGCCAATCGTACAGCCGATGATCGATGAGTTGAGTAAGAGCAGCAAAACCATTCAGCCGGATGAATCCGCAACAACTCCCAAACAGGGACCGCTTGCGCCGGCCGAACTGGACCAGGACGCCGGTGGCGGCTACAACCCAGACGGTACCTATCCGCAACCCTGATTGAAAACCGTGGGGCAAGCCCTCCCGGCTTGCTCCTGGTTCAAAAGCTTGGCGCTACGAAAGAATCTGGATCATAATGGGAACAGTACTCTTGTGTTCCGCGTCGATGAGAATATAAGGCCAATAGCTTTAAGGAAGGTTCCATGCAGAAGTTTGCCGCACTCGTTGTGGCGTTTGCGTGCTCCTATATCGTGTCTGCGCAGGAGCCCGCGCCCGTCCGTCCCAAAGCCGGAAAAGTCGAAATCTTCAAAGAAGCCGATCTGAAACCTGGCATGAAAGGCTATGCCTGGACCGTTTTCGCAGGCAATGAGCCCGAGCCCATTCCGGTGGAGATTGTCGGCATCCTGAAGAATCAATGGGGGCCCCACCAGGACATCATCCTCGCGAAGATGGGCGGCAAAGCGATTCGGACCAACGTGGCGGGCGGATTCAGCGGCAGCCCGGTTTATATCGACGGCAAGCTGGTGGGCGCGGTGGCGCTGCGCTTCAGCGTGTTTTCCCCGGACGCCATTTGCGGCATCACGCCCATCGAGCTGATGCTCGAAGTCAACGATTTTGACGAATCGCGGCCCGTCGACGCGCGCACGCCGGATAAAGTCGCGCAGCGCGGAATCGATCCAGGTTCCTTCCGGCATGCTCGCGCAAGTGGTCTCGGCCGGCGGCTTCCGGCGCGTTTCCATGCCAACTCCAGCATGGTTCCCATCGACACGCCGCTGACCTTCGCCGGTTTCCACGAAAACGTTCTGCGCGAGTTCAGCCCGTTCTTCCAACAGCTGGGCATGACGGTAGCGGCCGGCGGCGCCAGCAGCACGCTAACCGATTCCAAACCCGCGCCGGGCTGGCAGACATTCCCTGCAACCCGGCGACGCCGTGAGCGCCGTTCTGGTCACCGGCGACATGAGCGTCAGCGGGATGTGCACCGTCACCTACAACGACGGAAAGCACATGCTGGCCTGCGGCCACCCCATCTTCAATCTCGGCCCGGTGGACATGCCCATGGCCAAATCCGATGTTCTGATGACGCTGGCGTCGCAGTTCCAGCCCAACAAATTCGGCAACGCCACCGAGATCGTCGGCGCGCTGCGGCAGGATCGCCACAGCGCCATCATGGGCGAGCTCGGCGCGACGGCCGCCATGGTCCCGGTCAGCGTGAAAGTCCGCTCCTTCGGCGACAACAACGCCGTCCGCAAGGAAAAGGATCTGCACTTCAACGTCTTCGTGCAGCAGAAGTGGACGCCCTACCTGATGATGCTGACGCTGTTCAATTCCATCTCCGGCTTGAACGATTTCGCCGAAGAGACCACCTATCGCTTGAGCGGCAAAGTGGAATTCGACGGCCAGCCGGGTCTTTCGATCGCCACCATGCTCGCGCTCGAGCGAAGCGCCTGCGCCCGCGCCCATGCAGCTGGCCGGATGGTGGGGCGACAAGTTCAATCGCCTGTTCCTGAATCCGGTGCACATGCCCAAGCTGAAGAGCGTGGACGCCACCATCGATATTCTTCCCGAGCGCCGCATTGCCACCATCGAGAATGCCTGGATCCCGTCGAGCGAAGTGGAAGCGGGCTCCGAAGTTCCGGTGAGAGTTTTTCTGCGGCCCTATCGCGGCGAGCGCCTGGAGCGCGAGTTCACGCTGAAAATCCCGGCCGGCCTGCCCAAAGGCGAGCACAGAATTCTGTTGAGCGACGCCGACACGCTGAATCGCATGCAGAGCGTGGCCGGACTGTCCGACCGCTTCATGGACATTCCGCAAACCGTTTCGCTGATCAACCAGGAACGCAGCAACAACAAGCTCTATATCTCGCTGATCGAGCCGCGTCCCACGGTTTTCTACGAAGACAAGACGCTTCCCAGCCTGCCCGCTTCGGTGGTGAACGTGATGCAAACCGGCCGCACCGCCAGCCGCCATCTGGTAAGTTCGTCGGAGAGCGCGGTTGAGCAAGGCAGCATTCCGTTCGACCTGATGATCGACGGCAGCTATTCGCTCCGCATCACCGTGAAATAAACACTCTAAAGAAAATACCTGAACAAGACCTGGTAAATGAAAATCCTAAAATTGTCCGCGGTGGCACTCGCCGCCCTTGGCGTCTGCTTCGCCGTCGAAACGCGTTTCTGGGAACAAGGCGACCGGTCCGATTTCGAAAAAGGGACGCTGCATCATCTTTCGCTGCGCAGCGACGGCCGCATTTTTCTCGGCGCCCGAGTTCACCGAGGTCTTCGACTCGTCCACACCGTACTTGTGGGGCATTGCGGCGGATTCCAAGGGGAATCTGTACACTGCGGGCGGCGGCTCCGGCAGCGGATCGGCCAAGCTGTTTGTGATCGACGCTGCAGGCAAGAGCCGCACGTTCGCGGAACTGGAAGGCTTGGAGATCCATGCGCTCGTCGTAGATTCGAGCGGCCAGGTCTTCGCCGCCACCGATCCGGACGGCAAAGTTTATAAGATTGGCGCCGACGGCAAACCTAAAATCTTCTACGATCCCCATCAGAAATATATCTGGGCGCTTGCTTTCAATCGAAAGGGCGATCTGTTCATCGCCACCGGGGATCAAGGCGAGATTCATCGCGTCAGCCCGGACGGCCAGGGATCGGTGTTTTTCAAGACCGAGGAAACTCACGCACGGTCGCTCGCGTTCGACGCGCAAGACAATCTCATCGTAGGGACCGAGCCGGGCGGTCTTGTTTTGCGCGTTTCGCCATCCGGCCAGGGATTTGTTTTGTACCAGGCGCCCAAGCGTGAGATCACCGCCGTAGCCGTGGCCAAGGATGGCGCGATCTACGCCGCTGGAGTGGGCAACAAGAGTGCGACCCTTCCCGCGCCCGCGCCTCCGCCGCAGGCCCCGCCGGTTGCGTTGACCTCCGGCGCCAGTGGCCCTAGCATAACCGTGAGTCCGCAACGGGCGGCGCCTCCGCCAACGTTCGCCACGGGCGCGCCGGCGATTTCCGGCGGGTCCGAAGTCTATCGCATCAACCCAGATGGCTCGCCGCGCAAAGTCTGGTCGAACTCGCAGGACATTGTCTACGCCATCGCATTCGATTCGAATGGACAGACTCTGCTGGGCACCGGCAACCGTGGAAAAATCTACCGCTTGGATTCCGACGTCATCAGCACGGAGCTGGTGGATGCCTCGCCGACCCAAGTCACCGGCTTCGGTAAAGGACCAAAAGGCGAGCTATACGCGGTCACCGGCAATATCGGACGCGTGTATCGCGTGGGACCCGGTTTTGAAAAATCCGGGTCGTTTGAAAGCGAAATTCTGGACGCGTCTTCGTTCTCGTATTGGGGCAGAATCAGTTATCGCGGCAAGGGCAACATTGCAGTGTTCACGCGCAGCGGAAATCTCAGCCGGCCCGAAAGCAATTGGAGTCCCTGGGCGCGGCTGACACCGGACGCGGGCGCACCGGTTATCTGCGATTCCTGCGGCAGCGGACGCACCACCTCTCCGGCCGCGCGGTTTTTCCAATATAAGATCGAGCTGGCTGGATCCACGCCCGAACCCGAAGTCTCCTTCGTCGAGATCGCCTACATCGCGAAGAACGAGCCCCCGCGAGTGGAGGATGTCGAAATCACTCCGCCGAATTATCGGTTTCCAAGCCCGGTTCTTTCTATCCCGGCGTCCAATAGCATCACGCTCGCACCCATCGGCCAGCCCCATCGGACCTCCTCTTCGTCCTTGATCGACATCGGAAGTTCGCAGACACTCAACTATTCCAAGGGCGCGATTGGAGCGCGCTGGTCCGCCTTGGACGACGATGGCGACTCGCTGCTTTACAAGGTAGAAATCCGCGGCGTGAAAGAAACCGGCTGGAAGCTGTTAAAAGACGCGGTGAAGGAAAAGTATCTGAGTTGGGACAGCACCGCATTCCCGGACGGCGAATATGTAGTTCGCGTGACGGCATCGGATTCGCCCAGCAATCCGAAGGACCAGGTTCTGGAATCCTCGCTCGAAAGCGATCCGTTTCTGATTGACAATACGCCTCCGCAGATTCTGAAGCTGGCCGCCACGGTATCCGGAAGCAAAATAGAAGTGACATGGAAAGCGCAGGACGCCCGCAGCAACATCGATAAAGCCGAGTACTCGGTGAATGGCGGCGAATGGCTGCTGATTCATCCGGTGACCAAGCTTTCCGATTCGCCGGAAGAAGATTATCACCTGACCATTGATCGCGGACAGGGCGAACAAGTGATAGCAGTTCGGGTGAACGACGAGTACGACAATCAAGCAGTGGACAAAGTAGTAGTGAAGTAAAACCAAAGGCACCGACTCCCTTACGGTCGCGGCTCGGTAACGGGGTGCCGCATTCCGAGCCGCGACCGTGAGGGAGTCGGTGCTTTTGATGTGGGTGGGTTTGAGATATACTTCCCCCCATGCCCAGCCTCCCCGATTACATCGCGAAAACGACGCCGAATCCGGTATCGAACCGCGCACCCTGGTATGCCAATACCGCCCCCAGCTACGCAGGCGTCTTCTTGTGGATCGGATTCTATCAATCCATCGCACAAGGAACGGTGTCGCGCGGCGGACCATTGCTTTGCCTGGCCGCGCTCGCTGTCGCCGGATTATTGAGCTACGGGCTTTACTACTACGTTCCAGCGATGCTCGGCATGCGCACCGGCTATCCGCTGTATGTGGTCGGCAGCTCGACGTTCGGAACCGTCGGCGGATATCTGATGCCCGGCCTTTTGATGGGCTTGCTGCAAATCGGCTGGTTCGCGGTGAGTACGTATCTTTCCACCACGTTCATCCTGAGCGGGCTCAAAATGGACGCGAAACCAGGGACCCTGCAATTCGGGATTGTCGCAGTCCTGTGGGGTCTCATCATGGGATACGTCGGCGTCAAAGGCATCCAGTATGTCGCCAAAGCGTCGCTCTATCTCAACCTGATTCCGTTCCTGATGATCCTGATCGTGTTCCTGAAAACATCCGGCGGACTTTCGAAATACACGGTGCCCGATCCGCAGCCGGCCTTGGCGTTTGGAACATTGATCGCGATCGTCATCGGATTCTTCGCCACAGCAGGCGCAGCCGGCACCGACTTCGGTATGAACAGCCGCAACGCATCGGATGTCAAACTCGGCGGACTGGTTGGCATCGCGCTGCCCATTCTCTATGCGGGCGGATTGCCGCTGCTCGCCGTGGCCGGCGCAAAAGGCCTGGACCCATCGCTATCGAGTTGGGATTACGGCGCCGTAATCGGATCCATTGGCGGCTGGCTCTCGAGCGCGACATTCTTTCTGTTCGCGCTAGCCTCCATCGCACCCGCCTGCTTCTGCGCCTTCATCGCGGGCAATAGCTTTTCCACCATGATCCCCGGCGTCCCGCGCATGTCCTCCACCATGGCCGGCGTCGCTGTGGCAATTGTTCTCGCGATCACCGGAGTAGCGGCGAACCTGGTGCCATTCTTCCAAATCGTGGGCGCATCATTTGGTCCAATCTGCGGCGCAATGGCGGCCGACTACTTGCTCTCGGGAAGAAAGTGGGCAGGTCCACGGCAGGGAATCAACTGGGCCGGCTACGGTGCCTGGGCGCTCGGATTTCTCGTTGGAATTATTCCATTCCTCCCAGTACCGGCAGCAGTGAAAGAATACAGCCAGCCGGCAGTGGTTTACAGTTTCATCGTCGGATTCCTGGTCTACGCTTTGTTAGCGAAATTCGGCGCCGAACCGGAAACGGTGGAAGTGCGCGAGCCAAATCCGGTAGGAGCGCCGATGAAACGCGCGAGAGCACAAGCGGAATAAGAAAAAACCGTTTCTGGTTTCTCGTTTCTGGTTTCTCGTTGCGAAGCTTCAGCGCTAGCTAATGACAGCCTCAAGTCCCGAGTCCCCAGCCCCGCGCCGCATCAGCGGCGCTTTGTGCGGATTTCGATCGGCGTTCCTTCAAAACCGAACCGCTTCCGAAGCTGATTCATCAGGAATCGCTCGGTGGAAAAGTGCAGGTTCTTGGCCTTATCCGTGAACACCATGAACGTCGGCGGACGCACGGATTGCTGCGTCATGTAGTAAACCTTGATGTCGCGATCGAAATCCAGCATCTCGACGAAGCGGTTCAGCTCGCCCGTGGTCACGCGCTTCGATGCCGATTGGTACGCGTCGCGAATCATGCCGAACAGCCGATTTACGCCCGCGCCGGTCTTCGCCGAAATGAACGCAATCGGCGCATAGTCCAGAAACTTCAGCTCGTCGCGCACGCTCTCGGTGAACTGCGCTTGCCTTTCTTCGCCTTGGCTGACGTCCCACTTGTTGACGCACAGGATCATCGCGCGGCCCTCTTCGTGCGCGTAGCCGGCGATGGTGGCGTCCAGCCCCACCATGCCTTCGCTCGCGTCCAGCACCAACAGCACCACGTTGGCCATGCGGATGTGGCGGCGCGCCATCACCACGCTCAGCTTCTCCGCCATCAGCTTTGGTCTTGCCCTTGCGCCGGATGCCCGCCGTATCGACGAACACATACTCCACGCCATCATGCACAACGCTCTCATCCACGGCGTCGCGCGTGGTGCCGGCCACCGGCGAGACAATCGCGCGCTCCTCGCCCACCAGCGCATTCAGCAGCGTGGATTTCCCGACGTTCGGCCGCCCGATGATCGCCACCTTGATCGGCAGCCGCTCCACCGTGGCTGCGTCTCGGAATCCTGCGCTGACCTCGAAACCCTTCGGTCACGTGCTCCAGCAAATCGTCCAACCCGATCCGATGTTCGGCCGAAATCGGGAAACAGATCCTTGAAGCCGAGCGCATGGAATTCGTGCGCCAGACCCTCGCGCGACGGTGCTGTCGATCTTGTTCACCGCCAGCGTCACCGGCTTGCCGAGCTGCCGCAGCATCTTCGCCAGGTCGCGATCCGCGCCTGTGATCTCGGTTCGTCCGTCGATCAGAAAAATGATTTGCGAGGCTCGATCCAGCGCCACGCGCGCCTGCTTCAGGATCTCGCTCGGGATCAATTCGGCGTCGTTCTGGATAATTCCGCCGGTGTCGATCAGCTCGAACTGGCGTCCCAGATACTCGGCTTCCCCGCGAATCCGGTCGCGCGTGATGCCCGGTTCGTCGCCCACGATGGAGCGCCGCGGTCCGCGTTATCGCGTTGAATAGAGTGGACTTACCTACGTTGGGACGGCCGACGATCACCACCACCGGTAATGCCGCGATTTCAGTTGGAGGATCTGGGCGTGCGACCATAGAAGTTCACAGATAGGAAATTACCGATGCAACCCGAAGTCTTGATTCACACTACCGATCATAGCGAAGCGCTGCAGCACAACCAGTCAATTCGCAATATCGCCATCATCGCGCACGTCGATCACGGCAAAACCACGCTGGTGGACGCCATGCTCAATCAGAGCGGACTTTTCCGCGACAACGAGCATACTGTGGAGCGCATGATGGATTCCAACGAACTCGAACGCGAGCGCGGCATCACCATTCTCGCCAAAACCACCGGCGTCCATTATCACGGCGTCAAGATCAATATCGTCGACACGCCCGGCCACAGCGATTTCGGCGGCGAAGTGGAGCGCGCGCTCATGATCGTGGACGGCGTGATGCTGTTGGTGGACGCGAGCGAAGGCCCGCTCCCGCAGACGCGCTACGTCCTGATGAAGGCGCTCGAAGCCAAGCTTCCGCCCATCATCGTGATCAATAAAATCGACCGGCCGGACGCGCGCATCCCGGAAGTGCTGAACGAGATCTACGATCTGTTCATCGATCTGGACGCCACCGAAGACCAGCTCGACTTCCCGGTGATCTACACCAACGCCAAAGCCGGCATCGCGAAGCTGACGCCGGAAGACGGAATCCACCGATCTGCGGCCGCTGTTCGATACGATTCTCAAAAACATTCCCGCCCCAACGGGCAATCCCGACGCGCCGTTGCAGCTGCTGGTCGCGAATCTCGATTACAGCGAGTATCTTGGCCGCCTGGCCATTGGCCGCGTATTCTCCGGCGTTCTCAAGTATGGCGACGAAGTGGCCATCGCCAAGCTGGACGGGACCTATCACAACACGCGCATCACCAAGCTGTACTCGTTCGAGGGATTGAAGCGCGTGGATGAGACCATCGGCCAACCCGGCGACATTCTGGCCATCGCGGGCGTGGAAGGCATCACCATCGGCGAAACCATCACCAGCGTGGAAAATCCGATGCCGCTGCCGCACATCCAGATCGATGAGCCCACCATCAGCGATGGTGTTCACCATCAACACGTCGCCGTTTTCCGGACGCGAGGGGCAATACGTTACTTCGCGCAATCTGCGTGATCGCCTGGACAAAGAACTTCTCACCAACGTGTCCATCCGCGTGGAAGAAGCCGGCGGCCCGGACGCTTTCAAAGTGATGGGCCGGGGCGAGCTGCAACTTGCCATCCTGATCGAAATGATGCGCCGCGAGGGATTTGAATTGATGGTGGGAAAGCCCGAGATCCTGACCAAATCCATCAACGGAAAAATACACGAGCCGGTGGAGCTGCTGGTGATCGATTGCCCGGAAACATTCATCGGCGTGGTGATCGAAAAGCTCGGTCAGCCGCAAAGGCAAGATGGCCAAGATGGTGAACCACGGCTCGGGGCGCGTGCGCCTGGAGTTTCACGTCCCCTCGCGCAGGCTTGATCGGGCTGCGCAGCGAAATGCTGACCGATACCAAAGGCACGGCCATCATGAATTCGCTGTTCCACGGCTACATCGAGTGGCAGGGCGAGATTCGCGACGCGCCCCACGGGATCGCTGGTTTCGGACCGCGCCGGCAAAACCACCGGCTACGCCATCTGCAACCTGCAGGAGCGCGGCGAAATTTTCGTGGCGCCGGGCACTGGATGTCTACGAAGGCATGATCGTGGGCGAAAACGCGCGCGACGCCGATCTCGAACGTGAACATCGTCAAGGAAAAGAAGCTCACCAACATGCGCGCCTCGACCGCCGACGAAGCCATCCGCCTGGTGCCTCCTCGGCTGCTGAATCTGGAGCAGGCCATCGAGTTCATCCGCGACGATGAGTTCGTGGAAGTAACGCCGAAGTCCATCCGGCTGCGCAAGAAAGTCCTCAAAGCGAATCAACGGTAGCAAGGTCTTACACGGGCCGGCGATCCACCAAAGGCGATGAAGACGTTTAGTAAAAAGGCACCGACTCCCTCACGGTCGCGGCTCGGAATGCGGCACCCTGTTTCGGTGCCGTTCGTCTTCAAGGGAGCCTTTTCACAGACAAAATCTTCGCATAGGTAGTTCGTCGTAGTAAGTGGGACAGCTTAGCCCGAAAGGGCTAACGCTAAACAAATACAATTCAGGTTAACTTACGTGAAATGGAATCCACCGCTCTCGCCGGTTCCATTTTAGGGAACCCGTGTTACTGCGGGGAATGTAATGAATCTAACGAACTAAGTAACTGAAACAATTGCGTTTAAGCACCGTGATCCAGATGCTCGTAAGTGACATGTCAGATGTTACAAAATACCGCTTCCGGGCTACCGTGTTTCATATTTTACCTGCATAAAATACAACAAACTTTTTCCAGTAGAAAGCGTCAGACTGCCGTATAATAGGCACAATAAACGTTACAGCGCCCGAGCTTTAACGCGTGAGGTTAGTGAGGAGAAAACAATGACCAACTGGAAGCGAAATTTCGTTCTGATTGCGGCTGCGCTCATGATCGCGGCAACGGCATGGGGCCAAGGAGCCAATGGTACGATTACGGGAAATGTCTCGGATGGCAGCGGCGCGGCGATCATCGGCGCGAAAGTCACCGCCACAAATACCGGGACTGCGGCACAATCCACGGTAACCACAAATGAGACCGGTTCTTATCAGTTTGTGGACATGCCAACCGGAAACTACACCATCACTGTCGAGGCGACTGGTTTCCGCAAGACTACGCTCTCAGCCCAGCGGCTGTTAGTTGCGAGTACGTTGCGACTGGATGCGGCTCTGGAAGTTGGCGAAGTTTCAACGTCCGTCACAGTGGAGTCAACAGCCGCGCCGGTGAATACCGAAGACGCGCAGTTGGGCCAGACCATGACGCAGATCGACGATCTTCCGCTGCTCTCCGGCAACGGGGGCCGCAATGCCCTAAATTTGCTTGGACTGCAGCCTGGCGTAGCGATGACCACCGCGGGTTCTGCGGGCGCCGTGGTTGGTCCGTTCGCGGTCAACGGGCAGCGCTCCCAAGCGAACAACTTCATGCTGGATGGGGCCGACTCCAACGACTTGGCGATTAATGTTCCCGATGCCGTGGACGTGATCTCCCCCAACGCGCTGGGTGAATTCCGCATCGTCACCGGTGCGATGAAAGCCGAGTATGGCCGCGACTCCGGTGCGATCATTGAATCCACCATCAAGTCCGGTACCAATCAGTTTCACGGCGAGGCCACAGAAGTCTTTCGCAACGCAGTTCTGAACGCAAACAACTTCATCTCGAACGAGTCGGGGATCGCCAGGCCGCCATTCAATCTCAACGATTTCGATGCCAACGTGGGCGGACCCATCTGGAAGAACAAGACGTTCTTCTTTGCCTCCTATCTCGGCTTTCGCCGCGTTTACGGCGTTACCAACACCGGACAAGTTTTCACCGATGCTGAGCGGGCAGCAATTTTAGCCAGTGGTGTTCCGGCTGCGCAAGCAGTGGTCAACAAGCTAGTGCCGGTCGCAAATTTGGGCACGAACCTATATGCCAGCGCCCCCAAGGACAATCTGCAGCGCGATCAGGGTGTCCTTAAACTCGATCACCATTTTTCAGATCGCAACACACTATCCGCTTCGTACTTCACCGAACGATCCAATGACCTGGCGCCTTTCGCGTTTTCTGGCGCGCCGCTTCCGGGTTTCGGAGAACTGGATTTCGTCACGTACCATAACGTAGCTCTGCACGATACCCATGCCTTCAGCCCCACTGTCATCAATGAAGCCATAGCGTCTTTTCATCGCCGCGATGAGCCTGGCGTGGAGCCGCAGAATCACGACACGCCGTCCAGCTTAGGCTTCACCGGCATTATTCCAGACGATCCCAGCGCCGCCGGCCCACCGTTCTTTGCGATCGGAAACATTGTGGTCGGGAACACGTATCAAGGGCCGCAGGCGCGCCGCGATAACACCTGGCAGTACGGCGACAGCGTTACTTGGATCAAAGGACGCCATACCCTGAAGTTTGGCGCCGAATACCGGGCTTTCGAGCAGAACCAAATTTTTGATTTCATCAACAATGGCTATCTCGCCTTCGATGGGACTGCTACGCAACAAGGCCTCGTGAAACAGATCCCGGGCTTGGCGGGCAACGATCCCGTCAACGATTTCGCCAACGGTTACATATCGAGTTTCTACGATCAATCGAATTCCAACCGCCAGGGCTACCGCGACAAGTTTTTCAGTGCGTACGCCCAGGACGATTTCAAGGTTACGCGCAATCTCACGGTCAACCTGGGCCTACGGTACGATTACGGCAACCCGCTTGAGGAGTTGCGCAATCGTGTGAGCAGTTTCCGCCCCGGCGAGCAGTCCACTATTTTCCCAACTGCGCCGATCGGCTTGGTATTCCCGGGTGACGCGGGCGTCAGCCGGTCGACTTATAGCCCGGACAAGACGAACTTCGGCCCACGCGTCGGCATTGCTTGGGACCCCACGGGTAAAGGCAAGCTGGTGGTCCGCAGCGGATTTGGGATTTTCTATAACGTTCCGGAAAGCGAGTTGACATTACAATACCTCGGCGCCGCGCCTTACGGTGCTCAAGTTGTGGCCATCGGATCCACGGACATGACCAATCCCTATTCCTCCGCCACCGGCACGGCGCCGCTCGCCCAAAATCCGTTCCCCTTTCAGGCTGCGAAACCAGGCGGCAATTTCGATTTCACCAGCGTTGCCCCAGTGAGCATCACCCGGATGGATCCGAAGTTCCAGACTCCTTCGGCGATGCAATACAGCTTGGACGTCCAGTATGAAGTGGCCAAGAATTGGATCGCTTCCGCCGGCTTCGTAGGCAGCCAGGGCCGTCATTTGGAGGATCGGCGCGATATCAACCCTGCGATCCTCATGCCGGGCGCTACCGCTCAAAACGAACCGCAGCGAAATCTGTACAACATCAACAATCCGCAGAATGAGCAGTACTTTGGCGCGGTTTTCGGCGGTATCACCAACCAGCTCAGCGATTCCAACTCGTCGTACAGCAGCCTGCAGCTCAGCCTGCAAAAGCGGACCTCGTATGGCCTGACCATGACCAACGCTTACACTTATGCTCATTGCATCGACAACGGGTCCGGTTTGCGGACGAATTCCAATCCGTTCAGCGCTTCCTACGATCGCGGCAACTGCGACACCGACATCCGGCACAGCTACGTGGGTTCCGTATCCTACGAACTCCCGTGGTTCCGTGACCAAAAAGGATTCGTCGGTCACGTGCTCGGTGGATTCTCCATCTCCACCGTCGTTACTCTGCAGACCGGCCTCCCCTTTGACATCACGGATGGCGGCGACCGCTCTTTGACGGGCGCCGGGGACGACCGTCCGGATTACATCGGAGGCAATGTACAGCTGGTGGATCCGCGCGCGAACGCGTTTGGCATTCTGAACTCGTACTTCAACGGCACAGGCGGCGGCACGGCCACTGGCGCGGGCAATCCCAATTTCGCCCGGGTTGGCTCCGGAGCTGCACTGTCGTTGGGTGCTGGCAGGTATGGCGACCTGGGTCGCAACGTGTTCCACGGGCCCGGTACGCTCAATACAGATCTGCGGTTAGCCAAGAACATCCGGATCACGGAACACCAATCCCTCTCTCTCCGAGGCGAGGCGTTCAACTTCTTCAATCACACGCAGTTCTTCAACCCGGATGGCAACATCAACGACACCACCTTCGGCCAGGTGCTAACCGCGCACGACCCTCGCTTGCTTCAGATCTCCGCTCAGTTCCGCTTCTAACAGTGAGTGGGGCAAGACTCCAGTCTTGCCCTTTCACCAAATCTTCAGGCGGCAGGACGATAATGCGAGCATGCATCGCTACCTGTCCACTCTTCTGCTCGTTCTCTCCGCGGCATTCGCCCAAAGCAACTACCATCAGCTCCGAAAAATCACCATCGGCGGCGATGGCGGCTGGGACTACTTGATCGCTGACGCAGCCAACGCTCGTGTGTATGTCTCGCATGGCGCCGAAGTGGCTGTGGTCGACACCAAGACCGGCCAAGTGGCCGGCAGGATCACCGGACTCCATGGCGTCCACGGCATCGCGCTCGCCCCCGAGTTCAACCGCGGATTCATCAGCAACGGACAATCCGGCGGGGTCACCATCTTCGACTTGAAGACGCTGGAGAAAATCGGCGACGATGTCCCCGCCGGCAAGAATCCAGATGCGATCATTTACGATCCCGGCTCCAAGCGCGTGTTCGCCTTCAACGGCCGCAGCTCGGATGCCACCGCCATCGACGCCAAGGACGGCAAAGTGGCCGGCACCGTGGCGCTCGAAGGCAAGCCGGAATTCGCCGCGGCCGATGGCAAGGGCCATGTCTACGTCAATATCGAAGACAAGAGCGAGGTGTTCGATATCGACTCCAAAAAGCTCAGCGTCGAACATCGCTGGTCGCTAGCGCCCTGCGAAGAACCCTCTGGAATGGCCATGGACACCAAGAGCCGCCGCCTCTTTTCCGGCTGCCATAACAAGATGGTGGCGGTGATGAACGCGGACACCGGCAAAGTGGTGGCTACGCCCGCGATCGGAAGCGGCGTGGATGCCACGGCCTTCGATCCGGAAACAAAATACGTATTTAACTCCTGCGGCGACGGCACCCTGAGCATCGCGCACGAGGATTCTCCCGACAAGTACACAGTGGTGGAACAGGTCAAGACCGTGCAGCGCGCCCGCACCATGGCGCTCGATTTGAAAACGCACAATGTGTATCTCGCCATCGCGGATTTTGAAGCTGCTCCCGCCGCAGCCGCCGGCGACAAAGCGCAGCAGCGCCCGAAAGTGGTGTCTGGTACCTTCGGTCTTCTAGAATATGGGAGATGAACACGGCGCTCGCCGCTGACCCAATCTGTAAAGAACACCACACCGGCTCTGGTCATCCGGAGCGCCCGGAACGTTTCGACGCTGCGCTTCACGCGCTCGACGGACTCGATCTGATCCGGCTGGACGCGCGTCTGGCCACCGAAGACGAGATCGCGCTGTGCCATAGCCGCCCTTACATTCGCCTGGTGGAGCGCGAAGTGACGACGGGCTTCCACGAATTGAGCACCGGCGATACCATTATTTCCCCACGATCTTTGGACGCGGCTCTGCGCGCCACTGGCGGCGCCCTCAACGCCGTAGACGCCGTGCTGAGCGGCCAGGCCAAGAACGCGTTTTGCATCGTGCGTCCGCCCGGCCACCACGCCACGGCGGTTCGCGGCATGGGCTTCTGCCTGTTCGACAACATCGCAATCGCGGCACGCTATGCCCAAAAGAAATATGGCGTAGATCGTGTGCTGATCGCCGATTGGGACGTGCACCACGGCAACGGTACGCAGGATATTTTCTATTCCGACGGCTCCGTGTTTTTTTTCAGCACCCATCAGCATCCCTGGTATCCCGGCACCGGCGCCCCCAATGAAACGGGCGAAGGCGCGGGCGAAGGGACCACGCTCAACTGCCCGTTTCCGGCAGGTTCCGGGCGCAAAGAAATCCTCGGAGCATTTCAAGAAAAACTGTTAGCCGCGGCGGAATCTTTCCAGCCTGGCCTGGTGCTGATCTCGGCCGGTTTCGATTCCCGCATCGGCGATCCGTTGGGCAACTTCCTGCTCACCGACGCCGACTTCACCGATCTCACGAATGTGATGCGCGAAATCGCCGACCAGCACGCCGGCGGGCGCCTGGTCTCGCTTCTGGAAGGCGGCTATAGCCTGGAAGGCTTGGCTGCCGGGGTCCGCGCGCACGTTGCCGCGCTCGCCTAGCCAGCAGGAGTATACTGAACAGCGGCAATCCCATCCTTAAGGAGGTTGGAAATGCAACTGTCTCTTTCAAAACGATCTTTAGCTGAGCTGCTCGGAACATTCTGGTTGGTTTTCGGAGGCTGCGGCAGCGCCGTACTCGCTGCGGCATTCCCCGGACTCGGTATCGGTTTCGCAGGCGTCGCCTTGGCATTCGGGCTCACGGTGCTGACCATGGCCTTTGCCATTGGACACATTTCCGGATGTCACTTGAATCCTGCTGTTTCTGTCGGACTCGCCGTCGCACGGCGTTTTCCAGCGAGTGAGTTGCCCGCTTACATCGCGGCGCAGGTGATTGGCGGCGTGGCCGGCGCGGGTGTTCTCCTGATTATTGCGAGCGGCAAAGCCGGCTTCGACCTGAGCGGAGGCTTCGCGTCGAATGGCTACGGTGCACATTCTCCCGGCGGCTATTCCTTAAGCGCCTGCCTGACTGCTGAAGTGGTGCTGACCTTCATGTTCCTGGCAATCATCCTAGGTGCGACCGATCGCCGCGCGCCGCAAGGATTCGCGCCCATCGCGATCGGCCTGGGACTCACGTTGATCCACCTCATCGGAATTCCCGTGACCAATCTCTCGGTCAATCCCGCGCGCAGCACCGCCCCCGCGATCTTCGTCGGCGGTTGGGCCGTTCAGCAACTGTGGCTGTTCTGGTTGGCGCCCATCGTGGGAGCAACGCTCGCCGGAATCGTATATCCCGCGCTGGCCGGCGAATCGTCGCAGGAATCTCGCCGCGCCGCCACCGCATCCGCGTAGACAGCTAACCGAACCGCGACCGCAAGGGAGCGTCGGAGTGGTCAGGGCATCACGCTCTGTTGATGAGGAACGGCACCGACTCCCTCACGGTCGCGGCTCGGTAGCGGTGTGCCTCACTCCGAGCCGCGAGCGTAAGCGACCGGTGCCTTTTCTGTAAGCGCCTTCATCACGTTTGGTGGGCCGCAGGCCTGTGCGGCACGGAAACGCACAAACAGCGAAGTCAATCCGACGACACCTTTTGTAATGCCCTTACTCGCAAAATTGTAATCTTTGCTCTGGAACGCGCACCGCTGCCTCGTCTGCGCCTGAACATCCAACAACTTAGCCGCCAATCCAACTATGGTCTCTAAGTTGCAAAAGAGAGCGCGTGCCATCGGGCACCAAGGAGCCAAACAAAATGCAAAAGATGCAGATGACCCCGACCGGAATGGACGTACTGGTAATGGCGGAGCTGATGCGCTTGCAGCGCGACCAATCGGTTCTCGAAAGCCTCTATCAACGTCTACCAGATGCCTCGTCGCAACCAAATGCGGACGCGAGGTTCCTGTCGCTGTGGTCCGACGTTGAAAAACGCGCCGAACGCCTGGAATACATGCTCGACCGCATGGCGTAGGAGAATTCCATGAGCCGTCCATTGCTATTGATCGTTTTGATTATTCTGATCCTCGCTGTTTTGCCCGCGTGGCCCTACAGCACGGGTTGGGGTTACTATCCGTCGGGTGGATTGGGTGCAGTGCTGCTGGTTGTGTTGATCCTGGTTCTTTTAGGGCGTGTCTGAGAGGCGTTTTATGTTTGATTGGTTTGCACTCAACGAGAGTCCGATTCTGGCGGTAAGTCAACCCGATGCGATTGACTTACTCAAGGACGATCACGATTTCATCCAGGATCTTTTCGATCGTTTCAAAAAAGCCGTGGATCGGCGCGCCAAAGCGAAAATTGCGAGCCAGGCCTTGAACGCTCTCAAAATCCATGCCGTCTTGGAGGAAGAGATTTTCTATCCCGCCGTGCGCCAGCGGGTGGGACGCGTGGGAAAAGACATCATGAATCAGGCGGACGAGGAACATCACATCGCGAACGTGTTGATCGCGGAGTTGGAAGCGATGCAGGGACGAGGCGATCATTTCGATGCGAAGTTCAACGTTCTGGCCGAAAACGTTCTGCGCCATATCAAAGAAGAAGAAAGCGACATGCTGCCGAAGGCGCATGACCTGGAACTGGATTTGGTGAAGTTGGGGCAGCGCATGCTTCGCCGCAAGGAAGAGCTGCTGGTAAGCGGATTGCCCGCGATAGCCGCTCATCCTACGCAAAAAGAACGCTGAAAAGCGCGCAATGGCAGCAGTGCCTGGATTTCACCCCTGTGCCTCACCCTCTCGTCTGAAAACCCGCTGCCCGCTGATTCTGCGATAGTTCGCTCGTGGCAGCGCAAGTGCCTCTCCTGTCCGGCATGAAACCTGCCCTGCTGGTGTTGTTCGCGCTCGCACTGATCGGCCAGGACACTCCTGCCAAGAAGTTCGCTGGAACCTGGGAAGCCCGCTTCCATGGCGCGATCTTCTGCGTCCTGAAGATTCAGGCGGGAGACAAATTAGCCGGCTCCATGACTTCTATGGATATCGGGGTGGATAACGAAGGAAACCTCACCACCGCCCAAGCCAAGGACGAAGCGTTCCCAATTCTCAAACCCGCCATCGAAAACGATGGCCTCACTTTCGAATGGACGGACGATCCGAACGAGGACGCGTTGAAATTCGAGCTGAAGCTGACCGGGAACCACGAGGCTCAGTTGCGTTTCGTCACCAATCCCGAGGGCGTCAAAATAAAACCGTTCACCTTCACCAAGGGCAGCTAGAGCATCAACTGGCCGCCGTTCACCTCAATGGTCTCACCCACCAGGAAACTCGCAGCGTCGGATGCCAGAAAGGCGATCACGGTGGCGCACTCCAGCGACGTTCCCAGCCGTCCCAGGGGAATCGTCGCCACAAAATTGCGCAGCATCTCCGGCGTGGAAAAGGCTTCGTGGAAAGGCGTGTCAATGACTCCAGGCGACACCGCATTTACCCGAACGCCATGTGGCGCGAGTTCCTTCGCCAGCGCTTTGGTGAAGGTTGTCAGCCCGCCTTTTGACGTCGCATAAGCCCCCGCGCCCGGCCCACCGCCGTTGCGGCCGGCAATCGACACGATGTTGACAATCGCTCCGCGCTTGCGCTCCACCATGGACGCCATTACAGCCTGCGAGCACAACATCGCGCTCTTCAGATTCAGATCCATGATTTCATCCCAGCGCTCTTCGGTCAGCTCCTGGATCTTCATCCGCTGAATCAACGAGCCCGCGTTGTTGATTAGAATATCGATCGGTCCCAACTGCTTCGTCACGGCTTCCACCATCGTGCGAATCTCGTCGGATCGCCGCACATCCGCCCGCACCGTGATCGCCTTACCGCCCGCGCTCACGATGCGATCCCGCACCTGATCCGCGCCCTTCTGATTGCCGTGGTAGCCGACCGCCACCTGCGCTCCCAACTCCGCCATCACCTCCGCCGCCGCCGCGCCGATGCCCGATGACGCTCCGGTGATGAGTGCGATTCTGCCTGTCAGATCCAAATAATTGCGCATGTTTAGCCAGAGTATCCTACTCGAGCGAACTGCGACAATTGCAGGATGGTGAAAATCGTACCCGCAACGGAGCGGGATCTCCCTCTGGTCCTCGACTTCATCCGCAAACTGGCCGAGTATGAAAAACTGTCGCACCAGGTGGTGGCCACTATAGAGTTGTTACGCGAAGGGCTATTCGGCGAGTGTCGCGTCGCGGAGGTGGTGCTCGCTTATCTGGGCGAGGAGCCCGTGGGATTCGCGCTCTACTTCCACAACTTCTCTACCTTCGTTGGACGCGCCGGCATTTATCTCGAAGACCTTTTCGTGGAACCGCATCACCGCGGCAAAGGAATTGGCAAAGCGCTGCTAGCCCATGTCGCCAACCTCGCAGTGCAGCGCAAATGCGGACGCTTCGAGTGGGCAGTTCTCGACTGGAACACGCCGTCCATTGAGTTTTACAAAAGCCTGGGGGCCGTCCCTTTAGACGACTGGACCCTGTTCCGCCTGACCGGCGATGCCCTCCAGCGCGTAGCGTCACTGTCCTAGGGCACCGACTCCCTTACGGTCGCGGTTCGGAGTGAAAGAGTGTTTCCGAACCGCGACCGTAAGGGAGTCGGTGCCTTTTTTCGGTTAGACCATTACAACTGCGACGTGCAATTGGGACAACGTGTCGCCGGAATCGGAATCATCGTGTGGCAGAACGGACATTCCTTCGTAGTAGGCGATGCCGGCGCCGGCTGGCGCTTTAACCGGTTCGCCTGCTTCACCACGATAAAAATAACAAACGCCACAATCAGAAAATCCACCACCGTGTTCAGGAACAATCCATAATTGATGGTCGCCGCTCCCGCCTTCTTGGCCGCCTCCAGCGTTGGATAATGCCCCCCCGAAAGATCAATGTAAAGACTCGAAAAGTCGACCTTGCCCAGCACAAGGCTGATTGGCCCCATCAAAATATCGGCCACCAGCGACGCGACAATCTTCCCGAAAGCCGCGCCGATCATTATTCCAACCGCCAGATCCAGCACGTTTCCGCGCATGACGAATTCTTTGAACTCTTTAAACATGGCCATCCTCCAGAGACGCTCATCATATCACCGGGGCGCGGGGCACCGGCTCCTGGGCGTACACTGAGAAATTGAAAACCTGGAAGCTCACGCTCGAATATGACGGAACCAAATACAGCGGCTGGCAGGAGCAGAACAACGCCCGGACCGTGCAGGGCCAGCTTCGCAAGGCTGCCGAGGACTTCCTCGGACCTGGCCTCGAAATCCACGGTTCCGGCCGTACGGATGCCGGCGTCCACGCCATCGCGCAGGTAGCGCACGTCCGGGCGCTGCGCAAACGCTCGTTCCCGCCGCCTCAGGAAATCCTGCGCGCGCTGAATGAGCGGCTCCCGTCCGACGTCTGCATTCTGGATGTGGAAGAAGAAAGCGATAAGTTCCATGCCCGCCACGATGCTGTGTCGCGCACTTATCTCTATCAGATCTCCACGCGCCGCACCGCGTTCTTTAAGAAATACGTCTGGTGGATCCGGGAACCGCTCGACCTTCCCTTGATGAGCCGCGCCGCCCGCATGCTGGCCGGCCGCCATAATTTCATCTGCTTCCGCGCCCAGGATCCCTCGCGTCCCGACGAATCCACCATCGTCGTGGTGGAAGACGCCGCTATGGAAGAAGACGGCCACCTGATTCTGTTCCGCATCACTGGGTCGCATTTTCTGTGGCGCATGGTCCGCCGCATCGTCGGCGTGCTGGTGAGAGTTGGGAAAGGCGAAATCTCGCTCGACGATTTTGAACAATTGCTCGATGGCCGCAGCGATCCGCGCCTGGATGTCGCCGCTTGGACCGCGCCCGCATCCGGATTATTTCTGGAAAAGGTCGATTACCCAGCCCGGCGTCCCTGATATACTCCAGCAATGTCCTTCAACAAAGCCAGCGCGATTCGGCTGGGCGGAATCACGCTCGGTCTCACCGGACTGTGGCTGGTATGGGCCCAAACGCAGCAGCGCCCGCCGTTGACCATGGAAAAGGTCACCGACAACTTATACGTGATCATGGGCAACGGCGGAAATGTCGCCGCCATGCCCACCAGCGAAGGCGTCCTGCTGGTGGACGATAAATTCGCGCTGGATGCTCCCGAAATCGTGGCGAAGGTGAAAACCATCAGCGACAAACCGATCCGCTATATCTTGAACACGCATCAACACGGCGACCACACCGGCGGCAATGAGGCCATGCTGGCTGCGTCGGCTGAAATCATCATCCATAAAAACGCGCGGGCCAATATGGTGGCTGGAAAAATGCCCGGTCTGCCGCGTATCACTTTCTCCGACGAGACCCAGGTTTTTCTCGGCGGCAAGGAAGTGCTGGCCAAGCACCTTGGGCGCGGGCACACCAATGGCGACGCCGTGATTTATTTCCCCTCCGAACGCGTGCTCCACACCGGCGATCTGTTCGTCAACGGCGGTACGCCTTTCGTGGATTACAGCGCTGGAGCCAGCATTGTGGAGTGGGATAAGACCCTGGAACGCGCCCTCGAGTTCGATTTCGATACGGTAATTCCCGGACACGGTCCCGTAGGCAAGAAGGCCGATCTGGTGAAGTGGCGCCAAACACTTGCGACTCTGCGCGCCCACGCCAAAGCAGCCTGCGCAGGCGGAGCCGCCGATGCCCTGAAGAGAATGAATCTTGAAGACATGGGCATGAAACCGAGCCCCATGTTCGAACGCAGCATCCCCGGCATGTGCCAGGAAATGGCCCAGTAGACAAAAATGCGGGGACATGACGGGCTAGCGTTACGACAAATCAAACTTTCAAAGGAAGCAGTCGTGTCCACGCATTTTTTCGCTACCATGTTTCTAAAGGCTTTCCATGGGTCTGTACCGAATTGCGGGACTACTGCTCCTTTGCATCCCCGCTCCAGGCCAGCCGACCACCTGGAAACTAACCCGTAGCGATCATTTCGAGCTGTACTCCCAAGGCGACGACGCTGCCGCCCGTTCCGCCCTCCGCTGGTTTGAACAACTCCGCGCCTTTTATCTTCAGAAAACCGGACTGGCTCCTGAGGCGCTGCACCCCGTCCGCGTGATCGGATTCCGCTCCGCCCACGAGTATCAGCCCTATCAATTGCATCTCGCTGCTGACGCGCATTACATCGGAACCGACACCCGCGACTACATCGTGCTGTCGACCTTTGAAACCGGTCAACTGGGCACTGCGGCTCACGAATATGCCCATGCCATTCTCCACGCCGCCGGCCTAGAATTTCCGCCCTGGCTCAGCGAAGGCCTGGCCGAGTTTTTCTCGACGGTTCGGATGAACCAGCGGGAATGCACCCTTGGTGGCGACTTGCCGGCTCGCTCGCAAACCCTGCTGCGCGGCACTTGGATTCCGATCGAGGAACTACTGGCGATGCCCGCGAATTCTCCGCGTCGCGACAATCGCGAAACCGCAGCCATCTTCTACTCAGAAAGCTGGGCCTTGGTGGACATGCTGATTCTGTCTCCCGAATATGGTCCGAAATTCAGCGACCTCAGCAACGATCCAGCCGCGCTCCCACGAATCTATGGAAAATCTTTCAGCGCCATTACCAGCGATCTCCGCGCCTGGACTGCCTTAAAGCACCAGCCTGTCGCGTTATCCGGAATCCAACCCAACCCCGTTCCGTCGCAAGATACGCAAGCTTCCACCGATCTTTCACCGCTTCAGGCGCGCGCTCTCATGGCGGATATGCTGCTGGCCGCGGGCGAGCTAGACCGCGCCCGCGCAATCTATGGCGATCTCTCGCGCGAGGCTCCCAGTGATCCCGCCGTGCCAGCCGCTCTCGGCAACATCGCGCTTCGTCAAGGCGATCATGCGCGGGCCCGCGAGCAATGGAAGCTGGCCATCGCGCTGGGTATCGAGGATGCCACGCTCTGCTATCAATACGCCGTGCTGGGCGATCGCGCAGGCGTGCCAGACGATGAACTGCGCCCAGCTTTGGAACGCGCCATCCAGCTGAGGCCGGATTTTGACGATGCCCGCTACGCTCTGGCGCTTATGGAAAAGAACGGCGGCCATTACGACGCCGCAGTTACCGAGCTTCGCGCCATGCGGAACATCGCTCCGGCACGCGCTTACAACTATTGGCTCGCGATGGCGGACGCGCTAGTGCAATCGGACCATCGCACCGAAGCGCGGCTTGCTTCCCAGAAAGCCGCCGAACACGCCGCCACCGATGCCGAGCGCGCCCGCGCTGCCCAGCTCGCGCATTTCGCCGACACCGATCTCGCGGTCCAGTTCAGCATGGGCAAGAACGGACGAGCCGAACTTGCGACCACGCGCGTCCCGCACGCATCCGGCGATTTTAATCCTTTCATCGAGCCCTCCGATAAAATCCGACATGTGGAAGGCGTCCTGCGGCAGATCGATTGCACCGGCCCGGTCACGCGCTTCCTTGTCGACACCTCAAACGGCGAGGTAACACTTGCTATCCCCGATCCCGGCCACGTTCAGATGCGAAACGCGCCCTCGGAATTCACCTGCGGCCCGCAACCGCCCAGCAGGGTCGTTGTGGACTACGCCGAGTCCGCATCGAATGCCGAAGGCGTGGCGCGCGGCATTCTGTTCCGGTAATTGTAAATTATCTTGACAACGCGGCACTTATACTTATAATATAAATGGGGCAAGGAGCAGTCTTCGGTGAAGAGAACAATCCAGGAAATCGAGTCTCGCTTGGAAGAAGACCTTTCTAAGCTCCGCTCCCCGGAGTACAAATCCCTCGTTCCCGAAGGCTTTCGGGCTCAGGTTCAGCTCGTCGGAAAAGACGGTCGTAAGAAACGGAAGAACGCACCAGCAGACAGTTGGACGCCCGATTCCGGTGAAATCCGGATTCGCTTCGAGCCAATCCCAGCGCGGGCTGTGGAGAATCTAAGGCCTGCGTCGAATCCCGTTGCCGATGTCATCCGCTCTCTGGATCGAGCCGAGTCGACCCCCGGCTACGATTTTGTCGCCCTGAAATGGTTTCGCGACACCTTTCTCCTAACAGAAAAATTCGAATGGGCGCCTTCTGACACAGCCAGACAAGCCGCAATCCGCCAGGCGATCGAAAAGCGGTTCATCCTCACCAGCAAAGTGCAAAACCCGAAGTCCCCACAGTTTCCGGTAACGGTGATTCGCCTGAATCGGCTTCTTCCCGAGGTCCGCACGATCCTCGGCTTTGAGGCGGCGCCGGACTCCGGTTTTGATCCGCTGGAAATCCGCGGCGAACCGTTGTCGGCCACCCTCCTGCGCGAAAGACGCTAGCCGTTGGCTCTCTATTATCTGGAAACCAGTGCACTGGTAAAACTTTACGTCCGCGAGCCCGGAACGGACAGGTTGCTAAAGCTGGTTTCTCAGGCGTCCAAAAATCGCTTCGCCGTGTTGACCCTGTCCAAAGTGGAATTCCATTCCGCGATCCGGCGGCGCCAGCGCGGAGGCGACATAGACACCTCGCAGGCGCAACGTTTGCTGAATCGATTTGGCGGGCACATGGAGACCAAGTTCGTGAAACAGATCGTCAACGAATCCGTGCTTGATCTAGCCGCCAGTCTCGTCGATCAACATCCCCTCCGCGCCTATGATGCGGTCCAACTAGCCGGCTGTTTGATTCTCCGTGCGGGCGACCCCACATTCGTCTGCTCGGACAGGCAGTTGATTGAGGCCGCAACTGCGGAAGGACTCCCGTCCTTCGATCCCAGCGTTTCATAGCCGGCCGTCGCCGAAAATCACCTCGGCTGCTAGAATAACTACATAACATCTTGTTCCGCCCGGCGTGCAGTTCCAGCCTGGCATGCATCTTTCATCATCTTGTTGGAATCTCATAAAAACGGAATGTCCGCAGTCTCCACGGAAATCGAGCTAGGTTTTGGCGTCCCTTTTGAGGACCTCTACAACCGCGATGGATTGGTGCGACTAGATGGCGTTTTTCTTCACCATCTCACCACTGCCGACCCGAATCTGAATGCGCGCCTGGCCAACGCTCGTTCCAATCCCAATGCAATCCCGGCCAAAGATCGTTCGGAACTGATCATCGAACTCGCGCCCCACGTAGAGGATTTCCTGGGCGAGCTGTTCGGCATCTCAAAAGACATTCATACCTTGGCGGCCCGGCACAACGCGCTCGCTCCGCTATTTGCCTTCAAGCGCAAATTCATCCAGAAGCGGGCGATTTCCGGCGTCACCAGGGAACAAGCCGATTGCCATCGATGGCCCGGCGCTTGCTTCCGAACTGGAAGCCCTGTTCGGCGAGCCGCTGACGAACTGAAGCTTCTTTCGCAGCACGTCTCGCGCTGGCTGGAAAATCGGAAACCGAGCGCGCGCCCGCCATCCAGACCGCAGCGCGCTATGCCGCCTGGGCCGCACTCTCTCCCGCCGGATCCGAAAACATCATCACGACGTTCTGTTCAAAGTCGCGCACAAGCTGGATCAGCAGCATTTGATCCCGGTCGACCTCGTCCAAATGAACGGAGTCCCCAAGCTTCGGCTTGCCCCAGGATCGCTGGCGCGATCGCGAAGGATTCAAGCTGACCGATCCCGGCATGGATCTCACCGGCGCTCTCGACCAGGCGCATTACTGCATCAAGTGCCACAACCAGGCCAAAGACAGTTGCTCCACCGGGCTCAAAGAGAAAACCGGCGAGTTCAAGAAGAGCGTTTTCGGCGTCACGCTGGCGGGCTGCCCGCTGGACGAAAAGATCTCCGAGATGAACGTCGTCAAGCAGAACGGCAACACCGTTGGCGCGCTGGCCGATCGTCACCATCGACAATCCCATGGCCGCCGCCACCGGCCATCGCATCTGCAACGACTGCATGAAGGCCTGCATTTATCCAGAAGCAGGACCCGGTGGACATCCCGCAGATCGAAACCGCGCACGCTCAAGGATGTGCTGGATCTGCCCGTGGGGCTTCGAGATCTATAGCCTGCTCACGCGCTGGAATCCGCTGAATTTCGCGCGTCCCGCTGCCGCTCGCTCCGAGCGGCTACAAAGTGCTGGTGGTCGGACTCGGGCCCGCCGGCTTCACGCTGTCGCACTATCTGATGAACGATGGCCACACCGTGGTTGGCGTGGACGGTCTGAAGATCGAACCGCTGCCGCGAGGATCTCTCGGGCGTAGATGCATTGGGCGAGCGCACGCCGTTCCGGCCCATCCGCGACATTCAGCGAAATCTACGAATCGCTGGACGACCGCGTGATGGCCGGATTCGGCGGCGTTGCCGAATACGGCATCACGGTCCGCTGGGACAAGAATTTCCTCAAGATCATCCGGCTGCTGCTGGAGCGCCGCCGCGAGTTCGCTATGTTCGGCGGCGTGCGCTTCGGCGGCGCGCTGACCATCGATAGCGCCTTCGAAATGGGCTTCGATCATGTGGCGCTCTGCGCCGGAGCCGGCCGCCCCACCGTGATCCCGATGAAGAACGGCCTGGCGCGCGGCGTCCGGCAGGCGTCCGATTTCCTGATGGCCCTGCAGCTGACCGGCGCCGCCAAAGCCAACTCGGTTGCGAATCTGCAAATCCGCATGCCCATCGTGGTGATCGGCGGCGGACTCACCGCCATCGATACCGCCACCGAATCGCTCGCCTACTACGTCGTGCAAGTGGAGAAATTCCTCGAGCGCTACGAGACGCTGGTCAGCTGAAAAGGGCGAAGCCGAAGTCCGCGCCGGATTGGAGCGCGGAGGAGACCGAAACCGCCGACGAATTCATCGCGCATGCGCGCGCGATTCGTGCCGAGCGCGAAGCCGCCGCGCGCGAAGGCCGCAATCCGAATCTGATCGGCCTGCTGAATTCCTGGGGCGGCGTGACCATCGCCTATCGCCGCCGCCTGATCGATTCGCCCAGCTACACGCTGAATCACGAAGAAGTTTGGAAGGCGTTCGAAGAAGGCATCCGTTTCGCCGAATGCCTGACGCCGGAGTCGGTTGAAGTGGACGAACTACGGACACGCCGCCGCGCTGCACTGTGATCCGCCGCTCAGTTCGACGACGGCCACTGGCAAGATGAGCGCGATACGGACGAACCGGTGCGCCTGCCGGCGAAATCGATTCTGGTAGCCGCGGGAACGCAGCCCAACACCGTGCTCGGCCGCGAAGATCCGGACAATGTTTTCCTGGACGGCCGCTGGTTCCAGGCCGTGGATGAAGACCGGCCAGCCCGTGAAGCCGGAGCGAATCGCCAAGCCCAAAGCCGTCGCGCGTGCTGACGTCGGTGCGCCCGGATGGCCGCGGCATCAGCTTCTTCGGCGATCTGCATCCGTCCTTCGCCGGCAATGTCGTGAAGGCCATGGCCAGCGCCAAGCAGGGCTATCCGGTGGTCTCGCGCCTGCTCGCTACGCCGAGCGCCCGGCAGCGCCTGCGCCGGCCGCATTGATCGCGCGCCTGAATCGACGAACTGCGCGCGGTGGTGACAGGATGTGATCCGCCTGACTCCCACCATCGTCGAAGTGGTGGTGCGCGCCCCCATGGCCGCGCGCGCTTTCCAGCCCGGCGATGTTCTACCGGCTGCAGAATTACGAAACGCTGGCGCCGCGCGTGAACGGCACAACGCTCGCGATGGAAGGCCTGGCGCTCACCGGCGCATCGGTGGATCGCGAAAAAGGGCTGCTCTCCACCATCGTGCTGGAAGTGGGCGGATCGTCCGATCTCTGCGCTCTTCTTGAAACCGGGCGAGCCGGTGATCCTGATGGGCCCCACCGGTACGCCCACGGAAACTCCATCGCGCGAAACTGTTCTGCTGGTCGGCGGCGGGCTGGGCAACGCCGTGCTGTTCTCCATCGGCCAGCAACTGCGCGCCAGCGGATCGCGCACCATTTATTTCGCCGGATACAAGAAGATGATCGACCGCTACAAGGTGGAAGAGATCGAAAAGGCCGCCGACGTCGTGGTCTGGTGTTGCGACGAAGCGCCCGGATTCACGCCCGATCGCGTGCAGGACAAGGCCTTCGTCGGCAACATTGTGGAAGCCATGGCCGCCTACGGCGCGCGGCGATCTGGATGAACCCGAAATTCCGTTCAGCTCGGTGGATCGCCTGGTGGTCATCGGCTCCGATGCCATGATGCACGCCGTGCAGCGCGCGCGCCACGCCGTTCTCGCGCCCTATTTGAAGCACGGCCACAAAGCCATCGCGAGCATCAACTCGCCCATGCAGTGCATGATGAAGGAAATTTGCGCGCAGTGCCTGCAGCAGCACAAAGATCCCATCACCGGCGAAGAGACCGTGGTGTTCTCCTGCTTCAATCAGGATCAGCAGATGGATCACGTCGATTTCGCCAGCCTCCGCACGCGCCTTTCGCAAAACGGCGTGCAGGAAAAGCTGACCAAGCAGTGGATCGACCGCTGCCTGCGCAAAATGGGCGCTAGGGAAGTATTGGCAGCCACCAACTGAGCCACCGACTCCCTCACGGTCGCGGTTCGGTAACGCTCTTTCCAAATAGGTTCGCAGGCGAAAGCGCCTGCGCCACTCTTGTGCGTCAACGTGGGGCAGACGTTTTCGTCTGCCAACCGTGCTCTTCCAACTTCCGGTCATACTTATCCAACTGCGCCTCATCAGCCTGCGAACCCGCCGTAACGCGAGTGCCTTATCGACGTGAAGACCATCTCCGGCCGCCGTTCCCGCCACTACCAAGGCGTCGCGCCGATCAGTTTCAAGCCAAGTTGCGATAGAACTGCCGGCGGACCTGGTTCTGGATCAAGCTGTCCGGGCACGCCTCTCCAATGATCCGGCGCTCGTTTCGTACGCCACCAGCGCTGGAGCGACTCGCCTCTCGCAACTGCATCGGCCGGCGGCTGCATGGTCACAAACATTGCCATTCTTGGCTGGGTCGACAAATTGATGGCGCTCCCATGTGGCAATTTCGTCGACCACAAGATGACGTCTCCCGGCGCGCCTTCCACCTGAGTTGTATTCGTGCGGCTCAATCCAGGTTCCATAAAATCGAACTCGCCGGCGCCGGCATTCCGATCCAGCCAATCGTCCAACCCGCGAAAAATCTCGGGAATACAGTGGAAGCCGCCGCCGTTGCGGTTGACGCTGCTAAGCAGAACCACAGCTTGCAGCGAAGAGGGCGAAGGCGACCGGGGATCGGCGTCCCAGTGCATGGTGGGCTCGCTAACGCCGGGTCGTCCCGGATCTACCGGCGGCCGAAACATGCATCGATTGATATCCACCATCAGACATGGGGTTCCGAAAAATTCCGTAAATACCTGATACAAGTTCGGCCACTGCCGAATGTCCCAGAGCGATTGAGCATGATGCAGTGGAACCACGCCATCAATGTGCGGCGGACCGTTATACCAAGTGGTGCAGTCGCGGAGATCCGCGCTCACAAAAGCCGCGATATCGTCAGCCGCTTGCTCTGTGAGATGAGCAGGAACCACCCCTCGAATTACCATGTAACCGTCTTCTTGGAACTGGCGGCGGTCCCGGTCGGTGATCCATTGGCAACGTTCAGGCACTTCTAACCATTCACTCCTTCACTGGACTGGCAACAGCACAGCGTTGCTGCCGGCTTGACCAATCGAAAGCACTACAGGCTGATTCCCAGAAGCGACCCCGCCCGGAACCTCGGCATTCACCTGATACAGCCCAACAAATCCAGGCGCGAGACCACTAAAGCTGACCGGCGCGTCGAGCCCGCCGATCGTGACGCGCGCGGAAGCCTTGGTCACCTGCCCGTTCCCTGCCGCGCCATCCGCAGGTGGCGATGAAACCGCTCCCAGCCCTGTGCAATAGATGAGCACCGTCTCGCCCGCCTTCGCCGGATGCTCCTCGTCCGCCAGTTGGAAATTCGCGTGTAGAATCGCCCCGAAATTCATGCCGCCCAAGCTGTAAGCGAAAATGCCAGGCTGCGCTACAGACACCGGCACACGGAGCGGAGCGCTGGAAGTCCCGTTGTTTTCCACGACAACCGTCGCAGTCGATCCGCCAACTAACTCCCAAGGAACCTGGAAATTGATCTGCTGCTGCCCGTTTACGTTGTCCACGGCAAACAGCGGCGCCGCCGATCCATTGATCGTCACCGACACATTCAAAAACTTCTTCGGCAGCGGAACGGAAGAAACCAATTGAACGCCCGTGCTCGCCGTCAGATTGCCTCCAAAAAGCGTAGCGATCTCGCCCGGCGCCACCGTGCCGGCGGCGAAGCTCGCGCCATTCGTCACAGCTTGGAGCGATGGCGCGATCGTGCCGATCGTCAAGTTGAACGGTTGTGACGGCAATGACTGCGGATTCACCACCACCAGCAGGAAACTGGCGGGCATCGTCTCCCAGCTCTTCGCCACCACCGCCGTCAGCGTACTCGAATTTACGAATGTCGTCGGAAATGGACTCAGCAAATCCGCGAACTCCAGTACCGCACCACTGGCGAAACCCGATCCGGTGATTGTCACTGTTGTATCGTTCGAGCCCGGCGCGATCGCGGGCGGCGACACGGAATTCACCACCGGAGCCGGATTGACCACCAAGAGGTTCACGGCAACCGAAGTTTGCGAATCGATGTGAACGGTTCCCGTGTAGGGTCCCGGCCCGAGCCCCGTCGGATCAATCGAAACCGTAAGTGTCGCCGGCGTCACCGGAGAGTCGGATGAAACTGATAGCCACTTTGCATCCACAGTGGCCGTGAACGCCTGCCCCGGCGGAGTGCTGGTCACCGAAATTGTCTGCGTCGCGGGCGCTGCGCCGCCGATCACAAACTGCGCGGGCAACACAATCGGCGTCGCACTGAAGGGCGATGGCGGAAGCATGTCGGGCTTCATCTTCGTGATGAAAATGTCCGTGAGTCCGCCATTCGTCTTCTGAAACGCATTTAGCAGCGGAAAGTCCGCATCGGACGTTTGGCCGGTCAAGTAGATGGCGCCCGACGCATCCGACGCGATCCCCGCCACCCAAGTGTCCGTACTGCCGCCGAAGAAACTCGAGAACACCAAACTCCCGCCAGGATTGAACTGCGCGATCGTCCCCTGGCCGCTCTGGAGAGTGCCCGCAGCGCGAAAAGGCTGCATGGAATTCTTCACAGGGAAATCCTTCGACGTGGTGTGACCGCCAACGTAAATGGCGCCATTCGGACCGAGAGCGATCGAACAACAGTTATACTCATCGCCGGATCCGCCCAGCAGCGTGGAAAACACCAGGGCGTCACCGCCAGGAGTAAGCTCGGCAATGAAGCCGTCGTTCACTCCTCCGCCGTATGTTGTCTGAATCGCATTCTTAGTCGGAAAATCTTGCCCGAAAACGATCCCTCCCACGTAAGCATTTCCGTTCCCGTCCACAGCGATCCACTGGGCTCCCGAGCCGCTGCTGCCGCCTAAATATGTGGAGTAAACCAAGCCGGTGCCGTCCGTTTCCAGCTTGCTTACGAACGCACTGGCGTTCTGATATCCCACTGCCGGCTGAGTTTTCTGGAAGGCTTGTGCCGTCGTGGGAAAATCAGTGGAATCCGTACAGCCCGCGAGATAGGCGTGTCCGGCGTTGTCCACCGCGATTCCAAACATCCCAATTTCATTGCCTGAACCAGCCACGTAGGTTTCCCACGCCACGCTGCCCGCCGGAGACAGCTTGAACACGTAAGGGTGATATCCACTGCTGGCCGTGCGCTGGAACGCGTTGCTGTTCGTCGGAAGGTTGGAACTATGGCTGTGCATAGCGACATAGGTGTTTCCCGCCGGATCAATTGCAACACCGGTGCCAATGTCATAATTCGAACCGCCAGCATAGGAAGAGAAAACCAACGACAGACCATCCGGCGAAACTTTGGTTACAAACCCATCATTGAAACCGCCGCCGTACTTCGCCTGAAATGGATTCTTGGTAGGGAAATTCAACGAGCGCGTCTCGCCCGTGATGACGGCGGCTCCCGTGCTGTCAATCGCGATTGCATTGCTATCTTCGAATTGGTCGCCAATAAAAACGTAGTAGACCAGCCCGCTCCCATCCGGCGCCATCTTGATCACATAGGCGTTGTAATTCAACCCTGCCGGCTGCTGGAACGGATCAAGACCCGGCTGCGTAGGCGCACGCGCGAACCCCGTGATGTACGCACTGCCGCTCGCATCCACCGTGATTGCCTGGCCGTAATCGTACCCAGGTCCGCCGAGATAAGTGGAGTAGACGAGCACCGGATCCACAATCAGCGGCCGCGAATGATCGTACTTCGCCAATGCAAATCGCACCTGTTTCGCACCGCGCACCAGATAATCGCAAGCGATCTCGCGTCCATCCTGAAAAACTCTCGGCCGCTTCTGCCGAACGCCAGCGATCAGCAAGTCACCATTTGAATCCGTCCGCACCGGCCGATTATAAGAAAGCTGAATCGCACCAGGGTCCGCGCCAGGGCGAACCACGAAATCGTACTCCAGCCGCCCTTCGGCGTTGTGATAGTAGATGACATCGATGCCCGGATAAACATTCCTGTACCGAACGCGAGCATAATGCGGAACGCCCGACCGCCACTTAGCAGGATCGTTCCCCAGAAAGTAACTCGTGATGCCCGGCTGCAGATCCAGCCCCTCCGCGCGAACCGCGCGTGCGCCGCTCAACGTCATGACCACCGGACCATCGTCGCCCACCTGAATCGCCGCCTTGTCCGATCCGAGATAGATATCGTGAGAAAGAAACTGAACACTCGCATTCGACTGACCCACGTTCGGCTCGAAGTACGGAGGAACACCCGCAACGCATCGAACAACGCAAACGATCATCAACAGACTTGGCTTCATCCAACGTGCTCCTAAAAAACCATTCGCAATGCTAATTGAATCGACCTCGACCCGCCGATCTGGTACAGCGGATTCAACCCCGCATTCACGCCGCCCTGTCCCAGATCCCGTCCTAACATCTGCACGGACTGCCCAAACTGCGGGCTCTGCAACAACCCAATCGGATCGGCAAAGCTCGGGTGATTCAACGCATTAAACATTTCCGCGCGAAATTGCAGTTTGGCTTTCTCGACCAAGGCAAACTCGCGCCGTACCGTGAAGTTCAACTGGTCCAGCGGAAATCCGCGCATCACGTTGCGGCCCAACGTCCCCTGCCGCCCCGGATAACTGCTTTGCAAAACGAACGCGTCCGGATTAAAACGCCGCCCGCCGGCCACGTTCGGATCGTCAATATACAGCGGCACATCCGGCACGCGGTCCGGCCGGAAACTAAATGGCCCGTAGCCCAGGTCTCGCGTATACGTAATGTCCACCGGAGTAGCTGTGCGAAACGTATAGACGCCGTCCAAACCCCAGCCGCGCAGCCAGCGATACTTCACGTCGTAAGAAAAAGCCGCCGACACAGCATGCCGGATGTCGAAGTCGGACGGTCCGCGGTCGCGCAACGGATTCACGATGATCGCCTTCAGATACGAAGACGAATCGTTCGACGCATTGTCCAGCGAGTGCGACCACGTCCACGACGCCAACGCCTGCAGCCCATGCCCCAGCCGCCGCTGGAACTGCGTCTGCAGCGATTCGAAATCTGAAAACCCCGTGTTCGTCAGCAGGTAAACATAAGTGAAGTTCGGATTCGGATCCACAAAATAATCCTGGCGCAGCAGGTTGCGGCCGGCCGCACCCACCCACGAAACGGACAGCGCATTGTTCTTTCCGAGCGACTGCTCCATCGCGATGTTCCATTCGTAAGTCACCGGCAGCTTCAAACCTTGCACCGCGCCGTAAATAGATCCCACCGGTGGATTGACGGAAAAAGGCGGAGGCTGCGCAGCTGCTGGGGGCAGCGGAAAAAAGATGCCGTCGTAATAAGCAGTGGTGCGGTAGTAGGGAAAGCTGCTTACGGCCTGGCCGATAATTCCGGTGCCGAGATCGTAGAACATCCCAAAACCGGCGCGCAGTGTGGTCTCGCGTCCCTGCGTCTGCGAAAGCTGGTAGGCCACACCCACGCGCGGCGCGAAGTTGGCCCAAGTGGTTTTGTAGAGCGGAGTGCCGACCGGCGCGAGTTGAATCTGGCTCGGATTCTCATATCCGGTGAACGTATAGAGCGGATGGTTGGGACCACCAGCCGGCGCCGGATTGATCTCCCACCGCAGCCCGTAAGTCAGCGTGAGCCGCTGCGTGATCTTCCACGCGTCCTGCGCAAACAGCGAAAGATTTCGAAACAGGATCGAGCCTGGATCTTGCGCGTCGATCACCACTTCGGACGATTCTCCGTAGGCGGCGCCGGTGGCTCCGGTGAAGTACGCGAATTGATCGTACGCTCGCGGTCCGTTGTAAGTGCCGATCCGGCGATAATCCAAACCAAACTTCAACTGGTGCGAACCCGCAATGAAAGAGAACGTGTCCACCAGGTTGTACTGCCGCTGCGTATTCGAGACGTTCTTGCCCAGGTACCAGCTCGAATCCACGCCGCCGGTGAGGAAGAATCCGCCGAAAGAATTCTTCGGATCTGCGAAAGGCGGAAAGAACAGCGAAGGGCTGACGGGCGTCGCGCCGCCGAAAGTATCCAGCGTGCTGAAGCTATCGCCAGTCGTGCGGCTATAGTTGAACCGAAGCTCGTTGGTCAGCCGAGGTGTGATCAGCCATGTTGCGCCCAGCGTCAATGTCGAGGTGTTGGCAATCGTATCGGTCGGATTGTTCAGAGCGAAAAGCCGCGCAGTGTATTCGATGGCGCGTAGTTGTAGCGCCCGAATAACGTGAGACGCGTGCCGATGGAATGATCCACGCGCAGGCTGGTGGCATCCAGCGTGTCCGAATTCGAAAACGAAGCCACAAACGGCGCAAAGCCATAGTTCGTATCCGGACGATTGGGCAGTGGAAACGAGTTGAGATACGGCTGGATGTTGGCGGGCGATTGCTGCCGGACTTCGAGCGACGGCACGTCGGTCGACTCTACCTGTGGCTGCAGCAGTCGCAATCCCTCATACGAGAAAAAGAAGAACGTCCGGTTGCGCCCGTTGTATAACTTCGGAATGAAAACGGGCCCACCCAGCACGCCGCCGAAATCGTTCTGGCGCAGCTCCGGCTTCGCCAGGCCGTTGGCATTGGCGAACCAATCGTTGGCGTCCAGCGCATCGTTGCGAAAGAAATCGAACAGCGATCCGTGCAGTTGGTTCGTTCCCGAGCGCGTAACAATGGAAATCTGCGCCCCCGGTGTCCGGCCGTATTCCGGTGCGTACGTGGACGTCTGCACCCGGAACTCCTGCATCGCTTCCACGGCCACTAGCGTGTTGGTTCCACCGTTGGCCCCAAGTCCCGGCAGCGATCCGGATGACGACTGCACCAGCGTCAATCCGGCGCTCACTCCGATATTGGCGCCCGCGCCATCAATGGTGAAATAGTTGGCATTCGCCCGCTGCCCATTCACGCTGAATTGCCCTTGCTCGCCGAAAGTCGCCTTGGTCATCACCACCCCAGGCGTCAATGCGATCAACGATTGAAAGCTTCGTCCGTTGAGAGGCAGGACATCGATCAGATCGCGATCGATCACCGTGCTCACGGTGGCCGACTCCGATTGCAGCAGCGGCGCGCCGGCAGTAACGCTCACCGATTCACCAACTGACGTTAATTCCAGCGCAAAGTCCAGCCGCGCGGTTTGCGCGACATCCAGTTTCACGCCAGTGCGCTGCAGCGGACGAAATCCGGAGGCTTGAACCGTAACGGTGTAGTTCCCCGGCGCGAGAAAAGGAAAATCGTAGACGCCTTCGCTATTAGTAACCGCAACGCGCTCCACCCGCGTCTCATCGTTGCGGATAGTCAACGAAGCCCCTGCGACCACAGCCTGCGAAGGGTCCCGCACCACGCCCGAAAGTTGCGCCGTCTGTCCATAGGCGCATGAAATAGTCGCGACAAATACAAAAATTCGCACAAATCTAGCCATTGGGAAATTACCGTGCGCGGGCCTACTGGAACCTATAGAAATATTACCCCATCACAAATCATCAAAAGCACCGGTCGCTTACGCTCGCGGTTCGGAAAGCCGCGACCGTAAGGGAGTCGGTGCCGTCTTCCTCGACTACGGGACGCGTAGCGCCGCCCTCTTGGCACAAGCCACATCGCTACAATAGTAGTGACCATGGTGATCGACGGGATCTACTATGCCCTCGCGCTCAGCGCCGGTGGCGCCGCAGTTTGGTACCTCACCCGCCCTGCGTTCGGCATCCCGCTGTTCCTGTTGGCCGCCTTCTGTCTTTATTTCTTCCGCGATCCGGATCGAACCATCCCTGACGGAGCCGTGGCCGTTTCTCCCGCTGACGGAAAAATCGTCGCCGTGCGCACCGATGACCCCTCCTCTTCGCGCATCAGCATCTTCCTGAACGTCTTCGACGTGCATGTGAACCGCGCCCCCATCGCCGGCGCCATCACCAACATCGAGTACACCAAGGGCCAGTTCCTGGTCGCCAGCCGCGAAGTCGCCAGTTCGCAAAATGAGCGCAACACCTTCACCATCCAAGGTCAGGGCACTCGCGTCGGCTTCTCGCAAATCGCCGGATTGATCGCGCGCCGCATCGTTTGCTACAAGAAAATCGGCGACCAGGTTGCCAAGGGCGAGCGTGTCGGGCTCATCAAGTTTGGCTCGCGCGTGGATGTTTTCCTGGGTCCCGAGTGGGAAATCACAGTGAAGCCCGGTGACCGCGTCGCGGGCGGTTCCAGCATTCTGGCGCGCCGGAGAGAGGCCTGACGATGGCCAAGCTCACCTGGAAGCAAAGATTCCTCGATCCCCGCTCGCCTTCGCGCCGTCCGCGCCGCGCCGCCTACGCGCTCCCCACTCTGTTCACCGCCGGCAACATCTTTCTCGGATTCATCGCGATTATCCGCGCCATCGAAGGCGCCCTGTTCGGCGCCGCCGGAAACCTCGGCAGCAATCCGCATTTCGAAGTCGCCGCCAAGGCCATCGGTGTCGCAGTAGTTCTGGATGGTCTGGATGGCCGCATCGCCCGCATGACAAATACGGTCAGCGACTTCGGCCGCGAAATGGATTCGCTGGCCGACGTCATCACCTTCGGCATTGCGCCCGCCGTGCTCGCCTTCACGTGGGGCGTCGAATTCGTGAAGGGCGGCGGGTTCTTGCCGGATCATCGCGCCGGCTACTTCGTCGCATTCCTGTTTCTGCTCTGCGGCGCCGCACGTCTCGCTCGTTTCAATGTCCAGACCAATCCGGTTCCCAAAAACCCCGGACGTCCCGACCGCAAATATTTTGTCGGATTGCCCATTCCCGCGGGCGCAGCTCTGGTAGCCGCTATCGTTTATGCATCCGACAGCGTGCCGCTGGAATCGTGGATTTTTTCCGCAGCTTGGCTGCTCCTGCTGGCGCTCCTATCTTTCTTGATGGTCAGCACCTGGCGCTATCCCAGTTTTAAGGAAATCAGTTTCACCGGACCGCGCTCTCCACTCACCGTGATCCTGTTCGGCGCGCTCATCTATCTGATTTGGAATTATTCGCAACCCGTCTTGCTGGCCATTTCCACGCTCTATGTCGCTACTGGCATAGCCATTCGCGCCGGTGGCATCCTGCGCCGCCGCTTCCGCCCTCAGCCGCGCCGCCCGGAGCCGGAGCATCAAGCCACCTAACATGCACCTGCATCGGGGAACCCCCAAGTCTACCCTCGCCATCGTCGGAGGCGAATCGCTGCTCGGCAAGGAAGTGCGTGAGCTGCTCGAAGCAAGCAGTTTGGCTTTGAATATAAAACTCATCGCTTCCACGCACGCGGACGACACCATCATCGCCGCGGTGCGCGACGAGCCGGTGGTGATCAATTCCATTGAAATGGCGGATCTCGGCTCGGTGGGAGTGGTGGTTCTGGCGGGCAGCCCGCAGTCTGGCCGGCTAGCGTACGAGCAGATTCAAAGCGTCAAATCAAAGTCCGTCTTGATCGACATAAACGGCGGCCTGGAGGATCTTCCGGGAACCCGGCTTCGTGCGCCCAATGGCGGAACCGCGAGGGTTGAACGCCACTGCTGCAATTCAGGTGATTGCGCATCCCGCGGCGATCGCCATCGCTTTGTTCCTGACTCACCTTCGCAAAGCCGGCGCGATCCGGCGCTCCGTGATCGAGACCGTCGAACCTGCGAGCGAACGCGGGGCCGCGGGTATCGAAGAACTACAAAAGCAAGCTGTCGCGCTGCTTTCGTTCAAGCCTCTACCGAAAGATATCTACGACGCGCAGGTCGCCTTTAACCTGTTGCCCGAGTACGGCTCAGACTCCCCGCACAAACTTGCCGAGATTGAGCTCAAAATCGATCGCCATCTGGCCAGTCTTCTCGCCACCGAAGGCAACGTGCCCATGCCCTCGCTCCGATTGATCCACGCGCCGGTATTTCACGGCTATGGCATTTCAGTATGGACTGAGTTCGAAGAAAACCCGGGGATAGACGCAATCATAGACGCTCTGGCATCCAACGACATCGACCTCCGCACCGCCGACCACGAGCCGCCTTCGAACGTTGGCGTAGCCGGTCAACGCGGAATCACGGTTGGCGCCATCGCCCCCGATCGCAACCAGCCCCGCGCCTTCTGGTTCTGGATAGCCGCCGACAACCTCCGAATCGCCGCCGAAAACGTAGTGGAGGTTGTCCGTGAAGCGCTTAAATAGGCCGCGGATGAACGCAGATAAACGCAGATCTGATTCATTCCTATCCGCGTTTATCCGCGTTCATCCGCGGCTAATTTTGTTTTCCGTCCTTCTCACCTCCTGCGGCTACCACGTAGCCGGCAAAGGCGACCTGGTTCCAAAAACCGTCCACACGATTGCGATCCCGGCATTCAGCAACATCACCACACGCTACAAACTCACCGACCACCTTCCGGAAGCCATCTCGCGCGAGTTTATTACTCGAACGCATTATCAAATCGTCAACGACGCGAATCAAGCCGACGCAGTGCTGCGCGGCTCCATCACGAACTACGTGGCGTATCCCACCATCATCGACCAGCAAACCGGACGCGCCAGCGGCCTGCAGATCAATGTCACGCTGCAAATCAGCCTGACCGAACGCGCCACCGGCAAAGTGATTTATTCGCGGCCCAGCTTCGAAGCGCACCAGCGCTATGAGCTCAGCATCAACGCCAACACGTATTTCGAGGAGAGCGACGCAGCGCTCGACCGTCTGGCGCGCGACGTCGCGCGCGACTTGGTAAGTTCCATCCTGGAAAATTTCTGATGAGTCCCGAGCAATATTTGCAGCGTCTTCGCAAAGGCCCGCCAGCGCCGGTCTCTCTATTCGTCGGCCCGGAACTGTATCAACTCGGAATCTGCCGCCGCGCTCTGGTGGAAAAATTCCTGGCTCCCGAAGATCGCGAGAACGGACTGTCGCGCCACGATATGGAATCCACGAATCTCGCCGCCATTTTGGACGACGCGCGTTCCATGTCGCTGTTCGCCCCGCAGCGTGTGATCTGGGTGGCCGGCGCCGAAGCCGCGCTGCCTCGCGGCCGGTCTTCCGCGCAAGAGGACACCGCGGGCACCGCCGATCTGGCCGCGTACGTTCGCGACCCAACTCCGGGAACGGTCCTGATATTCGTGTCCAGCCGCTACGATTTCGAAGGCGACGATCGGGCCAAGCTGGAGCGCGTGGAAAAGTTCTATTCATGCATTCCCGAGGTTGTGGAGTTCCGGCCCTACACCGTGGAATCGGCGCGTCAGCTTGCCCAAAGTCTGGCCGCCGATGTGGGATTGCAACTGGGTCTCGCCGAACTTGGTCTTCTGGTGGATTCGCTAGCCGGCGACGCCAGCCGCATCGTCAACGAAATTGAAAAGCTGAGCCTGTACGCCGGTAAGGATCGAAAAGTCACGCCCGACGATATTCTGCAATTGGTTCCGAACGCGCAAGCCACAACGATCTTCGCGCTGGTTGCCGCCATCGGCCGCGGCGATCGCAAACGCTCGCTGAATCACCTGGATACACTACTACGCGAGGGCGAGTATCTGCCCCTAGCCCTCACTTTTCTCGCCACCCAATTCCGCTTGGCCATGGCGGCGCATGAAGCTGGCCTGCGGACGTCGCAGCAGATCCAGGCGTATTTCACCAAGCTCGGAATCCGGATTTGGCGCGATCGCGCGGACCAGGTTCATCAAACGGTCACAGCATTTTCGGCCAGCCGTCTCAATCGCGCCATCGAAAAAGTTTCCGGCGCCGATCGTGCCCTGCGGGACGCCCGCCCCGACGATCGCGTGGTGATGGAAGAGCTTGTGTTTAGCCTAACCGTGTAGCGAGTTGATGAGGACGCTTGAAAACCAAAGGCACCGGTCGCTGACGCTCGCGGCTCGGAATGAGGCACCCCGTTACCGAGCCGCGACCGTGAGGGAGTCGGTGCCTTCGTGTTTTCTTGAACGGAGCGCCTCTGGCTTATCGAGAACAAGCCGGAGGCTTATCCCACTTCGAGCTCGCAGCCTTCGTAAGCGCAGGAAACCTCCATGGTGGTCCCCAAACTGTTCGCCAAGTGGCGCGCGCGCTGCTCGATTTCCGCCACAAAAGCATCGTCGTGCGACGGATCGTGATGCGTCAGAAACAGCCGCTTTACGCCGGCCGCCGCGGCCAGTTCTACCACGTACGAATAGGTGCTGTGGCCCCAATTCCGCTTGCTGGGATATTCTTCGGGCGTGTACTGCGCTTCGTGAATCAAAACGTCCGCGTTCTTCATGTACTCGGCGTGCTTGCGGTCACCCGGGTCGAGAATGGATTCCATACGGCCCGGCTCTGCGCCCTTCCGCCACACGCCCTCCGCGAAGGGTTCATGATCGCTCAGGTAAAGAACAGAAACCCCGTTGCACTCGAAGCGGTACCCGAGTGTGGGCGACGGATGGTTCATCGGATGCGCCGCCACTTTCAGTCCGGCGATCTCGTGAGTTCCTTCTGTCAGGTCCTTATAAGTAATTCGCGCCGCGAGCTGATCCAGTTCCACGGGAAAGTAATGATGCTCCATCTGGCCGGACAGTACGTCGTGCAGCGAGAGGTGGCATTTTTCCGGTCCATAAACGTCAAAATGATTGCCGGGAACAAACAGCGGCGCAAAGAAGGGAAAGCCTTGAATATGGTCCCAGTGCGTATGCGTGAGCAGGATGGAGGCGGAAATTGGTCCGGATGTAGTGGCAAGCAGGTGATTGCCCAACACCCGCGCGCCCGTGCCGCAATCCAGCACCAGGTGTTTGCCGTCATCGCTGGTCAATTCAATGCAGGATGTGTTGCCGCCGAAGTGAGTGGTGCCGGGCCCCGGCGCTGCTATCGATCCTCGAGTACCCCAGAAACGCAGACGCATTCTGATCGCCGTGGTTAAGTATAGCGCGGCAGGCTACCCGACAATGGCTTGGATGGTTTGTGGGGCGTTTCCTTCCAGCCGGTTGTTCACAAAGATATAGGAAGGTTCGCTTCGCTCGCGCGCCCGCGAAATCAGTAACCGTAGCGCTTGCCGGGTTTCCGGATTGGGGTCCTGGATTTGCTGATAAGGCGAAAACTTCTCCACTGCGGCCTCGTACGGCCGGCCCTTTCGCAGCAGCGCGCGAGCCACAGTGAAATCCGCCGTAAACACTTCGGGAAGCTGCACCTGATCCCCGATTTCAGGCATCCGCGTCCAGGCGTTGAAGACGTGGGCAATGCCGCGACTGCGCAAACATTGAAAATACTCTTGCGTCAGAAATTCCTGATTGCGGATCTCAATGCCGTACCGGAAAACCGGGGGCAAGTGTTTGAGGAACGGATCCAGATCCGCCAGGAACGCTCCCACGTCGCGATAGGTCTGCTTGCCAAGAGTCCCGAACTCGAACACCAGCACGGCGATCTGATCGCGGTAGGGCTCCAGCAAATCGAGAAAGGCGGTCCGCAGCAGCAGCGCGTCCAAGAACGAGGGATTGTTTTCACCCGCCCGCGCCCCGTAGCGCACATGCATGGGAAACATCCGGACCGTGATCTCTTCCGGTACTTTGAAAGCATATTTCAAGGACGCAGGCGCGGATCGGAACAAGCGCTCCCAATACTGCGGAGAAGGGAATTGGTAGAAAGTAAAGTCACCGCAGACAATCGGAAACGTGGCGGCGTATTCGGCCAGGCATTCGGCCTGAAAGCGTTTCTCGGAAAACCGGCCGCGCGAGAGGTAGCGGCTTTCGGTATAAACCTGGCCGAGCCAACCCGGATATTTCCACGAACTGGTTCCCAGGAAGACGCCCGAAGCAGCCAGCGAAGCCAGCTTCAAGCCGAGCGGCGTTTTATCGTATTCCGGAAGCTCGTCGAAAAGCGAAAGCGATTCGCCAGGCACTTCTAATACGCGTGCGCCACGCGATAACCATACGGATCCGCGCCGGCCTCGATCACGCCATCCGGCATTATCCGCACCATCACCGGAGCAGCGCCACTGGCCCAGCGCGATCGCGTGCCTACCCGATGCCCGCGCCCGGAAAGCTCGGCGACAGTGGCAGCAGGGATGCGCTCGTCCAAAAGCAAATCGCCGCGATTCCAGGCGTGATTATCGAAGCTCGAAACCAGGTGGCGCGTTTGGAAGCGGGGAGCCTCCACGGCAGCTTGCGCATTCATCCCGAACTCCACCACGTTGAAAAACAGTTGGATCAAGCTCTGTTCCTGGTTGTCGCCTCCGGGCGTCGAGAGAGCCATAAAAGGCTTGCCTTCTTCTGTGACGAGAGTTGGGCTGAGCGTCACCCGAGGACGCTTGCCGCCGGCCAGTTCGTTGGGGGAACCGTCCACCAGAATGAATTGCTGAGCGCGCTCGGTAAGCGGAATGCCGGTATCGCCTGCGATCACGGACGGCAGCCACGCACCGGATGGCGTCGCGGAAAAAATGATGCCGTCTTTGTCGATGGCGTCCACGCAGGTGGTATCGCGCGCCATCAGTTCGTCATCGATCTTGGTGCGCGCGATCTCCATGTCGGTTGGATGTTTTCCTTTTTTTCCGTTGATGGTGCCCGGAACAAAATCCAACGAAGCATTGTGGCCGATCTGTTTGCGGCGTTCCGCTGCATAAGTTTTTGAGAGCAGCACCTCGGTTGGAATGTGATTGAACTTCGGATCGCCGTAGTAGGTGTCGCGGTCGGCGTAAGAGAGCTTCAGAGCTTCCACAACTTTGTGGATGTACTCGGACGAATTCACGCCGAGCGATCGGAGGTCGTAGCCTTCCAGAATATTCAGCGCTTCAATCATGGCTGGGCCCTGGCTCCAGAACCCAGGCTTGTAGACCTTGTAGCCGTGGAAATCGGTGGAAACAGGCTCTTCCGGCTCAAGATGGAACGCCGCCATGTCCTCGTACCGCAGGAGACCATCGTTGGCGCGCATGAAGGCGTCGATGCGGTGCGCGATATCGCCGCGATAGAAGAAGTCCCGAACGGCGTCGATCGCTACTACTCGGCTGGCTCCGCCGGCGAGCGCCTTTTTCTCAGCGGCCGCCATGGCCCGTAACGTTTTCGCCAGGTTGGGCTGGCGGAAAATCTCGCCAGGCATGGGAACCTGTCCGTCCGGCATGAAGGTTTTCTTCGAATCCGGCCACAGATCGAAGAAGCGGCGCACGCGCGCGATGGTGCCGGCGCGCATTTCATCAATGGCCAATCCGTCAGCTAGTTCGATGGCAGGCTGAATTTCCTCGGAGAAAGATTTCGTCCCGAAATCCCGCAGCGCGACCAGACCCGAGTCCACCATGCTCGGAACCAATGCAGGCATGATGCCCGCGACTGGAATGATGCCCTTCAATCCACCGGGCTCCATGGTCAGGATCTCGCCCGGCCGCGGCCTGCGATCGCGAAAGAGCTCCGCGGTGGCCAGCTTCGGCATGGGGCCGACTCCGGCGATCGCGAATACTTTGCCCGCCTTGGTGCGGATCAGAATGGGCGCTTCGCCACCCATGCCGAAATGCGAGAACTCGGAGACGGAAGCCGCGAACATGGTTGCGACTCCCGCGTCCACGGCATTGCCACCATGAAAATAGATGCGCATTCCGGCTTCGGCGGCATATTCACTGCCGCACGCCACCGCGCCCCGGGTGCCGCGAGCGGCGTGCATCGCGGGCTGTTCGAAATCCTTGCGCTGGGCCAGGCAGAGTATTGCAAGGCCAAAAAAGAGAACGGCGGGCTTATACTTCATACGCTAGGCTCATTATAACCGCAGCCCGAAGTACTCCCTGATTTTGCCGGATAATAATGGCAGCGCGATGCACGCACCGGAAGACAACAAACAGCCCCCCAGCGAGAATGAGCCGATGCTCTACTGCCCAGTCTGCAGTACGCGCCTGAGTGAGCTGAAGTGCAAGCTGGTGTGTGACAAGTGCGGTTACTACATGAGCTGCGCGGACTATTATTGAGACGTTCAACTGATGTTTGGCGAGCGGGATAATAAATGGTGCCGTCTCCACGTTTACTCCGACAAGCAGAGGCGCTCCAATTTGTGGACGGCATCGCCCAGGTGAGATTGCGCAGAACGGTACGGTTGTTTTATTGCCGGGTTGTGCGCCGCTTTGACCGTCAGACTCGTCTTCCGGCCTACGATTTCGACCTGCTGTATTTCCTCGAGGGCATCCTACGCTTCTGCAGTCGTGGACAAACGATTGACGCAGTATTTGCGGGAGCAGACGTCCGCTGGGACGATGAGGACGATCAGCGCGACGCGACATCCTGTCCCTTGCCGGATAGACAGCCGGGCGAGCTCGTCGCGCCTAACTGCACCTGGATCGCCCGGTCGCACGAGGCACATTGGTTTGCGGCAACCATTCAGGATCCTGCGTTGCAACAGCTCGTACAAATGGGAATGTGGGCTGTCTTGCGCGGGCCGATTCCGATTCGGTTTGATTACGAGCCTCCCACCTCGCAGAGGCTGCCGGATGCACCCATCGACATGTTGTTTTGCGCTGAAGTCATTCTCGAAATCTGCCGCTTGACGCAGCATATTCGGAGAAGTCCTGTTGCGCCGCCGAGCCCACATGGTTGAGTTCCCCACCAGTTTGAGGCATACTGAGGATACATGCCTCAATTTGACGCAATCACGCGCAGAAGTACACGCGCTGCGGATCGTAACAGGTCCCGGACCAAGCGACGGATGAAACTTGAACGGCGTTACACCGTGGCACTTCCGACAACGGTGGCTGACCAAGCGGAAAAATACGCGCAAGTGTCAGATATGAGCATGAGCAAAGCGATCGCCACGCTGGTGCGTCTCGGTCTTCAGAGCCAGCAGGACCGAAAGCAGGACTTCTTTAAGAAGTTACGTAGCAACCTGGATAGCGACGATCCGAAACAGCAGGATTGGCTGGTTGACGAATTCCGTGCGTTAATCCTCGGCCAGTGAACGATGCTGAATGCCGAAGATCCAGTGGGAACGGCTACCAACGCAGAAATGGGCTCACCTGCGCGACCGCGCCAAGGAGCGCAAGATTTCCGAGGACGATCTGTTCAAACTCGCTGACTGGAAAACGCAAGATCCGGACGTGCCCGAAGGTGATTGGTACAAGGACTTCGGAAGTTTCAAATTGTGCGGCACCGGTAAATATCCAAATACGTTTCTGCTCCCTGGGCAAAGCGCTCGAGGCAAAAAGCTGTGATGAAATTAATTGTGGAGTCATGCGGCATCAAGCATATTGGCGATACCTGAACCGTCCGCCGTCAATTCTGTGACCGCAGCAGTAACAGGATGACCAGCACAAACAAAATCACTCCCACCAGTGTGGCGATCTTCCACGCACTGTAGGGACGCTCGCCTTGCACATCGCCGGTTCGGGCGTTCACCACTACCTGGTAGACCTTGGTTTGGAACTTGTACGCGCCTATCCACACTGGCAGTAACAGATGACGGAAAGTGGTGTTTGAATATTCGGTGTCAACGCTCTCCACGCGCTGTTCGTCGCCGCCGATGTCGTGTGCCGCATCGCGTTCGATGGCGCTCTGCATGAACGTCTTCGCGCGATCGAAGCCGGCCGGGAGTTCCACCTGATAGCGCTGCGCTTTGAATCCGGAAAGATACGCGGGCTCGTAGGCGCAGAGCGATTCCAGATCCCAAGGCTCCAACGCGTTCAACCTCTTTTCGGATATCGATTTCGTCGCCACCACCAGCACGTTGTCGAACTTGCGCGCTACTTCGCCGGCCACCGGAGTCCAGCGAGTTCTCTGCACCTGCCGCGTGCGCTGCACCGTGCGGCCCTGACCATCGCTTTCCTCGTAGACTTCGGTGTCCCAATAATGATCGCCACGTTCGCCGCGATACTGACTCTGCGTATCCGCTGCGTAATCCCAAAAAGGAAGATACACGCCGGAGATGGCTTCCTGGCGCGCCATCCGCTTCAGCGCGTTAGGAGCGAACCAGCGCGTCTGCAGCCATTCGCGCACCTGCGTCTGCGCGTTGTTCTTCGGAACTTTGGCGGGCAGCAGGCCGTCGGGGGCAATCATCGGATCCGCGGCTTTCGGCTGCACCACGATGTCGGCGCCGCAGAAGGGGCAGGTCCCGGCAACTTCAGGCGGCTCGAAAGATATTTGGCTGCCGCAACCTGCGCAACTCACTTGGAGCGCTTGAACGGTGATGGGACGGAGATGCTCGTCATCCGTTTTCGCCAGGAATTCGTCGAGCGAATGCGCCGCAGCCACGCCTGTCGAAACTGGTGGAACGGGAGCCGTCTGGCCGCAAAATCGGCACTTCATCAATCCGCTCGCGGGATCGAACTCCATGTTGGCCGCGCAACCGGGACAACGGAATTGCTGCGGCTGATTTTGTACTGGATGGTTCTCTTCAGTCATGCTGAGTTACTCCAAAGACTATAATGTTAACTCGACAGGCAAATTATGAGTGAAGTTCCCGAACTACTGGAGCGTCTCCGCCGCGGCGCGGAGTTGGTTGCGGTCTCCATCACCGGGGCCGCCGGCTCCGAACTCGATTACGTTCCAGAGCCCGGCAAGTGGAGCATCCGGCAGATCGTCGCGCATCTCGCGGATTCCGAAATGGTGGCCGGAATGAGATTGCGGCGAATCATAGCGGAAGACAATCCGAAGATCGAGGCCTATGATGAGAAGGCCTGGGCCACGAATCTGGATTACACCAGAAGAAAAACTTCCCCGGCTCTCGAAACATTCCGCCGTATTCGGGGCGAGAATTACGAATTGCTGAAGGACCTGCCGGCGCCGGTCTTCGACCGCGAAGGACAGCACAGCGAGCGGGGTCCCATGTCGCTGAAGTTTCTGCTGCAGTTGATCGCGGAACACGCCGAGAATCACGCAGCGCAGATCCGGATTCGCCGCGCCGAATTCAAAGCACAAAAGGCTGCCTCGAAATAAACCAAAGCGAATCTGACCCGGCGGGCATCGGTATATGCTAAAGAATATGCGCAAGATCGCTGCCGTTTTGGTTCTGTTATTTGCCGCTTTGTGCGCCTGGGGTGCGCAGATGCGAAGCCGGGGATCTTCGAGCGCCCCGATCGTAATCGATGTCTATAGCGACTTCCAATGTCCCGCGTGCAAAATGCTTTACGAACGTACGCTCGGCCCGCTCGCCTACGATTACGTCGACAAAGGCAAGGTTTACCTCGTCCACCACGAGTTTCCGCTGCCCATGCATGCCCACGCCATGGAAGCGGCCTGTTATGCATGCGCGGCCAGCCACGTCGGCAAGTACGAACAGGTTTGTGACATCCTGTTCCGCCAGCAGGAGACGTGGGCCAACAACGGAAAAGTGGATGAAACGGTGTGCAGCGTTCTCACGCCCAGCGAAGCGAAGAAAGTTCGCGCACTGGCCAAGGATCCGGCAATCGTGGCCGAGGTGAAACAGGACATCCAAGCCGGACAAAGCGCGCAGATCAATCAAACCCCGACCATCATTTTGACCTATCGCGCCAAACAATACCGCATCCCCGGCGGGAACTACGAGATCCTGCGTCGCTTCATCGATCAACTCTTAGCCAACTAGGATGCGCTACGTTCTTATCTGCGCTGCGTATCGCATTGGCGATCGTGTTTCTCTACGCGGCCTACACCAAGCTGCGCCAGCCTTGGCTGCTGTTCGCGATGTCCATCGATGCCTATGAAATTCTGCCGGAATGGGCAGCGCTCGCGCTAGGCCGGACTCTGCCCTGGATGGAATTAGCCCTCGGCGCGCTTCTCGCTACTGGATTCGGTTTGCGCTACTCAGCCGCCGGCGCCAGCGCGCTGCTTGGACTCTTCTTCGCCGTGATGGTTCGCTCCTACGCGAAGGGCATGAGGATCGACTGCGCCTGTTTCGGATTCGGCGAAGCCATCGGCCCCGCAACATTGGCTCGCGACGGCATCCTGTTAGCGCTCTCGATCACCCTGACGATTCTATCTCTGAGCCGCACCCGAGTCCTAGGGAGTGTAACCGAACCGCGCGCGCAAGCAAGCGTAACCGAACCCCAGCTGTAAGAACCAGCTAATAAACCAACCGACCGGACGCAGGCGAGCAACTAGCCCTTTCAGCCTCGACAGGAAACAAAAAAGGCCGGACCACTCGGCCCGGCCTTTCACACGGAGGAGGAGCGGCTCTACTTGGCCCTAACGCGCGGCCAGTAAAGCCCTCAAATGCCGCGCACGTTCCGGCGAGCGAAGCTGGCGCAACGCCTTGGCTTCAATCTGCCGGATGCGCTCACGGGTTACGTCAAATTCCTGACCGATCTCTTCCAGAGTATGCTCGCGCTCGCAGCCGATGCCGAAGCGCAGCCGGATCACCTTTTCCTCTTTCGGAGACAGAGTCTTCAAAATATTCGCGGTCTCATCGCGCACGTTCGAATCGATCACCGCATCCACGGGCGAACCCACCCAGCGGTCTTCGATCAAATCTCCCAGCGCGGATTCTCCGTCGCGTCCCACCGGCGTTTCAAGCGACACCGGATCGCGCGAAATGGTCTTCAGCTTCTGGACCTTCTCCACGGGAATGTCCATGCGGCGGCCGATTTCGTCGTTGGTCGGCACGCGCCCCAGTTCCTTTTCGAGCTCGCGCGTCGCGCGCAGGAACTTGTTCATGCTCTCATTCATGTGCACCGGAATGCGGATGGTGCGCGATTGATCCGCGATAGCGCGCGTGATGGCCTGTCGAATCCACCAGGTCGCGTAAGTGGAAAACTTGTAACCGCGCCGGTATTCAAATTTATCCGCGGCGCGCATCAGTCCGATGTTGCCTTCCTGGATCAGATCCAGCAAGTGCAAACCGCGATTGACGTACTTCTTCGCCACCGAAACCACCAGGCGAAGGTTGGCTTCCACCAGATCCTTCTTGGCGCGTTCCGCTTCAATTTCTCCATGCCGGATCACCGACATGCTGTGCTTTAGATCGGTGAGCGATGCCGCCGCAGCCGCTTCCAGCTTGCGAATTTCGCGCCGCAGTTCCCGCGCGCGAGCCTGTGCGGTAATCCCGGTTCGGGATTCAATCTTGCGCAGCTCCGCTTCCAGATGCGCCAGTTGCTCCACCGCGTGTTCCAGTTCCTTCGCGAACTGCTTCCAGCGCGACGGCAGCCAGGCAATGTGCCGGATGGCACGCGACATTTCCACCTTGGCCCGGTTCAGCTTGCCCTTCCACCGGCGCCGCATTTTCTTGTTGCTCAGCGGAATGGCGTCCAGCTTGTCGATCAGTTGCTCGTGCCGCTTGTGCAGCGCGATCATCTCAACGAATTCGGTGCGTACTTCGGCTTGCTTCTTGGTATCCGCGGCGCTGCCCTCTTCGACATCGCCCAGATCCACGAAATTGTCCAGCTCTTCGTCGCCATGCTTCAGCAGTTCCGCGATCTCCACCACGCGCAACTGAACTAGCGCAGACCGGCTGATGGATTTCTGCATGCGCAGCTTGCCGCGCTCCATCCTGCGCGCCAGATTCACTTCTCCCTCGCGGGTGAGCAGCGGAACGGCGCCCATTTCACGCAGATAGACCCGTACCGGATCGTCGGTGTAAATCGACTCTTCTACCGGCTGCGCAGTAGGAAATTCCTCGTCCTGAACTTCCTCGGGATGGAAAAAGTTCGATTCTTCGTCGAACGGAATCCCCAGGGGCTCGTGACTGTCGGTCAAAAACTGATCTTCAAAATGATCCACTTGGGTCACTCACTTCTTTAGACGCTTTCGGACATCGATTGGGCGCAACTGTAGCAAAGCTTTGGGTAACACGAAACTCCTGCACACTTCCGCCCGGACGGGGGTTCCAGCCACCCTATCGACGAATGCAGCAGTCAATTATAACCTGAAACCTGTTCGAAGTTAAGTACTAACTAAAAGATGTTCGATTTTCAGTTTGGTTACACCCCACCCAAGTGTATCAGAGGTTACTTTTTTTGGGAGTGTTCCATCAACTGCGTTTTTGGAGCACCAAGTGCTTCAATTCATTCAGGAAAGCCTCCACATCCTGGAAATCGCGATAGACCGACGCGAAGCGCACATAAGCGATCTTGTCCAGATTCCGTAGACGCTCCATGATCAGCTCTCCGATCTCCGTGGTAGAAACTTCCCGCTCCGCACTGTCCGCCAGCTTCGCTTCTACCGCGTCCACTGCCTCAGCCAGTTTTGCCATCGGCACCGGCCGTTTCTCGCACGCCTTGAGCAATCCGGTGAGAACCTTCTGTCGGTCAAACTTCTCTCTCCGGCCGTCCTTCTTGACCACCATATATGGGATCTCATCGCTCCGCTCGTAGGTGGTGAACCGCCGCTCGCACCCGAGGCACTGCCGCCGGCGACGGATTACCTCTCCCTCCTTGCTCTCCCGGGAGTCAATCACGCGATCCTGCTTGAATCCACAAAAGGGACAGGTCATAAAGGCACGTCTTGCGGCAGATGCTTGAGTTTACTCCAGTTGATCCCCTGGTGAAAGGCGCACAGTAGCCCGAACGGTACCACTACGACGAACGTAATCAGCCAAATGAAAATAGCCACCCCAGTAGCCGACTCGAACGACATCCCGTAGATCTCCGTAAGTACAACAATAGAAACAACTTGTATCCCGCCGCCCACGCCCGGTATTTGAACGATGCTGCCAAACGCTACAAATCCCAGGAAGACTACTACGTCTGGTATCAGCAACTTCGCCGTAGCTGGAAAAGAATGAAACAGCGCATAGTAGCTCCCCACAATGATCAACCACTCGATCACGGTGTAAACCACCAGCAGGGTCAGATGCCACGGATCGCGCGTAGACTCCATGCCTCGCGCGAATGCCGCCAACATGTGATCCACCCGTTCATATTGCTTGGCTGGCAGGAACGTCAGCCCACTTAACAGCCGTCTCCGCATCGGCTCGGAGAAGTTGCGGAAAAGAATCAGGAACAATAGGCAACCCACCCCAATCCCAGCCACCAGATAGCCGCCCGCTCCCAGGACCCATCGCAGCCCCGGCCCGAGCGCGAGGCCATGCGTTGGGATATGCGTAAGTCCAAAGCCGAAAAGCAGTAGGACTACCAGCAGATCCAACATCCGTTCCAGCAGCCACGCAGCCATTTGCGATGAAAACGGGACCCCGGCCCGCACTGAAATGAGATAGGGCCGGACCACTTCCCCAGGACGACCCAGCAGCACGATTGCGGTGAAACCGATGGCCGTGTCGTAGATCAGCGTCAACAGGCCCAGTTTTCGACCCAAAGGCCGCAGCATCACCTCCCAGCGCAACGCCCGGCCCACGTAGGTCAACAACATCAAGCAGATGGAGACAGCCAACCAGGCCCAATCCACGCGGTAAAAAGTCGCCAGGAAAAGTGGCCAATCGAATGGTGTCCCGTGGAAGCGATAGGCTAGAATGGCAATCAGGATGATTGCCCCTACAGCAACCAAAAGCAGGGGTTTGGCCCTTTTTACCACGCTAAAATTACCAAAATCACCGGTCGCTTACGCTCGCGGCTCGGTTTGGAGATTGTTACCGAGCCGCGACCGTAAGGGAGTCGGTGCCTTTTGCAGTTTTCCTCGCAAACCGTACCACCTTGCCAATTGGTACGCTGGACGTGGCCCTTCAAGAATGTAAATCTTGGATTCAAGTGAACTTCTTATCATAGATCTTCGTTTTCCTAACAGGAAGAGGAGATTCTAAGAAGTCATGGCCACGGTGGCAATTCCGGCAGCAAAATGGAACTGGGTGCCACCTTACCCACAAGGTCGGACGGCCAACAATTTGGATGCGGATGCCCAACTCGTAGATCGGTGCCTGGCTGGCCAGGATTCCGCTTGGGAAGACCTGGTGAAGCTGCACACGCGGCGTGTGTACTCAATCTGCTACCGATTTACCAATAGCGACGCCGAAGCTCAGGATCTGACGCAGGACGTCTTCATGCGAGTCTTCAAGAACCTGAAGAGCTTCCGGTCCGGCGAAGGCCTGTTCGTGGTATGGTTGACGCGATTAACTCGAAACTTGCTCATTGACCATTACCGCCGGACCCGCATGGAACGCGCCACGGAGTCGATAGAAGACCAGGTGAAGGTTCTCGAAGAGACCACCGCGGTGTTGTCGCGAACGGATGGGATGCTGGCCGGACGTGAGGCCAGTGAAGTGCTGCAAGCCGGTCTGCAGAAGCTGTCGCCGGAATTGCGCGAGACGGTAATTTTGCGGGATCTGGAAGAATTAGAATATCGGGAGATCGCCCAAGTATTGAACGTTCCTGAGGGAACAGTGAAGTCGCGGTTGAATCGGGGCCGGGCCGAATTGGCTCGCGTCCTGCGCCGGCACAAGGTTCGTATATGACGTGCGCTGAGCTGGAAATCCTGCTGTGCGACTACGTGGACGGAACGCTCCGCGCTGCGGAGAGGTCTGCCCTCGAAAGTCACTTGGCTGGATGCAACGCTTGCAGCGAACTCGCCAAGGATGTTGCTGGAGTAACGGCCTTCATTGAAACGGTGGCGCCGACGGAGCCTCCAGCCGAGTTGCTCACGCGGATCCTGCATGTGCTGCCTACTGGCCGTCCGGCTGCGGAAAAACGCTCGTGGTGGAAGAAGTTATTCGGCGGCTGGGTGCAGGGCATATTGCAGCCGCGCTATGTCATGGGCATGGCGATGACGGTGTTGTCGTTCTCGATGATTGCGAAGTTCGCTCATATTGAGCCGCGCCAGTTGCGTCCCGCCGATCTCGATCCGGTAAAGATCTGGGCCGGCATCGACGATCGCGCGCATCGCATGTGGGATCGCTCGGTGAAGTATTACGACAATCTCCGGCTGGTGATCGAAATCCAGTCGCGCTTGAAAGAATGGACCGATCAGGATCAAGCGCAGGCTGCCGAAGCGACCAAGCAGCCCGCCGGAGCAGAGTAATCAAAATGTAGAAAGCAGTAAGCAGAAGGCAGAAAGCAGCGGCCAGAGGCCGGAAGCCGGAAGCGAGAAGAAGAGGTAACTTTTATGAATTGTCTGAATCATCCGGAATTGTCGGCTGTTGCTTATTGCAGAGCTTGCGGTAAGGCCCTTTGCGAGAGTTGCCGGCGAGTGTTCGATGGCACCATCTACTGCGAAGAACATTTGCCGGTTCCAGCTCCCGCGGGTCCGCCGCCCTCAACCGGCTATTCGCCGTACACCGCGCCCACGCCGCCTCCCATCCCCGATCTGGGTGCATCGCCGGGACTCGCGTTTTTGCTCGGCCTCATTCCGGGCGTGGGCGCCATCTACAACGGCCAATACGTCAAGGGCCTGGTGCACGTGATCGTTCTCGGCGTCCTCATCAGCATCGTAAACAGCGACGCTGCCTCGGGCGGGTTGGAACCTCTGTTCGGGATGATGATCGGCGTGTGGGTGTTCTATATGGCGTTCGAAGCGTATCACACCGCCAGGAAACGCCAGATGGGGCAGCCGGTGGATGAGTTCTCCAGCTTGGTGCCCTTGCACGGCCGCACTTCTCATTTTCCCGTCGCGCCCGCCATTCTGATCGGCTTCGGTCTTTTGTTCTTGCTGAACAACATGGAAATTATCCGGTTCAGCCAATTCATCCGGTACTGGCCCATCGCGTTGATCGGCCTCGGCGTGTACATGCTCTACGAGCGCGTCTCGGCGTCGGCCTCGCGCGACGGTTCGCGCCCAACCGGGGTGGGGGAGGCGTCCCATGAGCGACGTTAACTACAGCCAGGCTCAGAATTATACGCAGGTCCAGAGCTACAGCTTGATCCAGGCCATTCGCGGACCCATCATGCTGATCGCGCTTGGATCGCTGGTCGCCATGGATTATTTCGGAGTCTACGGCTTCGGACGAACCTGGCCCATTCTGATCATCCTGTTCGGCGTTCTAAAACTTCTGGAAAAAATCACGGCGCAGCCTGTGATTCAAAATCCCGGCCCCACCGGAGGGAGTGCGATATGAGACGGGGTTCCGTAATCGGGCCGCTCATTCTCATTGGAATTGGCGGACTTTTTCTGCTGCGCAATGTGTGGCCTGAAATCCCGCTGGTGGATATCATCGCCAAGTATTGGCCGTTCGTCCTGATCGCCTGGGGCGGACTGCGCTTGATCGAAATCCTGCTGTGGGCCACTATGTCGAAGCCCATCCCGCGCAATGGAATCTCGGGCGGCGAATGGATGTTGGTTTTTCTCATCTGCATTGTCGGCGGCACCATGTATACCGCGCGTCACTATACCTCCTGGTTTCCGGCCGGCCGGGCCTGGCATGGAGCGATGATCGAATTCGGCGATAGCTATGACTACACCCTCGCGCCCGTCGAAAAACCTTGCGCGAAGAATTGCAGAGTGCTGATTGAAAGCTTCCGCGGCAATGCCAAGATCACCGGATCGAAGGACGCTACCACGGTGAATGCGAGCGGCCGCGAAACCGTGCGTTCCTTCCAACAGGCCGACGCGGATAAAGCCAACAAGGAAACTCCGCTCGAGCTGATCCAGCAGGGCGATCAGATCATCGTGCGCACCAATCAGGACCGCGTGAGCGATCGCATTCGCGCCACCGCCGAACTCGAGATCACGGTTCCCATCGGATCTTCCATCGAAGGCCACGGCCGTACCGGCGACTTCGACATCCAAACCGTCAACGGCGCCGTGGACATCAACAGCGACAATGCCGGCGTGCGCCTGGAAAGCATCGGCGGCGATGTCCGGATCGATTTGCGCAAAAGCGATATCATTCGCGCCGTGGGCGTAAAAGGTAACGTGGACCTGAAGGGCCACGGACAAGACGTCGAACTACAAAACGTCGAAGGACAAGTGACCGTCGCCGGAACCTACACCGGCCAGATCCAGCTCAGCAATCTGGCGAAGCCTCTGCGCTGGGAAGATACGCAGATCAGCGTGAACTGCGAGAAGCTCCCTGGGCAGATCCACATGGGCCTGGGCGAATTCACCGCGGAGAATCTCATCGGTCCCATCCGGTTGAACGCCCGCTCGCGAGACATCCAGATCTCCGACTTCACGCAGGGCTTGGACCTGACGCTCGACCGCGGCAACATCGATTTACGGCCCGGCAAGAACATTCCGAAGATCGAGGTCCACACGCGCTCGGGTGACGTGGAGCTGGCGCTCGCCGAAAATTCCAGGTTCGAGCTAAAAGCATCCACGGACCATGGCGAAGTGCATAACGACTTCGGCTCTCCGCTGCGAGTGGACGAAACCAATCACGGTGCGACCATCACCGGCGGTTCCGGTGGTCCGCAACTACGCCTGGAAACCGGCCGCGGCGCCGTGACGGTGCGCAAAGCCAGCGCGGAAGAAGTAACCTTTCCAAATATCCCAACCGCCCCGGATGGCCCCAAGCCGCCAAAGCCAATCAGGCAATAAGCCGGGTTCCGGCTTATTGCGTTGTTCAGTTCTTCGGTTCGGTAACAGCGTCGATCCGCTATTTCCGTCACGGAACCGCGACCGCAAGGGAGTGACCATGGGCCTGCGGCCCACCAAAATTGATGAAGACGCCAAGTGGGGCGGACCCCCTGGTCCGCGCGGGTCCCCCTGGACCCGCTCTTCAGGATTTCGTATTTCCTCAGCAGGCCGACGAGGGCGTCGGCCGCGGACCAGGGGGTCCGCCCTACTTGGCGTCTTCAACGGAGCGCTACCACGAAACCTGTCTGCACGCTCCCCCGCGTTACCCGAACGACGTGAGCCGCCGTTCAACGTCGGAACGGAATCGGTCAACGAACCCCAGGACATATTCATTGATCGACAAGCCAGGATTTTCCACCAAGGGCGTCAAATCCATCGCGAAGCTCAGCGCCGTCTCCTGATCCGTCCCATGCGACGCGAAGTACGTGGCATTCGCCACGCGCCGCCCGGCCGTCGCCAGATCGTAGCGCTTTCCCCCGCTGATCTGCGAATCGAAAACACCCACCAGCGCCGCGGCGATGTTGGGCTTGGCCGAACTCGGCAGCACCTGCTTCTCGTCATCCGACAGCCAGTCCAGATTGCGCCACACTTCGCAGCCGTACACCTTTTTCGGACGCACCGTATCCCGCACGGCGCGCAAGGCGGCGATCGAACGCAGCAGCACGCCAATATGCGTGTCGTGCTTGTCCGCCGGATTATGCAAATACACAATTTCCGGCTGGGAAGCACGCAGAATCTTCACCAGATCGTCCACCAAAGCCGTCTCGCGCGCGTTCTTCACCTGCGCGCTCGAGTAGCCCAGTTGGATCTGGCACGCATAATCGCCCACATACGCGGCCTTGCGCTGTTCGACGAGCCGCACTTTTTGCATTTGCTCATCGGTATAGCCGCCATAAATTCCGCTCCTCGGACTGCCCGCGCCGCTGGTCGCCACCACGCCGCTGAACCATTTGCCGGCGCTGCCAAAACATTCGGCGATCCCGTGGTACGCCATGATCTCGATGTCATCCTGATGCGCCGCAATGCACAGGTGCGTCGTCCGAGCCAGCGCCGCATCGGGAGCCGCGCCATCGGGTACAAAAAAGTCCGTATTGGAATTATGAAATTGCATATAGCGCTTCTTTCTCAAAGGGAGGGCAGACTGGCCGCCGCAACCGCTTGTCCGTGCCGCTTCTCTTTCTCATCCGGAATATGGAAACGAATCCGTTCGGCCAATACAGGAAACTCCTCTTTCAGCACCTTTCCCGCTGTAGCCAAAATCAAATCGCCGCCCGCCCCGCTCATCACGCGGCCCAGCACCAGTAGATTGCGGATCTCGTAGAAATCCGCATAGTGCGCGATGTTGTAGCCCAGGTAAACGCCAATGGTTTCGTAGATCTTGCGCGCGCGTTCGTCGCCCGCCGCCATTAGATTTTGCACTTCCACCAGCTTGCGCGGCAATCCCAAATTGCCCGGCAGATCGATCCCGGCCGGTCCCAACAGCCGGCCCACCGCTTGTTGCGAGAAATATTGCGCCCCTACTCCCGGATCGCCCGACCATTCGTCCACCGGCGCGTTCTCGCGATAATCCACCGGCGTAAACGCCAGCTCATTCAACCAGGTTGTGATGTTTCCCTGCGGCGTGACGTAGCCCGCTGCCAGGCTGCTGCCCATTGCAATGCCTAGCACCGCGTAATCGTTCAACGCCATCGACCCGGCCAGCGCCGTGACCTCGCCATCGTTCACCACCTGGAACGGAATCCCGCCCCAGGCATCCTTCAACTCAAAAAACATGCGCCGCACGCGCGTGTCGAAAAGATGCTGCGGCACTGCGCGGAACAACGACGCCACGCGAATTTCGTTGTTCACATAAACGCCCGCGGAACTTCCGCCGATCGCGTCCACACGCGGAAGCTTGGCAGCGGCCCGCTTCAAAGAATCGTGGATCCCATCGAAGTGATATTGCGGATCACTCTGCACAACAGGATCCCACGCCACCTCTTCGCTGAAGATCACTTCGCCGTCCACGACGGCGGCACACTTGCGATCGCTCGCTCCCAGGTCGAAACCGATGCGGCAGCCCTCCAGATGGCGGCCCAGCGGCGTGGCCGTCTCTTTTTCCGCCGGAACATTCTCGAAGCTCGCCGTCTCAACCGTGAGCGGACGCCCGTGCACGCTTTGTCCGATAAATTTCCAATCAAACGCGCGCTCTCCTTCAGGCGAATAAACGCGGCGCAGGTATTCCGCGATCTCCGCATTGCCCGCCACCGTTACCCGATACCCGCCCTTCTGCCACAGCAGGAACTTCAGTAACCGTTCGACATAGCGCTGGTTGAGCGGAATATTCGCGCCCTCGTGCGGTAGCGTTTTGGTTCGATACACCGAGACCGAACCGTCGCCGCGTTCGAGCGCAAGCGCAAGATTCTCGCCGGCACTCTGAACCTTGGCGCGATAAGCGCGGTTCCATAAAACGGCCGGCACAAATTCAGAATCAAGTGTGGGAATCAACACACCATGGTAACCAACTGTCGTGGCAACGCTCCGTTGAAGACGCTAGGTCCGTGATTGAAAAACAATGGCACCGACTCCCTCACGGTCGCGGCTCGGTAGCGCCCTCTTTCCGAGCCGCGAGCGTAAGCTGCCGGTGATTTTGGTTTTCAAGGGTCTTCCTCACCTTTGGTGGGCCGCAGGCCCATGGTCACTCCCTTGCCGTCGCGGATCGGTTAGAAGTCGAAAAACAGATTGAGGGCAGCGCCGATCCGTTGGAACGCGTCGATCTTATTTTCGTAGCTCAGGGTGGTGACGATACCGCTATGCCGCGTGACCCACTTGCGGTAGAAAATCTGGAACGACGTGCCGTCAAATCGAACATCGAAAGGCGTTTCACCCACCAGACGATAGAGCTCGTGGCCGCCGCTAACGGTTCCGCCGAACCAGTATTTGCCTTCTTGCCCATATTGAATTGCCAGGCTCCCGGAACTGGAGTAGAGCGCGCCCGGCTGGCTGCGGTTCACGAAATAATTCCCTTCCACAACGAGCTTCTTGTGATACCAAAGTCCGCCCAGATTGAAGATCTGCCCGTGGCCCGTCGCGCCCAGATCGAAATCGGTGAAGCCGACACCCAAAACAAAGTTGCGGCTAGGTGGGAGCTTCCAGTTGGCTTTGATGTCGTAGCGAAACTTGGGGAAGTAAATGGCGGCAACGCCTCCGCTTTGTGGCGCCGCGCTGAACCCTTGCGTGGTGTAGAAAGATTTGGTCCAGTTCAGATAGGAAAAGAACGCGTAGTTCTGTTGGGTTCCGGTGGGACGCGTTTGAGACTCAAAAAAGAAAGCGGGAACGAAAAAGTCGTTGCCGCGATACCAAAGTTGGGCGTCCGCGCCGCGCCAGTTTCCATAGCCGTTGTCGACATAATTTTCGTAGCCGCCGAGTTCCAGGCGGAATGGCTGGACTTCATACGACGGTTCTCCAGGTGGACCAGGCGGCCCAGGCGGACCCGGAGGTCCTGGCGGCCCTTGCTGGCCTTGCGCGGCGCAGATCGATGCAGCTAGCAAGCTTAGGAAGATTAGGTGGCGCGGGTTGGCAACCCGCGCGCAGGATGGCATCCTGCCCCACAGCGAAATTGAGACCTGATTCCCCATTAATTTGAAGCGCCGCCGGCTTCGGCAGCCTCGGCGCTCTCCACGATCACTCGCCCGCCGGCGGCCAGCTTTCCTTTAATCGCCACGTCCCTTTCCACTTCCAGCACTTCCCCAGCGTACGCTACCACCATACCGTCGTCCTTGAAGCCGCGAGTTCCTTGTTGCAGACGCACATTGCCATCCGCATGGATTAGCCCCGAGAATTTGCATCCCGCGGCCAAGTGAATATCCTTTCCGGAGATCAGATTTCCGTGGCAGATTGAATTGGCGCCGATGGTGAGCGAACCATCGGAGTGAATGTCCGCCTCAAGAACGCTTCCCTCGGGAAAATCGCATTTGCCCTTTACCACCAGCTTCGTTTGCAAACGCAGGGGCGACAGGATTCGGAGATCGCCTTTATATAACCAGGCGTCCGCACCGAGCTGGATCAACTTCTTCGCGTCAAATCCAGCGTTCTCGATGGACTCGCGCGCGGCGACGACCTCTTCAGAAAAAGCAACGGCAGGGAGTTTCGCCATCTCGGGAGTTTCTTGAATCAAAAACTTTCCGTCCCAGGCGGTGGTGGCGACTCGAGGCGCGTACATTGAGGCAGCCTGCGCACCCGGTCCCAAACGGATGAGCCCGGTGGATGTGACTCGCGCGCCCACCAGGCTGTTGGCTCCGATGGTTAATTCTTTTGTACAGTCCAGCCAGCGGGCTACTTTGACATCCCAGCCGAGCGCGAGGTCGCCGTCCACGGCTACCGACTGCAATCGGGCGCCGGGCCCGAATCGTGCATTTCCCTTTACCAAAATTTCGCGGGCGAAGAAACAGTCCTGACCGCAGGCGAAATCTCCTTCCACCACGAGGATGTCATCGCACTGAACGCCCGATCCAAACTCAATCCCGCCGGAGATCACACGAATTGTTTCGCGGCCTTTCAGAATAGTCCGTTCGCGATCGTTCTGCACGGTGGAAGGCAATTGCAACCACTCCTTGACCTTCCGGCGAAAGGACTGGGCAAGGAAATCCTCCATCCGGACGTAGCCGACATCGATCTCGGAAGTTTGGTGGCCCTTAATCTTTTTCCACTGCCGGTGAGCGAGATAGAACTGCAGATACAGCAAACCGGCGAAGAGGATAGCGAAGACGATGAATCGCCATGGAATCACGTCAGGCATCAGTCTCCGCTTCGGCTATAGGTGTAGATGCCGTCGGGACCCTGGCTAAACAGCTTGGGCGCGGATGAGCCGTTGGCGAACGGTCTTTCTTTTCCGTTGGTGCGGAAGCGTCTGGTTTTGTACCAACCGGGCCCTCCGGATCCCCAGATCTTGCCCAGATAGAAGCGCAGCAGGGCTTTCGAAATCGCGCTGGTACTGGCGAAAAAGTTGAAGAGATTGCACGGCATCAGCAGGACCCGGCGGTTCATGCCGTCGAGCAACGCTGCGATTCCCAGTTCGAAGAAAGTAGCTTGATTGCCGAAGATCTGATAGCCCACGAACATCATGGCTACCGCGAGAATCGGCACGGAGTGCATCTGCGGGCTGAAGAACAATATCAGGGAAGCGAGCCAACCCAGGATCAGCACGGGCGCAGTCAGGTAGCAGCACAGCACGAAGAAGGCATCCACTTTTTCTGTAAGAGACAGTGAGCGCGAACTCAGAAGCGCCGGCCACAGCCGATGCAGGCAATCCGTATGTCCGGTGGCCCAACGCGCAATTTGCCGCTCGCGCGCCGGCCAGGTCTCAGGGACCTCTTCGTAACACTCGGCGCGATTGACGTACGCCACTTTCCAACCATGCAGAACCAGGCGGAAAGTGAGATCGGTATCTTCGGTGAGCGATTCGGTGTTCCAGCTACCGACGGAATTGAGCGCGGAAATCCGGACGCCGCCCACGGTTCCGCCGAATTGAGGGGTAAATCCCAAGTTGTAGCGGGCTTGCTGGCCCACCTGGTAGCCGGCCGCGCGTTCCAATCCGAGCAAGGCGGCGAGCAGAGTTTTGTCCGTGTTATGCGGAACCACGCGGCCCATCACGGCGCCCACTTGAGGATCGCTGAACGGCGCCACTAGCTGTTTGACCATGGAGGGCCCAGGAAAATAATCGGCATCAAAAAGCAGCAGCACTTCTCCGGTGGCCTGGCGCGTAGCCTCGAGCAATGCGGCTGCCTTGCCTCCGGCCCCATCGCTGCGATGGATGGCGCGCACGATGGAAAACCGGGCCGCGTACTCGTCAATGATTGCGCCGGTGCGATCTTCAGAGTTGTCGTTGATGGCCAACACCTCTAACCGGGTGCGGTCATAGTCGCATTCCACGAGTGCCTGCAGGATGTCTCCCGCTACCGCCTCTTCGTTGTGCATGGGCACCAGGATGGTGGTGCGCGGAAGCGCGAAGCCAGTGAGTTCCATGTAATCGCGCGGCCTGCGAAGCGCGAGCCGGCAGAGTGCGAAGACGTAATGACGAACGGCGTAGAGCGTCAAGACAACGATGGCGAGCCCTAAGAAGAATTTCGCTATAAACAGGAGAATCATTTACCCCTTCTTCCCCAAGCCCGGCGGGACGCCCACTCGACGGCGATCGAATAGGAAACCACCAGGTAAACCATGTCTGCCAGCAATCCGAGAGCGAACCACGCGATAGGAACAAATAAGATACCGGAGTAGTGAATCAGGCAGATAGAAAACGCCAGGCGTACGGCGGACCATAAGAATCCATAGAGCTGCGTCACCAATGCCCAAGCGGCGCCGAAGAGCGGGTGAATCAGTACGAACAGGGCAGCCGAGAACGTGGGCAGCAGCAGCCAGACCAGCACCTCGCCCCGGAGCCAGATCTGCGTAAACTCGACGGATCCGAACTGGCTGGTGGGATGGAAAACGACAATCCCGGTGGCCACCAGCAGCAGGATCATCAGGAAGAGGACAAAACCGCGGGCTAACGGAATCCGCCGGTGGACTTGTAGCAATATCAGCATTCCGACCGCGAACATAATCAACAACTGAAACGGATTGCCATCCAAACGGCTGGCACTTACCACCAGAGCGGGAGCGGACTGCAATCCGGGAAAAAGCGGCGCCATTTCGACGCCGGTGACGGGCACTCCCGCCAACTCCACTAGGGCGCGGGTAAGCTGGTTGTGCCCGGTGACCAACCATCCATGCTGGGTGGCTACCAGGACTGTCAGAACAATTGCCGTCACCGCCGCTAGGAAAATCCGGCCGGGCGTGAGTCGAATGGACCGGACGCTACGGTGCGGATAGATGAACGGGCGCCGCAAGGATCCAGTGCGGGCAGCCGGCAGTGCTGAAGGATTATCAGATTTTCTTACGACCATTCGGCACGCGGTCTCGCTTGGGGAGACCTCTTGTATGGTAATCGAGAATTCATACTTGTGGATGGGAGGTACGGCTAGTACTGAATGGCAGTTGATCGGGTGCTTTCGTCCTATCTCACGGAAGTGAAGGCCTGGGATTCAGACGCGAGTTTGAGGCTGAGGATTTCGCAGGCTGTTTTGGTGGTACGCGAAGTACCGGATTGAGGATTCAGAAGCCCCATATTTATGTTGGGGATTCGAACTGTCGAGAGAGCCTTGGCAATACCAAAGGCGGTGCCAGAGTTCTGATCTAAAACGACACCGTTCGCGTCGTAATGCTGGCAGCGAATCTTGAAATCAGCCACCTCCACCGGGCTATCGTTCCGGATGGTGAAATTGGCCATCATCACGGTGCCAAAACCGCCTTTTTCCCAAGTGAAATCCACCAGTTTAGTTTCGATGGCGGCGAACTGCTGGGGAAAGCGCGCTGCCAACTGCTCCGCCGCCGATTGGGCTGCGCGCGACAGTTGGCTGGCGCCCGGGTCGTTCGGATATTGCCGCGTGACCGAATCAAGTATTTGCTTAGCCCGCTGCAGCTTATCCATGCCGTCAGCGACCTCCCCACCGGAGGCGGCATCAATGAGGTTCTGAGCGCTCCTCAGAGTAGCGGCTTTCGCCAGATCTTTTTGCAATGTTCTGGCGCGAGCAGCCTCGGGCGCCGATGCGGGAATGGCTTTCAAATGCCGGAGACCCTCGGCGATCACGTCGGATGTCGCACCCGCGCTCAGCGCCAATTTCGCCGATTCGATGTGCTGCGCGGCGGGCATGGCGTTGAACCTGGCGGCTGCTTCGCGCTTTTCCTTTTCCGCCAGAGCGAGACGCTTCTCTTCCGGCGTGAGTCGCTTAGAGGGCGAGAAAAATACAGTACCTGCAACCACCATCATCAGGAGCAGCAACAATCCGGCGAGCACCCCGGCAACTCTCCGGTTCCTGATTACAATCGGATGGTAGATTTGAGCAGTCCGGCGAGGGCCATCGATGCCCGCGTCCGCCGACCGGTCAGTGATGTCCATGACAGTAGAGACGACGCCTTCCAGCCTGCCCGCCTCATCCAAAAGTTCTATGCTGCGAATGACTATGCGTCGCTCCTGGCCGTCTTCCCGGAGCAAAGTCACGGTGCCGGTGGGCAACCAGTCGGAATCAGACCTGGCATCGCCATTCTGTTCGGCGGCGGTTACATGAAAAAGCGACCAACAGGAGCGGCCGAGCATTTCGTCGGAGGTTAGTCCAAAAAGCTTTTCTCCGCTTTTGTTTACGCCGACAAGGTGTAAGTCTTTGTTGTAAAACAGAACACCATCCGAGATCTGATTAAAGATCGCTTGGAGGGTCTCAGGGCTTTGCCATCTTACGTCGAAGTGGGCCACAACAAATCAGAGAGCGCCTGCTGATCTCCATTATAACCGAGCGGGAAAGGTGAGGGACTTTGGGAAGGGTTAGGGCCGCGCTTTTGCAGGCGCGGCCCGGCAAGATCTAACTACCAGCGATTGTTGCGGCGTCCACCGCCACCGCCGCCGCCGGAGCCGCCGCGATCCGTTTTCGGACGGGCTTCGTTGACATTCAGCGCACGACCGTCCATCTCGCGGCCGTTGAGTTCGGCAATCGCCCGATCGGCGTCGGCGTTGACGCTCATCTCAACGAATCCAAAACCTCTCGCTTGACCGGTATCGCGATCCGTAATCAGGTTTACCTTCTCAACCGTTCCGTATGCCTCAAACAAGGATCGTACTGCATCTTCGGTTGCCCCAAAGCTGAGGTTCCCTACGAAAATATTCTTCATCATCTTTTTCCTTTTAGTTGGTTTGTTTATCGGGGCAGGATCGGACAAGAGCGGACGGGCCGGACTAATGCGAAGATGCCAAATCAGTGACATTAGTACTGTAGCACGAATAGGACTAATTGCCAATAGCCATGATTGCGGGTTTGCGGGGCCGATTTTTCTAGCCTATTCTTTCCAGGCGTTTCTGACGATGGAAGTACGAAATGCCGTCTTGGCCTGAAGATTTCTCGACTTGTAGTTTGAAAGAAGTTCTGGGATGGCAGGCGGAGAATCGCGCATGGAATAAAGAACTGCGCCTCAAAACCAACACACTGGTAAATAGCCGGCTGGCAAAATGCATAAGTCAGGACGATTATCTGGCCACTCGAAAACAGGTGCATGAAGAGTCGGCCGAGTGCCGGCGCCGGGCCAACATCATTGAAGCCCAGATTGCCCGCCACACCGTTGGTCCTATGACGCGCGAAAGTTAGCAGCTAGGGCAAAACACCCAAAAAGTTCGATTGCGTGCTTGGGCGATACCTGCCATACTTGATACACCTCGACCAAGAGCCTCGTCGGATTCGCAAGCGCTGGGCGTCCTCTTCGTTCCGGGTAGAACGGTGCCAGTGCGTGACTACCAACACCCATGAAGTACGGAAAGGTGAATCCAAGCTGCTGAACTCTACCGACGTGCTAGCGTCCATTCGCGATCTTATCTTACATTTGCATCGCAACAACGCCACTCAAGCGGAGTCGATTTTGACCGATGTGGCGGGATACCTCAAAGGCGTGATGCAATCCGGAGCGGATCCGGGTAGCGTCGACATGCTGCGGACACAACAGACCATGTTTGCGATCGACGAAGTCCGGATGCTTTTATCGCAGCGGGATTTCGACGGCGCGGCGGTAGCGGCGCGAGATGCCGCAAAAGAGTGGCGGCAACAGCCGTCGCAGAAGTAAGCTCTCACTCGGTCGCAGGTTCGCGCTGTGGACACGGCTGGCATATTTTGATATGTTCAGGTCGTAGAACCGAGCGGGAGTAATTCAGTGGTAGAATGCCAGCTTCCCAAGCTGGACGTCGCGGGTTCGACCCCCGTCTCCCGCTCCAGTTTTTCAATAAAATCAGAAGTTTGCGTACCCCGGCTTAACCCTTTCCCAAATCACGTTACGAGCAGACTTTCCGTAACAGATGGACATGCCTTTGGGCCAAACACGAAGCGTCTGGACGTGCCTGGACGAAGTTGGAAGCGAGCCTGAAAGCCGGGGCCCCGATCATCGAAATTCGTTGACGGATTAACGGCAGTTGAGCATCGCCCCCAGCATGGCTCACTGTCCAGATATCTCCCGCATAGCAAAAGGCGATCTTGTCGCGGTTGACCGTGGGATGCCTGATCAGGAGCGGCTTGGATGAATCGGCCATGCAGACGCCAGCGAACACGACGTATCGTATCATCGTGGCGAAGTCACAGCGACGCGGAGTTGACTCGCGCTCGCACGCTTGCGCCGGCCGTTCGGTGAGAGCGGTCAGAACTTCAGCTTCAACTCAAACCAGGCCCGTCTCGGCGCACCCGGCGCGAAGAACGTCACGCTTTGGCCCGGCGCGCTTCCCGCAAACGGACCATCCGCGTAGGGCGGGAAGGGCATGGTTTGAAAAGCTCCCTGCGCCGTCAATGTCGTGCCCGAGAGCCACGCCGCTGTATAGTATTCGTGGTTGAAAAGATTGTCGATCTGCACGGCCACTTGAAGATGTCGCGTCAGGTCATAGTGCGCGCGAAAATTCGTGATGGCGTACCCTGGAGAAACTCCAGGCCCCTGATAGTAGACGCCGTCGGCTTTGTAAGCGTTGTTTTCGTTGCCTCTGGCATACGAACTCGACGCAATCACCTCGTTCATTTCGAACACCAGTTTCGGCGTGGCCTGCCAGATCGCGTACGCTTTCCCGGTGTGCTTGGGAATCAGCGGAATCCGATTTCCCGGATGCACCGTGATATTGCCGTCCAGCCCCGGATATCCCTGCAGAGCAACATTGTTGCTGTTGTTGGAAACGCCGTCCAGCGTCTCCACGCTTTGATAGGTGGCCGAAAGGAAGGTCCAATCGAAGCCCCAATTCACCGGTCCCACGCGCCCGTCCAGATCCGCGTCAAATCCCTCGCGCAAGGTTTTCGCGAAGTTCTGGAAATATCCGGTGCCGATTTGCTGCGCGGCGATAAAGAGAATGTCGTTATGATTCTCGTAGCGGAACGCACCCACGTTCCAGCTCAGATTGTGAAATCCCGGAATCTCCGGCTTGCCGCGCAAACCCAGTTCCCAGGTGTCGGTGATCACCTGCTGGAGTGGCGGATCGGAGGAAAGGGCATTCGGCAGGCTGCACGGGGCGTTGGGATCGGCGCAACCCAGTTCAATGGAAGTGGGCGCGCGGCTGCCCTGCGCAAATCTCGCATAAGCATTCACGCTATTGATGGGGCTCCATGTGATTCCGACGGCTGGATTGAAGCGCTGGAAGGTATCGTTTCCGGTGAGAGAGCCGGAGCCCGCCACTGGATTCAGCAGATCGAGATTGTGAATGATGGCGTAGTTGTAGCGGCCGGACACCGTGACATTCACTTTCTTCCAAAGAGTGAGCGTGTCGGAGAAATAAAGGCTCCAGTTGGGGGCGTGACCTTTGAACCCGACTCGAGCGTCTACTGGATTGCCATCGCTATCTACGGTGGATCCGTCCTGCCAGGCCGGAACGCTGACCAGAGAGTAGTTCGGGAGAGTGTAAGCAAAATCGGCGGTTTGCGTGTAGGTAATGGTATTGCGGTCGATGGACACTCCCGCGGCGAATTGGTTGCGCCCAATGCCTGGATTCGTGATCCAGGTGAATTGCCCGGAAAACCCGTACTCATTCTGCACTTGCTTCGAGTAGATGTTTACGCCATCGCAAGTGCTGTCCGGACTGCCTCCTGGCGTGAGGGCCTCTGCAATGCACGGCCATTTGGGAAACGGCGTGTTGGTGATGTTGGCGCCGCTGGTGGGAAAGCCCGTATATCCGGCAGCGGTGAGAACCGCTTGCTCAGCCGGAGTCGGCTGGTAGATGTCACTCCCAAAATCGTCGTCGTTAAAGTTGGGATTGATGGCCTCCGTGCGAATGTTCCGGTACCATGCATTGCCGGTGAAGGTTAGATTGTCGCTGAAGCTATGCCGGACGATGAAATTGAACGCAGGCGAGCGGATGGCGGTGCCGTCGGGAACCGAATAAGAACTGCGGTAATTGTACGCGAGTAGCCGGTAATCCTGAACGCCGTTGCCGATGAGAGTGTTGTAGGCGTAGGACATGGTGAGCGCGAGATCGGTCTTGTTCGTGCGCCAGCCCAAGCGCGCGAAGCCCTGGCGAACGTCGGACGGCGAGGCAAACCGCCAGCCCGATTCGTGAAAGCCGAGTCCGGAGAGAAACCAGTTAAAGCCGGTGGCCTTGCCGCCTCCCCACTCACCCTCCACTTCCTTGCGTCCGCTGCTGCCGTACAAAACGTGTCCGCCCCAGCCGGGATTCGTGAGACCGTTCTTGGTGGTCACCGATATCGCACCACCCAGCGTGTTCAGCCCAAAGAGCGGATCCGATCCTGGGATCAGGACCATTTCCGAAATAGCGTCCTTGGGAATCAAATCCCAACTCACCACGTCGCCGAAGGGCTGGTTTTGGCGGACCCCATCCACATACACCGAAATGCCCGCCGGCGTTCCAAGCAGCGGCGAAGCCGTATAGCCGCGGAAGTTCACGTCCGGTTGAAAGGGATTTCCCTGCAGTTCGTTGAGGAAGACGCCGTTGAGCCGCCGGTTCATGAAGTCGCTCAAATCGAGCGCTCCGCTGTTTTCGATGTCAGCCGCCGTCGCGGTCTGTACTGGAGCTGCGATTTGGTTAATCTCGAGTTCCGTTCCAGCGAGCGGCGTCACCGAGACCACATCCACCTTGGTGGCCTGGGACTGCAGCACCATAGTGATGATTCGTGAAATGGATGTTGCGGATGCGACGTCAATCAGCACCGACTGGGCGGCGAAACCGGTCTTAGAAAGCTCCAGCCGATAGCGCCCGTGCGGCAAATTTGAAATGGTGTAAGATCCCTGCGGATCCGTTTCAAAGGTGCGCCGCACTCCTGGAGCGAAACTCTCCAGCTTTCCTGAAACTTGCATGGCCGCGCCGGAGGGATCTTTCACCTGCAAGCGAATCTCGCCATCCGGATTCTGGGCGCGCAGCATGAGCGCCGCAAAAAGAAGACCCGCGGCAGCGAGTAAATACCGGCTCTCCATATATAGACATTCCATTCGCCGGCGTTTTGTTCAGGGTTTTTTGACGGTCAGCGATACCGGGTCAGTGGCCGATCCGTATGGAAATATTTCTTGTACGCTTCAATCCAGTTGGTCGCGATTTCTCGCTGGGCGGTAGCCAGATCCAACCGTCCGTCGCAAACCAAGTCACGTAGATGATCCTCGAGGGCATCCTTCACCTCTGCGTTCCAGACGGTCGCTTTATAGGACTGGGGCCACAGGTTATGGATGTCGTCCGCGCCGCCTAGAGCAGGCGTGATCAGGTAATCCACCTCGTATGCACGTGGCTCTGCGGCATGGAGTCCATACTCGTCAAAAACGGCTCGTTGAAGCGCCACCGGTACTGCTTTGTTCTTGGTGTTTGATTCCCTGCAAACTTCTTCCCTGGTTACAAGCACTGTAGCGCCCGGAGTAAGGTTAGGATTCGGAACCGCAACTGCGACCGACCGCGAAGGTTGTCGCACCGCCCAAGGAGCGGGAATCAGGTATGCGATCAATCCAAGCCCCAACACCACCAGAACGACGGTTAAGGAAGGCCTGAGGAAAAATTCCCGCAACCGGTGTTGGGGTTCCGTTTCCGCGAGTTGAGCGAGTTGCGCCTTCAGCAAGGCCCGTGGACCATCGGGAGGCGGAATTGGCTGGCCCAAAGTTCCGCGCTGCAAGCGAATAAACTCGCCAATCGATGCCTCGATTTCTTGTTTGCGCGCCATGCATGTCCAACAAGTGGCCATATGCGCGGCAGCGCGCGCGGCGTCCCGCTCGGAAAGCTCGCCATCCACCGCGAGCAGTAGTTCTTGATCGGAGAGATGAGATTGTTCAGATGTCACAAATTTCACCGTTCAGCGGCGCGAGCAATGCGTGCCAGGGATCGCTCCAAGCAGAGCGATACTGAGCCGAGAGACATATCCAAAACCTCGGCGATTTCACGATAGCGCAGGCCTTCCGCCCGCAAATACAGACACCAGCGATTCTGCTCCGGCAGCGCCTGCAGAATCGCCGTAAGACGCTTCTTCGTTTGACTTGTAGCGTACTGATCCTCGGGATTCGGGGCCGGATCGATCAGGGAATCCTCGAAAGCGATCGTCGATTGCGGAATATTTTTAACGTGCTGTCCGGATCGATACTTCTTGCGCGCCAGATTGTGCGCCACCCGGAACAACCAGCCGCGAAGATTGCGCCGGGACTTTCCACGCCGCAGATGCTCGAACAGGGCCAGAAATGTCTCCTGGATGATATCTTCGGAATCCGAAAAGGCTAGCGAGGTTCCCGACGAGAGGTACCGTAGCAAAGGCTCACGCCACTGATCGAACAGCTCGATCACTTCTTGCTCGATGGCAGATGGTTGGGCACGGCGGATATCGGCTGTCGAAAGAGCCGCCATCGCATCTTCTGGAGCACCCGGCCTTGGCATCGTTGATCCCTGCGATTACCCTCTACCTATATATTCCCAGAGATCGGATTTTGTTCAGCCTTTTTTAGAACGTAATGCGGTCTTTCTTGGCTTCGATCTTCCCGGCATCGATCAATGGAACCTTCTTCAAATCCTCGATCGATTTGAAACTTCCATGCTCGGCCCGCCAGGCAATGACGGCCGCCGCTTGCGATCGCTTCAGACTGAGGCCGCTCTCCAGCTCAATTGCCGATGCCTTGTTCACGTTGATTCGAGGAATATCTTCCGCCGGAAAATACTTCGCAAGGTAGTCGCGGACCAGAGCATAGTCCGGGTCGCTGGCCTTCATGCCGAAAGCCGCCATCTTTGTCATGGTCTGGTCCCATCCGTCGCGATCCTGACGCAACGACACCGACCGGGCTAGTTCATGGCACTGCTTGCACATCTTCTCCAATTCGGCGCGGCCGGGCCCGTCTGGCAGTTTCTGGGCCAGAAGCAGCGTAGAAAAAACCGGCAGGACCAATAGGTAGTACCTCGCCCGGCCAACCGACTTCCTCAGAAGTGCACCGACTCCCTCACGGTCGCGGCTCGGTAACGAGCGTAAGTTAATGCTCGATCGGAAAACCAAAGGCATATTGCGTACCATCGTGAGTGGAAACATAGACCCGCCCTCCTCCGGCCGCGAGACTTCCGGCTTGGGCGGACGACTCCATGGCGTTCCCGCTATTCCAGAGTTCCTTGCCGGAAAGTCCGTCGAGCGCATGCAGGATAGCGGAGGCTGAGTTCGCGACCGCGAATACCACGCCATTCACTACGATCGGCGGTAGCGGCGCGGCTAAATCGCCGGAGATCCATCCGGGCTCGAATTCAACGGCGCCGTTTTTCTCCACAACTTTCCAGGCCACAATGGCTCCGTTCTTGATCTGGCCACCCTGGGTTCGGAATTCGGCTGGTGCGGAGAAGGAGCCGCTTACGGAGGCGAGCACCCAACGCGTTCCGGCTGGGTCACGCCAGCTAGCCAATGATCCGGACGCGTAGGCCGAGCCAGAAAGTGAAGCAGAACTTGCAAGCGGCGTCACGCCGGTGGAGGAGTTTGCCCGGAAAAGATCCAGCCGGCCATCTTTGCGGGCAATCGCGAGTAGATTCTTCTCGTCAAATTGGAACGCGACTGGGCTGGAACTGAACTCAGCCCCACCCGATTTGTGTACGGCAATGGTTTCGAGTTCGTGAGGCGACAACGCAATCAGATCGCTACCAGCGCCGATAAAAAGCGTCCCATCGGGAATGACGGCAGGCCCAGCGGTACCTGCGACCGCCTGGCTCGAATTCCAGTGGTTGACCTTTCGCGACTGCAGGTCAATGGACCAGACACCGTTGCCCGCGGTTCCGCAGTTCCCGGTTGTGGCCACATAGGCGGTGTTGTTGTACGCAACCAAGCCAACAGGATGAGAATTCGGCGGGATGAAATCTACGCCCGGATTAGGTTCATTTCCGTTGGACACCCAGAAGGAATGAAGTTTGCCGTCCGAACTCAGGGCTAGCACGTATTGAATATGCGGCGAGAAAGGGCTGGGCTCCGAGGAACGAGCCGGTCTTGGGCGCGAAGGCGCTGGGGTGGGCGCGGCGTTCAGCCGTGCGGCGACTGCGGAAAGAACAACAGATCCTTCATGCGGAGCGCCGACGCCGGACTTGGCGGGAGTGCCGCGGCCGCTGCCTCGCCCCGAAGGTGGAGGCGGATAGGACGTGGATGTCGGTCTGGTGAGGACGGAAGTGGTACCGCCCGGGCAGCCCGGTGTTTCCGGCGGCGGTGCGGACACGACAGACTTGCTGACCCATTCCGTCCGCGCAAGTTCCGAGTCGATGCCTGCCACTCCGTCGCTCACGCCAAAAAAAGCCAGTGTACGAAAGCCGCGATATCCGATGTAGAAATCGAGGAGTGCTGGGGTCGCGATATTATCCGCCTGCGGCGACTCGTTATGCAGCTTTGTTTTCCATACCAGCTTGAATCCCGGCTGAGCTAGGGCGGCTGGGGAAATTTTGGGATCGTTTCGAACCCAGGACGAGCGTTGCGCATCGTAACCGCTGGTCATCCAATCGGTGGGCCCGCGTTGTCCGGTAGCGACCCCAGCAAGTATCAGCCCTCCAAGAACGACAAGTTTTCTCACTCGGATATGCTCCCAAAAGGGCACCGGCTCCCTTACGGTCGCGGTTCTGCAACAGGGTGCCTCATTCCGAACCGCGAGCGTAAGCGACCGGTGATTTTGTTCTTTCAAGATTTGCTCCCGATACTAGATGATATATGATCGTAACTTCCATGTCCCCCACCAACAGCAACAGGAAAGTTCTCGCGGTCTTTCCAATTCTGCTCTTAGTTTCACAAGCCTTTGGCGCGGATTGGCCGACAGATGGGGGCGATTCCAAGCGCAACAATTGGCAGAGAAACGAAACCATCCTGAATCGAGGGGACGTCGGAGGACTGCAACTGCTCTGGAAGACGAAGCTCGACAACCAGCAGCGGCAGATGCATTCGCTGTTGGAACCCCTGGTGATTGGCCAGGTAGAAACTAAGAATGGTCCTCGAGAGTTGGTGATCCAGGCTGGAGTCTCCGACAACGTATATGCGCTCGACGCAAGAGACGGAACATTGGTTTGGAAACGGCACTTCGAGAACACGTTCCGGGCTGCTTTGGCCGACCGGGACTATAGCGTACTTTGTCCCGGCGGGATGACCTCGAATGTCACGGTTGGCCCGGGAAAAAGTCCAGGGCAGTATGTCATCTATGCCGCGTCGTGGGATGGAAGGCTTCACACGCTGAACGCCGCCAATGGCGAGGACGCGGCGCCGCCGGAAAAATTCATGCCCCCGGACGGCAAGCCGTATGCGCTCAATCTGGTGAACAACGTTATTTATACTCACAGCGGACAGGGTTGTGGTGGAAATCCAAACACCGCGTACACGTACGATCTCGGCACGCACAAGGTGGGCAGTTGGGGACCGGCGGGCGGCGGCATGTGGGGACGCTCGGGGCCCGCAGTCAGCAAGGAGCTTGTGATGTACACGGGTACCGGAGACGGGCGTTGGGATCCGGAAAGCGGGCTGTATGGGAACGGCATTATCGGCGTGAAGCAGAATCCGGAAACCAAAGCTCTCGAACTGGTGGACTACTACGGACCCTCCAACGCCGAATGGTTGTGGAAGCGCGACCTCGATATGCAGGTGACGCCCTCCATCTTCGAGTATGGCGGCAAGGAATACATGATCGACGCGAGCAAGGAATGCCGCGTCTACCTGATGGACACCGAGTCCATTGGCGGCGACGATCATCGTACCCCGGTTTTTCGAACACCCTTAATCTGCAATGAAATCGTTGATTTTGCGGAAGCTGGTATTTGGGGCTCTCTCGCGACCTGGGCGGACGCCAACGGGACCCGCTGGATCCTCGCGCCTTTTTGGGGGCTGAAGCATTCGAAGTTTCATGCGCCGGTGGAGCACGGCGAAGTAAAAAAAGGCGCGATTGCCGCATTTCGCATGGAAACTGTCGATGGCAAAGTGCAATTAACACCGGCATGGGTTTCGAGAGACATGAACCAGGCGGAGCCGCCGCTCATCGCGAACGGGATGATCTTTGCATACGGGAGCGGCGAGAATACCTCGCAGGCTTTCCCGGATGTCGGGCTGGACTTTCGCGTGGAACGTCGAGTTCCGCTTTCCACTCATGCGGTGCTTTACGTTCTGGATGCCAATACGGGCGAAGAATTGTGGTCGAGTGGGAATCAGATCGCGACGTGGAACCATTGGAGCGGAATTGCATTGGCTAACGGAAAGGTCTACATCAACACCTACGATGGGACGCTCTACTGTTTCGGCCTCAAGAAATGAACCTGTGTGCAAGCCTGATCCTGCTTTCGTTGTGCGGTGGGCTGTGCGCGCAAGAAGCTAATCCGCCGCCCAGCGCCGCGGAGTTGGAGCATGAGCTCAATGCTTACCGCCTGCTTTTGCTCGACTGGGGCGGGCTGACGCAGTACGGTAGCGAGAACACGGAGCTGAAACCAGACCAGAACCGGGTTGTATTTTTGGGTGACGAAATCACTGAGAACTGGGGCAAGGGCAAGAGGCCATTCTTTCCGGGAAAACCGTATCTGAATCGCGGCATCGCCAGGCAGACAGTCGCGCAGATGCTGGTCCGGTTCCGTCAAGACGTGATCGATCTGAAGCCGAAAGTAGTTGTGATTGAGGCGGGAACGAACGATATCGGGCGAGTTTTGGGACCATCGCCGGAGGGTACTATGACTGAGCATTTCATGTCGATGGTCGAGCTGGCGAAAGTGCATGGGATTCGCGTGGTACTTGCGTCCGTCACCCCGGCTTGCTGCTTTCCGCAGGTGACGCAGCAGCGTCCGCCGGGTAGGATCCTGGGGTTGAACCGATGGCTGAAAACGTATGCGAAAGAGAGCGGATCTGTATATCTGGACTATTACTCCGCGCTTGCAACCGGGCGCTTCATGCGCAAGGAATTCACTGTGGACGGATTCTTGCCGAACGATGCCGGCTACGCTGTGATGGAGCCACTCGCCGAACAAGCGATCCGGGAAGCGCTAGAGAAGGCACCGACTCCCTGACGGTCGCGGTTCGGAAAGAGGGACTCCGTTACCGAACCGCGACCGTGAGGGAGTCGGTGCCGTTTGTCCATCATCAATTCCGGATCAGTTCAATTTCGAGGACAATCGAAACCTCGTCGCTCACGGCCACCCCGCCTGTTTCCATGATCGGATTGTAGAGGATTCCAAATTCCTTGCGGCTGACTTTTGTCGCGGCGCTCACACCGATTTTTTCCCGATGCTGTGTGTCGCGGATCGGTGCGGTGGGTCCGTCTAAATCGAGAATCACTTCCCGAGTTATCGCGTTGATCGTCAAGTCGCCGGTCACCTTCAATTTCCCCGGACTGAGCACGGTGACGGTCTTCGATTTGAACGTCATCACCGGATAGCGCTTCACGTCGAAGAATTCCGCGCCCTTCAAATCGGCGTCGCGCTTCGGTTCGCCCGTGTTGATAGTGGTGCAGTCAATGGTTGCTTCCACCGATGAATTCGCGGGATTCTTCGCGTCGTACACCACGGCGCCTTTCACTCCGCCAAACTGCCCGCGAACTGTCGAAATCATCATGTGCCGAACGCTGAACTGGGCGCTGCTGTGAAGCGTATCGATACGCCAGCTCGCCGGTTGTGCGCGCAGTCCGGGTGCAAGAATCGCCAGGAACGCGAGAAGGATGACGCCGGTAGTCCCTCGATTCACTTAGCGCTCCAGGGCAATCACGCCCCAAGGACTGGCGCCAGCTTTGACCTTCTTGACCACCGTGTTGGTGGCGACGTCGACCACGGAAATGTCGTTGGATGGGCCGTTGGCGGAGTAAAGTGTCTTGCCGTCCGGTGACAGCGCGATCCCCCAAGGGCGCGGCCCCACCTCAACGGAACCCAAAACTTTGTTGGTGGCTGTATCAATCGTGAAAACCTGATGGCCTCGGCCAGTACTTACGTATAACCTCGCGGCGTCGGGCGAAAGCAGCACTGCCATCGGCTTAACTACGCCAGGCTTGCCCAGCGATATAGTCTGCAGCATTTTGAACTTCTTGGCATCCACCAGGACCACGGTTCCATCATTCTCTGCATTGATGTAGGCTTTCGATCCATCGGGCAAAAACGCGACGGAGCGCGGGCGGTGTCCAACTTTGAAGGTTTTCAGGATCTTGCCTGCCGCGGGATCCAGCACGGAGATTGTTCCGGTCTCCTCGGAAGTGACATACACCTGCTTTCCATCCGGCGTAACCTTGACACCCTCCGGCTGCTCGCCCACCTTGGCCGATTTGACGACCGTTCCGGATGCGATGTCGACCACGCTGACAGCCGCGTCGTCTTCATTGGAAATGAATAGCTGTGTTCCATCCTTGCTGATGTCGAAGTTCTCCGGATCGGAGCCGCCCTTGATCACGCGAACAATTTTTTTCTGTGCGACGTCGAATACGCCGATGCCATCCGCGCTCTTGTCCGGAGGTGGTAGCGTGCTTTCATCGACGCCGGGCCCCCCGATCGGCGATCCGCTGAGTGCAACGTAAATGGTTTTCCGATCCGGACTCGCGTGAATGCCTCGCGGGCGCTTCCCGAGCGGGATCGTGGCGATCACTTGATATGTTGCAGAATCGATAATCGTCATGTCTCCGGAAACTTCATTGGTGACGTAGATCCGGAACGCGGATGATTCTTCCGCCGGTTTCTGTTCGGTCTGCTGAACAGGAGCGGGATGAGAACAACCGACGCAAAAAATCGCGATGCAGGCGGAAAGAATCAAATACTTCAAACTAGTCACTGGCTACTCTCCTTTGAACGTAAAATCCGTTTCGACCTTGCCGGATGGCGCTACGGTTATGTTCTGTTCCTGGGTCCCAAGGGTCTCCTGCCAGGCTTCGACTACGTAGTCGCCGGGCGGTAGATTTTTAATCTCGTAAGCGCCGTCAGCGCCCGTCACGGCGAAATAGGGATGATCCAGGACGCCGATGTAGGCGCGCATCCAACTGTGGATGTTGCATTTCACTCGGATCATCACTTCTTGTTTGATAAATTTCCGGGCCAGCGGCTCGTCCCCTTGCCCTTGGCTGTGATTCCATTCGCGATTGATCTGCGCCAGTGGGTGGATGTTGTGCGTCACCGGGTCGGAGTTCGTTACCTGCAGCGTCTGGCCGGTTTGGATGCCGATGATCCTGGGACGGAACCAACAGCCGCGCTGGTCAATGGTCACGGGCACGGAGGGGACTTCGAACTTTTTCGATTCGAGCCCACGTTTGATGTAAATAAAAACATTCGCGAGCGTGCCGTTGGGATTCACCACCAACGATTCGTCGTAAGCTTTGACATGGTGCGCTTCCACGCACGCTGGATCTCCGCTCATATCGATGGCTTTGCGGGCGGGCTTTCGGCCCTGGAATCGAACTGTGCCTTTCAGAATCCCGGAGGTTGTTGGATCCACCTTGAAGTATGCGGGCGCGGCGGCAGCCGGCTTCGCGGATTGCGGCACTTTTGTCCCAGTGTCCGAACAACCCGTGAGCACGGCCATCGCGCAAGCCAGATTTACTACGTGGATTCTTCTCATTTCGTTCTCTCCGGCGGACCAGCATCGGGAGGCATCTCACCTGTTAACGAATCGAGGAATTCCACCAAGTCGGAACGTTCCTGTCCCGTAAGTTTGATTTCTTTGATTTCGTGGTCGAGATAGGGATTGGAGTTGCCGCCCCCGGCGTAGAAATCCACCACGTCTTTCAAGGTTTTCTGACTCCCGTCGTGCATGTAGGGCGCACTCTTCGCGATGTTCCGGAGGGTCGGGGTCCGGAAGGCGCCTTTGTCCGCATCGATCTTGGTGACATCATAGCGGCCAAGATCGGTCAGCTCGCCTTCGGAGTTTACGCTGACACCGATGTTGTGGAACTTGCCATCCGTGAATAACGCGTCTTTCTCGCCGATGGTGTGGCAGGTGGCGCAGTTGCCTTTGTTCTTGTCGCGAAATATCGCAAGACCGCGTATGGCGCTTGGACTTAAGGCATTCTTGTCGCCGCCGAACTGGTAGCGATCAAACGCGGAATCGCCGCTGATAAGCGTTCGTTCGAAGCTTGCAAGCGCGTTCTTCACCTTGCCAATCGTCACAGGTCCAGGACCAAATGCCTTTTGAAACTGAGCTTTGTACGATGGGTCCGCATCGAGCTTCGAAACGCAGATCTCGTGGCTCTGGTTCATTTCGATCGGGTTGGCGATGGGGCCGGCCGCCTGCTCTTCCAGACTGGGTGCGCGCCCGTCCCAGAACTGCAAGGGCGCGTAGGCGGCATTGATCAACGATGGCGCGTTGCGGGTGCCGATCTTTCCGCCAACACCTCTGGATTGCTTTTGTCCGTCCGTGAAGGCAAGTAGCGGATTGTGGCAAGTGGCGCACGCGACCGACTCGTCACTCGACAGCCGCTTTTCATAGAACAGCTTGCGTCCCAACGCGACGGCGGCTTCGGTTTCCGGATTTTCGGCCGGGATGGGAACGGGCGGTAGTCCGAGCGGTTGCTTGATCGTGATAGCGGCGCCAATCGGTTTCTCGCCCAAACGGGACACCGAACTTTGGCGGTGTCCACCCCCGCAGCAACTCAGGAACGCCACAAGTCCGAGCTGAAACACTGCTACTGGCCTAAGTATCAGCCGCATTTGGATTTAGACGCCGGATGCCGCGGATGCCCACAGGAGCGCCTCTGCGCCGGTTCGCGATTGGTGATCACAGGGCACACCTATATTGTATATTCCTCACAGCCCCGTTTTGTTCAGCCTTTTTCTTGCGGAGGGGCAGTGATTGAAAAACAACGGCACCGACTCCCTCGCGGTCGCGGCTCGGAAAGAGGATTCGTATTTTGATGGCGTTACCGAACCGCGACCGTAAGGAAGCCGGTGCCTTTTGATTTCGGTTAGTACAAAACGAACGCCCAGATAGTATCGCCGGTTGCCGCAATCACATACTGACGGCCATCCAGCATATAAGTCTGCACTGGATTCGAAACCCAGCCGATGCGCGTGTTCCAAAGCGGTTTTCCCGTGAAGACATCATGCGCCACCAGGCTGCCGGCGCCATCGCCCGCGAAGAGGAGCTTCCCAGCGGTGGTCAACATTCCACCACCGCCGCCCTGTCCGTGATAAGGACGACGCCATTTCACTTCACCGGTCCGGTAATCGATGGCTGTGAGGAAGCTTCCGCCCGACCCGACATTGACTTCATCCTTACCACCCAGACCCATCGACCCGCGCGGATCCAGATCCGTGAGATAGAAAATGGAATACTCGTCGGACTCCGCCAGATAGAACAATCCGGTGTCGGGAGAATAGGACGGCGGTTCCCAATTTGTAGTGCCATCGGAAGTGGGCGACACCAACGAACCGCCAATAGAGGCGTTCTTTTCCGGATCCGGGTAGGGTCCGCCGGCTTTCGTCAGCTTGTTGGACCAGTTGGTTAGGAGCCCGTATTTGCTGGTTACCAAGTGTTCCCCGGTAGTGCGATCCAAAGTGAACCAGTATCCGTTGCGCGCCGCGGTCATCACCAATTTGCGCATTTTTCCGTTGAACATTCCATCCACCAGAACCGGTGTTTGCGCGGAATCGTAATCGTGCATGTCGTGCGGCGAGGTGGAGTAATACCAAGCCATTTTCCCAGTGTCCACATTCAACGCCACGATCGCGCAGGTGAACAGGTTGTCTCCTTCGCCGCGGCCGGTAGTGAAAGCCGGCGTCGGATTGCCAGTGCTAAAGATGTAGAGTTTTGTCTCTGGATCGTAGGCTCCCGTTACCCAAGGTTGACCGCCGCCGTGCCGCGCTGCATCGAGACTGGCCCAGGTGTCCAATCCGGGATCGCCGGCCTTCATAGGCACGGTATAGAACTTCCATTGCAAATCGCCGGTTTCGGGATCGAAGGACTGCAAGATGCCAGGGGCGTCCAAATCGTTCCCGGTGCCCACTAGCACATGATTTCCCACGACGATGGGCGCCGGAGTGGAGAAATATCCTTGCGCGAGATCGGCGATCGGCTTATGCCAGCGTTCTTTGCCGGTCTTGGAATCGAGCGAAACCAGATAATCGTCCGGGGTCTCCATGAACAGATAGCTGTTCCACATTCCCAGACCTCGATTGCCGATGTGCGTTCCGCCCTTGGTCTTCCAAAAGTAATGCCAGAGCTCACTGCCATCGCGCGCATCCACCGCCCAGGCGTTGTCCGGCATGGTGAAGTAGAGAATCCCATCGACCTCGAGCGCGGACGATTTTATGCTGCTGCCGCCGACGTTGATGTCGCCGGGACCCTCGCCGCCGACGATCACGGGTCCACTGCGCCCGCCGCGATTGCCGGATGCCTGGCCGGGCGTCACTCGCGTGCTCCAAGCCAGCGTCAAGTGCATCACGTTGCTCTGGTTCACCTGCGTGAGCGCGCTGTAGCGCTTGCTGGTGTAATCGCCGCTGTAAGTGGGCCAGGAATCCTTGAGCGGTTTGAGGAGTTCGGCGGGAGTTACGCCGCCACCTTGTCCAAATAGCGTGAGCGACAGGAAGAAGGGAGCCGTCCAGATGAGTTTTCGGAATTTCATTTGTCCTGCTTACTCTGATCTCAGACTATTGGCAGGATATTGTCAAGCTGCGGCGTCCGAGGGTAGTGGGTCTGTTTCAGAATGTGGGGCAGGATGTCATCCTGCAGCGGGTTGTTAACCCGCGCAGTTTGCGCCGATTGGCAATCGGCGGCAGGTTACCAACCTGCCCCACGTGCTGAAACTGACCCACTACCCGTCCGAGCTGAATTAGGCAGGCGAATCGGCCGGCACGCGATTCCGGCGGCCCTTCTCCTGCTTCGGCGCCTGTTGCTCGCTGCTCGGGAAAACAGGCTTGGGCAAATTATTTGCCCCGTATCTGGCCAAGACCAGAGGCCCGCTGGTGTCCGGCAGGACGGGAGGCTTGCCGCTCGCTTCGCGGAATCGAAGCGCCGACGTCAGATCTCCAAACGTTCGCCTGCGCCACTGGCTGATATTTGGCTCGCGAACGCCAGTAAAGCGTTCCAGAAACTGAAGCACGGATGTATGGTCGAATCGCTCGCTGGATACCCAGCCGCCCGCAGTGAATGGAGAAACGAGGATGCAGGGCACGCGGAATCCGCCGCCAATCGGAAGACCCCCCACGAACTCTTGAGCCGTGCCCTCCGGAGGAACAGGCGGTGGAACGTGATCAAAGAGCCCGTCGTTCTCGTCATAATTCAGGATGAACACGGTTTTCGCCCAGACGTCGGGGTTGGCCGCGATGGCATCGATTTTGCTCGCCACAAACGCCGCGCCATCCGCCGGCATAAAATCCGGATGTTCCGATTGAAAGCTGGTAGGAATGATCCAGGAAACGGTTGGCAGTTTGTCGTGCATCGCATCGTACTCGAACTGGCCTTCGGGATCCACTTGCATTCCTCGCGAATGAAGCGGAGAACCGGCCTCCGCCTGTTGGAAGACCTTGAAGGTCTTTAGCATGTTGCAGCCGTAGCTGTCCTGCTGCTGGTAAACTTTCCAACTCACTCCGGCTTGCTGCAACCGTTCCGGATAAGTGGTCCAGGTATATCCGCCCGCCGGCGCTTTGTTGTTGATGATCGGCCCGCCGTTTACGCCTTCCGGATCGATGGTGCCTGTCATCAGACACATCCGGTTCGGCCAGGTGGGGCCGAAGACGGCGCAGTGATAGGCGTCGCAGAGGGTGAACGCTTCGGCCAGCGCGAACTGGAACGGAATGTCGGCCCGCTTGTAGTAGCCCATGACGTAGGGTCCTTTTACGCCATCGGCCTTGCGATGCGCCGGCAGCCATCGATCCATACGGCCGCCGTTCCACGCTTCATGCTGCACGGCCCAGGCGTGGCTGGTGGAAGGAATCTTCTGCGCGCTGCTGGCGTGCGTGTCCAGATGAAAGGGTAGTAAATATCCGTTCGGGTTCTCGCTGTCCGGTTGATAAAACACGGAGCGGCCGTCAGCCAGCTTGAGCGCGTTCGGATCTTCAAATCCGCGCACCCCGGCCATTGTTCCGAAGTAGTGATCGAACGATCGATTCTCCTGCATGAGCACGACCACATGTTTGATCTCGCGAAGCGAACCGCGGCGCTCTTGCGACTGGGCGAGGACGCGGCGCACGTTGGGAGGCATCAGTGCGGCGGCAGCCACTGACGCAAAGCCCGCGGCACTCTTGATCAAGCGTCGACGAGTAAGACTCATCCTGATTCCTCCTCCTGGATATCCAACCGAACCGATTATGGTACACGAAAACCAATTACGGTTTCGTGAGTGTTCCACGTCCGGCCATTCAGGCTCCGAGACGTCCCGGTGGGACGCGATTACAGGCCATCCACTGTTTTCCATTGACTTCCAGAAGAGGCGGTTCTAATATAGGACCGAAGTGGTCGTATATTTGTAACCTATTCTTTCGTTGCGACTTATTCGCAAATATACCTTCGATATGAGCATAAGGAAAATACTGTTTTGGATTCACCTGGGGACCGGATGTTTAGCCGGAATCGTTGTCCTCATCCTGTCCGTCACCGGGGTTCTGCTGGCATATCAGCGACAAATCACCAGTTGGATGGACCGCGATTCCCGTTCGGTGCCGCAAACGCAGAAGTCACTCCGGCTTCCGATGGCGCAAATGCTGGAACAAGTCTCAAGTCAAAATCGCGGTGCACCGTCGGCCATCACGCTGCGTTCCGATCCAACGGCTCCGGCTGAGATCGCTTTTGGCCGGGAGCATGTATTCCTGGTGAATGTTTACACGGGCGCCGTTCTTGGCGAAAGCGCTCCTGGAACTCGCGTGTTTTTTCAGAAGATCGAGAATTTCCACCGATGGCTGGGCGCTGGTGTCGAGCATCGCGCATTTGGTCGCGCAGTTACTGGCGCCTGCAATTTCGGATTCCTTCTGTTGGTAGTCTCGGGACCGTTCCTTTGGCTGCCGCGCCGATGGTCGTGGCAGAGCGTAAGATCCGTTCTCTTATTTCGCGGCGGATTGTCCGGACGTGCGCGCGACTTTAACTGGCACAACGTAATTGGCATCTGGTGCGCCGTGCCCTTGTTTGTGATCGTGCTGAGCGGAGTGGTGATGTCGTATCCATGGGCAAACAATCTTCTGTATCGGCTAACCGGCAACGAACCCCCTGTTCAGGGGAACGGCCAAAGATCGGAAACGCAAGCGACGAAAAAGGGGGAACGGCCCACTCTTTCCGGATTGGATGCATTGTGGCTGCGCGCGGAGCAACAAGTCCCAGGTTGGCGAACCCTGACGTTGCGGCTGCCTGCGAACGGCCGTGGTCCGATGGCCTTCACGATCGACACCGGCGCCGGAGGGCGGCCGGATCAGCGGTCGCAGCTCACGCTTGACCGGCGATCCGATGAAATCACGCGCTGGGAGCCTTTTTCGAGCTACAACTCAGGCCGGCGCCTTCGGTCCTGGTTTCGCTTCCTGCATACCGGGGAAGCGGGCGGCATCGGCGGAGAGACCGTCGCTGCGATCGCGTCCGCCGGCGCCGCGATGCTGGTCTGGACTGGGTTGTGGCTCGCCGTCCGCCGCTGGCTGCGCTGGAGAAGAGACGGCCGGTCGAAGCCGGATCGCCTTGGCCAAGGCCGGGTGACAACGAATCGAAGCACTGTACAGTTTTTCGCGAGGCTGCTGGTGCGCTTGGCGATCGTGGCCGCAATCCGGAAGTTTCAATGTACGGAACGCTCGAAGTACCGGTTCCTTGCAACTTTGGTCCTGCGAGTGGTGGATACTCTCGCCGGCGTTCTGGGAGCGATGGTGTGTGTACGGCAAGCGGGATTCGCCGTTGCACTGCCAAGCAGTGAGACAGCACTACAAAGGGGAACGAAGCGACTCAGGATTGGCGCCCGAAACAACGGGGATGGATCTATTTCGTGCTGGCGGCCGTACTCTGCGTTTGGTCCGCCGGCTCGACCTTGGCACGAAATGGAACGATCTCACGCCCCCCGCATTTTTATTTCACCGACGCGGTCTCAGGACAGTTCGCCCACTTGAATCTTACGGACGCAAAATGGGAACAGCTACCATCGGGACCCGCACTGCAAGGGATGAATCTGGCCTAGTACAAAGAAGGATTGATCGCATTGGCGGCACGGCGCGGCGAAACAAGCAGGGTGATGCCGCTGCCCCGTATTCGATTCCCGATTGTGCGCGCGTCGAATCCGGCCACGGCGAAATGGGATCTCTTCCGCCGCTTCCCGACGCACGCTCCTCGCACGACGTGGTGGTTAGCGGACCGCTGATCGCCGCGGCCTTTTCCGGCCGAGACTGGCGCGACTCCCAGCTTACGTAATTCGGATTCATCGAGGCCGTAGCGACAGGAAACTAAAGTGCGGCCAGGCGAGTCGCGGTTGTTTTCCGTTGACTTTTGAGGGGACCCGAACCTAATATAGGACCAAGACGGTCGCATATCTGTAACCCACTCTCTTGTTGCGACTTATTCGCAAGTAACTTCAACAGCATGCCAAACAACCTGCCAGACGATCCGATGAAAAATGCGCCGACATTGCAACCACTGATACTGCTCGCTCTGATAGCGAGCGTAACTTTGTGGGCCGGCGATGGCGGTAGTTTAATAGGAACAATCGTGGACCCCCAGGGTGCTGGAGTGCTTGGAGCCAAGGTGACGGCAATCGAATCCAGCACCAACTCGACCCAAACCGTGACGACAGATGATCATGGCTTTTACTCCTTCCAGAGTCTTCCCATTGGACTCTACAACCTGGAAATTAGTGCGCGCGGGTTCAAGCCCGTCCTTCGCACGGGAGTGGTGATCGACGTCAACAGCAAGGTTGCGGTGGATGCGGCTCTGGTCATCGGCGCGCGAACCGAAACCATCACCGTCTCAGAATCGGCGGCCCATGTCGAAACCGTGGATACCCAAATCGGGCAGGTAATATCGGGCAAGCAGATGACGGCGGTTCCGCTCAATGGCCGCAGCTATACGGACCTCCTGTCCCTGCAGGCTGGTGTCGCTCCGGTCACTTCGCTTACCGTGGATACGCAACAGGATGTCGGTGTCAGCGCATTTTCTCCCTCCGGCGGCCTGAATCCCGGCACGATCTCGATCAACGGTCAGCGCGAATTCGCGAACAGCTTTGTGCTGAATGGGAGCGACGTGGAAGAAGACGTCAATATGGGAGCGGCCATTGTTCCCAATCTGGATTCCATTGCCGAGTTTCGGATTCTTACGGGCAACTTCGATGCCGAGCACGGGGAATTCAGCGGCGGACAGATCACCGTAGTGACCAAGTCCGGTACCAATTCGTTCCACGGGAACGCTTTCGAATTTCTGCGCAACCGCGATCTTGACGCTCGAAACTATTTCTCGCCGACTCGCGGGGCGTTTGAACAGAATCAGTTTGGAGGAACCGTCGGCGGGCCAATCCGCAAGAACAGCCTTTTCTTCTTTGCGGATTATCAAGGGACGCAATTGACGGAGGTGTGGATACCGGCCAGATCCCAGTCCCCTCCTCCCAGAACAGAGCCGGAAATTTTTCCGGCGTTGCCTCCTCCTTCGTGACGGCCGACCAGAATGGGAATCCTGTTCCAACCACCGTAAGCGGCCCATATTTTGCCAGCCAGCTCGCGCGGAAACTGGGCTACGGAGTCACAGCGGGCGAGCCTTACTATTTTCCGGGCTGCACCAGTTCGGCGCAGTGCGTCCTTCCGAACGCCACTGTCCCGCAACGGGCGTGGTCGGCTCCGGCAACCAACCTGCTGAATTACATACCCGCGCCCAACAATTCGAACAGAACCTTCTCCACTTCTTCGGCCAACCAGAGCTTGAGCGATAACAAGGGCGGTTATCGATCCGACGCCGTGACTCGATGGGGAGTGTTGTCGGCCTATTATTTTCTAGACGACTGGTCGCAAAACAATCCTTATCCCGTGGCGCAAGGCGGCGCGAATGTACCCGGTTTCAACGCCCTCAATCCGAGGCCGCGCGCAACTTGTCTCGGTGGGCGACACGAAAACGATCAGTGCAACCGCCGTCAACGAATTGCACCTGAGTTTCCTGCGCGACGCAACCGATCTCGGAAAACCCGTCGGAGGTGTCGGCGTGAGTCTGGCTTCGCAAGGTTTCGTGGTGGGCCCGAATTCTCCAGGCATTGTCGCCCTGTCGCCCAAGACCGAGGGCGTGGAGAGCATCAACTTCAATAATTTTTCCATTGGGACAAACACGAACGAACTCCGGCAGGTCAACAACACCTTTCAATTGCGCGACGGCTTCTCTAAAATCGTCGGAGCTCATACCATCAAGTTCGGCGGAGACGTGCACCGCGATCAGGTGAATACCAATCCTATCGCCCAGTCAAACGGCAACTTCATTTTTTTTGGCAGCGAGACCGGCGTCGATTTCGCGGACTTCCTGTTGGGGATTCCGAGCCAGTACAACCAGAGCCAGCTCCAGGCTTTCTACGGCCGCAACAACTTCGTGGGGCTCTTCGCGCAGGACAGTTGGCGCTTGAAGAAAAATCTCACGCTGAATTATGGGCTGCGTTGGGATCGCATCGAACCCTGGTACGAGAAGTACAACCAGATCGCTACGTTCCAGCCTGGCCAACAATCCGTGGTGTTCCCGGGCGCGCCTGCCGGCATCCTGTTTCCGACCGATTCCGGTGTACCACGCACTCTGGCGCCCGCTGGAAATCGGGACTTTGCGCCGCGCATCGGATTGGCGTGGTCGCCCAGCGAGGATTCGGGTCTGCTGGGTAAGATCCTGGGAGGTCTCCGGCAAAACCAGTGTGCGGGCGAGCTATGGAATGTTTTACACCGCGATTGAAGCGCTGGCGATCGGCATCAGCAGCGCGAATGCGCCATACGGAACCACTTACACCAGTCCCGCGCCGCCGCTGTTTTGCACGCCCTTCATTACCGCAGCGAACGGTCAAAATCTAGGCCAATACTTCCCCGGTCCAACTTGCGCCTCTGAACACATCGGCCAACCATCCGGACGGCAGCATCGATTGGTCGCAGTTTGAGCCGATCAGCGGCATTCCGAATTATCTACGCGATAACAAAATCCCCTACACCGCAGCAATACATGCTGTCCATCGAGCGCGGCTTGGGAAACAACACGGTGCTCGATCCCAGCTATGTGGGCATTCAAGCGCATCACCTGCTGGTGCTGCGAGGAGGCCAATCCCGGCAACCCGGCGCTCTGTCTGCAACTGAGCAATCCGGCGAATCTGGCGCCCGGCCAAACTCCGTGTGGTCCATTCAATGAAAGCAACGTATTCGTTACCGCGTCGGGCCAAACCATCAATGGGACCAGAGGACCGCTAGGTCCGAATTTCGGAAGCGACACGCGGAGACCACCATCGGCAACTCCAGTTACAACTCGCTGCAGGTCACAGTTGCGCCATACCAGCGGACCGCTGCAGTTCCTGGCGGCATATACATATAGCAAGTCTCTGGATCAATCTTCGAATCTCGGCGAGGAAGTGAACCCGCTTAATCCGTCGCTGAGCAGAGCGCTTTCCGCCTTCGATATCACGCACAACTTTGTCGCCAGCTACAGCTATCAGCTCCCCTTTGAGCGCGTTTTTCCACGCCGCCAATCGCTGGACGCGAGGCTGGGATATTTCCGGGATCACGCGGTTCAGTACCGGTCTTCCAGTGACGCTCTTCAACTACGGCGACAATTCGCTATTGGGCGCGGAGCCGAACGGAATCAACAACTTCGGCGTCGACGAACCGGATGTCGCGGCGGGCTCGCTTGACTCTGAATCACAATCCTCGCAACGGGCAGTGTATTTCAACGCAGCGCTGTTTAGCGATAATGCCCTTGGCACTCCCGGCAACGCGTCCCGGCGCTATTTTCACGGGCCTGGAATGGAGAACTTTGACATGGCGCTGCTCAAGAATCTGCGCCTGACAGAATCGAAATCCCTGCAATTCCGTTTGGAAGCCTTCAATGTTTTCAACCACGCTCAATTCTTTGGACCGCAGGCGGTTGACGGCAATATCAGCAGTGGAACGTTCGGACAGGTGGTCAGCGCGGCGGCTGCGCGGCTCGCTCAGGTCGGCGCGAAACTCATCTTTTGAGGCGAGGGCCGAAATCCCCGGCGCGTAACAAGTTTAGCGGTCGCGGTTCGGAGACGATTACTGCTTTGTGGCGCACGCCTTGGCACACTTATTCCCACCCGCGAATCGCGCAATCATAGAAGGCATGGCTGAATCATGACGACGAGCAATAATGTTCAGGTTTTGATAGTAGGAGCTGGGCCGACTGGATTGACGTTAGCATGCGATCTGGCCCGCCGGGGCGTGCAGTTCCGGATCGTGGACAAAGCGGATGCCTACTTCATCGGCTCGAAGGGTAAGGGTCTTCAGCCGCGCAGCCTCGAGGTGATGGACGATTTCGGGATCGTCGATCAGGTTTTGCGCAACGGAAAGTTCCATATTCCGTTTCGAGGCTACGACGGGCCCAAGGTACTTGGCGAGCGAGACGCGCATGAAGGCCGCTATCCGACGCCAAGCACACCGTATGCAAGTCCGCTTATCACTCCGCAGTGGCGTGTGGAAGAGGCTCTGCGTGGACTTCTGGAACGAAGCGGCGGAAGGGTTGAACTGGCCACGGAACTGGTTGCGATTGAGCAAGACCAAGATACAGTTACCGCAACTTTAACGCACGATGGTAACGTAGAGCGCGTTGCGTGCCGCTATTTCGTGGCGGCGGACGGCGGCAAGAGCTTCGTGCGCAAACATCTGGACGTGCCTTTCGAGGGAGAGACCTGGAAGGACGAGCGGATGTACGTGGGAGATGTACGTCTGCGCGGGTTGGACCGGGATGCCTGGCACTCCTGGCCGAATCATCCCGACGGCGTGCTGGCGCTGTGTCCGTTGCCTTCCACGGACGAGTTCCAGCTTCAGGCGCAGGTGCCCCCGGGCGACGAGCGCGAGCCTTCGCTGGAGTTGTTCCGGGAATTGGTAAGAGCACGCACGGGCGGGATGGAAATCGAAGTTACGGAAGCCCCCTGGCTCTCGCTGTATCGCGTGAACATCCGGATGGTGGCCCGCTACCGGGTCGGACGCGTGTTTCTCGCTGGAGATGCCGCACATGTCCACTCGCCCGCGGGTGGGCAAGGCATGAATACGGGGATACAGGATGCTTACAACCTTGGGTGGAAGCTCGGCTGCGTACTCGGGGGCGCTGCGGACACGCTCTTGGACACCTACGAAGAGGAGCGATTGCCAGTCGCGGCGAATGTGCTCGGTCTGAGTACCAGACTCTACAGACAAATTACCAGCCAAACCGACGAGGACAAAGTACGCCGCGACGCGGTTACGCTTCAACTGGGCATCACGTATAAGGAAATGTCGCTGAGCCGGAGTTGCGGAGGTGTGGATCTCAAGGTGACGTCAGGCGACAGGGCGCCCGATGCCCCGGGGCTGAACGCCAAAGGCGAACCTGTACGGCTGTTCGATTTTTTTCGAGGCCCGCATTTTACCTTGCTGCGGCTGTTTGGACCGCGATGGCCCGATGGGCGGGAGCGAGTTGCGCGGCGTGAAACGGCTGGATGTGAGTACGGCGCGGAAGGTGGACAACGGCGCCGAAGTTTACCTGGATGCCTTCGGCCATTTCGCTTCCGCGTATGGCGGGGGGAACGGTGAGTACCTGCTGGTGCGTCCGGATGGTTATGTGGGCTGGGCAGGGCTCGAAGAGAACCTGCCTGATCTCGATCGATACCTCGCGGCCGTTTTGCCACGATAGTCACCGGCGCTAAAGTTCAGGGTTGATCCGTCGAATATACAGATATGCGGGAGATTGCGCTCGTAACAACTCACTTGACGCGCGGTCCAGGGATCTAGCCGTCACATGGAGATCGCTCCCGCCTCCGTGCCTGGACTGGCAGCAGCCGGCATCGCCGCATCTAACCGCGAAACGCGCAAAAGGAAACCACCGGCGCTATTGGTGGCTGCTGAACGCCCGCGTGGGCCATTTCGCCAGGAAACATGCACTGATCGCTTGTCTCGTGGCGTTGGCTTCCTTAGCCGGTAGGGCCGCGCTGCTTCGCTACATTCCGATTCCAGAACCGGGGGTTCAGGACGAGTTCAGCTACTTGCTGGCCGCCGACACTTTCGCGTCGGGCAGGCTGACCAATCCCACTCCTCCGCTCTGGACACACTTTGAGACGATTCATGAACTGATGCGCCCGAGCTACCAGAGCAAATACCCTCCGGCGCAGGGCTTGGCGATGGCGTTGGGACAAGTGGTGTTTGGCCATCCTTGGTACGGCGTCTGGTTGAGCGTGGCCGCGATGGCAGCGGCGATCTATTGGGCCTGCGCCGGCTGGCTGCCCAATCGCTGGGCTCTCTTGGGAGGAGTCATCGCGCTGTTCAAAGTTGGCATGATTACCTACTGGAGCACCAGTTATTTTGGCGGCGCGGTGGCGGCCGGAGCGGGCGCGCTGGTGATCGGCGCGGTTCCGCGGCTGCGCCGTTCGCCTTCTATTGGTGTGGCTCTCGCTTTCGGCGGGGGTCTAGCGGTGCTGGCCAATTCCCGTCCAATGGAAGGGGCGGTGCTCGGGTTAGGCGCGCTGGGCGTCCTGATCTATTCCAAAGTGTCCTGGCGCAATCTTTGGGCACCGCTTGCCTGGGTGCTCATCCCCACTGCTGCGTGGACGCTCTATTACAACTACAGAGTAACGGGAAATCCGCTGGACACCCCCTACTCGAGCCACCACCGGCAATACGACTTATCCACACCATTTTTCTGGGACGATGCGGTCCACAACCCGCAGCCTCCGGTGCAAAATGCTCACATCCGCGAGGTGCATCGCTGGGAGTATGAATCCCGAGCCACCCAGATGGCTCCAATCATGCGGCTTTACAACTTGTACGTCTTGTCTCAAGTGTTCCTGGGCATTCCACTTTCGATTTGCGCCGCAGGCGCATTCTGTTTTATCCCATGGCGGCGTCTGAGGACGGGGCCGCTTTTGGCGATGACACTTCCCATGGTGCTGTTGCTACTGACGTTGGTGTGGATATCGCCGCATTATGCAGCTCCGGCAACGGCAGCCTACTATATCGTGAGTGTGATCGTGTTGCGGCGCATGTTTCACGCCTGGCCGCTGGCGACGCAATGGCTGGTGGTATTCATACTGTTGAACGCTGTGTGGCAGTATCAGGATCCGGCGAGTCAATGGCTTTACGATAAACGGGATTTCATCGCGGCCAGGAAATCAGTCCTCCAAAAGCTGGAGCAGTCGCCTGGCAAGAAAGTAGTCTTGGTAGAGTATGCGCCGGGCAGCGACGTGAATCAGGAATGGATTTACAACCGCGCCGACATGGACCGTTCCGAAACCATTTGGGCTCACGAAATGGGCCCGGAGAAAGATCGGGAGCTCATCAGCTATTATCCGGACCGGCAGTTGTGGCGGCTGGTGGCTTACCCGAAAGCCCGTGTGGCGCTTACACGGCTGGGCGCACCCTAACCCGGAGTGGTATAAAACCGAACCGCGACCGCCAGGGAGCGTGAGCAAAAGTGCGGCGTTCGTGGTAGCACTTCCTCGCGGTCGCGGTTCGGTTACAAAATCCCCCTAATGACCGACGGCCCGTCTCCGGATGCGCCGAATGAACAACTCGAGCAAAGTGTGCGATACGGACAGGAAATTTTTCCAGTTGAGCGCGTCATTGAACCCGTGCTTCTGTTCGTGACGAGCCTTGATGCCCATCTCGATGTAACTCGCGCCCTCGTCCAGCAGCCGGGTGACTAGCTCCGCCTGGAAGCCGAAGCCAAAGGAGTAGGGACCCCAGCGCATCACGTTGTAGCGCAGATGCACCGGGCCGCCATTGTAGTAACGCATGTGATGCCCGCTGACAAAGTTAATCAGATTGGTATAAAACCTGGATATCCACATGCGTACAGCGGATTTGCCTTCGACGGCGGTCAAATACGGGACGATCATATCCGCGGCGCCCAAACGATTGAAGATGGCGATGAGCGACTCTTTGGGTTCGGTATTATCGCCGCACACCAGCTTGTAATACCTGCCTCGGCCGATGAAGGCGCCATTTACGTACGATGTCGCCAACCCCAGGTTCTTTTTGTTTTTGCTCAGCACGAGCTGCAGCTCAGGGTGAGCGCAGCGATATTCTTCCACCACGGCGGCGGTGCGATCCCTGGAGCCATCATCGATCACCAGAATTTCGTAGTTGTAAGAGAAAGCCAGCATGGCCTGGCGGATGGTCTCGAGCGTCGAGTGGATGTTCTTCTCTTCGTTCAGGCACGGAACTACGATTGTGAGATCCAGGTTGCCGCTCGGAACGAATCCACCCTGCGATACGAGACCGGGGATGGAAGTGCCGGTAGCAGATGGATCCACTTCAGAATGGGCCATGGTAGTTTCGGCCATGCTTGGCATTCGACCCCTACTGCATCATCGGCTTACTGCTCCTGGCACTTTAGCGCCCGGCTACTCCACCGTCCACCAGGCGTAGTCGCCTGTATAGCCAGCTTCGGCAAACAACTGGAGCCAATCCTCGGTACTCAACATGGTTTCGGCCGTTAAAACCCACTGCAACATGGCCTGTCGCTGCTGCTCATCGCGAAACGCGTCCACCATTACGAAAGCATGCTTGCGCGATACTCGCTGGATCTCACTGAGACTTTGTTTGCATTGTTCGCGCGGCAGGTTGTGAATCGTATTAATAGACAGAACCAGATCGAAACTCTTATCGGCGAAGGGAAGCCTCTGAGCGTCACCCACCTGGACAAAGGGTTTCACCGCCTCGAGCGCATTCTCGATGGCGTAGCTTGAGATGTCGATGCCGGCAACGCGGGCCTGCGGCATCAGCAGCATGAAATCATACAGCGCGAACCCTTTGGCGCAGCCGACGTCCAGAATAGCGGCGTCTTCCGGTAGCTGATAGACATCCCGGATGTGGCGGACGGTGTCCGTCCAGAAGCGCGGATGATAGGAAAATCCGCCGTAACCATGCCGCCGGTCGCCATCAAAATAATCCCGGCCGAACTGTTTGGAAATACGCTTGTCCTGTTCGGTGATCGCGGGACGTTCGGTGGCTCTGCCCTTTCCACTCGGGTAATGCTGCATCAAATTGGTTTCTGACATGGCGAATTCCTTGAATCAAAAGATGGCGGCGTATAACTGATCCACGCTCAGCCCGTGTGCGCGGCGCAGTTGCTCGTTAGATCCGTATTTATGGATGAACTCGTCCTTCAGCGCGAAAGTGTGGAGACTGCAGTTTGCCGAGGAGTCCCAAGCCAATTGCTTTACCTGCGCGCCCAGGCCGCCGCGCTGGACGTGTTCTTCCAAAGTGACCACCGTGGGGAAGCGAGCGAGCACTTCCGTTAATCCCGTGGTATCCAATGGCTTCAGTGTATGCACCGAGTACACCGCCGCCGAGAGCGATCGCTCCGCTTCGACCTTCGCCGCTAATTCGCATGCCATTTTCGTAATGGGCCCGTAGCTCAACAAGCAGACATCGGAGCCCGCTTTGATCTGACGGATCTTTCCGAAACGAAACGTCTCAGGAGCATTCTCGGTCAGGTTTGCTTCGCCCGCCTTGCCCAGCCGCAGATAGACCGGGCCCGAATGCGCGGCGGCGAAATGCACCGCTTCTTCCACTTCCGCCGGATCGCAAGGCGCGAGTACGGTCATATTCGGGATGGCGCTCATCACCGCGACGTCTTCCAAAGTGTGATGCGTGGCGCCCAGCGGCGAATAGGTGATCCCGGCGCCCATGCCCACGATGGTCACCGGCAGATTCTGATAGCACACGTCGTCGCGCACCTGCTCGAACGGCCGGTAAATCGCGAAATTCGCGATAGTATACGCGAAGGGCTTGAAGCCCCGCAAGGCCAGCCCGGCGGAGAGGCCAATCAGGCTCTGTTCGGCTACGCCCGACATCGATGAAGCGAGTGGGAAACTCCGCCTTGAAGTTGGTCATCTTTGAGGCTGGAGAAATGTCCGCGACCACCATAAAGAGCTTGGGATTCTTTTGGGCGGTCGCATAAAACGCGCGCGCGAAGGCGTCCCTCATACCAGGAGTCCTTGGGCCGATTCCTGCTCGGCGAGTTCGGCCAGCGCCTGTTGGTATTCCGCTGGGTTCGGCGACCTGTAGTGCCAGATGGGCCGGTTTTCCATATAGCTGACGCCCTTGCCTTTGACCGTTTTAGCAACCACTGCCAGCGGCCGGCCTGGATCTTTCCGGCTTACCGCGTCGAATAGACTTTCTTGAGAGTGACCGTCGGCGTGGATCGCTTGCCAGCCGAATGCCTCGAACTTCGGCTCTACTGGGTAGAGATTCCGGTGATTCACGCTGAACTGGCCGCCGGAAATAAAATCGTTGAGATCCACGAACACCACCAGGTTCCGGATGCCCAACGTCGGCGCCAGCAGGATCGCTTCCCAGGTAGATCCTTCCATGAGTTCGCCGTCGCTAATCACTACGTAGACCGTAGATGCGCGGCGCAATTCCTGTTCGGCGAGGCAAATCCCCAGCGCCATGGGCAGCCCATGCCCCAACGATCCCGTGGAGGCCTCTATGCCAGGAGCGCCGTAGTCGGGATGCCCACCCAACCGTCCTTCCGGGTGGCAGCAGGTGTCCAGATCGTTCTTGCTCATCACGCCCAATTCTTCGAGTACGGCAAACTGCGCCAATGCGCCATGTCCTTTGGACAGGATGAACGTGTCGTCGCTCGTGCCTTCGTGGTTTCGATTCATCAATCCGTAATAGATCGTGTCGACGATTTCCAAGCAACTGAACGCGGGCGCAACATGGAGCGCGGGCAGTCTCTGGGACAGTTCCAATATCCGGCGCCGCATTTTGCGGCAGCGTGTTTTCGAAGCCGTTACATCGAACCCGAGAGCGGCCTGCAAGGAATCTAAATCAGTGCTGATCGGCATAAATGGCCTCTTTGGTGTTCTCGACGCTCGCTTTACCCAAATAAAATTCGCGAATGGTTTCGAGCATGTAATCGATCTGTTCCGCGGTTATGAATTGGTGCGCCGGAAGCGTGATCAAATGGTCTGCCTGGTATTCCGCGACAGGGAAAGCCCCTCGTTTGTATCCCAGACCAAGGGCAGCCTTCTGCAAATGCAACGGGACCGGATAATGCACCTTGGCCTCAATCCCGCGGCTGATCAAGAATTGCAACAGCGCATCGCGGCGCTCAAAACACGCCAGGTAGAGTTGCTGCGCTTCGATGTTACCGGCCCAGCGTTCGGCCACGGTCACGAATTCGGGCAGCTCGCGCAAACCTTCATCCAACCGGCGGGCGTTTCGATTCCGCACGCTCACCAGATCCGCCACCGTGTCCAGCACCCGGCTGCCCACGATGGCCTGGAAGGGTTGCAGGCGCATGTTGACGCCCCAGAAATCGATGTGATCGCGGTCCGCCATCCCGTGGTTACGATACCTGCGCATCCAGCGGGCGAGGGTGTCATCGTCGGTGACCGTCATACCGCCGTCGCCCATAACATTGAGCGGCTTCAAGGGATGCATGCTGAACGCCCCCAACTTCCCGAGGGTGCCGGCGTGCTTTCCGTCGACATAAGCACCCACCGCGGGACAGGCATCTTCGATGACCGTCAGGCCGTGCGCTTCCGCCACATCGAGGATACGATTCATGTCCGGGGACGCGCCTGCCCAATGCACCGGCAGGATGGCGCGAGTGTTCTTCGTCACGGCCGCGGAAATCTTTTCGGCGTCCATCTGAAACCGCTGGTCGCAATCCACCAGCGCCGGCCGCGCGCCTACGGCCACAATGGCTCCGGCGGTGGCATAAAAAGTATTGGTGACTGTGATTACTTCATCGCCGGGACCAATGCCGGCGGCCTTCAGAGCTAAAATCAGCGCATCGGTGCCGTTGTTGGTGCTGATGCAATGCCGGGCGCCAACGTAGTTCGCGAACTTGGCTTCAAACGCTTCCACAAACGGCCCCAGCGTAAATTCGCCGCTAGCCGCCAACCTGCTCCCATTCCTCGAGGTAGGGCTGCACGTCCCCAAATTGCTGGGGCAGATAGTTAAAGGGAACTTTCATAGACGGCCTGTCCCTCTGCCCGAACTTCGGGGCGCTGGTGATAAAAGTCGTGGATCAAATCGGCTACTTGATCCTGTTGTGCGTGGGTCATGCTTGGGAACAAGGGCAGGCTCAGGATCCGGCTTGCCGCCCGTTCGGTGACGGGGAAGTCACCCGGACGATAGCCCAATTGCGCGGCCGCCGGTTGCAGATGAATCGGCGTGCGATAGTGAACCAACGCTTCCACGCCGTGTTCCTGCAAGTGGGTCTGCAGTGCATCCCGGGCGTCGGCTTGAATGACATAGGTCTGGTAAACGCAGTATTCGCCTGGCCTCTCCTCCGGGACCTGCACTACGGCAGACAGTAGGTTGTGATAGCGATGGGCCAGAGCGCGGCGCTGCCCGGTCCACTGTTCCAGCGCATCCATGTGGACCAGCAGGAAAGCCGCCTGCATCTCATCCAGACGATTGTTGCCGGACCAGAACTCGCAGCATTCCCGATTGCTCAAGCCATGATTCCGGATCTGGCGAAGTTTATCTCTGAGTGACGGATCGGACGTGGTAATTACGCCTGCGTCCCCGTAGGCAAAAAGGTTCTTGAGCGGATGCAAACTGAACCCTGCCGCGTTTCCCCAGGATCCCACCGGACGTCCATCGCGTCGCGCGCCCACCGCCTGCGCCGCATCCTCCAATACAAACAGCCCGTGTTTTTCGGCGAGCCGGTTGATCTCCGGCATCCGTGCGGGCCGGCCTGCCAGATGCACCGGAACAATTCCCCGGGTTCGCGGCGTGATAGCCGCAGCGACACGCTCCGGGTCCAAATTCAGATCCGGCCCAATGTCGGCGAAGACAGGCTTCGCGCCTGTCATGGCGATGGAAGAGGCCGTCGCTACAAAAGAATTGGGCGCGGTGATCACTTCATCTCCCGGACCAAGCCCCAACGCCTGCCAGACCATTTGTAAAGCACAAGTGCCGTTGGCGACTCCCACCGCGAACGCAGTGCCCGCGAGGATCGCAAACTGCTCCTCGAACTGAGCGACGTTCGGCCCCAGAATATAGCGCCCGCTGTCCAATACGCTCTCAAACGCGGCCAAAAGCTGCTGTTTGATTGCCGCGGCCTGCTGTGGCAGTGCGGTGTAGGGTACCTGGTATTTACTCATTGGAGAGCCGCTCCAACTGCACCGACTCCCTCACGGTCGCGGTTCGGTAACACCCTCTTTCCGAACCGCGAGCGTAAGCGACCGGTGATTTATCACCTTCGGTGGACTGTAGGCCCATGGTCACGCCGCTCCTTGACTCGCCAACAAAGCTCGATCCCAAACGTCACTTAGGTAGGAGACCACCGGCAGTTGCTGCACTTCCGCGCGCTGCACAAAACGCAATTCCTGCCCTTCGCAGCACTCAAAGACCCCGACCTCGTCATAGCGCGCCCAGAAAAACTCCAACGTAAGTTCACGCTGGATGCCGAGTGTCGTGGCCGAGAATAGACCCAGCGATTGCAATTCGCCGCACTGGTATCGCGTTTCCTCCAGGAATTCGCGGCGGGCCGCTTGTTCGGAGGTTTCCTGGTCCTCGCGATGGCCGCCGGGGAAAACCCAAAGTCCAGGATCGTAGATCCCCGGGATATCATCGCGATGTTGCAACAGCGCGGCGCCATCGCGCCGCAACAACACCACGCCGCAAACCTGAGCTGGGGTTAACACTGCGGACATACCACCTCCCGCTCGGACAACTCGGCGAGTGACATCTTCAATCCGTCGTCCAGTGAAGTGGGCCGAAACCACGGAAAGGCCCGTGCCAGCGCCGACGTATCGAAGTGGCGATGCGTCACCTGCGAAGCGCGTGGGCGCCTTTCCACGACAACCTTCCGCCCCGACAGCTGGACGATTTTTTCCGCCAGGTCCCCAAAGGAAATGGCGATACCGGTCACCGCGTTGAGCACGCCCGTGAGGCCGCGCTCAATGCACATGCGGATCAGCTCCGCTACGTCGTCCACCCACACGTGATGCCTCTGCTCTTCTCCGTTGCCGAACAGAGTTATCTTTCCGTCGCTCAGCGCGGAACGGAGGAAGCGGTTGGGCCCGTAGCTGTTGTGGGTATCCGTCAGGTCCGTAGATGGCGCAGGGACGCACGATCAAAAACGGGACGCCGGCCTGCTGCGAGCTTTGGGCCAAGATTCTTTCCCGCCCTACGTGCATGAGGCTGTAGAGATCGACGGGTTCGGTGGTAGATTCTTCGGTGAGTAAAGACGAAAACCGCGCGTCGTACACTGCGTCGGAGCTAATGTAGATAAGATGCGCCGGCCGGACTTGCTCGACAGCGCGAGATACGGCTTCCGCCATGCGCAGATTGGCCATCAGCGTGGCCGCGTTCTTGCCTCGGTCGGGCGTCAATCCGGCGGCCATTACCAATACATCTGACGGATTGAGTCGCGCTTCCAGTTGAAACCCTGCGTCGGGCGAAGTCAGATCTATCGAAGCCCGGCCCAGTGCCGAGACGCTGGCGCCATGCAGTTCCAGATTTCGCCGCAACACAGGCGCTAGGAACCCGCCGGCGCCCAAAATCACGACCCGCGGCAGTTGGGTCGGTGGTTCGCGATGATGCTGCAACATTCGATCAAGCTCCAATATTGGATCAAGCTCCCATGCGTTGGTATTGGTATCCCAACTTTTGGCAGTCTTTCTCTGCCAGCACGCCCAAGGGATCCAGCACGGTCCGCCCGCGCATGGACGGCAATACCGTGTCGAGCCGCGCAGCAGCAAATTCACGCCAGGGCGTCATCACTACCAGAACATCGGCCTCCCGCGCCGCTTCCTCCATACCGCCACAAATGCGGACCTGCGGAAACTCCGCACTCCGGATTTGAGCAACCGGATCATAGGCTTGGAAGGAATAGGAATGGAGCGCGCGCAACAGGCCAAGCGATGGAGAATTCTTGGTGGAGTGCGTCTCTTGCTTGTAAGCCAGCCCCCAAACGCCAATGCGGGTCCGCTCCGGGCGATCCAGCAATCCGGATTCGAAGAGGCGTCCCAGCACCCAATCCTTGCGATATTGGCTGTTTCTCTGCCATGCCGTCACCACGCCGGCATCACATCCGTTTTCGGCTGCCAGACGCTGGACAGTAACCAGGTCGCGCTCCAGATTGCCGCCGGCGATGCCGAGCCCCGGGTCCAGGTACGCGTGAGGACCAATGCGCCGGTCCGAGCGCAACGCGGGTACAATCTCGCGCCAATCCGCGCCGATCCTTTCGCAAATTCCCGCCAGGGTGTTCGAAGTTGCCACTGACGAAACCAGAAAACAGTTGAGAGCAATTTTGCACAGCTCCGCGCTTTCATAGCGCATGCACAAAATTGGACAATCGAACGCTTCGAGATAGCTCGCGTACAGGCCAGGCAGAGCTCCGCCGCAGCCGACAATAATTCGTTCCGGGCTGACGGCTCTAGTCACTGCGTTTCCGAAGATGAGCGTCTCCACTTGATAGCAGAGCTGCACTCCAGCAGGAAGTTGCTTTTCGAGACGCCGCGAAAACCCCGGCGGCAACTGGCTCATGATCACCAGCGTCGTGGCCGGCGCTAGTTGCGGAATCACTCTCGCAAGCAACGATTCAAGCGGCGCGAGATCGCTCTCGTTGGCATCATTGGTCGCGACGTCGAGCGCGACAAAGACCAGCCGGCATTGAGCCAACTGACTTTCTTCGGACGTGTAGCGCAGCTTGGCCCGATGCTCGCGGCAGAGTTCCTCGAGACCCGGCTCGACCACCGGCAAACGTCCGGCCGCAAGATCAGCCGCCAATTCCGGGCGATGGTCGAAAGCCACAACCTCAAATCCACGAGCAGCGCTCGCGGCGGAGTAGACAATTCCCAAGTGCGAGAGTCCGGCAAAGCCAATGGGCGTCATTCGATTCCACCCCGCACTCCACCCCCCGCAAGTTCGCGCAGTTTGCCTTGAATCCAAATATCGTTCGCCAGATTGCCCGCCTGGTTTTCGTTCGCGCCCTGGCACAATTGTGTGAAGTGCCGATATTCGGCTGCCCAGGTGGGATCGGCGCAAACCAGCGTGGACGATTCTTCCGCGGGCCGTCCGCTCGGCAAAACTCGCCCGCGCAGAGTGAACGTACTGGGGCCCCATTTACACAGGCAGGAAATGTGCGCGCTGCCTTGCTCGCCGAAAATATCGGCGGAAAATGTATTCCGCCAGGACAACAGGCTCATCTCGCAGTCCACCGCTAACGGGCCATGGAAGCCGAAACTAAACCGGTCGTAGCTGCGGTTTTCAAAACGATCCGCGCGCCAGGGGCGGCACTCGCCCGGTATGGGACCAAACCAGTACAAAAGTGTATCGAGCAAATGCGAGCCCAGGTCGGGCAGAACGCCGCACCCCTGGTCCCGCCAAGGCGAGTTGCGCACGTCGCGCGCGGTCCCGTTTCCATAGAACATACGGACCGAGTAGATTCGGCCCAAAGTGCCCGCATCCAAGGTCTGCTTCAGCTTTATGAAATGAGGCTCAAAACGATGGTTATAGGCCGTGTAGCAGACGGCGTGGTGCACGCGTCCCAACTCTTGGAGCTCCAAGAAATCCTCGATGCCCTGCCCCAACAGAGGTTTTTCCACCAACACGTGCTTGCCATTCGAAAGTAAATAGCGCAGCAAAGCCAGCTTGGGCCGGTCCGGAGTACATACCAGAGCGGCGTCGTAGCCGTCCAGCGGGACATCCTCGATGGTGCGGTATTGTGCGGTGTTCTGCTCGGGATCTACGGTGGCCACGACATCCGGGCCGGCGATCGCGAGACGCTTCTTGCCCTGTATCCCGAGTCCCACGATAACGACTCTCAACCGAGACGCCTTGTAGGGCGGACCCCCTGGTCCGCGCGGGTCCCCCTGGACTCGCTGTCCGGAGTTCGATATTTGATCAGCAGGCCGACCAGGGCGTCGGCTGCGGACCAGGGGGTCCGCCCTACAAGGTGTCTTCAACCGAGCACAACCTCCTGGAGCCGCCGCAGTTGGCTGTCTTCCCACGTTCGCGTTGGAACGGAATCGGCCGGTTCGATCAGCGCCTGGCGTTCCAGTTGATCCAGACGCTTGATTACATCTTCCGGATCGATCGGACTATTGCCGTCGCTTCCACATGCCAATCCAGCGGCCACTGAGCCCAGGATGGAGGCAATGACAGGGCTTTTGGTGACGGCCAGTCCCAAGGTTGAGTAAGCCAGCAGAGCGTCGCCCGCCCCAACCGGGTCCACCACGTGAGTCGCAAAGGAATCGATGGTAAAGAAGGAACGCGCATTGGGGTCCGGAGTGCGATAGGTGATCACGCCCCGCTCTCCCAATTTCAAAATCAGGTACTTGCAGCGGGCGCGCCGGTAGAGTTCCAGTGCCAGGGGACGCACGATGGAATCCTGATCGCCCAGAGCAAAGCGCGCCTCTCGTTCATTCGGAGTAATCAGGTCGAATCCTTGAAAATCCAAAATGTTGCCCCAGCGGGTGGCCACCTGGCTATCGGCCACACGCAATGGACCGGCCGGAATGGCCTGGGTGAGTTGGGGAATGGTGGAGGAGTTGAAGATCCCGTGCCGGAAGTCGCTGAAGACCACAGCGTCCGCTTCCGTTCGCTGAAGCTGGGCGCAAAACGTGTTCACAATCCGTTCCGAAATGGAACGGTTGTCCACCGAATCCACTTTCAACATGCGGTATCCGCCGGCGACGAACAGATTCTTCTGTGTAGTGGGGCGGGTTTCATCCATCACTGCCTGGCAGCGGACGCCGCACGCCTCCAGATCCCGCAGCACGAACTGGGATAGCGGACTGTTGCCGAGTACAGTGGTAAATGCAACATCGGCGCCCGCGCGTTTTATGTGCTTGGCTACGATGCCCGCGCCCCCCACGAAGTCCACCTGGCGATCGAACTTCACGCTGAAGGTGGGTGTTTTCGTGTTACCGCCAATCAGCGTGCAGTAGGTGTAGGAATCGACGATGGTATCGCCCAGCACGTGGACTTTCATACCGTGCGCGGAACGAACCGCCGAGCGCAGCAGCTCGAAGGTGAGGCCTTCGGCATCCATCAGATAAGCCAGTTTGTCGTCGGCCAAATTGGGCCGCGCCGATTCAATAATGGCCGAGGAAGAATAGACGATATCGCCGGGTGTAAACAACAGCTCGCCGCCGTAGCTTTCCACCACGTCCTTCTCTTCCAGCGTCTTGGGATGTATGCCACCCTGGCCGTACTCGTAACCTTTGGCGAAATAATCGGGTTGGATGACCGCTAGGTTTGCGAGCGGCTTGGCGTTGGGATCGATGACGACGTAATCCACTACTTCGAGAGCCGCTAAGTTCATCGCACGGAGATTCTCGGGGACGAAAGGACGGTTGCTGGCCTTTTCGATATGAATATCCGAGGTAAGGCTCGCCACCAGGACGTGAGCCTTGCTCTTGGCATAGATCAAATGCCGGATGTGACCCGGGTGCACCAGGTCGAAAGTGCCGTGACACAGGATCACCTTCTGCTCGCGCGGCGCCGGGCCGAGAATCGCGCGCAATTCGGAGGCGGTCTTGATCTTGCGATGGAATAGGGCCTGCTCGGCGGAGGTCATGCCGCTGGCGACGCCGCCCCCTTTTCCAGAAATGCGAACCATGTCTTGGTAGCGTCGGCAATCGAAGCGGGATTCCAGACCGGGGCTTCGCGCCAATAATCGATTACGGCGAGCATCTTCGCCACGCCCTGCTCCAAGCTAACTTGCGGGAACCAGCCCAGTTCACTTTTGATTTTGCGGATGTCGGCCCAAGTGCAATCCGGCTCACCGGGACGCTTGGGAATGTAGACCCGCTCGCCGCCCAGCAGATCGGCCAGACGATTGACTGTCTGCGGATCGCCCGCGCCCAGATTGTAGATTCGCCCTGTCAAACTGGTAGTCGCGGCGGCGTAGAACGCTCGGACCACATCGGTGACGTATAAAAAATCCCGGCTCTGCGTGCCGTCGCCCACAATCGTGAACGGTTTGCCGGCCAATTTTTGTGCCAGAAACACGCCAAAAACTGCGCCATAAGCTCCGGTGGTTCGCGATCGCGTACCGTAAGCATTGAAGATCCGGATCGAATTCACCGGCAATCCGTAGACCCGTCCCCAATGCAGCACGGCCTGCTCCCCCATATACTTGCTCAGGGCGTAAGGATATTCCGGAGAGATTTCTGCGTTTTCGGCGGTTGGCAGCTTCTTGGCCAGCCCGTAACAGGACGAGGATGCCGCATAAACCAGTTTCCGAACCCCGGCCCGCCGCGCTGCTTCGAGCACTTGCACGGTTCCTTGCACATTCGTAGAAAGGTAATCCGACGGACGGTCGATGGAGGGCACGATATCGCCGATGCCCGCGAAGTGAAACACCAGTTGGGCGCCGCGGAACAGGCTATCGTCCGCGGACAGCAAACGAATATCCTTCAACTCGAAAACCACTGCCGAGTTTGCTTTATGCTGCTCGATATTGGCCAGCCGGCCGCCCACCAGATTGTCGATGATGTGGACCCGGAAGCCCTGCTCAACCAGAAGATCCACCATATGGCTGCCGATGAAGCCGGCGCCGCCGGTGACTACGGCGATGGGTTGGCGCGCACTCATTGCAGGCTCCGCCGCTTTACTGTTTTCACGTTCACGTACTCGTCGTTGGTCATGCTGTCGGAAAACTTACCTGCCTCGAAGGCACGGCACAAATCGCGCACTGCATCCTCAATGGTGTGATTCGGACGATAGCCGAGCTTTTCGGCGATTTTGCGCGAGCTTACGTGATAAGAGCGATTGTCGTTGGTAGTGGTGGTATCGATACGGATCGGCTCCCTTCCGGGCGCCTCTTCTTCCACCACCGCTTTGGCCAGTTGCGCCAGTTGCGCCACGGTGTGATTCTCGTAGCCGGCATTGAAAATGTCGCCGGCCACCAGTTCGGCCGGGTATTCCAGCATTTTCACGTACAGATCGGTGACATCCTCAATGTGGATGTTGGGGCGCTTTTGGGCGCCGCCAAAAACGGTAATCACGCGGCGATTCACTGCGTGGTTAGTCAGAATGTTCACCGTCAGATCGAAGCGCATGCGGGGGGAATAACCGCAGACCGTGGCTGGCCGGACAATTACCGTGGTGAACTCCGGGCTCTGGTAGCGCAGCAAAATGGGCTCGCAAAGCCCCTTGTACTTGTTGTAGTCGGTGAGGGGAACCAGCGGATGGTCCTCAGTTACATCTGGAGCGTCGCTCACGCCGTAAACGGAGCTGGAGGAAACGTAAATGAATCGGCGTACGCCGGCGTCCTTGCTGGCTACTACCAGAGGCTCAAAACAGTCGTAGTTAATGCTGCGGCTTAACGTCGCGTCCAGCTCAAAGCTGGGATCGTTCGAAATGCAGGCCATGTGGATGACGGCATCGCAGCCCTGCACCGCGTGGGCGTATTTCGCGGTATCGCGGATGTCACCCTCGACCAGTGTCAAACGCGGGTCCGTGGGAAGGCCCGCCGCGCCAAACAGCAACAGGTCATAAACCACCGTTTCATAGCCGGCTTCCAGTAGCTTGGGAACAAGCACACAGCCCTTGTATCCCGCACCGCCCGTAACCATGACTTTTTTGATGCTTGAGAGACTCATGTGTGAGGAGCCGCCGCGTTGCAAGATCCCTTGCCCTAGAATGAGTTAATCGGCAGACCGAGGGACCAACTTTACCGCCTACCCAACCGCGTGACAGCCCTTTAGCGGTAACGTCTTGCGTCCTGGCGACCTACAGGTCTACAACCGAACCGCGACCGCACAGGCCTGCGGCCCACCGAAGGTCATGAAGACGCTACCGAGCCGCGACCGTGAGGGAGTCGGTGCCATTGTCTTTCAATCACGGACCAACGTCTTCAACGGGCGTGCCCAAAAGTGCTGCGTTCGTGGTAGCGCTCCTGAGACGCCAGTGGGCGACCCCCTGGTCCGCGCCGACGCCCTCGTCGGCCTGCTGAGGAAATACGAAATCCTGAAGAGCGGGTCCAGGGGGACCCGCGCCCAGGCGTCCGCCCCCTTGGCGTCTCTCACCTTGGTGGCCGCATCACTCCCTCGCGGTCGCGGTTCGGTCGCACAAACCGACGGATCGTGCTATGCTGCCGTTGGGACAAGAGGCGGCGATGCACATCCCTGACGGCTACCTGAGTCCTTCCACTTGCGCGTGCCTGTTTGGAGCAGCTTCGCCCTTCTGGTGGATCGCGCTACGGCGCATGAAACGCGTGCTGAACACGCGGATGATTCCCCTGCTGTCCGTTTTCGCGGCGTTTTCCTTCGTCATCATGATGTTCAATCTTCCGCTGCCGGGCGGGACCACCGGACATGCCGTGGGCATGGGGGTTGCCAGTATTGTCCTCGGGCCGTGGGCGTCCATTGTGGCGATCTCGGTGGCATTGCTAATCCAGGCAGTCTTCTTCGGAGACGGAGGCATCACCGCGATCGGCGCGAACTGTTTCAACATGGCGATCGTCGGATCGCTTGTCGCATATTCCATATACCGCCTGTTGAGCCGGCGGGCTGCGATCGGTTCCAGCCGCCGAGTTGTTGCGGCAGGAATCGCGGGATATGCCGGCATCAACGTGGCGGCCCTTTGCGCGGCCATTGAGTTCGGGATTCAGCCGGCATTGTTCCACGACGCTTCCGGCGCGCCGCTCTATGCGCCCTACGGTCTAAGCGTTTCCATCCCCGCAATGCTCCTTGGTCACCTCACTTTTGCGGGGCTGGCCGAACTGGTGATTTCAGCCGGCATCGTCGCGTGGTTGCAAAGGGTGGATCCGGGCTTGCTTCGCCTCACTGCGCCGGATGCCCCGGATCTCGCCGATCCCGCATTACCGCTGGAGGATCGAGTACTCTGGCCAACCGCCTGGAAGCTTTGGGTTGGACTAGCGGTGTTGCTGATCCTAACGCCGCTCGGCATTTTGGCCGTGGGAAATGCCTGGGGAGAGTGGAGCGCGCGCGATTTTTCAGATCCGCAAGCGCGCCATCAGATCGCCGCCGCATCCGGGAATCAGCTACCGCCCGCACAAGCGCCTCGCGGCTTGGAGCGGCTCTCTTCGATGTGGACAGCTCCGCTCTCCGGCTATGCGCCAAGCTTTATTCGCAGCGCTTCTTTCGGATATCTTGCATCCGCGGCGATGGGAGTTGGATGCATCGTTCTCCTCGCTTTGCTCTTAGGGTGGCTCACGCGAAATTACCGAGCCGCGGCGGTCAGGGAACCGGGGATGCGGCCCGGACAGCGCCGCCGCACCAGCTTTGTCGAGAAGACCATTCGCAGTCTGTTGGATGTAGTGCAACATTCGCTTTTCGCGGAGGAAACGGCCAATTCCCCTGGTTTGTTGCAGCGTCTGGATGCGCGCGTGAAGCTGGTTGGAATCGGATTACTCATTATCGCGGCCGTCGCATCGCACCGAATCTCAGTTTTGGCGCTATTGCTGGCCGCGGCAATCCTCCTGGCGCTCGCCTCACGGATTTCACTCCGTGTTCTCGCTACCAAAGTCTGGATTGCGGTTCTGGCGTTCACCGGAGCCATCGCACTACCTGCGATTTTCCTCACACCGGGCGTAGCGGTTTTTCGAGTACCCGTTCTGGACTGGGCAGTGTCGTCGCAAGGGCTGCGCAGCGCCGGGTTCCTGATTCTGCGGGCGGAAACGGCTGGTACTTTTGCCGTTCTGCTGATTCTTTGCACGCTCTGGACGCAACTGCTGCGAGCGCTGCGATTTTTTCGTGTTCCCGCGATTCTAGTTGTCATCGTCGGAATGACGTACCGGTATATCTTCCTGCTGCTCCAGAGCGCCCAGGATATGTTCGAGGCCCGCGAGACTCGAATGATCGGCATTCTGGAACCAGCCGACCGGCGCCGCCTGGCCGCGTCGAGCGCCGGGCTGCTGCTCTCGAAGAGTATGCAATTGAGCGGCGAAGTACACCTGGCCATGCAGGCGCGCGGCTTCCGCGGCGATGTCCACCTGCTAGACAATCCGACGATGCGCTCGAAAGATTGGCTGGGATTGGCCGCGTTTGCCAGTATCGCGTCCATCGCTATGTGGCTGGGCCGGTGACTGACGTGGCCGAAACGGTATTCGATGTTCGCGATGTATCGTATCGCTACCAGCGCGTGCTTGCTTTGAACGGCCTTTCCATGCAAGTGATGCGGGGTGAGCGCGTGGCCTTGCTCGGCGCCAACGGATCAGGCAAATCCACGCTGCTTCGTTTGCTGGCCGGGCTGGGTTTCGCCGAGCAAGGGGATATCTCATTTTGCGGCGAAAGTCTCACCGAGAAGCGCTTCCAGGAGGAGGCGTTTTTCTATGCTTTCCGCCGGCGCGTCGGGCTGGTTTTTCAGAATCCCGATATCCAGCTTTTCAATCCCAGCGTTTTCGATGAAGTGGCCTTCGGCCCGCTCCAGCTCCATTGGCCAAAGGCGCAAATTCGCGAACGCGTCGAAGGAGTCCTCCATGCCATGGGAATCGGCCACTTGAGAGATCGCGCGCCACACCGGTTGTCCGGCGGCGAGAAAAAGCGGGTGGCCCTGGCTTCGGTGCTAATCACGGACCCGGAGGTGATTCTTCTCGACGAACCGAGCGCGGCGCTTGACCCGTTGAGCCAAGCCCAAATCGTGGATCTGTTGACGTCCTGGAAAAACGGTGCGAAAACCGTCATCATCGCCACGCACGATCTGGACACGCTGGAGGATATTGCCGATCGCTGTTACGTCTTCGAGGGGGGCCGGATCGCCGGAGAGGGTACGCCGCTCGCGGTGCTGCACGATGTCAGCCTGCTGGAGCGCACCAGTTTGGTGCGAGTTCAACAGCACGTTCACGATTCAGACGAAGTACATCCCCATCCGCATCTGCATCGCAGAGACACACACTAGAGACACGCATTAGTGCTTGTGCGCCGATTCAGCCACGGCTACGATCAACCGGCCGTGCGTCACGCCTTTCGTGCTGATCAGTGAATCGGCGATTTGCTGGACATCCTTGGCCATTCCGCGTAACACCACCACCTCCAGGCAATTGTCATGATCCAGGTGGACATGCATGGCCGACACGATGCATTTGTGGTGCTGGTGCTGCAGTTCGGTGAGCTTCTCGCTCAGCAGCCGCACGTGGTGGTCATAAACGATGGTTACCGTTCCCGCCACAATGGCGTTCGGTTTCTCCGCTCTCTCTTTGACCAGCTCGGCGCGCGCCAGGTCGCGAAAGGCCTCCGACCGGTTGGTATAGCCTCTTTTTTCCATCAACGCGTCGAACTTGTCCAGGAGTTCCCCTTCAATCGCCACGCCAAACCGCCGTAAGTCAGACATACAGACTTGATTCTATAAGACTCTGCGCAAAATCACCGGTCGCTCACGCTCGCGGCTCGGAATGAGTGAGGGAGCCGGTGCTGTTCCGAGTTTTGATTATTTCAGACCGAAAGTGTAATGGATCCCGACTCTCACCTGAAACGGTTCAACGGGGTGGAAGACATCCGTAAATGCGGGCGGCGCCGTTGGCGTTATTTGGGAGGTATAGGCGTAATCAATGTCGTGATCGCGGCGGTTCAGCAAATTCAACAATTCAACCGAGACGCGCCATGTCTTGTTAATTTGATAACCTGCCCCCGCGTTGAGCAACGCCGTTGACCTTGAGCGATAAATTCCGTCGGACGTTAAATCGCGCGGGCCAAAGTAGCGGAGGCGCAAACTCCCCAAAAATCCTTTGAGATCGTGCAACGTGAGGCCCGATGCAATCACCAATCCAACAGCTTCGGGTACCCGCTTGCCGCCCGGGCTATCCGGCGCAGCATCATCTGCGTCAATTGAGGTAAAAAAAGCTCGGGAACCCGCCAGGTCAAAATCAAAAGCCAAGTGTTCCAAAGGCGTGTAGTAGTTCGCCCATTCGACGCCATAACGGTTGCTCGGCTGTTTTGAAGCAACCGTGCCTCCGGTGTCGCCCGACTGCTGCAGTTCGGAATCACTGCGGAGATACCAGAGCGAAAGGGTACTCTGCAAATGGGAGGCGGCCGTAGTGCGTACACCGATTTCGCCGCCTTTGGTTGGGATCAGAAGGGGAATTCTTGAGGCGGGCGTATTGGGGTAAGGATAGTCCGCCGAAACTGGTTCTACACTTTGCGTTGCGCCGCGCGCGTCGTTGCTGTGGAAACCGAATCCGCCCTGTACGTAGAACTCAGTCTTGGACCACGGGCCGAAAATCAAACTCAGTTTCGGGCTGGGCAGTGCTTTGGTAGCCGTACCGGAATTGGCCGGAGTAACCAAGCTGGTGACGTCAACGTGTCCCACGTCGCCGCGCACGGCCGCGACTGTGCGGAATTTGTCCGACCAGTGGATTGTGTTTTCCCAATAAAAGCCTACTTGCGTGTCCGTAAAGCGATCCGCTTCGGTGGTCGCGGGCAGAATGGTGCCGGTGTCGGAATCAGTCTTATCCACACGCACGCGATTTTCCGTCTGGAAAAGGCCGTTGTGGACCCAATCATTGCGGACCTGCAGGCCGAATGTATTTTCCACCTTGCGGCCAAACCATTGGCTGAAAATTGTGTGGCGCGCGTCCAGCCCAATCACCCAGCGCCTGTCCTTCTGTTCGAACTGATCGCCGTGAACTGGGTCCGTCAGGTAGTATGTGAAATCTGAAAATAGATCGAGGTCGTAATAAAATCCGTAGAGCGTGATTTTCGTCCGGGATTTTGCGCGCTCGCGATGCCATTCCGTCTGCAAGCTATACCGCTGTGACTTGCCGCCGTCAGTCGGATTCAGTGTGCCGAAGAAACCAACCAGGGGCACGGCGTTCTCGGCGATTTGGTCGCTCGAGTTCCATTTTCCGTGGTAACCGCGAGCCGTGATGCTGAAACCATTGGCACTGTCGCCCTGGCTGTAGGTTAAGATGCCGTTGAATTTCAAATAGTCATCCGGATACTTCCAGGGGCCGTCATCGTGAGACACTTCTCCGCCGTAGAGCAAACTGCCCGAGCCGAGCTTCTGCGAAACACCGAAGACTCCCCGCTCATAGCCATACATGCCGGCGTCGACCTCAAAGAAGTTCTGGGGCAACGTCTTAAAGAACTCCAGATGGGCTGATCCAGCTGAGCCATAATTGCCGACGTCGGCGTAATAAGGACCTTTCTCGTAATTCACCGTCTGCACAAACTCCGGGATCACGGTGTTCATGTCCGCGTACCCCTCGCCGTGCGCGTGCGACGGCAGATTCAGTGGCATATCGTCGGTGAAGACGGCGAAATCCGTGCCGTGGTCCAGATTGAAGCCGCGAAGAAAATATTGGTTGGCCTTGCCCCCGCCGGCGTGTTGCGTGATGATGACGCCGGGAACCGTCTCCAAAAGTTCTCCCGAACGAAGAATGGGGCGATCTTGAATTTCCTTCGCGCCCACCGTTCCCTGGGTAGCGGATTCGGCAAGTCCTACCAGGTCATCCTCCCGGCCCTGCACGTTGATGGTCTCGCTCACGGCGCTCACAGCCAGAGAGATGCGTAGCGCGGATTGCGTTTCGGTTGTGCCGATGGTGACGGGAAGTTCTTTAGTTCCAAAATCGGCACGAGATACCACGAGTCGATAATTACCTGCCGAGAGTCCGGAAATAGTGAAGGATCCGTTGGAATCCGATCGGGTCGTTGTCAGCACGGTACCGTTCTCGCTCCGAACCTGCACGGTAGCCCCGGCAATCGCCGCGCCAGAGCTATCCACGACTGTTCCGGATAGCTGAGGCGGTTTCGCGACCTCCTGAGCGCTGAGCGTGGGCACCGAACAAAAGAAGGTGAACACGAGCGCGTAATGGAAGAGCGCGAATCGAATCGTGGCGAAGCGAAGGAACGCGATGACAAGCGGCCGTGGAAGCATAGCTCCTTTCAATGTGCTACGGAAGTGTCAAGCGTGCTACTCCCTCAGATAGTAGCACCAAAAACTCAATAGTGTTACGAGGCGGCGGGGTCCAGTGGATTTTGGGGCGACGATGTCTATAACAACAAAGAGTGCGTTGCAGGCGTAGGCGGTGGATGAGAATTCCGCGGCGTTTGATGAACGCCGGATATAGTTGGCCTAGGATGGTTGAGGATGGCCGGTGCGCCCAAGCCGATTGGTCCCGCAAGGAAGCGGAAATTGTCTGCCGCGATGACCTTGCGTGCATTCGATAACGGCTACTGGTATGCAGCGGAGCTGCGGGCATTCGCCATCAAAATGCGAATCCCGTTCGCGAGCAAGCTTCGGAAGGATCAGCTGGAAGCCGGGATAAAGGATCTCCTTTTCGCTGAGGGCGCGAAGGTTGCGGCAATGCCGGTGACGCCCAAACAAGGCCCGCGGGACGTGGATCGAGGCTTGCGGCTCGATCTCCCGGTTGTTCATTACACGAGCAATCGGGAGACGAAGTTGTTCATCGAGCGGGAGGCCATGAAGATCCAACCGGGTTTCAAGCGTGCCTCGGGCACCCGCTATCTGCTCAACCGATGGCGCGAAGAACAAATTGCCGCGGGCCGCCGCATCACGTACCGCGACTTGGTACTGCAGGCCATCGCTCTCAACGAGAGCAAGCGCGGCCCTTTGCGGATCGAGCACGGGCGCTACATGAACTTTATCTCCGACTTTATGGCAGGCAACAAAGGCGCGTCGCACAACGATGCCGTAAGGGCGTGGCAGGAAGTCAAGGCCATGGATGCGCCGAAAACGTACGCCGCTTGGGCCCGCATCGCTCGAAGCTGAGGCTTACGGGAACCACGCCTTAAATATATCTTGACACGTATATACTCCTGTAAGTATATTAAGAGCGTGGAATCTGTTTTCGAAATCATTGCCGAGCCGAACCGCCGCGCGATCCTGAGTCTGCTGGTCTCATCACAACAGTCGGTAGGAGACATCGAGCGACAGCTCCGGATGCCGCAGCCGACTGTGTCCAAGCATCTGCGAGTGCTGCGCGATGCCGGATTCGTGGAATCCACGGTGGACGCGCAGCGCCGCCTCTACCGTCTGAAACCCGAACCATTTCGAGAGGTGGATGCCTGGCTGGCTCAGTTCCGCCGGTTCTGGTCCGCGCACGTAGATGCGCTCGAACGCCATCTGGACCGCATGGAGCGGACCAAGGAAGCTCCGTCCACGCCAATGAAAAAGAAGCCAGCGAGGAAACAATGACCGCTCGCGAGCAATACTCACCAGGTCCGCCCAGCGGCGTGCGGATGGTACGAAACGACGGAGACCAGTGGCAGCTCATTCTGGTAAGAGAACTGCGCCACTCGCCGGAAAAAGTCTGGCAGGCTCTTACCGATCCGGAGCATCTGCGCGAGTGGGCTCCCTTTGACGCCGATGGGAGCCTGGGTACGGCGGGAACCACGGTGAAGCTCACCACCGTGGGAGCGCCCGGGCCGCGCATTACCGAAACAAAAGTGACGCGAGCCGAGGCTCCCAATGTGCTTGAGTACGAGTGGGGCCCGAACGATATGCGGTGGGAACTCGAAGCCGTCGGTAGCGGCACGCGCCTGACTCTGTGGACCAGCATCGATCGCCGCTTCATCGCGATGGGCGCCGCCGGATGGCACATTTGTTTGGATGTTCTCGATCACCTGCTCAGTGGAACTCCCATCGGCCGGATGGCCGGCCCAGGGACCATGAAGTTCGCCGGCTGGCAGCGGCTCCACGTGGAGTACGCAAAGCAGTTCGGTATTGAAACGCCCAACTGTGGGCCTAAGATCAAATCAGAATACGTAAATCAAAAGGAGAAATCGCAACCATGAAAACCACACTTTGGATTCTGCAAGTATTATGGGGCGTCTCGTTCAGCATCACCGGTTTCGGCAAGATCTTATGGTACAAACCGGCGCTATGGAACCAGGCGCTCCAGCAAGTGCCTTGGCTTTCCGCCGTACCCCAGGACCTGGCTGTCTTCATCGGGGTCGCTGAGTTTCTGGGAGGCGTGGGCCTGATCCTGCCGGCCATCACCGGAGTCAAACCGAAGCTCACGCCGTGGGCTGCGATCGGCCTGACGCTGGTCATGATCCTCGCGGCTGGATTTCACATCGCGCGGGGCGAGTACAACTTTGTGCTGCTCAATTTGCTGCTGGCAGGGGTCGCCGCGTTCATCGCGTATGGACGGCTGGTTGTGAGGCCCATCGCATCCGCGTCGATCAGCAGCTTCCGCATTCTCGAAGGGCTGGCAGTTCTCGGCGCGCTGGTTCTGGTCGATTATGCTCCAATCTGGTACCGATTGACACACTCATAAAGGAGAACCGAAATGAAAATCAAAGTGATGAGCATTTTTGTAGACGACCTGGACAAGGCCCTGCGCTTCTACACGGAGGTATTGGGCTTTGCCAAGAAGTCCGACTTCAGCCAGGGCCCCTATCGCTGGCTGACGGTGGCTTCGCCCGAGGAGCCGAATGGCACCGAGCTGCAGTTGGCGTTGAACAACAACCCCACAGCCAAGGCGTATCAGCAGGGGATCTTTGAACAGGGCCAGCCGGCGGCGATGTTCTTCACCGACGACATCAAGAGCGATTACGAGCGCATCAAGGCCCACGGCGCCCAGTTCACCATGCCGCCCACCGACGTGACTGCTTCCAAAATTGCCATGCTGAACGACACCTGCGGCAACATCATTCAGCTCACCCAACTGGCCTGGCATTGAGATCCAATGAATCCATCGGAACGAATTGACCAGCTCATCGAAAACCTTACGGACTGGCGAGGCAAAACGCTCGCCAGCGTCCGCAAGACCATCCTTGAGGCCGATCGCGAGATCATCGAGGAATGGAAGTGGATGGGAAGCCCGGTGTGGTCCCGCGACGGCATGATCGCGGTTGGCAATGCCCATAAGGATAAGGTGAAGCTTACCTTTTCCCATGGAGCGAGCCTGCCGGATCCGGATAAGCTATTCAACGCGGGTCTGGAAGGCGGGACGTGGCGAGCGATCGATTTTTTCGAGGGCGATAAGGTCAATAAGCGAGGGCTGAAGGAACTCGTCCGTGCCGCCATTGCTTACAATCAGGCCAAATGGGAAGAATAAGGCGACCGCGCGGCGCGACAGAAAATAATCCCAAGAACGTCTCGCCGGGCAGGCATTTGACAAACATTCAGCAATATGGCTGAGTATTGTTGAAAGGTGAAACTGTCATGATCTTTGGTGCGCATGTCATCGTATCCAGCAAGGACGCGGCTGCCGATCGGGCTTTCCTCGGAGACGTCGTCGGACTTTCCTCCGTGGATGCCGGCCACGGATGGCTGATCTTTGCGCTTCCTCCCTCGGAAGTGGCGGTTCATCCCGCCGAAGATACCAGCGGACACGAACTCTATTTCATGTGTGACGATCTGAAGGCCGAGGTCGCGGCGCTCGGAAAGAAGGGCGTCCAGTGTTCCCAGGTGCAGCAAGCACGGTGGGGGTCGGTCACCACACATCCGGCTTCCGGGCGGAGGCGCAGTGGGTCTCTACCAGCCGAAGCATCCATTAGCGTTCGCGCGAACCGATGGCTAAGCCGAGGTCGAAGGTCCGGCGAGACGCATATGAGGCTGTATTCGAAGCGCTCGCGCATCCTGCCCGGCGCCGTGTGCTGCTGGCGGTTTATTTCAATGGCGGGGCGATGACGGCCGGAGAGATCGCTGCTATGTTTGCGCATGCCTGGCAGACCACTACCCGGCACCTTCAGGTTCTGGAGACGGCCGGCCTGCTTTCTCACGAGAGGCAAGGGCGGATGCGTATTTACCGCCTTGAGCGAAAGCGATTGGCGCTGGTGAGCGATTGGCTGGCGCATTTTCAATCCCCGGCGAAACGGAACAAAGAAGGAGAACAAGATGTCAGCAACGAGAAAGCCTGAGGACGTACCGCAGTTTTTCCGGCTCAACATCGAAGTCGGCGATTTGGACGCGGCAGCGGCGTTCTATGGGACGCTGCTCGGCCTCGAGGGAGGAAGCAGCCGGGGCGCCGCTGCTACTTCGATTGCGGGCCCGTTACCCTGCAAGTGCTGGATGTGTCCTCGAAAGGGCAGCCGCACCCAGCGGCAAAGTCTTTGTATTTTACTGTCGAGAATCTAGAGGCGGCATTCGAGCGTGCCAAGGCGCTGCGCTGTCTGTCGCATGAGGACGTGCACGATGCGCCGGGAGGCGGTATCGTGGTGCGCCCCTGGGGCGAGCGATCGTTCTATGCCGAGGACCCCTGGGGAAATTCCCTCTGTTTCGTAGAAGAGGGAACGGTCTACACAGGCTAGATCTGTCCGGCGGCATCAGGAACACGCTATGATGAATCGCGTTTCCCGGCGGAGAGTTTTTATGGCACAATCCCACGCATTGGTACCGAAACGGCCACTGGGCCACACGGGCATCGAAGTGTCCTCGATGGGCTTGGGCGGTTACCATCTCGGCGAAATCCAGGAACAAGCCAAGGTGGATCGGATTGTGAATGAATCGCTCGATGCCGGCATCAACTTCTTCGATAACGCGTGGGAGTATCACGACGGAAGAAGCGAAGAACTGATGGGCAAGGCGCTCCAAGGCAAGCGCGATCGGGCGATTGTGATGACCAAAGTCTGCACGCACGGCCGCAAGAAAGATGTCGCGATGCAGCAGCTTGAGGAATCGCTGCGTAGATTGAAGACGGACCACATCGATGTGTGGCAGATCCACGAAGTGATTTACTGGAACGATCCCGATTTGATCTTCGCTCCGGATGGCGCGGCGGAAGCGCTGGTGGCGGCGAAGCAGCAGGGCAAGGTACGGTTCGTGGGATTCACCGGGCACAAAGATCCGGGCATTCACATGAAAATGCTTTCGCACAATTTTCCGTTCGATACCGTGCAGATGCCTTTGAACTGTTTCGACGCGACGTACAGCAGCTTTGAACAGCAAGTGTTACCGGAGCTGAACAAAAGAGGCATCGCGGCGCTGGGAATGAAGACGTTTGGCGGATGTGGGGAAATGTTGAGCAGCGGCGTTGTGACGCCGGAGGAAGCGCTCCGTTACGCGATGAGTCTTCCGGTGGCGGTGACCATCAGCGGCGTAGAGACGCTAGAGGTGCTGCATCAGAATCTCGCGGTGGCGCGAGGCTTTCAGCCGATCGCAAACTCCGCCATGCACGAGCTGCGCGCGCGCTGCCGCAAATACGCCGCCGATGGGCATCTGGAGCTGTTCAAGACGACCACGAAATACGACGGGCCAATCGGACGCGCGCAGCAAGGGCTTCCGACGGAAAGCCATGACCATTGACCGCCTGCGAAGCTTTGCCGTCGCGCGCAGTTTGTTTCCGCCCACCACGCTGAAGCGAGCGCTGGACAAGCTGGGATTCGTGCAGGCGGATCCGATTCGCGCACCGGCGCGCGCGCAAGACCTGACGCTGCGGCATCGCGTGAAAGGCTATCGCGCCGGCGATCTGGAGCGGAAGTTCTCGAAGCTGGGCGTGGAAGAGGATTTCTTCGTCGTCTACGGTTTCGTGACTCGTCCTCTCCAAGCGCTGATGCATCCGCGGCCGGATGCGCTGGTTCCGGCGGAAGGCAGTCAAGCCTGGCCGGCTGGAACCCGGAAGCTGGCGCAGCTTCTGCTGGATTTCGTGGTGCGAACGCGGCGTGGTGCATCCGAGGGAAGTGGATCAGCATTTCGCGCGAGGGCGTGTCACGAACTACTGGGGCGGATCGTCGAACGCGACCACGCATCTGCTGAACATCATGCATTATCGCGGGATGCTGCGGGTGGTGGGGCGCGAGCGCGGCATCCGGATGTATGCGGCGCACCAGTATGGCCCGGCGCCGGAAGGTATCGCGGAACGGCACGCCCGGATCGATGCGCTGGTGGATGCGGCTGTTCACGTGTACGCGCCGCTGCACATGGGCGGCCTGCGCTATGTAGTGAACCGTCTGCGCTACGCTGCGCCTCAGTGGAAAGGCGAATTGAAGAGCGCGCTGCAGCGGGCGAAAGAGAGACTGCAACATGCGCACGTAGACGGCGTGGATTGGTATTGGCCTGCTGGCGAGGACACTACGCGCTTTGCGCCGCGGGAAAAGGTGCGGTTGCTGACGCCGTTTGATCCGGTGGTGTGGGATCGCGACCGATTCGAATTGCTGTGGGGCTGGGTGTACCGGTTCGAAGCGTATACACCCGCGCCGAAACGAAAGCTTGGGTATTATGCGCTGCCGCTGTTGTGGCGGGATCGGGTGATTGGCTGGGGGAATCTGTCGGTCAACGATGGGGAGCTGAAGGCTGAGTTCGGTTATGTGCAGGGCAGTGCGCCGAAGGATCGGGCTTTCAAGCGCGAGCTAGAGGCGGAGTTAGAAAGGATACGCGTTTTCTTAGGGATCAAAAAAGCACCGACTCCCTGACGGTCGCGGTTCGGTAAGGCGCAAATGCCACGTACCGAACCCCGACCGTAAGGGAGTGGGTGCCTTTGGCTGTGACACAATAATTTCGTGGCTATTCGGTTCGCGATGGTGTTGCTGGCGCTAGCGGTTTTACAGGCCCGCGCTCAAACTGGCGGGGCGGAGTTTTTCGAGAAGAACGTCCGGCCGGTGTTTGTCCAACGGTGCTTTGGGTGCCATGGAGCAGGCGCGACTCCAATGGGCGGGCTTCGGTTGGATAGCCGCGAGTCGATCCTGCATGGCGGCGGGCGCGGGGCGGCGATGGTTCCCGGGAAGCCCAACGAAAGCCTGCTAGTCAAAGCGCTGCAGCAGACCGACGCGAGTCTGAAAATGCCTCCGGGCAAGAAATTGTCCGATCCGGAAATCGCCTTCATCGCCCAATGGATCGCGATGGGCGCGCCGTGGGGAGGCGCAGCGTCGCTTTCGGCGGAAGCTCCCGCCGCGAAAAAATATTGGGCGTTTGTTCCGCCGAAGGATCCGGCACTGCCGCACGTCAAGAATTCCGATTGGGTAAAGTCGCCCATCGATGCGTTTGTGCTGGCGGGATTAGAAGAGAAGAGCCTGACGCCCGCGCCTCCGGCCAGCAAGCGCGAACTGATCCGGCGCGCGACTTTCGATCTTACCGGACTTCCGCCCACCCCGGAAGAGGTGCAAGCGTTTCTCGACGATCAGAAACCGGACGCATTCGCGCGCTTGGTAGACCGGCTGCTTGCTTCGCCGCATTATGGCGAACGCTGGGGGCGGCACTGGCTGGACGTGGCTCGCTACGCCGATTCCAACGGCCTGGATGAAAACCTGGTGTATCGCAACGCGTATCGCTATCGCGACTACGTGATCCAGGCGTTTAATAAGGACAAGCCGTACGATCAGTTTGTTCGCGAACAGTTGGCGGGGGATTTGTTGCCGGAAGCTCCGGACCTGCAGACCACATTCGAACGATGGACCGCGACCGGGTTCCTTTCCCTCGGCGCGAAGATGCTGGCCGAAGACGATCCCGCGAAGATGGAAATGGACATCGTGGACGAACAGATGGACACTGCCAGCCGCGCCTTCATGGGACTGACCGTGGGATGCGCGCGCTGTCACGATCACAAGTTCGATCCGATTCCGCAGGCCGATTACACCGCGCTGGCTGGCATTTTCAAAAGCTCGAAAACGATGGAGAATTTCAAGGTAGTGGCCACGTGGCACGAGTACGTGCTGGCTCCGCCGGAGGATCGCGCGCGTTTGCAGGATTTGCTGGACAAGATCAAGGCGAAGAACAAAGAGGCCTCGGTGTTGGTGCAGGCGGAGAATCGAAAACTTTCCGCGGAGGCTCGGCTGAAACTGGGCGCCTATCTATTGGCTGCATCGGACGTGTTGCGATACGAGCAGATCCCTCTAGTGCCGGTGTTGAATGCGGGAAAGAGCGCGCCTGCGGCTGCCATCATTCGAGAAGCGTCCAGTTTTGAGCGCGGCAACGCTCCGAAGAAGCTCGAAAAAGGCAAGCCCAATACAGTGGAAGGCCAGAAGGGTCCGTGGTTCGCGGAATACGATGTGACAGTTCCCGCGGCGGGCGAATATGAGCTCGATATGTTGGAGGAGGAATCCGGCGCGGGCACTGCGGATGTCCTGGTGAACGGCGTTCTGTTGAAAGAGGGCGCGGCGGCGGTGCAAAATCGCGCGGCATCGCCGGATGCGGGCGGCTGGACCGTAACTGGAATTTTCCCGCTCAATGCCGGAAAGAACACGCTGCGGCTGGAGCATAAGTCGCGCTTTCCGTATTTCGAGAAGTTGCTGGTGACGCCGAATCCGCTGCCGAAGGGGACCGCGACGCCGCTCTCGAACATTCAGATTTCGCGGCAGTATGGGATCAATCCGGGATTCCTGGATCATTGGGTGGAGGAACTACGGCGTGCCAAGGGCGCACCGCATTCGGCGCTGTTTGCGTGGTACGCGTTTCAGACGCAGCATACTTTGGACGAGAAATCGCTGAGCGCGTGGACCTCGCCGGCAGCGAAATTGTTCGAAGCGTATCATCCGAAGTCGGCCGAGGAACTGGCCGCGAAATATCAGGAGTTGTCGAACGAAGCCAGCCGGCAGTTTCTGGCGATAGAATCATCGCACCCAAAAGACGCGGCTAAGATTGACGACGACATGGAGGATCTGGCCCCGAAGAGTGCGCCGCAGCAGATTCTTCCCGATGCCGGTCTGGATGCCCTGCGCGACATGCTGTATGAAAAAGCCGGACCGTTCCGTGCTCCGGACGACTCCCGGAAATATTACCCCGCGGCGGCCGAGCAGCAATTGGCAGTGATCGAAAAAGCGCGCAAAGAACTGGAAGATACGAAGCCGGATTATCCGCGCGCGATGGGCGTGATGGAAGGGGCGAAGCCCGCCGATCTCGCGATCAATCTGCGCGGGAGCCACTGGACCTTGGGAGCGGTTGTGCCGCGCGGATTCCTGCATGCGATTACGGTGGCGAATGCGCCATCGATTCCCGAAGGACAGAGTGGACGGCTGCAGTTCGCGGAGTGGTTGACGCAGCCGGATCATCCGCTTACCAGCCGCGTGATGGCGAATCGTCTGTGGCGCTGGCATTTCGGACATGGCATTGTCCCGACGACGGATAACTTTGGCAGGCTGGGCGAGCGTCCGACGAATCAGCCGCTGCTGGATTGGCTGGCGGTGCAGTTTGTGGACAAAAAATGGTCGATGAAGGAAATGCATCGGTTGATGATGCTTTCGAACACGTATCAAATGAGCACGAAGTTCGATGCACGCGCGGCCGAGGTGGATCCGGAGAACACGCTTTTGTGGCGGGCGAACCGGCAGCGTCTGGAAGCGGAACCGATTCGTGATGCGGTGATGGCGGTTTCGGGCGATCTGGATACGAGCTTGGGCGGATCGCTGCTGACTTACAAAGATCGGCAATACGCGAGCGATACCGAGAAGCGCGGCGGCATGGATTACGATCGCAACCGTCGCGCGGTTTATATTCCGGTGGTGCGCAGCTCGATGTACGAGGTGTTTCAGGCTTTCGATATGCCGGATCCGGCGACGTCGTCCGGTGATCGCGCGGCTACGGTAGTCGCGCCGCAGGCCCTGTTCATGATGAACGGCACGGTGGTGTTGAAGCATACCCGGACCATGGCGGAGCAGTTACTGAAGCGGACGGATCTGGACGATGCCGGCCGAATTCGCGATGCCTATGAACGCGCGCTGTCGCGGCCGCCTTCGCCCAAGGAAATCGACGGCGCGTTGAGCTTCATCGCGCGCGTCGATCGGGCGATGGCGGAGCGAAAGACGGATCCCGCGGAAAGGCGCACTTTTGCCTGGCAAAGCTTCTGCAAGGCGCTGTTATCATCCAACGAATTTATATACTTGAATTGAGGCCTCGCGTATGAATGCTCACTGGAACTCCTATCTGAATCGAGCGCTTTCTAGGCGCGAGCTGCTGAAGACCAGCAGTACCGGATTCGGCGCACTCGCGCTGGCGGCCATGCTGGGTGAACAGGCTCATGCGGCGACGGCGGGCGCCCAGAGTCCACTGTCGGAGAAGCCGCCGCAATTTCCGGCGCGGGCCAAGCGCGTGATTTTTCTCTTCATGCACGGCGGTCCTTCGCAGGTGGACACGTTCGATTACAAGCCGCTGCTGATCCGCGATCATGGAAAGCCGCTGCCGTTCAAGCGTCCGAAAGTGGTTTCGAGCGAGACCTTCAATCTACTGAAGTCGCCCTGGGACTTCAAGCAATACGGGCAGAGCGGGATGTGGGTGAGCGATCTGTTTCCGCAACTCGCCAGGCAGGTGGACGATATCTGCTTCATCAAATCGATGTGGGGATCGAACTCGCGGCACGGCGGCGCGCTGCTGGAGTTGCACACGGGCAGCGACACTTTTGTACGGCCCAGCATGGGTTCGTGGATTACTTATGGACTGGGCACGGAAAATCAGAGCATGCCCGGGTTCATCACGATTTGCCCCACCCAGAGCCATGGCGGCGCAAACAACTACAGCTCCGGATTTCTGCCGGCTCCGTACGCCGGGACGCCGATCGGGTCGGTGGGAATCGCGGCCCGCGACGCGAAGATTCCTTTCATCGCGAATCCCGAAACTCCGCGAGACATCCAGCGGATGGAGCTGGATTATCTGCAGACGATGAATCGCGAGCAGTTGGCGGCCACGGGTCCGGACCAGGCGCTGGAAGGTCGCATCGAGTCGTTCGAGCTGGCGTTCCGGATGCAATCGCAAGCCCCCGGATTGCAGGACATCTCGAAAGAATCGGCCGCGACGCTGAAGCTGTACGGAATTGACAACCGGGTGTCGGAGGATTTCGGACGGCAGTGTTTGATGGCGCGGCGGCTCTCGGAAGCGGGCGTGCGGTTCGTGCAGGTGAGCCACACGTACAAGTGGGATCAGCACTCGGATTTGTTGCGCGATCACTCGCAGAATGCGCGCGAAGTGGATCAACCGATCGCGGGACTCTTACAAGACTTGAAGGCGCGTGGGTTGCTGAAAGATACGTTGGTGGTATGGGGCGGTGAATTCGGGCGCACGCCGACCGCCCAGGGATCCGACGGGCGCGATCACAATCCGGAAGCGTTCACCATGTGGATGGCCGGCGGTGGAGTGAAGCCGGGTCTACAGTATGGGTCGACTGACGACTACGGATATTATTCGGTGGAGAACAAGGTCCACTTTCACGATTTGCATGCCACCATTCTGTACTTGCTGGGGATGGATCACACCAAGCTGACGTATCGTTATGCGGGGCGCGATTTCCGTCTGACCGATGTGCATGGAAATGTCGTGAAAGACATTATGGCTTAGGGGAACCGTCCCGTCCGCAAGGGAGTCTACCGTCACAGGGCGACTTAACGCTCCCTTGCGGTCGCGGTTCAGTAAGCAGTACGTCGCTAGCGCGTAGGCTTCCACCGCGGTGCCACCCATGATTCTGTCCCGCTCCGGCTTCGACAGTTTGGCGATTGCGTTGTTCACGGTGCCGAACCAGCGTGCATAATCGCTCGCGAGCAGCAGCACTGGCCAGTCAGACCCGTAAAGGATGCGGCGCGGTCCGAACGCGGCGAGCACCACGTCAATATAAGGCTGCAGATCCTGCGGCGTCCAATTCGCAGCCGCTTCGGTGACCATTCCGGAAAGTTTGCAGTAGACATTTTGCCGCTTGGCCATTTCGCGCATGTTGCGGTCCCACGGAGACATCTCGCGCGCCGCGATGCGCGGCTTGGCAATGTGATCCAGGATGAAAATTTGATTAGGATGGCGGTCTACGAACTGGATGGCTGCGGGAAGGTGTTTTTCGAAGATCAGGATGTCGTAGCGGAGGCCGAACTCGTGTAGCGTGGCCACTCCTGCATTGAAATCATCACGAAGAATGTAGCGTGGATCGGGTTCGTCGTGGAGCACGTGGCGAACGGCGCGCAGGCGTTTATTTGCGGCGAAGCGTTCGAGATGAGGTTTCACGCGCTCGCCGTCGGTGAGCGGAACCCATCCCACTACGCCTCGGATCAGCGGGTGTTGCTCTGAGAGCGACAGCAGCCAGGACGTTTCCTCGAGGGTCTGGCGCGCTTGCACGGCGACAGTTCCTTCGATGCCGAAGTGATGCATCATCTCTTCCAACTGCGGGGGAAGAAAATCGCGACGAATCGCAGACTTGTCTGGCGTGATCCAGCCATATTCGGCGGCGGTGTACTTCCAGAGATGGTGGTGGGCGTCGATCATCTAGAGGTATGGTACCGTGTTGACATTTCGGTACCCGCACGATCGTGGTAGCGCTGCCTCGCGGTCGCGGTTCAGTGGCAAGTTTCAGCGGGGGCTTGGTAGATGTTGCCCATTCCGTTTAGAACGCTGGTGAGTCCACGCTCCAGCTCGCGCCACGTCAAGCGTTTGGGCACGCGGTAAGTCGCGAAGCCGCGTTCGCTGGAGAAGAACAAGCTGCGGCCGTCGGATGAAAAGGCCGGCCATGCTTCGCCTGCGCCGCTGTTGATTCCAGGACCGCAATTGCGTGGTGCGGTCCATTGGCCGTCGTGCTGGAATGAAACGTACAGGTCGCCTTTGTTGTACTCCCGGTGAACGCCGACGATCTCATCATCGCGGCCGAACGTCGTGAACACGAGCGTGCTTTCATCCGGAGAGATGGCCGGCTGCACTTCGGCTCCGGCGGTGTTCAGCGGCTCTCCGAGATTTTCCGGAGCCTGATATTCACCGTCCTTCAAGCGAGACCGGTAGATGTCGAACGACCCTTTCCCGCCTTCGCGACTCGACGCAAAATAGAGATTGCCGTTTGCCGCCACTGATACTCCGTACTCTTGCGCCGCCGAATTTACGTTGTCCACCGGCTGAGGCTCGCTCCATTGATGGTCACGCCTGACCATCCAGATGTTCATGTCCGTGACTTTGGAATCCTTCACAGGGCGATTCGAAATGAAGAACAGCCTCGATCCATCGGGCGACATGGCAGGCCCGAAATCGCGATACTGGCCAGAGAATGTCGCGATTTGCGGCGCGCCCCAATGGCCATTTTCGCCCTGCACGATGTAGATCACTTGCAGAGGCACGCCCGCCGTGGTTGGAGAGTTTTTCGCGAGAAACGCAACACTGCCGTCGGGTGCGGGCGCGAATGCGGTTTCATCGTCCGGCGTCGAGATCACCCCCTCTCCCACCAAACTTGGTCCTACCACGGCGCAAGAGACAGCCAGAACCACTGCGAAAAGAGCGATTGCAAACTTCATTTCTTTCCACCCAGGCCGATGGCGCTCAGCTCGATTTGATAAATGTTGCCCCAGCCGTTCAACGTGCCACGCATCGCTGCTTCGAATTCCTGGGTCTTCAGCGGTTCCGTGGGCCGCGTGGTACCGAGCCCCCGCTCGCTGGACCAGAACAAGTATTTGCCGTCGGGCGAAAGCCTAGGGCTATAGTCGCGAGCCGCTGTATTCACTTTGGGGCCGAGGTTGCGCGGCGCCGTCCATTGGCCATCTTTCTGCTCGCTGACGTAAATGTCGAAGCTGCCGTAGCCGTCTTTGCGGCCGAACGGGACCAGCAAGAGAAAACTCTCATCCGGAGCGATCAGCACTTCGAGGGAAGAATTCTCCGGATCGTTCACCGGACCTTGCAGCTTTTCGGCCGCCGCGTATTTCCCATCCACCAACTTCGAGCGGTAGATGGCGAGATGCTCGCGCCCGCCCTCGCGGCCGGAGATGAAGTACAGCGTTCCGTTCGCCGCAGAGGACGCGAACGTTTCGTCCTGATCGCTGTTGACGGCGTCATTCAAATGAACCGGATCGCTCCACCCCGCAGGCGTACGGTTCAACATCCAAATCTCGAAATCCTGATCTGGCTTGGGGCGGCCGGGCACGGGACGATCCGAGCCAAAGAATACTTTCGAGCCATCGGGCGAAAAAACGGCGTCAAAATCCCAGTATTGGCCGGAGAAGGGCGCGACTTCGGGCTCGGTCCAGCGGCCGTTGCTGAAGGTGGATGTCAGGATCGCATACAGATTGCTGCGCGGGACGCTGCGGTTGAAGAAGAGCGATCGGCCGTCGTGGGAGAAGGCCAGCCCGAACTCATCGAACCGCGTGGAGATAATGCCTTCCTGGAACAGTTTCGGTTCGGTGATTGGCTGGTCCGATGCGTAAGGCGGAGCGCTGCGCTGCGCCGGCAACAGCAACCCGCAGACAACCACCGCGACCGGAATAATTCGCGAAATTGCTACCATACGCGGCACGCCGGAGCGCGAACCATGGCCTGCCCCACGTGGCATCCGAATGCCTGTTGGAACTCCGGCATGTTTTGGACCGTGCCGTTGACGCGCCAGCGCGGAAGCGAGTGCTCATTGGTCAACGTGCGGTTGCGCGCTACTTCCTCGCGCTGATTCTGACACCAGGAAAGTCCGAATGCCATGAAGAATCGCTGCTCCGGCGTGAGGCCGTCGGCGTCCCGCTTGTCGCGCGAGCCGGGCATTTGATCCAGCAGCCGTTCGAGAGTCATATACGCGATGCGCATGCCCCCGTTGTCGGCGATGTTCTCGCCAAGCGTCAAGGTTCCGTTCCCCTTGATTCCTGGAACAGCTTCAAAAGAAGAATACTCGCGGATCAGGCACTCCGCGCGCTGTTGGAAAGCTTGGTCGTCCACCGGCTTCCACCAGTCGCGCAAATTGCCGTCGGCGTCGTAACGGCGTCCGTTGTTGTCGAACCCGTGCGTCATTTCGTGTCCGATGATGATGCCGATTGCACCCAGATTATCCCCGAGGTCGGCGTTTGCGTCGAAGTAAGGCGGCTGCAGGATGCCGGCGGGGAAGTTGATGTCGTTGTGTTGGGGTCTGTAGTCGGCGTTGACGGTAGGCGGAGAGAGATCCCATTCGGATGGGTCCGCCGGTTTTCCGATCTTGGCCAGTTCGCGCGCCGTTTCGAATGCGCTGAGCCGTTGTTCATTCCCTAGGAAATCGTCGCGCGCGATCTTCACCTGCGAATAGTCGATCCAGTGGTCCGGATAGCCGATCTTGCGATTGAGCTTACTCAGTTTCACCAGCGCCTGTTGACGCGTGGCTTCTGACATCCAGGGAAGCTGGCGGATGTCCTGACCGAGCGAAACTTCGATCTCGTGCACCAGCTCAAGCATTTTTTCCTTGCCCTTCGCGCCGAAAGTGCGGCCGACAAACGCTTGTCCCAGGGCCTCGCCCAGTTCGGCATCGGCAAATCTCGTGCAGCGCCACCAGCGTGGCTTTATTTCCTCCGCGCCTTGCAAAGCCTTCCCGAAAAAATCAAACTTCAAGTCGACGAAACGCGTGGGGAGCGCACTGGAGGAATCTGAGAGCAGGTGCCAGCTCAGATAAGTCCGGATGTCGTTCCAATTTGCGTTGGCGAGCAACGCATCAAGTCCCTTCAGGAACTCCGGCGATCTCACGTTCAGCGTTTGAAACTGCGGCGCGTTCATAGCCTTGAAATAGGCGCGCCAGTCCACGTGCGGCGCGAGTTTGGCCAGCTCGCTGACGGCCATCTTGTGCGAAGTTTTCGTGGGATCAATCTGCTGTTCGCGATCCATCGCTTTCTCCGCCAGTTTGGTTTCGAATTGCAGAATGATGGCCGCTTCCGCGGACGCGCGGTCCGCCGGATGCCCCAGCGCGACCAACATCGCGGTGACGTGTTGCAGAAATTTGGTCCGGATAGTGGACGAACGCTCGTCCTGATGGAAGTAATAAGCACGGCCGGGCAGAGTCATGCCTCCCTGGCCCATTTCGGCGAGCATCACTTTGGAGTTTTGATTGTCCGGCGCGGAGGAAAATCCCCAAAAAACGTTGACGCCCTGCATGTGCAGGCGGACTATTTCAGCGAGGAGCGACTGCGCGGAATCCACGTGCGATATGCGCGCCAGTTCGTCATCCAGCACCGATATCCCGCGCTGATCGATCAGTGTGGTGTTCATGCAGGCTTCGTAGTAGTCGCCGATTTCGCGAGTGACGGTGGAGCGTCCGCCGCCATCCGGACGGGCGTTTTCCAGGATTTCGTGCAGGATGGCGGTATTGCGCTCGGCGAGTTCGTCGAACCGGCCCCAGACCACTTCCTCTTTTGGGATGGGGTGGGCGGCCAGCCACGGGCCGCACGCGTATTGATAGAAATCCTCGCAAGGGCTGGCGCCCTCGGCCGAGGGCTCAACGGAGGCGTTGGGTCCTGGCTGTGGAAACGCGGCGACACAGCACGAGATCAGCAGGACCGGAAGCAATTTCGGCATATTGCTGGCAGGATGCAATGAAAGCCGGCCGGCGGTATTGGACGAAATTGCGATTCAAACGGATGGCTCACTGGAGCGTCCAAAGTGTGTGCGGCGTGCTGAGGAAAAGCAGGATACCCGGTTCCGGATTGCAAGAGATGTCGGCGGAATCGAACTGCTGCATGCAAATTACTGCGGATTCGAGCTTCAGAATCATACCCACGAGGGTTACAGCATCAGCGTCACCCTGCACGGCGGGTTGGAGTTTGACCATCAGGGGTCGAAGCATCGCGCTCCCTCGGGGGTGATCAGCGCGGTTGAGCCTGGAGCCATGCATAATGCGCGCGGTTTGAGCGAGAAGTGGAGCTTCGTGAATTTCCTGATTCCGGTGGAGATCGCAAGAACCGCCGTCCGTCAAATTTCGGACCGCGACACTCTTCCGGGATTCGCGCAGCGAGTAATTGTGGACCGGGAAATGACTCTGCGATTGCTGCAGCTGCACAAGCGGCTGGAGATGTCGGAAGACACCCTGGGGAGGCAATCGGATGCGGTTCTTACGCTGACTTCGTTCTTCCGGCAGCACTCTTCAGCGGCGGCGAATCTAGTGCGGAAAGCACCGCCGCGCGTTCCAGTGGATCGCGCGCGAGAACTGCTGCATGGTTCGTATGCGGATCGCGTGTCGCTGCAGCAGCTATCCGAGTGCGCCGGCCTCAGCCCGTATCATTTTCTGCGAGTGTTCCTGAGGGAAGTAGGTCTCACGCCGCATGCTTATCTGAATCAGGTCCGGGTGCGGGAAGCAAAACGGAGACTGTCCCTCGGAACGCCCAGCGCGCAAGTGGCTCTGGAATGCGGCTTCTGCGATCAGAGCCACATGGTGCGCGCGTTCCGGCGCGTAACTGGAGTGACGCCCGGGCAGTACCAGAGCGCTCATGTCAGATAATCGCTATCGGCTATCGCGGATATATTGCACCGCACTAGCCCAATCCTCATCGGGTGAACCGATTGGGCAGCCACGCTGCTGCCAGAAGTAGTAGGCTACAGTGGCAATTCTTTCGTGCTCCAGTGCAGCCAGTAGTGAATCGAGATCCGGGTAGGCTCTCGAGTTCAGATCGGAAGTGGCGGACGCTTGTTTCTCCAAGGCTGTGGCCGTGGCGGAAGCGCTGTTGTTTTCGAAATTCATGGCAGGTCTCCTTAAGATCAGTGCCGACGTTCTCAGCGCGGAGAGCTTACCCAATGGCGATAGCGCTCTGTTGGGAGAGATCAAAAATCTCTCCCAATCATATCAGGCCTTGAACCGGTAAAGTTTACAAACAAGTTACGAGCGAACGCGATCGGTTTAGTGCATGTGGGCGAACACGAACCACAACAAAATCAGGCCTCCGGGCACGCCCAGCATCCAAGCGAGTATATATCTCATAGATCCTCCGGAAATAACTTGGCATTTGGAGTTCCAACCGGCGCGTAATTCAAAATGTACGTGAATGACACTGTTCGCGTCCATAAGAAGTGAGCGCACAAAATGTCCTAGGGCTGGACGAAAGCAACGACACTGAGGTCCAGGAGCCGAGTCTTGAGGAAACGGCGGACGCGCTCGAAAAGCGGCAAGGGGTGCGCTCTATCGCCCTTACCGGTCTGCTTCTGCTGGCCTGTTTTTACACGTTGTATCTGGCAGAGGGGTTCTTCGCCCCACTGGTGCTGGCCATCGTATTCAACTTCTTTCTAAGCCCGTTTGTGCGGATGCTTTCGAAACTTCGGATTCCCGACGCAGCGGGCGCTGGAATAGTAATGCTGGCATGCCTAAGCGCTATGGGATTTCTGATCTATGAGTTCTCTGGGCCGGTGACGGATTGGGTGGAGCGGGCCCCACGGATCATGAGCACTATTTCCGCGGAGTTCCAAAAGCTCAAAAAACCGGTGGATAAAGTGACGCAGGCCACCGAGCAAGTCAGCAAGATGGCCCAGGTCGCGACGCCGGATCCAGGCAAGAAGCCGGCGGAAGTGGAGTTAAAGCGTCCCGGAGTCACCGACGGGCTGTTCAGCAAAACACGCGACGCCATCCTGGAGCTGGTGGTTTTCCTGGTGATGCTCTATTTTCTTCTGTCGTCCGGCGATCTGTTTCTGCGCAAACTGATCCACGTACTGCCGCGCTTCGAAGACAAGAAGCGCGCGGTGACCATCATGCGGCAGATCGAGGATCACATTTCGAAATACCTGCTGACAGTAGCGATGATCAACGCCTGCCTGGGCCTGGCGGGTGCGTTGGCGTTCTGGGCTTTGGGCATGCCGAATCCGGCGCTGTGGGGCGGGCTGGCCTTTCTGTTGAACTTTATTCCCTACGTGGGCGCGCTGGCCGAGATCGTGATCGTCGGGCTGGTTGCCGCTGCGACGTTTCCTCATTTCAGCCATGCGATGTTGGTGCCGGCCTGTTATCTCGGGATCGCCACCGTGGAGGCGAATTTCTTTACTCCCTATGTAATGGGGCGGCGGATGACATTGAATCCGGTGGTTATTTTTGTGGCCGTTACGTTCGGCGGATTCTTGTGGGGGATTCTCGGAGTGTTTCTGGCGGTGCCTGCGCTGGTGATGTTGAAGATCTTCTGCGATCATATTGTCCCGCTAGCGCCGATCGGCGAATTCCTGGGCAGTTAACCGAACCGCGACCGCGAGGGAGCGCCACCACGACAGGAGCATGCGTTACGCTCCCTTGCGGTCGCGGTTCGGATACGATATACACATGCCAACCAGCCGACGCAACTTTATTGGTACGGGACTTGCCGCGCCCTTGATCCTGGGAGCTTCCAATAAATCGGGTAGCTCGAAACCAATCCTCGGCGAGGGCGACCACAAATACGAGGCCACGCACGATTGGGGCACGTTGCCCGCGAGCATCCAGTATGGCAATACGCACGGAGTTTGCGAGGACTCGCAAGGGCATATCTATGTTCACCACACCGTGAATGAGGCGAGCGAAAGCAGCGACAGCATGGTGGTGTTCGATGCGCACGGCAAATTCGTGAAGTCGTGGGGCAAGGATTTTAAGGGCGGCGCGCACGGCCTGCACATTCTGAAGGAAGGCAAGCAGGAATTCCTCTATCTTTGCGATACCAAACGCGGCTTGGTGGTGAAGACCACTCTGGCCGGTGAAGAGGTGTACACAATCGGATATCCCAAGCAATCCGAGCAGTACAAACCGGGCGCGGACGGCAAGCCGGTGAAGTATAGTCCAACGAATTTGGCCGTTTCTCCCAATGGCGATTTGTATGTGGGGGATGGCTACGGGTCAAGCTTCATCAATCAGTACAACAGCAAGGGCGAGTACATCCGTACGTTCGGCGGTTTGGGTGCGGATCCCGGACAGGTGTCATGTCCACACGGAATCATCTGCGATTTGCGGGGATCGTCGCCGGTTCTGATTGTGGCGGATCGCGCGAATCACAGGCTGCAGCGATTTACGCTGGACGGCAAGCACATCGATTTTATAAGCGGCGTGAATCTTCCGTGCCACTTCAGTATTTATAAAAACGGCGATGTGGTGATGCCCGACCTCGGAGCGCGCGTGACGCTGCTGGACCGGAATAACAAGGTGATCCTGCATTTGGGCGAAGACGCTTCGAACACTTGGGGCGAACTGCGCAAGCAGCCACGCGACAAGTTTATCGCGGGCAAGTTCATCTGCCCGCACGGAGCGTGTTTCGATCACGCCGGGAATATTTTCGTCGTCGAGTGGGTAGAAGTTGGGCGCGTGACGAAGCTACGCAAAATCGCGTAGCTTCGGTTATTTGGTTATTAGTTATTCAGTTATTCGGTTCTTCGGTTCTCAAGCCCGCGCATTTCGAAAAAGGTGAAGACTGCGCCTCCCGCTAGAGTAGCTAGAACCACGATCAGGATCAGGCTCTCCATCCAATCGAGCTGGCCGAAAAGGCTCAGGATAAATCCGGTATTGGCGCCCGCCACTGCTGCCAGCGAATACCACACGTAGCGTCCTTTTGCGTCTGCTTCCAGTTTTTGTTTCAGTGCAGGTGTCATGATTGCCTCTCATACAATCAGACGTGACGCACGCTCCTACCTCAGGTAAAACGATTGTAAAAGGCTTGTTCAGAACGACCACAGCACGCTGCTATAAGCTGTGGTCGCTCGATAGGCATGATCGGGAAGGAAATCGTTGCCTGTAAAGAAATCCTCGCGATAACCGTAGTATTGGTATCCCACGTTGCAGCGAATCCGGTTCGAGAGCTTCACGGATACGCGCGCCAGCGGCGAAAGATACTTCATCGGGAAAGTCTGCGCCTGCCTGGAACGCCGGAATGGTGGTGCCGAATCCCGTTCCGAACGGATTATTGCGGCCGTCGCCGGCATCCTGGATGTGGCTGTATCCGGCGTACAGATCGACGCGTTTGCCCAGCGCGAAACGCAGCCCGATGTTTCCGGTGTAGAGATTGCTGATGTAGAGCGAGTATTGGTTCTGCAGTAAATTGCCGTTATCGAAAAAAGAAAGTCCGCCCAGCGTGTCCAGGTGCAGCTTCACGTAATCCGCGTTGAAAGAAAGCCAGCCGAAAGGCGCCCACGAGAAGTTCGCCGCATACGTCCGTGCATGCGAGCTGTAGGCCGTAAGCGAAATGGAATCGTTGTTGTAGTTGGTTTGCACATACGCCGAAACCAGCAGGCTCTTCTTCTTGTATTGGATGCGCGCATTCAAGTCCTGGTAGTTTTTGTCGCTCTTGGGAGCGAAGGGACGATTGGCGTGGCCCACCTCGCCGCTCAGCCAGATGGTGAGTGGAGGCAGCGGCTTCAACCTTATGCCGAACACGCCCGCGTTCAGGATGTTAGTTTGCTCGTAGGCCGGCGCCCCAAGCGTCAGCACGCTATTGATGGACCGATCGGAATAATTGTATCCGGCGAAGAACGCGAACCACTTCCGCATTTGATAATTCAGGTTCGTCTGGTTGGTGATGGTGCGGATGCCGAGGTATTGAAAATCCTGCGTCACGAACTGCCCAGTGCCGTTGTTCAATTGCAGGAACTCGTAGTCGCCCTCCGTTCGAATGTTATAAACGGCGGTGCTGTTGGTCAGGGTGAGCTTGGGTGTTAGAAAAAAGCTGACGTTCAAATTGCCGGTGGCGGCAGGCCGATTGCCGGTTCCCATAGTCGCCACTTGAAACGGCCCGATGTTCGGACCAGATGCCGGTAGGAACGGGCTTTGGTCGGAGACATAAGCCCGGCGCGTTCCCGTATAAGTAAAGCGGCCATTCACGTTGAACCATTTCCGGTCGGAGAAAAGTCCCACGCGCCAATAGGGGCTGGTGCCGTGATACGGGTTTATGAATTGCGAGGTGGGCACACCGTTTGTCGGATCTGGAGGAACGAGAAAATCTTCCTTGAAATCCTCCCATCCGTGCATCCAGTTGACAGTGACTCCCCAAAGCTGAAATTCGTTGCCCAAGCGGTATTCGTTGCGGGCGTCGCGCAAGGAAGTGAATCCGGCGGTGTCCTGGCCGGCGATGGCTGGCGTTTGCGGACTGGCGAGAAAACCGCCGACGTTGGTGATCTCCGGACCTTCCTGCACCTGCCGCGAATATCCGAGGAAAAATTTGATTTTGGATTGCGGGAACAGCACCAGATCGTTGTCCAGCGACGTGTATTGTGTGTCGCGAAAGTTGCCGCCCTGCTGGCCGGCGCTGACGAGGCCGGGGTTGTAGTAATCGTTCAGCCGCCAGCTCATGTCGAATCGGTAAAGATTGTTTTTGGCGATCCGCAGTGTCGCGGATTCGTAGGGATCGCCGCCCAGGCCCACAGTGGAGAGCGTGAGTTCGTCGAAATATTTCCCGTGGCCGTCGCGCGAGAACATGCTGAGAGAGCTGCCCAGCAGGCGCACGCCGTCGGCGTAATTCACCTGGCTTTTGTACTCTTCCGGATCGCCACCGACCGACGTCCAACGATAGCCGGTTTCAAAGGAGTCGACGATGTTGTAGTCCGATACGTTGTCGCCTTTCGGAGGACCCACCGGAGCTTGCGTGGGCGTCACAACCTGTTGCGCGTAGCAGGCGGCGGTAATCGAAGATACGAGGAGGAGTGTCTTCATGGCAGCCTCAATTCAAGAAAAACGGGCTGGTGTTGGAGCCATGAATGTGGCTGTGACAGTTGGTGCAGTTTTGATATATCGGCGACCGCAGATTATGAAACTGGAACGGCACCGGAGCCCCCGTGGCTGTCCGGCCGAATCCGGGGGCGCCGTTGTGACATTCCAGGCACATGGTAAATACCACGGGGCGGCGGAGCAGGCGCGAATTCGGAGATCCGTGGGGATAATGGCATGCTTCGCAGCCCTCCACGCGAACCGGAGGGTGTTCGTACACGAAAGGTCCGCGCTTTTCTTCGTGGCACTTGAGGCAAGCTTCTTCGCTGCCGAGCACTTGCTTCACCATGGAGGACCGCGCGGGATTTCCCCACGTCGGAATGAACGCGCCATGCGGGTTGTGGCAATCGCTGCAGTTCATGACGCCCTCGTTGACGCGATGCTTGAACGGCATGGAGAATTGCGAACGAACATCGGCGTGGCATTCGTAGCACAGCTCCGATTGCGCTTTCGCCAACAGAAATTTTTGCGTCGGGGAGCCATGGATGGAGTGGCAATTGGTACACACCACATCGTTCTCAGTGTGAGCGGAACTCCGGATGTTGGCGCGGGCCAGAGTTTTGGAGTGGCAGCGCAGGCAGTTGTCCAGGATCTTTTTCGGTTCTAGCTCGGAGAAAGCGATGATGGAAGCTTTACCGCCGTGAGCTTCGAGGTGCGCTAGCCCCGGTCCGTGGCAGCTTTCGCATCCGGCATTTTCGGGCGACTCCTTGCCGATGGCGACGCTCTTGAAGTGGGGATTCTTAAAAAATTTCGCCGCGACGTCGGGATGGCAGGCTTTGCACACCAGGCTGCCGACGTAGCCGCTCGGCGCATCTTTCGGCGCCAGTGCGGCGGGCTGCTGGGCTACGACCGGCAAAACGGCGGCGAGGAGGGGCCATATCAGCCCACGAAATGCGGTCATGATCCATTGGACGCGCCTGGTACCGGTTTTCTTGGGGCGCGAAGTGCCATTAACGTAAATTTTTTGTGAAAGATTCATGATCGGCGCGATTGGCGGGCTTCCGAAGAGTCATGGCGTTCACAAAAGCGTCCACTAAAGGCGACTGTTCGCCGCGCAATGCCCGGCGCTCATGTTGGAAAAGCGTACCTACAAAGAACGGGTGCGTGGTCAGTTCCACCGCACGCAGATTTCCGGAGACATCGCGAGCCGCGGCGTGAAATCCATGCGCCAAAATGAGAGGTTCATATTCCGGATTCAACCCGAAATTGCAGTGATAGCCTTCGGTGATGCGATCCACGCCGTAGGCACGGCGGAGGGTTCCGACGGACGCGAGAGTCAGTTCCTCGCTTTGTTCCACCAGCGAGCAAGCGAGCCGCGTAATCAAAAGCTGCGGGGCATCGGGCGCGGTCTCCTGGTGGCTGGCGGACCGAATGCCGCAAACATTGCGGGCGTATTCGATGAGCGCATGCTGGAAGCCGGCGCAGGTTCCGAGAAATGGCACGCCGTTTTCGCGAGCGAATCGGATAGCCGTGAATGCGCCGTCCTCATTTGCGTAAGGGCTGGCGGGAACGCACCAGATGCCGTCGAAATTGGCGAATTGTTCGGCGTCGCCCGGTAACGGCTGCCGTGTGGATCCAGAAGGGTTCCACTTCCACGCCGCCCGCAACCGACGCGAGCCGTAGGGCTTCGGGAATCGCCTGATGCGCGAGCACTACGGGATTGTAATCGCCAACCAGGGCGACGCGAAACGGAATGAATCGTGGCCGCGGCATATTTCATCTCACCACACATGAAGAAGCTGGATGGTAAGGTCGCGGTTGTTACCGGCGCATCTAAAGGCATTGGAGCCGGCATCGCCAAAGCGCTGGCAGCGGAAGGCGCGTCCGTGGTTGTGAATTATGCGTCCAGTAAATCCGGAGCCGACGCGGTTGTCGCGGCGATCGCCGGTGCTGGCGGCAAGGCCGTCGCGGTGGGCGGCGACGTTTCTAAAGCGAAAGATGCGCAAGGCATCATTGATGCCGCCATCAAGAACTACGGCCGGCTGGACATTCTGGTGAACAATTCTGGCGTTTACGAGTTCGGGCCGATTGAGGCTGTGACAGAAGAGCAGTTCCACAAGATCTTCAACATCAACGTACTGGGAGCGATTCTGACCACGCAAGCGGCCGTGAAGCACATGGGCGAAGGTGGCAGCATCATCAACATTGGCTCCGGTGTGAGCCGTCTCACTCCGGCATACTCCACCGTTTATTCCGGGACCAAAGGCGCGTTGGACGCAATTACCGGCGTGCTGGCGCGTGAGCTGGGACCGAAGAAGATCCGCGTCAATACCATCAATCCGGGCATGGTAGAGACTGAGGGAACGCAAACCGGAGGGTTCCTGGGGTCCGACTTCGAGAAGCAGCTCATCGCGCAGGCCCCGCTCGGACGAACGGGAAAAGTGGGCGACATCGCACCCATCGCGGTCTTCCTGGCGTCGGACGATTCGGCGTGGCTCACCGGTGAGCAACTTCTTGCTACTGGCGGAATTCGCTGAGCGTCGCCTACTTCGACCAGGTATCGGCGGTGGTGACACCCACTTCTACCGGCACGTCTGTGATGAATTCGCGCCCCGCGCGGCGCATTTCGTCCGCCACGATGCGAGTCACTGCATCGGCCTGATCGGCCGCCACTTCAACCACGATTTCATCGTGAACCGTGTTGACGATCCGCGCGTTTAAGCCGCTCAGTTGATCGTAGATGAATCGCAATGCGAGCTTGGTCATGTCGGCGTTGGCGCCTTGGATCGGGGTGTTCTTGCCTTGCCGCTGGATCGACGAAACCTTGGCGGAATATTCCGGATCGGACCGCAGCGGCAGCATGTAGTAACGCCTTCTCCCCAGCGGAGTCTTGCTGTATCCCAGGCGATTGGCTTCGTCTGCGGCGCGCGTCAGCCAGCCTGCTACTTCCGGATACGCTTTGAAATATTGCTCAATGAGTTTCTCGGCCGCTGCCTTATCCACTCCGATGCGATCCGCCAGCGCGGCCGCGCCCATTCCATAAGCGAGGCCGAAGTTGATTGCTTTCGCCTGCGAGCGCTGCGTCTTTGAAACATCCGCCAACTTCACCTTGAACATTTTGCTGGCTGTGATAGCGTGCAGATCGCCGCCGCTGTTGAACGCTTCGCAGAAGCCGGGATCGCGCGACAACTGCGCCAGAATGCGAAGCTCGGCCTGAGAATAATCGCAAGTGACGATCTTCCATCCGGGAGGCGCGATGAAGCACTCGCGGAAAAACGCGGGGATCTGTTGCACATTCGGATGCTGGCAACTGAGCCGTCCGGTTTCAGCGCCGTACTGTTTGAAATCGGGGTGAATGCGATTCGTCACCGGATTCAGCAGCTCGAGGAACGTTTCGCCGAACGAGGTGACCACCTTGTCGTGTTCGCGGAACTCCAGAAGTTTTTTTGCCGCCGGATGATCCAGCTTGGCCAGCGTTTCTTCCTTGGTATCCTCCAGCTTCACGCCGAGCTTTGCAAAAGCCGCGATCACCTGCTTCTGGCTGGTGACCGTAAGTGTGGATTTTGCATCGTCATACAAATGCCGGTTGCCGCTTGCGCTGGCAAGCAGGGCCAGCACTTCCAGCTCCAGCCGGTCGCGCTCCTCGCGGTGGTGGGCGACGATGGATTTCCATTTCTCCACGTTGATCAGCAGCCCGGCCAGCTCCATTTCCGCGATCGGTTGAATGGCGTCGAACTCGATGCGTGCGATCGGAACCAGGTATTCCCGGTCGAGCCGCTTCATCTGCGCTTCATAGACCGGAAACAGGAGCGCGGCGTCAGTGGCGGCGTATTCAATGTGTTCCACTTCGAGCGTCTTCAGCGATTGAAAACTGAGCCGGATGTTTTTTTCAAGATCGATCTGGAAATAAAGCTTCCCGATGGCCTTCAGCGATCCGGAGATGTGGGTTCCCGCACTCAGCAGGCTGTGCGCCAACATGGTGTCGAAGATATTTCCGAGCGTGATACCCAGGTGAACCTTGATGAATTTGTAATCGAAATTCGCGTTGTGAAGAATCGTTGTGATGTTCTTGCTTTCGAGAATCGGTTTCAGAGCGGCAGCCAACTGCGCTTTATCCAGCGATCGCGTATCGAAGATGTAGACGCAGCCGGGCGTCGCGATTTGCAGCAGGATCAATTCGCTGGTGTACGGGTCTAATCCGGATGTTTCGGTATCCACTGCCAGTACCGAAGCGGCGCCGAGATCGGCCAGAACGCCTGGGATCTGGGACAACTCGTCGATTAATTTGTAGGACAGCGTCAGCTTGCGCGCGGCTTTGTCGATGGCGTAGCTATACCAGGCCGGGTTTTGGAATCGGCCCTGGAGTGGGGATGCCGCAAGCACTTCCTGTCGAGTTTCTGCCGGGTAATCGCACACCACGCATTCGGAATTTGTCGCCATGTAGACATTCCGGCAGCGGCCGCATTCCCGATACTGCGCGGAATATCCGGCCAGCGCCGATCCGCAGCAGGAACAGCAGGGTTCGCCAAATTTCGGATCAATCGCGTCCGGCAGATCCACGTACTCATCGCAACTGGGGCAACGAACATTCATTTTGGTGGGCTTTGCTTCAAAGTATAGCGCGCACAAAATCACCGGTCGCTTACGCTCGCGGTTCGGAGTGGCGAGAATCTTAACCGAACCGCGACCGTAAGGGAGGCGGTGCCTTTGCTGATTTTCAATCGCAGAGCTGTTTTGACTGGCTTTGTTACCATAACTAGTCCATGCCTCTTTATCAGGTCGTCGTGCTCTCCATCATTCAGGCGCTCACTGAATTTGCGCCTGTTAGCAGCTCGGCTCATCTCGCGCTGGCGCCCTGGTTGTTCGGATGGAAGGACCCGGGGCTCACCTTCGATGTGGCTCTCCACTTTGGAACACTGCTCGCGATTATCATCTACTTCTTCCGCGATTGGGTGCAAATTATCGCCCAGGGGCTAGGACTGAGCGCAGGCACCGATCCGCAACTCAAACAGAATCGAGCACTGCTGTGGCTGCTGGCGGCGGCATCCATACCGATCGGCGTGATTGGATACTTGTTCGGCAAACAGGCCGATACCACCTGGCGAAATCCATATCTAATCGGGGCGATGCTCATCGTGGTCGGCATTGTCATGTGGATGGCCGAACGCAGGGGCGAGGGCAACAAGCCAATGAGCCAGATCAGTTGGGGAGATGGCTTGGCAATTGGAATCGCTCAAGCGTTGGCGGTGTTTCCCGGCGCATCGCGCAGCGGCGTCACCATCGTCGCCGGTCTGTTCCGCGGACTCGACCGCGAGACGGCCGCGCGCTTTTCCTTCCTGCTATCCGTGCCCGCGATTGCGGCTGCGGCGCTGAAAAAATATTGGGACATCCACAAACACGGCGGAATCCCGGCCGATATGAAGATGCCATTTCTGGTGGGCATTCTCTTGAGCGCGGTTTTGGGAGCGTTAGTGATCGCGGTGTTCCTGCGCTACCTGCGGCGGAACAGTTTAATGGTCTTCGTGTACTATCGCATCGTTTTTGGCATAATAGTAATCGCTCTTGCTGCATTTTTCCGCTTCACCGCGGAATGAAGATTCTTGGTCCTACTCGCTTCCACAGGTTGAACGAAGCCGGCGCATTAGTGTTCCTATTCGCCGGGCTCTTCTTCATGCTCAGCCTGATTTCCTATTACCCGCAGGATCGATCGTTCAATTCGGCCTCCGGCGCTCTGCGCGCGCATAACCTAACCGGCTTTGCTGGATCCTACACTTCCGACTTCTGCCTTCAGGTGTTGGGACTGAGCGCGTTCGCCATCCCGCTGCTGCTGTGGATGCTGGCCTGGCGCTGGGTGCGCTCGGCTGAAATTCAGGCGCCGGTTGTTAAAATAATCGGATCCGGAATGCTGTTCCTCAGCATCAGCGCCGGGCTTTCGCTGCTGCCCACCTGGCATCCCTGGAACGGATCTTTTTCCTCGGGCGGCATGATCGGCGTGGTCTTGGCGGATTCGCTGCAGGCGTCGCTGAACTTCACCGGGGCTGCGTTGCTCACCAGCATCTGCCTGATTCTTTCCATTTATTTGATCTCCACGTTCTCAATGGCAACCTTGGCGAAATGGTTGGCCGGACCTCTAGGACTTTTGCGAAGCGCTCTGGCGCGTTGGGAGAATTGGCGCGCGGAACGGCAGCGGATCGCGATAGATCGTGCGGAAGCTCGTGCGCAACGTAGAGCCGAGCAGCGAGATCCGCTGGGCGAGACAAAGCAAGTGGTTCGCGAAGCAGCCGCCGAGCTGAAACGAGCCAGGGCCGCGGCTGCCGGCGTATCCATGGGCGAAGCCGCACCGGTGGAAACCGAAGAACCTGCCGTCGCGGAGGATATTCCGATCCACACGCTCGAATACGAGCCGCCCCCAGTGCGCGCCGAAGCACCACCGCCGGTAGAGCCCGCTGCACCCGCGCCTGGCTTATCGCGCGGACGCTTCAAAACGGCGCCGGAAGTTACAGAGCATCCGGAGTATCGTTTGCCGCCGACGGATCTTCTGAACGAAATCCCAGGCCGCAGTTCTTACGATTCGCTGGAACTCAAAGAAATCGCCACGCGCATCAAGGCCAAGTTCGAAGAGTTCAACGTACATGGCAACGTGGTGCAGATCAACCCCGGCCCGGTGGTCACCACGTTCGAATTCAAACCGGAGGCCGGCGTCAAATATAGCCGCATCACCACGCTTTCCGAAGATTTGTGCCTGGGCCTGCAGGCGGAATCCATCCTGATCGAGCGCATTCCAGGAAAGCCCACAGTGGGAATCGAGGTTCCGAATTCGCGGCGCGAGGTCATCAGCCTGCGGCAGATTCTGGAATCGGAAGAATTCAACGAGTCGAATTCACGCATGTCCATCTGCCTGGGCAAGGACATCAGCGGACGCATCAAGGTTGCGGCGCTGGAATCCATGCCGCACCTGCTGATCGCGGGATCCACCGGGGCCGGGAAGAGCGTGATGCTCAACTCGATGATCATGTCGATTCTGTACAAGGCCACGCCGGATGAGGTGCGCATGATCCTGGTGGATCCGAAACGCCTGGAGATGGGCCTCTACGAAGGCATCCCGCATTTGTTGACGCCGGTGATTACGGATGCAAAGAAGGCTACCAACGCTCTGCGCAACGCGGTGCTCGAAATGGAACGGCGCCTGAAGCTGCTGGCCGGGCAAGGTGTCCGGAACATCGATCAATACAATCGCAAGATGAAGCAGCTGCAGAATGAGCCGCGCAGCCTGTTCGATGAAGACGAACCGATGGCGCCGGAAGATCTGCGCCCGCTTCCCTACATTCTGATTCTGATCGACGAGTTGGCGGATCTGATGATGCTGGAGCGCGGCAACGTGGAGGAAGCTGTAACGCGCCTGGCGCAGATGGCGCGTGCAGTCGGGATGCACCTGGTGCTGGCCACGCAGCGTCCCAGCGTGGACGTGATCACTGGTTTGATCAAGGCGAATTTTCCTTCGCGCATCAGCTTCCGCGTGGCCACGCGCGTGGATTCCCGCACCGTACTCGATGTAATGGGCGCGGAACATTTGCTGGGTAAAGGCGACATGCTGTTCCTGCCGCCGGGTTCCTCGAGGTTGATCCGCGTGCATGGTGCGTTCGTGACGGAAGCGGAAACCAATCGCGTGGTGGAATTCTGGAAAAATCAGGCCAGGCCGGATTACGATCAGACCTTCCTGCTGGCTCCTCCGGCAGAAGAGGGTGAAGAGGCGGAAGCAGCGGAATTCGAAGGCGCGGACGATCCAGCATACACCGACGCCGTGCGCGTGGTGCTGGAAATGGGCAAAGCTTCCACATCCACGTTGCAGCGCCGCTTGCGATTAGGCTACGGCCGCGCGGCCAGAATCTTGGATATGATGCAACGCGAAGGCATCATCGGTCCGCCGGATGGCAGCAAGCCGCGCGAAGTGTTGAAACGTCCGGATTGGCTGGAAGAGGTTGAGAATCAGTTGCGGTGATTTGGTAGGGCGGACCCCCTGGTCCGCGCGGGTCCCCCTGGACCCGCTCTTCGGCCAAACACTGCACTAGAATAGTTCCGGTGACTCGACGAATGTTCCTCAGCGCGAGCGCGGCGGGCTCACTCGCAGCCCAGGATATCCTGACGCTTCCGCCGCCCAAGGCCGACGCGCGCATTCCATACGGCAAAGACGCGCTGCAGTTCGGCGATATCCGGATTCCGCGTGGCCCAGCCCCGTATCCCGTGGTCATTTTCATTCACGGCGGGTATTGGAGAAACGCGTACAATCTGGACCACGCCGGCCACCTGTGCGCGGCCTTGACCCGTGCCGGCGCGGCAACATGGAATATCGAGTATCGCCGGATCGGCGATGCCGGCGGCGGCTGGCCGGGCACTTTGGATGACGTGCTGCACGGTGCGGAACACGTGAAGGCACTCTCGCGGCGTTATCCGCTGGACCTTCACCGCATCGTCGCTTGCGGGCATTCCGCGGGTGGCCAGTTGGCGCTGTGGCTTGCCGCGCAAATGGCTGTCGATCTACGTGGCGTGGTTCCGCTGGCCGCCGTTTCCGATTTGCGTCGCGCCTGGGCGCTGCAGCTGAGCGGCGGCGTAGTAAGGCAGTTTCTGGGCGGAACGCCGGAGCAGGTGCCGCAGCGTTACGACGCGACATCGCCCATCGACCTGCTGCCCATTTCCGTCGCGCAGCGCATGGTGCACGGAACGGACGATCAGATTGTCCCGTTCGACATGAGCGAACGGTTTGTGAAGAAATCGGCGAACGCGAAATTGATCGCGCTCAAGGGCGCGGGACATTTCGAGCCGATCGATCCGCGCGCGAAGGAATGGGAAACGGTGCGGAAGAGCATTCTGGATTGGGACTTTTAGCCGATGGATTTAGGCTTGAAGGATCGCGTTGCACTGGTCGCCGCATCCAGTAAAGGCCTTGGGAAAGCCGTGGCGCTGGGATTGGCGGCGGAAGGCGCCAAGCTCGCGCATCTGTGCTCGCGGCGAAGAAGAACTGCAGCGCACGGCGGCCGAGATCCCAACCGAGGTGCTGGCGCAAACGGTGGATGTGACCGTGGAAGCGCAGGTCCACGGATTCGTGGAAGCGGTGGTGCGCAAATTTGGGCGCGTGGATATTTGTATCGCGAACGCGGGTGGTCCACCGGCGAAGAAATTCGCGGCCACCACGGCGGAGGACTGGCGCGAGGCGGTGGATCTCAACTTCATGAGCACCATATACCTCGCACAAGCTGTGTTGCCGCACATGCAAGAACGGCGCTGGGGAAGGTTCATCGCGATCTCATCCATCGCGGTGCTGCAACCCGTGGACGGCTTGATCCTCTCGAACGCTGCCCGCTCGGCCGTGCGCGGCTTGGTGAAGAGTTTGTCCAACGAATACGCGCCTTCGAATGTCCTGGTGAACAACGTATGCCCCGGCTACACGGCCACTGAGCGATTGAAGAAGCTGGATGTGCACCCAGAGATCCAGATCCCGCTGGGACGCGTGGGCACGCCGGAAGAGTTCGCGAATCTGGTGGTGTTTCTGGCGTCCGAGCGATCCAGCTACATCACCGGCGTTTCTATTCCGGTGGACGGGGGCTGGACGCGGGCGCTTTAGGTAGATCAGGCGCTGGATAGTACGGCTTGCCGTTCAAAGCCTTCACTTCTTTTCCAAAGTTGGTGCCGTAGTCTTTGTCCGGATTGGCGAACAGCCACGCATTGCGCTTGTAGTTCCAATCATCCGGACGCAGCGATTGCGCCGCCTTGAAATAGGCGATGGCCTCGCGCGTGTATCCGGCGCTCACTAGATATTGGCCCATTTTGAAATTCGCGTCGGCCAGAAGATTCTGCGGCGTGAACTGATTCAGATGTTCGCGCAGCCGGTCCGCGCTCATCGCGTAGATGCTCTTGTCGCCTTTCTCCAACCAATCCAGCAGTCCCGTGAGATAGGGCTGCGCGTCGATTCCGTGCATGCTCTTGTAGCGGTTGTCGATGAACGCGACCTCGTTGGGCCGGACCATCTTGCCGTGCTCGTCAATCCACACTCCGGTTGGCACGTTCACCATGCCGAACAACGTGGCGACGGTGTGTTTTTCGTCGACCAGCACGGTGAACTCCGGATTGGCTTTCTCAATCCAGGGACCGGCATCTTTAATACCGCCGATGTCTTCCGCAACAGAGACGATTTCGAAATTCTTATTCTTGTTTTCCGAGTAGAATTTCTGCCAGCCCGGCAGATCGAAGCGGCAGCCTCACCAGGATGCCCAGGTTACCAGCAGCACGCGCTTGCCGCGGAAATCGTGCAAGGAGCGTGGCGTGCCCTTCCAATCCGGAAGCGTAAAATCCGGGGCTTCCAGCGTATCGGCAACCGCGCTCAACGATTGCGGGCGGGATCCAAAGAGCCAGATCGCGTTCGTTTCGTCGTGTAGCGCAGGCTGCTTCATGGTTCTCGCGAGCTCGGTCAAATTGAACAGCTTCTGGTTGCCCTCACTCTTGAGAAACGCTGCTTTGCGCGATTTAGGAATCGGTACGCAGAATTCATCCAGACAGGCGCCTTGCGGTTTCAATACGAATCGCGTGGCGCGCGTGAGGTCGGGAAGCGTAACCCAGAGATTCTCGGTTTCGCTAACGGCATTGGACAACCTGGAGGTCGCGCCATCGTAGATCACCGTGGTTTCAGCGGCGGAGAGCGCGGCAGCGGTGAGGACGATGACAGCGAGAGCGCGCATGAGGTGATTATACCGCCGCGCCACTTTCGCTTCTCGAAAACCGACGCGCCAAACATTTTCTAGTATTTATGTTGATCTTCGCTGAGCCCCTGGTAAAATAGCAAAAGAGTGGCGTGCTTTCGTCGTACCACTGCGTTCACGGCGTTCGTGTGCCTGTGCGCCGACCCACTGTTCGCCGAGCCGGACTATTTCACTCCCGAGCATCGGCTATCCGGAGTGGGTGTGGACCGCGCGGAGATCACTCCGCTGGTGCTGGATAACCGCACCGACCGCATGATCGCGTCCGAGACCTTCCCAATACTGCGCGAGCCGCAAGCCATTGCCGGAGCGGAGCGGATCACGGGCCCGAAGCTCACGCGGATTTTCAACCACGCCGCCGCAACCAGCGGACTGCCCGCGTCGCTGATCTCCGCCGTCGCGTACCTCGAAAGCTGGGGCGATGCCAACGCGGTGAGCCCCGCGGGACCCAAAGGCATCATGCAGTTTTCCGAAGCCACGGCGCGCTGCCGCTGGCCTGCGCGTGATCCGCACCACGCGCTTCAAGATCACAACCGAGCGCAAATTGGTGAAGCGCAAGAATGCCAAGCCGGTTTATAAAACCGTTCGCCATCGCACGCCGTACACCGAACTGGTGCGGGATGACCGTCTGAATCCGGAGCGCGCCGTCCCCGCCGCCGCCAATTACCTGGCGCGCATGGAGAACAAATTCGGCGGACGGGATTGGGCTGTCTTCGCGTATCATTGCGGCGAGGGATGCATCTCCGAGCTGCTTCCGCTGGCGCAAGCCGCGCTGGGACGCAAGACCCAGCCCACCGTAGCCGGCATGTTCTTCGCGGCGAGTCCTGCGTTTCATCGCGACCTTTACGAAGCTCTCCAACGGCACATGCAGCGCGATTATTCGCCCACCTATTGGTTCCGCATCATGCGTGCCGAGCAGCTTTTGAATTTGTACCGGACCGATCGCGCCGCGTTTCGCGAATTGGCCGAGGAGTATCGCAATCCGAATAATCCGGCGCGGCGCGCCAACAACCGGCTGATGGTTTGGTTGAAGTCCGAGGACACATTCTACCGCTCGGCGCACGATTTGAGAAAAGCGGAGGGTTTGGTGAAAGCCGTCGACGATCCGAAGCTTTTCGGATTTACGCTGCCGAAACCGTCCGCCGATTCCGATCTTTATTTGCAGGGCTCGCCTGCGGCGATTGGAACGCTGCTCTACATCGCTTTCGAGACTCGCCGCTTGTTCGAGCTACACAAACCCCGGGGAGAGCATTTCGTACCCCTGCAAGTGCTGGAACTGGTGAGCACCAACGATCGTCCAGCCGAGGCCGGAACGCTGCTGGTGGATCCGGAATTTCCGGAACATTCTACCGGCCAGGTTTTCGACATTGACCGGTCAAACCTGCCGCCGGGCGAGCGCGAATGTTTGAACTTCATTTTGGACGACATGGGCTGGGATGGATACCTGGGCTTCATCCAGGTAACCGGCGATACGCTGCATATCGGATGCTCACCGGACTCCCGCGATTTCTTCGCCAAGGTGTTTGAGGAAGCGCTCGAAGCTCGTCTGTAAGGAGCCGCGCCTCAGTAGCGCTTATTCGTACCTGAGCGCCACCATCGGATCCACTTCAGTCGCCCGGCGCGCCGGAAGATAGCTGGCCAGCAGCGCGACGGCGGCCAACAGCACCGACACCGCGATGAATGTAACGGGGTCCGTGGGCCGTACTCCCCACAGGAATTTTTCGAGGACGCGCGTGATCGCGAACGCTCCCAGCAAGCCGAGCGCGATACCCGTCGCAGTGAGCAGCATGCCTTGCCCAACCACCAGCGCCAATACATCGGATGCACGCGCGCCCAACGCCATCCGCAAACCCATCTCGTGCGTGCGTTGCGTCACCGAATACGCCATCACGCCGTAAATCCCCACCGTGGCGAGGATCAGAGCCAGCGCCGCGAAGACGCCCAGCAGCAGCGCGGTGAGGCGCGGCTGCGCGATGGAGTGCGAGCGGATCTGCTCCATGGTGTGAATGCTCGAGATCGGCAGATCTTTTTCAACCGACCAGATGGCGCTCTGGATCGGCGACGCCAGCTTCAGCGGATCCGACGAAGTGCGCACCAACATGGTCAGATACGGCCACGCGAACGGATCCTGCAAGTATGAGAGATAAACTTCCGGAACTGGTTCCGAGCCCAAGCCGCCTTGGCGGACGTCGCCCACCACGCCTTGAATAGTCGCCCAGTTTTTGCCGTCGCCGGAAATGCGGGCGCCGATGGGATCTTGATCCGGCCAATATTTTCGCGCCATCGCTTGGTTAATCAGCGCCGCCAGCGGCGAAGCCTGGGTATCGCGCTCCGTGAAATCGCGGCCCTTCAACAAAGGGATTCCGAGCGTGCGCAGATAGCCCGGACCGACCACATTCACGTTGAGCTCAAACTTTTGTTTGGGACTGGGGTCGGGCCGCCCCTCAATACTGAATCCGATGGCGTCATTATCCGGAGTGAGTGGAGTATCCGTAACCACCGAGGTGGATTCCACGCCCGACACCTGTTCCACGCGATGCAGCATCGCGCTCACGAACGGCGCGCGTGCCTGGGTCTCGGCGTACTTCTTGCCGCCGATAGAAAGGTTCAGCGTGAGGACGTTGTCGGCGTGAACGCCCGCGTCCACGCGATTCAACAGCGCGAAAGTTTTGATCATCAGACCTGCGCCGATCAGCAGCACCAGGGCCAAGGCAATTTCGGCGATCACCAAAATCCCGCGAACCCGATTGCGGCGGCGATTTCCGGTGAGGCCACGGCTGCCCTCTTTTAATGTGTCGTTGACGTCCAGCCGCGATGCTCCGAATGCAGGCGCCAATCCGGCGAGCATTCCTACCGCGAGCGAAAGAAGCAGGGTGAAGCCGAGCACCGTGGTGTCGATCGAGACCGTATCCAAAGCTTGCGTCGAGAAGGTGGAACCCACCAGCATTACCAATCCCTTCGCGCCCCAGTAAGCCAACAGCAAGCCGACCACGCCGCCCGCCAATCCTAGAAGAGCGCTCTCGGTGATGAGTTGCCGAATCAAACGAAAACGTCCCGCGCCCAGGGCCGCCCGAACCACCAGTTCTTTCTGCCGTCCCGCCGTTCGCGCAAGAAACAGATTCGCCACGTTAGCGCAGGCGATCAACAAAACAAATCCCACCGCGCTCAAGAAGATCAATAGCGCCGGGCGGAAACTGGCGGCATAAGAATCGCGCAGAGAGAGAACGCGCACGCCGCTGCCTTTGTCGAATTTTGGATATTCCAGCTCGAGCTGTTTGCCGATCGTCTCCATTTCCACTTGCGCTTGCGGAAGTGTCGCATTGGTTTTGAGGCGGCCCACCACGTTAAGGAAGCCATGGCCGCGGTTGGGATCGGGCGGTTGCGGCAGCACGATTTCCGCCGGTTGGTCCGGAGGAAATTGAAAGGTGGAGGGCAGAATTCCGATCACGGTGAATACTTCGTCATTGAGCTTCACGGTTTTGCCCAGGACTCCCGGATCGTGGGCGAAGCTGCTCTGCCAAAGCCCCTCCGAGAGCAAGACAACGTGATCGCGGCCGGGCTGAATCTCATCCGGCACGAAAGTGCGCCCGTGAATGGGATTCACTTGGAGGAGCTGCAGCAGTCCACCCGAAGTCCGCAGACCGCGGACATGCACGGGGCGATCGCCGCCGGTGATGCTGAATGCGCGCGGAACATACGCCTCCATTTGCTCGAAGCTGCGGCTCCGAGCTTTCCAATCTTGGAAATCGGGATAGTTCGTGATAGAACCGACCGTCGGTGCTATGCGCATCAACCGGCTGGAATCGGCAAAGGGCAGAGGCCGCAGCAGAACCGCGTTGACCACGCTGAAGATTGCCGTGTTCGCGCCGATGCCGAGCCCCAGCGTCAAAATCGCGACTGCACTGAAGCCGGGAGTCCGGCGCAACAATCGCACTCCATAGCGCAGGTCTTGGAATAAACGCTCGAACGATGTCCATGACGCCATTTCGCGAATTGTCTCCTTCAGTAGGGTGGTGTTTCCCAGCGTTCGCCGCGCGGCATGCAGTGCCTCCTGCGGCGAAGATCCAGCGGCTCGTAGCTCTTCAGCTTCAAGGTCGAGATGCGCGCGAAGTTCCCGATCCAGATCGTCATCCCGCATGGTCTTAATTCATGGTAGACGATCTACCATGGTAAACGTTAGAAGTTGGCAGAACTCATTGTTTTCACGGCTTATTACGAATACATCCCCGGATACGCCGCCCGCATCTCCGCCGCCTGACCGCGCGCGCTTTCAATCTGGATCAGCTCGCCTTTCCCGATTCCCGGACAGTACGCAGCAGTCTTCTTCCACTCGCGCTTGGACTCCACCAGCTCCGGCCAGAATGGAAAAATGCGGCACTGCGTGGGTTTCGCGGGATGAATGGAGCACCCCTCCTCGCGCAGGAAATGGCATTGGCCCTGGCGCGGCATGCGCAGCCGAAGCAAGTGCCGCGTGCGATACACATAACGCCGCTCGAAGTCGGCCGCAGGCATATCCACGAACTTAGCCATCCGCGCCAAATCGGCCTCGGTGATGTAAACAAAGCCCTTCTGGCGGCAACAATTGGTACATCCGGGCTGGCACTCGAATCGTAAACCGGTCATTCCAGGGGCCGTGTAAGTCTATGGTAGCGCTCCCTAACCGTTACGAAAATAAGTAGTCTAAAGGCTGGATGGAAGTGGAAGCAGGCAGCGCGGTCGAACGGGCGCGGGCCGGAGACAGCGACGCCTTTCGGCTGCTCGTGGAGCAGCACAGCCGTTCTATTTTTCGACTGGCTTTTCGTATGACTGGAAATGAACAGGACGCCGAGGATGTGGTGCAGGAAACTTTTTTGCGGGCTTTCAAACAGCTGGATCGATACGAGGCCCGATCCAGTTTCTCGACCTGGCTGTTCCGCATTGCCTCGAATTATTCTCTGGATTTGATTCGTATGCGAAAACGACACGAAGACAAACGCGAACGCGGCTCCGATGAAGAACGGGATATTCTACAAACCATTCCCATGGACACGCCAGGGCCGGAGCGGATGGCGTACGGCACCCAGGTGCGCGATCGCGTGAATGAGGCATTGAACGAATTGAGCGCGCAGGAACGCACCGCTTTCGTCCTGCGCCACTTTGAAGGTTTGTCTATTGAAGAGATCGGCGCGTCGCTCGGCACCGGAGCGAACGCCACCAAGCACAGCATCTTTCGAGCGGTGCAAAAGCTGCGGAAGAATTTGGAACCAATTGTAGGACATGCAAGATGAATCACGGATGAAATCATGTAAGTGAAGAACAACTCGTACTTCTTTATTACGGCGAGTCCACGGAAGCGGGCGCCATTGACCAGCATCTGGTGGAATGCGAAGCCTGCCGGACGGAGTTCCGCGCATTGCAACTTGTCTTGAACACCGTGGATTCCGCGCCCGTGCCGGAACGCGGCGCCGAATATGGCAAGGCCGTGTGGCAGCGCATCGAGAAGCGGATCGGCAAACGGAAACGCAGCCGATTGTCGCAGTGGATGATCTGGGCCCCGGCCATGGCCGCGCTGCTGATCACGGCTTTCCTGGCCGGACGATTCACGCACAAGCCCGCGGCGCAGGAAGTCGCAAAGAACCAGCAGATCCGCGAGCGCATTTTGATGGTAGCGGTGGGCGATCACTTGGAACGGTCGCAAATGGTGCTGGCGGAATTAACCAATGCCTCGGATCACAAAGGCAAGCTGGATATTACCGACGAGCGGCAGATGGCGTCGGAGTTGTTGGATGACAATCGCCTGTACCGGCAGACCGCGCGCAGCACGGGCGATACCGCGGTGGCGAATGTACTGGACGATCTGGAGCGCGTACTGCTCGAGATCGCCCACAGCCCCACCGAAGTTTCGAGCGGTCAACTGGACGATCTGCGGCAGCAAATTGAAAGCCGCGGTCTGCTGTTCAAAGTGCGAGTGTTGGGAACCAAAGCCCGGGAGCCGCAAGCGGCACCCGCAAATAAGAACGACAAAAAGCTGTAAGGAAGAACCAAGATGACTCAAATGCATAGATTTTTCGTGATGACAGGGATGTTGGCCGTGCCGTGCATGCTGGCACTTTCTCAGGATGTGGCGCCACCTCCGCCTCCGCCCGCACCGCCGGTAGCCGCGCGGCCGTGGCCGGCTCCGCGCGTGGTGTCTCCAGATGTCGCGCCACGTGCGTGGTCCTATGAACTAGCAATGCCTGAACCAGCAATGCCGCCCGAGCCGGCGGATTGGCCGGCGCCCGCGATGGCTCCGATTCCTCCGATGCCGCCAATGGCTGTGATAGATGCGTGGGAATCCCTGCCTGCCCTAGCTCCAATGCCGCCCATGCCTGCAATGCCCTCGATGGATCTGATGGCACCGATGCCTCCGCCAGCTCTCGCGGAAGTAGCAGCGCTGGGCGATCCGGGCGACGCGCAGGATGACGAACAACGGCGTGCGCAAGAGGACGCCCAGCGGGCGCGTGAAGAAGCACAGCGAGCGCGCGAAGAGGCTCAGCGCGGGCGGGAGGAAGCGCAGCGGGCGCGGGAAGAGGAGCGCCGTTCCGTGGAACACGACGAAAATGAATACCGGCGCGGCAAATCCTACCTGGATCGCAAGTCTTACGACAAGGCCGTCGAGGCTTTCAGTCGGGTGATTGAGAACAAGGGCAGCCGCGCGGACGGATCTTATTACTGGCGCGCCTACGCTCTAAACAGAATGGGAAAGCGCGACGAAGCGCTGGCCAGCCTGACCGAACTACAGAAAGCCTATCCCAAGAGCCGCTGGCTGGACGACGCCAAGGCGCTGGAAGCTGAGATTCGCCAGAAGAGCGGCCAGCCCATTTCGCCCGAATCCACTGCCGACGAGGATCTAAAGTTGATGGCGCTGCAGGCGCTCTCCGAGAGCGACCCCGAGCGCAGCGTTCCGATGCTCGAAAAGATTCTGCGCAGCAACAACTCGCCCAAGCTGAAGGAACGCGCGCTGTTCGTGCTGGCGCAGAGCCACGGACAAAAATCGCGCGAAGTGCTGGCGTCCATTGCCAAGGGCGGAACGAATCCGGATCTGCAAACGAAGGCCATTGAGTATTTGGGAGTCTACGGCGGCCATGACAATCTTCAGATTCTAGTGGACGTCTACAAAAGCAGCAGCGATGCGCAGATCAAACGTGCCATCTTGAATAGCTTCATGGTGTCAGGCAGCCGCGATAATCTTTTGACGGCGGCGAAATCGGAAACGAATCCGCAGTTGAAGGTGCAAGCCATCCAGCTACTCGGAAACGCGGGCGGATCGGCCGATTTAGCGCAGCTCTATGCCAACGAATCGTCAGTGGAAGTAAAACGCGCGATTATCAACGGGCTGTTCGTGTCGGGGAATTCGGATAAGCTTTTCGACCTGGCGAAGAACGAAAAGGACCCGAGCCTCCGTCATTACGCCATCAACCAGCTCGGCGTAATGGGCCGCAGCAAGACCGGGCAATCGCTGGCCGGCATGTACCCGCAGGAAACGGATCTGGAAAACAAGAAGGCCATCATCAACGCACTGTTTGTGCAAGGCAATGCGTCCGCGATGGTGGAGATCGCGCGCAAAGAGACCGACATGAACTTGAAGAAGTTCGTGGTCAACCAGCTCGCGGTGATGCATTCGAAGGAAGCCACCGACTACATGATGGAGATCCTGAGCAAATGAAGACCGTCGCCTGCCTGGTCGCTCTCGGCTGCGCCGCGGCTTTCGCGCAGCAACCGCGTGTGGAGAATACCCGGTTGGAAACACGGGCGGTATCCGGCGGACTGGAATCCACCTTTCGTGGAATCCTGGCCGCGCAGGCCGCGCCCGCTTGGATCGGCTATTCGGTTCCCATCGTCCCGGGCGACCATCAGATGTGCTGCTGGAATAACAACGTGAAGTGCGGCTGCTCGCTCGAGCCGCGCGATCATGACCAGGTCTTCGTGTCCAATACCAATGAGACGGTGAAGTTGGAAGGGCCGAAGGAGTTGGTGGTGCTGTTCCGCGTGGAGAACCGCCAGATCGGCAAGATCCGCACCTTCACGCCGGACTGCACTCTGGACGCCGGCGGACTGCCCTTCCTTTGGATGACCGGTGTTGCGCCGGCCGAAAGTATCCGATGGCTGCTCGCGATGGCGAAGGACACCACCGCCGGTACGCATGAGGATATGCGCAAATCGGATGGCGCCACGGCTGCTCTCGCGATGCATGCGGACCCAAGCGCCGACCAAGCGCTGGAAGAACTGGTGAAGACCAGCCAGCCGGAACAGGTTCGCCGCCAGGCAATTTTCTGGCTGGGAAACTCACGCGGACAGCGGGGTTTTGAGATTGTCAGCCGCCTGGTGCGGGAAGATCCCAGCGATAAGATCCGCGAGCACGCCGTGTTCGCACTAACGCAGAACAAGGATCCACGGGGACTGGATGTGATCGCGAGCGTCGCGCATACCGACAAGAGTCCGCACGTCCGAGGCCAAGCGTTGTTCTGGCTGGCGCAGCGCGCCGGACAAAAGGTAGCCGAATCGGCGATTAACGACGCAATCGCCAACGATCCGGAAACCGAAGTGAAAAAGAAGGCTGTATTCGCCTTGACCCAAATGCCCGGAGGAGAAGGGGTTCCGCTGCTGATTCAAGTGGTACGGACCAATAAGAATCCGGAAGTCCGCAAGCAGGCCATGTTCTGGCTTGGGCAGAGCAAGGACGACAGGGCCCTGTCTTTCATTGAAGAAGTTCTGAAATAGGTTAGCCTACGTTTCCGAATCCGGCGGCCTTTGCCAGTTGCATAGTCTGAACCATGGTGGCGCCTTTCTTGGTGGGCCGATAAAAACTGCGGTGCGCGTTGAGAGGTAGTGCGACGTCGAGCAACCCTTCTTTCACTAACTGCTCGAGCCGATCATTGGCGTCGCCATTGAATCCAGCGCGTGCTCCACCGGCGGCGCAGACGGTTTGGAGCAAGCTCATTGTTTCAGTGTCCATGGGGTTCTTAAGAAGCTAGTATCATACCAAGCCGCACCAGGGGCCGCCGTCACCCATCGTTCATGCTTTTGTGATAAGCAATTCACTCGCGAGGACTATTCTTTTCGAAGAAAGGATTCCATGTCCGAACATCACGTCGATCATCATCACAAAGCCGCGGAGCACCATGAACACGCGGCCAAGCACCATCGCGCCGCCGCCGAGCATCATCAGGCGGGGGACCACCACAAGGGAGCGCATCATGCCCAGGTAGCCCATGGCCACGGATTGCACGCAGGCCATCATGCTTCGGAAGCCGCGAAGCATCATGCGAATGAGCACGGGCCGACCAGCTAACCCACCGACTCCCTTACGGTCGCGGCTCGGTAAAGGCTGGGCCGCGTCTAGGTTTCTTCCTGCATCTTGCGCGCGATCTTGGTCACTAGGGCGCGAGGACTGAATCGCACGGATTGCGCTAGAAGCTTGTTCATCAGGCCTGGAATCACCACTGGTTTTCCCGCCATCAACCCTCGATAGCCCGCCTCGGCAACAGTTCGGGCGTCCATTACTTTCATCCGTTGAAACAGCCTGGATTTTTCGAGACCCGTGCGGGCAAAGAATCCCGTGGCGGTGGGACCGGGACAGAGCGCCGTCACCGATACGCCGGTTCCTTGCAATTCATTCGCGATGGCTTCGGAGAACGAAAGCACGAAAGCTTTTGAAGCGTAATAGAGCGCCATCAGCGGGCCCGGCTGGAATGCGGCGGTGGACGCTACATTCAGGATCTTGCCGTTTCTCGCTGCCAGCATGCCCGGCAGATACAATTTTGTAAGCACCACCAGCGCCGTCATATTGAGCTGCAGCATTCCGAGCTCGGCATCCAAAGGCGTTGTAGAGAACGGACCGTAGACGCCATAACCCGCGTTGTTCACCAGCACGTCCACCTTGGGGACCTCGCGAAAAACGCCTTCGGAAGCTCCCACCAAGGTCAGGTCCTTGGCGTACACCTGAACGGGCGTGGGTTTGAGATCGACGGCGATCTCGTCCAGGCGCTGGCGGTTGCGCGCCACCAGGACCAACGCATAACCCTGCTCGGCAAAGACCCGCGCTAGTTCCAGCCCAATCCCGCCCGAAGCGCCAGTGATCAACGCGGTCGGCATAGCATCACTATAGCTTGCGCCTCGGCGGAAAGGCCTTGCCCCACCGGACCCACGGCTTCGGCGGTTTTGAACTTCACGGAAACCAGGCCGGCTTCCAGCTGCAGGGTCTCGGCCAGCTTGGCCCGAATCGCGGATCGGAAATCTTTCAGCTTGGGACGCTCAAGGATCACGGTGGAATCCACGTTGACGATCGCGTAGCCCTTTTCGGCAACAAGACTTTGTGCGTGGCGCAGGAATTTGAGGCTATCGGCATCCTTCCAGCGTGGATCCGTATCTGGAAAATGCATACCGATGTCCCCGAGCGCGGCCGCTCCTAAAAGCGCGTCCGTGATGGCGTGGGCCAGCACGTCGGCGTCTGAGTGCCCTTCCAAACCGAACTCGGAAGGAATGGTTACGCCGCCTAAAATCAGTGGCCGGCCGGCCACGATGCGATGAACATCCCATCCCTGGCCAATTCGCAGGTCGTTCAAGACGATTCCCGAGGGGTCATTTCCTCGGCCAGAAATAGCTTCGCGAGATCCATGTCGGAAAGCTTAGTGATCTTGATATTGCGATCGCTACCCGGAACCACGCTGACTTCCACCTGATCGAGCCGCTCCACCAAGCTGGATTCATCGGTGCCGGCAAACCCATCCTCACGCGCTTTTTGGAATGCCTGCTTCAGCAAATCGAAGCGAAAAACCTGGGGGGTTTGGGCCAGCACCAGGCGCTCGCGCGGAATGGTCTGCCGGATTTTGTTCTTGTGGACCTGTTTGACCGTATCCACCGGCACGATGCCAACGATGGCGCCGCCGCACTCGGCAGCTTCGGCGAAGACGGCCGCGAGAGTGGATAGTTCAATAAAGGGGCGCACGGCGTCGTGAACGGCCACCAGGTCCGTATTTTCCGGAAGCGTCGCCAAGGCATGTTCCACGGAGTCTTGCCGACTGTCACCGCCCTCTACCAAGCGCACCGGCTTGCCGAAGTTTTCTTTCGCCAGCAGGTCTTTCACCCAGTCCAGATCTTCGGCGCGCAACGCCACCACTATTTCTTTCACCGCGGGAGAGGACGCAAACTTCCGGATGGTATGCAGAAGGATGGGAGACCCATGCAACAACATAAACTGCTTGCGGCTGGTACCGGCCTTCTCCGGGACACTGCGTCCCATTCGGGTTCCCAGGCCAGCCGCCGGGAGGATTACAGAAACGTTCATGTAAGCCCTATTTTAACCGGCTCCGACGCCGGAACCACGAGCTTCCGTGTGCGTTCCCGGCCCGCCGTCGCGCTGGCCGCTGCTGTGGCGCTCGTTATGGCCTTTGTCATGGACGCTATGCACGCGCTCGTCAAACCTTCCGAAAATCATTTTACCGGCGGTGGTTTGAAGCACGCTGGTGACGGCGATGTCGATGGTGCGGGAGATCATTTTCTTGGCGTTATCCACCACTACCATGGTTCCGTCGTCCAGATAGGCCACACCCTGGTTGTACTCTTTGCCTTCCTTCAGAATGAACACGCGCATGATCTCGCCCGGCAATACTACTGGCTTGAGCGCATTGGCAAGCTCGTTGATATTCAAAACTTCCACGCCATGCAGTTGCGCGACCTTGTTCAGGTTGAAATCGTTGGTGACGATTTTGCAGTTATACACTTTGGCCAGCTCGATCAGCTTCATGTCCACTTCGTGAACGTTGGGAAAATCGTCTTCCAAGATCTGGATATTGAGCTGGGTCATTTTCTGCACGCGCTGCAGAACATCGAGACCGCGCCGGCCGCGATTGCGTTTGAGGGAATCGGCCGAATCCGCGACCAGTTGCAGCTCACGCAAGACGAATTGCGGAATTACCAGCGTGCCGTCCAGAAATCCGGTCTCTACAATGTCCGCGATGCGGCCGTCGATAATGACGCTGGTATCCAGGATTTTGAAGGACTGGCTGGAGGTTTGCTCCCCACCAAACAAACCGCCCAACGCGCCCAGGTTGAGCATCTCGCCCTTGCTGGCGCCCACGGCCAAGCCGACGTAACCCATCCACAGCAGCAACAAAAGTTGCAAAAACGCAACGGTGGAGGAGTTACCCGGAATAGCTCGAACCAGAATCAGAGAGATGAGATAAGCTCCAATGATTCCGAGCAGCGATCCGAAGGCGGCGCCAATCAGACGCTTGAGAGTGGTTTTCCGAACCTGGATTTCGAAGAAGACAATGATTAACCCGAAGGCCAGACCGGCGGCTGCTGCAAAATATTCCGGAAGATCGAATGGGCGCAAGTACCACGCGCACCCTGCGAGCAGCAGGATAAAGAGGACGCGGATGAACAGGACGCTATTCACTAGCACCATCCCCCACCGAGCGGATTAGTCTGATATAACGCCGCCAGATGAAATTAGGTTACAAATGTGTGCCATTGAGTATAGCACCGAACGGAGGGACGTTACTGAATTAGAAAAAAAATAGCGCTCGGCTGGAGCAGCCGGGCGGAGGGTGAGGGTTTAGAGAGCCTTGGCTAGTTCTTCAGCGAATGCGCTGGACGGACCCTGCGGACCATTCTGGTTGCCGGGACGCTTATGCTTTCGGCCGCCACGCTCCCGCCTGGGACCTACTCCGGGTCCTGCCCCTGGCCCTGCGGCGCTTCTACTCACTGGACCGCTGGGACCCACTCCCGGACCTTTCGATTTGGGCGGCTGGGCCTGGTTTGCCCGTAACAGCCGGTCCTCGAGTGGTGCGCGGTCGAATCGGCGGATGATCGAGTTCATCTCTTCGGCATTGGGCGTATCGATGAAGGCGAATCCCTTAGATTCTTGCGTCTCTGGGTTGCGAATTACTTTGACGTCGTCGTATACAAGGTTTTCTGCGTTGAGCCAGGACTTGATATCGTCCTTGGTAACCCAGACGGGCAAATTTCCGAGGAAAACAGTGAAGCTCATTCTGGCGCGTCGATACTCCGTTTTTGGGGATTTGGCAAGACACTTCTCGGATGCGATCCGTGAAGCTAACCTATGTTATCACACGCTCCGGTGGTTGGTAAACAGAAAGTTTTTCGTAACCCGATGTTTACGAAGGAGAATGAGTAGTACTGGGGTGGTGACACCGCATTTTTACGGCTGGGAACCCGAGCGATTGGGTTCGTTTTGAAAAAGACCTGGGGGCGAGGTGTCAGGGGCGGGATTGGGTTCGCTCCTTCACTTTTTAATCTTTTGACCGGCCTGGGGCGGACCAACGGGTTGAGGGTCGGTTCCTTTCGAAGCGTAGCACGGTGCGTCAAGCCGACGGTGGATTTGAGGTGCTCGTCTTGGGCAGTGCGACCGGTAAATCTCCGCTAGGCGGCAAGCTCCGTCACGACTTCAGCACGGTCGCCGAATGGTACGGGTCGGATTTGATAGCTACGAAAAGCCTCTAACACAGCGCTGGAAATCTTTTGATCATTATCGTTTAGGATAACGTATGCCTTTGATTCTGGAGGGCGAACCTGGCGAGTATCAAGCCAAGCAAGAATGAACGCTTGAGCAGTGTCACGCTTAGGGTCATTAATCGCTTGGAGGATGCGCTCGGGTTGCTTGCGAGACTTCGGGACGACAAAATCGAACAAGTGATCGTAGCCACTGGTTCCGGGGAACTTCACTTTGGGAGTGTAGCGAATATCGTTGGCGTCCAACCAAGCGACGACGTCTTCGTAGAACAGGCTCGCTACCAACGGCTTTGCCAGGTAGAACAGGTCATTCACAGCAAGTATCGCTTGAACGAGGCTGTGCTTACGAAGGGGGAAGTTTTCCCTGGTAGCGTGAACTTCGAGGGACTCCTCGTTTAGCTTAACTCCAAAGCCGTTGAGAGTCATCATGAGAAGGTCACGCCGTTTCGGAGTATTCGGATTGCAGCCCGAGATTTCTAAATCGCGTATCGTATAACTGTCGTCCGTGAGTACGAAACCACCGTTCTCTTGGCGCGCATAGATTTGGAGGGCGTCATTATGTCGGTCAAGATAAGGCGTTGTGATCTCAACCCATGATCCGTCAATCTCTCGTAATGTTGTTTTGTCCCTCAACCATGCTCGGTAGTCGTTGAGGAGTTTGTCGATTTCCTCCAACATCGTCATGAGAAGAGACCCTTTTGGACGTTTGGCCGCACAGTGACATTGCAGTGGGTCATAAATGCCTCGAACGTGGAAAAGAGATCCAAAATATCCTTGTACTTATCTTCAGGGGCGGGTGTGGCCCACTTATCGCCGTAACCCTCACGGTAGGTATGAATGTGAGGGCAAGGAATTTCAGCTCCATCTGGGTTCCGGTGAGGTGGCCCACCCAGATCAAGCCGCATGAGAATAATCGCTTGGCGGGCTCGGTTCTGATACGTAGCCTTGGTAAGCATTATCTGACCTCGACTAATATCGAGGAAGAAGTTTTCGCGTTTGTCCGCTGACATCAGGGGGATCGCAAGCCTTCCACCTGGAGCGGAAAACAGCCATTCCGTGTCGTCAACCCGATGTTTTTCCATGGCTATCAGGGCGTCAGCTTCGATTTGCGTGATTTCGATATCAGCCATGATGCCGGTTCTTTTTCCCTTGAACGACGGGGTATCGAGGACCTTGAGTCAATTGTACAGGCTTCCTAACCCGGCATAGCCGGAACCAAACGCGGCGTTGAAGTATACAACCGAACCGCGACCGCGAGGAGGCGTGACGCAATAAGCGCGCCGCTCGTGGTAGCGCTCCCTCGCGGTCGCGGTTCGGTAACGCTTCCTAAAGACCGCCCTCGCTCTTCTTCATGGATTCCAGGCGCTGGATCATATCGTCGATCCAGTTTGCCTCGGCTCCGAATCCGTGCTGGGTCCAGCGCCACACGCCGGCTGGATCCACTACCCAGTTTTGGGGAATTGCAAAGCCATCCAGAAGGTTCACCACCAGGCCATATGCGGGCAGCACCGGGAACGTGTAGCCTTTCTCCTTCATGAAGGGTTCCACCAGGCCAAGATCCTCGTCGATATTGAAAGTCAGGATCTGAAAGTCGGGCCGGTCCTTCACCTTTTCGTATAGCTTTTGGAAATGCGGGAGTTCCGCGTTGCAGGGTCCGCACCAGGTGGCCCACAAGTTGATCAGAAGGGTCTTCCCTTCGAGCGTCTTCAGCTTCCAGGTTTTGCCGGAAAGGTCCGCGAGTTCAAACGCCGGGATCTGCTTTTTCGCTTTTTCCCAACGGCCTTCGGCGAGTTCCGGCGCTTTGGCGACGGGTGGTTTGCTCCAGACGGTCCAGGCTACTTCGGTGCCACCCATGTCTTTCCAAAGGGCACGCGCCTCGTCCGTGAGATCATCGTGGAGTTTACCGCGCCAGGGCGCAGCCGGGGTCACGCGCGTCTGCATCGCCAGTTGATAATAAGTCAATCCGTCCGCCTTGCGGTTTTCGAGCACAGCCAGACGCGCGCGATTGAGCCAATAGTCGGATTCGCGGGTGGGGGCGTTGGGCTTTGGCCCCTCGATCCAAGCCCGCAGCGCCTGGGCTTCCGTCGGCTTGCCTGCCAGCCGTGCCGCGCGCAGCGTCAATCCGGCCAGGTTCTGCCGTTGGTATACCGCGTACTTGTCGGCCTGCTCCTGCTTGTCTGGGGCGCGGTTATCTTCGCGCGATTCTTGTTCCATTTCCTTTGCGAGCAGCGGCTGGGCTTTGCGCAACAGCTCCAATGCGCGCTTGGGCTCCCACTTGTGCAACAGAAGATACTCCGCCGCATTGGTGTAGACATCGGAAGAAGGCCGCTCGTAGTCGAGTGAAGCTTTCAGGTAATTCTCGGCCACCGCGATCCCTTCTTTTTCCGGAATCGAATCGTCGTAAAAAACGGCGTAGAACCAAGTTTGCCGCGATAGAACCGGCACATCGGTGAATTGATGGATCCAGCCTTGCAACGCTTCTTTGTCAGCCTGGTTGTAGGCCGTCCACGCTTTCAGATCTCTTTGGTCTTCCGGTTCCGGATGCGTTTTCTCCCAACGTTGGTACGTAATGGTATAGGCAATCTCGGAAGACGGAAACTCCTTCACGATACGGTCGTCCAAAGCGTTGCGCACGGCTTCGGAAGCGTCGCTCTGCTTGTACCCGTTCCTTAAAAACGCCATCCAACTTCCGTCGGGTTTCGAGTTGAGCGCCTCCAGCCGCTTCAAATCTTCGGACACCTGTTGACGCAAAGCGGGATGTTCCTGGGGAGGACGTACCCGGAACTCGAGTCCCCAGAGGTTCTCGTATTGTTTCAGTGCTTCGAGGTCCGTTTCGGCGGTTAGCCGTTTCCGGAGATCGCGGGCGACGCTTGCTTGCAGTTGCTGGTTGTCTCCCACCAGGGCGAGCAGCCAGTGTGCTGTGCGATCGGCGGAAGCAGGGCAAGCCGAGAAGAATGCCGCAAGGTATTCGCCCGCCTTTTTCTTATCCACCTGTTTGCCGCTGGCATGAATCTCGGCGAGCTGGAGGTTGGGCCATGCGAAATTTGGCGCCGCGGCATTGGCCGCAGTCAGCAGCCGGATGCTCTCGGGCGTGTCGGTGTGGAACAGAACCGCGCCGGCCAGGTACAGCGCCACGGGGTCGTCGGGATGTTGCTTGGCCTGCTCGCGGTAGCGCGCCTGGAGTGCTGGGTAATCGTCGGTTTCGTAGTGTACGAAACTGATTAGCCGGCGGTAGGGCTCCACCTCGCGCGGGAATTTCGCGATCAAGCCGTCTAGAACCTCGTATTGGCGAGCAACCTGGTCGGCATATTTCAGCTTGTCCAGATCCAGCGATTTGAGTTGTGACTGGAATACTTGCCGGACCTCAGGACGGGGTTCGCAACCGGGTAAAGACGGCTGGGCGGCAGAAATCCCGGCCAGCGAAGAAAGAGCGGCGAGAAAAAGAGAAATACGCACTTGGGTGCCTCCGGGCGCCAGATCCTGGTTGGTATTTTACTTTAAATTTCCAAAATGGGCGCGTCGATTCGAACGCCTGTCAAAGGCGAGCCGACGGGGCGTCGGCTGCGGACCAGGGGTCCGCCCCACCAAGGCAAGACTAGTGGTTGAACTTGACGGACCGGGCTAGCTTCACTGCGGGGTTCTTTAGAAGTTCGGCCAGGACTTCTTCGGGAACTGGCTGATCGGTCTGGATGACCGAGACTGCGTCGGCGCCGGCGGTCCGGCGACCGAGGGAAAAGGTAGCAATGTTAATCCCGTTCTTCCCCAGCGCGCCGCCCAGGAAGCCAATCACGCCCGGCACGTCTTCGTTCTTCAAGAAGACCAAGTTGCCATCGAGCGGGGCTTCGCAATAGATGCCGTCCACTTGGATGAGACGCGGCTGATCCATCACCACGGCGCCCTCGACGGAGGTGATCCCGGTGTCGGTTTCGAGTTCCAGGCGAACCGAATCGATGTGCGCGGTCCGCTTGTCATGCCGTTCCGCGACCGTCAAGCCGCGATCGCCGGCGATTTGCATGGCATTGATGGAGTTCGCTTTATCCGCGAGCGAGCGCTGCAGCACCCCAGCTAAGCCGGAGTTGCGAACCAGATGGGTATTCAGTTCCGCGATCTTGCCGAAATAGAGCATCCGGACGGTTTTCGGATTTCCCGTGGATATGTTGGAGGCAAAGATGCCCAACCGTTCCGCCAACTTGCTATAGGGACCGAGCGTCCGGTACTGTTCGGGAGTCAGCGCGGGCATGTTGACGGCGTTCAGCGCGACGCCACCCTGCAAATACTCGACGATCTGCTCGGCGATTCGCACTCCCACAATGGCCTGCGCTTCTTCAGTGGCTCCGCCGATGTGCGGCGTGCCGATGAAGTTATCCATGGCGAGAATCGGGTCCGCCGGGTCAGGCGGTTCGGTCTCGAAAACATCCAATGCCGCGCCGCCCACTTTGCCCGAGGCCATGGCCTCCTGAAGCGCCTGTTCGTCGATCAACTCGCCGCGCGCGCAGTTTATGATCCGAACGCCCTTCTTCATTTTCGAGAAAGCGTCGGTGGCGAGCATCCGGTTCGATTCGGGAGTGAGGGCGGTGTGCAGCGTAATGTAATCGCTTTGCGAGTACAAAGCTGGGAGCGAAACCAGTTCCACGCCGACGTCTTTGGCGGTTTGCGAGTGCACGTAAGGATCAGAGGCGATGATCCGCATTTCAAAAGCGGCGGCGCGTTTCACCACTTCGCGACCGATGCTGCCGAGACCGACGATGCCGAGCGTTTTGCCGCGCAGCTCGGTGCCCATGAACTTGCGCTTTTCCCACTTGCCTGATTTGGTGGAGGCGCTGGCCCGCGGAATGGAGCGGGCGAGCGAAAGCATGAGCGCGATGGTGTGCTCCGCCACCGAGACGGCGTTGCCGCCGGGCGTGTTCATCACCAGGACGCCCGCGGCGGTGGCGGCGGGGAGATCGATGTTGTCGACGCCCACGCCGGCGCGCCCGATCACGCGCAGTTTCGGCGCGGCCGCCAACACCTGCGCGGTTACCATCACAGAACTTCTAACAATCAATGCGTCAGCTTCCGCCAGATGCTGCGCATACTCCTTGGGAGAGGAAACCACAACCTCCCAGCCTGGCTGCTGTTGCAGAAGTTTCACAGCCGCGCTATCCAGCGGTTCCGCAATGAGAATTCGCATGACGGGTGTCTAGGCCGTGGCCGTTTCTTTTGCCAAGGCGACTTCGGAATAAGCGTTTTGAACTGCCGCCACGCCGGTTCCGAATTTCACCGGAAAACCGTTGGCGGCCAAGATGATTTCCAGTTCCGCGATCACGGCGAACAGATCCGGAAAGTCGAAATAGCCCAGGTGGGCAACGCGGAAAAGCTGTCCTTGCATGGATCCCTGTCCGTTGGCGATGACGGAGCCGAAGCGCTTGCGGAAATCCTTGACGATTACGCCGGAATCCATGCCCTGCGGCGATCGGATGGCGGTTACGGCCGCGCCTGGAGAGTGCGGGGCGAACAATTCAAGTCCAAGCGCGATGGCTGCGGCGCGCGTGGCCTGGGCCAACATTTGCGCGTTGGCCACCAGCTTATCCATGCCGATGGATTTGACGTACTTCAACGCTTCGGCCAGCGCGAGCACGACAGAAACGGCGGGCGTCCAACTGGATTCGCCGTTGGCCGCATTCTTCTTTTCCTTTTTGAGATTGAAGTAGTAGCGCGGCAGCTTGGCTGTTTCGGCGAAGGCCCAGGCCTTGGGACTGACCGATAAGAACGCCATCCCAGGCGGGATCATGAACGCTTTTTGCGATCCGCCGATTACGATGTCGAGTCCCCAGCCATCGATATCCAACGGCATGGTGCCGAGACCGGTGATGGCGTCGACGACGAAGATCGCTTCAGTTTTCTTGATGGCTTCGCCCATGGCCTTTACGTCGTGCGCCGCGCCAGTGGAGCTTTCCGAAGCCTGGACGAAGACGCCGCGGGTGTTGGGCTCGGCTTTCAGCGCGTCGATGACTCGCTGTGCACTGACGGCGCTACCGTAGGGTTCTTCCAGCACAGTGGCGTTGAGACCGAATGCTTTTGCGATCTCGGCCCAGCGCTCGCCAAATTTCCCGGCCGTGCAAACGATCACGCGATCGCCAGGGGAAAAACAGTTTGCCACCGAAGCTTCCATCGCGCCGGTGCCGGAGGATACCAGCGCCAGTACGTCGTTCGAAGTGCCCATGACTTCCTTGAGATCCGCCAAGACTGCCCGGTAGACTTTGCGGAAGTCTTCCGTGCGGTGATGAATGTCCGATCCCATCATCGCGTGCAGCGCCTGGGGCAGCAACGGCGTGGGGCCAGGTGTCAGTAAGCGTTGTTTCTTGATATACATGAGAGGGATTACACAAGGATACCAAACAAGATGGCTTTACTAGACCGGATTCAAAGCGACATGGTGGCCGCCATGAGGGCCAAGGATGAGGCGCGGCTGAATGCCATTCGCCTGATCAAGACCGCGCTCAAGAAGCACGAAGTGGATTCCATGAAGCCGCTAGATGAAGCGAGCGAGCTGCAGATTCTGAGCACCATCATCAAACAGCGCCGCGAGGCTGCCGATATGTTCCGCAAGGGTGCACGGCCAGAGTTGGCCGATAAGGAAGAAGCCGAGTTGAAGCTGGTGGAGAGCTATATGCCGGCAGCGCCATCGGATGCTGAGATTGACGCCGCAATCGCGGCTGCGCTGGCTGAGACAGGCGTGACGTCGGCGAAGCAGATGGGCGTGGTGATGAAGGCGACGCAGGCCAAGCTGGCCGGGAAGCGAGTGGATGGGAAAGCGTTGAGCGACAAGGTGCGCGCCAAATTAAATTAGGTGACAGGATACTCATTCCCCGATTTTCAAGATTGCGGCGCGGTAATCTGCCGCAGTCCAGTCGGGGGGATCTCTGTCCATCCCTAACAGCGCGGACGCGGCTTCTGCCGGGCGAACTTTGATGTCGGCGTCCTGGAGCATGGTGAGAAGCGCAGGGATGAGCCGCCGGTCCTGGCGTTTTCCCAGCCCAACCGCGGCTTCTTCCCGAACATCTTCGTCTTCGTCATTCAAACATCGAAGAAGCGTCTCGCGAATCTCAGGTGAGTCGGCCTCGCCCATCACTCCGAGCCCGAAGACCGCCCAATCGCGAATTTCTGGGTTCGGATCCGACGTGAATTTCAGCAAGCTTTCAATGGATCGAATGTCGTTAGGAAAGCAGCCGAGCGCAAAGCACGCCGCGTAACGGACGCGGGGAAGCGGAGAATCCCGATAGCGCAGGATTAACGGCACAGCCAGTACGTTGTCCAAGTGGCCGAACGCAGAGAGGATGGAGCAAATAGCCGTCGGGTCCTGCTCCTTTGCGAGCATATTCGTGAGCAGCAGGTAGGACTCATCGCGGAAGAGAAATTCGTGGTTCGGTATGGTCCCGCGCCGAAGCTGGCAGAGGATGCTGGCCGCTCGCGCTCGCTTGAGCGGATCGTCAGACGTACACCATGCGGCAGCCCGTTCGAAGATCTCGCGACTGCCATTCAAGATTAAGGTGCGGACCGCATCCCAGGCATCTTCGGACTCGTAGTCACCGACTACGCTGCGGGCGAAGAGCGACTCAACCTCTGAGGTGGTCATGGTAAGGCTCAACTTCATTATCGACTTGCTAGCATCGTCTGTACGCCAGATCTAACGATGCCGCGATTACCGAAACTCGGCGCGCCGCAGCTGAGGTAAACTTAAAGCGGCATGAAACAATCCAAGCGATTGGACAAAGCTGCACAGCAACTAGTTGACCTGATTGACGGCCACCTCGCGAAACTACCTCCGTCCGAGCGCGATGCGAAGTGGAGTGCGCTCCATCAGGCCGCCGCTAGGGTCGATATTCGCGCCAAATCCGCAGAGCAAGCAAAAACTCCGGCGACCCTTCGCTCAGCCCGACGCCACGCATAGCTTTTACGAACTCTTCCTCGGTGGCGATCGCCAAATACGTGCGCATGCTTTCCAGTTTCTCCGTGTCTTTTTTTCTGGTTTCAAGATCAATCGGGCGACGCCCGCGCCGTGATTCCGTCCGCATGACGTCTTCGAGGTCTTTCTGTCGCTTCTTGTCCATGTATTCCTCGCGGATCTGAAGTGGCCGGCGAAAACCGGGTCCTGCGCGGAAACTACGCGGAACGAGCGTCTGAGCCGATTCGGGCAGTCTTCAGTAATCTCGCGGCGAACGGCTCGTTCACTAGAATACACGATTACGCTACACTTTCATAAACGTGGAACCGCATTTGAATCTGTGGAAAAAGCAGCTTGGCCGCGTACCGGAATCTGTGTGGGAGCAGACTGGGCTGGAAACTTTGGTCTTGGCCGACAACGATTTGACCGAGGTTTCTGCAGAGATCGGGCGGCTGCGGAAGTTGCGAATGCTGGATCTCGGGCATAACTTGTTGACCAGCGTCCCGGAGGCAATCGGCGATCTGGAAAGCCTTACCGATTTCCTTTATCTGCACGACAACCGGCTCAGGTCGCTTCCTGCTTCTCTCGCGCGGCTCACGAAGCTGCGGTATCTGAACATCAGTGAGAACGCATTCGAGGGACTGCCGGAGTGCGTTTCCGGCATGGCGGGCTTGATGGAGCTGCGAGCGTCCGATAATCAAATGACATCGCTGCCGGATTCGATCGGTCGGCTGACCAGCTTGCGCGAATTGCATCTTCGGAACAACCGGCTGACTACGCTGCCGGAATCGATCCCGTACTTGCGGGAACTTCGCCAGATGGATTTGCGCGGCAATCCGCTGACGCATTTACCCGAAGCACTCGGCACCTTGCCTCGACTCGACAAACTCGACTTGCGCTGGGTTACTACGCTTGAGCCAGCGGCCTGGTTCCCAGATCTCGATGCGCGCGGGTGCGTGATCTATCGCTAGAATGAGTGGTGTCTGAAGAGTGCGTTGGTGTTACGCTCCCTAGCGGTCGCGGCTCTGACCGAAAGTGAAACAAAAGAAGCCCTTGTTTGTCTTACTTGACATTGGAGGAGTACTTTGAAAAAAACATTACTGACCGTCGTATTCGGGATTGGATTTGGAATGGTGCCAGCCGTTGCTGAAGTTGTCGTAAAGGTCGGGCCGCCGCGAGCCGTTGTGGAGCATCGCGTGGTGAGGCCGAGCAGACGCCACATTTGGATCGCCGGCTACCATCGCTGGGATGGAAACGCTTATGTCTGGACGCCTGGCCGTTGGGAATTGCCACCTCGCGAGCATGCAGTCTGGGTGGCGCCGCGCTGGAGGCATCGGCATGATGGGTGGGTGTTTGTGGAAGGCCGGTGGCGCTAAACGCCCCAGGTTTCCATTTGAGTTTTGTTGATTCCCGCGGATAATTATATTGGTTATCCGCGTGCAATTGGGCCCACGTGCGCATTTTGACCGGGTTTGTCGTCGCCACTGTCGCGTGGGCCCAACCCGCATTTCAGAATCTCGCGCCTACCGGCGACGGTTCCGCGGTTTACTTCTCATCATCTTTACGGATGAAAGGAACCAGCCAGTATCCTAGCCAGCCTAAGATCTTCGTCTGGAAGGAAAAGGGCGGCGTTCAGTTGTACGAGCAGAAGCCGCCGACACCCAGCCCCTTTGCCGAAGGCTGGGAGTCCACGACGGCGTATAACCTGATAGCGCCATCCATCAGTTCAGACGGCCGCACCATTGCCATTACGGGCCTGGCCGATTGTAGTTGGGGCACGCCCTGCAGTACGGACGTGAAGGTGTACCAAGCGGAAATCCGGGTGGCCGGTGGCACTCCCCTGGTGATGGATGGACAGCCGTCGGTGAGTCCGAACGGAAGCTTCGTTGCGCTGGGCCCGCCGACGTTGGCCGCTCCTGCGCCGGAGGAGTTGACGGTGCTGGACCTTTCCAACACGCAACAACAGCACCCCATCAGCGTGTCCAGCTTCCCACTCCGGCACGGCGTCGCAAACAACGGAACTGTTGTCGTGTTCGGAAGCTTCAATTCGAACCCGGAACCGGGGTTCGGGCTGCAAGCATGGTCGGGAGCACCGGTGCCTCTGAATGTGTCGACCAACGGCCCACTGCTGATTGACGCTCCGGGTGCTCACTTGTTCTATGAAACTTTCGATAATGCGAATTCGCTGAGTGATCTGAACGTGTTGGATGTGGCGACGGGGGCCAGTACAGAAATTGCCGCCGTCGAAACACCAGCGAGCGGAGCCACGGGGTCCTTCGATATCTCCGACGACGGTTCGCTCATTGTCTTCCTCCAGCTCGGCCAAGTGTGGACTGTTCACAGCGATGGAAGCGGGTTGATGCAGATTCCGAATTTGCAGGATCCGGTAGTGGAAATCGCGCTTTCTGGAAGCGGCAGCCACGTTTTCGCGACTACTAGTGACTCACGCATGCTTCGTATCAACCTGACTACGCTCGTGGTGGAGGAAATTATTCCAGCTACTCCAATCGCGCCGGGCTTTACCTTCAACTTAAGTTTCGGCGGCATCCTGGCATCCGGCTCGCTCGCTCAGGCAGACTTTGCTACGCAGCCTATCCCGGACATTCAATCCATCAGCCTTTTCGGCCACGACCTTCCGATTCTCAGCCAGACCACGAGTCAGATGGAATTGGAAATTCCTTATGACCTTCCCGGAGGGAGCGGTTATCCGGATGCCGTGCTCAAGCAGCAGCCGGACGGTCCCTTCGAGAGTGCATTGATTTCGGGGCCTGTTGAGGTTTCGAACTTTGCTCCGGCCTGGTTCTTTGCCGACAATTCCGTCGTCGCCGCCTTGCATCAGGACTTTTCCGGGCCCATCACAATCGCCAATCCCGCGCATCCCGGGGAAATCATCCACGCTTACGGATTCGGTTTCGGACCGGTGGCGCCGGAGCCCCCACTCGGGAAGCCCGCATCCGCAAACCCGCTTTCTCGAATTACCACGCCGATTGCTTGCGGGCTGGCGGGGGATAACTCGAGTTTTGTCTCCGGCGCTATCACGTTCGACGGCTTGGCGCCGGGTTGGATCGGCCTGTATCAGTTCGACATTCTGCTGCCCGCTCGGCCGGCAGGAGTTGATGTTTACCTGATTTGCGGCGATGCGAAAAACCCTCTGGTTGGGAATCAAGCCGCCGGCCTTCTACCGATGGCTGCAAAATAGTTACTCATGGTAGCGTGATGGGATGCGAATGCTCACGCAGGTTCAATTTCCGTTGGAACCCTTCAACACTTTCGTGAAGGACGGCTTGGCCGGGCAGAAAATCCAAAAGATTCTGAAAGCCATCCAGCCCGAGGCGGGTTGTTTCACCGAACAACACGGCCATCGCGGCGGCAGATTTAATGTGAATCTTAAGGATGCTTCGGGGGTCCCGATGTTTTTTAACGCACATGTGGAAGCACACGGGAAGAAGTGGGCCTAGCTCGCCCCGTTGCCCTGACCATCGCCGGATCGGACCCGAGCGGCGGCGCGGGCATTCAGGCGGATCTCAAAACATTCCACCAGTTCGGAGTGTACGGCGAGGCCGCGATTACGCTGCTCACCGTGCAGAATACCGTGGGTGTCAGCAAAGTGGAATGCATGCCGGCCGATCTGGTGACGGATCAGATTCGCGCAGCAATCGTGGACATTCCTCCTGCGGCGGCGAAAACCGGAGCGCTGGGGAATCGGGAGATCATCGAAGCTGTCGCCAAGCTGGCTGCGGACTTCCGATTTCCGCTGGTGGTGGATCCGGTGCTGGTAAGCAAGCATGGCGCTTCGTTGCTGGCTGCGGATGACGTCGAGATTCTGAAGTCGCGCTTATTACCGCGGGCTTTTTTGGCGACGCCGAATCTGGAAGAGGCAGCGCTGCTGGCAGGGATGGATGTGCGCGATGTTCGATCCATGCGGGCTGCCGCTGAAAGAATCCTGAGCTTTGGCGCTCAGGCAGTTTTGGTGAAGGGCGGGCACCTGAAGGGCGACGCGATCGACGTGCTGCTTTACCAGGGTGAATGGACCGAGTTTACGGCGCCGCGCATCGAAACCAGGCACACGCATGGGACGGGCTGCACGTATTCGGCAGCCATCACGGCGGCGCTCGCTTCCGGCGATGAACTTCGCACGGCGATCCAGCGAGCCAAGCGGTATATTACCGAAGCAATTCGAACGAATCCGGGATTTGGTTCGGGGTCAGGACCGGTGAATCATCACGCGGATTCCAAGTGAGAGAAGGTTACTCCGGCTCAGGTGGGGCGTCGGGCTTCGCGGCATCCGGCTTGGTGGCATCCGGCTTGGTGGCATCCGGCTTGGTGGCATCCGGCTTGGGAACATCGGACTTCGGCGCTTCCGGCTTGCTGGTTTCGGTCTTCGGCGCATCGGGAAGAATGAACGACGTCTCGCCCGGGCGAACCAGCTTCAGCTTCTTGCGGATTTCCAGTTCCTGCGCGGAGGGATTTTCCTCCAGCTTCTTGATGCGATCACGGCGATACTGATTCTCGCGCTGCAAATTGGCGTTGTCTTCTTCAAGCGTGCGAATCTCGCGCCATTTTCCGCGCAGCGCCGGAATGCCCTGCGGCCCTCGCAGCACCAGATAGCCGTAGACGCCGATCAGCCCCACCACCAGCAAAAAGACCGTGCGTCGAACAGCGTTTTTCATTTGGAGCGGTGTGAGTCCTTACATTTGTTTATAATCCTCTTTTGTCAAAAGATCCAGTAGGAAAGCGGAAAAAATCGAAATGACCGACAAGATTGTGGTCTTCAGCGCGTGCTCTTCCGCGGAAGAAGCGGCGCGGATCGCGCGCGGGCTGGTGGAAAAGCGCTTGGCCGCGTGCGTGAACGTGCTGCCCGGTGTTCGCAGCATTTATCGCTGGAAGGGCGTGGTGGAGGACGAATCCGAAGTGCTGCTGGTGATCAAATCCAGCCGGGCTTTGTTCAACCAACTGCGCATCGAGCTGGAACGGATGCATTCCTACGAAGTGCCGGAGGCCATTGCGATACCGATTGTGGAAGGCTCGGAACCTTACCTGGCGTGGATGGATCGCGAACTGGCAGCCGGGTTGGATTCATGAACGAGCGGCCCACGCACGCACGCTACTGGGTGATCTTTTACGCGGTTACCCTGGCGATTCTTTCTTACATTAATCGGGTTGCGATCTCGCAGGCGGCGCCGGAAATCTCGCGCGACCTGCATTTCACCGACGTCCAGATGGGCAAAATCTTTGGCGCATTCGCGCTCTCGTACGCGTTGTTTGAGGTGCCGAGCGGTTGGCTGGGGGATTGGATCGGGCCGCGCAAGGTTTTGTTGCGGATCGTGCTGTGGTGGTCCGCGTTCACCGCCATTACCGGAGGCATGTGGAATTTCGCATCCATGTGGGTAGCGCGTTTCTTTTTCGGCGCGGGAGAGGCCGGCGGATTTCCGAATCTCACCAAAGCCTTCACCACCTGGCTTCCAAAGGTGGAACACGTTCGGGCGCAGGGCATCATGTGGACATTTGCACGCTGGGGCGGCGCATTCACGCCGGTGTTGGTGGTGTGGGTGCTGCACTTTGTGAACTGGCGCTGGGCTTTCGTAATGTTTGGGGGATTGGGAGTGGTGTGGGCCACTTTTTTCTATCGCTGGTACCGGGACAATCCGCGGGATCATCCGAGCGTGAACGCGGCTGAGCTGGCGCTATTACAAGGGTCGGAGCGCCTGGCATCCGGTCATGCGAAAGTGCCCTGGGGGAAGCTGTTGCGGACGCGCTCCATCTGGCTGCTTTGGCTGCAATATTTCGTCTCGTCGTTTTCCTGGTATTTCAACATCACCTGGCTGCCTACTTATTTGCAGCAGCACTGGAAGCTGTCGCCGGCGGTAGCCGCGCAGTACGCGATTCTGCCGTTGTTCTTTGGCGGTATCGGAGCACTATTCTGCGGATCCATCTCGGCCAGCTTCGCGCGGCGCGTTGGATTGGGCCAAAGCCGGCGAATCCTGGCAACTTCAGGATTCCTGGGAGCGGCGATATTTCTGACGGTCTCTCTTCAATTTCACGATCCGAGATGGGCCATGCTGTCCATGGGAATGGCAAGTTTCTGCAACGATCTGGCGATGCCGCCATCCTGGGCCGCCTGCATGGACATCGGCGGCAAGTACGCCGGAACGGTTTCCGGATCGATGAATATGATGGGGAATCTGGCGGGGTACGTTTCGCCGGTGGTGGGGGGCTACATTTTGGCCGCAACCGGGCGGGACTGGAACGTTTTCCTCTACGTGCTGGCGGCGGTGTATCTTTGCGGCGTGGCGATCTGGCCGTTTATTGATCCGGAGACGCCAATCGAATAGCCCGTTCTTCGGTTATTCGGTTATTCGGTTCTTCGGTTCGCGAAATGGGGGCCTTCCGACGCGATGAACTTGCCCGTTCCGCACTTGCTCAACTGCAAGCAGCAATTCTTTCTGAACGGATTCATAATGAGCGATCTGGTTCTTGGGTACGTGAACCACCACAACTCCAATGCGAAACTTGGCGATGTTCTGCTGGAACTCCAAACCGCGGTCGATCGTTAACAGAACATCAAATTGGTCCTGAGCGACCGCAAGCAGTGCACCGTCGTCCAGTGTGTCCCATTTTTTCTCGTGAACCGTAGCGATTTCATGTTCGGCAAACAGCCGCCTAATTCTGGGATCTACGCACTCGTCAATAAGGATGCGCATTCCAAGATCTGATCGTTTGCGAAGTCAAGGACGGTGAGCACTTGTTGCCGGGTGATGGATGGATAGAGCTGTAGGAATTGATCGATTGTCTCGCCACCCTCCAGAAAATCGATCAGACTTTGGACGGGAACCCGTGTACCACGGAAGCAGGGCGCGCCGCTCATTCGCTGGGCGTTCACCCAGACGACCTCATCCAGCCGGCGCTTTTGTTCCACGGTCATAACTTAACATTAGAGCAGCTTGGCGGTTGGCGCAAATGGGTTTAGGCATCGGCACCCATTGAAAACCCTCAGGCCGCGAATGGACGCAAATAAACGCGAATAAGACATTCGCGTTCATTCGCGTTCATCCGCGGCCAAAAGTTTTACGCACCTGCCTTCGGCAACTGCAGCAGGTATTTGCAGATGGCGTCCATTTCCGGGGCCGTGAATTTGTAGGGAGGCATCATACTGCCTGGCGACATGCTTCTTGGATCCACGAAGTGTTTTTCCAGCCACTCGCGGTCGCGATGCTGACCGATCCCATCCAGCGGCGGACCAACCTTTTTCCCGACACCTTGGATCTGATGGCAGGCGTCGCAATGCTTGGTTTGGTAGAGCAATGCCCCTTGCACCGCGAAATCTGGCGCCGTCAGCAGGCCTTGTTCGTCCTGCGGGGTCAGCTTCAGCACGAATGCGGATAGCGCGTTCAATCCGGCATCCTCTAGCTGCACGGGCGGCATGGAACTGCCCGGAACCACTTGAGCCGGATTCTTGAAATGCGGGATCATCCAGGCGGCGTCGCGATGGGCTGGGATCATCTTGGTCAGATCGGGTCCGATGCCTTGTTTTCCGGCGCCTGGATGGCAGGCTTTGCAATTCTGGCTGCGGAAATACGCCAAGCCTTGCAGTTCGTTGGGCGACAGCGTCTGCCACGCCTGCAAACTTTCGGCGCCGGGCGCGGTTTCGTCGGCTTCGGTGGTTTTCGGCGTGGTCATGATGGCGGCCGTGGTGAGTCCAGTCCAGGCGATCAGAGCCAATGCAGCGAATGCGAACGCAAAGGTGCGTTTGCCCAGACGAACCAGCGGGCCGCGGTCAATGAACGGGATCAGGAACAGCGTCAACAGAGCCACTCCGGGCAGAACTACGCTGCCGACGGCCTCCAATGGCCCTTTGAAGAATTTCAGCGTCTGAAACAGGAATAGGAAATACCATTCCGGACGCGGGATAAAATTTGTGTCGGTAGGATCGGCCAATCGTCCCAGCGGCACGCGGGCGAACACGGCCATCATGAACAGGATGATGAATGCGAACGTGACGCCGACGGTGTCTTTGAAGACCTGCTCTGGGAAGAACTTCCGGCGCGGCGCGGTGTCATCCACGGCGGGCGTAACACCATGCCTGCGGACCAGGTAAATGTGGATTCCGATCAGAATAAGGGTCAGCGGCGGCAGCAGCACGGTATGCAGCGCATAGAAGCGCGAGAAAGTGACGTTCCCAACGCTGCCCTCCCCGCCGAGCAAGCGAGTCAAGTATTGGCCGGCGATGGGGGCTTGTCCCGCGATTTGCGTGGTGACTACCGTTCCCCAATAAGCACGGTTGTCCCAAGGCAGCAGATATCCGGTTAATCCGAAAGCCAGCGTGACCAGCAGGAGCACGACTCCCAACATCCAGGTGGCTTCGCGCGGCTTCTTGTACGCGCCATACAGGAAGACTTGCAGCATGTGCAGCACTACGATGATCAGCATCATGCTGGCGCCCCAATGGTGCAGCCCGCGAATCAGGCTGCCGCCGGTCAGCTCCGTCATGATGTACTTCACGCTGTTATAGGCTTCGCCCGGAGTCGGCGCGTAGTTGAATGCCAGAAGGCCGCCGGTGAATACCTGGATGATGAAGAAGAAAACGGCCATGCTGCCGATCACTTGATGCCAGCCGCTGGAAGCCGGGATGTCCTCATAGAGGAAATTCTTGATGGCGGTCTCGATGCCGGTGCGATTTTCGAGCCACTCGACGATGTTCTTAAACATGCGGCTCCATAGGCCCGATCTGCAGACGGCTGCCGTCCACTTTCACTTCGTAGCGATCCAAGGGACGCGGCGCCGGTCCGGACAATACTTTGCCGTCGATGGAAAACGCCGAAGTATGGCAAGGGCAGATGAAGGTGTGGCTGGGATCATCCCAGTGATAGGCGCAGCCGAGGTGCGTGCACTGGGGCGCGAAGGCGATCACCTGATTGTCGGGCTGCTTCAGAACCCAGGCCGTGGCTTTTTCGCTGGTGACTTTCCAGCCGTCCACGCGAGTGCGCTGGAAGGAAATTTCCTCGGGCTTTCCGGTGGGAAGATTCGCCAGATCCGCCGCATCCACCCACTGTCCCTCTTTCCGGACCTTGGGCGGAAAGAGCAAGTAAATGGCTGCCGGGGCTGCCAAAGCCGCGCCGATGGCAGTCATGATGCCGTAGATGAATTTGATGTAGAAGGAGCGCCGCGTCGGAGAAAGATCGTCTGCCACTTCGTGCGAAGGATGTTGGTCTGCCATTTTTTGTCTTTACTGTATCCTCAACCCTTGAGACGGTCAAGGCTAACGTTCTCACAAGGCTAACCTTTTCACAAGTCTGGCGTCCACTTGCTAAAGATGTGTCTGGAAAAGTGGGTTTAGGTCACGCTCCCTTGCGGTCGCGGCTCGGTTACAGGGTGCCTCATTCCGAACCGCGACCGTGAGGGAGTCGGTGCTCTTCGCAGACATACCAGAAGGAGCAGCATGATTGACACTTTTATCCAAGACCTGCGCTACTCGTGGCGCACCCTCTGGAAATCGCCCGGCTTTACGCTGGTGGCGCTGCTGACGCTGGCGCTCGGCATCGGAGCGAATTCCAGCATCTTTAGCGTGATCAATGCCGCGCTGCTCAAAGCTCTTCCGTATCCGAAGCCGGATCAGTTGGCGCTGCTGTTCGAGCGGGCAGTAGTGAAAGAAGGCGGCGGCCCTGGTCCGGTGTCGCTAGCAAATTTTCTGGATTGGCAGTCGCAAAGCCATAGTTTCGCCGCGATGGGCGCGGAGCGGGGGAATTCGTTCAACCTGGGCGGCAACGAGCGCGGCATTCTGCCGGAACGAGTGGAGGGAGTCATCTGTTCCTGGAGCATGTTTCCCGCGCTCGGTGTACAGCCTATGCTCGGCCGATCGTTCACGCGCGAAGAAGACAAGCACGGCGCGAGAGCCGTAGCCGTGATTAGTTATGGATTGTGGCAGCGCAGGTTTGGGGGATCGCGCGATGTGCTGACACGGCAGATCCGGCTGGATAGCGAGAATTACGACATCGTGGGCGTGATGCCGCCCGGGTTCGCTTACCCCGAGCGCAAGGTGGATGTTTGGGCGCCGGTGCAACATGTATTGGATGCGGAGACCATCGCGAGCCGTGGCGCCCATCAATTTTACGTGGTCGCTCGCGTTCGCGACGGAATCAGCCAGCAGCAAGCGCTGGCGGAGTTAGATGCGGTGGCGAACCAGGTGTATCGCGCGCATCCCGGCGAGCTGATCGGGCGCGGCGCTGCTCTTCGGCCATTGGCAGAAGAAGGAAGCCGCGAGAGCAAGACCGCGCTGCTGGTGCTGTTCGGCGCAGTGGGCTGTTTGCTGCTGATTGCTTGCGTGAACATCGCGAATCTTTTGCTGGCGCGCGGATCCGAACGCCGTCGCGAGATGTCCATTCGAGCTGCGTTGGGAGCTGGGAGAGCCCGGCTGCAAAGGCAATTGCTCACGGAGAGCGTGCTGCTTTCGCTGCTCGGCGCCGTGGTGGGTCTCGCACTGGCGTCCGTGCTGACAACTTTTCTGGCGGCGCGCGCGCCGGTGCTGCTGAATCGTAGCGATATCGACACCACGGCGGAGATCGGTTTGGATTTCTGGGTATTCCTGTTCACGGCCGGCATCGCGCTTTTGACGGGCCTCGCTACCGGCCTGGTTCCGGCATGGCAGGCCGCGAGAGCCGACTTAACAGTGGGTTTGAAGGAAAGCGGAAGATCCAACACCGCGAATCGCTCGCAACGGCGCTTCCGCAGTTCGCTGGTGATGGTGGAGGTGGCGCTTTCGGTGATTCTGTTGGTGTCGGCGGGGCTTCTGCTGCGCAGTTTCGCGGAACTACGGCGCGTGAATCCGGGTGTTCATGTGGATAGCATCTTGACTGCGGGATTGTCTCTGCCCGAGGCTCGTTACTCAAACCGCGAACAAATGGCCGGCTTCGCGCGGCGGTTACTCGGCAGTCTGCAAGGACTCCCGGCAGTTCGCTCGGCCGGAATCATTTCCTGTTTGCCCCTGGGCGGCTATTGCGGCGATCGGATTTTCAAGATCGAAGGACGACCCAATCCTCCAGGAGAATTCCTCTACGCGCTCAGTCGGGCCGCCAGTCCGGACTACTTCTGCGGCGGTGGGAATTCCTTTGCTCCGCGGCAGAGGGTTCAATGATCGCGACGGCATGGGTTTCGATGAAAAACATTTGCATGAGAGCGCCCTTGTGATCAGTCAATCCATGGCGAAGAAGTTCTGGCCCAATCAAAATGCCCTGGGACAGCGAATTCATTTCAGCGAAGACGACGCCCCGTGGTATCGCGTGGTGGGGATCGTGGGCGATGTCAGAATCAGCCTGGATCAGGAACCCCAGCCGAGCCTGTATATGCCATTATCCGATAGCGTACAACCCTTCTTCTACGCTGTGATCCACTCTTCGGCAGACCCTGCGGTGCTTGCGCCGGGGGTCCGCCAGGTCCTGGGAGGTTTGGATCCGGACATTCCCGCATTCGATATTCGAACGATGGCCGGCGTTCTGGATGAATCCGCCGCGCGACACAAATTCACGGCGTTTTTGTTGGGATTGTTCGCCGGGTTGGCGGTGGTCTTGGCAGCGGTCGGGCTTTATGGAGTTCTCTCGTACGCGGTGGCGCAGCGGAGGGCCGAGATCGGCATTCGGATGGCATTGGGCGCGGCGCATTCTCAAGTCCGGCGACTGATCTTGCTGGAAGGTTTGCGGCCCGCGGTAGCGGGAGTGATTCTGGGGATGCTGGGCGCGGCGTGGGCCACGCAGTTTCTGCGGAATTTGTTGTTTGGCGTTGGCGCCGATGATCCTGTGACATTTCTGGCGGTGCCAGTGGTGTTACTCGGTGTCGCGCTGGCGGCTTGCGCGATTCCGGCGTGGCGTGCGACGCGGGTGGATCCGGCTACGGCGCTGCGGAGTGAGTAATAGACAGCGATTGGTCTCTTCAACGCAGTGAATTGTCGAGCATGTCCGATGGAAGTGTTAACCGGTTACGATAAATGTGTGAAAAAGCTGGTGCAGGTGATGTGGATACCGGTTTTGTTGACCACACTTTACACTGGCTGGGTGCTTTGGCAACGACACGCTTCTCAAACTGCGTCAACGAAGGCACTCGCCGCAGATCCGCTGGCGAAATATGGCGAGCAGGTGAAGATTATCCAGTTTTACTCCGGCAACGGCGCCATCGTGCGCGGAGGGAAGACGCAGATCTGCTACGGTGTGGTGAACGCGAAGGAATTGCGGCTGGATCCGCCGGTGGAGAAGGTGTGGCCGTCGTTGAGCCGCTGTTTCGATGTCGCGCCGACTAAAACGACGCATTACACGCTAACCGCTGAAGGTGTGGATCATAAGGCGGCTTCGGAGTCACTTGAGATTACCGTCCAATAATTCGTTCCGACAGGTGTCGGGTAGCGCTCCCTTGCGGTCGCGGTTCGGTAAGCCATTGTCTCTCTCCTCGCCTAACTAGGGGAGATGCGCTATACTCCTAGTTAGGCTAGGAGACACCCATTGGGCAAGACCGCAGACCTGCTTCCGGGCACGCTCGACATGCTGATCCTCAAAGCGGTGTCTTTGAAACCGCTGCATGGATACGGCGTGCTGCTGCGCATTCAACAGATCTCGGGCGACGCGTTGGAGATTCCACAAGGATCGTTGTATCCGGCGCTGTACCGGCTGGAGCACCAGAATCTCATCGAGGCCGAGTGGGGACAGACCGAGAACAATCGTCGCGCCAAATATTACACGCTGACTGCCGCTGGACGCCGCCGCTTGCGGGAAGAAACCGCCGGCTGGAAACGGCTGGCCACCGCGATTGCCTCCGCCTTGAATACAACTTCGGAGGAGGTGTGATATGTGGAAACGCCGGCGCAAGTTCGAAGAAGGCATGTCCGAAGAGATGCGCTTCCACATGGAACAGTTCGCGGATGACCTGGTGCGGCGCGGCGTGGCGCCGGAAGAAGCCGCGCGGCTCGCCCGCATCGAGTTTGGCAGCCTGCAAAACGTGAAAAGCGAATGCCGCGAGGCGCGTGGTTGGCTGTTGCTGGACGAGCTGATGCGTGAGTTACGCTATGCAGCGCGATCGCTGCGGAAGACGCCCGGTTTCACCGCCACCGCTCTTCTGACTCTGGCCATTTGCCTGGGAGCAAACCTCACGATTTTCGCGGTGATGGATTCGATTCTGCTGCGCCCGCTTCCGTTTCCGGAGGCCGACCGGCTGGTGACGATGTACAACAGCTATCCGAAAGCCGGCGTGGATCGCGATGGTTCGTCCATCACCAATTACTACGAGCGGCGCGGGCGGATTCCGGCGTTCGCATCGCTCTCGCTGTATCGATTTGGCAGCGCGATTGTCGGCGAAGCCGGTTCCACGGAACGCGCGCCTATCACAGCAGTTTCTCCAGAATTTTTCACCACGCTCGGAGTGGGTCCCCGGTTAGGACGCCCCTTCATCGAAGCGGAGACCACTTATAAAACCGACAGCGTCGCGATTCTAACCGACGCTTATTGGCGCGATCGGTTTCATGCAGATCCGAATGTGATCGGACGCCAAATCCGGATGGATGGCGTTCCGAGAACCGTGGTTGGCGTTTTGCCGCGCGGTTTTCGATTTTTGTCGTCGGAGAGCCGGATTTACTTGCCGTTTGCTTCAAGTCCGGAAGATCGCGCGCCGACGGAACGCCACTCGGGAGGCAATTCCAAGCAGTTGATCGCACGTCTCGCGCCGGGCGCGACACTAGCGCAGGCACAGTCGCAAATCGACGCGCAGAATGCCACTCTGCCGACGGAAGAACGCACAGCGAAGATGCTGGAGGCGGCAGGTTTTCGAACTCCGGTGATTCCACTGCATGCCGATCATGTCGCGAGCATCCGTCCAACCTTGCTGTTGATGCAGGCAGGCGCGCTGGCGTTGTTGCTGATCGGCTGCATCAACCTGGTGAACCTGCTGCTCATCCGGGCTACTGGCCGCAGCAAGGAAATCGCCGTCCGGCAGGCGCTGGGCGCAAATCGCCGGCATGTAATCAGCGAAGTGATGGTGGAAATTACGCTGCTCACGCTGGCCGGCGGATTGCTGGGGCTTGCGGTTGGCGCGGGCGGAATCAGCCTGATCACGCGCCTGGGCGTAGACCGCTTGCCTCTCGGAGCCGGGATCGCATTCGATGGGCGATTGGCCGTAGTCGCGCTGGTTGGCGCGGTTGTACTCGGAATCCTGCTGGCCGGCGCCGATCGCGTGGTTTAATCTTCGCGATCACCTGGCAAGTGGGCTGCAAGCAGAGAGCCGCAGCGGGACCAGCGGCCGAGTTCCGCAACGTTTGCGGCATGGCTTTATCGTCGGGCAGATTGCGGTTGCGCTCGCGTTATTAACTGGCGCTGGATTGTTGGGCCTGAGCCTGGAGCGCGCTGCCGCCGTCTCACCGGGCTTCCGGCCGGATCACGTTCTTACGGGCCGAATCTCGCTGCCATTCAAGAATTATCCGAACGACCCGGCTCGTATCCGGTTCGTCGAAGGCGTGACGGCGGAAATTCAACGTCTGCCAGGAGTAGTAACGGCCGGCGTGGTGACCAATGTTCCGCTCAGCGGCAACAGCGGCAAGAGCGCAGCAACCGTGAAGGGTCATGTGGTGCGGGAAGGCGAATCCTTGCACGGCCACTATTCCTATGGCGTGGGCGGTGATTATTTCCAGGCGATGGGATTCTCGCTGCAAGCGGGACGATTCCTTACTGCCGCGGATTCACGCCGCACACAGCGAGTTTGCGTGGTGGATGAAGACTTCGCGCGCTACTACTGGCCCAATTCCAGCGCACTTGGCCAGCAGTTGTTCGAAGGCGGCGAAGCGAAGGATGATGCGCAGGCATTCACAGTGGTGGGCGTGGTGGGCGCTGTGAAGCAAGCCGGACTCACGGACGAAGCGGCGCAAGGCGCGGTTTACTATCCCTACGGATTCCGCACAGACGGCGATATTTTCCTGACGGCGCGCACCAGCCTCTCGCCTGATTCGATGGCTTCGATGCTGCGCACGGCGGTCCAACACATCGACCCGGAATTGCCGGTGAGCGACATCCGGTCCATGGAAACCCGCATCGCGGATAGTTTGATCGGCCGCCGGTCCCCTGCGCTGCTGGCGGGTATTTTTTCCGCGATCGCCCTGCTGCTGACGGCGATCGGAACGTATGGAGTGCTGAGCTACGCGGTATCCGAGAGGCGCCGGGAGATCGGCATTCGGATGGCGTTGGGAGCGCGGCCGCAGCAGATCCGCCAGCAGTTTTTGTTTCTTGCCCTGCGGCTGCTGGCGCTGGGAACGCTGCTTGGAACGCTAGGGGGATGGCTCACGGGCCAGGCTATGCGGTCCGTGCTGTTTCATGTACCAGTGCTTCAGATTGCGATTCTCGCGGGCGCAATCGGAGTGATCGGTGTAGTATCGGTGATCGCTTGTCTGGTGCCATCGCAACGGGCGGCGAAGATTTCTCCGATGTCGGTGCTCGGCGCCTAACGAGAAACGTAGAACGAGAAACGAGAAACGGATTTTTACAACGCGCCTTCGCCGCGGTCGTCGTTGCGGATGCGGATCGCTTCCGCCACGTCGTAGATGAAAACCTTGCCGTCGCCGATTTTGCCGGTGCGGGCGCTAGCCACCATGGTGCGGATCACTTCGTCGGCGCGGCCATCGGGCACCACCAGTTCCACCTTCACCTTGGGTAACAGATCCACCTGGTATTCCATGCCGCGGTAGATCTCCTTGTGGCCTTTCTGCCGCCCGTGCCCGCGCACTTCCGTGATGGTCATCCCGTCGACGCCAATGGCTTTGAGGGCCTCTTTGACGTCCTCCAGTTTGTGGGGCTGGATGATTGCTTCAATTTTTTTCATGGCTGATGTGATATTCGAGGGCTACGTTTCGAGATTATATCCTTCTTCGCCGTGCATGCTGACGTCCAGCCCTTCGAGCTCTTCTTCCGGCGAGACCCGTACGCCGAAGATCGCGTCGCAAATCTTCAGGATAATCAAGGTTCCCACGATGGCCAGCACCCAGGAGATGGCGACGCCGATGGCCTGGTTGAACACCTGACCACTGTTGCCGTCCACCATTCCGAGAGGCAGAACCTTACCAGCGGCATCCTTCAATCCATCGTTGACGGCGCTGGTGGCGAACACGCCGGTGAGCAGCGCGCCGAGTGTTCCGCCGGCTCCGTGAACCCCGAACGCGTCCAAGGTGTCGTCATATCCGAACTTGCTTTTTACGGCCGTGACCATCAGGAAGCACAGCACGCCGGCCGCGGCGCCGATGAGCATGGCCGGGAACGGTTTCACGAATCCGGATGCGGGCGTGACGGCTACCAGACCAGCGACCGCGCCTGAGATTGCGCCCAACATGCTGGGCTTACCGTTCTTGATCCACTCGGCGGCCATCCAGGCGAGGGCCGCTGCTGCTGTTGCGAAGTGAGTTGCAACGAATGCGCTGGTGGCCAACGCATTCGCGGCCAGTGCGCTGCCGGCATTGAATCCGAACCAGCCCACCCATAGCAAGCAAGCGCCGATCACGCTGATCACCAGGCTGTGCGGCTTCATCGGTTCCGTCATGTAGCCGCGCCGTTTTCCAAGGTAGAGCGCGCACACCAGGGCCGAGACTCCGGAACTGATGTGCACCACCGTTCCACCCGCGAAATCGAAGCACGGGATTTTGCCGCCGGAGAATGCGTTCAACAATCCGCCTTTGCCCCACACCATGTGCGCCAGCGGCAGATACACAATCAGCAGCCACAGCACCGTAAACAGCAGCATGGCGCTGAATTTCATGCGCTCGGCAAACGCGCCCGAGATGAGCGCCGGCGTGATGACGGCGAACATGAGCTGATAAATCATGAAGGTCTGCTGCGGAATGGTTCCGGCGTAATCGGCATTGGGCGCGGCGCCCACGCCGTTGAGGAACAGGTAACGAAGATCGCCGACGAACGCGTTTCCTTCGCCGAAAGCCAGGCTGTATCCAACGATGGCCCAGACCACGCTGACCACGGCCATGAGGGCGAAGCTGTGCATCATGGTGCTGAGCACATTCTTACTCCGCACCAGGCCGCCATAAAACAGAGCGAGGCCGGGACCGGTCATCATCAGAACCAGCGCCGCGCTCACCAGCATCCAGGCGTTATCGCCGGCGCTTTGCGCGGATTTGACGGCAGCTTCCAGATTGGTGAGGCGAGTTTCGGTGGCCGGAGGGACGGCTTGTGCCAGGGCGAGGGCAGGCGCAAGCAGCGCCACCCAGAATCGATAAGGCATAGTCTCCATGATCCTCTACAAGTGAGGATCGCATTATCGGAAAGTTCTATGGGGGGGATATGAAATTTCTATCGGGACGAGGCTTTTACAGTCGCGGTCGATAATCTGGTCAACAAACGGTGGGTGAACTGTTCGGGGCACATATGCATGGGGACCGTTCCAAGAGGTTTCGTGGTAGCGCTCCCTTGCGGTCGCGGTTCGGTTACGGATGATCCGTCAGCGACGCGATTCTAATGAGTGACAGGATCAGGTTCACTCGTCTTCTCGACCGTAGCAGGACGCTTCCACTTCATCCCGCCGCTGAACTCCAGGCCGACTAGGAATTTGGTGCCCTTTTTGATGCAAGTCCGCACCGATCCGGAACCAACCAGAGAAATTTTGTCAGCGCGCAACCGGACGTAGGAACGCTCCGGCAGAGCTTCCGGTACCTGGATTCGCATACCGGACTCGCAAATATCCACGGAGCGTGCGGTGGCAAACCGCTCATGCCCCATCCGGTCCGTCCACATCAGGTCGACCGGAACAGCAACTTCAATTCGTGACTGACGACGCATTTTACATCTCTATCGGCAAAAACCGTGGATCTGTTCAGTGCTGCGTTCCGGAAGGCTATACTCTTGATAATCAAGGCGAACGTGCAACTTCCACACCGCATTGGAAAGTACGATTTGCTGGAAAGCCTGGGTGGTTCCACGGCTCAGGTGTATCGCGCGAAAGACCGGCACCTCGGCCGCACTGTGGCGTTCAAGATTCTCTGTGAAGCTGCCTTGGCCGACCGTGAAACCAAGGCACGCTTCCTCTCAGAGGCGCGCCTCACGGGAAGCCTGACGCACGAAAACGTGATCGCTTTTTACGATTACGGCGAAGCGGAGGGACGGCCGTTTCTGGTGATGGAGTTTCTGGAGGGGGAAAGCCTGAGCATCCAGATTCGGGAAGGACGCACCGGGGATTTGCGGACCAAGCTAGCCCTGGCGCGTCAACTTGCCAGCGCGCTTCGGTATGTTCATTCCAAAGGCATCATCCATCGCGATGTGAAACCCGATAACATCCGTGTGGATATCACGGGCCGGGTGAAGCTGGTGGATTTCGGCATCGCCAAAACAGATGATCTCTCGCTTACCGGCGCCGGGTTTACGGTGGGCACGCCCTATTACATGGCGCCCGAACAGATCCGCGGCGCAAAACCAACCCAGCTTGTCGACGTCTATTCCTTCGGCGTGGTTTTGTTCGAACTACTCAGCGGGAAGAGGCCTTTTGAAGCACCCACGGTGGACGACATATTCGACATGATTCTGCACCAACCGTTGGATACCGAGCCGATCGAAGGAGTGGACATCCCGGCGAGGCTCTGGGAGTTGGTTCGGGAGCTAATGAACAAAGATCCCGCGCGGCGTCCGCAAACTTTCGGGGAAGTTGAAGCTCGGATCGACCAAATAGCCGGTCCAAAATAACACGATGATTGCGGAACTTAAACCTTATCGTGACGAAGACGTTGCCCTGACCGGATTTCTCGCGAGCGGCGCTGCCAACGGCGACAAGCGGCCGGGCATTCTGGTGGTCCACGGAGGGGCGGGCCTGGATGAACATGCGAAAGCGCAGGCGCGGCGCTTTGCCGGGCTTGGATATGTGGCATTCGCTTGCGACATGTATGGCGACGGCGTGGCAGGCAATCGGGAACGCGTAATGGCGCGGGTGATGGAGTTGCGCGATCAGCCTGCGCTTCTCTCGCGGCGGGCACAAGCGGGAATCCAAGTGCTCGCTTCACAACCGGAAGTCGACGGGCGCTTGGCAGCCGTCGGCTACTGCTTTGGCGGGATGGCGGTGCTGCAACTGGCGCGAGCCGGGGTGGAACTTAGCGGTGTGGTTAGCATCCACGGCAGCCTGAAGACCACCATCCCAGCCCAGGCATCCCAGGTGAAGGCCAGGGTCCTGGTCTGCCACGGCGCACTGGATCCGCATGTTCCCATGACGGACCTAACTGGATTCGTGGAAGAAATGACTCGGGCAGAAGCGGATTGGCAGTTGATGGTATTGGGCGGAGCCATGCACGGTTTTACCCATCCTGATTCTCCGCAGAAGCTGCCAGGCGTCGCGTACAACGCCCTGGCCGACGCCCGATCTTTTGCGGCGGCACAGAGGTTTCTCGCGGAACTGTTCGGCACGGACGGATAGAGCGAATCAATGAAAGCACCGACTCCCTGACGGTCGCGGTTCGGAATGAATTGCCCATGTTTGGAGAGCGTTACCGAGCCGCGACCGTGAGGGAGCCGGTGCTGTTCCTGGTTTTTTCACAGACCCTTGCGCCCGTGTCTTCCACGGCGCGGCGCGGGTAGCCAGCCCCCAGTCCCGAGTCCCCAGCCCCTTTTTGATAGACTCGGTGGTTTAGAGGAGTTCCCATGCCCGACAATTCCAATCCCACCCGCCGCGATGTTGTAAAAGCCGCTGGAGCGGCCACCGCGGCGGTCGCCGTCGCCGGTCTTCGAAGCGCGCCCGCCATCCTGAAGGTTCGCGCAGCCTCCGACCAAATGAAATATGGCGTGATCGGCCTCGGCGGACGCGGCGGCTATCTGCTGAAGCATCTCACCAAAGTGGATAACGGCCACTGCTCGGCGATCTGCGATCTGGACGATGCAAAACTAGACAAGGCTTCCGCCACCATTGGAACCAGTCCCGCGAAATACAAAGATTATCGCGAGCTGTTGGCGGACAAGAACGTGGAAGCGGTGATCATCGCGGTGCCGCTGTTCGAGCACTTCCAGGTGACTAAGGATACGCTTGCGGCCGGCAAGCACACCTTCTGCGAAAAGAGTCTGGTCTTCAAGCCGGAGGAGATTCACGCGCTCCGCGCACTGGTCCCGCAATATCCCAAGCAAATTTTGCAAGTGGGATTGCAACGTCGCTACAGCAAGTTCTATCAGCTCGCCAAGGAGTTAGTGGACAAAGGCGCGCTGGGCGACGTAACTCACATACACGCGCTTTGGCATCGCAATCCCGGTTGGGTGATGAATGGCTTCAACTGGCGGCTGTATCGCGAATACTCCGGCGGCTTGGCCGCGGAACTGGCGTCGCACCAGGTAGACGTAGCCGATTGGCTGTTCGGGGCGTCGCCTGAATTTGTGATCGGCGTTGGCGGATTGGATACCTGGAAAGACGGGCGCGACGTATTCGACAACATCCAACTGATTTACAAGTATCCCAACGGACGCAAACTCACTTACAGCTCCATCTCTACCAATCATCATCTGCCGATTCTGAACAACACGCGTCCGGAATTCGGCGAAGTGATTATGGGGACCGCCGGCGCGCTTGAGATCACGGTGGGGGATGGCGAATCCACCATGCCTACCGCGCTGTGGTATCGCGAACCGGAGAAAGTGACCGCGCACCCAGCGGATGGAAAAGCGCCTGCAACGGCGGCTGGTGCGAGTTACGCCCTGGGCGGTTCGCAAAAAGGCTTGCCCATCGCATTGGCGACAGATCAGTTAAAGGTCGGCCCGAACGATTCGTTCCTGGAGCGCGAAAAGAAGTTCGCGCAACGCTGGCTGTATAACAAGGGCATCATGGCGGACGATGAAGACCGCAATCCGGTGGAGACGGAGCTGGAAAGCTTCTTCAACGATTGCCACACGGGTGGTCATCCCAAGGCGGATCTCGAAATCGGCCTGCGCGATTCCACGGCCGTGATCCTTTCGAATCTCTGCATGGATCAGGAGCGGCGCGTGTACTTCAACGAGATCGACAAGCTAGGCGCCGACGTCACACCACAACAGATGACGGCGAATCTCGCGGCATCGCAAGCCACTTACACTAAGTCGCTCGCGGCCAAGAAGAAGGTCTCGTAAGTGGGCTGGTCAACTTTTCGAAATCGCCACGTCGCGCAAATAGAAAATGACGGCATCCGGGTAACAGTTACCGCGGAAGGCGGACACATTGCCGAAATCCAGCACAAGCCGAGCGGAATTAACCCGCTGTGGACGCCGCCGTGGCCCTCCATTGAGCCATCCACTTACAGCCTGGAGAAGCATCCCGAGTACGGGAACGATGCGGAAAGCAAGTTGCTCTCAGGGATCATGGGCCACAATCTGTGCCTGGATCTCTTTGGCGGTCCTTCTAAAGAAGAAGCAGCAGCCGGGATGACGGTGCATGGCGAGGCTTCCGTCGCACGCTACAAGATTTCCTTTACGGATCGCGAGATGAACGCGAGCTGCGAGCTGCCTGCGGCTCAACTCAAATTCGAACGGCGCATCCGGCTGGATGGCCAATTGGTTCTGTTCTCGGAAACCGTGGAGAACGTGTCCATTCTGGATCGGCCCATCGCCTGGACCGAGCATGTCACCCTGGGCCCGCCGTTTCTCGAGAAAGGCGTCACGCAGTTTCGGGCGCCCGGAACCAAAGGGCACACGCTCAGCTCGAAAGAAGATTTCGATTGGCCGGTGGCGACGCGGAAAGATGGCGTGAAGGACGATTTGCGGGTGCAGACGAATGCGCCGGAATCCGGAACGTTCGACAGCGTCCTGATGGATCCGCATCGGGATCGCGCTTACTTTTTCGCCTTCCATCCCAAGAGCAAGGTTCTGTTGGGCTATGTTTGGAAGCGCGCGGATTTTCCCTGGCTGGGACTCTGGACGGAAAATTACGAACGCAAGCTGGCGCCCTGGAGCGGACGCACCCTCACGCGCGGCATGGAGTTCGGCGCGTCACCGGTGGCGGAAAGCCGCCGGCAGATGATCGAGCGGAATACTTTGTTCGGCGTTCCGGCTTATCGCTGGATTCCGGCCAAAGCAAAATTGCACGTGGAGTATTGCGCGTTCATCACAGCCGCGGATTCAATCCCAAACAGTCTGGAAGAACTCAAGATCCACATTCCCGCCTGACACAATCACGCCGGTCCTGCCCAGGCCTTCCGGCAATTTTTTATGGGGCAGATTGTTATGGAGCAGCGCGGCGGCCGCAACCGCACCGCTCGGTTCCACCAGCATCTTCATGCGGGTGAGCAGGAATTGCAGGGTTTCGCGAATCTCTTTGTCGCTTACCAGCACGATCTCGTCCACGTGCTTTTGCATGATGGGGAACGTGAGCTCGCCGGGCTTCGTCGCCCGCAGACCGTCGGCGATGGTCAAAGGCATGGGAATCTCCACGCGTTCCCGCGCGCGAAACGAGAGATAAGTATCGTTGGCATCTCGCGGCTCCACCCCGAAAATGCGAATGTTCGGGCGCAGCGCTTTCGCGGCAATCGCGCAGCCGGACATCAGCCCGCCGCCGCCAATGCAAACAATTAGCGTGTCGAGGTCCGGAACTTCGTCAAGCAGTTCGAGCGCTGCCGTTCCTTGGCCGGCGATGATCCAAGGATGATCGTACGGTGGCACCAAGGTCGCGCCGGTTTCCTCCGCGATTTTCCTGCCGATGGTTTCACGGTTCCCCAGCATTCGATCGTACGTGACCACTTTCGCGCCATACCCGCGCGTGGCTTCGAGCTTCGATTTCGGCGCATCGGCCGGCATCACGATGGTGGCCGGAATATCCACGGAAGCAGCCGCGATGGCGACCGCCTGCGCGTGATTCCCGGAAGAGTAGCTCACCACGCCGCGCTTCAACTCGTCCTTGGGAATGGAGTAGACGAAGTTAGACGCACCGCGAATCTTGAAAGCCCCGCCACGCTGGAAATTCTCGCACTTGAAGAAAGTGCTGACTCCCGTGAGAGTATCGAACGTTCGCGAAGTAAGCACCGGTGTCCGCCGAGCAATGCTTTTAATTCGCTCTGCCGCACCGCGTATATCATCGATCGTAATATCCGCGTTCATCTGCGTTCATCCGCGGCCAAAACAACGACAGTATCGACAGCGTCGCGCCCAGCGGGTAGCTTCAGCAAAGTCGCGCCATCCACCTGCTTCACTTCCACTTTCTGTCCGCTTCCCAGCAGGGCCGCACTGCGGACGTTCGCTAATTTCGGCAGCGCCAGCACGTCATCGCTCCAATCCAGAACATGCACGTAAATCTTTCCGGATTTTTGCGTGGTGACTCCCCAGGGCCTGGGCGTAATGGGTCCGCCGCGTGTGTCGTAGATGGATTCGCCGTTCTTGCGCAGCCATTCGCCCACTGCGTGCAACGTGTGGACGAATTCGGGCTGGATCTTTCCGTTCGGCATCGGGCCTACGTTGAGCAGGAAGTTGGCGTTGTTGCCTGCTGCCTTCACCAGATACTGAATTAGTTGCGGGGTGGTTTTGAATTTCTTGTCACTGCTGTTGTAGCCCCACGCATCGTTCATGGTCTCGCAGGTTTCAAGCGGAAGGGCGCCGACTTCCGACTTCCCACTGAATCCGGTGGTGTTCTTGCCCGGCAAATCCTTCTCGAACATCTGGAAATCTTCACCATCGAACGGCTTCAGATGATGATTGCTGCCCACCAGCGCGGCCGGCTGCAGGCTGTGGATCAATCCATAAGTTTTGGCCAGCCGCCAGTCGGCATCCGGCTTGTCCCACATGCCGTCGAACCAGATGCCCGCGATCTCGCCGTAATTGGTCAGCAATTCGCGAAGCTGGTTGTCCATGTAATCGAGATACTTGTTGAAATCGCCTTGCTCGGGGCGGCCGCTGGTTGTGCCGGTGCGACCGCGCGGATAGTAATCGGTATTGTGCCAATCGAGCTGCGAATGATACAGGAACAACTTGATGCCTTGCCGGTGGCATTCGTCCGCCAGCATCTTGATTACATCCTTCTTGTAAGGCGTGCGATCCACAATGTCCCAATCGCTCTGCTTCGTCCCCCACATGGCGAAGCCATCGTGATGCTTGCTGGTGATGGTGATGTATTTCATCCCGGCGTCTTTCGCCATCGCCACCCATTCGGCGGGATTGAATTCAGTGGGATTGAACTGCGCCGGCAGCTTTTCGTATTCCACCACCGGGATCTTCTCGTTGTTCATCGCCCATTCGCCGCGGCCGAGCACGCTGTAGACGCCCCAATGGATGAATAGCCCAAACTTGTGGTCCTGGAACCACTCGCGGGCCTTGAGATTTTCGGGCGTAGGTTGGTAGTTCTGCGCCATGGCGGCAGAGCCTAAGAGTATCAGGAGAAATTGTTTCATGAGTTATGCCTCAGCCGATACGTCGAATCTCTTGTAAGCCCTGCTTCAGAGAAGGAACGCAGCTTTCCGGAACGGTATAGTTGGGGCGACTCCATTGATAAAACACCTCAGCCGCTTCCTTGGTTAAGTCGTTCAGGTCCCTGTTGCTGTAGTCCGTGATCTCGTCAACTGGCTCGCGGGTCAGGCATAGTATCCAGGTTTCAACATTCCTTTTGGGGACGAGTAGCGCAACCACCTCGGTTGTTTTTCTTGGCGGCTCTCCGGCTTCCTTCAATGCCGTTTCGAGTTCACTTTGTCGATCCTTGATACTCTTCACATCCGCGTCGATAACGACCACTAGGGCGGCTTTTCGGTGATGGGATCGCTGCCGATAATACGCCATCTCAATCGGATAGTTCTCGCGGACAAACTGTTCGCCAGACCCTCGACCGGACGGTGCGATCTTGACCTTTGGATTCCGGTGTCCCGCAGCTCGCTGCAGATAACGGCGGGCAAAGTTGGCTTGCGGGAGATCCTCTGCCAGAATAATCAACTCAGCGATTCGATCAGCCACGTGTCCAACCGCGCGCTACCAGCTCGGATGGACGCAGCTTGCCGAGAGAATCGGGACGATATTGATCGACTCGAACTGGCCCAACGCCGTCACGAGAGAAAATCACGCCCTGCTCGGGTGCGAGCAAGTCAATAAGTTCGGGGTGATGAGAAATCAAAATAGCCTGCGCACTCATGTCTTGAACGCGATCGCTCAGAGCAAAGAGCCACGGCTGAATTTCGGCAAGTGCAAGAAAGTTATCAGGTTCATCGATGCAGATGGTCGTATCGCGCTCGATCGCTGAATTTAACAGTACATAGAGCGCCACTAGAACCTTCTGACCGTCGGATAGTTCGTCGAAATTGAATCTAATCAGTTGACTTGCAGGAGGACTGCCGTTGCCGGACTGGGAGAAATTCGCCTGGAGCACTCGAGCCGCGCCGACCCTTTTAAGGTCTAAGGAGTCGAACCCGTCGAGAACATCTTTTAGCGCTCCTTGCAGACGTATCAGCGAACCGGTTTCCTCCTGAATCACATGGCTGTACCATGCGGCAAAGTTCTGCAGATGGTCATCTAGATAGTCATCGTCTTCCCGCGCCTCCGCGCCCATCTGAGCCGGATCGATACGAAGGCAGAGCAGTCCGAACAACCAATTCTTGAACCACTCGAGCTTCGAACTGGTTCGCCTTCGGCCCAAAACCGACAGGGCGGAGCGGTCCGAAGCAAAAGGATATTCAGCTGTCTTTTGGTGCCGATCGTCGTACAGCCGAACCTGATCGTCTACGAACTGAAGAAGAGGTTTCTCACTGAAATCCAACGTTTCTTTTAAAACCCGAGATCCGGATTTGTCATCTTGTACTTCCACCCACAGCGTGTAGAGGTAAGTTCCACCGTTTCCGATCACCTCCAACTCGAAGCTTTGTTGGGTCAGTTGCTGCCATCTGGTCTTCGTCTCTTCATTGAAGAACCGCTGCACCTTCTCACCCACAACTGCGAAATCTCTCACAGCACGGAGGGCATCAAGGAATGCCGTTTTTCCGGCACCGTTGGCCCCAAGTATAAGCTGTTCGCGTGCAGGCTTAAACGTGAAGTTTACAAAGCACCGGTAATTGTCGATATAGACGCGGCTCAGCATCGCTTCCCTGATTCTAGCCCACGGGGCTGCCGACCGTTTAGTAACCAGCTTTTTTGTCGACTAGATTCCGGAGCGGCTGCCCATTGCGGAAGCGCTCGAAATTATCCAGGAAAACATGCATGGCCAGGTCGGCCCAGCCTACCGTGTGATCCGCAGAGTGCGGCGACAGCAGAACATTTTCCAAACTGTAGAATGGATGACCCGGCGGAAGCGGCTCTTCGTCGAAAACGTCCAATACCGCGCCTCGGATTCGCTGGGCAGCGAGCGCCGCAATGAGAGCGGATTCCACAATCACCGGTCCTCGCCCGATGTTGATGATCACCGCAGTGGATTTCATGGCGCCGAGCTCCGCGTCGCCGATCATGCCGCGCGTATCGTCGGTGAGCGGAGTTGTCACCAGCACGAAGTCACTGATGGCAAGCATTTCACGCAACTTGTCCGGCGGATAGGCTTGCTCGAGATCGGGATCCTGATGCGAAAGCGACGCGCGTCTGCGAACTGCGACGACCTTCATTCCGAATGCGCGAGCGAGCCTGGCCGATTCGCGGCCGATATCACCATATCCGACGATGCCGAGCACTTGCCCCCGCAGCATTTCGATGTCGAACTGTTTCCATTGCCCGGCTTGCTGGTTCCGAACCAGTTGCCGCAGATCCTTCGCGAAAAACAGCATGGAAGCGAGCGCGAACTCTCCCAACGAATCGGTGAATGCGCCTTTTCCGTTGGTCAGTGGCACCGGACTTTCCACCAGTTCGGGGAACATTATTTTCTCCACGCCTGCCGACATCGAGTGGACCCATCGAACACTCTTTGCCAGCGGAAATATCAGGCGAAGCAGATCGCCTTCGGAGCTTCCGACGAAGATCACATCCGCGCTGGCAGCGTGAGACTTGGCGAACTCGGGATCGTTCCCAGCCAGAATCGTCTACAGAGTGCTTCAACGGATCAAGAAGCCGTAATTGTTCAGCAGCGGGATTCGAAAGTACCAGGAGCTTGAGAGGAGCCATCCAAAGAAGGAAGATAGCACGGCGGCACCGGCCCGAGTCCCCAGCCCCAAGCCCCTAGCCCCACGCCGCCAGTGCCAACTGTGCTCCTTCGTGCCGCAGCAGCCACTGCTTTCGCTCCAGGCCGCCACCATAGCCAGTCAGCGACGTCGAGCCGATCACGCGATGACATGGCACAATCAACGACACCGGATTCACCGCGTTCGCGTGTCCCACCGCCCGCGCCGCCTGCGGATTCCCTAAGATGCGCGCAAGCTCGCCATACGTTCGCGTTTCACCGGCAGGAATTGTACGCAGCTCCTTCCAGACTCGTTGTTGGAAAGGAGCGCCGCCGAGCGTCACCGGGACCGAATCGAGTACGTGTACATCGCCTGCGAAATATTTCTTCAGCAGTGGCTTCAGCCGGTGCGGGTCACTATTGCACCGAAGCTCAAAAGTTCCCCAGCGACGCTCGAAGATGGGCCCCCAGCGTTTTTCGTACCCTTCGAATCCGAGTCCGCAGATGCCATCCGCAATGGAGGCGAAGACAACCTTGCCGATTGGCGATTCAAACTCGTCGTAATCCAGCAACATGACGTTCAGCCCTTTCTCAAAGTCTCCCAAAGATACATCGCCGCGTACGAGCGCCACGGCCGCCAAGCTTCAGCGGTCTCCGCCAGCCTCCGCTGCGACGTCAATCCCGCTGCTTTGAGCAAGCCGAGATCGGACGCGGGAAATGCATCCGGATCGCCGAGCGCACGCATGGCGATATAGTTCGCGGTCCACGGTCCGATTCCGGGAAGCTCGCACATGCGTCCAATCATTTCTTCACTCGAAACGGCGCCATCGAATCGGATCCGTTTGTCGACTACCGCTCGCGCGAACCCACGAATCGATTCCGCGCGAGCCTTTGGAATCCCGATCACTGCTAGATTCGCGCCGGCCAGCACTTCGGCTTTGGGCGGTCCAAAACGCGCTACCAATCGCCCGGTGAGTGTGGTCGCGCCCTTCACGGTGACTTGCTGGCCGAGCATCGCCCGGACCGCAAGCTCGAATCCATCCCAACATCCGGGCACGCGCAGTCCAGGATGCCGCTTCACGACACTTTTCAAAGGCGAGGATTTCCCCAAATGCGCGGCAATCTCGTAGGTATTGGCGCGCAGATCGAACAGCGATCGGATCTGATCCGCGATGCCGCGCAAATTCTTGACGCTATCCGGCGTGATGCGCGCCACCAGCCAATTCTTGGCGGAGTGCTGCGTGATTTCCACACCGGCGCGTCGATAGGAATTCGCGGTCACCTGCTCGAGATCCGGGACAGCGCGGGGCCCGATGAACCTCAGCAACGCATTCCAATCATAGGGAGGCCGGTAATGCAGCTTCAGTTCAATGGTCCCGGCGGGTGTGTCCGGCGGGGCTACTCTACGCAACTCCTTCGGATTTCTCCGATACGCCTGCTGCAGCGCCTCGTTAAAACGTCGCAGGCTGGAGAATCCGGCCGAGAAGGCGATTTGCGAGAACGGTAAGTTCGTTTCCGTTATCAACCTTTTCGCAAACAAAACGCGCCGCGTTTGCGCCACCACAACCGGCGGAACGCCGACATGTTCCAGAAACAAACGCCGCAGATGGCGATCGGTGAGGCCAAGCCGCTCCGCCAAGTCTTCCGTGGAGCCTTGATCGAGCGCGCCATCCTCAATCAGCCGCAGCGCGCGATTTACCGTGGTGGAAGTTCCCGCCCAAACCGGAACGTCAGGCGAAACTTCGGGCCGGCAGCGGAGGCAAGGCCGGTAGCCTGCCGCGAGCGCCGCAGCGGCGTTGGGGAAATACTCCACATTGCGGCGCAGCGGAATTCGGGCCGGACAAATGGGCCGGCAGAAAATGCGCGTGGACCGCACGGCGGTGAAAAACAGACCGTCGAACCGGGCGTCCCTGGCGCATCCCGCGCGATAACAAGCATCCGCGTCCATAAGCCGAGTATGGCGCATTGCATCCGGATGCACCAGCGGTTTTCGGACATGGTTGGCGTTGGCAGCGGCTGACGATATGATGGCTATAGTCATGAGTTCACGAATTGCGGCTGGTCAGTTCAAAGCGAAGTGCCTGGGACTTCTGAATGAAGTGCAGCGGCGGCGTTCGGAGATCGTAATCACCAAGCGGGGCAAGCCGGTGGCTAAGCTGGTTCCGGTCGACGATCATCCCGCGAGATTCATCGGAAGTATGAAGGGAACGATGGAAATCGTCGGAGACATTGTGTCTCCCAGCGACGTCCGATGGAACGGATTTGAGTGACGATCTGCAGTAGCGATCTGCCGGGCGTTTTGCACGGCGATCCCGCGGATCGTATCCTCGCGGCGACAGCACGGATTCTGCGGGCCACCCTGCTCACCAAAGACCAGCGGCTGATCGATTACTCGCGCCAACATCACCTGCGCACGCTGCCCGCTTAACGTTTAGGATCAAAGAGTAGTGATCAAAACCATTTTCTTCGACCTGGGCAACGTCATCATCCCTTTCGATTTCAAGCGCGCCTATTCCCGGCTTCAGCCGCTCTGCGATTATCCGGCTACGGAAATCCCGGCGCGGATGCGCGGATCCGATCTGGTCTCTCGCTTCGAGAGCGGCCAAATCGCCGCCGAGCAATTCGTCAAGGAATTTTCCGCTTTGCTCGAACTCCGCATCAACTACGACGAATTCTGCGATCTATGGACCAGCGTGTTTTTGCCCGAACCGCTCATCCAGGATTCTCTACTCGCGAATCTAGGTGACCGCTATCCGCTGATGATTCTTTCGAACACGAATCCGATTCACTTCCACATGATCCAGGCGAATTATCCGCTGCTGCGGCATTTCGATCATTGCGTGCTCTCGTATGAAGTGGGCGCGCTGAAGCCGCACGCGGAGATTTACGAAAAAGCCATCGCTCGCGCCGGATGCGATGCCGCCGAATGCTTCTTCACAGACGATCTCGCAGTGAACGTGGAAGCAGCCCGGAAGCACGGGATGGACGCGGTGCAGTTTCAGTCAGCCGTGCAGCTTGAGCAAGAGCTCAGGACGCGGGGTTTGCTCTAGCAGCCTATTGTGGAGGTTCGGTCCGCCTGGCAAAAACTTGGCAAAGGCACCGACTCCCTGACGGTCGCGGTTCGGTGACGCCCTCTTTCCGAGCCGCGAGCGTAAGCGACCGGTGATTTGGATTTATTCCTGCATTTCAGGGATTCTTGCGCCAGGCCTGTTCCAATTTCTCGGCAAACATAGAACTCGGCGACGCCGGCTTTTGAATCGGTGCGGCAACCGGCGGCGGCTGAGGCGGGGGCTCGCTAGGGACTGCCGGTTCCACATGTGGAACGGAATTCACGGGCGGCTCGGCCAGATATTTCTCTTTTTTCAAAATTGAGCGATCCAGCGACGCGTTGTAGGCGGTCCAATCGCCTTCCACCAGCCGATCCCTGGCCACCAGAGCGCGCATGCACTCCATCTTGGAATCCAGGTTGTCCAGATGATGCAGCAGCAGCGCTTCCGGAAATTGCGGCAGCTTCGGCGAACCGAATTCCAATTCGCCGTGATGGCTGAGGATCATGTGTTCCACCAGCACGCGCAGCTTGGGCGGAAAATCCGGCAACCGTTGCAGCTTCTCGTGCAGAAATCGCAGGCCGATGGCGATATGTCCCACCAACTGTCCTTCGCTGCTGTAACCGAAACTGCGATCGTAAGTCAGCTCCGCCACCTTGCCGATGTCATGCAGAATCACTCCGGTGAGCAAAAGATCGATATCGATGTACTTGTAATGCGTGGCCAGCATGCGCGCCAGATTGCAGAGGGAAAGCACATGCTCAATCAATCCGCCGAGAAACGCATGGTGCACGTTTTTGGCAGCCGGCGCCAAGCGATACATCCTCGCCAGCGGTTCGTCCGCCATGAAAGTTTCCAGCAATCCGCGCAGATGGGGATTGTGCATGCCGGCGATAATGCCGCGCAAGCTCGGCGAACATTTCCGCCGGATCGCGCTCGGAGGCCGGAAAGTAATCCGCGAAATCCACATCGGCATCCAGCACGCGCGACATCTTGTGGATGGTGAGCTGCATCCGGTTCTGGAACACCTGCAGCAGCCCTTTCACCTTGACGAAATCGTCCCGCTCGAACGTCTCCAGCACTTCGGCGACGTTGTCCCACATCTTGGCGTCCACGTCGCCGGTCCGGTCGCCCAGCAAAAGCGAAAGGTAAGGCTCTCCCGATTTCTTTTGCCGGACATCCTTCCCGTGCACCAGGAAAGTGGTCGTGATGACCTGGTTCGGCTTTAAGTCGGTAACGAAGGGCGATTTCATGAATTAGCTACTGAGAAGAACTGGTGGAACCAGTGTGGGTGCCCGGGACGGGAACCATCCAAAGCAATCGCTTGTGCTTGGATTGGCTGGCGACGGCGGCTTTGGTGATGGTCTCGGGCTTGAGCTGCGCGGGATCCACCCACGAAGTGTCTTTGCCGGCGGCCGCGCCGCTGTCCACATACTCGGGCTTGATTTCGAGGAAAGCTTCTTTGCGCAATTTCGTGAGATACTCGCGCACCATGGGCTGCATGCGGGGCGCGTAGAGCCGGTCCTGAATTTCTCCCTCTACTTCGCTCAGTTCCGCCTGGCCGGCTTTGTGGTGTTCTTCCACGCGCAGGATCAGGAATCCCGCCGGTACAGGAATCGGATCCGACACAAAGCCCTTGGGTTTTTCCCAAACCGCGTTTTCCAGCGCAGGAGATCAGAACACCTTTCTTATACGGGTCGAGCGCGCCGAAAGACTTGGCGGTTACTGAGTCGGAATTGTCGCGGGCGAGCTCTGGGAACCGTTCGCCGCGGCGCGCGCGCGATACCAGATCTTCCGCCTTCTTTTTCGCGGCGGCAACCCCGGCTTCATCCTTGCCTTCTGTGGATACCAGGATCTCGCGCATGTAGATCTGCTCTTCACGGACGAAATCGGCCTTGTGCTCGTTGTAATACTTTTCCATGTCCTCATGCTTGATGCTGATGCGCTCGCCAACTTCCTGGCGAATCACGCGCTCGCGCAGCATCTGGTTCTTCATGTCGTTCTTGAAATCCTCGAACGGCACGCCCGCCTGCTCTTTCACCCATTCGTGAAATTTGTCGGGATCGGCAATATTCGATTGTTTCTGAACCGCGGCCATGCGCTTGGCCAACTCAGGGTCAACGTTGATCGTGAGGTCCTTGGCTTTTTGGACCAGCAGCAGATTGTCGATGCGATCCTGCAGCAGGTGTTTCGATTCCGCGGCCACCTTTTCGTCTAGCGCGGCGCCTGCCAGGCCCTCGCGCCGGAGCGCCTCAGTGAGTTCCGCACGTGCCTTGTCGAGATCGCTGCGTGTCACGATATCGCCATTGCATTTGGCGACGATCTCCTCCACCACTTTTGCATCGGTGGCAGCGAAAAGAGATCCGGACGCGAGCGATCAACAGGGATACTAGGCATTTCATATACAACCATTATGGCGAAGGGGTGGTGGGAGGTGGGTGGTGGGAGGTGGGAAAAACCGGACACAGTGTCCGTTTTTCCCACCACCCACCGCCTACCTCCCACCTCCCTTGCCGCTGATAAACTGTGAACGGGGAGACCACAGGCAGAACCGATGGCAACGCCAACCAGCTTACAAGCTTCGGTGGATGTCGCGCCCGCGCGGGAAGATCTCATCCGGGCTTATCGCGCGATGTACATGGCGCGCCGCCTGGACGACCGCGAGATTCTGCTGAAACGGCAGAATCGAATCTATTTCCAGATCAGCGGCGCCGGACATGAAGCCGTGCAGGCCGCCGCGGGCCTGCTCCTGCGGCCTGGACATGACTGGTTTTATCTTTACTATCGCGATCGAGCGTTGAGTTTGATGCTGGGCGTCACCGCGGAGCAAACGCTGCTGGGATCGGTGGGGGCGGCGGCGGATCCGAATTCCGGCGGACGGCAGATGCCTTCGCATTGGAGCTCTGCCGAGCTGCACATCGTGTCCGGATCGTCGCCCACCGGCACGCAGTTCGTGCAGGCGGCCGGATGCGCGCAGGCTTATCGCTATCTGGATCCGAATTCCGACGAAGTGACGCTGGTATCGAGCGGCGAGGGCGCCACCAGCGAAGGCGAATTCTGGGAATCGCTGAACGCGGCGTGCCTCGAAAATCTTCCGCTGGTGTATCTGATCCAGGACAACGGCTACGCTATTTCGGTACCGGTTGAGAGACAGACCGCCGGCGGAAATATCGCTCGATTGGTTTCGGGCTTCCCGAACCTGAAGCGTGTGGAAGTGGATGGCACGGATTTCGTCGCGTCGTATCACGCCATGGCGGAGGCTATTGCACATGCGCGCGCCCGCAAAGGTCCGGCGCTGGTGCATGCCACGGTCACGCGGCCCTATTCGCACTCCCTTTCCGACGACGAGCGGCTGTATAAAACCAAAGCCGAGCGGTTGGCCGAAGAAGCACGCGACCCCATCCTCCGATTTCCGGAGTGGCTGGTTTCGGAAGGCGTGCTGGACCGGCAATCGTTGCAGGTGATCATCCACGAGGTGGATCAGGAGATCCAGCAAGCCACCGATCTGGTGTTGCGCGCGGAACCGCCAGCGCGGGATTCGGCTTTTCTTTATTTGTATTCCGACAGAATCGACCCGACTTCCGCCGAATTCGAGTCCGAGCCGGATTTCTCGGGCGATCCGCGCACCATGGTGGATGAAATCAACCGGACGCTGCACGAGGAAATGCGGCGCGATCCGCGCGTCATCGTGTTCGGCGAAGATGTGGCCGATTGCAGCCGCGAAGCGAGCCTCGCGGAAGTGAAGGGCAAAGGCGGCGTGTTCAAGACCACCGCCGGATTGCAGATCAAGTTCGGCTCCGAACGCTGCTTCAATACGCCCATTGGCGGAAGCAGCCATCATTGGGCGCGCCGCTGGGCTGGCCACGCGCGGGCTGAAACCGGTTCCTGAAATCCAGTTCTTCGATTACATCTGGCCGGCCATGATGCAAATTCGGGATGAGCTGGCCACGTTGCGCTGGCGGTCGAACAACGGATTCAGCGCGCCGATGGTGATTCGCGTGCCGATCGGCGGATATTTGCAGGGCGGCGCGATTTATCACAGCCAGTGCGGCGAGGTGGTGTTCACCCACATCCCGGGACTGCGCGTGGTGATGCCGTCGAATGCTTTGGACGCGTGCGGACTGTTGCGAACCGCGATTCGCTCGGACGATCCGGTGCTGTTTCTGGAGCACAAGAAGCTATATCGCGAGCCGTACAATCGATCGCCGCATCCGGGTCCGGATTACACCATCCCGTTCGGGAAAGCGAAAGTCGTGAAGAGCGGCCAGAGTCTGACGGTGATCACGTATGGCGCTCTGGTGCAGAAATCGCTGCAGGCCGCGCTGCAGTTGGAGCAGCGCAATCCGGACAGCACGGTAGAAATCATCGATCTGCGATCGCTTTCTCCCTACGATTGGGAGGCGATCAAGACATCTGTCGAGAAAACCAGCCGCGTGATGATCGCGCATGAGGACTGTTTGTCGTGGGGCTACGGCGCGGAAATCTCGGCGCGCATCGCGAACGAATTGTTCGAGCATCTGGATGCGCCGGTGGGCCGCGTGGGCGCGCTGGACACTTGGGTTGGATACAATCCGGTGCTCGAGAACGAGATTCTGCCGCAGGTGGAAAATCTGGTGGCCGAGATGGAACGGTTGGTTAGCTTCTAGCTGCTGTGCCGATCAGCGCCGATCATGAGCGGAGTTTCTACGACGCAGAGTACGCCCAGTTCCTGAATCTTCCCGAGAACGATTTGGTTTGCAATCGCCGGACTCTTGAAGCGGACCTGGCCAATCCCGCGAAATCAATCTACGAGCGGCGGCGTTTATATTTGGCGATTCTGCGGACTCTGTTAGCCGAGCCAGTGGCCGGATGCGCAGTGCTCGACTATGGCTGCGGCACCGGCGATTGGGGCCTGATGCTGGCCGCCGAAGGCGCAAACGTGACGTTTCTGGATCTATCGCCGGTGGCAGTTGAAGTAACCCAACGGCGCGCGGCGGCGGGCGGCGTGGCCGATCGCGTCAGAGGAGTGGCACGCGACGCGAGCGATCTGAGTTGTTTTCGCGACGAAGAGTTCGATTTGATTTACGGAAGCGCGGCGGTGCATCACACGCTGAAATATCCAGGCGCGCTGGAGGAACTGCTGCGAGTATTGCGTCCGGGCGGCCGCCTGGTGCTGGCCGAAACTTACGGCAACAACCAGCTTCTGAACGCGGCGCGAAAGCTGGGCTGGAAGCTGCGCGGCCAGGCGGACGAACAAGGCGAAGAGATCGTGTTCAACGACGCGCACGTCCGAATGCTGCGCGAGCGAATGGCGCAAGTGGATGTGATGCCGATGAACCTGCTTGGGATGGGCAAGCGGTTGTTCCGCGGCAAGTTTGAGAGCGCTGCCGTTCGCGGAGTGGTGCGCGCGCTGGAGAAATCGGACACTGGCATTTTAAGAATGGCGCCGTCGCTTGGACGATTCTGCGGTGAAGTGGTGGTAGTGGGCCGGAAGTAGGTACTTAACCGCCGATCGCGGCGGTGGCAAGTTCGGTATCCATGTATTCTGTAACTTCGCGCAGTTTCCCGTCTGCGAGGCGGAAAATAAAACAATATTTGTTGTTGTACGGGATGCCGGCCTTGGTGGTGCTCTGCCCTCGCGCTTCCACCGCCACGTAGTCGCCATCGGCAATGAAACGCTGCGCGGTGGTGATGATGGGACCGGCAAGTGTGGAACTCAGCAATGCGAACAGGTCCGTCAGGACGGCCTGCTTTCCTTCAAATGTTTGGGTCCACTTGGTGACGCCGGCAAGGATCCAGCGAAAATCATCCGCCATACTTTCGACGAACAGCTTGGATTCTCCTCGAGCCAGCTCGGCGAAGATGTCCTGCACGATTTGTTTGTTGGTGGGGGCACTCATGATCATCTCATTGTAGATGCTATGCGTCTGCGGGAAGAAGCTCGAAAGGTTTGCCGTCCGCAGCTCGCACAGCACGGAAATCGCGTTCATCGACGGTGAGAATTCGGTGCACGCCGAGGCGTTCCGCGGTTGCGATCACAGCGGCGTCGGCGAGTCCAAGGTCCATGTCTCGATAGGTTGCGATCAGGTCACGGGACCGAATCACATCGATTGGGGTAAATGGCACCAGGGTGAAAATCGACGCGATGATGTCGTCAATGAAGTCCAGTTCCGCGTTAATTCCAAGCTTTGCACGCAGCAGGTAATCGATCTCGCTCAGGATTGCTTGGGAGATCAGGATTGGCCCGGTCTCTTGCTCGATCACTTTCCGGAGCGCGCGGTGATGGCGGTCCCTGCGATCATGCAGTCCGTAGATGGCTCCAGAATCCGCGATTAGCGCCATTTGCCTTGCTTCGCCGCGGCATGCAGGATCTCTTTGGCACGTTCCGACACATTGCGTTCGCCGCTATCGTACTTTCCTAGGCCGCGAGGAAGTGGGCGCTTGCCATCGCGCGTATATGCGACCAGCGCATCTCGAATCAGCTCAGCTTGTTTGCGTCCTTGGGAGGCGGCCATTTGGCGGAGAGTGAGGACAATTTGGGAATCGAGGTAGACTGTGGTCTTCACCATATACATATATGGTACCACCCATGCGTTCCCCACGAATTGTGCATCCGGAATCCGCTTTTGGCGCGTATTTATCGACAGGTAAGGCAGGCCTGTGACAAAGATCGCGATGGTATTGACGGGCGCCCTCGTGCTTTCTGCCGAGGAGCCGATCTACAAATTCAGCACCACGGTGTTTGGAAAGCCGCTTTATGGATTCGGTACCACGGTGGTGGCGAATAGCGGATTTCGCGGGGAAATCTACGAGATCGAGCCTGACTCCCGGAGACTTCCGGATTTTTCGACGCTGACGCCCGTCGGCACAGTTTACACGCCGTACCTATTTGTTCCGCTTCGCGAATTTAACCAGGGCTTCCCCGGCGTAACCGGGCGATTCGAATGGTTCGCGATCGATTACACTGGGCGCTTCTGGGTTTCAAAGCCGGGAAAGTACAGGTTTGCGCTTGCTTCCGATGACGGCTCGATTTTGTACATCGACGGGAAGCGAGTCATTGAAAACGATAAGCAGCATCAGTTGAAAGAAAAGAGCGGCACGGTCAAGCTGAAGACCGGGGCACACGATATCCGGGTTTCGTACTTCCAGGGTCCTCGATTTCAAGTGGCGCTGGTGCTGCGTGTGGCGGGTCCAGACGACCGGGAGTTCCGTGTTTTTGATACGGAGGAATTTAGGCCGCCGGCTGACTGAGCACAATCGAAAATAGAAAAGCCCCGGGGACCTTTCGGACCGGGGCTCTCATTTTTAATCCGGGCAACTTCCTACTCTCCCACACACTCGCGCGTGCAGTACCATCGGGGCTGTAGGGCTTAACTTCCGTGTTCGGGATGGGAACGGGTGGGACCCCCACGCTAGAATCACCCAAAAATTGGTGGTAGGTGGTGGGCGGTAGGAGGTAAAACCCCCTCGCGCTCACCTACCGAAATTTTTGAGAGGCTGGCCGGAAGCGACAGCGGGTTTTACCACCCACCACCTACTTCCCACCACCCTCTTCGAATATTGATGGGCAAACTTACAAGCATCGCGCTGTAGTTTGTATCTACAGTAAATTTAATGGTCAAGCCGAACGGGCTATTAGTAATGGTCAGCTCAACGTATTACTACGCTTACACATCCATCCTATCAACGTGGTAGTCTTCCACGGCCCTTATTAGGGAGTTACCCCTTGGGAGATCTCATCTCGAGGAAGGTTTCGCGCTTATATGCATTCAGCGCTTATCCTGACCCAACTTCGCTACCCAGCTATGCCACTGGCGTGACAACTGGATCACAAGAGGTTGGTTCATCCCGGTCCTCTCGTACTAAGGACAAGCCCTCTCAAATCTCCTGCGCCCACATCAGATAGGGACCGAACTGTCTCGCGACGTTCTGAACCCAGTTCACGTACCGCTTTAATGGGCGAACAGCCCAACCCTTGGGAGCTTCTACACCCCCAGGATGCGATGAACCGACATCGAGGTGCCAAACCGGAGCGTCGATGTGAACTCTTGACTCCGATCAGCCTGTTATCCCCGGCGTACCTTTTATCCGTTGAGCGATGGCCCTTCCATACAGAACCACCGGATCACTAAGTCCTGGTTTCCCACCTGCTTGACTTGTTGGTCTCGCAGTCAACCTGGTATATGCCTTTGCACTCAACCGCTGATTTCCAAACAGCGTGAACCAAGCTTCGAGCGCCTCCGTTACAATTTAGGAGGCGACCGCCCCAGTCAAACTACCCGCCTACCAATGTCCTTCTCCCGGATAACGGGAGTAAGTTAGAATCACAGAATACTCAGGGTGGTATCTCACCGGTGGCTCCCTCAAGCCCAAGAGCCTGAGTTCAAAGCCTCCCACCTATTCTGCGCAGAGCATCCCATAATTCATTGATAAGGTATAGTAAAGGTGCACGGGGTCTTTCCGTCTTGATGCGGGCATCCGGCGTCTTCACCGGAACCACAAGTTCGCCGGGCGAGTTGTTAAGACAGTCTTCAGATCGTTACGCGATTCGTGCAGGTCGGAACTTACCCGACAAGGAATTTCGCTACCTTAGGACCGTTATAGTTACGGCCGCCGTTCACTGGGGCTTCAGTTCAAAGCTTCGCCTTGCGGCTAACCTCTCCCTTTAACCTTCCAGCACCGGGCACGCGTCAGCCCCTATACGTCGTTTTATTGACTTTGCAGAGACCTGTGTTTTTGTTAAACAGTCGCCTGAAGCTATTCACTGCGGCCTCCATTGCTGGAGGCACTCCTTATCCCGAAGTTACGGAGCTATATTGCCTAGTTCCTGAACAACCCATCACCCGAGCGCCTGAGAATACTCTTCTCGTCCACATGTGTCTGTTTGTGGTACGGGTACCTCGATTCTCCTTAGAGGATTTTCCTGGCAGACGACCCGACGGATTTGCCTATTCGGATCTCGCTTCACCCGGGATTGAAACCATTGCGCACCCGGACTTCAACGCTGCGTCCCCCCTTCGGTCTTGATCGAACAAAGGTAGTCACGGAATGTTAACCGTGTGTCCATCAGCTACGCCTTTCGGCCTCGCCTTAGGCCCCGACTAACCCTGAGCGGATTAACCTTTCTCAGGAAACCTTAGACTTGCGGCGACCAGGGTTCTCACCTGGTTTATCGCTACTTATGCTGGCAGAGTCACTTCCTAACGATCCAGTGCTCCTCACGGTACACCTTCACTTCATTAAGAACGCTCTCCTACCACCCAGATGCTTGCGCATCGGATCCATAACTTCGGTATCATGCTTGAGCCCCGTTGGATTGTCGGCACCGAGTTCCTCGACCAGTGAGCTATTACGCTTTCTTTAAAGGATGGCTGCTTCTAAGCCAACCTCCTGGCTGTCTGAGGCACTCGACTTCCTTTCCCACTTAGCATGAATTTAGGGACCTTAGTTGATGGTCTGGGCTCTTCCCCTTTTGACTATGAAGCTTAGCCCCCACAGTCTGACTCCCGCGGTACTCATTATCGGCATTCGAAGTTTGGTTGAATTCGGTAACCTGGGAAGGCCCCTAGTTCATTCAGATCTCTACCACCGATACGGACCCCGCGAGGCTAGCCCTAAAGCTATTTCGGAGAGAACGAGCTATCACGGAATTTGATTAGCCTTTCACCCCTACCCTCAGCTCATCCAAGCTGTTTTCAACCAACACTGGTTCGGACCTCCATCCGCTGTTACACGGATTTCATCCTGGCCAAGGGTAGATCATCCCGCTTCGCGTCTAATCCCAGCGACTGAACGCCCTATTCAGACTCGCTTTCGCTGCGGCTCGCTTTCGCTTAACCTTGCCACTGAGATTAACTAGCCAGCTCATTATTCAATAGGCACGATGTCAGGCATTCCAGTCCTCTTGCGATTTCTGGCATAGCCCTCCAACTGCTTGTAAGCATGCGGTTTCAGGTACTATTTCACTCCCCTAGCAGGGGTTCTTTTCACCTTTCCCTCACGGTACTAGTTCACTATCGGTCGCAAGTGAGTATTTAGCCTTACCGGATGGTCCCGGTAGATTCTCGCAGGGTTCCACGTGTCCCGCGATACTTAGGAGTCACTTGAAGCTAGGATGGCATTTTCATATACGGGGCTGTCACCCTCTATGGCCGGCCTTTCCAGACCGTTCTATTAACACTTCCCTATAACCTCGTTACACTAAGTGACCGCTGACAGGTCTCCCCGTCACCGCCCACTTAATGTTTGTGATCCTGCAACCCCAGGCTCTCCTTTCGAATCACCTGGTTTAGGCTGTTCCGATTTCGCTCGCCACTACTATCGGAATCACGGTTGTTTTCTCTTCCTCCGGGTACTAAGATGGTTCACTTCCCCGGGTTCGCTTCGTACCCCTATGTATTCAGAATACGATAACTGTTGTTCGCAACAGTTGGGTTTCCCCATTCGGACATCCCCGGATCACAGATTGCTTGCATCTCCCCGAGGCTTATCGCAGCTGGCCACGTCCTTCATCGCCTACTTGCGCCAAGGCATCCACACGCATGCTCTTAGTAGCTTGACCATAAAATTTACTCTAGACACATTCCTTAATCACTCCAATGCAACTTCGCATCAGCGCGACCAAGGAATTTTACTACTAGCGCTCCACACCGTATATTGGCTGCACGGTGTGTATTGCAACTTACTTGTAGTTGCCCATCAATATTCAATTGTCAAAGATCACTGGCCTTTTATTCAAAAGCCAAGACTCAGCATCCTCATTCCGGATTCTGACTCCTGGATTCTGAATTCGCCGCCCTTCAGGCGGAGGTGGTGGGCCTGGGTAGACTTGAACTACCGACCTCGTCCTTATCAGGGACGCGCTCTAGCCACCTGAGCTACAGGCCCAAACTGGTGGAGCTGGTCGGGATCGAACCGGCGACCTCCTGAATGCAAATCAGGCGCTCTCCCAGCTGAGCTACAGCCCCTCTTTTTTCGGGTTGTGGGTTGTAGGTTGTGGGTGGTAGGAAAAACGCTTTCCCCACGACCCACTACCTACAACCCACAACCATATTTTTTTCCGAGGCCGATTGGATGCTGCCGGACGGCGCCAGGCCGAACCGGCAAAATAATATCCGAGAACTCTCAAGTGGAGATCCGAGACGGATTGGACTGGAAAGGCTGTTACTTACTTGAAAGCGCTCCGATGCTGAAAAACGCATCGACGCACTCACCGGCTACCGATTTATCGGCAGCCACTTCGGTAACTCCAGCCACTTTCTCTCTTAGAAAGGAGGTGATCCAGCCGCAGGTTCTCCTACGGCTACCTTGTTACGACTTCACCCCAATCATGAGTCATACCTTGGGCCGCTGCCTCCCTTGCGGGTTAGCGTGCGAACTTCTAGTACAACCCACTTTCGTGATGTGACGGGCGGTGTGTACAAGGCCCGGGAACGTATTCACGCTATCGTTCTGATATAGCATTACTAGCGATTCCAGCTTCATGCAGGCGAGTTGCAGCCTGCAATCCGAACTGAGGACGGTTTTTGGCGATTAGCTCCCCCTCGCGGGTTGGCAGCGCTTTGTACCGCCCATTGTAGCACGTGTGTGGCCCTGGACATAAAGGCCATGATGACTTGACGTCATCCCCACCTTCCTCCAGCTTATCGCTGGCGGTCTCCTGAGAGTTGCGCCTTGCGGCATGCCAACACAGGACAGGGGTTGCGCTCGTTGCGGGACTTAACCCAACATCTCACGACACGAGCTGACGACAGCCATGCAGCACCTCGACTCCAGTCCCTTGCGGGAAGTCCGTGTTTCCACAGATTGTCCGAAGCCGTTCGAGCCCAGGTAAGGTTCTTCGCGTTGCGTCGAATTAAACCACATGCTCCACCGCTTGTGCGGGCCCCCGTCAATTCCTTTGAGTTTCAGCCTTGCGACCGTACTCCCCAGGCGGCATACTTAACGCGTTAGCTCCGGCACGAACCGAATGAACGGCTCACACCAAGTATGCATCGTTTAGGGCGTGGACTACCAGGGTATCTAATCCTGTTTGCTACCCACGCTTTCGTGTCTCAGCGTCAGTGATGGTCCAGAAAGCTGTCTACACCGCAGGTGTTCCTCCTGATATCTACGCATTTCACCGCTACACCAGGAATTCCGCTTTCCTCTCCCATACTCGAGCCCTCCAGTTTCCCGCGCACCCTCCCAGTTGAGCCGGGAGATTTCACACGGAACTTAGAGAACCGCCTACACACTCTTTACGCCCAGTAATTCCGAACAACGCTTGCTGCCTACGTATTACCGCGGCTGCTGGCACGTAGTTAGCCGCAGCTTCTTCTGCAGGTACCGTCATTATCGTTCCTGCCGAAAGAGCTTTACACCCCGAAGGGCTTCATCACTCACGCGGCGTCGCTGCATCAGAGTTTCCTCCATTGTGCAAGATTCCCCACTGCTGCCTCCCGTAGGAGTCTGGCCCGTGTTTCAGTGCCAGTGTGGCCGTGTGCCCTCTCAGGCCGGCTACCGATCATTGCCTTGGTAGGCTTTTACCCTACCAACTAGCTAATCGGCCGCGGACTCCTCTCTCGACGCATTGCTGCTTTCCCTTTCCAGGCTTATGCGGTATTAGCCCCGGTTTCCCAGGGTTATTCCCCATCAAGAGGTAGATGATCCACGTGTTACTCACCCGTACGCCACTGTACTCATGGATTGCTCCACTTTCTCGTGCGACTTGCATGTGTTAAGCGCGCCGCCAGCGTTGATTCTGAGCCGGGATCAAACTCTCGTTTGATCTTGTTGAGACTATCTGCCTAACCCTATAAAAGCAGCTAAGCTATCGCCCCGGTTTAACTCAAAAGTTCTGACGAACATTACTTCTGCATCCAACCAGATTGTCAAAGATCTGCGTAACCGACCCAGCGATCCCCGCCCTTTCGGACAAAGAAGACCAGACCGGCTACCCGGCCTCGAAAGCCGTTTTGGCGCAAGCGGTACTCACAATCGCAAATTCCGCTTGGACCAGAATTCTTGGGAACTTAAAGAACTACCTGACAGGAGTTGAGGCTTTACTGCTTCGTGCTGCCTGCCGAAATTTCCGCTTTCCCCAGCCTAGCAGAGTCACTGTTCAAATGGCAAGCTGCCCTGTGAACTTTTTCTCTACTAACCTGCAAAAGACGACCTCGACCAGAATAACAGACACTACCGAGATTGGCAACACTCTTCTTAAAAAAAATTTCCGTCCGCTGTGACTCGTCTCTATTGCGTTGCACATAGGTCACTTAATGCCATGTGGGGCAGGTTGATAACCTGCCGCCGATTGTCAATCGGCGCTCCGATCCGGGTTGACAACCCGGATGCAGGATGGCATCCTGCCCCACATGAACCGCCGATCCGTCCTTAAGTCCATGCTGGTAGCCCCTCTCGCCGCCATCCCGGCGCACGCGGCCATCTCTAAAATGAAGATCACTCGCGTGCGAGTCTACTCGCCGCCGAATCCAAATCCGCTGTTCAACCAAAGCGATCTCGTGGTCGCTGTAGAAACAGACGCCGGGATCACGGGAATCGGCGAAGGCGGCTCCAAGGACACGCTGGAACAATGCGCCGGCCGCCTGATCGGACAGGATCCGCAATTCATCGAGCGGCTTTGGCAGGATATGTCGCGCGCGTTCTTCTATCCGCCCGGCCGCGAGAAAATGCATGCGCTCGGCGCTCTCGACCTCGCGCTCTGGGATATCAAGGGCAAAGCGCTGAACCTTCCTGTCCACGCAATTCTCGGCGGGATGGTCCGCAACTATTGCGAGTGCTACAGCACCGGCGGACTCATTCCGGGCGTTCAATCGGCGTCCAGCATCAAAGAACGCGCGAAGGCGACGATTGAGGCCGGGTATCGCGCCTATCGAATGGGCGCGGCAGACCTTCCCGCCAACACCACCTTCAACACCCACGAAGCGCTCAACCGGCTCTACGAGGAATCCGTGCAAGCGCGCGAAGGCGTAGGCAAGAACGGCGACTGGTGCGTCGATTTCCACCAGCGATTCGATCTTTCGGAAGCGATTCGCGGCTGCGAGCTGATCAAGGATCTCGCTCCGTATTTTGTGGAAGACCCGGTTCGTGCCGAAGCTTTTCTGGAGGATTTGCCCAGGCTGCGCACTCACGCAGCAGTGCCGATCGCGGCCGGCGAAGAGTGGGGCAATCGTTGGGACTTCAATAAACTCGTGGAAAATCACGACATCGATTACATCCGCGCCACGTTGCCCAACGTCGGCGGCATCACTGAAATGATGAAGATCGCCGCCCTCTGCGAAACGCATTTCGTCGGCATCATTCCGCACTTCACCGGGCCCATCTCAACCGCCGCTTTAGTAAATTGCCTCGGAACATTTTCCGGGCCGGTTTTGATGGAGTACACGTTCCAGGGAAAGTCTATTCCGCACGTGCCGCAATTCGTGGATTTCAAGAACGGAAAGCTCTACCCGAACGATCGCCCGGGCCTGGGCGTCGAGATCGATAAAAATCAACTCACCCAAATCGCCGAGATCACGCAACCCGTCACGAATCGCGCACAGACTTATTTTCGACCGGATGGATCCATCACGAATTGGTAAACCGAACCGCGACCGCCAGGGAGTGACCATGGGCCTGCAGCCCACCAAAGGGGATGAAGACGCTTACAGAAAAGGCACCGGTCGCTTACGCTCGCGGCTCGGAATGAGGCACACCGTTACCGAGCCGCGACCGTGAGGGAGTCGGTGCCGTTGTTCTTCCATCACCGACCAACGTCTTCAACGGAGCGTAACGCTTGCTGCTGTCGTGGTAGCGCTCCCTCGTGGTCGCGGTTCGGTTTGGGCTTTCTACCAAGGTGCGACCCACACTGTCAGATCCACTGTCGCCGTCTGCGACGCGTTCGCCTTAACTACAGCGGCCTGGCTTAGCTCAATCAGATCCGGATCGATCTCGTTCACGTCGAAGCTGGCAAGCGCGCGATAATCTCCGGGCGGAAGACTATCGAAGCGATAGCGCCCATCTACGTCCGTCAACGTTTGCACCGGCCCGTTCAAGGACCGGCGTGCGGATTCGGCTACCGGCCAAAGGAACACCGGTGCTCCAAGCGCTGGCTTGCCGTCCGACGTCACTTTGCCGGTGATGGTGGCGGCTTGATCGGAAACGGAAATCCGGATCCGGTTGTAGCGCGAATCGATATACACTTCAAACCAATCGGGCGGATGTTCCATGCTCCAACTTCGCCGGGGAGATCCGCGCTGAGACTCGATGGATTCCACGAATTGGCCGGCCGGCACCACCGCACGCATCTCCCAGCGCCCCGGACTCAGCGTGGCTCGGGGCAGCTTGATTTCCTGTTCTGTTTCGACCTCCGCCAAATCCTGACGGCGGCCGAACACCGTGATGGGAATGTTGAGTTGGGCGTAGGAACTGGATCGCCGGACTTCAAACTCGGCGGCGGCGGTTGGCATCACTTGTAAATTTACGCCGCTCATCTCGTGCTCCAGATTGAGTTCTGTAAACCCCGCCCCGGCGCCGCCCTGCAGCTCGGCGAATACTTCGTAGCCGCCCCGCGCGAGCCCTTCGAACTGATACGAAGTTTGATACGAAGGCGCCGCGCATTCCGTTTGCATCCGGCGACGGCCGGTTTCAGACGATAGCGTGACGACCAGCGGACCAACCGCGCCGCAGGTGATCACGCCGCTGATGCGGAAAAGCGCGCCCGTTTCGGGACTGATGTCTGCATCGGCGGTATCGTTGTCGTAGGTGACTTGGTAAACGCGCGCCTCCCGAACCTCGCGGGCGACGTTTCCAAACGTGGGCAGCCATCCGGTGCCGTCCACCAGCGTATAAGCTTCCGAACGAACCCAAAATTTCCCGGCTTCGAGGCCTGGAATGCGAAACACGCCGCGATCGTCGGAGAGGGCGCTTCCCGCGAGGCGCATGGGAAGCCGCGCACGGTAGGCGACTACGGGAATACCCGAAGTGCCGACGCCGTTCTCGTCCAAAATCCGCCCCGTCACTGCTCCTTTGTGGCGCAGCCGCACCTCGGCGAACAGCGTGGAATCGGCGGTAACTTCGATGGGCGCCGGATGGCCAAGCGGAACTCTCTGGCCGAATGCACCCGGGAAATATCCGTCATGAGTGACGGTCAACAGATAAATTCCCGGAACGACGGTGGGAAACACGAAAGTCCCACTCAGTGCCACTCGTAGCGTAAGCGGGTGACCTTTTTCAACGCCGGATTGCCGCACAGGATCCAGCCGAACCACCGAGCGCGCCAACGGACGGCCCGAGGCATGTTCCAGGACAACGCCCTGGATGGTCCCCGCCTGGACGCAACCGGCGATAGCCAATAAGAAGAGCGCGCGCAACATGTTTCTCTTTCTGGCTATGACGGCTGCGGCGTTCGAAGCGTGGAAACTAATCGTGGTACGCAATTCGCCCAATGGTTACAGTCCTTCGGACTGGATTTTGTTACAGAACCGCGACCGCGAGGGAGTGACCATGGGCCTGCGGCCCACCAAAGGTGATGAAGACGCCAAGTGGGGCGGACCCCCTGGTCCGCACGGGTCCCCCTGGACCCGCTCTTCAGGATTTCGTATTTCCTCAGCAGGACCGACGAGGGCGTCGGCCGCGGACCAGGGGGTCCGCCCTACTTGGCGTCTTCAACGGAGCGCTACCACGAACGCCGCACTTTTACTCGCGCTCCCTTGCGGTCGCGGTTCGGTTTTGGTTCCGGCTCTGCCGGGTTAGGGACCGGTGATTTTGATCTTTTCAAGGAAAAACCAAAAAGCACCGGCTCCCTAGCGCACTGCTGCAGTCGCTTCCGCTTTGCCAGGGGGCGGCGAAGCCAGGATCAAAGCCATGGTCGCCCAACCGGTCGCGGCGTCGGACATGAATTGATTGACGCCATGCGGGAATCCGGTTTCAAAGTATGGCTGAAATCCGAGCGCCCGTGTTCTGACGTACCAGGACCCATCCGCCATCTGATTCTTCAGCAAGAATTCAGTGCCGCGTTTATAAGACGCGTCGGAAACCGCGAGGCCAGCCGCTTCGAGCGCTACTAACGCCTTGCCCGTCGCATACGCGTTGCTCGACATCGAAGGCAGGTCCGCCCAACCGCCATCCGCGCGCTGCAGGGCGAGCAAATCGCGCTTGGCTTTCGCGATCGCTCCCGGGTCGCGTCCGGCCCAAGCCAATCCCAGCAGCTTCCCAAGTTGATCTTCTGTGGTTGTCGCGTCCACCTTCGCAAGCCACCCGGATGCCAGCCCAACCGATCTCCCGTATTCCGCCTGGTACGCTTTCGGCGCATAAAGCTGCAGTGCGCGCAGAGCGAGCGCCGTTTGCCCGATGTGATCCGAACATAGCGGCGGGCGCGAATCGGACGGCGGATACGGCCAGCTTCCATCCGGCATCTGACGCCCTTTGATGAAAATCGCCGCGGCATCCGTATCCAGATCGGACGGGTGACCCTCGGCGTGGAGCCCGATCAGCATGTAGGCGAGAATGTGCGCGTCAAAGACATCGACCACGGGTCCACCACCCGAGTAACCCTGGTGCAGCACGTCCCTTTGATGCTGCAGAGTATCGAGGTTGAACTTCCTCTGCTTCTGCGCCGATGTCTCATCCATGCGGAACCCGCGCGCTCGCGCCATCCCCATTGCGGTCGCAGCCAGGCTTTCGCTGTGACAGGAGACGCAGCCCGCTTTCCCGGAGAAACCCTCGTCGGCGCGCTGCATGAGCGGCAGACTGCGTTGGATGGCCGCCTGCACGGAAACCGCGGCACTCGGTTTCGGGGCTGGAGTACCGGCCACGGCGGACTTCGCGCCGGCTTTCACCAGAACATCCACCACCGGGGTATCGCCGCGCAGCCGCGCTATATCCAGCACGGACATCCCAGTATCGCCACTGTTTGGATGCGGGCTCTTTGCATTTACATCGGCGCCTCGCTCAATCAGCAGCTTCACAACATCTGTTGGAATCGAATCCGAGCCGGCGGCGTAAGCCAGCGGCGTTTGTCCCAGCGAATCCGGCGCATCCACCTTGGCGCCATGGTCCAGAAGAACCCGAACTGTATTCACGCCGGCGAAGTTCGCGACAGCGCCGAGCGTTATCGTGTACACGACCGGATCCAGATTCTGCTTGAGCAGAAAATCCACGCATTCGCGGCAATCCTGCATCATCGCGATGATCAGCGTGCTAACCGCGGAAGCCTTCAAATCGGCGCCATGCTGCAAAAGCAATTTCATGGTTTCGACATTGGAGGCCAAAGCCGCCTGAACGAGCGGGGACGACTCGGAATCGGGACGCTTGGTTGGATTCACGTTGGCGCCGTGTTCCAGCAGTAGTTGCACAATCGGCGTTCCACGGGGCATGCCCGCCGCGATCATCAACGGCGTTCTCAGATCATCCGATATCGCATTTACCGACGCGTCGTGAGACAGCAGTACGCGAGTTTTCTCGAGATTCGACGCGGCCCACATCAGCGGCGTCGCTCCCGCATCGTTTTTCACATTGGGATTCGCGCCTTGCTTCAGCAGTTTTTCCAACATCGCTGCATCGCTATAAAGCGCAGCATACATAAAGGGCGTGGACCCTTCCGGTCCCCGCGCATTCAGCAGCGGCGCGTCCGCTCGCGAGCGCCTTCAAGAATCCCGCTTCGTCTCCGGTGCGTAGAATCTTCCACCGCGGCTATGGCCTTCGGATCGAGAGGCAACCGCTCGGCTTCCTGCGAGAGCGCATCGGGCCACTCCGCGCCTTGCTCGATCCAGGTTTTGATGATGGCGATCTGCTCCGGCTTCAACGCGCCGGTGGGCGGCATTTGCAGCCCGTACTCCGTCCCGGCCAGCCGATGGTAAAGAAAGCTGTTCTCACTGCTCCCGGGAACCACGCGGCGCGCGCCATCCTTCAAGACCGAACTCTTCCGGTCGATTCGAAGACCGTTGGTAGCCAGCGCAGGACCGTGGCAACCGATGCAATTCTGGCGGAAGATCGGCTGAACGTCACGGGCGAAATCCACCTTGGGCGGTTGGGCGAACGCTAGTCCGGCCAGGCACGCGGCGACGATGGTCGAGGCAGCAAGTTTGGGAGCGGTCATTGAGCCTGAGTTTACACTAGAACCTGGCCCGTAATTCAAGAAAATGGCACCGACTCCCTTACGGTCGCGGCTCGGTAACGGGGTGCCTCATTCCGAGCCGCGAGCGTAAGCGACCGGTGATTTGGTTCTCAGGCGTCTTCCTATTCAGACACAACCCACCCGGAGATCGTATACACATCATTCAGTTAAACTGAACTAACTCACACCCTATGCCACTCTCCGCCGGCGACAAGTTCGGCCCTTACGAAATCCTTGCGCCCATTGGCGCCGGCGGCATGGGAGAAGTGTACAAGGCGCGCGATACACGGCTGGACCGCATCGTTGCCATCAAAACTTCCAAAATGGAGTTCTCGGAACGCTTCGCACGCGAGGCTCGCGCCGTTGCCGCACTGAACCATCCGAATATCTGCCAGCTTTACGATCTCGGCACTCTGCCGGATGGCGGCGGCTACTTGGTGATGGAATACGTCGACGGGTCGCCTCTTGCACCGGTCGATTCGCCTCGAAAGTTACTGGATCTGGCCGCGCAAATCGCCGACGGGATTGGCGGCGGCCCACGCGGCCGGTTTCACGCACCGCGATCTCAAGCCCGATAACGTGCTGGTCACCGGCCCTCAGACTCCCAATCCAGGCCGCGTCAAGATCTTGGATTTCGGACTCGCCAAGTTCGCTACATCGCTCGCCCAATCGGAGGCCACACAAACCTTCGCCGCCGTCACCAATCCCGGAACCGTGATGGGAACCGTCGCGTATATGAGTCCCGAGCAGGCGCGCGGCGAAGAAGTGGATGCGCGCAGCGACCAGTTTTCCTTCGGCCTTCTGGTTTATGAAATGGCGGCAGGCAAACGCGCATTTGTTCGCCCCAGCGCAGCCGAAACCATGGCGGCCATCATTCGTGAGGAAGCGGCGCCTCTGCCTCCATCGGTTCCCGCGCCCTTGCGCTGGGTAGTCGAGCGGTGCCTGGCTAAAGATCCTGCCGAACGGTACGATTCCACGCGGGATCTCTACCGCGAGTTAAAGCTCGCCCGCGAACGATTGTCTGAGGCCAGCGCAAGTGTGCAGGTTCAAGCGGCGGTGCACCGTCCACGATGGCGCGGGTGGGGAGCTGCTGCGTTCGGAGCCCTCGCGATCGCAGCCGTGTCTTTCGCCGCTGCGCGCATCCTCTGGCGCACACCCGAGCCGCCGGTATGGAGCGGCATCATGCTGGGCGGCTCTGAAATCGCTCTCTTCCCACGCCTGTCTCCCGACGGACACTTGCTCGCTTTCGAGGCCATGGTGGACGGCACCTCTCAAATCGCAGTCATGAAACCGGAATCCGGCAACTGGTCCGTCCTCACACGAAATCGGAATCTCGGACCTGTTCTGAACCACAGTTGGTCCCCGGATGGAGCCCTAATTTACTACGACCGTTATACGGATGGGCCGCGGGCGATCTTCAGCGTGCCGGTGTTAGGCGGCGACGAGCGTCTGGTTTTGGAGAATGCCTTTTCGCCGGAACCGCTGCCGGACGGAAGCTTACTGGTGGTCAAGCTAAACGCCGACGGGCGATTCCAATTGCATCGCTTCTGGCCCGGAACCGGCCGCCTGCAGGCGCTTCCGATTCGCATGAGCCAGAGTTTTTACAGTGCGCATGTCAGAGCTTTCCCGGACGGCAAGGCGGCCGTGACGTGGGGCGAGCCGATTGGTCCGACGGCGTCCTCACCCAGCTTCTGCGTGATCGACCTCGCCTCCATGTCGGTCAGCCGAGTTGACTCGCGCGGAGTGCTGGAAGCCGATGGCGGTAAGAACTTCACCGTTTCCGCGGATGGGAAGTCGATCCTAAGTTTCGTGCATTCCGGCGCGCTTACCCGGATCTTCCGTTTTCCGATGAGTGGCCGAGGGTCCTCCACGCAGTTACTCACCGTCACCGGCACTGTGTGGTTCCTGGAAGCTGGTCTGGGAGATACTTTCTACGCCAATATGGTGGACCGGCCCGTTGACGTTGTCCGGTTTGCGCCGGACGGAAGCCGGGCGGAAAGGCTCGCAACTTTTCCACAAGTTCCCGACCTCACCACCATGACTGTTCTTCCCGACGGCCGAGCCGTCCTTCCGGTTCGCGCGTCCTCGCGCCTGCGGCTGATGGCGGTTCAGAAAGGAAAAGATCCCGAACCTTTGGTCAATACCAGCGAGGAGACCGCCGGACCGATAGCCGCCTGCGGGTCGCGCGAAATTGCTTTCATGATCGGGTCCGAGCCGCATGAAACCATCGCATTTGCCGAGCCTGCTTCCGGCCGGATGGTCCGCAGCATCGCGCCGGGCAAGGGCCCGGTGGATTCCGTCGCCTGCTCGCCCGACGGCAAAACAGTTTATTTCGCAGCGCGTGGAATCGTCTGGAGCGCTCCGTCCATCGGATCTTCCGGAAGTGAAGCGAGAAAAATCCGCGCAGGCGATGGCGTTGCCGCGGATCCATCGGGCAGCCGCATCATCGTCCAGACGCAGGAGAGCTTCCAACTCCACCGGTTCAGCGTTCCACTCGACGGCGGACCTGAGCGCGAGATTCCGCCAGATAGCTCGTTTCCCGTGGCCCCGCTTCCTCTGTCACCCAATGCCTTGCGCGCCGATGGCCGGCTGCTTGCGCCGCTCCTGCTGCACGATTCGTGGTTCAATCCTCCTGCCTATATCGATACCTCGAACGGCCGCATCACCCGTATTCCATCCGACAACTTGAGCGACTATCAATCCATCGGTTGGACTCCGGATGGCCAGGTGATGGCTCTCAAGATCGGCTTACGGGCGACGTTGTGGAAGTTCCAGCCGGTGTTAAAATCGCTAGATGCTGGGTCTCACTAAGTCGCGGAATTCAAGTGGCATTGGCTTTGCGCTGGTCGGATTAGCCATCGCTGCTACGGCTGTCGGAGCGCTTGCGATTGGCGCTCTTGCGATCGGGCGCGTCGTAATTCGTCGCGGAAAAATCGACAAGCTCGCCATCGGAGAGCTAACGGTGGACACACTGATAGTCCGGGATCAGCTTTCCGTGGTGCCAGAGTAAATCAAAAGCACCGGTCGCTTACGCTCGCGGTTCGGAACGGAAGGGTCTTACCGAACCGCGACCGTGAGGGAGTCGGTGCCTTTTTGTTCTAGCAGACATTCTACTAGACAACGGACCACTCTTCTAGTAGACTGTCTTCTAGGAACGATGCCGAAAAAGACCGTTGACAATCCGATTGAGCTGCTGCAAGGCACGCTCGACATGCTGATTTTGCGGACCCTGCAATGGGGCCCGCAACATGGACACGGCGTAGGCCAGGCCATCCGCCAGAGTTCCGCGGACTTGCTGCAAATCGAGCGCGGGTCTTTGTATCCGGCGCTGCATCGACTCGAAGAGAAGGGCCTGATCGCGTCCGAATGGAAAGCTTCGGATCTCAACCGGCGAGCCAAGTACTACCGGCTCACTCCGAAGGGGCGAGAGCAACTGGTGGCGGAGCAATCGAAGTGGAAGCTTCTGGTGAAGACAATCGGGCGCGTGATGCGTCCGGCGTGAGGAGGAGCCACAATGCGGTGGGACTTTTGGAAGCGCAAACAACGCAACGCCGATTTGGACGACGAGATCGCACACGATCTAGCGCTCGACGCCGAAGAGCGAATTCGTTCCGGTGAGCCGCCGCGCGAAGCAGAACAAGCCAGCCGCCGCGACTTTGGAAATGTGGGGCTGCTCAAGGAAGGCATTCGCGAAATGTGGGGATGGACTTCGCTCGAACGGCTCGGCCGGGATGTGAGATATGCCATGCGCAGCTTGCGAAGAAGCCCCTTGTTCGCCACCATGGCGGTGCTGTCGCTCGCTCTCGGGATCGGCGCCAATGCATCCATTTTTAGCGTGATCAACGCGATTCTCCTGCGTCCTCTGCCCGCGGTGGAGCGCGGCACGGAGCTGGCGACCATCAACGAGAAGGTTGGCGCCGGTGTTGCCCTGCCTCTCATCTCGTACCCGGATTACCGCGATTTTCGCGATCGCAATACCGTCTTCACAGGCGTGGCTTGCATCGGATTTCTGCCCGCCAGCGTCGGCCAAAAAGGCAATAGCCAACGCATGTGGGGCTACATGGTGACCGGCAACTATTTCGACTTGCTGGGCGTAAAACCCCTCGCCGGCCGGCTGCTCCAGCCCTCGGATGACAAGAATCGCGGCGGCCATCCAGTGATGGTTTTAAGCTATACCGGTTGGCAAAAACACTTTGGAGGCGATCCCAATATTATCGGCGCCAGGGCACAGGTCAACGGACGGGAATTCACCGTGTTGGGAGTCACGCCGCAGGGATTCTTCGGCACCGAGCTCTTCTTTGCGCCGGATGTGTTCTTCTCCATGTCCATGCAGAAAGAGTTGGCGGGCGCCGATTTTCTGGACCGCCGGTCCAATCGCGGCTTCTTCGCGGTCGGTCGCCTGAAGCCGGGCATTTCGATGGAGCAAGCCGAGACACCGCTCAATGCCATTGGACAGCAGTTGTCGCGCGAGTTTCCCGAGGACGACGGCGGCATGATCATCCAACTCAGTCCACCAGGATTGGCTGGGAGCCTTCCTGCGGAAACCGATCATTGCATTCGCGGCAGCGCTGTTCGGTGTTTCCTGTCTGGTGTTATTGGTGGCCTGCACAAATCTTGCGAGCATGCTTCTCGCCCGCGCCGGCGATAAACGGAAAGAAACCGCTATCCGGCTGGCGCTAGGCGCGGGAAGAAGCGTTCTCATCCGGCAACTGCTGACCGAAAATCTCATGGTGGCTCTCGCGGGAGGTCTTGGCGGTGCTTTGCTCGCCAACTGGATTATGGACGCGCTCGGGGCGTGGCATCCGCCGGTAGATATCCCGATGGTGGTGAACGCTCCCGTGGACATCCGAGTATTTGTGTTCGCCCTGATTGTTTCCTCCGTAACCGCGCTGTTATTTGGTTTGCTGCCGGCCCTGCAGGCCACCAAAACCGACTTGGTTCCGGCCTTGAAGAATGAAGCTTCGGCGGGTCGATTCCGCTTTTGGCATTTGCGCGATTACATGGTCGCCGCTCAGGTCAGCCTGTCCGTGTTGCTGCTGTTTTGTTCGGTACTGGTGATCAAGAGCCTGCAAAGGTCGCTCGACGCGCCCATCGGATTTCAACCCCGCGGCGTCGCCACTGCCACCTTCGACTTGAACATGCAAGGCTATGACGAGCCGCGCGGCCGCGATTTCCAAAAGCGCATGTTGGAAAAGGTCCGCCAACTGCCGGGCGTGGAATCGGCTGCGATCGTCAACGCCATCCCGTTGACCTTGGGCGTTCCCTGGAGCGCGGTTTATATCGAAGGAAAACCAATTCCCAAGCGCGCCTCCGATGTACCCAACTCTTATTTCTTCAGAGTCACGCCGGATTATTTCCGCACCATGCGAACCCACCTGATTTCCGGCCGCGATTTCGACGCCCGCGACAAACAGGACGGCCGGCGCGTGGCCATCGTGAGCAGCTCATTCGTTTCGAAACTGCTGGATGGAAATCCGCTGGGCCGCCGCTTCTCCATCGGACCCAATGAGAAACCGATGGAAGTGGTGGGCGTGGTGGAAACCGGCAAGTATTATCAACTCACCGAGACTTCCTCAACGGCTTTCTGGACGCCGCTCGAAATGGACTATACACCGAGCGCTACTTTAGTGGCGCGCACCCGAAACATTCCGCCTGAATCCGCCGTGGCATCCATCCGAGGCGCGGTGCGTGAGATTGATTCGTCGGTCGCGCTATTCGCAACCGGCAGCGTGGAAGATCAACTGGCTTGGACTTTCTTCGCTCCCCGCGCCGCGGCCGTCACCTTAAGTGCGTTTGGAATTCTGGCGCTGGTGCTTGCCGCCACCGGAATTTACGGCGTGATGGCTTACGCAGTCTCGCGCCGCACGCGCGAAATCGGCATCCGCATGGCGATTGGAGCAACGCAGACTCAGGTGCTCAAATCCGTCGCCCGCAGCGCCGCGATTTTGATCGGCACGGGCCTCGCGATCGGCTTGGCGCTGGCTTTAGCCGCCGGGCGATTGCTGCAAGAGATCTTATTCGGTGTGAAGCCCAGCGATCCGGTGACCTTCGCGATCGTATTCGCGCTCATGCTGGGCATCGGCTCAGCAGCAACCTTTCTGCCCGCGCGGCGCGCCACTCGCATCGACCCCATGCAGGCTTTGAGGCAGGAGTAGCGCATTTGAAAAGGCACCCACTCCCTCACGGTCGGGGCTCAGTAACTTGCTGCCGAACCGCGACCGTAAGGGAGCCGGTGCCTTTGTACGCCAACTGCGTTACTTAGCCCAATTCACCGGGCGGAATGACGTCACCAGTTGAACGCCGAGTACGTTGTTCTGAGTGCCGCCCTGATATTCGGCGTGCAACCATTCGTAGCCGACCTTGAGTAGCTGATGCCGGTTCAACCAGCATCCGCCCGCCAACTCGTAGGACGCCATGCTCGGCGCAAAATCATCGGCGGAATTGCCCTTCTTATCCACCACTCCACCGGTATATAACCGGCCCACCCGCCCAGCCAAATAAAACCGCGGCGAGAGCACACGCTTCACCTCGGCATATTCAGCCGTAATGGAAGGCGACTGAACGAAGTTTGGAGAATCGAACCAGAATCGCTGCCATTCGCCGCTCACACTCCAGTGCCCATGCGCCCACTGGACGTCGGTCCCAACAGCGCTCGCCGGGAAATCGCGCACCGTGGTCCCAGACGGCAGAAAAGGCGCCGTCACTGGATCCAGATAAGGCCCGCGATATCCGGAGACGCCCACGCGAAATCCTTGCCAGATGGTGTACCCGCCTCCGGCGGTCCACTGCGCGTACTGACCGGCGCGAGTGAGACTCTGCGGACTGGCCGGAGAGCCCGACGTCACTTGAAATCGTCCATCCAAGTGGTAACCGGAGACATCCGCTTCGACACCCATCAATCCATAGAGCGTTACGGGCGTGACGCCGGACGTATAACCTGGAGCGCCGCCGCAATAAAACCATAGCGACGCGTAACTCTGCGACGTGAGATCCCGAACGCCGCAAGGAAGCTGGCTGGCGCTCACTCGAACTTCTGAGATGTACTGCAGCGGTTGATCCAGCAGTGCGTTCTCCGCATCGTCGTAGCGCGGCGGAAAAGCCCCGAATGCCGACGATAATCGCCCCGCCTTCAAGACAACGGAAGCCTGGCCGGCGCGGAACGAGTAGCCGAGAAACGCCTGGATGACATTGTTGTAAAACTCATGGTCCCGATCGTAGGCGTCGTAATAAAAGTAGGGCGCCAGACGAACCTGCATCGCGCCATAAGCGAACCAGTGCGATCCCAGCTTTAGCGTCGGATAAAACATGGCCCGGAACCCTCCGGTCAACGCCCGGCCCGGTTCGTCGGATTGCAGACGTCCTGTGTACAGACCTCCGGCGCTCACCGTCGTCGGGACAGTGAAACCGAAGTTCGCCTCCTGAGCAGGCGACGGAATCGCCGCCAACGCGCCGAGGATCGCCAAAATCAATGTTCGAGCGGCCATATATTAAACCTCGGTCAAACTCCGGTCTGGTTCCGCTCCCTCGGCCAGGCTCCCGCTGTTTACTGCGAGCGGAAGACGAAATGTCACGGCGAAAATGGAACCCTGGCCAAGCTCGCTCTTTACGCTAATGGAGCCGCCCATCAGATCCACCAGTTGCTTCACGATGCTGAGCCCCAAGCCGGTCCCGCCGTAGCGGCGCGTCATGGAACCGTCGGCTTGCGTGAATTTCTCGAAGATCAGTTCCAGTTTGTCGGGCGCAATGCCAATTCCGGTGTCCTTTACCTGCACCCGCATCATGGCATCCGTCGCCGTCCATGCTGGACATTCCACGCTCACTTCGATCCTGCCCTGCTCACTGAATTTCACGGCGTTGCCCACCAGATTGGTCATCACCTGACGAACCCGCACGGCGTCGCCCAGCAGCATCGATGGCGCACCTGCCTGATATCGAAGCTGCAGCTTCAGAGCTTTGTTGGATACCTCCGCCTCAAACAGCGCCAACACCTCCTGCACGGTCTGGCGCAGATCGAACGGAGCCGGCGCCAGAATCATCTTGCCCGCGTCCAACCGCGAAAAATCCAAGATATCGTTGATGATCACGAGCAGCGCCTGCGCGGAACCGTGCACCATCGCGGCATACTCGCGCTGTTCCTGATCGAGCGAACTGTCCAGCAACAAATCCGTCAAGCCCAGGACGCCGTTCATCGGCGTGCGCAATTCGTGGCTGATGTTGGCCAGAAATTCTGTCTTCGCGCGATTGGCCGATTCGGCCGCGATCTTGGCCTGCTTCAACTCCCCGCGAGACCGCCGCTCGGCGGTGACCACGCGGTTGAAAGTCTCAGCCAGCATATGCAGCTCAGCCACCGCCGCGCCCGCGGCGATGCGCTCCGGAAACTCGCTGGTTTTTTCACCCTGCCCGATCTGCTCCACCAACTCGCGCAGCGGCTTTGAGACCGACCGCGAGGTGGCCGCCGTAAAAAGCAAAGCCAAAATCACGCCGCCGATTCCCACCTTGCCCAAAAGTCCTATCCATCCGGAAGTGAATTCCTTCACCGCTTGATCCAGCGAGCGGAAGGCCAGCAACTGATAGCCCGGCCCTAGCTGCGTTTCGTTGATGGGCAACACCAGCACGGTCTCGCCGCCGCGATTGATTTCGCATTCCGCCGACGGCTTCGTGCAATGCTGCTTGAGTTGTTCTTCCACCGAGGACCAGGCGCTGGCCGGAAGCGTCGCGCGCAGCACCCGTCCGTTGCGCAGCAGTGCCGTTTCTCCAGCCAGGTGATAACGGGTGAGATCGAATTTGCTGCCCAGCCGCAACTCCCCAATCTGCTCGCCGCCGATCGCGATGGGCGTGGAGGTGAGCTCATAGAGTACGCCGCCGGAATCCATCAACACCGGATCGGCAGCTAACTCCGGCAATTGCGACGCGGCACGTATCTCATCCCCGCGAAACTCCACAGCTGCCATGGGGCGTCCCTTCCAATCGGAGACGGCCAGAAGATCGTAGCCCACCAGCGCATGCAGTTCCCGCAGTTGCGCTTCAATGGTGCGTCGAACTTCATCCGCGTTTCCAGGACCCGGCGCTTCGCGTACCAACCCGATGGCCGCTTTTAACCCGGCGCTCTCCGCCAACACCGCTGCAAATTGGCTGATCCGGCGGGAACTCTCCGCGTTGGCGCGCGCCACCAGTTGCTCGGATTTTTCCAGCGAGTCCCGCAGCCCCTTCTTCACTCGCTCGGTCACCAGCGCATTGAGCGCCACAAACGTCGTGGCCAAAACCACGCACACTGGTAGGAACGAAAACAGGAACGCGCGCGTGGTGAGCGATGTTTTGCGCATTACCGTCCGGCGTCTACGTCAATGGGAATGCGGATCGTCGCGTCCACCTTCCCGCTCTCCGGAACATCAATCTCGGTCTTAAAAAGACCCGCAATCTTATGCCAGGCGGAAAGCCGGTAATGGCCTGCCGGAACGTTGGTCCAGGAGAAACTTCCATCTTCAGCCGGCCGCGCGTACCAGGGACTGGACGTCACTACAACCGCCGCATACATATTGGCGTGAATGTGACAATACACCTGTACGATCCCGTTGCGGTTGAACTTCACCGTGCGGCTTTGCCCTTGCGGATAAAATCCGAGATCAAACGGTTGGCTCTTCGAAAGGGAAAAAATGTTGTGGAAGATCGGGTCTGCGTTAGGAAATTGAATGGTGGATCCGGTCGGTACGATCACTAAATCCGGATCAAAACGCATGTTGCGTTGATTGATCACCAACGCTTCCGGTGGTTTTGGCTGCGATGTTCCTCCCTCGAGCACTACCACCAAACGGTCGAATTCGTTGGCCGAATCCGATTTGGCTGGAGCTGAGGGTGCCGGTACCGCGCCGCGCAGGTTGTAAACAATCGGGGATAAAGCTTTCTTTGTCAGCCGCTTGGTGATCACTGCATGCCCCGCCACATCGCCTGCGGCGACTGGCAGAACAAGAGCGATAAGACCCGTAACAGGGTACAAGCGATTCATCCCTGCTCCTCTTTGGTTTTAAATCGGTCTCGGGGAGACTAAACTATAGCCCTGCCAGAACTACTGGCCCTATGCAGAAAAACTAAAGGGATGCCGATACTAGATGGTGACTAATACCATGGCCAATCCGGGCGTCATCACCAAAGTTCTCGTAGCCGACGATCACGGTGTGGTTCGAAAAGGTCTGCGCTTCCTGCTGCAGACCGACCCCTCCATTGAAGTGGTTGGCGAAGCTTCGGATGGGCGTGAGGCGGTTCGGATGACCGAGCAGCTCTCCCCCGATGTGGTGGTGATGGATATCACCATGCCGCAGCTCAACGGGATCGACGCCGCTTCGCAAATCGTAAAACGCGATCCGGAAGTCGGAATCATCATGCTGAGCATGCACTGCGACGAAACGTTCCTGGTTCGCGCACTGGCAGCCGGCGCTCAGGGCTATCTCTTGAAGGATTGCGCCGAGGCGGATTTGTTGCAGGCGGTTCGCTCCGTGGCCAACAAGAAACTCTTTTTCAGCCCCACCATTACGCAAACGCTGCTCGAAGATTACATGCGGCAGATGCAGAACGAGGGACTGTCCGATTCCTACGATCTGCTTACCGAACGCGAGAAAGAGGTTCTGCAGTTGCTGGCGGAGGGCAAATCGAACAAGGAAGCCGCTAATCTGTTAAACGTCAGCCTCTACACGGTGGAAACACACCGCAGCCGCCTGATGGCCAAGCTGAATCTCCACAGCACCGCCGACATCGTGCTCTACGCCGTCCGCAAGCGCATCATCCAATAGGGAAAATCACCGAAAGAGTGTTACCGAGCCGCGACCGTAAGGGAGTCGGTGCCTTTACCCCGCATCCGGCGCGTGGATCTTATACGCTCCGTCTTTAAACGAGATATCCCGAATCTTCCCGGTCGGCCCTAACGGTCCAATCTCTTTTCCGTTGAACCGCACAATCAATCCGCCGGCATTGCCGGTGCGCAAAGTTGCGCCCGCCGTCAACTCCAACGTCTGAGTCTCGTTCGCTGCCAGCGTTTTCGCCATCAGCCGTTTCCCGCTCGCATCCGTAATCGCAACCCAAGCGGGCTGGCGAGCTTCGATATCGACGTGCATCACCGAGGAGCTGGACTTTTCGACAGGCGCGGCGGCTGGTGGCGGCGCAATCTTATGCGGAGCACTCCTTGATGCGGAACCTCGGGCGGAGGGCTCACACTCGCCGCCGACACATTGCTTTCCACCGGCTCACCCGGCTTCGGCGACCACAACAGAACCACTGCGGAAACAATTCCGATAATCAACACAGCGGCGACGGCGTAGCTGCGCCATCCCCGGTTACCACTGGCCTTCGGTACCGTCAGCGGCATGGGGGTGGGCGCGGACGTAGGCTCAGGCACAGCCGCCGGCGCAGGCAATTGCGCCGGAGGCGTAATCCGTTCCAACTGGCGAGTCGCCTGAGCGCAAAACGTCTCTACCGATCCCAGCAGATTGCGGAAGCTCTCTTCGGTTGCGCCCGACGTCTCCCGAAGATCTCGGATGGAGTGCGTATGATCCGCCACATCGTTCTCCAGACGCGCGATCCGCTTGGAAAGGCTCGCTTCCACTTCCTTAACGAGCAGCGGCCACTTGGATTGCTCCGCCGCGATCGCCCCTCGATCATGACGTTCCTTGAAGAGCCTCGCTCCCGCGCCAGGGTCGATCACCGAGGGAAGATGGGTAGCTTGATTGAGTTTGATGGGGTCCACTTCGCCGGCCGCGCCCAGCAATACCTGAATTTCATCGGCAATCCGCAAAGCGTCGCGGCGCGATAGGCAGCGCCATTCGCTTGGCTCGGTCTCGTGATCTTCGTGATACAATCCGAACCCGATCAGCTCATCTTCGCCGATGGCATCCGTGATGTGCGTGAATTGCGCTATCGTTGCCCGGCGCAGCGATGTGGTCCCGTCAAACGCCGCGGCAAATGCCTGCACCTGCTCGGGCGATGCCGGACCCACATACTCCGCGGTGAAGTTCAGCGATTCGTTATCGAAATCAAAAGCCAGCCACTCGCCGCGGTCCTTTTCGATGCGTACATCCTCGGCAAGCATCTGGAAGAATTTCTCCGCCTCTTGCACCACGCTCGACAATTTATGCAGCGGGATTCCCACCCCGCCGCGATTCAGCTCCACTCGAACGCGCAGTCGCGCCATTACTTCCTCCCTGCCCCGCTTGCCGTAGCTGCGGCGGCTGCCGCGGCGGGCGGCCGAAGCGTAGACATGATCCGGCCACTGGCAAAACGCAAATTGTGCCAGGCTTCCACGCACTCCGGCGTCCGCTCCACGATGCGGCTACAGTAGCGAAAAGCTGCTTCATATTCGCGATTCTCGAGCGCCACGGCCGCCAAACCCTGCAGCGCCGCCTGAGACTCGGGGTCGAGTTCCGCGAGCCGCGTGGCATAGCGCCGGGCATTCTCCAGATCGTGCGCCTCCATGCACAAGGCGATTAAATTCGAAAGGGCTTCCTCGGATTTCGGATCGGCGGCCAGCAGCCGTTGATATGCACCCTCGGCTTCATGATGGCGGCCCAGGAGCTGTAACGCCACCGCCTTGCCGAAAAGAACGCGCAATCGTGAAGCATCGGACCAGCAATGATCGAAGTTCGCGAGCGCTTCTTCGGGACGATTCAGATGCAATAGACAAGCGCCCAGGCCGAGCCGAACTTCATCGCGATGCGGATCCATTTCCAGCACCCTTTGAAAAGCTTGTCCCGCTTCCGCCCAACGTCCCAGGTGGTGCAGGCAAATTCCCAGCCGGAACTGCGCATAGGCGTTCTGCGGCGCCGGCTCCAACGTCGCGGAAGTGAAGTAGCTGCCGGCCGCTTCTTCGTAGCGCGCCAAAGCAAATTGGATGTCGCCGCGCAGCGTGTAGAAATCCGGCAAGTTCTCGCTCGGCGTGGTGAGCGTATCCAGAGCTTCCTGATGGCGGCCGGCCGAATGCAGCGACAATGCCGCTTCAATCTGACTTCGCAGCGCAGGTTTGGCCGCAGTGGACATGTTAGGCGCCTCCCACTTGCGAGAACGACATCCGCACGCGATCTACGTCGGCCGGTTGGTCGGGCTGTTCGAGAAATCCGAGGCCTCCGGCGCCCAGCCGGTTGTCGGTCCAATAATCGGCGGCATTGCCTTCCAGATAAAGTTTGAACGTAGCGCCGCTCACGTCCATCCTCACTTGAAGTGCGGAGCTCGGGTCCCCAAGAAGAAGAACTTTGCTGGAGTGTGGACTCTCAATGCCGCGATACACCGTGAAGTGCTCCACGGAAAGCGCCGGAGAAGGCCCGAGCCGGAGCGCCCTGATTGCCATCGCGTAATAATTGTCGGGGTCCTTGGCGCGAAAAGTCCAGGCCAACGCGCGATCGCTTACCTTCCAGATAAACTCCAGCCGGCAATCGGTGGCGCCCGAGCGACGGGCGATAGAGAACCAATTGGCGCGGCTGATTGGAGCCGGCGGGCGTGGACGGTTCGCGCATCCAACTCCCGCTTCGGGTGGCGGTTTCCACCGAAGCCGGAGTGTGTGGAAGGTAACCTCGCAGCACAATTGGTATCGATACTCCGGCAGCCAGTGCTCCACCGATTATCAGTTTGCTGGTGAACGATAGCGTTCCGGGCCGCATCCGAAACACCCAGTGGCGTTCGGTGCCGATTTGCAGAACGGAACTCGGCGCGCCCGCATGCGGAATCGGCAAGGGTTCGGGCCGGGGAGGCGGCGGGGGCGCGGGCTCTGGCGCCGCGGTGATTCTGGAAACTGGCCGAGCCATTTTCGGAATCACCATTTCCCACTGAACGGTGGATCCTGTTTCGGTGCGGGCTTCGTTGGATCGAGGCGACAGGATCGGGGCGGGTTCTGGAACGGGAAATTCGCTGAGTGCGACGGCGGGTACGGTTAATTTCGCGGATTCAAGCGCTATGAATAAAGTGGACCAAAGAACTTGGAAGTGAAAATCGACGGCCCTCTCGGCGTCTCCCGCATCGCCAGACACACCAATCCGCCGCGGACTATCGACGATTCTGGCCTGTGAATCCAACATGTATGGCCTGCCCGACGAAGCTGCTACGTTGCCAGGCCAAGCCGGGGATTGTGCCAGCGCTTGGACAACTTATACACAATATGAAGGGTACTTGTCAATAGCAGTGCAATATCTTGAGGTTAGCATGCCGATACTGGTATGATGTAGGCGTGCCGTCAGCCAGGCAATCAGCGCCCAAGCCGACGATCATCCACGCAACCGCCCGAACGCGTTCGGCGATTGAGGGCCTACAGGCCCGATTGAGTCCGCAGGAGCCGAACCAGCAAGATCCTGCCCCCGAATCCGAGGACGACCTGGAGCGGGAACTCAAAGCCTACTTCGAAACCAGCGGGGTCCGAAACGATTTGCGCAGCCACGTCATCGAAAGCGTGGTGGACAAAATCCTCGCGGAATGGCCTGGTCTGCGTCAGGAGGTAGTGGACCGGCTGATCCAGCGAATCGCGGACGAACTTCGGAAGACCCAGGCACCGACTCCCTAACGGTCGCGGTTCGGTACGAATCTTTCCGTTCCGAACCGCGACCGTTAGGGAGTCGGTGCTTTTGTTGCTTCCTTTTGCCACTTTTCAGCATCTACACTTGACAACAACACACTAAAGTTTAATAATGGTAACAGGCTAAACTAAAGACGCCGGAATCTCACTCCGGAGGATTGAGGAAAGATGAGCAAAATCATAGGAATAGACTTGGGAACGACCAATTCCGTCGTGTCCGTCATGGAAGGCGGGCAAGCTGTTGTCATCCCGAACCAGGAGGGCGGCCGGACGACGCCGTCCGTGGTCGGCATTCACCAAGAGCGGTGAGCGGCTGGTGGGCACGGTGGCCAAACGGCAGTCCGTCACCAACCCCGAAAACACCGTGTATTCGATCAAGCGCTTCATGGGCCGCCGCTTCAATGAAGTGAGCGAAGAAATGAAGTTGGTGCCGTACAAAGTGGTCGCCGGCGAAAATGGCGACGCCCGCGTCGAGATCATCGGGCAAGCGATATTCGCCGCCCGAGATTTCCGCCATGATTCTGACCAAGCTGAAGGAAGCCGCCGAAGCCTATCTGGGCGAAAAGGTCACCAAGGCCGTGATCACCGTTCCGGCCTACTTCAACGATTCGCAGCGCCAGGCCACCAAAGACGCCGGCCAGATCGCCGGCCTGGAAGTGATGCGCATCATCAACGAGCCGACGGCGGCGGCGCTGGCCTACGGGCTGGATAAGAAGAAGAACGAAACCATCGCCGTCTACGACTTCGGCGGCGGCACGTTCGACATTTCGATTCTCGAAGTGGGCGACGGCGTGGTGGAAGTGAAATCCACCAATGGCGACACGCACCTGGGCGGCGACAACATCGACCAGCGCATTATCGACTGGCTGGTGCAGGAGTTCAAGAAAGAAACCGGCGTGGACGTCTCCAAAGACCAGATGGCGTTGCAGCGCCTGAAGGAAGCGGCGGAGAAGGCCAAAATCGAGCTGTCCACGGTGCTCGAAACCGAGATCAATCTGCCGTTCCTGACGGCCGACGCCAGCGGTCCCAAGCACATGAACGTGAAGCTGACCCGCGCGCGCCTGGAGCAAATGGTGGCCGATATTCTGGAGCGCGCCATCGGGCCCTGCAGGCAGGCCCTCTCGGATGCCGGCGTCACGCCGGCGCAGATCGATGAAGTGGTGCTGGTGGGCGGTTCCACGCGCATGCCGAAGGTCCAGCAGCAGGTGCGCGATCTGTTCGCCAAGGAACCCAACAAGAGCGTGAATCCGGATGAAGTGGTCGCGGTGGGCGCGGCGGTGCAGGGCGGCGTGCTGGGCGGCGAAGTGAAGGACGTGCTGCTGCTCGACGTTACTCCGCTGTCGCTCGGCATCGAAACGCTGGGCGGCGTGTTCACTCGGCTGATCGAGCGCAACACCACCATCCCCACGCGCAAGAGCGAGATTTTCTCGACGGCGTCCGACAGCCAGACGTCGGTCGAGATCAAGGTCTACCAGGGCGAACGCTCCATGGCGGCCGACAACAAGCTGCTGGGCGTGTTCCAGCTGGTGGGCATTCCGCCGGCTCCGCGCGGGATTCCGCAGGTGGAAGTGACTTTCGACATCGACGCCAACGGCATCCTGAACGTCACGGCCAAGGACAAAGCCACCAACAACGAGCAGAAGATCACCATCACTTCTTCTTCGGGCCTGAGCAAGGACGAAGTGGAGAAGATGGCGCGGGACGCCGAGTCGCACTCCTCCGACGACCGCAAGAAGAAGGAAGAAATCGAGTCCCGCAACCGGGCCGACGCGATGGTCTACAACATCGAAAAGATGTTGAAGGAGCATCGCGACAAAGTCAGCGCCGACGACGCCAAGGCGGTGGAAGACGCGCTCGAAGAGACCAAGAAGGCGATGCAGGAAGGCGGCATCGATCAGCATCAACCAGGCCACTTCGAAGCTGGAAACGGCCAGCCACAAACTGGCGGAAGCGATGTACAAAGCTTCCAGCCAGCCCGGGCGGCGCACCAGCCGCCGGACGCCCGATGGCCAGCCGACGGCAAGGCGACGCCGAGCCGGCGAAGCGAAGCCGAAGGACAATGTCGTCGACGCCGAGTTCGTGGACGTCGACGACAAGAAGTAACTAAGCCGTTTCTGGTTGCTCGTTCTCGTTGCTGGTTCATCACCGGATCGCCTAACGAGGAACCAGGAACCAGAAACGAGAAACGATTATGCCAGCCGCAAGCAAACAAGATTATTACGAAACCCTCGGTGTGTCTCGCGCCGCCAAGGAAGACGAGATCCGCAAGACCTACCGCAAGCTGGCGCGCAAGTATCATCCCGATCTGAATCCCGGCGACAAAGCCGCCGAGGAGCGCTTCAAGAAGGTTCAGGAAGCCTATGACGTCCTGAGCGATCGCCAAGAAGCGCCAGGTCTACGATCAGTACGGTTTCTATTCCGACAACATTCCGCCGGGCGGTCCAGGCGGTGGGCCGGGCGCGGGCACCGGTCAGCCGGGCATGGGCTTCGGCGGCTTCGATTTTTCCGAGTACGTGAATCAGCAGGGCGGCGACGCGCAGCAGCCTGGTGGCGGAGCGGCACCGGAGCTTTCCGCGATATCTTCAGCCAGTTCTTTGGCGGCCGGCAGCGGCGAGCAGCCGGCGCAGCTGGTCCCGAAAAGGCTCCGATCTCGAATACGGGCTCAACATCGATTTCTGGGAGTCCATCCGCGGCACCCAGGTGCGCCTCAACGTGGCGCGCCAGGAGATCTGCGAGACCTGCAACGGCAGCGGCTCGGTCGGCGGCGCGTCCACGGTGTGCCCGGAGTGCGACGGAACCGGCAACGTGACGCAGATGGCGGGCGCCATGAAGTTCAGCCTGACCTGCCCGCGCTGCGACGGCAAGGGCCGCTTGCGCAACGTCTGCCCCACCTGCCATGGCGACGGGCGCTTGTCGAAGACCGAAATGGTGGAGGTTCGGATTCCGCCCGGCGCTCAAGCCGGTTCGCGTCTGCGCGTGGCCGGCAAAGGCAACGCCGGACGCATGGGCGGCGCGGCGGGCGATCTCTACATCACCGTCCGCGTGGAGCCGCATGCTTTCTTCCGGCGGGAAGGCGACGACATCCATATCCAGGTTCCGGTCACCGTATCCGAAGCCGGGCTGGGCGCCAAGATCGAAGTCCCCACCATCGATGGCCGGGCTTTGCTCAAAGTGCCGCAGGGAACGCAGAATCGGCCAGAAGTTCCGGCTGCGCGAAAAGGGCGTGATGAACACGCGCAAGAATCAAGCGCGGCGACGAAATTGTAGAAGTGGTCATCCAGGCGCCCAAAGTGCAGGATGAGCGCACCAAGGAGCTGCTGCGCGAGCTGTCGCAAGTCGACACCGAAGATCCGCGGCAAGGAGATCTGGAGCAAGGTTAATGATGGCGAAAGCCCGATCCAAAGCTGCGTATATGATCTCCGCCGTCGCGGAGCAGTACCAGATCCATCCGCAAACGCTGCGGCTGTACGAGCGCGAAGGATTGCTCGCGCCCTCCCGCAGCGAAGGCAATACGCGCCTCTATACCGACGACGATCTGGAGCGGCTGGAAGTGATCCTCAAGCTCACGCGCGACCTGGGCGTGAATCTGGCCGGCGTCGAAATCATCCTCAACATGCGCGAAAAGATGGCCGCCATGCAGGGTCAGATCGAGCAGTTCGTCGCCACGCTGAATCGCGAGTTCACGCTGCAATCCCGCAAGCCGGCCGAAGGGCCGCAGCATTCCCTCATTCCCGTGATTCAACTCACCGCAATCGTCCGGCCAGACCAGGGTTCGAAGAAGCGACGGAAATAAGAAGTTCTTCAGTTCTTCGGTTCATCGGTTCTTCAGTTCTTAACGCTGAGCGTTTCCACTTCTTCCACGTTCTGGAACTGCAGCTCGTAAAGGCCGGCGTATACGCCGCCTGCCTTCAACAGTTCGTCATGCGTGCCGTGTTCCACGATCCCGCCATCTTTCACCGTGTAAATCACATTCGCGCGGCGGATGGTGGAGAGCCGGTGCGCGATCACGATGGTGGTGCGGTTCTCCATCAACCGATCCAGAGCTTCGAAGACCAATTTCTCAGACGCGGCGTCGAGCCCGGAACTCGGCTCATCCAGAATCAGAATCGGAGTGTCCCGAATAATGGCGCGGGCGATGGCGATGCGCTGACGCTGTCCGCCGGATAGAGTCACGCCGCGCTCGCCCACGATGGTGTCGTAGCCGTCCGGCATTTTTTCGATGAACTCGTGGGCATTGGCCATTTCCGCCGCTCGAATAATCTCGCCGCGGCTGGCCGACGGTTTTCCATAAGCGATGTTGTTCCAGATCGGCCCGTGGAACAGCACGCGTCTCCTGCAGCACCAGGCTGATCTGCTGGCGCAGCGATTTCTGCCGGAACTGCCGCACGTCCGTGCCGTCGATCTTTACCGTGCCCGACGTCGGATCGTAAAACCGCGGAATCAGTCCGATGATGGTGGTCTTACCAGCTCCCGTCGGTCCGACCAGCGCCGCCACTTGTCCGGCTTCGATTTTGAAGCTCACGTCCTTAAGAATTGGCTGATCCGGCGAGTAGCTGAAATTGACGTGGTCGAACTCGATATTTCCCTTGAAGTAAGGCGCCTGCCGCGCGCCGGGCAGATCCTTCACTTCGCCTTCCGTGTCCACAATTTCCTTGATGCGCTCGTAACCCACTGCGGCCTTCGAATAGGCATCCGTCATCTTCGAAAGCTCCTGCATGGGCTTGTACATCTTGCCCAAATAGACAATGAATATGACCAGCGAGCCGACTGAGAGCGATCCATTCAGGACCATGCGCGCTCCGAACCACAGCACCATGGCGGTTCCGACCGCCACAATGATGTCGACGATGGGCGCGAGCTTCGCTTTTAGACTCCGCGCTCGCAGAGCAATCTCTACACCTTCCAGGCTCTGTTCCTCAAGACGCCGTTCCTCGTAATCCTCGCGCGCAAACGCCTTCACCACGCGGATGGAAGAAAGCACTTCCTGAATCACCGAGACGATCTCGCCTTCCTTCTTGCGAACCTGCGCGCGAGGCTTTCTTGATCCGGCGCGTATAGCTGAAGACCACCGCGAATAATACCGGCGACACCGAAAGCGCGATCAAAGTGAAGCGCCAGTTGATGTAGAACATCACGCCGACCATCCCCACCAGCGTCATGCTGTTGACCAGCGCGGTCAGCAATCCGGAAGTGATGAAGCTTTGAATGGCATCGATGTCGCTGGTGACGCGGCTCAGCAAATCGCCAGTTTGGTTTTGATCGTGATAAGCGAGCGACAGCCGCTGGATGCGGTGATACAGCATCAGGCGCAGATCGTGCATCACCCATTGGCCGACGCTGGTGGTGACATATTTCTCGGTGTAAGAACAGGCGGCATCGACAAGAGCGATGACTAACACTGCCACGGCGGCAAATTTCAGGGCGGCGAGCCGATCCTGTCCCACGGTGGCCTGGATGAAGCTATTCAACCAACCATGGATCTCGCGCGATTTGAGGACGTTATCCAGAACGATCTTGAGCGGCCAGGGTCCCAGCAGATTCGCGATGCCTTCCCCGATAACCGCGAAGAGGCCCAGCAGCAGGATCTTAAAATGCGGTTTGAGTAAGTCTGTAATTTTGAGCTGGGATGGCATCTGGCGTCCAGAGGTTAGACGCACAAGAAGCCAAGGCAAGACATTTTAGCCGCAGATGAACGCGGATGAACGCTGATTCTTATCCGCGTGCATCTGCGTTTATCTGCGGCCTAATGTCTTTACTCGAAGTGCAGCGCCCGGGTCGGATCTATCGACGCGGCGCGGCGGGCCGGAATGAAATTGGCCGCAAGCCCAATGAGAGCGATGCCTAGAACCATGGCGGCATAAATCACCGGATCTCTGGAGCTGACTCCGAACAGCAGACTCTGCAACAGCCGCACCGCCCAAAATGCGCCCGCGAGGCCGGCGGCCAGGCCCAGGCACACCAGTACCATCCCGCTGCCGAGCACCTGGCGCAGCACTTGACCGGGCTGCGCGCCCAACGCCATCCGGATGCCGATCTCCTGCGTCCGCTGGCTGACCGCGTAAGAAACCACGCCATAAATGCCGGCCGCGGCGAGCAGCAGCGCGATCCCCGCGAATGCGGCGAACAGCCAGGAATATGCCCGGCGCGCCCACAGTGAGCGATCCAACCGCTCGGTCATGGTGCGAACTTCGTACATCGCAATCTCCGGATCCATTTCTCGAAGTATCTCGCGCGCCGGAGGAATCAGCAGTTGCGGATCGATGGAGCCACGCAGCACGATATTCATCCAGTTCACGGGAGTCCCGCGCAGTGGCAGAAACACGCCGGGCTTCATCTCCTGTTCGAGTCCATAGTGCTTCTCGTCGCGGGTAATTCCCACAACTTCATACCAGTCGGTGGGCTTTCTTTCTCCTAAGGAGTGTCGTATTCGTTTGCCGATCGGACTCAAACCATTCCAGTAATGTTTGGCAAAGCTATCATTCACCACCACCTCTCGAATATGCTTGGGTTCCGCCTGCTGCCGGAAGGGACGTCCTGCCAGAAAAGTCATGCCGATCGCTTCGAAATACTCCGGAGTGGCCACCACTTGCAGCGTTACCGGGTTCTTGTCGTTCCCACCCAGGGGCGGATTGTCCTCCGCCTCCCAAAAATTGCCCCAGTGCCCACCGAGCGGCGTTGCCGTGGCTTCACCCACGGATTTGACGCCGGGCACCGCGCGTAAACGGTCCTGTAAGTTTTCATAGAATGCAACGCGCTGTGGGTCTGATTTATATTTCACACCGGGAAGACTGATGCCGAAAGTAATCACGTTTTCCGGCCGGAACCCGGGATCCACATGCAGTACTTTCCGAAAAGCTTCCACCAGCAATCCAGCGGTCACGCATAATACTAGAGCCAGCGCGATCTCGGAGACCACCAGCGTCCGTAGTGTTGCCTGTCGGGCGCGCGAGAGTGTCGCCCGGACGCCGCTATCCTGCAGTGCGCCGCGCGCGTCAACTTTCGAGGATTGCAAGGCGGGTGCGAGCCCGAACAACAAGGCCGCCGCCCCGGTAATCGCGATGCAGAAGATGGCAAAGCGAGCGTCCATGGAGAAGCTGATCCAGCGCGGCAGATTGTCGGCCGGTATGAGCGAGATCATGCCCACCAAACATAGCTTGCCGAGCAAAACTCCCAGAATGCCGCCGGCCGCCGCCAACACGAGGTTCTCAGTCAACAGTTGACGAACCACTCGGCCGCGCGATGCGCCGATTGCAGTCCGGATGGCGATCTCTCTCGCACGCGCTCCTCCCCGCACCAGCATCAAAGCCGCGATGTTCACGCAGGCGATTAGCAACACCACCGCCACGCCGCCCAACAGGATGTGGCTGATGTCGCGGAAATCGCCCAGGTACCGGTCCCGCAGTGGCGTGAGGATGGGAGAAGTAATCTCGTTGTCCTTCCAGCCGGACGGAATCATGGCTTTGTGCACCCGCAGCAGATCGGCGGAGGCCTGCTGCGCGCTCACGCCGTGCTTCAGACGGCCCACGCCGCTCAAGTACCAACCGGTACTTTGACTAGGATCCGGATCGGCTGCGAGCGGCACCCAGATATCCGCCCGGTCCGGAAATACCGTTTCCGGCGGAAGAACGCCGATCACACTGTACGGCTCGCCATTGAGCTTTAAGACCCGGCCCAACACATTTCGGTCCTCGTGGAACATCCGCTGCCAAAGACCGTAACCGAGCATCACCACATGCGGAGCTTTTGGCCGATCCTCCTCCGGACGGAAAGAGCGTCCCAGCGCCGGTTTCAAACCCAGCACGTTTAACAGATCGTAGGTGACCTTGGCTCCGCCCACGCGCTGCGCTGTTCCGTGATCGGCAAGGTTGAAGTTGTTGGTGTCAAAGAAAGCCATGCCATCGAACGTGGAGTTGTGTTCCCGCCAAATGTACAAGTCCGGATTGGAAACGCCGGTATAGTGCAAATTCCATTTGGGAGCGGTTTCATCCAGATCAATCAGTCGTTCGGATTCCGGGAACGGCAGTGGCCGCAGAAACAGTCCGTTGAAGATGCTGAAAATCGCGGTGTTGCCCGCCACGCCCAACGCGAGCATGCCGATCACCATCAGGCTGAAGGCGGGCTTGGTACGAATATTGCGCAGCGCCAGCTTCACATCGCCAGTGAATCCGGAGATGTATGCTCCCCGCGCCGGCACACCGATCGGTTCGGGAGAAACGGGACGCCGGAGTTTGCGCAATTCCTCGGTCAACAATTGGCTTTCACTCAACTCTTCGAGCGCTTGACGGCGGGCATCCGATTCCGAGGCGCCGGCGGAGCGGAGCGCATCATAACGATCCTCCAAATGCTGCGCCAGCTCATCCACGATTTCGGACTCCCGCGCGCCTGCCAGATTCACGCCTTGCAGCCGTTCGCGAATAACTTGCTTCCAGTCATGCATATTCAATCCCCGTGATGCGCCGAATGGCCTCGGCGAACTGCTGCCATCCCCGCCGCTGCGCCGCCAGCACTGTGCGTCCTTCGCGCGTCAGCTTGTAAAAGCGCCGTCTACGCTGCCCGGCCTTTTCCACCCAGCGGCCCTGAATCCAACCGCGCGCTTCCAACCGGTAAAGCAGTGGATACAAAGAGGCCACGCGGAAGCTCAACGTGCCCTCGGATCGATCTTCGATCAGTTTGCTGATCTCATAGCCGTGTCGGGCGCGGCTTTCCACCAGCGAAAGAATCAACAATTCGGCGCTGCCCTTTTTCAACTCGCGGTCCAACGGTTGGGTAGCCATATGTCGTACTACAATATATCTCATAGCGACTAGTGACTGTCAAGGTGTGTGTGTGACCGAACCGCGACCGCAAGGAAGCGCTACCACGACAGGAGCAATCATTACGCTCCCTTGCGGTCGCGGTTCGGTAACGTGTGCCAGACTGGTTGTTTGGCATGAAAGCACTAGTCAAAAGCAAACGCGAGCCCGGATTGTGGCTGGAAGAAATTCCCAAGCCTACCATCGGCATCAATGACGTGTTGATCCGCGTGCTGCGCGCCGGCATTTGCGGAACCGATCTGCACATCTACAACTGGGATGAGTGGGCGCAGCGCACCATTCCGGTTCCCATGGCGATCGGCCATGAATTTGTCGGCGAGATTGTGGAGACCGGCTCCAACGTGAGCGGATTTCCACCCGGGCGATATCGTCAGCGGCGAAGGACACGTGGTCTGCGGCCGCTGCCGGAATTGCCTTGCCGGAAGGCGTCATCTGTGCGCGCACACCATGGGCGTTGGCGTGAACCGGCCAGGCGCATTCGCCGATTTCATCGCTGTCCCGATGACCAACATCTGGCGCCACAAGGAGAACGTCGATCTGGATGTCGCGGCTATCTTCGATCCGTTCGGCAACGCGGTGCATACCGCGCTTTCTTTTCCGGTTCTAGGCGAAGACGTGCTGATCACCGGCGCCGGACCCATCGGGATCATGAGCGCCGCAGTGGTCCGTCACGCGGCCGCGAGGCATGTCGTCATTACCGACAAAAATCCTTATCGTCTGGAGCTGGCGCGCAAGATGGGCGTTACGCTGGCCGTGGACACGGCCGAAAAATCGCTCGCCGAAGTTCAGAAAGAACTTGGCATGCAAGAGGGATTCGATGTGGGTCTCGAGATGTCCGGACATGCCGGCGCGTTCCGCGAGATGATCGCCAATATGAGTCACGGCGCCAAAATCGCCATGCTAGGCATTCCGGCCAAGGAAATCTCCATCGATTGGACCACCGTCGTGTTCAACATGCTCACCATCAAAGGCATCTACGGCCGCGAAATGTACGAGACCTGGTACAAGATGACGGTGATGCTGGAATCCGGCCTGGACATCCGGCCTGTGATCACGCACCGGTATTCCTATCTGGATTTCGAAAAGGGCTTTGAAGCGATGCGTTCGGGAAACGCGGGCAAGGTGATTCTGGAGTGGGCCTGAGAACCAGCACCGACTCCCTTACGGTCGCGGCTCGGAATGCGGCGCGTCGTCGTTACGGAGCCGCGACCGTAAGGGAGTCGGTGCCTTTGGTATTTTTCACCGAGACAGTGTCTGCGTGACGATGGAACATTTTGTGCTTGATGTCCGGCCAGAATTCTTTCAGCACTTGCGAGATGGCATCTGTGCCCACCATCTCGCAGAGTTTGGCGACATTCGCGCCCGCCCTTCGATTGTCCGGATAGTAAGCGTTGGATATGGCAGCCGCCGTCGCATTTCCCACCCACTCCGAGTAGTTGAACCGGGTTCCTCCCGAATCCGTGCGCGTCACCATCACGCGCGTAAGCGCATACCAGGTGCGCGATCCCACCGAACCGTGCCCGCGCCGGAAGTAGCGCGGATCTTCGCGCAGCAGTGACGGATAAATCGCTTCCGTCATCATGTTCCCGATTGCCTGGTCTGCGTAGGCCGTTCCCAGCCGCCTCCCGTATCCGGCCATTCCTTGGCCGAACGACGGATTTTCATTGGTTAGCTGCCCCAACCCTGCAAACACGGCGGCCAGGAGAACCAGCGGGTAATCGAAGGAGTCCTTAGCGCCGATTGTGAACTTCTGCTTGGCCGTAATCGGGGTATAGACGGCGGTTTCGTTGGCGGTACGGTAGTTAGGAAGTACACCAAATACCCGTTTATCTGGAGCTGCTTGCGTTTGACCCGGTTGTGCCGGGCTCGGGTTGTCCTGCGCCCATGTCGAAGCCGCCAAGCATACAAACAGAAAGAGTCTCAAAAGAAGCAGACGATGTACTTGCCGCTTCAGTTACCTTACAGTTCTTGACAGACGGATCAAGTTTCTAGTTTCTGGTTCCTGGTTTCTGGTTAACGAACTAGAAACAAGAAACCAGAAACCAATTTCGCGTGCGCTACTGTCCGGGGACAAGTTCTACCCGATCCATGGCCAGAAATTCCCGAATGTGCGGATGATCGGATTTCTCCAGATCCTTCACCGCGCCGAAATAAATGGGGGCGCCTTCGTAGATGAACATCACGCGATCCGCAACTTTGCGCATCAGATCCAGATCGTGCGTCACCACCACGCCGGTCAGCTTGAGATCGTACTTCAGTTTCAGCATCAGCTTGATCAGCGTGTCCGACATGATGGGGTCCACCATGGTGGTGGGCTCATCGTAAAGGATGCACTCGGGTTGCGCGGCGAGCGCGCGGGCGATGGCGACGGCGCGTTTGTGGCCGGTGGACAAGTCCGCCGGATACACATCGCGAAAGTGCAGCAGATCCACCAGCGAGAGCAGCCCGTCCACCACATCTTCCTTGTTTTTCTCGTCGTAATCGCTGCGCAGCTCGAGGGAAAAGAGAATGTTCTCGGCCACGGTCAGCGAGTCGAACAACGCGCCGGATTGGAACACCATGGTGACTTTTTTCCGGATCTCGCGCAGTTGGGCTTCGTCGAAATTGGTGATGTCCTGATAGGCTACAAAGACCTGGCCTTTGTCCGGCTTCAGAAATCCCATGATGTGGCCCAGGCTGACCGACTTTCCGACACCGCTGCGGCCGATAATCGCAAGCGTCTCGCCAACGTCGACGAAAAAGTTGGAATCGACTAAAACGGGCCGATCGAACGTCTTAAAGACGTGGCGGAACTCGATGTAATGGAACTTGTCAGTCATCGGGATGGTTTTTCTTCGAACTCTGCCCACTCGGTAGGCGTGTTCACATTGGCCAGCGCGGATGCATGCACCGCCAATGTGTGGGAGTTCAATTCCTTCACTAACTCCTTCATTTTAAATCGCTTATCTTCTATTGCTCGAGCCAGTGCCGGCAGGCAGCGCCGATGGTAGACGGCGCAAAGCGGTTCTGGTTCGCCAGTGGGACCGGCGGCCACCACACAGTTCCTGGAGGAATGCTCGGCGCTCCGCAAGCAGGACTTGAAGCACCTCCGCGGTGACGCCAGGCATGTCGCAGGCCACAATCAGGTTCCAATCTGTACTGGATACGCTCAGGGCGGTGTAAATGCCTCCCAGCGGACCGCAGCCGGCAAATTTATCAGGATAAACCGGATAACCGAGGCTGGAGTAGCGAACCGGATCGCCGATGAGCGCCACGGATCCGGCGGCAGCGTGGACGGCCTGCGCCATGTGCTCCACCAGAGTGACGCCGCGGTACGGAAGCAGAGCCTTGTCCCGGCCCATCCGGGTACTCCCGCCGCCGGCCAGCACGAATCCGGACCGTTGCATGAGAGAATAATAGCATTGGCCGTCGATGAGGTCTCGGGAGAGCGGCGCTTGCGGATTGGAGAAATCCGGTTATAATCGGATAAAACAAGAGGATGCGATTTTGTTCGGAACTTATTCTGGGAACGGCGGTTTTGGCGGCAACGTTTGGACCGCTGGCCAAGGCGGAAGCGCCGCCTGACGCTCTGCCCGCTCCGCACGCCGTCTCCGTGGTCCGAGGCGATGCCCGCACCGGGCGTCTAGTCCGTAGTGTGGTAGTGAGGCCCAAGCAGGCCGGAGAAATCGGCCAGGATAGCGATGCCGGAGTCCGGACTTTGGTAGAAGAAGCTGCGAAGAATCACGACGTCAGCCCGTTGCTGGTGGATTCGGTAATTCAAGTGGAAAGCAACTACAATTCGTACGCCGTATCTCCCAAGGGCGCGCAAGGCCTCATGCAGTTGATGCCTGCCACCGCGCGCCGGTTCGGCGTTACCAATTCGTTCGATGCCAAACAGAATATTGAAGGCGGCGTCCGTTATTTGAAGTTCCTGCAGGATACGTTCAAAGACGACAGGCTGGCGATTGCAGCCTACAACGCGGGCGAAGGAGCGGTAACAAAATATCGCGACGTGCCGCCTTATCCTGAGACCAAGAACTACGTGGATAAAGTGGGCGCAAAGTTCAGCAAAGCAAAGCGGGCGGCTGAGAAGACTGCTGCGCCCGTTAAGATTGCGGATGAGTCCAAACCGGCCGAGGAAGAAACCCATCACCTGGTTCAATTTCGTGACTCGGAGGGCCGGCTGCACCTGGCAACTCGATAGGTTCCTATCCAGATATGCTCCATCTCCCCCGCCAGCCTAACGGCCAGCCAGCTTTGAGATGCGGAGCGCGTCTGTGTATCATTTTGCTCCTCGGAACTGCCTGGCTTCCAGCGGGCGATCGCGTAGAGCCGCACCACATCACTGCGGTTCGATTCTGGTCCCTGGGAGATGTCACGCGCATCGCGATCGAATCCGACGGCGACTTTGCGGTTCGCTCGGATCGTCTGGAGAATCCGGACCGGCTCTTTTTCGATTTCTCTGGCGCTAAGCCGATGCTGGGAGGAAAAGGCACCACCGTAATCCCTGTGTCGGATACCTTGGTGCGGCAAATCCGCGTGGCGGAAACACAGCACGGAGTGACGCGCGTGGTGCTGGATCTGGAGCGCGCCGCCGAGGCCACTACTTCTCACCTGGACAATCCGATTCGCCTGATCATTGAGGTTCGTGCGTCTAGCTCGGCCGGCGTGGAAGCTCGAACGGCCGTGGCTCCGGCTCCGATCGAAGCCGAGGTCGTGGAAGCGAAAGCTCCGTCCTACCGCATATTCAACCCTCCGCCCGCGCCGATCGTACAATCGCCAGAGCGTCGACCAACATCGTTCGATACGCTGCCGACGGTGCGTTTGCAGTCCGCTGTGCCTTCCGCGGCAGCGAATGTCATTCCGAGACTTGCCCCACCTAGCCGGCCAGCGCCTGCGCCGACTGTGCTGGCAAAAGTAAACTCGCCGCTAGCGGCTTCCACAATCCCACCGGCGCCACCACTTGTCGCAACTCCCGCTCCTGAGACTACAGCGCTTCCCGCCAAGCGTAATTCGGCCGGTGGACGTTCCATGATTCGTGTGTTGGGTCTCAAGGTGGGCAGGATCGTGATCGACCCCGGCCACGGCGGACACGATACAGGCACCACGGGACCGGAAGGGCTTCGTGAAAAAGATCTGGTGCTGGACATCTCAAAACGCCTGGGTGCGCTGATTGAAGAGCGGATGAACAGCGAAGTGATATACACCCGCACCGACGACACCTTCGTCGCGCTCGAACAGCGGACGGACATCGCCAATCAGGCCAAGGCGGATCTGTTTCTTTCGATTCACGCCAATTCATCGCCGCTGCCCTCGGCCGCAGGCGTGGAAACTTACTACCTGAATTTCACGACTTCGAAAGCCGCGCTGGATCTTGCTGCGCGCGAAAACGCCGGATCGCAGAAGAGCATTTTCGAATTGCAGGATCTGCTGGAGAAAATTGCGCTGAAAGACAAAGTGGACGAATCGCGCGAGTTCGCCAACCGCATTCAATCGGCGTTGTATTCGTTTTCCGCCAAGAACGATAGCCACGCGCGCGATCGCGGCGTCCGCAAAGCACCATTCGTGGTGCTGATTGGCGCGTCGATGCCGTCGGTGCTGGCCGAGATCGGATTCATCAGCAACGCTCACGACGAAGGCGTCATGAAAAAGGCGGAGTATCGGCAGCGCCTGGCAGAGTCGCTCTACAAAGGATTATCCGGCTACGCCGCTACGCTGAGCCATTTCCAAGTGGCGCAGAAGCGTTAGGCGAAAAATTGAAAGGCACCGGCTCCCTCACGGTCGCGGCTCGGTAACACCGGAGCCTTTCGGAGCCGCGAGCGTCAGCGACCGGTGATTTTGATTTTTTCACTACAGTACAGCGGTTTCAGATTCGACGGCCGCACTTGCCGCCGCAGGCGTAGAATCTTTGTGAGGTAGAAACTCCACTCGATTCCGCCCGCGCCTCTTCGCCAGGTACAACGCTTCGTCCGCGCGATGAATCAGCTCTTCGGGAGTCCAGGATTGGCCTGGAAGAGCGGTGGTGACTCCAAAGCTGGCGGTGACTCCGATGGAACTCTCCTGCAGCGACATCTGCATTTGGGTAAGTTGCTTACGCAGGCGTTCCGCTTGGGCCCAGCTCGCTTCCTCATCGCAGCCCGACAGCAGGATCAGGAATTCTTCGCCACCGTAGCGGCCGATGGCGTCGTATTGCCGGATCCCGATCTGCATCCGCCGCGCGGCCTCGCAGAGCACGGCGTCTCCGGCGAAGTGTCCATAGTTGTCGTTGATGCTTTTGAAGTGGTCCAGGTCCACCATGACGACGCCTACCGGAGTGCGCTCCCGTTGCCCACGAGCCAGTTCCCGGCAAAGAATGTCGAAGATGGAGCTGCGATTCCACAAATGCGTGAGCGAATCTTTGGTGGCCTGTTCCCGCAGAGCTTCCCGTGCCGATAGGAGCTCGGCCTGCAAATCCACCAGGCGCGTGCCCGCACGCAGCCGCACTTGGAGCTCATGCTGATCGAAGGGCTTGGTGATGTAATCATCCGCGCCGGCTTCCATGCCTTCGATCAGGTCTTCTTTTTGACTTTTGGAGGTGAGCAGCAGGATATAGGTATAAGGCTCGCGCGCCCGGACGCGCACCCGCCGGCAGACCTCCAGGCCAGTCATACCCGGCATCATCCAATCCAGAATCGCTAAAGCAGGAGCGTCGTCTTTTTGCAGAAGCGCCAGAGCCTCTTCCCCGTCGCAAGCGACCGCGACTTCATAGCCCCACTTTCGCAGGGTGGCTTCCAACAGGTGGCGCGAGACCAGGCTGTCATCTGCGATTAGAATCTTCACGGTTCCCGTTAACGTTAGGGCAGGTTAGCTGGTTTAAAGGCGGACCTGATCCTACTCTGTTTCTCATCGGCTGGAGAAGACTGTAACGTTAGGCTGTACGGAGTCTTAGGTCTTGCCGCTCAGTACTTAGTGCACGCAGGGAGGTCGCGGTTCGGTAACGAGGGGTGCCGCATTCCGAGCCGCGACCGTCAGGGAGTCGGTGCCTTTTTGGGTTTTATTTACTGAACCGCCAGCATCGCGCCAGTGGGGGTCGCTACTCCGTTCACCGTCAGAACAATCGGCTGGTCGCCCGCCGTCAGACCCGCCGGGACCTTGAAGTTGATCTGATACAGGCCGGCGTAGGTAGGGGACAAGCCGGCATACGACACGTCCGCTGTCTGACCGCCGATGGTCAAAGTGTATTTGCCGGTGATATCGGCCGCCGCAGCCGCCAGGCTACCCACCACAGCCGCCGGCATAGTAGTGCCCCAACCTGTTCCGTAGGCGGTCAGGATGTCGCCGGCTTGTGCCGGAGTCCCGGGCGCGACGGGGATTCCACTCGCGGCCTGCACGGCGGCGATGTCGTTTCCGGCGCCAAAGAAAAATTGTGGCGTTTCGCCGGCAGCGGTCACGCTGAAGGGCGCGGTCGCGAGCTCGTTCGCAAGGCCGCAGTTAGTAATCACCGAAACCGGCACGGATCCCGAAGTCGACAAAGGATCCGCCACGGCATTAATCTGCGTGGCTGAAACATACACCAGGCCCCACTTTACGTTTCCGCCTTGTACGCAAATATTGGCAAGGTTAGTCGGAAGCGCATTGTTCATCAAATCTGTTCCAACGACGGGGCGCATCACGGATGGGTCGGCGAATCCGGTGCCAAAAATCGTGAAGAGCGCATCGGCGGAAATGGCGGTCACAGGCGGCGAATGCAGGCCTCCGCCCACCACGGCGTTGATCTGCGGCAGCGCGACGGGCGTCAACAAGAACGCGTGCTGCTGCTGATTGACGATTCCCGTCCCAACAATCTGTCCGGCATCATTGATGCCGGCCGCGGATGTGAGCTGCCAGCCGGATCCGTTGATCAATTGCCGGTTGAGGTCGTACATCGTGCCGCCGGTGTAGACGAAAGCGTGCGAGAGATTGGACGCCGTTTCGAGCAGGGGCCCGGCAAATAACGAGATGTCAGGGGCCAGCGCGGTACTGAAGCCAACCACATCGCCTGAATTGTTGATCCCCGTCGCGGCGCTGTTCCGATCCGCGGGAAGGGTGCCCAGATCCGTGACTGCGCCATTGCTGAACAGGACTGCGTGGCCGGTCGCATGGGGGTCCACGAGCTGACTGAAATCGAAAGTGAATGCCATCCCGGAGGCCATTCCGGCATCGTTTACCCCGGTCGCCGTTGCATAGTTAAAGTTGGTAGACAGTGGCAATGTTTGGAATGCGCCGCCGTGCCACAGCGAAGCTTTGATTGATGCGAGTTGCTGGGCCACTACATTCGGTGAGCCGCCGGCCACCCAATCGCCCGAAGGGCTGATCCCAAACGCAACGCCTTGCGAAGATTGCCCCGACGGAAGCGCTGTCGTAGTGCCCGAGCCAGTGATCAGCAACGCCTGGCTTGCAACAAAAAAGTTGAAGCCGCCCTGGGAAACCTGGGTCGCGGCGGACTGGCCGGTATTGTTGAGACCAAAGGGGGCTGCATTATTCGGAACTCCGACGAACTGTTGTGTTGAGCCATTCTGATAAATGAACGGCGAAACCGCAATCCCCTTGGAGAGATTAATGTTGACGTAAGTTCCGACCACTACTCCCGAATCGTTCACGCCGGTAGGAACAGTCGGTTTCCCCGTTTGCCCCAGATCGGTGAGTGTCCCCTTGGAAAAAAGGAAGCCGTGCGTTGGGGTCTCGAGAAAAACTGAACCGCCGGCGACAGTGCAGTAGCCAGTAACGTTGCCGGACTGGCTGATCGCGGTGCCGGTACAGGATGGCAGGGTTGGCAGCGACCCCAGGTCCTGGACCGTGTACTTGGGTTGTCCAAAGGCGCAAACGGGAAGAATAAGGAAAAGAAATTTATGACCACGCATAGATGGCTATTGTACGACTCTTCGGCGCTTTAGGGAATGGCTTCCTTGCCGGTTTTTCAGAGTGAGAAACACTGACGCAAGTCTCTCGGGTTTTGCGCTATATGGATTGAGCTAAGGTTTCCCTCCGGAGGTAATTGGTGAGAAAAACGTTGTCGACTGTGGCGCTGACCGCTGCGCTGTGCCTGAGTATGGCGGACAAATCCGCCGCACAGACTTACTCCTTCACGATCAATTCGGTTTTCGGCCAATACCCGCTGGGGGATCAGGGGCCCGCAACAAAAGCGCTGCTGGCGGAGCCGTTCGGCGTGACACTGGATGGGAAGGGGAATCTCTATATCCCTGATTCCTTGGATAACAGGGTTCGCAAAGTCGTTCTGGCCACCGGCCAGATTACGACCATCGCCGGGACAGGCGTTGGTGGGTTCGCCGGGGATGGAGGCGCTGCCACCGCCGCGGAAATATCCGCCCCTGGCGCGGTGGCACTGGATTCCAAGGCTAATATTTATATCTCCGACGTCGGCAATGAAGTCATCCGGAAAGTAGATGCGAGCGGCAACATCACCACGTTCGCGGGCACGCCAGGCAAGAGCGGTGCCACAGGCGACGGCGGACTGGCCACCGCCGCTACGTTTAACCTCCACACCGGGGGTGGTCTGGCAATCGATGCAGCGGGCAACATCTATATCGCTGACACGCTGAACTCAGCGGTTCGCGAAGTAACCGTTAGCAACGGGAAAATCGCTACGTTCGCCGGAACGTTAGGGAAATATGGCACCGCCGGCGACGGTGGAGCAGCCTCGAGCGCGCTGTTGACTTATCCGTTTGGCATCGCGTTTGATCCGTCCGGCAACCTCTTCTTATCCGACTTCTACGACTACGCGATCCGCGAAGTCTTGGCCAAGGATGGAACCATTAAAACGATTGCGGGAACTCCAGGAAAGGCGGGCTACGGTGGCGATGGCGGCCCAGCCACCAGCGCATTGATGAGCGATGCCGAACAGGTGTCAACGGATTCACAGGGCAATGTTTATTTTGCCGATTTGTCCAACAACGTGATCCGGAAAGTGACCGTGGGAGCAACACCGCCCAGCATCAGCACCATCGCGGGCAACCAAGGCCTCGGAGCCGGTTTTAGCGGAGACGGAGGTTCTGCACTTTCCGCGCAGTTGAGTGCACCAGTTGGCGTCACGGTGGACAGCACCTCGGGCATCGTCTACATTGCTGACTTCCTCAACAACCGGATTCGGGAAGTGAGCGGCGGCACCATTGGTGAATTCGCCGGCTCCGATCATGCGCAGGGAGATGGCGGGAAAGCCGCAGCCGCCTATCTCTATTTCCCACAAGATGTCGCTGAGGATAGCGCGGGTAACTTCTACATCGCCGATACTTTCAACAACGAGATCCGCAAAGTAGCGCCCGACGGAACCATCACCACTTTGGCGAAGGTTGTCAGCCCGAACGGCGTGACGGCGGATAGCTCCGGCAACGTTTACGTAAGCCACTACGATGAAATCGTTAAGGTGGATAGCACGGGGAAAGTTACATCGATCGCCGGATCAATATTTAAATCGGGATTCACCGGCGATAATGGACCGGCCACCGCGGCCCTTCTCAACACACCCTTCGGCTTGTCTGTGGATTCCTCCGGGAACATTTTTTTCGCAGACACCTACAACCATCGCATCCGCAAGATTTCGCTCGGCAACATCACCACCGTCGCCGGCAGCGGGCCCACCTGCGGCGCCACCTGCAACGGCGGAGGAGCCAGCGGCGATGGGGGCTCAGCCACATCGGCCACCCTGTCTTTCCCCACCGATGTGAAAGTGGACGCAGCGGGGAATCTCTATATTGCAGATAGCTCCAACAGCCGTGTTCGTAAGGTGGATACCACCGGAAACATTAACACCATCGCCGGATCGGGACCTCCCGGCGGATCGGGGGGCGACGGCGGACCCGCACAATCCGCCAAGTTGAACACTCCATACGGTGTCGCGGTGGATAGCGCTGGCGATGTTTTCATCACCGATAGCGTGAATCAGTCGATCCGATTGGTGGATGCTTTCGGTAACATCTCCACCATTGCAGGGAACGGCAAACCGGGGTTCTCAGGCGACGGCGGCCCCGGCACGTCCGCCCAGTTGTACAAGCCTTTCGGCATATTCGTGGATGCCAACAGCAATGTGTTTGTGGTCGACAGCTTGAACAGCAGAGTTCGCGAACTGACCGCCTCGGGTCCAGTGGTGCCCAGCGCCAAGTCCGTAGTGAACGCAGCCAGCTTTGTCGCTGGAGGCTTGGTGCCCGGTGGAATGGCGACGATTTTTGGTTCGAACCTGACGTCAGCGACGGGAATCAATCTGGCCTCGGGGTTGCCACTCGCCACTGACCTGCTGAAGACGGAAGTGAAATTCAACAACGCGGTCTCGGCGCCGATCTTCGCGGTGGACAACGTGGATAATGCTCAGCAGATCAACATTCAAGTGCCCTGGGAACTGGCCGGCCAATCCAGCGTTCTAATGCAAGTCATCAGCAACGGCGTCGCGAGCCTACCCGTTAGCGTTCCGGTACTGAAAGCTCAGCCAGGAGTTTTCGCGTATAACGTCGGTGGCACGATGTACGGTGTGGTGCTTCACGGGAATTTTCAATTGGCGGACAGCGCGCATCCAGTGGCTGCAGACGAAGTTGTTTCCGTCTATTGCACCAACCTCGGCGCTGTTTCTCCAGCGCTCAAGGACGGCCAGGCTGGAACCGGCGCTGAGATTACAGTTGTTGCACCTACGGCGACGGTGGGTGGCAAGAGCGCTCCGGTTAGCTTTCATGGAACCGCGCCAGGCTTCGTGGGCCTGTATCAAGTAAATATTCAGATTCCCAAGGGCCTGACTTCCGGTAATCAGACTTTGCTGCTTTCCTCCGGCGGAGCTTCGAGTGCGCCAGTACAGTTGCCGGTGAAATGAAAGTCACCGACTCCCTTATGGTCGCGGCTCGGTAATGCGTGTAACCGAGCCGCGACCGTGAGGGAGTCGGTGCCTGTTTTATTACAGGTAGACTGGAGGCTTGCACACAGTGCGAGTCAGCCGGAAAGCGGCCGGACGGGTCGCTTCCGGCCATCCCTGGATCTTCGCGAGCGATGTTCTGGATCGCGGTCAAGCCGCGCCGGGCGACGCGGTGTTGGTGGCCGATCCGAACGGCAAAACGCTCGGCACGGCCCACTACAGCGATTCCTCGCAAATCTCGCTGCGTCTGCTTTCCGACCGCACCGAAACTATCGACCGCGCGTTCTATTTGCGCCGGCTGGCTGAGGCGGAAGCCTTCCGCAAGCGCGTAGTGACCAACACCAGTGCTTATCGCCTGGTGCACGGCGAAGCGGACCGATTGCCCGGACTGGTGATCGACCGTTACGGCGATTATTTCAGCATCCAAACCCTCGATCAGGGCATGGATCGCGCCAAACCGGAGATCGTTGGCGCGATCCAGGAACTTTTTGCTCCAAAAGGAATTGTGGAACGCAACGATGTCGCGGTCCGCAAGCGTGAAAATTTGCCGCTCGAAGCTGGCGTTCTCACGGGCGAAGTTCCCGAGGTCGTGCCAGTAGAAATGAACGGGCTGAAGTTACGAGCCGATCTGGTTCACGGCCAGAAAACCGGTATCTTTCTGGATCAGCGCGAAAATTATCTGGCCGCCGCGCGCTATTCCCGCGGAAGAGCGCTTGATTGTTTCACATCGAGCGGCGGATTTGCGCTGCACATGGCAGCACACTGTGAATCTGTACAAGCCGTGGATAGTTCCGAAACCACGCTAAAAGCCGCTGAATTGAATCGGGCGGCAAATCAAATCGGCAATGTGGAATTCCGCGAGGCCGATGTGTTCGAACTGCTCGCAGGATATTCCTCCGCTCACCGCCGCTTCGACACGGTGGTGCTGGATCCGCCGGCCTTCACCAAATCGCGCGGCAATCTGGATCGCGCCGTCCACGGTTACAAAGAGATTAATCGACGCGCGCTGGAACTGCTTTCCTCCGGCGGTGTGCTGATCACTTGCTCCTGCTCGCATCACATGAGTGAAGCCGCGCTGCTGGAAGTGGTCGCCGAAGCCTCGCTCGACACTCACCGGACGCTGCGCGTTCTGGAGCGCCGCACGCAGAGCCAGGACCATCCAATTCTCCTCACAGTACCAGAGACCCTGTACCTCAAGTGCCTGATTCTAGAGGTGATGTAGGGAGGTAATGGAAGTACCGGGGAGGGCGGCTTGTTGCGAATTGGCCGCGCTGTGCGGTATCGTTGTCGGGAGGTATTCCGGCTGCTGGAATACCAGTCTTGTGAGAGCCCCTCACCAGGGGATTTCTTCCAAATCTTCAGGAGGATTCAACCGAATGCTGACCCTACGCGTGCCCCCGTTCCGGCGCGCTGCGTTTCTCGCCTTGCCGCTGCTCTTGGCAGTGGTGATTCTAACGAGCTTGTCCCCCGTAGCCATAGCTCAACCGGCGCAGGCCGGTGGCGAAGCGCAACTCCACATGCCGGATTTGACGCAGGCAACTTTTTTGGGCGGTACCAACGGCCGAACGCTCCTAATGTGGGGTCTGGCGGTTTGCGCGCTCGGATTGTTATTCGGCTTGCTCACTTATAGCCAGCTTAAGAACCTGCCGGTGCATCGCTCCATGCTTGAAATCTCGGAGCTGATCTACGAAACCTGCAAAACCTATCTGATTACGCAAGGCAAATTCCTATTGGTCCTGGAAGTCTTCATCGGCGCAGTCATGGTGCTCTATTTCGGCGTGCTGGAGCACATGGAAGCGATGAAGGTGGTCATCATCCTGTTGTTCAGCCTGGTGGGAATCGCGGGCAGTTACGGTGTGGCGTGGTTCGGGATTCGCGTGAACACATTCGCCAATTCGCGCACCGCGTTCGCCAGCTTGACGGGCAAGGCGTTCCCCTGTAACTCCATCCCTTTGAAGGCCGGCATGAGCATCGGGATGATGCTGATCTCCATCGAGCTGGTGATCATGTTGTTCATTCTTCTGTTTATCCCTGGCGATTACGCGGGACCCTGCTTTATCGGATTTGCTATCGGCGAATCGCTGGGCGCGGCGGCGTTGCGCGTGGCGGGCGGCATCTTCACCAAGATCGCCGACATCGGCGCGGATCTGATGAAGATCGTTTTCAAGATTAAAGAAGATGACGCGCGCAATCCAGGTGTGATCGCGGATTGCACCGGCGACAACGCGGGCGATTCCGTGGGACCAAGCGCCGACGGGTTCGAGACTTACGGTGTCACCGGCGTCGCGCTGATTACTTTTATCCTGCTCGCGGTACCCACTCCGCTGGTGCAAGTTCAGCTTCTGGTTTGGATCTTCGTCATGCGAGTGATGATGATCGTTTCCTCCGGCGTATCGTATTTCATCAACCACGCCATCGCTCAGAGCCGCCACAAAAACGACGCAAAGATGAACTTCGAAGGTCCGTTGACTTCACTGGTCTGGATGACATCCATCATTTCCATCGCGTTGACCTATCTGGTGTCCAGCCAAATGATTCCCGATCTTGCGGGCGATACCACGCTGTGGTGGAAGCTTTCTTCGGTGATCACTTGCGGAACGCTGGCCGGCGCGGTGATTCCGGAGTTGGTAAAGGTTTTCACTTCCATGAATTCCCGGCACGTTCGGGAAGTTGTGACCGCCTCGCAGGAAGGCGGCGCTTCGCTGAACATCCTGGCCGGGTTCGTGGCCGGAAACTTCAGCGCATATTGGTTGGGATTGGCCATGATGTCCCTGATGGCCATCGCGTACTGGATCAGCACTTTTGGTCTCGTTGTTGCGATCCCGATGGCGCCCGCGGTGTTCGCATTCGGCCTGGTGGCATTCGGATTCCTGGGCATGGGCCCGGTGACCATCGCCGTGGATTCTTACGGTCCGGTGACGGACAACGCGCAGTCCGTGTTCGAGCTTTCCACCATCGAGCAAATTCCCGGAATCGCCGCGGAAATCAAGAAGGACTTCGGCTTCACGCCGGACTTCGAAAAAGGCAAAGACAATTTGGAAGAGAACGACGGCGCTGGGAACACTTTCAAGGCCACTGCGAAGCCGGTATTGATCGGAACCGCCGTAGTAGGCGCTACAACGATGATCTTTTCGATTATCGTGGCCCTCACGGAAGGTTTGAAACCGGAGCGCGTGATTAATCTCTCCATCTTGCATCCGCCGTTCCTGCTGGGCTTGATCACCGGCGGCGCGATCATCTACTGGTTTACCGGCGCATCCACGCAGGCCGTCACCACCGGCGCATATCGCGCGGTGCAATTCATCAAAGCGAACATTCATTTGGAGAGCACGACGAAGGCGTCCGTCTCCGATAGCAAAAAAGTGGTGGAGATCTGCACGCAGTACGCGCAGAAGGGCATGTTCAACATCTTCCTGACGGTGTTTTTCGCGACCCTCGCGTTCGCTTTCGTGGAACCTTACTTCTTCATCGGCTACCTGATTTCGATTGCGCTGTTCGGGCTCTACCAGGCCATCTTCATGGCCAACGCGGGCGGCGCGTGGGACAACGCGAAGAAGATCGTGGAAACCGAGATGAAGCAGAAGGGTACTCCGCTGCACGACGCGACGGTAGTAGGCGATACCGTGGGCGATCCGTTCAAGGATACGTCGTCCGTGGCGCTGAACCCGATCATCAAATTCACTACGCTGTTCGGATTGCTTGCGGTGCAGCTCGCGGTCTCCCTCACCAACGAACAAGGCGCGACGCTAACCAATGTTCTTGCTGCGGTGTTTCTGGCGGTGTCCATCGTTTTTGTGTGGCGTTCGTTCTACGCCATGCGGATCGAGAAACAGTAAACCGAACCGCGACCGCGAGGGAGCGACCATGGGCCTGCGGCCCACCAAAGGTGATGAAGACGCCAAGTGGGGCGGACCCCCTGGTCCGCGCGGGTCCCCCTGGACCCGCTCTTCGGGATTTCATATTTCCTCAGCAGGCCGACGAGGGCGTCGGCCGCGGACCAGGGGGTCCGCCCCACTTGGCGTCTGCGAGGGAGCGCTACCACGACAGCAGCAGGCGTTACGCTCCCTTGCGGTCGCGGTTCGGTAACTTCCCCTCGCCGCTGAGTCGAATCGGGCGTGGAGGCATACATGAAACACTGACCACGGCTACGATTCGGCGAAGATGGAAGACGTCAGTCGCCGCAATGCAGCGCGTGGTAAACGACAATCACCTGGCCGGCCGCGATTTAACGACCGCTAGGAGCCATCGCGCTTCAACAACACTGCTATAAACTCCGGGTCGGAGGCGACCAGGACGTTCTTCGGGACGTAACAGTATCCCTGGTCGCCCCAATCCGTGCCCCACGAGTTTTTCAGAATATAGAAATTTCCCGTGTAGCCGATGATCAGCATCGCGTGGCGACCGTGGCGTCCCCAGGGAGCTTCTGCGGCATTGAATACGCCGTCGCGGCCGACGTCGGAGAATACTTCGCCGGTATTCATAGAAACATGAACCACGCTGCCGGCGCTCAGCACCTTCTTCACGTCGTCAATTGCGATCGGCAGCGGCGTCCCTTCCAGCTTGAATCGCTCTGCATCAGACTTCAATTCCTCTTCGGACACGGTCGGGCGCTCTTCGTCGTCCGGCCAGAGCTCCTGCCGGCACGTCCCTTGCTTCACCATGACTGTGCCAGGCTCGGGCCCGCTCTCGGTACCGTCGCCGCCCGAATGAGCATACTCGTAATCCTTGGCGTCACCTTGCAGGCGCTGGAATTCGAGCATGGTGTAGTTGGGACACAACTGCTGCGATTCATTGCTCACGATGTTGCGAGCCATCTCCGTGGCGTGCGTCCATGCGAAGGCGGAACAGCGGCCGGTTTGGCCTTGATCGCCGACCGGTGAGCAGTATTTCCTTAAGTCGACTGCATCTTTTTCCACGGTGTTGGCAAACGCGGGCGGCAGCGGCTGCACCGGCGCTTTCTCGCCCTTCTCGGGCACGCCTACATCGAGGCCGCTCATATCGATGCCGGAATAGCGCGCCATCAGCATGCTCAGCACGGCCTGCGAGACTAAGCCGAACGCGAACAGCTTTCCATCGCGTTCAAACAGATGCACGGTATCGGACGTGCCGGGCGCAATGTCGTCGAATGCTTGATTGAAGCGCTGATCTTGATAAGGCAGAAATCCCTCGTCGGTTTTCTGCTGGACGAACGTGTCGCCGAAGAATTCGTGGTCGCCGAATAGGTTCTGTGCGGATTCCTGGTAGTCGTCCGCGCTCCAGTCGCCGGGATCGTCTTCGAAGTCGCTGGCGTCGGCGTTCGGGAAATCGTCCGCGCTTTGGAAGACGTCGTCGTCTACGCCGGCGAGATCGTCCTCGGATGCGAATTTGTCGTCCAGGGGTTCATCGTCGTCGTCATTCTGGTCGTCGTCATTCTGATCACCATCGCCGCCGTCTGGATCCTCATCTTTCTGATCATCATCGTCGTCGTTCTGCTCATCGTCATCATCGCCGTTTTGATCATCGCCGTCATCGCCCTGGTCATCGTCATCAGGTTGATCGTCGTCGTCGCCTTGATCATCTTGGTCGTCATCGCCGCCGTCGCCCCCGTCATCGCCGCCGTCGCCAAAATCTCCACCATCTCCACCATCTCCGCCATCGCCGAAGTCGCCGCCACCTCCGAAATCTCCGCCGTCCATCCGATACTCGATGCTGTCGTCCGCCATGCTTCTAGAATAGATTCTGAGCCCTGCATGTCGCTGAAGGAGTATTCCAAAAAGCGGTCGTTCGACAAGACGCCGGAACCAAAACCCGACGCGAGCCCCGACGCGACAGGCAAGAATTTCTTTTGCGTGCAGCGGCACGATGCTTCACGATTGCATTACGATTTTCGCCTGGAGATCGACGGCACACTGAAATCATGGGCCGTTCCAAAAGGCCCCAGCCTGGAGCCTCTGTCGAAGAATCTGGCCATGCACGTGGAAGATCACCCGATCAGCTACGGCAACTTCGAAGGCAACATTCCGAAAGGCGAGTATGGCGGCGGCAGCGTGATGCTGTGGGATCGCGGCATCTTCGAGTTACTGGGGGACGCGCCCGGCCAGGCCCAGATCGATCGCGGCGACTTGAAGTTCCGGCTGCACGGCGAAAAGCTGCGCGGCGAGTTCGCGCTGATCAAGATGAAAAACCGCGGCAAAGGCAACGAGTGGTTGATCATCAAAAAGAAAGACGCCGAAGCCAAGCCCGGCTGGAACATCGAAGACCACTCCCACAGCGTCCTCACCGGCCGCACCCAGCAGGAGATCGCGGAAAATCTCCCGGCTGTTCAGCAGCCCCAAGCCCCCAGCCCCGAGTCCCTGGCCGCGATGCCGGGAGCGGTGAAATCGCCCATGCCAACCACTATCGCGCCCATGCTCTCCACGCTGACCACACATCCTCCCTCCGGCGACCAATGGCTCTACGAAGTGAAGTGGGACGGCGTGCGCGCAATCATTTACGTCGAGGACAATCAGCTCCGCATCCTCTCGCGCACCGGCAAGCGCTGCGATCAGCAATATCCGGAGCTGACCGTGTTGCCGCACTATCTCAAAGCTTCGAACGCAATTCTGGACGGAGAAATCGCGGTTCTGGACGACGAACGGCCGTTCCCGCTTCAGCCTGATCCAGCCTCGGATTGCGGTTGCGGATCCCAACAGCGTCGCGCACCTGGCGCGTTCCACTCCCGTGACTCTGTTCCTGTTCGACTTGCTCTATCTGGACGGCTACGATCTGCGCGGCGTCGAGCTGGAAGAACGCAAACGCCTGTTGCAAGAGATTTTGAAACCCACTGACAATATCCGGTTCTCGGATCATTTTGTTGCCAACGGTGCTGCGATGCTGGAAGCCGCGCGGGCAAATGGTCTGGAAGGCATCGTGGCGAAACGCCGAACGAGCAAATACGAAGGGCGGCGCAACCAGGATTGGCTGAAGATCAAGGTGGAAACGCGCCAGGAGTTTGTCATCGGCGGATTCACGCACGGCGAGCGCGATTATTTCAGTTCGCTGGTGCTGGGGCTCTATGACCATGGCAAACTGATCCACGCCGGCCAGGTCGGCACCGGGTTCAACGACAAGTCACTGAAAGACATTTACTCGAAGCTGGAACCACTTATCGTCAAGAAGAGTCCGTTCACCGGAACAGTGAAGGCGCTGCGTGACGTCACTTGGGTGAAGCCCGAACTGGTTGCCGAGATCAAGTTTCTGGAATTTACTCCGGATGGCCTGCTGCGCGCGCCGGTTTTTATCGGGCTGCGTTCAGATAAGGAACCGAAAGAGTGCGTTCGAGAGTCACCCGAGCCGGAAGAGACCGAAGCGCCGGTTCCAGAAACCGCCGCCGCGTTGATCAAACGGGAGCCGCTGATTCCGCCGAAGCCGCCCGCCGAGATGTTCGTCACCGTGGATGGCCATCGCCTGAAGTTCACTAATCTCAACAAAGTGCTGTTTCCCGGCGAAGGGATCGCCAAGCGCGACCTGATCAACTACTATGACGCGGTTGCGGATTTGATGATCCCCCACCTGCGCGACCGTCCGCTTTCGCTCAAACGCTATCCAAACGGTATCGACCACGATTACTTTTTCCAGAAAGATGCGGAGGACAAAGTACCGGACTGGGTCCGGTTGGAGCCGATTTTTTCCGAACACAATCAGGACAACATCCACTACATCATCGCCAACGATCGCGCGACGCTGGTGTATCTCGCAAACCTGGCTTCCATCGACCAAAATCCGTGGATGAGCCGGATCGGGTCGCTGGACAATCCCGACTTCGCGCTCATCGATCTCGATCCTACCGAAGGTTGCCCCTACGACCAGATCGTGGAGGCGGCGCAGATCGTCAAGAAAAAACTGGATGCGATGGGGATGGAAGGCTACGCGAAGACCACCGGCGGCGACGGTATGCACATCTACATCCCGCTCGAACCCGTTTACACCTACGAGCAGGTGCGGTCCTTCGCGGAGATTTTGTCGATCCTGGTGATCCGCGAAAAGCCTGAGCTGTTTACCACTCCACGCACGGTGTCGCAGCGAAAAAAGGGCAAGGTCTACTTCGACTATCTGCAAATCTCAAGCGCCAAAACGATTGCCGCTCCGTATGTGCCTCGTGCATACCCAGGCGCTCCGGTATCGACGCCGCTCGCATGGTCGGAAGTCCGGCGCGGCTTAGATCCCGATCAGTTCACAATCCGCAATGTGTTGGATCGATTCGAACGTGTGGGCGACCTGTTTGAACCGGTACTCACCAACAAACAGAGAATCGAAGCGGCGCTGGAACGGACCAGTCAGCTACTTTAACCGGTCGCTGACGCTCGCGGCTCGGTTACGCGTGTGTGACCGAACCGCGACCGCAAGGGAGCGCTACCACGAAACTCGTCTCCGCACGGTACAATGGGACGTTTTGGGTAAAAGCATGTCAAATATCGTGGTATTAGGCGCGCAGTGGGGCGACGAGGGCAAAGGGAAGGTGGTTGACCTTTTCTCGGACAAGTTTTCCATCGTGGCGCGCTATCAGGGCGGTCATAACGCCGGTCACACGGTGTTCATCGGCGAGAAGAAATTCGTCCTCAAGCTCATTCCGAGTGGTGTTTTGCGTCCGGGCGTTCAGGCAGTGATCGGGAACGGAGTGGTGATCGATCCGGCGGCGCTTTTGGATGAAATAGAAACTCTCCGGAAGTCCGGCATTGATGTCACAAAGCAGCTTGCGATCAGCAATCGCGCCCACGTGATCTTTCCATTTCACCGCATCGTGGAGAAAATGTCGGAAGCGCGCGAGGATCGCGTGCCCATCGGCACCACTTCGCGTGGCATCGGTCCCTGCTATGAAGACAAGACCGGGCGGCGCGGCATCCGGGTCGCGGATTTGTACGAGAAGGAAAGCTTCTGCGCCATGTACACTTCGCTCGCCGAAGACAAGCAACTGCTGGCGCAGACCTTCCACATCCAGGAGACCATCGATTACGAGCAGATCCGCGATCAGTATCTGAAGTTCGCTGAGCGGATCCGGCCCATGGTTTGCGATACCGCCCAGCTTCTGCACGACGCCATGCAGGCGGGCAAGCGCATCCTCTTTGAAGGCGCCCAGGGCTCCATGCTGGACGTGGACCACGGCACGTACCCCTTTGTTACATCGTCCAGCGCCACCGCGGGCGGCGCATGCACGGGAGCCGGGGTTCCGCCCACCAGCATCCACGGCGTGATCGGGGTCTCAAAAGCCTACACCACGCGCGTAGGCAGCGGACCATTTCCAACTGAGCTGCTGGGCGAAGAAGGCGAGAGGATTCGCAAGGCAGGCAAGGAATTCGGCGCCGTGACCGGTAGACCGCGCCGTTGCGGATGGTTCGATGTCCCGCTGCTGCGCTATACGGCGATGATCAACGGCTTCACCAGTCTAGTTGTCACGAAACTGGACGTGCTGGACCAGTTCGACGAAATCCAGGTGTGTACGGCCTACCGCAACACCAAAGAAATGCCGGCCACATTTCGCGAAATGGAAGCCGTGGAACCCGTTTACGAGACGCTTCCCGGTTGGAAGTCCGAAACCCGCGGACTTGCTCGCGCGGACGCCCTGCCGCAACGCGCGAAAGATTACCTGAAATTCCTGAGCGATCGTACCGGCGTGGAGATCGGCTGCATTTCCACCGGACCCGAGCGCGACGAAACCATCCTGATCGAAGGCTCGAAGTTGGCCGGGCTGCTGTAATGTGGCGCAGGATGGCATCCCAATGCCAGTTAGTTTTTTCAGTGCTGGGATTTATGGATTGGAGGTGGGGCGGACCCCCCGGTCCGCGCGGGTCCCCCTGGACCCGCTCTTTCGTTACGACGGCCAAGCCGACGAGGGCGTCGGCTGCGGACCAGGGGGTCCGCCCCACGTCGCAGTGACACATTCGGATGGCATCCTGCGGCGGGTTGTTAACCCGCTCAATCCCTAGTAACAGTCAACGATCGCCAGCTTGCATTTCCTGCCGCATCCGCAGCGGTAATCACGATAGTGGTTGCTCCGATATACAAAGGAATTGCCGGTGTGCTCCAGTTCGTGTTGCCGCTCGCGCTTCCCGATGTCCCATTGGAAGTGGCCCAGGTCACCGAGGCAACTCCGACATTATCTGTAGCCGTGCCGCTGACCACGAGAGCACTCGCGGAGGTGTAGTAATTGGTGTTTGCGGGCGACAGAATTGTAAGTGACGGCGGCGTTGTGTCCGGTCCGGAGGGCGTAGGCGGCGTAGGGGCAGGCGGAGCAGGCGCAGGTGTGGGGCTCGCTGGCTGATAGCTGACAGCCACGGCGTAGGTCACCACGTTCATCAGCGAATCCTCTGCCGTGATCGTAATGGTATTGCCGCCGGCAATCAGCGGAATGGTTGGGATGGTCCAGTTTGAGGATCCCTGAGCTGTGCCGAACGCCCCGCTCGTTGCGTTCCAGTTCACCTGCACCGCGCCGGCGCCGCCCGAGACTGTGCCGCTAATCGAGATTGGCGACGACGTGGCGGAACTGGGAGGGGCAATTACCACCAGCAGCAACGGGCTGGACGAAGGGGGTATCGGGGAAGGATCGGGCACTGGGGTCGGGCTCGGACTGGATATGGTGTCGACAGCTGCATACAACTCCTGCGCAGCCGCGATGTCGTTCGGCATCAGCACAGTGTGCATTCGGTAGTACGGATACATGACATCGCCAGGGACATCGGAGTGTCCCAGACCGAGCGAGTGTCCGGCTTCGTGCAGGGCCACACTATATAGGTCCACTCCGCTTCCAATCTGCCAGGTCTGCGCGTCGTTGAAATGCATGTCGCCCGCAATTGGTTCCGGGTTCACCGGAAATGGGTAAAAAGTGTGGGCCAAAATGCTGGCGCCGATAAATGGATAGCCATCGCCGTGCGCTCCCGCTGCAAACAGAATCCCAACTGTCTCATTTCCTGTCGGATTCGACACCGGGGTGAAACTGACCTGCACAGCATTCGACCATTGCGAGAAGGCCCGCGCAATTTGCGCTTGCACGGTGTCGGCCGGTAGCTGTGCCGTGGTGTTGTCAAACGCGTAATTCAGCGCGGCCGCGCCGAGGCCTGGACCATCCCAGCCGTCTCCGATCACGGGGATCGCCTGTTCTACCGCGCCCAGGCTGGTCATGGCGCCGGCGCAGGCGTGCACCGGCTGCCCGTCAGTCAGCTCGTTGGACGCGGGAAAGATGTAAGAAACCTCGTCCCAGTCTGCCAGGCTCAATAATTCCAAGCGGCCTCCGCGGACCAGAAGATGATTGGGCAGCATACCCGCGTTCTCCAGCACGCGTAGCCCAGAATCCATGACGATTTCCCGGGCGTCGTTCCGATCCACATCCGGATAAAATTCCACTACTGCCGTAAGAGTTGACGCAATGCGAGCGGCGCGGCTGACGCCAAATTCGGCGCTGATCTTTTCCTCCGGTTGCAGCCGGCCCTGCCAATGGATGTCCAAACCATTCCACCGAACGTCGTCCGGAACCGACACGGAAAAAGCGTAATCCGGAATGTAGGAAAGCACGGTGACGCCTAGATTCGCGAGCTTTCCTAGTTCAATGTCACTCGGATTCTGAGCGAACTGAAGAATCATGTGAGATCGCCCGGGCGCCAAGGTTTTTCGAGCAGCTGCTGCAGGCGTCCGCGGTGAATTATAGGAGTTCAGTCCTTTCAATCGAAGCGCAGGCTGCGCGCTCGCCGTTCCGCTGATCAGCATCCCGGCGAGAAGTAAGGACAAATTCTTCATACACACGACATTCTTCATACAAACCACCATCGGAAGCGGCATGAGAATTTTCCATCGGTGAGACACTCTAGTCCACAGAGGCGTACCCGTGGCTTATTGTCCTTTACTCTTACTCCTGTGCTTGTTGGTGAATATCTCCTCGGTCGCAGCGGATATATCCGGTGGCACGACGTACACCATTCAAACCGTCGCCGGCAGCAACTCAGTGGGCGATGGCGGTCCCGCGCTCCAAGCCCTGTTCAGTCAGACCGAGGGCATTGCCGTGGATTCACTGGGAAACATCTATGTTGCAGACGCGGACGCGAATCGTGTTCGCAAGATCCGAGCGAACGGGACTATCAGCACCGTGGCTGGCACCGGAGTTTCCGGGTTCGCGGGCGACGGCGGTCCCGCGGATGCCGCGTTGCTGAATCAACCCTATGGATTGGCTTTGGATAGCGCGGGCAATCTCTACATCGCCGACTTGGGCAATGGACGGATCCGGAAAGTGACAGCCGACGGCAATATTCAGACTGTAGCGGGCGGCGGATCGCTGCCGCAGGGCCGGAGCGCGTTGGGCGGCCCTGCCACCGACGCAACGTTCGTGGCCCCGCGCAACGTCGCGCTCGATCCGGACGGCACGCTGTATATCTCGGACTTCGGTGCGAACATCGTCTATCGCGTCTCACCGGCGGGATACCTCACCATCCTCGTAGGGACCGGCGTCGCCGGATTCAGCGGCGACGATAGCTCCCCCAACCTGGCGCAGTTAAATTCACCCGCTGGAATCGCATCCGATGGAGATGGCGCGGTCTATATCGCCGACAGCGGCAACAACTGCATCCGCAAAGTTTATTTGAACGTCATCAGCACGGTCTTCAACATCACTGCGCCCACCGGCGTCGCCTATGGAGGAGGATCTCTCTATGTCGCCGGCAGCAACTACCTGGGGACTTCGTCCCTACCTTTTGCGGGCGTCCCTGCCGCGCTGGATGTCGCTGCGGACAACTTTGGAAACGTCTATGCCACCACGGGACAATTCGTCATCGACGTCACCGGTACTGGAATCGTAAACACCATCGCGGGCAGTGGATTGGGCGTCTATTTCAGCGGAGACGGCGGCCCTGCGATTTCCGCCAGGCTGCATACACCCTCAGGCATCGCGATGGATGGCCAAGGAAACAAATATATCGCCGACAGCGCGAATCATCGCATCCGCCAGATTACTTCGGCAGGTGTGATCAATACCATCGCCGGAACTGGCACTGCCGGAGCGGATGGCGATGGCGGACCGGCTCTGCTTGCTACGCTCAATTCGCCGCAGAGCGTTGCGATCGATGGCAATAACAATATTTACATCGCCGACACGGGCAACGGCGAAATCCGCAAGATTACGCCGCAGGGGAATATTTCGACGATCCTGGATGGGCTGAACAATCCGGAATACGTTTCGGTGGATCGAACGGGCATAGTGTATGTCGCCGATACCGGGAACGACCGGGTGTTGAAGCTGCTGCCTGATGGCACTGCGAGCGTTCTGGCGCAAATCCTGAAGCCCGCGGCCGTCCTGGTGGATGGAAATGGCAACATCTGGTTGAGCGAGCTCACGCGTGTCTCGCAGATCGCTGCGAACGGCGTATTCTCCATCATTGCGAATGGATTGCAAACACCGCGCGGCTTGGCTTTGACCGCCGATGGACAACTCTTGATCGCTGAAACCGGAACCAATCTGATTCGCGGCTGGACGTCGACAGGCGGGCTTACCACTGTGGCTGGAACGGGCACGCAGGGGTTCGCCGGAGATGCAGGACCCGCTTCCGCGGCTGAGTTAAGCGCCGCATCCGATCTCGCCATCGATTCCAGCGGAGTCATTTGGATCACCGACTCAGGCAACAATTGCATCCGGACGTTGACCGTGACGGCAACGGTGGTCGCGCCGCCGCAACAGGTTATCGGCGCAACGCTGGTGAACGCCGCCTCGCTCGCACCAGGCGACATCGCCCCCGGCGAAATCATTACGATATTCGGATCCGGGTTCGATCCGAAACAGACTCAGCTTCTCTTCGACGGACTGCCGGCGACTACTTTTTATGTTGGGACCAGCCAAATTAACGCTCTGGCTCCGGCCAGCCTGAAAGCAGGTTCGACTACACAGATCAGCATTGTTATCGCGGGCGCCGCGGTGACCGTGTTTTCATCCGACGTGACCGGCGCTACACCCGGCCTGTTCACCGTAGCAGGCGGCGTCGGACAAGCGGCGGCTTTGAATCAGGATGGGTCGGTAAACTCGGCCTCGAATCCAGCCGCGCGCGAATCCGTGATCGTTCTCTATGCCACCGGCCAGGGCCAGGATCTGAGTGCGGTGAGTTTGACCATCGGTGGCTATTCGGCGGCGCTGTCCTATGCCGGTCCTGCGCCGGGATTTCCGGGACTCATGCAGATCAACGCGCAAATACCTGGCGGGTTTTTGCCGCCCGGCATCTTGCCTGTGGTTTTGTCGATTGGAGCTGCGGCGAGCCAGGACGGCGTAACCATCAATGTGGACTGACGGCCAATGTGGACTGACGGCGCGAGGCCACTTGACATATATGCACGGAAGGTGCATACTTATGCATATGAGGACGACATTAAATTTAGACGGGGAGTTGGTCGAAAAAGCCAGAGCCGCTACCGGGATCACGGAGAAAACTTCTTTGATCCGCGCCGGCTTAGAGGCTTTGATCGCGCGCGAAACCGCTCGCCGATTGGCTGCGCTTGGCGGTACGCAACCGCACTTCGAATCAGGCCGGCGGAGGCGTCCGGCAAAGGCTAAGGCAGCCACCGCAAATTAGGATTACACCGCATGTTTCTGGTGGATACCTCCGTATGGGTCAATCACTTCCGCCGGAGCGATGAGCGCCTTCAGCAAGCTTTGCTGGACGATCAAGTCCTGATGCATCCGTTCGTGCTTGGCGAAATTGCTTGCGGCAGCCTTCAGCGGAGATCCAACATTCTCAGCGATCTTGCCGAGCTACCCCACGCGGTCTCAGCTGAAAATGCAGAAGTGCTGGAATTTCTCGAACAACATCGGCTTTTCGGCAAAGGGATTGGTTGGGTCGACGCGCACTTGCTGGCTTCGGCAGTTCTCACGCGGTGCCGCCTGTGGACCCTGGATACTCGCCTGGGAGACGCAGCAGCCTCTCTCAAACTCAGTCCAAACAATTAGCGAGAGGATTGCCGCGGATTCTCCTCTACTTATGCATGAGAATCGCCTCAGATACCAGTTGCCCAGGATGCGGCTCGCGCGACACGCGGCGCGCTCATAGAATCGGATTCGTTGCGGCTTTGCTGAGCCGTTTTCTGATGGATCCGTACCGTTGCCGGAGTTGCCGCCGCCGCTTCTTTCGAAGGACTCGGCACGCCACTTCGCAGCAACCCTCGCTGGCTCTATATGCGGATCAGGTGAAGCTGCGAATGGCCGCGGCTTCGTCGTCGAACACTTCGAACACGGTATAGAGCTTGGTGATCTGCAACAGATCTTTCACTCTCTTGCTCAATCCCAGTAGCTTCAGTTGGCCGCCGTGGTTGGTCACGGTGGTGTAGCTCGAAACCATTTCACCGATTCCGGAGCTGTCAATGTAGGAAACGTCGCTCAGGTTCACCAGGATCTTCTTGTCGCCCTTGGTGGCCAGGTCTCGAATTGCATCACGAAAGGTGCTTGCGCCCTCACCGAGGGTAATTCGTCCGGTGGCATCGATTACAGTTACGCTGCCTACTTGGCGGATCGTTAGTTTAACACTCACAGATTTGGAACCTCCTGCCTTTGTCTCTTGGATCTTGATTAACTGGCTTTGGCCAGGTACTTCACCATCCGTACTTCAGTGCCACTGGGCTGCGCCCGGCATACTTGAAACTCATCCACGAAGGCCTGGATCAAGAGAAGTCCTCGTCCCGATTGACGGAGCAGATTCTCCTCCGCCAGCGGATTCGGCAACGTATTCAAGTCAAACCCTTCCCCCTCGTCCGCGATCACCACCGTCAACCGGTCCGGCGCTTTGGTGACCGAGAGATGCACCTTCTTGCGGGAATTGTAGCGATTCCCGTGCACCACCGCGTTGACCATGCCTTCGCGAACGGCCATACCGATCTGGTGCAACTGTTCCTCCTCGAAACCAATGTCCACGGCATCTTGCAGGACTGCCGCTTCCGCGACCTCCACGCTGTCCAGATTGGAATCGAGCAGCATTTGTCGTTCTGCCATAGCTTCGCTAGCGGACCTGCAGCGTTGCCAAGTCGAATGTTTACAGTAGAATACTCGGGCAGGCAAAGTCAAGGACACAAGTACCGGGCCCCCAAAATCGAGTGTCCTTGTCTAAGACGGCACCGACTCCCTCACGGTCGCGGCTCGGAAAGAGAGTGTTACCGAACCGCGACCGTAAGGGAGCCGGTGCCTTTCGTGATCACAGATGCCGGACACCGCTCCAGCACAGTTGAATCCCGAGCGAGATCAACCACAGCGACAGCGCCACTCGCAGCACGCGCTGCGGGGCGATTGCCGCCAGGTACGTTCCGGCAAAGGCTCCGCCTACGCCGCCGATGATGAGTTTGGTCAAAATCGCCGCGTCAAAGTTGCCCGCGGTTAACTGGAATCCGCTGCCCACTAGCGATACGCAGAGACCGAAGAATAGATCGGTGCCGACCACCTGAGCCGCCGTAAGCGGAGTAATAGCAAGCAGCACCAGGGAACCCAACGCGCCCGCGCCGGCCGACGAGAAACCGACTTCCGCACCGATGGGAAGCGTGAGAAAAGGCAGCCAGCGCGTGTGATCCTTCACCGGCTTTTGATCCGGGCGCAGCCACACGCGATAGAGATTGAGCGCGGCGATCAACACGATGGTGAATCCGAGTGCCGTGTTCAAAATCCCGAGCCGGCCGGGCATATTCAACCTGGAAAGTATCAGTGAGCCTACAATCACTCCCGGAAGTCCACCAGCCAACATGTATCCCAACACGCGAAAGCTCACCTGCTTGCGCGCGAGTTGCATCGGAACCACCAACATTTTCACCGCGACCCCGAAAGTCAACGCGGTCCCCACCGCATAGGCGGGCGGAACATGGAAAAACAGGATGAGCACGGGTGCGGTGATGATCCCAGCGCCGACGCCGGTAATCCCGATAGCGACCGCGATCAAAAATCCGAGCAGGATTTCCATGCCGTCACTCGCTGGCGATGTGAATACCGCACTCCAGCTTTTTGCCGGCCCAGCGGCCCGACCTTGGATTGTCCGGATCCGCGGGTAGCGACGTGCAAGGCGCGCATCCAATACTGGTATATCCCTGCTCGTAAAGCGGGAGCACCGGGATACCGCGCCTTTTCAGATAAGCCCACACATCCGCGTTCGTCCAATCCGCCAGCGGACTTACTTTCAGCAGTTGCTTGCCGGTGGGCAGTTTGAAATGATCCACCGCTTGCAGATTCGCGCGCGTGGGCGATTGTTCGCGGCGCAGCGCGGTGAACCAGACGCCGTAATCGTCCAGTCCCCGGAACAGCGGTTCCACCTTGCGCATGCCGCAGCAACGATCCGGCGCGGTTTGATTCAGAATCCCGAATTGCGATTCCTGCTCGGCGACGGTCTGTCTCGAAGCCATGTTCACCAGGTTCAGGTGCAACCGCTCGGTCATCTGGTCGCGATACGCGTAGGTTTCGGGAAAGTGGTATCCAGTCTCGAGAAACAACACTGGGATATCCGGCCTTTGCGCGATCACCAGATCCACCAGCGCCATGCACTCGGTTTGAAAGCTGCACGTAACGCAAGCCGGGGCGCCATTCTCTGCCAGCACGGCGGCAATAACGCTGGTCGCATCCGCAATTTTCTGATCGAGTGTCACGCTAAATTCCTTCGCCGCCGGTTAATCTCTCGGCGGGCAACAACACGCCGGCATCTTCCAGCGTCTCGATAATCTGGTCAGCGGCGGCGGCGTCATCCTCTGGAAGATCCCAATCCGGCGCCTTTCCGGAAACCAGCAGAACAAGGAAACCGGAATCGCTTACATCCACGCTGGTCTCGTCGGCGATCATCACCGCGCAACCACGATCGAACAGCCTGCGTTCCAACAACCACGCCAGTTGCGTTCGCTGCCCCAGTGAAACCGTGGCCGGCGAATGGCCGTAGCGTGCCATGCGTTCCGCCGGCGTAACGCGGCCCTGCTTTTTCACCACTGACGCCGTTCGCGTACGCGTTGCCGCGACAGCCGCTAGAATCATCCCCGCCGCCACGGTAGCGTTGCTATCCACGTCGATCAGGATGAAGCTGCCGGTGGTGCGATTCTCCGTGTAAGCGTCGAAGAAAATCAGCCGGCTGGTCTCGATCCGCAGCACCCCGATCGCATTCATTTCGAGCGTTTCGGCTGGCTCCCGTTCCAGCGATGTCACATTCACGCGATGCTGTAGCGCCTTAATCTCTGCCCGCACAGTTTGTGTGGTGTGCTTCAGCATGTACGTACGCGATGGATCCAGCGGCTGCTCATTGAGCCACACCACGCTGGCATCAAACTGCCGCGCTACCTCAGGGATTCGGTCGGCCGCGGCGATCATGTCTCCGCGGCTGATGTCCAGTTCGTCTTCGAGAGTCAGCGTGATCGACATCGGCGCTACAGCTTCTTCCAGCCGGCCATCCCAGGTCTCGATGCTCTTCACGCGCGACCGTTGTCCGGAAGGCAACGCCAGAATCGCATCGCCCGGCCGGATAATACCGGATGCCACTTGTCCTGCATAACCTCGAAAAGTCTGATCCGGACGAACTACCCGTTGCACCGGAAATCGGAACGCGGCCGACCGAGTGCGGTTATAGACAGGAACGGTTTCCAGATACTCCAGCAAACTGGGTCCAGCGAACCACGGCATGTTCCGGCTGCGCCGCACCACGTTATCGCCGGCCAGCGCGCTGATCGGGAGAAAATACGTATGCGGTGCGTTCAGATGAGATAGGAACTCGCGGAACTCGGCTTCGATGCCGCGAAATACATCTGCATCGTAGCCGACCAGATCCATTTTGTTCACCGCGATCGCGAAGTTCGGAATTCCGAGCATCGAAGCGATGGATGCATGCCGGCGAGATTGGGCCAGCACGCCGTTCCGGGCATCAATCAAGATAATCGCGAGATCGGCCGTCGACGCCCCGGTGGCCATGTTGCGCGTGTATTGCTCGTGTCCCGGCGTGTCAGCGATGATAAACTTCCGCCGCGCCGTGGCAAAGTAGCGATAAGCGACGTCGATGGTAATCCCCTGCTCGCGCTCGGCGCGCAAACCGTCCGTCAGCAGCGAGAAATCGATGGGACCGGCCGACCGATTCACCGAAGCCTTCGTCACTGCTTTCAACTGATCTTCGTAGATGCTTTGCGAATCAAAAAGGAGACGGCCGATCAGCGTGGACTTACCATCGTCCACACTGCCGGCCGTCGTGAATCGCAGCAAATCCTTCGCACGCTCCTGCGCAAGGAACTCTTCAATCTCGAAAGCCGGGGTACGGTCGATGGCGGCCACCATTAAAAGTATCCCTCACGCTTCTTGATTTCCATGGAGCCTTCCTGATCGTGATCGATCACCCGATTCTCCCTTTCGGATCTTCGGAAAGATACCAGCTCCTCAATAATCTTCGGGATCGTGTCGGCATCCGAGCGAATGGCCCCAGTGCAAGGACTGCAACCGAGCGACCGCATGCGGCACCGCACTATCTGAGGACGTTCCCCGGGCGATACCGGAACAAACGGCTGTTCCAAAGGAATCAGCGAATCGCCCCGCACCAGCATCTCGCGGTCTTTCGCGAAATACATCGGAACAATGGGAATGTTTTCCACATGGATGTATTGCCAGACATCCATCTCGGTCCAATTCGAAATCGGGAAAATGCGCAAGCTCTCGCCCGGATCGATGCGCCCGTTGTACAGACTCCACAACTCCGGCCGCTGGTTCTTCGGATCCCATTGGCCCTTGGCATCGCGGAACGAAAAGATGCGCTCCTTGGCGCGCGATTTTTCTTCGTCGCGCCGCGCGCCGCCCATGGCCGCGTCGAATCCACCAGCGCGCAGACCATCCAGCAAGGCTTTGGTCTTCAAAAGCCCGCAGCAGCGCTGCGTTCCCAGCCGGAAGGGATTCGCGCCGTCGCTGATGGCTTCCTGGTTAGTATGAACGATCAGCTGTACGCCCAGCTCGCGCGTATAGGCATCGCGGAATTCGATCATCTCGCGGAACTTGTACGTGGTATCGATGTGCAGCAGCGGAAACGGAATCGCGCCGGGGTGAAACGCTTTCTGCGCCAGGCGCAACAGAACGGATGAATCCTTGCCGATCGAATAAAGCATCACCGGGCGCTGGAACTCAGACGCCACTTCCCGCATGATGTGGATGCTTTCGGCTTCCAGTAAGCGAAGATGTCCAAGCTGGGACATTGTTTCCATCGTAACACGCAATCTACTTAATATCTATGGAGATGCGGATGTTAGCTATGTAAGTCTCTCATTTTTAATGTCTTCCAGGAGTCTTGGGCCGGCGTTATTCGGATATCCGAAGTCCCAGAAGGGATCGGCGGCCGACGATTCCCAGACCCGTTTCTCGCGGTCCGTCAGGAGAGTTTCGAAGCGTTGATCCAGCTCCCGGACGTCTTCATCTAACCCGAGCATGGCCAGAATTCCGCGCAAATCCAGGTCGTTCCGGTAATCTTCCAGCCCGAATTTGTAGCCGCGTTCCACTTCCTCTACGAACTTGCGCCACCGCTCGATCAATCCAGCGCGTCCCGGCCCGAACAACATGTTCCGGATATCCGTTCTCGCGAAGATAAGCCGCCATTTCCTGATCGGTCAATAGGACCTCCTGGCCTGCCGCCGAAAATATCGTTCGCCGTCGTTGGGAATGAAAAACGTGCGGATGATCCCGCCCCGATTATAGGCACCGAAATAACCTTTGCGCCGGTCAAAACGGCTGAACTGCCCGTCCGGACGCCGCGCTTCGAGGATCGGCCCTCCAAGCGGCGCATCTCTCAGCTCCTGCGCCAGCCGCAGGTATTCCGAAATGCCGATGTGTCCGAACTCGGCTCCATGCTTGGCGTAATGCTCTTCCAACTGCGCACGGCTGCGAAATGCGGGTCCGCCGGCGAGCAGTAGTAGGGCGAAAAGTAAAAAGCCGATTAGAACCCTGGCCGGTCGTTTTCTCACGTATCTATTACACCGCACTACTGGATGAATTAGCGCACTAAGTGTGGCGCCACGATGTTGACGAACTCACGGGGAGTGATGACCGTGGTCTTCTTCCAGAATCGCGGATAGTGACGGAGATTGCCGGTCACAAGATAGTCCGCTTGCGCAGCATCGGCGCATTCCAGAAATTTGTTGTCATCAGGGTCCTTCGTCGCGTGAATTGCACACGACGGAACAACCAGATAGGAGCGGTTCCGGACAAGCTCCAGAAGCTGCCGCCGTAGACCCTTGCGGATCTGAAGCTCTGGACGCACCAAAACGTCCCGATACTCCTCCAGAACTGCGTCGGACACATAGAGTCGCGCGGGTTTCGTGATCGCGAGCCGGAATACGGTGCGTTGGAGGCCGTCGGGCTTGAGCGCCGCCGATACCAGGATATTAGTATCGATGACTAGCCGAAGCGCAATCATCCACGCTTGGCTTTCCGCGCCCGAACCGCTTTGATCACTCCGTCAATTTGACGCGAGCTAAGCTTGTCCGTCCCTTTGCGTTGTGATTCCTCTCCGACAGCGCGCAGGACTTCAGGCTCAGGGGTGGCAAGCCGCACATAATCCCGGATGCTTAGCAACACAGCCTTGGGCGAGCCGCGCTTTTCTATCACGAAGGTTCGGCGTTCGTCTTCGACGCGTCGCAGCAGGCTTCCGAAATTGGCGCGAGCGCGCAACGCGGAAACCATCTCGGTCTGACCTTTCAACATGCCCTTCAACTCTCCAGTTCGCTCACCTGAACTGTACAGTTCATCGAGCAGCTAAGTCAAGTCCGTTCGTGGATTTAACATTAGAAATACAAGTGGGCACAGCGATTAACATGGAATGAGTGACAGACGCAATCGCACATCTCAATCAGCTTGCGGCCGAGTCGGCAGAGAGCCACGTTCCCATGCGCACCACTGAGGAGCTGCGGAACTTTTTCAAGAATCCGCCCGCGCGCAATGGCTTTTTGGGATACGCCGCGGACATGGCCGTTCTGGCCGTCAGGCGCCAGTCGCCGGCCTTCATCGAGCAAGGTTTAACTGCACTTGTCATCGAAGGAGCATCTCACGATTTCCGCGATAGTATCGTTGCCCTTGCGAAACTTTATCACTCAGCAGTGAAGCTCGGCATAGATCCGGAGAAGGCCTTCGGTCAGGCCGCCGGCCTTGCGGATCTCGGAATTATGAAAACCGAGCTTCTCGCATTTCCACATCGGCGGCCCGAGGATCGCGACCTGAAGGCCTTCCATCAAAGTGAAGAAACTACCGAGGACGGCTTTCGATACAAACAGGTCCTTCCCTGGTCGTCAGCCATTGCAAGCCCCCAGCCGGCGTCGATGGGGCCTGCGGAAACACCCCAACAAATCTCCGCCAGATTGACCTGGGAGCAACAGCAGGCGATGATTCGGATGGCGGGAATCCAGGCCGAGATGGCCGTCAAAAAGCAGTCGCCAAAGCTCGTTGAACAAGGTCTTCAAAGCGTGGCGTTAGGAGGCGGCGCGCTCGACCCGAGCCACAGCCTGCCTACTCTTGCCAAGCTTTACCACGCCGCGGTGAAATTGGGTATGAATCCGGAAGTGGCTTTTGCCGAAGCGGCGGAGTTGGCGCCCGAAGGCGCTCTAAAGGCAGAGATGACCGGGTTTCCGTCTCGTGAGCACAAGGAATAAATCCCGGCACAGTCGCTCTAAGGAACCGGCCACTTCCGCTGGATCGGCAGCCCAAAGCGATGCAGCACCGCTTCCACGTCTTTCTCCGACAGCCGCGATGCGTCGTATTCCACCGCCAGCTTGTCCATGGCCGGCGCCACATGCACTTGGAAGATGCCGTACTGGCTGTGCACGTCCGCCAATTTGCTCGAGTCCGCATCCGTCAAGGGGCGGATCAGATCGTATCCAAGTTGAATCTTCGTCATGGGTTAGCTAAGAATATCATCCCAAGATTATCATTCGCCGCCCTGGCCCAGCTTCCATTGGATCTGCCGCAGCATGCCCAGCCACACTTCGGCATCGTGCGCCGGAAGATCCAGCCTGCGGACCAGGCGCCGGATCTTTGCCTCGGTACTGGCGGAATGCACGTAGCCGGAACTCACCAGCACTTCCGTCAATCGCGTGGTGAGGCGTTCCAAATCTTCGGCGCGCGCCAGCTTTCGCTTCCCGGGTTTCGCCGCTACCGGCCGGCGCGTCAGCTCATACAAGCAGACCGCGACGGCCTGGCCGAGATTCATCGAGCCTTGGGTTCCGATACGAACCAGCCAGTGGCAATGGCTCAGATCGTCGTTCGACAATCCAAATTTTTCTGACCCAAACAGCAGAGCCGCCGGTCCCGAAGCCAAATGTTTTTGCAGCACGCGGCCGCCATACTCGATCGTTCGCAGCGGATGCTGTAGTTCACGATGTCCCAGCGCCGTGGTTCCCACCACCAAAGTGCAATCCGCTACCGCATCACTCAGATTTGCAAATTCCTCGGCGCGTTCGAGAATGTCGTGCGCATGCACCGCGGACTTCGCCTCCTGATACGCAACCTGGTATGGATTCACCAGACGCAGCCGGCCGAATCCGAAATTGCGCATGGCTCGCGCGGCCGCGCCGATGTTCAAAGGATTCCGCGCGGCCACTAAAACCACGCGAAGATGGTCTGGATTACTGCTCGAGATACGTGTAGCCGTTCAGCCCATCCTCATAGAACCGCAGCAGCCGCCCCGACTCTTCGTACCCGATTTTGCCTTCACGCAGTGCAGTCTCCACATCGCGCCGGAACTCCTCCAGCAGAGCCTTGGAATTGAACTGCACATAATCCAGCACTTCGCGCACCGTGTCGCCCTTCACCACCGTGTCCAGCACTACGTCGCCGTTTTCACCCAAGCTTACATGGACCGCGTGCGTGTCGCCGAACAGATTGTGCAAGTCGCCCAGGATCTCCTGGTACGCGCCAACAAGAAAAGCTCCCAGCAGATAAGGCTCGCCGTTGAAGGGATGCAGCGGCAGCGTCTTCTTGACGTCGCGCCGATCGATGAACTGGTCGATCTTGCCATCCGAATCGCAAGAAATGTCACCCAGCACGCCACTGCGCGTGGGCTTTTCATCCAGCCGGTGAATCGGCATGATGGGGAAAAGCTGTTTCACCGCCCAACTGTCCGGCATGCTTTGGAACAGCGAAAAGTTGCAGAAGTAGGTGTCGGAGAGCATTCCATCCAGAGGTTCCAACTCCTCCGGATAATACTCCAGCTCTTTCGCCATCTTATGAATGCGCCGGCAGATGGCCCAGTACAATTTTTCCACCAGGCTTCGCTGCACCAGCGGAAGGTAACCCAGGCTAAACAGGTTCAGCGCTGAATCCAGCGATTGCTGCGCGTCGTGAAAACTCTCGAGCAAATTTTTCGAGCTGAGCGATTTATACGCTTCCTGCAAATCGATCAACGGCTGCTCGGCATCGTCCGGTACCGGCTCGAACGATTCGTCGCCGAATCCGCTTACGCCCACCACGTTAAATACCAGGACGCTATGGTAAGCGGCGATGGCTCGTCCGCTCTCGGTGATGATGGTCGGATGCGCCACTTCGGCTTCGTCGCACACATTCTGGATGTGATACACCACGTCGTTGGCGTACTCTTGCAGCGTGTAGTTCACGCTTGATTCGAAATCCGTCTGGGATCCGTCATAATCGATGCCCAAACCGCCGCCGACATCGAGGAAATTCAAACCAGCGCCCGAGCGCTTCAGCTCCACGTAAACGCGCGCCGCTTCGATCACTGCCGCTTTGATCTGCCGGATATTCGTGATCTGGCTTCCCAGATGGAAATGCAGCAGGTGCAGGCAATCCTCCATGCCCACCGACTTCATTTGTTCCAGCGCCTGTAATGCTTCTGTAACAGTCAGCCCGAATTTCGAGCGATAACCGCCGGAGGATTTCCATCGGCCGGAGCCTTTACTCGCCAGCTTCACGCGCAGTCCGATCTCGGGACGTACGCCCACGCGCTGTGAATGTTTCAGAATTAGATCCAGCTCGGTGTACTTTTCCACCACCGGGATGATCTGCCGCCCGATCTTTTTGGCCAGCATCACCATCTCAATGTATTCGTCATCTTTAAAGCCGTTGCAGATGATGGGCGTTTCGTTGTCGGCGATGGCCAGCACTGCCAGTAGTTCCGGCTTCGATCCGGCCTCCAGCCCGAAATGATACGGACGGCCGTACTTGAAGACTTCCTCCACAACCTGGCGCTGCTGATTGACTTTGATGGGATAAACGCAGCAGTATTTGCCTTTGTAACCATGCTCCGTGATGGAGTTCTGGAAGGCCTGGTGCAACTCTCCCAGGCGATGTTTTAGAATCTCCGCGAAGCGGATCAGAATCGGCAGGTAGATACCGCGCAGCTCGAGTTTTTCCACCAGCTCCAAAAGATCAATGCTTCGGGCCGGATCTTTTGCGGGATGCACCCAGAGATGTCCATTCGCGCCTACGGAGAAATAGCCTTTGCCCCAACTCGCAACATCGTAGCCTTCCGCTGCGTCGACGGTGGTCCACCTTTCGGTCGGTTCCCATACAGTCGTTTCACCCAGTTTCAATTCCAAGCCTCCCAGCTATACAGATTCAACCTTCAGTGTCCTTCGATTTACCCTTGAGGGCAAGCATTTTTTTCGAATCCAACCTAAAATGTCACCATGCTCCTTCCCGCAAAGACCGCGCTGGTAACCGGCGCGGCCAAAGGTATCGGAAAAGGGATCGCACTGGAACTCGCCGCTCAGGGTTGTGATGTTGTGATCAACGATTATGCCGACGCCGCCGGCGCCGAAGCGGTTGCATCCGAGATTCGCGCGCTGGGCCGCCGTTCCTTGGTCGCAATGGCCAATGTCGGCGACGCGGCTGCAGTGGACGCTATGTTCCAAGCGGTGTTCCAGCAATTCCCGCGACTCGACATTCTGGTGAACAACGCAGGCGTCCAGACCTGGAAAGCGCTGCTCGATCTGGAAGAGCGCGAATGGGACCGAACCATCGATACCAACCTGAAGGGCTGTTATCTCTGCACGCAGCGCGCCGGCCGCCACATGAAGGAGCATGGCGGAGGGCGCATCGTCAATATCGGATCGGGTTGTAATAAGGTTGCGTTTCCAAAACTGGTGGATTACACGGCCAGCCGCGGAGGCATTGAGATGTTCACCAAAGTGGCCGCGGTCGAGTTGGGGCCGTACGGAATCACAGTCAACTGCGTGGCCCCCGGCGCCATCGAAACCGAGCGCACCAAGACGGAAGCCGCCGACTTCGCCGGAACCTGGGCGAGCCTGACGCCCGCTCGGCCGAGTGGGCACGCCGGTGGATGTGGCGAATGCAGTGGTTTTTCTAGCCGGCGAATCCAGCAGTTTCATCTCTGGCCAAACCATCTGGGTAGATGGCGGCCTGTTCAGCAAACCAGCCTGGCCTTACTGAGGGGCTGGGGACTGGGGGCTTGGGGCTCGGGATGGTGCCGAACCGCGACCGCAAGGAAGCGTGTCGACAGCACGGGTTTTCACGGAACACCTAAGCGACCGTAAGCTGGAAAAATCGCTGCGGTTCAATCTTCCGGCCAAGACGCGATTGCTTCCCAAGGAAGAAATTCTTCGATGCGTTGCGGCTGAGCTTTGAAACCAAGCCGGTCTCGTTCCTCAAGTTCCTCGACGGACGTTGGGACCAATGCAGAGCGATCCACTTTTTGGCGCTTGGCTGCGATGTCTTGCTTACGTCCGCCCTTCACGCCCGATACGCCGGCGGCAGCGGATTGCGAATTTGAAACTGTCGCTGGTGCCAGTAAGGATAAGCAACCGGCTGTTGGCTAGCCTCATCCAACTTGGCCACCTGTTCCGTTGTGAGTGCGAAACTCGCCGCAGCCAAGTTGTCGCGCAGTTGTTGTTCGTTGCGCGCGCCAATGACCACGGTGGAGATCGTCGGTTTCCGAAGCAGCCAGTTCAAAGCCACCTGCGGCACGCTCTTGCCCGTTTCAGTGGAAATTGCATCGAGCGCATCCACCACCTTGAAAAGGTATTCATCCGAAACCTGGGGGCCGATGTCGCCAGTCTTGTGCAGGCGGCTCACCTCAGGCAAAGCTTGCCCGCGGCGGATCTTGCCCGTGAGACGCCCCCAACCCAGCGGACTCCACACCAATGCGCCGATACCCTCTGTAAAGGCCTGCGGCATCAGCTCCCACTCGTAGTCACGGCCGACCAGAGAATAATAAACTTGATGACCCACGTAGCGCGCCCACCCATAGCGCTCGCTCGCCGCGAGTGATTTCTGAAGATGCCAACCCGAGAAATTCGAGGCTGCGATATAACGTACCTTCCCTTCCCGTACCGCGTTGTCCAAGGCGGAAAGCGTCTCTTCCACCGGAGTCAGCGCGTCGAAGCCGTGCATATGGTAGACGTCGATATAGTCCGTCTTCAGCCGCTTCAGGCTTCCTTCGATCTGGCGAGTCAGGTGCTGCCTGGACGAACCAACGTTGTTGGGACCCTCGCCGAAGGGGAACGTCGCCTTGGTGGAAACGAGCAGCTTCTCTCTGGGCACGTGCTGGATCGCCTGGCCCAGAATCTCCTCCGAAAGCCCTTGCGAATACACGTCGGCGGTATCGAAGAAATTGACTCCGGCTTCCAGGCAGACATCGATCAGGCGCGATGCCTCCGCGACATCGGTTTCGCCCCAGGCCCGGAAAAACTCGCCTCCGCCACCGAACGTCGCGGTACCAAAGCAGAGAACAGGAACCTGCAGGCCGCTCTTCCCAAGTTGTCGAAATTCCATGTAGGTCTGATGACTGGCGTGGCGGTTTGGTTGCAACCGGAGTGCGAAGCTACTCCGTCCGGATGGCCGTCATCGGATCAATCCGCACCGCGCGTAGCGCCGGCAGAAAGCTACCCAACAGCGTCATCACCAGGCACAGGCCAGCCGCGCTTAAGAATGTAGGCAGGTCGCCCGGCTGCACGCCCGCCAGCAGTGCTTGCATCAGCCGCGCAGCCACGTACGCCAGAGCGAGTCCTGGAACTACGCCCGCCAGCGCCACCCACACGCCCTGCCGCATCACCATCCGCAGAATATCGCCGGACGCCGCGCCCAGCGCCATCCGGACGCCGATTTCCCGATTCCGCTGAGACACGGCAAATGAGAGCAGCCCATGAATGCCGATCGCCGCCAGCAGAAACGCAATCGCCGCGAACGCAGCCAACACGCGAACCTGCACGGTGCGCGATGCCGTTTTCGATTCCACGATCTGCTCCAGGGTCTGGACGTCCGAGACAGGCTGCTCCCGATCCGCGCTTTGAATAATCCGCCGGATCGCCGGCGCAAGCGAGGTGGGTGCTGCCCGAAGTCCGCACCGCCAGATTTCGCGGCGCATAAAACACAAAGTTTCCGTCCTGTACCTGCCGGTATGGAAGATACGTCTGGGGTTCGCTGGGCGACTCCAGTCCGCGCACTCGAACGTCACCCACCACGCCCACCACCGTGCGATCGTGAAACGCGAGCTGGAAGTGCCGTCCCAGCGGATTCTGGTCCGGCCAGTAGCGGCGCGCGAAGGATTGACTCACCACTGCTACATATTGCCGATCCGCGTTGTCGGATTCGCTGATGTCCCGCCCCAGCAGCAGCGGGATTTCGAGCGTGGAGAAAAATCCCGGCGTGGCGTATCGCATGCTGACCGTGTGGGACGCCGTGCGCTCCACCACCTTGCCGTCCACGGATACCGGCCAAATGCCGCCACCCCACAACATCGGCACGGACGTAATGTAGGCGGCGCTGGACACTCCCGGCAGTGCGCGAACGTCCGTCAACACGCGGTCATAAAAATCCACGCGCCGCGCCGTCCGCTCGTACTTGGGCATCGCCAGCGCCGTCTGCAAGGTTAGGACCCCAGCGGCGTGAAATCCGGGGTCGGTGCCCTGCAGCTTCCACAGCGCCCGAATGAGCAGGCCGGAGGAGATCAACAGAACAATCGAGATGGTCACTTCGGCGATCACCAGCGCGGCCCGCAATCGTTCTTTGCGCCCGCCGCCCGATCGCGCGCCTTCCCGCAATGCGTCCATATCTTTTTTGCCGGACGCGCGCAGCGCCGGCAGTACGCCGAACACAATTCCAGTGATTACCGTGAGCAACCCGGCGAAAATCAATACTCGAAAATCCACGGTCGGCGTTGAGGCGATGGGCAGCGTGTTCGGAACGAGCTCGGTCAACAACGGCACCGCGGTCACGGCCACGAAGATCCCGAGGCAACCTCCCAGTACGGCAAGCACCATGCTCTCCGTCATCGATTGACGCACCAGCCGCTCCCGCCCCGCTCCCAGCGCCGCGCGCACAGCCAGCTCTTTTTGACGGCTTAAGCTTCGCGTCAACAATAGATTCGCAAGATTCGCGCACGCTATCAGCAGCACGCAGGCCGACGCTCCCAGCAGCGCCCACAGCATCACGCGCGACTTTCCGGACAATTCATCCCGCAGAAGAAGCGCCGTCCCGCCGGTATTCTTGTTCTCTCCCGGATACTCGCGCTTAAGTTGCTGCATCGTTACATCCAGCTCAGCTTTAGCTTGCTCCAGCGTTACGCCCGGCTTCAACCGCGCCACCACTTGCAGATAGTTGTCGTTCCGGTCCGCAAATTCCTGTTCGGCAAATTGTTTGGGAACCCAGAGGCCGGTCTCAGCGCTCGGAAAATGAAAAGGCGCAGGCATCACACCGATCACGACATAAGGCAGGTCGTCCAGAATCACCTTTTTCCCCAGCACCGCCGGGTCGCCCGCGAACTGCGCTTGCCACAATTGGTAGCTCAGCAATAGCGTTCCAGGCGCGCCTTCGCGCTCGTCAGCCGGAGTGAAAACTCTTCCCAACAATGGATGCGTACCCAGCAATGGAATTACTTCGGACGTCACCGCGGTATCGAAAATCCGCTGCGGATAGCCCTGCCCCACCAGATTGACCGCGGACGGAAGAAACGCGCCCATGCTTTCGAACGATTTGCTCATGCGCTTCACGTCGCGGTAATTCAACGGAGAAAATTCCATCTGGTCATACCCGGATATGGTTTGCCAGATCTTGACCAATCGCTCCGAGTTCGGGAACGGCAAGTTGCGGATCAACACGAAATCCGTCACCGAGAACGCCGCCGTGTTCGCACCGATGCCAAGCGCCACCACCAGGATCGCCGTGATCGCGAAACCCGGCGAGCGCAGCAGGGTTCGCGCTGTGTAGCGCAGATCCTGCCGCAAAATATCCCAGTGCACTGCAATCGCATTCAACAGAATTTCGACCAAGCTGGAGATCCACAACGCGGCCGCCGCCAGCGGATTGGATGCATCGCGCCGCCGGGCGCGGAACACGGATTCCATCTCACCGCCATACTCGGCGCGAAAAGACGCTGGATACAGGTGCAGCAAAGCTCGATAGAGCCGCATGGTCAGGCCTTCTCCGGCGCGAGACCGCGCACTCGCGCCATTTTCAACAACTGCGCATGACGCCGCGCCTCGGCACGCGCTACCGCGATACCAAACGGAGTGATCCGGTAGTAACGTCTGCGCTCGTCGTCCAAATCCGGCGCCGGCCGAGTGTTGGTTTCCACAACCAAACCCTGATCGAGCATGCGTGGAATGGAGCGGTACAGAGTCCCGGCGCTCAGCTTCAACTCGCCGTTGGTGCGAGCCGCGACATCCTGAATGATGGCGTAGCCATGCCGGTCTTCATCGGCCAGAGCGATCAGGATGTGAAACGTCGCAGGAGGAAGGGGCAGCAGAGATTCGGGCTCAGGGTGCTTGTCCATGCTTTCAGTATAGCCACTGTGGCTATATTGTCAATGGTTATACTTGAACGCGTAGGCCTGAAACATCGGACGGCCGTTGCGGTCGTAATAGATCTTGAGCAAAACGGGCTCGAAGCCCGCGCCGCGAGCCGCTGCCACAACGCGTTCATGCACGCCCTTCGAGAATTCCTGGCCGGGCACGTGATCCACCCAGATGGCATTGATATCGGAAATCGCGAACGGTTCCTCCGCCGGATGCGCTGGCGGCGCGTCCCGGGTCAAAACGCAAAGCGCGTCTGTGATCCCCCAGTCCGGCAAGAGAATTTGGCTGGCGTGCGACTGCTTCAGATCCTCGGCCAGCGGATACACGGCATCCGTCCACGTTACCGGCGGTCCGTTCCGGATGAATTGATACAAATACTGATTCATCACCAGAAGGTTGCCGGCGACTAGCAAGCCAGTGACCCCCGCAAGAGCCCATCTTCCGAACCGGACGTGCAGCGAAGCCTCGGCCAGAGCAATTGCGATCACGAGATGCGGAAGCGGCCAGAGCAGCACCGCGTGATGCGCCGCGCCTCCGCCACCTGCCAGCGCCATGTGCAGCCATGCAACAACAATCGCAATCACACCGAATAGCAGCGCCTTGCGCGCTGGAGTCCGCCATAGCAGCGGGATGAGAAGCAGGGCAAGGCACATCGCTCGAAGCATGAAGTTGTGACGATGATTGCCCGCAATCGCATGCACGGCGAAACTCGCCCGCTCCAGCGGCGAATCCGGCGATCCAAGCCGCGGCCCCGCGTCCTCACTCACCAGGTAACCAAAAAGAGACGACCCATCCGAAGCCCCTTCGAGCTGCCGAATTGTGTAAGAGAACCAAACGGAAGAGAGACCGTTGCTGCGATGCAAATTGCCCTTCACGGTGCCGAATTTTTCCGGACCCGCGAGGTTGTAGACAATCAGCGGCAAAGCTCCCACGCAAAGCGCGAAGACCGCAATCACAACAGCCCGCCGCGTCAACCGCGCGCGAATCTCTCGCGCAAACAACCAGCAGCCCGCCGCCAAGCCGCTGGAGATCCAAAGGAACACGGCTTTATCCCAGAACGCGAGCCCACAGCAAAACGCGGCTGCAATCAGCGAGGCGCGGCTGGATGTCTGAAACCATCGCACAGCAAGCAACATCCCCGCCGCGAGCAGCAGATGTTGCAACACCACCGGACCCCAATCATGCACCGTGGTCAACAGGAACGTCACATCGGTCGCGAGCAAAATGCTACCCACCCAAGCGGCTCTCGATCCGTGGACGCGCTGCAGCAAAGCGCCGAACAGCAGCACCGTGAGAGCGCCCATCAGGATCGCGGGCACGCGAATGGACGCCGCTGTCGGATTCCAGATCAGAAAAATCGGCGCATACAACCACGTTTTCAGCTCGCCGATGTACGTCAGCTCCATCACCGGAACGTTGTGATGAAATAGCGGGACCGAGAAAAAGCGCCAGTCGCGAAACAACGTGGCTTCGAGCGCAGCTTCGTCCGTCGCAACGCCGGCGCGATTTACGAAACAGAGTCCAAGCAGAGTGAAAACGATAGCGCCAACCGCGCCAGGACCCGGCTTGAGCTTGGATGACATCGCAAACCTCGGCCATTCATATTACCGCCAGCCTATGCTAGAAGTAAGTCGAGCCGGAACCCATGAACGATTACGCTGCACGCCTGGCCGCCGAAAATCGGCTCTACCGCGACGATATCGACGTTCATAGCCTCCCGGAAGTCTTTCACTATTGGTCGAACCGCTACGTCCGGCCCAAGCTCGAAGCCTTGGGATTTTCCACTCCGGAAGGAATGTTCCGCAAATATCTGGATGAATTACTTGAGCGCCGTCCCGAGGGCGTTGCCAAGCGAATCGTCAGCTTCGGCTCCGGTAATTGCAACATGGAAATCGAACTGGCGTTGCACCTCCGCGCACGCGGCCACTCCGATTTCATCATTGAGTGCGTAGACCTGAATCCAGCGATGCTGGAACGCGGACAGGCCTCCGCTACCGAGCACGAAGTCGCCCCTCACTTGAGTTTCGTTCAGGCGGATTTCAACGCGTGGTCTCCGGAACACGAATACGATGCAGTGATTGCGAATCAGGCTCTGCACCATGTGCTCAAGCTGGAGGATCTTTTCGCGCATATCCGCACTTCGCTCAAACCCCACGGGCTTTTGATCGTCTCGGAGCTGGTGGGACGCAATGGACATCAGCGCTGGCCGGAAGCGCTCGCAATCGTGCACGAATTCTGGCGCAAACTGCCGCCGTCTTACCGCTTCAATCGGCAGCTTCAGCGCTACGAGGAACTGTATATCGACTACGACTGTTCCACGGATGGATTCGAAGGCATTCGTGCGCAGGACATTCTGCCGCTGCTGCTCGAGAATTTTCACTTCCAGGTTTTCATTGCCTTCGCCAACGCGATCGAGCCTTTTGTCGATCGCGGCTTCGGCTACAACTTCGACGCGCAGTCGGCTTGGGATCGCAGCTTCATCGACGAGGTGCATCAGCGCGACGAGCAGGAATTCGCCGCCGGCCGCCTCAAGCCAACGCACATACTGGCAGTGCTGGGAAAGGATCCGAGCGTCCCAACGCTGTACCATCCGCCGTTGACGCCCGAGTTCTGCGTGCGAAATCCCGGACACGTCAGCGCGCCACCGGACCCGTCGCCTGACCCGTACGAATGGCAAGCGTGGCCGCACACCCCGCAATCCGAACTGGAAATCGCCTGTCGTCGGTTAAACGACGCCTATCAAAAACTGAAGCAAGCCGAATCCGAATGCGCCAAACGCGGCGACATGGTGATGGAGCTCATGGCGGATGTCGAAGAGCGCACGAACTGGGCGCTGCAGCTCAACCAGGAAATTGAGCATTGGAAAGCTCTCGACCTGCATCTGGACCAGATCAATCAGGAACTCGAAGAACGGACCGCGTGGGCGCTCAATCTCAAAACACAGTTGGAAACTCTCTCCGTCCAATTCGAAGAGCGGACCAACTGGGCCCTGGATCTGGATCGTCAACTCGAAGCCCACACCCAACAGAACACGGAACTCATCCAACAGAACGCGGAACTCGCCAAATCACTGGATCAGCTAGCCTGGGCGAAGCCCTTCGATCGTAGATTCCACAATTTCCTGACAGCCCTAGTCAGCATGCTATCTCGCTCACGCAAGAGATAGCCTCACAGTCCCCAGCCCCGAGCCCCCAGTCCCATAATGGTTGAGTGCGGCCAACGTTACGAACCCTCCGCAAAAACCCTGGCTTCACCGCCGTAGCGATTCTCACGCTGGCGCTCGGTATCGGCGCAAACACCGCAATTTTCAGCATTATCAATGCCGTTCTGCTTTCGCCGCTTCGCTATCCGGATGCGGACCGCATCGTCTCGGTCTCCACCTATTCCAAGCAAACCGGCCATCCCGTTCCGCGCCTCACTGGCGGCGACTTCGTGGATATTCGCGAAGACGGGCAGGCATTCGAATCCGTAAGCTGCTACTTCGGCGGCGAGATGGGCGTGCAGGTTCACGGCCGCGCCGAATTCACCGGCGCATTCTTCGTGAATCCCGATTTCTTTCGGATCTTCGCCGTCCAGCCCGCTTACGGCCGCGTCCTCGAGAACAACGATCTGGACCGCTCTGCCGCCGTCGTCAGTTTGCCTTTCGCCGAACGAAACTTCGGGTCGGGGACGAATGCCTTGAGCAAGCTGGTTAGCATCGAGAATCGTTCTTATCAAATCGCCGGTGTCCTGCCAGCCGGATTCGAATTTCCTAATCACGCCAGCCTGTGGGTGCTTGCGCCTGCAACACCGGAGAATTTGAACCGCACGGCTTACAACTACCCAACTGTTGCAAAGTTGAAACCAGGCATCACTCTCGCAGGCGCGAACTCCCACCTCGAAACCATCGGCGCGCGCCTTGCCTCCGCGCTTCCTGATTCGAACCGCAACAAAAGTTTCCTGGCTGCTTCTTTACGCGATCAACTGGTTGGCCCGGTCCGCACCACGCTCTACTTCCTGATGGGCGCCGTCGCGCTGGTTCTGTTGATCGCTTGCACCAACGTCGCGGACCTGATGTTGGCGCGCGCCACCGCGAGATCGCGTGAGATGGCGGTCCGCGCAGCGCTTGGAGCAGGACGCTGGCATATCGTCCGCCCGCTGCTCGCCGAAAGCGCCGTACTTGCGATCGCGGGCGCAGCGCTCGGATTGCTGCTTGCCCAATTCGCAATCGAGTTCCTGCTGCGCGTCTCGCCGGATCTTCCGCGCTTGGATGAAGTCCGGATCAACGCGCCTGTGCTCGCATTCGTCACCGGCGTTTCGTTGCTCGCGATTCTCGTCTTCGGTTTGGCTCCCGCATTTCAAGCTGCACGCGTGGATCCGCAGCAGGCCCTGCAGCAAGGCGGTTCGCGCGGATTGCTGGGCGGCCCCTCGCCGCGCTTGCGCAACACGCTGGTAGTGGCGCAAATCGCGCTATCCTTCGTGCTCGCCATCGGCGCCGGCCTGTTGCTGCGCAGTTTTGCGGCGCTCTCGAACGTCCAGCTCGGCTATCGAACCGACGGCATCCTGGTAATGTACGCCCACACTCCCGCGCGATCGCTGCCTGAATATCTCGCCGTGGGGCGTTCCTTTGAAAATCTGTTGGGACAACTCGCGGCCATTCCAGGCGTGACATCGGCCGCGGCCGCCATGGGATTGCCCACCGGCCAGTACAGTTCCGACGGCAGCTACGCCGTGGAAGGCAAGCAGATTTTCGCGCCCGGCCAGAAGCTTCCGCACGCCGGATTTCGATTGGCCAGTCCCGGCTACTTCCGCACCATGGGAATCCCGCTCTCGCGTGGCCGCGATTTCTCCGCGAACGATTTATATCCCGCGGTGCCCGTCGCCATCGTCAGTGAGGCCCTGGCTCGCGACAGTTTCCCCAATCAGGACCCGATCGGCCAGCGCCTCCAGTGCGGCTTGGATTCGGTAGGAAAATGGATGACCATCGTCGGCGTAGTGGGCGACGTTCGCCAAAACTCGCCCGCCTCCTCGCCAGAGCCGGAGCTGTACATGCCGTTGCAGCAGCATCCTTACTATGCGAACGAATTGCAAGTGGTGATCCGTACTCCACTCGATCCGAACTCACTCACCGGCGCCGTCCGCCGCGAAGTCCGCGCCATGAATCCCGAGACCGCCATGAAATTCACCACCATGAATGCAATGCTGGCGGATTCCATCGCAAAGCCGCGATTCCGCACGTTCCTGATTAGCAGCTTTGCCGGACTAGCAGTGATCCTGGCATTGGTAGGCGTCTACGGCGTGATGAGTTTCGTGATCACGCAAAGAACTTCGGAATTCGGCCTGCGCGTAGCAATGGGAGCAGATCGCGCAGACGTGGTGGGTCTAGTCTTACGCGGTGCCTTGAAACTAGCCGCCACCGGTCTCGCGATCGGTCTGATTCTGTCTCTAGCCGCCAGCCGAGTAATGGCAAGCATGCTGTTCGAATTGAAACCAACTGACGCGCTAACTTACTTACTTGTGCTCCTCACCGTAACGCCTGTGATTTTGCTAGCAGCAGCAATCCCAGCCTGGCGCGCAACCAGAATCGATCCGGTAAAAGCCCTCCGCCAGTAGACCCGAGTCCCCAGCCCCCAGCCCCGCGGCTACGGCAGTAGCCGCCTCTTCCGGATCCACCCAATCACCATGTCCCGCGCCAGGATTCCCGTGTTCTCCGGAAACTTCAGCCCAGTGGTCTTGAATTGCGCAGCTTGATTCGTTGCGACAAAATCCAGCGTCGCCACTTTGTATTCGCGATCAGGCTCGATGGTGTGGCCTTCGCGAATGGCCGGCGGAAGCTCGCTGCCTTTGAACGTTCCGACGACTACCATGTTGTCAAACGGTTGGATATTCCAGACCGCTCGCGCCAGAACACGCCCCTCCGGAATCACGTCTCGCACGCCTCCGCGATTGACGAATGCCAAATCAGATTTCGTTTCTTCCGCCAGCGCCTGCTCCAGTAGTAACTGCAGCTCACGCCCTTCCAGCCGTTTCTTCGATTCCCCAATTGGCACATCCACAATCTTCGAAACTTTTGCTTCCCACCCTGCGATCTCGCGTGCGACTCTGGGCTCGGGCTGAACTTTCGCATCGATCGGAATTTTCTTCCACTCCGCCGATTGCAGTTTCTTACCCGCCAGATCCACTTTGAGATCCAACCGCCCCAGCTCTGTTGCGTAACCGTGAGCCAGCACCGCCACGCGGCCGTCCACACTCTTCATCTCCGGATATCCGTTGTGATTGTGGCCCACCACCACCACCGAAACTTCGGGAACCTGATGCAGAATCGCGTCCACTTCTTCCTGATCGTGAATGTGTCCCAACACCACTATCAGATCCGACCGGTCCCGCAGCTCCCGGGCGTATTTCCGCACCGTCTCCACAACCGGAAGCACGCGCCAGGGCTCCACTTTGTCGGGTGTCACGTAGGTTCCCGAAAGATCGCCCAGCAGAACTCCGAGGATGGCCACCCGAATCCCTCCTACCGTTTTTATGACGTAGGATTTTCGGGTGAGCGTCGCGCCATTGGCATCCACCACGTTCGCGGAAAGCAGCGGATAATGCGCGATCCGTGCGAACTCCTGCACCCGCTTCCATCCGTAATCGAACTCGTGATTGCCGATGGTCGCCGCATCGAATCCAAGCAGGTTGGCGATCTGATAAACCGGTACTCCGTGATAAATCGTGGAGACCGGCGTTCCCTGCACCAGGTCTCCGGCATTCAAATAAAGGCACGCCGCACAATTCCGCTTCTCCTCGCGAACCGCCGTCGCCAGGCGCGCGAAACCGCCGCGGTCCAGATCGTCCGGAAGAAGATGCGCGTGCAGATCGTTCGAGTGCAGAATGGTGAGCGGCCGGATGTTCTGCGCGGCGTTCTGCGCCGGAATCGGCACGAGCCCCGCCAGCAACCATAGAAGTAAGCGTCTGGTCATATTTGCCTAAGGATTCCTCGCCAGGAGTTACCTTCTCGAACGGATGTGACGATCTCATCCGAGCGCGCAGAGGAGACAATCGGGACGGCCAGCGATTTGAATTTCGCGATCAGTTCCGCCCAACTCAACGGATTCCCCGGATCGCCCTTGGGATGCTCCACGTATTTCTCCAGGCGCCGGCCGTCGGTAAGATCGATCCGCGCGCGGGCCGGCCATTCAGCGGGAAACTTCTCCTCCAGCATCTCGTCTGCATTCACGTCCACACGCCGCATCATTCTCCGGACGTCGTCGGAGCGGACATTCTCCTCGCTAAATTGTTCGATGCCCGCAGCGCCGAAACAGCAGCGCCACCGCGGCGCCGAACGGCATGGAGAATTGCGCTTCCACCACCGATTGCGGATTGTACTTCTGCGTGCGCGGCTCCACCACCAGCGGCCAACCCGCTTCGAGCACTGTAACAGCAACGCTTCGAACCTGATGCGGTCGAAAGCCATGCTCGCGAGCCAGTGCAAGGATCGCATCGATGGGACCTTGCATGTAGCGGCAACAAGCATGCGGCTTCACCGACGTTCGCAGAATCTCGAATGACGCGCCAAGGTCCGCCGTGATTCGTTCAGGCAGCGGATTCGTGGAATACCCATGCAAAAAACCATCGCGGCCTTCCAGGATTTTCGAAGGTCCACGAAATCCCTCGGCAGCCAGCATCGCCGCTTGAATGCCGTTCTGCGCCGCAAGACCCGGATGCAACCGCTTGGTCCAGGCGCCCTCCGCAAGAAATTCAAGCGACCCGGCAGCCATGCTGCCCGCTATGCCGACGGCTGAAAGCATCTGCTCCGCCGTCAGTTCCAACAGTTTCGCTGCCGTCACCGTGGCTCCGAACACACCGCACGCGGAAGTTGGATGGAAGCCCAGCAAATATTGCAGCTTCGGTTGCGCCGCCATCGCGATGCGAGCCGCGGCTTCATATCCAGCCACCACGGCTGCGACGAAGCGCTCCACAGGAATATCCGGAAGTGTCTCCGCCAGCGCCAGCGCCGTAGAAAACATCACCACACCCAGATGAATGGATCCGCCGTTGTGCGTATCGTCCATCTCGATAGCGTGAGCCGCCGTTCCGTACGCGAGCGCCGTGTATCCCGGCTGCGAGCGAGCCTTCAAGCGCTCGATCATCTTATAAACCGGCGCGGACGACTCTTCGCGCGACCCTCGCATCGCAACGCCCAAATAGTCGAGCAAAAGGTAGCGCGTCCGATCCACAACTTCCGGCGGCAAGTCCCGAAGACCGGAGAGAAACTCAACCAGCTCCCTTGTCCCGTTCATCGGGAGCCTCGTTTCGGCGCCAGGAAACTGCGCCGCAGCACCACGATCCGCTCGCGAGTTTGATTGAATCCGCGAGTTTCAATCGCCACGATCCCGCGATCCGGCTTGCTCTGAGATTCCCGCTTCTCCAGCACTTCCGATTCGGCGTACAGCGAGTCGCCCGGAAACAGCGCCCGCTCGAACACCACGCTTTCGTAGCCGAGATTCGCGATGGTCTGGCCGCTGGTGTCCGCCACGCTCATCCCCACCGTCAGGCTGAAGATCAGCGTGTCGATCACCGGACACCGTCCCGCATGGTGCCTGTCGATGAACAACGGATTCTGATTCATCGTGAGCAGCGCGAACCAGGTGTTGTCGTGTTCGGTGATGGTGCGCCCAGGCCAGTGCTTATAGATCGCACCAGTTTCGAATTCCTCGTAGTATCGCCCAAAGCTCATTCTTGTAGCGCACGCCCCCGGCGTGCAGCGTTCACACTCGTGTGAACGCCATGAAGGAATCTTCCGATTGTGTTCGCGAGAGTGCGTGCGCCACACATTGCTACTCGACCTCCCGATACTTCTTCAACAGGTTGCGCGCGATAATCAGCCGCTGCAGCTCATTGGTCCCGCCGCCGATCACCACCAGCGGCGCGTCCCGATAATACCGCTCCACCGGAAAATCCTTTGAATATCCATTTCCACCGAGAATCCGCATCGCCTCCAGCGACACTTCGGCCGCGGTCTCGGTGGCAAACAGCTTGGCCATTCCGGCTTCCAGATCGCACCGCTCGCCGCGATCGCGCTTTTCCGCAGCCGAATAAATCAGCAGCCGCGACGCTTCGATACTCGTCGCCATATCGGCCAGCTTGATTTGGATGGTCTGATGCTCTGCGATCGGTTTTCCGAACGTGGTCCGGCGCTGCGCGTATCGGATCGCCTCTTCGAAAGCCGCCCGCGCGATCCCCAGACCCCGCGCCGCAACGTTGATGCGCTCAGCTTCAAGACCAGTCATTACCTGCTTGAATCCTTCGTTCTCCACGCCGCCGATCAGGTTCTCCGCCGGAACCGGAAAATCCTCGAAGTGCAGCTCGCACGTTTCCACACTCTTGTAACCCAGCTTGTCGATGTCTCGACTCACAGTCAGCCCAGCCGCGCCCTTTTCGATCACGAACGCACTCATGCCCCGGTGCGCCGGTTCCACGCGCGGCTCCATCCGGGCCAGCAACAGAAAAGTATTTCCGTAGCGCCCGTTGGTCACCCACATCTTCGATCCGTTGACCCGGTAGAAACCGCCGGCGCGCGTCGCGGTGGTGCTGATGCTCTGCAAATCCGTGCCCGCACCCGGTTCCGAGAGGCAAATGCCGCCGCGCCGTTCGCCCGATGCCAACCCCGGCAAGAATCGCTTCTTCTGCTCTTCCGTCCCGAAGCGAATCAGCACGTCGCACAGGACAGAGTGCGTCCCGATAATACCCGCCAACCCGAGCCAACCGCGAGAAAGTTCCTCGAAGATCATCGCGAACGTGGTGAAGTCAATCTCCGCGCCGCCGTACTCCTCGGGAACATTCAACCCGAACAGACCCATGGTCCGCATCTGTTCCACCAACGCATGCGGATATTCATTCCGATGCTCCATCGCGGACGCCACCGGTACAACTTCTTTATCCACAAACTGCCGCACGGTCGCGACCATCAGTTCCTGCTCAGAACTAAGCTTCTTCACGCGGCGCCTCCACCCGGACGTTTCGGAACCACGATCTTGCGTTCCAGAGTAAGAATCGTCTCCTCGCGCTGATTGACGCCGCGCGTCGCAACCGTCACGATGCCTCGATCATCCTGCTTCGCCAACACAGTCGACTCCGCATAAATCGTGTCGCCATGAAACACCGGCCCCACGTGCCTCACGTTCGAATAATTGAGCGTCTCAGTCGCGCGCCCGCCGACATCCGCCTGGCTCATCCCAATCACCAGACTGATCACCAGCGGCCCCGCCACCAAACGCCGCCCATGCTGCGTTCCCGCAGCGAAATGTTCGTCGATATGCAGTGGATGCTGGTTCATGCTCATCAGGCTGAAGAGCGTATCGTCGAACTCGGTGATGGTGCGGCCCGGCCAGTGTCGAAAAGTCTTCCCCGGCTCCAGCTCTTCGAAGTACCGGCCGTAGCTCATTCAATCTCTCACTGCGCAAACCCGCGATTCCACCAGCTCCGCGATTTCCGCATCGCTGTAACCAGCTTCCTGCAGTATCGCGCGCCCGTGCTCGGCGAGTTTAGGCGGCGGACCCGCCACTCCTGCCGGCGTCAAGGAAAGCGAAACCGGCAAACGCGGAATTCGCACGGGACCATAACCGTCCAACCTCACCTCGGCGAGCTGATCCAGCGCGGCAACCTGTGGATCGGCGATCACTTGTTCCGCGTTTTGCACCGCGTCGGCCGGAACGTCGTGCTGCTTGAAGAGCGCCAACCAATGCGCGGTCGGCTTGCTGCACACCAGGTCTGCGATCGGGCCTTCCAGATGCACTCGATTGCGCACGCGATCCAGACTTGTAGCAAAGCGCGGATCTTCCAACCAATCCTCGCGCCCCAGCGCCGCACTTAAGCGCCGGAACAACCGATCGTTCGAAATCCCGAGCATGATCGCGCCGTCAGATGTAGCGAACGCGCCATACGGAGCCATGGCGTTGTGTCTGGACCCCTCGGGCCCCGGACTCACGCCGGTAAATTGGCGCGACAGTAGGTGATAACACATCAGCATCACCCCGCTCTCAAAAAGCGACGCATCCACGCGCTGCCCGCGGCCCGATTTTTGTTTCTCGAACAACGCCGCCATAATCCCGAGCGCCATCCAAACTCCCGCGCCCATGTCGAGAATGGAAACCCCGGCCCGGATCGGCGTGTCGGCATTCGGACCCGTAACGCTGACGATTCCAGTGCGTGCCTGCAAAATCGCGTCGTAGCCAGGTTTGAAGTAGTCCGGACCGCGCTGCCCATAGGCCGAGAGCGACGCATAAATGATGTCGGGCTTGTGCGCGCGAATCGCGGCCTCGTCCAGCCCGAGCTTCGCCGCCTTGCCGCCCCGAAAATTTTCAACAAAAACATCGCATCCCGCCGCCAGCCGGAACACAATCTCGCGCCCGGCGGGCTTTGTGACATCCACTGCAATGGACCGCTTGCCGCGATTAATCGGCACATAATAAGCGCCCCACTCCCCGCCATGCGGACCCATCGCGCGAGCATCGTCGCCGCCATCCATGCGCTCCACTTTGATGACATCCGCCCCCAGATCCGCCAGGATCATGGTGGCCGTCGGCCCGGCTACAACGGTGCTCAGATCCAGCACCCGAACGCCTATCAATGGAGGGGGCAACAAGTAGAAGATAGCAGGTGTTAAAGTGACGGGTGTTGCGCGTGCCCGCCTACATCGCGTGGCCAACTATCGCCGCTGCCACCTACGGCGCGCTCTACTTCTTCGCCAATCGGTCCATCTACTTCCCCTCGAAATATCCGGAAGGCCTTTGGGACAACCAGCATGAAGTAAACGCCTCCGATGTTTGGGTCGACACGCGCGATGGCGTCCGGCTGCATGCCTGGTTTGTGGCCCGCGAAGGCGTCCGCTGGGTGACGCTCTTCCTGCACGGAAACGCCGGAAACATCACGCACCGCCTGCCGCACATCCAGGAAATTGTGGCCGCCGGATCGTCGATTCTCATTCTCGATTATCGTGGCTACGGCAAAAGCGGCGGCCGTCCCAGCGAGCAGGGCCTGTACATCGATAGCGATGCCGCCTACCAGCATTTATTAAGAATGGGTTATCGCGCCGAACAAATTATTGTGCACGGCGAATCGCTCGGGACCGCCGTCGCAATCGATCTTGCATCACAGCGTCCCTGCGCAGCGTTGATTCTGGAAGCCCCGTTCACCTCAGCCAGCGACGTAGCGGGAACCGTCATTCCGGTCCTCGGCCCACTGCTGGTCCACAGCTACAATTCCGTCCCGAAGATCGCCCGGGTTACCGCGCCCAAGCTATTCATCCAGGGCGATCGCGACGAGGTCATCCCGCCGCGCTTAGCCCAAGCCTTATACGCAACCGCGCCAGCGCCAAAAGAATTCTGGGTGGTGGAAGGCGCACGCCACAACGACATGGTAGAAACCGCGGGCCCGCGTTACCGGCAAAAGCTGGAACAGTTTTACGGAAAATTGGCCGCAGATGAACGCCGATGAACGCGGATTCCAAATTATCAGCGTTCATCTGCGTTCATCAGCGGCTAAAAAGATTCTCACTTCGCGTCGGCATCGTAATGCATCGCCCCCGCAACATTCCCTTCGGGATCTTGAAAGTAAATCAACCGCCCCACCGTCGGGATCGTCACCTTCGGCATGATCACCTTGCCGCCGCTCGCCACCACAGCCTTCGCGATGACATCCACATCGTCCACCGAAACCGAGCACTCGAACCCGGTCATTTTCTGCCCCGGTACCAGTTCGCGCCGGCCCTGCAGCGACCCCTGTATCCCTGGGTCTTTCTCGTCTCCGGTGTGGATCAGGAAAAAACCCGGCGGCCCCCAAGCCTCGAATTTCCATCCGAAGACTTTCTCGTAAAACTGCTGCGCCCGCGGCACATTGTCTGCGTTGATTGCGAAATGTCGAATATTGTTGGCCATGCTGCCATGGTAGCCCCGCAACCGTCTGGCGATCTTGCGTTAAACTGCCAGCTAGTGTCGCGAATACGCCAATCCGAAGACGTTGTAATCCGGACCCTTGCCGCCACTTATTCGCCCGGCCTTGTCATCCCTCCGCACACGCATGACTGGCATCAATTGCTCTACGCCGCCGAAGGAGTGATGACAATCATCACTTCCAGCGGCTCCTGGGTGGTGCCGCCGCATCGCGCGGTCTGGATTCCTGGCTTCATCGAACACAGCGTGCGGATGTCCGGCTCGGTATCCATGCGGACGCTGTATCTTGCGCCGGAACTCTCCCAGGCTCTGCCTACGGAATGCTGCATCGTGAACGTCCCGCCGTTGCTGCGCGAATTAATTCTGGAAGCAGTCTCCCGCCGGACGCTCCAGCGCAGCGCACCATCGGAGGCGCGCCTGATCGGCGTAATGCTGGATCAAATTAAAGCGCTGCCCGCGGCGCCTCTGCAGCTTCCCATGCCTCACGATGCGCGTGCCGCCAAAGCAGCGGAACTGCTGGAAGCCAATCCAGCCGAGCCGGCATCGCTGGAACAAATTGCAAAACACGCGGGAGCGAGTCCACGAACCATTGAGCGCCTGTTCCGCTCGGAAACCAACATGGGATTCGCAAAATGGCGCCAGCGGCTTCGCCTGCTGCATGCGCTGCGTTTGCTGGCTGCCGGCGAATCGGTAACCAACGTAGCGCTGGAAGCCGGCTACGACAGTACCAGTGCTTTCATCTCCATGTTCCGCCGAGAACTCGGAACAACCCCAAGTAGGTACCATCGCTAGCGCCAGAGACCGGACGGCCCACCAGAACCGAACAACCGAATAACGGAATAACCGAACAACGGACGATGGAGGAACGTGGTCCTAGACCACGTTCATCAATCTTCCCCGTTTAGCCACCCACTCCTCACTCTTGAATACACGGGGACCCACCTCGATCAGCCGCGGCAGCATGTCAAAAACCGCGCCGGGAGTCCACATGTTGTTGTAGCGGGTTCGAAAGCCGCGCTGGTTCAAGGACGCCGCAATCTCGGTCAGTGGCTTCTCCTGGATAATCATTTCCAGCATCACCACTAGCGCTTCTTTCTCGTGGATGTCCTGCTCCAGCTGCATGCAGTCTTCGGAAATCTTCAGACCGTATGGGACCTGTTCCGTGACGTCCGCAGGTTCCGGGCCGGCGCCTTCCACCTGCCGCTCCCAAACCACCGCAACCGGTTTCCAGCCTTCCTTGGCCCTGCTTTCGATGTCGGCCGCCGTCAACGGGCCCGACAGAAAATCGCGCATGCGTTCGACTCTTGGCATAGTGGCTCTCTTCGAGCAACTCATTTGCCAGCACGTCCCGCCGTGATTTGTTTGAGTTCCACGGAGACAGCTCGGAAAGTATGTCCGGTGGTGGGATTGCTATGCAGCGTCTCGCGACTCATTCATAATGAAGCTATGCGGATGCAAGTTTTGATCATAAAAATTACGCTTGGGCTCGGATTTCTTGCGGCGGCCGACTTCCGCCCGCTCGACGTGAAAACCGGCGAGTGGGAGTCCAGCATGACTGTTTCCACCAGTGACCTGCCCCCAATCCCCGTTGAAGCGCTGGCCCAGATGACGCCGGAACAGCGTGCCCGGATCGAGCAGCAAACCAAATCTTTGAGCGGACGCACCGTCCTTCACAAGTTTTGCTTGAAAAAGGAAAAGCTGAATACGCCGCTTACCTGGGGAAACAATGACAAAGCCTGTACCAATACGTTGGTCAATTCCACCGCAAGTATGCAGGAGATCCATGTGGAATGCACGCGGAACAGTAGCAAATCCAGCGGAACCATGCGTTTTGAGTCGCTCGACTCGGAGCACATCAAAGGCACCGTCAAGATGACCATCACCAACTCCACCGGAAACATGGATATCAATTCGGCGTTCACCGCCAAATGGCTCGGCGACACCTGCACCCCCGGTAATTAGCCACTAACCGAACCGCGACCGCAAGGGAGCGTAACGCATGCTCCTGTCGTGGTAGCGCTCCCTTGCGGTCGCGGTTCGGTAAAACTCAGAACCGCACGGTGTCCGGCGACGCTCGCCGGCGGCCCAGTGTGCCAAACTGAAGGAACAGCCAAGGAGTTTCATGAATAAGCTTGCGCTCGCCCTTCTCGTCACCGCCTCGCCCTTTTTCGCCGACGATCTGCCCAAGGCCGACACCATCCTCGATCGCTTTGTCGAAGCGGTGGGCGGAAAAGCCGCCTTCGAGAAGCACCACAACGAAGTTATGCACGGCACAATGGAATCCGCCGGCACTGGCGTGAAGGGCACTCTCACCTTCTACCAAGCCGAGCCGGACCAGATCCGCGCCATCATCGACCTGCAAGGCATCGGGAAAATCGATTCGGGAACCAGCGGGGATGTTGCCTGGGAGAATAATGCGATGCAGGGCCCCAGAATCAAAAAGGGCATCGAGAAATCGGATGCCTTCCGCGACGCCACCTTTAATGCTGCCCTGAAGTGGCACACCCTGTACGCAAAGGCCGAAACTACTGGAGTAGAAAATGTGCAGGACCACGAATGCTACAAAGTGGTGCTGACACCGCCGCAAGGCAATCCCGTAACGCAATTCTACGACAAGAAATCCGGCCTGCTGATTAAAACCGCCACCACCCGTTCCACGCAAATGGGAGACATTAAGGCCGAGGTGTTCGCCGAGGACTACCGGAAGGAAGGCGATATCATCACTGCCCACAAGCTGACCAACAAGTTCGCCAACCAGGAATTTCAGATCACCGTCCAAAGCGTGGAATACAACGTCGATCTGCCCAAGGACCGTTTCGATATGCCGGACGAGATCAAGGCCCTGGTCAAGAAATCGGCTCCCGCAACCGCGGCAGCATCCCCGGCGGACACCGGCAAGCTGACTCTCTACATGACCGGCAAGCCCATCTCTACGGAAAACTATTCCGTCCAAAAAGCGGACGGCAAGATCGAAGTGAGCGGCTCGGCAACCGCAACCATTGGACCCATCAAAATCGACATCGAGCAGTTTAAGGTAGTCACCGACGAAAAGTTCCAGCCGCTGGATGCGGTAGCCAAAGGCAAGCTCGGCCAGGTGCAGATGAACGTCAAAACAGTTTTCGCCGATGGCAAAGCCAAGAACGAAATGGATTCCGGGCAAGGTCCGCAAAGCAAAGCGGACGCAGTGTCGCCCGGCGCTTTAGTTGTCAGCGCGAATTTCCCGCTCTTCCCCTGGAGCCTGCTCGCGATGCGCGCTGATTTGAAAAACCAGGATCCGCAGCAAATTCCCATCTACATCCTCGGCCAGTCCGAGGTTCCCGGCACGCTGGTTTTTAAGGGCCGCGAGTCCGTGGAGTTCGCCGGAAAAACCGTCGAACTCAACCACATCAATATCAGCGGAACGCCTCCCGATGGCCAGCCCATCAGTCTGGATTTCTGGCTGGACGACAATCGCAAAGTAATCAAAATCTCGGTTCCGGCGCGAGGCGTGGAAGCCTATCAGGAAGGCTTCGACCGCAAGGCTCCGCCAGAAGCGCCAAAGCCCGCAGCCAAACCGTAGCGGTTCACATTGATGAGTTCCCCAGAGTGATGAGTTCCCCAGAGTGATGAGTTCCCCGGAGAGAGCGCAACCTGAACCCGACCGGCAAGTTTTGCTCGACAGCGCGCTGGAATGCTATCTGGCATCCATCCTGGACATCGCGGACACGGTAGCCGGCTTGTGCGGCGATGTTGGCACATCGTGTCACGACCAACTGATCCGCCTGCGCAGCCGCGTCGTCTACCACGCCAGCATCCCGACGCTAGAAGAAAGCCGCGCCGCGCTGCACTCCGAACTCATCGATTTCGCCGCGAAAGCCCGTCAGTTTAATAATCTTCTCGCCGGGGACGTGGCGCAGGCGCTGGCGCTGCTCGCTCAAAGTGAAATCGCCGGAGCCGTCCGCAACGAAAAAAATATCCAGCGCCTGGCTCGCTTCGTGGAACAAATGGAACAAGTAGCTCGCTCGGGCGACCGTGCGCTGGCCGCCGGCCAGGCCGTGGAGTTGCGGGGATTCGTCGAGTCCCTGGAACAGGACAGCCGCGACGCCAATTCCCAAGTACAAGCGAAACTCGCCGAGTTCCAGGAGAAGCTCCGCGAAGTGGAGCTCCTTGCCTCCGTCGATCCGTTGACCGGCATCGCGAACCGCCGCGAATTCGATCGGCAGTTGGCGGCCCGCGTCGCTGCCAATCGCGAATTCTGCATCCTGTTGTTCGACCTCAATACGTTCAAACGAATCAATTGCGATTACGGGCACCTCTGCGGCGACGAAATCCTCAAACAATTGGGAAGCCGCCTCAGCGCTCACGTCCGCCCGCGCGATTTCGTCTGTCGTTGGGGTGGCGATGAGTTCGTCGCCATTCTGGAATGCCAGCTTCCCATCGCCCAGGCTCGCGCCGAAGAAATCGCCGCGCTCCTAAGCGGCGCCTACAACATAACTCGTGACAATGGCCTCATCACCGTGGACATCGGCGTCTCAGTAGGAGTAGCCGAACACATCCCCGAAGAATCCTCGGATCAACTCTTCCACCGAGCCGACCAAGCCATGTACAAACAAAAGGCTCACCGATAGACCAGCCCCGAGTCCCCAGCCCCCAGCCCCGCCTTTTTGTACTACCGTAAATTGGAAGGCATGTGCATTCTCTGACCAACGCGGGTGTGCTGGTAACTGGAGCCGGCCGTGGTATCGGTAAACGGCTAGCCCTTGGATTCGCCGCCGCCGGCGCCAAAGTCGGATTGCTCGCCCGCAGCAAAGCGGAATTGGACCTCGCGCATCTCGAAATTGAACATGCCGGCGGTAACGCGCTTCGCATTCGTACCGACGTCACGGATTTCGAACAGGTCAACGCCGCAGTGGACCGCATGCGCCGCGACTTCGGCGGCGTCCACGTCTTGGTTTGCGCGGCCGCCATCCAGGGCCCTATCGGGCCTTTCCTCGACCAATCTCCGAAAGCCTGGGCCGACACCATTCACATCAATCTTCTGGGCGTGATGAACGCGTGCAAGGCGGTGCTGCCTCACATGATCGAGCACCGCTCCGGAAAAATCATCGTGCTCAGCGGAGGCGGAGCTGCCAGCGCCCGTCCCAATTTCTCCGCCTATGCCGCATCCAAGGCAGGTGTGGTGCGGCTGGTGGAAACCATTGCCGAGGAAGTGCGCGATCACAACGTGCAGATCAATTGCATGAGCCCCGGCGGAACCTACACGCATATGACGGATGAGATCCTGCGCGCGGGCGACAAAGCGGGCTGGAAGGAGACCGAGGACGCGCTCGAGATCCGCCGCACCGGCGGCGTCGCGCCGGAAAAACAGCTCCAGCTCGCGCTCTTCCTCGCGTCCGAGCAATCCAATCACATCAGCGGGAAATTGATCCACGTCAGTGACGATTGGAAGAAGTTGAAGGACGCGAACGTCCATCCGGAAGCTTTCACGTTGCGAAGGATGCAGCGCATGTAGCAGACTGCAGGCGACTCCTGTATGCTATGGCAATGTACCGTCTCTCACTGGCACTCCTGATCGGTTTCGCGCTCACGGTCTCCGCTCCGTCGCAGCCCAAGAAAAAGAAAATCCTAGCCATCGGCCAAGTCAAAGGCTTCCAGCACGACTCGGTGTCCCACGCCCTCGCCACCATCGAACGAATGGGACGCGAATCCGGCGTCTACGATACCTACATCCGCACCGATACGCAGCTTCTGACCAAGCAGAAAATCGAAGCCGGCAACGCCAAGAACCTGAACTATTTCGATGCGGTGATTTTCTACACCACCGGCGAGTTGGACCTGGATGATCAGCAGAAGAAAGACCTGCTCTCCTTCGTACACGAGGACGGCAAAGGATTCGTCGGCATCCACAGCGCCATCGACACGTTCTACAAATGGCCCGAGTACGGCGAGATGATCGGCGGTTACTTCAACCAGCATCCCTGGGGCGTTTTCGATGCGCCGATGGTGGTGCAAGACCCGAATTTCCCCGGCATGAACCTTTTCCCCAAAACCTTCCAGTTCACGGATGAAATCTACCAGGTGAAAACCTTCAATCCGGATGTCACCCACGTAATCGTCCGCATGGACGCAAGCAAGCTCGACCTGACCAACAAGAATGTCTCGGAAGAGCGCCGCGCCGACAAGAACTATCCGGTAAGCTGGGCGAAGATGTACGGCAAAGGCCGCGTCTACTACTCCACGCTAGGCCATCGCGAAGAAAGCTGGGATCGCAAAGACGTCCAGACCATGTACATGGGCGCGATCAAATGGGCTTTGGGGTTGGTGGATGCGGACATTGCTCCAAATCCAAAATAGAATTGTGCAGGTGCAAGGTTGCCAACCTGCGCGCCGATTGTCAATCGGCGCAAAACCGCGGGTTAACAACCCGCTGCAGGATGACATCCTGCCCCACAATTCATGAATTTCTGAATTCTGAATTCTCGATTCTCTTCAACTGCCCACAAGCCGCGAAAATGTCCCGCCCCCGCGGCTTCCGCACGAAACACGGCATCGCCTTCCGCACGATCTCTTGAAAAGCGTCCACCCTCTCCGCATCCGGCGTCTCGAACGCAATCCCCGGCCCCGGATTCAGAGCGATCAAATTCACCTTCGCGTTCAAATTGGCCAGCAGCTTCACCACGCGCCGCGCGTCCGCATCCGTATCGTTCACGCCTTTCAGCAGCACGTATTCGAAGGTCAGCTTTTCCCACTTCCGCAGTGGATACGCCTTGCACGCAGCGAGAAGATCCTTCAGCGAATACTTGCGCGTGATCGGCATCAGCTCCCGCCGCTGCTCCTCCGTGGACGCATTCAGCGAGATCGCAAGCTTCGGCCGGATCGGCTCGCGACCCAGCTCCTCAATCTTCGGAACAATCCCGGCTGTCGACAGCGTGATCCTGCGCGGCGACATGCCAATCCCTTGCGGATCCAGCAACAGCCGCGTTGCTTTAACCACGTTAGGCAAGTTGAGCAGCGGCTCGCCCATCCCCATCATCACGACGTTCAGCCGGTCGCTTCCGGTGGAAAGCTGATGCGTCTGCATCACGAACAGCACCTGCCCGACGATTTCACCCGCCGTCAGGTTGCGCTCCAGCCCCATCAGCGCCGTCAGGCAGAATTGGCAATTCACCGGACATCCCACCTGGCTCGATATGCAAATTGTGTCGCGGCCCTCCTCCGGCATCAGCACCGTCTCGACGGTTTTCCCGTCTTCCAGCGAAAGCAGATAGCGGCGGGTCCCATCCACCGATTTATACTCCGCTGCTACCCGTGGAAGCCCCAACGGAAACTTGGAAGCTATTTCCTTTCTTAGGGATACAGGTAAGGCTGTCACCTGCACCAGGTCCGAAACCCGCTGCCGGTACACCGCTTCGTAAATCTGGCGCGCCCGATAGGCCGGTTGTCCCTCCAGGACCTCCTGCAGGTCCGCAACTTCAAGCCCTACAATGGTTTGCGGCACTTTTCCAGTATATCACCGCTCCTGCCGGAAGCGCGATAAAATGGATACAGTGGCCACAGCTACAGAAATCGTTTCCGACAAAGTCCGCGACATCGAGACTACGACTCTCGCGAACGGAGTTCGCGTGATCACCGAACACATGGCGCACGTCCGATCGGTGTCGATGGGCGTTTGGATCGGAACCGGTTCGCGCTCGGAAACGCCCGACGAAAACGGCATCTCGCATTTCATCGAGCACATGGTTTTCAAAGGAACCACCAATCGCTCGGCCGAAGATATCGCGCGTTCGGTGGATTCCATCGGCGGCGGCCTCGACGCATTCACCGCCAAGGAAATGGTCAGCTACAACACCAAGGTTTTGGATGAGCACCTGCCGCTGGCGTTCGATGTTCTGGCCGACATGGTTCGAAATCCCTTGTTTCGCGACGAGGATATTGAAAAGGAAAAGGGCGTCATCCTGGAAGAGCTGAAGATGGAGGTGGACAACCCCGAGTATCTTCTGCACGAGATTTTTTCCAGTAACTTCTATAAGGACCACCCCATCGGCAAGCCGATCCTGGGCACCAAAGATACCGTCAAGAATTTCGACCGCGAAAAAATCCATCATTACTATCGCCGCTATTACTCGCCGAAGAACATTCTGATCACCGCCGCCGGCAATCTGCAGCACGAGCGGCTGGTGGATCTGGCGCGCCAGCACTTCGAGGATTTGAAGGTGCACGGATCGCTTTCGCCCGATCCGCCGCCCGTTCCGCACGCCCGCTTAGTTTTTCGCAACAAAGCTTCACTCGAACAGACTCATATGTATATGGGCGTTCCGGCCTATCCTTTACCGCACGAGCTCCGATTCGCGTGTTACGCGTTGAACACTGTGCTGGGTGGAGGAATGAGCTCTCGACTGTTCCAAAACATTCGCGAGAAGCTGGGCCTGGCTTACGCTGTTTACTCCGAGCTCGCGCATGTATCGCGATACCGGATGCATGGCCATCTATGCCGGAACATCTACGGAATCCGCCGGTAAGGTAATCGAGTTGATTGTGAAGGAGTTCCGAGAGCTCAAGGAAAACCTGGTGCCCGCGGAAGAATTGCGCCGCGCCAAGGATCACCTGAAAGGTTCGTTTATGCTGGGCCTGGAATCCACTTCCAGCCGCATGGGTAACCTGGCCCGGCAGGAAATGTACTTCAAGCGCTTTTTCACGCTGGATGAAATGATCCGCAGCATTGAAGAGGTCACCGCCGAACAGGTGCAGCAAATCGCGCAGGAGTTCTTCGATCCCAAGAACATCACGCTCGCCATGCTAGGCAACCTGGGCGACTTCAAGGTCAAGCGCGAGGACTTGGCCTGCTAGAATCGTGGAAACGTGAAGGTCATACCGAGCCGCGACCGTAAGGGAGTCGGTGCCTTGGTGAGTCGCATGCGTAGAGCAATCTTCTCCTTCGCATTCCTCACCACATCTCTCTTCGCCCTCGACGTCAACTCCCTAAAACCCCAAGGCTACGTCAGCGACTTCGCGAAAGTCCTGGTTCCCGAATCCCGCGCGCAACTGGAAGCCTATTGCGGCCGCGTGGAACAAGTCACCGGCGTCCAGATGGCCATCGTCACCATCGATACTTTGGACGGCAATCCTATTGATGACGTGGCCAACTCGCTGTACCGCAAGTGGGGCATCGGCAAAAAGGGCAAGGACGAAGGCATCCTGCTCCTGCTTGCCATCAAGGATCACAAAGATCGCATCGAAGTCGGCTATGGCTTAGAACCGATTCTCCCCGACGGATTCGGGGGCGGCGTCCTACGGCAGGCGCGCCCGCTTCTGCGCCAGGGTGCCTACGGACAGGCCATTTTTTCCGCAGCCAGCGAAATGGGATCGCGCATCGCCCAGGCCAAGGGCGTTGCACTGAATTCTGCGCAGCGCCCGCACCGCCAATCGCGTCCCGGCGGCGGCTCTGGAATTCCATTCATCTTCATCGCCATCATCGTGGTTGTTCTGCTCTCGCTCTTCAGCCGCGGCGGACGCGGCGGCGGTGGAGGCTTCTTGATGGGTATGATTCTCGGTAACCTATTGGGGGGCGGACGCGGCGGCGGCTGGGGCGGTGGCGGAGGATTTGGCGGGCGGAGGTGGCGGTGGCGGAGGATTCGGCGGATTCGGAGGAGGCGACTCGGGTGGAGGCGGAGCTTCCAGCGACTGGTAAACTTATGGAACAGAAGCTCGAAGACCTAGTCGATCGTTTGAAAACGGCCCATCAGGAACGTCTGGTGTCCGTGATTCTCTTTGGATCGGCCGCCGCAGGCGACCATCATGGAGAATTCTCGGATCTCAATGTTCTCTGCGTCCTCACGCGTGTCACGCCCGCCGAACTGGGCGCCTCGGAGCCGATTTTCAAGTGGTGGCGCGATGGCAATCCCTCGCCCTTGCTGCTGAGCGAAGAAGAAGTCCGAACTTCTACCGACTGCTTTCCCATCGAGTTCCATGACATGCAGGAACGCCGGCAGGTGCTGTTCGGCAAAGACGTAATCGAGAAGCTAGAGATCGATCGATCGTTTTACCGGGCGCAGGTGGAACACGATCTGCGAGCCAAACTGCTGCGGCTGCGTCAAAAAGCGGCTGGCGTCCTGGGCGACAAGCCCGCTCTATTGCGGCTGATGATGGAGTCGGTCTCCACTTTTCTGGTGCTCTCCCGCCATGCGCTGCTGCTCTCCGGCGTCGAAACGGGTTGGCAGAAACGGGATGTTGCAAGGAATGTGGCCGCCCTGCAAGTGGATGCCACGCCGTTCGATGCGTTGCTCGATTTGCGCGAGCGGAAGAAAAAGCCGGGCGATGTGGATGTGGACGGGTTGTTCGCGAATTATTTGAAACAGATTGAAGCTGTGGTGGCGCACGTAGACCGCCTGGAGAAATGAGGAAGAAATGAAGATAGTGCTAGTAGCATTGGGCGTTGTGGTTTTGATCGTCCTGGGGGTTTTTGGCTGGCTGATGGGAGAGAAAAATGGCCTGGTGACGGAGCGTGAATCCGTAACCGCCGCTTGGTCGCAAGTGGACGTTGCACTGCAGCGCCGCGCCGACTTGATTCCGAACCTCGTCGAAACCGTGAAGGGCTTCGCCAAGCAGGAACAAGCCGTGATCAAAGAAGTGACGGATGCCCGCGCGGCCTTGGGCGGCGCACGCAATCCGCAGGAGAAGATCCAGGCCAATTCGCAGTTGGACGGCGCATTGAGCCGGTTGCTGGTGGTGGTGGAAAACTATCCGCAGCTCAAATCCAACGAAAACTTCCTGCGTTTGCAGGACGAACTCGCAGGCACTGAAAACCGAATCGCCGTGGAGCGCCGCAAATACAACGAAACCGTACAGCGCTACAACACCGATATCGAGCTGTTTCCGAAAAGCATCGCCGCCGGCATGTTCGGCTTCCATCGCAACGACGCATATTTCAAAACCGAACCCGGTGCCCGCGCCACTCCCAAAGTCGCCTTTTAAAAAATGCGAAAATGCGGGGACATGACGGGCTAGCTTGGCAGCCGCTGCAAACCACGAAGCGAGCAGTCGTGTCCCCGCATTTCTACCCACACTCTGAAATTTATTGGATTGATCGAATTGCCGAGCAACCGCGGCAGAATTACTGACCATTCTCGGAGGGTGTAGCGTGCAGCAAGCTGACCCTTATCCTGTTTAGCCTTTCGCTCTCGCCTGTCTCTTTTACTCAAATTCTGCGTCCCATGGACGTTCTGGCATCCTGGCGACCGTCAAAGTGCCCGCGGGTTTTGCCGTGGACGAAATGCCGGATCCGGCGCAAGTGGAAAGTCCGTACGGAACCTATCGCGCGTCCTGGAAAGCCATCGGCCAAGCCATCCATTTCGAGCAGTCGCTGGAGATCAACGACGCCATGGCCGAGGTGGCGTGAATATCCCCGCATCAAAGACTTCTTCGACAAAGTAGCAGGCGGCCAAGCCGCCCCAGTGGTCCTGGTAAAACCTTAACCCACTCCCCCACGGTCCATCTCGGTAACGTCCTTCCGAGCCGCGACCGTAAGGGAGTCGGTGCTTTTCGATTATTTTCCAGCGGAGGCTGGTCAACTAAGCGCCTCGCACGGGATAGCGTTCATCACGGCGTATACTTCAGCGATGGAATGAGTCGCGCGAGCAGATCGAGTCTTGTCCGCGCCTTGACTAGCCCGCGATTCCTGTCTTCACCCTAGTTCGCCAATCCGCTTCTCGCGTTCGCGATCAAACAGATGAGTAATAGGAGCGTCCATCGCCTCGCCCTGATAAACCCATATACCGTACTCCTTTTTCAAGGCAGCTTGAGGTCGAACGGGCCGTAACGTGATGCATTCTCCCGAGCTCTCGAGCACCAACTCGTCCCCGGCACCGAGCCGCAACCGATCTCGCAGCATTTTTGGGATAACGACGCGGCCAGCTTTATCGATCGTGATCTTAGCAGTCATCGGTACTGCACTAATTATAGAATCCCTGGCCGCCGATGCCCCGCCCGCGTCGCTTGCTCAAAAGCGTGAGCCATCTGCAGCACACTCCACTCATCCCGATGCCGCCCCACGATCTGCAAACCCACCGGCAATCCCTCGGGCGTATATCCGGACGGCATCGAAATCGCCGGATTCTCGAGGATCGAAATCAGCCAGCAGCACTTCATCCATTCCGTATAGCTCTGCAACCGCACGCCATCCACTTCCATGACGTACGGCTGCGTCACGTCGAAGGGCGGAACCTGCGTGCTGGGTGCGATGAAGTATTCGTACTTCTCCATGAAAATCCGCATGTGATCCCACGCCTTGCTGTGCAGGGTTTGGGCGTGCGCGATGTCGGCGGCGGAAAGTTTCAAGCCTCGTTCCACCTCCCAGATCGACCGTATCTTTCACCAGTTCGCGGTGGTTCTTCACAACCTCCGCGTAGGACGACGCGTAGCCCCAGGCACGCAGCGTGTCATAAGCATCGCCGGCGCCGGTGAAATCGGGCTCGGCCTCTTCCACGATGCAGCCAAGATTCTCAAATACCTTGCGCTGCGCATCCACCGCCGCGCGGATTCTCGGATCGAACGGCAGCCCGCCCATATCCTTAAACCACGCCACCCGTACACCCTTGAAATTTCGCTCCAGATTTCCGGCGAAGCGCGAACCTGGCTCGCTGATGGAAATCGGACAGCGGGCATCGGGCCCAGCCATCACGCTCAGTAGCAACGCGGCATCTGCAACCGATCTCCCCATCGGTCCCGCCACCCCCAACGTCGCCCAGGCATTTCCCACAGCGGAATGCGGAACTCGTCCCGGCGCGGTCCGGAATCCAACCACGCTGCAGAATGCCGCCGGATTTCGCAATGACCCTCCGCTGTCGCTGCCGTCCGCAATCGGAACCATGCCGCAGGCCAGACTCACTGCGGCTCCGCCGCTGCTGCCCCCGCAAGTTTTCGTAAGATCGTACGGATTCTTGGTCGCGCCAAACACTGCGTTGAACGTTTGCGATCCGGCGCCAAATTCCGGCGTGTTGGTTTTGCCCACCGCGATGGCCCCGGCGCGCTTGATGCGCTCCACCAGAATCGCGTCCTGCTTGGGCACATTGTCCTTGAACACCGGCGATCCGAATGTCGTTCGGATACCCGCCGTTTCCACCAGATCCTTATGTGCCACCGGCAAACCGTGCAGCGGGCCGAGCGTCGCGCCACGCGCCTGCGCCTCGTCTGCCTTGCGCGCGTTTTCTCGCGCCTGGTCCGCGATCAACGTCACAATGGAATTCACTTTCGGATTCAATCGCTCAATCTGCTTTAAGTGCGCGTCCATCGTCTCGCGCGCGCTCAACTTCTTTCGCCGGATGAGCGAGGCCATCTCCACCGCGCTCAGAAAGCAGATGTCCGGTGTGTCGGCAGCCAGCAACGGCGTAGCGGCCGCAGCGCCGAGAATCTGACCGGCTTGCCTGCGCGTGATGGGTTGATCGGCCATGCCGGATTCTAACACGTCGATATATCCTCAACGTTGCCGCCCAAACTTGCGACCACGCAGTTTTGCGGAAAATGGTACGGATGCATACCGTAATTGTCGGCGCGCTGACTGCTCTTTTCCTATTTACCTCTCCCCAGGCGTGGGCATCGTCGCTGCGTTTCGTAAAATCCCAGGCTGGCCCCTCCGGAAGAATTGTCGACAATAGATTTGCATTCGATGAGCTGCGCAATCGATTTGTCTTCCCGCAGGATAAATCGCTCACCGTCTATTTCGAATGGGAAGCGCCGGCAGGGAATCACACCTTAGCCGCGCTGTGGAAAGATCCCGACGGCCGCGTGGTCACTATTTCGCCGGATGTCAAAATGGAGACGAAAACATTGGAGCTGCATGCCTACTGGGTTTTCGAAATTGCAGCTGGCATGCTCAGCGGCGTTTGGACCGTGGAGGTTCGCGTTGACGGCGAGCCCGGCGGTTCGCATTCCTTTGAATTGGTGTCGCCTGAACTTGCAAGACCCGCTGCCCCCGCTCCCCCGAAACTGCCTTCGCTAGATGAAATCTACCAATCGGCTGGCCGCTCGCTGGTTTGGATTTACAAGCTGGATCCAGCCGGCCGCCGAACCGACGTTTCTCTTGGCTTTGTACTAGCACAGAACCAGGTAGCGACCGCTTTTCAGGCCATCGACGGGCGCTGCGTTTGGAATTAGAGTTTAGCGGCGGCCGCAAAGTTACTACCGACCAGGTTTGGATGTGCGATCGGCAGCGCGATTGGGCGCTTCTCAACGCGGATACCGCCACGCCCCCGCGTTGGAGAGAATGGAAGCGGGACAAGTTCCGATCGGGGAGCGATATCTCGTTTTCAACGTGGAAGGACAACAAGCGCGGGTCATTGGAGGTGTGGATATTACGGGTCGGCGCACCATCCCCGGCTTCGGCGATCGAATTCAGATTGCGCCGCCTCCCGCGCTGGAGGCTGCCGGAGGACCATTGTTGAGCCCTTATGGGCTGGTGGCGGGAATCCTCGGCGGAAGCATCACGCCCGGATCGCGCTTCAGCCGGCATGATTCGTCGTTAAGCCCGGCATTGTGGTCGCGCCTGAGTGGAGAAATGTCGGTAGTGCCCATCGGATCGGTTTCGAAGTCCGCCGGCCCAGAATCCACAAGTCTTGCTACACTGCTCGAAAAAAGTCAACTAACACCTCCGCTTACTCCCGTTGCATCGCTGGTGTATGGCGGTACAGCGAAGAGCATTTCCAAGAACGCAAACGATATGACTACCAGAGATTCGAGCGAATTCTCTCACCGGGATCAGGTCATCTGGGTCTATACCTTGTGGCAAAAGAAAGACAAGATCGGAAAAGGCCTGGTATCCGGGAAAGTCTACGATTCGCAGAATCGTTTGTTGGTGGATGTGGCTCCCAAGAAAATTTCGTGCGACGAGAAGGTTCCAATGCGCGTGGCGTTTGACTTCGCTCCCGCTAAGTTTGCAGCCGGTGTCTATCGTGTGGACGTGCTTTGGAACTCGGAGCCGGCCTGGAGAACATTCTTCACCGTTGTGGATTAGGCGCTTCCGTTCGCTATGCCGCGATTTTCGATGGGTCTTTTGATTCCCGGATGTTCTCAATCGCGGAAGATCTGACCAAAGAACAAGTGCTGGACCGCTGGGCCGCTGTGCTCGGCGGCCGCGAGAAACTCGAAAAACTGCGGACCATTCACACCCGAGGGTCGATACAAACCGGCGGTCTGAACGGGACCTTCGAGCGCTGGAGCACCTGGCGCGGCGAATTTCGAATGGTTATCGACCTATCCAGCGCGATTCATCAGGTGAACATCTTCGATGGCAATCAAGGGTGGGCGATGGATGCGAGCGGCTCAGTCCATGATCTGTCCGCCGGCAATCTTCGAAGCGCGATCTCCAGCGCCTATGAAGCAAGCGAATCCTTCTTCTTCCCCGGACGCCTGGCAGGCGAGGTTGTTTTTGCCGGCCGCGATGCGGTTCAATCTGCCTACGTAGTGCGTCTGGAACCCGCAGGCGGAAATCCCGTGACCGTCTTCCTGGACGAAAACACTTTCCTCCCGAAACGCGAAGAAACCACCGGACCACTCGGCAACAATCGTTCCATCACAATCGCCGGCTGGCGCGATATCGCAGGCATCAAGATTCCCGCCCGCATCGTCCAGTCCACCGGCGATCCGAAGTTCGATATCTCGACCACCGTGGAACAGGTGGACATCAATCCGCCACTCACTGCGGACCAATTCTCAAAACCCGCCGAGGCTGCCGCGCAATTTCATTTCGTTGACGGGACGCACCAGACTGTTGTTCCCGTGGAAGTTTACGGGGAACACATCTTCGTTCCCGTCCGTGTGAACGGCGGCGAGGCTGCTTGGTTCTTCCTGGATAGCGGCGCCGGAGGCTCTGTGTTCACCAAAACTTTCGCGGCAAAGATCGGCCTGGCGTCGGACGGGGCCATGCGGGCAGTCGGCGCCAACGGCGCTACCAGCCTGGCGATCGCGAAAAATGTTGTTCTCGGTTTGCCCAGCTTGGATCTTCCGCTTGCAAGCGTGACGGTGCTGGACGCCGCGGCTGGTTTGCCGTCGCTCGGCAGGCAGTGGGACGGGCTGCTCGGCTACGATGTTCTGAGCAGGCTGGTGGTGCGCGTGGATTACCAGAGCAAGCTAGTCACGCTCGCGGATCCCGCGTTCTTCGCTCCGGAAAAGAGCGCCACCTCGCTCCCCTTAACTTTTCTGGGGAACTGGCCGCTGGTCTCCGCCAAAATTCTGCTCCCCGGCCGTGAACCCATCGAGGCGAAATGCTTTCTCGATACCGGCGCTGGCGGTCTGATGCTGTCCAATTCGTTCGCCGCCGCGAATCATGTTCTCGAAATGGCGGACAAAACCGCATCGAGTTCCATCTTTGGAACGGGCGGCGAATCCAAGCGGCTTAGCGCGCGCATCGACGGACTTCAGCTGGGTCCCTATCTTTTGCACGACCTCAATGCCGGTATTTCACCCGATGTAAAGGAAGGCGCGCTCGCCAGCCCCGATATTGGCGCCATTGCCGGCGGCGAAATCCTGCGCCGCTTCACCGTCACTTTCGATTATCCGCACCACCGCATTCTGTTGGAGCCGAACTTGTGAAGGCCCCCACGCTCCCCAATTTCTTCATCGCAGGCGCCCCGAAGTCCGGCACAACTTCGCTCTATCATTATCTGGATCAGCATCCCGACATCCACATGAGCCGTATCAAGGAGCCGAACTACTTTGCCTCCGAGATCCGCTTGGAAAATTTTAGCGAGTGGCTGCGGCCGCGCGCCGAGAAGGACGGACCCACGCTGCGTGCCTATCTGAACGGCCCCATGCGCGAGAAGCGCTTCGGCGGAATGGTAACGGAATGGACCGATTATTTGCGATTGTTTCGCAAAGCGGAAGGCCAGAAGGCCATCGGAGAAGCCAGCGTTTGCTATCTTTGGTCGGAATCTGCCGCAGCGAACATCCGCCGCACTCTCCCGGATTCCCGCATCATCCTGATCCTGCGCAATCCAGTGGAAATGGTCTTCTCCATGTATCTTCACAACCAGAGAAGCGAAGGCAGCAGTCTCTCGTTTCGCGAAGCCATCCAGAAAGGCATCGAACAGCGCGGCGGCGGCTTCGATATTTTTCACCCGTTTCTCGATCTGGGGCTTTACCACAGCCAAGTGAAGCGCGTTCTCGACGTTTTTCCGAAGGATCAAGTCCGCATTTATTGGTACGAGGAATATAAAACCAAACCACTGCGCATGCTGGCGGACATTTTCCGTTTCCTCCAAGTGGACCCGCGCTTCCGGCCCGACATGTCCAAGCGGTATCTGGAAGCCGCCGCACCGAACGCGCCGGATCCCGAGGACAGAGCCTTCTTAAACGATTTCTATCGCGAAGACATTGAGAAGCTAGCCGCTTTATTGAAACATGATCTGTCGGAGTGGGTGTAACCGAACCGCGACCGCAAGGAAGCGTAAAGACAACCCGGAGCTATAATTAATGATCCATGAACATCACCAGACGCGAATGGGCGCTGGCGACTGCCTGTTGGGCGGAACTAGCTCGCGCGCAGCCATCTCCGTCAAACCAATTCGAGTATTTCAACCCAGCCGACGCCGCTGAAATCAAGGCAATCGCGTCCCAAATTATTCCCGATGACGGGGGACCCGGTGTGGAATCCGCAGGCGTGATCCTGTTCATTGACCGGTCGTTAGCCGGCTACGATCAAGACAAGCAGGAACTCTACAAAAGCGGGCTGGCTCAAACGCAGGCGAAACGCGCGGAGCTGTTTCCAGGATCCACTTCCATCGCGAGTCTCCCGGACAGCCAGAAAATCGCACTGCTGAAGGCAATAGAAAAAACCGACTTCTTCCAGCAGGTACGGCTGCACACCATTCTCGGATTCTTCGGCCAACCGGTTGGAATCAAGTTCCTCGGCGTCGAACACAAGATGCAGTTTGAACCGCCGTTTGGTTACTACGACGCGGAGGCATCAAATGAGCATGGCGCAATTCCGTCCAGCCGATACGGTGGATTTCATCGTGGTCGGCATTGGCGCGGCCGGCGGCGTAATGGCGAAGGAACTTTCCACAGCCGGCTTCCGCGTGGTGGCGCTGGAACAAGGGCCTTGGCGGCATGAGAAAGATTTCAAGCATGATGAAGTCGGTGTGATGTTCCGCGCGGGACTCATCAACAATCCCAAGAAGCAGCTCAACACCTTCCGCAAAACACCGGACGATCCGGCGGTGCAGCAGCCAGCCGTCGAGTACGCCTGCATGGTGGGCGGCGGATCGGTCCACTTCACCACGAATTATTGGCGATTCCATCCGGAAGATTTTCACGAGCGGTCCACGCTGGGCGCGATTCCTGGCGCGGATTTGCGGGACTGGCCCATCACCTACGACGATCTCGAACCCTACTACACCAAAGCCGAATGGGATCTCGGAATATCCGGCCAAGGCGGCTCGAATCCGTTCGACGGGCCTCGAACCAAGCCGTATCCACTGCCGCCGATGCCGGTAAAATCATCCGGCGTTTTATTCGAGCGCGGCGCGAAAAAGCTCGGCCTGCATCCATTTCCCGCGCCGCTCGCAATCATCTCGCAGCAGTACAAGGGACGCCCAGCCTGCATCCATTGCGGATACTGCGAAGCATTCGGCTGCGAAGTGGGCGCGAAATCCAGCACCCTGGCCGCCTGCATTCCAGCCGCCGTGAAAACCGGCCGATGCGAGATTCGTCCCAACTCGTACGTTCGCAAAATCGAAGCCGGCAAAGATGGAAAAGTCACCGGTGTCCTCTATTTCGACGCAGAAGGCCGCGAAGTTTTCCAGCGCGCCAAAGCGGTTGTGGTCTGCGCCAACGGCGCGGAAACGCCACGCTTGCTGCTGATGTCCAAATCGAACGCGTTTCCCGATGGCCTGGGAAACTCGAACGGAAACGTCGGAAAGTATTTGATGTTCGACAACGGCGGCATCGCTTTCGGATTGTTCGACCACCCGTTGAACGAATACAAAAGCGTGGTCGCAACGCGCGTGCTGCACGATTTTTATCGCTCCGATCCCAAGCGTGGATTCTACGGCGGAGGCGGGCTCGACAGCCGCATGGATTACTATCCGGCCGGATTCGCCGCGGCTGGAATGCCGCCGGACGGGCCGCAATGGGGTTCCGAATGGAAGCGCGATCTCGCGAAATATTACACCTACACCAGCGGCACGCTGGCGCACGCCAGTTGTCTCGCGGTGGAACAGAACAGCATTTCGCTTGACGACAAAGTGAAAGATGCCTGGGGCCTGCCGGCCATGCGCGTGACGTTCAAGAATCATCCGGACGATTTGAAGGCCATAGATTTCCTGATGGAGCGCCAGAAGGAAATCTTGCTGGCCGCCGGTGCGAAAAAAGTGTGGGCGGATGAGTCCACGCTCGGCGAAACCTCCTACTCGCGGCACCTGATGGGAAGCTGCCGGATGGGCGACGATCCGAAATCGAGCGTCGTCAACAAATGGAACCGCGTGCACGACGTTCCCAACCTATACTTGGTGGACGGCAGCAGCCTGGTAACCTGCGCCCGCCAGCAGCCGACCGCGACAATTCAAGCACTGGCGTATCGCCTAGCCGATCATCTTCAGCAAGGGCATGGGGCAACTCTCTGACTTGCCAAATCGCTACTGCGCCCGCACCGTCGGATACTTGATTCCCAACTGCTCCAGATAAGTTTTGTACTTCTTCGAGTCGTAGTAAAACGGCTTCATCAGCGGACGATACGTGCGCCATCCGTTTTTCGTTGAGCCAGATGGCCGGCTTATCTTCCGGCCGTAGCAGCGGCGTGTACTTGATATCTTTCGTCTGCACGTTCTTGTAGTAATCCCAAGCCTGCTGCACCAACTCCTGATGCAACAGCAGATCCAGCATGGTCATCGCTTGCACTTTCGCGCCCGCAACCGCTCCTTTGTGCGCGATGGGTGTCGCCATCGAAACCGCGTTGGCCCAGTTGTGACCCGGCATGTTCGGAATATTCGAGGGATACCAAAGCGTCACAGTTGGAACAGCCCAAGAAATGTCGCCAATATCGTCGGACCCGCCGCCCATCCGTTCCTCTTCCTTCGGCGGCGGCTTCTGATCCTCGATCTTCGTTTCCAGGCCTTCCTCTTTCACTTTCAATTCCTTCTGGATCGCTTTGGCCAGCTTCTGGTCGTCTTCCGACCACTGCGGCAGCCCAACCTGCTTGATGTTTGCGTACATGGCTTCCGCGATTGGCTTATTCATGTGCACCGGCCACGCCGCGCCCAGCACGCGTTCACTGTACGAAGTGTCGGTCATCATAGTCGCGCCTTGCGCCATCTTGTCGCCGATCTCCCACAGCCCTTTGATGTGTGGATAATCCAGCTCGCGGAAGTAATACCAGACGGCAGCGGTAGGTGGAACCACGTTGGGCTGATCGCCGCCATCAGTAATCACGTAATGCGAGCGCTGCTGCAAGCGCAAATGTTCGCGCCGGAAATTCCAACCGGCGTCCATCAATTCCACCGCGTCCAGGGCGCTGCGCCCACGCCACGGAGCGCCCGCGCTATGCGAGCTTTCTCCCTTAAAAAGATACTCCACGGAAATCAATCCGCTGCCCAGCGTCTCGCCCCACGGCGCGTTGAATTTGCTGCTGACGTGCGAGAACAGCGTGACGTCCACATCTTTGAAATATCCCGCGCGCACGTAGTATGCTTTCGACCCAAGCAATTCTTCAGCAACGCCCGGCCAGATTTTGATCGTTCCTGGAATATGCTCGCGCTCCATGAGGCGCTTCACCGCGAGCGCCGCCACGATGTTCACAGCTTGTCCGGAATTGTGGCCCTCGCCGTGACCCGGCGCGCCTTCAATCATCGGATCGTGATACGCGACGCCCGGTTTCTGCGAAGCCTGCGGGATGCAATCGATATCGGAGCCAAGCGCGATCACCGGCTTGCCGGATCCCCAGGTGGCCATCCACGCGGTGGGAATCCCAGCAATGCCGCGTTCTATCTGGAAGCCTTCCGCTTCCAAAATTCCAGTGAGATATTTCGAAGTTTCAAATTCCTGAAAACCGAGTTCGCCGTAGCTGAAGATGGTGTCGACCATGATCTGCACCTGATCGCGCATGCCTTCCACTTGGCCGGCGAGATCGGCCTTCATGGCTTTTTCTTTTGCGGAGTCGGCAGGCGCGGCGAACACCGCGCCGGTAAGGGCGAGCGCTACAACGAACGATCGGATCGGCATCCGTGCATTGTAGCAAGCGGACTGGAACCCGGGATCCGGCGGCGGATCAGCCAGGCTGCAAAGAGCACTGCGCCTGCCAAGGGCAGGGCGGTGGACGGTTCGGGAACCGTGGTCGACGACGTTTGGACTGTGATCGTCCCGGATGTGGGGGTGAAGTCGACGTTAGCGCCAGCGCTGTCGGACAAACTGGTGTTCGGGAAGTCTGCGAAATCGATTTCGGCAATTTCACCGTCGGTCGCTCCGGGATCGATTGAGAAGGAAACACTGCCCAAGCCGTAGGTCGCGCCAGCAGCGACATCTGTGCCGTTGCCTGTAGCATCCAGGTCACCTGCTTCGACGCTTTGGCTAATGGCGAACGTTGTGATATCCGGACCAAAGAGGCTGTCGGGAAAGATGTACGCGGCCGTGGTGGTGGAGGTAGTTACGTCAGTGAACGTGATATTGGTGTCGGCAGTGGTCAGCTCAAAATTAGACCCCGCGACGTTCACGGACGACGAGCCTGTATTTGTCAGCAGAACATCGAACACTCCGGTCGATCCTGGAGCGCCAGTAACGGACTCGATCGAGAGAACGATGTCACCCTTGGCGGGGACGGAGAGCAGTAGCATCGCGGACGCCAAAATCGCCGGTCCCATGGCGCTAAAAACTTTGAATGTTGTTTTCATATGAAATCCAGCGGTCACAATTTAGTGCTGCGTGGCCCCCTGTTGTGCTTTTACGATAGTGACGTCGGCGAGATTGACGACGCCGTCGCCGTTGATGTCGGCGAACAAATTATATGCAAGCTTGGTGGCGGCGTTCACTCCTACCAGATCGGTCGCGGTCACAACACCGTCTCCATTGAAGTCGCCATACAGAACGCTGAAGGCCTGGGTGAACCCGGCGCCTCCGGCCAGGCCGTTGCCTGCCGCATCCTTGATCGCGTTGGCTCCAGTTCCGGCCAGGTTGGTGCTCAGCGTAGCGTTGGTGATTGCGGTGAAGGTCCAAGTCAATGTATTGGTTCCGAGGCCGGACAACCCGGTGGCGGAAATCCCGCCAAGACTCGCTGCAGAAGCCGTGGTGATGGGCTTGGAGAATACGACGGTAATTCCGGTGACGCTCCAAGGCAGATGCGTGGTGCGCGGCGCGCCAACCAGGTTATAGCTCTGGACGCCGAAGTCAACCAAGTAACTCACGACCGTGGGCCCCGTGGTGTTGATCACGATATTTTTGTTGGCGCTAAGCGACCCGGCTGCTCCGGGCGCGGGCAGCGTCAGGATCGCCGCTGTGCTGCCGGCATCCTGAATACTTCCTCCGTTCAGCGTCAACGCACCGGTCGACGTGGCATCCAGGTGTGAACTGTTCTGTCCAGCCCCCACCGTGTAGAGGAACGATAAGTTCGCGCTTCCCGATCCCCCAACGTAGCCAGCCGTTCCGCCGGAGTTGAGAGCCAACGTCGGTGTACCCGTTACGTTGACCACTTTGCTGAAGCTGACCGTGACGTTGATCATCGCGCCGACGCCGTACGTTCCGTTCGCCGTGGTCGAAGTGACGTTGCTGACGGTGGCGGCGGCGGTGCTGGTATTGGTCAGGTTGAAAGTGGCGGTGGCGCTTCCGGCGGTAACGCCCACCGTGTAAGCTCCCGCGATGGAGTTGGCGGTGAACACACCGGCATTCGCTACGCCGCTGGGGTTAGCGCTCACCGTTTTGGCCCCCGCGGCATTGTCGAACGTTCCACTCTGACCGCCGCCGCCGGCAACCGCCGTGAACACCACGGGCGAATAGCTGGGAATTACCACTGCGCCCGCATCCTTCACGGTTACCGCGAGCTGCGTTCCGAAACCTGTCCCAACTCCGGTGGATTGGGTCTGGCCGGCGCTGATTACGAGGCTGGCCGGAACCTGAACCACTGTGACGGTGTCGGTTGACTGCGCCCCGTTGCCTGAATTGGTGTGTATCAGATCGCCGCCGCCGAATACGGTGGCGGTGTTGCTTACTGATGTCGCCGAATTCGCCGGCACATTGACGCTGAGCGAGATTAACGGGAAGTCTCCGCCGTTGCCTGCGACAACAGCGCTTGTCGTGCACGTCACCGTGGATGTACCGGAGCAACTCCAGTTGGTTCCGATTCCAGAGGAAAGAGTATAGCCTGCGGGAAGCGTATCGGTGACCGTTACTGTGGACCCGTTGGTTTGGCCCGATGCGCTCCCAGAGTTGTTCACAACCTGGAGGGTCCAGGTTGCGGTGGAGCCTTGCGTGAACGTTCCGGTATGGGTCTTCGAAATTGCCAGGACCGGCGCCGGGTCGATGGTGATGATATCAGTGGCGAATGTTCCCGCAGTCATGCCGGCCCCACTGAAGGTGAATCCACTCACAATAGCTGTGGTAGAGGCGGTACCGGCTACGTTGACCGGTAGACTTAGCAGCGGATAACTGGATCCAGCGGCAATCGCACTCAAATTCGTGCAGGTAACTTGTGTCATCGTGTTGGCGATGCAGCTCCATGGCGTGGTGGGCACCGTTCCAAGAGTCAAGCCCGAAGGCAGCGTCCCGGTGACAGTCATCGCGTGGGCCACGGCCTGGTCCGGATCGCCGGTCGAGCCGTTGCTGTCGAAATCGCCGTTGTTCAGCAGGGAGAAAGTAACAGTGCCGGTTCCGCCCTGCCTCATATGGTTGCTGGGAGCGGGGCCGATATGGGCCGTGGTCCCGTTGCCTGTTACCGGATTCTGGATAAAATTCAGGCACCAGCCGCCGTTCACGCCGCTGCCGGTATCACTCCGAGTTTGGTCAAAGTATAAGCTCCAGGTTCCGTTCGGGTTGGTGTTGTGGTACACGCTGTCAAACGTAGACGACCCGGCGGGTGTCGCTTGGTGAATCGGGCTGGGCAGCGTGTAGAACAGACTGGCGGTATAAGAAGTGGACCCGCAGCTGGTTGGACCGTCGGTGGCAAAAATGGCGGTGACCGTAGTGCACGACAATGACGAACCATCCTCGAACGTGGTGTCTTGCGGCCCAAAAGCGGTTCCATTGTCCACCTTTGAGAAGAAGTCCAAAGTTTGCGCGGCGGTGGGAGATTCGCGCCGTTGGGTCCCACCAGGAGCGATTCCAAATCGCTGGCGCCGTGGGCCAGATGCAGCCCCTTCAATATGACGTTCACGCTTGAGACGGTGCCAGGCAGATTGGCGACGAAGACATTCGACGGATTGGGCTGCGCGGGGCCGAAATCGTTAAAGGTGATCGTGCCGGCGGGAATGGTCACCACTCCGGTATTGCAATAAGTCCAAGTGCTTCCGGACAACGTTGGCGTGCCGGTGGCTTTGTCCACACGGATACTGACGGTGCCGAAGCTGTCGCTAAAGGTATTGGTGGAATCGTGATACATCGCGGTAATGGTGTGATCGCCTTCCGGAAGCATGTTCGTGGAAACATTGGCTTGGCCGTTGGAAAAGTTGGCGACCCCATTGTTCGCGACGCCGACTAGAGGCGAGCCATTTTCCTCAAAGGTGACGGTTCCAACGTTGGGTGTCGGAGAGCTGGAAACAGTGGCAGTGAAACTCACGGACTGCCCAAGAGCCGCGAAAGTCGGATTCGAAGTTACCGTCGTAGTGGTGGGGTGTCCCGTGGCAGGCGTGATGTCGATGCACCAACCCCCGGCTACCGTGGTGGTGGTGGGTCCGGATTCGTTCGAAATGTACAGCGACCATGCTCCATGCGCGGTGGCGCCCGCGAACGCCGTTTCAAAGCTATTGGTACCGGCTGGTGGCGCGGTGGAGAAGCTGGACGGCAATTGCGGCGCTGGTACCGGCGGACCGGGCGTGAAGGCGTCGGAGGCCGGGATGTTGTCGGCGCTGCAGGACGTGGGTCCATATGTACCAGGCGGGAAGGCGGACCCGCAGAGCAGTTGTGTTGAGCCATCCGCAATTGTGTAATTTCCGGTGCTAGGCCCGGAGGCCGACCCGGCATTCGACCAGAAATCATACGCATGTGCGCCACCCGGCGATACCAGCAGCATGTGCAAATCGGTAGAGTTGCCCGTTGTAAGATTCTTGAGTTGAAGCGATACCGTGGAAACGGAATTCGTAATATCCGTGTTGGTTCCGTCACCCACGAAAATCACCGAAGGATAAGGCGCGGTGTTGGAATAAGCCCCTTCCGAGTTGCCGTTGCTGGTGATGTTTCCGGCGTTGCAGTAAACACCTGTGCTGGGGTTGGACGCGTGATTCTGGGCAAATATGTTGGCATTGCCCGTGCTCGTAATGAAGGTGCTGTCGCCTGAATAATTCGCCGAAAGCGAGTGGATGCCTTCCGTGGAGAATGTCGCCACGCAGGTCGCCGTGGCACCGCTGAGGGTCGCAGGATTGCCTCCCGTGCAGGTCAGGTTCGACGCACCATCCTTGAATGTGACTGTGCCCGTGGCTCCCGACGTCACGGCGGCCGTGAGCGTGACGGAACTGTTCGCCGCGCTGGTATAAGCGGTGGACGGATTGGGACTCAACGTGGTGGTGCTAGGCGAAGACGCAGCGGTGAAAGTGATGATGAGGTCCCAGGAGCTCAAGCTAATGCTGGCATTGGCTCCGTCGTCGACCAGATATAAGTTCCAGTTTCCGTTTACCGAGGCGCCGGTGAACACGCTGGCCAGCGTGGATGTGCCTAAGGGAGCCGCTGATTGAATGGTAAATCCATAATTCGGACTGGCCTCGCCGGTGGTTGCGGAATCGTCGTAAACCGTGGGGGCAAAGGTGCCACCCGTGGTCCACACGCCGCCAGAGGTCCCGCCGGGAATGGCAGTGCTACCATCCTGGATTGCGACTGTCAGGTTCGACTGCGCCGACGTACTGGTGCCCAAGAAGCGCATGATCTGCAGGTTCGGTTTGCTGGCGCCCTTGAGCGGACCTTCCAATACAACCCCAACATCATGAGAGCTGTTGTCCCCCGAAGCAGCCCCTAATGTAGTGTAAGAGTTCAACCGCACTGTGACGGCGGATACGGTTGAACCCGCGGGCGCGCCGCTTACTGTAAGGGTGGAAGGATAGGGAGAAGCCTGGGTGGTAGTGCCTGGCGTGCCACCTGAGACGGTGACCGAGGCGGCGGCGCCACCCGTACATGTGATCGTGTTCCCCACTGGCGCAGTGCATGCGGCGTTCAGGGAGCCGATGGAGACGGCCAGCGCCAAGCCAACAACACTCAGGTAAGAGAAAAACGCTCTGCTATTAGGCATCAAGCTCCTCATGCTCGCTGGACATAGGTCGCCTGCCGCAGCCGTCGCCTGTAAAGTCTATCACGAGATTCCAACAACGTTGAATAGATTCGTTCCCGGGTAAGTACAGTAAGTACTAGGGTTTTGGCCGACAGTTTCGCAATTGCGCTTCGCGTTGGTGACCATTTCGCAGGCGAAAGCGCCTGCGCCACTAAAAACCGCGCGCAGGGTACCATCCTGTCCCACAAACTGGTAAAATATTAGTTCGAAATCTTCACAATTCTTGGGCGGTCCAGCCCTGTGTTTTCAAGGAGTTAAAGCTTGGCAAATCCGGAAGATCCGAATACCCCGACACCGCCTCCGGGCGGCGGGTCGCAGATGCCTTTGGGCGGCGACGGAAGACAAAACATCATCCCCATCAATATCGAAGATGAGATGCGGCGATCGTATCTCGATTACGCGATGAGCGTGATCATCGGGCGCGCGCTGCCCGACATTCGGGATGGCTTGAAGCCCGTACACCGGCGGATTTTGTACGCGATGTCGGAGATGGGTTTGTCGTTCAACCGCGCGTACCGCAAGTGCGCGGGCATCGTGGGCGAGGTGCTGGGCAACTACCATCCGCACGGCGACATACCTGTGTACGACGCTCTGGTGCGCATGGCGCAGAGCTTTTCGCTGCGCTATCCGCTGATCGATGGGCAGGGCAATTTCGGATCGGTGGATGGCGATCCGCCGGCGGCATACCGGTACACGGAAGCGCGGTTGTCGCGCATCGACACGGCGCTGCTGGAAGATCTGGACAAAGAGACGGTGGATTTCCGGCCGAACTTCGATGAACGCCGCGTGGAGCCGGAAGTTCTGCCTACGCGGGTGCCAAATCTGTTGATCAACGGATCGTCGGGGATCGCGGTCGGCATGGCCACCAATATTCCTCCGCACAATCTCACCGAAATCATCAACGCCACCATTTTGCTGGTGCAGAAGCCCGACACTCATGCCAGCGAGATTGTGAATCTGGTGCAAGGTCCGGATTTTCCAACGGCTGGATTCATTTTGGGGCGGCAAGGCATCCTGGATTACTTCACCAAAGGCCGCGGGACGCTGAAGCTGCGCGCGAAGGCTGCGACGGAGGCGTTCGGCAAGGATCGCGAAGCGATTGTGGTGACCGAGATCCCGTATCAGGTGAACAAAGCCAGGCTCATTGAAACGACTGCCGGGCTGGTGAACGAGAAAAAGATCGAAGGCATATCCGAAATCCGCGATGAGAGCGATCGCGACGGCATGCGGATTGTGTTCGAGCTGAAGCGCGGCGAGCAGGCGGAAGTGGTGCTGAACAATCTGTACAAGCACACGCAGCTGCAGATCAATTTCGGCGTGATCATGCTGTCCATTGTGAACGGACAGCCGCGGGAATTGGGGCTGGTGGATGTTCTGAGGCAGTTCATCGATCACCGGATTGAAGTGGTCCGGCGCCGCACGGATTTTTTGTTGCGCAAGGCGCGCGAGCGGGAACATATCCTGCTCGGATTCAAGAAAGCCATTGAGAACCTCGATGCGGTGATCAAGTTGATCCGCGCTTCCGGCAATCCGAAGGAGGCGCGCGAGGGATTGATCGCGCGGTTCGAGTTCACCGAGAAGCAAGCGCAAGCGATTATCGAATTGCAGCTCCAACGCCTGACCGGCATGGAGATCCAGAAGATTATCGACGAACTGGCCGCGATTCAAGTGGAGATCGCCGAGTACCTGGAGATTCTGGGGTCCGACAAAAAGCTGCGCGGGATCATCGTGCAGGAGTTGAAGGAAGTGCAGAAGGAGTTCGGCGACGAGCGCCGCACGCAGATTATCGAAGACACGGGCGAGATTCATCTGGAGGATCTGATCCAGGTGGAGGACGTCGCGGTGACGGTGACGCACGGCGGCTATCTGAAGCGGACAGCGGTGGATACCTACCGCCGGCAGTCGCGCGGAGGCAAGGGCCGCATCGGGATGGGAACGCGCACCGAGGATGTGGTGGACCATCTGGTTGTTGCGTCGACGCACGCCTATTTGCTGGTGTTCACCACCAAGGGCCGCGTGTACTGGCTGAAGATTTATGAGATTCCGGATGCCGGTACAACCGGCAAGGGCAAGCATGTCTCGAGCCTGATCAATCTGCAGCCGGACGAAGCCGCGAAGACATTCCTGTCGGTGAAGGATTTCGTGGCGGGACAGCATATCGTGATGGTGACCAAGCAGGGCGTGATCAAGAAGTGCGAGCTGACGGAGTTCGACAATCCGATGTCGCGCGGGATTATCGCGGTGTCGCTGGATGACACCGACGAATTGCTGGGCGCGCGGCTGACCAACGGCGAGAACTACATTTTCCTGGGAACGCACGACGGCAAGGCGATCCGGTTCCACGAGAAAGAAGTGCGGGCGATGGGACGTCCGGCGCGCGGCGTCCGGGCCATGGATCTGGGCGAGGGCGATCATATCATCGGCGCGGAGGTGGTGGAGAAGGAAGGTCTGATCCTTTCGATTTCCGAACATGGTTACGGCAAACGTACGCGGCTGGGCGATTATCGCTTGACGGCGCGCGGCGGCAAGGGCGTAATCAATATGAAGGTGACGCCCAAGATCGGCAAGGTGGTGGCGATTCTTTCGGTGAAGGAAGATACCGATTTGATGATCATCACGAAGGACGGCAAGATCATCCGGCTGGAGTCGGGCGAGATCCGGCAAGCCGGACGGTCCACGCAAGGTGTGCGGCTGGTGCGGATGGAAGATAGCGATGTGGTGGCGGCCGCGTCGGTGATTCCGGATGAGGCTGTGCCGGCGAATGGGAATGAGGAAGGGCAGTTGCCGCTGCAGTAGGGCGGGGCTGGTTGTTGGTGGCTGGTCGCGCTGCGTGCGTGGTTCCGGCGCATCTGTCGAAAATCACGATGCGTCATTCGTGGGTTGGTGAGTTGTTTGGGGTTCGGAGAGCTTGGGCGGACGGGTTGGGGCGTTCAGGAACATCTTCAAAGATAGTTTGAAGGATGAGCTGTGCGCGCTAGATTCGGCATCTCTCTAAGCGCTTTGTGGATAAGGCGAAAGAAAAATGTGAGTGCTGTGACGGGTGCTGTAGCGATTTGCCTTGCTACAGAGCTGCGGTAACAAGCTGCAGCCCTTCCAGGTGTTGGTAGTCGCGGAAGTTGTGTGTCACAAGAGGAGCCCGGAGGGCTAGCGCGGTGGCGGCAATCCACGCGTCCGCCGCGCCGATGAGACGGCCCTTGCGGCTGGACGCATTCCGCACTTCTGCCCAAGCTGAACACAAAGCCGTGTCTCAATGAAACACAGAAAAATCAGCCAGATATGCCTCCAAGAGATCGCACTTGCGCCGTCCCCACTTCGCATCCAGCGCGCCCTGACCGATTTCCGCAAGAGTCATGAAGGATAGAACTAGTTCAGAACCACGAATCAGGGATACGTAGCGTGATGCTAACTCAGGATGCCACTTGAAGATGAAGCTGTCGACATCCGTATCAACTACTAGTCTTGACGTTATGGTTGGAGGAGACGTCGACGTGGCGTTGCTCATCGATCCGCCGTACGAAAGATTCTCTCTCCTCAGCAGGACCAGGGTCGATATGGCTCAACAGCCTATCCAACGAGAATCGACAGACTCTTACGAGAGTTGCGGGCTCTTGCAGGAAGGGTACGTGATCCATCTGAGCTTATTTTAGCGCTCCGGTCGGCTAATTGGCGTGGAGACGATTACATCCCAGATTCGTGCTTGTCGCGAGATAATGTTTGTAAACCGTCGGTGCGGAGTCAAGAAAGAACTGTGTTTGCGGTGGTTAATGTGCGGGTGACGTAGCCGTGGTAGTACATCGTTTCTGAGCCACCACGGCGAACTAAACTAAGCGCTTGCCAGCTTTGCCTGTTCCGCGGGTGCTGTTGTACTCTCCAGTAGCCTGCTGAGTTGAGCCTCATACTGCTTGATCCCGACGAATCGCAGCATACGGTTGTAGTAAAGCTCTCCGAGTTCCTGAGAGACTGCCGTGCCTTTTGTGTCAGCGTGATACTCAGCGATCTCCACCAATGAAACGTCTACTAAGTATTGCTTAACGCGCTTCTGTGTTTGGCCAGACATTGAACCCGTTCCGCGCAGCTCGATGTATCGGGGTCTGTTGCGGTTAACCCGTACCACGGTAACATCTATGTCCTCGCCCTCTTGCTCATCTTGGAAGGATGCGGGTACTTCTGGATCTCCGAATGTCTCGATCCTGATCTGACAATCACCAACGCGTGGCCGAATCTTAGCAAGGCCGATCTTTCGGATCCGCTAAGCTCACCTGGTCTTCTTGCCTTGCAGTCTCGGCGCGACGGTCGGCGTTCGGGCGTCTGCCAGCCAGCGCCTCTCACATTCGCCGCATTCCCACCGGTGGCGAAGAGGCGGCGGTCGAGTCGGGCGCATTCTACCCGATCCACTCTTTTTCTCATGGTCGCCACCCTTAAAAGCATTGCGGTGCACTCCTTTTAGAGCAAGGTTGAACTCCGCTTCAGCTTCAAGCAATGCGTCTTTAGCCGCCTCATCTTCAGAGGATCGCGTGGCGTTGTACCACGTCTTGTGTAACACTTTGAACACCGAATGAAGGTAGATACGCAGAGCCTCAACCACTTCAGTGCCTGGCCCGGCCCCCAAAGTTGTCTTGTTGTTCCTTAATGCGCCTTTCAAGACCAGTGCATTCACTCGGGCGTAACCGCAAACTGCGTTGCAGAATGCGCCAATCGAGGACGCATGTTCTAAGCCGAGGAACGTCAGCAGCGGCAAAGTCCGGGCGCTCTGCACGCCCTCGAGATTTGGCGGATAAGGCAAGGCGCCGCATATCTCAAGGAGCAACGCTGGCTTATCGAGATTCTGCATCTGTCCCTCTGCGTTTCTGCCAACGACGCGGAAGTCGAATTCCACCGGCACTGGAATTCCGAGGGCCGGGGCTATCGTTTCAGTCTCCTTCGTGGTTTCGTCGAAAACCGTCAAGTTCTGATCCGACCGCCCTTGGGCTTGGACGAGCCAATTCTTGACGGGAAATGTCCACGGGCGTAGTACGATCCTGCGGGTAGTTGCGAGGCCTTGCGGAATGGTTCCGGTGAGCTGGATCGTGAAAGAGTGGGCGCTGTTTTGCAGCCATTCTCTCGCGTACGAGAGGCGTTCGAGTAGAACTTCGAACGGAATCTCGGTACCCTCTAGAATATCCACGAGTTCAACACGCGTCCCCATCTCCATCGGCAACGCGGCGGTCCACATTTGGGGCATGGCACTGCGGGAGTGAAGCCGGAACTCATAGGCGCGCCAGACGTCGTCTGACTCAGCCGTCGATTGGTAGTGCCAGGCCTTTCGGTAGTTGCGAAACTAACTGCTCGCGGTGTCCCTCAAGCCCTTCTGAAGGTCGGACCCGTGGTGGTCGTAACGATCACACGTCCAGGATCGAGGTATATGTCTTCGTGCCGACACCGTTGCGTCCCGCCCGGTCAACGTCTCGGGGACCGTCCGAGTCAGAATACGCTCCGCAGAAGCGTTCCAAAAACTCGCGATCGGTTAAGCCCGTGCCATTATCCTCGCAGATGATACGTTTAGGGGTAAGCAGGTGGATTGCACCATCCTGTTTGGAGTCTTCGATTTCGAGCGTGAGCGTAACCTCGGTGGCGTTATCGCGAGCGTTCTCGGTAAGCTCGAGAACTACGGCGATGATGCTTGGTGACGACTCTTGCGCGTAAATCCGAGCTTGATAGGTGTTTACAGGATTTTCCCCCAGCGGAACCGCATGGAGAATGGAAGATACAGGTGTGTTCTTGCGACTCATTTTTAAACCTTCCTTGGTCCCGACCTCGGTCGAGCCTTTGGTGTTCAGCTATTCACGTTTCGGCACGTACTGGTCAAGCCTGAGCCCGCCTAGTACATGGAATTCGCGAACTGACACTATCATAGTCCGGTCGGCCCTCAGCCGCAACATCTTTGGGCTGAGCGTGTGGTTGGTGCAGCGAAAAGAACTTGCCCAGGCGGTTAAACGCGGGCCAATTGGCGCGCAGGGATCGATCTTCGAGGCGCGGCAGGCTGGGATCCGGCTACGGCGCCTAGCACCAACACCGTTGACGCGAAAGTCAGAGGATCTGTGGCGGTGACCTACAAATAGGAGCGTCGTGAGCGAACGCGCCAGGACGCTGGAGTGGGGCTGGGGACTGGCTGTGTGGTCTTTTCTCGTCGCCGTGCCGTCCTTGGAGGTATGGGGCAGTCTTGCCGGATGATCGCGGTTGTCGTCGTGATTGGGCCGCTCTGGGGAGAATCACATTGTGCTGGCGAATCGGAGGCGGGCAGGATCGCGTTCGTGGGGCGGCAGAATTCGGTCAACCAGATCTACTTGGTGAACATTGACGTTCTCGGCGTGGGCTCCAGCACGTGGAGACTTACCGGCGATGCGGAGGCGGAAAATTATCCTTCCTGGTCTCCGGATGGGAAGCGTTTGGCTTATCAGCGCGACTTCAATGGCAGTGGTATTTACGTCATCAATGTGGATGGTACCGGCCAGCGTCGTCTATCTCCGACGCCGGGTTTCGATGTTACACCGAGCTGGTCGCGCGACGGCTCCCAATTGGTATATGCCAGACTTTATTCGGCGCCGCAACCCAATCATCCTCCGCTGACCGATATTCGCGTGATGAACTCGGATGGAACGGGCGATCATGCCATCCTGACGAGTACCGTCTTCAGCGTGGAGCCGCGGTGGTCCGTCAATGACGAGATCGTTTTCATGAGTCTGATGAACGGCGGCAATCTGGAAATTTACGTGATGAATATTGATGGAGCCGGCCTGACGCAGCTCACCGACGGGGCTAACAATGCCGATCCGGTATGGTCGCCGGATGGAACTCGAATCACGTTCGGATCGGACCGCGAAGGCGGAAACAAGCTCAACATCTTTGCGATGAATGCCGACGGCAGTGGGCAAGAACAGTTGACCCATTTCGGGGCGCCGGATGAAGCGGGCGATACGAATTGGAGGAGCGATGGATCTAAAATCGCTTTCGAGTATGACATCAGCGGGATGAGGCAGTCTGATCCGAACGCGTATGCCGAAGTTTGGATTATGAATCCGGATGGAAGCGGGGAGGCTAGCACGGGTGTGCAGTGCAGCGATGTGGGATGTGCGCCGCGCTGGCAGCCGCAGGTTTGTAAGCAGCGGATTTATGATCATCCGAGGCCTTTGGGGCGATGAGCGAATGATTGAAAAACAACGGCACCGGCTCCCTTACGGTCGCGGTTCGGTAACGGCGCGGCGGGTGGATTCCAGGCCTTTGCGCAGGGATTCCGCCGGCAGGCCGTGGACAAGGGGTGACAGCAAGTGTCCCATGCCGAAGGGGACATCGCGCGTTAACGTGATGGATTCGCACTCCACGATTACGCCGCCATCGCGTTCTTCGTAGAACCAGTAGCAGTAAAGTCGCCACAACAGGCCGCGGTCTTTTCCGACCGGCAGCTCGCGCTCGCCGTCCACCTCCGCGATGCGAGTGCTGTACGCGCGGCTGTAGACGCGCTTCGAGTCGAGCGGGACGAAGTGGATCTCGTGCTCGGTGTTCAAGACATCGGTCAGGAAGAATTTCGATTTCACGATCCGCATGTAGACGCTGAAATCGTTGCCGGTGTGAGACCTGAGGATTGCGCCAGCGACTTCCGGCTTGTAGATTTCGGCGTGGCGCGCGTAATCCTGCGCGACGGCGAGAACGGCGGCGAGATCGGCAGATGGAATGAAGATGGCGCCGATCCAATCCTGAATCAAGGCGCTTTTGAGTCCGACGGTTCCATTGCCGTGAGCCGGCTGGACCAGGATGGTTCCTTTTTGCAACTGGTTGCGCTGCGGCAGCGTGTCGGACCACAGAAAATTCTCACCATGCCACCGCCGGTCGAGTTGGGATTCCAGGTTGGAAATATATTTGTCAAACGCGTCCTCCGTTTCTTTTCGGAGCTCCACTGCGCTGAGGCAAGGTGCGGCGAGCAGGAAGAACGCAAGAACCAACCAGTGCAGGCGACGTTGCCGCATGGAGTGTTTAACAAGCATAACCCAAGGGCTGCTGTGTGTAACTTCGGACTCGGCACGTGTCAAAATTTCGTCGAATGACAGCCGATTTTGCGACGGCGGGCGGGTTGGCCTTTTTAGTTGCAATAACTTCGGAATTGGCCGGATGCGTGCCTTTGAAGGGTCAACAGGACCGTCATGAAGCTCGAGATTCACGAGAGAGAAAACGAGGGAATACTCATCCTAGACCTCAAGGGCCGGTTGGTGCTAGGTCCGGAGGATTCGGCACTGCGTCAGAGGCTGCAGGCTCTTGCGGAAAACCACAACGTGATCGTGAATCTCAAGGACGTTTCCGACATTGACTCCACGAGCCTTGGGACTCTGGTGAATTCCGCGTTACGGTTTCGGGAAGCCGGAGGCAAGTTGGTGCTTTTGAACCTGAACGACGCCAAAGGACGGCTGCCGGATATTCTAAAGCTGAATACCGTTTTCGAAACTTATCAGGATGAGGTGGAGGCCGTGAACAGCTTTTTCCCTGACCGGGCGGTTGCGCGTTACGACATTTTGGAGTTTGTGGAGGAGCAGGAGCAGAAGGAGTGAGTCCTCGGTCCGACCAAATTCGGGGACACGACTGCTTCCTTTGACGTTTGGAAAAGTGCGCACGCTAGCCCGTCATGTCCCCGAATTTGCGCCGCGGTATTGGGCTTCTTCGAAGATGGAGAAGCCGCTCAGGTCGGAGTTGGCGTAGTGGATTCTGCCTTCCGGTTTTAGCCAGCGCTGGCGCTCGGCGGAAAAGATGAAACCCGGGACCGGGCGAATCATGGCGTGGCCCAGGCGCATGATATCGATGTGGCTGACGCATTGCCGGATGTCCGGATGGGCGCGTGAGAGATCGTTGAGGATCGCTTCCTTCCAGTAGTTCCAATCCTTCCCAAGCAGCAGGGTGCGGGCTTCGCGCGGGGTGTATTCGGCCAGCGACCAGTAGAAGGTCCAGACCGTTCGCTCCGTGTGAGTGGCCAGGCTCATGTGGGTAGCGTTGACATAACCAAGAGCCGGCGAATCGTAGATCACGTTGTCCCAGGCCGGTTCGGCGCCTTTTTGGTCCGGGATCCGATCGAGAGTAAGGTTTGCGGTCAGCCAGGGCGAGTATTGGAAACCCGACGCGGGCGGTGCGCCTTCGATCAAATATTGCGCAAGAAACGTCGGCGCCGCGAAAATAACTTTTTCGGCGATGTATTCGGTTTGCTCGGTCAATACGTGCAGGTCGCGCGTGACATGATAAACAACCGAGCCGGTGTGGATATAGCGGCTTAACTTTTTTATCAATGCTTGAGCGATCCAGCCGTTGCCTTCGGGCCACGTGAGCGGTCCTTTCTCCTCCGGATCGCGCGAGGCGAAGTAGTGGATGCCGGCCCATGCCGATGTATCGCGTGCGAGCGCGCCGTAATCGTCGCGGCAGGCGTAGTTGATGTACCAGCGCAGAGAGGGTGAGTCGAAGCGTTCGTTTGCGAGCCAATCCGCCATTGAGATTTTGTCGAGCGCGGAGGGCTTGGCGCCGCGCTCCATGGGGATGGTGAATTCGCCCGTGGCGCGGAATTGGCTGATCTTTTCGTTGAAGCGGCGGTACTGATCGTGGTCGTTCGGAGTTGCGCCGGCTTCCGGTTCGATGCCTTCCTGCCAGCGGCCGTAGCGGAAGAGGCGCTCCTGCGGATCGAAGCAGAGAGCGCGGTCGTCCCATTTTCCGTCGCGGAAGATGCCGAGCTCTTCGAAAAGTTCGCGGGCGAGAGATTCGCCCTTGGCTGGGACCGGGACGTAGTGGGCGGCCCAGGGATATTTCGAGATTTCGTTTTCCCCCCAGCGGGAGTTGCCGCCGGCCTGCGGCTCCATTTCCAGCAGCACAAAATCATGGATGCCGCGCCGATCGAGTTGCCAGGCCGCGCTTAGTCCGGCTATGCCGCCGCCGATGATTACGATTGGGACGCGCTGCTGTCGGGTGGGTTTTTGGAAGACGGCGTGGTCCCGCAGGCGATGGCCGGTTGGAAACGCGTCGTTCACGAAGCTGCCGGTGAGGGGGCGATCGGTTTTGCGGGACAGTCCGACGAGAGCTGGGGCGCCGATGAAGGAACGGCGGGTCCAGGGGGACCCGCGCGGACCGGGGGTCCGCCCCACTTCCTCTGCGGCTGATTGTTGAGGAGGGTGGGCATTAGCGTGCGATGTCTTTCCATTCGCGCTCGTAGTAGCGGACCAGGATCTGATTGTTCAGATAATTCGGTTCCACCGCGACTGGCTTCATGTCATTGGGGAAGTCGAACATCTCGCGGACATTCGCGAGATAGCGAAGACCGGTTGGAAGCTGTTGCGGGAACTCGTAGGGGACTTGGCTGCCGATTACGAATCCCCATTCGCCGAAGGACGGCACGTAGAGATGATAAGGATACGTTCGCAGTCCGGCCTGCTTCACCGTTTCGACGATGCACCAGTAGGATTGCCGCGCGAAGAGCGGCGAGGTGCTTTGGACGACGAGGAGTCCGCCGGCGCTGAGGTGTTTCGCGGCCAGGCGGTAGAAGGTGGTGGTGAAGAGCTTGCCGAGCGAGTAACTGGTGGGATCGGGAAAATCCGCGACGATGAAATCGAAGCGATCCGGATTCGCATCCAGCCAACGGAAAGCGTCGGCATTGATGACGTGGACGCGCGGCGCAGTAAGTGAGTGACCGTTCAACGCCGACAACACCGCGTGCGTGGAGAACAGGGTGGTCATTTCGGGATCGAGATCCACCAGCGTGACGTTTTCGACAGTCGGATACTTCAGGATTTCGCGGACTGCCAGACCGTCGCCACCGCCCAGCACCAGCACGCGCCGCGCGCCGGGGAGGGCCGCGAGCCCCGGATGTACTAACGCCTCGTGATAGCGATATTCGTCGCGCGAGCTGAACTGGAGATGGGAATTGAGGAACAGGCGCAGATCGTCCTTCCAGCGCGTGAGAACGATGCGCTGGTAGCGCGTGTTGCGGCTGAAGATCACTTCGTCGGCGTAGAGGTTGTTGTCGGCGGCGGAGGAAATGCGGTCCGCGAAAATGGTTCCGGCGCCGAGCATGGCTAACACCGCAATGCATCCGGCGCGCAGTCCTAAGCCCGGGCCGAGTTGCTCGCGGAAAAGAAAGGTGGACCAAAGGGCGACGCCGGCATTCAAGATCCCGAAGACCAATGCGGAACGGACGAGGCCCAGTTTCGGCACCAGGATGATTGGAAACAGCAGCGACGCACCGAGCGCGCCCAAATAATCGAACGTGAGAACTTGCGAGACGAGTTCGCTGAATTGAAATCGCTCTTTGAGGATCCGCATCAGGAGAGGAATTTCGAGGCCCACCAAAGTTCCCACGAGGATGACGACGATGTACAAGATGAGGCGGAACGCTTCGGTATAGGCGAATGCGAGGAAGAGCAGGGAGGAGGAGAATCCGCCAACCAGACCTACCATCAGCTCGACGGATACGAAGCGGGCTACCAGGCCGCGGCGGAGAAAGCGCGAAAGGTAGCTGCCGATACCCATGGCGAACAGGTAGCAGCCGATGATGGTGGAGAACTGAAAGACGCTGTCGCCTAGCAGGTAGCTGGCTAGGGTTCCGGCGATGAGCTCATAGATGAGTCCGCAGGCGGCGATCAGGAAGACGGAGAGGAAGAGGGCGAAGGACATGGGTTGTGGGTCGTGGGAGGTGGGTTGTGGGAAAGGCTTTTCCTACCCCCTACCACCCACCTCCCACGACCTTTTAGTGCACTGCCGCAGCGATGATGATGCACATGCCGATGGACATGGCGCCGATCAGGATCGCCAGCGCTATGTTTTTGTCTTCCACGATCTCTTTCCAGAGATGGTAGGGTGTCACCTTGTCGATGACGATGAAGGCGGCCGCGAAAATCAGGATGCCGAGAGCGGCGTAGACGATGGCGTTCAACAAAGCGCCGGGATGGAATTCGGTCATGGATCATTTACCTCCGATGTATCGAGAATAGCCGCCGCCGTACATGGAGCGGTACGCACCAGGGTTATCGCGAATGCTTTTCGGCGACACGCGTTGCTGGTTGATGCGAGTGAGGCTCCAGCCCTGCATATGGGCGTAGGTGGAACCGCTGAGCAGCATAATGCCGTAGATCAAGAATAGTGGGGTTTTCAATCGTCGTCATCTCCTCCGCCGCCGCCGCTGGATGGGACGGGCGCGTAATCACTCTCGCGCCAGCGCGCGGCTTCGAAGCCGGCGGCGCGGACTGAAATAAATATCGGGGGGATCAGCAGCAGCAATCCGGCGATCCAGAAGAATACATGAGTGGGCACGTCGCGGCGAACCGTGAGGTGGTAACTCATCGATTGAAGCATTCTGGATTCCATTTCAGGCTCGACCCTAAGATAATACTTTCCGGCGGGAACGCGCGGGACGATCACCGAATCTTTCGGACTGCCCTCGCTGCCGTCGCTATCGCGGTAGTAACTCACTTCGCGGCCGAAATCGAAATCCTGGCCGGTGTCTTCGTTGATGAGCGCGAAATTGAAATAGGCCCAATTGTTGTTGAGATCGGTGTGAAGCGCGATCTCGACGTTCGAAGTGCGCCCGGTGAGCTCGAATGTCGGCGTGACAAACGAAGCGTCGGCTTTCGATCCGGGCGTGAAGAGATAGGTGTTCTCGAAGACTTCCTGATTGCGCGAGGAGATGCTGAACAGCAGCGCGATTGCGACTAAGGCAACGGTCAACCAAAGCCAGGTGCGCCAGGCGGAGCCGGGCTTGCCTTCATAGGGCGATGGCTGATTGGCGAAAACTCCGGACGTGGCCGGCGGCGATCCGGGAAGTTGGAACGCGGCCCAAATTTGTTTGCCGGGCGTGTACTCGGCGAACGACCAGGTGAGCTCTCCCGCCGTGGTTTCGGCGGAAAGCATGTAGGGCGGCGAAATGAAGTCGCGATCGTCCACGGCGTCGCCGACGCGGATCTGCCAGGGAAACTCGCCCAGGATGTAGTTGGTCCGGGCTTGCAGGCTGTCGAAATGGCGGTAGCGGCGGCCCTGAAATTCAATGGACGGCTTGCCGATAGACGGGGTCTCATGCGGGAGCGCGCTGAGCACACGCACCACGTTCCAGTGGCCCTGGTATTCGGTGAGGTAGCGGAATCCGTAGTAGGGATTGAACAGCAAATATTCGTCCCAACAAAACAAGTCGCCGTCGGACTGCACTTCGCGCCGCTGAAATCCGATCACTTGGTACGCGATGTTGCCGAGCTTGCCGCGCGTGCCCAGCGGGATCTTGGGTTGGATGCGTTCCTTGCGCTGAAACTTCTGGAGAATTTCGATCTCGGGGTTTGTGGCATCCAAAACGCTGAGGCAGTTCGGACAAACCACGTTGAGCGTGTGGGCGAAGCCGCGGATCTCTACTGCGGCTCCGCAGCCTGGGCAATTGAGCGACTTCGGTTTGACGACGGGCGGAGTGACAATCGAGCTTGCCATCAGGACCATCCCTCGAACAGGCGGAGGTTTTTGAAATGCAGATCGTCGAAGTCGACGGCGCGTCCTTCAAAGAGGAGCGGCGGATCCTCGCTGTAGTCGATGGTGGCGAAGTCGCCGGTGGGACTGCGTAGGTCGGCGAAGAGTAAGTCGGACTTGTTCCAGTATTGAAATGGCAGCTCGCCCTGAACACCCTTGTAGTGAGCTTTGGTTAGCGAAGTGGCCACATACGCTTTACTGTTGGATTGGAATTGAGTGCCCCACTTGATTTCGTCCGATGCGGGCATGTGCGCGGGCGGTTGCGTCTGCCAGGAGAGATCGTATTCCAGTTGCGCGTCGGACAGCCAGCCGTTGGTGCTGTCGTTATAAACCAGGTGCCATTCGTTCCAGTAGCCTTGTTCGTATTCGTAAATGATGCGGCCGATCACGACGAAGGCTTTGTTTTGGTAGATGCCCTCGGTTCCGATTTGGATTGGGGAAGCGTCCGGAGGCAAGTCGGAAACTTCGCCGACTTTTTCCAGATCCACGTCGGTGCGGACCAGGATGGAGTGGCAGAATTCGCACGTGGTTTGGACGGCGCTGGACCAGCGGAACGTCACCGGGGCGCCGCAATTGGGACAATTCGCAACCGGGGCACTCATGATTGGTAAGGGCGGTCGACCTTTCGGACTGCCACGTGCGACGCGCCCAGGTGTTGCTTGAGCAAGGATTCGAAATCCGCGCCCGCGCGGGGGCGGCAGCAGAAAATGTTCAGGCAGAGCGATGCGTATTCGGGAAACGTGTGGCAGGCGATGTGCGATTCCGAAAGCAGGCTCACGCCGGTGATTCCGCCGGTGTGGGGAAACTGATGCCACCTGGTTTTGCCGAGCGGATGCAGGTCGAGTTCACCGATGAGCGCGCCGAAAAGCGCTTCCAATGAGTGCTGATCGGTGAGCGCCGCCGGATTGCAGCCGTGTGCTTCAACGATCCATTCTAGACCGCTCATGTTTTTAGAAGGCTAACACAAAAAACGGGGACACCATTGGAATTTTCTTGGCCGGAAGCAGACCGGACGCTTGCCCATGGTGTCCCCGTTTTTACCGTTTTGGGTTATTGGGCGCCGCCGCACTCAGGACAGAATTTTGCCGTTTTCGGGATCGGCTTGCCGCAATTGACGCAGAACTTGGTTGCAGCGCCAGGAACCGCGGGAGCAACTGGGGCGCCCGCCACCGGCTCCGCAGGACGCATCGCATTCATCATTGTTTGACCCATGGCAAGGCCTGCGCCTAATCCAACGCCCACTCCGGCGGCCCCGCCGCCTTCATTCGCGGCGGCTATTGGCAAAGATTGCGCTACCTGGAACTGCGTGTATTTGCCCATGTCGCCGATCATGTTCATGCTGATGCGCTGGTCGAGCATCTTTTGCAGCTCGTCCGGCAGCGAGATATTTTCCACAACGAAACTTTCGAGCGACAGTCCGAAGTCGGCGAAGGAAGGCTTCAGAGTTTCGACGATCTTGTCGCCCAGCACTTGCTGGCTGGCAGCCATGTCGAGAAACGGAACGGTGCTTTGCGCGAAGGTGTCGGTCATGCGCGCGACGATGGTGTTGCGCAGTTGTCCTTCGAGATCCGCAACGCGATAGATGTCGCGCGTGCCGCTGATTTTCTGGTGGAAGATTTTCGGATCCGCGATTTTGTAGGCGTAGATGCCGTAGCCGCGCATGCGAACGGCGCCGAATTCTTTATCGCGAATGGTGATGGGGGTCGCGGTGCCCCAGCGCTGATCCGTCTCGACGCGCGTGGAGAAATAGTACACGTCGGACTTGAATGGCGACTTGAACGCTTTGTCCCAATTCAGCAGGTAAGTGAGGATTGGGAGAGTTTGGGTAGTCAGCGTGTAAAGTCCCGGGCCAAAGACGTCGGCGATTTTGCCTTCGTTGACGAAGACGGCCATCTGGGACTCGCGAACGGTGAGCTTGCCGCCGTTCTGGATCTCCATGTCCTCCATGGGATAGCGGTAGGCCAGAATGCCGTCTTCCGGCTCAGTCCACTGAATGACATCAATGAATTGCTTGGAAAGGAAACTCATAGGTTTGTCCGGCTCCTTGAAGTATAACGCCGGATTGCGGAACTTTGTTCCCCAATCCGGCGTGGGCGGTGGGAAGTAGGTGGTGGGAAAGGCTTTAGGTCGAAGTACTACCCCGACCCGTGTCATAATAATTTGCTATGAGACTAACCTTCACAGCATTGCTTCTGGCGGTGGTTGCGTTTGGGCAGCATCCGGCGCCGAAGAATTTGAAGTTGCTTCCCGCGGACGAGAATTTGATTCCAACCATGAAGGCGTTCGCCGCTGCGTTGGGACAGAAGTGCGATTTCTGCCACGTGATGGGCGACTTCGCCAGCGACGAAAAGCATACCAAGGAGATCGCGCGCCACATGATCACCCTGGCCAAGGACATCAACGCGAAGTTCCCGGATGGGAAGACGCATGTTACTTGTTACACCTGCCATCGCGGGGCTATGCATCCTGCTACGGAGCCGGAAGCGGCGAAGTAGGCCGAAGAAAAAATTGCGGGGACACGTCTGCTCACTTTGAAGTCTGAGCCAGTGCGGATTCTAGCCCGGCATGTCCCCGCAATTTTTGGAATCCACAATTTTTATTCGTAGCGGAGCGCGTTTAGCGGATCTACCTTCGTCGCGCGCAGGCCTGGGATCACGGTTGCGAAGAGTGCGACTGTGATCAGAGTGACGGCTACGGCGGTGTACGCCACCGGATCGTTCACCTTGATACCGGCCAGAACCTTGGTGAGCAGCTTGGATATTTCATAGGACGCGCCCAGGCCAATGAGCAGTCCGATGCCGGCCAGCAGCATTCCTTGCCGGACCACCATGGCCAGCATGTCGCTGGTGGCGGCGCCCAATGCCATGCGAATCCCGAATTCCTGCATACGCTGTTCCACCGTGTAGGACATCAGTCCATAAATCCCGATGGCTGCCAGCAACAATGCCAGACCGGCGAAGATGGTCAACAGCAAAGTGTTGAAGTTCTGCCGGGCCGAGGATTCCGAAATCACCTGATCCATGGTGCGGACCTTGGAGACGGGCAACTGGCCATCTACCGCCAGGAATTCATGCTGGATCGCGGTGCTGAGCGAAGAAGGATCCATGGCGGTGCGGACGGCCCAGCTCAGCGGGATCACGCTGTTTGCCAGCTTGGTGAGTCCGTCTGTGATTTGACCTTCCGGCACGTACATCACGGCTTGGTCGGCGCCGCTGAATCCACCCTCACGGACATTTCCGACGATTCCGACAATTTGGCGCGCGGGTTCCTCGAACTGGGGGCCAAGCCCTTTTCCAAGTGTCATCGTTTTGCCGAGAGGATCGCCGGTGGGCCAATACTTTTTGGCGAAGGCTTGATTGATGATCATCACCCGTTCGGACTTTCCGGTGTCGCGATCGTCGAAGGCGCGTCCGCGCAGCAGCGGGATGTGGAATGCCGAGAAATAGTGCGAAGTAATGAAGCGCCATTGTTCATCCCCGTGGAAGGGGCTCTTTTTATCCAGCGGACGGCCATCGATGATGAAGGGAAGATCGATTCCGCCTTCGATGGGCAGCATGACAGTGGCGGCCGCGGATTGCACTCCGGGGAGCGCTTCGATGCGCTGCACCACTTGGCGGAGCATGTTCTCGGCCTTGGCCGTGGAATCATATTTGCCACCCGTCATCGAAGTCTGCATGGTGATGACGTTGTGGGCTTCGAAGCCGGGTTGCGCGGAACGCAATCCGAGAAAAGTGCGGATCATAAACGCAGCGCACGTAAGAAGGATGACGGCCAGCGCCATTTCACTAATCACCAGTAAACTGCGCACGCGATTTTGGCGCAGGCCGGTTCCGGAGCGGCCGCTGGTTTCTTTCAGAGAGGAGTTCACATCCATCCGGGAAATTTGCACGGCGGGGAAGAGGCCGAAGAGGATGCCAGTGAGCAGCGATACACCGATGGTGAAGGCCAGCACGCGCCAATCAAGCGCCGTCACGATGGAAGCCGCGTGCTGGGCGTCGTTGATACGCGGCAGATTTCCAGGGCTTAGCGCCAGAAGCGCGCGAACGCCCCAGGCACCCAGAACAAATCCGGCCAGGCCGCTGATGAGACCCAGCATGAGGCTTTCGGTGAGAAGCTGACGAACCAGGCGTCCGCGGCTGGCTCCGACAGCGGTACGAATGGCGATTTCCCTTTGGCGGGCGGCAGCGCGGGCGAGCAACAGATTCGCGACATTGGCGCAGGCGATCAACAAGACAAAACTGACCGCGCATACCAGAATGAGCAGCGGCAGGCGGACATCGCCCACCAGAGCGTCGCGCAGCGGAACGACGCCGGCACTTTCGTCGGCGTCCATGAATGTTTTGTTGCCGGCGCGATAACGATCCGCAGCCACTTTCATGTTGGCGTTGGCAGCCTGCATGGTTGCGCCCGGTTTCAGGCGACCGGCGGAGAGTAGATAGTGACCCTGGTTGGTGCTGTTCGGGTCCGCTTGCATGGGAATGAAAACGTCGGCGGGCGGGTCAGGACGGAAGCTGGCGGGCAGAATCCCGACCACCGTGTAAGCGTCGCCGCCGAGAATGATCGGTTTCCCAACCAGGCTCGGATCGCTTGCGAATCGCGATTGCCACAGTGTGCTGCTGATGACTGCCGCTCTCTGACCGCCGGGCAGATCCTCTTGCGGAAGGAAGGTCCGGCCCAGGGCGGGAGAAACTCCAAAAACGCGGAAATATTCGTCGGAAACGTGGATGCCTTTGACCTGCTGCGGGCGATCGCCCGAGCCGAGATTCAGGCCGGGTCCCGAGAAATCGTAAATGGCCATGGCGTCGAACGTCTGGTTGTTCTTCTTCCAAGCCATGAACTTCGGAATAGAAGTGGAGGGTCCGATATCGCCGGATTTGTACACGCGCTGGATCCGCATAATGCGGTCGGGCTCAGGATACGGCAGGGGCTGGAGCAGCACCGTGTTGACTACCGAGAATATGGCGGTGTTCGCGCCGATGCCGAGCGCCAAAGCGGCAATGGCGATCACGCTGAATCCGGGGGTCTTAATCAGCAGACGGATGGAGTGGCGGAGATCGGAGATGAAACTGCCCATGTGGATTGGTACGAAAGGATACCGGTGGAAGTTCGGGTGAAGATGGACGGGATTAAGGGAAAACCACTATTTTGCCGATGGATGAGGGAGCAAAATGGTGAAACTGCAGGCACAACAGAGCATTTGGCCGGTTTCGGTATTTGGGCTGGGTTTCATGCTGCTGATCATGGGGCTGACAGGGGTCGCCAGCATTCAGGAGACGCGGCGCATCCACCAACAGATATTGTCGGTGGAAGACAGTTATCGCCACATCGAGAATCTGGTGGAAGGAATTCGCGCCGACACATCGGGCGCGGATATTCTGCGGCGCGATCGGCTGCTGGACTCGAACGCCGCGAGCGAGGACTATGCGCGCCAACTGCGGGGTTTGCGCTCGAAGACGGGCGTGGATCTGGATAAGCTGCGTGGCTTGCGGGCTCAGCAGGAAAGCAAAGTACTGGAGCGGCTGGAAACCGCGCTGCGGGATTATTGGGCGGCAACGGTGGCCGAATCTCAAGAGAGTCCGTTGAAGAACAAGACAGCTTCAGTCCGGGACCTGTTCGCCGCACAAAGCAAGAGGATCTTCGCCGTGACCGAGGAGTTGGGGAAACTGAACGAGGAGAACTTCGAGGCTCGGCGCCGGGAATTGAGCCGCGCAGTGGAGAATTTGCAAAACGACATTTGGGAGACCATGCTGACCGCGCTGTGTCTGGGAGCGATCATCGCGAGTGCGAGCATCTTCCGGATCTCGTCGCTCGAGAAGGAATCGGCCGAATACCAGAACGCGACCAAACAAGCGGAAAAACGGCTGCGGCAGCTTTCGCAGCAACTGGTTTCGTCGCAGGAGCAGGAGAGAAAGGCTCTTTCGCGCGAGCTGCACGACGAGATCGGCCAACTGCTCACTGCGTTGCGCATGGAATTGGGAAATTTAGAACGGTCGCGCCCGGCTACGCAAAGCGGGGAAGCGGATACGCATCTGGAGCAAGCCAAAAAATTGGCGGAGACCACGTTGAAGACCACGCGGGACATCGCCATGGGCCTGCGGCCTGCCATGCTGGATCTGCTGGGTTTGGGACCGGCGCTGGAATGGCAGACGCGCGAATACTCGCGGCGCTATAAAACTCCCATTCAGTTGGATGTGGCGGGCGATCTGCGAGACTTGCCGGATCCGCACCGGACCTATCTGTATCGGATCGTGCAGGAAGGTCTCACCAACTGCGCGCGCCACGCACAGGCGAAAAATATCAAAGTGAGCTTGACGGATGCGAACGGCCAATTGGCGGTAACGGTGGAAGACGACGGCGTTGGTTTCGATCAACACGGCGGCGTATCCTACGGATTAGGCCTGTTGGGAATCACCGAGCGCGTGCGTGAACTGTGCGGCAACATTGCGATTAAATCCGAACCTGGGAAGGGCACCCGGCTGGATGTGACCCTGCCGCGCGAGTCGGTTTTGTAAAGACCCGTTTCTCGTTTCTCGTTCCTCGTTTCTCGTTGGCATGCCCGGCTGGGTTATTCTTGTTTCATTCCCGCCTATGAAACAGGAATCCTTCGATCCAGGCTTAACTACACAATTTAGCGGCGCGCTTCGCCGGGCCATCAATCCGGACGGTACGTTCAACGTACACCGCAAGGGGACGCACTGGCGCGACGTTAACCTTTATCTGAAACTGATCGACACCACGTGGCCGCGTTTTTTGGCGGCGGTGGGCGGCGGCTTTCTGTTCATCAATATGGTCTTCGCGGGTCTTTACATGGCTCTTGGCATCGAACATTTGCAGGGCCAAGAACCGGAGATGTCGCCGTTTGTGAACGCCTTTTTCTTCAGCATCCACACTTTGACAACCGTTGGATATGGCAATATTTTTCCGCGAGGCGTGGCGGCCAACCTGGTGGCTGCCATGGAAGCAGCTACCGGACTGATGGTGTTTGCCATCGCCACCGGACTGCTGTACGGGCGCTTTTCGCGGCCGTCGGCGCGCATTCTGTTCAGCGATCACCTGCTGGTGGCGCCGTACCAGGACGGCACCAGCCTGCAATTCCGTATCACCAACGCGCGGAGCAACGTCCTGATGGACCTGGATGCACGGGTGCTGCTGATGACGGTGGATATGGTGGCGGGCCAGCTCAAACGGGATTTCGTCGACCTCCCGCTGGAACGGCGGCATGTCTACTTTTTTCCGCTGACGTGGACCATCGTACATCCGATCGATTCCGCGAGCCCTCTATTCGGAAAGACGGCGGAAGACCTGGCCAAAGCCAGCACCGAGATCCTGATTTTGATCAAAGGATTCGACGACACGTTCAGCCAGACCGTGCACGCGCAGTATTCCTACAGGCACGACGAGTTTGTGTGGGGAGCGAAATTCGTGCCTGCATTTAACGTGGATCCGAAAGGCGATTTGATTTTGGATGTAAACCGCATTGATGAGTTGAAAATAGTGAGTTAGACTAGCACGCATGATCCTTGGGCTCGCTTTTGCGATTGGAATGGTCGCCGGTCTGAGATCGTTCACTGCGCCGGCTGCGGTTTGCTGGGCGGCGTTTCTCGGATGGCTGCATCTGAGTGGTTCCCGGCTGGCGTTTCTCGGAACAATCACCGCGGTCTACATTTCAACCGGCCTCGCGGTGGTGGAATTGGTGTTGGACAAACAATCCTGGATTGGCGCGCGAACCAGCCCCGGCCCTTTGATCTTTCGCCTGATCACAGGCGGATTGTCTGGCGCGGCGTTCGGCATCGCAGCGGGACAATCGATTGTGGCGAGCTCGATTGCGGGCTGCGCCGGCGCGCTGGTTGGAACTTTCGGAGGGTATCAGGCGCGGCATTGGATTGTGTCGACGGGCAAGCTTCCGGATATCGCGGTGGCGCTGGTGGAAGACGCGATTGCGGTGGGCGGGGCGTTTCTAATTGTGTCGCGGTTCTCCTAAAGTGCAAGAAAAAAAGGCACCGACTCCCTTACGGTCGCGGCTCGGTAACGGGGTGCCTCATTCCGAGCCGCGAGCGTAAGCGACCGGTGATTTTGGTTTTTTCATAATTCGGTAGCGCTCTTGACTACGTGCCACACTTTGGCTGCGATCTCTTCGGGAGTGCCGCTGCCCTCGATGAGGCGCACACGGTTCGGTTCGAGCCGGGCTAGTTCGTGATAGGCAGCGCGAACTTTGTGGTGGAATTCCACGTCTTGCTCGTCGATGCGCGCTTCCTGCCGGACGTTGCTGAGATTGCGGGAGTGAGCGCGAGCCAATCCGGTTTCGGTGTCGATGTCGATGCAGAGCGTCAGATCCGGAACCAGACCCTGGCAAGCGATGCGATCCACTTCGAGCACGGTGCCCCAACCCAGGCCGCGCGCGGCGCCCTGATAGGCGATGGAGGAATCCGTAAAGCGGTCCGAGACCACGATGTGGCCCTGGCGGAGCGCGGGCAAAATGGACTGCTCCACGTTTTGCGCGCGGGCGGCGAACATCAGCAGCAGTTCCGGGACGGCGCGCAGTTCCTGATTGGCGGGATCGAGCAGGATCCGGCGGATCTGTTGACCGATGGGAGTTCCACCTGGTTCCACGGTTTCCAGCACGGTGTGGCCTTGGCGGCGCAGACGCTCGGCGAGAAGGCGAGCTTGGGTGCTTTTGCCGCTTCCATCGGGGCCCTCGAACGTGATGAAGAGGCCTTTGTCAGGCCTAGTCGTAGACAAAGTGCAGGACTTTCTTGAGATCTTCCCAAGCTTCTTTCTTGGCGTTCTGATTGTAGGGCCTTAGAAGATAAGAGGGATGGTAAGTGACAATCAATGGAATATCGCGCCACTGCAGCCATTTTCCGCGCAATCGCGTGACGCCATCTTTGGTTCCGAGAATTGCTTTGGCCGCGGTGGAACCCAGCGCGCAGATGGCTTTTGGCCGAATGGCTTGGAGCTGGCGGAATAGGAACTGCCCGCAGATCTCCATCTCGTCCGGTTGCGGCGTGCGGTTTTCCGGAGGCCGGCACTTGACTACATTACAGATGTAGACATCCGGGCGCTTAAGCGGGATGCCCTCTTTTTGGGCCGTCCCTTCAATCATTTGCGTGAGGAGTTGTCCGGCCCGGCCGACGAACGGCAATCCCTGCGCGTCCTCGTCGGCCCCTGGGCCTTCACCTACAAACACCAGTTTCGCCTGTTCATTGCCGGAACCAAACACGATCCGATTCCTGCCCTCATGCAAGCGACACCGTTTGCAGTCTCCAATATCTTCGCTTATTTTTAGTAAATTGTCATGAGCCGGAGCGAGGGGAAGTACTAGCTCGGCCGCGGCCGCGGCCGAGCGGGGCTGGGGGCTGGGGGCTCGGGATGCGGCGACTGGTTGTGGGTTGATGGTTTCTGGTTTCTGGTTGCTGGTGGCTGATGGCCCGGATGCCTCGCGGCGGTAAAGAGTCTTTACGCCCAGGTCTTGGTAGAAGAGCAGGCGATTGCGGACTTCGTCCTTCGTCATTGGGCCGCGTGGAGGGCCAGGCGTAGTTTCGTTACCTGGTCGAAGATGCGGTCCGCCATTTCGCGTTTGGGGGCTCGCGGCAGATCGATGGTTTCGCCGGTGCTTAGCACCAGGACCGCTTCGTTTTCATCGGATTCAAAACCAGTGCCATCGTGGCCCACCAGATTCGCTACCACCATGTCGCAGTTCTTGGATTCCAGTTTGCCTCGAGCGCTTTGAGTGAGATTTTCGGTTTCGGCCGCGAATCCGATTAGCAGGCGATCCTCCTTTTTCTGGCCGAGCTCGGCGAGAATATCGGGGGTCGGATCCAACTCCAGCGACATCCGCATGGCGGTCTTTTTCACTTTGTGCTGTGGAACGCGCGACAGGTGATAATCGGCGACGGCTGCGGATTTTACGATGATGGTGGATTCCGTCAGATGCTCGAAGACCGCGTTGCGCATTTCAACTGCGGTGCGGACGCGAATCAGCGTGACGCCGGAGGGTGCGGGAAGCTGCACGGGTCCGGAAACCAGAATCACATGAGCGCCACGCTGAGCGGCGGCTTCGGCCAGAGCGTAACCCATTTTTCCGCTGGATCGGTTGGAGATGAATCGCACCGGATCGAGCGGCTCCTGCGTAGGTCCGGCTGTAATAAGAACGGTCTCACCTTCGAGATCTTTCGAAGTGATGCCGAGAGTTGCGACTACATCCGCGATACGATCGGGCTCGGCCAGCCGGCCGGGACCGGTCATCCCGCACGCGAGAATTCCTTCTTCCGGCTCGACGATGCGATGGCCGCGCTTGCGCAAGATTTCGACATTTTCCCGCGTGGCCGGGTGCGCCCACATGTTGCTGTTCATGGCTGGCGCCAACACCACCGGTCCAGTGAAGGCGAGGTAAGTGGTGGTTAAAAAATCATCGGCGTGGCCGTGCGCGAGACTGGCGAGAAGATCGGCGGTGGCGGGCGCAATCACCATAACGTCGTTGTCTTGCGCTACTGCAATGTGTTCGATTGCGCTGGAGAGCGTTTCTTCCGAGCTTTCGGTGGCGAAGAGATTGGTGATGACTTTGCGACCGGTCAGGGCGGCGAAAGTGAGAGGGGTGATGAAGCGTTGGGCCGCGTCGGTGAGAACGACTTGAACGCGCAGGCCGCGTTCCATTAGGGCTCGGGCTAGTTCCGCGGATTTATAGGCAGCAATGCCGCCGCCCACGCCCAGGACGATATTCATGAGTTAGGCCTCATGGCAAATCAGAAAAGGCACCGGCTCCCTCACGGTCGCGGCTCGGTAACTTACTCGGTTGGGGCGAATTCCTGGGGTTGCCCCTTCACCGTATCCGTGTACTTCACCAGGCCTCGCCGGACTTCCTCCATGGATGTGACGGTGGGCTTTTTGGATGTGGTTGGGAGGAACGGACGAGCGCCATTCTGCAACTGCCGCGCGCGCTTGGCGGCCACGATGATGAACCGGTACGTGCTCTGCTCGCAATCATCCGGAATCGCGTACATCGCGTTGTTTCTCAATCTCTCAGCCATCTATCTTTACCTCAATTCTCTTTCAAAAACCAAAACTTTCAAGGATGGGCTCGACTTCCTCTTCCATCCGGGCCTTGCGCAGCCGCTCAGCCTTCACAATGGATACCAAGCGCGCCGCAGCCTCATCGATTTCACGGTTGATCAGCACGTAGTCGTACTGCGTATAGTTCCGAACTTCCTCCGCCGCACCTTTCAAGCGCCGCTGGATGGTTTCCTCACTATCCTGCGACCGGGCTCGGAGCCGTTGCTCGAGAACCTCCCGGGACGGTGGAAGCACAAAGATACTGATCGCTTCCGGAATCGCTACCTTCAATTGTCTCGCACCCTGTACGTCTATGTCGAGTACCAAGTCGCGGCCCTGGTGGGCGGCCTGTTCGAAAGTACTGAGGTGGGTACCGTAATAATTGCCAAAAACCTCGGCATGTTCCAGGAATTCGCCCTTTTCCAGACGTTCTTCGAACTCGGCGCGGGTGATGAAGATATAGTCCACCCCGTTGGTTTCCACCTGGCGGGGCTGGCGGGTAGTGTAAGAGATTGAGAAGGTTAGCTCCGGTAGCGTCTGCATCAGCCGGTGGACCAGCGTAGACTTGCCAGACCCCGACGGCGCTGAAATAATGAATACCGAGATCATTCCAGATTCAATGCCTGTTCCCGGACCTTCTCAATCGCCGCCTTCGCCGCTAGCGCCAAATCCGTAATCCGCAAGCCCAATTCACCAATCCCACTTGTCTTGGACAGCACCGTATTGGTTTCTCGATTCATTTCCTGCAGCAGAAAATCCAGCTTTTTGCCTACCTCGCCGCCGGCTTCCAGAATCTCATCCAACTGGCGGGAGTGAATTTGGAGGCGGGAGATCTCCTCGCCGATGTCGCTGCGGTCGGCGAGAATCGCTGCTTCCTGGGCGAGCCGTTGCGGATCGAGCGCTAAGTTAGCAAGTAACTCTGCCAAACGTTCGGCCAACCGAGCCTGAAAGGCCGGTGTCGCGCGCGATCGGATTTCGGCCATCTCGGCGGCGCCTGCGGCGATGGTCCGGTTGTAATCCCGGATGAGCGCGGCCAGCTCCGCGCCTTCGCGCGAGCGGAACTGGTTGAGCGTCTCCAGGGCTTCTTCGAAAACCGCCAGAAGAGGCTTTTCGACATTCGGATCCGGCGCTGTTTCGACAGCTGCGCCGAACATCCCGGGAAGCCGGATGAGCTGGTTCAAATCGGGTTTGGCATTCTCGATGCCTTCTTCCTGCGCGATCTTGTGGAAGGCCGCGAGACACGCCTGCATCAGCGGGGTGTTTAATCCTCCCGCCACCGACTCCCCCGGATGCAAAACGGAACATCGGACATCCACGTGCCCGCGCAGGACCGCTTTCTTGAGCGTGGCGCGCAGGGAGCTTTCGAAGGCATCCAGATCCGCTTCCAGATGAAAATGCGGATCCAATCCTTTGTGATTGACACTCTTGAGAGTGACCGCGATTTCACCGTGCGGGGTGGTGCGTTGGACACGGGCGAAGCCGGTCATGCTGCGGATGGGCGCGCTCATGGATTCACAAGCGGATCCGGTTCCAGGTACTGCAGCTCGTGCAGCCGCTGATAGATGCCGCCGTGGTTGACCAGCTCTTCATGCGTTCCGAATTCGGAGATGCGTCCTTGATCCAGGACCACGATCTTGTCGGCGCGCCGGATGGTGGACAGGCGGTGCGCGATCACGATTACCGTTCGATTGCTCATTAGTGTTTGGAGCGCGCGCTGCACCAGGATCTCCGATTCGCTATCCAGGTGCGAAGTGGCTTCATCCAGGATCAGAATTGGGGCGTTCTTAAGCAAAGCGCGTGCGATGGCCAGGCGCTGCCGCTGGCCGCCACTCAATTTTACGCCGCGCTCGCCGATCATGGTATCGTAGCCCTGCGGACATTCGCTCAATAAACTCTTCCGCCATGGCGTTGCGCGCAGCGTCTCGAATTTCGTCATCCTTGGCTTTGGGCTTGCCGTAGCGGATATTGTTTGACACAGTATCGTTGAAGAGAAACGTCTCCTGCGCCACCATGCCGATCTTGTCGCGCAGCGATGCCAGCTGCAGATCGCGGATGTCTTTTCCGTCGATCCGGACGGCGCCTTCCGTGACGTCATAAAAACGCGGGACAAGGTTCGCGAGCGTGGTTTTTCCAGCTCCGCTCGGGCCTACCAGCGCCACAACTTCGCCGGCGCGGACTTCCAGCTTGACGCCGCGCAACTGGAATCCATTGGGCGCGTTGGAATATTTGAAGCTGATGTCGTCGAGCTGGATGTCGTGCTGGAATTTCGTCAGTTTCGCAGCGCCGGGCTTTTCGACGATCTGCTGATCGCGATCCAGATACTCGAAAACTTTTTGAGACGCTCCCAATGCCTGCTGGAAGATGTTGTGAATTCCGGTGAGCCGCTTGACGGGCTCGTACAGCATCAGCAACGCGATCACGAAGCTGGTGAATTCTCCGGGCGTGAGCGAATGATTCTTGATCTGGATGCGCGCGTAGGTCAGCAAAATCACGATGGTGATGGCGGCGAAGAATTCGATCAACGGAGAGGACAGCGCCTGCAGCGCCACGTAGCGGAGGTTGCGTGGCTTTTAAGCGGTTGGCCGCAACGAGAAATCGATTGGACTCCAGGTCTTCGGTGCCGAATGACTTTACCACTTGGTGGCCGCTGATGGTTTCCTGCAGAATTTGATTTAGCTCGCCCGCATCGTCCTGGGCGCGTCTGGTCGTTCTACGAATCCGGCGGCCGATGCGTAAAGTCGGAACCAACACGAAGGGCAATACGGTGAGGCTGGCGATGGCGAGCTTCCAATCCTTTTGCAGCACCACGCACAAGAGGAAAATCACCGAGAAGGATTGGCGCAGCCAATCCGCCAGCATGTGCGAAGTGGCCACCTGGATCTTCTCCAGGTCGTTCATGATGGACGACATCACGCGGCCCGTGGAGTTGGATTCGAAGAAGTGCGCGTCCTGTCGCAACACACGGTCGAACACTTTTTGACGAAGGTCGGTGACGGCGGAGAATCCGACGTAGTTCACAAAATAATTGCCGAAGTAATCGCACAGGCCTTTGACGAGAAAGACGCCGAGGATGGCGATAGCCACCATAGTCCAAACGTTGTGGATGGAAGCGGGAACGAATTGCTGCAGATAAACTTTGTGGTTGAAAAGCGGGACGGTGAACAGGAGGACGGAAGAATCGGGCGTCTCGGGTTTGAGAACGCGATCGAAGATGGGACCGATGAGCAGGGCCATCATTCCCTGCGCGGCACCCACCGCCGCCATCAGGACCACCGAGAGCAGCAGCGGCGCGAGATAGGGACGGACGAAACGAAGAAGGCGCGTCATTGGGGTTGTGGGCGGTGGGTGGTGGGTTGTGGGACCAGCACCGTCTCGATCGCTTGCGTCGCTTCTGCTACCCCGATGGATTGAATGCCGGCTTCCGCCGTTAGAACCTGGGATTCGGTTTGCCACGGGCGCCAGATCTCCGGGTCCGATGATCCGAATAGCACGATGACGGGGAGTCCGAAAGCTGCGGCCATGTGGGCGGGTCCACTATCATTACCGACGAAGAGAGAAGCGCTGGCGAGCAAAGATTTTATTTCTTCCAGTGACGCGGCTTCGAAGCGGGTGTAGCGATGGAAGGCTTCTAGGCTTTCGTTGGGACCTGAGATAAAGATTGGTTCGAGTCCGAGCGAACGATCTATATGATCGGCTAACGCAAGGAAATTGGAGTGGGGCCAGATTTTATCCGGCGCGGATGCCATGGGGTGCAGCACCGCGTAGGGACGCGGGCGGGTTTGCTTGTTCGCGAACAGCCTCGCCCGCGGGATGGGGCCGAACGGCACCGACTCCCTCACGGTCGCGGTTCGGTAGCACTCTCTTTCCGAGCCGCGAGCGTAAGCGCCCGGTGCTTTTGATTTTTCAGCGCTCAGGAAAAATATCGCCGATGCCAGATGCTCCGCGGTGTGGACCTTTCGATCCACATGGAGAATTTCTTGCGCGCGTGGAATGTGAATGTTGTAGATCGGCTTGAAACGGAAATGGGCGAAGCCCGCGCGCAAGGACGCGCGCGATGCCAAGGTGAGCCGAACGCTGGTGGCGCCTCCGTGAAGGTTGAGAGCAAGACGTGGGCGAAAGCGGTAGATTTCAGAGACGCTCGGGCGAAGTAAGCACTCGATGTCGGGATTGCCCGCAAAGATGGGGGCGAAGGCTTCCTCCACCACGACGGCGATCCGCAGGTCGGGCCGGGCTTGCTTCAAGAGTGAGATCGCAGGAGTGGTCAGAACGCAGTCACCCAGGGAGCGCAACCGGATGACGGCAACTCGCGCGCCGGGGGCGAGACGCTCGAAAACGGTGCTCATTTTGATAGCCGTGCGCTTATTCTTCGATTTTCGCTTCGTCGATCAGCATCACTGGAATGTCGTCGCGAATGGGGTACACGCGCTTGCATTGAACGCACTTCAAACCACTCTGATCCGGCTTTAACTCCACTGTCGCTTTGCACAAAGGACAGACCAGGATGTCCAGCAAATCCTTGCTAATCGGCATGGTTCGATCCATCTTAACAGGGTTGTGGGTTGTAGGGTGTAGGTGGTGGGAAAGACATGATTTTCCCACGGCCTACGACCCACTGCCTACAACCTAAAACTGAAATCTTGCCTGCAACTCGAGGCGGCGGTTGTTGCCGTTCTGGGAGAAGGCCCCGAAGCCGCCCCCTAAGGAATTGGATTCACCAAAGAGCGGCGTCCCCAGAACACCGTTGATGGGGCCGGGGTTCACGTGATTCAAAAGATTGCGGGCATTCACCGAGAAGGTCAAGTTGTAGCGCTTTCCGGTACTGGGGTTGCCGAACATTCCGCCCATGGGGCCGCCCATCATGCCGCCGCCTGGAGGGCCGCCGTGTCCGCCGCCGCCGCGAGCACCACCACCTCCCGGACCGCCTGGGCCGCCGCCCTGTTGGCTGTTGAATGAGCTTTCGCGCGACGGGCCGAATCCGAAAGTTTTGGCCAAGCGCAGGTTGACGGTAACAGATCCGGGGCTGCGGCCGAAATTCCTGGGCAGAACGACCTCGCCGGGAGCGTTCGGCTTGGGGTTGGGATCCAATAACCCATAGACGGTCGGGATGAGCGTGGTTCCCGCCGGAACGAGGCTAGGATCAGTGACAAGGCCGGGCCGCGCGGTATAAAGCGTGGTGTCATACGGGTCCGTGCCGGTGGTGATGTTAAAGGGCGCTCCAGAATTAATCACCACGAACGGAGACAGGCGGAAGTCCCACTTGGTGGTAATGGAGCCGCCGAGGAAAGCGCGGTGATGCACATCCAAGGACGAGGCGCCATATTCGCCGGCCATGCTGTATGGGTTTGCGGCCAGGGTGCCAACTCCGTCCGTGTTACTGTTCGCGTGCCCGTACATGTAAAACCCGTTCAGCGAGATTTTGCTGGTGGGCTGGGTGCGGACGTTGGTGATCAACTGGTTCTGGTTGAAAATCCCGTTGGATTCCATCAGTAGTATGGGACCGGGTTTGCCATTGTAGGTTGGAAGCAGAGGGGCGTTGATATCCTGCTCCCGCAGTTCATGCTGGCCGCGGGTGTGCAAAAAGGATTCTGAAATGGTGGTGTTCTTGGGTAACTGCCGCTCCACGGTAATGGCGGATTGCAGAGAATATGGCGCACGCAGATCCTTTGCAATTCCGTAGGTGGTCTGTGACACCGGGATGGTTGCCGACGCGGCCTTCACCGCCGCGAGCAACTGATCCGGCGTGGCGTTCGGCAAAAAAAACGCCGGATTCGTCAGCGTGTACTGCTGCACCAGAGGGCCTTCAAAGTTGTATCGCTCCGCGGTTTCCACATTTTGTTCGCTGAAGCGGTCATAAAACATCCCGAAACCACCGCGCAAAACGGTTTTGGGACGCGGATTGTTTTTGCTCTGTCCCGGCGCCCAGGCGAATCCGAAGCGCGGCGCCCAATCGTGGTAATCGTGAATATTGGTTTGCGTTTCGTAGCGCAAGCCCAGGCTGAGAGTGAGGTTGGGCTTCACTCGCCAATCGTCACCCACGAACCCTCCTACGTCCACTTGGTTGACGTTTACCAGCGGCGTTCCGGTGCTAATGGTTAACTGAGAGGGCACTCCTCCAGGCAATCCGGCCAAAGTGTTTTGATAACGCTGGATGGAGGTGAGGTCCACACAGTTGCTACCCGGGTCGGATGTTTCGCAGTTGTCTCCCGCCGTTAAAGGCCCATAGCCACCCGTGAAAAGGTATGCGCCGCCGAAGTTGCTCGGGGAGAGATTGTTGATGGTGACCGCGCGCACTCGCACGCCAAACTTCCAACTGTGCGCGCCGCTGGCGATGGAGGTGTAGTTTTGCAGTTCGTAGTGATTTTCGGTATCGATGGTGCGCCCGATCTGCGCGCCGCCCCCCAGAAAAGAGCCCGCGACGTTCAGTCCGGGCAGCAAGCTGTTCGCGGTCTCGGCGCTATTAACGTGATAAAACTGGAGCCGGGTTTCGTTGATGATTTTACTATTCAGAACGGCGGTCTCGACAATCTGCAAAGTGTGGTCGGTATCCAGGTTTTGAAAACCCCGCGAAACCAGGTTCAAAGTTCCGATGCCTTGATCGTCGGCATCGTTTCGGGTGAAGCCGTAACGAACGGTTAGAGTATTGTTCTGGCTAAGCTGATAATCCACGCGGGGGCTGACGCGCAATCGGTTCTGAGGCGCTTTAAACACTTGATTGAAGGGCGTGCCCTCCGGAGTGTCGCCCGCCACGACGGCGTTGATTACGGTCCCGCTATTGATATCGCGATCGGATATATCCAGGAAGAAAGATGCCTTCTTGTTGATAGGACCGCTCAAGGTCCCTTGGAAGTCCTTTAGCAGCAGCGGCGCTTTTTCGGCAGCGTACGGATTGCGGGAGTTCAAGGCATCGTCGCCAAAATTGAAATTCACGTTGCCGTGGAATTTATCCGAGCCGGGCTTGGTGAGGATTTCGATGCGGCCGTAGCCCAGTTTGTCGAACTCCGGCGAGAACGGGTTCTGGTTGATGCGGATCTCACGGATGGAATCCTTGGACGGCAGCGTACCACCGGTGAATCCGTCGATGTAAATCTGGCCGCCGCTCGGTCCGGCGGATGGACCAGCCAGGGCTTCGAGATCGGACTGCAGATCGTCGGGATCGTCAGAGAGTGCGTCCAGGTCGGCGCCGCGCAGCACCAGTGCTCCGGCGTTTTGCGATGGATCCGTACTGACGGTTGGTCCGACGTTTTCCTGAACGGTGACTTCCTGGTTCTCGAGCGCGACGCGCAGCTTGATATCCAATGAGGCCGTTCCTCCGGCCGCGATGTCCACGGTGGCGGGTTGGAACTGGACTAATCCGGGAGAGGTGACCTGGACGGTGTATTTTCCAGGCGCGATGCCGGCAATGGAATACGCGCCAGTGTCGCCGGCGATGGCGGACTTCACCGGCCCCGCGGCGTTTGAAACGGTAATCTTGGCGCCGGGAACCAGGGCGCCGGATTCATCCATCACGGTGCCTTTTAGGATTCCGAGCTGCTGGGCATGGAGCGCCAATGAAAGCGTAAGAGGCAGCAGTAGTGCGATCAGTTTTTTCGACATTCGATTCCTATGATTCTTAAAGTTGCATGCCGCGTTTATTGCTCCGGCATGCCCGCACCGATGCTCCACGAACCCAGATCCACTTGGCCGGCCGTTCTGGGAGCTGCTGCGAGAAATGGCTCTACACCAGCCACTAAAGAAAATGCAGTCATGGAAGAGCCGTCCGCGCTTTTCGAGCTTGAAATGATCAGCGCGTCGCCCTTCTTGAGATCCGCCAAAGCCAATTGAGGCGAGCGCTCAAGCAATTGCTGGAGATCGCCGCCCCGCGCGGCTCCCGCTCCAGCCCCGTATCCGCCTGCGGCACCAGCTCCGGCTCCCGCACCGCCTCCCACGAATGGCGGACGGCCTGAGCCATCGGACGCCCCGGTACCGCCGGGCACCGCGGATTGGGCTTGCGGCGGACGCGAGCTTGCTGCTCCGGCCCCGGCTCCTGCACCACCGGGGCCCCCTGGGTAACCGCCTCCCGCACCAGGAGCTCCGCCCGCGGCAGCATCCGGACGCATGCGGCGCGCGAGGAACGTTGCAATGCGCTCGTCAATCTTTCGCAACATCGTGTTCGAATTGGTGTGGATGGTGACAGGCTTCTTAGTCTTAAGATCAGTCACTACCACGTCACCAGTTGCCGCGTTTACCGAGACAACGGTCGCGGCAATGGTTTCGAACGAACCGGAAATGAGTTCTTCGGCTTTGTAGCGGGTGCCGTCTTCGTTCTTGGTTCCAAGCGCCCGAATGCTATCGCCAATGTGCAATTCTGTGAACGAACTGGGTTTGGCGTCGCTGAAACGAACCGAATCGGGAGCGTAGCGCCGGAATCCGGCAGACGATGTCTCAACCACTATGTCACTGGCATCACGTCCGTGGGTTTTGACGGTGATCTCTTTGGCATCCGCGTTCACTGCCGTCACGGTTCCGGCGATGCCTCGCTTCTGCCATTCGGCGCGATCCTGTTCTTGCTTCTTCGCCACATCCGCCTTGGTCATGACGACCACGGTTCTGGCGGCGATGGATTTTGTCTCGTCCGTGAAGGGTCCACGCGCCAGCAGCCGGTCTCCCACCACGACATCCGAGAGAGCGATCTTGGTGGCTTTCTTCAGATCCTTTTCGCCAGGCGGGATGTGGAGATAGTTGGTGCTGTCCCCCAGCTCAATGGTGTAGGCGACGCCATCGTCCGCTTTCACTTTGATCTGCTTGGCGGCAGCGTCGAGTGAAGTGACTTCGCCAACGACGGATTTCAGAGCCGGCGGAGTTTGCGCCCCGAGCAGCGCCAAAGACAGAAAGATCACCCAAAGTTTCACTAATTTACAGGGCGCTGAAGAAGTTACGAGGGTTACTGGGGATGTGTCAAGAACTGTAAACCATTGGAAATGCACCGACTCCCTTACGGTCGCGGCTCGGTAACGCCCTCCGTTCCGAGCCGCGAGCGTGAGCGACCGGTGGTTGTCAATCGAGCGGGCTGATCACCAGCTCATTGACCACGCTGGTTACACCCTTTACCTTCTTGGTCACTTTCTCGGCTTTGGTCTTTTGCTTTTCAGTCCGAACCTTGCCCTTTAAGGTAACGGCGCCATGATGGACGGTGACGTCGAACTTTACACCACCCAAGTCCGCGTCGCTGGCGAGCTTCACGAGAACCTGATCGGTGATCTCGTCGTCGGTGGCTGGGGCTTTTTGCGCGACCAAAGGCGTCACGAGCAGAGCGAGCACAACTGCGAACGATAGAAGTCGCATAGTCACTCTGATTCTCGCCCCCGCATGGCACGCCAGTCAATGGCATTTAGAAATTCCGGGCTCTCACGCCAATCTTTACGGACTTTGACAAAGAGCTCAAGGAAGATTTTGCGCGAGAACATTTTTTCCATTTCATAGCGAGCGAGCGTTCCGATTTTCTTCAAGTTCGCGCCTTTGGCGCCGATGACGATGGCTTTCTGGCCATCGCGCTCCACGTAAATCGTGGCGGTAATTCGGAGCAGCTTGGGCGTATCCTTCCATTCATCCACGACGACGGCCACGGAGTGAGGAACTTCTTGTCGAGTCTCGCGCAGAATTCTCTCGCGAATCAGTTCGGCCGCGAGGAACCGCTCCGGCTGATCGGTGAGATAATCGGGCGGAAAATAAGCGGGGCCTTCGGGAAGGCTTTGGACAATCGCTTGACGCAGCCGGTCCAATCCTTCGCCCGAGACGGCGGAGATCGGAATATATTCCTGGAACTCGCGCACGGCTTTAATTTGTTCGATGCGCGGGAGCAGCATTCGTTTGTCGGCCAGCTTGTCCACCTTGGTGAGCAGCAGGAAGGCCGGCGTGGAGAGATCGCGAACAACTTCGAGCGCCTCGAGATCCTCCTGGCCGAAGCGCGCAGTGCAATCGGCAAGGTAGAGCAGCAGATCGCGATCCGCGAGTGACGTCCGGACCGTGTCCATCATGCGCCGGTTCAGAAGCGAGCCGGAGACGTGAATGCCGGGCGTGTCGAGAAAGACGATTTGCGCGCCGTCCACATTGACGACGCCTTCTATCGCGGTCCGCGTGGTCTGGGGTTTTTCTGAAACAATGGCGAGCTTGCCGCCCACCAGCGCGTTCAATAACGTGGATTTGCCGGCGTTGGGCCGTCCCAGGATGGAGACAAAACCGGAGCGGAATCCCGATGATTCCGGCATCATGCCTGGCCCTGAGAAACGGTTTCGGGCTCGGCTTTGGAGACGCGCACGCGCTCCACTTTCAATTCGTCGCCGGCCAGCACATCGATGCGAATCCCCTCGCGCTCCAGCGTTTCTCCCACGCGCGGCACACGGCCCAGCCACTCGGTCACCAGCCCTCCGATAGTGGTGGACTCCGTCTCTTCGCGCGGACGGAAGCCGAGCAGTTCATTCAACCGGTCTAGATCCAGGCTGCCGGATACCACGAAGCTTCCTTCGGTTTCTTTTTGGACGTCACGCTCCGGCTCATGCTCATCGTGGATCTCGCCCACGATTTCTTCCACCATATCCTCCATGGTGGCAAGCCCTGCTGTATTGCCGTACTCATCGATCACGATAGCCATGTGCGCGCCATCCGTCTGCATTTCGCGCAAGAGAGTGTTGACCGGCTTGGTTTCCGGAACAAAGCGAATGGGCCGGACCAATTCCAGCACCAGGCGTCCGCGGCGTTCCGCCGGATCCAGCTCAAACACATCGCGCACATGCACAAAGCCGGTGATGTTGTCGATGGACTGCTCGTAGACCGGAAGCCGGGAATACTGCTCGTGAATCACCAACTCGCGCAAATCTTCGAGCGATCGGTCCGCTTCGATGGCGACGATTTTAGGCCGCGGCGTCATGATTTCGCGAACGGTTTTATCGCCGAACGCCACAACGCTTTCGATGAGCCTGCGATCCTGCGCCTCAATGATTCCTTCTTCCTCGCCGGCCGAGATCAGAGCGTCGATGTCGTTGGCCGGTCCGGGAGCTTCCACCTGAACTTTTTCGGGCTCGGCGAGTTCCACCAGGGATTGGAAGAATCCGAGGATCGCTGTGAGGGGACGCACCAGCAGCGCGCATGTCTTTAGTACCGGAGCGAGCGGCAATAGCCAATGGCCGCTGGTCTTGCGATAGAGCAGCGGCGCAAGAACATAGGTGGAAAGCAGCATGGTGAGCCAGCCGAAGAGAGAGGCTTCGAGCAGCAGCTCCCAGCCGACAGGCGCGCCCCACGCGGCGGCGATGCACAGGATGCCCAACAGCAGCAGCAGCGTGTGCTTGATCATCGAGATCACCAGCACGCCGTGGCGGGTCTCCAGGCCGATGCGGTCTTCGAGCGTTTCCTTGAAGAAGTCGAGCGCCGGGAGATCCGGTCCGCGCAGCCGCAGCGAATCCGTGTACATGGTTTGAAACACGGTGAGAACGCAGAGCACCGCCGCCACCAGAAGAATCGCCGCCAGAGCAAAGCCGATCATGCGCCGACCCTCTCGATGAGTCCGGCGGGCAGGCCCAGGCGGATGCGCCATTTCCGTTCGGCGCTCAACATATGGCCACGGTCTGTCTCGTGATCCATGCCGAGCAGGTGCAGCAGGCCGTGGAGCATCAGGATTTTGATTTCTTGTTCGACGGAGTGGCCGTACTCGGATGCCTGGCGTCGCGCTGCATCAAAGGAAATAGCAATTTCTCCGCAAGTTGCAAGGTACCGGTCGCTTACGCTCGCGGCTCGGAATGAGGGTGTTACCGAACCCCGACCGTCAGGGAGCGGGTGCTTTTCTGAAGGAAATGAGAGCACATCGGTGGGATAATTCCTGCCGCGGAAATCGCGGTTCAATCGCTGAAGTTCCGCGTCCGATGCGATTAAGCAACAGAACGCGCGTCCCTGGCCCACTTCCTGCTCCAAGCGCTTCAGGAACGCACGCAGGCCCCGGCGAGACACGCCGGGTGTGGCTACCTGGAAAAGCAGAGCGCTCTGCTGGGATGACATGGCGAACTCAGTTCAGCGGAATTTCGGGACCCTGCACCAGGGCAGAAGGTTCAGGGGCTGCAGTAACCGCTTCGGCGGGCGGTTCCGATAGCCGAAGCGCGAGTTGCCGGCCGGCGCCGGTGAGATCCTGATATCGCTCGTAGGCCTTCACAATTCGTTGCACCAGGGGATGACGAACGACGTCGCGCTCGTCGAAATACACAAAACTCATGCCTTCTACGCCGCGCAAAACCTCTACAGCGTCAATCAGGCCGCTGCGCTTGCCGGACGGCAAGTCGATCTGCGTGAGATCGCCGGTAACCACCATCTTGGAGTTGAATCCCTGGCGCGTGAGCACCATTTTCATCTGCTCGGCGGTGCTGTTCTGGGCTTCATCCAGGATGATGAAGCTGTCGTTCAAGGTGCGGCCGCGCATGAACGCGATGGGCGCCACTTCAATCACGGAACGCTCCAGCAGCTTCTCCACTTTCTCGCCCTCGAGCATGTCGTACAACGCGTCGTACAAGGGGCGGAGATAGGGATCCACTTTTTCCTGCAGATTGCCCGGCAGGAAACCCAGCCGTTCGCCGGCTTCCACCGCCGGACGCGTCAGCACGATCCGGCTCACGCGTTTGTTCAGAAGAGCCGAAACCGCCATAGCCACCGCGAGATAAGTTTTGCCGGTGCCCGCGGGACCCACGCCGAAAACCAGATCGTGCCGCTCAATGGCTTCCACATAGCGCCGCTGATTCACGGTTTTGGGCGCCAGGGTTTTCTTTCCGAAATTCCGCTGCCGTCCGCTGTGCACCAGGCTGCGCAAAGTCACTTCCGCATCTTCGGTGACCACGCGCAGATAGCTGTTCAGGTCGCCATTGGCGAAGCTTTGGCCTTCCTTGACCAGCGCGACGTAATCCTCAAGAATGCTGGCTGCTCGGATGACGTTCGGTTCCTCGCCTTCGATCTCAAGCGAATCGTTCCGGAGGCTGGTGGTGACGTTGAGTCCTTTTTCGAGGACCCGGATATTCTCGTCGCGGGTTCCAAATAGGGATTCGATGCCTCGGGTGATCTGAACGCTGAGTTTCATTCAAAAATGGGGCTTAAATGCATTGCGGAACAGCAGGGCAGGCTGGCGTTCCAGGCGAGCAGCTACGGGCGGGGCTGACGACCTTCATCCGCGAGGGCGGATAGAAAAAAAACATCTTGAATTATTGTACCAGACCCCCCGAATAGCAGGATTTGGCTGTTGTGCAGGTTGGGTAACCTGCAGCGAGTTGTTAACCCGCGAAGTTTGCGCCGATTCGCAATCGGCGCGCAGGTTATCAACCTGCCCCACATGCTCAAATTCACCCATGGGTTGCGAACCAGTGATGGGTACGTCATCCTGAGTCTTATGAAAAAACGCGCCAAGGCCGCCGCAGGATCTCGAGCGGCCGTCGCCGTGGAGGACGCCAGGCAGAAACCCGCCAGCCCCGGATACTGGACGCGATTTGAGTCGTTTCTGGCGCGGCGGGCCGTTTGGTTGGCGATCGGACTGGTCGCGCTCGCTACCATCCGGATCGTTTCCACTTATACAGTCTTCAGCCACACGTTCGACGAACCGGCGCACATCGCTTGCGGCATGGAGTGGATCGAGAAACATACCTACACGTATGAGCCGCAGCATCCGCCATTGACGCGCGTGATGACCGCGGTGCTGCCCAAGCTGTTCGGCGCGCACGGCTGGAACAAGAAAGGCATGTGGGACGACGGTTTAGCGATCCTGTTTATGCGTGGTACGGAGGATTTCAATCTGTCGCTGGCGCGGTTGGGCATTCTTCCTTTTTTCTGGATCACCTGCTGGATCGCCTTTTCGTGTACGCGCTGGATTTCAGGCAGCGCATCCGCGGCGGTGCTGGCCGTGTTCCTGGTGAGCATGACGCCAACGATTTTGGCGCACGGGGGGCTGGCGACCACTGACATGGGACTTACCGCGATGCTGCTGCTGGCAATCTACAGCGGCTGGCGTTGGATGGAAGATCCGGTGTGGTGGCGGGCGGCGGCGTTCGGAGCAGCCACGGGATTGGCGGTGCTCTCAAAATTCTCCACGCTCGCATTCTTTCCGTCCGTCGCGGCGGTGGCGCTGGTGGTTTGGTTGGTGATGGAGCGCCAGCGAATTAAGGAACTTCCCCGGATGGTGTGGCAGCGTTTACCGCAGGCACTGGCGGCGGGCGCGATCGCCGCAGTTGTGATCTGGGCCGGATACATGTTTTCGTTCGGAAAAACCGCCGACTTTTCGTTTCGAGTTCCGGCGCCTGAACTTTTCTCGGGCATCGATGAAGTGAAGAAACACAATACTACCGGCCATTTGACCTACTTACTGGGGGCGGTGAACAACACAGGCTGGCCGCAGTTCTATCTGGTGGGAATCGCAGTGAAAACTCCGCTGCCGATTTTGGCGCTGGGGATTCTCGGGTTGGGACTGTTGTTTTCGCGCAAACAATTCGGAACCCGGGGCTGGATTGCGCCGAGCGTGGTGCTGGGGATCCTGATTTTCTCGTCGTTCTTTTCGCAGATCCGAATCGGAAGCCGGCACGTGCTGCCGGTATTCGTTGCGCTGGGGATCGCGGGTGGGTGCGCTAGTGTTTGGCTGGGGAATCTTCCGAAGCGTCGTGCGTTAGCGCAAGCCGTGGTGATGGTGACACTCGCGCTGGTGGCGGTGACGTCGCTAGCGGCGCATCCGAATTATCTGGCTTACTTCAACGTCATCGCAGGCGGGAAGCCGGAAGGATTCCTGGTGGATTCGGAACTCGACTGGTGCCAGGACACCAAGCGGCTAGCGGCGAAGCTCAAGGAATTGGGGCCGACCGACATCTACTTTAACCCGTTCGCATCCGGCGACATTGAGAAGCTTTATGGGTTGCCGCACTTTCATCCATTGGACGTGAACGGTCCACGGCCGGGTTGGAACGTGGTGGGCCTGACCGCGCTGAAGCTCGGAATATTCGGGGGCACGCGCTATGCGTATGATCCGGGATTCAAATTCTGGCCGGAGTTGACCGAGCCGGCGGAGCGGGTGGGGAACAGCTATCTGTTGTTCTACAGCAGCGCGGCGGGCGGGAAATGAAATAGCACCGACTCCCTTACGGTCGCGGTTCGGAATGCGCAACCGAGCCGCGAGCGTGAGCGACCGGTGCTTTCTCTTTACTTCGGCTTCGGCGGGTATTTCTCGAACGCCTTTTTCACCATGTTGTCGAGTTTGGATTCGATCTTGGCGGCGTCGCTTTTTTCTTCGCTTGCGATCCCGCGCCAGACCAGCGCATGCACGCTCGCGTCGCGCAGATCGATCACTAGCGTTCCCTCGGTGTACGGCACCCGCACCACGCGCGTGCCCCAGCCGCGCCAACCGGCCGGATACTGTTCCAGCTCCACTTTGCGGGCGGACCCGAAACGATACCGCACGTTGAGATCGGACGGTCCGGCCACCATCTGCAGACCTCTCGCGCTGAGATAGCGCTCGATATCCGCATCGATCTGTTTTTTCACCAGTTCGCTATTCAGCGCGGGATTCTTGCTGTTCAACTCGCCGTGGCGAATGGCGAACGTGTGGTACTTGCTGAAGTCCACTGTCTGGTCGAATTCGATGTTGATTTTTTGCGCAAATCCGCCGGAAGCGGCGAGGAAAATCAGCAAGAAGGCTCGCATGCTAGGGGACTTTATCACAAACCGCCCTGCGCTACCATTAGAGGTCCCATGCCCATCGATTGGTTCCCGCTGTGGCTAAGTCTGCGCGTGGCCGTCCTATCCACCGCGCTGGCGTTAGTCATCGGGCTGGGGTTGGCGTGGATCCTGGCCAACGCGCAGTTTCGCGGCAAGGAAATTCTGGATTCCGCGGTGACGCTGCCGCTGGTGCTGCCGCCGACGGTGCTGGGTTATTACTTGCTGGTGGTGCTCGGCCGCAACAGCCCGGTGGGAAAACTTTATGAATGGCTGTTCGGCGAACCGCTGGTTTTTTCGTGGCAAGCGGCGGTGGTTGCCGCGCTGTTTCATTCCACGCCCCTGCTGGTGAAATCGGCGCGGGCTGCGTTTGAAAGCGTGGATCGCTCCTACGAACGCGCCGCGCGAACTCTGGGAGCTTCCGAGCTGCGATTATTCTGGCGCGTGACGCTGCCGCTGGCACGCCGGTCTATCCTGGCTGCAGCAGCGCTTGCTTTCGCGCGATCGCTCGGCGATTTCGGCGTGACGCTCATGATCGCGGGCAACATCCCGGGCCGGACGCAGACGGTGGCCCTCGCGATTTATGACGCCGTGGAAGCCAACAACGGCGGAACCGCGCGCGTGCTGGTGCTGATCATCTCGGCCATCGCGTTACTGGTGTTGAGTCTCGCCAACCGGCTTACGTCCAGCCCCTACGGTCCGCGCCAAAGCGCATTATGATGCAAGCGCGCATACGCAAGCATTTTGCGTCGGGCGCGGAGTCCGCGGCTTTTTCGCTGGACGTGGACTTCAAGGCGGCCGCGGGAATCACGGTACTTTTTGGACCCAGCGGCGCGGGCAAAACCTTGACGCTGGATTCCATCGCCGGATTCATTCGCCCGGACGAAGGGCGCATCCTGTTGGACGATGAGATTCTTTTTGACGGCGCCGCGGGCGTACACAAGCCGGCGCGCGCCCGGCATTGCGGCTACGTATTTCAAAACTACGCGCTGTTTCCTCACATGACGCTGCGGCAAAACCTGGAGTTCGCCGTGAATCGCGTTCCGCGCCCGGAACGGCGCCGAAGAGTAACCGGGATGCTGGAATCATTCCATCTCGCGGAGGTTTCCGGGCGGCGTCCACACGAACTTTCGGGCGGGCAAAAGCAGCGCTGCTCCATCGCGCGGGCGCTGGTCGGATCGCCGCGGTTGCTTTTGTTGGACGAGCCGGCGCGCGGCCTGGAAGCACCGCTGCGCAGCGAGCTTTATGCCGCGCTGCGGCAAGTGCGCGAGGAATTTGAGATCCCAGCGTTGTTGGTCACGCACGATTTTGAGGAGTGTCTCGAACTTGGAGATGAAATGTTGGTGTTGCGGGAAGGAAGGATCGTGCAGAGCGGAACTCCGCGCAAAGTTTTCGAACAGCCGGCCAACGTCGACGTAGCGCGGCTCTTGGGAACTTATAATCTGCTGCCGGTTGAAATTCTTGGATTGGATCCGGGACGGAACGTGAGCCGCTTGCGCTTCCAGGATTTCGAGCTGACCGGCCCCTATTTCCCGGGGCGGCTGATCGGCGACCGGGTGTGGCTTTGCATCCGTCCGGAAGCGCTCACGGCATCGCCGAAAGACGGCCGGCTTGGAACCAACCAACTGCCGGCATCACTCGAACGAGCGGTGGATAGGTTGGAACACGTTCGCTTGGAATTTGGCGGCGACATTGCGGTGGACGTGCCGCGGACGACGTTTGAGAAATACCGGGCCCTGAAGGATTGGGTAATCGAGTTTCCAACGAACAGTCTGCGTGTGCTATGAAGCGGTACTGCATCACGGACTCGAGGGACGTGGCCGGCCGCGCGGCACGGGATGGCGTGGAGATGATTCAGATTCGCGCCAAGGAGCTTTCGACGCGGGATTTGATGGATCTGGCGCGTGGTGCGGTGGCGGTGCGAGGCAGCGCGCGGATTCTGGTGAACACGCGTATCGATGTCGCGCTCGCGTGCGGCGCGCAGGGCGTCCACTTGCCCGCTGGATCCATTGCGCCCAGCGCCGTCCGACGGATCACGCCGCCGGATTTTCTGATCGGCGTGTCGTGCCATACCGTGGAGGAACTGCGAGCGGCCGAAGACGAAGGCGCTGATTTCGCCGTCTATGGTCCGGTTTTCGAGAGCATCACGAAAAGCGTGGTGCCCATTGGGTTGGAGGCGCTGCGAAGTGCCACGGCGAGCGTGCGGATGCCGGTTTACGCGCTGGGCGGGGTGACGGCGGCGAATGCGTCGTTGTGCATCGAAGCGGGAGCCGCTGGCGTCGCGGGCATCTCGCTGTTTCAGTAACCGAACCGCGACCGCGAGGGAGCGCTACCACGATCGTGCGGGTCCCGGAGTATTCGCACGCTCCCTTGCGGTCGCGGTTCGGTGTGGGCAACCCGCCGTTCAACTAACATGAAGGATTGCTGCCCGCCACCCCCACTCAACAAAGCAAGAATCTGGGCGCATTGCTGCGCGTCGGAGTCTTCGCGCTCATCGCGATTCTCGGCTATTACATTTTTCCCTGGGCGATGATCTGGGTGGGATCGCCGTTCGTGATCGCCGCGCTCAGCACGTTCGCGGCGGCCGGTGTAGCCAACGCCATCGTCCTCGAATCTATGAACGGGGACAGCTCGCCGATATCGGGCTCGGATGGACTGCGGCATCGCGCCGCAACCTGGCATTGGGGATCTTAGGCGGTGCCGGCGCCGGGATGATCGTTCTATTGGGACCGATCCTGGTTAGAGCAGCCGATCTCGAACCTTCGAAGGAATCGCACTTCCAATGGCCCAGCCTGCTGTTGGTCTCCATCGTTCTGCTGTTCGGAGCCGTGGGCGAGGAGATGTTGTTCCGCGGCTACGGGTTTCAGGTGCTGGTGAAAGCCATTGGACCTTTCGCAACAATCTTGCCGATGGGCGTGCTTTTTGGATTGGCGCACAGCCAAAACCTGCATTTCACCTGGCTGGCGCTCTTCAACACCGTGCTGTGGGGAGTGGTTTTGGGCTACGCGTTTCTACTCAGCGGCGACCTTTGGCTCCCAGTGGGCCTGCATTTCGGATGGAACTGGATTTTGCCCCTTTTAGGCGCGAACCTGAGCGGGTTTACAATGGGAGTTACAGGGTACGTCCTGCATTGGAAAATTGGCGAACCCTGGAGCGGAGGCGAGTATGGCCCCGAAGGCGGTTGGCTCACAAGTGTGGTTGTGGTGGCGCTCTTCTACTTTCTGCAGAAAGCTCCCATTCAACATCAAGACGCGTTCCTGTTACGGGAGGCGCCATGAGAACTAGAATTGCGGCCTGCTGCTTGTTGCCTTCCGCGTTTTGCCTGGTGGCTTCCGCTGCCGATAAGAAACTCACCGAAGACGACCGCATCGAGATCCTGCGTGGCTTGCTCTCGGAATATGCCACCGTGAAATCGGCTCTCCCGCGCTCCAAGGATCCGCTTCCGTTCGATAGCAACGGCACCTGGGATAAACAGAAATGGTCCGAAGCGAACCAGAAGAACGGCCCGGCGGCGCGCGTGGGCGATCAGGTGCAAATCACGAAGTTGAATATCGAGGGCGACAAGATCCTGTTCGAGATCAACGGCGGCATGAAGGGCAAAGGCAGCTGGAAAGATCACATCCAGGTCGGCATGGGCAACTCCACGCGGCCCATTTCCACCGGGCAGAATTCGAACGCTCCGGGGGGCACCAACATCGCGCTGCGCTTCAACCAGCCGATTCCTCCGCTGAAGGCCGCGGACATCAAGAAGATGCTCGCGCCAGTGCTGGATTTCGAGAAAGAAACCGCCACGGAAAACTACGTGGAGAAGCTGCCGGAGCCGATCCAAGCCGCGATCAAAGCGAACAAAGCGATTGAAGGCATGGATCGCGAAATGGTGGTGATGGCGCTGGGCAAACCCCGCCACAAAGAACGCAGCACGGATAAAGACGGCACTGAAACCGAAGATTGGATCTACGGCGACCCGCCCGGGAAAATCACTTTCGTGACGTTCGCCAACAGCAAGGTGATCAAAATCAAGGAAGCCTACGCCGATGTCGGCGGATCCACCGCACCTTCACTACCGGTCAAGTAGCAGATACCCTAGCACAACGAGAAACGAGAAACGAGAAACGATTAAGCTAGATGTGTATGCCCATAAAAGTAGGTATCAACGGATTCGGACGCATCGGCCGCAACGTGGTTCGCGCGGCGCTGGAAAATCCGAATATTGAATTTGTCGCGGCCAACGATCTTACGGACACCAAGACGCTGGCGCATCTTTTGAAGTATGACTCGACTCTCGGAACCCTCCACGGCGAGGTGAAAGTGGATGGCGATACGATTGTCGTCAACGGGAAGCGCATCAAGATTTTTGCGGTCAAGGACCCCGCCGAGCTGGACTGGAGCTCCCTCGGCGCACAGGTGGTGATTGAATCCACTGGAAGATTCACCGACAAGAAAGATGCCGGAAAGCATCTGCGCGGAACGGTGAAGAAAGTGATCATTTCGGCGCCCGCCACGAACGAAGACGTCACCATCGTGCTGGGCGTGAACGAAAACATGTACGACGCGGCCAAGCACAACGTGATTTCCAACGCTTCCTGCACCACCAATTGTCTGGCGCCGGTGGTGAAAGTGCTGCATGAGAAGTTCGGCATCGAGAAGGGCTCGATGACCACCATCCACAGCTACACCAACGATCAGAACGTGCTTGATTTTCCGCACAAGGATTTGCGCCGCGCCCGCGCCGCTGCCTTGAACATGATCCCGACCACAACCGGCGCCGCCAAAGCCATGTCTTTGGTTATGCCGGAGATGAAGGGCAAGCTGGACGGTTTCTCTATGCGTGTTCCGACGCCGGATGTTTCGGTGGTGGATTTGGTCGCCGTGCTTGCAAAGAACGCCACCACCGAAGAAGTGAACAAAGCGCTGGAAGATGCCGCCAACGGGCCGATGAAAGGCATTCTGGGCTATACCACCGATCCGGTGGTTTCCACCGACATGCTGCGCAATCCCAACAGCTCCATCGTGGATTCGTTGATGACCAAAGTCTTAGCTGGAAACCTGGCGAAGGTTTTGGCTTGGTACGACAACGAGTGGGGTTACTCGATGCGAGTAGTGGATTTGGTTGAGTTTTTGGCTAAGAAGGGATTGTAAAAGGCACCGACTCCCTCACGGTCGCGGTTCGGCATGTGGCATCCGCGCGCGTTACCGAACCGCGACCGTCAGGGAGTCGGTGCCGTTTCTTGAAAGATTTTCCAATCCGGCGGCATTCGTTGGGTGAAGGCGAGACCGATCGCCTAAAGGAGACTCATGCAACGAATGCTTACCCGAGGTGTGCTTGCGCTCGCCAGCACCGCGCTCTGTTTCGCGCAAACCCATCTGTCCGGACCCTACACGCACGACAACCTCACGATTTTTCTGATCCACGGCGCCGACAAATCGGCGAAACCTTTACTTACGCTGGATGAAGCTATCGACCAGCGCAAAGTGGTTGTCTATGAAACCCGCAACGTCAATGAGCTGGCCGTCGAGAACGTGTCGAACGAAGACGTGTTCATCGAATCCGGCGACATCGTCAAAGGCGGAGCGCAGGATCGCACGCTGAAGGATGATCTCATTCTGCCGTCCAAATCCGGCAGAGTCAGCCTGAACTCGTTCTGCGTGGAGCACGGCCGCTGGACCCGCCGCGGTAACGAAGACGTGCGCACCTTCGGCGAAGCGCACCAGGCCATCGCGTCGAAACAACTCAAGATGGCGGTGAAGATGCAGCAGGACCAGCGCGAAGTTTGGAATCAAGTGGCCGAGGCGCAAGCTCGGCTCAGCAGCAGCCTGCGCTCCGATGTGCGCGCTGCACCGTCGCCCACCAGTTTCGCCATGACCTTGGAGGCCCCCGCTGTGCAGCGATCCATCGATGGGTACCTGGAAGAGCTGGCCGGCATTGTGAAAGGCAAGAGCGACGTCACTGGCTTCGCGTTCGCGATCGACGGCAAATTGAACAGCGCCGACGTATATGGATCGCACGAGCTGTTCGGCAAACTTTGGATGAAGCTGCTGCGCGCAAGTTCTGTTGAGGCGGTAACGTCAAACCAGCCGGGCAAAAAGTTCGAGCCGGTGAGCGCGACGACGGTGAAAACTGCGCTGGCGGATGCGGAATCCGGAAGAGGCAAGGCGACAAACTTGACCGATCGCACGGAAGTGGTGGTGAAGGAAACTGCCCAGAACGTGATGTTCGAAACGCGCGACCGGGCGCAGCACGGAGCCTGGATCCATCGGAATTATCTAACGAAGTAATCGAAGTTCAATGCGTTCGCATGAGTGCGAACGCGGCAAACACGAGTGTTCGCGCAACGCGTAGCGCACGCACTTTTGCGTGCCGCGTCGCCACTCATGGCGACGCATGGGCTGAACCTGAAAACTGCTCGCCCGCTTCAATCCGCAGCGGCAGCCGGTTTTGTTTCGGCGGAAGCGGGCAGGTGGCGTAGGGCGTGAAGGCGCAGGGCGGATTGTACGCTTTGTTGAAATCCAACGTCACCTTGCCGTCTTTCGCAAAATCCGCGTGCAGAAACCGGCCGGGCGGATACGTTCCGTGACCGCTGGTTTCGTCGTGGAAGATGAAAAAGAGACTGTCGTCTTCCACCACCGGATCGAGCCGCAGCTCATGTCCAGCGAGCGTGAACTCAACATAACCAGGACTCGGCATCTGGCTGGTTTCGCCCAGAACATTGGGAACGGCAATCATCTTCGGCGGATCGTAGGCGACGAACTTCGCTGTGACGCGATAATCGGGTTTCACGGCGAACCAGTGGCGGCTGGTAAACTCCTTGCGGAATTTGCTCTTGGGATCCTTCAGCCGGATGCCGTAGCGATCGCCGCGGTGGATCACGAACATGGTGAGCCCGTCCAACTCCAACTGATCGGGCTTGCCCTCGGTATCCGCCTTCAACTTCATAGCGGCCCCCGCGGGCTTTCCGTTTACATTCACCGAAACTCCCGATGCCGGTTGAAAGGCGACTTGTCCGCCGCGAAAATCAAATTCGCCCAACTTCGCTGGACCGCGCGGAAGAACAATCCCATTCGATGCAGCGGAACCGGCGGTGTTGACGCCTTCCTTCAGCCAGAACAAGCCTGCCACGGTAAGCCATCCGCTATCACTCTTCAGTTCCTTCTCCTGCTGCTGGCGCCACTGCTCCACTTCCGTCTCGTAGGGTTCCGAAGCGGAAAGCAGCGCTGCCAGAGTGATGGTGTAAACAAAGGACCGGCGCATCCCCTCAGGATGGCACGGCGGGGAGAGTGAAACAATGACCCTGCAACTGCGTCTCATGGCTTGGCGGTATGATAAATAGCCGTGCCCTGTTGCCTGCTCATCTTAGTCCTGCTGTCACCGCGGCTGGTGCTCGCGCTGCTGTTCTTCCTTTCCACCTACCTCTCCGCTCCGTATCGCCACAATCTTTTATTGCTGGTGCTCGGATTCATTTTCTTACCCCTCACCACGCTGGTTTACGCGTGGATGTTTCATCAGGGGATGCCGCTCGAGGGAGCAAATTTACTGTGGATTCTCATCGCCGCCGTGCTGGATTTGGGCATGGTGGGGGGCGGCTACAAACACCACCGCTCGAATTCCTAAACCGGGCGCGTGGTATACTGGCCGTGTCCAAAGCAGTTCCGTAGCCGCTTCTAAGTTATTGATTCTACAATGCTAATTCCTACGATCCGAGTAATGGCCTAATTTTCAACAACTTCCACGAATTCGAGCACTAGCCTCGAAAGCAGATCAATCTAGAAATTCAAGCAGCACAAGGAGATTCCATGAGAAAAGCTCTATTGGTTGGCGGATTGTTGGGGTGGCCGGCAGTTGTCGGCGTGAGCCACGAGATCCCGAAAGCGATTTTGGATCACGACCCAAGGTTAGCCCGTCTACAGGAGTTTTTCGGTCAGCGCGACTGCCCTTTGCGCGAGGCGGCGGCGGATTTTCTGATTGCCGCGGACAAGAATGACTTGGATTGGCGTCTGCTTCCCAGCATCTCGATCATCGAATCCAGCGGGGGCAAGGATTATCGGAACAACAACGTTTTCGGATGGGACTCGTGCCGGGAAAGCTTTACTTCAGTTCGCGAAGGGATTCATTTTGTGGCAGCGCAGCTAGCGAATTCCAAAATGTACAAAGACAAGAATCTGGACAACAAGCTCAGCACCTACAATCCGCTTCCTGATTATCCGCGAAAGGTGAAAGCGGTGATGCATGCGCTGGGAAAAGAAGCTATGCCGAGGATTGGAAGCCTCAACTAAAAGCCCCGTTCTTCGGTTATTCAGTTCTTCGGTTCGTTCAATGGAAGAGTTTCGGGCTACAGTCCCATTCTCTCGAGCTTGCGGTAGAGAGTCTTGCGTTCGATCCCCAGGATTTTAGCGGCGCGGCTTTTGTTGCCGCCCGTTGCAGTGAGAACGCGGCGGATTTGATCGGTTTCCGTATCAGCAAGTGTGTCGCTGGCGATGTCGCGCGGCTCGGTCAGCTCGATGGCATCCCGCACCGCCGGATCGTCAATTTTTCCGTGAGGGGCGAGAATGGTCAGACGTTCCATCATGTGCTGCAACTGGCGAACATTGCCCGGCCAACTGTAATTCTCAAGAACTTTGAGACCGGATTCCGTCAACTTAGCCTGCTGCTTGTAGCGGTCGTTGTAGCGGTTGAGGAAATAATGCGCTAAGCAGCGGAACATCGCCGCGCCGCTCCACCAGCGGCGGCAGAAGCACGCGGACCACATTCAAGCGGTACCACAAGTCTTCGCGAAACTTCCCCTCCTCCACCATTTTCTGCAGGTCGCGATTGGTGGCCGCGATCACGCGCACATCCACTTTTTTTCCACGCGCTGAACCGAGCGGCCGGATTTCTTTCTCCTGCAGGAAGCGCAGCAGGTTGAGCTGAAAGCCCAACTCCAGATCTCCGATCTCGTCCAGGAACACGGTGCCGTTGTTGGCTGCTTCGAAAACTCCCATGCGATCGCGATCGGCGCCCGTGTATGCGCCTTTGAGCGCGCCGAACAGCTCGCTCTCGATCAAGGACGGCGCGATGGATCCGCAATCCACTGGGACAAACGGCTGTGTGGCGCGCGAGCTGTTGTTGTGGACCATGCGCGCGATCATTTCCTTGCCGGTGCCGGTTTCGCCCTCGATCAAGACGGTGGCATTGGTCGGCGCCACCAGCGAGATCATCTTGTAAATTTCGATCATCTTGGCCGAACTGCCAATCATTTCGCTCTGCGGCAGATCGTCGACTTCGGATTCTTTCTCCTCTTCGTGCTCAGTGATGGAAGCCTCGGCGCGTTTCACCGTATCGAGCATGCGGTCCAATTCAAACGGTTTGGCGATGTAATCAAACGCGCCGCCCTGCGTGGCCTTCATCACGGTTTCGATGGTGCCGCGCGCCGTCATTAAAATCACGGCGCATTTGGGGTTTTTCTCGCGCGCCGTGGCCAGAACGTCCAAACCGGTGCGCTCGTCCAGATATATATCGGTAATCACGATGGGATAAGCATCATTTCGCAAACGTTCCAGAGCTTCGCGCGTGGAGGACACAGCGTCCACCGCATATCCTTCCAGCTCCAGAAATGTTGTGATTGTGCTTCTTACAGAATTGTCGTCTTCTACTACCAACAGGCGTTGCATGTTTCAGGGTGGTGGGTTGTGGGATGTAGGTTGTAGGAAAAGGTTCGTTGATTTTCCCACCACCTACAACCCACCACCCACCGCCTTCTTCTAGACTGACACACTGTTGGGCTTCGACGCACGGGAGTGTGCCGCCAAAACCACCGTGAAACAGGATCCCTGGCCGGGCTTGCTGGTCACTTCCATTTTTCCGCCGTGATGCTGGACAATCTGTTCCACGATGGAAAGTCCGATGCCGGTGCCCTTTTCGCCCGAAGCTTCGGCGCGCTTTGTCCGGTAGAATTTCTGAAAAATCTGGCGTAATTCTTTTGCATCCATCCCAATTCCCTGGTCCTGTACCGAAAGTCGCAGGCGATCGCCTTCGGTCAGGCAACGGACCGTGACTTCCGTATCCGGGCCTGAGTACTTCACCGCGTTCGTCATCAGGTTGTAGACGGCATATTCCATCAGCTCCCGATCACCTTCCAGGACGCCCGCGAGTTCTCCAGCGGTGATGCGGATATTCTTGCGTTCGCCCAGCGGGCGCACGCGTTCGAGACATCCTTCCACCAATTCCTTGGCGGTGAACTGCTCATGCTTCAGCTCCATTTGTCCATCGGAGAGCCGCTCGACGTCCAGAAACGTTTGGATCATGCGTGCCAGGCGCTTGGATTCCTGGTTGATCATCTCCGTCATCTGTTTACGCTTTTCTTCGCTGAGGTTGTAGCGGCCCATCAGCTCGCTGGATCCCTGGATGGCGGTGAGCGGCGTACGCATCTCGTGCGTGACGAAGTGGATGGCTTGCTGGTAGCGCTTCCGTTCTGTTTCGGACGTGCGCAGCGCGCGCCGCACCACAAAGTGCTGATAGCTGGCTGCGGCAGCCACGGTCAGCCAGGCGGAAGCCAGGGGCGCGAGGTAGGGAAACACAATTCCTTGCTGGAAGAGAAGAAACGGCGTGCTATGCGCGGCGATCAGTAGCGCACCTGCGGAGAGATAAGCAGGCCATCCGTTGAGCAGCGTGAAGATCAGACTCGCCAGAACGCCGGTCAACAGGCAGAAGCCGAGCACAGACGACTCCGATGCTTTGGTCAGGAAATGTCCGCGCTCCAGCGTTTCAAAGAGCTGCGCGTGAACTTCGACGCCTGGAATCCGGCCCTCCCCGTAAGGCGTTGCCACGCGATCATAGGTTGCGGTATCAGACGTGACCCCTACGAAAACCGTTTTGCCGGTGAAGCTGGCGGCCCGGTCCGGATGATCCTTGAGTTGCTTTATGGAAATCGATTCCGTGGATTTCCTCGAATAAAGCACGCGCAGCGGACGATTGTCTTGCTGCGTTCTCGCGGCGGGAATGATCAGGTTTCCGATTTGGATTTCTTCGGGAGTTTCGAGGATCCGTTCTCCGCGCGCCAGGCGAAACGCTTCCAGCGCCAAAGCCCAGTGCCTTTCTCGCGCCGTGCGTTGCTCGAGCGGAATCTGCCGAGTGACGCCATCGTGCGAGAGTTCGTCGGCTTTATCGTGTCCCAACTGCGGCCGCCCATTTGCGCGAACCTCGGCAACGGATGCTCCCAGCGCGGACCCGCCAGATGCGCTACCAGCACCAGATTTTTCGTGGCTTGCATGGCGCGTTCCAGCGGATCGTCCTCGGATGCGCCGGCTTGATCCTCAAGAACCATGTCGATCGCCACTACCTTCGGATGCGCGGCTGCAAGCAGTTCGAGCCCTGTTGCAAGGATGGTTCGGTATTCGCGCTGGCTGCCCATGGCGCCGAGTGTAGCGTCGTCGATGGCCAGGATAATACAGTGCGGTTCAATGGGCGGCGGCGGAAATCGGCGGAACATCCAGTCGTAGGCGGAGTCGTCGATCTGCGGGGCAAGCCCCGTCCAGCCGGCTACGATCGCGATCACGAGGCTGACGCCGATGATACCGGCGTAGCCCAGCGTCCACTTACTTGGCGACGGCCTTTTCAATCTCGTCAGGCTCCCTGGGTAGCGCCCCGCTGAGCAGCTTGGCGCCATTTTCCGTCACCAGTATGACGTCTTCAATGCGGACGCCGATGTTCTCTTCGGGAATGTAGATGCCGGGCTCGATGGTAACCACCATTCCCGCTTCCAGCGGTCCGTCGACTGTGGCGTCGTGAACCTGCAAGCCCACCTGGTGGCCGATGCCGTGGATGAAATATTTCCCGAGCGGTTCGCCGTGCAGATCTTTGCCGTGCGCATCCATATAATCCTTGGCGATCTTGGTCAGGCTGTTGGTGGGTCCGGACAATCGGATGCCCGGCTTGGCCGCGGCGATGGCGGCATTCTGCGCGCCCAACACAATTTCGTAGATCTCGCGTTGTCGCTTGCTGAATTTTCCGCCCACGGGCGACGTGCGGGTGATGTCGGATGCATATTCATCGCACTGGGCCGCGGAATCGATCACCACTACTTCTCCCGTGTCCGCGCGCCGATGGTTCGAAGAATAATGCAGAACCGTGGAGTTCGGACCTGAGCCGACGATGGGCGCATACGACACGCCTTCGCAGCCATTCTCGATAAAAGTGTTCACCAGCGCGGCTTCGAGTTGGTATTCATACATGCCGGCAGCCATGCGTTTCCAGGCCGCGCGATGCCCTTCCAGGCTGACGTCGGTTGCGCGCTGGATGGCCGCCAACTCCGCCGGCGACTTCTTCATCCGCAATTTCGCGATGCTGGGCGACGCGTCCGAAATTTCGCGAAAGGGATACAGTGACTTGAGCTTGTCCGCGAACGCCGTGTTGGGAAGACTGTAGATTTTTTCGTTCGCGCTCAGGGCTTGATCGAGCTCAGCTTCGAATTTCTCGATGGGAAGCACTTCCTCGAAACCAGTGAGTGCGCGCGCATCGGAATCTTCGGCTGAGGACCGCTTGCCCATGAACTGCTCGCGCCGCGCGTCATGATGCGGCAGGAATAGGATCTCGCGCGAAGGGGTGATGATGAGCCGCGCGCCAGGATCGGTCCAGCCGGTGAGATAGTAGAAATTCGGTTCCTGATCGACGCGGAAGACTTCGTCGCGTGCCTCGGTGCGGGATGCCAGCAGGACTACGCCATCCAGACCTTTCCGTAGATTCGCCCGGCGGGTTCGAAACTCGTCCAGCGGCATCTTCGGCAGGGCGAGGGGAGCCAGCAAAAGGGCGAGGGCGAGGATTCGGCGCATATGAAGAGTTTAACCGTTTCTTGTTCGCGTAACCGAGCCGCGACCGCGAGGGAGCGTCGGAGTGGCCCTGGTATCACGCTCCCTTGCGGTCGCGGTTCGGTGTGCGGTACTCGTGCGTTACCGAGCCGCGACCGTGAGGGAGTCGGTGCTTGGCGGCTAGAAAGGCACCGGCTCCCTTACGGTCGCGGCTCGGCTAAGTTCTTCGAGTATGCGCACTGCCGCTTCCTTGCCCCGCTCGCCTACTTCACCTACCGGGCCAACGCACGAGGGACAACCCGCGTCGCAACCGCACGATTGCAACACATCCATCGCACCCGCAAGCAATTTTGGCGTCAGCTTGAACAACGGCTGGCTCTGGCCGATTCCGCCGGGATAATTGTCGATAGAGGAACAGATCCGGCTCGAAGCTGCCGTGTGCCTTTGGAAATATCCTCGGTGATCGCGACGCCCAGATCGCGCGGATCGCACATCAGCAGCAACGCCGCCACGGTGCGCAGCACGTTCGCCAGTCCAGTCAAGCCATTCTGCTTTTCGGTGGGCGTCAAATCCGGAAATCGCGCCAGAAAGTCCTCGGGGAAGTGCAGCCAGAACGCCGTGGTGTGCATCTCCTGCTCGGGCATCGAGAGATTTCCCGCGCCCACGTTCTCCATGGTGTAGAACCGCATTTTCTTGAACCCCACCACCTGCGTGTTCACCCGCACATCGCCGTGCGCAGCACGCGCGCCATTCACATCGCTCGATTCGAATTCCTCCAGCTCCTTCACCTGCGTGTAATCGATGGCATCGGTGAAATAATCGCTGTCCACGCGGCGCACGTAGGCTTTGCGCCCTTCGTAGTCGAACTTTTCCACCTGGTACTGGCGCGCCTCGTGCAGATAGATCGCCTTTTCATGCAGCGTCGCGAGCGCCGTGGGAAACGAAACTTCCGCGATCACCTGATGTTCGCCCGTGATATCCACCACCACGAAGTTGTCGCTCGAAACGGCGCGCAGGCTGACCGTATCGGCCGGATAGGTATCGGACGTCCAGTGCCAGCAGCCGGCCGAATGATGCAGAAGGCCCGCCTCTTCGCCCAGAAAGCGGCACAGCTCGGCAGGATCGTGCGGTCCGAACTTTTCGCCATCGCGAATGGGCAGCTCAAACGCCGCGCACTTCAGATGGCTGATCAGGATCTCGAGATTGTCGGCGTTGATGTGCGCGTGTTCGGGCGAGCGGTCGAAGAAATACTCGGGATGCTCGACGATGTATTGATCCAGCGGCGCGCTCGATGCCACCATCACGGCCAGCGACGCCGTCTGCCGTCTGCCCGCGCGGCCGGCGCGCTGCCAGGCCGAAGCGATGGAGCCCGGATAACCCGCCATCACCACCGCGTCCAGCGATCCGATGTCGATGCCCAGCTCCAGCGCATTGGTCGCCACCACCGCGCGAATCTCGCCGTCGCGCAGTTTGCGTTCGATCTCGCGGCGTTCGCGCGGCAAGATAGCCGCCGCGATAGCCACGCACCATGTCGCCCGGCAGCGGTCCGCGCTCGCAGGCGTCGCGCAGATACTTCAGCAGGATTTCGGTGGCCAGCCGGCTGTTCGCGAACACCAGCGTCTGCTGATGCCGCTCGATAAACTCCATCGCGATGCGCCGCGTCTCGCTGCAGATAGCTGCGCCGGATGCCGAGCTGCTTGTTCACCACCGGCGGATTGTAGAAGACGAAATACTTCTCGCCGCTGGGCGCGCCGTTGCGATCCACCAGCTCAAACGGCGATTCCAGTCAGCGCCTCGGCCAGCTCCTTGGGATTCGCGATGGTCGCCGAACAGCAGATGAACTGCGGCTTCGAGCCGTAGAATTCGCAGATCCGCCGCAGCCGGCGCAGCAGGTTCGCCAGATGGCTGCCGTACACGCCGCGATAGTAGTGCAGCTCGTCGATCACCACGTAGCGCAGGTTCTCGAAACATTTCGCCCATTTGGTGTGATGCGGCAGAATTCCGCTGTGCAGCATGTCGGGATTGGTCAGCACCACGTTGGCGCGCTCGCGAATGGCCCGGCGCGCATCCTGCGGAGTGTCGCCATCGTAGGTGAAGGCGCGGATGTCCGACCCCATGGCGTCCACCGCCGCCTGAAATTCGTGCAGCTGATCTTCGGCCAGCGCCTTGGTGGGAAACAGGTACATGGCGCGCGCGCCCGGATCGTCGATCAGGCGCTGGAACACCGGCAGGTTGTAGCAGAGCGTCTTGCCGCTGGCCGTGGGCGTGACCACCACGACATTCTTGCCTTGCCGTGCAATGTTCGAATGCTTCCGCCTGGTGCGTGTAGAGCCGCGGAATGCCGCGAGCTTCCAGCGCTTCGCGCAAGCACCGGCGCGGCATTCTGCGGAATGTCGGCGAACTCGCCTTCCCGCGCGGGCTGATGGCGGATGGCGCGAATCGGCGAATCCGGGATCGCGGCCCATTGCTCGAATCGCGCGACGGAGGTCTTGACGCCGGTCTGTGGCGCGACTCCAAGTCCGAGTGTCAGGTTCATGGTCTTCGCCTTTTCTTTGCCAGCTTAGCACACACCCCCAACCGAACCGCGACCGCCAGGAAGCGTAACGTATGCTGCTGTCGTGGTAGCGCTTCCTGGCGGTCGCCGTTCGGTTACTCGTACCGGAGGGCGATCATCGGGTCCACGCTGGCAGCGCGGCGAGCAGGCAGGTAACTCGCGAGCAGAGCGATAGCGGCGAGCAGCAAAGCTACCAGCGCTGAGGTTGCGAGGTCCGTGGGGCGCACTTCAAAGAGCAAGCTGGAAAGAAACCGAGTGAGCGCCAGCGACGCTGCGAAGCCTACCGCCAGGCCCAACCCGGTGAGCGCGAGGCCTTGCCGCAGCACCATGGCCAGCACGTCGCTGCGCTCGGCGCCGAACGCCATGCGGATTCCCATTTCTCTAGTCCGCAAAGTGACCGCGTACGAAATCAGTCCATAAATTCCGACTCCCGCTAACGCCAGCGCCAAGCCTCCAAACAAACCGAGCAAAGCCAGCGTGAATCGACGCTGGGCCAACGAAGACGCCACGTAGCTCTCAAGCGGCTGGACGCGAAAAACCGGCAATGTGGGATCCGCCGCAAGAAACGCCGCCCGCGCCGCGCCTTCGAGACTGCGGGGATCAACCGACGTGCGCGCGACCATGGAAAACAAATACGACATGTTTTGCGCCTGCGCGATGTACGCCTCCATGTCCGGCGGCTTGTCCAGCCCGTACTGCCGGACATCGCCCACTACGCCGACAATCCTGGTCCACGGTTTTGAGTCGTCCCGTCCGCCCAACTGGATTTCCTTGCCGATGGGATCCTGATTCGGAAACACGCGGCGCGCGCAGTTCTCGCTGATCACAGCTACCTTCGGCGAATTGGGGCCGTCCTGATCGGTGAAGACCCGTCCGCGCTTGAGGGGAATTTTCATGACACGAAAATAGTCCGGTGAGACGGAATACGTATCCGCGCTCGGATCTTCCGACGGATTCCTGGCGCGTTCCCGAACATGAAATCCGTCACGGTCGAAGGAGAGTAGCGGAAGATTGCTGGCCATCGCGACGCTCTCAATACCAGGGGTCCGGCGTAGCCGATCCAGCGCCAGCTTGTCATAAGCCAATTCCGCCTCCGGCTTTTGATAGCGCGCGCCATACGCGAAAGTCCCCAGCGTGAGGACGTTGTGCGGATCGTAGCCGGCATCCACGTTCATCAGGTTTAAGAAACTTCTGCCGAGCAACCCGGCGCCCACCACCAACACGAAGGCAATGGCGAGTTCGGCTGCCACCAGTACATTGCGCAATCCAAATCGGGACCGGCCTTCGGTGCTCTTGCCGAGATCCTTCAGGGCGTCGTTGAGATCCACGCGCGAGGAGCGCAACGCCGGCGCCAATCCAAACAACAATCCAGTGATCAGGCTGGCCAGCAATCCGAAAAGCAATACCGAAGTATCCATCCGGATTTCAGTGACGCGCGGGATTTCCTTCGGGCCCAGCACAGCCAGGGCGTGGGTTCCGGACCACGCCAGCAACACTCCAACCAATCCGCCGGCGAGCGCCAGCACCAGGCTTTCGGTGATGAGTTGCCGGACGATCCTACCGCGGCCCGCCCCCAAGGCCGCACGCATCGCAATCTCCTTGGAACGGCGCGTGGCGCGAGCCAGCATCAGATTCGCAACGTTCGCGCACGCGATCAGCAATACGAAACCTACTGCTCCCAGCAGCACCCACAACGCCGTGCTCACGCGACCGACTAAATAACTCTGCAGAGGCATAAACGCGATGGTGGCATTCGCAGGATAAGACGCCGGATATTGACGCACCAGATTGCTCATGATGGTCTTGAGGTCCGCATGCGCTTGCTGCGCGGCGATCCCGGATTTCATCCGGCCGACAAAATGCAAGTGCTGGCAGTCGCGGCAGGCGAAGGGCTGCGACAGATCGTAGCCGAGCGGCTCAAACATTTCCGGATACCCGGGCGCGCCGGGGGTCTCGAGGGTATGGAATCCGGGCGGCAACACGCCCACCACGGTGAACGACGATTCGTTGAGCCGGATCACGCGTCCCAGAACCTTCGGATCACCGCCGAAGCGGCGCATCCATAATCCATGGCTCAGAATGATTTCGAACCGGCGATCCGGACGGTCCTCTTCCGGCAAGAACGTGCGGCCGATTTGCATCGAAACGCCCAGCGTGTCGAAGAAGTCGTAATTGACGCGGAGCCCGCTAATCAATTCCGGCTCGCCGCGTTCCACAATCGCCGCGGTCGCGTCGCGATACAGCGACATGCTTTCGAAGGAATGGCTGAGCCGCCGCAAATCGTACGCTGTCGTGTAGCCGATGGTCTCCGGCCGCTTGTCGCCGGAGTCGTCCTCGCCGAGCGCGACCAAACGGTCCGGCTGCCGGTAGGGCAGTTGGTTGAGCAGCACCGCCTTCACCACGCTGAAAATCGCGGTGTTCGCGCCGATGCCGAGCGCCAGGGTAACGACAGCTACCACGGTGAATGTCAGATTCTTGCGCAGCGCGCGCACGCCGTAGCGTAGATCCTGCAATGTTGTTTCGATCAGCGGCACGCTTCGACGGTCGCGGTAGATCTCCTTGGCCGGCTCCGTGCCACCCAGTTCAATCAGCGCCTGGCGGCGGGCTTCTGCGGGCGTCATGCCGCGGCGAAGATTCTCTTCGATGTGCAAGGCCAGATGGTTTTGAATTTCTTCGGAAAGGTCTCTGTCGCGCCGTTCTCTCTGGAACAATCCGCCGAGCCGGTGAATTGCAGCTCGCACTTTTCGAATACTCATATTGGTTGCCAATACAAGAGTGCCACAGCTTCTGTGGGAATGCAATCGCTGCTGCGTCGAAAGTGATATTCTGGCCACTTGTGAACAACATTTCTAGAAGAAACTTCACTATCGCCGGACTGGCAGCCGCCGGCGCCGCGCGGTTTGCCCCGCGGCTGGAAGCCACGCCGCTTGGCCTTCCCATCGGATGCCAGACCTGGCCGGTGCGGCAAACCATCGGGAAGGATTTCGAAGGGACCCTGCGAAGCCTTGCGGCGGCGGGCTTTCAGAATATCGAGATGTGCTCGCCGCCGGATTATAAAGACCTCGGCTTCGGTCCGCTGATGGGCATGCCCGCCGCGGAAATGCGCGAAAAGATCCAGGCCGCCGGGCTCCACTGCGAAAGCTGCCATTATCCGTTCTCCGGGCTCAAGCCGCATCTGGATGAGCGCATGGCCTTCGCCAAGGAACTGGGCCTGAAGCAGATGATCATCTCCACCTTCTGGTTGCCGAAAGACGCACAGATTTCCGATTATCTAAAGGCTGCCGACGAAGCCAACAAGCTGGGAGAGCGCACGCGCGCAGCCGGAATCCAGTTGGGATTCCACAATCACGATTTCGAATTTCACAAGATCGGCGGCGATCTGATCTACGACAAGCTCATGGGCGAATTCGATCCGCAATTGATCAAAATGCAGTTCCAGGTGGACGTGATTTCGCTCGGCTATCAGGCCGCCGATTATTTCGAGAAATATCCCGGCCGGTTCATTTCCATGCACCTGCAAGACTGGTCGCCGGAGCAAAAGAAAGACGTGGTGCTCGGGACAGGCGTAGTGGATTGGAATAGACTATTTGCAGCGGCGAAAAAAGCTGGTGTGAAGAACTATTTTGTAGAGCTGGAAGGGGACGATCTAAAAGCCAGCGTTCCGTTCCTGAGAAAATTCAGTTGATCCATTGCCTTACTGAGCGCGACCGTGAGGGAGTCGGTTATTGGACCGAAGGAGAATTCACCATGAGCAAAGATCAAAACGGCGTCAGCCGGCGCACCTTCGTCCAAACCGCGGCATTAGCGGGCGTAGCGGTGGACCTTGCGCAAGCATCCGCCCCGGCGGCCGACGTGAAAATCGGCCTCTACAGCATCACCTATGGCGGCGTCTGGTATCGCGGCGACGCTCTCACTACGGAACAGGTGATCGATCGCGCGGCGAAGTTCGGATATCAGGGCGTGGAGATCGATGGCAAGCGGCCGCACGGCAATCCGCTCGACCTGCCCAAGGCTCGCTGTCAGGATCTGCGCAAACGTGCCGCCGACCAGGGCCTGGAAATCTACGCGGTGGCCGCGAATAACGATTTCAGCAGCCCTATTCCGGAACATCGCGAATCCCAAATGGTTTATACGCGCGAACTGATGCGCATGACCGCCGAACTGGGCGCCAAGGTGCTGCGCGTATTCGCCGCTTGGCCGGGAGTGACGCTGCGTCCCGAAGGCGGCGGACGCTATGACTTCGCGCAAACCGTGTGGAAGGCGGAGCATCAGGATTTCGCCGCCGAACAGACCTGGGCCTGGTGCCGCCAGGGCTTGGACGAAGCTGCCCGCATGGCGGCGGATTTCGGGATTGTACTGGCTCTGCAAAATCATCCGCCGGTGATCAACAAAGGCTACGTCGACAGTCTGCGGATGGTGAAGGAAGTAGCGTCGCCACATCTGAAGATGTGCTTCGACGCGCGGCTGGAACACACTCTGGACGAAGCGGCGGTACGAAAGGCTCTGAACGAAATCGGCGCGCTGCAAATCCTCTGGCATTACGGCGGAGAGTACGATCGCGAGGCGAGCGGCATCACGGTGAAGGGCGACGAAAAAGCTCTGGCGGAAATGCTGGGCCTGCTCGACATCGGATACAAGGGTTACGCCGGCTTTGAATTGTGCCATCCGCTGCCGGTGGTGAATGGCCAGACCGTGGGATTGGATTTCGTGGACAAGAACGCGAAGCTGGCCGCCGAATACATGCGCGGCATTCTGGCTGAGGCCAGGAAGCAGCACGCGGCGTAGGTTAGCGACGCCGAGTCAGCCGATCGAGTTCCACATACATCGACATCACCAGGTCGCCCTTGGCCTTAACTGCGCCCCAAACCTTTTCCCGCGTGGCCGGTTCAGCATCCTCTAGTTCGAGGAGTTCCGGCGGACTTCCATGTACCACTCGGGCGGGCTTTCCTTCTCAACTGCCGACTGTTTCAAAAAATTGATGTAGCTATCCAAAACGCTCGGCCCATAATTCACCCGGTGGAACCAGTTCCAAGAGCGGCACGTAGATAAAGCAGACCTGATGAAAGTAGTTCTCCTCGGTTTCGTCATGGTCTTTGTTCCAGCTTTCCACTTCGTTCAGATACTCCCGCGCTTCCACTTGCCAGGGAAGTGTGCTGCGCTGTTCTACGGTTAAGAACTGTGCCCTGCCGTCCTCCCTCGGTCCTTTCTTCTTGTTCGCTTCCTGTTGCTCCGCCGTTCCGAACCGGAGATGCTTCAGGTCCGTGAGTAGCTTTTGAGTTTCGGGCTTAGACCAAAACTCGTAAACAGTGGCGTGCCCTTCCACTTTCGCGGGATGCAATTCGTCCGGCTGGATGGCCCGGATTTGTTTTCCTTCCGCGTCGGCGATTGTCCGGAGATCCGAGTTGAAGGATTCAGCGGTGCGCTGCAATTGGAGCCCAGTCCCTTTTGGATCTACGTTCTCTTCGCATCGCGTGCCTCGCATGTGGCGGACATAGTACGCGCGGAAGCCATCCACTAATCCGAAGCTTGAAATTCCCTTGGTTTCTGAATCTCGTGCCAGCCGTTGTAAGGCCTCCAGCAACTCCGAATGCGTAGACGAACTAAACGCCCGGTCGTCGGCGGACATATCATGCAGCGCGATACTGTAAGCGCTGAACAGCGGCGATAATCGCTTTCCATCCAGCTTGAGATCGAGAATCATTTTGGCCGCCGGCTCCAGTTGGGCTGGCGCGGTGATGGAGTGGATATTCGTCTCAGCCAGCTCCAGATGTTTCCCCTCCCGCTTCTCGGTTTCGTTGAAAGCCCGGTTCACCAGCAGCGCCAGCGTTTCATAAAACGCGTCCACGCGATCTACCATCGAATCCGAGCAGGATCGCACTGGAACGCTCAGCGGGGAGATGGATTGAAAAAGTTCCAGCGCACGCTTGCGGTCGATTTCGAGCATTGCCCGAATCACGCGGCAGCGCAGCGAGAGAGCATCCAGGCCGTCATCCAGCGCCCTCCATCGCACACCCACATCTGAATCTGTGTTGCGACCTTCGCTGGTTGCGCCAATCAGTCGCATGGGAAACCGAGCCGAACCCGCCAGAACAAACGCCTGTTCCAGCACTTCCGCTTTAATTTTCTTGTCCGGGATCTTGCCGGCTTCCACCAGCCGGAGCAGAATGTCGGCCGCCAGCTCAGGCGGCGCGGCGGCGCTTTGATCGATCAGGTCCTGGATCTCGTGCGGGAGCTTGGTCTCGGCCGAAGCCAGCCAAGCCGCTAGCGATAACACCATCAGGAGCTTCATCACGCCACTCCGTTGAAGACACGAACGGCACCGGCTCCCTGACGGTCGCGGCTCGGTAACCTTTTCCGTTCCGAGCCGCGAGCGTAAGCGACCGGTGCTTTTGTTTCCGTTGTCGATTATACGCTGGTGGACCAGCTACAAGGCCGGGGGCGGAGCGAAATGCGCCAGCCGCTGCCGCAACGTCGCGTAGGCGCGAAAGAGCAGCGATTTCAGCGCCGGCATGCTGCAGTTGAGCACCGCCGCGATCTGCGCATATTCCATGCCCTCGTATTTATGCATCAGGACCGCCGCGAGTTGTTTCGGAGGCAGCGTGTCGATGGCGGCTCGCACTTCCTTTGCGCGAAGTTCCTCCAGCAGGAGCTCGTCGGCAAGCGGAGTACGGTCCCACAACTCGCGCTTGCGCGCATTGCGGATTTCCTGGTCTAACCGGACATTGTTCAATTCCCGGCGCGCGTCGCGTCGCCAGTTGAGCGCGATGTTGGTGGTGATGCGGAATAGCCAGGTGGTGAACTTCGCGTCGGCCTGATACCGGTTGCGGAAACGGTACACGCGGATGAAGACATCCTGCGCCAACTCCTCCGCGATCGCGCGATTGTGAACCAGCCGGTTGAGGTGATTGACAACTCCAGCCCGATGCCGCTCCAGCAATAGATCGAAGCTCGACGGGTCGCCTTTGGCGACGTCGAGCATTAGCGCGGTATCGCGATCTAGGGCATACTCGGCCACCATGATCAGTTGAACGTCCCCTAAGCCAACGCCGTTACGAGTTCGGTTGTAACGATTAGTAAAGCTCCGGACGCTCAGGCTCTATCATAGATCAAACACTCGCGGTTCGGAATGAGGCACACCGTTACCGAACCGCGACCGTGAGGGAGCCGGTGCCGTTTCTTAAGACTTCTCGGGCAACTTCTGATGTTCCGGAAATACCGCGTAACCGGACGGCGGCGGAAACAGTGTGTGCAGCAAGTTCAGCCGCTTGCGCAGATGCCGGCTCGGCAGTTGCCTTGGACCGGTTTCCACATCGATATCGCAGCAAATTCCGTGCAGGTAGAGCGTCAGGGTATCGATGAACGATTGCTGCGCGTACTCGCGGAAAAGCTTAGTCTCTTTGCGGACGTTGGTCTGGCGCCTCAGCAATCCCTGCTTCCGGTGCCAACTCTCTTCGTCCACTTCTCCGTGCACGCCCGCGTTCAGCTCCTCGCGCAACAGAGTGCAGTATTGGACCTGCATTTCTTCGGTCCACAAGTTGCCCGCCAACGCCGCCAGCACATGATAGAAGCGGTAATGATATTCGGAAACGTCCTGATCCTTCAAAGCGAACAGCAGCACTTCTTCGTTGTCGAATTGCACCTGCGTCGCGAGAGACAGGCGACTCTGAGGCGGCTTCTCGGTGCAAACGAATTCGTCGCGATGGCCGTTGCCTTTTTCCTTGCCGTCCACCCGTTCGAGATACGGCACCAGCATGATGGAGACTTTCGGAAGCAGGCTGGAAATCGCCGGGGGTAGCGATGCAATCGGCTCCTCCAGATACTCCTTGAGATCTTCCTCGCTCAGCGGTACGGACGCGCAGAAATAGGAGAACGTATTACTGAGCGGAATCATTTCGCTGCGGAACCGCTCCGCAAATTGACCTACACTCAGCTTGGAAAGATCGGGTTGCGCGGCCATCTGGTGGGGTATCGGTTCTATTGTACCGCATGGTCTCGTTGACCTTGTCGTACGTCCACGCTCCCTCGCGGTCGCGGCTCGGAATGAGGCACCCCGTTACCGAACCGCGACCGCAAGGGAGCGTGACGTCAACCCGCTCTTCAGACACTACCGTCTATTCGAAGCGGAGAGCTTGGATCGGATCCAGCCTGGCAGCGCCGGCCGCGGGAAGCGCCGCGAAACTCAAGTTGAGAGCCATCGCTAGCAAAACTGCCAGCCGGGCTGATGCCTGGTCGAAAACGCACGGTTGGTTCGCCCAGCTCGCCAATAAAGTGGAAAGCACCGCGGCCGCGGCTAGGCCGGCGACGCACCCAAAGACGCTCAATGTGGTGGATTCCAACGCCACTTGCCAAAATATGTCCCCGCTTGTGGCCCCCAACGCCCGCCGGGTGCCGATCTCGCGCGTCCGTTCGCGTACACCGATCCAAGCGATCGCCAGCACCCCCAATCCGGAAACCGACAACGCGCTCAATCCGATCCAGCGAACGAAAAAGAGCAACTGATCGGAAGCCGCGAGCTGCGTATCCAGTAATTGCTTCTGGTTTTGCACTTCGAAATCCTCGGGCAGTTTTCCGATCGATCGGTGCCGCCTTCCTAGTACGTCGCGAGTGGCCGCAGCCGCGCGATCCATGTTCTCCCAACCGTCCACAGCCAGAAGAATACCGCTGTAGTAATCCACGTTGGCCAGGCGATGCATGGCCGTCGTCAGCGGGATGTAAACCTGATCGTCTTCATTGGCGGCATCCAGACTCTGTCCGCGCTCGCTCATGACACAAACCACCTGGAACGGCACGCGGTTGATCTGAATCCGTTTTCCCAAAGGCGATGTTGTTCCAAAAAGATCCTTCGCCACGCTCGATCCCAGAGCCGCCACGCGCGCCATGTGCCGCAAGTCCGCCACGCCGAAGACTTCACCCTCGCCAACGCTCCAGTTCTTGATGCTCATGAAATCCGGTTCCACGCCGGCGATCACGCAGTTATTCCTGGAAAGGTCGCCTGCTTTCACCAGAAAGCTGCGCGTGGAGAAAGCCGAGCTGCGCTGGAAGAGCGCAACATCGCGCCGGATCGATGCATAATCGTCCGGAGTCAAAGTGGTGACCAGCGTTCCAGTGCGAGCCCGTCCTCCCACGCTACGGCTGGCGCGCGGAGTAACGATCAGAACATTGGTCCCGAGCCGCGCCAGTTGGTCAGTCACCTTCTGCCGTCCGCCAAGGGCATAGTTGACGGAGGAAACAGCGCCCGCGACGCCCAAAGCGGCACTCACAATTGTCAGCCCCGAACGTAGCGGAAAGCGCCACAAAATCCGCATCGAGCCGCGAATGAACGCGAATGGACGCAAGTAAGACGAAGCGTTTTTCTTATTTGCGTGCATTCGCGTTCATTCGCGGCCAAGCCTCTTACGCCCTCAGCGCGTGCACTGGATCCACCTGCGCCGCGCGCCACGCCGGATAAATCCCGAACAGTATCCCGACGGCCACAGCCATCCCGAGCGACTCCGCCAGGGCGTCGAAGGAAAAGATGAGCGGCAGCTTCTGATAAGCGGCAACCGCGTTCGCTCCTCCCAATCCAAGCGCAATTCCAAATGCCCCGCCCGCCATCGCAACCAGCGTTGCCTCCGCCAGAAACTGGAACAGAATGTCGCCCCGGTTCGCGCCCACGGATCGACGCACGCCGATCTCCTTTCTCCGCTCAGAAACGCCGATCAACGTCAGGCTCATGATCACCACGCCGCCAATCAACATGGAAAGCCACGCCACTCCCCGCAAAATCCGGGAGAGAGTGGACGCGACGTTCGTCATCTGCGCCATCACGGCTTTTGGATTCGTGATGGTGAAATCGTCCAGCGCCGTCGCGGCCAGATGATGCCGCTCGCGCAACAGCGCCGTGATCCTCTGAACAGCTTGATCGCCTTGCTCCGGATCGCGCAATTGCGCGATCACCATGGTCAGGAAATCGCGGTTGAAAAGGCGTTTGGATGCCGTTGTGACCGGGATGAGCACCAGGTTGTCCAAACTTCCGCCCGCCGGACCCGCGCCGCGCGATGCCAGCACGCCCTTCACCTCGAACGGCACTCCACCGATTCGGATGGTCTTCCCGAGCGGCGATTCCTCGGCAAACAGATTCTTGCGAGCTTCGGAACCCAGCACTGCAACTCGCGCCAGCGAGCGCTCCTGTTCAAGGCTCCAGAACGCTCCTTGCTCCACTTCGTCGCCGCGCAGATCCAACCAATTCGCGGACACGCCAAAAACCGCGGGCGTTAGTTCCTGCGCGCGGTAGCTCACTTCCACATCGAAGGCGTTCTGAAGCTGCCCCACCTGCTTGATCCCCGGAAGCTCCGCGGCAATCGCTTGCGCGTCCGCGAATTTCAACACCGGTTCCACGTTGGCGAGCGATACCATCCCGCGCGTGCGCCCGCCTCCCGGCCGGATGATCACTGTGTCGAACGTACCCAGCATGTTCTTCACGCGCTTCATGGTTTCGCGGCGCGTGTTTTCGCCGATGGAGTCCAGCACCGCGAGCGATGTGATTCCCACCGCGATTCCCAGCAGCATAAAGAAGCTGCGGCGCCGGAAGCGGACCACGCCTCGCAGCGCCTGACGAAGTTCGGCCAGCATTTTCATACCCAGCCTTTCATTGGTCAGAGACCATCCGTCCATCCCGCAATAAGATTTCGCGCTTGGCATGTGCAGCCACCGCGTCATCGTGAGTCACCAAGAGAATGGTTCTGCCTTCGCGATGTAGATCCACTAGAATCGCCATCACTTCGTTGCCCGAAGTCTCATCCAGGTTGCCGGTGGGCTCGTCCGCCAGAATGAGCGCCGGATCGTTGATCAACGCTCGGGCCAGCGCCACGCGCTGCTGCTCGCCTCCGGAAAGCTCCGAGCTGAAGTGCCGGTATCGCCCGCCCAGCCCAACGCGATCCAGAGCCGCCCGGGCTTTCTTGCGATCCACGCGGCCGTCGCGATAAACCATCGGGATCTCAACATTCTCGAGTGCCGTGGTCCGCGCCAACAGATTGAAGGATTGAAAAACAAAACCGATGCGTTGATTGCGGATTCGCGCCAGTTGCCGGTCCGAACTGGAAGAAACGTCCTCGCCCGCCAACCGGTAAATCCCTGCGCTGGGACGATCCAGGCAGCCCAGAATATTCAGCAGTGAGGATTTTCCTGAGCCGGAAGCTCCGCGTATGGTAACGAACTCGCCGGCGTCGATGCGGAACGATACGTCGCGTAGCGCATGTACCGCGGCGCCGTCACCGCGCTGGTGCGTCTTCGACAGCGCTTGTGCCTCAATCATGATCATTTCGCGGACCGTCGCCGGGCTGTTTCGATTGTCACGTTGGCCGTCATATCGGGCTTCAGCTCAGCCAGACCGCTGCGAATCCGGATGCCTACTTCGTAATTCACAACGCCCGAGACCACCGTCGCCTTGGGCGCGATGCGCTCCACAGTCCCGCGAAACTCGCGCGAAGGATAGGTCTCGGTGGAAAAAGTAACGGGATTTGAGCGGCGAACATTGGCGATGTCGGTTTCGTCCACCATCGCCACCAGCTCCAGCGCGTTGTCTTCGATGATGGTGACAAACGTGGGCGCATTGAATGACGCCGCCACAGTCTCGCCTTGCTGCGTGGATACGGATGCCACAGTCCCTGCAATCGGCGATCGAATGGTGAGATAAGGCAGGTCGCTTTCCACAACAGTCAGATCGCTGCGTGATTTTTCGAGCCGCGCCGATGCGCTTTTCAGATCGTCTTCCAAATCTTCGGTCTGCTGGCGGGCGATCAGGCGTTCGGCGAGCAATTTCCGGCTGCGCTCCAGTTCGCGCTCCAGCTTGCTTAGCGATGCCTGGTCCACTTCAATCTGCGAGCGCGCCTGCGCGATCCGGGCTTCCAAACCGCGCGATTCAATCTCTGCAATCACGGCATCCTTTTCTATGTGCGATCCCACAGTGACGTTGAGCTTGGTAACGATGCCCGAAATTTGCGTTCCCACTCGAACTTCGGCGCCAGTCCGCAGCCGGATAGTTCCGGTTGCCGTGACCATCGCGCTCCCATCGCGCGGTTCCGCGCGAACGACGCTCGGCTTGGCCGAAGCTTTGACCGCCTTCTGCGTCAGCTTGGGCCAGTAATAAACGGCTCCCGCCGCGATGGCCGCCAGCGAAACGACAACGGCAACTTTGCTACTTCCGGTCATAAACCATGACCATCGCCGGACCCTTCCGCCGGCTGCTTTCCACGGTCATGGTTTTTCCGTCTACTGAGAGCGAGCGCGTTTCGGTCCGAACGCTGGTGGTGCCTGCGATCGATCCCGGACTGGTCCAGGTTGTGACCAGATGGTCGCCGTCCCAATTCGTCACCGTTTCCGCTTTGGCTTCCATCGGAGTCTGGTTGGGAACCGGCTTCCCGGTAAGGTCCAAGCGGGTTTTGTACGTCTGTTCCCGGCCGTTAAACGTGGAGACGTCGGTGATGATCAGCTCCCGCTTGGTCTGTTTCACGGTGCTGATCAACTTCATCTGCGCCATCATGCCGATGTTCTGGCTTTTGGAGGGATTAAATTCCCAGGTTCCAGAAAAATCGTGCGTCAGCGTCGCGAGCAGGAGCAGGAGGATGGGCTGCATGCTCCGATGGTGCACCCCGTACCTAGGTACAGAGTCAAGGACTTTGTGCCACTCTGTGGGGCAGGATGGCATCCTGCGGCGGGTTGTTAACCCGCCTCTCCCTTTCCGCTACTCTCTAGGAGCTTCCTGATACAACCGCATCGGATTTCCCGCCGGATCCCGAAACGTTGCAATCCAGCAAGTACTGCCGGGCTGATCCGGATGAACCGGTTCCACTACCTCGCCCCCGTTCGCCGCAATCCGCGCCAAAACGTCATCGATGCCATCCACCCAAATGGAAGCCAGCAGGCCAGGCTCGCGATGAATCTTTGCGCCAGTCACCCACGCACCGCTGATATTCCCCCGCGCGTCATCGAAGCTCGGGCGATCCGAATCCCTTTTACGGATGCTCCAGCCAAAAACCTTTTCATAGAAAGCGACCGACTGTTGCACATCCACCGCCGGAATCTCGAGGTAACAAAAACTGGGTCGCGCCAACAGCTCGAATCGATGCCGGATGCGCGCCACCTGCGCACCCCAATCCTTCGGGTTCACATCGGCCATGGATTGAGAGAAGGTCCAGCGGTTCCCCTCCGGATCTTCCGCCGAATATTGCCGCTCGCCGAACTCGGCGGTCTTGGGCGGATTCACGATCTTCGCGCCAAACTTCTTGGCTCGCTCGCAGTGCGAGTCCACGTCCTGCACGTAAACCATCACTCCGCCTGAAGGCGCATTTTTCGCGCCCCGTCCACCGTTGAGCATCACCGATCCTTGGCCAACGGCCAGTTGCGCATGATGGACCGTGCCATCCGGTTCGGGCGGCGTACGCAGCCGCTCTTCGAATCCGAATGCTCCGCACAGCCATTCAATCGCTTTCGGAACGTCCTGATAAACCAGCACAGGGACCACCGGGCCGGGCGGCGCGGAACGATTCTCAATCATATGGATCATGATAATGAACCGGCCAGTCGCCTGTATTGTAGAAAAAGGTCGAGTCTAGGTAGGGCGGACCCCCCGGTCCGCGGCCGACGCCCACGTCGGCTTTGTTGAAGAAATACACGTACCTCCGAAGAGCGGGTCCAGGGGGACCCGCGCGGACCCGGGGTCCGCCCCACCTAAACCGGGACGTGGTTGTGCTCTTCCATAGAACGCGGCTGGTACGCAGTCGGAGTAAGACCCGTCAGATCGCGGAAGTCGTGGATCAAATGCGCCTGATCCGCGTAACCATGTTCAGCGGCTACTTCGGACCAATCGGCAACGACAGGGTCACCGAGCGACCCGAGCATTCGCTGCAGCCGCCGGACCCGCGAAAACCGCTTGGGCGATAGTCCAGTCTGCGCTCGAAAACGCCGCACGAACGTTTTCGGGAGCAGTCCCAATTCGGAAGTCACTCCGGATATCGGCATCCCCCGCTCCAATGCCCGTGCTGCCCAAGGAATCGCGGGGTCAGGCTCTTTCGGATTGACCATGTGCTTGATTAGCGCCGTTTCCATCACCCGCAACATCGCTTCCGGCGTGCGCGCTTCCAGCAATTGCTCGCGCAGCACTGCGCCATCGCGCCCCCAGAGTTGGTCGAGATCCACCAGTTGGTCACGGGTCTCGGCGAGCGGAGTTCTGAAGAACGGCCGAGCCCCGCCGAGTTTGAAATCCACGCTTACAAGACAGCGTTGCTCCCGGGTGTCGATCACGGATGCTTGCGAGTTCGGACCACCCAGGATCGCCCCCATGGTGCGCCGCACCGTTCCGCAATTCGGCCCATGATAGGTCCGGAATTCGTTCTCATACAGATTCACCATCAGATGGATTCGGCCGCCGGGCAATATTCGTTCTAATCTCTCCGGAACTTCTCCCTCGTGGTGGTAAATCCCCGCTACAAACGGCGCCAGCAATGGGGATATCGGCCGACCTCCCGCCGTGGCCATTACCCGCCCACCTTTCTGCCAGGGCATTCCCCGCCGGCGGGCTTTCTTACTTCCGCAATCAGGTTCACCAGATTGGCGCGCATATCCTGCAACCCTTGAATCTTTTCATCGATGAGAAGCAAGCGCTGTTCGGCCATGCGCAGGATGCCCTGCAAAGGTTTTCGATCCAAGGGCGGAGAGGACTGCAGAGAATCGTGCAGGGCGGCGAACTCGCGAATTTCCTTCAGCGTGAAACCAAGATGCTGGCATTGCTTGACCAGCACCAGGCGCCGCAGATCGCGATCGGAATACGAACGGTATCCGGAACTGGTTCGAGGCGGCTGCCGCAGAACCTGCTCCCGCTCATAAAAGCGGACGGTTTGGATGTTCACGCCCGCCTGTTTCGCCAAATCGCCAATCCGCATGGAATACATAAATTGTCGACCCTATACCATGGTAGAGGGTCAATGGATTACCGTATTATCCGCACGCTCCCTTGCGGTCGCGGTTCGGTTAGGGCAGACAGGTGTTACCGAACCGCGACCGCGAGGAAGCGCTACCACGATAGTGCGATTCCCGTCATCTTCCCACGCTCCCTTGCGGTCGCGGCTCGGTTAGCGCGTTAGACTAGATTATAGTGGCCCAGAAAGTACTCATTTCCGCAGGGGAAGCATCCGGCGACCTCTACGCCGCCGGCTTGGTCACAGCGCTCCGCCAGCGCAACCCAAACCTCGAATTTTTTGGATGCGCCGGCCAGCGGATGCAGCGCGCCGGAGTTCGGGCCGTAGTGGATGCCGCGAGTATCGCCGTGGTTGGCTTGGTGGAAGTGGTCAAGCATATCCCGCGCGTGCATCGCGAGTACCGCAAGCTCATCCGCGCCGCCGAAGAGGAACGCCCGGATGTCGCCATCCTGACCGACAGTCCGGATTTTCACCTGCGTCTGGCACGCCATCTGAAGCGCCTGCAAATTCCGGTGATTTACCTGGTGGCTCCGCAGGTTTGGGCCTGGCGGAAGGGCCGTTTGCCTGCTATGCGGCAATACATTGATCAATTGCTCTGCATTTTCCCGTTCGAGCCGGATTTCTTCGGGCCTCACGGGATCCAGGCCCGGTACATTGGACATCCCTTGACTCATTTGGTGAAACCATCAGCCGGCCGGGACGAGTTAAGACGGCGGTATGGCGTGGCCGATGGGTCTCCCGTGGTTGCATTGCTCCCTGGGAGTAGGAAAGGCGAAATCGAGCGCCATTTGCCGATCTTGATCGACGCCGTGCGCCTGATTCGGCAGGCAAGCCGGGGGCTTGCGCCACACTTCATCCTGGGAGTGCCCTCCGCAAATGTCTTAGGGTCAAATTTTCGGGAACGCATTTCCGAGGCGTCCATCCAAGTACTTGAAGGCCAGACCTGGGATGTTCTCGCCTGCGCAGAGTTAGCGCTCGCCGCTAGTGGCACCGTAACCATTGAGGCGACGCTGCTGGGAACCCCAATGGTCGCTTTTTATCGGGTGAACAAGCTGAGTTGGATGATGGGAAAACGTCTGGTAAAAGTCCCCTACTATTCCATGGTGAACCTGGTGGCTGGACGGCGCATTGTGGCCGAGCTGATTCAGAACGATATGACTCCCGCCCGTTTGGCCGCTGCAGCGCTGGCGTTACTCGACGACGATTCTGCGCGTGAATCGATGCGCTGCGCGCTCGAAGAAGTGGCCCAAAAGCTCGCCGGACCCCAGGACCCATTGGAAGTGGCGGCGTCCACCGTGGAAACGTATTTGAAAGAGGAAATGGTTCATGCATAGGAAGATGCTGGCGATTGCGATTCCCGCGCTACTTGCGTCGCTCCTGCAGGGGCAGGATCGAGGCGTCAAAAAGTCGCGCATCGACGTCGAGAACTACGTCATCAATGCCGAGGTCAACCCGCACACGCAGGCCCTCAACGCAACCGTCGCGGTTCGCTTTCTGCCTTTGGACAACGATATTTCCTCGGTATCCTTTGAGCTGAACAATGCGCTGAATGTTTCGAGCGTCGTGGATGACGCAGGCCACCAGATTCCGGCGTCCCGCTCCGGCCAGGATTTCAACCTGCGGCTCAGCTTCCCGGCCCCTCTGGCAAAGGGCAAGCCAACCACGCTCATCTTCACTTACGATGGCCGTCTTACCGGCGCGGAAGATTCGCCAGTCTATGGAATCAAATTCGCAGCCATCCAAAACGAGTTCGCGTACCTGATGTATCCGGCGCGCTGGTTCCCTATCAACGACTACACCATCGATCGCTACACCGCCGATATGCACATCACCGTGCCATCCGCCTTCAAAGTAATCGCGGGAGGCCTGGAAACAGAAAAAGCACAGGCCGACAAAAAGGTCTACAACTTCCAGTTCACCAAGCCGTCTTTCCCCGGCAGCATTGCATTGGTGCAGGGCGATCCGCAGCGCGTCAGCTCGCAAGGCGTAACAACGTCCGTTTATTTCCGGACCAAACAATCCATGGCGAGCGCTTATGGCGAAGAGACCGGGAAAGTGATGACGTTCCTGACGGGTCTGTATGGCTTGGCGCCGCAGGCCAATCTCACGCTGGTTGAAACCGAGGATGGCACTCCCAACGGCTACTCCGCGCCAGGCGTGGTATTCCTTTCGCCGCGAGGCATCGGAAACACGGTAGGAACGCGTCTGCTCGCGAACGAACTGGCGCGCCAGTGGTGGAGCACGCTGGTGTCGCCCATCAGCCGCGATCACATGTGGCTGGAGAACGGCAATGCCCGTTATGCCGAGTTGCTGTGGGAAGAGCAAACCAACGGGCCGGCGGCCTTTGAAGAAGCTCTGCACGATACGTACATCGATGCCATGACGGTGGACAATCCGCCGGTCATCCAATCCGGGCGTTTGGAAGATTATTCGCCGGAGTTCTGGGCCGTCACCGCAGGCAAGGGTGCGGCGCTGCTGAACATGCTGCGCAACGTGATGGGCAAGGAGAATTTCGCAAAACTTCTGGCCAACTTCACCCAGCAGTACGGCTGGCAATCCGTAAGTACGGCCGACTTTCGAAAGATGGCCGAGCAGATCTCCGGTCAGAACCTGCAGTACTTCTTCCTGCAGTGGCTGGAATCGAGCGGCGCTCCTGAGTTCAAGCTGGAATACACGGTCTTCCGCACTCAAAAAGGTTTCCGCGTGATGGGTAAGATTTCGCAGGATCTGGATACTTTCCACATGCCGGTAGATCTCAAAATCGAGACCGAAGGCAATCCGGAAACCAAGCGCATCGACGTGGTTGGCACATCTTCCGAATTCACCGTGGATACTTTCGGAAAGCCGAAATCCGTCACAATCGATCCCAACGCGGCGGTGCTGCGCTGGACGCCGGCCACGCGCGTCGCCGTATCCATCAAGCGCGGCGAGCAGTATGCGGAGGTGAGCGATTATGGCGCGGCGCTGAAGGAATTTCAAAAAGCGCTGGAGGTGAATCGCAGCAGTTCGCTCGCGCACTATCGCGTCGGCGAGGTCTTTTTTCTGCAGAATAACGACCAGTCCGCCGCCACCGAATTCCGTGAAGTGCTGAACGGCGATCTGGATCCGAAATGGACGGAAGTGTGGGCGCACATCCACCTGGGCATGATCTACGATCTGCACGGCCAGCGCGACCGCGCCGTGAACGAATACAATCACGCCATCCGAACCAAGGACAACACCCAAAACGCGCAGGAAGAAGCCGCGAAATACTTGAAAGCGCCCTACGAGCGGAAACGAAATAACATTTAGCCGACAAGCCGGAGGCTTGTCCCACAGCTACAATCGTCTTAGATGGCCAGATCGTTTTTTATCGCATTCGCAGGCTTACTGCTATCGTCCATGCTAACCGCACAGAAACAATCAAACCACCACTCGGGGTCACCCCAGGGGTTGCCCCCGTTGATCGACCGCGAACTGCTGTTCGGCGATCCCGAGATCACCGCGGCCGAAGTGTCGCCCGACGGAAAGTACCTGGCTTTCATGAAGCCGTGGTCGAAGACGCGCAATATTTGGGTGAAGAAGACGGACGAGCCGTTCAGCGCCGCGAAACTGCTGACCACCGAGACCAAGCGGCCCGTGGCCGGCTATCTGTGGTCGCGCGACGGCAAGTTCATCCTTTATGCGAAGGACAAAGACGGCGACGAGAATTTCAATCTGTTTTCCGTGGATCCTGCAGCCAGGGCGGCGGCCGGCGCTGAGGCTCCTCCGTCGCGCGATCTCACCGGGCTGACCGGCGTCCGTGTTCAACCGTACAGCGTTCCGAAGAACGATCCGGATGTCGTCTACATCGGCCTCAACGATCGCGATAAGGCCTGGCACGATCTCTACAAACTGAAGATCTCCACCGGCGAGCGCACTTTGCTGCGAAAAAACACCGACCGTATCTCCGGCTGGGTCTTCGATCTCGACGGCAAGCTGCGCCTGGCCACTCGCACCGCCGATAACGGCGATCAGGAAGTGCTCCGCGCCGACGCGAACGGGTTCACCAAAATCTACTCGTGCGATGTTTTTGAGACCTGCGGCCCGCTCCGGTTTCACAAAGACGGGCGCCGCTTCTACATGGAAACCAACAAGGGCCACGATGTGGACCTGTCCGAGCTTGTGCTGTTCGATCCGGAAACTTTGAAGCTGGAGCCGGTGGAATCCGATCCGCTGAAGCACGTCGACTTCGGAGCCGCGGTGTTCTCGGAAGCCACCGACGAACTCGCCATGACCGCCTATGAAGACGATCATCTGCGTAGATATTTTAGGGACAAGAGCTTCGAGGCGGATTACAAGTGGCTGGAAGCGAAATTCCCCGGCAAAGAGGTCGGCGTCGGTTCCCGCAGCAGCGATGAGCAGATTTGGCTGGTGAGCGCGCATTCGGACACTGAGCCCGGCGACAACTATCTGTTCGACCGCAAGAAGCATACGCTCACGCATCAATACAAGATCCGCGAAAAACTGCCGCGCGAATCGCTCGCGTCCATGCACGCGGTGCGCTACAAGTCGTCCGACGGCCTGGAAATTCCGGCTTACCTGACTCTGCCGAAAGGCATTCCGGGTAAGGGATTGCCCACCGTGGTTGTTCCGCACGGCGGTCCGTGGGCGCGCGACGAGTGGGGCTACAATCCGCTGGCGCAGTTTTTCGCGAATCGCGGCTACGCGGTGCTGATGCCGAATTTCCGAGGGTCCACCGGATTCGGCAAGAAGTTTCTGAACGCGGGCAACGGCGAATGGGGCCGCAAGATGCAGGACGACATCACCTGGGGCGTAAAGTACCTGGTGGCGGAAGGCACTGCGGATCCGAAACGCATCGGCATTTTGGGCGGCAGCTACGGCGGCTATGCAACTTTGGCCGGCGTCGTTTATACGCCGGATCTTTATCGCGCGGCGGTTGACATCGTCGGTCCGTCGAATCTCATTACGCTGCTCGAAGCGATTCCTCCTTACTGGGAAGCCGGGCGAAAAATCATGTACGCGCGCATGGCGGATCCGGGAACTCCGGAAGGCAAAGCCTGGCTACATGAGCGCTCTCCGCTTTCGGAAGCCGGCAAGATCAAGACGCCGTTGCTGGTGGTGCAAGGCGCTAACGATCCGCGCGTCAACAAGCGCGAGGCGGAGCAGATTGTAGTGGCGCTGCGCGATCGCGGATTTCCCGTGGAATACATGCTCGCTCCCGACGAAGGCCACGGATTCGCGCGGCCGGTGAACAACATGGCGATGTTCATGGCCGCCGAGAAATTCCTGGCCAAGTACCTCGACGGCCGCTACCAGCAGGACGGCACTCCGGAAGTTGTCGAGCGTTTGAAAGAGCTGATGGTGGATCCGAAAACCGTGACGGTGGCGAAGAAAGTGGACGCCGCGCAAGTGGGCGCTCCGAAACCGGCCATGGATCTGAAGCCGGGGACCTATCACTACGACGGGAAGATTGACTTGGGCGGCCAGCACATCGCTCTGAAGATGGCGACCGCCATTCAGGAGGAAAACGGCGCGTGGACCGCGACGTCCACCATGGACACACCGATGGGCCAAGTTACCGATAGCGCGACTCTGGACAAATCCAGCCTGACGCTGCGCAAACGGAATGTGAAGCAGGGTCCGATGTCGATTGACTTGGATTTCGCCGGCGACAAGGCGCAGGGAACGATGAGCATGAATGGTCAAAGTCATCCGGTTTCGGTGAACCTCGGCGGACCGCTCTTTGCCGATTCGAACGGCGCGCAGCAGACCATCGGATGCCTACCGTTGGCCGAAGGGTACACAACCACATTCCGGAATCTCGACTTGACGAAAAACAAAGTCAAACTGGTGGAGCTGAAAGTAACGGGATCGGAAAGTGTGACGGTTCCGGCAGGAACCTTCGATACTTTCAAAGTGGAACTCGCGGCGGCCGACGGCGGGCCGGACAAGTCCACAATTTGGTTTGCCAAGGACTCGCGCAAGCTGGTGAAGATGTCGGCGGTGCTAAGCGAGATGGGCGGCGCGACTCTGACTACGGAGCTGCTTCCCTAATCGCCTGGACCGACAATCGGAAAAGGCACCGACTCCCTCACGGTCGCGGCTCGGTAACACTTTCCGAAGGCACTAACAAGCTGTGAGCTTCGGCGTAAGCATCCATTTCAGGACGCCGTGCGGCTCGGCGGGGAAATGATCGATTTCCACGCAGGTCAGCGCGCCTTTCTTGTAATCGATCTGGAGCCCCGGCGATCCCAGCAAATACGCGGTCAGGCTGCTGAACAGCGGTTCGTGGCCGCACAGTAGAATTTCCGCTTCGTCTTTGTGGACGCGAATCTCGTCCCAAACCGTGCGGGGCTGCGAGCCTGGCTCGAGAGTTTTCGTTTGCAGCAACTCGCCCTTATACTTCAGAACTTCGGCGGCGATCTGCGCAGTTTGGAGAGCCCGCCGGTACGGGCTGGTCAAAATCAGGGACGGAGAAACATCGGCCGCTTCCGCGGTTCGCAGAACGCTGCGGAGTTTTTTCTTGCCTTCCGGAGTGAGCGCGCGATCGGAATCCGGCTGACTTCCCTGCGCATCTTCCGCGATTCCGTGCCGGAGAATATAGATCTTCATTCCTGGTAGCCTACAGAGTTGAAGCCTTACCTCGATCGCGCCGCTTTCTTTTTGATCTGCGGGTCGCTTATCTCTATTTTATTATCCATCGCCGCGTCGCAGATTCTGCTGGGTCTGGCGCTGGCCGCGCTGTTGTTTTCGTCCGAACCCATGCGGCTACCGCCGATCAAGCTGCCGCTCGCGCTCTTCGTGGCGGGAACGGTGATTTCGTGGCTGGCATCCGGACACATTCACGACGGCACGCCGCAGATTCGCAAGTTTTTCGTGTTTACCGTTCTGCTGCTGGTTTATTCCACGTTTCGCAAGGTTTCGGAAATCCGGGCGCTTACGTTGATCTGGGCCGCAGTCGCTACGCTCTCCGCCGTCCGGAGCCTCGTTCAATTCGGGCAGAAGTATCAAGAGTCTGAGGAGCTGCATCGGAACTTTTACGAGTTCTACATCGGCCAGCGAATCACCGGCTTCATGAGCCACTGGATGACGTTCGGCGGCGAGGAAATGATCGTCCTGCTTCTGCTGCTCGCGCTGCTTTTCTTCTCCATCGAACGGCGTTGGAAAGCCGCCGCATGGTTTTGTGCCGTGGTGCTGGGCGTTTCGCTGGTGCTGGGATTTACGCGCAGTATTTTTCTGCTCGGCTTTCCGGTTGGATTGCTCTACCTGTTGTGGTTCTGGCACAAGTGGCTGCTGGCGGCCGTGCCCGTGCTCGCGGTGATAGCTTTTTTTGTAGCGCCAGCGGCGTTGAAAGAGCGCGTGACATCCATCATGCAGCCGCACGGACAAACGGATTCCAATTTGCATCGCAGCATCACGCGACGGACCGGGATTGAAATGATTCGCGCGCATCCGCTGCTCGGATTGGGTCCGGAGGTGATGAAAGATCCGAAGACCTTCGACCATTACGTGCCCGCCGACATCCAGCGGCCGCTGCCGGAGGGTTGGTACGGGCATTTGCACAACGACTACATTCAGTATGCGGCCGAGCGCGGGATTCCTACGTTGTTGGCCATGCTCTGGTTGATCGGGAAAGTGCTGTGGGACTTTGCAAGTGCTTTGCGAGGAAAGGCTTCGAGCCCCGAGGCGCGATTTGTGCTGCACGGTGCGATTGCTGTGATCCTGGCGATCCTGGCCGAAGGTTTGCTTGAATACAACCTGGGCGACAGCGAAGTGCTGACGCTGTTTTTGGCGACCATCGCTTTCGGCTACATAGCCATGGAGGCTCGCGACGTTGCCGATCGCCGGGCTTGAGATTCTTCTCGCGGGCGGCGCCGGCGGCCTCGGGTCGGCCACTGCGGAGCTGTTGAAGAGCGAAGGCGCGAACGTGACTATCAGTTCGCGGACGCAGGGAATCCGCGCCGATATCACGGTGGCCGAGGATCGCAAGCGGTTACTGGACTCGGTTCCGAGGCTTTATGGATTGGTGGTGTTCACCGGAAGTCCAGCGCGCGGCGAGATTGCGGATGCGATGCGGGTTTCGCATCAGGTGAATTACGAAGGTCCGATCTTGCTGGCGCGTGAGGCGGCTGAGCGGATGCGTGGTGGCGGAACTGCCGGAGCGATTGTTTTGTTTTCCACCATGCAGGCGGTCGCGCTGTTTCCTGGATCTACTGCGTACGCGGGCGAGAAAGCCGCGCTGCTGCATGCCGCGCTAATTCTAGCTAAAGAGTGCCGCGGGCCGGCGAACATTCGAGTGAATGTGATCGCGCCGGGCGTGATGGCGGCCGGGATGGCGGAGGCTAGCATCGCGTCCGGGAAGTACGAACGGTATTTAAAAGACGGCGTCATTCCGCGGTATGGGAAGGCGGAGGATGTCGCGCGCGCTGTACGGTTCTTGCTGGAACCGGATAATTACATCACGGGACAGGTGCTCTCGGTTGACGGCGGGATTACTTTGTAAAACAAAAAGGCACCGACTCCCTTACGGTCGCGGTTCGGTAACACCCTCATTCCGAGCCGCGACCGTAAGGGAGTCGGTGATTTTGAACTTAAACCGGCTTGTAGGCTACGCAGTCGATTTCCACCTTCATCTCGGTTTGGTGGAACTGCGCTTCTACTGTGGTGCGGGCCGGCCGGGTTTCGCCGAAGAAGGCCGCGTAGACTTCGTTCATGGCGGAGAAATCCTGGGCGTTCTTGAGGAACACCGAGCACTTCACTACGTCGGCTGGAGTGGCGCCAGCTGTCTCCAGGATTCGCCGGATGTTTTCCAGCGTTAAGCGCACTTCGTGTTGAATGGTACCCAGCGAAAACTCATTGGTCGCGGGGTCGACGGGTCCTTGGCCGGAAACAAAAATCAGGTCTCCGGCACGGACGAATGGGGAATAGGGGCCTCTCGGTTTCGGAACGCTCATTGCATTGTATGGTGATGCGGCTCGGGCTTCTTTTTACGGGAGCGGCGCGGCGGACGGTCGCTGTTACCCCCGCCGCCGGATCCGGCCACTTTTCTGGGGCGGCGGATGGGCTTGGGTTTCACCGGTGGAGGATTGGGTTCAAGCAGCGACGGCTGGCCTTCCACGATGGGCTGCTTTTCGTCCTCCTCCTCTTCGATTGTTTCTACGGCCGGCGGCTCGGGAACCGCGGGCGGATAAAACTCCGCGCCCAAGTAAACCACCAGGCCCTTTTCTTCGTCCGGTTCGACGCGCACAACCAACTTATCCTGCGCGTAGTTCAGGAATTCGGAGAATTCCTGGAAGCCGTAAGCGCCGGGCTCGAAATTCGGAACTTCGGCCTGCACCCAGGCGCTGAGATCGTCCACCGGGGCGCCGTTTTCCATTTCCAGGCGATGCGTTTCCAGAACGTCGCGCAAAGCCGGCAAAGCCTCTTCTGGTTTAGGCGTAGGACGTTCCGGCTGACTTGAGGTCTTGCGTTCGATAATATAGCGGCCGCCTTGGCCGCTGACGTTGACGTAGTCCGCTTTCTTCAGCTTCTCGACGAAATCGGAGAAACTGCCGGCGCCATAGGCTTTTTCGGTGAAGGCCGAATCGAGCTGCAGCATGGTGGATTTCAACAAGCCGAGCTGCGGCTGCACGGCGCGGCGTTCCAGAACCTGGAGCGCGCGTTCCACCAACGGCATAGCCTGCGCGAGATCGAGCGGCGCAGGACGAGCGCGATGTCCGCCCTGGCGTCCGCCGCCACCGCCGCTTCCGCCGCCATGCGGTTGCTGTTGCTGGCGTTGCTGCGGAGGACGGTCGCGGTTGTCGGAACGCTGCTCCGGATCCGACAGCAGCGATTCGTAACTCACGAACTCGTGACAGTTCTGTTGCAAGATGGTGCTGGTGAAGGCCTTGCCGCCCACCACGAATACCGTCTTGCCGTATTCCTTGAGTTTATTGACCAGCGGGATGAAATCGCTATCGCCGCTGACGATGGCGAACGCATTCACATGCGGATGCGTGAAGGCCATTTCGAGAGCGTCGAGCGCGAGGTTGATATCGCCGCCGTTTTTATCGCCGCGCGGAGAGGGCAGGCGCTGCACCATCTGGACGGCGTTTTCAGCCATAGACCGGGCGGCGCCTTCCTGGCGTCCCCAGTTGGCGTAAGCAAATTTTGCGACTAAGTCGCCGCGCTCTTTGAGCGCATCAAGCGGGAGCGATACATCGAATTCCCGCCGAAGAGTAGATTTTACGCCGATCTCGATGTTGTCATAGTCGACGAATACGGCGATGTTCAGTTTTTCTTGCATTGTTTCTTTCTTTACCGCTTCCTTTGGTCGCGGTTTTGTTCTGTGCACAGGTCAGAATGCCTGGGCTACTTCACGCGATCTGCTTTACAGAAGATCGAATGAAGTCCACTATCGATTCGAGCGAGGCTCCGGGCTGAAATACGGCCGCGACGCCCAGCTTCTTCAGTTGGGCAGCGTCCTCGTCAGGAATTATACCTCCGACGGTCACCAGGACGTCCTCGATGCCTTTCTCTTTGAGCAATTGCATCACGCGCGGCACGATCGCATTGTGCGCGCCCGAAAGGATGGACAATCCGATAACCTGGACGTCTTCCTGCAGAGCGGCATTCACGATCATCTCCGGAGTTTGCCGCAGGCCGGTGTAAATTACTTCCATGCCTGCGTCGCGGAGAGCGCGCGCGATAACCTTCGCTCCCCGGTCGTGGCCATCCAAACCCGGTTTGGCGACCAGCACCCGGATGCGATGATCCATACACCTTAATACTAGCATTTGGGCCGCGAATGAACGCGAATGAACGCAAATGCTACAGAACTGAAGTCTCGGTGTACGTCCCGAACACATCACGGAACGCGTCGCAGATTTCGCCTAGCGTGGCATAGGCGCGGACTGCGTCCAGGATGTAGGGCATGGTGTTTTCGCGGCTTTCGGCTGCGCGTTTTAGGGCGTCTAGAGAGGCGGCTACCTTCGCATTCGCTCGGCGGGATTTTAGATTCTTTAGTTTTTCCAGTTGGTGCTGTTGGGAGGATCCGTCGATGTGGAGGAGTTCGATGGGGGGCTCGTTTTGTTCGACAAAGGCGTTTACGCCCACGATTTTTTGTTCGCCGGTTTCGATGGTGTGTTGATATTCGTAGCTGGCGTTGGCGATTTCGGTTTGCGGGAATCCGCGCTCGATGGCTGGGATCATGCCGCCCATTTCATCGATGCGGCGGATGTAATCGTTGGCGCGCTTTTCCATCTCGGCGGTCAGGCTTTCGATGTAGTAACTGCCGGCCAGGGGATCGGGCACGTTCGGCACGCCGCTTTCGTAGGCGATCACTTGTTGCGTTCGGAGCGCGATGGTCACGGCGTGTTCGCTCGGAAGCGCATAAGCTTCGTCCAGTGAATTGGTGTGCAGCGATTGCGTTCCGCCCAAAACGGCCGCGAGGGCTTGGATGGTGGTCCGGACAATGTTGTTGTAGGGCTGCTGCCAGGTGAGCGAACAGCCGGCGGTTTGCGCGTGAGTGCGCAGCTTCCAGCTTTTTTCGTCTTGCGCGCCGAATCGGTCGCGCATTACTTCGGCCCAGATTTTGCGCGCCGCCCGGTATTTGGCGATCTCTTCGAAGAAATCGTTATGCGCGTTGAAGAAGAAGCTGAGGCGCGGAGCGAAGCTGTCTACCGGAAGGCCGCGTTCGAGCGCCCAATCCACATATTCGATTCCATCGCGCAACGTGAACGCGAGTTCCTGGACGGCTGTGGATCCGGCTTCGCGAATGTGATAGCCGCTGATGGAAATCGGATTGAAGCGGGGGACGCGCTGGGTGGAGTATTCGATGACGTCGGTCACCAAGCGCATGGACGGGCGCGGCGGGAAAATATATTCCTTCTGCGCGATGTATTCCTTGAGGATGTCGTTTTGCAGAGTGCCCGACAGGCGCGACCAATCCACGCCCTGTTTTTCGCCGACCGCGAGATACATGGCCCAGATGATAGGCGCGGGCGAATTGATGGTCATGGAAACGGTGACATCGCCGAGCGGGATGCCGCTGAACAGGATCTCCATATCCTCGAGCGAAGAGATGGAGACGCCGCACTTGCCGACTTCGCCTTCCGACGTTGCGTGATCGGCATCGTAGCCCATGAGCGTGGGCAGATCGAAAGCGACCGAGAGTCCGGTTTGGCCTTGGCTCAATAAATAAAGATAGCGGCGGTTGGTTTCTTCGGGCGTGGCGAAGCCGGAGAACTGGCGCATGGTCCAGAGCCGGCCGCGATACATGTCGCGATGGATGCCGCGGGTGTATGGGAATTCGCCGGGGGCGGGGAGGTCGAGACCCTGTGTGCTGGCGGCAGTGTAGACCGGATCGATCGGGATGCCGCTTAGGTTGGTGACGTCGCTGGTTAGCTTGGCCATTGACTTAATTGTAAGTGCTTGGGGCTCGGGGCTGGGGACTCGGGGCTAGGGTGATCGTGCGGGACCCGCCGTGTTTGCGCGTGAAGTGGACCATGATGTTTTGGGATGCCAGGTGGTTTTTGTGGCTCCGGAGGTGGTGCGAGAGGGAGGGGGCGGTGACGGTGGTGACGGCGATTTCGTGGAGGAGGTCAGTGGCGGTGCCGGTCCATTGGGGTGAAGTTTTTAGGAGTTCCGCGACGGATTCCAGGATTGGAGTGGTTGGTGTTTGGTTCATGGCGGCTCGGATGGCTAGGGCGTGCTCGGGGAATCCGGAGATGGCCCAAAGGGCGGCGTCGGGGAGACGAGGGGCTGGGAAGTGCGGGATTCGGGGCTCGGGGCTGGGGACTTGGGAAGGCTCGCGCAACGCGGTGGATGTTGCGTTGCACAGGGAGGTTAAGAGGGTTGGGCGGATGGTTTCGAATTCGTCGAAGAGTTCGGCTTCGGTGCGACGCATGGAGAGTGGCTTGAGGCGGAGGGTTAGGGTTCGGTCCGCTAGAGATTCGTCGGGGTTCCAGGCTGCGGTGGTGGTGATGAGGATTGGGCGGTGGAGTTCCTGGACGGTTGGCTCGCGGTCGTCGCCTTTTTCGCGCTGTCGGACTGCGGCTCCGTTGGCTAGGCGGCAGAGCGTGGCGGAGATATTGGGGCGGACTTGTCCGACGTGATCGAAGGCGAGAATCCAGTTGAGCGTGGCTAGGGCGAGGAGGTCCGGTTCGGAAAACGGCAGTGAGCAGAGGGGCGCGGCGTTGGGATCGATGATTGCGCGGAGCATACGGGCGGCCGTGGATTTTCCGCTGGACGGCGGGCCTTCGAGAACCAGGATCGGGTGAGGACCTTGTGGACGGAGGGCGGCTAGGAGCCAGACTGCTGCACGGTGGGCGTCCGCGGCGGTTAGGTTCAGCAGGCGTTGGAGGGTGGGGAGGAGTTGGGGACTGGGGGCTTGGGGCTCGGGACTGGGGAGTTCGATGTTGCCGCGGCTGTGGAGGAACGGGGCGGCTGGGTGAGTGATGATTTGCCAACCTTGCGGCGTGATTTCGACGATCTCGCCCTTGGGGTTGGCTAGATCGAGAAAGATGGCACCCGCGTGGGAGGCCACGCGGCGTTGGACGGAGAGGCTGGTCCCACTGCAATTCGCGCGGGCGGCGAGAGTGCCGATGGTTTGGCGGAGTGCGTACGGGCTGGGTGGCTGGTGATGATCGCGGTCGAAGGCTGCGATGAGCCAGTCGCGAATGCGGGGCGAGTAGACGGAACAGACCTGCTGGCTGAAAGCGTCGAGCGGGAGGCTGAGGAAGGCTTGGCCGGTGGTGGAGACGAAGGGAGTGGCGTTGGCGGCGTAGTTGAGGAGGAGGTCGACGTGCGGGTGCATGTTTGATTTGGTGATAGCAGGTGGAATTTGGGTTCGAGGGTTCGGAAGCGGTTAAGTGGTTGGGGCAGGAGAGAATATTCTTTGGTTTGCGAGGGGAACGGTACGCCTAGTAGTAAGACATTCCGCTAACTGTATATGGATTGCATATACTGAGGAAGTGTGATGTTTGAGTGGGATCGGAACAATCTTCGCAAGATCCTGGCTCACAGGATCAGGCGCGAGGAAGCTGAAGAAGCGCTGACAAACGAGCCGATTCCGATTTATCAGCATGATGTCGCGGGCGAGGACCGCTTCGTATATTACGGCGAGACTGACGGAGGGCGGCTGCTGGCCGTGGTCTTTACTGAGCGCGGCGATTCAAAGTAGTGACCGCGTACGATTTGGATGCGGGGCAGCGGCGCGACTATCTTAGGAGGCGACTCAAAGGAGAGTGAATGGCGAGGAGATCGATGGAGATACCGAAGTTTAGGACCGAAAGTGACGAGGCAGATTGGTGGGCAAGCACGGCAGGACGAAACTACGTGAAGAGAAAGTCGAGAGAACTGCATGCGAAAGGCATTGAGATGGCTGGTTCGCGGTTGGTCGCCCAGTTGAGCAGAAAAGGGAAGAGTACGCAAATTGCGATTCGGTTGCCGGAGGCGGATATCGCGCAGGCTCGAAAAATCGCTGAGCGCAAGGGTGTCGGGTATCAGACTTTACTGAAGATGCTGGTGCATGAGGGTTTGCAACGGGAGGGCCGGCGGGGGTGAGTTGAGGATGTAATGCTGCGGTGAGCGGAATCCTTTCAACGTTTAACGAGCCGGTCCGCAAGGAAGTCGCCAACGGGACGATGATGCTTCCGTGAATTGCAGTTCAGGCAGGCGGTTACTAGATTTTCGAATGAGTTATTCCCGCCTTCAGCGACTGCCATGACGTGATCGAGAGTGGCTGTGAACCGGGTCAGCTGTTTTTGGCAATAGCGGCATTTGTAGTCGTCTCGCTCGTAAACCTTGATCCGATTCTCAGGCACGTTGTAATAGTCGATATCCATTGATGGAACGTCGGCCGGAGTCGGTTCCGTCACTTTTCTTTCAGCCCGGAAGTTTCGACAGACGTCTATTTCGTCGGGGATCAGTACTCGATACGGCGTTCCCTCGCGATTGGCCTCGCCAACTTTGCGAAGCGCCCCCACGGTTTCCAGGGCACGAAAAATTTCGCGAACCTTGCCGAGTGAGATCGTTCCTTCTCTCGATTTAGAATACGATGACTTTACCAATCCACGTTGCAATGCACTAGTGCTGAGTCTAACGTAGGGATTTCCTTTCTTTGCTATGGAATGACGAAAAGCATACCAGTAGAACGCTGCTTTGTATGGCGATAAGAGCGGTTGGAGGTCGTCCACAATCTCCGCGATGATTGCGGCAGTTCCAGAGCGGAATAGTCGGGTTCAGCACCTTTAGCGCTTTGTGGCATTTGTACAGACGTAAAGATCGAGTCTCATTATAATTGGAAAAACCCACACTTGGTCCGATCGTTGGAGGGTGGCTTTTCTTTATTTCTTCTGGAGCCTCGGAAGATATTTCAACGGTGGTGCAATTCGTCACGCGTCCGGCGAATTTTTCCTTGGGTGCCGCGGGTGAACAGAACGCTGAGTTGGCCGTTCCTGCGGCTCTTCGGGATGGGCCGAATCACGATCTGGACATCGCGGCCCAGCCGGGTTAAGCAGTCGAGCAGACGGTGTTCGGAGATGCCGCGGAAATTTCCTTTTAGCAAGGCCGAGATCTTAGGTTGCGTTAGCCGGAGTTTTGAGGCGGCTTCGGCCTGCGTGAGGTTCCTGGTCCGGATGATTTCGGAGATCTTGGCGACGAGTTGCGCTTTGATGAGCATTGCGTCGCTGTCGTGGGAGCCGAGGTCGGAGTAGACGTTGCCAGAGCTCTTCTCCACCGCGTTGTCCGACATTCGATTTTTCTTCATGGCTCGATCTCCTTGGCTATCTGCTTAGCTGCTCGCATCCGCCGCTCGATCAATTGCATGTCGGCTTTTGGCGTGGCAATTCCGCGCTTGGACTTCTTTTTGGAAGACATGCAAGACGAAGACGTAGCGCGCAGTCTGGACCGTATACATGGCGCGGTACGCCCGATCCAGTAGAGTGGCTTCAAGAACGGCTACTTCCTTACACGGATCATTATACCTGAATTGGTATAAAACCCCAAAAAAGCGGGTTGGCAACCCGCTGCAGGATTCCATCCTGCCCCACAATTACTTCACAGCGATGGTTACTGTGTTGCGCGATTGGGTGCTGCCTACTTCCAAAGTCAAAGACACGGATGAGCCTGGGGCGATGTTGGTTGGGATTTGCGCGTTGATCTGGCTCATGCCTGCCACCAGGCCGGGGGCTGCGCCTTGATACGTCACTGGGGCGTTTTGGCCGCCGATGGTTACTTTCACTGCTTGGGCGATGAGAGGGGGGTTAGCTGACGCGGTCAGGACGCCGTCCTTACTTGGTGGATTCGTTACACCGGCGCCGGTTACGTAGATCGAGATCGCGCTGCCTCGGGCGGCGGGATTCGATGCCGAGTTGCGAGTCATATCCATATTGATTACGGCGGCTTGGCCGGTGCCTGAGGCGTTTGCGGAAAAGATCGACGGATTCGCGGCGAAGACGGGTAGTGTCGTGGAAAGCGACTGGCCGCCGGATTGGGTGATCACCATTTGCACGCTCGATTGCCCGGCGACTTCGAACGGCACTACCGCGTTGATTTGTCCCGTGGATGAGTAGAGCAGCGGAGCGGGCGTACCGTCGAAGGTCACTTGAGCCGGCGGGCCGATGCTGGTGCCAAAGATCGTGATCATTTCGCCGGGGGCTACCTGGCCGCCCGAGTAGCTGGCGGCATCCACCACCGACGCGATTCCGGGGACGTTGGGCAGCAGGCCGTACACGTTGATTTCGCCCGAGGAGTCCGCTTGGAATACTTTGCCATTCGCGATGGTAGGGTTCGCGAATTTGGTGAAGTTGCCGATGGCGTCGCCCGGCGTCATGCCGGAATTCCAGAGTTCGACAGTAAGATCGAGAGCGTCAAAGGCGTGCAGAGTTCCCGCGCCGGGGAGTGAAGATACGTCGAGCGACGTAGCCCACAAGATTCCGGAACTCGACAGGCTGCCATAGGCGGAAACCGACATGCCGGGCATGGGCCGGTGGCTCACGGCGGTTGCGTTCGAGGAGTAGGGGGTGGTTTGGAACATGCCGTTCTTCATCCGGAAGGACATCGGCTTTTGTCCGAAGGGCCACAGGTAGAGAAGCTGGCCTCCGAGGTTGTCCCAAAATGCGCTGTTGAAAACCAGAAAGCTGTTCTCTAGCTGAGCCAGCGTGAGCGCGGGATTACCGGCCTGGAAGCTTTGGACCACCTGGGCATTCGCGGTGGCCACGTGTCCGAGATTCGTTTTATCGAGCAGGAATAGCTGGCCCTCTTTGCCGATCGCGTACATCAGATTGGTTCCCGGGATGAGGACGGGGCCGCTGGAACCGACGTCGGTATCGTTATCGTTGAGGGGGTCCCATTCGGCGGGAGTGAAATAATCGGCAGCGGCGATGCCGCCTTGGGTGGTGAGGCGCAGCACGCTTTGCCCGTACGCCTGGGTACCGTCCCAACTGCCGTTGCCGGTGGAGACGTAGATGTTGGCGGCGCCATCGGCGGCGAGTCCACGGCCGCCCTGCCAGATGGCGGCGGCGGCGGCGTTATCGGGAGTGGTGTTGTAGATGGAAGTCTGTTTCAGCGTGGTTTCGTCATACGCCATGAGCCAGCCATGCCACGGGCCGATATCGCCGTGGGATCCGAAAGCGATGTAGACATTTCCGTAGAGCAGCAGCAAACCGGCGCGCTGCAGATGCTGACCGGCGTCAAAGGCGAGCTGATTGTTGACGGGAGTTTCCAGGCCAGCCCATCCGGAGCCGGTGACGGCGCCTTGAATAAGCACGGGTCCACCGAATTTTTCCGCGCCGGTGGTGAGATCGAGGGCGTGCAGGTAATAGGCGTATTGTTTGCTCGATCCGCTGCCGGTGTAAGTGTAGTGAACCACGTAAAGCGCGCCAGTGGCCGGGTCGATTACAGGCGTTCCGAGGATTCCGATCTGGTTGAGAATGTCGGTAAAGGGAAGGCCGGTGGTTGGTGGGTTAGCGGTAGGGTCGGCGGGAACATCGAAATCGTGCGGATTTACGGGCGTGCCGAAGTTGACCTTCCACAAAGGAGCGGTGCTGCCGGCGGCGTCGGCATCGAAGGCGTAGACGCTGTTATGCGTGGTGGCGACATAGAGGACGTTTCGGGCCGCGCCGCCAGGGATGTTCACGCCTCGCAGATACAGTGGCTGAGCGTAGGCCTCGCCATCGATGGAGAAGGTGTAGAGTTTTCCGAAGTGCGCGGGATTGACGTTGGATTTATTCAGTACGAATTCGCTCAGGTTGGCGTTGGTGCGGTTGTTATCGTAGTTGGCGGTGAGGACGTCTACTTGAGCGGAGAGGGTGGAAGCGAGAAGAAAAAAAGAGAAGAGGAGGCGCTCAGTTATTTTGCGCGCCTCCGTTCCGGAAGCAAAAATGCCAAGCATATGGCATTAGTGTAACCAAGCGTTCACAAGATTGTGAACGCGGCACGCAGGAGTGCGTGCGCTACGTTAGCGCTTGTAGCCTGGGGACACGCGGGCCAGTTCGTCGCGCAATGGTGTCCCGCCGGTGGGCGGCGGTACTTCGCCCATGATCACGGCTTTGTTGCTGACGTCGCGGCCGTACAGCTTGCGATCTTCGCTATCGTCTTTGCTGATAACGGTTCCATCCAGCGCGATTCCGGCAAAGGCGCCGCGGGCGCGGGAATAAGAGAGGATCTCGGCCGTCATGGATGCGTCGGTATCCGCCGATGCGGTTCTGCCAACGGGTCCAGCGGCGGCGGATGCGTCCGCTCCGATGGTGAACTTGTCGCTAGCCAAGCGGTCCATACCCTTTTGATTCATTACAAGAAGAACAATGTCGGTGGATTCCGCGCCAATCTGAGCGCCGAAGCTGCCGCCGCTCACGCGAACCGCTGCGGGCCCACCCCATTCACCCTGATGACGGCATACGGCGAAACCGCGGCCATACTCGCCGCCCACGACGAAAGCCGCCTTCTTCACTCCAGGGACAATCACTACGCACTGCGAACGATCCAGAACGCCGTGCGGGATACCCCGGTCCGGAGCTGCCATGATTTCATGGAAGACCTCCGCGGAACGGCGCAAGCGATGGTCCGGCGCATCTTCCTGTGCACACAGCATCGCCGCGCCTGCTGCAATCACGAACCCGGTTTTTATAAGCATGTTTCTGCCTCCACAATTGAGACTCCGATTGCGGGATTTTTGAGACAGAGAAAAGGGTGGTGGGCGGTGGGGGGTGGGAGGTGGGGCGGAGCTCTCTCCGCCAAGCCCCCTATTTTCCGGCTTTTGCGGCCAACTGGGCTCGGATGGCCTTCATTTGCTCCTTGGCGCCAGCGACGCGCTTTCTACCGTCAGGCGTGGCGTCGATGAGTTTTTCCAGCTGCAAAGCGAAGCGCGGCCCGTAGACGGAGCGGATCTCGCCCAGAATCGGTTCGATTTTGGCGAAGGTGCCAATGTGCTCGCCATTGCAGTCGTCAAACAGCTCGAGGCTCACGGCGCCGTTTTTGACCAGGGCGGCGGCCATGTCCCAATAGGAAACGACCATTCGGACGTGACCGCTATGAGGACCGAACATGGCGGCATTGAAATCCGCAAGGGATTCGGGATTGAATTCGCGGAAAAACCAGTCGCGCGCCTGGCGCATGGTTTCGTCGCGGCGCAGTTTATAAAGTTCGAGGATAAGACCAGCTTCTTCTTGCTTCGACATGGAAATGCTCCTTTGCACCGAGTGTAGCAAAAGGGAATTTCAGCACGATGTCTGCGCTATCCTCAAAACAGGGCGGTGCATGAATCTCCGGAAGGCGCTGTGGCGGACGGTTGGCGGCTTGGCCTTCCTGGGAGCCGCACTTTTTGCCACGCTGCACGCCTCGCAGCCGGGCTTCCGTGTTTATCCCAGCCTGGAACCTTATGACGACGTCGATCTGCCTGCGGATTATCAAGAGAAGAGCGAGTGGATTTTCGCGCGCTTGATGTATCCGGAGCATCCCAACGCGCTCTTTAAGATGCGCTACCGCTCTGGCGGCGCGCTGGATTGGCGTGAGGGCGGAACCAGTTGGACGCAGGATTATCCGAGGGCGGATCGTCACTTCGCGATGGCGCTGCGCCGGTTGACGCGCATCAACGCGCGGAGCGTGGAAGAGCCGGTGAATCTGGATGACGGCGACGACGTGTACGACTGGCCGTGGTTGTGCGCCGGCGAGATGGGCGATTGGATGTTGACTGCGTCGCAAGCGAAAAAATTGCGCGACTATCTGCTGCGCGGCGGATTTTTGATGCTGGACGACTTTTGGGGTCCGGACGAGTGGGACCGGTTCATGGAAAGCATGCGGATGGTCTTTCCGGACCGGCCGATAGTGGAGATCGCGGACAAGGATTCGATTTTCCACACGGTTTACGATTTGGACGATCGCTACCAGATTATGGGCCAGTGGGCGCTGCACGGCCGGATGACGTACCGGAGCGATGGGACCGTGGCGCATTGGCGGGGCATCTACGACGATCACGGACGCGTGATGGTGGCGATGTCGTTTAATTCCGATATCGGCGATTCGTGGGAGTGGGCGGACGATCCGCGGTATCCGGAAAAATATTCGGCGTTGGGGATCCGGATTGGCGTGAATTACGTGATTTATGCGATGACGCACTAAAGTGCGGGGCTGGGGATTCGGGGCTCGGGGCTGGCCCGAGTGGTCCGGCTGCGAGAGTTGTACTCCAGTCCCCAGTCCCGAGTCCCCAGCCCCGACTTTGATAACATCCTGGCATGCGAGAAGCGGTGATCGTGGATGCGGTTCGGACGCCGGTGGGGCGGAGGGATGGTGCGCTCAAGGGCTGGCATCCGGTGGATTTGCTGGCGCACACATTGCAAGCCGTGGTGCAGCGGAGCAAGCTGGATCCGGCGCTGGTGGACGATGTGATCGCAGGGTGCGTGGGGCAGGTGGGCGAGCAGGCGTTCAATGTCGCGCGCAATGCGGTGCTCGGGGCGGGATTTCCGGAGTCCGTGCCCGGGACCACGGTGGATCGGCAATGCGGGTCCAGCCAACAAGCGGCGCATTTCGCGGCGCAGGGCGTAATTGCAGGGAGCTATGACATTGCGATCGCGTGCGGAGTGGAGAGCATGTCGCGCGTTCCGATGGGATCGAATGGCGCGGGACCGGGCAAGCCGTTTGGTCCGCGCGTGATGAAGCGCTACCACGACACGGTGTTCCATCAGGGAATTGGCGCGGAGATGATGGCGGAGCGCTGGAAGGTGACGCGTACCGAACTGGATGCCTTCAGCATTGAAAGCCATCGGCGGGCCGCGCGCGCCACCGAAGAGGGGCGGTTCTGCAACGAGATTATTCCGGTTCCGGTGGAGACGGAAACCGGTCCCGCGCATATGACGCGGGATGAGGGGATTCGCGCGAACTCGACTTTGGAAAAAATGGCGACGTTGAAGACGGCGTTCAAACCAGACGGCGTGATTACGGCGGGGAATTCATCGCAGATCAGCGATGGCGCGGCGGCGGTGTTGATCATGGAGCGCGCGACGGCGGAGAAGTTGGGGCTGCGTCCGCTGGCGCGATTCGTGGAGTTTGCGATGGCGGCGGAGGATCCGGTGATCATGCTCTCGGCGCCGATTCCGGCCACCAAGAAGATTTTGAATCGCGCGGGGCTCAAGATTTCCGATATCGATCGCGTGGAGATCAATGAGGCGTTCGCGAGCGTGGTGCTGGCTTGGCAGCGCGAGACGGGCGCGGATTTGGAGAAGGTGAACGTGAATGGCGGCGCGGTGGCGCTGGGTCATCCGCTGGGCGCGAGCGGCGCACGATTGATGACGACGCTGGTGCATGAACTGCAGCGATCCGGCGGGCGGTATGGGCTGCAAACGATGTGTGAAGGCGGCGGAATGGCGAACGCGACACTCATAGAACGGATGTGATGTGGAAGTTTCTTATTCTTGCGCTGTTGTGCGCTCTGTCGGCTTCGCCAGGCTTGGCGCAAGCGCCTGAACTCGCGGCGGGAAGCTTCCTGGTGTCAAGCCGGGACTTGAACGATCCGAACTTCGCCGAGACCGTGATCCTGCTGCTGCGCTACGACGAGGACGAAGGCGCGATGGGGCTGATCGTCAACCGGCGCGGCGATGTTCCGCTATCGCGCGTGTTTGAGGATTTGAAAGGGGCGAAGGGGCGCAAGGATCCGGCTTATTTGGGCGGTCCCGTGGAGCCGGATAATGTTTTAGCTTTGCTGAGATCATCCACGAAGATTCCGGATGCGCAACGCGTGTTTGCGGGCGTCTACCTGATTTCCGATAAAGAGCTGCTGGAGAAGACGCTGGGGGACAAAGCGGAGGCGAGCGTGTTTCATGTGTATTTGGGATACGCGGGTTGGGGACCCGGGCAGTTGGAGCACGAGGTGGATCTGGGCGCGTGGCATATTCTGCCGCCGGATGCCGGGAGCGTGTTCGATGCGGATCCGGATTCGGTGTGGACTCGGTTGATCCGGCGGACGGAGCTCCGAATCGCTCGCGGCCGCGAGCGTTTCGGATGGGGTTGGGGATTCGGGATTGGGGGCTAGCGGCTCGCCGTTGGTTTGTAGACTCGGACGTAATCCACCAGCATTTCTTGCGGAAACATCGTTGAGTTGTCGGGTGAGCCCGGCCAATCGCCGCCGATGGCTAGATTCAGCAGCAGGAAGAATGGCTTGTTGAAAATCCATTTCCTGCCTGCTGGGATCGATGCGGGAGTGGCTGTTGAAATACGGGTGGCCGTCGAATTCGAACTGGATGCTTTTGCCGGTCCAGACGATTCCGTAGACGTGGAAGTCGTCCGAGAGCTTCTCTCCTTTTGGTAGTGTGTACGCGCCGGTGAGCGAGTTACCGCCGGAGTATCCGGGACCGTGTGCACTGCCGTGCTGGATGTTCGGCTCCTTGCCGATGTTCTCCATGATGTCGATCTCGCCGCAGTCCGGCCATTCCACTTTCTCGATATCCGCGCCCATCGACCAGAATGCGGGCCACACGCCTTGGCCGTACGGGATCTTGATGCGGGCTTCGATTTTCCCGTAGAGCGCGGCGTATTTGCTTAGCGTCTTGAGACGGGCAGAAGTGTAATTGCCGGCTTCATCTTTGAGCGCGCGAATCACCAAGTGGCCTTGGCCGTCCTGATGCGCGTTCTCGATGGAATCCGTGTAGGATTCTAGTTCGTGATTTCCCCAACCATCTGTGTTGTGGCCAAGATCGTGGACCCATTTCGCCGGGTCAGGAGGGGCATTGGCGGGGCCGTTGAATTCGTCGGACCAGGCGAGCTTCCAGGGCGCGGGGCTGGGGGCTTGGGACTGGGGGCTCGCGGGTGTCGTGGCTAGGAGGGCGAGTAGGAAAAGGCTGCGCATTTATTCGCAGCGTAACGCAGTTACTGGATCCACGTGGGTGGCGCGGTGGGCTGGGATGTAGCTGGCCAGGAGAGCAACCGCGATTAGAAGGACCGCGACGGAGCAGAGGGTGCACGCGTCGCGCGTGTTTACGCCGTAGAGCAGTGTCGCGAGATAGCGGGTGAGCGAGAGCGCGAGGCAGATGCCAATTGCAGCGCCCGCGAGCGTGAGCCGGAATGCGTGGCCGACCACCAGGCGCAGGATGTTCTCGCGTCGCGCGCCCAGCGCCATTCGAATTCCGATCTCTTGCGTTCGCTCGGTGACCAGATACGACATCACGCCGTAGATTCCGATGGCGGCGAGCAGCAGCGCCACACCGGCGAACGAGCAGAGCAGGATGGAATTGAAGCGCTGGCTGGAAGTCAGGGCATCGATTTCATGCGGCATGGTGGTGAAGGTGAGCGGGATTTCCTTGTCGATGGCGTGGATCTGGTCGCGCACTTCGGCGACGAGCGCGAGCGGATCGCCGACGCCGCGCACCAGCAGCGTGTTGGCTGTGGTGAGCTGGTCCTGTTGCTCCGGGACATAGACTTCTGGGCGGGGTGGTTCCGCCAGTCCGTGGTTTCTGACATCGGCAACCACGCCCACAATTGTCATCCAATCACCGTCTTCACCAGCGCTGATCCGTTTGCCAACGGCGTCTCGGTTCGGGAAGAATTGCCGTACCAGGGTTTCGTTCACCACGGCGAACTTGGACTTCGTGCCCGCGTCTTGATTGGTAAACAAACGGCCACGGCGCAACGGAATTCCAAGCACGGCAAAATAGCTGCTGCTGACTGAGCGCTGGGCGATTTCGTAAGCAGGTTCATTGATTCCGTGCCGCGGTGTGCCCTCCAGGTTGAACTGGAACCCTGCTGCGTTGAACAGAGGTAGCGCATCCGAGAGCGCGGCAGAGAGAACGCCGGGAAGTTTCGAGACCCGTTCGCGCAGATCCGAGAGCAATGCTCGCTGGGCGGGCTCAGAATATTTGTGGTAGCTGAGCGGAATCCGTGTGGTGAGCACGCGCTCGGCTGCCAGTCCCGTGTTGACGTGCTGCAAGCGCCATAGCGTTTGGATCAGGAGCCCGGCGCCTACCAGCAGCACGAGCGACAACGACAGTTCGCCGACCACCAACATATTTCGCAAACCTGCGTGCCTGGCCGATACGCCTCGGCTGCCTTGTTTCAGCGCTATGTTCAGATCGACGCCGGTTGCGCCCAGCGCGGGAGCCAAACCGAAAAGCAAGCTAATGGCGAGTGATGTCAGCAAACAAAATCCGAGGACTCGCAAATCGATGGCGACATCCTCGATGCGTGGGATCGAGGGCGCGAAGTGAATGACGGATTTGAGCGCCAGCGACGCGATCAACAATCCCAGAAGGCCGCCGGCCAAGCCGAGTAATGTCGTTTCGGTCAGGAGCTGACGAATGAGCCGCGTCCGTCCCGCGCCCATTGCCGTCCGCACGGCGATTTCCCGCTGCCGCGATGCCGCGCGCGATAGCAGGAGATTTGCAACATTCGCGCAAGCGATCAGCAGCACCAAGCCGACGGCTCCGAACAGTGCCAGTAATGCCAGCCGAACGTTGGAAACTTGCCGCTCGAGAAGTGGAATGACGCTCGAGTTCATATCGGGTCCGTAAAATCCGGGGTGTGCTTGCTTGATCTGCTGCAGGATCGCTTCGATCTCGGCTCGCGCCTGCGCCGCGGTAATCCCATCTTTCAAGCGTGCAAAAGCGGGAAGAATCAGGATGGGGTCGCGCTTGGCCTGCTGAGCTTCGTTCATGGCTAGCGGGACCAATGCGTCGACGGTCCCTTCCGTGAAGCGGAACCCCGGGGCTAGAACGCCGATCACGGTGTGCGGAACACCATCGAGCGTTAGCGATTTTCCCAGGATGCCGGGCGCTCCGCCGAAGCGCCGCTGCCAAAAACCGTGGGTCAGAAGAATGACTTTGGCCACGCCGGGTTGGTCCTCCGCGCGGGTGAAGGCGCGGCCCAGAACAGGCTGGACACGGAACGTCCGGAAAAAACTCTGCGACGCCCGGCCGCACCTGAGTACGGTGGGTTCGCCGGCGCTGGTCAAGGTAAGGCTGCCACTGCCGCACGCGGCCATTTCCTCGAACACATGATTGCGCGCGCGCCATTCCAGATAATCCGGCGCGAGTACGCGTGAGTTCTCGCCGAAAAGCGTGAGGCCGATGGATACGATGCGGTCGGATTGCGGATAGGGCAACGGTTTGAGCAAGACCGTGTCCACCACGCTGAAGATGGCTGTGGTGGCGCCGATTCCGAGCGCTAGGGCAAGGAGTGCGATGAGGGTGAAGGTTGGGTTTTTAGCGTAGACGCGGAGACCGTATTGGAGATCTTGAAAAAGGTCGCGCATTTATGAATTATGGCAAGTCAGAGACTTGCCCCACGCAGAGTGGTGATGGGGTCCACTTTGGTGGCGCGTTTGGCTGGAAGATAGCAGGCTACGGTTGTTACTGCCAGCATCAGCGCTGAGACCGTGGCGAGAACCCACGGGTCATGGGACGAGATTTCGAAGAGCTGCGTGGACAAGAAGCGGGTGAGCGCGAAAGTGGCCGCCAGCCCAATAGCTAATCCGATGATGCTGAGTTTCAGGCCTCGAGCGAGGATCAGTTTCAAGATTCCGCTTGCGTCAGCACCCACCGCCATCCGGATGCCGATTTCTTGCGTCCGCTGCGCCACGGACCAGGACAGGATGCCGTAGATTCCGATGACTGCCAGGGTCAGGGCGACTCCGGCGAAGATGGAGAGCAGAAGCGTGGAAAAGCGGCGCGGTCCGGTGGACACTTCGAGCACTTGCTCCATGGTTCGAAATTCGGAGACCGGGGCCAAGGGATCGAGCGCTTGAATTTCGCGGCGGACCGCGGCGGCCAGCGTCAACGGATCCGTGGCGGTTCTAAGGATGAGGAAGCGCGGGCCGTAATCCAGGAAATAGAAATCGTTGGTGGGTTCCGTATCGAGACCGGATTGCTTCACGTCGGCTGCGATGCCGATCACGGTGGCCCAATCGGGATTGACTGTCGACGGACCCAGGATGAATCGCTTGCCGATGGCATCCTCGCCGGGCCAGAAGGTGTGCGCCATAACGTCATTGATAATGATGGACGGTTGATCCAGGTCGCGTGCGTTGTAGGTGCGTCCACGCAGCGCGATGCCGAGGGTGCGGAAATAATCCGGCGTGATGAGGTGCCGCTGGGCTACCGGAAACACATCGGGACGCATGAGCGGAGAGCCGGGAACAATGAAGCGCATCACATTGGCGCGCTCGGCGGTTAGTGGAAGGGAATTGGTGGCGGCGACTGCTTCGACGCCGGGCAGGGACCGGAGGCGCGTTTCCAAACGTTCGTAAAACGAATGCGGCTCCACTGGGGATGGTTCGAAGCGCAGCGTCAGGAGATTCGATGTGCGGAAGCCGGGATTGACTTGCACGAGCCGAGCGAAACTGCGGATGAGCAATCCGGCGCCCATCAGCAGCACCAACGCGAGCGCGAATTCCACGATGACCAGTGCATTGCGTCCGGCGCTGGAGCCGCGGGCGACGCCGCGTCCGCTTTCCTTGAGTCCATCGTTTGGATCTAAGCGCGCGGCGGCGAGTGCGGGAGCGATCCCGAAAACTGCGCCAGTGAGAATGGAGACAGCCGCGAGAAATGCGAGCGACGTCGTATCCATATGGATGGAAGCCGAGTCGATTAAGCCGATGGGAGCCAGGCGAAGAAGAGCTTGGAGTCCGGCATACGCGACTAGCAGGCCGACGGCTCCGCCTACGAGCGATAGTTGAATGCTTTCGGCGAGCGAGTCGCGAACAATGCGCCAGCGACCGGCTCCGAGTGCGATTCGGATTGCGATTTCACGCCTTCGCGATGCGGCTCGCGTGAGCAGCAGGTTCGCGACGTTGACGCAGGCGATCAAGAGAACGAATGCCACTGCCCCGAGTAGGACCAACAGCGCCGGTCTCAGATTACCGGTCAAGTCTTCCTGCAGATTTCGGATGGCGATGCCGAATCCTTTGCTGGTTTTTGGATGTTCGCGCACGAGGCGTTGGCTGATGGAGTCGAGACGCGCTTGCACTTGCCGCGATGAAACGCCGGGCTTCACGCGAGCGATGACGCCGAATCCGTGGCGCAATGGATTAGTGATTTCATCGCCGGCTTGTCCTTCGGGCAGCCACAGGTCGGCCCAGGCGAGCAGCTTGAAATCGGCGGGCAACACGCCGGCCACGATGAAAGCCCGGCTCTGCAATTGAATGGGTTTCCCGATGAGCTGCGGATCGGCTTTGAAGTAGTCGCGCCAGAGTTTGAAGCTGAGCAGCGCGATGCGGGGTGCGTTGGGTCCGTCATCCGAGGCCTCGAAAGAACGCCCAAGAATTGGATGGACGCCGAGCATCCGGAATAAGCTGGAGCTCGCGCAACTTGCCTGGACGCGCAGAGGCTCGGTGCCGCCGGTGAGGTTCGCCTCCTGCCCTGCTGCGATGTAGCGATAGCGGCCGACGGCTTCGAAGAGGTCCGGTTTGACGCGACCATTCGTCGTACTCAGTGGGCGAGACGCCGAGCTTTGGGAAATTCGGCTGATAGGTGTCCCAGATGGCTAGAAGATGCGCGGGATCGTGGAAGGGCAGCGGGCGCAGGAGAACCGAATTGACGACGGTGAAAATCGCGGTGTTCGCGCCGATGCCTAGCGCTAGGGTGAGGACCACGGTCAGGGTGAAGATGGGGGAGCGGCGCATCAAAAACCGTTTCTGGTTTCTCGTTTCTGGTTTCTGGTTCTTGCTACTTATACGCGACGATAGAGGAAATGTTAGTGCTGACTGGCCAAGGGTAGTGTTATTTATACGCGGCGATGCCGGTGACGCGTTCGCCGATCACTAGCTTGTGAATGTGCTCGGTGCCTTCGTAGGTTTTCACTGTTTCCAGATTGCACATGTGGCGCATGATTGGGTATTCGTCCATGATGCCGTTGGCGCCTAGCAGGTCGCGGCTTAGGCGGGCGCATTCCAGGGCCATGCCTACGTTGTTTAGTTTGAGCATCGAGATGTGGGCGGGCTCCAGCTTGCCTTGATCCTTCAGGCGGCCGGCGTGGATCGCGAGCAGTTGCGCCTTGGTGATTTCGGTGACCATCCAGGCTAGTTTTTCCTGCACCAGTTGGTGGCTTGCGATGGGCCGGTCGTCAAACTGCTTCCGCAGCATGGAATATTGGCGGGCGGTTTCGAAGCAGTCCATCGCTGCGCCCAGCACGCCCCAGCCGATGCCGAAACGCGCTTGCGACAGGCAGCCCAGCGGACCTTTTAATCCTTTCGCGCCCGGGAGCATTGCGGAATCCGGCACACGGCAGTCCGAAAAAGCCAGGCTGCTGGTGACGGAAACGCGCATGGACATTTTGCCGTGAATCTCGGAACTGGTGAAACCGGGGGTGCCGCGCTCAACTAAGAATCCGCGGATGCCATCGTCGGTGCGCGCCCACACGATGGCGACGTCGGCCACCGAGCCGTTGGTGATCCAGGTTTTTTCACCGTTCAGGACCCAGCAGTTGCCTTCTTTTTTCGCGCGCGTGGCCATGCCGGCGGGATTGGATCCGAAGCCGGGCTCAGTGAGTCCAAAGCATCCGAGGGCTTCGCCCGCTTGCAGCCGAGGGAGCCAATGTTCCTTTTGCTCTTTCGATCCATAAGTAAGGATCGGATACATCACCAGCGCGCCTTGCACGGATACGAAGCTGCGGAGACCGGAGTCGGCGCGCTCCACTTCTTGCATCACCAGGCCGTACTCGACGTTGCTCATGCCGGCGCAACCGTAGCCTTCCAGGTTGGCGCCCAGGAATCCCAGGCGTCCGAATTCCGGGATCAGCTCTTTGGGGAAGCGGGCGTCGCGGAAGCAATCCCGCACCAGCGGGATGGCGCGATCCTCCACGAATTGGCGCGCGGTCTGGCGGACGAGAAGTTCCTGTTCGGAGAAGAGCGAGTCTGTTTGGAGATAGTCGACACCGGTGAAGCGGGACATTCACCCATTCTAGTGCAGGGGCTGGGGGCTCGGGACTCGGGGCTGGGGAAAAGCTACGCTACGCGCCTGATCACTCTTGCTGGCAGCGTGATTAGAGCCCACACCAGTTCCAGGACACCGCCTACGGCGATGCCGACTAAGCGGAATGGCAGCAGGAAGAGCCAAACGATTGGATAGAGGATTAGCGCGAACAGCGCGAGTGGCCAGCACAGAATGAAGAGAATGCACCACAGAAGAAAACCGACCATAGCAGGCCTCCTTAAGTAACGTACGCTGGGTGACTTGGATTAGTTCCCGAAGGAATGGAGCGGGAGACGGGATTCGAACCCGCGACATCGACCTTGGCAAGGTCGCACTCTACCAGCTGAGTTACTCCCGCGCTTGCCCGGAGATTTCAATTGTCGCGCTTTGGGCGGCAGGCTGTCAAATGAACCTTGCAAGCCTCACAAGCGCGGGTGTTTACGGAACAGTAACAATCCGAGGCCCACATTGATCCCAACATTTGAAGGCTATACTGTTTTATGTAATACACTGAAAACACGGTGGATAACCGCCTGAAAAATTCCCGCCGCAGGCCTTAGAAATCATGCTACACTGCGATTCGGAATCCAGGCCATCGCAAGCTGTTCGCGTCGTCTCGAATCGGTTCCCTCTAGAATCGTAGGTCGTAGTATAGATTTTCCACAGGTTGTGGAAAACGTGTGCAAAACGTGTGGGGTGCGTTACGAAAGAATGAATATCTGGGACGAGATAAAGACCGCTATTTCCGGCAAGATCAGCACGGAGGCGTATCAGAACTGGCTGTCGAAAACGTTTTTCCTCAGGTCAGAAGGGACCCGGTTGTGGGTCGGAGTGCCGGATGTGGTCACGAAAGACTGGATTCAGCAGGAATACAACGGCGAGATCTGGTCGGCGATCCGCGACCGCAATTTTGGGATTCGGCAGATCGTGTATGAGCTGTCGGGATCGAGCGAGGAATCGGGCCGCAAGAATCATGCCGACGAAAAGCCGGAAATCACATTTGCGCCTTCCATCAGTTTGAATCCAAAATTTACGTTCGATACATTCGTGGTCGGATCGTGCAATCAGTTCGCGCATGCGGCTGCGCAAGCCGTTGCCACCGGGCCATCGAAGACGTACAATCCGCTCTTCATCTACGGCGGCGTGGGAATGGGGAAGACGCACCTGATGCATGCGATCGGCCGGTCGTTGGTAGATCAGCATGCGGGGATGCGGATCATCTACACGTCGAGCGAGCGATTCATGAACGAGATGATCACCTGCATCAAGACCGACCGGATGCAGCTCTTCCACAAGCATTATCGGTCCGCCGATGCGTTGTTGATTGACGACATTCAGATTCTGGCTGGGAAGGAACGCACGCAGGAGGAATTCTTCCACACGTTCAACGAGCTGTTCGAGCACCAGAAGCAGATTGTGATTTCGAGCGACTCGCCTCCAAAAAATACGCCGGGCCTGGTGGAGCGATTACGGTCGCGCTTCGAGTGGGGTTTGATGGTGGACGTGCAGCCGCCGGATTTGGAAACGAAGATGGCGATTCTGGATATGAAGGCCGAGATGGATGGCTTCACGCTTCCGGAAGAAGTGCGGATTTACATCGCGACCAAAACCAAATCGAATGTTCGCGAGCTGGAGGGAGCGCTCATCAAGTTGATGGCGTATTCTTCGGTGACCGATACGCCAGTCACGCTGCAGATGGCGCAGCAGGTGTTGAAGCATCTTACACAAGGACCGGAGCGCAGGATCACCATAGAATCCATCGTGAAAGCAGTGGCTGAAAAGTTCTCTCTGCAGCCTTCGCAACTGAAGCAGAAGACCAACGAGCGGAAGATCGCCTATCCGCGGCAGATCGCGATGTTCCTCGCGAAGGAACTGACCTCGGCATCCTTGCCTGAAATCGGGCGGGCGTTCAGCGGGAAACATCACACCACTGTTTTGCACTCAGTCCAGAAGATTGACCAGCTACGACAACGGGACCCGGATTTGAACAGCCTCATCCACAACCTAATCGACTCAATCCATTAGAGTTATGAGCGTTTTCCACATGACGCCCTGGTTTTGTCCTGTTAGTACTGTGCGTGAAACGCACCGGGCCGCATTTTTGCTCATGTGCGCACCTCAAGATCCACAGGTTCGAGTGGCGGGAAGCTTCTGGATTTTGTATAATTTAGAGAGAAATCAACATTTCAACAGGCCCTACTAATACGGTTCTAAAATGTAGCTTCTTCAGGTACTCAGAAACAGCAGTAGAACGAACCCCGGCAAAAGGCTTGGGGAAAGGTGAGTGGGGGAAACGAAACGATGGAGTTCACGGTTAGCAAGGCGGATCTGGTACGCGAGTTAAGCCTTTCGCAAGGCGTGGTGGAAAAGAAGACCACGATTCCGATCCTGTCGAATGTTTTGGTGGAAGCGAGCGGCGACCGGATTAATTTGACGGCTACGGATCTGGAGTTGGGGATCCGAAGTTCGTGTCCGGCGCGCGTGAAGAAGCCAGGCGCGGGCACCATTCCAGCCAAGCGGCTGTTGGATTATGTGCGCTTGCTGCCGGACGCCGATCTCGATGTAAAGCTGCAAGAGAACCAGTGGGCGAGCCTGGTGTGCGGACGATCGAAGACGCGGATTGCGGGCATGTCGCGCGAGAGTTTCCCGGAGCTTCCGCAAATGCCGGATGTGCTGGCGCAAATTCCAGTAGGGTTGCTGGCGTCGATGATTTCGAAAACCATCTTTGCCATCTCAATGGAAGAATCGCGCTTCACGTTGAACGGATCGCTGCTGCTTTTGAAGAACAATAGCTTGGGAATGGTAGCTACCGATGGTCATCGATTGGCCATGGTGGAAAATACCGTGGACCTGCCAGGAGTCACTGCCCCATTCCGGGCATTGCTGCCGCGCAAAGCGATGGGTGAAATTTTGAAGCTGGCGCAGGATTCGAGTCCGGAAGCTATGATTCAATTTTCCGGCGATGAGAATCACCTGTTCTTTCAACTGGGGGACCGGTTGCTGCTCAGCCGCAAGCTGACGGGGAATTTTCCAGATTTTGAGCGCGTGCTTCCCAAGGATCATCCGCATGCGGTGGTACTGGATCGGGAAGAGCTGCGGAAATCGGTGGAGCGCGTGGCGCAGTTTTCCGATGAGCGCTCGCGGGCGGTCCGGATGAAGGTGCATGACAACGAATTGCACATTCACTCCTCGCTATCCGAGACCGGTGAGAGCGAAGAAAGTCTTCCGGTGGAGTATGACGGCGGATCAGTAGAGATTGGGTTCAACGCCGGCTATATGCTGGACTTTTTGCGGGCGACCACGGAGCCGCAAGTGGCGTTTCATTTCAAGGACGCGCATAGCGCCGGGGAGCTGCGGCCAGCGGGAGAGAGCGCTGCGAATTATAAATACCGCTATGTGGTTATGCCGATGCGGATCTGATAGAGGAATTCAAGAATTCTAGGAAGCCAGGAATTCAAAAAGAAGGTAGGGCTTCTTCTTAGATTAGCTAGGACTGAGCAACAACAAACATGGCAACAAAAGAAGTGACTCCGGTTGAAGTTTACGATTCCACTAGTATCAAGGTGCTGGAAGGCCTGGAAGCGGTGCGGCTGCGCCCGGCGATGTACATCGGTTCGGTTACCGAGAACGGTCTGCATCACCTGGTATACGAAGTGGTGGATAACTCGGTGGACGAAGCTCTGGCCGGGTTCTGCGATACCGTTAACGTCACGATTCATATCGACAATTCGCTGACCGTGGTGGATAACGGCCGTGGAATCCCGGTAGACATGCACGAAGAAGAGGGCATCTCGGCAGCGGAAGTGGTGATGACCAAGCTGCATGCCGGCGGCAAGTTCGATTCCAAGAGCTACAAAGTTTCGGGCGGACTGCACGGCGTAGGCGTGAGCTGCGTGAACGCGCTGTCGGAAGTGCTGCAACTTGAAATCTGGCGCGACGGTTACACCTGGGAGCAGGAATATAAGAAGGGCATCCCTTCGTCGCCGCTGGCCAAGGCCGGCAAGGCTGGGAAGAAAACAGGAACCAAGATCACGTTCAAGCCGGATTCCACCATCATGACCGCGCTTGAATTCAACTACGACACGTTGGCCCAGCGCCTGCGCGAGCTGGCGTTCCTGAATAAGGGCCTCACCATCACGCTCACCGACGAGCGCGTGGATCCGGTGAAGGTGGGCGAGTTCCACTACAGCGGCGGTATCGCCGAGTTTATCCGGCATCTGAATCGCGGCAAAGCCGTGCTGCATGAGAAGCCGATTTATTTTGAGGGCGAACGCGAGTTGAATGGCGGACTTCTGTCCATGGAACTGGCGCTGCAATACAACGACGGGTATTCGGAAAACGTATTCAGTTTCGCGAACAACATCAACACCGTGGATGGCGGATCGCACTTGAGCGGGTTCCGCAGCGCGCTGACTCGCACCATCAACTTCTACGGACAACAGGCCGGCCTGTTCAAGGACGTGAAGGAAAATCTCACCGGCGATGACGTGCGCGAAGGTCTCACCGCGGTGGTGAGCGTGAAGCTGCCGCAGCCGCAGTTCGAAGGGCAAACCAAGGGCAAGCTGAACAGCGACATTCAGGGATTCGTGGTCCAGTTCGTGAACGAGAAGCTGGGCGAGTATTTCGACAAGAATCCGGCGGTGATGAAGAAGATCGTGGGGAAGGCGATCGATGCGGCGCGTGCGAGAGAGGCAGCCCGCAAGGCGCGCGATTTGACGCGTCGCAAAGGCGCGCTCGATTCGGGCGGACTTGCCGGGCAAGCTGTCGGATTGCCAGGAGAAAGATCCGGAGCGCTGCGAGCTGTTTCTGGTAGAGGGCGAATCGGCCGGCGGCACCGCGAAATCCGGACGCGATCGCCGCTATCAGGCAATCTTACCGCTCAAGGGCAAAATCCTGAATGTGGAGAAAGCCCGCTACGACAAGATGCTGGGGCACGAGGAAATCCGGTCGATGATCACGGCCATCGGGACCGGCATTGGGCTGACGGATTTCGATGTGACGAAGCTCCGCTATCACAAGATCATCATCATGACGGACGCCGACGTGGACGGGTCGCACATCCGCACGCTGCTGCTGACGTTCTTCTTCCGGCACATGCAGGAGCTGATCAAGCGCGGCAATGTATTTGTGGCGCAGCCGCCGCTGTATCGCATCAAGAAGGGCAAGTCCGAGAAGTACATCAAGGACGACAAAGAATTTACGCGCGAGATCCTGCGGCGCGCCACCGAGAATCTGGTGGTGGAAACCAAAGCGGGCGTGCGACTGGAAGGCGCCGAGCTGCGCACCTTCCTGATGACGCTGGATGAGTACCAGCAGATGTTCCGGCGCGTGGAACGGAAGATGCGCGACGCGCGCGTAGTGGAAGTTCTGGCCAACGTGGAGTACAAAGTGGACACCAAGGCGGACTTTCATGAGAAGGCCAACCTGGAGCAGGTTCTGGCGGCGCTGACAGCAGCCAAGTTGGAAGCCAAGCTGGTTTACGAAGAAGAGCACGAGGCTTGGAAAGTGGAATATCTGGATCCGACCAAAGGGACGCGGACCATCGCGCAGGACCTGGTATTGCAGCCCGAATATCGCCGGATGCGGACGATCGCGCGGCAAGTAGCGAAATACAACCAACCGCCGTTTAATGTGATTCGCGAGACGAAGCAGGAGTCGCAGCCAGACTGGCGCGAGCTGCTGGAGCACGTGAAGAGCGAAGGCATGCGCGAGGTTTCGATCCAGCGTTATAAAGGGCTGGGCGAGATGAACGCGGAGCAGTTGTGGTCGACCACGATGAACGCCGAGACTCGCACGTTGCTGAAAGTGGATTTGCAGGATCTGGCCGAGACCGAGAACATCTTTTCCACGCTGATGGGCGAGGACGTGGAGAGCCGGCGGAAGTTTATTGAAGAGAACGCGCTGGATGTGAGGAATTTGGACGTTTAGGTAGTTAAGACGGCATCTCATCGCCTTTGCGTGGCGGCTTTCCACCCTTCCGCTTCATGATCTTGTCGAAGGTTTTGAAATCGGCCCTCGCCTTCCGGTCCGCAAAGTAGGTCGCGGTCTGAAGCGCGGAAACCTTCTCGGCAACCGCAGTAGCTACGAACTGATTAATACTCGTCCGGTCCTCCCGGCTCAGGCGCTCCACGGCCTCTTTGAGGGAACGCGGCAGCCGCAGTGGATATGTTGGGTATCTTTCATCGCTTGATCCTCGCTATCGCTTCTCGCGGGAGTAGAACATCCACCCCAAAAACGGCCGGGGCACTTCCATAATCCCGCACGTTGAATGTCACCAAGGCTTCGGCGCCGCCGTTCACGGCCGCCTCCAGTACCATCTCATCGTTTGGATCGTGCAACTGCGGCCACAGGAAATGAGTGTGCACCGTCCGCCATTGCAATGACGGCATCCAAAAATAAATCGGCGGCGCGGATCAGGGGCGTCCGTGATTCTTTGCGTCCCTGATTTCATTGTCGGTGATCGGCTTGAACCCGCTTGCGCTTTCCGATCTCTTGCTGAAGCGCGCGAAGACCTCGAACAGCTTGCTGAACCCTGGTCAAGCGGATTTTCTCATCCTCGTTGACCGGAGCGATAGTATTTTCACGTCCCATATCTCCATCATCGCGCGGATGGGGATCGAGTGGCGACAGGTTGCGTCGGCCGCAGAAAACGCCCCATGCCAAATGCTCCAGCCGTTGCGAGCGCAACGACACCAAGGACTGACCATGTGTCCCAAACCACGTTCGCTTGAAGCGGAACGCTGTATTCGCCTCTGAACACCCAGCGAAACGGCCCCGGAAATATCGAGTACAGATACAGAGGCAAACAGAGCACCGTTGCTAGAAGCGTCCCCGTTGCCCAAATTCGTTCGCGGGACAAAAATGCCAGCGGCGATGCCACCACGAACAAAATGGTACCGATATCCGACATCTCGAGAATGCGGCCCGTTACCGTTCCGCCCCGGAATTCGGTCTCCGCAAAGCGAGCCGCGTATTTCCACTGGAGAACTGCGCCAAGAATGCAGATTGCGGCTCGGGACAGGTTTGATACCTTCAAGATCTAACCCAGATTCGCGATCACCGCGTCGGTGAATTCTTTCGTGGTGGCCTTGCCGCCTACATCGGGAGGCAGTTTTTCGCCCTTCGGCATAGGTTCGCTCGATGGCGCTGCGCAGCCGGCGCGCGGCGTCCAGTTCGCCCAGGTGGATCAGCATCAGCACCGACGAAAGCATCAGCGCGGTCGGATTCGCGATGCCTTTTCCGGCGATGTCCGGAGCGCTGCCGTGGACCGCTTCGAATACCGCGTCCTTATCGCCCATGTTCGCGCCCGGCACCACGCCCAGTCCGCCCACCAGGCCCGCGGCGAGATCCGAAACGATGTCGCCGTAGAGATTCGGAAGCAGCAGAATGTCGAACGTCTCCGGCCGAATCACCAGCTGCATGGACGCGTTGTCGACGATCAGCTCTTTGTACTCGATCTCGGGATATCGCGCGGCCACCTCGCGGCAGCAGCGCAGGAACAGGCCGTCGGCCAGCTTCATGATGTTGGCCTTGTGAATGGCCGCCACTTTCTTGCGGCCGGTTTTCTTGCGCGAAGTGCGAACGCGTACTCGGCGATGCGAATGGACGCCATGCGCGTGATCACCTTGAGGCTGGTGACCACGTCCTTCACCACCTCGTGCTCCAGGCCGGAATACAGATCCTCCGTGTTCTCGCGGAAGATCACCATGTCGATCTTCACGTCGTCGAAGCGCGTCTTCAGGCCGGGCAGCGAATGAACCGGGCGGACGTTGGCGTACAGATCGAACTGCTTGCGCAGCGCGACGTTGACGCTGGGGAATCCGCCGCCGATGGGCGTGGTCACCGGACCTTTCAGGCCCACGTGCGTCCGCTCGATGGATTCGATCACATGCGGCGGCAGAACCTGGCCGGCTTTGCCGATGATGCTGGCGTTCAGATCGGCGCGCTGCCAGTCAATCGAGACGCCCGTGGCATTCACGGCGCGGACTGTTGCGTCGGCCACTTCCGGGCCGATGCCGTCGCCTGGGATTAACGTAACCGGATAAGACACGTTTACCATTGTAGAGAATGGCTCTCATCAAACGTGCATTGATCAGCGTGACGGATAAAACCGGCGTGGTGGAATTCGCCGCGGGGCTGCGGGACCTGGGCGTGGAGATTATTTCCACGGGCGGCACGGCGCGGGCGCTGGCCGAAGGCGGCGTGGCGGTGCGCGAGGTTTCCGAAGTCACCGGATTTCCCGAAATGCTGGACGGGCGGCTGAAGACCATCAATCCGCGGATCGCGGGCGGAGTGCTGGCCATGCGCGCGCAATCCGGAACACATGCGGTCGCTTGGCAGAGCATGAGATTCCCGCGATCGACATGGTGGTGGTGAATCTCTATGCGTTCGAGAAGGTCGCGGCGCAGGCATGGCGCGAGCATGCATGAGCTGATCGAGAATATCGACATCGGCGGACCTACGTTGATTCGCGCGGCGGCGAAGAATTATCAGGACGTCGCGGTGGTGGCGTCGCCCGATGATTATGCGGCGATCCTGGAAGAATTGCACGAACGCAATGGCGAGCTGTGCGAGCCGACTTTGTGGCGGCTGGCGCAAGAAGGCTTTTGCGATCACCGCAGCTTACGATCGGGCGATTAGCACCCGGCTTTCGCGAATCGGTACGGAAGAGGAGCGCGGCTTGCCCGGGGTGCTGGATATTCGCGCGCCGCGGGCGCTGGATCTGCGCTACGGCGAGAATCCGCATCAATCCGCCGCGCTCTATACCAACCGGCGAGGCGGAATCGCGGGAGCCGAGCAGTTGCAGGGCAAGGAACTTTCGTACAACAACCTGGTGGATCTGGACGCGGCCTGGCAATTGATTCAGGAATTCGAGCAGCCGGCCTCGGCGATCATCAAGCACACCAATCCGTGCGGATGCGCGGAGGCTGAGGCGCTGGCCGAAAGCTACCGGCGGGCGTTTGAAGCCGATCCGGTATCGGCATTCGGGGGCGTGCTGGCATTCAATCGGACGTTGGATCGAGGAAACCGCCGCGGAGATCGCGAAGACGTTCATCGAAGCCATCGCCGCGCCGGATTATGAGCCGGCTGCGCGGCGAGTGCTGGCCGGAAAGAAAAATCTGCGGATGCTGAAGGTGGATCCCGCACCCGCCGACGAACCTGTTGTGAAATCCATTAGCGGCGGATATCTGGTACAGACGCCGGACACGCATCGTCTGGATCGCGGAGCAGTGCCAGGTGAAGACGACGCGTCCGCCGAGCGAGGAAGAGTGGAAGGCGCTGCTGATTTGGGTGGAAAGTGTGCAAGCACGTGAAGTCGAACGCCATCGTGTATGCGCGCGCTGGCCAGACCGTCAGCGTGGGCGCCGGGCAGATGAGCCGCGTGGATTCCGTGAAAGTGGGCGCGATGAAAGCGGTGCTGCCGCTACAAGGTACGGTGATTGCTTCCGACGCCTTCTTTCCGTTTCCGGATGGCGTGGAGGAGGCGGCGAAGCATGGGATTACTGCGGTGATTCAGCCTGGAGGGTCCGTGCGCGATGACGATGTCGTGGCTGCGGCGAACAAGTTGGGATTAGCGATGGTGTTCACGGGCGTACGCCACTTCCGGCACTAAAGGCACCGACTCCCTTACGGTCGCGGCTCGGTATGGAGCTAGTTCAGGACTTTCAATTCCTGCGCACCGTGGAGATTGTAGTAGTCCTTCAAGCGGCGGGCTGCGCCTTGACCGATTACTTTGGCTAGTTCATGCTGGCTTGCTTGGCGGACTCGCTCCAGGCTGCCGAACTCGCGCAATAACTTCGCGATGGTCTTGTCGCCGATGCCTTCCACCTGCTCCAGCTCCGAGGTGAGGCGGGCGGCGCTGCGACGGGTACGGTGGAACGTTACGGCGAAACGGTGAGCTTCGTCCCTTATTTTCTGAATGACGTGCAGGATCGGCGAGTGGTGATCGAGCGCGATGGGTTCATCCTCCTGGCCGTAGACGTAGATAATCTCTTCGCGCTTGGCGATGGACGCCACGGGCTGATTAATGACGCCGATGCTTTCGAGCGCTTCCACCGCGGCGTGCAATTGGCCAAGTCCGCCGTCGATCAGCACCAGGCTCGGAAACGGTTGGTTCTCCTGCTGCAAGCGCGAATAGCGGCGCGTTACCACTTCGCGCATGGATGCGAAATCGTCGTTTCCAACCACGGTGCGGATGATGAACTTGCGGTAGTCGGCCTTCTTCATGCGGCCGTTTTCCCAAACCACCATGCTGGCCACTTTGTCGGTGCCCTGGATGTGCGAGATATCGAAGCATTCGATACGCTTGGGTAGCTCGGGTAAGCCCAGGGCTTCCTGTAGAGCCTCCTGGATCAGCTTTTGCGATGGTTCCATTACGCGGAAGCGCTGGTGGAACGCGTGTTTCGAATTCGTTTCCACCAAGGCGAGCAGCGCCTTTTTCTGGCCGCGCTGCGGAGTTTGGATCTCCACTTTCCGCCCGCGCCTTTCCGACAGCAGTTCTTCCAATGCTTCGCGATCTTCGAAATCCACGGGAACATGGATGCGGCTGGGGATGTATTGCTGATCGAGGTAAAGCTGTTTGAGCAGCGACGAAAAGAATTCGGAAGGCTCAAAATCGAAGACATCTTCCCAGAAATATTCGCGGCGATCCACCACGCGGCCGTTGCGAAGATGGAATAGGTTCGCGGCAACCAACGGCGGCTCGGCGTAGTAACCGAAGATATCGATGTTCTCGCCTTCGGCCGCGGCGATTTTCTGTTTCTCTTCCATCTCCTCCACGGTGGTGATGAGATCGCGCAGCGCCGCTGCTTCTTCAAAACGGGTGGATTCAGCCGCTTCCTGCATTCTGCGCTCCAATCCGCCGGATAGATCCTTCAAACGCCCTTCCAGAAACATGCGAACATCGCGCACTGAGGCCGCATATTGCTCATCGGTGGTCAGGCCCTGGACGCAGGGTCCTAAGCAGCGATGGATGTGAAATTCGAGGCACGGATGCGTGTGGTTGCGGGTAAGATCCACTTTGCAGGACGGAATCTTGAAGTGCCGGTGGATGAAGCTCACCAGGCGATGCGCAAGGTTGCCGGGAAAGTAGGGTCCATAATAACTGGCGCCATCTTTCAGCAGGCGGCGGGTGACATAGACGCGAGGATATTTCTCGTTGGTGAGTTTAATGTACGGATAAGTCTTGTCGTCGCGCAGCAGAATATTGAAGCGCGGCTTCCATTGCTTGATGAGGTTATTTTCCAGAGCCAGCGCTTCCTTGTTGTTGTCAACCAGGATGTACTCGATGTCGCGCGCCTCTGCCATGAGCGAGCCGGTTTTGGAGTCAGCGAGACGTTCGTCGGAAAAATAATTGCGGACACGGGCGCGAAGGTTCTTGGCTTTGCCTACATAGATGACTTCGCCGTGCGCGTCTTTGTAGAGATAGACTCCCGGCAATAGCGGCAGTTGCGAAGCTTTCTCGCGCAGGTCCATGGGGGGTCTGCTTCTATTGTCGCAGGAGGGTGGTTGCTGGTGATTGGTATCATTCGGCAATGGTGGTTTCCAGTGAATATGTAGATATCGCAGCACCGCAGTCGCCCATGCGGATGTTTGTGGCTTCGCCGCACGCGGAGGGGAAGTATCCGGGAATCCTGTGCTACTCGGATATTTTTCAACTCAGTGGGCCGATGTTGCGGGCGTGTACTAGATTGGCGGGATATGGATTTGTTGTCGCAGTGCCTGAAATTTATCATCGGATCGAGCCCGCAGGGTCGGTGATCCCGTTCGACGATGCGGGGCGGACGCGCGGGTTGGAAGATGCCTTGAAGACGCCAGTCGCGCATTTCGATGAGGATCGGCGGGCGGCGCTGGATTATTTGGCCGGGCATCCCAAGGTTGCGGCGGGCAAGCTTGGCGCGATGGGTTTTTGCATCGGCGGCCATTTGTCTTTTCGCGCCGCGCTGGAGCCGGACGTGCGGGCGACCGTTTGCTTCTACGGCACGGGAATCCACAATGGAAAGCTGGGGCTGGATGCCGACGCGGGTTCCTTGGCGCGTGCCGGGGAGATCCGGGGCAAGTTGCTGATGGTGTTCGGGTCGCAGGATCCGCATGTGCCGGCGGAGGGGCGGGATATCGTGGATCGCAAGCTGCGCGAAGCCGGCGTGGATTACTCGATGAAGCTGTATCCGGCCGAGCACGCGTTCATGCGCGATGAGGGTCCGCGGTATGATCCGGAGGCGACGGATCTGGCGTTTGGCGAAATGGTGGCGCTATTCCGTGGGGGCTTCCGGTAGTACGAGCGTCTCGCGAGCCCAGCGCGGCGAGGCCACCTCACTCAGCGCCACCGAGGATGTACTCGATGAATCGTCTGCCGCGCTCGAGAACCCGGTATGAGTTCGTGTCTCCTGTTTGTCCCTCAATCCTAGCTGTCAGTCCGAAGCTTTGTAACTTCGCTCCCGTGCTGGCGAGTTCATCGCCCGAAATGCCGCTCCCCATTTGAAGCCACGCTCGAGCCGCGATGGCGCTTTCCGCAACCGGCGTTTGTGCTTTTTCCTTCTCGAATTGTCTCATGGCGGTGTCCAGCACCTTTACTCCCAGTTAGACAGCTCGGTCGCGATTCGAAGCATTTCTTCAACGTAGTCCGCGCCATCCTTGGGACCCACGTCGAGGGAGTGAGTTAGTATTGCCGCAAATCGGCGGATACGGGCCGTGGATCGAACTGTTTCGGCGCGACGAACAGCCACGGCTACGAGTCCGGGAAACTCCTCTTTGAAGAAGCGGGCGTGATCTTCACTTTCGGTTGTGAGGCGAACCAGAACGGTGGAATTGTCCTGCACTCGCTTTAACAACGCCGAAAGCAGTTCCTGTCGATTGGATGCCTCGCGCCGATCCAGCATGTTCACTACGGAACCGAGGACAGCACCTGTTGCAGGCAGGATCACGCTTACGGCAGCGACCGCATCTTTCGCAAACTTTCCCACTGGCGACCGGCTGCGTTCTTCGCTGTCGTTCTGGAATTGAATCGCGGAAAGCTCGTCATCGGAGGGCACTTTACGAGAGTACACCTTAGTTCCGAGCGGAGAGGCCTAAATTGCGAGAAGTTGCCTGAGTTTGTTTGCCACGGTTATGAACTGCGCCAAATCAATCTCGCCGAGATAGCGGACCAAATTCGACGCGTGGATTGTTGCCAGTTTATGCAAACGCAGGGTTGACACGACCTTGAGATGGGTGGAATGAAATTCGGGTTTTACTGGATCAATGAGTAGATCCGAGGGGAGGGATTGAGCGGGAACGACGGACGAGATATAAGCAATAAAACCGGCCGGAGTTTCATTCCTGGAATGTCCCCGAACGGGAACTGAGCTAGGAAAATCTCACCTTGGCGCATTCACGGCTCGTCCGTCCTCGAGCGTGTAGATGTCCTGACGCGAGTCCCGCAAGTCCTCCGACCATTCCTTCGCAACGCCCTGCGTCCAAGCGGTTCCGGCTTCGTCCTCATCCGGCAAGAGGACGATCAAGCGTACCGGGCCGGCGGGAACCTCTGGCGGGACCTCAGCTTGCAGTCGATGCTTTTCATCGATATCGCCTAGCAGTTCAAGGGCTTTCATTGGAGTTATCCGAAGCACTCAAATCATAGCAAATCCGAATCAGGAATCCATGATCCGGTTATAATTGAGATGTATGCGACGGGTCTCGCTGACGGCGCTTTTTCTGGCAACCGCGCTCTGCGCTCAGGAGCCTAAGAAACCCGCCGAGCCGCCCCCAAAAGACCAACAAGAACAGCAGCCCCCTGAAGAAGACGAAGCCTTGAAGCCGAAGGAATACGGTTTCAATCCGCTCGAAGCGGAGCACGATGTTCAGATCGGCAATTACTACTTCAAAAAAGGGAATCTCAAGGCTGCCATGCACCGCTTTCAGGAGGCCACGCGCTGGAATCCCAGCTATGCCGAGGCGTTCCTGAGGCTGGGTGAAACGGAAGAAAAGCTCAAGGACAAGCAGGCGGCCAAGGAAGCCTACTCCAAGTATTTAGAGCTTTCTCCGGACGGCAAAGAGGCGGAAGCGATCAAAAAGAAGCTAGCCGGCAAGCGGTAGGTTTTTGCGTTTCCGATTCTCCTCCTGCTTCTTCATCACTCCTATCACGGTGGCCACGCCCTGCCGCCAATTCGGAAACAGGTCCAGGTATTGAATTTTGCGCGAGATATTTCGGGGCACTTCGCAGCGGTCCAGACGCAGCGGGATGAAGAAAATCTCGTCCATGGGGACCTGCGCGGCGCAGTTCAAAGCGAATCGCAGCTCGCTGTGGAAACTGCCTCGCTTGCAGATAGACCGCTGGGAAAAGCAAGCCACGAAAAAGTTGGACGTTTGGATTGCGGTTTCAATGGCTCTGGGCCAGTTCTGTCCGGGGAGCAGCTTCTTGCGGTCCAGCCACGGGCGAAAGCCGCCTTGCGCGAAGGCCGCGTACAATTTCTTGGCGGCCGCCATGTCCTCCTCGACATAAGCGATGAACACGCGCGGCTTGGTTTGTGCGACGAACCGGAATCCTTTGCCGCGGCCGGGCAGGAACGTACCCAGTCCGTCGATCTCGACCGCGGTACCGTGCTCCAACGCCTGCCGTAGAATCAGCGCCACACGTCGTGGAAGGCTGGAGACGTTATTGCTCACCGCGAGTCCTTTTTTGGTGTCGCAGGCTTTGGTTTTGGAGGATCGAATGGAAATTCCTGCTTGCGGCCGGAACGGAATGTTCCTAGACCTGGAAGCGAGGCGCTTTGTCCCTTTCGCACGAGTTGCTGGAGGTCACAGAGTATGCGGTCCACCTGATCGGCTGCGGCTCCTTCCGTCATGTGTGACTCTTTGGCTAGCCTGCGCGCCAACTGTTCCTTCTTCATGCCAGTTAAATCATATTCTGGCCATCGCGTTTGGAGTGTTCTTGGCGGGCGCAGCTCGACTGCAACCTGCTTATTATTAGCAAGATACGTTGTCTGTTCTAAATGATGCGGCGACGTGACCGTTGTAATGAATGAAACTATTTTAATAGCGCCTTAAGCGGACGTTCATGTACAACTGCAATGATCATGACTGTAGAGCGCAATCTACTTCGAAAACCCTTAAGGAGACCTCAATGAAGAAACTGATGACTTTGATGCTTGGCCTGTCGCTGTTCGTAGGCGCCACCGCGATGTTCGCCAACGATAAAGCTGCCGACACCACCAAGACCACCAAGAAGGCCAAGAAAGCCAAGAAGCCGAAGCCGACCACCACCACCAAGAGCTAACTTGGTTTAAAGTTTCTGTCGAGCTTTTCATCGCGCATGGGCCGCCTTTATCACGCAGCCCATGCGCGATAAGTTTTTCTAGAACACCCATGCCAGCGCGGGATGGTCGTTACGCTTCCGCGGTCGCGGTTCTGTTAGACCGTGAAACAGATTTAACTGCGCGTTCAGGACCAGTTCATGTGCCGGTGTCATCCTGTTCCTGGAGCCAGGCATATGGCTTCAGAAATTTAAGGAGACCATAATGAAAAACCTAATGACTTTGATGCTTGGCCTGTCGATGCTGGTTGGCGCCACGGCGATTTTCGCGAACGACAAGCCGGCCGATACCACCAAGACGACCACCAAGAAGGCCAAGAAAGCCAAGAAGGCAAAGCCGACCACTACCGACAAAACGACCAAGAGCTAACAGCTATAATTCGTTTGACAGTGGATAATCGCGCATGCGGCACCCGGCATTCTTAGGTCGAGGGCCCGTGCGCGATTAGTTTTTTGACGGAGTCTCGGGCCGTTTCTGCCAATAGACAGTGCAACCGGAGACATCTTCCCATCTCGAGTAGAGTTGCGCTAAGTGAAGATCTTCGATCCGCTCGTCGTCATCGTCGCAAGTTTCCACCGTACTGAATTTCCCCTGTCTGACTTGTTTTTCCAACTCGCTCCTGGGCAGCACGTGCAGCGCGGCCGCAAGGTCTTTGGAAAGGCTGTTGAGTTTGTGGGAGTCTTCCAATTCCATGCCGGACGGCGGAGTTTGCCGCAGTAGAAAATAAACGAACTCGTCAGCCATGACGATTTGCCCGGCGGGCGTGACTTCCCGCACCTTTTGAGCGACCTGTTGGAAGTCGCGCCAGTTCATGTTATCGCGCCGGTCGTAAATGGCTTTCGCGAGTCCGAGGGAAAGCAGCATGGCGAGAAAAGCCACCGGCCGCCAGGGACGCTGCGGCGAAACTAAACGGGAACCAAGATCGTACAAGCCGGCCGAGGCCAAAATCGCCACAAAAGGCGTGGTGAAGAGGAAGTAGCGCTCGAAGGTGGGGTGGGCTGTGGAGAGATGGATACTCAATGCCAGCGACAGCCAGGCGCACAAATAAAATTCGGAGCGAAGTGAGCGGTCCCAGTTGCTTTGGCGGAAGACGAAGAAGAGACCGGCGAGCGCCAGCAGTCCGACGAGCGTGGCTGGCGCGGAATCGATCCAGGAAATCAGCACGCCGATATCGTGTTGAATCGCGCCTTCCCACTCCAACTGGCGGAAGAAGAGATGGTAGTCGAAAATGTTAAAGCGCACCACGCGGGGCGATTCCAGGAACAGCCGAAGCAGCGGCAGAAATGGGAAGAACGCGCCGAGCAGGAACAGGGCCCCTTTTGCCCAGCGCGATCCGGTTCGGCTCTGCACCACAATCCAAAGGAGCAGCACAGGCGCTACCGGCGCTGTCAGGAGCGTGGAAGCAGCCGCGGCTCCGGCAGCCAAGCCGGCCAGAACAGGCCATAGCAGGGCGTTTCGCTCCACTGTTAAAAGCGAGATTCGAAACGCCGCCACAGCCAGAAACAGCGCGAAGCCGTAGCCTTGCCCGACGGTTCCGAATTGAAAGACCTCCACGTTGAGTCCGGTAGCGAGGGTGGCGGCGATTGCAAGCGGGAGCCGCCACTCGTTCACCGGAAATTTTCGCAGCACAAAATCCCCTGTCATCCATACCGCGCCCGCGGTGGTGGTGGCGGCGAGGACATGGACCATGCGCCAACTTTGACCGAAGATTCCCATCCACATCGCCACCCAGTACGCATTCAACGCGGTCTGCGGGAAAAGAAAATCCAAATAGGGGCGCCTTCCGGCATGGATTAGCTGTGCGGCCAGCAGGTGAAAACCCTCATCCCAGGCAGCCGCCCAAGTGACGGAGTAAACCAGGAGAGCCGTAAACAGCAGGCCGAGGGTTCCGTAAAACAGGACGAGCGACTTGCGTGTCAGATCCCGAATTATATCGCGCTGGGCTGCTAAGCTTCTACTTAAGTGACGGACCTGCGCTCGGAGCAAATAGAGAAGTTGAAGGCCGGCGTGGACGTCCTGATCATCGGCGGCGGCATCAACGGCGCGGGCGTCCTGCGCGATCTGGCGTTGCGGGCGGATGAATCCAGATCGCAGCTACGCGTTGGGCTGGTGGAACAGAAGCACTTCGCTTCCGGCACCAGCGGCAAAAACTCGCAACTGATTCACGGCGGCCTGCGCTACCTGAAGTATTTCGAGCTGAACTTGGTTAAGGAATCTCTGCACGAGCGCGCGCGGCTTTTGAAGCTGGCGCCGCAGTTTGTAAAACCGCTCAAGTTTCTGCTGCCGATGTATGGCGTCAAATCGCGAGTGACATATGGAACAGGCTTGTGGCTGTATGATCGCTTGGCCGGTTCCGACGCGATCGCGCCGCACCGGATCCTCAACAAGAGCGAGTTGGCGGCGATTGAGCCGGGCCTGAACAATGCGGGGTTAACCGCGGCGGCGGTGTTTTACGACGGCGCGATCCCGTCCGCGCGATTCACGGTGGAGAACATTGTGGATGCGGTGGCGCATGGCGCGATAGCGGCGAACTATGTCCGCGCCGACGGGTGGCAGCGTGCTGGAGCCGATGGGCACTGGCGCGTGCGGTGCACCGACACTTTGAGCGGCGTGTCGTTTGAAATAGAAGCGCGCAAATTAGTGGATGCGCGCGGCGCGTGGAGCAATCCGGATTCGCTGCGGCTGGTGCGCGGCTCGCACATCGTCATCCCGCGAGTGAACTCGAGCGATCATGCGATCGCGCACTTCGAGCCGGACGGGCGGATTGTATTCGTGATCCCGTGGGGTAGCCGGGATCAATTGACGCTGGTTGGAACCACCGATGAGGATCACCGGGAGGGCCCGGACAGCGTTCACATTTCCGGGGAAGAAACGCGTTACCTGGCCGGAGTTGTGCGCAAGCTTTTCCCGCAGCACAAGGATGTTACGCCAATATCCACGTTTAGTTCGCTGCGGCCGTTGGTTCGCACTTCCGGCTCCGCCACTCGTGCCAGCCGCGATCACAGAATCTGGAATGAAGACGACGGGATTCTTCACATCGCGGGTGGAAAATATACAACGTACCGGTTGATGAGCGAGGAGGCGAGCGATCTGGTGTGCAAGGAAATTGCGCCGGAGGTAGCCGGAGTACATCGTACTGGTGAAACTCCGTTCCATGCCGCGCATTGCGAAATCGGCGATCTGATGGAACAACATTTGGATGATTATATGTTCGTCTCGACGTATTTGGGATATGAGCAGCGCTGGGACCGCGCGTCGTTGCTGCCTTTTGCGCAAGCGCTGGCGAGCAGGCGTGCGTGGGACCAGGCTCGCGTGGAAGCGGAGATCCAGGCGGTGGCAGATCGGCAATTCGCTTAAGGCAACTACGCGGCCTTGCGGCGGCGTGCCCGCGTTTTTGGAGCAGACGACTTCAGGCTGCGCTTGAGTGCTTCCATCAAGTCCACCACAGGCGCCTGGCGCGGCTGCTTGACGGCGGTGATCTTCTGGCCTTTGCGCTTTTGCTGGATCAAGCGCTCGACATTCTCGCGGTACTCGTCTTTGAATCGCTGGGGCTGGAAGGGCGCCTTGAGTTGGTCCACCAAGCTGCGCGCGAGTTGCAACTCTTTGGCCGAATAATTCAGCTTCGGCGCGGCGGTGCGGTTGGCGCTGTGCAACTCGTCGGGATAATACAGCGTGTGGAGCAGGAGACCCCCGTTCGACGGTCGAATGAGCACCACATGTTCGCGATTATGCATGGCGATTTTCGCGATGGCGTCCTGCTTGGTTTCCGTCAAAGCGGCCACAAACAAAGCATACGGTTTGGCGGTCTTCTCCTCGGCTGCGACGTAGTAGGAGGCTTGGAAGTAGATGGGATCCACTTCGTCGTTGCGCACGAATTGCAAAATCTCCATGGTGGTGGCGGTTGGCGGAGCAATCTTCTTCAGCTCTTCGTCGGCTACGACCACATACTCGCCTTTGGCGACCTCAAAGCCTTTTTCGATGTCCGCGCGCTCGATGGGTTTGTTTTCTTCCACGCAATACCAGACTTCCTTTACGCGGGACTGATCCTTTTTGTGCAGCATGTGGAAATGAACCGTCTCCGCTCGCGCCGCCGAAAACAGCCGCACGGGAAACGAAACCAGACCGAAACTGATAAAGCCTTTCCAGACTGTTGCGGGCATGCTGAGAGCTCCTTTTCGGATCGATGCGGGCGTTGGTCCCGCACAATGCCAGTAGCAAACGTGCTGCCAAACCGGCGAGTGTACGGAAGCTTTGAATGGATCTTGGATAGAGGAGTAGTTTAGAATCAAGAGAGCACCACAATGTCGGGGCGTAGCGCAGCCTGGTAGCGCACCTGCCTTGGGCGCAGGGGGTCGGGCGTTCAAATCGCCCCGCCCCGACCAAACCGTTGGTGACTCTAAAAGAGTTACTTGATTAGGCTCCATCATCTTCGTATCCCAAGTTACGCTACTGTGCCAAAACTGTGCCAAAACCCGACTCAGAATCGCCTTTCACTGTGCCAAAACTCAACCCACTTTCGTTCGCTTGGCGATTCAGCTTCGCCAGCGCCTCGCGCTTCATCTGCAACTTCATCTGCGAGTACTTCTTGAACACCTTCGCATCGCCTTGCCTTAACAACTGCGTGACCCATTCGTCCGCAACGCCGCCGGCGCTAAGCCGTGTAGCGTATGTCGAACGAAGATCGTAAATGCGAAAATAGCGAACACCTGCTCGCCGCAACGTTGCATGCCAGGTAGTCTTGAATGTCTTGTGGTGGCCATCTGGATTCACATCGCTCGGGAACAGATACTCGCCTGGACCCGCTAAGGCAAGTTGCCGCCGAAAAGCGTCAGCCGCGATTTCCGTTAGCGGAACCTCAGCCACGCCATTGGGCGTTTTCGAATCCGGAATCCAAACTGTCCCGTTGTCCAGATCAAGCTGATCCTTCTTCATGGGAGTCAGCTCCTTGTAGATCCGGAGTCCGGTTTCAGTGACGATCCGGATGACGTTGCGCAGATAATCCGGCGCGTGCAACTCGATCTTCTGTTGCTCGGACCAACTCACGTAATGCGGCCGGAACAGTCCCTCGACCCTCGCCGGAAACTCGACGCCTGCACATGGATTCGCAAACAGGAACTTCTTGCGCACCGCCACATTCAACATGCGACGTAGCACTCGCAATTCCTGATGCACTGTCGTCGCCTTGAGCACCTGCTTCTCCAAGAATCCATTCTTCGACTTCACCAGCGCCCGCTGTTTGAGCCGCCGGCGAAGATACATCTCGATATCGTCAGCAGTCAGTTCCGCGAGCTTAGTCGTCTCGAACATCTTTCTCAGGTGCTTCAATGCCCGCTGGTTGACCGCATGGGTCTTCTCCGCGCGAAACGGCGGCTTGGAAAAATTCTCCAAGTAAAAGTCCGCCCATTCTCCAAACTGCAAGTCCTGCCCACGACGCAGCGCGGGCAGCGTGTTGTTGTCTCGGGCCTGCAAACGCTCCCTGAGGCACTTCTGCGCTTCGCCCCAGTCTTCCGTAAGAGTCGATTCCCGGCGTCGGATACCGCTTTTGTCCCGGTACCGCATCCACCAGACTTTCGACCCCTCGCGTTTATACAAGCCCCCATCATCTCTTCTAGGTCTTGCCATTCCCAATCTCCTGTTTGAATTGAGCGCGGAAGGGCTCCAACTCCGATTTCAAGAATCGGATGTTGCGGCCCATCACGCGGAGATGGGGAATCTGCTTTCGCTCAACCCAAAGATACACTGTTTGTGGGCTGACGCCAAGGAACACGGCGGCGTCACGGACCCTGAGCGGAAGTTCTTCCCGCGCGAACGACGCATTGACGAGGGGAGGTGTTTGGGAGTTCGGCATTGCAACCTCAAGCGAATGGCGTTTGCGCCAATTGTTCGAACAGTTCGCGGCGGACCCGATTGAGCCGATATTTTTCCACGATGTTGAAATCGGGTTCTACGCTGATCGCTTCTTCGAAGGTCAGCTTCCGCTCCCGCATATGCCGAATGTCGGAACCGTACAAGTCCGGCGACCTCTCAGGAATACCGATGGATGTGAGAACTTTCTCGCGGTTATCCAAGAAGACCTGCATTTGGTCGAACGTTTTCCCGTCGCGCTCGATTTCCCCAAAGTATTCGTTAATCCAAACCACCAGACTCTTCTCAGCTGCGGTTTCAGCTAAGGTTTTGAATCCCAGAAGCGTGTCGTTCAGCATGTCCCCGCCGCTGATTGGAATGTGAATGTAGACGCGCCGGCCAGCTGCTCGTAAGGACGAGATCACGTCCGATTCCACGATGAAAGTCCAGAAGGGTAGGAACGCCGTCGCTCCGCTGTCGACCAGGAACACTGCCTCCTCGGTCAGGAATCGGTTGATCAGTGCGTCGTAGCGAGAGCGCATGACGACACCTTCGTCGTTCAGCAGATCCAGCTTCTCGACATTGAGGGCCTTGATCTGGGCCAGTGATCGATTCACCGGATCGCCATCGAAGCACCGTACCGGCTGGCCGCGTCCGATGAGAAACTCGGCCAGCCAACTGGCTACTATGCTCTTACCGACGCCTCCCTTACCTTGCAGCACCAGATGGATGGTTGGAGTAAACGTTGGGACTGCGATTGCAGCCCCGTTTTCATTTCCGTTCGTGTTGTTCTTTGCCACGGTGTTTTTCCCTTTCTTCAAATCAGATTTCTTCCTTCTGGATCGCCGTCGTTATGGAGCTTGCGGATGTCGAACTTCGGTTGCGACAAAACGCGTTTGGCTTGAGCGAGGGGATCGTGTTCGGGGCTCGCCGCTCCCCGAGTCGCAACGGACGAACTAGGTCCGGGTGGGGTTTGAGGTTGTACAACTTGGCCGGTCGAAGCCTCTGCGCCCCGTTTTGCTGCCAAACGGCGTCGGATGCGGCTGATGTACGAAGTGAGGCTGGTAATACCGAGTGTGATCCCGGCGTCTTCTTCCAACCATTTGCGAATGCTTTTCATGCTTTGTCCTCCTTCCAGTGCTGCTTCAATGTCGGGCCAAAGTGCCCGGATCTGACCGGCTTTGGTCGCCGGCTTTTCGGTGCGGTGACGGCCGAACCGTGCGCGAGCGAGAGTAACCCAGTCAAGCAACGTCTCCGAGTCGCGTGATCCCCGCACCAAAAACCTCCCTTCCTTACGGCAATGGCTTAGGCTTTTCGGGACAAGAAATCTGCCCGTTCCGCCATGCTCAGTCGTGGTTGCCCGGCCCGGCGATTTTGGGGCCAACGCTTCCCGATAGGCTGATTCGCGAAAAGCTCCCCACACTTTGTAAGGGAATGGCGAAGCACCTTCGGGACAAGATCTTTCAGTCGCCCTGCCACTCGGCTCGCGCTACTCTCGAATCCGTGCAAAGACCCTCTACTTATAAAGGAAATGGCGAGGGGGTCTCGGGACGGTAAAATTCAACTTTTTTCGTGCCCAAAGGCCGATCACGACGCTTTGCGACAGAATGCGACATTGCGATTCGAATTTACGACAATATACGGCGCATCACGGCGGTGCACGGCAACACCACTGTTTCTCGGCCCTACAAATGAGACAGTTGCGATGGGTAGTGGAACATAAAGGAAACGTTTGACGTCTGGTTTGTTTTCCCGCCGCAAGCGGCGCGCGGTCATGGTTTTGAGTCGTCAAACGAAATCACGGCTGTGTCGAACAAATGTTTGACGGGTATTTGAGGCTAAGGAATCGGTCTCGAAAATCCTCTTAGTAAGTGAAGGAGCAGCTTTATGAAGCAGAACACAGGCGCGGCACGCGGAGCCAGGATCGCGGTCAGACTGAGCCGGGAAGATCGGGATCGGATCGCGGAAGCGGTCAAAGCGCGAGGCTATACGAGCCCAAGTGCCTTCATCCGGGCGGCAATCCAGAACGAACTGAACGGACGACCAGAGCTGACCGAGACTGAAGATCGGATCGTAGGAGGATTCGAACGCATGTCCCGTGACAATGTCCGCATTGTACGGGGGCAGCAGGCGCTCCACGCCTTGCTTGATACTTTTGTCAAAACCGTTCTTACGTGCATGCCGGAGCCATCCAACGATGCCAGGCCCCAGGCTATCGCGCGCGCCAAAGACCGGTACCACCTGCTGATCAAGACTGCCGGTCAGACCATGGCCGGCGACGCACTCGCCGCCTTAAAGGATCTGGTGGGACATGGCACGAACTGACGACGAGCGGAAGGTCCGGCTGCGGCCACAGAAACCTCGTCGCCCAAGAGACGAGCGAGTGGCATGGTCAAGCGGCTTCAAGCTGCTCATGCATTATGCCCGCAGCACTCGAAAAGCAGGCAACCGCATCACCTACGGCGGAAAAGGGCGAAGCACACGTCCGTACATGCAGCGTTGCGCTGTCCGAGTGACCTATCTGAACAACAAGACTCGTGGGCAGTGGAAGGCGCACGGGCGATACCTGGCGCGCGAGAGCGCCACACACGAAAACCCGGTGGAGGGTGTGGGGTTCAGCCACGATGAGCAAGGGGTCGATATTGCGTCACGGCTCGAAAACTGGCAGAGAGCCGGCGATGAGCGGCTGTGGAAGCTGATCATCTCCCCGGAATTTGGCGATCAGGTTGAGTTGCGGAGTCTAACAAGCGATCTAATGAAGCGTATCGAGAAGGACCTCGATACCGACCTGGAATGGGTTGGGGTAGAGCATCACAATACCGAGCACCCACACGCTCATGTCGTGGTCCGCGGCGCGAGAAGCGATGGCGCCGCCTTGCGCATGAGTCGCGAATATATCCAGCAAGGGATTCGAAGCGTGGCCGAGAACCTGTGCACCAAACAGCTCGGGTATCGAACGGAACTCGATGCGGCAGAGGCGGAACGGCGCGAAATCTCGGAGTCGAGATTTACGTCGCTCGACCGAAGGATTATGCGGGAAGCCTCGAATCCCAGCGCGGATTTCGGACCAGAATACTTCGAGGTCGTTCGGAATCCTGCTGAGGCCGGATTGAGCCAAACGACGCGACTGCGCACCAAACACGAGGCCGCACGCCTCGCCGTCCTGCACAGAATGGGTCTGGCAGAATCGACCGGGGGAGGAAGCTGGCTTGTGCGGCGCGATTCGGAGCAGGTGCTTCGAGCGATGCAGCGCACGCTCGATCGGCAGAAGACTCTGACAGTACACGGAGTACTGTTGTCCGATGATCGGCTTCCAATGACGACGCTTGATGTTCAGGATCTTACGTCCATCGACGGCCGGATCTTGGTGCACGGTGAGGAGGAAACTTCTGGGCGTAGCTATCTGATGCTGGAGGGCACGGATGGGCAGGTTTACCACATCTATCGCTCGCCAGAGATGGAGGAGTTGCGGAGTCAGCGAGGGCTGAAAACCAATTCGTTTATTCGGCTCCGCAAGTTCTCGACAGTCCGCAGTCCCTTGGTGGAAATCGAGGATATGGGCGATTCGGAGGCCATCCTGCGCAATAAGACCCACCTTCGCGAGACAGCGCACGAGATGATTCGACGAGGTGTTTACCCCAAGGATGACGGCTGGAATGGATGGCTCGGACGCTATCAGAAAGCCCTGGTTGACGCGGCATTCGCACTCGAACGGCGGCAGGCGAAAGAACGTGAGCGACGCAAGGCTCGAGACGTTGGCCGCTAAGCGCTAAGCCAGCGGAAGCGAATTCTATTGAGAAGTACGGAAGAAGAAGAGGTCATGCACGACTCACCCAGTTCTCCCAAGCACTGAGCCATCGCGCCCTGCGGCCGATGCGCCGATCCTTGAGCCGTGCCCCGAAAAGCTGCGCCGCTCGCACACCCTTCCAAGCGGCATGTTCGACGGTATGATGACGTTGATCGGCGCCGCACTTACGAACACCGGGATCGCCTGCACCGATGTGCCCTGCGTGATCTTCACGAAATACCACCCAGCGTGGTCGCGAGCGGAAACGAGAGCGAGGGGGCTGGAGCTAGGGCCAAGCCGCACTCCGAAGATGGTGAAGAGCGATCCTTGGGCAATCGAGCCGGCCGGTAAGCCCCGAGTCATGAAGTTGGCTCCGTTAACAATCCAGCGCGGGGCAATGAGCGGTTGGGCGAAACAAATAGTGGATGCCACCAGAAAGGAGACGATCGAGCTCAACTTTGGCATGTTCCACCTCCACGCCGGCGAATACAACCAGCACACACTAAATGTGAAATTACCAGCAGGAGAACCAAAAGCGGGCTGAGCTGGTCTGGCTTGAGAATCTCTTGAAAGGCGCCGCCGAGCGCCCACACACCGGCGATGCAACAGAGCGCAACGCGGCCTCCGCCCATGAAACGCCAGAGCAGCCCCCCGGCGCCGATGAGGAAGAGATGAGACTGCGGTACCAATACAGCGACGCCGACGTCTGGTACAGAACTATTACTATCGCTCCGCCTGAGTGCACGATGTTTCAATCGAATGTTCTCGGCGAGAGCGCGCAGGTACAACGCCCAGAGCCCAGCGTTCACCCATCGAATCATTCCAAGCGAGAATGACACGCCGTTCTGTTATCCCCGGTCGAGGTTTCATTCTCAGTTCTTGGCTTGACCTTGGATTGGCTCAGAACACGAATATTTCATTTTCCGGACCTTACGGGATCGAATCTGAGGACCCAGCCTTCAGCTTTCCATTCGACTACCTCTATTGGCATCGAAAGTTACTCGCATCGTTGGAGTCGCCATGGCCACTATACTGAGCGTGCTTAGGATATGCGCACAGTGGCCGGCTCTCGCCGGGAAATGCATTTCCGGTGGCAATGACCGAATCCGGAGCAATGCCTTTCTCAGTCCAGTTGACCACCGCGCCGAGCATGTCGAACTGGTCGAGCGCCGGGCCTCCGCCGCAGTGGCGCATCCCCGGGACTAGAAAGATGCGGCTCCATCCGGCGACGGTGTCCGCACCGCCGTTAGCCGCGGCGAGCGATTTGTAGTAATCAAGAGTATCCAGCGGCGAGAACCAGGGATCGCTGTCTCCGTGGAAGAAAATCAGCTTGCCACCGCTTGCGGAAAACGTGGATAGATTGGTCGACGCCGGCTCTACCAGTGGATCGGACGCATGCAGAGCTTCCTTGTCGACGTCAATCTCAGTCGCTGAAGGATATGGGCCAAAGATGCCGCGTGCGCCGAGCGCCAGCAGCCCCGGGATCGGACCGCTCTCAGCGATGCCCGCGTCGTATGGAAAACCTGGGTACACCTGGGTTCCGTAGGAGTTCTTGGGTCCTGCGAAAGCTTTCTTGATGGCGGCAATCTTCTCGGGCGCAATGCAACCCTCGCTCGGCGCGTTCTTGCACGCTAGAACCTCCGGATCGAAGTCGCAGCCCATGGGGTCGGAAATCATGCCGTCGGCCAGGCCGTCCTTCGCGTCACACCGCTCCATCAGCGCCTTCATAAAGAGTTTGCGCTCGTCATCGGTTAGCAGTTTGCCGATGACGGGCTTTCCCGATGCATCTTTGGGGGCTGCCTGGTTGTATGCCGCCGGAATCCATTTGCCGATGGCGAGATTCGACAGGCCAGTGCGCATAGCCGGATCGCCCGAGACGATACCGTTGAAGACCGTGGGATAACGCTGCGAGAGGATCATCCCTTCGCGTCCGCCGGTGGAGCAGCCTACGAAGTATGAGTACGATGCGGGTTTAGCGTAGTACTGTGCGATCACCCGCTTGGCCACACCCGCCACCTCGGCATTGGCGAGAAACGCGAAATCAAGATAGGCCTGCTGATCGCGCATGAATGAGAAATCGAACGGACCGGTTTTCGACTTGTGCCCGGTATCGGTGCTGGCCACGGCAAAGCCACGGGCCAGAGCAGGTTTGGCGCCGGAGTACGATGCGCCTAACGGATCGGCGACGACTCCGTTTCCTCCCCCGCCTCCCTGCATCATGAAGTCGCCGTTCCAAGCATCCGCCTCAGGTAGGGCCAGAGCGAAGCCAATGCCGAACTCCTGGCCTTCCGCTCCTTTGCGCCGGTTGATCACGCCATCCACGCGGCAGTGCGCAGGCACGACGCCTTTGTAACCCGGAGCACCGGGAAACGGCGGAGGGACGGCCGCGCCAGCCGAAAGCCGGGCTGCCTTCGCGATTTCAACGCCATCTATGTGCAGACCAGCGAGGCTCGCGCAATTGTCCGCGGGTCCGGCGTGGGTAAGACCAGATGCACAGAACGCGGTTATCGCCACGGCAAGAATTCTTGTTTGCATCGTCATTGTGTCCACTCTCCGATTCATCATTTCACAGATCCGTGATGCCTCTCCGCAGAGCGATGTGTCCTATTGGCAGGGGGAATCACCGCCGCTTCGGACAACCACGGATGCAGTTTACTTAGCAACCTCAACCACGCTCACTGTGAACCGTTCAACGGTTTGTCGTTCTGATCGAGCAACCGGGCAAAGAAAGTGGTAATAACGCCGCTGTTGATTTGCGCCGACGCGCACGATATTCGGTCCTGCATTTAACGTGATTCGTTTCGAATCCCCATCGTCGATGACCTTCTGACGATCGCGATTGCCGGCGAGTTCCTTAGCGTTGACCCACCATACGGAGGCCGATGGCGAGACGCGCGTCGCGCATCTCGCGGGGGCAGGTCACTATATTCCTACTCGGCCCGCAACACTCGCAGGCCCGACCACTTCCGATCAACCCGATGTATCGTCAAACACGATGAACCGTCAGAGGTGTCTGCCCAACACGACGGCTGGGGCTTTCACCAACCCAGCCTTCTTCGAAGTCCTGGCTTTCTTGGCGTGCGAGCATTCTTCTTCGGCTGCCGAACTTCAGGCGCCGATGCGTTCTTTCCCATTCAGTCGATGCGATGATCACGTCCGCATCTTCGGCTGCCGAGATTTCGGATTGCCTGCGCGATCGGTACGCAACCCATGTCGTCACGCGGGATACCGCGCATGCGGATGTTCTCGAACCCGATTTCGCGCTGCACGGTGCCCAGTTGTTCCCTGCCATCCACCCGCTTTTTGCCGTCTTCATCGGCTACTGACAGCTAGCCTGGAAGCACAGGTTCTTGCCGAAGAATGGCATCACATGATTCTGGAAGCGATCGGCGACGGCGCTCGTGTGCGTGCCGTGATAGAGCTCAAAGGTGTTCGGGATGCCGTACTTGTCGAGCACTTCGTGCAGCTTGATGGTATCCACGCGCAGTCCATCCTGATCGCCTACATCCATGGAGATGGCATGATACTGCCGCAGATTTCCGATGTACTGATCGATGAAAGAGAGCGGAGAATTAGCCGCCCACTTGGCGAGAACGTCGTTCTGCACAACTCCGTCTTTCGACGCCAGATCAAGATACAGCGGAGGATTCTTTGGGTCGGGCGACCAGGCGGCGGCGGTGGCAAGCTGCGCGCGCTCGAAGAATCCGAGCTTGGCGGAATCCTCGGCCGTCTTCACCGCGGCGAGCTTTTTCTCCAGCTCCAAGTTGACCGGCCCGGCGGGACGCGCCGAAAGGCAGCACGGGCTCATAATGTACACGCTGCCGAAAACATCGGAATGCTTCATGCCGATGCGCGTGGCGCCGTAGCCTCCCATGGAGTGACCTACCAGTCCGCGGCTCGCGCGGTTGGGAAGCGTGCGGTAATGCGCGTCAATGTAGGAGACAAGATCGTGGGCGATGAAGTTCTCAAAATCGCCCGTCGTGACCGAACTCGAGTACATGGAGCCGTTGTGCATGGTCTTGGAGTCGGGCAGAACCACGATCATCTCCTGCGCGCCCTGCGCGAAAGCCCCTTCGATGGTCTGCGGCACGTGGATCTCGTGAGTCCACTGCTCCGCGCCGATCGAGTAACCGTGCAGCGCATAAACCACCGGATAGCGGCGCTGCTTGTCCTTCTGGTAGCCGGGAGGCAGGAAGACAACGACGTCGCGGTCCACAGCGTCTCCCTCCAGATTGCCTTCCAGAGCCTTTCCGTGAACCTGGATGTGTTCGACCGTTACTGGCTTTGCGCCCGCAACCGGCGGAGGAACGATCGTCTCCACTTGCGCCATAAGCGCTGGCCACATGGCAACGGCTATTGTAAGTGTGATTTCGCAATACAGTTTCTTGATTGTCATGCCTGCACCTTCTATAGATACTACGCTGAAGCGAGGCGCCACGCGCGAGCTTCTGCCCCAGCGTGAGTGGCGATTGCATAACTGGCTACGGCTCCAGAGAGAGCACGGTCACCGATTTTGGTGGAACCGTGAGAGCTAGCTTGCCGCCCTTGACGCTGGCGGTGACCTGTTTCGGCACAACCATGTTGGGAGCGGCGAAGGTGTTTACGCTGTCCGCGGCGGGCGCGGTGAGCGTCTCTCCCTTAGCCGACTGAAACGCCACACCAGCGATCTCCGCGTCCAAGTCAACAGGCTTCTCCGGATCGAGGTTCGTGATTTCGACCCAGAGCTTGCCCGATGCATCCCGCGCCGCCAGCGCATCCACTCGCGGCAGGCTGACGCTGCCTTGGGTGTAAGTCCCTGGGTCAAAAGTTATCGGAACAAATGTTGCGTCCTGAAAAGGAACGTACATCTTGTAGACGTAGTAAGTGGGGGTAAGCACCATCTTCTCTTTGTCCGTCAGGATCATCGCCTGCAACACGTTGATCATCTGGGCGATGTTCGACATGCGCACGCGGCTGGCATGCCGGGCGAAAATGTTGAGGTTCAAGGACGCCAGAATCGCATCCCGTATGCTGTTCTGCTGAACCAGGAAACTTGGATTCGTGCCGGGCAGCGCCGCATGCCATGCGCCCCATTCGTCCACTGCCAGGGCCACTTTCTTCTCGGGGTCGTACTTATCCATAACCGCTTCGTGCTTGCGCAGGAATTCATCCATGAACAGCGTGGATTTCAGCGTTTTGGCGTAATCCGCCAAGCCGAAGGCCGTGGAAGGAGTCGAAGGCGGCCATCCGTTGGCCACCGTGTACCAATGGAGGGAAAGGCCGTCGATATTCCAGGTCCAGTCGTGATGCTGCCAGCCCTTCATGACGGTTTCGGTCCATTCGGTTTCGGGAAAACCTGGTCCCACCGCAATTCTGAGCATCCCGTTCTTACCCTGTTGGGCGGGATTATCGTTCCTTACGAAATGGCTGTAGATCTTGAGCTGGCTCAGATAGCCATCCGCCGTCATGCTGCCTCCGCAGCCCCAACTCTCATTTCCAATACCCAGAAATCCGACCGGATAAGGATCGGGATGTCCATTGGCGGCCCGCTCTTTGGCCAGCGCCGTCGGCTTTGCCGCGGTCATGTACTCCAGCCACTCAGCCGCTTCCTGCGGACTTCCCGAGGCCACGTTGATCGAGACGTACGGCTCGCTGCCGATCTGCTGCATGAAATCCATGAATTCGTGGGTGCCGAAGCTATTGGGGTCGACCACATCTCCCCACGCGGCGTTTAGCGTGGCCGGCCGCTGCGCGCTCGCTCCGATGCCTTTGCGCCAATGGTACTCGTCCGCGAAACAGCCGCCCGGCCAGCGAACATTGGGAACCTTCAAGGCGCGAAGCGCCGTAACGACGTCATTGCGGATACCGCGCGTATTGGGAATTGGGGAATCCGGACCCACCCAGATGCCCTCGTACAGCCCGTGGCCGAGGTTCTCGGCGAACTGGCCGAAAAGGTTCCGATCGATTTTTGCTCCGGCTTTGGAGGCATCGATGGACAAATGAGCGGTCTCCGCAGCCGGAAGTAGCGCGGTAAAAAACAGCAGTAGAAGAGCGGGGCGAGCGGCCGTGAAGTGCGCTTTCCTTCCACGGATTTCAAACAGCGTAGTGTCCATGAATCGAGAATACATCGAATAAAACGATCTCTCGCTCTGAGAAAGCCGACTATGCGCCACAAGCGCAGGTTTTGTAACATGGGGTGTTTGAAACTGAAGGCTTCCAGCGGGGGGATTTTGATGAAAAGGATTGGCATCGCAGTGGTGTTGTTTTCGAGCTTTTGCCACGGGGAGAGCTCCGGCGGGTTTGAGCCCGCGTCCACTAACGTGTGGGGAGCGGCGTATCCGCGGGTGGACGCGAGCGGCAAAGCCGAATTCCGGATCAAAGCTCCGGAAGCCGCCAAGGTTCAATTGAATTTTTGGGGAAACGCGAAGATCGACATGGTCAAGCAGCCCGATGGGTTCTGGACCGCTACTACGGCGCCGCTGGTGCCGGGTTTCCACTACTACACCGTATTAATCGACGGAGCGGAGTTCAGCGATCCCGGAAGCCATTCCTTCTTCGGCGGCGGCAAAGACGCGAGCGCCATCGAAATCCCTGAGCCCGGATCCACTTACTATCTGCCTCAGAACGTTCCGCATGGCGATGTCCGTGAGATTTGGTACCTCTCCAAGGTCACCGGTACGTGGAGGCATGCCCTTGTCTATTTGCCGCCGGGCTACGGCACCGAGACCAAGACGCGGTATCCCGCGCTCTATCTTCAACACGGCGGCGGCGAAGACGAGACCGGCTGGATCAAGCAGGGCCACGCCAACTTCATCCTCGACAATCTGATTGCAAGTGGAACATCCAAGCCCATGATCATCGTGATGGCTTATGGCTATGCCCGCAGAGCCGGTCAAGTCGATCCGGACCTCACCGGGAAAGCCTTCGGCTCGCCCGAAATGATGAAGGCCATGCAGGAGATGTCCTCGACCTTTGAAGACGACGTGACCCAGGCCCTGATTCCATTCGTGGACTCACACTTCCGGACGATCGCGGATCGCGATCATCGCGCCATGGCCGGCCTCTCCATGGGAGGCATGCAAACATTCCAGGTGACATTCAACCACCTGGATCTGTTCTCGTATATCGCGGGATTCAGCGGCGCCGCGGGCCAGTTGGTGCTGGGCAACCGGTCTCTCGACCCCAAGACAGATCTTCAGGGCGCGCTCGCAGATCCGGCGGCCTTCGAGAAGCGCGTGCATTTGCTTTGGCTCGGAGTAGGAACCGAAGAGCCGGCCAGGATGAAAGATGGAATCAAACGGCTGCATGCGTCGCTCGATGATGCGCACATCAAGCACGTGTTCTACGAGTCGCCGGGTACTTCGCACGAGTGGCAGACGTGGCGGCGCGACCTGAAGGACTTTGCGCCGCGCCTCTTCCGCTAGATGGGTGGATGACGCCGGAGTTGAGACTGCGGCTGCAACCTATGCTCTCAATTCGTTTTGACGGCGATCGTTGACGCGGTTTGCTCTGTACGCCGGGAGGCCCTGCGCGCGCCCCAGCTATGCCGGCCGCGCAACCCTGTGGTCCGCAAAATGGGCGTCGTCGTTAAGCGGCCTCCCTCACCAGGCGATACTCCTGATGTAAGCCGCCAAGCACAGACGTCTTCGCGACGCGATAACCGGCGGGCAGCTTGTGTCTGTGGTCGCTGGCCGGAATACTATCCTGGTTGGATTCCGGAATTCCAGGACCTAATGAGGAGTGCGGCCGGCCCCGATTGTAGTGAAGTCCCCATTCTTTAATCGTCATTTTCAGGTGCCGTTCGTTGAGCGGAATGAGGAAGTCCAGGCACTCTCGACGTAGTGTCCCGCCGAACCGTTCGCATATGGGGTTGGCCATGGGTGCCCGCACGGGAGTTCGAAGAACTCTCACGCCGAGGTCCGTTACGGCCTTGTCCAATTGCCTCGAAAAGATGTTGTCCCGGTCGTGGATCACGAACCGATACGGATGGTCGCCCGGCAGCGCCTCCCGGAACTGCTGCAAGGTCCACTCCGCAGTCGGGTGGGCGGAGACGTTGTGGTGGAGAATTCGTCGTGTTCCAAGTCCCATGATCACGAATACGTAAAGCGTGCGAAAAGTGGCCGTGATCCACAACGAAGAAGTCACACGCCACGATCACTTTGGCATGATTGTGGACAAAAGTCAGCCAACGCTACTTTGGATCCGGCGTGCCGCACCGGGCCGTCGCGCGGGTATTTCCCCATGGTACGGGGCGATAGTAGAATCCCTAGCTTCAGTCTCAACTGGTTGGCGATGCGTTCCTGACCCCAGGTCGGATTCTCAGCGGCCATCTCTCCGATCAACTGCCGCAGGTCCTTGGCTAGGCGCGGTCGTCCCCTCGGCTTCGATTTCCATCGCCACAACAACCGAAATCCTTTGCGATGCCATCGGATGAGCGTATCTGGCTTCACATTCACTAGCGCATCGCGCCACGGGAACATTCGGCTCAGTGTGGCCATCATCCACCGGGTGGAATCGTCGGCCCGTCGTGGTTTCGCCTTCCGCTCCTGGAAGAGCGCCAGTTGCTTACGAAGGAAGAGGTTTTCCGCAGCCAGGGTGCTGTGGGAACGGGCCACGAGGAAAACCAGTCGGACAACGTCGAACACCACCAAAGACAAGGTCCGAAAGCAGTGTGCAACAGCGCGGAAAACCGATGAGCGCACCATGAACGCTCAGGATTGCACGTTAAAGAGGGTTATGTTACCGGAAGTTCGCCTCGGACGAAGTTTTTGCGGAGCACAGCAGGCGCCCGAACCGGCCCCGCTGCTGGCGCCATAAGACAGATCCATATAGGTCGCGCTATTTTTCCGTGATCTCCGTGTACTGGTCCACCGGTAGATCGGTGTAGCGGTCCACCTGCTTGCTCGGCTCGGGCCAGCGGATTTCGAGCGAATCCACTTTGGTCGCCGCACCCAGTCCCAACACCTCGCGCGGATCGTGGCAGGAAAGATAGCTGCCGCCGCCGTTCTTCAAACGTGAGCGCTTGACGCCACCGGCCGACCAGGTGATGCGGGCGCCGATCGCGTCCCGATTGCGCTTTCATGCCCACCAGCTTCAAACCCAGCCAATGGTTGCCTGCGCCGGCATTGTTGTGCAACAGCAGCGGCGCTCCGCCATTGTTGCCGATCAGCACATCCAGCCGGCCGTCGTTATCGAAATCGCCCACCGCCAGGCCGCGCGCCGGAAACAGTCCTGGTGAACGCCGGCCCCGCATCCGCACTGACATTGCGCAGCTTGCCGCCTTCGTTGTGAAACAGCAGCAGCGGCTCCTTGTATTTCACCTGGGGCGAGTAGACTGTCGATCATGTCGTCCGGATGGCCATTGGACAGGATCAGATCGATCAGCCCATCGTTGTCGTAATCGAAGAACTTGAGTCCCCAGCCGCTGAGCAGGCTGGTGGCTTGCGCCACGCTGTTGGCGTGCGCCACATCCGCGAAAGTCTCATCATGCTTGTTCCTGTACAGCGAAAACATTTCGTGGTCCACGTTGGCGACGAACAGGTCTTCCCAACCGTCGCCGTCAAAATCGGCGGCGTCCACGCCCATGCCGGAGCGCGGCTGCCCGTTCTCGCTGAAACCGACTTCGGCGGATATCGCGATCTCCTCCCATTTGCCGTTTCCGCCGGTTCATGAACAGAAAGTTCTGCACCGTGTCGTTGGCCACGAAGAGATCCATGCGGCCGTCGTTATTGACGTCGGTGGCCACCACGCCCAGGCCCTTGCCCAGGGCCCGCTCGATGTCCGTGCCGCGGCTCACCTCGGTGAAGGTGCCGTCGCCGTTGTTGTGGTACAGGAAACTGTGCGTGGGCTTGAACACGCGCGGAATGCAGTAGTAATGTTTGCCCAGCTTGTTGTCGCCGCACGAGAAGTGCTGCGAGGTTCCGTAATCCACGAAACTGCACAGGAACAGATCCAGGCGGCCGTCGTTATCATAATCGAACCAGACTGCGCTGGTGGTCCAACCGGGCGTCGCCAGGCCGGCCTTTTCCGTCACGTCGCGGAATGTGCCGTCGCGGTTGTTGTGATACAGGATACAGTTTCCGTAGGCGGTGACGAATATGTCCGGCCAGCCGTCGTTGTCGTAGTCGCCCACCGCCACCCCCATGCCGAACGTGCCGCCGCTCACGCCCGCCTTCTCGGTAACATCGGTGAACGTTCCATTGCGATTGTTCTTGTACAGCGCGTTGCGAATGCGGCTTGGCGGGCTTGAAGAAATCGGCACGGACCGCTGTTGACCAGATAGATGTCCATCCAGCCATCGTTGTCGTAATCCAGGAAGGCGCAGCCTGGACCCATGGTTTCGGGCAGGTAATGGTCGGGCGACATGGCGTTGTCGTGGACCCAACGGATGCCGCTTTTTTCCGGCAACACCTCTTCGAAGATCGGAGCACCCGCCGCGCGAGCCAGGCCTGACATGCCACATCCGGCGGCGGCTGCTGCCAGGAAGCTTCTTCGTGAGAAATCGGCGCGGCATCTTCAAGGAACGATGCCTTTCCCTTCCACCACTCGGATGTATCGGTTCATCGGCAGCTTGGTGAGCTTCTCAACCCTTTTACTCGGTCCGGGCCAATGGATTTCCAATTCATCGATCGATGGCGCAGTCCCAATTCCCAACACCTCGCGCGGATCGTGCGACGAAAGATAACTTCCTCCGCTGCTTTTGAAACGGGTCCGTTGCTTGCCGCCCGCCTTCCATGAAATCTTGGCGCCAATGGCATCGCGGTTGCACGTCACGCCCTCCAGCTTGATGCCCAGCCAGTTGTTGCCCTTGGCGGCGTTGTTCTTGAGCAGCACGGGCGCATCGCCGTTCACGCCGATGAGCACATCCAGCGCGCCGTCATTGTCAAAGTCGCCCACTGCGAGTCCGCGGGCGTTGAAGTCGCGCTGCGAACGCAGTTCCGCCGCGCGAACTCACGTTGCTCAGCTTCCCATTGTCCTCCTGCCGGAAAAGCAGCAAGGGCTCCTTCCATTTCACCTGCAGCGAGTATTCGGCGATCATATCGTCCGGATGGCCGTTCGCCAGAATCAGGTCGAGGTTCCCGTTGTTATCGAAATCGAAAAACTTGAGTCCCCAGCCGCTGAGGAGACGCGTCGCCTGGGCGACACCCTGGACGGCCGAAATGTCCTCGAACGTTTCGTCCTGCTTATTCCGATAGAGGGAGAACATCTCCTGGTCTACATTGGCGACAAACAAGTCCTGCCAGCCGCGATTGTGCACGTCGGCCGCGTCGACACCCATCCCGGACCGCGCCTTGCCGTTCTCGCTGAATGCGACGCCGGCATCCAGACCGATTTCGTCCCATTTCCATGTCCCATTCGGTCCCGGCCCGCGATTCACGTACAAGAAGTCTTGCACCGTGTCGTTGGCGACGAACAGGTCCATGCGGCCGTCGTTATTGATATCCGTGGCCACTACGCCCAGGCCCTTACCCAAGGTCTTGCCAATGACGCTATTCTTCCCCACTTCCGTGAATGTGCCGTCGCCATTGTTGTGATACAGAAAACTTCGCGTCGGAAGAAACACCTTGGGGATGCAGTAATAGTATTTGCCCAGCGAATTGTTCCCGCATCCGACACGATGAGTCGGCGGAATAATCCACAAAGCTGCATACGAACAGGTCCAGCTTTGCCATCGTTGTCGTAATCGAACCAGACCGCGCTGGTGGTCCAGCCGGGCGTGGCCAAGCCGGCCTTTTCGGTCACATCGCGAAAAGTCCCGTCGCGGTTGTTTTGATAAAGAATGCACTTCCCGTAGGAGGTGACGAACAGGTCGGGCCATCCGTCATTATCGAAATCGCCCACCGCCACTCCCATGCCGAATGTGCCGCCGCTCACGCCCGCCTTCTCGGTCACATCGGTGAATGTTCCATCGCGATTGTTCTTGTACAAGGCGTTCCGGACCGGTTTGGCGGAGTGTAGAAGTCGCAAGCGCCGGAGTTCACGAAATACAGGTCCATCCAGCCGTCGTTGTCGTAGTCGAGAAATGCCACGCCCGCTCCCATGGTTTCGGGCAAATGGCGGCGTTGGGACATCGCGGCGTCGTGGACAAACGTGATGCCGCTGGATTTGGGAGAGATCTCAAGGAATAAAGGAGGTGTGGCCTCCTCCGGGGATGCCGAACAGGCGCGCGGCTCCAGCGCCCGCGAGCCACAGCCATTCTCTTCGAGTGAAACCTGCCCTAGAGTTCATTGCAGGGTAAAAGTAGCGGATTCACGCGCAACTTTGTCCCCTTGCGTGACGAGGAAAACCACTTGGTAATTTCCCGGCTCCAGTTTATCTGCCGGCGCGATGGCGATGTATTGAATGCGGCCGTCGGCATCCGGCTCCGGCAACGGTGGCGAACCGGCGCCCAGCGGCTCACCGTCCTTGCTGAACTGCATGGAAAGCTGCACCTTTTGAGACTCCGCTTTGTCGGGATAGATCACGAGATAAAAGGACAACCTGTCCGTGGCACTCTTGTCGAAAGACGGGCTGATGGCGGGCGTCACTAATTTACCGGATATCAGGAAAGGATCCTGGCCGGAAGTGTTCTCGTTTTTCTCACGAATGCTTCGGACCAGTGCGACACTGCTCATGCCGAGCCCCTGCCCGTTGGGCGGTACCACGAACACGGACTTACGCGCGCTGGTCCTCGCGCCGGCCTTGTCCGATACGGCCGTCTCCAGCGTATAGCGGCCCGGCGACAGGGCAAGGTGTTCATGATAAATAAAATGGCTTTCCTTGAACGCGGCTAACTGAGCGGGGGTGGCGGCCAGAGGCACCTCGCCACGAAATTTGTGCATGACTTCGCCCGTAGCACTGCGAACCAGCGCGACGTAAGCGAGGCCGCCTTCATAAGGAGCATCCGGGCCGGCTTGTTTCAAAGTCAGGTTTCCGGCCGGCACATCCAATACGATGCTGACCTCAGGCGTGTGGCCGGCGCCACGGAAGTGCATGCCCGCGGATTGAAAGGCGAACTCGCGGGGCATCGGGCTAGCGGTTAGGGACTGCATCAGATTGAGTTCGTAGGGGGCCAGGATTACGTCGCCCCCTCGCGCGGATGGGGGAAGCGCAAAGTAACCCGAGCGCGCCTGGATCCGAAGTCCTGCACGCAGGCCGCGCACTTCAATCTTGTGAAACGCGCCGTCGTACTGATCGATCTGCGGATCGTAGGTAACTTCATAATAGGTTTCGATGTCCTCACTGACCTTCTTCAATTGGTCGCGAAAATCGTTGGTGTTGGCGATCAGGACGCCGCCGGTGGACTGCGCCAACTCTGCCAGCGTATCCTGCGTGTTCGCCTTACCGCTATTGATGGCGGTATCCATGGCCTGCGCCATGGATGGGGTCACCAATCCGTTGCCCTTCCGTTGGTCCGCCCGCGACGGCGCTGGTGGCGTCTCTGAAGCTGTGAGACGGCCGCCTGGTTCATGGCCGTGGTGTTCAGGCCACGCGCATCGATGGAATAGAAGGTCACATTGAACCGGTTCGCCGTGCTGATCAGGACGCGCCATGGCTCCTCCATCCCTTGCGGAACCCCGAAACCCGACGAGAAGAACAGGACCGATTTGCGGCCGGGCAGGCGATACTGCTGGCTCACCGCATCGATCAATCCCCAGATCGCGCTTCTGCCGACTTGGGCAAGTTCGGAGGTACGGGCCAGCATGCAGCATGTTGAGCATCATCTGGGCCATGGCAGCGCCTGCGGGATCGCCGCTCGGGCCTTTGCCGCCCGATCCGCCAGTAGCGTCGCTCATACCCTGCACCTGCTCACCGACGCTTTCACCTCCGGTCGCCGGGCCCAGTTGCTGCTGCATCTCCTGCTCGATGCGCGCCGAATCGGAAATGAATTCCGTATACGCCCCGCTGGTGGCATGCAGCACCGCCTTTCGGAGCAGTTCGATGTTGTTGGTAAACGGCTGCAGGGCCTGCAAAGAATCACCCAGCACCAGCACGCCCATGTACACGTTCTGAGGAAATTCGTTCTTCAAAAGGTCCAGAGCGGCGGTTCGCGCGATGGTCCTGGCATTCAGATCCAAGCGATTGAAAATGAGAGTCACCAGCCGGATAGGACGCTCCACGTCTACCGGCCGCTTAGGCCGGGCGGGTTCTCCGGGCTTCGGCTGAGCGGCTGGTTCTCTGCCTGCCAGGGTCTGATCGCCTTCAATCAGCCGGAAACTGATAATCTTGCGGGCGACGCCATTGTCGAGGATCTCCAAATCTCCTGGGTTGGAGATTGGTGACGCGCTGCCCTTTCTTATCGCGAACCACCACGTCGAGCAAGACTTCCTGGGTTCCTGCCCGAATGGTCACATGTTCGGACCCAGGGACAGGCTGCGCCGGAGGCTGCTGTGCAAGTGCGTTAACCCAGGCTGCAATCGGAACAAATCAAGAGCTGTCTTTTTCATCGGCGTGTTCTACCAGCTTTTATGGCTCCAGCTTTATGGTTCCAGCTCTATGGTTCTAGGTTGATGGAGAAATCTTCTTCGGCGACCTCGGTTCCCTGCCGGACAATAAAACGCACCGCATAGTAACCCGGATCGAATTGGTCAATCGGCGCATTGGCCACGTACTGGATGCGCCCTTCGGAGTCCGGTGCGTCCATCGCCACCGCCGCCACCCGTTTGACAATGCCCTCCCGGTCGAATTCGATGGAAATCTCGGGTCTGGCCGGATTGTGCGCGCTCGGATAAACAACCACATAAAACGGCAGCGAGGTGGATAGGGACTTATTGATTTTGGGGAGCAGGGAGGGAGTCACGGTCTTGTCTCCCACTACAAACGGATCGTCGGCGCCGGCATCCGGCTCTTTCGGCCGCCACTTGCGAATCAGCGCCACGCTGCTCATCGCCAAACCTTCCCGTCGCTTGGGCACGAACATGGCGCTGCGCCGCGCGCTGGTTTGCCCGCTCTCCCGATCCAGCACCGCGACTTCAAGCGTGTAATAACCCGCGGGCAAGTCAACGTATTCCACGTCCGTGAAGCGGCTCTGCTTGAGCGACAACGCTTGATCCCTGGTCAGCTCGAGCGGCATCTCTCCTTGCAGCTTCTTCACCACCGCGCCTTTGACATCTTTGATCAGGGCCAGGTAAGCAAAGCCTCCCGTCGATCTTATCCTTGCCGCGCTCCTCGCGAAGCGTCACGTTGCTCAGGGGCATATCGATCAGAACGCCGCAAGTTTCCAAGTTTCCATCGCCGCGGAAATGCATGCCCCCGGATTCAAAAGGCAACGCACGATTCGCACGCATGTCGGTTAGCGTGTGCAGCAATGGGACTTCGTAAGCGTTGACTCCGGATGTTCGCAACATGTCCGGCGGCAGGGCAAAGTAGCCGGCTCGGGACTGCACGGTCAGATCGTTGTTCGCTACTTTCACGGCGATGTGCCGGAACTTACCGTCGTACTTGTCGACGCGCGGAATGTAGGTGAGTTCGTAATAAGTATCGATTTCATCCATGACCCGATGCATAGGGGCGCGTGAAATCGTTGGTGTTGGCCGTCAGAAAACCGCCGGTCTGATCGGCTAACATCGCGAGCGTATCCTGGATGTTCATCCGGTTGGCGTTGATTGCGAGATCCGCGGAAAGCGCAACTTCGGTTTTGGGCTGAAAAAGGTCCGTCCCGCCCAATCCCAAGCCCGCGCTCTGCGACGACGCAACAGCCGCGCCCGAGAGCCCTTCCGTCGCCTTGTTATTCCCGCCGGTCGAAGCCAGGCCGTGGGCGTCGATCGGATAGAAACTTAGGTTGTTCCGGTTAGCCGCGCTGATGACTGCCCGGAATTCCTCCTCCGCACCCTGCGGAATGGCAAAGCCTTCCGAGAAATAGATGAGAGCTTTGCGTCCCGGCAACTGGGATTGGCCGCGCACCGCAGCCAACAATGCCCAAATCGTGGACCGGCCGGCGTAGGACATCTCCGATCTTTCGCCGAAAGAGATCATTTCAATCAACGACCGCGCCATGATTGCATCCAATCCCGCTGCCGCCGACCCGGAGCCGGTAGCTGTCCCGGCCAACTGGCCAAGCCGGCTGAGCATATCCTGATTGCCCGTTTGGTTCGCACCAAGGATCTTTTCTGCCTCCGCTCGCATTTGGTCGTTGTCGGCGGAAAACTGCGACGATGGCCGGCCGGTAGCCTTTTCCACGGCTTGAATCAACAAATCGCGCTTGTTAGTAAATCCCTGGACGGCTTGCAGTTCATTTCCGAGCGTGAATACCGCCATGTACCGGTTCGGCGGCAACTCCGTTTTCAGCAGCTCCATCGCCGCCTGCCGCGTCGCGCTGCGTTCCCCCTGACTCAGACGGTCGAAGATCAAAGTAACCAGACGGATTTGCCGGATCGGATCCAGCGTCTGCTTCGTGGCAGCACCGTTGCCCGGCGAAATCGCCTCGGTTCCCTTCACCAGGCGGAACGAAGTAATATCCCGCGGCACGCCTTCATCCAGCACGGTAAACAAGCGTTGGTCAAGATTGGTGACGGCGTGTCCCTTTTTGTCGCGCACAACAACGTCCACCAGCACTTCCTCGCCCGAGGTCTGGATGGCGGTCCTTCTCCTGAGCAGATATCACGCACAGGGTCAAAAGACAAAGTGCCAGGATTTGTTTCATGGCATTCCTATTGGAGCGTAAACGTTACGGTGGAGTCCGCGGTTTCCTTGCCTTGTTGAGCGACAAAGTGGATCTCCCAGTTGCCCGGGGGCAGAGCCGAGGCAGGCGCAGTCGCCACATATTGAATCCGGCCCTGCGCGTCGGGCTCGCCGAGTTGCGGAGCGGGGGCTTGGCCCAGTACCTGGCCATCCTTGCTGAAAATCATCAGCATGCTCGGCTTCTCCGAGTTCTTCTTGTCCGGATAAATGGTCAGGTAAAACGAAAGCGCCTCGTAGTCAGCCTTCTTCAAAATCGGGTTGACCATCGGCATGATTACCTTGTCCGCCATTAGCATGGGATCGTCCGCCTTGGAGCTGGCGTCTTTCGCCTTGGTGCTGCGGATCATGGACGCACTGCTGACCGCGAGCTGAGTCCGACGGCGCCGGGACGACGAAACTGGCCTTTTTCGCACTCAGCTTCTGCGATGGCATGTCGAGAACCGCTGTCTCCAGCGTGTAACTGCCGGGGCCCAAGTTGACGCCCTCGTCATAAATAAAGTGACTGGAGGCCTTGTACGCGGCCAGTTTATCCGGAGTCACCCGCAGCGGAACTTCCTGGCGCAGTTTCTTAACCACCTGGCCGTCCGCATCCTTCACCACCGCGACGTACGCCAGTTTTCCATCGAAATAGCCGGCTTGCTTGTTCTCTTCGAAAGTAAGGCCGCCTACCGGAATGTCGACTACCACTTCGCAAATGCCGCCGCCGGCGGAACGGAAATTCATGGCGGCTGACTGAAAAACGAAGTCGCTCTTGAGAGGTTGGGTATCCAATGCCTGCAGCAGCGGCACTTCATAGGAGGCGACCATTTGGCCGCCCTGTACTCAGATTCGGAGGTAACGCGAAGTAACCGGCGCGCGATTGCACCCGGAGGTCCGCGACATCCGTCTTGACACATCACTTTGCGAAACGCACCGTCGTATTTCTGAATCTGCGGATCGTAAGTGATTTCGTAGTAGCTCTGCACGTCTTCGGTAACCTTGCGGATGGCGCCTCGGAAGTCGTTGGTGTTGGCGATCAGCACACCGCCGGTCTGCTCCGCGAGCATTTTAATGGTGAGCTGCGTGTCCGTCTTGCCGGCATCCAGGGCCTTGATCCGCGGCCTGCGCCTCCATCATGGAAATTCCGGTGGTGCTGCTGGTAACATTTCTCGCCGAAGATGCTGCCGCATCGCTCAGTGCGCCATTGGCGTTGCCGGCGGTGCTATACGTGGTCAGCCCGTTGATGTCGATGGTGTAAAAACTGACATTGGCCCGGTTTGCGATGCTGATGATCTGCTTGAAAGGATCCTCGACGCTTTGCGTGATCGGGAATCCGCCGGAGAAGTACAGGATGGTCTTGCGGCCCGGCAGGCGGTACTGTTCCTTCACCAGATCGAGCAACGGAAAAACGGAGGCGCGCGACCAGTCCTGCGACTCATCGGACTTGCGCGCTCTGCAAGATGGTCAGCATCAACTGAGCCATGGCGGCCTGAGCGCCACTCGCAGTTCGCGGCGCCTGGACCCGTGGCGGATGCCGCCGCGGCAGTAAGCGCGTTGGCGCGCCCCGTAGCGCTGGGATCGCCGCCTTGCATCGGGCCGAGCATCTGTTCCAGGTCTTTGCGCACCTGGATCGTGTCAGAGGTGTAATCGTTCACCGATGCCGTAGCGCGCGCAATGGCCTTACGCAGCAATTGACGGTCGTTCGTGAATGGCTGGATCGCCTGGAGCTTGTGGTCGATGGCCATCACAGAGATGTAGACGTTCTGGGCCAGTTCTCCCTTGATCAGTTCCAGAGCCGCATCCCGCGCCAGCTTCTTGGCGTTCTGATCGCCCCCCTGGAAGACCAGGGTGATCAGGCGAAGCTGACGAAGCGGATCGAGTTGCATGCGGCCGCCGCTCGAGTTGATAGCCTCTGTGCCCTCCACGATCCGGAACGACTTAATGGGCCGCTGTATACCGTTGTCGATGACCGTGAAGTCGCTCTCTTTCAGATCCTTCACCAGCCGGCCTTTTTTGTCGCGCACAACGACGTCGAGCACCGTCTCTTCCGCACGGGCCTTGAACGAAGCTTTGTCATCGGGCGCGGTCGCCGCGGGTGGGGGCGCTTGGGCCGCGAGACTCGCCGCCATCACGGCCATTACCGCCATCAATCTCGAAACGATTCTCATGGTTCTACTCCTTCGTCTGCTCCGGATCACTGCGGATATGGCGCGTTGTTCACCGCGATCCGGATGTTGTGATCTGTGAAACTGTGATGCGCTCCAGGGAGATCCGTCTTAGGCATATGGCAACTTGAGCAGTTCTTGCTCCCCACGGTACAGAGCTTGGCCTTCGCTTTGCCGGCGGCGTGGCTCGCGTCACGCGTGGCAGGATTGGCATTTCGCATCGTAGTGGGCCGCCACGCGGTCGACTGGTTCATGCGGATTGTGGCAGGTGGTGCAACTGATGCGCGCATCATCCACATCGAAGCATTTGCTGTTGGTCAGCCGGTACGGCTGGAAGCGCACGTTGCCCACGCTGTGCGGCCCATGCTCTGCCACATATTCCCACGTGCGGTGGCACTGGCCGCAGAACTGCGCGCTCTCCTCGGCGGTCATGCCGGTGAGCTTCTTCATCTGAGAGAGTTGCGTATCGCCCTTCTTCAGACCCGCCAGGTGATTCTCAGTCGGGCCATGGCACTGCTTCGCAAGTCATGCCCGGCAAGAGCGTGTTTTCCGACACATGCCCGCCGCTCACGCCGTTGCTCGTGTGGCACCCGAAGCACATCGCAATTTCGCGAGATTCCGATGTGGCGGCCGGCGGCATCGCGAAGACTGGAAGGCTTGAGCGGCTGATCGCCAATGGTGATGTCGAGCGCATCGATGGCCTGGTAATAACTGACAAAACTCTCGTAGTATTCGCCGTCCTTTTCGAGTATGTAGGTCTGTCCCGCTTCCCCCAGACCGAAAGCGTATCGAATGGGATAAGTTACAGTCTCCACGCCGTCCGTCACACTATACATGCTTCGGTCGCCCTGGCGCTCGATTCGGTAATCGTAACGCCCCAGCCGCAACTTCATCAGGGGATGGCTTTTCAACACACTGCACTCCGCGTTCGTTTCGGCCGCGTGGGCCATGGGAGTGAGCGGTTGCGCCTTGGATTCGGCGGCGTGGCACTGCACGCATTCTCTAACCTTCCGCGAAAAGCTATCAATGGCGGGTTTCGTATCCGCGCGCGCGCAAAAAGCCCCGTCAGTGCGCACAGAAGCCAAGCTGTGGTAGCGCACGCACTCTTGCGTGCCGCGTTCACACTCGTGTGAACGCTCGGAATCGTGCGGCGAAGGTGTTCCGAAGAGTGCGGACACGTCACGCAAGAGTGCGTCCGCCACAGTGCAGAGACTACCCAAATCTCATTTGGAGTTGGGCGACTCCGTGGAGTCAACCTCCTGGCGCAGCCTCAGGAATTCCCGGCGCTCACGAGCCGCATCTTCCTTGCGGCCGGCCTTGGCATAAGCCGTCGCGAGCGCAATCCGCACCTGCGGACTCCCCGGCGCCAGCTTGCGGGCCTCCTCCAGTTCCTGGATGCCGCGCGGAACATCGAGATCGCCCTTCGGCGAAGACGCGGCCCAGAACGGCGTGGGCCGGAAAGGATTGAGGCTCCAGTTCGGTCGCCTTCTTGGCGTATGGCAGAGCCGACTGAAATTCCTTGCGCTGAATGTACTCATTGGCGATCGTCACCATGGCCGGAACGTGCGCCGGCGAAACCTCCAGCTCCTTCTTCATCTCCCGCACTCCGTTGTTCGCGTCGGCAAACATCAGGAAACTGCCGTACAGGTAGTGGATATTGGGTGTTTCCGGAGTACTTGTCCACCAGGATCTTGAATTCCGCGCCCGCTTCGGTGGTTCTCAGCGCAGTGGCGTCGTACATGACGCGGCCCACGTCCATCACCAACTGCCGGTCGGTCGGCACCAGTTCCGCGGGGAGCAGCGGCTTGCGCAATGCGGCAATTCCCATGGCCTCAATAAACTTTGCGTCGTTCAGATTCCGCTGGGCAAAAAAACCGAGAATCTTCATTGCGCTTTCGTATTCCTGATTCCGCGTCAGCAGCAAGGCCAAGTGAAAATTGGCCTCGTCCGCGATGTTTTGGTCCTGCCCGGAGTGCAGATCCGCGGCATGCCGAAGATGCGACAACGCCGGGTCATACCGCTTGGTTTCGAATTCCGAAAGGCCGAGCATGGCCCATGGAGCCCCTATGTTTGGCTGAGTCGCCACCAGGTGCAGGAAAGCGTCACGCGCCTCGTCGAAATGCCCCAAGCTGTAGTGCAGTGTCCCGAGCGACCACCATCCTTCGTCCCAAGTTGGCGCGATGCCAACAGCCTTCTTGTAAAGCGCAATCGCGGCGTCCACATGGTTTAGTTTGCGCGCCGCCTCGGCTTGCGCCTGAATCTGCCGTACCGCGGGAGGAGTGGGGGCTGGAGATTTCGGCTCCTCCGCCCTGACCAACCCCAGCGACGCGGACGCCAGACATACCAGCGCCGCCTTGAGAACTGATCTCATTGCTTTGTCGTGGCGAGACCGCGGCGCCGTCCGCGCCCAAGCGGGCCGCGGGCTGCTCAGCCTGCCGCTCCGCCGTCAGCCTTTGCACGATCTCGCGCTCCCGGTTGCCGTCCTCTTTACGTTTCAGACGATAATACAGGGTGGACAGGGAAACGTGAGCTTCCAGGAACTTCGGAGACGCGGAAACGATCTCCTCCAGTTCGTCCAGCGCCACCTGATCCTTGCCTTGCGCCATCTTCACCAGCGCGATCTGAAGGCGAACCGCAATGTCGCCCGGATGCGACGCCTGTGCGCGTTTTAAAAACTTCAGGGCGTCGTCGTAGTTTTGATCCTGCTTCAGCAACAACCCCAGTGCACATTCGATTGGAAATCGCTCGGATTTTGCGCCAATTCCTTCTCAAAAAACGCCTTGCTCTCCTCGGTGCGGCCATTGGAAAACAGCGCCTGTCCGTAATAGGAGTTCACTTCGGGCAGATTCGGGTTCATTTCCGCGGCCTTGCGCAACTCTTCTAGCGCCCCCGGATAATCGTGGGCCGCGAACCGGGCGGTGCCGAGCAGCATGTGCTTCTCCGCAGAGTCCGGCCCCTCCATGAGCGGGTTGATCACGCGCTGGGCAAGACCCGCCTGGCCATCGCGCGCCAACGCCGTACCCAAAATATAATCTAGCGCCACGTCGGCGGAATCGCAGGCTGAACACCGGCCAAAGTAGATCGATGGCTTTCTTGTTTTCGCCAGTGTGCACGTAACAATCCGCCAGGAGGGTTCTGGCCTGCCGGTTGTCCGGGTCCACGCTCGCGGACTTTTTCAAATGCCACAATCGCGTCCGCAAAGTCGTCCGTCTTGTAATAGGCCAGTGCCAGATTTAACTGGAGTTTTGGATCGGATTTCTTCATCAGCGCGAGCTTGTACTGCTCTATCGCCTGCGCGTACTTTCCGGTGGCCGCCAGCGCTGCGCCCAGGTTGGAACGTACTTCGGGAGCCTCGGGGTATACATCCAGAAACTGTTCGTAGTCGCGAATGGCATCTTCCAGCTTTCCCTGCTGGTGAAAAGTTACGGCTTCCTTTAAAAGCTCTTGCGGGGACTGGGTGGTTTGAGCTTGCAGCGCGATTTGCCCCGAGAGGCAGAGCAGACCCGTCGCGACAACCAACCCGAAGGGATACATCACAAACCTTTTCAAGATTGTATCATGTTCAAGGGCGCAACGAGGCCCAAGCTGCTCATTTCAAAGCCCCGTTTCCATGCAGCGGACGCCCCAATGCTACTGGCTAAGGACTTTGAAAGCGATCACACGCTGAATTGATTTGTCCCCCTGCATGAGTGTAACTTCCAAAACATAATCTCCGGGATCGAGACTTTGCACCGGTATCGAGATCAGACAAGGGATCGCTCCGGCACTCGATTCTCCCGCGCTAATCGCTGGAGCCGGCTCGGGGGCCGACTCCGCGCTGGTTCCGATGATTTTCGCCAGGAGCTCAACCTTTGCAGTAGAGTCGGCTGCCGGATAAGCGATGAAGTACAGCTTGGGTGTTGCGTCTTGGCGCTTCTCGAAAGTGGAGGAAGGGTCTGGCGTTACGTACAGTTCACCGAATTCGAGGGGATCGGCCGCAGTCCTGGCGCCTTCCCGGGGAAGAAGATTTCGGATCCCAACTATCTCGCTCGCGTCCAAGGGCTGGAATTCACGGACGTAAAGCGAGGTATTCTTGGCGGAAACAACCATCGATTCGCGATCCTGAATTGCAATCTCCACGGTATATCTGCCCGGTGCCAGATCGAATCTTTCCACCCGTGTAAATGTCCCCATCGTGGGCTTGCTTTTTTGCCTGTCCGCTGGCATCCCGACTAGCAGATCCCTGCTGAGCACGTCCACTACCTCGCCGCTAGCGTTGCGTACGAGGGCAAGAAATGCCAACCGGCGTGCACCTGCGTCCGCAGCGGATGGCTTCAAATCTTTTAGAGGAACACTAAGCGTCAGGACGCAACGATCCATCTTGCCCAGCCGATAGCAGACTACAGCGGAACTGCTCGCCAAAGATGCGGGTAAGGGACGCGCACTCAGCAACCCCAGAAGCTCAGACTCGTACGGCAGCATGGTTCTGCCTCCGAGATCCGGCAGCGCGTAATAGCCATCCCTGGAAAGGACGGCCAGCCCTCGCCTTACTAAGTGAACCGTTATTTTGTGAAATCGGCCATCATACTCACTCCATGCGGGCCGATACGTCACCTCGTAATAAGTGTGCAGGTCATCCCAGACGCGATGGAGCGGCGCGCGCACATCATTGGTGGCAGACAGGAATCCGCCCGTGTTCGCCGCGAGTTCGTCTAGAGCCATTCGCGTCGAATCCAGTTCCGAGTGAAGGCTTTCCGGCTGCCATTCGCCCTGGTGAATAGTGCCGGACTCGAGGGCCTGGGCCAGTCGATTGCGGGGCGCCGCAGTCGGCGTACCGTCAAGTCCGCGAGTATCCAGCGTGTAGAAACTCACTCTTCCGCGATTGGCAGCGACGGTGAGGGAATCGAATAGTTCGCGCATGGCAGGGGGGATCACGAGGCCCTGAGAGAAATAGACGACAGCCTTCCGGCCCGCGAGCGAGCTCTGGTATCGTACAAGCGACAGGAGGGCGCCGAGTTGGGCCCGCCCCTGCTCGGAACGCGTATCCCGTACCGAGTCTCGCAGGGTTCGCAGCAGCACCAGGTCCATCTGACTCAAGCCGATCACGTCGTTCTTGAGGTACAGTTCCTCTAACTGAGTGAGGTTCCGCTCGGAATCCCGGACATACTGCGAAGGTAGCCCGGAAATAGCGCGAAGCGCGGCCTCTTGTACCCGCTTCGAGTCATTTGTGAATGGCTGAAGCAGGTATAGATTTCGATCGAGCACGAGGACAGCTACGTAAGTGTCGCGCGGGAGCGCCGATGTTAGTAATTCATTGATCGCCGCAAGAGCGTTCCGCTGTGCGCTCCCGGTGAGCCGGTCAAATATGAGCGAAACGAACCTCATCTCACCGACGCCATTCCGCCTAACGGGCGCCTTTCCATCGCCGAGTAGCGCAGGGACGGAATCGTCATGCGGCCGGCTCGGATCGATCAGGTTGATGGACTTGATTTCCTGTAGCCGGCCGTCCTCGTAGATTTGTATGTCGCTTTGGTTCAGGTCGCGAACGGCGTCACCATGCTTGTTACGGACGACCAGATCCAGAATCACTTCCTGTGATTTCGATTGAAAATTGGGCACCGCGGCCTGGAAACCAAACAACCGTCCCGTTGCAACGAGGAAGGCCAGTGCTGGCAGGGGCCGCGCCCGCATTTGGCCAAAATGCTGAATCATCTCAGCAACTAACGCACCTGGAAGAGTGCTTCCTTGGTGGTTCGCATGCCGTTTTGACTGACGATCACGTTCAATTCGTAATCGCCCGGCGAGAATTGAGCAAGTGGCAGGGTAACGCTATAGCGATACGCCCCACTCTCATCCGGCGCGGGAGTGGCCAGAACGCTCGATGTGAGTGCTTTTCCATCGCGTTCGACGGATATCAGCGCCTCCGGCTTATCGCGCGCATTGAGCGAAGGATACGTGACGAAATAGAACGCCGCGGACCCGCCGCTTGCCAGCACCGGCGCCAGCTCCGGCGTGATTTCGCCCTCCGGACTCCACAGAACATTCGGCGGCATCGGGTGTCGGATTTCGGCGCCAAATCCCGCACCCAAACAATGTCGCTGACTCCGAGAGACTGGTTTCCGCCGGCGGGTACGATCAGAACCGACCTTTTCACGCTCGCCCGGTCGCCTTCGCGATCGATCACCGCGGTTTGCAACTGATAATGGCCAGGCGGCAGGTGCAGAGGAAGCGCGAGAGTGACCTTTCCTTCCGCGAAGTTCTCCTGCTTCCCGATGGGCGCGCGGAACGGAAGGTCTTTCGCGACCTTCGCCACAACTTGGCCCTGTTCGTCCTTCACCAAGCCCAAAACCGAGAGGTGTATCTGGAAGGACTGCGTTGCCGGATCATTCTGAAAACGCAGGGAGCTGCCCGGAACGGCGAAGACGATGCGGCAATCCACCCCGCCACCAGGATCCGCGCCGAATCGAAGAACGCCGGCGGTATAGGGAAAAGAACTCGGAGAGGGCTGCATGTTGATGGCGTTCAGAGCGGCCATTTCGTAAGGCGCAATGGTTTCGCCGTTCACCAGCGGTAGAGCATAGTAGCCTGCCCGGCTCTGCACCTTCAATCGCCGGGACCCGAGCCGCACTTCCACTTTCCGGAAATGCCCATCGAAGTGATCGGAGCGAGGCGCGTAGGTCACCTCGTAATGGGACCGGACATCTTCCATAACGCGCTGCAGCGGCCCCCGCAGATCGTTGCTGTTGTCCATGGCGAACCCACCTGTACCCTCCGCCAAGTGCCGCGCATTGGCCTGAAGGTCAGTCGCGTGCACGTTGGGTCCCGGGTTGTATACCTGGTTGACGATCATCTGGCTATCCGACTCAGCATCGCCCATGGCGGCGCTCATAGCCTGCGAAATACGCAGATTCGAGACCATGGTCAGACCGCGTGCATCCACCGTATAGAAACTTACGTTGGCGCGGTTCGCCTCGCCGATGACCGAATCCAGGAGCTCAGTTTGACCTGGCGGAACGATCAACCCTTCCGAGAACAACAGGACGGTCTTCCGGCCAGGCAGGCGCGCTTGTTCCCGAACCAGAGTACGGAGCGCATCGATGGACCGTGTCCCCTCTTGCCGAAAGATCGTTTTCAATATGAGTTGCTGTATCGCGGCAACAGCAGTGCCATCAGGACGGGCAATCTGAATCTGGGCTGCGGCCAGCGCTCGCATCGTTTTGCGGGCCTCGTTCTTCGGCCGATCCGAGATTGAAAGGTTGAAACTGTTGCGCGGCATAACCAGTAGCCTGCAGGTCGTTGATCCGCTCGACGATTTGCCGGCTTTCCTTGGCGAACTCCTGATAGGCGCCGGTGCTGGCGCGGTCTACTGCTTTGTTTAATAGCGTCAGGTCTGTGGTGTAGGGTTGCAGGATGGCTAGTTGGTAGCGCAGCGAGTACACGCCGATCCACGTATTTGGTCCTGTTTCCGTTTTGATGAATTCATGAGCGCGTTCCACCGCGGTGCGGCGGCTCAATGGACTCATGGCTTCGAAGACCAGTGTTACAAGGTTAATCTGCCGGAGCGGGTCGGAGGAATTTTGGTTTAATGCACTTCCGGTTGTATTGCTCGATGGCGCTGCATTAGCCACGTTGCGCCCATCCCGGAACGAAAAGCTGCGCATCTTCTGAAGCACGCCGTCCTCGAAGATCTGAACATCTTCCGGCCGAAGGTCCTTCACGAATTTCTGATGCTTATCGCGAACCACGAAGTCCAGCAGCACTTCCTGGGTCCCGCCTCGAAGAACAACTTCGGGAGTACCGGGCGGCTGGTTCGTCTGGGCATTCAGTGTGCCAGACCAGCAAAGAGCTAAAAGCACGGCAAGGACACAAATACGCTGCAACATGCCTCCTGCACCTACGCCTTACATCTTATTCCTTTTCATACCGCAAAAATCGAGTTGGCAGGCGAAAGCGCCTGCCCCACCTGTATCTAAACCCTTTAGCGCAATGTGGGGCAGGCGCTTCCGCCTGCCAACCGTTTTTTCACAGCCCGTCCTCTAGCGATCCGGATCGCTTGCTCTACCGGCGAGTAAGCGCCGTCCTCACGGTCAAGTAAGAATGGCACGGCCGGTTGAAGCGGCGGCTGGGCCAGAAAGCGCGGGCGCGTGCCTCGGTGCGGCTGAGCTGCATGGACCAGAAACGGATGGCACAGGTAGACCGTGCCGGCCTCCCCGGTTGCCAGTACCTCCCGCCGCGCCGCGCTCTCAACAAAACCGTTGCCGGCCAGTTCTCTCAACGATAGGCCATGCTCACCAGCAGGCGCAAGCCGCCTCGCCATATCGAGATGAGAAGCCACTCGGATGCGCGTCGGCGCGTCCTTCTCACCGACGTCGGAGAAAAGAAAGAGCATCAGCAAGGCTCGACCCTTCGAGGTCACGTTGACGCGCCAGTCGAAGAAGTCCGACGGATCCCGGTTTTCGGGCGGGAAGCTGGTATCGACGTGCCAGCCCGCGTCGCCCGGATCGTCGGGAGATGGAAACCGGATCGGAAACGTACCGAGATCCGTGCGGGGCCGCCATCGCCCTGCGCCAGCCAGTTGATCGAAGGCGTTGTGCAGCACCGAAGTGTTGGCCGCCCGGACAAACGGTTCTTGTCCATACATGCCGAGCCGGATCACGGGCTTCGTCCAAGTTTTCGGATCGTCCGGATCGCAGCCCGTGTCCCGCCAGAGGATGGAACGGCACTGGTCGGCGAGATCGCGCGGAAAGGCCGCCTCAATTTTCAGGAAACCATCGCGGATGAACTCTTGGATGTTCACTTTTTGAGTTGATCCAGGGCAGCTTTTAACTGCGCGTCGTCCGGACGAAGCTGGTGGGCGCGTTCCAGCACCGGCAGCGCGGCCCGATCATCACCCAAAACGTAGAGTGTCGCGCCCAGCAGGTTGAGCGTATCGAAAATGTCGGGCCGCAAGGCTGCGGCCTTTTCCAGGGGCTGCCGGGCTTCCTGATACCGCTTTAGCCGGAAATAACTGAGTCCCAGATTGTGCCAGGCGTCATAGGAGCCTGGGTCCAGCCGTACGGCGCGCGTGAGAGGTTCAACCGCATCGGCGAAATGCGCGTGCGCACCGTAAATTTCCCCGAGCAGCTCCAGTTTCTCGGGGTCGTTTTGATCCACCAGGTGAGCGCAGGATTCCTGAACTTTATCCGCCTTGGAATCCAGCGCCGCGCTGCAGGCTCGCATTTTATCTTCCGTCGTACGCGCCGCGTCGCGAAACTTGTTATACAATCCATACTCGCGGTCGGCTTCGGCTTTGCGCCCGGCGCCTGCATAGACCCGGGCCAGGCGGTAGTGGACGTGATAATCGCTCGGTTTGGCCTGGGCGCGGTGCTCTAACCACTGGATTCCCTGTCTCTGATCTCCCGCTGAAAGATACGCTAAGCCGAGAAAATAATCCGCATCTGGAATCTTGGGATCTTTGGTGAGCGGAGCCAGTTCCCGGATAGCGCCGGATGAATCGCCAGTGAGAAGCAGAATGCGTCCCAAATAATAGGAAATTTCATGGGAGGATCCGGCCTGCTTCTTCACCAGTTCAAATTCCCGGCGGGAGTCGTCATTCTTGCCCAGCGCAAAGAAACAGATCGCGAGTTGGTAGCGGGCGGCGTGCAGACCGGGCTCGATCGCGAGCGCTTGCTGAAACTCATCGATGGCCCGTTGGAATAACCGCTCCTCTATGAACTGATTTCCTTTGCCCAGAAAAGACGCCGCTTGGTTCGAGGGAACTGTTTGCCCGAAAGCAGTCAGTGTGAGGACGAGAATCGCGGTGAGATTTCTACCCACGATGGAAAGCATATCATCCGCTCAAACAGTGTGGGGCAGGATGCCGTTCTGCGCGGGGTCGCCAACCCCGCAGTTTTGCGCCGATTAACAATCGGCGCGCAGGTTACCAACCTGCCCCACAAATAAAACGGGGCGGCTTGCGCCACCCCGTCCTTGCATCGAAAATGTTCAGCGGTTCTAGAAGAAGAACTTCAGTACCAACTGAATGTTGCGGTTACCGTTCAGGAAGTTCGCGTACCCGAAGTTGGGGTTTGTGACCTTCCCTGCCGCGTTGAAGCCCAGGGTCAGATTTCCGTCGCCGCCCGCCGGGTTATAACTAGTCAGCGGATGGTTCAGGAAGTTGTAGGCCGAAGCCCTGAACTGTATTTTCTTCGATTCCCCAATCTGGAAGTTCTTGAACAGCGAGAGGTCGCTATTGAAGAACATCGGTCCCTTGATGTACGGGAAAATAAACGAGCCGTTGTGTCCGGGGGTGGGCAGACCAAAACAGTTGCCGTTGATGAACTGATTCTTAGCCAACCCGTCCCTCGGATCGCAGGTCAGAACCGGTTGCATGTTGACGTTGGGACTTCCCGTGACGAGCGCATTGGTGAGCCCGACGCCACCTATGCCTACGCCATTCGGTAGCGTTGTGCCGGGAAGGAAGCTTCCGCCCATACCGAAGTTGCTGCTGTTGACAGCCTGCAGCGGGCTGCCGCTCTGGATTTGGGTGATGCCGGAAAGTTGCCACCCATTTACTACCCCACCCACGAACTTGTTTCCATGGTAGAGGCTGCCCTCGTTGTAAACATAGGCGGCGTTGAACAGGTGCGTTCTGTCGTTGGGCAGGACGCCGTAGTCGTTACGGATATTCGTCGGATCGCCCACACCGCTGGTCCCGTTCTCACCACGGATGCCGAGCGATTTGCTGAAGGTATAGTTGAGCAGCCAATTGCCGCGCCCGCTTTGCTTGTTCCAACTGGTTTGCAGAGAGTTGTAGTTGGAATATTCGAAGTGGCCGATCTGATTGATCGTCCCATAGAGGGGGAACGGGTCGATCGCTTGCACATTGGGGTTATTAGAGATGTGGCCAGTGGTCCCGAACAGCCCAATATTCGCCGACTGGAACAGGGTTCCATTAGGCAGGTAGTTTAGGCCGCCGACGCTGGAATTGTAGTTGCTCAAGTCCGACGCATGGTTGCCGACATAGGCAACCTCCGCGGTAGAGGACCACGGCATGCGCTGGGAAATGGTAAAGCTGTAACTCTGAGTGAAAGGCTGCTGGCTGTCCTTGGGATTCAAGACAACCACGCTTCCAGGAGTAATGGCCTGAGGCTGAATGCCCGCAATATAGGCGAAGGTTTGCGGCTTGCCTCCCGCCGGACTTGGAACGCTATAGGTGTATGCGCCGCCCGAAAGGCTCATGGCGCCCGCCTGAACGTTCTGCTCATCGTGGTAGCGGTATGTGCCGTAACCGCCTCGAAGCACGGTCTTGCCGGTTCCGAACACATCATACGCGGCACCGAAGCGCGGGTTATAGAAGGCGAAACGTCCTTGCGCACCGCTCAGAGGAATCGAAGGGGATATGGCGTGCCACTCAAAACCAGTGAGGGAGGTGCCGCCGCCGGCCGCAGCCGGGTTGTAGGAGCCGGGAACGAAGACAGCGGCTCCTTTGCCGCTTTCATCCACCCAGGGACCCAGGTGGTCGACGCGCAAACCGTAATCCACAGTGAGCCGGCGGCTGATCTTCCACGAATCCATTGCGTAGAACGAAATTGAGTTGTAATGCATCCGCACGATCGGGTCCTTGTTGCTTTCCGCGTACCCGCCGGAGATGATGCCCGTCAACATATCCGCGTACACGTTACCAGTCGAACCCTGGCCCCAGTTAGCGTACTGCAGTTCGCCATTGGTGTAGTTGCTGCTGGGCTGCTGGTTCTTAACCCACTCGTAGTAGAAGCCGAATTTCGCGGTGTGCGTTCCCCAAACCTTCGAGAGGTTGTCGGAGACGCTCGGCAGCCACTTATGGGCGTATAGCGAGCCAGTCTCAAAGCCACTCGGTTGAATCAGGTTGGACATACCGTCGCTCCAACCGGTAACTACTGGGATTTGGTTGTTGACGCTGTCGTTGAAAACGTGCTTGAAGTTGATGCCCAGCGCATCGGCGGTGAAATTCTTGAGATTGGGAATGGTGAACGGTACGTAAAGATCCGTGTAGGTGAAGAGCAGTTCGTTGGTAAGAGTCGGGCTAAAGACCTTCGTCAGGTTAGCGGTGAGCGATTCGGAGTAATTGCCCTGGGCCAGCGGAGTGGGATACGGGACAGCCGGGTTGGTGCCCCACCACGCAGTGCTGTTGTCGTGATTCAGGTCCTGCTGATGGTTGTAGCTGACAAAAAGCTTGGTGTTATCGTTGATGCTATAGTCCAACCGCGGACGGAGCTGCCACATATTGTCCGAGTGCGTGGTGGAGGAGATGTAGTTGTAACCGTTGTTCTGCTGCGGATTCACGTTGGCTTTCGGCAGCAGTTTGGCGAACATAGCCACGCCGGTCGCGTTCCATTGCGATTGCGGGATAATGCCGTTGTTTCCGATGCTCGCGTTCGAGGTCGCCGCACCCAGCGCGTAGCCTTGGGCGCCCAGGGTGGAACCGAAGTATTTGCTAATGCTCGCGGCGCTGAAATCGCCGTTGAGCTCGAAGGGCGCGGGAACCACAGAGTTGAAAACGTCGTGGGACAGATCCTGCACCGTCTGCTGGTATCGCTCGTAGGCAACAAAGAAAAATAGCTTGTCGTGGTTCTTGTTGAAATTCGTCCCAGGTATGATTACCGGACCGCCGATGTTGCCGCCGGGATAGTAAAAAGCGGTGTCCGGTTTGGGCGCCACTTTCAGGCCGGTCAAGGGGTTGGTTCCTTCGCTGTTGTTGAAGGCGTTGTTCGCGGATAACACGCCGTTCCGGGCATAGATGTAAGCTTCGCCATGGAACCGGTTGCCGCCGGACTTGCCGACTGCGGAGATGACCACCGGACCCTTCGCGTTGTCTGCGCCGAAGTTGGAGGTAAGCACCTTCATTTCCGAGGTCATATCCACCACAGTATTTACAGCTTGGCCGCAATTGCATCCGGGATCGATGGTGTGCGCGCCATCTGATGTGATGTCCAGCGCCGCCGTGCGCAGGCCGTTTGCCGAAAAGCTGCCCACTGGCCCGGCGCCGGTGTTCTCAGCCCCGCCGCCAAAGCTGGCAGCATTCGTATTGCCGCCTGTCATGGCAAACCCCGGCAGAATCTTGATGAATTCCGCCGCGTTCTGCCCGATGATGGCGATGTTCTGCAGTTGCTGCTGGCCGATAACCGTGGATTTCTCGCCGGAGTCGACTGGGGTCACTTCGCCTCCAACCGCTTCCACAGTTACGGCCTCTGTCGTACTACCGACCTTCAGCGTGATGTTCGCAAGGTTGCGGGTGTCACCCTGGTCGAAGTGCACTCGCTTTTGAATGTAAGACTCAAAACCTTGTGCTGTGATCGTAACGGTGTAGTCGCCTGGTTGAACGGCGTTGATGGAGAAGAATCCGTCATTGTTGGCCACCGTCTTGCGCTTATCGCCGCTCTGGTCGTTCTTCATGACTACGGTCGCGCCTGGGACCACAGCGCTGCTGGGGTCGGTGACCGTACCGGTAAGGGTACCGCTGGCGTTTTGGGCTGCGATAGGTAGCGCAGCAAGGATGCATAAGCAGCATAACAGTGCGGCTGCGCGGAAAGCGGGCATCATGCCCAGAGCCGGATGGGACTGAATCCGCGTGGATCTGAGAACATCAAACATGGTGTTTTCCCCCTCAAGAAGCTTCGACCAACCAAACCAAGCCGAGAAGATTCTAACCTGATGTCAATAGTATTTATAGGTTATACCCGTTACATTGTGGGTGCGCCTCGAAGTTAACTCAATTTTTCAATTACTTACATCGTCTCTCTCTAGCGTTAACTGTCGATGTGTGGTAAACTTCACCCCGCAATGCCTCAGGTTAAACCTTCACCTTCCATGGAGGACGCCAAGGCTGAGTTAGATTCTGTTCTGGGCTCAGGTCTGTTCGTTCGCTCACCGCAGCTCTCCAGACTGCTCGAGTATTTGTGTACCAAATATTTGGAAGGCGGCACCGAAGAGGTAAGGGAATACCAGATTGGGGTGGAGGTGCTGGGCAGGCCGTCCACGTTCGATCCCGCCGAGGATGCCGGGGCCCGCGTGGAGGCGTACCGGCTAAGGAAGCGGCTCAAGGAGTTCTACGAAACCGATGGCCGGGGCCACACGCTGCGGATCGACGTTCCGTTGGGCCATTATGCCCTCGTATTCTCTCGCGTGACTCCACAGTCTAGTCCACCGCAGGGGTGGCCGAAGCGTTATCGACTCGCCATCGTGGCGACTGGGGTAGTGGCGCTGATTCTGGCCGGGTTGTTTGCGTTTCGAAACCGCGCCAGGCCGGACACCGCCGCGTCGGCCGCTGCCCGACTGTTCCCCATGGCCACAGCCGCAGCATCCAACGCGGCGAGAATTTCGACGCCTGCCGGCGGGCCTCACTCGATACGCATCGTCTGCGGCCGGACCAAGAATCACATGGACCGGTGGGGAGAAGTGTGGGAGGCGGATCGCGATTTCGAAGGCGGAACACCCTTCCAAATCGACCGGCAGTTCATTGCCCGCGCGCATGACCCGAAGCTCTTTCAAGCTGGGCGCATGGGAAACTTCACCTACAAGATCCCGCTGGAGCCGGGTGTCTACGAACTCCACTTGTATTTTGTGGAGGGCACGTACGGCCCGTCAATGCCTGCGGGTGGAGGCGAAATCAGCCGGGTTTTCACCGTTCTGGCGAACGGCAAGCCGCTCCTATCGCGATTCGACGTCTACGCCGACGCCGGCGGCTCCAACATCGGCGATGTGCGGGTGTTCAAGGACATTTCGCCCGGCCCAGGACAAATCCTAACCCTGACATTCCAGGACTTGACGGGGATGGCGCTGGTGAATGCAATTGAGCTAACACCCACCACGCTGCGCCGCATCAATCCAATCCGCATCGTGACGCAGGAGGGATTCTATACCGATTCCAATGGCGCGGTCTGGAAACCGGATCGCTTTTACAATGGCGGACAAACCGCTGTCCACTCTGTGGAACTGCGCGGAACCAAGGATCCGGAACTTTTCGCCCGCGAGCGCTACGGGCATTTCGATTACGCCATACCGGTGGACAAAGGATCGTACCGGCTGACTTTGTATTTCGCCGAAGAGTACTTCCATACCGGGGCGCTTCAGGGACAACCGGGCACGCGGGTTTTTGACGTTACATGTAACGGTGTGTCGCTGCTTCGGGGGCTCGATCTTCTTAAAGAAGCTGGGCCGGCACAGGCTTTGGTCAAGACGTTTCATGGGCTAACACCAAACGGGCAAGGGACGTTACTGGTGTCGTTTTCGCCCGTACACGACTATGCGTCGTTGTATGCGATTGAAGTGGTGGACGAGACAAACTGAAGTAAGGCATCTTGGCAGCGGATTAACGCGGATAAGAAGCTGCTTTACTGAACCACGATCGTTACGCTTTGTCGGTAGGGTCGAGGACTGGCGCCGGTGCTCCGTAGGTTCGGCCTATCCATTGCTGCCCGTTTCCGGTAGGAGTGCCTCACTAGCCGAACCCGTGAGGTGGTTTCCAGCCCCCGCCACATCGCACGTAGCGCGGCGGACCTTGGCCAGCGCCGTCGGTTTGGCGGCGGTCATGTACTCCAGCCATTCAGCAGATTCCTGCGGGCTCCCGGATCCGACGTTGATCGAGACGTACGCCTGGCTGCCGATCTGCTGCACGAAATCCATGAATTCGTGAGTGCCGAAGCTGTTATCGTCGACCACGCCTCCCCAGGAAGAGTTGAGCGTTGCCGGCCGTTGCGCGGCTGGCCCGACACCTTTGCGCCAATGATATTCGTCGCCGAAGCAGCCGCCCGGCCAGCGGACATTAGGTACCTGCAAAGCCCGTAGGGCGGCGACTACGTTGTTGCGGATGCCGCGCGTGTTCGGAATCGGGGAGTCCGGGCCGACCCAGATACCCTCGGAGAGGCCGTGCCCCAGATTCTCTGCGAACTGGCCGAAGACGTTGCGATCTTCGTGCCCGCTTTGGATGCGTCGATGGTCAAATGCGCAGTTTCTGCAGCCGCGAGTGCCACCGTGGAAACCAACAACAGAAGGTAGATGCCCGGGGCGAATCGAATAGCGCGGAACGGCATGAAGTCTACTGTATAGAAGCGCTCCCTCTGGAGCAAGTCAAATAAGAGATCTCCCAGGCATCCAGCGTCGCGTCCGTAGTTCGAGAATAATCGAAAATCAATGGACGTTCGTATTCGCACACATTCGCCACGGTGGGATTAGGCTAAAATCCGATGTGGTGACGCCACCTAGCGCTATTAGCCAAAGCACAAAGACAGGCGCGCTACACACGGGTCGCATGGGAACTTCGCTGCCGGGTGGGATGCGGCTCATTGCACTCTTGGCCGCCGCCGTTTCCGGGCTGGCACAGAACGTGGTGACAATCCACGTCAACGCGGCCCAGACAGTCGGCGCGTTCAAGCCGATCTACGCATATTTCGGCTATGACGAGACGAATTACACTTACACGACGAACGGTCGCAAGCTCGTGGGCGAATTAGCCTCGATGAGCGCGGCGCCCGTGTACCTTCGCACCCACTTCCTGCTCGCAACGGGAGATGGAACGCCAGGATTGAAGTGGGGGTCCACGAATGCTTACACCGAAGACGCGGCGGGCAGGCCGGTTTACGACTGGACCATCACGGATCGCATTTTCGATACGTACTTGCAGGCGGGCGCCAAACCGTTTGTCGAGATCGGCTTCATGCCGCAGGCGCTCTCCTCGAAGCCGGAGCCGTATCGCCCCACCTGGATCGCCGGCGCCGAGAACCGCGACTATACCATCGGATGGTCGTTCCCGCCCAAGGACTATGGCAAATGGGGCGAACTGGTTTACCAGTGGGTGAAGCACTGTGTCCAGAAGTATGGAAAGGACCAGGTAGAGTCATGGTATTGGGAGGTCTGGAACGAGCCCGATATATCGTACTGGCATGGAACTGCGGAAGAATACGACAAGCTATACGACTATGCTGCCGCGGCGGTGAAGCGTGCGTTTCCCACGGCAAGAATCGGCGGACCGGCTACCACGGGTCCCTTGGGCGCGAAGGGGGCTGCGTTTCTCCGCCAGTTCCTCGAGCATTGCGATCACGGCGTCAATTACGTCACTGGCGGCACGGGCGCGCCGCTCGACTTTATCAGTTATCACGCCAAGGGCCGGCCTGCTGTCGTGGATGGTCATGTACGCATGGGTATCGCGAAACATGCCGGGGATGTGGACGCGGGATATGCCATCGTACGCGCAATTCCGAAGTTCGAGGCTCTGCCAATCGTTCTGAGCGAGTCCGACCCGGAAGGCTGCGCGGCGTGTTCTGCGCGCGTGTATCCACAAAACGCCTACCGCAATGGCGCGCTGTACGCGTCCTACACCGCGGCCATCATGAAGACCATTTTGGAACTCGCGGACCGGCGGCAGGCGAACATCGAGGGCATGCTGACCTGGGCCTTCGAGTTCGAGGATCAGCCGTACTTCGATGGCTTCCGCACCCTGGCGACCAACGGAATCGACAAGCCGGTGCTGAACTTTTTCCGCATGGCCGCCTTGATGCGCGGCGTCCGCCTGCAGACAGAAAGCAGTGGCCGCACGCCGCTCGATACGATACTTGCCAAAGGCGTCCGCGGCAATCCGGACGTAGACTCGCTGGCCGTTCGTTCGGACCGCGGCATATCCGTGCTGACGTGGAATTATCATGACGACGACGCGCCGGCAGCGCCGGCGAACGTGCGGTTGGAGATAGCGGGCCTACCCGGCGCCGCCAACCGGGTGTTGGAGCGTCACTATAGAGTCGATCAGATCCATGGCAATTCCTGGACGCCATGGAACGCCATGGGATCGCCGCAGCGCCTGGAGCCTGCCCAATATGGCATCCTCGAAGCGGCTGGGCAGTTGCTACTCGCGGAATCGCCACGGTGGCTGGACGTACCAGGCGGCGCCGCTAAACTTGAGTTTCCGCTCCCCCGCCAGGGTGTTTCTTTGATTGAACTGAGCTGGTAATACAGGCTCGAGCTTGATCATACATCCTAGAAATCGAGGTACTCGGCCAAGAAATCCCGCGATCTTCGAGAATTGCCGAAAAGGTCCCATGAGGCTAATCGGCGGAAGGACGAAATGAAGAGTTAGGAATCCATCGACGGCGCGGAAGGCACCGTTCAGCAGACACGCCTACAATAGAGGAGGGCCGGGATGTAAGAGGGTTCCCGAGCCGGGGTCGAATCGTGGGTGCCCGCTCTGCAAACGGCAGCAGCGGTTGCCGTTTGACCAATGGTCCGGCAAGCTGATCATCGAGGCGCTGAGGATCTCGCCGAAAAAGCAGCATGATCTACAAACGCACCGGTCATTGGGCCCCAATGTAACGATCCACGGCATTCGCTATCGCTTACGTGCAGAGCCAGATGATCGGTGCCGACTGCCCGCTACCGTCCATAGTCGTCAGAGACCAGAGCGAGTGGAGCGTTTGGAAACCGTGATGCTGCCTGGCAAGCAGGTGCGTAGCGACAGGTGATGTCCTTTACCGACGTTTAGATATCACCAATGGGGGGGCCACACAACCTATGAGATTGTTATATTTCGGCTGCAGGCCACGCCATTGGCGATACGATTCGATCCGCGCGTGTATTCCCAATCGCCAGCCGAAGCACGACTCACGGCTGGCCCAACGATCAACATCGCGGAAACGTCTTTCCATCCGACACATGTTGGGAATAAGCATTGTCAAAGGTCCGTAAGAAGCCCGCGGCAGAATGCATTAACGGTTTGCTCGATGGCAGGTGCTGCTTCAACGTATGATGCACTACGAATCATCTGGCTCATGAGTCGGTCGACCTCGGTGCCCGATCGGAATAGGGAACGGATGCGGCGGAGTGCGTCTGGTGGGCAAACTTTGGCTACATCGCCTCCAAGCAGTTCGGCTCCCGCCAGTTCCATGTCGAAGCCTACGCTTTCTAGTAAATCCATCTCGTGATCATAAAGACGATCTGTATTCCCTGCATCAGCGTAGGTGGTCAAGAGCCGATAGAGATCGGCCGCGTCTTTATTAGTCTCGCGGCCTCGGTCGAACCATGCTACGACCTTGAGTAGCGTTAATCCCGGTAGCGACGCTACGAGTACGCTTAGCTCAGGCTGTATCTCGAGCAAAACGGACGATGCCAACGCCTCTTCGAAACCCGCAACATTCATGACGATGTCGCGACTTGGAGGCCACTCGATCATGCTCTCGCCGGAAGCGACGCCGCGAAATGGGATCAGATCAACGGGGAGGGAGAGTCTCGCGGCCTGTTCAGAGTAGATTAATCGCTGCAGCGCCCTCTCATCAGATTCGAAGTGGCCAGTTGCGACAAGGCTATCCTTCAATAACGCAAATTGATCCCAACTTTCGACCGCGATTCCAAAATCGATGTCTCGCGTGGCACGGCCTGGCGGCAGACCATGGACGTTAACAAGAATGAGGTCCCGCGCCGTGGCGCCTGCCACAAAGTAATCGCAATGCGCTGCTCGCGCGATCGGATCGATTACACGAAGCACACGGACGATCGAGGGATCGACGGGACTACTTGGTGGCGTGGAATGCTGGGGCGATTCGTTGTTCATAGATCATCCGAGCGGCCTCCGCGTCGCGGCCGTCATGTGTCGCCAGAAGGTCGGCGTAAGCAAGCAGGGGGGGAACGACATCCGGAAAGTCTTTGTCGGGATCAAAGTTCCAGAACGCATCCAGAATTTCGACGTTACCGGTCGGGTCAGCGCGCATCCGTCCTGCTGCGATCAGCGGGGCAATGGGTTCACGGGCATAGATTGTGAATTGGACCGGTTTGAGATACCGTGTCAGCTTCTCTGCGGCTGCCTCGCCTCCCCAGTAGGCGTTCTGTTTCATCAGGTCGGCTTGCTGAAGACGCTCGTTGTCGGCCCGGAATCGCCTCGGATTGAGTTTGGGGCGCAGCGTTATCGGATAGTGGGTGACCCATTCTTCGACCATGCGTTCCGGGTCCAGCAGTTTTCGATCAGGTTCCTTCTGGAACCGCAGATATCCTCGTGCTTCGAGATCCTTCATAACCGGCCCCACGGTTCCGAGCGCCACTGCCGCTCGCGCGGCGATCTCACGATAATTCGTTTGAATCAGCGCGGGCCGACACGCGAGAGCGAACGCGATCTGGAGACCGGCGGGGTTCAGGGCGCGAAAGTTCTCCTGGCGAAATTCGATTGGTTTCGTGTTGCCGACCACGTAAACGAGCAGCCCCCGCCCTTCGAGATAAGCGTTACCGGCGGTGTCGATGAACGGTAAATGGAGTTGGCGGCAACGTTCGGCGACTTCGCGGGTAATGTAGGGTGCGACCAGTAAAGGCGGCTCGCGGTGGGCTTTGCCGTGAGCTTTGATTATCGCCGGGGTCTCGAACCGGTCTACGGCTTTGATCTCGGCGCGGAAGCGGTGGTTTCGTTGGTTTGTGGTCAATTCGATGATGGCATCGGTCGCGCGGTCCTGGCCCGCTGTAGCCGCGTGGATCTGGGCGTCGAGCCCTGTGGTCCGCTTCAGTGCCTTTAGGGCAGCGTCCAAGATGCGATGTTCGTTGGTCGGCATGGGAGAGAACCGGCTTCTGTTCACTATTATGTATGGTACACGGTACGTGAACATATTACAATAATGAACATGGGGGGGGGGTCCGAACCGTAGAGCCGCTGCTTTTCTGCTGTGCCAAAACTGTGTCCGAATCGCATCTATTCCAACCGCAGGGGTTGCTTTTTGAGCGAAAGCAGATTCCCCAGATTGTTGTAATTGTTAGGATTCACCGATAAACGATGGAGCTTTTGGAACAGACTCCAGTCCCTTGGGCGCAGGGGGTCGGGCGTTCAAATCGCCCCGCCCCGACCAATTAAACGAATGAGATCGGCCGAAGCCAGGCGACGGTAAGAATCACACTGTAGGTGAAATTGAGGACGGGTGATTCTCAACCTTGTATCGGAAGCCGCAACACCCTTTGGCGACAACACGGCTATCTAAAGACGAATCTGAAAAGCCGTTGAAATACCTTCTCAACCTGCGAAGGCGCTTCGTTCTTGAGTCTTTCGGCCATACCATGATAGCGGTCGGCCTCCAGGCCCAGTAAAATCGACATCGGCGAGCACTGCTTCATCGTCGTCGGATTTCGATTCACTCTTCCTGCATCGTTCTGACCCGCCATCACTGAACTCGGACGTATAAGCAACCATTAGATACCCTAACAATATTGTCACCTGTTCGACTGAGCGTGCTACCGCTGACAAGAATGGAAACATCGCTTGGTTCTAAAAGCACGCGAACCAGTAGCGTTCAGCCATTCTACCGTGTTGTGCGATTCTGCGGGCGTGCGAACTAATTCGATCCAGCGTTGTGGGTCCGAGCTGACTCTGATAAATCCGAATCGCCTCAACCTTCTCTCCCCACAGTTCCGAAAAATCATTTAGAAATGGCTTCGGACGAGCTTGTAAGCCCTCAGCTACGATCGAAATCTGATCGTCATCCATTCCAGAGGCATAGGGTAGATCTTCATAGAAGTACAAGTCAGGATGGTTGGAAAATTCTTGGTTCCAAACGCGGCGGGTAAAGCAGATGATCGACGTGATTACCTAATCCTAATGGGATGAATAGTCGATCGGGCAGACCGATCTGGCCAACAAGTTCCTCGATTTGTCGCGCCAGCGTTTCAGCTTTTGGGTCGGCCATTGGGCATGCTGTGTAACGTTGCTGTTCACTATATCCACGCACATTCGAATCGGGTAGACCAAAGTCAATGAGCCTGCAGTCAAGACGATCCGCAAACGAGCGTGGGAGGAGGGTGTCAAGAAGCGGTTACAGGAGAAAAGGGGAATCGTCAAGGGGGAGTTATGCACAGGGCTGAGCCGCAAAAATTCGATTGGGCGGGCGACCGGCCATTAACCAGAGAGTGTTGGCGTGTAAGGCATTCGAATCATCCGCGACCGAGGGTTGTGTTAAGATTCGGGCTAAACCTGGATGGAACCATGGGTCACGAGAAGGTACGGTTCAGATTGTTAGGACTGTTATCAAGCCCGCGAACTCCGATAGTGCTGTTCATCGCGTTGCTGGCCGCCGCATTTTCGTGCAAGATCACACCCCATATAGACGAGGCCAAAGCAGCTGTTGAGCGATTTCATCAACGCCTCGATGCCGAGCAATACTCCGCTATATATTCGGAAACCGATGATAGCTTTCGACGAGTGACGTCCCAAGCAGACTTTATCAACCTTCTTTCAGCGATCCATCGGAAGCTCGGCCGGGAGCGGTCCAAGCAAGTTACAGGCTGGGCAGCGAGCACCAGCTTCACGACAATCGTTTTTCACACAAAATTCGCGGATGGAGACGCGGTCGAGCGATTCAAGTGGCGCATGATCAACGGGAAGGCTTGGTTGACATACTACAACATAAACTCAAATGCGCTCGTCGTAAAATGAACTTACGGCGGCGTGGCGCCAAGAAGCGGTTACCATTGATGGCCCTTCTCGCCTTTCTACTGAACGCCCGTGTGGGCGGTATCCCCCATTTCCTAGTTCATCCGGCGAAAAAAACAATGGATCGCACCCCGGAGAACATCTTTAGCGAGAGGTACGACTGTAGATAAAATTGAGGACGCGAAAAGCCGAGAGTTCAACAAAGCTCACCAGTGTTCAACAAGTCGACTGCATCTCATTGAAACAGAAGCTGCTGAAAATAGGGCATTTTTTCGCGAGGCCGGAATCCGCCTTGGGCGCAGGTGCGCTCCCTTCTGTCGAGGTCAACTCCGTGCAGCGCACTTGCAATTAGGGCAGGGGTGCATGGCGGCTTTACCAAGGAATTCGCTGAACCCCGAGGCTGCAGTACAGGTGAACCGCCCACATCAATGAACCTTTTCTTCTACCCTCGGAGCTATTTTCAAGTGCTCCCCTGAGCAAGGCGATTGCACAAAGAGATGGCGAGACTATGTCTCTCGGTAAGCTCGTTCAAATCGCAAATGGGTCAGGCGTTGTTGCATCGGTGACAAAACTTGCACCCGCACAATCAATGATTAGTTACAAATATCGTGACTGTTTGGTTGCTTGACAGTTGGCCGTTCGTCAGCAATAACAGTGGCAACATTCCGGGAGGGTAGAATGGCGAAGTGTTGATGACCCCGGGAAGTGTCACGTTGACCTGCGTGACACCGGATACGAGTTCCGGGGCCGCTCCGGCGTACTCCGGGTTTAGCACGATAGAGGTAAGGTTAGGTAAATATAGAAATTCCACTTGCACGTTGGCCAATGAAGGTCGAAGTCCGAGTGGCGTAATATCGCCAGCCACGCTGGGAGGATCGGTCTGGCCGCCACCAGTGCCGAACAACATCACCGTCGATCCCGGTCTCGCCGGGTTTTGGCTTGTGTTCGCCGTGCCGTCCTGATTCAGTGCCACAGCAGCACCGTTTATTTGAAATAGGCTGATTCCGGCAGCTTGCACCGTTTCGGAGGGTACGGCAACCGAAGTTCCGTTGGTGACAACGTCGATGGAGGGTTGCGTGCCTATCGTTAGCGAATACGGAAGGATCAAATTCAATTGTCCATATGAGGAGTATAAAATCGGAGCCGGTTCACCATTTACCAAAACCTGGGTTCCTCCTAGAGATCTGGGAACCTTTCCGTCGATCAATTGAAATGACAATCCGGGAGTCGGCCCCAGCCCGCTACCGAAAATCGTGACCATTTCGCCGGGTGAGATTGCGTTTTCGACGCCGAAGCTGGCTGCATCCACAACGCAACCGGCAAATGGCATAGCGTCACTTGATGGTCCTTGCACGACTTGCAGAAGACCCGACGAAGAAGCCAGGTACGGCACACCTTGAGTGTCGGTGCCTGCAAATCCGGTCACAGCGATCGGGAGATACGTGGCGAACAGTTGTTGACCCGAGGCATTCAACTCTAGATAAGCATCACCCCCGCAGGAACCACCCAATAAAGCATCTGGCGAAACCGTAATCGGTCCTTGAGCCAACGTAAATAGATTCCCCGCCCGGTCCACGGTCATTTGGTCGGGAGAGATCGGCAGGTCGGCAAGAAGTCGCGACCCGCTGGCATCCAGGTGGATCAATTGAGACTGGACATTGACGCAGCATTCCATGAAAGAACTGACTCCGGCCCAAACGCTGCCATCGGGAGCGACGGCAATGGGATAAATCCAATCAGTGTTTGGGCCGCCGAAATAAGTGGCGAATATCAAACTGCTGCCGCTCGGATCAAGCCGCGCTACAATGCCATCGTCGCCGCCCGCATTTTGCGTTTGGTACGCATCGGGTGTGGTCGGAAATCCCGCAGTGGCGGTGCCGCCATAGTAGACGCTGCCGTCCGAATATAATTGTGCCGTCGCCTGTGCCACCCCTGGCAGATAAGTGCCGAAGATCAGTTTATCTAACGACGCACTGAGGCGTGCAACATAACCGTTTTGGCAGTTATCGCCCAGACAACTTGATTGCAGTGCCCCCTTTGTGACCGGCATTTGGTCGCTAAACTGGCCTAACGATACCGGCAGGAAATACAATGATCCGTCGGCACCCAGAGCCGCAGTCCCCATCGCGTCGCCGTTCGGGCCACCGAGATACGTGGAGACCTGGAGTAGGCCTGTGCTCGCATCGAGACGCGTCGCAAAGAAATCGCCGCTGAAGGGAATGCCTCCAACTTCGGCGGCGGGGGGACCCGCGTAGACCGTCTGTAAAGCGCCTGGAGTTACCGGAAAATCGGGCGAGTCCGTGGTGCCGGCCACCACCAGCGTGCCGTCCGGAGCGATGCCCAAAAATCCTGAGGACTCCTGGTCCTGGCCGGACAGATACGTAACGAAGGCCAGCACTCCTGCCTTAGAGTACTTGTAAATCGCCACGTCTGTGCACGGGTCTGGTCCACCCACGTCGGCGCTGCAGCCCTCTCGCGCGGTCGCGGGAAAAGGTCCGTCCTTTCCAGCCGCGTCGGCGATTGTCGTTGCGAAGAAAGTGCTTCCCGCAGAGTCCATCGTTATTAGCTGTGTGCCAAGATTGGAAACTGAGGAGTAACTGGTTGCCCCGCCCAGGTTTACCGAGATTTGCGAAGGGAGGCTGGTATCCAGCCCCTGCACAGCCACACCGAACGTGTTCGTCGATTGCACGCTGAAGCTTGCACTACGGCTCACTTGCCCCGCCGAAGTTGTTTGAAACGCGAGCGGAGGAGGATAGCCAAGCGCCGGATCGCCTGGACTTGTTCCCAACCTCACAAACAACGATCCATCGGAAGACTGTATGATCTGCACAGCCTGAGGAATTTCGAACAGGATCGCCTTCGGATCCACCCCTGGCTGAAATAATAGGGTCAACGTGAGCGCTCCGTTGGGCGCGATAGTGTAGCGAGCGTCGACGCCCTGATAGATCTTTGCCAGATTCGCCGTTGCGTATCGTGGAACCCCGGTCACCGATTTCTGGGAATCAGCGCCAGTATAAAAATTGACTAAGCCGGGCAAAGGGTCAGCAAAACCCACCATTGGGTTAGAATTACTCGCTACCAAGCCGAGGGTGACTCCCAGCGGTGAGTACAAAACCGACTGGGAAGTGACGGCCATGCTGCTCGTGCTTCCGGGAATGAGAAATAGAATTCCGGCTTTTGTCTGCCCACGGTTCGGCTCCATCCCTGCGGCGGGCAGCATAGGTTGCAACGTTGGAACAGAAACTAGCGCTGCGGCATCGGAAACCCCGCACGACAGCGCCAGGGCGAGCAGGCTCGAACGGAATGATGGCATCGAGTTGGAGTGGAGCAATCGAACATCCAAATTCAACCATCATTTTCCGGCTCATTAGATGTTCAAGTATTCAACCTGCAGTATTGCCTCATAGTTTTTTCCTTGACACATCTGAGACATCAGCCCACACTCAGTACGACTGAACAATTTTGTTCGATATTACTCAAATCACGCTGGAGGCTACGGAGCTGGCGGACTACACCTAACATTCGCTCGCTTGCAGGCCGGGATCACCTTTGTGGTTATTGTCGGTTGCGAAGTGGAGTTGTGCGATTTCTTCTCGAAGGTAACAAACCATAGGTCAGGTCCCTGCACATGAGTGCTTTGGTATTCGGCCCGCATATCTTGACAAACATGACCACCAGCGGTCGGCCGTTTTCGGCGAAATTCCGAGCGTCGGTGAAAAAGAACGGTGTGCAGCGAGATCGATTGGGCGGGATTTTTCGGGACAACGCCGGGCGCCTGCGCCTCGACATGGAGTTTCAGGGGGTCCTCGTAGCCCACAGGATTCTCGATCCTGTCGCTGGGGTGCAGACAATCGTCGACCATGGCCACAAGACTTTACGCCGAGTCGACTTACGGACCGGCGCTGCAGCTTGGCATGCCGGGTACCAGCTCCGAGAAGCGGACGATCGAAGGCCTCGAGTGCTTGCGTTATCCTCCTAGGCCCACCCTCGAAGAGGCCTGGGTTTCGCCGGACTTGGAGCTTGTCATCCACGAGCACATGCGGGACGGATCCACCGAAAGCACGTGGAACCTATATGACATCGTAAGAGTGCAACCGGATGAAAGCCTTTTTCGGATTCCGGCAGACTATCAACCAACGTCCCCGCCACTACCTAAAACGGGGAACTAGACAGTCGCGCACTATCCGTCCTGGCAGTGGGCGCATCTCGGAGATCATCTTCACGTGGTTAGCGACTGTAGATAAAATTGAGGACGCGAGAAGCCGAGAGTTCAACAAAGCTCAACAGGGTTCAACAAGCCGACTGCATCTCATTGAAACAGAAGCTGCTGAAAATAAGACGTTTTCGCGCGAGGCCGGAATCCGCCTTGGGCGCAGGGGGTCGGGCGTTCAAATCGCCCCGCCCCGACCAACTGGTCCGGCAAGCCGGATGCGGCGATACACGCGCCTTCCATCCTGCGTATTGCAATCGACGCGCACTTACGGTTCGATGATATGATCTCCGGAGACCCATGACCATCAGCCTATTTCGTGCCTGCGCGTTGACAGCGCTTTCGTTCGCAGCGGGATCGCTGCTCACTCGACAATCCAGTGTTCATGCGCAAGACTCGCGCGTTTTCGAGCTGCGCGTGTACCACACCTACCCGGGACGTCTCCCGGCGCTCGAGTCGCGATTCCGAGATCACACCATTGCCATCTTCAATCGGCATCACATAATCAGCGTCGGATACTGGGTGCCCCAGGATTCGCCGCAAAAGGACAACACGCTGATCTATATCGTTGTGCACGAAAGCCGCGAATCGGCGAAAAAGAACTGGGCGGAATTTGGCGCCGATCCGGAGTGGCAGCAGGTGGCTAAAGCATCCGAGGCGGACGGCAAAATTGTCGAGAAGGTCGACTCCACCTATATGGACCCCACCGATTTCTCGAAAATCAAATAACCATTCTGCGATTCATGAACTGCCTCAGAGGACGTTTCTCGTTCATTTTCCTCCCCAGGTGTGTGTGCCCTGATTCAGCGAAAGCGACGGAAACAACTCGGCCGTCAACGCCTCTCGATTAAGACGTGCGTCGCATTCTCGCCGGACACAGTCTTCGTCAGAGTGAAGCCAAGCTCGGGGAGATTGATGCCGGAAAATAGATGTTCCCCTTCACCCAATAAGACAGGCGACAAGGCCAGGTGCATGCTGTCGATGTAACCTGCGGTCAGATATTGCCTGACGACGGACACGCCGCCGCCGATGCGGACGTCCTTGCCCCTGGCTGCCTCTTTGGCCTTTTCCAGTGCGGACTCCAGCCCATCGGTGATGAAGTGGAACGTGGTGCCGCCTTCCATCGCGAGAACGGGCCGGGAGTGATGCGTGAGTACAAAAACGGGCGTATGGTAGGGAGGATTATCGCCCCACCAACCCTTCCAGGAATCATCCTTCCAGGCGCCTCGAACCGGCCCAAACATGTTTCGCCCGAGAATCCACGCGCCGACATTTTCGAAGGACTGAGCGGCAAAATGGTTATCCACGCCCTTGGATCCGCCGCTCTGGCCGTGTATCTTCCTAAACTCTTCCGTGTCCTGAACCCACTTGTGTAATTCCAAGCCGCGAATCCCGAGCGGATTGTTCGCATCCTGCCGGGGTCCGGCGCCAAACCCGTCGAGCGAAATCGAAAATGCAGCGACTCTCACTTTGCTCATGACCTGCCTCCGCTTTTGATGGTGCTACATTGCGGAGGCAAAAGCGGAGGGGGATACATGAGCCACATTAAACCCAACCTCAGCATGGCCGTATACCACTACGTAACACGCCTGATTTCCGGAGGCCTTCCGGATCATTTTTAAATTGTCCCAGTCTTTTGCTGGACTTTTCACGGCGACTGCGTATAATACAATCTAGCTGCTCAAAGTAGTTCGCTCCCAGCGGACACGGGCGGCGTCGGCGCGGTTGCTGCTCAGCAGCGTTCCGAAGAAAGTGGCACTCCTCTTTCTCCCGCACAAATATTCCGGTTCGACGATTGGCCTGCTGTAATGAACAGCGGTGCAGAAGAGGAAATCTGCGAATGAAAAGACTGCAAATTACTTGCCTGGTAGGCGTTTTGTCTCTTATGGCCGTGCCCTGGGCTGCCGGGACTTCACTTCCTACGCTTTCGCTCCTGACGGTTTCCGACACCGCGGGGGGGACGCTGTTACTGCCCTACTTCGAGGTGGATCTTTCGAATCCAACTGGAATGGACACCATACTCTCTATGAACAATATGGGTGCAACCTACGGAGGTATCTCGAATGGGGCGACCGCCGTGCTCGCGCATGTCGTCATTTGGAGCGATCTGGGAGTTCCGGTGTTTAACTTCAATGTCTATCTGACCGGGTACGACACCCAGTTAATCGATTTACGGAACGTGTTTACCGGATCGTTGCCGCGTTCAGCGAGCGCGGGACAGGATCCTCAAGACAGCATCAGCCCGAAAGGCATATTTTCTCAGGACATCAATTTTGCCAGTTGCAACACCGGTAGCTACACTGCTCCGATTAACTCATACGCAAAGATTCCTCCAGCGCCTTTGACACAGGCCCAAATTAACAACCTGCAGACATCGCTAACCGGACAAGCGTCCACGAATATGAGCGGCATGTGTGCCGGTGTTCCCCACGGCGACAATATTGCGCGGGGCTACATCACAATTGACCTGGTGAACAACTGCACCTCGAATTTCCCCGGCGACGGCGGATATTTTGGCGCCGGAGGAACCGGGGATGCTACGAATCAAAGCCTAATTACGGGAGAGGTGTTTTACGTGGACCAACTGCATGCCATCGCTCGCGGCGACAACCTGGTTCACATCCATGCGAGCGGATCGGATCCGCTGACCAGCACGTCCGGCAACTACACGTTTTACGGGCGTTATGACGCCTTCACTGCGGTGGATAACCGCCAACCTTTGCCCACCGAATTCGGAGCTCGTTTCGTGAATGGGAACTTTACCGGTGGGCCGGTGCTCACACCGGCATCGCCCGCGTGGGGAATGCCGCCCGCCAGTCCGCCTCCCGGATCAACTTCACTCATCGTTTGGCGCGATAGCAAAGTCGCCCAGGGATATTTCACTTGCGGCAGCCCTCCCAGTTGGTACCCGCTGCCCCAGGAAGGCCTGGTAGCTTTCGACGATCAAGAGCATCCGCAAGTGGTGTCTGGCTCCACGCTGTTTTCGTTTCCAATTGGATTTCCAGCGGCTACGCAAGTGGTGCCGGTAGGCGGCTCAACGCTTCCGGTGAGTTTCGCTACCGGCTGGCTCTTCCTGGATCTGAACGCAACCGTGACGGGACAGGTGAGTGGGCAGACCGATGCGGCCGCGGCGCAAGGCTGGGTGCAGGTCATCGAACAGAACGGCAGCCAGATCTTTAATCTCATCCATCGTGCCCAGGCGCTCGACTCGGGTACCTCGGTCCAGCACACTACTCCTGGCTCATGAAGCGTAAGTTTCTCGCGAGCGTGGTGTTCGGTGTGTCGATGGTCGCCATGCAGCCGCAGCCCTTGCGCTTTGTCCCGTTCGGCGAAGGCTTGCCCACCTCCGGAGAATGGCGGGAGGGGTTCCGAATCGCCGATCTCAATGGAGACGGGCATCCCGACATCGTGCATGGTCCACCTCGCAAGCAACCTGGTCCGCCGGTAATTTTCCTGGGTGATGGAAAAGGATCGTGGACCAGTTGGAAGGCAGCGCGCTTCCCGTCCCTTCCCTACGACTACGGCGATATCGAAGTTGCCGATTTCAATCGGGACGGACACATGGATCTGGCGCTGGCTGTTCACTACCGGGGCTTATTGGTGCTGTCGGGCGATGGCCAAGGCAATTTTTCGAACTCGAGCCAAGGCTTGGGATTCGATACCGCCAACTCCTCCGTGTTTTCATCGCGAGCCATCCGCGCCGTGGATTGGAACGGCGATGGCCTTCCCGATCTCGTGGCCCTGTGGGAGGGCCCGCGCATGGGCGCGCTGAATATGCGAGGTCCCAAGGGTGTGGTGGTTTTTCTGAATCAGGGACCGGCCGGATGGCGCATGCAGGAGCCGGCGCTCAGCCCCGGAAATTTTAGCGATTCATTGGCGCTGGGCGACTTTGACGGCGATGGCCACACGGACGTCGCCACCGGATCGATGGCGTTGGGCCGCAAGGATCTGGTGAACCTGTGGCGCGCGACTGGCGCCGCGGTTCCGCTTTCCGTGGATATTCCCGGTTCCTATCATTACGTGCAGGCCGTAGCGGCCGGCGACTTCGACCAGGATGGAAAAGACGATCTCTCCGTTGCGTACTTGAGCCTCGAAAAGGAAGTTTGGTACTCGGCGCTGGACATATTCTATTCGCGCCCAGGCGGGAAATGGGAGAGGCGAGCGCTATCCCACGAGGCCGGCAGGAATGTTGGCGTGGCGCTTGGGAGCGGCCATCTTCGAGGCCCTGGTTCGCGCGACTTAGTGGAGTTAACCACGAACGGAGAAACCATCGTGTACCTGGGCGACGCGCGCGGTGGATTTGTACGGAACGCCAGCGCCATACCGGTGTATGGCGGAGGCTGCAGAGGAAGTCATGTTGAGTTGGCCGACCTGGATGGCGACGGCCGAGACGAGATTGTGAGCGCATTCGCCGACGAACCGCGCGCGCAGGGATGCACCACTGGTGGCGGCATCACGGTCTGGAAGGCCGATGTGGGGCAAGCCTCCGGCTTGTCGTTGAATAGGAGGAAGTAGTCAGTGAATCCGGCAAGATCTAGAAGAGGTTCAATCGCGGCTGCCATCCTGGCTTGTTGCGGCCTTTCGGGCGTTGCTTCCGCCGAGCCCGTTCCACTGGAGGTTTTCATCACGGTGGACACTCTCGGCAACGGTACGTTGAGCGGTCCCGATGGGACTTTTACGATGCCCAGCTCAACTCCGGCAGATCCGGGACCAGGCGGTTTGTCCTCCGTGCTCACGTATGCTCTTCTGAATCCGCCCAGCTTGGTATTTGGCGACGTTCAGCTTGTGGGACTTTCCGGAGTCAGTGAACTGATCCGCTTTAACGCAGCGGGCCGCGGCAACGCAAATTACGCCGCTAGCCTCCTGGTTTACTCCAGCCCTACCGATGGCGTGGATCATCGGGTGATGACGCCGACGCCTCCCTCCACCTTCTATCCGAACGTGACCTCTTCGCCAGTGGGCACTGTGTACACGCCGGGTCCGGGTCAACCTGGGTTCGTTTCCTCGATCATTACTCATTACACTTTCCTGGTCCAGCCAGCCTGCTCCTACACTCTTTCGCCGTCCAGCGTGAATGTTCCGGCCGCGGGGGGGCACGGATCGTTCACCGTGACGCCTGGCCCCGGTTGTCCCATTGCGCCAGTCGCGACCTCGAATTTTGTGTCGTTCTCGGTGGATGGTTCCACTGTGGACTACAGCGTGGGACCAAATCCAACGCTCAAAATCCGTACCGGCACTATCCTGCTGGGCACGCAACCATTCACGGTGGTGCAGGCGGGGGGCAACCTGACCTTCCAGCCGAAGCGGTTGTCGTTCATTTCGAATTCCGTGACTCCCTCCACCCAGAAGGTGAGTATCACAGGTCTGGACGGGGCGTCCTTCAGCGTGTCCTCGGATTCGCAGTGGGCGACGGTCACGCCGAGTTCAGGGACCCTGCCGACGAGCCTGTCAGTGACCGTGAATGCGAGCGGCCTATCGCAGGGAGTCCACTATGCCACGCTTTCGCTGATCATCGGCGGCACGCTGGTTACATACTCGCTGGATTACTTTGTGCAGGGCCTGCCGTCAGTAGTTCCGATACCCTCAGAGCTCACATTTAATTACTCCACTGGCGGTGTTCTGCCGCCGGCGCAATCGCTTGAAATATATTCCACCAGCCCCATCGCCTTCCAAGCTGTGGGAACCGGATTTGTCTCGGTGACGCCCGCATCCGGGACCACGACGCAAACTGTAATGGTGTCGGTGGATCCGTCAAAACTCGCCGGGGGACAGCACTCGGGCAGTGTGACGGTGACGGCCAGCGGAGTCACGAACAGTCCGCTGGTAATTCCGATAACGCTGAACGTGAGGTTCAGCGGGGCGCAGTTTACGTCCGCTAACGTGGTAAATGCCGCGAGCTTCGAGGCGGAGTCAATTTCTCCAGGCAGCCTGATCACCATCTTCGGGACCGACTTTACGAACGGCGCACAGTCAGCCACTCGGCCCTTGTTCCAGCCCGTGGACGGCGCATCGATGACCATCGGCGGTGTCCCGGCGCCGCTGCTGTTCGTCAGTTCCCAACAGGTCAACGCGCAAGTACCATTCGAAGTTCCAATGGGACCGCAAGCGTTGATCCTGACCGTTGACGGAGCGTCCACAAAGGTGCAGGTCAACGTCGCGCCGGCGTCGCCGGGAATCTTCGGCGCGATCCAGAATCAAGATTCCAGCGTCAACACGCCTCAGAATCCAGCAGTGGTGGGGAGCGCGCTGCAGGTGTTCTTCACCGGCCAAGGTCTGGTGACTCCGGCTGTGCCCACCGGGGCGGCCGCACCGCTGACAACGCTCTCGAATACGAATGCGATGACTACCGCGACCATCGGGACAGCGCCTGCCCAGGTAGTCTTTTCGGGCCTGGCTCCGGGGATGATCGGCATCGGCCAAGTGAACGTGTTGGTGCCGAATCTTGCAAGCAACGACTATACCTTGCTGCTGAAGGTGAACGGCACGCCGTCGAATGGCGTCACGGTGTCCGTGAAGACACCGTAACGCATTCACGATTACTTCTTTTCTCTCTCTTTCGGCGCGGCAGGCTTCGATTCCGGCCTGCTTTCGGGCTTGCTCGCCGGGCGAGCCTTCTCTTGCGGTCTAGGTTGTGTCACGTGTTGTGTCACGTGTTGTGTCGCGTGTTCCGACACAGGATGCTCGGGCGCACGCTGGGCCGGCGGCTGGCGCTTCGATTCCACCCGCGGCTTCGGTTGCTCCGCCGGCTTATGTTGCGCGACCCGCTGCTGATCCTGCTGTTCGCTTTTCGGCTGGCTCGGCCGCACGTTTTCCGGCCGGGCATTTACCGCCGTCGGCGCCGGCTTCGCTGTGTTCGGACGAGCGCCCGCGTTATTCTCGGGCGTCCGGCTCGCGGATCGCACGGTGGCGGGCTTGTAGGATGGCGCTGCCGCTTTCGCGGCCACTACATTGTGTCCGCTGAATTCAGTTGGCTTCGCTGTGGCTGCGATCGCCGGTTTGCCGTGGTTCTGCGATTCGTACAGTTGACGGTCGCCGCTGGCCGTGCGAACGTGCGACGTTTGGTTCGACGTTGGCGGAACATGCTTGTCGCGAGCGGCCGTTTGCTGTTCCGCGGTGGGACGCGCCGTCAAACCGCCATGTCCGCCGTTGTAACTCACATGGTTGACGCTGATGTTCACCACCGTTTTGTTGTAGACGTTCCTCACGCTGCCGACATGGTTTACAGAACGGTTATAGTAAAACGCGCCGTTGTTCCAATACCCGCCAGCGTAGCCGGCGCCAGTGTAGCCGAAACCGTAGTCAATGCCGCCGTAGAATCCTACGTGGGGCCCCCAATAGCCTTCATGGAAAACATAAACGCCATCCCCCCAGCCCCAATATCCAGGGGTCCAAAGTAATCCCGCCTGGGGAGCTTCCACCCATGTTCCCGGCACCCAGAAATATCCGTCGTCGCTGTTGTAGGCCCAGTACCCGGGAGTCCAGATGTATCCGTCGCCGGGACAAAGCGGCTGATCGTACACCGGAAGCGGCGGCGGAGCGATCCCTATCGAAAGAATAATGCCCGCATGGGACATCGATGGTAGCGCCAGCGCAATCAGCGCGAGGAGCATGAAACGAGTGAGGCGATCAGTACGCATTTTTCCCTTCCCTTTACAACCGACCGTCTAAATGCACGTCGGATGCCAACACTGCTGGCATGTGCTGGAACGCTGTTGGATCGGAGTGCGAAGGTAAACTCTACCGGGGTGTCGCACATTCTCCACGTCTGGCGGGTTCCGCTAACTGGCTTTGCGCTGTTTGCGCGATTGAATCAGCCGGAGCACCGCCGCTTCAACCGGTCCCAGGCCGTTGCCATGCTTCGAAGCGCCAGCATGAGTCTTCTGTATAGCCGGAAAATTGTCCTTTTCCACGTAGCTATCGAACACCGCCAGATGTTTGGCAGTCTCTTTCACCGCCTGAGTGATGTTGCGTTTCACTTCCGCGTGATCTCGCGGACATAGTGGGTAGACTTCCGCGGAGTCCAACTTTACCGATTCGCCATTCCCGGTTTTGTATTGGAACAGTTCTTGGCCGGGCAAATCCTGGCGCGCCTTCACGATTTTCTCGAGGCGCCGGTCGATGAGCGTGATGTCATGATCCTGCTTGCTTTTCCCGCGAAAATGCAGATGCATGCTGGCCCCGCGCACATTGACATGCTGATCTTTCAATGTGGTTAATCCGTACGATTTGTTCGACTTCGCATATTCGTCGTTGCCGACGCGGATGCAAGTCTTGTCCAACAGAGCTACAATCGCGGCCACCACTTTTCGCTGTGGAAGGCCGGCTGGCAACACCGCGCCGAACTCCACCATACGATTGAATTTGGTTTCGTCACGCGCTTCGCGATAACGCGGATGATAGCGGTACTGCTTTCGCTTGCGCGCATCGCGTCCAACCGCCTGGATGTGTCCGTTCTCGATCGGGCAAATCCAGACGGTTGCCCAAGCCGGAGGAATCACCAGCCCGGCGGCGCCTTTGAATGCCCGGACCTCGATCGTTCACATAAAGCAAGCCAGCCGCCTTGGCCGCTATTTTTGGATCTTCGTCCATCGCAGGAAGATCGAGCATGTCGTGGACCGCCTTGTTTCGCGTGCGCGTCCGGTTCGAAACGTCTAACATGGTTACGCGTCTACCCTCCAGTACAAACCGCATGCCAACAATTCTTCCGGGACGGCCCAATCCGCTCGGCGCCACCTGGGATGGAGCCGGAGTCAACTTTGCAATCTACTCAGAAAACGCCGAATTCGTAGAACTTTGCCTGTTCGACCATGTAGACTCCTCGGAAAGCGCCCGCCTGCGGTTGCCCGAGCGAACCACGTACGTGTGGCACGGCTATTTGAAGGGTGTTCTTCCCGGGCAGCTATACGGCTACCGCGTGCATGGCCCGTTCAAGCCCGAAGAGGGATTGCGGTTCAACCCCAAGAAACTGGTCATCGATCCATATGCAAAAGCTTTGGCCGGACAGGTGAATTGGAAATCCGCCATTTTTCCGTATCAGCTTGGCCACGGCGACGAGGACCTGTCGTTGGATGAGACCGACGATGCGGCCGGAATGCAGAAATGCGTGGTGGTGAATTCCTACTTCGATTGGGAGGACGACCGGAACCTTCGCATTCCAATCAGCGAAACGGTGATTTACGAATTACACGTGAAGGGCTTCACCAAATGCCATCCCGAAGTTCCGGAAGCGATGCGGGGAACCTATGCCGGACTCGCTACTAAGCCCGTTGTTCAATATCTGAAGCGGCTCGGCGTTACTGCCGTTGAGTTGATGCCGGTGCACAGCTTTCTCACAGACAAGCACCTCGCCGACAAGGGTCTGGAGAATTATTGGGGATACAACACCACCAACTTCTTCAGTCCGGATGCCCGCTATTCCGGATCCGGCGATCGCGGCGGCCAGTTGGCGGAGTTCAAGACCATGGTGAAAAGCTTTCACCGCGAGGGCATCGAGGTGATTCTGGATGTCGTCTACAATCACACCTCGGAAGGCAATCATATGGGCCCGATGCTCAGCTTCCGCGGCATCGACAATCCCATTTACTACCGGCTGATGGGGGATCAGCCGCGCTACTACATGGATTACACCGGCACCGGAAACAGCCTGAACGTCCGGAATCCGCAGGTGCTGAAGTTGATCATGGACAGCTTGCGCTACTGGATCGAAGAAATGCACGTGGACGGATTTCGCTTCGATCTCGCCGCCACTTTAGCCCGCGAGCTGCACGACGTGGACCGCTTGTCCGCATTCTTCGACATCATCCACCAGGATCCGGTGATCTCGCAGGTCAAACTGATCGCCGAGCCGTGGGATGTGGGCGAGGGCGGATACCAGGTAGGAAATTTCCCGGCCGGCTGGGCGGAGTGGAACGGCCGCTATCGCGATACGGTCCGGCGCTATTGGAAAAGCGATGAGGGGCAACTCTCCGACCTCGCGTTCCGGCTCACCGGTTCGAGCGATTTGTACGACCGCGATGGCAGGCGACCTTCCGCCAGCATCAATTTCGTGACCGCGCACGATGGCTTCACGCTGCACGATCTGGTGAGCTACAACGACAAGCACAATGAAGCCAACGGCGAGGACGGCCGCGACGGAACCAACGACAATCACTCCTGGAATATGGGGGCCGAGGGGCCTACGGACGATGCGGGCATCATCGAACGGCGCGAGCGGCAAAAGCGCAATTTCATGGCGACGCTGCTGTTCTCGCAAGGCGTGCCGATGATTCTGGGCGGCGACGAGTTGGGCCACACGCAGAATGGCAACAACAATGCCTACTGCCAGGACAACGAACTCACCTGGATCAACTGGTCACTGAACGACCTGCAGGTGAAGCTGATGGAGTTTACTCAGAAGCTGATCGCGATTCGGCGCAACCATCCGAACCTGCATCGCCGGAAGTTCTACCAGGACCGTTCCATCCGCGGGACGGAAGAGAAAGATATTGTCTGGCTGCGTCCGGACGGACAGGAAATGTCGGACGAAGAATGGGGTTTGGGCTGGGTGCGCAGTCTCGGACTTCGATTGAATGGCGAAACCCTGGGCGATGTGGATGAAGCGGGCGAGCAGGTGAAGGACGACACGTTTCTCATCATGTTGAATTGCCACCATGAGCCGATTCAGTTTTTTGTGCCAACGCCGATCTCGACTGACGCATGGGAGATTATTGTCGACACCAACGATCCGGATCTGGAGCCATGCAAGCGTTTCTGCAAGCCCGGCGAATCCGTGGAACTGACACCGTTGTCGCTGGTGGTGGCGCGCGAGACGAAGCCGGTGCCGGTGTCGGGGATGCTGGGCGCATCCGGAAAATAATTACCGAACGTCGACCGCGAGGGAGTGATCATGGGCCTGCGGCCCACCGATGAAGACGCTAGAAAGGCAAAGGCACCGGTCGCTTACGCTCGCGGCTCGGAAAGAGAGCGTTACCGAGCCGCGACCGTGAGGGAGTCGGTGCCTCTTATGCGGTCATGGACCAGCGTCTTCAACGGAGCGTAACGCAATACAGCGGTAATCGTGGTAGCGCTCCCTTGCGGTCGCGGTTCGGTTACGGAAGCTTCAGCCAGCAGCGCAGCACTTCAGCTACGCTCCAGGCTTGTGCGATGCATCCTCTGGGAGTAAACGGTTCCTCGGCGTCGAAAATCTCACTGATCGACCCCACGCACGCATCGTTCAAATGCGATGCAAATCCCTCCAGGAATTTCTTCGCGCCGCCTGGATCTTCCGGATGCACCTTCAGCCATGCATCGATGAACGGGCCGATCAGCCACGCCCATACCGTGCCCTGATGATAAGCGGCGTCGCGCGATCGAAGATCGCCGTCGTACTTCGCCTTGTAATCCTTGTGCTCCGGCGAAAGACTGCGCAGCCCAAAGGGAGTGAGCAATTGCGCGCTGGCGATTTCCACCACAGCCTTCCAGTGCGCCGGATCGAGCACCGGATGCTTCAGCGAAATCGCGAGCAACTGATTGGGCCGGCACGCCGGATCGTTGCCCGCGGGACCATCCAGCACGTCCATCAGAAAGCCGGATTGCGCTGACCAGAATCGCCGATTGAAGGATTCCTGCGCTTTCTTGGCTGCCTCGGAAACTCGCGATCGAATGGCCGATTGCGATTCGTCAGAAAGCCAATTTTCCAGCAAGCGAAGCGCGTTGTACCAGAGAGCGTTGATCTCCACCGCTTTGCCCCGCCGCGGCGTCACCACCCAATCCTCCACCTTGGCGTCCATCCAAGTGAGCGCGTACCCTTCCGCGCCTTGCGCCAGCAACCCGTCGCTCGGATCCACGCCGATTCCGAAGTGCGTGCCCCGCATGTGATGTTCGAAGATGTCCACCAGCTTGGGCAGCACCATTTTGAGCACGGACCGATCGCCGGTCACTTCCGTATAACGATCGATGGCGTGGAAAAACCAAAGCGTGGCGTCGGCGGTGTGATACAGCCCTTCGTTCTTTCCTTCCGGGAACAGATTGGGAATCAATCCGTCGCGGATGTAGTGTGCGAACGTCCGCAGGATCCAGGCCGCTTCAGTAAATCGCCCGGTGCTCAGCGTGATACCTTCGAGCGAAATCATGGTGTCGCGGCCCCAGTCCGTGAACCAGTGGTAGCCGGCGATCATGGTCCGGATTTCGTCGCCCACCGCCCGCGCGCGCGCCACATCTTTGATGCGTCCCGCGGGAGTGATCAGAAATTGATCCGCCGCCAGCAGCAATTGTGCGATGCCGTCATTCGCGCCAGCCGCGGGAGGGGGACCATTTCCGTTCGCCTTCTGCACCAACCTGCGGCGTCGCTCCATTTCTTCCTCAACGGCATCCGCGGGCGTCAAAGCGGACATGCTTTCCCAGCTCTCGGTGGATGCGACGAGAGTGGCGTCCGAATCCGGACGCAGCTCCGCATGAAAATAGCCCGCGCTCCACAGATCCCCCCGAGCCGGATATCCGCGCCGTTCTTCGATGCGATACACGATCTCCTGAATCCGTAGCTTGTCCACCGTAAGCTGGGCTTTGGAACCATGCAGCAGAAAGCGCAGCGCGGGTAGCTTATCTCCGAGCGCAACTTCGTAACGATCTTCGTGGACCATCAGGACATAGCCGGTGTCCAATTCCGTGCTCACAGCGTCCTCGTGCGGACGGAAATGCAGCGAAGGCCGGATCATCAAACGAGCCGTCTCCACGCCCGAGACCAACCGGTAATTCACATAGACGGTGTTTTGCCCGTGCGGCAGCACGAGCCGCTTTTCGAGCACGGCGCCTTCCAGTTCGTACCGCCAGATAGGCAGTCCAGCTTCCAGGCGAAATTCACTGAGATATTCCGACGATTCCAGATTGAGAGGATGGCCAACTCTTTCCTCTCCGCCCAACTGATAGCGTTTGCCATTGGGAAGCTCCACGTGCTCCACCAGATCGTTGAACATCATCACGCGGCCAAATGGCGCCGGCAGCGCCGCTACCAGATAGCCGTGGTAACGACGCGTGATGATTCCAAGCAAAGTGCCCGATGCATAGCCGCCTAAACCATTGGTCAACAGCCACTCGGGAGTGAGCTTAGGTTCCTGCTCCGACGCCCCGCGCCCCGGCCACGGCATCCGAATGGTTGGTAGGTTCATGCAGTCCTCTCAGGTTTTAACGCAACAGGTTTCAACACCACCGCCGCGTGTCCAGGGATGCGCCAATTCTCATGCGTATCCAGTGCCGGGGTTCCGGTGCCGCCATATTTTGGATTTTCGCTAGACCACAGAAGTGTCCATTCGCGCCCGGCCGGAGGAGCGAGCAGCGGTTCAGGCGCGGGATTCAGATGCAGATCGGTACCGAGATTCACCAGCAACAGCCGGTCATCGTCATGCTCTCCGAAAAATCGCAGGAGAAATGCTTCTTCCGCCAGGACCGCGCCATCTACACCATGTTTGCGCTGAGCGCGAAACACTGGCTCTTCCCGGCGGAGGCGCAAGAGATCGCAATGCAATGTGTAGACGGCCGCGTGCGTCTCGCGTTCGGCATGCTCCAACTTTGAGCGCTCGAAAGTGGCTGGGTCGGATGGATCGGCGAACAATTCCGCCATTTCCGGCGTAGCCAAAGAAGGGAATTGAGCCAGGAATTCACGTCGACCCTTGCGCACCATAGCGGCTAACTTCGGTTCATGATCGGCGAAGTAAAGAAATGGACTGCTGGATGCGAATTCCTGTCCTTGAAACAGCATGGGCGTAGCTGGAGCCAGCAGCAAGAGGGTGGTCATGGCTCGCAAGCGCCCGGGATCCGTCAACGTGTCACAGCGCGCACCGTACGCAGAATTCGCCACCTGGTCGTGATTCTGAATGAAGATCACTTTCGAAGCAGGTTGCAAATGCAATCCAGCGCTTCCGCGGCGTTGCTTCTGCCAACTGTAGCGCTGCCCCTGATAGAGAAATCCATATTTCACGGCTGAAATGAATTCCTGTGGCTTGCCCAAGTAGTCCGAGTAGTAGGCTTCGTTGCGCCCGGCCAACGCCACCATCGCACTGTGATGGAAATCGTCGTTCCACAAGGCGTCCAGGCCATATCCCTCTTGATCGGGCGGCTCAATCAACTGCGCATTCTGTGGTTCGTTTTCGGCAACCAAAATCGTTTTCCGCGGCTTCGCTTTCAGACGGACCTCGCGTGCGATTGCTCCTAGAATATGGTCGTCCGAACTGTCATGGATGTCTTGCGTCGCGTCCAATCTGAGCCCATCCAGATGGAATTCGTCAATCCAGTATCCGGCATTGGCGATGCAGAACTCACGCACGGGCCCGCAATCGCGGCCGTCGAAATTGATCGAGGCGCCCCAGTCGGTGTGCTTCGTTTCCGAGAAATAACAGGCGGAAAACTCGGGAAGGTAATTTCCGTCCGGACCGAAGTGATTGTAAACCACGTCTAAGATCACTCCGATCCCGAGCGAATGCGCCGTATTCACGAAACCGCGAAAGTCGTCCGGCTTCCCGTAAAGATGCGATGGCGCGAACATATGTACGCCGTCGTAGCCCCATCCAAACCGCCCCGGGAACTCCGCCACTGGCATCACTTCCAGTACTGTGATCCCAGTTTCGGCAAGATAGGGCAGGTTCGCGGCAGCGCTGGCCCAAGTGCCCTCTTTGGTGAAAGTGCCGATGTGCATCTCGTAGATGACCTGGCCTTCGAGTGCGATTCCTCGCCACTTCGAATCGGTCCACGGGAATGCACTCGGATCGACAATCTCAGACGCGAAATGCGGACCCTTCGGCTGAGATCGCGACGCCGGATCCGGGAAGGTATCGCCTGAATCCAGCCGGTATTTGTAGCGGGCACCCGCTGCCAGGCCATCCGCGAAGCCGGCGAAGTAACCCGATGCTTCCTTTTCAAGCGGAACAATCCGTCCGTCGCCGCCCTCAACCATCACATCGACGCGACGGCGCTTGGGCGCCCATACTCGAAAGTGAACACCTCCACTTAGTAGCTCTGCTCCGATGGGAATCCGTCTCCGGATGTCACTTTGTCTCACTCCTTTATTAGACCAGCGACTCCCGAATAGATTTCAACTTTGGATAGAATGGGCGCGTGATTCGAACCGTTTGGCTTGCATGGATTCTGGCGCTGCCGATGTTCGGCCAAGTTCCCGACAAGATCGATATCGACCTTGCAGGGAAGCCGTTCACGACGTTCCATAGCGGTGTCGCCGAAGGAAAGCCCTACCTTGCGCCGCTGCGCTCTGCGTCCGGAAAAATCATTACGCGGCGATTTCCCATGGAAACCATCGAGGGCGAAAGCCGGGACCACTTGCATCATCGGGGGCTGTGGTTTTCCTATGACGACGTGAATGGGGTCAAGTTCTGGGAGAACGATCCGTCGTACAAAGATCCAAGAGTCGGACGGATCGTCGCCACCAAAGCTCAATGGAAGCCTGAGCCGAACACCTTGGAAACGGTCTTCGATTGGAACGATCACGGCGGCAAGACCGTGCTGGTGGAGCATCGGGTTATGACATTTCGCGCGACGCCGACTCTTCGAATCATCGATTTCGACATCACGCTGACGGCTCCAGAAAAGGTCGTCTTCGGCGATACCAAAGAGGGCGCGTTTGCGATCCGGCTGGCCGATGCGCTTACTGAAAAGAGCGGGTCAGGCAAGCTGGTGAACGCGGAGGGCAAGCAGGGCATGGCTGCCATCTGGGGGAAACGTTCCGCTTGGGTGGATTACTCCGGGACGCTCGACGGAGAGAAGCTGGGAGTCGCAATTTTCGACCATCCCTCGAACCCAGGCTATCCGGAACACTGGCACGCGCGGGATTACGGATTGTTCGCGCTGAACCCGTGGGGCCAGCATGCTTTTGATCCAGCGGCTTCCGAGCTCAAAACGACGCTCCCCGCGAAAGGCTCGCTCCACTTTCGCTGGCGCGTGGTGATCCATGAGGGCGACGCTCCGAGCGCTCACATTGCAGACCTGTATCAGGAATTCTCAAAATAAGTCTTGACGGACTGCCGCCAGCATGGCAATGTGGTCGCGGCCCAACTTGTCTAAAAAGTCGCGCTCGTCTATCCGGAGTATGCGCAGGAAAAGGGAATCGAGGGACCTGTTTTGTTGGAAGCGGTGGTCTCGAAAGAAGGCGGCATCTTATCGGTGAAAGTGGTGAATACGGCCGATGCCGATCTGGCGCGAGCCGCCACTACCGCGGTGCAACAGTGGCACTATCAACCGACGTTGCTCAACGGGGAACCGGTGGAAGTTGTCACTACCATTACTGTGAATTTCCGACTGACACCGTAATACCGCCGTTGAGAATCGAGTGCCGCGCGGCTTCGATCAACTGCTCGTTGTAGTGGCTATTGGCTGGCGTGGCCGCGATGCCTTCGCGATCAATCTCATGAAGCGCGCGTTGGCGGTCGTGCGCGCCTTGCACTTTCAGGCAACATCGGAACAAATAATCGATGGAGCGATACCCGTAACCCACCGGCGTCAGCCCATCGCCGCCGAGATCGACGTACTGGAAATAATCCGGACTCGGCTCGGCGTAGACCGTGCTTCCGGGTGACTCCGGTTGGTGCGTATAAACGTACTCCATGCCGCGATATTGATCGGAATGCCGCAGCAGCCCTCCGCGATCCTGCGCGGAACAGTAGAGCGTCAGGCCCTGCGTGTTGGTGCCCGGCGCGTCATCCGGAAAGCTGAGCGAATTTTGGACATTGAGGCAAGCGCCGTTGCTCCAGATGACGCGCGCGTCCGTCCAGAGATAACCTTCGTTACCGTTCGGATACTGATCCGCGATTCCGTAGACGCTCACTGAAACAGGCGTCAATCCTGTGATGAAGTGCACCAGGTCCACGTAGTGGCAGCCGATGTAAGTAAAAGCGTCCGAATTTTCGATGGTGCACCAATTCTGGAAATTCGAATGGCGGTAGTACCACTTTTCCATCAGGCAAGCGGTGCCCAGGCGGAATTCGCCGAAATCGCCGGCTCTATATTTGCGCCGGGCAAGGAGACTGCGATCGTCAAACCGCTTATGGTATTCAATGCCAACGAAGAGGCCGCGGCGCAGCGCTTCGTGTCGAATGGTTTCCGCTTCCGCCGCCTTCAGCACCAGCGGCTTCACTGCTATCACGTGCTGGTCTGCTTCCAAAGCGGCCATCACAGCGTCAAAATGCAACTGGTCCGGAAGCCCAACCACCACCAGATTGCGAGCCGGCATGCGAGCGATGGTTTCGCGATAGGGATCGAGCGAAGGGACAAAGCTCTGGCCTGGGAACGCCCGCCGAATCGGTTCGGATGCAGCCAGCGCATCCAGCGTAGCGGCATGCCGGGCGCACACCACGATTTGCTCCACCAATCCCAGCCGCCGCAATTGATAAAACGAAGGCAGAATCTGATCGTGCGCGATCATCCCGCCGCCCAAAATAGTTATTTGCATGGGTTACTTGGAGTGCGCCTCGAAAGCTTCTTCCAGCACTGCCGCGCTCTCGAGAACTGCCTCTTCCGTGATGACCAGCGGCGGAGCAATTTTCACCGTCCCGCCTCCGAATCCGACCGGCGCGAACATCAGCACGCCGCGTTCATAACAGTGGCGTACGATTTCAAACGCCAGATCTCCATCGGGTGTAGCTGGACCGTCTTTCACGCAAGCCATGCCGGCCACCAGGCCACGACCCTGCACCACTCCGATCTTTGGAAAACGATTTTGAATTTCGCGCAGGCGCCCGTGCAACACATTGCCCACCTTGCAGGCGTTCGCCGCCAGTTTCTCGTTCACCACCAAATCGATGGACGCGAGGGCGGCCGCGCAACAAACCGGATTGCCGGTGTGGGTGGAAGTCATGGTTCCGATGGCTTGCGAATCCATGATCTCCGCCGTGCCCACCACGGCAGCCAACGGGAGCGAACTGGAAATTCCTTTGCCGAAGAGTGCCAGATCCGGAACGATGCCGTAATACTCGAAGCCCCACATCGTGCCGGTTCGCCCAAAGCCAGCCTGCACTTCATCGAGAATCAACAGCGCTTCATGTTGATTGCACCATTGCCGGAGAGCCCGCATATACTCAGGTGGCGCGAAAGCGGCGCTGCCACCCTGGTACGTCTCCATGAGAACGCCCGCGACGTTCTGAGGATTTACACCGTGTTCCTGCAGAGCTCGCTCAAAACCATCGAACGATGTGCGGGTGTTGCGGAAGCCGTCCGGGAACGGGATCTGGACAAATCCCGGATCTAGATTTCCGATCCACTCCTTCAGCGACGGAATCCCGCCTGCCTGCTGGGAGCCCAACGTGCGCCCATGGAATGCGTCGACATACGAGACGATAATGTTTTTCGCATGGCCTCCGCTCTTGAGACCTCGGGAGCGGCTCAGCTTGATGGCGCATTCTACGGTTTCCGAACCCGTGGTTAGCAGAAACACTTTTTCCAGTGGCCGCGGCAGCAGCGCGGAGATCCGCTCCACCAGTCGCGATCGAATCTCGCTCGGAAAAGCATAATTGGTAAGCAGCCCGGCGTTGGCCTGCTGGACGATGGCATCGACGATCTGCCGCCGGCCGTGTCCCGCATTGGTGATGAGCACGCCGGACGACCAATCGATCCAGCAGTTGCCGTACGCATCGTAGACCTGGAATCCCTCGGCATGGTCCCACACAACAGGCGGCTGGCCGCGCATCGCAAGCGGTTCATAACGGTGCAACTTTTCGAGGGTCGCCAGCGATTCGGGAACCGGAAGCTGAGTGACGATACGCCGCAGCTTGGTATCCACACGGGGGACCGCCGCGGGTGTTAAAGGGAACTCACGAGCCATGCTGGATATTTTCGCATCGTTTGAGAGGAGCGCGTCAGGTACCTTGCCGGTCCGTATGGATTCTGTTTTGACGACAAGTGGAGCCTGGACTTACAATGTAATTACTATGCGTACACGGCTGATCCGGATTGGAAATTCGCGCGGCATTCGAATTCCCAAGCCGCTTCTTGAACAGGTAGGGTTAAAGGACACGGTGCAAATCCGCGCCGAGAAGGGCCGCTTGGTGATACAGCCTCAGAAAGAGTTACGTCACGGCTGGGCGGATGCATTCCGGCGGATGGCTGACAGCGGAGACGACCGACTAATCCTGGACAACAACACCAACAATGCCTTCGATACGAAGGAATGGAAGTGGTAAATCAGAGCTTCCCGCGCCAAGGCGAGGTATGGCTGGTCGCGCTGGATCCTACGCGGGGCTCGAAAATTAGAAAAACTCGGCCCTGTCTCGTCGTTTCTCCCGATGAGATGAACCTCTACATTGCCACGGTGATCGTCGTGCCGCTGACGACCACGATCCGGCAATATCCTTCTCGGGTTCGAGTACAGCTTCGCGGCAAGCATGGACAGGCGGCACTCGATCAAATTCGCGCCGTCGACAAAACCCGGCTGGTCAAGAACTTAGCTGTAGTCCCAAAGGCTGTTGCTGATGAAATCGCAAGCGTTTTGATCGAGATGTTTCAACGTCAGTAAGCGACGCCATTCCTTGATCTGAGATAAGTTTCCTCATTTGCCTACTTGACCTTTGATGGTAATAACAAAAGCTCTCGCAGTGAGACGCCGGTCCACCACGGTTCCGATCGCTATGATCGAGAGGCGCATTTATTTCATTCGCGGCCAAAAGGTGATGCTTGACACGGATCTGGCCGAATTGTACGGAGTTCCCACTTACCGGCTAAACGAGCAAGTGAAACGCAACCGAAAGCGTTTCCCGGACGATTTCATGTTCCAGTTAAAACCGAGCGCAGCGAAATCTTTGACATCGCAAATTGCGATGTCAAACGCAGGACGAGGCGGCAGACGCACAAGGCCCTACGTGTTTACCGAGCAAGGCGTGGCGATGCTATCCAGCGTTTTAAATAGCGAAAAAGCGGTACAAGTAAACATCGCGATCATGCGCGCCTTCGTGAATCTGCGCGAGGCGATCGCCTCGCACAAGGAGCTGGCTCACAAGGTTTCGGAGCTCGAACGCAAATTTCAGCAGCATGATTCCCAGATTGAAGAAGTCTTCGATGCCATTCGACAGCTTCTTGAGCCGAAGCCGGTTCCGCCCGGCCGGCGAATCGGATTCTGAATTATTGAGATAACTTCCGCCCCCACCCCACTACCTGTATTCCGTGCGGGTACACCGGTGTTACGAACAATCTTAGCCTTGGCTCTCGGAACTGGACTCGGGATGACCCAGAACGCAGACCCGGCCTACGTGCCGCTGGAGCACGCCTATGCCGCGCTGCGTGAGAAGAATTACGACCAAGCCATCGCCGGGTTCCGGCAGGCGATTGCCCTCTCGCCAAATCGTGCCTCCATCCACAAGGATCTAGCTTACGCATTGCTCAAAGTGGGTGAGAACGAAACAGCCCGCGATCAGTTTGAAGAAGCCGTGCGGCTGGACCCTTCCGACAAACACGTAGCGCTGGAATACGCGTTCCTCTGTTACGAAACCAAGCAGCAAGCCGTCGCCCGCCGGATTTTCGACCAGATTCGCAAAACCGGCGATGCTACGGCAGAACAGGCTTTCCAAAATATCGACCGGCCGCTGGCGGATGGAATCGCGCGTTGGAAAAAAGCCTTGGAGCAATCGCCGGATAATTTCAGCGCGCATCAGGAATTGGCACTGCTGGCTGAACAGCGCGACGAGTTAACCCTCGCGGCCGAGCACTACGAGAAAGCCTGGCGTCTCAAGCCCGGCGAACGAGAACTCCTGCTGGATTTGGGCCGTGTTTGGAAAACCGAAGGCCACGCGGAAGACGCGAATTCCGTGTTGCTCGCCGCCTCTCGCGGCGAACCGGCGCGCGTAGCGGAGAAAGCGCGCGAGCTGTTACCCAACCGTTATCCGTACCTCTATGAATTCCAAAATGCGTTGGGTCTGGATCCACAAAATTTTGAGCTGCGCCGGGAGTTCGCATATCTGCTGCTTGAGATGGGAAAGAAGGAGGACGCGGAAGAGCAATTTGAGAAATTGAACCGCATGGCTCCGGACGATCTGCTATCCGCCGCGCAGCTTGGATTTCTTCGCCTGAACCGAGGCGACTATGCCGGCGCACAGCCTTTGCTGGAACAGGTTCTGAAGAGCAGTGACGATGAGTTGACTGATCGCGTACGATCCGCGCTGAAGCTACCTCAAACGATGCGGCATCGCGGCACCACTGCCCAGCGCACCTCTGAGGAAGCGAAGTCCATGGCCGAAAAAAGCCTGAAAGCCGGCTACCTGAAAGACGCGCTGAAATATCTCGCCATCGCGCACGAAAACGATCCGGTGGATTTCGCCGTGATGCTCAAGCTGGGCTGGCTGTATAACATCACGCACCAGGATAAGGAAGCCATCAAGTGGTTCAAGCTGGCCGGCAAGAGTCCGGATCCGGCGGTCGCTAAGGAAGCCGACCAGGCGTATCACAATCTGGCGCCCGGGTTCGCACTGTTCCGCACCACTTTCTGGGCATTTCCGTTTTATTCCAGCCGTTGGAACGATGCCTTCGGGTATGCGCAGATCAAGACGGAAATCAAGCTGGGCAAACTTCCCATTCGCCCTTACATCTCCGCGCGATTCGTGGGCGATGTTCGCGGAACCATAGGATCCACGCTCAGCAATCCCGCGCCTCAGTATCTCTCGGAAAGTTCGTTCATTTTCGGAGTGGGCGTGACCACGCTTCCTCAGCATGGCATGGTGGGTTGGTTTGAGGCCGGGGAAGCAGTGAAGTATCTGAGCAGCCGCAACGACGTGGGAGCGATGATTCCCGATTATCGCGGCGGCATCTCCTACGCCAAAGGGTTCGGCCATCTCATGGGTGGATCCCGCGGCTTCTTCTTCGAAAGCAATGAGGACGGTGTGTTCGTCAGTCGCTTCCAAAACGACATGTTGGCATACTCTCAGAATCGCGCCGGTTACACATTCGCCCAGTTGGAAAACTCTGAGTTGCTACAAGCGCAAATCTACTTCAACTTCAACGGTACCGCCGACCGTTTGCGCCAATACTGGGCCAACTATGTGGAATCCGGACCAGGAATTCGATTCCGCGTCCGGGATCTACCCAAAGGCATGTTGTTTTCGGTGAACTTCCTGCGCGGTGTTTACACGGTGAACGAATATAACCCGCGGCGCCCAAACTTCTTCGATCTTCGCGTTGGATTCTGGTATGCGTTCACTCGTTAGGTTTGTGTGCATCTCCGTGTATGTGTGGCTCGCCGGTGCGATTTCCGCAGCGACCTTCACGTATCACATCGCGGGTGACGACCCCGGTTCCTGGCCACAGATTCTCGGCTCCATCGGACTTACCGCGGCCGCCGGAGGCCCCGCAAATCTTGTGGTGGTGCGCGACGTCGCTCACGGTTCTGTTGCGCAGTGGATCCAGCGCATCGAACAAGGCGAACTGGTGGTGCTGGAGGGCGAGAGCGAATTAGCCCAAGCGCTCGGCTTCGTACCGGGAAAAAAACGGGTGGTGGTTCGAAGCATGGTGGATGAGCACGCGCCGAAGCTGGCTATCGTTTGGCAGACCGCCGCCACCGTTCCGGTTTTTGAGCTCCCGGAAGGCGCGCGGATATTTGCGACAGAGCGTTGGGACGGCGCGCCGCTGGAAGCATCCGTCCGGCGCGGCGCCGGCGCCGTGTTGTGGATCGCCGCATCTCCCGGCCAGCAAGGCTACGAACGTTTTCCTTACCTCCTGCAGGCGCTCAGCGACCTCGGCATGAGCGCGCCCTTCCGCAGCGAACGATTGTGGGCATTCTTCGACGGTGCCTATCGCTCGCGAGTGGACTTGGACTACTTCGCGGATCGTTGGCGCAAAGCCGGCATCGGCGCGCTGCACGTGGCCGGTTGGCATTATTATGAATCCGATCCGGCCAACGACGAATATCTGCGCCGTTTGATTGAGGCCTGCCATCGCAAAGCCATCCTGGTGTACGTGTGGCTGGAACTGCCGCACGTCAGCGAGAAATTCTGGGCAGATCATCCGGAGTGGCGCGAGAAAACCGCCATCCTGCAGGACGCTCAACTGGATTGGCGCAAACTGATGAACCTCACCAATCGCGAGTGTTTCCGAGCCGTGTCCACTGGTATTACAGGACTTTTGTCGCGTTTCGATTGGGACGGAGTGAACCTCGCGGAGTTGTACTTCGAATCGCTCGAAGGCGCCGGCAATCCCGCGCGATTCACTCCCATGAACGGCGATGTGCGCGAGGAGTTCCGCCGCTTGAGTGGGCTCGATCCTCTGGAGCTGTTTCAGTCCGCTAGCGCCAATCCCGAACGGCTGCACACCTTTCTCGATTATCGTGCGGACCTCGCGCGCCGCCAGCAAGAAGAATGGATCGGGAAGATCGAGGCGATCCGCGAATCCAAGCCGAATCTGGATTTTGTGCTTACGCACGTCGACGACCGTTTCGATACTCGTATGCACGATCTCATTGGCGCCGATGCCGCGCGTGTCCTGCCAATGCTCGATCAGCATGACTTCACCTTCCTGATTGAAGATCCGGCCACCATCTGGAATCTCGGGCCCGAGCGTTATCCGAAGATCGCTGAGAAGTACGAGCCGCTCACCAAGCAGACCGGAAAGCTGGCCATCGACATCAACATCGTGGAGCGTTATCAAGATGTGTATCCCACCAAGCAGCAAACCGGCACGGAGTTGTTCGAGCTGGTGCATGTGGCGGCAAAGGCGTTTCCTCAAGTAGCGTTGTACTTCGAAAACTCCATCCTCGCGCCGGATCTTCCGCTGCTCTCCGCCGCCGCTGCGACCGTCGACAAAGTGCAGCAGGACGGCCGCCGGCTGATCGTGGATTCCCGCTATGGCGTGGGTGTTCCGTGGCAAGGCCCCGCGCTCGTGAACGGCCGACCTTGGCCGGTTCATGACCAGACTACGGTGTGGCTTCCCGCCGGCCCAAACGTTATTGAGCCCGCCCAGAAAGATCCGCCGGTGCGCATGCTGGACTTTAACGGAAATCTACGCACCGCAATCACTTCACCAACAGGCCTGGAATTTTCCTACCAAAGCAATGCCAGCGCTTTAGCGGTGTTGAACCTACGCCCGAGCAAAATAGAAGTAGATGGTGCGCCAGCCCATCAAGCGATCCTAGAATCCGGCCAGAACTTCGTAGTAATGCTCCCACGCGGACAACACCTGATCCAAATCACGATCGCCCCATAGCAAGAACCAGAAACCAGAAACGAGAAACCAGAAACGTTTTCCCGTTACTATGATCCATGCATCGCTTCGCCACCCAGCGTTGGCTTGCTCTCTGGGCGGCCATGCTCGGCTACATGTTGGATGCGCTGGACGTGCTGCTTTACGTCTTTGCAGTGCAGACGTTGCGCGATCAATTCCATTGGTCGGCCAGCACCGCGGGCCTGGTCAGCTCTGCGACGCTCATCACATCCGCGGCGGGCGGAATCGTGGCTGGAATTGTTGCCGACCGCATTGGCAGGACCCGCACGCTGATTTATACGATCCTGCTTTATTCGATAGGATCCGCCGGCTCCGCGACTTCCGTCGGCCTTGTTTCATTGCTCGCATGGCGCGCCGTGGTCGGCCTCGGACTTGGCGGCGCCTGGTCATCCGGCGCGGTTTTGGTCTCGGAAAGCTGGCCGGCGCAACATCGCGCCAAAGCCATAGGGCTGATGCAATCCGGCTGGGCCATCGGATACATGCTAGCCGCCGCGACCACGGCGCTCATCCTGCCGCGCTTCGGTTGGCGCGTGCTTTTCCTGGTCGGAATCCTGCCGGCTTTCCTGACCATCTGGATTCAGCGGAAAGTAAAGGAGCCGGAAATCTGGACCAACCGCACGAAACTCAGCCCCATCACCGACCTCTTCCGCGCTCCGCTGGCGCGCCGCACATTCTTCGCAACCGCGTTGGCTACGTCGGTTCTGTTCGCCTATTGGGGACTCGCCACCTGGCTTCCAGGATTTCTCGCCGCTCCGAAATCCCAAGGCGGCGCCGGACTCAATATCCTGCGCACCAGCGCCTGGATCTTCACCATGCAGTTGGGCGCTTTCTTCGGATACATCAGCTTTGGCTGGATGGCCGACCGTTTCGGCCGCCGACCCACCTTTTTTGCTTACGTGCTTGCCGCAGCGATCCTGACGCCAATCTACGGGCTCACGCCGCGTTGGGCGGGCGAACATTCCGAGACCTGGCTATTAGTGCTTGGCCCCTTCATCGGATTCTGTGGCACTGGATTCTTCGCGCTCTTCGGCGCCATGCTGGCCGAACTCTACCCGACGTCGATCCGCGGCACCGGCCAGGGATTCGTTTATAACGTGGGTCGCGCGATCAGCGCGCTCGCGCCTTTCGCGGTTGGAGCCATCGCGGACCGGCAGGGCATCGGGGCGGCGTTGGCCTTGAATTCCGCGTTCTTTTTGATCGGGTCCGCGCTTATTTTCACGCTTCCGGAAACCCGGAATATAGAATTGACCTGACCGGTGTTGATACAATCGGACTCATGAAAAAAGCCATGTTGTGCTTGGCCGCCGGACTCCTTGCCGCGAGTTCCCTTGGCGCCGGGGAAAAGAAGTTGATGCACTGTTTCGCTTTCACGGAAATCGAGGGCGCCACCAAGGCCGATTGGGACGCTTTCTACAAAGCCACCGACGAGATCCCCAAGAAAATCAAGGGAGTCAGCCACGTTTGGTACGGCAAGCTGGCCAATCCGCTGAACCAGGCAAACGGCAAACGCACATTCGGTGTTTGTATGGAAATGGATAGTGCGGCCGTGCGCAAGGCTTACGGCGATGATCCCTACCACAAGACCTGGACTGTTGCTTATGACAAGGTGCATGTGGACGGAACCACTACCTACGATATTCTCGGCCAATAGCAGCCGATTCCCGTGAGGAAGTTCATCCAGCGCCATTCACTGGGCGCCTTCTTCTTCCTCACATTCTTGATTTCCTGGATTGGCGCGCTGGCGGTTGCAGCGCCTTACCTTGCCCGCGGCACTGCCGTTCCTAAGATGGCCGGGCTGATGATGTTCCCGGTTATGCTTCTCGGGCCGAGCTGCTCCAGCATCATCCTCACCTGGTTCTTCAATGCGCCCGGCGGCGGCCTGCAAGATCTTTTCCGGCGGATGCGTCGCGTGTCCGTCGGCTATTGGTACATCGCGCTGCTGATTCCTCCCGGCCTGGTTCTCGCCGTTCTCTATTCCTTGAAGACGCTTGTCTCGCCGGACTTCGCCCCCAATGCATTCCTGATCGGCATCTCGTTCGGCCTGCCCGCGGGCTTCTTCGAAGAAATTGGCTGGACAGGCTATGCGTTTCCCAGGATGCGCGACGCGATGGGTCCGCTGAAGGCGAGTATTATTCTTGGTCTGATCTGGAGTGCTTGGCATATCCCTGTGATCGATTACCTCGGAACCGCCACGCCCCACGAGAACTTCTGGCTCCCGTTCTTCCTCGCGTTCGCAGCCGCTATGACCGCGATGCGCGTTATCATCGGTTGGATTTATATGCACACGGGAAGCGTGTTGTTGGCCCAACTCCTGCACGCGATTTCGACTGGATCTCTTGTGATCTTCTCTCCACCACATGCGAGTGCGGGTCACGAGGCATTCTGGTATGCAGTCTATGCGGGAGCGCTTTGGCTGGTGGTGAGCGCGATCGTCATGATCTACGGCAAAACTCTCTCCCGCCAAAGCGCCAAATGATGAATTCTATTTTGGAACGGACGTCGCACCGGACGGCTGGTAATTCAGCATGATCACCGGACTCTTCGCCGCCGCGCCAGTCACGTCCGTGACCGTGAGCTGAACCAGGTACAGCCCCGCGCCGCTCACAAAATCCACCGTTGCTTTCGGATCGCTGGGCGACTGCAATAACGCCGGCAGTTTGCCGCCCGGCACCACCTGGTAATAGTAATGCAGATTTCCCGATGCGCTGGTCGACGCGCTGGCATCCAGCACCACCGACTGCTGACTGGTGGTCAGACTGAGCGGTGCGACTACCGCGTTGGTGCCGGTGGTTACTTCGCCGGCCGGGCTCGCGATGTATCCATGCAGTTCGCCGCTGCTGGTGACGGCAAAGCCCACAATCTGGCCATGCGAATTAATGGAACAAGCGAGTAGCAGAAATAAGGGGGAGTTGGCGGGAAGCAGTGAATTGAGGTCCAGCATGACGCCGTTGTGCCAGAGGAATGTCCGCAGATTAAAGTTCGCATCGAGCGAAACACCCACCGCGTCGCCGTTGTCGTTGATCGCGATGGCGGCGCTATTCACGTCGCCGGGAAGCGTGCCCAGATCCCGCATACCAGTCTGCTTGGTCCAAAGAAAAGCGTGCGTGGCGTTGCTCGGCGCTTGCGACGAGCCCACCACTTGACCCGGGTTATTCAAGTTGAGTGCGACAGTTCCGGTGCCCGGTCCGGTGCCACCGAGATTGCCCAGGTCAGTCATGGTGCCGGTCTCCCACAGCAGAGCGTGCTGGGGCTGCAGATTGACCAGGATCTGCGGGCTGAAGGTGGAACAGGTGCCGGATGCGCCCACAGCCTGGCCGTTGTCGTTGATGGCGAACGCGACGCCTTCCGGATCGCCCGAGAAAGTAGGCAGTTCGTGGACCTCGCCATCCTCCCAGATCACTGGCTTGAACTGGAGCTTTTGTGGCGCCGGGCAGGCCGGGTCCAGCGTGTTATTCTCCGCGACGCCCGCTATTGCGCCGTGCTTGTTGATCTGATTGGCCACCCCGTTATTTCCTCCGAGTGTGGGGAGCGGAACCGTCACGGCGTATTGCCAAAGAAAAGGTAAACAGGAATTTCCCTTGACGGGAAGCCCGAGCGCTTTGAAGCCGCAAAAATCTTCGCCCTTCGGATCCAGGGTGGAAGTTTCGGCTTGTCCGATGACTTGCCCCATCAAGTTGGCGCCAAAGGCTAAGCTGTTGTCTCCGCCCAGTCCAGGCGCTGCGATGTCTCCCTTCAGGCCCTTGTACCAGAGGACCGCGTGCTCGGTTCCGCCGGGGACCACCGCAGTTCCGGCAGCCAAGCCATTATTCGTAATGAAGTATGGCTGGCCGGTTGGCCCCAGGGCCCCCAGGTCGGTGACCGTATAGCTCGGTGTCTGAGCGAATGAAAATCCCGCGAGCAGGCCGCTCGCAATGGTTGTGGTTAAAATCAATCTCATATGTGCCTCCAATTGAAGTAGGCGCAGAACGATTTGGGAAACTATCATGCCGGGAGCGCGGGGTATAATCTCAGCCGGGAAGAATGCCTAGCACTGGATCCAGCCATGACGCTGATTTGGGCGATGTAAGCAAACTGCTTTTGGCCTGGACCGGGGGCGAACAGAGCGCGCTGGATAAGTTAACTCCCATCGTTTATCACGAACTGCATCGCCTGGCGCGCCGGTACATGAAAGGCGAACGCCCCGGCCACAGCCTGCAAACCACCGCGCTGGTCAACGAAGCCTACCTGCGCCTGGTGGATTACAAGCGCATGCAGTGGCAGAATCGCGCCCACTTTTTCGCGGTTTCCGCCCAGGTGATGCGCCGCATTCTAGTGGAGCACGCCCGCCGCCGCAATCTGAAACGCGGCGGCGCGGTTCCGCATGTCTCACTCGAGGAAGCGGCTCAGGTGGGAGATGGCCGCCCCGCGGACCTGGTGGCGCTGGATGACGCCATGAATGCGCTCGCGCGCCTGGATCCGCGTAAAGTGCAGGTGGTGGAAATGCGCTTCTTTGGCGGTCTCAGCGTGGAAGAGACAGCCGAAGTGCTCAAAGTATCGCCCGTCACGGTAATGCGCGATTGGAGTACCGCCAAGGCTTGGCTTTATCGCGAGTTGAGCGGCGCCAACTGACCAGCGTTACAGCCATGAATTCCGATCGATGGAAACAAGTCGATAGCCTGCTGCAGGCGGCGCTGGAGCGTCCGCCCGAGGAGCGCGGCCAGTTTCTACACGAAGCGTCCGCCGGCGATGAGGCGTTAGAACGCGAAGTGCTTTCCCTCTTGCGCTCGCAACAACAAGCAGGAAGTTTCCTGGAGAATCCGGCGGCGGAACTGGCCGGGTTGACGCTCCACGAATTCGCCCGCACGGATTCCAAAGCGAGCGATCTCCCGGACGGCGAAATTGTTTCCCATTACCGCCTCGCCGGAAAATTGGGCGATGGAGGGATGGGCGTGGTGTACAAAGCTCAGGATCTCCAACTAGGCCGTTATGTGGCGCTGAAATTTCTGCCGGACGAACTGTCCCAGGATGCATTATCCTTGGAACGCTTTCGCCGCGAAGCGCGGGCTGCATCGTCCCTCAACCACCCCAACATCTGTACCATCCACGAAATCGGCCGCGAAGGCGTACGGTCCTTCCTGGTCATGGAGTTCCTGGATGGAACCACGCTGAAACATAAAATTGCCTCTTTCACCAGCGGTCGCTCGATGGACCTCGAAACTCTGGTTTCGTTGGCCATCGAGATCACCGATGCACTGGAAGCCGCGCATTCCGCCGGTATCATCCATCGCGACATCAAGCCCGCAAACATCTTCGTTTCCGAGCGCGGCCACGCCAAGGTTCTCGACTTCGGATTGGCAAAGGTCGGTGCGGTCCACGAACATAGCGGCGATCCCGCAACCGCGCTACCCACGCGCACCATCGAAGACCAGCTCACCAGTCCCGGAGGCATTCTAGGAACGGTGTCCTACATGTCACCGGAACAAATCCGCGCGAAACAGTTGGATCAGCGCACGGACTTATTCTCGTTCGGCGTCGTGCTGTATGAAATGGCTACCCGCCAGCTTCCCTTTCGCGGGGACAATTCCACCGGCATTTTCGATCACATCCTGCACCGCGCCCCTACGCCTGCCGTGCGGTTGAATCCCGATTTGCCGGCCGAACTGGAGCACATCATCGAGAAATGCCTGGAAAAGGATCGCGACCTGCGCTACCAGCACGCTTCGGAAATTCGCGCCGATCTGAAGCGCCTGAAGCGGGATTCGGATTCGGGCCGAATGCACACCAGCGCGATGGCCCCGGCGGCGCTTGCCCGCACAAAACGCCGGAAAGCAATTTTCCCGGCCGCGGCGGCTGCGCTTGCCGTCGGCGTTGCCGCTTATTTCTATTTTCACCGGACACTTTACGGCAACCCAAAACTCACTGACAAGGACACCATTGTCCTGGCGGACTTCGCCAACACCACCGGCGACCCCGTGTTCGACGGAACCCTTCGACAAGGCTTGGCGGTACAACTGGAACAGTCGCCCTTCCTAAAACTCCTTTCCGACCGGCGTATCCAGCAAGAGCTGCCTCTCATGGTCCAGCCTCCGGACGCCAGGCTGACGCCTGATCTTGCGCGGCAAGTTTGCGAGCGAACCAGCAGCGCGGCGGTCCTGGAAGGTTCCATCGCAAGCCTTGGTACTCAGTTCGTTTTAGCTCTCACCGCCAAGAACTGCCACACAGGAGAGGTGCTTGACCAGGAGCAGGCGCAAGCCGCCAGAAAAGAAGACGTCCTGACAGCCCTGAGTCAAATCGCGAGCAAATTCAGAACTCGCGTGGGCGAATCGCTCGCCACCATCGAAAAACACGACACTCCGCTGCCTGAGGCAACCACACCTTCACTCGACGCTTTGAAAGTCTACAGCACGGCCTGGAGGGCGGTCTCGTCAAAAGGTTTTGCCGCCGCTCTGCCACTCTTCAAACGCGTTACTGAAATGGATCCGAAATTCGCGATGGCATACGCGTGGCTGGGGCGCATGTACGGCGATTTAGGCGAGGCCGCGTTGTCGGCGGAGAGTACCAGCAAAGCCTATCAATTGCGGGATCGAGCCAGTGACCGCGAGAGGTTCTGGATCGCCGCCGCCTACGATACGCAGGTGACCGAAAATCTGGAAAAGGCGCGCGAGACTGGTGAATTGTGGGCGCAGACGTATCCGCGTGAGGCGGACCCCCACGACATGCTGGCCGGCATCATCTACCCTGTTCTCGGAAAATACGAACAAGCGGTTGAAGAAGGCAAGAAAGCCATCGAGCTCGATCCGGACTTTGCCGTCTCATACAGTCTGGTTGCCAAGAGATATCTGGACCTGGGACGGATTACGGAAGCCGAGGCGACGCTTCAGCGAGCTTCGCAACGCAAGCTGGAAATCCCGAACCTTGTGTTCGCGCGGTACGAAATCGCTTTTTTGAAGCGCGATCAGGCCGGAATGGAGCGGGAAGTGGCTCGGGCTACCGGAGAAACCGGAGTGGAAGACGAGATCTCGGCCGAGCAGGCTGGTGCTTTGGCATATTCCGGTCATTTGCAAAGCGCAGGGAGAATGTCGCGCCACGCGGTGGACTTGGCTCAGCAGAGTGGTCAGGCGGAAAGGGCGGCTCTGTTCGAAGCTGGTGCGGCGGTGCGGGAAGGCTTTTTCGGGAACAAGATTCCCGCGAAGCGGAACGCACTCGAAGCACTCCAGCTTTCAAATGACCGGGGCGTGGAGTACGGAGCGGCCCTGGCGCTGGCGCTCGCGGGGGATTCGGTGCAGTCTCGAACGCTTACCGATGATCTGGAGAGGCGCTTCCCGCAAGACACTTCGGTAAGATTCAGCTATATTCCCACGCTTCGCGCGCAGCTGGCTTTGAACCGCGCGCAGCCGTCCAATGCCCTTGAACAGCTACAAAAGGCCGCTCCGCATGACCTCAGCGAGACGCGCAGCAGCATCCATGGTTTCTTCGGGGCGCTTTATCCGGTTTACATACGTGGCCAGGCTTACCTGGCCGCACGCCAAGGCGCCGAGGCCGCGCGGGAATTCCAGAAAATTATCGATCATCCCGGAATCGTCCTCATGGATCCCATCGGCGCGCTCGCGCGTCTGCAACTAGGCCGCGCGCTCTCGTTAACCGGAGACAAAACGAAGGCGAAGAAATCCTACCAGGATTTCCTCGCCCTCTGGAAGGACGCAGACCCGGATATCCCGGTTCTCAAACAAGCGAAAGCCGAGCGCGCCTCACTTCTCGCGCCGCGCCGCTGAATGAAAACGGTTAGCAGGCGAAAGCGCCCAATGCCAACTAGTTTTCTCGGTGCTGGGATTTATGGATTAGAAGTGGGGCGGACCCCCGGGTCCGCGCGGGTCCCCCTGGACCCGCTCTTTCACCAACGAAATCACGCTCATGCGATGGACCAGCCGACGAGGGCGTCGGCTGCGGACCAGGGGGTCCGCCCTACATTGCTCACCGATTTCGGGAAAACTAAGTGACATTTGGCGAAAGCGCCTGCTCCGCCTGCCAACCCTGTGGGCTTGACGCTAACGCACTTTTTGATCCACAAGCGCCGAGGCCAGTTGGCGCTGCACAAAAGCATTCCCAGGGAGTTGAGCATCCCAGTGTTCCCACAAGTTCCGACGCGTGCGCTCCAGCGCGTCTGCTTCTTCGACCCGGCCGGACGCTCGATCCAGCTCCGCCAGCCGCTGCTCCACGAACGAAAAATCATTCGCATCGCGCAAATCGGTTTCCGGCGACGGCTTGTAGGCCCTCAGCTTGTCGAACAATTCCTGATACGCGCGCGCAGCGTCCTTGGTTGCGCCCAGGCCGGCATAGTAGTCTCCGAGGGCGCTCAGGACAAACTCCGCTTCGCTTCCGCCGCGAATGGTTTCGGCCGGCCATAGCTTGGCGCCTCGCAAAAGTTCGATCGCGGTATCGATACGCTGTTTGGCTTCGCGCTCACGATGCAAAGCGCGCAGTGGGTAGGAAGACTCCACCAGCAAACGCGCGCGGTCGCGGATGGATTCCGCATTGTGGATCTCGGCGTTCCGGCGCAGGCCCGCCTCGTAGATGGCCAAGGCGCGTTCCGGATCGTGATGCCGCACGATATTGCCCAGATCCCGCGCGGCAGCCACCAGGCGGGCGCGGCTGGTATAATCGGCCGCGTCGCGGCTGGCCAAGCGGTCCGCCAGGTCATAAGCGAACTGAAGCGCTGCTTCGGCCTCTTGCGGACGGTTCAGGTTGATTTCGCGGTCCTCGCCCAGGATGCGCCCCTGACGCCAAGCCGCGACAATCAGATTCGTGGTTCGGCCGTAGTCCTCCGGCAACTTCTCCAGCACCGCGCGAGCTTCCGTGGCTGCCTGCAGCGCCGCTTCCAAATCGCCGCGCTGGCGAAGGATATTTGAAAGCACGCTCAACCCTCCCGCCACGTAATGCGGATCGCCGGCTTGCTTGGCCAACTCCACGCTACGCCGCCCGAAACGAATCGCCTCGCTACTGTGATGCAGATTCGAATTCGCCAGGGCGATGTCGCAGAACAACCGGGCCGCATCCCCCGCTTCCGATTTGCTCGGATTCCCTAAAGCCAGCAGCGTGTCTAGACGGGCGGCGGCCCGTTGCGCGAAATCGGCGCATTGCGCGTTGCGGCCCAGGGTATTCGCGACGATCATTCGATCGTGATCGATTTCGGCGGATAGCATCAGCACCCGCCGATCATGCGGCGTTGCGGAAAGCAAAGTCGACATGATCCCGTCGGCCTTTTGCAAGCTATCTTCGGCCGCCGCCAGTTCGCCCAGGTTACTGCTGCCGGGCACGCCCTGGATTTTGGCTACGGCCTGATATGCGGAGCCAATTTCCAGAGCCAGATCGTGGTCCATTCCCGCTTGTTGTCCCAGACGCGCCAGATAGTTCAAGGACATGCTGACCAGTGCGTGCCGTCCCTTGGTGGCGCCCGGCAAGTTTCGAATCTCCTCATCCAATTGGAAGACATGATTGGCGAGATCGCGAACTTGTGAAAACCGTTCGAGCGCGATAACGCGCTCTCGATTGGCGACGTACAGTCCGGCGGAAAGGCCCGCAATGGTCACTGCGGCGGCAGCAACGGGCATCCAGTGGCGGCGCAGGAATTTGCGCGTCCGGTACCACACCTCACCGGACCGGACGCTTACCGGCCGATCCTCAAGAACCGCGCAAATATCTCCGGCCAGTGCGTCCACTGTCGGGTAACGCTCCTCCGGTTCGCGCCGCATCGCGCGCAGCACGATGCATTCCACTTCGCGCGGGATACGCGACGCCGGAGCCGTTCCCGTGAGCAGCTTGTGAAGCACGGCTCCCAACGAAAAGACGTCGGTTGCTGTGCTGTGCGCCTCGCCTTCCATTTGCTCGGGACTGGCGTATTCCGGGGTCAGCACGCGGACCTGCGTGCGGCCGGTCTCCGTGGTATCCAATATTCTTGCGATGCCAAAATCCAGCAATTTGGGCTGACCCGTGGAGTCGATCAGGATATTGGAAGGCTTCAGGTCGCGATGAATAATCAGATTGCGATGCGCGTAGGATATGGCCTCGCAGACGCTGAGGAATAACTTGAGCAGCTTTCGCAGCGGCAGTTTCGAGCAATATTCGTCTATCGGCGAGCCCTTGATGTACTCCATCACCAGATACGGCTGGCCGTCAGCGGAGCGTCCGGCATCCAGCAAGTGCGCGATCCCCGGATGGTTGAGCGAGGCGAGGATTCGACGCTCGGCCAGAAAGCGCTCCTGAAAGACGGCGAAATTGGCGCCGGCGTGGGCCACTTTTATGGCGACGCGGAGATCCAGTTCCCCATCCGTGCGTTCCGCCAGGTACACACTGCCCATGCCCCCGGAGCCTAAGAGCCGAATCACTCGATACGTTCCGAATACGGTGGCGGTGGCATCCATGACGCGGTTCGGACTTAACTCCTCAGCCGTCTCCGCTACAATCGCCGTCCACGATTCGGGATTCGGCTGGCCGGTGGATTTCTCATCGAATCGTAAAAGCGACTCTACTTCATCGCGGATGCCGGCGGGAGTTTTGCGCGCCGCGTAATACTCGCGCCGGCCGGCCGGAGGAAGATCCGACACGTCATGAAATACGGCCATGATTCCATCCGGCAGCATGTTTTCTCGTGGCCCAATGGCCCGGACATTTAGCAGTATGTCCGATTGCGCGTCGGCCTGCAATCCGCTATCCTTCCCTGCTCGCGTCCCACTAGTACTAGGACCGATTGGTGCAGAAAAGAGACTCCGATCCGGCTAAGTTTCGCCTCCGATCTCGATATACGGGATAGCAGCATGGCTGGAAGCTAGCTGCAAGGAGAAATCATATGCAAAAGGTGTGTTTTGGCTCGATGTGCATACTACTGGCCATGGCTGGGGCTATTCGGGCGAGCGTGATCGATTTCGAAACCCCGCCGGCCGGTCTGGTGCCGAACGGAAGCTACATCGCTGGAACTGCTGTCAGCGCGAATGCCGATCTGACGAATCAATTTGAGAATTTAGGGGTTATCTTTACTACTGTTGGCGGTTCGCCGTACGCCGCCCTGATTGATTTGGGTTCCGGCCACGCCGTCAGCGGAACCAACGGGATCGGTACGGTAGACACCAGCGGAAACCTCGACTATACCTTGGACCTCGATATTTTTCTGGTGGTTCCGGGAACCCTGACACCGGCCGTTACGGACTCCATCTCCATTCAGGGCGACGAGATATCCATCCCCGGCAATGTCGTTTTCTCAGCCTATGACGTGAATGGAAACCTGGTGGCCTCAGGCACGGATCCGGATACTCCCGGTGGCACCTATGCCTTGTCGGCTTCTGGAATTCACGAGTTCCGGCTGCATTCCACCAGCGGCACGGTGGCTTACGACAATCTGTCTTTCGATGTTCCGACGAATCCGAACACGCCATCCGCGGTTCCCGAACCGACAACGGTTTGGATCAGCGGATTGGCGGGAGCTGCTATCTTTCTGTGGAAACGGAAGAGCTAATCCGCGCTTCGCCGGCAAGTCTTCGCCGTAGCCAGGCATACGCGAAACGCAAATCGTGGCGTACGGAATGCACCGTGCGCCCGGTCACTTCCGCCGTCTCTTCGGCCGTCAGCCCGCCGAAGTAGCGCAGTTCCAGTACACGCGCCAGATGGGGGCTTTCCTGCGCCAAAGCATCCATGGCGAGGTCAAGCTCGAGCACCTTCAAGGGATCTGCCTTTTTGATGGATACATCCAGGTTCTCCACTCCCTCCACCCGGATCACCCTGCCGCCTCGTTTTTCCGTGCTGCGGGCGCGCGCGTAGTCCACCAGGATGCTTCGCATTACTTGCGAAGCCATCGCCAGGAAATGTGCCTTGTCGGCCGCACTGGGGTTAGAATGGCCGAACATCCGCAAATAGGTTTCGTTGACCAGGGCGGTGGGTTGTAAGGTGTGGCCGGGCCGCCCCCGGCGCAAACAACGCGCGGCAGCAGCTCTCAGTTCGTTGTAGAGGAGAGGCAAAAGCTGGGCGGGCGCGGATGGATCCCCTTCGCGCATCTTGCGGAGCAGCACTGTGATTTCAGGCTCTTCCGGCACCCATCCAGAATACACCTCGCTTACGCTCGCGGCTCGCAAAGAGAGTGTTACCGAACCGCGACCGTAAGGGAGCCGGTGCTGTATTGTTCACTCCTCGCGCAGCGCCGTTAATGGATCCAGCATCGCCGCCCGCCGCGCCGGCAGATAACTCGCCAGCAACGCTACGGCGATCAGCAACACAGCCGCACCCACGATCGTAACCGGATCGTTCGGCGCCAGCCCATAAAGTTGGCTCGCTACATAACGCCCGCACGCGAGCGCCGCTGGAATGCCGGCCAGCAGTCCCAATCCAACCACGAACACGGATTCGCGCAGCACCATTCCCAGCACCGCGCCTGGCTGCGCGCCCAGCGCCATCCGAATTCCGATTTCGTTGGTTCGCCGCGCCACCGAATACGCCATCACGCCATACAGCCCGATAGCCGACAGCAGCAGCGCCAGCGCGCCGAAGAAGCTCGCGAGCTTGGCCAGCAGTTTTTCCTGACCGAGCGACCGCTCCACCGCATCGCGCAGTGTCATTACATCCCACACGGCAAGGTTCGGATCTACTTCGTGGACCGCCGCTCGAATCTGCGACATCAGCGCTTCGGGCTTTCCGCCGACGCGCACCACCAGATCGCTAAATGTGTCGGGAATCTTGTTCTGGTCCAAATCGACGAAGAACATCCCTCTGGGCTTCTCGCGCAGGCTCCCGTACTTGGCGTCTTTCACTACCCCCACGATTTCGAGATCTGGCCTCTTCTCGCCTTCCATTGCCACATGACGTCCGATGGGTGACACCCCCGGATAGAGAGCGCGCGCCAATGTTTCATTCACTACAATCGCGGTCGGCGACTGCGGAGTATCCTGCGGCCCAAAGTCGCGACCCATCACCACCGGCATCCCCAATGCGCGCAGATATTCAGCGCCCACCTGATTTCCGTCGATTGGTTTAGCCGCTGAGGCAGCGTGCGGCGCTCCCTCCGCCCACAGCCGCACCATCCAACGGCCTTCGTTGAAGTTCAACATGGAAAAACTGGCAGCCTGAACGCCCGGCAAGCCTCGTATACGCTCTTCGAGCCTGTGGTGCATGGCCGTTACGGCCGGACCCTTGAAATTGCTCGCGTCGCTATCCAGGTGCAATAGAACCGCACTGGAGGCATCGAATCCAGCGCCGGATTGTTCCAGCTTCTGCAAGGTACGTACGAACAATCCCGCGCCTATCATCAGGAACAGCGCCAGCGCCACTTGGCCGGCCACTAAAAACTGTCCCACACGGCGGTGCGAGCCCGATCGTGCCGTTCCCTTGCCTTCGCGAAGGGACGGCGCCAAATCGACATGCGTCATCCGTAGGGCAGGCGCAAGGCCAAATACGATTCCGGTTACGAGCGACAGTGTAAATGTGAAGAGCAGAAGACGCGCGTTCGGCCCCACTTGAATGGGCAAAGGATGATCCGGATCGGCTTGCACCAGCGTCAACAATAACTGGCCGCCCCACCATGCAATCAGCACACCGAGCGCTCCGCCCATCAACGAAAGCATCAGGCTTTCGGAAAGGAACTGGCCGGTCAGCTTGGGCCGGCTTGCACCCAACGCCACCCGCACTGCAATCTCGCGCTGCCTGCCGGTAGACTGCGCCAGCAGCAGATTCGCGATATTCACGCACGCAATGAGGAGCACCAAACCCACCAGCACCATCAGGATCTTGAGCGGCTCCGAAAACTGCCTCCGCAGGTCCGAGATCCCGGTGGCTGCTTTGTGCAGCTCAATGCGAGCCTTCTTCATGTTTTCCACCATTTCCCTGGATGGCGAGGTCCCTGCCACCTGGTGCATCCATTGTTGAAACGCGACATTCATATTCGCCTCGGCGGTTCGAGAGTCCATTCCGGCCTTCAGGCGCCCCGTCAGCCACAAGGATTGCAGCAGCGGATCGCGCGCACCCTGGAACCAGGGCTGCACTTGGGCTTGCATGGACAATGGAATCCAGAAATCCGGCGACTCATCCACCACGGTTCCCGAAAATTCGTTGGCCGCCACGCCGATGATGGTAAAGGCGGTGCTATTGAATGTCAGAGTTCGGCCGACCACGCCCGAATCTTTCGGAAAGCGCCGTTCGAAGAACCGATGGCTCATCACGGCTACCGGATTCGCGCCAGGTTTCTGATCGTCATCCTGTGTGAGCACGCGTCCCACGGTTGGACCGACGCCGAGTAGCGTGAAGTAATTGCCGGACACCAGGCGAATATGCAGCGGCTCCAGATCGGAAGCCGGCCCGGCAAATCGCGCATGCACATCCGCAATCATGCTCTCAACCGCCGCGACATCTGAGAAGACATCGTTCTTCCCCCGCACAGTTTCAAGAAACGGCACGGAGAACAGGTCTGCGCCGCGTGCAGGAAAGCCATCCATCATGCCAGACTGCTTCCCGGACCCGAACAGCATCAACTGCTCCGGACTTTTCACCGGCAGGCTGCGCAGCATCAGCGCGTCCATCATGCTGAAGATCGAAGTATTGGCGCCGATCCCCAATGCGAGCGACAGCAGCGCTACCGCGGTGAATCCGGGCCGCTGGCGCCACAGGCGCAGGGCAAATCGAAAGTCTTGAACAATGCTCCGCATGGTCTTCTCGTACAGGCAACTCGCCTGCCACGGCAAGTCCTTATGATGGCGCGTGGAATCGAGACCCGCTGTCCGCTTCCGGGAAATACGGTATCGGCCCTGAACACCCTGAATCGGCTACACTCTACAGAACATGCCGAACCTCGATGTGACGCATTTCACCACGGTCGACCACACATCCGATCCAGGTTTCTTTCTCCATTTCCTCGACGAGGCGAACAAACTTCCGGCGGTGGTGGAATGGAAACACGCCATTCTCGACGCTCTGCGGTTACAACCAGGCATGCAAGCGCTGGACCTGGGATGCGGCATGGGAACCGACGCGTTCGATCTCGCCACAAGAGTCGGCCCCACGGGACACGTCACTGGAGTGGACTTCAGTGAATTACTCATCGCCGAAGCAGTTCGCCGTTCCGCGATTCGAAACCTGCCCGTCACCTTCGAAATCGGCGACGCGCAAGCCTTGCGTTTTCCTGATCAGACGTTCGATGCGGTTCGAACCGAGCGCATGCTGATGCATGTTCCCAATCCTGAAAAAGCCATCTCGGAAATGACGCGCGTGCTTCGCCCAGGCGGCAGAATGGCGGTCCTTGACATGGACTGGGATACCCAGTTCTGCGACTCGCCTTACAAGGAGACCACGCGCAAAATCGTTCTGTCATTTTCGGACAGCATGAAGAACGGCTGGATCGGACGCCGCCTGCCACGCATGTTTCGCGAAGCCGGAATGACGGACGTCGCCGTCTCTTTTCGCATAGCGCGTGATGACCTACGAGTTTCTGCAACTGCTGCTCGGCGGCCACATCTCGAGCGCAGTCTCCGCCGGCACGCTATCGGAAAAAGAAGCCGACCTTTGGTGGACCCACCTAGCCAACGCCAACGACGAAGGAACATTCCACTTCGGCTTCACCGCATCCATCGTTTCCGGCACGAGGCTCTAGCACCAGCCACCAGCCGCTACCGGCCACATGATATGCTGGCCCAGACATGAATCCAAAAGAGGTTCTGGCATTCGCCAAAGAAAAAGAAGTCCGTCAATTCGACTTGCGATTTACGGATTTGCCCGGCTTGTCCCAGCATGTTTCCTATCCCATTAGCCAGCTCGATGAGGATTCCTTCGAGGCGGGCTTCGGGATCGATGGTTCCAGCATCCGCGGTTGGGCCGCCATCAATGAGAGCGACATGCTGCTCATTCCCGACCCTTCCACCGCGCATATCGATCCGTTTGGCGAAATTCGAACTTTGGTGATGACCAGCGATGTCATCGATCCCATCACGCGCCAGCATTATGAGCGCGATCCGCGCTGGATCGCCCGCAAAGCCGAGTTGTATTTGAAGAACAGCGGCCTCGCCGATACTGCGTTTTTCGGCGCCGAAGCCGAGTTTTTCATTTTCGACAACGTCCGCTTCGATCAGAATCAACACTCCGGCTACTATTTCATCGACGCCGAAGAGGGCCGCTGGAATTCCGGCCGCGCGGAAAACAATCTCGGCTACCGGCCGCGCTACAAGGAAGGCTATTTCCCGGTTCCGCCCACGGATCATTATCAGGATCTGCGCGCCGAAATGGTGGAGACCATGATCCGCTGCGGCCTCCACATCGAGTGCCACCATCATGAAGTGGCCACGGGCGGCCAGTGCGAAATCGATCAGCGCTTCGACACGCTGGTGAAATCCGCCGACAACATGATGCTGTACAAATACATCATTCGCAATGTCGGCTATCAATACGGCAAGACGGTTACGTTCATGCCAAAACCGCTCTACGGAGACAACGGCAGCGGCATGCACACGCACCAAAGTTTGTGGAAAGACGGGAAACCGCTCTTCGCCGGCGACATGTACGCGGGGCTCAGCCAGATGGCGCTCTGGTACATCGGCGGATTGTTGAAGCACGCCCGCGCACTTTCTGCCATCATCGCGCCAACTACGAACAGTTATAAGCGGCTGGTACCGGGCTATGAAGCGCCGGTGAATCTGGCATACTCGCGCCGCAATCGATCCGCCGCGGTGCGAATTCCGATGTATTCCGCCAGTCCTAAAGCGAAACGCGTGGAGTTCCGGCCGCCGGATCCCGCCGCCAATCCATACCTGGCCTTCGCGGCGATGATGATGGCAGGTCTCGACGGTATTCTCAACAAAATCGAACCCGGTGAACCATTAGACAAAGACATTTACGATCTTTCGCCCGAAGAGATGAAGAAGGTCCCGTCGATGCCGGCCTCGCTCGAAGAGGCGCTGGGCTGCATGGAGGACGACCACACGTTCATGCTAAAGGGCGACGTATTCACCGAAGAGCTGATCGAGACCTTCATCAACTACAAGCGCCGCAACGAAGCCGACGCGGTCCGCCTGCGCCCGCACCCGTACGAGTTCGCGCTTTACTACGACATTTAGTCAATCGGCTGGTGAAAGGATAATTCCGCGCGCGGCATACCCAGGTATGCGCGCTCTTATCTTGACCGCCCTGGCAGCTCACCTCACCTTACCGGTAACCACTCCGGAACCCAACGAACTCAACCAGCTCAACGATTGCATCCAGCGCCGATTTCTCGGCAGAACCACCTTCGGCATGAATCGAATCTTACCCAATCAGTTTCACGGAGTCCGGCAATTCCGTCCCGAAAACGCCGCTGAACAAGCTGTAGTGAATCAACTCGGTCAAGACGGCTACCAAGTGGCTCTCTACCTGGCTGGTCGCAATGTCCTCAGCGCGCCCGCGCCGAATTCCTTGCTGCAACCTTACCGGTACACCGTCCAGGGACCGGCCTTCATTACGCGGCTGAACCCGGAAGAGCTGCCACGTCCAGAAACGCTATTGGAAGAAAGCCGCGCAGCTTTCTCAAAAGACCAAGGCTACGAAATTCAAAAATCGGGCTGGACCGTTGCGCTCCGTCCCCTGCGCGCCTCGAACGAAGCCTGTGTGCAATGCCACAACGCGGCAGGCGCACACGTGAAAATGAACGATGCACTGGGCGTCGCCATGTATGTCTACAAGCACAGCTAGAAATATGCCAACCTGACATTTGGCCGCTCCCGCCCCCGAAGCTTTCCGCTATCCGAACTTTCGCAACTTCATGAGCGCCCGCGTGCTCATCACGTCCGCTGCGGAAATGCAGGCTGTCGCGGTGGGCTGGCAAATCTATTCGCTCACGCATCGTCCGCTGGATCTCGGCCTGGTTGGCCTGGCGCAATTTTCTCCCGGAATTCTCCTGTTCCTGATCGCCGGCCATACCGCGGACCACTTTCCGCGCCAGCGCATCCTGCAAATCTGCTACGGCGGTTTCGGATTATGCTCGTTGCTGCTGTTGTTCCTGACCCTGCATGGACTATCCGCGGTCTGGCCGATTTACGCCGTGCTGCTATTCAACGGAGTTGTCCGCGCATTCAACGGACCCGCCAGCCAGGCGTTCATGCCTTTGCTGGTCCCGGCGGAAGTGTTTCCAAACGCCGTCACCTGGGGATCCTCCATTTTCCAAGCCGCGATGGTTCTCGGACCCACGCTGGGAGGCGCCATCTATGGCTTCGCGGGCAGTCCCATCCCGGTGTATTGCTGCTCTGCCGCTGCTTGCATCGGCGCGCTGACGTTCATGGGAGCCGTCCGTTTGCAGGCGTCCACGCGTCCACGCCAGGTACCATCCGTCGCCGTGATTCTGGAAGGCATCCACTATATCTGGCGGAATAAACTGATCCTCGGAAGTATTTCGCTCGACCTGTTCGCGGTTTTGCTCGGGGGCGCGGTGGCGCTGCTGCCCGTGTATGCGCGCGAGATTCTCCACACTGGCGCCTATGGACTCGGCATTCTGCGCGGCGCGCCCAGTGCGGGAGCGGTGTTGATGGCGATTGTTTTGGTACGCTGGCCGCTGCGGCGCAATGCCGGCATCGCCCTGTTCTGTTGCGTATTCAGCTTCGGCGTTTTTACCATCGCCTTCGGATTGTCCAGAAGCCTGGCCCTGTCCATTGTGGCCCTGGTTCTGGTCGGTGCGTCGGATATGGTGAGCGTCATTATCCGAAGCACTTTGGTACAACTTGGAACGCCGGATGAAATGCGCGGACGCGTCAGCGCCGTGAACGGATTGTTCATCGGCGCGTCCAACGAAATCGGCCAATTCGAATCCGGACTCACCGCGCAATGGTTCGGCACCGTGCCGGCCGTAGTTCTAGGCGGCGTGGGAACCATCGCCATAGTGCTGCTATGGTCGTGGTTTTTCCCAACGCTGCGCCGCGTGGACAAGTTGGTAGCAGACAATAGCCCCTAGCCGAGCCCCGAGTCCCCAGCCCCCAGCCCCGCGCTCTCACTCTTCCCGCAGCGCCTGAATCGGATCGATCGACGCTGCCCGCCGCGCCGGCGCCAACGCCGCAACAAGAGCGACCAACGCCAGCGTCGCAACCACGGAACCCAACGTCACACCGTCAGTCACGCGAACCCCGAACAGCAACGATTGCAGCGCCTTGGTGTTCAACGCTACCGCCGCCAGCACAGCGCCCGCTCCGAGCCCGATAATTACCGGACGCACCGCGGTGAGGATCACGCCCGCTACAATCCTGCCGGGATTCGCACCCAGCGCCACGCGCAGACCGATCTCTTTCGTCTGCGCCGTCACCGCCAGCATCACCAAGCTATAAAGACCCACGGCGGCCAGCGTCAAGGCCGTCGCTGCGAACAAAGCCAATACTTGCGCGCTCATTCGAGGAGTGTCCAGGGAACTCGCCACCAATTCTTCTACCGTCTTCACGCCGAACACCGCTCGACTCGGCGCCGCGCTATGCACCACCTGCCGGATGGCCGAAAGAATCTGCCGCGGATCGCCCGCCGTCCGCACCACATAATCCGGATCCGGCCACGACCCTCCTGGTAAACACAAGTAGACATATGGATAAGGCGGCGCGTCCAACCCGTCCTCCTTCGCGTTCCCGACCACGCCGGTAATGCGCGGCGCATTCAACATCGAGCCGCCAAAGCTGATGTGCCGGCCCACCACCGGATTTCCGTTTGCGTATTTTTCCACAAACGCGCGATTCACAATGGCTCTTACCGGCGCCTTGTTGCTGGTTTCGAGCGTGCCGCACGCTTCGCCCTGCAGCAGAGGCATTCGCAGCGCGTCGAGATAGCCTCCGCCCACCGTGCGCTCCCCCACCAGCGTTTTTCCGTTATCCACATCGCCGCTCGACCCTTCCATCATAGCCTCGAATCGCAAGCCGGCCCCGGTTGCCGGCAGGAAATTTGTGGTCCCCACAGCCTGTACGCCCGGCAAGCGCGCCAATTCATCCAGCAACTGCGCCTGCATTTTCCCGAGCGCCGGCCGATCCTCAGACCATTCGGCGCCCACATGAAACGTGATCACATGGTTCGGATCGAAGCCCGGGTCCACTTGATTCAGCTTCGAATAGCTGCGCACTAATAGGCCGGTGCCCAACAAGAGAACCAGTGTGACGGCGAACTGCGCCGCTACCAGCGCCTGCTCAAAACGCCGGCGTCCGCGGGCTTGCGTGCGCGTGGCCTGGTACAACCGTCCGCTCAATTCGGTCCGCAATGTTTCAAATGCAGGCGCCAGACCAAATACAGTCGCAGCCAAGACGCTGGCGCCCACGGTGAAGAGTAACGCCCGCCAATCCAACCGGACTTGATCCACACGCGGGATGCTCAGGAATGCGGCGCGGACCGCGCTCATGCCCCACCACGACAAAGCGAATCCCAGCGCTGCGCCCGCCGCCACCAGAATCAAAACTTCTCTCAAGATCACAGCGACCAATTGGCCGCGCGTGGCTCCGAGCGAGCTTCGAATGGCGAGTTCCCGCTCGCGCCGGTGCAATTGCCCCAGCATCAGGCCGCCCGCGTTCGCGCACGCGATCGCGAGCAGCAGCGACCACTGCCCAGAACATCAAGGACAAGGACGCCCGATGTTCGCCCACCCGCTCGTCCTTCAAATCGTGCACGATCGCGGACCAGCCTTTGTCAGAAGCCGGAAACTGCCGTCCCAATTCTTTTTGCACATGCGAGAGTTCAGTCTGAGCCTGCTCGACAGCGACGCCCCGCTTCATCCGTCCCACGCCTGAATAAAATCGGGCTTCGCGTGCCTGCATCAACCCGGGATTGATTTGGGCGGGCATCCACAGATCAATCGCGGGCGACGCGAAACCATCCGGCATGACGCCCACAATCGTGTAGCCCTTTGCCGCTCAACACCAGCCGCTTGCCGACGACGCCAGCATCACCGTGGTAGCGCCGCTGCCATAACTGGTAACTGATCACCGCCGCCAGCGGTCCACCGAAGTTTTCTTCCTCCGGCTGGAACACCCGCCCCACTCGCGTAGGCGACTCAAAAACCGCGAAGTATCGCGGAGCCACGCGCCGGCCCGCCAACCGTTCCGGCTCACTGCCGCTGGTGTCGGTGACGTTCTCCGAGTAAGCGCCTGAAATCCCTTGGAAGCTTTGGCTGAGCCGGTTCCAATCCTCGATTCTCGCCGGAGCAACCAAACTGGTGTTTTGATTCTTCGCCGGATTTGCTTCCATCACCGAAACCAGGCGATCCGGCTCCGGATAAGGCAGCGGCTTCCACAAAACCGCATCAATCAACGAAAACAGCGTGGTTGTCGCCCCAATCCCCAGCGCCAATATCAAGACAGTGGCGGCCGCAAAGGCTGGCCGGCGAATGAGCGAACGGCAGGCGGTTTTCCACTTTGTCATGCGAGTTAGACGGGATTCCCGCCGTTCGGGTTAGGCGCGCCCGGCTAATCCCGGAGCCGGAAATGGCCGATGTCCCGATAGAATGGGGAACTCCCTGCGCCACGATCTAATCCGCAACCTGGAATCCATCTCGACGCACGTGGAACAATACGTCGGTCCGGTGTCGAACGTGTTCCATGAAGCCGCGTCGGAGTTCGTGCACGTGGATGTTCTGCAGGTCCTGCCGTCGGCCAAACGTCCCTTCCACGTGCTGGTAACCAGCGGTCTCAGCGACCGTCCGATGAACGCCCCGCGGGGTTGCGAAGATTGCCGCTATGCCGAGTTGTATCTGTGCCTGCCTGCCGCCTGGCCCCTTCGCACGCAGGATCTCAGCGACGAGCGCAACTACTGGCCAATCCGATTGCTACAGATGCTGGCAAGATTCCCGCACGCTTTTGACACCTGGCTTTGGATGTACCATACCGTCCCCAATTTCGATCCTCCGAAACCGTACGCGGAAAACACCCGCTTGTGTGGAGCGATGTTAGCGCCGCCCATCTCGCTGCCCATGGATTTCGCCAGCCTGGACGTTCCGGATTCAGATCCCATTTACTTCTTCAGCGTCCTGCCGGTGCACCAGGAAGAAATGGATTTCAAAATCAGGAACGGCGGCGAACCGCTGATGGCGAATCTTTTCAAGCAAGGCGTGATTGCCGATATCGTGGATCCCGCCAGAAAAAGCGTGATTCAGAACAAACGCTTCGGGCTCTTTTAGCACCCTGCTGCAGAATTGGCCGGTTCGGAAAGTGTGGTGGCAGGCTCGAATTGTCGCGCACGAAAGTGCAAGAAACCACGAGAGTGGCGACCGCGAAAGTTCGTGCCTGTCACCATTTTTGCCAGGCTTCCATATTTCCGCCGGGCCTTCCGGCATGCGCGTCCGGCACCCGGCTCAGAGTAAGCTATTACTCAATGCAGCCTCTCACTCGCCGCAGTTTTGGACTCAGCGTGATCGGCGCGCTCGCCCTGCGCGGCCAATCTTCAGAAGACCTCGCCGGCCTGGCGCTCGCTGAAGCATCCGCCCGTATCCGCTCGCGAACCGTCACGCCCACCCAGCTCGCCGAAGCGTGTCTGGCCCGGATTGAAACTTATAATCCCAAGCTCAACGCGTTCATCACGGTGCTGCGGGAGCAATCGCTGCAGCAGGCGCGGGATCTCGATCGCGAACAGGCTGCCGGTAAACTGCGGGGACCCTTGCACGGAATCCCAATCGCGCTCAAAGATAACATCGACACCGCCGGCATCCGCACCACCGCCGCGAGCGCGGTGTATGACGATCGCGTTCCCACCGAAGACGCGGAAGTAGCGCGACGCCTGAAGGCCGCCGGTGCAATCCTGATCGGCAAAACCAACCTGCACGAATTCGCCATGGGTGGGACATCCGCCACCAGTTATTACGGTCCCGTTCGCAATCCCTGGGCGCTCGATCGCAATTCCGGCGGATCCTCCGGCGGCTCAGCGGCGGCCGTCGCGGCGGACCTCTGTTTCGGGGCTCTCGGTACCGATACGGGAGGCTCCATCCGCACGCCTGCGTCATTTTGCGGAATCGTGGGATTGAAACCGACCTATGGATTAGTTTCCATCCGCGGAATCATCCCGCTCACTGTTTCGCTGGATCATTGCGGTCCTCTCACTCGCACGGTGCAGGATGCCGCGCTGCTCTTAAACTCTCTCACCGGCTACGACAAACTGGACATCGCGAGCGTGGAGCATCCCAAGGAAGATTACGTGGAAGCCATGAAGCAGCCGATTTCTGGCCTGCGGCTGGGTATTCCGCGCGCTCCGTTCTTCGATCTTCTCGACGCTGATGTCGCGAAGGCGGTGGATGACGCTATCTTTGTGTTGTCCAGGCTTACCAAAGGCGCGAAGGACGTCGTGCTTCCCTCTACGCGCGACATCGTGTTGGCGGGCGAAAGCTATGCGTATCATGAGGAGCTGTTTGCCCGCGGCCCCGGGCGCTACCAAATCCCAACGCGGCATGCGCTGCAAGGCGGAGCGAATCTCAAAGCGGCCGACTACATCCGCTCGCGCTGGAAACTGGAACTTCTGCGCCGCACCATCGACGATGCGTTTACCGATTTCGATCTGGTGGTTCTTCCCACGCGCCGCCGCACGCCGCGCACCATCGAAGCCGCCATCAAGCGCGAAGAGAGCGAAAAGATCCGAAATCCGGAGTTGGAAAACACCGGGCAATTCAACTTGTACGGTATTCCCGCCATCTCCGTGCCCTGTGGTTTCACCTCCGCGGGATTGCCGGTGGGCCTGATGATCGCCGGCCCGCGTTTCTCAGAAGCCCGCGTATTGGCTCTAGCCAGCGCTTTCGAACACGCCACGGATTGGCACAAGCAAAAGCCCCCGCTCAAGCCCGATACTCCGGTTCCAGCGTTGAAGCCAACCGACGACACGCTGTGACCAAAAGGCACCGGCTCCCTCACGGTCGCGGCTCGGAAAGAGGATCCGTATTTTGAGGACGTTACCGAACCGCGACCGTAAGGGAGTCGGTGCCTTTTTGGCGTTTTCACAGAGCCTTACGCTCGCGGCTCGGAACCGAACCGCGACCGCGAGGGAGCGCTACCACGACACCTGTCGGAACAGATGAACGGTACCATCATCCAAATCAGCATCTCCCCCGGCGGCATCCCCAAGCGCTCGATTCCGGAAGCTTACGTAACTCCCGAAGGCATCCGCGGCGATCGCTGGTCGCATCCCGATATTCATGGCGGACCGAACCAAGCCCTGCTCATCATTACGTCCGAAGGCATCGACGAATTAATCGCCCAGGGTTTCGCGCTCTATCCCGGCGCGCTCGGTGAAAATCTCACTACGGCCGGCCTGGATCGCCGTCAATTCCGCATTGGCCAGCGGTACCGCGCAGGCGAAGTCTCCTTCGAGATCACCAAACGGCGCGCCCCCTGCGCCACGCTCAACGTTTACGGTCCTCGAATTCAGCGCGCTGTATTCGATGCGCAGGTGAAAGCCGGTGATCCAGCGAGTGCGCGCTGGGGTCTCAGCGGATTTTACGCCCGAGTGCTCAGAGGCGGAACGCTTCGCCCAGGCGATCCAATCGCGCTGATTGAGCAGCTAGCGTAACCCTTTTGTAATCCCGAGCGGCAAATCAGCCGATGAGTTAATCGACACCTAAGTTATAATTACATCAGTAGACTCCGTCGTCTAAAGCATGCCCAGTTTGCTCGAGACCATCGCGTTCCGCCAGCCCCGGCGTGCTCAAATCGAGATCGGGACGTTAGCCAGCGGCATTCCTTCCGCAACTGCAACCCAAATAGAATCGCTTCTCGCTTCCTCTGCCGATCCGGATGCTGCCGTCCACTATCTGGTAGGCCTGAAACACCAACATCCCGACGCCTTCAAAAGGCTGGTGCAATCGCAAACATCCCTGCAGCAATTGATCGCCGTTTTTTCGAATAGCCGATTCCTTTCCGACGAAATTCTGCAGAACCCGCAATGGCTGGAGCAGCTCGCCGACATGGACCGTGTCCTGCTGGACAGCGAGCACAAGAAGCGCTTGCTGGCTTTTCTCACGCACCAGCCGGTGGGAACGCCGGAAGCCTTGTCGCTCGCGCTATTCCGGCGCCAGCAGATTTTGCGGATCTTGCTGCGCGACATTTTGGGCATGTGCGCGCTCTCGGAAACAACCGAAGAGTTGTCCGATCTGGCTGACGCAATCCTGGACGTCAGTTACGAACGCATCCGCGCGGAGTTGGTGGAAAAACACGGCGTGCCTCGCTACCTGGATGAGAATGGCCAGGCGCGCGAGTGCGGCATGTCGGTGATCGCGCTCGGAAAGCTGGGCGGCCGGGAGCTCAATTACAGCTCCGATATCGATCTGATGTTCGTATACACGGCGAACGGCGAGACCGACGGCAAAAATCCGATTTCGAACAAAGAGTTCTATAAGAAAGTCGCCAACCAATACACCGAGCTGCTTTCCACGTACACCGCGGAAGGCATGTGCTATCGCGTGGATCTGCGCTTGCGTCCCGACGGCAGTCTGGGCGAAGTTTGCATCTCGCTGGAAGGCGCCAAAAAATATTATCAGGTTCGCGCGCGCGATTGGGAACTGCAGATGCTGATCAAAGCGCGTGTGGCCGCGGGCGATCCCGAAACCGGCCGCCAGCTTCTGGATTCGGTGGAACCGCTGATCTATTCCACCACGCTCGATTTCTCGGCGGTGGAAGCGGTTTCCGCCACGCGCGAGCGCATCAGCGAAAAGCTGAATCGGCGTCGTCTCGGCAAATCCGCTTTTGATGTCAAGCTGGCGCCCGGCGGCATTCGCGATATCGAATTTCTGGTGCAGTGTTTGCAGCGGCTGCACGGCGGACGCGCCCCCTGGGTGCGGCACGGCGGCACCATGCTGGCGCTGGCCCGGCTCAATGATAAAGATCTGCTGTCCGCCGCCGAATACGGCCGGCTCGTCTCCGCCTACCGTTTTCTACGCAATCTGGAACACCGGCTCCAATTTGCCGACGATCGCCAGACTCACACGCTTCCATCGAGCGAACGCGATCTCGATCTTCTGGCTCAGCGAATGCCCAGCGCTCAGCTCGGCAGCGCCCCGTCGCGCGAGAAACTGCTGCATGAGCTGAACGCGCATCTGGAAGCGGTACAAGAAATCTATCATCGCGTCATCCACGCACAGCGCCCCAGTTATTACAACCTTGCGCCTCCGGCTCCCGCCGAAGTGGAGCGGCCGGAGACCGTGGAAGTGGCAACTACGAACCTGGTCCGCTTTCTCAACGACTGTGCGCCGCAGCTTGCGGAGCGTGTTTCGCGGGCCGGTCTGCGCCGCGGCGCCGGAGCCTTTGAACATTTTCTGGAGAAGGTGGTCCCGAACCCAACCTGGTTGTCGCTGCTTGATTCCAACGACACCGTGGCGCGCTACACGCTGGATATTTTCGAGCACAGCCCTTATTTCGCGGAAGAATTGATGCGCAGTCCCGAATTAATGGATGAGCTCGCCGGATTGGGCGCGGCGTCCGACGTCCCGTTCCTCGAAGCCGCGGGACATTTTGACGATGTTTCCGATCTCCGCCGATTCTTCCGCCGCGAGATGTTTCGAATTCAGTCCGCCAGCATGTGCCTGCACTTGCCGGTATTCGAAACGCTCGAATCCACCTCCGATCTGGCCGACGCCGCCATCGCCGCAACCTATCGGATGGCGGTGGATCAAGTTGCGGCTTCGCATCCGCCGTCCGCGCCAGGTTATCCAGTGCGCAATCAGCTAATGGTGATCGCGCTGGGACGCCTGGGCATGCGCGAATTCGACCTGGCGTCCGATGCCGATCTGGTTTTCGTCCTGCCTGACGAAGACCATGACGAAGATCTGTTCTGGACCCGTGTGGCCGGCCGCATGATCGACCTCATCACTGCCTACACCGGCACTGGCTTGATGTTCTCCGTGGATACTCGCTTGCGCCCCAACGGAAGCGCCGGCGCGCTGGTGCAATCCGAAGCTTCTTACAAAGAGTACTTCTCGAAGAACGCGGAAGCCTGGGAGGGCATCTCCTACATGAAGGCGCGCGCCATTTCCGGCGACACTGAGCGCGCTACGAAGTTCTTAAACGAACTGCAAAAAGTGGACTGGCGCAGATACGGCCAAAGCGGCCGCTCGAAGAAAGATTTGCGGCAAATGCGTCTGCGCCTCGAAAAAGAACAAGGTGCGGGTCATCCGCTCAAGGCCGGACTGGGCGGCTTCTACGATATCGACTTCTCGCTGCTGTATCTCCGGCTCAAGGCGGCTGGGATTTTCTATAAGGTGCTCAACACGCCCGCCCGCATCGACATCATCGAAGCCATGGGCCACCTGGAGCGAGCCGACGCCGAGTTTCTCCGCGACGCCGCCACGTTTTATCGCGCCATGGATCACGGGTTGCGCGTCTACTCAGGACACCCCGAAGGCAGCCTGCCAAATTCCGAATCGCAACTGGAAGTGCTGACAGAACTGGTGCATCGCTGGACGCCGGAACATCTCAACCATCAACAGTTGAAAATCGAACTGTCCAAAATCCAAAACCGCACCCGAGAAATCTTCGACCGCCTCTTTTCCTAAGCGCTAAAACCGGGGACACCATGGGCAAGCCAAGAGACCGTCGCCGCAAACCAGAATCCAATGGTGTCCCCGGTTTTCTAGCACTCACCCATGTCTCATCTCTTCCCGCGTCCTTCGAACCACTTCCAGAAACTGCCTAGCCCGCTCCTCAAACACATCATGCTTCCCGGCGCGAATGTTGGCGCTATCAATCAACTCTCCCCCCACCGCCACCGCGCAAGCCCCAGCACGCAGAAAATCTCCGACAGTTTCCAGATTCACGCCGCCGGTTGGAATCATCTCGATTTGCGGAAAGGGCGCCTTCAGCGCTTTGATGTACTTCGCTCCGCCAACAGCGCTGCACGGGAAAACTTTGACCGCGTCGGCGCCGGCCTGCCAGGCATTCACCACCTCAGTGGGAGTCAGCGCACCCGGCGTGATCACCTTGGAATAGCGCTTGCACATCTCGATGGTCGCCAGGTTCAAATTGGGCGTGACAAAGAACTGCGCACCCGCCAACATGCAAGCCCGCGCAGTCTCCGGATCCAGCACGGTCCCGGCGCCCAGCACAATCTGATCGCCGAATTTGTCGGCAACTTTTTCCAGCGCCCGTATCGCGCCCGGAACTGTCATGGTGATTTCGGCCACCCGGATTCCTCCGCGGTGGATCGCCTCAATTGCTTTGATCGCTCCTTCCGCGGTCTCGGTGCGGACTACAGGAACGATGCCGATCTCGAGGATCGCCGATAGAATTGCGTCTTTCTTCATAAATGTCTATGTGATGAATCCATGCTCGCGGAACCATGCCACTTCGTCCCGCACCGTGTCGTCAAACGGCCGGAAGCTCGCGCCCAGTTCGCGGATCGCCTTCGCTGAGTCTACCGCGACCTTTGCGTGCATAATTCGAAGTCCCGCGATCGTGATCAGCGCGGGAGTACTCGTAATCCGTGCCCAGGTTTGCGAGGCGGCGCCTACCGCCAGCGACAGTCCGTATGGAATCTTGCGCGTCGGGGCAGGCACGCCGGTGATTCGCTCGAGCGTGGTGAGAACTTGCGCCAAATCGAAATATTGTCCACCCACGATGTAGCGCTCGCCGGATTTCCCGCGCTCCACGGCATTGATCGTTGCCGTGGCCACATCTCGCGCATCCACTATCGAGCATCCACCATCCACTACACCCGGTATCTTCTGGCTCAGAAAATCGATGACCAGCTTTCCAGCCGCAGTCGGCGCCGAATCGCCAGGTCCCCACATCCACGATGGCAGAATCATCACCACCGGCAGCTTCCGTTCCTTGAGAAACCGCTTGATGGCGAGCTCCGCATCGATCTTGCTCGCGAAATAAAGGTTAGAAGCCGCATGATCATCGGGCAGCGTGTTCTCGTCGCTCGCAGTGCCGTCCAGTTTCTTTCCGATCACGCCCGCCGAGCTGATGTGGATAGCCTTCTGGATACCATGCTTTTCCGCGGCAATCAGCAGGTCAACCGTACCCTGCACGTTGATCTTCTCGAGTGATGTTTTGTGCTCGCCAGGCTGATAATACTCGCGGAAATACGCGGCCGTATGCAACAGCACATCGCATCCAGCCAGGCTCGGAGCAAACCCCGAAACGTTGCTCATGTCACCGGTAACGAATTCTATTTTGGCGCTCGGAAACACGCGCTGGGCTTTTTCCTTCGATCGGACCAGGCCCCGCACCTCGTGCCCCTGATCGAGCAAAGCCTGAACCAAATTGCTGCCCAGTAACCCCGTAGCTCCAGTAACAAACGCGCGCATGGACTAACGCGATGTTACAACATTCCGCGTGGCGCGAACTCTTAGTTTGCCGCGTTCACACTCGTGTGAACGCTAGTTCGAGCTATGTCATCATAGTGCTGGACGAAATTATGATTCCAAGATCCATTTGCATTTCGCTCTTCCTTTGCCTCAGCGCGTTCGCCCAAGACAAGAACGCCTGCACCGGCGACCCCAATCAATGGCGTCAGATTTTCGACGGCAAGGACCTCACCGGCTGGAAACACGTCGGCCCCGGCAACATGACCGTTGAAAATGGCCTGATTCATACGCACGGCGGCATGGGCCTGCTCTATTGGACCGCCGGTCCGCATCGAGAATTGCATTCTCCACGTGGTGTTCCGTATGCGCGATGAGAACGACAACTCGGGCGTCTTCATCCGAATCCCCGTGGAGCCGCGCGAAGAGTGGATGCCGGTGAACTACGGCTACGAAGTGCAGATCGACAACCACCCGGAGCGCGGCGCGGATAAAGAAGACGACACGCACTCCACCGGCATGCTCTACTCGCTCACCAAACCTCTCGCCAAGGCCTGGAAACCGGGGCCGGAATGGAACACCATGGACATCACGCTCGACGGCCCGCGCACCATCGTCACCTTGAACGGCGTAAAGGTCACCGACTACAAAGAGGGCGACCCCGTGCCGCCGAAGAAGCTGGATTATGAGCCGCAACGCGGCCGCCGCCCAATTCTCGGCTACGTCGGATTGCAGAACCACAGTGACAATGACATCGTCTTCTTCAAAGAAGTGGCCATCAAGCCGCTAAAGAAGTAAGTAGGCTAAAGAAGTAAGTAGGAAGGTTCCACGTTATGAACTCAAATTCCTCTCGACGACAATTTCTGCGGGCCAGCTCGGCCGCGGCCGGCGCTGTTCTGCTGGATCCCCGTCCCCTCGGCGCCGCCCAGGACACTGCAGCATCCGGAAAAAAGCTGCGCTTCGCCATCATCGGAATTGGCATGGAAGGCTCCGGCGTGCTCGGCACAGCGCTCACGCTGCCGAATGTGGAGTGCGTCGGCGCGGCCGATCTCTACGATGGACGCCACACACTGGCCCGCGAAATCACCGGGAATCCGAACTTGCCCGTAACCCGCCGGTATCACGAACTGCTGGAACGCAAGGATATCGACTGCATCCTCGCCGCCGTTCCCGACTTCTGGCACAAGCGAGTGGTAGTAGACTCCTGCAACGCCGGCAAAGATATTTACTGCGAGAAGCCGATGTCCCACACCGCCGCCGAGGGCTTCGAGATGGTGGCCGCCGCGAAGAAGAACAATCGCATCGTGCAAATCGGAGCGCAGCGGGTCAGCTCCGCGCTGTGTGCGAAAGCTCGCGAGCTGTATCACGAAGGCGCCATCGGCGAAGTGGAAAATGTGGAGTTGACGCTCGGCCGTAACGATCCCACCGGAGCGTGGGAGTATCCGCCGCCACCCGATCTCTCTCCGCAAAATCTCGACTGGGACACGTGGTTGAATGATGCGCCAAAAATCCCATTCAATCCGGAGCGATTCGCACGCTGGCGCTGCTGGAAAGAGTACGGCACCGGTGTGGGTGGCGATCTGATGGTGCACTTGATCAGTGGGATGCAAGTGACCCTCGGCTGGAATGAGCCGCCGCGCTCGGCCACCGCCATTGGCGGCATCTTCCGATGGAAGGACGGCCGCAACATGCCGGACATCCACACTGTCCTGTTCGATTATCACGGAGTTCCGGTTTACGTCCGGCTGGGTCTCGGCACAGAATCGCCGGAATCGGCGCGCTATTACGGACCCAAGGGAATTCTCGACACTGGCGAATTCGAACTGCGCCACAGCCGGCAGCGAGGCGTCGACACGTCGCCGAGCTACTACACATCCAGCTATCCACAAAAGATGCGCGACGAATACGTCAAGCAATGGCACGAAGAGCACGACGTAACGCCAGGTCAGGAGCCGATCGGAAGCGAGACACTTTACCGAGGCGACGATTGGGACGATCTCAAGCCGCATTTACACAATTTTTTCCAATCCGTGCGCACGCGCAAGCCGCCGGTGGAAGACGCGGTATTCGGCAATCACGCCGCCATCGCCTGCCACATGGCAAACGAATCGTACTTCCGGAAGAAGGCAGTCTTCTGGGACGAAAAAGCCCACGACATCGCGACGTAGTTGAGTTTTGGTAGGGACGGGCAGATTCGAACTGCCGACCTGTCGCTTAGGAGGCGACCGCTCTATCCATCTGAGCTACGTCCCCGGGTGGGTGTCCTACTTGATTCTAAAACACTTGAGCGTTCATCGATTTCTTCATTCCGTTATCTGTGCCACAAAACTGTATCAAAACTGTATCAAAACCCCTTACGTCGTCAGAGCTGTATCAAAACTCCTCCCAAGTTCATTGGCCTGGCGGCTCATCTTCTGAAGTGCTTCTCGCTTCATCTGGAGTTTCATCTGAGAGTACTTCTTGAACACCTGTGAGTCCCCCTGACGAAGAAGCTGCGTGACCCATTCATCCGCTACGCCACCGGCACTCAGCCGGGTAGCGTAGGTCGAACGAAGATCGTATAGCCGGAAGTACTGAACACCAGCTCGCCGCAGAGTCGTTTTCCAAACGTTCTTAAAGGTCTGCTGGTAGCCAAGCGGATTGCGGTCACAAGGAAACAGCCATGGCCCCGTTCCTGAGATCTCTAACTGGCTGCGGAAGGCCTTCACTGCGATCTCGGTGAGAGGAACTTCCGCCACACCGTTCGGAGTCTTCGATTCAGGAATCCAAACCACCGCGTTGACAAGGTCTACTTGGTCCTTGCGCATCGGCGTCAACTCCTTGTACACCCGCAACCCAGTTTCCGTGATGATTCGAATCACGTTGGCCAGGTACGCTGGTGCAAACGCCTCAATACGCAGTTGCTCCGACCACGTAACGTAGTGCGGACGAAAGAGGCCTTTGAGCGACGTCGGAAACTCCACCGCCGCACAAGGATTTGCAGGGCACAGCTTTTTCTTCACGGCAACGCTAAAGATGCGCCGCAGAACTCGGAATTCTTGATGAACGGTTGTCGGTTTGACGATTCCAAGCTCGCGGTAACCAGACGAAGTATGCACCCGATTCCGCTGACGGAGCCGCCAACGTAGATACCGCTCAATGTCATCGGCATTGATCTCGGCTAGCTTCTGCTCACCGAATTCCGGTTTCAAGTGCTTCAGCGCCATGATATTTGCGTGGTGGGTCATTGCCGCCCGAATAGGAGGCTGGGAGTAGTTCTCCAGAAAAAAATCCACCCATCGATTGAACAATAGTTGTTCACCTCTGCGAATGGTCTGCAGGGTGTTTTGGTCTCTGGCTTGCAAACGTTCACGCAGTTTCTGCTGCGCTGCTTGCCATTCTTCGGTGTTGGTGGATTCCAGGTACCGTTTGCCATCACGATCGCGGTACCGCATCCACCAAATTTTGCTGCCAGTTCTCTTGTAAAGTACGCCGTCATGCTTACTCGGTCTTGCCATTCCCAATCTCCTGTTTGAATTGAGCGCGGAAGGGCTCTAACTCCGATTTCAAGAATCGAATGTTGCGGCCCATCACGCGGAGATGGGGAATCTGCTTTCGCTCAACCCAAAGATACACTGTTTGTGGGCTGACGCCAAGGAACACTGCGGCCTCCCGCACGCGGATCGGCAATTCGTTGATAGTAGAGCGGAGTGGCGCATTGATCGTCGCGTTCATAAAGAGTCCTGGCACCGGTGCGGCGCTCAACTCTAAGGGAACGGTGGGGCTAATTCGGGACACGCAGCCGACGGCGCAACTGCCACAGTGGCCCGGAGAAACGTCGTCATCCTCCGTCAAACTAGGTTTCTGCCGGTGGGATCGCCATCGCCGTGGATGGTCCGAATATCGAAGGTCTTTTCAAGTGCCCGTCGCGCCTGGGCGAAAGGGTCTCGTATAGGTTGGTCGGCCACGCGTGGCGGTTCGGGTGATGCTTCTTGCGCCACCGGTGTTTGTAGAGCGGCGCCAGTTTGTCGGAGAAATGCTTCTAATGCCGCTGTCTTGCGGTCGGCCTCTTCTCTGCGGCGGAATCGCCTCTTATAGGAACTCAAAGTAGCACGCGTGACTATTACGCCTTCCTCCTCAAGCCATTCGCGAATACTCTTCAGACTCTGACCACCGGCCAGGGCTCCTTCAATCTCCGGCCACAATGCTCGAATCTGTCCCGCTTTAGTAAGCGGCTTTTCCTCGCGTCGCGCCGCGAGGCGGTTTCGGGCTTGAGTGACCCATTTCCCGCTTCGTCTATTCGAGTCATTTCCTTCCGTCCGCACTGTCATTTGTCGGCCCGTCGATGTTTAGCGGTCCTACCACTACGGGAATGCCGGAGGGAGTTTGGGACAGGAGTTTAACAGAAAAGCAAAAGGCGGCAGATTGTGGCAATATGTGGCATTTCCGATGGCTGGTGGCACGCGTGAGGCATTTGGTGGCAAAAGGTGCCCAATTGCGGCACCGCCCCCACCCCCAGCTACCACTTTCCACCAACAAACACGGGTAGTGGAACATAAAGGCTGACGAGTTGGTTGTTTTTGATTTGTAGACTACTGATTCACAGTCACTTCACTCGTCAGCCACCTCCACGTCTTCGTCCGCCACTCGTCGGACGCCCTCCTTTTTTGTGCCAGTGGTGTCCCAAAGGCCCCGTTTCATCCCCTTTGAGGGTGGAGGGACAGCCGATGCCGAGACGAACCATCCGACTGACTTCAGCAACAGATGAACGAATTGCGTCCGCTGCGAAGCTGGGAGGCTATTCCAGTCCGAGCGCCTTTCTTCGTGCAGCGATCAATAAGGAACTGGGTCAGGGCCGGGAAGGCCTCGGCCGCGCCGAGGAGCAGATTGTCGCAAGCATCCTGGAAGTGCGGCAGAATGTCCGCCGCGATAGAGCGAGCCCAACAGGCGTTATTCGCTTTAGTCGACAGCCTGGCGAAGGTCTTCCTGACCTGTGTGCCCGAGCCGCGCGGGACGGCCATGGAGCCAGCACTTGCGGAAGCCCGAAACCGCCACGCCCGGCTCCTCAATAATGCGGGCCACGCGATGCTCAGTGACTCGCTCGTGGCGATGGAGGAGCTGATCAGCCGTGGGGAAAAATAAAGACAAAGAGCGGGAGTTCCGGCTTCGACCACGAAAGCCGCCAGCACGAGGCGAGCGCCGGGTTTACGCGTCAGCGTACAAGATCATCATGCATCACGCTCGCATGAGCGGCGTACGGAAGCGCCGCGTGGTTGGGTTCGGCACGGCGCACGACGCGCACTCGCCCTTACTCCCAGCGATGTGCGGTACGGGTCCTGTATTCAAAGAACACCAGCAAAGGGCAGTGGCGAGCCCATGGGCGCTACGTTGCCCGCGAGAGTGCCACTCACGAGGGTGATCCAAGAGCAGTCGGGTTTAGTACCAGCCAAGAAGGCATCGACATCGCTACGCGGCTCGAGGATTGGCAGAAAGCGAGCGATGAGCGGTTGTGGAAGTTGATAGTGTCCCCCGAGTTTGGCGACCGAGTGGACCTGAAACGATTGACTCGCGATCTCATGTCAGAGATGCAGACGGACCTCGCTATGCCGCTCGAATGGATCGCGGTGGCGCACTACAACACCGAGCACCCCCATGTTCATATTGCGCTGCGAGGTGTCGGAGCCGAAGGACGGCCGATTCGTCTCAGTCGGGACTACATCCGGGGAGGCATCCGCGAAGTCGCGGAAAATCTATGCACTCGCCAGCTTGGGTATCGCACAGAGTTCGACGCGGCCGACGCGCAGCGAAGGGAAGTCCACCAGCACCGCTACACATCGCTTGATCGAACTATTCAGCGCGATGCCGACAATGCCGTAGAGCCGGCCTCCCCATTCTTCACAGTGACGAAGGACCCAAGCCGAGCCGGACTGGGTCCAGGGATGTCGCTTACGGAACGGCGTGCGGCAGAGCGGCTGATGGTTCTTGAATCGATGGGGCTGGCCGAGCCCAGCGGTCCGAAGAGCTGGCGGGTACGGCGGGACTTCGAGAATGTCCTGCGAGCCATGCAGCGCAGTACTGACCACCAAAAGACACTAGCGGCACACGGAGCGTTGATGTCCGATGAGCGGCTCCCGCTGGCGGTGGTTGACTTTCGCCAGCTCACGACCTTGGAAGGCAGGATCTTGGTGCATGGAGAGGAGGAGTCCTCAGGACGCAGTTACCTCATGCTGGAGGGAACGGACGCGCGAGTCCACTATGTTTACCAAACGCCAGAAATGGAAGCCGCACGGAATCGCGGTGGCCTGCGCACGAATTCGTTCGTTCGGCTTCGCAAGCTGTTTACGGATGGTCGGCCGGCGCTGCAGATCCACGAGTTAGGCGATGCAGAGTCGATCCTACGCAACAAGCTCCACCTTCGCGAGACCGCCCAACGTCTTATCCGGCGTGGCATTGTTCCTCAAGACGACGGTTGGGATGGATGGCTCGGTAGATATCAGAAAGCAATCGCCGACGCTGCTATCGCTCTCGAACGCCAAGGCCTAACAAAGGAAGCAGAACGCAACAGAAGTCGAGGCTATGGGCGGTAAAACATGCCGCATCCAGGACCACACAGGAAGGTGTCCACGAGATTGTCATTTCGTGGGCCACCGACCCGAAGGCTTTTGATTACTGATCCGTCGACGGTTCACAGGACTGATCGACATACCACTTTGGGATAATTGCAAACGCTACGCGGTTTGATCTATCTAGCGAATGCCACCGATCATCAATGGGCGTTTCCCGACGCGACCTGCGGAGCTCACGGTCACGTTGTATGAGCGATGCGAATCGAATTTGGTGATGTACCGGCTCCAGCTCCGGTCAGCCGACTTCCACCAGCACCATCGATACGTCGTCAGTCGCAGGTCCTTGACGCCATGCCGCAACGTCGTCGAGGATCGCCTGCTTCATTTCGGCCAGGGGCGCGCGAACGTGTGATTTCACGATGCGGTTCAGACCCTCATCGCCCAGCATCTCCCGGCGATTGTTGAATACTTCCGTCAACCCATCGGTCATGAGAAGGAGGCGGTCTCCCGCCAACATTTCCACTTCCTCGGTTGCGTCGGCGTCCATGGGATCGTCCATCAAACCCAGGGCTCCGCTGCGCGACGCCAACATCCGAACCTCGCCCGCAGTTGTAACTAGGATCGCCGGCGGATGACCAGCGCCAGCGTAAGTCAAACGCCGGTTTCGATCGATGCGTGCAACGGCCATTGTAAAAAAGAAGCCTTCGGGTTGGATTCCGTCGAGAACCATTCGGTTCAGCTTGCGAAGCAATTGGTCGAGACGCTCCTGGCCCACCAGCGCCACGGTTTCCATGTAGATTCTGTTGGCAATCAGCGCCGCGGAGATGCCGTGTCCGGAAACATCGCACACCAGCAGGTTGAGATGCTGATCCCTTGGCGCAACCAACCCGAAGTCGCCGCCAATGGTATGCGCCGGCGCATACGCCGTCTCCACCACAAACGTTTCCCAAACCATTGGTTGCGGCACTAGAGTTCGCTGCACGCGCGCCGCGAGAGTCAACTCCATTTGAAGTTGCTGCTGGCTTTCGGCCAAGAGCCGGTTAGCCTCGCGGAGCTCTTGCTCGTGCGTTTTCTGCTCCGTGATGTCGGTGAGAGTAATTACGTGGTACGGCGTTCCGTCGGGCGCAGTGGTTCGGCGTGTCGTGACCACCACCGGCATCGGCGCGCTGTTTGGACGGGGCAGAAAGAATTCGAATTGATCGGCGTCGCGGCTTGACTGTCGTTTCTCTTCGAGAAACTGCAACGCCGCGTTGTCATACAACTCGCGCGGTGATTTTTGCTTCCACTCGCCTACATCCAGCCCGAGCATTTGTTCAAATACCTGATTCCCGAAGATCATCGCGTCCTGGTCGTCGATGAGGACCACGCCCTGATTCAGCGTCTCGAGAATCCTCTCCATTTGTCCGAGCCATCCGGGAGTCATTTTATGGAGACGTCTCTTGCAATTGGTGTTGGTCCATCGTGCAAATTGTTGAGCCGTGTTGCGGCGGAATCCTCGTGCCTGGTTGTTTCCAGCAGCCGATTCAGCGACCCAACGTCGCGCGGGGTGAGGTACTGGCCTAGGTCGCGCGCAAAGACTACATCCAGAGCCCACTGCAGCCCGACACGCAACTTCTTCTCAAATCGCGGCAACTTCATCAGGTAGACGGTCCGCCACAGTAACCAGCCCAGAGCTCCTGAAAACTTGAGGCCGAACATCTTGGCTACACCAGCGCGCCGTCCAATAGTCGCGAGCTGTCCGAGCATCTTGTACCGGAAAAGCTTTAGTTCTTTACCCTGTAAACGCCCATAAATGTTCTCACCGGCACGCCGCCCCTCGCGAAGGGCATGTTGGGCGGTCGGAGGGTAAGGAAGTTTTGAAGCCGGGTCGATGATCAGTGCACAGTCGCCCACCGCCCATACTCCAGGAGCCCCAGGCACTTCCAGAGTGGAACTAACGACGACTCTTCCCTTTTGAAGTTCGCATGGAATGTCGTTCAGGATCAGACTGGGAGAAACACCCGCAGCCCATACCAACATTTCGGCTGGGATCACTTCCCCGTCGCTACAATGCACGGCGCCCTCCGCATAGGCGTTGACTTTAACACCAAGTTTGATCTCGACGTGACGCCTCCGGAGCCTTTCGTGCGCGTAGAGGCCAAGCGCCTCGCCCAGTTCAGGAAGGATCGCCTTTCCACCGATCAAGACCACGCGAACTTCGCGCGGATCAACCCGGCCATAGTTCGGGAGGCTCTCCCGGGCGAGATCATTGATAGCTCCCACCGTCTCGACACCGGCGAAACCGCCACCCGCGACTACGAAGGTGAGCATCCGCTTCCGCCTATCAGGGTCCGGCTCGACACTGGCGGCTTCCAGCATCGCAATCACCCCGGCCCGCAGCATCACCGCATCGCCAAGCGTCTTGATGCCAAGTGCATGTTCGGCCACGCCTGGAATTCCGAAATAGTCCGTCTCCGACCCAAGCGCCAGAACGAGGTGATCAAACGGCAACTCTCGGGTAAGCGCCCGGATGCCGTAGGAGATGGTCACTTGCCGAGCCGCCAGGTCGATCGCTTTGATTTCCGCGCTCAAAACCGTTACATGCCGAAGCAGTTTTCGAAGGGGATTGCAGATGTGGGCCGGCTCGAGATCCCCGGCCACTACCTCGTCCAGCATCGGAGTAAAGAGAATGAAGTTATCCCTGCTGACAAGGGTTACCTCGACATCGGCGTGCTTTGCAGCCGTACGGTCGAGATATCGCGCGGTCTCGACGCCGGCGAATCCGCCTCCCAAAATGACAATCTGCGTTTTTGCGGTCATAAACCTTTCCAAAGTAATTCGAGTTCACGTCGACAGATACCGCTGAACTCGCGTAGCGGGTCGTTGTGAGCGGAAACCTTCAACGGAATCTCCTCGGGAGTGAGATTTGGCTCCGAATAAGTAGTTATGATGCGATCAACAATTTGTTCAGCGCTTCGAAGCACATCAGCCGAGGAACTCACACGAATGCGGCTCAGAACTGCATAGGTCGGGACCAGCGTTCTAGGGTCGTGAAAATTGTGTTCTAGGGCATCGGCGAAAGCGCGCGCACTTTCGCTAATGAACTCTGAATACAACTGCTCGCGGTGAGAGATTCTCCTGGCGACGAGATCCCGCCGGTCTTGATGCCTTTGCGAGATCCAAGTGCTGACACTTGACGCCAACCCGCCGGCCAGCGAGCCAAAGATGGCCGCCAGTGCTGAAATTGCTGCTGGGTTCGAATCGTGAAATAGGCTCATTCTTTCCTCTCCCTCAGGCCGTCAGTGAACAGGAACCTCTTCGTTCTTGCCAGGTTCGTTTCCCGCGAATGGAAGCGCCGCCACTTCAACTTCTTGACTTGGTTTCGTCCATTTCACAATCTTGAGATCCAGCACGGCGATGCTGTAGAACACCGGCACTAACAACAAGGTGATGAAGGTGGCCACAGCCAGGCCGCCGATCTGCGCGTAACACAAGGGTTGCCACAGCGGGCCGCCATGACTCGCCAACGGGAACAGCGCCAGGATCGTGGCCGCCACGGTGATGATCACCGGCCGCAGGCGTTCGATTCCCGCGTCGCGAATGGCCTGCTCGAACGGTTCGCCTTTTTCGCGCATCTCTTCGATGAAATCGAACAGCACGATGACATGGCTGACGATCACACCGATGAGACTCGCGATCCCCAGGAACGCCATGAAGCCGAACGGCGATCCCATGATCGCCAGGCAGATCAGTGCGCCCACAACGCCATAGGGAGTGGCGGCGAGTACCAGTAGCGGTTTTATCGCATCACCGAATTGCAGCAGCAATGCAGCATAAATTCCCACAATCGAAATCAGCAGAACTGTCGTCAAATTTGCGAATCCAGACTGCTGCTTGGCCTGCTCGCCTCCGATCTGCATGCGATAGCCGCGTGGCATATGTTTCTGGAACTCGGTGAGTCGCGGGAGGGCTTGTTTTAGAATCTCGGACGCCAGAACGCCGGGCTGCGGGTAAACATGCACTCCGATGGTTCGGAAGTGCTCCTGGCGGCGGATGCGCCCGGTCACCATTTGATTGACGACTGATGAGACGGTCCGCAGCGGGACCTTTTGCGATCCTTGGCTCGAATATACATAAAGGTTTTGCACATCGGAAAGCTGCGCGCGCTCCAAAGCCTGCAAGCGGGCGATGACGGGAATCTGTTGATTGCCCTCGCGCAGCGTGGTCACGGTGGTTCCGCTCATAGCCGTGGTGGTGGAATTCGCGACGTCGCGATTGGTTATACCGGCCCGATTTGCCCGATCCGGGTCGATCATCAGTTTCACTTCCGGACTCTCCGGGAACCAATCGTTCTGCACCACCGCTGCCCCTGGGACCGAGCGGAAAATGTTTTCGACGGCTCCGGAAAGCTCCCGAAGATTCTCTATGTCAGCCGGTTCCTCCTTCGGATCGACATCCGATGTTCCCGAGATGCGCACTTCCACCGGAAACTCCACCGGATTGGTCTGCAATTGGTGAACGGTCACGTACGCGCCCGGGACTTCCTTTTCCACGGCGGACTGCAGCGGCCCAGCCAGGCGAGGTGTCGCTTCCTTGTCTCGCAGCCGGATCAGGATCTGTGCATAGTTGCGCTGCTCGAGCTCGGGAGCAACGGAAAACCAGAAGCGCGCCCCGCCTCCGCCGACGAAGGTGGTGAGCGATTCCAGAAGCTGTCCCGGCACCCCCTGGTGTTCCTTGGACGGGTGGGCCCGCCCATACTCACCGGCTACTCGCTGCACGATGGACTCCACGCGCTGCGCGGCTTCATTCGTGGCGGCGAGCGCCGCATCATTGGGCAGCCAGACGTCGACATAGGACCAGTACTGGACGTCATCAGGAAAAAACTGGCTCTTAAGTTTTGAAGCGACCAGCCCGCCCAATGCGAGAAATACGAACGACACGCCGAGCACGGCCCACCGCCAACGAATGGCCTTTCCGGCAAGCCTGTAGTAGGCGCCGTAAAATCCGCGCGTGCGCCGCTCTTCGATCGTTGGTTCCGGCTTCTTCGGCGCGCGCAGCAAGTAGTAGCCGAGCAGCGGGACAAACGTCATCGCAGCCACGAGCGATGAGAGCAGCGCCGCTGCCATGACGATCGGCAGGCTATGCAGAAAATCGCCCGTCGAGCCGGTGAGCATCAAGAACGGGAGATACGCAATGACATTGGTTAACGTCGCATAGACAATGGCGCGCGCTAGTTTCGTAGGACCGAGCCATGCGGCGATGCTTCGCCCATTCCCGGCCGCCAGTTGCCGCTTGATCGCGTCGTTGGCCACCACCGGAACATCCACCAATAAGCCGAGTGCGATGATCAGAGTGGCGGTGGAGACCTGCTGTAAATCGATGTGCAGCACGTGCGCTACGCCGAAGGTCATGGCCAGCGTGATCGGTATCGACAAGGCCATCAGCAGCGCCGAACGCCATTCCCAGAAGCCGATCAGCGCGATGACCACTACCAGGGCAATCGCTTCGTACAACGCCTCCATGAACAGGTCGACGCTTTCTTTTACTTGAAGAGGCTGATCCGACGTGCGCGCGATGATCAGGTCCGCCGGAAGAACGGAGCGCATCTGTTTCAACTTCTCGTCGATCGCCGCGCCGAACTTCTGGATCTGCTCTCCGGAGCGCATATAAACCGCCAGCGTAATGGCGCGGCTGCGGCGCGGCTTTCCGTCCTTGCCGGTGTCCGTGTAGAAATTCAGATAGTTTGGCGGCGCCTGGTACGCGCGGCTGATTTGAACGAGGTCGCGCAGATACAGGGGTGAGGCGGTTGGCGATGGTCTCAGAAGAACATCGCCGATCGCCCGGGCAGTTTCAAATTTGCCGGAAGGGTCGATCTGAATCTGCCCCCTGCCCGCGTCTATCGATCCTCCCGGTAGCGTGATGTTGCGCGCATTCAGGACACGGCCCAAATCCGAAGGCTGCAATCCGTAGGACGCCAGCCGTGCCTGCGAATAGTCGAGGTACACGGCCTGTGGCAGGACTCCCTTGCGTTCCACGCGCGAAGTCTGCGGTGCGCCGAGCACCGTCCGCCCGATCAGGTCCGTGAAATCGTCGAGCTGCGCGTAGGTATATTTCGCGGTTGCCACGGCCGCCAGCTTTTGCTGCGCTTCCGAGGGATCGTGAATGATCATCGGCCCCGTCACGTCGGGATCGAATTCGGATTCGTGCAAGCGCGTGGCGATGAACTGTTTGAGATATGTCTGAATGTGCTCGTCGTCGAAATTGGTCTCCGCGTCGATCCCTATGAATCCCCGGCCGGTGACCAGCCTGGAGCGCTGCAGCACAGCGTCGCGCTCGGCCTGGAGCCGGAATGCTTCGGCCGCCCCGGCGCCGGCCGTGTTCGAAAGCGTCAGGGGAAACGTGTAGACAATACTGATGGGCCGCAAATTCGACCGGGCTGGCGCCCTATCAGCCGACGAACGCGCCGACCGGATCGCATCCTCTACCGATCGGGAACGCATCTGAATTTCCAGAGCGTCTATCGGCGGGCTGGCGATGGTCATCATGAGGGCCGCCGTATCGCCGAAGTCGCTTTGAAATTGGACGCCCGTCGCGCCGCTCGGCAGCTTTGGACCAAGCGCCTGAAGCTTGAGATTGATGTCGCTGAACTGCTCCCGGGTATTCGCGACGTTTTCAGAAAGTTGGACATAGACGATGGACAGGCCCGGAAGCGAAATGGACCGGATCCCATACTCGTCGGGCGTCGCCGGGTGGATGGTTTTGTTCTCGGCGATGGTCTGCTCGATCGGCCGCGTGACGAGTTGCTCCACTTCCTGAGCGGTCGCGCCCGGCCACTGGCAGGCCGCGACCGCTACCCGGACTGGTATGTCCGGATCTTTGCGCTGCGGCATCGAGAAATATCCGTAAACGCCCCACGCGATCACGCCCACCAGCGCCGCCAAGGCGATTTGGCGGTGCTCCACGAAAAACCGCGAGGTGTTGTGCGTTTGTTGAATTCGTTCCTGATCTGTTTGATGTGCCATGGTCTTTATCCGGTTTAAGACATCCTTACGGGAGAATATTTACCTGTTGGCCGTCGCGCACCTGCGCGCTGCCGATTGAAATGATCTTTTGCCCGGCCGTGAGGCCGCGCGTTACTTCGATGGAATTGCCGAATGTCTGCCCGGCCTCGATTGGCTGCGCCGAAGCGTACGATTTCCCGTCGCGCCCGGTAATGCGGAAAACCGCGAATCCTTTCGGATCGGCGGGCGCGCGCACCACCGCGCTGAGCGGCACGACGAGCCGCGGGCTGGAATCGGACGAACCATCACGTCGTTGGCTGCCCAAGGTTATCGATCCGATCATGCCGGGCCTCACATCTTCGCGCGAGTTCTCAACAGTCACTTCGATCGAGAAAACGCGACTCTGCGGATCGGCTTGCGGGGCAATCGACGTGATCACTCCCGTAACGGCGTGTTGCAGTGCGTCCAGCATCACTGGCTGCTTCTGCCCCAGGCGGATCGTCGATAGCGTGGTGTCGGGTACCGCGAACACCGCTTTGACCAGATGCGTATCCACGATGCTGAAGCCGACCGTCGCGCCACCCACCAGACTTCCGCGATCGACGTTTCGCGCGGAGATCCAGCCGGAGAACGGAGCGCGCAGAGTGGTGTCACCGAGTGAGAGCTTTGCTTCCTTCACTGCGGCATGCGCGTTGGCGATGCCCGCTTCGGCTGCCTTTACTGCCGCTTCGGCGGCGGCCACGGACGCCGCGCCCTCTTCATACTGTGCCTTGGCCTGGTCGTACTGGGGTTTCACCAGGCTCGCCGATTGGAACAGATTGCTCGCTCGCGCATAGTCGATATCGGCATGGGCGAAATTCGCGCGCGCCTGTGCGAGCTGCGCCTGCGCCTGCGCCAGTTGCGCCTCCGACTGCGCGCGCCGCGCCTCCGCCTGATCGAGACTATTCTGATAGTCGAGCGGACGCACCTGCGCTAGCGCGGCGCCGTTCCTCACCTTGTCACCCGCCTGAACATCGCGTGTGCGGCCGTCGGCGCCGCGTACCTGTAGAATTCCATCGACGATACCGCCAGATTTAAATGCCAGGTCAACCTTGGCAAACGGTTCGATACTCGCCGAATACCGCTCCAAGGAGGCGCCCTCGGCTTGGATTTGTTCCACAACGCCCGCCCGCACCGTCTGGATCGCGGGTTCGAGCGGTTTCTCTTTGCCGCAGCTCGCCAGAAACAATGCCGCTGCTATCAGTAAAACGTTACGCATTCTCATTCCCTCCCCAATGCTCGATCGAAATTTGCCTTCGCCTTCCAGAAGGCCGCCACAGCGCTTTGATACTCGGAGTCGGCCTGGACCGCCGCGCCTTCCTGCTGCAGGACGTCGGAGAGTAGCGCGGCCTTTTCCCGATACTGATTCGTCATCTCGCGCAGCTTTTCGCGCTGTGCCTCCTGCGCGAGTGCGCTCGTGTCAAGGAACATCCGGGCTTCAGCCAGGGCCCGGAATTTCGTATTCACGTCGAGCAGTGTCTGCTGTTCGGTGTCGCGCTCAGCGAGCGTCGACTGTTTGGTTACATCTCGCAGCGCTTGCGTTTTGTGACGTTTTTGGCCCCAATCGAAGGGCTGCCATTGCAGGAGAAATCCGGCATTCACGACGTTTTGCGGGGCGAAGCTCACATTCGGAAACGAGACGTAGGTGAAACTCGCACTTATGTCTGGGATATACTCCGCGCGTTGGCGGCGCACTTCCGTTTCCGCCTTCTTCGTTTGAAGCCGGGCTTCCGCGATTTCGGGACGCTCGCGGAGCGCCATACGGTGCGCCGCGGCCAAGTCGATCTCCGCAGCTCCCGCCAGCGGCTGCACCTCTACCGAAAATTCCGTTTCGAGATCGCGGCCCAGCAGCCGGTTGAACGACTCCTTCTGCGTCTTGCTGGCGTCCCGAAGGTTGACCAATTGATAGCGCTGCTGGCTGAGCCGGGCCCGGACGGCAAGACTATCCCCTTTCAGCACGGTTAACTGCGCCAGCTTCCGATCGGTTTCGGCTTGCAACTCCACCAGGTATTTCTCCATCGCCTCGGCGCTCTCGATCTGTGTTTGGGTTTGCGCGATCTGGTAATAGAGAGCGCGGACGGACTGAGCCGTGTCCTGTCTCTCACGGCGCAGTCTCTCTTTCGCCAGGTCCTCACTGATCCTCGAAGAGATCAATGCCAGACGAATCTTCCATTGCTGGGAGAGCGGCTGCGAAGCCTGTCCGAAGATGAACCCGGTGAACTGCTGCGGTGTGGTGATGCTGGAACTGTGCGCCGGAATCGGTCCCGTGGCAGGGTAGCTGCCTAAAGCGCCTTTCGGGATGGTGAAGTCGATCGGCCGCAGAGTTTCGCCCCCGAGCGCGTAAATCTGAAATTGGGGCAACCGAGTGGTCTTCAGCGCGGCGGTGCCTTCCCTCGCGCGATCCACGTCCAGCACTGTAGATTGCAGCTGGAGGTTTCCCTTCAACGCCAGAGCGACCGCATCGTCGATGGTTAATACGGGGACTCTGTCCTGGGCGCGCGCCAAAAGCCCGAGCGCTCCCAATAGTAAGGCCCACTTGATTGGATTGCTTCGTTGCATCTGAGGCAATCGTGCCTCGAATGCGGGGTCTGGTGGCAGTAATCCGCCGTAAGCCTTCCGTAAGCTTACGGCCCAGTTCAGTGTGGCAGATTCAGTCTTTTCAAGAGCTTGGTGAACCGGCCGTCTCTCCGGAGCGGGTTAAAAAACGGCTCGATACCCAACAGGTTCATGAAGATTGTCTTGTGCTCGATCGCTTCATCCAGGCGCTGAAATGCGAGATCGAGGTCGCCCATTCCGATGGCAGCGAATGCCTCTGCCAGGGGAGTGACGTAGCGCGTCAGTGAGCATTTACGAAGCTTTTCGACACATTCGTCGGATCGCGACAGGCTGCCTTGCCGAGCGTACGCTGCCGAGAGGACACCGATATCCATCGGAGCGAGCGACGGGGAGAGGCATTGTACGACGCCCTCGTAATCTTCCTGCTGGAAGCGCAGGAGCCCTTCGTAGAATCGGGCTTCCGGATAGTCGCGATCCAAATCGAAAGACTGCTGGAGATGCTCTGCAGCCGACGGATAGTCACCCTTCACGTAGTGAAGATATGCCATCCGTGCACAGTCACTTGCCGAAAGCGGGTCCAGTTCGGTAGAGCGGCATAGCGACGACTCTGCTTCGATGATATTTCCCTGGCAGAGCAACGTCATGGCACGCATACTGTGAGCGTGGGCAAACCCCGGCTGTTGTTGCAGAGCGCGGTCGTACAGTGCCTTCGCTTCCTCCCAACGATGCTCAAACCATGAACGAAGTCCGGCCAGCACTGTGCAGGTTTCTCCCGATTCAGGATCCAGAGCATACCCGCGCTCGGCACTCGCCTTCACTTCGGGATACACGTCACGCCCGGACACGACCCCAAAAAGGCAAAGAAGCCCGATCGCCTCAGCGAGTCCACTGTAAGCAACAGCATAATCGGGAAAAACCTCGATGAGGCTTCGTAACTGCTGGGCGGCAGCCTGCAGTGACTCAGGCGTCTGTTGATGAATCAGAAACCGCGCTCTCAAGTGCCGCGTATAGGCCTCAAGATTACGGGCCGAGGAGCGCACTGAAGCCTTTGCAGCCGGCATATTAAGTCGAAGCAGGTCGGCAACCGATTGGGCGATCTCTTCCTGAATTACAAAGACGTCCTTTAGTTCACGACGGAAGGTTTCAGACCACAGGTGATGACCCGATTCGGTCTGGATCGCCTGGGCAGTGATCCTCAAGTGCTCGCCCGACTTCCTGACGCTTCCTTCAATCACGAGATCGGCGCCGAGGCGCTGGCCCACTTCCCGGATATCAACCGACACGCCCTTGAACTGGAACGCCGATGTCCGAGCAATCACGTTCAGCCCCGAAACGCGCGTCAGCGAGTTCACGATCTCTTCAGTGATCCCATCGCAAAAGTAGTCCTGCTCTGGCTCCGGACTCATGTTCACGAACGGCAACACGGCAACCGAGGCACGGCCCGGTCGGATTGCAACTCCGATTTCTAGGCGGTCGCTTGGCTGCCTTGAATCTAACCGGCGGAAGATTGGCACATAACTGCCCGGCCGCAGTGCAATCAGGACAGGATCAGCCGTGCCCGGCCCGTCCTCGTAATACGCCTTCAACTTCGCTCTGAGGCGGCGCGCCTCGACTCGGACAATTGCGTCGATGTTCGGGTCGTAATCGGATGTTCGGTCGAAGACCTCCATTGCGATCGTGAACTCTTTGAGATTGTCGAGATCTCCATCGATTGCACGATTAACGATGTGGGACAGGAACCGGCATAGCCGAGCTGACGAAACGAACTTTGGGCTATTGACCACGCGGGTCAGTTGCTCGCGAACTGCCGCAGCCGGCACAGGGTCGGGTGCAGAGTTGCCAGGCGATTCTACTGGTGACGAGGGCGGCATTGGCGCTGACCTAACTGTCGAGCATTTCTAAGCTTATCTCCGCCAGGGTTCGCCGTGTAACGGGGAGGTTACGTTAGCTTACGGCAATTGGAGGCCGCACTTGGGCTAGCGTGGAGTGGAGCGGAACAGGACGTTCGATGCAGAGCTACGACCCAGTAAAGACAGTCATTTTTGTGGGTGCCAGGCGCCCAGAAGCAGCCATGGAGCAGGAGATGCAAGCGCGCGGCGTCAGAGTGGAGTGGGCAAACAGCATTAAGGCGGCGGCTGGTTTGCTCAGCTCGGCGATCGAGGAGAGGAAGGTTGTCATCACGGAACTCGCCCTGACGGATGGCAATTGGAGGGACCTGGTGGAACGGATCAGGTCTCTTGGGACGCACATTCCGATCGTGCTCGTGACTTTCGCCAGTACGGCAGAGCTTTGGTGGGACGCGCTGGAGTGCGGGGTGGAGGATATCCTTGTAGCCCCCTTGTCGGCTTCTCGCTTGTGCCAATTCCTGTGAATCGAGTGAAGGGGAACATAAGATTGACACTATGTGAGGAAGGGCTTACGAGCGTTTGTTATTCATGTCGAAAACGACTTGAAGCTGAACCAAATGGAGCTCGTTCAGACTGCCTGGCAAGCAGGTGCGTCGACTGCTCGCTACCGGCCAAGGTCCGCCAGAGATGAGATTTAGATTGCTCACACGATCGGCGAAGGTACGGTGCTCCTCACGCACGCGGCTGCGACGCTTCGCGCAACATCGAAAGTAGCTCGACATCCGTTAGGATCTGGATACCGTGTTCACTACAACTCTTGAGGACCGTCCGGTGATGAAAGTGCCGGTCTAGCGTGCACAGGACATCCGCTCGCCCGGACAAAGCCGTCTCCAACACTGGATCATCTTCTTGGTCGTTGGGAACTAGCCTTGAGCCAGTCTGCGGATTAACCAACTCCGCGAAATCCTGGAGAGCCTGCGTGTATTGCTCGATGTCGCGCGGCGTGAGCGGCCAGATGGCTTGCAACCGCGGATAATTCAAAACTCGCTCAGTCTCTCGCAATAGAAACGGTGACAAAACTAGCACATGATCGGCCGATTCCAAGATCGTTTGCAGCAGGGCCCGCGCCACGCCTTTCGAGTGTGGATTGGCTCGCGCGAGAATGTTCGTGTCGAGAACGATCCTCATGTCCGCCGGGGGCGGATATGATTCATCGCTTCGTCAACTGCGTCGTCGACCTCTCCGTCGGCGACGTCCTGCGCCTTAAGGGCGAGTTGGTCGAGAGCGCCCTTCAACCGTTCAGCACTTGCCCGGCGCGCCTCACCTGAGGGAGCCGGATGGGGATCGAGAGCCATAACGCTGACTTCTTCGTCATCACGCAGACTACGCCCGAGCAAATTTTCTACTTCGCTCCTGGCCGAAGCCGGGAGATCCCGCGCCAAGTTGATCGAGACGTTTTCCATGGCGGACTCTTAGTAACTATTCTAACTGGACCCGACCATCAAGTCGCCGTCGAGGTCTTCACTGTATCAAAACTGTATCAAAACCCCATCTTATCTGGCCTGTTGGAGATGCTGAATTGGCGAAAGCAGATTCCCCAAGTTGTTAATAAGACAAAGAATCGAAATGAAAGAATGTAATCCTTGGAACGTCCGATAGCGCTTAGGAGGCGACCGCTCTATCCATCTGAGCTACGTCCCCGGGTGGGTGTCCTACTTGATTCTAAAACACATTCACCAAACAGGGTGTTGAGGTATGCAACCGTGAGCAAAAGTGCTGCGTTCGTGGTAGCGCTCCCTCGCGGTCGCGGTTCGGTAACAGGCTCATTCCGAGCCGCGACCGTAAGGGAGTCGGTGCCTTTTTGGTTTTTTCACAGACCTGCAAGCGGCCGATGATTGCGGCTCGGAATCAGCTTCTTGCGAGAGCCAAAATTCCGAGTACAAACCGAACCGCAAAGCCAAGCAGCCCTAGACCGCCCAGCCGGGGCGACGATCATGAAAAGTCCCACACCGGTCCAACCCAGCAACATCAATGAGTAAACCAGAACGATTCCGAGCAGCCGGCTCATAACCCACCCAACTCTCTCCCGTACACTTGCACTATGGATCGGCTAACTGCTTTCGGATTATTCGCAGTTACGGCCATGCTGGTCTGCTACGCGCTGGAACGCCGAAGCGGTTTGGTCCTTGGTTGCGTTCGAGCGATGGTGGGCCGCCCCCGCGGCTACTGAGCGTACACGGGTGGTTCAGCCTCCGGGGGAGCGCTCTTGATTGTAATACCCCCAAATCCCATGCGTAAGTAGAGCCGGTGCAATGCGGCAGGGCTGGCGAACCGCTCGCCCAGAAGGTACAAGCGGCGATGTAGGTCGCCGGAAAAATCTGAGGTCAGGAGGCCAACTTTGGTCTTCGCATCGATGGTGTACGCGCCCGAATCGGGAAGCATGAGCAGGATGTCCCCCCGAAGAGCAGTGGCCCGGATGTCTCCGCTCACATTGGCCACGATTACTTGGCCGGCGCCGTGGCGGATCTCGATCCGCGATTCGCGCGGTACGCGAATTTCATAATCCACGGATACGCCGCCGCTCTTACTGGTGGAGATTGCCAGTTCCGTGTTCGAGCGTCGCTCTGTGGAAACGTGGACGCTCTCCAAACGGGCCGCCGCTTTCTCACGCTGATCGAGTCGGTAATATTTCTGCGTTGATTTTACGAAAGTAATTTCAACCTCGGGCCGCTCCCAGCCTTCGACGTTCAGATTCCCGTAGGATCCCTCTACACGAATCGTGCCTCCGGGAGCGAAACTCACTCGCTCGGTTTTGGTTACTTCAACACGCTGCTCGGCCCCCGGCAACAGCGGAATTATTAGGAAGAGTATCGCCCGGCTGTATTTCATATCGCTTCGCTAGGAACCTCCGTGTTGGCCAAGGTGTGCGCGCGCCTGGATCACCATGTTCCTGTACCGCCGCGCCAGTTCCCGGATCCAGCCATGATCCCGGCGTTTGATAGCATCTTCGTGGATTAAATCCCGGCCGATTCCAAGCGCCGCGGCGCCGGCCAGGATGTAGTCGGCGGCGTTTTGCTGATTCACGCCACCGGATGCAATCAATGGGATCTGCGGGAAAGGCGATTTCAACGCTTTGATGTAGCTTGGGCCGCCTAGCTGCGCGCAGGGGAAAATCTTCACGAAATCCGCACCCGCTTTCGCGGCGCCGATGACATCGGTGGGCGTTAAAGCGCCGGGGAAAACCAAAATCTTTTCGTGTGCGGCGAATTCCACGATTTTGGGGTCGAACCCCGGGCTGGTCAGGAACAGTGCGCCGGCATCCACACATTTGCGCGCCCAAGCCAGGTCTAAAACCGTACCAGCGCCCTGAATCACGTCGAGACGATGCTGCGACAAGTGGCGTATGACGTCCACAGCGCCTGGTACCGTGATGGTGACTTCCACAATGGGGATGCCGCCGCTGGCAACTGCTTCCGCTGCGAATATGGCGTCCTCAGGCGTGTGGAGACGCACCGCCGGGATGATGCCGATCTCTTCGATACGTGCGCGAACCTCTTCCTTTGTCATCTTTGTTTCCGACGGGTTTCGTGGTAGCGCTCCGTTGAAGACGCTGGTCCGTGATTGAAAAACAACGGCACCGACTCCCTCACGGTCGCGGCTCGGTAGCGCCCTCTTTCCGAGCCGCGAGCGTAAGCGACCGGTGATTTTGTCTTTCTAGCGTCTTCATGCCCTTTGGTGGGCCGCAGGCCCATGATCACTCCCTTGCGGTCGCGGTTCGGTAAGTGGGACGTCGAGCCATCAAGGCAAGCTCCGTGTTCCCACCGCTTGGCGCAGTTGCTCCACTGCTGTCAGGTACGCCGCCACTGCCTGGCGGTAAGCCAACTGCATCGCACGATAACTGCGCTCGGCATCCAGGAAGTCGAGCAAAGCGGTGGCGCCCCGCCGGTACGAATATTCGCTGATGTCGCGGCTGCGCTTGCGAGTCCTCCAAGACTCCGGATCGATAAATTTGAACCAGGCGATCATTGGTGCGCAGCCCTTCGTAGGCGTCTTTCACATCCGTCAGAACCTGCCCGGTGGCTGTGCTCTGCTGTTCCTTCGCTTGATTCATGGCGTAACGAGTGCGCGCAATTTCGCCTTGATTGCGGTCGAAGATCGGCATCGGGATACTGAACGAGAAAGTGAGCGCGCTGAGGCCGTTGACATGCGAGTAGTTGCCGGAAACGGTGTAATCCTGCTTCCCATTGGCTTTGGCCAGAGTGTATTGACTATTCGAGGCTTTCACCCCCAGCACTGCGGCGCGGAGATCGGGCCGATTTTGCAAAGCTTTCGTTTGCAACTCCTCCAGCTTGACCGCCAGCGGCTGGTAGTCGAAAGGGCCGGTAACGTCGTAGTCGGCCGGCACCGATTCGTAGCCCAACTGCTGCCGCAGGTCCGATAGCGCCTGCGCCTTGGACAACCCGGCCTGTTCCACGTCGGTTTGGAATTGCGCGAGTTGTAGCTTGATCTTTAAGAAATCATTCTCAGAAAGCGCCCCGATCTGCCGCTGCCGGGCGCTGATTTCGATCGTGTCTTGAAAGCTCTTCAAATCCTGCCGTGCCAGGTCCAGCGTGGATTGCGCGAGCTGCGCGTTGATAAAAAACTGGGCGACTTGAAAAGCCAAGCTGCGTTCGTTGTCGGAGACCTGCGAACGCGTGACGGCGGTTGCATCCTGAGCTGCTTCCAGACGATGCTGCCGTTTCTCGCCGCGTTCGAACATATAGCTCATACCGATGTCGCCTTCGGTGGAGTCGTGCAGGTAGTCAAGGAAGCCTCCGTTCGTCTTGAACAGCGGTAGGTACTCCCAGTCGACGAAGAACGTCGGATTCGGGCGGAGGTTTGCGGTGACTTCTTGAGCCAGGTTTTGTTGGATATTGGTCCGCGCAGCCAGCAAGTTGTGATTCTGCCGGATCGCGAGATCGATGGCCTGTTCCAGCGTGAGTTTGACCTGGCCGAAAGCTGCGCCCGCAAAGGCCGCGCACGAAAGCAGGATACCGGCGCTAATTCTACCCTTAGTGTTCAAAGCCAGCCTCCAGTTTCGGGAGCTGGTCATGCTCGCTCGCGAACCAGACATACAGCGTGGGCAGGATGAAGATGCTCATGGCCAGATCGGCGATCAGCCCGCCCACAATGACGATCGCAAACGGCCGCTGCGAATCGGATCCGATCTCGTGCGACAAGGCCGCGGGCAGCAGGCCCAGGGTCGCCACCAGCATGGTCATCATGATGGGACGAAGTCTCAGAACCGCACCCTCCACCGCTGCCTCGAATACCGCGTAACCCTTGGCGCGAAGCTGATTGATGTACTCCAACATGATCACGCCGGTTTGTACCGAAACACCGAAGAGTGCCAGGAAACCCACTCCGGAAGAAACGCTGAAGTGAGTGCCCGTAATCAAGAGCGCCAACAAGCCGCCCACCCGCGCCATAGCTACCGTGAGAAGAATCAAGAGCGCCCATTTCGCCGAGCGGAACATCGTATACAGAATGATGAAGATGACGAAAATGGTCAGCGGCACGATCACGAGCAGCCGGGCCTCGGCGCGTTTCTGGCTTTCATACTCTCCCGACCACTCAATCCGATAGCCGTGCGGCAATTTCACCTTTTCGTTGATCTGCTGAATTGCGTCTTCCACCGTAGTCCCCAGGTCGCGGCCTCTCACGTTGAATGTCACGGCCACGTAACGGGTGTTCCCTTCCCGGTAAATGTCGTAGGCGCCATCCCGGACCTCCACCTTCGTCAACTGAGCCAGCGAGACTCGTTCGCCTGTGGGAGAAAGCAAGCGGATATTTTGGATGGCCTTCGGAGTGTCGCGATATTGCTGCTGATACCGCACCACCACGTCGTAGCGCTGCTCTCCCATCAGCACTTGGCTGACCGCGTTGCCCCCCACCGCCGTCTGAATGGCATCCTGTATGTCTGTCACATTGATCCCAAAGCGCGCCGCTTGCGCACGGTCGATGGTGAGATTGAGGTTCGGCTGGCCGAAATCCCGCAAGAGCTTGACGTCGTGCATGCCAGGAATGCGCGTCATCACAGCACTCACTTCGTCTCCCTTCGCTTCCAGAGTTTTCAAGTCGCTGCCGAACACCTTCAACGCGAGTTGGCCTTTCGTGCCAGTGAGCGTCTCTCCCACGTTGTCTTCGATCGGCTGCGAGAAGTTCCAGATTGCGCCGGGGTACTTTTGCACGGCGCGATTCATGGCGGCGATCAGCTCTTCTTTGTTTCGCTGAAAGACCGGTCTCCATTGATCTTTCGGCTTCAAATCCACGAAATACTCGGTGTTGCCAAACCCTCCGGTGTCGGTTCCGTCATCGGGGCGCCCGACTTCCGAGACAACTTTGCTTACTTCGGGAAAAGAAGCGAAAACATAACGCTCCTGGTTGGTGAATTTGTCTCCTTCGGACAAACTGGTGCTATTCGCCAACGTACCGCGCGCCCAGATGGCGCCTTCGTCCAAGTGCGGCAGAAATTCGGAACCGATGGATGGTCCGAAGGTCAGATACAAAGCGGCGGACAGGCCAACCACTCCGGCGCCGATGGTCACCCAACGATGCCGGATGGCCCAGCGGACCCCGCGCCGGTACAGGTTCATCGAGAGTTCCATCGGGAAGTTGCGCCGCTCTTTGATCCCCTTGCGGAAGAGAACGCTGGAGAGTACCGGGCGCGATCAAGATGGAAAACGTCAAGGCGCCCAGCAGCGCGAAGGCCACCGTCCAGGCCATGGGACGAAAGAGCCGGCCTTCCACGCGCTGCAGCGTGAAGATGGGCATATAGGCGGTGATGATGATCGCGATGGCATAGAAGACCGGCCGTTGCACCTCGTGGCAAGCCTGGCGGATAATTTCCGCGGTGGTTCTGGGCGGCCCGCCTGCGCGGCTTCGGCTCAGATGACGGATGATATTTTCGATCATCACCACGGCTCCATCCACAACCATTCCGAAATCCAGCGCGCCCAGGGAGAGAAGGTTGGCGGGAATTTTGCTCACGTTCAGACAAATGGAAGCGAACAGCAAAGCGAATGGAATGGTGAGCGCCACAATGAGCGCTGCCCGTGCATTCAGCAGGAACAAGAACAGAATGACGGTGACCAGAAGCATTCCCTCCGTGAGATTCTGCAGCACCGTGTGCAAGGTGAAATGCAGCAGATCGCTGCGGTCCAGCATGGGCACCACCTGCACGCCGGGGGGCAGGATGCCGTTGTTAAGCTGATCCACCTTCTTGTGAATCGCCGCTAGCGTCGCTTCTTCCTCCGCGCCTTTGCGCATCAGCACAACGCCTTGAATGACGTCGGGCTCATCCACGATCACGCCATTCTCCATGTGGTTCGCACGCGCCATATGGCCCAGCCGGATCTTGGGACCCTGCGCAACTTCCGCGATGTCCTTTACCCGTAGCGCGGTGCCGCTTTGTGTCTTGAGCACGGTTTGCTGGATGTCTTTTACGCTGCCGAAGAGCCCCAGCGTCCGGACGTTCATTTGCTGCATGCCAACTTCGACAAAGCTGCCACCGGCGTTGATGTTGTTGTTGGAAAGCTGCTGCTCCACTTGACCGATGCTTAGTCCATAAGACACCAGCTTGGCGGGATCCACGCGCACTTGGTACTCCCGCACCGTTCCGCCGAAATCGGAAACGTCTACTACATTGGGAACCGACTTGAACTCCTTCAACAGAACCCAATCTTCGAGCGACCTTAAATCCATCAGGTCGTAATGAGGATTGCTGCTCCGAACCGTGTACCAATAGATCTGCCCCGTGGTGGACCAATCCGTGCCAATTTGAGGCGACAGGTTCTGGCCCGGCGGCAGATTCACCTGCGTGAGCCGTTCGAGGACCTTTTGCCGATTCCAGTCGTTCACCGAGCTGTCGTCAAAAATCATGATGATGAACGACAGACCGAAGATGGATTCCGAACGCAGGTATGTCAGGTGCGGCATGCCGTTCATTTGGATTTCGACTGGGATCGTAACTTGTTGCTCCACCTCTTCTGCGGAACGGCCGGGCCACTGGGTGATTACGGTGACATAGTTATCGGCGATGTCGGGATAGGCTTCGACGGGCAGGTTGTGGAATGAGATTACCCCCCACGCCGTCAATAACAGCGCGATCGCCACAACTACGAAGCGATTGTTCAGTGCAAAATCGACCAACGCACGGATCATGTTCTAGGCACCAACAAGAAAATCAAAAGCACCGGTCGCTTACGCTCGCGGTTCGGAAAGAGGCTGTTACCGAGACCGTGAGGGAGTCGGTGCCCTTTCGATGTTTTCACAGCTTCTGAGGGAGTCGGTTCGCTCATTGCGAGATAACATGGTCCAGCACCAGCGCGTTCCTCACCAACTGTTGTCCCGGCGCTATTCCGGACTTGATCTCCTGCAGGTTGCCCGGCAACAGATCGCCGCTCACAACCTCCAGCCGCCGAAATTTGTTACCGGGAGCGGGAACATAAACCCAATCGCGATCGTGCATGTGCAGAACAGCATCGGCTGGGACCGCGGTGTGCGTTTCTTTAATTTGCCCGCGGAACGTGGCTTTCACGAACATGCCCAGGCGCATGATGCCCGAATTTCGCACTTCAATCCGGACTTTGCCGGTGCGGATGTTGGGATCGAGAATCGCGCCGATGTTGCTGACGGTTCCCTTGAATACGCGGTCCGGATAAGCATTCAAGCTGATGTCCGCGGTATCCCCGAGACGCACGTCGGCCAGATCGTTCTCGTAAACATCGCAGACAATCCAGACCGAGGAGAGATCGGAAATGGTGAATGGGCTCGGAGTATTGAACGCCTGCACCGCCGATCCATTGGTGACTTGCTGATCGGTAATCACTCCCGAGACTGGCGCTAAGATGTCCACCATGCCGTTGGGTTTGTCGGGATCGTTCCCGAGCAACCGCAAATGCTCGGACATGGTTTCCAGATCCACCTTGGCTTTTTCCTCGGTGTCTTGCGCGATCTGCAAATCGTTCAGTGCGATGGCGCCGTGCTCGTACAGATCCTTGGCCCGTTCCAGTTGAGCCTTGGATAGAGCCTCATCCGCGATCGCTTTTCTGTAGTTGGAATAGCCGCCCGAAACATCGTCGCTACGAATTGTCAAAAGCAATTGACCCTTCCGCACCGTGTCACCCAGCCGAGCATGAATCGCCATGACGCGCCCGGATGCCAGCGAAACCGCCGGGACATTGCGGGAAATGTCGGGTGTTACAGCTCCCGTGACCACTAACTCCGAGGTCGCGGCGTGTTCCATCGCCGTGCTCAGCGGATACTGCTCCGGATGGTCCACCGTGAACAGCGTGAGATCCACCATTTGAACAACGTTGGCGACAGGTGGATCGCCGGCCGCCTTCGCGTCCGTCTGCGCGTGCACGCTGTGACACCCGCTCAAAAACAGCGTCGCGGGGATCGCGATGATGAGAAAACCGATCCTGGAACAACTATGCTTCACCTTGGACCTCCGTTCGTTAAAACTTGACCATTACGCCGACGCTCAGTTTCATTTCACTTCTACGAAGATCCGGGAACCAGACATTGCCTGCGCCGCCGCAGTTCACCCCGGCTGCTGCCAGATCATTGGTGCCTGCCGTCGCGCCTGACATGCACGTGTAATATTGCGGAAAGCCGTTGTTCCCTCCCGGAGGCGTCACGCCACCGCGTCCGGCGAAATACGGAATATCCGAATGGCGATAGCCGGCTTCACCCCACCACGTGATGTACTGCTTGGGCATGTACTGCAGCGTGACCGTGCTGTCCCACATGTGGGCCTTCTGGCCGGGATTTTCCGTGAAGTACGGCGTCCCGGACGCTGCCCAGGCGCCATCGATCGGAGGCAGCAGCGTCAAATAGCGCCCCGGATTGCTCATTTGTCCGCCGCCCATCGTAATGGCGAAAAGATCCTTGTGGAACCACATGCGGTCATACAGCATCCATCCGAGGAACGCGGATTTATTCGGGCCGTGGGTGCAGTTGAGTCCGCCGCCGTACTGGCATCCGGCGTCTCCGGTGAGCGAGAACGCCATCTTCGAGATCCCCAGGTTTTCAGGATTGTTGTAGTACCGGACCTCGATACTGTCGTCCGTGTGGATGCGCTGCGTCTTGGGAAGGCCCAGATTGTCCTGCCCATATCCATACTGATTTGCTACCAGCTTGAACCACTCTTTCGGCATCCACAGAAGCTGCCCGCCGAGACCGGGATGGCCGTTGAACTTTGCGTACGACTGCCATCCGTTGATGAACCAGGGTTCGATCTTCAGCTTATTGGTGGGGAACCACTGCACGCGCACGCCATTAAAAAACCACGGCGTATTGGACGACACATATGAAGGTTGATAGGTCCAGTTATCGTAATTGTAGTAACTGAACAGACCGATGTACGACACAAAGATTCCCGCGTCGACATTGAGCCCGTGTTGCACGTTGAAGTGATACCCGCCGTAAGCTTCGGACACATATTTATAAGCATTCTGCAGATCCCACTGCCCGACTCCGCCCGTATTTCCATTCCCCGAACCGGTGGCCGAGCTGGCGTCGTTACGCGGCGTCGTGGTGGCAAACAGTCCCTCCATGAACAGGATTCGGCCTCGCACATTGTCCCAATGGAAATCGCCGCCCACGCTGGCTTGCGCAATCTGCACTTCACCGGACCGGAAACTTTCGGTCGCTCCGACGATGGTGTGGTCGCGCGGCTGATTGAAATCCGTCATGTAGTGCGTGTCGAACCGGATTTCCGGCGTGAAGAACTTCGTATCCAGAACTGTGTCCTTATTGCGCGGACTGCCATTCAGCCACGTAAAGTCGCCGAATGCGAACGGAGTAAAATTGTCCACGCCCTTAGTAGCTTCCGGAGCTTGCAGCGCTTCCGGAATGATGTGCTCAGCAGGAGCAAGCGGCGTGGGAGGCGCGGGTATGCCCGGCTTGCCGGCTTGTGCCATCGGCGACGGAAACGCGGCGGCCATCGGCGTAGTGGAAGCCACCAGAGGCCGATTCTGCGCAGCGGAGTTGATGGCCTGAGCGTCCGCATCCTTCGCTTCCATTGCAGCGAGGCGTGCTTCCAGCCGATCGAGCCGCTCCAGCAGTTGTTTTTCTCGTTCCGTCAGCGGCGCTGCTGCTTCGAGCGTAAGATCTAACCGAACGGTCTGGCCGGCCGGGATGTCAACATGCATCGACGACTTCTGAAATCCATCCTTCGCCACCGAAACTTCGTACGCGCCTGGTTCGAGATTCGCAATGGAAAAAACACCATCCGCTCCACTGGCGGCGGTCCGGTCCGTGTTCTTGGCCACGTTGTGCACTCTGATCTGCGCCTGCGCGACTGACTTTCCATTCGCCGGATCTCGCGTAACCCCGCCAATGGCGCTGAATGACGTCTGCGCGAGACTGGGCACTTGAAACAGGATGCACGCCGGCACCACGGCGGAAAGCAGGAACTTCTTGTCAAAAATCATGTTCATGACCTCACGATAAATGTGGAGTTGGTCGACGCATCCCGCTTGCCGAAAATGTCTACGAGTTCACAGGAGACGGATTAAGGACCCACCGGCCGGCGTCGCCCATCCGAAATGTCGATCCTACCGGTATGGATTATCAATCGATCCACTTTGTTTGAACTGCCTGCCCGTCACACTGTCTCAAGCTTATTCTGGGCTGCGTGAGGAAGTAATAGCGAAGGCGTAAGGACTTTATAAAGTTGGCAGGAAGCGCTGTCAGAGTTGTAGTTTTGCTTGGAACACCATTTCCAAGGGGTCAAAATCTCGCTCCAAATAAAGCCTTGCGATCTGCGCGGCGAACCGGACGCGTTTATCGTCGCTCGATATTTCATCCAAACGCGGAAACAGATAAACCACAATTGCGAGTCCGTTGGCGCGCGGCAAAACGTCTACTCGTTCCGGCTTGATATCTTTCTTTCCTTCGCGCTTTAGAAACGCTTCTTTTTTCAGTACGCTCGCCTCGCTATTGGTAGCCTTCAAACCAGGAACGTCGTAGACGGCAATCGCATAGAAGTCTCCCTCCCAGTCGGGTGCGCCAATTTCTTTGGCTTTCAGCTCCGCCACCCGGACCGGCAAAGCGCTCTCCCATCGAACCGATAGCGCACCCGCATAGCCTGACGGCGCCCGAGCTTTTCCGGCCTGAGGATTCGGCGTAAGCAATCCCGAACTCTTGCCTCCTCCCATCTGTCCACCCTCGCGTCGTTGTGCCTCAGTCAGTTCGGGCAGCACTGCCGGCTTCGCGTACTTAACCCATGGTGAGTTGGTGAGGACTTGTTTCGCGTCTTCCGCGTCCCACTGTGCAATCGGTTTACTGAGCCATGCCGGATCGGCGGCGAAAAGTGTAATCAGGGGGAAGAGGAGCAAAGCGAGCCCCGACCGCAAGGGAGTCATCTAGTTTCAAGATACGGCTGCAGCCATGAGGAAGTCATAAAGCCGCGATAAGGTTTTCGTGAAGTCCGCCGAACCATTCATCTTTATGCAGACCTTACGCCTTCGTTATTACTTCCTAATGCCGACGGGAATAACCTGGAGACTGTGCAACAATGATCACCCAGCCTGAGCAGGTGCAACTCTCTGAGCAGCCAGCCACACTCGATGTGACAGTTCTCTTCACGAAAGTGCCGGCCACATTGAGGGCCTTGAAGACGGCAGCCGAGTTGGCGCACAATCTCAATGCCCGGATACGACTGCTGGTTCCTCAAGTAGTGCCATATCCGCTGCCTCTCGAAATGCCCGCCGTCCCGGCTGAGTTCAACCGCAAGCGGATCCAAACGCTGGCGTCTCAAGGTTCCATCGAGACGCGCATTGAACTGTGCTTGTGCCGCGACCGCGACGCCGCGCTTTGTCAGGCGTTAGAGCCTGAAGCGCTGGTCGTGATTGGCTCGCGCAAGTCGTGGTGGCCGACCGCTGAGAAGGCCTTGGCCCGAAGATTACGAAGCCTGGGTCACAACGTGATTCTCGTTGATTCTCCAGTTCGTCCCTGATGGCCGTGCCCCGTCGGCTCTGGTGAAGTCCGGAGTTTGACACCTCACGCGAGTGTCATGTAAGCTTCCCAGATGTCCCGGCCCAAACCCAATCGCCGCCAGATGTTGGAACTGTGCATTTCCCGCGGATTCCTGGTCGCGGGCGCCGCGGCGATGTCGCAGAGCGATTTGCTGGCGTTCTTTCAGAAGAAGGAGGAACAATCTCGTCAGCCCACCTCGCCCGAGGTGTTGGGCCCGTTCTTCCGCAAGGGTGCTCCGGACAATCGCATCCTGCGCGCGCCGGGGGATCCCGGCTTCCCCCTCAAAGTTGTCGGACGCGTTATGAATACCAAGGGCCAGTTGGTGGAAGGCGCCAAGATCGATGTTTGGCACGCGGACCATACCGGCCGTTACGACACGCGTGGCTATCGGTACCGCGCCAAGATCTCGCCCGACGCGAAAGGCGCATACGACGTGGAGACGGTCATGCCCGGCCACTACGCGGACCGGCCCGCGCAGCATATCCACTATATGATTGCGGCTCCTGGCCACAAAACGCTGATCACTCAAGCGTACTTTGCCACGGATCCGTTCTTTGAAGGGAATCCTGAAAAGAACTGGCATAAAAACCACATTGCGGAACACAAAGAGTTGGTGATGCCGGTGAAGCTATTCGAAGGCGGAATCGGTCCGGGCGCCGAGCCGGCGCATGCCGAAATCATTTTCGACATCGTTCTGGAGAAGGCCTGATCCCGTGAAAAGCACTTCACTCCTGGCGCTCCTGGCTGCGGCCGCGCTCCCGGCTGCCCCACAAGACAGAAACCTGTTGGCCGATGCCCCCGTGCGTTCGATCTTCTTTCTTCCGGACGGAAAAGGGATTGTCGCCGGTTGGGACCAACACTTGCGCACCTGGGACGTGGGCTCCGGCAAAGTAATCAACGACCGGACGCTGGAGCCGGAAGTCAGCCTGGTAGATGCGAACCTGTTGATCGAATCCAAAAAGAAGGGATTTCAGATCTGGGATCTCAGCGCGGACCGCCACAGCAAAATCATCAATGGCACTGCCGAGAGCGGGGCCATTTCCAGCGACAAGAAACAGATGGCCGTCGGTTCGGAAAAGGAACGCACCGTGCGCCTCTTGGATGTCGAGACTGGCGAACAGCGTCGCGTGCTGCCCGATGGGCTCGGAGGCGCGGCGTCGCTCGCGTTCTCGCCGGACGGAACAACCCTGGTGAGCGCCAACTACGATAACGATGTGCGGATTTGGAAGACGCGATCGGGCGAACTGATGCGCAAGATCGAGGATCTCACCGGCGCTATGTTCGCCTCAGCCTTCACGCCCAACGGCGAGGAACTGGTGATGGGCGGATTGGATGAGACGGTGTACATCCTGGATGGAAAAACCTTCGCATTGAAACGCACGCTAAAAGGACACGGCGAAACCATCGCGGCGCTGGCGATCTCCCCGGACGGCCGCACGCTAGTCACGGGCGGCTTCGATGTAGTGACCACGGCGAATCCGGTGAAACTGGTTTTCTGGGATCTGGCATCCGGCTCGATCACCCGAACGGCTCGTTCGCCGCACGCGGTCAGCGCGCTGGCGTTCTCGCCCGACGGCAAATGGCTGGCGATGACGGCGGTCAAAAGCAAAGAGATCGCTCTGTTCAGCTTGAATGCTGCGGCGCGCTAGCAACAGCGTCAGAGATCAAGCATTATCCAAGCAGGAGCGTGATCGCTCGCATTTTCTTCACCGCGAACCCATCGATCTACCCCTCCATCCACCAGCCGATCTCGCACTGTTGGAGACAGAAGGAAATGATCCAGCCGCATCCCTTTATCCAAAGCCCACCGATTTCGCTCGTAATCCCAAAATGTCCACAGCGGCCCCTCAGGCTGCAGTTTTCGCAAAGCGTCCGTCCAGCCTTGAGCCATCAACCGCGCATACGCCTGACGGCTCTGCGGCTGAATCAATGCGTTGTTATCCAGAGATCGCGTTGGATAAATGTCGCTGACCGTCGGCACCACATTGTAATCGCCGGCCAGGACCACTGGCACCCCGGCCCGCATGAGTTCCGCGCCGTGCTCGATTAGTCTTTCAAACCACGCCAATTTGAAATCGAACTTCGGACCCGGTTGCGGATTTCCGTTCGGCAGATAGATGGACGTGATCAGCACGCCATTCACCGCCGCCTCGATATAGCGCGCCTGGCGATCGCTCGGATCCCCCGGCAAGCTGGATCGCGTCATCACCGGCTCCGAATCTCGCGCCAGGATCGCCACGCCGTTCCAGGAGCGTTCGCCCAGCCAGACTCCGCGATAGCCGAGGTCAGCCAGAGCGCTCGCCGGAAATGCTCGCTGCTCCGCCTTCAGCTCCTGCAGGCAAACAACATCGGGTTGCGCTTTCCGAAGCCACGCCGTCAGATTATCCAGACGCTTGTTGACGTTGTTGATATTGAATGTCGCGATTTTCAACGGGCCTGCCTCAACTCGCTCGCAACGCCACCATCGGATCGATTCGCGAAGCTCTCCGAGCGGGAAAATACCCAGCCAGGGCAGCCACCACAATCAGCAGCGCTCCGATCCCGAAAAATGTGACCGGATCGCCGGGAGTAACGCCAAACAACATGCTTTCCAGCGCACGCGTCAGAACTCGCGACGCTGCCATTCCTAGCGCCAGCCCAAGTGCCGCCAATCCAAGCGTATGCAGAAGAATCCGGCTCTGCAGATCAGTTGCGGAAGCCCCCAGCGCCATTCGAATCCCAATCTCCTGCACCCGCTGATTCACCGAATACGAAATCACGGCGTAAATCCCCAGCGAGGCGAGTATCAGGGCGAAGCCCGCAAATCCAGCCAGCAGCAGCACCAGAAACCGTCGCGGTGACACCGCCTTGTCCACCAGTTCCTGCAGGGTTGTAAATTCGCGCACCGGCAGATTCGGATCGATCGGCCTGAGAGCCGCTCGAACCGCCGGCGCCAGCCGGTCCGGAGGAAGCACCGTCCGCACAACCAGGTTCATGGCGGGATAGTCGGCGGTTTGCCGCATCGGCAGATACATTTCGGAACCGCCCGCCTTCTCCAGAGCCTCATGCCGGACATCGGCAACCACTCCCACCACGCGCCGGCCTCCATCCTGCGTCACCACCTGCCCAACCGCGTCCTGGCCCGGCCAGAGCGTGCGAGCCAGGGTCTCATTGACCATCGCAACCGGTTCGCTCGATGCGCGATCCCGCTCCGTGAATTTTCTTCCGGCCTTCAAACCGATCCCGACTGACTCGAAGTATCCATCGCTCACTACCCGGATGTAGGCCTCGGGATGCCGGTCCTTCGGGTAAACCTGTCCGCTGGCCGGAGACCTGCCACGACCGGTCGCCTTGCGAGCGGCAGAACGTCGGTGAGACCGGCTGCCCGCATGCCTGGGATCGAGCGCGTCCGCCGCAGCACCTCATCGATGTAGGAGTTCTGCTGCGCGAAGCCCGAAAACCGAAAACTCGGGTCTACCCGGAGCGCAGCCACGCCTTCCGGTTGAAATCCCGGATCTACATCGAGGACGCGCAGAAAACTCCGCATCAGCAGTCCCGCGCCAACCAGTAAGGTGCAGGCAAACGCGATCTCGGAAACCACCAGCCCGTTGCGGACCCAGGCGTGCTTCTTGCCGCCGCTCGATCCGCGGCTGCCATCTTTCAGCGCTTCCCCAACCGCGAACCCCCGGACTTGCAGGGCCGGCAACAAGCCAAAGAGTACGCCGGTAAGCACCGCCGCCAGCAGCGTGAAGCCAAGCGCGTCTCCGTCCAGCCGTACGCTTGCGAGCAGCGGAATATTGAATGCATCCAGATGAGCGATCGCGCGCGTGCCGGCAATCGCGAGCATCAGGCCCAGCGCCGCGCCGCAGCAGGAGAGCGCGACGCTCTCGGTAAGCATTTGCCGCAGCAGTCGCGAGACGCCCCGCGCCCAGCGCCGCCCGCATCGCCATTTCCTTTTGCCGCGTGCCCAGCCGCGCCAATTGCAGATTCGAAAGATTCGCGCACACAATCAACATCACCACTCCAACCGCACAGGCCAGCACGATCAGAGCCGGACTCACTCGTCCGCTCACGTGCCGCTGCAGCGGAGTCAGCCTCGGCTTCACCGGGTTCCGTTCCGGATGCTGGCTTTCGAGCTGTTTTGCCAGCACCGTGAACTCAGCCTGCGCGCTCTTCGACCGTGGCGCCCGGCCTCAGCCTCCCGATTGCCTGCATCGTATTTCCGTGGCTGTTCGTTTCGTCAGTCAGGGGCCATGGAATGAACACATCCACCCGAGTGCCGGGCGCAAAAACGCTCCCGAAATCGAAGGATGCCGGCAGCACACCCACCACCATTACCGGCTTGTCGTTCAGCGTCAGCTTCCGTCCCACCACTGCCCGGTCTGAAGCAAACCGCCTCTGCCAAAAGCCGTAACTCAACAGCGCGGCCGGTGGAGTGTCGAATCTCCCCTGGCACTCCTCGGCGGCGAACGATCTTCCGATCATCGGTTGCACACCCAGCAGCGTGAAAAAGTTCTGGGTAACGGGAACGCTGGTCAAGCGCTCCGGCTCGCCGGTTCCGGTTAGTTCGACTATCGCCGACGCCATACTCGCCGAACCCGGCCAGATCGGAGAACGATTTGTTTCGCTCCCGCAAATCCAGATACTGGCCCACCTGCGTACTCCACTCCTACGTTCGCGATCCACACCAGATGCTGCGGATCGCGGAAGGGCAGTGGACGCAGCAGCAGCGCGTTCACCACACTGAACATCGTCGAACTGGCGCCGATGCCGAGGCCGGCGATGAGAATCACAAACGTGGTGAAGCCGGCATCGCGCCGCATCCCGCGAAACGCGTGCTTCAGATCCTGCGCCGCATCGTTCATCCATCGCGCGATCCAGGTGGCGCGCGCTTCTTCCGATTTCTGTGTCATATTGCCAAACTTTCTGTGCGCCGCCGCACGCGCCTCCTGCTCTGACATACCGCTCGCGACCAGTTCCTGCGGTCATCGATTCGATATGGAAATCCATTTCCTCCCACAACAATCGCTGCCGATCGCTGTGCCGCGCCAAATACCGCAGCCGCAGCCGCAGTTTCTTCCAACTCGCCGTGAATCTCATAGCGTTACCGCCCTTACCGAACCGCGACCGTAAGGGAGCCGGTGCCTTTTGTTTTTTTCAAGCGAACCCCATAATCCGGGCAACCGCCCCAGTCACCTGTCGGTATCGAGCAGTCTCGGCGTTGAGATGCTTCCGGCCGTCCGGCGTCAGTTTGTAGAAACGAGCCCGGCGATTGTTGGCCGACAGACCCCACTCGCCTTCGATCCAGCCATTCAGTTCGAGCCGCTGCAGAGCCGGATAAAGAGAGCCCTCCTCCACACGCAGCAGATCGTCGGACAATTGCTGAATCAGTTGAGCGATGGCATAGCCATGCAGATGTCCTCGGGTCAGTATTTTGAGGACCATCATGTCCAGCGTGCCCGGCAAAAGATCCGCCTTCGATTTCTCCGTTCCCATAGACTGTCTGATTATAGGACGACGGGAATCAGGGCCGGTTAGGCGGAACTGATGAGTTTTCTATTAGGCAGCCTGATGGTCTACTTTTTGGCAGCGTAGCCTTGCCACACCCACTCAAGCGCCAGGGGCAGCGTCTGCACTTTCACGCCGTGATCGCAATGCTTAGCGTTCTTCGCAAAGACAAATTGATACGGATAGCCTTTGGCAGCCAACACTGTGGCCATGCGCTCATTGGCCAAAACCCAGTCGTGATAATTGTCGCGCGTGATCAGAAGATCTGAATCGCTGACATGCATCCAGATGCGCAGCGGCTTCTTCGGACTGTTCGGAATGATGGTGTCGTGCAGCTCCCACGCGCCGCGCGGGGTCGCGTCGTTGTACGGCCACTGCTGGTAAACGAACGTCCCGGAGTAGCTAAGAACGCGGTGATAAAGGTCCGGATGATACCAGGCCATCTCCATCGCGGCCGCCGCGCCGGAGCTGCAACCGGTGGTCGCCCGCCCGTCCGGATCCTTGGTGAGCTTCACGTGGTATTTCGTCTCCACCAAAGGCAGCACTTCCTTCTCCACGAACTCCGCGTACAGCCCTGACATGGTGTCGTACTCCAACCCCCGCTCGCTGCCCTGAGCGTCGCCGCTGCCGTTGCCAATAGAAATCGCAATCATCACCGGCACCCGGTGCTCGGCGATGAGATTGTCGAGTGCTGTGAACAAAGTCTTGTCCGGTCCATCGGCGCCGACGATGAACGGGGCCTCGGTGCCGGGCACATATTGCTTCGGAACGTAAACTGCAACCTTGCGTGTGTAGGGAGCGGGATAGCTGTTGACGATCACTTTTTTCGGATCCGCGGGATCCAGCACTGCGAAGGTGTTGGGCTCGCGCGCAATTCCCGGATAAATCTTGCTGTCCTTGGAATCCATGGTGAACTCAAAAACGTCGCCCTGGGGCACGCCTTCTTTCACCGTCATTTCGGGCGCCGGATTGTGCGTGGGGCCAATGATGAAGTTCCCGTTTTCCTTGGGCGTTGGGACCGCGCCGTCGGGCAGCTCCTTCGCCTTCACATAACCGGGCGTATTTGGATCGCGCGTAGGAGCCGCCGGGCGTGCCCCAGTTTGAGCCATGCCCAAACCGGCCGTCAAACAGATCAAGTACACACTAGGGATGATACGGACCATCCAGTGATCTTACCTTGTCAGTTGGGCTGTGGGGCAGGATGCCATCCTGCAGCGGGTTGCTAACCCGCGCAGTTCGCGCCGATTGGCAATCGGCGCGCAGGTTGGCAACCTGCCCCACAGCACCGACATCAGTTGATCGGAGTTAACTCCACCGTCAAGCTCAAGCTCCCGTTCGGACCCAGCTCAACCGCATCAATCTTGTTCCGCAACGCACAGAGTTTGTCGATGCAATCCGCGCTGTAATCGATCACCGAATCGGTCGCGATCACAATATATTTCCCCGGCGCAAGCCGATCCGACGTGTATGTTCCGTTTTGGTCCGTAGTGGTCCGGATCATGGAATCGGCCAACAAGGCCGGGGACCCGATATCCGCCGGAAGGATCACCAATGATGTATCCGGCAGCGCGTTCTTATCTTTGTCCACAACTTTTACCTGGATCGTTCCCCCATCGCGCGCCAGCACGATCCGCATGCTGCTGTTCCCGGCGCTGCCTGGAACAATGGGCGCGGTGAATACGCTGTTCCCCGCGTAGGTAGCTTCTTTCAAATAACAATCTTTCGGAACCCCAAAAATGCGGATGTGGTATTGATCCACGAACAATCCTGGAAATGAGAACTGTCCGGGAATTTGCGATTTTGCGTCGAACGATTCGTGCTCGCCTGTAAATCCAGCGCGGCCCATCGGCTGGACATGCAAATGAATCTGTCCTTCCACTGGCTGCGGCGGCGCGGGGCCGTCCCAGATCACTTCCCCAGCGATCGGTATTTTCGGCAGCGCCGAGATTTTCAAATCGTGAAGATCCTCATCCGTGATGTTCGCCTCCGTCTTTGAAAACACGGTTGCGACATTATCCGAATCGAATACCGCTGTTGTCACGGTATATTCACCGGGATGCATATTACAGATTCGGAACTTACCGTCATCGCCGGAGTGACCTGTTGCACGCATTCCGAACACTCCCACTTCAGCAGAGGGGGAAAAGCCCAAGTGTGGCTGGCTTTCTGCGATTGAGAACATAGCCTGACCCGGCTCCGCACCGTTACGGATTACACCATCGATACACCAAGCCGCGGTGCGCCGGAGCTTGAAATCCACGCCTTCCTTGCGCTCCCCCGGTCGCGCCACTACCACTTGCGCACCCTCCGGCCGGTCCGATCCCCCGTAATATTCCGGCTCGAAGACTTTTTTCCGTAGCTTGGGATTCGTTGGAACTTTTGAAATTGCGTCCAGCCTCCGTTCTCTCAAGCTCGCATAGACCAAGTATTTGTAACCGGGCAGGACTCGGCTCAGCGAATATTCGCCTTTATCATTGGTCGTTGCCACCGAAGAAACAATGTAGCGGAGCTTGCCCACGAAGTAATCCCTTGACACAAGGTCCACTTGGGCACCCGCCACCGGCTCGCCATTCTCGTCCAGTACCTTGCCGGCTAGCGTGCTCATGGGATCCATCTTCAGCCGTACCCCGCTCAAATCCTGGTTGCACGTGAGCGAAACGATCTTTCCAGTGAACCGGTGCGATTCGGAAAATGCCCGAAGTGTATGCGCCCCAGGATCGATGTCTTTGAATTGGAAGGCACCCTTGGCGTCAGTTGTTGCCGACTTGCTGCCTGGGCCCACAACCACCATGACACCTTCCACTGGCTGCTGACTAACCGAATCCTCAACGCTGCCGGATAAGGAACATTTCGGAGGCGTCTGGCTCTCTTGTGCCCTGCAAAACACCGCCAGTAAACAAAGCGAGAGTGTCCTCATTTTTCCTCCGGCTTCCTCAGATCCAGTTCAATCTTTCGAACCTCGCCTGCTTTGAGATCCACTTCCGACCCTCCCAGGCGATAATGCCCCGGAGGCAGCACGTTGAACTCCACGTTTCCCTCAGCATCCGGAATCTCGGTGCGGGTTTCTGCCTCACCCGATAACACCACAGGCACAGATGGAATGACATGCACGTGAATCGAGCCGCCGCGCAACAACTTCACTTCCACCGGCTTCACCGTCCCACCGCTCAGATCCGCGATTATCTCCGAAGCCTGAAAACATTTCTCGCTATTCACCAGCACGCGATATCGAGCACGCGCCAAGCCCGTCAGCACCACGTTTCCGTCTTCCTTGGATTTCGCCGAGCGGGTGATATAAGCCGCCCAGTCCTCCATCGCGCTCACTGTCACTTGCGCTTTCGCCGAACAGCCGTCGCCGCCCCTCACTACAATCGGCAGCGTCAACCCGGGAGTAACCCGCAGGCTCAGGCCTTCCACGTCCTGACCCGTCACCTCAATCTGTGTTCGGCCGAAAAGGCTATGATCGCCAAACTCAGCGCCAAACGTGCTCCGGGCTACCGCCGGACCCGAAACCAACACGTCATACGATCCAGGCCGGATGCCTTCAAAGTGGAACGTCCGGTCATTCTCTGCGATCGCCACCGACGAAGCAATCTCCGGATTTTTCACCGGCGTCAACGCCACCCAGAAATCTCCAGTGGCGACTTCCTGCGTGTCCACGCGCCCACTTACCCGAAACAGCGCCGAAGGCGACAGCGAAAAATCGATGTGGACGTGCTCATCCCCGCTCACAATCGACAACTCCTCCGGATAGAAGGCCACGCCACTTCCCGATGGCCCTAACTTCGGCGGTTCACCCGTACGCGCCACGGCCTGCGTGGGCTGTCCATAAGCAGCCGCAATTCGGTACTTGCCGGGCTTCAATCCGAAGAATCTATACTCGCCATTTGCATCCGTCTCTACATTGGCTGGCCGGGCTCCGCCTAAAGCGAACATGTACGCGTTTGCAATCGGGGCGCCGCTCAGATCCGCAACCCGCCCGCTAATCGAACCGCAGTGTACCAACCGGATAACCAGCCCATCTCCCAACGATGCCGCTCGTATCCGCATGCTGGTATCAATGTAGTTCGTCTTCGAAACGCGAACTACATAATCGCCGTCGTCCAGATCCACCGGCTCAAATTTCCCGTTGCCGTCACTTTCGAGATCGGCCACCAGTTCCGCAACACCCGGTTTCGAAATCTGAATCTCGGCCGAAATCACTGCGTGCCCGGAATGATCTTCGATGACGGACGCCCGCAGCGTCGCGCCCCAACCAGTCGCGCAGCACCACAAGCCGAGCTGTAGCAGCACCAAAAGCCGCATACCGCCCCTTATTCTGCCACATTAGCCAAGAATGCTCGTTATTTTGCGTAGCGCACGCACCTTTTGCGTGCCGCATCGCCACTCCCGGCAATGGCAAGCGTCAGCCCCCTGGGAGCGGAGCCTCTTCATTTATTACATTTGTCATGTAACATCAGCTAAGCGATCCGTCACTCTTACAGTGACGGGAATCGAATCCCAAGCCAGACGTTATGAAGGAGATTAGAAATGAGCGACAATCCTAAGCCCAACGCCAACCAAGCCCCTGAGGGCAAGAGCGAAGAATTGAACCCGGGCGAACAAGAGAAAGTTTCCGGCGGCGCCGTGGATACGTTCTTGACGCTCGACGGAATCAAGGGCGAGAGCCAGGACGAGAAATACAAAGGTTGGATTGAGGTTAACAGTTTCGGTCCGACAGGGCAGTGACCCAACGGTCAGAAGGAGCTTAGAAATGAGCGAAAATCCTAAGATCAATGACAACGATTCCCCCGAGCCTGAGAGCGAGGAATTAGAGCCCACCGAACAAGAAGAGATCTCCGGCGGATTGCCGGCAGTCCAACGCCAGAAGGGCTGGATTGACGTGGCCAGTTTTAATCAATAAGCTCGCGGCAACTGCCAGCGGAATCCGATAGCTTCCTGTGCCGGCGCTGGCAATACACGCTCCAGATTGAGTGACGCAAAGCACTTGAGGGAACAGCTCGCAGCGTACCGGCACTCGCTGGCGGGCGATCCGAATCAGGCACAGGTGTGGTATCAGGCGGGTTGTGCTGAAACTTCCCTCAAAGAGTTCGCCGCCGCCGCTTCCAGTTTTCAAAAAGCGCTTGAGATTCGTTCCGATTGGCCCGAAGCCAAGCACAATCTCGGAAGAGCCTGGTTTGAGCTGGGAAAAACTGACGCCGCAATGTCGCTGTTTCGGGAAGCTGCAAGCGGCACCAGCCAGGAATTGCCTCGAAGCGCCATCGCGATCGTTGGCCCAGCCAGCCCTTCCAACAATAATCAAACAATTCTAGACGAGAGACGCGCGTGGGCCGAACAGTTCCTTCCCGCCGCCAAGCCGCGCGAACGCTTCCCCAGCCGCAATTTCGCCAGCGGCCGAAAGATGCGGATCGGTTATATCTCCGCTTTCTTCGAGAGCGACAACTGGATGAAGCCCGTCTGGGGCTTGATCAATCAGCACGATCGAAGCCAATTCGAAATCCATCTCTTCTCGGACGAACCGGCATCCAAAATAAAACATGCATACCACCCGCATGAGAGCGATCGGTTTCATGAAATCAGCGACCTCGACGCCGAAGCTGTGGCGGCCCTCATCGAGGCTTCTGAAATCGACGTTCTGGTGGATCTGAATGGATACAGCGCACCTGCCCGCCTTCGAGTGCTGGCATTGCGTCCGGCTCCCGCAATTGCCGCCTGGTTCAACATGTATGCCACCAGCGGCATGTCTTGCTACGACTATTTGATCGGTGACGACACCGTGATCCCTCCCGCCGAGGAAAAATTCTATTGCGAAAAGATCCTGCGCGTTCCCGGCACTTATTTGACTTTCAATGTCGCGTACCCAGTGCCGCCCGTTGCGGATCCACCATGTCTCAAGAGCCAAAAAATCGTCTTCGGCTGCTTAGCGCCACAACATAAGATCAATGACACGGTGATCCAGGCCTGGTGCAGAATCCTTCGCCAGGTTCCCGGCAGCAGGCTGGTCCTGCGAAACGGCGTGCTGGACTCGCCGGGGAACCGCAAGTTTGTCGAAGGCCTCTTCGAAAAGTACAACATCGCTACCGATCGCCTTTCACTCCAGGGCCGTGCCGACCACTACGAATTCCTGCGGACCTACGACGAAATCGACATCGCGCTGGATACTTTTCCCTACAACGGCGGCACCACCACCACGGAAGCGATCTGGCAGGGAGTGCCGGTGATCACGTTCTGGGGGGACCGGTGGGTGTCGCGAACCAGTTCGTCACTCTTGCGTGCAGCCGGCCTCGGCCGTTTCGCAACAAACAGCGTGGACGAGTATGTGTCGCTCGCTGTAGAGCTCGGAAATTCTCCCGTAACTCCGGAGTTTCTGGCGACGCTGCGGCGCAACATGCGAAGCAAGCTTCTAGAATCCTCGGCCTGCGACACACTGGCCTTCGCGAGAAATATCGAGTCCTTGTACGGGCAGATGATGCCGCGCTAAATTCTCTGCCTGCTGGCCAGACGCGCGAACAGACCCGGCTGCGACATCAGCTCTGTATAAGTCCCCTGTTGCAGCACTTTCCCTTTGTCGATCACATAAATCCAATCCGCGCTGCGAATGGTGCTGAGCCGGTGCGCGATGAGGATGCGCGTAGCGCGCAGTTGCGTCAGGCTTTCCGTAACAATCGCCTGAGTTTGGTTGTCCAGCGCGCTGGTGGCCTCATCGAACAATAGCAGCGCGGGCTTCTGCACCAGCGCCCGCGCGATCAGCAGCCTCTGGCGCTGCCCTCCCGAAAGATTTCCGCCGTTTTCCGACACCATGGTGTGCATTCCCATCGGCATCGCTTCGATGTCGCCCGCAAAGCCGGCGGCGCGGGCCGCGTCCCACGCCTCATCCAGCGTGTTGACTCCGCTGGCGCAGATATTTTCGTAGAGGGAACCCGCCATCAGACGGCCATCCTGCGTCACCACGCCGATCTGCCTCCGTACCGCCGCGATGTCCAGGCTCGAAAGTTCGTGACCGTCCAGGTAGATCGCGCCGGATGCGGGCAATTCAAATTTCAAAAGCAAATTCAACAGCGTTGACTTTCCGGCGCCGGATGGTCCGGTGAGCGCGATGCACTGGCCGGGCTTCGCGCGAATGGAAATGCCATCCAGAATGAGCGGTCCATGGTCCCGATAACGGAACGTGAGATTTTCCACCGTAACTGCCCCGAGCAAGCGTCCTGGATGCGTCTTTAAGCTGTCCGCTTCGGGCTTAGCTGAAAGAATGGGGCGTACGCGCCGCCAGAGGTTGGCCACCAGCACCACACGCGTGCTGGCGCTGGATGCGGAAGCAAGAGCCGCGAGAAAGCCCCCCATCGCCGTCATCGAGCCCCAGAAACTTCCGAGCGGCAGCGGACTGCTCAACAGATAAAAAAATCCCATGGCCGTTGCCACGCCCGGCGCCGCGATGTTGACGATCTGAACCCGGTCGCGAATGGTCTGGATCGTCAGCGCGAGTCTCTGTTTGCGGCTGTATTCTCCCGCCCAATATGAAAATGCCCGATTGGCCGCTCCCGCCACGCGCAGTTTGGATACCGCATTGATGGCTTGGAGCACCAGCCCGGAAAGAAGTTCTTCCGCCTCTTGCCATTGTTCCTGCACGCGGTAGAGCGCGTGCCCGCCGATCCAGGAGGCGGAAATCATAACCGCGCCGGCCAGCAGGGCGATCAGCGCCAGCCCCGGGCTGTACCACAGCATCAGGATCACGAAGAGGAAGGACGTCGCTCCCGCGAACAGGGAACGCAGCACATCCGTCGTCAGCATTTGATGGATGCGCGTAATCGCGTCTGCGCGCATGCGGAGTTGTCCCGCCGTGAAGCCTCGGAAGAATACCGGTCCGAGTTTCAACAGGTAATCCCAGATGCCGCTTTCGAGCGCGTGAAAGGCGGCGGTTTGCGCGCGCAGTGTCGCAATGGCTTGCGTGAATAGAAAGAGCGCCGAACCGAGCGCGGCCGCAATCATTCCCAGCGCCACTTGCCAGAGCATCCGGCTGTCGGAGTCCGGAATTGCATCTCCAATCAGCAGGGCCGCGCCTTGCGGAATCGCGAGTGCCAGGACAGCCGCCCCGATTCCTGCGATTAAGATCGTTCTCAGATCGGCCCTTTGCGAGCGGAACGCATCGAGCAGCAGACTCTTCGTCGAAAGATTTTCCGGAAGCGGCCGGTAAAGCATTACCGCAAACTCGATCAACTCCGTCGCTGTCCGCGCATTCACCGGTGTTACGCTTTGATTGGCTCCGTCCACCATTCGATAGCGAGTTTTCCCAAGCCAGCCGGATTTGGAAGGAAGAAGAGCCACCGGGCTGCCGTCGCCTCGAAAGGCGATCAGCGGACCAACATCGGCACGCCACCAGTTTTTAGACAGCACCACTTTCCGGCTGCGAATGCCGGACGCATTGACAATTGCCCGTAGCCCGTCAGTCTCGTGGCCGGTTTCGGGAGCGCTGCACACAGCCATGCCGAGGAAATCGCCAATGGTGCGGACCGCCTGAAATAACGGATCGCTGCCCGGCGGACCAAATTCGCGCGTAGCGCCCGGCGCTCCTGAGGTCCCAGCCAGCCGGTTCAACGCATCCTGGGCAACTCGAGTATTCATTTCCAGGCGTGTGGTGAGTCGCCGCCTGTCTTCCTCCTCGCGTCGCAACTTCACTTGGCCAAGCGCTTCGAACAATCCTTGGACAGCCACATCCAACGTGGGTTCGAGGGCGCTTGCGGCTCCGGTCATCGAACCGTCGTAAATCTCCCATTCCGCGTCTGCGCCCGGAGTATTCGCTTCCAGCCAGAAACCGGGAACAAGCACCATGGTGGCGCCCGCGCGCACCGGAATGCCTGTCAGCAGGCCGTCGCCCAACTGCATTCGCACCAGCGTCAATCCTTCTTCCACGGCCACCCGTTTTCCATGCCCCAGGATCAGGCTCTGCCGCGCGCGCAGAATTTGCGCCGGCCCCGCCGGGCGAAACAGCGCGAGAGCTTCGCCGATTTTGGCCAACCAGTTCTCCAGCGCAAAGATTCCCGCCGCATCTTGCAGGCTTCCGATCGGCTGCAGACAGCTCATTTCGAGCGGAACCGCGACAAGCCGCCAGGCGGCGCCCTCCGCATAGGGAAGGGGCATCAAGGGCTCGCCGGCTTCCAGCGAAAACAGGTGGATTCGCTCCCCGGTTTCACCATCGATTGCAAACACCACGGCTGAGCCAGAGGCCAGCAAAGACGGAGGAGTGTCCGAGCCGAGCACAATCGGCTGATTTCCAGCCACGAACCGCGAACTGTCAATCATCGCGCGGCCACTCCTGATCCGAACCCTCAATGTCCGCCACCAGCCTGCTGTACAGGCCATCCTCCGAGATCAATTCTTCGTGCGTGCCTCGCTGAATGACGCGCCCCTGCTCCAACACCAGGATTTCATCGCTGTCCCGTATGGTGCTGAGACGATGCGCCACGATGAAACACGAGCATCCACGCCGGCGTATATTCCGGTCGAGCAGCAGTTCCGTTTCAGAATCCAGCGCGCTGGTGGCTTCATCCATCACCAGGATGGATGGGTCCATCGAAAGCGCTCGAGCAATTTCGAGGCGCTGCCGCTGTCCTCCACTGAGATTGGCGCCGCTCTCCAGAAGTTCGCTTTCGTACCCTTGCGGCAGTGCGTCGATCACATCTTCGATCAGTGCATCCTGGCTGGCTCGAACCAGGCTGGCATGCGGAGTGGAAGCGTCCCACAGCGTGAGATTGTCTCGCACGCTGCCTTTGAACAGCACAATATCCTGATCCACCATGGCCAGCGAGTTCGAAAGAATCTCTCGCGGGATGGCATGCGCCGGCATGCCGTCAAAGAGGATCTCGCCCGAAAGCGGAGTGTACAAACCGGCCGCGAGACGCGCGATGGTGGATTTGCCGGAGCCGCTCGATCCGACAAATGCGATTCTTTGACCCGGGCGGATGGTGAAGGAAAGGTCGCTGATCACGGGCGCGGCTAGTGGACTGTATCCAAAAGTAACGTTGCGGAATTCTACTTGGCCGCGCAAACGCGCGTTCATTTCCGGCGTACTCGCGAGCGCCGTCTCCTCCGGCGCCGGACTATCTAAAACATCGTCCAGCCGGGAGAGGTGCGCTTCGAGATCCTGGATGTTGGCCCCTAACGCCACCAGGCCATTTACCGGCTGCAGAAAACTGGCCGAGAGGCTTTGGAATGCCACCAGCATGCCGATGCTCATGTTTCCATGCATTACTTCGATACCGCCCACCGCCAAAACACTAATCGTCATCAAGGACGTCAGCAGCGGCGGCAGTACAGCCAGATAATAATTGACCGCGCTCAATCCCTGTTGGCAATTCGAAAAATTGGCGAAGAATCCCGCCCAGCGCGCGAAAAACTCCGGCTCCAGTCCGGACGCTTTTAAGGTCCGGATGGTCTGCAAACCAGCGATGCCCACACCGGCGAGCCTGCCCTGGGTCATCGACAGCCGGATGCTGCCTTCGATGCGTCGCGGTGCGATGGCCCGAAGTAATGCGAAGTTCAGGGCGGCGAATGCCGCGGCCACCAACGTCAGCGTCCGGTTGAACCTCCACATGACGATCAGATAAAAAATCATCATCAGGACGTCCACGGAGGTTGTGGCCAGACGGCCGGACAGGATTTCGGCGACGTGATCGTTGAGCGCAATTCGGCTGCTGACTTCGCCCGCGTAGCGCTGCCCGTAATAGGAAGCTGGAAGCCTGCAGCAGGTGCTGGACGAATCTGCCTGAATTCGCCACCGCCAACCGGATTTGAAATTTTCGCAGGATTCGCAGCTCAATCGACGCTAGTACGCAGCGCAGCAGCGCAGCGAGGAGCATGCCAAGCACCAGCGGACGTCCCCAGTCGCGTAGTCCAGCCACCACTACCCGGTCGACGAATGCCTCCATCAGCGCTGGCGTAGCCAAGCCCGGCAGCACCAGCAGTAAGGCCGCGCAAATGGACGCGAGCAGCGGGACCAGCGATCCCCGCAAGCGCTTCCATAGGCTGAAAACAACGCTGGGTTTCCTTCCACCGCGACGGAAATCCGGGCCGGGCTGGAAGGTCATGACGATTCCCGTGTAAGCCCGTTCGAACTCTTCTGGCGTGACGCGGCGCCGCCCGGTGGCCGGATCGTTCAGATAGACATGGCCTTGCCCGTAGCCCTCCACGACAACGAAATGATTGAAATTCCAAAACACGATATAGGGGTAAGGTGTGTCCTTGAGAGCTGCGATGTCCTTCTTGAAGGCTTTGGCCAGCAGGCCGTAAGCCTGCGCCGCTTTCAAGATGTTGGAACACTTGGAGCCATCTCGCGAGACGCCACAATCGCGCCGTAGAGTGGCGAGTGGCACAATTCGATGGTAGTAGGCGAGAATAATTGCCAGTGCTGCGGCCCCGCACTCCACTGCTTCCATCTGTAGAACCATCGGAGTGCGCACACGGCCTGGCCGGAAGGGCGACACTTTTTAATAAACTCCAGAGGCTTCGCGCATCGACGGAAGAAAGTAGCTGATAGGCGCGCGGCCTTCCAGAGTGACGCGCGTGGAGTGGGTGAGTCCGGAAGTCAGCTTCATATCCGGCCCGCGCGAAGACGACCAGTGGTAGCCGCTGAATGTTACTGGATCCGTCTGGAGCTGTGCACGGACCTCGAGGTATGCTCCCTCGGGCATCAGGCTTTGCACTAATTCCGTGTTCCCGATGATGCCCGTGGCGCCTTCTTTTGTAACGGGAATGGGAGAGACCGAGGAAACCGTCCCGACGATCCCGCCAAAGCGCTCGCGTTGTACCGTGTCAGGCGTGATCTGGATGCGCATGCCTGGCTGGATTTTCTTTCCGTCACGAACCGGAAAATAGGAAATGCTCACCAGATCGGGCCCCGCCTCGTCCGCATCGATCGTGAGCAGCCGTCCGCCCTGCGGCAGCACCTGTCCCGGGGCCGTCAGCACTTCCGCCACGCGGCCTGAATACTGGCTGTGAATGCTTCCGTCCCGTTGCATCTGCAATTCGCCGATTTCTATATTCCGCTGCACCTGCGCGATCTCGTTTCGCCGCGCCGTGGACGCCTCCAGGATCTGTCGCGTCAGCGTGGACGCCCGAGTTTGAATCTGCTGGATTTGTCCGTCCACTTGAGTGAGGCGCGAGGTGAAGTCGTAGATCTTCGCATCAATGTCGCGCATGGCGGTTTCAGAATCCGACAGCTCATGTGCGGCATAGCCGAGGAGACCTTCTTTGACCAATTTTCGATTGGACTCAGCATGGCCCTCGAGAATCGGTTTTAGTGTTTTGGCATCCGCGAGACTCTGGAGCAAGGTATTACGCTGCGCTTCGAGCGCGGTCCGTTCCATCCGATCCTGTTGGGTCTGTGAGTCGAGCTCGGCATTTTCGGCGACGGTCTTTCTTTTGTCCTGAGCCTCTAGTGACTCCAGATTGCGCCGATCCTCCTGGATGCGTTTGCGGAGTTCGGATTGATCCAAAGTGGCCACTACATCGCCTGCACGAATCCGATCGCCGGGCCGCCACGAAATCGCGAGAACCCGGCCCGCACCCTCGGTTTGGATCGGCGCCACCTGATGCGGCCGCAGAATTACACCGCGGCCGCTGGCGACGATCGGCACCCGGCCTAAAACCGACCATAGGCAGAATAAAATGAGCAGCGCTCCGACAGTGGCGATCATCACCCAGTCTTTTGCACCGATGACAGGCATAAGCCGCTCGAGATTGTCGGGCGAAAGAGAGCGTTCGATTGCGTCTTTTCTAAAGAGCCGGTTAGGACTTGCCATCGCGTCAATTCCTCAAGAAGCTGAGCGGAGCCGCTTCTGAATCCAGTCAAAGCGCGCTCCTGCCACGGCCACCTCATCCAGCGCCTCGGCATCCATTTCGCCGTCAGATGAGGGATTACTTCCGCTCAATGCTGCTTCGGTTACCCGGAGGCGATGCGCGAGGAGCGCCGCGAGAGCCTTATAAAAGCGTCCGGCGAAGCCCTCGTCCTCGGCTAGCTTGGCGGTGAGACGGCGGCATGGAATGGAGAGAACGAACGAGCGCTCGAGCGCGCGCACCGTCGCGGACGGAGGAGCTGAATCAACGAACGACATTTCACCCAGCATCTCACCGGACATCAGCCGCGCCAATTCCCGCGCACCGAGAGCGGATGTCCGTACGGAGAATTGCCCGTGGATCACCAGGAAGACGGAATCGGTGGGCACGCCTTCTTCAATGAGATTGACCTCGGCGGCGATTTCGCGCCGATGTCCAGCGGCGATAAGCCAGTCGATATCGGAATCATTCAGAATCCCGAGAAAATAGAGAGCCTTCCTCATGGATGATCCCTCCGTTGACGATCCTTTCGTCACACCTTCAAAATCTTACCAGCGCTTCAGGCCTTTCTGGCCGATATCCGTGCGGTAATGCATGCCGTCGAAATGAATCCTGCGTACATTTTCATAAGTGTTGCTCATCGCGGACTGCAGCGTGTCGCCCGACGCCGTCACACCCAATACCCTTCCGCCTGCAGTAGTTAAGACATTATCGACCAATTTTGTTCCAGCTTGGAAAACTGTCGCGCGTGCAACTTCTTCGATTCCAGTAATCCGATCTCCGTTGCGAACGGTTCCCGGATAGCCGGAGGCGGCCAGCACCACGCAAACCGATGGATCCGCGCGCCACTTCAACTCCCGGTCATCCAGCGTCCCGTGGGCGGCCGCAAACAACGGCTCCACGAAATCGGATTCCATGCGATGCATCAGCACCTGCGTTTCCGGATCGCCCAGCCGTGCGTTGAACTCCAGCACTTTCGGCCCATTGCGGGTCATCATCAACCCCGCGTAAAGAAAGCCTGTGAACGGATGTCCGTCCGCCCGCATGTGTTCGATGGCGGGATGTATGATCTGCGCCATCACCAGAGCTTTCTGAAAGTCACCGAGGATCTTTCCATCGCAATAGGCGCCCATGCCTCCGGTGTTCGGTCCTTGATCGCCATCGAATACTGCTTTATGATCCTGCGTCGGCTCCAGCGGCAGAACATTCACGCCGTCGCTGAGGACGATGAAGCTCACTTCTTCGCCGGTGAGGAATTCTTCGATCACCAAAACGGATCCCGGTGACAGAAGTTGAGTTACGGCCTGCTCGGCTTCCTCCTGAGAATTCGCAATGATCACGCCTTTGCCCGCAGCCAGCCCGTCCGCCTTCAGCACCACAGGCAAATCGAATTCAGGCAAGGCCGAAAGAGCTTGATCGACGGTCTCGACGGTCGCGAACCGTGCGGTAGGAATTCCCGCGCGCAACATGAACTCCTTCGCGAACGCTTTGCTCGCTTCCAATCTCGCGGCCGCAGCCGTAGGACCCACGATGCGGCGCCCCTTCTCGCGGAATCGATCCACGATTCCTGCAGCGAGCGGAACTTCCGGCCCCACCACGGTGAGATCGGCATCCATGGATTCTGCCGCTTCCAAATAGTCGGATGTAGCGAGACAAGTCGCGATCTGCGCGATTCCAGGATTCCCCGGCGCAGCGTATAATGCCGATGTCCTGGCGCTTTGCGCCAGCTTCCAGCAAAGCGCGTGCTCGCGGCCGCCTGAACCGATCACAAGAATCTTCATCGCTAACACACTATGCCACACTAAGAAGTGAAGCAATGAAGTTTTCGAAGTACGACGTGATCGTGGTGGGCGCCGGACATGCCGGCTGCGAAGCCGCGCGTGCTTGTGCGCGCATGGGCCTGCGCACCGCGATGATCACCATGAACCTGGATCTCATCGCGCAAATGTCCTGCAATCCCGCGGTGGGCGGCATCGCGAAAGGCCACCTGGTTCGCGAAATCGACGCGCTAGGCGGCGTAATGGGCGAGATCACCGATGCAGTTGGAATCCAGTTTCGCCTGCTGAACACCAGCCGAGGCCCCGCCGTTTGGTCCCCGCGCGCCCAGTGCGACAAAAAGCAATACCGCCTCCGCATGCGCGAGGTGTTGGAATCAGAACCAAACCTCCGAATCCTGCAAGCCGAAGTCGCGGAGTTAAGCATTGCTGAATCACCTCGCCGCGTGACCGGTGTTCTGCTCCGGGACGGCCGGACTGTTTCGAGTGATGTGGTAATCATCACCACCGGAACATTCCTCAACGGCCTGGCCCACGTCGGCGAAATGAAGTACAGTTGCGGCCGGAACGGCGAAGCGCCCTCGAACCTCTTAGGCGACCAGCTCCGCAGCCTAGGGCTAGCCTGGACGCGCCTCAAAACCGGTACACCCCCTCGCCTGGATGGCCGGACCATCGATTGGTCGCGCTTCGAAGAACAAAAAGGGGATGCCGATCCGACTCCGTTCTCCTTCCTCACCAAGAAGATAGAGCGCCAGCAGATATCATGTTATATATCTTACACTTCGGATAAAACCATTCAGATTCTGCGAGATAGCATCGCCCGGTCCCCGCTTTATAGTGGTCAGATCGAAGGCGTGGGTCCCCGCTACTGCCCTTCGATTGAGGACAAGATCGTCAAGTTTCCCGACAAGCTCCGTCATCAGATCTTCCTGGAACCAGAAGGGTTAGACACGTACGAGGTTTATGTGAACGGCATGTCCACCAGCATGCCTATCGACGTCCAGACCGCCATGGTGGCGTCGGTGCCAGGCTTGGAAGACGCCGAGATGATCCGGCCAGGCTACGCGATCGAATACGACGCCATTGATCCGCGCGAGCTGAGCCATAGCCTTGAGGTAAAGTCGATCCAGGGCCTGTTTCTCGCCGGCCAGATCAATGGAACATCCGGATACGAGGAGGCAGCTTGCCAGGGCTTGGTCGCTGGTATTAATGCGGTCCGCAAGCTGGGAGAGTTTGGAGCCAGTCGTGATCGGCCGTACCGAAGGCTACACAGGAATTCTGATTGATGACTTAGTCAACAAAGGCGCCGAAGAGCCCTATCGGATGTTTACCTCGCGCGCTGAATTCCGATTGCACTTGCGCATCGACAACGCCGATGAGCGGCTAACGCCGATTGGACGCGAAGTAGGTTTAGTTACGGATGAGCGGTGGGATCTGTATCTCAAGAAGCAAGAGCAGAAACAGCGTGTTCGAAAGCTTCTGGAAACCGTTCGGATCGATTGTGTTTCCTCCGATGAGCACCCCACGTTAATTCAGTGGTTGCGACGTCCCGAAGCGAAGATCGCATCCCTGGCCGGTCAAATTCGAGAAATGTTGGGCGAGGAGCCAGTCCACGGAGTGCTCACCACCATCGAGACCGAAGCCAAGTACGCCGGCTACATCGCCCAGCAAGAGCGTCAAATCGAGCGATTGCGCGATTCGGAAGGCCGGAAGATTCCCCAGGAGTTCGAATTTTCGGGGATTCCGGGCCTATCGGCTGAAGTGAAGCAAAAACTACAGCGGGTGCGCCCCGAAACGCTAGGCCAAGCAGGCCGGATTCCCGGCGTTACCCCTGCGGCGGTCGCTGTTCTGGATGTGTACCTGAGCTTAGGCGCCCGAGCCTGAGGGAATGCCGGTTCCTGCTTGGTTCCGAGAGATCCTTGAGAAAGAGCTTGCTTCCCTCGTCACCCTCTCAGACACCCAGTTAGCTCAACTTTACCAACACTACTCCCTGCTCGAACGCTGGAACAAGAAAATCAACCTGACCACGGTTGAGCCGGGTACGCAAATGGTGATTCGCCACTATTGCGAGTCCCTTTTCTTTGCCGCGCACCTGCAGGCGAACGTCGGTTCTATCGCGGATATTGGAAGCGGCGCCGGTTTTCCGGGCGTCCCGCTCGCGATTCTAAAACCCGAATGCAGAGTCACGTTGGTGGAATCGCATCAACGGAAGGCCGTTTTCCTCAAAGAGACAACAAGAACGCTCGAAAATGTTTCGGTCGTGGCGCGGCGGGCCGAGGACTTGGCAGGGAGCTTCGATTGGCTAGTAGCAAGGGCAGTAAAACCCACGGACGTCGTGGCGCTGATCCCGCGTCTGGCGTTGAATATTGGCCTGATGTTAGGCGAATACGATTTTCTCGACATCAAAAGCGCAAAACACGTTGCGTGGTCTGAACCTGTTCGGTTACCTTGGGGAGACCGCAGAATCTGCGTGTTTGGTCAGGTTTCACGTGGAACGTAGGGATTTAGGTTTCACGTGGAACTATCGGAGTCGGTTTGGGAAAAATCATCGCAATAGCCAACCAAAAAGGCGGCGTCGGCAAGACAACCACCGCCATCAACCTAGGCGCGTCCTTAGCCGCCAATGACTTACGAGTCCTGGTCATCGACTCTGATCCTCAAGGAAACGCTACAACCGGCCTCGGAATCTCGAAATCCGAAGGAAAACCAACGTTTTACCAGGCTCTTCTCGGTGACGAAGACATCAACGACGCCATTGCACACACCGAGTTCGAAGGCCTGGACATCATCCCTTCCGACAAGAACCTAGTCGCCGCCAACTTAGAATTAATCGATATGCCGGATCGCGAATCCCGCCTTCGCGCAAGGTTGGAATCGGTGCGCGGGCGCTATCACTTCATCTTGATCGATTGCCCACCCGCCCTCGACCTACTGACCCTAAACGCCATGGTCGCAGCCGACTCCATCCTGATCCCCATGCAGTGCGAGTTCTTCGCTCTCGAGGGCGTCTCGCAGCTTCTCGACACTCTGCAGCGCGTCCGCGAGTCTTTCGGATCCCAGATCAAAGTGGAGGGCGTGTTGTTAACTATGTATGACGACCGAACCAACCTCACCCGTCAAGTAGAGCAGGACCTTCGGCAGTTCTTCGAAAATCAGGTCTTTGAGACCGTCATCCCGCGCAGCGTTCGCCTCGCGGAAGCCCCCAGCTTCGGCAAGCCCATCATCGCCTATGACGTAAGATCCCGCGGCGCTGAATGCTATATTCAACTGGCAAAGGAGATCCTGGCTCATGAACAAAGCGCCGGACAAGCAACGCAGAGCGCTTGGTAGAGGGCTTTCGGCCCTTCTTCCAACCAAAGTGCACACCGAGCCGGAACCGGCAGCGCCCGCCCCTCAAGTCCCTGCCGGCGTCCGCGTGGCACTCCTTCCGATTTTGCAAATCGAACCCAATCCGTTGCAACCGCGCGTCACGTTTGATCCAGGACACCTGCAGGAATTAGCTAATTCCATACAAACAAACGGGATAATACAGCCACTCATCGTCCGCCGCAAGGAGAATCATTTCGAGCTCATCGCGGGGGAACGGCGCCTTCGGGCAGCCAAGCTAGCCGGCCTCACCGAAGTTCCAGCCGTCATTCAGGATTACGCCGATGATCTTCTCCTTGAAATCGCTCTCGTCGAGAATATCCAGCGCGAAGATCTGAACCCCATCGAGACCGCCCAGGCTCTGGAGCGTCTGGTTCGCGAAATGCACCTCAGTCACGAGGAAATTGCCACTCGAACCGGCAAAGATCGCACCACCATCACCAACATGATCCGGCTGCTGCGACTGCCTTCCGACATCCAGCTTCTGGTAGCCGAGCGGCGTCTTTCGATGGGCCACGCCCGCGCCCTCCTTGGACTTCCCACGCCTGAGCTGCAACGGGAAATGGCTGAGAAGTCTGTCGCTCAGGGCTATTCCGTGCGGCAAGTGGAACGCCTGGTCAAGAAAATCAGCGAACCCCGCGAACCCTCGGATAAGCCGCTCCAAGATCCAAATATCAAAGCAGCCATTCGGGAACTCGAGAGCACACTCGGCACCCGCGTCCGCATTGTCGAAAAGACCGACCAGCAAGGCAGAATAGAAATCGAGTATTATTCCCAGGAAGATCTGCAGCGAGTGTACGAGATGATCCTCGCCACTCGTAAGGAGTGAATGGTGCCGGCGGCAGGACTCGAACCTGCGACCTGCGGATTATGAGACCGCCGCTCTAACCACCTGAGCTACACCGGCAGCTACCACTCTTTCCAGGGTATGTGGAGCCTAGCCGGGATGTCAAACTTAAGGCTCCTAAGTTGTTAAAGCACTTGACAAAATTGCCACATTAGATTATCTTAATATTGGGTGTTGGAGCTTGAAAACCTCTGGCGCATCATAAGTAAAGCAGGAGGCTACTATCGACAACGATTACCTTTCGGGGCGACTACCAGCTTCCTCGACTCGCTTCACCCGATGCGGATCATAGCAGGGTGAGATTAACAGCCTCACCGGCTCGCGGCGGTTTCACCGCAATCTCAAAAGCTGAGGGTGGCAAGCAGGAGTTGGCGGTCGCCCTGTACTCAATCCCCGGTCGCTTCGGAACGGAAAGAGCGTTACCGAGCCGCGACCGTGAGGGAGTCGGTGCCGTTCCTATTTTTCAATCCTGTTCAGGCACTCCCGGAATTGACACGCCTTTTCCCCTCCAGTAGATTCGAGTAAGTGCCTTCCCCCGTCGTAGAGTTTCGAGACGTTTCCAAAAGTTATCCCATTTACCCCACGCCCAGTGCGCGACTCAAAGAACTCGCATGCCTCAATCGTGTCTCCTTCCATCGCGATTTCTGGGCCGTCCGCAACATCACTTTCCAAATTCACCAGGGCGAAACATTCTGCATCGTCGGCGAAAACGGCTCCGGGAAAAGCACTCTTCTCCAGATGGTCGCCGGGATTCTTCACCCAACCAGCGGCCAAATTTCAGTCCGCGGACGCGTCGCTGCCCTGCTCGAACTCGGCTCTGGATTCAATCCGGAATTCAGCGGCCGCGACAATGTCTACGTCAACGCTGCAATCCTCGGACTCTCACGCAAAGAAATTTCCGCCAAATTTGAACAGATCGAAGCCTTCGCGGAAATTGGCGACTTCATCGATCAGCCCGTAAAAACTTACTCGAGCGGCATGGCGGTGCGGCTGGCATTCTCCGTAGCCATTCACGTCGATCCGGAAATTCTTCTCGTGGATGAAGCTCTCGCAGTCGGCGACATTTATTTTCACCAGCGCTGCATGCGCAAAGTAAACGAGCTGCGCGAAAAGGGCGTGACCATTCTTTTCGTCACGCATTCCGTCGGCGAGGTCAAATCCATTGGCGATCGCGCACTTTGGATGGACGCTGGACGCATGCGCGAGCTTGGTAGCACGGAACACGTGGTCACCCGCTACCTGGCGGCGATGTTTGAGAAAGACAGCGCCTATCTCACAACGCTGCATCGGCAAGCCCAACGCATCGCGCACGCCCCAGTGAAGGCGCCCGAGATTGTCGACACCATCCCCAACATCGATCATCGTTTTGGAGACAGCCGCGCCGAAATCATCGGGATCGCCGTGCTCGATCTCGCCGGACATCCCATCCATCTGCTGGAACCGTCGTCCGCCATCGTGGTTCGCATCAGCGTTCGCGCGCAGGAAGACATTACGCTCCCGATCGTCGGATTCATCATGCGCAACCAGATGGGTCTCGATTTCGCCGGCACCAACACTGCGCGCGAGGGCTTCGAACTTCCACCCATGGCAGCCGGCGATATCTATACCGTCGATTTTCATCTGCAGCTTCCAGAACTGTACCCCTCGTCGTTTTCATTCTCGCCGGCCATCGCCGACGGCACACTCCGTTCCTACGCCACGTGCGATTGGATAGACAACGCCATCGTGATGCAAATGAGCCCCGCCGATGGCGAGATCTACGGCCATCTGCACCTGCCCTGCCGCGTCGAATTGAACCGCTGCCTGGCCCAATCCAGCCCTGTCGCTGCCCTCAGCCACGCGGAGCCGAACGTTGGTTGAGTTCACCGGCGAGCGCGTCATTCCCGGCCAGGTGAATGACGACCTGTGGAGCGAACATGTGGCGCGCTATGCCTTCGCGAGCCGTTTTGCCGAAGGCAAACGTGTGCTGGACGCAGGTTGCGGCACCGGCTATGGCTCGGCTGAATTGGCGCAGACCGCGCTGCAAGTCACCGGATTCGACATCGCCCCGGATGCTGTGGAATATGCCCGCGCTACATATCCACTTCCGAATTTGCATTTCACCGCCGCATCCTGCACCGCAACTCCATTTCTCCCGAACAGCTTTGAACTGGTGGTCGCGTTCGAAGTCATCGAACATCTCCAAGATTTCCGCGCCTTCCTGAAAGAATGCGCTCGCGTAGTCACGCCGCAGGGACTCTTCATCGTTTCGTCGCCCAACAAAAGCTACTACGCGGAATCCCGCGCCAAGACCGGTCCCAATCCTTTCCATGAACATGAATTCGAAGCTGAGGAATTTGTCACTGAGCTCAGCGGCGTCTTCTCGAACGTTCGCCTGCTGCTCGAAAATCGTGTGGAGTCTTTCGCATTTCATCCAGCTCGAACCTTTTGGCCGGCTGGCGTGCGCATCGATGGCGGCGGCGGTACTGCGGCAGAAGCCAATTTTCTCATTGGACTCTGTTCCTTCGGCCGATTGCCCGATCCGCAATCTTTCGTCTATGTTCCAAAGGCGGCCAATCTGCTGCGCGAGCGCGAACAGCACGTCCAGCTTCTGGAGCAGCAGCTCATCCGCACCAAAAAGTGGCTGGCGGAAGCGCAGGCGGAACGGAACACGTTGCTCGATCTGTATCGCAACCAGACGGACGAACTGATGGAGCGAAATCGGTGGGCGGAAAGACTCGGCGCCGAGTTGGAATCTCTCGGCCAAGTGCTGACCAACGAACGCAAACAAACTGAAGCTCTCACGCGTGAATACGAAGACCGAGTGATCCAACTGGAAGCGGACACCAAAGAAAAAACCGAATGGGCCCTTGCCACGGCGGCAAGTCTCGAAGAAAAATCCAACGAATTGGTGCGTTGCCTGGAACTTCTGCAAGCGGCCGAAACCACCGTCGAAGAAAGAACCGTTTGGGCCCAGCGCACGGAGGAGCTCCGCGCTGACCTCGCGGCCCAACTCGATCTAATTCGCCAGTCGCGCTGGATCAGGCTGGGTCGAAAGTTTCGGCTCGGCCCGAGTTTGTGAGAACCTTCCTCACCATCCTCTGGCGGCTGATCAAATTCCTTCCGCTGCTGTTGCTTTCGCCACTCCTGATGATAATCATCATCGCGGCGATCGCCGCCTCGGACCTGATTCGAAAACGAAAACCGCTGCCCCTGGATGAACGATGCGCCAATCGTTGCGCTTCCGTTGTGATTCCCAACTGGAACGGACGGGATCTGCTGGAGCGCTACCTTCCATCGATCGTAGAAGCGCTCGCCGGAAATCCGGACAACGAAATCATCGTGGTGGACAACGGATCCTCGGACGGCAGCGTCGCCATGATGCAGGAACGCTTTCCGTCCGTGCGAGTGCTGGCGCTCGATCGCAATCTCGGATTCGGCGGTGGTTCCAATGCCGGATTTCGCGCGGCCAAGAACGATATCGTAGTTCTGCTCAACAGCGATATGCGCGTGCAGCCGGATTTCCTCGCGCCGCTCCTGGCCGGATTCACCGATGAGCAAGTCTTTGCCGTATCCTGCCAGATTTTTTTCAGCGACCCGGACAAGCTGCGCGAAGAAACCGGTCTCACACAAGGCTGGTGGGAAAATGGCGGGCTGCGCGTTCGCCATCGCGACGATCCTGCCATCCAAGATCTTTACCCGTGCTTCTATGGCGGCGGCGGATCCTGCGCGTTCGATCGCCGCAAATTTCTAGAACTCGGCGGTTTTGACGAGCTCCTGCGGCCATTCTATCTGGAAGACACCGATCTCGGCTATCTGGCGTGGAAGCGCGGATGGAAAGTGCTGTATCAACCGCGGAGCGTGGTGTTTCACGAACACCGCGGGACCATCGGTAAGAAGTTCTCGCAATCGCAGATCGACCTGGTTCTCACGAAGAATTTCATTCTCTTCTGCTGGAAGAACGTTCACGAATGGCCGCGCTTGTGGTCGCACTTTTTCTTCATGTTTGCCGGAGCTGTGCTGAGCGTTTTCTTTGGCGATTCGCCGGAGCGCGCGAATCTGTGGGGCCTGTGGAAAGCGTTCCTGCAGTTGCCCGGTGCGCTCGGAGCTCGCATGCGAGCCCGTGAACTGGCCGCAATCACCGACACCGAAGCGTTCCGCCGACCGCTGGGCGGCTACTTTCGCGACCGCTTCGCCGCGCTCGATCCGCAACCGGAAAATCTGAGCGTGCTGTTCGTCTCGCCTTATCCGATCTGTCCCCCGGTTCACGGCGGCGGTGTCTTCATGTATCAAACCGCGCGCGAACTGATGGCGCTCTGCAAACTTCATTTGGTGATCCTGCTCGATCACGACTGGGAGCAATGGGATCACTCCGAGCTTGAACAGCAAGCCGCATCCGCCGAGTATCTCGTTCGTCTGGAAGGCAAGCCGAAGGAGTTCGGATCCGCGATTCCCTACGCGGTGCGCGAGTTTGCGAACGCCGATCTGGAATGGCTGCTGCATCGCCAGATCTACACGCGCGCCGTGGATGTAGTGCAGCTCGAATACACCTCGCTCGGCCAATATCATTTCGATTTCCGCCGCATCGCGTGCGTGCTCTTCGAGCACGACGTCTACTTCCAATCCATCGGACGCGGTCTAGCGGGAACCCGCAGCCTGATACGAAAAACGAAAGCAACATTCGAATACCTGCGCGCGCTCCGCTATGAACTGAACATCCTGCCGAAGTTCGATCGCGTTCAGGTTTGTAGCCCCGAGAATGGCAACTATCTTTTGTCGTTCCTGCCGTCGCTCGCCGGCAAACTGGATGACAACCGCGCCGGAATCGCAACCGCCCGCTATGAATTCCATTCGGATGGCCGCGAGCCCCACAGCATGCTTTTTCTCGGAAGCTTCCGCCATCCACCGAATCTGGAAGCGCTGGATTGGTTCGCGCGCAAAGTGCTGCCTGCGGGTCCTGGAACGTTTGCCGGAGGCGCGCCTGGTGATCGTCGGCGCCGATCCACCGCCGAAGCATTCCCTTCCCGATTTTGGCGACCACATGGAACTGCGCGGATTCGTGGACGACGTGCGAGAGCCGCTCTCGCGCTACTCCGTATTCGTATGCCCGATCTTAAGTGGTTCCGGAATGCGCGTGAAACTTCTGGAGGCGTTCGCTGCTGGCATTCCCGTAGTCTCGACGAAACTGGGCGCAGAAGGACTGGCGGATCGAGATGGCGACATCTGCGCCCTGGCCGATTCGCCGGAAGAGTTCGTAGAAAAGATCCTGGAGCTATTCGCAGATCCCGAAAACGCCGCAGCCCTAGCCCGCCGAGCCCGCGAGCACGTAGTAGCCACGCGGGATATGGGGGTGCTGACGAAGAAGTTGTTGGAGAGCTATCGAGCGACGGTTGAGACGAAAAGAATTGGGCCGCAGATGAACGCTGATGAACGCGGATAAGACACGGATTTTGTTTTATCCGCGTTCATCAGCGTTCATCTGCGGCCTAATTCGTAGCTTGCTTTTTGTCGCTCAGATCGTCCCGTAAGCGCTTCACCACTCGCGCCGCCGTCTTGCTCATCTCGCTGGGAGTAGTATCTTTCGGACGATCGTACACGGACCAGATCACGTTCTTGCTTTTGCGGTCCACGATGAAAATGTTGCCGCGGCTGCGATTGAACGAACCCACGCGCCTTGCGCCGTTCTCGTCTGGTTTGTCCTTGTCGTCTTTTGTGCTTTTCTCCACTGGGACCAGGATCTTGCTGTCTTTGTCGTCCTTGCTGTCCTTCGCTGGTGGTGGCGGTGGTGTGGGCGGGGCGGGAGGAGGCGGCGGAGGATATAGTTCCTTGAACCTCGTTTCGAACGGCTCGCCCAATCGGTCTGTAATGATCGCGTCCGCCTTCTGCGGATCCGTAACCACTTGGAATACGCCCATGGTGGTCAACCGATTGGCCAGGTATTGATCCATGCCGCTGCCCATCGCAAGAATGTAGACTGTGTTCACCTGCTTCAGTTCCGGGTTCACTGCCGCCGGAACAGAGGCGGCCAACAGCGCGAGGGCACAAAACAACTTCATGAGAATATGGTACCAGCGCCTATCCAAATTGTGTATAAATCGCAAAGCATCACGGTAATCATTCCCTGCCTGAACGAAGAGCAGGGAATCGAGCTTGTTCTCAGCCGTATGCCTGAGTTTGTGGATCAGGTGATTGTGGTGGATAACGGTTCCACCGACCGCACCTCCGATGTCGCGCACGGATTTGGAGCGGAAGTGATCCGCGAACCGGTCCGGGGCTACGGCCGCAGTTATAAGCGCGGCTTCGCTTCCGCCACCGGCGACCTGATTGTGACTCTGGATGGCGATCACAGCTATCCTCCCGACGCGATTTCTTATTTGATCGAGGCTTTTTTACATCTGGATGCGGACTTCCTGAACGCCTCTCGTTTTCCTGTGCGCGACCGGCGCGCCATGAGCTTCAAACACAAATTCGGAAACTGGATTCTTTCGCTCGCCATGTCCATCCTCTACTTCCGCTGGGTGCGCGACTCGCAATCCGGCATGTGGGTGTTCCGGCGATCGATTTTGGAAGGAATGCGCTTGGAATCCGATGGCATGGCATTTTCCGAAGAAATCAAAATCGAAGCGCTCAAGAGTTCGCGGGTTCGTTTTGTCGAGATATCGATTATGTACTCGTCGCGCTTAGGGGAAATCAAGCTGAATCCCTGGCGGGACGGATTCAACAACCTGTTCTTTCTGGTGAAGAAGCGCTTCACCCGGAGCGGGGTGAGATGACCCCTGGCTTTCCTTATCCTGAAATTTTTGGCATAGGAAGTGGGGCGGACCCCCTGGTCCGCAGCCGACGCCCTCGTCGGCTTGGCGATGAAAAAGAGGGAGCCCGAAGATCGGGTCCAGGGGGACCCGCGCGGACCAGGGGGTCCGCCCTACCAAGACTGATTCAGTGGCATTGTGCGGGAGTGGGGACCCCGTGACTGTCATCGTCCCCAACTGGAACGGTTCCGCGCTGCTTCGAAAACTGCTCGGCGACCTCGCGCGCCAGTCCCACCCTATCGATCGAGTCATCGTAATCGACAACGGAAGCACGGACGATTCCGTCGCAGTCGCCCAACGCGCCGGGTCGGAAGTAATCGAACTGGGCGAAAACACTGGTTTCAGCCACGCCGTGAATCTCGGGATCCAAGCGGCGCGCTCGGAGTGGATCGCCATCCTCAACAACGATGTCTCGCCGCAGCCGGATTGGCTGCGGAATCTGGTCCAACAAGCCGAGGCCGCCAACGCCTGGTTTGCCACCGGCAAGTTGCTAGACGCAACATCGCGCGATCGCATCGATGGCGCTTTCGACGCCATCTGCCGCGGCGCCTGCGCCTGGAGATGCGGACACGGGCGGCCCGATTCCGCGCTGTGGAATCAGCCCCGCCAGATCACCCTTCCTCCCTTCACCGCGGCCATATTTCGTAAAGAATTGTTCGAACGCGTCGGGCTGCTGGACGAGGGATTTGAATCGTATCTGGAAGACATCGACTTCGGAATCCGCTCGGCCGTCGCAGGATTTACAGGAATTTACGTTCCCAATGCCGTAGCCTTGCATCAAGGCAGTGCCACGCTTGGCCGCTGGCATCCTGACACGGTACGAAAAATTGCCCGCAACCAATTGCTTTTAGTAGCGAAACACTATCCCCAAAAATGGGTCTTACGCTATGGCTGGCCAGTTTTCATCGCTCAAACACTATGGGGGTTCATCGCGCTCAGGCATGGCGCTGGAGTCGCCTATCTTACAGGCAAGCTGGACGGCCTACGCCGATTTCGCGGAATCCGAGGACAATCGGCAGCGAATCTCCCCACCATTGTAGAAAGCAGCGAGCGAGAACTGCGGGAAATCCAGAGGTTGACGGGTTACGATCTGTACTGGAGACTGTACTTTGCGCTGACATGAACCGAATCGGTGTCGTGGTAGTCACTTACAACTCGGGGCAGGTCATTGAGCGTTGTCTGGATTCCTGCGCTCACTTTTCCACGATTGTGGTGGACAACGCATCCGGGGACAACACAGTGGAATTGGTCCGGCGAAAATCGTCCGTGAGGCTGATTGCCAATCCGACGAATCGGGGCTTCGCCGGCGCTGCCAATCAAGGGGTGGCAGCTCTGGATGTGGAAATGATCCTGCTGCTGAACCCCGATGTTGAACTTCAGACCGGCATCGATCCGCTAGCCGATGCTTGCGGCCGAGGCAACGTGGGAATGGCGACGGGGAAACTAACAGACCCTACCGGCACGGTACAGACCGGCTTCACCGTGCGGCGCTTTCCCACGGCAGTCACGCTCGTGTTCGAAGTTTTGGGTATCAACAAGATGCTCCCTTGGAACCCTGCCAACCGCCGCTATCGCTACCTGGACCTGGACCTCTCGCGAACCGCCGAAGTGGAGCAGCCCCCCGGGGCGTTCCTTATGTTCCGGCGCGATTTGTGGCAGCGGCTGGGCGGTTTTGACACACAGTTTCATCCCATCTGGTTCGAAGATGTCGATTTCGTGAAGCGGGCTCATGCGGAAGGCTTCAAAATCCAATATCTGCCGGAAGTTACAGCGCGTCATCAAGGTGGGCACAGTATTGCAAGCATGGACTGGGGATGCCGCGAGGTGTGTTGGTATGTTAGCCTTCTAAGGTACGCCTCCAAGCACTTCCGGCCGTATGCATACCGGGGCGTCAGCGCCGCAGTAGTGCTCGGCTCCCTGTTTCGGGCCATGATTGGCATGATTCAACGGCGCAGCTTAAGGCCCGTACAAGTCTACGCGAAAATAGCGCGAATCGCGGGGCTGGGTTTGATTTCCGGCCACGTTCGCCAACAGAGTTCGAGTTGTTACGGCAAAGTTACGGGATGAAGACAGCTCTTACAAACGCGAAGAATAGAGATACGACCCACATACATGTCAGATAAGGAACGGGTTTCCGTCACCATCGTCACTTATAACAGCGGTCGATTCATCAAGCGATGCCTGGAGTCTGTTTTAGCGCAACGCTACGCCAACTGGGAAATCATTGTCATCGACAATGCGTCCACCGACGGCACGGTGGACATCCTGGAACAGTTCGAAGATCGGTGCCAGATCGTCTATAACGACGAGAATATCGGCTTCGCCGCGGCGCAGAACCAAGCGATTCGCGCCAGCACCGGCACCTGGGTGCTCACTCTCAATCCGGACGTTCTGCTGTTGCCGAATTTCATTCAAGCCATGGTGGAAGGCGGGCAACTGGACCCGCAAGTGGGCGCGGTTTGCGGAAAACTGCTGGCCATTCTGGCCACCTTCGATTTGCCGGATAAACCGCTGGTGGATTCGACGGGCATTTACTTTACGCCCATGCTGCGGCATCTGGATCGCGGCAGCCAGGAAGTAGACAACGGGCACTATCTGCAGCATGAGTATGTGTTCGGCGCTACCGCCGCCGCGGCCTTATACCGCCGGGCGATGATTGAAGACGTTTCCATCGGCGACGAGTTTTTCGATCCGGATTTCTTCGTGTACCGCGAGGATGCGGACGTAGCTTGGCGCGCCCAGTTGCTGGGCTGGCGCTGCATCTATACGCCGCACGCGCGCGGCTATCATGTGCGCAATGTTCTGCCGGGAAATCGCCGGGCACTGCCGCCCGCCATCAACATGCACTCGGTGAAGAATCGTTTCCTGATGCGCATGAAGAACATGACCGGCCATCTCTACCTGCGCAACTGGTTCTCCATCACCGCTCGCGATTTGGTGGTGTTGGGCTGTTGCCTGGTGCGCGAACAGAGTTCGTTGAAGGCCTTCTGGTACATCACGCGCAACTGGAAGCAGGTGATGGAGAAGCGGCGCGAAATCATGAGCCGCAAGCGCGTGGATGACGATTACATCGCGAGCTGGTTCCGCTACGCTCCTGTCAGCAGCCCGGCCAAAGCGAAAGCATCCGCCCGCTCCATGGCGCGCTCCAAAGCAGCGCGAGGATAGCCGCGGGCGAGCAGGTGCGGATAGCCATTCTCGGCACGCGAGGGATTCCGGCTCGTTATGGCGGATTCGAGACTTTTGCCGAGGAGCTTTCCACTCGATTGGTTGCGCGCGGACACGCCGTCACCGTTTACTGCCGCGAGCGGCATCCGGAAAAGGAGTATCGCGGAGTTTCGCTAGTCTACTTGCCCACCTGGCGGCATAAATACTTCGACACCCTGGCGCACACTTTCCTTTCCACGCTGCACCTGATGTTGCATCGAGTGGATGTCAGCGCTGTATTGCAATGCCGCGAACGCGATATTTACGTTTTGGCCGCGGCTGGTGGGGATACCGGTGGCGCTCAACGTAGATGGGCTGGAGCGCAAACGCAAGAAGTGGAATCGCCTGGCGCGCGGCTGGTATCTGATCTCCGAAAGGCTGGCCACACTCTTTCCCAACGTCGCGATTTCCGATGCGCGAAAGATAGCCGAGTATTATTTGGAGCGCTATGGAAAACGATCGGAGTTCATTCCTTACGGCGCAGAAGTGGGGAGGCTTCCGGACGTGGACGTCCTCGAAAAGCTGGAATTACTTCCGGGAAAATATTTTCTCTACGTCAGCCGCATGGAGCCGGAGAACAACGCGCTGCTGGTTCGTGAATCCTTTGAGAAGGTTTCGACACCGCTTAAACTAGCCCTCATCGGCGATGCGCCTTATGCCGATGCGTACATCCAGCGGGTGCGGGCTACGAAGGATCCGCGCATTGTTATACCGGGAGCGATTTATGGACGCGGCTATCACGAATTACAGTCTCACTGTTACGCCTACATTCATGCGACGGAAGTGGGCGGGACGCATCCGGCGCTGATCGAAGCCATGGGCCGCGGCGCGCTGGTGCTCTATCTGAATACTCCCGAGAATGCCGAAGTGGCGGGCGACGCAGGTATTCCGTTTCAGGCGAACGAACTGGCCGATAAGTTGGCTGAGTTGGCGGAGATGCCCCAAGCAGACCGGGCCGAATGGGGACGCCGTGCGATGGCGCGGGTCGCCGAGAGGTATAGCTGGGATGCGGTAACGTCGCAGTACGAGGCGTTGCTCGCGCGTATGCATAAAGGTAAGTAGTACCAGTTTTCCATCGAATCTTCTTCTCAGACTTCCACCTTACTTGACGATTAGTACTACGTGATAGCGTCCGTACTCATTCGTTCCGTCTTGGTCCTATCGGTTTGCGCGGCTCCGCGGGCAATTCTGGGGCAAGACGCGCGAGATGAGACGATTCAGAAGTTGATTGCGCGCGTGGAAGCGTTGGAGCGCGAAGTTGCGGCGCTCAAGCAGGCAGCCGCCGTCCCCGTCACGCCACCCGAACCGGCAACCATCGCCGCCGCTGCGCCGAAGCAGGACACCATCGTCGCGGCCGAGCCCTCCGAACCGGAACCCGAACCTGCCGAAAGTAAATACACCTTTCACGGCTACGCTGACGCGGGATTCCAGAGAAATGAAGACGGGCTATCCACCAAGAGGTTCGCACTTGGAGAAGTGGATCTCTTCGCCACCGCAAGAATCTCGCCCAAGCTAAACGTCTTGGTGGAAACCGTGTTTGAAACGGACAACCAGTTGGAGGTAGCGAGCGTGCCCATCAATGTGGAACGGTTGCTGCTGCAATACCGCGAGAACGACTATTTCAATCTGGACATCGGCTCTTATCGCACCGCCATTGGTTTTTACAGCACCGCTTACCTACGCGGATCCTGGCTCCAGACCGCGATCACTCGTCCCAAGTTATTCACCTTCGAAGACGACGGAGGCTTTCTGCCGTTGCACAACGTGGGGCTCAGCGCCAACGGAAATGTTCCATCGGGAGACTTGGGCTTGCACTACGTGGTGGAAGTGGGAAGCTCCCGGAATTACGCGCAACCGGGCCGTACTGGATTCGATATCGAGCAAAACGCCGCTATCAATGTGGCGCTCTACGCTCGCCCGCGTGCCGTGCCCGGGCTGCAATTCGGTTTCTCTTCCTACCATGACAGGTTTTCACCGCTGCCAGGGTCCACTTTAGCCAGGTCCGTATGGACTGCGCATCTCGTTTACCAGGCCAACCGGTTTGAGTTTCTGAATGAAGGAGTACTGGCACGATTCAACGAGCCGGGGCTTGGTTACGGGACGGTTCCGGGATTCTACAGCCAACTTGGTTATCGGGTGGCCTCGAACTGGACTCCCTTCGTCCGATTTGACTACGTGAATGTTTACGGACAAGGCCAGGTGGGCGCTTACGCTCCGCAATACGTACCGTGGCGCACCGTCTGGAGCGGCGGTCTTCGCTACGACATGACGGAGGCGGTGGCGCTGAAATTCGAATTGGGCCGCGAAGCGGATCGGGATCGGCAGGTTTTCATCCGGGCCGCGCTGCAAGTGGCGTTTACATTTTGAATCATGGGCCGTCTCGTCTTATCTCTGGGACTGCTGATCGGCTCCGGCAGCGCCGGCGATTCCGCATCGTTTGCGGCGATAGTGCACCAATCGAATCCGAATACCAATCTCATGCTGCCCGATGTGCGCGCTTTTTTTTCCGGCGCCACCAAGCAATGGCCTAATGGCTCCAAGGTGGTGCTGGTGGAACGGGATACCGAAAGCGCGACTTATCGATTTTTGTTGGATCGCATTTTGCGCATGACCCCGGTCGAATACAAGCGCCATTTGCTGAGCATTGAGTTCGCGGGGGAAGCGCCAGTGATCGTCAAGGTTCTGAACAGCGAACAGGCGGCTTGCAAGTTTGTGTTCAACGTGCCCGGCGCCATCGCGTTGATTGAGACCCACTCGCTCGGTCTTCCGGAATGCGGCGGCGTGGGAACGGTCAGAATCGACGGTAGACTTCCTGGCCAGGAAGGTTACCGCTTGCGATGAACCGGGTGCTGAGGCGTGCGCTGTGGGTGGTTCCCGCGCTGGCGGGAATTCTCGCGTCCGTGCTGGGGGCGCGCGCGTTGAAACAAGCCATGAACACCGCCCAGAGGCTATATCTGGTGGACAACGCCGGTTCGCAAATTGAAAGCGAGCTGGAGTTTGAGACACAGGAAAGCCGGAGGGCCTTCCTCTACGCGATGGCCACTGCCGATCCGAACGAACAATTACCCTATATCGATCAAGCGCGCGCCGCCAGCGGCCGCGTGGGAAATCTCGCGCAACGCATCCGCTCACTGGGAGTGCCCGAGATCGGCCAATGGGTGGAAGGATTCAGGCTGTCCTGGGAGAAGTATGGCAAAGCCCGCGACGAAATTGTGGCGGACATTCTGGAAGGAAATCTCGCCGCTGCCATCCAAGCCGAACGCACGCGCGGCCAACCGGCGTTTCTTGCCGCGCTGCATAGCCTGCAAGCGCTGAAGTACGTACTCGAGAATCATGCGCGCGCCGATTCGGCATTGGTGGACAGCACTCTGAAACGTTGCGCCGCCGGACTGGCCGCCTTCGCCATCTGCACGCTTCTGATTGTCGTCTTGTTAGCCCAAGCCAACCGCGAAAGGCGTCTGGCTTTGGAATCATTGCGCGCGAACAATTTAGTATTGGCGGACGCGCAAAAACTGGAGCAGCAACGCGCGTCCATTCTCGAAATGGTGAGCAAGCATGCATCCCTACCGCGCACACTCACTGAGATCGTCGAAATGGCTCCCCAGTCGAGTGCCGACGCCGGAGCCGCCGTGTGGGCCGCTGCCGGCGACTTTCTGCACTTTCAAGTTTCCGCAAACCTGCCTTTGAAACTGGTGAAACCTCTGAAAGAACTCCTGCTCCCCAGAAGCGATGCCATCTCCTCGCCTTCAGCCGAAATCGGAATCCGCCGCTCGGACCTGGCTCAAGAATGCGGGCTGACTGCCACCGAAGCGCGAGTGCTGCACGACGCCGGCGGCCGCGTGATCGGAATGCTGCAGCTGTTCGCTGGCGGGGCCAGTAGCGCGGTGCGTGGGAACGTGCTGGACCAAATGGCGCATCTGGCCGCGCTAGGCATCGAGAATACGCTGCTCTACGAGCGCTTGGCTTTTCAGGCGCAACACGACACATTGACCGAGCTGCCCAACCGGATGTTATTCCAGGATCGGGTGCAGCAAGCCTTGCAGTTGGCGCGCCGCCGCCGCGGGAAGGCGGCGGTTTTGTGGATCGATCTGGATCGGTATAAACAAATCAACGACGCGCTGGGCCACCGGGTGGGGGATGAAGTGCTCCGCGAAGTGGCCCTGAGGCTGCGCAGCTGTCTCCGCGAAAGCGACACGGTGGCGCGCGTGGGTGGCGACGAATTCACGGTGCTGGCTCACGATATTGCGAACCTCCCCGCGGCCGATCTGATGTGCCAGAAAATTCTGAAAAGCCTATCGGAGCCCATGCTTTGCGGAGATCATGCCGTGGCCGTGACCGGAAGCATCGGGATCAGCCTTTTCCCGGAGCACGGCGAAGATCCCATCACGCTGATGCGCCATGCCGACCTGGCTATGTATATCGCCAAGCGGAACGGGGGAAATGCGCATCACATGTTCAGTCCGGCGCTGGGCGATAACATGCAGCGCAGACTCCAGATCGAGCAGGAACTGACCTCGGCGCTGGAGCGCGAGGAGTTCGCGCTCTATTACCAGCCACTCACGAAACGCAACGGCAGGTTGGCTGGGCTGGAGGCGTTATTGCGTTGGACCAACCGCGCGCTCGGACGTGTATCGCCCGCAGACTTTATCCCGATCGCCGAGGAAATGGGTTTGATTCAGAAAATCGGCGAGTGGGTGCTTCGAACGGCTTGCCGCACCGGCACGCGCTGGCTCAACGCGGGTTTCGTGGTCCCCAATATAGCGGTCAATGTTTCCGCGGTCCAATTCGTCGCCAGAGACTTGGCATCCTTGGTAGAGCGGACATTGAAAGAGACTGAGTTTCCGGCGCGCAAACTGGTCCTCGAGATCACGGAAACCGCCCTGATGAACAACATAGAGCAGGCGCTGGAACAGATGTCGTCGCTGCGCGACCTGGGGGTTCGCTTCGCCATCGACGATTTCGGTACGGGCTATTCTTCGCTGAGCCAGTTGCGGAATCTGCCCGTGGACTGCCTCAAGATCGATCGCTCCTTCGTGAAGGATCTGGACAGTTCGGGTAGCGGATCCACTACCCTGGTCCGCGGCATCATCGGTCTGGCGCATAGTCTCCAACTGGAAGTTGTGGCTGAGGGCGTGGAGACCCAGGAACAACTCACCTTGCTCGGCGCCATGGGGTGCGACATCAATCAGGGATTTCTGCTTTACAAGCCCATGCCCGCCGAGCAAGTGGAAGCGTTGCTCGATTTACATTCTTCCGTGCGCGTGGACGATGCGCCGGTACTCTCGACGGTCTGAGAATTGTGGGGGCAGGATGCCATCCTGCAGCAGGTTATCAACCTGCCCCACTACCATTAGGTATGGCCGCCTTTCGCTCCTGGGTAGAGATTTCGCTCCAACAGATCGCCGCCAATTTTCAGGCTATTCGTGAGCTGGTTGGTCCTGGCGTCGAAGTGATGCCGGTGGTGAAGGCGGACGCCTATCGGCACGGCGCGATCGAGGTTTCCCGCAGGTTGGTCAGCGCCGGCGCGCGCTGGCTGGCGGTCAGCAATGTAGAGGAAGGCGTAATTCTTCGAGAAAGCGGCGTCACCGCGCGGATCCTGCTGATGGCGGATTTTCTGCCCAACGAGCGCCAAAGCCTGCTCGATTTCAATCTCACTCCTGTCATCCATGCGCTCGAAGATATCGCGCAATTGGACCGGTTGGCCGCCGCCAAAGGCGAGACGGTCCCGTATCATTTAAAAATCGACAGCGGCATGGGGCGGCTAGGCACGCGCGCGCCGGCGCGGGAAATTCTGGAAGCCGTGGGCGCCGCGAAATACGCAAACCTGGAGGGACTGATGACTCATCTGGCCTCCTCCGCCAACTACGCCACATCGCAAACCGAGGAACAGATGCGGACGTTCGAAACGCTTTGCACCCAATTGGCGCAGGGGGGCGTTCATCCACCGTTCCTGCATCTGGCCAGCAGCACGCCGGTAGCTTACGGGCGTCGCGACGCGTGGAAACGAATGGTTCGTCCCGGCCACGCGATCTACGGTTACATCTCGCCGGTGTCCAAGGGGCACGCGCCGCCGGCACTGATCCAAGTAAAGCCAGCTCTCACTTGGAAAGCCGCCGTACTGGCGGTGAAGGATCTGCCAGCCGGAGCGTTGGTGGGATATGGAGGCATGTATCGCGCTCCGCAACCCATGCGGATCGCGGTTCTCGCAGCGGGCTACGCCGATGGCATCCCGCATCGGCTGTCTAACAAAGGGCGGGTGATTGCAAAAGGCCACTTCGCGCCCATTATCGGCGCCGTTTCCATGGATCTCACCACCATTGATGTCACGAACTGTCCGCCGCTCGTAGTTGGAGATTCTGTGACGCTGCTGGGATCGGAAGGCGGCATTTCCATCGACGCGCAGCAGATGGCGCGCTTAGCCGGGACCATTTCCTATAGCGTGCTGTGCGGGATCCACGCGCGGGTCCGGCGGCTTTACGTGGACTCCTAAAATACCTTGAACCTCAATCTGGCGGACTACGTATGCACTCGCATGCTGCAGGATATCCGTCTCTCTTTACGGCGCCTAAGCAAGACGCCCGGGTTTACCGTGGTCACCGTTGCCACACTGGCTTTGGCTATCGGAGCCAACACCACCACCTTTAGCGCGCTCAATCAATTTCTGCTGCGCCCGCTACCCGTGGATCGTCCCAGCGAACTGGTGTACCTGAACACGAGCGGCGGTTTTATCTCGCAGTCGTATCCCAATTACATCGATTTTCGCGATCGGAACCGCACGCTTTCCGGGCTCATCGCCTACCGGATTCAACCGGTTGGGATCAGCCATGCAGGCAAAAATTCGCATATCTGGGGTTTTGAGGTCAGCGGAAACTATTTCGATCTCCTGGGAGTGCATCCCCTTCTGGGACGCACGTTTGCGCCGGACGACGATCGCATCGCGTCCCCGCACCCGGTGATCGTGATCAGTTATGCCGCATGGCAAACCCGTTTCGCGGGCGATCCGAACATCATCGGACAGAGCGTGAAGCTGAACGGAATGGATTACAACATTCTTGGCGTTGCCCCGCGGGGATTCTATGGAACCGAAAAGTTACTGACCGCCGAGTTTTGGGTACCGATGGCCATGGAGCCGCAAATCGAGCCGGGCAACAATTGGCTCACGAATCGCGCTACCTGGAACGTGTGGGTGCTGGGACGGTTGAAACCTGGCGTCACGGCCAAGCAGGCCGAAGCGGATCTGAATGCAGTTGCTCGAAGTCTGGAATCCGCCAGCCAGTTCAATATCGGGATGAAGATCGCTCTTTCGCCGCCCGGCCTGGTGGGGACTGCGCTGCGTGGTTCGGTGACCGGGTTTGCTACGGTGCTGATGGCCCTGGCTGGGATGGTGTTGCTGATTGCCTGCGTTAACATTGCTGGGATTCTTTTAGCGCGAGCATCGGATCGGCGCAAGGAAATTTCCATCCGGCTGGCGATCGGAGCGCCGCGCTGGAAACTGGTCCGGCAACTTCTCACCGAGAGCCTGGTCCTTTCCGTGGCCGGCGCAGGATTGGGTGTGCTGATCGCGCTATGGCTACTGGATCTGTTGCGCGCCTTCAAGCTGCCCTTGGATATTCCGGCCGCCACATCGCTGCCCTTCGATTGGCGAGTTCTTCTGTTCACCCTGGGAGTATGCTTTACCACCACGCTGCTCTTTGGCTTGGCGCCGGCAATTCATGCAGCGCGCGTGGACCTGATCCCTGGCCTCAAGAATCAGTTTTCGGAGCGATTCCGGCGGGTGCATTTCCGCGATTTGTTGGTGGGAGCGCAAGTGGCGCTGTCGCTGGTGCTACTGGTGGGCACCGTACTGGTGGTCCGCAGTTTGCAGCGCGCCGTGACGATCGACATCGGCTTCAATCCCCGGAATGCGGTGGTTGTGATGTTTGACGTCGGGCTCAATGGGTATACCGAGGAGCGCGGTAAGACATTCGAGAACCGGCTGATGGCCCAGCTTCGCACGGTGCCGGGCATCCAGTCCTTCGCGCTGAGCAACTCCATCCCTCTCAGCATTGCGCAGTCACGGACCGTCGAATTCGCCGAAGGCAAACCAGCGCCGGCACCCAAGGATGCTCCGAGCGCCTTCTTCTACATGGTGAGCCCGGGATGGTTCCAGACCATGCAGACGCGCTTGATCGCGGGGCGCGAATTTGAACCGCAAGACTCCGCGGATGCCACGCAGGTCGCCATCATCAACCAATCCCTGGCGCGCCGCCTGTTTCCGAATGAAGACCCGATCGGTAGGCGCATCGCGCAAGGGACGAACGGACCTTGGCGGCAAATCGTCGGTATCGTGCAGGACGGCAAGTACCAATCGTTGAGCGATGAACTCCAACCGGCGGTGTTCTGGCCGCGCGCCCAGCGTTACAGTTCCGGCATGACTATAGTGGCGCGCTCATCCATGCCGCCCGCCGAAGTGCTGCGCCGGATCCAGCAGGCGGTGTATTCGCTGGATCCGACGTTGCCTTTCTTCCAGGCAGGGAGCCTGGAGGAGCACCTCAGCCTGCCGTTATTGCCCGCCCGCATCGCGGCAATCATGCTCGGTGGATTCGGCGTGCTCGCGGTGGTGCTTGCCGCTACGGGCTTATACGGATTGCTGGCGTATTCGGTGGCGAAGCGGACGCGGGAGATCGGGATTCGCGTGGCGGTGGGAGCCAGCCGGGGAGACGTACTGACGTTGGTGCTGCGCCGCGCGATGGTGATCGTGGTGGCTGCGAGCACGGTGGGCGCTGGTCTCGCGTTGGGAGTGGGGCGCTATTTTTCGCCGGTGCTCTATGGCGTGAATCCGCGAGATCCGGCTACGTTTGCGCTGTCGCTTGCGTTGATGGCGGCGATTGGAACAATGGCGTGTCTGATTCCCGCGCGGCGGGCGCTCGGGATTGAGGCGATGGTTGCCTTACGCGAAGACTAACCGAACCGCGACCGCAAGGGAGCGTACGAATATCGCTGCACGATCGTGGTAGCGCTCCCTCGCGGTCGCGGTTCAGTAACGGGCCTAGTGGGACTTGGGTAGATCCACCGCGGGATTGCGCGAGAAGAAATCGAACGGGCGCAGCTCGAATTCGTGCCAGGCCGTCGGCATGATCGGCCAATCCTCCGGACGCGGAACGTGGTGGAATCCCAGCGTGTACCACACGACGATGTCGGTATTCTCGATAGGCCGGTTGGCCTTAGTCCACGCCGGCAGGCCATCGCCGCCATGGCTCTGCGTCGGATAATCGCCGGCCGGCCAGCGCTCGGCGTCGCTATACGGCGTCACCCAAACATGGTTCTTGATGAAGCCGGCGCGTTGTTGCGGAATGTCGTCATCGGTCATCAGCGAGATTGCGTTGTGTCCGCCCGCGATCTCGTATCCGGTGTCGTATCCGAGAGAGCTTTTCACGTTCGGATTGATCACGCGCCATAACGCGGGATGCTCCATCATCATCACGGACTTTGCGTCTTCTTCCGTCTTGGCAATCTTCGGCTCGGTCACCCAGATGCTTTTTCGGGGAACGTCACCCGTCACTTTTCGTGGTTCCAGTTCTTCCTTCAGGAAGCTATTCGCGGTGCCATCCACATCCATGTCCAGCCGGAAGCAAAAATAATGATCGTGATTCACAGCGACAGTATTTTCGGCGACGAAGTGGCCGTAGCGCCTGTCTTTACCGTCCTTGTCTTCCGCCGCGGTTCGGCTGCGCACGGCTTTTACCTCCACGCTGCCCGTAGCGCCGACGCCAACTTTGATGGTTCCATCCTGCATGAAGGTCCAGTCCAGCGCGTAATCGTAATTTCCGAAAACAGTGATCATGCGCAACACCAGATCGCGGCGCTGGCGGCTCTCGATCTGCACTCCGCCCGCGGCATGCCGCCAGGCAAAATCTCCGGTCTCGCGCTCGAACAGGCAGGCCGCGCGCGGCCACCGCAGAGGGGCTCCGCGTGAATTCACAATGGTGGAATCGAACAGCACGGCATTCTCCGGACAATCCGCTCCCGGCTCCAACCGGCTGGCGGCTGCGCCCCAAATGTTGCCCTCGCCCATGTCGAGAAACGTCCAGTGATACCAGCCTTCCGCCGGATCCTGGTAAGGCACGAAGAGCTCGGCCAGCGCGCCTTCATAAAGAACGGACCGCAGCTTGCCGTGATCGTTATACGCCACATTGGTCACAATCAGACCAGCTCGTGGATCTAGCCGAAAGTGGAAATTCCAGTTCTGCCAGCTTACCTGAGTGCCCTCGAGTTGAAATCCGTGGACCGGCTGCAGGACGGTGATGGGCCCAGGTACTTCACGGGGAGCGATGGACTCAGCGTCGTATTCGGCGTGGCCGGGTGGAATTGGAACCACACCCGTATCGATCACTCGAATGATTTTCTGTTCTTCGGAATCCCAAACCACGATCAAGCCTTCAATCGGGTGCGCGCCCCAATTCATAAACCCCCGTCCCTGGGAGCAAACGATGCGCTGCAACCGGCGGCCCTGCTCTTCCGCGGTTCCGAAATAGCCAGGCGAACTGCCGTCGCAGCCAACGGTATCCAGATCCACGATTCCTCGCTTGCGCAGCGCTTCCTGAACTCGCGGATCGGCCTTGACGCGTTCGTCCACTCCTTCTGTTTCGTCCGGGATCAACATCGGTTCGACCCCAGGAATTTCCTTCCACGAAATCAGCTTGCGATTCTTGACGTCCACCAGCGCTTCAAACGTGCGGCGGCCTTGCTTGATGATGGCCAGCGCTTCGCGGCGAAATGGATCGCCGCGCTTCCAGCGCAACACTTCTTCCTTGGGTGGTTCGTGGAGGCTGCTGCCGGCATAGCGGCTGGCACCGTCCAGTTTTCCCGAGGCCTTCATGGTCTCGTAGACCACCCAGTATTCGTCGGCGGTGAGAGCGTCCAGCGGATGGCGGAAATCCGCTGCGCCGAACAGGGCGGCGGGAATCAGAAGCGAAATGAGGCAGAAGTAGCGCATGGCTTTTTTAACGTTACCAGTGGACCGGTCGCTCACGCTCGCGGCTCGGAAGCTATTGCTGATTGAATCCTGCCGCGTTTCGGAAGAGCTCCACGTAGTGGCCATCTTTCTTGGGGATCTGGGCGCGCATTTCCGCTTTCGTCTTTGCCAGGTCGGCAGCGTCCCAATCGGGGCGATATTTATGGATGGACGGTTCCCACTGGCTGACGTGGGCCATGGCGGCATCCAGCTTCTTCTCCACCACGCTATCGATGTTCACCCACGCGTTGGCGTCCTTGTCCGTGACGTAATAGTAAAACTCTTCGGGCACGATGAAGGGCTGCAGGCCCTCGTGCAGAAGCTGGTTGGGAAAATAGAGATGCCACTCGGCTGCGCGAATCGCATCCAGCGTATTGTTGGCGGCCATCCGATGATCGGTTTTGTGCCAGCGGACATACTCGGAGCCTGGATCGATGGAAAGCACCACGTCGGGACGCACGCGGCGGATGATCTTGGTCACCTCTTCCACCAGGTCGCGCGTGTTGGCGTATTCCAGCATGCCGTCGTGATACTCCAGCCACGTTATGTTTTCCTTTGGAATTCCAAGGATGCGGCAGGCTTCCTCTTCTTCGTGCATGCGGATCTTGGCCAGATGTTCACTGGTCATCTCCGGATCGTAGGAACCCTTGTCGTCGTTGGTGTAAATAACAATCTTGATGTTGTTGCCGTTCTTCGCCAGCAGGGCTAACGTTCCGGCGCAGCAGAAAGTGTCATCGTCCGGATGCGGCGTGAATATCATAATCGTTTTACCGCGATGTTGTTCCAGTGGCTGTACCTGAGCCGGCGCTTGAGCCAACAGCGGCAAGCCCACGCATGCCGCGGCGGTGAGAATCAACAGAGAAGTTCGAATCATGTGAATGAACTATACTCCGGCGTTGTGCCGGATTGCAACCTACTGCGGCAGGCCACCTGCTCCGATCTGAACACGCATTTTAATTGATCCGATTTCTTTGCCGCCCGCTTCCGCTTTCCAGATAATATCCGGCGACACCCAACCTTTTGGAGCTTGCACAGGTCCGCGAACGATGGTCTGCGCAGTATAGGATCCGTGGGCGTCCACCGGATAAGTTGCCCGGCCCGCTTCCACCTGCCAACCCTCGGGAAGAATTGCTTCGAGCGTAACCTCCCGCGGCGTGGGTTCCGCGTTGATAATCCGGATCGGGAGCGTCAGTCTCTCGCCGGCGGAAAGCATGACTTCCGGTTCTTTCAGCAGATCCGCGAGTTGGGGAATGTCGTGGGCGCTCCAGAAATCGCGATAGAAACTCCAGGGACCGGCCAGTTCGATGGAGAGTCCCGATTTTTCAGGGGCTCGATGACCAGTTACGTGGGTGTAAGGAATTGCACCCGGCGTTATGCCTTCTAAAATATCGCCAGTGGCGCTGGACTTCACCAAGGATTTGCCAAAAATGAACTGCACGGGTTCTTCGAAGAGTTTCAGATCGCCTTTCTTGAGCGCATCCGTTGCAAGTTGACCGGTATCGCCTTGCGTAAGGTGATATGCCATTTCTTCCGCGGCCAGCCGCGCATAGGCGACGTGCTTGGCGGGCGATACCACTTTCGGATCGTAGCGCGGTCCTTTCCCCTCTTCGAACTCGGTGTGCGAGGCGTCCGAAAAAAAGTACAGCTTCTTGGGCTGCCAGGGACGCAGGCCTTCGGTGAGATTGCCGATGTTGCGCCGGTCGCGCGGTTGGGAAAGCTGTTCGGGAAAAGCCGTGGGATCGCCCGCCAGATCGAAGGCTTCGGTGGCGATCACCGCTGCTGCCTGATGATCACCGTGATTTTCGCCCGCGACGTATACCGGTAGCCAGGTGAGAATCACTTCGGGGCGCGTGAGGCGCACCAGGCGGACCGCTTTCGCCAACGCCTCACCATGGTGCCAGGTTTCAAGCGAGCGAAGAACGTCCTGACCCGGCGTATCCGGACCATCCAGAAACCAGACGTGCAGGACGCCAAAGCTGGCCAGAGCCTCGCGAGCTTCTATCTCACGGACCGCGCTAAGCGCATCGGCCTGTTCATTGCCGGCTTCATTGCCGCCACCGTTTCCGCGAGTCCCAAAAATCACCGAGACGCGCTTGTGTTGATCGAAAATCGCATTGGCCAGGTAGGCGGTTACTTCTGTTTCATCATCGGGATGCGCGACGATCAGCAGAATATCGGTTTTATAGCGCGCGTCAGGCGGAAGTTCGGGCGGAGCCTTCGGGATTTCCGCGGCCTGAACCGCCAGGAAGAGAACTAGAGGGATGAGGACACATCTCAGCGAACGCATGTAGGCGATTGTGGCACAAACTCGTGAAGTGGTCTGGGATGCGCGGATGTTCGTTACGCTCCCTTGCGGTCGCGGTTCGGTAAGCAGTTTGTATTATTATCATCGGTACTAAGCCATGAAGCCCAATCTCGCGCTGGGGCTGCTCGCACTTGCGATACTCCATGCCCAGGAGTTCACTCGCGGTATCGGGGTTTATCCCGGAGATCCGAAAGAGTACGCGGGTCCAGCCTTCACGGTAGACACCAGCTCATACCGCAACCTCGCTCTGCACCGGCCGGCTTATCAATCCAGCAGTTATGACTACAACCTCACCGCGCAGTTGGTGACGGACGGTATCAAAGACACGAAACTTCCGCGTTGGGTGGCGGTGGAGACCAGCCAACAGGGTCTGCTTCCCAAGAATCAGCGCGAGTGGGTGTTGGATGGCAACTGGGTATCCGATGTCAGTCTCAAAGGGCATCACGGGTGGATCGGGATCGAAGTTGGCGGTGACGACCGGCCGGAAGTGGATCGAGTGGACGTGGATGCACGCCTGCAAGCCAGGGGCGAGCCGGAAAACTGGTCGTGCCTTGTTTCAGGATCGGAAGACGGCCAAGCGTGGAAGGAATTGGGACACGCGGCAGGGATGGCGCGGCCGACCGGCGAGCTGCGCACATCCATCGCGCTGAACGGAATTTCGCGCAGCCGGTTTTATCGCATCGCGTTTGACAATGCCCGCGCCACCAGTTGGCAGGTCGGCGAGATCGCATTCTTTCATGGGAGCCAGCGCCTGGCGATCGGTGGTCCCGCGCATTTTACCAGCGCCTGGATGGCCGCAGGCAAAGGCGAGGAGTGGGTTTACGTGGATCTGGGCGCGCTCTGCACTTTCGATAGAATCGCCCTCGATTGGATTCGCCGTCCCGCGGAAGGCACCATTCAGGTGTCCGATGACGCAGTTACTTGGAAACTGGTTCAGCCGTTGTCCACGGATAACGTGAAGTTAGCGCATCCGGCGCAAGGGCGCTATGTTCGCGTGCTCATGACGAAGCCCGCTTCGAGCGATGGTTATGTGCTGAGCGAGATGGAAGTGTATGGGCGCGGCGGTCCGATTCCGAAGCCTAAGCCGGCGGAGGCGGCAACCGCGGAAGGCCGCTTGGATTTGACCGGCGGCGCGTGGAAATTGCAGCGGGATTCGCTGGTGAGCGCGGACGGATTGGCGCTATCGAGACCGGGCTTTCACGATGCCGGCTGGCTGATCGCCACTGTTCCCGGAACGACCCTCACCAGCTACTACAACGCGGGCGCGGTTCCGGATCCGAACTTCGGCGACAACCAGCTCGCGATTTCGGATTCGTTTTTCTATGCGGATTTCTGGTACCGGAACGAGTTTATTCCTCCGCCTGCCGCGGTGGGACAAGATGTCTGGCTGAACTTCGACGGCATCAACTGGAAGGCGGAAGTGTTCTTGAATGGCGCGAGAGTGGGGCGCATCGATGGTGGATTTATCCGAGGGCGCTTCGATGTCGCGCGGCTTCTGCATGCTGGACAGAAGAACGCTCTGGCCATCCGGATCGAAAAGAATGCGACTCCGGGAAGCGTGAAGGAGAAGACGTTCGAGAATCCGGATAAGAACGGAGGCGCGCTGGGCGCCGACAATCCCACCTACCACGCGAGCATCGGCTGGGATTGGATCCCCACCATTCGCGGAAGAGACACCGGCATCTGGAACAAGGTGTATCTGAACGTCACCGGGCCAGTCACCATCGATTCGCCGCTGGTCACCAGTTCCCTGCCGCTGCCCGACACCAGCCGCGCCGACGTGACCATCCGCGCAACGATGCACAATCACGGGGCGCGCACCGTGATTGGAATCGTGGGTGGGCATTTTGGCAATGAGGCGTTCGAAATACCGGTTTCGATCGATGCGGGCGAAGAACAATCAGCGTGGGTCACACTCCACATCCAGAACCCGAAACTGTGGTGGCCGGCGGGCTACGGCGATCCGAATCTTTACCCGGTGGATCTGAAATTTGAAACGATCGGTGGAAAATTATCCGACAGCACGAAATTCAGCGCCGGAATCCGGCAGTTCACCTACAGCGAGGAGGGCGGGGCGCTGAAAATGTGGATCAACGGCCGCCGATTTATCCCGCGTGGGGGAAATTGGGGCTTTCCGGAATCCATGCTGCGTTATCGCGCGCGAGAATATGACGCCGCCGTTCGCTATCACCGCGACATGAACTTCAACATGATTCGCGACTGGGTGGGACAGATCGGCGACGATGAATTTTACGAGGCGTGCGACCGCTACGGGATCGTGGTGTGGCAGGATTTTTGGCTCGCCAATCCGTGGGACGGTCCGGATCCGAGCGACGACGGCATGTTCCTGCGGGTCGCGAAAGATTACATCCGGCGCATTCGCCATCACCCATCCATCGGGCTCTACTGCGGGCGCAATGAAGGCTATCCGCCGAAGCCGTTGGACGATGGAATTCGAGCGGCGCTGGGCGAATTGCATCCCGGGATCCACTACATATCCAGTTCGGCGGACGATGGGGTCAGCGGCCATGGTCCTTACCAGGCCATGCCGACCAAAGTTTACTTCCAGCGCGCGCCGTCCAAATTCCACAGCGAAATGGGGATGCCCAACATCGTGTCCATGGACAGCCTGGCGCTGATGATGCCGGAAGCAGCGATGTGGCCGCAAGGTCGAATGTGGGGGCTGCATGATTTCTGCCTGAACGGCGCACAAGGCGGAACATCTTTCCTGGAGCGAATCCGAAATAGTTATGGCGGCGCGGAAAATGTGGCGCAGTGGCTGGAGCTGGCGCAGTTCGTGAACTATGAAGGTTACCGGGCGATGTTTGAGGCGCAGAGCCGCAATCGTATGGGGCTGCTCATCTGGATGAGCCACCCTGCTTGGCCATCCTTCGTCTGGCAGACTTACGACTATTTTCTGGAGCCCACCGCTGCCTATTTCGGCGCCAAGAAAGCGTCGGAGCCGCTGCACATCCAATGGAATCCGCTGGACGAGAGCGTGGAGGTGGTGAATTATAGCGGTGGCGATGCGCGCGGCCTATCCGCTCACGTTGCGCTTTTAAATCTCGACGGCTCAGTGCAATGGGAGCAGACCGCAACCCTGGATAGCGCCGAAGACAGCAGCGTAGCGCCCATAAAAATGCAGTACTCGTCCGGCCTGACGGCCGTGCATTTCCTGCGCATGGAGTTGAAGCGCGGCAGCGATGTTCTCTCACAAAACTTCTACTGGCGCGGCCTGCAAGATGGCGACTATCGGGCCATCCGCGATCTGCCGCAGGCGAGGCTGGAGGCATCGCAGACGATGGAGCGGCGGGGCGGCCGGTGGCATCTCACCACTGAGCTCTACAACAGTTCGAAAACGCCCGCGTTGATGGTGAAGATCAAGGCCGTCCGCGATCCAAGCGGGGATAGGATTCTACCGGCGCTCTACAGCGATAACTACATCGCCCTCATGCCCGGGGAACGGCGTATTATTTTGACCGATCTGCTCGAAGCCGACGCCCGAGGCGAACAACCGCGCATCGTGGTTTCGGGCTTCAACACCGGCGAAGTGGCGCTTCCATCCGCGCCCGGCCCCGCGCGGTAAGAACTACCTGGGCTTGATCCAGGGTCTCTCCGGCCTCGACAACCTCGATCAAGCTGTCCAGCAGGGCGTCTTCCCAGACCGATTGCCGCGGGCAATTGCTTCTCCACACCGCCATGGTCTCGGCGTAGTTCCGAGGACGCCGCGAAATCCAAGTTAGGAACTCGCGAACCAGCGGTTCGGACATCGCTTCTCAGAATAGAGCACGAACCGAGCGCCATCCGCCTCGAAAGTAATAAAATTTGATTAGGAATCTATTCTAGAAGCGTCTCACATATGTCCCGTGCCAGTTGACTCCAAGGAGAACGCCTCGCAATCGCCCGCTTTGAACTATCGGGAGAGACCCCGGAAAACAGCCATTTCCATTTGTCTGATTGGGATTCTTGTGGGTGGCGTACTGGGAGAACTGCTGCGGGAATACAGCGCGCGTGCCCTGGCCGAGACCACACACCAACACTTGGTGTTCAGCGCGCTGCTCAACAGTGCGGAGGTACGGGCTGCTTTGGCATCCAAGAACTCCTCGTCGCCGAACGAAATGATTCAAGTCAACGGTCCTTGGGCCCGCGACGTATTTTGGCAGGACGGCCATGCAGTCTATTTTGTTCTGGCCGATGGGAGCTTCTTTTTCGATTCCAACCGTCCGCCCGTCTGGCTGTTCCCCATGGTTCTGTTGTGTCCACTCCTGGGCTTCTTGATTCCTTGGGGCGTCATGAAGGCTTTGGGGTGGATTGGTGTGGAGTACTTCGCCAAGAAACCGTCGCCAGCGCCACCAGCGCAACCCCCGCAAGCGTGAGAACAAATCTCAACCGGCGCTGACGCTCGCGGCTAGGAACGAGGCACACCGTTACCGAGCCGCGACCGTGAGGGAGTCGGTGCCGTTGTTTTTCAAATCACGGGCCAGCGTCTTAAAGGGAGCGTAACGCAATACAGCGGCGCTCGTGGTAGCGCTCCCTTGCGGTCGCGGTTCGGTTTATTGCTTCCGCGCCAGCAGTACCGTCATATCGTCGGATAATTCGGGCGCGCCGGTCCACTGCCTCACCGCGTCCATCACCACCTCAATCACCCGGTTGTCGTCACGATCCTGATTCTTGCTCACCAGTTCGATCAGCCGCTCTTCCCCAAACATTTCCCCGTATTCGTTTTCGGGCTCTGTAATGCCGTCGGTGTAGCAGACCAACAGGTCGCCGGGATGAAGCTTGATTTTGCTTTCGTCGTATTTGGAAGCCGGAAACGCGCCAACCACGGTGCCGTTGATATCCAGAAGCGTCGAATTGCCGTTGTGAATCAGGATCGGCGGCAGGTGGCCGGCATTGGTATAGGTCAGCATGCCGGTTTCGTCGTCATAGAGTGCGATGCAGAAGGTGGCGAATTTCTCGGGAGAAGTGGTGGCGTGGAGCTGTTGGTTCAATTCCGAAACCAAGCGCGCGGTGGAGAGACGGTGGCCATTTGTCGATGCTTGCGGTGGATTCGCGAAGTCCTGCGACCCGCGCAGCTCCATGCGCATGGCCGATTGAATGCCCGCCATCAGGAGCGCCGCCGATATTCCTTTTCCCGCTACATCGCCGATGGCGAACGCCAGCCGATTGGCGGAGAGCCGTTGGTAGTCGTAATAATCGCCCGAGACCATGCGCGCCGGCTGGCACATTCCGGTAACGCGAATGGTCTTGAAGAGCGGAGCGGTTTTGGGATAAAGCTGCTCCTGCACTTCCAGAGCCAGAGCGAGCTCGGCCTGCAGGCGCTCTTTCTCCTTGGCCACGATCACCAGTTTTTCCAGATTCTCGGTCATGCTGTTGAACGATTTGCTGAGGTCGGCCAGTTGGTCGCGTCCCGAGACCGTAATGCGGTGCGAAAAATCGCCCTGCATGACGCGCTGCGTTCCTTCATATAGCGAATGCACGGCCCCGGTAACCGTGCGGGTCAGCGATACGCCGATAATCAGCGCGATCAGTTCCACCACAAGGAACGCGATCGAAACCACCAGTAGCGCAATGGGAACGAAACCTTGCAGCTGGTCCACCTTTTGGCTCAAGATGATGTTCAGGATCGCCGAGTAGCGAGTCCGCACCACCAGCAAAGCCGCATTGTTGCGTTCCGGATCCAGCCAGTCGTTGACCGAGAGCAGTGAAATCCAGCGGACGTCCAGATCAAAGCTGTTCACCGCGGGTGGAAGTGCGCGGCCGGGAGCCTCGTGACCGGAAGGGAGCAGTTCCACATTCTGATCTCCGATCTCGATGGCGGATTGATTGGCTTTGTAGCTGGTGACCTTGGCTCCTCGCTGTTTTTCGTCGGGACGAGCGTTCAGTTTGGTGGAGACTTGCAGGAAATACACGTCGCCCAATCCCGGCACCATTTCGCTCAGGTAGCGGCGCGTCAATGGAACCGCGGCGATGAATCGCATTCCGTCCCCGATGGAGGTCTGAGCCCAAGCGTAATAGCGCCCCTGATACGACGCGATACCGCTGGAATTGTCTTCCTTTTTTGGCGCCACGGGAATAGCCGGCTCCGGTGGCCAATGCAGCAGCGTTCCATGATCGTCAATCATCAGGAACAATCTCGGAAAACGCTCGCTATAGATCTCGCCGGTTCGGCGCAGCGATTCGATCCGGATGGCGGGATTGGTGTGGAGCAGCGTTTCCGCCGCGGCTTGCATGGATGCCACGCGCCGGTCCAATTCGGAGCGCGCCAGATATACTGCAACCTGTCCTGCCAGAACATAACTGCCCAAGCCGGCCAGCGTAAGAATCAGCAGAATGGGAACAACCGCGATCAGGACGTAGGTAACCAAAATCCGGTTGCGCAGCCGCCAGATGGCTTTGCGCAGCGCGAACCGGGAGATCCGAATCAAGAGCCAGGCGCCCAGCACGAAGAGGACAAATTGCAGGAACGAAACGAAAGCGCTGGCTGGGACCAGGAGCAGTAGAACGATGTAGACCAGCAGCAGAATCAGGAAAGCTTTATCTAGCTTGCCCAACCGTTTCCAAACCGTTTTGATGTCTACAGTCACAACTCTTGGGGGGTCACACGCGCGACTTCGCGATCTGCGGGGTTTCCGGAACGGCTTCCGGCATGGGCTTTTCCGGCTCCAGGAAGTATTTGGTCAGCTTCTCCTGCAGAATCTGCAAAGCCTCGGCGGGATCGTCCGCGTATTGAAACAGATTCACGTCCTCCGGAGAAATCGTCCCATGCTTGACCAGCGCCTCGAAGTTCAGAACCTCTTTCCAGTACTTGGAGCCAAACAGCACAACCACGATTTTACTTTCCAGTTTGTGGGTCTGGGCCAGGGTCATGATTTCGAAAAACTCGTCCAGGGTGCCGAATCCGCCGGGAAAGATCACTACAGCTCGCGCCAGATAGGCGAACCAGAACTTGCGCATGAAGAAATAGTGGAACTCGAAGGAAAGCGAGGGCGTGATGTACCGGTTGGGTTGTTGCTCGAAGGGGAGACCAATATTCAGTCCGATCGTTTTGCCAGCGGCGTCGTGGGCGCCACGATTTGCGGCTTCCATGATGCCTGGCCCGCCGCCGGAACAGATCACGAAGCGGTGAGTGGGCGATTCGATGGTCTGCCCCCATTCGGTAATCAATCGCGCCAGGGTTCGAGCATCGTTGTAATACTGGCCCAGCGGACCGTCTTCGGTGATGCGGGCAGAGCCGAAGAACACGACGGTGTCCTGGATTTTCTCGTCGCGAAAATGCGAGAGAGGCTCCAGGTATTCCGAGAGAATCCGCAAGCCGCGCGCATCCGGGCTTTCGAGGAAGGTCTCGTTTAGATAGGCTACCGGGCGGCGCCCATTGTGGGTTGGATCGTCGATCATTCCGAAGAGGCCGAAGCGCTTTCGAGCTTCTCCAGCCGCTTTTCCAATTGTCTCACTGTCTTCAACAAGTCGGGCAGTTTCGGAAACGCGGTGATGGCACGCAGCCAGTCGCGGCTGTCGAATGCGGGCGATCCCGACATTACCGCACCCTCCTTCACATCGCCGCCGATGCCGCTCTGCGCGTAGATAATCGCGCGGTCATGGATGGTGAGGTGTCCCGAGATTCCCACTTGTCCCGCCAACAACACGTCTTTGCCGAGAATGGAACTGCCGGCGAGTCCGGTTTGTGCGCAGATGATATTGTCCTCGCCGACTACCGACGCGTGGCCCACCTGCACCAGGCTGTCGATCTTGGCGCCGCGTTTCACGCGCGTCTCTCCCACCGTTGCGCGATCGATGGAGCTGAGCGTTTGGATCTCGACGTCATCCTCAATCACAGTCACGCCCGATTGCACGATTTTGAAGTGTGTGCCTTCCGACGTCTTGGCGAAGCCATAGCCGTCGCCGCCGATTACTACACCGTTTTGCAGGATCACGCGGTGGCCGATGCGGCAATACTCGCGAACTACAGCTTGCGAGTGCGCGTAAAAATCGTCGCCAATCTGAGCGCCTTCATAGATCACCACATGCGGATGCAGCACGGCATTCCGGCCAATTGAAACATGTTCGCCGACCACCGCATACGGACCGATGGACGCGCCTTCGCCGATGCGCGCGGTGGGCTGCGACGGATGCCTGCGGATGAATGCCTACTGGGGGACGCGGCGGCTGATAGAACAGCGCCAGTGCGCGCGCGAAATCGTGGTACGGATTCTTGGAGACCACGCTGATGGGCGCGGGCTGCGGCAACGGCTGCGACACCAGAATCGCGGCCGCGCGGCTGTGCTTCACTTTGGGCGCGTACTTCGGATTCGCGAGGAACGTCAGCTCGGTTGGGCCGGCTTGCTCCAACCCGGCCACGCCTGTGATTTCGATCGCGCCATCGCCCTGGAGCGTGCAGCCGAGTTGCGCGGCGAGGTGGTGAAGCTTGATACGCACGGTGGTCATGGTATTTAGCTTCATTGTAGGCGCGGCGCGCCTGAAGAGTGCGATGTCGACGCTTGAAAAAACAAAATCACCGGTCGCTTACGGGTGTGTGAAAAAAACCAAAAAGGCACCGACTCCCTTACGGTCGCGGCTCGGTAACGTCCTCAAAATACGAATCCTCTTTCCGAGCCGCGACCGTCAGGGAGTCGGTGCCGTTGTTTTTCAATGGGCCTGCGGCCCAGTAAAGCGAATGAAGACACAGGATGAAAACTTTGAGTGCAAGCACTGGCGTCTTCAACTTAGCGTTACTGTCTCGGTGAGTGACCGTGCCGCAATTTGTGTGGCTGCAACCTGGGAACTCTAGCGAATCGATGTTGAGGAACGAGACCGATTCAGGATCATCGCCAGCGCGAAAAATCCGATCAGCAGCGCGCCCGACTTGGGCTCGGGAACCGCCGACGTGCCCGGAAAAGCGCCGGACGCGGAGGTTAGGGTGACGCCGTCCGGCGCTACCAGCGATGCCGTAAGCGTGTGGTAATAATCCGAGTCCCATACATTGCCGGTTAACGAGGAGCCGTTTTCGTAGGTTTCCAGCGAGATCAGCAACTGAAAGTTCGATCCCAGCGTCGAAAATGGAATATTCAGGGGGATGTTCTGCGTGCCGGTTGCGTAGCTGCCGCCGTAGGTCAGCCCAAACGCGGAGAAATCGGCGGCATAAGGCGCAGTGCCTGGCCCAAGTACGAAGCCCTCGCTGAACAACACCTGCCCGGGCGCGGTAAAGTCTGCCGTGTCGAAGGTGCCTGGCGCGAACGCGTAAACTCCGACGAAGGTGAGGTTCTGAGTGGCATCGCTTAATGAGGAGGAGCCGTCAATGGTAAGGTCCACTCCCAGATTCAGGATGCCGGTGGTTCCGGCGACGGTGATGGTATCGCCCATGAACGCTTCGGCGCCGTCATTGATCATTCCAAAAATCGTGGGAACGCTGCCTGAGCTTTCCACTCCCATGGTGCCGGTCGTGATGTCGGCGAACGCCGTACTCGCCTGTCCGGCGTTGGTGAAAGTGCTATTTGCCGCAAGCTGATTGTATTCGAGACCACCCTGACCAAAGCCGGCAATCAGCGAAGTGGCATCGGTTAGATAGAGTGTGTCAGCCCGGGCGCCGGCAACCCCAAGAGTCAATAATGAAAAAACTGCGCAAAGATAGATTTTTGGAACGTGCATGTTTTCCCTCTGCTACGTAACGTGCCAATGCGCGGAAAGGGGGCCATCGCAAAAGTTCCAGGAGTACTATGGGATGCTAGAGTTGAAAAAATGGCGAAACCGGCCGCCACCACGGACGACCTTTTTCCGCTCGTTTACGCCGAGCTTCGCCGCCTGGCCGCCGCCTATCTCCGGCGTGAGCAGCGTGGCCTTACGCTGCAGCCCACCGCTCTTGTGCATGAAGCTTATCTGCAGTTGTCCGGCAACGCGCAAGCTGTCTGGCAGGATCGCGGGCATTTCCTGGCCACGGCGGCGGTAGCCATGCGCCAGGTGCTCGCCTTGCAAGCCCGGCGCCGGAAAACCGCCAAGCGGACCCCAGGCATCGCCTCAGTTCCCATGGACGGCAACATGCGCGATCCCGTATTTTGGGATTACGACGAACTGGATCAAGCCTTAGACCGGCTGCAACTCGAAGCGCCCGAATTGTGCCGTGTAGTGGAGATCCGCTATTTCGGCGGAATGTCGGTGGAGGAAGCCGCCGCCTATCTGGACGTGTCGCCGCGCACGGTAAAACGTCACTGGACCTTGGCCCGCGCCTGGCTGAACCGGGAACTGGGTACCGGCAAGTCCGCATGAGCCCGAGTTGGCAGGCCATTGAGCGCTTGTTTCATGCCGCGCTGGAACTGCCGCTCTCCCAGCGCGAGGGGTTTGTGCGAGAACAGGCGTCCGATCCGGAACTTGCCGCCGAAGTGCTGGCACTGCTGGATGCCGCGCCAAGCGAGGATCAGCACCCGCCGCAGCCGTTAGATCTGCATGGATTGATGGACGTTCTGGGCGGCGCGTTCCTGAGCGGAAGGAAGCTCGGCCACTATGCGGTGGGGGATTTGCTGGGAGAGGGTGGCATGGGGCTGGTCTATCGCGCCATCGACCAGCGGGATGAGTCCGTGGTTGCCATCAAGATTCTGCCTCCCGGCCAAGCCTTCCACCCCAGCCGTCTCGAGCGGTTCGGGCGTGAAGCGCGCGCCATGTCCGCCGTACGCCATCCCGCCATTGTCAGCATCCGCGAAGCCAGCTCGGACGCCGGCATTCATTATCTGGTGATGGACTACCTCGAAGGCGAAACCTTGCGGCAGCGCCTGCAGCGCGTTGGTCCGCTCAGCCGGCAGGAAGCCATCGAATTGGGCCTGGCCATTTCCGACGCGCTGCGAGTGGCGCATCAGGCCGGAATAACCCATCGCGATCTAAAGCCGGAAAACGTCATGCTTACGCCCTCCGGCCCCAAGATCCTGGATTTCGGCCTGGCGCATCTGGATGAGCGCGACAGTCCACGCCGCACCACGCTCGAGGGTGTTCTGGCCGGTACCGTCGCCTACCTCGCGCCGGAACAGATCGAGGGATCGCCGGGCACGCAGCAAACCGACATCTTTGCGCTCGGCGTGGTACTTTACGAAGCCGTCACCGGCCAGCCCTTGTTCCAGCGCGCGAACCCCATTGCCAGCGCGCAGGCCATTCTGCATGAGACGCCGGATTACGGCAGCGTCCCGCCAGGGTTGCGCCCGCTGCTGCGGCGGTGCCTGGCGAAGAACAGCCGGCGGAGGTACCAATCGGCGGCTCTCGTCCATGCGGATCTGGAAAAGATTCAATCTGGAATCCGGCTGGTGGACCATCGGAAAATCGCCTGGATTGCCGCTGCAGCCGCCTCCACTCTGGTTGTTCTGGCGGCTGCGTGGTTGTTCTATCCGCGACGTACTGATCCGCGGGCTATCGAGAGCTTCCAGCTTGGCCAATATCACTGGAGCCGCCGGACGCCTGATTCCATGCGCAAGTCCATCGATTATTTCCGGCAGGCCTCCCGCATCGATCCTGGCTTCGCGCCGGCGTATGGCTGGCTGGCCGACAGTCTTGCGATGTTACCCGAGTACGGAGTTCAGGAAGATAAAAATACCGAAGCAGCGCGCCAGTCAGCCGAACGGGCCATCCGGATCGACCCCAGACTTTACATCGCTCACCTCGCGCTCGGCTGGATTTTCTTTTCCTACGATCGAAATTGGAGCGCGGCGGAGCCCGAGTTTCACCAAGCTATCGCGCTGGCTCCACATGAGGCGCTCCCACACCAGCGTTATGGATTGGCTCTGATTTCCCGAGGCCGCTTTCGGGAAGCGGAAGCCGAACTGCTGACGGCTCAGAAACTGGAACCACTCGCGACGCTGCCCATGATCAATCTCGCGGAACTTTGGTTTTACGAACACCGCTTCGATCTGGAAGAAGCGCAATTAAGAAAAGTTCTTGACCGCGATCCTGAACACGTCCTGGCGCGCGCGATGCTGGCCAAGATGGAAATCGTCTCAGGCAGGTCGAGCGAAGCCATCGCGGAGACGAAACATCTTCTCGCTCTGCCGGAGGGGGACATCTGGTGCCAGGAGCTCACCGAAGCGTACGCGCGTGCAGGACAGCGCGCGCTGGCGTTAGAGCAAATGTCCACTTGCGGCTCCGTTCCCGTGCAACCGGGCACCTTCATCTATCTGGGCGAAGCGCGACAGGCTATCGCCACGCTCGAAGTGAGATACGCCGCCCACGACCCGTTTCTTGTGTATCTCAATGTCGACCCGACTTATGATTCCGTGCGCAGCAACCCGGATTTCCGGACTCTGTTGAGAAAGGAGGGTTTCTAGCAGCTCGCGCTTTCACTGCACATGCATCGGCTCGCCGAAATAGCCGATGATCCGCTCAGCGCACAAGCGGCAGGCTTCCTCCTCATCCGGATCGCGCCCCTCGCAGTGCAGTATCTGGTCGTTTTGGACGGCCATGCTGCGGCCGCAAACCCAGTCATCCCCGTCTCGTGAATGTATATGGTTGAAGTCCGTCAATAGCCAGAATATCAAAGAGACCACCGAGCCAAGCCGTGCGGGATGTTAAGATTGGTGGTTTGGAACAATGGGAACGCACGACGTCAAGATTGTAGTGATCTACCCCCGGCCGCACGATGAGGAGGCTTTCGAAAAGGCCTACAAAAACGAGCACATGCCGATGGCCGAAGCCAAGCTCAAGGGGATGACCCGGTTTGTGGCTACGAAAGTCGTGAATTCGCCGCAAGGAAAAGTGACGGCTTACCGCATCGCCGAAGTGCATTTTTCCACGATCGAAGATCTCAATCGTTGTCTCGAATCGGATGGCGGTAAAGAAGTGGTGGCGCACGCCGCCAAGATCTCCACCGGCGGTCCTCCGCTGGTGCTGGTCTGCGAGGAAGAATCCTTCGTGTATTGGTAGGTTTCTGGTTTCTCGTTTCTGGTTTCTCGTTAGGAACACACTATGAGACTTGCCACGTTCGTTTGTTTCTCAGCCTGCCTTTGTTTCGGACAAGAAAACACGGCGCTGGTGGATCGCGTCGGTTCCACCGGATTTCTGCAGCTTGAAGCGTCCAGCTTTCGTGCCTTGACACCGAGTGAACAAGCCGTCGGCTATTGGCTAACGCAGGCGTCCATTGCGATCGACCCGATCATCTATGACCAGCTTTCGCGCTTTGGTTTACGGCAGAAGCGCGTGTTGGAACTCGTTGCGGCGCATCCGGAAGGCGTGAATCCGGCTGCCTATGCCAAGATCCTGGCGTTCACGAAACTCTTTTGGGCCAATCGTGGCAACCATAACGAAAACACATCGCAAAAATTCATGCCGGGATTCACCTTCGACGAACTGAAGGACGCAGGCCTGACTGCGCTGGGCCGTGGCGCGAGCGGATTCACAGAAGCCACGTTCGTAAAGGAGATCGAGGAGTTGAAGCCATCGCTCTTCGATCCGGATTTCGAGCCGCTGATGACCGACAAGAGTCCGCACCCGGGCCAGGACATCTTACAGGCCAGCTCCAACAATTTTTACTTTGGCGTCACACTGCCGGACCTTGCCGGATTTACCGAGCGCAACCGCTTGAATTCCCGCCTGGCCAAAATAGATGGCCACCTGGTGGAACAGGTGTATCGCGCGGGCACGCCGGATGGCAAAATTCCGCCGGGTCTCTATGCGGAATATCTGGCGAAAGCCAATTCGTTCCTGGAAAAGGCCGCGGTGGCGGCCGAGCCTGGTCAAGCCAAGGTCCTCCGCGAGCTAATTCGCTATTACCAGACCGGCGATCCGAAGGACTGGATTCGTTTCGGCGTGGATTGGGTGCAGAACAACGCGCCGGTAGATTTCGCGAACGGCTTCATTGAGATTTATCGCGATGCGCGCGGCGCCAAGGGCACGTCGCAAAGCTTCGTCACGGTCACCGACCAGCGGATGAATTCGATGATGCTGAAGATTGCAGCCAACGCTCAGTATTTTGAAGATCGCGCGCCGTGGAAACCCGAATACAGGAAACAGGGCGTAAAGCCCCCGCTGGCCAAGGCGGTGGAAACTCTCATTGAGACCGGCGATTTTCACGTGAGCACGGTGGGTGACAACCTGCCCAATGAGAATGAGGTCCACGAAAAGTACGGGAGTAAGAGCTTTCTTTTCACAGGCAGTTCGCGCGCGCTGACAACGGCCACAGGTAAGAGCGTGTTGGAAGAGTTCGCTGCTTCGGCCGAAGAGGTCCGGTTGGGCAAGAAATACGACGAAGAGGCCCAGGGCCTGTTAGTGGCGATGCACGAGATTATCGGCCACGGCTCCGGCAAGCTCAATCCGAAGTTAACGCATGAAGCCGCGTACTATTTGAAGGAATATTTCTCCACGCTGGAAGAGGCCCGCGCGGATTTGATGGCGCTTTGGAACGTCTGGGATCCGAAGCTGAAGGAGCTGGGGCTGATCTCGAGCCCCGACGTCGGTAAAGCCATGTACAACGCGGCCGTGCGGACCACTGTTACGCAACTGCAGCGCATTCGCCAGGGCGACACCATTCAGGAAGATCACGAACGCAATCGCCAGCTCATCGTGAATTACATCCGCGACAAAACCGGTGCAATCGTGGAAGAGCAGCGCAACGGGAAAACGTATCTCGCGCTGCTGGATTTCGACAAAATGCATGAGGGCGTGGGCCAGCTTCTGGCGGAGCTAATGCGCATCAAGGCGGAGGGCGATTACGACGCCATCAAAGCGCTAGTGGACAGATACGGAGTTCATTTCGATCCCGCGCTGCGCGATCAAGTGGTGGCGCGCTATCAGAAACTGAACATCCCAACATATTGGGCGGGCATCAATGCCGATCTCCACGCCAGCCTCGATGCGCAGGGAAAAGTCACTAAAGTTGAAATTTCCTATCCGCGAGATTACGTGAAACAGCAGTTGGGGTATAGCGCGATGTACGGGAATTAGTTTCTGGTTCCTAGTTTCTGGTTTCTGGTTGCTAAGTATCGGGAGTTGCGTAACCAGAAACTAGAAACCGGCCCCCAACACTTCCTGAACCTTTTCGAGTAGGGCTTGCAGCGTGAATGGTTTTTCGACGAAGGCGGTTCCGGGCGGGACGTTTTTGGCTGAGAGATTCGTATCGCCAGTGAATCCCGAGACATACACCACCTTCGGCTGGATGCCTTGCTTGCGCAGCCGGTCTACTAATTCCGGGCCGCCCATGCGCGGCATCATCACATCGGTAATCAGCAGATCGATTGCGCCGGAATGTTCGCGGCAGAGAGCGAGAGCTTCTTCGCCGTTCGCGGCCTCCAGCACCTGGTAGCCCTGCCTGCGCAGAATTTTCAGCACCAGTTCGCGGATCGCTGTTTCGTCATCTACCACGAGGATGGTAGTGAGACCGGGTTCCGCGCTCGCTGCGTTCACCGCGGGTGCGGATTGCTGATTGCCCGGCTCTCCCACGCCTTCCAGGAAGACGCGCACCAGCGTTCCTCCACCGGGCGCGGCCGACGCCACAATATCGCCGCCCCACTGGCGCACAACTCCGTAAGCGCGCGTCAAAGCGAGCGGCCACTCATCGGCGTCTTTTCCAGGCAGGATTGCTTCAAACCAACCGCCTTTGGCATCCGGATCAAATGCGCGGTCACTCAGCGTGATGGCTATCACGCCGTACGGGCCAGAGCGCAATGTCTCAGCAGTCCCTCTCAAGTCTTCCCTCATCTCCAGAAACGAAGTCTCCACACTTACTGGACGCTCATGCTGCAGCAGTGATGTCAACAATTGTTCCAGCCGCTCCGCATCCGCTTTCACAACATTTTTCAGAACATTCGGCTGCGTGGAATGTTTCAACTGGAGACCCAGCTTTCGTTCCACTACTCCCAGGACCTCGTGCAGCGCAATCGGAACGGCGGTGCTGCTCTGACGCCGGGTAAACGCCAGTAGATGTCCAGTAAGCCCACTCATGCGCTCCGTCGCATTCAAGATTTCTTGCACGTCGGCACGCAGCGGACTGTTTGCCGGAAGGCTATTCAGCAGCTCTTCGCTATGGCCGGTCACAATCATGAGCATATTGTTCAGGTCGTGCGCCAAGCGGCCGGAAAGCTTGGAAACCGCCTGCACGCGTTCGGCCTGCACCAACTGGTCCTGCAACAGGCGCCGCTCGGTAACATCCACCGTGAGTCCAGTTAAAAAGCGAGGATGTCCCTGAGAGTCAGTAAGAATCTGGGAACTTTCGCGGACCCACACCACCCGGCCATCCGCGGCGATGGCGCGAAATTCCAAGGAATGCGGCTCGCGCCGCTCGATGGCATGGCGATAGGATTGCGTTACCCACTCGCGGTCCGCGGTATGCACTCTCTGGGTCCAGAAAGTTGGAGTGCCGATCCAATGCTGAGCCGGAAACCCGAGCAACTTTACCGCGCTCGGCGTCACAAATTGAAAGTTCGTGCTGGCTAAGTCGAGCGTCCAGACCACAGCGCTCACGTTGGCAAGTTCGGAACCAGTGGATGGTACTGCTGGTACCGAGGCGCTTCCGAGCCCGGTTAAATCTTCAATACTGACCAGCGCCTCAGGCGACGACTCGTCATCCCAACTCTGAATGGCGATGATTCCGATCCGCAGGCTACGGCCGGTTTTCGGTTCCGATACCAGGATGTTGGTTTGAGGCGCGCCGGATTTCAGCACGTCGGTAGCGCGATCCAGCACCCAGGACGGCAGCAACGTGTCCAAACGGGCGCGCAGAGACGAGGTGGTAAGCCCAAACATCTTCCGTATGGCCCGGTTGGCGGAGATGATGGCTAAGTCCTGTGATAACACCAGAACACCGACCGGGATGGAGGCGGCGATCTCCTGATAATAGCGGCGCTCGGTCTCAACCAGTCCAAGAAGCCGCGCGACTTCTCGGGCCTTCCATTGCTCGAGGTCGGCTCGTTCCATGGGATCTGCCAGTAACTAGTCTCGGTGGTAGGGGGCAACCGGGACAAGGTACTTTCAGGTTGGATGGTACCTGGTACTGTGCTGGAGAATTCTGAAGCCGGGAGCTTGACTTCAACAGCAACGATTCACCAGCTACTGTTTTGTCGCCTCCGGCGAGAGAGATCTCTCCAGATCGGCGAGCTGCTTCTTGGCCCGTGCGGTCTCAGGGCCATCCGGCGCATAGCGCAGATATTTGCGGAACTGATCGGCCGCGCCCGCGGAATCCTGCCTCCGAATCAAAACCGCGGCCAGTATCTCATGCAATCTCGGGAACCGGTGTTCCGGGTCGTGCTCTATGCCTTCGCGCGCGCTTTTCTCCGCGACATCTAAATTCTTCAGATAATAATTGCTCATTGCGTTTAATAGATATGCTTGTGGGAAGTCCACCGGGTTGAGCTTTAAAACACGCCCCGAATCGTCGGAGACCTCCTGCCATTTGCTGTCGCGAGACGCCATGTTGGCCAGAGCGAGGTAGGGCGGTATCAACTTTGGATCCGCTTCCAGCGCCATTGCAAAGGATTTGCGCGCAGCCTCGGAATTGTTCGCACGCTCTTGCAGGCCTCCGAGTTCGGACCATGCCACCGCATACTTGGGGTAGATCTCCACGGCCTTCTGAATTTCTTTCTCTGCCTGGTCCCACTTTTCTTTCTTTGCGAAATTCTGGGCTCTTTCCATGGCTTTTCTCGCGTCCTTGGGAGCCATGGCGCTGGTGACGCTGATGGTGGTGCCTTCCACGTTGGCCAGCCGGTGCAGGATCAACGTGCCGACATTCGGATCGTCCAGCGACTTTCGATTTGTGAGATGCAAGATATCGGATCGAAAGCCGGGAAGCGTCGCTTGCAGATCGCAACCCATCAGATCGCGATCGGTAATGGTCTGTGAGGGCGCAACGCCGCTGGCCGAGGCCACCGTGTTCGAGAATCCGCTGCCGGAGCCGCCGCCGGTATTAGCGGTGCGGGAAATTTGCGGGTCCTCGCTCGAGTCGGCGAAAGTCATCATCGCTGCGCGATTGTTCAGATCGATGCTGAAATTACCTTTTCCGTCCGTGCGTCCGATGGAGCGGGGCGATGCATGACAGATCAATTGAATGGCCAAGGATTCCGGCGGCGCAGTGCCGTCTTCCATGGTGACTTTTCCCGCCAGGAACAAAGGATGCTGCGAAAAATCCGGATTTGTCTGGTTCAAGGGAGGCTGGCCGTTTGTGGTGGTCGAAGGTCGAGCTCCCGCGCCACCGGCTCCGCTTGGGGGTTTGATTTGTCCGAACACACTCGCACCGAGCGCCAACCCCGTCAGGCAGCGAAGAAAGAACCGGATTCTCATTGCGAATCACCCCGTCTAGGCTTCATTATAGCCCCGGCCCCACGCGCGCTTATATGTGCTATTTAACATGGACCACAAGCTAACGGCACCAACTCCCTCACGGCCGCGGTTCGGAAGAGGGGCGTTTTCCGAGCCGCGACCGTAAGGGAGTCGGTGCCTTTCTGGTTTTTTCTACCGGTTCGGCATGGCAGAATGTAAGGGATGATGAAAACCCGTCTACTGCTTGTACTGCCGCTGCTAGCCTTCCTATCCGCGTGTTCCGACTCGCCCACCGAGAAAGCCAAGGAACCCCAGAAACCGCCGGAGCCGCTCACCGGCCGCCAGGCATTCCAAAGAATGTATCCGATGGCGCGCAACTGGGCGTTGGATGCCACGCCGATGCGGGTGCGCACTCTGCTTCTTTCGGCCAAGCCGGAAAAAGGCAAAGCGGACGCGTGGGAGGCGACCTTCGTGTCGAAGTCGCTCAGCAAATCAAAGACGTTCACGTACTCGATTGTGGAGTCGGCGGGAAATTTGCATCAGGGCGTTTTCGCTGGGCTCGAGGAGGGCTATTCGGGACCGCAAGGCGGAGCTTTTCCATTTGAAATTGCGGCGATCAAGACCGATTCCGATCAGGCCTATGACGTGGCAGCCGAGAAGAGTGCGGATTACATCAAGAAGAATCCCACTAAGCCAATCACGTACCTGATGGAAATGACGCGCCGGTTTCCCGATGTTACGTGGCGAGTGGTTTGGGGCGAATCGGTGAGCACGAGCGATTATTCCGTGTTTGTGGATGCTTCTACTGGGAAGTATCTGGAGAAGGCTCACTGAGCGTAACCGAACCGCGACCGCAAGGGAGCGTAACGCAATACAGCGGTGCTCGTGGTAGCGCTCCCTTGCGGTCGCGGCTCGGTAGCGTTCTCTTTCCGAGCCGCGAGCGTAAGCGACCGGTGATTTTGCCTTTCTAGCGTCTTCATGACCTTTGGTGGGCCTCAGGCCCATGGTCACTCCCTCACGGTCGCGGCTCGGTAACAACGGCACGGCGTGAATGACGGTCCTACAATCGGTTGAGCTCGGCGATTCGGGATTGCAACACCGTGGAAAATCCTTCGATCTCAGCCGGTGTGTAGCCGGCCGCGCGGAAGGCGTCGCGAATCTGGCCGGGCGAGAGCTGGGCCAATTGCTGCCCCACCCATTTGGCGGCGGCGCGCGGAATGCGGCGGCCGATCCATTCCAGATGCACACGCATCAGGAATTCGTGCGGGTTGAAAAGAACAGGCATGGCCGGACGGTGCGGCGTCTCGAAATCCACCTCTTCGGCTCCGATTTTCCGGATGAACTTATGCTGGGTGTACTCGTCAAGATTGCCTTTTGATTTTTTGTGGGTCAGCTCCAGGCCCCACGATCCGAAGCTGGCGCCCAGATCGCTAACCAGATAGACTCGCTCGGTGCCTGGCTGTCCAGCGTGGCGCTTTTCTTCGTAAATCGCGTTGTTCGCGTCCTTGAGGTCCCAGTTATTGATCAGGGCCATCATCACGCGCAACCCGTTGTACTCGCGAGTTCCCGCGAACGGATCGTTGCGCCATTTCCACATACCCACTTTCTTCTCCCCATCCAAATAGCGCTTCAGGCGAACGTTCCGCATGGTTCCATCGGGCTCCATGAATTTTCGGGCGCTCTTGCGCCGTAGATGAGCGGGCATTTCTTTGACCCGCAGTTCCGGCACAAAATAATCTTCATCCGCGAAGTAGCCCACGGACCAAACCAGCCGGGACGCCACCGTTTCGGGCTTGGCCTCTTCGCCGAGTTTCACTTTCCATCGCACGCCATGTTCGTCACGAACCACGAACTTTGGATTGGTGCCATCCAGATCCTCTTTTTCGAAAGTGTAGGTGCTATGTGGGGAATGTTCTTCTCCGCCGGGTCCGTAGAACAAGTTGCGCGAACGGATATCGCCCGGCTCGCGCCACAGCACGTTGACCAGCTCATTGCCGGTAATTTCTCCTGATCCGCCAGCGCCTTTGTCCCCTTTTTTCAGGCCAGCCGGCGCTGGGACACTGAGAATCAGGGCCGCGATAACCGCGGCCAAAATCTTTCGCTTCTTAAACATACGTATCCTCCGCGCCGAATGGCCACAGGCCTGAAGAGCAACAAGTGTGCCATTCGATTTTGGGTTGAGCATTCCCAGGAGTACCAATCAGTGAAACTATTCGTTCAGCCCGGCGATGGCGTGACGCCACTGGTTGAAGCCATCGACAACGCCAAGAAGAGTGTTGAGATCGTGATTTTCCGGTTCGATCGCAGCGAAGTGGAAAAGGCGCTGGCCAGCGCGGTGAGCCGGGGCGTGTTCGTCCACGCACTCATTGCCTACACCAACCGCGGTGGAGAACGGAATCTGCGCAAGCTGGAGATGCGGCTTCTGGCGGCGGGCGTTACCGTTGCGCGGAGCGCGGACGATCTGGCTCGGTACCACGGCAAATTCATGATCATCGACCGGCGCGATCTGTACGTGCTGGCGTTCAACTTCACCTATCTGGACATTGAACATAGCCGGAGCTTCGGGCTGGTGACGGAGGATCCGGAGTTAGTTCAAGAAGCGGTAAAGCTGTTTGAAGCGGATACCAAACGGCAGCCCTACGTGGCGGGGGCTCCGGCTTTCGTAGTGAGTCCGATAAACGCGCGCAAGGAGCTTTCCGCATTCCTGAAAGGCGCCAAGAAAAGCCTTCTGATCTACGATCCGGAAGTGAGCGACACGGCCATGATCCGGCTGTTGGAAGAGCGCGCCAAAGCTGGTGTTGACGTGAAGATTCTGGGCCGCTTGTCGCGCAAGAGCAGCAAATTGGATTGGCACAAACTGGGTTCCATGCGGTTACACACGCGGACCATCCTGCGGGATGGGAATCAAGCGTTCATCGGAAGCCAGAGCCTGCGGGAACTCGAGCTTGGGGCACGGCGCGAGGTCGGTATTATCTTTCGCGACGCGAAGATTGTAAGTCGCCTTAGCAAAATTTATCTCGAAGACTGGGACGCGCCGGCGCGAGCCAAGGCAGCAGCTCCCGCAACCGAGGCAGAGCCCGCCGCGAAGGTGGCGAAGAAGATCGCGAAAGCGGTGGTCAAGGATCTCCCACCTGTGGCGCCGGTTCTGGAAGTGATCGTGAAAGAGGTGGTGGGTGAGCGCGTGGATGTCGACATGGATGCGACCGAGTTGGAAGAAAGCGTGAAAGACGCCGTGAAAGAGGCAGTGAGAGAAGCGGTCCGGGATGTGGTGGAAGACGTGGTCGCGCAGAACGGAAGTCCTAGGGTTGCGGTGACTAAGTAGATAGATATTCTGTAAGGTGTGCCGCGCGTTTGCGACTACCCTTTCAGAATGATCGAAGCCTTCAATCTTAAAAAATCTTTCGGCGCGGTTCAGGCGGTCCAGGATATTACCTTCCGCGCCCTGGACGGAAACATCACCGGCCTGCTGGGATCGAACGGCGCCGGCAAAACTACCACGCTTCGCATGATTTGCGGAGTTCTCGCAGCCGGATCGCGGGTCAGTTCGCGTTAACCGGGCCATCGGCGCGCTGCTGGATCATATTGGTCTGTATCCCCGGCTCACGGCGCGCGAAAACCTCGCCTACTTCGGCGAGTTGCGCGGTATCCCGAGTACTAAGCTTTCGCAACGCATCGAAGAAGTGATCCGGCAGCTCGGCATGGAGGCCATCGCGGATCGCCGTACCGCCGGGTTCTCCCAAGGCGAGCGAATGAAGACCGCGCTCGCGAGAGCCATCCTTCACTCGCCGCAAAATCTTGTACTCGACGAGCCGGCAAACGGATTGGATATCCCCAGTGTCCGGGCGCTTCGTGCGTCGCTCGCTCAGATGCGCGACGCGGGAATGTGCATTGTGCTCTCGAGCCACATTTTGGAAGAAATCCGGATCCTCTGCGATCAAGTGGTCATCGTGGCCGGCGGGCGCGTGGTCGCGCAAGGATCACCGGAAAATTTGTGCCGCGAGACCGATACCGCATCGCTCGAAGATGCTTTTATCCAGCTGACAGGTGCCCGGGAGACACTCGAATGCTCACCCACGCTTTGATTGTTGCCAAAAAGGAAATTCGCGATCATCTGCGCGACACGCGGTCGCTGGTTTCGTCCGGATTCTATGCGCTTATGGGACCGCTGGTGGTCGGGATGGTTTCCATCGCCGTGCGCGGAGAGAAAAGTTCCGCTGTGTTGCTCAGCATGATGTCTTTGTTCGCCCTGGTAGCGACTTTCGTAGGCGGCATGAATGTCGCGATCGACGCGATTGCAGGAGAACGGGAGCGCCGTTCCTTGCTTCCTCTGCTGATGAATCCGCTGCGCCGCCGCGACGTAATTGTGGGGAAATGGATGGCGATCAGCGTATTCGCTCTGGCCGGTCTAGCCATTACTTTGGTGGGATTCGCTTTGACGTTGGCGATTTCGTTCAAGCTGATTGTCTGGGCAGGCGTCGCACTGGTTCCTCTGGTTATGTTCGCCGCAGCGCTGGAGCTGCTCCTTTCCACGTGGTGCCGCACCACGAAGGAAGCGCATACCTACTTGTCTCTGGTCATCTTCCTCCCGATGGGCATCGGGATGTTTCTGATATTCTTTCCGCACGTGGCATCGGCATGGTTCTGGTTTCCGGTAGCAGGCCAGCAGTTGCTCATGGATCTTCTGATCAAAGGATCGCCGGTCCCACTTTTGCCGGCCGGAGCCATCGGTCTCATCAGTTTGGCCTGTGCAGCGGGCATCCTGTCAGCGGCCGGGAAACTTTTGCAGCAAGATGAATTTGTCTACGGCGGTTAATTTCCAATTGGCGGATACGGAATCTGCGGCGGAACAGCAGCTCAATCGATTGCTGAACGCAAACGGTCCCGCGTTGCTTCGCCTGGCTGCCAGCTATACCAACACTACAAGCGATCGCGACGATCTGGTTCAGGATATTGCAATCGCTCTTTGGAAGGCGCTGCCCAGATTCCGGGGAGAGTGCTCCGAGCGAACGTTTTTGTTCCGCGTGGCGCATAATCGCGCGATCGATTATTTGCGCCGTCATCGGACGGTTACGGCTTCTATCGACGAGGATTCGCCACTGCGCGATTCACGTCCGAATCCGGAAGCGGGTTTTGAGCAAGAGCAGCAAGGCGAGCGCCTGCGGCAGGCCATTCACCGTCTGCCGCTGCCCTACCGCCAAGTCATCACGTTGACGCTCGAAGAAATGTCTTATGGGGAGATCGCGCAAGTGCTGGGTGTCACGGAAACCAATGTCGGCGTTCGCCTGAATCGCGCGCGCCAATTACTGCGACAACTCCTGGAGGGACGAAAGTGAACCTAGACGCCGAACTGGAACAGTGGCGCGATCAATGGCAATCCTCCGCCGAGGCGCCGGCGCTGCACGATCTGTCGCAGCGCGTAGCACGCGAATCGCGTACCCTGCGGATGATGTTGCTGGGCGACATTCTGGTCACCGTGGTCATCGGCGGCGCGGTGATTGTTTACGCGATGCTCGATCCACGTCCGGCAACGGCAATCCTGGCTGCCGCGACCTGGCTGTTCATTGCCATCGCCTGGTTCTTTGGACTCTCCAATCGCAAATCTACTTGGTCCCCGTCAGCTTCAACCACGGCGGCATTTCTGGATCTGTCCATCCGGCGCTGCCGCGGCAATCTGCGCGCCAGCGTGTTTGGAGCCGTTCTCTACGTCGTTGAGATGGCATTTTGCCTTTCGTGGCTTTACCGCGAAACCAGCTTGTCCCCCACGCTGATGCTCTCGATCGCGCTCGTCACGTTACTCTTGGCGGCGCTTCTGATCGTTTACAGAAAGAAGAAGCTCGCCGATCTAACCTATCTACTCAACCTTCAACACGAGCTTGAGATAGGATGATGATCTCCCGCTGATTTTCGCCAACGGATCGCAAGTGAATCTCCACGCGCTTTTCCGGCATCAGCTCAGGAAACCGCTCGCCCCACTCCACCAACACCACGGCTGGCCGCTCAAAAATCTCATCCAGCCCGAGCGTGGCCACTTGCTCCGGACGATCCAGCCGATACAGATCGATGTGATACACGCTCGGAGAATATTCATGGATCAACGTGAACGTAGGGCTGGATACTTCGTCCGGCTGAGCGGCGCCCAGACCCTTGACGATGCCCTTGGCCAGAGTGGTCTTGCCGGCGCCCAGGTTTCCGATCAACAGCACTGCGATGTGGGCCGGCAATTCCGCGGCGAGCGTTTCGCCGAGCGCGATGGTCTCTTCTTCAGACTGTGTGAGGATGGTTCGCGACTTCACGCATCGCCTCAGGCAGAAACTCGAAAAGATCCGTGGCAATCAGCGATTTTTCGCCTAGCTTCGCCGCACCCAGCTCGCCGGCTCTGCCATGCAACCAAACGGCGGCAAGCAGCGCGGCGTCCACTTGATCCGGAAACTGCGCGATCATGCCGGCGATCATTCCCGTCAGAACATCGCCCGTGCCGCCGGTGGCCATGGCGGGCGAACCGGTGGGATTGATCCACACGCGGCCGTCCGGTGCGGCGACCACGCTGCGGTTTCCCTTTAATACCAGGTGCACGCCGCGTTCCATCGCGAAGGTTCTCGCGGTTCCAATGCGATCGGATTGAATCTGAGCGATGCTACGCCCATTCAAGCGCGACATTTCGCCCGGGTGCGGCGTAAAAATCCGAGGCCAGCGATAGCGCGCCGGGTGGCCGGCCACTGCATTCAATCCGTCGGCGTCCACGACCATCGGCAATTGCGTCTGTTGCACCATCGATCGAACCAACTGGACCGTCTCAGGATCTTGCCCGAGCCCTGGCCCGATCGCGACCACATTCTTTCGTTCCAAAAGCCGCGCGCGAGTGGGTTCGTCCGAGCCAAGCAGCTCGGTCATAATCTCAGGCGCGTGAGCGGCGATGCCAGGCAGGGCAGCTTCGGTGGACGCGACGGTCACCAGTCCCGCTCCCGTGCGCAGCGCCGCCATTCCCGCCATGGCGGCAGCGCCGCTTTTCCCGCCCGACCCACCGATCACCAGCGCGTGGCCGTACAAACCTTTGTTCGAATCGCTGACGCGCGGCCGGAACAGATGCGCGAATAGCGATGGTTCCGAGAGCGAAAGATAAATGTCCGGATCCTGCTCGTACAGTTCCGCCGGGCTGCCGATCGCTTCCACGTGCAGCTTTCCAGCTAATTCGCAGGCAGGCGAGAGAACGTGGCACAATTTCGGCGCGGTGAACGTTACCGTGTGGCTGGCGTGCACGGTTTCGCCCGGCGGCACTCCTGAGTCGCTGTCCAAGCCCGAGGGAAGATCCACGGATACCACATCAGCCAGGGGAAACCATTCGTTGATGGCGCGGATCAACTCCAGCGGGCGCCCTCTGGCAGGTCCGTGAATTCCGGTGCCGAGCAGCGCGTCCACAATCAGCGTGGCGGTCTCCATCTCAGTGGTGAGCTCGCGGGTCGACCGGACAGCCAACCGCTTCTAACATCTTGTAGTTTGCAGCGGCATCGCCTTCCAATTCACTGGGATCGCCCGCCAGCACCACGTGCAGCGCGCGGGGCCGAAATCGAGTGTACAGTTGCCGCGCCACCACCAATCCGTCGCCACCGTTGTTGCCCTTGCCGCACATCACGACCACGCGCTGCTCGCGCAGAGGAGCATAAGCGTGGGCCAGCAACTCCACCACGCGCTGGCCGGCGTTTTCCATCAGAACCAGGCCCGGCACACCCAGTTCGCTGGTTCGGCGATCCACTTCGCGCATCTGTGCCGCCGTCAAGACTTTCACGAGCCGGTCTCCAGCAGCGTCTGCTCCAGTTTGTGCAGATTGGCGGCCTCGCCCATAGCGATTAAATAGTCGCCGCTCTCGAGCTCGGCCTCGGCCGGTGGATTGAACAGCATCCGCCCGTCCGATTTGCGGATCGCGAGAATGATTACGCCCAGTTCTCTGCGGATTTGCATCTGATGCAGTGTTTTTGCAGCCGCACCCGATGTCGCCGGAACGCGTACCTGCTCAATTCCGACATCCAGGCCGATGCCCTTGGTGGTGAAATCGATGAACTGCGAAACGTGCGGCTTCAACATCACCTGCGCCATCCGATTGCCGGTCATGTCATAAGGCGCGAATACATGGTCGGCTCCAGCCAGCCGCATCTTTTTCTCGCTCTGCCCGGAACCGATTAGCGCCGAAACCTAGCAGCGCCGGGTTCAGAGCTTTTGCTGAAAGAATCACGAACAGGTTGTCGGCATCGGTCTGCAGGGCCGCGATCAGACCTTTGGCCTTCACCACTCCGGCATCGCTCAGTGTTTGGTCGTCCGTGGCATCGGCCAGCACTCCCAGCATGCCCAGCTTCATGGCCAGTTCCACGCGCTCGTCGTTTCTATCCACCACCAGAAACGGGACGCCGGCCCGTTGAAGCTCCAGCGCCGCGCCTCGGCCGACGCGGCCGAAACCGCAGACAATGTAATGGTTCTGCAAAAGATCGATCATTTTCTTGATCCGCCGTTTTCCAAAATACTGGTTCAGCTCCAGCTCAATGATGGCCTGCGTCATGCCGCCTACCGCGAGCAGCATGATAGTGACGCCAAAGAAGATTAGAAATGAATTAAAAATCCGTCCGGCATGGCTGAGCGGATGGATCTCACCGTATCCCACCGTACTGATGGTGATGAGCGTCATGTAGAAGGCATCGAACACGGGATAGTGATCGATGAGAATGAAGCCTAGCGTTCCGCCCGCCTGAATGATCAACAGAGCGCCGGCGATGAGGATGAATCGTTTGCGGAAGCGCTCCATGCTTTCGTTATTCTAGTTCATTGTTCCGGCAGTTCCTGCGCTCTGAACGGAAAGAGTCTTACCGAACCGCGACCGCAAGGGAGCGTAACGCATGCTCCCGTCGTGGCAGCGCTCCGTTGAAGACGCCGGCCATGATTGAAAAACAACGGCACCGACTCCCTCACGGTCGCGGCTCGGCAACGGGGAATCTCATTCCGAGCCGCGCCGCAGGTGCGGCTAGCAGCGACCGGTGATTTGGTTTTTCAAGCGTCTTCATCACCTTTGGTGGGCCGCAGGCCCATGGTCACTCCCTCGCGGTCGCGGTTCGGTTAGAAGGAGACGCCGCAGTCCGAGCCAGGGTGCGCCGCGTCGATCGCCGGCGGCAAGAAACCCGTAACTGATAGATCCACCGCTAGTTATTAGCCGGCCTGAGTGCCAGACCGGTTTCTCAACCTTTAGTACCGGAACCTACATACCCATCGATTCTATTGTTCAGCCTACGGTCCGGACCCTAGACTGTGATCGAGTCCGAATGGGAGAACAATGAAATTATCACTCATGATTTTTACGCTGACAGTCAGCGCAACAGTTGCCTTTGCCGATCCGGCGCCGATCACCAGTTCCAGCGATATTGGTCTGGCGCGATCGCTGGTTCTTTCCGATACGCCGGCGGGATCTTCGCAAATGGGCGTGGGCGGCGGCGAATTCGCCGGAACGATCAATGGATACAGCACGCTCTTCTGGTGCGTGGACGATCAGGAAGAGTTTACTTTTGGCGATAGCGGCTACGGCAACGTGACCCTGCTCAGCAACGTCGGTTCCAGCGCCAGCTCAGTCAAGTACGGCACCGTAACAAACGGCGGAACGCCGCACTGGACCAACACCACCGATACATTTGATAGCACGGCTCTCCCGAGCGATGCGGCCTCGCGCTTCGCCATGGCGGCTTACCTGGTATCGCAATACAACGGATTCGTGAGCAACGAATCTGGCGCCATCGTGGCCAACACCGCGGTGGATCTGGCGATTCAGGAAGCCATCTGGTCAATCACCAACAACACCAGTCTTTCCGGCGGATTCAACACCATCAGCGGCAACGATGCCGACAACACCACCGATCAATACTGGGTGCATCAAGCACTTTTGAATTACGCAGGAGTAAACACCGCGGATTGGGCGGTGGTTTCCTGGACGACCGACAGCTTAGGAAACTTGAGTCTCCAGAATACGAAGCAGACCTTCCTGGTTCAAGTAGCTCCCACGCCGGAACCGCGCACCTACGGATTCCTGGCGGTCGCGATGGCCGGTCTGTTCTTCGTTGCGCGGCGTAAGCAGCTCGCCCAAGCGAAGGCCTAATCATTCAAACTGCAAAAACTGTATTGCCTTTTTGAGGCTCAGCGTCCCACCATGGAAGCATGGCAGGCGCTGGGCCTCAATCCGTTTCCAGGAAGGGTCGCCAGGTACGGCGGATCTTCCGGCTGCGCCTAAGAGACATTGTCGGATTAGTGCGTGAGGCGGCAAGCGACTGGAGCGACGACAATGCGCTGCGGCTTAGCGCTTCGCTGGCATTCTATACTCTGCTCTCGCTGGCTCCGCTACTGGTAGTGATCGTTGCTGTAGCCGCAATGGCGTTCGGCCGAAAAGCCGCCGAAGGACAATTGGCGTGGCAGATCCAGGGAATGCTGGGCATGGATCAAGCACGGGCGGTGGAAACGTTGATTCTCGGCGCTTTGAAGCCGGATAGAAGCGGGATTGCCACCCTGATCAGTGTGATCACGCTGGCGTTGGGCGCGAGCGCCGTGGTTGTAGAGCTGCAAGACGCGCTCAACTTGATCTGGCATGTCCCTGCTGAGCGCAGCCGGTCCAGGCTCTCCGGCATCCTAAACCTGGTGAAACAGCGCTTTTACTGTTTCGTGATCGTATTGGCGGTTGGGTTCCTTTTGCTGGTTTCGGTGGTGCTCAGCACTTGGATCACTGCGATGGGGCAATCGTTTGGCCCTATGTTCCCGGTCCACGAAACCGGGCTGCATGTAATTACGTTTTCTGGCTTCGTTCGTGGTAATCACTGTTCTTTTTGCCGCCATCTATAAGGTGATGCCGGATGTGGAATTGCAGTGGAGCGACGTACTGGTGGGCGCGTGCTTCACGTCGCTCATCTTTACAATTGGTAAGCAACTGATTGGGCTGTACTTGGGCGAGGCCGCCATTGGGTCGGGCTACGGCGCCGCGGGGTCTCTGGTGGTGGTTCTGGTGTGGGTTTACTACTCGGCGCAACTTTTTTTCTTTGGCGCGGAGTTTACGAAAGTCTATACCAGGAGATTCGGTTCGCAATTGAAGTAGGGCGGACCCCCTGGTCCGCAGCCGACGCCCTCGTCGGCTTGTTGAAGAGCGGGTCCAGGGGGATCCGCGCGGACCGGGGGGTCCGCCCCACCGGGGAGACGCTTGTAACGAAACAGGCGCGGCAGGTGTCACAATAGGGGGTGATTTTCCAACCGCGCCAAGTGCTTAAGTTGTTGTGTATCCTGGCTCTCGGATTGTCGAGCGCGGTTGCCCAAATCTCCCGATTCGAAGGCCAGCCGATCGTCGAGATTTCCTTTTCCCCCAACCAACCACTGGATCCGGCGGACTTGGTCACGGCGCAGCCTTTGAAAAAAGGCGAACCACTACGCGCCGCCGATGTAGCACGCGCCATCGATGGCCTGTTCGCGACGGGCCGTTTTGAAGACATCGCCGTGCAGGCGGAAGCTGCGCCCGCCGGTGTCCATATCACTTTTGTAGTCAAGAACACCTGGTTTGTCGGCGGGATTTCGATAGAAGGCAAAATGAGCCAATCGCCGAACCGCGGCCAGGTGTCGAGCGCCGCGCGTTTTACCCTGGGCGAACCCTTTCGCGATCAGGATGTTACCACTGGAGCGGCGAGCATCCAAAAACTGTTTGAAGCGAATGGACTCTATGAGGCCACCGTCACTCCTGCCGTGAAACGCGATCCGCAAGCACAGCAGGCCTTCGTCACGTTCACAGTGAAGGGACATGACCGGGCGAAGTATGCGAGGCCGGTAGTTCAGGACGAGACGCCGGCTGGCGAAACCAAACTCTCCGACGACACCATTCTCCGAGCCACGGGCTGGCGCATTCCGATTGTGCACTGGTGGCGTCACGTCACGAATGCGCGAACCCGAAACGGCGTGCGCGGATTGCGCGCGAAATACGAACGGAAGGACCGGCTCAAAGCGAAAGTGGACTTGACGAAGTTGGATTACGACGCGCAGCGCCATCGCGTGCAGCCTCACCTGACCATCGATCCCGGTCCAAAAATCACGGTGAAAGCAGTGGAAGCGAAGGTCTCGAAGCGCCTGCTCAAGCGCTACATTCCGGTGTTTCAGGAACGCACCGTGGACAACGACCTGCTGGTGGAAGGCAAGCGCAACCTGAGCGACTATTTTCAGGGTCAGGGCTATTACGACGTAAGCGTGGATTTTCGCGTGTTGCCGCCGCAAAAGGATCTGCAAGCGATCGAGTACGTGGTTACGCGCGGGGAGCGCTACAAACTGGTGAGCCTGGTGATCAACGGCAATCACTATTTCGATACCGGGGACATTCGCGAGCGGATGTACATGGAACCCGCATCCTTCCAGCTCAAACACGGCCGGTACAGCGACGGATTCCTCAGGAAGGATCAACAAGACATCGAGAGTCTATACCAGTCCAATGGTTTTCGCGACGTGAAAGTGAGCACACAAGTGGATCGCGATTACAAAGGAAAAACCGGCGATGTTCAGGTCACGTTGACCATCGAGGAAGGTCCGCAGTGGTTCGTGGATCATCTCACCATCCAAGGGGTCAGCCAGTTCAGTCAGGAGGAACTCAGGTCTCAGTTGGTTTCGGTAGCCGGCCAGGCATTTGCGGATGTGAACCTGGCGAGCGATCGCGATTACCTGCTGACTTACTATTACGCCAGAGGCTTTCCGAAAGCAACTTTCCAAGCAGCTTGGAAGCCAAGCGATACGCCCAAACACGTAAACGTGACATACAGCATAAAGGAAGGCGATCGCGAGTTCGTTCGGGGTGTTCTCACCAGTGGACTGAAGATCACACGCCAGGGTTACGTGGATAAGCGCATCACCCTGAAACCTGGGGATCCTTTGTCGCCGATCCAGGAGACTGCGATTCAAAAAGAATTCTACGATCTCGGAATGTTCGCGCGCGTGGACACCGCGGTTCAGAATCCCGAGGGCGACGAACAACACAGATACGTTCTCTACAACTTCGAAGAAGCGGACCGTTATACTTTCACCGTCGGCATTGGCGCACAGTTTGGGCGCTTTGGAACGCCGAGCACAACCGATCTTTCTTCGCCCGCCGGAAGCACCGGATTCAGTCCCGAACTCTCGCTGAATGTGAGCCGCTTGAACTTCCTGGGGATCGGTCATGTGATCTCGACGCGCGCCGTGTATTCTTCCATCGAGCAACGGGGGTCCATCAGTTATTTGCAGCCGCGCTTTCTGGATGGGGATGGGCGCAATCTCACATACAGCATCTTGTACGACAAGACGCTGGATGTCCGGACGTTCGCCTCAAAGCGGGAAGAGGGGTCTATTCAGCTCTCGCAGAAATTCTCGAAATCGATTGCCGGCTTGTTCCGGTTTGCTTACCGGCGAGTGAGTGTCAGCGATGTAGTGATTCCCGTATTGCTGGTTCCGCAACTGGTGCAACCCGTGCGCATCGGGATACTCGCGGGCAACATTGCGCAGGATCACCGCGACAATCCGGTGGATCCGCACAAAGGGATGTACAATACGGCAGATTTCGGATTGGCCGGGAAGTTCTTTGGATCGCAACGCAGCTTCGGCCGTTTGCTGTTGCGCAACGCCACCTATTATCGACTCACCAAGAATCTGGTTCTGGCGCGTCAAACGCAGTTTGGAGTCATCTTTCCATTTTCAGCTCCGGCCGGAGTGAGTGCGCAGGAATCGGTTCCCTTGCCGGAACGCTTCTTTTCGGGCGGCGCGGATTCCTTGCGCGCATTTCCTTACAATGAGGCTGGGCCGCGGGATACCGGCGCGCCCCTGGTGCCGGGAGGTCCGACGTCGCAGCCAACCGGATTCCCGCTGGGCGGCAATGCTCTGTTCGTGAACAACGTGGAGCTGCGTTTTCCTTTCATCGGCCAGAACGTGCAAGGAGTAGTGTTCCACGATCTGGGCAACGTCTACAATTCGGTGGAAGACATTTCGTTCCGCTTTCACCAGAACAATAATAAGGATTTCAACTATGCGGTGCAGGCAGCCGGGTTGGGCATCCGCTATAAAACGCCGGTAGGACCGGTGCGGGCCGACTTTGCTTACAGCATTAACCCGCCTTCCTTCGTGGGATTCAAAGGCACGCCCCAGCAGTTGCTCGGTTGCAATCCGAACGTGCCGCCGGCCGGCGTATGCGTGGGCGTTCCGCAAAGCATCAGTCATTTTCAATTCTTCTTTTCGATTGGACAGACATTTTGAGCATGTGCGGCCCAATCCCGTTTTTGATGCTGGCCGCCGTGGTTCCAGGCGAGGCTCCGGGCGCTGAAGTGATCGATCGCATGGCCGTGATTGTCGGCAGACATGTCATCAAAACCAGCGATATCCTGCGCGATCTGCGCGTAACGGAATTTCTCAATCGGGAACCGCTGGAGCTGGGCGCGGACGCAAAGAAAAAATCGGCGGAGCGTTTGATCGATCAGGAAATCATCCGGCAAGAGATCGTGACCGGCGGCTATCGGCGACCGTCGGATGAGGATGGCTCGGCATTTGAGAAGCAACTTGAAAAGGACCGGTTTCACGCTTCCGGCGCGGAGATGCGCGCCACGCTGACCAAATACGGACTCACCGAACAGCAGCTTCGCGAGCAACTCTTGTGGCAACTCACGGTGCTGCGCTTCATCGATCAACGATTTCGGGCCGGTGTCCTGGTGACAGACGATGACGTAAAGAATTACTACGAGCAGCACCGCAACCAGGATCCACAGGCGAACAGCCTGGAAGCGCTGCAGCCGAAAATCCGCTCGACGCTCGAAGGGGAACGGATCAATGAGCTCTTCAACGCGTGGCTGGAGCACGAGCGAAAAATTTATCGGATCGAGTACAAACAGGCGGCCTTCGAATGACCCGGAAACGCCTGCTCCTCAAAATCGCGGCTGGGCTTGTGGCATTCGTTGCGCTGGCCGTGATCGGCGCCATTCTAGTGGTCCAGACCGATTGGTTCCGCGACTACGTGAAGCGAAAGATCATCGCGTCCACAGAAGCGGGAACCGGCGGAACAGTCGAGGTCGGCTCTTTCCAGTTCGACTGGAAGCATCTACGTGCGGTGGTCACCGGTTTCGTAATTCATGGCAGCGAACCTCACGGGGCCGCTCCGTTTGTGGCGGCGCGGCGCGTGCAACTGGATCTACGGCTGTTCACCAGCATCCATCATTTATGGGACATCGCGTATCTGGGAATCGAAGATCCCGCCGCCAACATCATCGTGTTTCCGGACGGGCGCACCAACGTGCCGCAACCCAAAGCCCAAGCGCCGTCTTCCGGTCCCACGACGCTCGAAACAGTGATCGATCTCGCGGTAGGGCATTTCGATTTGGATAATGGCTCGTTGGTTTTCGAATCGCAGAAGCAGGCGCTGAACGTGCACGGGTCCAATCTGCATGCGCAGCTCTGGTTCAATGCGCTGAAGCGGGGATATGCAGGCGAGCTTTCGTTCCAGCCTGTCTATGTGGTGTCGGGGCGAAACACGCCGGTGAACGCTACGTTGAAACTGCCGCTGGTTTTGCAGAGCGATCGTATCGATTTTCACGGCGCAACCATCACAACCCCCCTGACCAGCGTGCTGATCAACGGATCCATTCAGAACATGCGGAATCCGAAGATTTCGGCGCACGTCAACGGTCACGTGGCGCTGGCGGATCTGAAGAACATGGCCGATCTTCCGTTGGCGCTGGAATCGCGCAACGTTCCAACCGCTCTGAATCTCGACGCCAATGCCACGCTTGCGGATAACCGGATCGAAGTGACAGGGCTGCGCGCCGGCCTTGGGCATTCGAATCTGGAAGCCTCCGGAACGCTCAAAGATCCCAAGGGCAATGGCGCGCTGCAATTCAAGAGCCGGCTCGATTTGAAGGAACTGGGAACGCTGGCGAAGCTGGATGCGCGGCCGGAAGGAACCTTGGTTGTGAACGGCATCGCCAAGCTGGACGCGAATAATAGCTACGAAGTCGGCGGAAATATTCAGGCGCAGAACGTGGCGTTCGAGGCCAACGGGCAGCGCCTTCACAATTTGAATCTATCTTCCGCGGTGCATCTGGATCCGCATACGCTGGATCTCAAAGGAGCCCGGTTGGCGGCGCTGGGTGGACACTTCGCGGGCGATTTCACCCTTCAGGATTTTGCGCGGTACAAAGTTCGCGGCAATTTCGAGAGGCTGAGCGTCCGTGAGCTAGCTGCCGCGCTGGGCGAGAAGCAATTCGCGTATGACGGCGCCATCTCGGGGCCCTTGGAAGCCGAGGGCGATTTGAAAGCCGCGTCCGTGATAAGAAGCACAATTGCGAGGGCCAAGCTTACCATCGCGCCGGGCCACGAAGGAGTGCCTGTGTCAGGCAAGCTCAACGCGGATTATCGTGGCGCGAGCGACGATCTGCGTGTGGACGATTCTTATATCGCACTTCCGCATTCTCACCTGGAATTGAACGGATCGGTGGGCAAGCAGTTGAACATCTCGCTGACTACGAGCGATGTGAATGATCTTCTCGCCGCGACCACTCTCAGCGGCAAATCCCCGGTGAATCTCAATGGACATCCAGCCACTTTTCAGGGAACGGTCACGGGGAAGTTGCAATCTCCCTCGGTGGCCGGACATCTCAACGTCGACCGTTTCAGCGTGGAAGAGCGGCAATTCGATCGGCTCACGGCGGATGCCGCGGCTACCAGCACCGGATTATCGGTACAAAATGCGGTTTTGACTCGCGCCGCGATGCAGACCCACTTCTCCGGAAAAGTGGGACTCAAGAACTGGAACGCGACACCCAATGAGCCGGTCTCGGTGGACGCTACCATCCAGAACGGCGACCTTGCCGATATCATTGCGCTCGCTGGGGAGAACAGCGCGGGATATGCAGGGTCGTTAGGCGCGACGGTTCACATCGGCGGGACAGTTGGAAATCCAACCGGCGCGGCCAACATTCAAGCGGCGAACGGAACCATTTGGGACGAACCGTTCGACCGGCTGCAAGGTCAGGTGACCCTCGCGGATCAGTTGATCACCGTACCTTCCGCCTTCGTGCAATCGGGGACTTCGCGCGTGGACCTGACGGCGGAGTTTCAGCATCCCCGCGATAGCTTCAACGCCGGACACTTGCACGCGCATGTGCACAGCAATGGCGTGGACCTGGCGCATGTGCGCAATCTGCAGAAGGAACGGCCCAACACCGCAGGCACACTGCAGTTGAATGCCGAGGTTAGCGGAACGCTTCAAGAACACTCGGACTTTTTAGTGACCGGCGTCACCGGCGATGCTTCCGTGCACGGGCTGCGTTTCGAGGGGGAGAATTACGGCGATATCAATGCGAATGCCCGCACTGCGGGACAAACCCTCAACTACAGCCTCACGTCGGATTTTGCCGGCTCGAATATCCAAGTCAAAGGCAATACTGAACTGACGCGGGAGTATCCGACCACAGCGGACGCTACGATCCGTAATTTACCGATTGAGCGGGTGCTGGCAGTGGCGCAGCGCAAGGACATCCCGGCTAAAGGCAATTTGTCTGGAACGGCGCATTTCTCGGGTACATGGCAAAGTCCGCAGGGTAGCGTGGATGTCAGGCTCGACAAAGCCGTGCTCTATGACGAGCCGCTGGATAGCATTCACGCACAAGCGAACTATCTCGCGAAGACTCTGGACGTGAAGCAACTGGAGATCGCTTCAGGACCCGCGCGCATAACAGCCACCGGACGAATCGATCATCCGGAGGGGAATTTCGAACGAGGCAACGTGCAGTTCAACATCGCGAGCAGCAACGTGGATCTCGCGCGGATTCACAACGTGCAAACGCGGCGCCCGGGTTTAGGGGGAACAGTGCAGATTGCAGCGAGCGGGACGGCCGAGATCCACAACACCGATCCACGCCTGGCCATTCAGGATCTTTCCGCCAACGTGGCGGCGGCCGGGCTTTCCGCGCGCGGGAAAAGCTATGGCGATCTCAAACTCACCGCGGCAACCGAAGGCGGCAAGGTGAACGTCACGCTGGCCTCCAACCTGGGTGGCGCTTCCATTCAAGGACACGGGAGTGCGCAGATCGCCAAAGATTACCCGGTGGACGCGCAACTGACGTTCAACAATGTGGATTGGGCTCGCCTGGCGGGTTTGCTGGGACAGGATGGCGCTGCGCCGCCCAGTTTTGATCTGCTCACGGATGGTCAAGTGACGGTGAAGGGCCCAATCCTGAACGCAGATGAACTTCGCGGCTCGGTTCAACTCAGCAAACTGCAATTGAGTTCCATTCCATCGGCGCGCGGTGGGAAGCCGGTCATGATTCAGAATCAAGGGCCGGTCTCCGCCACGCTAGATCGGGCATTGATGCGGATCGACAGCGCACACTTTACCGGACCGCAGACCGACGTGCAGGCGAAAGGAACCATCTCGCTGCGCGATCAATCGCTCGATTTGAGTTTGAATGCCAATGCCAATCTGGCCATGTTGCAGGATTTCGACCGCGATCTCTCCTCGTCGGGAAGCATGGTGCTTGCCACCGCGGTGCGGGGGACTGTAGACGATCCGGTAGTGAATGGGAAAGCGGAGATCCACGATGGCGCTGCGAACTATGCTGGCTTGCCCAACGGGATCTCGAATGCCAACGGCGTGATCGTATTCAATGGAAACAGCGCCAGCCTGCATAACATGACAGCCGAATCGGGCGGGGGAAAAGTCACGTTAAGCGGCTTCGCGGCCTTGAACGGCGACGATCGCCGATTCGCGCTCCGGGCCAACGCCTCCTCGGTACGAGTCCGCTTGGAGCAAGGCGCCAGCGTCGTAGCAGACGCTAACCTGAGCCTTACGGGCTCGGGCGACGGTAGTTTGTTGGCTGGATCAGCGACCATCAATCAGATTAACTACACACCTCAAACCGATCTGGGTTCGATTCTTGCTCGAGCGGCGCCTCCGATTCAAGCTAGCGTGTCCTCGTCCATGCTGGACAATATGAAGCTGGATATTCGCATCCAAACGTCCGATGCAATGGCGGTGCAGACTTCGCTGGCTGAGAGCCTGGAGGCTCAAGCTAATCTGCGGATTCGCGGCACGGCATCGCATCCGGGAGCGTTGGGGCGCGTAGATATCACCGAAGGGACCCTGACGTTCTTCAGCGCCACTTACACCGTGAACTCCGGGACCATCGGATTTTACAATCCTCTGCGCATTGAGCCGATCATGGACATCAATCTCGAGACGCACGCGCAAGGCGTGGATGTAACGCTGCGCGTGACCGGCCCGGTGGACAACATGAAGCTGAGCTACACCTCCGATCCCCCGCTGCAATTCGCGGAATTGGTGGCGCTATTGGCGTCTGGCAAAGCGCCCACGTCCGATCCTACGCTGCTGGCGAACCAGCCGATGCAGTCACCCCAGACCTTCCAGCAGATGGGCGAGTCGGCGATCGTCGGCAGGGCGCTGGCGGATCCGGTTTCGAACCGGTTGCAACGCGTTTTCGGCATCAGCCAGCTCAAAATCGATCCCACGTTTACCAGCGGATCTCAATTGCCCCAGGCCCAGGTGACGCTCCAGCAACAGATCGCCAACAATTTGACGTTTACTTATGTGACGGCGCTGGATAATCCGAACGCGACCATCATTCAGGCGGAATGGACGCTGACTCCGGAATGGTCGGCGTTGGCGACGCGGGACCAGAATGGCATCTTCAGCGTGAATCTGCTGTACAAACGGCACATTCGCTGAGTTTGTGGGGCAGGTTGGGTATAATCCAGCTCGCCCGGTTCCGCAATCAACATCCGTAAGGACAGATCATTCAGTGCGAGCTTCCCAACAACGCAGCTAGCCATGACGCTGCGTTGGTGACTCTGTGGGATGCGGAGAAACAAGAAGAATTTCAGTTTCTGACCAATCACTTGGGTTGGGGCCACCACCTTACGCGCATCTACAAAGAGCGCTGCAGATCGAGATCTTCTTTAAAACATTGAAACAATGCTGCGGTGAAGACCTTTGTCGCACCAGCGCCAACGCGCTGAAAACCCAGATCTGGCGGCGCTAATTGCGGTGCTGATCCTGAAGTATCTCAGCTCAAGTCAAGTTTCGGCTGGTCGTTGTCGAATCTGGTAGCGCTGCTGCGGCAGCAACTATTCGTGTATCGCCACCTGTACCAATGGCTGGACAATCCTTACCAGCCCCTCCTCTGCTGGAGGGTATCCACGACGTTCAACTGGCGCTCGGGTTTTAGCGCAGACTAATCTGGACAGCAGCGCAATCAGGACTCATTCCAGCTCCAATTAGGAGGTCTCTAGTTAAGAATCAGGACAGCACCAATCTATCAGCGCCGCCGACCGTCCAAGTTTCCCCAACCTGCTTTGTGTTTCAGCGCCAAAGCGATCTGTGTCCAATCGAATCAACGCCCCTCGCTCAGTATCGAGTTAATGGACACTTGAACCTGCGCGCCGATTGCTAATCGGCGCAAACGGCGCGGTTGGCAACCGCGCGCAGGATGGCATCCTGCCCCACACTTGCTATGATGAAGGCGGAGGTTTTTCCATGGGTCCTGTCGGTATGCAGGAACTGGTCGTTATTTTTCTCGTCGCGCTTGTCCTGTTCGGCCCCAAGAAACTGCCGGAACTAGGCAAGACGATCGGGAAAGCCATCACCGAGTTTCGCCGCGCGCAAAGCGAACTCAAGGCCACGTTCGATGGCCACATGCGAGAGTTGGAAAAGGAACACGAGTCGATCAAGGAAATCACGCAGGGTTACACCAACGAGATTTACAACCATTACACCGAATACGGCTCTCCTTCTTACGAACCGGCGCCAGCCACCGATTCGAATTCATCCACTGCAGCAAATCCATCCACTGTAAGCGAACCCGCACCTCAGGGCGCTGAATCTCCCGTCTCTCATGAAGCACCCGGCAACGGAACCGTCCCGCGGAGTTTGAACCCCGCGAACGAAACTGCGCCGGAATCGCACTCAGTCAACAGCTAGAGACGAAGCACAAGTAGGCCACATGGACGAAGGCAAACAGTTGGGAGTACCATCTCCCGAAGGCGAAGCACCGCCTGTCGAAACAACAGCGGTAGTGGTACAAGCCGGTGGCGCACAGCCGCCGGCCGTGCCTCCGCCTCCTCCTCCCGACGACGATGAGGATGACCCCGAAGAGCAGGGCATGCTGCGCATGTCCTTTATGGAGCATCTGGAAGAGCTGCGCTCCCGCATCATCAAGGCGCTCTACGGGCTGCTGGTTGCCTTTGTCCTGAGTTTGGTTTTCGCCGGCCCGCTGTGGGACATCATCAGTGAACCGGCTGTCTCGGCCTTGAAACATCTGCACGTAGTTCCGCCGCGTCTCGTTCAGATCACGCCCATGGAGAGTTTCTCCATCATTTGGGTGCAACTGCCGTTGTTGTGTTCTGTCTTCCTGGCCTCGCCCTGGATTGTCTACCAGGTCTGGGCTTTCATCGCTCCTGGACTTTATAAACGCGAGCGCCGCTGGGCGGCTCCCTTCGTCCTAATCACTGCCGGTCTATTTATTCTGGGCGGTATTTTCGCCTACTTCCTGGCCTTCCGCTTCGGATTGGAATTCCTGCTGGGCATTGGCATGAGCAACAACGTCACGCCCATGGTTTCCATCACCGAATATTTCGATCTGTTCGTAAACGTCACTCTCGGCGTCGGGCTGGTATTCGAGCTGCCGGTTCTGATCTTCCTACTCACTTTGCTGCGTGTCGCATCTCCGCGATTCTTGTTGCGACACTCCCGCTACGCCATCCTGGCCATCGTGATCATCGCGGCCATCGTCACGCCCACTCCGGACGTATTCAACCTGATGCTGTTCGCCATTCCGATGTGCGTGCTGTATTTCGTGGGAATTTTCTTCAGCTACATGCTGGTCCTGCGCCGAGAAGGGAAAGCGTTCCCCTGGAAACCGATACTTCTGATCGTCTTCCTGGTGCTCGCGATCACTGCCGCCATCTACTTCGCGTTCGCCCATTATCATCTGCATATGATGAAGAGTTGGCCATATGTGTCACGCTAGATCCATGAACCGCTTAGCGCTTGTTACTGTCCTGCTGGCTAGCGCGCTTGTCGCGCAGGAAAACCAGCTTACGCCCGCCGAGAAGTCCGCCGGCTGGAAGTTGCTCTTCAACGGAAAGGACATGAGCGGTTGGGACGATCCGCGCCAGAAAACCCCGCCCGGGGATGCCTGGACGCTGGAAGATGGCTGCCTGAAAGCGCGCTCCAAGGCAAAGATCACCGAGGATCTGTTTACGCAGGAGACTTTCAGCGATTTCGAACTCGCCTTCGATTGGCGAATCTCGCGCGGAGGCAATAGCGGCCTGAAGTATCGCATCCAGGATCATGTCTTCCTGCACGACGGGGGGAAACGCCGGTTTGAGGACCAGGTGAATTTCTCGCTGACAGACCGCCGACAGGACCGTCCCGTCAAAGGCCAGGATTACGTGATTGGCTTCGAGTATCAGATCCTGGACAACGCGCTCAATTCGGATGCTCGCGCCGGGCTAACTCACACTGCGGGGGCGCTCTACGATATGGCCCCGCCGGAACGCGACGCCACGCTTCCGGTTGGCCAGTTCAATCATTCCCGGATAGTACTCAAGGGCACTCATGTAGAGCAGTGGCTCAACAACGTCAAGGTGGTGGATGCCGATCTGGCAGCTCCGGAGTTGAAGGAACATATCGCGAAGCGTTGGGCGGCTAACTCCCCGGTGTACAAACTTTTGGCGGAGGAGCCGAAGCATAACTGCCCCATCTCATTGCAGAATCATGGCGATGAGGTTTGGTTCCGGAATATCAAAATCCGCACTCTGCCTTAGCCGAAAAAAAGTCTGGATTTCCGATTGGAATCGGTCTATTATAAAAACTCGACTACGGACCTTTTTTAAAAGGATTAACTCCACAATTCGGATTGTCGCCATGGACGTCAACAAAGCACTGCGTGAGTTACACGAAGAAAAACGAAGGCTGGATGTTACCATAGCCGCCTTGGAAGCGCGTCTGGGAAACGGAACGGGGAGACACCGGCGCCGGGGAAGAAAAAGCATGAGCGCCGAGGAGCGTCAGGAGGTCTCGCGGAGAATGTCGAAATACTGGGAAGCCCGCAGGGCCGCCAACGCCACCCTACCTGGCGCTGAGCAGGAACAGCGATTTGAACCTCAAAGCCAAACAAGAACCGCGATAGCCGGCGGTTCCCTCAGCGCTTAAAAAACCACAACCAGAAATACTGTTCGCCGGCCCCATACCGGTAACGCGGATCGAACCCGCAACGGAAAGCCATGTCCACGGCTTGGCGCTCCGAAAACGGCGCACCTAGCCACGTGTCGTCAGGTTGTGTCGGATCCATATCGTTGGCGCCTTGCACCTGGAATTTAAAAAGCGCCCCTGGACGCAGCAGGCGATGCACTTCCTTGACATAATTTTCGATGATTTCCCGGCTGGGAATATGCTGAAAAACGATAGAGGAAAATGCAAAGTCAAACGAAATGTCCGGTATCGCACTCAGATCTTTGCCGTTGTTTTGATACACAAAAGCCTTCGGATGTTCCTTTACTGCCTGTTTGGCCAGCCGGACCATTTCACCGCTGACATCCACGGCGTGAACCTCGCCGAAGAACCTCGCCAGCGCCTTGGTTACCCGGCCCGCCCCGCACCCGATTTCCAATACCCGCATCTCCTCGGGAGCCTTGCCCTGGCAGATGTTTCCCAGATCCGTCAGGATCTCCTCCGATAGCGTTGCCTCGCCCGAGGCAAAGAACTCGTCATCGGTCCAAGCTGCGTTGGCGGTATCCACGTAGTGACGTGCGTTTTCGCGCGCCCTCTGGTCCCAGTCCGCCCGCATTTTTTGGAGCTGTGCTTCTAAATCGATCTCTGGCATGCCGGTTAAAAATCTCATTGTGCCACATTTGCCTAGAGCCTCAGTCTAACTTCTTGAAACTAGTACTGGGACTTATGCCAGTTGTACTGGCATCTCGGCTATTGACCTTAGGCACGATCTCAGCGTAAAGTCGAAGACGTAACACGGACGTAACCAACTGCCACCCCTATGGAACAGCGCAAAGCACGTCGATTCGATCTAAAATTGCCGTTTGAACTGATCCGTAGCGGTTCAGAGTCTCTTTCGCAACTCGGAGAAACCAAGAACCTTAGCTCCGCCGGCGTTCTATTCCAATCGGAAGCAGACCTGCATATCGGTGAGCCCGTGGAGTACGTCATCACCCTCCCGACGTCCCCCGGCGAAGGGGAACGGGTTCGGTTGCATTGCATCGGCAAAGTGGTGCGATTCGCCAGGAAAGCGGAAGTCGCGGCCACGCTCGAGCGTTACGAATTCGTCCGCTAAGTAAACCGAGCCGCGACCGCAAGGGAGCGATTACACCCTCACTAGCCATTTGAGATCCTTGAGGGGTGAGCCGCCTCGTTTTTTGTCTGCTCCTGACCACGCTCTCCCCGGCACAAGATCCTTCCGAATTTCGCACCGGCGTTTCTCTGGTTCATGTGGACGCCGAAGTCGCCGACAGCACGGGGCCACTATCCGGGCTGCACAAAGAAGATTTTCTGATTACGGACAACCGCGTCCCGCAGCATGTGCTTTATTTTTCCCAGGACGTGGAACCCCTCGATCTGATTCTGCTTTTCGACATCAGCGGAAGCATGCGTCCCAAGCTCGAGAAAGTGGCGGCATCCTCACGCAGGGCGCTGGCCGAACTGAGTCCCGGGGATCGCGTCGCGGTGATGACCTTTCATGGCAACAGCGCGATCGTGGCGGGCTTTACGGACGACCTGAATGCGGTGGCGAGAACCATCCATGACGACGTTCTGGGCGGAAGATTCGGTGGAGGAACGCACCTGCTGGCCGCCGTGGATGACGCGGCCGAATACTTTCTGCGCGAGCCACGTACCGAACGGCGCCGGGCGGTGTTGATCCTAACCGACAACTACGGCCAGCGTTCCCGGCGAGTCAGCACTGTGGTGCATCACCTGTGGGAGGCCGACGCGCTATTGAGCGGGCTAATCATCCGCAGCGCTGGAGAAACAGCGGTGAGGACGGCCATGCTGGTGTCGAGTCCGCTGAGCATCTTGATTCAGGAGGGAATGGCCTCGGTTGCCGAGAAGACCGGCGGCGACACCATCAAGGCGGACGACCCGGACGATGCCCTACGCGCCGCCATGCGCCGAATCCGCTTGCGCTACAGCCTTTACTACGCCATGCCACCGGGAAAGCCCGGCGATCAGCGGCAAGTCAAAGTAGAGCTGAGTCCGGACGCTGACAGCCGCTATCCAACCGCCAAAGTACGCGCCCGCAAAGGCTATTTGGTACCAGGACAAAAACCGTAAAGGCTTTTTTGGCCGCAGATGAACGCGGATGAACGCAGATAAAACGGTCTTTTCTTATCCGCGTTTATCTGCGTTCATCTGCGGCCTAAGATTTTTACTTCGCCGCCCAGTACGCCCGATGGCCTTTGTAATCCGGATCTGGCAGGTTCCCCAATATCAACCGCCTCAGCTCCAGGATATCCACTTCACCGCTCTTCGCATAGAGCTGTTTCCCACCGGGCGCGATCACTACGGTGTATGGCACGCCGGATTCCCACTTGGCGTCGAACGCCGCTTGCATGGCGTACGTGTCGTCGGACGCGAACTGATAATTGCGGCTGGACGCATGCTGCTTCTGAAGCGCTTTCATCGCTCCCGCACGCTCGTCGGGGAGATTGGTGGAAACCGTCACCAGGTCGAAGTCGCGTCCGCGGAACATGCGATAGGTGGTTTCAAGATCCGGGAGTTCCTTCATGCAGGGTCCGCACCAGGTGGCCCAGAAGTTGATCAGCAGAACCTTGTCGGTTGGATTTGAGCGCAGTTTCTTCAAGACCTCGGCCGTGGCGTCTTCCAGCTTCACCGGCTCCGCTTCGATCTTGGCTAGTTCCGCCACTCGTCCTTCATGTTTCGATTTCCACTTGGTGGAACAACCGAACACTCCGGTGTGCGGCACCTTCACAGGCTGGTGCGCCAGCAGCGCGTCAATCGCATTGCGGGCGTCTTGGGTTTTGACCAGAGATTCACGCTGGCTATTGTCGACCCGTCCCTCATAGCGCAGCTTGCGTTCGGCATCGAATACAAAAACATGCGGCGTCGCTTTCGGACCGTAGGCGCGCGAGACCGATTGCGTTTCACCGTCGTAGAGATAAGGAAAATTGAAATGCCGGTAGGCGGCCCGGATCTTCATTTCCTCGAAGCTATCGCTGACATCGGTGTATCCGAGCTCGCTCAGCCACACCGCTTCCGGATCGTTGGGTTCAATCGCCACCAGCGTAACGCCGCGCCCGCGATAATCGTCCGCCAGTTTCTTGATGCGGCTTTCATAAAGCTGCGCGGTGGGGCAATGGTTGCAAGTGAAGACAATGGCCAGCACCGGCGCGCCCGAGTATTCGTTCAGTGTGTGGGTCTTGCCGTCGATCCCTGGAAGCGAGAAGTCCGGCGCCGCGGATCCGAGAGCGAGGGTTGGATGTTGATCCTCCTCGTCTGCAAACATCGCCACGGCAAAAAGAAAAAGGGCTGTGCGGACAATCCGGAGCACCATAAGAGAATCTTACCGAAGCTTGTGGGGCAGGTTGGTAACCTGCCGCCGATTGCCAATCGGCGCAAAACTGCGCGGGTTGACAACCCGCTGCAGGATGGCATCCTGCCCCACCCAGAACCCGCTTCAGCCTTTTGCGAAATACAACGCCGATGCGCGCTCCAGCTCCGATTTGCTCATGTACGGAGGACGGCCTTCGTATTTGCCGATGGAAATGAGAATGTTGCAAATGTCGGCCGGATAGCACGCGCGCAGCTCGGTGCGGCCTTCCCGCAAACACAGCTTGCGCAGGTACTCCGCGCTGTCGGATTCGAACGGAATATTGAAGCGCGAAACCACGCGATGGAAAATCTGGTCGAATGCTTTTTCGTCCACGGCGTCCACGAAAATCTTGTTGTGGATGCGGCGCAGGAACGCTTCGTCGGCCAGATCGCTGGGCTCCAGGTTGGTGGAGAATACCACCATCAGTTCAAACGGGATCTGGAATTTCACGCCGTAGCGCAGCATCAGGTAATCCACGCGGCGATCTAATGGCACAATCCAGCGGTTCAGCAGGTCGCGCGGCGACATCAACTGCCGGCCAAAGTCGTCGATGATGAAAATGCCGTTGTTGGCCTTCATCTGCAGCGGAGCGGCATAAATACCCGAGGACTCATCGAGACGAAGCTCCAACATGCTGGGGATCAACTCGCCGCCCACCACGATGCAAGGCCGGCGGCATAGCACCCAGCGCGGATCGATGTCGTGATCGTCCGAATCCAGCTTCTGGTGCACCACCGGGTCATACAAACTGATGATCTGGTTATCCACTTCCACGGCGTAAGGCAGCAGCACCGCGTCGGTATAAACGCGAAGCATTCTTTCCGCCAGGCTGGTTTTGCCGTTTCCGGTGGGACCATAAATGAAGATAGAGTTCTGGGAAATCAGCGCCGGACCCAATTGGTCCAGCAAAACATCGGTGATCACCAGATCGGAAAACGCCGACCGCAGCGACTTCCGGTCAATCTTCACTTGCGCGGCCTGCGCCTTGATGGCGCTGTGATATTCCTTCAACGAGACAGGCGCCGCGCCCGCATACTGGGTGATCTGGAACCGCTCGGCCGCCAGCATTTTGCCGCCCTGCGACAGCGTAAAGTGATAGTCGTTGCCGACCATCCCTTTGATCTCCACCATTTGCTGCTGTCGCATGTGGTTGAAGACAATGTTGAGGATAGGCGACGACACCCGTAGGGTCTGGCTCAGGTTTTGCAGGGTGCTGTAGCCTTCCAGCAACAGCCGCCGCAGCACCAGATCGAGCACCAGGGTCTGGGAAATCCCTAAGTCTTCAAAGGTTTGCGGGATTGCCGGGGCAAATCCGGTCCGCATGGGCACAAGCAGGGCAGCCATGGATGAAAAGATCCTCGCTCATCTAATCGGCCATTACTAGTCAATTGTTTATACACACTCCAGTGGCACGCCCCGTCAAACCTCCTTGAAGGCTTGCGCTACTCCTAGCTTGTGCAATTTCCTTAGCTTCCATGGCTTGGGCAGCGCCCGTCACGGCGGAACAGCTCTTTAAGGACGCCCAAAAAGCGGAGCGAGCCGGCCAGATTCTCCAGGCTTACGTGCTCTATTCGCAAGCCGCCGCCGCGGATCCCGCCAATTTGGATTACTGGCAGCGCGCGCAAGTTCTGCGACCCATCGCGAGCCTTTTGAAGGATGCGGAGCACCCTGCTACTTTGCCCTTGGACAAAGTGGATACCACCTTGTTTGGTAACATCGCCGAAAAGGATTTGGATCGGGCCCGCCAGCCGCTTCCGCCACCCAAGCTGAACGGGACGCCGGGGATCCAGGATTTCGATCTGCGCGGCGATTCCAAATCCCTATGGGAGCAGGTGGCCGCCCGTCTGCATCTTTCGGTTTTATTCGATACGCAATACCAGCCCACCCACCCCATCCGGTTTCAACTCACTGCCGCAACCTGGCGCGATACGCTGCTGGCGCTCGAAGCCGCCACGGATTCGTTCCTGACGCCTGTCAGTGAACGCCTGATCTTCGTTGCCAACGACAGCCCTCAGAAGCGCACTGACTTCGACACCAATGTAGCCGTGGTAATCCCATTTTCCGAGGCGGCCTCGGTTCAGGAACTCCAGGAAGTGGCCACCGGCGTACGCGGCACCCTGGACATGCAAAAAGTCATGGTGGATACGCAGCGGCATTTGATTCTTCTGCGCGACCGCGTCACCAAGGTACGGCTGGCCGAAAAAATCTTCGAAGACCTGCTGCGCCCGCACGCTCAAGTGGCGATCGACGTCGACATTCTGACTACGGATCGGACGTCGAACCTCAGCTACGGCCTCAATACGCCCACAGCATTTCCGCTGGTCAGCTTTGTGGCTCGAAATTATCTGACCAGCGCGATCCCTTCCGGATTTCCCACGTTCCTGGCGTTCGGCGGCGGCGCATCTTTGTTTGGATTGGGCGTAACCAGCGCGCAGCTTTTCGCGAATGTCTCCAAATCCAGCTCCGATACCGTTTTGAGTTCCGAACTTGTAGCGCTTGAAGGACAGCCTTCCACGCTGCACGTCGGGAACAAATACCCGCTCGTCACCAACACCTATATCGGAGGCACCACCGGCACTGCATCGAGTGGGCAGGTTTATACTCCTCCACCCACATTCACTTTTGAGGATCTTGGACTGGTGCTCAAGGTCACGCCATGGATCCACGGAACCGACGAAGTGACGCTCGAAGTAGACGCCGAGTTCAAGCTGCTAGGCGCTGGCGCGGTAGACGGCATCCCCATCATCTCCAGCCGCAAATACACATCCAAGGTACGGCTGCGAACAGGCGAGTGGGCGGTGTTGGCGGGCCTAATGACGAAGTCCGAAACCAACACCATCACCGGAATCCCGGGCCTCAGCCTGATCCCGCTATTCAGAAGCAACACTACGAGCAAAGAAGATGGCGCCACCCTCATCGTCTTAAAACCACATCTATTAGTTCTTCCACCAACGGAGTTTCCTACGTGGCGTGCGTGGTCGGGAACTGAGACCAGGTGGGCGCCTAGTTTCTAAAATCCGTTTCTCGTTTCTCGTTCTGCGTTTCTCGTTGCCGCGTCCCCGGGGCACTGTCCCTAACGAGAAACGAGAAACCAGAAAACGGTCTTGCTATCCTTGAAACCGATGTCAAAAATGTTGGACGAGATCCGCGAACAGCCTGCGGCGTTGGAGCGAACGCTGAAAGCGGAGCGGAAATCGATCGAGAAACTTCGTACGCTGCTGGAGCACGAGAAGCCGCGGCTGATCATGCTGGTCGCGCGCGGTACTTCCGACAACGCCGCGCAGTTCGGGCGTTATCTGCTCGAGATCACAACTGGGATTCCTGTCACCTTGGCCGCGCCCTCCATCTTCACGCTCTACCAGGCCAAATTCAACTTCGCCGGTGTGCTGGTGATTGCGATTTCGCAATCCGGGGAATCTACAGATACAAACCTGGTGCTGGAGCGGGCGCGCGAACAGGGCACCCGGACCATCGGAATCACGAACGAACAGGACAGCACGCTGGCACGATTGGCTGAGCATGTCGTTTCTGGTCCACGCCGGCCGCGAAAAAAGCGTCGCTGCCACTAAGACTTACACGGGACAGTTGCTGGCGCTCTACATGTTGGCGCACGCACTGGGCGCGAACATCGCACTCGACGATCTGACGCGCATTCCGGAATGGGCGCAGTCGGCCCTTGGCCTGGAATCCGAGATCGCGCGCCGCGCCGAGCGCTATCGCTTCATGGACCACGCGCTGGTGATTGGCCGCGGTCTGAATTACTCGAACGCGTTTGAGTTCGCGCTCAAGCTGATGGAAACCTGTTACGTGGTGGCGGAGCGATTTTCGAGCGCCGATCTGCTGCACGGCCCCATCGCGATGGTGGAAGCCTCGTTCCCGGCTTTTCTTTTTGCACCCGGCGGCGTCACTTGGCCGGGCACGCGCGAGATGATCGAAAAGCTGGCGCATCTCAAGGCCGAAACCTTGATCATCAGCGATCCAAGTAATCCGGAAGCGGCAGGCCTGAATCGGCGAGTGGTTTCGATACCCGTTGCGCTCGACGAGATATTCACGCCGATCCCCTATATCATCCCCGCCCAGTTGTTCGCGGCCTGCTTAGCCGCGGAAAAAGGTCTCAACCCGGATGAGCCGCGGACCATCAGCAAAGTCACGCGGACGATGTGATGCGTTATCCGCGTTCATTTGCGTTCATTCGCGGCCAATTAGCAGTTAGGTTTTGCGGACTACCGGACCACGCCAGCCAACGGACTACTAGCGCTCGCATACAGCTTCTTCGGCATGCGCCCGGCCAGAAACGCCAAGCGGCCGGCCTCCACCGCCAGCTTCATCGCTTCCGCCATTTTCTCGGCGTCCTCGGCTTCGGCGATGGCCGTGTTCATCAGAATGCCGTCGAAACCCAGCTCCATCGCGATGGCCGCGTCCGACGCCGTGCCCACGCCCGCATCCACAATCAGCGGAACTTCGGTGATGGTCTCGCGCAGAATCCGGAGATTGGTCACGTTCTGGATTCCCAACCCGGAACCTATTGGAGCCGCCAGCGGCATCACCGCCGCCGCACCGGCGTCGATCAGCTTGCGCGCGTTCACCAGATCGTCGTTGGTGTACGGCAGAACCACGAAACCCTCGCTTGGCGAGGACGCGCGTGGCTTCGAGCAGTCCTTCGTTATCCGGGAACAGCGTCTTCTGATCGCCGATCACTTCCAGCTTCACCCAGTTAGACAAGCCCACTTCGCGGCCTAGCCGCGCGGTCCGGATGGCTTCTTCGGCGGTATAGCAGGCGGCGGTATTTGGCAGGATGAACAATTTCGAGCGATCGATATAATCCAGCAGCGATTCCTTGGATTTGTCCGTCAGATTGACGCGCCGCACCGCAACCGTGACCACCTCAGCGCCCGAAACGGCGTGGCATCGGGCCATTTCCTGGAAGCTGCGGTACTTGCCGGTACCCACAAATAACCGGGAACTGAAATCACGGCCAGCAATGCGCAATGTGTCAGACATATCCCTATTCTAACGCCCGCCCGGAACGGTTATCCCAGCGTCTCCCATCTCCTGGAAATCCCTTAGCGCTAGTGCAGTTTTTGTCCGTTTGCTAGGTAAAATGCCCCTTTCGAAGTAAGCTGTCGCGGACTCTCCAGCGCGCTTCGAACGGCCGATGGAAAGCCTGCTGCAGTAAAACTGAGGAGAGCCATATGTACCTGGTTCAAATATTTCGCGCCAGCCCATTGATGGGATTGGCGCTGTGCATCTGCCTAACAACGATTCTTTGGTGTTTCCTGATGGCCAAGCGCCAGCAGGTGGGCCTGGACAAGATCCTGACCGGGGTGCTTGGACTAATCGCCATCTACGAAGCCATCCGCGTTTTGAAGGATGCCGGCGTCGTCCTCTTCCCCGGCATTCAGAAGCTCGACGGCTGGGTGGACTTTCTCATCGCGTCCATGTACTTGATCGCTGCGTTGATTCTCAAAGTTTCCAGCAGCGAACGTGCCTCCACGAACGCACGGTTGCGATTGGTGGAAGCGAACGAAAAGACCGTGGAGCCGGGTAAAGGCGCGGGCATTGTCCCGCCGGAGCCAGTGAATCTATTGGACTCCGCGCCACTGGCCGCCTTTGCGGTGGATGTCGCGGGCGGCGTGACCTATTGGAATCCCGCCGCGGAACGCCTTTTGGGATGGAAGCGCGATGAAGTGCTGGGACAGCCTCCGCCCTGTGGAATCGGTCCGCTGCGGACCAGGCAGGGACGCGAATTCGTGGCCACCATCTTCACTTCGCCGGTGCGTGCCGCAAGCGGCGCCGTGCGCGGGACTCTCACAATCGCATCCGAAGACTCCAGTTTGCGCGAAGCAGCTCAGGGCAAGACCGAACTGGTGATGCAGAGATAGCGAAGGAACGCACCGCCCACGGTCGCGGGCGGAATGCGGCGTAGCGTGTTACCGTACCTTGACCGTCGGGACCGGTACTGACTTCTTGGGCGCTTTCTGGTCCATTCCGTTTTGGTGGAGAATGAGGGCGTCCTTGGTAAAAGTTAGCTGCGCGTCCACCACTTTGAAGAAGAACTCGCCTTCCTTCTCGGCGAACACCTCGAATTGCGGCTGAGCCGTGGCTTGCGCAAACAGACGGGATCCCTCGCGCGTGATCTTGATTTTGAAAGTGGGCGCTAATTCGTATTCGCCGACATAGGTCTCCAGGATCTTCGGATCCAGGGTCACTTCCACGCGTTGCTTTGGGGCGGAATACGTGGGCACGGAGAATTCTTTATTCAAAATGTGAAGGCCCATTTGGTCAATATCGAAAAATGTGTTGCACAACACCACCACGCCGGTTTTCTTAGCTGGATCGAAGCCGGCGAATGATCGATACCCGGCCGTTCCACCGTTGTGCCAGAAAATATCCGTGCCGAATTTGTGGAACACGTGCCAGGCCATGGCGATTTCGAGGTCCGGCATGCCGGTTTCGCGATGCACAGTCCGCATGCGGCGCATGGCGGCCTTCAGCGGCGAATCGGTCAGCTCCAGATTCGCTGCCAGGAACTTGAGCATGTCATTGGCGGTGGAACGGAGCGCGCCCGCGCCGGCCAAGCGCATTCAGGTCCCAATTCTTCACCGGACTCAAACCTTCATCGTGACCGGTGGCCAGCCGTTTCTTCTGCGATTCCGAAAGCGTGACTGAGGAACTGGTCATGCCCAGCGGATCCAAGAATCCGGGTCTTGCACCAGTTTTTCGTAGCTCATTCCGGCCTTCAAAGACAGCGCATGTCCCAGCAGCCCAACTGCCAGGTTGGAATATTCGTATTTCTCGCCGATGTCTCTTTGCAGCTTATAGCCGGAGAGGAACGTCGTAGAGCTTGGCGGCGTCATAGTCCACGTATGGATTTGCCGGATCCGCCGGCTTCATGTTCGTGGGCAGGCGCGGCAGGCCCGAGATCTGCATGGAAAGATCCAGCAGTGTAATCTGGCGGCCGTTGCGGCTGGGCACCGTCACCGAGGCGGGCAGGAACTTCGACACTGGATCGTCCAGCTTCACCTCGCCGCGCTCCACCATGTCGGCGAGGATGAGCGACGTGAACACCTTGGTGATGGAGCCGATCTCGAACACCGTGTCGCCATCTGGTTGCCCGTCGCGATCCTTCGCCAGCTTGCCGTAGCCCATTACAGCGCGGCCTTTTTCGTCGATGGTGCCAACCACAATCCCGACGGCTTTCTTGCCCAGGTCGATGCGGTTCTCGAGAAGCGCGCGGATCTCCGCCGAATCCGCGCCCAGCAACATGGGTCCGACCATAAAAATCAATGCCAATGATCTCTTCACTTCGCTCCTCCCTCTTCTCCCATCAAAGCTGCCAGTTCCCGGCGCTTGCGTTCGAGATCACCGGATGCCCGGCCCTCATTTAGCCACCACACAAATACGCTACGCTGCGATACCACAATCAGGACCAAGGTGAATTTCATATTGTTCCCGCCATTCACCCGATGAGGCGATGTCGAACAGCAACAAGGCCAACCACATGGGAAGGAGAAACCAATATTTCACGCTCTTCCCAAGCGGATCTGGCCGTCATAGCGCTCCACTAGCAATGCCTGTACGCGCCAAAGCGTCTGCTCCGGCGCGGGCTTGCGGTTCAGCTTGAAAAAGCGCCGCAGCATAGAACGCAACCCAGATGCCGCAGGCCGCCACCGCCAGGTCGGCCGAGCGTTCAACAGCGTCTTCGCGCTCACCGCCATCCACAAATAGAATACGGTGACAATTAGCCCTCCCACGTCTCCCCAAGATCTCGCCATCGAATAGCACGATCGAAATTGCGGATTCTCCGCTCCAATTCGCGCAACAGCTCTCGCTGATTGATGGCCTGAGAGATATCCGACTGCCAAAGCTGGCGGAGTTCATCGGACGGTGTCATTTCTCAGCTCCTTTTTTCGGATCAAGTCTGTCAAACGATCGCGAATGCGACTTAGGCGGCTGGCGATAGCGCTTTCGGAAAGTCCGGATACTTCTTCGATCTCCTGGTAGCTCAAGCCTTCCAGATGCAGCACGATCAACTGCTTGTCTACGGGCGGCAATTCCTGAATCGCTCGCAGCACCGCTTGGCGTTGTTCCTGGACAACTAGCGCGCGGTCCGGATCTTTCCAGCGGCCCATCCGTTCCACCGAATCGGGCATGGGCAACTCGCGGGTATCTCGCCGGCGCCGCGATTCCGAAGTGGATATCGCGATGTTGTGTGCAATCCGGTAAAGCCAAGTCCGCTCGCTCGATTCGCCACGAAAGCGCGGCAGCGCCTGCCAAACGCCCAGCGCAATCTCCTGGAACAGATCCTCGCGGCGCCCCGAATCGGTTTCATAAGAATTGACCAGACGGCGCAGCGCGGGTTGGTATTGCTCGATGATCCCGAGAAACCTGCCTGTTCCGATCGCATTCTAATCAGATAGTCCCGCGAAAGCGGGAAAGATTGCAGAAAAAACGTTTCTCGTTTCTCGTTCTGCGTTTCTCGTTCGGAAACGGGCCGGTCCTCGGGTTCTTAACGAGAAACGAGAAACGAGGAACGAGAAACGGGTTTCAAAGCTTCTCCCCTAAAAGCCTTTTCAACCGATCATACCCCGCCCGGCTCACCGGAAGCTGCGAGCCATCCGACAGCACCGCCACGCGGCTGTCCTTCGCGTACGGCTCGATTTTTGCCACGCGTTCCAGATTCACGATGACGGAGCGGTGAATGCGCACGAAGCGCTCGGGATCGAGCGCCGCCTCCAGGCTCGAAATGGTCTGCTGCTTCAGATAGCTCTTGCCTTGGCTGTGCAGCGACACGTAATCGTCCTGCGCTTCGGCGTAATCCAGGCGCTCCACCGGAATGATGTGGACTCGCGCGCCGTCCTTCACTACGATGCGCTGCGAGATATTGCTGCGGAGGCGCGCGCTCGCGGTGGCCAGCTCGGCCGCCGGCGGCATCTTTTCGCCCAGCCGCAGGCGCGCGCGTTCCAGCGCCTTTTCGAAACGCTCCAGGCTGAACGGCTTCAGCAGGTAATCCACCGCGTGCGCGTCGAACGCCCGCATGGCGTACTGATCGTAGGCGGTGACGAAAATCACCGCGACATCGCGCGCCGATCAGTTCCAGCACCTCGAAGCCGTCCAGCTTCGGCATCTGGACGTCCAGGAAACACCAGGTCGGGCTTTGTTCTCGGCGATCGCCTTCACCGCTTCGAAACCGTTGGCGCATTCGGCCACAATCTCGATGCCGGCGCTGGATTGCAACATACTCGCGCAGCAGAGCGCGCGCCAGCTCTTCGTCGTCCACAATCACCGCGCGGATTTGCCGGCGTGCGTCGTCGGCAGGACTCTCGGCGAGCGCGCGGCCTGCTGGCGACCCGAATCGCGCTCCAGGTTCTTCAAATCCACCAGCAGCTCGCGCGCCGATTGATAGCGCCGCTCGCGATCCTTCTCCAGGCACTTCCGCACCATGCGATCCAACTCCTCGGGCACTTCGTAGTTGAAGCGCGCCATGGCTTCGGGCTGCGCTTGCAGAATGCGCGCCATGGTTTCGGTGGCGTTCGCGCCGGGGAAGGGAAGACGCCCGGTGGCCATCTCGTACAGCACCACGCCCAGGCTGAACAGATCCGGTGCGATGATCCACGTCGCGGCCCAGCGCCTGCTCCGGGCTCATGTATGCCACGGTGCCCATCACCATGCCGGCGCTGGTCATCAATTGCGTTTCTTCGGCGGTTGGGCTTGGACTTCCAGCTTGGCCAGCCCGAAATCCAGCACCTTCACGTGGCCGCGCGGCGTCAGCATCAGGTTGGCCGGCTTGATGTCGCGATGCACGATGCCTTTGGAGTGCGCGTCGTCCAGCGCGTCCGCCACCTGGATGCCGATGGAGAGCGATCTCGGCGAGCCGCAGCGGGCCTTCCCGGATGCGATTGCGTCAGCGGCTCGCCCTCCACGTATTCCATGGCGAGGAACCAGAGGTCGTCGTCCTCGCCGATTTCGTAGATGTAGGCGACGTTGGGATGCGTGAGCGCCGAAGCCAGCTTGGCCTCCTGCACGAAGCGGTGCATGCGCTCCGGATCGGCGGCCACATCCGGCGGCAACACCTTCAGAGCGACGCGCCGGCCCAGACGCGTGTCGTCGGCCAGATAGACCGCGCCCATGCCGCCCTCGCCCAGGCGCGAAACCACGCGGTAATGCGCGATCTTGGAGCCCGGCGGCGAGAGGTCAGCCATAGTCCTCATGACACGGTCCATCCATGCTACAGCGTGCTGCCGCGCAGGGCAACTCCACGTCGCGACCACAAACCGATCGGCCGGACGCCGTCGGTGTCCAGGCGCGCCTGATTTTCGTACATCGCCCGCAGCCGGTCGCGCACGTTCTGCAGTCCCAGCCCATGCCGGCGCGGCGGCCGGAGATTCGGGATCGAATTCGTTCTCGATCTTCACCTGCAGCCAGCCTTTCTCGCAGTGGGCCTCCAGCCGAATGGTCCCGCCATCCACCAATCCCGCGATTCCATGCTTCACCGCGTTTTCCACCAGCGGCTGCAGAAACAGCGGACGGCACCACGCAGTCGTCGCAGCCGGCATCCGGCGTCGATTTCGACGCGAAGCCGCGCGCCGAACCGCACCTGCTCCACCTCCAGATAGGCCTTGGCCAGCGCCAGTTCGTCGCGCCAGCGTGATGCTTTGCTTCTCGCCCAGGCTGAGCGTGGTGCGCAAGAAATCCGACAGCTTGATGCACATGTCGCGCGCGCGCACCCCATCCACGGTTGCGAGCGCGCTGATGGAGTTCAGGCTGTTGAACAGAAAATGCGGATTGATCTGCGCCTTGAGCGCTTTCATTTCCGCTTCGCGCGCCAGCGTGAGCGCCTCCTGCTCGCGCGTCTCGGCTTCTTTGGAAGATTCCAGCGACAGCAGCACGTAATGCAGCGCCACCGACAGCATGTAGAGCAGCACGCCGATGCCGAACAGCAGCGGAAGCTGCGGGCTGAAGCGCTCGTTGAGCTGCGGGAAAAGTAGCGGCTGAGCGCCAGCGCCAACACCTTTGGCCACCACAATCCAGAAGCAGCGCGGCCACGACGGCCGCCGCCAGGTGATTCCCCAGCAGTTTCGGAAGCTGGAGAGCCCAGCGGCAGGACGCGGCACATGTACCAGGGCGCCAGGCACACGAACGCGTAAAACAAAGCCAAGCGGCAGAGCCAGGGCCCGCTTCCTGCCAGCGCAGCCGGCCCGTGATGGTCAGCATATAGCCCAGCAGGCCGCCCATTGCGGCCCAAACGAGCAAATAGAGGACGATCCTGCCTTTGGGCAAGCAGCGGATGCATAGAAACCGGTCCGGTTAATTATCTACCTTGGTGGCGCCGAATACAGCGGTGCCGGTAATGACCAGTGTTGGCGGCTTGACGCCAGGATCCGGTTCTGGGGGGAATGGTTTTGTCTTCGAAGGCGCCGAAAATACCCGCGCCCCTCAGGACGACCAACCAGGTTTCGGGAACGCGGATGTCGACGCCGGCGAAAACCGCGTTTACCTCAATTACGGCTTCGCCGCTTGCGATCCCCGCTTTCCGGAGGTCGATTTTCACCTCGCCGAATACGGCCACCACCTCGCCGCCTTTGAAATCCTGATCTTCCACCCGGCGCTTCACGCTGCTGAAGACAGCCCAGGCGCCGGCCAGCCCGTTGTTGGACGGAGCGAGCGGCGGACCTGCCATCCAGATACCTTCTACGGTCGAGCGCTTTCAAGAGCAGCATCACTCCAAAGCCGATGACCGCGAGCGGCCAGATGAAATCCCCGATATCAATTACCAGGATGTGCAGGTTATCCAGCAACAGCATGGCGCCCACCAGCGTTACCAGACCGCCCCAAACCCAACCAGCCGGCGTCCGGCCCTCCAGCACCTTGGAAACGCCGACCACGATCAGGAACACGGGCCAAAACCGCCACAAATCATGCACTTGCACGATCCCCATGTTGTCCAGCAGCAGCAACAGGCCGATGACAACAATCACGGAACCGAACAGGATGCCCGACATGCTGGAGCGATGCACGCCAAAGATCCCGGACGAGTTCTGGCGGGTTTGACGCAAGCGGTCGTTCAGTTGTTGGTTATCCACGATTCGAGCGTAACAGCCCGGGTTAGGACGTTCGACGAAATATCGGCGAACGGCGGTGGGGGGCCGGTAAATGGGAGACCCAGGCACCGACTATCCGACGCGTCGGTGTACGGCGGCGAGATCGGCGTAAGCTCGGAAGCGCGGACCGCTTAGGGAGTCAGTGCTCGTTACGGCGCCAGCGCTCGTCGCGTCCAGCGGCCGTTTCGACGGCGAATAGCGCAGCCGGTCATGCAGCCGGTTCTGGCGTCCCTGCCAGAACTCGATGGTCTCCGGACGCAGCCGGTATCCTCCCCATCCCGGCGGCGGCGGAACCTCCTCGCCGGCGAAGTCGGGCCTCCAGCTTTTCGACTCTCGCGCTCCAGAATCTCGCGGTCCGGGATCACCGAGCTTTGCCAGGATGCCCAAGCGCTCAACTGCGACTCCTCTCGGCCGGGTGCGGAAATAGGCCTCGGTTTCCGCTGCGAGTGGTTTTCGTCACCGTGACCCGTGACGCGTACCTGGCGGCCCAGTTCCGGCCAATAGAAAACCAGCGCGGCATGCGGATTTGCGGCCAGTTCGCGTCCCTTCCGGCTTCGGTAGTTGGTGAAGAAGACGAAGCCGCGCGGGCTGCGCTCCCTGAGCAACACCATTCGAGCCGAAGGCTGCCCATCCGCGCGAAACGGTGGCCAGCGTCATCGCGCCTGGTTCCTTCGAGACCGGCCCGGCGCGCCTGCGCATACCAGCGTTGAAACTGCTCGAGTGGATCCCGATCCGCGCTGGATTCGTCCAAGTGCCGCAACTTTGGCCAATGTACGGAAGTCCGCCCGTTTCACCTCGCGGATCACGCGATGCGGCACGATGATATAGCCGCGCTTCGAATCTCCAGCACGTCGTTGCGCTCGCGGCCCCAATACCACCAGTGCGCGGCGATGTAGGCGGCCAGCAGCGCGTCCAGTTGGTCTTCCACAGCCTTCAGGTCGCGGCCTCCCTGTCGGAATTTCGGGCAGCCCGGCCAGTTCGAGGCGCGGGACCAGATGACGGCAAGCCGTTCCAACATCAGTGCCTCGCAAACGCGCCAGCCCGGCGGCCCGTTCCGCCAAGTTTCCCTTTTTTGTATTTGATGATGCGATCCAGCCGGAAGAGCTGGACCGTGGCTGCGTGCGGATGAACTTCAATCTGGAAGCGCCCGCCGCGCCTCCCCATCAACTCATCGCCATGAGGAAATCCCAGCCGCGCCAGCGCCTCCGAAAGCCCGGTGGTTCGCTTCCAGAATCTGCGAGCGCGGCTGGCAGGGATATGCACCGGCGTGATACTTGCCGTAAAGCGAATGCGCCAACCGATCTGCCGAGGCGCATCCGCAGAGCCGTTCGGAATCACGATGGGTGCGTCGATCCCGATTCCGGTGGTGCTCCGCGCGCCTGATCCGCTTCACCCATTCGCAGGACATCCTCCGGATTGCGGTCAGGCGTTTCAGAGCGCGGTTAAGTGCAGCGTTTCGCCGTCCCAATCGAGAGCCGCAACGCCGCTGGGCTGGTTCTCCCAGCCGAAATCAATTCCCAGGAAGCGCAGAGACCTCTATTTTAGCGGGCGGTGGGGGAGGTGGTGGGTGGTGGGAAACCAACACCTACGGCCCACCTCCCACAACCTACAACCGGTTTTAAATCCTGGATGCTGGACGATCGCTCATCGCGTAGTCTGCCGCGGCTTCGCCCGCCTCGCCGATGTCCTCGGCGCCGGTCTGCTCCAGGATGTTTTTGCCGCGCTTGACCCATTCCGAGCTGTCGCAGTGGACGGATAGCAGAATTCCACCGGACTTGACGCGGCCTTCGTAGCGCTTGGCTTCGTACTCAGGGATTCCCATGCCGATCAGCGCGCCCGCAACGCCGCCGACGGCACCGCCTGCGCCAGCGCCCGCTAACAATCCCATGATGGGACCGGCGGCGATGAACGGCCCAAGACCAGGGATCGCCAATGCGCCAATGCCGGCCAGCCATCCTAGTGCGCCGCCGATGACGGCTCCTGACGCCACGCCCGTGGTTGCTCCTTCGGGCGCCTTGGTTTCCTTCTTGTGGACAAAATCCTTGGTGCCGACATTCTCAGGCATCAGGACGGAAATGTCGGTGCCGCGAAAGCCCGCGGTGCGCAATCCTTCCAATCCACCGCCGAGGGCGACGGTGTCGCGATAAATCCCATAAACCGCTGTATTCTTCCCACTCATGATTTTCTCCTTATGATTTTGTTTGATTACTTCGAGTCGGTCGAGCTCACGGTCAGTTCACTGGTGACCTTGCCTGCGCCAGCGATCCCCGTTGCTTTATCTTCGATGGACTTCTTCTCGTCATCCGATTTGACGTTGCCTCTCAACGTGACCACGCCGTCGCGCGAGATGATCTTCACGTTATGCACGGCCATGGAAAGTCCGCCTGTTGTAGCGAATAATGTAAATGCGAAAACGAAGTTGGGAAATCGTTGGCGCTTCATGCCAGGGTGTATGCAAGAGCATGGCCACCCGCAAAGCGCTTGTTTTTTGAGCAGCGAGAAAAAGTAAAAAGCCGTTAGGAAGGAATTATTTCCTGTCCTAACGGCATGTAACGGTGACGCAGGTACTGAGCTACTTTGCTTTTCGGATATAGATGTTTCCGTTGAATGTGGTGAGTTGGATCTCAGGTCCGCCGCCGTTGATCAATCCGTAGGTCGCTTTGTCGAACTGCACGCGATACTTGCCTCGGCCGTTGTTTGAATCCTCGACGATCGGCTTGCGCGACGAGGCGTCCACCTTGATGTCGAAATCGCTGTAGACTTCGCCGTTGTCGCTCTTGAGCTTCACCTTCGCCTTTAAATCAGCTGGTAAGGTGACGTCGATATCGCCATTGAGCGAGCTGAACGACATGGGTTTATCCGCAGTGACCTTATCCAGCGTCACCAGCACGCGGTCGTTCAAAGCGTGCACGATAGCCGATCCGGAAATATGAGTGGCAGTCGCCCGGCCATTGGTCACATCGATCTCGACATCGCCGTTGATGTGATCCACTGAAATTTCGCCGCCGTTCACATCGTGCAGCTTGAGAGACGTGTCGAATGGCACCTGAATATTGATCTCGACATTTTCATTCATGGACCGGGTGCCCACCGTGATGGTGTTGTCGGATTCCTCCACCGAAAGGCCGCTGCCGCCGATATCGATGCGATGCATGCCTTCGCGCTCGACGCGCTCGCGCTTGTGACGGCTGCCTTCTCCGCGGGCTTCCACGATGGCTTCCTTGCCGTTGTAACCCTTTACTATGATGCTTCCGTTGAGGACGGATGCCTTAAGCATCTTCGGCCGCGACGGATCGCTGAAGGGTACATTCACGCGATCCGGTTGCTCCTGGCACAGTGCTGCGCCGGCCGCGACTACAAAAAGAAGTGCTAACTGTTTCATTGTTACTTTCCTCGATTGATGATCTGTATGTTTCCGTTAAGAGTGTCGTACTTTAGTTCCGGGCCGCCGTTGCCCAGCCGCATGCCGTTGAAATCGTCGCTGTGATAGACGAACTTGCCGTCCTTGCGCTCACCCGCTGAGATTGTTCTCGGCAGTGCCGTGACATCGTAATCCGTGTAGGCATGTCCGTTGAAGGTCTTCACCTTCACGTCGGCATTCAGGTTCGGGCGGAACGATGTTTCGATGGTCCCGTTCACAGTTCCAAATGAGCAACTGCTTGCAGGATTTTTCGCGAACAGCACATGGATCGGCCCATTCACCGTGTGGACCCTTCCGGATCCGGCCACTTCCGTCATCTCGATGCCTCGGTTGACGTTGCCGATATCGAAATCGCCCGTGGTGTTTTCCACGCGCACGTCTCCGTTGTTCACCGTTTCCAGCCGCAGGAACATCGCCGCCGGAACCTTGATTTCGAAATCGAAGGTCACGTGATATCCGCGATGACCATTTTCACGAATGCCCCTGCGATTGTCCTCGCAATGGCAGCGGAACGGACCGTCCACATAGAGAGTCACGGTGTCGCCGGCTCTTGAAACATCCAGCTTCACTTCCCGCTTGGCAGCCTCCATCCGTTCGCGTGGATTCCGCTTCGATGGTTTTTTCGGCCACCATCTGGATTTCGCTGCCGTTGTAACCAGTCACGTGAATGAAGCCGTGCACGTTGTCCACTTCGAGACGTGCCGCCGCAGGCAGCGTCTGGCGGATGGTTTCCTTGGCTTGTTCATCGCCGTAAGCCAGCGAGAGAGTGCCGATAAAAATTAAGAGTGTTCTCATTGGAGTTGTTTCAGCGCCCATTGCGCGCGCTGCCTCACATCCGGATTCAGTGTCTGGCCGGACAACAGGAATTGAATGGCCGGTACGGCCGATTTCTCGTGCAGCTCCACAATCTGATCCAGAATCGCGATCTGGACCAGCGGCGAATCCTGCTTCGCCAGCGCCTGCACCACGCCTTTTCTACCGACCGGACTGTCGTTAAAATTCCGCAGCGCATCCACCGCGGCCAACCGCACGTTGACGCTGGGATCGTGATTCACGGTGGTGAGCAGCGCGCCCAGCACTTGCGGATCGGACTGTTCCACGTGATAAGCAAAGTTCACGCCACGCAGCCGATCGCTGGCCGATTGCTGCTGCATCAGCGATAAAGCCACCAGTTGACGCATGTTATATACCTCCCCACGGAGTTGAGAAACTTCCACGCTGTCGCGGCCTCGCAACATGAAACCGGTTCCGACTCCGATTGCAAGAATCAGCACCGCGGCCGCCGCCTGAAACGCCGGATGCCGCAGCCACCACAAAGGCTGACGCCGAGTGGACTCCTGCCGCCTCCATTCGCGCAAAGAATCGTAAAAGCGCGTGCGCATCGCGAGGCTCGGATCTTCTTCCGGCAGCGCCCCGAGCGTCCCCCAGAGATCCTTGAGCTCTTGCGCCTCAGCGCGACAGCGCTCGCAGGTTCCCAGGTGAGTTTGAAACTCTCCGGAATCTTCCAGAGTGCCTCTCCAGTAATCCACGAATTGTGTTCTGGCTTGTTCGCAGTTCATGATGCTCTTTCTCCTGCCAACTCGAAGTAGATCTGTCCCAGCGCCCGCACCGCGCGATACACCCGCACTTTCACCGCGCCGATATCGCATCCGAGAATGCCGGCGATTTCTTCGTATTTCAAATTCTGATAACGGCTCAGCACCAACAGCTCTCTCTTTTCGAGCGGTAAGCGCGCCATGGCTTGTTTCAGCAAGTGCCACTTCCTGTTTGCGCTTCAGATTTTCGTCCATCCTATTGGTGCTCGCAAATTCCCTGTCGCCCAGTTCCACTTCGTACTTCCGCTTCCCGATGGAATCCACGTGCGCGTTGCGGGCGATCTGGTACATCCATGCGGTAAAGGATCGGTCGGGCTGGTATGTTTTCCGGTATTTCAAGATCCGGAAAAAGACGTCCTGGACCAGGTCCTCGCTCAGGTCGCGGTTCCCGTTTACGTGTACAAAATAGTTGAAAAGCGACCGATGGTGCCGCTCGAACAGCACCGCCAAGCCGCCCAGGTCGCCATCCCGGACGGCCTGCATCAGGCTACTATCGCTTGCTTCGTACACAATTTAAATACCAGCTTCGTAACCAAAGGTTACGGCGCGTTGTTCAGTTATTCGGTTGGTCGGTTCTTCCGTTCTGTAACCGATCAACCGATTAACCGAACAACCGATTAACTCGGCCGGCCGATGGTCACCAGACCCGGCACGCCGGGGCTGCGACCATGGGCTGCCCGATTCGGCAAGCATAAGCGCGCTGGAACTCCGGCATGTTTGATACTACGCCATTTACTCGGTTTCTTCCGGGCGAGTGGGGATTCACCTGAATCATCATTCGGGAGGCCTCTGGACGCACATTTTGGCACCAGATTTGGCCCCAGCCGAGGAAAAAGCGCTGTTCCGGGGTCAAACCGTCCACTTTCGGCTTGGGTTTGCCGTTTAGCGAGTCCATCAGGGCCATAAAGGCCAGCCGGACGCCACCGTTATCCGCCGTATTTTCGCCCAGGGTGAGCTTTCCGTTCAGATGAACATTGTCTATGGGCGTGTAGGCTGAGTACTCGCGGATGAAGCAGTCGGCGCGCTTTTCGAACTCTTTGGCGTCCTCCGGGGTCCACCAATCCCGCAGATTGCCCTCCGGATCGAACTGGCGGCCCTCATCGTCGAACCCGTGGGTCAGCTCATGGCCCACCACCGCGCCGATCGCGCCGTAATTTACCGCATCATCCAAGCGCTTGTCGTAGAACGGAGGCTGCAGAATGCCGGCCGGAAAATTGATGTTGTTTTCCGTCGGATCGTAATAGGCGTTGACGGTGGGCGGCGTCATGCCCCACTCGGAGCGATCCGTCGGCTTGCCGATCTTGTTCAACTGCCGGTGGATTTCAAACTCCGTTGCGCGCTCGTCGTTTCCAACCGCGTCGCCCCTGACGATGTTCACGCTGGAATAATCGCGCCACTTGTCCGGGTAGCCGATTTTGTTGGTCACCGCGCGTAGTTTGACCAGCGCCTGCTCTTTGGTAGCGGGCGTCATCCAGGAAAGCGTCTGGATATCGTCGTGCAGCGCCTTCTCGATTTCGCCCACCATCTTCAACGTGCGTGCCTTTTGTTCCGGCCCGAAAGCGGCTTCGATATACTTCTGGCCGAGCGCGAAGCCTAGATCGCTGTCCACGGCATTCACGCAGCGTTTCCAGCGCGGTTCGATCTCCTTGGCTCCGCCCAGAATCTGGCGGAAGAAGCGGAAATTCTCGTCCACAAACGGTTTGGAGAGGTAAGCGGCTTCCGCGTGCACCAGTTGCCAGCGCAGGTAAGCCTTGATGTCGTCCAAGCTGGTTTGCACGATCATGGATTCCACCGTGCGGAAGAAATTCGGAACCACGACGTTGAGGTCGGCGATGGGTGGAGTTCCCAGGCCCTGGAAATACTTGGGCCAATCGATGGCCGGATTGAGCGAATACAATTCGTGCACGGTCAGCTTGTGATACGTCTGGCTGGGATCGCGGCGCGACGTGACGTCGAGCGATCCTTTCGCCAGGCCGGTCTCAAACCGCATTACGGCCTGCGCGTCCGATGCGGCCTTCTCGCTCGATTCGCCCAAAAGCTCGAGCATCTTTTGCACGTGCTCCACGTACTGCTTGCGCAGTTCCACGGATTTCGCATCGTCCTTGAAATAGTAGTCGCGCTCGGGCAGGCCCAGGCCGCCTTGATCCGCTTGTGCGATTTCGAGCATGGAGTTCTTGAAGTCCGGACCGGAGGAAAAACTGAACAGCGCATTCACGCCGATCAATTGCAGGCGGACCAAGGTATTCAAGATGCCGGATTTGGAGCTGATCGCGTCGATTCTATCGAGATCGGGCTTCAGCGGCGCGGCGCCTAATTTCTCGATCGCGGCCTCGTCCATGCAAGTGGCGTAGAAATCGCCGATTTTTTGCTCCACCGGCGTTCGCCGCGGATCGTTAGCCGAGGCCTTTTCAAGAATCTTGTGCAGCAACGCGCGGTTGCTCTCGTCCAATTGATCGAAGGGATCCCAACTGGTCTGATCCGCCGGGACCGGATTGTTGGCCACCCAGCCACCGCAGGCATATTGATAGAAATCGACGCAGGGGTTCGCCGAGCGGTCCATGTTGGAGATGCTGAAGCCGGGCTGGGCGCTCGCGATCCCGGAGATCGCGAGCAGAATTAGGAGCGGACGCGGGCAGGGCACGTCTTAATTTTAGCTGCCAAAAACCAAAGGCACCGACTCCCTCACGGTCGCGGCTCGGAAAAACGGAGCCGCGACCGTAAGGGAGTCGGTGCCTTTTCGAACTAAACTTGCGTCGGCTTCAGCTTTTCGCGCTGTTCCTTCAGCATCGCCTTCCGGCTCAGCTTGATTTTGTTGCCTTCGAGCGCCAGAACCTTTACCAGGATCTGATCGCCTTCCTTCAACTCATCGCGCACGGCTTTGATGCGATTTTCCGAGATCTCGCTGATGTGCAGCAGACCATCGGTGCCGGGGAAGATCTCGACGAACGCGCCGAACTCCACCAGCCGCACCACTTTTCCGAGATAGGTTTTGCCCACCTCGGCCACAGCCGCGATATCGGTAACGCGCTGGATGGCCAGCTTGGCCGATTCGCCGTCGGACGCGAAAATGTTGACCGTACCGTCGTCTTCGACGTCGATCTTCACGCCGGTTTCATCCACAATGCTGCGGATCATCTTGCCGCCCGGCCCAATCAGATCGCGAATCTTGTCGGTTGGAATCTTGAGAGTGTAGATGCGCGGCGCATATTGCGACATTTCCTTGCGGGCTTCCGAAATCGTACGCCACCATCTTGTCCAGAATGAAGAGCCGCGCTTTGCGTGCCTGCTCCAACGCCTCTTCCATGATCTTGGTGGTGACGTTCGGAACCTTGATGTCCATCTGCAGGCCGGTGATGCCCTTGCTTCGATCCGGCCACCTTGAAATCCATGTCGCCGTAATGATCTTCGGCGCCGGCGATATCGGTGAGGATCGCGTAATCCTTGCCTTCCATCACCAATCCCATCGCGATGCCAGCGATCGGATCGGTCGACCGGAACTCCGGCATCCATCAGCGCAAGCGATGCGCCGCACACGGTGGCCATGGAGCTGGAACCGTTCGATTCCAGAATGTCGCTGACCACGCGCAGCGTGTAGGGGAACTTATCTTCTCGGCGGAATGACGGCCGAGATCGAGCGTTCGGCCAGAGCGCCGTGCCCGATTTCGCGGCGGCCGGGTCCGCGCATGAATCCAACTTCGCCCACGCTGAAGGGCGGGAAGTTGTAGTGCAGCATGAAGCGCTTGGAGGTCTCGGTGAGATCGAACATCTCGATGCGCTGTTCATCGTCCTTGGTGCCGAGAGTTACGGTGACCAGCGCCTGCGTTTCGCCGCGGGTGAACAGCGCCGAGCCGTGCGTGCGCGGCAGAACGCCCACTTCACTATCGATATTGCGGATTTCGTCGAACGCGCGGCCATCCGGACGGCGGCGCTTCTTCAGCATTTCGTCGCGGAAGATGCGCTCCTTCAGTACGTCGAACAGCTCTTTGCCTTCGGCCTGTTGCTCTTCGGGAAGCGAATCCACCACTTTGTGCTTGGCTTCGTGCACGCGATGGTAGCTATCGAGCTTGGGATATTTCTTGGTGTCCATCGCGTCGGTCAGTTCCTCGCGAATCTGCTTCTCGATTTGCGCGTACAGTTCCTTGTTGATCTCGGGAGGAGTGTAGGTCCGCTTGGTTTTGCCGGCCTTCTTCACCAGCTCGCGGATGCCCGCGCCGATTTTCTTGCAGCACTCGTGGCCATATTCGATGGCCGCCAGCACTTCGGCTTCGGTGGCATGCTGCGCGCCGGCTTCCACCATCACGATGCCTTCTTCGCTGCCCGCGACGATGATGCTCAGCTTGGCTTCGCGCGTTTCATCGTAGCTGGGGTTGGCCACCAGCTTTCCCTTGACCGAGCCAACGCGAACGCCGCCCAACACATGATGGAACGGAATGTCGGAAATGGCCAGCGCCGCGCCCGCGCCGATGATGGCGAGCGTGCTGGGATCGCGCTGCGGATCGGCCGACAGCACCATGGCGATCACCTGCGACTCATTCATGTAGCCTTCCGGGAACAGCGGCCGGATGGGCCGGTCAATGAGACGGCTGGTGAGAATTTCTTTCTCCGAGGGACGACCCTCGCGCTTGATAAATCCGCCCGGAAATTTTCCGGCGGCGTAAGTGTATTCACGGTAATCGACCGTGAGCGGAAAGAAAGCGGCGTTCGGCTTCGGCTCTTCATTCGAGCAGGCGCTGACCAGCACCACGGTATCCCCCGAACGGACCACGACGGCCCCATTGGCCTGTTTCGCGATCTTTCCTGTTTCAAGGGTGATCTTTTGACCATCCAGGTCAATTTCTACGGTATGTAACATCTGTAATTTCCTTTTAATCCAGGCCGAGCTTTCCGCTCAGCCTGCTAAGGATTAAGAGGAGACTTTGGAGTGAATGAACTGTGGATGCGCCGCCCACCGGGGCGGGTTACCTGAGCCCGGAGCACCTAACGACGGATGCCCAAGCTTTGAATCAGGTTCTTGTATCTTTCCGGATTACGGCTTTTCAGGTATTTCAACAAGCGCCGCCGGCGCGCGACCATCGACAACAATCCCCGGCGGGAATGATGATCTTTGCCATGCGTCTTGAAATGATCCTGGAGCTGCAGAATACGCTGGCTCAGGATCGCTACCTGGACTTCTGGCGAACCGGTATCGGTTTTGTGAACTCTATACGTTGCAACTACTTGTTGTTTCGAATCCGCCGCCAGTGCCATTCTCGGAAAGATACTCCTCGTCTAAACTTAATCTCTTTTGTTCGTTAACAGGATAGCATAGTGGGTGGTGGGGGGTGGGTTGTAGGTGGTGGGAAAGCCAAAAACCCTGTGGCAGGAGCCTTCTCGCCCGCCGGCCTACTTAGCGATTGTTCGGTAGGTGGGCGTTTCTCTCTGCGGGCCGGATTCCCCTAACGCGGCCTTGTACCCAGGCGTTAACAGGACCACCTCGGCGTGCTCGGCGCGGATGATCTCGATGGCTTTCGCCACCGGTTCGAATTCCAGGTTGGGGTCGCCTTCCACATATACTTGCCAGTCGGGTGGCCGTCGGAGCACGATTCCATATCACCTGGTAGGCAGCCATCGAAGAGTGTACACGCAGGATCTGCTGCGCTACAAAGCTGAGCGTGATGCTCAGCGCCGAAAGACTTTGGACGACTTAGTCAAGGCAGAAGCAGCAGAGGGTATTTATGATCGGATTCCGGCGTTTGAGTGAGTGATGGTAGCTGCCAGTACAATGTGCTGGATGCATGCGTGCTGGCTCCAATGCCCTTGGCCGAAACGCTTTTGATGCGCTGCTTACCGGGGACAAGGATCTCGTTCCCGCGATGCGGAACGATCCTAAGGATCGCCATGTGCTGGCGGCCGCCATTAGCACGGGAGCGGATGTGATCGTCAGTAACAACAAAAGACACTTCCCGGCAGAGATCCTCGATACATACAAATTAGAATGCCTTACTGCGGATGAATTCCTAGTTGGACAGTATCAGCTGAATCCAGACGCTTTTATGGAGGTGCTTCGTAAGCAAGCCGCGATCCTCGGACGCGGACTCCCGGAACATCTTGCAACGCTTGGTCGCTACGCTCCTGCTTTAGGCGTACTCATCCGGCCCTAAGTGCATCTACCGGTGAGCGGGCGTTTGTCGCTGCGGTCCGGATTCACCTAACGACGCCTTGTAGCCGGGCGTCAGAAGCACAACTTTGGTCCGCAAGGCTGAGACGGCGTCGATCGTCCGCGCGACGCTCTCATACTCGAGTCCCGAATCGCCCTCGATGTATACAGGCCAGTCGGGCGGGCGTTTTGGAATCTCACGGCGCAGAAACGCTTCGAGATCAGCGCGCTCGATGACCTGAGAGCCAATCTGCAGCGATTTTCCGTTCTTGCCTGCCAGAACGCGAATGCGCAGCGGCTTCGTGCCACCAGTTGGGACAAGCTCGACGCCCGGCCGGATCACGCGAATCGCAAATCCATGGGCTCTGAATGGTTCCTGGATGACAAAGATCACGCACAGGAGGATCAGCAAGAGTATCAGAAGGAGCGTTGAGTGGTTGAGATTAAATCTGCCGGCGACCGAAAAGGTCCTCGCCACAACCTGCTTTGGTCTGCGCCACGGACTGACTTTGAGTGGTGCACCTGCCTTCCGAGGACCGGGGAGCGGGCCGGGCTGCGTCATGGCACATTGGTGGAGGAAGCTGTACCACTTCTCGCGGCGTCGGGCGGCTGCAGCGAGAATCAACAACGGGAGGCCGATCGGAACCAGGACGAAGACAGAGAGCAATGCGGAATTGCGACGCTCCAAGCTCGCCTCGTACCTTCCGCCGTCCTCTGCAACCTCCAAATGCGGCTCGCTGGAGTTGAGTGCGCTGAGATCACGGAGGAGATCTAGGTCGAGTACGTAGACTCCTCGATCGGCATGGAAGCGTCCGAGTTCGACGCCACGGTGATTAATAATCCAGTGCGCGGAGGTCGACCCCGGCACTGTCAACGCCAACCTTCCCGCCGCTTCCTACGGACCACGTTGCCTCTGTCATCCCAAGGTTGAGATAGCATGGGCCGGATCCGGTGGGACAAGGAAAGCGCACGAATTCGTCCGCACGCGTCCTGAGGCGTATCGCGTAATCGCTCTCGAATTTGATTTTCACCGGAGTACGAATGTGGCCACGCGAAAGAGAAATGGGGATGTCTACGGGGGACCAATTGCGGGTGTAGTGCCATAGAGCCCAGGTCCCTAACCAAAGGCACGGGGCCGCGACCAAAACAATCCCGGCTTTTGCCATCAAAGGCCAACGCCCCATATACGTCTATATCGGTTAGACTCCGACGGTCGATCAGGGTGCCAGAATTCGCTACTGTTTGAATACCGGACCATCCCGCCGCTGGATCTCGCCCCAGCCGGGTGCATCGTTGGGACACCAGTAGCCCTTCTTCATCGCCGGACAGCCCTCAAAAACGACACCGGCGCTAGGAACATTGTTTCCAACCGTGATCCAAATTGGTTTTAAGGGCGATGGAATAGCGCTTTCGTGATTGCCGGTGATCACCAATCGAGGGGCGGAGTGCCCGACACCACCAACGGCTTGCTTACTTACTCGTTATGGAGGCGTGCAGCTTCTTGACCTGGGTCCGATGATCCAGTAGATGAAGCCGCTGGAGCAGGGCGTATTCTTTCCAGTTGAGTTCATAAAACCAGATCTGCGGTTCGGTGCGCTCCTCTTCGATTTTGCGGAGGGCCACCATCACCGTTCTAACGGTCGGAGCGTCGCTGCTAATGGGATCCACCGCGCCATCGAACACCTCGATCATGGCGCGATTGGCGGCGTGAAGGTCCTGCACCAAAAGATTCCACGGCGCCCATTGACCCGCGCCGGACCGGAGCGCTTCGTAGACTGGCGGATGAGGTGGCCGGCGGCCAGCGAGTAGATGGCGCAGTTCTTCCGTCCCTCGAATCTGCGTCTGCGCGATATGATCCACCACTTCTGCGATGCTCCACTTCCCAGCCATGGGATGCAAGCGGGCTTGCGCCGCAGTGACAGATTCCAGCGCACTTTCCAGTTCCTCCGCGGCCTTGCGAATCTTCTCGCGGATGGCAACAGCGCTCATTTCCTGGGAGCGGGTGCGCAGGTATTCCAGCATGCGTAGGGATTCGGGCGCGAGTGGTGACCCGTCAACGTCGAGGATTTCAGGCATTCCCGGATGGGATCTACTGTTTAATCACCGTACCATCCCGCCGCCGGATCTCGCCCCATCCGCCGTTCAGCTTCTTGCGTTCGCCTTCTTCGAAGCTTCCGAACGGATACTTGGCCGCGGCCTTTTCATCCACCTCGATGCCCCAGCCGGGCGCGTCGTTGGGATACCAGTAGCCGTTCTTCATCACTGGACAGCCCTGGAACACCTCCTGCGTGCGGTCGCCGAACGCGGAGTATTCCTGGATACCGAAGTTGTGGCAGGCAACATCCAAAGTGATATTGCACATGGAACCGATGGGCGAGAGATCGCCGGGGCCGTGCCACGCGGTGCGGACGTTGAAGGCCTCGCCCAGTGCGGCAACTTTGCGTGCGGGCGTCAATCCGCCCACCATCGAGGGATGAATGCGGATGAAATCGATCAGCCGTTCGGAGATGAGCGCGGTCCATTCCAACGGATGCGTGAACAGCTCGCCCATCGCTAGCTGCGTGGCGCATTGCTTGCGGATCAGGCGGAAGTAATCGACATCTTCGGGCGCCAGCACGTCTTCCAGGAAGAATAACCGGAATTGCTCCACGTCCTTGGCGAAGCGCACGGCTTGGATGGGGTGCAGGCGTTCATGCACATCGTGCAGCAGCTCCACTTCTTCACCCAACTCCTTGCGGCAGGCTTCGAAGAGCTGCATTGCCCGGCGCATGTACGCCGCCGGTTCGAACACCGGGCCATCGTGCAGCGCTTCCACCGGAACATTTCCACGGCCGGCGCCGTATCCGGCCATGCCCGGGACACCCACCTGCACGCGCACGTGGCGGAATCCGCGATCCATGATCTTGCGGGCGTTCGCGATGGTTTCCGGAATCTCGGCGCCTGCGGCGTGGGTGTAGCAATCGGCTGCTTCGCGGCATTTTCCACCAAGAAGTTCGTAGACCGGCATGCCTGCTTGGCGGCCTTTGATATCCCACAGCGCGCCGTCGATGCCCGAAATGGCGTTGTTCAACACCGGACCGTTGCGCCAGTACGAACTGTCGTAGCAGGCGTGCCAGATGTCGTCAATGCGGTCGGTGGGACGGCCTAGCAGAAAGGGCTTCAGATATTTTTCTACGGCGGGAACAACCAGGTCTGCGCGTTGGGTGAATGTGGCGCAGCCGTAGCCGTAGAGGCCGTCTTGGTCCGTGGTGATTTTTACTACCGCTAGGCGAAGACCTTGTGGGGCGGTCGCGATTACGCTGATGTCTTTGATGCGTGGGGCTGGCGTGCCGCGTGTGGCGTGGTCTACCTTTGTTTGGGCGCGTAGTTCGCGCAGAGTAAGAAACCCGGTTGCGGCTTTCAGTAAATCTCGGCGTTTTATCAATGGCTCGCCTTTTCGTTACGCTTCCTTGCGGTCGCGGTTCGGTTCCACCATTCGCTTGACGCGATCGAGTTCCTGGCGTAGCTTGCGCTCGCGTAGGGCGATTGAGATCACGTAAATTATTACCACCAGCCAGGCGGCCAGAAAACCGTAAAACATGAACGTGTAGTTTTGGTCCATGGGTCTCCTTAAAAAGCGTGCGCGTAGCGGCGCAGGGAATCGATCTCGCGCTGCATGGCGTCCTGCCGCATGCGCAGCATGATCAGAGACCGTCGAGAGCATCAGCAGCGCCAGCAGGTTCCACCAGATGGGCGCTTCCATTCCGGGCGCCATCCCGCCGCCGTTGCGGATGCTCAGTACAGGACCCGGATGCTGCGTCCGGAACCACTCGATGGATTTCCACACGATCACGATGTCGGCGCAGGCGAAGATCGAGAGCACGGCGCAGAGGCGGGCGCGCGTAGTGGGATCGTCAATCGCACGGCGCAGCATCAGGTATCCGACGTATAAGAGCCAGCAGACGAAGTAAGAAGTGAGCCGGGCGTCCCAGGTCCACCAGATGCCCCACGCGATGCGTCCCCACAGGCTGCCGGTGATCAGCGTGATGGTCGCAAACGCCAGCGATACTTCGTTGATGGATGCGGCAATGGCGTCGAACTTCAGGTTCTTGCTCGCCAGATATGCCACGCTCGCGAACATCGCGAAGAAGAAGCCGGTGAACGAAGTGATCGCCGAGGGCACGTGGAAATAGATGATGCGGAAGATGGCGCCCTGGTTCAGTTCGTCCGGGACCTTCAGGAACATGGTGTGCAGATTCCAGGCCAGGATCGCGCCTGACAGCACCGAGAGAAGCAATATGATTTTCAGTCGCATCGTTTTACCCCACTAATACGATTTCAACCAACGCTACAGCCAGAATAGTAAAAATCACATCAAAGCCGATGAGCAGCTTGAACCAGATTAAGTTGTCGGCTGCCCAGCGGCTCGCCCGCCATCAAGACAGTGCTGAGCTGGATGGCGCCCATCAGCGCCGGAATCAGCATGGGATAAATCAGCGTGGGCAACATCAGTTCGCGCAGGCGCAAATTGACCGTCATGGCGCTGAAGAGCGTTCCGATCACCGTGATTCCCCAAGTCCCAAGCAGCATTACCAGGAACAACAGCCAGAACTGCTGGGGCCAGCGGGCATCATAGAAGATGACGAAAATCGGAAGGCAGATGCATTCCACGATCAGCAGCAACACGTAGTTTGCCAGGCATTTCCCGAAGAACAACTGCGCACCGCTGGCGGGCGACGAGATCAGCGCGTCCAAACAATCGTTCACCAGCTCGCGCGCGAAACTGCGGTTGAGGATCAGGGTTCCCGCGAACGCGAAAACCAGCCACAGCAGTCCGCCTGCGATTTCGTGCGTTTGCTCGGAGCCCGGATCGAAGGCGAAACTGAACAGCAGCAGGATCACCAGCGCGAAGGAGAGCGATGCATTGACGGTCTCCTTGCTTCGAACTTCCGACCGCAGATCTTTCCCGGCGATGGCCAACGCCTGTCGGAAAAAGTTCATGCCTCTCCGTAATGACGATACAGCCAGCCCGGATCTTCCAGCATTTCCTGCGACCGTCGCCCTAGAAACGCCAGTTTCCCTCGATTGATCAGCGCGACATCGGTAGCCAGTTCCAGCGCTTCGCGCAATTGGTGCGTGGACATGATGATGGTCCGGCCATCCGCCAGAGCGCCTTTGAGAAGACCCTGCAGCACTGCGATGGCACGATCGTCGAGTGCGGTGAAAGGTTCGTCCAGCAGCAACAGCGATGGATTGTGCAGGAACGCGCGAGCCACGGCTAACCGCTGCCGCATCCCGCGCGAAAATTCACGCACCAATCCATCGGACACGCGATCGAGACCCGTGCGCTCCAGCCATTCCGCTCGCGGTTTTGCGCGGATTCTCCATCCCATACAAACGTGCGAAGAGCCGCAGATTCTCGAAAGCGGAAAGCTCCTCGTAAACGCCGATGCCGTGGCCTAGCACGCCGATTCTCTTGCCGGGTATTCTCAGCCCGCGCGTCGCCGCCCAGAATCGTGATGGATCCCTTGGCGGCTTTCGAAAGCCCGGCGAGCATTCGAAGCAGCGTGGTTTTGCCGGCGCCGTTGCGGCCGAGCAGAGCGAGGCAAGCGCCGCCGTCGAGGTTGAGCGTGATGTCCTGCAGCGCGGGGAAGTCGCCGTAGAACTTCCAGACACCTTCGATCACGACAGCGGTCATTCTGAATTAGGCCGCTGATGAACGCAGATAAACGCAGATAAGATCGCTTTCCATCCGCGTTTATCCGCGTTCATCAGCGGCTAACCTTTCTTAGCTGCGTTGGAGCGGTACAACGCCACCGACCCCGCCGCCAGCGTGGCGAACGCGATTCCCAGGATCAGGTAGAGCTGATCGTAAATGCGCGGCTTCACTTCCTGGATGGTTGGCGCGCCGTTGTTGTCGTCGTCTCCGCCTCCCGAGGCATCCGCGGCCGGCGACAATGACCCCGTGCCTTCCACCGTGACTTTGTATTCGTTTCCTTTGATGCGGTAGATGCTGGCCTGCGTCTTCGGCTCCTGCCCGGCCAGGTCCACGTTGTCGCCTTTGATGGTTACGCCGGTTGGAATCACCAGGTCCGACGCTCCTTCGGCATGCAGAATCTTGCCCGAAAACATTAGCGGGCTCGTTACCGGAACCGCATAATTCAGGTCGAATCGCGTTTCGCCGGGTTTGATTGGATAATCCACCTTGTAAATGTTCGGCTGGTTCGTTTTTTGCGCCGGACGCTGGATCGGCATTCCACCCGCGGCATTGATCGTTACGTTCACTTTTCCGCCAGCTTCGGGCGGCAAATAAAATCGAAAGGAACCGTTGGCGGCATCGTTATAAGTGAGCTGGGGATCGCCCTGAAACAGGATGCCTTCGCTCACCGCCATTTCGCTGGTTCCGGGTTGCAGCACGATAAAGTGCTGGCTCACTTTCGCAGTGCCGGGTTTGTTCGTGGCTTGGAAAACATCCACCTCGACGCCGTTGCGGGGCGCGCCAGGCATCACTACTTTCGTGTACAAGACGCCGCTGAAAATTGACTGGATCAGCATCGGGCCTTGCGGGTCTTTGTCGAATCGGAACTTGCCCTCGGCATCGGTCTTGGTGCTAGCCAGGGTCTGCAAGCCGCCCTGGCCGGGTTGGACGAGTTGCAGGATGGTCCCGGGCGCGGGCTGGCCGGTGGTGCGGTTGATGACCGTTCCGTCGACAGCCGCAAAAGCAGGAAAACAAATTAGCCGCAGATAAACGCAGATGAACGCAGATCTCAAGAGCCATCTGCGTTCATCTGCGTTCATCTGCGGCCTAAGATTTTTCATGGGGCCATTGCCTTCCCGCACTCCCCACAAAATTTTAGCGGCTGCGGGAACGTCGCCCCACAGTGCGGACATTTTTTTCCATCCGATTTTGGCTTCGCAACCACGGCGGCAGCAGCTTTTGCTTTTACCGCTGGCGCGATGGAATCGATCTCGGCCAACACTTTCGCCAGCTCTCGCTGCAGATCCAGCTTAGTCTTCTGATAATCCGCGTCCGACAGTTTGCCGACTCGGAATTCGAATTGCAGATCCCGCAGGTTCTCATAGATCTGCGCCTTGCGATCTTCGAGGTGAGCGGTTGGCGACACCGGCGTCGGCTCCGGAACGTCCCGGCTGCGTATTAACAAAGTGAACACCACTGTACCCGCGGTGAGAAGGACAGCGGCGATCAGGACCATCAATCGAGCTTTTCCACTTCTTTCTCGATTTGATCGTGATAGCGGTCGAGCTCCGCATCGTGCACTGGCGCGGCGCCTGCGATGGCGCCCTTGCGGCTATACCGGCGGATCAACCACACCACGAGAATCAGGCCGAGAAACGCCGCCGAGTACATGGAAAGCGACCCCATCAGGCCCGGTGGATTTGCAACAACCTCTTTCCCTTGCTCTTGCGCAAACTTTGCCAGAATCGCCTGGTCCGAGAGCCCGGCTGCTTGCATCTGCAAAATCTTCTTCTTGTTTTCCCAGCAGGTTCGGCACGGATAGGGCTCCATGCGGCACGCCATGTTCATTTTGCATCCGCAGGGACAGAGCAGCTTCTCCGCCACTCGATTCACCGCCGGACTTTCCAGCTCTTCCGCGCTTTGCGCAAAAACTGGCGCGGCCAAGAGAGCCAAAACGAGAAGACTATTTCTCGTCCTATTTCTCAACATGCGCATGCTTCTGTGCCACTCCAATCACCTGCGTTCGCGCGTAAGAGAGCCGCACCTTGCTCGGGACCAGACACACCAGCGTACCGATCGCCAGCACCCAGAATCCGATCCAGATCCAGGTGACCAACGGAAAAATGTAAGCCTGAATCACCGCGCGCTGATTGTCGTTGGAAACGCCGGCGAAGTTCAGATACAAGTCTTCGTTGAGACGCCGGCGGATCGCGACTTCGGAAGTCGGCTGCTGGCTGGATTTGTACAAGCGGCGTTCCGGCTCAAGCATGCCCAGCGACTTTCCGTTTTCGCGACGCCTCCACCCGCATCTTCTGCCAAACGTAATTGTCGTTCTCGCCCTTGGTCATGTCGGCGATGCGCAGCGTGTAATGTCCCAATTGGAACGTGCCGCCCGGCGCAACTTCTTTCGTCACGTCCTTGTTGAACGCGGCGCCCGTGTAGCCGATGAACATGAACACGATGCCCATGTGCACCATATATCCGCCGTAGCGGCGCGTGTTGCGATGCGTCAGCTCGATGGTGGCCGGAATCAGTCCAATCCCGCTCTTGGCTTTGATGGCGGAAGCGCCTTTCCAGAACTCGGAAAAAATTGTCGCAGTGACGAACATGCACATCCCGAACGATACCAGCGCGAAGGGATGCTCATACATACCGCTGATACGCAAGCCCAAGCATCAACACCACGCCAGCGATGGACGGCCAGAAAAACGCACGCCGCAAGCTTTCCACGGAACTTCTACGCCATGCGATCAGCGGACCTACGCCCGTTAAAAACAGCAGGCCCAAGGCAATCGGAATATTGATGCGATTGAAGAACGGCGCATCCACGCTGATTTTCTCGCCCGTCACGGCTTCGGAGATTACCGGGAACAACGTGCCCCACAGGACCGCGAAGCAGCTTGCCAGCAGGATCAGGTTATTGAACATGAAGCTGGATTCGCGCGACACCACGCTCTCCAGGTTGCGCTTCGCTCTTCAGATACTTCAACCGGTCCAGAATCAGATACAAAGTAGCCGCGATTCCGATGGCCATGAACACCACGAAGTACGTTCCAATGGGCGATTGCGCGAAGGCGTGCACCGAACTGCACCACACCGGAGCGCGTGAGAAATGTTCCGAAGATGCACAGGAAGAAGGTGGCTGAAATCAGCACCATGTTCCAGATCTTCATCATGCCCTTCTTTTCCTGCATCATTACCGAATGCAGGAACGCAGTCGCGGTAATCCACGGCAGCAAAGACGCGTTCTCCACCGGATCCCAAGCCCAATATCCGCCCCAGCCCAGCACCGCGTACGCCCAACCCTGGCCCAGCAGGATGCCGGTGCTTTGGAACAGCCACGTCACGATGGTCCAGCGGCGCGTGGTGTGGATCCAGGAATCGCCGGGCTGCTTGGTGATCAGTGATCCCATCGCGAATGCAAACGGCACCGTGAATCCCACGTAGCCGAGGTACAGCATCGGCGGATGGATCACCATGGTCCAGTACTGCAGCAGCGGATTCAATCCGCGCCCCATGCCCTCTACGATGTTGCCGCGGCCGGCGACCAGAATCTGGAACGGGCTGAACACGAACGCAATCAGGATCAGGAAGAATGTCTGCGGTGGACATCAATACCGCAGTCACCCACGGCATCATGTCGCGGAACTTCCGGCGGTTCATGAACACCACCACGGCCGAATACGTGGAGAGCAGCCACGACCACAGCAGCAGCGATCCTTCCTGCCCGCCCCACCACGCCGTGAACTTGTAGATCTTGGACATGGAGGCGTCGGTGTGCGCCGCCACGTAGCCCATGCGGAAATCGCCGGTGAGCAGCGAGTATATAAGGATGCCGCGCGGCGATGGTCAGCAAGAATCCAGATGGAATAGACCGCTCGTTCACCGCTCACTACCAGGAACGGTTTCTTGCGGAGCTTGCCGATCACCGAGCCGATGACTGCGTAGACGGCAAAGCAAAACGCGAGCAGTATCGCGAGAGCGCCTATGTTTTCCATTCGAGTTTTGTTCCTCTAGAATCACGCGGCAGGCCTGCGGTCTCGCCAGAACTACATGCTGGCCCGGCTTGCGTCCTTCTTCATTTGCGGCTTGGCTTCGTATTTCGAGGCGCACTTGGCCTGGATCTTGCTGGCTTGGAATACGCCGTCCGGCCCAAGTTTTCCGTCCGCCAGAGCTTGCGCGCCGTCTTTGAACGTGTCGGGCAGCGGATCGATGCCGGTGTAAACCACCTTGAGGGTCTTGGCTTCCTGATGCATGACAAACGTCACTTCGGCGCCATTGCGGACGATAGACCCGGCCTGCACATCGCCGCCCACGCGAATCCGACGACCCTTGGCCTGATCGCCCATCTGGCCCAGTTCCGCGATGGTCTTGTAGTACGTCTTGCTATCGCTGATGCCGCCCATGGCGAGCCATGCCAGCACGCCGATGATGACAGCCACCATCGCGCCAAATTTCGCGTACGTATTCATATGTACTCCTAAAACCTCAGTATAGCTCCGTTACCCGATATGACAGAGGCCGCAAGCGATCCTGAGATCGTCCGGGGTGGCACACTCCAGGGTGTAAATGCGTCCGTCCATGCTCCAGGTAAAAACCCGGGGTCCCGGCGCCACGCGCCGCCCACCCACCATGAGCCGCCCATCGCGATTGCCCACTCTGTAAGCGATTTCAACGGTGCCTTTTGAAACACTCGCGCCCTTCAACTGAACGCCAGCCGGACGCGCCCGCAGCGGAACGTCAATCCCAGCCTTGGCTTGAACCCATGCGCGAATCTCGCCCGGATCGCTAGATCTCAGCCCCCGATGTCCGACAAACATCCAAACGAATAGCAGAAGCACCGTGGCGCACGCCCCCAGGCGTGCCGCGTTCACACTCATGTGAACGCCTCTTTTCTTCCGCGTCAACCCAGGATTCCTCACCCGCTCCCAAAGCTCCTCCGGCGCCGACACCGGATCCAAGTGGCGCGCCAAAGCCGGCTCAATCCATTCCCTATGCATTTCCCACCCCACCCCTCAAATGCGACAATCGCCGTTCCAAAATCTTATGCGCCCGATTCAGGCGCGACGCCACGGTCCCGGCCGAACATCCCAGAATTCGCGCAATCTCGTCGTACGACAAGCCCTCGGTGTAGCGCAGCACTACGACCATCCGTTGTTCCGGCGCGAGCTTGGCGACAATCCGCTGGACATGATCCTCCGTCTCGGCGCGCATCAATCGATTCAGGACGGTTTCCCCGCGCGCCGTCACTGCCTCGATCAAGTCGCCTAAACACGGCATCAGCCGGCGGCTGCGGCGCTGGTGGTCCAGGCAGGTGTTGACGACAATCCGGTAGAGCCACGATTCAAATCCGGCCTCGGCGCGAAATTCCCGGATAGCGCCCAGCACTTTGAGAAACGATTCCTGCGCGATATCCATGGCCGCAGCCGGGTCGCCGGAATAGCGCAGCGCGATGGAATATACGCGGTCTTTGTGGGCTTCGAACAGGACACGGAATGCATCCGAATCCCCGCGTTGGCAGGCTTCGATCACTTCCCGGTCGTTCGCGTCAAGCACCAGCATGCCCAAACCAACACTTTAGACGAGAGTGGGCTTCGGTTTCTTCCCGGAGTTTTGAAAAAAACCGGGGACACGACTGTGCTCGTTGCAAGTTTGTGACTAATGTGAAAACTAGCCCGTCATGTCCCCGGTTTTTTCGGTTTAATTCTTAAATCGCAGGTTCGAGCGCTAGTGAGGATGCCAGGTGCTGTTCCAACGCCTTCAGCGACTCTGGAAGATTGGTCAAATCCCGGTCCGCCGGAGGCGCGGCCGCAAGCGCCTGCCGCATCTCGACCGCCCGCTTCCGGCAGTCGCGTCCGCGCTCTTCATCGCCGCAGCGCTCGGCTAACGCCGCTTCCCGCTCAAACAAAGTGGCGAGCTCGCTCAGATCCGGCGAAGGCAATGCCTGTTGGATCTCCCGCGCACGAGTCGCTTCCGCCAGTGCCTCTTCGTTCTTACCTTCGTCCTCGCGCAATCTGGACAACGTGTCAATCGCGTCGCAGAGCCGCTCGGGTTGATCTTCCAAAATCGCGATCGCCTTCTGGATAAACTCTTCCGCCCCCGCAAAATCGCGCAATCTGCGGCGGCATCCGGCCAGATTGTTGTATACGTTGCCTACGCGCCAATGATTTCGACCCAGCGTTTGGATTCTTCTCTCCAGAGTCTGCTGATAATGTCGCTCGGCTTCTTCGTTACGACCCTGCTCGGCGCAGATCACGCCCAGGTTCAATAGAACGGTGGAAAACTGTTCCGAGTCCTCGGCGTTGTTGGCCTGCTGCAGCCGCATCGCCTCCCGGTAGCACCGTTCGGCGTCGTCCGGTTTCTGCATCCTCTTGTAACAGTTGCCGAGATTGATATAAGGACTGGCCAGATCCAGCGCATCGGCGCCTTTTTCCTTCACCATTAGATCGATGGCTTTGCCCAAACTAGCAGCGGCGTTCGAGTGCAGTCCCACGCGATGGCTGGCCATGCCCGCGCGCTCCAGCCGCCCTGCCGTTGCGAGCGGCGTGGATTGAGCGCGATGCCCCAGACCCACTGCTGCTTCCAGGATAGGTATCGCCTTGCGCGCATGGCCCGTTTCAAGCAGCAGCCATCCCAACTGGTCAAAGACGGTCAACTGCGTGTGGGCTCTCTCCACTCCACACATACAGGAAAACGCTCTCGCGGAAGCTTCCAGCGCACCTTGGTTGTCGCCGGTCTTGCGCAGCGCTTCCGCGCGGATCACAAAAGCCAGCGCTACTTCGTCGTCCGGTGGAATCTTCCACTTCCGCGCCAGCGTAATGGCGTGGTCGGCAATCTGAAGAGCCTGCCGATGCTCGCCCGCATCCATGGCCGCTCCGCCGATCCTCACCTGCTTCACAAATTTCCGACGCGCGTGCCAGGTCAGCCCAACACGGATCCCCAGCGCCCCGCCGAGCACCGCACAAACAATCCAACCAGCCGTTAGGCTAATCTCTCGGGCTACCGTTGCGCTGATCCAAAGGACGACCCCTAGAGCTACCGCCAGCAGAGCGTACCCCTTGCGAATTACCCAGCGGATTTTGGCCGCCGACCGGCGTGACATATCCGTCCCATCGACCGAAGGCCGTTTCAGGAATATAGTACGTGTTAAGCTCTCATTGATTATGAGCCTCGACCCGAAACGTACCGTTCGAGAGCTGAAGGAGTTGCGGGCGCTCACAGCCACCGAGGACGGCGCGCAACGCGTTGCCTGGACCGATGTCTGGCTCAAATCCCGTACCTGGTTCGAATCCAAACTGCTGGGCCTGCCCGTTGAACATCACATCGATGCCGCCGGAAATCGGTGGGTGACTTTGCCCGGCGCATCGGAACGCGCCTTGATCCTCGGAAGCCATCTGGATTCTGTTCCGAACGGCGGTTGGCTGGATGGAAGCCTGGGAGTTTTAGCGGGGTTGGAGGTGCTGCGCCGCATCGCGAGCGAGTTCAAGGGCCGTCCGCCGGTTACGATCCGGCTGGTGGATTTCGCCGATGAAGAAGGCGCCCGTTTTGGCCGAAGCCTGCTCGGCTCCTCGGCGTTCGCGGGAACGCATTCGGTGGAAGCGGACCGAGTCCGCACCGATAAAGATGGTATCCGGATGGACGCTGCACTCCTTCGGTGTGGAATTGAAATGGATCAATTCCCGGATGCCGCGCACGAACAGAAGAACGCCGCCGCCTATCTGGAACTTCATATCGAGCAGGGACCTGTGCTGGAGAACCTGATGCTGCCGCTCGGTGTGGTGCTTGGCACCAAGGGTGTGGAGCGACACTCCATCGTCTTCCATGGCCAGGAGGCGCATTCCGGCGCAACTCCAATGAAAACCCGGCGCGATGCGCTGGCCGCGGCCGCCAAGCTGGCTCTCGAAATCCGTACCATCGCGGGGCGCCATCCGGACGCTGTTTGCACCATCGGAAGCCTCAAAACCTTCCCCGGAATCGTGACGGCCGTGGTGGGACGCGCCGAGACAACGTTGGACCAGCGCGACCTCAGCGCGTCGGTACTGGCTCAAATGTATCGTGAGGCGCGGGAGGCGAGCGAACGCTTCGCCAAAGAAGAAAAGTGCACTGTGGAGTGGTCGCGAATCTGGAACATCGAGCCGATCCAATTCCACCGCGATTTAGTGGAGCTTTGCCGACAGGCCGTGATGGAAACCGCTGGAGTGGCACATCAGCTTCCGTCCGGCCCGTTGCACGATGCGGCGGAAGTTTCGAGAGCAGGGATACCGACGGTGATGATGTTCGTGCAGTCCATTGGAGGAATCAGCCACAACAAGGTGGAGGACTCTTCCGAGGAACATCTGGAGATGGCTGTGCGGGCGTTCGACCGGCTGGCGACGAAAACCATGCAGTGGATCGCGTAACGTAAGAGTGTGCCTGTAGAAAAATTTCTGGGAGGCGTCTCCCGATTCCAAAAGGACGTCTACCCCGAGCATCAGGAACTTTTTGAAAAGTTGGCCATGGGCCAGCGTCCCGAAGCGCTCTTCATCACCTGCGCCGATTCCCGCATTGACCCTTGCTTGTTGACCCAAACCAAGCCGGGAGACCTGTTCATCTGCCGGGTGATTGGGAATGTGGTGCCGCCTTTTCCGGATGCGATCGGTGGAGTTTCGGCGACTATCGAATACGCGGTGGGCGTGCTGCGAGTACCAGAGGTAATCGTCTGCGGCCACACCGATTGCGGCGTGATGCGCGGCGCGCTCAATCCCGAAGCGCTGAAAGCTTTTCCCAACGTTACGGCGTGGCTGCGCTATGCGAATGTGGAACACCGCGAGACGGAACCGAGTCCGGAATTTCTTCTAGCGCTGACGGAAAAGAATGTGGTGGCGCAACTGAAAAACTTGAGCTCACATCCGGCGGTGGCGGATCGGTTGAAGCAGGGCGATTTGGCGCTGCATGGGTGGGTTTATCACATTGGTCCTGGAACGGTGACGGTTTTTGATGAGAGCACTGGGAGGTTCGAGAGTCTTGGGGGTTCGTAGGATGCGAATCGAAATTTTCTTCCGTCGTCTAGTCTAAGAAGCATGCGGATCGCGACTTCAACGCGCTTCCTCGGACTCCTCAACCGAAATCCGTCTCAGGGAAGCATCTCGGAAACTTTGTAGTTCTTCGTCGGTCCATGAATCGGACCAGTCGATTTTACAGTGCGATGAGAGAGAGGCTAAGTGTTCCGCCAATGCTCGCGAAGTAGCGGAAAGCATGCGCGCTTGCACGTCCAATTGCTTTTTCATTCCACCCTCACCGCCGGATATTCTGTGGCGTGGCCCGGATCGCGCGCTCGAACGCCCAGCCTCGGATGTGATTGATCTGCTCCTTCATCGTCCTCGACAAAGGCACCAGCTTGGCCGCTATGCCGATCAGGTCCTGCTCCACTACTTCGCGATCCGCTAGTTTCGCCTTCGTGATGGCCGAGATCACGCACTGTTCGATTTCCGCGCCCGTCCAGCCTACCGTGAACTGCATCAGCTCCGGCAAATCAAACTTCGCCGGATCCACGCCACGCCGGCTTAGGTGGATCTTGAAAATTTCGAGCTGTTCGGATTCGACAGGCAGGTCCACGAAAAACACTTCGTCGAAGCGTCCTTTGCGGATCATCTCCGCCGGCAGGAGATCGATGCGGTTCGCTGTCGCGGCCACGAACAGGCCTCTCGTTTTTTCCTGCATCCAGGTCAGGAAGAATGCGAAAATCCGGCCTTGTTCGCCGCCTGAATCCGTGGACGTGATGCCCATTTCGATTTCGTCGAACCAGAGCACCGCGGGCGCCATGTCTTCCAGCATCCGGCACGCCTGCACAAAAACGCCCTCCGGCTTGCCGTGGCGGCCCGAGAAAATCTCGATCATGTCCACGCGGTACAACGGAAGTTGGAAGAAGCTCGCGATGGCTTTCACCGTTAAACTTTTTCCGCAGCCGGGGATGCCCATGAACAGGACGCCCTTGGGTACAATTTCCATGCTCAGATCGTCGCGCAGCTCAAACAATTTGCGGCGCTCCAGCAGCCAGGTCTTCAGGCCGTCTAGGCCGCCGACTTCATCCAGCTTCGTTCCGCTGGGAATGTATTCCACGTAGCCGCTGCGATTCACCAGCAGCCGCTTTTCCTGCAGCACAGCGGGAATCGATTCTGGCCCCAGCCTCGGACTCACGGCCAGCGCCCGCCTGAGTGCGTATTTCGCTTCGTCCAGCGTCAGGCCCTGTAATGCGCGCGCCACCTGGAACAGCAAATCGTCGTTGGCCTCGCCCGTCTCCTCGCGCAGAAACTCCGTCAGCTCCACCAGGTCCGGCGGACGCAACTCCACAAACAGGATGCTGCGTTCCACTTCTTCGGGAATGAAGCGTACCGCCGAGCTGATCACCACGAACTTCTGCTGATCCACCAAACTATCGTGGACATCGCGCAGCCGGCGCCGGATTTCGGCCGAGTCCCGCAGCGGCTCGTGAAAATCTTTCAGTTGGAAAATCGCCGCGCCTTTGTGGGCGATGATAAAATCCAGCGCTCCCCGGGCAGTTTCGGCGCCCGTTTCAGCGGATTGGCCATCCAGCCGCATCCCCTCGGTCGCGCTCCAAGTCCAGATCGCTTTGCCCGCCACTTCGCGCAGCACTCGACCGACCCGCTGCTCTTCCGAGGACCGGATGTAAGTGAGCGGGCGTCCCGATTCGAAAATCTCGCGCACCATCTTGGCCGCGCGGCTTTCCCCGGAACGGACAGAAATATCCATCGTCGCCATTCTATTATCTATGACGGTCCGAGTGGCAATTTAGTTTGAGCTTTGAGATAAGCATCGAGACTTGGTGGATCACAAACAGCTTCGGGAGCTTCCGGCGGTGGACCATGTGCTGGCAGGGCTATCCCATCTGGAAGGCCGCTTTCCACGCAGTTTGATTGTGGACGAAGTGCGGCGGGCGCTGGATGCCGTTCGCGACGAGATCCGGTCCGGGGTTCCGCTGAGCTCGGAACCGCTGCCGAGCCGCATCGAACGAAATCTAGGCAAGATTTGAAACACCATCGCTACGCCGTGTGATTAACGCCACCGGCGTGGTGCTGCATACGAATTTGGGCCGCGCGCCGATCCCGGCGTTCGAACCGCTGCTGGGATATTCCAACCTTGAATACGACTTGGCGCAAGGGGTGCGGGGCAAACGTGACGTCCACGCGGCTGAGCTGCTGCAGCGGCTGGTGGGGGCTCCGGGGATCGCGGTGAACAACAACGCGGCTGCCGTTTACCTGGCCTTGAACGAGCTTGCGGCGGGTTTTGAAGTGGTGGTTTCGCGTGGAGAGCTGATCGAGATCGGCGACGGGTTCCGGATTCCCGAAATCATGCAGCGCTCGGGCGCAATTCTGCGCGAGGTTGGAACCACCAATCGGACCCGCGTTGAGGATTACCGCGATGCGATCAACGAGCGCACCCGCTTACTATTGCGCGTGCACCCGAGCAATTTCCGGATGGAGGGCTTCACCGCCCGGCCCGAGTTGCGCGAGCTGGTGGCGTTGGGCAAAGAGCGCGGCGTCCCGGTGTACGAGGACCTGGGCAGTGGATGCGTGGCGGATCTCCGGGCATTTGGCGTGAACGAGCCGCTGGTTGCGAGACAGCATTCTCGCCGGCGCAAGTCTGGTCTCGTTTCAGCGGAGATAAACTGCTGGGTGGTCCGCAGGCGGGAATCCTGGCGGGCGACCAGCGGTTCGTTGCCAGGCTGCGGCGCAATCCCATGTTCCGCGCTCTTCGTCTGGACAAGCTGATCTACCAGGCGCTCGAGACAACGCTGCGGAATCTGTTGCTGGAACGTTGGGACCAGATTCCGGCGCTACGCATGATATCGCTTTCGAGCGACGAACTTCGCGCGCGTGCGCAGAGCTTCGCAGCACGGCTGGATGGCCTGTCGCCCCAAGTATTGGAAGGAAGTTCGTTAATCGGCGGCGGTTCCACGCCGGAGCAGCCGCTCGCGAGCTGGTTGATCGCGGTGGAATCGAAAGATGTCGTGGAGGCGGAGCGGCGGCTGCGTTTTGGCGATCCGCCGGTGGTGGCGAGGATTGAGCACGGCCGCTTGCTGTTCGACTTGCGAACCGTTTTCCCGGGCGAAGAAGAGGAACTGGCTCGCGCCATCCGCGACGCCTTGCAGGCGGGATAATAGAGGTATGTATCATTACGATCCGGCGACAGCGCTTGAGGAGCTGCAGGAGGATGCGCTGCTGCCGAATCCCGTGCATATCCGAGACATGATTGTGCGCGCGCGGCTGGAGCCGGACCAGGCGCTGGAGTTGAATCGCAAATTCCAAACCTATCTGGAAGCTTTCGGCGACGCACAGGAGATCGCCAGATTGATCCTGCAGCAGTTGGGCAAGCCGGTCTAGCCCGGAACCGGCAAGACAGTGGAAACGTCCTTTAGGTAGAATAAGTCGGATATTTCTGTAAAGTAATGGACCAGGTCAACGTAACCGAGCCCGTCAGCTCCCCCGCGGTCAACAAGCGCTCTATTGCGGGCGCTCTGATGCATTGGGCACGGGATTTGGTTTTCTCGGTAGTCCTGGCCGTCATCGTCATCCTGTTCCTCTATCAGCCGGTAAAGGTGGAAGGAACCAGCATGATGCCGACGCTCGACGATCAAGAGCGGATCTTCATCAACAAGTTTGTTTACCGCCTGCATTTTGGAAAAATCGATCGTGGCGACACGGTTGTGTTCTGGTTCCCGCATGATCCAACCAAGAGCTATATCAAGCGCGTCATCGCGGTACCCGGCGATCGCGTTGAAGTGGATCACGGCTCGGTGATCGTGAACGGACAAGCGCTGGTGGAGAATTATGTGCCGGAAGAGTATCGCGACCAGAGTTCGATGACGGAGACCGCGGTTCCCAAAGATGAGTATTTCGTTCTCGGCGATCACCGCAGTTCCTCGAACGACAGCCGGGCGTGGGGCATGGTTCCCCGGCGGTACATTTACGGCAAAGCCGTCTTCATTTACTGGCCCCTCGACAAAATGGGCGTCCTTCGGTAGCCTCTGAAACACAAATCTTGGATATTTCCGCCCATTGCCGGCGTATTTGATAGAATATCCTGCTACCGGAGGTTCTTAGGTATGGTTGCAGGAATTGATGTCTCGCATCATCAGTTCGTGGTGAACTGGACCGAGGTGGCGGCAACGGAGATCCGGTTTTGTTTTATCAAAGCTACCGAGGGAGTGTCGAATCCCGATCCCCGGTTCCCTCAAAACTGGGCGGCGGTAGGCAGCTTGACGCCCGGGGATCTTCCTCCCGTGTTGGATCTGGAGGCGGTAGAGAGCCGGTCGGGCGTGACACCGTTTTTTTATCTCAGTCCGTCGACCCACTGTTCCGTGACCCTGGCATGCATGGACCTTTTGGCAATATTCAAGCGCGGGAACTACGGCGGGAATTACGCAGCCGGTGGACCTGAATCGATTTAATGGATCGCTGGACGATTTGAAAGCGCTAACGGTACAGCCCGCGACGCCTTGAATTTGTTAGCTAGTTGAATCCGCTCCCGTCGCTGTTCAAGAAGAAATAGCCAGCGCCGCTGTGATTCGTCGCGCATTCGCAGTGTGTTTTCGCGGACCGATTTTACGAAAGCCTCCTTGGTCACGTCTTCGTTCCCAAAGGAATAGGTGATACCACGGGAAGAGTTCACGATTGCGCCTAATCCATCCGCGTTGAAGCAGGCTGCGGCGCCTTCCGGACTGGCGCCTTGTGCGCCATAGCCGGTTACTAAAATGAATGCGCTCGGGAGAAGGGCGCGTAAACATCTGCGCATCTTCCGGGAACGTCGCGCCCACTACCGCGCCGATTGAGCTGTAGCCGGATTCTCCGGTAAGTCCGCTACCGAAATCGCGGATCGTTTGGGCGACGGTCTCATACAGCGGCCGCCCCGTCTTTTGCAACGCTTGATCCTGATAATCGCTCGATCCGGGATTCGAAGTCTTGAGAACGACGAAAATCCCCTTGCTGTGTTCGCGGCAGGCGTCAACGAAGGGAAGCATGCTGTCGCGGCCGAGATACGGCGTCACTGTCATGGCGTCCACGTTGAACGCATTTTCGCCCAGGTACGCCGCCGCGTAGGCTTCGGCGGTGGAGTCCACGTCGTTACGTTTGCCGTCCGCGATTACAATCAATTCTCTTTGTTTCGCCAGTTGGACGGTGTCTTCGAAGGCCTGGATACCGGCCGATCCGTACTGCTCAAAGAATGCCAACTGCGGCTTGACTACGGACACCAATCCAGCCACAGTATCCAGCACGAGTTCGTGGAAATCGCGGATGACGGATCGAATGCAATTACCGCCGCGGCCGGATTTCATGAACGCCGGCATCCGGTCGATGCGTGGGTCCAGCCCAACAACACATGGGCTGCCCGTCTTGCGTAGGGAATCCACCAGCCGGTCAGAGAAGATCCGCATCCGAGCCAATTATACGGCAGCGGATTTGTAAAGCACCGACTCCCTCACGGTCGCGGCTCGGTAACGGGGTCGACCGGTTGGACTGCAGGCGCAGTTCAGTTGCTGGACGTCATCAGCAAGGGTTTGCCGCGCAGCTTGTAGTCGGCGGCATTGAGCTTGGGGCTGAGATCCACGTTGTCGAAGCGCACTTCGATGCCGTGCGGCGCGCCGTCCGGCTTGATCTGCACCGCTTTCGGAAAATAGGCTTTTTGGCCCTTGACGTAATCGGCGTAACTGATGAGGGCCGCGCCTACTCCGGTTGCGGTGGTGATCCGCACTTTTTGGGGACGCAAATCGTTATCCAAACCGATGGAGATTTTCTCCGTACCGTTTTCAGCCACCAACTGGTATTCTTCGCCGGGCGTGGGCAGTGGGTGGTTCGCGACAACTTTGAACTGGGGGCCGCTTACGCGCGCCAGTACGGCGGAAATCTGATAATCGCGGATGAAGCCCAAGTCCGTAGGGAGATCCAGCGCGTCTTGCCCCTTCAGGTTCTTGCTGGCTGTGAATTCGCTGCCGGTGAAAGCCACTTCGTGCAGGATGGATCCAGCCTTGGCCTGAAACAGCGCGCGGTCCGGATTGTTCCGCATAAATAAAGTCCAGCGGACGCTGGAGCCATCCTTGGTCCACACGGTGAGACTGCCGGTTGCCTGGACATTGGTGAGTTCCCGCAACCCGTCATCGCCTGCGACGGACTGGACAACTTTCTTCAGCAGGTCGGCGCCGAAGGCTTCCAGCGTGACGCGGCTCGGCTCCAGCACTATGGAGACCGGGACGGTTCGATCCGCTTCCACTGCTAACGTGCTTTGACGGCCGATGTACCCTTTCGCATTGAAATCAATCACCAGCTTGCCGGGCCGCTTTTTCAGCTCCAGCCGGCCGTCCTGGGTTGTTCCTATAGGGGTGCCATCCAGGCTGATGTCGCACTCAGCAGGTGCGCAGGTAAGCGCCACCGTTCCCAGTGGATCTTTCTTAGGAGGCGGCGGAAGGGAAGCAACCACCTGCGGCTTGGCCTTGCTCCGGATGGCTTTCAAAATCTCTTCGGATGCGCCGGCCGCTTTCAGTTTATCCACCAGCTCGGAGGTGAGCGAAAAATCAATGCCGCGATTCAAGATCGCTTCCTTGCGCCGGTGCAAGGGGATGGCATCTTGCCCCGCGAACTTGAGCAGTTGCTCAAAAGTCAACGGAGCTCCATTGAGAAACGGATCTTCCGTCTTCTTGGAACGCGACGCGGAGGCCGGCCTGAGGTCATCGGCAACAATCCGAGGCGCAAAACAGACGGGAATGGCCGCTATCAAAGCAGCTCGCAAAATGATGGATCGGTTAGCTGGTTTCATGTACACCTACTTCATAGCCGCTTCCGCGTCCTGCGCGGAGCGGATTTTCTTCTTCCAGATACGCCCTTCCATACTTTCCGGATGGTCGACCAGGAATTCGTCCACTTTCTCCAGGGCCTGCGCATACTTGCCCGAAGCCCACAACGCCTTGACCTGATTCAGCGCTATCTGTTCTTCGGACGGTTTCGCGGGAGCCGGTTCCGCCGCCGGAAGCGCTTCGGCAGGCGCTAGCGTCGCGGGTGTTTCAGCGGCAGGCGCCGCAACCGGCCGGGTCACGGGAGAGGCGATGGGCGCTTGCGCGGTTGCAGCAGCTGCCGGCTTTACTTGCGAGGCGTGCATGCTCTGCCGCGAGAGAAAACTCAAGCTGATGCAAAACGTCAAAACAGCGGCAATGGCATAGGGAATCCAACGCGTCTTACTTCCGGCTGGCTTGGGGACCGGCGCGGGCTTTGTTGGCTGAGCCACGGCCAACGGTGGCGCAACCGGCAATGGCGCAGGAAGCCGCTGCCGCCGGAGGAGTTGCGGCAGCCACCGGGGTTTGCAGCACCACTGGAATGGGCACCACCGCGGCCGGCGGGGCTGAGGCGAATGTCGGGGCAAAAGCCGGCGCCGCTAGAGTTACGGGAGGGTCAAGGTCTGTCACAGCTACCGGAGCAGCGCCCGGTCCACGCAGTTTTTGCGAGATCAGATACAATCCGGCGGCAAACTCGTCCGCGCGCTCCAATCGCTTCTCGGGATCTTTTTCGAGAGCCCGTATCATCAATTGCTCCAGCTCTTCGGGAATCTCGGGATCCAGCTTCCGCAGGGGTTCGGGCACGGTATGCACAATCTCGCGGCTGATCAGATTGGCATCGGCCGGGAACGGGTACTTGACCAGCAATTCGTAAAGCACAACCGCTACCGCGAATACATCCGACTTCGCTTTGAAAGGCTTGCCCAACACTTGTTCCGGCGCCAGATAATTCGGCAACAGAGCCGCCGGCCGCGCCCCCGCTTCCACAATGGACGCCAGGCACTTTCCGATCCCAAAATCGAGGACGGTGGCATCCTTGCCGGTGACGAAGATATTGCCGGGCTTGATATCGCCGTGCGCCACGCCCTTGGAATGCGCAAATGCGAGCGCGCCACAAACCTGCACCATCAGATCGATTTTGTCCGGCAGCGAAAGAATCCGCCGCTCGATGTGCCAGCGCAGATCCACGCCATTCAGCAGCTCGGTTGCGATGTAGATTGTGCCGTCCACTTCGCCCAGGTCGCGCACTTTGACGATATGCGGATGGCGCAGTTCGGCCGAAGCGCTTAAATCGCGGCAAATCTGTTCGCGCAGTTCCGGCGTGTTGATGATCGCCGGATTCAGAACCTTCAACACCATTTCGCGATTGCGGAAGGTGTCTGAGGCATGGTAAGTGGAGCCTACGGCGCCCACCCCCATCTCGTCCATAAGCTTGTATTTACCGATTGATGTCATGCTCATCGCGCCTGTTCGCCCCCAGGTGTTCACCGCTGCCGAAGGAACTACCTCGGCATACTAGTAAACATCGGATGCGCACGGTAGGTGCTGCACGCCGGATCGATCAATTAATGGTATTTTTGCCGGAGACTCCGTGAGTCGCCGTAGTACGAAAGTAGGGCCGTTAGCGTCGCCGGAATAGCCACATTACGAAAGACAGGATCACGCTGAGCAACAGACACGTGGCTAGCGGGAAGTAGAACGCCGAGTTCTTGCCGCGGATCACGATGTCGCCGGGTAGCCGGCCCAGGCGGATGGGGAGTTTTTCGCTGATGGTGAGGATTGTACCAATCGCCAGAATAATAAGTCCAAGGGCGATTAGGGTGCGACCTATGGTCACCATTTCATTTTAGAGTAGGGCGGACCCCCTGGTCCGCGGCCGACGCCCTCGTCGGCTTGGTGGGTCTGCACGAAGAGCGGGTCCAGGGGGACCCGCGCGGACCAGGGGGTCCGCCCTACCTTCACTCACCAGCTTCAGGGAGACTCAGGGTTGAAATCACGCTGAATATGTTCGGCCGCGATGCTGCCCCAATAGGATTTGCACCATGCGGTGAGCGACCAGTTCGTGCAGGGTGAGCAGTTCGCGATTGGCTGCTGTGATGGCTTCTACGTCCATGGGGTCCGCCGGGCCGCCTCCGGCTTTCAAAGCATCGGTGGCTTCGCGGATGATAGGGTCCGCGATCACATCGCCGGCCATTTCCCAAAGCGTGATGAAGCGATCTACGGCTGTGGGGAAACTGACAGCGAATACGCCGTGATTACTGGTGGTGCGCGGCGGCTTGTAATCCAGATTGAACGGTCCGTTGTATTTGTGGCTGCGCAGCAGCACCAACACGTTTAGCCAATCTAGTGGATTCACCAATCCAACCGCGATATCCACGTCATGCTTCAGCCGATAGCCATCGTTGATATCGAAGTGGAACAGTTTTCCCGCCAGCAATGCGCGCGCCAATGCCGCCCGAGGCGCTCCGCCCCACATCAGTTCGTGCAAATATTCCGGATTCAGGCCCACCATTTCCGGATGCTTCAGCAATCCGGAGCCGATGAAGCCCAGCATCGCGTCGCTGGTGGGCAGCAGGATCTCGGCCTGCGGTTCGAACGGCTTGGCTTCCAGGCAATGTTTCAGCGTGGGACGATTGTGCTGCTTGGCGATCTCGATGTCCGCTTCGCAGGCTGCGTTGAGTCCGTCGGCGTACCAGCGCAAAGTCTGGGTCTCTTCGATGGCGCCCTGCGTATAGTATCCGAGCGAGCCAGGCCAGTAGACGGCAAACTTCGCGCCGAGTTCGTGACCAATCCGAACCGTGTTCGCCAGGCGCCACGCCGCATACTGACGAACTTCGGGCGCTTCGGCGGCGGGACTGGCTGCCCACACCGCGTGGAAGAACGTTTCGGTGGTCACCATGGAACACTCCAGGCCGTGTTCTTTGAGTGACCTTTGGATACGCTCCACGATTTTCGCCTGGCCATCCTTGCCGAGCGACTCGGTTGGAATCACATCGGTATCGTGCGTGCACCAATGACCGATGCCGATCCTCGAGTATTCCTGAATTACATTTTCAAAACTGACTGGCTGCCGCGTAGGAGCGTGGAACAGCGCTTGTCCCTCATAAGCGCCCGCCCACTGCGGGCCTGTTATGTAGTATTTTCGGCGCGTGGCGGGGGAATAGCCGCCCCCGCACGCCGCCATCAGGCGCTCCACCAGAGCGCGTTGTTGATCCATCGGTACGGGCTTCATTTGGATAGCCGGCGCTTATTTCGCGCCCGATTGAATCAACGCCGTGATCGCCGCCGACGCCGCTGTGACGAATGGTTGTCCGCCGGTTTCCAGATTCGCAGTGGTCATCAGGTCTTGCAGGATGTCCGGGTAGATCCCGACACCGTCGTAAGAGCTCAGGAGGGGAAAGCCAGGAGTTTGAACGGGCGCCGACCGCGTTATCAACGATTCAGTTACTCGAATGGTCCCTTCCGAATAAGCGCCGGCATCGAACGATACCACGTTGCCGCCGCCGCCATCGGTTCGCGTTCCAAAAATGGTGGCACGCTTCTCATCCTGCATAAACATGGTGAAGACTTCCGCAGCGGACAAGGTGAAGTTGTCAACCAGAACCAGGATGGGTTTGGTGTAGGCGACCACCTTCCCGGAGGTATCCGTGGCGGGCGGGATATCGAAGGTCGGCGCCGCAGATGGCCAGGTTTCCGGTCATCCCACGATTTTGTCCCAAAGCTTTTTTCACCGCGTTCAGGTGGGAATTGTAGAGACTGATCACCCACTGCGGCGCGCCCTCTAGCTCGGCGGAAGTCAGAGACGACGAGAACTCGTACTGCCAGAACAATGTGGCGCGGAGCTCAAGCTTCGAGCCCCCGGAAGTTATGCGGGATCAGATACGATGCCAAGTCCTGGCTGTAGCATCAGTCGCCGCCCCCGTTGCCCATCACATCCACGATCATGCCGTCGGTGTTGGCTTGAAAGTAGGCGACCTCGCCGGCGAACTGCTTCAGCGCAACACTCTCGCTATCAGGTTCCATGGAAGGAATCCGGATGTAGCCGATGTTGAATTTTCCCGAAGGAAATGTACCGGATACGAATTCATCTGTCTGAGCGGCGCCCAAGCGGAGTTTGAAGCCCGCGGGAGGGTTGAAAGCCGGCGCAAAGTTGCCGAAAGGTTGCAAGCCGTCGGTCACGAATGGCGTTTTCATCGCGCTCATAGTCCGAAGCTTTTTGAGCGAAGCCATGTAGCTTGGGTTGAGCCGTCTCCACCTTAGGCGACCGCGCTCCGGCCCAGACACGCCACGGGTTCAAGGCTCGCTCGGGATCACCGAGAGCCCGCAATGCGTTCACCCCGCGCCTGGTGTTCATGTTCTTGCGTGCGGCGCTGGTGGCCGAAATAGACGGAGATTGCACCGGGCCCTCGGACGTCACGGAGGTGCCTAAAACATCCCACGGAATGGTGTAGGTCGCGGTTTTTCCATCCTGCTGTTTAACGACTATGGTGGCATTCGCACCGATGTATTGGCGTCGGGGGTACCATCCCTGGTACCGTTCGGTGATCATGGCGGCGCCCAGCCTTGCCCGGCTGACGGGATTGCTGGATCCATTGACGGCATAGGGGGCAAACTGCGTGAGCAGATCCGCCACCGCCACACCATCCACGGAAACTAATTGATCGCCGATGGTGAAGCCATAAGTATCTGGCGGCAGATAAACGTAATCGATGTAGTCGATTAGAAATTTCCCGTCATAGATATCTCCATTGAAATGCAGCCAGGCGTCGAAATCCGACCAAATGGTGAACTCGTCGTGGCTATCCTGCAGGCTGGCGACATATTTTGTGCAGATGTCGTAGAAGTCGATGTCGGTTTGTGATTGCTCCACCTGGGTGAGCCAGGGCTGGATCTTGTAAAGATCGAAATTGAATACATCGCGCTTTTCCTCGTATGGCCCGTAGTTCTTGGCATAGAGACCGACCAGTTGCATGAAATCGGAGACCTTCTGATCCTGGGTCAATTGCGCGAAACCCATAGGCGCAAGGCATAAGAGTGGAATAAGAGTGCGGAGCATTTTCATGGAGACTTCCTTTCGGGATGTTCTGCAACTATATCAAAGGCGGCGGGGGCAGGGAAAGCCGAACCGCGACCGCGAGGGAGCGTAACGCGTGCACCTGTCGTGGTGGCGCTCCCGCGCGGTCGCGGTTCGGGAAATCCCGCATTTGTACCGATGTCGGGCGTTGCTACACTCGACGCATGCTGGTTTGCAGCGTCCGCGATTGCGGCTTGGCGCTGGTGCGTGAAGTGGGGCGATTGGTGTGTGGGCGGGGCCATTCGTTCGATGTGGCCCGTAGCGGGTATATCAATCTGCTGCAACCGCAGGATCGGCGATCCAATCAGCCCGGGGATAGCGCGGCAGCGGTGCAGGCGCGTCGTCGATTGCACGACCTCGGTGTGACACAGCCGCTGCTGCGCGCGATCGGCGAGCTTGCGGATCTTAGTCCGAGCGACGTTGTGCTGGATGCCGGATGCGGCGACGGATTTTATCTTGGAAGCCTGGCGCGCGAGACTGGGTTCGATGCGCATGGCATCGATATCTCAACTCCCGCCGTGGACGCGGCGGCGCGGCGGTATCCCGGATGCGAGTGGATCGCGGCCAATGCCGATCGATTCGTGCCTTACGCGGACCAGTCGTTTTCCATGGTTCTTTCCATCACTGCGCGGATGAACGCGGCTGAATTCCAGAGGGTGTTGCGCGCGGATGGACGGTTACTGGTGGCAGTTCCCGCGCCGGACGATCTGATTGAGCTACGAGGCGAGGGCCGCGATCGTGCCGCTCGCACTATCGAAACGTTTGCCAGTCAATTCACCCTTACGGATCGTCGGCGCGCTACCACTTCGGCAGATCTGGATGCCGCGTCGGTGAAAGATTTGCTGCTCTCGATCTATCGGCCGATGCGCAGCGCCCCGGTTGAGGCGATGCGCGTAACGTTTAGCTTGGATCTATTGATGTTTCGGGCAATATAACTCTCTAAGCCTGTCAAAAAGCACCCGCTCCCTCACGGTCGGGGTTCGGAAACTTCCTTCCGAACCGCGACCGTAAGGGAGTCGCTGCTTCTAGAAGCGGAAGTGCAGGCCTAGCTGCATCTGGCGCATCGGATTCGCCGTCGATGTGATCTGGCCTGCGCCTGAGACATCCACCTGGTTGTTGGGCGTGCCGAGATTCACGTGGTTCAATGCGTTGAAATTCTCCCAGCGGAATTCGACCGTCTTGGCTTCGGCGATGGTGAATTCCTTGGACAGAGAAAGATTCAGCACCGCCAATCCGGGGCCGCGCAGAGTGCCCTTGCCCGCATCGCCCTGCCGATATGGAGCCTGCGGCGCGGTATAAGCAGCCGGATTGAACCATTCCGACGCGTTCGGATTGGACACGTTCGGATTACCGATTTGGTCCGGACGGAAATAGTTGAAATCCGCATTGACCGACGGCGCGTTGGAAATTGTCGGCGTAAAAGCGATACCGGAATAGAGCGTGGTGATGCCGCTGAAGCGCCAGCCCCCGGCGATGGCGTCCACCGCTTTGCTCGCGTTGTTCAGATAAGCGCGGCCTTTGCCGAACGGCAGCTCCCAGTTGTGGATGAGAGTAAACGCATTGGTACGGTCGAACGTAGCCGGACCATGGTCGTTCCGGACATTGTAGTTGTCTGCGAAACCGTAGCCACCCTCGCCGTTATCCAGGGCTTTTGACCAGGTGTAAGTGGCGATGAAATCCAAACCTTTGGTCACGCGTTTCTGCAGCTTCATTTGCAGGCTGTTGTAGCTGGAGTTGTCGCAGTTGCAAACGTCGTAGATGGCTTGGGTGTCGCCGTACTTGAAGAACGGGCGGCGGGGATCGTAATCGCCGGGTCCGGGGATGGCTTGGTTGCGGTTTTCGTTCAGGAAGAGGTGGCGGCCCACGTTGCCGACATAGGCGGCTTCAATGGTGAGCGACGGTTTAATCTCGTGCTGGATGGAGAAGTTATAGAAATCGGCCAGCGGGATGCGGTAAGCGCCCGGCGTGTCGAAGAAGAAGTACACCGAGATGCCATCGGGCAGCGGATAGCGGCCGGTGCTCCCGACGGGCGGACGCGCCGGCTGTGGCGGACCGCTGCCGAGGAACGTCGGGATCGCGGTGGTGTAAGGATTCGGCGCGTTCAGGTTCTGGACGAACTGCACCGGTGGATCGAGTTCGGGATTCTGAGCGAATACCGCGCCTACGCCGGCGGCGTTGAATCCACGGCCGTAGCCGGCGCGGATCACGGTTTTCGGGAAGAGCTGATACGCGACGCCGAGCCGGGGAGCGAAGCCGAGATTATACGCATGGATTCCCATGTTGCGCGGAACGGACCCGATACCGGCCACTACCACGTCGCCAGTGGTTGGGTCGAATGTCGCGGCGCTGCCGGGCTGCGTGCCGGTTTGCGGGAGATAGTTCTCGTAACGCAATCCGTAGTTGAGAGTGAGCTTGGGAGTTATGCGCCAGTCATCTTGAGCGAAGAAGAAGAGGCGCGTCTGGCGCAGGCTGGGATAGAATCCGGAGCCGGTGAACTGCTGCACGAAACTGGAGGGCTGGCCTAGCAAGAACGAAGCGATAGCGGCGCCTGTGGTAGCGCTGCCGTTGGCGATCGCATCCACACCAGAGTCGCCGGTTGTGGGATCGCTGAAGGTCACTTCGCCGGCGCGATGCGTGCTGCTGTCGATGCGCTTCTGTTGCGCGCGCCGGATATCCGCGCCCCAGGTAATGGTGTGGTTGCCAAACTGTTTGGTGAAGTTGCTCACCCATTGGAACTGGTTCTCGGTTTCGCTCAGCGGGCAGTTGCAACCGTTCACGCCGAGCGAGTAGCCGAAGTCGAATCCGCCGTCCCCATTGACGTAGAAGGCGGGCATCCCGGTGGTGGTGGAGTCTCCGGGGCGATTCAATCCCAACAAGCCTGCATCGAGCGCGGGAGTGGTTCCGGCGCCATTCGGGGTGTTGTGCGGGCGATAGCGATAAAAGCCGAAGCGGAAATCGGCGATCAGTGTCGGGGTGATCGTGTAGGTGTATCCCAGGGCCAGGCTCTGATTGCGAGCGAGCGAATTTCCTGCGAATCCCAGAGGAGTTGGTCCGCCGGCTTCGAGGCCAAACGCTGCGCCGCCATGGAGGGTGAAATCGGCGAGGCTGTAGCGGCCAAAGAAGTGATGCTCGGGCGAGATGTTGTAATCGATGCGGCCGTCGTACTGGTTGGCGTCGGACGTTTCGTTCACAATGGTTGCGTAGTTATTGAAATTCTGTCCCGGGGCGCCGAAGTTGGGCAGCGGCAGATTGCCCAGCAATTTTACGATGGCGGGCGCAGGCGTGAGGACGTTCACTTGCCCGTTGGTGGAAAAGGCTTGGCGTCCGGATCCATCGGAATTGCCCGTGGAAGGATCGAATACCATCCCCGCTTGAGCCGGCACCGTGCGTCCGTCGGTGGTTGGGACCATCACGGGCTTGGCGCACGGCGTAGCGGAACTGGATCCGTCGGCGCAGATGTAGTTGCCCAGCAGTCCCGAAAGATTTCCGCTGCGTTCCTCGGCGGTGGGGACTGTCGTGATTTCGGATCCGCCGATGCTGCGCCGCGTTCCCTGGTAGCCGAAGAATGCGAACAGCTTGTTCTTGATGATGGCGCCGCCGAGCGATCCGCCGAACTGATTCCAGCGGATGGGCGGATTGATGCCGCTGAACGGATCGGCCGCGTTGAAGAAATCGTTGCGGAGATATTCGAATGCGGAGCCGTGCAAATGGTTGGTGCCGGATTTCGTGGTGGCTTGCAAGAGCGCGCCCGAAACGTTGCCGAATTGCGCGTCGTAGTTGCTGGATGTGACTTTGAATTCTTCGAGGACGTCCGGGTTCGGATTGATCACGGCCAGTCCGAGGATGTTGCTGTGATTCTCGGTGCCATCCAGCAGGAAGCCGTTCGAATAGGCCATCTGCCCATTCACGGGAGTTTGCTGGTCGGCCTGCTGATTTTCCGCGCTGGATGTTCCGGATGCCGATTGCGGACCGCGTCCGGCGCCGGGCAGGGCGACGAGAAGCGAAGTGATGTTGCGATCCAGGATGGGGAGCTTGCCGAGTTCGTTGGAGGTGAGTGTGGTGCTGACGTCCGCGCGGTCGGTTTTGAGGAGCGGAGTTTCGTCGTTGACATTTACTTGGATCACGTCTCCACCCACGCTGAGAACGGCATCCAACCGAGTAGTGGTATCCACTTGCACGATGCCTGTGACAATAAACGTTCTGAATCCAGCCGCTTTCACGCTGATCTCATAACGTCCCGCTAGCAAGTGAGTTTGTGTGTAATTGCCGTCTCCATTGGTCTGGGTCTCGATAGTGACACCTCGTTCCAAATCCTTAATTGAAACGGGTACATTTGGGACGATGGCACCGGACACATCGGTAACGGACCCGGTGATATTGCCGAATGTTGCCTGCGCCATGACGACAACAGGAATCGCTAGTGTCACGAACAACAACAGGATGATGGACTGCGTAAGCTTTCTATTCACGTTTGATCTCCCCTTAAGTTAGTGATCGATTTGTTGCGCAGTAGGTGCTCCAGCGGTGCGAACGCGCGCCAGGGCTCCTTCCTGCTGCAGCTTACGGTAGCTGTCTAATTCGTTCCGCGACCCGGCGGAATCGCCTACTGCTTCGTAGGCTCTAGCTAATAAAAAATGCGGCACTTTGTTGGATGGATCCAACCGCGCCGCCTCCTGAAGATGAGGCACCGCATCCGATGCATTGCCCAGCTTCAACAATGTGCGGCCGAGCGCAATGCGCGCTTCCACGAATTCCGGATGTTGTGCAATGGCACGCGTGAAAAAATCCCGCGCGGCATCGTATTTTCCTTGTTCCCGATCGATCTCGCCCAGCTCATAGAGGGCGTCGGCATTGCGGGGCGAGAGTGCGAGTTCCTGCTCAAATGCATGCTGCGCCTTTTGAATGGACTCAGGACTGGTGGATGCGAGTAGCGTGACCAAGCCTAAGCGATAATGCACGCTGGGCATCCCGGGCTCGGCTTTCAACACATTTTCGTATTCCTGAATCGCGACGTCATAGTGTTGCAGGCCCTCCTGCACTTGGGCGTTCGCGTAATGTACCCAGGGCGAGTCCGGAGCGGCTCGCACCAAGTCTGTCATGAGTTGATACGAACGATCCGCGTGCAAACGGGAAACCTGAAAAAGAATTTCCGGATCATTCGGATAACGGCGCAGAAGTTCCTCGCCGACTACTGAGGCTTTGTCGAATTGCTTCACTGCGGCGTAGGAGTCTTCCAGATGCAGCCCGACCAGTCGGCCGATTTGAGAATCCGTGGGGCTTCGAAAGGCTGGGTCGAGGATCGCGATGGCTTCAGGATGGTGGCCTAGTTCCCCCTGGCAAATCCCGGACATGATAGTGGCCTGCGGCATCTCCGGATTCAGATGCAGCGCACGCTTGAAGGATGCCAGAGCCTGCGCGGCGCGACCTTGAAAATAATATGCCAGGCCTAGATTGGCGTAAACTTCGGGAACATCAGGAGCGAGCTTGGCCAACTGCTCGAGTGCGGACGACGCGTCGGTCCAATGATGCGCATTGAGAGCTTGTTGCGCTTGATCCGACAGCCGTTCGACATCGGAAGCGGCGATCAGGACACCCGCCGTTAGGAACAGCAGAGCTGACTTCAGAAGAGACAACGCGAAAACCCCTTGCTACGCTCACGTCAGGGTAGCGCTGCGAGTACCTGAAGCCGATTGTACGCCAAGTCACACGAGACTTCTAGCGGTAATTCAACTTTTCCTTCAGCCAGTCAATCATCTTCTGTTTGTAGAAGTGAAGTTCGGGGTGCGGCTCCCAGGTATCCATGCCGTGTCCTGCGTTTAACTCAATCAGATCGCAGGAGTTGCCGAGGGCTTTCAGCTTGTCGCACATCTGGACGGATTGTTCGAATGGCACACCGTCGTCTTTGCGCCCATGGATCATCAGGAACGGCGGCATGCCGCGCTGGACGAAAGTCACGGGCGATCCTTTGATCAGCAGCGGCGCGGTGTCGGCTGTAAGTTGCTCGACGCCGAAGAACGGATTCACGTCCTCCAGCTTGCCTTGCTGGACCGCGCGAGAGATCACGTCGTGCACGCCGTAGAAGGAAACCACGGCTGCGACGCGGGTGTCTGGCGCTTTTTGGACTCCCACCCAAGACACGATGTGGCCACCGGCCGATTCGCCGATCAAGGCTATCCGGGATGTGTCGACTTTGTACTTCTTGGCGTTGGCTTTGACGAATCGGATGGCTGCTTCAGTATCTTCCATCGCAGCCGGGAACTTATGCTTGGGCGCCAGCCGGTAGTTGATGCTGAACCAGGCGAAATTCGCTTTGCTGAGGGGCTCGAAGATGTAGATGATGTAGGTTTGTTTGTCGCCGGCCACCCATCCGCCGCCGTGGACCAGAATCGCGGCGGGGAAAGGTCCTGTACCGTCGGGGATGGAGGCATCCAGTTTGAGGCTTTCGCCGGATGGGTGGGAGTATTCGATGTCTTTGATGAGTGCGGCGTTGGCGGATAAAGTCAGGGTTAGCAGGAGTAAGAGTCGCATGGGTACGAAAAAACCTAAGGCACCGACTCCCTCACGGTCGCGGTTCGGTAACACTCTTTCCGTTCCGAGCCGCGAGCGTCAGCGACCGGTGATTTTGATTTTCTCACAGCTACAGCCGGGCCATGGAAAAGCATAGCGGGTTCTGTCGTTGTATACTGTTAGGTGACTTCAACTACGTTTCGGGTGGCTTGCCCGGGCCGAGGAAATTCAAATGCCAAAACGCACATATCAACCGAACAACCGTAAACGGGCAAAGACGCACGGGTTCCTGGTACGCATGGAAACCAAGGACGGGCGTGCCGTGCTCTCCAGGCGCCGTGCCAAGGGCCGCCACAAACTAACAGTCAGCGACGAGAGAGCCGTACGGTACGCCGATTAGCTTCGGTTTTCCGAAAAGCGCTCGTATTCTGCGAACTTCAGATTTCCGCAAAGCGTATACCCAGGGGACTCGGATGGCGAGCCCGTACTTTGCGGCGTTTTGCCTGCAGGTTCCGCGCGAGGGCGATCAGGGACCGAGGCTGGGATTTACGGTTCCGCGAGCCTTTGGAAATGCGGTTTTGCGGAATCGGGTGAAGAGGCGTATGCGAGAAGTGCTGCGGATTCGCTTTGAAGACATCAGCCCGCAATGGGACATTGTGATCAATCCGCGGCGCGCCGCCTTGAAAGCCTCTCCGGAGCAGCTTCGGCGGGAATTAGACCGGTTGGTGACGCGATGCGGAAAGCAGTGATCGCCACTTTGCGCTGCTACAAGCGGTTCCTTTCGCCCTATCTGCCGTCGGCTTGCCGCTACCAGCCCACCTGCTCAGAATATATGCTCGAAGCGGTTTCGAAATACGGCGTGCCACGAGGGGTATCCCTGGGCATCCGCCGTTTGCTGCGCTGCCATCCGTTCCGGCAGGGCGGCTTCGACCCGGTTCGCTAAAGGCTTCCAATCGAAATGGCCGATATCGAAAACGTTCCCATAAAACCCGGTGGCACTCCCAACAGTGCACCCAGCGGCGGCAAGAAAAAAGAACTCTCCATGGAGATGCGCCTCCTGTTGGCATTCCTGCTGATGGGGCTGGTTCTGTTCCTGACGCCGTACATCTACAAAGCGCCACCGCCTCCCAAGAAGCCCGTGACTCCTCCGGCTACCGCGCAGGTGACGCCGGAACAAAAAAATCCGGCTGTAGCCGCTGCGCAGGCTGCCCCAGCCGAACCTGTACCCGGGCAGATCCAAGCGAGCGCGGAGCAGGAGTTCATCATCGATACCCAGGACTATCGCATCCGCTTTGTGAATCGCGGCGCGGTGGTGACCAGTTGGGTTCTGAAGAAGTATCTGGATCAAGCGGGAAAGCCGCTGGAGCTGGTGAATCCAGGGGCAGTCGGGAAAGTTCCGTATCCACTTTCTCTCTCGCTGAAGGACCAGCAGGCCACGGCGGCGCTAAATTCCGGACTTTATGCGCCTAAGCCGACCGACGACGGCCTGGGCATCGATTACGAATTCTCGGACGGCAAGTATTACGCCAAAAAGACCCTTCGGTTTTCGAAGAACAGTTACCTTTCGCAAATCACCACCGAGGTGAAGCTGAATGGAACACCCGCGGTGCATCAGATTGAGTGGCGCGGCGGCTTCGGCGATGCCACCATTTTGAACCGGGTCAGTGAACAGCACGCGGTGCATTACGATCTCACGACCGGCAAGCTGATCACCAAGGATGCCAAAGCGGAAAAGGACGGCCCGGTGGATTTCACCGGCAACTACTCCTTCGCCGGTTTGGATGACAAATTCTTTGCCTTCGTACTGCTTCCGCAGGACAACACTTCCACTCAAGTAGAAGTGGTGAAGGACGACGTTCCCGGCGCGCCAGGCGGCAAAGAAGAGCCGCACGTTGGCGTGACTGGTGGGCGGCGATTCGATAAACCGCTTTGCGATGTTCGTGGGGCCCAAGGATGTGGATCTGCTGCGCAAGGTGGATCCGAAGCTGCAGCAATTGATTGACTGGGGATGGTTCGGAATTATCGCAAAGCCCATCTTCCTTGCGCTGCATTGGCTCAACGACAACGCTATTCACAACTATGGATGGTCCATTGTTGTCATCACCATCGTGATCAACCTGCTTTTGCTTCCGCTGCGCTTCAGCAGCATGAAATCGCAGAAGAAGATGCAGAGGCTGCAGCCGCAAATCGCGGCCATCAATGCCAAGTACAAGGGCTTGAGCCTCCGTGATCCCAAGAAGGCGGAACAGAACGCGGAAATCATGGAGCTGTACAAACGGGAAGGCGCGAATCCGATGAGCGGCTGCCTCCCGATGTTCATCCAGATTCCGATTCTTTACGGGTTCTACAAAGTTCTGAGCGTCACCATCGAGTTGCGCGGCGCGCATTGGTTGTGGGTGACGGATCTTTCGCAGCCCGAGCAACTGGCGATTCACGTTTTGCCCATCGTGATGGTGATCACGCAGTTCATCCAGCAAAAGATGACGCCCAATCCCAGCGTGGATCCGAGCCAGGCCAAGATGATGCAGTTCATGCCCTTGATGTTCGGATTCTTTTTCTACAATATGTCCAGCGGGCTGGTGTTATACTGGTTGACCAGTAATTTGGTGGGAATTTTGCAGCAGTGGCTGGTGAATAAAAGCATGCCCACGCCGCCGCCGGTGGAATTGCCCAAGATTGCTGCGAAGAAGAAATCTAGGGGTTGAGCAACGTGGACGAAAAGAAGTACACCGTCGATCTGACGGGGCCCAGCATCGAAGAATTTCTGGATATGGTGTTCGATCATCTTGACCTGGACGTCGAATACGAAATTCTGGAAGGCCAACATCTGCATCCGGATTTGGAAGATCCCGATTTGTTGGTCAAGTTCACCGGTCCCGAGGTGGATGCGCTGCTGGCGAACAAAGCGGAATTGATGCTGGCCGTGGAATTTCTCACCATGGAAGCGCTTCGCATGCCGGCCGAGCACCATTCGCTGCTGTGCTTCGATGCCAACGATTACCGGATGCTGCGGATTGAGGAGCTGCGCTTGAGCGCCGTCACCGCCGCCGAAAAAGTGAAGCAGACGCGCCGGCCGTTCCACTTCAACCCGATGAACAGCCGCGAGCGGCGCATCATCCACTTGAGCCTGCGCAACGAAACGGATATCCGGAGCGAAAGCACCGGGACCGGCCCGTTCCGGCAAGTTGTGGTGCTGCCGGTGGGGATGCCATTGCCGGAGCCGATCCGTCCGCCCCGGCCCATGCCGCCGCGCGATGGTCCTCGAGATCGAGACAGGCGGCCGGGCGGAGGAGGAAGGCCCGGCGGTAGGCACGGTGGTCCTCCGCGACGTGGCGGTGGCGGCGGACGTCGCCCGTAGGCATTGCAAACGCGCGACACGATCGTCGCAATCTCCACCCCGCCAGGGCGGTCTGGCATCGGGATGGTGCGGCTTTCTGGCGGCGATGCGCGCGCCATCGCTGCTAAGATTCTGCGTTTTCGTGGTGATCCTGAGTGGAAGCCCTGGACTGCTGTGCTGGCCGAGCTGGTCGATGGCGAAGGCAACGTCGTCGATCAGGTAGTCGCTACGTACTTTGCCGCGCCACGCTCCTACACCGCGGAAGATCTGATTGAAATCTCCTGCCACGGATCGCCCGTGGTTCTTCGATTCGCTCTTGAACGGGCAGTGCGCGCGGGCGCCAGGTTGGCTGAGCCGGGCGAGTTTACGCTGCGGGCATTCTTCAATGGAAGAATCGATTTGCTACAAGCGGAAGCTGTCCGAGATCTGATTGACTCCACCACGCTGTATCAGGCGCGCGTCGCGGTGCGGCAGCTGGAAGGCTCGGTTTCGCAGCGCCTGCGTCCGGCCAAGGAGCAATTACTGGAACTGATCGCGCTGCTCGAAGCCGGCATCGATTTCGCGGAAGATGACATCAGCGTCGCGCCCGCTGAGGAGATCCTGCGCCGACTGCAGCCGATCGAAAAAGCGCTTCGGGATTTGGCCGCCACGTTCGATTACGGCAAGCTGGTTCATTCCGGAATCACGCTGGCCATCGTCGGCCGGCCCAACGTCGGCAAAAGCAGCCTGTTCAATCGGCTATTAGAACAGGATCGCGCCATCGTTACCGCGATACCCGGCACTACGCGCGATCTGGTGTCTGAAGTTGCCGCTATCGATGGCATCCCCATCAAGTTCGTCGACACCGCCGGCATTCGCGCGGGGGAGGATCTGGTAGAGACGCTGGGGATTGAGCGAAGTTATCAAGCCATGGCCGATGCCGATCTGACGCTTGTTGTGGTGGACCTAGCCGCAAGCATCGAGCCGGGCGATTTGGCACTGATCGAGCGCGCGAAGCAGCAGGGTCGCTACATTCTAGTGGGCAATAAATCCGATCTGCCGCGCGTGGCGCAGCTTGCCGAGGAGTTGGTCACCGTTTCGGCGGTTACGGGCGAAGGGATCGAGCTCTTGCGGGAAAAAATCGCGCCCGGCCGGCGCGCGGGAGCAGGAATCCGGATTCATCACCAGCATCCGGCACCAGCAGTTGCTGCGCGAAAGCATCGAAGCGCTGGAGCAAGCGTCGAAAGCGCGTAGGATTCGGAATCCCGCATGAGATGTTGTTGCTGGATCTTTACGCGGCGCTTCGTCCGATCGATGCCATCACCGGAGCGACCACCGCGGACGATATCCTGAATCGTATTTTTTCGACCTTCTGTATTGGCAAATAAGATTCGTCTATTGGGCTGGCGTGTGCGTCTACAAGGTGTGCGCACACTGCACCGACTCCCTTACGGTCGCGGTTCGGTAACACTGCTCGTATTTCTGGGCCTGTGCTTCGAAGCGAGCGCGCAGACTATCGTTTCGGCGGCTAGTTATCGGCCGCTTGTGGCGCCCAACTCGCTAGCGACAATTTTCGGGACGCGGCTCGCAAATTCCACGGCTACTGCGCAACTGGACTCCAACCACCAACTTCCCACTCAGTTAGCCGGTGTGACCGTGCAGATCAATGGGACTGCGGCGTCGCTGCTTTATGTATCCGCAGGGCAGATCAACTTCCTGGTGCCGGCGGGGACCGTGCTCGGAACCGCGCAGGTTGTGGTTCAACCGTCGCAAATCCAAACCACCATGCAAGTGGGAATCGTCGCACCCGGTTTGTTCTCCGCGGATGCCACCGGTTCGGGGCCGGGCGCCATTCTCAACGCCACCACTTTTACCGGTCCGCCATTTCTAGTTGAGACGCCGCAGAATACCGGCACGGACAAGCGCACGCGCCTGGCGGTATTCGCCACGGGGCTGCGGTATGCCGGAAATCCGTCGCAGAATCCCGATGAGACCAATGTCGCTATCCAAGTGCAGGCGCAGGACAGCTCTGGCACCTCTTATGACGTGGAGTACGCAGGCTCGGCTCCTGGTTTCTTCGGGCTGGATCAAATCAACCTTCTGCTTCCGCCCGAGGCAGATGGCGCGGGCGTCATTTCATTAGCGATCGCGGCTGGGGATGTTCTTTCGAACACTGTCACATTCAACATGGGCAGTATTCCCGATAGCGCTGTTCACCTGAGCGCGTTGACGCTCACGCCGCCTTCCATCATCGCGGGCAGCGATATTAGTGGCACTGTTTCGCTGAACGCGCGCGCACGATTCGCCGGATACAATGTCTCTCTTGCCAACAGCTCGCTGGGCGTCACTACGCCGCTCTCGGTACTGATCCCGCAAGGACTGACTGCGGGGACATTTACCGTTCACACCAGTTCTCTCTCGAACAACACCGTGACCGTGACGGCAAGATCTGGAACCTTCTCCCAGAGTGCTTCTGTTGTGATTTATCCCGTCAACACGCCGCAGTTGACTGGGCTTACACTCGGTGTCGCGGCGATCCAGGGGGGCGTGAGCGTCACAGGTACGTTGTCGCTGAGCAACAACGTCGGGCTGGGCGGAGCCACAGTGAATCTCACCAGCAGCAATCCCACCGTGGTTCAGGTACCGGCAACTGTTCCGCTTTCTTTTGGACAATCCTCGGCGTCCATCAACATCACCACGGCTGGAGTGAGCGCGCAACAATCGGCCACCATCACCGCCACGTTCGCTGGTTCCACCAGCACGGCGACGTTGATCGTAAATCCAGCTTTGAACATCACGGTATCGCCGGCGGCGGTGGTGGGCGGGACGTCAGCCACTGGCACAATTTCGTTGGCTCAGGCGCCGACAACGGCCGCGAAGGTAACGCTGGAATCCAGCGATTCCAAAACCGCGTCGGTACCGGCGTCGGTAATCGTGCCCGCGGGTCAGCTCTCGGCGTCTTTTACGATTTCCACCAGCAACGCGATTGCGCCGCTGATGATCGTGATTACCGGAACATACGGAAACGCGTCTCAGTCCGCGACACTGACGATTTATCCGGCAGGGCTGCCTACACCGGTGAGCCTCACGTTGAATCCGCTGGCGGTGCAGGGCGGAAATACATCCATCGGAACCGTAACCATTTCGGCGCCGGCGCCAACCGGCGGTCTCGTGGTGAATCTTACTACGGACAATCCGTTTGTCGCGCAGATTCCTGCCTATTTGGTGGTGACGAGCGGACAGACGGTGGCGACCTTCACCATCGCGACGCCCACGCTTTCCGCTTCGCAGACCGCCAGCATCACCGCGTCTGCCGGAGGAGTGTCTCAATCCGCGACTCTGACGGTACAATAGCGGTCAGTGGATAAAAGAAGGATGTGCCCGAATTGCCGGGCGTTTGTAACTACCAGCGACAAAGTATGTCCCTACTGCGACGCGCAGCTTGGCGCGCGCGCCGTGGATCGACGGGCTCCGGGCGAGATCCTCGGCGGATTGATCCCGCAGGCGCGCTTTACTACGATCTTGATTCTGGTGATTAACACCGGGCTGTTCCTGGCTCAGTCCCTGAGTCCGCATTCGGGACTCCTGCAGTTTGGGCAAAGCGTTCCGGCGCCGATGTTGGAAGGAGAATGGTGGCGCTTTATTACCGCCGGATTCCTGCATGGCGGCATCATGCACATCCTCATGAATTCGTGGGTGCTGTTCGATCTTGGGGCGGAAGTGGAGCAGATCTACGGCACCAGCCGGCTGATCGTGTTTTACTTCGTGTCCACCATCACCGGCTTCTGGACCAGTTCCCATCTCGGGATGCATTACTCGGTTGGTTCCTCGGCGGGAATTTTCGGCTTGATCGGCGCCATGCTCGCGTTTGGCGTCACGGACAAGTCCTCTCTGGGATCAGCAGTAAAAGCGCTATACATGCGCTGGGTGATTTATGGCTTAGTGCTGAGCTTTATCCCGGGCGTGGATTTCTGGGCGCACATTGGGGGACTGGCAGGAGGCTTTGTCGCGGGATTTCTAGCCAGCACGCCGCGCGCGCGAATGATGTGGAAAGAACCCCTGCTGCGCGCTTTAGCTGGAGTTAGCATAGGCGTGACCGTGCTCGCGTTTGGGATGCTTTACCTGGCCATTTCACGAGCTGGAGGGTAGCGGAAAAATCACCGACTCCCTTACGGTCGCGGCTCAGAATGCGGCGCACGGGCGGCATGTGGCACACTGCGGAGTGCGGCATCCTGGCGTTACCGAACCGCGACCGTCAGGGAGCCGGTGCTTTTCAGCCCGGCGGCAGCGGCTTCCTGTTCGGTGAATGCGCCGCAGTTGATTCCCCGCTGGAAGAAATTCAGCAAGCCTCGGCGGTGGCGGCATCGTCGAAAACTTCGCCCACTCGAGTGGCTTGCGCCGCTTGATCCACAAAATTTCGCAGCCGGGTTGCTGCTGCAGCGAAACCCTCCAGGAAGAACGCATACACGGCGGCGTAGCGGGTGGGAAGCTGTGCCGGATGCAAATCCCAGCCTTGGTAAAAGCCGTGCTTTAGCGATCGCTGCACCTGCTCGAAGTGAAGGCGCAGAGCGCGCTCCACCACCGCGCGATCCTTCGAGATAGGCAGGATGTTGGTTGCGCCATCGGAGAGCATCACGCCACGGCCGGCGCTGGATACTTGCATCACATGCCTGGCGAAATCGCAGGCCGGATGCGTCAAGCTCTGATGCTCGGCCGTGATATCGCAACTGGCCGTGTAATCGTACGCGCCAAAGTGCAAGCCGCGGCAGCGCCCTTCCGCGGCGTCCAGAAGTTTTGGGATCGCAAATTGTCCGGAAGCGTCGATGATGGATTGCGGCGTCTCGATCATCAACTCGATACTTACCGATGGGAATGGTTGCAGTAACCGCACCAGTTCGGCGACTTGCTGCGGCACGGTAACTTTGGGTAGCGTTACGGCGAAGTTCGCCGGGATGCCGCTCTCCGATGCCAGAGCTTCCAGGAAAAGCTTGAGAGTCCGGATACCGCGCGCCCGCGATAACTCCGTTAAGGGCTTGATGCGGATTCCGGCGAAAGGCGGAAATTGCGGTTGGCGGACTCCGGCCGCTACTGCGCGCGCAGTGGATACGGCGTGTGCGTCTTCTTCCTCATTTGACCGGATGCCGTAGCCGTCCTCGAAGTCGATCCGGTAATCCTCCACGGGTTCGCGCTCGAGCTTGGCGATGGTGCGCTGATAGACGGTCGCGATCAGTTCGTGGCTGCCGCGCAGTCCGATGCATTCCGCGAAAGTTTCTGCGTCAGGCGCGTAGGTGCGCATGGAATCCAGCGCTTTTGAACCGAGCGCCGGGGAAACTTCCGCCTTGAATAGATGAGCGCCGCCATACACAGTGTGGACGGGTTGCCGATTCGATTCGATACTCACGGCGACTTAGTTAGTCGGCGAAGACCAGTGGGCGAAATCATTTCAGCAGTTTCATTCGAACTAATCGGCTTTTCCAGCCGACTTGCGGTACTCTGCCCAACGGCGTTTCTGAGCGGCAGCGATCCGCTTGCGAGCTGCCGCGCTCATGCGGCCAGGGCCGCGTTTCGAGCTCGAACCAGGCGGACGGCCCCGCCTACCGGTACCTTTGCCTAAGAGCGAACGTACCTCTTGAATCTGGTCGTCCAGCCGCCGCTTCTGCAATTCCAGTCCTTCTAAAGCAGCGGCTAAGAGGGAGATATCTTTGATTCCTTTTGCTGTGCGGGGCATCATGGCTCCTATTGCGCAAAATCCAGGCTTACTCTTGCCGATTCAACTACTCTTATTCGAATCCAGGACAAAGGTCACTGGACCGTCATTTACCAGGTAGACGTCCATCTCAGCCTGAAAGACGCCGGTTTCGACTAAGGTGTTACTCAATCGTAACCGTTCCACAAAGTAATCGTACAAGGTTTTCGCCTGTTCCGGTGGAGCAGCGGCGTCGAAACTTGGGCGCCGTCCCTTTCTACAATCCCCGTACAAAGTAAATTGCGAAATGACCAACAATTGGCCGCCCGCTTCGAGGATACCCCGATTCATGCGTTTCAGGTCATCCGGAAAAATGCGAAGTTGCACGATCTTATCCGCCAGATACTCGGCGTCTTCGCGGTTGTCCGTGGAAGTTACACCTACCAGCACCAGTAAGCCGGTCTGGATGGCTCCCACCGTTGCACCCGCTACATCGACGTGCGCCTCTTTTACGCGTTGGATCACTACTCTCACTGTTTGTCAGTATTACATCTTACAAACTCGGGGGTAGTGTATCAGTTTGAATTTTCATGAGCCGCAATCATGTCCACGATGTCTCTAATTTCCCATAGGCGATTGTCCACTCCAGCGGCCATCGCCGGTGAGCAACGAAGCGTCTTGTGGACTCTGGCGAAGTTGTAAAACATGAAGTACAGCGCAACACCCGCGGCGTGATTCTCGATCTTCTTGGAGAACGCGTTCGTCAATCTGGTGAAGCGGCGCATACCCATCCGCATTGAGAGGTTCGCTCTTTCCACATAGCTCGTGCTGATGTGATCGGGATCGGGGTTACCGACTATCGCGTGCTTCTCGCAGCCGACGCATTCAGCGGGGCTGTAACGCTTCTGGCCTTCTACAGTGTCGCTGTAAATTTTCACCAATTGCGCGTAGTCGATTTCGTTCCCGAAAGCGCGATTTAACAGCTTGTGGGTAGACACCCAGGCCGTCGCTCGTGAGTTGAATTCTGTTATCCAGTCGTTCGGCGAGATCGTTCACAAAGATTCTCGCGCTGGTCATGTCGCGCGGTCCAATGAACCAGCACGGAATCAGTTTGCTTTCCGCGTCGATAGCGGTGAACGTCCATGTGTCTCCGGCGTACGGATTCTTTTCGCGAATCTCCGGCGTAACGTTCTTCGCCTTGGCATAGCAAAAACTCCAAATTTCGTCGATCTGTACCCGCTCGCAATTCAGATTTCGCATGACTCGATCCTGATACTCAGAGCACGCCGCGCCCGCGTCGATAGCGAGCTTGACGACCGTGTTAATCGCTACACCAGTCATGCGGCTGGTGGAGCGAAGGCTGCAACCTTCAACTAGGGCGGTTATGATTCGAGCGCGGCTGGCGGAGTCAAGGCGATTCATACTGACTACTATACTTGAACGAGTATGCAAAAGCAATTTTTTAGAAGTTTTGAATGGTGATATCTCCTGTTGGCGAATGAAAGGCGAAGCAGTAGTTAGGATGCGTTGCTTTTCGGCTAACTGCTGACCTTTGAACAACTTACGATAACCCTTTTGTTTTTACAGGGTTGTGTGATATGTTTGTGTTTGACCACGGACACGACAGCGACCGATTTGGCCGCCGATATAATCTCTCGGCTCCGTGATTTGGGGTACTCGAACGCGCTACTCCAGGAGAACTACGCCTTCCGTGATTGGTTCACGCCAACGAATGTAGAGCGCAGGGCCTCAGCGGTAGCATTTGGGCAGACACCGGTTTCATACGATTCGGCGTTAATTGCCGTAGCTATTGGCAATGGACTGACGGGACGGCAACTGGTAAACTCCTTCCGCTCTTTAGGGGCGCCGTTCCTACTTGAACTCAACGGTTCCCAGATTCGAGAGTGGGCCGTGTCGCGCACCGAGCGCGAACACTTTCTTATTGGAACGCATCAGGCTGCAGAAGTCCAGCAACTCTTTGTTGATCGTGCCCAAGATTGGCGACCGGATAACTTCCTCCGGGCAAAAAACATCCGAAAATTTTCATGGCTACATCAGCCTGGGCTATTTGATGGACTGTTGCCGGAGTTGGAAAGCCAAATTCAAGCCAAACTGGGCCCGCTTCTGCAAGAAGCTTTGCGTGCCACTCAGGATGCCTACAAAGAGACAGCGGGCAGAGATCCTAGTCCAGAGACCTTGTTCAAGTTGGTGTTTTGGCTTCTAACGGCCAAGGTCTTTTCTGACAGGCACGTCCCTGGGTTCATCAATCTCGGTCCAGATCCAGACGCTCCGATAAATGCTGTTGCCAGTTACTACAGAGAGCCGACACCACGACTCCTAAATAACCATTCAAGGGCTGTAGCCGCCAAGATAATATGGACCAATCTTGATTTTAGAAATCTTTCGGTAGATGTATTGTCGGAACTATGGCTCAAGTTCCTAGTGAACAAAAATACGCGGAAGCAACTTGGCATCCATCTCACCCCACGCTCTGTGGTCAGATACATCGTCGAAAAAATCCCCTTCTCAATTAGTGGCGATGAGTCAATGATTGTATTCGAGCCGTGCTGCGGAAGCGCGGGTTTCCTGATCGGATCAATGGGGCGTCTACGTCAACAACTCTTTGGTATGACGCCTAAGGAAAGGCATTCTTACTTCGTCAAGCATCTAGCCGGAACGGAACAGGAGTCGTTTGGTGTAGAAGTTAGCAAACTCGTGCTAACACTCGCCGATTTTCCTCAGAGAGGAAATGGGTGGGACATCCAACCTGGGGATGTCTTCTTGGATGGAACCATGGCCGCACATCTACAACGTTCTGGCGTGGTATTGTGCAACCCGCCATGGGAAGAATTCACCGAAGACCAGCGCAAAAGATACAAATTGTCGTATGTATTGAAGCCAGCAGAATTGATTGCCAGAATACTTAACGATCTACACCAAAATGGAGTCTTGGGAATTGTGCTTCCGAGGTTGTTTGTGGATGGCCAGGTCTACGGTCCCATCCGTGAAGCGCTTTCAAAAAGATTCGCTAGATTGGAATTAACAATACTCCCAGATAGGGCTTTCGAAGCGGATGCAGAGCCTGTGCTGTTGATTGCTAGTGAGCCAATACCCCACAATGCTACCCACGTTGTCGTTCGTAAGGTCAATGATGATGCAGAATCATGGAAGAACTTTGATCAGCGGCACGACGTTAACTCTGAATCTTGTGCGACCCTCACGCCATTACAAGCTAGAGCCACACTGCTCGTACCTGAACTTCAAAGCGTATGGCAGGCCCTCGAAGGACAGAAGAAGCTCGACCACTTTATAGACAACATCAGTCGCGGGATACGGTGGAAGAAGCCGATGGTAGAAGACGGTCAGGAGACGGGTACCCGTAAGGACTACGAACAAGACAGCCCTGGATCAGGCTTGATTCCTGGCGTGGCTTCGAGAACAAAGTTCTCCGTCTTCGAGGTGCCTTCGGTAAAGTTTCTCAGTATCCGCCCAGAAGACCGCGCTACAAATGCATGGTCGTTGCCCTGGCAGAGATCGAAGGTTATTTTTGGAAAGTCTGCTAGATCACGTGGGCACTGGAAGCTTGCTGCTTTTCCAGACAGGGAAGGGCTAACCTGTTTCCAAACCTATACCGCAGTGTGGCCCAAAGAGGGCGGCCCTTACGACGAAGTGGTCTTGTCGGCAATATTAAACTCCCCGCTCGCGAATGCGTTTGTCGCTACGAGGGAAGGCAAGACTGATATCACCATTGAGACGATACGTGACATTCCCATGCCTGTTCTAAATGATGCCCAACGAATCCGGCTTCGCGAACTGGTGACGCGGTATCAAGTTTCTATACGGGGATTATTCGACGACAGCGCGGAACACGATGGCCCAGAACGTTTGCTTAAAGAGATCGATGCTGTCGTTTTGGATGGATACAGATTACCACCCCGCGTTGAAAGGGAATTACTAGAGTTCTTCCGTGGCCACAAAAGGCGAACACGCCACCACTTTGGTGAATATATACCTAAGGACTGTGACTTCGCGTTTTCGTTATCGCGCTTTCTGGCACCAAATTATGGCGGGATAACAGCGAACGAACTACTCAGCAGGATGGGCTGACAAGTCACAGTGCCAGGATACTTGCTCGACACGAATCACGTAAGCGCCCAGTTCGACATCGACGCTACATTCAAAAGTCGATTAGAGGTAGCGCCGCCAGAAACGTTATTTTGGATCTCCGCAATCAGCTTGGGTGAAATAGAGGCGAGCTACAAGATCACGGACCGCGATCCTGAAGTAATAAAGAGGTTTAACAAGTTTCTTCGCGAAGCTTTCATGTACGGACCCAGTGAGAACTCGTTGGTTCTAGGGATCGATGAAATGTCGAGAACGTATTATGCCGAAGTCGTCAGTAGGATATGGAAGAACGTCCCACCATCAACCGGCAAGGTCCGCACCGAAGCGCATCTGGTGGCTCACGGTGTTGATATTAACGACGTGTGGATATTCTCCACGGCTCTTAAGCACAACCTAACGCTCTTGACGACGGATCGGATGGAAGTTATCAGGAATGCTATTCCGGAAGTTGTTGTTGAGAATTGGCTGGTACCATGACCTCATAAGCCTAGCTCTTCCAACGCGCCCGAGCCGCCTTCTTAGCAATCGCTTTGCGCTTTGCAGGGGATAACGCCGCCGCCCGCGCTGCACCGCCCTTAGCGCCTCCGAGCTTCCCAAGCGCTACGGCAGCCGGGTTCTTCCCCGCGTTCTGGTCGTCCAGTGGTGTGCCGTCCAGCTTCTCGCCGATGGCCTGCTCCACTACGCGACGCCCGATGGTCATGAAGTCGTGATCTCGTGGCTTGCTTGAACGGCTAGGCATGATAGGATTATCCCATGAGTGTCAACGACTGATGGGCCACCGTCGAAACCCGGACAAGTTCGTCGATGATACTCGCGGCCGCCAGCGCAATATTGTTTTCCCAGATACCGTGCGCAACGGGCGGCTTGCTGATGTCTTCTTTTGGAGGGGATCTGCCCATCCAACGCTTGTTCAGAGGATCGCCGCTTGGATGTTCGGCCTGGTATTTATTGGGTTCGGGCTAGAGTTCTTTTCTCTTGCAGTGGAGGAACGCGTTAAAGAGGGTTTCTCGATTGGTGTTGTGGCCATGGTGGCCTTCTCCCTACCGCTTGTCCTGATTGGAATTAGAATATTTCGCAACGGTTTTCCGCGCCGCCTCGAACCCACCCAAAATTCAAACTGATACACTACCAACTCGGGGTGACGGCCCCGGCATTTGGTTGTTCGAGCTAGGTAAGTGGCGTGCACCATCCTAATGGCATCACCCTATCCCAACGCTTCGGCTTCCGCTCCATAATTGTGATGGCATGATTTACAGAGGCATTTTCAAGCGAAAGAAAACTCACAGCAAGATCCCCGGTGGGTTCTTTAGCTTTGAAGAAGAGGCCTCCACTACGCGTTTGTACGGATTCGGGCACGGCGATCACCTTCGGTTGCGCGACGAGTTTGGAAATATCTGGCGCGGCTCAGCGGAGACCACTGCGGATGAATCCGTGCGTTATACCTTCCGCGATCCCAACGGCCACACCATCAGCGGAGTCACGGACAGTTCCGGAATCGTGCTACGCGACGGCAAGGGCAAGACCTGGCGCGGATTCATCGACTAAAAACCGTTCTTCGGTTCTTCAGTTAGCCGGTTCTTCGGTTCCTAAACTACGGCCGGTTCAAATATTTTTCGTACAGCCGCTTGTGCCGGTTGTCCAGGTCCACGGTTTTGCCTTTGATGTAGAGCTGCGTAACGTGCGTCTTCGCCTCCAGCGGATCGCCGTCAGTGATCATCAGGTCGGCCGATTTCCCTTCTTCGATGGAGCCGATGCGGTCGGCTACGCCCCAGATCTGGGCGGCGTTCAGTGTCACAGCTTTGACTGCCTCATCGACGGGCAATCCGAAAGCTACGGCGGTGGCGGCCTGATAGGGAAGATTGCGTGCGAACTGGTTGTCGAAGCTTCCGAACGCAAACTTCACGCCCGCTTTGTAGAACTGATCGGGCAGCGTGTAGGCGGCATCGTAGGGATCGTCTTCGTGCAGCGGCAGAGCCAGCGTGGGTCCCAGGATGGCCGGGATGTTGCGGCTCTTCAACTCGCTGCCCATCTTGCCGAGCTCCTGCGGATCGGCGATGATCACCTTCACTTTTTGCTGATCGGAGAACTGGACGGCGTCGCGGATGGCGCGCTCCCGCGAAGCCATCACGATCAACGGCTCTTTGCCTTCCAGCACCGGCAGCATGGCTTCGTATTTCAAGTCCGTCTGGAAGCCTTTTTCCTTGGCGGCTTTTGCTTTCTGATAGCGGCGCGCATTTTCGAAGAATTCCTTCAACTCGCGCAGTTCGGTCTCATAGTCCTTTTTCCCATCGGCGAATGTCTTGGCGCCAGGAAGATCGAGCCCGGCGAAGCGCGGGTTGATGGCCGGAATAATCGGAAAGCGCATGCCCATGCCAGCCGACTTCTTGATTTCCATCTCTTCCCAGGTCCATCCGTCGAGATGAACCAGCGCGGCCTGGCCGGTGATGATGCTGCCGCCTCCGCCGCGGCCGAATCCGCCTCCGCCTCCAGCGCTCATGGGCATCGCGATCACGGTGGTGATGCCGTTGGCGCGAGTCACCGGGATATGCTCGCTGGAAGGATTGATGGCGATTTCCGCGCGTAGCTGCGGATCGAATTTACCGATCTCGCCCACGTCCACGCTCTCGCGGATGGAGCTGATCTCGGAGAGTCCCATTTCGGTTGCCGAGTCGATCATGCCCGGATAAACATGCAGTCCCTTGCCTTCGATGACGCGCGTCCCTTTGGGCGCGGTGAGATTGCGGCCCACGCCCACGATCTTTCCGTTCTGCACCAGCACGGAACCGTTCTGAATTTCCGCGCTCGCAACCGGATGCACGGTGGCGCCGCGGATCAGGAAACTATCGTCGTCAGCCGCTGCGAGCGGAATAGTAAGCAATAAGGCAAGCAAAAGCGCTTTCATGCTGCCGGCCTCCCGCGCCCGGCTGGCGCATTCTTCTTCTGTTCCTCTTTCTCCTTGTCCATCAACTTTTTCTTCTCCGTCTCGCGCTCGGTACGCTCCGCCAGATCGCTCGCGCGATCGAAATAAAGCTGGCCGTCGATGAACACCTTTTCCACTTTCGCGTAGTTGGACAGCGGATGTTTGTCGAAGATGGCGAGGTCGGCGTCCTTGCCCACTTCGATGGAGCCGACTCGATTGTCGATCATGAGTTGTTTGGCCGGATTGATGGTGATCAGCGACAGCGCCTCGGTTTCGGTCAGGCCGCCATACTTCATGGTCTTCGCGGCTTCGTCGTTCAAGTGGCGCATCAGTTCGTCGGAGTCGCTATTGAGCGAAACCAGGACGCCTTTGCGCACCATGATGGCCGCGTTGTAAGGGATGGCGTCGAACGCTTCCAGCTTGTACGCCCACCAGTCGCTGAATGTGGATGCGCCGGCGCCGTGCGCGGCGATCTCCTTGGCCACTTTGTAGCCTTCCAGCACGTGCTGCAGAGTTCGGATCTTGAAGCCGTAATCGTCGGCGACGCGCAGCAGCATCAGGATCTCGTCGGCTCGATAGCAATGCGAGTGCACCAGGCGCTTGCCTTCCAGCACTTCCACCAGCGGTTCGAGTTTGAGATCGCGGCGAGGCGCGACGGCTTGTTCGCCGCGAGCGACTTTCTCGTTGTAATCCTTCCACGATTGCTGATACGCCTTGGCCTCGTTGAAAGCCTCGCGAATCACGTCCTCCACGCCCATGCGCGTGGCCGGATAGCGCCCTTGCACGTTGCCTGCGCCGATGCGCTGGCCGGTGGGATTTCCGGCGCGCTTGGGATTCTCGCCCAGCGCGAACTTGATGCCGGGCATCGCTCCCTGGAAGATCATGTCGTGCGCGTCTTTGCCCCAGCGCAGCTTGATCACCGTACATTTTCCGCCGATGGAGTTCGCGCTGCCATGCAGGATGTTGGCCGTGGTGACGCCGCCCGCCAGCGCACGGTAAATGGCGATGTCATCCGGATTCAGCACGTCCTCGATTCCCACCATGGACGAAACCGAAACGCTGCCTTCGTTGATGCTGTCGGCGGCGATGTGCGAATGGCAATCGATGATGCCGGGCATCACGAATTGTCCGGAAGCATCGATCACTTTGGCATCCGCGGGGACCGTCACCTTCTCGCCCACCTCGGCGATTTTTCCGTCGCGAATCAGGACCGATCCATTGAACGTGCCTTTGGTGACCGTCAGGACGGTGGCATTTTGAATGACGATGGGTGGAGTGGCAGCCGCGAGAGCTGCCGCAAATCCACCAGCCAGCAGTATGAGCTTCATTGGTTTTCTCCAGGGCTCGAAGCCTCGGGCGCTCCCGGTTTCGCGGAGGCGGCTCGTCCACCGGTTCAAACTTTACGCCATCCACGAACACGTACTTCACTTCAGTCTTATCCACGAACAGGTCGCCTTTGGTGACCACCAGGTTCGCGATCTTGCCTTTTTCGATGCTGCCCAGCCGATCCGCTACGCCATAAATTTCGGCCGGCGTGAGCGTCATGGCGCGCAGGGCGTCTTCGGGAGTGAGGCCGGCATCGATGGCGCGTTTCACGGCTTTGAACAGATCGGCGCGCTTCTCGATCCCGCCGGAATAAAGCGCGAACCGGACGCCGCTTCTCACCAGCACGGCCGGAGTGGATGGCGCGTGATCGCGAGTCTGCAGCGCGCGCATGCTGTCGGGCTCGTCAGGATCCGAATCCTTGGCCTTCTCCGGCCACTTCAAGTTGACCAGCACGGTCGCGGTGGAATTCTTCAGCAGATCCGCGGATCGATAACCCTCCGGAAGACCGTAGAGCAACGCTTCCACGTGCAGTTCGTTAGCGAAGCGCACCAGACGATCGACATCCACACGGCGCGTGGCGGGGAACAGCACTCGAGGCGATTCCAGCACGCCTTCGAGCGCGCGGTCGTATTCAGGACGCGGCGTGCCGCGCGAGTGAGTGGCATAGAACTGCTTGGCTTGCTTGTAATGATCGGCATCCAGATAGACCTGGCGAATATAGGCCATCACGCCCATCAGCGAATTGGGAAAGCCGCCGCCGAAACCCGGTGTCGTGGTGAAAGTGACGTATTGTCCGGCATTGGCCGAGACCACCATCTCACCGGCTGTCTCTCCGGCAAGATCCACCACCGCTCCCTGACCGGCGAAAATTCCCTTGTTGGGAAACGTGACCGCGGTGGTGAATCCTTCCGCGCGTACCGATTCCAGTCGCTGATCCGTCGGCTTCACCAGATCCGCCGCCTTCAGCCAACTGGTGGTGAATGGGACGATCCTCCGGTCCCTTGGCGGGCGGAGCAGCGGGCGCGGCAGGTTGCGCGGGAGTGGCCGGTTGCTGCGCTGCTCCACGGGCGCCGGCTCCGGAAGGTGCGGGCGCCGCGTCCGGAAGTCCGAAAGTGCTGAGGGCATCGATCAGGCCGGGATACACGGTCAGCCCCTCGCCTTCGATGATCCAGGCGTCGGCGGGCGGCGTGACATCCGCGCCGACGGCCTCGATCAATCCGTCGCGCAAGACCACCGTGCCCTTTGGAATCACCGGACCACTCACCGGAATCACGCGTGCGTTGCGTATCGCGATGGCACCAGGAGGAGGCGCCGCGAATATCGCACCCGCGATCACTGAAAGCATGAGAGGAAGTCGCTTCATAGGCAATCGCTTATTATGGTAGTTCTCCCAACAATTGTAGAGTGAAATGGCGTTGAAAAAACAAATTGGTTACAAGGATGCCGGCGTCAACATCGACGAAGCGGACCGGGCTGTCTCGTTTATCCGCAAACATGCGCGCGGCACCTTCAGCCGCCAGGTTTTAACCGACATCGGAAGTTTTGGCGGCGGATACTTGCTGGCGGGCTGGAAGCGGCCGGTTTTGATCAGCTCCGCCGATGGCGTGGGCACCAAGTTGAAGATCGCTTTCCTGAGCGGCCGGCACAACACCATCGGCGAAGACCTGGTGAACCACTGCGTGAACGACATTGCGGTGCAAGGGGCGGTCCCGCTATTCTTTCTGGACTATTTCGCGGTCGGAAAACTGGACGCCGGCGTCGCAGGGCAGGTGATTGAAGGCGTGGCGCGCGGCTGCCGCAACAACGGCTGCGCGCTGATCGGCGGCGAAACCGCGGAGATGCCGGGTTTATACAAAGGCGGCGAATACGATCTGGCCGGGTTCATCGTGGGCGCGGTGGAGCGGAACGCCATGCTCACCGGCAAATCGATTCGCGCGGGCGATGTGCTGCTCGGGCTGCCTTCGAACGGTCTTCATACCAACGGCTATTCGCTCGCGCGCAAGTTGCTGTTCGACGTCGCAAAGTTGCCGCTGGATTCGGCGCTCACCGACGAATTGCTGAAGGTGCACCGCAGCTATCTGAAGCCGATTCGCGCGCTGATCGATGCGGGCGTGCTGAAGGGCGCCGCACATATCACAGGCGGCGGGATCACCGATAACACGCCGCGCATTCTCCCGAAGGGGCTGGCGGCGCGCGTGGATGTTTCCACCTGGACCATTCCGCCTTTCTTTGAAAAGCTGCGCGAGATCGGGAATATCGATCTGGCGGACTACCGGCGCACGTTCAACCTCGGGATCGGCATGATCCTGGTGGTGTCGAAGCGCAATCTCGCGAAAGCCCGTGGCGCGTTGGCGCGAGTGCAGCAGCCGTTCTTCGAGATCGGCTCGGTGGTGGAATCGAACGGTCCACGCGTGGTTTATGTAGGTGAGGGCCGGTGAAACGGCTCGGCATCCTGCTTTCCGGACGCGGATCGAATTTCGAAGCTATTGCGGATAGCGTCGCGGCGGGCCGAATCGAAGCTGAAATCGCGGCGGTGATCTCGAACAAGGCGTCGGCGCGGGGACTCGAAATCGCACGCGAGCGCGGATTGCCGGCGCTGTGCATTCCTTCCAAAGACGTTCCGCGCGAGGAATATGACCGGCAATTGGTGGCCGAGTTGAAAAACCGCGGCGTGGATCTGGTGTGCCTGGCCGGATTCATGCGGCTGTTGACTGCCGAATTTTGCGCGGCTTTTCCGATGCGGATTCTGAACATTCATCCGTCGCTGCTGCCCGCGTTTCCAGGATTGGATGCCCAGAAGCAAGCGCTGGAGCACGGCGTGAAGATCACCGGGTGCACGGTGCATTTCGTGGACCCGCAACTGGATGCCGGTCCGATTGTGCTGCAAGCCGCGGTGCCGGTGCTGGAAAACGACACGGCGGATTCGCTGTCAGCCAGGATCCTGGTGGAAGAGCATCGCATCTATAGCCAGGCGATCTCGATCGTATTGGGGGGACGTTGGCGCATCGAGGGACGCCGAGTCCTCTTTCCGAACCGCGACCGCGAGGGAGCGTAACGATATCCTGATGTTGTCGTGGTAGCGCTCCCTTGCGGTCGCGGTTCGGTTAGAGGACTCGGCGCGACACTGGCCAATCACATCGATTGCGCGTACAGGAACGGTCTGTGCCGGTGGCTCTTCCAGAAGTACGCCAGGATGATCACGCTCGCAACAGCCGCGTAGGCGCACCATAGTGAAGTGAAAGCGTAGCGTTTGACCAGCATGACGGTCAATAGAATCACGAAATTCGCGGCGCCGAAGATGACCATGTCCGGAACCTTGGAAAAGAAAAGCGACCCGCACGTTGCGATTACATAGAGCACCGCGACCGTTTCATTATTTGTGGCTGGATTGATATACACGATGCTGTGGCCCTTGATGTACACTTCCAGTGAGTAAGCCGTTAGCGCCCATAATATGTACAGCGCTGTTCCCGTGCCGATCGCGAGAAACGGCAGCATACGCCGGCGGCTTTTGACATTGGGCTCGAACAGCAGCACGCTGAGCGGCAGAAGAAATGGCAGCAGTCCCTGTGCGTAAAGCATGAAAGCCGCAGCCATGCCGTGTGTTAAAGCGGGCGAGAAATCCCCATCCAGCCCAAGCCAAACGAATCCTTCGATGAACTGATGAACGGCAAAAAGCGTGGGCAGCGTCGCGAAGAGCAGCTCCCGCCTATGTTTCACCTTCGTCAACGTGATGACTCCGATGGTCCCGAGTACTCCACTGCCGACAAAGTTCGCCGCGGCTGAAAAGCACATTGCTATCAAGTGTACCCGGTCAAGGTTCTCCGGGACATCTTGTCATGCCTTCACGCAACAAAGGCGACGTCTTGTCCCGCTCGGGCGTCGACCAAAGCATCCCACTTTGTTTGTTCCCTTGTACTTAACGCCCTGTACAGCCTTGGCATGACAGATGCCTAGGTAGAGAGTGAAATGCAAAGAATGTGGCATTCGGTAGTCAGCCGTCGGATCAAGCGTGACCGGCATGGTCAAGATCTGATTGACTACGTGATGATCGCTGGGTTCATCGCTGTGGTGTCGGGCATGTTTTTGCCGAATGTTTCGAAGGACGTCAGCAGGGTTTATAGCGAGCTCACGAGAATGCTGTGACCGGGGGAGGAGAGCCGCGCCGGCGCCTGGGGAGGGAGACTTCAGGCGCCGGTGCGGAAGCTACGATAGAGTCTTGCAGCCAACCGAATCGAACAGCGTTCTGAAGCGCGCCTGGCGGGCTCTTGTTCCGGCGGCTCGCTACCTGATGCAGACGGAGGTCCACGTATACGCGTTTTCCGTCTCGGCCGGGATGCTGCTCTCGTTTTTCCCGTTCCTGATCGTGATGCTTTCGCTTTGCCAGCATGTGCTGCACTGGAAGGCCGCGGTCAATGCCATTTACTTCACGCTGGATGATTACTTTCCGGATGCTTTCGGACATTTTCTGCGGCGCAATTTCGAAGTTACAGTCGCGTCGCGCGGACCAGTGCAGGTAATTTCGTTGATCCTGCTGTTTTTCACAGCCAGTGGGATCTTTGAGTCTCTGGAAGTGGCGCTCAATCGCATCTGGCGCTGCCAAGCGAACCGGAGTTATTTGAAAAACCAACTGATCGGCCTGGGGCTGATCCTGGTTTGCGGTGGGTTGATGCTGATCTCCACCACGCTGACTGCCCTGAACAACGAATTCTTCAAGGTGGCCGCGATTCCCTTGTCGATGCTCCTGCTCTTTCTCATTTACTGGCTATTGCCGAACTGCGAAATTCAGCCGGTCCGGATCATACCGGCCGCGATCGGAGTCGGGCTTCTGCTGGAGCTCTTGAAGTACGTCAATCTTCTGACGTGGCCCTACCTTAGGCAGAAACTGGCGTTGGAATACGGGCCGTTTGTATACACCGTGACCATCATTCTTTGGGGATTTGTAGCGTCCATGGTGATTCTGGCTGGCGCTGAGTGGACGGCCCGGCGAGTGACGGACTAGTACTTCGACGCATTTGGGTGCACGGGTTTTCCGGATGCCCAAGAGCAGCAATTCAACCTAGTTAATCGGGACCAAAATCCTATTGCCCAGCGTGGCCGGAGCCATCACAATCAGATTCATACCATGGCCACCGCCTCTTCTGTGGATCTCGACTTTCAGCAGCAACAGGCCGAGACTCTTTCGCTGCAGAACCTCGTCCTAGGAACCGAGGATAACGTTCTCGCACCGCCGCTTCCGGAAACCCTCGAGGATACAGGGTTGTCCGGCTCGGTGATAGAACAGCTTATCTTGAAGCTGCTCTACTCGCGCGGCGATCTCTTGGGCCGCGATCTATCGGAGGCGATGGGCCTGAAATTCAGCCTGGTGGAAGGATTTCTCGAGATCTTCAAGCGGAACCATTTCATCCAGGTCAAAAAGTCGATGGGGATGGGCAACAGCACATCCGTTTTCGCCTTAACCGACGCGGGACGAAGCGCCGCCCGTGAAAGCATGGAGAACAACCAGTACACGGGCCCGGCCCCGGTGCCGCTCGATCAATACTGCACGATGGTCCGGCTGCAGAAGCGCGCGGATGGCTGGCTGACTCCGGAAGCGCTGGCGCATGCCTATCGGCGCATGGTGATGACGGAGCGCGTGCTTTCCCAGATCGGGCCCGCCGTCAGTTCGGGAAACTCTTTTCTGATTTACGGGCAGCCCGGCAACGGCAAGACGTTTCTGGCGGAAGCGCTGGGAGACCTGGATGATTCCTGCATCTTTGTCCCGTATGCCATCGAATCGCAAGGCTCCATCATTCAGGTGTTCGATCCGATTTATCACCAGCCTGTGGCCGATGCCGTGGAGCGCTCGGTGCTGGCCTGCGACCACCACTATGACGGCCGCTGGATCAAGTGCCGCAGGCCGTTCATCGTCACCGGCGGCGAGCTGACGCTCGAGATGCTGGACCTGAAATACAACGCCACCTCGAAGGTTTACGACGCGCCGTATCAAGTAAAAGCCAACAACGGCATTTACCTCATCGACGACTTTGGACGCCAGCAGTGCGCGCCCGCGGAGGTGCTGAATCGCTGGATTGTCCCGATGGAGCGCCGCGTGGATTATCTAAAATTCCTGACCGGCGGAAAGATGACCGTGCCGTTCGAGGCGTTTCTTATCTTCTCGACCAACCTGCGGCCGGATCAGTTGGGAGACGAAGCGTTCCTGCGGCGCATTCAATACAAGATGCTGCTGCGCAGTCCGGATGAGAAAGAGTTCTTCACCATCTTCCGCAGCTTCTGCGAGGCGAAGAGCCTGCCGCACGAAGAGAGTTCCATCATCCGCTTCATTGAGAAGCATTACCGCAGTACGGGGAAAGCGTTTCGGCGCTGCCATCCGCGCGACGTTCTCTCGCACGTGATCGATATGATTCACTTCGAGAAGCATCCGTTCCAGTTGACCGATGACCTGCTGGATCGTGCTTTTGAGAGCTGTTTCCTGGAAGAGACCGGGGATTAAGGGCCCTGCCGCTCACGCTCGCGGCTCGGAATGCGACGTCTCCTTCTAACCGAACCGCGACCGCGAGGGAGCGCTACCACGACAGGAGCATGCGTTACGCTCCCTTGCGGTCGCGGTTCGGTAACACTCTTTCCGTTCCGAGACCGTAGTATCAATGCCAACCGCGTTTGCCGGCCTTGAAATCTTCCCATTGGCCGAAGCTTTTCATTTGCTCATCCAGCTTGGTGTCTGTTACCAGCTTCTGCACTTGCGCCCGCGTTAGACGCTTGGCCGGACGCTCCGGGTTTTCCGCCAGGCCCCACATCAGCACCGCTGCCACCGCCTCCGTGGTTTTTTCTTCGCGCTGATTCACGCGATCTACGGTGTCCGATTCCGCATGATAATCCGGCAGGTACGGAATCGGATCCTGATTGCCCACTAAATTGGGAACGCCCGAAATCAGGAAATCGAAATTGTCGGTGCCGTCCAGCGCATCCGGCAGCTGATCGTCGGCCCCCAGCCCGTCCACGGCGGCCAGCGCGTCGTTCACGGGCTTCCGGAGCTCGGGGCGGCCATTGAGATAAAAGCCGCTCAAGTGGCCGGATCCGGTGTCGAAGATCATGACCGCGGCAAACTTGTCCAATTCACTCTTGTGCCGAGCCACGTAGGCTTCCGAGCCCAGCATGCCCTGCTCCTCGCCGGTGAACAGCGCGAACCGAAGAGTCCGCCGGGGAACGATTCCCAGATCGTGGAACGCGCGCGCCAGATCGATCACCAGCGCAGCGTTCACGCCGTTGTCTTCGGCGCCGGTTCCCAAATCCCAGGAGTCCAGGTGCGCGCCGACCAGTACAATTTCATCCGGCTTCTCGCGTCCCCGGATTTCCGCGATCACGTTTTTCGACTCGTAGCTTGGCGCGGTGTTGTTCGTGATGGATAAGCGCACGCGCACTTCGTCCTTCTCCGCCAGGCGTGCCAGACGCTCGGCATGCTCGCGGGAAATGACCGCCGTGGGGACAGGGCCGTAGTTCAGATCGAGAGTTATCGGATGGCGGTACAGAACCCCGCGCGGCCGCGTGGACTCCAGCAGCATCGCCACCGGCTGGTGTTTCCGCACTGCATCCATCAGCACGGAGTTGCGCATATACTCCGCGAAAAGATCGTCGAAGCTCTTCATCTCGGATGAATGAATCAGCAGAATCGCGCCGCGGATTGTGCCCCCCAGCTTGGCGAACGCTTCCGGCGTTCCTTCGCCGGCATCGATGATGCGGGCTTCCAGTACGCCCTTCGTGGATGGGCTCATGGGCGCTGCGGCGATGCGGATGGGGAACGCCGCGGGCGAAACGGCGCTGGCCTCGGCCGATACCGGAAGCCACATGCTCTTCGCTTCATAAGGCTCCACGCTCACGTTCTGGATGCCGATGTCGCGGAATTTCTTCGCCGCCCACTCGATAGCCCGGTCGCAGGCGGCAGAACCGGTGGGCCGTCCGCCGATGCCGTCGCACAGCTCGCGCAGGTCCGTCATCAGCGGCGTGTCGCCTTTCGCGCGGGCAGCCAGGCGATGCGGTGCATCCTCTGCCCACAGACTGCCCGCAAGCAGAAGGAAAGCCCCAAAAATGCCGCTAACGATTCGAATCATCGCGGTAAATCACTCCCTCTTTCATCACGAAGAGAATCTTTTCCACTTGCCGGATGTTTTGAATCGGATCGCCGGGAATCACCACCACATCGGCCAGCTTTCCCGCTTCGAGCGTACCGACGGTGTTCTGGATGCCTAGCAGCTCCGCATCCACGGTGGTGCCCGCGCGCAGCGCATCGAGGGGCGCGATGCCGAGATCCACCAGCTTGTGAAATTCTTCCGGATTCCGGCCATGCGGATAAACCGCGGCATCGGTTCCCATCCCGATCTTCACACCCTTTGCAATGGCTCTCTTCATGGTCTGATTGATGGCTTCAATCGCCGCGCGCATTTTGGCTTCAACAGCGGGAGGGTACAACCCTTTCGAGAGTTTCTCTTTACCGCCCTCAGTCGCCATCAAGTGTCGGGATCAAAACGGTGCCGCGCGCCTTCATCATGTCCAGGGCTTCGTCGTCCAGGAAGGTGCCGTGCTCGATGGAATCGATACCCGCGCGGATCGCACGCTTGGCGCCCTCGGCTCCATGAGCGTGGGCGGCCGTCTTCTTGCGCAGCGCATGCGCTTCATCCACAATCGCGTTCAATTCCTCCTGCGTGAGTTGCGGCGTATCGATCGCGTCGTTGAGCGATAGCACGCCGCCGGTGGCGCAAGTCTTGATGACATCGGCGCCGTATTTCACGTTCATCCGAACCGCCTTGCGCGCTTCCTCGGGTCCATTGATGACACCGTCCGCGGGTCCGGCTTCCCGACCGAAAACATCGAAGCGGAACCCGCCCTGGAAATCGCAGTGGCCGCCCGTTGCCCCGATGGCGTGCACTGCCACCAGCATGCGCGGACCAGGGATGACACCGGTCCGGACTGCGTTGCGCAGGCCCACATCGATGTAGTCTGTGGAACCAACGTCGCGCGCGGTGGTGATGCCGGCCATCAGCGTCTTCTTGAGGATGGGCGTGGCGGCCAAAGTTCGCTCGGCGATGGTTTTCTGCAGGCCATCCAGCACGAATTGCCGGAAATCGTCGGTGTTGGGATACGAAAGATGCGTGTGCGCATCCATCAATCCCGGCGAAAGAGTGGCGTCCCCGAAGTCGATCACCCGCGCGCCCGTAGGTATCGGAGCTTCTGCGCCAACTCCCAGAATGGTCGTCCCGCTCACCACCACTAAGCCCGGCGTCGACATACGATGTCCATCGAACATCCGCGCGGCCTTCAGAACAATGGCCTGGTTCTGGGCGAAACAAGCCGCGGATGCCAGGATCCAGGCGATGGCTGCCTTCTTCGAATTATTTGTCATAGCTTTTGAGTTTACTTCGTCGCCGTGGCGGACTGCGGCTCTTCTCCCCAAATGTATTTCGCGAACCATTCGTAGTTGTGCTCCATCACGGCGCGCTGCTGCTTTGGCTTGTTGATGGGATGCCCGAAGCCCTTATACAGGATCAGCTTCACCGGGACCCCGCGATCCTTCAAAGCTTGATACAGCTCGAACGCATTCGGAGGGGGGACGCGCTTGTCCTGATCGCCGTGCTGGATCAACGTCGGCGTTTTGGCGTTGTTGACATAAAAGATGGGCGAGGTTTTTTGATAGATAGCCGGATCCTCCCAGGGCGTGGCTTTCAGATATTGCCGGGTGAATGGATGAATATCGGTGTTGACGTAGTACGTCATCCAATCCGAGATGCCGGCGCCCACCGAAACGGCTTTGAACCTGTCGCTATACGTGGTGATGAAGGCGGAAATGTAGCCGCCCTGGCTCCAACCCATGGCGCCAACGCGGTCTTTGTCCACCATGCCTTTCGCGATCAGAGAATCCACGCCCGTAATCACATCCTGGTAATCGCCTAGGCCAAGATTGCGAACGTTCAGCGAGCGGAATGCTTCCCCATAGCCGGCCGAGCCCCGATAGTTCGGCCGCAGAATCAATGCGCCCTTGGCGGCAAAGCGCTCGATCGGATAATAACGGTCGGCTGCAGCCACTGGAGTGTCGAAACCGGTGGGTCCGCCGTGAATCACGACCAGCAGTGGATATTTTCGCGACGCATCGTAATCCGCCGGCTTCACCAAAACGCCCTGGATGGTGGTCCCGTCCGTGGATTTCCACTCGATCACTTCGCGAGTGGTGAGCCGGAAGTTCTTCCACTGCTCGCCCATGTTGGTGAGATACTTCGGCGCGAAATCTTTGGTGTTCGAAACGAAAACTTCGGAAAAGTGATTGGGCGCCGCGCCGATGGCGGCGAACATTCGATGATCCGGCGTAAACGATGCATCGGGAACAAAGAATGAATCGGGCGAACTGATCCGCTCAGTGGCGAAGGTTTCCGGATTCACGCGGAACACATGCCCATTTGATTTGAGAAACGCAGCGAAATAGATTCCATCCGGCCCCCAATCGATGATGTTTGGATTTTCGTCGAACTTCGCGCTGATGATCCGCGGCTCGCCGCCGGACGCCGGAATCACCGCCAGATGGGTGTTCTTGTAGAAGAAGAACTGCTCGCCGCTTCCGGTGACGAAGGCGAGCTGGGTTCCATCCGGCGACCAGCGCGGCCGCGAATTCGGGCCCTTCGAGTTCAGCAATTGCTTTACCAGCTTGTCGGCGACGTCCACCGTATAGATTTGCGATGTTCCCGAAGAACCGAGATCGGTATCGCGGGCGGCGCTGAAGGCGATGTGCTTGGAATCGGGCGACCATTCGAAATCGCCCACGCTGAATTTTTCGCCGTCCGTCAGAGATTCCGCCTGAGGCCGCTGCTTGGGGTCCGCCGGGATCTCAGCCGGGGATTTTCACCAGCCATAGCCGGACATTCGCGTAGTCGCCTCCAATCACATCGAACTCGCCGTACTTCTCCTTGCGGTCCTTTTTGGCTTTGGGATCCGGACCGGTGGAAATGTACGCCATCGAGTTTCCATCCGGCGCCCACTCCATGGAATCCACGCCGTTCTCTTCGCTGGTGAGCTGCTGCGCTTCGCCTCCGCGCGGGTGAATCAGGTAGATCTGGCGCTTGCCATCGCGATCGGAGGTGAAGGCAATGCGCGTGGAATCGGGCGACCATTTCGCGTTCAGACTGGATTTCTTACCGCTGGTCAACTGGTACCGTTCCCCGCTCGCGACCACGGCAATCCAAACCTGCTGGACGAATTCGTTCTCATCCCAGTTGGTTTGCGTGACGCTATAGGCGACATATTGGCCATTGGGCGAGAGGCGGGCGCTCGACACGGATTGCATGCCAAGCGATTGGTCAATGGTCGGCGTCTGTGCGAGCGCCGCGATTCCGAACAGGGTGACGAGGAGTAATCGAAGCATGCGGCTATTATATTGAGTACTTTGGCGCGTTGTTCCAAAAGGCACCGACTCCCTCACGGTCGCGGTTCGGTAACGGGTTGTCTCATTCCGAGCCGCGACCGTAAGGGAGTCGGTGAATTTCGCGCATAATTCATGGCGCAGCGTAACCACCGCCGAATCGCTCCGTCAACTATATGGGCCCCATGACATCGACTGCGGCACTCCCTACCCTGGTGATATTGGCCGGGTTTACGTGCCAGCCGGCTCCAGCCCAAATGGATTCCCGGGTGAACGATCGTGAACTAGCTACTTATTTGACGCGCAACGGCATCGCCATCAGCACGGAGCGCGCGAATCTGTGGTTCGACACCGATGCCATGACACCGGAACAGATGGACGCGTTCGCCAAGCTGGTGAATCGCGGCATCGGGGATATTGAGGAGTATCTGGGCGGTTCAAGAATCGGCAATCGCAAAGTCCGATACTTCATCAGCGATCACGTGGAGATCTCGCATTCCACCTGGCGCTCCATTTTCCTGCCTATAGAGAAGGTCCAGAATCGCACGGCGCCTTATCTGCACGAGACCACTCATGTAGTTGCGCCCTGCGAAGACTGTCCCATGTGGTTCAGCGAAGGCTTGGCGTCGTATGTCCAAAGTTACGTGAGCGAACACGCCGGTGGCTACGACGGGGCGATATTCGCGCGGCGCGGGAATCGCGGCGTCGATCAAGATGCCCGGCGATGGCTTGCGTCCGATCGGGGCGAAGCCGTGGTGGGGTTCATCGGAGTTCCGGGAGAGCCTCCGGATATTAATTACGACCGTTCCAATGTGGCGGCGCCGTTCTACGTCATGGCCCAATCGCTAGTGAAGTTCATCGTGCAAAAGGCCCAGGTGGAAAAGCTGAGCACGGTCTTTGAAGCGAAAGATTTCGAGACCGAACTCAAGCGGGCGACAGGCAAGAGTTCCATGGAGTGGAAGGAACTGTGGCTGAAGCGCCTGGGGCGCTAGACAACGGTGGCGCAGGCGCTTTCGCCTGCGACGGTTTTACCCTTGACACTCTATCAGTAATTTACGTATAGTCTGAATACTGATATGCTCAAGCCCGCGGATTTCCATATCCTGCTGGTCCTGGCGGAAGGTCCGCGCCACGGATACGGAATCATGAAAGAAGTGGAGCGCGAATCTGGTGGCGATGTGCGCCTGGAACTTGGCTCGCTTTACCGCTTGCTGGCACGGCTGCTGGCGGAGGGGCTGCTCGAAGAAGGTGAGGGTGACGAGCGGCGACGCTACTACCGGCTGAGTCGCCTAGGCCGTCGCGTGTTGAAGGAAGAAGCCGGCCGTTTGGCAGGCTTGGTGGATCTGGTACGTATGCGCAAGCTGCTGCCCGAGGCTGACGCATAATGCGGACGATTGTAGCCGCGTTGATCCGATGCTTTCCCGCTCCGTTCCGGCGCGCGTTTGCCGACGACATGCTGGTCACCTTCGAGGACCGTTGGCGCGAAAGTCCCGGCTGGCGGCTAGCTGCGCGAACGCTCGTGGATTTAGCCGGCAGCGCCGTGAGAGAACGGATGTCTCAATCCCAGCAGAATCCCAAACCACGCAAAGGAGACCGCTCTATGACGATTCTCTGGCAGGATGTTAAGTTCGCGATAAGAATGTTGGCGCGAAGCCCCGGATTCACGCTGGTGGCGCTGATTACGCTGGCTCTCGGGATCGGCTGCAACACCGCCATGTTCAGCGTGGCCAACGCGGTTCTGTGGCGATCGCTGCCGTATGCGCATCCGGAGCGGCTGGTAACAATCACTGAGGTCGATAAGAAACATCCCGAGAATCAATGGGGCGCTTCGTATCCGAATTTTCTGGATTGGCGAGCCCGCACGCACACTCTGGACCATTTCACGCCGATCCTTTCCGACGATGGAATCCTGCGCGTAGGAAGCGAGCCCGTGCTGGTTTCGGGAGCTGCAGTGGGGCACGAATTCTTTCCGCTGCTGGGCGTGCAGCCCATGGCTGGCCGCGCTTTCACGGCCGCCGAAGACAAACGCGGCCAAGCCAACGTGATCGTGCTGAGCCATCGCATGTGGAATGAGCGCTTCGGCGCCAATCCGGCGATGCTCGGCCGCAGCATTGCTCTGGGAGAAAAGCCATTCACTGTGATCGGCATCATGCCGGCTGGTTTCGACTATCCTCCGCAGGCTGACTACTGGGTTCCGCTCGAACAAGTGATCGATCCCTACTTCGTCACCGGGCGGAGTGTGTGGGTTTTGACCACGATTGCGCGGCTGCGCGACGGAGCATCGAGCGAGCAGGCCGGCGCTGAGATCGAGGGCATTACCAGGCAGCTTCGTCACGATCATCCCGAAATTAACCGGGACATGGTGGTTCGGAGCATCCCGCTGCGAAGCCAATTGGGCACGGGATCTGCGGCCGGCGCTCCTGATTTTGTTGGGCGCGGTGGCCCTGGTGCTGCTGATCGCGTGCGGAAACCTGGCCGGGCTGATGATGGGACGCGCCGCCGCACGAGCTCGTGAAATCGCGATCCGGGCGGCATTGGGCGCCGGGCGCAAACGTTTAATCCGCCAGCTTCTCACCGAGGGATTGCTGCTTTCGTCCGCCGGCGGCGTGCTGGGGATCGCACTGGCGGCCTGGGCTACGCGCTCCATCGAATATTTGAGCAAAGATCCGCGTTTGATCGGCGTACCCATGGACGGCTCGGTGTTGCTATTCGCTCTCGCCGCGACCATCGCAACCAGTATTCTGTTTGGCCTTGCGCCCGCCATTCAAACCACGCGCATGGATTGCGGCGAAGCGCTGAAGCAGGGCGGCGCCCGGACCAGCTCGAACCTTCGCCAGGCGAGTTCACGGCAACTGCTGGTCATCGGCGAGATGGCATTGTGCCTGGTGATGCTGGCCTGTGTTGGGCTGCTGTTCAAAAGCTTCGTGCGTGTCATGAGTGTGGATCCCGGCTTCCGGACCGTCCAGTTGGTGACGGCTCGGATTTCGCTGCCGGATTCCTATGCCGATGCAACCGGTGGGGCTGCGTTGCGATTCTATAATCAGTTACCCGAAAAGTTGAAGGCGCTTCCCGGAGTGGTGGGCGTGAGCGCAACCAGCTATCTGCCAATCGGGGGCCCGGATGGTACGGGCGACATTCATATCGAAGGCCGGCCCATGTCAGCCGCCGAGGCGCCCGGAGCCAGCTTCCAGCGTGCCCTGCCGAATTACTTTCAGGTGATGGGCATTCCTCTGCTGCGCGGCCGCGAGTTCGATCAGCGCGACGACGGAAAACACGAACATGTCATTGTCATCAACGAGAGCTTCGCGCGCCGTTTCTGGCCGAACGAGAGTCCGCTCGGCCATCGCATCGGGATCGGTCCGCAGGGTGAAAAATCATGGCACGTCATCGTCGGCGTAGTGAAGGATGTCCGTGAATCGGGGCTCGATTCCAAGGTCGGATTCGCGACGTATGAGCCGCTAACCCAGCATCCGCGCACAACCATGCGGGTGGTGGCGCGGGTGGCGGGCGATACGACGTCCGCCATTGCGGGGATGCGCGGTGAATTGCGACGCATGGAACCGGCTTTGCTGATCGATCGCGTGCAGACCATGTCGCAGATCATTGAAAATTCTGTTGCACCGCGCCGTCTGAACCTGGTGCTGTTCGGATTATTCGCGGGTCTCGCGCTGGTGCTCGCCTCGGTGGGGCTCTATGGCGTGGTTGCGTATTCGGTCAGCCAGCGGACGCAGGAGTTCGGCATCCGCATGGCGATTGGCGCACTTGCCGCGCGACGTGCTGAACCTGGTGTTGCGCCAAGGGCTCAAGCTGGCCGTGCTGGGCGTCGGGATCGGCATCGCGGCGGCGCTGGGCGTCACCAGGCTGCTCGCTGGACTGCTGTTCGGCGTGGAGCCGAGCGATCCGCTGACGCTCACGGGCGTTTCGCTGCTGCTCACATTTGTCGCGCTGCTGGCGTGCTGGCTGCCGGCGTATCGAGCCACGCGGATCGCGCCGACTGTGGCGCTGCGGTGGGAGTAGCGAGGACGGGAAACCTACGGCACCGACTCCCTGACGGTCGCGGTTCGGTAACACTCTTTCCGTTCCGAACCGCGACCGTCAGGGAGTCGGTGCCGTAGGTTTTTCACCCGGTCCGTTCCGAGGCCTCACCCGCATCGCCATAAACTTCCTCGCGAATAATCCGCTCTGTCGCGTCGTTCAGGTACTCGTTGAGCGCCGCTTGGAGTTCCTGATACTCCGGCACGAGCGTCTGTTCCGCAAAGGACCTGGTGACGCGCACGTTCACAGTTGTGAAGCGCTGCCGTTTGTATCGGTAGGGTTCCAGACCGTGGCGGCGGCACAGCGCCGAAAACAAGCGTCGCTGCCAGCGATCCGGAAAGGAGAACTTGAATTCGACCTGGGGCTCGGTTGCAAATGTAGTCTTCAGACCCTTCCTGACTCTCTCCATGGCGGCAGCGGCGGCATCGCGCTCACCGATTGTGGTTGCCCCATGGAACAAGGCCGAGATCTTGCGAAGTTTCTCGCGGAGTTGCTCTTCGCTGGTCATCCTGGATTCTTCAATCTTATCGTGGTACCGTTCATTCTAATGATATCCATCACCAACGTCGCGGAAAAGTTTTTCGAGGCCTGCGAGACCGGTAAAGGCTGGGAAGCCTGCAGCGCCTACTGCGCGCCCGACGCCACTTTTTCCGCGCAGGCGGAGCCGCTCTTGGAGATGAAGACGCTGGCTCAGTACACCGATTGGATGAAAGGCCTTTTGACGGTTGTCCCGGATGGCCGCTATGAGGTGAAGTCGTTCGCGACCGATGTAGCACGCAACAACGTCGCGGCCTACGGAGTTTTTCACGCCACTCACACCGGCCAAGGCGGCCCGGTTCCGCCAACTGGCCGCAGCACCAGCGCCGACTACGTTTACGTGATGCAGTTCTCCGGCGACAAGATTGTCCATATGACAAAGATCTGGAACGCGGGCATCACTTTGAAAGAGTTGGGCTGGGCTTAAGACGCCGTTGGCCACGATTGTGCAGCCAGGTAATTACGAAATACAGAATCACGAACATTACCGACGCTAGTAAAATGAACTCCCACAAATGATGGCGCAGGTAAGGCCAAGTATCGGCGCCCAGCCGCGTGCCTAGCCAGGCCAAGAAGAAATAGCGGGGAATCCGCGCGGCCGTCATGACGATGAGGAACCTCATGGGACTCACGCCGAGCGCGCCCGCCGAGAGAATGAAAATCTTCACCGGCATCGGGATCACCGGCACAAAGGCCGGAACGAAAACGGTCAACAAACCATATTCGAGAAACCAGGCGCGCAGGTTTTGGCCGCGGCTGCTTAAGGTATGCCGATGCAAATACGCTTCGCCACCCTTGCGCGCCAGAAAGAAGAGGAAAAGGCTGCCTGCAACTGACCCGACAATGGCCGCTGCCGCCGCCCAGTAAGCTTGGGAATGGTCGATCGCTGCTAACGTGACAACCAGCGCATCCACGCCGCCCACAATCGGGACTCCGCCGGAATCCAGAACGGCCAGCAGCAGAACCCCCCAGGGTCCCCACGAGGCCAACGCATTGAAGAAGTTTCGCAGTGCGGCTCCGATTGATTTTACTTCAGTAGGTCGAGCAGCTCCGGCTCGCCAATTACTGGAATCCCGAGCTGAGTGGCTTTATCCAGCTTCGACCCCGGGTCCGCGCCGGCTAGCACGTAGTCCGTTTTCTTGCTGACCGATCCGGTGACTTTGCCGCCCGCCGATTCGATGCGTGTCTTCGCTTCTTCGCGCGACAGGTTCGGAAGCGTCCCGGTAATCACAAATGTCTTGCCTTCCAGCGGACCCACGGTTTTCTCGCGAATGGCGTGCTGGAAGGTAAGCCCGGCACTCCTTAGCTTCTCTACCAATTCCCGATTGCGAGGCTCATGGAAAAATTGCAGGATGCTTTCGGATACCTTAGGGCCTACCTCTTCCGCTTGCTGCAACACCTCTTCGTCCGCCCCCGCGATTGTGTCTAAACTGCCGAACGTCTCAGCCAGAATCTGCGCGGTTCGCTCGCCGACAAATGGGATGCCCAGCCCATTCAAGACGCGTGGCAGCGGGCGTTTCCGCGAAGCGTCTATATTCTTCAAAACCTTTTCGGCGGATTTCTGGCCCATGCGATCCAGCTCCATAAGCTGATCCAGCGTGAGATGGTAAATGTCCGCGACGCTCTTGACCAAACCGCGCGATACCAGTTGATCCACCAGCACGTCGCCCATTCCGTCGATATCCATGACGCCGCGCGCCGCGAAATGGGATACGGATTCTTTCAGACGCGCCGGGCAGTTGGTGTTGATGCAGCGGCTGGCCGCTTCTCCTTCCTCGCGAACCACTTCACCGCCGCACACCGGGCAATGCTTGGGCATGCGGAACGGCCGCCGGTCTTTTCCCTGCTTCACCACGCGCACAACTTTGGGAATTACGTCGCCGCTGCGTTCGATCAGCACTTCGTCGCCGATTTCAACGCCCAGCCGCGCGATCTCGTCTTCGTTGTGGAGTGTGGCCCGCGTCACCGTGACGCCTCCGACAACGACGGGCGCCAGGTGCGCCACCGGAGTTAAGGTTCCGGTACGGCCAACCTGCACTTCGATGTTCTCGATAATAGTGGATCGCTGCTGCGCGGGGAATTTGAATGCGATGGCCCAGCGCGGCGCTTTGGCAGTCCAGCCCAGAGTCTGCTGCTGAGTAATGGAATCCACTTTTACGACGACGCCATCGATCTCGTAAGGCAGCGACTCCCGCTTGGTCTCCCATTCGTGGCAAAACTCCAGCAGCTCGTCTACGCCCGGACATTTCTTTCTTCGCGGATTCACCTTGAAACCCATCTTGGCGAGCGCGTCCGAGCGACTCCCAATGGCTGTCGTAGTAGAAGCGTCCATCCACCAAGAGGAAATAGGCGAAATATTCAAGCTGCCGCGAAGCTGTGACGCTTGGCTCCAACGCACGCAGAGCGCCGGCGGCCGCATTCCTTGGATTCGCGAACGGCGCAAGTTCGTGCTTCTCGCGATCCGCGTTCAGCTTCTCGAACGATTTGCGCGGCATGATGGTTTCGCCGCGGGCTTCGAAAGCCGCCAGGCCGGATTTGATCTTCAGCGGCATAGACCGGATGGTGCGCGCGTTCTCCGTCACATCTTCCCCCACCAGGCCGTCGCCGCGCGTGATGGCCTGCTGCATGCGGCCATCCCGGTAATGCGCCGCCATGGACAATCCGTCCAGCTTCAATTCGGCCACATATTCAAAGCTCTGGCCGCCCAAAAGGTCACGCACACGCCGGTCGAATTCCCGCAGTTCCTCTTCGTTGAGCGCATTGTCCAGGCTCAGCATCGGAGAACTGTGCGGCACTTTGATGAATCCCTCGCGCGGTTTTCCGCCGACGCGTTGAGTGGGGGAATCAGCGGTGACCAGTTCGGGATGCTCGGCTTCCAGGGCCTGCAGCCGCCGCATCATCACGTCGTATTCGGCGTCGGTGATTTCCGGCTGGTCCAGAACGTAATACAAGTGTTCGTGATGGCGCAGCGTTTCGCGCAGCTCTTCGATTTCCCGATCCACAGTCTTTCCGCGCATCTACTATAATTAGGGTACTATCGAGCGCTACCGGCAGCCCTTTCTCATCTACAATCGTTTCGCAGGCGGACTTCGGCGGCGCGAACATGCGCTCCGGCATTCCTTGGATATTCTTGCCTCCCGTGGTTTGAAAGTGGAAGCCATTGCCACCGACGGTCCGGCCACTGCGGCAGGCATCGCCCAGCGCTGCATAAAAGGCGGCGCGGATTTGATCCTGGCCGCGGGCGGGGACGGCACCATCAACGAAGTGGTGAACGGAATGGTACATTCCAGCGTGCCGCTTGGCATTCTGCCGGCGGGAACCGCGAACGTTCTAGCTAACGAGCTCGCGATCGGCAACACGATGGAGCGCGCCGCAAAATCGCTGGATCAATGCGTGCCCGAACGGATTGCGTTGGGATTGCTTTCGAGCGCAGCCGGCGACGCGCCGCGGCACTTCCTGTTGATGGCCGGCGCTGGTCTGGACGCGCAAATAGTCCACGACGTCAACTACAAGCTGAAGGATGCGTTCGGCAAGGTAGCGTATTGGGTCGCTGGTTTTTCCAAAGTAGGCAGCCGCATGCCCGAGTTCATTGTGGAAGCCGAGGGCCGCGAGTTCCTGGCGAGTTTCGTGCTGGCCAGCCGGGTCCGAAACTATGGAGGCGATCTGGAGATCGCGCCATCGATCTCGCTTCTGGATGACCAGTTCGAGTTGGTGCTTTTCGAAGGCGCCAGTTCATTCACATTTCTGAAGTACATGCTGGGCGTTGTGGTGAAGCGGCATCAGAGCATGCGCGGCGTCACCATCATTCGTACGCGCAAAGCCTTGTTCTCTGCGTCCACGGACAACAAAATCCATTTGCAGGTGGATGGTGAATATGCCGGTCTCGCGCCTGGCGCAGTGGAAATTGTTCCAAACGCCCTGACATTGCTGGTGCCTCCTGGATTCCGTGCCCGCAGGCCAGCCACCACCTCTGACGAAACTGCATGGACAACATCACCCACACGCTAACCGGCGTGGTTTTGAGCCGAGTGGGTTTGAACCGCTGGTATGCGCGGCCCACGCTGGTGCTGATACTGGCGGCGAATATTCCCGACATGGATGTCGTTACCGCAGTACGCGGTCCGCTAGCTTATTTCGTGGCGCACCGTGGCTATACCCATTCTCTTGTGATGTTGCCGGTAATGGCCCTGATCCCCCTGTTGGCGGTGTGTGCGGTCGCGCGCAGTATGCGCGGCTGGAAAGCAGCCTACGCGCTTTCGCTCATTGGGGTGGCCAGCCATCTGCTGCTGGATTGGACCAACGCATATGGCGTGCGATTTCTGTATCCATTTTCCGGGCGCTGGTTTCACTTGGATCTGAACAATATCATCGACCTGTGGATTTGGGGTGTTCTGGCGGTCGCGACCCTGGGGCCGATGTTGGGACGGCTGGTGAGTTCCGAAATCGGTGCGGCGTCAGGGTCAGGTCGAGGAATGGCGATTTTCGCCCTGGGCTTTTTGGTGTGTTACGATTTCGGTCGCTTCCTGGCTCACCAACGGGCCATTGAAACGCTGAATTCCCGCATTTACATGGGAGCGGCACCCATCCGGGTGGCGGCCTTTCCGATCGGCTTGGTGAATCCTTTTGAATGGTCCGGTTGGGTGGAAAAGCCGGAGCTGGCGATGCATTTCTCTATGAACCTGCGCGCCGATTTCGATTCCACCGCGGCGGAGCAAACTTTTTACAAGCCGCCGCCGGGCCAGCTCCTGGATGCGGCACGCCAGGCTTACCCGGTGGAGAAATTTCTGGAGTTTGCCCAATACCCCTTGTGGCAGGTGATTCCGATGGCAGATCCGGAAGGCGCGAACCGCGTGGAAGTGCGCGATTGGCGCTTCCCGTTTACAGCGGAAGCGGTTTTCGATCGATCAAACCGCTTGGTCTCGTCGTCATTCCATTTCTAAAGGCACCGACTTCCTTACGGTCGCGGCTCGGAATGCGGCGTTCTCGCGTTACCGAACCGCGACCGTAAGGGAGTCGGTGCCTTTAGTGGATCAACTTGTCGACGTGCCAGCCGTTGTTCTCGTCGAAATGAATGTGGAACACCATGGGCGAATCGGCGCTGAAGTTGCCATGCCGGACGCCCATCAGCGGCAAGGGGTTCTGAAAACAAGGATTGTCGATCTTGATGTTGGCTTTGGCCTCCACCACTTTCGCGTTCTTGTCCTCGCCGTCTTTGATGTTGACGATGCTATCCACCTGTAACGGAAACTCGCCGCGAATTTGCACGTAGGCCACGCGTGAACTGGGGTCCTTAATGATGACGTCGTCGTTGAACTTGAGATCCCGTGCTTTGGAAGTCAAATGAGCGGTGGTGTGATCGGGGGAAAGCGAGGTAGGCGGATCCCACAATTCCGATTGCACGCCGCACTGAATCTGGGAGTCGCTCAGGGTCACCTGCTCACCCTCCAGCTTCAATTTGTCCGCTTCAATGGCGCCCTTGGCAGTGTCCTCATTGAACTCCGAGCTGGGCCTGCAACCGCATAAGACGGCAGCAAGGCACAGAGCCACGGCCAGCGCCGCGCGAGGAGTCACCATGTTGTTACTGTTCTCACATCTCATATAGGTACTTGTCAAGTTGGAACGCAGCCTTTGCTTACTCATTTCCCCATGGTTCGTCCTTAGATCGAGGAGAAATCCCAATTATGATTCGACTGTTTGCCGTTTTGATTTTAGGGTCAATTTTCGTGTTTGCTCAGGACCACCAGGCCATGGTCAACCAGCATGGGGACCACGTCATGGGATTCTCGCATGAGAAAACCACCCATCACTTCGAGCTGCATTACGACGGCGGCGTGATTGACGTCCGCGCGAATGACGTAAAGGACACGGAAAGCCGGGATCAGATCCGTGGCCACTTCCATCACATTGCCCAGATGTTCTCGGACGGTAACTTCAATGTTCCCATGCTGGTACACAGCGCCGTTGTTCCGGGAACGGAGACCATGTCCAGGCTCAAGGAGCAGATTCATTGGGACCTGCAGGAGACGCCGCGGGGAGCGCGAATCGTCATTAGCGCGGACAACAAACCGGCGCTCGACGCGGTCCACGAGTTCCTGAGATTCCAGATCAACGATCACAAAACCGGCGATTGCCCGATGGTTCGCTAGGCTCTAAGCCTCCCGAACGATTCTGCCGATTCATCCCTGTGACGGATCGGGACGAATCTACAGCACTTGAGCACGCATCAGAAAGCGCTCAAGATCAACCTGGACACGGTGCGTTATGGGGCCTTCGCCGAAATTGGCGCGGGGCAGGAAGTGGCGCGCTGGTTCTTCAAGGTTGGAGGGGCGGCGGGCACCATTTCGAAGTCCATGTCCGCTTATGACATGGCGGTGAGCGATGCGATTTATGGCCGCTCCAAGCGTTACGTGTCGCGGGAGCGGCTGCAGAGCATGCTGGATTACGAGCATGGGCTCAACCTGGAACGTCTGAAGGCATCGCGGGGCGACACCTCGGCTTTCTTCGCTTTTGCCGATACCGTGGCCGCGCGCAATTTCCACGGCACCAACGAGTGCCACGGCTGGATGGGCGTGAAATACCAGGCTCACCCACGCGACCAAGATAGCCAGATCATCCTGCATGTTCGCATGCTGGACCACGAGAACGAGCTGCAGCAGGAGGCGCTGGGAGTGGTCGGCGTGAATCTTCTTTACGCCGCATTCTTTCTGCACCACAAACCGGAATTGATGGTGGAGTCGCTGCTGGACAATCTCACCACGGCGCGCATCGAGATCGACATGATTGAGTTCTCGGGCATCGAGTTCCGCCATGTGGATAATCGCGTCATGAGCTTGAAGCTGGTACAGCTCGGCCTCACCGGCGCGGCGATGTTCGGGCCATCTGGAGAGGTGTTGCAACCTTCGGAAGTTTTGCGCAAGCGGCCCATTCTCGTTGAGCGCGGCAGCTTTCGCCCAGTCACCAGGGTCAACATCGACATGATCAAGTCCGCGCACGAGCGCTTCTGCGCCGAACCGGAAGTGGCAGGCGGCAAGGTGCTGGAGCTGATGGAGATCACTATGCGAAATCTCCTGGCAGCGGGCCAAATCGATCTGGGCGACTTTCTGGCTAGAGCGGATCTCTTGGCGGCCACCGGCAGGACCGTCCTGATTTCCGATTACTTCGAATATTATCGGCTGGCTGCTTACCTGACGCGTTACACTACCGAACCGATTGCGGTGACGATGGGTGTGACGAGTCTTCTGGATCTGTTCAATGAGCAATACTACGCGCAACTTGAGGGTGGCATCCTGGAGGCATTCGGCAAGCTATTCACTAAAGATTTGCGCATCTACGTCTATCCTCTGCGGGATCAAGCTACCGGTCAACTGACAACGGTAGAGAACCTGCGCATGCCCACTGATCTGCAGAATCTCTTCCGGCACCTGGTGGAACGCGGACGCATCAAGCAGCTCGACAACTTCGACGAAAGCGCTTTGCACATCTTCTCGCGCGACGTCCTGAAGCGAATCAAGGATCAGGACAGTTCGTGGGAAGGCATGGTGCCCCCCGAGATCGCGGAAGTGATCAAGCGGCGCCAATTTTTCGGGTATCGCGAGGTGGAAGTGATGGATGGAGCGCTGGTGAGTTAGGAGTCTCTCTTCGCCAGTCGCAAGGCCGATAGTCAACTACGGGGTGGCCCATTGCCGTTTGACGGCCGTTTTCAAAATGGCTCGGCAGGAACGAGCTTGAGCGCTCTAATGGGAGCTTTTCCGCAGCTGCTCGGCCCGTAAGTCCGCAACAATGTGTAGTAACACCCGTGATCCGCACACCGGGTTGGCGTTATCTCCGGCCAGGAAGCGCAGCGAGTCATCACTTCACCGATGTCCGACGTTCGAGCTGATTCTGCATGTCTACCGGTTTGCGGAACCTGGAGTCCGGGGTGGGAAGAAATCGGGGACACGACTGCTTCCTTCGGGTTTGCAGGAATGGGGACGCTAGCCCGTCATGTCCCCGATTTCTCGGTCAGGCGGCAGTAATCGCTAACCGCCAGCGATTGCTCCCACCACCAAAAAGGGTTCCACACCAGACGCCACCGCGTCGGGCAGCGGCGCATCCGGGGACTCGTGCGAGAGATCTTCCTGACACGCGAAGAATCGTAAGAACGCCCGCCGTTTTCCCGTCACATGTTCGCGGATGGTCCCCTGCAACATCGGATACTTCGCTTCCAGCGCATCTAACACGGAGCGCTGCGTAATCTCGCCCTGAACTTCCAGCTCAACCTCGGCGTTGACCTGCGCCAGCGTACGCAGATGCCCCGGCAACCACACCCGGATCATTCGAGCGTCTGGACCTCGACCGAGAGCACGGCCGGAAGATCTCGCACGATGGGCGCCCAGGTATCGCCCGCATCCGGCGACGCGTACACCTGCCCGCCGGTGGTGCCGAAATACACGCCGCACTTATCGAGCGAATCCACCGCCATGGCATCGCGCAGTACGTTCACGTAGCAGTTGCTCTGCGGCAGCCCATCGGTGAGGGCCTCCCACTCATTGCCTCCCGTACGGCTGCGATAGACGCGCAGTTTTCCTTCCGGCGGAAAATGTTCAGAATCGCTCTTGATCGGGACCACATAGATGGTTTCCGGCTCGTTCGTGTTCACGTCAATCACGAAGCCGAAATCGGTCGGCAGGTTCCCGCTGATTTCGCGCCACGAATCGCCGGCGTCATCCGAGCGCATCACGTCCCAATGCTTCTGCATGAATAGGGTGCTCGGGCGCGAGCGGTGCAGCGCGATCCGATGCACGCAGTGGCCGACCTCGGCTGCCGGATCGGGAATCGATTGGGAGTGCAGTCCTTTGTTGATCGGCTGCCACGTCTGACCGGCATCGTCGGTGCGAAACACGCCGGCGGCTGAGATGGCGATGAAAATCCTGTCGGGGTTGCTTGGATCCGGAAGGATGGTATGCAGGCACATGCCCCCGGCGCCGGGCTGCCAACGTGGTCCTGAGCCGTGCTCGCGCAATCCGGGAAGTTCCTGCCAACTCTTGGCGCCGTCGGTGGATCGGAAAAACGCAGCGTCTTCCACGCCGGCATAAATCGTATCCGGATCGGTGAGCGAGGGCTCCAGATGCCAGACCCGCTTGAATTCCCACGGGTGCTGCGTGCCGTCGTACCACTGATGCGTGCCGGGAACGCCGTCGTACACGAACTTATTTCCCACCGGCTCCCACGTCTCCCCACCGTCATTCGAGCGCTGAATCAATTGTCCGAACCAGCCGCTGGATTGCGACGCGTACAGGCGATTCGGGTCCGCAGGCGACCCTTTCACGTGATACATTTCCCAGCCGGCGAAGTGCGGGCCGCTGACGCTCCAACGTTCCCGTTTCCCGTCTGACGTCAGAATAAATGCGCCCTTGCGGGTCCCAACCAAAACTCGTACTTTGCTCATCTGGCCTCTATTTTATGCTCGGAATCCAAACTTCGATATCGCCCATCCCTGTGCGCGGATCAAAACGTTCGCCATAGCGTTCGAAAAAGTCCGGAGCGCCATCGGATGCGCGAATCAGTTCATGTTCGGGCGCCCAGGTTCTGTGAATGGTGTCCATTGTGTCGCGCAACTTTGAAACGTGCGCTCCGTGGGAGAACACTGCATATCGTTGACCCGGAATTTCGCAATGGCTGAAATCGTTGGGCAACCCAGCGACACTCAAGACCTCAACCCCGCACAGGTAATCGAAGCCGCCAGGCTGGCTAAAACACAGGCCGTAATGCGTCGATCCCACCATTCCCGGTATTTTGCCGCGAGAAATCAGCCGTTCCCACAGTGCTGGGATTCCAGTCCATGTTGCGCTGGTAAAGTGGCCACGCAGTCCTGCAATGAGCATCGGCTTGCCGGTCTCGAAGCGCGCTGGTTCCAGTGTCGGCACGTTAACCCCTGAGACCAATAAACTCCCGCAGCCGGTCTTCGCGCAAGTAGAGCCCAGTCCACAGGAGAATTCCAAAGTAAACGGGGAACAAAACATAACCAAACAACGGCTCACCCGCTCTTAACTGGCTGGCCACTGCACCGCCCAAATAACCAGTCAGCAGAACGGCGCCAAGTATGGACGTGCGCGGAATGGCATAAAGGATCGTGCATGCCAGAAGGATGGTCCCGATAGCCAACGACAGGCTCACCGGGAATCCCAAGCGCGCGAATCCCTGCACCACCGCGGCCGGTTTGAAGAATTTTCCCATGCTGTCAAAAACCAGGAACAGCACAACCAGGCCACTGAAGATGCGTCCGGTCCAGAGCCTGCGCGTCGGTTGCATGAATTTGGTCTCCTGCAGCTAAATCGAATGAGGAGTGGCCAAATCGACAGGTCCAGCCGAAAAATTATCATTCAGACCAGGAATTTCTATCACCGGCCGAACTTCCACCGTCCCCCATCGCCCGGCCGGGATCCTGGCAGCGATGGCGATCGCTTCATCCAGGTCCTCGGCGTGGATCAGGAAATACCCACCGAGTTGTTCCCGGGTTTCGGCGAACGGACCGTCGGTAACCAGCCGCTTGCCATCGCGCATCCGAACGCTGGTGGCGGTTGAAGTTGGATGCAGCGGCGCCGAAGCCACAAACTTTCCGGCGGCGGCCAGCTCGCGCCCGAAGTCCGTGGATTCCTTGTAACACTCCTCTCGCTGGCTTTGACTGGCGGCGTTCTCGTCGGCATAAATCAGCAGCATGTATTGCATATTGAGACCTCCATTGGTGAGTCGAACGGCACTGGCGCGAATCGACAACCTGCACCACAATTTTCTACCATCGGAGCATGGCTCAGGACTCCCAGCAAGCGATCGAGGCACTCTATCGATCCGACTGGGGCCGCATCGTAGCCACTCTGATTCGCCTGGTGGGCGACTTCGAAGCGGCGGAAGAGGCTGTCCAGGAAGCATTTGCGGCCGCCGTGGATCAGTGGCGCAGCGCAGGGGTCCCGGAGTTCCCGCGCGCCTGGATCATACAGACCGCCCGGCATAAGGCCATCGATCTGATCCGCAGGCAAAAGCGTTTCGAGGAAAAAGTGCAGGATCTTTCCGCGACGGCATCTGCATTCGAAGAGCCGGACTACGACACGGATGAAATCCCGGATGACCGTCTTCGCCTGATCTTCACCTGCTGCCATCCCGCGCTGGCGCCGGACTCTCAGGTAGCCCTGACGCTCCGGACCCTCGGCGGCTTGGAAACGGACGAAATTGCCCGAGCGTTCCTGGTTCCTCCCGCCACCATGGCGCAGCGACTGGTCCGGGCCAAGCGCAAGATCCGCGACGCACGGATTCCTTATAGCGTGCCAGGCACCAATGATTTGCCGGAGCGGTTGGACGCGGTACTAACCGTGATTTATCTGGTGTTCAACGAAGGCTACGCGAGCACGCGGGGTCAGGCGCTGGTGCGGACGGATCTGTGCGCCGAGGCCATCCGTTTGGGGAAGCTGGTGCGGGCATTGCTGTCGCAGCCGCCCGCTGAAGTTACGGGACTGGTGGCACTCATGCTGCTGCACGACGCGCGGCGCAATGCTCGTCTGGATGCGGCAGGGGATTTGATTGTCCTCGAAGAGCAGGACCGCGGCCGCTGGGATCACGGGCAGATCGCCGAAGCGCTTCCCCTGGTGGAGCAGGCGATGCGGGAAGCGCCTGGGCCGTATGCGGTGCAGGCAGCGATTGTGGCCGAGCACTGTCGAGCTGCGCGGGCAGGCGAAACGAATTGGCTGCGAATTCTTGAGCTTTATGACCTTCTTCAACGCGTGCAACCGTCGCCGATTATCTCCTTGAATCGCGCCGTGGCGGTCGCGATGGTGGAAGGTCCTCGTGCAGCATTGGTCCTGATCGATCGCCTGGCCGCGGAAGGCGATTTAGAAGACTATCACTTGATGCATTCCGCGCGCGCCGATCTATTGCGGCGGGCTGGAGATTCCGAGGAAGCCGCGAAGAGTTACGCCAGGGCGCTGGCGCTGGTTACGAACGATCGCGAGCGGATATTTCTGGAGCGCCGGCTGCGCGAAGTCCAGTCGATGCAGGTTTGACGGTGCGGGAAGTGCGCCGTTCCTGGTTGTTCGGCTTATTCGCCTGCTATGTACTGGCTGCGCTAGTGTGCTCGGCGGTGAGGCCGCTTTGGATGGACGAAGTCTTTCAGTTAGTGGCCACCAGCGCACAGTCCACGGACGATTTCATGCGGAACATGGGGAGCGCCAATCCTGGCGCCGCGCCGCTTGGTTATCTGACGCAGCGTCCCTTTGTGATGGCTGCAGGTGCGGCGAATTTGTGGGTCCGGTTTCCTTCGATATTGTTCAGCCTCGTTTCGTGCTGGGCTTTGGCGCGGATCTGCCGCGAGCTGAGATCGCCACAGATTACGCTATTGGCCACGGTGCTTTTCATGGCGATGCCGCTGCAATTGCGCTATGCCACGGAGGGCCGGCCTTATGCCGAAGCGCTGGCTTTTAGCTTGCTCGCGGTTTTTGTTTTTTTGAAACTCACCGCCAGTCCAAGCGTTCCTTTGTCCCTGCTGTTCATTCTCACAATCGTTGCAGCCCTCTACTCGCAGCCGTATTCAATCTTGAATGTGAGCGGTGTGGTCTTCTGGGCCACCATCACAAATGCGAAGAAGGGCAACTGGAAAGTGGCAGTGCTTGGACCGGTGTGCCTGCTGATTTCGGCGCTCGCGTTCCTACCCTGGTATTTTCTTGAGACTCGCAAATGGGCGACCGGCATCCAGGCGCACGGCATTCCAGCGTTTCATTGGACGTCCACCTTGTTCCTGGATGTCTTCAAGGGAATTTCGGGTGACGGAGTCTTGGGTTCCGCTGCTCTCCTTGTTTTGGCCGCAATGGCGTTTCTTGCGCGTCCCGAATTTCGCTGGGTGCTGCTCGCCGCGACCTTATTTCCATTGTGCGGCGCGCTCGGCGGGTGACGCTTTCGCCAATTACTTTTTCGCTTCCCGTCAGATCCTGTTTGCATTGCCTGCTTTGGTCATTTTGGCAGCGCTTGGGTTCCTGGAGTTGCATCGAAAGAGCAAGATACTGGCAATCGTCGCGATGGCCGCTCTGCTTGGCGCGGCGCTCCAAAAGGACGTATCCATGCAAATGAATTCCAGAGAGAACTGGCCGGCTGCTGCACAGGCCGTGGCGGACGTTGCTGGAAAGGGCAGGTGCATCCAGGTTGTCCCGGCAACCAGCTTGGATCTCTATACTTACTTTGTTCCCGATCTCAAAAACAAAATCTGCAGTGCGATGCCTGTTCAGCCGGGTGCAGCGCTGATTTCGAGTTTCTACACAACTAACGCAGAACTAATTGCCGCGGCGGACCATTTTCGCGACCAGGGATTTGCGCCGGTCCAAAGCACTGCCGTCGGCGGGACCAGCATCACGCTGGAAAACAAATAGCTCCGAGCGCGTGGGGCAAAATGTCATCCTGCAGCGGGTTGCCAACCCGCGCAGTTTGTGCCGATTGGCAATCGGCGGCAGGTTGGCAACCTGCCCCACAACCAAAACTGAGCCACACAGGTGCGTGCGCTACAATCTGCCATAGCGAATGTCCGTCCTTTCCGCCCGGCAGACCATTGCCTATCGATCCGCGCATTCCCGCTCCCGAGAGCTGTATCAGCGCGCGTCGGCGGTGATGCCCGGCGGCAATACTCGCCATTCCATCGCCATGGCGCCCTATCCGATCTATGCCGCGAGTGGCAGCGGATGCCGAATCACGGACGTCGACGGCGACGAGCGCATCGATTTTCTGAATAATTACACATCGCTGATCCTGGGCCACGCGGATCCTCGCGTCACCGATGCCGTTCAGCGGCGAGTGGCGTTGGGAACTGCGTTTACAATGCCGGCGGCCGAAGATGTGGAACTGGCCGAATTGTTGGCCGCGCGGGTTCCTTACGTGGACCACATCCGCTTCTGCAATTCCGGCAGTGAAGCGGTGATGTTGGCCATGAAAGCGGCGCGCGCGTTTACCGGCCGGCACAAGATCGCGAAGTTCGAGGGCGCCTATCACGGAATTTACGATTATGTGGAAGTGAGCGAAGGCCCCAGCGCCGATGAGTGGGGCGAAGCGAATGCGCCACGCTCCGTCACCGAGCCGGGTACTCCGCCGAGCGTCGCTGAAGACGTCGTGATTCTTCCGTGGAATCGTATCGATGCCTGCCGCGATCTTCTCGCGCGGCATAAGCACGAACTAGCCGCGATTCTAGTGGATCCAAATCCGCTCGGCATCGGTATGATCCAACCTCGTCCGGGCTTTCTCGAATTCTTGCGGGAAGAGACCGCGCGGCATGGCATATTGCTAGTGGCGGATGAAGTTCTCAATTTCCGGATTTCCTATCACGGTGCCGCGCATGCCTTCGGCATGGAACCGGATCTCGCGAGTTTCGGCAAAATCATCGGTGGCGGATTTCCGGTGGGAGGCGTGGGTGGATCGCGGCGGGTGATGTCGGTTTTCGATCACACCGGTAGCCTGAAAGTCCATCACGGTGGCACATTCAACGCGAACCCGGTCACCATGACGGCCGGACTCGAAACCATGCGCCAGATGACCCCCGAAGCATTCGATCGCTTGAATGGTTTGGGCGAGTACATCCGGGAACGTCTTCTGCGCATGTTCCGGGACCGTGGTCTTGCCGCTCAAGTCTGTGGCCGAGGGTCCATGTTCGTTGCGCACCTGAACGGAGGAGAGCTGGTGGATTATCGATCGTTGCGAGGGTTTTCCCGCACCAGCCCAGCCTACGGAGCGCTGTGTCACGAAATGTTACAGCGCGGCATCATCATCTCCCCACGCGGGATTTTCGGATGTTTGTCCACGCCGATGCAGGAGCCGGAAGCCGGCGCCTTCGTGGAAGCGCTGGATGAATCCATCCAGAAGCTCGGAATCCAGTCCTCCTAAATGAGCGAATCAACTTCAGAAAACAACGGCCTGGTTCGCGGCATCGGGCTGCTGCAGGCCACTGCGCTCAACATGAGCAACATGGTGGGCGTTGGGATATTCGTCACCATCCCGCTGATCATTGCCGCAATGGGTGGGCCGCAATGCATGCTGGGTTGGGTGATGGGGGCGATTCTCGCGCTGTGCGATGGATTGGTTTGGAGCGAGCTCGCCGCGGCAATGCCGGGAACCGGCGGCACGTATCTCTACTTGCGCGAGGCGTTTCAGAAAACCAGAGTCGGCGAGATTCTGCCGTTCCTGTTCATCTGGCAATTCATCTTTAGCGGACCGCTGGAAATCGCATCGGGATACATCGGCTTCGCGCAGTATGTCGGATATTTCTGGCACGACATGGGGGTGGCCGGCACGCGCATGGTCAGCGCGGCGGTGGGCGTGCTGGTGATCGCTCTGCTTTACCGCGGTATCACGGCCATCGGCAAAATGGCGGTGGTGCTCTGTGTCGGAATGCTGGTGACGGTTCTATGGGTGATCGTCAGCGGATTCCTCAATTTCAACGCGAAGCTGGCATTCGATTTTCCGCCCGGCGCATTTACGTTTTCCACCGGATTCTTAGCGGGCTTCGGCTCCGCCATGCTGATCGCAATGTACGATCTGCTGGGCTATTACGACATTTGCTATGTCGGCGGCGAGGTGCGGAATCCGGAGCGCGTCATTCCGCGATCGATCATCTATTCGGTGATTGGGATCGCGAGCATTTATTTGCTCACCACGCTGAGCATCATTTCGGTGATCCCCTGGCGAGAAGCGATGCATTCGAAGTTTATCGCGGCCGAGTTTATTGAAAAGCTCTATGGAGGCAAAGCCGCCGCGCTCGTGACGGTGCTGGTGCTGTGGACCGCGTTCGCCTCGCTCTTCGCGCTACTGCTTGGCTATAGCCGGATCCCGTACGCTGCCGCCTTGAACGGACATTTCTTCAAAAGTTTCGGGCGGCTCCATCCCAAGGGAAGATTTCCCTACGTATCGCTGCTGGTGATGGGTGCGCTCTCCATCGTCGCCAGCCTTTGGTCGTTGGACCAGGTAATCACTGCGCTGCTGACATCGCGGATTCTGGTGCAGTTCATCGGACAGATCATCGCGCTGGATTATATAAGGCGCCATCGTCCGGAAATCACCCTGCCATTCCGGATGTGGTTATATCCGGTACCGAGTGTCATCGCGGCTCTGGGCTGGATGTACATCTTCGCAACTTCGGGATGGACCTACGTTGGATTCGGCCTGTTGACCATGGCTGCCGGCGTGGTCGTTTTCAAACTTTCTGCAAATCGCCGGGCCGGGTTTAATCCGGCGGCAAATTGAAGTCGATCAGATTTCCCCGGAACCCGCGCGTCTTCCAGGCTCCGAAAGCGATGCCGACCAACATCCACGCGGCACCTAAAATTTGCGCAGGCCGACTCAGATTGATCCACAGCAGCAGGCACACTAGAAATCCGATCAGCGGCGGGATTAGGTTGGTCAACTTCTTTTCCTGTGCACGTACGTAGTAGTGCATGATCACCGAAAGGTTGACTCCCATGAACGCGATCAGCGCGCCGAAGTTCAACATCTCGGCGCCCAGGCCGTAGGGAATCAGAAAAGCGCCGATCAGCGCGATCACGCCGACGAAAATCACGTTGTTCTGCGGGATGCCGCGTTTCGCTTCCACCGCGCCGAAGAACTTGGCCGGTAGCGCATTGCTGCGCCCCATTCCGTACAGCAGCCGCGCGGCTCCGAATTGCGCGGCCATGCCGGATCCGAAGTTGGCCACGATCAATGTCAGACCCACGATCCAGCCGAGCGGAACAGCAGCGCGTTTCGCGACGTCCACGAACGCGGTGTCGGAGTTGGGAAACGGCTGCGATGCCGGCCACACCAGTTGCGCCGCGTAACATTCGAGCGCGGATAGAATTCCAATCACCAGGCATGTCAGGACGGTGGCGAGAAGAATGTTGCGCCGCGGATTTTCCACTTCCTCAGATAGAGTGGAAATGCCGTCGAATCCGATGTAAGTGAGCACCGCGATGGACGTGCCTCCCATAACGGCACGCATGTCGAATGTCGCCGGGTCATAGAGCGGCCGCGTGAAGAACGCGAAACCGTCATGCGGGTTGCCGAAAATGTAGCGAGCGGCTGCAACGAAGAAGGCCAGCACCACCAGTCCCATCGCGGTTGCGAGCAATGCGTTTACTCGCGCCGATGTTTTGACGCCGCGCAAGTTGAGGCCAGTGAAGAGGAAAAAAATCACAATCGCCCACATCCATGGCCTGACCTCCGGCGCGAAATTAGAAGCCTGCTCGCTGCACCAGCGAATGCAGATTAGGGGATTGAGGATATAATCCATCACCATGCTCCAGCCGGTGACATAGCCGAGCGCGGGGCTGATTTCTTGTCCCACGTAGGTGAAAGCGGAACCTGCGCTCGGGTAAGCGCGCGCCATGCGTCCGTAGCTGATCGCGGTGAGCAGCATGCCTCCCATGGCCAGCAGCAGCGTGGTAACCACGTGGCCGTGGCCGCGATCGCTGATCACGCCGAACACTGACATGGGGGCCACGGGCTGAATCACGATCACGCCGTAGAGAATCAGATCCCACAGAGTTAGAGCGCGCCTCAGGTGCGGTTGGGTAGAGGACATCCGGAACTGGTCAGTATACACTACGTGGCACAATGGACTCGTTGAACTTCCAGTGCGCGCGCTACATCCTGTTGCTGGTTGCCGTACACGGCGGCGGCATTTCAGCAAGAAGTTGCGCACACCTTCACTACGCGGGATGGCCTGCCATCCAACGACGTGATCATTGTGGCTGTCGTGAACGGCCAGGTCTTTGCCAAGACTGCGGCGGGCACGGTGAAATTCTTCCGAGGCCTGTGGTCGCCAGGCGCGGCCGATTTTTCCACGTCATCTGCGAGCGGCAAAACCTACACGCCGGCGGATGGATTGCCATACGATAAAATCACGTCGATCGTTGCGGGCGAGGCTGGTGTGACCTGGTTCGCCACTCCGCGCGGCGCCATTCGTTTCGACGGCAAGAACTGGGAATATCGCCAAGGCCTGCGCTGGCTGCCGGATGACGATGTTCGCGCCATTGCCGTGGAAGCCAACGGCAACGCCTGGTTCGCCACCAAGAAAGGCGTTGGGCTGATTGAACGGCGTCCCATCACGCTGGCGGAGAAAGCCAAGTTCTTCGAGGATGAGATCGATCTGCGCCACCGGCGGACGCCATACGGATATGTGCTGGGCGTCCGGCTGAAGCGGCCCGGCGACAAGAGCGAGTGGACGCAACAGGACAGCGACAACGACGGATTGTGGACATCCATGTATGGCGCAGGCGAATGCTTCGCGTATGCCGCGACTGGGAGCGAACTCGCGAAGAAGCGAGCGAAAGCAGCTTTTGAAGCGCTTCGGTTTCTGAGGATTGTGACAGAGGGCGGGGAACATCCGGCGCCGCGCGGGTTCGTCGCGCGCAGCATTCTGCCCACCAGCGGCCCGGATCCGAACAAGGCGGATTCGCGCGAGCACGATGAATTGAAACGTCAAAAAGAAGACCGACTGTGGAAGGTGATGTCACCGCGCTGGCCTGTGAGCGCTGACGGCAAGTGGTATTGGAAAACCGACACCAGCTCCGATGAGCTGGACGGCCACTTCTTTTTCTACGCGCTGTATTACGATCTGGTGGCGTCCACGGACGAAGAGAAAGCCCGGGTCCGCGAACAAGTGACAGCGATTGCGGATCACCTGTTGGGCCACAATTACCATTTGGTGGATTATGACGGCCAGCCGACACGCTGGGGCGTGTTTAATCCTGAGAGCCTCAATCATGATTCCAATTGGCAGGAGGAGCGCGGTCTCAACTCGCTTTCCATCCTGACCTACTTGAAAGTCGCCGGACACGTTTCCGGCGATGCCAAATATTCCGAAGCTGCCAGAAAGCTGATCGAACAGCACGCCTACGACCAGAACATCCTTATTCCGAAAACCAATGCAGGGCCCGGTTCCGGCAATCAATCGGACGATGAAATGGCATTCATGGATTTTTACAATCTAATCCGAAACGAAAACGATCCGAAGCTGCTGCGGAAGTATGCGCTGGCGTTCTCGAACTACTGGAGCATGGAGCGGCCGGAATTGAATCCGCTATTCAACTTCATGTACGCTGCCGCGAACACTGGAAAGTCGTTTGAGGACGCTTACGGGAAGCGCGATCTGTCGCCAACTGGAGATTGGCTGGAGGAATCCATGGATTCGCTGCGCCGCTATCCGCTGGATCGCATAAACTGGCGATTGACCAATAGCCATCGCACCGACATCGTCCCGCTCCCCGCGTATGCACGCGAGGGAGGCACGAAAGGGCTCGGCTACCGCAAGAATGGCAAGGTGTTGCCTATAGACGAGCGGTATGTCGACCAGTGGAATCACGATCCTTGGGAATTAGACCAGGGCGGTGACGGCTTGGAGCTTGCGGACGGGGGATCGTTTCTGCTGCCATACTACATGGGGTTGTATCACAAGTTCGTCGACGCCGGTCATGAGTAACAGAATTGTCATCGTTCTAGCGCTGCTGGCGCCTCTACTTTCCGCGCAACCAGTCCAACTGGAGAAACTGGAAAACAAAACCATTCTGGTCTTCACGCCGCATCCGGATGACGATACTTTCTGCTGCGCAGGTACCCTTGCGTTGCTCGCGAAGCGCCAGAACAATATCCACATCGTGATTTACACCAACGATGACAAGGGCTCCCGCGATCCGGAGATGACCAGCGAACGTCTGGCGCGCATCCGCCAAACTGAGGAAGAGAATTCGTGCCGCGTTATCGGAATTCCCACGCGAAACATACACTGGCTGCAGTTTCACGACGGGATGCTGGAATACGTCAATCCGCTCGACCTGGTTGAAGAAGTGGCAAAGGTCATACGCACTTACCGTCCCGATGTGGCGTTCTCCATCGATCCCGGTTCAGAGTATGTCCGCTGGCACAAAACCGATCATCGGATGGCTGCCAACAACACTGCCGACGCGATTCGCGCCGCCGAATTCCGCCTCTATTTTCCCAACTTGCTGCTGCATGACGGCCTGCAGCCGTGGAAGGTGCCGCTGGAAGCTTATTTCTACACGCTTGCGAAGGACGCGAATTATTGGGTCAACATCGACGACGTCCTGGACCTGAAGCTGGAAGCGGCCGCGGCACATGTGAGCCAGTTCCGGCCATCCATTGAAAAATACCGCCCGGATTGGGATCCGAAGGATTTAGAAGCCATGAAACGCCGGCTATTGTCGCGAGGCGTGAAAAAAGATGGCCACACCGTGGAAAGTTTCCGCATCGCTACGAAGTTCAACCCCATGTAAGGAGAATTCTCTGATGAGTGAATTGGCAATTTTGGGCGGGAGCCCTGTGCGCAGCCGGCCGTTTCCGGTATGGCCGCAGTATCTTCCCGCCGACGCACAACGGCTGCAGCAGGTGCTGGAAAGCCGCCATTGGGGCGGTTATCCCGTGCCCAGCCGTTATTGCGGCGAGTTTGCGGAGCGTTTCGCGAAACTGCACGGCGCGAAATATGGACTGTGCCTGGCCAATGGGACTATCGCGCTGGTGGCCGCGTTACAAGCGGCTGGAATTAAGTTCGGCGATGAGGTGATCGTTCCGGCCTACACCTGGGACGGAACCGCAACGGCTGTGCTGTTTGCCGGTGGAGTGCCTGTGTTTGCCGATGTCGATCCGGATACGTATTGCCTGGATGTGGAATCCGCGCGTAAAGCCATCACTCCGCGCACCAAGGCGCTGCTGCCGGTGCATCTTGCGATGCGTTTCGCCGATATGGACGCGCTGAGCGATCTCGCCCGTGCGCATGGGCTCAAGCTCATCGAGGATTGCGCGCACGCGCACGGCGGCCAGTATCGCGGACGCGGCGCCGGCTCTATTGGCGACATCGGCTGCTTCAGCTTCCAGGAAAGCAAGCTGATGACGTCGGGCGAGGGCGGGATGGTGATTACATCCGACCTCAAGTATTTCGAGCACCTGCAATCGCAGGTGAACTGTGGACGCGCCAGCCGAACGGATCAATATCAACAGCGAGTGCTGGGCGCGAATTATCGAATGACGGAGCTGCAGGCGGCACTGCTAATTGGGCAGCTCGATATGCTGCCGGATTTCGCGGCGAAGCGGTCCAAGAACGCCGCGCGGCTGAGCAGCGCCCTCGAGGCAATTCCCGGCATCCGGCCGCTGCCGGCTCAGCCCAGCATCACGCGCGACACCATCTACAATTACGTGTTTCAGTATCGTCCGGAACGGCCGGGAGCCGTGGCGCGCGATCTCTTTGTTGCAGCGCTCGACGCCGAAGGGATTCCAAGCGACGGGCGATTCTACGAGCCCGTTTATCGGAGCGACTTGTTCTACGCCACGCCGGAAAACTGCCCGCAGCTCAAATCCGATTATTCCGGCGTCAAGTGTCCGGTGTCTGAGCGCGCAGCCTATGAAGAAGCAGTGTGGCTGCCCCAGTTCCTGCTAATAGGCGAGGACAAAGATGTTGAGGATATCGCAGCAGGCGTCGCCAAAGTCATGCGTAATTTCAAGGATCTGGAATCCGCCGATCCGGCGCTGGCTGGCGTGAAGGCCATGAGCCGTGCGGAGCGGCCGAACAAGGAACGCGCGCGGAATTACTAAAACGATTGAAGCCGCGAATAAACGCGAATGAACGCAAATGTCTTATCCGCGTTTATCTGCGTCCATCTGCGGCTGTTATTTTTTCGGGCGTGACGACGGAGGCACGATACCGTTCGCGCGGTAATAGGCGATCAGCAATCCATAGTGCTCAGCGGAGTGCTCCATCACGCCCATCCACGGTTCCAGATTCTTCTTGGGACCTTCCGGCGAGGCCTTTAACGTTGCGTTCGCATCCTGAATCGATTTCTCAAGCAGAGCGACAATCTGGGCCTTGCCTTTGTAGTTCTTCGGGTCCAGCTCGTCCCAATTCACTTTTTCGCCACGGCCGGCCTTGGCGCCATAGACGTTGCCGGACGCAATGTGAACAATCACGTCGCCGAACGAGCGCATTTCCGGCTTGAGGCGGAACTGATACTTGTCCTCCGGGAAATCCTTCGCCATTACCAAGACCTGATCGTTGACGCTCTTGAAGTACTGAGCAATGGTTTCGGCCGGCGTAGTGGGCTGCTTGGTCTGCGCCTGCAGAGAACAACAGACTAGCGCCGCGAAAAGTGTGCAGTAACCTATTAGCTTCGACATGGTTGTTACATCGTAGCAAGCCAGGTGTGATATGAAAGAATGCAGATGAAAACCCTCGCACTGCTCTTTGCGGGCATGAGCCTTTTGCCTGCCCAAAACAACAAGATTCGCGTGATCGCCTTTGGCGCGCATCCGGACGATTGCGACATCCGCGCCGCGGGAACAGCCGCGCTCTTCGCCAAGATGGGTCACGCGGTTAAGTTTGTATCGGTGACAAATGGAGACGCCGGTCACCAGTCCACTACAGGCGTCGCGCTGGCCAAACGGCGCCTGGGTGAGGCCAAGGAATCCGCGCGCCGGCTGGGGATCGAATACGAAGTGCTGAACAATCACGACGGAGAGCTGCTGCCCACGCTCGAAGTTCGCAAGGAGATCATTCGCCAGATTCGCAAGTGGAACGCCGACGTCGTCTTGGCGCCGCGGCCCAACGATTACCATCCCGATCATCGCTACACTGGCGTACTGGTGCAGGACGCGGCGTACATGGTGGTGGTGCCGGCGGTCACGCCCGAGGTTCCCGCGCTGCACAAGAATCCTGTCTTTCTCTACTACGAAGACAATTTTCAGCGGCCCAATCCATTCCGTCCCGACATCGCGGTGTCCATCGATGATGTGGTCGACAAAAAAACCGACGCGCTGGATTCCCACGTGTCGCAATTTTATGAATGGCTGCCGTGGGTAGACGGAAAATTGAATGAAGTACCGAAAGACCCCGTTGAACGAAAGGCGTGGCTGAAGCGCACCAGGAACCGGCCACCGAGCGCTGCGGTGCGAGAGTCGCTGGTGAAGTGGTACGGTCCGGAAAAAGGCAATGCGGCGCAGTTCTACGAGGCCTTTGAGATCTGCGAATACGGAGCGCGTCCGGACGAGGCGAGGATCCGGGAACTATTTCCCATGTTGCGATGATCACCCGTTTTCTTCTCCTATGCCTGGCGGGCAGCGTGGGGTTCGCGCAAGATTCATGGATGAACAAAGGCGTCGACGCATACCGGCACGCGCGACATGCTGAGGCCATTCAATGCTTCGAGCACGCGGTGATTGACGATCCGCAATCCGCGACGGCCCGCTTATCGTTGGCCCTCGCATATTTGGCGATCTACATCCCAGGCGCGGAGTCCCGGGAAAATCACTCAATGGGGCGCAACGCAGAAGAGAATCTTCGCGCCGCGCTGGAGATCGATCCGAAAAACACGATGGCTGTTCTGTACCTGGCGCAGTTCTACTACAGCGAGACGTTCGGCGCGCCCGCCGCCGCGAAAAAAGACGAAAGACTCAACCAAGCCCAGCAGTTCTTTCAAAAACGTTGCCGAGCTCGATCCGAAAAGCAAAGAAGCTTTCTATGCGCTGGGCGTGATCGCGTGGCAGAAATCAAGCCATCGCTTAGAGGATGCGACCAAGCAATTCTCTCGCGCGCTCCAGCTTGATCCAGGATATGAGGACGCCATGGATTACCTCGCTTTGATCCAGCGCGAAAAGGGCGACGAGGCGGCAGCCGGCGAATGGACCGCCAAGGCGCAAAAACTTCGGCAGGCTAAGGAAGACAAATGGCGCGCGGCGCACCCGAAGTCAAGTGCGGAAAAACCATGCCCACCGGGTACAATTTGCTTCGATCGGGATTCGTCCTCGCCCGATGCGCTCCCGCTGGAATGGCCTCCGGCGCCGGTTCTACTTTTGCTACCGCCTCCACCGCCACCCCCTCCACCGCCGCCCCCGGTTCGCTGACTATCGACTTACTCGCGCGATGTTCGAGAATGCCGATTCTCCGGACGCGTTCACCGCACGCACCCGGTAACATGTCACCGAGCCGCTCGGTGCGGACGCGTCCTTGAACTGCGTTCCGGATTCCGTCGCAATCCGCTCCCAATGCCCGCCCGTATTGCCGGCGCGGCGTTCGATCGCCACTTTCGAAGGCGATCCGCCGTGCAGCGCCCAATGCAATTCCACGCCGCTCACGGACGAAAGTGCCGCGAGGCCACTGGGAGCTTCCGGCAGCACCGGCCAATCGAAATAGCTGGCATCGGCGATCGCCAGGATGTTGTCGCGCACCGGTAACGCGCTGAGTGTATCGGTGGTTCCCGGTTTCCAATTGAGCGTCGTAATTTCGCCCGAGGTGACATCGATTAGCACCGGCGCATGGATACCCGAATTTCCCAGTTTCAGATCCATGGTGAGCGGCGGAAACTCCGCGCCCGCCACGCTGTGCGCGGCAATCCAATAGGCAACGATTGCTTTTCCGTTCTTGTTGCGGAATCCATAGCGCAGCAGCTTCGCCCGTTCCTGACGCCGCAGCAACGGACTATCCGGCGCTTGAATTGTGATGCCCGGATCGAGCACGGTGTCGGAGAAAAGTGCATTGGTATTTTGCAGGGCGTAGAACACCGGCCGCGGAGCGAAATCGTCCGGCAGATTGCGCAGGCCGTGCAGGAAACCGAAGTCGTCGAACTCGTTGCCGTCCACTCCGGGCGCCAGCAGCCACACGAAGGTCTTCACGCCAGCCGCGTGATTGTAGATCACCCCGCGCGGGACGTACTTGGCCTGCACGGATTCATCAGATCCGGCCCAAGACGCGATGGAGTTGAACTCGTCGTCCCAGAACTCAATGTCTTTCCGGACGCCTGGATAACTGCGCACCAGCGCGCGCAGCTTGGCCGGCGAGTCAGCGTCATAGGCGCCCGAATCCATCGATTCGGGATTCATGTTCTGGCCGTAGCCAGGATAGGTATGATACGCGAACACGTCGATCCCAGCGCCGCACTTGCATTCGTCGAGCGCGCGCTTCGCCCAACTGCTCACCGGATCGGCTTGCCCACCGTAGATCACTTTGGCTTGCGGATCCGCCTCGTGGACTGCGGGAATAAATGCGGCGAGCAAGCGGCCATAGTCTTCCGGATTGCCCCAAGGGTTCCAATAGCCGATGTCCTGCTCATTCCACAGCGCGTAGTAATGGACCCGGCCGCGAAAATGATTTACCATCCACTTCACGTAGCGCAGGAAGGCCGCGATCTGATCCGGTGTAGTGGGCGGCCAGAAGATGGAGTTCATACTGCGATCGTCGTTGTGGAAACTGCCGGGCGCGGGCGTGATCTGATCCGGCTTGACGCCCGAAAGCGACGTATACATCGGATTGCCGTACATAAGTTGGATCTGCACCTTCACGTTGTTCTCGAGCAGCGAATCCACGTAATCGTCCACTTCCGGGGCGATTGCATAGACGCCGCGCTTTTGCTCTACCCAATCCCAACTGGTAGGGTCGGAGCTATTTTCGTATTGGCCGATGCGAATCCAACTGACGCCAGCGTCGAACATGCGCGTCCACCACCAGCGGTCCCACGGCAGATAGGGAGGGCGCGGAAGATCGGAGTTGATGCCGAAGCCGTTCTGAATTTGGGAGGAACGCTTGGGCGGCACGTGGCTCGGAAGAGTCTGAGCGGGGAGTATTCCGGCAACGGCCAGCGCAACAGCGAGTGGTGCGATCTTGAGATGCATACGAAACCGTATTCTCGCAGATTCGTCAGCGAATCCGGTCGCGTAGCAATTCCGGCATCTCCAGCGGCGACGTCACGCGAAGCACATCCAGACCCGCCGCGCGGCCGCTCGCTTCACCGGCGTCGGAATCTTCCACCACCAGCGCCGTGCGTGCTCCAAGCTTCTTCATCGCCAGCAGATATGGATCGGGAGCGGGCTTGAGCTGCTTCACATCCCCGCCATAAACCACTGTGCGAAACAGACCGTGGATGCCCGCGTCGCGCAACAGCGGTTCTACCTCGCTCTGCCCGCTGGATGTCACCACAGCCAATTGATACGCCCCGAGTTCTGGAAGTAGATGCAAAACCTCCGCCGGGATGAGCTGGCGCTCCAGCATCCGGCTGCGGAACATTTCCTTCTTGCGCGGGTACTCGGCCAGCAGACGATCCACTTCCTGCGGCCGCCCTGCCTGTTCACAAAGCATCGACATGAGAGCGCGATCGGAGACGCCAATTCCGTGGATCCGGTAAGTCTCCCAATCCATGTGCATGCCAAAAGACTCTAGAATCTCCAGCCAGCACTCAAAGTGAACCGGTTCGCTGTCCACCAGCACGCCATCAAAATCGAAAAGAATCGCGTCGTATCGCACTCACTTCAGGATCGCACGCGTCGCCCCTCACGGCTCGGAATGAAGTGGGTGTTACCGAACCGCGACCGCGAGGGAGCGCTACTACGAGACCTGTCAGCACGCTTCGTTGAAGACGTTGGTCCGTGATTGAAAGACAACGGCACCGACTCCCTCACGGTCGCGGCTCGGTAACGCCCTCTTTCCGAGCCGCGAGCGTAAGCGACCGGTGATTTGGCATTTCAAGCGTCTTCAACACCATTGGTGGGCCGCAGGCGGTTCGGAAACTACGCGATGATATCGTGGATCACGTTGCCCGACACGTCAGTCAGCCGAAAATCGCGGCCGCTGTAGCGGTAGGTGAGCTTGGTGTGATCAATGCCAAGCAGATAGAGCACCGTCGCGTGCAAATCGTGCACATGGACTGGCTTTTCCACTGCCTTGAAACCAAACTCGTCGGTAGCGCCGTACGTCGTGCCGCCCTTTACTCCTCCGCCAGCCAGCCACATCGTGAACCCGAACGGATTGTGATCGCGCCCGTTCTGCACGCCGCCGCCCGCGCCGATCTCCACCACCGGAGTGCGGCCGAATTCCGATCCGCAAATCACCAGCGTGTCTTTGAACAGGCCGCGCGATTTCAAATCTTTAATCACCGCCGCGAATGGCTGGTCGGAATCCTTCGAGTTCTTGCGATGCGCCTGGATATCAGAATGCGCGTCCCACGGATCGCCTTTCGCGTAATACACCTGAACCATCCGCACGCCTTTTTCCACCAGCCGCACAGCCAGCAGGCATCCACGCGCCGTGCTGCCCGGTCCGTAAAGCTTCAGCGTGGCTTCGCTTTCTTTGCGGATGTCGAAGACCTCAGGCGCCTCCGTCTGCATGCGATAGGCGGTTTCCATGCTCTTGATGGTGGCGTCGAGCTGCGGATCCTGAATCGACTCGCGCGCGATCCGCATGTGATCCAGCTTCTCCAACAAATCCAACTCTCGGCGCTGCTCCGGTAGGCTGAACTTGTCGTTGTAGATGTAAGAAATCGCTTTCTTGGGATCGAACTTCTTGTCGACCAGGGCCTCGGTTTGCTTCTCCAGAACCTTGTCCGAGATGTAAGTGCCTTGATGAACGGCAGGCAGGAACGCGTTGTTCCACAGCGGCGGTCCAACCGTGGTTGGAACATCAGGACACAGCACCACATAACCCGGGAGGTTTTTGTTTTCGGTGCCCAGACCGTAAGTCAGCCACGATCCGATGGAGGGCCGCCCCACCTGGCTGTGCCCGGTGTTCATCATGAGCATGGATGGCTCGTGATTCGGGATGTCCGTGTAGACCGAGCGAATGAAGCAAATGTCGTCCACGCATTCGCCGACGTACGGGAAAAGCTCGCTCACTTCCATCCCGCACTTCCCATATTTCTTGAACTCGAACGGCGACTTCATCAGCGTGCCGGTCTTGCGCTCGGTGGCGACACTGCCGCCTGGGAGCGGTTGGCCGTGATATTTCGCGAGCGCGGGCTTTGGATCGAAGCTGTCCACTTGCGACAACCCGCCGTTCATGTAGAGGAAAATCACGCGTTTCGCACGCGGCGCGAAATCCAGTTTGCGCGCCTCGATGCCGCCCTCAGCATTGGTCTCGACGCCCGCCTTGGCCAGCGAGTTCGAGATCATTCCGGCGAACGCCATCATCCCGAATCCGTTGCCGATGCGGCAAAGCGCATCGCGCCGGTTCAACGGCATTCCCAATCTATGCGGCCTCATGCTGGATCTTCCCTTCCATCAACAAACACTTTGTGGGGCGGCCAATCCTGGCCGCAGCCGCGTTTCCACGCGGCGCCGAGCCGGCTGGAAAGCCGGCTGCAGCCTGAAAGGCTGCCCCACACTAATTCACAAACAAAAACTCGCTCGAACTCAACAACACTTTCGCGTACCGGCCCCAAGTGGTCACCGGAAGCGGCGGCTTCTTTTTCTCTTCCGGTTTTCCTTTGCCAGGGCCGCCCATGCCAGCCATCATCCCGTCTTCCCCTAAATCGTCCATTGCGGTCTGTCCGGCTCCGGGAGGTTCGGCGGCTGCGGCCGTTTCAGGCTTGGGCATCGCGGTTTTGTCCTTGTCCGCCTTTTCCTTCTCGACTTTTTCCTTCTTCTCTTTCTCGGCCTTCTGCTCTTCGTACTCTTTCAGAGGCTCAGTACGAAGATATTCGAGAGCGATCTTGACCTCTTCCGGACTCGGCACGCGGCCGTAAACCAATTGGTAAATCTTCTGGATACGCGCCGTATTATCCGGCTCCGATGACACGCGCTGCGCCAGATGCTCCGCCTGCTGTTGGACAAAATCGCTATTCATGAAGAACAGCCGCTGCAAAGGAACGGTGGTGGCGAAACGCTTTTCGGCCGAGAGATTCGGACTCGGGAAATCGAATAGTTGCAGATATTCGTCCAGCCGGTAGCGGCTCACCTTCCCATACACGGTGCGGCGCGTGTACTCCGGCTTTAGCGGCTCCGAAGGCCCGCCCATTTTGCTATCCAGATCGCCCGCCGCAGCCAGAATGGAATCGCGAATCTGCTCCGCATCCATGCGGTGGCGATTGGCGCGCCAATAAAGCCGGTTGGCTGGATCCTTATCCAGATTCTCCTTGATGCCTTCATCGCTCAGTTGATACACCGCGCTCAGCAGAATCTCGCGATGCAGCTTCTTCACCGACATCCCGTTATCCACGAACCACTTCGCCAGATACTCCAGCAGTTCCGGATTCGACGGTCGCTCGCCCATGATGCCGAAATTGCTGGGCGTGTCCACGATCCCTGTGCCGAAGTGCGCGCGCCACACGCGATTCACCATCACGCGCATCGCGATGGGCTGCTGGACAATCTGCTCGGCCAGATCCAGGCGGCCGCTGCCATGATTGAGCAGGATCGGTTCGTTGGTCAACACCGAAAGGAAATGCCGAGGCACTTCGTCGCCCAAATTGAACGGGCTGCCGCGCAGGTTGACCTTGGGCTCCTGAATTTTCTCTGCTTCTATTACGCCGTGCACGTATGGGAAATGCGCCGGCTGCTCTTTTTTCATGGCCTCGATGTCCGCCTTCAGGGCATCGATATACGCGCGGCGCTCCGCGCTCAACTGCCGCTCCAACCCCCAACCTCGGAACGCCAGTAGGCCCGGCTTCACGCGCTCCGGCGCCTGCTGCGGGTCGTCACCCTCGCCCAAATCGCGCACGAAAACATCCACCCACAGATTCGTCCTCTCAATGGGCATGGTCCTCAATTCCAGGCCGCATCCGGGACAGAAATCGTCGTTGGTGACAAACTCGTTGGGTAAATTCGCGTACTTTCTCTTCTTGGTGGTGGGCAGCGCTTTCGCGGCGATGATGTCGTTCTCGTCCTTGATGTCGCGCCGCTCGAACAGGACCGCTGTCAGAGTCTTTTGGAACTCTTCCGCCAGTTTCTTCGCTTCTTCTTTGGTGCCGCCGCGCTTGATCATCTCCTGCCAGCCTGTAAGGTACGGATAATTTTTGGGGGGTTTCGCCAGGAATTTGATCCAGCGCTCGAACAGTTCATAATCCAACTTGTCCTGCTGCACCACGATGGTGAACTCAGCTTTGTCCGGCCCGGTGACTTTCCATGCTGACTGCATGTACTTCGCAGCTTGAAAGGCCAGCGTCTCGCCAAGCTGCTTGCCCTCCGTACTCATGAAATCGTCGAGCAACTCCTCGCGCGCCTCAATCTGCTTCTCGTTCTTCTTGTACTCCTCGTACACGTTCTTCGGCACCATCGGATACTCGTGATACGTGGTGTTCAGGAAAACGCCTGAGAGCGCGTAATAATCCTTGGTGGGGATGGGATCGTACTTGTGGTTGTGGCAGCGCGCGCAGCCGACGGTGAGCCCTAAGAATCCGCGCGATACAACATCCACGCGATCGTGCCTCTCGTCGGCGCGAGTCACTTCGACAGACCCGTTGTCGTAGAACCAAGGTCCCTGCCCCAGGAAACCGAGCGCGGGAAGCATCTTGGCGCGCGATTTTTCGTCCATCAGATCCGCTGCGAGTTGCGCTTTCACGAAGACGTCATAAGGCATGTCGTCGTTAAACGCTTTGATCACCCAATCGCGATAGAGATACGCGTTCGGATACGGATTATAGCCGCGCCGCATCGGATCCAGGCTTCGATAGTCGTCTTCGCCGTAGCGCGCGACATCCAGCCAGAATCTGCCCCACCGTTCGCCATACTGGTCAGACGCGAGCAACCGATCCACCACCTTCGCGAACGCTTCCGGCGTCGCGTCCTTTTCGAAAGCTTCGATTTCTTCGAACGTCGGAGGCAGGCCAGTGAGATCCAGCGTGACGCGCCGGATCAACGTTCGCTTGTCCGCGGCTCCTACGGGTTTCAGCCCTTCATGTTCCAGTTTTGCGATGACGAATCGATCGATATCGGTCTTTGCCCACGTGTCATTCATGGGAGCCGGCGCCGTCACTGCCTTGAGCGGCTGGAACGACCAAAACGCGCGCTGCTCGGGCGTGATCACGTACTCGCCGGATTTCGGAGTCACAACCGGCGCCGCGGATGCCGGCCAGATTGCTCCGGCCTTCACCCAGGCCGTCAGATCCTGGATTTCCTGATCCTTCAGCTTGCCACCCATCGGCATTTTGAGTTTCGGATTGGTCTGTCGGACAGCTTCAATCAGCAGACTCTTATCCGGATCGCCGGAAACGATAGCCGGGCCGGTTTTCCCGCCCTTCAAAATGGCTTCGCGGCTATCCACACGTAACCCACCGAGTGCGGAAGCGGCATGGCAGGTGAAGCAGTTGTTCGCGAGAACAGGCCGGATCCGAGTCTCGAAAAAGTCCGCGCTATCCGGTGCGGGGCCGGCAGCGAAAGTGAGAGCGGCAAACGTGGCGAGCCCTCCGGCGATGCGAGAAATGCAGCCGATGAGCATATTTACATAGTATAAAGGAGTTCAAGCTATGACTTCTCGCCGACTGGCACTGATCGCTTTCACGCTGGTACTTTGTGGTCAAAACAAGCCCCCGGAGAAACCTGGCGTCAAGGCGCCGGACATCAAGATACCGATCACGTCGTTGAAGCCGGACGCCGTCTTCGAAATCCCCGGATCGCCGGATTGGATCGCAGTCGGCGAGTCCGCATGGATTTCGAATAAGCCCAAGAACAGCGTGGCACGCATCGATCCGAAGACGAACAAAGTTGCGGATACCGTGACGGTGGGCAAGGCCCCGTGTTCCGGGCTTGCGATCGGCTTCGATAGTTTGTGGGTTCCCAACTGCGGGGACAAGACACTTTCGCGAGTGGATCTGAAAACTAACAAAGTTACAGCCTCGTTTCCGATGGGCATCGCGGATTCCGAGGGCGGCCTGGCGGCGAGTCCCGATAGCATCTGGATTCTGACCGACAAAAACGGAACGCTGGCGCGCATCGATCCGGCGACGAATAAAGTAGTGGCGGAAATTTACGTGGCTCGAGGTTCTTACATGGCGGCCTTCGGCGAAGGCGCGGTTTGGATAACCAGCACGGAAAAAAATCTTGTGACCCGCGTGGATCCCAATACCAACCTTGTCATCGAAAGCATTCCGGTGGGCAAGGCGCCGCGATTTCTTGCGATCGGAGAGGGCGCCGTTTGGACCCTGAATCAGGGCGACGGCTCGGTGACAAGAATCGATCCGAAGACCAACAAAGTGGTCGCGACGGTCGAAGTGGGCGTGCCAGGCGAGGGCGGCGACATCGCGGCCGGCGAAGGCTCGGTGTGGGTGACTTCGTTCGGATTTCCAATTTCGCGGATTGATCCGGCAACGAACAAAGTGGTCCAGCAATTCGTGGGAAAAGGCGGCGACGCGCTGCGAGTTGGCCTGGGTTCGGTGTGGTTGTCGAATTACGAGGCGGGGACTGTTTGGCGGATCGATCCGAAGCGAATCGCGGCAACCCTACCAGAATGACATAGCCGCTGATGAACGCAGATAAACGCGGATAAAACGTTCTCTCTTATCCGCGTTTATCCGCGTTCATCAGCGGCCTAAGAATTTAAGCCAGCAAGATCGGCAGCAGCACGCCCATCCCCAGCACGAACAACCACAGAGCCGGTGCGGCTGTTCCGAAGGGACGCCGCAAGCGTTCTTCGCGCGCTGCGACTCTCGGATCCAACAATAGCCATTGACTATGCCGCCGTTCCAACAGCCAGAATGCGGCAGCCGCCACGGCTCCATAAATCAAATGGCCGGTCAAGGCGGGAAACTGCGCTTCCGCAACGGCTGGGTCCCAAAGGCTGGCGTTTCCTAACGCGATCGGGAACAACGTGAGGGGTCCGATGTACCATCCCATCAGTCCGTACACCAACCCCCACGCGATTCCCGATGCCAGGTTCGGCGCCTCGCGCTGGAACAGTAACCCGTAACTCACGCCGAGCAGAACGCTTAAGGAAAGATGCACCACGAGTCCCAGCGCCGGCGAACTCCCCCCGACGATTGCCGCAATCTCGCGAAGCGATCCCGTAGCTACCAACACCACCACGTAAAGCAAGCCGCCCGCCAAGCCTGCGATTCCGCCCCACTGTGCCGTGCGGATGAAACGCAATCCAGGACCCTCCGGCTCGCGATGAATGGGATCGGATTCGGTGAGAAATCGAACGGTCGCGCGATCCAGCATGAAGTAGATCAGACCAATGATCACACCCGTTACGATGTGCCCGATGAGCGGCCCGAACTCAGCGCTGGCGTGGATGTAGGACCAATCGAGCGGCTTCCCAAGCCCCAGCGGCAGGATGGTGAGTGGTCCCAGAAACCACCAGAAGATGCCATACGCCATGCCCCACGCCATGCTGGAACCGTAGCCGCGCAGATCGCGTTGGAACAATATTCCGAAGTTTGCTCCAACGAACGCCGCGAACAGATAATGCAATGCGTCGCCCGCCAGGTTCGACGTGGACCCTACCAGGCTGGCAATCAGCGCATAAAAGTTCACTTGCTCCATCCATCTTCCAAACACCCAGCCTCCGGCAATGCCAGCCAGTCCGCCCCCGATGATCGCTCGGGGAAAACTCAAGGGTGTTAGCGTGGAGCGGTTGCGCCACGATCCGAAACCGCCAAGCACCAGGCCGAGCGGCATCCCGAAGCACAAGATGTATCCCACCAAGTCCGGAAAGTTGTCGCGCTGCGTCTGAAACGAAGTGCTGAGATTCGCGCCGATCACCTGCGCGCCGGGAACGATCGCGAGCCAGAGCAGGAATGCGTAGGCCAATCCCCACAGCAGTCCGGAACCAAGATACAACGCGCGATTCCAAAACACGCGTGCGAATAACACCCCATATACGGCGCCCAGCACTGGTCCGAACAATACACTCGCGTGTACCGCGAACATCAATACTGCGCCGCCTGCAACGCCGGTTATGGCGCAGGCCAGCATCGGCAACCAGCGGTCTGTCGGTGGAGCATTCATGCGGTCACCTCAAATCGATGGTCTGCACGATGTCACGCGGGAAGAACAGCTCGATCACCCAATCCGTCAGCACGCGAACTTTGCGTTCCAAGCCGGGTAATTTACCCAGGTAGATGCCGCGCCACATCACCCACGCCAGCAAGCCCCGGAATCGCATGGATTTCTGCCGTGCAAAGGGTACCGTGAGTTCCACACACGCCGTGTGGTGTCCCACCACGCACAGCGACCCCAACGAATCAAAGTGAAACGGCTGAAGCGCCCGGCCGTGATGAGCGGCGAGGATATTGCGAGCCAGAGTCCGTGCTTCGCGCAGTGCAAATTGAGCCGTGGGAGGACACGGATTGCCGGTCTTGTGATCCTTGAGCGCCGCGCAATCTCCCACCGCCCACAATTCCGGATGCCCCGGCACGGACATCGTGGTATCTACTACCACCGCGCCTCTTTTGTCGACCTCGATCCCCAACGTCTTCAGCAACGGATTCGGCGCAGTGCCGGCGGTCCAGACTAGCGTTCGGGCGCGAACTTCGCCATCGCTTAGAACTACGGCGCCATGCCGGCAATCGTTGAGCCGGCAGTTCAACCGGAACGTAACACCGCGCAATGCCATGCTTTCCTGCGCATATCGGCCCAGCGATTCGCTCAACTCCGGCAGAATGTGATCGCGCGAGTGAACCAAAACGACTTGTACATCCGCGGGACTCAGGTGGGGATAATCCGCCAGGATGCCTCGAGAGAAATCGTTCAATGCGCCGGCCAGCTCGACGCCCGCGAATCCGCCGCCGGCAATGACGAACGTCAGCAATTCACGGCGCATTTCCGGATCGGTTTCACGATCCGCGCGCTCGAACATGTCGATCACATGATTCCGGATTCGGATGGCATCCAGCAGGGATTTGAAATCGAATGCCAGTTCCTGGACATTCTTCAGCCCGAGATAGTTCGAGACCGCGCCGAGCGCGAACACCACGTGATCGTAGACCAGGTCGCGTGTTGCGCCGTCTTCGAGCGCAATGCGGACGCGGCGAGCTTCCAGATCCACTTCGCTCACGCGACCTCGGACCACTTGCGTGCGCCGCAAGCTGGTACGCAGCGGCGTGCTGATGTGGCTCGGCTCCAGGCTGCTTCCGGCCACTTCGGCCAGCATCGGCGTGAACAGCAGAGCATTGGTCTCGCTCACCAGGGTGAATGCGACGGATCGGTCCGCGCCGAAGACCTGCTCGAGATTCTGCGCTGTGGTCATCCCGGCGAATCCGCCGCCCAGAATGACGATGTGCTTGGGCTCGGGCGCGGCTGGCTTGGCGGGCTCGCGTTCCGGACCGAGCTTCGCGAGAGCGAGATCGTTCAAAGCTTGCGCGATCAACCCTAGGGCTCCGCCATACAGCACCCAGCCAACTAATTCGGGAAAGAGATCGCGCATGCCTTGGTTCGACCATTCGGGCATCTCGCCGGAAAACAACGGGAACAGGATGACGCCGAAGATCACCCAGGCCGGGACTCCGAGCGCAGCCGCGGTCATGGCGCTGTCGGCATACGCGCGTGGCGTGGAGCGGAACGCGACGTTGTACACAATGCCCACCAGGATGGCCAGCAGGACGCCGCTCACCGTATTAGTTTGCGTCAGAGCCAGAAGAAACGCCGCCGCCAAACCAGCGACAGCGCCGATTGCCGCGCGCCGAATGTATTTCATAGTAATTCTCGGATTGAGAATACCATTTGTCGCGGTGAACTCAGCCTTCTAAAGGCGGAGTTCGTAGCCGGATTCATTCAGCGCCCGGATGATGCGGTTGCGGATTGCCGCTACTTCGTCTGACGACAAGGTCCGATCCTGTGCGCCAACCGTTAGGCGATACGAAACGCTCTTGCGATCATCCGGGAGCGGAGCGCCGGTGTATTGACGGACGAATTCTATTTCCACCAAATCCGATCCGGCGGCGCTGGCGAGGAGGCGCTCGATTTTTCCGGATGGATCGCGCAGAGGCGCTATTACCGACAAGTCGAACGCACTGGTGGGGAAGCGGCGCAGCGGTTGGTAACGGGCTTCGCGTGAATCCAGCCGCAGCAGCAGGGCCAAGTTAAGATCCAGGATCGCCGCGCGGCCCTCCACGCCAAGCGAAGGATGCAATTCAAACAGCCGGCCGATGGTTTCACCGCGCCAGATCACTTCCGCGGCCCGCTCCGGATGTTCGAACGGGCGCGCTACGCTGCCGCGGACCTCGCATCCCGGCATCAGGCATTCGGCCAAATGCTTCAGTTCGAATAAATTCGCGCTGCCATCCCCATCGCGCGTGTAAATGGCGGCGGCGAAATGCGGGATCTCCTCGGGGAGTTGATCGCGAGTGGGGTGAATTTCGCGGCCGATTTCAAACAGGCGGAACGCGTGGAGGCGGCGGCTGTTTTCCAGGATGTTCTTGTGGATGCCGGGCAGCAGGCTTATCCGCATCAGCGTTTGATCGGATGCAATGGGGTTGGATACGCGCAGGTGCGCTTCCGGGGGCATCTGGAACGCGAGCGCCATCTCTTCGCTGAGGAAAGAGTAGTTTGAGACCTCGGTAAATCCCTGAGCCGCCGCCATGCTGCGTACGCGGCGCTGGTAGGTCCGCATGGGATTATTGGGAGGCACGACGGATTCGATGAGCGGCGCTTGCGGCGCTATGGAAGCGTAACCCAGCATGCGGCCGACTTCTTCCAGCAGGTCGTCTTTCATCGAAACGTCTTTGGTGGCGCGCCAGCTTGGAACTTCGACAGAGAATGTTCCAGGTGCGATTTCCGCAACCCGGAATCCCAGGGATTCCAGGATGCCGCCAACATCCGGCGCGGTCACTGCGCGGCCGAGTTTTCTGGCGATCCAATCCACCGATAGTTCGATCGGCGGCATGGAAACAGATTCCGCTTTTTGCTCAGCCATGCCACCCACCAGGCGGATTCCCGGCGAGACCTGTTCCAGCAATTCGAGGGCGCGCGCCAAGCCACGGATCGTGTTCGCTGGATCCTGCGACTTCTCGAATCGCATGGACGCATCTGTGCGCAGCTTGAGCGCCACCGAAGTCTTGCGTACGCTGACAGCCTGGAAGCAGGCGCTTTCCAGCACGATGCGCTTTGTGGATGGGCCGATGGCGCTGTGCAGTCCGCCGATCAATCCAGCGATCGCAATGGGTTCAGCGGAATCGGCGATGACCAGATTAGACGAAGTGAGATCGTAAGTTTGGTCATTCAGCGCGACAATCTTCTCTCCGGCGCGGGCGCTGCGCACGAAGATCGTGTTGCCATGCAATTTTTCCGCGTCGAACGCGTGCATCGGCTGGGACAGCTCCGCCATGACGTAGTTCGTCACGTCGACGATGTTGTTGATCGAGTTCAGGCCGATCGCTTCCAGGCGGAATTGCAGCCACAGCGGCGACGGCGCGACCGTTACGTTTTCGAAAACCAGCGCGCTGTATCGCGGGCAGAGCGAAAGGTCTTCGATTTGGACCTGTATTACGCTCCCTTGCGGTCGCGGTTCGGTTAGAGGCAGTAAGTCCAGCCGCACTGGATCGTGCAAACGATGCTTCGTGATCGCCGCAACCTCCCGCGCCATGCCGTAGTGACCCCACAAATCCGGACGGTGGGTCAGCGATTTGTTGTCCACCTCGATAACGGTATCGGATGTCAGCAATACTTCCGACTCCAGCTCCACAATGCCCGCGTGATCGCTATTGATGCCGAGTTCCAGGCCGCTCGCGAGCATCCCTTGGCTCTCCACGCCCGAGATCACCGCCGGGGCCAGCGGAAGATACGCCGTGAGCATTCCCGGACGGCAGTTCGGCGCGCCGCACACCACCGTCTTCGCTCCATAGCGCGCGGTCTCAATCCTGGCAATTCGATTGTGACTGCCTTCAATGGGATCTACCTGAATCACGCGAGCCACGGAAGCCGATTCCAGTTGCGCTCCGGCTTCTTCCAGGCCCTCGCACTCGGCGGTTTTCATCGTGATCAGGCGCATCAGTTCCTTGGGACTCTGGTCGAGTTCCGGAACTAATTCGCGAAGCCAGTTGTAAGAGAATTTCATTGCTTCTTTAGAACTGCCGCAGGAATCTCAAATCGCCGCTTTGCATCAGACGAATATCATCAATGGCGTAGCGCATCATGGCGAGACGTGTTAGCCCGAGGCCGAACGCGAAGCCGCCCCATTGATCGGGATCGATGCCGCTCATGCGAAGAACGTTGGGATGCACCAGGCCGCACGGCATCAATTCCACCCAGCCGCTTTGCTTGCAAACCGGGCAGCCGGGTCCACCGCAGATCAGGCATTGGATGTCGAGCTCGAAGCCAGGTTCCACAAAAGGAAAATATCCCGGACGCAGCCGCACGGTCACGTCTCGATGAAAGATGGCGCTCAGCAGCGTCTTCATGAAATAGTTCATGTGGGCGACGCTCACATTGCGATCCACCATCATGCCCTCTACCTGATAGAACGTGTGCTCGTGGGAGGCGTCCACTTCTTCATTTCGAAAAACCCGGCCCGGCGCGATCATGCGCAGCGGGGGACCCAAGCGCTCCATGCCGCGCACTTGGACTGGCGAGGTATGCGTGCGCAGCAGGTTGCCGTCGGTCAACCAAAATGTGTCCTGCATGTCGCGCGCCGGATGCGTAGCCGGAATATTGAGCGCGTCGAAATTGTGATATTCGGTCTCAACTTCCGGACCGTCCAGGATTGCGAATCCGAGCGAAGTGAACAGATCCTCGAGTTCCATCTGGATTTGCGTCACCGGATGCAGACTGCCGGGGCGCGGGCCCGGCGCGGGCAGCGAAAGATCCAGCCATTCTTTTTGCAAGCGCTCATCCAGCGCTCCGGACGCGAAAGCTTGCTGCCTGGATTCGAACGCGGCTTCGATTTTCTTTCGCGCGGCATTCAGCGCTTTGCCGGCCGGTCCACGCTCAGCCGGGCTCAGCTTTCCGATGTTGATCTGCGCGAGCGAACCTTTGCGGCCGAGCACGTCCACACGGACCGTTTCCAGGTCGTCCGGAGTCTTCGCGCCCGCAATGCGCGCGGAGGCCTCAGTTTCGATTTGTTGGATTTGTTCTTCGAGCACTACTCAGGAAGCTCCGTGCCTCTGGGCCGCGGATTCATCTAACAAGTTCACCATAGCTTGATGGCCTTTGGTAAGCGCGAGGTCGAGCGCATTTTGGTTATTGGACGCCCGGGTTTCCACGTCCGCCCCCTTCGAAATCAGGAAACGGGCCATTTCCACGTCGCCCGAAAGCGCCGCGGCGTGCAGCGCAGTCCATCCGCCTTCCTGGCGGGCATTCACGTCGGCGCCGTGTTCCACCAGGGCCCGGACCACCGCCATATCGCGGCCGGAGGCGCCTGCGTGCAAAGGCATATTGTTCGTCGCGTTTCGAGCGCGTGCGTTTACATTCGCTCCGCGCGCGAGTAACGCATCTACAGCGCAAGGCTGGGCGAAGAAGGCTGCGAGATGCAGCGGCGTCCAGCCGTCGTGGCTGTAGCTGTTCGTGAGCGTCGGGTCGGCATCCAGCATTTCCTTCACCCGATCGCCCGCGCCCGCCATGCAGGCAGCGAAAAAATCCAACGGAACGCCGCGCTCCAGCAACATCGCTGCGATCTCGTTCCGGTGCGCGTATTTTGCGGCTACAAACGCGTTATTGCCTTTATCATCCTGGACTGTGAGCAGCGCCGGATCAGCCGCAAGCAGGGCGTTCACTTTGTCCCGATCGCCGGCGCGGATAGCGTCGAAAAAATCCTTACTCATACGGCATTATACCGTGGGGGCCGGTTGGAAGATGGTCTCGGCCTTGGACACTTCCCAATCCAGGTGGTTGATGTAGAACAACAGCACCGCCGGCGGATATGTGGTTTTGAATTTGTCGTATATCCTCTGCTGCCAGCCCTCGGTGAGGTACTTCGCGCCGTTGATGTCCTTGTCGAAGAAGCCGTCCTGATTGGGAATTCCGAGTTCATCCAGCACGGTTTTAATCATGTCGAGATAGGAAACCAAAATGGCCTGCGAAAGGTCTGTGGCGAAGTCTTCATCCCCTTCGCCCAGGCGTGCCCAGAAGCGCGGTTCGGCTTTGCGGACGCTTTCGGAATTGAGTTTCCCGAGGTGCAGGCGCGCCTTCATTCGATCGTAGAGTTGATAGGTTTTCAGCTTCCCGATGGAGATGCCGCGCAGCAGCGAAGTGAAGGATGGCTCGCCCAAGCCGATGAAGATTGCGGAAAGCTGCATAAAAAGCCAGCGTAGCATGGGGAGGGTTGTGGGTTGTGCGGGTCAGAGAGCGTTACCGAACCGCGACCGCAAGGGAGCGCTACCACGAAACCCGTCGGAACGCTCCCTTGCAGACGTTGGCACATGACTGCAAGAAAGGCACCGACTCCCTCACGGTCGCGGCTCGGTAGCGGTGTGCCTCATTCCGAGCCGCGAGCGTAAGCGACCGGTGATGTTACTGACGGCCGTAGCGTTTCACCAGCGCAACTCCGGCAAAGATCACCAGCATCGATGCGATCTCGCGGAAACCGATGCGCTCGCTGTAGATAAGCCATCCAAGAAACACCGCGACCACCGGATTGACATAGGTGTAGATACTGACCACCGACACTGGAAGCTTGTCCAGCGCGTAGAGATAAGCACTGTAGCCGACCACGGAGCCGAATGTCACCAGATAGATCATGGCTCCGACGCTGCGCGATGTCCACTGGATGGACTGCGTTTTGGTAAGGAAAGCCGGGCCCAGAAACACCAGGCCGGTGGCCAACTGCTGCACCGCGCCGCTCACCACCGGATGCGCTTTTGTGCTGTGCCTGCGCTGCAAAATGGATCCCAATGCCCAGCCGCAACAGCCGAGTTGCAGCAGCAGGAATCCCCGCAGCGAAGGTCCGCCAAATCCCTGCTGGATGGCGTTGGGCGCAACCAGCAGAGCGCTTCCCGCCAAACCCACCAGCATGCCGAGCAAAGTTGGCGCGTGCAACCGCTCGCCTCCTGGGATCAACGCCTCCATCCCGACCATCCAGAAGGGCGACGTGGTGATGAACAACGCAGCCAAACCGCTTGGAATCCAGACTTCCGCAAAAGCCAGGCAGCCGTTCCCGATCCCGATAATGATTACGCCGTAAAGAGCGGTGTACCAGAGTTCCTTTCCGGAAGGCAGGTGCGCCTTCGCAAAGAACGCTACAACCAGGAGGATGGTACCGGAAATCGTGTAGCGCAAGCCTACCAGCATCAAGGGCGGCAGCGACTCCAGCGCCATCCGAATGCCTAGATAAGTGGTGCCCCAGAAGAAGCAAACCGCCGCCAGCGCCAAGTAGGCTTGGAAGTGGGGGTGGCTACGCATTATTCAGGTTAACATTGAGGATTGATACTCACGCTCACCGTCAACCCTGCGATTGACCGCAATATCCTGGCGGACCGTCTGGTGTTCGAAGATCGCGCCTATATTCTTTCGCGCAATGATTCCGCAGGCGGACGCGGCATCAACGCTTCCCGTGTTCTGCATTCCTTCGGCGCCAAGACGCTGGCTGTGGTGACCTCCGGTGGGCCCAGTGGAAGCAAATTCGAAAAGCTGGTGGCGAAATCCGGATTTCCAGTGAAGGTAGTTTGCATCAGTCACGAGATCCGTACCAACTTCGCCATCACGGACCGTCAGGGACTGACCGTGAAATTGAACGAGCTGGGCCCGCCCATCACCGCCTCGGAATTGATGGACATCGAAAAAGCGGTGGAAAGTCGCCTTAAAACCGCCACCTGGCTGATGTTGTGCGGCAGTATCCCGCCGGATGTATCCACCGATTTTTACGCCAAGCTGATCCAGATGGCGCACAAACACAAAGTGAAAACGCTGCTGGATACGGACGGCGAGGCGCTGGTACACGGCGTGGAGGCCGGGCCTACGGTGGTGATGCCGAACCAGCCGGAAGCCGAGCGGCTTCTGAATCGCGCACTGATCACCCGCCAGCATTTCATGGACGCGGTTACTCGCATCAAAGCCATGGGTCCAGATTCGGTGCTGCTCTCGCTTGGCAGCCGCGGCGTGGTGGCGCTGGATTCGCATCACATGCTGGAGGCTCTTCCACCGCGCATCGATGCGCTTTCTCCCATTGGGGCAGGCGACGCGCTGGCTGCTGCGTTTGTGTGGGCCGCTTCGAAGAAAAAGGATTTCCCGGACTGCGTCCGTTGGGCGGTGGCTGCTGGAACTGCGTCCGCGAGATTGCCGGGCATGGAATTTGCGAGCCTGGAGCAGACGAAGGAAGTCTATCGGACGGTGGAAGTGAAGTTAGTCGGGTGAGTCAGACTTCTCTTTGTCCGGTTTGGCTGGGCTGGTGAACAGCACCACGAAAAGAAGCACCAGGCAGAGCAGGGTTCCGGCCGCGCCCATCACCAGATAATCCGTCGCCTTATGCGGCCCCGGCATGACGTTGAGCAGGATTCCGACCGTGGCGACGAAGAGCATCACCATTCCCACCCCCAGCACTATGGAGCGATTCATCAGTCGTATTTCTCGAAAATGATCTGCTTGCGATCGAAGCCCAGTCCCTTGAGAATGGCGCGAACATCGTCCACCATGGCTTTTAGTCCGCAGATATAGACATCCATGTCGCGCCGGTCGCCGATGGCTTCGAGCAAGTGCGCCTGCACATGGCCCGTGCGTCCGGCCCAGGCTGGATCGGGACGGCTCAGCGTCGGCCAGAAACGAAAGTTCGAGTGATCGCCTGCGAACTTTTCGAACTCCTCGCGATAGTAAATGCTGTTTTCGTAACGGAGCCCGAAAAGCAGCGTCAATTGCGCGGCTTGGGGATGGCTTAAATAATCAGGCACCATCGGCCGAAAGGGCGCAATCCCCGTACCCGTCGCGATGAACAATGCCTCTTTGGCGGGATTGCGAACCACGAAGAACCCGAGCGGGGCGCTCATCTCCACCGAATCGCCGGGCTTCATCTCAAACAGGAAGTGCGAGAAAATGCCTTCCTGCACCAGATTGAGACAAAGCTCGAAACGATTTCCGTCGGGCAGCGAAGCGATGGAGTACGGTCGCGTGATCTTCTTCCCGTTCAACAGTTCATTGAACGATACAAACTGGCCCGGCTTAAAATGGAGTTGCTCCACATCCGGCACGCTGAACACAAAATGGTGGACCTGCGGTGCGAGCTCGAAAGACGAGATCAACTTCGCCTTCATGCCGGACGCCCTTCCTCAGCCAAAGCATGGCTGGCGCGATCGAGCAAGGCCTCAAGCAGGGCGGGATGTCCGTCCAGCGGCGGCGTAACTTCCATTTGAATTTTTCCTCCCAAGGACATTGAGGCCTCTCGCACCAGCCGCGGCAAATCGCGCCGCAGATGAGTTCCCAGCGTGAGGAAATACGGAATCACTACGATGCGCGACACTCCAGCGGCACTCAAGCGCAGCACGGCGCCCGCGAGATCCGGTTGCCCAAGCTCCAGGAACGCGGGTTCCACGGTGTGTTCGCTGGATGCTGCCATCCGCGCTGCAATATCCCGCACGGCTTGATTGGCGGACTCCACGCGCGACCCGTGGCCAAAGACAATAAAACCAGTCATACCTGAATCAAAGACGGCTCACTGGCGGGACCCGTTTGTTTTTGAGGGAAATGACCGCGCATGTAATCGATGAAGGCGCGCCCCTTAGGCCGCCCATTGTTTTGATGCAGCCCGACGCGTTGCAGAAACACCAAAACGCCAAGGATCTCCGCGTCGCGGATGGAAGTCGAGCCTTTCTCGCTCATTTCTTTCCGCAGCTCCTGGATGGAATCCTGCAGCTTCTGATGGATTGCGGCAGCCACCAGGTTTGCCGGCTTTGACTCGTAGTACAAACCGCTCTGAAGCGTTCGATACGTTCGAATCAGCGACTCCAGGGCTTCGCGCACATCCGAATCCACGGCGCCTGCGGTTTCAAGCGTGCCCTCCAACAACTTAGCTCCTAGAAAAATAAGCAGCGGCTCATGCTCGCGCAAGAAATCTTCCGACACGCGGACGTCCATATTGGGAATCTCTTCTGGATTCACCGGCGGAAATTTTTCGTGCAGGCGCGCTTCCATCAAGTAAGTGCAGTCGAGTGGGCAATTCACGGTGACTTCGCGTTCGTTACCGCAGCAAATGGAGCAGATGTCGCCGCTCACTCCCGGACAATAACGGCGTGGCTTGCGTATCCCGCAAATCTTGCATTTCATGACGACGCCTTTATCGTAGCAGCTACCGTTTCTGGTTTCTGGTTTCTAGTTACTGGTTCCCAGTTGAGTGTCGCACCTTGCGAACCAGCAACCAGAAACTAGAAACCAGCAAACGCATTCTGATACTGCCGCAGGAAGAAACCATCCGTCATTCCAGCGATGTAATCGCACACTACGCGGTGCACCGGGTTGGTAGCGAGCGAATCCACGTAATTGGGAGGCAGCTTGTCGGGATGCGCAACGTAGAATTCGAATAGCTCCGCCAGCATGCGTGCAGAGCGGCGGCGCTCCTGCATCATCAGCTCGGAATAATAAACCTGGTGGTGAAGAAACTGCTTGAGTTCGCGATTGGTGGCTTGGGAGGCGAGCGTGAAAGTTGCGATACGGCGGGGATGTTCCCGCACTTCCTCGGCGCTGGTGACGGCCGCTTCGGTGGCCGCTTCCATGGTTCCCTGGATGAATCCGGACACCAGCCAATCCACGAGTCCTCGCACTACTTCCTGGAAACGCTCGTTCTCTGACGCGCCGGGAAATTGGCCTTCCACTTCCTGGTAGCGGCGCTCGAACTCCGGCACCGCGCTTCGGATACTGGATAGTTCGAACAGGCCGGCCGAAAATGCGTCGTCCAGGTCCGCGGTATTGTAGGCGATTTCATCCGCCAGGTCGATCAACTGCGCTTCGAGCGGCGGCCGAAGCCCCGGCAGGTATTCATCCAACGACGGATTTTCGCCCTTTTCGAAATCGCGCGAATGCTTCACGATTCCTTCGCGGACTTCGAAGGTCAGATTGATCCCGGGAAAGCGGGCATACCGGTGTTCGAACAGACTCTACAATGCGAAGCGCGTGCAGGTTGTGATTGAATCGTTCGCCCACGCGCCGCATCTGCTGGTCGAGCTCTTCCTCTCCCGCATGCGCGAACGGAGGATGGCCGATGTCGTGGCCGAGCGCAAGGGCTTCCGTAAGATCTTCATCCAACCCCAAAGCAGAAGCCACTGTGCGCGCGATCTGCGCTACCTCAATGGTGTGTGTCAGCCGGTTGCGAAAGTGATCGGAAATTCCCGCCGGAAACACCTGCATTTTGTTTTCCAGCCTGCGGAACGCCCGCGAATGGATGATGCGATCTCTATCGCGCTGAAATTCGCTGCGGTAGGGATGCGGAAGCTCGGGATAGCGCCGGCCGCGGCTTTGAGCCACCGGAAAACGCAGGCCCGCGGTTGGGGCGATCAATTCTTTTGAGAGATGTCGTCCAACGCGTTGAGTGCGCTACGGCTGATTCCGCTGCGCGGACTGCCGCGTAACGGCTCCAGCATTTTGCGCGCCCGCGCCGGATCTTTGAGTGCCACCAACTTCGCTAGAGCGATCGTGGCGGCTTCCTTGGAGACCAGCTCGGTGGGATGGTCGATCACGGATTGAATCAGCTTTTCGCCTTCCGCCTGCTTGCCCTGCGCTGCGTAAATCTGCGCCAGCGACAATTTAACCATGGAAGCGTACGGTCCGCTTCCCTCATCCGCCACTATCTTGTAACGCTTGGCCGCTTCATCGATATTGCCTGCATCCGCCGCATTCGTACCCAGGTAGAATTCAGCCAGCACGCCTTCATCGGTTCCCGGATACTTGGTGGCCAGATCGGTGAATGCTTTGGTGGCCGCCTTGTCCCGCTCGGCTGTGGTTGGAAACGAGACGGCATACTCGCTTTGAGCTTGTCCGATGGTGGCATTCATGATTTGCATCGCTGAAGCCAACTTTTCCTGGCGCACGCCGCGTTCGTAGTTACGGTAAACGAAGACGCCCACCGTGAGTAACACAACCGCGACGCCAATGCTGGCCCATCGTACAACCTGCCGGCGGTGCTCCGCTACGTACTCCACGCTGTGCTGCACTTCCAGCGCGAAACGGTCGCTTTTAAGTTCTTTTCGGGTAAGTCTATCCACTGAAACCTCTTAGAAGGGCAAAACTTAAGAATAGCATATCGCCGCCAACCGAACCGCGACCGCAAGGGAGCGTGTCGATAGGACGGTTTTTCCGAATCACTCCTCGCGCAAGGTGTCGGCGGGGTTGAGGTGCGTTATCCGCAGAGCCGGAATCAGGCTAGCGAGGCCCGCCACCAGCAGAAGCCCAGCGGCCACACCAGCGTAGGTTTCCGGATCGGTGGTAGTGACGCCCCAAACAAGATGCGTGAAAACCTTTGCCGACAATCCTGCCAGTAGGCAGCCCACCGCCACGCCGGCCAGCGCCAGCAGAACACCCGGCAGCGTGGCTTCCCGGATGGCTTCGGACATGGTCGCGCCCAGCGCCATCCGGATACCAAGTTCTCGTTTCCGCTCCACCACCGATTGCGACATCAGCCCGTAAATCCCCACGATAGCCAGCACCAGCGCCAGGCCGGAAAGTGAAGCTAACAGCGTCGCCTGGAAGCGTTCCGAAGACACCGACAGACGGCGCAGATCGTCGAAGGTGCGGAACTCCGCGATTGGCAACAAAGGATCGATCGCGGATGCCGTATGCTGAATCCCCGGAATCACCCCCGCCGGCGCACCGGCCACGCGCACCACCCAGCTCGGATCGAACCAGACGTGCACGAGTTTGAGAAACGCCCCGTCGACTTGCGCCACCGGAACATAGACGTTCGGAGCCGGCGCCAGTGGTCCAAAGTCGCCGAAACCGGAACTTTGCTGTACGTCGCCCACCACGCCCACTACCTCGCGGATCTCTTTGTTGCCAAAATCCAGATGGCTGCCAATGGGATCCTGGCGCGACAGATATTGCCTCACGAAAGCTTCCGTGACCAGCGCAATCTGAGCGGCTTTGGGACCGTCGCTCGGGCGAATCAGACGTCCGCGCAGGAGTGGGACCTTGAGTGTTTCCAAATATCCGGGCGTGACATAGTCGAAATTGGTAATCTGCCACTCGGTGTCGGCCTGAGGCCCATCCACTCGCCGCACTCCAGTATTCAATCCGCGCTGGTAAGGCAGTGTGAGGCCCGCGCCGACGGATTCCACTCCAGGCAGTGCGCCAATCCGAGCGAGGCCGGAATCGTACAACTGAGCGATGCGCGCGCCATCGGAATAGCGCGCGTCTTGGAACGAGAAACTCGCCGTAATCACGTGCGCCGGGTCAAACCCGGAGCGCAACTGGTAGAGATGCGTGACGGTGCGGACCAGCAGCCCAGCGCCGATCAAAAGCATTACCGCAAGCGCCACTTCGCCCGAAACCAGCAGCCTGCGCGGCCAGCGTTTGCGGCGTCCGGACACTCCGCGTCCACCGGCTTCGCTCAGGGCGTTGCGAAGATCCACTGCTCCTGCTTCAATCGCTGGAAAGATTCCGGCCAATAGGCTGACGAACAGCGAGAGCAGCGCTGTGACCATCAATACGCGGGCATCCAGATGCGCGGATGCCACCATTTGATATTGATCGGCGGCCAGCTTCTTCAATCCTTCCAAACCCGCGTAGCCCACCAACAGTCCTGCAGCTCCGCCGAGCATGGCAAGCACCAGGGCTTCCACCAGCAATTGGCGGATAATGGCGCCGCGTCCGCCGCCCAGCGCCATGCGCGTCGCGATCTCGCGCGATCGCGTGGCGGCTTTGGCCAGCAACAAACTCGTGACGTTGGCGCATCCGATCAGCAGCACCAATCCAACAGCGCCCCACAGGATCAGCAGCGGTTTTCGCAGGTCCTGCGTCTCGCCATCCTGCAACGAGATCAAATGCAGCCGCGCCGTCGCGCCTTTGCGCATGTTCTTGAACAGGGGCGCTCCAATGGATTCCAGTTGGCTGTCGGCCTGCGCCCAGGAAGCATAAGGCTTCAACCGCCCGGCCACAGCGTAGTTGGTACCCCCGCCTTCGCCGCTGGCGCTGGCTTGGAGGGGCGTCCAAAGATCGGCGGGAACGTTGGAATGGAAGCTTTCCGGCATAATGCCGATGACGGTGTAGGGTTCGCCCTTCAAGAGCAACGTCTGTCCCACGGCGCCCTGGATCTTCCTGGAAGATCTGCCGCCACAAGGAGTGGCTGAGCACGGCGAGCGGCGGTCCGCCGGTGTGATCTTCCTGGGCGGTGAACTCGCGGCCCACCTGCGGCAGAATGCCCAGCACTCGGAAAAACCCTGCTCCCACCCGCTGTTGTTGCACATGCAGGACATGCCCGGCGGCGGAAAGATTGACGCCGGAAGCGCCGTTGGAATAGACCGCAGTATCCAGAAATGTGGCATGATCGCGAATCATTTCCCACGCCCGGCCATTCTGCTCCACTTGATCGCCTTCCGCGCCCTGAGCTTTGAAGTGAGTAACGATGCGCGCCAGACGGGCTGGCTCTGGAAAAGGCAACGGCCGGAGCAAGATGGCGTCCACCACGCTGAAGATAGCGGTGTTGGCGCCGATGCAGAGCGCTAATGTGATCACGATCAAAAAGGCGGCTGCGGGGCCTCGGCGCAGGATTCTGAGAGCATGTCGAAAATCTGTCCAGAGGTTCATGGTTTGTCGTTCCTCGTTTCTCGCTCGCTTCGAGGATAGACGATCCGACGCGGGAATTTGTTCAGCTTATTGGTTTGTTCAGGTTAGTGGATGGACAGGAGCGCGAGGCCTATCGCCCGCCTAGCGCGGTAATCGCGCCTGAATCGCCGCGGACGCGCCCCAGAACACTCAAGACCCAACCCGAGGCGGCGGTTCATCGGGTAGAATAAACCTTGGTGCGAAAGACTTTCATCTTGTTGGCGAGCTTGGTCGCTGCGATGTCGGCCGCGACTACGACAAAGCCTCCCAAGCAAAAGGTCCACAAGGTGTCATCGCACTCCAGCAGCCAAGCGCCGAAATCCAAAGCGCCCAAGTACAAAGCCGCAAAATCGAGTTCCCCGAAATACAAATCCCCGAAATACAAGAGTCCGAAAAGCAAATACAAGGCACCGAAGAGCCGCAGATCGTCGCAACAAGCGCCTACCACGGATCGGTACAAAGAAATCCAGCAAGCGCTCGCCGGGAAGGGATATCTTCACGGAGATCCGACTGGAGAATGGGGCCCCGATTCCACGGAGGCGCTCAAGCGTTTCCAAGCGGATCAGAACCTCACTCCGGACGGCAAATTGAATTCGCTCTCACTGATCGCCATGGGTCTGGGGCCGAAACGGATGACTGCACAATCGCACGCGCCGCTGCCACTACCTGCGCCGGAAGCGCCCAAGTCGGATTTGCCGCGATGATCGTCGGTGTCCCAAAAGAAGTAAAAGATCACGAAACGCGCGTCGGGTTGGTTCCAAGCGGCGTAATCGCGCTGCGCGAAGCCGGTCACCAGGTCTTGGTGGAAACCAATGCCGGCAAAGGCAGCTCCCTTCCCGATCAGGACTATCGCGACGCGGGCGCGGAAATTCTGTCGACTGCGGCCGACGTCTGGTCCAAGGCGGATCTCGTGGTAAAGGTGAAAGAGCCGCAGACCTCGGAGTATCCGCATTTCCGGCCAGGGCTGATTCTGTTCACTTATTTGCATCTTGCGCCGCTGCCGGAACTGACGCAGAAGTTAACAGCCACCGGCGTAAATTCGGTAGCCTACGAAACCATCCGCGAGGAGGATGGGTCGCTTCCGCTGCTCACTCCGATGAGCGAGGTTGCCGGCCGCATGGCGGTGCAAGTTGGCGCGCAATATCTGGAAGCGCCGAACGGAGGCCGCGGAGTTTTGTTGGGGGGCATTCCGGGAGTTGCGCCCGCTGCAGTTCTCATCCTGGGTGGTGGGGTGGTGGGTCACAACTCGGCAAAGATGGCGGTGGGGCTGGGCGCGCACGTCACCATCATCGATCGCAACCTGGAACGACTGCGCGAGTTGGACGACATTTATAGCTCCCAGATTGTGACGCTGGCTTCCAACAGCCTCACGATTCGCGAGTCGTTGCGAACTGCGGATCTGGTGATCGGCGCGGTGCTGATCCCGGGCGCATCGGCCCCGAAATTGGTGCGCCGCGACATGCTGAAAGGGATGAAAAAAGGTTCGGTGATGGTAGATGTCGCCATCGACCAGGGCGGGTGCTTTGAAACCTCGCACGCCACCACGCATACCGATCCCATTTACTTCGTCGACGGCGTACTGCACTATTGTGTGTCGAACATGCCGGCCGCGGTTCCGCACACATCTACGTTTGGGCTGACCAACGCGACATTCCCGTACCTCGCAGAGTTATGCGCAAAGGGCCTGGAGCGCGCCTGCACAGAAAATCCCGCGATTAGCCAAGGCGTGAATACGTATGGCGGCCACATCACATATCCCGGCGTCGCAGAGTCGCAGGGGTTGAGGTGGAAGGCGCTGTCGGCCGTGATGTAGGCAGCAGTATCCGCCCCGTTACAAAGCAACCCCTCTCCATTGCTTCCACAGGCGCACTCGCGCCGAGTTCGTCGCCCGACTATTTACGCGGCCGCTGCTTGGCTGAAACCGACCGGATAACCGTCTGTCCCCCGCCACGAACCGGTAGCGGCTTGGCGTCCACGATTGCCGCCCGCAGAAGAGCTTCGACTTCGGGCTTCGCCAGCTCGGCCGCGTTCGGGAGCCGGATGAAGCGGTTCTGCTTTCCCGCGCCGAGCAGGATCTTCTTGGGATCGGGCAACGTCGCGCCGTGGTTGAACGAGAGACCAACTCCCTTGGAATTCGCCGCCAGTGAGACGATGTAATCGGTCGGCCGTTCTGTCGGAGAGTAGCCGATCACGAAGAAGTTGTAATTGTCGTAAACCATTTCGATGGCGGTGGGAAATCGCTTGCGCAGCGCCGCGCGAACCGAGCGTATGAGTTTTGCCATCACCGGATCAAACTTGGCGATGAACGCGTCCACCTGCTTCGCGGGCGAGACCACTAAAACACCTTTTCAACTTTCTCGCTCTTCAGCAGATGCCCGGTCTCCTGCTCCTTGATCACCAGCGTGGTTCGCACGCCGTCGGCTTGGATCTTCCAATACTTAGTGATTTCGCGCTGTTCCTGGCGGTTCAATACAAATGCAGCCGGATGCAGCAGAGTGTCCGGCTTCTCCCAACGGCCATTCGTGCGAGCTTGAGCGATTACCTCCACATTGATCGGCGTAGTAACGCTGTTCTCCAGATTCACCACTTTCAGCGTCACCAGAATCAGCTCGTCCGATTTCTTTTGGATGTTGATCGAGGTGGATAGTTGCGGTGGACGAGCGCATCCTGCCGCGAGAAGCAGCAGAATGAACAGCAGTTTTCTCAAGCGGATCTCCTCCCAACCATCAACAATAGCGGGATCGCCGCCAGTTGTGCCGCCACGGCGAAAGTAACGGCGGAAGCCAGCGATCTCCCGTAAAGAATACCGATCGTACTGCTGCCTGCGAACCACAGAATGCCGTAAGCGGTGTTGAAGATTCCGTATGCGGCTCCGCGGCGTTCGGCAGGAACCAGGTCGGCGATCTTCGCGCGCAGCAGCGATTGTTGCGCGCCCATGCCGGCTCCCCACAACGCCATACCGGCCAGCGCGGTGTAAAACGATCCGAAAAACGCGAGTGGACTGGAGGCCGCCGAAAACAGAACACCCATTAGTAATGCCGGCATCCCAATGCGATCGAATAGTCGTCCGAATACCAGAGCGGTAAGCGCTTCCACTCCCATTGCCGCCGAATAGAAAATGGGGATTTCCGCGGGCGTCGCGAGCGAGGTCTTGCTAAAGTGAAACGCGATCAGCGGAAAATCGACGAAGCCGGCTGCGAGAAGACCAGCGGCTGCCATATAAATCCAAAAAGCGCGCGGCAGTCCGGCGGTAGCGATGCCCGAGGCTGTTGGTTCCTCGAAACGCGATGGATCCGGATAAAATTTGATCGCCGTAAACAAACTCGCGAGCGCCAGCCCTGCTGGAATCGCCAGCACCGCATATGCCTGTGGATAACGGTGGGATTTTGCCAGCACGAACGCCACCAGCAAAGGCCCCAGGAACGCGCCCATTTGATCCATGAACTCGTGCAGCCCGAAACCCCAGCCGCGGCCGACAATTTTGGACGCCTGCGAAAGCATCACATCGCGAGCGGGAGTCCGGATGGCTTTTCCAGCGCGCTCGGCGATGATCAGCGCGGCGGCCACTCCCCAGTGTCCGGCCATGGCCATGCAAGGCACTGCCAGCATATTAATGAAGTAGCCAACGATGGTGAGCTTCCAATAGGCGCGGGTACGATCCGCGGCCACACCGGAAAACAATCGCAGCAGGTATCCCACAAATTCTCCGGCGCCCGACACGATTCCAACTACCGCGGCGCTCGCTCCGAGTGTTCCGAGAAATGGACCGTTGACGCTGCGCGCACCCTCGTACGTCACATCGGCGAACAGGCTGATAGTGCCGAGCGCGACAATGAAACGGATCGCGGATTTGCGTGAAGCGGCCACTAGGCGCGCGAGGCGGGCGCCAGCGATCTCGCTTCGTCCAGCGCCTGTTCCACTTCGGTTTGATATTCCTTCAGCAGGCGCTCGTTCGCCGCTTCAAAGCGCATCACCAGAACCGGCTGCGTGTTTGATCCGCGCAGCAATCCCCAGCCTTCCGGAAAAATCACCCGCACCCCATCAATGTCCACCGTCTTGCGGATCTTTTTGAAGTGCGCCGCCACCCGCTCCACCACGCCAAATTTAATGTCGTCCGGACAGTCTACGCGAATTTCTGGCGTGGATACCATGCGTGGCAGCCCATCCATTTGAGCGGAGAGCGGACGTCCGGATTGCGCCACGATCTCGATGAGCCGGCAAGCGGCATAGAGGGCGTCGTCGTAGCCGTGATAGCGGTCGGCGAAGAACATGTGCCCGGACATCTCGCCCGCCAATTCCGCATGTTCCTCTTTCATTTTGGCTTTGATCAGCGAATGGCCGGTTTTGTACATGATGGCGTTGCCGCCCAGCTTGTTGATCTCGTCGTACATCAACTGCGAGCATTTCACCTCGCCGATAAACGTCGCGCCGGGCTTGCGGCTGAGCACTTCGCGCGCATAGATCAACAGCAGGTAGTCGCCGTAGATGACGTTTCCTTTTTCGTCTACGGCGCCAATGCGGTCTGAGTCGCCATCGAAGGCGATGCCAAGTTCGGCGCCAGTCTCGCGCACTTTTTCAATCAGGCTCCGCAGATTCGCGGGCAGCGTGGGATCGGGATGATGATTCGGAAACGTTCCATCCATGTCAAAAAACAGCTCTGTGACATCGACGTTGAGCTTTTCAAAGATGCGATGCATCACTGGTCCGGCGGTTCCGTTGCCTGCGTCGGCGACGATCTTGATGCGGCGCGAGAAATGGAATTGAGAAGCGACTTCATCCACGTAGGGAGCGGATGCGTCCAGAAGAGTAACTTTCCCGGCGCCCTTTTCGAAATCCCGTTTCTCGATTAGGCGCCACACCTCCTGGATGGCCTCGCCATGCAATGTGTCCGGACCACAAACGGTTTTGAAACCGTTGTATTCCGGCGGATTGTGGCTGCCCGTGATCATGACGGCGCCGCCCGCGTTCCAATGTTGCGCCGAATAATAAAGCACCGGTGTAGGGACCACGCCGATATCCGTGACGTCGGCGCCGATATCCAACATCCCTTTCACCAGCGCGTCGCGCAGCCGGTCTGAGCTGAGCCGGCAATCGCGGCCCACGTGGATTGTAGCGCTGTCGCTGCGCCGCCGAAGGTAGGTGCCCAATCCGCGCCCCAGCAGCTCGATGTCCGCGCTTTGCAGTTCGGAATCGGCGATGCCGCGAATGTCGTTTTCGCGGAAAATGGTGGGCTTGAGCATATGACAATTCTAGCGACTCAGCCAATCAATCCGCAGATTGGCAGGTTCAATTGGCGTCAACCAACCAGGGTTGCGCGCAGGTATCCCGCCACGTCGTTCACGAAGCGATGAACCGCCGCCTCCGCGATGCTGTGCCCGGCCATGGCGTTCAGTGCTTTGCCTAATGCTCCCAGAGGCGCTTGATACACGCCGAAGAAATCCAGTTGCGTTTCGGTGGCGGTCAAAGCATAGATGTCGAGCTCGGCCTGCATGAAAGGAAACAGGTGCGGCATATTCGCCGCCTCCCATTCCAGTAGCAGCCGGGTAACCGGGATCGACGCGGCTTCGGAAATCTTTTCCTCGATCTTCTTCACGGAAATGGCAATATCGGTAGCCACCGCGATCCCAGCCACGTTCACGCGTAGCTCCGAAGCCAACGATTGCGCGCGGGAAGCGGCCGCTTTTGTCGCTGCCTGGAATACCGCCGGCGCGTCTTTGGTTAGTGCATCGCGAACCTGCTCATACGGGTGATTGACGTAATCGAAGCAGCGGATCTCGCGGCCTGTGTTCATATTGGAATCGTAGCTGATGTGCTGGTTCCAGTGCGAACGGCCACCACCAATCCGCTCGCCCACGCCATGGGTGCGATTTCGAAATCGGCATGCGCCGCCAGTGTCTCAAGCAGCGCCAGCACCCGAACCGCATGTCCATCGGGCCAATTTGAATGCGGAAGCATGTCGTCGATCACGTAGAATCCTCCCACACGGACAACGCGCAATGCCGCATCCAGGTCTTCGTACTTGCCTCGGAGCGCATCCGCGAATACGAAATCGAAACTGGCCGCCGGCTGGCGCTTCAGAAACGCAACCGCATCTTCGGCGATCAGCGTAAGCCGCCCGTCGTGGCCCAGTGCCTCGTTCGCCGACGCTTGGAAATCCGGATTGATGTCGATGCTGAACAGTTCCGATGTCGCATCCATTCCATCCAGAACCCAGGCTGTTGCAATTCCAGTACCGGTGCCCAATTCGAGGAATCGTCCGCCTGGTTTCGATGCCGCCAGAGTGCGAAGTAGAGCGCCGGTTCGATCTTCCGACGCCAGTTCGAACCCAATCTCCTTGGATCGTTTTAAAATACGCGCGAGCGCAGCAGGCGGCCGAATGTAGGAAATGTCGTCCATTTTTATACCCTACCGAACCGCGACCGCAAGGGAGTCAGTGCCTTTTTGGTTTTTTCTCGTTAAACCGGCCGGAACCGAGCCGTAAAGTGCCTCAGGAACTGCGGCTGCGACACAATCTCGAATCCGCGGATCTCATCCTTCCGCTGATTCACCTCGAGGATCGCCTCTACCAGATAATCTACGTGGCTTTGCGTATACACGCGGCGCGGGATCGCCAGCCGCAGCAGCTCATGCCGCGCCTCGACGCCGAACATCACCGAGCCAATCTCAACCGACCGCACGCCCGCATGCCGGTACATCTCAACTGCCAGCGCCTGGCCTGGGAACTGCGCGCGTGGAATATGCGGAAGCATCCGTCCGGCATCGATATAGATCGCGTGGCCCCCCGGCGGCTCCACAATCGGCACGCCATGATCGGCAATGTGCCGTCCCAGATACGCAGTGGACGCGATGCGATACTCCAGATACTCCGGTTGCAGCACTTCCTCCAGTCCCACCGCGATCGCTTCCAGATCGCGACCCGCGAGGCCCCCATAAGTGGGAAAGCCCTCGGTCAGGATGAGCAGGTTCTTCTGCTGCTCGGCCAGCGCGCTGTCGTTGGTGCACAAAAATCCGCCGATGTTCGCGAAAGCGTCTTTCTTGGCGGAGAACGTACAACCGTCGGCCAGTGAAAACATTTTCCGCGCGATCTCGCGAGGCGTTTTGTCTGCGTAGCCGGGCTCGTCCCGTTTGATGAACCAGGCATTTTCGGCGAACCGGCATGCATCCAGGTACAACGGCACTCCATATCGCGTGGCCACTTTGCGGACCGCTTCGATGTTGGCCATCGACACCGGCTGGCCGCCGCCCGAATTGTTTGTGACCGTAATCATCACTAGGGGAATCTTCGCCGAGCCCTCGGATTCCAGCAGCTTCTCCAGCGCCTCCACGTCCATATTGCCCTTGAATGGCAGACGCGCCTGGGTATCGTGGGCGGCGGGAAACGGCAAGTCCAAAGCGCGTGCCCCGTTGAATTCCACATTGGCGCGTGTGGTGTCGAAATGCGTATTGTTGGGGACCGTCTGCCCGGGCTTGCACAGGATGGAAAACAGAATCCGCTCGGCGGCGCGGCCCTGATGCGTCGGAATCACGTACTTGAATCCAGTAAGATCGCGGACCGCCTCTTCAAACCGATAGAAACTCGGACTTCCCGCATACGATTCGTCGCCGCGCATCATCGCCGCCCATTGTTCAGTGGACATCGCGCTGGTGCCGGAATCCGTCAACAGATCGATCAGGATATCGTTCGAACGAACCTGGAACAGGTTGTAACCGGCTGCTTGGAGAATCTGCTCCCGCTGTTCCGGAGTGGTGTGGCGAAGCGGCTCCACACTCTTGATGCGAAAAGGTTCGATGATGGTACGCACGGTGTCAGTGTACCGCCGGGCAACGCGCTAGGAATTCCCGATCGATCTTGCTCTTCACGGTTCGCCGGTCAATTTCCAGCCGTCGCGCAGTCTCTTCGTAGCTCCCGGTTTGCTTGTACACGATGGTTGCGTAGCGCGAGAGGGCCTGATCCGCTGTCAGCCGGCCGGCTCTCAGATCGGCTGTAAATTGCTCGATCGGATTTTCGGCAGCCGAGCGCGATGGCCGATAATCGCGCCGGATCAGCACGTTCCGGACGCACTGCTCCAGCTCCCGGTAGTTGCCCGGCCACGCATAACCAGGTTCCAGATTCTGTTCGATCCAGCGAGTCACTTCGCCGGCCAGCTCTTCCCCCTCCGCGCCCGCGATGCGCCTGGCAACATGCGCCACCAGCTCCGCGAGCACTTGCGGCGAATCCGCCAGTTGTTCCTCAAGCGACGGCGTAGCAATCTGATCCGAACAAAGCCGGTAGTACAGATCTTCACGGAAGCGCCCATTGCGGATGTCGGCGGCCAGGTCGCGATTCGTTGCCGCGATCAGTTTTCCTTGGAATCGTTGGCTCGCAGTATCGCCCACCAGATGGAACGTGCGCGTTTCGATGACGCGCAGCAACTTTACCTGGATCGCCGGATCCAGGTCGCCCAGCTCGTCGAGAAAAACAGACCCAAGTTGCGGGCAAGTTTCGAGCCAGCCTTTCCGGTCGCCGATCGCGCCTGTGAAAGAACCGCGTCGATGGCCGAATAGCTCCGATTCCACCAGCGTGGGCGACAGCGCCGAAATGTTGATGGGGAAGAACAGCACCGCGTCCGGCGCGAAGGCCAGCTTGCGGTCGTCAAAGGGTACATAGCGAGATTTTGCCACCGCCTGCGCCGCCAGTTCCTTGCCGCTTCCGGAAGGTCCGGTGATCAGCGTGGAGAAATCGCCCATGCGCTGATATAGCGTTCGGCGATAGCGCCGCATATCGTGCGTGAAGATGGATTGCCAGATTGCCGCGCGCAGCCGCGCCGCTGGCAGCGAGCCGCCGATGATCGCCGTGAAGATCTGCTCGAAGGCGCGTTGGATTTGCCGGTAGCATGCGAAAGTATGCGCCGGATCGTGACGGCTCGGAAGACTGATCTGCTCCGGAAAGAAATGCTTCCAGTCCGCGAGAAAATCGCGATAGAATCCCCAGCCGTTCGCGGAGCTATTTTCCACGAACCTCGGATAGTAGCGGTTGTAGAGAAGATGGATGACAGCGTCTTCGTACAACACCAGATCCTGCTCGCTGACTTCGTTTGACTCGGGCAATCGTATGCGAACTTGTTCGGCCAGCGGTTCCAAACGCGCATTGATGCGCCAGACATTGGCGCGTGGCCGCTCCGGATCGCTCACCGGAAGACTCCACACCGCCTCCCCCGCATACTCGCGTCCCAGTGCCGCACGCTCGCGCTCGGCGCGCTCCGGCAGGAATGGATTCGAGTATGCTAGCTGAGATACTGCGGATAAGAAGCGATGTTCGGGCGGCGATAGGAATGCCACGGCTGTACATACAGTGTACATCGATGAGCATGCAATGTACAGGCTCGCTTGGCATATCAGGCCTAAGTCGTTGCAATATCAGCGCGGACTCACGGCACGTGCCGTGCCCTTATGGTGGCTGTAAGCAAGGACGAATCAAAAGGAGCACTTCATGGCACAGAATGGGGCACTGAACGGGGCACAGAACAGTTTCAAGGATCTGCTGAAGAACGCCGGCTTTCATTCTTTCCTCTGGACGCAGTTTCTCGGAGCCTTCAACGATAACGTTTATAAAATTCTGGTTTCCATGCGCGCGGTGCACGTCGCCGCGAATTCGGGACAGCCCAGCAGCATGTATCTGTCGCTGGCTGGAGTGGTTTTCGTAGTTCCCTTCCTTCTGTTCTCCGGATACTCCGGGCATTTGGCGGACGTCGTCAGCAAACGCAAGGTTCTGATCTCAGTAAAGGTGTTCGAGATTTTCGTAATGACGCTCGGCTTGGCCGCGTTCTTTTCCACGCGCATCGAGTTGATGCTGGTGGTGTTGTTTCTGATGGCCCTGCACTCCACCATATTCAGCCCAGCGAAATACGGCATCGTGCCTGAGATGCTTTCCGACAAGGATCTATCGCGCGCCAACGGACTGCTCGAGATGAGCACGTTCGTGGCAATCGTGCTTGGCACCTCCATCGGCTCCTTCCTATTCGCCGCGTGGAAAGACCAGCCGTGGAAGATGGGCGTGGTGACTCTGGTAGTTGCCGTCGCCGGATTCCTGACCAGCCTCAAAATCACTCGCGTGCCGCCATCCGGCACCCATGCCCCATTTCAAAAGAATCCATTCGGAGAGGTATGGATTGGAACCAAGCACTTGCTCAAAGAGCGTCCTCTCACTCTCACTGTGCTTGGGATCTCGTACTTCTGGTTCCTGGGCGCGCTGTTTCAAATGGATCTTTTTCTGTTTGGAAGCGACGTGTTGAAGGAGACCGACCTGAAAGTCGGGCTGTTAGTGACGGCCCTCGCCATCGGAATCGGCGCTGGCAGCCTGCTGGCCGGGCGGCTTTCCGGTAACAAAGTGGAATTGGGATTGGTGCCTCTGGGCGCTGTATTCATGGGCATTTTCTGCATCGTGCTGTATGCGTCGCGCGGCTCGTATACGCTTTCGGTGATTTCACTTTCGCTGCTGGGCTTGGCCAGCGGCCTGTTTATCGTCCCGCTCAATGCTTATCTCCAACAGCGCAGTGAGAGCCACGAAAAGGGCCGGATCATCGCCACCAACAATTTCTACAACACCGTTGGGCTGCTGCTGGCATCCGGAGCTCTCACCGGACTGCACGACAAACTGCACTTCTCGCCGGACAAGTTGATGCTGATCTTCGGCATCGTGACACTGGTTTCGTCCGTCTACATCGTCAGCGTGGTGCCGGAGTTCCTGGTGCGATTCGTCCTGTGGATGACCACCCATACGCTCTTCAAGATCCGCATCGTGGGCCAGGAAAACGTGCCCTTTCGTGGACCAGCGCTGTTAGTTGCGAATCACATGTCGCACATCGACGGATTCCTGATCAACGCCTGCATCCAGCGCTTCATCCGCTTCATGGTGTGGAAGCCTTATTACGAGTTAAAAGTCCTGAACTGGTTTTTCAAGCTGGCTAAAGCGATCCCGGTGGGCACCAACGGCCCTCGCGATGTCGTCTCGTCCATTCGAGCCGCGCGCAAAGAGCTGGAAGAAGGCCACATGGTCTGTATCTTTGCGGAAGGCGCCATCAGCCGCACCGGAAATCTGCTGCCGTTCCGCAGAGGACTCGAAAAAATCGTGGATGGTCTCGATGTCCCGGTTATTCCGGTGCATCTGGATCGCCTGTGGGGGAGCATCTTCAGTTTCGAGCGCGGCAGGTTTTTGTGGAAGTGGCCCAAACGGATTCCGTATCCCGTCACGGTCTCGTTCGGAACTCCGTTGCCCGCATCTTCCTCCGCGCATGACGTGCGTCAGGCGATTCAGGAATTGGCCAGCGACGCCGCCAACTACTCCAGGGGCAAAGGCGACCTGCTGGATCTGCGCTTCATCCGAACGGCCAAAAAGAACTGGCGTCAATTCGCCATGGCCGATTCCAGCGGCCGCCAGCTGACTTACGGGCGTGCCTTGACAGGAAGTCTCTTGGTTGGAAACTGGATTCGCAAGAATCGCCCGTCGGAAAAAATGATCGGCTTGCTGCTGCCGTCTTCGGTTGGAGGAGCGCTAGCGAACGCCGGAACGATGATTGCCGGCAAGGTTCCCGTGAATCTGAACTTCACGGCAGGCCGCGAATCCATGATTTCAGCAGTAGAACAGTGCGGCATCCTGACCATTCTCACTTCGAAAGTTTTTCTCGCGAAAGCCAAACTCGAAGCTACGGAAGGCATGGTTTATCTGGAAGACCTGATGGGCCAGATGAGCGGCTTCGACAAACTTCGCGCTCTGCTTGCCGCAAGGCTACTGCCGGCTGGTTGGCTCGCCTCTAAAGAAAAACGCGACAGCGATTCCTTGGCCACCGTGATCTTTTCGAGCGGCAGCTCGGGCGTTCCCAAGGGCGTGATGCTCTCGCACCACAACATTCTTTCGAACATCCAGGCCATGGCGCAGGTGTTCTGGATCAATGATCAGGATGTCATCGTCGGTGTACTGCCCTTCTTTCACTCATTCGGATTCACTGTGACAATCTGGCTACCGCTGGTCAGCGGATGTGGTGCGGCCTATCACACCAATCCCACGGAAGCAGCCAAGATCGGCGAACTCGTGGCGAAACATCGCGGGACCCTTCTGGTATCCACGCCGACGTTCTATTCGAGCTACACCCGCAAATGTACCGCGGAGCAATTCTCGAGTCTCCGCTTCGTTCTGGTAGGCGCGGAGAAGTTGCGCGAACCCATCGCCACTGCGTTTCAGGACAAGTTCGGTCTGGAGTTGCTCGAAGGCTACGGCTGCACCGAAATGTCGCCGGTGGTTGCCGTGAACGGTCCGAACTTTGAAGCCGGCCGCGATTCTCAGTTGGGAAACAAGCCCGGCACGGTCGGCCAGCCCCTGCCTGGGATCGCCGTGAAGATCGTGAACCCGTCAACCATGGAACCGTTGTCGCCGGATTCCGAAGGATTGGTGCTGGTGAAAGGCCCCAACCGCATGCTTGGTTACTTGAATCAAGCCGAACGCACCGCGGATGCCGTCCACGACGGTTGGTATGTCACCGGCGACATCGGCGCCATCGACGACGAAGGTTTCCTTCGTATTACGGACCGTCTGGCGCGGTTCAGCAAAATTGCGGGCGAGATGGTGCCACATCTCAAAGTGGAAGAATCCATTTACGGCATCATCGGCGAATTCGGCTGCGCCGTAACCGGGATTCCAGACGACCAGCGAGGCGAGCGTTTAGTCGCACTCTACACGCGGTCGGACATCACGCCCCTGGAGCTGTGGCAGCGGCTATCGGAAACCAGCCTGCCCAAACTCTGGCTGCCCAAGCGCGAAAACGTATATCAGGTGAATGCACTGCCGACTCTCGGGACCGGCAAGCTCGACCTGGTGGGTGTGAAAGCCAAAGCGCAACAGTTGGCCGCGGCTTCCGCGGTAGCGCAGTAGTCGCAAGCGAAATTCATAAGGAGCAAACGCCATGGAACCGTTCCTTCTCATCGTTGTGTCGATCACTTTGTTCGTCCGCTGGTTAGTGCTGTCCGGCAAGATGAACGAGATACAGCAGAGGCTGGATGTGCTGGCTGGGGATCAGACGCACGCCGTGCTGACCCAGCGAATCTATGCGTTGGAGCAGGCCGTCAAGGAATTACGAGCCATGCGTCCGGCGGAAGTTCCCGTGACGCCGCCCCCAAGCATCGTCGTGGAACCCGAGCCGGCGCCCGTGATGCAAGAACCAGTTGTTCCAGAACCTGTTGTTGCGACGCCCGAACCCCCTCCTCCTCTTCCGGCGCCGGAACCTGAACCGGTCTTCATGCCAACGTTTACTACTATGCAGCCGCAACCCGCCGGACCCACCATTTCGCAGCGCGTTCGCGAATCCATGCAAGGCGGGGAGTGGGAATCTGTGGTCGGCGGCAGTTGGCTGAACAAGCTGGGCATGTTGGTGCTGGTGATCGGCATCGCATTGTTTCTTGGATATTCGTTCACGCAAGTTGGTCCGGGCGGCCGCGCAGCCATTGGGCTCGCTGTCAGTTTCGCGATGCTGGCAGGCGGCTTTTTCCTCGAAAGAAAGCCGCGCTACAAAACCTTCGCTCGCGGATTGCTGGGTGGTGGATGGGCCGCGCTTTACTTCACCACCTACGCCATGCAAGCCGTGGACGCCGCGAAAGTAATCGACGATCCATGGCTCGGCGGAGCGCTGCTGCTGGCGGTCGCGTCCGCAATGATCCTGCATTCGCTGCGATACGGCTCGCAAACCGTTACAGCGCTGGCCTATTTCATCGCGTTTGCCACACTCAGCCCAGCCATCACCCCGGCCAGCATCACGGCGCTTTCGGTGATCACCCTGGCGCCGCTGGCGGCTTCTCTACTATTTGTCGCTTATCGATTCCAGTGGTCGCAGATGGCATTCTTCGGACTGATCGCGACTTACGGTACCTGCGTTTCGCGCGGTGATTCGGGATCGCCGCTCTGGAGCGTGCAACTTCTGTTCAGTTCCTACTGGGTCTTGTTCGAAGGCTTCGACCTGCTGCGCGCCGCGCGACGCACGCAGTACTCATTGTGGGAGAGCGCCATTCTTCCTTTAAACGCCGCGGCTTTTATCAGCCTCTCCTATTTGAAATGGTCGGCTACGGCGCCACAGGATCTGCATTTGCTAGCCGCCGGTATTGGCACGGCATATCTGGTGAGCACCATTCTGCGCGCGCTCCTCAGGCCGCCATCCAGTTTCGAGCCCGAGACAGAAACCATCGAGCGCGCTCTCTCAGGCGGATACGAAGGACCCATTTCGCTCGCGGCCGCTCTCACACTAGCCGCGCTCTTCCTGAAGTTTCACGGCGTGTCCGCGCTCTTCGGTCTTTTGGCGGAAGCGGAAGTCTTGTTCCTGGCAGGATTGTTTTTCAAACAAACCTATCCGCGCCAGCTTGCCGCCGCCCTGTTTGCCGGCGGACTCGGCAAAATGCTGCTCGTGGATGTTCCCGCGGGCGGGTCCGCAAAAGTTGGGGATTGGAATTTCAAACCTTGGACACCAGTGGCGGCCGCCGGTGCGCTGCTGTTCTACGCCAATCGCGCGCTGCGTAAAGTAGACACGTTCTACGGTTACGCGGCATCCGCCGCGGTTGCGTTGATCCTGGGTTTCGAGATGCCCCAGCAGTTTGCCGGGCTGAGCTGGTTTGTTCTCGCCGCGCTGCTCTTCGCGTTCGGATGGTGGCGCCGGCTGGGCGATTTCCGCGTGCAAGGTTATCTCGCAGGCGCCTTGGGCCTGGGCGGGATCGCGATTTATCAGGCGGATGTGGAATTCGGCTACGTTCCCCCGCTCCGCCATCCCTGGATCGCGCTTTCGTGCGCGGCCGCGCTGAGTTATCTGGCAGCTTTATGCGGACTTCGCTCCGCGCCCGATCGCTTGGAGGATTGGGAGCGAAGCGGCATGCGCGCCATCGGATCGTGGGCCGCTACACTCTCGCTTGTCGCCCTCGTGTGGCGCGCGTTTCCCGCAGATTACCTGGGTCTCGGCTGGCTGGCGCTCGCGCTGCTCCTTCTTGAATTCGGGCTGCGTGGAATTCCCGAAAACTTCCGAGTACAAGCCTATGTTGTGGCCAGCCTCGGCGCGCTACGAGTCTTCTTTCTCAATTTCATACCGATCGCCAATGACGACCCATTCAGCAAACGCTGGATTGTCGCGGGCGCCGCCTTAATGGCGTACTGGATGGCGGCGCGCATTCACCTTGCTCGACAGCGGATAGCCAGCGCAGCCGAATCGCGTAACGTTTTCAATCTCAGTTCCTCCGCGGGCACGGTCTTCCTTCTAGCTGGACTCTGGGCGCTCTTGCCTACCGTGGTGATCGGCCCTGCGTGGGCTCTTGTCGCTCTGCTGTTGATGGAAATTGGATTCGACGCTCGATCTGCCCAGCTTGCGGCTGCAATCGCACCTGGCGGCAGGCGCCGCGTTCGGCCGGATGTTCTTTGCAAACTTCACCGGGATGGGTCGCGTCGGAATCGTCTCCCACCGAGTTCTGACCGTGGTTCCAGTGCTGGTGTCGTACTACTTCCAATGGTCGAAACAACGGCTGGAGCGCGCGCGTTTGCGCGAATGGGAGCTGCCTCTCGGCCGGCTGTACTTATACGCGCCGGCGATTCTAGCCGTGGCGCTGATGCGTTTCGAACTCGGCCGCGTTTTCACCGTCACCGGCTGGGCTGCATTCGCGCTTGGCTTGCTGGTATTCGGCCGTCGCTGGGACATCGTGGATCTGCGCTGGCAGAGTTATTTCCTGGCCGCGCTCGCCTTCTGGCGAAGTTGGAACACCAACTTCTACGCCCCGGAAAGTTTCGGCGGCGTCTCGGGGCGGATTCTGACCGGAGCGTTCGTCATCGCTTGCTTCTATGCGGCGCAGCTTTTGATTCCGCAAAAGCATGGCGATGGACACGATCCGGAGCGCCACGCGCGCGCGTTCTATTCGTTGCTGGCAGCCGCTTTGCTCGCAGTGTTGCTGTTCTACGAAGTCTCCGGCAGCGTACTCACTGTGGCGTGGGGCGTGGAGGGCGTGGCGCTGCTGATCGCCGGCTTTCCGCTCAATGATCGCGTGCAGCGCTTATCCGGGATGTTTCTGTTCCTGGTTTGCATCCTGAAACTTTTCGTCTACGACCTGCGCCATCTGGAAACCATGTATCGGATTCTCTCGTTCATCGTGCTGGGCCTTATGCTGGTCGGCGTCTCGTGGATCTATACGCGTTTCCGCGATCGAATTCAGAGATATCTGTAGCGCATGGAGGCGATTATGAAATGGATCAAGTTTGGATTGGTTGTTTCCATGCTGGTGGCAGGAGCCGCGATGGCTACGCGCGGAACGCCGGATCCGCAAGTAAGTCTGACGTCCGTCGCGGAGTTATGGTCCGACACCTTGCGCGATACGGATCAAATTGGAATGAAGCTGACGCGCGTCACGGACGCCGAGGAAATGAAAATCGGGGCGGATCTTGCCCGAGGCGTCGCGGATCTGGGAAGCGACGATCCGGACGCCGCACATTATCTCGCCGGAGTCGCCCAGCCGCTCTTGCCTCATCTGCGCAGGCAGGGAATTCACTACCAGTTCCACGTCGTCGATTCGCCGGGGATCAATGCCTTCGCTCTGCCGGGCGGTCAGGTTTTCGTGATGCGCGGGCTGCTGGATTTTGTGGAATCGGAAGCTGAGTTGGCCGGCATTTTGGGACACGAAATGTCGCACGTCGACCTGCGGCACTGTGTTGAGCATTATCAGTATGAGGCCCGATTGAAAAAAGCTGGCTCGCCGGAGTTGGGGTGGCTGGTGGAAATGGCACATCGGCTGGTGACACAAGGGTTTTCCCAACAACAGGAATTGGAGGCGGATGCGCAAGCCGAGCGGCTTGTTGTCGAGTCCGGCTATGATCCGGATGCGGAGGCGGCGCTATTCTCCCGCATGAAGGCGAGGCTGCATGAGCCGTCCAGAGTACCGGCCACCACTCCGGCAGGTGAAGTGCGAGAAGCCGCCGGCGAAGCCTTGGGCGCGTATTTTCGGACACATCCGTCGTCAGATGAACGGGTGCGGCGTCTGAACGATTTAGTGGCCCGGCATACGGAAGAGTGGGCGGAACGGTCTTTTTACATAGGCAAACAAAACCTGCATGAGCGCATGCCTCGATCGAGCCATGAGTACGTTAGCGAATTTCGACAGATTTCGCCTCACGCACGTTAGTAAAGAGGAAACGTTGCAGCGCGAAGCGAATCTATTGTAGTAGCGCTACCCAACTGAAGAGGGCGTATGCGCGACGCCGCCCGGTGGTCTCGCAGGGATTGCCGGGCGGTTCATACCTGCAGCGTGTTCTTGCTCAGTACCAGTTTTCTCAAACGAGAATCGTTGGCGCGAATCGGATATACCTTGTGCCGCAGAAGTGTCTCATTGAAATCGGTCCGGCACGCGCCCGAATAGCCGATCATGAGCTGGAATCGGGGCTTGATGGAATTGCGGCTTCCGAAATGGAAGCAGGCCGAAGAATCGGTAAACAGCACCGTGCCGCGCGGGTAGCAGAATTGAATCTCGTCTTTCCGATCCGCCACTGAATAGACTTCTTCGTCGCTGACCCGATACCCTCTCTGCCTTCCCCAATACCCCAGCGCCTTAGCCGCTTTTTGTGAAACCGACTCGGGAAAGAAAGTCCAAGGACCATTCTCGGGCGTGGTGTCCCGCAGCAGTACAATCACATAGACATTGGGCCGCGAATAGTAATCGATATGGTAAAGCTGGCTGTCCTTCGGCTTGTCCGGCTGGACGTCGTAAGCTGCGTTCGATTCCACAAACCGGATTCCGGGAGGCACGGTGGTGGAAAGCGCGGGGATGCATTGGATGTGGTCTGCCACCGTCGCCACCAGATCGCTCGATGTGACGAAGTCCAGTATGGAAGGGTACTTTTCGCAGTCCTCATCGTTCCAGAGATCCTGAAAGTAGCTTCGATACGGATCTTCCAAGGATGGCCGGTTGCCGGAGCGTTCCGCGATAATTTTGTCCGAATCTTCCAGAACACGATCGAGATGTGGCAGCGAAAGAGAGGTATCCACCACCCAGCCATCGTTGATCTGAAGCGTCGGGCGGGTAGGAGCTCCGTTCTCTTCGAGCAGGGCCTGCAACTGGTTCCGATACAGTTCCCGGCGCATCTGGTCCTGCTTCCGGAACCGGATCCGATTGGTGATTCGCGCCAGGCGCATCGTGTTGGCGATGCCGAGACGGGACATGTGCCGCGCGTGCAGCCATCCCGCCAGCGTCTTGCCGAGCGAGTTGCGCTCAGGTGCCGCCGGCGTGAGTGGTAGTGTCGCGCTATTGCTCATGGAATGGATCTATTTTTATCACAGAGAGATTCCGCGATGCAAGAAGGTCCCCACTGAACCGCGACCGCGAGGGAGCGTAACGCTGGCTCCTGTCGTGGTAGCGCTTCCTCGCGGTCGCGGTTCGGTAACACCCGTTCCGCGTGGCTTGACCCGGTTCCGTGGACTAAGTAGCCGGGTCACCGGCCTGTTGCGGCATGGCCAGGCCGCCGCTGTAGGCATCCAGGACGCTCGCGGCATCCCCCTCCATCACCAGCTCGCCGTGATCCAGCCAGATAGCGCGCTCGCACAGTTCCGAGACCTGGGCAGCGGAGTGCGAAACGAACAAAATGGATTTGCCGGCGCGTTGGAAATCCCGCAACGTCTGGCGGCATTTGAGTTGGAAACCGGAATCGCCCACTGCCAGCACTTCGTCCAGCAGTAGAATGTCGGGTTCAGTATGGATCGCGATGGAGAACGCCAGCCGCATCACCATGCCGGAGGAGTAAGTGCGTAGCGGCTCGTCGATGAAGTCCCGAATGCCGGAGAATTCGATAATCTTCTCGGCAAGATCCAGAGTTTGCTTCCGGCTGCGGCCCAGCAGGGCGGAATTCAGCAGCAGGTTTTCCGCGCCCGTAAGATCCAGGTGAAAACCGGAGCCGAGCTCCAGCAGGGCGGCCAGGTTTCCGTTCACCATCACACGACCCGCGTTCGGCGTAGCCAATCCCGCAGCCAGGCTCAAAAGCGTACTCTTCCCCGCTCCGTTCCGGCCAACGATGGCCAGGCTTTCGCCCGGTTCCAGTCGAAAAGAGACGTTCTTCAGCGCCACGAAATCTTCTTTGCGTTCACTGCCAAACCAGTGCGCAATGTGTGTGCGCAGCAGCGCGCGCCCGGTGCTGTGCGGGAACCATTTGGAAACGTTCTGGAATTCGATGAGCGCCATGGCCTGATACGGTCCGCTACAGATACTCGTAAAATCTTTGCTTCAGCTTCCGGAATATAAACCAGCCGCCGGTAAAGGTGAGGAGCGAGACCAAAATAAGATTCCGCAGCGTGGAGGTGACCGGCGCATGGCCTTCCAGCAAAATGGTTCGCATCATCAACACTAGCGCAGCCACCGGATTGAACTCGTACACGGTACGATACCGCGCTGGAATTTGCGAGAACGAATAAAAGATGGGAACCAGCCAGAAAAGAATGGTTGTGGCGGACTCCACTACGTAGCGAGTGTCGCGCACGTACACATTGATGGCCGAAAACGTGAGCGCCAGGCCGAGCACGAAAACAATTTCGAGCGCCCAAATTACCGGCAGCCACAGCCAATAAACATTCACGCCCCGTCCGAACAGCAGCACGCCAACCAACAGCAGACTAATTTGAATCATCAGGTGCATGCAGTTGGATAGCACGCTGGCGATGGGGAAGATTTGACGCGGCACCGGCACCCGCTTAATGAGCGATGCGTTTTCCAGCAGCGAACTGGTGCCGGTTAACCAGGCCAGCGAGAAAAAATTAAACGGGACCAATCCGCACAAAACCGCCAGAGGGTAGTTCTTCATGCTGGAATTCGAAAAAATCTGAGTCGTGATGAACGTCATCACCGCCATCATGATCAGCGGATTCAGCAGGGACCACAACACGCCCAGCGACATGTTCCGGTAGCGGACCTTAAAGTCTTTCGCCACCAGGCTGCGGATCACGAACCAGTAATCGCCGTTCCACATTACGCCGACACAGCTTCTTTGATAAAGCTTCCGCTCCCGCTCTCGCGCGCCTGATATTGGTCGAAGATCCAGGCGTAAGTTCTTCTCGAGTCCCGTCCGCAGGGATGTGCTCGGCTCCCACTTAAGGTATTTCTGAATCAGCGAATTATCGCTGCTGCGGCCGTTCACGCCCTTGGGCGCGGTTAGATTGTAGTTCCGTTTGAGCCGGATGCCCGCGATCTCCTCCACCATGTCCACCAGTTGATTGATGGAAACCATCTCCGCCGATCCCAGATTGATGGGCTCCAGGATCGCGGAGTTCATGATCTTCGCCACACCTTCCAGGCAATCGTCGATATACATAAAGCTGCGGGTTTGGTGGCCATCTCCCCAGATCTCGATCTCATTCTTGCCCGAAACTTTGGCGTCGATTACCTTGCGGCAAATCGCCGCCGGGGCCTTCTCGCGCCCTCCGTACCAAGTCCCGTGAGGGCCGTAGACATTGTGAAAACGCGCCACCCGAGTGTGCAGCCCGTAATCTTCCCGGAAATGCCGGCACATGCGCTCGCTGAACAATTTTTCCCAACCGTAGCCGTCCTCGGCCAAGGCGGGATAGGCGTCCTCTTCCTTCAGCCCGGGGCAATTGGTGTCGCGCTGCTTGTCCCCGTTATAAACGCACGCCGAGGAAGAGTAAAAAAATTTCTGCGTTCCATACTGCTGCGCAGCTTGTAGCATCTGGGTGTTGATCAAGACGGAAAGCATGCACAACGCCTTGTTGTGTTCGATGAATCCCATGCCGCCCATGTTGGCGGCGAAGTTGTAAATCTGAAAGGCTCCACGCGCGGCCTGATCGCAGTTTTCTTTGAGGTTCAGATCCAGCGACAGATTCTCCACGTCGGCGAACCGCTGGTACCACTCGTCCAAAGGCTTAATATCCACGGCGCGGATCTTCCGGTAGCCCTGCTTGCGAAATTCGGCCACCAGGCTTCCGCCGATAAAGCCTCCGGCTCCGGTGATGACGGCGAGTTCATTTTTCATGATAAAGGCTTATTTTAGCGAAGTTCACTCCTGGCGCGCCGGGGCTGCGACGAAGCGCTGCTAGGTGCTCTGGCCGAAGGACCCCGCGGCCCGGGCCAGTGCGATCATTTAAGTTGCACCCGCGCCCTCACTCCACGCCCTCTCTAGCGCCAAGTATGATTTGCTCTCAGGCGATTACCCAATTGTCAGCCCTAGCTTTGGGGATTATTCTGAGCCTGGGGGTGATCGCCGCCGTGAGGCAAATTTTTCATTTCGTTCTGTGGACAGCGTCGGCGGGACTCGCGGCTGCTCAGCCTCCCACGGTGGGAAACTGCACTGTTTTTCCAGCCGACAATATTTGGAACACCCGCATTGATCAATTGGCGGTGCATCCGAGCTCGAGCACCTGGGTGAATACCATCGGCCCCACAGCCCATTTACATCCGGATTTTGGTTCGGGGCTTTATGAGGGCGCCCCCATGGGCATCCCCTTTGTGACCGTTCCCGGAACACAAACCAAATATCCCGCTACCTTTACTTACCAGAGCGACAGCGATACCGGACCTTATGCCATCCCGCTCAACGCGCCGATTGAAGGCGGTAGTTCGAGCACGGGAGATCGCCACGCGATTTCGGTCGACACCGATAACTGCATCCTTTATGAGATCTTTGCCGCCTATCCGCAAACAGCGAGTTGGAAGGGCGGTTCAGGAGCCATCTTCAATCTGAAGTCGGACGCGTTGCGCCCATCCAGCTGGACGTCGGCCGATGCCGCCGGCTTGCCAATCTTTCCCGGCCTGCTGCGTTACGACGAAATCGTCGCGGGGCAGATTCGCCATGCCATCCGCTTCACGGTTCCTCAAACCGAGGACGCATTCGTTTGGCCGGCCCGGCACGAAGCTTCTTCGCTAACCAGCGCCACTTATCCTCCCATGGGGGCACGCTTCCGGTTGAAGGCGAGTTTCGACATTTCCAGTTACTCGGCTACCAATCAAATCATTTTGACCGCCCTCAAACAGTACGGCATGATGCTGGCCGATAACGGATCGTCCTGGTACATCTCCGGCGCCCCGGATTCGCGCTGGAACAACGATGATCTGCATTTGCTCAACAATATCGCGGGATCTAATTTCGAAGCCGTGGACGTATCGCCCCTGATGGTGAATCCCAACACGGGCCAGGCGTCGCAGAACTCGGTTTCGGTGGGCGTTTCTCCTGCCAGCGCCACTGTTCAGGTGGATGTAAAGCGGCAGTTCAGCGCGACCGTGACGGGCAATAGCAATCAGGCCGTCACCTGGGATGTGAATGGAGCGATCGGCGGCAATAGCACGGTCGGTTTTGTCGATTCCATCAGCGGCCTCTACACCGCGCCCCTGGTTGTCCCATCGCCAGCCGTAGTCACGCTCCACGCCACCAGCAAAGCAGTGAGTTCAGCGGTCGGTAGCGCCTCCGTTACCATCGCCGCGGCCGCCGCTGCGACGCCGGATTTTTCCATCGCCCTCTCGGCAGGTCCCGGAAGCGTAGCCCCAGGCGCCAATGCTACTTACGCCATCACGATCGGCGCCGTTCATGGATTTGGCGGAATGGTTAGCTTTCAAGTGTCGGGGCTTCCCGCCGGAGTGACGGATAGCCTGAGTCCAAGCACCGTGACCGTCTCTGGTTCCAGCACCCTGACTATCAAGACTCCGGCCAGTGCGCCGGCCGAGAGTTTCTCTTTCACTGTCAAAGGCGTCAGCGGCTCTTTCGAGCACACTGCGTCGGGCACTCTGAGCATCAAGGCCGGCGGCGCGGCGACGGGTCCAACTCCAGTTTCAGTGACGCCTGGTTCGGGTAGCGGAGTGAGCCGCACTTTCGCATTTGTTTTCTCGGATGCGAACGGCGCCACCGATATTACAAGCGCTCAATTGGATATCAACGCCGCGCTTACCGCCAAAAGCGCCTGCTACTTCTATTTCTCGCGGCAGACGGGCGCCATCTACCTGGCCAACGATGCCGGCGCCTGGCAGAGTCCGCTGACCGTTGGAAAAGCCGGAACCACCCAGAACAGCCAATGCTCGTTGAATGCGGGATCCTCTTCAACGTCCTCGTCGGGAACAACATTGAAGTTGAATTTAGCCGTCACCTTCAAATCCGCCTTCACCGGGCCCAAGAAGATCTACATGGAAGTGACGAATGCCGCACACGACAGTGGCTGGGTGCAAAAGGGCTCCTGGACTCCCTAACCAGGCATCGCCGGAACCACCGAGCCGCGACCACCGAGCCGCGACCGCAAGGGAGCGTAACGCAACACTGCGGGGCTCGTGGTAGCGCTCCCTGGCGGTCGCGGTTCGGTAACAGGCTCTTTCCGAGCCGCGACCGTAAGGGAGCCGGTGCCTTTTGGTTTTTTCACAAACTTGGACGAAATACACACCACCAAAATGATGTAGGTAGTTAGCCAGGGCGTTATAGTGAGAAGGAATCGTGCCACCTTCCGCTCGGCCCCTGGTCAGCATCATTACGCCTACCTATAGCATGGCGAAATACTTGCCTCAGACCATCGAGAGCGTCCTGGCGCAGGATTATCCAAATATCGAATACATCGTTGTGGATGGCGGATCCACCGACGGCAGCTTGGAGATTCTGGAAAGCTACCGCGGCCGCCTGCGCTATTTTTCGGAGCCCGATCGCGGTCCCTCGGACGCCGCCGCGAAAGGTTTCGAGCAAGCCCGCGGCGAGATTTTCGCCTGGTTGAACGCCGACGATACGTATCTTCCAGGCGCCGTTACGAAATGCGTAGAGTATCTCGCAGCGCATCCGGAAGCGGATGTTGTCTATGGCGAGGGCTGGTGGATCGATGAGAATGGGGAGAGAATCGACCGCTATCCCACATTACCCTTCGATCCTAAAACACTGGAGCGCGAGTGTTTCATCTGCCAGCCCGCCGCATTTATTCGAGCCGAGGCCTACCGGCGCTGCCCCTTGGACCCAGCCATTACGCAGGCTTTCGACTATGACTTGTGGATCCGCATGGCCAAAGCCGGCATCCGTTTCCAAACCATGCCGGATTATCTGGCAAACTCTCGAATGCATGCGGGAGCAAAAACGCTGCGCGAACGTGAGAACGTATTCGATGCCTCTATGGGTCTGCTGAAGCGCCATTACGGATACATCCCGCTTCCTTGGATCTTCGGTTATACGGCCTATCGGATGGATCATCGCGATCAGTTCTTCGAGCCGTTGCGGCCCAACGTCTGGAAATATCTGGCCAGTCTGCCGGTGGGTCTTTGGTATAACCGCCGAAAACCGTTCCGTTTCCTGACGGAGTGGCTGGTGAAGGGCGGCCGCGAGTTGGTGAGGCGTCGTTGAGTTTTGGCTCGCGCTACGGTATCATGAAAACTCCTGTAAGGAATCCAGTTAGAGCATGGCAAATACAATTTCGTCCCTAAAGCGGGTGCGCCAGACTAAGCGCAAGGCAGAGGTGAATCGCCTTCGCAAAACCAGGCTGCGCCATCAGATCCGGTCGGTCCGCCGTTTGTTGGAAAAGAAGGACGCCAGCGCCGCCCAGGCAGTGCTTCCGGCCACGTTTTCGTTGATCGATCGCTCCGCGAAATGGGGCATCATCAAGAAGAACACCGCCGCCCGATACAAGAGCCGGATTTCCGCCCGCATCAAAGCAATCGCATAGCTCAACTTACCGAACCGCGACCGTAAGGGAGCGCTACCACGGTCGTGCGGGTCCAACGATATCCACACGCTCCCTTGCGGTCGCGGTTCGGTAAGAGACCTTCTCCTCTGCTAACATTGCCGGATGCACATCCGCACCCTCGTCGTCTTTTTGCTCGGCTGCTCTTTGGCGGCCTCGAACGCGTTCGCAGAGAAACGCGCGATTGTTCCCAAGGAATTCACCGCGGGTCCTGGCGCCACCGGTCTCCCCTACAGCCCCGGAATCTTGATCGACGGAACGCTCTACGTCGCCGGACAGGTTGGCCGCGATCTCAAAACCGGTCAGATCCCCACCGACTTCGAAAGCGAAGTCCGCAATGCATTGGATAACGCAGGATTGGTTCTGAAGGCGGCCGGGCTGGGATTTGAAGACGCGGTTGCGGTTCAGGTCTATCTTACCGACATGGATTTGTTTCCACGCATGAATGCCGTATATGCCACTTACTTCAAAGATCCGCGGCCGGCGCGCACCACGGTGGGTGTGTCGAAGTTAGTCGGACCCGCACGCATCGAGATCACAATTACTGCGCGGAAGTAGAGGACAGCCGCATCGGCTGCCCTCTCTTCCAACGACGGCTTTAGTGCCCGACGTAAGTAATAGTAGTGGTCGCGGAAGCGCTTTGGCCCGAGTTGTTCGTGACCGTCACCTTGAACGTGTAAACGTTCGGTCCGTTGTCACCGAGCTGCGCGGTTGCAACAGCGGAATTACCGTGGAGCAGCGATACATTGCCGCCGCCCACCACGCTCCACTGGTACATCAAAGCCATTCCACTCGGATCGGTGGATTGCGAAGCATCCAGCGTAACTTCCTTGCCCGTCACAGTCTGATTCGCAGGAGTAATCACTACGGTTGGGCCTCCCGTCGTGCCGCCACCACCGCCACCGGCCGGAGGCGTCGTTACAGTCAGCGTATTCGCTGTCGCCGTTGGCGAATAGAGCACAATTGCCCCAGCCACTGCTTCAATCACCGTGTTGACCTTGGGTGGCGTATCGGCTGTGAATCCAGCGGAAATGGACGATGCCGCTCCCTGATACGTGCCGTAAGGGGTGGTAGTGCTCTGCGTGTCAGTTCCCACGAACATCACCGCCATGAAGGGCGTAGTGGTGACGTAGACCTTATCCACCGTCATAGTTACGATTGCCACCAGTGCGCTGCCCAAGTTGGCAAGCACAGCGGGTGGCGTGGGAGTCGGCGAGCCCGTCGGGACCGCGAAAACGGTGGATGTTACCGTGTTTGCCTGGGGGTTGTAGATCAAAGTCTCGCGAATCTCCAGAGCGCCGCCGGCCAACGCCGCCAGAACATTAGCGGGGAGGGTCGGTGAAATACCAGTGAGGATGTCGTTGAGCGCGATGGTTCGCTCAATATTGAACGTCTGCAACGTCTGAGCCGTCGCGGGTGCTGACGAAGCCAGAGCCAAGACCAATGCCAGCGCAAATACTGCGATCATACTTCGAAATTTCATATTTTCTCCTTCTTTCATCCGCCGATACGCGTAATGATGCCGGGGTAAAACCTAGGTGTGTAACGCCTCTGTACAGATACTATGTTTTCGAGGCTTGAGTCAAGAGAATTCGAGGGTACTTAGGCCTTCGGAGGGATACTTAAGCGCCGTCGCGGGATACTTAAGCGCCTTCGGGGGTTACTTAAGCGGATGACGAGCGTTCCCGTACCGCCGGCGGCCTCAACTGCGCCTCTTCCAACCGCTTCGCTTCCTGATAGGTAAAAACCATGCGGTGGATCACAGTGATATTGGAGAGCACCGCAATGACCCAAAGCACAGGCGCCATGCGGTCGAATAGCGCGCCGATTATAAACAACACCACCCGCTCGGGACGCTCCATGAATCCCACTTTGCAACTGGGAATAGTATTTTCCGCGCGGGCGCGCGTGTAGCTCACCATCACTGACCCCGTCATTACGATGGCGGTTAGAACCACGTAAAACGGCCGGTTAATAATTCCGTAATAAACCAACAGGCCCATCAGCAGCGCCAGATCCGAGTAACGATCCAGCACGGAATCGAAAAAACCGCCGAACCTGGTCACCCGGTTGGTTTCGCGCGCCACGCGGCCGTCCACCATGTCGAATAGGCCGGCGCCGATGATCACAAAACCAGCCGCGCGAAACCGTCCAGCCCCTAGCAGCACGGCGGCTGCGATGTTGATGAGCAATCCAAGGAACGTCAAAACATTCGGATGGATCTTCGAAAGCGCCAAGCCGTGAACGATCAGCCGAATTATTTTGTCGCAGGCAATGCCGATCGCGCGGGTGAACGTTATCTTCACAGTTCCTTCTGATTCTACCCGAATCCTTGCCCGCCTGTGTTTCCGAACCGCGGCCGCAAGGGAGCGACCATGGGCCTGCGGCCCACCAAAGATGATGAAGACGCTTGAAAAACCAAAATCACCGGTCGCTTACGCTCGCGGCTCGGAATGAGATTCCCCGTTGCCGAGCCGCGACCGTGAGGGAGTCGGTGCCGTTGTTTTTCAATCACGGACCAGCGTCTTCAACGGAGCGTAACGTCAACGACCTTTCCAGACCCACCCCGGTAGTTCTGAATCCGCTTCAGGACGGGGTGTCCAGCTTAGCCGACTCGGCGATGTCGTGAATGGTCGACAATTTGATAATCTCGAACTCGCGCGCCCCATCCGGGATCTGAAACTTCACCGTATCGCCCACTTTCTTTCCAAGCAGCGCGCGGCCAATGGGCGACGTTGTGGAAATACATCCGTTCGCAACGTCGGCATCCTCGCTGGTGACCAGTTTGTAGAGCATCTCTCCGTTCTTATCCAGATCGAGCACCGTCACCGAAGAGCCCAGCCCGACACGATCCCGCGGGATCCGGTCGAAATCCACCATGGACAATTCGCGCAAGCGCGCCCGCAGTTGGCCCAGCCGGGCGTTGACCATCCCTTGCCGCTCTTTGGCGGCGTGATACTCGGCGTTTTCGCTCAAGTCGCCATGGGCGCGCGCTTTGGCAATCTCGCGCGGCAGATCCACCCGCAGCTCCATATCCAGCGCGGCGATCTCATCCTCGAGCTTCTTCTTCAGGTCTTGCATCTTTACCGATTATAGGGGCTGGCGCGCTCTAACTGTGGATTGGGCAGTATCCGAACCGCGACCGCAAGGGAGCGTGACGCAACGCACTCTTTCAGCCGCTGCCGGGGGTCGCGGCCCTCAAAGTCGACAATAACCACCCAAAATGTTACAATTCAGGTCAGAGGCCCTAGTTCCCCATGGCTATCAAACCAGCTTTCGCACCAAGTGCTCAGATCGAACATGCCAAATACGGCTTGGGTTCGGTTGTGTCCTGCACTGAAGAGTACATTGTTATCAAGTTTGACGACCATGGCGAGAAGAAGTTCGTGCTTTCCATCTGCATGCCGGCGCTGAAGAAGAGTGACCGCCAGCCGCCTGTGGAAAAGCGCCGTTCCACCCGCAAAAAAGCCGTTCCGGTAGCCGCTACTTAGTCCGTTCTTAAAGTTACCATCGGATCTACCTGGGTAGCTCGTCGCGCTGGTATGTAACTGGCCAGAAACGCCGCTGCCGCCAGCACCGCCAATCCCGTCGCGAACATCGCCGGATCGTACTCTTTCACGCCGAAGATGATGTTGGCCAGCAGCCGGGCGATTCCGAGCGTAATCGGCAGGCCAATCAAGAGTCCGGTTCCGGTGAGCGTCAGCCCACGCCTGACGATCATCCACACCACATCCGGAGGACGAGCGCCCAGCGCCATCCGCACCCCGATTTCGTGGGTTCGTTCACTTACCGAATAAGCCATCACCGCGTAAACGCCGATGCTCGAAAGAAAAAGAGCCACCAGACCAAACACGCCCATCAGAACCGAGAGAAACCGGAACCCCGCCAATTGATCGTCGAAAAGTTCAGCCAGCGTTTTAAACTCGTAGATCGGTTGATCGGCATCGATCGCGGCCACTTGCGCACGAGCGCTCGCGGACAGCGCTTTCGGATCGCCTGCGGTTCGCAGCAGGATATCGAAGCTGCGGATCGCGTGCTGTTGATAAGGCCGGTACAGAGCCGGCCGGTAGAATTTGTCGAACGGATCGCGTCGTAGGTCAGCAACCACGCCCACGATAGTCATCCAAGGCGAATCCATGGAAGGCAGTCCGATTTTGATGTGCTTGCCGATTGGATTTTCGCCCGGGAAATATTGGCTCACCAGCGTCCGGTTCACGATCACAACCAGCGGCGCATCTCTGCCATCGCCGATAGTGAAGGCACGGCCTTGGCGCACTGGAAGCTGCAGTGTGTGGAAGTAATCTGCGCTGATGCTGGCATTGATTGCCACCGGCGGGCTCCCGCTCAGCCGTGTGTCGCGGCCCTCAATCGTAAAATTTGCATTTGTGCTGGCGCCCGAATAAGGAAGATTCGTAGTGAGCGCGGACTCCACTCCTGGAATCCCTTGCAACAACCGCAGCAGCCGTTCTTGAAACGCCGCGATCTCAACTTGTCCCTTGTATTTCGATTCCGGCAGCGAAATCCGCATGCTCAAAGCGTGCTCGGGATCCAGGCCGGGCGCCGGATCGGTGACCAGCGAGCTGCCCTTGGCGATGAGTCCCGCTCCCACCATCAAAACCAACGCCAGAACAATCTGGCCCACCACCAGGATGCTGCGGATGCGGTGCCTCCGCACGCCGCTCGATGTGCCGCGGTTGCTATCCTTCAACACTTCGTTCAGATCCGAGCGCGATCCAAACCACGCCGGAACCAAGCCGGACACCACGCCGGCGACCACTGCGGCAATCAGCGTGAACCACAACACGCGCCCGTTGATGCCCAGCCGGTCCCAACCGGGCAAATAGCGCTGTACTTCCACTGGCAGCGACGACCGCATGATGTACAAGCCCCAATAAGCCAGCAACAATCCAAAGAGAGCGCCCAGCAGGCCGAGCATCGCGCTTTCTACTAAGAACTGCCGGAGCAACCGGAATCGGCTTGCGCCTAGCGCGGAACGGATCGCCATTTCTTTGGACCGCAGCGAAACCCGGGCAAACTGCAAATTGGCGACGTTGGAGCAAGCGATCAACAATACAAACGCCACCGAGCCCATCAGCATCACCATGAAATCCTCTACCAGGTTTCCGGAAACATATTCTCTCAACAGCTCCACCCGTACGCTGCGCTGTTTGTGAGCCTCCGGATCCAGTTCCGAGATCCTCTCAGCCAGTGCCGCCAGTTCTGAATCGGCCTGCGCCACCGAAACACCGTTTCGCAGCCGCCCCACCACGTCGAGCGACATGACGGATCGCTGGCCGCGCTCCGCTGCATCCATGGCCAGCGGGACCCAAAGGTCCACGCCCGGCGGATAACGGAAATCCTTGGGCATCACGCCCACCACTCGATAGGCGTGCCCTTCCAGTTGAATCGTGCGATTGAGAATGTGGGGATCCGATGCGAAACGTCCCGCCCACAACGTGTGGCCCAGAATCACCACGCGATCCTGGCCCGGAATGTCCTCGCCATCCAGAAAAATCCGTCCTTGCGCCGGACGCGCTCCCAGGGCTTTGAAAAAGCTGACAGACGCGCGCGCACTCGCCACTCGTTCCGGCTCGCCATCGCCCGTGAGGTTCAGGTTGGCTTCCACGCCGGCGCCCAGATTTTCGATGGTGCGGGTCTGCCGCTGAAAATCCAGGAAATCGGCGGGCGACAGCCGGTCAAACGACTTCCGATTGCCCTTTTGCGTGCCGATCACGGTCACCACGTGGTCCAACTCAGGCAGCTCCAGCGGATGATAGAGCAGAACGTCGGCCAGGCTGAAGATCGCCGTGTTCGCACCGATCCCGAGCCCCAGCGCAAGCACGGCCACAGCAGTGAATCCGGGACTCTTGAACAGCATGCGCGCCGAGTAGCGAAGACTTTTGAGGATCAAATTCAAGTTTCGCACGGCACCAAACCGAACCGCGACCGCAAGGGAGCGCTACCACGACAGCCGCGGTGCGTTACGCTCCCTTGCGGTCGCGGCTCAGAAACCCAGGAGCAGGTGTTACGCTCCCTCGCAGTCGCGGTTCTGTCATGATGCATTCAGCATGTCGCTTCTTCCGCGCGCGGACATCGCCCAGCGGTTTTCCGAAATCCACCCGCCGCTCGGTCCCGACGCCGCGCTAGCGGAAGCGAATCGCTGCCTCTATTGCTTCGACGCGCCCTGTACCGCTGCCTGCCCCACCCACATCGATGTCCCGCGCTTCATCAAGAAAATCGCGACAGGAAATCTGCGCGGCTCGGCGCTCGGAATTCTGGACGCCAATATTTTGGGCGCAAGCTGTTCCCGCGTGTGTCCAGTAGACGTTTTGTGCGAAGGCGCCTGCGTTCTGCATCGCTACAACAAGCAACCGATAGAAATCGGCCGCCTGCAACGCCACGCCATGGATGATTTCTACGAGAACGGCGCGAAGCTGCCAGTGGTCTCCACGCTGCAACGAACCGCCAAAGTAGCCTGCATCGGCGCCGGACCGGCGTCGCTGGCCTGCGCGGCGGAATTGCGAAAGCATGGCTACGGCGTGACCATCTTCGAAAGCCGCCCGTTGCCCGGCGGATTAAATACGTACGGAGTTGCAGAGTATAAGCTGCGTTCGTCCGACAGCTTGCGCGAAGTGGACTTAGTCAAATCGCTTGGTGTGGAATTCCGCTTCGGTGTCCGCGTGGGCGACGCCGTCCCAGTAGAGGAATTGGAACGCACGTATGCGGCAATCTTTCTAGCCGTCGGCCTGGGTCCAGGTGGGTCTCTCGGATTGCCAGGCGAAGAGCTGAACCAAGTTGTCGATGCGCTTCAGTTCATCGCCGACTACAAAACCGCACAGACCGTCTCCGTGGGGCGCAAAGTTGCAGTGATCGGCGGAGGCAACACCGCCATCGATGCAGCCAACGCTGCCCTGCGGCTGGGCGCCAAAGAAGTTTACATGGTCTACCGCCGCAGCGAGCGTGAAATGCCGGCATTCCAGTTCGAATACGAAAATGCCAAGCTGGAAGGCGTGCAATTCCGCTTTCAAACGCAGCCAGTAGCCATCCGGCCGAATGGTCTCGAGTGTGTGCGCATGGAACTCGGTGCGCCCGATGCGTCCGGACGCCGCAAGCCGGAGCCTGTACCTGCGTCGAATTTCCTTATCGAATGCGATATGGTCATTCCGGCCATCGGGCAATCGCGCTTTCTCGATTTTCTCGCTGAATTCCGCGGCGTCGATTTACGCGATGGAAGCGTTGTGGTGAACCCCGAAACAGGACAAACGTCGAATCCGCGCTATTACGCGGGCGGCGATTGCGTAAACGGCGGCCGTGAAGTGGTGGACGCAGTGGCGGAAGGAAAACGCGCTGGAACGGCGATGGCGAATTGGCTGGAGGCGCAGCATGGCTGACCTCACCACCGTATTCGCCGGCGGGATTCGCTGCCCCAATCCGTTCTGGCTCGCGTCCGGACCGCCCGCCAACTGCGGCGAACAGGTGATGCGCGCCTTTGACGCCGGGTGGGGCGGCGCTGTTTGGAAAACTCTGGGCGAACCCATCGTCAATGTTTCCTCTCGCTACTCGTCGGTGGATTGGAATCGCCAGCGCATGATGGGGCTGAATAACATCGAACTGATCACGGACCGCCCACTCCAAGTCAACCTGCGAGAAATCAGCGAAGTAAAGAAGCGCTACCCGAAGCACGCCGTGATCGCGTCGCTGATGGTGGAATCGAAACCGGAAGCGTGGCGCGAGATCGTTCGCCAATCCGAAGACGCCGGCGCGGATGGTCTCGAACTGAATTTCGGATGCCCGCACGGAATGAGCGAGCGCGGAATGGGCAGCGCGGTCGGCCAGGTTCCCGAGTACACCGAGCTGATCACCGGTTGGGTGAAGGAAGTGGCGCGCACGCCGGTGCTGGTGAAGCTCACGCCTAACATCTCCGACATCCGCATGGTGGCGCGCGCAGCCAAACGCGGCGGTGCGGACGGACTGTCGGCCATCAATACTATCAACTCCATCACGGGCGTCGACCTGGACACGCTAACTCCTCGTCCGGATGTCGGGGGCAAGTCCTCGCACGGCGGATATTGCGGTCCCGCGGTGAAACCGATCGCGCTTCATCTGGTGCAGCAGATCGCGTCGGACGAAGCATCGCGCCTGCCCATCTCTGGAATCGGGGGAATTTCCGGCTGGCAGGAAGCGGCGGAATTTATCCTGATGGGCGCGGGCACAGTGCAGGTGTGCACTGCAGCCATGCACTATGGATTCCGCATCGTCGAAGACATGATCGACGGCTTGAGCAACTGGATGGATGCGAAGGGCTTCCGGACCATCGACGACTTCCGAGGCCTGAGCCTGCCGCGCGTGGTGGAGTGGAAAGATCTCGATCTCAATTACAAGATCATCGCGCGCATTCATCCGGAGAAATGCATCGGCTGCGAGCTTTGCTACACAGCTTGTTGGGATGGCGCGCACCAGTGCATCCATCTCGGCGATGGTCGCCGCACGCCGGCTGAAGTGGAAGCGGAAAGTAGCCGACGCATCGCGAGCACGCCCATCGCGAAACTCGACGGACCCACAATCGATAGTGGGTCCACCCCGCTAACCCGAATTCCCCGCGTCGATGAAGACGAATGCGTCGGATGCAATCTATGCGCCCTGGTCTGTCCAGTGGATGGCTGCATTACAATGGACCGCGTCGATAACGGCCGGCCATCCGAATCCTGGGAGCAGCGCAGCGCGAAATTATGAGCACACTGATCCGAAACGGCACCGTGGTCACGGCGGAATCCACTTTCCCCGCCGACATCCTCGTTGAAGGCGAAAAAATCAAAGAGGTCCGGCCGGGCATTCCGCCGAACGCCGGCGATACGGTGCTGGATGCCAGCGGACTCCTGCTGCTCCCGGGCGGCATTGATGCCCACACGCATCTCGACATGCCGTTCGGCGGCACCACGTCGAGTGACGATTTCGAAACCGGCACTCGCGCGGCTGCTTTCGGAGGAACCACCACCATCGTGGACTTCGCCATTCAAGCCCGCGGCACCCGCATGCGCGACGCGCTAGACACTTGGTGGAAAAAAGCCGAGAACAAAGCCTGCATCGATTACGGCCTGCACATGATCGTGACCGATTTGGGCGGCGCAGGTCTGGAAGACATGGATGACATGGTGCGCGAGGGCGTGGCCAGCTTCAAGCTGTTCATGGCGTATCCGAATGCACTGATGGTGGATGACGCCACCATCTTCCGCGCCCTGTCACAGACCGCGAAGAACGGCGCGCTCATCTGCATGCATGCCGAGAATGGCGGCGTGATCGACGTGATTGTCCAGCGCGCCTTGGCGGAAGGAAAAACCGCGCCCATCTATCACGCTCTGACGCGTCCGACCACGGCCGAGGCCGAAGCCGTGCATCGGGCCATCGCATTGTCGGAAATGGCCGGAGCGCCGGTGTACATCGTGCACCTTTCGTCCGAGGATGCATTGAACGAAGTGCGCGAGGCGCGCGATCGCGGAGTGAAGGCGTTCGCCGAAACCTGCCCGCAGTATCTGCTGCTTTCCATCGAGGAACTCGAGCGCCCGAACTTCGAGGGCGCGAAATACGTTTTCACGCCGCCGCTGCGCGAAAAGAAAAATCTCGGAAAGCTCTGGGACGGTCTGAAGCACGACCATTTACAGGTGGTTTCAACCGACCACTGCCCATTCTGCTTCGAGGATCAAAAAATCCTGGGCAAAGACGATTTCACCAAGATCCCCAACGGCGGTCCGGGCATCGAGAATCGGCTGCAGTTGATCCACCACCATGGCGTGAATCAAGGAAAGCTGACCATCAATCGCTTCGTCGAGTTGGTCTCCACCACGCCCGCCCGCATCTTTGGGATGTATCCGCGCAAAGGTGTGCTGGCGCCGGGCAGCGACGCGGATATCGTTTTATGGGATCCAACGGCGGGCCACACCATCAGCGCCCAAACGCACCACATGCGCGTCGACTACTCCATGTTCGAAGGCTTTGAGGTAAAGGGCAACGTGCGAACCGTAATGTCCCGCGGCGAAATAATCATCGACAACGGAAAGTTCCTAGGTAATCCCGGCCGCGGCCAATACCTAAGACGCCAAGCCCGCGGCGGCGCTTGGAACTGAGCGACAACGCCCGGTGTCTAGATTTATTGATGCGATTTATCCTCGCGGTCGTAACGCTTGCGCTGACATCTTGCGCCCAGCTTCGGCGCAACACGAGCCAAATGACGGCTGACCAGATATTGGAGCGGTCAACGCACGTGTTCATTGGCGTGATCGAAAAACACGAGTTTCAAAAACAGACTTCTATTTCGCGTGACTGGAGAAGACTCGGAACGGTGGAGGGTCGTTAAGATAAAGTTACGCGTGGAAATAGTCTTGCGCGGAAATGAATCCCGCCCGGTGATTGATGTGTACGAAGCGTTCCCCACAGGCCTTCTCAGTGGGGACTGGAACTTTACCCACAACAACCGGCGCTATCTATTCCCGGTCCGCATCGAGGATGGTAGATATCACCTGGCTCGGGATTTCTGGCGAAGCATCTTTCCCGTGTACAGCGGACGGCATGATCGGTTGCCCTTGGACGAACCCACTCCACTATGGGAACGCTTTGCATTGCTGCAATGGTGGGTGAGGCCTGACCGAAGCCCGGCATTCGGAGACGATCGTTACACCGACCCCGGTCGAGTGTTCGGCCAGTGACGCGAGGCCAAGGTCTTGCGTGGTCTTTTCCGCCACCCTGACAAGGACGTGCGTTTAGCTTGAGCAAAGCCCAGGACGAGTGTTGGGATACCCTCTCGTCCAGCGATCAAATCAAACTCAACAGATTCTGGAATGCCCTTCCCGTTAAGTCCGTTTGGGACCAAAACCGCGCCTTTGAATCGTACTCGCATGAGTAGTGGGACAAGGCGGCCGGCATTCCAAAGCCATCGTTCGATGCAATCAACTTATTGCGCCTGTTGACGACGATCAACAACCCCAAATTACGCCGCGAGTTTTGTGCAAAATTCCAAAAGCGCTTTCCCGATGACCGCGAGAACGGTTGCCCTTCGGACCAGCTGCCACCGGCGACTATCGTCACCGAGAAAGGCGACGTCCCCCTATCCGGTGAGTGGCCCAAGCCGTAGGCAGATTCCAGTCTGTCAAATCTGAAGGTCAAGCGCGTGGAAGCAATTAGTTTAGGCTGACCTGTCCGGAGCGCGACACGCGTGCGACGAACGGACCCCGCCGGGAGCGGAGTGTCTTGCAAATCTGTGGTAGTGCTTGCAGGAAAACAGCTGCGATCTCTATCCCACGCAGATTGCCGGCGGTGAGGACGAACACCCTGGCGTTGCTTGCGCGTAGCGCGGCAAGTTCCATGGGACGATATCTCAGTCTTTGATCTTTTGTGAACACTACCCATCCCCGCTCACCGGCTGATCGAAGCCAAACGCGGTCCTCTTCATCGCGGGCGAAATGGTCGTCGTGTATTTCAACCGACAGACCGGATTTGATCAGTTCCCCGCGAATAGGTTCCACTCCGAGAGACCTGTCAATGAAGAATACAGTCCCCTCAAGCGGCTTCGCAGCGGATTGCTTCTTCGATCGCACCGATCTCCAGATGGAAGTCTTGCGCGAGATTCGCGACGGAATCGCCAGCTTTGTATCGTTCGTAGATGGATGCGACAGGTACACCGGTACCATCGATCACTGGGCGGCCAAAAGAGATCTTCGGATTCATAACAACGACGCGCGGATCCGATGCGGGAGCGGCGTCCGCTTGCGTGTCCCGAGTGAAAGGATATAGCTTGATCGGGAGACCGTTTGCGTCACGTTCAATGCGCTCAAGGTATGCGCCGATAATTTCCTTCATCGCACGCTGGCCTTCTCGGGATGCGTTGATCAGTTCTCCGTAACGTTCAACGAATAGGTCTAAACCATCTGTCTGGAAAGTCTGATCTACAAGAGGACGTTCTACTTTAAACTGACCGCGGATATAATTCAGCGCATTGCGGACCTTCGGCAGCTTGACTCCATGGCGGCGACGGATCGCAGCAAGGACATGCGCTTCCACCAGATTGATGAAGGACAGGTATTGGTGCTTGGGATCATCCAGGCGGATGAGTGCCTGCGATCGCTTCAATCGTCCTGCCACTGGGTAGAACCTTCCCGCAACCCAACTGCGCAACGTCGCTTCGGGCATGCGCAGATAATGCGCGGCCTCAGTTACCAGGTAGGCCGGAGCCAGTCGAGCATCAACGCTACGGATAGAGACTTCCTCCCACAAACATTATCGACCTATTATGTTTGCCGTACAAGCCGGGAATCGGGCCGAGTCGAAAAAATTCAACCCGCCGACTGCAACGGGTCAAAGCTCCGGATCGCCGCGTTCTCATCTTCAAACGTCTGCAGCAGCGAATCGATCCGGGTCACATTCAGAACCTTCTTCACCGAAACATCCGGATGCAGCAGCTTCAATGCGCCGGAATTCTTAACCGCGTGGCAGTAGCAGTTCATCAGCACGCCCAACCCGGTGCTGTCGATCCGGCTTACGTTGCTCATGTCGATTAACACCTTCGTGTCGTTCTCCAGCCGGATGGCTTTGGTGAGCTCGGTCAGCTCCAGCGAGGCTGCCAAAAGTTGACTGGATTCCATAAAACGCAAAACTGTCACATTGTTCACCCGCTTGCGTTGCAGGATGGGTTCGCCCAGACCGCGAATCAGCAACTCGGTGGCGCGTATCTCTTCGAAGCACTCATTACATTGCAGATAATGGGCCTCGAACGCCTCCACCATCTCCGGCTTGAGCCGGCGATAGAGGTAGTTGCTGACCACTTGGTCCCGAACGATCACATCCTGGTGGAAATCCACGGCCATACCCTTAAGTGACGCTAAAGCCTCCGATGTTTCGTCTGCTCCAAATAAATTGTGCGAAATCTTTCCTTAGCCCGGCAAAGCACCACGCGAAAGTTCTCATCTGTCATTCCGGTAACCTTCAGGATCTCTTCTTTCGATTTTTCTTCAAGATAGTAGGCTCGCAGAATCCGGCGATCGCGCGGCGATAGCTGCTCCATGCCGGCCGCGATCGCATCTTGCATTTCGAACAGATCGGCTTCCGGAAGCCGTTTGCCTGGGGGCTCGGGGACGATTTCGGGCATGGGTTCGTCTCGGAACGTCCGGCGGCGGTACTCCAAAATGACGTTGCGGCAGATTCCGTTCAGAAAAGCTCCCGGTGCCGCGGTATTCCGGACTTTGTCGTCCTTTGAAGCGACGAAAAAGCGCGTCAGGGTCTCCTGCACGATATCGTCGACGTCAGGGCACAAAAACCCAACTTCATAACAAACCTTGAAGCGTACTCTAGGCCGGAGCTGTTCGATATCTTCGTCAGAAAATTGCATGCCAGCCAGGAGCGAACAAAATTGTAACACGCTCCTACAGCGGGTTGCGGGCAGTCGACTGTCATCTGAACCCGGAGATTCTTATTTGATAAGATGAGAAGCCGTATTTCATCCTTATCATGCACATCGTAGCAACCCAAGTGGAGAAGGCGGTCCTGCTGAAGGTCAGCGGCCGCATGGACGCCGACAACGCAGACGAATTCGACAAAGCCTGCGAAGTCGTGGATTGCCAAAGGCGCCAAACATCTGATTGCCGACTTGGCCGACCTCCAGTATGTCAGCAGCATGGGGCTGCGCTCCTTCCTGGCCGCCGCGCAAAAGCTGAAATCGATCTCCGGCTCGTTGATCCTCTGTGGACTCCATGGTCTTCCCCTGCAAGTATTTGAAATGACTAAGCTTAATAGTCTGTTCCCGATGTTTGGCACCACCCAGCAGGCGCTCGATTCGCTCTAAAATGGCCCAGCCGTTCACACGCCTGACTCTGCCAGCCCGAGTGCAATCGGTTCGGGTTTTCCATGAGTTCGTGCGAGATGGGGCGGCGGTGGTGGGCTTGACGTCGGCGGATATGGATAAACTGGACCTGGTTTTGGAAGAGATCCTGGTGAATATCGCCCGCTACGCTTACGATGGGGGAGTGGGCGACGTGGAAGTTGGCTATTCTATTCAAGGAGATGCGCTGCTGGTGGAGGTTACTGACCGCGGCCGCAGCTACAATCCGCTGGAAGCCGCTCCAGCGCCCGATTTGACCCTGGGACTGGCCGATCGGCCCATCGGCGGGTTGGGCGTCCTTTTGGTAAAACAAATCGTTGGATCGCTCAGTTATCGCCACCAAGATGGCCAGAATACGCTATCCTTCCGTTTTCCTGGCAATAGTACTGGCTCGTGAAAAAGCTTTTTTTTGAGACTTGCAACATTCGCATAACTTGCGTCACTCTATAACAACCGACCTGATTCGAGTAACGCGGAACGGTCGGAAAAGGAGAAAGTGAGTCAAATGACAACGTTCAGGAAGTGGAGATTCCCGATTCTGATTGGGAGCGGCATTCTTGCCGCCGCAGGCTTGATTTATTTCGCCAACGGTCGCGTGAGTTCCAGCAAGACCCAAGGCGCCATTGGTAATCGAGACGTTTACCGCGATGGCAAGGTAGACGCAGCCAGCGTGGCCGCCACTCCTGGATCCGCCCCCGTGGCGATGCAGGCGATTCTGGACAGCAAAGAGTTCAAGGAAATCGCGAAGAACCCGGCTTTCCAGAGCTTGATGAAAGATCATGGATTCCAAGAGCTAGGCAAGAACGCGGCTTTCGTGCAGTTGCTGTCTGATGCCTCTTTCGTAAGCATGTCGCAGAGCCATGGGTTCCAGGAATTGATGCAGGATGCGAATTTCCGGAAGGCCGTGGAAGCGAGCGCACATCAACTCAGCTGCGGCTCGATTCGCACAGGAACGAGCTGAATTCGGAATCCCACAGACTGGATTCCCACCGGCTGGATTCGCACAGACTGGATTCCCACAGACTGGATTCCCACATCAACGAGTCCCACATGGACCAATCGCAGCGGCAAGAGCTTGCCCGGTTTGACTTGAACTTCGCAGGATTCAAGCAGGAAGCGCGATTCCAAGCCATCGCTCGCGATCAAGCCTTCTTCAACTTGCTGAGCAACGCGAACTTCCGGCAATTGTCCCAAAGCAGCGCCTTCCGCAATATGTTGTCCGCGAGTTCGTTCCAAGCCATGATGCGCGAAAGCACGTTTCGCAGCCTGACCTCGCAAAACCAATTCCGCGATGCGCTGATGAGCGGTAGCACCGCCCAATTGTCCAACCAATTGACGCGGCAGTAACGATCGAAGCCGCCTTTTGGACCTCAGCTCTCGAAGGAAATCGGAGGCACTGAAGCGAGTCCCGCGCTGGTTGGCGGGACTCCTTCTTTTTTGTGCGCCCTGCTTTGCCGCCCACCCAAGGATCTACATCCAATCCTCGGAACATATCGAGGTTCTTTATTACACTCCATCCCACGAATACCTGGTCACGCATCTCATTCGTTCGTACGAAACTGCGCTGAACTTTGAGCGGAACCAGTTTCACTTCACGCCCTCCCGCAAGGTGAGCGTGCTGATTGAGGACTTTGGCGACTATGGCCACGGCGCGGCCGGAACCGTGCCGTCGAACTTCATCGGCGTCGGCATCGCACCCTTCAGCTACACCTACGAAACCCTGCCCGCCAACGAACGCATGACGTGGATCATGAACCACGAATCCATCCACATCGTGATGGGCGACAACGCCAACAATGTCGATCGGCGCTTTCGTTCGCTATTCTTCGGAAAAGTCGCGCCCACCGACGAAGAACCAATCTCCGTGCTGTACAGTTCCTTGACCAGCCCGCGCCATTATTCCACGCGTTGGTTTCACGAAGGCATCGCCGCGTTCATGGAAACCTGGATGTCGGGCGGCCTGGGGCGCGCGATGGGCGGATACGACGAAATGGTCTTCCGCGCTATGGTGCGCGACGACGCCCGCATTTACGACGTGGTTGGACTGGAATCGGAAGGCACCGCGTCCGACTTTCAGACCGGAGCGAATTCCTATCTCTACGGAACCCGCTTCATGACCTGGCTGTGCAACGCCTATGGTCCCGGCAAGTTGATGGACTGGGTCACGCGCGGCGAAAACACCAAGCGCTATTTCGGATCGCGCTTCACCCAAGTCTATGGAATGGGGATGGGCGAAGCCTGGAAACAATGGATCGCCGGCGAACGAACCTGGCAGGCTACCAATCTCAAAGAAATCCGCAAATATCCCGTTACCAAGCCGGAACCGCTTACCACGAAAACGCTCGGATCGGTCTCCCGCGCTTATTACGATTCCAAGCTCAACGTGATGTACGCCGGCATCCGCTATCCAGCCCACATTGCGAACATCGCCGCCGTCCATCTGGACACCGGGAATATCGAAGAGCTAAAGGATATTAAGGGTCCGGCTCTCTACTACGTTACGTCGCTCGCCTGGGATGACAAAGGCAGAAAGCTCTACTACACCACCGACAACAACGACTGGCGCGATCTGGTTGTCTACGATGTGGATACTCACCACTCCAAGCGCCTCCTCAAGGATTTCCGCACCGGAGATCTGGCCTTCGATTCCCAGGACAGTTCGCTGTGGGGCGTTCGGCACGACAACGGCCTGTCCACGCTGGTGGAAATCGCATCCCCTTACAGCGAATACAAGACCCGGCACGAATTCGATTACGGCATCGACATCTTCGACATCGATATCTCGCCGGACGGCAAGTACCTCACCGGGGCAATCACGGATCTCAGCGGCAAGCAAAAACTGGTCCGGTTCCAAATCGATCAATTGCGCCAAGGCAACGCCCAAGTCGAAGTCCTGAACGATTTTGAATACAACACGCCGGGAAATTTCGTTTACTCCGCGGATGGGCGCTACTTGTACGGGTCGTCCTATTACACGGGCGCTTCCAACCTCTTCCGCTACAATTTCGAAACCAAGAAGTTGGAGGCAATCAGCAACGCGGAAACCGGATTCTTCCGCCCGCTCCCGCTGCCGGATGGATCGCTGATCGCATTTGAATACACCAGCAAAGGATTCGTGCCCGGCCGCGTTCCCACCAAAACACTGGAAGACATCAGCGCGATCCCGTATTTTGGCATGGCGACGCTCAACAAGTATCCGGAGCTGAAAACCTGGAAGCTGCCGCCCCCCTCGAACATCAGCTCCGAGAATCTAGTGACGCGTTCGGGTGAATACAAGCCGTTGCAAAACGTGCAGCTGATTTCCGCTTATCCTGTCGTGGAAGGCTACAAGGACACCGCCGTGATCGGAATGCGCGCTGAATTCTCAGACCGCTTGCGCTTGGCCGGTCTCAACGTGGACGTCGGCGTTGCGCCTGATCCAAATTTACCGGGCAGCGAGCGCGCGCACATGTCCTTTGACGCTCACCTGTGGGATTGGAAGCTCAGCGGATATTACAATTACTCGGATTTCTACGATCTGTTCGGTCCCACCAAAGTAAGCCGCAAAGGGGAATCGCTGAAGCTGGCGCATTCCAAGTTCCTGATCTACGACACGCCGCGCACTCTGTCGTTCGATTGGAACGTCGCCGGATATGTGGGGCTGGACCAGCTTCCCGAGTACCAAAATGTAACCACTTTCGCGCACAATATTTTTGAAGCCAATGCGCTTCTCAAATACGCGAATCTCAGCCGCGCGCAGGGCGCAGTGGATGACGAAAAAGGAACCAAGTGGGGCATTTATTCGCGCATCTATTACGCCGATAGCGCGTTTCCCCGCCTGTGGGGCAACTACGATCGCGGATTCCTGCTGCCGCGCAACAGCGCGCTGTGGGTTCGCACGTCCGCCGGAAAATCGCTCGGTGATTTCAACAGTCCGTTTTCCAGCTTTTACTTCGGCGCTTTTGGCAATAACTACATCGATCACCAGGAGGTGGATCGCTACCGCGACTACTACAGCTTCCCGGGCGTCGGAATTGATGCTATCGCCGCGCGCAGTTTCGGCAAAGTCCTGGTCGAGTACAACCTTCCTCCCAAGCGATTCCGCGACTTCGGCGCCACCTGGTGCTACGTGAACTGGGCCCGGCTCACGCTTTTTTCTTCGGGGCTCTTTACCAACTTCACCAGCGCTCCCACCCGCGATTATTACGGGAATCTCGGAACACAACTGGATTTCCGTTTGGTATTGTTTACTTATCTGAACACCACACTCTCAGGCGGGTATGCGGCGGCCACTGACAAGAATGGCCACGTCTCTACGGAATACATGGTGTCTCTGCGGGTGCTTTGATGCTTCCGGCCACGTTCCGATTGGCCCTAATCCAAGCGGGCTTGAGCATTCTTCCTGTAATTGTCTTTTTGTTCGCGCTCGAGCTGATCGATACGTATAAGCTGCTGGCGCTCCGCCGTGTTTTGCGCAGCGTCGCCGTGGGATGTGTAGTCGCAATAGCCTGTTACGGCCTCAACACCGCGATTTATAAATCCGGCATCGTGACGCCCGTGGTGTGGGCGCGTTCGGGCGCGCCGGTGATCGAAGAAGTCGCCAAGGCGCTCTATATCGCGTGGCTGCTGCGCTCGAATCGCGTGGGATTCATGGTGGACACCGCCATTTCCGGGTTCGCTGTGGGCGCGGGATTTGCAGTGCTCGAAAACTTGACCTACATCCCGGATCTCAGCGCCACCGGCTTGGTCACCAGCGCAATCCGAGGCTTGGGAACAGCGATGATGCACGGTGGAACCACGGCAATCTTCGGTACTGTTTCCGCTAACGTAAGCGAAATGCGAGGTTCGCGCTCGCCGTTGGTGTTTCTGCCGGGGCTGGCCATTGCCGTGATCATCCACGTGCTCTACAACCAACCATTTTTGCGCCCGCTCACTGCCGCCGTGGTGATCCTGCTAACGCTACCCGCGGGAATGGCGTTCATCTTCTGGCGCAGCGAAGCCGCTCTTGAAAAATGGTTGGGGACCAAGTTGGATAAAGACATCGATCTGCTTCAAATGATCACCAGCGGAACGTTCAGCTCCTCGCGCGCCGGGGCATACATGCGTTCGCTCGAGAGCACCTTCGCGCCGGAAGTTCTCGGCGACATGTTTTGCTACGTGCAACTTTCTCTGGAACTGAGCGCCCGCGCCAAAGGCGACCTGCTGCGCCGCGAAATGGGATTCCCGGTGCTGAACGATCCCGAACTGCCCGGCCAACTCCGCGAGCTAACATGGCTGGAATCGCGCATCGGCCGTGCCGGAAAGCTGGCTCTCTCGCCTTTGATCGGCCAAAGCCGGCGCGATCTGTGGGAGCTGCAGCAACTGGCCGAAAGCCAGCCGCAATGATGGCAGGTTGAATGGCGTGCAGAAATTCGGTGGACACGCGCCAGCTCTGATAGAATTCAGGGACATTCCAACGAAATTAAGAGGGAGACCTTCGTGCTTATTCGAATACTGGTGCGTGCGATCTTGGCGTTCGTGGCTTTGGCCGAAGTGGCGTCGCCACTTATCGCCCAGACCACTCCTTTCACCCTCAACCTCAGCGGGACCGCACTCATCGTTCCATTCAGCCCAGGAGTGAGTCATGTTAACTACCCGGATGCGTCCGGAACAATCGCTCCTTTTGGATCAGCCCAGGCGCTATTAGTACCGCCGTATGGTTATTCCTCTGTCACATTCGCACTGGCGAACGGAGACTCCTTTTCCGCAACCTTGGCCCACCTCAGCACTGAAGAGGGAAGCGTCATTGTCGAGAATTTCAACGCGACCATCACGGGCGGCACTGGAACTTTCGCGAACGCCTCCGGAAGTTTCCAAATGGCCGTGACGACCACCCCTAGCGCAGGAACTACGGCGTCTTTCACTGTCACAGGTTCCGGCACCATTGACACCGTGACCGGCTTCACGCTGGTCCCATCTTCTCTTCAACTCCAGGCGTCTCCGGGAAGCAGCGCGGCGGTGTTGAGCAGCGCGATTCTGTCGAATCCGGGGTCCACTGCTGCTGCCTTCACTGCTTCCGCGAGCGTGGATTCCGGAAAGGACTGGCTCTCCGTCTCTCCTGCCAATGGTTCGGTGGCGGCGGCTTCGCAAGTCCCCATTCAGGTGACTGCGAGCCCCGCCGGGCTTGCCGCGGGAGTTTACCAAGGGCAAGTATCCCTGAACATTAACGGTACATTGGAAGGCTTTCCCGTTACATTCATCGTCGGCAATAAGGGCGGGCTGCTGCAGTTGTCAGAGACGGGAGAGTCCTTCCAGGTCGCAGTAGGGGGACCTGTGTCCGCCGCCCAAACGCTTCAGGTGCAAAATACCGGCGTCGGCAATCTTACTGGTTTGACCGCCACCACCAGCGTTACCGGTTCGGGACCGAACTGGCTGCATGCATCGATCGCGCCAGGATTCGCGAGTCAAACGGCGACGCAAGTCTCGTTGACGGTGGACCCCACATCCCTTCCAGTCGGCACCTATTACGGCCAGGTTAATTTCAATTTGCCAAGCGCCGCGAATTCCCCGCAAAGCGTGAGTGTGCAGATGCAAGTGAGCAGTGGTCCTGTGCCCGACATCTATCCTTCAGGCTACCTGTATCAGATTTGCGCGGCGCTTTCAGCCAGCGCGCCGACGGCCTGCGGGACTGCGCCGCCTATCGCGCCTCAGACTTTTTATATATACAATCCCGGCTTAGCCACCCTGACTTATAAGATAACTGCGAATCCAGCGGAATCCATTAACCTTGGCCCTTGGTTGGTCTTCTCTCCGGCATCCGGTAGTTTGGCGCCAGGGCAAATCGCCTCGCTGGTTGTTTCACTCAGCTCAAATGCCGCCGACACCGCCGGATTGAAAACGGTCAATCGGGCTGGTTTGGATGTATATTTTCCGGAGATCGATTTTACATCTCGAGTTACCATTCTTGTGGCCATCAGCGAATCCCCTTCCCTTGGTTCTACCGCCAGGGCTCAGCCAGCGGCGTCCACACAAGCTGCTACAGCTTCCTGCACTCCCACGCTGCTGAATGGTGTATTCACTTCAATTCCGCTCGGATTCCAGGCAGCCGTGGGGCAGCCCGCGCCGCTCGAAGTGGAAATCTTGGATGATTGCGCGAATCCCTTGGACAGCGGCACGGTGGTGGCCACGTTTTCATCCGGCGATCCGGCGGTCGTTTTGAATCCACAAGGAGCGGGGCGTTGGACAGCAACCTGGACTCCAGGGAACGCCGCCGTCTCCGTCGCGGTTGCTTTGCAGGCGGTGTCGCCGGCCGGCCTCCTCACAGCAATCACGCAATTGGGTTCGGTGGCTGCCGGCATAGCAACACCGATGGTCAACGTTGGTGGAGTCTCGAACGCAGCCAGTAGTGTGCCGGTGATCGCGCCTGGCGCTTTCATCTCCATCTACGGCGTAAATATCGGCGGCGCCGCCACCCTTGCATCTTCCACGCCGCTTCCGCACATACTTGGATTAACACAAGCTTTCCTCGGCGGCCAATCGTTGCCGTTGCAATTCAGCGGCAGCCATCAGGTGAACGCCGTGGTGCCTTATGACATTGCCGCCAACTCGTCGCAGCAGCTTATCGTTGAAGCCGGAAACGCTCTCTCGCAACCTGAGCCGGTGACTGTTGCGGTAGCCGCGCCTGGCGTGTTCACCCAGGACCAAAGCGGCAGGGGACCGGGCGCTATCCTGGTGCAACCCGCCGGTTCGTCCAATTCTGCAACGAATACGCCTGCAAATCCCGCCCACGCCGGCGACGCATTGCTGATTTTTTGCACCGGACTCGGCGCCGTCAATTCGAACGTTCCGGCGGGAAGCGTCGCGCCCTCCTCACCACCCGCTAAGACAACGAATCCGGTTACCGTTACCGTGGGCGCCCTGCATACACCGACTCTCTTCGCCGGCTTGGCGCCAGGTTTCGTTGGGTTGTATCAAGTCAACGTGATTGTTCCTTCGGGACTGGCTGCGTCAACCACCGTGCCGGTTGTTTTGACAGTAGCCGGCGCAACCAGCCCGCCGGTTACTATCGCTGTGAAATAGGCGCTTCCATGTTTTACAAAAGTTCACACGCCATTTCGAAACTCGCGGTGCGGAATCCGGGTTACTTTTCCCTTGAGCCTCCCCACGATTCGCATTCTCACGCTGTTGACGATTGGTTCGGCCCTCCTCGCCGCTCAAGACCAGCAGCAGCCTCCCGCTCCTGCCACAGCCGAGCCCCAGTCTACGCCCTCTTCATCCAAGGAGAAATCCGAGACAGCGAACCCCGATAACGCCTGGTCCATCGAGCTGCTCTACTGGTTGCCGAAGGCAAATCCGCAGCTGCGCGGCGGGGCACAAGCCACCGACTACGAGACGGTGGGCGATATCGGACCAAGTAGAAGCTCGCCGGGCATTGAGGGCAGCTTTCCGTTGAACAAAAACGATCTGCTGCAGCTTTCCTTCTTTCAGACTATGGGACGCGGCGCCTCCATTCCATCTCAGGCGTTGAGCCTCTACGGAACCAGTTTTCCCGTGGGCGATTATCTGGACAACCAATATCGTGTGCGGTCGGCAAAAGTGTCGTTCGAGGATATCCTCTACCCGTATCCCAACCAGATCGCCAAGTTGCGCTTCCGAACCTTATGGGAAGTTCAGTACCTGCAGGTCTCTACCAGGACCGATGCTCCTCTGGATACATCAGCGGACAGCACCGGTTACGTCTCATATCCGAGTTCGACGTCCACGCATCAGGTCTTTCTGCCGACCTTCGGAGCTTCCATGATCTACACGCCTCTCAATCACTTGAGCGTGGAGTTAAGAGCCTCGGCCTTCGGCATCCCACATCACGCATTTCTGGCCGATAGCGACGGCACCGCGGCCTACCAGATCGGGCCGGTGCAAATCTTGTTGGGCGGAAAATTCTTTGGCTTCAAGACTTCACCGAAGAGCGAAGAATACGTCAAAGGCGCGATGGCGGGGGCATTGGTCGGGCTTCGATGGACGGTGCGGGAGTAGCCGTCGCTCAATGACTGTGCGCATGCCGGCTGTGCGGAGCCCGTGTCTGACCGGCTGCAGCCAGTGTCCGCCGCGCTTCCGGCGGCGTCTCCAACTGACCACGCACCCAGCTCGTTAGATCCGCAACACCAGTGCCGTCCTTCAAATTCGTAAACATAAACACGCGATCCCCGCGCATCTTCCGCGCATCCCGATCCATCACTTCGAGCGACGCTCCCACATGCGGCGCAAGATCGATCTTGTTGATCACCAGCAGGTCCGACCGGATAATTCCAGGCCCTCCCTTGCGCGGAATCTTATCGCCGCCCGCTACATCGATCACATAGATAAACGCGTCCACCAGTTCCGGACTGAACGCGGCAGCCAGATTGTCGCCGCCGCTCTCTACGAAAACCAATTCCAGTCCCGCATGCCTCCGTTCCAGCTCAGCGATGGCTTCGAGATTCATCGAAGCGTCTTCGCGGATGGCGGAGTGCGGGCATCCGCCGGTTTCCACGCCCAGCACGCGATCCGCCGGCAGGGTGCCCTGTCGAACCAGAAATTCCGCGTCCTCACGCGTGTAAATGTCGTTGGTCACCACGGCGAGATCCACCTGAGGCCATAGCGCCTGGCTCAACACGTGCACCAGCGCGGTCTTCCCGCTGCCTACCGGTCCTGCCACGCCAATTCGAAATGCAGTCTTACTCACGCTCGCTCCTCAAAATAGAAAATAGCGTTGCGCCAATGGAAGCACGCTGGCCGGCTCACACGTGAGCAACTCGCCATCGGCGCGAACCTCATACGTTTCCGGATCCACTTCAATTTTCGGCGTGGCGGAATTGTGGATCATGTCCGCCTTGCCGATCTTTCTGCAATTCTGGACCGTGACCAGGCGCTTCCGCAGTCCCAGCCGTTCCACATGCGGAAGCGAAGCTTTCGAGACGAACGTTGCGCTGGTAGATTGCGGCGCGCCGCCGAACGATCCGAACATCGGCCGGTAAAGCACCGGCTGCGGCGTAGGAATGGACGCGTTGGCATCGCCCATGACGCTCCAGGCAATGAATCCGCCCTTAATCACCATTTCGGGCTTCACTCCGAAGAACGCCGGGCTCCAAATCACCAGGTCCGCCAGCTTGCCGCGCTCAATGGAACCAACTTCGCGCGCCACCCCGTGCGTGATCGCCGGATTGATCGTATATTTGGCGACATATCGTTTAGCCCGCAGATTATCGTTCTGCGAAGAATCGCCCGGGAGCGGCCCACGCTGCACCTTCATCTTGTGCGCCGTCTGCCAGGTTCGCGTGACAACTTCGCCGATCCTGCCCATGGCCTGCGAATCGCTGGACATCATGCTGATCACGCCCAGATCGTGCAGAATATCTTCGGCCGCAATGGTCTCCTGCCGGATGCGGCTCTCAGCAAACGCTACATCTTCCGGCACCATCGGATTCAGGTGATGGCAAACCATCAGCATGTCGAGATGCTCGGCGATCGTATTCACCGTCAGCGGCCGCGTCGGATTTGTGGACGACGGCAGAATATTCGGCAATCCGGCAATCTTGATGATGTCCGGCGCGTGGCCGCCGCCGGCGCCCTCCGTGTGATAGGTGTGGATGGTTCTGCCGGCGATGGCTGCGATGGTATCGTCCACGAAACCGGCTTCGTTCAGCGTGTCGGTGTGAATGGCAACCTGTACGTCGTACCCTTCCGCCACGCGCAGGCACGCGTCGATGGCCGCAGGTGTAGTTCCCCAATCCTCATGCAGCTTCAGTCCGCAGGCGCCGGCGCGAACCTGCTCCGCCAGCGGCTCGTTGTCGCGACGCGTTTCCTTTTCCGAGAAATCCGAAGTTCATCGGCCATGCTTCCGCCGCGCGGAACATCTGCTCCAGATTCCAGCGGCCGGGCGTGCACGTGGTGGCGTTGGTGCCAGTCGCGGGCCCCGTTCCACCGCCAATCATCGTGGTGGTTCCGTTCGACAGCGCTTCGTAAATCTGCTGCGGCGAAATGAAGTGGATGTGCGCGTCAATCGCGCCCGCGGTTACAATCTTCCCTTCTCCCGCGATCACTTCCGTCGAAGCGCCAACCACCAGATTCGAATCCACGCCCTCTTGCGTATCCGGATTGCCCGCTTTCCCGATCTTCACGATGCGCCCGTCGCGAATCCCGATATCCGCCTTGACGATTCCCCAGTGGTCCAGGATCAGTGCGTTGGTGATCACCAGGTCGAGTGCGCCCTGCTCGCCTTCGCGCTTCGCCGTGGAACTTTGGCCCATGCCATCGCGAATCACTTTACCGCCGCCGAAAGTGATCTCGTCGCCGTAGACCGTGTAATCTTTTTCTACTTCGATAATCAGCTCGGTATCCGCCAGCCGGACACGATCGCCTGTAGTGGGCCCGTAAAGATCGGCATACATCCGGCGAGGAATTTTCACGCTCATCTTCTTGGAATCTCCGGACCGTTCGGGTTGAGAGGCCCTCTCACCAGGTTGTTGTGGCCGAATACCGATCGCGAACCGCTCAACGCAACCAGCGGAACTTCCTTTTCCTCGCCGGGCTCAAATCGGATGGCAGTGCCGGCGGCAATATCCAGGCGCATGCCGTACGCGGCGCGCCGATCGAACTCCAGCGCCTTGTTGGCTTCGAAGAAATGATAATGGCTGCCCACCTGGATCGGCCGGTCGCCTGTGTTTCTTACCACCACTCGCGCTACGGCGCGGCCTCGGTTCAATTCAATCTCACCGTCTGCGAGGAAGTATTCTCCTGGATGCATGCCGCTCCTTACTGAATGGGATCGTGAATCGTAACCAGCTTGGTGCCGTCCGGGAACGTGGCTTCCACCTGCACATCGTGAATCATTTCGGGCACTCCGTCCATCACGTCCTCGCGCTTCAACACGGAATTTCCCATGGCCATAATCTCGGCCACGCTTTTGCCGTCGCGCGCCGCTTCCAGGATCTCCGCCGATAAAATCGCAATCGCTTCGGGATAGTTGAGCTTCAATCCCCGGGCTCGCCTCTTTTTCGCCAGCTCCGAGGCGACAAAGATCATCAGCTTTTCCTGTTCACGCGGCGTGAGATGCAAGAGGAACCCCTTCGATTAATGTACTTTTCGAGGAAGCGTGGCGGCGCGGCCACACAAAAACCATTTCGCCGCCCTCCAGAATTCAACCAAGCCATCGGAGAGAGGGCGCCCACTCATCGCGACGCCGCGGACCAGCAAACCGTGCTTGCGTAGCGAAGTAACTCCCCATGATACATCGGCGGTGGTCCTTCCTTCCGCCACCATTTGCAATTCGTTCTCCAGCGTTCGCCAGTAAGTTGTTGCTTCCCCGGCGCGGCAAACATAACACGACGCGAAATAGCGATAGGGACCAAGTCTCGCGAGGGAATCCGGCCGGCGGGTCCGAGGTTCAAGCGACCAGCGCTCCGTCGCTATTGGCTCTCCAACTGCGCACACTTCAAAAGTGGAAGAAAGCGACTCATAGCCAAACAGCTCACCCGAAGCGTCGCGGCCGGGCGCAATCATATCCCACCAAATCATGCATGCTCCGCGGGCCAACTCCACGCGGGTGCTCTGTTCAAAGCGCGATCCAGCGAACGGAATGAGCTGATCCGGCAAATATTCGAAATAGGCGTCATCGCCCAGTGTCACCACGGCGCGCTGCTTCGCCACTTGATCGCGCGACCGGCTGCGGTACAGGCGCGTGGCGCCGGTGGAAGTGAGCTGCGCCTGTGCACCGGCCCCAACATCCACGCGCCATTCCAGCGAGTCGGTATCCAGCACGCCACCGGACACGTTGTGCATATGCGCCAGCTTCTCGCCCGATGGCGCATCGAAACCACGGACCACTCGCCAGGGCGGTTGCTGCGTCTTCACTCGAAGAATGGTAGCTCCGCGCGAGTCCAGCTCAAAAGACAAATGAAGCTGCGCTGACGATGGCATCTCAGCTTATAAAGAGACGCGTGTGCAGGCGCGGATGGCGCGCGGATGCGACGTCGAGTAACGGCGTAAAACAAAACACATCGTTTGGGGACGCTTGCGCCGCTCTGGCGATCGCCGGCTTCAAACTCCACAAAATTTCGTGAGCGCGAGTTTGGCCGAGCGGCAACAGCCGTTGGCAACAAGAGATGAGCGTGGTCAGCGACTGCTGCAGGAAAAAAGCAGCCGCCAACTCCGGATCGACGCCCATCACACCGGCAGCGAGTCCAAAGCACGGCGCGAGATGGACTTCACTCGCCCGATCCGCCGCTTCCCGCAGAAGATCGCTGTCAGTAAGCCGCGCGGCGAGATCCAGGAACCGCTTCCCCATCGCCGCCGATGCCTCGCGCGATTCCCGCGCCTGCTTCCGCGCCGCAAGCTCGCAGATTCCAGCCGAACCACGCGGCTAGATCCGGGCTCCACGCACTGCGCGCGCAATACGCCGCTTCCAACATCCCCGCTTCCTGGACGTAATCTTCCAGAAACACCTGGAGATTATCCGTACTCAACAGTCCCGCATCCACGAGCGATTCCAATCCAAAGGAGTGCGCCGCCCCACCGATGGGAAGCGCGCTATCGGCAAACTGCTGCAGCCGCAGCAGCGACGCTATACAGAGGTCGTTCACGTCAGTCCACCTTTCTCACGCTTGCTTGCGCGCGCGGCTCGGAAACACACGTGCGTAGTTCGACCATGTGTTACCGAACCGCGACCGCAAGGAAGCGCAACGCAGGCCTCTCAAACAAACACAGTCTCCAATTCCCCGGGCAATGCACCCTCAGCCGCGGCAGCATCCCAGCCCAACTCCTCCCGCACCACATCAAAAAAAGCACTACGCGAAACATCCTGCCCCTGCAACCGCGACGCCAAAATATCCGCCGAAACCAACCCGCGGCTAGCCGCAATCACCCCGGCATCGCGGATCAAATCGTAATTCCCCCAGCGGCTTCGATACAGCCCATTCCGATTCCAGCGCACCGCGGAAAACAGCCCCTCCACTACGCCGCACAACTCGAAGTGCGATCCATACAGCTTCGCCACGTCGCAGCACGCGCGCGCGAACCAAGTGATGTTCGGCCCATGCCACGCGTCTCGCAATGGCTGCGGGATCAATCCGAACAAGTTGGAAATGCCGAGCCGGGTCGGCCCTTTGAACTTCGCAAAGCTAATCAGCGGACATCCGCGGAATTGAAGCAGCGTCTTCGGGACGAACTGAATTGCCTCGCCTTCCGAATCTTCATCCCAAAATGCCTCGGTCACATTCACGTATTCAGCCCGATGGCGCGCCATCACATCAGCCAGACCGGTGCGCCGCAAATACTCCGCCTCCTGCTGCCGGATCCACGCGCGATTCTCCCGCGCATCCGTCTCCCAATGGAATTGCGCGCCGCCGAGGTTCCTGCTGGTAGTGTGTCCCTCAAGAATGATCGCCGGCGCGGGCAGCGCGCTCAACAATAAATCCAGCGCCGCGGGATCGGTGTAGGTTCCCGTCGCGTAGCCGTGCCAAGTGACCTTCACCAGCACGCGCTCCGGCGGAGTAGCCGGTAGAATCTGCCGCCAAGGCCACCGCCATCGAAGCCTGGTCCGTAACCCGCGCGATCGTTCCGCATCCCTGTTTCCAAATCGCAGGCGTGGTGGAACCGTGCTTAGGCGATGCCACGCGGACTGTATCGCGCGCCCGCTTCTCCTGCCACAGCCGAGTGATCCGCTGCGCATACCAAGCAGTCAACATCGGATGCGCGCCCGGCGGATCCACCATGCTGAACTCAGTATCCGCCGAGATTCTCCAGCATCACACGCGCATACTGTACATGCTCCGTCTCCCACTGCGACTGCGCCAGCACCAGCCACGCCAGCGGCTCTTGCGCGCACTTCTCCAGCACCGTCGCGAGAAATGGTTTCGCATGACGGATAAATCCAACCTCCGCGTGCGCCAATCCCAACTCTTCCCAAAGCAGGCGCATCAAGTCGATAACTCTGCGCACGGCTGGCCGAATCGCCGTGGCCGCTCGGCGCCAGGATCAACCCGCAACGTTGCGGCGGCACGCCAAGCGCCTGTATCGCGCGTCCCAACTGGTCCGCGAATGCGCCTACCACCAGCGGATGCCCCGGATCCACATCGTCGTGATGGATCACAGCGTCCGGATGTTCTCGCCGTGCTTCCGCTAGCCTTCTACCGAGCGCCTCGCGCTGAATGACGCTGAAATCCAGCGCAGCAGGAATCACGAAAGTCTCGCCTTGAATCGGCAGATCTTCGACTGGCGCAATCCGCAGATCAGGCTCAAAACCCAGAACCCGCGCGCAAGCGTGCCGGAGGTCATCGGCGTACGCCGGCAAAGCAGCATCGCTAACGATAATAAATCGCGGCATTATGGTTTGGCGGAAGGCACCGGCTCCCTTACGGTCGCGGCTCGGTAACAGCGTGTCTCATTCCGAACCGCGACCGTAAGGGAGTCGGTGCCTTGTCATTCATCAGACCAGCCTTCCGCCAACCCGCCCGTGCTTCACCATGGTGGCCAGCACGTCCACCATCGCGCGCACCGCCACCAGCGCCGTGATGTCGGAAATGTCGTAAGGCGGCGAAACCTCCACCGCTTCCATCGCGGCGACGCCTTCCTTCGCCACGCCTTTCAAAATCGCCAGCGCCTCGCGCGGCAGAAATCCGCCGGGCTCCGGCCAGCCGGTGCCGGGAACGAAGCCCGCGTCGATGGAATCCACGTCGAACGAAAGATAAACCGCCGAAGCGCCTTTCCACGCCACTTCCAGCGCAATCTCGATGGTCTTGTCGATCCCGATGCGCTCGATGTCCTGAATGGTCAGCACCGTCGATCCGCGCTCGCGCCCCTTCTTCACGCCCGGCCGCGGCACCTGCCATCCGCCGATGCCCACCTGCACCAGATTCGTCGGCGGACAATTCGGAATGTTGGTCGCATGGAACCAGGGACAAGTGTGCATGATCTCGTCCATGTCTTTTTCCTGCGTGTCGATGTGCCGATCCAGGTGGATGATGCCGACCTTGCCTTCGATGCACTGCGCCACGCCGCGCGCGCATGGATAACCGATGGAGTGATCGCCGCCCATGATCATCGGCAGCGTTCCTTGCGATAGAACGTGCGCCACGCGCTTTCGTGATCTGGTCGTGACTCTTGGTGATGTTGGCGGGACAGAAGACATCGCCGACGTCGCACATCTTCAGCGACTCGCGCAGATCCACGCCCAGCTCGAAGTTGTAGGTGGTGTAGAGCGACGAAATCCGCCGGATTCCCTGCGGACCGAAGCGCGTGCCGGCGCGATAGGTGGTGCCGATATCGAACGGCACGCCCAGGAAAGCCACGTCGTAGTCGCCGACTTTGCGCACGTCTTCCAGATAGGGCGTCTTCAGAAACGTATTGATGCCGGACCAATGCGGCAGCTCGCCGCGCTGGAAGCAACTGATCTCGGTTTTGTCTTCGATGGAATCGACGCACTCCAGGCCGAACTCTTTGCCGCGGCGGACTTCCTCGCTGCCATTGGCGGACCGGAATGCCCGTCTCTTCCTTGAGCGCCCGCATCCCTTCCAGTCTCGCTGAAGTCGGGCAAAGGCCGCTGTATGCTCCCGATGACTGGGGGCGTGGCGTTTGTAAAAGGACATGATTGGTTAATTGTAAACGAGAGGGCGTTCTGCGCACGCTCGCCGATTCCACTTCGCGCACCAGTTCCCGCGATGGTCGCTTCTCTTCGGAATCGAAATCCAGCTCCGGAACAGCCAGGTCCAGCGCGATGGACGACCCACACGTTCCATCGCCGTCCTTTGACAGCCGCTTCGCTAGAGCGATGATCGCGCGTCGCCAGGCACACCGCTTCGCGCGTGTTGTGCGTGACGAACACAATCGTGGTGCCGCTCTCGCGCCACAGCGTCTTGATCAGCCGCTGCATCCCGGTCCGCGTTGCCGGGATCCAGCGCGCTGAAAGCCTCGTCCATCAGCAGAATCGGCGGCCTCATGATCAGCGCCTGCGCGATGGCCACGCGCTGCTGCATTCCGCCCGAAAGCTGGTGCGGATACTTGCGCGCGTCGGATTCGTCGCAGTCCCGTGTGGCGCAGGTAGCGCAAGGCTTCCGCGCGAAACTCGCCGCATCTGCTTCGCGGCGCAGCCGGCGAAAAGCCGGCCGACGCTCCGAACTCAGTCACTTCCAGACCGAACGTGACATTGTCGAGCACGGTCTTGTCGGGAAACAGCGAATACTTCTGCGGCACGTATCCGCAACGCCGGTCCGGCTGCTGACCGCTCGCGGCCATCCACCAGCACCCGGCCCCGCGTGGGCATTCTCCTCGGCGAGAATCAGCCGCAGCAGCGTGGATTTTCCGCAGCCGGTTTGGCCCACGATGGAAACAAATTCGCCGCTCTCGATCTCCAGTCGAATACTGTTCAGTATCGTGCGCGGCGGCTTGCCCTGCAATCGGATACTCGACATGCACCTTCTCGATCTGAACGGCGATTTCCGGCATCACGCCGCCTCGAAACCACGGATGCAGTTTGCGGTTGAGCGTATTCATCCCAAAATCCACCAGGAACAGCAGCAGCGCCACCCACAGCACGTAAGGAATGATGGTGTCCATGCCCATGTGCCGGCGCAGCAGCGCGATGCGATAGGCCAGGCCGTCGGTGGACGCGATCATTTCGCCGGCGAACAGAAACAGCATCACCGCTTTCAAGTTCAGCCGGATGCTGTTCAGCACGCGCGGCCAGATTCTGCTTGAACACGATCCGATAGGTGATGGAGAAATCGCCCGCGCCCAGCGTGAATCCCTTCACGATCTGTTCGCGCGGAACGCTCTTGCGTCAGATTGAAGGTATCCAGAATGATGGTCGGCGCCACGCCGATCACGATCAGCATGATCTTCGACAGCTCGTCGATGCCGAACGCGATGAACAGAATCGGCAGCAGCGAGAGCGCGACAATCTTGTCGAAGAACAGAAAGAAGCGCAGGAAGAACGCGCCGATCATAGGGAAACATCGCCATGTGCAGGCCCAGCAGCACGGCCGGAAACAGCAGCGCCACGCTGATCAGGAAACGCCGGCCGGTCGCCTCGGTATCTTTCCACAGCATGCTGCTCCCGAATCGCGCCACCAAGGACGATCCACTTGCGGCTTGCGCTTCCTCCTCCTCCGCCGGTTTCAGCGCGGCGTCCGCGAATGCCGCGGACCATTTGCCCGATAGTCGGCATCACGCGATCGTCCGGATTTTCGCGATGCCGCTCCTGCGCGACGTAAAAATACAGAACGATCCCCGCCGCGAACAGAAACCACGAGAGCGTCCAGACGCTGGTCCGGCCGGGCTGCGCGTGAATTCGCAGGAAGCTCATAATTTTCCCTGCGCCGCCAGCTGCATGTATGTAGTGCTGAAACGCAGCCGGATCCGCTCCGGCTTGCCCAGCACGCGCGCCGTCCGGGAAACTGCACCGCTACATCGTCCGCCGATTTGGTTTTTTCTCCCAACAGCCCATGCTGGAAACAGAATTGGCGGACCAGATCCATGGTCTTCTTCAAATCCGGAGCCGACGCCATCTCCAGCGCCGCCTGCGGCGTGTAAAACATGTGCGTGGTGGCGAGCTGTTCCTTGTACGATGCGAGCGAATCCTGCGACGCTTCCGCGATGCCGGCCAGCACTTTTCAGCGCCCGGCCCCGGCGTCGACATCAGCTTCAGCAACTCATACCAGGCGCCTGTCATGGCCTTGGCGAACTTCTGCCCGGAGCCATCCGGCCGATTGAGCACTTCGGTGCGAACGACCAGAAGATCCAAAATCTCGCCCGGGATCTGCGAAGAATTGAAAACCATCTTCACATCCTTGGCCTTGAGGATTTGCGAGACCAGCGGCTTCCACGTCACCACCACCGGCTTGCTCGGATTCGTCAGAAACGCAGACGCGATATCCGAATCCGAAGTGTTCAAATATTGCACCTGCTTGAGCTGCGCTCGCCAGCCCGTTGATCGCCATGGCGCGCTCGAACAAATACTGCGACACGGTCTTCTCCACCAGCATCACCTGCTTGCCGGGAATCTGCGCCAGCGTCAGATTCTGCCGCACGATCACGGCGTCGTTGCCGTTCGAATAATCGCCGACGATGATCGCCGTGGTATCGACGCCCGCCGCGGCCGGCATGTCCAGCGCTTCCATGTTGGTCATCGCGCAGGCGTCGATGTTCTTCGCGACGAACGCATCCAGCGACGGCGCGTAATCGAAGCGCTGCACCCTGATGTTGATGCCGTACTTGTCCGCCCACTTGCGCAGAATCCCGGACTTCGCCATGTAGTAATAGGGATTCCACCCGACGTACACGGACCATCCGACTGTGAAAGAAGGCGTAGCCGCAGGCACAGATCCGATCAGCAGGACCAGCGCGAGCATTACCCGTACAGCTCTAACCGAACCGCGACCGCAAGGGAGCGTCGGAGTCTTCAGGCGACGATGAAATTTACTAGCGAGAGAAGGAAGCATCGCAACAATCCGCGCAACAAGGCGAACGTGGCGACAGGGCCAGTGAAGTGATTCTATCCTAACTGTTCCGATGCGAGCGATACATCCCCTGACTCGACCCGATCAAAAGTTTCTATGACTCATCCATTGACACGCCTTCGCACCGAGCCCCATACTCTCGTGTAACGCCGCAATGCCTGCGGCAGGGTCGTAACGGCCATCTCGACGAGCCTGTCTCTCGCCACCCTTAGTAATTCAGATTCCACAGGAGTTGTCACCATGAGAGACGGGAACTTCGCCTCGCGCAACAGGTGTACTCTTTTCGCCCTGCTATTGGGCGCCTGGGCCGCTTATGCCCAATCCACCACGTCCCTGCGCGGTACGGTAAACGATCCATCGGCTGCGGTAATTCCGCAGGCCATCGTCACATTGAGCGATCCCGCTACCGGATTTAGGCGCCAGGTGCTCACCGGCGCCGACGGTGTGTATCAATTCCTGCAAGTAACGCCCGGCCTCTACCAAGTGACTGTGGAAAAACCCGGGTTCTCCATTCTCACGCGCGACGGCGTTCAGCTTCTCGTGAATACGCCAGCCACTATCGATCTCACCATGACCATCGGCAAGACCGGTGACGTGGTGAACGTGACGTCCGACGTCTCCTTGATCAACACTACCGACGCGTCCATCGGCAACGCTTTTTCCGAGCGCCAGGTCCGCCAGCTTCCGCTCGAAACGCGCAACGTGGTGGAGCTGCTCAGCCTGCAGCCCGGCGTTACTCCGAGTGGCGAAGTGCTGGGAGCGCGCCGCGATCAGAACAACATCACGCTCGACGGCGCCGACGTGAACAACAATCAGAACTCGGGCCTGGTGCAGCAGAACCCAACCACGGGCAACACGTATCAGGGTGTAAACGGAAATAACGCAAACACCAATTCGGGATTCAACGCGGTGCTGCCCATCCCGCTCGATTCCGTCATGGAATTTCGCGTTACCGTCGGAGGCGAGGGTCCCAATCAAGGCCGGTCATCCGGAGGCCAGGTGTCGCTGGTCACCAAAAGCGGCTCCAATCAATTTCACGGATCGCTCTACGAATTCAACCGCAATACGCTCACCGCGGCCAACACCTGGTTCAACAATCGGTCCGGTGTTCCGCGCGAGCCTTTGATCCGCAATCAGTTCGGCGCTTCGGCGGGCGGCAAAATCATTCGCGACCGCCTGTTCTACTTCTTCAATTACGAGGAGCGCACCGACGCGAGCGGTGTTTCGCAAGTCCGCATGGTCCCGTCCGATACGCTGCGCCAGGGAATCCTGAAGTTCCAGTTGGCGGATGGATCGGTCCAAACTCTCTCGCCCGCCAACATCCAACAAATCGACCCGTTGCACCAAGGCGTGAATCAGGCCGCCCTCAAAGTGCTTAATCTATATCCGGCCGGTAACGATGCCTCCTATGGCCAGGATGGCGGCTTGAACTTTAGCGGATATCGCTTCAACGCGCCCAGCCATCGGAACGACCGCGCCATCGTCGGGAAAATCGACTATCACATTGACTCCGCCGCCAAACACACCTTGAGCATTCGCGGAACTCTTGCCGACAACACCGACGATGAAATCCTGGCGCAGTTCCCGGGCCAGGCGCCGGCTTCCACTTTGCGCGATACCAGCAAGGGAATTTCCGCGCAGTACACTGCATTGCTCAAGCCGAACCTGGTCAACGTGTTCAATCTTGGATTCACACGCATGAACCAGGGATTGTCCGGCGTAGGCGGCCCGGTTCTATTCATGAATCCCCTGGACTCGCTGCAAAATTCCAGCGCCCGCGCTTTCGGCCAGCGTCTGCCCACTCTCAATCCCACCGACGATCTCACCTGGACCAAGGGGAAACACAGCATCACCGTCGGCTTCAATTTTCGATTCATTCACAACGACACTTCTTCCTACGCCTCCGCGTTCTCGCGCTACGGATTCGGAGCCACGGAGCTGATCGGCCTCGGCTCGGATATCCAGAACGCCGTCACCAGCTATGTCCAGCAGCAGCGCAATCCGAATGGGCAGCTCTTCGATCCCACTTCCGTCACCGAAGGAATGGCCGATCTGTTCGGACTGGTGAACGACAATTTCCATACCGATTCGTTCTCCAAGAACGGCTCTCCCCTGGCGCAGGGTACGCCGCAAGTGCGGTCCTTCATCGAGCACGATTACGCGCTTTACGTCGGCGACACCTGGCGCGCCACTCGGGAATTCACCGTGTCGGCTGGATTGCGCTGGGAGGAATTCCGGCCCCCTTCGGAGGCCAATGGCCTGCAAGTGGATCCCACCGTCCCGCTGAACCAATATTTCGCGCAGCGCAATTATCTCCAAGGATTAGGCGTGCCGCAGAACGCCATGCCGGATGCCACCCTGAGCTGGGCGCTGAACCAGAACGGCAAGGCCACTTGGTGGAGTCCGGACAACAAGAATTTCGCGCCGCGCCTGGGCATTGCTTACGCTCCGGTAGACCGTGGCGGGATCATCGGAAAACTGTTCGGCAAGAACGGCGCGCTACGGGCGGGTGCGGGCATCGCGTACGACCGTTTTGGCAGCGACATGATCACGCAGTACGATCAGTACGGCTCCATTGGGCTGGCCACTGCCGCCAACTACGCCGATTCTTATAGCTTCAGCACCAGCCCTCGCTATAACGGAAGCGCTCCCATTGTGCCGACGCCGGCCACTGAAACGTTCCCGGTCACGCCGCCCAATATCGCCGCCATCGCGGGCGAATTCATGGGTATCTCGCCCAACTTGAAGCCGCCGTATTCGTACCTGTTGAACGCCACCTTCGCGCGTGAAATCCCCGGCAAGCTCACTCTCGAAGTGGGCTACGCCGGCCGCCTCTCGCAGCGGCTGCTGCTGGAGGGCGATGTCTACACGCCGCTGGAATACTACAAGGATCCGAAGTCGGGCATCACCTGGGAGCAAAATGCCAATGAGGTTCGCCAGTTGTTCGATTCCGGCCTGACGCCCGCCATGGTCAAGAACAACCCCAGCCTGGTTCCGAACCTTCCGTTTGTCCAAGACATTTGGCCGGGCTTGAAGAATGTCGACGTGAATGGCAGCGCGTCCGCGAACTACTTCATGTGCGTGTACAACGATTACAACGGCAGTTTCCTCGATTGCCTGCACGCCGTGGATCGCAACACCACCAGCGGTTACGTCAACGGCAAGTGTCTATCGAAGACCGGCTGCTACACGTTCTTCCCCACCCAGGGCAGTTCCATGCCCACCTGGATGAACGCCGGCCGCGCCCAATATCACGGGATGACGGTGTCGCTACGGCGCTCGTATAGCAACGGCCTCTCTTTCGATTTCAACTACACCTGGGCCCACTCTATCGACTATGCGTCGGCCGCTGAATCGGGCGCCGGAAAGCAAGGCGCCGCCATCCAGAATATTTTCGATGTGAAAGAGTTCCGCGGTTCCTCGGATTTCGATATCCGCCATAACATCAGCGCGAATTTCCTCTACGAACTGCCCTTCGGCCACAACAAGCCGCTGCTGAACAACGCACGTGGTTGGGTGGATCAGATTGTAGGCGGCTGGCAGATTTCCAGCGTGATCCGTTACCGCTCCGGGCTTCCCTCAGCCGTCGGCGGCGACCTGGCGTATAACGCCAATTACTGGCTCAGCTCGCTCGCCATTGTCACCGCGCCCCTCCAAACCGGCGTGAAAGTGGATCAGAACGGTATCCCCAGCATCTTCGGCAACACCAGCGCTTCCAGCTCTTTCGAAGACGAACTGCCCGGCCACAGCGGCACGCGCGCGGCCGTTCGGCTGGCTCCGTTCTTCAATACGGATCTCACGCTGGCCAAGACATTCAGATTACCCATGGAAAATCAGCGCGTGCAGTTCCGGGCCGAGGCCTTTAACGCGTTTAACAACGTGAACTTCACCAATCCCAGCCTCACGCTGCAATCGCCTCTCACCTTCGGCGAGTTTCAAGGTGTGATGCCGGCGCGCACCATGCAATTCGCCCTGCGCTACGAATTCTAAACCGAACCGCGACCGCAAGGGAGCGTCAAAGTCCTCACGCGAAGACGAAATGATTCTACTTGAAATGAAGCTGCTCGGACACTAATTCCGTCTGCGAGAGCGACTTTTTCGCTATGCCGTCGCTCGAGTGCGCCGTGGTTTGTGTCAGAACGTGATACAGTTCATGCGCCAGAACCCTCCCCAGCGCGCGACCCAAAATCAAATCGGATTGCTGCGCTCGAGTTCTCCAAGCGGAATGCAACGCTGCGCGTACTGCGTCGCACTCCACTTCGCTGAATGGAAGCACGGTTCCATCGGACACCTGCGTTCGGGCTAAGGCACCGTTGGTCGCAGTGGGCAAATCTGCCGCTTCCATCAAACACCGGCCGCGAAAGTCCACCATCACAAGATTCTCGAAGTTACTTTCCACCGGTGTCTCCGCAACACCCCGCCAATCCGGCACGTAACCCAGGGGTTTCATCGCCGTTTCAAGTTCGCGTTGCATCTCCTGAAACGCGATTTGGGAATGAAAATGGTCGAATTGATAGAGGAGAGTGACGGGCGCAAGCGTCCGGCTTCGACCCGGAAGGGACGGGCTGACGAAAATGATCCATCCGATGGCGCAAAACAGGGCGCGCATAGTAAACGGCCGACGGGGGCCGCAGTACAACCGAACTCATCTATATTATCGCCAATCCGGTAGTAGACTTTATGCAGGAGAGAACGGCATTGAAATATTCCAGACGCGATCTGCGACTTCTGTTGCCCGCTCTTGTCGCCCGAACTGCAGCGGCCCAGCAGCCAAAAATCCTTCCCGCCGGGGTGTTCCGGTATGCGGACCTGCCCGTACACGAGAACGGTCAAAACAAAGGACGCGCCGTCTTGAACGGCGCCACGCATTCGGGATTTCCAATTGAATTGCATCTAACGGAACTTGGCCCCGGCCAGGAGCCGCATCCGCCACACAAACATGTACATGAGGAGATGCTATTGCTGGAGCGGGGAACGCTAGACGTGACCATCGACGGCGAAACCACCCGGCTCACGCCTGGTTCGGTCGCTTTCGTGGCATCCAATCACCAACATGGCTGGAAGAACCCCGGCGATACTCCAACCGAATATTTCGTCATCGCGTTTGGGACCTAACCGAACCGCGACCGCGAGGGAGCGCTACCACGAGTGCCGCTGTATTGCGTTACGCTTCCTCGCGGTCGCGGTTCGGTTACGGGCTCTGCCGGGTGAGGGAGTCGGTGCTTTTGTATTTTCTTACAACGGAAGTCTGACGCACACGCTCAGTTCGACTCGTCCACCACTTCCAGCGCATACAACGACGCGTAGTCGTGTATCGGCGAAAATGACACCAGCAAAGTTCCCTGCCCGTTCGGTGTCAATCCGTGGAATGTCTTCACTACCGCCTGGGCCATGCCTGCCTCTTTCAACAGATCGAACTCCCGCAGCAGCGCGACACCGTTGCAGGTCACGTCGAATACGCGGGTTCCGGGCTGGCCGCCTCTCGATCCTCCCGGCCCAAAATATTCCTCGGCGAAATAGAGAGACAATCTGTAGCTTCCCTTATCCACCGGGATCGCATAGTCGAATCGCCCGTACCGCTCCCGGGCGAAAAGGTCCGGATCCCTGGTTCCGCTCAACTCCACGGCGTGGGTGGCGGACTGACCGCCATTGTAATAGCGGTCCGGTTTCCAAACGATTCCGGTCGAATCCGTATAGAATCCATCCTGTGCCGTGATGCGGATTGGATTCAGGCGATGCGGGGCTGCCGGAATCAGCTCAATCGCATTCACCAATGCCGCGCCAGTCTGGCCTTGGAACGAAAGCGTCAGCGCCTGCCCGGGGCCTGCGGTGATGTCTTTGAACACACGCACATCGGCGATGTTGGATCCGCCCGCATCGGCGTAAATATCGAATCGCGGCAGAATCGGCTTTCCATTTGCGCGGACTTCAAAAATCCGGCTGATCTCGCCGCCGCCGGCCGGGAGAGCCGGCCCGTAGGTGCCCTCGTTGAAGTACAGATGCAACTCGTACGTGCCCGGTCCTAATGGGATCTTGTAAGTGAAGTTCCCGCTGCGTCCGGTTTGAAAAAGCCTGGGATCATAGGCGCGCGCGATGTACTGGCGGTGAACCTCGAAGGGTGAGCCACCCTCATAATCGCGGTCCGCATCCCAAACTTCACCGCCACGATCCGTATGGGTTTTGGTCCGCCCACACCCGATTCGAATGGAACCCAGCACTCCAACCGCGGCGGTGCTTCTTACTAGGTTTTGTGCGGGAGGAATCACCAGCCCCGATACTTTGGAAGGCGCCGGTAACGGCGTCGGACTCCTGCGCCATCCGAGAGCTGCCACCGTCGCAGCCAGCAAGAGGATGGCAAGAGCAACGAAACCTGCAACTTTGTAGTTAAACCGTCTGGGCGCGGGTGGATTCTCGCTGGGAGCCGCAACAACCCCGTTTGGAGCCACAGTGGCGGGAGGTTCCGGGGAGATTTGCGGTTCTTTCTCCTCGGACGGCTGCTCGGTCGTCATCGGCTGGAAGGCTACCGCATAATGACCCAGCGGCAGTTCAATTCTCAGCGAGTGTGTGCGGCCTTCTGTTTCGTAATATTCCTTGAGACGTTTGCGCAATCGGTGCGCTTCCACCCGCGCGGCCGCATCTTCGGCCGGGTCGAACGAAGGGGGACGGCCCAAAACCTCCACACCGATCTGATATTCCTTTACCTCTTCGGTTGCCCCTTCCAGATACTTGTTGCACAAATACTGCAGCAGCCGGGACAATCGGGGTGACCGGACAAACAGAGTCGACGCAAGAACAGCCTCAAGCTCCGCCCTAGCCTCCCCTGTGGAGGGCGCGATCTTAACCTCAAACATTGTCCAGCAGTATAGCACAACGTGGTATGTAACGCCATAGTCTTTGTTTGTACGTCGTTGTAAACAAAAGGTAACGAAGGATACCGCTCGTTTCGTAACGGGAATAACCTATAAATACTATTGACACCCCGATAGAATGGAATCCTCGGTTTGGGTTAGTTATACGTTGTTTGGGGGAAATCACATGTCTGATTCAAGATCCACGCGGATCCTCAGTTTTCAGGCCTATCTTGTTGTAGGCTTACTATTCACCTTCCTGTTCAGCACCTTGTCCTTATTTGGCCAAAGCGCTACGGGATCTATTAGCGGCACAGTAGCCGATTCGAGCGGCGCCGTTATTCCAAAGGCCACCGTAATTCTTACGGATGAGGCGACCAAGGGAAAACGCGACTCCGTATCGAACAACTCCGGTGTCTTCAACTTTCCGTCTGTTTATCCCGGTACCTACACTCTCACTATCTCGGCCGACGGGTTTAGGACTTGGGAGGAACGGCAGATCGTACTGACACAGGGCGGCAACCTGAGTATTCCGAACATCGCTCTGCAGGTTGGCACAGCGAAACAGGAAATTGATGTAGTCGCGACAGGTGAAGTAGTGGTCCCGACCGACACGGGCGCCGTGACCAACACCCTGAACGAACATATGATTACCGAACTGGCCATCCAGGGCCGCGATGCCGCTGAGCTGATGAAGATCATGCCAGGCATGGCGAACGCTGGCGGATTGGGCCAATCGATGTTCAGCAGCTTGACCACCCAAAGCAACACCGGCCCCATCGGGACCATGTCCGCGCAGGGCACGCAGCTCTACGGCGCTCTCACCATGACGGTGGACGGCGCGAACCTGCTCGATCCCGGCAACCAGGGAACCCAAACCTCCAACATCAATCAGAACCAGGTGGCGGAAGTATCCTTGTTGACCAACGCATACGGCGCGGAATTCGCCAAGGGCCCGGTCACGTTCCAGGCCATCGGCAAGAGCGGTTCCAGCGCATTCCACGGCCAGGGTTACTTCTATGCCCGCAACGGCGTGTTCAACTCCACGGATTCGCTTTTCAACGCCACCAACGTGAAGAAGCCGGATGATTCCTATTACTATCCCGGCGGCGATTTCGGCGGACCGGTGATCATCCCCAAACTGAATTTCAATCGCAACCACGACAAGCTGTTCTTCTATGCTGCCTATGAATACATGGACCAGCACCCGGCGGGTAGCGTGAACGAACGCTTCATCCCCACGGCCCAGATGATGCAGGGCAACTTCAGCCCCTCGTACCTCGCAAGCTTGGGCTCGAACCTAGCAAGTGGCCCGTTTGGCAACAATACGGTAGCGCCCTGCGTCGGTGGCTGCACCAATGGCGTTAACCTGACCGGCGGGATGATCCCGGCCAGCTTGCTCGATCCGAATTCGGCTGCTCTCTACAAGACCTTCCCGCAGCCGAACATCAGCCCGAGTTCTAATCCGATCGGTGCGAACTATCAGCAGGTTCTGAACCTGCCGGTCAATCGCTGGGAACTGCGTCTGCGCGGCGACTACAACATCAGCGACAAGACCAAAGTGTTCTTCTCCTGGAATCGGCAGGACGAGTTGGATCAGAATCCCAACAACATCTGGTGGGGCACCGGAAACGATCTTCCGTATCCCTCGCAAATGCCGGCCAACCAGGTATCTCAGGTTTATAGCGCCAACGTGACGCATGTGTTCTCTCCCACGTTGACCAACGAATTCGTTTTCGCCGAAGCCACGTTCCTGAACCCGATCGCGCTGGCCAACCCAGCTGCCGTGGATCCTGCGAAAGTCGGTTTCAGCATGACCGGATTGTTTGGCGATAAGTACACGCCGCAGATCCCGAACACTTTGAGTTGGAGCAAGGCGGTTCCTGGATATTTCGCGCCAACCTTTGGCGAGGGTTTCCAAGGCACCGACTTCGGTAAATATTCCGCCGACGCCCAACATTTCGGACAACATCACCAAGGTCTGGGGCAAGCACACATTGAAGGTCGGCTTCTACTGGGATTTTGCCCGGAACCAACAGGCCGCCAGCAACTTCCAGAATCCTCCTCAGGGCACCGTTGAATTCGAAACCTACGGAGCCAACTCCAGCAAGAACGGCGCGGCTGACTTCGCCATGGGCCGCAATGCCGGCTTGTTGCAGTCCTCGGCTGCGCCCGTCCAGGACATCCGCTACTACCAATATTCCTGGTACGTCAACGATCAATGGAAAGTGAACCGCAGACTGACACTCACCTTGGGCGTCCGTGCGGAACACTTGGGCAACTGGGTTCCCACTGGGAATCTCGGCTTGGCGGTTTGGAATCCCGCGACCTACAACAACTCGCCGAACGCTCCAGCGTGGACCGGTCTGCTGTGGCACGGAATCGATTCCAGCATTCCGCTGTCCGGCGTTCCGTCCAAGGCGTTCTTCTATGAGCCACGCGTCGGCGTAGCTTATGATCTCTTTGGAACGGGCAACACCGTCCTGCGCGGCGGTTTCGGCGTGTTCCGCTATCAGGCTTCCGGAAACAACATCGGCAGCACCAATTACAATGCGCCGCTGAACATCACCACCGAAGCAACCACATGGAATTGCTGCGTGGGATACAACTCGTTCAACCAGTTCTCGCCCTCGCTTGGCGCCGCCGGTCTCGGAACCGCGGCCAACGGCATCGATCAGGAAGGCGACAAGCGAGTCCCTTACGCCGTGACCTACAACTTCACGGTCTCGCAGCGCGCTCCCTGGAGATCGCTGGTGGAAATCGGCTATAACGGAAGCGCCAGCCGCGACCAGATTCTCGATGGCACGCTGTCTGACCAGGATCTGATTCCGCTCGGCGCCTTCTTCAAGCCCGATCCTCTGACCGGAAAAATCAACGATCCGTTCAGCGGCGGTTTCCCGACAAACGACTACTATCCGTACCACAACTACACCGGACTCCAGTTGTTCAGTCATGGCGGCTACTCTAACTACAACGCCCTGATCACCACCTGGCAGAAGCAGACCGGGCGCATGACGTTCACCACCAACTACACCTTTAGCAAGGTGCTCGGTACCCGCGACGGCCAGACATTCAATGGCAACTCGGCTGGCAACTCGCTGTATGCTTACAACCTGGGCACCAACTACGGAGTCCTGGCGTATGATCGCACGCACATCTTCAACGCGGCATATGTCATCAACCTCCCGAGTCCCGTTCACGACAACAAATTCTTCGAGGGCGTCGTGAATGGTTGGGAGTTCTCAGGTATCACGCAATGGCAGAGCGGTCCGCCGATTCAGCCGAACACCAACGGCCTGAACGTCTCGTACGGCACGGTTCTGCACGATGGGTCGTATGACTCAGTAAGCAATTCGTCGTATATCGGAACCAATTCGACACCGTTGCTCCCGATATTGACCTGCGATCCGCGCACCGGCCTCCACTCCGGGCAGTATTTCAACCCGAGCTGCATTGGCGCTCCGGCGCCTGGCCAGGTAGGGACTATCATCTGGCCTTACGTCAAGGGTCCGGCGCTCTTTAACAGCGATCTTTCGCTGTACAAGAACTTCGCCATCAAGGAAAAGCAGAAGCTTCAATTGCGCTTTGAAGCCTTCAATTTCTTGAACCATCCGCTGCGGGAGTTCAACGCCCTCGGTAATAACGCCGACACATCGTTGAAGTTCTCTGACGGCGCTGGTCACCTTACATCAACCAATCAGAACGATGTCACCACGGGTAGCCCGCTGTACACCGTTAACCGCCGCGTAATCGAGTTCGCGATTAAGTACAACTTCTAAAATCGCGCAACCAAGCAAGTATCATCCAAGAAGGGGCGGCCAGCCGGTCGCCCCTTTTTGTTGTTTCTGGAGCAACGTGGGGCAGGCGCTTTCGCCTGCCAACTCTGCTGATGGCAAGGTATTCTTAGTTTATGACCCCCACATTATCCATGTTTCTTCTTGGGGGACTCCTGGCCCTGGCCGCAACCTCTCAGCATTCGCCCATCTTCTTCGTCCTCAAGTCGCTCCCCTTCCGCCTGGAGAACGCGGAAACAGAATCCCGCCACCTGCCCGCCACCATGGCCGGCGGCGTTGCGATCCTGGATTACAACAAGGACGGCAGACCCGATATCTTCTTCACCAACGGCGCAAACCTCGCAACCCTCAAGAAAGAGGACGTTAAATTTTACAATCGCCTATTCCGTAACGACGGTAACGGTAAGTTTACTGACGTTACAAGTCAAGCTGGGCTCGCTGGAACGGGGTATGACATGGGAGTCGCGGTCGGAGATTTCAATAACGACGGCTATCCGGATATCTTCGTCGCCGGCGTCCATCACAACACCCTTTACCGCAACAACGGGAACGGCACCTTCACGGATGTTACTGAAAAAGCGGGACTAAATCGACCAGATGCACAATACGGCCCCCATTGGGGAGTAACCGCGGCCTGGGTGGACGTGAACAATGACGGTCTGCTGGACCTGTTCGTGGTCAACTACGTCCGGTGGAATTTTCAAAACGAACCCAAATGCTGGCACGAGGACCTGTCCGAGTATTGCAACCCGAGATCGTACGAGGGCCTTCCGAACGAGCTGTACCTAAACAAAGGCGACGGCACCTTTGAAGACGTTTCCGAGAAGTGGGGAATCCGCAGTCACATCGGGAAAGGGATGGGCATCGGGGTGGCTGACTATGACCGCGATGGACGTCCGGACATCTTCATCGCCAACGACACCTTCTACACCTTCCTATTCCACAACCTCGGCGCGAAATTCGAGGAAGTGGCCTTCCCAGCCGGAGTCGCGCTGCCCGAAGATGGCAATTTCATCGGCGGCATGGGTCTCGATTTCCGCGACTTCGATAATGACGGATTGCCCGACATCGTCTACGTGGCCCTCAGCAAGCAAACTTTTCCCCTGCTCAAGAACATCAACGGCCGCGAATTCCGGGAAGTGACCCAGGAAACCGGCATGCGCGCCCTGACGTTGCCCATGGCGGCCTTCGGCGCCGCCTTCTACGACCTGGACAATGACGGCTGGAAGGACCTGTTTGTCACCCGCGGAGACGCGGTTTCGCGCCCCCTCCCCGGAACTATCGTCGACCAGCTCAACACGGTCTTCCGGAACCCCGGCCCAAGCGGAAAATGGCAAGCGCTAACGGAAGAAGCGGGGTTGAATGCCGTGCCGCCTGCCAGAAACCGTGGCTGCGCTTTCGGAGATCTGGACGGCGACGGCCGCGTCGACGTAGTGGCGACAGCTCTAAACCAACCAGCGCAGATCTGGATGAACCGCAGCGAAGGTACCGGCCACTGGCTGGATATCGCGCTGGAGGGAACCAAGAGCAATCGCGATGGCATCGGCGCGGTGGTAAAAGTCACAACCAAAAGCGGGACCCAGTACAACCACATGACCACCAGCTTCTGTTACGCATCCTCGAGTGACGGTCCCGTGCACTTTGGCCTGGGCGCAGACGACAAAGCCAAAGCAGTGGAGATCCGCTGGCCATCCGGAATCATCCAGACCTTGGAAAATGTGGCAGCCGACCGCGTGCTCCAAGTTACCGAGCCGCGACCGTAAGGGAGTCGGTGCCTTTCAGCGTTCGCAGAAGCCGATCACGTCATAAGGCCGCATCATCTCATTGTCCTCATGCTCCAGCACATGGCAATGCCAAACATACCGCCCAACGTAGCCTTCAAACCGGACGATAATTCGAGTCACCATCCGAGGATCGGCCCGAACCGTATCCTTCCAACCGGCCTCTTCGGGCGCAGGCGGCGTAACCGGTCCTGTATATCGAATCTCCCCAGTGTTCTGGAAGAAAAATGGCTCAAACCGCCGGCGGTCCAAAATCTGAAAGCGCACCAGGTGCAGGTGAATGGGATGCGAGTCGTCTGTGCAATTGATAAAGCTCCAGATCTCGACGCTGTCGAGTTGCGGATTTTCGGTCACAGGCATGTGCCAGGGCGTGTCGTTCAAAAGCATCGTCATGGATTCGCCCTTCATGGTCATCTTTTCCAGCAGACCCAGCGGTCGCGTTTTGACCGCGGCGGATTCCGGAATCTTGGGAACCGGCCGAAGCGCGCTGGGCAGAGAACTGGTGTCATTTGATTTCGGCGGTCCCACGCGAAACTGCATCACCTGGAACGAATCGTTCTGCAGAACAATCTGTTCGCCTGCGCGTCCGGTGAAATCCATCACCAGATCGGCGCGTTCGCCGGGTGCGATCAGCGAGCGCTGCAGCAAAACCGGAGCAGCAAGCAAACCTTGATCGGTACCGATTTGATGGAACGTCTGCTCGTTGGATAAAGCCAGGTGAAGAAAGCGTCCGTTGGATGCGTTCAGCACGCGGAAGCGATACTTGCGCGGCTCGACATTGAGAAACGGGAAAGCTTTTCCATTCGCCACCATCACGTTGCCGAAAACTTCCGGAACCCACGGCTTCTCCGGATCGTCCGAGACCGGATAATCGAGCTGTCCGTCTTTTCGGACCAGGCGATCGTAAATTACCAGCGGAATCTCGTATTCACGTTTCGGCAAATTGAGCGAGTCTTCGAAATCGTCGCGAATCAAGAACAGCCCAAACATTCCCGCATAAATGTTCAGACGGTTGATGCCCATGGTATGGTCGTGATACCACAGCGCAGCCGCTTCCTGCCGGTTCGGATAAAAATAGGTTCTGGATTTCCCAGGCACGTACCAGTCTTCCGGATATCCGTCGCTCTCCGGTGGCGTCTTCGCCCCGTGAATATGCACGACGCCGCGCACTTCGGGCTTGTCCGCCTCCGCGCCGTGCAGGCTGTGGTCGATCGGCAGAAAATGCCTGGTTGGCAATTCATTGGGCCACTCAATGAGCAGCCCCTGTCCGCTGCGCGTCTCAAACGTCGGCCCTGGTGAAGTGGAACCGTAGCACCAGATGCGAGCAGGCGGAAGATCGCGATGCAGCTTGTACTCCACCTGGCGCATCGGGATCCGGAAATAAGGAACCTTGACGGAAGACACCGATCGAGAGCCGGAAGGCTTGGCTATTTCGGGGATCGGAAGTGGATCCACAAATTTCGCAAGCGAATCCGGATTCAACGCGGGAGCTACGGATGCCGCGCGGCTGGGTAGAGCGGAGAGAAGTGCCGCGTGGCTGACAAAGTTGCGTCGGGTCATCATAAAACGGTTTTAGCCGCGCGACGGATGGTTCCGGCGCGCGGCTAGAGGAAAGGAAACTTTGGTAAAGCGAACTACCGCGTCGATGGGCCCGAGACGGGCTTCACCGAGCGGAAATGCAGTGCCGACTTGGGAGAAGCCATCTGCGCCGGGTTCACCGGCAGACCGCTGTTCTCGGAAAGAATCAGCTTTTCCGTGTTCGGTGCGGATCCAAAATCGAACATGAAGTCCAGCGGACCCGCGATGGCGTCGAAAGAACCCTGGCCGACGCGCTGCCCGTTCAGCCAGTTGTCTTCGATGAACCGTACCACGGAGCTTTGATCGGTGATGCTGTGGTCCACGAAATTCTGTTTAGCCCAGGGCGAGATCACCAGCAGCGGAAGCCGCGGACCATAACCGCAGCGGCCCTGCGCATGCGCGGCGCCTTTTGCGACTCCCGCGAGTGCACTGGTTCCATCGCCGCATGCGCCTGTTCCAGTGAGGTTATCGGCGCTCGTCGTGGATTGATTCACGATCGGCGGCATCTGATGGTCGTACCAGCCGTCCGAATCGTCGTAGGCGATGATCACGGCGGTGGACGACCATGTCGGCTGGTTCTGCAGGAAGTTGATCACGTGAACCAGGAACTGCTGTTCGTCGATGGGATCGGAATATCCGGCGTGACCATCCTGGAATCCCGGCGCCTTCAGATAGCTCACGGCCGGGAAGTTGCCTTCATTCACCGCGGTGTAAAAATCGTTGATGTCGTACTGGTGATTGGCGGCATCTCCCGCCTTGCCGATCAGGGCCACGGAAGTGGGCCGCGCATGCGTTGGATTCGCAGTGGATTTGTAATATTGGAAGGGCTGGTGGTGCGGAATGTAGTCCGCCTTCTTCGAGTTGGTGATCAAAGAAGTGGTGCTGCGCGCGCAACCGGTGGATCCGTTGGGATTGGTGACCGTCAGGTCGAATCCGCCTTCGAAGAATCCCCAGCTCACGCCCGCGGCATTCAACAGGTCGCCGATATTCTTGCCGGACATCAGGAAAGTTTCGCCGGTGGAGGTGGAACAAACGTCGCCCGCCGGATCGGCGTCGCTAATATCGGTGAGGCCGCCGGATCCGTCGTCGATCATCGCGCCGGTGCCGTTGGTATTTTGAATCGCGCCGTTGGTCTGGCCGGAGACTACGTTAATCGCGCCAACGGTGGACGGGCCGTAGTTCGTTCCGTACGAGTTGTCGCTCATGGCGTAATGCTGCGCGTAGTTCCACAGCGCCGTGAGAGTGTTGCCATCGTAATAACCCATCACGAGGCCTGTTGTGGAAGCTTGCGGAAAATTGCTCGGAGGAGGGCCGGCGGTGCCGGTCGCCATCGGAAATAAATCCACCACTCCGGTGTGGTACGCAATCTGTTCGGCCGTGTAGTCGTGGTCCTGATCGGCGGTGGCTGCCTGCGACCGGTCTAAACGGAAAGGAGCGTTTGCGCCGGTTCCATTTGCCGTATTGAATACCGTGCCGTTGTTACTCAGGTAAGCCGGACCCAGACCATTGACGCTCGGCGTGTTGGCGAAAGCGAAGAAAGCCGGCTGGCCTTCCGGATTGGCGGCGAACGGGTACGATCCGAAGTAATGATCGAAGGAAACGTTCTCCTGGAAGATCACCACCAAATGTTCAATGGGCGTGGATGCGCCCGCCGTCGGCGCCGGCGTCTGCGCAAAAGCGCCTGCCTGACTGATCAGAGACCCGGCGATCAAAGCCTTGCCGAGGAATGTTGACACACGTGTTCTCATATTCTCCTTTTCAAATCTCACTGCTTGACATCGGCCTCGCTATGCTTTGAGGTTTTAACGGTTGAGTATACGGGCGCAGTGTGAACGGAGAATGAATAGTTGGTGAAGTCTCGATGTGTTAAAAAACGGCCGGACCTTACCGAGCCGCGACCGTAAGGGAGTCGGTGTGATTTCTGCGGATGGCCATTAGCGTTACGTCGTCCGTTGCGTTATTGTGGCCTCGAAATGTTGCGAGATCCTCCAGGCAGCAATCCACCAGCGCGCGCGGATCGTGCATGAAGCAGCGCCGCAGGATCTCTTCCACACGCTCGCAACCGTAATCGTCATCCGCGCTGTTTTGCGTTTCGGTTACGCCGTCGGTATAGAGAACCAAAGTATCGCCCGGGTCGAGTTGATGACGCTCCACTTCGTACTCGACATCGCTGAACATTCCGAGCGGAAGACTGGCGGCTTCAATCCGTCTCACGCCGGATTTACTCGCAACCAACGGCGGGCAGTGGCCGGCGTTTGCAACCTCCAGGGCTCCCGTTGGAGTGACCCGAGCGCACACCAGAGTCGCAAAGGAGCGTCCAGCATTCGCCTCGCACAAAATGCGATTGGCTCGTTCCATTAATTCCTTCAGGGAAATGTTGCAATGGATCAAACTGCGAAACATGGCGTGCAACTGCGTCATGAGCAGCGAGGCGGCCACACCTTTTCCCGACGCGTCCCCGATCAGCAGAAACAATTCACCAGCCGGACATTGGATGACGTCGCAGTAGTCGCCGCTGACCGGACCCATGGGTTGATAATGATGCGCGATCTCCCAATCGCCGAATCTCTGTTCGCGTGGCGGCAGCAATCCGGACTGCATGGTCGCCGCCAGAACCAAGTCTTGCTCCAGAGCGCTGCGCTGCTCACGGCTCAGATGATCGATACAGAAACGAGTGAGCGGATCGCAGGCCAAACGGTCAGCTTCAATGCTGTCGTGGCAATATTCGCAGACGCCGAAGGTCCCGGTATCGATGCGTTCCAGCGCGGCATCCACTTGATCCAAGAGGGACGTGAGATGCGTGTTCGTGTGCGTGTGATGGAGGACCGATGTGAGTTTCTGGCGGCGATCGATGAGCTGATCGCGAGCATACGTAGATTCCACCATGACCTGTTCCTGCATCTGATTTAGATGATGCGATCCTCCGGAAAGATGCTAAACGCGGAAAGTATCTGCCCGCCAGTTTACGATGGATTTCTTGATGTCTTTGCTGGATAGGTTATTCTTCAGCGACTTATCCACCAAACCCGGCAGTTCGGCGTCGGAACAGAAGCGAATGGCGATCAGTTGGGGCTCGCTGAGTTCGCCAATCCGGGATTTGAGCGGTTCATTGAGGAGCGCCATAAGGCGGAGCCGTTCTTCCAGGCGGATCACGCGGTCCTGCGCTTTGAGTGCGCTGACACGGGTAAGCAATCCAGCCACGGCGAGGACGGCGGCCATCAGGACTAAGATCCAAGACGACAGCCGGTCATAATGCCGGACCACGTTGATGATCGCCAGGATCAATGCAACCGCGCTGCCCGGCAGCACGAAGAAGTGAAAGGGTGGATGCAGGCGAACGTGGTTCGCCATGGTTTGCGGAAGTTTCTCAGCCATAGTGGCCTCCTTGTGGTCGAAGGTGTATTCTACTAAGAGGGGGAACGCGGCGTCTCGCGATGTTCCCAACCTCAAGAAAAAACTGCGCTTCTCACCTTGTATTCATCGCATCAACTATGTTAGGGTAACGGTTTTGGGACAGTGGTTTTCAGGCGTCTTCTGCCTGGGCAATCGCGTCTTCCCGGATCGTTAAGTTCCCTCGACAAAACTGAATGGGCCAAACCTTACAGGCGCTAGGTGGAATACTGCTGCAGGCCATACCTACCATCTGCCTGCTGTTGATCGTGCATTTTTATTTGAAGTTCATGTTCTTCCGGCCGATGCGCGAAGTGTTGGACAAACGGCGGGAATCCACTGAGGGCGCGCGCGAATCTGCGGCTGCCATGCTGCGGAAGGCGGCGGAAAAGGCGGATGCGCTGGACGCCGCGTTGCGTAAGGCGCGCGACGAGATTTATATCGAGAACGAAGCCACCCGGCGCAAATGGGTGGACGAACAGACCAGCCGTTTGGAAGAAGCGCGCAAAGAATCGCGCGAGCGGATTCATCAGGCCAAGCTGGAATTCGAAGCGCAAACCGCAGTCGCCAAAAAATCGCTGGAAGCAACTGCTGAAACTTTGGCGGAAGAGATCACGCGGTCGCTGTTGGCCAGGAGGGCGTCGTGAAAGCCGCCAGGCGCATCGTCGGAATTGGATTGCTTCTAGCGGCATCTTTGCTGGCGCAGGAGGGACGTGAAGCGGACACAGGAGATCAGTTCCTGGGCTGGAAGTGGGCCAACTTCGCCATCCTCGTGGTCGCCCTGGGATACTTGATCCGAAAGCACGCTCCGGCGTACTTCGCACAGCGATCCACAGAAATACGGCAAGGGATTGCCGACGCGACGCAGACCAAGCAGGACGCCGAGGCTCGGGCGGCGGCCATCGACCGGCGTCTGGCAAATCTTGAGAGCGAGATCGCAAAACTGCGTTCCGAAGCGCACGAAGAGATTTCCGCGGAAGGCGGACGCATCAGCCGCGAAACCATGCATCGGCTTCAGAAAATCCAGTCGCAGGGCGAGCAGGAGCTCGCGCTGATGTCGCGCAGCGCTCGCGACGAGTTGCGGAAATTCACCGCTGAACTGGCCCTGAATCTTGCCCAGCGGCAGATCCGGTCGCGCATGACGAAAGACGCCGAAGACGGTTTGGTGGACGCATTTATGCAGGATCTGCGCCGCCAGTCGCCGGCCGCGAGGAACTGACGCATGGCTTCCGCTTTAGCCTATCGCTACGCTCGCGCCCTGGTGGACATCGTGCTGCAACCTGGTTCGGCGCTCAAGCCGGAGGATGCCGTCGCGCAACTCCAGGCCGCCGCAAAGATGGTGGTGGAATCCGCGGAGCTGCGCAACGCGCTATTGACCCCGGCTATTTCACCGTCCCGCAAGCGGGCGGCCATGGGAAAGCTTTTGGAAGAACTCGGTGCGTCGCCGATGATTCGAAACTTCGTTTTCGTAGTGATCGACCATCGGCGCATCGCAATGCTGGACGAAATGCGGGAAGCGTTCGAGCTGGCGCTGGACGAACGGATGGGCTTCGCGCGCGCTGAGGTTGTGTCGACAGCGGCGCTGGATGCCGAACGCAGCGCTCAACTGGAATCGGAATTGTCGCGCTTGACGGGAAAACGGATGCGTCTGCGTTTTGCGATAGATCCAGACCTGCTGGGCGGAGCGACTGCCCGCATCGGTTCCACTCTGTATGATGGATCGCTGCGCGGCCAACTGCAGCAAATGCGCCGCGAGTTGACGGAGCAGTCCGGGGAATAAGGGTTGGGAAATAAGGGGATGAAGATTTAAACATGGCTCAAATCCAAGCTGATGAAATCGCACGCGTACTGCGCGGCGAAATTGAGCATTACGAAAAGGCTGTCAACGTATCCGAGACCGGATCGGTAATCTCGGTGGGCGATGGGATCGCGCGCATCTATGGCCTGGACCGCGTCATGGCGGGCGAGATGGTGGAGTTTCCGCACGGCGTCACCGGCATCGCGCTCAACCTGGAAGAGGACCAGGTGGGAACCGTGCTGCTGGGCGAATACCAGGAGATCAAAGAAGGCGACGAAGTGCGCCGCACCGGAAAAATCATGTCGGTTCCGGTGGGCGAAGCCATGGTGGGTCGTGTGGTGAACGCGCTGGGCCAGCCCATCGACGGCAAGGGCCCAGTGGTGACCACCGAAAGCCGCGCCATCGAAACCATCGCCCCCGGCGTGGTGGATCGCCAGCCGGTGAGGGAGCCCCTGCAAACCGGTCTCAAGGCCATCGATTCGATGATTCCGATCGGCCGCGGCCAGCGCGAGTTGATCATCGGCGACCGCCAAACCGGAAAGACAGCGGTAGCGATCGACACCATTATTAACCAAAAGGGCGGCGACGTAATTTGCATCTATGTCGCAATCGGCCAGAAACGATCCACCGTGGCCCAGGTGGTGAAGACGCTGGAAGACAACGGCGCCATGGAATACAGCGTGGTGGTGGCGGCAACGGCGTCCGATCCCGCGCCCATGCAGTACATTGCTCCTTATGCCGGCTGCGCGATCGGCGAGTACTTCCGCGACAGCAAGCGGCACGCGCTGCTCATCTACGACGATCTTTCGAAGCACGCCGCGGCGTATCGCGAAATTTCGCTGCTGCTGCGCCGTCCGCCGGGACGCGAGGCGTACCCGGGCGACGTGTTTTATCTCCACAGCCGGCTGCTGGAGCGCGCGGCAAAAATGAACGATGCCAAAGGCAGCGGATCGCTCACCGCGCTTCCCATCATCGAAACGCAGGCCGGAGACATTTCGGCTTACATTCCGACCAACGTGATTTCCATTACCGACGGCCAGATCTTCCTGCTGGCGGACTTGTTCAACTCGAATGTCCGCCCCGCCATTGACGTGGGCCTTTCCGTGAGCCGCGTGGGAGGCAGCGCTCAGATTAAAGCGATGCGTCAGGTAGCGGGTTCCCTTCGCCTGGATTTGGCGCAGTACCGGGAGCTGCAAGCATTCGCACTGTTTGGTTCCGAGTTGGACAAAACTTCGCAGGCGCAGCTCAATCGCGGGCGGCATCTGGTGGAAGTGCTGAAGCAGCCGCAGTACACGCCGCTTCCGGTAGAGAAGCAGATTGTGATTATTTATGCCGGCACCAGTGGACTGATCGACGATCTGCCGGTGGAACAAGTCAAAGCTTTTGAAGCGGAACTGTACAAGTATCTGGATTCAGCGCATCCGGGGATGCTCCAGACCATTCGCGAGAAGAAGGCGCTGGATGATTCACTGAAAGGCCAAGTCAACTCGGTGTTGAAGGAGTTCAAGGAGCGATTTGTCGCGAAAAACGCTCCCGCGGCCGCTAAGGTCTAGTTCTCATGCCCAGTCTGATCGATCTGCGCCGGCGAATTCGCTCGGTAAAAAACACGCAACAGATCACCAAGGCCATGAAAGTGGTCTCGGCGGCGAAGCTGCGCCGCGCGCAGGATCGGGTGATAGCGGCGCGGCCCTACGCCGAGAGCATCCAGCGGATGTTGGTGAACGTGGCACAGGCGGCGGATGAGAGCCAAGAAGAAGCGGGGTCGGATCTGCTCACGCGTCGCGAGGAGAAGCGGATTCAGCTTCTGGTGATTACGGCCGACCGGGGGTTGGCGGGGGCATTCAATTCCAACGTGATCCGCACGGCGGTTAAGTTCATTCAAGAGAAATCGGGCGCCGAGGTCCACCTGGAACTGGTCGGGCGCAAGGGACGCGACTTCTTCCGCAAGCGGAGCAAATTCGTTACCGGGGACTATTCCACGATTTTTCAAAAAGTGGTGCGGTATGAAGATGCATTGGAAATTGCGCAGAAGGTAATCGAGCGGTTCAAGAAGGCGGAGATCGACGCGGTCTACATGGTGGGCAACACTTTCAAGGGCATGATGGCATCGAAGCTGGCGGTCTCGCGTGTTCTGCCGGTGGAGCTTCCCGAGCAACGGGAACAGATCAACTACATTTACGAACAACCACCTGGAAAACTGCTGGAACGGCTGCTGCCACGCTACATTGAAGCGCAGATTTACCGCGCACTGCTGGAATCCGCCGCGGCCGAACATGCGGCTCGCATGTCCGCGATGGAAGCTGCCAGCTCAAACGCGACGGACGTGATCGAAGCGCTGACATTGAAAATGAATCGCGTACGGCAGGCCAGTATTACGAGAGAGATTATCGAAATTGTGAGCGGCGCCGCCGCGTTGGGCTGAGGATGCTTGAAAACCAAAATCACCGGTCGCTTACGCTCGCGGCTCGGAATGCGGTGACCCGTTACCGAACCGCGACCGTAAGGGAGTCGGTGCTGTTTGATTTTCGATGGAACGGTTAGAAAGGCAAGATATGGCAACGACATCAGCAGTAGTAGAAGGCAAAGTGATCCAGGTGGCTGGGCCGGCCATCGATATTCAATTTCCTGAGCACCAGATCCCCGTGATCTACACAGCGGTGCATATCACGAGCGAGGGCTTCAACACGCCCATTCCCATCGACGTGATGACCGAAGTCGCGCAGCACATCGGCGAAGGACGGGTGCGCGCCATCGCGCTGCAGCCCACCGACGGCATGGTGCGCGGTATGAAGGCAGTAAGCCTGGGGCATCCCGTGGAAGTACCGGTGGGCAATCAGACGCTGGGCCGTGTGATGAACGTAATCGGGGAGCCGGTGGACAACATGGGGCCCATCGAGACGGCGCAAAAATGGTCCATCCATCGTCCGGCGCCGGCTTTTGAAGAGCAGGCCACCGAACTGCAGATGTTCGAAACCGGCATCAAAGTGGTGGATCTGCTGGAACCGTATCTGCGCGGCGGCAAAATTGGATTATTCGGCGGCGCGGGCGTCGGCAAGACGGTTGTGATCATGGAGCTGATCAACAACATCGCCCTGAAGCATGGCGGCGTTTCGGTTTTCTCCGGGGTGGGCGAGCGCACCAGAGAAGGAAACGATCTGTGGCTCGAAATGCAGGAATCCGGTGTCCTGAACCCGAAGGATTATAAGAAGTCCAAAGTCGCACTCATTTACGGCCAGATGACCGAACCACCCGGAGCGCGTCTGCGCGTGGGTCTTTCGGGACTAACGGTGGCCGAATTCTTCCGCGATGAAGAAGGGCAGGACGTGCTGTTGTTTATCGACAACATTTTCCGCTTCACGCAAGCTGGTTCGGAAGTATCGGCGCTGCTGGGACGCATGCCGTCGGCGGTGGGATATCAGCCGAATCTTGCGACCGAGATGGGCGAACTGCAGGAGCGCATCACTTCGACCAAGAAGGGCTCCATCACTTCCGTGCAGGCTATTTATGTGCCTGCCGACGACTACACCGATCCCGCGCCTGCCACCACGTTCGCGCACTTGGATGCCACAACCAATCTGACGCGCAGTTTGGTGGAGCAGGGAATTTATCCGGCCGTGGATCCGCTGGCATCCACGTCGCGCATTCTGGATCCGCGCATCGTGGGCGAAGAGCACTACGCCGTGGCGCAGCAAGTGAAGCAGGTTCTCCAGCGCTACAAAGACTTGCAGGACATCATCGCGATTCTCGGAATCGACGAGTTGTCCGACGACGACAAGCAGACTGTGGCGCGCGCCCGCAAGATCCAGCGGTTTTTGTCGCAGCCTTTCCATGTCGCCGAACAGTTCACCGGTATCAAAGGCCAATATGTCACTCTGGCGGATACGGTGCGCAGCTTCAAGGAAGTGGTGGAAGGCAAACACGACGATCTGCCGGAGCAGGCGTTCTACATGCAGGGCAGTATCGAGGATGTGAAGAAGAAAGCCGAAGAACTTCGAAAGCAAGGCGAGGCGTAAATCGTGGCCGAGGATTTCGAGATCGAGATCGCGACTCCGCAGCGGCTGCTCGCGCGCGAGAAAGCCATTCGCGCGCAGATTCCGGCGTTGGACGGCTACATTGGCGTACTGCCGGATCATGCGCCGCTGCTTTCCGAGCTCGGGATCGGCGCGATGACCTACACAACCGCGGGCGATCATCGTTATAGCCTGGCGGTGCGCGGCGGTTTTCTCGAGATCCACAACAATGTAGTGCGGGTGTTGACGGACTTCGCCGAGAAGGCCCAGGAGATCGACGTAACGGCGGCCGAGAAAGATCTCAAGAAGGCGCAGGATGAGATGATCAATCCGGCGCTGGGGATCGATATCGCGGCGGCCTTGATCGCAGTGCGCCACTCGCAAGCGCGGATTGACGCGGCGAGAAAAGCAGCAAACAAAGAGGAGTAAAAGCACCCACTCCCTCACGGTCGGGGTTCGGTAACTTCCTTCCGAACCGCGACCGTAAGGGAGTCGGTGCCTTTTCGATCTAGAATCAAAGTAAGCGATGTTTCGCGTTATCTTTTGGCTCCTCGGCCTCGTTGTCATCATTTCGCTGCTGCGTGGCGTGATCGGGATCATTCTTCGGGGATTGGGAGCGGTGCTGAATCCCCGGCCGAGTCAGCAACCCCAAGCAGGTCAGGTTCCGCTGAGCGGCGAACTCAAGAAAGATCCGGCCTGCGGCACTTACATCTCGGCCGCCACTTCCATCCATGAGAATGTAGCAGGGGAGACCTTCTATTTTTGCTCCAAGCAATGCCGCGATAAGTACGTTGCGTCGCTGGCTCGTTAGCCTGGCCGCTAGTCTTCCAGCGATCGCTGGTGCGGAGTTCTACAAAGACGTGCTTCCCATCCTGCAGAACCGCTGCCAGGAATGTCATCGTCCGGGCGAGATCGCACCGATGCATTTCTCGAGTTACGCGGAAACGCGGCCTTGGGCGAAAGCGATCCGCGACGCTGTTCTGACGCGGAAGATGCCACCCTGGTTCGCTGATCCGCGCTATGGGCATTTTTCCAATGATCGGTCGCTTTCAAAGACCGAGATAGACACCATCCTGCATTGGGCGGACTCGGGCGCGATGGAAGGAGATCCGAAAGATTCGCCACCCGCGCGTCAATGGCCGGACGGTTGGAACATTGGAACTCCCGACGCGGTTTTCGAGATGCCAAAAGCTTTTCCGATTCCTGCCGGCGGCGCCATCGAGTATCAGTACATTATCCTTCCAACCCATTTTACACGAGGACAAGTGGGTGCAGCGGGTGGAAGTGCGCCCATCCGACGCGGCGACGGTGCATCACGCGGTGGTTTACATCCGCGAGCCTGGATCGGAGTGGTTGAAAGGCCGGCCGAGCGGCGAAGCATTCGGGTTGCCGATCCGAAACAGCCTCACCACCAGCGATATTCTGCTGGTCTACACGCCTGGAAATTCGTTCGATGAATGGAAGCCGGGGATGGCCAAGAAAATCAAGGCCGGTTCGGACCTGGTGCTGCAGATGCATTACACGGCGAAAGGGAAAGCCAGCGCGGATCGCTCTCGCATCGGGATCGTGTTCGCGAAACAGCCACCAAAGCAGGCCGTACTCACGCTGCAAATGGGCAGCGACAAGTTTGTGATTCCGCCCGGGGATCCGGACTATCGCGTTCCGGTGTCCGGCACGCTGCCGAACGATGCGCTGCTGATCAGCTTGTTCCCGCACATGCATCTGCGCGGAAAAGCTTTTGAGTATCTGGCGGCCTTGCCCAACGGCGATTTCACTCCGCTACTGAAAGTGAACAACTACGATTTCAACTGGCAACTCAACTATCGTTTGGCGGAACCGCTGCGGCTTCCGGCGGGCACTCGATTGGCGGTGGCTGGCTACTTCGACAACTCGGCCAACAATCCGCGCAATCCGGACCCTGCGGCCGAAGTCCGATTCGGCGAACAGAGCTGGGAAGAGATGATGATCGGATTCTTCGACGTGGCAGTGGATGCCTCAATCGATAAGACGACATTTTTTCAGCGGAGGGCGGTAAAATAGGGACTGGAATTGCTTACCGCATCGCCTCAAGAGGCGCGAAGCGCAATAGAATCAGCGGCGCGCCATTTGGTAGACAGCGTGCTCGGATACATCCCCTATGTGGGGCAAGACTGAAGAAGGAAAAACTATGCCAACACCAGCTTCAACTCCTCCGCCGCCAGCGCCGGCTCAAACAACAGCTCGATCCACCAGCGCATCAACCGTTTTTGGAAAGACGATGCGAATTGTGGGAGAAATAACGAGCGACGAAGAATTGTACGTCGATGGCGAGTTGGAGGGCAGTCTGGAGCTGCGCAATCGCTTGACCATCGGACCAACCGGCAAGATCAAAGCGAACATCAAGGCGCAAGAGGTAGTGGTGTTCGGTTCCGTGCGAGGCAACGTGGAAGCGGAGAACCGTATCTCGTTGCGTGCGGGCGCTACGATTGTCGGCGATATCAAGACCGCGGGCATTGTCATCGAAGATGGCGCCTACTTCAAGGGCGGGATCGATATCTCAAAGACCGAGACCGGCAAGCCGACGGCGGCCGGCAAAGGATAGTACTGGCGCCGGAAACGGGATCGGTTCTGGCTGCATCTCCATTATGGGGCCGCACCCTGCGCAAGAGGAACTGTGGCCGTGGAGGATACCGCCCGCTGACAACGGCGGGCGGGTTTGTTATTGGGGCAATGCTTTTAGCTTGTTGTTAACACGCTTGCGCGTGTCTCGATCGGGCGACAAATCAAGAGCCGATTTATAAGCAGCGCTCGCTTCCGCCGTGTGCTTGCGGGCTGCTTCCGCATCGCCAATCTGTTCTAGTACGCTTGCGTTCTGGGGCTCCTGTTTTGAAACCTCACGCAATTCCTGCAGCGCACCCTCCGCATCTCCCGTTTTCGTCAACAAACCTGCCAGGGCGAAGCGCGCCGCTACGTAATTTGGCTTGGCCGCTAAGACTTTTCGGTATTCCGCGATGGCTGCGGCGTTATCGCCAGTGGAGGCCAGCGTCGCAGCCAGGCTGAGGCGCGAGGGAAGATAATCGGGAGATTGCTGCAGATTCGCACGCCATAGATCAATCGCCTCCTGCTGGCGATTCTTCTCGTCGGCCAACAGCAACGCCAGATTGTGGCGCGCGGCCCACAGGTTCGAATCCTTCTGCAGGGCTTCGCGGTACAAACGCTCGGCTTCGTCGCGCTTGCCTTCGGAGGCTTTCAGAGTTCCGAGTGCGTTGTACGGCTCCGCCGAATTGGGCGCGAGCGCGGTGGCTTTCTTATACGATGCCTCGGCTTCCTTGCGCCGATTCAAGCGCTGGTAAACCAGGCCGAGGTTGTATGGCAGGTAGCTGTATTGAGGCGTTAGCCGGATGGCTTCCTGATAGGCGTGAATGGCGGACTTATAATCGCCCGTTTCCACGTAAGCCAGCGCTTCGTTGTGCAGGGGATACGACCAATGGCCTGCGCGACGGACTGCATCGCGGAACGCTGGGATCGCTTTGTCGTACTGGGCTTGCTCCAGATACGCGATGCCCAGCGCGTTGAATCCGTAAGCCGCGCCCGGATCGATGCGCACGGCTTGTTCCAACAAATTGGCCGCTTGCGGAAAGTTCTTGTCGTAGAGCAACGCCCGGCCTTGGAAGAAATCCTGGCGGCCTTCGAGGTATAGCGATTCGTGCGTCAGCGTGCGCGCAGCTTCCATGTAACGAGCGCCTTGCTGGAATTCTTGTTTGGATTGCGGCGTCTGGTCTCCGGTGAGATAACGCAGCAGCACTTGCTGCGCTTTGTTCTCCAGCGCGACGCGAAGCTGATTTTCGCGTTCGGTATACGGCTCCGGATCCAGTTCGGTTTTCAGCTTTGGCGAGCGCTGAGAAAGCGCTGTCTGAATCGCCGGGCAGGATGCGTCCGGCTTGGATGGCGGCAGTGAAATGATCGATGTCATCGCCAGCCTGGTCCTCGCCGAGCTCGTTCTCGGGCGATACGGAAGCGAGATACCTCGGCTGGCCTGTGCGTGAATCCAGCAGCATCGCGCCAATGAGCCAGGTTGATGCCAGGCTTCTTGACATCGGACAGGCGGATATCCACCGTTCCTGGGCTGATGTCTTGCGGATGCTGTTTCTCGCCGGTGGCACGCGGAACCTGCGTGGTTACGTACCGGATCAGCTCTTCGCCGGTTACCGCGCCATCGCCGTTCTCGTCTGCCGCGCCCTCCATTCCCTTGAGCACGTAATAGCTGAACGCGCCGTGGCCGCCGCCGAATTCAGGACCCTCGCGCGAAAGCTCCTTGCGACGGCTGCCCATGATACCCAGCAGCTCGCCTTCCAGGTTCTTGAAGTTTTCCACCGTCGCATTCACGGTGTTGTTCTGGATGGTGCCGATGGTTCCGGCTTTGCAGACATCCACAAACAAAAGCACGCGACCGACCTTGGTGAGCTGCTCCTCAAAGAGCGATTGCAATTCCGCCATCGGAAGCGCGGTGCTTTTCAAATCCTGCGGATCGGAATCGTAGGTAAGGATGTACGCGTCCTTGCCGTCCACCGTTCCGTGTCCGGCCACCAGAATGATTACCGTGTCAGCTTTGGTTGCGCGGCGCTTGAGGAAATCCTGGAATCCCAGGCGAACGGCGGCGGTAGTGGCTTTATCGTCGGTGAGCAGCAGGACGTTATTGAGGTTGAGGCCGCCGGCCCGCGGGCTCTTCAGAAAATCGGCGAACACGCTGGCATCGCGTTCGGCAAACTGCAGAGACAGATCGGGCTTTTGGTATTTCGAAATCCCTATCAATAAGGCGTACGTGGTTCCACCGGCCACTGCGGCCGCGGTTTTGGCGGCTGCCTGATCGGCGAGTGCCTGCTCCAGCTCGAAGATTTTGCTCTTCACCCAAACTGCATCCGGCCATTGCTCGCGCAGCTTGTAGTAAAGCTCCAGCGAGTTGGCGGGAAGTTTGTGATTCTCGAAGATGGTCGCTTCGCTCACCAGCGCGCCTTGATCTTTCGGATCGTTTTTGAGCTGCGCGTCGTAGGGCGCCAGCTCGGCAATCACGTCGGCGCCGATCTGATCGCGAGGCACGGGCGGGATCTCCGGCTTATTGACGCCGCGCGTCATGGTGACCCCGTAGTGTTGCTGGCTGGCCGCGCCGATGCGCAGTGTTTGGGGCAGCGTGCATGCGCGCGCCGGTTGCTCCGTGATCTTTCCGGCTTTGACTTTGGGCTGCTTGGTGTCCAGACGGACTTCGCCGGCGGGACCCAGTGTATCGATGTTCTTGGTGGGACAAAACAAGAAAGAGGCTGGCGAGGCTTCCGTTCGCAAGCCGTCGCCGGAGAAAAGCAGATCGCCGGGCCGGGCCGCGAGCGGCGTCTCGGTATCGGCGCGCAGCACCTTGCCGCCCGCGCCGGTGAGAACCAGGCCGACGGCAACTTCCTTTTGGTCGGCGGCGGATAGGGTGCAGGCCATCAGAAAAGCTAGGGTGAAAGGCACCGGTCGCTTACGCTCGCGGTTCGGAAAGGAGTTACCGAGCCGCGACCGTGAGGGAGTCGGTGGTTTTGAATTTTTCTTTCTATGCATTGACCACGGCCTTTGCGACCAGGGACTTCACCGTGTACAAACTGATGGGCAGCGCTTTGCCGCGCACCGGGGCGTCCGACAAATAAACGGTTTCCACCTGGCTTCCCAGCCTGCTCTCGGTTGCGCCGCTCATTAATAATTTCGTATGGTGCTCCTTATTCAGACTTTCCAAGCGAGACGCGACGTTCACGGTATCTCCAAGAACGGTATATTCCATTTTATCGGCTGAACCGACGTTTCCCACTACAGCCGGTCCGGTGTGGATGCCGGCGCCGGTTTCAAAGCGGCCGGGGAGCGTCACAATTTCGGTGGCGCATTGCACGGCCCGGATGGCATGATCGCCTGGTGTGACGCCTTCGTCGTCATCCGAGAAAATAGCCAGAATTCCGTCGCCGATGAATTTATTGGGGTGGCCCTTATAACCCACGATGATAGCCACCATGATGGCCAGGTATTGATTGAGGATCTGGACCACCGCTTCCGGGCCTTCCCGGTTCGACACTTCTTCGGAAAAGGCGGTAAAGCTGCGGATATCCGTGAATACGATGGTGACTTCCAGCTTTTTTCCCGAAAGCGCGATGGCCTCGGTTTCGTCGATGGACGTGGCTGCTGTCTTACCCACGAATAGCGATACGGCGCGGCGGAAAAGATTGCCCCGCTTTTCTTCTGTGGCAAATCGATAGACGACCGAGAATACCAGGCAAATGGAAGTAGCGAGCAGCATCTCGGACGTGGACAGAATGTAGCCGGATTCGAATAGCGCGTGGGTAAAAACGAGAATGACGACGATCTCCGCCAGGATCAGCGGGACGGCTCTGCTGGCTGCCGCCGAGGTTGAGACTAGAACGGTGATGGTAGTTGCGAGAATCAGGGAAAATATCCGTAGCCATTGCGGGGCCGCCACAATATAAAGATGCCCCAGCAGAGTACGCACGGTATTGGCCCACACTTCCACACCAGCAGTGTCTGAATTTCTCACCAGCGTTGTGAAGAATGGCGTCGCGAAGCGATCCGCCACAAAATCGGTGCCGATGAGCACGATCTTGCCATTCACCCACTTGCGCAGCTTGGCTTTATCCCCGGCCTTGGCGGCGGCTTCGAAATCAGCCAGCGAAACCCTGGGGAATGTTCCCTGACGACCGGCATAGTTGATGACGATCTCGCGGTTCACAGTAGGGATTGGACGCCCTTGCAACAGGATCACGCCGTTCCGGATTTCGGCATCCACGCCCAGATATTTCTCGACGATGCGCATCGCGAGACACCGGGCCGGTGGTGGATCGTCCGGCTTGGTTGACGGCTCTTCCATCAATACCTGCCTGCGCACAGAATATTCCTGATCCATGGTGACGTTCGCGAAAGCCGCGAGGCCGAGGGCAGCGGCGATCATGTTGATGGGAATGGTCTGTGCGTCGCGATTCGATTGCAGCCGTTCCACGTAGCCAACCACCACTGGAACCGGCGAGGAACTCACGGCGCCGGCCAGGCGTTCATCAGCCTCCGGGACGTATTTGTCGATCGGTATGCCGAAGGCCAGGTCCAGCCCGATTACCTTCGCGCCCGCCTCTCCGGCTGCTGTGATGGCGGCTGCATAATGGTCATTCCAGAAGACCTGCAGTTCCGGAAAATCGTCCATGGTCTTCTGGTCCGCCGTGAGAAGGACGATATTGGGAATAGCGGGAGGGCCAAACAGGTAATTGCGCACCACGAAATGGGCATCGTAGGCTTTGAGATTCAGATTCTGGAAGAAGGGAACTTGGCCGAGCGACCAAGCAGCCAGCACGCTCCCGATGGCGAGAATGATGCAGAGGGCCCAGTGCCTCCACTTCCTAGTCATGTTAACCTGCATCTTACTACGGCGGGGATCTGACTGTGATGCTTTGGCTTTGCATGTGGGGCAGGATGGCATCCTGCGCGCGGGTTGTTAACCCGCGCTTTTTGCGCGGATTACCGGTTGCCGCGCTGCTTTTCCTCTTCGCCGCCGTCGGATTTTCCCAATCCACGCAGGGGCTGATTTCCGGACGATTGGTGAGTTCGGTCACCGGCCGGCCGATTGCTGGCGCCAGCGTGAGTTGGGCTAGTTCCTTCAGCAATTTAGCGGGAGCTGCGCAAAGCGATGGTTCGGGCTACTATTACTTGCCGCTACTTTCCCCTGGATTTTACCGGTTGCGTGTTACGGAGCCGGCTTATCAATCGCAGGAAGTGCAGGAGCTGGAGCTGACAGTGGCCGCCCGAATCGAGCTGGATTTCCGGCTTCGCCCGCTCGACGATGTTTGGGAAAGCGGTCAATACAACAGCGTATTTCTGCCCGGATCGAAGACCATTGTCACGTTTTTCGGCCCCGACGTGGACCCCAGCAAATCCGGATCGTTCGAGGCGCAGAAAGGGCGAAGCGGGACGCTGGAATCCACGGTTTCCGAAGTCATCGACTCTGGCCAGATCGACAATCTGCCGCTTGAGGGCCGCGACGTTTATACCATGCTGGTGACGCAACCGGGCGTGACGTCGGACGCCGCTACTGGTCGGGGGTTAGGATTGGCCGTGAATGGCCAGCGGCCATCCGCTTCGAATTTTCTGCTGGATGGTCTGGAAAACAACAACTATCTGATCACCGGGCCATTGGTGAAGCTTGGCGCCCGAAGCGATCCAGGAATACCGCATCTCCACCAACAACTTCTCGGCCGAATATGGCCGGACTTCCGGTTTTATCGCGAACGCCATTACCAAGACCGGCGGAGATCAGTTTCATGGAGTGGGATATTTTTACCTGATGAACGATGTGCTGAACGCGAATGATTTTCAGCAGAACCTGATCGGCGCGGCGCGTTCTCCGGACAAACAGATCCAGCCGGGTTTTGAAGTGGGGGGTCCGGTACTGCGCAACCGGCTGTTCTTCTCGAGCGCATACGAATATCTTCCGCAGCCGCAGCCAACAGGAGCCGTTTACATTCAAGTTTCCCACGCCGGACTTCCTCACAGACTTCACGCTTCCGAATTCGTTGGCCCGTCAGCTACTCACCGATTTTCCGGCGCCGGTTGTGGGGAACGGCAATCCACTGACGGGGTTACTGACGATCGCGCCTCCCGTGGCGGTAAATCGAACCTTGGCAATTGAACGCCTGGACTATACGCGGCCCGGAGGCCAGGACCGCGTGCTGGGGCGGCTCATGCTCAATCGATTCGAGGAGCCGGACTTTATTTGGTCGCCCTACAAGGATTTCATTTCAGTACTGAATGAAAACACCTGGGCTTTGGGCGGCAGTTATATTCACACGTTCCGGCCGAATCTCATCAATGAAGCCCGGCTGGGATACAGCAGCGACGATCTGCATTGGAACCGGCCGCATCCTGAGATCCCCACGCTGATTTCGCTCGACCAAACCATGCTGCCGGGAAGCCCCGCCTTCTATGCATACAAGAACGTCAACAATAGCTGGGAGCTGCTGGACAACCTGACCTGGACTCACGGCAGGCATCTCATGACCGCCGGCGCCGGAGTCTTATTGCGATCGTCGAACGGTTATCTTACGGCGGGCGCGGATGGCGAGTACGGTTTCAACCAGATCATCGCGTTTGCGCAGGGAGACCCGAGCCAGTTCCGTGTATCGCTGGACCGCGCGGCGCTACCGAATTTTCAACTGCCTTCCTTCGACCGGAATTATCAGTACCACCAGTATTTCCTCTTCGCGCAGGACACTTACAAAGTGAGTTCGCGACTTACTGCCAATTACGGCGTTCGCTACGAATTTTATGGTGGTCCGCAGAATACGGGGGCGGTGAAGGACACGCTAGTGCAACTGGGCTCTGGCGGGAGCTTGCAGGAACAACTCGCGGGCGCGACGCTCGAGAAGCCCAGCGGAGGCGACCAGCAGCTCTTCGGCTCCGACAAGGGGGATTTTGCGGTTCGGGTGGGCGCTGCTTATGACCTGTTCGGTACCGGCCGCACGCTGCTGCGCGGTGGGTACGGCATTTTCTACGACCGTCCCTTTGATAACTTGTGGGAGAATCTGCGAAACAACAATCTGGTGGTGCCGGAATCCATTGCGCTGCCGGCCGGCCAGTTCAACTATCTCGCGCCGATCCCAACCGTATTGGCGTCGCTCGCTCCGCAAAAGATCGGTACGGATTTTCCGAATTTGACGCTAGTGAATCCAAATCTGCGCAATGGATACGCGCATAGTTACTTCGCAGGCGTACAGCATCGGATCCTGGATAACTTCACGGTAGAAGTAAATGGATTAGGCAGTTACGGTCGAAGCCTGATTACAACTGACATTATCAACCGTCCTTTTTCCGTGGATCGTGGTATCGGCAACCCCACCACCATCAACCCGGCTTTACCGGAAATCTCGTATCGAGCCAATCAGGGATTCTCGGATTACAACGCGCTGACGGCGGTGGTCCGTTACCGGAGCAGCCGAGGGATGGTGCAAGGTTCGTACACCTGGAGCCACACCATCGATAACCAGAGCGATCCGCTGCTGGGCGATTTCTTCAATCTCGATTTCGCCAGCATCCAAGGCGGATCCGGTACAACTGGGCACGCCGCGTTCACCCAGCAGTTCAATCCACAGGTGGATCGGGGCAATTCCGATTTCGATCAGCGCCACAATCTGGTGATCTTTTCGTACTGGAATCTGCCGTCGCCGTTTGCATCATCGAAATTTGCAACTGTGTTTCGCGGGTGGACGGTGTCGGAGTTGGCTGCGTTCCGCTCGGGATTGCCCTACACCGTCTTTGGGACATCGAACGCGATCCGGGGCCAAGGACAACTGCTAGATAACCGCGCCAATATCCTGGATCCAAACACGGCAGTGCTCGCGAATCCAGTGCCGGTGGCGGGTGGAATGCGATTGCTGAACTACGCGGATTTTTCCGAGCCCGCTCCCAGCGTGCTGGGGAACTCAGGACGCAACGCCTTCATTGGTCCGGGCTTTTACAGCGTGGATGTCTCACTCGCGCGCTCTTTCGGCTTGCGCTGGCTGGGTGAAGGCGGACGCCTGACGGTGCGCGCGGATGCTTACAACTTTCTGAATCATGCAAATCTTGGGCAACCCGAATTCCGTGTTCACGGATCCGAGCGTTACCAATCCGCTCACGACAAACTTTGGAGTGGCCACGTTCGGCCGGCAAGGAACGCAGTCGGGTTTTCCGGCGGTCAGTCCGTTGAATGAGACGGCGCGGCAGATTCAGCTTAGCGTGCGGGTTCTGTTTTGATCGCGAAGACAAAAAGCACCGACTCCCTTACGGTCGCGGTTCGGAAAGAACTTACTGAGCCCCGACCGTGAGGGAGTGGGTGCCGTTCAGGATCAGAGTGTTCGGATCGCTAGTTTTCCGCCCGCCGGGACAACAAGTTCCTGTTCCAGAATCAGCGCCGTACCATCCCGGTGATGCGCGACGGCCTGTCCGTCTAGCGCAATCGAGGTTTTGCGCGAAAGAGCTACTCGAATCGATTTGAGCGGCAGGGAACCCTCGGTGACGCTTAGTTCCGCGCGGCCTGCTCCAGTGGAAAATGTGCCCCATCCCAGGCCAGTCGAAAAGAAGGACGTGAAATCGCCGGCAGACTTCGGCATCAGCGTTATCGCTTTCGTCGCTCCGTGATAATCGAATCCGCTGAACGCGATCACGTTAGACCACGCCGACATGGCACGGGCATAGTGATGCCCGCACTCCGGTTCATCCCACGGATTACGGCGCTCGCCGTCATATCGCCGCCGCACGTCTTCGATGGTCGCAAGACCCTCCTTCAGCATGCCTGCGTGAATGAACTGCGCGGCCACCAGATACTCGATCCCGGTCCAGGCTTCCTGGAAATAGGGGAACGGGACTTTGGGCCGGCCGGCCTTGGTGTAATCGCAAACCAGCAGAGCCGCTTCGTCGTTCAACGCATAGACGCGCTGTACCGAATCGTGCTCGAACAGTTGCGCTCGATAGTTGTACTTGTGAATGGATTCCAGAGTTTTCCGTATGTGCGACGGGTCGAGCAGAGGGCCGAGCCCGGCGATATCCGCCAGATATTGGCCGATCAATTGATCCGCCAGGCAGCCGTCGGCCAACTGAAATTCGGGTCGCTCTGAATCGTCGGCGCCCATATCGCCGACAGTGGCCTTTGCGATCTGGCTTTTCGGAATCCCGCGCACCTTCTGGATGTAGTAATCGCCGTTGAACAGGTTCTGATCCACCCACGCGCTGCCCTTGGCGAAAAGCGCGTGATACATTCCGGCCGAGGCTGTGTCGCCCAACGCAAGCGCCATCTCTTCGGCGGCGCGCAACGCTCCTAGATAGTAAACAGTGCCCAGCGGATTTGGTCCGTAAAACTCGACGTCATAAGTATTGTGTTGGACGCCTTCCAGAACGCCGTTGCGATTCGGGTCCCAGCCTCCGGGAATCCATGCGAACGAAATTCCGCGCTGGATGTGCGGCCACAGACCGCGTAACCAATCTGTATCGCCGCACAGTTTCCAATCCAGGTAGACCTTGATGATCTGGCCCATCTGGCCATCGGCGGCGGCGTAGCCAAATCGATCCAGACCATCCGGCAGCATTTGGCGGAAGCGCATTCCGCCGTCATCGTCTTGCGAGTAACCGAACGCGGCTTTGCGCAAGGATCGCGCGAGGCTGGGGAAAAGGAACTGCGTGGATGTTTCGTAATTCCAGACGTGGGTGCAGTTGCCGAAGCAGCAGCCGCTATGATCGTCGCAGCCTTCGAAACCGTGGAACTCGCCATCCGCCGTGCGGAAACAGGTTTGTGTCACCAGCGTGGAGAGATTCGACATTGCGGCGTCCCGTAACGCGGCTGGCAACGTGCTGCGGCGCATCGCGTCCACGAAAGCGCGTGTTCGGCGCTCGGATTCCGAAAGCTCGCTCGCGGCGTGTTGAGCGGCCGCCCAGGCATCCGAAAAGCGCGTGCAGTAGTAATTGCCAATCACGTCGTTCTCGTGGCCTTTGGGAGCCGTCCAGCCGGACCATGCGGCCGTGCGATTCGGAAAATGCCAGGCCAGCAGGAAGGTATAACTCGCATCGGCGCCGGCGGCGATCTCGCGCTGCAGGCACAACGCGCCGGTTGGGGTACGCTTGTCGGATTCCGGCCCAAGCTGACCGTCCTCCGTGAAATCGTCCCAGAAAAATGTTGGACTGGCCCACCACTTCGCCGCGGGCCAACCGCGCAGATAACTCACTTTGCCGTCGCTCGGGTCCAACACGCAAAGCGCGAATGTTCCCGCATGCGGATCCGTGTTCTTCAGTTCCGGATTGCTCATCAACAATCCCTGGAGACTTGCTCCCGCGCCGGATACGCGAAATTCGTTGGTGCGTCCGTCGCCGGGTTGTGACCTTCCCACTGGACTCTCGATTGAAAAAGCGATTGCAACCTGCGCAGCGCCAGGACCAGGATTGTGAACGCGATATCGCAGAACAGCTACGGGAAGGCCGGACGCGTCGGCATCGTTCGGGATGAACGGGCTGAACGCGTCGAGCGTCACTTGCACGGGCAGTGCTGGATCTTGAAACGCGATGTTGGCCATTGGGAACTCGCCGGTAAATGTTGCGCCCGCGAGCCGGCTCAGTCCAGGCGCGTTGTCCGAACCAAGGCCGGAGGATCCGGCGTAAGGCGGCATCAAGCGGGCTTCCAACACGCGCGCCACGGGCTTGGCATTACCGCGCTTGGCCCAGATGGATGGGAACGCGTAGGGCGGGGAATTACCCTTATCGGGACGATTGAAAATTTCCCAATCGCGAAGTTGCCCGCGACCGCCCAGACTGATGCTGCCTGTGCCGATTCCCCCGAGCGGGAACGCGATCATGGCGAGCTGGCGTCCGGTGTAACTTCTTGGATAGCGGATGCGTTCGGCCGCTGCTGGTACGGCGGCGCGTTGCGTTTGTGCGCCGGCCAGCGGAGCAACTCCAGGCAGGCTGACGCCCGCAACCATACCTTTGATGAAACCGCGCCGGTCAGTGCCGGAATTGTCACTCATATTGTCGATCCCCTCGTGGGGCAGGCGCTTCCGCCTGCCAACTCATCCGATGCTCGGGCTTGGGAGGCGCCGGACTGAAACACTGCATATTTTCGATTTTGATTTTGCCCGGCAACTTAGCCATTTCCCGCTCGACAATTCGGCGGAGTGCGGCTGGGTCGCCTTCCGCACGAATATTCAACAACAGTTGATGAACTTCGGCCGGCGAAGCATCGAGCATTCCATGCACCAGCGGCTCCTGCCCATTACTGACGATGGAAGCTTTTAAATATCCAGAGAGTGAATCGTCCGAAAGCTTCAGATGAACGATACGGAAGCCTTCAGCGATGAGCGCCGGCTGGAGTTCATCCAAAAACGGACCAATCAGCATGGCTGGAGAAAGCGGCGGATGGGGCGTCACGGTAATGCTGCAGTTGAGCCACGCCAGGGACGCTTCGGCGCGCGCATAGCGTTCGTAATCGATCTCGAGAATTTTGGCGCCGGACGGAATTTCGCCGGCCAGCGCCTCATCCAACCATTCCGCGACACCCTGGCCGGTCAGAGCGCTCAGGTAGCGCACGGGCGCGCCGGTGAGCTTCGGGAATTCGTGGTAACGGTCGGCTTTGTTGAAGCAGATCAGGTCGGCCTCATCGATCTGAGTTTGAAATAGAAACCGCAAATCGGAATCGGCGTCGCTCGCCTCGATCTCTCGGGCGCGTTCCGGGTCCACGAGAACCGTGTAAGGGGCCAGGCGGAACTGCTGGCTGTAGTAGAGCTTCAGCGGCTGCAACGTAGTGGCGGAAATGTCGGTGCAGCTTCCCACCGCTTCGGCGAAGATCACGTCGGGAGAATGGGCACGAAGCCGTTCGGCGGCGTCGATCAGATCGGAGAAGCGGCAACAGAAACAACCGCCGGTCACTTGATCGGCATCGACTCCATTCGCGGCGACGAATTCGGTATCCACCAGGTTCTGGCCTTGGTCGTTGAGAACGGCGGCTGCACGCAATCCGCGGCTCTGCAAAATGCGCGAGGCGGCCAGAATCAGCGTGGTTTTTCCGGATCCGAGAAAGCCACCCAGCGGAACAATGATGGGGCGCTCGCTCATGTTGTGCTTTTCCTGAGCCGGTATTGTTCCATGGCCTGTTTATGATCGTTCGACTGCAAGGAACGCTCCTGATATTCAAGATACGTCGAAAACGCCTGGTCGTAATCCGATTCAAACGACGCAGTGAGCAACTTCTTGGTGAAACCGCGAGCGGTGGCGCTGCCTTTGGACATGCTCGCGATTAAAGAATGCGATTGTTTCATCCATCTGGTCCTCGGGTACCACCCAATCCACCAAGCCGATCCGCAGGGCCTCGTCAGCGGCAATCAACTCGCCGGTGAGAGCCATGCGGCGCGCTCGGCCCAAGCCAACGAAACGAGGAAGCCGGTATGTTCCCATGCCTGGGATCAGCGCCTCCAGCACCGCTGGCAGACCGAAGCGGGCATCGGGAGCGGCCACGCGAAGATCGCAGGCCAGGGTCAACTGAAGTCCGCCTCCGATGGCATATCCGTGAATTTTCGCGATCGTCAGTGCGTCCAGTTGCTCGATGCGGCGCATGGCTTCATCGAAACTACGAAACCAATCGATCTTCAGCTCGCCGCGAGACAACGCTTTCAGGTCCACGCCGGATGAGAACGAACGGCCGGCGCCGGAGAGAATCACGGCGCTAATATCGGCGGCCTTTTCCACTTCATCCAGGGCCGCATGCAGGTGGTGCGCCAGCTGCCAGTTTTCGGCGTTCAGCACTTCGGGCCGGTTCAACGTCAACTCGGCGACGCCTCCCTTCTTTTCGAGACGAACCGTACGCTCGTGACTCATGAAGACTCCTCAGTTCGGGAACGGGCTTCGATCGATGCCAGGGATGATCCGCAGCGCGTTCTTGTAGTAAAGCTTCTTGAGAACTTCATCCGGCAAATCCAGCCCGTACATTTGCCAGAAGGCGTGATATTTGCGGTAGTAATCGAAATACTCGTCGGCGGTTTCGAGCACGCGGAAGTAGGTGTGATATTCCTCGGCGTTCCACGCGTCTTTGCCGAACATCACGCGATCCTGATATTTGATGAGCCACTCGCGCGCGAAGCGGGGCTGGCGGCCCAGCTCATACAATACGGCTGCGATTTCGGTGTTCACGTTCGGCAAACGATCCAGCAGTTGGCCCAGTTCGGCGAGATTGTTGCCCAGCCAATCCAGGTGAGCGGCGATAAAAGTTGTATGCGGATGGCGCGCGAACAGATTGTGCTGCTCGCCCATCAGCGTTTCCCAGCTTGGATATTTGTCAGGCGGACGGGCGCGGCCGGGATGCGTTTTCAACTCGAGCCAGCGTTCGTTGTACTGATCCATCGGTTGGAAGAAGGACCATGGCTCGGCGGTATGGATCAACACTGGAATTTTCAAGCGGCCGCAAGTTTCAAATAATTCGTCGAAGCGCGGATCATCCACATGGATGCGCTGGCCTTTGGTGTCCTTCAAGTCCATGCCGAAGTTTTTGAAAATCTTCAGACCTTGTGCGCCGTTTTGCACATCGTGGGCGAGTTGCGCGGCCGCGCGTTTGCTGTAGCCCGCGTCATCGATGTTGGTGAAATCGATATTCGCAAACACTACAAACCGGTTCTTGTAGTGGCCCTTCATATTGGCCACGCCTTTTTCCAAAGCGTCGCCGTATCCGCCGCTCAGATTTACCATCACCTGCAGATTCAGGCCGTCCATGTCTTTCACCAGCTTGTCCAACTGCGCTACCGGCATCTGCGAATTCTGATGATTGTGCACATCGATGAACGGATACTTGGCGCGCGTGACAGGATGCTGCGGGACGACGAGCGTGTTCTTGGGCTTGTATTCTTCAATTGACATGCTCGCATTCTGTGCGAACAATGCCGCGGGAAAAACGGCTAAAAGGGTTTTAAGCATGGATGGGATGTTCTTCAAGCAGAGCAAGTACTCGCTGGCGCAGTTCTTCGGTCAGCCGAAGACGATCGCGCGGAGAGGCCTGAGCGGTGGGAATCGGGTCGCCAATCCGCATGGTGACCTTTCCTGTTTTGACGATACCGGACCCAAACGGCAGCACCTCGCGCGTTCCTTTCAGTGCGATGGGGACCAGCGGCACGCCGGCCTTGATAGCGATGAACGCCGCGCCTTCCTTGAAATCGTTCGTTTCGCCGGTGCGCGAGCGGCCGCCTTCGGAAAAGATGAGCAGCGAGACTCCTTCTTTACGAACCACTTCCGCCGCCAGCGTCATGGTCTTCACCGCGGCGCGCGCGTCTTCGCGAGGCACACGGATGTGTCCGGCTCGTCCTAGATGCCAGCCCAAGAAGGGAATTTGAAAGAGCCCGCGTTTGGCGAGAAAGCGGAAGCGTACCGGAAGACTTGCCAGAGCCACGGGCGTGTCCATGTAGCTCAGATGGTTCGAGACGAAAACGTAGCTGCCATCTTTGGTGATCTTTTCGAGGCCCTCGACTCTGACCTTCACGCCACTGACCAGCAGCAGAGTACGCGCCCAGCCGCGCTCTACCGCGTTTTGACGGCGCCGCGCAGGATCGACGAAGGACACCAGAAGACTCGCCGTTCCGTACACAATGGTGGCCAGGACGATGAGCGGGTCCGTGATCAGGAACGCGCGCAGCCTCGCCATCGGGGACGCCATCTGGGGCACCATCGGGGACACTCGTTTCATTGTACGAGGAGGGCGCGCGCCTCGCCTACAACGAAAAGCGATCCGGTGATGAAGATTGCGTCGTCCGGTGCGGCTTCGGATAAGAATGCCAGAGCCTGGCTTACGTTGTGGGTGATAGTGGCTCCGGGCGCGGGGATATCTTCCGGCGGCATGGCGCGGGAGTTGTTGGGCGCGGTTAAGATCACGCGATCCGCCAATGGGAAAAGCAGTGACGTCATTTCGCCTACCGCTTTGTCCCGCATCACGCCGTAGATCATCCAGATGCGCCGGCCTGCGTAGAATCGACGGATGTAGTCCCGAAGGGCACGGGCGCCGGCCGGATTGTGCGCGCCGTCCAGAATGATTTCCGGATCGCGAGAAACTAGTTCCAGCCTTCCCGGCCAAATCGTTCTCGCGATTCCCGCAGGTGAGATGCCGAGATGGATTAGCACGATCGCCGCCGTTCGGGCGTTTTCCACCTGGTGTTGTCCGGCCAGGGGACAGACGATCTCCATGCCGTGCATGCGGAACTTACTGCCGCGGGCGGTGATGCTGAGCTCCGTGATGGGCCAGTCGCGAGACAGCGTGTATGGTCCTTGCGCGCGGGCTCGCAGGACAGCTTCGGCTTCGGGTAGCTGCTCGGCGAAGATGGCGGCCGGCTGCGGCTTCAGGATGCCCGCCTTTTCCGCCGCGATCTTCTCCAGCGTGTCGCCGAGGAAGAACTGGTGATCCAGGTCGATTGGCGTAATGACGGAGAGAGCGGGCGTTACTACGTTGGTAGCATCCAGGCGGCCGCCGAGTCCCACTTCGAGCACGACAGTGTCTACGTGCTGGCGGGCGAATAGTAAGAACGCCATCGCGGTGACGGTTTCGAAGTAAGTGGGATGTAAGTCGATCTCGCCCGCTCGAAGCATTTGCTCGGCTAACTCGTGTACTTCGACGAACGCTTCGGCGAATTGATCTTCGCTGACGGGTTGCCCGGCGATCTGGATGCGTTCGGTGGGTTCCTTCAAATGCGGTGATGTGTAGAGCCCGGTGCGAACGCCGGCGGCGCGCAATCCGGCCTCGATCATGGCGCAGGTAGACCCTTTTCCGTTGGTGCCAGCCACATGCACGAAGCGGCCGATGCGATGCGGGCTGCCCATGGCTTCCAGCAGCCGTGTGATCCGATCCAAACCCAGCTTCGCGGTCTGGACTTCGTTCCCGAGCGAGTAGAGAAACCGGACGGATTCCGAGTAAGTCATCTTCCTGTAAGCGGCCCTTAGCCGCGGACGGCCTGGCTACGCGTGAAAATCATGCGGCCCGCCACCACCAGTAACAATGTGCCGCCCACTACCTTGAGCTCGAACAGCCACACGGAGGCCACGCCCGGCGGAGGGATGGCGGAGAGGACAATCGCCAGAGCGGAAACAATCGCTCCGGTGGTTCCCGCCCAACGCTGGCCGAATTTCATGCCCGAAGCAAAGATGTAAACGAACGGGATCAGAGTCACGATGACTGTCATATCCACCATGATCTGATATGCGGCGCGCAAGCTCTCGCCGAGCTCGGCCAGCACCAAAAAGATTGTCGAGAAGACGCCCTGCAACAGGATCGACACGTAAGGCGTCCCCCAGCGCGCGTGCACTTTCGCGAAAGCAGGGGGAAGGTAATGATCCAGCCCCAGCGCGAAGGGCAAGCGCGAGTTTCCGGCGATGAAGGTGCTGAGCTGTCCGAGCACGCCAACCGAAATCAGAAGAGCAAAGCAGGGCGAGAGCCAGGTGACGCCAAAACGCGCGCCGGCCACGTCGCCTGCTTGCGCGAGTCCAGTCATGGGATTGATGCGATCCGGCGGGAGCAGACCCAGCATGGCGGCGGTTCCGGCCATGTAAAAAGCCGCACACAGGAGCCCGGAGATCCAAGCCGCGCGGGGAATTGTTTTTGCAGCGTTCTGAATCTCGCCTCCGAGAATCGGCGCCAGTTCCAGCCCCACCATCGCAAAGGCGATCTGCGACCAGAAGTTCAAATTTGACCAGCTTACATCGGGAATGAGGTGGTTGAAGTGGGTGGCCGATCCGTATCGCCACGCGACGACTACCGCCAGCGTGCAGAGCAGCAGGGCCACCAAGTATGCAGCGGCGCCACCTAGCAGGCTGGGCCACTTTCCGATGCGCAGTCCGACAAGATTGGTGACGATCGCGATCCAAAGCACGGCGAGGGTGGCCGGAATCGCGTAGGCGGCGTTCTCCGAATATTTCACGCCGCTTTCGCCGAACATATAGCTGGCCATGGCGACGCCCGAGAGCAGCAGCGTGGGGAAGTAGAGAATGTTGCTGACGAAATAAACCCAAGCCGCGAGAAAACCGTGCCAATCGCCGAAGGCGCGCTTGGTCCAGATATAGAATCCGCCCTCTTCGGGAAAGCGCGCGGAGAGCGAAGCAATGACCAGGGCGGATGGCAGAAAAAAAGTGAGCGCGGCGAGCAGCCAAAGGGTGAGCGATCCGGGACCCACCTGCGCGGCGGCGGCCAGCCAGCGGATTCCCGCCACGGCGGAGACGTTGAACAGCACCAGGTGCCACAGCCGGAGTTCACGCCGCAGCGCGGGCTGGCTGTCAGACATGGTTCGGGCGTGCTTTAGGCGGTCTCATGATCAGGTTCATCGTACACTAAGACAAAGGGCTCTTTATGGCGACCACCCCGAAAGTGTTGACTTACGAAGAGTGGCTCAAGCTGCCCGAAGCGGAAGGCATTGAGGAAGTCGTGAATGGCGAAATCCGGAAAATGCCTCCCAACAAATGGAACCACGCCCAGACGGTTGAGCTGTTAGCGCGCCAGCTTCGTGCGAAAGCCGACTCGGACAATATTTTAGTCGTCACTACTGTGTTTGGCCTGGTCATTCGACAGCAGCCATCGACAACCCGCGTGCCGGACCTTGCTGTGTTCCGCGCCGACCAGATTGTTGAACAGGACGGCTACATTCACTCCGCGCCGGAGTTGATCGTGGAAGTTCTTTCGCCCGCCAATACCCGGGCCGAGCGGGCCGAGAAGTTGAAGGATTATGAAACTTTGGGTGTGCCCGAAGTCTGGGTGGTTTCCCCCGAGGCGCGAACGGTGGAGGTGCTGACGCTTGAGAACGGCCGGCTGGTCACAACGGCGCTGTTGCGGGAGGGCCAACTCGCCCCGCGGAGTTTACCTGACATGGCAGTGGAAATCCCCGCTATCTGGCCCAGGTAATGCCTGCGAAATTGGGCTGCTAGCGTCGGCCCCACGGAACCTTTACCGACGGCGAGCAACCTGCCGATTTCAGGGTCACTCTTAAGGTCCCTCGCGTTACGCCCTTCGTATACGGGAGCATCGCACTTACATACCGGCCGTCGGCTTCAGCCTTCTTTTTCTCACTGTGGCGTTCACCCGCTGAGTCAGAATCCATTTGCAACTCGCTGTTGGCCGGGAACCCGGAACCCTCGATCAACACCAGCTCCGTCCCTGGCGTGAGCAAGACTGCCTCAACGGCACAACCTCGATCCTCTCCGCGCAATGGAATTGGCACCACCTTGGCGAACACCTTGGTGGCACCGTCTTCCGAAACCAGGCCAAGACGCAAAGGCTCTCCAGCAACTGGCTGCACGGTGAGGTCTATCGGATCGTTGGGCTTGTCGCCGCCACAAGTGCCGGGTTTCCCCGCGCAGATTGCGAGACCAGATTCATCCAAGGTCACGCCCGCCATACTCTGGCTCGGACCCTTCTGAGTGACGGGCCATGTCACGATTGTGTAGATTCCATCCTTCGGCAAACCTTCCGCGTACAATCGAAATTTAATAAGCGATCCTGAGCGAGCGGATTCTTTGATGGTGAGCCGCGTGTTCGGCGAACTCGCCTTCGGTCCCCACGCATCGTGCATCTTCACAAGACTCGAGACGGCGTCCTGAAGGGTCGGAGTAGGGGGCGGCCCGTCCTGCCCATGTGCCAACAGGGCGCACGCCAAACCCAGCGGTAACAGAATCCGGGCAATCCGAGGGCAGGACATCAACGCGAGTATATCCGAAGATCGTTGGAGGCGCGGACCGGAGTCGAACCGGTGAATAGTCCGGTTTCCGTCCGGGTCGCCCATCTGAAGTGCCGCGCGCTTCCTTCAGCGCTCCCAGGCGGTTTTGTGCGCGCGTTGCGCAAACTCGCTCCGAGAGGACCACACGATTCTCGCGCAGGCAAGAACGACCGTGCTACATCATCACGTCAATACGGTGCGGCAATCCATTTCCGGCGATCGTCGTTATGCTGCCAGTCTTGGCATCAACCCGTCGCACGCGGTTATTAACGAATTCGGCTATGTATAGGTTGCCAGCAGAGTCGAATGCGATTGAAGAGGGATTGCTCAGTTGCGCTTTGATTGCGGGGCCACCGTCGCCACCGAAGCCCTTCGTCGTGCCTGCAAACGTCGTAATAATACCGGACTGTGCGTCGATGCGCCGTATGCGGTCGTTTACAGGGTCTACTACAAAAAGGTTTCCTATAGCATCAAAGTGCAAGTTTGATGGGGATTCGAGGCTGGCTTGAAGGGCCAAGCCACCGTCGCCACCGAGACCAGCTTTCCCTAACCCGGCGAAAGTTTTTATAAAGCCGGTCTTCGCATCGATTCGCCTGATTCGATGGCTGTCAGGACCATAGCCGTACTGCGATATGTATAGATTGCCCGAGCGGTCAATGGCAATGCTGCCTGGATATTCGAGTCCGGCAAGCAGAGCCGGACCACCGTCGCCACTAGAGTATCGTTTCTCGCTTCCGGCTACCGAAGAAATTAAGCCCGTTTTCGCATCGATACGGCGGATTCGATCGTTGCCCATATCGACGATAAAGAGATTCCCGTCGCTATCGAATGTTGCGCCTCTAGGTCCAGACAGACCTGCCGCTTGGGCCGGTCCACCATCGCCGCTGAACTTCATCCGCACCGATCCGGCAACTAACGAGACCGAGCCATCCTGTGGATGAATTTTCCGAACACGGTCCACTGTGTACTCGGTGACGATTAGATCGCCTGAGGCATCCACGAGAATACTAGCCATCGCCTCGAGTTTGACCTTGGGCTTGATCGTGGAAATGCGTCCGGTGATTAGGTCCACACGACGGATGAAATCCCCGAAGTGTTCGATAACGTATGCGGTTTTGGCGCCGTCAATCGCGATGGCCCCAGGACCATTGATGGAGGCATTGATGGCCGGACCGCCATCCCCAACCGGCCCGTGATTCGGGATTTGCCCCCACATCGCAGACGCGATGAATGAAAGTGCCAGCCATGCCACATACCGAACCACGAGCGTAATTTTACCGCCTGGCGACAGCTCGGGTCGAGTCAACTTTCCTATAACGGGCTTTTGGAACATGGGGTGGAACTTGCCTGACGGTGGTTGCAAAGCCCCGTACGGTGTACGCTCGCCGCTTGGTGACAGCAACGATTCGGCCAGCCTCACGCCTTCGGCCCGCCTCATCCGCGCGATAACCTCGGCCTTTTGTTAGCACGCTCGCCTTCGGTTTCCCGGCGGTCCGCGAGCAAAGCATTTTTTCGAAGGATCGCGCTAAACTAGCAGATTCACTCGAATGCCGTTCTCTTCCGCACGAACACCCTTGCTTCTGTTGGCATTGTTCGCTTTGTGTGCGCCTCCCGCAGCTCCCGCGACCACCACCGAGCGGCTCCAAAAGCTTGCGCAATCGATTACTTTCGATTGGGCAAAATCTCACCCGCTGGTTGCGACATCGCTCGGCCTTAGCGACGAGGACGGGAAGCTGGACACGCCGTCGGACGACGAGAACACGCGCGACCTAGCGGCGATCCGGCGCTGGGAAAGCGAACTCGCGTCAATCCCGCTCGATGGTGCATCGCTCGTGGATATGGACGACGCCAAACTGCTGCACGCGCAGTTGGTCGGTATGGAGAGGCAATACACGGTTTATAAGACCTACGAGAAGGATCCCTCAGCGCCGTCGTTGGCGATTGTCGGCGCGATCTACGTGCAGTTCTTGCATTTGCCGATCGCCGGGACCGCCGGAGCCACCCAGGCCGACGTAACCTCAGCATGGGAAAAAATCATTGAGCGCCTGGACGGGGCAGCCGCGTACATCGCGGCGGGCAACGCGTTGGTCACGCATCCGGGCCACCTCTACGGTGTTACCGGCGCGGAGCAGATGGCCGGCGCGCCGAGCTTCCTGGGTGGGCCGTTGACGGACGCCGCGAAGGCACAATTGCCCGCCGATCGCTTTGCCGCGTTCGTCAAAGGGCGCGACCGAACGCTAGCAGCGATGGAGCAAACCAAGAAGTTCATCGACCAAAATGTGGCGTCGTGGCCCGAAAATTATGCAATTGGTCGCGCCGCTTATGACGCGATGCTGCGCGAAGAACAGTTGCTGCCGTTTAACTCCGAGGACATTGAGCGGATAGCGCGCGACGAACTGGCTCATGGATGGGCTGTGCAGAGCTGGATGGAAGAGCTGGCCACAGAACGCGGCACGCCGATCGGGCCCGAGAGCGGCGGTGGCTTGGCTCCCGGTGGCGCTGCGCTCATCGGATACTATCGCGCGCGTATCGCACAGCTACGGGAGTTCGTTGCCAGGCATCATTTGGTGGACGTGCCTGCCTGGCTGGGCGAGATCGACATTGTCGAGACGCCCAAATTCCTCCAGCCGGTGTCTCCGGGCGCTTCTATGTTTTCGCCGCTGTTGTTCAGTAAAGGAACAACCGGTTTCTATTTCATAACACCTCCAACATCTCTGATAGAGGCGGCCAAGAATCTGGATGCTAATCAGGATTTCGACCGGGATCGCATCCTTTCGACTGCGGCGCACGAAGCCATGCCGGGCCACTTTTTGCAGTTGTCCATCGCGCGCCGCCACCCCGATTTCGTTCGGAAAATCCAGGGTAGCGGTGAGTTCGTGGAAGGTTGGGCGTTTTATGGCGAAGAACTTCTGGTCCAACTCGGTCTCTTTGGCGACGACCTGGATGGGCGTTACTACACGGCCCAGTGGGAACGAGTGCGCGGCGCGCGAGCGATCGTCGATCCGGAGTTAGCCAGCGGCGCGTGGAGTGTCGAGCAGGGGGTTGAATTCTTCGCACACCAGACTGGCTTTTCGGTGGAACAGGCCAAGGCAGCTGTCGCGGGGATCGCGCTGGGGCCAGGAAGCGTGATTGCCTATACGGCCGGCCGCGCGGAGCTGGAAGGATTGCTCGCGGAATACCGGAGTAAAGCGGGCGCTGGCGCGTCGCTGCGCGATTTCCATGACCGTCTTTTGTGCTACGGGTCGACACCCTTTTCAGTGATCGGACCTGAGTTACTCGCGGACCTCAAGAAGCCGCTGGCTGAGGTTCGCGCCGGCGCCCACTACTGAGCGACCGGGTACATTGTTCAAGGAGTTGTATACTACGGAAGCCTAGACGGGAATTGAACGAACTATGCTCATCGCTGCTCGGATACATCAAGCCGGAAATCACGCAGGGCGACGGCGCATGAGGCGATTCGTTTTGTTTGCGCTGACAGCCGTACTCCTGCCTGTTCCGGCGAGTCTCGGCGGTGATGCGGTGCCTGCATTCCAGGATCTATTCAACGGTAAGGACTTGATGGGCTGGGTGAACGTCAACACGAACGAGGACACCTGGTCGGTCCGCAATGGTGAGTTGATTTGCTCAGGGCACCCCATCGGGGTCATGCGAACGGCGAAGGAATACGACAATTTCATCCTGCATGTCGAGTGGAAGCACATTGAGCCCGGCGGAAACTCGGGCGTGTTTGTGTGGAGCGACGCTAAGCCTGATGAGAAGAGCCGTCTGCCCAACGGTGTCGAGGTTCAGATGCTCGAGTTGGATTGGGTCAATCTCAACAAGCAGAACGGAGAGCCAGCGCCACTCGCTTACGTTCACGGGGAACTTTTCGGCGTCGGAGGGGTTGTAACGGTTCCAGACAATCCCCGCGGCAACCGGAGCAAGTCCGTTGAAAACCGCTGCAAAGGGCGCGGGGAATGGAACACCTACGACGTTGTATGTGTGGATGGCGTTATCAAGCTTTCCGTCAACGGCAAATTCGTGAATGGCCTCAGCCGGTCGTCACGGCGGAAAGGCTACCTCTGCATGGAGTCGGAGGGAGCGGAAATTCACTTCCGCAATATCAAGATCCTGGAACTGCCGCATGGCGTTACCTCGTTAGACCAAAAGACTAGCTCGCAGGATTAGTTTCGCGAAGGTGACCAATCATCTGGTTGGCGCCAATTCCCTAAGAAGTACCGGGCGGAAGAAAAAGCAAAGCGATACTTCAAAGATTATTCTGAGCCAGGCACGAAATTTCGCGGCGACCGCTTCGCTGGTTTGTTGGATTTCTCGGCGCGAAAATTCGAGTCTGGAACGTGTGAATAAATCCAAATCACCGACTCCCTTACGGTCGCGGCTCGGTAACGGGGTGTCTCATTCCGAGCCGCGACCGTGAGGGAGTCGGTGTCTTTGCCGATTTTTTCACAGGCTCATGCCCCTCCTTTCACGCTTCCTTCGAGTGTTGGGAAAAGATCGAGCGGGAAACGCGCGGAGGGTCTAAGTAACAGAAAAATAGACTAAGTTGTTGGAGGCGCGGACCGGAGTCGAACCGGTGAATAAAGGTTTTGCAGACCTCTGCCTTACCACTTGGCTACCGCGCCTGATACATTCGCACCATACCGCGCTTACGTCGTCTAAGTCAATTCTACCTCGCCCGGAATGAAAGCCCTTTGCTCTGGCTCACTGGCCCTTTCTTGGCCGTCGCGGTGGATGCAAATTCGGGGATCACAGGCAGCAAAATATGCGACGGATACAGGCGGCTGTGATAGATGGTCTGCTGCGCTTTCTTGAGCGTTGTTTCATCCGCCAGGGTGCGGCCGGTATTCGGATTCCGATCGAATCTCGGGAAATTGCTGCTGGAAATCTCCACACGAATGCGATGCCCTTCGAGGAACACATTGCTGGTGACGCCCGCGTCGATGGTCAGGGGATAAACCTCGCCGGGTTCAGCGCGCTCGGCCTTTTCCAATCCGTTGCGGTAGCGCACCCGCAAGAGGCCGTCCGTGAGATTGCGCGCCTCGCCGTTGGGAAACACGTCGATCAGTTTGGCGGTGAAATCGGTATCGGGCGCCGAGGAAGACGCGTATAGCACCACTTTCACTGGTCCGGTAATTTCCAAATCCTGCTTCATCGGATCGCTGGTGTAGACCAAAACGTCTTTGCGCTTTTCCACTGGGCGCTGATCCATGGGTCCCCAGGGGAAAACTTTCGGATCGCAGCAGACTGCTCCACCCATGGTGGGCACTGGATCGCGTGGATCGTACAGGAACTGGTCCGGCTTCGCCTTTTTCCCCAGAGTCCAAACCAGGCCACCATCGCCCTTGCCGGTGTTCGCGTGCCCTTTGCTGGTGAGGTAAAAAGCCGTATAGCGAGTGCGCGCCAGCGGCCACTCCTGCTCATCGCGCCAACGATTCACGCCCATCACGAACAGGTGCACCGGCGCTTCATCCACTTCGGCTCGGACGCTGTGCCAGGTAGACGGCGTGTAGTGGGATGCTTCTTCGGGGGCGCCTTTCAGCCAACGATCGAACCATGCGAGCTGGTATGCGCGGATGGGCGCACTGGAATCGTTACCGAATGCGACTCCCGCGAATGGGCTCGACATGTTATGCGGCCAAGGGCCGATCATGATGCGGTGCCTGGTGTCCGGCTTGCCCGGTTTGTGCAGCGCCGCAAATGCTTCCAAGTCACTTTCCACGTAGTTGTCGTACCAGCCGCCTACGGCGAAGACGGGCACGCGTACGCGATCGATTTTCTCCCGGACGCTAAGATCCTTCCAAAACGAGTCGTAAGTGGGATGTTCCAGAACAGTCTGGTAAAGCGGCAGTGTCTTGGTGGCGGCTGCGGTGTCCGAGGTTCGCAACGGGAGATGTCCGATGTAACTGCCGAATTTCGGTTTCGGCAATCCCGCGGGTGTGAGATTTTGGGACAACCAAAGCAGACGATGCCCCAGCTTCATGGCGCCGCCGGTGGAATAGAATCGGTCGAAATAATCATCCGAGCCCGAGACTACCGGAAAAATCGCTTTGAGGTGCGGATTGTTCAAAAGCGCGACCCGCCACTGTGCGATTCCCAGGTACGATCCGCCGATCATCCCGACTTTGCCGTCCGACCACGGCTGCGCGGCGATCCAATTGAGCGTGTCGTATCCGTCCGGACCCTCCTGCTTCAACGGATCGAACACGCCTTCGGAGCCATAGCGCCCGCGCACATCTTGCAGCACCACAGCGTAGCCGTGCTCGATAAAGGAAGCATAACCGGGTATGAAATCCGCGCCTTTTCCGTAAGGAGTCCGAACCAGAATGGCAGGATAGCGCGCGCCGCCTGGCGGGTGGAACACATTGGCGTCCAGATGGATGCCGTCGCGCATGGGCACGCGCACGTGCAGCGCTTTCTCCACCGTTACGGGCGAAGCCGCGAGCAGCGACGCTCCAAACCAGAATAATGCGGTGATTTTCACCGGCAAATATAGCGCCGTTACGAGGGCGCTCTCCAAGGTAAACCGAATGCCTTAATGATAACAGGCGCGAATAGCCTGCCAGTATAGATCGGCGATGCGTTGCGGGTGGTGGAACTCGCGAATATGCGCGGCGGCGCGCCTTCCCATGGCCCGTGCATCCTGGGGGAACGTGGCGAGCCAGATCATGAATTCCACCAACTGGTCCTCTTCCGCGGGCCCCGCATCCACTTGGATGCAGCTTGCGTCTGGAAATCCGGCGTTCTCCAAAGCCGCGCTCATGAGAACCGGTTTGCCGAGGCCCATCAAGCGGATGGTGATGCCGGAAGTTTCGCCGGCCGTGGGGTACCTCAGATTGATGCACGCATCCACGCAGGCGGCATGCATCCAGAAATCCCGCTCCGGCGTATAGCCGACGCGGAAGATCCTATCCGAAGCGAGGAGCGGTTCGAGAGCTCTTTCGAGATCGCTGGATACAAAGTCGCCTGCCACCAGCAGCGCTATCTCCGCCGCGCCGCGCGCCCGATGGAAGGCCCGCAGTACAGCCGGCAGGCGTTTCGACTCCCGCAGATGTCCGAACACGCCGAACAGAAATGCGCCTTCGGGAATGCCGAGCTTTCCGCGCAATGCGGCGACTTCCCAGGCTCTCGGAGGCTCAGGAAGCTCCAACAGATGTGGGATTTCGTGAATTATCGCAGCGGGGGCATGTTGCTTCACGATAGCCGCCGCCGCTGGATTGTGAACAATTACCGCGAGCGACTTTTCCGCTACCCGCTTGAGCATCGAGTACCGGAAATATTCGGGATCGCTGGCCGAGCGCGCACGGCCGCGCCAAAGATCCCGCGCCTGATCCGCGGTCCACGTTCCGTAGTTGTAGACGAATTCGGCGACGTACTCCGGCTCTGAGAAACATCCCAGGAAGAAATGCTGCAGAACCGCATCGTGTATCACGGCGATGCCCGGTTTTTCGAGCGCGCGCTGGTAGATTTCACGATGCAGCTGGTTGTTGCCCAGATGGTAAAGGTTGATGTCGCCTTCGCCGATTTCAACGCTACCGGTTGACTGGAGGGCGCGAAGGAGAGACGCGGAGTAATCCGCTACGCCGGTACGCGCGGGCGGAAGCGGCGAGAAAAACCCAAGCTTCAAAGTTTTATTCGCGGACCAAACAATGCCGTGCCGATGCGCACCATGGTCGCGCCCTCCTCAATCGCAACTTCCAGGTCATGCGACATGCCCATCGACAGATGCTTCAATCCGTTCGCCTCGGCTAAAGTGCGCAACCTGGCGAAATAGGGGCGCGATGGCTCGGCGTCGTCGGACCAGGGAGGCATGGTCATCAGGCCCAGCAGCCGCAGATGCGCGCAGCCGCGGATGGCTTCCACCAGAGCCGGCACTTCGTCGGGCGCCGCTCCGGCCTTGGCCTCCTCATCCGAGAGCTTTACTTCAATCATCACGTCGAGTTGCTTTTGCTCCGCATCCAGGCGGCGCGCCAGTTTTTGAGAATCCACGGTTTGGATCACCTCGAATATCGCAGAGGCAATTTTGGATTTGTTAGATTGCAGATGGCCGATCAGGTGGAATCGCGCGCCGGTCAAATCGCCCAACTCAACGCGCTTGGCTTCGAACTCCTGCACATAGTTCTCGCCGAATTCGCGGAGTCCCAAGTCGTAGGCCTCTCGAATCAGCGATGCTGGAAACTTCTTCGTGACCGCCAGTAAAGTAATGTCGTCGCGCCTGCGCCCGGCGCGGGCGGCCGCGTTCGCGATCCGGGTTTCAACCTGTTCCAGCTTTTCTTTGAGCACGGGATGTCGGTATCGGAATAAGATAATAGGTTAGCGCAGGCCTTGTTTCGGGCTTGCTTCCTACCGCCTCCGCCCGGAGGTAATCAACACGCCTGAAAAATACAAAAGGCACCGACTCCCTTACGGTCGCGGTTCGGAACGGAGAGAGTGTTACCGAACCGCGACCGTAAGGGAGTCGGTGCCTTTGGCAACAGATATCCGCAAGACCATCGAGAGCTTTCTCGAAGCGAGCGCCGAGCCTGTGCTGTGCGAACCCGGCGAAGAGTCGATGAACATCACGGCCGACAACTTTGTGCTGGAATCGCGCAACGGCTTGCTCAGTCTGCAAGCCTGGGACGATCGCCGGAATCTGGTGCGGCGGATCACCGGCATAGAAAGCCAGACGCGTGCGAAGTTAACCTTAAAAATCCAGCGCTTCGGCCAAAAAGGCGGCACTTTGTCTCTGATCGACCTGCGGCGCAGCACGGGCGAAAATGTCGCTCTGAAGGCGGGGCGCCTGGAGTTCCGCGAGCAGTTCCGGCGTTTTCTGCGGCGGCAATTTCCCGGCTACAAGATCGCCGATTTGACCACCGAGGCGGATCTGGAGCACAGCCTTTCGCCGGCGTATCCTCGCGCTCTCCTGCGGCAGGGGGCTTCGGCGTGGGCGGCCATCGGCGCGCCGCCGGATGATTTTCACTGTGACGGTGTTCTCACGTTCGGCCTCATCTGGCTGGACTACCTGCGCGCCCGGGAGCATGACAAAGTGGTCCATGGCCTGGTTCTCTATCTTCCTGCCGAGCGGGAGAAAACCACGTGCCTTCGTTTGCTGTTCCTCAATCCGAAGCTGGCGCAATACGCGGCGTTTGTTTATACCGAACAAAAAATCGAAGAGCGCGTGGATGTCAGCGACTACGGCAATCTCGACACACGCCTGGAGCCTTATCGCCGGCGGCTGCCCTCAGAGTTGGATCGAATTCTTGCGCCGGTCCGCGAGGTGAGCGGCGTGGAAGCGATCGAGCGTTCGGATGGCGAACTGAGTTTGCGCGTGCGTGGCATGGAGTTCGCCCGGACATCCGAAGAAGGATTGCGCTTCGGGTTGGAGCGGCGCCGAGCGGTGGGTTCGGCGCAAGCGGCCGACATCCGGCGCTTGGCGGAAGAACTCGCGCGGTTCCGTTCGCCCGACGCTCGCGACCGTCAGAATCCGCTGTACCTGCGAAATCCGGAGGCGTGGCTCGAATCGCAAGTGCGCAAACAGATGGAAGCGATCGACGCGCGCTTACGCACGGATCCTGTGTATGGCCAGGTGCCCGCGTTCGCGGCGACGGATCGGGGCGTGCTGGATCTGCTCGCAGTAGACCGATCGGGACGGCTTGCTGTGCTGGAATTGAAGGCTTCCGAAGACATCCACCTGCCTTTGCAAGCTCTGGATTACTGGATGCGAGTAAAATGGCACCTGGATCGTGGCGAGTTCAGCGGGCGCGGATACTTCCCGGGAATTGAACTGCGCGCGGAGCCTCCACGGCTGCTGTTGGTCTCGCCTGCGATGGATTTTCATCCCTCGAATGAGGGAGTGCTGCGCTACATGTCGCCGGGCATCGAAGTGGAGAGGGTGGGCGTCAGTTTAGAATGGCATCAGGAGCTCAAAGTGGTGTTCCGCTCCTGAATTGCCATGCCTGTACAATTTTTCAACAACATTAAAGACGCGATCGGCAACCTGGACCCGGAAGAAGCGCGCCGCCACGCCGAGCGGCCTCTGCGGTTGTTCCTGTATGCCGATAGCGACGGGGCCTATCGCGAGATGGAGGAATTCTTCGCGCCGCCTGAGCTTTCCGATGCCCGGCGCGCACAACTCCAGCACCGCATTTATCGCGCCACGGAAGGGTTTCTGCCGGCCGAGGGTCACGATCTGGAGATTTACTACGAGGATTCGCCGCACGATGTCCTCACGCCCACCAGCCAGGTCTTTGCGTTTCACCCCGCCCGTCCGATGGACACCGTTCGACAAGTGCTGCATCATCGCCGCGATTTGGCCATTCCACTGGCGGTGCACATCCAACCGTTCCGCCAGGAAGTTTCGCAGCGGATCATAAAAAAAGTGGCCAAGGAAAATGCCCTCTTCGCTCTGGCCACCGCGCTTCCCGATATCGTTCCTTTTTTGTCGCTGCCGTGGGCGATTGGAGAATTCGCGACGGATACGGCGCTTCTCACCGCGAATCAGTTCCGCATGGCGTTCCTGCTGGCCGCCGCGAACGACCGCGAAGTGGGGTATAGCCAGCAGAAGGCCGAGGTGGTCTCGATTATGATGGGCGCCTTCGGATGGCGGGCGCTGGCCCGTGAACTGGCCGGCAAAATACCGATGGGCGGCGGACTGATTCCCAAAGCGGCGATCGCCTACGCCGGTACGCGCGTGGTGGGCCTTTCACTCGAACGGCTATATCGCATCGGCCATGCCTACACACGCCAAGAGCGGCGTCTGGCTTATGAGGATTCGCTGGCGCGCGGCAAGAACTTCGCCGCCGCATTACTGGAAGGTATCCAAAGAAAGGGTCCGCCGGCGAGAATTGAGTAGTGGGTCAGTTCGGTTGTGTGGCAGGATGCCATCCTGCGCGCAGGGCTGCTAACCCGAGCAGTTTGCGCCGATTGGCAATCGGCGGCAGGTTAGCAACCTGCCCCACTACCCGAAATTAGGTAGCCGGAATGCTTGCCCGCGCGTCCATTATTTGAAATTCTTGTAGACTGTTCACAAGGAGGCCCAATGTTCCTTCGGGTTTCAACTCTTCTCATTGCACTTGCGACTTTCGGTGTCGCCGATACGCTCACGCTCCGCAGCGGCGAGGTGGTTCGCGGCCAATATCTCGGTGGCGACTCGCGCCGTGTGAAGATGGCGGTGGGCGATCGCGTGGAGACGTATTCGATCGAGGATGTTTCCGACTTGGCTTTCGGACAGCGCGTATCGCTGGACAGTGATCGCCGGGACAATCCGGATCGGCGCGACGACCGCGATAATGGAGTCCGCGAGGCGCCTCAGCCCGGTCAGCCGGCTGCCGTAAGTGGGATGATTATTCCGGTGGGTACTTCGATTACCGTCCGCATGATTGACTCCGTGAACTCGCAGGAAACCCGTCTTGGAGAAACCTTCCGCGCCAGCGTGGATGAGCCAGTACTGGTGGATGGCCAGGTGGCGGTACCGCGCGGCGCCGATGCCGTAGTGAAGTTGGTGGAAGATCAACAGTCGGGCAAGATCGAGGGCCGAACTATTCTCACGCTGGTGTTGCAACAAGTGCTGGCCAATGGACGGATGGTGGATCTCACTTCGGGTGATGTTTCGCAATCCAGCGGTTCGCGCGGCGCGAAGTCGGCGAAAGTGATTGGAGGCACGGCGGCGCTAGGCGCGATTATCGGCGCGCTGGCGGGCGGTGGCAGGGGTGCGGCGATCGGCGCTGGTTCGGGCGCGGCCGTGGGCACCGGGGCCCAAGTTCTGACCAAAGGCCAGACCGTCAAGATCCCAACCGAAACGCGCCTGACCTTCGTTCTGCAGCAGCCGGCCCAATTATGAGGCGCTTGACGGCCGCCATTTTCCTGACTGCAATGTCTGCATATCCGGCGGTTCAACATTTGATCGAAGGCGCGGCGCAAAGCCCGGTGCGCGTTGTGATCTACGAAGATCTGCAATGCCCGGATTGTGCGGACTTCCGCGTGATGCTGGATGAGAAGCTGCTGCCGCGCTACGCCGCTACGGTGCGGTTTGAACATCGCGATTTTCCGCTCGCGAAACATGCCTGGGCGCGTAAAGCCGCAATCGCGGCGCGCTTCTTCGAGGAGACGCAGCCGGGGCTAGGTTTGGCCTACCGGAAATATTCCATGGCGCATTTGCGCGAGATCACCGCCGACAACTTCAACGATCGATTGTCGCAATTCGCCAAGGATCACGGAGTGGATCCGGCGAAAGCATTAGCATCTCTCGAAGACGCGCGCCTGGCGGCCCTGGTGGAAGAAGATTACCAGGACGGCGTAGCGCGCGGCATCGCCCACACGCCCACCGTGCTGGTGAACGGCCGCCCGTTTGTCGAAACTTTTCCGGTGGAAGACGTTGCCAAAGCCATCGACGCCGAACTTGCCGCCGCCAAATAAACCTGTCGCATTGGTAACGGGCGCGAGCCGCGGAATTGGGCGCGCCATCGCGGTGGAGCTTGCGAAGTCGCACACGTTGATCGCGACCTACCGCGAGAATCAGGTGGCGGCCGATTCGCTCACCAAAGATACCGGCGCTGAAATGATCCGAAGCGACATCGGCTCGGCGTCGGATCGGGATGCGCTGGTGGCGCATCTAAGAACAAAATATGGCCGCCTGGATTTACTGGTGAACAACGCCGGCATTGCGCCGCGCGAACGCCGCGACATGCTGGACGCCACCGAAGCGAGCTACGACGAAGTATTGGACACCAACTTGAAAGGTCCGCACTTCCTGACCCAGCAGATCGCCCGGATGATGGTGGAACAGCGCAGCGGGCGGATTGTTTTCATTACGTCGATCTCCAGCTACACGGCTTCGACGAATCGCGCGGAGTATTGTATTTCGAAGGCCGGCCTCAGCATGAGCGTTGCGTTATATGCGCAGCGTCTGGCTGCGGAGAACGTTCAGGTTTTTGAAATTCGCCCAGGAATTATTCGGACGGACATGGTGGCCGCGGTGGAAAAAAGTTACGAAGAAAAGATCGCGGCCGGTTTGCTGCCGCAACGCCGCATGGGGGAACCGCAAGACGTGGCGCGAGCGGTCCGGGCGGTTGCCGATGGCTTGTTGGACTATTCCACCGGGCAAGTGATCGACGTAGATGGTGGGTTCCATCTAAGAGGGTTGTAGGTTGTGGGAGGCGGGTAGTGGGAACTTCCTACAACCCACTTCCTACAACCCACTCCCTACTACCCACCACCCGCCATGCCACAATGTACCCAATGCCCCGCAAGTTCTTCGGTTGGTGGGTCGCCGCCGCAGCCTTCATCAGCTTCGGTCTCTCGGTCGGCATCCCGTACTACAACATCGGATTCTTTTACGATTACTTCCAGCGCGAATTCCACTGGTCGCGCGCACAAATCACGCTCGGCTTTCCTCTTGCCGCGGCGCTGACCATCTGGTTCGGCCCCATCGTCATCCATCGCTTTAGCCCGCGCAAGTTGATTTTAGTGGGCACCGTGCTCACCATCGGCGCGCTCCTTGGATTCGCCAATATGGGCAGCGCCCTCTACGTCTATTACGGCTTCTGGGTGCTCTACACGTTGGGCTACATTCTTTCCGGCCCCATCCCGCACCAGTTGATCGTCTCGCACTGGTTCCGACTGAATCGCGGAAAAGCGATGGGCATTGTGTACGTCGGCGTGGGATTGATGGGATCGCTCGGTTCATTCTTAGTGAAACCGCTCACCGAAAAGTTCGGTTATCACACGGCCCTGATGGTGCTGGCGGCGATGATTTTGCTGGCCTGGCCCATCGTATTGTTCGTGTTGAAAGACAAACCTTCCGACATCGGACAGAATCCGGATGGCGCCGCGGTTGCGCCGGCTGAGACCAAGGTGCAATCTCATACGTTTGCGCAGTTGCTGGGGAGCTGGCCATTTTGGTTGCTCCTGCTCGGAAGTTTCTGCTCCATCGGATCGATTGGCGCGGTCAATTTTCACATGAAGTTTGTTTTTCTCGACGCCGGCTTTCAGAAGGGGCCAATGGTGGATGGGGCATGGCGCACGGCTTCGGTTCTGGTGCTGTGGTCGAGCATTGGCGGGCGTTTGCTGATCGGCGGCCTGGCGGATCGCTTTTCGAAGAAGTGGGTAATGACGGGCACCTACTTTCTGGTGGCTGGGACCATTCCGATTCTGTTAATGGTCCGGCCGTCCAACGAGATGTTCCTGTATTGTTTCGCGATTCTGTTTGGATTCGGCATGGGCGCCGATTACATGCTGATCCCGCTAATGGCGGCCGAGCAGTTCGGCGTGAACTCGCTGGCTCGCGCGATGGCGGTGATTCTGCCCGTGAACACCATCGGACAGACCTGGTTTCCGTACTTTGTTTCCGTGCTGCGAGACCAGGCGGGCAACTACACGATTGCCATGGGGACTGTGCTGGCTGTAGCGCTGATTGGCGCGCTGGCCATCGCGATCCTGCCGCGACATAGGGAAGAGAGTGTTAGAAAAAGCACCGACTCCCTCACGGTCGCGGCTCGGTAGATATGCGGCCCTATGGCGCGAGCGTGAAGTTCACCTTCACTTGCGTCACCACTTCCACCGGATCGCCGTTCAACAGTGTCGGCTTGTAGACCCACTTCTGCACCGCTTCACTGGCGGCCTGCGCCAGGATCGGATCTCCGGACACCAACGTTATGTTCTGCACGGTGCCATCTTTGCCGATGTTCACGGTGAAGAGAACCACGCCCTGGATTCGCTGCGCTTTCGCTTCTGGAGGATAAATTGGCTGGACTTTCTGGATGATGTTGTCAGCCTGAACGTCACCGCCGACTTTGATCCGCTTGGGTGCTTCGCTGCCGTTATCGATCCAGATTTTGATCGCGGATCCCGTCTTCTCTTTGTTCGGAAACACACTGGCGCGCAGATGCTCGTCCACCTCAAAGAGCGTGGCCGCCAGATCGCTCAATGCGGGTTGCGTAATGCGGTCGCCGGCACGGAGCGTGATCCGGCTTTCGAGTTTCTGCTTGATCTCTGGTGGAACGATAAGGAATACGTTGTCCAGCTTGGCTTGCTCTTCTGGAGGAGCCACCAGAGTTCCCGGTGTAGCTTCCGCCGTGGGCAGCTTGAAATCGATGCTGGCCTGCGTTTTGGTTGGGAGCGGGGTATCGTGCGCGAAATGCCACTCGAGCGCCGATGCGAGCGCGCCACGGCGCAACTCTTCGGGCCCGCTCACCACGCGCGCATCCGTCACGGTTCCGGTTTCGCTCAACGAGAGTTCCAAGACCACCGTCCCGTCGATCTTCTTGTCGCGCGCTTCTCTCGGATATTGGACGGCATCCAAGTGCAGCAGATGCAACGAGCCAGTATGAACAGTGGCGTTGGACGATTCCGTTACTTGCGGCGCAGCCTGCAAGGGGAACGATCGAACACCCAACCAGGCGGTCATGGCGAGCACGGCCGTGAACGCGGCCAGCGACGAAGTCAATCGAAATTTAGACATGGAAATCTCCTTTAGCAATGCAGCTACTCGTTTTTGTAAATGACGCTTGCGCAGAAAAGGCGACGCGGGCGCTAAATCGAAACCGGCGCGCGAGGAAGCCAGAGCCAGCAGTGACTCCAGATACTGGTCGCGCGAATTCAGCAGCGCCACCACTTCGCGATCCACTGCTTCTTCACGCGCGAGTTGAATCTCCGCCACCATCCACCACATGCCGGGATGGAACCAGAAAATCGAAAGAATACATTCTTCGACCACCGTGAAGAGCCAGTCGCGGCGCCGCACGTGCACCAGCTCATGACAGGCAATGGATTCGTCGTCGAGACATGCTTCCGGCAGAAGAATTACCGGACGCAAAAAGCCGAATGTCACTGGACCCGCGACCTCGGCGGAAATCTGCACATCGGCGAAAACTCCCAGCCGGCGCTGCAGCTTGTCGAAAGCGCCCGGGATGAAAGTGGAATTGCGGCGATATCCGCGCAGGCGCCAGAGCCCCAATCCAAGGACTCCAAATCGAACCGCGGCGCCTGCGCCGATCAAGAGAAGAATGATTCCAATGGCGGGGATCGCGAGGCCACGCGAACTTTCAGAGCTGCCCGCTGCAATAGCCGGTCCCATGGAAATTCGAATGTTGGAATTGGCTTTGACGGTCATCCACGGTTGAATGGCGGGAAGCGCGAGACACACAGCAATCAGGCCCTGCCAGCAGATCAATCGGATGCCGGGAATCCGGATTTGAAGCAGACGCAACAGCAACGCGCCGGCTGCGGCGACCACGGCAATTTGCAGACTGTAGAAGGCCAGGTTTTCGAGCCATAGGTTCGTCATCTCATGCCTCCTTCCGGCGAATCATGCGCGTGATCTCTTCCAGTTCTTTCTTCGAGAGCCGCTGATCTTCCATCAAATGCAGCAGAAGGGGCTCGGCCGAACCGTTGAATACGCGGTTCACAAACTCGCGGACCATACCTTTGATCACCTGGTTCTTCGGTTTCGCCGGACGATAGACATATGCGCGGTCTTCCTGGGTTTTGAGCAGATATTTCTTCTGCTCCAGGATTTTCATCATGGTCATGACTGTGGTGTAGGCGATCTTGCGGCGCTCCAGGAGCGCCTCATACACATCCCGCACCGTGCTCACGTCACGCGACCAGACGATCTTCATGATCTCCAGCTCCTGCTCGGTCAACGTTGGTGTTTTGGGCCGCATACTAATTATTTAGTACTAACCGGGCAGAATGTCAAGCGAAAAGTGAAATAAATCACCGGTCGCTTATTAAAAAACCAAAAAGGCACCGACTCCCTTACGGTCGCGGTTCGGAATGAGGCACCCCGTTACTGAGCCGCGACCGTGAGGGAGTCGGTGCTCTTGGAATCGTCTACGGCGCACTCAGGCCGTCGGTTATTCTGAATTCAATGAAAGCAGTCGCCGTTTTCCCCGGGAAACACGAAGTCAAGGTGATCGATCATCCCGAACCGCAGCTTGCTTCTCCCACTCAGGCCAAGGTCAGAATGCTGGATGTCGGCGTCTGCGGGACCGACCGGGAAATTATTTCCTTTGAATACGGTACGCCGCCCGATGGGTTCGATTATCTGATCCTGGGCCACGAATCATTGGGCGAAGTGGTGGAGGCAGGATCCGCAGACATCCAAAGTGAAGCCGGGGGATCTGGTAGTGATGACGGTGCGGCGTCCCTGCAATCATCCGGAGTGCGTTGCTTGCAGGGAAGGCCGGCAGGATTTCTGCTACACGGGCGATTTCACCGAGCGCGGAATCAAGCAGCAGCACGGCTACATGACCGAGTTTGTCATCGAAGAAGAGCGCTACATGAACCCAGTCCCGCGCGAGCTGCGGGATGTCGGGGTTCTGGTGGAACCGCTCACCATCGCGGAAAAATCGCTGGAGCAGCTGTGGTTGATCCAGCAGCGATTGCCCTGGGCTTGTCCGGTGGAACCGGGCATGCTCCGCCAACATTGCCATCGCGCAGTGGTGCTCGGCGCTGGACCTGTGGGTCTGCTGGGAGCCATGGCGCTGCGCATCGCCGGCTTCGACGTCACTGTTTATTCGCGTTCGCGCACGCAGGATGAGAATAACGCTATCGTGAGCGCGATGGGAGCTCGCTACATCGCCGCCGAGACGCACACGGTGGATGATCTGGCCAAAACCGTCGGCTCCATCGATGTGGTCTATGAAGCGGTAGGGGCGTCCGGGGTGGCGTTCGACGTGATCAAGCAACTTGGTCCGAACGGAATTTTCATCTTCACCGGCGTGCCCGGAAGAAAAGGGCCGTTGGAAGTGGATACGGATTACATCATGAAGGACGTGGTCTTGAAGAACCAGGTGATCCTGGGCAGCGTGAATGCGCCGCCGCACTCGTTCCAGGCAGCCATTCGGGATCTCGGCACGTTCGTTGAAAAATGGCCGGAAGCGGTTCGCTCTCTAATCACAGCGCGCTATCCCATCGAGCAGGCGCTGACGCCGCTTTCGAACGACGCCGGCGGAATCAAAAACGTGATTTCGATCGCCTCATGAAGAGCGAATTTATCGACGTTTCCATTCCGCTGCGCAATGGGATGGTGCACTGGCCCGGTGACGCTCCCTTCAGCCGATTGCAGACTCTCCACATCGCAAATGGCGACGCCTGCAACCTCTCGCAAATTTCCACTAGCGCGCACATCGGCACTCATATGGATGCGCCGCGGCATTTCCTCGCTGAGGGAAAGGGCATGGAGACCATGCCGATCGCGGCAACCATTGGTCCTGCGCGAGTGATTGAGATTCAAGATCCGGATCGCATTCCAATCCGGGAATTGGAGCCGCATCATTTAGCCAAAGGCGAACGCGTGTTGTTTAAAACCAGAAACTCCGCGCAGCACTGGAAGACGCACGAGTTCCAAGAACAATTCGTCTACATCCCCGAAGACACGGCCCAGTATCTGGCGAAGTGCGAGGTTCAAACGGTCGGCGTGGACTATTTGTCGGTCGGCGGATACGAAAGCGATAGCGCCGAAACGCATCGGGCGCTGCTCGGCGCAGGCATCTGGATCATCGAAGGCTTGAACCTGGAACACGTCGAGCCAGGCAATTACGAATTGATTTGCCTGCCCCTAAAAATCGTGGGAAGCGATGGCGCCCCGGCACGAGCCGTCCTGCGCAGAACCGAATAACCGAAAAACTGAATAACCGAGGAACCGAAGCCGCGTTAGCGCGGATTCGTTGTCATCTTCATCCCGTACTTCGTGCGAAGCGTGATCAACGGCAATGGTTCAACGCGCTGACCCTCGGCCAGCTTGAGTTTCCATTTCTGCGCCAGGGTGGTCAGCAGAAGTACGCCCTCCATCCACGCGAACCGCTCGCCGATGCAGACGCGAGCGCCGCCGCCAAACGGGAAATAGGAAAACTTCGGACGCGCTTCGCGAGCTTCCGGCGTCCAACGTCCCGGATCGAAGCGTTCCGGATCCGGAAACCAGCGTGCACTTCTTTGCATCACGTACGGACTCAGGATACAGATGGATTTTGCACCAATCTGCACGCCGCCCAGTTCGAACGGCTCTTTCGACATGCGTCCGATGGCCCAGGCGGGTGGATAAAGGCGCATGGCTTCGGCGAAAACCATCTCGGCGTAATGCAATTGCGGCAAATCCGTCATCTGTGGAATCCGGCCCTCCAACACCGCATCAATTTCCTGATGCAGCCGCGCTTCGCACTCCGGATTTTGCGAAAGCAGATACCAGGTCCAGGTAAGCGCATTCGCCGTAGTTTCGTGGCCGGCCAGAAATAGCGTCAACGCTTCGTCGCGGACCTGCGTGTCGGTCATGCCTTCGCCATCGGCCTCTTCGTCCTGAGACAGCAAAAGCATGGACAGCAGGTCGCCCGCATCCTCGCCGCTCTTGCGGCGCTCGCGGATGAGGCCGTAGATGGTCTGGTCCAAGCGATCGCGCGCTTTTTCGAAGCGGCGAATGGAGGGGAGCGGCAGCTTCTCCAGATACTCGGAGAACGGCATCATCAGCATGCGGAACATTTTCAGCACCGTGGTCAGCGCCTGTCCGATCTCCGGCGCTTCCGATTCCACGTCGGCGCTGAACAGCGTTTTGCCCACTACGCCGAGCGTGAGGCGCATCATTTCGTCCGCAATGTCGAGAGTTGTATTGGGCTGCCAGCGGTCGCGCACGCGCACCGCATAGTCGCTCATCACGGCTGCATATCCGGCCAACCGTTCGCGATGAAAAGCCGGTTGCACCAGGCGGCGCTGCCGCAAATGGGATTTGCCCTCGTTGGTCAGCAGTCCTTGACCGAGCAGCACCCGGGCGCGCTGCAGGGCGCGGCTCTTGGTGAAATTCGCCTGATTCGTCACCAGAACATCGCGCACGTAATCCGGATGATTTATCAGATAGGCGTGATACGGGCCCAGGCGAAAGTATGGAATATCGCCATATTTCGCGGAGATCTCGCTGAGGAATTCGATCGGCCGGGCACGGAATGATGCCAGGCTGCCGATCAGCGGGAGACTTCTGGGTCCACGCGGTTTCGTTACTGTGAGCTGCAATCTTCAGTTTGGCACAGCAAGCGTGAAACAATGGTTGTACAACGATGCGCCGAGTTGGATTGCTTTTTCTGATGTTCGCCGGTTGGATGCCGGCCGGTCCGAACCCAGTCCGTTTTCTGCGATCCGCCGATGTCGCCTCGCTCGCTGTTATCTTTGCGGGCAGTCCCGAAAAGGCGCCGGATTTAAGCGAAGCATCGGAGTGGGACGCCTGGATCCGGGAACGCGACGCGGTGATCCGGGGCCGCATCGATCATGGCATCGAAGATTCGCTCAGCGAATTGATTCTCTTCGGTACCTCGTTTCCCGCGCCTCCGAAATTAGCCGCTGCGTCGGATGCGGTGAACGCGGCCGGCGATCTCACTCCCAACGCCCGCGCGCGGCGCGATGCGTTCATAAAAGCAGTGGATCAGATCGATTCGGATCGATTTCGCATGGTGATAGAGTTCCTGCGCCGCCAAAAAGTTACCGAAGATGAGTTGACCGCTTTCCTCACGGGCGTCTTGCGGCGCTTCGCTCTGGAGGAAACCGGATTGAAGAAGCAGCAGGCTCGCGCGGATGCCGGTGTTTCGCCCGAGACCTCGCTGTTGATCAACTACGCTATCGACGATACTTTGCAGGCTCTCAAAACCAGTCACGCTCTGCCGGCGCGCGTGCAACGCATCGCCGTGATTGGTCCTGGCCTGGATTTGGCTGGCGATCCGGACGTGAACGATTTCTGTCCACCGCAATCCACACAACCATTCGCGATACTGGATACCGTTTTGCGCATGGGCGTCGCGACGGCCACCGACGTTCAAATGTCGGTGGTGGATTTTAATCCGCTGATTGTGTCGCACCTTCGGTCAGCGCTCGCCAAGCCCGGCTCAACTCCGCACTACGTGCTGCAGCTTCCGCGCGCGCAGTTGGCCGGCTGGAACGCGGGCACGGTGGCATACTGGCAACATTTCGGAGAGAACATCGGAACGGCCGCAACACCTGTCGCCGCTCCGCCTGGAATGGAGATGCGTGCGGTAGCCGTGAAACCGGCAATCGCGACTCGCATATTTGTGGACGACCTGAATATCGTCACGCAAACGCTGGATACGGTTCCCGGGCAGGGATTCGATTTAGTGATAGCCACCAATCTGTTCGCTTACTACACGCGGGTGGAGCAGCAGCTGGCGTTGACCAGCGTCGCCCGCATGCTGGCGAGCGGTGGAATCCTGATCTCTAACGGACTGCTGCCGGGCGTCAAGCTTTCCGAGTTCGAGGACCTCGGCACGCACCACGTCGCGTATTCGGATTCCGGCAGCGGCGAGGACCTAACGTCGTACAAGCGCCGCTGAGGCGGTGAGCTTTCGCAGTTCGGCCACTAGTGGATGTCCCGCGAAGAAAGTGCCGTAGCTCGACTCGGCGCACTGCAAGCCCTGCCTCGCAACCTCGGCAGCTTCCTGGTCTCGATGGGAAGCGGCGAACAACTGCGCCAGGCGCACAAAGATCTCCACGCGATCGGATGGTTGTCGAGACAGCTTTTTCTCGCTGGTTGCCAGAGCGGCTCTTAGATGCCGCTCGGCGGAATCATGCAATCCATTCCCGCTCTCGGTGATGCCCGCGAGCAAGTGAAATCGAACGAATTCCGCCGGCGCCGTGGAGTCCTGCTCCACTGCCGCGCTTACTTTCCGGAAGCGCGCTAAAGCTTGTGGCTGACCGGCTAGTGTTTCATCCGCTGCAAGTTCGATCTCAAGCTGGTCGCCGCTTCCCATGTAGGACGTGGGGCGCTGGCGCAAAAGATCGAGCGCTTCCTGAAGACGGCGCATCGCTTCGGGATAGCTCCCGCGAATCCTGGCGGCGACGGCCAGCCCGTCGAGAGTGGGAAGGATCTCGATCGGTGGGCCGGGCTCGGAGCGCAGCAACTGCTCGGAATCCCGCAACAGCCGTTCGCCTTCCACTAAATCGCCCTGCCTCACCCGAAGCCCGCCAATCCGCGTGTTGTTGATGGCCGGCCACACCTTCGCCTGAGCGGGCTCGGTGGGTCCGTTCGCTGCCGCCTCCCGGAAGAGTTTTTCAGCTTCCACCAGCGGAGCCCCGCTTTTCGCCGCCATGAATGCCGTATTGTTCAGGACAGAACCCAGGCTCAGTTCGGATCCGTAAACTCGAGCCAACGCCAATCCGCGATTGCATGACGCGAGCGCTTCCCCGTAACGGCCCTGAAATGAGTATGCGTTGCACAAATATACGCTAAGATCGGCCGCCTTGCGCGAGGATCCCCGCCCAGTGCGCTGCAGGAGGGCCAGAGCTTGCCGCAAGAGCGCTTCTCCCTTTACAGGATTGCCAAGAACTGAATAGGTACCGCCAATGGTTCCCAGCAAATCTGCTTGCGCTACGGGATCGTTGCCCAACTCCCGTCCCACGCGTTCGGCGGCGTTATCCAGCACGTCGTTGAACTCAATGGCCCTGCTTTGTCCTCGCAATGGACTGGTCCAGGTGGAGCTGGCGGAGAGGAAAGTATTCTTGACAAAATCGCTGACGCGTTGCGCACGCGCCGCTTGTTCGCGAGCCTGGGCGGTTTCATGTACCGAGAATGCGGTGAGGACCGTCAGCGCTACAATGGCCAGGCTCGCCGCGGAGACCGCCAGCCAATGCCGGGTGACGAATTTGCGCGTGGCATACCAGGCTGTTTGCGGGCGCGCCAGAATGGGACGACCCTCGCGATACCGCTCGATATCCTCGGCCACCTGCCGCGCCGATCCATAGCGCCGCGCGGGCTCGTTTTCCAGCATCTTCAGCACGATGGTGGAAAGATCGCCGCGTAACAATCCGCGTAGATGTTGGAACGATACGGAACGGCTGCCGGCCGCTGCCTCTGTCAGCACCGTTGTGGGGGGCGCCGGGGCGACATTGCCGGTGGCGCGATTGAGCTCGCTCAAAACAGAATTTGGATCGCCGAACGGCCAAGCTCCGCACAACAGCTCGTACAAAACCACGCCCAGCGAAAAAATGTCGGTCGCGATGTTCAGCCGCTCGCCCTTCAGTTGTTCCGGGCTGGCGTAGCGCGGCGTCAGCATGCGAACGCGGGTGAGCGTAATGTCGCTCGGCCCGGCCAGCAACGATGCCGTACCGAAATCCAGCAGCTTTACGTTGCCTTCTGTGTCGACCAGAATGTTGGCCGGCTTCAGATCGCGATGCACGATCAGATTGCGGTGCGCATAGTCCACCGCTTCGAGAACCTGCAGAAAAAGGTGCAGCCGCGAATCCACATCCAATTTGTGGGAGTCCGCGTAGTGATCGAGCGGCTCCCCTTCCACGAATTCGGTGATCAGATACGGATCGCCGGCGGAGGAAACGCCGCCATCCAGCAGCCGTGTGATGTTGTTGTGGTTGAGCGTAGCCATCAACTGGCGCTCAATTTCGAATCGCCGGAGGAACTCGGGTCCGCCGAGGTGCGCGGCCATGATCTTCAACGCTACCCTTTGTTCAAACTGGCCGTCGGCGCGCTCCCCGCGATAGACGATGCTGGTGCCTCCGCGCCCCAGCAATCCCACCGCGCGATAGGCGCCGAACTTCGCTGTTGGCAACGGCAATTCCGCGGTCGCGGGACCCGGAGTGGAACTGCGCATTTCCGAATTTGCTTCCAATAGCGAAGCCACTTCGTTCAGCAGATCGGCGTCGCCCTGGCAGCGCGATTCGAGCCACGACGGGCGATCCTGTTCCGGCAGCGCGCGGGCTTCGTGAAACAAATCTTCCACTTGATCGATTCGCGCCATTGGGAATTTATCCGCTGCTAGTTGGCCGTTGCGAGAGCCGTCGATAGAGCCAGGTCTTGGCGAACTCCAGGTCGCGATCGATGGTCGCGCGGGAAACATCCAGGAGTTGGGCAGTTTCCTCGTTGGTGCAGCCCAGGAAGAAGCGCAATTCGAGTACGCGCACTTTCCGTTCCTCGATTACCTCCAGTTGATCCAGAGCCACGTCCAGCGCGAGCATCTCATCGCTCGAAGCGTCTATCCAGGCCATTTCCTCATGCAAAGGCACGCGTTCGGCTGACCCGGGCCGCTTCAGCGCGCGTGTCTGGCGCGCATGATCGATCAGGATCATCCGCATCAACTGGGCGGCGAAAGTGTAGAAGTGCCGCCGATTGGTCAGTTGGATACCCCGCACCTGCGCCAGCCGCAAGTACAATTCATTCACCAGTCCGGTGGCTTGCAGGGTGTGTCCGGGAACCTCCCGCCGCAGGTATCCGATGGCGATGGCGTGCAACTCCTCGTAGGCCAGCGACGCCAGGCTTGCCAGGGCCTCGCGGTCGCCCTCCTTCCATCGGTGCAAGAGCCGGGTAATCTCGCGCTCTACGGGAACGTCGGGTGGCATTGAATCAGAAACTCAGGGATTACCTAGTATATTACCGCCTTTGCAATTCTTCCCATTAAGGGTGGTGCCTGAAAGGTGCGTTGTAGGCGCTTGAAAAACCAAAATCACCGGTCGCTTACGCTCGCGGCTCGGAATGAGGCACCCGTTACCGAGCCGCGGCCGTGAGGGAGTCGGTGCTGTTACGATTTTACGGTCATACACCGCGTCTTCGACGCATTTTTCAAACCCTACCCCATCAATTAGCCCGGCCTGCGGCGCGCGCTCCCTTGCGATACGCTTCGAGCGCCGCTAGGATTTGCGCACCGTGTGCCTGCGCTTTTCGCTCGCCGATTCCGGTGACGTGCAGCAGCTCCGAGTGCGAGCGGGGAAGCTTGCGGCAGAGATCGTCGAGCGTTGCGTCGTGCAGCACCATGAACGCGGGAATGTTGTCGCGCGTGGCCACGCCGCGCCGCCACTCTTTTAGATACTCCACTAACTGTGGATCCACGGGGGCGCCGATGGCCTGCGTTGCCTGCCGTCTGCCTGCCGCCGCCGGCTTTCTGCGCTCCGGACGGGCGATAGCGAGTGTTGCGTCCGATTGTTCCTCGAACCAGGCGGGGACTTCCGCGCAGACGTCGCACATTTCGCACTTCTCCCACTTTGGGGTTTCCCCAAAATGCAAGCAGATCTGCCGATGGCGGCAAGTCTCCGATTCCGCGAAGCGGCGAATCACGTGGTAGCGCTGCCAGGCGCGCTCCTTCTCCGCGCGATCCGTCACTGCCTCAATGAAGTGCGCCAACAGTCCGGCGTCTCTCTTTTGCCAAAGCAGCGCGCATTCGGATGGCAGGCCGTCGCGGCCGGCGCGTCCCGCTTCCTGGTAATACTGTTCCACCGATTTTGGCAACGAAAGATGGATCACCGCGCGCACCGCGGCCTTGTTGATTCCCAATCCGAAAGCGATGGTGCCAACCAGGACGGGAACTTCGTCCGACATCCAGCGCTCCTGGTTCTTCTGGCGGTCGCGAGTTTCCATCTTGGCGTGATACGGAACGGCTTTGATGCCCTGCCGTGCAAGAAAATCCACGGTCTCTTCCACGCGCGCGATGGTAGGCGCGTACACGATGACATTTTCGCCGGCATGGGCGCGCAAAGCCGCCACCAAAAGGCGATCCTGCGTTCGCGCGTTTTCGCACTGCCGGACCAGATATTGCAAATTGGGACGAAGAAAGCTGCAGATGTATTTATCCGGCTCGTGCAGTTGAAGCTGCGCCAGGATATCGTGGCGGACGCGCTGCGTGGCGCTGGCGGTGAAAGCGGCGATCGGCTTGCCTGGGAAATTCGCGCGCAGCGTGCTGAGCTGCCGGTATTCCGGGCGGAACTCATGTCCCCATTCGGAGATGCAATGCGCTTCGTCGATGGCGAAGAATGCAATGGGGACGCGCGAGAGCCACGACACCGTTTCAGGCTTCGCCAAGCGTTCGGGGGAAAGATAGAGCAAGCGATAGGCGCCCTGCACGGCCTTTGAAACCACTTCCGATTGCTGCGCCCAGGGGATGGAACTGTTCAGCACGGCCGCGGCGATTCCCATCTCGGCGAGCTGCGCGGCTTGATCCTGCATCAGAGCAATGAGCGGCGAAATTACGATGGCGGTCCCGCTCGAAACCACGGCCGGCAACTGGTAGCAGAGCGATTTGCCTCCGCCGGTGGGCATCACCACCGCCGTGTCTTTGCCGGCCAGAATGCTATTGATGATGCGCTCCTGCATGGGCCGGAATTCGTCGTAGCCCCAGTAACGGCGGAGCGGCTGATGCAGGTCGATGGCGGCGGGGGTCAAGCTCTATTGTGCCTTTTTTGCAGCGAAGACAACGGCACCGACTCCCTTACGGTCGCGGTTCGGTATGGATTCTCATTCCGAACCGCGACCGTGAGGGAGTCGGTGCCGGGAGATATTACACCGTGCGCTACACTGAAAATTCCATGCTTTGGAGCAAACTCTTCATCCCCACATTGCGCGAGAACCCCGCCGAAGCCGAGGTTGTCAGCCACCAGTTGCTGCTGCGCGGCGGTTATATCCGGCAGCTTGCCGCGGGCATTTACAGCTACCTGTTTCTCGCCCAGCGATCGTTGCTCAAGATCACTCGCATCGTCCGTGAAGAAATGGACGCGATGGGCGGCCAGGAAATGCTGCTGCCTGCGCTGAATCCGGCTGAAATCTGGCAGGAATCCGGCCGCTGGGACATCATGGGCGACAATCTGTTCCGCTTGAAGGATCGCTTCGGCCGCGATCTGTGCCTGGGCATGACGCACGAAGAGGTGATGACGTCCATCGCGCGCGGCGAGCTGCGCAGCTACAAGCAGCTTCCCCAGATCTGGTATCAGATTCAGACCAAGTTTCGCGATGAGCCGCGCCCCAAATCCGGATTGCTGCGCGTGCGCCAGTTCATCATGAAGGATGCGTACTCCTTCGACATTGATGCCGCCGGCTTGGATGTTTCCTATGACAAGCATTACGACGCGTATTGCAAGATTTTCGATCGCTGCGGGCTGAAGTATATGGTTGTGGAAGCGCATTCGGGCGCCATGGGCGGTTCGCAGTCTCACGAATTCATGGTGGCTTCCGACGCCGGCGAAGATTATGTGGTGAACTGCGCCGCCTGCGGTTACGCGGCCAATCTGGAGAAAGCGGCGGCGAATCCCACGGCTCCGTCCGCTCGCCGATCCCGAGGGTGATTTTGCGCCGGAAGAGTTCCATACGCCCGGCCAAAAGACCATCGAGCAGCTTTCTGCGTTTACCAAGCTGCCCCAATCCTCGCAGATGAAGAGCCTGGTTCTGATCGCCGACGGCAAGCCTGTTTTAGCGTTGGTGCGCGGCGACCATTCACTCAGCGAAACGAAATTCAGCTCCGTAGTGAAGGCGACAGAGTTCCGCCCGGCGCATCCCGAGGAAATCCGGCAGTTGTTCGGCGCGGATGCCGGATCGCTTGGCCCGGTGAGCGTCAAGAACATGCGCGTGATCGCGGATGAGGCGCTGAAGGGCCGCCGCAACATGATCGCTGGATCGAACAAAGACGATTATCACCTGCGGCATGTCACTCCCGACGAAGATTTTAAGGCCGAATATTTTGATCTGCGGCAAGTAGCCGCCGGCGATTTGTGTATGAAATGCGGCGGCCCGATCGCTCTGATCAAGTGCGTCGAAATCGGCCACATCTTCAAACTCGGCTATCGATATTCGGATTCCATGGGTCTGCGCGTGCTCAACGAAACCGGCGAAGAGATCAAGGTGATTATGGGATCCTACGGCATCGGCATCGAGCGAATCCTGAGCGTGGCGATTGAGCTGTATCACGATAAGGACGGCATGGCGCTGCCCGCCGCTATCGCTCCTTTCCAGGTTGTGGTGACCCCGGTCAATAACGCCGACGCGGCGCTGCGTTCCGCTGCTCAAGAGATCTACGAAAGCTGCCTCAAAATGGATCTGGACGCCGTACTGGACGATCGCGATGAGCGGCCGGGCGTGAAGTTCAAAGACGCGGATTTGATCGGCATTCCCTATCGCATCACGGTCGGCAAGAAGCTCGCGCAAGGTCAGGTGGAAATCAGCGAGCGAAGCACCAAGAAATCGGAAGACGTGGACAAGGATTACGCCGCGGCGTTTGTGGCGTCGAAAATATCCGGATGACGGACTGGAAGGCCATTCGAGACGAGTTTCCCGCGCTCGGGAACTGGACGTTTCTGAACACCGCGACATTTGGCCAGTTGCCGCGCCGCGCTACCGAAGCTGTCGCCAAGCATTTCACGCATCGCGATGAATTGGCCTGCGCGGACTTTCTGAACTGGTTCGATGACATGCAGCGGGTGCGCGAGAAAGCCGCCCGGCTGATCCATTGCGAAGCGGACGACATCGCATTTGTCGCGAACGCGTCCACGGCGCTTGGAATTCTGCTGGCCGGTCTGGATTGGCGCGCGGGCGATCGGATTCTGACCCTGGAGCATGAGTTTCCGAACAACCTTTATGCGCCGGGATTACTGGATCGCGCCGGCGTGCAGATGGCGGAGACCTCCTGGGATCGTTTCTACGATTCGGTGGACGCGCGCACCCGCCTGGTTTGTCTCAGTTCGGTGAACTACAACACCGGATTCACGCCGCCGCTGGCCGAGATCGCCGATTTTCTCCGCGAGCGCGGCGTGATGTTTTATATCGATGGCACGCAGAGCGTCGGCGCGCTGCGGTTCGATGTGGGCCGCATCCAGCCGGATATGCTCGCGGTGCACGCGTATAAATGGATGATCTCGCCCAACGGCGCCGGGTTCATGTATGTGAGTCCGGAGCTGCGCCAGCGGCTTCGCCCGAATGTGCTGGGCTGGCGCAGCCATCGCGACTGGCGCAATGTGGACAATCTGCACCACGGCGTTCCGGAGTTGGCGGAAAGCGCGGAGAAGTACGAAGGCGGATCCGTTGGGTTCGCGCTGATTTATGCAATGGAAGCGTCGCTCGATTTGATGTTCGAGATTGGGCCGGAAGTAATTGAGCAGCGTGTGCTGAGCCTGGCGGAAAAAACTCGCGAGATCGTCCGCGCGGCATGGAGCGCGCGTGGATTTGTGCGGCTCAGCCATCGTGGCCGCGCGCTTCGAGAATCGCGATGTTTCCGCGCTGGCGAAAGCATTGAAGGAACACGGAGTGTTGGTCTCAGCCCGGCGCGGGAATCTGCGCGTGTCGCCGCACTTTTATAACAACGAGCAGGATCTTGAGATTTTCGGTGAAACTCTCGGCCAGCTAAGCGAGTAGACGCCGCGGCTCAACATCGGAGCGCGGAAACGTGTCCTTTGGCAGCGTAACGCAAGATCTCGCGATCGCGAGTTACCAAAGTGAATCCCATTAGGATTGCCGTTGCGATGAGTAGCCGGTCTGCCGGATCGGAATGAAACGAGCCGGGCAAGTACGATGCGCGTACTGCGATCTCTGGGGTCAATGGCGCAATTTGAACTCCGGGCCGGCTGAACGCGCGGGATATAAAAGCTTCAGCGGAGACGCCGAACATCACCTTACCCCGCTTTGTAAGGAGCCCGATCTCCCACGCGGATATTGGCGACAGAAACAGTACATCGGAATCCCTGGCTTGATTGATTGCGGCCAGCGACGCCTTCGATAAAAGCTCCCCACTCGCGAGCCATAACAGGGCGCAGGTGTCGAGCAGAATCACTTCAGAGCTTTCCAGTCAACCTTAATCGGTTTGGTAACATCGCCACGGATTGTCACCAACCCCTTCATGAAGCCATAGAGGGGTTCCTCTTTTGAGCCGGCGGGAACTAACTTAGCGTAAGGCTTCCCGCGCTTGGTGATAATCACCGAGCTTCGCTTGCGGGCATGGATGTCGTCAATCAGCTGCAGGCACTTGGCTTTGAATTCGGCTGCGCCGATCTCGGTCTGAGATTTTGTCAAGGCGGATTTCATATGGTCATCTCTCATGACCAGTTTATCAATCCGGCACGTATTGCCGCAAATAGCGATGCCCCATCTTGAAGCCCGTCTTGAAGTCGTCGCTGAAATCCGGGCCGGGATGATCGGCGCCGTACAGGTCGTCTTCGTGCTCGATGCTCATCGCGCCCGCGTAGCCGGCCCTTTGCAGCACGCTGAAGAATTCCGCCCAGTTGATGGAGCCGAGTCCGGGTAAACGATAGGCCCACCATTGCGCGCGATTCACCGGATTGATGCCGCTGCGCCGCAGCACGTCCCAACGGATCTCGGTGTCCTTGAGATGCACGTCGTAGATCTTGTCGATGAACTCGCGCGCGGTCTGTATGGGATCCATCATCTGCCACACCAGGTGCGACGGATCGTATTGCAGACCTACGTAAGGCGCGCTGCCGAAGCCCTTGAACAGAGCCTCGAATCCGGCTGGGCAGGTGGCGATATTCGGTCCGCCCGGCCATGGTTCCCACAGAATCTTGACATGATTCTTTTCGCAAGCCGCGAAATATTTGTCGTTGTACACGCGGACGATTTCGTCCACCTGCCCCTGAAACGATTTCTGCGTGTCCTTGCCGGAACAGGTTCCCACGTAAGGAATGCCCAGCTTGCCGGCCAACTCGATGGCTTTCAGAAAATAGTTGTTCTCTTTGGCGCGTTGAGTAGCGTCCGGCGAAATGTGGTTCTGGGCCAACTGCAGCGCCGAAACATGCATCTGATTCTTGGCCAGCGTGGCCTTTACGTGCTCGATCTTTTCGTCCGTGATGGTGGCGGCGTCCAGCTCCGAGCGCGGGCCCGTGCCCAGGATCATGTTGGTGAAACCTTCCTGGCGGGCGAATTCCACGTTCGCTTCCGTGAACGGACCCAGTACTCCTAGTTTCGGTTTCCATTCCTTCGGAGCCTTTTCGGCTTTCACGGCGGCTGCAACCGCGAGTGTACCCATCAAGGTGCGTCTAGTCATGCACTCGATTGTACTGAAAGTATCAGCGCGGCAATTGGAAGGTGACGTTGCGTTCGCCGTTCAATCGCTCGCTCAACGCGCGATCCACGGAAGCCAGAGCGATCTGCTTCTGCGCATGCTCCATGGTCACGTAGTGCAGCGATGCGCCATCCACCCAATACGCCAGCACGGCGCGGATTTCGCCGGTGTTGAAAGCCACCAGGTAGAGCGGCGTGTCGTACTTGCGCTGGCCGGCAGCGGGAGCAGGTGGACCAGGGGCTGTGTACTCTCGGACCATCGGCGGAGGCGCGGACTGCGTTTGAAAATCCTGGCTGACGATTACGGGCGGCGCCTGAGGAGCCGAGTAGCCGTAGTCCGAACCGTAGCCAGCATCTGAGTAGGCGTCAGGCGACGAATACCCGTAAGGATCGTAGTATCCATAACCGCCGTAAAAGGAAGGGCTCCAGTAATAAGGATAAACGCGCGGGAAGCGCCGGAATCCAAACCCCGTGCGGAATCCTGTCCGATGGCTGAGACCGCCTCCGCGGAATCCGCCGCCATGGAATCCGCTCGAGCCTCTTACATGAGCACCGCCGCCGCCGTGGCTTCCACTACGCGCCAGCGCCGGTAAGGCGGCCGACGAACAAATCAAAGCGGACAGTAGAACATGACGCATAGTACGCGCCTCTCTTCCCACAGTCTAACGCAAGCCCGCATGATATACTTCCCATAAGCAATTTATGGGAGAGCGCCTTTGCATCCTGCTGCACCGGCTAAAAGCGTTGCTTTGGCGCCAGCGCCTGGATCGCGATATCGATGACGAGCTGCGCTTTCACATGGAAATGCTGCATGCGAAAAGCCCCGCGCACCGTCGTTTCGGAAACCGCACTTCTTTCCAGGAGGCATGCCGCGAAATGTGGACCCTTGGCTCCGTCGAAATTCTTTGGCAAGACATCCGGTATGCGCTGCGCTCTTTAAGGAAGAGCCCGGGATTCGCCAGCGTGGCAATCTTCGCGCTCGCGCTCGGGATCGGCGCGAACATCGCGATATTCAGCGTGGTGAATGCGGTGGTGCTGAAGCCGCTGCCCTATCGCGATCCCGCGCAGCTCACGCTGCTATGGGGCAACGTTCGACGCGTCAACGTGGAGCGTCGGGGCGCTTCATATCCGGACTTCGTGGATTGGCGAAGGCAAAGCAAGTCCTTCGTGGATATGGCCGCCTATAATCCGGTTGGATCTTTCCTGATGGGCGGAGAAGACGCGCCGGAACGCTTGGTAACCGAGTACGTTTCGGCTTCTTATTTTTCGCTGCTTGGCATCTCGCCCATCCTGGGCCGGACGTTCCTGCCTGGCGAAGACCAGGTTCCGATGCGCGACCAGGTGATTCTGCTGAGCGAGGGCGTGTGGAAGCGCCGGTATGGGGCTGATCCAGCCATCATCGGAAAATCCATCCAAATGAGCGCCCGCACCTACACCGTAGTCGGTGTGATGCCCGCCGGATTCCGCGGCGTCTCGGATCTCGCGGAGCTGTGGCGTCCCTTCATGATGTCCGGATCGGCGGAGAATATGGCCGAGCGCGGCGATCGTGGAATGGCGATTCTCGCACGATTGAAGCCTGGCGTGCCAATGACGCAGGCTCAGGCCGAACTCGACACAATCTGCCGCGCTCTGGAGCGACAGTATCCGGAAACGAATGAAGCGCGCGGCGTGGAAGTTGCGCCGCTCGACAAAGAGATCTTCGGGGATATCCGGCCTGCGGCGCTTGTATTGCTGGGCGCGGTGGCTTTTGTCCTGCTGATCGCCTGCGCCAATGTGGCGAATCTTCTGTTGGCGCGTTCCGAAGCTCGGCAAAGAGAGATCGCGCTGCGCGTGGCTCTGGGCGCCGGACGTCTGCGGTTGTGGCGGCAGCTTCTCACCGAAAGTTGTGTACTCGCCCTTATCGGCGCCGCCGCGGGATTGTTGCTCGCTACTTTCGGTCTGCGCGTCCTGATGGCCACGAGCCCGGTCACGCTTCCGAGCTTTGTGCACGCCGGCATCGACCCGCCGGTGGCCCTGTTTACCGTGTTGGTATCGGTTCTTTGTGGGGTGGTGATGGGATTGGCGCCCGCGGTTCATTCCCGCATGGCCGGTTTGCACACGGCTCTCAAGGAATCGTCCGGACGGACCAGCGCGGGCAAAGCGCCGCAGCGTTTCCGGAACGCGCTGGTGGTGGCTGAGGTCTCTCTCACTTTGGTGCTGTTGATTGGCGCGGGTCTCCTGATCCGCAGTTTTCGCGCGATCGCCACGCTAGACCCCGGTTTCGATCCGGATCATCTGCTGAGCGTTTCCATAAGCCGCTATCGAGGTCCTCAGCCGGAAGCCGGAGCCCCCTCGCCAACCGCCGTATCGATTCAGCAGATACTTGAGCGAATCCGCGCGCTGCCTTCGGTCCAGACCGCCGCGGCGGCGACCGACGTGCCGCTCAGCGGTACTGGGGACGCGATATTCTACACCGCCGAAGGACAGCCGCCAGTGACCGAGAAGAACAGGCCACGCGCCTACATCCATCGCGTCACACCCGGATTTTTCCAAGCGCTCCACACCAAGCTCGTCGCCGGACGGACATTTTCTGCGGACGAGATGAAACCCAACTCGGGCGTGGTGATGGTCAGCGAGAACGTCGCGAAGCGCTTCTGGCCCAATCAAGACCCCTTGGATAAACGAATCAAAGGCGGAGGCCCAGATTCTTCGAGCCCATGGCTGCGCATCATCGGCGTAGTCGGCGAAATGAAGTATCGAGGTCTGCCGGATAATCCAACCGCCGATCCGGATCTCTATCGTCCGCTGCCGGACCTGGAACGCGATATCCTGCTGCTGGTCCGGACATCTCTCGATCCCGCCAGCCTGTCGGCCGCGGTGCGCAGCGCGATTCAGGAAATTGACCGGACGATTCCTGTTTACAACGTCGCCACCATGTCTGAGCGGATCGGCGATCAGACCGCGCGTAACCGGTTCACCAGTTGGCTGATGGGCATCTTCGCCGCCGTCGCGTTGCTGCTCGCGGTGGTGGGCGTTTACGGCGTGATGTCGTACGCCGTGACGCGCCGGACCCAGGAGATCGGCGTCCGCATGGCGCTAGGGGCAAATCGCTCGCAAGTGCTGCTGCTCATCGTAGGCCAGGGCTTACCGCTAATTTTGACGGGCATCCTGGTGGGCTTGGCAGTCTCGTTCGGTCTAACCCGTCTGATCGCGACGCTACTCTACGGCGTAACGCCAACCGACGCGATCACCTTTGCGACAGTCACCGCTGCATTGGTTTCAATCGCCCTATTCGCCTGCTGGCTACCAGCCCTGCGCGCCAGCCGCATCGATCCGCTGGAAGCACTACGGCACGAGTAAGAAGCACCGGCTCCCTGACGGTCGCGGCTCGGTTTGAGGTTCCGTTACTGAACCGCGACCGTCAGGGAGTCGGTGCCTTTTCACCCCCCGATATACCTTGCATACAAACTACGCGCCACACCCACATCGGTAGTGCCTTTCACGATCGCGCGGCCGTCGGGAAACACTGTGAGCAGGTAAGGCGCGGTTTCAAATCGCAGCGCGAATTCGTTGGCGCGAACCAGCCCGAGCGGCGAGAGTCGTTCGGCAAGTTCTCTCAGATCCAGCGGACGCGAATGCTCGTGGATCTGAACCGCGTTTCGGCCGCACAAACTCACCGGCGCACGATGCTCGCCATTCAGATAAGGAAAACGCCGCAAACCGCACGCGGGACATTGTGGTTGTGGACCAGGCTCCGCAATCTGCCGGATTTCGCCCGTCCACACATCCACCGTCGTGATCTTGCGCGACGTCTCGCCACTGCACAGAATCTTGATCGCCTCGCTCACTTCGAGACTCGCGATCATCGACGTGACGGATCCTAAGACGCCCGCTGTTTCGCAAGTTGGCTGCGAACCCGCCGGAGCATCCGGATAGACACACCGCAAGCAAGCCGTTTTGCCTGGGATCACCGCCATCGAGATTCCGTAGCTTCCCACTGCCGCGCCATAGATCCAGGGCAGGGAATGGCTCACGGCGTAATCGTTGATCAGGTAGCGCGTCTCGAAATTATCGGTGCCATCCAGAATCAGGTCCGATTCTCCAAGAAGTTCGTCCACGTTTCCCGGCGTCAGATCGGCCACCACCGGCTCTAACCGGATGTCCGAATTGATGGCGGCCAACCTCCGCGCGGCCGCCACGGATTTAGGCAGCGCCTGCTCCACATCGCATTGGTCGAACAGCCACTGCCGCTGCAGGTTGCTCAATTCCACATAATCGCGATCGATGATCCGGAGCAACCCGACGCCGGCCCGGGCCAGCGCGCCCGCCTGAAAACTGCCTAACGCGCCGCAACCCACCACCACCACTCGCGCGTCCAACAAGCGTCGTTGCCCCGTTTCGCCAACACTCTGGAACAGGATTTGCCGCGAGTAACGCTCCCGAGCGCGTGGGTTCATACACCAAAATGGTAGCAGCCGTTAGGTTAAGATGGACCCTAGTGTCAATTCGGCTGGGCTTACGGATCGGTGTCGCCGCGCTCGCCGTACTAACCGGGGTCCCCTACGCAAATGCAGCCGGCGCTTATGAAGGCAAGACGATTGCGGATATCCAGTTCGACCCCGAAAAGCAACCGCTGGAAACCAATCAACTCAAGGCTTTGTTACCGCTTCGGGCTGGCCAACCTCTGCGCGCTTTAGATCTCAGAGACGCCATTCAACGCCTCTACGCGACTGGCGAGTACGCCGACATTGCCGTGGATGCAACTTTGGGACCGAACGGCGTCACGCTGAGATTCATAACCAAGCCCGCCTACTTCGTCGGCAACGTTCGCGTAAATGGGGTCCCGGAACCGCCCAACCAGGGACAACTCACCGTGGCGACAAAACTGCAGTTAGGCGCCGATTACTCCGCGGACCAAGTGAAGCGAGCGGTAGATTACCTGGTGGATGTGATGAGACGCAACGGATTTTACAACGCCACGGTAGTACCGCAGACCACGTTCGAAGAAGCCACGCAGCAGGTGAAAATCGATTTCCAGATCGATCCCGAAAAGCGCGCCAAATACGATGGCGTCATCGCGAACGGTCCCATGAACCGGCCCATCGAGAGCATCATAAAGTCCACGCATTGGCTGCGGCCGCTTGGCTGGTTTGGTTGGAGATATGTCACGGAGAGCCGCACAGAGTCCGGTCTGGATAACGTGCGCTCCTGGTATCCGAAGCACAACCGCCTGGCCGCCAAAGTGTCACTGGTGAGGTTGGATTATCATCCCAGTACGAATACGGTCACTCCGGAACTGGCCATTGATAGCGGACCCATGATCACCGTGCGGGTGCGCGGGGCGAATCTTTCAGGCGGACGATTGCGCAGCTTGCTGCCGATTTATGAAGAACGCGCTGTTGACAAGGATTTGCTGCTGGAAGGCACGCGCGATCTGGCCGCCTACTTTCAGACTCAGGGGTATTTTGATGTCCGCGTGAACTACCACCTCGCCTTGCCGCCCAATGGGGATCAATTGATCGACTACAACGTAGACCGCGGACCCCATCACAAACTTGTCAAACTTGAGCTTACGGGAAATCACTACTTCGATGACGACACGCTGCGAGAACGGATCAACGTAATTCCGGCCACGCTGATCCGCTACCGGCGCGGACGCTACAGCCGCCAATACCTGGAGCGGGATCTGGACGCGATCCGCGAGCTGTACCGTTCCAATGGCTTTCGCGATGTGGAAGTGACCTCCCGGGAGATCGACGATTACGGCGGGCAGATTGGGCATGTTGCAATCTCCATCGAAGTGAAAGAGGGCCCGCAGTGGTTTGTGTCGAAGCTGGAAATCGAAGGAGTCTCCGAAGACGATCGACGCGCGTTGCGATTGGTTCTCCACTCCACAGAAGGCCAACCCTATAGCGAGTACAATATCGCTTCGGATCGCGATGCAATCCTGGATTATTACTTCAACAACGGCTACCCGGGCGCAAAGTTCGAGTTCATCGCAACGCCGGTAGCGGAAGCCAATCGCGTGGATCTGAAATTTGTGGCCACTCCAGGCGAGCGGGTTTACGTGCGCGATGTTCTGGTTAATGGCCTGGAGAGAACTAAGATCGATCTGGTCCGTGATCGCATCAGTCTCCAGCCTGGGGATTCCCTTTCGCAAGACCAGATCAACGGAAGCCAAAGGCGGCTCTACGATCTGGGAATTTTCGCCAAGGTGAATACAGCGATCCAGGATCCGGAAGGGGACGAGCCTACGAAATACGTCCTCTATTCACTGGAAGAGGCCGGCCGGTATTTAACCAACGTCGGTTTTGGCGCTGAGATCGGCCGCATTGGCGGCGGCCTCACTTCGCTGGATTCGCCGGCCGGGGTAACCGCGTTCAGTCCACGCATCTCTCTGGGTGTCAGCCGGTTGAATTTTCTGGGTTTGGGCCATACGGTGAGCCTGCAAACCAGGCTTTCCACCTTGGAACAACGCGTCTTGGCCACTTATCTGGCGCCGCAGTTTGAAGGAAACCCGAACTTGAACCTGCAGTTTTCGGCGCTCTTTGACAGTTCGAATGACGTCCGGACATTTTCCTCGCTGCGCAAGGAGGGCTCGGTCCAGTTAGGCGAAAGGTTGACGCGCGCTTTTTCCATTCAGTATCGTTATACCTTTCGCAAAGTCAACGTCGTGGGACGGCCGCTGATCACTCCCGAGCTGATCCCACTGCTCTCGCAGCCTGTCCGCGTAGGATTTTTTTCCACCACTTTTATCCATGATCGGCGTGACGATCCCCTGGACGCGCATCACGGCGTCTACACTACGGTGGATTTAGCGCTGGCTGCGGGCGCTTTCGGATCCCAAACCGGTTTCGGGCGGCTCATTGTCCAGAACTCCAGCTACTATCAACTGACCAAGAGCCTGGTTTTCGCCCGGTCCACTAATTTTGGAATTATTCAACGCTATGCCGGTCTCCCCGACATCCCCCTGGCCGAGCGATTGTTCGGCGGCGGCTCGAATTCGGACCGGGCCTTTCCAGATTTTCAAGCTGGTCCCCGCGACCTCAAAACCGGCTTTCCAATCGGCGGCACGGCCGAGTTCTTCAACAGCTTCGAGCTCCGGTTCCCGCTATTTGGCGACAACTTGGGCGGTGCGTTATTCAACGACATGGGAAATATATATTCCAGCCTGGGCAAGGTGAGCCTCCGCTTCCGCCAGAATGGACTACAGGATTTCGATTACGGAGTGCAGGCATTCGGCTTCGGCCTTCGCTACCGAACTCCCATCGGGCCGGTTCGCGCGGACTTCTCACTCAGCCCCAATTCCCCCCGCTTCTTTGGATTCAAAGGCACCATCAACCAGTTAGAGTTCGGCGGCGGGGAACAAGTAGTGCAACGGATCAACGTATTCCAATTCCATTTTTCGCTGGGGCAGGCGTTTTGAAGAAATTCAGCCATTTTGCCCGGTGGAAGATAGCCTTGCTGCTTGTTTCCCCAATTCTTTCCGCTGAGATCATTGACCGCATAGCCATCTCGGTGGGCAATCAGGTCATCACCGAAAGCCAAATCGAGGAGGAGATCCGGCTCACGGCTTTCTTGAATGAGGAGCAGCCGAACCTGGATGCTGAGGGCCGGAAACAGGCCGCTGGCCGGTTAATCGAGCAGACTTTGGTCCGGCGCGAAATGGATTTCAGCCATTATCCGTTGCCCGCCTTGAGCGACGCGGCGCAACCGTTGGAAATTCTGAAAGCGCGCTACAAAACGGACGCCGAGTATCAGCAGGCGCTGGATTCATATGGCATAAGCGAGGACGGTTTGAAACGCCGGCTGTGGTGGCAGGCCACGTTTTTGCGATTCATAGACTACCGCTTTCGTCCCGGGATACAGATTCCCGACGCGGATGTGCGGGCGCACTATCAACAACAACTCGACAAATGGAAACAGGATGGCGTCAATCCGGTTCCGGGCCTGGAAGAGGTTCGCTCCAGTATCGAGCGGACTCTGACCGAACAGCGCATCGATCAAGCGGTGGATCGCTGGCTGGCCGATACGCGCACGCAGGTAACCATTCGCTTCCATGATGAGGCGTTGCAGTGAGCCGTCGCAAGAAAATTTGGTTGTCGCTTTTTACAGGTGTCGTGGGGTTCCTGCTGATCGCGGTCGCGGCGACGCTCGCGATTCTTCAAACCAACTGGTTCAAGGGCAAGGTGAGGGCCCGCATTGTCTCGATCGCCGAAACGGCCACGGGCGGGCGCGTGGAAATCGGAACGTTCGACTACAACTGGCGCAATTTGACCGTAGAGCTAGCGCCGTTCGTGGTTCACGGCAAGGAGCGGCCTGGGGAGGCCCCCTTTCTTCGAGCGGACCGCGTTCGAATTGGATTGAAAATTGTTTCTCTTCTCGATCGCGATGTGGACCTGGTGTCACTGTTTGTCGAACGGCCGCAAGTGAGCGTCACCGTCAATCCCGATGGAACCACCAACGTGCCGGAACCCAAAGGCGGGAACCGCTGGGAGAACAACTTCGCCAACCAGCTTCTGGATCTCAAGGTGAAGCACTTCGAACTGCGCGATGGATTCGCCGAATACAACTCCGCGCGAATTCCTCTCGATCTGGAGGGAGATCGTTTGCAGGCATCCATTAGTTATCAGGCCTCGGGTCCCCGCTATCTCGGCGCTATTTCCGCGCGCCGCATGCGTGTGGCAACGCCGCGGCTGCGAATGGCTGTCACCCTGGATGTCGCCGCGCAGGTTGCTCTCGAGCGCAGCCAGTTCCAAATCTTGCACGCGCGGGCGGAAAGCGAAGGCGCCAAGATCACGCTCGACGGGTTGGTTCGCAATCTTTCGGCGCCGGGCGCGGATTTCGATCTCACCGCCACCGCGCCCGTAACGTGGCTTAACACGTTCTTCGGGCTGCCGCTCGAATCCACCGGCGCCGTTTCGTTCGCGGGTAAAGGGTCGCTAGAGACCAATCCATTCCGGTATAAGTTGGAGGGAAAACTGTCGGGGCGCGAACTTTCGGTTGCGCGCAATGGGCCTACGCTGCGCGGGGTAACTCTCTCCTCGCGCCTCGAAATGGCGCCCGGGAAAATCAGTCTTCCCGATCTGCAACTAGCCGTTCCGCGCGGCCGATTCCAGGGATCGGCGCAGGTGGTGGATCTCAAGAGCTTCTCGCTGAACGGAAAGGCCGTGGATTTTCCTCTTCAAGAATTCGCGAAGTTCTGGAATCGCGATACGGGCGATTTGAGCGGCGCGCTCACCGGGACCATCAAGATGGACGGTCAGTTCGCGCGCGGCGGACTCTCCGGCGTAATGCTGTCTGCCCAAATCGATAGCGTTCCCGGAACCGGAGGAGTGCCTCTAAAAGGCGACGTCGCCATCAACTACGATCAGCGGTCAGCCAGGTTGAGTTTCGGGAATTCCGAAGTCACGTTTGGATCTACGAACGCCAGCGTTTCCGGAACGCTCGGCGAATCCTTGACCGTGCATCTTATTTCCGGCAATCTAAACGACCTTTTGCCGCTCTATCCGCTGTTCGGGGCAAAAGCTCCCGGGAAACTTCCCGTTGCGTTGCGCGGAGGCATGGCGAAATTCGATGGTGTGATCGCCGGACCGTTCGCGGGCCTGAAGATCTCAGGCAAGGCCGACGCGACGCACCTGGTTTGGAAGCAGCGCGAATTCGATCACATCGCCGCCACGCTCGAGGTGGACAAAGCGCTGGCGAACTTATACGCGATTGTCGTGGATCAGGACCAGCTGCATGTAGTCGGGCAAGCGCGCATTGCGCTAGTGGATTGGAAAACGGTGGAGGCAAGCGCACTTTCCGCCTCACTCTCCATTCGAGGCGCGGACATAGCGAAATTGCTGGCGGAGCAAGGCGACAAGATCCCGGTCACAGGCGTTCTGTCGGCCACCGCGCACGTCACCGGGACGCTGGAATCTCCTCTGGTTTCGGGGAACGTGGATGCCCGGAATGTCACCGCTTATGACGAGCATTTCGACCGCGTCCGCGGTGACGTCACCATGACCGCGACGGCGCTGGAAGTGGCGCATCTGGAGGCCCGCGCCGGCGATTCACTCCTCACCGGAAGCGGCGCCTACAATCACTTGGACAGCGACTTTAATGACGGCTCGCTACGTTTCGATCTGTCGAGCAATCAACTCACTCTGGCTCGGATCAACTACATGCGGCAGTTGTCCGACAGCCTGGCGGGAGATCTGGACGTTAGCGCGAGCGGCACGGCCAAAGTGGTAAAAGGTGTAGTCACTCTCGCGTCCTTGAACGGCCACCTCACGCTTAAGAACGCCACGCTGGACGGTAGACCCTATGGCAACCTGGAGCTGACAGCCAACACGCGATTACCCACGCTAGCTCTCAGCGCCAAAGTGGATCTACCCGGCATTCAGCTTCAAGGCAGCGGCGAATGGCGCTTGGACGGCGATTATCCGGGCCAGGCACGCGTCCAGATTCCGCGGATTACTTTCGCCACGCTGCACGATCTCTGGCCCGGCGAGCATCAGCGCAAAGAGTTGCCTTTCGAGGGTTTCATGCAGGGCGAGGCCATCATCACCGGACCCCTGAACAACCCTGCCGCGCTCTCGGCCAACGTGACACTCAGCACCGTCCAACTGAGCGCCGGTCCCAACGTGCGTCCAGTCCCCGGAACCCAGGTTCAGGATCTCATCATCAAGAACGCCCAACCGGTGATGTTTGAAGGCACCACCAAAAGCATCGAAATCAAAAGCGCTAACTTCGTTGCCAAGGGCACCACGCTGAGTGCGTCCGGCCACCTGGCCTTGGATTCGAAAAATCCGTGGGACGTTGCCGTCAAAGGCAATATCAATCTGTCCATTCTGCAGATCTTCAACCCCGATCTGCTTGCTTCGGGAACTTCGCTCCTCGACATGACCGTTCGCGGATCATTGACCGAGCCTCAGGTGGATGGCCGCGTGGAGTTGCGCCAAGCCTCCGTCTACATCCGCGATCTGCCCAACGGTGTGGATCAAGCCAACGGATTAATTCTGTTCGATCGGAATCGCGCGACCATCCAAAACCTGACGGGCGTCGCGGGCGGCGGCAAGGTCACTTTCGAAAGCGGCAGCTTCGTTGGATTCCGCGGCCCCGCGCTCATTTATCGGCTGCAAGCAACGGCTAACCAAGTCCGCTATCGATCTGCCGGCGGCGTGAGCATTACGGTGAATGCGACGCTCAATCTGATCGGTACTTCGGACAACAGCGTTCTTTCCGGCAACGTGGCCGTGGTGCGGGCCGCCTTCAACCCGCGCACCGACGTAGGCTCGCTGCTGGCCTCCACGGCTGCGCCGGTTTCATCCACGCCCAACGAATACTTGCGCGGAATTCAGTTCGATGTTCACATCACCAGCGCGGCGAATCTCGAAGTAGAGACCGCCCTTACCCGCAACATCCGGGCGGATGCCAACCTTCGCTTGCGCGGCACCCCGGATCGGCTTGTTCTGCTGGGCAACGTAAGTGTCAACTCCGGAGAGATCGAGTTCTTTGGGAATAAATACACCGTCAGCCGGGGCGACTTGAACTTCTACAATCCCACCAAGATCGAGCCAATCATCGATCTGGATCTGGAAACTCGAACGCGCGGCATCGTGGTGGATGTCATCTTTTCGGGGCCGCTCAACAAGCTCAACTTTTCTTACCGCTCCGATCCTCCGCTAGAAACCAACGAGATCATTTCCTTGCTCGCTGTGGGCCGGACGCCGGCGACCGGCGGAGGCTTGGCGCCCACCCAAAACGCCTTCGCACCAACCGGCGTATCCACTGGCAGCAACTCGCTTCTGGCACAGGCGTTCGCTCCCTCCTCGGGACGATTGCAGCGATTCTTCGGCGTGAGCCACATCAAGATCGATCCGCAACTTACCGATATCACCTCCGTTCCCCAAGCGCGCTTGACGCTCGAGCAAACGGTTTCGCCCGACGTCACGCTGACCTACATCACCAACCTGGCGCGAACGGACCAGCAGATCGTCCGCGTAGAATGGGATCTTAGCAAGCGCTGGTCCGTGGTAGCGCTGCGTGACGAGAACGGGGCGTTCGGTATCGATTTTCAGGTGCGCAAGCGATTTAAGTAACGTGAGACTGCGTAAAATCCAAGGCAAGCTCAAGGTCGAGCACAGTATTATCGACGGCGTACGGGAAGTGTTGGAGCGCCTGCTCCAGCAGAACCCCGCAATCCGGTCCGTGATCCCCGGCGTGATCCGGCCGGTGCGCGACGCAAGAGGCGAGGTGAAGGTTCGCGTGACCGTGCCTGTCACGAACGGATGGAAAGCCATCGCGCTGAGCGCCGGCGCCCGCCAGGAACTGTTCATCAGCACCACTCTCTCTAAATCGGATCTGGAGCAGGCAATTCATCTTGTGTTAGTGGCCAAGGCATGAATCCGGAGCTGGAGTTTTCCCCGGAGCGCATGCGCGAAATCGGATATCGCGTGGTGGATCGTCTGGTGGAACACTTGGCTACGTTGCCAAGCCAGCGCGTCGGAACAAAAGGCGACCCGGCGGAATTACTAATAGCGTTCCGCGAGCCAATCCCGGAGCAAGGCATGGAGTTCGAAACCGTCCTGGCGCAAGTGGAGCGCGACGTTTTCGCCAACACCATGCATGTCAACCATCCCCGGTTTTTCGCCTATGTGCCGGGGCCGGGAAATTTTGTGGGCGCCATGGCTGACGCGCTGATCTCGGGCTACAACATTTTCGCCGGAACTTGGATCAGCGGCTCCGGACCGGCCGCCGTGGAGCTCGCCGTGCTCGAATGGCTGTGCCAGATTTGCGCGCTGCCGGAAAGCGCAGGCGGCGTATTTGTCAGCGGTGGGACCCTGGCCAACCTAACGGCGTTGGCTGTTGCGCGGCACGTGAAAGTTCCGGACCGTCTCGAAGATGCCACCGTCTACTATTCCGATCAAGCGCACTCGTCTCTCGAAAAAGCGATGCGGGTAATCGGGCTGCCCGTCGAGAATTTGAGGAAGCTGCCTTCGGACGCCGCGTTCCGCCTGCCCATCGGCGAGCTTACGCAATGGATCGAACGCGATCGCGCGGCTGGCAAGCGGCCGTTCTGCGTCATCGCCAGCGCCGGAACCACCAATACGGGGGCGATCGATCCGTTGCCCGCGCTTGCGCAGCTCTGCCGCGAGCAAGGACTTTGGCTGCACGTCGACGGCGCCTACGGAGCGGCAGCCGTGATCGCTGGGCGCGGCCGCGAATTGCTGGCGGGTCTGGAGTTGGCCGATTCTTTGTCGCTAGATCCGCACAAATGGTTGTTCCAGCCTTACGAAATGGGCTGTCTGCTGGTGCGCAATCGCGAGCACCTGCGCGAAACGTTCCGGATCCTGCCGGAGTATCTCAAGGACACTCAGCTACACTCCGACGAGTTCAACTTTACCGATCACGGAATCCAGCTCACCCGAAGTTTCCGCGCGCTGAAACTATGGATGTCGCTCAAAGTTTTTGGATTGGCGGCGTTTCGAGTGGCCATCGAGCGCGGTTTCGTTCTGGGCGAGTTCACTGAGGCTTGCCTGCGCAAGATGCCCGGTTGGGAGATCGTGACGCCGGCGCAGATGGGCATCGTCTGCTTTCGGTACACGAGCGCCGACGACGCTGCGCATCTCAGTTTGGTCCAGACGCTGCTCGAAGATGGCTTTGCGTTGATCACTTCGACAGTTCTTCGCGGAAGAACGGTTCTCCGGACCTGCACTATCAATCCGCGAACCACGGAAGCAGACATTCAGGCGTCACTGGAACGGTTGGACAGTTTTGCGCGTTCGCAGGCGGAAGCGCCCAACGTCACTTAGTCGAAGCAAGTGGGGCGGACCCCCCGGTCCGAGCGGGTCCCCCTGGACCCGCTCTTCCGTTAACGAAATCAGACTCGTCGAAACAAAGCAAGCCGACGAGGGCGTCGGCTGCGGACCAGGGGGTCCGCCCCACTGTCAGATTGCTTCCAGCTCTTCCTCTAACAGCTGCTTTTGGTAAAGATCCGCGTAATATCCGCCGCTCGCGATTAACTGGTCGTGGGTGCCTTGTTCGGCCACTTCGCCGTGTTCGATTACGAAAATCCGATGAGCGCCCTGCACCGTCGAAACGCGGTGCGAGATCAGGATGGTGGTCCGGCCGCGCATCACACCGGCCAGGCTGCTCAGAATGCTTTCCTCGGTGAGCGTATCGACGCTGGATAACGCATCGTCCAAAATCAGGATGCGCGGATCGCGCAAAATCGCCCGCGCAATCGCGACGCGCTGCTTCTGGCCGCCGGAAAGCGTCAGCCCGCGCTCGCCGATCATGGTTTGATAGCCTGCGGGAAATCCGGCGATGTCGGGAGCGAGCCCGGCGAGTTCGGCCGCGCGCGCAATCTCCTGCTCGGTTGCGCCTTTCACGCCGAATGCGATGTTGTCGGCCAGCGTCGCGCTAAACAGAAAGGTCTCCTGCGGAACAAATCCAATTTGACGGCGCACCCATTCCGGATCGTGCTCGCGCAAATCCACGCCGTCGAGCAGCACGCGGCCCGCGTCGGATCGATCAAGCGCGGAATCAGGCTCACCAGCGTGCTCTTGCCACTGCCGGTGTGTCCCACAATCGCAACCGTTTCTCCAGGCGCGATTGCCAGATCCACTTTCTTCAGCGCCATGCAGGCCGGATACTTGACCTCAACCCCCTCAAACCGGATGGCCCCAGCAACTTCCTTGGCTTCCTTGAATCCCTTGACTTCCTTCCCAAAAATCGCCGGCCTCTCCCTCATCAGTTGCATGATTCTTTCCCAGGAAGCTCGTCCGCGCTGCATCAGATTCACCACCCAGCCGATGGCGATCATGGGCCAAACCAGCATGCCCATGTAGGTGTTGAACATCACAAAACTCCCGAGCGAAATGCGATGTTCCAGCAGCCGATAGCCGCCGGCCAGCAGCACCATCAGGAACGAGAGGCTGATCAGCCCCTGCAGCAGCGGCATAAACAGCGCGGAAAGCTTGGCCAGCCGGATGTTCTCGCCCACATACTCCTGATTGAGCACTTCGAACTTGTGCAGCTCGGGTTTCTCCTGCGCATAGGCGCGGATCACTCGCACACCTGACAGATTCTCCTGCACGCGGCTGCTTATGTCCGAAAACATCTTCTGGATCACTTCGAAGCGATCGTGAATGCGCTTGCCGAACAGCATCACCGCGACGCTCACCAGCGGCGCCGGAATCAGGCAGACCAAAGTCAGCTTCCAATCCACCGACAGCATGACGGCCACCGAAATGACGGCGGTCAACATGGTCTCGGTCCAATACATGATTCCCGGACCCAGCATCATCCGGACCGCATTCAGATCGTTGGTGGAGCGCGCCATGATGTCGCCGGTGCGGTAGCGGGCGTAAAAATCGGAGGAGAGCGTCACCAGGTGCGAGAACAACTGATTGCGCAAATCGTACTCGATGTCGCGCGAAGTACCGATCAGGATCACGCGCATCCAGTATTGGAATATTCCTTTGAGCAGGGAAAGAGCCACCAGGAGCGCGGCGAATTCAAAGACCAACTGGATTTTGAAACCGGAAGTCAGCGAATCCACGCCGCCGCGAATCACCAGCGGAAGCGACGCGCTGACCACATCCTTCAAGATCAGCGACCCTAGCCCCAGCGCCATGCCACGCCGATAGCGCCACAGATACGGTAGTACGGATTTCCACATGCTCTAGAGTCCGATCCAGGATCCCAGCGTCTTCATCCATTCCAGCAGGAATGTTTTTCGCCCCTCGCGCTCTTTCCACCAGCCATTGGTGGTGAAGTATCGATCCGGCGCCGCCACCACGTGGACCTCGATGCCAGGCGCCAGCGACCGGAACGTCCGGCCGGCGCGCCGCGTATGAAAATCGCTGGTGACCAGGTCGATTTTGTGAACGTTCCGCCGTCGCAACTCAGCAACAACCACTTCCGATTCTGACGCAGTGGACTTGGACTCGTTAGGAAACGCCACAAAGTACTCTACAGGGTAGCCGTTCTGAACCGCCAGCGGGATGGCCAGTTCGCTTTCATAATGGCCGTAAACACCAGCCGGTCCGCTGATGAGAGCTTGGGGAGCAAAACCCTGCCGGACGAGATTGCCGGCGGTGAAAATCCGGCTGCCGGTGAAATCCCCGGCCAGCACCACGATCATGTCGGCCTTAACGGCAGGCTCATTCTTCACCAGGAGTTCGGCGAGCGCAGTCAGCCAGAAGGGATAGGTGGCGAGCAGCAGAACCATCGCCAGCGCAACCAACAACAGCCAGCGGAAACGTCGACGAGTGCCGGGCACCCGGGAGCTACTTGTCCTCCGGAGAGGTCTTCTGATCCAAATGTCCCACCGACTTCAGCCGTTGGAACATGCGTTCCACCTCGGCTTCGTCGTCCGGCAGCAGGAGAGGAGCACGGGGTGTCTGAACCGGCTTGCGGGAGGGAGCGGCATTGGCGGGCTCGCCCCAGAACTGGCGATAGGGCACACCATCGATCAGAGCCTCGCGGGCGTGCCGGCGCAACTGGCGCAGCAGGCTGCTGGAGGAGTGCGGATCGCTGGGGTAGACCATCAGGATGCGAGTCTTGTCGGACAGCGTGAGCCGGACCATGAGCGGAACGTTGGAGCTGCGGTCGAGCCGGCGGATGTGCTTCCAGGGGATGGCGGCCTGTCCGATTTTCAGATGGCTTTCGTAGATCTCGACCGAGGGACGCAGCGCGAGGTAGAGAACCAGGACCGCGGAGAGCAGGAACAGGGCGGTTGCGATCCAGGCGAGCGGCCAAAGGAAGGACATCCAGAAACAGAGGCCGGTTAGAGCGAGTGCCGCAAATCCCGCCCAGAGGTAATGGGACGAAACCTGGTAGCGGGTGATGGGAACGGGCACACTTTCAGAGTATCCCGGAGATGAGCGCACGTCAATCCGTCTGATCAATCCGGTTGGGACGGCCCGCCGGTAGTCACCATTACAGAAATGCTGACCTTGGGCGCGTTGCCTATCCGTGCGTCTCCAGCTCTTCAAGCGTAAACCCCTCCGTTACAAAGGCTGCGCAAGCACCGCTGATGCGACGAGAACTCTCGCCACACATGGGACGCTCCTTTCCGAGCCACGAGCCTGCCCGACCCGCGATTTTGATTTTTTCACCGGCGCTAAGTCTGAGGTTTGGAACTCGAAAGCAGCCAAGCGGCGGTTTTCTCGATCCAACGAGTTGGAATCACCGCAAGTAATAGCAGAATGACACCGAAAGCAACAACCGCACCAGAAGCGACCGGCATAGCGTAAACGTTGTTCACGGACAGGACACCGCGTGAGAGCCGGAACATGCCAAGCAAGACCACGAGCGCGCCCGTACCCATCACCTGAAGCCTCAGCTTGACCCCAAAGGCTGCGCGCTTGACGGCAACCGGCTTGTGCCCACCCAAGTGAAACGCCACGATATCATATTGGCTAAACCGAACCGCTGCCGCAAGGGTGTCCTAAAGGTAGAGCACCGTATAGAGCAGGGCACGGAATCAGTTCTGGAGACTGCACGGCATCTACAGCGGAATCGAAGTAGTGAAAATGCTGTTAGCCGTCACCGTCGCTGGATTCTTTTAAGCCAGCACGCCGCGCGCGCGTAAAGCCTCATCCACCAGCGCGACCAGTTCCTGGCGCGTGATCTGCAAACGTTCCGCCGCAGGTTCCACGTCTTCCGCCACCACCGGACTGCGAGGCTCCATGCTGGTCCGCGACTTCACTCCGTACCGCGTGCGCGAATCAAACAGCTTGTCCACTTCGTCCTTCGGTAACACTTTTGGACCACCCAGCAATTCCGCCACCAGCGCGATGCGCGCGAAATGTTCCACCGTCTCCATTTTGAAAAAGGCTTTGTAGACGTCCTCGCCGTACGAAACTGCGCCGTGATTGCCCATCAGGATCGCATCGTACTTCGGAATATACGGCAGCATTCCCTCGGTTAGCGCCGGCGTTCCCGGCAACCCGTATTCGGCCAACGGCACCGATCCCAGTCCGATGATTACCTCGGGTAGCAACGCGAGATTCAGCGGCCGTCCCGCCACCGCGAACCCGGTAGCCACCGTAGGATGCGCATGCACCACGGAGGACACGTCGGGCCGCATCCGGTAAATGGTCAAATGCATCGCGATCTCGGACGTTCGCTCTCGCGCGCCGTCCATCTTGTTCCCGTCGAGATCGCAGATGATCAGATCGCCTACGGTCATCATGCCCTTGCTGATGCCCGTGCAGGTGCAAAGAATCTTGTTGTTATCCAGCCGGATGCTGATGTTTCCGTCGTTGGCCGCCACCCAACCCTTTTGATAAATCAGCTTCCCGACGTCGACTATATCCTGGCGATACTCTTGTTCCGATTTCACCATCTGGAACTTCGATTGTACCGAGAAATGACAGCAGGCGCGTAGCGCCCACCTTCTTCCTTGAATTCGGAATTCTGACTTCTGGATTTTCGTTTCTATCAGTTCGCCCGCAACGCCACCGCCGGATCTATCCTCGACGCCCGATAAGCCGGCACAAACCCAGCGATTGCGGCCACCACCGCAAGCGTCGCCAGCATCCCGAGAAAAGTCGCCGGATCCGTCGCCGTCACGCCAAACAGCAATCCGCGCAGTAGTCGCGCCAGCAGCCACGACGCCGCACCACCCACCAGCATCCCGAGTGCAGCCAGCCGCAGCGTCTCCAAAAGAATGCCTGATTGTAAATTGGCCGCCGACGCCCCCAGCGCCATGCGAATCCCGATCTCCTGCGTCCGCTGCGTCACCGAATAGGAAATCAGCCCGTAGATTCCAAGCGACGCCAGAATCAATGCGAACACCGCGAATCCACCCAACAACGTCACCACAAACCTACGCGGCGACACGGATTTTTCCACCAGCCTCTCCAGCGGCCGGAACTCCTTGGGCGAAAGATTCGGTGCAATCTGCCTCAGAGCCGCCCACACGCCGCCCGCCATCTCCTCGGGAGGTCGTGTAGTCCGGACCACCAGATCCACCGACGACCAATCCGAGCACTGCCGCATCGGGAGATACATCTCGTTGCCGGACTCCTCCTCCAGCGCAAGATGCCGGACGTCCCCGACCACGCCCACCACGCGCCGGTCCACGCCACACGCGCCTGCAATCTGTTTCCCAATCGCATCCTGCCCGGGCCAAAGCTTTTTCGCCATGGTTTCATTGACCAGGATCACAGGCTCCGTAGCCGGCGTGTCCCGCGGCGACAAATCGCGCCCAGCCTTCAATGGAATCCCCATCGCCCCCGCATACCCGTCCGACACCACCCGCACGAACGCGTTTGGAAATTCGCCCTCCGCATACACCACGCCTTTTGCCCCCGCCCCCCACGCCCGATTGCGCCCCAGCGGCAACGCATCCGTCAGCCCCGCCGATTGAACGCCGGGCACCGCCCTCGTCAGCCGCAATACTTCATCGAAGTAAGCATTCTGTTGCGCCGTCGTGCGGTATCTACTGTCCGGATCCACTCGCACCGACATCGCCCGCTCCGGCTGAAAGCCCATGTTTACATCCAGCACACGCAGGAAGCTATGCATCAACAATCCCGCCGCCACCAGCAGCACGGATGCGAAAGCGATTTCCGAAACCACCAGCGCGCTACGAATCCAGCTCCGTTCTTTGCCTTCAGTCGAACCACGGCTCGAATCCTTCAATGCGTCCTGCATCACGCCCGCCGGGGTGTGGAAGGCCGGCGCCAGCCCGAAAATTATGCCCGTCAGTAACGCAATCCCCAGCGTGCAAGCCAGCGCCGCCAAATCCACGTGCACGCTCTGAAGTAACGGAATGCTCACCGAATCCAGCCGCGACAAGGCTCTGGTTCCCGCCACCGCCAGCACCGCGCCCAGCGCCGCGCCGCACACCGAAAGCGTGATCCCTTCGGTCAGCATCTGCCGCACCAGCCTCCAGCGGCCGGCGCCCAGCGCGGTTCGAATCGCGATCTCTTTCCGCCGCGCCGCCATCCGCGCCAGCAACAGATTCGAGAGATTCGCGCACACAATCAGCATCACCGCGCCCACTCCGCACGACAGCACAATCAGCGCCAGCCGCAGCCGCCCGCTCACGTGCTCCTTCAGCGGCGCCACCCATCCTTCGAAATCGTTGCGATTCGGCAAATGCATCGCGTTGAGCTGCGCCCCGATTAACTTCACTTCCGCCTGCGCCTGCGCGGTGGAAACACCCGGCTTCAGCCGGCCCACAATCGCCATCGTGTTTCCCCAACGGTTGGTCTCGTCGCTGAGCGGGAAAGGAAAGTACAAATCGATGCGGCTCGCCGGCGCGAAGATCGACGCAAAATCGAAATCCGCCGGCATGACGCCCACCACCGTCACCGGCGCGTTATCCAAAGTCAAAGTCCGGCCGACAATCCCCGGATCCGAAGCAAAACGCCGCACCCACAGCCCGTGGCTGAGCATCGCCACCTTTGGACCGTTCCATTTGCACTCCTCGGCGCTGAATTGTCTGCCGATTTGAGGCGCCACTCCCAACAAGGGAAAGAAATTCTGCGACACCGGAACCCCGCTCAGCCGCTCCGGCTCGCCCTTCCCGCCGAGGACGTTGTCGCCGACGCCATAGAACGCAAAATAACCTGCGAGATCGCTAAACGATTGATTGCGAGCCCGCAGATCCTGCAGAATCCCCACCTGCGTCGTCGCGCCCGACAAGCCTCCGGTCTGGTAATTCGTAATCCAGGCCAGCCGCGCCGGATCCCGAAAAGGTAACGGCCGCAGCAACAGCGTATTCACCACACTGAAAAGCGTGGTGCTAGCCCCGATCCCTAACCCGACAATTAGCACCGCAAAGACAGTGAAAGCGGCATCCTTCCGAAGTGTCCGGAACGTATATCGCAGATCCTGCGTCAGGTTCATAACAGTTTGGACGCCCCACTCCGACGCCGGTTAGCCCAAGCCCACGAACTGGTACATTGAAGTCAACGAATCCATGCCGTTTGAGCCCGACATTGTTGTCACGGAAACCGGCCACCATCGGGTGAACCTCGTGGTGGATGTCAAAACCACGTTGCCAGATCTGCAGCAGACCGAACTCGGACTCAAGAAATACATGTACCTGGTGCAGTGCCCCACCGGATTGCTCATAACGCCGGATCGCCTGTGGCTGTATCAGGACGGGTACACCAGCCGATCACCCGAATCTGTGGAACTCGTTGGTGATTTTGACCTCGCACTTGTGTGGGAAGATCCGCCGCCAAAGCAAGAGACGAGATTCGAGACATTTGTACAGCGTTGGCTGGAAGACCTTCCCAGACAGCGAGCCGAACAACTTCCCAAGGATCTCCGAAGTGCGGTCCGGGAATATATCTTACCAGCGGTCGTGCAGGGAGAGGTTCGGGCAGCCCATCCCCGTTAGCGGTGGCGAACGTTTTCGTAGAGAGCAACTGGATATTTGCTTACGCCGCCCCGGCACATCACCAAAGTCCATCGGCTGTCAAGTTGCTTGAGCGTGCGGGCAATGGCGAATTCACGCTGCATATACCGAATTGCTGCATCGGCGAAGCACGAAATGCAGTCCTCAATAAATGCCAGCCGCGCAACGAAGTGAAAGCCATCCGGCAATTCCTTGCCCACGGGGAGTCTGACGTCTCGAAGAGCGACGCCACCATAGTAAGAACCGTTCTTAATCAATACACGCAGAGAATCCAACGCGATCTCGGCTATCTCGATGAAAAGCTCAAGTTGCTTCATTCGTTGCCGTATGTAAAAATTTTCGGCCTTGATGATGAAATGTTACGCCGCGCGACGCAATTGGAACTTGAAGGAATCCACTTGAAACCTTACGACCAAGCCATCCTCGCGGGTGTGTTGGTAAGCGGCGAGCGACTCTGGAATTCCGGAGAGAGGATGCTCTCTTTCTGCGACACCGACGAGCACCTCCAACCCTGGGACAAAGAGGGCCGCGTCAAGACAACACTCCGAGCCGCCTACGACAACGCACATCTTTGGGTGTGCGAAGACTTCACATTATCAACCCCCACCCGCCGTCCCGGTTTCGGTTGACCGAAGTAGAATTGAACCGAGCGACCATGCGCGACTTCCTCCTCCTCGCCGCCCTGGCCCTCGCCCTCCCGGCCTACTCCGCCCCGCACCGCCTCCGCGTCTACCCCAACTCCCTCACCATCTTCTCCATCGCCCAGGGACCCGACGGCATGCTCTGGCTTGCCGCCGAAGATGGACTCTACCGCTTCGACGGATTCCACTATCACAAAATCCCGAACTTCCCCTTCGCCTCCGCCCGCTTCGTCGCCTTCACCAGCGATGGCTCGCTTTGGGCCGCGGATTTCGAAGGCGTCACCCGAGTTCGCAATAACAAATTCGAAATCGTCTCGCGCGCCGAAGTCGGCGGACTCGCCGCCTATCCCAACGAAATCTTCGTACGAGCCCAGCGAGGTGTCGAACGCATCCGCCTGGATAATTCCGTCACCCGTATCAACCTGCCCGTCCGCCGCGATCTCACCGTCGATTCCGCCGGACAAATGTGGTTCGCCTGTCAGCTCACCGCCGGCTGCTCCTACGATCCCGCTCATCCGGATCAGCAGCAATCCTTCCAATTTCCGCCCAGCACCCTCTATTCCCAAGTAGTTCACGATTCGTTGGGGCGAATTTGGGCCGCCGATCCCGAGCGCGCGTTTCTCATGCAAGATGGCCGCGCCGTCGAAACTCTGGAAAGGCTGCGCAGCCAGAAAGCGGATCGTCCGGGCCCGCTCCTCACCGGCCGCAATGGCCAGCTCTGGTTCCTCGGCGAAACCATCCGCGGCCTCATTCCCAAAATCGATTTCCGTGACCGCGCGGATCACGATCGCTTTCCACCCACTTCCGGCATCGAAGACAATCGCGGCCATCTCTGGGTAGCGTCGCTCGGTCAAGGTTTGGTGGAGTGGATGCCCGACGCAAATTGGCAGCGCTGGTTCCCGGATGATTTTGGCAAGCAACCTCCCGTGCAAGTAGCGCGCGATCCGGATGGCTCCAAACTCGTCGCCACGCAGAAGAGCGTTTTTCGCCAGGATCCCAACTCTGGCCGCTGGCTTCCCTTCGGCCAACAACCCTCTCGCTATTACGCCCTGCTGCCGCTCTCGAACGGCGAATTTCTCGCTTCCATCCGCAATTTCGGATTGGCTCGCCTTTCCGCCAAAGGCGAAGTGCTGGAACGCGTCCCAAATCTCGTGCCCGACATGGATGAGTACCGCGAGATTCTGCGCGATGGAAAAGGCCGTTTCTGGGTCGGATCCAAGCGCACACTATTTCGCATCGAGGGCCAGCCCGGATCTCTGCACCTCCGCAGCGAAGATCTACCCGAAGTGCAGCCCCGCGAAAAGGCATCTCCCGTGGATATGGAGATCGATTCCACCGGCCACTTATGGGTTGGATATTCAAGAGGCCTCGCCTGGCTTGATGATCAGGATCAATGGCACAAAATCGCAACCGACCAGCCGATAACCTTGGTCCGAGCCTTCGCCTTGTCCGGCGACGATATTTGGGTGGCTCACCGCCGTCCCGGAGCTTTTTCGCGCCTGCACCGTGCGGGAGATCGTTGGAACGTGACCCTCTTCAGCGCCGCCGAGGGCTATATCCCTTCCGGAACCGAATTGCTGAAGCGCGATTCCCGCGGTTGGATTTGGCGCGGTTGCGACCAGGGCGTTTATGTCTCCGATGGCCAGCACATCGCCCCCAACGATTGGATTCACATCCACATGGGCAACGGCCTGGCCGCCAACGAAACCGCGCAATATGGATTTCTTGAGGATTCCGACGGCGCCGTCTGGATCACCGGCGATGAAGGCGTCACCCGCCTCCGCCCCGATCCGTCCTGGTTCGATGCTCCGCACGACTCACCGCCCCGCATCACCCGCATCGAGGCCGATGGCCGTCCCTTCCTCTATCCCGATCCGCTCCCGAACTCTCTGGCCGCGCCCACCAAAGTCCTCCGCGTGGATGTCGGCAGTCTCAACGCGCCGCCCTTCCGCGCCTACCCTATCCGTTACCGTTTCCAGCCCGGATCCCAGAGCAGTTCCAATGACTGGCAGCTTTCCCGCGATGGTTCCTTGGAGTTTCACAACTTGTCCGATGGCGATTACACGCTGGATATCAGCTTCACAGGCAATGGTCCCGCGCCAGTCACCACGTATCGCCTTCGCGTAGGCACGGGCCGCACCAGCTTTGCTTGGCGCTGGCCGCTCGCGATTCTCGGCTCGCTCGCCGTGCTCTTGTTGATAGTTCGCTTCGCCCCCGGTCTGGATCGCCTCCGCTTCCGTCTCGAGAAAACCGCGTTCCTGCTGCGCCGCCGATTCACCCATCCCGGATCCGGCAGCCCGGTTGCCCCAAACCCCGTCGCGCCGGATCATTCCGGCGAAACGCTAAACGGACGCTATCGCCTCAATCGCGTTGTCTCGCGCGGCGGATTTTCTGTAGTCTACGAAGCGCGTGATCTGCGCGACGGTGGCGCGCGCCTGGCCGTCAAAGTTCTGAATCGGAACTCAAAACAGGAAGGCTGGATGCGCGACCGTTTTGCCCACGAAGTCGCCGCACTTCGTTCAGTGCAACATCCCGGCGTGGTTTCGATTCTCGATTCCTGGATCAGCCCGACGGGCGAGCCGTGCCTCAGCATGCCGTTCCTGAACGGCCAGACGCTGCGCGCCGGGTTGGACCAAGGCCCGCTTAGCCTACCCAACACCTCGCGTATCATCCGGCAACTGGGTTCCGCGCTCGCCGACGTACACAGCCGAGGCATCGTTCATCGCGATCTCAAACCGGAAAACCTGATCCTGCTCGAAGAGCAGATCGTAATCATCGATTTCGGTACTGCGGGCATGCGCACAGCCGAAAACGAACTGGCCGCCACCACGCTAATGTCCGGATCGTTTCACTACATGGCCCCCGAGCGCCTGACCGGACACTATTCCCCATCGAGCGACGTGTTCTCGATGGCAGTAATCATCCTGGAAATAATCACCGGAAAACGCCTGTCCGCCCTGAAGGCAATGTATTCCGACCCGCAGTTCCAAAGCGACCTTCAAACGGTATTAGAATCGCGCCTGGATCCAGAAACAGCAGCGAAGCTAGCCGATCTCCTAGCGCCAGCCTACAACCCCCAACCCCGCAACCGCCCGCCTGACGTAGCAGCTTGGTCGGAAGCCATCTCGCTAACACTGCTGTGAGCGCTTCTGGGGGTGTTCCTGGTGTCATCGCCTCTGGAGGTGTTCTGGTGTGAGCGCTTCTGGGGTTGTAACCGAACCGCGACCGCAAGGGAGCGCTACCACGAAACCTGTCGGAGCGGTGCGTCTTCAGCAGCCGCGCTTCAACCGGTTCGCCATCCACTGCAAACCAAAATCGTGATCCGCCCGCACCCGCCAAACTTCACGACCCTGCCGCTCGCCGAGTTCCTGGATGGTCACGCCTTCCACCGCCCGCAGCCACACCGTCTCCGCCACTTTCCCATCCATCGCGCGCAGCTTCTCGAAAATCATCTTTACCGCCAGCGCCGATTCCGGATCGATCGCGTTCCGATTCTCAGGCTGCAACAGCTCCGGAATCAAATCGGCCGGAACCATCTTCAACGGACGCTTATGCCGCGAATGGTCGATCAACACCTGCCGCATGGCGCGAGCTGAAATCCGAAAGAAATGATCGTCGCTGAGGATCGCCGTGTCCAGCCTGCGCAGCTTGAGGAACAATTCACTGACCAGCGCGGTTGGCTGCAACGTGTGCCCCGGACGCTCCCGCCGCAACAACCCGGAAGCAATGGCTCGCAGCCGGAAAAACGCCAGCCGGTAGAGCGCATCCCGAGCGATGCCATCTCCTAGCCGAGCCTTCTCAAACAACGCCGCAAATGCTTCGGCCATTGCACGGAGTATATCAAATCCAACTTTATGAACTACAATGTTCAACAGTCTCCCAATGTCCGGTCACGACCATCATCACGATCACGACCATCAGGTCGTCCCCTCCGATCCCACCCTGCGCGTCAAGGCTCTGGAATCTCTGCTGGTCGAAAAAGGCCTGGTCGATCCAGCCGCGCTCGACGCCTTGATCGACACGTATGAACATAAAGTCGGACCCCGCAACGGAGCCCGCGTCGTAGCGCGCGCCTGGGCCGATCCTGCTTACAAACAGCGCCTCCTCGCCGACGCCACCTCCGCCATCGCCGAACTTGGATTCGGCGGCGCGCAAGGCGAACACATGGTCGCGCTCGAAAACACGCCCAAAATTCACAACCTCGTCGTCTGCACGTTGTGCTCCTGTTATCCCTGGTCCGTTCTCGGACTCCCGCCGGCCTGGTATAAATCCGCCCCGTATCGCTCGCGATCCGTCATCGATCCGCGCGGCGTATTAAAAGAGTTTGGACTCGCACTCCCCGAAGATGTCGAAGTCCGCGTCTGGGACAGCACCGCCGAACTTCGCTACCTTGTCCTGCCCGAGCGTCCGCCGCATACCGAAAATCTCACCGAAGATCAGCTAGCAGCGATAGTCACTCGCGATGCCATGGTCGGCGTTGCCAAGGTGCCCCCACCCGCATGAACAGCATCCACGACATGGGCGGCATGCACGGCATGGGCCCAATCGAATACGAAAAGGACGAACCGGTCTTCCACGCCCCCTGGGAAGGGCGCGCGTTCGCGCTGAACATCGCGATCCGAGCCGGGCGCAAGTGGAGTATCGATGCCGGCCGCTACGAAATCGAACTGATCCCCGCCGCCGACTACCTGCGCATGAGCTACTACGAAAAGTGGGTCGTGCGTTTGGAAAAGCTGCTGGTAAAAACCGGCATGGCCACGCCGGATTCGCCCAAAGCAACTCCCTTCGTCACGGCGGACCAAGTGCCGCACCTGCTTCGCACCGGCGCAATCGCCAGCCGCGACGTCACAGCAGAACAGCGCTTTGAAATCGGTCAACAAGTTCGCGCGCGCAACATCAATCCAACCGGGCACACACGCCTCCCGCGCTACGCGCGCGGAAAAACTGGCGTCATTCATCGGAACCACGGCGTCTACGTGTTCCCGGACACCAACGCGCATTTCCAAGGCGAAAATCCGCAGCACGTTTATTCCGTCCGCTTCGCCGCCCGCGAATTGTGGGGCGCCCATGCCTCGCCGCGCGACGCGGTTTATATCGATCTTTGGGATAACTATCTTGAACCCGTTTAACAATCAGCCTGAATCAGTATTCAAAGAACCCTGGGAAGCACAAGCCTTCGCGCTAGCCGTCAAGCTCTCGGAACTTGGCCACTTTACCTGGAAGGAATGGTCCGAAGCCCTGGCCGAGCAAATCAAAACCACACCAGATCGCGAATATTATCAAAACTGGCTAGCCACTCTGGAACGCCTCGTCACAGCCAAAGGCCTAACCACGCCAGAAGCCATGCAAACCCGCAAAGAAGCCTGGGCCGACGCCTATCGCCACACCCCGCACGGCAAACCCGTTCATCTCTAGCCGAACCGCGACCGCAAGGGAGCGTGACGTCAACGCCCTTTTCAGACACCGTCCAAACCGACCGGCGCGCTGTCCCTGCTGTATCATGACTGGATACAACCCACAGTAAAGAAACCTAGTCTCACCTCACTGCTCCTAGCTCTGATCCCCTTCATGGCCATGTGCTTCACCGTCCCCCTCTGGGACCGCATCCATCCCATCGTGCTCGGCCTCCCCTTCAACCTGTTTTGGCTCACTCTCTGGATTGTCCTCACTCCGCTCTGCATGTGGGGCGCGTACCGCATCGAGTCTCCGCGCGACGAAAAGGGTAATCCCCCCGCGTGAGCCCGAGCGCCATCGCCTTGGGAGTCATTCTCGCCATCGTAGCGCTCGGTTCCGGCATCGGCTTCTACGCCGGAGCGCGCCGCAAAATGGATCTCGAACAGTGGACTGTGGCCGGCCGCGGCTTCGGCGTCCTGCTCATGTGGCTGCTGATGGCCGGCGAAGTTTACACTACATTTTCATTCCTCGGAGCCAGTGGCTGGGCCTATTCACGCGGCGCGCCCGTGCTCTACATCCTGGCCTACATCACGCTCGCCTACGTCGTGTCGTTCTTCATCCTGCCGCCCATTTGGGAACTCGGCCGGCAGCACAAACTTCAAACACAATCCGACTTTTTCGCCTGGCGCTACCGCAGCAAGTATCTGGTCGCCGCCGTCTCGCTGGTCGGAATCGCATTCATGATCCCCTATCTCGAACTCCAGATCACCGGATTCGGAATCATCGTGGAGGTAGCGAGTTTCGACGCTGTCAGCCGCAACACCGCGATGGTAGTTTCCGTGATCCTCTTAGCGGGATTCGTTCTCGCCAGCGGACTGCGAGCCGTCGCCTGGGTCAGCGTCCTGAAAGACATATTGATGCTCATCGCCGCGGTCTCGGTCGGTATCGGGATTCCGTACAAATACTTCGGCGGCATCGGCCCCATGTTCACCGCTCTCATCCAGGCCAAGCCCGGCCATTTCGTGATGCCAGGCGCGACTCCGAACCTGGGCCACGGCTGGTACATCTCAACAGTTCTGCTGACCGGCTTCGGCATCTACATGTGGCCGCACTCTTTCGGCGCCGCCTTCAGCGCCAAAAGCGCCAACACGCTCCGGCGCAACGCGGTCGTCATGCCGCTCTACACGCTGAGCCTGGCATTCATGCTCTTCGTCGGATTCGCGGCCATCCTGGTGATCCCGGGTCTTCGCGATGGCGATCTTTCTCTACTCGCCATGGTCCGCAAAACCTTCCCGCCCTGGTTCCTAGGAGTAATCGGCGGGGCAGGCGCTCTCACCGCCATGGTCCCGGCGGCAATCTTGATTCTTTCCTCGGCGACAGTATTCGCGAAGAACCTGTACCGTCCGCTCTTCGCCCCCGGCATGAATGACCATCAAGTTGGCCGAGTAGCCCGGATAATGGTGATCGCAATCAGCGCGATCAGCCTCTATCTCGCAATGCACGGATCCTCAACCCTGGTCTCGCTCCTGCTGCTCGGATACGCCGGCATCACACAACTCTTCCCCGGCGTAGTCCTGGGTTTGTTTTGGAATCGCGTCACCATGCCCGGCGTCTTCGCCGGCTTGGCAGTAGGCGTAATCTCAATGGCAGCCCTTTTCGTAACCCACCACGACCCATTCCTAGGTGTAAGCGCCGGATTCCTAGGCCTCTGCGCCAACTTCGCCCTAGCCATCGGAATCAGCCTCCTAACTCCCCACCAAACAGAAAGAGTGCTACCGAACCGCGACCGCAAGGGAGCGCTACCACGAAACCTGTAGGATCGCTCCGTTGAAGACGCGAGTCCTTGCTCAACTGTTAACACATTCGGCGTCTTCCTCGACTTCGGAATTCCGGCAGCTCCGCTGCCGCTGTAAACTGATTAAGTGGTCCGCCTCTCCCCGCTGCTGCTCCTCCTCACCCTCCAAGCACACGCCGCCACCACCACGGCGGCCGACCTCGCCCACCAGCTCCAGCAAATCTCGCTCGACCCCGAGGAGTGCTACCGCGTCATCGAGCTCAACTTCGTAAAAGAAGACCTCAAAATTTATTTGAACTCCGGATTCATCATTTTCAGCAAACCAATTGCCGGCGTCCGATCCTCAGCTGTATTTGTAGCCAATGAAGAAGGCGGCGACGCCGAGCTGCTCATCATGCCGCCCGTGCGCAGCGAGCGACTCTCGCTCTCCACCTTCACCAACTCGCCCAATTTGAATGAGCATTTCAAAACCGCGGTCCTGATCTTTTCCGACGACACTGCAAGCGAGCTTCTGTCACAGATCCAGGCCAACCCGAGCATGAAGAAGACTCCGGAAATGGCCGCGCTCCTCTCCGATCCCTGGGCCTCCGTCGTGCGCAACCTCACCGACAGCTTCATCGCGCGCCTGGTGAACGACCTGATCTCGGGCGACCGCAAAATCGGCGTGTTTTATATGGCCGTCGGAGGGCTCCAGCTCGGCACCTTCGACGTCCTCTTCGATCCCACCGCGCACGAGCAGATCTTCGCCGGCAAGCTCACCTACAACGACAACCGCACCTACTTCGATACCTGGACCAGTTTCCCGTCGCGCTCCGCCCGAAGCCACTCAACCGCCGCAGGCCCCCGCTTCGCACTCGACAATTTCCGCATCGAAAGCTCCATCGATAGCGCCCTGATGATGAAAGCGGTCACGCGCTTCACTCTCACCCCGAAACAGCCCCTCGGCCCCACCATCTCTTTCAATATGTCGAGCAGCATGCACGCCACCGCTGCCTCGATAGACGGACATGCTGTCGAAGTGTTTCAACGCGAATCCGTTCGCTCCAACTTGATATCGAGCAACGACAACGATCTCATCGTGCTCATTCCCGATGCCCCGCTTGATCCCGCGCGCCCGCACGAAGTCGAGATCCACCACGAAGGCCAGGTCATCCAAAATGCCGGCGACGGCGTCTATTTCGTCTCCTCGCGCGGCACCTGGTATCCGCGCGTGGGCACGGAGTTTGCCACCTACGACCTTACTTTTCGCTACCCCAAAAATCTAACCGTGGTCGCCACCGGTGCGCTGGCCGACGATCATACGGACGGCGATTTCCGTATCACGCGCCGCAAAACCGACGCTCCGGTTCGTTTTGCCGGATTCAATCTGGGCGATTTTCAATCCGTCTCGGTCGCTCAAAATGGCTACAAAATCGACGTCTATGCCAATCGCCACTTCGAGAACGCGCTCGATACCAAAACCGCCGCCTCCATTTCTCCACATGCGAATCCAGCGCCCCGTCTCGAACTTCTCGCCAAAGACGTTGCCTCCGCCGTGGAATTCATGACCGGAAAATTCGGCCCGCCGCCTCTGCCGTATCTTTCCATCACGCCCATCCCCGGAACCTTCGGCCAGGGATTTCCCGGCTTGGTCTACATTTCCACGCTCGCCTACCTGAATCCCGAGCAACGGCCACCATCCATGCGCGACCGCGCTGGCGAGACCTTCTTCTCAGAACTCTTGGAAGCGCACGAAACAGCGCATCAGTGGTGGGGAAATATGGTAGCCCCCGCCGGTTATCAGGACGAATGGCTGATTGAATCCCTGGCCAACTATTCAGCGCTCCTGCTCATGGAAAAGAATAAAGGCTCGCAAGCGGTGGACGCCTTGCTCGCGGATTACAAAGCGGATCTTCTCGCGAAATTGAAGAGCGGCCGCACTCTCGAATCCGCCGGACCCATCAGTTGGGGCTACCGCCTGCAATCTTCCATCGCGCCCCACGCCTGGCGCACCGTGACTTATGAAAAAGGCACCTGGATCATTCACATGCTGCGCCGCCGTCTGGGCGACGAGAAGTTCCTGGCTTTTCTTCGCGAACTCTGCACCCGCTATCGCTTCGCCACTGTTAGTACCGATCAGTTTCGCGAGCTCGCTGCCGAATACAGTCCGCCCGGCGCCGCCGATCCCTCGCTAAAGAGCTTCTTCGACACCTGGGTCTATGGCACCGGCATCCCCGCCGTCAAGTTGACCTACTCCTTCCGCGGATCCAAACTGACCGGCACACTGGCGGAGCAGAATGTGGATGATGATTTCACTACATTTGTCCCCATCGAAGTTCGCACCAAGACCGATAGAAAGATCTACTGGCTGGCCGCCGCCAGCGACACATCCACCTTCTCCATTCCGCTCAAGACGCCGCCCACCAAGGTGGCCTTGCTCGGAACGGATTGGTTGATGACCACTCCTAAGTGACATGCCAATCGCCAGCAAAAGAAAAGTAGAAGCCCGAAAAGAAGCGCCGATCATCGAGGCCGATCCCGATCCGCAGCCGCTCCCGGAACAACCGGCGCCTACGCCGAAAGTCACCGCGCTCGTCTTCTCTTATGACAGCGCCCCCGCGCTACGCCGCTGCCTGGCTGCGCTGGAAGGTTCCAACGATCGGGCGCTCATCGAAATTCTTGTGGTCGACTGCGGCTCCCATGACGAAAGTCCGCAGCTCGATTCGGAATTCGAAGGCGTCACAATTTTGCGCCTGCCCCGGTATTTCGGTCGAACCAAGGCCCTCAACATCGCCACTCGCACCGCCGCCGGTGAGCATCTTTTCCTGCTGACACCCCGGGTAGAAGTCCTGCCCACCACCATTCCCGCCTTGCTGGCACGCATGGAAGCGGATCCGGATGCCGCTGCTCTCTGCCCGCTGCTCTTGGATACCGAATCGCATTCCCCGGCTCAATTTTTCCGCCTACCCACGCCCGCTACCGGCCTGGACCTCATCCCGCTTGAAATCGACAAAGCGTCGGAAGCCGAACCCGTGGAGTACGCCACGTTCGAAGCGTTCCTGGTGCGCAAGTATTTCTTCAAAGGCATCAACTATCTCGACGAGCGCTACGGCGAATTCTGGTCTGACGCCGAACTCTGCTATCAGATCCGCCGAGCCTCACGCAAGATTCTGGCCCTGCCCCAGGTCACTGCACTCTATACCCCCCACTCCCCTTATTCCGAATCCTCGAAAACCATACTCGACGCGGACAGCGTCCACGGCCTGGCCGTCTATTTCGGGAAACATAACGGATTCCTGAGCGGCCTGGCGTTCCGACTCAAATCCATCCTGAAAGCCCTCTTTACGTTACGTTTATCCCTGTTTGTGGCTCTGGTCTCAGGCACCAAAATCGACGGCTCCCAGTCAGAAATCCTCTGAAATCATGGGTTTACCCCCTACCACCCACCTCCCACCACCTTACTAACGTTCCATCCATCTACCGCCGATATTACTATCGGTATGCAGCTAGACGCTATGTTGTGGATTCTCCTGCCGGTTTTCATCGCCGCCGGGTCAGCATTGCTGGCGTATTACATTATGCACGCCCGCATGGAAGTCGCCATCGCCCGCGAGCGCACCCGCCTGGCTGAAGCTCGCGCCGAGGTGAAAACCCAGAAGAACACCATGGAAGAGCGCGTCAAAGCCACCGAGCAGGAAGCTCGCCGCCGGGCCCTCGACGATTTCATGCAGGATTTTCGCGTGGAAGAACGGCATTACTTCCGTGAGAACAAGTCTCTGGCCGCCCGCAAAAAATCCATGGTTATGCAGGAGCGCCTGTATTTCCGCAACATCCCGCTTTCCAACTGGGTAGAGCATGAAATGCTGGTGGAAGAAGACGCCGCCGATGTCCAGCACATCGCCAAAGGCTGTTCCATTTTCAGCACCAAGTCGCTGACCGAAGAAAGCAAATCCGCAGTCTCGCGCCTGCTGGAACAGGCCTCTTCGTCCCAGTTCGTCGCCGCCATGCAAAACGGCGATCACTAAACCGCACTCTTTCCGAACCGCGACCGTAAGGGAGTCGGTGCCTTTTTTGGTTTTTTCACAGACCCGCAAGGGAGCGATGCCGCAGGGCTTCTACCGCGATCATCTGCCTCTTCAATAACTTCCATCAACCCTGTCAACCAAATCGCCGGACCCTCGTCCAGAATGTATGATGGGCGCGATGGCGGATCGTCTGGGTTCCCGTGTGGATGCTGAGGCAAGCACGCGCGAATTCGGCGCCTGGATGACGTCCGAGCAGAAACGCATCTTTCTGCTGTGTAAGCGCATGCTGCAAGACACCAGCGAAGCGGATTCAGCCACCCAGGACACGTTCCTCAAAGCCTGGCAGTCCCTCAACCGGCCCGGATCGCAGGATTTGGACAATCCTGGCAGTTGGTTGACTCGCATCGCAGTGAACACCTGCCTGGACCGGTTGCGATCCCGGCGCTGGCAGTTCTGGCGAAAGCGCCCGGCTTCGCAGGATGAAGAGACCATTCTCCGGCTCGCCCGTGACGCTGGGCCGAATGCGGAAGACCAGATTTTCGCCACCCAGATTGGCGGCCGAGTGCAGGAAGCTCTGGATAAACTCAGCCTCAGACAGCGCGCCGTGTTCGCCTTGAGGCATTATGAAGACCGGAGCCTGGCCGACATCGCCGGGATTCTGGACCTGGATATTGGAACTGTGAAGGTACACTTGTTTCGTGCCATGGAAAAGCTTCGGGAGGAGCTGCACGACTTGTACTTTCACGATCGAGGGAAGTAAATGAAACATTGGAGCGAGACCGATTTCAATCATTGGCTATACGGCCTGAAGGAAGAAGACTCTCACCTTCACGAGTGCAGCCGAATGCCGCGCGGAATTAGACCGCCTGCGCCTCACGCGCCAGCGCGTTCTCACGCCACCGGAAGTTTCCGGCGATTTCCTGGCCGCGCAGCGCCGCAGTATTTACAACCGGCTCAATCACGCTACCCGAAATTTCGCTCCACTGCGCTGGGCTCTCTCTGTTGCGATGTTGTTGGTGCTGGTGGCCGGCTTGACGCTGCCGCGTCTTAGAAATTCCACGGTTACGCTCACCACCGACGAACAATTGTTCACCGATCTCGCAGCCATCGAGCAAACGGACGAGCCGAAAGCCATTCAGCCGCTGCACAAGCTCTTCGAGGATCAATGAAGATCTTCCTAATCCTTGCGCTCACCATCTCACTGCAGGCACAGATGCCAAGCAGTCTCTACCCGTGGTGGAGCAACAAACCGTCGTCCGCCAGTTGAATCTCAGCAGTGCGCAAATCCAGCAGATCCGCGGAGTTGTTTCGCACTATCGGCCCGAACTGCTGGAAGATCGCGCCAAGGTCCTGCGCGCCGAACAGAATCTGGAAGATCTGTTCAATCACGACCCTGTGGATCCGGCCAAAACCACCCAAGCCATTGAACAGTTCATCACCGCCCGATCCGGTCTGACGCGCTCGCTGTCCGAACTAAGCCTGAAGCTTAGAGTGCTGCTCACCGCAACGCAATGGCAGCAACTGCAACGCCTGCGTCCCAGTCGCCACGCCGAAGAGTTGGCCCCAACCGAACCGCGACCGTAAGGGAGTCGGTGCCTTTTCCACCTTTTCGCCCTACCGCAGGGCCATCGGCTTTCCGCCCGCTTCCTTGCTACGCTGCGCCGCGTCCATAAAAGCAAATATCTCAAGCGTCTCATCGCTAGAAACTGGAGGCTTTCCCGTTTGGAAAAACTTAACGATCTCGTCCACCAGCGGCGCATATCCGCCGCCCTCCACCTTGGTCGAAACCTCGGAAACTTGTCCCTTCGCATTCTTCCGATACACCACCGCACCGTAATCCCCGTAGGGCCGCAGCGCGCGTACAGTCCCAATCCGGCCGCCCTTCCAGCGCCCCACAATCACGTCCGAATCGGCAGTCGAAATCCGCGTTACCTCTTCGCAGCCTTGGCCCATGATGGTGTAAAGCATCTCAATCGGATGAATCGCGTACCAGGTCAGATCCAACCGATGGTGCTCTTCCAGCGGCCCCGGACCCCACGTCATCGCGCCATCCAGATCCGGGCTCCGCAAACTTGCGGCGCCGTCGAAACGCAAACTGGACGAGCTAAACCACGGAACGCCGGCCTCTTTCGCCAGCTTCGCGATTTCGCGGGCATCTTCCAACGTGGAGGCCAGCGGTTTATCGATGAACACCGGTTTGTGAGCGGCGATCACAATGCGCGCTTGCGCAAGATGCACGCGCCCGTCGTTGCTTTCGAGCAGCACCGCATCCACCTGGCTGCACAGCGCTTCAATGCTGTCGACGATCGCGACCTTGTATTTATCCCGAAGCTCGTTGGCAAACATGTCCACGCGCGAGCGGCTTGCCTCAATGTCCGCGCTCCCGCCTTTGTAAGCCGCCACTACACGAATGCCCGGCGTGCCGTTCAGCTGTTTTGTAAACGCCGTAGCGTGCGAAGTATCGGTCCCGATGATGCCGATCCGAAGATCCGCGGCTGTCAAAGCGACGCTGAATGCGCCGAGCACTGCAATGGTTTTCATCACGCGTCATTGTACACTGGGTTAACTTCCGTTGGATACCACCACTCCACTGAAATTTGTAAAAGGCGTAGGACCCGCACGTGCCGAGATGCTGCAAGCCAAGGGACTGCTCACCGTGGAAGACCTGCTCGCCTATGCGCCGTTCCGCTACGAAGATCGCACCAACGTCAAGACCATCGCCCAGCTTGCGCCCGGTGAAATGGCTACCGTGATCGCCGAAGTGCAATCCGCGCGGCTGGCCGGATTTCGCAGGAAGAACCTCGGACTGTTCGAAGCCATCTTCTCGGATTCGTCGCATCAACGCCTCATGGGCAAATGGTTTCATGGCGGCTATCTGGCGGATCGCTTCACGCCAGGATTGCGCGTCGCGCTGTTCGGCAAAGTGGAGCTCGACAGTTACACCGGCGACCTGCTGATCATGCATCCGGAATTCGAAATCCTTTCCGCTGACGAATCCGAAGGCGAGCCAGGATTGCATACCGGCCGCATCGTGCCCATCTACGAAGCAGCCGGGAAGGTCACCACGCGGCTCTTCCGCGATCTGGTCCACCGCGTTCTCGATTCCATCGAACCGCTCCCCGATCACCTGCCCGCCGCCATCCTCGATCGGCTCAAGCTGCCCGACCGTTGGACCGCCATCCAAACGCTGCACTTCCCGGAATCCGGAGCCGACGTGCGCCTGCTGAACGCGTTTCGCAGCCCCGCGCAATGGCGCTTGATCTTCGAGGAATTCTTTTGGCTGGAGTGCGGATTGTCGTTGAAGCGCGCCAAAGCCCGAGTGCAGGCAGGTATCTCGTTCCAGTTGAACGACCGCGTTCGCGAACGAATCAAAGCCATGCTGCCGTTCAAACCCACCGGCGCTCAAAAACGCGTGCTCAGAGAAATCGCCGAAGACATGCAAGCACCGCATCCGATGAGCCGCTTGCTGCAGGGAGATGTGGGCAGCGGAAAAACGTTGGTTGCCGCCGAAGCCGCGGTGATCGCGATCGAGAATGGATACCAGGTGGCCGTTCTTGCGCCAACCGAGATCCTCGCCGGCCAACACTACATCAATTTCAAAAACATGTTCCAGAAGGCGGGCTATGTGGTCGCGCTTCTGACCGGGTCTTCCACCGACAGGGAAAAAACCCAGCTGAAGAAGCTCATGGCCGCGGGACTGGTTCAGATCGGCATCGGCACTCATGCGCTGATCGAAGAGGATGTCGAGTGGAAGAATCTTGGATTGGCCGTGGTTGACGAGCAGCACCGCTTCGGCGTGATGCAGCGTTTGCGGCTAGTTTCAAAAGCCGCCAGTCCGGACGTTCTGGTAATGACCGCGACTCCGATTCCTCGTACGCTGGCCCTCACCATCTACGGCGATCTGGATGTTTCGGTGATCGATGAGATGCCGCCTGGCCGGAAACCGATCCAGACCAAGCATGTCACCGAAGATGAGGTGGAGCGCGTTTATAGCTTCTTGCAGAAGCAAGTCACGCTGGGCCGGCAAGCGTATGTAGTGTATCCGGTGATTGAAGAATCGGAGACGCAAGCGGTGAAGGCGGCGCAGCAAATGCACAAGCATCTCTCCGAGCGCGTGTTTCCCGATATTCGCGTAGGCCTGCTGCACGGCCGCCTCAAAACGGAAGAAAAAGAAAGCGTGATGGAAGAGTTCCGGCGCGGCGATGTGAAGATTCTGGTTTCCACTACCGTGATCGAGGTTGGCGTGGATGTGGCGAATGCCACCGTGATGGTGATCGAGCAAGCGGAGCGCTTTGGTTTAGCGCAACTCCACCAGCTGCGCGGGCGCGTGGGCCGCGGCGCGGAACAGAGCTATTGCATTCTGGTCACCAGCCGCTTGAACGACACCGGCCGCGAACGCATCCGCACCATGGTGGATTCGAGCGACGGCTTCTACATCGCGGAAATGGATTTGAAGCTGCGCGGCCCGGGAGAATTCTTCGGAACCAAGCAATCCGGCCTGCCGTCGCTCAGAATCGGCAATATTATTCGGGATCAGGACCTGCTGGAGATTGCGCGCGGCGAAGCACAGGCATTCATCGCGAATCCGCCGTCGCCCGCAGAACTGAAGCGCGCCGTAACTTATATCCAGCAACATTGGCAACGCCAGTATGGATTGGTGCAGGTGGGCTGATGCGCGTAATCGGGGGAGAATTCCGCAGCCGCCGTATAAAAACGCTGTCGGGCCTCGAAACTCGCCCCACGCCGGATCGCTTGCGCGAAACTCTTTTCAACGTACTGGCGACAGTGATCGCCGATTCGATTTTTCTGGATGCCTACGCGGGCTCGGGCGCGGTGGGCATCGAAGCGCTAAGCCGGGGAGCAAGCCGGGCAATTTTCGTAGAGAAAAACCGAGCGGCAGTGGAAGTGATTCGCGAAAACCTGTCCACGCTAGGTTTGGAAAAGCGCGCTGAAGTATTCACCGGCAAAACGCTGACTGTCTTGAGCGCGTGGCGGCGGATATCGTCTTCCTGGATCCTCCGTACGAAAAAGAAATCGAGTACGAATCCGCTCTCACCGCTTTGGGTTTATCCACGAATCGGTTGGTGATCGCCCAACACGCCTCCCGCGCAACGTTAAAGCCGGAATACGGAAACCTGACGCGCTACCGGATCCTCAAGCAAGGCGACAACTCGTTGAGTTTTTATCGGGCCTGAAGAACCAGGTTCACAATGATCATCACAGCGGCCGCGCCGGGCAGCACCAACAGAGCTTTCCTCAGCCGTTTGGGATCGCCGCCGGCGATGGAGCCAATGATGCGCGAGCTTACCGCTAGCCCGATCCAGCCGGAAGTGATCACGATTCCCGTGGCCGTTGCGGTCATGATGGGAAACCGGTCGCCCACGATGGCGAGCGTTGTTGGAAATACGGGCGCCATGGCCACGCCAGCCAGGAACACCAGAATCCAGGCAACTTTTGGATCTTTCGTTTGCAGCATCAGGTAGGTGGTGATCAACATCAGAATGGAAGCAGCCAGCGTCACCGTCAATGGCGGGACTGAAATCAAAACGCGGGAGACTCCCACGCGGCCCAGCAGCAAGCCCAGAGCAAATCCAAGCGACAGAACATTTAGCGCACGGGATTCCGGTATGCCTTGCGCGACCAGATGCTGAACCAGCCAGTTCCAGACTCCCACTTCCGACGCGACATAGAGGAACAGGAACAGCGCCAGCAGCCAAAGTTCCGGCCGGCCGACTACTTTGCCTGCTTCGGCAAATACAAAACCGGGTCCACCGCTCGGAGCCGGCATCGGCGCCGCGATATTCACCATCAGGGTCGCGGCCGTGAGACCAGCGACTAAATAGCACAGCCGCGTGGAGTTTCTCGAAAGCAGATTGGCTGATATGAACGGCGTTGCGAGTCCGCCCAGGCCGAAAAAGAGATTCAGCAGATTCAAAGTTGTACCGCGGTGTTCCGGAGTCACATCGCTGGCAAGTAAATTCGCCGCCGTGACGATGATCCCGCCGCCGATCCCCAATAGAAAAAGATAAGTGGCGGTGCTGGCAAAGCCGGTCGCTCGAGGAAGCAGCGCCAGCGCGATGGTGATGAGCGACAGGCCGAGTAGCATCCCGATCTTTTTGCCCTGATTGTCGATCAGCGGTCCGACGGCTACCGAGGCGATGATCAGTCCCAGGGCCTGGCAAAACGCGATGGTCCCGTTTTGTTTGGGTGTAAGTTGGAAACGGGCGGAGAGGTCGGGCAGGATGGTGCCGAGCATGGCGGCGATCATGCCATAAACAAAGATGGCCAGGATGGCCGCGAGAATCAGCATAAGCAATAAGGTATAGCAGATTCGGCGGCGCCTAAGTTCGGCGCCGCCGGATCTGCGTTGTTCGGTTATCCGGTTGTTCGGTTCTTCGGTTCTAAAGTGGGCCGATCATCCATCGATTGCGCTGTTCGTTGAACTGAAGAACCGATGAACCGAAGAACGGCAAGCCGGAGGCTTGCCCTACGGATGGACCGCTAGCGTTACTCCTGCTTGCGTGGAGTTGGCGCCGATGGTTACTACGATGGGAACCGAAAGACCGGTGCTCGCGCCGGTGGGCACTACGGCGTTGATTTGCAGCAAGCCAAGAACTGAGCCGGGGATGGGGCCCGCATAGAAGTTTGCGTTGGTGACATCGGCGGCTTGGCCTCCGATGGTCACGGTTGGAGCTGGGCTTACTTGAGGAAGAGGGGTCAGACTGGCTGGAACAATATATCCGGTGTCGGAGAGTCCGCCCGAGAGGGTCGGCGTGTTATAGATACCTTCGCCGGTGAGGTAGAGCGTGACGATATCGCCGATCTTCGCGAGATTGTTGGCGGAGTTGAGCGCGCAGGTGTTGGTGGTTGCGCTGCAGGTCAATGCAGCGGCCTGTCCGGCTCCGGAACCGTTCGCGGTGAAGATGCCAGGCGCCGTGGCGGCGGTGGTAACGGTGCTGTTGGCGGTACTGAGTCCGTTGGTCACCACAACCGCCTTGTTGGCGCCAATGCTCACTTCATAGGGAACCTGAACCGAAAGCTGGTTCTGGCTGACGTAAAGCATGGGTGCATTCTTGCCGTCGATGGTGACGGAAACCGCGCTCAACGTGGTATCCACAAAGCCGGCCGTGATGGTTAGCGAAGCAGGATTCGCGGGGCCGAGATTGTTGCCAAAAATTGTGACGATGTCTCCAGGGCTTACGGGGCCGCTGGTGAAGCTGGCAGCGTTGACGATTCCCAGAACCGAGGCGGTGTTTCCCACCGTGATCGGAATCGTCCCCGGTGAATTGCCGCCGGGCGCCGGATTGGCCACCAGCACGTTCAAAGTTCCGGCCGCGGTAAGTAAGTTTGCTGGAACCACGGCCTGCAACACAGTAGAACTGTCCTTGAAGATCGTCGTAGCCAAGGGCGTGGAGAGTCCTTGAATCATTGCAACTGTTGCGGTGTAGAAATTAGTCCCCTCGATCGTGATGGTTTGTGCGACGCCGTTGAGCGGAAGCTGGGTGGGCCACACGCTGGTGATGGTGGGGGCCGCGCTGTTCACAGTGACGTTGACGGTGATATTCTGCGCTTTCGCGGAAGCGCCCGACAACGCGAGAGTTACCTTTGCGGTATAGGGGATCACTTGCGGATTGAGAGTTGTGGTATCCACCGTGATGGCCAAGGAGGTCTGGGCGGCGGGCAAAACCACGCCCACTCCCGGCGCAACCGTGAGCCATTTTGCGCCGGCGGTTGCAGTGAAGGATATCGGAGCGCCGTTGGTGGAGAGCGTGATCGTTTGCACCGAAGTGGCAAACGGCGTCATGTTCAGAGTTATGCTGGGAGCACTCAACGCAAGTGTGGGCAGAGGCGGAGAAATCACCAGCGTTACCGGAATGCTAACCACCGGAAGTCCGGTCACCGTGATGGTCACGGCGGACATATAAGTGGAAGCCGGAAGGCTGGTAGGATTCACCCGCACATTCAACGTTGCGGGCAGATTGCCGCTGCTCGGATCCACCGTGATCCATGCGTCCGTACCCGGAGTGGTGGCTGTAAACGCCGGCATCCCCGAGCTGGCTTTCACCGCAATGGTCTGAACAGCGGGAAGTTTGGCGGCGCCAATTTGATACGTGGAGGTCAATGCCGTTGGATTGGTGGTCAACGTCACGGTTGCGGCCTGTGACGCCCAAGCGAGGGCGCCGCAGAGCAGAAGTTTCTTGCTCATCACAGGTGCTTATCGGCGCGGATAACCGCCGTATTAGAGGATTCTCAGCGTGTGCCACACTAAGGATAGGATGCCGCTGGTTCCGCCCTATATCGAATCCCTGCGGCCCTATGAGGCTGGCCGCGGAATCGAGGAAGTGCAGCGCGAGTATGGCCTTGTGCGCATTTCCAAACTCGGTTCCAACGAAAATCCACTGGGTCCTTCGCCGCTGGCTTTGGAGGCGATGAAGCGGTCGATCGACGGGCTGCATTTATACCCGAACGGGGGGCTTGGTTTGCGCCGCGTTCTGGCTGAAAAATTCGATCTGAAACCCGAAAACGTGATCGCCGGCAGCGGTTCGGAAGGCATCATGTCCAACATCATTCGCACCTTTTTGTGCGATGAGGACGAAGTGCTCACCACCGAGGCCGCGTTCATCGGCTTCCAGGTGCTGGCGAAATCGCGCGGTGTGAAATATCGGACTGTGCCCTATCGCAACTGGCAGTATGATCTGGAGGGTTTGGCGCGCGAAATCAATGAGCGCACCAAAATCGTTTACCTCGCCAATCCAAATAATCCCACGGGGACGATTTTTTCGAAGCAGGAGTTCGACCATTTCTACCGGCATGTGCCCGAGCGCGTTCTGATTATCCTGGATGAAGCGTATTTTGAATACGCCAAGGACAATCCGCGCTATCCGGACTCCATGCATTACCGTTACGACAACGTAATCACGTTGCGGACTTTTTCGAAAATTTACGGGCTGGCCGGTGTTCGCATCGGATATGGATTCGCACATGAGGACCTGATCCGCAATTTGCTGAAGGTGAAGTTGCCGTTTGAGCCCAGCACGGTGGCCCAGGCCGCCGGCATCGGAGCGCTGGCGGATCGCGAGTTTTTGCACCGTTCTCTAGAACTCAACGCCCGTGGGTTGAAGTTCCTTGCCAACGCGTTCCGCGAAATGGGAATCACTGTGGTTCCCTCGGATGCCAATTTCGTGATGCTCGTTCTGCCGGGCGCCGAACAGGCCGATCAACTGACTCAAGAGTTGCTGAAGCAGGGGATTATCGTGCGTCCGTTGAGAAGTTTCGGATTGCCCAATTGCGTTCGCATCTCCACCGGAACCGATGAGGACAATCAGCGCGTAGTGGAAGGGTTGAGGGAGGTTCATTCGTTATGCAACAAGTAGCCGACCAAGTTGCTTCGGCTTCGACCGATTTTCTACCGCTGAACGGTACCGATTATGTCGAATTCTATGTCGGCAACGCCAGGCAGGCCGCATATTATTACCGCGCCGCGTTCGGCATGAAGCTGGTGGCTTACCGAGGCCCGGAAACGGGAACGCGCGACCGCGCTTCTTACCTGGTTCAGCAGGACAAGATCCGTCTGGTGTTCACGACATCCCTTTCGGCCGAAGGCGAAATCGCCGAACATGTGAAGTTGCACGGCGACGGCGTGCATGAAATCGCACTGTGGGTGGATGACGCGGCGTCGGCGTACCGCGAGACCACGAAACGCGGGGCCAAGGGAGTGCTGGAACCCACGGTCTTGAAAGATGAGCAGGGCGAGGTGAGAATTTCGGCCATCGCTGCTTACGGCGATACTCTTCACAGCTTTGTAGAGCGCAAGAATTATCACGGCGTCTTTCTCCCCGGATTCCGTGCCGTAGAGGGTGACGATCCGGTGGCACGGCCGGTGGGTTTGAAGTATATCGACCACATGGTGGGTAACGTCGGCTGGGGCCAGATGGAAGCCTGGGTGAACTTTTATCGCGACATAATGGGATTTCAGCTTTACCAGCACTTCGACGACAAAGACATCAGCACGGAGTATTCGGCGTTGATGTCGAAAGTGATGTCGAACGGCAACGGACGCGTGAAGTTTCCCATCAACGAGCCGGCCACTGGCAAGCGCAAGTCACAGATTGAGGAGTATCTGGAGTTTTATCGCGGCCCGGGGGTACAACACATCGCAATGGCAACAGATGACATTATTGCGACTGTGTCGAAGCTGCGCGCGCAAGGCGTCCAGTTTCTGAAAGTGCCTACGACGTACTACGACGATCTGGAAAAACGGTGCGGAAAGATTGACGAACCGGTGGACCAACTGGCAGAGCTCGGCATCCTGGTGGACCGCGATGACGAAGGATACATGCTGCAGATCTTCACCAAGCCGGTGGAAGACCGGCCTACATTATTCTATGAAGTGATTCAACGCAAGGGCAGCCGCAGCTTCGGCAAGGGGAATTTCAAGGCGCTGTTTGAAGCGATTGAGCGGGAACAGGGGCTGCGGGGGAATTTATAGCCGCGAATGAACGCGAATGAACGCAAATAAGATCGACATGGAAAGGATTTCAACGATGAAAGCTGCATTCAAATGTTTATCTGTGCTGGCTGTTTTGACTCAACTCGGGTTTGGGCAGAGCCCTTCCGAGGAAGCTAGCGTTAATGTCGGGGGGAAGACAATCAGCATCAAGTATTCCGCGCCTTCGGTGCGCGGGCGGCAGGTTTTTGGCGATAGCGGGGTGGTGTCGCACGACAAGACGTATCCGGTGTGGCGCGCCGGAGCGAATCGAGCGACTGCTTTTCATACCGATGCCGATCTCAATGTGGGCGGTACGGTTGTGCCGGCGGGCGATTATACGCTGTTCGTTTTGGTGAAAGATCCGGATGCCTGGCAACTCATTATCAATAAGCAAACCGGCCAATGGGGATTGACTTACAAGGAAGACCAGGATTTGGCGCGCGTCAAAATGGATATGAGCAAACCGGCCGCTCCGGTGGAGACGCTGAAATACACGCTTACGAACGCAGAAAGCAATAAGGTCACGCTGACATTGGCGTGGGACGATCACGTAGGATCGGTGCACATCACTCTGAAGTGATAGGGCGCATGGATCCATGCAAACGCGGCATCCCCTGCTTCCGTACGTCGAGTCAGTTTTCGCCGTCGTCGTCGCTACTTTGTTCCGCTTGGGTTTGGTGCCGTTTGTCGGGTCCGCTCTCCCTTTCGCCACTTACTTCGCGGCCAGCTTGATCCTGGCCTGGTATCGCGGCTTCGGGCCGGCCGCGGTTTGCGTCCTGCTCTCCATTTTCGCCGGCTCGCATTATATTCTGAAACACGGGGAAAGCACGGTGTCCCTCTGGGGACGCTCGGAACAGGCTACCGTGATCGGATTCGCGATTTCCAGTCTGACGGTAAGTTTCCTCATTGACTTTCAGCACCGGACCCTGGCTCGCGCCAGAACCGCCGAAAGGGCCCAAGCCGCGATAGCAAGGGAGAACGTGCGGCTTTTGGAACAGGCTCAGGTGGCGCAGGAAGAACTCAGGCGCTCGAACACAGACCTGATGCGCGCCAATAACGAGCTGGAGGTGTTCGCGTATTCGGCGAGCCATGATCTGAAGGAACCGCTGCGCACCATCACGCTGTTCGCGGAGTTGATGCAGAGGGAGATGACAGGGCAGTTGCCTGCGGATCGCGAAACTCGGCTGAATACAATACTCGGGGCCGCACGGCGAATGAATACATTGATCGACGATCTGCTGCTGTATCGGAACGCGGCTAAAACCGAAGAAGGCCCGGCGCCGGGCGTGGACGCATCGGGCGTGTTGGCGGAAGTGCTGGACGGTTTGACCGGCCAGATCAACAACGCGGGTGCGTTGGTGACGGTAGCGGGCTCTTTGCCTTCGGTTGCCATCCACAGAAGCTCGCTGGCGCAACTGTTCCAGAATTTGATCAGCAACAGCATTAAATACAGAAGCGGTGCGGCTCCGCGGATTCAAGTCTCGGCGCAGACCGAACGGGGCTGGTGCGTTTTTTCGGTGACTGACAATGGTTTGGGAATTTCGCGGGAGTACAAGGAGCAAATCTTCGCACCGTTCCAGCGGCTGCACGGCAGGGAGTATCCGGGCAACGGGATCGGATTGGCTATTTGTCAAAGGTTGGTTCAGCAGTATGGGGGCCGCATTTGGTTGGAGAAATCGGCGCCCGGCGAGGGATCCACTTTTTGTTTTTCGGCGCCCTTGGCACAGTGAAAAATACAAAAGGCGCACCGACTCCCTAACCCGGCAGAGCCGGAACCAAAACCGAGCCGCGACCGCAAGGAAGCGTAACGCAATACAGCGGCGCTCGTGGTAGCGCTCCCTCGCGGTCGCGGTTCGGTAGAAGGTTCGTTCCGTTCGTTCCCAGCCGCCAGTGTAAGCGGCCGCTTGTCGCAAATTTTCCGAATCCCGTCCGACGGGCTGTAAACATTGGGCGAAATGCGTGCCACCAAAAATATTCTGCCAGAAATGGCAAGAATCCTACGATGTAGGTACTCACGGTCGCGGGTCGGTAACGCGGTTCGGAACACGCTAGAGCATGCCGTTGTCCTTGAGCAGTTTTTTCAACACTGCGCCCAGCTTCAAGAATTCATCGTAGTTGGGCGGTTTCCGGAAATAACCCGCGCCCAATTCGGCGGCTTGGTTTCTATCCGATGGGGAATCGGAAGAACTGATCATGAGCACGGGAACGTTTCCGCAACGTTCGCTCTCACGCAGGCGTCGGAGCACCTCGAAGCCGTCGGCTTTCGGAAGGTTGATATCAAGAAGCAGAACGTGCGGGCAGGGTGCATTCGGGTCTTTGTCCGACTGATCGATAAAAGCGATGGCTCGCTGCCCATCGGAGGCGACATGCAGGTCGATGGGCAAATTCTCCAGTCGAATGGCCTCGCGGACTAATAGAGTGTCCGGCGGGTTGTCCTCAGCCAGCAGAAGATTCAGGCGCGGCGGTACGGATTCGCTGGGGGTATTGCGGGACGGTGAACTGGAAGGCTCCTCCTTTTCCCGGTTCGGATTCAACCCGGATTCTTCCGCCATAGCGCTCAACCGCCCTTTGGTAAATAGCCAGCCCGATACCGGTGCCGCCATACTTCCGGTCGTGATGGAGCCATTTGAAAACACCGAAACTTTTCTCCTTGTACTGGGATCGCTCCCTATGCCATTATCGCGAACTGAAATGCGCCGGCGAAGCAGCCACTGAAGCTTCCAGCGGCTGGGCCATGAGACTCTGGGCTTAATTCCAGTAGCTGCGATCCAGGCTCCGATACTGCACGGCCTCAGCCAGATGTTTCGCCGTGACCGACTCTGAGGCGCTGAGATCGGCGATGGTGCGTGCGACTTTGAGAATCCGGTCGTGCGCGCGGGCGCTGAGTCCCATGCGGCGGACTGCCATTTCGAGCGTGCGTTCGCCGGCTTCGTCGAGCGCGCAGAGTTTGCGCAACTGGCGCGATGGGATGCGGGCGTTGTAGAACCCGCGCCGGTGCTGGATGGCGCGCGCGGCTGCCACACGATCGCGCATTTCGGCCGAACTCACGCCGGTGTCTTTGCCGCGCAGTTCTTTGTACGCCACTGCCGGAACTTCGATATGCATATCGATGCGGTCGAGCAGCGGTCCGCTTACTTTGCTCAAATAACGCTGGATGATGGCGCCGGTGCAGCGGCATTCGCGCGTGGGATCTGAGAAGTAGCCGCAAGGGCATGGATTCATCGCGCCAATCAAAATGAAATCCGACGGAAACGAGAGCGTCATGTTGGTTCTGGCTAACGTAACAGAAGATTCCTCCAGCGGCTGCCGCAACATTTCGAGAACATTGCGCGGGAACTCGGGCAGCTCGTCGAGAAACAGCACGCCGTTGTGCGCCAGGCTGACTTCGCCAGGGCGCGGCGTACCCGAACCGCCTCCGATCAAGCCGGCATCCGACACCGTATGATGCGGCGAGCGAAAGGGCCGCTGCGCGAGAAGTCCCACGCCGCGCGGAAGCAGGCCCGCGACGCTGTGGACTTGCGTGGTCTGGATGGCTTCCTGAAAGGTGAGCGGCGGAAGAATGCCGGCGAATCGCTTTGCGAGCATGGTCTTCCCGGAGCCGGGAGGTCCAATCATCAGCAGATTGTGTCCGCCCGCTGCCGCCACCTCAAGCGCGCGTTTGGCCGTGGTCTGGCCGCGTACTTCGCAGAAATCCGGGAAGGACTGGTCGATCGGGAGCCCAGTGGCGCTGGCCGACGACGCCGGCTGAAACTGGTCCGGCTGGTTCAAACACGCGACTACTTCCGACAGATGCCTCAGGCCGAATACTCGGACGCCTTCTGTAACTGCCGCTTCGGCTGCATTGTCCGCAGGCACCAGTAGATTTTGGATCCCGCGGCTGCGCGCGCAAACGGCCATGGACAAAACACCTCGTACCGGGCGCAAGGTGCCGTCGAGCGAGAGCTCGCCGACCAGCAGATGCTGATCCGAGGCTTCAACGGTCCCCATCGCGCCCAGGATTCCGAGGGCCATAGGCAGATCGAATCCCGCGCCTTCCTTGCGGATGTTGGCGGGCGCCAGGTTGATGGTGACGGACTTGTTCGGATACCCAAATCCGGAATTGATCAGCGCTGATTTGATCCTTTCCCGGCTCTCGCGCACCGCTGTGTCCGGCATACCGACAGTGATGAAATCGCGGGCGCTTCCGCCGGAATACATGTCGACTTCCACATCGATGAGGTGGGCCTCGATGCCAAAAACAGCCGCACTGCGAGTTCGGAACAGGGCCATGTCCCAGAGGTAGTGGGCGGCGGGCGGAATTGCTCTCTCACCGGTCGACTACACGAGGGAGTCTACCGTCGCAACGAGAGCTTGAAATGAACGCCCTCGTTTTTCTGGAGGGCCGTAAGGATGCTTGTAAAGTTAGCCACTGATGGACTTCCCTTGGGGCCAAGCATCCGCATCAGGCTTTTAATGGGAATCCGCGTGTGCTTTTCCAAATTCCGGAAACCCACCGTCGCATTCACATAGTCGCGCAAAACCAGTTTTCCGGTTTCGAGATCACCATTTAGGATGCACTCAACGGACTCGCGTAGGAGCGCCAGGCGAAAGGCGGAGTCGCGTTGTGCGCGGGCGCGGATGGTTTCCTTGAAATCGTGCGTGAGAGGCATTATTAGGTTTCCTGTTTCTTTCTCTGTCTGTACGCCGCCCAACACTTTATGGCGTCGGCGTTGTCTTGCTGCTGGCTTTTTTTTGTTCCCCCGCCAAGCAGAATCACCAGCTTCTCGCCATCCTTTCCCTGCTCCAAGCGAGCCAGTGCCACGGTTACTCTTGCCGCAGCTACATGTTCCAGTTGTTCAATCCAGTCGGCAAAACGTTTCTTGCCGCGCTCGTCGATATAGCCTCGAAGCTCAATCACTTTGAGCCCTTTGATATGGTAACAAATTTGTGACCTTTAAAGAGGCTTGGGTGTTTGTCGCCGGGAGACTGTTGCCGCGTGTGAAACGCAAGGGCCACACTTCGGGTTCGGAATATAGCCATGTCCAGAAGGTAGTCCGCGCAGGTGGAATTGCTCTCCGGGTGCCGGCGGTTGAGAATGAAGAGTAGGAGTGTGCACCTGGTTTTGACGTGACTTTCCTAGGGGTGACTGGAGCCGAGTCCATTGAAGACATTCGGCTCCATGCTGAAATTGTGGCTGCGCAGCCGGAAGATTGACTAAAGCAATGGACATCCATCTGATAGACGGGACCTACGAACTGTTCCGCCACTTCTTCGCCGTGCCGCCGGCCAAGGACGCGAATGGCAAAGAGGTCGGAGCGGTGCGTGGAGTTCTGATGTCGGTGCTTGGATTGATCGAGGGAGGGGCCACGCACGTCGGCGTGGCGACCGATCACGTCGTGGAATCCTTCCGCAACCAGCTCTATGCCGGATACAAAACCAGCGAAGGTGTGCCGGAGCCTTTGCTTGCGCAGTTTCCGGTGCTGGAAGAAGCGCTGGATGCCATGGGAGTGAAAGTTTGGCCGATGGTGGAGTATGAGGCGGATGATGCGCTCGCCTCGGCGGCTGTCAAAGCGGCTCTCGACGATCGGGTCAGGCAGGTGTTCATCTGCACGCCCGACAAGGATCTCGCGCAATGCGTCTCGGGTACGCGGGTGGTTCAGTTGGATCGGATGCGCAACATTTTGCGCGATGAAGCCGCGGTGATAACGAAGTGGGGAGTGAAGCCGGAATCCATTCCGGATTATCTGGCCATGGTCGGCGATAGCGCGGATGGTTTTCCCGGATTGGCGGGGTGGGGACCGAAAGCGGCTTCTGTGACGCTTGCGCAATATCCGCACTTTGAAGACATTCCGAAGGATTGGCGGCAGTGGCCGGCGTCGATCCGCGGCGCGCAACGGCTGGCGGGGGTGCTGTTCGAGGAATGGAACAATGCTCTTTTGTATCGGGTGCTCGCGACACTGAGGCTGGATGTGCCGGTTTTTGAAACTGTGGATGAGCTGGAGTGGAAGGGGCCGCGGGTGGAGTTCGAGCGGTACAGTAAATTCCTTCGGACTCCTGGGTTGAATGGGCGGGCGAGGGCGGCCGTTCGGGGGAGTTAAAAAGGCACCGGTCGCTTATGATCGGAAATGGTGTTACCGAACCGCGACCGCAAGGGAGTAACCATGGGCCTGCTGGCCCACCGAAGGTGATGAAGACGCCAAGTGGGGCGGACCCCCTGGTACCCGCTCTTCGGGCATCGTCGATTTCCTCACCAGCCGACGAGGGCGTCGGCTGCGGACCAGGGGGTCCGCCCCACTTACGTCCTCAACGGAGCGTAACGCATGCTCCTGTCGTGGTAGCGCTCCCTTGCGGTCGCGGTTCGGTAAGAGCGTCGTGAGCCCCCGAGAAAGTTTACTCTACGGAGAATTTTTGGCGCGCTTCAAAGGTCTGGCCGCCCAGATTGTCGCGCACCGTGAGCACGATGGTGTACTCGCCGTGTGCCTGATCCTTCGGGAAATTGAGGTTGAGCACTCCGGGCTGATAGCGCTGCGGATAAAACGGCTGATCCTTCTGCGCGGCGGCGTGCGGTTCCGCATATGCCTCGGTTCCGTCCGACCGCAAGACCGTTAGCCCATATTCAATGTCGAACTGATTCTTCTCGCCTATCTTGTAGCCGGTCATTATAAAGCGCGCCCACAACGAATCCCCCGGACGATACGCGGCAACCTGCAACGGTTTGGTATCTTCCTCGCTTCGCAGGAACCGGAAATCGCGCGCGACTAAAGTATCGCTAGCCGGAACGTCGCGGCCTTTTACTTCAAAAGTTGCGTGCCCTTCGACAGTGGCTTTGTTACGTTCGTCGACAACATTCACCAGCACCTGATACTGGCCGGAATCCGCCAGCGGAGGAATCACGATGGTCTCGCGCAGCTTCGGCTTCCAATCCTTATCTTCCGGGGCGAGGGTGGCTTCTACCTTGTTGTTCATAACCGGCTGCAGCAGTATGCCGCGCCCGTCTTTGGCTTGGATTTGATAAGTGAGGAAAATTTCCTGCTTGTCCGACTTGCTGTAGCCATCCACCAGGCAACTGAAGAAAACGGATTCGCCCGCCAGGAACTGGTAGCTGGAGGCGAGGGCCGGTCCGTCTTCGGTTTGCGCAAAAACCAACCGGAGTAGCGCGAGTTTTTTCTCGGCCGGTGCGGCATTGCACAACAGCGCGCTCATCCATAGAACTGCAGGGAAAATTGCCAGAAGCGGTTTCATTGACCTTCACTTCTTATTCTAATCGTTGACTTCGGGGCGGGATTGACGCACATTGGAACGAGTGCCGTTGATCCTGATTTTATTGCTGCTGGGCCAGTTACTTTTCGCCCAGGCCACACATCCGCTCACCGGTCGGCAGATTGCCCCGGTGATGGGCGCGGGCGGCGCGGGGTGGCTGGATCGCCCCGAGCGAGAATCCGAGGAGGCGCCGGATCTTGCGCTGGATGCGTTGGGACTTCGAGCCGGCATGACAGTGGCCGACGTCGGCGCGGGCACTGGATACATGTCGCTCCGGATGGCTCGGCGCGTTGGACCATCCGGCAAAGTGTACGCGAACGATCTGCAGCCGGAAATGCTGCAGAAGTTGCGCGCCAAAAGCCAGCGCGAGAAACTGACGAACGTGGAGACTGTGCAAGGCACCGAATCCGATCCCAATCTGCCGCCGAACGCCATGGATCTGGTGCTGTTAGTGGATGTCTACCATGAGTTTTCCCAACCGCAGGCCATGTTGGATCGAATTCGCGAGTCTTTAAAACCGGACGGCCGGTTAGTGCTGCTGGAGTATCGCAAGGAAGACCCGGCAGTCCCGATTCGTATCGAGCACAAGATGAGTGTTGCGGAAGTGAAAGCCGAAGTGGAAGCGGAAGGCTACAAACTGGATCAAGTGATTGAAAAACTACCGCGCCAGCACATCCTCATTTTCCGTAAATCAGCAAAGGGCAGCTAGTGGAGAACGGCATTCTTGCTGGCATTCGCGTGGTGGATTGCGGAACGTACATTGCCGGCCCCGCCGCGGCGGTGGTCCTGTCGGATTTCGGCGCTGACGTCATCAAGATCGAGCGGCCGCCCTATGGCGATCCGTACCGGTATCTTTCGCTCGTTCCGGGCATGCCGGTTTCGCCGCTCTTCTACTGTTGGATTCTGGAAGGCCGCAATAAGAGGAGCGTCGCGCTCAATCTGAGCGACGACGGCGCTCGCGAAGCGCTGCTTGCAATCGTTCGAACCGCCGACGTGTTCATCACAAATTATCAAGGGCCGCTGCTGGAAAAATTCCGACTGCGCTACGAAGATCTGGAGCGGCAAAACCCGCGCCTGATCTACGCGCATCTCACAGGTTACGGGGAAACGGGCGCGGATTCGGAGCAGCCGGGTTACGATCTCACGGCGTATTGGGCCAGGTCCGGCTTGATGCAGGCCATGCACAATGCCGACGCGGAGCCCGCGCAATCCGTGGCAGGGTTCGGCGATCATCCCACTGCGATGGCTTTGTTCGGCGGAATCATGCTGGGGCTCTATCGCCGCCAGATCACCGGCCAAGGCATGAACCTCACTACATCGCTGATGGCGAACGGGGCGTGGTCCAACGCCTGCGGCATTCAGGCGGCGTTGGTAGGCGCGGAATTCGTGCCGAAATGGACGCGCGCCGCCACCGTGAACCCCATCGTCAATCATTACGTGACCAGCGACAAAGAGCGCTTCCTTACTTGTTGTCTCGATCCGAAGAAGGACTGGCCCAGCCTTTGCCGCGCCCTGGATCATCCGGAATTGATTGACGATCCGCGCTTCCGCACTCCCGAACTTCGACGCGCCAACGGTCCGGAACTGGTGGCCATCATCGATGCTTCCGTCGGCGCGAAAACGATGGCGGAGTGGAAAGAGATCCTGCGGTTGAATGACGTCATCTGGGGCCCGGTGCCGAGTACCCAACAAGCCTCACGCGATCCGCAGATGGAAGCAAACGGCGTGTTCGTGGAGATCGAGCCGGGCTTGCGAACGGTGGCGAATCCGCTGACCGTCGAAGGCGTGGAGAAGGTAAAACCCAAACTGGCGCCCAAGGTGGGCGAGCACACCATGGAAGTGCTGAAGAGCGTCGGCCTCTCCGAAGAAACCGTTCTCAGTTTAATTGAACGCGGCGCGGCGATGTCCGAAGGTTAAGGCCGCACGTTTATATTCGAAGGACCCAGCAGCGTAACATGCGGAACTTCGGTTTTCAGTTTCAACCGCGCCTGACCGGGCTTCCCTTGTGCCACGAACGTGAGCAGGTGCTGATTGTTGAAGTGCTGATTCAGTTCCTTGAAGTAGGGAGCGAAGGATACGGGATTGGAATCTCCCAGCCAGAAAAATTCGCCGCCCGTCTCTTCCGTGAGCTGCGAGAGATAATTCTGGCCCCAGTTGATCTGCCAACGGCTATGCCCGAAGTGGCCGGCGCTTTGGAAGTAGATGGCGTTCACAACCACGCCAGCGCGCTGCGCTGCGGCGATGGCTTGATCCAGATAAAGATTCGATGGACCCGGCCCGTTGTCGGGATCCACGCCGCTCGTAATCATCACCACTTCACGCGCCTGCTGGCCGACTGGCCATTTCTTGATCAAGTCGGTCAAGGCTAAGTACGGGCTCGCGGAGGCGCCGGGTTGTCCGAGCGGCAAGCGGATCGCTTTGGCCGCCGCGGCGTGATCCGTCGTGGGTTTCTGCAGCGCGTCCACAGATCCGTTTCGCAAATAGCCGATGCCGACCTTTGTGGTAGCCGGTTGCTCCAGCACAAATTTGTGGAGTTCTTCGAATTCAGTGCCGAGCGCGGAATCCGCGCCGTCATCGATGAGCAGCCAAAGTTCCAGGCCGGCGGGGTCGTCCTGAATCGGCGTCCAGTCGGTGACGCGCATGCGCTGGTTATCCAGGTAGACCATGACGTCGTCCTTGGTAAGGCTCGGCGGCGTGGCGTCCTTCGACGCCTCGACGGTAACCACAACCCGCGTGGGGTGGTCCTGCGCAAGCAGTGTGCAGGCAGCGATCAGCACGGCGCACAAAGTGCGTTTCATCGGAATGCCCTCCAAAGGTTGGACGCACGCCGGACGCCCGACGATTCGCTAATCGCTGAGGGAGTGACCATGGGCTTGCGGCCCACCAAAGGGGATGCAGACGCTTGAGAGCAGAAGCACCGGTCGCTCACGCTCGCGGCTCGGAATGAGGCACCCCGTTGCCGAGCCGCGACCGTGAGGGAGTCGGTGCCGTTGGCCAGCGTCTTCAAGGGAGCGTGAGCAAAAGTGCGGCGTTCGTGGTAGCGCTCCCTCGCGGTCGCGGTTCGGTAGCACCCTCTTACCGTAGTAATCTTATTCGTACGGTGGAGTCCAACTAGGGATGCAGCGCAGGAAAACTGAACCTGTTTACACACCCGCGGCTACTTACCGGCTCCAATTCAACCGGTCCTTCACGTTCCAGCAAGCCACTGAAATTGTGGATTATCTGGATGAGCTCGGGATTTCCGATCTCTACGCCTCGCCCTTTCTGATGGCCCGGCCGGGCAGCTTGCACGGCTACGACGTCACCGATCACAGCCGCTTCAATCCCGAGATCGGCGACGAGCCGTCGTTCCTCAAACTCTCGGAAAGGCTGCAGCAGCGCGGCATGGGTTTGATTGTCGATGTGGTGCCGAATCATATGTGCATTTCTCACCCCTCCAATCAGTGGTGGTGGGATGTGCTCGAGAACGGCCCCAGCAGTCCCTTCGCTCGCGTTTTCGATATCGAATGGCATCCTCCCAAGGCCGAACTGGCGAATAAAGTTTTGCTGCCTGTGTTGGGCGATCAATACGGCCGCGCGCTAGAGAATCAGGAGATTCGCGTCGTTTATCAGGACGAGGAGCTCAAGGTGGCGTTCTACGAAACCCCGCTGCCGCTCGCGCCGCGCACCTGGACCATGATCCTGGAGCCGGCGGCGGCCAAGCTCAGAGACAAGCTGGATCCGGCGCACGAAAATGTGGCCGAGCTCGAAAGCATCGTTACCGCATTGAGCCATCTCGCGGACAACAGCGAAACCGACGACGCCCGGATTCGCGAGCGGCAACGCGAAAAAGAGATCGCGAAAAAACGGCTTTCCACTCTTTTCGCCGCCAGCCCGGAGGCGGCTGAGGCGCTTCAGGCCACGCTGGTGGAAATGAATGGCGAGCGCGGCAATCCACCGAGCTTCGATCGGCTGGAAAGATTGCTGGACAGCGAAGCCTATCGCCTAAGCTTCTGGCGCGTGGCGACGGATGAAATCAACTACCGCAGATTTTTCGATATCAACGAACTGGCTGCGATACGCGTGGAAGATCCGGAGGTTTTCGCTCCAGTTCACGCCCTCATTTTCGATTTGGTGAGTCAGGGCCATGTCACCGGCTTACGCGTCGACCATCCGGACGGACTGTTCGAGCCGGAAAAATACTTCCGCTATTTGCAGGACGCGGCCAAAACGCAGAGCGGATTGGCTAAACGAAATGGCAATGGCCAACCGAACGGCGTGGAGCGAACGTTCTATATCGCCGCGGAAAAAATCTTGGTTGGAAATGAGCCGCTGCGCGCTTCCTGGGCGGTGGAAGGCACCACCGGGTACGGTTTTCTGAATCGGCTGAACGGTCTTTTCGTCGATCACTCGAAGGAGAAAGCCTTTCAGCAGCTTTACGAACGCTTTACCGGCCGCACGCCCGACTTCGCCGATTTGGTCTGCGATACGAAGCGGCTGATCCTGCAAGTAGCCATGTCGAGCGAGTTGAACGTTCTGGCGCAGAAGTTGGATGGAATCTCCGAGCAGCACCGCTGGTCCCGCGACTTCACGCTGGAGAATCTGCGCGACGCGCTGCGCGAAGTGATTGCCACGTTCCCCGTTTATAGAACCTACATTCGAGCGGACGACAAAGAAGCGGACCCGGACGATCGCCGCCAGATCAACATTGCGATTCGCGAGGCCAAGCGCCGCAATCCGGCTGTCAACGAATCGGTTTTCGATTTTATTCAAAGCCTGTTGCTGTTGGAACATCCCGAGGGGCTGGACGACGCGCAGCGCGCCGAACGGCATTCCGTCGCCATGCGATTTCAGCAGTTGACTTCGCCGGTGATGGCCAAGGGCGTGGAAGATACCGCTTTCTATCGTTACTATCCGCTGGCTTCGCTGAACGAAGTGGGGGGCAGCCCGGAGCGGTTCGGAACTTCAGTGAGCGCCTTCCACCGGAAAAACCTGATCCGCCGCGAGCTGTGGCCCAACAGCATGAGCGCGACATCCACGCACGACACGAAGCGCGGAGAAGATGTTCGCGCGCGCATCAATGTGCTCTCTGAGATGCCGGGGGAATGGTATCGCGCGATCCGCCGCTGGCAAGAGATGAATCAGCGCTGGAAAACGAAGGCGGGCGACCTGCCGGCGCCCGGACCCAACGAAGAGTATCTTCTCTATCAGACTCTGGTGGGGACCTGGCCGCTGCTGCCGATGAACTCCGACGAGCATGGCGGATATATACAGCGCATTCAGCAGTACATGGAAAAGGCGTTGCATGAGGCCAAGGTCCATACCAGTTGGATCAGCCCCAACGTGGAATACGATCAAGCTGTACAGCAGTTCGTCAAAAACATTCTGGGTGCCTCGGCTGGTAATGCGTTTCTCGACGATTTCCAGCAATTCCAAGCGCCCATCGCGAAGGCCGGTATTTGGAATTCCGTTGCTCAGGTACTATTGAAAATCGCCTCGCCAGGCGTGCCCGATTTCTACCAGGGAAATGAATTGTGGTGCTTCGATCTGGTGGATCCGGATAACCGCCGTCCGGTGGATTTTGAATTACGCCGCCAGATGCTGGGGATGATGCGCGAGCAGGCTGGGCAGGATCGGGCAGCTTTGGTGGATGGTTTGGCTTCGAATCCATGGGACGGCGCCATAAAACTTTACACCACCAGCGTGGCGTTAGGATTACGCAGGGCGCAGCGTGCTTTGTTTGCCCAGGGTTCCTATACCGCATTGGCTGCCACTGGAACCCGCGCGAATCATGTGGTGGGATTCGCCCGCAGTCTCGGACGCAAGACCGTAATCGCGTTGGCCGGAAGATTCTTTCTGCGCCTGTTCCCTGCGCATCCCGTGCCAACCGGCGACGTTTGGGGCGACACGGCTCTGATATTGCCACGCAAGATTAAGCCAGCCAGTTTCCGGGATGCGCTCACCGGCAACAAAATATCGATTGAGCAGCGCGAAGATGGTGCGGCGATCCCGCTAGTGCAGGCGTTTGCCCATTGTCCGGTTGCTCTGCTGGAGACCGAATAAGAACGACTTCTTTTTGGCCGCGAATGAACGCAAATAAACGCGAATAAGACGTCTTCTTATTTGCGTGCATTCGCGGCCAATAAATTAAGGCCGCGAGGACAACGAATAGGTCCGGTCCCATAGAGCCATGCCGCCGATTCCTGGCCCGGAGATCACGATCTCCACGCGACGGTTTTGTTCGCGCCCGCTCGCACTCGCGTTCGACACCAGGGGCCTTGTGCCGCCAAAACCGACGGCCTGGACAGAGATCGGCGCCAGGCCGTTGCCCACCAGCGTGGCCCGGACTTCGCGGGCACGGCGATCGGAAACTTCGCGCTGCTCGCGATCGCTTCCCCGGTCATCGGTGAATCCTTCCACGTACACCGTTAAGTCGCCTCGGCGCACGAGCATGCTTGCGATCAATCCGAGTCGCTCGGATGAGTTTCTCCTGAGACTGGCGCCGGATTCAAAGCACGAATCCGGCAGCGTGACCACTAAACCGCGTGGAGTGTCCCTTGCGGTGAAGACACCGTTCAATCGCTCCAGTAATTCCGCGCGAGCTTGCCGTTGGGTGCCGGTGATTTGCGGCGCGACCACGGGCACGGGTGCAGCCTCGATGGGAGGCGGGGGCGCCGGGCGAGTTTCTATACGTGTTTCCACTTGGGCTCGTTCCTGTTGTTGCGCTCGCACGGCAGCCTCAGCTCTTTCTCTCGCCCGGCCTTCCTCCAACCGCCGCTCACGCTCACCGGAAACGCGGTCTTCCGCGCTACGCTTCCCCGCGATGGTTCGTGCGTCCTCCGCCATCTGCGCCGCTTCGCGCGCCCGCGACACAATCCTATGCGTATCCTGCTTGTGATGCTCCATGTCCTCGGCGTCAGCCAGAAGAGAATCGGCCTTGCCAATGGTATCCGCGGCATATTGATCCGCTCCCACGGATCGGGCGATCTGAATCGCATTCTGGGCCTGGTAAAGTTCCAGCACCGCTTCGTACCGATCGTAGGGGAGTTTTTCCTGCGCCGCTTCCACAGTTCGCAGCCGGCCCGGATTCACGGTCATAGTGTATTGGCCGCGCGGAAGCAGCTCATATTTCGCCAGCACAGGTTCGACGCGTCCAACGGTATCCGGACGAATCACGTTTTCCAACACCACCACGTCGCTTGGAGCCGTTACGGCGTAATACGGCTCTGCGGTTACCATCAGCCCCAACGCTTGCAGATCCGAAGTAACCATGGTCTTGGCTTTATCGGAAGACCCCACCAGCAGCTCTCCAAGATTTCTGGGACGGCCTTCCGGACTAATCGCCCACAAAACATAGGTCAAGTATTCGCGGCCGAAACGCGTAGGCGGTTCCAGATGCTCAAATTTCGCGTCGATCACCACGCGGCCACGCTTGCTCTCCACTACTGCTGAGCCTTTCGCTCTGGGAAGCAGAACGGTGCCCTGAAAGTCGATCATCGTGGGCCCCCCGCGATGTTCATAATTCACCGCTGGAAGCGTGCGAGAAACCACCGTGACGCGGTAGATGGGCTGAGGGTCCGGCGATGGCTGGCACCAGATCGGCCCTCCGAATACCGCCAGCAAAACTACACCTTCGAAGACCAGGGCTTTCATGGGATAGCTCCTTTAGAAGAAGGGGTGCATCTGGTTTGCCGTTCTGATTGTCCTTATAAATCAGTTACTTAGGGTCCTGTTACTTGGGGTGACAGGCGCCATCTGTCGGAAATATTGACCTGGGCAAAGGAAAACCCAGCCGTGTCGATAAGGAACGCGGGAGATGCCATGGGTAAAGAAGCAGCGCTGGAGGACTCTTTCACACAAGAGATGGCCACGCTACTCGAATCTTTCTCCGAAAAAGATACGGTGGGAAAGCAGTCGCTTTCTCAATTGCTGATTTCGGATCCGAAGGCCTTCGGAACGTCGGCAATCGAGGTACTGGCAAAATGCCAAGTGTCGTCAGGGTCCCGATATCTGGTGCATTTGTTGATGAAGGCGAAGATGCTGCCAGCTATCTTGCTGGATCCTCGGACGGCGGGCTTACGGGAAGCGATGGCCGCAATTCAGACTGTGAACACCACGGGAACCAATCTGCAGCCGATGTTGGAATTGGCACTCAACAAGGCATTGCAAGACCATTCCTGCCCGGAAACCAGCAATCGAATCCTAAGGCTGCTGGAACTGTTGGCGGTAATTGCGCCGCCGGCCTTCTGGAACTCATTTCAGTTGGAGCTGATGGCGCATCCGGACCGCCTGGTGCGATCCAAGGCAGCTCTGGTGATCGGCCGCAGCTCAAAGAATGCGGCTTGGATCGGGCGGCGTTTTATGGATCGCGACTCGCACGTTCAGGCCAGCGCAGTGGAAGCGCTTTGGGCGCTCGAACCAGCGGACTCGCGAGCGCTGCTGCTCACCGCTTGCAAATCCAAATATAATCGGGTGGCTGCGAACGCAATATTGGGTCTCTATCGCATCGCGGATATAAAAGCGGTCCGGTTGTTCATGGATATGGTTCTGCAGCGAGAGGCTCCGGCTTTCCGGATATCAGCTCTCTGGGCCATCGGCGAAACCCAAGACCCGCGTTTCTTGCCATTTCTTATGGAGCAGTTCAAATCGTCGGATGGAAAAGTCCGTCTGGCAGTGACGCGCGCCATGGGCTGCATTCGGCGCCAGGAGAAAATCAACGCGGAAGCAGGCACAATACGATTCCAGGTCTCCCATGCCCGCATCCGCGCGGACGGCAAACGGCGCTGCGCCTTGGTGCTATCTTCCGAGCCTCCACGGGATCTTGGCGCTCTCACGCCGCTGGAATTCGCGATTTGGGAAGGCAGCGGGCTGATAGAAGACTACGAAGTGAAACTTTCCGCAACAACCGCGGCCCTGGCGGTCGGCTTTGTCGTACCCAGATTTACCTCCAATTCCGATCCCCTCGGCCAAGCCTTGACGCCTGCCCTCACTCGCTGCAGCGCCGCGAAGCGTCCTCAGGACCTGTGGCGAATCGACCGTTATTCTTTGGAACCACCCAAAGAGGAAGAGAAGGCAACCAAGGAGCAATCGTTTCTCCCCTACGATGACGCTATCGCTACCCAAGAAATTAAGATGCGGCATTGCTTCATTGCTTCGCCCGACATCTTGAGCAAAGCGATCTCTACAGAAGTATCCCGGGAAAGAGCCGCGGCGGACGTCTTTGCGGGCATCCAACGCCAATGTGATGCCATGGCCAAAAACTCCGGGAAGCGGCATTTGTTCCTTTTCCTGCATGAAAACTCCTCCGCCTTGCTCGAAGATCAGGACCGGCTGGCCATTCTCAAAACACTGTTCGCGAAGGAGCGGATCATGCTTCACGCTTTCGCTCCCGGTATCGCCTCCGCCTGCCCGGCATTCCGCACGATGTGCCTTTCCCTGCCGGAAAGTACTTTTAGCGATGCTCCCATGGGCGAGTTACAGGAAGCGCTGGAAGAATCGTATTCGTTATTGATGAATGGCTGTGTAATCAGCTATCAGCTTCCGCCGAGCGCGGAAGCCGGTTCGACAACCCTGAAGGTGTCCAGCAGTGTGGGTGCCGGCCAGGTGGATATTCCCTGGGAACGTGATGTCCCGGTTCCCGCGGCCGACGTGCAAGCTGAAAGTCCAACTCCGGAGGAAGCAATCGCTTCCTAGTAGGCTATCGGCGAGAAGACTTTATCATCGAAGTCCAATGCGTTCGCAGGAGTGCGAACGCGCCACACATACCGCACGCACTTTTGCGTGATGCCTTATAGTTTTCGCGATGCCGGGATATTTGTAAATAGGAAGTAGGGCGGACCCCTGGTCCGCGCGGGTCCCCCTGGACCCGCTCTTCCGCCGAGCAAGCCGACGGGGGCGTCGGCTGCGGACCAGGGGGTCCGCCCCACTCACACACCAGTTTTGGCAAAGCTATATGGCATGACGCACTCTTGCGTGCCGCATCGCCACTCATGGCGATGCACGGCGGCGGTAAAGCTCCTACTTCGATCCAGTTTCTTTCTTGATTTCGCGTGAAGCTTCGTGGGCGTCGTGGCGTATCTCAGCGGCGGCCTCATGCGCACCTTGCTTCAGCTTCTGCCCGGCTTCTCGAGTTTCGTGCTTCAATTCCTGCCGGGTTTCGCGTAATTTCCGCTTCGCCTCTTCACTGTCTCGCCGCGTGCACGCGATCGAGAGACCGCAGAGCAACATCACGAGCCCGACCGCAAAAAGGTTTCTGTTCACGACTGTAGGACGCTCCCGTGAGAAACGTTGTTACCGTGATGTACCGAATGTCATCGAACGTTCTTGTAAAATCGACACCCAGACCGGCGATCGGTCTTCTAAGCTGTTGACGCAAAGCTGTATTTTGATGGAAGACCGCGTGCACTCGTTGTAACCAATGCCGGCTGAACCAACCCTGAAACTTCCGCCGCTCGGCAGTGGGGCCAAGTGGTTTCTCGGCGGCAGCGCCGTTTTCCTGGCCGTCTCTTTGACCGCTGTCGCGATTCCTTACCTCCGGCTGGCGAGGCGCGTGGATCAACAGCTTGCGGCCGGGGCGTTTCAACATACGTTCACTTACCTGTCGGCGCCAGAGATCGTGTCGGTGGGAGATCCGGTCTTGGGAAGCGAAAGTTCCGCACTGAAACGGGCCGGGGTCCAAGTTACGAATGGGCAGGTCTCCTCCATTACAGATCTGAGCACGAATCAGAACGTTCCTCAGATTGAAATCCCCGCGCAGCCGATCATCAACATGTCGGACGAAGGGCGCGTCAAGCGGCGGATGGTCAAGTATCCGGACATTCCCCCGGTGCTGGTCCACGCTGTTATTTCCGTCGAAGACAAGCGGTTCTTCGAGCATTCCGGGCTGGACTTCCTGCGTATCGCCAAAGCCTCGTACGTGGATGTGAAGGATCACCGCAAGGAGCAGGGCGCATCCACCATATCCATGCAACTCGCGCGCAACCTTTGGCTCGACCACGACAAAAGTTGGAAGCGCAAGCTGACCGAGGCCCTGATCACGCTGCACCTGGAACATAAGCTCAGCAAGCAGCAGATTTTGGAAGATTACTGCAATCTGGTGTACCTAGGCAATGCGGGGACGTTCGGCGTCAACGGCTTTGGCGAAGCCGCGCGCGTGTACTTCAACAAAGACATGCGCAAGCTGGACCTTCCGGAGTCAGCTACTTTGGCCGGGCTGATCCAGCGCCCAAGCTACTTGAACCCGGTTCATCATCCCGAGCGCGCATGGGAGCGGCGCAATCTGGTTTTGTCATTGATGTACGAAAACAAGTACATTACCAAAGCACAGTTGACCCAAGCGGTCCAATCTCCGCTCGGGCTGCATCCGGCAACGGGCGAGTTGGCCGAAGCCGCCTATTTTCTCGATCTCGCGGGCAACCAGGCGGCAAAGGAACTGGATGAGCGTCCGAGTGACTCAGCGAAAATTTACACCACGCTCGATCCCCGGCTGCAGCAAGCTGCCGAACAGTCCATCGCGGATGGGATGCGATTGGTGGACAAAATCCTGGACGGGCGCCGTAAGAAGGGACAGCCAGCCGGGCCCAGGCCGCAAGTCGCGCTGATTGCGCTTGATCCACATACCGGTGAGGTGAAAGCATTGTGCGGCGGCCGCGATTATGCCATCAGCCAGCTCAACCGGGTACTTTCGAAGCGTCCGCCTGGATCTGTCTTCAAGCCTTTCGTCTACGCGGCTGCGCTGAATACGGCAGTGCAGGGCGGAACCCAGGTATTCACACCGGCATCCACGGTGGATGATTCACCGGCCACGTTTGAATTTGCGAATCAAACTTACAGCCCCAACAATTTCAAAGGCGAATTTCGTGGGGTGGTTACATTTCGCCAGGCGCTGGCGCATTCACTCAACGTCGCGACGGTGAAGGTGGGCGAAATGGTGGGGTTCGACACGGTGGCTGCGTTGGCCAGGCAAGCCGGTTTGAGCGAAGTAGGCGCCACTCCAGCCGCCGCACTGGGAGCCTATCAGGAAACGCCGCTGGATTTGGCGCGCGCGTATACGGTGTTTGCGAATGATGGCGTCCGCGTGCAACCGACGTTCTTATCCGAAGTCAACGATCGGAACGGCGTTCGGCTTTATCGCCACACTCCACAAACCAAGCGTGTTCTGGATCCGCGTGTGGCGTTTGTGATGCTGGACATGCTGCAAGAGGTGATGCGCAGTGGAACGGCCGCCGGCGTACGCTCGCGCGGCTTCCGGCTGCCGGCAGCGGGGAAGACCGGTACGTCGCACGACGGCTGGTTCGCTGGATTTACCCCGAATCTATTGTGTGTGGTGTGGGTTGGGTTCGACGACTACAGTGAACTGGGGCTGGAAGGCGCCCGTTCCGCGCTGCCCATCTGGACCGAATTCATGCTGCAAGCCGCGCGCTACAAGCAATACCGCAGCGCCAAGCCATTCTCGCCGCCAGCTGGGTTAGTGGATGTGGGAATGGACCTGGCATCCGGCCTAGCGTGCCCAGGTGGCGCGATGTCCTACTTCATTGCCGGCACCGAGCCAACGTCGGAATGCGCCCCACAGGAAATCGAAGTAAATTTCACGCCGGAAGGCGGCGCTCAGCAGCGCATCGTCCCTGTGGCGGCGGTAGTGGATCGTCCGCCGACGCAGAATTGAAGCTTCGTCCTGCCTGTGGACGCAGTCCGCCCGAAGTGCATTGATGTCACGCTCCGTTCAAGACGCTAGTCCTTGCATACAGAGTTGGCAGGCGAAAGCGCCTGCCCCACGTGGAGCAGGCGCTTCCGCCTAAGCCCATGGTCACTCCGTTGAAGATGTCTCGTGGCGCACGCTCCTAAGCGTGCCGCGTTCACACTCGTGTGAACGCCTTTCTTTTCGCAACTTTGTGTTCGCAGGAGTGCGTGCGCCACGTCAGCGTCTTCCTCAAACTAAGGAGCCCTCACGCCCCACCCAATTGGAGTTAGAATCGGACCAAGCACCGGTAGTCCGCATTCGTTTGTTTCGGACGCTAGCTCGTGCCATGGTCAATAGCACAATCTCTCACTACGAGATTCTGGATAAGCTTGGCGAAGGCGGGATGGGTATTGTCTATCGCGCTCGCGACACGCGCCTCGGCCGCATGGTGGCCATCAAAATTCTGCCGGCAGAGGCAATGGCTAAGCCCGGCAGAAAACTCCGGTTCATCCAGGAAGCGCGCTCGGCTTCCGCGCTCAACCATCCGAACATTGTCACGGTCTATGAAATCGATTCTTGCGAGGGAATGGATTTCATCGCGATGGAATACGTTCCGGGCAAGACGCTAGGCGATTTGATCGGCCGGAAGGGCCTGAAGATCGCCGACGTTCTTAGCTACTCCGTGCAGATCGCGGGCGCCATCGCGGCGGCGCATACGGCTGGTATCATCCATCGCGACCTCAAGCCAGGCAACGTGATGGTGACTGAGAACGGAGTGGTCAAGGTGCTCGATTTTGGGCTGGCCAAGCTGGTGGAGAACGTATCGGATAGTCCAAACCCGGACGACCCGGAGGAGGTAGAAACCGAAGTTATCGAAGCAACGCCCAAGACCCAAGGCGGACAGATCGTTGGGACCGTGGCGTATATGTCGCCGGAGCAGGCGGAAGGCAGAGTGGTGGACGGGCGTTCGGATATATTTTCGTTCGGCGCGGTTCTCTATGAGATGGTGACGGGCCAGCGGGCGTTCCTGCGCGAGTCGCGATCTTCCACGTTATCGGCGATTGTGAACGATCAGCCCGCTTCCGTGACCGGAATTAAACCGGACTTGCCGCGCGACTTGGAAACAACACTAAATCGCTGCCTGCGCAAAGATCCAAACCGGCGCTTCCAGCACATGGGGGACGTAAAGATAGCGCTAGAGGAGCTGAAAGAGCAATCTGATTCGGGCACCTTGCCGTTCCTCGGCCGAACCAAATCAGCGGGGCCAAATCTATACGCCCTGGCTGCTGTGCTTGGGATCATCATTCTGTCCGGCCTGGGAGCGTGGATGCGGTTCTTCCATCAATCTCCCGCCGCGATTAGCCCCAACGTGCGTGCCGTTCCGATCACCAGTTATCGCGGCGCCGTGGATCAGCCTAGTTTCTCGCCGGATGGGAATCAGGTGGCGTTCGATTGGACCGGCGAAAAAGAAGACAACTTCGACATTTACGTCAAACTGATCGGCCCAGGGCCCCCGCTCCGGCTCACCACCGATCCGGCAATTGACTTCAGCCCATGTTGGTCGCCGGATGGGCGGTGGATCACGTTTGGAAGACTCTTGGGAACGGGAAAGTACGGGATGTACGTGATTCCGGCACTGGGCGGCCAGGAGCGGAAGTTGCTGGAAGGCTACGCGACCGGCGATCCTCTACTTCCGGGCCCGTATACCACTTGGTCAAGAGATTCAAAATGGATTATTGCGCCTTACCAGTCTTCACTCGAATGTGCCTTATGAGATGAGCCTGATCTCCAGCGAGACGGGTGAGCGGCGCAGTCTGTTTAGCGCTGCCCCAGGCTCGCTTGGAGATACCATGCCGTCCCTCTCCCCGGACGGCAAAACGCTGGCCTTTTGCCGTACCACCAACTCAGGCACCGGCGACGTTTACGTGGCCCACCTCACCCAGGATCTTGGACTATCGGGGAACCCCATCCGGTTGACTGCCGAAAACCATGTTTTGGCGGGGTTGGATTTCACGCCCGACGGGCGAGACATCATCTTCTCGTCGGATCGTTCCGGAAAATTCGCTTTGTGGAGAATTCCAGTCTCAAAGCCGGCCACGCCACAACCCACAGCGCTGTTTGGCGAAGACGCGATCAATCCCCAGCTTTTCAGGCATGGGGGACGGCTCATGTACGTCAGGCAGACGCGCGCCGAGACCATCCGGCGGATTCCGTTAACGCGCGCGGCCAAGGATGTCGCGAATAGCCTGCCCTTTGCCGGTTCCTCACGAGATGAGCAGACTCCGCAGTTTTCTTCCGACGGCCGCAGGGTTGCATTCGCATCGAATCGTTCCGGGCCTTGGGAGATTTGGCTTGCGAACGCGGACGGCTCCGATGCCGCCCAGTTGACCTCCTTCCCCCTCTCTTCAGTAGTTCAAAATCCGGCGTGGTCTCCGGCGTCCAATGAGGTAGCGTTCCAGGTTTTCTCCTTCACTACCAACCGCTACGAAATTTACACGATGCCAGTCAGCGGCGGTCAGCCGCAACTGTTGACGGAAGGCCTTCAGCCTTCCTGGTCGCGCGATGGCAAGTGGATCTATTTCGTCTCGGGTTACCCAGCTGCTCCTCAGATCTGGAAGATCGCGAGGCAAGGCGACCAGAGGCTCCAAGTAACCAGGCACGGCGGATCTGTGCCCATGGAATCACCCGACGGCAAGTTCCTCTATTACGGAAAGGACCTGAACTGTGTCAGCCTTTGGAGAACGCCCGTAACGGGACAGGACGAAGAGCACGTTCTTGACATCCGGAGCGGATGGAGCATCTACACCCTGGTGGGCAACGAGATTTACTATATCGCGGGCACATTCAACCAGGGGCAGGAAACGCCGGAGGCCAACATCGAGTCTTTCCGGCCTGGCACGAGTGCCCGCAAGCACATCGCTACCATTGAGACGCCGGTTCCCTATGGGCGAAGCGAGGCCTCGCGTGTGGCCCTCACTGTCTCGCCAGACGGCCGCTTTCTTTTCTACACCCGGCAGGAACGGCAGACCAGCGAGCTGATGCTGGTTGAGAACTTCAAGTGACGGCGGGTTCGCCGCTTGATTCCACCAATCACCACCTACTAGGCTTTTTTGTCCGGTGACTCGAAATCCTGAGCATGCTTACTGTGGGCGATGACCACCGCATCGTGGCTCAGGGGCATTCCCTGCGAGATGTCGGACTTGATCATCTTTTGCACTTCCTTAATCGGTTCCAGGCTCATCCAGATGTGAGTAATGCCTCTGCTTAGGAGATGATCCTGCGCCTGGTCGATTAGATTGTTAGCAGCCAGAAACTTGACAAAAGTGACAAACTGCTGAACCGTTGTTTTCGTTAGATGGTCAGGGCGTTTTAGCTCGATCACTGTGGGTCTCCTCTGGGTCCACAATTCTATCAAGTAAGTTGGCCGCGTGGGCCTCAGCAGACACCGGGCCGGCAGGTGCAAGTCTTTCTGATATCTCCCCGACGCTTCCGGTGGCGTGCAAGCCGAGAAAGTGGTCGCGCTGGGAGTATACTACCTAGACTTAGCATGGCGAAATCCAAGGTTCGGTATGACCCCTGCGGTTTTGACGCATCACGGCAGTATCGGAAGCGATTTCGAGGATGCTGCAGCATTCGGATGAGTGTCCCGATGGAGCACCGAGTGCGGCGCGTGAGCCGTTCTCTGCTCCTGAGCGGCGAGAACTATTACTCGAAACGTCGGCCGCCAGATCAACACGTTATGGGCGCGACTGGCGCTCCCGGTCGCTGCTCTGGGGGGCTATGGGCATGAGCGCACAAGGAACCGGACGTCAGCCCGACCGCGCTGCCCAGCGCGAAAACGACGAGAAATTTCAGGCGATCTTCGACCAGGCTGCTATCGGCATCGCCCAAGTCGGTCTCAATGGTGAATGGCTGCTTGTGAACGACCGGTTCTGCCAAATGCTTGGCTACTCCCAAGACGAACTTCGAACTAAGACGTTGCAGGAGCTATCGCCGCCGGAAGACTTTTATGAGGTTCTGGCCGGGCGCCGCAAGCTTCTGGCCGGTGAGATCTCTTCGGACACGATGGAAAAGCGTTATATCCGAAAGGACGGATCGATCTTCTGGGGGAGGCTCAATCGGGCGCTGGTTCGGGACCACGACAATCTACCAAAATATTTCATTTCGGTAGTGGAGGACATTACCGAAAAAGTTCAGGCAGAGAGCGCCCTTCGGGATAGTGAGCAGCGATTCCGAGCCACCTTCGTTCAGGCGGCTGTTGGGATCGCTCAGACCAGCCTGGATGGGACCTGGCTGCAGGTGAACAAGCGGTTTTGCGAGATGGTCGGCTACTCCCAAGACGAACTGCTCGGAAGGACCGTTCTAGATATCACGCATCCAGACGAGCGCGAGGCGTCGTCCACTGCAGTCCGCCGCCTTCTGGCAGGCGAGATCTCGTCGTGGTCTGTCGAAAAGCGTTATGTCCGCAGGGACGGCGCGATCGTTTACGGGCGTTTGTGTTTATCGCTGGTACGGGATCAGCATCACTTGCCGCAATACTTCATTGGCGTGGTGGAGGATATCACGGAACGAATCCAGGCGGAGCACGCTCTCAACGAAAGTGAGCGGCGTCTTCAGCTCGCCCTGAGTGCCGGTGTTGGGTTGTGGGATTGCGATCTCCGCGCCAGAGCAGTTGTGCTATCGCCGCAATATCGGAGCGCGTTCGGGGCCCCTCCGCTCTCCTATGGAGAATGGATGACGCTGATTCATCCGGACGATCGCGACCGCGTGGCAGCAATAGCCAGGCATGGCGTTGAGCGCACGCACGAATGGGAAGCCGAGTTCCGCGTGCTGTGGCCCGACGGCAGCCTACGCTGGATACTCTCAAAAGCGAAGGTAATCCTAGGCGAAGACGGCCGGCCGGAGCGCATGGTGGGGGTCAGTCTCGATATCACAGAACGTAAGCGGACCGAGGAGAACCTGCGAGTGAGCCAGGAACGCTTCGATCTCGCCCAAGAAGCAAGTGGAACCGGGACTTGGGACTGGGACGCTGCAACCGGCGAAACCCATTGTTCTAGCGGGCACTGTCCTTTATATGGGCTCCCAGCGAGCGAGCGCGCTCCCGCGTTCGAGGAATGGCTAAGGCTGATTCATCCCGAGGACCGAGCGCGGATGCGCGAAGAACTGGATCGTATGCTGGAGGGTGCCGAACAATTCATGACTGAGTTCCGTGTTGTCTGGCCAGACGGCACAATTCACTGGCTGTTTGGCAAGGGGCAAGTGTTCCGGGATTCACTGGGCAATCCGACCCGCGCGATCGGCGTGAATATGGACATAAGCGAGCGCAAGCAAGCCGAATCTAAGCTACGTGAAAGCGAAGAGCGCTTCCGGATTATGGCGGACACGGCACCCGTGATGATCTGCATGTCCGGCCCGGACAAGCTGGCCACCTTCTTCAACGCTGGATGGCTGAACTTTACCGGGCGCAGCATGGAACAAGAGGCCGGATACGGTTGGATCGATGGTGTGCATCCCGATGACGTGGATGCGTGCTTGGCCAGCTACATCGCGTCTATTGACGTCCGCCGGAAATGCCACCTTGAGTATAGGTTGCGCCGGGCAGACGGAGAGTACCGATCTGTTGTTTGCGACGGAGTCCCCCGGTTCACATTGGACGGCGTTTTTGCAGGATACATTGCTTCCTGTGTCGATATCACCGATCTCAAGCGTACGCAGGAGCAAGCTTTCGCCAGACAGAAGCTGGAAAGTCTGGGAGTTCTGGCCGGCGGCATCGCCCATGACTTCAACAACTTGCTGGGCGCCATCCTCGGGCAGGCAGAACTCGTGGAACAGGAATTGGCTGGGGGCTCGTCTCCTGCTGAAGAAATCCAAAGAATCAAGACTGCCGTAATCCGCGGCGGCGAGATCGTTCGTGAGTTGCTGATTTATGCGGGACAGGAGCAAGCTGGCCTGATTGAGCTGGTGGATCTGTCGCGACTGGTCGAAGAGATGATCGAGCTGCTGAAGGTCTCTCTCTCCAAGCATGCAGTCCTGAACATCAACCTCGACAAGAACCTGCCCGCTGTTCAAGGAAACGCGTCCCAACTTCGTCAAGTGGTGATGAATCTGGTAATCAATGCGTCGGAAGCTATTGGAGAGAAGGAAGGGGTAATCCGCGTCGCAACATCGTGCATAACCGGGAGCCCGGATGTTGTCGGAAACAATGCCGCGGCCTTACCGCGTGGCGACTATGTCCGGCTGCAGGTATCCGATACCGGCGGCGGCTTGACGGACGAGGCAAAGGCCAAGATCTTCGATCCGTTCTACACCACCAAATTCGCCGGACGTGGTCTGGGGTTGGCAGTAGTCCAAGGGACCGTCCACGCCCAAGGCGGCGCCATTGATGTGATCAGTGCCCCTGGCCAAGGCGCGATGTTTCAAGTTGTGCTGCCGTGCACTTCAAAACGGCCTTTAGAGATCCAAAATCCCATCTCTTCCTCTGGGGCCGGACAATCCAAAGCGCTGGCGGGGACTGTCCTTGTTGTTGAGGACGAAGAACTGCTCCGCCGGGCCGTTTCCAAGGTGCTACGACAGAGAGGCTTTTCTGTGATGGAGGTGAGCGATGGATCGGCCGCGATCGATCTGATATGCACATGTAAAGACAATATTGACTTGATCGTGCTGGACGTCACGCTACCTGGCCGGTCAAGCCGGGAAGTTCTTGAAGAGGCCCGGCGCATGCGACCCGAGGTGAAAACAGTTCTCACAAGCGCTTATGGCAAGGAATATGTCGATGCCACTTTCGCTGGGCTGCAAATTGACCATTTCATCCGCAAACCTTTTCAGCTTGGTGATCTGGTGGCATGCCTACAAGGCGTCCTGGCCTCTTGATCGGCCGAGATCGGCTTGCCCTGGAGCCTGCTTCCTATCCGCGCCGGTTTGGAATACCGAGACAGAGAATCGGATGCCTCTGAAAGACTTTTGGTAGGCGCGGCTGGACTCGAACCAGCGACCCTCAGCTTAGAAGGCTGATGCTCTATCCACCTGAGCTACGCGCCCGCGATAAACGCTTTCAACGACGAGTTTACCGCACGGCGCTGGTCTGGTTCAGTCGGCTACCGTGGGAGTCCATCCTGGAGGATCGCTGGCCGGAAAAGATTCTTCGCCAGCCTCGTCGACTTCGTCGTCAGTAGAATCCTTCTTCGGCTTGGGCGTCGGCTTTTCTTCGTTTGGTTGCACAACCCCTCCACTTACTCGATTACTCACAGACCGAAAAGTTTCACCAATGCTATCGTTGGGCATGGCCGAGAAAGAAAAGCTACCGGCGCACTCGTTGATTGGGAAGATCGTGATGGTGATCGTCGCAATCTGGCTGGTCATCTGGATGCTAAGAGCTTACGTGTTATAGCTTTGGGTTCGCAGGCGGAAGCGCCTGCGCCACTGCTTGAAACAACCCCTCCGCCATCCAGTCCCGGAACCACTCGAACAATTGCTTCTCTTTCACCGCTGGGCGCCACTTCCGCGTCATCACGCTGATGATGGCATCGCCCACCGTTTCACCCGCAGCGAGCGCGGAGAGGAGCGCATAGCCGGGCTGCGTCAAATCCATCCGATGGACGTGATAGTTCCGCCGATAAGCCACCACCCACGTCTTCTTGCGTGCCAGCCGCGGCGCTGGATTTTCTTCATCCACGAAACCCAAATACCGGCTCACCGGATACTCGAATTCCAGCAGGCCGAACGCTTCAATCGGCTTCAGCTGCGCGGTTTCCCACGCCTCCTGCGGAACCGCCCGCACTGCTTCCGGAGTCAGCGCCGGCGTTTCCCCCGCATCGAAGACGCCGGTCAGCGCAAATTCCAGTCGCGCCAGGTCATGGCAGAAATCGCGCTTGGGAAGGTCGGCCATCGTCGCAACGAATTCCGGAAGGTGATCGCCCAACCGGTTTAGCGTGTAACTGCTCGAGGGATAAACTTCCACGTAGCGTTCCACCATCCGCAGGAACTCTGCATCGCCCAGAAAATGCTTCAGCCCCGGATAGTCGGTGGAAAGCGCCTCCTCCATCCGCAGCAGGTACATCTCGCGATAGATGTCCAGGCGCTCGAACGAAGAAAGCGTTTTGGATGGAAGCACCACCGTGCGAGCCACATCGGCTGGTATCTCAGCCTGCGCGCGCGCGGAGGTAATCGCCTCTTCGCAGGTGCCCTGATCCTGGATCAGCGCCTGCATCCAACGCTGAATGTGGTCCAGACCCGGATTAGTCGCCATACGCGGGAATCTCTTCCAGTTCCGGCGCCGACATCAGCTTGTCTTCCTGTTCGCGGAACCGGCGCGCCTTCAACGCTTCTCCATGCACCACGTCAAAAGCCGGAATATTCGCATCCCATTCCAACAAAGTAGACGCTCCGCCCAACTGGCGATGAGCATAGCGATACAGGTCCCACACGTTATCAATCACGTAATCGCTATGCGTATCCAGGATATGCGTGCCCTTGTTGGTGTGCCCGGCCAGATGCATCTGCACCAGGCGATCCTTCGGAATGCGGTCGATATATTTCTTCGGATCGAATCCGTGGTTGAAAGAGCTGACGTACACGTTGTTGACGTCCAGCAGGATGCCGCAATCGGCCTCCTCCGCCAGCGCCGAGATGAACTCGCTCTCCGGCCACTTGGACGCGCTGAACTCGAGGTACGTGGACGCGTTCTCAAGCGCGATAGGCCGCTCCAGAAAATCCTGGATGTTGCGCACGCGCTCAATGGTGTGCCGCAGCGCCTGATCCGTATAAGGCATGGGGAGCAGATCGTGCGTGTTCTTGCCGGTGACGCCGGTCCAGCACAGATGGTCCGATACCCAGCGCGCATTCACGCGCTTGCCCAGCGCTTTCAGTTTTTTGAGAAATTCGAAATCGAGAGGATCGGTACTGCCAACGTTCAGCGAAACGCCGTGCAGCACCACCGGATAGCGCTCGGCCACTTGATCCAAAATGTGCAGCGGCCGGCCGCCCGTGTCGAGGTAGTTCTCCGAAAGTACCTCAAACCAATCGATGGTCGGATGGTTCTTGAGGATGTGCTCGAAATGCACCGAGCGCAGCCCAATCCCGAATCCCAGATCCGGATAACCCCACCGATTGTTCGCCATCTACTTCGACTCTCCGGTCTTGCTATTCAGCCCCAGCCACTTACTCAAGAAGTAATCAATACTAATGGGGCCGGGTCCGTAAAGGACCAACCATATTAAGAATAACAAGTATGTGAACGAGGCGACATCGGTAGGGTCCGGGGGGAACTTTTTGATGAAATCGGCCTTGTCGGCGGTCAATAGAGCAACCACCATGCTGCCGGAAAGCAGGAAAGCGAAGATACGGGTACCGAGGCCAAGAACCAGGCAGAGCCCTCCCACAAATTCCAGAGTTGAAACGAAAGCGGCGTTTGCGGCCGGAAACGGGATGCCGAGATCGGTGAAGAATCCGGTAACTTTTGAGAGATCTTGCAGCTTGCCGTGGCCCGTTGCGTGGAAGCCTAACCCCACCACCAATCGCGTGAGCAGCGGCGCCAGGAACGCGAGCGCGCCCGTGATGCGCAACCCGAGACTGGCCAAGCGGGGAATTGGTCCTGAGTTAGCTGGCATTGGTCCAGTATATCTGGGGACTCGGGGCTGGGGACTGGGGACTGGGGGCTGGGGGCTGGGGACTGGGGACTGGGGACTGGGGGCTGGGGACTGGGGACTGGGGACTGGGGGCTGGGGACTGGGGACTGGGGACTGGGGAGCTCGGGACTCGGGACTCGTGGCATTCACTTCCTACCGAACCGCGACCGCAAGGGAGCGTAACGGATGCTCCTGCGTAACGCACTGCTCCTGTCGTGGTAGCGCTCCCTCGCGGTCGCGGTTCGGTAAGGGGAGGCCGGCGCCCTGTGGCATTCTGGATTTAAGCTGTAATGCGTACAACGGGGAAGACTCCCGCGCGTCAAAGCAATGTGGGGCGCTGGCATTTTGCGAAGTTTGGGATCTGGGCCTGTGCTTTGCTTGCCTGTGCGCTCTTCGGCCAACGCGGATTTCGCGATTATCCGGGTTGGGAGTACAACGACTTCCCGAAGCCGCCGGACTGGAAAGTGCCTGGCGAATGGACCTTCGCCCGATTAATGTATCCGGACGCCCGTTCCTACGATCGGCCGGTTGGAAACTGGCTGGCCGGTGGCACAAACTGGACCATCGATTATCCCCGCTCGGATCGCCATCTTTCGGCTGCGCTGCGCCGGCTGACGCGCATCCAGGCGCGCTCCGTCGAGCAGCCGGTGAGCTTGGATGATGGCGACGATGTCTACAACTGGCCCTGGCTCTATGGCGTCGAGGTCGGGCATTGGAATCTTACGGATCAACAAGCGGCTAAGCTGCGCGATTTCCTGCTGCGTGGCGGGTTTTTTATGTGCGACGATTTTCACGGCACGCGCGAGTGGTCCGTTTTCGTGGCCGGCATGAGTCGCGTGTTTCCGGATCGGCCCATCGTCGACATCGAAGACAAGGACGCCATTTTCCACACCATCTTCGATCTCGACGATCGTTATCAGGTGCCCGGCGAGCAGGTATTATACACACACCGGGTTTTTGAGCACGACGGATTTGAGGCACGCTGGCGCGGAATCTACGACGATAAGGGCCGGCTCATGGTTGCCATCTGCCACAACATGGACCTGGGCGATTCGTGGGAGCACGCCGACAATCCGCTTTATCCGGAACGCTACTCCGCGCTAGGAATCCGGATCGGTATTAATTATGTTGTGTACGCGATGACCCACTAGGCCATCACGCTCGCAAAATCCACTGCATGAACCCGGACCGGCTGCTCGAACCCCTTGAGCGAAACTTCGCCGAGCGAGCGGAACGTCAACCCTTTGCCCATGCACAAGTCCGCCACCACGCTAGATACCAGAATCTGATCCGGCTGTGCGTGGGAACAAAGCCGCGAGGCGAGCTGCACAGTTGCGCCAAAGATATCGTTCTCGTGTTCCACCGGCTCTCCCGCGGCGCCGCCGATCCTCACTTTAATCGGATGGTCGCTTCGTTCCTGCCGGCGGAGCGCCAAATCCCGTTGAATCTGGGCGGCGCACCGGACCGCGGCCGCCGAAGAGACGAACGATGCCATGATGCCATCCCCGGTGTGTTTTACTTCTCTTCCATTAAATCCACCCAGCGCATTTCGCACGATCTTGTCGTGAATGCGGAGGAACTCCATGGCCGCCTCATCGCCGAAATTTTGGGTCAACAGCGTGGAATCCACGATGTCCGTGAACAAAACGGTTCGGATTGCGGAATCCCTCGCATCCGGTCCACCACCGGGAACCAGAACTGCTCCTGCCGCATTTACTTCCCCGCCGCCCAGAAATCCGTCGGCCAGTTCCGGCTGAATTTCAATAATTCTCTCGGCCATTTGGCCGTGCGCTTCACAGTGCACTTGGGCCGCAGCCTCTGCGCTAGGGGCCTCAAACAGGCAGAAAGCTTTTCCACAACTTTCGTTGAACCAGTATTTCAGGTACTCGACGCCGTATTTTCGCTGTGTCGCTAGATCGGCTTCGTGCGCCTTTGCGAGATCTTCCGCAGTAACGCCCTGAAGGTTGTGAATGTCCATGTACAGGGGCATACAACACTTAGGCTATCATGTGACACGGCGCGCGACTTCGATTGGAGCGGGGTGACAAAGACTTTGATAGACAACGCAATATCTTTCTGTCAGGCGGATCAGCGTGTCGAGCTGCTCTTCGCTGGCATCCGTATCCAGGTCAAATCGGAGCCGGATCTTCTGGAATCCAACGGGTACTTCTTTCGAAACTCCCAGCGTGCCGCGGAAATCCAGATCGCCTTCCGCGTGGACCGTCGCATCGCGCAGCGGGATGCCCAGTGCCGTCGCCACCGCGCCCAGCGTGACACCCGCGCAAGCCACCAGCGCCTCCAGCAGCATGTCGCCCGAGCATGCGGACAGTCCATCGCCGCCGCTCGCCGGATGCAGGCCGGCCGCCACCAGTCCCTTGCCCGTTTCCAGTTTGCACGTGATGCCTTCTCCGATTCGTCCCTCCGCCCGAAGCGTGACCAGCGCGGTGTCCGCTTGCTGCCGGTACTGTTCCTTGAGAGGCGCCTGCAATGCTCGGATTTCTTCTGCGTTCATTCTTTCATTTGACCATGTAGAATGGCTGAGATAAATGATCCGCGTCATCACCATCGAACGGGAATTCGGAGCCGGCGGCACGGCTATCGCTGAAAAACTTGCCGAGCGCCTGGGCTGGAAGCTGTGGGACCAGGCTCTCACCACCGAAATCGCGCGTCTGGCTCACGTGGATCAAGCCTCCGTGAATCGGCTCGATGAGCGTTGCGATCCGCTGTTCTATCGCCTGATGAAAGTGTTCATCCGCGGCAGTTACGAGCGGAGCTTGCCGGTGCCCGGGCTGGCCAACTTCGATGCCGACAGCATGGTGGCGTTCATGCACCGCGTCATCGATGGCGCGGCGTCCGAGGGAAACTGCGTGATCGTAGGCCGAGGCGCTCCTTACTTCCTGCGGGGCAGAGAAGACGCTTTCCACGTCTTCGTTTATGCTCCCTGGGAGGAGAAGATCCAACGCGTCAAGGCGTCCGGCAAAAGCGAGGAAGAAGCCGTGGAACTGCTCTCAACCATCGACCAGGAGCGTGCGACATTTATCCAGAAATACTTCGGCAAGGAATGGCCAAACCGCCACCTCTATCACCTGATGATCAATTCCAAAATCGGTGACGACCGCGTGGTGCAGGCCATCCAGAACCAACTGGCGCCCGCTCTCTGACGGTCGGGGCCCGGTAACCTCTTTCCGAACCGCGACCGCGAGGAAGCGTGCGCAGAAAGTGCTGCGCTCGTGGTAGCGCTCCAAAATCCTCGCGGTCGCGGTTACGGTAGCCGCGACCGTAAGGGAGCCGGTGCCGTTAAGTTTCCCGGCGCCCGTCCAAAACAGACGAATACAGCGCCACGCTCGCCACCACCACATTTGCCACCACCACCGGAAGCGCGTGGATGATCAATCCGTACACCACCCACATCAGCGCCGCGCCGGCCTGTACTTTCCGCAGCACGGCGGCCTGTTTGAAGAAGTAAGAGCTGGCGAACAACGCGGTGGCCACCCACCCAATCCATTCGAGCTTCACTGGATCTCCACGCTTTTCGCGTGCGAATGAGCTCGAGGCCTTTCGATATCGTCAGCGAATCGGTCCGGACCTTGTCCCACTCCTGCAGCAGGAATCCGTGCGATTCAAAAAACGCCCGGATCCGGATGGAGTTCCAGCCAAGAATATCCTCCAGAATCGGGATCAGCACGCTCAGCCCGTCCTCGCTCAAAATGGTCCGCCGCGCGATCTGCGTGATGTACTTGTTTTCCGACACCGCGATGGTCAGCCCGTCCAGCCGGTTCACATGCAACATTACGTGGACGTCCGAGCTTCCGTCACCCACATATACAATGCGATCGTGACTGATGGGCAGCTTCGCACGAAGCTCTTCGAGCACGGCAACTTTTCCATAGCCCGCCGAAACGCTATCGATGGACTGAATTTCGCCGCTGGCGGCGTCGTAGCGGAAACGCGCACCATAAATGTGATCGGGCGGGACGATTCCTTCCAGCGCCGATTGGATCACTTCCTCCGGCGCCGCCGAGACCACGTAAAACGAGAAATGGTGACCGTCTAGATCGTCCAGCAGGTGCGACAACTGGCGGATGTTCTGCTTCAGGCGAATTCGCTTTCCTACTTCCGTGAGGTCATGCTTGCGCACGCGCCGGAACTCCGGATCGTGCAACAGCAAATACGCAAGCTCGCCGCCTTGCTGCACCAGGTGAATATTCGAGAGCCCGTTAATCTTCTCCTGAAAATTTGGGATACCGAGCATCTCGGCCAGAACGATCCCCGAATCGTTGAAGCTGAGCGTTTTATCGAAGTCACTAATCAATAGATACTGTTTCATAGAGACACGAATCCTTTCGATTTCGACCATGTTTTTTTACCAACGTGGATAGCCCGGCAGACCCGGCCGAACTCAAGAGGAGTTATCTACTAGTATAGCGAGGTTTCTGGTTTCTGGTTCTGAAACGCGCGCTGCCCAGGGGTTAACCAGCAACCAGAAACCAGAAACCAGAAACTTATTCGTAACGCAGCGCGACCATCGGATCCACGCGCGTGGCCCTTCGCGCCGGAACCCAGCACGCCGCCAGCGTGACCGCCGTGAGCACAGACCGCCATCACGACGAACGTAACGGGATCGAAGGAGCTGATTCCGAACAGCAGCCCGCGAATCAAGCGCGTCAACGCGAGCGCCCCAGCGGCGCCCAGCGCTACGCCGATTCCACCGAGCATCAATCCCTGGCCGAGCACCATTCCCAAGACATCCTTTGGCGAAGCTCCCATTGCGATCCGTATGCCGAACTCGCTGGTGCGCTGTGCGACAGAATACGAAATGACGCCGTAGATTCCCACCGCCGCCAGCACCAACGCCACTCCGGCGAACAGCGTCAGCAGCATGGTGAGAAAGCGCGGCCGGGCTTGTGCTGTGAATAGCACGTCATCCATGGTCTTGATTGGCGATACTGGCAGCGACGAATCAATCTCGCGAATCACGTTGCGTGCGGCTGACGACATCTGAGCCGGGTCGCCTTTGGTCCGCAACACGGCAAAGCCGCTCATCATCCCGAAAGCTCCGGGCTGGCGCATCGGGATGAACAATTCCGTGCCCGTCGGTTTGTCGAGTCCCGCGTTCTTCACGTCTTCCACCACTCCGACCACGGTTCGCCAATCGCCCCGGAACCCGGGCTTCACGCGATGTCCGAGCGCGCTTTCTCCCGGCCAATAGGTTCGAGCGGTGGTTTGATTCACGATTACCGCGAGCGGCGCTCCGGCTCCATCGCGATCGTCCAAAAATCGGCCCTCAATCAACCGGACGCCCAGGGTCTCGAAAAACCGGGGTTCGACGCGCTGCCAATAATCCATGTTCTGAATGGGACCGCCCTTGCGCTGCACCCAGCCCTCGATCTGCGTATCATTGGCGTTGAGTGGACGCTGCGGAGGCAAGCCCGTCATCACGGTTGCCGATTCCACTCCAGGCAGCGACGACATTCGCTGCTGCACGCGGTTCCAGAACTGCAGGGCGCTATCGCCGGTCGAATAGGTGGCGTCCGGCAGAGAGAGCCGCATGGTCAGCAGGTGATCCGGCTGGAATCCGGGATGCACTTCCTGCAGCTTCCAAAAGGCGCGGATCATGAGCCCGGTTCCGATCAACAACACCAGCGCCAGTGCCAGCTCAGTCACCACTAATGCGTGCCGGAAACGGCTGGAAGCTACCGACGCAGTGGTGCGCGATGCGGCTGCTTTCAAGGTGTCGTGCAAATTGGACGCGATGATTTGCGCGAGCGGCGCCAATCCGAACGCGATTCCGGTAAGCAGCGAAACAGCCAGCGTGAAAAGCAGCACGGTAATATCCACGCCGATCTCGTTCGCGCGCGGAATGCTGGCGGCATTCGTCCGTGCAATGATCCGCAGTCCGGCGAACGCCAGTCCCAGACCAAGCAGGGCGCCAGTGAGCGAAAGCACCACGCCTTCCGTGATGAACTGCCGCGCCAATCGCCACACTTGCGCGCCCATCGCTTTGCGAATCGCGATTTCGCGCTGCCGTGCTTCTGCCCGCGCCAAAAGCAGATTGGCCACGTTTACGCACGCGATCAACAGTACAAATGCCACAGCGCCCAGCAGCATTAACATCGCGAGGCGAATTCCACCCACCACCTCTTCTTGAAACGGATACATGACCACGGGATGAACTTTCGGATTGAGCCGGTGCTGCTTCATGGTGTCCAACGCGCCCGATTGCTGAACCAGTTGCCGCATCTCGTCCTGGGCCTGGTAGATCGACACGCCCGGTTTCAGCATTCCGATGGCCGAAAGAAAGTGGCTCGATCTCGAGCCCGGGTTCGCCGGATCGATCTGCACGGGCGACCAGATCTCCGGCGGATCCGATTCACCTGGGGGAAACTGGAATCCTTGGGGCATCACTCCCACGATGGTGCACTTCGCACCGTTGAAGAGGATGTCGCGCCCAACCAACCCAGGATCGGCTGCGAATGCCCGCTGCCAAAGTCCATATGAAATCACGGCTGTCATCGGCGCCGACGGCGCATCGTCCTGCTTGGTCAGCTGCCGGCCCCTGATGGGCGAGACGGCCAGCGATTGTAGCAGCCCGCCGGTGACGAACGAGGCCGTTACGCGAATCGGTTCGTTGCTTCCGGCGATATTCACGCCTGAATTCACCCAGCCTTCCAGCGACTCCCAGCTTTTGGCGTCCCGCTGCAACTCGATCAGCTCGGGCGGCGAGAGTGCGAATTTCTTGAAGGTGGGGAACTCGGTGTAGATCCGCACCAGGCGTTCCGGATGCGCATAGGGCAGAGGCCGCAGCAGCACCGCGTTGACGATGCTGAAAATCGCCGTGGTCGCGCCGATACCGAGCGCGAGGCAAAGAACAGATGCCAACGTGAAGCCGGGAGAATTCCGCAGCATCCGGGTTCCGTACCGCAAGTCCTGCCAGAAGGTGTGCATAGAAAGTGCCCTGAGCATACTACGGTCGTTCCCGGAAAAGGTTACGGATAAGATTATTGGCCGCGAATGAACGCGGATACACGCGAATAAGATCGCGCTATCATTCTCACTTGACACACCCGCGATTCGTCGCCCGCCCTTGCTTTGAACCGTCCGAAGAAGAACTGCGGTTTTTGCCGGAGGGTCCGCGTTTGTTGCGCAACCATCCGGACGGAGGTGTCCGGCTGGGATGGGTTGCCATCCAGCATTCAGTGGATGCCAAAACCGGTAGCATCAATGTTTTGGATCTCGTGTCCGGCCGCAACACCAGCTTTCCGCTGCCTGGACGCCCCGGTTTTTTCGCCGAAACCACCGAGCCCGGTGTTGTGCTGGTTGGGCTCGAACGGCGGCTGGCGTATTTCAATTTGGTGACCGGCGTTCTAGATGAATCCGGGCCGGTGGTCACCACGGACGAACGCGTGATCATCAATGATGGTCTGGCCGTTAATACTGGTGTGCTGTTCGGAACCAAGCATCTGGAGTTCAACCAGCCAATCGCAGCGCTCTACTTTTACGATTACGCCACTCGCACCGTCCGGACCGTCATCGACAAACAACTCTGCTCCAACGGCAAGTTTCTCCGGCGAGATGCGGAGGGCGCGACGCTAATCGACATCGATTCCATTCCCAAAACCATTACTCGCTACCGGTTCGACGCGAATCTCGAACGCATAATCAGTAGTTCGCTCGTCGCTCCGCCGGATGCGCTGCCCGGGTACCCGGACGGCTTGCGGCCTGCTCCGGACGGGGAGAGCGTAATCGTGGCATTTTACAATCCGGAACCAGTCGCCGACGGCATCGCCCAGCAGATTCGTCTGTTAGATGGAAAAGTCCTGTGTGAATGGCTGATTCCCGGCGCTCCCAGAGTGACCTGTCCGGAATTCGTTTTGCTGGATGGCGAAGTGAAGATTATCTTCACAACCGCTGTAGAGGGGATGCCCGCCGAAGCCCGTCGTCTCGCTCCGGCATCCGGCGCGTTATTTATCGCCAACACGCCTTTTCAGAATACGCCCGCGCCGCCTCCGCTGGTCCCGGTTTAGATATGCAACCAGATGGTTGCGTATTTTGCTGGAGTGCTGTATTATGCAACTTGGAGGTTGCACAATGACGGCTACCGAAATGACGCGTATCGATCGGACCATTGAGATCAAAGCGCCGCCGGAACGCGTCTGGCGGGCGCTCACCAATGCCAAAGAGCTTTCCACCTGGTTTCAAGTGAAGATCGAGGGCGAAATCGCCGAGGGCAACGAAGTATGGATGGAGGCTACGCATAAGGGTTACCAAGGCATCCGCTTCCGCGTACTTTTTGTGGAGCTGACGCAGCCCAAGCGCTTCGCCTGGCAATGGCATCCGGGCGCCGTCGATCCCAACGTCGATTATTCGAGTGAGCCACGAACCACCGTGACTTTTACCCTTGAGCCTTCCGGAAGCGGAACGCGCCTGACTCTGGCCGAGACCGGCTTCAACGAAATATCCCTGGCGAGACGCGCGAAGGTTTTTGCCGACAACAACCGCGGCTGGACCGAGGTTCTGGTTTGGCTTTCCAATCATGCCGAAAAGGCAGCCTGATCTACGGCTTCGAGATGCCGCGCTGCTGTTTGCGGCGCTGGGCGATGAAACACGGCTTGGCCTGCTTCGGCAACTGGCGGAAGCGGGCCCGGCTTCCATCTCCACGCTCGCTCACAATTTCCGCGTATCGCGGCAGGCGGTAACCAAGCACCTGCAGTTCCTCGCGCTGGCCAGCATCATCCAAGGAAAACACGCCGGGCGTGAGCATGTCTGGACGCTCAACCCGGAGCGTCTCGCCGAAGCGCAGCGCAGCCTTGGAATCATCGCGCGAGGTTGGGACGATGCGCTGGGCCGCTTGAAAGCACACTTGGAACACGAAGCATGAGCCCTTTCGATGCCGCGCATCTCGACATCATGGATGTGCCCGTGGTGCTGGTTTTTGTTGACCAGCGCCCCACGAGCGAGCTGTACGCGCTGCTTCAAAAATCCGCCGCCGCAGCCGGACTCATCGGAGAAGTAGTTGCCATCTGGCCGGATGAAATCGGACGAAGCCGCTTCCTAGCGCCGCCCGAGTTTCATGCTTTTTTCCGCGTAGCAGGCTACGATCAGCTCCGCGCCCAAATCAATACGACACTTCACTGCCCCATCTAAACCGGCACCGAGCGGAACCGCCGCATCACTTCTTCCCGTGCCAGATCCACCAGCTTCAAATCCAGCTCATTCAACCGCAGCAGTTCCGAATATACCCGCGCGCCGCAAGCCTCCCGCACACGCTCTTTCCTCGTCTCCAAAGTAGCTTTGAGGCCCTCAGTCGCGTTCGCTGCTTCTCCAAAGCAAGCCAGTTCCGGAAACCCGGGCTGCAGGAAATATTGGCCGCCCACCAGGCTCTCATGAAACCGATCCACTACGCCCAAAAAAGAAGTCCGCAGCATCTTCGCCACGGCTCGATCAAAATCCTCCACGCCAGGCGCATCGTTCACGATTCCGTTGGCCAGCAGATTCACCTGCGCATCGCTGATGTACCACGGCATTTCGCGGATCAACGTCGCCAGGAACTCGCCCAGCGGCAGGTCATTCGCGAAATCGCTGACTGGGTCGCCCGCGGCAGGTTTCTCGCGGAAATAATCATGGATGGAGCGAAGGCGGTCGATCGGGTCGCGCAGAAAGCAGAGGTCGAAGAAGATAAATCCGGGCACTTGCGGAACCGGATACCGGATCTGGTGGCTGGAAATCGCCTTCAATTGCGGATTCTCATTCAGCAGCGTGAGCAGCTCTTCGGTAGAGATATGCCCGTCGCGATCCGGCGTGTCAAGCGACGCAAAACCTCCCTGATCGAAGCTGCGGCGCAGAATATCCTCGATGGTCATCCCCGCGCTCTTCAGAAAGTGATAGTGCAGGATTACGAATCGCATGCGAACTGCGCGCCTTCCGTTACGCGGCCGCTGTTGCGCTCGCCATTCGGCACCTTCCGCAGCGGGATGCGGGCTCGCGTTTTCCTTCACGCCGTATTTGAGGAAGTCGACAAAAGGATCGCCGCCTCGGTTACGAGCCTCCTGATATCGCGCGAGATAGTAGAGCGGATCAAACCACCGATTCGGCTTGCGACCCTCGGCGGCGCCGTGCAGCAGATAATGCGGGAACGGATGCATGCGCGTGGCGCCGACGTCCGGGTATCGCTCCAGATAAAACTGCGCGTCAAAGAGTTTCTTACGTTGCAGGACGCGCCGGAAGGAAGTCTCGAATCGCCGCACTCCTGCCATTATTGCGTGCTGGCGCGGCTTGTGGGGCAAGATGGCATCCTGCGCGCGGGTTGTTAACCCGCAAGTTTTGCGCCGATTGGCAATCGGCGGCAGGTTATCAACCTGCCCCACAGTTGGCGCTTAAAACCCGATCCTCTTTACCACCCGCCGGTAGACGTCTTCGCGGCGGACGCTATCGAAAACCGGGTCCCACTGCACGGAGATCACGTCCGAATCGCGCTCTTCGGCGGCCTGCTCAAGAAACTTCATAGCCGAGCGGATGTCGCCGAGGTGCATGGAGTCCCACGCGAGTGTCAATGGCGAAATATAAGTGGCCGGATTCCGGGATTGCGCGATGATCCGGCGCAGCGGTTGGGTGTCTCCGTTGCCCGCTTCATAAACGGCGAGCCGCGTCTGTGCATCCTTATTCTCGGGATGTGCATCCAGCATCTTGCGCCATTCGGAAAGCGCTTCTTTGGGATGCCCAGTCTGGACCAGCGAATCGGCAATCACCATGTGCGCGATAAAATCGCCGCGGTCCATTTCGAGCAATCGCCGGCTGGTTTCGATCGCGACATCGTATTTCCGCCAATAGTAGTAGATTTGAGCCAACCCTCGGGCGCTGGTCAGCGATCCGGGTTCCAACATTCCGGCATGCTGAAATGCTTTCTCCGCGTCCGCAAATCGGCCGTAAGCAAAATCAACATAGGCCCATTGCCGCCACGCCATGGAGTCGTTCGGGGCAAGTTGAGTAGCGAAACGAAATTCCTGGTCCGCTTCGCTCCAACGCCACTGGCAATAGCGCAGGAATCCCAGCGCGGCGTGCGCTTCACCCAGATCCGGATCCGCAGCGAGAGCACGTTGTGCCGCGCGCTCCGCCATCGGTAGCACTTGCCAGGGCGGTTTCAAGCCGCGCTGCGCCAAAGCGCTGTAGGATTCCGACAATGCGACTTGTGCCAGGGTAAACTTCTGGTCCTTGGCCACGGCTTGTTCCAGCAGAGGAACCGCTTCCCTTGCATCTCCGTTCTCCCAGGTGTAACGTCCGCGATAGTACAAATCGTAAGATGCGGAATCGGGTAGGCTAGCGAGCCCGTTAAGCCTCAGGCCCAGGGCGCGCGCGGCTTGTTCGGAGAGAAGCTGATCGGTAGCCGGCAGTTCGTTCCGCCGACACTGCACGGTTTGAGTCCATAAGATGTAGCCGGTTCGGACATCCGTCAAATACGCTGTGATTTCCACTCGTTCGCCGGCAGTGGAAATCTTACCCTCAAGTACTGCCGTCAGGCCGAACTTGCGCGCCCAGCTCAAAATATCCGGTTGATCTTTCGCGACATTTTCAGTGGATCTTTGGGACGCCACGCGCACATTCTGCATATGCGCAAATCTGGTGGTCAAATCCTCTCGGATGGAATACCCCAGAACTTGGTCGCCCGGGGATTCGTGAAATGGCAGCACTGCTATGGCCGGCGTCTTCGATCCAGAAGATTGCGCGCGGCGGTGGACAACCCAATAGCCGAGAAGGGTGCAGCAGACCAGGCTGGCCGCGATCAGTGCATAACGAGCGCTCCACCGAACCTCGTGGGTGGGTACCGGCGGCGCCAGCGAGGAAAAAACCGGGACATAAGCGCCCTTCGGCATCCCGATTCGGACGGACTCCACGCCGCCCGCCTGTTCGTAATACTCGTCGAGTTTCTCTCTGAGGCGCCGGGCCGCGCCTCGAACCACGGAATCCAGATTGCCGTCGTAAGTTTCGCGTCCAAAAATCTGGCGGGCGATGTTGGCCTCTTTGAGACGTTCGGGATGGTTTTCGAGCGCGCTTTCGACCGCAAATTTCAGGAAGGCGCTCAGGCGTTCGCTGCCGGAGAACTGAGGGGATCGAAGCAGCTTCTCCAATTGCTGCAGAACCATCTCCGCTGAGAGGGAGCCGTCTTCCGAGGTACGCATAGTACTCAACCGGGTCAAGCCTTACCGTGTGACACCGTTTCGCAACGGTAATCCCACGTTGTTAGGGCACTTTTGCCCGCGTACCATTATAAACGCGCTGAAATGCATCGCAGCATTTTTCGCACGAAATATTGTTACAGAACAAACAGGAGATAAGCTAATGCACGTTTCAATCAGGACAACCGTCCTCACGGCGACCCTCACCCTGGCGGCCTTCTCGAACGGAAGAGCTTTTGCTGACGTAGTCTTTTCCAATCTTGGCTCTGGCGGGTCATTCGATTCGACACTTCACGACTCGTACGCGATAGGGCAGGTGAGTGGCAACGAACAGGTGCTTGCGATCCCTTTCTTGGCCTCGGAGAATGCAAACCTAACAGGCGTGCAACTGGCACTGGTACAGGACATCGGGAGTTCCCCGGTGAACGTATTCGTTGAGGAGGACAACAGTGGCACGCCTGGCGCCATCCTGGCGACCCTGACGCAGGTCGGGACGTTTTCATCCACAACCACTCCAGCCTTGGTGGACTTTACTTGCTCGGCATGTTTGGGACTGGTAAGCGGAACCAACTATTTCGTCGTGGCTCAACAATCCGACCAGAGCGCCAGTGAGTCCGCGTGGCAGAAGAACTCAACCAGCGATACCGGCACCATTACGTACAATTTCATCGGAAGCAGTACGGGACCCTGGGCCTCGACCGGCGGACTCACGCTTCCCGCCTTTGAAGTAGATGGTGCGTCGCCGGTGCCGGAGCCCTCCAGCATTCTGCTGCTCTCTGGCATGTTGGCAGTGATTGTAATGGTCGCACGACGCCGGAAAACTGCCAGTTTCGCCAGACGCACTGGTGTTGCGGATCTGTCATAACCGAGTTACCATCGTAACGATGGGGATGAAAGGCATCACAATCAAACTGCCGGAAACGACCCTTCGGCAACTCAGACAGCAAGCGCGACAGAGTGGCCGCAGTGTGGCTGCGCTCGTTCGCGAACGTGTAGAAGCATTGCCGGGGCAAGGAGCTGAGTCGGTCTACGCCCTTACCTCCGATCTCGCTGGAACACTTGCGGGCAGCCGCCGTCCTGCGTCCAACACACGGCGCCGATTCCGGCGTACATGACTGCAATTTGCGATACGGGCCCACTCGTCGGCTATCTTAATCGCAATGATCCCTATCATGCGTGGGCGGTCGCCGTCATGAAGCAAGTAACTCCACCGATGCTCACCTGTGAACCCGTACTTACGGAAGCGGTGTACTTCCTGCGCGAAGATGGCCTCGAAGTTGAACCATTGTTTCGGCTGCTCGAACGCGGCGCAATTCGGCTACAATTCGATGTCGCATCCCATTGGCCGCGCATCCGCACTCTCATGGGACGCTACCGCCAGATGGATCTGGCTGACGCGTCCATCGTGGTCATGAGCGAATTGCACGCGCGCTCCGAGGTGTACACGGTCGATCGCAAAGATTTCACAGTGTACCGTCGGAACGACCGGCAGATGATTAATTTCGTTGCACCGCCCAAGGGTTGAATGTCAACTCCGAAGGAGTCATTCTGACAACGGAATTTGAATGGCGATTCGGAAGTGGAGCTAGCTTGCGTCCATATTGCGTGAGGTCGAAGTACCGCTGTTTTTTCGCCAGAGGGTCTCGAGCCAGAACTGAAGGCGGAATTATTAGCAAGGGCCTCCGAAGAGCACGCCGGCGAATTGCTTACTGGATTCGCGGTTCTCACAAAGCGTGCGCTTCGTCTCAGCAAACACCCTCAGTGACATCTTGCCGCTAGTTCCGAGGCATCTCCCGAACGTTCGAAAGATTCTCGTCCCTTTCGGCAGAGAAATCAATGTACTCGTCGTGGCTAAAACGGGCGTTCACGTAGTCGGCCTCTGTCAATACGTATCCGCCCCAGCCATTCAGCATGGCGACTTGTAGAAAGGACGCCAGGTCCTCGGGCTCGTGCTCCAGGAACAGGTGTCCTGGCGCCTCGTGAAGCAATCTCTGGTCGTTGTAGGTCTGGCGCAGTTTGTAATATAAATGCAATTCTCGCTACTGGGCCAGACATCCCATTCCGTGACCCACAACAATGCTGGTTTTCGGTAGGTCAATGACTGGGCGATCCATTGCGCGACGACGAAAATACGGTAAGGCTCTGCTGGATACGCGACCCGCTCTACATAGGCTGTATCGGTACCATCCGGCTTGCGCCGCTGTCTTGCGCGCAGCCATCCTTCGCATTCTTCAGAAGTGTAGAATCGCACGAAGCCGCGCTAAGCCGTCGCCTCAACCTTAGGCAACTCCCGCTTGTACTTGCACTCCCCGTTCGGACATTGCGCCACCGGACCGGCCTTCAACCATTTCTCAATCAAATAGCTCGACCCGCAATCCGGGCACTTCTCCGGCATCGGCTTGCCCCACGCCACGAAATCGCAATCCGGATACCGGCTGCATCCGTAGAACGTCTTGCCGCGCTTCGATCGGCGCTCCACCACTTCGCCTTCCGTGCAATTCGGACACGGAACCCCAATGGTCTTCTGCTTCACGAATTTGCACTTCGGATAATTGCTGCACGCGGTGAATTCGCCGAATCGCCCATGCTTCAGCACTAAATTGTTGCCGCACTGCGGGCATTTTTCATCCAGCGGAACATCGCTCTTCTTCTGCTCGCCGCCGATCTGCTTGGTGGTCTTGCAATCCGGATATCCCGAGCACGCATAAAACTGCCCGAACCGGCCCTTCTTCAGCACCATCGGACGGCCGCAGTTCTCGCAATACTCCTGCGCATCCTGCTCGCTGACGCCTTCGGTGTTCGCCGGATCCGGCGGAAGCTCGCGCGTGTTGGAGCATTCCGGATAGCCGGTGCAAGCGATAAACTTGCCGAACCGGCCCCACTTGATCACCATCGGCTTGCCGCACTTTTCGCAGTTCTCGCCGGTGGGCTCCTCCATGCGCTTGATGTCGGTCATGTGCCGCTCGGCGTGTTCCAGATCCTTCTGGAACCGGCTGTAAAACTCGGCCATGCTCTCGCGCCAGTCGATCTTGCCCTCTTCGATTTCGTCCAGCTCCTGCTCCATGCGAGCCGTGTACTTCACATCGAAGAGATTCTCGAAGCTCTCGAGCAGCAGATCCGTCACCACCATGCCTAGCTCGGTGGGCTTGAACTTGCCGCCATCCTTCGTCACATACTCGCGTTCCTGAATCGTGGAAAGAATCGACGCGTACGTCGACGGACGGCCCACGCCATCGGCTTCCAGCTCCTTCACCAGCGTCGCTTCGTTGAAACGCGGCGGCGGCTCGGTGAAATGCTGCTCCGGCAGGATGCCCTTGAACTTCAGCTCTTCGCCTTCCACCACAGCCGGCAGGCGATGCTTCAGCTCTTCGTCGTCTTCGTCCTTCTGATCCTTGCCCTCTTCGTAAACTTCCAGGAACCCCTTGAATTTCGGGACGCTTCCGGTTGCCCGGAACATATACGTCGCGCCATCTTTGCCCTGCGCCGCAACATCGATGGTTGTCTGGTCGAACACCGCCGGCAACATCTGCGACGCTACAAATCGCATCCAGATCAGCCGGTACAGCTTCAGCTCGTCCTCTTGCAGGTACTGCGCCACCTGTTCCGGTGTCCGCATGGCGGAACTCGGACGAATCGCTTCGTGCGCCTCCTGCGCATCCTTCTTGCTCTTATAAACGTTGGGCGTCTCGGGAACGAACTGCGGGCCAAAGCGCTCCTTAATCAGACCGCGAACGTCGGCCAGCGCTTCCTCGGATACGCGCGGCGAATCGGTTCGCATGTACGTAATCAAACCGACCGACCCTTCGGTCCCAAGCTCCATGCCTTCATACAGCCGCTGCGCCAGGATCATGGTGCGCTTCACGCTGAACCTCAGCTTGCGCGACGATTCCTGCTGCAGCGTCGACGTGATGAACGGGGGAACCGGATTGCGCTTCTTCTCACGCGTCGAAACCGACCGTACAATGTACTTCGCATTCTCTACCTGATCCACCAGCGATTTGGCCGTCGCTTCGTTGCCAACTTCAATCGCTTCGTCGTCCTTCTTAGTAAACCGCGCCGTCAGCACCGGCGGCTTCTTGGCGTTGAGTTGGACGTCGATAGTCCAGTACTCGCGTTTTTCGAACGCCCGGATCTCGCGCTCGCGGTCCACAATCAGCCTCAGCGCCACGGTTTGCACGCGTCCCGCGGAAAGCCCGCGCCGGACTTTATCCCACAGGAGCGGCGAAATCTTATAGCCCACCAACCGATCCAGAATCCGGCGCGCCTGCTGCGCGTCCACCAGATGCAGGTTCACCTTTCCCGGCTTCTCGAACGCCTTCTTCACGGAGTTGGCGGTGATTTCGTTGAACATCACCCGGTAAAACACGGGCCCCTTCTTGGAACCGTTCAACTCTTCCTGCAAATGGAAGCAGATGGCCTCGCCTTCGCGATCAGGATCGGCCGCCAGGTAGACAGAGTCCATACCCTTCGCAGCCGCCTTCAGCTCCGCGATGAGCTTCTTCTTCCCCTCAATCACTTCGTAGTGCGGCTCGAAGCCCTTATCTACGTCTACCGAAAGGTCTTTCTTCGGAAGATCCTTGACGTGGCCGAGCGAAGCTTTAACGACGTATTGCTTGCCGAGATACTTACCGATTGTTTTCGCCTTCGTCGGCGATTCGACGATGACGAGTGATTTTGCCATGTTTACCCTATTAGACCGACACCACGATTTACAGCTTAAGGATGATGGTTAGAACCTACCACACTTTAACAAAGTTCTTCCCGGGGAGTTGCCTTACCATGCCGAGCAGTTCCAGTTCGAACAGTCCGGCAACTATCTCAGATGGTGTTAGGGTATCAAAAGTTTCTATCAATTGGTCAACGTGCGTCGGTTGGTCGTGGTGCAACTGCCGCAGCAACGCCTTCCCAGCCGGACCGATCTCGCCGTGTCCAACACCCTCTTCTTCCTTTGTTTCTAATGACATCTGTCCGGCCCTGGCTTGGGCCTTGGCGATCAGCGCCCGGCGAGTATCGGCAGGTAGTTCCACCAGGACGTCGTTCCACTCCTGCACCAGCTTGGCCCCCTGTTTGACCAGAAGGTTCGGCCCCCAGCTCATTTTGGACGTGATGTTCCCCGGCACGGCAAAGACCTCCCGCTGCTGTTCCAGGGCCATTTTTGCCGTAATGGCCGACCCGCTGTACTGCGCCCCCTCCACAATCAGCACCCCCACGCTCATGCCGCTGATGATCCGGTTCCGGATTGGGAAATTCTGCGGGTAGGCTGGCGAGCCCATCGGAAATTCGGAAACCAGCAGCCCTTTTTCGGCGATCTCCATGGATAGCTTGCGGTTCTCGGCCGGGTAGATCAGGTCCACCCCGCAACCGAAAACGGCTGCGGTATCGCCGCCGACTTCGAGCGAGCTCTTATGCGCGGCTGTATCGATCCCCCGCGCCATTCCACTTACAATAGTGAGCCCAGCCTGCGCCAAATCGGGCGACAGGCGCTGTGTGGCCGCGATCCCGTAGGCCGTAGGCCGCCTGGTACCAACCACCCCTAACATGACGGAATGCAGCAGCTCCACCCTCCCGCGCACAAAAAGCACGATCGGCGGGTCGAAAATCTCTTTGAGCCGTGCAGGATACCTCGGATCCGAAATCGGGATCAGCAGCGCGCCGGTCTCCAGCATCTTCTGCTGCTGGTCCACTGCGTCCTCAAAAGTGCACCCGCTCGCGAGAGTCTGCGCCAAGCTGCCCGGATAGCCCATAAGATTCCAGGTCCGACCGCGAGGCCCGGAAAATCGCCTGCGGCGTCCGGAACTGCGCAAGCATCTGGCCAGCCTTGCGGGTACCCAGGCCCGGAACCAACCGCAGGGCCAACCAATGTAGTTCGTCGTCCTTTGAGAAAACCGATGCCGCAGTAGCGGAATTCATTGGTGCGTAAACCTAAATCACCGGTCGCTTACGCTCGCGGTTCGGAATGCGGCGTTGCGTCGTTACCGAGCCGCGACCGTAAGGGAGTCGGTGCCTTTAATAATGTGCGCTCAAGCCCCCCAAGTTCTCTTGTGGATACACTAAACCCATGGACCAACACGCCACCTACGACGATGTGAAGCTGATCCTGCAACTTTATGAGATGCGTCGCGAAGAGAAACTGCGCCAAGCCCGCCAGTGGTTTGCCAAGTTCAACGCCCGGACGTGGGCGGCCAAGAACGAGCTCTGCCCTGCCGGCTCCGATCAGGATGCTTATTTCCGCATGGTGACCACCTATTGGGAGATGGTGGCGTCCTTTATCACCTCGGGAGTCCTGCATCAGGAACTGTTCCTGCAGAGCGGCCAGGAGCTGCTGTTCGTGTGGGAAAAAGTCCGGGATATTGTGCCGGAGTGGCGGACGACCTATGGAAACCCGAAAATCCTGGCCAACATGGAGACGGTTTCAAAATCCGCGATCGACTTCATGAACCGTGGCGATCCCAAAGCGTACGAGGCATTCTCCACCGCGGGTCCGCGGAATTCGCTACCGAACCGGATCGGCGAAGCGTGACGAACCGCTGCTGATTTAACGCGATGCACCATCGATCAGCGACGGGAGGGCTACGGAATCGTTTCGAATCCTTGCTCCCGAAAATGCCGGTCGAAACAGAAAACAGAGTGCACGCCATACCTGCGCATGCTTTCAAAACTCGTACAGTCCACCAGGCTCAATTTCTTCCGGCCAGCCGCAAGGACAGCGCCAGCCGCCGCCAGGTGCTGCTGTTCCATGATCCAATCCACCCGCAACAGCGGCGCAATATCTTCCTGGAATGTCCGGAGCGCGGCAAGGCCCAAACGATTTTGCAAAAGTACGCTCACTTCCAGCAACACGTAATTTGTGGTTAATAAATCGGACGCCCGATCCAACAGTTGTTTCCAGGCGGCGTTAGCTGACACATGATGGGCGTCGTCCCGATCCAGGACCGCATACATCGCGGATGTGTCCACAAAAACGGTCATTCTCGAAAAGCTTCCGCAAGGTAATGATCGTGCCGGTTGCTGGTATCCGTCGTACCGGACGCGAATTTACCGGAGGCCGCAAGAGCGCGTTTTATTTGCTCCTCTCGGCTGGGCCGGTTTTGCGAGCTCAAGTAAAGAGCTACTCCTTCGCGAACGAGTTCAGCGATGGATTTCCCAGTGTCGGCGGAGCGCCGCCGCAAGGCCTCAAGCTGTTTCTCTTCGAACTGGATCTGCGTTCGCACCATACCATCATGTTATCACTCATGGCGTTATGATGGCATGTATCAGCGAAGTCCGCGAGATGGCCCAAACCGAACCGCGACCGCAAGGAAGCGCAACGCACGGCCGCTGAATTTAGCGGGACGTCCACCCGCCATCGATCACTAGAGTCTGCCCGGTAATCAGCCCCGCCGCCGGCGACGCCAGAAACACCACCGCACCCGCCACATCCATCGGCTCCCCAATCCGGTGCAGCGCCGCGATCCGCTCCACCACATCGGCGCGTGCTGCGGGATTCGCAAGATACTCCTCCGTCCCGGGCGTGTGGATGAACGTCGGCGCCACCGCATTTACCAAAATATTGTGCTTGCCCCATTCGATCGCCAAGCATTTCGTCAAATGTGAGATCGCGGCTTTGGTCATGCAATACACAGACTCCGTCGGCAGCGCGACGAATCCAGCCTGTGAGCCCATATTGATGATCCGCCCGCCCTTCTGCCGGATCATTACCCGACCAACAGCTTGAGACGCGAAAAAAGTCCCCTTGAGATTGATTCCGACCGTCAGATCGTAGTCCTGTTCCCGCACATTCTCCGCCGGATTTTCCGGCGCCACGCCCGCATTGTTCACCAAAATGTCGAGCCTGCCGAAATGACTCACCGCGACATCCACAGCCCGGAAAATCTGGTCGAGGCTGGTCATGTCCATCTGCAGAGGCAGCGCACGCCGGCCCATCTTCTCGATCGCCTGCGGCAAATCGCCCGCTGCATGGATATCCCGCAGCCCCAGTGCGATGTCGGCGCCCGCATGGGCCAAAGCCAACGCGATGGCGCGTCCCAATCCGCGCGCCGACGCGGTCACTAAAGCCACTTGTCCTGTCAGATCGAAACGTGGAAATTCGCTCATTGCGACGATGATACCGTGTTGTCTTGTGAATCAACCCCAGTCTTTTATAAACTACGAGCTGTGATACCATGACCTTATCTTCAGCGGGGTGAAATCTATGCGTCTTTTCGTTCTCCTGTTTTGCGTCTCAACGGCTTGGGCACAAGTTTCCGCGGTTCTCTCCGGAACGGTCACCGATCAATCCGGTGGGGTGATTTCGGCCGCCGAGGTCACGGTTAAGAACGTGGACACCGGCGCATCTCGCGGCGTCATCACCGATGCAGACGGGCACTACCAGTTCTCTTGGCTTCCGGTTGGCCAATACCAACTGCGAGCCGCAAAAACCACATTCCAGGAAGCGGTCCGGACCGGCATTCGCCTGGTTGTCAATCAAAACGCCACCGTCGACATGGAGCTTCGCGTGGGCGAATCCAGCGAGCAAATCACCGTGAATGGCGACGCGCCCGTGGTGAGCGTCACGAACGCCGACATATCCGGCCTGGTTGGCGAACACCAGATCAAAGACCTGCCGCTCAACGGACGGAGCTTTGACCAGCTGTTGACTCTGAATCCTGGGGTGGTCAATTTCACCTTCGAAAAAACCGGCGGCGTGGGCGTCTCGAATTCCACCTCCGGAAACAACTTCGTCGTATCTGGAAATCGCCCGCAGCAGAATCTGTTCCTGTTAAACGGCGTTGAATTCTCCGGCGCGGCCGAAAACAACATGCAGCCCGGCGGCGTCAGCCAGCAGCTTCTCGGCGTGGACGCTGTGCTGGAATTCAACCTGCTCCGCGACTCTTACGGCGCTGAATACGGCAAGCGCCCCGGCGCACAGGTTTTGATCATCACCGAATCCGGAACGAATCAATTGCACGGATCCGCCTACGAATTCCTGCGCAACAACGCGTTGGACGCTCCGAATTACTTCGATCCCGGCTCCGCGCCAGGTTTCCAGCGCAATCAGTTTGGAGCGGCGTTAGGCGGCGCCATCAAGAAAAATAAAACATTCGTGTTCGCCAATTACGAAGGGCTCCGCCAGCACTTACACCAAACCGGCGTGGATCTGGTTCCCGACCTCAACGCGCGCAACGGTCTCTTGCCCTGCAAAATCGTTACGCCCGTGCCCAGCCCGTGCCCGGCCTCTGGATTGGTGCACGTAGGTGTCTCGCCCTTGATCGATGCCTGGCCGGAGCCGACTCCAGGCGCGCCGGATTTCGGCGGAATCGCCGAAGCATTTAACAATCCGCTGCAAACCATCCGCGACGACTTCGGTACGGTCCGGCTGGATCATATCTTCTCCCAGAAGGACACGCTCAGCGCGATATACACGGTGGATGACAGCGCCGACTATACGCCCACCAGCACTAATTCCTACAGCACCGATGTGGATAGCCTGCGCGAGCAAGTGGCCAGCCTCGAAGAGACTCACGTCTTTTCTCCCAACGTGCTCAACAATGCGCGCGTCGGATTCTCGCGCGCCGGATATTTCTTCACCGGCGAACCCACTCCCGGCACTCCCGCAGCCAGCTTGCCCGGTTTCCTGCAGGGACTTCCGCTCGGCGCGCTCGTGGTCGGCGGCAGCGCCGCGTCCAATCCCACCGCCCAGTTGAGCCTGGCCGGAAGCAACAACGGAAGCAATTTGCACATTGCCAGGAACATCTTCACCTTTGAAGATCGCGTATCCTTCACCAAAGGCCGCCATCAGTTCAATGTTGGCGCTTGGTTTCAACGTCTGCAGTCAAACGAGACTCTTGCGCTCAGTCAGTACGGCCAGGCGACGTTCACCAGTTTGCAAACATTTCTGCAGGGGACCATTTCCAGCCTCTTGTACGATCCATCGCCCACTCCGCTCGGTTGGCGTTCCTTGTTCGGAGCCGGCTACGCCGAGGATGTCATTCGCCTCACTCCGAAGCTAACCGTCACCTTGGGCCTGCGCGTGGAATCCAGCAGCGGATGGAATGAGGCGTTCGGCCGCGCGTCCACTTATACCTTCCCGAGCGGGATCATCTCCGCCCAGCCCACCGTTGGAAATTCCGCGCTGCTGGTGAACAATGGAAAGTTCCTGCCGCAACCGCGCGTCGGCGTGGCCTGGAGCCCTTTCACTGCGAAACACGCCACCGTGATCCGCGCCGGATTCGGAATGTACAACGATCTGCAAGACGCGCTCGGATATCGTACGGATCAAAATGCGCCCTTCAATCCCACTTACAGCCTTCCCAATCTAGCGGTGTCGAAACTCCCGGTTTTGCCGGATGCTCCGGTTCCGGCTGCAGCCAAATTGGTTCCCGGAGGAGTTCAACCGGATCTGAAAACCCCAACTCTGATCTCCTGGTCGTTCCGCATCCAGCAGGAAATCACCGCCAATACTTCCTTCACGGCCGGCTACGTGGGATCGCACGGGTATCACGAAATCCTCGGTATCGACGCGAATGAACCTTTTCCTGTGATTTGTCCTGAGGCCCCCTGTCCTGCAAAGTACCCCAGCACTTTCCCGGCGGGCATCGCAGGCAATCCGGTTCCAGCGGGAACTTACTACATCCCCACCGCCAACAAACCCAATCTAGCGATCGCCAACACCTGGACTTATTTTTCAGAAGCCGACAGTTCCTATCATGCGCTGCAGTTGGATTTTAATCACCGCTTCAGTTCCGGTCTCTCGCTGCGCGGCGTGTACACATTCTCGAAAACCATCGATGATGGGGATTCGCTCAACGCAACCACATCGGGAGGCGAACCGGCCCTGGCCTCCAATCCTTTCAACCTGCGCGCTGACAGAGGCCTCGCCAATTTCGATGTCCGGAACGTGGCTGCCATCAGCGCGGTTTATGCCCTGCCATTCGGATCTGGCCGGCATTTCCTGAACAACGCCACCGGGTTCGGCAAGTTCCTGGTCAGCGGCTGGACTGCGAATTCCATCGTCACTCTGCAAGGCGGATTCCCGTTCACTCCGCAGCTCAGCTATAACCCGACTCGGAGTGGCGATACGCGCAATCCCGTTCGTCCCTTCGTGAATCCCGCTTTCAGCGGCCCTGTCATTTTAGGCAATCCGCACCAGTGGTTCAATCCCGCGGCGTTCCTGGCGCCTCCCAACAACAGCGGCTTTGCAGGAGATCTCGGACGCGACACATTGATCGGCCCTGGCCTCGCCACCTGGGATCTGTCGCTTCTAAAGGACACATCGATCCAGGAAAAACTCCATCTTCAATTCCGGGCGGAACTATTCAATCTCCTGGATCGGGCCAACTTCAATACGCCAAACGCGATCACCTTCACGCCCACCGGACCATCGCCCACGGCCGGCGTAATCACCAGCACCAGCACGTCATCGAGGCAGGTTCAACTGGGCCTAAAGCTACTTTGGTAGAGACCTGCCGAGCCGCGACCGTAAGGGAGTCGGTGCCTTTCAACCAGCTATAATCCTGAAGGAGTCATGTATAAAAGACGTCTCGTTCTTTGGCTTTTTGCTGCGGCCATCCTCACCGCCCAAGACCCGACACCCACTCTCCAAATCACCGGCGCGGTAAAACAACCACTCACGCTAACCGCGGACGATCTCGCAAAAATGCCGCGCGCCACGGTCAAAACCACTAACAACGGAATGGAGACCGCGTACGAAGGGGTCTGGCTGCATGAAGTCCTGAAGCGCGCCGGAGTTCCGCAAGGCAGCGAACTGCGCGGCAAAGCGCTAGCCGGATACATGCTGGCCGAAGCGCAGGATGGCTATCAAGTGGTGTTCTCGCTGGCCGAACTGGACCCTGCATTCATCGATAACGAAATATTACTAGCGGACACCGCCAACGGCAAGCCGCTCTTCGGCGCACAGGGCCGGTTTCGCCTGGTAGTACCAAAAGACAAGCCCGGCGCACGATCCATCCGGATGCTCACCAAGCTGGAAGTCGTTCAATTAAGGAAGTAGCTGTGAAGACGCGCGTCGAGAACCGGCTGGCACAGGTCCGCAAGACCCGGGGCGTGGGTGCGTCGGATCTGGCGCGCCGAGTCCACGTCAGCCGCCAGACCATCTACGCAATCGAAGCCGGTACCTACGTCCCCAATACCGAAGTCGCGTTGAATCTCGCGCGCGAACTCGAAGTTACCGTCGGCGAACTGTTCTCGCTCCAACCCGGATCGCCGAACTCGCCCGATTCGCTGGCCGCCGAAGTTTTGAGCGCTGCCGCTCCCACAAAAGGTCAGCCCGTTCGGATTTGCCAGATCGGGCCGCGCTGGATCGGCGTCCCGGTGAGCGCGTCGCCGTATTATCTGCCGGAAGCGGATGGCATCGTCAAGCGAACCGGCCAAAAGAATGGTCGAACGGACCTGGTGGTCTTCTCGAAGGAAGATGCATCCAATAAGCGCCTCGTTCTGGCAGGCTGCGATCCAGCCACGGGGCTGCTTTCGCGCATGGTGGAAAAGCTCAGCGGCGTGGAGATCGTCTCCGCTGCCGCTTCCAGCAAGCTCGCGCTGAACTGGCTGCACGAAGGCAAAGTCCACATCGCCGGATCTCATCTGGAAGATCCGAAAACCGGCGAATTCAACCTGCCCTTCATTCGCAGAGAATTTCCGGACGAAGAGTTCCGCGTGGTGACCTTCGCGAGCTGGGAGGAAGGCTTGGTCATCGCGCCCCGCAATCCGAAAAGCGTACATAAGGTGGAGGATCTTGCGCGCAAGAATGTCCGATTCGTAAATCGCGAGTCAGGATCGGGAAGCCGCGCGCTCCTTGACAAGTTACTAGCGAAGTCCGGCATGAGCGCCCGCAACGTGAAGGGCTACAATCGCGTCGCCCACGGTCATCTGGCCGCGGCGTATTGTGTTCTTTCCCAAGATGCCGATGTCTGCCTGGCCACACGATCGGCCGCCCAAACTTTCGGCTTGGATTTCATTCCGCTGCAGCGCGAGCGCTACGATCTCGTCATGCGCAAGCGAACTGCGGATCTTCCAGCGGTGAAATCGTTTTTGGATGTATTGCAGCGGGCAACCTTGCGCCGCAAGTTGGAGGTGCTGGCTGGGTACGACACCTCAAATACCGGAGCGTTGATTGCTTAAGTCACTGCTCCTGGCACTGGCGACATTCCCGCACCCGGTCATCCCTGTCGACAATCCGACGAGCGCAGTCAAGGTACAACTTGGCCGTTTTCTTTTCTATGACGGCCGGATGTCGGTGAATGGGAAACAATCCTGCGCCACCTGTCATCAACAGCAATACGCGTTCACCGATGGACGCGCGCAAGCCCAGGGCGCCACGGGACAACTTCATCCACGCGGCAGCATGAGCCTGGTGAATGTAGCGTACGTTCCTTTCTTGACCTGGGCGAATCCGAGCATTACGTCGCTCGAACAGCAAGCGCTGATTCCGATGCTGGGCGAAGAACCAATCGAACTTGGACTAAAAGGTCACGAGCAGGAGTTTCTCGAAACAGTGCGGCGCGATCCGACTTATCGGGTGCTTTTCCCGCCAGCATTCCCTGGCCCCGTCGACCCTTACACAATTTCCAACGTAACCAAAGCCATCGCAGCCTTTGAACGGACTATCATTTCCATGCGCTCCCCTTACGATCGTTACCGCTGGGGCGACGATCCATCCGCAATTTCCGATGCCGCCAAGCGCGGCGAAATCCTGTTCTTCTCAAGCGAGCGCGCCCGCTGTTTTCAATGTCACGCGGGATGGAACTTCGGCGGACCAATCCAATTTGAAGGCGGCGAGAAGCCCGCCCCCAGCTTTTTCAACACAGGCGTGTCCGAAGACATCGGAAACTTCCGCGCGCCCTCGCTTCGCAACATCGCGGTCACCGCACCCTACATGCACGACGGCAGCCTAGCCACGCTGGAACAGGTGATCGATCATTACGCAGCCGGTGGCAAGTTCGACCCTCCGAACAAATCACACATCCTGCGCCGGCTCAATCTCAGCGTGACGGATAAGGGCGATCTCATCGAATTCCTAAAGTCGCTCACCGACGAAGAGATGCTGCGCGATCCCCGCTGGAGCAATCCCTGGGCCGGCGTTTCACACAACGCCGGAATGCAGCCGGTCGTAAAGCCAGGTGCGCGCGAACCGTAAATGTCTTTCTACAGTTGCATCGGAAACGCCGCGTAGTTCGCAAATTTCCGGCACCGTGCAGCCCATCAGATAACGCAACTCCACTAGCCGGACTTTGTCGGCATCCAGTTTTTCCAGATCGGTCAAAGCCCGATCCAGATCCAGCATCTCCTGCCCGCGCACGTCGATCCAGCTCAAGTCGTCCGACATCGGAATCCGGCGCTGGCTGCCTTCGCGCTTCTGCGCCACTCGAATCCGCGCCTGATCCACCAGGATGCGCCGCAGCTCAACGGCCACCACGGAAAAGAAATGATGCCGGTCGTTCCACTGCATATTCCGGATCTTGCGCAGCCGGATGTACGCCTCGTTGACCAACGAGGCCGGCTCGGTGGGCATTCGTTCCTGCGCTGCAAATCCCGCCGCGATAGCCAACATTCTCTGATACGCCCAGCTCATCACCAGGTCATAAGCCTGCGAATCCCCCGCCTGCCAACGCCTGAGCAGCGTGGTGATGTCCGTGGCATCCGCCATTGAAAACAATTATCCCTAACCGAACCGCGGCCGCAAGGGAGCGCTACCATGACAGCAGCAGGCGTTACGCACCCTCGCGGTCGCGGCTCAGCTCGACAAGCCTCGCAGCCGACGCATGTCCCAACAAAAGCTAAAATGCAAGCTATGCTTCGATCGGCCGCTGTCCTTCTATTGACCACCCTAGCGCTCCACGCAACCACACTCCGCGCCGGCGTAGCCAAAACCGATATCACCCCAACAACCCACGAAGTCATGTGGGGATTCGAAAATCGCCTGGACCCAGCCGAGAGCACTCTCGACCCACTCCTCGCACGAATCCTGGTCCTCGAAGCGGGAACGCAGCGCCTGGCTATCGTCGCCCTCGATCTTGGACGCAGCTTCGGTGAACCGTCGCTCGACCGCTTACGTGAATCCGCGCGCAAAACGAGCGGCATCTCCTGCTTGTTAGTCAGCGCCTCCCACACCCACAGCGCGCCAATCATCAAAGACGAATACACCACCGCGCCTCCCGCCTGGGAGCAGCGCGCTCTCGAACGGATCAGCGCTGCCATCGCGGAAGCCGCCGGCCATCTCGAAGACGCGAAAATAGGCGCAGCCACCGGCTCGGTTTACATCGGACACAATCGGCTTCCGCTGCGTCCCGATGGAACGTTCGGCTGGTTCGAACGCAACACAACCATGCTTCCAACGGCGCCCGTAGATCCCACAGTCACAGTGCTTCGCGTGGATCGCTCGGATGGTTCACCGTTGGCCATCTTAGTGAACTATGCCTGCCACCCGGTAGTTCTTGGCCCGGACAATCGCCAATACTCGGCGGATTTCCCGGCGGCGATGAACCGCACGGTCGAAGAAGCATTGGGTAACAAAGTGACCAGCTTCTTCCTGCAAGGGGCGCCGGGCGACATCAATCCCTATCACGCCGTCACTCCCTCTCCAAGAAGATGCCATCAAGAAGCGCGATTGGACCGGGCAGCGCTTGGGCGTGGAAGCCGCCCGCGTCGCCAAAGAAATTCACACCGAGAGCGTCCCAGCCGCCAGCATCGACTTTCGCGAGGAAACTCTGAACTTCAAGCTCCGCTGGAGCCGGGAAAAATTCCAGGCCGGCCTGTTAAAGTTCCTAGGACCCAAAACGCTGGATCTGATGGGTTCGCCCATTCGGCCCGTGGTAGCAAGCCGCGTCACCGCCGTTCTGGTCAATCATCAAATCGCCATCGCAACAGTTCCCGGCGAGCCATTCGTCGATTTCCAAACCAACTGGCGCGATCGCTGCCCCGCGCCCAGTGCTCTCTTCTTTGGCTACACCAACGGCTACCACGGCTATTTCCCCACCATCTCCGCAACGTCACGTGGAGGCTATGGAGCAGCCAGCGCCAGCACCTGGGTGGAACCCGGCGCAGGCGAGCGCATTGTAGACTGGGCGGTGATCAAGACTTACGAAATGTTCGGTAAGTTATCTGACTTACCCGACGACCTAAAGCGGGATGTGTATAAGTGAGTTGTAACCTTTCGTCTCGTTCCAATGTCACATAGCGGGGGTGATTATGAAGTCGATTACAAGTTCATTAACGATCCTAGGGATTCTGCTGGTAGCGCCAGGTTTCGCTGCGGATAAACATGACAAAAACCACCAGGACGCCTTTGTCAATGGCGAGCCCGACGAGGCCGAAATCGCGAAAAAGGTACGCCACGAACTCGTGATGCTTCCTTACTACAACGTCTTCGACGACCTCGCGTTTCGATTGGATGGAAGCACCGTCACGTTATTAGGCGCCGTTGTCCGTCCCTCCCTGAAGGAGGATGCCGGCCGCGTTGTGAAGAAGGTCGCGGGCGTCGAGCAGGTGGTGAACAATATCGAGGTACTGCCGGTTTCTCCCAACGACGATGGAATCCGCCGGGCCACGTACCGCGCCATTTATGGCGATCCCGCCTTATCCACTCGATACGGATTTAGAGCGCTGCCCTCTATTCACATTATCGTGAAGAACGGCAACGTCACACTCGAAGGAGTGGTTGCCAATCAAGGAGACAAAAACCTGATAGGAATCCGCGCCAACGGCGTCCCGAACGTTTTCGGTGTAACAAACAACCTCTTGGTAGAAACCGAGAAGTAGCGCACGCACCGATAAAAAGGCACCGACTCCCTTACGGTCGCGGCTCGGTAACGCTCTCCAAGCATGGGAAATTCTTTCCGAACCGCGACCGTCAGGGAGTCGGTGCTTTAGGTTTTTTCCCAGACTCTTACGCTCGCGGCTCGGAATGCGGTGCCTTTCAATACTTCGGAACGCTAGGATCCACCTTATCGCTCCAGGCCAAAATTCCGCCCTTCATATTGCGAACCTTGCGGAATCCGGCTTGCTTCAGGAAGTCCACCGCCTTCGCGCTGCGCACGCCGCTCTTGCAATGCGCGACAATCTCGTCGGCTGAGTTCAACTCATTCACGCGCTTGGGCAAATCCCCCAGTGGGATCAGCTTCGCAGTCGGAATCCGGCAGATCTGATATTCGTGCGGTTCGCGCACATCAATCAGAACGAATGGATCGCCCCGATCGATCTTCGCCTTCACTTCCACCGGATCAATATCGCCTTCCACCGCCGCGGGCTCATGCGCTTGATTCGGGACCCCGCAAAATTCCTGATAATCGATCAGCTTGTGAATCGTGGGATGATCGCCGCACACCGGGCACTCCGGATTCCGGCGCAGCTTCAGCTCCCGGAACCGCATGCCTAGCGCGTCGTAAAGCAATAATCGGCCGACGAGCGGTTCGCCGATTCCGAGGATCAGCTTCACCGTCTCAGTGGCCTGAATCAATCCAATGGTGCCCGGCAAAATTCCCAGAACCCCGCCCTCGGCGCAGCTTGGAACCAATCCAGGAGGCGGCGGCTCCGGATACAAGCAGCGATAGCAAGGCCCGCCCTCATAAGCGAACACCGTGGCCTGGCCTTCGAATCGAAAAATCGACCCATACACATTCGGCTTCTTCAGCAGCACGCACGCATCGTTCACCAGGTATCGGGTCGGAAAATTGTCCGTGCCGTCGACCACGATGTCGTAATCTTTCAAAATATCCAACGCGTTCTCGCTGGTGAGCGCCACTTCATGGCGGTCAATCTCCACATACGGATTGATGTCGAGCATCGTATCCGCCGCCGAATCCAGTTTCTTCCTGCCGACATCCTTCGTTCCGTGGATTACCTGCCGCTGCAGGTTGGTGAAATCCACCACGTCGAAATCCACCAGGCCAATCCTGCCCACGCCCGCCGCCGCCAGATACATGCCCAGCGGCGCACCCAGTCCGCCCGTCCCGATTAGCGCGACTTTCGCGCTCTTCAGTTTTAGCTGGCCTTCCATGCCAACTTCCGGCATGATCAAGTGACGGCTGTAGCGCAGAATCTCTTCCTTCGAAAGCGTGACAGGAGGCGCCGCGATCCCGGCCGATCCGCCGGCGATGCTCGGGACGATCGAAACCGTGTCGCCATCCTTCAGCGCCGTCGCTTCCTTATCCAGATAACGGATGTCGTCGTCGTTGACGTACACGTTCACGAAGCTCCGCAGCTTGCCTTCGTCGTTGTACAGGTGGCGGCGCAATTCGCCATACTGCGTGGTCAGCGCCTGCAGAACTTCGCCGACCGTCGCGCCCGCCAGCACCACCGAATCCTGCTTGCCGGCAAATTGCCGCAGCGGAGTGGGAATCAAAATCTTAGGCATAAATCAATTCTTCCTTGGGAGCTTCTTTCTGGTCAAAGTCAGGCCGGTAGCTGTTCGCATGATCGAAGCGCCCGTTCTTGATCGAGAGTACAACGTAGGAAAACCAAGAGCAGGAGTTTTCCAGGTCCCGCTTCGAGAAATACGCGTCGCAATCGGGATGCGAGTGAAAAACTCCCAGAACATCGAACCCCTCTTTGCGGCCTTCCACATCCACGCGATGCAAATCGAGCGGATCCATCACAAAAAAGTCCTCTTGCGGACCCGTGTACACGTTCGCCAGCGGAACCGCCTTGTGAACCACGCCATCCGTGCCCAGCATCACGCCACAGCACTCTTTCGGGAAGGTTTTTTCGGCATGCGAAACCATGGTATCCCATGCCGCTTTTTCAACTCGGATCATTGTCCATGTGGTTCCCGTTACCGAACCGCGACCGTGAGGGAGTCGGTGCCGTTGTTTTTCATTGTGGATCTTGCCAGAACGGTTCACTTAGGTACTTGTAGGCCCCGTCGCACAGGACGGTCACGATCACGCCGCGTTCACCAGCTTCCAGCAGTTGCTGGCCCAGCTTTCGCGCAGCAACCAGATTCGCGCCGGAAGAAATTCCCACCAGCAGCGCTTCCTCGCGCGCAATGCGCCGGCACATCGCGTAGGCATCTTCCGTCTCGATCCACACATTGTCGTCGGCCACGCTCGGATCGTAAATGCCCGGGACAATCGCCGTCGGCATGTGCTTCAATCCCTCCAGGCCATGGAACCCGGAGGATGGCTGCGCCGAGATGCACCTCACGTACGGCAGTTCTTCATGAAATCGCCGCGCGCAGCCCATGAACGTTCCACTGGTGCCCATGCACGCCACAAAGTGCGTGATGCGTCCGTCCGTCTGCGCTAGAATTTCGCGTGCAGTTCCGTTGTAGTGCGCCTGCCAGTTGGCTGGATTGTTGTATTGATCCGGATAAAAATATCGATCCGGATCAGCCTGATAAATTTCGCGAACCGCGCGAATTGCTCCGTCCGAGCCCTCGCCCGGATCCGTCAAAACCATCTCGGCGCCGTAAGCGTGCAGCACATGCTTGCGTTCCATGGACGCGTTCTTTGGCAAGCACAGCTTTACCTTGTATCCTTTGTACGCGCCGATCATCGCATACGCGATTCCGGTGTTGCCGCTGGTGGAATCGAGCAGAATCTTGTCGTGCGTCAGCTTGCCGGTACGCTCGCCATCCAGGATCATGTTGAGCGCCGCCCGATCCTTCACCGACCCGCCCGGATTGAAAAATTCCGCCTTCCCGTAAATCTCGATTCCCGGCAAATCCCGCGTAATCCGCTCCATCCGGATGAGCGGCGTATTGCCAATCATGCCCAGGAGATTGGTGGAAGTGAGATGCGGAACGGCGGGCGCGCTGGTCGTGGCGACAGACATATATCAGCTTAACTTTATGGTATCACCTATTTGTCGGTAGACAATAGGATGTTAACCCTCCTCTCGTTGGATGACGGAAGCGGCGGATTCGACTCAAACCGTTGTCGAATCTCCTTCTCTTTCTTGTATCCTTGCTTATGGCTTCTCCCATGCGATTCCCCATTGCGTTCACCATTTTCCTTGTCGCGATCACACAGGTGTTTTCCTACGCCCAGGACGGATCCAAACCCAGCGATTTCGCCGCGCAAGGAAAACGCTGGTGGTCGCACATCGAATACCTGGCGAGCGACGATCTCAAGGGCCGCGATACGGGAAGCGAAGGCCATCTCAAAGCCGCGCGCTATGTGGCCGGAGAGTTCGAACGGAACGGGCTGAAGCCGGCTGGGACGTCCGGTTATTTTCAGCCAGTGAAGTTCGACGTGAAGCAGATTGTCGATGATAAGTCGAGTCTTGAGCTTGTGCACGATGGCAAAGCACAACATCTGACTCTGGGCGAGGATGCCAACTTCAGTCTGCGCGGCGACATCCAGGAATCCACCGACGCTCCCGCCGTGTTCGCCGGCTATGGCTTTGGGGTTCCGGAGAAAAATTATGACGAACTGGCCGGGCTCGACGTCAAAGGTAAAATTGTCGTCTATCTGTCTGGCGGGCCCAAATCCATCCCTGGGCCGCTGAAATCGCATTATCAATCGGCCGCCGAGCGCTGGAAGTATTTGAAAGCCGCCGGCGCGGTAGGAATCGCGAACATTCCCAATCCGAAATCCATGGACATTCCCTGGTCGCGCATGGCGCTGGCGCGCTTCATGCCTTCCATGGGCCTGGCCGATCCCTCGCTCGACGAAACCAGCGGACTGCGCCTGGCGCTGGTCATCAATCCGGAGCGCGCGGACAAATTCTTTGAAGGCACGGGCCACACCATCGCCGAGATTTTGAAAGCCGCTGACAACGACGAAGCTTTGCCGAGATTTCCGTTGGCGGTGACCATTCGCGCACACGTTCAGTTGAAGAAGTCGCAGGTGGAATCGCAAAACGTGGCAGGAATGCTGCCGGGTTCCGATCCGAAATTGAAGGACGAATATGTCTTCCTAACCGCGCATCTGGATCATGTGGGCGTGGGTCCGGCGATCAACGGCGATACTATCTACAACGGAGCCATGGACGATGCTTCCGGCATCGCTTCTATTCTAGAGATCGCCCGGTTGATCCACGAGTCGAAAGTGAAGCTGCGCCGATCGCTGGTTTTTCTCGCGGTGACTGGCGAAGAGAAGGGTCTGCAGGGGTCGCGCTATTTCGCGGGACATCCCACGGTGAACGAAAAGAACATCGTGGCGGACATCAATCTGGACATGTTCCTGCCACTTCATGCCCTGCATTACATTGAGGTGCAAGGGCTGGCGGAATCCACGCTGGGAGACGACATCCGCGCGATCGCCGCAGAATCCGGCCTGGAGATCCAGGCCGACAAAGAGCCTCAGCGCAATCTCTTCATCCGCAGCGATCAGTACAGCTTTATCAAGAAGGGTGTTCCGGCGCTGGCGTTCAAGTTCGGATATCTGCCGGGGTCGCCCGAGGAGACGCTGCACAAGGAATGGCTGAAAAACCGGTATCACGCGCCTTCGGACGATTTGAATCAACCGGTGGATAAGACTGCCGCCGCCGAATTCAACGCGATCATCCTGAAGCTGGCGGAACGGGTAGCGAATGCGAGCGCGCGTCCGCAGTGGAAGCCAGACAGTTTCTTCCGGCGGTTTGCCAGCGGGAGTTAAGCCGAGAAAAACGAACAAAATCACCGACTCCCTTACGGTCGCGGCTCGGTAACGATCTCTTTCCGAGCCGCGAGCGTAAGCGACCGGTGATTTTGACTCTTACTTCGTGGGCGCGGGCTTCTTCGCCTTTTTCTTCTTGGTGGTTTTGGTTGTCTCTGTTTTCGCCGGCTCGGGAGAATCACATTTGCGCAGCGGCGATTCCGTGCTTCCCTGAGCTCCCATTTGTTCGGTTGTCTTACCGGAACTTCCAGCTTGCGAGCCGGTTTGGCCTTTTGCCGGCGCGGGACTTTGAGCGCTCCGGGCCAACATACCGCTCGCCAAGAAAACACAGGTAGCGAGTGCAGAATTCAGCGCGATTGTTCTGCTGGATGCCGCGAGGTTCATAAGTTCATTCTCCTGCCGCTCCCTCTGCTTTCTTGTGCCGTTCCAGGAGCAGCTCGATTTTTCGAGCCAAGTATAGTCCGATTATCTCAAGAATCGTAGGCGGCACCAGTTCTGTGAAAATTCCCAACTGCTTGGTGGTCACGACGCTCAAAAGCATGCCCATTCCGAATATCGCGCCCAAGCTTACAACCACTGCGAGTTCGGGCGAAGAGGGTTTCCATCCATAGAAAATCCAAAAAGTCAGAAGGAGCCAGGCAGCGCTGGTGAGCCCGTTCGTTAGGCGGGACGCCGGTCTCAGGATGCTGCCATCCAATAGAGACGCGATGTAATTCGCTTGCAGATGCGGACCGGTGAAAACTGTTTCGTCCATCTTGTGTAGATCGATCCACTTCTCGCCTATGATCACGATCTTGTGGCGCAGACTCTCCAGTGCGGCCTTGTCGCCCTCGGCTTTCTCCTGCCCGCACTTCCGCCAATCGACGTATTTGTCGGCTTGATCACAGAGCAAGCTGATCGCGGAAACCGACTCGAACCGGCCTTCGGGCAAGAGCTTTGTGTAGGGAGGATCGATATCGAGCTGCCGTTGAATCAGCTTGTTGGTCAGCATGATATTCTGGTCCAGCAATTCCGACGCGGCGGTGGCTATGGTTGGCCACATCTTGGGAGCCTCGCGGCCAACGTCGGAACATTTTGCAAACGCCATCCAGCCCAGCGGAATTTGCCGAAGGTCGACACCGATCCAGGCCAATGCAAGCTTCACGCGATCGTCGGGAATACCCTCGTTGAGCGGCTCATACTCGCCGAGTACTACCTGCTCCGGTTTCAGCTCTTCGGAATGCAAATCGGGGCAGAATTGCTGGATCTGGTCATGGTTGTACGCGCCCACGGCCACGACGAGCTTAACCTTCTCGGAGATGGTTTGGATGGCTTTTTGAAGCTTTGGCGTGCCATCGTTGCCGTCCGGCCCAGTGGTACATACTCCGGGAGGAATTCGGCCGTACCATTTATCCAGCACAATTAAACGTGGATCTTGCGCAGCAACCTTGGTGAGTAAATCAGCCATGAATTCGCGGTGAGTGCAACGGAACTCGCCCAATGCAGATCCAGGTTCGACGTTGCGCGTGATAGTGACAATTCTGAACTCATCAATGCGGGTCTGCCTCGGCCCGTCCGGTCCAAATTGCCGGTACCAAAAGTTCGGGTTAAACAAAATCAGCCAGCGCGATTCGCGGAGTGTGGACTCACCCAGAAATTCGTTTACGAAAAACGGCACGCCGATCGCGATAAAGGTGAGAATCAGGACCTTGGCGCGCGAATTGCTGACGTGTAGCATGGCCGGAGACTTAGTTTACACGAAGTTCGTAGTGGAACACAGCCTGCAACGACCTTCGGGAAACATGACTACCCGCTTAGTGCTTCCGTCGCTCGCCGCACGGCTGCTTTGTGCGGAGCAACCATTGGAATCAGCTGTTTCGGCGCTCGTGAAAAAATCAAAAGCACCGGTCGCTTACGCTCGCGGTTCGGAAAGAGCCGGTTCGGGTTCGGTTGTATACGTCCCGGACTACTTGTGGGTTTTCGCCGCTTGGTAATCTTCCACCAAGCGCTTGGCGATCTTATCCGCCACGTCGGCGCTGGCGCCCATGAATTTGCCGCCCAAGCTTTCGGCGGTCGCGGACCAGATCACATCACCGTTCTTGCCGACCAGACGCACGGTGGCGATCGCCTCATGCTTGCGCTCTTCCGTATGCCGGCTGGAATTCTCACCGATGGTCATGCCGGCGTAATGATTGTTGGTGCTGCTGGCATAATTGCGCGTACTGGCGCTGCCGCCTTCGCCCACCTGAGTATGCGCATTGATGCCTTCCGACGACTGAAACGTGTCGGTGAACACTTTATCCTCGCCCGCACCCTTCAGCACCGCGTCGGCTTTTTCTTCCTTCTCCGTGATGATGAACAGCTTCGAGCGCTGCAGGCTGGTCATCAGCAGCTCGCGGATCTGTAGTGCGGTATCGCCGCCAGTCAGAATGTCGATATAGATCCGGCGAACTTTTGCGAGTTGCCCGGTCTCCTCCTCCGGAGGCCGATCCTCATCGACGGTGAATGGCACCAACAACATCAGGATGTATAAAAGGGGCGCCATCTGTTAGCCCTTGCCAGCTTTTCGGGCATCATCATCCTGAAATTCCACTTTGCGGCCGGTGCGCGCTTCAAGACTCACCAGCATCATCCGGATGTCGTCCTTACCCACGCGGAAGACCATCGCCTGCTGACGATTTTCTTCGTCTGAATAACCAACCGTCAGGAAATGGCTGCGCTTCTTGGCCAGCAAAAATAGCGGAGAGAGCAGAACGGCCGCAACGTATCGGCGATCTACTTTCTGCCCATACTCCAGCAGATTGATTTTGTCGTAAGGAACGCGCCAACTAGCCTTCTTGGAATAAAAAACGAAATATTGCTCATCCACCGCGGTGACGGTTCCCGAACAGCCGTCCGGGATCTGCAAAATCGTACCGCCCACATACTCAGCATGGCCGCCGTGGCTGCCGCCCCACAAAAGTGCGGAAACGACGAGAGATACCACAACCGGTCTCTTCGATGTCATAATGGAGTTAGTAGCGGTATCCGCCTGAAACTCTCACCGATGTTCGCAGGGATTCAAGATCAACCCGAAATAGAAACTGGTGTCGCCACCGTTCGCCGGAAACGCCAGTGTTCCAAGATAGCTGCCGCGCCGTTCGTGCCGCACCCCAAAGCATGGCCAGACCATGGCTTACACGCTGCGTGGCTTGGCCATAGCACCGTGCTGATCAAGCTGGATGGATTCACTATACTCACCGATCCTGTCCTCGGCAGTCGCTGTGGTATACGTATGGGTCCAGTAACGGTGGGGCTAAGACGGATGGTGGCGCCAGCTCTATTGCGGCCCCAACTGCCACGTATCGATCTAATCCTGCTCTCGCACGCGCATTTCGATCATTTCGATCTGGCGACACTGCGCGGCCTGGAACGATCCGGCACCATGGTGGTGACAGCAAGTCGGACTAGCGATTTGTTGCGCACTCGCCGCTACAAGAGCGTCCAGGAAATCGGCTGGGACGAGCGCGTCCGCGTGGGACCACTGAGCATTCAGGGCCTGCAAGTAAAGCACTGGGGCGCGCGTGTGCAAACTGATACCTATCGCGGATTCAACGGGTATCTCATCGAAACCAAACGGCATCGCGTGGTGTTTGGTGGCGACACGGCGTTCACCGATACCTTTCGCGCCGTGCGTGGATCGCGGCCGGTGGATCTCGCGATCTTACCCATTGGCGCCTATGAGCCGTGGATCCGCGTGCATTGTAATCCGGAACAAGCCTGGCGCATGGGCTCGGATTGCGGCGCGGAGTTCCTGATGCCCGTACATCATCAGACATTCCGGTTGAGCCGGGAACCGTACTTCGAACCGGTAGAGCGCTTTGTCGCCGCCGCAGGCAGCCGCCCGGAGCGCGTGGTGACCACGCGCATCGGCCAGGAATGGTCGCAATCTTAGCGGGACCAAAAACGCCGTATGCGGCTGATCGCTCTTATTCAGGCTGCGGTTCTTTCGACACTCGGATTATGCGGGCAAGGCGCGCCGTCCAACGCGACGACCAGCAATGACGCGCGCGAGATCGTGCGCAAATCCGTGGAGCTGGATCAAGCGAACTGGCTGCGCATGAAGGATTACACCTGGGTGGCCCACAATACCGAGCGCCATCTGGATTCCAAGGGCAACACGAAATCCACGGAGGCCGAGGCCTGGGAGACGCTGGTACTTTACGGCGAGTTGCACCGGCGCATCCTTGAGCGCAACGGAAAGCCTTTATCGCCTGACGACCAGCGTAACCAGCAGCAGAAGCTGGACAAAGCAGTGGCCAAGCTGGAGCGTGAAACTCCCGATCAAAGACAGCGCCGGCTCGCCGAAATAGAAAAGGAACGCAGGAAGGATCGCGAGTTTTTGCGCGAGATCCCCGAGCTTTACGATTTCCGGTTAGAAGGCGACGCGAAGGTGGATGGCTACGACGCGTGGGAAATTTCGGCCACGCCCAAGCCGAATTATCGGCCCAAGTCAGGCGATGCGAAGCCACTGCTGAAGATCAAGGGTAAAATCTGGATCGACAAGGCCGAGTATCAATGGGTGCGGCTCGAAGCCGAGACCACCGGCGTAATATCGTTCGGACTGTTTCTGGCGCGCTTGAATCCAGGCGCGAAGCTGGTGTTCGAGCAGACGCGCGTGAACGACGAAGTATGGCTGCCCAAGCGCGAATTTACCAGCGGAACCGGCCGCCTAGGGTTGGTAGTGAAGGTCGCAATGGAGCAGGAGCTGACGTGGAGCAACTACCGGAAGTTCCAGGTGGATTCGAAGATAAAATTGGCCGCGGATGAACGCTGATTAACGCGGATAAGAAAGAACCATCCGCGTTCATTTGCGTTCATCTGCGGCCTCAACGTTTTCCCGGGTTAAATGCGCCCGGCGATTCTTTTGCCAGCATGCCTCATCCTGTGTCGTGCACTGAGGGCGCTCCTTGCCGTAGGTGATCGTTTTCAGGCTCGCCGCTGAAATTCCTAGTTCCACCAGAAAATCTTTACCGGCTTCGGCGCGCATGGCGCGGGAGAACTCGCCGCCGCGACAACAACCGGCTTTGGTTCAAGAGAAACCGGTGCGGCTCGCACATCCCTTATCGGAACTACCGCGACGGCGGGGACCCGTCGTGATGGCAGTGACAGCCCGCCGCCAACAGTAGGAAAAAACGATCAGCCATCTCATCCAGGACAGAATGTTCGATTTTGCCACGCGGAAGAATCCTGCCCCCCAGGTAACGCGAATACTATCCGGACAGGATACACTCGACCATCGATGTCCCATATTCTGGAGTGAGGCATGCCCCTTCCGACCCTTCATAGCCGGCGCTGGAGATCAGGGCGTTTGTTGTTGGCAGGCTTCGGAGGATTATTGGCCCTGATGAGCCTGGCAGGCGTCGATGCGCTTTGGGTCCTGCGGCAAGCCAAGAACAGCAATGCCGCGATGCACCGGACTTTCTTGATTCGCGGTCATTCGCTGGATCAGATCCGCTCCGGAATTTTCCTCTCAGGAACTTTGGCGCGCGATACCCTTCTGGCGGCGGATCCTCCGGACGTGGATTCACAACGGGACAAGTTGCGTGAAGTCGAACGGGCAACCGAAGGCGCTCTCGAGCAGTACGGGCGGTCGCTCAATGTGGAAGAGGCCGCCGCGTTCCGCAGTTTGTCCGCGGAAATTCACGCCTACTGGAAAGTGCTGGGGCTGATGCTCGATCCGGACCGCGCGGCAAGCCGCCAGCGCGGCTCGTCCTACTTCTACAGCCAACTCGTATTGCGCCGCGAAGCCATGCTGGATCTGGCGAACCGTATCGCGCAACGGAATGAACAGGAGATCGCGGCCGGCGAGCAAAACCTCGACAGCATGTTCGACGCCTTTCGAGTGCGGCTGATCGTGATTCTGGCGTTGACGCTGGCGGGAGGAATCGCGTTGGCCGCAATCACCGCGGCACGCCTGCTGAAATCGCAAAAGGAGTTGGAAGAGCTTTCCATGCGGCTGGTAACAGCGCAGGAGGAAGAGCGCCGGACCATCTCCCGCGAGCTGCACGATGAAGTTGGACAATCGTTGACCGCGCTGGCCATGGAGGCGGGCGCCGCGGCATCTCTTGCGAAAGAGGCTCCCGAATTGCGGCAGCGGCTGCAATCCATCCAGCGGCTGGCCGAAACCAGCATGAATACCGTCCGCAATCTGGCGCTGTTGTTGAGACCTTCCATGCTGGACGACCTCGGATTGGTTCCCGCGCTCCGCTGGCAGGCGCGCGAGGTGGCCAAGCGAACCGGAATGAAAGTGCGCGTGCAGGCCGAAGATCTCGCCGAAGATCTACCCGACGAATTCAGCACCTGCATTTACCGCGTGGTTCAAGAAGCGCTCAACAATTCAGTTCGCCACGCTCACGCGCGTTCGGTGCGGATACAGGTTTCTGGCGGAGCGGGGGACGTGCGGCTTGCCATTGAAGACGATGGCGACGGCTTCGACATCCGCAACGCTCGCGGACTAGGCTTGGCGGGAATGGCGGAGCGCGTAAGAAACGCAGGCGGCCAATTCCAAGTGGATTCCACACCCGGACACGGCACAACCCTCAGCGTGATGCTGCCGCTCAATGGCCGGAAAGCTTGAAACCTTTGCGTATCATACTCGCGGACGATCACACCGTGGTCCGCAACGGACTACGGCTGATCCTTCAGCAACAGCCCGATTTCCAGGTGGTGGGCGAAGCGTCCGATGGCCGCGAGGCTGTACGCTTAGCCGAGAGCGAATCGCCGGACGTGGTGGTGATGGATATCGGGATGCCGAATCTCAACGGCATCGAGGCAACGCGCCGCATCGTGAGCAGCCGTCCCAAGACTGCGGTGGCAATCCTCAGCATGCACACCGATGAAAGTTATGTGGTGCGTTCCATGAAGGCCGGCGTGCGCGCGTATCTGCTCAAAGATTCCGCCGAAGCTGATCTGATCGCAGCCATCCGCGCGATCTCTCAAGGAAAATCGTTTTTCAGCCCCGCGATTCGAAAGCTGCTGCAGGAAGACTTCATCCGTCAACTGGAAGACAACGAAGTGGAAGATACTTACGACCTGCTGAGTACTCGCGAGCGCGAGATCCTGCAACTGGCCGCCGAAGGCAAAACCAACAAGGAAATGGCCGGAGCGTTGAACATCAGCCTCTTTACAGTAGAGACGCATCGCGCTCACATCCTGCAAAAGCTGAACCTGCATAGCGTGCCGGAGTTGATTCTGTATGCGGTGCGGAAGGGGATTATCCGTTAGTTTTTTTGGCCGCGAATGAACGCAAATGGACGCGAATAAGATTTGCGTTCATTCGCGTCCATTCGCGGCAAATTGAATTTCGACCTTGGCGCCTACAACGTGCACCAGAGTATGGCCGAAGAACCACCCGTTCTCAACGCCTTCTCCTTTTAACTTCCCTCCCGAACTTCCGGCTTCGATATACACGATTCCGTCGTCCAACAATCGCAGGAACTGATGCCCGTGTCCGCTGACCACATACCGCACTCCGTATTTCTTGACGAGCTGGTGGAACGGAAACTGGGCGCTCTGGAATTTCACCGGGATCAACCAGAACGGCTTGTGGAAGAACACGAATTTGGGATCGCGATCTTTATGTTCCGCCAAATCGCGCTCCAGAAACCGCATCTGCTCCTCGCTCAGATCCTCGGTCTGGCTGTTATCCAGAACGGTGAAATGGGCATTTTCGAAATCGAAGGCGTAGGACGCGGGATGTCCGGTCTCCTTTTCGTAGATCTTCCGGGACGCAGGCGACCAGATGTCGTGATTGCCCGGAGTAAGGTAGAACGGAAACGGATTGTGCGCCCACAAAGGCTTTAATGCGGCCCATTCGGCTTCCGCCGTGGCATCGTTTCCGCCCTGGATGGTATCGCCCACGTTGATGGCGAAATCCGGATGCTGCGCGTCCACGTCGCGCCAGACGCGTTCGTATACGCCCGGTTGCGCATCGCCCGTGCGATCGCCCAGGATACAGAAGCGGAAATCGTTGGCCGCCGGCTTGGCTGCGAAGGCCAGCAAAACCGCCGCTGCGATTGCCAGGCCATAGCGGGCTCGAACCATGCGGCGATTCTACCAAGTCTGTAGAATAGTTCTTACCACCTGAATGCTTCGTTCTCTCCCTGTCATCCTCGCAGCGCTAGCGGTGCTGTCCCTCAGTGGATGCAAGCGCGCTACGCCCGATAATGTCGCGGCAACCGTAAATGGGCGCACCATTACTTACGCGGAGCTCGACAAGAAATATCAATCCACGTTTATGTCGTCCACCGAACGCCCCAGCGACGATCAAATGGCGATTCAGAAGCTCGAAGTGCTGCGCAGTCTCGTCGACAACGAAATCATGCTGCAGCGCGCCGAAAAGCTGGGATTGATGGCCACCGACGCCGACGTGGAATCAAAATTCACCGAGCTCAAAGCGCCTTACACGCAGGAAGAATTTCAGAGACAGCTCGCCTCCACCAAGATGACGGCGGAGGACATGAAACAGCAGCTCAAGCGCGACCTGAGCGTGCAAAAACTATTCAGCAAAGAGATTACGTCGCATATCTCCATTTCCGATCGCGACGTCACGGACTTTTACAACAGCAACAAGACCAGCTTCAATTTCCCGGAACCCCAGATTCATCTGGCTCAAATCCTGGTGACGCCGAATCCCGATCCGAACGTCCGCAATCTCAAGAGCGACAAAGCGCAAAATGACGAGCAGGCCCGCAAGAAAATCGAGATGCTGATGGCGCGCCTGAAACAGGGCGAGGATTTCGCGCAACTGGCGCAGAATTTCTCGGAAGAAACCACCTCCGCGCCCAATGGCGGCGACCTGGGTTTTGTACCCGAATCGGCGCTCGAAAAGGCCAATCCGGAGCTGCGCAAAGCGATTCAGGCCGCGTCTCCCGGCCAGGTGACCAGCATGGTTCACACCGCGGAAGGTTATCGCGTGTTCAAGATTTATTCCAAAGAGCCTGCGGGACAGCGCGAACTGACCGACCCGCGCGTCCAGCAGAACATCCGGGAAACCTTGATCAACCGCAAGGATCAATTGCTGCGCGCAGCCTATTATGAAGTCGCGCGGGATGAGGCCAAGGTGGTGAACTACCTGGCGCTTTCCATCTCCCAGACAAAGGACAACAAAAAGTAACTGGCCGCGGATGAACGCAGATAAACGCGGATAGTTTGCATTCTTATCCGCGTGAATCGGCGTTCATCTGCGGCTAACTTCCGGAAGTTTTTGGTTTGGGCTCGGCCTTCGTCTTAGCCGCGGGCATCTTGCGGATCTCTTCGAAATACTGCTGGACATACTGCTGGTAAGCCAGCGGCACTTCGTCGCGATTGATTTCGCCGCCGGCTTCGACATGGGCCGCTTTGCGATCCGAGTATTGCGTCTTCAACTGCTGTTTTCCCGACGCCACTTCCACCATTACTTCGCCCGTGACATTTGCCGCGCGCTTGCCCAGGATCTCGCTGATCTTGCCCATGGCCCGCAATTGCTCCGCCTCGCGCGCTGTCTTGTCGCCGTCTTGCTTTCCCACGCCGCTCTTGCCGTCGGGAGAATTGGGCTTGTCCGCACTACGGCTGTCGCTCTTGGCCTGCGCGGCCTGCTGCGCGCCGCTCTGCGATTGCTGCTGCCCTTGCGCTTCCGAACTCGCGGCCGAGTCCGCCGGCTGATCGTTCGAAGATGACCCGTTCGGATCCTGGCTTTGATTCTGCTTCTGCGCCGATTGCTGGCCGTTCTGCTTCTGCGATCCGCCCGGTTTGCCGTCGCCGGTCTTGGATTGCATCTTCAACTTCGCCATCAGATTGGCGAGCGCATCGCGCATTTTGTCGGTGAGACTGGAATTCTCGCCCGGATTCGACGATTGATTGGAATCCTTCTGTGAGGATTGGGTACCGGCTTTCGACGCACCGTCAGGCGATGAATTGGCATCGCTCATCGCGTCATTTCCCGCCTTCGATCCCTGGCTCTTCTCGTTTTCTTCCATGGGATCGCCGCTGGGCGTGGGATCCGACTGTTTTCCCGTGGCGGCGGTTTTCGGATCGGCGCCGCCGTCCGGATTGTTCGCCTCTGGCGCCTCGATAGTTTGAAGCGCGCTTTCGGGAGCGGAATCCAAATCCGCGGCCTTCGATTCCCAAGGATCGACAGCTTGTCCCTGCTCGCGATGCCCATCCTGATCGAACGGCCGCTCGTGCTTCAGCTTCTTGGCCTCCGCGATCTGCCGGGGCGACCCCAGGAATCCATCGAACCCAATGTGAACCAGCGGCGGCGCGCAGATCCATGCTGCGGTTGATTCCATAGCGCACGCCGAACATCGCCGCCACCGCGAGAACCAGTCCGGCGTTCACGTAAAAGGTCTTCGGCGCGAGGAACGGCAGGCCATGGCGCACGTCCAGGGAACGAGCTAAATCTTCCGCTTCCGACCTTTGACTCGCGACGAATTCCGCGGGGGACTTCGTTCGATCCGGATGCTCGCCGAAATAGTACGCGGTGGAAAGAGCATCGTGCAGCTTCAGCCGGTCATCCATGCGCTGCGCCACCTGATAGGTGGAAAGCATCTTGCTGCGGGCGCGATAGGCCCCAACCGCAAGACTCCCGGCAAACAGCAAAACCAGCCAATACCAGTTCAGAATCTGCGTACCGATAAGAAGCAGCAGAATCGCGCCACCGAATGCAAGCGCGGCTGAGAACGAAGCTTCCTGAACAAGCAAGTGCCGAATCTGCCGCCGACGTCCGCGCCGGATCAAATCCGTAACTGCGCTATGCTCGCTCACACCTCAATTATCCCAGAAAAACCGTTGCCTCGTTTCTGGTTTCTCGTTTCTGGTTCGTCAGCGGGCGTTGTGACGACTGGGCGTTTGCGCCAATAGTAGCGCACGTCGCGCGCAATTGAGGGTTAGAACGAGAAACCAGAAACGAGAAACCAGAAACGGTTTTATCCGATGAGCCGTTCCACAATCACCACATCCCGCCACTGGCCGTCCAACTGTCCATGCTTTTCGTAAACTCCCACTTCCCGGAATCCGAGCTGCCGCACCAGTCCCCGGCTCGCGGCATTTTCGGGGAAGATACGCGATAGCATTTTCCAGAAACCAGCTTCCCTCGCAGCTAGAATCAACGCTTCCAACGCGAGGCGGCCTGCTCCACGGCGGCGATATTCGCGCAAAACGTAAACGGACGCTTCGGCGATCCCGGCGTAGCAATCGCGCGGGCGGTAGGTCGACGTCGCTGCAAAAGCCACAATACGGCCCTCGTCTTCCGCCACTACGATGGGATGCACGCCGTCAAACCAGGCGCGCACATCGTCTGCCGAGCGGAGCCGGGTCTCGAACGTCGCCACGCGATCTTCAATGCCTTCGTTGTAGATGCGTGCGATCGAGTCCGCATCCGCTAGCGTGGCGGGTCGGACGGTCACTTCCGCGGCTGGCTGGCGGGCGGGATAACCCCGTTCATCCGAGCGTAGACCACGGCCTGACCGTAATGGTCGAAGCTATGCCATCCGGCAAAGGACGCGAGCGAAATGCGGGCAATCTTGCCGCCGCCAAACGGCGAGGGAAGCATGTCCATGGAATTCACCGCCGTAAGCGACAGGGTGGCTTTGTGGGCATAAGTGTAGGAATCCTTCAGGTATTTCACAACCGCATCCTTGCCCTGAATGGATGCCGGTCCATTTTCCCCGGGTCCAATCTCGCTGGGATTTTTCTCGCCCAGCGATGCGGAAGCGATCTGAAAATTCACCGCGGCAATGTGCATCATCTGCTGCGAGAAGGTACGTACTTTTTTGAACTCGCCCTGAGTTGGTGCGAAGTCGTACTTGTCGGCTGGCATGGCTTCAGCCAGCGGCACTACTTCCGACTCCGCGATCTCCACCGATAGATCCACAGCTTTCCCGAAACTCGGCGCCGGCGCATCCGCCGCGAACGCAATAGACGCTGCAACCAGGGTTGCACCAAATCCGAACACAATTTTCTTCATGATTGATCTCCCACCCCTCATGTCATTATACGGAAACTCGACGAATGGGCTGAACGTTTCAGCGCTGCCCGGCGTCTAATCTCCGTGCGAATCCTCGCCGCGCTCGTTGCCTTGCCGCTTGCCCTCGGCTGGGCCCAGCCTTCCTCCTCCATCTCCTTGAGTAATGGAATCCGGATACGGGTGACGGCGAGTACTGGCAGCGACGCTCCCGATACCTTAAAGGTCGACATGAAACCCGCCACCGGCAACAGCATGTATCGCATGCTGCGCGATGAGAGCGGCCTCGCGGTGTGGGCCTATGAGTTGGTGGTGGACCGGCTGCCCGACGGCGACCATTTTCAAATCATCGCCAAGCCGGCCGGCCCCGAGTTTGCCCAGAAGTTTCCCAATGCGGACGGCGGGAAGCCGACGCCTACCTTCCCGGTCCCCATTGAGTCGCCTCCATTAGGCGTGGGAGGCCGATTCGTGATTGATATCCCCACCAATCCAGGGCTCTTTCAACATCGGACCGATAGCGTGCAGATACAGCCCGATCCGAAGGGTGATGGAGGATCGAAACCCCAGATCCGATTCGCCGATCTTCGGGTCAACATCAAAGGCGCGCCGGTACTGAACAATGCGGCCGGCGTGATGGTGTACGGGCCCTATGCGATGTTTTACATCCCCACCCGCGGCGGATACTTTTTCTCCACCCAGCCGGTGACCTCGAAGCCCTTCGTGCAAATCGGCGCGGTGGATCGCAATAAGCTGAAGTTCACGGTCGACAACGAAGATTTCGTTTGCACTTCAGCCACTCCCATCCTGACGCAATCCGACCGCGGCCAGATTTGGGTCTTTCACGATCCGCAGTACAAACCGGAAGGCAACTGGACCAAGAGCAATCCGAAATCGAAGGACGAGTTTTTCACTGCCGCGTCGGATTCGTTGGACTGGTGGCTGCCCTAGGTCAGCGCACGAGTCCCCAGCCCCGAGCCCCCAGCCCCGTCCGCTATAATCTCCGCCATGCACCGAATGGCCGTCTTGGTTCTGCTTTCTGCCTCACTCGCCCCGGCGCGATCCCTCCAACTCGAAGATTACTACCGCATCGAGAGCGCATCTGCGACAGCGATTTCCCCCGACGGCCGCTGGGTGGTCTGGGTGCGCAATTCCATCATCGAGGCCGAGAACCAGCGCCATACCGAGCTTTGGATGAGCCCCTCCGACGCAGCTGCACCGGCTGTTCGCCTCACCAATCCCGCTTTCAATGCCACAGCGCCACGATGGAGTCCCGATGGAAAACTGCTGGCGTTCCAATCCGCGCGCAAAGGCGAGGGCGAGACGTGGTTCTTACGCATGGATCAGGCAGGCGGCGAAGCATTTCAAATCCCCGGTGTGGGCGGCGTGCCCATCTTCAGCCCGGACAACCGCTGGATCGCCTTCACCAAGAAGACGCCGCCGCAAGCCAAGCCGCATGAGCTCTCGCCAGCTTGAAAAAGAGCTCGAGCAGCGCTTCAAAGGCCGCATGTATGACTGGATGAATATCCGATTTGACGGGCGCGGCTATCTTCCGGATCCGCGGGATGCCTCAGCGACGCCGCCGCTTGAGTTATACATCGTCGCGCGCGAAGGTGGAACGCCGAAGCAATTGACCGATCTCGGAGTAGACGTGCGTTCGGCGGCATGGCGTCCGGATTCGAGTGCGCTCGCGCTGACGGCCGACTCGCATCAGCGCGACGAATACTCCTACGAACGCTCCGACGTCTGGGTGGTGGATCTCGCTGGAAAAATCCGTCGTCTCACCGACGATGGCTTCGAGCACGATTCACCGGTTTGGACAACTGACGGACAATCGATCGTCTTTCGCCGCCAGCAGGGATTGAATCAGATCATCCAAGCCCGGCAGAATCATGGAGCCGCTGTGGACCTCTACCGAATTCCTGCATCCGGCGGCCAATTGACCAACCTGACCGCCGAGTGGGACCTTATCCCGGAGTCTCCCGTTTCAAAAGGCCAGTTCGTTTACTTCAGCGCTGACATCGCCGGCGACGTGCAGTTATTCCGCGTAGCGGCATCCGGCGGTCCCGTGGAGCAAATCACCAAGGGCGAGCGCTTGCTGGGCGGCTTCAGCATTTCCACTGCGGCGGATCGCATCGCCTACACAGCTACGGACCCGCAACATCCGGCCGAGGCATTTGCGGCGCACATCGATGGGAGCGGGGAAACCAAACTCAGCGCAGTCAACGACTCTTCGCTCAACGACGTCGAGCTGATCCCGGCCACGCGCATCCGCTTTCCGAGCGCGGACGGAACCCAGGTGGAAGGCTGGATGGTGTTGCCGCGCGCCGCGAAGACTCCGTATCCATTGATCCTCAGCATTCACGGCGGACCGCATGGCTCCTTCGGTAGCGCCTTCAGCTACGAGGTCCAGTGGTTGGCGGCCAATGGATTTGCGGTGCTCTACATCAATCCGCGAGGATCCACCGGCTATGGCGAGAAATTCCTGTGGGCCACGTGGGGTGGTTGGGGCAAGTTGGATTTTCAGGATGTGATGGCGGGCGTGGATTATGCGCTGGCGCATTATCCAATCGATCACAAGCGTCTTGGCGTCAGCGGTTATTCCTACGGCGGATTTCTCACCAACTGGATCATCACGCAAACCAATCGCTTCTCCGCAGCCATGACTGGAGCAGGAATTTCGAATTGGTTGAGCGACTATGGCACCGCGGATATCCCGCGCACTAAGGAGAGCGAATTCTACGGGACTCCGTGGGATCAGGAAGCGAGCGAACGGATGCGCGCTCTTTCCCCTCTCACCCACGCCGCGAACGTTAAGACGCCGACGTTGTTCATCCACGGCGAGGCCGACCGGCGCGTCCCGATTGAGGAAGCCGAACAAATGTATACCGCGCTAAAGAAGCAGAAGATACCAGCGAAATTCATTCGCTATCCGGGAAACTACCATGTCGGCTGGCCGCCCTGGGATATGGTGCATCGCTATTATTACGAACTCGAATGGTGGCGCCAGTACCTTCGGTAACGGCTACGGATTATCCGTAATTTCCTTTTTTAGCTTTTCCATCGCAGCCCCGACCGCTTGCTTGAGATCGGGGTCCTTCAATGTCGGCAATTGCTTTTGGAGCGCCATCAGATGCGCGGTCTTCAGCGCTCGCTCGGACGGAACTTTCACGTCCGGTTCCACGCCCGTGCCTTCCCAATCTGTCTTTGAGTATGGATTGATCGCGCGGCCGGATGGAACTCCCACGAAGAAGTGATCGTTGATCCGCACCGGACCGCCCGGATGCGCACCGCCGCCCGTCACTTCACCCACAATGGTGGCGCGCTTCAGGTTTTTCAGATCGTAGGTGAACTCTTCCGCCGCCGAGAATGTGTAGTGACTGGTGAGGACATAAACATCTTTACCAACAAGGCGCTTTCCAGGTACATACGGCAGGGTCCACCATTGGTGCGTGTCGTTACTCGGGCGAAAATACAGATCGTTGAGATGCACCGGCTCCGGTGGGAACAAGTAACTGCAAATCAGGGCAACCGTAGCCGGGTCGCCGCCGCCGTTTTCGCGCAGGTCGATAATCAGGCCTTCTGTGTTGGCCAGGAAATTCATCGCGGCGGCGGCCGTATCTCCCACAAAGGCGGCCGGCATAAACGCGTTCAACTTCAAATAGCCGATGTTCCCCGGCAGGCGTTCCACTTTGTCGAATCCGAAGTTCATCCGGATCCCGAAAGCCCGCTCGCGCTCCAATTCTTCGGGCGAGGGTTCCTCATGACGCTCGTTGGGCGGAATCGCCTCCGCCGAGTAAACCACACGCAAATGCTTGTCGTGGCTCACTGCGCGCAAATTCTCGGTGAGCGTCTCGGCCAACGTCCGGGCGCTCGAGATGGAATCGTATTCCTTGCGCTGCTGGCGCTCGCGAATGGCTTGGTCCATCTTCTTCGCGACGTCGGGATAAACGTAGTTATCGTTCAGCGCCTGCAACGCGCCGTCGATCACTTCGGCGCGCATTTTTGCGTCGACGGTTCTGTCAGGGCCGCTGGACGGGCCTTGCGCGAGCAGTAATCCAAGCGTCAAAAGCACAAGCACGCAGGTTTTCATCTTGGCCGAATTGTAGCCGATGGACGCTAATCGGTCTTGAACCGGAGAAAGGTGCGGTATTCGCCGGGTGTCCGGCCGGTAAAGCGCTTGAAATTGCGGGTGAGGTGGCTTTGATCGGCGAACCCGGCATCCAGCGCGATCTCGGCCAACGAAAGATCCGGCTGGTTCAGCTTTCCCCGTACATATTCCAGGCGCCGCCAGCGCAAATATTCACCCACGGACCGGTGATAGAACCGGCGAAATGCCGAGGCGAAGTAAACAGGATGGACGCGGGCTTCGCGCGCGACTCCGCGAAGGGTGAGCGGTTCGCGAAAGCGGGCGTCGAGCAGATCTCGCGCTTCCCGGAGCCAGCGGGGTTGCGGCGCATCGCAGGCCTTTCCGTTATGGCTGGCGACCGCGGCTAGAATTTCGGTCGCGAGAGCTTCGATTTCTATCTCGTCGTCGCGCTGAAACTCGTGGAACAGCTTCATCCCCAACGCGGCAACCGGTCCACCGTGGAATTCAGCGGGCTGATCCATACGGGGGGTATGCAGCCAATCGCTCCCGATTTCCACGTTGAAGGACGCCACCGGCGATCCGGAGAATTGTTGGGCATGCGGTTCCCCGGGCGGGTGAAAGACCAGCGTCATCGGCCCGCAATCGCGGGTACGGCGTCCGTAGGTTTCGGTGTAACTGCCGCGTCGGATCAGGCAAAAATATGCGCGTTCGTGGCTATGCGAAGGCAGGCGCGCGCCGGCCGGATAAGCAACATCGGCCAGTGTCAATTGGGCTACGGAGCGCCTGCGCAAGGTGCGTCCAAAGAACCGCCCGCCTTCGAGTTGCCTGCCCATGGATGCTTAGACGCATGAACCACGCGGATGTTCCGGCTACTCCGGAGTGACGAGGGGTAAGGGTGTTACCGAGCCGCGACCGTAAGGGAGTCGGTGCCGTTGGCAGGCAATTATGGACCGAGTCTTCATCGGAGCGCCAGCACAGAGCGGCTGTGATAAAGTTAGCCGAATGAATCAGTTCATCCAGACAGTTTTTTCGAGTGCGATTGTGCATCCGCGCCGGACCCGCTTGGCCCTGGCGGCAGCTTTCGTCGTGATGTTATGCGGCCCCATGCTGACGCGCACGGCATTTTCCCAGCGCGCGCCCGATACCGCCGAACGTTATCGCGCAATGTCGGCGAAATACGAAAGCGAAGGGTTGGCGGAGCCATTCAAAGGAATCACCACCAACGGCAAGGTGGAGACCGGATTGTTCCCGATTCGTTCCACCGGCGTGTCGACGGAACCGGTCCGCAAGGCGGCAGAAACCTTTCTCGCCGCTCTAACCGCCGATCAGCGCGCCAAGACCATGTTCGCCGTGGACGATCCGGAATGGCGCAAATGGATGAACCAGCATTTCTACGTGCGGCAGGGCGTGTGTTTCAAGGAAATGACCGACGCTCAGCGCGAAGCGGCGTTCGGGCTGATGCGGGCATCGCTCAGCGCCAAGGGAATGAAGCTGACGCGCGACATTATGCATCTGAACGAGACCTTGGCCGAGCTTTCGAACGACCACGAATTTCTCGGCGAATGGCTCTACAACATCACCGTGATGGGCAAGCCGTCCGCAACCGGCCCGTGGGGCTGGCAACTGGATGGACACCACGCCATCATCAATTACTTCGTGTTGGGCGATCAGGTGGTGATGACGCCGTATTTTGCCGGGTCCGAACCCGTAGTCGCGACGTCGGGAAAATACAAAGGCACAGAGATCTTGCAGGATGAGCAGAATCGCGGCCTCAAAATGCTGGAGGCGCTTACGGAAGCGCAGCGCAAGAAGGCGATCCTCAGCTTTTCGAAAACCGGCAACAACAATTTAACGGAAGCTTTCAAAGACAACGTCGTTTTGGATTACGCCGGCGTGCGAGCTTCGGAATTATCCACCGCGCAGAAGCGCCAGCTTATCGACCTGATCGATTTATACGTAAGCAACATGGACGAGGGCCACGCAAAAGTGAAGATGGCCGAAGTGAAGCAGCATCTGGATAACACCTGGTTCGCCTGGATCGGCGGCTCGGGCCCCGACAGCGTGTTCTACTATCGCATTTATAGCCCGGTGATCCTGATCGAATTCGATCATCAACGGCCGGCCAACCTGGCCGGATTCGCATCCGACCCGAAACAGCCAACGCGCCAGCATATTCACGTGGTTGTGCGGACGCCGAATGGCAACGATTACGGCAAAGATCTGCTGCGCGAGCACTATGAGTTGCATCCGCACGCGTCTTAGCTGAGCGGGTGGGCCAACGCCGTGTTCGGAAATCGCCGCGCCCCACAAGCGCTTACTTATCGACGCGGTCGTGTTTCGCAGAACAACCCCTGGGATTCATTTCGTTGGTTTGGCGACTTTACGTCAACTTGGATCGCTTCGGGTTGCTCGGCCCGTCACGTGCACCATATATGCAGGGGCGCTCCTCGCCTATTCGTGCTTCCACATGCTAAAGTCTTTGGGAAGCGATGCTGCGGACTCGCGGAAGCAAAGACCATATGAGATTCTCTGCCCGCTTCGCTCGGGCGGGGTGGGTGAAATGTACAACTTGCAATCGAAGGCACGCACGGCACGAATGATGCGGAAGTAATTCGCTGGCCGCGAACGAGGTAGGATCGCTCTTCTGGAGGTGCGCGCATCACCGCAAAATCTCACAAGCTTTCCCGTGTAGCGGACCGATCGTCCAGCCATCCCAAAGGATTGTTCTTTCTTGCTTTCACAGAGGTTTGGGAGCGCTTTTCCTTCTACGGGATGATGGCGCTGCTGGTTCTCTACATGGTCAACCAGTTGCTGCTGCCTGGTCATGTCGAGAACATCGCTGGTTTCGCTGCTTTTCGTAGAGCCGCTGAGACCATCACCGGTCCACTTCAGCCTGTCGCGTTAGCTTCGCTGATTTTCGGGCTCTACACGGGTTTCGTTTACTTCACACCGGTGTTGGGCGGCATGGTGGGCGACCGCTGGATCGGACAGCGCATCGCGGTGGTCATCGGCGCGCTGTGTCTGAGCGCGGGCTACATTGCAATGACATTTGAGCGGACATTCCTGGTGGGCTTGCTGCTGCTCGTAATTGGCTCCGGCCTTTTCAAAGGGAACATTTCGAGCCAGGTAGGCGGCTTGTATCAAGAAGAGTCGCAAAGAACCAGAGGGTTTGCTATTTTCAGCACGGCAATTAACTTGGGCGCCATTTTCGGGCCACTCGTTTGCGGGTTCCTGGCTCAGTACTACGGCTGGCATTATGGCATCGGCATAGCCGCAATCGTCATGCTCCCCGCCGTTGCAACTTACCTCATGGGCTATCGCTATCTGCCAAAGAAAGTGGAGCGACGCGGGCACCAAAGCGAACGGCTCACCTCAACCGATTGGCGCATTATCCGCGCGCTGATCGTCGTCATCCTCATTACTGTATTCCAATCGATCAGTTACTACCAGCTATACAACGTCTTCAAGATCTGGCTTCAGGATCATGTCGATCTCCGCGTCCGGGGCTTCACCATCCCGGTACCGTGGTTTCAGTCCATTGATTCGCTGGTGGCCATTGTGGCGCTCCCGGTGCTCTTCTGGCTCTGGCGGCGGCAGGCGGCGCGGCGAGGTGAACCCGGGGAACTCGCCAAGATCGGTATCGGAGCATGGATCGCAGCAGCCAGCCACCTCATGCTCGCGGCTGCGATCGTTTCCGCCCACGGCGCGCGCATACTCCCAATTTGGCCGGCGCTGTGCGCCACTGGTATGGGCGTGGCCTTCCTCTACTACTGGCCCACATTGTTGGCGCTTGTCTCGCGAGCCGCCCCAGCCAGCGTCAATGCCACCATGATGGGAACCGCGTTTCTGTCTCTGTTTTTGGGAAACAACATTATCGGCTGGCTTGGGGGTTTTTACGAGCGAATGAACCCTGTGTCGTTCTGGTTGCTGCATGCAGCCATCGCCAGCGCGGGTGGCCTTTTGGTCTGGATCTTCGGGGGCAAACTCAGGCGGGCGCTTGACGCGAGCCGCCCCAACCGATGCGTCGCGCAGCAATGACTTTGGAAGTGGAAAGTTGAGGCCAGGGCCGGTATAACAGGCCGGTCCCGGGTTTGATTGTGGATTAAAGCTTCTCATTTCGCCGCAGCGAAGTGTAGTCGGACATCCCGTGTGCCTGAGGTCCGGCTGCTCGGAGGTTGAATCTCCCAAGGGATTACTCCTGCCTTGTCGACAAGCGTCTAGGAACCCGCGTTGTTATCGTCCGTGCGGAGGCGCATGGTCGTGTAACGCCCATCCCGCCGTCTGGGCGAATGTGATTCACTCCTGGACCACAAATCGGCAACACCTCCCACGCGTCAAGTAGATCGACGCGCCAATCGGACCACCAGCCGCCAACCCCGCGATTCTCAGAATATCCGGGAACCCAAACCCCCGGCGCGGTGTCGTAAGAATGTGAAGCGCCACCTCGCGCTCCTGGTGCAGGTCGCCGGGCTCGCCGCTACCGGATGGGTAGTGTGGACCGTGGCCGTGCTTCCCCGCTTGGGTCGACAGCCGCTGGCTTGGGTTATCGGCGAGGCGCTGCAACATGCATTAGTCGCCTGCCTCGCGAGCGCGGCAATCACTCTCGGCCTGTACCTGCTGATCGCCCGCTCCGCACGCACCGATGCTCTCCTGGCTGCGCTCCGAACCTCTACCGTGGCCGTGTGGTTCGCCCCCGCCACGCTACTGCTTGCCGAGTTATCGCCACTGGCGCTCGGAGCTGCTCTGGTATTGGTCATCAGCACTACCCGGCTGCTGTTTCTCGAATGGAGATCGTTTCATTCGGATCCTGCGGACCAATTTGCGCCCCCCAGGGAGCTGTTCGATCCGCCACCACCGCCGCTCCGATTGAAAGATCTCGCGCCGGCGCTAATTGCATCTCTCGCATTGCAGGCGGGAATCGCAGCCGTGTTGATGAACAGCCCATTCCTCGCCGCCGTTCTGTTTTCGCTGGCCACCGCGATGCTGACGTTGACTTCGTTGAAATCGGGCGCATATGCGGCGCGGACCGAGCGCAGCTTGCCGCGCTCGATTCTGGGCCTGGCCCTTACCGTGATCCTGGCGGCGGGCCTAACAGTAGGCGGATTGGCAGGCCGCATCCAACAGAGCGGTCCCGGTTGGCGCTGGCCCTTCTATCACGGAGCAGGACCGGTGGAAACCGCGCGGGCGCTGCTCGAAAAGCTCTTGCATGGCGATCAGGCCACACAACCGAAAGGGCGCGTGACTGCTGTTTACATGCCGCCGGCGAACAATGTGGAAATCGATGACAAGAGCTTCCCCGGAATCGTGCTTTTTTCCGAGCCTAAAGCCAGCGCCAAGTTGACGGTACCGTTGCCGGGCTGGTCGCACACTTCGCTTTCCAATGTTCCACCCGAGCCTTCCGTCATTCCATTCTCCGGCGAGTACTGGATGTTCCGCCCGCCCGAAACGCAGCCCTCCCCGAAATCGAACAGGCTCTGGCGAAGTCCAACGTCGCTATCATTCCGGACTACCGATCACGCAAGCCTGGCCATGGAGGCGCACCAAAAACTGGAACACCCCATCGATCTCAGTTGCTGTTCCGAAATTCAGATCGCCATTTCCAATGCCGACCGTTACCCCAGCACAATTACGCTGGAATTAATTTTGATCGACAACGGCTCTCCGCAAAGTTTGGGAACCTCACCCGTCCCGGCGCGTCCAGATGCTTTACTCCGCTTTCCGGTTCCAGCCGGTTCCGCGATTCACCAGTTCAATGAGATGGAAGTGGTGTTTCATCGGGACCGTGTGAGGAGCGATCGCAGCGCGCGCGTTGCAATTGAGCGGTTTGTGCTAGCGCCACGGTAGCGAAGCAAGAATCAAAAGGCACCCACTCCCTGACGGTCGGGGCTCGGCAACCTCCTTCCGAACCGCGACCGTAAGGGAGTCGGTGCCGTTTGACAAATACTTAGGACCGTTCCCTCCAAAAGCCCCTTCACTACCGCTCCAAGCTGTAAGTACGCTTCCAAGTCCGACGGCTTGCGGAAATAGTGAGCCACGCCAAGCGCATTCATGCGGTCCCGATCTGTGGACGCATCCGAGGAGCTGATTACCACCACCGGCGTCTGAATGCATTCGGGATGTTTGCGGAATTCCGCGAGAATAGCCGGGCCATCCACCTTGGGTAAGTTGAGGTCCAGCAGCAGAAGATCCGGGCAGGGAGCGTGGCCGGGCTTGCCCATCTGTGCGACAAACTCGAGCGCTTCGCCGCCGTCCCGAACCACATACAATTCGTTGGAGATACTGTGCGCCGCGAGCGCTTCCTGCACCAGCAACACGTCGCCCAGATTATCTTCGGCGAGAAGAATATTAAACCGGATCATGACCCGCCGCTTTTGGCAGGGAAAAGTAAAATGTCGCTCCTTCCCCTAGTTGGCCATCGGCCCAGATGCGTCCGCCGTATCGTTCCACGATGCGCCGGCAAATCGCCAGGCCAAGGCCGGTTCCGGGGTACTCTTCTTTGTGCAAGCGTTTGAAGAGTCCGAAAATCCGTTCGGCGTATTGTGGTTCAAATCCGATGCCATTGTCCCGGATGGAAATGACCCATTGATCGCCGTCCTGCTGCGCGGAAACTGCAATCTCCGCGGGAACGTCCCTTTTCCGATACTTCAGCGCATTCGAGAGCACGTTCTGAAAGACGTGAGCCATCTGTGCCGTATCGCCACGCACTGTGGGAAGAGCAGATGCGCGTACCGTAGCGCCCGCATCCTCAATTCGAGCCTTCAACACGGCGGATGCCTCCGCCAGGGCGGCCGTGAGATCGGCCGCACCCACCGGCAAATCCTCGGTGTGGACGCTTCGCGAAAAAGTCAGCAAATCGTGGATGAGCGTGTCCATGCGCTTGACGCCCTCTTGCACGAAGGCGGAATATTGCTCCAGTTCCTCCTTCGGGCGGCCCGGATTCCGCAGAATCAACTGCGTATAAATGTTGACCATCCGCAAGGGCTCTTGCAGATCGTGGCTAGCTACATACGCGAACTCTTCCAGCTCGCGATTCATGCGGCGCAGTTCCTCTTGGATTTTTCTCTGATCGGTGATGTCGGTGTTCGTACCGAACCATCGCACCACGCGCCCCTGCATATCCTTCACCGGTTCTACCCGCGTCAAAAATGACCGGAACTCTCCGTCCGCGCGCCTTAACGGGAAAATCATCTCGAAAGGTTCCCCGGAAGCGATGGACCGCCGCCATTCAGTGAGTACATCGGGCAGCACTTTCGGATCGTGAATCTGCTGCCAGCCCCAGCCTTCCAGATCCTGCAGCGTGGCGCCCGTATAGTCGTACCAGCGGCGGTTGTACCAGAAGATATGCCCCGTCTCGTTCGCCATCCACGCCAGGTGCGGGATGGTTTCGGCCAACGTTCGGAATTGCCTTTCGCTCTCCTCCACCTGCTTGCGCGCCACCACCATATCGGTCACGTCGGTGACATGCACGAAGATGCCTTCGATGTTTCCTTCGGCGTTGCGCGTGGGCAGATAAACGAAATTCAGATAGAGATCTTTCAGCGTTCCATCGCCCCGGTCTAATCGTGCGAGCGACTCCCGCCCCACCACAGGTTCGCCTGTCCGGTACGCGCCGTTCAGCAAACTGATGTATGTCTGCGCCGCCATTTCCGGAAGCGCCTCTCGCACCGTTTTCCCGATGAGCGACGCAGCCGGGCGGCCCACCAGCCGTTCGTAATCCGGATTCACCCATTCGAAAGTATGCTCCGGCCCTCGCAATAGCGCGATGGCGGCCGGTGTCTGTTCCAACAGCTCGCGCCACCGGCGGCGATCCGCCTCTATCTGTTGCGCAGCCAGATTCTGCTCGGTAATATCGCGCGTTGATCCGGCAACTGCGCGCACTCGTCCGGTGGCATCCAGCACCGGCACGAAAATATATTCGTAGTAGCGCGTTTCGCCCGTGGGCCCGGTGAAGTCGGTCCGGTCGCGCAAAGGTTGCCGCGTGCCGATCACCTGTTGAATCTGGTCCTGCAGGCGCTGGGCCAATTCGGGAGGATATCCAAGCTCAAAGAAATTCTTGCCAGAAGCCTCTTCGAGCGATTTCTGCCACAGCGAGAGCAGCGCCCGGTTTACGTAGGTGAAGCGCCCGGCCAAGTCGAAGGTGTAAGTAAAATCGGGCGTATTCGAAAGCGCCGTGTCGAAGGTGCGCCATTGCTGGTGTAGTCTGGCGTCCGCCTGTTTCTGGTCCTCAATGTCCGTGCAAGTGCCAAACCACTGCATCACTTCGCCGTTCGAAGCAATCAACGGAAGCGCCCGCGCCAAGTGCAGCCGCCAAGTGCCGTCGTTGCGTTTCAGCCGGAACGTGGTTTCGTAAGGGTGGCCGGTCTCAAGCGACTGCTTCCAGCGCTCAATCGTAATCGCACGCTCATCGGGATGTACCCATTCCAGCCAGCCGGCCCCCAGCAGAATGGCTTGCGGAGCGCCGAAATACGTGGTCCCCTGCGCGTTGACATACTCCAGCCTTCCATCCGGCGTCGCCGTCCAAACCATCTGCGGGATGCTCTCCGCCAGAAAACGATACCGCTGCTCGCCTTCCTTCAACTCACGCGCCACGCGGACGCGCTCGATGGATTCCCAGCAGCGGCGGGCCACCAGGTGCACCAGCTCAATCTCGTTCTGGCTCCAGCGTCGCGGCGTAGTTTGCAGGACGGCCAATCCCGCTGCCAGGCGACCGGCCTTAAGCAGTGGAACGCAAACTGCCGCTCGCGTTTGCAAAAGCCGGTAAGCGTCCCGCGCCGAAGCAACGCGCGGATCTGTCTCGGTGTCTTCCACGACAAACGCTTTTCCTTCTCGCGCCAGCCGGAGGAATTCCTCGCCGAATTGGATTAGCTTGTAGCGGCCCACCACACTGGGCACACCCCGGTGATAATCGCCAGTGAGATTGAAGGTATCCCCCTGGTGCAGCTCCACATCGGCGTAAGCGCAGCGATTCACTTGCAATTGTTCGCCTAGATAAGCGCGCAGCCGTCTGTATGATCTCCTGAGGATCTATGAGCGCGCGGGTAGCGTCGTCCAGCCCCACCAGAAACGCATCGCGCGACTCCAATTCCTTGCGCTCGGTAATGTCGCGCCCTTCGGGTACGAGATAAATTACCTCGCCTTTCTCATTTCGGACCGGGTGCAGCGAAAAATCGAACGTCAACACCGCGCCGGAAGGACGTTTCAACGCAGCTTCGTATCGGACAAATTCACCGGCTGCGGCGCGGGCCACTCCTTCGCGGACGGCTTCCGGCGCTCCCGGCGTTCCGGAAAACCACGGAGTTTCCCAGAACGGCTTTCCGATCACCTCTTCGCGCGTATTGCCGGCGAACTCCAGCGATGCGCGGTTCGAATCCAGGACGATGCCATCCGTGGACAGCAGTCCCATGTATTCGTAGGTGCCGTCATAAACGGCGCGGAGCTGGGCTTGGGCGCGCTTGCGCTCCGTGATGTCTTCCACAATCGCGATCACTTCGACCGGTTTCCCCGAGGAATCGCGGCGCATGGTGGCCGAAGCCCGCGCCCACAGGATTTGCCCATCTTTACGGAAGTAGCGCTTCTCGATACTCGCCGTATTATGTGGGCCTTTCTGCAAAGAGGCAAAAAACTCGCGCGTCGGTTCGATATCGTCCGGATGCGTGAAGAATGCGGAATCGCGCGCTGCCAGTTCTTCTCGCGTGTATCCGAGCGCATCCAGATAGGCTTGGTTGACGTCGGTGATTCTGCCATCCGGGCTGAGCAGTACCATCCCGATGGGCGCCAGCGCGAAGGCCGTCTCCTCAACCCGGTGAAGAATGAATTGAATCTCGCCGTTCTCGCCGAGAAGCGGAGTATTCATCGGCGTCCCAGTCTTAGTAGCCACCAGGTGACGCAACGAGGTGAGCAGATTGTCATCCGGGAAAAGCCCCCGGCCAACAAGAACCTTTGCGCTGGTCGACGCTGCGACAATCGTATAAATCGGGTCGTCCGGAAGCAGAATAAGACAGAGTCCCGGAACCGCATTCAGGAGGGCCGCTGTACTTGGTCGTTGTTCCGCGGCGGGCCCCATGCTCCTTATTATGACGCGCGGTCCTGGCCCGCTAGGGTATCTGAAAAAACCTAAGGCACCGACTCCCTCACGGTCGCGGCTCGGAAAGAGGATTCGTATTTTGACGACGCTACCGAACCGCGACCGCAAGGAAGCGCAACGAACCAGCCCACTCAACAAGTAATCTTCAAATTGCCGAAGCTATCCACTGCGAAGCGCCAGCCAGGCGGAACGAGAGTAGTGGATCCATAGTCAACCACGAGAGCTGGCCCACGATATTCCATCGCAGAAAGCCGCGCGCGCGGATACACAGCCGTCTGCCTCCAAGCTCCAGCGCTATGGATCCGTCTGACCCCGGGCTCTTGCCGCACGCCCCCAATTTTTTTCCGGAGCTTCGGCTTTTCGACCATACGCTTCGCCCTCACCCGAACGGTCACAATCTCGACCGGACGATCCGTATTCGCATAGCCGTAAATCTTTTCATGTTCCCGATGAAAAGGTTCGGCCGGATTCCGCGCAAGCCAAGGAACCGTCAGCTCGTAGCTTTGCCCGGCATATCGGATGTCGGCGGAACGAATCAGTTCCCCTTTCGGAAGTTCCTTGCGCGCCGTGCGTTCCAGCCGTTGGAATTCGCGCTCGATGCCGGGATGGTTCAGCACGCCGGCAGCATAATCGCGAACCTCATCCGCCAGCAGCATTCCGAGCGCCGAGAGCGCTCCAGCATATTCGGGAACCAGCACCGTGTGGATTCCTAATTCGCTCGCAATCTCGCACGCGTGCAGCCCGCCGCAGCCTCCAAATGCAACCAGCGCAAAATCGCGAGGATCGTGCCCGCGCTCCACCGATACCAGCCGAATGGCCCGTTCCATGTTGGCGTTGGCCACCCGCAGAATGCCTTCGGCTGCTGCGATGCGAGTGATCCCGGCCTGTTTGGCAATGGAATCCACCGCGCGCGCAGCGCGGTCCACGTCCAGATGCATCTCGCCGCCTACCAACTGATCGGCCGCGATGCGTCCCAACACAACATGGGCATCGGTGACGGTGGGTCGATCGCCAGTCCCATAGCAAGCCGGGCCCGGATCCGCGCCTGCGCTCTCAGGTCCAACGCGCAGCAAACCGCCTTCGTCGATGCGGGCAATGGACCCGCCGCCCGCGCCCACCGTGTGAATATCCAGCATCGGTACACGCACCGGAAAGCCGTCGATCGAGGCTTCCATGGTCTGGCGCGGCTGTCCGTCCGGACAGGCTTACGTCGGTAGACGTGCCACCCATATCGAAGCCGAGAATGCGCGTGAATCCTGAGAGTCGCGCGGTCTCGATGGCCCCCACAACCCCGCCCGCTGGTCCTGAGAGCACGGTTCGAATGGCGTGGCGGCGCGCTTCCTTGGCCGTGAGGAAGCCGCCGTTCGACTGCATGATCGAAATCCGATGGCGCGTGCCGCGCTCGAGTTCGCCCAGGTACCGATCCATCAGCGGCCCGACATAAGCGTTGATCAGCGTCGTGGAAGTTCGCTCAAATTCGCGGAACTCCGGGCACACATCATGCGAGCTGCACAAGTAACCGATGCCCTTGAGAGCCTCAGCCACCAACTTTTCGTTTTCCGGATTGCGATAAGCATGCAGAAAACAGATAGCGACGGATTCCACGCGAGCCCGTCGCAGCCTCGCCTTCAGCCGCCGCAGCTCAGCCGCTGTCGGCTTCGCCGCGATTTCCCCATCGAAGAACGCGCGCTCATTCACGCCGAAACACATCGTCCTCGGAATGATCGGGACGCGGAGATGAGGCGTCAGATTATATAGCTCACGCCGATTCTGCCGTCCAATCGCGATCACGTCTTCAAAACCAGCGGTCGTCACCAGCGCGGTTCGCACACCTTTGCGTTCGAGCAGCGCATTGGTGGCCACTGTGGATCCATGCACAACTTCGGTTTTGCTCGATCCGGCGGCTTGCGCCAGACCCGCTAGAATCACGCTGGCAGGCGAACGAGGATTTGACCGTAGCTTGAAAGTTTCGAGCTTCCCCGAGTCATGGGAAACGATGAAATCGGTAAACGTCCCGCCAGCGTCGATCCCAATTCGCATGTGCGATTGTCATGATAGCGTGTGGGGCAGGATGTCATCCTGCAGCGGGTTGTTAACCCGCGCAGTTTGCGCCGATACACTACGGTAAAATCGGTAAACGCTACATGAACTTGCTTGCCGGCTCGCGCCTTGGCCCTTACGAGATCCTCGGCCCTATCGGCGAGGGCGGTATGGGCGTGGTTTACCGCGCGCGCGATCCACGGCTAAACCGTCAGGTTGCGATTAAGCTGTTGCCGCCGGAAATGGCAACCGATCAACCGGCGCGCGAACGTCTTCGGCATGAGGCGATGGCCGCTGCCGCGCTGGATCATCCCTACATCTGCAAAGTATTCGAAATCGGAGAACACGATGGCGCGATCTTTCTGGTGATGGAATATATCGCCGGAGAAACTCTGCATCACCGTATGTCCACGGGCAGAATGCTGCTTCCCGACGCGCTTCATGTAGCCGGCGAGATCGCCGAAGCGCTGCAGGAAGCCCATGCGCGGGGCATTCTGCATCGCGACCTGAAGCCGGCCAACATCATGTTGACCCCGCAAGGTCACGTGAAGATCATGGACTTCGGTCTCGCCAAGCGAATGTCGGATCTTCCCGCTCCAGACGATGCGACCGTGGAAATGAAGCCGCAACTGACGGCCCCCGGAACAATCCTGGGCACTCCCGACTACATGTCGCCGGAACAGGTGAAGGGCCTGCCGCTGGATGCTCGCTCGGACGAATTCTCTTTCGGCGTGATTCTGGCTGAGATCGCCGGCGGCCATCATCCGTTCCGCAAACCGTCGACGCTCGAAACACTCTCCTCGGTACTCCGCGATCCGCCGGATCTGAGCGCCGACACGCCACGGGGATTGGCCGCCGTGTTGCGGCGTCTGATGGCGAAAACGGCCGCGGAACGCTATCCATCCATCGCCGAGGTCCGCGCCGAACTTTCTCGTCTCGAGATCGAGGGAGACAAAGCCCGTCCGCCGGCGCGCTCGTGGTGGAAGTGGCCGGCCTTCGCGGCTTCTCTGATCCTCGTGGGATTCGCGGCCTATCTCGCCCTGCATTCCGGATTCTCCCGCCCGCATTCCCTCCGCTCCATCGCCGTTCTTCCGCTGGACAATTACTCGGGAGACCCAAAACAGGAATACTTCGCCGAAGGCATGACCGACGAATTGACGGCCGATCTCGCGACCATCAGCCAGCTTCGCGTGATCTCGCGCGGGTCTGCCATGCAGTTCAAAGGCGAGCACCGCCCTCCCGCTCCCGAAATCGCCAAAATTCTCAATGTAGATGCAGTGGTGGAGGGCTCGGTAATCCGCGAGGGCGATCGAGTCCGCATCAACGCCCAGCTAATCGACGCGCGCGCCGACAAGCATCTGTGGTCCAAGAAGTTCGAACGCAATTCGCGCGACGTGCTCGCGCTTCAGGATGAATTGGCATCCGCAATCGCGCAGGAGATCGATGTTCAGCTAACTCCCACCGAGCAGTCTCGGCTCAAAACGGCGCCCGTTGTGAATCCAGAAGCCTATGACGCCTACCTGAAGGGCCGCTATTTCTTCAATCGCCCGAGTGACGAGAATCTGAAGAAAGCCATCGACTATTTCGAGCAGGCCGTGAAACTGAACCCGAAATTTGCGCCGGCATACTCAGGACTATCGGACGCCTACCTTTGGGCCGGCTACAACGAAGGAGTCCTGACCGCCGCCGAAGCCAAACCCAAGGCTAAAGCCGCGGCTGAGAGGGCAATCCAACTGGACCCCAATTCCGCCGAAGCTCACACGTCTCTCGCCACCTTCAAACTTTTCTACGAATTCGACTGGGCGGGTTGTGAGCGTGAATTTCGACGGGCATTCGAGCTCAATCCCAATTACGCGTTCGCGCACGATCAATTCGGTTTAGCGCTGGCGTTTCAAGGACGGTTCGATGAATCGATGGCCGAAGGGAAGCGTGCCGCGGTATTAGATCCTTTGTCGCCACAAATCCCGATTGACAACCTCATTGGTTTGGCTTTTTCCGGCCGATACCAGGCTGCGACGGAACAAGCCAAGCGAGCCGCCGATGTGGATCCCGCATTCTTCTTTGCTCAATGGGCATACGGATGGGTGGATATTCAGGCGGGGAAACCCTCCGATGCCATTCTGCCGTTGAAGAAGTCCAAAGCCATGGAATCGCCCGCCTTCGTCGGCGCCTGGCTCGGCTACGCCTACGGAGCATCCGGCGACCGTGCGCATGCAATGGCGGAACTTGCGGACTTGACTAGAACGTCGCTGAACGGCCACATTCTGCCCTTCAATCACGCGATCGTTTATTTGGGACTAGGTGAAAACGAGCGCGCTTTGGATTACCTGGAAGAAGCTTACGACTCCAGTTCTCAATGGATGGGCTGGCTAAAGAACGATCGCATCTTTACTCCCATTCACTCTCACCCGCGCTACCTGGCGCTCCTCCGCAAGCTGCGCTTCATCTGATCCGAAGGCACCCACTCCCTCACGGTCGGGGCTCGGAAGGAGCCTCTTTCCGAGCCCCGACCGTGAGGGAGTCGGTGCCGTTGCAACATGCATGACATGATAGTTCCTAAGTGATCGATCTCACGAAAGTCAGCAAAGTTTTCACCGGCAAACGCCAGGTAACCGCGTTAGAAGGCGTCGACCTCGCCATCGCCCGTGGCGAAATGGTCGCCATCATCGGACCCTCCGGCTCCGGAAAATCCACGCTGCTGAATCTGATCGGCGGTCTGGACACCCCAAGTTCCGGTCAGATCGAAATCGACGGCAGCCGCCTGAGTGGACTCCCCGATGACGACCTCACGCGCATGCGCCGCGACAAAATCGGATTCATTTTTCAATTCTTCAACCTACTCCCAACGCTCACCTGTTTCGAAAACGTCGCGATTCCCCTGCATCTGCGCGGCTGGCCAAAAAAGAAGATCGACGAGCGCGCGAAAGAATTGTTGACCATGGTGGGGCTCGCCGCGCGCGTGGATCATCTTCCTGAAGAGCTATCCGGCGGGGAACGCCAGCGCTGCGCCATCGCGCGCGCTCTCTCGGTGTATCCGCCGGTTCTGCTCGCCGACGAACCCACCGGAAATCTGGACACCCACACCGGCGCCGACATCCTGGCGCTGATTCGCGATCTGCATCAACGCCTGGGATCCACCGTGCTGATCGTCACGCACGACCCGCATGTGGCGGAAAGCTGCGAGCGTGTGATCGCGCTGTGCGACGGGCGGATTGTGGAGGATCGGGTGGGAAAGAATCGCTCCCAGCAGGTCGCAGTAAAGTGATTCTGCTCCGACTCATTAGCTGGCCGTACATCCGCAAACATGCCCTGCGCTGGCTGCTGACTCTCGCCGGGATCGTGCTCGGCGTGGCTGTTTTCGTCGGGATGCACACCGCGAATCAATCCGTGCTCTACGCATTCCGCCAGACTGTGGATCGCATCGCCGGATCCACGCAGCTTCAGATTTCTTCCGGCGAAACAGGCTTCGATGAAAATGTACTGGAACGCGTCCAGTCGGTTCCGAAAATCCGCATCGCGGTTCCGGTGATCGAAGCAGTGGTCAACACCGGGCTTCCCGGCCAAGGCAATCTGCTGATCCTGGGCGTGGACATGACGGGCGATCGCGGCCTGCGCCAATACGATCTCGAAAGCGGCGACGAAGCCGTCATTGACGATCCGCTGGTGTTCCTCGCTCAGCCGGATTCGTTAATCGTGACCGACGCGTTCGCAAAAGAAAACAAGCTGGGCATCGGCGGCAAAGTCCCGATGAGCACCATGGAAGGCCAGAAGCTATTCACGGTGCGCGGCGTCATGAAATCCAGCGGCCTCGCCAGCGCGTTCGGCGGAAATCTCGCCATCATGGATATCTATGCGGCGCAGAAAGTGTTCGGCCGTGGCCGCAGGTTCGATCGCATCGATCTCGCCGTGGACGAAGGAACGCGCGTCGAAGACGTGAAGGCGAAGCTCGAAGCGCTGCTCGGCTCCGGATTTCAAGTGGAATCTCCCTCCGCGCGCGGCCAGCAGTTCGAATCCATCTCGCGCATCTACGCGCTCACCGCCAACATCACCAGCGCTTTCGCGCTCTTCATCGGGATGTTCATCATCTATAACACCTTCCAGATTGCGGTGACGCAGAGGCGTACGGAAATTGGGATTCTGCGAGCGCTGGGCGCCACGCGCCGCCAGGTACGGACTATCTTTCTGGGCGAGAGCGTGGTGGCCGGCCTCGTAGGATCGAGCCTTGGTTTGCTCCTCGGAATCGTCATCGCTCGCGCGATGATCGGCTATATTGGTGCGTTGCTCGGCGAGGTTTTCGGAATCGCGCAAAAGGCGGAGGAGATCTCTACCAACCCCGCGCTCATGCTCTTCGCAGTGGTTCTGGGCGTCATCACCAGTGTGGTCGCGGCATATATCCCCGCCCGAAACGCAGCACGCGTGGATCCCGTGCAGGCTCTGCAAAAAGGCCGTTACCAGCAAATGAGCGCGGGTGAAAATCGCGTTCGGCGAATCGTCGCTCTGGTGATCACCACGCTCGCCGCCGCATGCCTGCTGCTCAGCCGGAATCGAATTCTCGCCTATGCGGGCGATGCACTGGCGGTCCTTGCCGTGTTGCTGCTCACGCCGACACTCGCGCAATGGGTGGCGCGCGCCCTGCGTCCATTGCTTCGATGGCTCAGGCCGGTGGAAGGAACCCTCGCCGCCGATAGCTTGTTACAAGCCCCGCGCAGGACATCCGGCGCAGTAGCCGCGTTGATGCTCTCGCTCGCGTTGGTGGTCGCGCTCGGCGGGCTTACCCGCGCCAGTTACGACTCGATCTTTCAGTGGCTCGGTGTCGCGCTCAACCCCGATCTGTTCATCTCTCCGTCCCAAAGCCTCACCGCGCGCAGCTTCCGCTTTCCCGGATCCATGGCGGATCAGCTTCGCGCCATACCCGGTATCGGTGAAGTACAAAGCGTCCGCGACGCGCGCATTCCAATCAATGGCGCGCCCGTGATCTTTGTCGCCGCCGACGTACGGGCGCTGGTAAATCGCGCCACGCTGCCGCCTACGGCGGGCGATCCGAAAACCATGTACCAAGTGACTGGCGAAGGCAAAGGCATTCTCGCCTCGGATAACTTCGCGCTCCTGCACGGCTACAAACTCGGCGACGTGCTCGACATCCCGAGCCCCCACGGCGTCCTGCGCCTGCCCATCGTCGGCATCGTGGTCGACTACTCCGACCAACAGGGCAGCATACTAATGGATCGCAGCGTGTACAAACGCTACTGGAACGACGACACGGTGAACGTATTCCGAATCTATCTGGCGCCCGGAGCAACCGAGTCCGAAGTGAAGCGCCGGATCCTGGAAAGGTTCGGCGCCGAACGGCGATTGTTCGTGCTCACCAATCGCGATGTCCGTCAATACGTGATCCGCCTCACCGATCAATGGTTCGGAATTACTTACGTACAGATTGCAGTCGCTGTGCTGGTAGCCCTGCTCGGAATCATAAACACGCTCATCGTTTCCATCACGGACCGGCGGCGCGAGCTGGGCGTACTGCAAGCCGTCGGCGGACTCCGCAACCAAATTCGCGGAACCATCTGGCTCGAAGCGTTGACCATCGGGGCCGTTGGTCTGATTCTCGGATTGGCGTTCGGCGCGCTGCAGCTTTATTACAGCCTGCGCATCACCGGCGAAGATCTTGCCGGCATGCGCCTCAATTACGAATATCCTTATCAGATCTGCCTGGTGCTGGTGCCCGTGATATTGGCCGTCGCTTTTATTTCCGCCATTGGACCCGCGGAGTCGGCCGTGCGTGGATCTCTCGTCGAGGCTTTGGAGTATGAGTAAAACGTTTCTGGTTTCTGGTTTCTTGTTTCTGGTTATCGGTACGCTGTACGGACAGGACGCGCGTCAGATTGTCGCGGAGTCGCAGAAGCGCGGGCAATCGAAGTCGCAGCAGTATGAGGGGACCATCGAGGTAATTGGCTCTTCCAACAAAATCAGTCTCAAGCGCTGGATCTTCGAGCGCTTTGGGTCGTTCGGAGCGAGCAAAGCCATTCTCCGATTCACCGCGCCTGCCGAAGTGAAGGGCGTGGCGCTGCTGATCGTCAACCATCCCGACCGCGCTTCCGATCAATGGATGTGGACCCCCGCGCTCGAACGCGACCGCCGGATTGCGCTGCAGGATCGTTCTACGCGCTTCTTTGGGACCGACTTCAGTTTCGAGGATTTGGAAGAGCGCGACGTGAATCAGTTCGATTACAAGCTTGCGAGCGACGAAACTTTCGACGGTCAGCCGTGTTGGAAGATTGAGTCGAAGCCGAAAGAAAGCAAATCGTCGCAGTATACGTCTTCCGTGTTGTTGATCCGCAAAGACAACTACGTCGTGATTCAGATCGACAATTTCTCCAAAGAGAAGCTGGTCCGCCGCATCCACTACACCGATGTCCAGCAGCAGGACGGCATTTGGGTCGGCCGCACCATGGAGGTGCAGGACTTGAACCGCGCCAGCCGCACCGTCATGAAACTCGAGAAGCTGCAGTACAACATTCCAATGAAGGAAGAAAGCTTCACGCTGGAAGCCCTGCGTCGTGGCTAGAATTCTTGCCCCGCGCGCCGCTGCTCTTCCTGATCTGCTCCCTCCAAGCCCAGAACTTCACCCAGCGCGGATACATCGAAACCGGCCTGACCCTCTATCCCGGAACCGCGCCCAACGATAGCAGCCACGCGGTGGACGATTCGGTGTTCCGCTACCAGGCATCCTATAAAATCCGCCCGTGGCTCCGAATCTCCGGCACACTGGACGCCGAGTTCGACACGCATGAGCAAGTGGATCGCGCGGCGCATCTGGATTGGCAGGACCGTTCTCTGCGCCGTCCACTGCTTTCCCTGCGCGAGCTGAAGGCCACCATCTCGAAAGGAAAGCTCACGGCGGAATTCGGCAAGCAATTCATCCGCTGGGGGAAAGCCGATCTGCTCAACCCCACCGATCGTTTCGCCCCCAAGGATTTCCTGAGCGTCACCGATCCCGGATTCCTCGCCATCACCGCCGCCCGCGCCATCTACGACACCGGCGTCAATTCCATCGACCTGGTTTGGCAGCCGCGCTTCACTCCCAGCCGCACGCCGCTGCTGGATCAACGCTGGACCGTGCTTCCCGAAAGCCTGGCCGGCGTGTCATTGAACGACCTTGGCTCCCAATTTCCCGGCCGATCCTCCTTCGGCGCGCGCTGGAATCACGTCGGCTCAGGCTATGAAGTCTCTGCCAGCTTCTACGATGGCTTCAACTCTCTCCCGCTGTTTCAGCCCGTCGCCGACACGGACTTCCGCCGCATTTATCCCGCCCTGCGGCTGTATGGCGCCGATGCCGCCGTCCCTCTGCCCTGGTTCACCGTCAAAGCCGAAGCCGCTTACTACACGTCGCCCGACAAACAGCAGGATGAGTACGTGATCTATGTGATCCAGTTCGAGCGGCAGATCAAGGAATTCGCCATTGTGGCGGGTTACGCGGGCGATGCCGTCACATCGTATACACCCGGCTTGCAGTTTTCACCAGAGCTGGGATTCGCGCGCGCCGTGCTCGCCCATGCCCAATACACCATCGATTCCACGCGTAGCGTCGCAACCGACGCCGCGATCCGGCAAAACGGCCAGGGGAGCTGGCTGCGCACCGTCTACTCGCAAAGCATCGGCCAACATTGGCGCGTAACAACCGGATTCGCCTGGATTCGAGGCGATCCTTCGGATTTTCTGGGCCAATATCATCGCAACTCCTACGCACTGCTCACTCTGCGTTACAGTTTCTAGCCGCAAAAAATATCCGCCGCGATTGTCGATTTTGCCCCTTGTCAATCGACATACCAGTGAGGCTGAAATGTTAACCACTTCGGTAGCAGTTTCGGGTTGCGAATGGCACGAAGATCTTCGCAGCGCCCATTCCATCCAGCAACATCTGCTGGCGCGGCATTCTTCCTGCATCGCCCAGGCCGATTGCAGCGCCATATGCAGGCAGGCGCACGCGGTGGGCGGCGATTTTTACGATTTTCTGAACTTGCCCAACGGCGATCTCGGCCTCGCCATCGGCGACGTCGCGGGCAAAGGAATCTCCGCGGCCCTGCTGGCGGCAAATCTCGAAGCAACCCTGCGAGCCGAAGCCCGGCGCGCGCCATCGGATCTGGCGGAGGCGATCGCGACCGTAAATCAGCAGTTCCACGAAGCCTGCTTCGAAGAAGGCTATGCCACGTTGTTCTACGCGGCGTTCGATCCAGCGAGCCGGGTTCTGAGATATGTCAACGCCGGCCATAATCCTCCTCTTGTACGACGTGCCGGCGGAACCATCCAATGGCTGGATACCGGAGGCGCGCCAGTCGGAATGTTCGGCGAATGGCTGTACCAGGAAGGCTCAGTGCGTCTGAATCCCGGCGACGTCCTGATCGCTTACACAGACGGAATCGTGGAAGCTCAAAACCCGTTCGGCGAAGATTGGGGTTTAAGTCGCCTGGCGCAACTCACCGACGAATTCACAGACGAACCAGCGGCAGAAATCAACAATCGCATCTGGAAAACAATCGATGATTTTGCCGGCGGAGCCAGGCAACGCGACGACATGACTCTTTTAGTTATTCGCCCCTAACCGAACCGCGACCGCAAGGGAGCGCTACCACGACAAGAGCATCCGTCACGCTCCCTCGCGGTCGCGGCTCGGTTGGAAGATTGCGTAACGCATGCCGCCCCTTTACGACAACCCCACCAACCGCCGCGTCAAAAACTCGCGCTCAATCATATTCGTACTCAACGCAAGCGCCCGCCGATAAGCCTCCCCGGCCTCCTCGAACCGCCCCATCCGCCGTAAAATATCCGCCCGCGCCGCATGAAACAAATAATATCCATCCAACTCCCGCGTCGCGCCGATCGCATCAATCCGCCGCAGCCCATCCTCGAATCCCGCACTCATCGCCACCGCAACCGCATGATTCAGTCCGATGATCGCTGAAGAATTGAACTCCAGCAACTTCGAATAAAGAGCCGCGATCTGCGTCCCAATCCGTCTCGTCCGGAGTCTTCGCCTGCGCGTGTAGCGCCGCAATCGCAGCCTGCAACTGATAAGGACCCACCGGCCCGCGCCGCAGCGCTCTCTCCACCAGCGCCAGACCTTCCGCAATCTCCGCCTGATCCCACAGTGACCGGTCCTGCTCCTCCAGCGTGATGAGCTGCGCGTCCTGAACCCGGGCGAGTCGCCGGGAATCGTGCAGCAGCATGAGCGCCAACAAGCCCAGATTTTCGGATTCATCCGGCATCAGCTCGTGCAACATCCGGCCCAACCGAATCGCTTCCGCGCAAAGGTCCAGCCGCACCAACTGGTCGCCGGACGCGGCCGTGTAGCCTTCATTGAAAATCAGATAAATCACCGCTTGCACGGATGCCAGCCGCTCCGGCAATCGGCCCGGCGGAGGCACTTCGTAAGGAATGCCCGCTTCCTGGATTTTTCGCTTCACGCGAACCAGCCGCTGCGCGAGCGTGGGTTCCGCAACCAGAAACGCTTTCGCGATTTCGGTGGTCGTCAATCCGCCCAACGTCCGCAACGTCAATGCCACCTGCCCTTCCGGATTCAGCGCCGGATGGCAGCAAGTAAAAATCAAACGCAGCCGATCGTCGGGAAAATGCATGTCCGGCTCATCCATTCCGAAGCGTTCCGGCTCGGTGAAGGCCTCGCTCTCGTAGCGCAGAGATTCCTGCTTTTCCCGCTTCGTTTTCTCGCGCCGGCTTTGATCGATCAACTTTCGATGCGCTGCCGCCGTGATCCAAGCACCCGGATTCGAAGGAATGCCGCTCGCCGGCCACGCAGCCACGGCCGACGCAAACGCCTCCTGCATCGCCTCCTCCGCGCGATCGAAAGATCCCGAAATCCGGATGAGCGTGGCGATGATCCGCCCGGACTCTTGGCGGAATACAGCTTCCACCGCCGCCCGGGCGTCCATGGTCAAGGCCTGCGCGACAAATCGTGAATCGGGCGAATCTCGATGCATCCCACTGCGCCTTTGCAACCCGTCGGGATTCGCTTGGCCCACTCGATGGCATCATCCAGATCCTTGCACTCCAGCATGTAATAACCGGCCAATTGCTCTTTGGTTTCGGCGAAAGGACCATCGGTAGTGAGCGCCTGGCCGTTCGTCACGCGCACCGTGGTGGCGGTGCTAGTGGGCTTCAACGCATCCACGCCCAACAGGATCCCTTTTTGTTTGGTGTCCTGCATCAAGTTCCAATGCGTGTCCATCAGAGCCTGGGCCTCTTGCGGGGCCAAGGGCTCTGATCTTTCCTGCGAATAAATCAGAAACATGTATTTCATAATCAACCTGCCATCCGAGCCGCGACCGTAAGGGCGTCGGTTTACTTCGCCGGAAAACCCGGGTCCGCCTTCACTTCCAAAATCTGCTTCGTATGCCGATCGCTATGGCCAGCCGCCGCGAGAATCCATTCATAGCCGTCCAGCGGGCCCAACACTGGATGATCCACCACGTGCCCGCGAAGATCCGGATCGGTTTTCAACCAATTCATAGTCTGCTCGCGGCTGGCCAGAAACCGCGCCAATATCTCGGACGGTGTAGCCTTCCCGGCCGGCTCAAGCTGCGGCGGCGCCTTGATTTTGGTGGATCGATCCGGAACCATCTTCAAAATCGTCAAGTCCACCTGCTGGAAGTCCCGTCCCGCCGCCGGAGCCGGAGCTTTTTCCAGGCGCGCCCGGACCCCAGTCGATACAGTGGCTTCCACAATTGAGATATGTTCCAGGCACTCGGCCACCGACCATCGGTCCGGCGCGGGTTTGAAGTTGAACTGCGCCTCCGAGAGTCCTTTCACCGCTTCCACCACGCCCGCGCGAGTTTCGGTGAGATACTTCAGTCCCTGTTCCCGTTCCATGTTGGTAATGTCCTGGCCAGCCGCCCCGCCCGCGAGACTGATGGCTCCAAAAAGTATCGCTGATTTCGTGTACAAGGTGTTGATCATCGGAATTTCTCCTCGAAGTGATTTGCTTCCGACAACTCGACGAATGAGAATCCCCGGATCGACAGCCTGAACCATCTTTTCTAAATCTTTTTTTGGGACTACGCGGACTGAAGCGCCTGGCAAACTTCCCCAGGATGCGTGGCGGGCTTCACCTTGCGGAAGATATTCTTTATTTTGCCGTCCTTACCGATCAGAAAGGTGCTGCGCTCCACCCCCATATAGGTGCGGCCGTACATGCTCTTTTCCACCCAGGTGCCATAGGCGTTCGCCACGTTGTGATCAACATCGGAAAGCAGCGTGAACGGCAACTTGTACTTTTCCTTGAACTTGGCCAGCGCCGCCGGCTTATCCGGCGAAACTCCCAGGATCACCGCCCCGGCCTCGCCAAACTTCTTGGCGTACTCGCTAAACCCCTTCGCTTCCGTCGTGCATCCCGGCGTGTCGGCCTTGGGATAAAAATAAAGGACCACCTTCTTGCCCTTCACTTTCGCCAGGTCAAACGGCTGACCTTGATCGTCCTCCACGTGGATCGCGGGCGCTGTATCGCCTTCCTTCAGGGCTTTAGCCATATGGGCACATTTTAGCGTGTTGGGCAGGATGTCATCCTGCAGCGGGTTGTTAACCCGCGCTATTTTTCGCGGACTGGGGCACGTAACAGTGTCTTACCGAACCGCGACCGCAAGGAAGCGCTACGAGACAATTCGATTCGAGTCGACCGAGCGCCTGCCACCTCTGTCTCGAAACTGTAACCCGCATCAGTCATAATGGCCGGGATGCCCTCCCGACGCGATTTCTTCCGCCAGACCGCCGCCCTCACCGGCGGCGCCCAAGTTCTAGGTACGCTTCTGGCGTCCATCGAACGCGCCTCAGCCATCCCTCCGCCGCCCAACAGCTCGTTTCTCGACGCCGAACACATCGTGATCCTCATGCAGGAGAATCGTTCCTTCGATCACGCATTCGGCACTCTGCGCGGCGTGCGCGGATTCGACGATCCCCGCGCCGTCACTCTGCCCAATCAGAATCCCGTGTGGCTGCAGACCAATGCCGCCGGCGAAACTTACGCGCCCTTCTGGCTGGATTTTAAAAATACCAAAGCCACCTGGCTCGGATCGCTCCCGCACGGATGGCCCGATCAGACCGACGCGCGCAATCACGGAAATCACGACCGTTGGCTGGATACCAAAGCGTCCCATCGCAAGGACTGCGCCGGCATGCCGTTCACCATGGGCTATTACGATCGCGCCGACATTCCGTTCTACTACGCGCTGGCCGACGCCTTTACCATCTGCGATCAGAATTTCTGTTCCACCCTCACCGGAACCACTCCCAACCGGCTGCACCTGTGGACGGGAACCATTCGCGACAAGCAGGAATCCTCATCCATACCGAACGTGCGAAACGAAGACGTGGATTTCGGATCCACCGTGAGTTGGAAAACTTTCCCGGAGCGTCTGGAGGAAGCCGGAATCTCCTGGCGCATTTATCAGAACGAACTGAGCGTAGCATCCGGCTTGGAAGGCGAGCATGACGCCTGGCTCGCCAACTTCGGCGACAATCCGCTGGAATGGTTCGACCAGTACAACGTCGGCTTCCGAAAAACTCATCTGGAATATCTGGAGCGCATGGCGGCCACGCTACCGGCGGAAATCGAGAAGCTGCGCGCCGAAGGCGGCCACGCGAAATCGCTGGCGGCGAAGGAGAAGTTGCTGAAGTACGTCAGCGCCGAACGCGCCCAGTGGACTCCGCAAGCCCTTGCCCAATTTTCCGGACACGATCGCGAGATTCACCAGAAAGCTTTCACCACGAACGAGGGAGAGCCGGACTATCGCGAGCTCTCCACGCTCCACTATAAAGACGGCGGCGTCAATCGTGAAATGTTGGCGCCGAAATCCGATCCGCTGCAGCGATTCCGCAAGGATGTCGACAACGGAACCCTTCCCGCGGTTTCCTGGCTGGTTGCCTCCGAGCGATTCTCCGATCATCCTGGATCGGCTTGGTATGGCGGCTGGTACGTCGCCGAAACTCTGGATATCCTAACCAGGAATCCGGAAGTGTGGAGCAAAACCATCTTCATCCTCACTTACGACGAAAACGACGGCTACTTCGATCACGTCCCGCCATTCGTCGCTCCTGAACCGGGCAATCCGGAGTCCGGCAAAACGTCGCCCGGCATCGATGCCAGCCTCGAATATTTGCAACTCGATCAGGACCTCAAGAAGCATTCCCCCAAGGAAGCCCGCGGCGGACCGCTCGGCCTGGGATATCGTGTGCCGCTGATTGTCGCGTCCCCCTGGAGCCGCGGCGGATACGTCTGTTCGCAGGTGTTCGACCATACCTCCGTTCTTCAACTGCTCGAACGCGTGCTGAGTTCGCGTTCCGGCAAAGATATCCGCGAAACGAATATCAGCGCATGGCGCCGCACAGTTTGCGGTGATTTATCGGCTACGTTCCGGCCCTATCAAGGTGGCGATGCGGCGGTCCCCGTTCCTTCCAGAGACGCTTTCCTGGAACAAGTGCACCGCGCGCAGTTCACGCGCATGCCGTCGGGATATCGGAAGCTCTCGGCCGACGACGTCAAACAATTCCGCTCGTGGATGCCGAAACAGGAGCCCGGCGTCCGCCCATCCAGCGCGCTGCCGTACGAGCTCGCGGCCACAGGCGCTGTCAGCCCGGACGGCAAGAGCTTCGAGATCGCGCTCGAATCCGGGCACGCGGTGGGCGCTCCGTTTCATGTCTACACGCCAGGAACATTTCGAGGCGACACGAAACTGCGCACCCGCGCCTACGCGGTTTCCGCCGGCGACCGTCTCACCGATGCCTGGGAACTGGCAGGATTCGAAAATGGCCGTTATCACCTACGCGTCTGCGGACCCAACGGATTTCTCCGCGAGTTCGCCGGCCAGGGCAGCCAATCTCAAGTTCATGTCAATTGCAAGTATCGTTCCGGCGATCTGGAACTTCACTTCGTCAATGAGACCCAACAGGTTCTGACGCTCGATGTGAAAGACCACTACGAAGGCGGCGATCACTCCGTCGTGCTTCAACCGGATGTCCAGCAAACGCTCCTGCTGCCGCTAGCTCAAAGCCATCACTGGTACGACTTCAGCTTGACCATCACGGGCAGCGACGGATTTCTCCGCCGATTCGCCGGACGAGTCGAAACTGGCAACGCCGGATTCAGCGATCCCGCGATGGGCCGCGCCGTCACCTAGCCAAGATTTACACGCCACTTACCATTTGACCTCCCATTTTCCCAGGGCAGTTCTTTCTATTCTTCCGTTTGCGGCGGTGGCGAGCGAATTGCATATTCCGTCGTGAGGAGAATCACCATGTCCCGTTTCTTGAATTCTTTGCTGCTGGGCGCCGCGCTAGTGGCCCCGATCGCTCTGACCACGAGCACAGTGCTCGCGGACGACCGCCACTACCACGACGCTGCCCATAACGACGATCACGTATGGAACGCTCATGAAGACAAAGCCTATCGCATTTGGGTGAAAGACAATCATCGGAAGTACGTCAATTTCGCGAAACTCAAAGAAGAGGATCGCTCATCGTATTGGGCTTGGCGCCACGAACACAACGACGCCCTGCTCAAGATCGACATCCGCTAACAGCTCTCCCGCATACCGGGCTCTCGCTACTAACCGAACCGCGACCGCAAGGGAGCGTAACGGGCCGGCGAGAGTCCGACTGGGGCGTACAATAAGCCAGACGACTCAGTCAGGCGATGCCCCTTTCAAGAAGACAATTCCTCTACGCAACCGCCTACAGTCTGCCTGTCCGCCAACCCGCTCAACCTGCCCATCGGCCTGCAACTCTGGACGGTCCGCGAACAACTCCGAGAAAATTTCACCGCGACACTCCAGCGCATAGCAGAAATCGGCTATCGCGAAGTAGAACTCTTCGAACTGCCCGTCTCAAACCCCCACTACCGCAAAAAGAATTTTTCGGGCGCCGGCCTGACCTGCGTAAGCGGCCACTTCTATCTCGACGAATTCAATAACCCGCGAATCATCGACGCCGCGAAAGAACTCGGGCTGCTCTACATGATCGTAGTCTTTCCCACGCTGCGTTCCTTGCGCACCAGCGAAGTTTCCAAAATGAAGTTCGAAGACCTGGTCCCCCTCTATGACAAGATCACGCTAGACGATTACAAGTGGAACGCCGACCAGTTCAACATCCTCGGTGAAAAGCTGCAGAAGCACGGGCTCCAACTCGGCTATCACAACCACGCCGTCGATCTCAAACGCTTCGGCAACGCGACCGCGCTCGACACGTTGATCGAATCCACCGACCCTCGCCTGGTCACCTTCGAAATGGACTGCGGTCACGTAATCCACGCCGGCCGCGATCCCATCGAGTACTTGCAGAAGTATCCACAGCGAATCGAGCTCCTCCATCTCAAAGACCTCAAGCCAGGCTTCGAGACATCCACCACGCTCGACACCGAAGAGAAGGGAACCAACACCGAAATCGGAGCCGGCGGAATCGATTGGAACAGGCTTTTTGCGGTAGCCAAACAGGGCGGACACGTGAAACATTACTTCGTGGAGCACGAAGGCAAAATGGATCATCCGCCGTTCGAAGCAATCAAAATCTCCTACGATTATCTGCATCGGTAAGTGTCCGCATCCGAACGGAATGAGTGCGGAACTGAACGCCCCAAATTCGGGCATCCAAGCAAACTCAAACAAAACAAGCCGATTTTTCCTCGGCGTTCCAGATGCAAGTTAAGCGTGGATTGTCTGCGATGCTCATGGACATCCGCTATTCGGCGAGACACTTCGTCCGCTCGCCCGGAGTGTCGCTGGCCTTGTTGTTCACCATCGCACTCGGCATCGGCAGCAACGTCGCTATTCACGGATTTGTTCAGGCAGTCGCTGGACCCCCGCTTCCGCTCAGCGAAAGAGTTGTTTCGATATTCTCGCGCGACGCGCAGCGTGAAGCAGGCCCGCTCTCCTACCAGCAGTATCGGTCGCTCGAAAGTCGCCACGACTCCTTCGAATGGCTTGGCGCGGCGCGCATAGTACCGCGTACCGCGGTCATCGACGGACAATCCACCGTCCTCTCCATCGCATCCGCAACGCCGGATCTTGCAGCTTTTCTCAACCTCCCGCTCAACCACGGCAGCCTCATCAGCCATCACATTTGGGAGACCGCGTTCTTCTCTAAGAACGATCTCAGCCGCGAAAAGATTCGCGTCAACGGTGTCGACCTTCGCGTGGGCGGCGTCGCGCCGGATGCGCTCGATGGCGTCTATCGCGACCGCGCCGTGGACCTCTGGATGCCGCTTCCCGACGCAATCCCAATGGTCGGGGACGGCAACCAGAATTTCTGGGTCCTTGGACGCCTGCGCCGCGGCGTCAACCTCGGCCTCGCATCCGATATGCGAGTGCTCCCCTACACCGGCGTCACACCGGAAGCGGCGGCAGGCCGATCGCGCGTCGGCAATCTGCTCAACTTCGCGGGCGCGCTGGTATTCTTCATCGCTTGCGCAAACGTTGCCTCATTCCTCGTCGGACGCGCCACCGCCCGCGCCCATGAAACCTCGCTTCGCGTCGCGCTCGGGGCAAGCCGAGGCCAACTCATCCGTGGATTGCTCGCCGATAGCATCGTCATTTCCATCGCCGGCGGAGCCCTTGGAATATTGCTTGCCCTTTGGACCTCCTTCGTTCTTCCCGCGCTCTTGTTCGAAGAGGATGCCCAGCATTTGGTCTTCGCACCGGATGTATTCAGCATCGTTGCCGCATCCGCCGGCTGCATCGGGATCACCATCGTGTGCGGTCTGCTGCCGGTCTTTGCGATTTCGCACCACCGTCCGGCCGACGTCCTGCGCCGCGAAAGCGCCGGACCATCGATCGGAATCCGGCGACTGCGGGTCGGCTTGCTGATCGCTCAAATGATGAGCTGCTGCGTGCTCGTCATCTCCACCGCTTTTCTGTTCGCCGGTCTCAGCAGCGCGCTAGAATCCAGCGCCGGACATCGTCTGCGCCATCCCATTCTGGCGAGCGTGCTCGCCGGCGACGGCCTGAGATACTTTCGAAATGTCCAGCAGGCGGCGCGGTCGGTGGCCGGGGTTTCCGGCAAAGCGTGGGTCGGGCGGCTGCCGGGCGAACAGCCGGCCTGGGTGTCTTTCCGCGTCGAGCCACAGCAATCACCACTCCGAGAGGTGACCCTGAATGTTGGCCCGTTCACCCCGTTTTCGCGCACTGTGGCAGGCCGCCTCTTCGGCCTCGAACACCAAACTTGTCGATCTGCGCTGGTCAACGAGGAAGCTGCCAAAGTACTATTCGGCGACGCCACCGTTGGCAGATCCTTACTGGACATCGCGAACTCCCCGGTACAAATCATCGGAGTACTCGCGATGCCAGGAACAGGGCGCGCCGCGAGCCCAACCATCTACTTTCACCAGGCCGATCCCAGCGGACCGCAAGCAGAACGCATAGGTTTGGCAAAGTTTCACGCGCCCGTGGACTCCACTCTGCAGCAGATCGAGCTGGACTCGAACGTAGTTTCGCCGGGTTATTTCGCGGTGATGGGATGGCCGCTGGTGGCAGGAAAGTTCTTCCCGGACGATCCCAAGCCGGTCGGCTGCCGGGTGGCCGTGATCAATCGGGATGCCAACGACCTTTACTTCAACGGCAACGCCATCGGCGCTTCGGTGATCGATGACATCGGCCGCCGAACCGAAATCATCGGAGTAGTAAACGCAAAAGGTCTCGGAACTTTCGAGCGGCGCATGGAGCCTGCCATCTATTTTCCAATGGCGCAGGATTTTCTCCCGTACATGACGCTGATTCTCAACGCACAAGACGTGGACAAGCGCACCCTGGCGGCGCTACGCAGCAACATTGACGCCGTGCCCGGGCGCGGGCCGGCCCCGGTTCTCGTTAAAACGCTCGACACCTACCTCAGCCAGACCGCGCTCGCCCCGCTGCGCATCGCCACCCTGATCATAGGAGCCTCCGCCACCACGGCGATCCTGCTCAGCGTTCTCGGCTTGTTCGGCGCCTTAAGTGACGCCGTGCGCCAGCGCCGCCGCGAGTTCGCCCTTCGTATCGCGCTCGGAGCGCAACGCCGACACGTGATCTGGCAAGTGCTCAAGGATGGAGGGCGGCTCGCCTTCGCCGGCACTTTGGCCGGAACCCTAGGATCGCTTCTCCTGGTGCGAGCCTTGTCGGGAATCGTGCCAGGCAACACATCGCCTGCCGTATGGATCTGGCTGGCCGCACCGCTGCTGTTAGGCGTCTCGGTTGTGATTGCCAGCGTAGTTCCCGCCCGCCGCGCGCTGCTCCTGAACCCGCTCGCCATCTTGCGCGACAACAACTAACATCGTGGGGCAGGTTGATAACGTTGATAACCTGCGCGCCGATTGTCAATCGGCGCAAACCTCGGGTGAACAAGTATGCTAATACCATATTGGGATGTGAGCAGCATGAAATTACTTCTCCTATCACTGCTTTTGTCCCTACAAATCTTGCCGGCCGAGAACGCCGCCGGCCAAATGTACGTAAAAGCCGCCAAAGAGGGCGATCTCAAAACGATCGAAACCCTCCTCTCCATCGGCTTCAGCGCGAACCAGCCGATCAAAGGCTACACGCCGCTCTGGTTTGCCATCCAATCGAATCGCACCGACGTTGTGGAACTGCTGCTCGAACAACATGCCGATCCGAACGCTCTGGTGATGACGGAACCGGATCTCAGCCAATACGGCGGAAATATCACGCCGCTCAAACTTGCCGTTCTGATGGACAACCAGCGGATCGCTTCCATGTTGATTTCCTCCGGCGCAAAAGTGGACGGAAAAGGCCCATCCGGACATACCGCGTTGTACGAAGCGGTACGAGACGGCCATCTGGACTTCATCCGATTCCTGATCGAGACCGGCGCAGCGGTAAATATTCGCGACGCGGAAGGCGCCAGTCCGTTGGACCATGCGGTCTGGGGCGGCTCCGTCGACAGTGTCGCGCTTTTGCTGGCGCATGGCGCTCGTCTGAACGAACCGGAGTCCAACACCGGCGCCACTCCAATCAATGAAGCCGCCTTCCTGGGACACACCGATGTCGTTCGATATCTGATCCAATTTCATCCTGATCTCGCGACTCCCGACAAACGCGGCTACGCTCCTCTCGAAAACGCCATCCGATCCGGAAAAGAGGATTCCGCGGTTCTGTTGCTGGAAGCAGAGCCAAACGCGCTGTCGTCGAAATTCATGGACGCCGCCATTCGAAAAGGAGAATCGGCCGTGGTAACCGCTCTGCTTCACCACGGCGCAATCGCGAACAATCCGTTGCCCTCCGGCTTAACGCCGCTCGACGTAGCAGCCTCCGCGGGCGCCGCCAAAGTTGTGCAAGTCCTATTGGAAAACGGCGCCGATCCAAATTTAAGCGGTAAAACCGGAACCACTCCGCTGGAAGACGCCTCGCTGAAAGGATACCCGTCCGTAGCGAGTCTGCTGCTCGACCACGGCGCGAAAGTAAATCAACTGAACACCGGTTCCGGCACAACCGCTCTCTACGCAGCCGCATCTTTCGGAAAAGGTGAAGTAGTAAAACTGCTCCTGGGCCGCGGCGCAAATCCCAATCTGTGCGGCTCCAATCGCAAGAGTCCCTATCAAGCGGCACTGGATAACGGCTACCCAGAAGTAGCCGCCCTTTTTCCGAACCGCGACCGCAAGGGAGCGCTACCACGAACTTACTGCGTTGAGTGATCGCGCCGCATCCCCAAACGCCCCGCCGAAAATTGTAAACTGAAAGATCAGTCCACGTGGAGGATTTCTCGGAATGCGAAATAAGTTCTTGACCTTGAGCGCCGGCGGTCTCTTGCTAATCGGAACGTCGCTCGCCGGATTGCTGGCCGCCGCCGACACCAAGGGCGATCCCGAAAAGGGCAAAGAAGTCTTCGAGCAGTGCGGAGTCTGCCACAACACCGACACCGATGAAAAGAAAATCGGCCCGTCGCTCAAAGGGCTCTTCAAGCACGACAAGCTGAAGAATGGCAAAAAGGTCACCGACGAAAACGTCAAAGCCATGATCAACGCCGGCGGCAACGGAATGCCCGCCTACGCCGACCTGCTCTCGGAAGCCGAGAAAGCCAACGTCATCGCCTATCTGAAGACGCTGTAGATCGGATAGCTCACAACGGGCATGCTACATTAGTGTTTGTAGGCCCTCCGACAAGTCCCCATCGTCTAGCCCGGCCTAGGACACCGCCCTTTCACGGCGATAACAGGGGTTCGAATCCCCTTGGGGACGCCATTTCTTCGCGACAACATCCAAAGTTCTCTTGCGTGAATCTCCAGATGAGAGAATCCCAATAGGAGTAACAATGCAAAAGCGCAAACTTGGCAAGAGCGGCCTGGAAGTCTCAGCTCTCGGACTCGGCTGCATGGGTATGAGCTTTGGTTACGGGCCGCCCGCCGACAAGAATGAGATGATCTCGCTCATCCGCTCCGCAGTCGCAAGCGGCGTAACTTTTTTCGACACCGCCGAAGTCTACGGACCATTCACCAACGAAGAACTGGTCGGCGAAGCCCTCGCTCCCATGCGTGAGCAGGTCGTCATCGCTACTAAGTTCGGATTCAAGCTGGACCCCAATGCCGGGCGTTGGACCGGTCTCGACAGCCGGCCGGAGCACATCAAAGAAGTCGCCGACGGATCGCTCAAGCGCCTCAAAATCGAGATGATCGATCTGTTCTATCAACACCGCGTCGATCCGGAGGTGCCCATCGAAGACGTGGCCGGAGCCGTGAAGGATCTGATTCAGCAAGGCAAGGTGAAGCACTTCGGCATGTCCGAAGCTGGCGCGCAAACCATCCGCCGCGCGCACAAGGTCCAGCCGGTCGCCGCAGTCCAGAGCGAATATTCGTTGTGGACCCGAGGTCCGGAAAAAGAAGTTCTGCCTACTCTCGAAGAACTTGGCATCGGTTTCGTTCCCTATAGCCCGCTGGGCAAGGGATTTCTCACCGGAAAAATCAACGAAAGCACCTCTTTCGACGCCACCGACTTTCGCAATATCCTGCCGCGCTTCACGGCCGAAGCCCGGAAAGCAAACCAGGCCTTGGTCGATCTGCTGGGCCAGATCGCAGAACGGAAGAAGTCGACGCCGGCCCAGATCGCGCTAGCCTGGCTGCTCGCCCAGAAGCCGTGGATTGTTCCGATCCCCGGCACCACCAAGCAGCATCGCTTGGACGAAAACATCGGAGCCGCCGCTGTCCAACTGTGCCCGGACGACCTGCGGGAAATCGAAACCGCGGCGTCCGAAATCCCCGTGCAAGGGGCCCGCTATCCGGAAAATTTGGAAAAAATGACCGGCCGCTGATCGCCGCGGGTTGTCATCGGCCGCGCTCCGTGATAACGTCAGATTCGTACAAACGTCCCCGAAAGCGAGGTTTCCAACAAGATGACTCGCAAGACGTATTTTTGCTGCCTCGTAGTTTCTCTTGCCGGATTGGCTGGCTGTTCCAGTAAGCCGTCCGCCACCACATCGGCCCCAAAACCCGCGCCAGACAAAATCCAGGGAAAAGCCCAGATTCTTCTCGACGAATCGAGCTCCTCAGACACTGCGCTGAACGCCGGCGGACCTTCCGTCTATCTTCTTGTGGATGACCTGCACCGCTACCGTCTCTTCTTCAACAAGCCCTTTGAGGTTCAACCCGGAGCGGAGTACGTCGTCGACGGCGTCTACGCGCAAAAGGCCATCGATGCGATCGGCGATCCCGACCAGGGCAAGAACGGCTATCCGCTTCTAGCAAGCTGCACCAGTGTCGTGGGGATGGCTTGGCCCGGGCTGGCCATGGATCTCACCGACTCGTACTCCAACAGTTTGCGCGCGAAGGTAAACCGCTTTCCCGCCCGGCCCGTATTTCTTGTGACAGCGATACAACCCGTCACCGCCAAGAAAGAGGCCGAGGTCCAGAAAAAGGAAGCACCGGAAGTCTCAGTTCCCGCGGACAAACAACGCGCTCTCCTCCTGGACGGCCCCACCGCTCTCCCCGCACCACTGTGGGAACCCACGGCAGGAACGGCTAAATGCAAAGTGCTCATCGATGAGGAAGGCAAAATTAGCGAGCTCCGCACTGGCTCGCAACTTTGCGAGTCCGTCCCATGGTCTCAGTTCCGCTATAAGCCAACGCGGAAGAGAGTCAACACCGAAGTGGAAGTGCGCTTCGACCCACGAAAATAACAAGCGCGACGCCCCCAGCCCCAATCAGAACTCCGGCGAGTCCATCCGAATCGACGACACTCACCGTAGTTGTAAACTTCTTCCACCACCTGACGGGCAACTGACGGGGACATGACGGGCTAGTTCCCAACACCCTCAAACCAGAAGAAGGCAGTCGTGTCCCCAACCGGAACTAGCCATTTCGCGGCACAATCTTCACAGTCGCCGAGCGCGCCCCCGCCCCGATCATCGGTTTGAGATACTCGCTGCCGTGATACTTCGCCCGGTACGCCTCATCGATCCGGCTGTTGATCGCTCCGCTCACCGGCTCGAACGCTACTTCCATCGTCAACCCGGCGGCGATGATCCGTCCGGCCTTCTGCCGCACCGCGGCCTGATACCAACTCGATTTCTTGCCGTTGTACCCGCGCACGTAAAGTGCATCATCCACCGCCACCGACCAGATCCAAGTCGGAGTTCCGTACGTCACTCCATCCTCGCGGAACGGCGCGATATGCAAATCGTCCGCCTCAGCGATCTTCGCGAGATCTTTTTTCGGCCATCCGCTCATGGTTCAAGTTAAACAGATACCGTCACCCGCATAAATGTAGCGGGAATAAATGTACCAGCGTCCTTACTCTTGTTCTGCGAGTTCGCCAGTTCCACAAGCTGCGCGTGGAGTTCCTCCGCCTTGCCGTTCTTCCGCGCCGCTTCGACGGCGTTCATGGTTGGCCCATAGTATTTCTCAAACAACTCGATGAACTGCGTGGGACTTTTTTCGGACGAAGTGAAGTAGTAGGTGTCCTTGACCATGGAAATGTTCCCCGCCGGTATTCCTGCTTGCGCGAAGCGCTCGACGATGTGACTCTCCACCCCCCACGTCATGGGACTGACGAAGCCTTCTGGCGGCGGGGGCGTAAATGCCGAGCTGATCTTCAGCAGCTGCGAGACGAAAGTCGGATCGTTTGGAATCCAATTGCCCATTACAATACGGCCGCCTGGTTTCGTCACGCGCACCATCTCCTTGGCGACATCGAACGGCCTCGGTGCGAACATGGCGCCAAACACGGAAATGGTCATATCAAATGAACTCCCGGCGACGCCCTGCAAATTGGACGCGTCTCCTTCCTGAAACTTCAATTGCCGGAGACCCGCCTGCGCCGCTCGTTTGTTCCCGGCTTCCACCAGGTTGCTGGCGATGTCGATTCCAAGCACGTCCGCACCCGCCCGCGCCAGCGGAACCGCCGTGGTGCCGTCTCCACAGCCGAGGTCGAGAGCTTGCAGCGGCGGCGTGATCCCAAGAGATTGAATCACCGCTTCCCCGGATTGCCGCATGAACGCCGCGATTTCCGTGAAGTCGCCTTTTTCCCACAATGCCTTGTTTGGATTCATCGAAGTCCCTTCAGAGCTACAATTGTGCAATGCCTGCGCGAGCAAGACCATGCCCGAGCGTCTCTATTACTTGCTCGAACGGCTTGCGCAAACCGATTCCTTTGAGCGCCATATGGATGCGTTCTCCGAAATTCTGAGCGCAGTCAAACTAAATGGCGCCGTGTTCTTCACGGCGGAATTCTCCGCGCCCTGGGGACTTTCCACACCAGCGTCGAATCAGATGGCGGCTAAGATCGCGCCGCGGGCAGAGCATCTTGTGCTCTATCATCTAGTCGTCGAAGGCCGAGCCGTCGTTGAGTTGGCGGACGGACAGCGCACCGAGCTCGGACCCGGAGATATCGTCATCTTTCCACATGGCGATCCGCACCATATGAGCAACGGCGATGCGCCACGCCCATTCCCCAACTATGGGATTTCAGCAAAGATCGAATCGCGCGACTTGAGTCCGCTGCGCGCCGGCGGAGGCGGTGAAATTTCCCAGCTCGTCTGCGGCTACATGACTTGCGATCCCTACCTCAGCCGCCCCATCCTGAGCGGACTCCCACCCGTTTTCAAGATCAACATCCGAACGGATCGCTCCGGTCACTGGCTGGAAAATTCCATTCTGCATTTGGTGGAAGAATGCGCTTCCGGACGCGTGGGCAGCGAAGCCATGCTGGCCAAACTCTCCGAAGCCTTGTTTCTCGACACCCTGCGCCGCTATGTGGCCGGTTTGCCCGAACAGCAACTGGGATGGCTCACCGGAGCGCGCGATCCCATCGTGGGCAAAAGCCTCGGCTTGCTGCATGGCCGCGTCGCGCATCCCTGGACAATCGCGAATCTGGCGGACGAAGTGGGCATTTCGCGGTCCGCTCTGGTGGAACGCTTCACACGATATCTCTCCGAGCCGCCCATGACCTATTTGACTCGCTGGAGGCTTCAACTCGCGGCGCGATCTCTCGAAAAAACCACGCGCGGCGTGGCGGAAATTGCCGCCGACGTCGGATACGAATCGGAAGCAGCCTTCAACCGCGCATTCAAGCGTGAATACGGGCAGCCTCCCGGCCGATATCGCACCAGTCATAAAACTGGTGAACCAAAATCATCATGAAGACTCCGACTTCACTGCTCTGGACTATCGGCATGCTTCCCGAGTAGCACACCCTTTCTTACCGAACCGCGACCGCGAGGGAGCGCTACCACGAACGCAGACTTTTGCTCACGCTCCCTTGCGGTCGCGGTTCAGTTGCAAAGCCCAGTTTGGTTCCGGCTGTTCCGTCAGTCAGGAAGACTGAACTTGTAAATCGTCAACCCGTTCTGATCCGGCGCCAGCAGAAACCCGTTCGACGCCGCGATCCCGTTCAGCCCGAACTGTGTGATCACCGGATACAGCACCGGTGCGTTGCTGGTCCGCGCATCCACAATCATCAGGCTGCTTGGCCCGGTCGGATCGCTCTCCGGCGGATTGTTGATCAGCGCATAAACATACGCCTGTGAACCCAGCGGCTCCACCGAGTAGGTTCCGGTGGTCTGGATCTTCGTCACCAACGTCGTAATCGACTGCGGACTTCGTACGTTGCTGATGTCCATTGTGGTGAGCGTCAACGTGCCGGTGAGATTGAAATCGGGTACGCCCGGATTCCGGAATCCCGTGGTATTGCCGGTCACCAGCAGCAGATTGTTGTCGTACGCCATCCCCAGGAACATCGCGGCATCCGGCACCGTGACGCGAGCGATGCCCTGCAGGCTCTGCACATTGCTCACATCGATCACGTCCAGCGCCGCGTTGCCCGTTGTGAAGTTCCCGGTGTTTGTCGTGGTAGCGACATAAACCAATTCAAGGCTGAACGGTATCAGCTCCAGCGCATTCGGTCGCGGATTCAGATTGTTCGTAGACGGGTTATTCGCAACGGGAGCCAGGAACGAAATCAACTGCGGCAGCAGCGCGGAAAAGTCGAACGCCAGGAAATCCCCGTACTGATTCGTGATATTGTTCGCGCCGCTGAACGTGAACCAGCTCGTGCTCGAAAACCCTGTGGTCCCCACAAAAACCAGATCCGCCAGAAAAGTATAATTCTGCGGAGCGATGCTGCCAAGCAGCACCGGCTGCGTCGGCGTAGTCACGTTATAAACCACAAAGCTCGGTGTGGATCCCGGTCCCAAAAGCACCACCAGAATCGGCGTCGAAGTGTCTAGATTCAGCGCGCACTTCCCTCCATTCCCGTTGAGATCGGTATCCCCAAATTCCCCGTCATATACCGGATTCGTCACATCGCTGGTGTCGATAATGTTGATCCGGTTCGCGCCGCACACATAAGTGATGTTGCCGTCTATCACCAGATTGCTCATCCCGGTATTCCCGAAGCTCACACTGCCCACCTGGGTCAAAAAAGTCGGCGGCGCGGTCCCGGATCCCGAAACCGATAGCACCGCGGAAGCGCTCACAAACCCGCCCACCGTGATCACCATCGGATAATCCCCCGTCGCCAGCTTGGGAACTTCGATATTCGCCTGCGCCAGCCCTACAAACCCCGGCGCCAGGCCCAGAAATTGCACCGTCGCGGCCACCCCGCCGATGGTCGCCGACACCGTGTCCGTGGCGTTCGCCAACGGCGAACTCACCGCCGCCTTCCCATCCGCAACCGGATGATCCACCGGACCTTGTCCAGTCAGATATACCGACACAACGGACCCCACCGCCGCCGGTTTCGAGCTGCTGTTCGCGGAATGATCCGCATTCTGCGCCGCTGCGTGATTGCTGGTGTTCTGAAAGAATCCCGGTGACGCGCTCACCACCGTGAAGTTGAAAATCAAGCTCTGCCCGCCGCCCAATGTGATATACATCTGCGCCGAACCCGCCACCAGATTGCTCGGAACCTGGAAATTGATCTGCGTCGGACTGGCATACACCAGCGGCGCCTCGGACGACACTTGCGACTGGCTGATGAACACCTTCGCCCCCGCCAACGTCTGAGGCAGCGGAATGCTGGATGCATTTGCCGTTGTATTGGCCAAGCCGCTCCCGAAAATGGTCCCGAGCGACCCCGGCGAGACCCGCGGGGCATAACTGGCCGCGTCCGTAACTGCTTGAATCACCGAGGCTCCCTGAAGGGTCGCCCAGCCGAAAAAAGAATAAGGGGATGAAGCAAAGAGTCCGCAACTAAAATTGACGTCCAGCAGGGCAGATGCGTTTACACTCCCTAACTTATTGAATTCAGGTTCTCCGGGCTTGCTCACCTCGGACGTGTTACCGAAATCCCGCTAACCGAACCGCGACCGCAAGGGAGCGCTACCACGAAACCCCTCGGAACCAACTCCTATTGACATTCTATACGTACTAATATAGAATGCCTACATGAGCGACCCAGCTCCCAAAACCACCAACCTGCTGCAAGGCACGCTCGACCTTCTGATCCTGCGCGCCCTCTCGCTCGAACCCCTCCACGGATTGGGTATCTCGCGCCGCATTGAACAAATCACTCAGGGAACATTTCAAGTAAAACCCGGCTCTCTCTTTCCGGCTCTCCATCGGATGGAAGAAGCCGGCTGGCTCGCGCCCTCCTGGGGAGAATCGGAAAACAATCGCAAAGCCAAGTACTACCGTCTCACTGCAGCCGGACGCCGCCAAGCGCAAGCCGAAACCGAAGCGTGGCAGCGGATTTCGCTCGCCATCGCCGCCGCTCTGCAAGCAACATAAAGCAGTTCGATGGACAAGCTATCCTATCTCGCTCGGCTCTGGCGCAATCTCAGGCACCCCAAAAAAATAGAGCGGGAACTCGACCAGGAAATGACAGCCTACCTGTCTCTCCTGGCCGACGAGACATCGCCCCGCCAAGCCAATCTGGAAACCGGCGGCATCCAGCAGCTCAAAGAACAGGTGCGCGAAGCGAAAGCGGGATTCTTTATGCAAACCATTCTTCAGGACATTCGATACGGCTGGCGCATGCTTCGCCGCAGCCCCACCTTCACATTAGTCGCGATCCTCGCGCTCGCCCTGGGGATCGGCGCAACCACCACCATCTTCAGCATCGTCTACGGCGTCCTGCTGCGCCCGCTGCCTTATCCCGCCGGTGACCGCGTCGCATTCATCTTCAACCATTTCGCGCCCCAAAACGCCGAACATGGAACTCTCTCCATCGCCGATTACCTGGATTGGAAGAAAAGCAATCATTCCTTCGAAAGCGCCGAACTCTTCCGCCAGTCCCTGTTCGACGTCACCGGCGCAAAAGATCCCGAACAAGTGCAGGGCGCCTACGTCACCGCGGGATTTTTTTCGATGTTGCGCGTGCAGCCCATGATGGGCCGGACCTTTCTGCCCGGTGAAGATGCGGGGAATGCACCCGGCGTAGCCGTCATCAGCGAGACATGGTGGCGCAGCGCCTTGGGCGCCGACCCTCAAATACTGGGCCGCAAGCTAAATCTCAACGGAGTTCCCTCCACCGTAGTCGGCATAATGCCCTCCAGTTTCGGTTTTCCGCGTCCCAGCTTCAAAGTCTGGACCAATGTCCGCCTCGTTCCGCCCACCCGCCGGGGACCCTTCGGCATGCGCGGTTTCGGACGCTTGAAACCCGGCATTACATTCGTGCAAGCGCAACTGGACACCAACGCCGTCGCGCATCGCATCGAGCTGGAGAATCCGCAAACATATCACCGTATGACCATGCCGGTGGTTCCGCTGCGCGATGGAATCGTCGGAGATGTCCGCGCAGCCTTGCTCGCTTTTCTTGGCCGCCGTCCTGGTGCTGCTCGCCATCGCCGCCGTCAACGTCGCGTGCCTGCTGCTTGCCCGCGCCACGTCGCGCGAAAAGGAAATCGCCTTGCGCGTCAGCCTCGGCGCCGGAAGCGGCCGCCTCATCCGCCAGCTACTCACCGAGAGCCTGCTGCTCTCCATTTTGGGTGGCGCCGCCGGATGCCTCCTCGCCTATGCGGGGATCGCTGCCTTGCGCGCCTGGAATCCGGGCAATCTCCCCCGCATTGAAGAAGTTCATTTGGACGGCGTAGCCCTCGGATTCGCGGTCCTGATTTCCGCGTTTACCGGCATCTTGTTCGGATTAGCCCCCGCATTTCAAACCGGACGCGACAAGCTCGCATCCTCGTTGCGTGAAGGCGGCCGAGGCGGCACCGCGCGCGCCGGCCGTCGCCGTCTGCAGGCCATTTTGGTAATGGGTGAACTCGCGCTTGCGTTGATCCTCATAACCAGCGCGGGATTGCTGGTCCGAAGTTTCGTGCTGCTCGGCCAGGTAAATTCGGGCGCGCAAGCTCCACCCGAAAGTGTCCTGTCGATGAAAATCTCGCCCATCGCCTCCAAGTACCGTAACTCCGATCAGATCATTCCTTTCTACAAACGTTTGCTGGAACGCGCGCAGGCCACGCCCGGAGTCACTCTACGCCGCGATCTCCGATAGCCTTCCTCCAGATCGCCAGTACGACTACGATACGTTCGTCATCCAAGGCCAGCAGCTTCCTCCAGGTGAGATCAACCCGGCCGTCACTTGCCCCATCGTGAGCCCGGATTATTTCCGCACTCTCGGAATCCCGCTAGTCCGCGGCCGATTCTTCACCGAACACGACATCGAAACCGCGCCGCCTGTCGTGATCATCAGCGAATCCATGGCGCGCCGCTATTTCCCCAACCAGAATCCCCTGGGCCGGAAATTAAAGGCCAGCGGTCCCGATCTCAACGGCACGCCCTACATGGAAATCGTTGGAGTAGTCGGCGGCGTGCGCTACACCGGCTTGGACGATCAACCTGCCGACGCCTATTACCAACCCTACGCGCAAACCATGTACTACCAGCGCACGAATCTGGTGGTGCGTTCCGCCGGACCCGCCGCGCCTCTCGCCGGTTCTCTCCGCAGCGCCATTCGCGATCTCGACCCAGACACCGTAATCAGCGATGTCAGCACCATGGAAGAAGCCCTGGGCGCTTCCGTAGTCGGCCCCAGATTTCGCACCCTGCTGCTAGGCGGCTTCGCCCTGTGCGCACTGCTGCTCGCCGCTATCGGAATCTACGGAGTGATCGCGTATTCGGTCGCCCAACGCACGCAAGAAATCGGAATCCGCATGGCCCTGGGCGCTCGCCGCTCTAATGTTATCGGCCAGGTGGTAACCGAAGGCCTCCGCCTGGCGCTAGCCGGAACCGTACTGGGAATAGTCGGCGCATACTTAGCAACCCGTCTGCTCGCAAGCCTTCTCTTCTCTGTAAAAGCCACCGATGCCGTAACGTTCGCAATTGGCCCACTAATCCTAATCGCCGTGGCTCTGCTAGCCAGCTTCCTCCCGGCCTGCCGCGCCGCCATGGTAGACCCAGTAATCGCCCTCCGCCACGAATAGATCTTTTTGGTAGGTGAGGCGCTTCTCCCCGCGTGTTTCCGCCCGCATGTATTCCGGGACTGCTCTAACCGAACCGCGACCGCAAGGAAGCGCAACGGACCGTGCAACCCCAAACACAACCCGTGTCACCCGATAGACATCAAAAGGCGGCAATCAACAGAAATCCCCAACCAAACAGTTTGGAATTCTCCGTGCATTCCAATATAGTGATGAAAGTGAATCGCAAAATTGCGGTAGCGGCCGCAGCACTACTCACCCTCACAGCAATCTTCCTCGCAGTCACGCTCGGCAAAGTCGCACACTCCCTAAAATCCGCCGAATCCGAAATAGCGCACCAAAACCAAATCCCCTTCCGCATCCTCTCACTCGACCACCCACTCCCAGCCGGATTCGAATCCATCAGCTCCCCGGCAAAATTCCTCGACGCCGCACTCTTCCGTGGACGCATCTATCTCGCCGGACCCTCCGGCTTATCCGGCTACGACACCAACGGCCATCTAGCAGCCCGTTATCGCCCTGGCCTCGAACTCCCTCCAGCTCCTCTCGTCGCCGTAGCCGCGGACGCACAAAATCTCTGGATCGCCACAGCGGGCGAAGGCCTCCTCATCTTCGACGGCCACCGCTTCGCACAAATCCGCCCCAATGACCCCTCCCCTCGCAACCTAACGTCACTGCTCCCGCTAGCCAGCGGCCGCATCCTGCTAGGCTCCGAAAAAGACGGCGTACTGGTGTGGAACGGCCGAAGTCTCGATCGCTACCACGCCTCTCTCACAAATCTGCATGTCACAGCTTTAGCCGGATCGGAATCCGATCTCTGGATCGGCACCTTAGACCGTGGAGTCTTTCGCTGGCACGCCGGCCAACTCGATCGTTTCTCCGAACCCGAAGGCCTTCCCGATCCGCGCGTCCTCTCCTTGGCGGTCAATGGAAACTCCGCGTACGCGGGAACCGCGCTAGGTGTAGCGGAATTCAAAGACGGCCGGTTCACCCGCGTACTCGCCAGTGGATTCTTCGCCAAAGCTCTTCTCCTGAAAAACGATTCGCTCGAAATGGGAACGCTCGAAGAAGGTGTGTTTTCTATACCACTCGGCGCCAACGCCCCGCGCATGCGCAACGCAGCTCAGCAATCCGATCTTGCCGGCGTCGAGCGCCTCCTCACCATCGACGGCCAGACCTTAGCGCTAGCCCAAGGCGGCCTGTACCAGCAATCCCCGCAAGGCGGCGATTTCAAAAAAGCCCTCGACACTCCTGCCGCGGTTCTCGCGGACAACAACATCTCCGCCCTCGACGTAGATCGCGCCGGACGCCTCTGGACCGGGTACTTCGATCGCGGCCTCGATGTCCTCGACGCCGGTTTTGAACACGCCACGCACACCGAGAACGAACACGTCTTTTGCATCAATCGGATCGTTCACTCGGAAGACGGCGGCCTCAGCGCTGTAGCCACCGCGAACGGCCTGGTTCTGTTCGACGCCTCCGCGCACCAGAAGCAAGTCCTGGGCAAAGCAGAAGGGATGATCGCCAACCAAATCACCGACGTTCTTCTGCGCGGTGATGGCCGGTCTCCCGTCATCGTGGCCGCAACTCCAGCCGGAATCACCACCATCGATGCATCGGGAACCACCAGCCTCTACGCTTTCCACGGTCTTGTGAACAATCACGTGTACGCGCTCGCCGCATCCGGATCGCGTCTGATGGCCGGCACTCTCGGCGGACTCTCCATTCTCGATTCCGGAATTGTACGCGCGAGCTTCACTACCGCGAACTCCGGCCTCAAACACAACTGGATCACCGCCATCGCCGGAGCCGGTGACGACTGGTTCATCGGAACCTACGGTGCGGGAGTCTTGAAGCTCGACGCCGCCGGCCGCTGGTCCGCGTTCCAGGATTGGAAATGGCCCGCCATCGTCAATCCAAATGCGATGCTCGTCATCGATCACGCCATCTACGCCGGAACCATGGGCCAAGGCTTGGCCATCTTCAATCGCAACTCCGGGCGCTGGACCTTCCACACCGCCGGCCTGCCTTCCTTAAACATCACCGCGCTCGCGCAAGGCAATGGCTACCTTTATATAGGCGCCGACAACGGCCTGGTCCGCATCCTCGAGAAAGAGCTGGCCAGCCAATGAGAGCTCTTCTCCCCCTTCTCCTTCTCGCCCGCGTGGCGTTCGCCGATGCCGGCCTCCTCCTCCCCGGCGATAAAAAGCAGCCGGACCCCGCTTGGCTCTCGCTGGAAGAGATGACCATCGACATCCGCATCGATAACGGCCACGCCCGCGTCTCCACGCGCCAGATTTTTGCGAATCACCAGAACACTACGCTTGAAGGAACTTACATCTTCGCTCTGCCCGGAGGCGCCATCGTCTCCGATTTCGCCGTCTGGGACGATGTCACTCGCATTCCCGGCGTCATCCTGGAACGCCGCCGCGCCGAAGAGATTTATCAGCAAGCCAAAGCGCAGGCCATCGATCCCGGCCTTCTCCAGCAAGGCGAGCGCGATTTGGATGAAGCCAGCCGAAGTGCCGTTTTCACCGCGAAAATCGTCCCGATTCACGCCTTCGGAACCAAGCGCCTCGAAATGGAATATCAGCAAGACATTCCCGGTGGAGCGCTTCGAATCCATGCTGGCCGTTCCCCTTCGCCCCGACGCCTACCGCGCCCAAACCGCCGCGCACCTCTGGATCAAACTCGAACTCGATTCCGCGCACGTCCTCCGCGATTTCCAAATTGTCAGCAAGCAGTATCCCATGCAGATTCGCGACAAAACCGCTCATCACGTGAAGGCGGATTTCGAAGGCCGCAACGTCGCGCTATCCGAAGATTTCTCCGTGAAATATGCGCTGGAAGCGTCCGTCGGCGATCGTCTCGAAATCCTCACCCATCGGGACCCCGCGCCTCCTCCGCCCGATGTTGCCGACGCATCGCCGGGAGTTCCTTCCACTCCAGTACCCGCCACGCGCGAACCTGGCTTCTTCGAAGCTTCGTTGCTGATCGCGACCGGTGCGAAACCAAATCCAGCCGCCGGCGCCTCCAAAACCGTGCTGGCTCTATTCGACAATTCCCTGTCCATGCAATGGGAGAAGCTCGATCGCAATTTCCAAGCCCTCGAAACGTTGTTGCACTCGCTCAAACCCGCAGACAAATTCAACGTTCTGTTATTCAACACCACGCTGGCGACGTTTTCCCCAAGCCCAACGCAAGCCACTCCCGATCAAATCGAAAAGGCGCTGGCCATGGTCCGCGCCAGCCGGCTGCGTGGCGGTACCGATCTGCAAAACGTCTTCGACGCCGCTCTCAAGCAATCCACCGCAGACACATATGTGGTGCTGCTGAGCGACGGTGAAGCCACGCGCGGCATCATCCAAAACGGCAAGCTTGCCGCCTGGTACGCGGCGAAATGGAAGCAGAAACCCGCCGCCGAACGTCCCCACACCTATATATACGCAGTGGGTGACGACGCCAACATGCCGCTGCTCCGGATGCTCGCGCGCAACGACGGTGTACTCGAATGGGTGCGCTCCACCGAGCCAGCCGACTTTAAGCTGAACGCGTTCCTTGCGAAGATCGGCCAGCAACCCGTCCAGGGTTTGCAACTCGCCGTTACTCCCGCGGCAAGCGCCAGCCTGGTGTATCCGCTCGAAGACAGCATTTTCCCTGGCTCAGTTAAAAACTGGGTGGGCCAATACAAACGTCCGCTGCCAAAAGTGGATTTCGCCGCAAAAGGCATCCACGCCACCACCGCGTTTCCCACTCAGGACGACAAACATCCCGAGCTGCCCCGCATGTGGGCCAAAGCGCGCGTCGACGCGCTACTGGAAAAAATCGAACGCGAGGGCGAGGACCAGGCCAGCATCGACGAAATCATCCGCCTTGCCCGCAAATATAAATTCGTAACGCCCTACACATCGTTCCTGGCAGCCCCGCGATCCTTACTGCGCCCGCGCCTGATTCGCCCGGGCGATCCCGTGTTGCGCGTCAAAACAGATGCATCCATCGTCTCCGTCACCGCGCTGTTCCCCTTCGGCCCGGTAAAATCGCTCCGCTTTCTAAAAGACGAAGACACCTGGCAAACGCGCTTCCTGGCGCCCGCGGACTTGGAAGACGGATCCTACCGCGTGCGCCTAATCCTACGCGATCGTGCCGGTCACGTGTATCGCGAAGCCAAAACATTCGTAATCGCAAGCAAGCCGCCGCTCGTCCGCGTCAAGCTGGACAAGCAAATGTTTCGCCGAGGAGAGACGATGCGTCTGCGCGTGAGCGCATCGGAAACCACGCGCACCGTAACAGCCAGAATGTACGGAGCCCAGCCAATCTACCTACGCTGGAATCCGGAAATGGCCAGCGAACACCGGCGAGATGCTGATCCCCGCCTACGTAGCGCCCGGAAAATATGTGGTGACCGTAACCGCCGAAGATTTCGCCCACAACATCGGCAGCCGGGAGGTGCAAATTGAAGTCGCTCCCTAGCCGGTTGGCCACCATAGCCACTTTCTTACTCTGCAGTCGCCGCTTACGGTCAACTGACTCGCTGGGTCCAGGACATCCCCTCGCCCAACAGGCTGGAGTTGATCTTCTTCCGCGCCGTCGCTGTGCCGGCGGGCGCAATAGAAACCCGCCGACCACCCAAAGAAACCCGCGCTGAACTCGCAAAAGAAATCGAAATCGACGCGGCGCCGTCACAAGCCGATCTCTACGCCCTCCGCGCCCACGAAGACGAACAGCAGCTCGATTTCAAGTCCGCCGAAGCCGACTGGAAAAAATCCGGACACCCCATCGATCTTGCGGATTTCTACCACCGCCGCATCCGTCCCACGGATGAAATCGCAGTTCTCGAAAGCATCGGAAAATCACCATCGTCAGTCTCCGAGCGCCTCACGCCACCGTCGCAACAGCCTTCCTGGAAAGCCTTCGAGCGCATCCTGACCGTCATCCAAGAGCAAGCGCTCTCCGACGATTTCACGATCACCACTTATCGGGATTGGATCGCGCGCTATCCGAACGAACCCTCCCTCTATCGCCAATTCCTTGACCATCTCACCGCCAAGAAACAATTCGACGACGCCGAAAAACTGATCGCCGATTACCGCAAAGCATTTCCTTCAGACGAAACGTATCCAATCCAGGCAACCGCCACCATCGCCTGGAAACGCGGCGCGCTGGAAGATGCCATCAAGATCTACGACCAAAGTTTCCGCCCCCTCTGGCCGCCCGAATTGGTAAAAAGCTATTTCGATCTGCTCAAAGAAGCGCACGGACTGCGCCGCTACCTGCAAGACGCCCGCGCACAAGTTACGGCCAACGCTCTGGATCTTTCCGCCGCCGCCCGTGTTTTCTACTACTACCAGCAACAAGGCAACCTCGCAGCCGCGCAGCGCGCCCTCATCGAATACCGTCTCCGAAAAGAATCGCAGAAATCTGCCTGGACAGCCGACGAACTCCTCACCCTCTCCCAATTATTCGAAGGCGTCAACAACTATGACGAAGCCGCTCGCAGCTACTACGCACTGTACAGCGTCCCCGGCGCCGATCCCGCCGCTCAGGAAAAAGCGCTCGCCGGGATCGCGAACCTGCTTCTAACCGCTCCCGAACAACCTCTCCGATTGGGCGCGGGCGACTTGTCGCTCTATAGCGACATCGCGCAAATCGATCCAGGTCCTGGATTCCTGAACGGCATTCTCTCGCTGCTCTTCAACTCCACCGCGCCCGAAAATCAGTTCGCCACCGAAGACAGCGCCAGCGTCGCTTATTTCCACCGCGCCAAGGCCGCCGAGTTGCTCCGATTGTTCGATTCCCGATTCCCCGCATCCCTGGAACGTCCGCGCATGCACGCGCGTCTGATCGAAGCTTATGCAACGTATGGCGACAACGATGGCGTGATTCGCGGCGGCCGCGAATTTCTCAATTCATTTCCAAAGTCCGCCGAACGAACTCAAGTGGCTATTGTGATGTCGGATGCCTATGCGCGAAAAAACCAACCCAAAGAAGAATTCGCGCTTTATGACGATCTGCTGAAAGAACTCGCGGCCGCCGCCGACGGTGTCCCAATCGGCCAAGCATCCACACCCGCCCGCTCGCCGGAATACGCGCGCATTCTCGATCGCTACATTTCGCGCCTGGTTTCTCTCAAACGTCTGCGTGACGCTCTCGCGCTTTATCGCCGCGAGATCGACCGCAACGCCAATGATCCCGGCCTCTACGAACGCCTCACCGCATTCCTCGAAGAAAACAAAATGGGCAGCGACGTTGAAGAGGTCTATCGCCGCGCCATAGCCCAATTCTCGGATAAGAGTTGGACGCAAAAGCTAGCTCGCTGGTACCTCCGGACCAAACGCACCGCGCAATTCGATCAACTCACTCAGGACGTGGTGAAGATTTTCTCCGGAACCGAGCTCGAAACCTATATTCGCGAAATCACCACTGGGCAAACTCTCGCGCCCACGCTCTACCGTCAGGTCAATCTGTACGCGCACCAGCGCTTTCCTCACGATCTCGTGTTCGTTCGCAATCTGCTGACCGCGTATTCCCAGCGTCAAACCGCCGATGCTGCCGCCTCCGAAGCGTTGCTGCGGAAATACTGGTTCTACTCGAGCGACCTGCGCGATCGATTCTTCGAACATCTTGCGGCCACTCGCACACTAGACACCGAGCTGGCCTCCATCCAGAAAGCCGCGCCAGCCAATCCAGCCACCCAGCAATTCATCGCCGAAGCCAATGCATGGAAGTCGCACTTCGAGGAAGCCGCGCCTGTAATGCAATCGCTCGCCGTGGATTTTCCCTCCGACGCGGATCGCGCCGGCCGCGCTTCGTCCATCTTCCGCTCGCTCGCAACTTATGACGCGCCCGGCGACATTCACAACATCCGCATCGCCGCCGCCATTGAGCGTAACCTAACCCTCGCCAATCCGCGCGATAACGCCGCGCTCACCCGCTTGGGCGAAATCTACGCGGACCGTGAAATCTTCTCGCGCGCCAAACCAGCGTGGGAACGCATCCCCCGAATCCAGCCCGGCGCGCCCAGCGGTTACCTAGAAGCCGCCACCATTTTCTGGGATTACTTCCGCTATGACGACGCTCTGCGCCTGCTCGGCGAAGGCCGAAAAAAGCTCGCCGACCCGGATCTCTACGCCTACGAAGCGGGAGCCATCTACGAAAACCAGCACGATTACAAACGAGCGCTCGCCGAATATGCCAAAGGCGCGCTCGCGATGCCGGAAAATGCCCAGGCGAAATCCCGTTTGATTCACCTGGCGCAGCGCACGCGCGATCGCGACGCCATCGAGCAGCTAACTGTGCGGCAGGCTTCCGGCGCGAATCCGAGCTTGAACGCCGTAACACTCCGCGCCGCGCTTCTGATCGCTGAAAATCGTAGAAGTGACCTGGAGCAATTTCTTCTCACGTTGGCGGATCAAGCCGGATCGCTCGAACTGCTCGCCTATCTCGAACAGACCGCCAGCCAAAACGGTTTCGAAGACGTACGGGAGCACACCATCCGCCGCCAGATCGCGCTTCTCACCGACCCGGTAGAACGAATGCACCAGCGCATTCTCCTGGTCCGCTTCTACGAAGGCCGGAACGAAATTGCCAAAGCGCAACAGGCCATTACGGAACTCTACAAAGAGAATCCCACCATCCTGGGCGTGGTCCGCGCCACAGTGGATTTTTATTGGCGCAACAAGATCGAAAAACCAGCCATCGACGTATTGATCCAAGCCGCCGCTGCGGGCCAGCCCTCTTATCGCAAACAATTCACGTTTGAAGCCGCGCGCAAATCAACCGACGCAGGCGATTTCGAGCGTGCCCGAACGCTTTTGGCGAGCCTGACCAAAGACGATCCCTTCAACTCCGAATACTTGGCTGCTATCGGCGACACCTTCGCGCACGAAGGCAACGATGCCGGCTTGCGCGATTTCTACACGGCCAAAATGAAGGAGCTCGCAAGCGCACCGATCTCACAGCAGGATCGCACCGAAAAAGTGGCGGGGCTGCGCCGCGGCCTGATTCCGGTTCTCACGCGGCTCAAAGATTACACCGGCGCGATGGATCAGTACATCGAAATCATCAATCGCTATGCGGATGATGAATCGCTCGTGCGGGAAGCAGCGCTTTACGCCGCAACCCACGGCCGCGCGCAGCAGTTAACCGCGTACTACGCGAAGACGGAAAAAGATTCGCCGAAGGATTATCGCTGGCCGATGACTCTGGCGCGCGTCCAAACTGCCGTTGAGAATTTTCCGGAGGCCATCGCGGAATACCGCCGGGCATCGGACATCCGGCCAGATCGCGTGGACTTATACGTCGCCCGCGCTTCGCTGGAAGAGCGCCTGCTCCGCTTCGACGAAGCTTCAGCCACTTATTCCAAACTTTACGATCTCAATTACCACAACTCGCAATGGATGGAAAAAGTCGCCGAGATCCGCGCGCGCCAGGGCCGCAACGATGACGCGGTTGCGGCATTGCGAAAAGCCCGGATGGAAGGCCGTCCCGAGCGTCCGGAAGTTTTCTTCTCCCTGGCGGAGAAGTTGGAATCCTGGGGCTTGATCGGCCAAGCGCGCGACTTTGCCGAAAAAGGCGCCGCCATCGCCGGAGACGATCTCGCAACCGGTTTTCAAATCTATGAGCGGTTGATCACTCGCCAGCGTGCCTACAACAAATTGTTCGATCCTGCGATCGTCGCGGCCTACTACACCCCGGAAGAAAAGCAAGCCTTCGCAACATTCCTGCGCGGAAAGCTCGGCAAGGCTACAGCAGAACATCTGGAGGTGCTGATCCGCGTAGCAGGAACGGCCGACCTAGCGGATCTCAAAGCGGAATGGCAGAACCAACTGTTGACCGTGAGTCCGGGCGGTCCCGCGCAACAGCTCGTCGAAACCCAGCAGCGGCGCTTGCGTTATACGGAGTTGGCGAGGCAACTGGAAGCGTACTGGAAAATCCACCCACCGGATGAATCGAATCGCGACGGACTCTTGTCCCAGGCAGCCGAAAACTACCGGCTGGCCGGTGACACCACCGCCGAACTGCGATTGTTGGATCAATTAGAGCAGCGGAGTCAACTCGGCGGCACGCTGATCGCGCGCTACGCCGAACTTCTGAGCACGTCGCCCGCGCGATTTATCGCTGTGGCGAAATCCGGCCGATCCCCGAATATCAGAAATGAATTCGCGAACTACGCTCTCGAACATTTCGGCGTCGACCGCGCGCTCGAAGTGATCGCCGCCCGAGGAGTTGGCCAGCCGCCGGTTTGGAATCGCTCCTACACAGGTCTGGCGGGATTGTATTTCGCCAGCCCCGCGCCGCAAGTTGGAACGGCGTTCCGCGACGCCCTTGGCACCGCAACAATCGGAGAGCGCGTCGGAAAATCGGTCGATCGCAATCTCCAACTCGCCGGCGGCCTCTGGTTCTACTATGGCTCGCGCTACGGCGAATATCTGGATGTGACCAAACAGTTCGATCCGGAAGATTATCTGCCCTCCGGCATCGAAGCGGCTCCCGGCCATGCCGACGCGTACTTCACGCTTGCCGAGTTTTATCGCGAGTCCGGCCAGCCCGAGCGCGCTCTGGTGGATTTTGGAAATGCCCTGCAGTTGGATCCGAAACGCGCCGATGTGCATGATCGCACGGCGCTGATTTACTGGCGGCAAAACAAGATCGACGAAGCGACGCGCGAGTTTGAGCTAGCGCTCCAGGCATTTTCGCGCGAGCAGGACGGACGAGTTCGGGAAGATTTCTGGAGTTCGCTCTCCGCCACCCTGGAAGACATCGGCCAGTGCAAACTGTTTGAGGCCGTGCGGCCGGAAGCCGACCGCGTTCTTCGAACTTATATTCATCGCAATGGCAGCTACCAAGTGGAACCGTTGCTTCGCGCGGCTTTGAAAGCCTCTAATGTAGCTTGGATCATCGACCTGGCGAAGAACGCTCCTGACCCAACAGAATTTTTGTCCGGCATCGTGAAGCAGAGTTGGATCCCCGAAGACCAGCGCCCCGCTGTTTACGATGCCCTGATCCAAAGTGCAAAACAGAAGCTCGAAAACAGCTTCGGCGAAGCGCGCGGCTGGGCCGAAACCGAACTGCGCAACCGCCAGTTCGAATGGATCGAATTCCTGGTGGATCACAAGCAGACGCAGTCAGCCGAGCGCGCGCTGGCGGAGATTCCCGCGGATGTTCGAAAGTCGCGAGCGGGACAAGTAGTGATTCTCGAAACCCGCATCGCCACGCACGCCGGCGATCTGCAAGCTCTGCTGCTTCGATACTCAAAAGAAGACACGCCGGTTGAATATTTGCAGAATGCCGCCACAGAGCTGAAGCAAAAAGGCGCGGACGCAGCGGCTCGTCAAGTTCTCGAATTTGTTTACGCCCGGCAAATCGACTCCTTTCAATTTTCGGCCGCTGCTTTTCTGGGCCTCGCCGAAATCCGCCTGGAACAAGGCGACGCTAAGCAAGCGGTCGCGCTCCTTCATCGGATGACGCTGGTGGTAGGCGAACCGTTTGAAAATCTGTCGGACGCCGCCGAGCTGCTGAGTAGAACGGGCCATCCGGCGGAAGCTCTGCCGTTTCTGACCGATCGGGTCCGCGCGGTGCCATGGGATTTTGCCGCCAAAACTCAGCTTGGAAAACTGCTGCTCGTCAGCAACAAAGATCAAGGCGTTGCAATGCTGCACGCCGTGGCCGAATCGAACGACGCAAAGTACGAAACGCGCGTCGCGGCGGCCCGGTTCCTCGCAGAATCCAAAGCACCACCGTTGACTACAAACTGCGCCGAACTGAATCTGCTTTCCGGACCTTCGCCCATTCCGCCGGCCAGCGCGGAAAAACCGTACTTCTACCACGCGCGCCTGGCCGCGGCCGCGCAATCCACCGACTCTGCCACCAAAATCCGGCTGCTGCAGGGAGCGGCAGCGATTGAGCCCGACAATGACCATCCGAAACTGACACTGTTCGACGAAGCTTACCGCGCGAAACATTACCAAACCGCGATTGCCGCAATTTTTCCACTGCTTTCGCGCGGCGGGACTATTGTTCCGGCCGAACAGCTGGAAGAGCAGTTCGAGAATCCGTACTATTCGGTCCCATTCCTGACGGCCGTACGAATCGACCCCGCCCAGCGCGCTGCTATCGCGCGCGAACTGGGTGACTCCTACGCACACCTAAACCAACCCCGCGAGGCAGCCTTTTACTACCGCATCCATCTGGATGACCCAGAATCGAAGAAGCAGTTGGATTCGCTGCAGGCGCAATTAGATCATCAGCGGGCAAACCGAGAAGCGGCAGCCGATGGTGACCGAAAATCTCGAGCAGGATCATCTCGTCCGCCCAAGACTTGGAGGCGCACAATGAAACGTCCCGTGACCATCGCCGTGATTTTCGCAAGCCTGGTTTTGCTGGTTTGGATGTTCGCCCAGACTCCGCCCAGCTCGCTGCCGGATTTGGCTCGGCTGATCCCGGCCGGGCCGTCGCTTTATATCGAAGCCAAGGATTTCGGATCGCTGCTCACGGATTGGAACGGGTCCGACGAGAAACGTTTGTGGCTGGCCAGCGACAACTTCCAGGTGTTCTCGCGCTCGCGTTTGTATTTGAAGCTGCAACAAGCTCAGACGGAATTTGCGGCCGCCGCGGGTGTTCCGCCGGATCTCGACCTGCTTTCGAACGTCGCCGGCAAACAATCGGCATTGGCGATTTACGATATCGGCAAATTGGAATTTCTCTACATCACGCGCCTTTCCTCGGATCGATTCGCAGGCGGCGCACTGTGGAAAACGCGCGGAAGTTATCAGCCTCGGCAATCGTCGGGAATCGATTACTACATCAAGACCGATGCAGCCTCGAAGCGGGTCGCCGCCTTCGCGGCCGCGAAAGACTATGTGGTTCTTGCAACTCGGGAAGACGTGCTGGCGGGCGCTCTGGCATTGATCGCCGGACAAGCCGGCTCTTCGGTTGCAGGCGAGCAGTGGTTCGACAGAAGTGTGCGCGAAGCCAAAGCGCCGGGCGAATTGCGGATGGCGATGGATCTCGAAAAGTTGACGCGAAGCCCGCATTTCCGGTCTTATTGGGTCCAGCAGAATATCACCGATCTGCATCAGTACTCCGCTGCGATCGCCGATGCCGGCCGCGCCTCGGGCGATTTGCACGAAGCTCGCGTGTTGCTGCGCAGCACGGATATCGCTCCCGATTGGAATGAAGCGGCGGTGGGCGAAATCCAGCGCATGGCCCCGGCTAACGCCAGCTTGTATCGTGCGTGGGCTTCCCCGGAACCGCAAAAGGCGTTCGAGCTGCTGCGGCGGAAAATTCTTCAGCCGCATCCGCAGACTCAGATTGCGTCGAAGACCGCGCCCGTGGTGGCGCTGGATTCGGGCGCCGTGGGGGATGAATCCGAACTCGAAGTGAGAATCGACGAGCCGCCGCTCGAAACGGGAACGCATGAGATTGGCAGCGAACTTCGCAAACTGCTGGAGAATATCCAACTCAATGCGATGCTGGACATCGGATCCACCAAAGCTCAGCCGGATGGCGTTTTCGTCGGTACGGATTCGGGAGTGGTTTTGCTCGCCGGCTCCGATTGGGATGCCAGCGCGGTCCAAAATGCCGTAGCGGCGGCTTTCGGGAATCTGTTGACCACGGATCAGCTCGGCGTCCATTGGTTGAATCGCGGTGCCGGCGCGAATTCGTATTTCGAGCTGGATGGCCTAGAGCCGCTTGCGCTGGCGGTGCACGGCCGGGTACTCGCAATTGCTTCGAGCCGAGTACTTCTGGAAGCAATGCTCGCGGGTTCGGCAACTGCTTCCGGGGCCCGTTACGCCGCAGTCTACCGCCATTCCATCGAGCTGCCGAACTTCGTCAAGATGATGCGGCTGATCGACAATCCGCTTGCGAAACAGGCCACTGGCGATGCACCGGAGCCGCCATTCTTTTCGGGCAACATTGCCAGCCTCGGCCAGACGCTTGGCCGATTTGGGTCTGAGTCGATTTCGGTTCACGATACCGGCTCAATCGTGACGCAGAGCGTGGTGTACAAACTGAAATGATTCTGACGCGGCGCGAAATTCTAGAGATAGCCGCAGCGGCTTCGCTGCCTGAGCAATCGTCTGAAATCGCAATCGATCGCGCTTTTCGAGATCCGAAGATCTCCTATCTTCTGACGGATTGCGTTCGCAATCGCGAGATCTGCTCGCGCTGGAATCATCCGATGGACCCGGCGCGCGTCGGATCGCTGGTGAAACCTTTCACCGCGCTCGCTTACGGCGCCACACACGGGTTTCGCTTTCCGGCTTTTACCTGCAAGGGCTGTTGGCTGCCGACGGGCCATGGGCGAGTGGAAATCGTCTCGGCCATCGCGAATTCGTGCAATGCTTATTTTCTGGAGCTGGCGAGCCACGTTTCGGCACCGGAGCTGGCGGCCATCTCCGAAAGATTCGGATTGAGCGCGCCCAGTCCGAATTCAGACGCCGGCACGTTGATCGGCCTTGGAACAGGCTGGCAAATCCCGCCGTTCGCAATCGCTCGCGCCTATTCGGAACTGATCGCGCGGTCGGCCGATCCGGGGGTGAATCAAATCCTCGCTGGAATGGCGCTCTCCGGACAATCCGGCACCGGCCGCGGCGTGGGCCGAGGGGCTTACGCGAAAACCGGGACCGCCGGCAACGATGGATACGTGATCGCGCTCTTTCCGAGCGAAGCCCCGAGATTCAACCTGCTGGTGCGGGTGCACGGAACAACCGGTGCACAGGCGGCTTGGGTCTGCGGAAAGATGCGAACGTATGTCCGGACGTAACCGGCTGGTTCTGGAAATCGTACAAATCGGCGTGTTCAGCCTGTTCCACCCGACGGACCTCCGCGTGACGCCAGTTTCTTCCGCGTTATTGATCACGAGCAATGACTCCAGAGTCGTTCTGGAAGGCCGCCAGTCCCGAAGCATTTCGCTGGCGCAGATTTCGGGTCCCGTGAGAGTTTCGTCGCTCGATGGTTCGGACGCCGATTTCCGGATAAGCATTCCAGGCAAAATCGAGCGGCAGTTCCACGGCACTCTGACGATTCAAGCGGGCGATCACAAACTGGTCCCGATGGTTTCGATGGATCGGGAAATCGCCGTGGCGTCGGTGGTAGCGGCTGAGATGCCTACGGGCACTCCATCGGAGGCGCTGAAAGCGCAAGCCGTGGTCGCGCGGTCTTACTTTGCCGCCGCGGGACCGCGTCACGATGCGTTCGATTTCTGCGACAGCACACATTGCCAGTTCCTGCGCGAGCCGCCGGAGCCGGGAAGCGACGCGTTTCGTGCGGCCAACGAAACTCAGGGACTAATTCTCGCCTATCTCGGAAAGCCACTCGCGGCGCTATATTCGGCATCCTGCGGAGGCCGGACTCGTGCGCTCGAGTCCGAGCGCCCGGGCTACCCATACCGATCGGTCCCCTGCGATTTCTGCCGCCGGAATTCGCCCGGCGTGGTGCAGGGCCATCAACTCGGCCTGTGCCAGAAGGGCGCTGCTGGAATGGCAGGCGCGGGTGCTGGATTTCGGGAAATCCTGGAACATTATTATCCGGGTACGTTTTTATTGTTGCCAGCTTCACCAGCTTTGAGTCATAGTAAAGATTGAGTAGCATTTTTATGGATTCGGGCGATTCTCGATGGCGGACGAACTCCTCTTCCTCACCGAACTGCTGGGCCTCAAGGTCTACGACCTCAAGGGCCGCAGGTTGGGCTTTGTCAAAGACGCCGCCATTGTTCCGCTGATCCATCCTTCCCGCGTAGATCGTTACCTGCTAGGCGGCGGCTGGGCCTGGCTTACTGTAAGGCACGACCAGGTCCGGTCCATATCTCTCGACGGCATCCACCTCAAAGACGAGCTGCTGACGCCGTATCATTCCGACGAATATATGTTGCGGCTGGTCCGCGATCTTCTTGACCAGCAGATCATCGACGGCAAGGGACGTAAGGTGGTGCGCGTTACCGATGTCACTTTCACCATCCAGCATGCGGAAGACGGCGATCTGCTGCATATCGACGATGTGGATATCGGGCTGCGCAGCATGTTCCGGCGGCTGGCGCAGGGCGTGATTCCGCGGCGTTTGGTGCGGCGAATGCAAGTGGTGATTCCTCCGCACTCGCTCCGCTGGGAGCATTGCAGCATTCTGGAAGCGGATCCGCAGCGGCGGCTGCGATTGAACGTCTCGAACGACATTCTGGAGCGGATGCATCCGGCGGACCTGGCCGATATCGTGGAAGATTTGAGCCCGGACGACCGCGAAGCGATTTTCGAGACCATCGACAGCGAAGTTGCCGCCGAAGCGCTCACCGAAGTGGATCCGGAAATTCAGGCCAGCATTTTGGAATCGCTTGAGACCGAGAAAGCGGCTGAGATTGTGGAAGAAATGGCGCCGCACGAGGCCGCCGATGCGCTGGCGGAACTCGAAGAACAGACCTCCGAAGACATTTTGGAGGAGATGCAGCCGGAGGAGAAAACCGAGGTGGAGGAGCTGCTGGAATTCCCCGAGAACTCGGCCGGCGGATTGATGAACACCGAGTATGTGGCGCTATCGGAGCACTCGACCATTGCAGAGGCGATGGAGGCATTGAAGGCCAACGAAGAGATTCTGGAGAAGGTGAATACGTTGTTCCTGGTGGATTCTGATGGACGGCTTACCGCCTCGGTGCCGTTGGCGAAGCTGTTCATCGCCCCGGGCGCAACGCTGCTCAAGGAGCTGGCTTCCGAACCTCTGTTGCAAGTAGACGTCGAGGAAAAAGAAGACCGCATCACCGAACTTTTCGATAAGTACAACTTGCTGGCGTTGCCGGTGGTGGATGAAGCAGGCAAGCTGGCCGGCGCAATCACGGCCGACGAAGTGATTTCCCTGTTGAGGCAGAAATGAGAGGACCCGAAGAGGACCCTGGTGCTCAAACGATTTCGCTACCAAATCGCGATCTTTCTGTCCGTTATCGGGCCGGGGTTGATTACCGCCAACGTCGATAACGATTCGGGCGGAATCCTCACGTATTCGCAGGCAGGCGCCAAGTACGGCTATCTTCCTCTCTGGACTTTGATCCCGATCACGCTGCTGCTGATCGTGACCCAGGAAATGTGTTCGCGCATGGGCGCGGTGACCGGCAAAGGGCTATCGGACCTGATTCGCGAAGAATTTGGACTGCGGACCACTTTTTTCCTGATGATTGCGCTGGTGCTGACCAACTTTACGAATGTGATCGCGGAGTTCGCAGGCATCGCGAGTTCGCTCGAAGTGTTCAACATCAGCCGCTATATTACGGTTCCGATCTGCGCGGCGGCGGTGTGGCTGCTGGTGGTGCGCGGCAGTTATCGCAGCGTGGAAAAAGTGTTCCTGGCGGCGTGTACGCTCTATGTGACTTATATAATTTCGGGTTTCATGTTGAAACCGGATTGGAAGGAAGCGGCTATCTACAGCGTGAAGCCGATTCTGATGTTCGATGAAGGCTACATCACCATGCTGATCGCCATGGTGGGGACTTCCATAGCGCCGTGGATGCAGTTCTATTTGCAGTCGGCCATCGTGGAAAAGGGAATCACGGCGAAAGAGTACATCCAATCCCGGATCGAAGTGATCGTGGGCTGCATTTTGACGGATGTTGTGGCATTCTTCATCATTGTGTCGTGCGCGGCCGCCATCTGGACGCATGGTCCCAAGGACATCGAGACGGCGAAGGACGCGGCTCTGGCGCTGAAGCCTTTCGGCAAATACGCCTACGTGTTGTTCAGCGCGGGACTCTTCAACGCATCCTTTTTCGCGGCCTGCATTCTGCCGCTGTCAACCGTTTATACGGTCTGCGAGGGTTTGGGTTTTGAATCCGGCGTGGACAAGCGGTTTCATGAGGCGCCCGAGTTCTACTGGCTCTTTACGCTGCTGGTAGTGTTGGGGGCGGGCGTGATTCTGTGGCCGAATTTTCCGCTGGTGAAAATGATTCTGTGGTCGCAGGTGCTGAATGGCGTGCTGCTGCCGGTGATCCTGATTTACATGGTGATGTTGATCAACAAGAAGAGCCTGATGAAAGAGTGGACCAATTCGCACGCCTACAACGCAGTCGCCTGGATTTCGGTGGCGATCATGATCGGCCTCACGCTGGCGCTGGCTTCCATCACCGTCAAGCAGTTGACGCAGCCGGCGGGAGCCGCTCTGGAACATGAGTCAAAGCCGCTCGCCCAAGTGAAGAGCGACGATGCCGAAAGTCATTCGTTCAAATCGAACATTCGAGAATCCGGCGGCGCGCATCTGGTTCGCTAGCTCTTCCGCGCCTGGAAATTTTCTAACTGATTCGGGGAGATAAGAATAGGCATCCCTCGATCCGGAGATCCAGCCGCCTATGGTTGGCAGGATGTTCCGGGAGTAAAAACCGTACAACTGGGCCAGTAGCGGATTTGGCGGCGTGGAGAATTCCAGGATCGCGGCCATTCCGCCGGGGCGCAGCACACGCAAGAGTTCCTCGAACCCATTTCGGTAGTTCGCCAGATTGCGGAAGCCGAACGCTATGGTGACTAGATCCAGCGAGGCATCGCGCAGCGGCAGGCGGAGCGCGTCGGATTCGAAGAGCTTCGTGCGCGAGCCGACCGTTTTTTGCTTGGCTGCTACCAGCATGGGGTGGGCGAAGTCGCTGCCATAGACAGTAGGGCGGACCCCCTGGTCCGCTGCCGGCCCCCCGGCCGGCTGTTCGCGCTCTAAGAAAGCCGACGAGGGCGTCGGCTTGCGGACCTGGGGGTCCGCCCCACTGTTGCCGCTGCTGGCTTCGAGGGCTAACATCAGGTCGCCGGTGCCGCAGCATAGGTCAAGTGCGCCGGCGTTGGGTTTCTGGAGGATATGCGAGACCCGCTTTACTGTTCGTGCGCGCCAGTGTCGATCGATGTTCATGGACAGCAGGTGGTTCAGCAGGTCATAGCGTGGGGCGATGCGGCTGAACATTCCGCGGACCCAGGCGGCGGATTGCTCTTCGTTTTCGGTGCCTGCTGGAGTGGTTCCGGTTAACAACTGAGTGCTTCCTTAATGGCAGTCAGGACGGATCGATCCTCGATGTCGGACCGGATAACCACGGAGCCGATTCGCTCCGGGAGAACGAAGTGGATTTTTCCCATTACGGTTTTCTTGTCGCTTTTCAGGCGGGCCGCCAAATTAACTGCGTTGATACCGGTCAGGGATGGAAACGGGCCATAGGAGTTGGTGCACGCTATGATTTCCCTGGCATCGGCTGACGGAAGCATTGCTTGGTTTTCAGCCAAGAAAGCTGCGGCCTTCATGCCCCACGCTACCGCTTCGCCGTGCAGGAATTGGGAGTAATTGGTTTCGGCTTCCAGCGCGTGGCCGAAGGTGTGGCCAAAGTTTAGAATGCGGCGGCGATCCTCTTCTTTTTCGTCGCCCGAAACTACTTGAGCCTTCAGCCGGACGGAATCCGCAATCATGCGGTCCACTACGGCAGGCTCCTGCGAGAGGACGCGCTGCGGCTCGCGCCGCATCATCCAGAACAGATCCGCGTCGGCAATCACGCCGTGCTTGATGATTTCAAACAGGCCGGCGCGATATTCGCGCTCGGGGAGCGTGGCGAGCAATGCCGGATCGATGAGCACCGCAAGCGGCTGGTGAAAGCTGCCGATGAGATTTTTGCCGTGCGTGAGATTGACGCCGGTTTTTCCACCGATGGCCGCATCCACCTGACCCAGCAGCGTGGTGGGGATTTGGATCAACGGAATGCCGCGCATGAAGATGGCGGCCAGGAAGCCCGCGACATCCGTCACGATGCCGCCTCCTACCGCCACCACCAGGCTCGAGCGGTCCGCGCCCTTTTGGACCATTTGTTCGGCCAGCGCTTCCACTTCCGCCAATCGTTTGCGTGTTTCTCCACCGGGGAAGAACAGGGTTTCGTGCTTTCGATCGCCGGCCGCGGCCAGGAGGGTGGATCCATGCAGTTGCCAGACGTCTTCGGTGGAAACAAAAAACAGCGTGCCGGCGCGAGCGGGGATGTAGTCGCGTAACTTCGAGACACCACCGCGCTCCACCAGGATTGGATACGAGCGCGCGGGTGTTTCCACCACGTAAGACGGCATACAATCGTTGTACCATGTGGTTTGTCGGAAACCCGCTCGAACAGCTCTCACCGTTAAGGTTCCAATAGTGTGACAAAACCACTTTTCTTCGGCGTCCTTTTTCTGTTCGCAGCCGCGCCTACCATTAAGGAATCGAGTCCGCAGACCATCCTGTGGGCTGCACCGGCCATCCTGATCGCCGCGATGATTATCGCGTGGGCGGCGGAATCCGCACAGTTCTTCATTGCGCAAGGGTTCGCGCTGGCGATCCTGGCGTGGATGCAAACGCTGCCCGAATTCGCGATTGAAGCTGTATTTGCATGGCGTCAGCAAGTGCCGTTCTTGTTTGCGAGCCTCACGGGCGCATTGCGGCTGCTCACAGGACTCGGCTGGCCGATGATTTACTTTTCCGCCGCCATGGCTTATCGCAAACGCGAGGGCAAGCCGATGCAGCGGATTCTGTTGGAGGGTGAGCAGAGCGTCCAGGTGGTGGGATTGCTGGCGCCGCTGATCTACGTCAGCGTGGTGGTGTTGAAAGGTTCGCTCGATGTAGTGGATGCCGTGGTTCTGACGGCGATTTATGCGGCCTATTTGATCGTCCTGGGCAAGATGCCGGCGCAGAAGGAAGAGGGTATCGATGAGCTGGAACGCATCCCTCGCGCAATTGTTCGTTCGCCGCGCACTCGGCGAATCGCGCTAATCGGCGGTTTGTTTGCGGCGGGGGGCGTCCTGATCTATGTCAGCGCGGAGCCTTTTCTTGGCAGCCTGTTCTCGATTTCCACGCGGCTCGGTATCCCGGCTTTCGTTTTCGTGCAGTGGGTGGCGCCCTTCATATCCGAATTCCCGGAAGGGCTTTCCACTTTTTACTGGGCACGTTCCGTAACGCGCGCGCCGATGGCGCTGATGAATCTGGTTTCCAGCAACATCAATCAGTGGACGCTGCTGGTGGCGATGCTGCCGGTGGTGCTTTCAATGAGCATGAAGACCGTGACATCCATTCCCCTGGATTCGCAGCAAAAAGTCGAAGTGCTGATGACCATCGGGCAGCAACTGGTGGGCATGATGTTCCTGGTAAACATGGAGCTGGCTTGGTGGGAGGCGGCGGCGCTATTCGCATTATGGCTGGTGCAGTTTCTTTTTTCCGCCATAAAGCCGGATACTCCGTTTTGGGGCATGGTGGGAGAGCACTTTCATCTTTGGATCACGATCGCGTACTTCGTTTGGGCGGGGTGGGAATTGCTGCGATTGTTGATGGGACGCCGAAAACCTGCGGCGTTCACCGAGTTCGCAAAAATGTGGAGGGCCCACGTCCGCGCGTGAGACTCGGGGCTGGGGTGATTGTCTCAAGTGCGCTTGGAAAGCAGTGAAGTTATCTTGTATACTCCACTGCGGTGCCGAGGAATGAAATTGGGCTGAGAGTGGCACTCGGTTGGCGGCCGATACCGGCGCGCGCCGGCGAAGAACATATTCTCGCTCAATTGTTGCGCCAGCATGGCGGCCAGGTGCTGCAAACGCGGGATACCCAGTTGGACTTAAGTACGTTCGACGTGGTGTTGCTGCTTGAGAACTGCGGCTGGTTTCCGAAAATTCTCGAAGCATTCGGGGCATTAAGCGATAGATCGGAGAGGCCGCTTTTGGTTGTCTGGCATTGGGAACCGCTGCCCTTCCCGGCCAGTGCAGGCGCGGAAAGGCCACGGCTCAGCTTACGGGAAATCGCGAAAATCCTGTTGCGCGATGCCAGAGCGACGGATCCATACACCAACTTCAGGAAACTGCGCCAACTGAACGGGAAGGGATGGCCGCTGTTGCTGGTGGTTTCTTCGCAGGCTTGGGCGGAATCGATGGCCGAACGTGGAATTCCGGCGCATTGGGTTCCGTATGGGTACGAGTTGGGCTGCGGGAGTCAATCATCGGGCGAGCCGGATGGCGAGCGAGATATTGAAGCTTTGTTCCTGGGGGCTTTGGAGATTCCGAGGCGCCGGAAAATTATTCAGGAGCTTCGGCGGAAAGGAGTGAAACTGGAAGCGAGGGGGAGTTGGACCGACAAGGAACTCTGGGGCGAACAGAGGAACGGGTTGATCCACCGCGCCGAAGCATTTCTCAATATTCAACGGTATCCGCGAGAAATCGGCGCTCACCGGTTGATTCTCGGCATGGCGAATCGTTCACTCGTGGTATCGGAACCGATCTACAAGCCAGAGCCGTTTCTGCCGGGCAAGCACTATGTGGAAGCAGAGGTGCGCGAAATGCCGGACGTTTTGCGCCACTACCGCACTCACCCCTCGGAGCGAGCGGAAATCGTGGAACGGGCCTATCGATTCGTAACCGAAGAGCTGAAGATGGAGGAATCGGTGGCGCGCATTCTTTCGCTGATCCGCGACCGGCCGGTGACGGTGACGGAATGAGAATCGCGATTCTGGGCGCGGGCGGAACGGGGGTTTGCGCCGCGCTAGAGATAGCCAATCGCGGATACAACGTCGATCTCTATGACGAAAATTCGCAGCCTATGACCGGGGCCAGCCGGAATAATGAGGGCAAGATCCACCTAGGCTTGGTTTACGCCAAGGATCGCTCGCTTGCGACGGCGAAGACGATGATTGAAGGGGCCATCCGTTTCAGCGATTGCCTGAGCCGGTGGATCGATCCTGCTTCCAGCGTTCCACTGGTGTCAACGCCCTTTTACTACGCCGTTCCCAGAGAAACGATGACGGAGCCAGCCGATCTGGAGCGGCACTACGGCGAGTGCCGACGCCTGTTTGACGACGCATGCGCGGCGACGGGCTTATCGTACCTGGGGCAACGTCGATTCTTTGTGGAAAAGGTTTCCGAGCGCGAGCTGGCGGCCGATTTCTCCCCCGAACATGTTCTTTGCGCCTACCGCACGTCCGAAGTTGCCGTGGATGTGCGCGGTATCGCGGACCAGTTGTCAGAAGCCGTTCGATGCAATCCGCGGATTCGCTTCCTGGCCTGCGCCCGGGTTCTTGGCGTGAAACCGCTGCCATCAGGAACTCTTCGCGTCACGTTCCGGGCCGCCGAAAATGAACACACCGAAATCTACGATCAGGTGGCAAATACGCTCTGGCACGGACGTTTGGAGATCGATGCCACGGCAGGTCTCGCTCCGGAGCGCGACTGGATCTTTCGCTACAAGGTTGGAGGCTGGCTCAACCGACCAGTGGAACGGGACGGGATTCGGTCGGTGACGTTTGTGCTGGGCCCATTCGGAGATATCGTCAATCTCGGGCCGCGCGGGCTTTACTTTTCCTGGTATCCGATGGGAATGCTCGGGTCGTCATCGGAGTTGAAGCCGCCTGATTGGCGGGGGGAGATCGAAGAATCGAAGGTCCGTTCCGTCTTGCGCGGTAGCTATCAAGCGCTTGGGAAGTTGTGTCCCGCGCTTGACGCTTCGCGATACGCAGACGATCTAGTCGAGCCAGTCGGCGGCGTGATTTTTGCTTGGGGAGCCGCCGATATCGACGAGCATGGCAGCCGGCTGCACACGCGTTATGAGATTGGCATTCACTCGGAGGGTAATTATCATTCGGTGAATACCGGCAAGTATACGATGGTTCCGTATCTGGGCTATCGAACAGCGGAACGAATTCTGGGGATTTCGTAACGCGATGGACCCCATGGCGCCGCTGGTCTCGGTGGGCTTTCCGCTGTACCGATCGCAGCAGTTCGTCGAAATCGTGATGGCGAACATCGAAGCGATTCAATATCCGAATGTGGAATTCATCGTATCGGACCGGCATCAGTTGGATGAGGCGCTGGCGCTGCTGAAACAGAAGTACGGCGCCGATCAGCGGTTCCGGTTTCTGGCTGGGAAAGACCAGCTCGATTGGGTGGAGCATTTCAACTTGATCCTGCGGCATTGCCGGGGGAAGTATGCGCTGTGGATGGGCCATGACGATTCTTATCCTTCGAACTACATACCGGATCTGGTTGCCGCCTTGGAAGGAAATCCGGGTGCCGTGCTCGCTTTCGGCAGAGTGAAACAGATTTCGCTCGACGGCTTTCTTCCGGCATTTCCGTTTGTCGCGCCACCTATCCGCGCTGGGGAAACGTGGTCGATCGACGACGCGGTGCGGCTTCTTACTTTGTGGCAACTGTGGATAGCATTTCGCGGCGTAGTTCGGCGCGGGATGGTGGAAGAGTGCGATTTGTATATCCGGCAGACTTATCGAAACATTCGGGCGGATATCTACTGGGTGTTTGGACTTTCGCTCAAGGGTCGGCTTTGCTACGTTCCTTCGTGCTGGTGCACCAAACGATTTCACAGGTCGAGCGGGGGAGCGAATTGGCGGTTTGGGATCCGGCAAAGCTGGAACGCTTGCCGGGTGCTACGGTCTTACTTTAACGATTTTGGTCCAGTGTCGTGGAAGGCGCGCGGTGTGGTTTATCTTTGGTGCCTGGTGCAGGGGTTTTTGCCGGCTGGGTTGGCAAGGGGTCTGGGGATTTTGTCGCGGAAGGTGTTGTTGCGCGGGAGCTAGCCGAGGTCGTGGTAGCGCTCCCTTGCGCTCGCGGTTCGGTTAGGACTCGGCGATGGGGGCGATGCCGCCACGACAATGCGGCAGTGTGAGATAGAATGGAGATTCCACCCTCGGAGTTCCAGAAAAGATCCATGAAAGAACGAATCCGTTCCACTACCATTCTCTGCGTGCGCAGGAATGCCAAAGTTGTGATGGCCGGCGATGGGCAAGTGACGCTGGGCCAGGAAGTGCTGAAGGCGTCGGCCAAAAAGCTGCGGCGTCTGTATAACGAGAAAATTCTGGCGGGATTCGCCGGTTCCACCGCCGATGCGTTCGCGCTGTTCGCGCGCTTTGAAGCCAAGCTGGAGCAGTATAACGGCAACTTGCCGCGCAGCGTGGTGGAGCTGGCCAAGGAATGGCGGACCGATCGAGTGCTGCGGCACTTGGAAGCCCTATTATTGGTGGCTGATCCGCAGAACACTTTTATCGTCAGCGGAAATGGCGACGTGATTGAGCCCGATCACGACGTCGCTGCTATTGGTTCGGGCGGCCCGTTCGCAAAGGCCGCCGCCACTGCGCTGATCGAAAATACTAAACTGGGAGCGAAAGAAATCGCGGAGAAAGCCATGCAGATCGCCGGTGAAATCTGCATTTACACCAATGGAAATATCAGCTATGAAGAACTGGGCTAAATGGTGATTTATCTGCCCACGCAGGCTCTGGACGAAACGCCGCTGCTGGACGAGTTGACGCCGCGCGAGATCGTGCAGGAGCTGGACAAGTATGTCATCGGGCAAGCCGACGCCAAGAAAGCAGTAGCGATCGCGCTGCGCAACCGCATCCGGCGGCAAAAGCTGGAGCCGGAAATGGCGGATGAGGTGATGCCGAAGAACATCCTCATGATCGGGCCCACCGGAGTGGGGAAAACCGAGATCGCGAGAAGATTGGCCAAGCTGGCGAATTCGCCGTTCCTGAAAGTGGAGGCGAGCAAGTTCACCGAAGTTGGCTATGTGGGCCGCGATGTGGAAGCGATGATCCGCGATTTGGTGGACATCTCGATCGACATGGTGCGCGAAGAGCGGATCGAGGAAGTGGCGGAGCGCGCGGAACGCAACGCGGAAGAGCGGCTGCTGGATCTGCTGATGCCTCCGCAGCCGGAGGCGTCGGAAAGCGCCGAGCGGACTCGCGAAAAACTGCGCGAGAAACTGCGCGCGGGCAAGCTGGACGACCGGCTAGTGGAGATCGACGTCCGCGAGCGTGGGCCAACGTTTGAAATCAGCACCGGACAAGGCATGGAGGAGATGGACGTCAATCTCAAGGACGTCTTACCCGGCCTGTTCGGGCAGCGCACGCGCAAGCGCAAAATGCGGGTGGCGGAAGCGGCGGAATATCTGGTTCAGGAAGAAGAGCAGAAGCTGATCGATATGGATCAGGTGACGCGGCTAGCGCTGGAACGCGTGGAGCGCAACGGCATTATCTTTCTGGATGAAATCGATAAAATCGCTGGCCGTGAATCCGGGCATGGGCCGGACGTGAGCCGCGAAGGCGTGCAGCGCGACATTCTTCCCATCGTGGAAGGCACCACGGTAAATACGCGGCATGGTTTTGTGCGGACGGATCATATTCTGTTTGTGGCGGCGGGGGCGTTTCACGTCTCGAAGCCGAGCGATCTGATTCCCGAGCTGCAGGGCCGTTTTCCGATTCGCGTGGAGTTGAAGTCGCTGACCGAGGCGGATTTCATCCGCATTCTGCGAGAGCCGAAGAATGCGCTGGTCAAGCAGTACACCGCGCTGCTCGAAACCGAAGGCATCAAGCTGACGTTCACGGACGACGCGGTGGAGGAGATTTCGGGATTTGCGGCGAAGGTGAATTCGACATCCGAAAATATCGGTGCTCGGCGGCTGCACACCATCATGGAAAAGATGCTGGAGGAGATTTCGTTCGCGGGTCCGGACCTGAAGAAGAAGAACGTGAAGATTGACGCTGCCTATGTGCGCAAGCAGTTGGCGGATATTGTCAAGGATCAGGATCTCAGCCGGTATATTCTCTGACCGATGGGTGCGGCGATTAAAAAACGCCGGCTCGAAAGCCGGCTGCAGGCAGGATTGCCTGCCCCATTGTTTCTGCTGCTGGTGGGGTGTGGATCTGTCGGTGAGCCGCTTTATCCGGCGCTCAATGTGCCTACGCGCATTGTGGACCTTGGCGCGGTGCAGCGTGGGGATAAGATTGACATTCGGTTTGGGGTTCCCAAGCTCACCACCGAAGGTTTGGTGTTGAAGCAGGTGGGCAGCGTGGATTTGCGGATTGGACCAACGCCCGCCGGAGGATTCAACGCAAACGATTGGGCCAACGGCGCACAGAAAATCGATGTTTCTCCGCTGCCTCAGCCGGGAGCGGCGCGCGTGGTGCAGCCGGTAAAGAATTTTGTCGGGAAAGATCTGGTGGTGGGGGTGCGCCTGGGAAATACCAAAGGGCGGATGTCGGAATGGTCGAACTTTGTTCCCATCACGGTGGAAGCGCCGCTCACGAATCCTACCAACGTGAAGGCTGAGCCGGTGCCTGAGGGAGTGCGAATCACGTGGAATGAGGCGAATGTGGCGGCTTTCCGCATCCTGCGAAAGACCGGCGATCAGCCTGGGCCGAGTGTTGCTTGCCACTTCAGACAAACCGGATTACATAGACACTTCCACGGAGTATGGGAAGACTTATCAATATTTCGTCGAAGGCATCCATGACAAGACCGAGAGCGAAGTTGTGGAGTCGAACCTCGTTACTCCAAAAGACGTTTTCCCGCCGGAAGTACCTACTGGTTTGACGGCATCCATCGGTGTGGGCGCGATTGAATTGGCCTGGACCCGGAATACGGAAGCCGATTTCAAGGAGTATCGCGTGTTTCGTTCCGAGGAAGGCGCGCCGTTCGTACAGATCGCCGCCGGCTTGGAAGGGCCCGTCTATTCGGATCGCAAGATTGAAGCCGGCAAGCATTACCGCTACCAGGTGAGCGCGGTGGACCAGACGGGGAATCAGAGCAAGCCATCGGAACCGATAGAAATCCTAGCCCCATAATAGTCAACTCATGAAAATTATCCGCTACAGTTTGAATCCACTAACGCCGGCGACGGCCACGGATGCCGATCCGGACGTGCAGACACGGCGACTTATCCGAATTGCCGGCGGAGGCGCGGCTGCTGCCTCCGTGCGCCCCGTCGAAGATTGTGTGCGTGGGACGCAATTATGCCGAACATGCGAAAGAGCTGGGCAATGAGGTGCCGGCTGAGCCGCTGATTTTTCTCAAGCCGCCCTCTTCGTTGATCGCGTCCGGGGATGCGATTGTGTATCCGAAGCTATCGCAGCGCGTGGATTTCGAAGGCGAGTTGGGCGTGGTGATGGGCAAGCGGGCGCGCAATGTGGCGAGCGCGCAGGCCGGCGAATACATTTTGGGCTACACGTGCGTCAACGATGTTACGGCGCGCGATCTGCAGAAAAAAGACGGGCAATGGACGCGCGGCAAGGGATTCGATACGTTCTGCGCGGTGGGACCGTGCCTGATCCTGCGCGAAGCAGCCGATCTCAAGAGCTTCCGGGTGCGCACACTGGTAAATGGCGAGACGAAACAGGATGCGCCCATCACGGACATGCTGTTTGATGTGAACGCTATCATTGCCTATGTCAGTGCGTTTATGACGCTTGAACCAGGCGACCTGATCGCCACCGGCACTCCGCCCGGCGTGGGGCCGCTGCAACCGGGGTCCAAGGTCCAAATTCGAGATTGAAGGCATCGGCGTGCTGGAGAACACCGTGGTCGCGCAAGAATAATAATCGACATGCTGGAAAGTTTTCGGGGCTCGGGATTAATTCAGGGCGTCCTCGCGGGGGCGGTATCGATTGCGCTGATAGGGCTGGCGGTTTATTTGTTCAGGCGCATGCGGCGCAATCCGAAAGATCGAGAGAAGCGCCGCCGGCTGCTGGTAAATCAACAGGGACGGCTGGGCGACGCGACGATCACGGAAGTTTCCGAGAACACCATTTACTATGAGTACTCGGTGCGCGGCGTCCTTTATGCGGCTTCGCAGGATGTCGAGGACTTGCGGGAACAAATCCCGAGCGATCTGGAACGATTGATCGGTCCGGTATCGCTGAAGTATTCATCGAACAATCCGGCGAATTCGATTATCTTGTGCGAGGGATGGTCGGGGCTGCGGGGGGCGCGTTCCGCGCCGGGGCTGGGGGCTAGGGGTTAGGGATTGGGCTCGGAACTTTCTCGTTGGGATGCGTGTCTATATTGCCGTGGCGATGCAAATGGGAGGCAACAAAGCGGCGGCGATCATCAACGTCACGCCGATGATCGATATTCTGTTGGTGCTGCTGATTGTATTTATGCTGCTGCCCACGAAAACAGTGGGATTGAAATCCGATGTACCGCAACTTGCCACGGAAAATCAGCCGGCTATTCCGAATCCGCTGAACCTGGTGCTGCGGATCCAGAAAGATCGTTCCATGGATATCAATTCGCAGCCCGTTGTGTTGGCCGAGCTGCGGGAACGATTGCGGACGTTGTTCGCGGTGCGGCCGGACGGCGTCCTGTTCGTCAATGGCGCGCCTGAATTGGAATTTGAAGATGTGGCTGCGGTGATCGATATCGCGCACGGCGCCGGAGTCGGGCGGATTGGAGTGATGACCGACAAGATACCGCCGAATGCGCCTGGATATCATTGATGCATGAGGAAAGTCTGGGCCTGGATCCTGTGTCTCGGGTTCCTTCTGCTGCTCAGTCTCGGCTTTACCGAATATGGTCAAGCGGCAAATTACCTGCTGGTTTCTATTCGACTGGTTCTGATTGGCGTGCTTTCGATTTTATTTGTGCGCGAGTGGTGGAAATACCGGAATGATCCCGGGGGGAAGAAACCAGACAGTGGGGACAAGATCCTGCGGCGGTTCCGGCGGTGGTTTTATGATGAGGCGCGGTAGTCTGAGCTGCTCCGACAGGTTTCGTGGTAGCGCTCCCTTGCGGTCGCGGTTCGGTTAGTGGATTAAGTGCTCTAGCAATTCATGCGCGGCGTGCAATGTTGAAGGAGCTTTGATTGCCGCCAATAGGCAAACGGATAGAAGAGCAGCCGCAGCTATAAACAGTGGGCGGGGCTTTTCGTAATTTGGACTAGGGTTCAATAATCGATTCACGCGCGCCTCAAGATCGGCGCCGCTCGCCACGAGGGAAGTCGCCAAAGGTGACATTTCCGCTGGGGCGCGCATGCGGGCAACCTGCACCAAGGCGCCGGCAAGCGAGACGGCGCGGCGCGAATCGCCTCCCACCGCGCGATCGTCCGCGGACCATTCGGTGAAGCGGATCCAGGCGTTCTCCAGCGCATTCAAACCACCGAGGATGCGGAATGGGAGAACATCGGGGGCGAGCAGCAACAGCAGGCGCTTCAAATTGTCTTGCGAGGCGGCGTGCGCGCGCTCGTGGCGCAAGGCGGCCGCGAGTTCCGCATGAGAGAGTTGCTGCCACACGTCCGGAGAGATCACCAGGCGGGGACGAATGATGCCGGCTAGCGCGAATACGCCGGGGGTGCCATCGACGATGCAATCTCGCGCGTAACGCATGGAAACAACTATCGCGCGCAATCCGCGCAGAGTGGCGATGAGCCAGCTCACGGCGCCGAAGCAGGCCACGGCCAAACATCCAACGCCCACCTCTTCCACGCCTGTTTGGGGCTCCAGCCACAAATAACTCGGGACGCAAACTCCGGCGACGATCAGAATCGCGGCCGCCGATGGGAACAATCGCGCGGTCAACAGCAGCCGCGCGGCTGAGCCGGAACTACGCCGCCGGGCCAAGGCCAGCATCCAGGGAGATACCAGATTCATCCCGATCGCGAAAGCCGCGTGGATCAGATAGAAGCAGCCCAACGACAGAACCACCAGCCGGAACATGTAGGGCAGGATCATGATTTCGCCCGATCCAGCTCTTTGCGCTTCAACCGGATCTTTTTTTCCAGCTCATCCAACAGCTTTTCGTTCTGTTGCCCGACGGCATCCACCAGACAGGAGATTAGCAGCTCGCCCGCCGGCTTGGGCCGAACCAGGTAACCGGCTACAAAGTCCGCTGCAGCTTGCTGCTCTAATTCCTGGCGCGATTGACGGGCGGAATAAAGGTAGGCCCGTTCCGACTTGCGCCGTTCGAGCAACCCTTTCTTAAAAAGGCGGTCGAGCGTGGTCATTACTGTGGTGTAGGCCAGAGGACGGTCCAGGCACTGAGCCACCTGGTGTACATTGCTTTCTCCCTGCAGCCAAAGGATTTCCATCACTGCGACTTCCAGGTGTCCCAGGCTGGATAATCCCGCGGGCTTCTCATGCTGGCCTGGGCTCTTCAGAAAGGGGATCATGCGCTGTACAGCCTGAATTCTAGCAAGATATACTGTGTCGGAAGTTCCCGGTTGGCCATCTTCCTTTGGGACAGGTGTCGCGGGTAGGCGCGAATCATGAAGGATCACGTTCCCGACGATTGGCTGGAGCAATACAGTAAGGGTACGCTTGAGGTCCCTCGATTGGCCCAAGTGGAAGAACATCTGTTAATCTGCGAACACTGCTGTGACCGGCTGACGAAGCTGGACGACGCCTGGGGATTAAACGGTTAGACCTGTGGGAATCGTTCGCTGATGGCGAGTTTGGTGGATTACAATCATGGATGTACAGGAACAATCTGGGGGCGACGTAGCCAAGCGCGCTGAAGCTTGACGAAAAGTTGCCGATAACTCATAATGTGGGAACAGGTTGCCGTTAAATTTTCAAGTGAAGCATTGGAACCTTAGGCATCTATGCATCATCGTCAGCCCCGTGTCATCTGCCTCCTGACTGTAGTTTCACTCGCCGGCGGCTCGCTTTTCGCAGCGACGACTACCACACCGCATAAGAAAACGAAGCGTCGCGCGCACAGCGCCAGTCGTAGCGTAGCGGGCGCAAAGGCGTCGCAAGCGACCGCAAAGGCATCGCCAACTGTGGCGGCCCATCATCCTGTAAGCCATCTTTCAAGGCTGCCCAAGAAGCGCTTCATTAATAGTCCGTGGACATCGCCGACGTTCGCAGATTCCACCGTGGGCGATTCGGTGGATGGCGAAGATCTGGTAGTGCGGCGGGCGGCCGTGCAAGCGCTGGGGCCGTATAACGGGACCGTGGTTGTGGTGGATCCGAGCAGCGGCCGGCTGTTGACCATCGTGAACCAGAAACTGGCTTTCCAAAGCGGCTTCCAGCCGTGCTCCACGATTAAGGTTGTGGCGGCGCTGGCGGGGCTGAACGAAGGGCTGATTGAGCAGAATACTTTGCTGCGGGTTGGCCGGCGGCGGCCCATGGATCTCACCGAGGCGTTGGCGCATTCCAACAACGCATTCTTTTCGGCGGTTGGATTCAAGCTGGGTTATGAGCGGATCATCCATTACGCGCAACTTTTCGGCTTAGGCGAGAAGGCCGGTTTGGATTTGGACGCCGAGCAACCGGGGACTTTGGCCAGTGAGCCTCCGAGCGACGGTTTGGGGATGATGACCAGTTTCGGCGAAGGCATTTATATGACGCCGCTGGAACTCGCCGGGCTGATGACCGTGGTGGCTAACGGTGGGACGCTTTATTATTTGCAGCATCCGAAAACTTCCGATGCCACCGAGCAGTTTGTTCCGAAGGTGAAGCGGCAGATCGACGTGCAGCAGTGGCTTCCGGTGATTAAGCCGGGAATGATGGGCGCGGTGGAATACGGAACCGCGCGGCGTGCCAACTACAACGCCGATGAGCCGATTTTCGGCAAGACCGGGACGTGCACCGACGGCCGATCGCCGACGCATCTGGGCTGGTTCGGATCCTACAACGAAATCGGCAATAACAAGCTGGTGGTTGTGGTACTGCTGACCGGCGGCGGGAAGGTGAATGGTCCGGTGGCGTCGGGCGTGGCGGGTGCGGTCTACCGGAACCTGTCGGGCGCGAGTTATTTTACGCAGACTCGCGGGATTTCGCCGGTGGCGCTGATTTCCACGCAGAGTTGCTGTCGCTAACGTTTGCTGTTGTCGTGGTAGCGCTCCCTTGCGGTCGCGGTTCGGTTTGCACCATCCCACAAAAAGCTAGAAGTGATCGCGGAGGTGGGAGAAGCTCGATAGCTGCAGGAAACTGCCTGGACCTTTGCGAACTTCTTCGTGTTCCAGGCTCCAGGTGTGGGGATGCGGCACGAATACCGCGTTGATTCCCACTTCCAACGCCGGATTGATGTCGGACTTGGGGGAGTTGCCGATCATCCACGTTGACGCTGGGTCCAAACTTCGTTCTTGAATCAGCGCTGAGTAAGAAGCCGCATTCTTTTCTTTCACGATGGCGGTGTGTCCGAAGTAGATGGCGAGGCCGGAGCGATCCAGCTTGAGCTTCTGTTCTTCGGGATTGCCTTTGGTGAACAAAGTGAGGTCGTGCCTTTCCGCCAGATACTGGAGCGTATCATCCACGCCGGTGATCAGTTCCATGGGATGGTGCACGATGCGTTTCGCGAAACCGATGATCTTAGGCAGGTCGTCGGCATGCACTTCGCGCTCGGCCAGTTTGCGGTAGCACTCGCCGAGATTGCGCACGAAGTTTTCCGCACCGTATCCGTGGATTTTGGTATTGACGGTCTCGATCTCATCCAACACCGCCCGCACTTCCACCGGCGACATGCTGGAGTGGGCGAGAAATTCGTAGAACTCGTCGAAGGCGCGCTCGAAGTAGATGTTGTTCTCCCACAGCGTGTCGTCGGCGTCGATGATCAGGTGCTGCCGCTCCAGGAACTTCACACGCCCGTCGGCCACTTGGAATGCCCGTTGGTGGGGGCGACCACGCGCGCATGGTGAATCTGGCGGCGGCGCAAGGAATAGTTGGGGAAAAACTCGGCCAGCCTCCGCATGCGATCGGCTTCCGAACGCGTTGCCAGCATGACCTGACGGAAGTCGACGTCGGGAACCACTTGCGCGAGTTGAAAGCTGAGCTGCGGATCGGTGAGTTCCGGATCCTGTACTGGCTCGGCGGGTTCCAGGCCGCGCACTTCCTGGTAAGCGTCCATCACTCGCTGGCGGACTTCCGGCGCGATGGGTTCCGATTCTTCGTCGTCGAAAAATTCAACAACGCCGCGCAGGTAGGGCTTTTCGTCGTTCAGCATGATGATCTCAAAGCGCCGCCGGCCCACGGTTTCCAGATCCATGCGTCCATCCGGATATTTTTTCAAAACCTTCTCGACGGTAGCGGTGCAGCCCGTGTTCACGATGCCTTTCTCGCCAGCCAGAACCACTCCGAACTCCGACTTGCCGCGCAGTACGTCCTCAATCATCTGCTTGTAGCGCTCTTCGAAAATGTGCAGCGGAAGAGCGGTGCGCGGGAACAATACTACCTGGAGCGGGAACAGAGGCAACAGCTCTTGCTGCATGTGTACTATTATGGCTTCTTACTCAGCGGCAATGGGAGTTCGGAACACACGGCATGATTTTGAAGCTTAAGCGCACGCCCGGCCTGTATCTGGTGGGCTTCATGGCGTCCGGGAAAACCACCATCGGGCGGCTGCTGGCGGACGAACTGGGTTGGGATTTCGCAGATCTGGATGAGGACATTGTGGCCGCGCACGGTTCGGCGATTGTGGATATTTTCGATACGCTGGGCGAAGAGGAGTTCCGCAGGACCGAGCAGGCGGCGATCCGGAAGAGAGTGGGCCAGATCGAACGCGGAAAGCCGATGGTGGTGGCGCTGGGCGGCGGCACGTTCGTACCGCAGGCCATCCAGGAATTCCTGATCGAGAACGGGATCACCGTGTGGCTGGATTGTTCCTTTGAACGTGTCTCGGCGCGCATTCAAGGCTCATCGCACCGGCCGCTGGCGCGCGATCCGGAAAAATTCAAGAAGCTCTATCAGGACCGGCGAGACGCTTACGGAAATGCCGAGTATCGCATCGAAATCCAAGGCGACGATCCGGCTCCAGTAGTGGCCGCCATTCTGAAGCTTCCCGTGTTTTAGGATCCATGGCTGCGTCGTTGCGCCGGCAAGCCCTTCAAATCTTTCATGCCGCGGTGAAAGCGGCGGCTCCCGCCGAAGCGGTGCGGCGTCACTTGAAACTCGACCGCGATTCGCTGATTGCAGGACGGCAGCGGTATTCGCTCAAGGCATTCGACAAGATTTACGTGGTCGGGGCTGGGAAAGCGGGCGCGCAGATGGCGCTTGCGGTGGAACGGCTGCTGGGGCGAAGGATCGCCGCGGGATTGGTGAACGTCCCGTATGGCGAATCGGCTCGATTGCGGCGAGTGGAGCTGAATGAATGCGGGCATCCCGTGCCGGACAGCAACGGAGAGAGCGGCGCGGCGCGGATCGCCGAAATTGCAGGGAATGCCGGCGCGGATGATCTGGTGGTTTGTCTGATTTCCGGCGGTGCATCTGCGTTGCTCCCGCTGCCCGCGCCGCCTGTCACGCTCGCTGAGAAACAGCAGGCGACGAAGTTGCTGTTAAATTGCGGCGCGAACATTCATGAGATCAATTGCATCCGGAAACATATTTCTTTGGTGAAGGGCGGTGGGTTGGCGCGGCTCGCTTATCCGGCAACAGTGCTGACGCTGATTCTTTCGGATGTGATCGGCGACGATCTGGATGTCATTGGGTCCGGCCCTACCGTGGCTGATCGCACCACGTTCGCCGATGCGAGGGCGGTCTTTGAAAAATATCGGATTTGGGAGAAGGTTCCAGAGGGAGTCCGAGAGCGGCTGAGCACGAGTGCGAGCGAAACGCCCAAGCCGGGGGATCGGATCTTTGCGAAGGTACAGAATCTGATCGTGGGAAGCAATCGGCTGGCGGTGGATGCCGCGGTGCAGCAGGCAAAGGCGCTGGGCTTTCGAACGCTGGTGCTTGCGACGGGAATCCAAGGAGAAGCGCGCGAAGTGGCGCGGGTGTACGCCGCGTTGGCGAAGGAGATTCGGGCTACGGGGCGTCCGGTGAAAGCTCCGGCTTGCGTGATTTCGGGCGGCGAAACTACGGTGACGATCCGTGGTGACGGATTGGGTGGGCGTAATCAGGAATTTATGTTGGCGGCGGCGATGGACATCGCGGGTATTGACGATGTTGTGTTGTTGAGTGCGGGGACGGATGGCGCGGATGGTCCTACGGATGCGGCCGGCGCGGTGGTGGATGGAACTACCGTCGCGCGGGCAGAGAGTAAGGGATTGGATGCTGGAGCGATGTTGGGGAACAACGATTCTTATCATTTTTTTGAGGCGCTGGGGGATTTGATAAAAACGGGGCCTACCGGGACCAATGTCGCGGATATACAGCTTGTTTTGGTGGGTGGAGATTAGGCTCGCTCCCTTGCGGTCGCGGCCGGAACCGAACCGCGACCGCAAGGGAGCGCTACCACGATCGCGCAGCTCCAACGATATCCACACTCTCCCGCGGTCGCGGTTCGATACTATGGATTAACGTGCCAGCCGAAACTGAACACGCCGTCCGCTTCCGATTCCCGGTGACTTGGTCCACTCTCGTGGATCCCGCGGCCCTCGCGCCGCACCCGGATAACGCCCGAGTCGTCACTCCGCGCAGTGCCCCAGCCGATGCGAGCGTCGAGTGGGCGATGGTAATTCCGCGCTTGGCGCCGGCTTCCCCCGCACCGCGTCTGTTGCCTGCGGCGGAATCGGGCTGGGATGCGGCCTTCGCCTCGCCCAAGTACGTTCTTCCGAAATTTGAAGTCTCGTCTGACTCTGCTTCGATCGCCGTCAAGCTGGTGCTCAGCGCTTCGCTCATGTTGCTGCTGGTTCCCGGATGGCGCAATACCGGTTCGCCTGGTTCGCGTGCCATTGAAATGGAATCCAGCATGAGTGAACGCGCTTGGATTCGAGAGCCCGCCGGCCAGGCAAAGCACCTCGCTCTCTACCGCGCATCCGCCGGCGTCGCTGACTACCGGCTGGATTTCACTTGGAGAACCAACCCGCAAGGAGTGAGCTGGGTCTTCCGCGCCCAGGATGGCAAGAACTATCTCGCCGCCCGCCTCAAACCGTTGCCATCTCCCGGCGCGTTCTCTCTAGAGCGATTTGCAGTCATTAAAGGCGTGGAAAAATCCCGACTCCAACGCCTGTTGACGCTGCCAAGTAAAGATCCCAGCTTGCGCGTTGCGACCGATGTCGCAGGTCCCGCGTTTCGCCTCTACCTGGATGGAAACCTTGTAAGTCAATGGACCGATGCCAGGCTACCCGCCGGCGGCGTCGGATTTCTGGAAGAAAGCCGCCAGACCGTGGGATTGCAATCAGTTCGAATCTCATTCCCCAAACGATAGCCGTCCGACTTACACTCCGTTACAACGTTAGACACCCGACGCGTGTAACGTATGTGCCGCTGTATGCGTACACTGAACTATGAGGACCTTTCACGTAGGCCTGATTCTGTTGGCCGCTTCCACCTTCCCCGCTGTCGCTCAGGTTTGGGATAACACCGGAAACAAACTTCTGAACGGAGCGTATTATTTTCGGGAGGTAACGCTGACCGCGAACGACGCTTTCGCGGTTTACGGAACCATCACGTTCACCAACGGTACCTATTCGATAGATGCCGCGGCAATTCAGGAGAGCACGGGAAGCGAAGGTCCTTACACCGATAGCGGATCCTATAGCATCGCGGCCAGCGGTTTCGGATTTATTCCCAATAACATCATCCAAAGCCCCATCTATGGTCTGGTCGGCGCGAATGGCGTCTTCGTCGGAAGCATCACGGAAACCAACGTCTCCGACATTTTCATAGCCGCGCCCCTCGCCTCGCAGAACGCGGGAACGTTCAGCGGCCCGTACTCCATGGCTTACGCCGATCCCCTTGGCGCTTTAACTGGTGGAACTGCGTTTGGAGCCTTGCTCCAGCTCAACTCAAGCGGCGGAGGTTCCATCGGGAATGTGAATGTCAACGCCTACGTCGACACCTCCACTCCACAGACCCAGTCCATCGGGGGAGTGAATTACTCGGTCAGCAACAATGCGTTTGTTGTGAACTTTCCGTCTAACAACACCAACCTGATCCAAGGCCAGGAGTTCGTGTATTCCACGCCCGATGGCAGCTTCGTGTTTGGCGGATCGCCGCAGAACTTCGACATGCTGGTGGGAGTTCGCACGAATTCCGCCGGAACGTTTGGCGGCCTCTACTACTCGGCCGGCCTCCAAATCGACAATTCGAGCCTGGATAGCAGCGGACAATACGGCCTGAACACCTACTATGGATCATTCAACGCGAACGACGGTGTGATCCTGGGTCATCAGAGGGTGCAAGCCGGTGATGGCAACCCCTACGGGTTTACCTACTCGGACGCATACACGGGGACAACCGGAAGTTACAACGATGATTATCTCGGCGCTCAGTTCATCGGCGGCGTTGGAGGCAACACGCAGATTGGTGTGGGGATCGGCCCGTATCCAGGCATCTCAGTGGCGGTCCGCGCGCCAAGCTTTAACGGCTCCGGCGTCTACTTGAGCCCGACGGGCATCGTCAGTAACGCCAGCTTTTCTCCATTCACCGCGGGAGTTTCACCCGGCGACTTCGTCATTCTGGAAGGGAACAATCTCGGACCCACCACTCTGCAAGGCGCCTCATCACTGCCTTTGCCGAAAGAACTGGCCAACGTCAAAGTATTGATCAACAATATTGAGGCGCCGATCTCCTACGTGAGCGCCCATCAGATCGCGGCGTTGGTGCCATTCGGTATCATGAACGACCCCGTGGCCCAATTCCAGGTCAATAATAACGGGCAATTGTCCAACGTCGTCACGGAGTACGTGAACCTGACTACTCCCGGCGTCTTCACGCAAGACTCCAGTGGATCCGGCTACGCGGCGGCCCTTCACAAGAATGGCTCGCTGGTAACGCCGGATAGTCCCGCGGAAGCCGGCGAGACGCTAGCCGTGTTTATGTCGGGTCTCGGGACAGTTTTCCCCGCCATCCTGGACGGCGTCGGCGCTCCGTCGAATCCGCCCAGCACCACCAGCAACACCTTTACCGCGGATATCAGCGGCACGGCGGCAAACATTGCATTTGAGGGCTTGGCTCCTGGATTCGCCGGCCTCTACCAGGTCAACATTCAAATCCCAACCGGATTGACATCGGGCGACAACGCCATCGGCATCGGCGGACCGGATTCCTATAATTCCGAGGCTTTCATCTCAGTGGGGGATGCTTCGGCGGTCGCCGCTCCAGCCGCGCGTGTCCACAAACGAGCAGTGCACCGGCGCGGGGCAATGCGCCAGTCGCCGTTCGCGAATCGCGGCGCGGGCATTCCGGTGACGTCAACTCGCTAAGCAGATCCGTTGTAACTAGCGCCCTGCGCGCCGCGTCTATCCCCCATCTCTTTGGCGGATGGGTGGACGAGCGTGAGAATCCAGCGACGAGTGTTTTGGCGGGCGTTGGCATGCCTGCTCCTGACCTGCACCGTATTCAGTGGAGAGGACGAGGATCCACCTGAGAAGGTTTATGACCTGGATGGGGGGATGACTCCACCCAAGGTAATCAAACAAGTGGCTCCGCGCAAATCCACCGCGCACGGCGTCCGCATCGTAGGCACCGTTACCGTTGTCCTGGTGGTGAGCTCCAAGGGAATCCCGAAGGATGTTCACGTCAGCAAGGGTCTCGACAAAGAGCTGGATCAGAGCACCGTCGAAGCCGTGGAGCAATGGCTATTCGACCCGGCCAAGAAAGACGGGAAGCCCGTGGCCGTGAGAGTGAGCCTCGACATCGCCTTCCATGATATGTAAGTAATTGTAAGTGCGAATTCAGGGATTCAAGAATCCAAGAAGCCGAGGAAGGAGGATGCTTCGCGGCTTCTTTATAATTTGGATGCGAAGCCACCTTCTTCCTCGACTTCTTGAATCCTTGAATTCCTGAATTCCTCGCTTCTCGTTATAATCGTCGAATCTATGTCCTCACCACTCCACCGCCGGACCTTTCTTCAAAGCGCCATCAGCGGAGCCGCCGCCCTCAGCACTGCCAGACGTGCAACTGCCGCGGACGATTCCGAACAGAGAGCCGTGCATTCGGAAGTCGACAAGCATCACGACGAAGCCGTGCACCGGCTCCAGCAGTGGATCCGCCAGCCTTCCATCGCCGCTGAAAATCGTGGCATGACCGAGGGCTGCGATATGACCATGCGGTTCCTGCGCGATGCTGGATTCAACGAGGTACGAAAAATCCCGAGCGAGGGCCAGCCCGGGATTTTCGCGACCTTGGACGCGGGCGCGCCTCGGACCTACGCGCTCTACTTCATGTATGACGTGAAACAGGCCGATCCCGCTGAGTGGTCGTCGCCGCCTTTCGAAGCCGCGCTGGTGGACAAACCAGGCTTGGGAAAAGTGATCGTCGGCCGCGGGGCAACCAATCAAAAAGGTCCCGAGGCCACTCTTCTCGCGGCGCTGCAGGCGTTCCGCTACGCAGGCCGCAAGCTGCCCGTGAATCTGGTTTTTGTCGCGGAGGGCGAAGAAGAAATTGGATCGCCGCATTTCAAGCAGATTGTTCATCAGCCGGAAGTGATGGCGGCGCTGCGCAAATGCGCCGGCGTATTCATGCCCATGGGCATGCAGGCGTTGGATGGGACGGTGTCCATCAATCTCGGCGCGAAGGGCGTGGTGGAACTGGAATTAGTTTCGAGCGGCGAGAAGTGGGGCCGCGGACCCAAGCAGGATCTGCACTCGAGCAACGAAGCCCGCGTGGATAGTCCGGCGTGGCATCTCGTACAAGCTTTGAATACATTGGTGGGCCCGGATGGCCACACGCCCGCCATTGAAGGCTATGCCGATAAGGCCCGCCCGTTGAGTCCCTCGGAAAAAGCCATGATCCGCGAAGCTGCCGGACGTATGAACGAAGAGATGACCAAGAAGCAGATGGGCGTCCAGCATTGGGTGCACGACGTGGACTTCCTGGAGTCGCTCGAACTTCTCGTCGCGCGGCCGACGGTAAATATCGAAGGCCTGGTCGGCGGATATACCGGACCCGGCGGCAAAACCATCCTGCCGCATCGCGCGGTGGCCAAGCTGGATATGCGCCTGGTTCCGGATATGACCGCGGCCGACGCTTTGGCGGCGCTCAAAGCGCATCTTGCGAAACACGGCTTCCCGGATATCGAAGTGAACATGACCGGCGGCTACGATCCCACCAGCACTCCTGCCGATTCGGCCGTGGTGCGCGCGGCGGTCGCTGTTTATAAACGCGCCGGACTCGATCCCATTCTGTGGCCGCGCCTGGCCGGATCCTGGCCCGGCTATGTTTTCACCGGCGATCCGTTGCGGCTTCCGGCAGGTCACTTCGGCATGGGCCACGGCAACGGAGCCCATGCGCCCGACGAATACTACGTCATTGAATCCAAAAATCCGAAGGTGGAGGGCATGGACGGCGCCGCGAGATCGCACGTAGACTACCTCTACGAACTAGCAACCATTTGAAGAGCCTTACCGAACCGCGACCGCAAGGGAGCGCTACCACGAAACCTGTCGGAGCGGCAGACTCCTACCGCGACGTCAGCGCCTTCAAATACCGGTAATAAAACTCCACGCCATCATAAAACGAACTGACCCGCAACCGTTCATCCTTCCCATGCGCGCGGATATCGTCGTGGTCGATCGCGATGCCCGAAAATCCAAAACTAGGCATCCCTGCCGCCATCGTGTAAATGCTATCGGAAGCCCCATTCTCCATATCCGGCACCACCGGCGCGCCTGCCCACATCTCCGCCGCGATCTTTTCGAGCGGCTGGAGGATTTCCGCCGGCGGCGCAATCGGAGAAAAAGTTTGCTTATCGGAAGCCCGCTCCAACGGCTCGCCAGTAGCAGGATCCACAAATCGAACGGCAATCCGGGAATCTGCGAACGTGCGGATCAAATCCTGCCGGACCTGTTCCGCCGAATGCCCAGGCAGAATCCGGCAATTCACCACGGCTTGCGCGGTCTGCGGCAGCGCGTTATTCGCGTGGCCCGCATTCAAGCGCGTTGCAACACACGTGGTCCGCATCGTTGCGCTATAGTGTGGATCTTTCGACAGCCGTGCGATCGCATCGGGATCCGGCGGCGTCCGGAGAATTGCCTTCATATCGTCCGCCGTCTGTTTGCTTTCCACCTTCGACAACTGTTCGAAATACGCGCGCGTCACCGGATTCAGCTCGAAGGGAAACGGAGAATGCTCCAGCCGGCTCAGCGCATCGGCAATGTGATAAATGGCGTTGTCCGGAACCGGCAGCGAACTGTGGCCGCCCGGATTTTTCACGGTGAGTTGAAAATCCGCATACAGTTTCTCAGTGGCTTCCACTTCGACGTCGATCGGTTTTCCTTTCTCCGTTAGAATGCCGCCCGCGTCCGCGTTTAAGACGAACTCCGCACTCACCAACTCGCGATGGTTTTTCAAAAGCCAATCCACGCCGTTGAACGATCCGCCTTCTTCGTCGGCGGTCAGCGCGAGAATAATATCGCGATCCGGCCGATAGCCTTCTCGCTTGAACCGGATCATGGCCGCCACCAGGAGTGCGTCGTCTTCCTTCATGTCCTGGGTGCCGCGCCCGTAGAAGTAGCCGTCCTTTTCCACGAACTGAAACGGATCGGTAGTCCAATCCTCGCGCCGCGCTTCTACAACATCCAGATGCCCGATGATCAGGATCGGCTTTGCGGCGCCCGTTCCACGCAGCCGCACCACCATATTGCCCTTGCGATCATTCGGACCAAGCACCGCTACGTCCGCGGCAGGATATCCCGCATCGAGAAGACGTTTCGCCATCGCTTGCGCGGCTACCGTGGTGCTGCCCACCGAATCCGTGGTGTTGATCTCAATCAGTTGCTGAAAGATGTCGCGCGCCAGCGAACGGGTTGCGGCATCGGGCTGCGCGGCCGCGAGATGAGACAAAAGTACTAAGAAGGCAGCTCCGGCTGGTTTTCTATATCGCATGATTCCATCTATAGTTGCAGAGCGCCATTAGCAAAGTAAAGATCTGTGTACTGTCTGTTGGCCCAAGCGATTTTCGCCGATAGATTGCCAGCAGCCGTCAGTGTGGGGGGCTGCTTATTCCCCGATCCGATGTTTTCCTCCTAACCCATCGGGTCGGGCATTCACCGCGGGACGAAGTCATGACGACGATCCTCCTTGTAGCCTTGACGGTACCGCGGTGATTTTTTCTACGGGGACGCCGGAAGTTGAAGCTGCAGCTTGCGCTCCCGGTTCAATCGCGTAGTGGCCTCCCGGTCTAACGCGTCAAGCCTCAGCAACCGGTGCGCGCCGTCTGGCTCCACATAATACAAGCCATTCGCCTGCACGGTCACTGCGACAGCCGAATGCACGGAACCATCCTTCAGCACGATGGCAAACGCCTCCTCACCGCCATTCGCCGAAGGATGTGAATATTCATGCATCTCGGCCTTCGGAGGCGCGACAGGCGCAGCCGGAACCACGACATACAAAGGCGGCTGCTGGACCATCACTACACTCGGCGTTGGCGCGTAAGCATCGTAACCGTAGTCGCCAAAAAACCAAGGGAATATGTTCGAGAAAGCCCGGTGCGGCTGCGCTGCCCGCATGGGTGCGACCAGGGGACGCACGCCGGCCTGCGGGAACGCGCAGGTGGCCGCAACCAGAATGATCGCCGGCGGAAATAGCGCTTTCACGGGAAGCCTCAAATAGAATGATAACGTCCTTTGTCATTCACTACTTGGGTCGGCAAGCAGCAAGAGGTTTGGGTCACTCGTCCCAAATGGCGTTTACAGTCGTCCTGGCGTTGTTGTCCGGGTCTTCCCCGGGTCTGGGCTTCAAGGGAGGAATCCGGATCGATCTTTCTCCGAGTTTCCGACGATCCGCTCGGAGGCCATTGGCGGGCACAAGCGCATTTATCGTTCCCGATCCGGCAAACTTCCCGCGAAGCGGATTGCTTGCCAGTTGCCCCTACTCGGTCGTGAAGGGCTGTTTCCGGCTCGAACTCATCCTCACGGCTGCGGTAGCATTTATAAAACCATGGGCAATATCGATCGGAGAAGCTTTCTGGCTGCGGGCATCACCGCTGCTTCCAGCCTAAACCACCTGCTCGCCGCACCTGGCAGGATCGCGGTTGATGAGGTCCTCCGTTCGGGCATCGCCCAGCGGAAGATCCCCGCAGTGGTGGGGATGATCGCAAGCGGGAGCAGGACACTTTACGCCGGTGCGTTCGGTCGACGGGATTCTTCTGGAGTGCCCGTGCAGGTCGACAGCATATTCGGGATCATGTCCATGACCAAGGCGATTACCACCGTTGCCGCCCTGCAGTTGGTAGAGCAGGGGAAGGTGGATCTGGATGAGCCGGTTGCCCGGCACCTTCCGCAGTTTGAAAAGATACAGGTTCTGGAGGGGTTCGGCTCCGACGGCACGCCGTCCCTGCGGGCCGCAATCACCGCGCCCACTTTGCGCCATTTGTTGACCCATACCTCCGGACTCTGTTACGACATTTGGGACGAAGCGATGTTCCGCTACACGTCTAAGAATCCGGAATCGCCGGCTGTGCCCGGTCCGCTCATGTTCGAACCTGGAAAGCGTTGGCAATACGGGCGCGGTTTGGATTGGACGGGCCGCCTGGTGGAAGCCATCAGTGGAATGACGCTGGAGGAATATTTCCAACAGAAGATTTTCCGGCCTTTGGGCATGGATGACACAAGCTACATCCTGCCGGCCGCAAAGTTCGAGCGGTTGGTGAGCAACCATCAGCGGGGGCAGAACGGTGATTTACAGCAGGCAGATCGCGAGCCGCCTCTGCCTCCGAAGTCGTTCAACGGCGGCGGCGGTCTTTACTCAACTGCCACGGATTACATTCGGTTCATGCAGATGATTCTCAATCACGGGACGGGTCCCAATAACACGCGGATTTTGAAGGCCAAGACGATCGACAGCATGGGGGTGAACCAGATTGGCGCGTTAACCGCCGGTAAGATGAAGACATTCAGACCCAACCTGTCGAGCGACGTTGATATCCAGCCCGGCCATACCGAAAAATGGGGGTTAGGATTCTTGATCAACACGACGCGCTATGTGGGAGGGCGGTCAGCGGGAAGCCTGGCGTGGGCTGGGCTTTACAACACGTTCTATTGGATCGACCCGAAGCGTGATCTTTGCGCGGTAATCCTGATGCAGTTCCTGCCGTTCGTGGATAGGGAAGCTGTTGGACTGTTGAACGATTTCGAGCGTGTTGTGTACAGTGACACACCAGGCTGAGCGCGAACCGCGTCGTCCCATCGGGACCGGGAAGGCCGCACAACGGGTCCACCGATTGAATCCGTTGGGTAGCAGGCGTGCAACTGATCCGGTGCGCCTGCCTATCGCTCGACGTACCGGGTGAACACGTAACCGTTGTCTTTTTTGGCTATGTGGCACTGAAAGCACGCCTGCTGGGCTTTGGCATCCAAGGTACTTAACTTGCTCCCCTCGTCGAAGTTTCCGAAGCCCCAACCTCCAGTAGAGGCGTACCGGCCGCGGTCCATGACCATCACGGCCGTCAGGACGCGACGTCCCTCTCCGCCAACTCCCTTTTCTCCAATCTGGAACGCGAGCATTTCTTCCGCGATGATTGCGCCGTCCTCGTAGGCGCCGGTCCGCAGCCCTTTCATGGCCAGTTCATTCGCGTAGAAATAAAACATGCCGTTGGTACACGGCTTCACGCACGGTGATTTGGAAAATGCCCCGAACCCGCCCGGAACAATGGAGCCGTGTAGGAAAGTCCAGTTACGATAACCGTCCGGATAGGCGACTGTTCCATCTTCCCCATGCACCGTGGGCGTGTGGAAGAAGGCGGCGCATACTGCAACCACTGCTGCGAATAAAATGCTTGTTCTCATCTGTACTGCGATTGTAGGATAGAAATGGTCCTTTGAGAAGAGCCATTATGAACGCTTGGACTGTACCATTGGAGCTTCCATGCCGAAGGTAAAAGGTTGGTTGGAACTTCCGCTTAAGGCCCGCGGCGAAGCGCAGCCGCTGACGGATTGGCTCTGCCGGGAGCTCCGTTCCGCAATTCTGGAAGGCAGATTGCCGCCCTCGGCGCGGCTTCCTTCTACTAGGGACTTTGCCGCTCAGTACGGCGTGTCCCGTGGGACGATCGTCCAGGTTTTCGAGCGGTTGCAATCGGAAGGCTACCTCTGTTCGCGCGTGGGAGTGGGCACCGTGATCAGCGGCCAGGCGATGCCGCGCCGGCGCTCCCATCCTAAGGCGGACGCGCTTCCCGCTTCTATTCGCAGAGTCAGGGCGAAATATCAGAGGCCGAAAGCGTTCGCGGGTCTGGCGCCCCCTGGCGCTTCGCGCCCCTTTCGAATGGGGGACGTTGACTTGAAGGAGTTCCCCTCAAAGCTTTGGGCTCGCCTGGCCTCACGGCGCGTTCGATCGCCGGGGTCCTGGGCGCATCCGGAATATGACGCGAGGGGCTACAAGCCTCTGCGCCAAGCAATCGCACAATATCTGGGATCGTCGAGGGGAATCGCATGCGCGGCGGACCAGATCACCATCGTGTCGGGAGTGCAGCAAGCGCTCGATGTGCTCGCACGACTTCTCCTCTCGGCGAACGATAAGGTTTGGCTGGAGGATCCAGGCTACTTCGGAGCGCGCATTGCCTTCGAAAACGCGGGGGCGCAGATCGTGCCGGTCCCAGTTGACGCTGAGGGAATCGTCGTCGCCCAAGGCATAGAAACGGGAGCGGCTGCTGCCGGCGCCTATGTGACCCCGGCACACCAGTTTCCGTTAGGTCCGGCGATGTCGCTCGCGAGGCGTATTGACTTGCTGAAATGGGCGGCAAGCGTCGGGGCATTCATCATTGAAGACGACTACGACAGCGAATACCGTTTCGAGGGACGCCCCATTCCGGCGTTGATGAGCCTCGACCCGGCCTCGAACGTGATCCTGGTCGGCTCCATGTCGAAGTTGTTGTTCCCAGCGCTGCGCATCGGCTACATTGTTGCGCCGCCTGCGCTGGCGGACTTTGTGGCCGCCTTCCGTCTGCGAACAGATTTTCGCGCCACTCACCTGGAGCAGGCTGTCCTCACCGACTTTATCGATGGCGGCCACTTCAGCCGCCACGTGCGCCGTATGCGGGAGATCTATAGGAACCGGCATGCTGCGTTGATTGAAGCGGCTCGCAGACACCTCGCGGGAGTGCTGGATGTGCAGAACGTCCATTGCGGCCTTTATACGGCAGCGCGATTGAGGAATTCCATGAGTTCGGGCGAAGCCGAGAGAGTAGCGTTGGCAGCGGGAGTGGAGACTCTGTCGCTGGATCGATATACATTGTCGACGCCAGACCCCAAAGGATTGCTTCTGGGGTTCGCGTCGTTCAATGAGACGGCCATACGAGAAGGTATCCGCAGGTTGGCGCGCGCACTCCAGTAGCACTTTTATCGTCGTGAAAAAAACCCTCTTTCCGAACCGCGACCGTGAGGGAGTCGGTGCCTTAGGTTTTTTTCACAGATCTCACTGGCGAGCGTGGATGGTCCGCCGCCGTAAACTGATTAGCATTACCGCGGCCAGCACAACAGCAGTACCGTACTCCGGCTCCGGAACGGCCGCCTCCGGCGTGACGGAGGCGAAGCTCGATCCGATGCGAATCTCGTCGGTGGTGAACCCACCATAGTTGTTGATCGTCAGAGAGTCCACCGTGCCCACGTCCAGATCCGTTTTCAGCACGTCGGGAACGGCCGGTTCCGGAAGTCCCGAAGTGGGATTTATGTACAACGAAAGCCGGTCGTCCCCGGGCAGGAAATCGATCCGCAAGACGAACAGTACGGTCTGCCCCACCACCACCGGAACACTCGACAGGCTGAGGTTGTTCGCCGGGCCCTCGAGCCCATAGAACGATTGGTTGCCGGATAGGCCTACAAACAGGTTTCCGATGTTCACCCCGCCGTAAAAGCCGAAGCCGGCGTCCGGCTGGAACAGAAAGCTGAGGTAGTCCGTCGTGTTGTCGGCGCCCAGCGGCGTTCCCAGATCGCGAACCCAGGTGGCCACCGAAGATCCCTGGTTCGGGGGCTGAGAGCCGGCAGTCGTAAGCGCTCCGCCGGAAACTGCCAGGTTGCCGGAGGTGAGCGAACTGCCATCGACAATCGCATCCAACCCTCCAGGAGTTTGCCAGGGCCCGGACCAGCCGGAGCCGCCGTTCTGCAGATTGATACTGGACCCAGCCGGATAGTTGAAGCCCTCATACGCAACCAACGTGTCGGCATTGGCGACCCCCGCGGCGCAAACGCAGGGCAGCAAAAACCTGGAAATCCACCAACTCGCTTTCATCGATTGCCTCCTCGATCCCACGAACGAGCCGTCCGATTATAAGACACGGCCTCCAACTTCGCAACGGAGGTACATGAGAGTTACGAGAGTTGTACGTTGAGAACTCAGCCGTGAACGCGGGCAGCCTTGCGCGTGACCAGCTGATAGCCTTTGGCTTTGGCGTCTGACTCGATGGCCGCCAGGTGCGCCCGTCCCGCCGCGGTTTGTCCCTCTTTCATTTCAATTTCGGCCAGCGCCAGCCGAGCGTCCAGTTCAATACCCCGATAACCCAGCTCTCGCGATTTTCGGACGACAGTATTCAATTCCTTCTGCGCCGCCATGCTGGAAGCAGCGCGGGCATTGCCTTTTCCGGCGACGTAGAGGCGCGCCGCAGCGATCGCAGTCCGCCAGCGGACCTCGGGATTTTGACTCTTTCCCGCCAGCGACCGCGCGTGTTCGATCGCATCCGCCGCGGCCGCAGCCTTATCTTGCGCGAGCATCGCACGAGCGAGGATACACCAGGCCTGAATTTCGTCGTCGCGGGCTTTTTGTTTCTGAAAAACCTCGATCACCTGCTGCGTTGCCGCCTCCTGCTCGGCGGCAGCATGCGCTTCCTCCAGCGACAAATCCGCCAGGGCGAGCTGGACTTGCGCCATGGTCAGCTGGTCGCCCGCCGAAGTCCGGATAGCCAGCGCCTGCTCGTACATCCTGCGCGCCCCCGAAAGATCGCCCTCCTCGAGCAGTAGGTTTCCCAGGCGCCGCATGCCAATTGCCGAGGCATTCCGATCGCCGTTTTTCTGCCAGGCCTGCAGGGCGAAGTTGATCTCCTGCTTCGCCCCATCCAAGTCCCCTTGCAATTGGTGGACAACCGCGAGGTCGTAACCGATCATTGTGGCGCTTCCGGTATCCGCGGTCTCCCGATCCAGCTGTAACGCTGCCTGGTAGAGCTGGATCGCGCCCGGCAAATCGCCCTGCTCCATTCGTTCGTCGGCCACGTTGCCGGTAACCCTGGCCTGGCTCCTCTTGTTATCCAGGAGTTGAAAACTTGCGAGCGCCTGGCGGTACATCTTCTCGGCGACCGCCAGATCGCCTTGTGCTCCATATACGATGCCGATGTTGTTGAGCACGCTTGCCACGCCAGACTCACATCCCACTTGTCGATAAATCGTCTCTGCCTGCTGGTAAAGCCGGATTGCCTCCGGCGCGTCTGCATCGCCGATCGCATCCGCCCAGTTCGCCAGCGAATTGGCCTCGCCGCGCCCGTCCCCCGCGGCAGCGTAAATATCCCTGGACTCGCGGCAGGCGGCAATGGCATTTTGCGGCTGCTCCAAATAGCTGAACACCATGCACTGGTTGTTGCGCGCTCGCGCCAGAATCAGCCGGGAGCCTTGCTGCCTCGCCAACTCCACCGCCCTCCCCAGAGGCGCTTCTTGGCGATGGATGTCGCCCAGTTCCTCCCAGGCCGCCGCCTCCTGCAAATCGATCAGGGGAAGTTCGGAAGCTGGCGGCATCAGCTTGCGCAACCCCTCCACCGTCGTCAGCGCGTCCTGCCCCTTGCCGCCCCGCACCTGGACTGCGGCCAGCTTCAGCCCATAATCGAGGTTGTCGGGGAACAGCACGAACAGCGAACGATAAATCTCGATCGCCTTGTCGTACTCGTGATCGATATCGCGGTAGCGTCCTTCCACCACGAACTTCTCTTCGCGCGAGAGATTGGCAGCCAGTTCGTACGCCTGCCGCGCTTCCTCCTGCGCCCTTTTGTCATAGCCCAACCGGGACCAGGCTTCAGCCAAAGCAGAGTGAGCCAGCGAATACTTCGCATCGGCGGCTATGGCCCCTCGCAAAAGATCTCGAGCCGCCAGGGCATCGAACACGCGCAGCCGTGCCAGTCCCTCCGAATAAAGACGAGCGGCCTCGCGATTGGAAGGTAAGGCGGCGCGGACACTCACAGCCTCCACCGGAGACACCGCTTCAACGCCGAGCTTTTTGCGTAACTCGGAACCGGCTTGAGACACCAGGTCAAACAGCTCCGCCTCGCTTCCCACCACAGCGACGTCTGCGATGGTCTCACCGGCAGACGTATCCTGAAGGCGCACGTCCAGGCGGATGCGGGTGTCGGGCTGTCCAACCAGAGCGGTGTAAGAACCGAGAACGATCCAGTCGCTGTCCAGAGCCTTGTGCAATCGCGCCAGTGTGCTGCGCGAGAGGCTGTCCGTGTCCGCTAGCGGAAGGTCGAGCTTGGTGCGCGCGACGTCTTCACCAGAAACCAGGCGGAGCTTTTCTCCAGCCACCAGTTCCGTGCTTAACATTTCGGCGATCGCCGTGGACAGCCAGCCTTCTTCGGGACGGCCGGAAAGGTTGCGAAAACCAAGAACCGCGATAGAACGGCGGTTGGCACGGACCAAAGGCGCGGACGCCGAAGCCGTAGAAGTCGAGTGATGCGTCGCACGCCATCCCCAGATCCCGAGCGCCGCCAGCACGATCGCGGACGCGGACAGAACCGTTATGGTCCTCCATCCAGGCGCGGGCTGGGCTGGGGGTTGGTGAATAATTTCTTCCGTCACCACTGTGCTGCGCTCACGAATCCTCTGAACGACAATCTCCTCCTGCGCCTCCAGCGTTCCCGGCGCAATGGTCGCGGGCAGCGATGTAGAGTTCACCTCAGCCGAAAATTGATAGCCCTGGCCGGGCACGGTAACGATGTATGGCTCATCGCCCTCCTGCGGCAGCAGAGCCTTCCGGAGACGGAAAACATGTTGCGTAAGATTGCTCTCTTCCACAAAGGAATCGGGCCACACCGCCTTCAGTAGTTCTTCTTTGGTAACCACGCGTCCCGCGTTCGCGACAAGATAGAGGAGCACTTCAAAAGTCTTGGGTTCGAAAGGAACCGCAGTGCCGCGGTAGGAAACCGTGCGCGTGCGAACTTTCAGCTCGTACTCCCCGAACCGGTAGAAGTCGTTGAAGCTGGACATATTAGAAGTTCGCGGAACTGTGTCCTTCAACATCTTAATAAAGATTCACAGGTGGTTAATCGCTATTTTGAGGACGGCGGCGACATTTGCGTGTCATCGTGGGACCAGAAACGTTGCAATCCAATGGATGATCCAGCCGGCGATAGCATCGACGCGAAGGCGCAGGAAGAGAACCGCAGGATCGTGCGAAGGATTGAAATAACCGTCGAGCGCGAGATCACCACAGTGATTCTACGCCGCAAAACCGAATCCTCCGAACCAACCCTTCCGCCAGAACAGCCGGCCGACAAAGACAGCGACCCCAGCAGCTAGCGACGCCCAAGTCTTTTTTCTCCACTGACTTAATCGGCTCTTAACATCTCTTCAAATTTATTAACGGCCGTATTCAGGACTCGATGCGGCATCCCATGTTTTCATTGCCAAGTCGGATTCGCCGCGTAAGGAGCAGACATGAGTACAAAACGAAATTATATGTGGAGCTGGATCATTCTGGCGGGTGTGTTGGCAGGCGCAGCCGCCCAAGCAGACCCGATCCAGTTACAAGCCTACACCGGAGCTGTCGGTGGATCGAACGAGTGTCCCGGGGGAGGCCCGCCCGTAGTCACGCACTTCTTTTCCGTGTTGGGTACCTTCGGGCTCGGCGCCGGGGGAAACGGCATCAGCGATTGTGGACTCACTGGCGGTGTCAGCAACGTGATCCATGTCGGCGTCGGCGCCCTGCCCGCGATCAGCGGCACTAATTTACCTGCCGCGAACTACCTGGGATCGGGATTTGGCACTTATTCCGGAACCGCGAACGCCAATGCAAATTTCGGTTCGCTTAGCGTGAGCGCCGACGGAACGGTCACCGGCCCGGAGCCGGCGAACGGTTACGCGGAATCGATCGGCCTGGCGATCGCCTCCGACACCATCAACATTCCCGCGGGCACAGCCTTTATGGAATTCAAATTCACCCTCAACGGCGGCCTCAGCCAAAGCGCCAACGATCTGGCAGCGGGAACGATGGAGGTGCAGGTCCAGGTGGGATCGGTTACGCAGGAGATATTTTACGGACTCATTTCCGAAGGCTCCGCGGGGGCGTTCGGACCGGGCGCCGTGCCTGCACCCGGTTGCGTTGTCGGAACCGGCAACTTTGAATGCACCAACGCGCCAATCTCCACCACCATGCTTCCGGTCACGCCCGGCATGGGCGTCGCCTTCGATCTCGGACTGATGGTTACCACCGATCTGTTGAACGGCGCTTCGAGTGTGGACCCCTCGCCGGGGATGACGCTCAGCGGAATCGAGCTGTTCGATGCCAACGGAAACCCGATCTCGACCTTCAGCCTGACTTCTGGCTCCGGCGCGGTATATGGCGCCAGCGGGCTGGTGAGTGAGCCGCAGTCCGCCGTCCCCGAACCTTCCATGGCGTGGCTGCTCACCGCCGGGCTTTTTCTGGCATTTGCCGGCGTGCGCGCCCGCCAACGCCAATCTTCGTAGGCGGAACAAGTCAAATGAAACTCTACGTTTTTGTATTCGGACTTCTTGTGGCCGGCGGCGCGTTCGCGGACACCGTCTCTTACACCGGCGCTCTGAGCTCTCCAGAGGATACGTTCCAAACCAATGTGATGCTATCCTCCGCGGGCACGCTCACGCTTCAGACTTGGGGTTTCGGAGGAGGGACGAATGCCGCCGGAACAGTAATTCCTTCCGGCGGATTCGACCCTTTTGCCGGAGTGTTCGATAGCTCCGGCGACCTGATTCAAGGCACTTCCGACGTTCTGTCGAACTACACCAGCTTCACCGGATGTCCTCCCGCGGGGTTGGTCGACATCGGCAGCGTTCCCGGTAACTGCGGCGACATTACGATGTCTTTGCCGCTCGCGGCAATTTGAGCGAGGGGTTCACGGGTCGGTAGTGCCTGAAAGGTGCGTTGAAGGCACCGACTCCCTCACGGTCGCGGTTCGGAAAGAATTTCCAATGCTCGGAGAGCGTTACCGAGCCGCGACCGTGAGGGAGTCGGTGCCTTTCCATTTTTTTTCACGGGCTCTGAGCGAGCCGGTGCCGTTCCTGGTTTTTTCACAGACCCGTAAGCGACCGGTGACTTTGCTTCTTCAAACGCTTCGCCACCTGTGCGGCTGAGTAATCGTTTCCGAACCGCAACCGCAAGGAAGCGTTGACATCAACGCACTTTTCAGGCACCACCCATTGGTCCTTGCGGCCGGTGCGCTCACTCTGGCCGTCCCGCGGGCCGCTCATGCCGTCGCCGCGGCTTTGGTGCAGGTCACCAACACGGTGACTATGCAGGATACTTCCAAGCAGGCCAGCCAATTGGTCCACTTGACCGCGTGCCCAACTACCGCCAGCCTGGTAATCAATACCGTTGACATCACTCCCGCGATAGATAGTGCCGGCCTCAGCTTCACGCTTCATCTGGATGGGGGCAGCAACGCCATGAATTTCGAGATTCCCGGACAACCGAATCTCGCCCAGTTCGCGGCTATTCATTACAGCTATCCGTCTGGCATTGTCCTTGCACCCGGCCTGATCCCCGCTATTCAAATGGAGCCCAATGGCAGCCGCGCCAACGACGTCTTCGTCGACTTGTTCGGCTACCTCACTCAATAACTAAGCGCCTCGAATCTGTCTCCTATGAATATAGTTGACAAAACCTTCCCCCATCTCCTATATTTATAGGAGAAGATGCTGAGATCGAATCGATGCTGAAGAAAACCCGAGTCCTGACCCCTTTAGAACGGCGAATCATGCGCGTGCTCTGGGAAGGCGGCGCAGGAAATGTCCAGAAGGTCTTGCAGGGGCTGACGGGTGATCCCCAACTTGCGTACACCACCGTGCAAACCACGTTGAATGTCCTGAACGCAAAGGAAAAGTGAAGAGAAAGCTGGTGGGACGCGCATTTGAGTACAGCGCCATCGTTTCTCAGGAGGCAGCCGACTCCCATGCAATCAAGGACGTCTTGCACAAGGTCTTCCGAGGGTCAGTGGACGACCTTCTCCTCTCTTTGGTCCGCAGCAAGCAGCTCGACGCCAATAAACTTGCCGCCTTACAGGCGAAGTTACGCGCCGACGAGAGCCTGGAGGAAGACCCGGAATGAGCCCAATCCAGGAGACCTTATTCGCTCTGCTGTTCAATGCGCTTCTACAAATTAGCTTTTTTGCGATCCTGGCGGTGGTCTTCTCGCGGTTCGCCGCGAAGGCGACAGCAAAGCATCAATATGTTTTCTACCTCGCAGTGTTCCTCTTCTCGCTGACGGTTCCGGCGATCAACACCTTTTGGCACTCGCCCTCAACCGCGGCAGCAGAGAAATCTCAGCAGCAGGTTTCCTCGGACGCTGGAGGGGCGAATCCCCGTTTTTGGATTTGGGACGGTCATTCTAAGCAGCAAACGCAGCTCACGATCGCGCCTCGGTTCCAAAGTTGGATCATCAGTATTTGGGGAGCGCTTGTTTTGCTTCGGCTGGCCCGCTTCAGCCGGGCTGTTCATCGAGTTCATCGGCTGCGGAGAGACGCATCCATGCTTTCTCCGGCCCAAGTTGGGATGGCCAGCCAGATCCTCGATCCCAAATACCGGGTGGTTCTCCTTGCATCTGCCGATATTGACGATCCCGTAACTGTCGGGCTGTTTCATCCCGCCATCTTGCTGCCCAGTAAAGTACTGCCACACCTTGGCGAACAAGAGTTCTCGGCAATTCTTGCGCACGAATTTGGCCACATCCGTCGCAGGGACTTTCCGGTCCACATCCTATGTGAATTGATCTCGCTGCCTGTGGCCTGGCACCCCGGCATCGGCTATCTGATGTCAAAGATCTCCGAAACCCGGGAGCTTGCCTGCGATGACTATGCCGCTGCCCGTCTTGGGAAGCGCCGTTCCTATGCCAACACACTCTTACGGCTGGCATCACTGTGCTTGCACGTTCCGCGTGGCAACCCAGTAGGGCTGGGTATTTTTGACGGTGAAAACCTGGAGGCTCGAATCATGACGCTGACTGAAAAAAGACTTTCGCTATCACGCGCCGCTCTCATTGGGCTGGCTTTGGCAACCAGTATTACGTTTGGCGGGGGCGCGGTGCTCGCGCACGCGATGAGCCGGCAAGCAAGCTCTGAGCCTTCTAACACGGCAAAAAAGTTCGCAGGAACCTGGCACTGGATGTTCGAGGGAAGGAGTTTCGCGACTATGATTCTCGTTCGGAACGGATCCGGCTTTACCGGAACCGTCACCGGCTCTCGAATTGCGCTGAATGATGACGGAGAGTTAAGCCAGGCGGATCCGTCCGAAGACAGCACGCCCAAGCCGATCGCCAAGGCAAGGCTGGAAGGTTCGGTACTGCACATCACAGTCAGTGATGGTTTTGAATTCATTGTGACCCTGAAGGACGGCACACATGCAGAAATCCGTCCGGAAGGAGCGCCGCCAAACATGAAGCCGATACCGGCTGAGAAAGTTAACTAACGCTTATCGGTGTGATTCTGGATGAACCGCAGCTTACTCGCCCCATAGCCCTTTCTGACGCGTGAAAAGGAGCTACGGTCGTTGATATACGCTGTATGATCTTTACATGAAGCTCACCCTTGCCACGCTGCTCTCCGTTTCGGCCCTGTTCGCCGCTGCATCCCATTTCGAATCGGTGGTGAAAATCGATTCCGGCCTGGTCTCCGGAAGCGGAACCTCGGTCCGCTCCTACAAAGGCATTCCCTTCGCCGCCCCGCCGGTGGGCGACCTTCGTTGGAAACCGCCGCAGCCGGTCCAGCCCTGGAAAGGGATTCGCGTGTCCAAGAGCTTCCCCACCAACTGCCCGCAATTCCAGTTTCTGCCCGGCGCGCAGAGTGAGGATTGCCTCGGTCTGAACGTCTGGACCCCCGCCCGCTCGGCTTCTGAAAAGCTTCCCGTCATGGTCTGGATCCACGGTGGCGGATTCGCAATCGGCGCCAGCTCGCAGAGCGCTTATGATGGCGAACCGCTCGCCGCGCAAGGAGTTGTGGTGGTCAGCCTGAATTACCGGCTGGGGATCTTCGGATTCTTCGCCCATCCGGAACTCAGCAAAGAGTCGCCGCGCGGCGTCTCCGGCAATTATGGATTGCTGGACATGGTCGCCGGCCTGGAATGGGTGAAGCGCAACGTCGGCGCGTTCGGCGGCGATCCGAACAACGTCACAATTTTCGGCGAATCGGCCGGGGGCACTGCGGTGTGCCTATTGATGGTGATGCCGCAAGCGCAAGGGCTGTTCCAGAAAGTGATCGCCGAGAGCGCTTGGGGCATGTTCAATCCCATCAGCCATTTGAAAGAGTCCTGGTATGGCCGGATTCCGCTCGAAAAGTACGGAGAGACGTTAGGTTCGCTCACGTCGCTGCGCGCGAAAAGCATGACTGACATCATCAAAATGGTGGGACCGCCGGATATGGCCGGCGACAAGGCGGCTCGCGGCGAGGATTACGTGCCAGCGGTGGATGGCGTAGTGCTGCCGGACGATCCGGCACGGCTTTTCTCCTCCGGCAAGTTTGCTCACGTAGCGCTGATTGCAGGTACTAATGCGGACGAAGGAACCCTGTTCGGCGGCCCTCCTGTGCACAGTCTGGCTCAATTCCGGACGTTCGCTACCAAGACGTTTGGGGATAAAACCGCTGGGCTTCTGGCTGTCTATCCGGCCCCCACGGATGCTGACGCCTACCCAGCCGCAACCCTGGCCCAAGGCGATTACGAGTTCCTGGCCGGGACCCGGTCTGTCCTCCGAGCGGTCTCGAAGGGTCAAAACAAAGCCTTCCAGTACCAGTTCACCCGGGTGAACGGGGTGGGACGCCGCATCAAATGGGGCTGTTTCCACGCCTCCGAGGTCCCCTATGTGTTTGGCACGCTTCCGGACTCGGTCTATGGAACTTCCGCAATGATGCTCGGAGATTTTTCCGTGGATGCCGACACTTATAACGATGTAGACAAGCATCTTTCGAAGGTTATGGGTCAGGCTTGGGTTCGTTTTGCAAAAACGGGGGATCCGAACGGTCCCGGTTTGACGCTTTGGCCGGCGTTCAAGGAGGGCAACGAGAGTTACCTCGAATTTGGCGACAGCATCGCCGCCAAAACCGCCTTACACAGGAAACAATTGGACTTTCTAACGGATTTCACCGCCATCCAGCGCGATCATGGAGCAATTACCACCAGCCACTAGGCCCAGTCGGGGTCGCCAAAAGGCAGAACCGCTTAACCGACTAACCGAACAACCCAACAACGGCGGCAGCCTAAAGGCTGTCGCCTTAGCCGCCGATGGAGGGGTGCATGGCAACTACGCCTCTTGAGAAGTGGCGGGTAGCTGACATTCGTCAGACCAAAGGGATCTCCCTGGAGCAGATCTCGAGCATCACCAAGTTGCGCGTAGCCACCTTGCAGGCCATCGAAGACGCCGATTTTGATGCCCTGCCCGGCGGCATCTATAACATCAGTTACATCCGGCAATACGCCCGTGCGATTGACGCTGACGAAAGTCTTTTGATACAGTTGTACCGCCTGCAGCACCAAATCGCTTCCTGAAGGCTCAGGCAGTTGCGCTCTAATGACGCGCCACTGTGACGCCGATCACTCCTTCGTACGGAATCTGCCAAAAACAATAAGGAGTCGTTATGTCTGCCGCCCCATCGTCTGCAGCGCAACCGTCCGCGAAAGCTGTGCTTGGCAAGAGTGTTGTGTTCAAAGGACAGATCGAAAGCCGGGAAGATCTCGTCATTGAAGGCGAGGTGGAAGGAACCATCGAGATGGTGGAGCATCGCCTGACCATCGCCCCGGGCGGTGACGTGAAAGCCAATATCATCGCGCGTGAGATTGAAGTGCTGGGTTCCATCGAAGGCCGAATCGAAGCCGTGGACAAGGTGTATATCCGAAAAGGCGCGCGATTCATCGGCGACGTTCACTCCGCTGGAATCGTGATTGAAGACGGTGGATTCATCAAGGGAAATATCGATTTGTCGCGCCAGCACGCCGACATCCCGTCTTTTTCCAAGCCGGAACCCGTGCGCGAATCAGACACCGTTTTAAGCTTGTAGGGCAGGTTGCTAACCTGCCGCCGATTGCCAATCGGCGCAAAACCGCGGGGTTGGCAACCCCGCTGCAGGATGCCATCCTGCCCCACCACGGCAAGCGTGATACGATGGCCTGTCATCGCCGGCATGCCGCGACTTCATGCACCGCTTCTGATCGCGTTCGCAGCTTTGTGCGAAGCGCAAACAACAGAACCCCGCCTCGGATTTTCCAGCGCCGCCTTCGCTGACGAGCGCAAGAACGAAGCCGCCTTCACCTCGGAACTTTCCACGGAGTCCATTTCTTCGCTCCATCTGGCCCTCACCAAAAGGCCGCATATCGCCGGATCGCCCGCCTCGGATGCAGTGGCGGAGATGCTGCGCAAGCGGCTCGCGGAGGCCGGCCTTGAAACCGAAGTGCATCAATTCGAGGTGTATCTTTCAACTCCGCAATCCATCACTGTCGACTTGCTTGAGCCATCCAAAGAATCGTTGAGCGTTCGAGAACCCGCCGATCCGCGAGATCCGGACTCGTCAAATCCGGAGCTAGGTCCGGGATTCGTTGCCTATTCGGCATCCGGCACGGTCACTGCGCCGGTTGTATACGTCAACTACGGCCTGCCGCCGGATTACGATCAGCTCGTTGCCGCCGGAATTGACGTAAAGGGCAAGATCGTGATCGCCCGCTACGCGCGCAGCCATCGCGCGGTGAAGATCCACACGGCGGAACAGCATGGCGCGGCCGCCATCATCATTTACAGCGATCCGGCCGACGACGGCTATGCGAAGGGCCTGACTTGGCCGGAAGGTCCGTGGCGCGCCGACTTCATGCTGCAGCGCGGCAACGGCAAATACAGTTGGTTCTGGCATGGCGATCCGTTGTCTCCAGGGGTGGCCGCGCGATCCGGCGCCGCGGTGCTGGAACCCGCCACCGCGCCGACGCTGCCTCGCATTCCTGCCGTGGTTCTTGTCTTACAAGGAAGCCTCGAAGATTCTGGCGCAACTGCGCGGCCCTGCCGTTCCATCGGGGTTTCAAGGAGCCGCGCTGCTGTCCACCTATCGCCTGGGTCCTGGTCCGGCGGTGGTGAAGCTGGATGTCCATATGGACGCCGGTTGGCGGACCATTCGCGACATTGTCGGCCGGCTCCGGGGAAAAAATCCGGAGCGCTGGGTGGTGCTCGGCACTCATCACGACGCCTGGACATTCGGCGGCATGGACCCAGGCAGCGGCACGTCGGCAGTCTTCGAAACCGCCCGTGCATTGGGTGCGCTGCATAAGAAAGGCTGGGTGCCGGACCGATCCATCGTATTCGCGTTCTGGGACGCCGAAGAGTTTGGGCTGGTGGGTTCCACCGAATATGCCGAGGCATTCGAAAAGCAGTTGCGCGAAAAAGCCGTCGCCTACATCAATACCGACCTCTTCATGCGCGGGCAGTTTGGCGGAGGCGGTACGCCGTCCCTGCGCGATTTTCTGGTGCAGGTAGCCAAGGACGTTCCGGGTCTGACCGGCAAGACCAGCGTCTATGACGATTGGCGCGCCGGCCAGTGGCGGAAGCAGCCGCCGGAGCGGCGTCGTCGCGGACCGAAGGATTTCGAAGTGGATCTGGCGGCGCTCGGAAGCGGCGCGGATTTCGTGGCCTTCCAGGATTATCTTGGCCTCCCCACGCTCTCCATGCAGTTCGATTTTGACGGCAGCTATGGGACCTACCATTCCAACTACGATTCGCGTTACTTTGTGGAGCACTTCAGCGATCCGGGATTTCAGGTGGCGCGTACTCTGACGCAAATGTTCGGCTTAGCCGTAATGCGGCTGGCGGACGCGCAGGTATTGCCTTTCCGGTATTCCCACTACGCCCGAAAGATCTCGGAATATCTGGACAGCGCGGCAAGTTGGACGCAGGACCCGGATGGGAACGAAATCGCCAAGCTGGATCTTAGTTCCGCCAAGGCGCTGGCAGCGGAAATCGCGGCCCGTGCGGAAGCGCTGGAACATCGTGTAGATACGGATCTGGAGGCCGGGCAGGGTACAGACGAGGCCCGGGCATCGCTGAACGATCGATTGGCGCATCTGGAGCAAACGCTTTTGGATGAAAGCGAGAGTCCCTCCCAACGCTGGTACCGGCACGTAATCTATGGCTGGAACATCTATTCGTTGTATGAGGGCCAACCGCTGCCCGGCTTGGCGGAGGCAATTCGAATGAGAGATCCGGCGAGGATTGCCAAGGAAACAGCACGCATTGAAGGTGCACTGCGGCGCATGCGCGACGAATTGGTTCATTAAAGAGCTTGCTACCCATGTGATATGCGCCTTATGATTGGGCAGGAGAAGCGCATGACACAGTCGCAGCTCGTAAAACATCTTGCCGAACAATGCGAGGTGAGCAACAAATTGGCGAAGCAGATGCTTGACGCCATCGCCAGCACCGCCGTCAAAGAAGTGAAAAAGACCGGTGTGTTTGTGATACCGGGATTAGGCAAACTGGTCCGCGTGGATCGGAAAGCCCGCATGGGCCGCAATCCAGCCACCGGCGCAACCATCAGTATCCCCGCTAAAAAGGTCGTGAAATTCCGCGTCGCAAAAGCCGTGAAAGACGCGATTGTGCCTGCCAAGGGCAAGAAAGCCACAGCCTCGTAGGGCGTCTTTCCGCTCAGTGGATCGTCGCGCATTTATCCTCGGATCGGTCGCAGCCCGAGCCTTAGCCGCGCAGACGCCAGATCCGTCTGTGGCCGATCCAAACCGTCGTGCGTATGGGCTAAACCGCGGATGGCTGTACGGCGATTCCACTGAAAAGATCACGCTGCCGCACGCCAATGTGCGGCTGCCGTGGCACAGTTTCGACGATAAGCAATTTCAATTCATCTCCGGGTACCAGCGACATTTCCAGGCTTTGGCAAGCTGGAAAGGCAAGCGGGTCTTTGTCGACTTCGGCGGCGCGATGACGGCTTCCACAGTCGCGGTGAATGGTCACAAGTTTCCCGAATACAAAGGCGGATACACTCCCTTCTCGTTCGAAATCACGTCGTACCTCAACTTCGGCGGCGACAATGTGCTGGCCGTGGAACTGGATTCGACGGAGCGCAAGGACATCCCGCCGTTCGGCGGCAACATCGACTATCTGACCTTTGGCGGCATCTATCGCGATGTTCAGATCCGAGTGGCGCCGCAGACGTTTATCGAGAATGTCTACGCAAAGCCGGTGCGGCCGCTCGAGAACAACCGTACGGTAGCCGTGCGCTGTTATCTGAACGGCCCGGTGGAACGTCCGGTAAAGATAACGGCGGAACTCCGGGACGGTGAGGCTTTGGTCAAAACAGCCAGCGTTACGGTATCCACCGCCGCGCCGTATCACGACTTCCAGATTGAATCGTTGGGCAATATCCAGCTTTGGGATCTGAAAAATCCGAAGTTGTATGAAGTAGTGGTCCGGACCGATACGGGGGACGAGTACCGCACGCGGATCGGCTTTCGGGAGGCGAAGTTCACGCCTTCGGGGTTCCGGCTGAACGGCGGACACGTGAAACTCCGCGGGCTGAACCGGCATCAGACGTTTCCTTATGTCGGCGGGGCCATGCCGGCCCGCGTCCAGCGCCGCGATGCGTGGATCCTGAAGCACGAGCTGCACCTCAACATTGTCCGCACCTCGCACTATCCGCAGTCGCCCGATTTTCTGGACGCCTGCGATGAACTTGGGCTGCTGGTTCTCGAAGAGATCCCCGGCTGGCAGCACATCGGAGACTTGGAGTGGCAGAATATCGCGGTTCGCAACGTCGGCGAAATGATCCGGCGCGATTGGAATCATCCTTCCATCATTCTGTGGGGCGTGCGGATCAACGAATCGCAGGATAATCACGATTTCTATGTGCGCACGAACGAGTTGGCTCACTCTTTGGATGACGCGCGCCAAACCGGAGGCATCCGCTATCTGCGGGATTCGGAAATCCTCGAAGACGTTTTCACGATCAACGACTTTGGTTTTCCGCTCCAATTGCCGAATCATCCGCTTTACTTGAACACGGAATTCAATGGCCACATGTTTTCCACCAAGCGGTTCGACAACATTACGGTGGTCGCGGAGCATGTCCGGCGGCATGCCCGCGTGCACAATCAACTGGCCGGGGACGATCGCTATGCCGGCGGAATCGGCTGGTGCGCGTTCGATTACAACACGCACGCGAATTTTGGCTCTGGCGACCGCATCTGCTACCACGGGGTCAGCGATATTTTCCGCATTCCGAAACCCGCCGCTTACTTCTACAAATCGCAGTGCGATCCCGAGGAAGAGGTGGTTCTCGAAGCTGGATTCTTCTGGTCGGATGGCGATAAACCCGAGGCCGCAGGGCCGGGTCCGGTACCGATCCTCTCCAACTGCGATCATTTGAAAATCTATGCGGCGGACAAGCTCATGCAGGAGATAGATCCGGATCACAAAGCATTTCCGAATCTGAAATATCCGCCGTTCACCATGGACCTGGGAACTTTCTGGGAGCCGTGGGGCGATCTGAAAATCGAAGGCTATCTCAAAGGCAAGCTCGTCGAAAACGCTCACCCTTTCCGGCTCCGGCAAGGACGCGGACTTGAAGGTTTTAGCGGACGACAAGGAGTTGAGCGGCGACGGGCGCGATGCCACTCGCGTGGTATTCCTGGTGACGGATGAGTACGGCAACATCCGGCCCCTGGCAACAGGCGCGATCGCGCTGACGTTGACTGGCCCCGGAGAAATCATCGGAGAGAACCCGTTCGCGCTGGCGGGCGGCACGGGCGCGATTTGGATTAAAGCGGCGGAATCGGCGGGCACTTTGCGGCTGACTGCACGGCATCCTTTCTTGGGAGCGCGCACGATCGAGATCGACGTGAGACAAGCTCCTGCGGAATTAATCTGAAAACGGCACCGACTCCCTTACGGTCGCGGTTCGGTAACGGGGTACCTCATTCCGAACCGCGACCGTCAGGGAGTCGGTGCTCTTACTTCGGGTTCTCGCGCAATTGAGCGTGCAGGGAGTAGGGCTGGGCCGTGGAAAAGCTTTGGACCGTCCACTTCATAAAACCATTTTTGGACACCGTCACCGTGAAGCCCAAACCGACTGGAGTAATTTGCAAAGTCAGGGGCGTTATGCCGGCTGGAACTGCGTTGATCTCAACTTTAGCTCCGCTCGGCTCGGAAGTGATGGTCACCACACCCTCGCGCGACCGGCCTCCGGGCGGTTCCGAGATCGCCGTTGGATTGAGTGCGGCAGAAGTTCCGGCTACCGGTTGGCTGGGCGGGGGTGCGGGCGCGGGCGATCCGTTCGGATGGAATGCCCCCGGCTGGAAACCGACGCCGGCCACAACTTCCACAACAAGGTTCGGCGGATCCGGCATCACGCTCTCGCGCGCCGAACTGACTGCGACGGATCGCGGCGGCACGAATCTTTTCTTAGCCGGCTTGGGCGATGATCGGGCCGTTCGTGAGGGTAAGAGGTTGGGTGGTACCGAATGCCGGGGCTCATAGGGCGGAAGATTTTCCGCCTTTGTCTCGGGTTCGGGAAGCGCGGGTGGAGAGGACGGACTGCTGATGGAAAGCGGCGAAACCGACACCATGGATTCGCTGGCCGCGTCGCCCGATTTACTTACTGTATCCAGCCGGAACTTGACCTTCTCGGTGAACGAAAACGAGGTGTAGGTCACGTTGCCCGAGCGCAATTGCGCTTGGGTTAAGGGCATGTAGAGTGGCTCACTGCTGCCATCCCAAGCCTGGCGGCTACTATCCCAGATCACCAGGTTTGCATCCTTGGCGTTCAGGATGGGCGGGGAGGTTTGATTCCAGGCAACCAGGAATTTGGTGCCGTCTCGTTTCACTTGCAGCCCCAGACTTGGGGAAGGCGTCAATTTCGACGGACCGGATTCCCGGTTCCAGGTGAATACTCGAATGCCAACGATCAAGGCGAACAGCGCGCTCACGATTCCGATCTTGGCGGGGATGCTCAATTGCCGAACGGTTTCGCCAATTTTCAGGAGAATGGCGGTAAAGGTTGCGAATCTTTCTTGATCCAGAGACTCGGCTTGCGTGGGCCATCCTTCTGAAACCAGTTTCGCGGCCTCAAACGGGAACGTGAGACTGGGATTGGCGGTCACGGCGCCGTTTTCCCAAAAGAAAAATCCCGCGGTTGGGCGGCCTAAACTAGCGGGTGCAATGACCAGGAAAACACTCGCCGGGTCCTTGAACCATTGCTGGATGGTGTCCAGATCTTCGGCGCGCAAATGAACCCGTTGATCGACATCGGTGCGATAGTAGCCGACAATTTTGGAATCGGAAGGACAGCGCGCAATGGCTTCGGCCAGCGAAGCGGAGGAAAGTTTGAAGTGGGGATCGGATGGTTTTTGTTCGCCGGGAAGCGGAATAAAATCTACAATCCGGATGCTGCCGGGCTTGGATTTTTTGCTTCGGATCAGCAAGCCGCCAATCTCGCCGCGCCAGGCAGAGGATTGCGAAACTTCGGCCTGCAATTGTTCGATCACATTCAGACTAAGCAGAATGCGAACCGGACAACCGGGATATGCCCAGACATAGGATTCCGAAGTTGCTTGATCCAAGGACGGAACCACAACACTTCTCCAGTTTTTATTACAGCATAGGTTCGGGATTTCGCACGGGGAATCCCAAGAAGCTATTTAAGCGAGGGCGACTTTGGGCACTGTTCCGAAGCGGCGCTCGCGCGAATGGAACTCCGAGACGGCGCTTGCGAGGTCGGCAGCCTTGAAGTCCGGCCACATGACGGGCGTAAACAGGAGTTCAGCGTAGGCGGCTTCCCAGAGCAGAAAATCGCTAAGGCGTTGTTCGCCGCCGGTGCGGATCAGCAGATCCACATCCGGACCCCCGAGCGCTGCCGACAAGCGCTCGCGCGTGGCATGACCGTTCAGCTTTTTGGCGGCGGCGGCAATCGCTTCCCGCGAAGAATAATCCACGGCCAAGCGAAGATGCAGGCGGCGGCCTTCGACGGTAGCATCTTCCGCGGCTTTGATGGCGGGCAGCACCATGGCGGGCAGACGATCGCGCCGGCCGATGATGGAAACACGCACGCCATTCTCCACGCATCGTGCGCGCTCGCGCCGCAGATACACATGGAACAGCTTCATCAGTGCCGACACTTCCGTGCGCGGACGCTGCCAGTTATCGGAAGAAAACGCGTAAACGGTAAGGGTTCCAATGCCGAGATCGGGCGCCGCTTCCACAGTCCTGCGCAAAGCTTCCGCGCCGGCCGTGTGTCCGGCCACGCGTGGAAGTCCGCGGGCTGTGGCCCAGCGGCCGTTGCCGTCCATAATGATGGCGGCGTGCAGTTTGCCGTTGTCCCCTTGCATCAAAGCTCCCGCATGGCGTGAATCAAGGCTTCCATATGATTCAGATATTTTTCGAGCGCCTTGCGGCCGGCATCAGTCAAACGATATTCGGTTTTCGGCATGCGGCCTTCAAACGATTTGGTGCAGGCAATGTACTCGGCTTCCTCCAACTTGCGCGCATGCACGCTCAGGTTTCCATCGGTGGTCTTGAGCAGCTTCTTTAGTTCGTTAAACGTCAGGGATTGGTTGGCCGCCAGCGCGCTCACGATGCCCAGCCGCATGCGCTCATGGATCAGACGATCCAGATCGGGCACGGCATTGCCGCCAGCCACCGCGCGCACGCGGCCGCCGGCGGGCTTGTCGATCGGCGATTCTTTTTGAGCAGTGTTGTTTTTAGCCACCGTATCTCCTGGCGATAATGAATCCGAACACAAGGTGCAAGCCGCCGAATCCCGTGGCTAGAAAAGCGGTGCCCCAGGAAAGCGGGCAAAAGAGCGCCACCGCGCCGATGAACATGAAGCACAAACCCATGACGGGGACCACGCGCACCGAAAAGGCTCCGCCGGTAACGACGCCGGTGCCATAGAGCAGAAGCCAGGTTCCGGGGATGGCGCCGGTGAGTCCCGCGCGGTAGAGAACCAGGGTGAGCAGCGCGCCAACCATGAGGGGAGGCGCAAAGCTGAGGACGAATTTTCTCGCGGGAGCCGACAGCAGCGGCACTTGGGCGAGGTTGGCCTTGCGCGACATGGCCAGCGCTCCGAGGGCAATCGCGAACATACCTTCCAGCAGCCAGGTCATGAGCCACGCTTCGCGCGACGATTGGCTGGCCGCGATGACGCTGGCGATGAGTGCGGTGACACCCATCGCGAATCCGCCCCAGCCCGGCACGGCAGTGAACGATCCGGCGCGTTCCATGGTTTCGCGGATGAACTTGAGATTGTCCATCGCGTGGCTGTGCAGCGACACAGGTTCGGGGTGCGCGGCACGAATGGGCTGAACGGTGGCCATGCAGAGATTATACGAAATCGACTTTACGTTGTAAAGTACTGGGTAGGGTTAGGAGCGAAAAGCTCCAGTTGATCGTCCACCGGCCATTCCGGGGCTTCCTGCGCTGCCAGTTTGTGGCGCTCGCGGATTTTCTGCACCCGCTCTTTGATCATTTCCGGATAATGGCCGCGCAGGTAGGCGTTTTTTTCGTAGCGCTCGCGGTAGCGGCGAACGAGATGCGGGAATTGCTGTTCGAGAAACGGGAAGAATACTTGCTGGGCACACGGCTTCAGGAACAGCGGGGCGGCGCTGAAGAAACTGGCTCCATTTTGGACGGCGGCCTGGCAGATTCCGTCCAGGCTCCGCTCGCTGTCGTTGATCAACGGCATCACCGGATGCGCCAGCACGCCCACTGCGACGCCAGCCGCGGTCAGCTTTTTCACCGCGCCCAGCCGCAGATCCGGCCGGGGAGCGCGCGGTTCCAACATCCGCGCCAGCGGCTCATCCAACGTCGTAATCGTCAGGTTTACTCGAACGGCATTGTGTTTCGCGATTTCTGCCAGAAGCTCGGCGTCACGACCAACCAGATCGGACTTGGTGGTGATGCCAAAATCCAAGCCGCGCTGTTTCGCTAATACTTCCAGCATCCGCCGCGTGATGCGAAAACGGCGTTCGGCTGGCTGATAAGGATCGGTTGCTGTTCCGATCCAGATGCACTCGCCGCGCTTCACGCGTTGTAGCTCGGCGCGAAAGGCTGGAGCGTGGAAGCGCTTGGCGAAAATCTTGCTTTCGAAGAGCTCGGGCTGGCGCAGTTCCATGAATTCGTGGGCATACCGCGCGTAACAATATTTGCACCCGAATTCGCAGCCGCGATAGGGGTTGATGGTCCAGACGAAGCGCATCATCGAGTTCGAGTTCCGGCCGATGAAGCGGCGCGTTTCCAGCTCGAAGTATTCAACGCGCTGTTTCTTCTCAAGCACTTCGCTCGCTGCCGCAAGCTTGGCGATGCCGATGAGTTGAGCCGGGGCGTCGTCTTCGAACAGCATTTGGGGCCGGCTTTATGTTCGCCTTTTATTCGCCTGTTGTCAAGCCTGCAAGATTGCCCGAATCAAGACATCTGTCGCGGTCTGTAGTCCCTGCGCCAGCGCACTTTGGCGGATGGTGGTCTCACGAACCTGGTACATGGTATTCCCGCTATTCTGGATCGTCCGATTTGTCCGAACGCCGACGAGGGCGTCGGCTGCGGACCAGGGGGTCCGCCCTACTGAGTCTTTGATATAGCCGCGGTGCTAGGGTGCTCCACGCCCTGTTGCAAACCGCTGGTTTTGTGGATATTCGGCTTGTCCGATTTTGCCAACCACGGGAAATTTCGTGTTGGGAATGTCACAATCCTCCGGTTTCTGAGTCTAACTGGGCGTGAGGTTGGCTATGTTGGGCTGGGCAATTGCATTTATGATGGCGGCGGTACTGGTGGCTCTGATGGGCCTCGGTGAGACCACCGGTGCGCTAGTTGCCCTCACCAAGGTCCTGTTCTGGGTGTTCATCAGCGGCTTTCTGTTCAGCTTGTTCATGCACTACAAGAGTAGCCGGGCTTAGAAACGCGCCGCCTCAAAGGCGGCTGCAGGCAGGATTGCCTGCCCCACTTACAGAACAATTCTGGTGTCGCCTTCGCGGCGAGTGACGCGCTCGCGGTCGAGAAATTCGAGCAACGGGATTGCGTACTTGCGCGAGATGCCTGTCCACTCTTTGAACTCGGGAACTGCGAACTTTTGACCCTTTCTTTTCGCAAGGAGTAGCTTCAAAGACTGCAGCGCAGAAGGGTGAAATACGAGATCATCGCTGATCCTTATTAGCTTCTTGTCGCGCAATAGCAACTGTAGAATGCTGCGTGCACGGCTACCTTCCACGCCGGACTTCGACAGAACTTCTTGCACCGACGGGACCGATAGGGCCGCCGCGCGGAACGCGTTCTCGATTTTGCCGGAAGCTTCTTCCTCATCCTGTTTGAGCGAAATTTTGTGCGATGCAAGGCGGACGAATTCCGCATCCGCGGTGAGCGTCTTCGAGAGTGCCAGCAGCGCGTCCAACAATCCTTGCGGCGCGCCGGGCAACTGCTTGCCGCGCAGCTCTTCTTTTGAAAAACCGCTCAGCAGCGGATTGATCCGGTGAAATTGTTTGACCGCATCATGGATTGTTTCCAATTGACCCGCCACCCATTTCGGATCGAGGATCCAGAATTGCGGCGAGGTCAAGGTCAGCAACTTTGCATCGCGAGCGGCCTTCTGGATGTCGGCTTCCAGCATCCCTGTGCGGGCCACCAACTCCGGCATTCCCATGCCGTAGCGCGATTCGCTCACAAGAAGGGCGATGCGCTCGGCGGGCTGGCCTGTCTCGAGAATGCGGAGCCGTCTCCTGGAGCACGACCCGTCGCACGGCGAGGCGCGGCGATATCCAGAACCACGCCGCCGCCGATGGTGACCACGGGCGAGAACATTCGCACGATGAAACGATCGCCTGGGAGCAGCAGCAACGGCTCGCTGAGCAGAAAACGGATGTAATCGCGGGCGCCGGGGCGGAACGAATCCGTTCCACGCAGACGGCGCACTTCCGCCTCAACCTCGGCGGTTCCAGCGTGAAAATGAACTGGCGCGCGGTGTTTCAGCGGCTTGGCGGATGGCAAGAGTTCAAACGAGCAATCAATTTGACGAGTGGTTTGAAAGCGGGCGGCCTCTGCTAAGAGCATTCCACGCCGCAAGTCCGAAGTTTCCACACCTGCGATGTTCAGCGCGGTTCGTTGCCCGGCGGTGGCTTGCGACACGCTGGATCCATGCACTTGAATTCCGCGGATACGGATGCGGCGGCCGGCTGGATGCAGATCCACTTCCTGTTCCACTCGAACAGTTCCCGCGACCAAAGTACCCGTTACCACAGTTCCAAAGCCGCGCATGGAGAACGCGCGATCGATGGGCAGGCGAAAATATTGAGAGGAGTCTTTTTCGTGAACCAACGCGGCAAGCTTTTGAATCTCGGCGCGCAATTCGTCCAGCCCGGCACCCGTAGTGGAGCTGACGGCGACCACGGGGGCGCCGTCCAGAAACGATCCGCGGACAAATTCGTCGGCTTCCAGGCGAACCAGCTCGATAAAGTCCGGGTCGGCAAGATCCGATTTAGTAAGTACGATGATTCCGTTCCGGATTCCCAGCAGGCGGCAGATGTCGAAATGCTCTCGCGTTTGCGGCTTGATGGACTCATCCGCAGCTATAACAAAGAGAACAAGATCGATGCCGCCCACGCCGGCCAGCATATTTTTGATGAACCTTTCATGGCCGGGAACGTCTACAAAAGCGAGGCGCATGTTCTCTGAAAGAGCGAGGTGCGCGAACCCCAGATCGATGGAAATCCCACGCTGCTTCTCTTCTTTCAACCGATCGGTGTCGATGCCGGTGAGCGCTCGAACCAGGGCGGTCTTGCCGTGGTCGATGTGGCCGGCGGTTCCGATAACAATGTTCTTCATCTCGACGCTCTTCATCCTAACGCCTCTCGCTGCGCAGAGTTCAGACATTCCGACGTTCAAGACGGGCGTGGCGGATGTTCGCGTGGACGTCCAAGTGACCGAGGGCAAGGATTTGGTGAAGGGGTTGGTCAAGGAAGATTTCGTGGTTACCGATGAAGGCCAGCCTCAGTCTTTGATTTCGTTCAGCCATGGCGACGAGCCGCTGAATCTTCTCCTGCTGCTGGACATCAGCGGCAGCATGCAGCCGCATATTGATTTGATATCGAAAACGGCGCGCGACGCATTGGCGCATCTGCGGCCGGGGGATCGCGTAGCGATCATGGTGTTTGCGAAAACCAGCGAGCTGCACCAGGATTTCAGCGACAATCTGGCGGAGACAGCGCGGCAGATTGCGGGGGCGGTCCAGAATCACGATGTCGGCAACACGACACAGATCAACGCCGCGGTGGTGGATGCGGCGCACTACATGCAAGCGCACGCCGGCCCGTTGGGCAGCCGCGCGATTCTGATTCTGACCGATAACCTGAGCATGAATTTTCAATTGACCGACGGACAAGTCATCCGCGAGCTCAACAAGGCCGACACGGTGTTTAACGCGATTGTGACAGGGCACGCGATCGAGCCTCGGCCGCCTACGCCCAGTATGTTTCCGAATCCGGATCAAACGCCATCCAATGTGATGCATCTCTCTGATGACACGGGTGGCGAGTGGGTGAAGGCGGAGCGCGCGGATCAATCTTTCAACGAAATGATCGAGCGCATTCGCAGCCGGTACATGCTGGCGTATCACGCGCCGTCATCCACACCTGGATTGTTCCGGCACGTCGCCGTGACGCTCACGGATGCCGGGCGGAAGAAGTATCCGCTGGCGGAGCTGAGAGCGCGGACGGGATACTATGCGGAATAGAATTCAAGAATCCAAGGGAGTCAAGAAGTCAAGAAATAATGGTTGCGGCGCTGCGCCGCGTTCCTCCTTCTGAATTCTGAATTCAGGCTTCTGAATTCTCGCGTTGTATTCTAAACCTAATGTCCATCGATCGATTCGCTGAAGTTCGCCGCCGTCACGCCAATGCCGATGCGGGCGGGGGAGAGGCGCGCATCGAGCGGCAGCATCAGGAGGGGAAGTTGCTGGCGCGCGAGCGCATCGATCTGTTGCTGGACGAAGGCACGTTCGAAGAGATGGACAAGCTGGTGCGGCATCGTTCGCGCGAATTTGGCATGGACGAGCAGGTGATCGATGGCGATGGCTTCATCACCGGCTACGGCCGCATCCACGGAAGGCCGGCGTACGTGTTCGCTCAGGATTTTACCGTTTTTGGCGGCTCGCTTTCGGAAGCCAACGCGGAAAAAATCTGCAAGATCATGGATCTCGCGCTCAAAACCGGCGCGCCCGTGATTGGCCTGAACGATTCGGGCGGGGCGCGCATCCAGGAAGGCGTGTTGTCGCTCGCCGGTTACGCCGATATCTTCCTGCGCAATACGCTGGCGAGTGGTGTGATCCCGCAAATTTCCGCGATCATGGGGCCGTGCGCGGGAGGCGCTGTATACTCACCCGCACTGACGGATTTCGTCTTTATGGTGGGACACACCAGCCACATGTTCGTTACCGGTCCGGATGTAATCAAGACGGTGACGCACGAAGACGTGACCAAAGAGAAACTGGGCGGCGCCGAGACTCACAATTCCATCAGCGGCGTGGCGCATTTCCTGGCACCCGACGATGCCGAGTGCCTGCGGATGATCCGCACGTTGTTCTCTTACCTGCCGCAGAATAATCGCGACGATGCGCCGTCGCGAAGTTCGAATGATCCGATTGACCGCGTGGATCCCGCGCTCGACACGGTGGTGCCCGCCGAATCGAATCTGCCCTACGACATCAAGGACATCATTCATCGCGTGGTGGATGATGGCGAATTCTTCGAAATCCACGAACACTGGGCGCGGAACATCGTGGTGGGCTTCGCGCGCATGGATGGGCGCAGCATTGGGATCGTGGCCAATCAGCCGGCGTTTCTGGCTGGATGCCTGGACATCAATTCGTCGGTGAAGGGCGCGCGTTTCGTGCGTTTTTGCGACGCCTTCAACATTCCGATTCTGACATTCGAAGATGTGCCGGGATTTCTGCCGGGCACCGAACAGGAGTTCGGCGGGATCATCCGCCACGGCGCGAAACTTTTGTATGCTTATGCGGAAGCGACCGTCCCGAAGATCACCGTGATCACGCGCAAAGCCTACGGCGGCGCATACTGCGTGATGGGATCGAAGCATCTGCGGACGGACGTGAATTTCGCTTATCCGACGGCGGAGATCGCGGTGATGGGCGCCGAGGGCGCGGTGAATATCGTATACCGCCGCGAGCTAGCCGCGGCAGAGGACAAAGCGGCCGCGCGCAAGCAGAAGATCGAGGAGTTCCAGGATCGTTTCGCCAATCCGTTCGTAGCGGCCGAGCGCGGGTTTATCGACGACGTGATCGAACCGCGCGAGACGCGTCCGAAAGTAATCCGCGCGCTGCGAATGTTGGCGAATAAAGTGGACAGCATGCCGCGCAAGAAGCATGGGAACATTCCGTTGTAGCCGGTGATCCAATTCTGTATATACAGCGCTTTTCGTTTGAAAGAGGCGCCCGCATACTTCGGCGCTAAAGTAGCGGCCACCGGCGGCGAACTCAACGGCTCGTCAGGCGTGTTTGGCCGCTGGATCGTCAAATACATTTGGGGCGGAAGGTTTGAGGCACAGCGCTCCCTTGAAAACGTCAAGTGGGGCGGACCCCCTGGTCCGCGGCCGACGCCCTCGTCGGCCTGCTGAGGAAATACGAAATCCCGAAGAGCGGGTCCAGGGGGACCCGCGCGGACCAGGGGGTCCGCCCCACTTGGCGTCTTCATCAGCTTTGGTGGGCCGCAGGCCCATGGTCATTCCCTTGAAGACGTCAACCTGGCTCAAGAGTTGGCAGGCGCTTCCGCTTCCGCCTGCCAACCATTAATACATTCAAGCGTCTTCCTCATCTTTGGTGGGCCAGCAGGCCCACGGTCACTCCCTTGAAGACGCTGGTCCGTGTTTGAAAACAACGGCACCGACTCCCTCACGGTCGCGGCTCGGCAACGAGGGATCTCATTCCGAGCCGCGAGCGTGAGCGACCGGTGATTTGGTTTTTCAAGCGTCTTCCTCAGCTTTGGTGGGCCGCCGGCCCATGGTCACTCCCTCGCGGTTGCGGTTCGGTTTTACAGGCTGCGGACGCCCATGGCGGTGATGTCGTCCACGCGCATGGCTTCCTTGATCACGAACGGCTCGCCGTACTTGACGCCGATCAGGTTGCCGTAGAAGCGGGCGATGGCGCCCAGGCGCTCGCGGATTTCCTGCTGTTTTGGAAACAGATCGGCGGCGTCGGCAACTTCGCCGTATTGCGAGTCATAGGCGAAGAGAGCGGACATGCGCCGCTCGAACTGCGCGGAGATGTCCACCACGAAGGATGGCGTGACGTTGGCGTACAGCGACGAATAGAGAATCTTCGCTGGACGATGCGGATCGGTTTCTTCATCCAACTTTTTCAAACCGGCCAGGAAGCATGCTTCGAAACCGATTTCCGAGGCGCGATAGTGATCCGGATGGCGCGCTTCCCAATAAGGAAGAATCACTACGCGCGGGCGCAGCGCGCGGATCTCGGCCGCCAGGCTCATCCGGACACTCACGGTGTTCTCCAGCCGCGCGTCGGGCAAGCGCATATTTCCGCGCCAAGCGAGCCGCATGTGGCAAGCGGCGGCGTCGGATTCGACGAGCCGGATCTCCGGCGTTCCGCGGCTGCCCATGTCGCCGGCGGTGAGATCCAGCACGCCGGTGCGATAGCCCATCTCAGCCATGCGGATCAGGGTGCCGCCGCAGGTTTGTTCCACGTCGTCGGGATGCGCGGCAATCGCCAGAATGTCTAGGGGCCTCTCGATGCCGGCCGAGGCCAAGTTCACCTGTTGAAACATTTCAGGACCACTGTTGGTAGCGCGGCTGCCGGGGCGCCAGCAGCACCGCCAATCCCATGCCGGCCAGGAATCCGCCGATGTGCGCGAACCAAGCCACATCGCCGCTGGAGGCCTGCGAGTATCCGAGCGATCCAACACCGCTGAAGAACTGAATGGCAAACCAGTACAGCAGTAGAAATGCAGCCGGGATATCGACAGTGGTGATAAAGAAAACGATGACCACCAGGGTCACGATGCGGGCGCGCGGGAACTTGATCAGATAAGCTCCCATCACTCCGGCAATGGCCCCGCTCGCGCCCACAGTTGGAACCGGGGAATTTGCATTCACCACAATGTGAATCAAGCCGGCCGCGATCCCACAAGCAAAATAGAAGAAGAGATATTTCGCATGGCCCAGAATGTCCTCCACGCCGCGGCCAAAAATCCAGAGGAACCACATGTTCCCCAGGATGTGAAACCAGCCGCCGTGGATGAACATGGAAGTGATAATAGACGCAGCGTGCAGGCGATCCGGCACGATGCCATAGGTCTCGATGAAGTGATTCAACTGCCGGCCACTGCCCAGGCTGACCTCGTACAACCACACCAGTATGTTGACCACGATCAGCAGCAGCGTGACGGTAGAGGGAGTGTAGTGGCGCTCGGAGGACCGCAGGGGAATCATGCGTGAGTCCTCGTGGGGCGGACCCCTCGTTCCTGAGCGCACTGCGAAGAAGAGCGGGTCCGGGGGGACCCGCGCGGACCGGGGGGTCCGCCCCACAGTTTCCAGAATTCACCAGGGAATATCGCGGTGGGCATCCTAGCGGTACTGCTCGTAGTCTTGATGCGCACGCCGTTCGCCCCGGCCCATGAGAGCGCGCGCTTCTTCAACGGCCGCGATGCGGCCGCGGGCGCCCAGGGCGGTGCAATTCAACGCCGCCATTGCATTCGAGAACTCGAGCGATTCCCGCAGGGGCATGTTCTGGAGAACAGCATAACAAAACGCGCCGTGAAACACGTCGCCCGCACCGGTGGTGTCGGCGCAGTTGACTACAAAAGCGGGCGAATAAATGAAGCGGCCGTGCATCCGGGCCAGCGCGCCCAAGGCGCCGAGCGTCATGGCCGCCACCGGGATGTGGTATTCCTCCTGGATCATTTCGAGCGCGCGAAACGGGTCGCGTTCGTGGGTCCATTGCACGGGGAACTCGGAACTGGCAACCAGGTAATCCACCAGCGGAAGCACGCGGTCAAACCCGTGATAGATGGTGTCGACGTCCACGGTGACCGGGATGTGGTGCTGATGCGCGATCTCGGCTGCGCGAGCCACCGCGGGGGTGTCGTGCGCGTCGATATGCAACATCCGAGCGCTGGCGATTTTTTCCGTCGTGATGCTTGCAGGCTCAAGCCTGAGACACTCCGCGCGCTGCCACAGAACGGTCCGCTCGCCGGTGGTTTGGTCTATTAATATGTAAGCGGTCTGGTTCGGGCAATTTTTCCGGACCTCAAGATCGTCCAGGTTGATGCCGCTGTCCTTCAAACTCGCGAGCTGGATGCGGCCGCGTTCGTCGTCGCCCACGGTTCCGATATATTTGACTCGCAGCCCCAGCTTCGCGCAGGTCACCATGGCGCTGGCCACCTGGCCGCCAGGACTCAGGATCTCCCGCTCGAACGCCACCTTCCCGGCATACGCCGGAAAGTGAGAGAGCAGGATTAAAGTATCGGTGGCGTTGAGGCCGACTCCAACCACGTCAAATTCTGTCACAAGCTTCTAGCATACTGAGACGGGGGAAAATTTTCCTGTCCGTCCCTTGCCGGCCCGTGGTGGACATGTTGCAGCCAGGCAAATGCGGTGACAGGCGCCTGTGAAAAAATCGGCAAAGGCACCGACTCCCTGACGGTCGCGGTTCGGTAACGCTCTCCGCCCTACTACGTAAGCAGTACCTTTTTCTGCTGCGTACTAAGGCCTTTCCCCGCTGGTGCGGAATGCCATCAGCCTTTAGGATGCCAATAGAGGGAGAAATCCATGCGTTCGCTTGCTTTATTTGGAAGTTTATTGTTGGTCGCCGGCGTTCAGGCGCAGAGCTTGGCGGAACATGCCGCCGCTGCATCCGGCGCCACCATCGGAACTGCCGCGGGAAAGCCGTTGAGCAACGCGATCACCAAGATTTTTGGGCAGACGGACGCGAGCGCCAAGAAAGCCGCGAGCGCGCCAGTCATCACCAAATCCCCCGATAGGCCGGAGGCGGCGCCGGTCCAACTGGCGCCTCAGAGTGGCGGCGGCGAACTGCCATCCTTGGGTGGTGGCTCCGCACCCACGCGGCACGGTGGGTTCTCAGCGCGACGGAGCGCAGGGGAATATGCGGCTGTTACACCGACGGCTCCAATATCCGCGTATGTTCCTGAGCCGGTACGTCCGGAACCGACGGCGGAAGAGTTCGCCACTATCCAGGTGGGCGCAAGCGGGCAAGATGTGATCTCCAAGCTCGGCCAACCGGAATCCAAAGTCACAATTCCGGGTGACGATGGACACTTGCTGGAGATTTGCCAGTATTGGTCCAAGGGCAAGCAGCTTGGTACGGTTCGGCTGGACAATGGGCAAGTAGTGAACGTCGAGTCCCGGACGCAGGACTAAGCAGATCGACGGCCTCATCGCTCACCAGCGACGAGCAACTAGCGACCAACCCTCAGCCCCGAGTCCCGAGCCCCCAGTCCCGCTACAATATAGGGCAGGCAGCTCTTGATTCGTCCCCTCTTACTCATCACCCTATCCGCTGTTGCGTTCGCTCAGCCGGCGCCGCCGCGCGTGGCCCAGGAAGGCCAGTTGGACGGCAGCGAGACTCTGTTCACCGTTCTTGCTGCAATTAACGCAGCCGGCTACGACGCCGATCTCGATTCCGCCGCCAACGCGCCCATCCGGAAACAGGTACGCGACATCATCGCGGCAAAACATCTGGATTCGGTGGAGGCGCTGAAGAAATTTTATGCAGCGCACAAGCAGGCCAATACGGACGCCGAGCTGAGCCAGTACATCTCATTCGCGCTCACCTTGGATGGGCCGCCCAGTTTTGAATATCGTCTGAAACCGGAGGAGATCCCGCGCGACGTTCAGAAGCTGGAGGGTCTCAATCCGCTGATCGTCCGCTTTTACCAAGAAGCCAATATCGCCGAGCTCTGGAAACGGTCGCAAGCCGCGTACGGGAACATGATCGCTACGAATCACAGCGGCGTGGCGAAGGCGCTGCTGGAAGCCAACGCTTACTTGCGAAATCCCACCAGCGGCTTCTTTGGGCGGCGTTTCCAGATTTACGTGGATCTGCTAGCCGCTCCGAATCAGATTCAAACGCGAAGCTACAAGGACGATTATTTCGTAGTGGTGACTCCTTCGCCCGAGCCGCAGATTGAGGAGATCCGGCATGCGTACCTGCATTATTTGCTGGATCCGCTCGCGCTACGCCATTTCGAGCAGTTAAGCCGGTTGAAGCCACTGGCTGATTTTGCGGCGCCCGCGCCCGCGCTGGACGATGCCTATAAGGACGACTTCCTGTTGTTCTCCTCCGAATGTCTAATCAAGGCAGTGGAAATCCGTCTCGCGCATGGCGCCGAGAATCGCCAAGCGCTTGCCAGTAGAGACTTGAGTGAGGGCTTTGTGCTGACGCCAGCTTTCACGGACGGCCTGCAAGCATACGAAAAGCAAGTGGAGTCCATGCGGTTTTATTTCGTGGACCTGGTAGGCCTGATCGACCTGGCGGCCGAAGACAAACGGCTGGAACGTGTACAATTCGCCAAAGAAGCCGCCGTAAAGAAAGCCAAGCACGTACGACCGCCGCCGGAACCGGCGCTCACGGGCGCGGCCAAGACATTGCAGGAAGCCGACGAATTTTACAGCAAGCGGGATCTGGATAGCGCGCGGAAAAATTACCTGCGCGTGTTGGAGCAAGGGTCGGCTGCCGAACTGCACGCGAAGGCGTATTATGGATTGGCGAGAATCGCGGCTTTGCAAAAAGATCCCGAGCTGGCCGAGAAACTGTTTCAGAAGACGTTGGAGGTTTCCCCCGACAAGGAGACGATGTCGTGGGCCTATTTATACCTGGGCAGGCTGGCGGACGCCGCCGGCGATCGCGAACAGGCCGAGAAGAATTATCGCTCGGCGCTGGCTATCGATGGCGCGCCTGCTTCAGTTAAGTCCGCCGCCGAGAAGGGGCTTGCGCAGCCCTTCCATAAAGACAAGTAGCCCGCGATTTTCGCGCGGTGAAAATTTCGCTACTCAGGAGTGAGAATGACGAAGAAAATTAACTGCCTGTTGCCGCTGTGCGGCATTTTGATTGCGCTCGGTTCCACACTTTGGGCGCAGAAAGGCCCGGCGCCGAAGACGCAGAAGGAACTGGAAGCCCTGCAAGCCTGGCAAGCCGCATCCGATCCGGACGCGCGGATTAAGGCCATTGAGAATGTGCTCACCAACTTTGTGGACACCGAATTTAAGATTGTTCTGCTCGAAGACGCTATGCAGCTTGAGCAGCGCAAGCGCGACTTCGCTCAAGTGGTTTTCTACGGCGAGCGGTTGCTCGAAGCCGATCCCAAGAACGCGTTCGCGCTGGTGACGCTGGCCGGCGAAACCGCCCGTCACGTTCGCGAATTCGATCTGGATAAAGAAGAGAAACTCGCCAAGGCCGACAAGTACGCCACTGCCGCGTTGGAGGCCGCCAAGACCATGCCGAAGCCGCGGCCGGACATCCCGGATCAGCAGTGGGAAGGCGCCAGGAAAGATATGCAGGCGCAGGCGTACGAAGCATTGGGCCAGACTGCTTTGATGCGCAAGAAATTCGACGACTCGATCGCGGACTACAAGAAGGCTCTGGAGGTGCAGGCGACTCCGGATCCGGCGACGTGGGTGCGGTTGGGCCAGGCCTATGAAGATTCCGGCAAGTTGGATGAAGCGACCCAAGCTTTCGACAAAGCCATCAACACGCCTGACGTGAATCCGCAAGTCAAATCGGTAGCGGAGGCGAAGAAAGCTGAGGTGGCGAAGCGGAAAGGCGCCGGATCGAAGCCCCCTGGCGCTCAGTAAACCGGTCCACGGCCGGACATGAGCGAACACCTGGAAGTACTCGAGGCTGTTCTCGGGCATCCCTTCAAAAACCGGGAACTGCTGGAGCGCGCGTTGACGCACAAGTCGAGGGTCTACGAGAAGAGCATCGAGGATCCCGCCACCGACAACGAGCAGTTCGAGTTTCTGGGTGACGCGATCCTGGGTTTCCTGGTAAGCGAGGCGTTGGTTGCGCAGCATCCTGCTTTTCCGGAAGGCCGCCTGTCGAAGCTGAAGGCACATCTGGTGAGCGCATCGCATCTGCATCAAGTGGCGCTGCGGCTTCAGTTGGGACATCATCTGCTGCTGGGGCGTGGGGAGGAGATGAGCGGCGGCCGGGAGAAAAAGGCGCTGCTGGCAAACGCGCTGGAGGCTTTGATTGCCGCCTTGTACCTGGATGCGGGCGTAGAACCGGTGCGCTCTTTTGTGGTTCAGCACATCGTGGGCGAAGCCCATTTGCCGGAGGAGGGAGCGCAACTCACCGATCACAAGAGCGCGTTGCAGGAGATGGCGCAGGCCTTGAAGCTGCCGCAGCCGCGCTACGCGATTGTGGAGGAGCATGGCCCGGAGCACGCCAAGACTTTTCTGGTGGAAGTGCGAGTGGGGCGGGATTGGGTGAGCCGGGCTGAAGGCCTGTCCAAGAAGAGTGCGGGGCAGAAGGCGGCGCAGCAGATTTTGCAGCAGTTGGCGGATTGGGGCCGCTGAGATCTAGCGGGTCTTCTCCGGCTCCCCCTTCAATCCCGTAGCGCTCAGGATGATAATATCCACGCGGCGGTTCTTCGCGCGGCCTGCTTCGGTGTCGTTGTTGTCCACCGGGTTGGTGTCCGCGTAGCCGCCAATGGAGAGCCGGGCTTTATCCACGCCGAAGCTGATGAGCGCCTCGAGCAGCGCGATGCTGCGCGCGGCCGAAAGTTCCCAGTTGCTGCGGAAGCGCGGATTGTGGATTGGAATGGCATCGGTGTGGCCTTCCATCCGGGCCGGATTGGGGATCTTTCGCATGGCTACCGCAATGGTGTCAATGCTGGGAAAGGTGTCCTTCGCGATTACGTCCTCGCCGGATGGAAACAGCGCAGCTTGCGTGAAGCTGATCACCAAGCCGCGCGGGGCCATGCTGATTTGCAGCTTGCCGGCCTTGATTTCCGGCGCCAGTTGCCTGGTCAAGACCGCGAGCGAGGTGGAGAGGTCCACCGCCAGCGGTGGTATTTTGTCTACCGGTTTGGCGAGCCGCTGGTCGCCGCCGGGCCCTTTCTTTTGTGCGTTGCCGGCGCCGGCACGATTGGTGGTTCCGCCCAGGATCACCTGGACCAGGCCGTTGAACATTGGTTCTCCGTCCAGCGCCTTCTTCACCGAATCGGAGACGGCTTGCGCCTTGACCTTGTCCATGTGGGAGGTGGCAAACATCAGCACGAAGAAGGCAAACAGCAGAGTGATGAAATCGGCATAAGAGACCAGCCAGCGTTCGTGGTTGGGGTGCTTCTCCTGTTTTTTACGGGGCATGGTGTGGTAGTTCGTTTCACTCAGCTCTTGCGGCGGCAGGCGCGGCTACTGTCTTTTTCCCCTTGCTTTCTTTGGCGGACGCTGGGGTGTCGTATCGATAGGCCTCCAATTTGCTGCGGATCAATTTCGGGTTCAAGCCTTCCACGATGGCGATCACTCCTTCGAGTTTCAGTTCTTTCAGCTCCGTGTCGCGCTCGATTCGGGATTTGATTTTGGCGGCGGCAGGCAGCAGCAAGACGTTCGCGAGCGCCACTCCGTAGACAGTGGCTACGAAAGCCACGGCGATTCCGTGTCCCACTTCTTCGATGTTCGCCAGGTTCTTCATTACCTGGATCAAGCCCATGACGGCGCCAATGATTCCGATGGTGGGCGAGTAGCCGCCGCCGCATTCGAACACCTGGGCTTCGGCTTGCGCCCGGCTGTCGCTGATATCCATATCGAGTTGCATCATGTTGCGGATCTCTTGCAGATCGGTGCCGTCCACGGCGAGTGTCAGCGCTTTTTTCAAGAACGGATCCTGAATCGCCATGGATTCGCTTTCGAGCGATACCAACCCATTCTTGCGGGCTTTGGTGGCGAATCCGATCAGTTCTTCGATGGCGGCGTCGGGCGGCTGCGTCTGATCCAGGAACACGTGAATCAGTCGCAGCACGGCGCCTTTGAGCACCGACAGGGGAGTGCTTACCATGACGGCGCCCAGGGTCCCGCCCAGCACAATGATGGCTGCAGTGACCTGGGAGATGTCTTTGATTCTGCCGCCTTCCAGGATCAGACCGCCGACAATTCCACCCACCGCGAGAATGATTCCGCCGATACTTGCCAGGTCAAGACGCGAGCCGGATTGTTTCGCTGATGCGGGCTTGGCCTTGCCGCCCTCGTTTCTTGGTTGCTCAATCTTGTCCGCCATCTTGTCCGCTATCTTGTCCGGCGTGACGCGTCTACGCCACTTCGTCCTGGTCCGGCCGGTCCTGGGTTGGTACCACTTCCGGCCGATTGCGCTCCAGAATCGCGCGCCGGAATTCAAGCACTCTTTCGATCACCACGTCGGCGGACTCCAGCACCATGAATTTCTGACCGCTGGTCATGGCAATCACGGTATCCGGCGTAATCTCAATGTGTTCAATTAAATCCGCGTTCAGAACCAACGGAACATGGTTGATGCGAGTGAGCCGGATCATGGGATTGCCCACTTTTCTTATCGGCTTGGCAGGGGTGAATGTGAGAAGCGATGAAAGCCGAGGAACAGCCTGCGGCTATTGAAGAATTTCCAGCAGTTCGGCGAGTTCCTTGCGAATCTGCTGCAACGCCGGCGTGGGATCGCGGAACAAGTCGCCCTGCGAGCGGCCGGTTTTTTTCGCTACGCCATCGGTGGATCGTGGGGCGGCATCGCGCGTGCGTGTATCCAGATATTTGCGCGCGCCTTCGATGGTGTAGCGCTTCTCGTAAAGCAGGCGCTTGATCTCCAGCACCAACTCCACATCTTTGCGCCGATACAGCCGATGGCCCTTGCCGGACTTCTTCGGACCGAGCGAAGAGAACTCCGTTTCCCAGAAGCGCAGAACGTAAGGTTTGATGCCCGCCAGACGGCTTACTTCGCCGATGCGAAAATAAAGCTTGTCCGGAATCTCTGGGCGGCGTTCTTCTAGCGCGGCTTCGAGCATACTGGGATTCTATCAGATGTTTGAAAAGTGCGTGGTAGACTGTAACGCTCCCTTGCGGTCGCGGCTCGGTAACACTCTTTCCGTTCCGAGCCGCGACCGCAGGGGAGCGTGACAAGAGGAGGCAGTTACGAAACAGGAACGGGGCGCAAGCAGCGTGTTGGCGGGAATCCACCCGGTGCGTGAAGCGTTGCAAGCGGGACGAAATCTGGACCGGATTCTGATCGCGCGCGGCGCGGGAGGTCCACGGCTGCAGGAGATTATCGAGCTGGCGCGCCAGCGCGCAGTGCCGGTGCGGTTTGAGCCGAGAGAAGCACTGGACCGCGCTTCGAATAGCGCGGCGCATCAGGGAGTGCTCGGGTTCGGCGCGGCGCAGCGTTACGCCGAACTCGATACGGTGGCGGCCGGCGCAAAATTGCTGGTGCTGCTGGATGGCGTGGAAGATCCGCACAACCTGGGCGCCATCATCCGCACCGCGCACGCCGCGGGCGCCGCCGCAGTGCTGGTTCCGGATCGGCGCGCAGCCGGACTTACCGAGGTCGTCGCGAAAGCCGCGGCGGGCGCGCTGGAACATTTGCCGGTGGTTCGTATCGGCAACGTGAGCCAGACGCTCGAAACGCTGAAAGGCCGAGGGTTCTGGATTTATGGCGTGGATGAACGCGCGAAGGACCTGTACAGCGAAACCGATTACGCGGCTCCGACCGTGATCGTGCTAGGCGGCGAGGGACAAGGGCTGCATCAACTGGTGAAAAAACATTGCGATGTTCTGGTGCGGATTCCGATGGCAGGCGCAATTTCGTCGCTGAACGTTTCTGTAGCGGCCGGCGTGGTGCTCTTTGAGTGGAACCGGCGCGTTACCAAATAGAAAAGCCCGCCCCGAAGGGCGGGCACTCCACATTCTGACTTCTTGAATTCCTGAATTACTGGAATTCTGTTTAGTAATCCATATCCGGCCCGTGCGGACCGCCGCCGGGAGCCGGAGCTGCCTTCTTCTCCGGGATCTCCGCGATCATGGCTTCGGTGGTGAGCATCAGAGCCGCGATGGACGACGCGTTCTGCAGAGCCGAGCGAGTTACCTTGGTCGGATCGATTACGCCCGACTTCACCAGGTCTTCGTACTGCGCGGTCGCAGCGTTGAAGCCGTAGTTGGGATCGCTGTTGGCGCGGATCTTCTCGATCACGATGGCGCCTTCATAGCCGGCGTTGCCCACAATCTGGCGAACCGGTTCTTCCGCGGCGCGCTTCACGATGTTCACGCCGATCTGCTCGTCATCAGCAACTTTCAAGCCGTCGAGCGACTTGACAGCGCGCAACAACGCCACGCCGCCGCCGGGAACGATGCCTTCTTCCACAGCCGCGCGAGTTGCATGCAGCGCATCTTCCACACGAGCCTTCTTCTCTTTCATTTCGGTCTCAGTGGCTGCGCCGACTTTGATCACCGCAACGCCGCCGGCCAGCTTGGCCAACCGCTCTTGCAGCTTCTCGCGATCGTAATCGCTGGTGGTTTCGTCGATCTGCGCGCGCAACTGCTTAATCCGCGCTTCAATCGCCTTCTGGCTGCCGCCGCCATCCACGATGGTGGTGTTGTCTTTGTCCACAGTCACGCGCTTGGCGCGGCCGAGATCCTTCAACTGCACGCCTTCCAGCTTGATTCCGGTTTCTTCGAAGATGGCCTGGCCGCCGGTCAGGACGCCGATGTCTTCGAGCATCGCTTTGCGGCGATCGCCGAAGCCCGGAGCTTTCACGGCGCAAGCATTCAACGTGCCGCGCAGCTTGTTGACCACGAGAGTGGCCAGCGCTTCGCCTTCCACTTCCTCGGCGATTACCAGCAGCGGCTTTCCGGCGCGGGCAATCTGCTCAAGCAGCGGCAGAAGGTCCTTCATGTTGCTGATCTTCTTTTCGTGGATCAGGATGTAGGGATCTTCGAGCACGCATTCCATGCGGTCGGGATCGGAAATGAAGTAGGGCGAGAGATAGCCGCGATCGAACTGCATGCCGTCCACGGTCTGGAGCTCGGTGACCATGGTGCGCGACTCTTCCACAGTGATGACGCCGTCCTTACCGACCTTCTTCATCGCTTCGGCGATGATGTTGCCGATGGTGGTGTCGCCGTTCGCGGAAATGGTGCCGACCTGGGCGATCATTTCGCCTGAAACCGGCTTCGAGAGCTTCTTCACATCCTCGACGATCACTTCCACGGCCTTTTCCACGCCGCGCTTCAGAGCCATCGGGTTCGCACCCGCGGCCACAGCCTTCACGCCTTCGCGGAAGATCGCCTGGGCCAAAATAGTTGCGGTGGTGGTGCCGTCGCCCGCGGTGTCGGAGGTCTTCGAAGCAACTTCGCGCACCATCTGCGCGCCCATGTTCTCCAGCGGATCTCTCAGTTCGATTTCCTTGGCAACGGTGACGCCGTCCTTGGTGATGGTTGGGCCGCCGAACTTTTTCTCTAGAACCACATTGCGGCCACGGGGACCAAGCGTTACTTTCACCGCGTCAGCCAACTGGTTGACGCCGCGCAGAATCGCCTGGCGGGAATTTTCGCTATATACAATCTGTTTTGCTGGCATTCCTATTTCTCCTTAGTAGTCAAAAAAACACAAAAAATGTCGAAGCTTACGCTACCTTCGCGGACTTGGTAGCGCCTTCCAAAATTCCGAGGATCTCATCCTCGCGCATGATCATGTACTCTTCGCCATCCAGACGGATTTCGCTGCCGGAATACTTACCGAACAGGATGCGGTCGCCTTTTTGCACGTCGAGGGCAACCAGCTTTCCATCTTCCAGGCGCTTGCCTTTCCCAACGGCCACTACTTCGCCTTCCTGCGGCTTTTCTTTGGCCGAATCGGGAATGAACAACCCACCGATCTTGTTCTCTTTCTCCTCGATCCGTTTCACCACCACGCGGTCATAGAGCGGTCGAATATTCATACTTGGAACCTCCTAGCTTGAATGTTGATTAGTTTTTGCTGACTGGCGGACGGTATCACGTACGCCTCAATCATATTAGCAGAGTCGGCCGAGGAGTGACAATATTTTGGTGTAAGTTATTGATTACAATGTAAATATTATTGTAGATAAGAAAAATGGAGACACCTGTACCTGTCCACTGCGAATTTTCCTTCGCGGTTGGGAGCGGCTGGCCTGGGGACAGGTACCGGTGTCCCCATTTTTCTTGTTCAGATATGCTGGAAGTATCGATGCGACACGCCCGGCTTTTGCTCCTCGTAGCCATTCTGGCAATTCTGGGCGGCTTGGGCACCACTTACTATGCGCGATTGAAACTGCGCGCCAGCACGGCACTCGCGAAACCCGCCGAGCTTCCTCCCGGCACCCTCGGGCAAACGCATTCTTTTACCTACACTCACACATCGAACCAGAAAACCGTGGTTACCGTGAAGGCGGACGATTTGCGTGAAGTGGAAGGCAAGCAATATCTGTCGGGCGTGACGCTGGACATTCAGGACAAAGACGGCAAAGAGTATAACCACGTAACCAGCGCCAAGGCGGAAACGGATTTGAACTCGGGGATGCTCTATTCGGAAGGCGAAGTGGAGATCACGCTGAAGGTGCCGTTGGATAAGCCGTTAGCCCCGAGCGGAAAATTGATGGCGATCAAATCCTCCGGCGTGCACGTGGAGATCAAGACCGGCAAAGCGTCCACTGACCGGTTAGCGACCTTTCAGTTCGACCGCGGGGAAGGCCATGCGGTGGGCGCGAATTACGATCCTTCGACGGGTCAGTTGGAAATGCGCAGTCAAGTGGAGATGATCTGGCGCGGCACGAATCCGAAATCGGTGCCAATGAAGATCGAAGCCGGACAAGTGACTTACAGCGAACGGGAATCGAAGGTTCTGCTGAGTCCGTGGTCGCGGCTCACGCGCGATACGATGACGCTGAATGCCGGCCCCGCTGTGGTGACGCTGGATCATGGCCAAATCAAGCTGGTGGAGACAACGCAGGCGCGTGGTACGGATCGGCGTCCGCAGCGCAATCTGGAATACGCCGCGGAACATCTGACCATCGATTTCAACGACGACAATCAAATCACCAAGATCACCGGAGTGGACCAGGCGAAGCTGGTTTCCACCGCCGATACTTCCATTACAACCATGGCGGCGGACCGCGTGACGATGGATTTCGATACCACAACGGCGGATAGCATCCTGCAGACGGCGGTGGCGATGGGACACGCCACGGTGGAATCGAAGCCGGTAACCAAGCCGGGAGTGGATCCAGCGGAAACGCGGATCTTGAAGAGCGATGTTATTTTGACCAAGATGCGGGAGGGGGGCCAGGAGATCGCGTCGGTGGAAACTCAGTCGCCGGGGGCGCTGGAGTTTATTCCCAATCGTCCGGAGCAATCGCACCGCTGGATGAACGGCGAGCGGATTGCGATCGTCTATGGACCGAAGAACCAGATCCAATCGTTCCGATCCAACGCAGTTACGACGAAAACCGTAAAGCCCAAGCCGCCCGACGCGAAGGAAGCGCCCGCGCCCTCGTTGACCTGGAGCAAGGAGATGTTCGCGACGTTCCTTCCGAACTCTTCTCAACTCGACAAACTGGAGCAGACGGGCGATTTTCGCTACGAGTCCGGAGACCGGAAAGCGCGTGCGGACCGGGCATTTCTGGATCAACAGAACAACCGGATCGATCTCAACGGCAAGGCGCGCATTTGGGACGGCAAGGGCTCGGCCGATGCCGACAAGATTCTCATGGATCAAAACTCCGGCGATTTTACGGCGGAGGGCAACGTGAGCTCCACGCGAATGCCGGATAAGAAAGAAGACAAGGAAGCCAAAGAAGCCAAGGAAGCCAAGGGAGCCAAGGAAGCCAAGGAAGCGAAAAGTGATTCGGGGGGCGGCATGCTGGCGGAAGACGAGCCGCTGCACGCTCGGGCGAAGAAAATGATTTCGAAAGATAACAACCCGCAAATCCGGTACGAAGGGAACGCTGTGCTGTGGCAGGGCGCGAACCGGTTGGAAGGCGACGTGGTGGAGATCGACCGCGATAATTCTTTGCTCAAAGCGCACGGGCACGTGGTGAGCCAGCTACTGGACAAAGCTCAGGATGACGACAAATCGAAAGAGAAGGATCCGAAGAAACCCGCAACCAATCCGGCGCCGCGGGTGTTTACTATTGTGAAGGCGCCCGAGCTGTCCTATGACGACAATAAGCGCATTGCCGAGTACACCGGCGGCGCCGTGTTGCAGCGCTCGAACATGGATGTGAAGGCTAAGGAGATTCGGGCGTTCCTGCGAAACGATAGTAACGATTCTTCGCTGGACCACGCGGTGGCAGACGGCCAGGTGCAGATTCATTCGCCCGCGCCCGGGCGCGTCCGGGACGGCACATCCGAGCACGCCGAATATTTTGTGGACGACGACAAAGTGGTGCTGAGCGGGGGCCGTCCGAAGTTCGTGGACAGCCTGCGGGGAACCACCCAGGGAGAGAAATTGACCTGGTTCTCCAAGGATGATAGGCTGCTGGTGAACGGAGTAGAAGCTCAACCCGCCAAGAGTGTTCTGCACCGCAAGGTGAAGTAAACCCCTGAAATGCGCACCCTGCAAACGTCCGAAATCTCGAAGAGTTACCGCGGCCGCAAGGTTGTGGACAACGTTTCTTTGTGGGTGAAGCAGGGCGAAGTAGTGGGATTGCTGGGTCCGAACGGGGCCGGGAAGACCACGTCCTTCTACATCATCGTGGGGCTCATCAGTCCGGACTCCGGACGCGTGCTGGTATCGGACGGCGAGGGCTCGGAAGAGATCACGTCCATGCCGATGTATCAGCGGGCGCGGCGCGGCATCAGCTATCTTCCGCAGGAAGCCTCGGTGTTCCGCAAGCTGACGGTGGAAGACAACCTGATGGCGATTCTCGAGACGCTGCGCATGAGCGGGCGCGAGCGCCGCGAGCGGATGAACCGGCTGATCGAACAGCTTGGCCTCGAAACCGTGCGGCACAACAAAGGCTACGCGCTATCGGGCGGGGAGCGGCGTCGCGTGGAGATCGCACGGTCGTTGGTAATCGAGCCGAGCTTTCTGTTGCTGGACGAACCGTTTTCCGGGATCGATCCGATTCAGGTGTTGGAGCTGCAAAGGATCATCTTCGACCTGAAGAACATGGGTATCGGGATCCTGGTGACGGACCACAACGTGCGCGAGACACTGGCGGTGACAGATCGGGCGTACATCATCAACAATGGGAAAATTTTCCGGGCGGGCACGCCGGAAGCGCTGGGGGCGGATGCCGAAGTTCGACGAGTGTACCTGGGCGAGAATTTCAATCTCGAGTTTGAGACGGGGCGATGGAAAATCCCGGCCGAGAATTGAATTGGCCGCGAATGAACGCGAATGAACGCCGATAAGAAAAGCCATTCAGCGTTTATTCGCGTTCATCTGCGGCCTAACTGTTTTTGCCGGCTTCGCTCAAACAACGCGATTGGCCCGTCTATGGCGGTGCGCCGGAAAACAATCGCTACTCTCCGCTCAAGCAAATCAATCGGGAGAACGTCCGGAAGCTAAAGGTTGCCTGGACCTTTGACACCGGCGAAAAAGGTGGACTGCAAACCAGTCCCATCATCGTCGCTGGAGTTATGTATGCTTACACGCCGTCACAGAAAGTGATTGCGGTGGACGCCGCTACTGGGAAACTGCTCTGGAAGTTCGATTCCGGGGTTGGAAGCTTCCAGCCGGCGCGCGGATTGGTTTATTGGGCCGGTGGAAAAGACCGCCGCATTCTCGCGGGCGTGATGAATTTTGTCTACGCGTTGGATGCAGGAACCGGTAAGCCCATCCCGACCTTTGGAACCGGCGGACGCATCAATTTGAACGAAGGTTTGGGCCGGGAGGCGGAATCAAACTCCATCGCATTGACGACGCCCGGCGTGGTGTATGAAGATTTGCTGATCGTGGGTGGGCGCGAGCCCGAGACGCTGCCTGCGCCGCCGGGCGACATTCGCGCGTTTGATATTCGCACGGGAAAAATGCGCTGGTCGTTCCATACTATTCCGCACGAGGGCGAGTTCGGCGCGGAGAGTTGGCCCAAGGACGCATGGAAGCATAGCGGCGCCGCGAACAACTGGCCGGGGATGACGGTGGATGTCCGCCGGGGAATTGTTTACGTACCCACGGGATCGGCCGCGTTCGATTTCTACGGCGGCGATCGAATGGGCGACAATCTTTTCGCCAATTGCCTGCTGGCATTGAATGCGAAGACCGGCGAACGGATCTGGCATTTTCAGGGCGTCAAGCACGACATTTGGGATCGCGATTTTCCATCGCCGCCCGTGCTGCTGACCGTGAAGCGCGATGGCAAAGAAGTAGATGCCGTCGCGCAAACCAGCAAGCAGGGGTTTGTTTACCTGTTTGATCGCACAAATGGGCATCCGCTGTTTCCGTTGGAGTCGCGCAAATATCCGGCGAGCGACGTGCCTGGAGAAGTCGCTGCCGCTGAGCAATCGCTTCCCACCAAGCCGGCGCCATTTGCGCGGCAGGCTCTCACCGAAGATCTGCTGACCAACCGGACTCCGGAAATTCACCAGTGGGCGCTCCAGGAATTCCGCGCGTTTCGCAGCGCAGGACAATTTGTTCCGTTCACCGTTGGAAAAGACACGGTGGTTTTTCCAGGATTCGACGGAGGGGCCGAGTGGGGGGGCCAGGCCGTGGATCCGGAATCCGGAATCATCTACGTTAATGCCAACGATGTGGCGTGGACCGGGGCGCTGGCGGAAAACACGGGCGCGCAGACCGGCGGCCAACGCGTGTACTTGAGCCAGTGCAGCATTTGCCATCGGGACAATCGAGCGGGTGCGCCGCCGGACACGCCGTCGCTGCTCAATGTGGGCGACCGCCGCAGCCGGAAAGAGATCGCCGACACCATCCAAAAGGGCAAAGGAAGAATGCCCGGATTTTCCGGATTGAAAGAGGACGAGCGATCCGCATTAATCGATTATCTTCTGGGTGGCGAGGGCAAGGAGATGGCAAGCTCTGGACCGGAGCCGCCCGCGATGCGCTATCGCTTCACCGGATATCACCGGTTTCTGGATCCGGATGGATATCCAGCTGTTGCGCCGCCGTGGGGCACGTTGAATGCGATCAACCTCAATACCGGCGAGTATGCGTGGAAGATTCCCTTCGGCGAATATCCGGCGCTGGCCGCACAGGGTCTGCATAACACGGGCTCGGAAAATTACGGCGGCCCGGTTGTTACGGCAGGCGGCCTGGTGTTTATCGGCGCCACAAGCTTCGACAAGAAATTCCACGTGTTCGATAAGGCGACGGGCGAATTGTTGTGGGAGACTACATTGCCATTCGCAGGGAATGGCACTCCTGCTACTTACGAAATCAATGGGAAGCAGTATGTCGTGATTGCCGCGGGTGGTGGACGGCCGTTTGGAACTGTGACGGGTGGAGTGTACGTGGCTTTTTCGTTGTAGAAAAGCACCGACTCCCTTACGGTCGCGGTTCGGAAGGAGGTTAACCGTACCCCGACCGTGAGGGAGCGGGTGATTTTTCACGACGAGCGTGCGCCACGGCTAAGCTACAATCAAAGCGGTCCTCCCCCGCTGGTTTCTAGATGTCATTCGTACACCTGCACTGCCATACCGATTATTCGCTGCTGGATGGAGCCTGTGAAATCGGACAGTTGATGGATCTGGTGGTCCATCAAAAAATGCCCGCCGTGGCGATCACCGACCACGGAAATTTGTTCGGCGCGGTGGAATTCTACAATCAGGCGAAAGCGCGGGGCGTGCATCCGGTGATCGGGTGTGAAGTCTATGTTTCCCCGCAAGGACGCGCTGCGCGCAGCGATACCGGCCGCAACAATCACCTGGTGCTGTTGTGCGAAAACCAGGAAGGCTATCGCAACCTGCTGCGCCTGGTCTCGGCAAGTTACCTGGAAGGCTTTTATTACAAGCCGCGCATCGATAAAGAGCTGCTGGCGCGCCATTCCAAAGGCTTGATCGGGCTCTCGGGATGCCTGCGCGGCGACATCAACGAAGCGCTGCTCGAAGAGCGTCACGCGGACGCCAAAAAACTCGCGCACGATTACGTGGATCTCTTCGGCAAGAAGAATTTCTTCCTGGAATTGCAGGACCACGGGCTGGATCAGGACAAGGTCTTGGTCCCGCAACTCGCCAAGCTCTCAAAAGAGACAGGCATCCCGCTGGTGGCCACCAACGACACGCACTATCTGCGGAAGGAAGACGCGCGAGCGCACGAAATTCTGCTGTGCATCCAGACCGGCAAGACGCTGAGCGATCCGCATCGCCTGCGCTTCGCGCAGCCGGAGTTCTATCTCAAGACGCGCGACGAAATGCTGGCAACGTTCCGCGACTTCGAAGACGCAGTGGATCGCACCGGGCAAATCGCCGAGCGCTGCCAGGTGAGCCTGGAAAAAGTCGCTGAGCCGGTCCCGCGTTTCGATGTCCCATCCGGTCAGACGATCGACACTTATTTCGAACAAGTAGCCCGGCAGGGATTCGAGCAGCGGCGAGCGCGCTTGGAAGCCTTGCAGGATTTGGGTGCGTTGAAGCATCCGCTGGCGGAATATTCAGAGCGCCTGGATCGCGAGATCCGGGTGATTCAGCAGAGGAAGTTCTCGGGATATTTCCTGATGGCTTGGGACTTCGTCCGCTTTGCGAAATCACAAGGAATTCCGGTGGGTCCGGGCCGGGGGGCGGCGACCGGCAGCCTGGTTAGCTACTCGATGCAGATCACCGACATCGATCCGCTGCAATATGGCTTGCACTTCGAGCGGTTTCTGAATCCAGTTGGCGGCGGCATGCCGGATTTTGGAATCGATCTGCACACCGCAGGCCGCGCTGACGTGATCCAGTACGCCACCGAAAAATATGGGCGCGAAAATGTGGCTCAGATCGTAACCTTCGGAACGCTGAGCGCCCGGGCAGCAATCAAAGAAGTGGGCCGGGCGCTGGATATCAGCTTCGCCGACGTGGATCGCGTCGCCAAGTTGCTCCCCACGCAACCGGTCAAATTGAAGGACGCGCTGGAACAAGTTCCGGCCATTGAGGAAGCGGCACGTAAAGATCCCAGGTTGAAAGAAGTGCTGGAAGTTGCGGAAAAACTGGAGGGGATGGCGCGAGACGCTTCCCGGCACGCGGCTGGCGTGGTGATTTCGCGAGCGCCGCTCGAGGATCTGGTTCCACTTTACAAAACCAGCAGCGACGAGGTTGTCACGCAGTATGACATGGTGGCCATCGAGAAGCTGGCGCTGTTCAAGCTGGATTTCCTCGGGCTGACAACGCTCGATATTATCCAGGACGCGTTAGCGCTGATTGAGCAAAATCATGCAGTGAAGCTGAAAGTAGACGAACTACGGTTGGACGATCGCGCCGCTTACAGGATCTTTTGCAAAGGACACACGGGTGGTATTTTTCAGTTTGAAGCGCACGGGATGCGCGATGTTCTTCGAAAGCATCAGCCTTCCGGCTTGGAGGATTTGTTCGCGCTGAATGCGCTTTACCGCCCCGCGGCGTCCCAAGGCGGTTTGCTGGACCAACTCATCGACAGCAAACATGGACGCAAGCCGCTTTTGCACGATCTTCCGGTGGTGGATGAGATCCTGAAAGAAACTCACGGCGTGATGGTGTACCAGGAGCAGGCGATGGAGATGGCTCAGCGGGTGGCGGGATACTCGCTGACAGATGCCGACACGTTGCGTAGGGTGCTTGGGAAAGGGAACGCGGAAGATCGGGAGCGCTTCCTGGAAGGCGCCGCAAAGAATGGATTGGCTTCGGAAGAGGCCGGGAAGATTTTCGATCTTCTCGTCAAAAGCGCTCCCTATGCTTTCCCAAAGGCGCAGGCGGCGGCCTACGGATTTCTGGCTTATGTCACGGCATATCTAAAAGCCCGCTATCCGCTGGAGTTCCTTTCCGCATTGCTGACGTCGGAGCTGGGCGCGACCAGCAAAATAGCCAAGCACATCGCCGAATGCCGCGAGATGGGGATCGCGGTGCTGCCGCCGGATGTGAACTTCAGCGGCAAGGATTTCAAGCCGGATGGATCGGCCATCCGAATGGGCCTGTGCGCGGTTCGCGGGGTGGGAGGCGATACGGCCGATGCGATTATAGCGTCTCGCAAAACGGCCGGTGCGTTTCAATCGATTTTCGATTTCTGCGAGCGCGTGGACCTGGGACCGCAGAACCGGCGGATCTTAGAAAACCTGATCAAGTGCGGCGCTCTGACCAGCCTGGGCGGCAATCGCGCGCAACTGACAGCGATCATCGACGGCGCCCTGGAGAGCGGCCAGCGGGCGTCGAAAGATCGCGAATATGGACAGGTGGGATTGTTCGGCATGATGGCCGATGAAGCAGCTCCCGGAGAGCATGGCTTGCCGCCGCTTCCGGATTGGAGCGCGCAGCAGAAGCTGGCGAGCGAAAAGGAAGTGCTGGGCGTTTACGTGACCGGACATCCCCTGGATGAACATTCTTCAAAAATTTCGGAGCTTTCCACGCACACCACCGAGAATTTAGAAGGGCTGGAGCGCGGCGCCGAGGTGGCCATCTGCGGAGTTCTGACCGGCATCCAGCGCAAGCGAAATAAGGACGGCAAGTTGTGGGCGGCCATGAATTTGTCGGATCGTACGGGGCGCGTGGAGACGATGGTCTTCAGCACCCAGTTCGATCGTCTGCAATCGTCGCTGGTGGAAGACAAAGCCGTGCTGGTGCGCGGCCTGGTGCTGCCTGAGGAGAACGCGCCTCCCAAGATTTCGGCGCAGGATATCGTGCCTTTGGATGTGGCGCGGGTGAATCTTCCGTCGCTGATTTCCATACGCGTCGCGGTGGGCGTGAACGGCGTGGTGGACAAGGCCGAAGAGCTGAATCAACTGTTTGCAAAAAAGAGCGGGAACACCGAAGTGCGGCTGCGCCTTGAGAAACCCCGCGACTTTTCCGTTATCCTGGATGTGACGCGTAAAGTCCGCCCGGACAAGGAATTCTGGGCCGAAGTGGAACGGATCTGCGGACCGGAATCGGTAGAGGTCCTGGCAACTTAGCCCGCACCGCCCAGTTGGGGTTGAGCGGTCACAATTGGAATGGAAGACAACCCAGGCTCAGAGCCGAACGAGAACAGCGCCGCGCCACTCGCTACAGCTACCAACGCGACAGTCAACGCGACATGGGCGCGGGTGCAGTTAGCGCGGCACCCCAAGCGGCCGCACACGCTGGATTACATTAACCGGATCTTCACCGGCTTCGCCGAGCTGCACGGAGATCGCACGTTCGCCGACGACGCGGCCATCGTGGGTGGAATGGCGTCTTTTGACGGGCGACCCATCATGGTGATCGGGCAGCAGAAGGGCCGCGACACCAAGCAGAAGCTACACCGAAATTTCGGGATGCCGAAACCAGAGGGTTACCGGAAGGCCTTGCGCCTGATGCGGATGGCCGACAAATTCCAGCGTCCCATCGTTACGTTCCTGGATACGCCCGGAGCTTACCCGGGAATCGACGCCGAGGAGCGAGGACAAGCCGAGGCGATTGCGGTGAACCTGCGCGAGATGTCGCGGCTGGGAGTGCCGGTGATCACCATCGTCATTGGCGAAGGCGGCAGCGGGGGCGCGTTAGGGCTGGGGATTGCCAATCGCGTCTACATGCTGGAGAACGCGTACTATAGTGTCATTTCGCCGGAAAGCTGCGCGGCCATCATTTATCGCGATTCGGGGAAGGCTCCGGAGGCGGCCGAGGCGCTGCGCCTGGCATCGGGGGATTTGATGGCGCTCGGGTTGATTGACGGAATTATTTCCGAACCCGCCGAGGGCGCTCATACCGATCCGGACAAAGCCGCTGAGTTCGTCCGCGATGCAATTCGCAGCGCACTCGGTGAGCTAACGCCGCGATCGTCCCAGGAGCTGATTGACGATCGCTACGACAAATTCCGCCGCATGGGGAATTTCTTCGCGGACAGCCACGGGGCATGAACAAGAAACTGGCGCTGGCCGTGGTGATCGCATTGGGAGTGCTCCTGCTGGGTTACATGTTTTATTCCAGCACCAGCAATGTGCGGTATCGCGTGGAAGTTTGCATGGCCTTCCAGGGAAGAACATCCTGCCGGACGGCGCGGGCGGATAATCAGGAACACGCTTTGCGCAGCGCACAATCGAACGCGTGCGCGCTGATTGCATCGGGGGTGACGGATACGATGCAGTGCGAGCATGCTGGTCCCACCAGCGTCAAATGGTTGGAGTTGGGGAAATAGGAATTCAAGAATTCAGGAATTCACGAAGTCGAGGAAGGAGGATGCTTCGCGGCTTTCTTAATTAAGGATGCGAAGCCACCTTCTTCCTTGACTTCCTGGATTCTTGAATTCGTGAATTCTTTGTTAGAAGTACTTTTCCGCGAGTTCGGGCTTTGCCTCGACCGCCTGCTGCCAGCAGCTGCGCGCTTCTTCTTCTTGACCCAACGCTTTCAGCGCGTGCCCCAGATTCAGTAGGGCCTCGGCGAAACCGGGCTTTTCTTCGGCGGCGCGGCGATAGGTGCGCGCGGCGTCTTCGTACAGATTCGACTTTTCCAGCAGCACTCCGATATTGAATGCCAGCTCCGGCATGGGCTCGCCTAGTTCCTGCAGTTTCGATTCGGCGTCCAGGGCTTGGATGTAATCGCCCATGTCGACGCTCAACGCGGCCAGCGCGCGCAGGGCATCGGTGGATTGCGGGTGACAGGCGATGGCTTGCGTGAGAGAATTTTTGGCGGCTTCTAAATCGCCGGATCGCCATTGGGCTTGACCCAGGTTCACCAGCGCTTCCAGCCAATCCGGACGTTGGCTTACGCAATTGCGAAAAGGCTCAATGCTTCCGGCATGGTCGCCGCGCAGCAGACGGAAATAGCCCAACCGGAACCAGGCCTCCACGCGTTCCGGCTCATTCTCCACCACTTTTTCTATGCACTTCTCGGCGTCTTCGGTATAGCCCAGCTTTTCGTAAAGATGGCTGAGATTCCATAGCGCTCCGGTGTGAGCGGGTGCAATTTGCAGAGCGCGCTCATAGGCTTTGCGCGCGGCGGGGAGATCACCGCGTTCCTGCAGCGTAGTTCCGAGATTGGCGTAGGCCACTTCGCTTTCAGGATGCAGTTTGATGGCTTCCGAATACGCCTGGCCGGCCTGTTCCATGCGGTTGGTTTTCTGATAGGCCACTCCCAGGTTGAACCACGCTTCGTAGGATTTCGGAGCGGCTTTTGCCAGTTGTGCGGCATGCGTCGCCGCGGCCTTAAAGTCTCCGCGCGCGATGGCTGCGGCCGTGAGTCCTTCCAGGCCCGCCTTTGCGCCCGGGCGGACCTTCAGGAGTTTCTCGCAGTACTCGCGAACTTTCCCGTCCTCGGATTTCGCCAGCGCGATACCCACCAGGTTGCTGAGCAATTCCGCGTTGCCGCTGTTGGAGGGAAGCAGCTTCGAGTACAGTTCAAAGGCTTCGTCCGTGCGTCCCAGCAACTGCAGTGCAACGGCCTTGCCGTAGAGCGCGTTGTCGTAGGCAGGCTTGACCTTGAGGCATTCTTCGAAGGAGTTGAGCGCTTCCTCGGCCCGCTGCAAATGCAGCTGGCAGATACCTAATCCCAAGCTGGCTTCCGCGAGATTTGGGGAACTTTCCACCGCTTTGCGGAACGCTTCCAAGGCGGGCTCGTAGCGGTGCAGCTTTTCCAGGCACAAGGCCGTGTTATAGAGGCCGGCCCTATGGTTCGGATAAGCGGCCAGCACTTTGGCATAATCTTCCAGCGCCGCTTCATACTGGCCCAACTGAAATTCCAAGTGGGCCTGCGTCCAGTCCAACTCGGGCAACGCCTCGCCGTTCTCGATGGCGGTCTTGACTTCACGCAAGGCTTGTTCGGTTTTGCCTTCCATGTTCAGCGACAGCGCCTTCACCAGCGCCGCGGATTGAACTGCGCGCTTCTTGCTTTGCGGATCTAAGACGTCGTGGCGCGCCAGAGCCTCCACCAGTTCGTCGTCGACGAACCATAGCCATTGATCGTTGGTTTGTTCCATGGAAGTTTTCTCTGCCTGCAATCTTTTCAATTCTTCCCTCCGGTCAGGTAGGAAATGGCGGCCGATTTGATGCGCGCGCGCTCCGCCCGTTCGTTAAAAAGTCCGACGCCCCCTGACTTGATTTGTTCATCCGTCCAAACATCCACCTGCTGTCCCTGCACGTAGGTGGTGAATTTCGAGCCGCGCACGTCCTGGCGGACATTAAAGACCGTGTCATTCCGGGCGGCCACATCGAGCGGAACCCGTCCCATCTCGCGCTCGTGCCCCTGAATCACCGCATATTTGATGAGCGCCATCTTGGGTGATAAACCGGGAGTCACGACGGCCAGCTTCATGGCGTAGTAATTGTAAGGATCCAGCGCGCGGAATACCCAGCCGATACTCTTGCTGTCGATCTCGCCCTGGAACTCGATCCGGTAATCGGTGAGCTTGAGCGACGGGCGATAGATGGTGATTTGCCGGCCGGCGTTGGAGCCGTTCGGATCGCCACCCCATCCCTGTACCCAACCGCCTTCGCCCATCATGATGCTCGGCCCAGCGGTGTCTTCGCTGCTCGAGACCGGCGCCGGCGCAGGCGCATGCGATTTGTTGCTCACGCTGTAAAACACCACGCTGGCGATGACAATCAGCAGGATCGCGATAGTCAACTTGCCTTTGAGCGATCCGATAAAAGAACCGTTCTTGCCAGTTTGAATGGATGCAAAACTGGGCATGGTTTCTTCGGTTGGTTTTTCAACCTGCTCTTTCTCTTTTTCTTTGGCGGCCGGAGCTGGAACAGGTTGCGCGGCTTCTTTGGTATCGCGGGGCCCGGGCTGAACCGCCGCCGGTTGTTTGGGAGTCGCTGGCGTGCCGGTTCCCGTGGTCTTCCCGCGCACCGCCGGCTGCGCCGGCTTGGCAGTTTGCGTGGGTTTGGCCGGCTGTGCCGGCTTCGCAGGCTGCGCGGGTTTGGAAGTTTGGCCAGGCTTCACGGTCTGCACCGTGGGCGGCGACTTTACAGGCCCCGCGGGCTGCTTCGCGGGCGGCCCAGGAATTTGCGAGGTACGGGCTTCCGGCCGCGCTGGCGCGGCAGCGGGCGCTTTCGCTTTGGGATCCGCCGCGGGAGCATTCACCGGCGCCGTGCTGGCTGCTGGTACTGTGCCGGGTTGCGGGGAGAATCCCTGCGGGGCCTTGGCAACCTTGGGGCGCAAAGGAAGCGACTTCAGCTTCGGCATTTCAGGCGGGAGGTTGACCAGCGCCTTGGAGTCCACCACCAACGATGGTTTTGGCGGCGCGAAGGTCTTCCACGGAATCTCAAAAAAGTCATGAGCGGAGCGGGGAACAGGACGTTCCTCGGAAGGCTCGGCGGAAATATCGATGGTGGCGGCCGAAGGCTCGTCGGGGGCCGCGGCAATTGCGTTTTGTGTGGATGGCTCACCCACCAGTTCCAGATCCACGCCAGGCTCGGCCAGGGGCTCGGCTGGCAGCTCCGCGGCAGCTTGCTGCTCGGCCAGATCCTGATGGAGTTTGGACAACGCTTCCAGCACCTCGCGGGGTGAACTTGAGTTTTCCGAATCGGCCAGCACATCTTGGTCCACCGGATGATGTCCGTTCGAATGCGTCAGCATCGCGTCGGCCCAGGGCGCGATCAAAACCACGTCGGAATCCTCGGCCGGGAAATCGATCCCGGATGGGTACAGGTTCAAGAGAGAAGAGTCCTGAAATGCGATGCGAACCGGAAAGTGCAGCGCTCCGTTTGAACTGGTTTGGTGGCTGGCGCCCGATGCCGTGACCCGGATGTCAAGATGAATCGGTGTAGCCGCCGGAAATCTCCGCGCCGGTGTTACTGTGGCCGAAAAGGGCACGTCGCGTCGAGCTTGGGCGGCGGGAAAGTCAGCGGCAACGGCGAGAAGATCCATCACGCGAAGCCCGGCGCCTTCACTGGCGGAGCAAATTTCCAGTGGTACCAATTCTGCCGCAGGCAGCGAAGAAAGTGGGTCTACTTCACTTGACGTGTAGGATGGCGACGTACTCGCGAAGATCCGATTGGATAATGCGTTGAGACTTACCGCAGCTTGGGCGAAATCCAGTGGCGATGTTTCCGCCGCGATAGCTGAGATAGCCAGCTCGCCGGCGGATGGACCCGCGATGGAGAACAGGCTGCCAAATGGCAAACCAAAGGACTGGCCCGTGGCCTGCCACACTGGCGTGGCTGGAATCGGCGTAACGTCCAACCAGGGTTCTACGTAAGGTGCTTCGTCGTCAATCGCGGAGCTGGCCGGGATCTCCATCGAGAAGACCGTGACCTCAGGGGGCGCCTCTTCCGCAACCTCAGGCTGCATTTCTTCGAAGGCCGGCTCTGGGAGGGTGGTCTCGGGAGTTTCCGCGATTTCGACTGGAGCTGCTTCCTCAACAACCTGTGGAACTGGCTCTTCGACTTGAACTGGCTCCTCCACTGCCGGCGCGTAAATAACGCGTCCCGTACGGACCGCAGCCCGAGCGGGTTCGGGAGTTGGCGCACTGGCGGGGAGTGCGCGGCGTCGCGCTGCACCCGGTGGAAGGGGTTGACCTAGTCCCTCAGTGGGAGCGGGCGCCTTCGGAGCGGTTGTTTTGATTTCGCCGGGTTTGGATTGTGCCTGGAGTAAGCGGCTGAGCGCAAGGCGGTTATATTCCTCCTGATAGCTTTGTTTGTGAGCGTCGGAACAGAACTCGCCGCCGCCCGTGAGCCTTTTCAGCAGCGCCAGTTGCTTTCCGCAGTACAGGCAACGCATATCCGTGTAATCGGCTCTTAGGCAGGAAATCGTTAAGGCCAAAGACAGGTGTTCCTATACGGTAAAGCTCTTATCCACTCTTTCTAAGGCGAGTGCACTACAACTTGAGGCGAATCCGCAGCAATCGGTCACGGCTTTCGGCTACCCTTAGGCGACGCAAGTCACTCCGGGAAAAGTGAGAAGGACGCCGCGTAGACCCGCAGAATTTTCCAGAAAATAGTGTGTTTGCCGGAAAGGATATCTAAAGTTGCCGCCTTATCGGACGATGTACCTAACAGAGCACATTTGGAATGCCGGAAGTAAGAGCCCAGTCAGACCGGAGCGTTTGGCTGGCCAGATCTTTCTGCCTCGCATCGGCTGAAGGTGCGTAGCCGTTAAGGAGAGAGGGTTATGGTAAAACAAGAAGCTTTGAAGAATCAATTGGAAACGCTTCGCAACTCCATCCCGGAGCTGCGTGGCGTGTTGCTGGCCTCCAATGAGGGTTTACCGGTGGCGCATTCGCTTTCAAACGGCACAGATCCCAATCGTGTGGCTGCCATGGCAGCCGCCGCATCCAGCCTGGGGCGCCGCATCAGCGAAAGCATGGCGACTGGCGGGTTGTCGGAAGTGAGCATCCGGGGAGATGAAGGCGTTCTGTTTGTCTACTCGGCGGGTACCAAGGCCGTGTTGGCCGTCATGGGTCCCATGGGTTCGAACGCCGGCTTGATCCACCTGGAAGCCCGCAACGTCGCCAAAGAAATTGGCGATCTTATCTAGTTTCTATTACATACGGACACTCCTTCGTCCGCGCTCACATTACTGTTGACATCCAACAGGACCTGGATTAGACTCCTTCTGTAGATATACAAAAGGAGTTTTCCGTGGGCCAGTCAAAATCCGATGTGCTGCAAGGCACGCTGGATCTCATGATCCTGAAAACGCTCGACACCCTGGGCGCCATGCACGGATGGGGCATCGCGCAGCGCATCCGCCAGGTGTCCGAGGACCTTCTCCAACTAAACCAAGGCACGCTGTATCCGGCGCTGCTGCGCGTGGAACAAAAAGGCTGGATTGCCTCTGAGTGGAAAGTCACCGAGAACAATCGCCGCGCCAAGTATTATTCGCTCACTCCGGACGGGAAGAAACAACTGGAAGCGGAGCAGCTCGAGTGGGAGCGATTCGCGGGCGTGATGGCGCGCATGCTCAACGCGACGGAATAGGCGGATCTTATGACCTGGCTCCGAGTGTTCAGCGCCCGCGTTCGAGCGATGTTGGATGCGCGCCGGTTGGATCGCGAACTGGAAGAAGAGCTGCGTTCGCACATCGAGATGGAGACCGAGGCGAACGTGCGGCGCGGTATGTCGCCAGCCCAGGCGCGAAGACAAGCCCTGCTCGAATTTGGCGGCGTCGCGCAGACGGCCGAACTTTATCGCGAAGGCCGGACGATCGCCTGGATCGAAGCACTGGCGCAAGATGTTCGTCTTGCGCTGCGCGGTTTCCAAAGAGCCCCTGGATTTACCGCGGTGGCGATTCTATCGCTCGGGCTCGGCATCGGCGTCAATGTCGCGATCTTCAGCATGGTGAATATGCTGCTGCTGCGTCCGCTGCCAGTGCAGGATGCCGGCCGATTGGCAATTATCACCTCTCAGCAAAAGGGAGGCTTTGCGATGCCGGTATTCTCCTATGCCGATTACCGCGACATCCGCGAGCAGACCGCCGGCCAATTTTCCGACCTCCTGGCGTATTACGCCGGACTCGACGGCTTGAGCGCCGATGGCCGGGCGGACCGCGTCATGACGCATTACGTCACCGGCAATTACTTCACCTTGCTGGGATTGAAACCAGCGCTCGGCCGGGTGATCCTGCCCTCGGAAGGAAAAGTGGAAGGCGCGGATCCGGTGCTGGTGCTTGGCTACTCCTATTGGAAGCAACGATTCGCGAGCGATCCCAATGTGATTGGAAAGCGGGTGCTGCTCAATGGGCAGCCGGTGACGGTGGTGGGCGTTGCCCCCGACCAATTCCATGGCGTGCAGGCGCTGGTGGATATTCAATGCTATGTGCCGCTGGGCATGGCCTCGAACTCGGCAGGATTTCCCAGTATCTCGGATAACCGCAGCATTCGGAACCTTTATATTCTGGGCCGCCTGGCCCCGCGCGTTAGTTTGAACCAGGCCCAAACCAAGCTGAAAATCGTATCCCAGCGGCTCGCGGCTGCGCATCCGAACGATCTGGCCGGAATAACGATTACAGCTCAACCGCAACTCTCGGGCAAAATTCCAAACGGCGAGGGATTGCCGGCGATATCGGCATTCTTTCTGGCGCTGGCGGCACTGGTGCTGTTGCTCGCCTGTATCAACCTGGCAAATCTTTTGATGGTGCGCGCCGGCGCGCGGCAAAAAGAGATCGCCATGCGTGCAGCACTGGGTGGTTCGCGCGGCCGGCTGATCCGTCAATTGCTCACGGAAAGTTTTCTGCTCACGATATTTGGCGCGCTGGCCGGGGTGCTGTTGAGCGTATGGACGTGTAGCGCGTTGGGCAGCTTGAAAGTCCAGGGAGTTCCGCTTTATCTGGACTTCAGCTTCGACGGCAGAGTGTTGGCTTTTACGCTGGGAGCGGCGACATTGGCGGGTCTGATGCTCGGTATCCTGCCGGCGCTGCGCGGCTCGCGTGCAAATCTCGCGGCGGTGGCGCGCGATGGCGGGCAGCACAATTCCGGCGGCCGGCAACGGATGCGCAGCGCCCTGGTGATGGGTCAAGTAGCGGCATCCTTCGTGCTGCTGCTGGTTGCTTCCCTGCTCACGAACAATCTCCACGCCACGCGCCGGATGGACCTCGGCTTCGATCCGCGCAACGTCGCCAACTTCAGCATGGATCCGCACCATGTCGGCTACAACGAAACCCAAGGCCGGCGGTTTTACCAGGAACTTCTGCGGCGCGTGCGTGCGCTGCCGGAGGTGGAATCCGCCGGCCTGGCAATCAGCGGGCCGCTGAGCCCATTTACGCTTCCGATGCAGGTGCAACCGCAGGGCTACGCCGCGCCCAATGGCCAGCCCGCACCAACTGTCTTTTTCGACGTCGTTTCGCCGGGCTTCTTTCAAACGTTGCGCATCCCCTTGCTTCGCGGACGCCAGTTCCTTCCGTCCGACAACCAGAATGCGCCGCTGGTGGCGATGGTCAATCAGACCCTGGCGGAACGCTACTGGCCGGGCCAGGATCCGATCGGGAAAAAGATCCAACGCATGGCCGACCCCACACATTGGGTTGAAGTGGTGGGCGTGCTGAAGGACGTGACTTACCTGGCAATCCCCCAGTTCCGCCAGCCCTACGTGTTCTTTCCCTTAGAGCAAAGTTACGTACCGATTCAGACGCTGCGGGTTCGATATCGCGGCGCGACGGACACTGCGTTAGCGGAGGTTCGGAAGGAAATCGCGAGTCTCGCTCCTGGATTGCCCGTGGCCAGTATGGAGACCATGCGCCAGCAAATCGAAAGCTCGCCGGGATTTGTGGGGTTGCGCCTGGAATCGGGCTTCGCGGCGGTGCTGGGCTTGCTTGGCCTATCGCTCGCGCTGCTGGGAATTTACGGCGTGGTTTCTTATACGGCGGCACAGCGCACGCATGAAATCGGCATTCGATTAACGCTGGGCGCTTCGGCGGGTGACATCCGCAAGTTGGTTCTCGGCCGTGGACTGCTGATTATTGGCGTTGGCCTGCCTACTGGCCTTTTACTCGCGTTGGCGGCGGCTCCTATCCTGCGTGCATTAACGCCCGGCGTCAGCGCGACCGATCCGCTGATTCTCACTGGCCTGGTCGATTTTACTGTCGTGCGTGACTTTGGCTGCCTGCTATATCCCGGCGCGCAAGGCGATGCGCGCGGATGCGTCGGTGGCGTTGAGAAATGAGTGAATCGTTTCTCGTTTCTGGTTTCTCGTTTCTGGTTAGGAGGAGTCTCGATGAATAACGACTGTGTTGCGGGGTTGGCGGGGGTTAGCAAAAAATTTGGAAAGATTGTCGCGCTGGATGGTTTGGATTTGGAAGTCCGGCGCGGAGAGTTGTTTGCCGTGCTGGGTCCGAATGGAGCTGGAAAGTCCACTGCTATTTCCATCCTGCTGGGGCTGCGACGGCCGGACGCGGGATCGGTTTCCATGTTTGGCGAATCGCCGGAGAAGCTGTCGGCGCGGCGAAACGTTGGCGTGATGATGCAGGAGGTGGCGCTGGCACAGGAGTTGCGCGTGCATGAGCAGATTGATCTTGCATCCAGCTACTATCCGGATCCGCTGAGCGTGGCGGAGGTCCTGGAACTCACGCACACTGCTCCGCTGCGCGACCGTCCGTATGGAAAACTTTCCGCGGGACAGAAGCGTCAGGTTCAATTCGCAGTATCGGTGTGCGGGCGTCCGAAGTTGCTGTTCCTGGACGAACCGACGGTTGGGCTCGACATTCAAGCGCGCGAAACCATGTGGAACGTGCTGCGTCGATTGGTAGCCCAGGGTTGTTCCATTGTCCTGACCACGCATTACCTGGAAGAAGCGGAAGCGCTGGCGGATCGCGTAGCGGTTTTGGCGCGGGGACGAGTGATTGCTTCCGGAACCGTGAGCGACATCCGGGCGCATGTGGTGAGAAAGCATGTCAGTTGCCGCACCACGGTGGCGGCTGAAGAAGTGAGGAGTTGGCCGGGAGTGGAAAACGTAACGGGCGATCAGCAGCGCATGCAGATTACCGCGTCGAACGCCGAGGACGTGGTGCGCCGGTTGCTTGCGGCTGACGCGGAATTGGAATCGCTCGAAGTGCGGCGCGCCGGACTTTCGGAAGCGTTCGCGGAACTGACGCAGGAGACCATCCAATGAGTGCAGCTACGCTTGAAATGAAACACGAACCGGTCCTTACGCGAGCCATGCCCGGCGGCCGGTTGTTCGGCGCATATTTCACGGAGGCGAAGTACGAGACCATCCGGATGCTGCGCACACCGGCGTTCGCGATTCCGTTCCTGGCTCTTCCTGTCGCGCTGTATCTGCTGTTCGCCGTTCTTCTGTTTGGCGCCGCGCTGCGGGCCGATCCGAAAGGAGCGATGTTCGCCTTCATAGGATTCGACGTATTCGGCGTCATGGGTCCGGGAATATTCGGTTTCGGAATGGTGGTGGCCCTGGAGCGCGAGCAAGGTTTACTGGCTCTCAAGCGCGCGATGCCGATGCCGCCGTCCGCCTATCTCGCGGCGAAACTCTGTATGGCGATGCTGTTTGGCTTGATCGTGACTGTCACTATGATCATCGCGGCGTTAACGCTCGGGCATTTGCCGTTGAATGCCGGACAATGCTTCACGCTCGTGTGCCGTCAATGTTCTGGGGACGCTTCCCTTTTGCGCGATCGGACTTTTCATTGGCACGCGAACCTCCGGCAAGGCCGCGCCGGCGATTGGAAACATTATTTACCTGGCGATGATTTACCTCTCGAGCATTATGTTTCCACTTCCGAAATCCATGCAAGCATCGGCGGTGATCTGGCCGGCATACCATCTGGCTCAACTGGCCTTCCGCGCTTTGGGCGCGCCCAGCCAGGGTTCCGCGTGGGTGCATCTCGCGGTATTGGCCGGTGTGGCGCTGGTGTTAACCGCGCTCTCCGTCCGGCGCCTGGCTCGCGAAGATTGAAAAGGCGAAAACTTTACAATGCGAACACTTCTGTTGCTGGGAATTGGGATCAGTGTGGCCTGCGCGCAGGATGGCGCGACTATTTATAAGGAGCGCTGCGCGCAATGTCATGATGCGCCGACGGGTCGCACGCCGCCCTTCAGCGCGCTACGGGACATGCCGGCCGGAAAGATTGTTTCGGCAATCGAAACCGGGGTGATGAAGCCGCAAGCGGAAGGCTTATCGAGCGCCGCGAAGTTCGCGTTGGTCGGCTACATCGCTTATCCGGCGCCGAAAGTGACGCCGCCTTCCACGAGCGCTTTCTGCGATGCGGGATCGCGCGGCAGTGCAGGGAGTTTTTCAAAGGGGCCGCAATGGCCGCGCTGGGGCGTGGATTTTGAAAATACACGTTTTCAAAGCGCTGCCGGCGCGGGGATCACGACCGCCGATATTCCCAAGCTCAAACTGAAATGGGCGTTCGGATTGGGACAGACCAATGCGGCACGTGCACAGCCAAGTGCTGCTGGTAACAGGTTGTTCATTGGGAGCGAATCGGGCACGGTTTATTCGCTGGACGTGCGCACAGCGTGCATCGATTGGGCCTTCCAAGCGGATGGAGGCGTGACGGCGGCGCCATCTATCGGAGATGGGCGCCTCTATTTCGGCGATCAGAAAGCCAACGCCTATGCGCTGGACGCTGCAACCGGGAAATTGCAGTGGAAAGTTCACCTGGACGATCATTTCGCGGCGCGCGTAACCGGCGCGTCGTTATTGCACAAAGGCGTAATGTACGTACCGCTTGCCTCTTTCGAAGAAGTGATGCCGCTCTCGCCTTCGTACGAGTGCTGCACGTTTCGCGGCAGTATCGTCGCGTTGGATGCAAAGACGGGAAAACGCATTTGGAAAACGTATACTATTGCGCAAGCGCCCGAGCCCACCAAGATCAGCAAGACCAAAGCGCAATTGCGTGGGCCTTCCGGCGCATCTATCTGGTCGGCCCCGACGTTCGACGAGAAGCGGGATTTGATTTACGTTGCAACTGGAAATAATTATTCGGATCCGCCCACTGAGACCAGTGACGCCGTGCTGGCGCTGAGCCGGAAAACAGGCGAGATCGTATGGTCGAAGCAGTTGACTGCGAAGGACGCCGACAACAGCGGCTGCAGTTCGCCGTTCAAGACCAATTGTCCGGATTCTCCTGGCCCCGATTTTGATTTCGGCCAGCCGCCGATTCTCGTTTCGTTAAGCAACGGGCACCGGGCTTTGGTGATTGGACAGAAATCGGGCATGGCGCACGCTTTGGATCCGGACCGGAAGGGCGAAATCCTGTGGGAAACTCGGGTGGGCGAAGGCGGCCCGCTGGGGGGATCGCAGTGGGGATCCGCGGCCGATCACGACAACATGTACGTGGCGGTGTCGGATTTGAAATTCACCGGAATCGCGCCGGACAAAACCGTACCGGAGGGATTCCGGCTGGAGATCGATCCCAAGCACGGCGGTGGATTGTTCGCGCTGAAGCTTGCAACGGGTGAAAAAGCGTGGACCGCGACACCGGCTCCGTGCGGTGATCGCAAACGATGCAGTCCCGCGCAATCGGCGCCGGTGTCGGTGATTCCGGGCGCGGTGTTTTCCGGATCGCTGGACGGGCATTTGCGCGCGTATTCCACTGCGACCGGGGAGGTGATTTGGGATATGGATACCGCGCGAGAGTACGAAACAGTGAATGGGCAGAAAGCGCGCGGCGGTTCGTTGGATGCCGCGGGCGCCGTGATCGTGGGTGGAACGCTGTACGTCAATTCCGGCTACGGACAGTGGGGCGGACAGCCGGGGAACGTGCTGCTGGCTTTTTCGGTGGACGGGAAGTAGGTACTGAACCGCGACCGCAAGGGAGCGTGCCTACAGGTCTCGTGGTAGCGCTCCCTTGCGGTCGCGGTTCGGTTGCAACTTACGCGAAATGGTATTTGCGGGCTTGTTCGTCCCACAGAACTTTCTTGTTGTTGCGGAACGAGAGCGTAGCCAAGTGGCCTGAAATGGCTGCCTCCTGGCCGATGCGCGTCGGGGCGATCACTTTGGCCTTGCCCTGAATCGCTTCCAGCCAATTTTTGATGTGCGCTTCCACTGCTTTGTTGTCGTTGCCGGGCAGCTCCACATGCAGCTCTTTGCGCGCCGACACGCTGGCCGGAGCCTTGCCACCGAACTTCTCCGGATAGAAATTCAGGAACTGGCGATTTAGCACTTCGATGGTTCCTTCATTCCCCATGAAGTTCTCGCCGTATCCGTAATGGTCGTTGCCGAAGTAAGAACTGTAGTTGATGTGGAACTTGTCGCCGTATTCGTAAATGGCGCTGAAGGTATCGGGCGTATCGCGATCGTCGTTCGCGGTCCAGCGATAGATTCCGCCCGAAGCCATGCAGGAAGCTGGAACCGTTTTGCCGCAAACGAAGTTGGTGATGTCGGTTTGATGCACCAGCAGATCGGTTGCGATGCCGCCGGAATAATCCCAATATAAGCGCCACTGGAAGTAGCGATGCGGATCCCAATCTCGCTTGGGTGCTCCACCGAGAAACTTGTTCCAATCGCTGTTTTGCGGGCTCGCATCGTCGGGCACCGTGTAACGCCAGGCCGGATTGTTGTCGAGCGAATTGCGATACCAAAATGCTCGCACATAGTGGATGTCGCCGATCATCCCCTGCGCCACCATTTCCTTGGCCTGCTGATAAAGCGAGTTGCTGCGATTCTGCGTTCCCACCTGAATCACTTTGCCGGATTGCTCAGCCGCTTGCACCATCTGTTCGCCTTCCTCAATGGTATGAGCGAGCGGCTTCTCCACGTAGATGTTCTTGCCGGCCTTGAGCGCCGCCATAAACATGGGGAAGTGCAGATGCTCGGGCGTGGAAATCACGACGGCATCGATACTTGGGTCGGCCAGGAGGTCTTGGAAATCTTCGTAGGTTTTGGGCGAGTTGCCGCCCATGGTCTGGACGCGGTCTTTGGCGCGCGTGAGGTGCTGGGTGTACGTATCGCAGACAGCGGTTACCTGGGCCAGATCCTTACTCCCGGTGTAAAGACGTTCCATGAGGTAATAGCCGCGGGAACCGACGCCGATCCAGCCGATCCGGACCGCGCCGGAAGCATTTTGAGCGCGAAGGATACCGGGCGCGGTGATTGCGGCTGCGGCGCTGGTCTTCATGAAATTGCGGCGGGAAAAATCGTCAGGCATGACTTGAGAATATCATTGCTGCCCACTCTCGCTGCTCGACGGGCCGAAGCCGCAACGTCCCCGCATGCCTTGGCGGAATTGCTCGCGTTCCTCCGGCGTCATGCGGCCCCACCGTTCATCCATGCGGCGGCGGAACTTGGAGCGAGAGCCATGGTGGCGGCCTCCCCATCCTCCAAAGAGGATGCGGCACAGAGCCAACAATCCGAGTGCTTGCCAGAACGTAATCTGGCGCCAGCCGAAGAGCGGCGGGAGCAGCCAATTCCACAGTTGCCGCACCAGTTCTCCGCCAAGCGCGATAAACAGCAGCACGGCCAGAATTGCCAGCGGGGCCAGGAAAATCCATTTCTTCTTCATATTTGATTCCTCATGTTCTCGTTAAATTCTGCGTAAGCAATCTGCAACCGCTCGCGCAGGTGGAGAACGGCATACCGTTTGCGCGAGAGCAGCGTGTTTACGCTCACTCCAGTCTGCTTGGATATCTCCTTGAAACTGCGGCCTTCCAGTTCGTGCGCGACAAATACCTCACGCTGTACCCTAGGCAATTCGTCGATCGCCAGCTCGATTTCATCCAGAAGCACTGCGCGGACGTAGAGCGCCTCCGGTCCGGCATCGGGGGAAGGCAGCAGGTCTTCCAATTGCAACCGTTCGTCTTCGTCGTTCGCGATGACTGTATCGGAGAGGCTTTCCGGTTTCTTTTTACGAAAGAGATCGGTGATGCGATTGCGCGCCACTCGAAACAGCCATGCAGTGACGTGCTCGATCGGCATCAGCAGCCGGTTCGCTTCCGCCAGCTCGCAGAAGACATCCTGCAGAATGTCCTCCGCGTCGCGCGAGTCGGGCACGCGCCGGCGAATGAAGCTGCGCAGCCGGGATTGCTCCTGCTTCAGCGCTTCAAAGTCCCGCCGTTCCGTTTCGAATGACATGGGCGACGCGCTTGCCACTTCCTTCACCTACCTTTGTAGACGAATGAGTGGGGCGGATATTGTATGTAACTAAAGTCTATCCGCAGGTCGGACGAACTAACGATTGGGACCATAGTCCGAATGAAGCGCCATCACTACGACCTGCTCTACAAACTGTGTACATCCGTCGCCCTCATTTTGGTTCTGGTGGTGGTGATGGGGATCTGGCATCTGGGCAGCAACTCCATGATCGCGTGCGGATTCGCCGGGGCGTTCTTCTTCCAGGTGGCGAGCCGGTCAACAGGAAAACTCCTACTGATAGCGGTCGCTGCCGGTGCGGGATACGGGACGGTGTATGCGCTTCTCGGAACGGTGTTTGGAGGCAGCGCGATCCAGGTGGCAACCGGCTTGGGCGCGTTTCTGGGACTCGGAAGTCTGACGGTAATGACGCTGGCGATGGTTTGGACGAAATCCCGCGACTATGTTGTGCCGTTGCGGCGAGCCTTGGTGCTTCCCGTTTTCTCACTGGTCGCCGGAGTGTCTATGAACGCAGTCACGAAAGCGGCGCCGTCCGCTTACGACCTGTATCTCTACGCGTTCGATTCCAGCCTGGGGATCGCGCCCGGAGCTTCGGTCGTAAAATTGTTTGACGCACTGCCTTGGCTTGGAATCGCCGCGTCCGCGATTTATGCGCTGTTGTTGATTTTTCCCACGCTTTACGATGCGTGGGGATTGCGCCGGGGAGTGCGAGGAAGTCTAATGACCGCTTTCGTAGTGGCCGGCGTATGCGGATTCATCTTCTATCAAATATGCCCGGGGCTGGGGCCTTTGTATGTGTTTGGATCGCGATTTCCCGCGCATCTTCCGGCGCCGGGCCAATTCCATTTGGAGATGTACAATGGCCCCGGTGCGCGGAACGCGATGCCATCCATGCACATGACGTGGGCGCTGCTGGTGTGGTGGAGCGCGTGGGAACTGACGCCGCTTGCGCGACTCATCGCCACCGGCTTTGCGACGCTGACTTTTTTGGCGACTCTGGGATTCGGAGAACATTATTTGGTGGATCTGATTGTGGCTGTGCCCTTCGTGCTTCTGATTGAAGCCATCTGCGCGCTGCGCTGGGAACGGCGGACAGCGATCGGAGCGGGCGCATTGGGTTTGGGGCTGACACTTAGTTGGCTGCTGATGCTGCGCACCACTCTGGTGGTGCAACTTCCGGTCTGGGCCTGCTGGGCGATGGTGCTGGGAACGATCGCGGTCACGGTTCCAATGCAGTTCGCACTGCACCGGCGCCTGCGAACCGCGAACCCGCCGCTGGTAGAGATTACGTCGACGGTCCCGAAAGCAGAAATCGCGGTGCCGAGCCTGTCGTAGATATTTCGCTGCCAACCTAGCGGCATGCGGTAGAATAAATGATTCGGGCCGTGGCGCAGCCTGGCTAGCGCGCTTGCTTGGGGTGCAAGAGGTCCCGGGTTCAAATCCCGGCGGCCCGACCAGCTAACCCTGAAAAATCAACACCCGCTTCCCGAAAGGGAACCCGATCATGCCGAGTTTTGCCTGACTCTAGGTCAACGCAAAACTGTTACCGTTGTTTACCGGCCACGACCAGAGTTTGTCCCAGGATCCGGGCAGATATGCGCCCTGGTTCAGAACGCTTCCGATTAATTCGGCCGACGTTTCACGAAGGTCAAAATCGTGAGTCCTCCGGCCGCCAGTAACCACGAACAGTAGGCAGGTTCCGGAGTGACTAGATCGCCGGAAGATTGGGCGAGGAACGGCGGCGGAGCAAATCCGTTGATGGGCTCGAGCGTCAGGCCTGGCGAGAGTTGCAGGGAAAGGGAGGCAGGATCGATACCGTCGAAGCTCCCGTCCAACCCGAGACCGGATTCCATCGCGTACAAAACGTACACATGCCCGGGTAGAACGTTCAGCGACGCCACCAGGTCCGTGGAAATGGATCTGGTACTGGCACTATCGCAATTAGAAATCATGCCTGGGGCAGCACTGTCCACGCAAATTCGCGCCGAACCACCCGAGCTTCCGGACCCATTCACAGTGTGGTCGGTGTCGGCCAGTGAAATGGATCCGGCCAAATCCGCCAGGTCGTAAACGAAGTTATTAGCCGGGCCCAGCGAGACTGAACCCTGGAAATGCATCGTCATGGTCATGGTGCCGGCGCCGCTGAATTGAAACGCCTCATTGTAATCGGCCTCGGCGCCCACATCGCCGATGAAGCTGCTTCCCGAAGTTCCAAATTGTCCGGTGTTTATATCGACGAACGCGGCAACTTCGTCCGGAATATATCCGCCCGGTATCGAGGGTCCAAAATTAGTATTCGGCCCGGTGATCGGCCCGTAGTTGCTGGCGAAGCCAGCGTAACCGTGGGTGCCGTCACCACCGCTGACTTGAGCAAGCCAATCTCCAGCCTGATTGTCGAACGGTATTACCTCCGCCGGTGACTGGAAAGCTGCGGCGCAGAGAAGTGCCAACAAAGTAAGAGTCTTTATAGTAGGCATTTGCAAACACCACCTCATGCGCGCAAAGCGCCGGAAAAACCATCCCCCGGCCCGCGCGGTATTCCGCAGTGGGGCGGTAAAGAGCAAATTCACTGGAATCGTGCTGAAACTCATTCTCAATCCCTCCTCGTAAGCTAGAGCGCCAGCGGGGATCATCGTCCTCGCCCGTCGGTACCAACCATCTCCTGCTCTTTTGTAGATGGGTGACCAGAGCGAGGAATATTACCTCTGCCCGGAAAAATATCTGAGGGGAACTGTGCGGACTTAATTCGGATTACCTGCCACGATGAAGCCTGCCCAGTAAAAAGGATGAGCGTACCGCGGTGTGGCGATGAGTTTACGCGCCGCGGTCCGCAGGGCCGCTGGTTTCCGGAAAGTCCCGGCCTGGTTTTCCGAGGCGAGCCACTGGCGATGAAACTCCTGCATCAGATCCGAAGTGCTGGCCGATTCAACAGGCCACAGGCTCGCCACGATCGCAGGCGCTCCGGCAACGAACATGGCCCACAGCATTCCCGTGATGCCTTCCCCCGGCGCAGCGCGCCCGACAGCGGTTTCGCAGCCCGATAAGACCACCATCGTGGCATGCAGGTTGAGATTCATCATCTCGCGGGCTTCGAGGAATCCGTCTTCGCGAGATCCCGGCATGGCCGTTGCCAAAAGCACCCGCGAGTACATGGGGCTTGCGTCATCAAGGACGGCATGCGCGGCCAGATGCACCACGTCGTAACGACCGGCTTCTTCCTTGAACCGCTCCTCGGTGGCGTCCGGGCCCAGCAGGATAAGGCTGTGGCTCTCCCCGTAGAGCGTTTGCAAAGCAAGCAACTGTTTGCCCGCCTCAGGCAGGTCTTCCACAAATTGAATAGCGGGGTTTCCCAGTGCCAGCAGTCGGTGGCCGTTCACGCCCGGCTGCGGCTTCCCGCGCGGCTGCATCGTCTCCCGCAGTACTGCCAGAGAAGGAGCGTAAGAGATGGCAGCGTCTTCGATGAGAAATCGCCCCGGACGGCTCTCGAGCGCCTGAAACGCAACGTCCCAGAGCGCCGCATCCGGCACGATAATCCACGAGCTCGACAGGCGCAGCTCCGCGGCGGCCGGCGCAACCAGAATCCGATACAGTTCCTGCGCCAGAGGCGCGAAGCCCAGATCGTGGGATGCGAGCTGACGCCGGAATTCGACCGTCTTTTTCCGCAGGGCAGCCGCGTTCACGGGAATGGGGAACAGCCGGGGCGGCCCCGTTGGCCGTACCACGAACAGGTAAGTCACATCGGCAGTCACCACATAGTCGAGAATCGTCGCGTTCGCCGTCGCGGCCAGTGACTGGAGTTCCCCGGCTTCAATCGATGCCATTTCGCCGCTTTGAATGGCCAGCTCCGGATGGCGCGCAAACAGGGAGGTCTGGAAGAATTCCAGTTCCCGGCGTTTGCTCTCCAGCCGGGCGCGCAGGTCCGCGGGGTTTGCGGTCGGTTGCGTGGCAGACAGGCTCGACATCAGGATGTTCAAAGCAGCCAGTTGATTCTCCAGGGCGCGCTCCTGCTGCCGCTCTTCCGCAGTCTCGTGCAGGTCCAGATTGACCCGGCCACCACCGAGCGTCTCGGCCAGGGCTCTCGCCTTCGATCGCTCTACATGCATCAGAGCCGCTGTCAGATCGTGCTCGGTCAGGTCCACCAGCACGCGCTCCCGGTATGCTTCCAGCCGATCTCCGAAATATGCGGATAGCGCCGTCGTCGGCCCGGCAACTTCGAGGCGCAGTGACTCGATGGTCGCGATCGCTCGATCGAGCTCCACTCCGGCTTCCGCGGGCTTTCCGGCCCGCCGCAGGGCCTTCGCCGCAACCAGCCTGGCCTGCCAGAGCGTGGAGGGGCGGGAGATTTCGGTCGCCAGTCCGATGGCCTCGCGGGCGAGCACCAGGGCCTGGCCGGCATCACCAAGTTCGAAATGCGCCGCCGCCAGTTCCACGGTGGTGTCTGCAATCTCGGCCCTGGTACCCATTTCTTTCTGCAGCGCGAGTGCGCGCAAGAAAACGGCCAGGGATTCAGCAGTCTTTCCGCGCCGTATTTGAGCACGCCCCAATCCCCGCAGCGCGGCGCTCAGGAGCAGTTTATCTCCCATGCCGTTGCTGAGCGCTATGCTTCGGTCGAACTCGCGAAAGGAGTCATTCAACCGGCCCTCGGCCATCAGTTCCACGCCTATGTTCAGGCGGCTCTCTGCCTCGAGCCCCTTATCGCCCATCTTCTGATTCAGCAGTAACGCCTTGCCGAAGTACGTGAGGGCTTGCCGGTGGTCGCTTTGTGCCTGAAACGCCAATCCGATATTGTTCAGCGTTTCTGCGAGGCCCCAATCAACTTTTGCCTCTTCCCTCAATTGCCGCGCCTGATTCAGCTCTTCAAGGGCCAGGCGGTAATTTCCCATCCAAGTGTGGATGACCCCCAGGCTATCCAGGGAATTACTGACACGGACCTGGTCCCCCAGACTGCGCGCCGAATCCAGGCTCTGCCCCACAATGCTCAGCGCGCGATCGTAATCGCCCAGATATCCGTAGAGCGTTCCCAGATTCCTCAGTACCGTGGAACGGCTCCGCAGATTGCCCAGTTCTTGAAACTGTTGTGCACTCCGTTGCAGGTATTCGGCCGCTTCCAGATAAAACCCCAGTGTGCGAAGCGTATTGCCGAGATTGTTCCAGGATGCAGCCACACCGGCACGATTCCCGGTCGCCTCCCTCAATTTCAGACTGCGCTCGTAATAACCTCTGGCAGCCGTCATATCGCCCTGTGCGAAGGCCGCGTTGCCGATGCCGTTGAGGGCCTCCCCCATGCCCGCTGAATCGTCCAGTTTTTCACGGATTTCGAAGCTAGCTTGGTAATCCCGCTTTGCCGATGCAAAATCGCTCTGCACCTCCTCGGCCCTGCCCATGCCCTGGAACGCCTTTGCTTGGGACTCCGGATCCCGGGCCTTACCGGCGGCTTCGCGCGCCGCCCGGAAGCTCAAGAGTGCCAGCTCGGGGTGGTTTTCCTGCTGCTGCCGCTCACCTTCCGCAAGCAGGCCTGCCACGCTTCCCGGAGGCGTCGTTTGTGCGCTTAAGACGGACACCAGCACGCCCAGCGTCCCCACCGGCAGGATTTGGAATCGCCTCAGTTCGCGCACCCGATTATTGTAACGTCCGCCGCAGAATTCAAGTCAGGCTAAACTCAGTGTTTGCAGGTACCAATCGGTTGCCGGTTGGACTTGAGGCCGGAAGCCCCAGGCCAGCCCTGATGGATGAACGATTAAATCCGTACCTTTCGGCCACCCGCATCGACGAGGCGCAATGTCTGGCCGCCCTCTTGCGAGATCACGCCACGCCCATCGTTCAGCGTACGGTCCGTTCCTGCCTCAAAGGCGCCTGGGACGATATTGAAGACGTCTGCGCCGAAGCTCACCTTGAGCTCCTGATTCATCTCCGAAGAATCAAAGAGCGGCCCGCCGAAGCCATCCGCGACTTCCCCGCTTACGTCACCAGCATCGCCTCGAACGCCTGCCGCCAGTATTTCCGGCGGCGACGGCCCGGCTGGAGCCGCCTGCGCCGTCAGCTTCTCTACCTGCTGCAGCATGAGAGGCAGTTTCGGGTTTCCACTGCCCACGATGGCCGCTTGATCTGCGCATTGGAAGAATGGGCGCCGGAACGCCCTCTCGCAAACCCACTATCGGTCGAGCATCTCGCCGGACAGGTGGAAGGCGACAGGGATCTCGAAGTTCTGGTCCGCCGCATCATTGATGCGGCCGCGGGAGCGGTCGAGTTGACAGCGCTGACCAATGTTGTCGCCCGCATCTGGCATATCGCACCCGATCCATGGAAATCGGCGTCAGGAATCGAAGCCGAGGCCGTCGCGGCACCTGCGGAACCGTTCGAAACCTTAATCGACAGACAGCGCTACGCGGCTAACATGTGGCGGGAAGTGCAGCGATTGCCGCGTCCCCAGCGAGTCGCGCTTCTGATGAGCCTGCGGGACGGCCGCGGAAGTCCTATGCTGGCGCTCTTTCCTCTGTCGGGCATCTGCCTTTTTCAGGATGTCGCCGCCGCGCTCGAAATCAGCGCGCGCCAACTAGCATCAATCTGGAATGATTTGCCATACCAGGACCGGCAAATCGGTGAACTCCTGGGCTGCACGCAACAGCAGGTCATTAATCTGCGCATGTCGGCGCGCAAGCGGCTCAGTAATCGCCTAAAGGAAGAAAGGTAATATTCAAATTGCCTCGGTACTCAGCATGATCGGGTATCCTTAACGCCAATGGTGGAAGTTTCGTGACATCGCCCAGCCACTTGCCTCCCGAACTGCTATTCGGCTACCAGCAAGGTTTACTTGAGCCGGACGAGGTGCTGCGCGTGCACGAGCATCTGGATGTCTGCGAGGCCTGCCGCATTTCGATAGCTGAGCAAAGCGGCTTGGCCGGGATGGAGGCCGACATCCACTACTCACTGCAGCGAAAAGAACCAGCCCGTCGCAGCTTCTGGGAATCACGCAGGCCGTATCGCTATGCTGCAGCCGCTCTGTTTCTGGTAGCTGCGGGAATAACGTTTTGGTCGACGCACCCCACTCCTGTTCCCGCAAATCCGGCAGTAACGGAGGCTTTGAGCACCGGCAAGATTCCGCTACCGGCGTTCCTTCCGGAATTGGCTGGCCGACGTGAGGTTCTGATGGGGGGAACCAGGAACTCCGGCTCCGAGGTCATGTCGCCGAGTGGCACGGTTCTTTTAGACAGTCGCCCGTCTTTCACCTGGACCGCGCTGCCCGGCAAGTGGGGTTATAACGTCCATGTGTACGGCCCGGACGGTAACGTGTTCACCGAGAGTGGCGCCATCGAGACAACGACGTGGATCTGTCGGCGCGACCTTTCCCCTGGAACGACTTTTCAATGGCAGGTAACTGCGATCCGAGGGGATGAACGCCGCACATTGCCCAGCCCCCCAGATGTTCCACCTCGTTTTCGAATTGCGGATGCGGCGACATCGGAGCACCTTTGGAGACTGCGCGGAACGAACACCTCGCATCTGGAACTCGCTGTCGAGTACGGACGCGCTGGATTATTGGCGGAGACGCGTCGCGAAATGGAGGCGGCCGTTGCGAAAAGCCCCAACGACCCCAGGCTGCGGCGATTGTTAGACAGCGTGCCAGCAATCGGTGGTCAAGCGGCTACGCGGTAGTCGTGGGCTCAGGCGCGCAGGCGCGGTGGCGAAGGAGACACGAATTCTCGAGGTCCCGGCAACGATGATCGACGCGCGTGCGTTAGAATAGCTAAGTTCGGGCCGTGGCGCAGCCTGGCTAGCGCGCTTGCTTGGGGTGCAAGAGGTCCCGGGTTCAAATCCCGGCGGCCCGACCAGTTAAACCCCTCAGAATCAATACCTCGTTTGGATGTCGAAAGAGCTTCCCGCGCGGAGCACTGTGCCCGAAATTCATCTGAAATATGACGTGTAGGTACTCGAATAGAACCCGTTCGGAGCGGACGCCGCTTGGTGGGACGAAGGGCAAATGAAGAAGATCGTTCTGATCGAAGATGATTCAGACCTCTTTAATCTGCTGAAGTACAACCTGGAAAAGGAAGGGTTCGCGTTCTCGGGATCGCAGACTGGCAAGGGCGCCATTGAACTGTGCCGCCGCGAACGGCCGGATCTGGTAATCCTGGATGTCATGCTGCCTGAGGCCGACGGCCTCGATATCTGCAAGAGCCTTCGCAATCATTCCGAGTTCGCCCACATTCCAATTTTCTTCTTGACAGCGAAGGTCTCTGAAACTGACCGCATCCTGGGACTGGAACTCGGCGCCAACGATTACATCGTGAAGCCCTTTTTCATCCGCGAGCTAATCGCCCGCATCAAGAATCAGTTCCGCAACCAGATGGTCCCTGTCAGGACCGTACGGGCAGGCGGTCTGGAACTCGACCGTACCAATTGCCGGGTGTTGCGGAACGGAAGTGAAATTGCCATGACCGCCGGTGAATTCCGTCTGCTGGATTTTCTCATGAGCCGCCCGGGCGTGGTGTACAGCCGCGAGCAACTTCTCGACGCTGTGTGGGGTCACGATCGAGCGGTAAACGACCGCACCGTAGACGTATACATTCTTCGACTCCGCCAGAAAATCGAGCCCGACCCTGCAAATCGTTGCCTGATCCGCGCGGTTAGAGGGTTTGGCTACAGCTTCAACGAAAACGGGATTGAATCGTCTTCAGAGCTTCCGTAACCGGTACGCACAGTGACAGATGACAGAGCAGGGCTTCCAATGCCGAAAGCCCGAGCCCGGATTGCCTTCCTTTCTTGGCGCTTAAGCGGTGGGGCGACTTCGATAGGCGAGAGAGAAACCCGCCGGAACCAGGAATACGGTGAAAACCACCGAAACAAGTAGTCCGCCGATGAGCGCACGAGCTAAAGGCGCGTAGGACTCACTGCCCTCACCGAGCTTCAAAGCCATCGGCATCAGGCCGATGATGGTAGCGAGCGACGTCATCAGGATGGGGCGCAAGCGCACGCGGCACGATTCGACAATCGCGGCGGTCACCCCGTGCCCTTCTATCTTCAGGTGGTGAGCGAACTCGACGATCAAAATGCTGTTGGACATGGCAATTCCGGCCAGCATCACCACTCCCATCAGCGACATCACGTTCAGAGTAGTCCCGGTTAGATACGAGCGTGATCAGCACTCCCGAGATCCCGGGCGGCAGCGCCAGCAAGATGATGAAGGGATCGATGAAAGATCGAAACTGCGCAACCAGAATCAGATAGAGCAGCACCACCGAAAGCGTCAGACCAATCGCGAAGCTCCGGAAAGACGCGTTCATTGCCTCCGCGCTTCCCCGTACTGCTACTTTTATGTTGCTCGGGATATCCTGTCGCGTAACTACGTTGCGAACATAGTCGGCGGCGGCGCCGAGATTTTCGCTGGATGGCCGCGCATAAATGTCGAGCTTGCGGCGAATTTGGTAATGATCCACTTCCGTGGGCGCTTTGATTCGCTCGATGTTCGCGATCATGTCCAAGCGCGTGGGCTGCGCGCTGCCATCAGCGTGCAGCGGAATGGAGCGCAAATCCTGGATGGAGCGGATCTGAGTTTCCGGATATTGAACGGTCAGGAAATAGTTGTTACCGTTGCGCGGATCGATCCAGAGATTGGGCGCGATCATCTGATTGGAAGTGAGAGAGGTGATGACGTTGGTCAGCACTTCCCGCTCGGTTAAGCCGAGCTTGGCGGCATGCAGGCGGTCGATATCCACGCGCAGAGACGGATAATCGAGATCCTGCGGCATGAACACGTCGGCGATAGCCGGCGACAAGCCGCAGCTTGCCGGCGATTTCCTGAGCAACGCGATTGTCGGCTTCCAAATTCGCTCCGACGATCTGCACATCGATCGGCGCGGGCGCGCCCATGCTGACCACGGCGTCCACCAAGCTGCCCGTGGAGAAGAATGGAGTGAGCTCCGGCATCTCATCCGCCATGCGTTTCTTGATTCGGCGAATATATTCGTAGCTGCCGACGCGATGATCGGGCTTGAGACCCACCTGAACAAATCCGGTGTGCATGGCCGCGTTCGATGTATAAACCGCGGAGAAGCCGTTATCCACGCCGATGTTGTCCACGATGAATGCCAAGGTCCTCGGAGCGTAACCATCTGCTTGATCAAGCTCTCCAGATTGGCGACTTCTTTTTCAGTGACGGTGAGCTTGGTTCCCGAAGGGGCCTTGAACGTGATGACGAACTGGCCGGCGTCGGTCTGGGGAAAATACGAGAAGCCCAGCGCGGGTATAAAGCAGAAGACTTGCCGCGAATGCGATCAAGAAGATCAGCCAGGACGACTACAGGCGCGCGAAGGACGCTGTTGCACCAGCGCTTCGTAGCCTGCGAGCATCCGATTGAAGGATGCGTTGAACGCGCGTGTTGAAGCGAGCGCCCCAGCCGGATCGACCGCCTTTTAGCGTCCGCGCCTCGCTTGGATCCGTTTCGCCGTGATGCTCAGGATTGTCGAGCTTCAAATATCGCGCGCAGAAGAGCGGCACAACCGTCATCGCGACGACATAAGAGGCGAAGAGCGAAACCACTACCGCCAGGGCCATGGCCGAAAATAGAAACTTGCTGACGCCCGCCAGCAGGGTCACCGGGAAAAAGACGACAGCGGTGGTCAGCGTGGACGCCAGCACCGGCAGCGCCACTTCTCTTCCCCCGGTTTCCGCAGCCACGCGCGGAGGCTGTCCCATTTCCAGATGGCGATAGATATTCTCGAGTACCACCACGGAGTTGTCGATCAGGCGCGACAAGGCCAGCGCCAATCCGCCGAGTACCATGCTGTTGATGGACGACCCGCCGAGTTGCAGAACGAAGAATGTTGCGCACACCGATAGCGGAATGGAAAAGAACACGGCTAACGTCGCTCGCAGGCTGCCCAGGAACATCAGAATCATCAGGCAGGTGAGAAATAGGCCGATTCCTCCTTCATGCAGCAGAGTCTCGATTGCGGTACGGACGAAGCGCGATTGATCGAACACCACGTCGGTTTTCATCGCCGGCGGCACGTCCACCAGATGGCTCACGGTATTGCGAACGCCATCCACCACCGCGATGGTGTTCGAATCGCCGCCTTGCTTCATCACCGGAAGATAAACGGATCGCTGCCCATTCACGTGGACGACGTTGTATTGCAGCGCGTGAGCGTCTTTCAGTTGTCCGACGTCCGACATCAATACCGGGTTTTCGACCGTTCATCTTGATGGGATATTGGCTGGCGTTCTTCAGATTGAACTGAGCGTTCGAATAGATGTTGTAGTCGAGATTCCCGATTTGCACATCGCCCGCCGGAAGAATGACGTTGGCCTGGCTCAGCGATCGCACCACATCCATGGGGCTGATCTGCCGAGCTTCCAGCTTGACTGGATCCACATAGAATTGAATCTGACGCCACGGCCCGCCAAAGGGCTGCGGAATGGCTGCGCCTGGAACACTGGCCAGTTGGTTGCGAACGAAGTTCTGTGCGATGTCTTTCAGATTTCCGTCGGTCATTCCATCGCCGTTCATGGTGACCAGACAGACCGGCAGGCTGGACGCGTCTGACTTGAGCACCACCGGCGGCAGTGTGCCGGGCGGCAGGTCCTTCATATCCGAAACCGCCAGATTCGCGATGGTCGCGGCGTCGATATCCGCGTTGGTGTTGGATTGAAAGTAAACTCGAATGATGCTAACGCCATTCAGCGATCGCGATTCGATATGGTCAATGCCGCTGGCGAGAGTAAAGAACCGTTCCAGGTGATAAGTGATGTCGCCTTCGATTTGTTCCGGCGGCATTCCCGCGTAGAATGTAGCGACCACCACAACCGGAATGTTCATCGATGGGAACATATCCACCGGCATCTGAACGACGCTCACCACGCCGAGGATTGCGACGATGGCGCAAACAACGATGATCAGATACGGCGTCTTGATGGCAAATCTTGACATGCAAGCTTCTCAGGACTTCGGCGCCGAATCCCCCGCGAAACGAATCACTTTGGGCTGCACCTTCAACCCATCCTGCAGGCCGGAGCGCGGGCCGACCACCACGTTATCCCCCTCTTTCAGATCGCCGGATCGGATTTCGATTTGTCGAGCAGTCTCGATCCCAAGCTCGACCGGGACAATTTGAATCGCGCCCGAGGCTGCCACCGCGAAAGACGCGCGCGGAGCTGCCTGATCCGTCCACCGCTTCCACTGGGACTGAGAGCACGTTCTTTCGTTGCTCCGTGACAAGGTCGACTTCGGCGTACATTCCGGGCACCAAGCAGGAGCGTAGGGTTTGGCAACGTCCACTTCCGTTTTCATGGTTCGCGTGGATTGATCCACCTTATCCGAGAAGCGCGCAACACGGCCCGGAAAACTTCGGTGTAGCGCGGACACACGGACATCCACGGGTTCGCCGAGATGAATCAAAGGAACCGCGGACTCCGGGACGGGCAAGGCCAGTCGAAGCAGACGGTTTTCAGAAAGCCGGACCACCGGCATCGCCTGACTCTGGGATGAAGTTCCGGCCTGAATCGAGAGAACCGCTATTCGCGTATCGTTTGGTTACGACGCCCGTGAAGGGCGCGCGTGATCACCGCGTATTGAAACAGCGTTTTGAAGCGTGCCTGTTCCGCTTGAGAAACGCGGATTCGCTGCTCGCACGCGGTGATGTGCGATTTGGCGCCCGCCACCTGGGCCTCAGCCACCAAGTCGCGCGAATGCGCCTCATCCACCTCCTGCTGGGGAACCAGGCCCGGCTCGCGCTTCGAGACATCCAAAACCCGCGAGTAGGACAAGTGCGCCATCTCGTGGGCCGACTCGGCGCGATGTACCTCGTCGCGGGCAGTTGCTAATTCGGCGTTGGCTTCATCGATGGACAGCGGCTGCTCGCGTAAGATCGTCCTGCATTTCCGGAATCTCGAGTGTGGCCAGAAGCTGCCCCTCTTGAACGCGATCGCCAATGTCCACCTTGATCTGCTTGATGTATCCGGACACCTTCGCCATGACGTCCACTTCCTGGAATGGCTCGAACTCCGCCGTGAGAACCAGATCACTGGAGAGATTCGCACGCGTCACGGGCACCACCGCGACGGTGGGAAGCTCCGCGGTTCCTTGCGCTGGTTCAGCGCCACTCCTACGGGCGCAGGATGTGAAGCCGGTCAAAACTACCCCCATCAACGCCAGGTGAAGAGTTATTCGAATGCGCCGTTTCAACGAAGAATCCCCATGGCATAACTCAGCTCCGCTCGCCGTTGCAGGTATTCATACTTGGCGGAGGCAGCCGCGATTTCGGCGATGGTTTGATTCAACTGCGCCTGATTGAGTTCCACGATGCTGCCCAAAGCGTTGTCGTAACGCGCCTGGGCCAATCGCAGCGCTTCCTTGGCTTGGGCCACCATGCGCGCCGTTACGTCCAAACGCCGAAAAGCGTCGTTGGCATCCAGCCACGCGACTCGAACATCGCGAGCGATCCGCAATGCGAGATCCTGGACATCCTTGGCCGCAGCCGCCGCACGCGACTCAGCTTCCTCGCGCCTCGCCTTGAACAATCCGCCATTGAGAACGGGAATATTCAGGTTGACGCCCGCGGCGCTGTACGTTTCCGGCAACCGGTCGTCCCGAACCGGCGCCACACCGGCGGCTGCAACGGCGCTGATCGTGGGATTTCGAAGCCTCCGCTCGGCATCCGCATAACGGTCGAGCGCCTCGTGATTGAGTTGCAGCGAGGCCAAGTCAGGCCGCTCCTGCTTGGCCTGCTCGATCAATGCGTCTACATTCGGATCAAGCGGCGCGGGCAGCGGCTCATCTCTCAAAGAAAAGGGCTGATCGCGATCGTAACCCATGGCGGCGGATAACCGCGCATGGCTGGCGGTGGCGTCGTTTTCGGCGTGGAATAGATCGAGCTCCGCTTGCGACTCATTCACCTGGGCGAAACTGACGTCCAGCGTGGAGCGAAGCGCGCTCCGCGCCAAAGCACCCACTTGCCGCAGTGTGAGACGACGAAGATTCGAGGGTCGCCCGCGCCACGTTCAAGATGGATTCCGCAGCCAGCGCCCGGTAGTAAGCTTGCTGCACTTCCATCAATACCTCAGCGCGCGTATTGGTGACGTTCTGGTTTTCCGAAGCATTGCGCAGCTTAGCGCTCTGCTCCAGGCTGGAAGTGCGTCCAAAGTCCGTCAGCAGTTGATTCGCTACCACGCCCGAGGCTTGCCGAGTGTAAATGCTGGACGTTGTCAGCGCGCCCGCCGAAAGCACCGAACCGCGATCTGTCCCGACTCCAGTGATGTTACCGGACACGGTTGGATAGTAGGCAGAGCGAATCTGCTTCACCACGAATCCGCCGGCTTGTGCCGGCAAGTTCGGCCGAGGCGATTCGCGGATGATTCCGAAGCGCAATCTGCTGGGCTTCCGCAAGAGACATCACCGCTGGGTTCTGACTCCAGACGACGGCTGAAGTGATGACGCACGCAGCGGACCATCGAACAAATAAACCACCAACCTTCATCGAGCGCTACCGACAGCCATCTTCAGGACCACCGTGTCCTGCACTTCGATCAGTCCATCGGTCACAAGCTCTTCGAGCAGAGGCAGCAGAGCCTGGATGTTGGCCTCCGTATCAATGAACTCGATACGTAGCGGCATGTGCTGGGCGCTGTCACTTCCGGGAGCTCCCGAATGCATTCGCTGATGCGAACCGAAACCCGCCTCCGGCCGCAACACCGTAGCACCCGCTACCCCTCGATCCAGGAGCAGAGAAAGAATTTCGTGGCTCAAATAATCGCTACGGGAACTGGTGTCTTCGTTGAGATGAATCGTGACCTTCTTTGCGGGGCCAGGCATCAGCACGTACTCGGAGTTCCTTTCGGGGTTACAGTCTACATATACCCGGTGGATGCCGGCTTGCACCACTGAAGACTTCCTGAAGTTTTCCTGACGGAATAGTCAGCAATTCTTCAGCAAGTCGTCAGTGGACGAAAAGCGCTGGCTCACCTATAAAGAAAAGGGAATCCAGTGCGGATCTTGGTGATCGAAGACGAGCAGAAGCTTGGGAAGGCTCTTCAGGAAGGGCTGGAATCCGAGCAGTATGGCGTCGCGCTAGCGCAAACCGGCGAAGAAGGGTTTTATCTGGTTCAAACAGAATCGTTCGATCTGGTGATTCTGGATGTAATGCTGCCGGGCAGAAATGGGCTGGAAATCCTGAAGACCATGCGGCAGCACGGATTGAAAACGCCCGTCCTGATGCTAACAGCGCGAGACACCATTGAAGATCGCGTCCGCGGCTTAGACGCGGGGGCTGACGACTATCTCTTGAAGCCTTTTGCGTTTCCAGAGCTGCTGGCACGGGTCAGGGCCCTGGGCCGTCGGGGTATTCCGGAGAGCAGTCCGAAATTACGAATCGGAGACCTGGAAGTGGATATCGTCGGCCGATCCGTCACGCGAGCCGGGCAAGCGCTGGAGCTGACGGCGCGGGAGTTCGAGCTTCTGGAGTACCTGGTACGCCACCAGGGCCATGTTGTGTCGCGGGAAATGTTGACTCGCGATGTGTGGAAAGAGGCTGGACGCCACACGCCGCTGGATAACGTCATCGACGTGCATGTCGCGCGATTGCGCCGTAAGGTGGATGAGCAGTTCAATGAGAAACTGGTCCACACGGTGCGTGGCGTCGGTTTCATCGTGCGCGAGGAGCGGGATTAATCCCGCTCTGCTTAATGCGAGTAAAGGACGTAGTTCGCGTAGGCTTTTTCCACTTCCGGATCTTCGGCCAGATGTTGCTGCAGTATCCAGATGCCCTCGCCATTCGCTACGAAGATCAATCCCCGGCGATCGTCCCGGCTCAGCGCGGTGACGCCGGTGAACTCACGAGCAACCTTGGGACTGCGTGGATCCGAAAAGTCCATGATTCGAACCGTCTCGGGCGCTGCGTTTGCCGGAGCGGCGGCTTCACTCGTAACTAGCGCCGCGGTTCCCGCCACTAACGAAAGGCTGCCCGATCCGTTGGGAGGAGCAAAGGCGACATCGGCCAGCACCGCCGGGTGGCTGGTCTTAGTGACGTCGATCAGAGTGACATTCCCACCCGCTTCGTGTTCGGCATAGAGATAATAGCTGCTGTAATGCTGGGTCTCCAGGAAACGGCGCACCGGGCCATCCGTAAGAGGAATGTGTCCCACCACTTTGATCTCATCCTTGGGGTCGGGCGGCGCTGCCTTTTTGTTTTTCGCGCTCGCTGAGGGCCCGCTGAGCACCAGTCCCGCACAACACAGCGCTGAAGAAAGAAGCCAATGTGATTTGCGCACGCCTGTTTTTAACATCGAATGCATGCTGCCGCGCCTTAAGAGTTCCTGACATTTTTCTGAAGGTCCAGTCAGAGCGCATAGTTAAAGTTGCACTGAGATCCAAGCGAAGCTATAACTCAAGAGAGCGCGGATTACTGTTTCGCGCCGTATGAAATGAGACTGCACCGCGTACCCGTCCGAACCCGCCTGACGCTCTGGTTTGTTCTCGTGCTGGCGGGCGTGCTGTTACTCTCATGGGGCGTCACCGCCTCGTTTCTCTTCGTTCAAATGCGAAGCCAGTTGGACAATTATGCGGTCCAAGACATCGAGACCGTGGAGGGATTGCTTTACTTCGACGCGGCCGGCAGCTTGAGGCTGCGCGAAGATTATCACAACCATCCGGCATCCAAGCAGGTGCTGGAACGTTTCTTGGAGGTCCACGGGGCCGACGGCGGCGTTTTGTATCGAAACGAACGGCTGGTCGGCCAGGCGCTGGGCGGCGATCCAACGCCGGGCGAAGGCAACGGTGGTTACTCCACACGGTCCGCGAGGCTTGCGGACGGAATTCGCGTCCGAATGGTAAGCCGGCGTCATACGCTGGAAGGGCATGCTCTTTTGCTGCGGTTGGCTTATAGCGAAGAGCCCATTTTTACGCGCTTCGAAGAATTGGCAATCGCCTGGTTGCTGGCTTTGCCTATCGTGTTGGCGCTGGCTGGCCTGGGCGGCCATGTGCTGGCGAAAAGTGCATTGGCGCCGCTGTCAGAAATGGCCAGGCGCGCTGAAAAGATCACCTCGGAACGTCTCGAGGACCGCCTGCCCACCGGCGAAGTGGACGACGAGTTGGGTCATCTGGCGCGGGTATTTAACAGTCTTCTGGCACGATTGGAACAATCCTTCGAGCAGTTGCGGCGCTTCACCGCGGACGCTTCCCATGAGTTGCGCACGCCATTGACATCCATTCGCAGCGTGGGCGAAGTCGCACTGCAGCGCGAGGGAACGCCCCAGGAATATCGGGACACCATCGGTAGCATGCTGGAAGAAGTGAACGGGCTCAGCGTGTTAGTGGATAGCCTACTCACGATTTCGCGCGCAGATGCCGGCCGCATCCAACTGCATCCCACGGTGTTCTCCGCCATGGATCTTGCACGCGAAGTTTCCGGCCTATTTGAAGTGCTCGTGGAAGAGAAGAGTCAACAGATCACGGTCGCGGGCGATGAAGAATTGAATGTGAAAGGCGACCGCGTGTTCCTGAGGCAGGCCCTTGTGAACATCATTCATAATGCAGTGAAATATTCTCCCGCCGGAGGCATGATTTCCGTATCGGTGAGGCGCGAGTCGGAGGGCAGCATATGCCTAGACGTCATCGATAACGGTCCTGGGATTGCGCCCGAACATGTCGACCGGATATTTGATCGGTTCTATCGCGCCGATGAGTCTCGTTCACGCGCCGCCGGCGGCGCGGGTCTGGGACTTTCGATCGCGCAATGGGCCGTCAGGGTCCACGGCGGCGATATTCATCTTCTGACTACACCAGGGACCAGGCTGCAAATTTCAAATCACCTTGCCTCCACCAGCGGGAAACGTTTCGCCGACGTGAGTTCAGTATGGATTTTCAGAGAGTGTCTTGGATTCCAACACGCAGCTCTCGGGCTTTGGTTTGGCATCGGCGCGAAGGGCGGCAATCTCAGATCGGGCTGCTTCCAGATCGGCATGGAATGCTGGCGAGCTCTGCTGCAAGGCAAAGACCACCGTGGCCGTCATCCAGCCGGCTTCGACAGCGCTAGCATTATGAACGCCGCACACAACCCGGCTCTGTCCGAAGGCGCGGGCTCGCGCCAGCACATCGCTCGCAGCTTCCGGAACCAATTCGGCGAGGATCAAGCCCGTCTCCCAACTCAACGCCGTGTGTCCGGACGGGTAGTCCGGACTCATTTCCAACGCCGCCTTGCCCAGCGGCGAAAGACAGACATTGCCTCCGGCAACCTGGAACGGACGTTTGTGTTGATACCGCACCTTAATTACATTTGCCGCCGCCCCCGCGTCGGAGTAGGCTCGTGCAATCAGCTTCGCTAGCTTGGGCGCTTTTTCGGGCGTCAGGTCCAGCCCCAGCGCACAGCGGAACGTCGTCATCACGGCAGGGATCGACAATTTGTCGTCGGACTGGGCAAGGTTCCAGCGCGGGGAACCTTCCAAGGATCGCGTCGCATGAAAGATGGCCATGTCGGCTTCATAGCGAGCATCGCCGGCGGCCGGCGCCGGAGGCACGACGTGAACGACGCTGGCTGTTTGCGCGGACGTCAGGTAACCCGGTAGTCTCTCAATTGTGCTGGCGGACTGCCCACAGGCCAACACCATTGACACTGAGCAAACGACAAAGGATTTCAGCACGTATGATTATCGCATCCGGTCGGGTCATTTGATGACTTGTTCTCATTCGCAATTCATCGGATCGACTGTGCCGAAAGCGACTTACTACTTCGACTGCCTGGAGTTCCAGAAGTTCGGATCTCCGGCAGCAAAGCCGTCCAGCACATAGCTGTTCTTGGGATCGATTCTGAAGAGGAGATATTCGTGGGCGACTTCTACTTCGGCTGCTAGTTTCTGTTCGGCTGCGCTGGGTTCCCGTGGGCCGTCGGGCGTCTTGGCTAAACCCTCGTCGAACGTCTGGAGCGACACCAGCGGCGTCACAAAAACATAGGTCCCAGCCATAACACCGGACATCACCTGGTAGGCGATGGCCGGCTGATCGAAATTAATGCTTTCGTAATGGGATCCCCGCATTTTCATCAATGCCGCGAAGCCGGCCTCTGTGCCCGGACGAATTCGATAGATCGTGAGCATGAAATAGCGCGCCTTCTGCATGATCTTTACAGCTTCATCCCAGCGATGACTCAGGCTGTCCCTGTAAATCGCAATCAAGGTTGTGGAGGGCGGAAGTATTTCATCCGAGTAAGGCACGCCGGAGCGTGGCACGGGAATCCTTTGGTCCAGATCTTCCACGGTTGCGAACGTAGTATGCAGCTCGATGAACCAGTTCTCGGAAGGACCGGAGATACTAGTGGCTCCCAGAACGGTGACCGCGGGTTTCGGCTCGCCATAAGCGCGGCCGTCGGCCCAAGTGGCGTTCCGGATTACTCGAATGATCTTCGGCGGATCGGCATGTGCCAGCACCGTGCATGCCAGCGCTGCGGCGAGCAGTTTCGTTCCAGGCATCATTTCCCCGACGCGCCGGCTTGCGCCCAGCCTAATTCACCTTGACACGGCATGGGCGCCATGTGCCGCACTTTGATTGCAGGGTAGTTATCGTAGGCCGCTGCCTTCAGAAATTCAATAATAGAATACTTCTCGGCATCGGAAAGTTTGGGGCCAATCCTACCTCGCCGCGCCTGGTCGTCAGTGAACCAATGTCCGCTGTTGTGGTTGCCCGAAATGGTGGTGTCCAGAATCATGGAGCCGGCGCTGTCGTCTTCGGTGTAGCCGAGCTTCACCGGGTCGTATTCGCGGCTGCCGAATTTAAACTTGGCCGGGCGCGTGTCGCTGAGCAAGTCATAAACAGTCCGCACCGATCCATTGTGCAGGAAAGGCGCAGTGGCCCAAACGCCGATCAGCGGACGAGCTTTATACCCGCACGGCGCCTCGAACTGCACGTCCGGCTCTTGTTCCGGCGCCGGCGTGTTGTTATCGACGTAGAGCTGTCTGCGAATCTTGTTCACTGCTACGACGAGCTGGTATGCTCCAGCCGTTTTGCTCAGCCCGAGCTTGGAAAGATCGTAGGTCCTGCCCGCCCAGTTAGTGGCCTGGTTGGGATCGGTTCCGATCGCGCTGAGCGGAATTACAGAGACATCCCATTTTCCCGTGGGCAGCTCCTTGATGCCATGGCATCCGGCGCAGTGGGAAGCGAACAATTGTTTGCCCGCTTCGGCCCTGTTCCGATCGATGCGCCCCAGGATCTTTTCCGGCCAAACGGGCGCATGTAACTCGTCCAGCGTCTTTTCCATCGCGACAATATTCGCGAGTTGGATAGAGGTGCGCCAGCGTAACGGCTCGGGATTCAGCTCGCCTGTCGCGGGATTCACCAGGTTGGTGACGGCTTTGCTTCCCAGCACTTCACCAATGTTGCGCGATGTCGAATACGCCGGCAGGAACGCATTGTACTGCACCCAGCTCAAGCGCCAAATGTCCCAGAGATAGGGATAGTTGACTGGCGCATCCAGGTCCTTGGCATTTCCCGGGATCATCAAGCCGGTCCCAAATACCTGGTTCGCGATTCCCTGTACGGCGTCTACGCGCCCGCGGCCGGTCGCAAGTTGAGTTATGTTTGTGCCTTCCGGCGCCGGAAGCACTTTACCGAAGTCAGCAACCGTCCGGTCGAAATCGCCGGCCATTCTGTCCGCCGGATACCCCGCATGAATGGCGTCCGCGATGAACTGCGACCGGCGCGCTGGGTTTCGGGCGGTGGCCACAAAGGCGTCGAAAAGGCCATTCACGAAATCAGGCATGTTGATATACGCTTGACCGCCTTCAATCCGGATCGCTGTTCCTTTATATTCCACTTGCCCGGTGTGACAGAGCGCGCATGTAAATCCGGCCATGGGGATGCCACCGCTGGTTTTGGGATCGCTGACGGTAAAACCCACTGGCCAACCGAACGGATTGGCTGCGTCCGCTGGTCCGTTCTCTATAAGAAATCCGAACTGCCGCAGATTGGCGTCGGTCATGTACTTTCCGCTACCGTCCGCCTTTACAACGGCGGCCAGCCAGGCAGCGGGAAGCAGCCTCGTGCCTTGATCCGTGTGGTGATAACGCTGGAGGGCCGCTTGACCAACGTTTTGGTCCAGTGCTACCCGCTTGTTCGACGAATCTTCAGCGGCGAAGGAAACGCTAGCGCCCAGTGCGCACGCCAGGGCGGCGGCAGCCATCGTCTGCAAATACTTTTTCATATCAGTGAAAGAGGGCATACAGGTTCTCAGGCCAATGTCTCATCCAGCCAATTGAACACGCGCAGGTCCCGCAGCCCAGTTCCATTCGGCTCGCAGTGCAGATCGGCGCCATCGCTTTCCGAGAAATGCACCAGCTTTTTAGGTGAAGTGACCAAGTCGAATAATTGCCGCGATTGGCCTGGCCAATAGAGTTCATTTGCCGGCTCTGTGATGAGCAACGGGCAGCGGATCTCGGAGGCGACGTCCCGTAAATTATAAGCTTTGGCGGCCGCAAAAGCATCGTAAGGGGAAGTGAACCCGTAAGGTCTCATGCGGAAGTTCAAGGTGGCTTTTGTGGCCGCGTCCATGGACTTTGAAATGATTCCATCGAATTCCGCCTTGCGCCCAGCGGCTAAGAGATCCTGCATCGGTTTGGGCAGGCTTGCGCTCCAGGAAGTTGAAACATCCACTACACCTGGATCCGCAATGCCGGCGGCGATCCTCTTCTCAAACGCCAGGGCTCGCGGCACCCAGTATCCTCCTTGGCTGATCCCCTGAAGGACAATCCGTTTCGGGTCCACCTCCGGCCGCGCCAGGACCCAATCCACAACTGGCGTTATCACCTTCTCCCAATCCGGGCGAAAATGCAGACCTTGTTTCCAAAGAGCATAACCCTGTCCGGGACCATCAAAGGTCAGACAGTCGTATCCTCGGGCCAGGGCCCCGGCCGCGCCCCAGGCCCACATATCCAGCAGCGATCCATCGCTGCCGTTCACCAGAATCAGCAGTGGGCGTTTGGCTGAGGAACCCGCGCCTTTCATGTAAAAACCGCGCAGCTCCGTATCTTCGTAAGGAATCCTCACCGGCTCGATGGGCGGATTGAAAAGAGGCAGCGACTTCAGCCAGCAATCGTAAAGAAGTTCCCAGGTTGGCAGGAAGCGCGACGGATCTTTAGATCCGTCAATGAAGTAAGTGGAACTATCGTAATAATTCTGAGCCCACTGATAAGCCTGCCGGGCGCTTTCTTTATGTCCACGGCCGGCTGATTCTTCCGCTAACGCGCGGGCTTCGTCGCCGGCCTGCTTGAAAGCCTGGAACGCACTTTCAAAATTGCCATCTTCCACTTGCCGGGTCAAGTACAAAACCTTTCCAACGTTGCCAGCCGACTGATAGGCGCGTCCGAGGCTGGTGACGAAGATGGTTTCAAACGTTTGATTCTTGAAGAAATAGGATCGATTCGCGGGCGCGGGCGATGCCTTGGCGGCCGGGTTCGAACCCAGCATCGCGAAAGGTAACCCTAAACCAAATTGCCTTCTGTTCAAGTTCATGTTCGATGAGTTCCTTTCGTAATCCATTCGCGAACGTAGGCGGGACAATTACGAAGTTTCGTGCCTCCTGCCTCGTAACGGCACAGAAACAGGATGCTGTGCTGGTCCACAAGCTTCACGTTCTCAGGTCCAGCACCATGTTCCCAGTTCGGGACTAGGACGCGACGACTTCTTCAAGGTCGTGAGTTTTCCTTCCGCCAGTTTTTCGATCTTCCACATTGATTCGTATCTGAGCTCTCCTGTTCTTCCAGTGCAATGGGCCGGCCAGAGCCGCAGATTGAAACGGAGCAGCTTAGGGGCATTGGGAATCCCGATGGCTCTCGGGATTCCCGAAAAATCGTAAAATCAAACACGCGTGCGAAGTGTTTCAGGCGGCATGGGTGGACGCACGAGAGGCATTGAGTACGAAATCCTTCTAGATGGCGCAGCCCGGTTATACAAACCCGGCAAAGTGTGCTCAAAAAGGAAGCGAGCCCCGTGTTGGAGGTGCAAGAGGTCCCGGGTTCAAATCCCGGCGGCCCGGCCAGTTCAGCCAATTATCGGACGTCCAGCCGCAGCTCCTTCATGAACCTCTCTCGCATGTTGCCGAGCCAGTCGTCATTGTAGCGGCGGTTCAAATCGATGGAAGTAACCGCAACCGTGCCGTTGTTCTTTGCCAGAGCGAGCGTCTCTCCGTTGGGGTCGAGGATCAGCGAGTTTTCTCCGTAAGTGGAGCTCACAAGAAATAAGTGGTTCTCGATCGCGCGGGCCTTGGTGAGCGTGGCGTCGCCATCCCAGATCGGCATCAAAATCATCTCCGCACCCTTCAATGCCAGCGCACGCGCCGGATCGGCATACTCGACATCCCAGCAAATCATGATTCCGACACTTCCGAAGTCCGTGCGAAAGACCGGATAATCGCCGCCGGGAGTCAATCCAGCTTCAATCTCCTCGCGCGGCAGGTAGACCTTGCGGTATTTGCCGATGAGCCTGCCGGTGCGATCGATTAATACGGCAGTGTTGTAAATAGCCGGAGCTTCGCGCTCGTAAATACCGGCCACAATGTATGAATTCTTGCGGCGAGCCACCTCAGCCAGTTTCTCGGTTGTCGGCCCTGGGATAGGTTCAGAAACGTCGGCGACGCTCTTGCCCGTTCCAACCACAGTCATGCCTTCTGGCAGCAGAATGACATCCGTCTTCGCTGGAACACCCTGTTCAATCAGTTCCGAAAACTGGCGCACGTTCTCCTCGGCGCTGTGCGTATCGCTGGGATAAAACTTCACCGTGGCGATGGTGACGTTCCGGCGGCCTGGCGACTGAATTTCTTCGAGCGAGATGTCATCCCACCAAACAGTGCCTTGCGGAGCGTTCCCGAGATACAGCTCAATCTTGACAGCCGCGGCTTTGTCCGGCGCGGGCGCATCCAAGGTCAGGCGTGTCCACTCGCCTTCAGCTGTAATGCTATACGGGTAGTCAGGCCGGCCAGCCGTTTTTCCGGCTTCAGATCGCCAATCGAGCCGCGCGACAATTTGAGAGCCTTCTGTTTGCACCCCGGCGGTACGATAATACGCGACGAAGCGATACCATTTGCCGGCGACAATCCCGTCTGCACGATACTCCCAGCCGCCATACGCGGCCGCGTTGCTGTTGCCGGAGATGGCTAGCGATCCAGGCTGGCTGCGGTAATGGGTAGCATCGACAAACGTCTTCGGCGCGATTTCTGGACGTGCCGACCAGACCGTCCAGCCAGGCGGCCGGCCGTTCTCGGTGGCCTGGAAGGCGCTTTGACGCATGTGCAGCGCCGCTGCCACACTCAGCGTCGAACAAACGAGAAGTAACCCGCACGCCCGAACACGATTTGATATAGACATAACTGATTGGGTCCTGCTGTCATCATGCCACGCTCTCATCGACCTGAGCATGGCGCGGTCCCCAGCGCGGCGTCTACAGTATGTTGGTATCAAGCGTAGCGATGAACTGAATGCCGGGAACGATTTTCTTCGCCAACCGTTTGTCGTGAGTGAGGAAGAGATCGACGCGCGCTTCGGCCGCACAAGCCAAGTGGATTGCATCGCCAGCGCTGATGCCCCCCCGGCCTCGAATCTCGGCAAAAATCTCGGCCGTGGAGAGCTTGAAGTCGAGCAGCCGGAGATCCGGCGAACGAAAGAACTCGCGAAGCTTGGACGCTTCATCCCACCGCTGGGCCCTACTCGGACCCGCCAGCGTTTCACCCACCGCAAAAACGCTGGTGCATAGCGTATCGCCACGCTCCTCCATGCGACGGCTGATCTGGGCGACGCGCGACTTGAACTCCGGGTGGCCTTCGAACAGGTAGGCAAAGAGCATGGTGTCCCAGTAAACCAGGCTCATCGGGAATATCCTTCCCGTTCCTCTCGAATCGCTTGCTCGGCACCGCCGATTTCCTGGTAAACCTCCTTGAGGATTCCTTCCATTTGGAGCAGCCTTTTGAAAATGGATGCGCTTATCGGAGCCACGGGAGCCGAGGAAGCCGCTGCTGCGTCCAGGAACTCGTAAGTATAGACGACTGTGGTGCTCGTCCCAGATGGGGGGCCGCTTGTTTCCACCAGCCGCAAGCCATTGGGCTGAAGAAACTTCGGCGTTTTCAACGCTGTACAGACGTGAGCGATCCGATTCGACATGCGCAGTTCTTTCTCGATGGTTCCGCAACGAACCGAGAATCGCGCTTGTCGGCTCTTTCGGGCGGGCTCCACGTAATGTAAGCGCACATGCTCCCGTATTTGATCTGACGTCTGCTTGGTCATACTTAATTATGACTGACATATGTCTGTCTGTCAAGCAACGGGTACCGTTCGAATTACTCCAGTGAGGGGCCTTACTGGCGCTGGTACACCAACTTCCCACCGAGGTACGTTCGCTCTACGCCGATGTTCCTGATTTCATCCAGCGGGCACGTCAGGATGTCGCGATCCAAAACGATGAAGTCCGCCAGCTTGCCCGCTTCAAGCGAGCCCTTCTCTTTTTCCTGGAAAGTAAGATACGCATTGTTCGTGGTGTACAAGCGGATGGCCTGCTCGCGCGAAATGCGCTGCTCCGGGTGCAGGGGTTGATCTGTCCAGCGCGGCTGGCGAGCGAGCGTGACCCACATTCCGAGAAACGGATTGTATGGATTGATGGAGCGCAGGCTGCCGATTTTCTGCATGTGATCGGAACCGCCGCCCACCACAATGCCTTTCTCGAACAGAGTCTTATAGGGCTGAAAGTATGCCAGGCGATCGTAACCGAACTGCTTTTCGAGAGTAGATCCGTCGAGCCACAACCACGCGGGTTGAAGATCGACTACGATTCCAAGCGCTGCTATTTTCTCGATCGCATCCGCGCTCATGAAGTTCGAGTGCGTGATGCAGGGGCGTGACGCTCGAATTGGAAACTCCTTTTGCAGTTCCGAATAACCATCCACCATCGCCTGCACCGCGCCATCGCCCACCGAGTGCGCTGTGAATTGCAGATCGTTTTTCAGAGCCAATCGAGCGATCTGCACAAGCTTGGCCGGATCGATGTAGCGCATCCCGCGATAGGCCGGATCGACGATCGAATACACTTTGCTGACGCCCCATGGCTTCAACATGTAGGCGCTGCCGGTCAACATTCCGCCATCCATGTACGTCTTGACGCCCCGCACCCACAGCATGTTGTTATACGAATGCAGCGGATTCCTGGCCATCGCGAGCACGCGCTGCTCGATCTTGTCCAAGGGCATTTGCGCGTCCACGCTGTACATCACATATACGCGGCAGTTCAACTCACCGCTGTCGCGCAACACGCGATAGAGCTCAACACCCTCGTCGCCCAGGTCGCGCTCCGAGATGCTCGTGATACCAACCGAGTTGTAGTCGGCGAGCATCATCTTCAGCCGATCGCGCCGGTCTTGCTGGGTCGGCTGCTTCTCGCCGGTATGCATGTTGAGCAGGCGATCGCAACTTCGCAGGATTCCCGTCGGCTCACCGTTCGCGTCCAGTTCCACCCGGCCGGGTTTCCCATCGGTGACGCGGAAGTTCTTGCCGATGCCGCTCGATTTCAGAGCCAGTGAGTTTACCGACGCATCGGGCCCGGTGCCAAAATAGACAGGATTCTGAGGCGCGGCAGCGTCGAGTTCGGCACGTGCTGGAAAGCGCTGATCGCGCAATCGTGTCACGAAGACTTGTCTGAGCACGATCCAGTCGCCTGGCTTGGTCACAGATGCGCGCGACTGGATGTACCGCAGCACATCCGAGATGGTCTCCATTTCGGGAACGGCGTGGTCCCACTCGTACATCGCCGCCTCGGAGGCGTGCACGTGCGAATCGGTCAGTCCCGGCAGCATTACTTTGCCGTTTAGGTCAACCTTGCGAGTGTTCGGTCCCGAGAGTTTTTCCAGGTCCTTCTCGTCACCCACCGCCATGATGCGGTCGCCACGGATGGCAAGCGAAGTGGCGATCCGGAACTTTGAATCGACCGTGACGATCTTTGCGTGCTGAAAAATCACGTCCGCCGGCTGGGCGAGCGCCGTGACTGAAAAAATCGACAGCGCTAGGGTGAAAGCGCGAGTCGGCAAGCTGGCTCCAATGCGATGAATCACATTGTTCTCATACCATGCCGTGAGCAAAAATGCGAGCGCGACTCCAGACAGTACCGGGTGCCAGGGTCCCGGTTCAATTCCCGGCGGCCCGGCCGGCTCTTGTATCCGTCGTCCGCGGCAACTGTTGCTTTTTTTGGCCTTGGGTTTTTGGGGCAAAAATAAATTCCTATCTGGAAAATGGTAGCCCCACCTTTTTCGCCATCGTCCGCATCGGTTCTCCACCGCGCAGCGATTCGAAGAACGGATCCGCGCCAAGTAACACCATACTCATGGAACGCTGATCAAAAGCTTCTTTTAGCCAGCGCCACTCAGCATCGTGATCTCCCGCGCTCCCTGCAATTGCCGCCAATAAATACGGATCCACGTACCTCTGCCTCTGGTCGCGCAATACGTCATTCAGCAGCTTCCCCGCTTCTCTCAATCGGCCCGCTCTACCGCACGCGAACGCCGCATAGGCTGCCGCAAGCTGCTCGCTCGAAGTCAGCGCTCCCGCCGGAATTTTGGCGTATTCTTCCATCGCCTCCGCATGCTTGTCTTGCATGGATAGCGCCGCGATGAGCATCACCCGTGCGAACAGTGGTCCTGGGTTCAGTTCCAAAGCCTGTCGCGACCACGTTTCAGCTTCCCGCGGATGCCGGTAAAGTAGTTCCAGGTAAGCCATTTGACTGGTCAGCCCTAGTGAGGTTGGATCCAGTTCCACGGCATGCCGGACCTGCATCAAAGCTTGCTCGAAGCGACCCGCAGATGCAAGCTCAAAGGCATAATATGAGGCCACTGTGGCGCTGTCCGGATTGAGTGCCTGCGCTTTACGAAATTCGCCATCGGCAGCCTTCCAATTCCAGTCATGCGCCCAGGCGACGAAGCCCAAAACCGCATGAGGCTCCGCCAGTGCAGGATCGCTCTCTTCGGCAATGGTGGCGGTTCGTTGAGCCTTTGGAAGCGCCTCCTCTGATGAGACATAAGCTTGTATCACCAGCTCAACGTAGGATTCCGCCGCGGCAACCCGCGCCAAACTGTACTTTGGATCCAGCTCCACCGCCCGCTCAAAGTGCACGAGACTCTTTCGTAGCGCTGCTTCCGTATCCTGACTCCAAAAATAGCGGCCCTTTAGAAACTGTTCATGGGCCGCCGCACTGGACGTGTACTTCCTGCCAATCGCTCGCCGGTCCTGCTCGCTGAGCTGCGGCGACAATTGCCCGACTACTGCTTCTGAGATGGTATCCTCCAACGCAAAAAGGGCCGTAAAATCGGTATCGAATTTGTCCGACCACAAAGTTGTCCCATCCTTCGCACTGACTAATTGCACGGCCACGTGTACTCCCGAGCCTTGCCGCTGGATCTCTCCTTGCACCAGAATTCCAACGCGAAGGTCGTGGCCGGTTTTTACGGGATCGCCGGATCCGTTTCGATATTGAACTACCGCATCGGTCGGTCTTACGCGCAGCCCCGGGACGCGGCTCAATCTGGTGATCAGGGCGTCTGTGAGGCCAAGTGTTAGATAGTCGTCTTCGGGCGCCGTGCCTATTAATTTGAAAGGTAGTATGGCGATCGTCCTGGATTGCACGGCGGGCGTCACCGTTGGAGCGCGGTTCCGAATCAGGAGAGAATCCCGGAGGCATCAGCGCTAAAAACACGACCGCCGCGGCACGTCCAAACAATTTGCCGCGGGTCGGTTGGACGTTCAGTGTCTGGAACCGTTCATCCGTAGCTGGTTCACTTTCAATCACCCGGACCGGCGCCACGAATTGGTAGCCCCGGCCGGCAATCGTGACGATGTAGCGCCCCTCGCCCGGACTCTCGCCCAGCGCCTTGCGAAGACTTGAAATATGAACGGTGAGGTTATTTTCCTCCACTGTAATGCCGGGCCAAACCGCCTCCAACAACTGCTCCTTGGTCGTCGGCTGGGCGGCCCTATCCACCAGAACAGTTAGGATCTCCAGCGCTTTTCCCGGCAGCGCGATCGTTTGGCCATCTCGTGTCAGCAGCCGCTTGAGTGGGTCCAGGCGAAACGAGTCGAAACAATAGATCCAGCTTGTTTTGCTAGGCATAGCAGTTCTTAGCAGAAATTAGGAACAATCAGCGGCGCTCTTAAGGACTTATCCACTCCTCCTGCCCTAGGGTCAGTATTGCGTAGCTCGACACGGCGCCGCAAACCAGAAGAGATCGCCACTATATGAAGAATCCAAACAAAACGCGAAATGCAGGTTTTACCCTGATGGAACTGTTAACGGTGATAGCGATAATCGCCACCTTGGTTGGCTTGCTGCTTCCGGCCGTTCAAGCTGCGCGCCAGGCGGCCAATGAGCGAGATAACCAAATCAACCTTACCGCCATAGGCACGGCCATGGAAACCTATCGCAGTCTGAATGGACATTATCCCGTTTCAGTAGCTCTGCTGTCGCAATCCGGCCTCGGCCAGGAACTCCTCACAGGTTTGTCCTCCGGCTATCAATACTCAATCGCGTCGGTCACCGCGGTCGACTTCGTGGCGCAGGGTACTCCGGCGGCTCCTGGCCAAACCGGAGTTGAACAATGCACCATTAACCACGAGAGATTTATGCGCTGCGGCCCCACCCCCGGGGCCGGCCACAACAACAGCGTCATGTGGACACGCCTGGCGGCTAGAGGCGCCATCACCGTAGCGGACATCGTACTGCAGTTCGTTCCCGGCGTCACTCCCGATGAGATCCGAAGTCATTTCGCGCTTTCGTCGACGGTGCCGTCGGCGTTCCAGCAACTGGACGTCAACAATAACGGCCAGGTCGGCATCGCGGACATTTTGCAATCGCGTCTGCCCAACGTACCCGACCTAAACAATGAATACGCAGCTTTCTTGGGCGGCGTGAGCCAGGATATGGCGCTCGGGGTTGCAAACGAGCATGTCAATAATCTGCCTGGCGTGCGGATCTTTCAACTGAGCTCCGAGCGGCTGTGCGATGGAAACCAACCGTCGCCGTGCGTCATTTTCCCCGAACCGCCACAGTCTCATTAATTAAGAACAAACACCATGAAAAACATCTCTCCAATATTGCATCTTGTTTTGATAGCAGGCGCCGGGTTGGCTGCTTCGGCGAGAGCGGATACCATCTCCTATCAGGTTTCGCTAAACACCGCGGCGTACAGCGGAACGGCTGTCGACCTGGCGTTCGATCTGATTGACGGCGGCCCTCCCTCAAACAGCGTGACGATCGGTGGATTCTCCTCCGATGGGACCTTGGGAACCGCGCCCGCACCGTCCACTGGCGTCAGCGGAAACTTGCCAAGTCTGGTAACCCTGACGGATTCCGTGTTCTTTGTGGAACTGCTGCAGCCCGTCACGGCCGCTAACGAGATCTCGTTCTTGTTAACGTTGACCGACAACCCTCCGGATATCACGTCTTCGCCCGATTCGTTCGTTTTCTCGATCATCGATCCGAACACGGGACTTCCGTTGTTTGACACCAGCGATCCTTCAGGCGCGAGTTCGCTCTTTGCCGTGGATATGGATGGCTCCGCCGCGGGGGCCGTCAGTATATTCAACGCTGACGATGGCAGCCCAACTGCGGCGCTCACGGCTGGACAGCCGCTGAGTTCCGTTCCCGAGCCATCCAGCGCGGGTCTGCTGGTGGTCTTCTTAGTGGCGCTCTGGATCGCGTCGCGGCGGCGCTTTCGCTTCCTGGCAGTGTTATTTTTGGCAGCGATCGCCGCGGTTCCCGCGTCGTACGCGCAGCTTCCGAAAACATTCACCGCGACTCCCGACTCCGTGACCACCGGAGAGGATGCGGCAGTGACGTTCAATCCGCTGGACAACGACAGCCCTGATTTGCTGCCATCCAGCGTTAAGGTAATTTCTCCGCCTCAGCATGGAACCGCCACGGTTGACCCTTCCAGCGGACTTATCACGTTCAAGCCGGCAGAGCATTTCAGCGGGAAAGATCAGATGGCTTACCAGGCATGCAACGGCTCTGGAAGCTGCACCGAAGCATTTGTGACTTTGCGGATTTCGCCATTTGGCAATTATCGGATCGTGGCGGGCTTCTCCGAAATATTCGACGACACTCCTTCGGCAACCTACATCATGAATCCGGATGGGAGTGGGATACAACCTCAACCGATAGCCCGCGGGATGGCCAGCATATCTCCGGATGGCGCGAGGGTCGCGTCGGTAGAGGGAGACACCGTCATAGTACAGCCCATCGACAGTTCTTCTCTCTTGTCAGTCATCCGTTGTCAGGCGCCAGGGCAGATTCTATCCGCCGCCTCCTGGTCGCCCGATGGCACGCAGCTTACTTTTACAGCGCCTTCCACGGATGAAAAATACGACGGCCAATACGTCCTCTACACCGTTCAGCCGCCGGACTCGGTGCTGAGTGAGTGCAAGCCGGCCGAAATCGTCGGCGGTGCGTCGTCGGCGCCGATTCGGGGACTCAATCCGAATTGGGGCATCGGCGGGATTGCATTCGACTCGTATTTCACATTTGACCCTTCCACGCCCCACCCCGGCATTTCCATAATAAGTCCCGGCGGCGACCCCATGCCTTACAGCGCCATACCGTTCTCGTCTCATCCAGCGTGGGCGCCAGACGGGTCGGCGATAGCATACCTTGTCAACTCGCCGGGGGGCAACGCGATTTTCATCGGTGACAAACCCATTCTCAGCGGCATGCCGCAACTGGAAAGCGTGGCGTGGTCGCCGGACGGTTCCAAGCTCGTCTACGCCGCGGGCGGCGTTGCGGGCGGATATCTAACGGTCGTCAATCCCGATGGCAGCAATTTCAACGTAATTACCGGAGCAGAGAGCTACTATCTCCAACATGTCTCGTGGGATCCTCGGCCGATAACTCCGCCGCCCAGTCCTACTTCGCGGCCCATGCAAATCGCATTCCGCCAGATTGACCGCACAGGCGAGCCTACCTCGACCCCCACATTTGGAGGTGTGGGCCGCATGAGCGCCTCAGGTTCCGGCAGAACGCTGCTCATCCAGGATACGCTGCCTTTTTTGGGGGACGGAACCACCCAGCCCAAGTGGTCGCCAGATCGTTCCAAGATATTATTTTCCATCGCACACGATACCCAGGCAGACATCAACGATTACAGGTTCCTCGGATTTCTTGCCTCGGCCTTGTTCACCATGAATCCGGATGGAAGCATCCCGGCGCCAATTCCGAATTTACCTCCGAATGAAGACATCCTTTTCCCCGTTTACTCCCCCGACGGTTCGCGAATCGTGTTTTCCATGCAACGACTCACCACTGTCCCACCAGACACAGGGCACTGCCTCTGGACATCTGCCATAGACGGACTGAATCTGAAGCAGCTGACACCTTGCACCTCCGGCACGGTTAGTGCCTCAGAAGACATCTATCCCGCTTGGTCACCCGACGGGAAGTACATTGCGTACCTTCAAGCGGTGGATGTCCTGGGGGGAAATGGCAGCCTGGTGGTCATGAATGCAGACGGGACCAACCGACAAGCGGTGAAAGATCCGGGCATAACCGGTTTTGTATACGGCGCGCCTGCCTGGTCCCCCGACGAGACGAAATTAGCGGTGGGGACACTCTACGGATTACGCGTGGGCTCATTCACGCCGGGATCCGGAATGGCTCCCAAGAATTTCGCGCCGGTGAACAGATTCGCAGTACTAAATGCAGTCCTTCGGCCGGATTCCTTGCAGGGTGGGCCGAGAGTTTCTCCAACATGGTCCCCTGACGGGCAAGCGTTGGCGTACGTCGCACCGGATGCAAGTGGCCAGGTGGCGCCTGAAACCATTACTACGGCTGGCGCGCTCTGGGTGATTAACGCGGACGGCACACGGGAAACGCAGATTTCGTCTTTCGGCGAGTCGACTCAAATTCAGGATCCGGATTGGGGCCATCCCGATAATTTAAGCGTCCAGGACGTCACTGCTTCCGTGGCAATTACACGAGGCGGATTCCGCTACAATCGCCTGACCAAGCAGTACGTTCAAACCGTGACGCTCGAGAATATCAGTTCCAGTCCGCTGGCGGCGCCACTTTCGCTGGTGCTGGATTCGCTGAGCTTGAGCGCGACACTGGTGAACAACAACGGAGTGACCAAGGCGAATCCGCCTTACAACAGCTTCTACATCGACGTGACCGCGAGCCCGTTGGCGCCGGGCGCCAGTGCATCCGTGAATCTGAATTTCACGAATGTGGGTTCGGCGCCGATCACTTATGGCACAACCGTGCTCGCGGGGCCGGGGCAACGCTAGCCACTCCATCCAGCGCCATCTGCAACGAGCGGAAGCAGACCCGGATTCAAATCCCGGAGGCCCAACCAATTCAGCCAATCAGGGTGTCAGAACGTGAATCGCCCTGCCACCTGGATACGTCGCGGGCCCTGGCCCACGTCGAGGATTCTGCCAAACGTTGGATCGCTGAGATTCGTGTCAGGATCAGATCGCCCGGAGCGATTGAACGCGTTTAAAAAGTCGCTGCGCAATTGCAGGAACATCCCCTCGCGGAGGGTGAAATTCTTGAATACACCAAAGTTCTCGGTGGGATTCCTGGGTCCACGAAGATTGCCGAAGAAGCGAGGCGCAGTGCCTGGCCGCAGCACCACTCCGTTCGGCGTGACGGGCGGCTCAGCGAACGCCGCGGGATTCAGATATGCCTGCCCGGTGCCCCCAGCGTAATCGAACGGACCGGATGACGAGACCTTGAGAGGCACGCCGGTCAGCACATCGCCGCGGACGTCTCCGTTGAACCAGTATCCGCCGCCGCTCAATCCGGACTCGATATAGAGCGGATCGCCGGATTGATAGATCTGTATTCCGGTTACCGTCCATCCGCCTAGGACCTGATTTACGAAGCCACCCCGGTTCAGGTATTGCCTGCCCTTGCCAAAAGGAAGTTCGTAAATCCAAGTTACCTTCAAAACCTGCGGACGATCGAAACTGGCAACCGATTTCTCCAGCTTCCGGTTGTAAACATCCTGAGAGTTGTTGCCGTAATACAGCGCGCTATCCGTATTCGTGAGGGTTTTTTGGAACGCATAGGCCACCAGGAAGCTGAGCCCCTTCCCAGTACGATGGGTCAGCAACACCTGCGCTGCATCATAGTGCGAAGTTCCCCAGTACGGGAACTGCGACACCACACCGCCGCCGGCAAATTGCGGAAAAGGAAGCAGGGCCTGCGCCACGGAGCCCGTGAAGCCGGCGTATGGCAAAGGAATATTCGGATGCTGGCTGATGTCATCGAGCAGCGTGTCGCCCAAGGCGAGATATTTCGGGTTGAGCGCGTTTAGATTGTTGAAGTCCTGCGCGGCCAGCCGGGTTCCTTTGTTTCCCACGTAGTTCACCGATAGCGTGGTGCTCTTGGGCAACAGAAACTGGAAGCCCAGTGTGTAGTTCTGCGCGTACGGTTGCCGGTTCGAGTTTGCGGCAATATAATTTATCCCGTTGCCGTTGTCCAGGGTCGGGTCGATGGCGGGAAGCGTGTGAGTGAACGCCGGATAGCCGTTGTCCCAATAGAACACCGGATTGCGCGTGCTGGTCTGAAAGTTATTGGATCCGTTGTAGCCGTCGATACTCGAGAGCCCGAAGCCATTGGAAATGGGCGGCGAGTAATTGATTCCGTAGCCGCCTCGCATCACCATCCATGGTTTAATCTCGTAGGCGAATCCAACGCGCGGTCCGAACTCCTTCCAATTCGTGTTCTGGAACGAATCGCGATGGATTTGGCTCAAGAAGATCAGGGCGCCGGGATAGTTACCGGCGCCGGGATTGGGCAAGGTGGGATCCAGGCCCGACGAGCGATGATCCACTTCATACAGCGGTCCGACGATGTCCCAACGCAGGCCCAGATTGAGCGTCAGCCGGCGGCTCACCTTCCAGTCGTCGGTGGCATAAAACGCCGGAGTCAACCAGCGTGATTGAGGCAGAACCGGAGAGATATTTTGCGAGGCCTTGGCGGGAGCGCCAAGCAGGAAGCTGGCGAACGAATAGCCTGTCGATTGCAAGTTGCTCGGATCCGCCGTCTGGCCGGGACCGAAAGTGAAAGTGCCGGTGGTGTTTCCTATCGGGTCCTGATCGTAAAAGTACTTGCGCAGCTCCATTCCAAACCGGACATTGTGCGTGCCGTGTATCCAGGTTGTGTCGTTCTGCACAATATAGCTGCCGTTCGGCTCATTGCCCGCATTGCTGCGGCCTAGCTGGGTCAGCGACCCGCCTTGCACGGTGGTTCCGGAGAAGGCTATTTGAGGAAAGGTGGTTTCCGCCACGCCCGTGAGTCCCAGTTTATCCGGCCAATTCTGGCCGAACGAAGCGGAGTTGTTTGAATTCAGCAGCCGGTTGTAACCGAAGCCAAAATGGTTCAACCAGTGCGCATTGATGGTCCAGTCTTCCGTCACTCGCGCGATAATGCCATGAATCTCTTGCAACGCATAAGGCCCTGTAGCGCTTCCGGGAATCGGCTCGTAGGCGTTGCGCGCGCCGTTGTCTCTGTTGCGCTGGTTAGAGTTGATGAACACCGCTATCCGGTGCTTGTCGTTAATCACGTGGTCCAGTTTCCCGGCGTAGGTGTCCAGCGTGAACAACGGCTGGTTGGAGATGCCGGGATAGTTGCGCAGAAACGTTCCAAAGATCGGATTGGGAATTGGCGCCAGTTTGAGAATCGCCGCTGAAACTTTGCTGATGTCGGACGCCGGAATGATGTTTCCTGGAAACGGAGTCCGCACAAAGCTGCCATCGGCCAAGGTCACGGTGCTGTGCGGGTCATAAATGGCCCCGAAGGTCACCGGATTGCCGGCTGCATCGGTTCCAATTACGCTTGCCGGAATTTGGATTACCTGTGAAAGCGGGATCCAGAAGACTGGAAAAATTGCCGTCCTTGAAGTCCGAACTGGGCAAGGTCTTCAGCGATCCGGTGCCTTCATTCGTGGTGCGTGTTCCTTCATAGTTGAAGAAGAAGAAGGTTTTGTTCTTTCCGTTGTACAGCTTCGGGATCCACACCGGGCCGCCGAAATCCCCGCCGAAATTGTTCTGCTTGAACACATTGTTGGATTTCGGAGTTCCCGTTGCGTTGTTGTCAAAGGAGTTGGCGTTGAGCGCGTTATTAAACAAGTACTCATAACCGGTCCCGTGAAATTGATTGGTGCCGGACTTGATGTTGAAGTTGGCAACCGCCGTCAAGCCTCCGCCATACTGGGCGCTCAGCGTCCCGGTTTGCAGAGTGAAATCGCTGACGGCGTCCACACTAGGTGTATATTCCGCGGTGTCGCCGGCAATGTCCGCGCGTCCGATGGACATGCCTTCCACCAAAACCTCGTGCGTAAAATTAGGACCGCCGTTGATTGAGCCCTGGAAGGAGCATCCAATTGCCCCGGGCAGGCTGTTGTAGATGAAGGCCTGGATCTGGCGTTGGCCGCAATCGCTGCTGTCGATCGGCCAGGCGTGGAATTCCTCGGGCGTTACCGAGTACCCGATTTGTGAAGTGGACGTATCCAGGTGCGTGGCGTTCGAATCCACCGTAACGCTTTGCGTAATATCACCCACCTGCAAGGCCACGTCTGCCGTAACCACCGCCGCTACCGAAACCAGTACTGGCTCTACGACTGCCGTCTTGAATCCCGCGACTGATACTGTCACGCGATACGTCGCCGGCGGCATATATGGAATTCGGTAGATGCCAGCATTGGTTGTCGTCGCCTTGAACTCAAGGCCGTTCGTCAGATCCTTCGCCAGCACCTCTGCGTTGGGAACTGCCGATCCAGTCGGATCCGTGATTAATCCTGTGATCGCCCCGCGTTCTCCTTGCGCGAACAGGACACCCACCGCCATCAAGCTCAACACTACCGCGCTCAAAAAACTCTTCATTCGCCCCCCTATTTGCATCGCAACATCTTCTGTATATATATCTGCCAGACAGTTTGTTGGATTTTGCCGTACATCCGGTAGACAATTCAAGGGGAACTCACGGTGAACTTACTGTAAGAGTGCTCGCCCTATCAGCCTGTTACGCAATCGATACATCGGCGGACGGGCCTGTGGCGAGGTGAACTGTCTGGCGTGTTATACTCGCCAGCACAGGGTCAAGCTTACGGTTAGCTTACAGCCTAAAATGAAGGAACTAGCTACCACTCGACTTACGGCTGATTTTCTCGCGGATCCCCGTTGGGAGCTGGCGCAGAGAGTCTCCAACGCTTCCAATTTCCGTAATTGCCCGAAGCTCCGCGCGTTCCTTCTGTATGTTTGCGAGAACTCTCTGCTAGGCCGGATCGAGAACGTCCGTGAGCAACCCATCGGAACGCGCGTGTTCGGCCGCGCACCCGACTACAATCTCAACGAGGACAACATTGTCCGGGTAGAGGCGCGCGAACTTAGAAAGCGCCTGGAGACATATTTCGCCGGAGAAGGCCGCAACGAGCCGCTCCTGATCGAGGTTCCGAAGGGCGGATATGTACCGGTCTTCAAGCTGCGCGAACAGCCGCCGGATGTCGCTGAGCCGTCGGCGGCCCCGGTGCCCGTCGTCGCAGTTGTTCCAGTCAAGCCAAAACCGAGCGCACCCGGCGGCTGGGTGCCGGTGCTGCTCGGGAGCGTCGCGGTCCTGATCGTGGCCGTCTTGTGGCTGGGGCTGGAAAACTGGCGCTTACTCCGGCGATTCGAGCCGCAGGCCAGTGCTCGCTCGGCCGCTGCCATTGAGGACTATTCTTTCTACGGCGAACTCCTGGGCAACTTGGGCGCGACTCCCAACCGGGAAACCCTGCTGGTGCTTACCAATCCGAAAGTGGTCCTCTACTACGGCGCCCCGTCCAACCAGCCGATCGCTACCATGCCCGGCCACACCATCCCGGCGCCAAGAGAGCTCAAAGGCACTTTTGACGACGCCCTGAATAACATGGACCAGAATCAACCCTTCCAGTTCTTGCGCGCCACGCGCGAAGACTATACCGGAATGGGCGAGGCTGTGGCTGCATTCAACGTGGGCCGCCTCATGCAGACTTTGCAACGCCCGGTTCGTCTCACACAGGGGCGCTTCCTGAATTGGGACCACGTCCAGAAAGGGGACCTGATTCTGCTCGGCGGGCCGAAGATCAACGACTGGACCTATCACAACATTTTCAAGTCCAATTTCAATTTTGAAGATCGTGGGATCGAAAACGTCAAGCCGCTCTCCGGTGAGCAGAAGCAGTATATGCCGCACGCCGGGACTGGGTCTTCCGTCACCGACTACGGGGTCATCCAGATGGCGACTTCACCCTACGGCTTCAATATGCTGCTGATGGCCGGCTGCTCCAGTGCAGGCTCTGCCGGCGTAGGTGAGTTTTTCGCGAACCCCGAAAAAATGAAGTCCGTCTACAACCGCATTCGCGCCGCAGTGCCGGGCAAGGCCTTCCCCACGAATTGGGAAGTACTGGTGCAGGTCAACGTGCGCGATGCTCTGCCTGTGGAGACGACGGCCATCGCGCTCCGCCCGGCGCCCGCGGCGCACTAACGGCTTGGACCGCTAGAGGGAAAGCGCAACGCTCCGCCCACTGTCGCGCTCGGTAGCGCGTGACCCTCAGCGGTCGCGGTTCGGTCACACACGCCTTGCTAAGATGGCCATGAGCGACCCATGAAGTGGACTTGCCTGGCATTCGCGACCGTGTCGTGTGCCTTTGCCGCTGATTGTCCGCGAGTGGATCTCGACCGGTTCCATGAACTGGACAAGAAGGCTCAAGTCGAATTCCGGCACGGCGAGTACGCTCAATCCGCCGAAGACTTTCGTCAGGCTGCCTGCGCGGCCCCCGACGATCTCCGCAGTTATTACACGCTGTATGGCACCGCCATTGGCGCACTGGCTGCGGGAAATCTCAGCAGCGCCATCGAGCAATTGAAACAAGCCGATCAACTCCGTCCCGATTATCCGCTGCCGCTGGCCATGTTGGTAAAGGTCAGCTTGCAATCGCCTGATCCGGATCTGGTGAAAGAGTTCCTCAGGCTGGCGGCGGAACGCTTTCCGCGCGCCGGTAAGCTGCATGCCGAGTTTGTCAAAGATCTGCTGCATCAGAATCGGCTGGATCTGGCCCTGGCCGAGGTTCTGCGAGCCGAGCAGACGGGCGTTCCGGATCCCGAGTCCGCCCTAACGCTCGCGGTCATCGAGAACAATGCCGGCGCTTTTGGCGACGCCTGCCGGCACGCCGAAGCCATCGAAAAACAATCGGAACTGCCCGCCGCCGCGAGAGCTTCCGGCGCGACGGTTGCCGGCCTGGCTTACGAAAATCTGAGCCAGTACCCGGAAGCAATGGAGCATTTCAAGCGTGCAATCGAACTTGCTCCCGAGCGCGAAGATCCATACCTTTACCTTGCGCGTGTATACGGAAAGAAGCACAACTTCCCGGCGATGGTCGCGATCCTGGAACAGGCGAGGAAACAGATTACGGGGTCGGTAAAGATCGAACTCGCGTTCGGCGCCGGTCTGGTTTCCGTGGAGCGTTACGCGGAAGCCATCAAGATCCTCACCGAAGTGCTGCGAAAATTCGCCGGGCGAACTGGATGGCTTATCCAAATCTCGCGGAAGCCTATCGCAATACGGGTGAGCCGAAGCTCGCCACGGATACCATGCGGAAGCTGGCTCAGCGAAAGCCGGATTTCCCCATGATTCATCTGGTGATTGCGCGATCCATTTCGCAGGAAGATCCGGTGGATTCCGCGGGCATATTGCAGGAACTCGATCTAGCCGAAAAGGCCGCGCCCGACGATTATGAAGTCTACTATCTGCGCGGAAAAGTCTACCTCGGTATGAACAAGTTCACGGAGGCGATAACGAGTTTGCTGCGTGCCATTGAATTACGGCCAACGGATTCCAGCGCCCACTACCAACTTGCCCTGGCATACAACAAGTCCGGACAGCGGGCCCTTGCCGCACGGCAGTTTGAGGCCGTGAAATATCTGGAAAGCCAGTAGGGTTCAGCGCACCGTACAGTGTACGGGCAAGCAGTAATTCATCTCGTACCCGTCTTTGCGCGCGGGGTCGCGTTTGATGGGTTGGCTGCCCGCTTCGTCCGTAGCGCGGCTCATCAGGACGTGATCGCCTGCCGCCGCGCTCCACAAATATTTCCAGCGCGCCCAGGTGAACCGTTTGGGTGGGGCTTCGAACTCGGCCTGTGACCAAGACGCACCCGCATCCGCGCTCAGGTCCACACGGCGCACCAGACCCGCGCCTGTCCACGCGAAGCCGCGAATCAGGTGCCGGCCGGCGAGGAGCTTGGAATGATCCGCCGGCCAAGCGATCGCGGATTTTACGGACACGTTGGTTAGCCGCGTGACGTCCACCCCGCCGTCCGGGCGTTTGACCAGGCGGTTGTAGAGCTTGTTCATCCCACTCGACTCAAAATTCGGCGCGGCGTCATTAGGGCCGAGCACGACCATTCGTCGAAGCCACTTCACCGAATCCATGCCGTACCAACCTGGGAACAGCGCGCGAGCCGGAAAGCCGCTTTTCCGCGGCAAGAACTGCCCGTTCAAGCGGAACGCCAATAGGCTTTCTGGTTGCAGACATTTTTCCAGGGCGACAACCTGGCAGTAGGGAAGCTCAGGCGAATTCTTCATCAGCCGCCCGGTATCCGCTCCCTCGAGCATGACAGCTCGGGCGTCGCGCGCAACTCCAGCTTGTTCCAGAAGGCGGCCGAGCGGAACGCCTTCCCAGACCGCATTGCTGGCTGCCGAACCGTCGGGCGGGCTGCCGGCGCACTCCAGCACGGCTTCGAGTACCTTCGTGGGAGATTCGAGAATATCGGACAGCGTCAGTTCGAGCGGATGCTCGACGCGCCCTTCAATCTTGAGACGCCACGAGCTCAACGACAGTTCGGGTTCGCGGAAATGATCGCGTATGAAGAATCGGTCCGCGGGAGTGACCGATCCGGCGATGGCTTCGAGTGGAAAGGTGAAATTCAGCGCTTCGGAGGTGGAGAGCACCGGCGGTTCCGGGGAGGAGAGCTCTTGCCCAAACAATGAACAAACGCCAGGCAGCAACAGCAATTCCCTGCGGGTCATAAGATGCGGGGTTTCATTATTATGATACGGCACCGACTCCCTCACGGTCGCGGTTCGGTAACGGGGTGCCTCTTTCCGAACCGCGACCGCAAGGGAGCGTGGCGTCAAGGTACCGTGAACGCTATCAGTGCATCCGCCGGACGGCTCCCGAATTGGCCTCCGCCGCCGGCCGCGATCACGACATACTGTTTCCCATCGCGGGCTTGATAGGTCATCGGTGTTGCGTGGCCGCTGCCATCGATCTCGGCGGCCCAAAGCTCGCGTCCGGTGCGAGAGTCGAAAGCGCGGAAGCGATGGTCGTTGGTCGCCGCAATAAATACCAAGCCTCCGGCAGTCGCGATTCCGCCGCCAATGTTGGATGTCCCGGTATTATGTATGCCCTTGGCTTCCAGTGCTTCCACGATTCCGAGCGGAACTCGCCAGGCAATCTCTCCCGTGTTCACGTCGACCGCGGTGAGCTGTCCCCAGGGAGGCTTGACGCACGGCCAAAGATTCGAGTCCCAGAAACGCATGTATTCTCCTGCGCCACTGGTGCGACTGTAACGGACCGGCGACTCCTTGGGCATTTCCTTCATCTGGCCTATGGCTCCGGTCTCGTTCGTGTTCACGAAAATATATCCGAGGTCCGGATCGAACGACACGCCCGACCATGTCGCGCCGCCTAATGTGCCAGGAAATACCAGCGATGATTTCAGCCCGTAGGGCGTGTATCTGCCCCGGTTTTCGTTCTGCTCGAAAAGTTCGAGGCAGAAACGATGCGCTTCCGGTGTGACATCCGAAATGTCGTCGCGCGTCACGCTACTTCGCGATAGCGGCGGTGGCTTTAGCGGGACTGGCTGGGTGGGCCAAGTGGATTCGCCGGGCACGTCGCTTTTGGGCGCAGGTTGTTCCTCCACTGGATAAAGCGGTTTCCCGGTGACACGATCCAGAATGAAGACCAATCCCATCTTGGTTACCTGGACCACGGCAGGAATGTCGCGCCCGGCACGGTGCACGGTGATCAATGCCGGCGGCGCGGGCGGATCGTAATCCCACACATCGTGATGGACGAACTGGTAATACCAAAGCAATTTTCCGCTGCGGGCGTCGAGCGCAACCAGACAGTTGCCATACAGGTTTTGTCCTTTGCGATCGCCGCCATAGAAATCGTATGCGGGCGATCCGATGGGCAGAAAGACCATGCCGCGCTCGGCATCCACGGTCATGATGGACCACACGTTGACGCCAGTGCGATCCTTCCAACTGTCGCCTTCCCACGTGTCATGGCCAGGTTCGCCCGGCTGAGGAATGGTATGAAACTGCCATACCAACTTGCCGGAGCGCACGTCCCAAGCACGAATGTCACCGCTCGGTCCGCTGCCAGGGCGCTCAGGGACTTCGGCGCCGGTGATCACCAGATCGCGATAGATGGCGGGCGGCGAGGTGACCCCATAAATCGAGTCGGCAAATCGATCCGCGACTCCGGCGCGAAGATTCACTTGCCCCTCTTTTCCGAAGCCGGGAACGGGCTGGCCGGTTTTGGCATTCAGCGCGATCAGCCGGCCGTCCAGCGTGCCAAACAGGATTCGCGGCGGCGTGCCGTGGTCGCCTGGCCAATATGTCACGCCGCGATGTGCGCGAGTAGTGGGCTCGCCGTGCGACTTCGCGTGCGGATCGAAGGCCCAGATCTCGCGGCCTGTTTCCGGGTCGAGCGCGATCACCCGATTCGATGGCGTGGAAAAATACAGGGTGTTCCCAATCATCAGTGGCGTGGATTCGAAGGCTACGGCGCGCGGAGCATCCGCCGTTTTCGGTTGGAGCATTTCGCCGGTGTGATAGGTCCAGGCGCGGTGAAGGGTGGAAACATTTGTGGTGTTAATCTGCTTCAGCGGCGAGTAACGCATGCCGCCTGCGTCATGGCCGTAGACCGGCCAATCCGTTTGAGCGCTGAGTGTAGAGGCGAGCGTTGCTGTGAGCAGGATTTTAGATAGCAACATGATTGAAGACGACAACGGCACCGACTCCCTTACGGTCGCGGCTCGGTTCCGAACCGCGAGCGTCAGCTTTTGATAACTTATCATGGCTCTACGATCGTGACATAGCGATCGACCGCCAAGTTCTCCAGAAGCTGCTTCGTTCCCGACGGCCATTCAATTTCCAGGCGCTTGACCCGTTCCGCGCTTCCCAATCCGAAGTGCACAGTGCGGTCGCTGGAGGATGCATATCCAACCGCAGTGGTTACACGATTCCATTGCTCGCCCTGATCCGTCATTAGATGCACACGTGCGCCAATCGCATCGCGATTACTTCGAGTCCCGCGCAGGCACAACGCGATCCAATGTCCCGTTCCAACAGAAGTGTTCCACAAGACAAGGGGCGCTTCGTTGAGGCGCGTGACTACGATGTCGACGCGGCCGTCGCGGTTAAAATCCGCAAACGCGGCGCCGCGATGAAACGCCTCGCCCGGTAATACGGTGCCTTGAAATGTCCCGTCCCCGCGGCTGAGAAAAACGCTGTTGGGCTGACGGGATTTGCGGCTGGAGTTCAGCTCCGCGTTATCCATCACGTGGCCGTTCGCCACGAACACATCCTTGAAACCGTCGTTGTTGAAATCGAACAGGCCCACGCTCCAGCCCGACCACGGTAGGCTAGCTGGGCCAACGCGGCTATGGTAGGTCATGTCGGCGAAAGTGCGGCCGTCCAGGTTTCGATACAGAGGATATGTTTCGTTCGAAAGGGCGGTGACCACGATATCTTCCCTACCATCGTTATCGTAATCGCGAAAATCCACGCCCATGGAAGAGATAGCCTTGCCGTCGTCGTTATACGCCACGCCAGCTTCGACGGCGCGCTCCTCAAACCCGCCATGGCCGTTGTTACGGAACAGGAAATTCGGCACGGCATCGTTCGAGACAAACACATCCAGGAACCCGTCGCCATCGTAATCGCCAAACGCGAGACCCAGGCCCTTTCCGGCATGCGCCGCGATCCCTGACTCACGGGAAACATCGCGGAATGTTCCGTCACCCTGATTGCGATAAAGCAGATTGGGCAGCGGCTGGTAATACTTGGGATGACAATACATCCGATATCCAGGCTTCGCTTCGCCGCAGTATTTCTCGGTGGCTGGATCCCAAAGCACGTAGCGCGTCACGAACAGATCGAGGTGTCCGTCGTTGTTGTAGTCGAACCAGCCCGCGGACATCGACCAGCCATGCTTTCCGCCCAGCCCAGCGCGATCGGTTACATCCTCGAAGGTCCCGTCGCCTTTATTGCGATAGAGGATGTTGTAGTCGAGGCCGGTGACGAAGAGATCCACGAAACCATCGTTGTCGAAGTCGCCGGCCGCCACGCCCATCGAGTAGCCGCGGCCGGCCACGCCAGCGGTCTCGGTCACGTCGGTGAAAGTTCCGTCGCCGTTATTTCGAAACAATCGATTCCAGAAGGACGGATCGGTTTTCTTGGCGGAAGGCAACGCGGCCCCGTTCACGACATAAATGTCGGGCCATCCATCGTTGTTGTAATCGAAGGCCGCCACTCCACCGGTCATTGTCTCCGGGAGATATTTTGTTCCGGTGGCGCCATTCTTCACGATCATGTCCAGCGCTTTCGCCTCGAACCGGACCGGCGAAGGCTCGTTGACTTCCAGTTTCGCGGCGGGCGCATGCGCCAGTGCCGCGGTCACTCGCTCAAGCTCGGGGTGTGCATTGGCGCGGCGAAGCATCTCGATGCTCTCGGCTCCGCGCCCGTGCTTATACAGAAACATGCCGTAGTCAACCAAGGCCCGTTGTTCTTTCAGCCGGATCGCTTCCTGATAAGATCGTTCGGCTTCCGCATCCTTGCCGAGAGCTTCGAACGCGAGAGCCAATCCGTTCAACGTACGGCCAGGCCGGCCGGCTTTGCGCAACGCCGTATCGAAGGCATCCACCGCTTCTGCAAACCGGTTGAGACGGTAGCAGGTCCGGCCGAGAAAATAGCAGGCGTTCTCTTCAGCGGGACGGAGCTTGCAAGCGCGGCGCAAAGGGTCGAGCGCGGATTTGTAATCCTCCTCGGCCGCATACGACATGCCCAGGTAGGTCAGCGCCCTGGTGTCGGACGGCTGTTCCTCGGTAGCCTTCAAAAAGGCTTGTACAGCTCCGGGAAAGTCTCTGCTCTGGAACCGATCCACTCCTTCTTCCAAAGCGGTTTTCCTGCTCTGCGCCGCGACCCAACCGGCGACCAGGAGGAGCAGGATCGTGATCGCGAAGCGCATGGTGACCAATTCTACAACGCTTACTGTGGGGCAGGTTGCTAACCTGCGCGCCGATGCCATCGGCGCAAAACTGCGGGGTTGGCAACCCCCGCGCAGGATGACATCCTGCCCCACAACGGCTGGTATCCTGGTGGGGACTTTCGGCAGTTCCCCTATGCTATCCTTCCGCTCCGGCGCGATCCTCGGCTGTTTGCTCCTTGTGTCGTGCCATCAGTCCGAAAGTAACAAGCCGGCCACCGCAGCCGCGACTCCGCTGCGGCCGCTGAATCTGGTGGTGGTCACGGTGGACACTCTGCGTCCCGATCATTTGCATTGTTACGGATATTCAAAGATCGAAACACCGGCCATCGATTCCGTCGCCAAAGACGGAGTTCTTTTTGAAAATGCCGTCACCCAGACACCGCTGACCACGCCATCCCATGCCAGCATCTTCACCGGCCTCAACCCAACCGCGCATCACGTGCGGGACACGGGCGGGTTCATTCTGAAATCCTCATCCACCACGCTGGCGACTATTCTTCAACAACAGGGCTGGGATACCGCGGCGTTCCTCAGTTCCGCGGTTTTGAAAAAGCTATTCGGATTGAATCAGGGCTTTCGAGTGTACGACGATCAGATGCCCAAGCCCGGCAAGGGCCACGAATTCCTGGAAGACGCCGAGCGGCGCGCCGGCGACACCGTGGATCGAGCAATCCAGTGGCTGAACACAACGCAATCCGGCAAACCTTTTTTCCTTTGGGTCCACGTGTATGATCCGCATGCGCCCTACCAACCACCGGCTCCCTACCGGGAGAAATACAAAGGCCGCCCTTATGATGGCGAGATCGCCTATGCCGACCACGAGCTGGGACGCTTGTTCGCTGCTGTTCGCGAGAAGTCGCCCGCCGCGAAGACGCTGATCGCGGTGCTCTCCGATCATGGCGAGAGCCTGGGAGAGCACGGCGAATACACACATGGAGTTTTTCTCTACGACTCTACTTTGCGGATCGCATTCACCTTGTCGGGCCCCGGTGTTCCAGCCGGATTGCGCGTGAAACAGCAGGCGCGAACCATCGACTTCCTGCCGACAATTCTGGATTTAATGGGCGGCGAAACACCTGCGGCGGTTCAGGGCGCCAGCCTGACGCCGTTTTTTGGCTCTAAGGATGCTGCTGCCACTGCCGTCTCCTATGCCGAGACCCTGTATCCAAAGATCAACATGGGTTGGGCGGAGTTGCGAGCAATTCGCACGAATCGCTGGAAGTATATTCGGGCGCCGCGGCCGGAACTCTATGATCTTGCAGACGACGCAGGTGAGACCAAGAACGTCATCCAAAGCCACGCCGCGGAGGTTCAGAAATTCGAAGCGCACTTGAAGGCCGTCATTGGAACGGATGGAGCTGAGAAAGTGGAGACTGCAACCGTCGATCAACGCACCATGGATCAGTTGAAATCGCTCGGCTATCTCGGTGGGCCAGGCCGCTCCTACAATCTGACTGGCCGGGGAGTGGATCCGAAAGATCGCGTGGAAGTCCTGAATCTGCTAGAGCAAGCCCAGGCCCCCGAGTCCCGCATCGCGAATTCGCGGCGCATCGAGCTGTTACGGCAGGCGCTGAAGCAGGATCCGGGCGATCCGAATGTCTACTATCAACTCGGCGCGAAGTTGGAGAAGGAAGGGCGTTACCCGGAGGCGATGGAACTTTACCGCAGCGCGCTGCGAAACGGGATTGAGCACAGCAGGCTGCATTCGAGGATCGCGGATCTGGCGGTTCGCAGCGGCAACAAGGACGAAGCGATTGTCGAGTACGAGAAGGCCGCGCAACTCAATCCGTCCGACCTGGAGAGCCAGGCCAATTTGGCGACGGCTTATCTGGAGAAGGGCCGGCTGGACGACGCCGAACGCGTCTACAAATGGATCGTCACCACGGACCCCGAGTACGCGGCTGCTTACAACGGATTGGGTGTGATTTCCATTCAAAGGCAGGATGCCGTCGGCGGCGCGGGGATATTTCGAAAAGGCCATCGCGCTGGATGCCGATCTGGTGGAGGCGCAATTGAATCTCGGTTTGATTTACAAGATGGCGGGCGATCGGGCCCGGGCGCGCGGTTGCTTCCAGGCATTTCTGCGAATCGCGTCGCCCGCGCAATACAGAGACGTGATCCCCAAAGTGCGTGAGGAGTTGAACGAGCTGCAGTAATGCGAGGCACGGTTTCCGATTACTTCGCAGCTAACGGGTCCAGTACATCTCCGCGCAATTCCAGGCGCGCGGCGAGCAGGTCGGGTTGGGCGTCCAACGCACCGGCCATCAGTTCACGAGCTTCGGCGGCGCGACCCTGGCGCTTGCGGATCAATCCCAGCAGATACCTCGCTTCAGCACGGCGCTCCGCGGATTTGTCATCCAATTCCGATTGCGCGAAATTTTCGAAATGGCGCTCCAGATCCTCGGCTTCCGCCGCGCGGTTCAGTTTTTCAAGCGACAGGACCATGAAATAGTTCTCGCTATTCCAGCTATCGCGATCGCCGGAAAGTTGCTTCTCTTGCTCCACACTCTTCTCGTAGGCTACGCGCGCGTCGTTATTCTTTGCCAGTGCTTCGAAGGCGCGTCCCGCATAGTATGCTTGCCTGGGCGAGGCCTGGAACTGAAAATCGTCAACGCCCAGCGACACAGGCGGCTTTAGAGCTGACTCGAACAAATCCAACGACGGTTGAAATTCCTTTCGCTGGAATGCTTGCGCGCCCAAGGCGTAACGCATCATCCGATATTTATCGCGCAGTCCATAAGTTCGATGGCGCGGCGCAAATACATGGCTTGCGACAAGACGAGTCGCCTCGTCGTAACGGCCCTTGCTCAAATTTGCCGTCAGCACGCTCTCGGCGAGATCGTCGTCCGAAGGCGAGCGGCGCAGAGCTTTTTCCAGGACCTTCAACTGATCGTCGAAGCGGCCGGCGCGCGCGTACAGGGTGCTGAGGTCGTTCAGGGTCCGGACATGCGCGGGATTCAGTTCCACCGCGCGCTCCAACTGTTCAGCCGCTTTGTCGACGCCGGCGCCTTGCTCCGCGTACGCCAGTCCTAAGGCGCGGCGATAGGAAAATTCGTCCGGATGTTCCTGCACGGCGGCCTCCCATTGGCGGATGGCCTCGGGCTGTCTGTCACGAAAATAGAGAAGACATCCCAAAGCGAAACGTGCCGCGGCATCCTTCGGATCCATGCTGACCGCTTCCGCCAGCGGCGCCTCACTGTCCTCCCGATAAGGGAACCGGTCAATGTTTCCGGCAGCCACGCGCGCTTTTTTCATAGATTCGGCGGCGGTGATGCGTTGCCATTGCGACGATCGAGCCAGGCGAGCGTGTAGTAGAATTCGGGCGGCGTGCCCCATGGATCGTGGTTGTTTTGCTCAACTAATTTAAGGATTCGCGCCGCGTCATTCCATCGTTCCAGGGCGCGATAGAGTCCAGATACTTCCAGAGCCTCCTGGCTTTGTCCGCCCATCAGACGCACCAATTCCGTTTTCGCCGCTGGATCGCCCGTCAAGAAGTAGCGCTCAGCCGCAGCCGGGCGGCTGGTGGGATCGATGCGCTCCATTTCCGCTAGTTCGCGTAGCGCCGCGGCGCTGTTCTTTTGATCGCGATAACAGGCCGCCAGCGCCAGCCTTGACCACAGATCATTCGCGTTCGACGCGGTCGCATTCTTGAAGTGCGCGATTGCGCTGTCGTGGTCCTTATTCCGCAGCGCCAAGCGTCCCAGCCAATGCTCGCGCTCGCCGTAGTAAGCGCTGTCCGGCCAGATGAAGTACAAATTTCGTTCAGCCTCGCGGTCGCGTTTCAACGCGAATTGGCTCATCGCCAGGTAATAATACGCTTCGCTCGAATACGGATCGCGCTGGATGACTTTTTCCAGATGATCCGCCGCAGAAACGTAACGGCCTCGGTTGAACTCCTGCATCCCGAGCAGCAGATGAGCATGGGAGAATCCCGGATCTTGTTTGAAAACCCGATCGAGCAGCGCACCAGCGCCCGACGCGTCGAGTTCTTTGAGCTTAAACTCGGCGGCCAGCGTCAATTCTTCCGGGCCCATTTCATCCAGCGATTTGTGCGCTGCTTCCAGCGGCTTGGTAAACGGCGTATATTCCTTGCGCCCTGGATCTGCTTCCGGCCGGTGATAGTCGAGCAATTGACCGCTTGCGGAATCCGTGACACGGATGGTTGCCCCGTTCAGATCGGAATTATCGTCGAGAGTAATGTGAACGGGCTTGGCTGGATCGAGATCTACGGAGGTCCGCAGAATCTCGCCGGCACGCGACTGAACTGTCACAATGGCTCCTGGAACGGCGCGCGTGGCCGCCAGCGTAATCTTCCGCCCATCCCAATTCAAAGCGACGTCTCGCGTCAAAGTTGTAAGCCCGCCGGTTCCCGCTACGGGCACCCACCACTCGCTCCAGCCTTCCACTTTGTGGGGTGCAACCCACTCGTAGTGGCCATCCCAAACGTGCCGTCCGCTCTGAACCTCCACGTATGGTCCCGCGTTATCCGTATAGCCGCGCTCATAATTCTTCGCGCCCTCGCCGTAGCCGAACGTCCACAACTTCATGCCTTGGACGATGCGGCGGTCTGCGTAGCGGAACACTCCGTAATCGTTCTCGAACTGGTAGGCGCCTTGAAAATTATCGTAAATGTCGATGCCAAATACGCCCAGCATGTGTTTGTTATTGCGGTCCCAACTATAGTCGATGCCGTTGTAAAGCGGCCAATCGGCGATTTCCGCCGTGGTGTGGCCCACGGTGCGGCTCATCGGATAAATGAAGCGCGTCTTGGGAGTGGCCGGCAGAGCGGCGTTCATCCACAACATTTGCGGCATACGGCCGTCGCGCGTGTTGTAACAGAAGACTCCGATTTCCAACGCCGCGATTCCCGGATGCAGCGTTGCAGAAAGATTGACCTTCATCTGATAGACCGGATCCAGCTCTCCAAGAACGAGGGTGACACTACCATCTTCGCGATGCACAATTTTGTTCGCCCAGAATGGCTCGCCATGGAGCGTGAGCATGTGCAGATCGTGCGGGCCGGTGAGTTCGATCCCGGACTGGACCCAGCTCAAGCGGGGATTGTAGGGCGCGGGCTTAATAACATCGTTGCGATAAAACACTTCCCGGCCACGGATCTTGTCGTAAAGAGAGAAAAAGCGCCCACCCAGTTCGGGTAGGTATGTCAGCTTCAGGTATTCGTTTTCCACGAAGATTGCGGAGTACGTATGCGGCTTCGGATCACCGGATTTGAATGGCATCACGTACGTTGTGAACGGATACATACCAGTCAAGGTAGAGTTGGCGAACAATGGAGGCTCGGTCTCACGGGCGGAGGGTTCGTACGTGGGGATGGTGAGCGTGCCTTCATAAGTTCTCACCGGCTCGACGGCGAAAAGCGCCGGCGTGAGCAAGACAAAAGCTAGAGCAAGTCTCACTTCACGTTCTCCCGCGGGTCGGGACGCGTTTCGCTCACCACTTCCACCAATCCGGCGGCATCCCCTAAACTGTCGTAGATCGGCGCCAGAACTGAGATCATGCCGGGACGGCGCCGCACCGTGACGCGCCGGCCTGTATCGAGCACCTGCTTCATCTCGGGCGGCATCTCCTGGTGCAAGTCACCCCACTTCCAAAATTGGCTCATTTCGTGAACATTCCGAATCAGAATCTGAACGCGTGGCGGATTCGAGGGTACGGGCATCCACAAATTGACGTCGCAAGCTGCCGGGCACAGACGCGCCAGACGCATCAGTGTTTTCTTGGTCGCGATGAAGGCTTCATCGTTGACGTCGAAATTGTCGGAGGCCTTCCATGGATCGCGCGGGTCTGTTTCCAGAAGCATCCGGGCGGAACGGGGCGTTTGAACCCGGCGGCACACCTCGCCGTCCAACATCACAGTGGCGATTCGCGCCACGCGATCCAGCTCTAGGGCGCGATCCTGCTGCTGGGCACTGAGACCAACCGCCAGACCCGCCGCGGCCAAGTACGGCAGCATTTTCGCAATCATTTCGCCTCCCGAGCCAGTTCCAAAACATAGGAGCGCACGCGCTGCCAGGCGGCCGCATCGAGTTCCGTGAACTTCGGATTCTTGGGCGTGGCATCTTCATAGTCGGCGTTGGTAACATCTTCCGGATTTTTGTCAGCTAGTGCAGGCCGCGGTGAGCGCCACTCTTCGAGCGATGTATTGTTGAAGCGCCGCGCCGCCTCCAAGCGAAGCTTGTCTAACGATTCAACCTTACTGAAACTGTCGAGCAACGTTACGTCCTGCACCGCATTCCTTTGGATCTTCAGACGAACCGAGGGAATCGGCCCTTCCACGCCAAAACGATCGCCTGGATACACCATTGCTTCCGTGCCTCCCTCAAACTGAAACCACGGATCGCTGCCCGCCTGCGTGGTCTGCCAGCGGACGAATCCATCGATACCCCAGAGCCAGGGACGCAATACGTCGATGGTCACATGCGAACTCGGCTCAGTGACAGCCGGCGATCCGCCATAGATCCACACAATGTCGCCGCGATCCTTCAGCAGCTTTGCCGCGTTGTCGAACCATCCGAACTCGGTGCCTCCGCACACCCAGAAGTTGATGACGCCCGCGAGTTCCTTGAATTGGCGTTCCATGGTCCAGCTCACATCGGCGCGGAAAACGAACTTTACCGGCGAATCCGGCGGCACCGCTTCGTGCAACAGTCGCGCATACTCTTTGAAGTAGGAATAATCGCGAACGAAGCGAGTTTCGTCGCCATCCCAGGGAAATCCTTTGTAGCGCTTTTTGTGATTGAAGAACATCTCGAAACGCGTGGAGGTCCAACCCTTCTCGCGGAAATGTTTTTCCATCTCTGACACCACGTTGACGAACTCGCGCTCGTATCCTGGCTCGCCCCAGGTAAGGAACGACGCAGGCCATTCGGGATTGATGGGCAGATAGACAAACGGGATCGGCTTCGGACCGAGATCGGTGTTGGTGAATGCGGAACCGTCGAAAAGCGGGCCGTAGTGCCGATCGAACGACGACCAGTCGGCGATGTGTTTGTTCTTTCCCACGCCCTCCAGCCGCGGGGCGAACTCCGGCCCAACCTTTCCGGCGTGGCCGTAGCCAAGTTGGTGAAACACGCCGCGGTTCTCGTAAAAGATGCGGTGATAGGCGTGGATCAACTCGAAGAACTTGTCGCTTGTGAAGAAATCGGCGCCGCTGCGTTTCACAAGCGCAGGGTACTGCTCGGCGAACCACGATGTCCCGTAGCTGTTGTGATCGATCGCGACCGCATCTTTCGCAGGCACCACGGCGGCGAGAACTTTCAGCTTGATGGGAAGTTGGACGATCTTTCCATCAGCGTGCAGTTCAGCCGCGGTTTCGTACTCGCCCGGTTTCGCGGTGGCGGGCGTCCAAACATCCAACCAAAATGCTTGTACGGTCTGCTTGGGAATGCGATTATCCGGCTCGGGAAGCCGTGAGTGATAAGAAGCCGGAACCGGAATCAGAGCATCCGGATAGTAGTTTTTCGTGGAAGGCAGGTAGTGGAACCACTCTCGATAACACTCGACGCGGACTCCACTCTCGGCCGGAAAAGGCTTAATCTCAAGTCGATAATCACCGCCGTTGGGAAGGTCTACTGCGAGGTGCAAGGAAGCGTACCCGGCCCGCGCGGTTTCAAGTACTATGGAATGCGCCGGCGCAACGCGCACCGCCCGATCCGCTACGACTATGTCGCCAAATGGATCGGGCCGCAAATGTTCGGGCAGTGCCGTGAGATCTGCCGCGCTACCGGGTGCCGCTGCGGCGAGGCAATACACGAGCAAGATGTAGAGATGAAATCTTCCGGCGCGGTCCATGCAAACTCGTATTCTAGATCATTCCTTGCTAACCGCAAGTATCCGTGACCCGGCTGTGTTACATTCTGACATTCATGAGAACAAGTTTCCTAGCGCTCGGGGTTATGGCGATCGCCGCGCACGCCGAAACCGTTTCGAGCCTTTGGTCGCGGGGCTACGCGGTGCTTCCGGAACCGCAACAGGTGGAACTGAACGGCGGCGATGTGCGATTCGGCCCCACTTGGTCGATAGATCGCGGCGCAGGAGTGGCCCCCAACGACGTGGCACCGGAAACTCTCACGGAAGAGTTGCAATCGCGTTATGGTCTGCGCGCGCCGGCGGGCAGTGGAACCACGGTCCGCCTCACCATGCAAGCCGGCAGCGTGACACCGGGAAACGCTCTGGATAAAGATAAACAAGCGATCGCGGACGAAGCTTATCGTCTCGATATCGGAGAAACCGAGGTCGTGATTGCGGCGAATGCGCCGGCGGGCTTGTTCTACGGTGTCGAGACGCTAGTGCAGCTTTTGCATCCGCGCAACGGTGAGCTGTATTTGCCGAAGGGCCGCATCACGGATTGGCCGGATCTGCACATGCGCCATATGTATTGGGACGACGCGCATCATCTGGAAAAGCTGCCCGAGTTAAAACGCGCTGTACGCCAGGCGGCGTTTTTCAAGATCAATGGATTCGCCCTGAAACTAGAAGGCCACTTCCAATTCCGGAGCGCACCCGCGCTGGTTGAGCCTTACGCACTCTCGCCCGCCGAGTACCAGGAGTTGACGGATTATGCACTCCGCTATTACGTACAGTTGGTCCCGTTCCTGGATGGGCCGGCGCACATCGCCTTCATCCTGAAGCATCCCGAATACGCCAAATATCGGTCGTTCCCCGACAGCAATTACGAGCTGTGCGCCACGAATCCGGAAGCCGTGAAGTTTCTCTCGGGTATGTTTCAGGATTTGATCGACGCGAACCGGGGCGGCAAGTATATTTATCTTTCTACCGATGAACCATATTACGTGGGCATGGCGGACAATCCGGGCTGCCAGGAAAAAGCCGCCGCGCAGAAACTCGGCAGCGTGGGTAAGCTATTGGCACAGTTCGTCACTGAAGTGGCGGAACCGATGCATAAACAGGGCCGCACCGTAATGTTCTGGGGCGAATATCCGCTGGTGGTTTCCGATATCGCATCCCTGCCTTCCTACATGGTGAACGGCGAAGTTTATGGACCGGACTTCGATCCGGTATTTAACAAACATGGGATCCGGCAAATGATTTACACGTCCACGCAGGGCGAAGAGCGCTTCTTTCCGGATTATTTCAGCCTGCCCAACGCCCGCCGCCTGCATCCCGGAAGGCCGGAGAGCGGCCGCGTTCAGGAAGGATACGAAAAGATCGCGCTTGACCAATCGCGCCAGCAGACCGGCATCATCGGAACCGTGGTTGCCGGCTGGGCGGACGCCGGCCTGCATCCGGAAACGTTCTGGTTGGGCTACGCCACCATCACCGCCGCAGGCTGGCGGCCCTCCGCCCGCTCCGCGCAGGAATCCAGCGCCGCGTTCTACAAACTCTTCTACGGCGATGGCGGCGTGAATATGAATCGCGTGTATCAGCTCATGAGCGAGCAAGCGCAGTTCTGGACCGACAGTTGGGAACAGGGCCCATCGCCGCGCATCGGATTGTTTGGAAACTCGGATGGAATCTTCAATCCACGCAGGCCCGAGAAGGATCCGACGCTCGCGCTGCCGAAGGCGCCCGGTCCGGATCTCATAGGCGCGCACGCGGCAGATTGGCGGTCTGACAACGCACGGCGTCTGCAATTAGCCGCGGATGCACTGACGGACAACGATGAGTTGCTGGGGTTACTCGAAGAGAACATGCGATCCGTGCAATTGAACCGCTACAACTTGGAAGTGTATGTCTCCATCGCTCAGCTCTACCGGCAGAATCTGGAGATGCTTCTCGCGATCGGGCACATGTGCTCGGCTCTTGAATCCGCACAAAAAGCGGCCGCTGAGGATAAATCGAAGGATGCTTTGGAACATTTGGACAGCGCGCTTGGAGCCGCGCAAAACATCCGGCGGCAGCGCAATATCGCACTTCGAGACGCAATCGTCGCGTGGCAGAAGAGCTGGTTGCCGCGCGTCGAATCAGCCAACGGGCGTAAATTCTTGCATCAGCTTGACGACGTGAAAGATCACGTCCCGGACCGAACCGTGGACATGAGTTATCTCGTCTATCGCGAACTGCAGTTGCCGTTCGGCGAGTGGGTCAACGCTATTATCCGTGCGCGCAATCAATATGCGGCGGCCCACCAGCTCCCTGAAAATAGCCTGGCTTTTGATTGGCAAGACACGGAGAACATCCATTGACCGAACGCCCCGGTCAACTCAAGCGAATCCTATCGCGGCGCGATTTGATCCTTTATGGTTTGGTGATCCTGACACCCACCGCGCCTTATCCTGTGTATGGCATCGTGCAGCAAACGTCGCATGGCTACGCGGCGCTCAGTTATCTGGTGGCCATGGTCGCGATGTTGTTCACCGCGGCGAGTTATGGCAAGATGTCGGGCGTGTTTCCTTCCGCCGGTTCCACGTACACCTACGTGCAGAACGCACTTAACCCGCAGGTGGGATTTCTGGCCGGCTGGGCGATGATTCTGGATTATTTTCTGATTCCGCTGCTCAGTGTGATTTATGCGGCGCTCACCGCAAACCGGCTATTGCCTCAGATTCCTTACTGGGTCTGGGCGGTCTCGTTCACCGTCGCTATCACGCTCATCAACGTGCGCGGCATTCGGGTAACGGCGCGCGCCGGCAATGTGATGATGGCGCTGATGACCGCTTGCGCGGTGTTGTTCGTCGTGCTGGCGGCGCGTTGGGTGGTGGTTCATCACGGCTGGTCCGGGTTGATCGTGCCGACGGTGTTTTACGATCCCCACACGTTCAGCCTGCGGCCGTTGATGCTGGGAGCGGCCATCGCCAGCATTTCTTACATTGGCTTCGATGCCATTTCGACGCTCGCCGAAGACACCATCAATCCGGAAGTGGATATTTCGATCGCCACTGTCATGGTCTGCGTGATTCAAACTGTCTTCTGCGTGGCAACTGTTTATTTGGCCGCACTGGTGTGGCCGGATTTCAATTCCTACCCGGAGTCGGAGACCGTGATTTTGGATATCGGGCAAAGAGCCGGCGGAACCTGGATGATGGGATTCCTTACCTTCATTCTTTTGGTGGCGGGTCTCGCGAGCGCGCTCACTGGTCAAGCGGGCGCATCGAGATTGTTACTTGGAATGGGCCGCGATGGCGTGATTTCCAGCCGCGTGTTTGCGCATGTGGATCCGCGTTATTCCACGCCGTCGCGCAGCGTCTATCTGATGGGCGCTGTCTCGCTCGCGGGATCGCTGCTGCTGCATTTTCAACTTGCGGTGGAGTTGCTCAATTTCGGCGCGTTCGTCGGATTCATCCTGGTGAACCTGAGCGTGATCCGCCATTTTTACCTGCGTTTGCGGCGCCGAAGCGGAGTGGCCATCTTTACCAACTTGATCTTTCCGCTGGCCGGAGCCGCGGTTTGTTTCTATGTTTGGCTGAATCTCAGCACCAAGGCGCGCGTAGCCGGATTCGGATGGCTGTCGCTAGGCCTCATCTATCTGGCCATCATCACCCGCGGATTTCGCATTCCACCGCGCTCGTTGAGCAGCTTGCAGGAGGCTAACTAATGCGCGCCACCGGGCAAGCCATGGAAGAGCGTCTCCTCGAATATGTGGAGCAGCACAGTGGCCGGCTGTTTACTTTAATTGGCGATCTGGTGCGCATCAATTCGGAGAACATGCCGCCTCACGGCAACGAAGGCGACTGCCAACGATACGCGGCCGCTGTTTTGCAGTCGGCTGGCTGGAAGCCAGACCTTTATATGCTTCCGGATGTAGCGGGATTGCACGATCATCCTCTTTATATCGGCGGTAGAGATTATGCCGGCCGGCCGAATCTCGGCGCGCGCGAGAAGGGCGCCGGCGGGGGACGTTCGCTGATCCTTTCCGGTCACATGGACACCGTTCCGCGTGGCACACAGCCTTGGACACGTGACGCCTTTGGAGGCAAGATCGAGGGAAATAACCTTTACGGACGCGGCTCAAACGACATGAAGGCTGGGGTCGCCATGAATTTGTTCGTGGCGCAAGCGCTGCAGGAACTCGATTTAAAACTGGCCGGCGACCTGACCATCGAAGCTGTGGTGGATGAAGAGTTCGGCGGCGTGAACGGAACTCTCGCCGGCCGCGTTCGTGGATATGTGGCAGATGCCGCCGTGATCAGTGAACCGTCGTTTCTGCGAATCTGCGCGGCGCAACGCGGCGGACGTACCGCTCACATCACATTCTCAGGCGCGGGCGGCGTATTGAGCGAAGGCGCATACCCGGCCGGCGTGGTGGAGCAAGTCACGCACTTTCTGTCCGAACTGCCGAAGTTTGCTGCCGAACGGCGTCGCCGGGCCCAACCGCACCCGCTGTACGCGCATCATCCCGATCCGGTGCCGGTGTCCGTGACCAAGATTTTCACCGCGCCGTGGGGAACGGGTGAGCCCATCACTACCCCCGAAGAATGCAAGGTGGAACTCTACTGGCAGTTGATGCCCGGTGAAACTCGCAAGGATGTGGAACGCGAATTCTTCGAATGGCTCAATCAAATGATGAGCTCTGCGCCGCACCTGTTCAAACGTAAGCCGGCCGTGGAATTTCCCATCCGGTGGCTGCCCGGATCGGCCATCGATCCTGCGCAGCCGGTGGTGACGGAGTTGTCTTCGTGCGCCGCGAGCATTCTAAATCAAGCTCCACCAGTGGTGGGCATTGAAGGCCCGTGCGATCTTTACGTTTTTCATGAGTTCGGAATTCCAGCGGTGTTGTGGGGACCGCGCGGCGGCAGCACGCACGGCGCGGATGAGTACGTGGAGCTGGACTCAGTGATTGCCGCGGCAAAGGCGCTGCTGCTGTTTGTCTGCAAGTGGTGCGGAGCGGCCTGATGCGCCGGTTCCTCGCGGCGATTCTGACCGTGGGTTTCTTGTCTGCGCAGGTTTACTCTCCAAAAGTCTTACTCAAAGGACAACCGGACGCGTCCGACTTGCGATCGCTTGGCAGCGGGAATTTACGCACAAGCCCAGGCACACACGCCGCGCGAACGTGCCGAAGCCATCTGGCGATTTTTCCTGACCGATGGACGATTCGTGAAGCCGGGCTTCTGGTATCACATCGCGGGCTGGGCGTATGAAGAACCCACGGGCGAGGTGCTGGATCCGCTGAAGCTGCTCAACAGTTACGGATTCGGCCTCTGCTATCACATTGCACCGGTGCTCGAAGCGGTGTGGAAGGCGGGCGGATTCGAAGACGCGCGCGTTTGGTTCTTGACTGGACACACCGTCGCCGAGGTGTATTACGACGGCGCCTATCACTACTACGATTCCGACATGATGGGCTACAACGCAGTCGGACGCGGTTCTCCGAAGCAGTTGCCGGTGGCATCGGTGCATCAGATCGAGCAGGACGGGAACATCATTCTTTCAAAGCTCAAGGGTCCGAAAGAAGTGGATTCGGCGGCGGTGGAAGCGCCATGGTATCCGGCGGACGTGCGTGAAGCAGCTATCGACGGCTTGGCGGAATTGTTCACCACGACGTCCGATAACTGGCTCTTCCCGTTCGAGCGCTCGCCGCAAGGCCACCGCATGAGTTTCGAGTTGCGGCCGGGCGAGCGGTTGATCCGCTATTTCGCGCCAGAGTCCGCGGGCGCGTACTATTTGCCATACAAGTCGACGGGCCTTGCGTGGGAGGAATTTCCTCAGGAGATTGCGCAGTATCAGATCAGGACGGCGGATGGGCCGCACAGCCAGAAAGACAATCGGCTGTGGGCGACTGGACTGCTGGAATACCATGTGCCGATTTCGGGGGAAGCAACGCAGGTCTTTGAGGTCCACAGTCCTTATGTCATCGCGGATGCGCGATTCGAGTTTGATGCAGTGCTGACGGATGAGAATCAAACCCTGACGGTGGAGACATCCACGGATGAGGGACGGACCTGGTCCGCGGCCGGCACGCTGCGTGGACCACATCGTGGGCCGTGGCAGATTGAACCGGAGGTGCTGACGCGATCCGAGCACGGGCGGCGGAACGCAGTCAGCGGAGCGTACGATTACCGGGTCAAAGTGACGAAAGCGAGCGGGGTGGAATTGCGAAGCGGCTTGTTGCGAACGCGCATTCAACTGAACCCGCGCACCCTTCCCGCGCTCGCCAGCGGCCACAACGATCTGATTTACTCAGCAGGACAGCGGATCGTAAGACGTGAAGTTTCGAGTGAGCCCTACAGGGTTACCAACGCGCGCTACGTTTCGGATGGCGCTCAGGGATATTGGATTCCGGCGTCGGAAAAACCTGGTGAATTGATCTTTCGTCTGATCGGGTCCTCTAACCGGCATTGACGCAGGAGCGCGATTTCTCGATCTGAGCGACGGCCTTGCACCCGACAAGTTCACCGCGGAGGTCCGCAAAGTGGCCGCGATCCCATCCACGCATGCGGCCGCATCCATTGCATGGAGTAAGTCCGCGGACGGGCCTTTTCAGACGCTATGGGAATACGATCCTCACCTGACGTGGAAGGACGGAATCGCGATCGATCGCATGCTGCGCTGGCCCGAAGTGGATCGGCACGCCGCAGTTTCAGGCGCGCCCGAGATCTATGTGCGCTACCAGATCCGCGATTTGGCAGTGGATAGTTTCCGGTTGGCTGAGGAGAAGCCGGGGAGCGGGAAATTGTCGGCGCTCGAAGTAACGAATGTTTGGACCGAAGACGGAATGGCGAAGACGCACACGGAACGAATCGCGGCAGGCGCCAGTAACCATCCGTATTCCATCGATATTCCAGCTGGCGCGAAGGTTGTGAATCAGGCAATTATCTTCGAGTCGGAAAAACTTACAAAGGCACCCACTCCCTGACGGCCGGGGTTCGGTAACGGATCCTTCCGAACCCCGACCGTCAGGGAGTGGGTGCCTTTCTCCCCGCGAGCTACGGGTTCAGAATCCGCCACAAGGTCCCGGCGAAGATGTTGCGCTGCGCCTCAGCCGGCACCGCGCATTCATCCAGCATCCGGTGATAGCGTTCCAGCGCGCGGTCGAACTCCGCCATATCCCCATCAAATACGTCCGATCCGAACACCAGCTTCTCGAAAGCGCTGGCGGTATTCTTCGGACTATGGGCGGTCGAGGCTGCCGACCACCAGAAAATGTCGCTGAAAGAACGGTAGTCGCGCTGCTTCTTAATCAAGGTGGAACCAGAAACGTCCCACCATACGTTGGGATTCCAGCGCGCGATTTCGGCCGCCCACGCGTAGTCTGGATTGCCGAGGTGCGCTCCAATGATCTTCAGCTTGGGAAATTTTCGCGCGATCAAATCGATGGTTCCCGCACGCATCCGATCCGAACTGACATCGGAAGGCGTGTTGGGATCGGTTCGATTCACGATGCCGGTGTGGAACAGCAAAATCATACCGTACTGTTCGGCGCGTTCGTAAATGGGCCAGTAGCGGCGATCGTCGTAAGGATATTGCGGGCCGGTGATCTCGCCGAGTCCGCGGAAGCCCGCTGCATGGAACCGATCCACCAGCGTCAGCGCGCTTGGATCATCCAGCTTCATCTCACCAATCCCAATCAAGCGCCCGGGATGTGCGGCCACCGCCGCAGCGACGTCCTTGATATCTGCCGGTGCAGTGATGAGCAGCGCCATGCCGTCCACATCTTGCATTTTCGCGGTAAGCTGATCCAGAAACGCTTTCTGCCCGTTGTGATGAACATGGCAATCGATCAGCTTGGGAGGCGCGCTTTGTGCCTGCACCAGCACGCCACAGACAAAAAGTGCCACGCTAAACTTCATAAGGTACACCGATTATAAATGAAAGCTCGCTGGCTGCTTTTCCTGTTCACGACGTCGTTTGCCTTGGCTCAATCCGGAACAGTCTCCGGACCGCTGGTGGTGAGTGACGGGTGGCCCCAATGCAGCACGCTTGAGGGATGGACGAAAGACGTGATGCGGCTGGAAGGACGGGAACACGCATCGGAAACTGCGCAAGCGATAGCGTTCTTCCATTGGCTGCGGCTCTTCTCGCGCATGGCCACCGGCGGAATGATTCAAGCCTGGGAAGGCGACAGTGGCCGGGAAAAGTATGTCACCGACGCGCACAAGAATCTCTTCGTGTATGGCTGGGGATATTGCGATACCACCAGCCGCATCGCGGAGGCGGCCTGGAGCGAATTCAAGCACGATCCCAGCGCGGCCGAGCGAGTGGTGCTGCAGCATGAAGACGGAGGCTATCACACGCTCTACCGGCTGCGTCTGGATGGGCACTATGGCGCTTTCGATCCACGCTATGGTTACTATCTGATCGACCATGACGCGCCCGATGCACGAATTCTGGACTGGCCGGAAATCCATGACAATCTCGCGAAGAACAAACCCTATCGCAATCGGAGCGCGCCGTTCTTTGAATATTTCGGCCTCGAATGGCAGCGAGCGCAGTTGATTCAGCCGGCCTATTACAAGACCGAGGAGAAGTGGATCGCGGCGGGCAAGCCAAAAGAGACCGTGTTCGGGAATCGCCAGTATGAACCAGGCACTCGTTTCCACGACATGGATTTTCAATTACTGCCGGGCATGACAATCGAGCGGCATTGGGATAACAGTGCGCGAAAGTTCTACGTGCCAACGGCACCGAACACGCAAAAAGAGGAAGCCTTCTTGCCGAGCGGCCGATTCTACCGCGTTACCGAGACCATGCTGGATGGCAATTGGGTCAAATACGATCCGAATTATCAAAAAGCAAAAGCATATCTGGCGGCCGTTCCGAAGAACGAAGGCTATAATCCGGACGTCAGCGGTGGGCGTACGATCGGGCAGGCCTGGGGCAGAATCGCCTACCGGCCGGATGCGCAAACCTGCAAAGACGGAATGATCGATATCTATAGCCCGTTTGTTTTAGTGGACGGCTCGCTCAAAACTCCGGCGGAGATCGAGATGCGCACGCTTCGGGCGAAGGCATGGAGCGAAGCGGAGCCGGACGCATGGTCCGAGTGGATGGTTGTTCAGACCGGTGAACTGAAGCAGGTGAAAGGCGTCTATCGCTTTCAAATCCGCGGCGCGGCTTTAAGCTTGAAAGCGCTGGAACTGGAAGTGTATTTTGAGAACGGCATCATGTCCATCCCGCAGATCTTCGCGGGCCGAAACAAAATGCATTTTAAGGTTCGCGACGCGGCGGCGATCCTGCGACCGATCACAGTAACCTACCGCTATCAGACCGCCGACGGAGAGCGCATCCACGCACAGCGTCTCGCTAGAAATGATTTTCAGGGTAACGCCGCAGCCTACGAAATCAACGCTCCGGGTCTGGAACGCTGCAACTCACTGACGATCGCTTACTGATAGGACGAAATCAATCTCCTGCGCGCGATGCCGGATGGCGGGATCGGCGGGCTTCGCAGGATGCAAATCTACGGAGAGCGCGCCCACGGCCCATTCGATGCTGGTCTCGGAGGTGTTCGCATAGGGATTGAACGGATAAACGGGCCAGACTAACCGCGCCGTGGGATCCATGCGCATGCTCCAGCCGTGATGCCGGATCGATCCACCCAAATCCGCCGGACCCAGCTCAATGCGATCCGGACCGAGCGTGATCTTTTTGCCGGCGCCCGTTTCCAAAACTTCGCCCGCCTTCAGAACTAATTGCAGTGTGAGCCTGCCGTTCTCCGTGGGCCCCGAACGTTCGGTGATTTTGAAATGTAGCTTCAATTCGTTCCCAGTTGGCGCGGGCACATACAGATCGCTGAAGAATGTGTTGTAGCCGAGCGACAACCGGTCGTCGTGCTCCCCCATCTGCAAGCGCGTGCTGATCGGCATGAACGTAGTTTGCCCCGCCGCGGTTTGCGAAAACGTCGCGAGTTCGGGCTGCCGTTTTGATCCGGCGCCAGTGACGATCAATCCCGCTTTCTGATGGAACACGCTTACGTTTCCCTGGCGGTCCAGGTAGTACTGGTTGTTGATCGCTTGCGTGCTCATGATTCCGGAGAGCGCCACTTGCCATGGCCCGGTCTTGCGAATGCCGGCCGGAATGCTCATCTGGAAATGATATTCAGGCAGGCTCTGCGGCGCTGGTTCGGTAGGACCTTCGTGATAGTAGAGAGCGTCCTGCGCGATGCGTCCCAACAAATCCATGGTGAGATGGTCCGGTTCGAAGAAGTCAGCCAGATACTCCGCGTAACCACGGCCATCCGGAAAATTCGAAAACACGAAGTGCGCCCACGAGGATGTCCCCCAGTGGCGATTGCGATCGTTGATCACGTCCACTGGCGTGCCATCCAGGAAGGTGAAGTTTTTGTGGAACGTAGTGGAGCGCCGCAAAGCGGGAAGCGCATCCGGATCGTGCGTCAGTTCCCAATACAGCCCCACACTCTGCAGAGTCAGGTGATTGTAGCCGGTGGTTGGGCCGGAGCTGTTGTGTTCGCCCCAGTAGCCATCCGCGGATTGTTCCGTGATCGCAAAACGCTTCAGAATCCGCGCACCCAGTTTTTCCCACTCTTGGTTTCCGAATGTCCGGCCAGTCAGGAGCAGCAGCGAGGCCCATTGCGAATAATGATTCGGCGAAGTGAGAATGTACGGCGTCTGATACCAGGGTGCGTCTAATCGATCAATCGCGTCCGCTACCCGCAGCGCGGCGTTGCGCACAATTGCCTGTTGCCAGCGCTTCTTCCGCGCTTCGCCCAATTCCGGCTCGATCAATCTATAAGCTTCGACCCACGTGTAAGTGTCCCAATCGCTGTCCAAGCGAGGTTCGAACTCGTTCTTTCTCGTCGGCTGCGGCCAACAGGTCGCCAATCCGAATGGCCAGGGCGAGCATCTTCGGATCGTGGTATCGCGAGTTGGCGGGATGCTGTTTCGCGTAGAGAATTGCCGGCGGAAGAATCGCATACCCGAAATGCGCCCAGGAAATTTCGAGCGATGAACCGGTGTGACGCTCGGCGGCCTTCTCGATCGCCTTAAGATCCGCATTCGGAAGTCCGTCGAGATGTTTCTCCACACTGGCGCAACCTGCTTCCATTAACTGGTAGTAACGCGCGGGAAGCGCTGCGGCTTGCAAAGAGGCCGCTGCAACCAGCGGCACGATGAAACGCGCGCGCCGCAAGTAAGTCATCCGCTGCAAGTAAGTCATTTGAGCTTCACCTCTCGAAGGGTGTATTCTGCCCACGATGGCTCTCAAGTGTCAACTCGCCTTCGTAGCGGCAGCGCTGCTTGCCCCTTGGGTGATGCTAGCGCAAGAGAAATCCGATCTCGATTTCCTGGCCGCAATGGACGAGTTTCACGATGTCCGCAAGATGCTGCCGGTGCATCTGGCGCTTGAGGTGAACGAACATCTGCGGCAACGCGCGGAAGTAATCGCGAAGATATCAACTCTGGATGCCCTCGCAGAGCGCCGGAAGCTGGTGCGCGCCACCATCCTGAAAGCGATCGGCGGTTTTCCGGATCGCACGCCTCTCAACGCGCGTATCACCGGAACGCTGGATCGCGGCGATTACAAGATTGAGAAAATTGTTTTTGAAAGCCAGCCGCATTTTTTCGTCACCGCGAATCTGTATCTGCCCAAACATGGTTCCGGACCCTACCCCGCCATTCTGTTTCCGCTCGGACACGAACTCGGCGGCAAAGCGCATTTCGCGTGGCAGCAGGTGCTCGGGTCATTCGCTCGCAGAGGCTACGTAGCGCTGGCCTGGGATCCGCTGGGCCAGGAAGAGCGCATGCAATTCTTCGATCCGGATTGGAACGATTCCAAATTCTTCGCGTCCACAGTTGAACACACCGAGCTTGGCGCGCAATGCATGCTGGTGGGCGATGCACTGGCGCGATACACCATCTGGGACGGAATTCGCGCTTTGGATTATTTGCTGTCGCGGCCTGAAGTGGATCCAAAGCGCATCGGCGCCACGGGCAATTCCGGGGGCGGCACGCACACGACATATCTTTCCGCGCTGGATGATCGCATTCAAGTGGCGGCGCCTTCCTGCTACATCAATTCGTGGCGAGTACTTCTAGACGCGCTGGGTCCGCAGGATGCCGAGCAGGTTTTTCCAGGCTGGCTGAAAAGCGGCATGGATTTTCCGGACTTCATCTATAGCTTCGCGCCCAAGCCTTTTCTGGTGCTGTCGGCGATCCGCGATTTCTTCCCCATCGGCGGAGTTCGCGAGACGTTCGCGGAGGCTCACGCGATGTACGACAAGCTCGGCGTCGCCGATAAGTTGCAGAAAGTGGAAGCCGACGATGGACATGGCTACAACAAGGCCGCGCCGCGAAGCTGCGTACCGCTGGTTCGGACGGTGGCTCAAGGGTGAGTCGGACGATGGTGCGGAGCAGGATGTTCCGCCCGCTACATCCGAAGAACTTTGGGTCACGCCGACTGGGCAGGTTGCCACGTCTTTCGGCGGCGAAGATGTTTTCTCGCTCAATCTCAAGCGCTACGCAGACGTGAAAGCGAATCGGCCGGCTTTTTCACTCGCCAAAGTGCGCGAAGTCGCTGCGTTCGAACCTGCAACCAGCGCGCTGAACATCACGACGTATGGCTCGCTGCAGCGTAGCGGCTATCGCATTGAAAAGCTCACCTACGAGAGCGAACCCGGCATCCTGATTCCCGCCGTGCTATACGTCCCGGAAACGCACGGGGCGAAATCGCCGGCAATCATCTATGCCGATGGCGAAGGGAAGCAGGCCGTGCGCGAAGCCGCCGAGCTGCTGGTAAAGAAAGGCAACCTCGTCATGGCGATCGACGCGCGTGGATTGGGCGAGACCCGCCCGGTTCTTGACGACGACTACTTCTTCCGCTACTTCGCCGACCACGACAACGCCGAGACCGCCATTCTTTTGGGGAAAACATTCGTCGGGATGCGCGCCGCCGATATTGCGCGCGGAGTGGATCTTCTCGCCGCCCGCAGCGATGTGGATGCGTCAAACATCACCGGCTTCGGGCGTCGCTCGGCCGCTGTCGCCATGCTGCATGCTGCGGCGCTGGATCCGCGCATCAAGCAACTGGTGTTGGAGGAGATGCTGGTGAGCTATGACGCGATTGTCACGCATCGCATTCACCGGCAGATGTTCGAGCAGATTGTCCCATCCGCGCTCAAGTTCTACGATCTGCCGGATCTCGCAAATTCTTTCGCGCCGCGTCCGGTTTCGATAATCAATGCGGTGAATCCGCTGGGCCAGGTGCTCTCTGCGCCGGAAGTTCGCGCGGTTTACGCCAAAGCCCAGGTGCATGTCACTCACGGCGCCGGTTTCAACCAGCCCGTGAATCCCGTTCTCGAAGAAATCTTCAAATAGAGGAATCATTCATGCCAGACATCACTCGCAGAAGTTTAGTAGCAGCAGGCGCCGCGTCGCTGCTGGCAAGCCGCCGCGCTGTCGGCGCCAATGATCGCATCCGGATCGCCATCCTCGGATTGGGCGGACGCGGAGGCGATCACCTGAAGCTGGCCGCGCAAATCCCCGGCGTAGAAGTGGCCACGTTCTGCGATCCTGACGAAACCCAATTGCAGAAACGCGGCGCGCAGTTCGAACAGCTCACCGGAAAAAAGCCGGCCTTCGTCCAGGATCTGCGGCGCGTGATGGATGACAAAAGCATTGACGCAGTGACCATCGCCACCTGCAATCACTGGCACGCGCTGGCCGCCATCTGGGCATGCCAGGCAGGCAAACACGTGTACGTGGAAAAGCCGGTCTGCCACGATCTTTTCGAAGGCCGACAGATGATCGCCGCATCGCAAAAATACAATCGGCTGATGCAAGGCGGCACGCAGCGGCGCTCCAACGGATATTTCCGCGCGGCGGTGCAGGCGCTGCGCGAAGGTCTGATTGGCGATGTCTACATGGCGCGCTGCATTCATTACCAGCTGCGCGACTCGCTGGGTTTCAAGCCGCCGGAACCTCCGCCCTCCACGCTGAATTGGGATCTTTGGGTGGGCCCAGGACCGATGCAGCCGTTCCATCGCAACCTGGTTCACTACAACTGGCATTGGTTCTGGGATTTCGGAAACGGCGAGCTCGCCAACAACGGAATCCATTACATCGACGTCGCGCGCTGGGGCTTGAACAAAGGTCTGCCGACGCGCATTCGTTCCACCGGCGGACGCTTCGGCTACAAAGATCAGGGACAAACGCCGAACACGCAACTAACTGCTTGCGAGTATCCGGATGGGACTGAGTTGGTGGTGGAGATTCGCGGCCGTTACACAAATACCGAAGACGGAATGCGGTCTGGTGTTGTTTTCTACGGCTCAAAGGGCTACATGACTTGCCGTCTGACCGACGATAAGGTGGAAGTTTACCTGGGTGGCTCGCAGAAGGCGGAGCCGCCGTTGGCGAAACTGGATGACGTGGATCGCTACAGCGAAGATCAGTTGTCGCACTTCCACAACTTCTTCGACGCCATTCGCGCAAACAAACGCGAGATGCTGACGGCTGAGATCAATGAGACCTACACATCCACCGCCATCACGCATCTTGGGAACACTTCTTACCGCTTGGGTCGCGAATTGCGGTTTGATCCAGCGCAGCAAAAGTTCATTGGCGACGACGAAGCCAATGCAATGATCACCGGCAAATATCGCGCACCGTTCACAGTGCCGGAGCGCGTCTAAGTCATCAAACCTCAAGTTTCCACGGCGCACGATATTCCCGCTTCAATAACGGAACGGCCGCCGGTTGTTGAACTGTCTTTGTTGCGTCGTCCCAATCCAGCCTCAGCTTGGTACGCAGTGAAATATTGCCAAGCAAGCACGCGGTAGTGGATCGCACGCAAGTCTCGATCTCGCTGTTCGGTTTCTTACGCGTTCTTACGCAATCCAGGAAATTCGTCCAATGCGCGGGATGTCCGTCGATGCCGCGCTTCACTTCCATCGCTTGCAGCGCCGGAGCCCTTCTCTGGCGTCAGCCGAAACTGCGCGCGATCCACGTACAGCGTTCCTTTCTCGCCATAGAAGGTCACCGCCATCACGCGATTGCCGTTCGCCCATATTGTTGGTGCGATGCTCCCACGAACAGAGGAAGCCTGGATATTCGTAAGCCACCATCATGGTGTCTGGAGTTTCGCTGTCGTCCTGCAGCCAGAGCTTGCCCCCGAATGCAGCAAGCCCGCCTGGCATCGGATCGCCGAGCGCCATGTGCGCGAAGTCGATCATATGAATCCCAGAATCCGTCAGAATGCCGCCTGCGTAATCCCAGAAGAAGCGGAAATAGGAATAGGCGTTCGGATAAACGCCGAAGCGGTTGGGCTGAAACTGCCGCTCGGGCGCTGGGCCCAGCCACAAATTCCAATCCAGGCCGGCTGGCGGGTTGCTCTCCGGCGGATTCCCGATGCCTGCCTGCGGCATATTCTGATACATCCAGGTTTTGCACATGGCGACTTTGCCCAAAGCGCCGCTGCGTACCATTTCTGCAGGCTTGTTGAAAATGATCGCCTGACCGTTGCCACGTTCCCGCCTGCACCACGCGATTATATTTGCGCGCCGCGGCCACCATCTTTTGACCCTCTTCCACCGCAACGCACGCCGGTTTCTCCACGTACACATCCTTGCCGGCCTTGCACGCTTCCACCATCATGTACGGATGCCAATGATCCGGCGTGGCGATCATGACGAAGTCGATGGAACGGTCCGCCAGGATCTCGCGAAAATCAGCAACTTCTTTCGGCGTGTTTCCCTGCCTACGCGCCAACGCACCGGCGCGCTCCAGATGCGGCTGGTAGACATCGCACACCGCGCCCACCTGCACGCCTTGCTTCATGGCGACGCTCAGATTCTCCGATCCCATGGTGCCGACGCCGATGAACCCGCCGGTCAGCCGATCGTTCGCTCCCATCACGCGTCTCGCGCTCAAAGCCGTCGTTACTCCCGCGGCGGCGGTGGTCAAAAACTCTCGTCGATTATTCATTGCTGCTTCTTTCCCTCGCTTCTTACCGAACTTCGATTGAACTCCGCGCACTGCTTCCCGTGAGAAGCTCGCGCACCTGTACTTCCCATCTACCGGGACTCTCGTTCACCGCAAACGGAATCCGCATGCCGCCGCGTCCTTCCGCGCCGAAGAAATTTCCAGAGTAATAAGCCTCGGCTTTACCCGCCGGATCTTTCACCTCAACGTGAAACACGCTGGCCGCGGCAGGCGAGTCGATCGCGAAGCCGACGTCCAGCGAGCTTCCCCGTTCTGCAGTCTTGGACATGGACAAGCGAAGGCCGTCAACAGCCGCCGGCAGAAACGCGAAGATCGCAGGCTCATACGGATCCAGCGTCAACTCCAATTCTTTTCGCTTTCCCAACAACACGCCTTTGCGGACGTCGTAGACATACGATTCCGCGGGCGCAATCAGGCGCAATTGGCGCGATTTCTCGAATCGTTCATTCGACTTGAATTCGGGCGGCCCCAGTTCATCCACGCGCAGTTGCGGATTGCTGAGCAGTCCCACAATGGTGGCCCCGCCGTTGCGGAACACGTGCGTCTCCACGCCAACCACCGCACCGCCGCGCTCATCCGTAACCAGATACTTGGGCTTCACACCTGCGGAATCCAACACTTTCCGCGCGGCCTCCAACACAAAACCTTCTTTACCAAGCAACCGATCACGATGATAGTTGAGAACGTCACCTGGCAATCGCACAACCTGGCTTTCTACATCACTCAGTTGCGATGCGGCCAGCCGGCGGCTATGTTCGTCGAACGTACCGATGTCGCCGCTCGCAATCACAGTCCCACCGCGCAAGACAAATTCGCGAACCATCGCTACTTCTTCCTTCGATAGCGCTTGAGAATCCGGCAAAATCAGAACCCGATACGCGCCGCGCCCCAGCTCGCCTTCCTCCATCTGCGAATACGAAACGAAACGATACTGCAATCCCAGATCTTCCAGCAGCCTGCAATACGATTCGCGCAGCCGCAGAAAATCGTTGTCCGAACGCTCCGCGCTGGGCGACCGGCTGGCCCATGCATCCCCATTCGGCTGTCTGCGCAGCATCCAATCAGTCCGGAAGCTCGCCTGCGAATAGTGAATGGCGATGGGTTCCGCTTCGCGCCGGCTATTCATGAGCAGCGCGCCTACGCCATTGCGAATTTCGTTGTAGTAAGGCGCAGCCTCCAAACCGCGGGGTCCAGGCGTTCCATCGGGATTCACGAACTCGTGCTTCTCATCCCAAATAATCAACCCGCGATTGCCGTGCAGCAGCTCATACCAGACGCGATGTTTCTCCCACGGGCCGCGGGCAAACGAAGTAGTTACCACGGGTGCCGCGGGCGCTAGCGAGCGAATGATTTCGATGTTGTTGCCGATATCGTAAGGTTCGAAAAAGTTCAAGGCTGTCGCCAGTCGCGCGTAATCATAGCCACCCCAACCCGGCATCTGTGCGCCGCAGATCCCCACGAATGCTTTGGGGTCTACCGAGTGAATTGCTTCGACGCCCATGTGCAGCGCCCGTGCGTACGCGATGTCCATGAACTCTTTGTGATCCGCCCATGCGGAGAAATTTCCCTCGCTGTGACGCATCGCTTCGGTGGTGGTTTCCGGGACCACCAGATCCCACGTTGCAAACTGTGACCCCCACTCGTTGTTCAACGCCGCCAACGTGCCGTAACGTTCTTTGAGCCAAACTCGCATTTCCGCCAGCGATTGATCGGAGAAATCGAAATCCCACGGCGCGGCTAGGTTCGCGATTCCGGATTCGTCTCCCAAATCGTAAAAGATTGGCCGGTAGGGTGAGTGCTTGCGCGCTGCTGAAATCAGCCGTTCGCGAATCTTATCCAGCCACACGGGATCCGACAAACCGGGATGTCGCTTGAACGCCTCTTTACTGGCCGGATCTTTCTTGTACAGCTCTTTCGCTTCGAGGAACTTCCACTGCACGGGTCGATCCGGAAAATAGCGGTGATACTCGGAGTAGAAATCGGTCGCGATGTTTTCCGCGTACCATTGCAGATCGCTGCCCGCCAAGAAATCGGGCGGCGGTGAGTTGCGCCCCACATATTGCCCAGCGTTAATTCCTAGCGACTTCAGCTGTACTCCACTGCTCGGCTGGATACTGTTGCCACATGATGATCCGATAGTCTTTCCAGTCACGATCAGCCGGACGCGCGATGAAGTTGGCCTGTGTAGTCTCGTCGCGATGGTCAGTCGCGCCTTTGCGATTGACGCCTTCGAAAGTGAAGTGCGCGGTCAGCGTATTCTGCATCGCCACCGCGCGCCGCAGGTCAATTGGAAACCGGATTTCGTTCTCGTCGGTCAACTCAACGGAAAGTGTTCGCTCCTCCACTACTCGGCCGAGCGTGTCGCGCCAACTGATTTCCAGCGTGCCCTTGCCGGTGGCGAGACTGCCGGTGCGATACGTCGCTGTGATGGTTTGATCACGCTCCAAATCGGGCGCGGGCAACACGATCTCCGCGGCATGCGACACGACGTGCAGAAGAAACAGTACAGCGGCCAGCCGCGCGCGGATCATATGCGTTACTGTAGCGCACGCACTCGTGCGTGCCGTGTTCGCACTCCTGCGAACACAAAGCTGGCAGAAAGAGGCGTTCACACGAGTGTGAACGCGGCACGCAAAGTGCGTGCGCCACATTGCCGGACACCGAATCTGCGAAAATGGTCCTCTGCGATTCACTTGGTTTATCGTACTTCTGAGCGTGGCCGTTGGTTATGGCCAATCCTCTGCTCCCAGCACCCTCATCCGGCTGGACGATCAGTTCAAATCTTCAGACACCTCCGCGCCCATCGTCGAGATGGCCGTTCCCATCGTCTGGCAGAAGTTTCTTTCGGAAGACGACATCACCTGGGGGCTGTTGCGCGGACGCATGGGATACCGCAAGGGCGATCTGATCGTCAAAGGCGATGGCAGCACTCCGGTGATCGTATCGCCCGACGCCCAGCAGATTGACTGGGCTCGCTATGAGGCGGTTGAGATCCAAATGCTCGCGGAAGGCGGCGCGGAAATCAAGATCCGAATAGGCAACGATGAATTCAAGCAGCCCATCAGTTCTCCGGGCGAGTATCACGATTATCGTTTCAACGTGGATATCGGCGGAGTTCGCGGAAGCCGCCCGCTCGCCATCATGCCAACCGATAGCTTGACGGATGCCGTTGCCATCCGGTCCATCAAGCTGGTTCCGCGCAAAACAAATTTCCCTGGCGCCGCCGGCAAACTCTACTTCGGCAAGAATGACGAATATCGCAACGTGCTCTACTCGCACGCCCCGTCTTCGCTCAGCTTCGATGTTTCGGTTCCGCAAAACGGACGACTACACTTCGGCATGGGCGTAACAGAAGATGAAGCCCCTGTCACGTTCCGCGTGCAGCTCTCAGGAAAAGATCTTTATTCTAAAGCGATCTCGGCGGCGGGCGCGTGGGAAGACGCCGACGTGGATCTCTCCGCATATGCCGGCAAGAATCTGAAGCTGGTCCTGCGCACCGAATCAAGCCACGCAGGCGCAGTCGGGCTTTGGGCTAACCCGCTGATCACCACGCGCGCGCCGAAAACGCGTCCCAACGTTTTGATCTACATGATCGACACTCTGCGCGCGGATCATTCCAGCCTTTACGGATACAAGCGCGAGACCACTCCGTTCCTCAAGAAGCTGGGCGCGGCCGGCGTGGTTTTTGACGATTGCCAAGCTCAGGCGACTTGGACCAAACCATCCATCGCTTCGCTGTTCACCTCCATTTATTCCTATACGCACGGAATTATTAACGACTACGACACAATTCCAAAAGGTGCGTTCACGCTCGCGGGACAACTCCGCGGCGCAGGCTACGTCACCGCGAACATCACTGCTAGTCCATGGCCGGGAAAGGTCACTGGGCTCGAACGCGGTTTCGATTACGTGATGGAATTTCCCGTGGTCCAGCGACACAGGACTGACGCAGCGGATCGCGGCACCGATTCCGCGGCAGTGGACAAAGTGGTATTCCCCTGGCTCGAACGCCACCGCGATGAGCCGTTTTTCCTGTACGCGCACGCTACGGACCCGCATGCGCCGTATCGTCCGCCAGCGGGCTTCGAGGAAAAATTCGCCAATCCCGCCGAAACCGTCGAGTTCAATCGCGACTATGCGAGCCTGCGCGACAAGGGCCAATACGGTGGCGGCACCGTTGTGAGCCGCGAGGGCGCGAAGAAGAACGGCATCGATCCGGATAAATTCATTCGTCGCGCCGTCGATCGGTATGATGGCGAGATCCTGCACAACGATGCGAATCTGGAATTGCTGGTCGCGAAACTCAAAGAGCTCGGCGTTCTGGACAATACGCTGATCCTCGTTGTCTCCGATCACGGCGAAGAATTTTGGGATCACGGTTTTACCGCGCATGGCCATTCCTTGTACCAGGAGCTCGCGCACTGCGTGTTCCTGATGTGGAATCCGAAATTACTGGGCAGCGCCCGGCGTGTTAGCGAACCGGTTCAGCTGATTGACGTGATGCCGACGGTACTCGATTTGTTGAGCGTAAAAGCGCCAGAAATCGTGCAGGGCCAGAGCCTGGTTCCGCTCATCAAGGGAGCTCCCTTTCATCGCCGCACTCCGGTGATGACGTCGCGCTACGCGCATCCCAACGCCAAGCCCAATGGATTCGTTCCGGAAAACAGGATCAACACCTTCGCGTTGATCGAGCGAAACTGGAAACTGATCTATCGCGAAAAGGGCAAGGAAGTCGGCCTCAGCCGCGTGGAATTGTATGACCGCCGCACAGATCGAGCGGAAACCAGGAACGTGGCGGCCGATCATCCGGACGACGTGGAGCGCCTGATGACGGAGCTGGGCAAATGGCTGGATGCGCAGAAGCAGCTGCGCGCGGTACTGGGGAAAGGCGCTCGATCCACTTTGGATCAGCAGACCCTCGATCAACTTCGCAGCTTGGGGTACATCGGCGGTAAGAAGTGAGCGCGCGCAGGTATCCCGCTTTAGCCGTTCTACTTTCTCTCATCGGTGCGTGCGCCTGCCATCGGTCGGAAGCGCACGGGAAAAAGGTGATCGTTCTGGGCGTAGACGGGATGGACCCGGAATTCCTGGAGCGGCATTGGAAAGACCTGCCCAACGTCGCGCGTCTGCGAGACACGGGCGGCTTCCGGCGGCTGAAGACCACAACTCCACCGCAAAGTCCCGTGGCGTGGTCGACGTTCATCACCGGCCTTGATCCCACCGCTCACGGCATCTTCGACTTCGTTCACCGCGATCCAAAAACCATGCAGCCATTCTCGTCGATGAGCCGCACGGAAGAACCGCGGTTCAAGCTTCCGCTCGGTCCGTACGTGCTTCCACTCTCATCGGCTCGCGTAGAAACATTTCGCAAAGGGCAGGCCTTTTGGCAGATTCTGGATACCAATCACATTCCGGTTACTATCCAGCACATGCCCACCAACTTTCCGCCCGTCGAAGCGGGCGAGGCTCTGGCCGGGATGGGCACGCCGGATATGCGCGGCACTCTCGGCACCTTTACTTATTTCACGGATGATCCGGAAGAATTGGCGCGCGATGTTCCCGGCGGCCGCATTGTCAAAGTGCACGGCGAGAATGGACGATTCGTTTTACCTGTTGAGGGCCCTCCCAATTCGCTCCGCAAAGTTTCAAAATTCGTCGCGATCGACCTGACCGTAGAAGTGGATTCGGAACACAGCGCCGCCCGCTTATCGCTGGGCAACCCGGTCGCTGTCTTGAAGCAAGGCGAATGGTCGGATTGGCTGCGCGCGGATTTTCCACTCCTGGGATGGCTGGCGGGCGCACGCGGAATGTTTCGCGTGTACGTCAAGGAACTGCATCCGCGTCTCGCGATTTATGTAACGCCCGTCAATATCGACCCTCGGTCTCCTGATCTTCCGATTTCAGCGCCCGCATCTTACAGCCGTGATGTCGCACGCGCCACAGGGCCGTTCTACACGCAAGGAATCGCCGAAGACACAGCAGCTTTTCGCCAGGGCGTTTTCACGATTCAGGAGTTCGAGCGTCAGAGCGCCCTGGTGGCAAATGACGAGTTGAAACTTCTGCGCTATTCACTTTCCCACTTTCGGGAAGGGCTGCTATTCTTCTACTTCTCGTCGATCGATCAGAATTCACACATGCTGTGGGGCAAGCACGAACCGGAATTGCTCGAAGTCTACCGTGCCGTGGATAGCGCCATCGGCGAGACCATGAACCGGTTTCCGGACGCGGACATCGTCGTCATGTCTGACCACGGATTCAACTCCTTCGATCGCAGCGTGAACCTGAACACCTGGCTATGGCAGCAAGGATTTCTCGCGTTGCAAGGGCCACCGTCGGGTGACGACGAGATGTTCGTCAATGTGGATTGGTCGAAGACTCAAGCCTACGCGCTTGGATTGAACGGCCTGTACCTCAACATCGCCGGACGGGAGAGGAACGGCATCCTGCATCGGGGCGCCGAGAGCGAAGCCGTGATGAAAAGGCTGGCAGAGCAACTTCCTCAGTTTCGGGATCCTGAAAACGGGCGGCAGGTGGTGGAAGTGGTTTCGCCAACTCACGCGGAGCTTGGTCCGGATATGATCGTCGGCTATGCACGCACATACCGCGGGTCCTGGCAGACCGCTCTTGGAGCCGCGCCGCCTTCCGTGATCGAAGACAATACAGATGCCTGGATCGGCGATCACTGCATCAACCCGGATGACGTGCCCGGCGTGCTGCTAAGCAATCGAACGTTGCATGCCGCAACTCCGGGATTGAAAGATATTACCGTCACGATCCTCTCGCTGTTTGGCGCCAATCCAGGAGCCGGGATGACAGGAAGGAGCGTGTTCTGATGCACCGCATCGCTTGTGCTGCGATTCTGCTCACGTGCGCGCTGCTCGCGGAACAACCATTCTTTGATCGGACGCACGAATCGAAAACTTTCGGAGAAGCGCGGCACTACAGAATCCTTCTGCCGCCCACCTACGAGACAAGCGGGAAGCGCTACCCGGTGATTTATTACTTCCACGGCCACAGCGATCGATACACGGTGGAGCAGTACGACAACGGCGCGGACACCATTCCCAAAATGGCGGATTGGGTTTCAAAACACGATGCCATCATCGTCTGCGTGGATGGATACGTCGCCCGGGATTACACCGGCTTTTACGGCGGCTCCCCATGGGACCTCCTCGAAAAAGGCGGCGATCACGACTTCGGCCCCTACTTCCTGGAACTGGTACAACACATCGACTCCACGTACCGCACGCTCACGGATCGCCGTCATCGCGCCACCTCCGGCTTGAGTATGGGCGGCTTCATGAGTCTGTACTTAAGCTCGCGATATCCGGATTGGATTGGCAGTGCGTCTGCATTCAATCCAGGTCCAGAATTCTACGTGGGCGAAAAGGGGCGCCGCGTGTTGTGGAGTCCCAAGGAGCATTTGGATTCGCACGAGCACTCAATGGTCCGGTTGGTGCGGGCGAGCGGTGATTACATCAGCCAGTATCACGAAGAGACTCGCGCCGCCTACTCACGGTCGACAGTGGATTTCGAATTCCGGCAGGACGAATATCATCGCCACTGGGCAACTTCGATTTCTGAAACGTTCGATTTTCACGCGCGCGCCTTCGCCAATCCATCGCTCGACAACGTGCCGGAGACTTGGAGTTACTCCAGCCCTTATCGGGCTTTCGAGGTTTGGGGATGTCAGGTGAATCTGGAGGAGGGTGGCGCAGGTATCGTGTATCTCGAAGGAGTGCACCAGGGCGGATTGCGCGTTACTACCCGCCGCTGGGCGCCGGATGGTCCGCCAATGCAAGACGCCGTGGTTCGCGTAGCGACCGCCACCGTGTATGCCCCGGGCCAAGTCTACAAATTGCTCGATTACAACTTGTCTTCGGGAGTTGCACGGGAACTAGCCGTAACCGCCGATTCCAACGGCCGGATCAGCTTCACTGTGGATGGCGCCGGCCACCAGATTAGTTTTGCCGGTCCAGGGACGGGCAACGACGCGCCGCTTTTGTTTCCCGTAACAGCCGGAGATCGGCTGCGAGTTGAGGCCGGTAAGGAAATCCGTCTTCCGGTGCGGATCTACAATCCGCGCGCGGAAGCGCTAACCAATGTGACGGTGGCGCTGTCTTCCGAGTATCCTACCGTGACGCTTCTCTTGAGTGCGGCTGTCGTTCCAAAGATTGAACCGGGCGGCGTGGCCGACCTAACGTCGAAGTTTGCTGTGAAGTTCACCGCGGGCGCCGGCGACTTCGCCCCAGCGCTTCTCAGTCTCAAGCTCACGTACGACGGCTGGCACGAAACCATGCAGGATATCGACGTGCTGGTCGCGCCGGATCAATTGTCCGCGCCCGTTGCTTATCAGATTCTTGACGGACGCACCATCACGCTCCCTGTCTTCCATCAAAAAGGGAATCAGGGCGGCGGCACTTCCGTGTCAAGGAACATCACAGAAGGCCGTGGTAATGGGAACGGGAAACTGGAGCCCGGAGAGGAAGCCACCATCTGGGTCCAACTCGACCAGGGCCTGGATCCCTTCGACAAGAAAAATTGGTATCGCACCAAAGTGTATTCCGATTCGCCGTGGATCGCCGAAGTGAATCGCATGGAGGAGCAAAAGCAACTGGAGTGGACCAGTGCAAAAGAGCGCACCAGCGTCGTCCGGTTATCCGCAGATACGCCGCCGGGGACGGAGATCCCGTTGCTGCTAGACAACGAAAGCTGGAGCTTCACGTTTACGCCGGACGTCCGCTACGGCAAGGAGCGCTTGTACCAGGCATTCCAACTTCACCAGCATCATCTGCATCGCTTGACCATCACTGCCGGAGGTACCGCTCGAGGAACGCGCGCCACTCCGGGTCAATAGCCGGACCGTTCGCGTGATGGCCATCCCGAGTAAGCACGAAACGCAGCCGGTCCGGAACACCCAGCAGCCGATACACCTCTTTCGCGCGATCGTAGTAACCCCAGCTTTGCTGGTCATCGGAATCCCCGCCTCCGAACTCGGTATCGCCGCGGCCGCCGATAATCAGCAGCGCGCGCGGAGCCGCCAGCGCCAGAATCTCGTGATGGTCGTGCTCGAAGCCAGGCCTGCCAGGATCGGGATTTAGCAAACTCAAAACCGTGTGCTGCGCAGTCGGAATATCCGGAAAAGGACGCAGCCAATCGAGATACCACGGAGCAAACCAGTTGGTTCCTCCATTCACGGCAATATGCGGATCCAGAGCAACGGTAGCCTTGAACTCCGGCGCGAACGCGGCGATATACAGCGCCGCCTTGGCGCTCAAAGAAAATCCCATAAACCCGATGCGCCTCGAATCTACTTGCTTCAGGCTGTGCAGATACTGAGCTTCTCGCTGGGCATCGTGAACCATCTTGGCCATCGGTAGCCAGTGCCCGAAGCGATCGTAGAGTTTTTGCGCGGCGCCCGTATTGTAGGTGGAGTCGTCACGGTAGTGGCGGATGAAGGACCATCCGGTCAGCACGACGTAGCCGTGATTCACCAACCACTCACCCCACCATTTTTCAGGCTCGGTATAGTCCGGCGTCGAAGAAGTCCAGCAGATAACCGCTGGGAACGGCCCCGCACCCTGATTCTTTGGCAGCAGCAAAACATGTGGCTGCAGGAAATCTCGCTCCATCGGCAGATCGAGCGTAATGCGAGTGTACGTCCCGCGATCCGCTGTTTCGTGGATCTTCGCGCGCCGTATGTCACCGAACCATTTACGATCTTTTCTATCCGGACCAACTTTGCCGAGAATAGTGGTCCACAGACGGATGAGTTCCGGCCGCCTGCGATCTCGCCAGTCCTTCGCGGACTTTACTCCATCCAACAACGATGGAATCTGCTGCAACTCCGCGCCCGGTTCTTGCGCGGGCTGGACGGGTTGGTGACTTTGTGCTGGTTCAGGCGCCTGGATTCGTCCACCTGCCCCCACATCAACGTCACGCACATAAGCAGTTGTAGCGCACGCACTCGTGCGTGCCGTGTTCGCACTCCTGCGAACACAAAGCTGCGAAATAAAAGGCGTTCACACGAGTGTGAACGCGGCACGCAGGGTGCGTGCGCCACGCTTCGCGTCCTACAGATCACGGTTGATCGGCCGGCTGTGCAGGGTACTTGTATCCTGCCAATCGAACTGGATCTCGCGCTTGGGCAGCCCGTGCGCGCCGGCATATTCATTGCGCGAATTCTGCACATCGCGCACCCATGTTTCGAGCGGCAGCGCGAACTCGCGTTCGATAAGATAGACCAACCCTTCCTGCCGCCGGCGCGCCGCGTCGCTCGATCCCATGTCGACAAAATTCTGCGGCGACCGCGCCGCATGGCGTCCGTTGGCTTCGCGGACTCTCGGAAACCAGGTCTCATACCACGTCGCGGTCGCGTCGTGAAGCGTTTGGTTGCGTTCGTCGCGGATTTTCAAGGCACGCCCCAGAACCTGGTCCAGTGCCTCTACCGCCTCCGCGGAATGCAGCTTTGCGGCTTCGTCCTGCGCCTTTTTCAAGCCGCCGTTGATTTCATCCAGTTCTTTGAACAGCAGCAGATTCTGCCGGCACAGTTTCGCGATGGACAAATAAACTTCCAGGTTGTACCGGTTGAACTGTACCTCCGGCAAATTGGTGTACAGCAGATTTTCCAGCTCGTCGTTCTCACCCAGGAATTTCCAGGCGAGTTCCAAGCGCCGTGCGTTTTCCTGCGCCCACCCGCCCTGCACGCGAAGATAACCCGGCTCTGGCACGGGCGGCAGCGAAAGCGCAGCGCGATGCGGAACGAATGGGCCAATTCCATATGAATATCCAAAGATGAGCGGCAGCGCACTCGATGTCTCGCTCTCCCAACTGCTCGCGAAGAACTGCGCCTGCGCGCTCATGAGTTGATAGACCCGGTCCATTTGCTGCGCGCCTTGTCCGTAGAACAGACGATAAAAACTGTGGGCCAACTCATGCGGATCGGGCGAGCCCGGATGCCAGGCCGCTGATGCACCCACCGCATAGCCCAACCAATACGTCTCCGGATGCGGATTCAGGTCGCCCCACGCATACACCCCCGCGCCCAGGATATCCGCCTCCGCGCGCGCCGAAGTGTACGAGATTTCATTAAAGGCCCCGGTCGCGCGCTCTTCCAGCGCGCGTGGATGCACCTGATCCTTCGGCGACAGCACTGAGTACGCCGGAAACAGCGGATCGTCCGGCAGCGAATTCGTATAGATCATCTGCGGGATGCCGCGTGCCCGAAACGCCTTGTTGTACGCGGTGCTGTACACTTCGCCGTTAATTAATCCCGCCGGCAACATGGCAATGTCTTCCACTTGCAACGGTTCTTCGCCCCAGAAAATAACTTCGCGCCCGTGCTCGTGCAGATAACCCGCGGTCTTCTGCGTGAATTCCGCCCACAGCTTGCTCGCGCTTCCCAACTCCTTGGCGCGCGCGGCTTCATGGCACTGATCGTTATCCGCTTTGCCGATGAACCACGCTTCGTCGGTCGAAAGATGGAAATACTTCACGCCTTTGTTGGCGTCCATCAAATCCTGGAACATTCCGAACAGAAGCTTGTACGTCTCAGGATTGGTCGAACACATCTCGAAAGCGGTTTCCGGAAACTCCCGCAACTTCGTGTATTCGTCGTGCTCCAGTACAAAGTTCGCATGCGCCGGTCCGTCCAGATAAGGAATCACCTGCACGAAATACCGTGCACCGTAATCGGTCAGTTCCTGTAGCTCTGCGGGCGTCATCGCGTAAGGATCGGTCAACGCTGGCGCGCTGGAATATTGAAAGTGACCATTGAGCCGCAAAGTGAACGCGTTGATTTTGAAGAACGCCGCACGCCGGATGGCCTGCCGCAACACCTCGGGACGATCCAGATGCTCCTGCTCATCCCAAAACACCTCGCGCAGCCGGACATCGGGCCAATCCACAATCTGTCCCAAAGGAAGCCACAATTTTCCGAGCACCGGCTTCACCAACTGCACCAAGGTTTCGGCGCCGTAAAAAAGCCCAGGCGCCGCATTCGCTGTGATACGAATTTTCGACGCACTCAGTTCAAGCCGGTAGGCCTGCTCCGCGAGAGCCGCCTTGTCGCGGTCCGTTGCCTCCCCAATCGAAACGGACCCAGGCTGGATCGCGAGTTCGATGACGTTCGCGGCACCCGGCGCGTTCAAGCTAAGCCCGTGCCGCTCCGCCAGTTGCTGCTTCAAATATTCCGCGGTGGCATCACTGGAGATCCGCCATCCAGCGCCGAATTCAAAATCCCCGCCGCTCAGCTCCACACGCTGGGGTTCTGGAATCACGGTGTAGCCGTGCTGATAAAGCGCCGAGACTGGCAGAGCCTGAGCACCGCCCGCACACAAGAGCAGCAGCGCCACGGGAACAACGGCGCGCCGGTTCAGTTGGCCCCCGCTATGAGTTTCTGCTCCGGAGCTTGTTCAGAAAACATCCGGTCAAACGGAAGTGTGGCAACTCCCACGAGCGACGCTTCCCTGCCGAATAAAGACGGCCGCAAAACCAAGTTCTGCCGTGTAATGGTCTGCTTCGCTTCCGGGAACTGATCCAGAATGACGGGCGCCACCAGCGGCCACGCCTCCGTGATACCGCTATGCAGGATCACGGTATCGGCGTCCAACCCCCAGACTACGTTGGATATGCCGATTCCCAGATATTTACAGGTTTCCCGAATCGCGGTTTGCGCCGCCGCTTCGCCGTTCATCGCGCGGTGACAGATCATTCGCACGCGCGCAGTCACGTTGCCGGATCCGGCAAACGATTTGCTCTTCGACATTTCCGCATAACGATCGCAAAGCGCCACGTTGGATGCCAAGCGCTCCAGGCAGCCGGGACGGTCGTAACGCTCCGGCGAATCGGAAGCCTTGATCACCATCTGCCCGAATTCGCCCGCCGCCATACGTGGACCTGGATAAATCCGTCCATCCAACACGATCCCGATACCCACGCCTTCATCCACCACCACTACCAGCAGACAGCGGCTATCGCGCACACCCGGATTTCCGTAATTGAACTCGGCCAAAGTTGCGGCGCGCACGTTGTTTTCCACGTACACCGGCGTGCGGAGCCGGGCTTCGAGAAGATCCTTCAAGTGCACATCCACCCAACCGGGATCCGCACCAAGTTCCACCACCCCGGTGCGGCTGTCCACGATTCCGCGAACGCTGACCCCCAGGCCTTCCAACTGGCCGTACTGTTGTCGCCAAGCCGTGAACTGGGTGGCGATCATGTCAATGGTCGCTTCCGGATCGCGCGGTGTGCGTAATGCCACCGTCTCTACAATCCGTCCACGCATGGTACCCACGCCGAATTGCGTCTCCCAGCTGTGTACATCCACGCCCACCGCGAAGCGGTTCTGCTCCAGGCGCAAACAGATGGCGGGACGTCCGCCGGTGGAATTCTCGGCCCCATCCTCGATCACCAGTTTGCGGCGAATCAGTTCCGTGACAATGCGCGAGACGGTGCCTTCGGAGAGCCCGCTGTAACGTGCCAGATCGGCGCGCGACAATCGCTCATGCCGCTGCAACAACTCCAGCAGCACAGCGCTATTAGCGCCGCGGACTTGGCCGGGCCGCAAGATTTTTCCACGTGGCGGCATCTGCTACCGATTCTAGCTTCCTTGGGCTACGCAAGAAACCGACGCTGGCTCACCCAAAAATGACTTGACACAGTTACTGCTTTTTGTTACTCTCAGCACAATTTACCACAGTAACGGTCGGGAGGCCAAAATGTTCTCCGGTACTTTCTTGCAAGTAGTCAGAAAGTGGTTGGCGGTGTCTTCGCTGCTGGTTCTTCCAGTGCTAGGCCAGACGGGACTCGGCGTCATCCGAGGAACCGTGCAAGATCCCACTAAGGCAATTGTGCCCGGCGCCAAAGTGACGTTGATGGCGGTCGCCACCGGCCTCACGCGTACTTCCTCCGCCAACGCCGCGGGGATCTATTATTTCGACGCCGTGCCAATCGGCAGGAACACCATCACGGTGGAATCCGCCGGATTCAAGAAGTGGGAAAGCACCGTCACCGTGGAAGCCGGCCAAACTCTGGTAATCGATCCAGCCATGGAAGTCGGCAGCGTGGACTCCGTAGTTGAGGTCACCGGAGCCACCCCCATCGTGGTGACCGAAGGCTCGCAGATCAGTGACGGCAAAGACGCGCTCGCCATTCACGATTTGCCCATCAACGGACGCCAGATCTCGAACCTGTTCGACCTGACCGCTGGAGTGGAAGGCGCCGGCAACAACACGCGCACCAACGGAATGAAAGTCGGTTCCACGGAAATGCTGCTGGACGGCAATTCCTACGTGGACCGTTTCGGTGGCGCCATCGCCCGCGTGCAACCTGGCTTGGACACCGTCCAGGAGTTCCATATTGAAACCGCGGGATCGAGCGCGGAATTCTCCCGTCCCGCCACCATCGAGCTGGTAACTCGAAGCGGAACCAACCAACTGCATGGCGCGCTGTTTGAGACTTTCCGCAACAACGCCGATGGATTGCGCGCACGCCAGCGCCAAGACGGCGCCACATCAGCCAAGCTGATACGCAATGAATATGGCGGATGGGTGGGCGGTCCGGTATGGATTCCCAAGGTTTACAACGGCAAGAACAAAACCTTCTTCTTCTTCGACTATGAAGGCATGAAGCAGCGGCAGAATACGTTTTCCACCGCTGGAGTGGCCACGCCAGCCATGTGGGGCGGCAATCTCAGCAACATCACCGATTTCAACGGCGACCATTTCACCATCTACGATCCGGCCACCACGCAAGGGCCGAACGGCGCTCGTTTACCTTTCGCCAATAACATCATTCCAGCAAGCCGCATCAACAAATTCGGCCAGGTGATGCAAAGCATCTCGCCCGTGCCGCAGGGCGCCAATGCCGGCGGTAATCCCTGGATCGAACAAAATTTTCAAACCTACTATCCGATTGTTACGAACCAGCACACCTTCACCATCAAGATCGACCATAGCTTTTCGCCCAACGATACGTTGTCCGGACGGTTCACCGATTCCCCGTTCTACTACACGCAAGCCGGCGGCCAATATGGATTCCCGCCGCCCGGTTGCACCAATTGCGGCGGCACCGCCGAGCGCGACTACAAGGTCTACTCCGAATACCTCCGCTACAATCACGTTTTTTCGCCGACATTCCTCAATGAGCTGCAACTTTCGAGCTTCCGTTCCGCCGTGCATTACGGAACACTGGGCGACAGCACGAACTGGGCGACGAAACTCGGTCTCCCGAATCCGTTCGGCGTCACCGGCTGGCCCACCATCTACGCGGCGCAGAGCTCCGGCGATCCCATGTTCAACATGTTCTACTACGGCGGTTTTGACGGCGATAACAATCACCATCAGAACCTGACCAGTTTTGAGATTGACGACAACGTCACGTGGGTGAAAGGCAAGCACACGCTCAAGTTTGGTTTCAAGGGCCGCAAGGAATACAACAACGTCGAGGAACTGCAACAGGCCGAAGGGTCGCACGATTTTTACGGATCCTGGACTGGTCTCTACGATCCGAGCGCCCAGGCACAAGCCCCCTTTACCGGCACCGGATTCGCCACCATGCTGCTGGGCCTTCCCACCAATCTCAGGGATCAATACAATCGCGGGTATTTCTATTTCCAACAAAAGGAAATTGGCCTGTACGTCAACGATACGTGGAAAGTCAGTCCGAGACTCACGGTTGGACTGGGCATTCGCTGGGACCATTGGACGCCGTATCATGAGGCGCAGAACCGCCTGGTCAGTTTGGATCCAACCAACTACATCGGCAAGTTCCAAGTCATCACGCCCGGCAACACCAACCTCAATAACTTGCCCAATATTCCCCCGGGTGTGCTGGGTTCGTGGGCAGCGGCCGGCTTAAGCTGGACTTCCGCGAGCCAGGTGCCGGGCTTCCCCAGCGCTCTCATTCCGAACTATTGGAAGGATTTTGGACCCAGGCTTTCGGCAGCCTATCAGATCAGCAGCAAATGGGTGATAAGAGGCGGGTATGGAATGTATTACTGGCCCATGCCGTTGTCCCAGATCTTGCAGGCATCGCGCACCAATCCGCCGCTAAACCTGAACTTCCATTCCGGATTCACCGATCTGAACGGCGCGGTTCCAAACTGGAATCTTCTCAACGCGCCTGGGCCGGGCAACTACCTTCCCAATGCCACAGTCAACGTCAACGGTATCGTGCCGCTGACCACGACGTCAAAGGGAATCTTCATCTTCGATCCCCACAATTGGGCGGACGACCGCATGCAGCAGTGGACCATCACTCTGGAGCGCGAGTTGATGAAGAACACTTCTCTGCATTTGACTTATATCGGTACCCACGGAAGCAATCTCGAGCAGCGGCTCGCCTTCAACAGCGCCGAGGCCGCAATCAATTACCAAATGTCCACCGGCTTAATCGCGGCGCCGGGCGCGGCTGGTGCGGATAGCCGCCGTCCCAATCCGAATTGGCAGGGAACGGACGAAGCGCACGTCGGCTATTCCAACTCCAATTCCTTCCAGGCGCAAATCCAGCGCCGCTTCTCCAGTGGTTTGGGATTCCAGCTTTTCTACACGTATGACCACGCATTGACCACCAGCGATGAGAGCGGAACCGGCGATGGTAGCGGCGGCGCGCTGGTGCCTTTGAATTCCACGATTCTCGGTAACCCGAACTTGTCTCTACAACAGCGCCTTCGGTTGGTTTACTACAACTCCGGCCTGGTTCCCCCGCAGCGCGTCACCTGGAATGGAATTTACGAGCTGCCGTTTGGCAAGGCCAAGAGATTCGGGACCAACGCTTCCAAAGCATGGAATGAAGTGATCGGCGGATGGCAGTTGGCGTTCCTCGGTACCTGGTCCGGTGGCAATTTTATCGGCATCAAGAACGGAGACTACCTCTTCGGCAATCCGTCTCTGAGCAATCACCCCACCCTCACAATTTTTGGCAAGAACCAGGAGCTCTGGTTCGCGGGGGACTTCGATCCGACCTCGGCTACCAACGTCAACCTGAACGCGCTGGAAGCGCTGGTGAATCCAAATCGATCCCTGCGTACAGTCAGACCGGTGGGTGTGAATTTCAACAACCAGGTACCGTTCACACTCGCCAACGGTACCGTCCACAACACATCGATCACGGATTTGCAAACGTGGAATTCGCAGAACTTCATGCTGAGTCCCGGCAGTTGGGATGCGGACATGTCCGTGTTCAAATACTTCGAAATCGCCGAGCGAGTGAAGCTTCGATTTACGGCCGACTTCTTCAACGTCTTTAATCACCCGGTCAATTACCTGCCCGGGACCGGCGGCGATTTGAACCTGACCACGGGCCTGCTGGATTTGAGCCGCCAGGTCAATGATCCCCGCATCATCCAGTTCTCGTTGCGGCTGGAGTGGTAGCAGCACGAACCATCGTTTCCGAACCGCGACCGCGAGGGAGCGCTACCACGACAGCAGCGCGTTACGCTCCCTTGCGGCCGCGGTTCGGTTAGGGCTGCGTGACGCGTCGCCGTGCGAAAATAACATTTGCGAAATCCAGCACTGATTCTGCTGTTTGTGCTGTGCGCAAGTTGCGGAAAGACGCCGCGCCCCTCGGCTCGGAAAGCTGAGGCGATCTTCCAGCCGTATCGCTTTGACGACCATTTCGAGCAAGCCGTGGTCACCGCGCCGCCCGTGAGTCCTTCGGCGCTCGCAGCCGACCACATCGTCTGGCACAACTTTCTCTCCGAGCGGGACATCAGCTGGATCCTATTGCGCGGCAACATGGGATACCGCCGGGGCGATCTGATTCTACAAGGAGACGGCAACACCCCCGTCATTCTTGCTCCCAGAAAACCGACCATCGCTTGGGATCTCTATGAAGCCGTGCAGATCCGCATGTTGGCGGAAGACGGCCAAACCACTAAAATCAAAATCGGCGACCAGGAGTTCCAGCAAAAGATCGGCCCGCTCAAGCAATACAAGACCTACCGGTTCGATATTCACTTCGAAACCGGATCGAGCATCCGGCCGTTGGCCATCATGCCCACGGACAGTCTCACCGGCCTGGTAGCGATCCAGTCCATCGAGTTGATTCCGCGAAAAACCGAGTTCCCCACGGCCACCGGACGCACGATGCTCGGAAAACGCGAAGAATACCGTAATGCGATCTTCGTCAACTCCCCTTCCTCGCTCGCTTACGAAGTACAAATCCCGTCCAACGGCCGGCTCCATTTTGGAGTTGGCGTGGCCGGTAAGGAGCCTGTGAGCTTTCGCATAACGGCGGATGCTACCGAAATATACTCGAAGACGTTTGCGAATCCAGAAGTCTGGGAAGACGCGGATGTTGACCTCTCTGCCCATGCAGGCCACAAGACAAAGCTGACCTTCGAAACCAGCGCCGCTTCCAAGGGCGTTGTCGGTTTTTGGGCCAACCCGCTTCTCACCACCACTGCGCCAAAACAGCGGCCGAATGTCCTGATCTACATGATCGACACGTTGCGAGCCGATCACGCCAGCCTCTACGGCTATGCGCGCGACACCACGCCAAATCTCAAGAAACTCGGCGCCCAAGGACTAGTCTTTGAGGATTGCCAGGTACAGGCCACCTGGACCAAGCCGTCTGTCGCATCGCTCATGACCTCGCTCTATTCCTTCACCCACGGCATCCGCACGGATGACGACACCATCCCCAAGGGATCCACCACGCTGGCAGAGCAGTTGCGATCCGCCGGCTACGTGACAGCCAGCCTGATCGCCAATCCATTGGCCGGGCGGCTCACCGGATTGCAGCGCGGTTTCGATTATCTCTCGGAATGGCAGGCCGTGAGCCGGTTGGTAAACGAGAAGGAAGATCGCGCCACGGATTCCGCGGCGTTAAACCGAATTGTGTTTCCGTGGCTCGAACAGCACCGAGATGAACCGTTCTTCCTCTACGCGCACGCCACCGATCCGCACGCGCCTTACCGCCCGCCCGCGGCGTACGAAGGCAAATTCGCAAATTCAGCCGAAACACCTCAGTTCGACCGCGATTTCAGCAAATTGGAGAGCATGGCGGTGCAACGCGGCGGTTTCGGGATAAGCCGCGCGCTCAGCGTAAAAGGCGGAGTCAATGCGGACCGCTTCATCCAACAAGCCCGCGACCGCTACGACGCCAAGATCCTGCACAACGACGCCAGTTTCCAGCAATTGATCGAAAAGCTGCGGCAACTCGGCATCCTCGACAACACACTCGTCATCGTCGTCTCCGATCATGGCGAAGAATTTTGGGAGCATGGCTGGACCGGTCACGGCCAATCCGTCTATCAGGAACTCGCTCACGGGGTGCTGATGATGTGGAACCCGAAGTTGATTCCCACACCGCGCCGCATCGCGGATCCTGTTCAGCTAATCGATGTGATGCCCACCGTGCTCGATCTACTCGGGGTCAAAATACCTGACGTCGTGGAAGGTCAAAGCCTGGCGCCCTTCGCCAAGGGTGCACCGTTCCAAAGAATGACTCCTGTGATGACGTCGCGCTTCGCCCATCCTTATTCCAAGAATAATGACGAATTCACCCCGGAAAACCACATCGATTCCATCGCGCTCGCAGACGCGAACTGGAAGCTCATCTATCGCGAGAACGGTAAATCGGTCGGGTTAAATAAGGTGGAGCTGTACGATCGCCGTGTGGACCGCGAGGAACGAGTCAACGTAGCTGCCCAGCATCCGGAAGAAGTGGATCGCAGAGTGACGCGCATCGGTGCTTGGGTGGAAGCCCAGAAGCAGGTGCGCACAGCGCTCGGGCGCAGCGGAAAAGCTCCCCTCGACAAAGAGACTTTGGATCGTCTACGCAGTTTAGGATATCTCGGAGGAAAACAATGATCACCCGGAGAATCTTGCTGGCATCCGCGGCAGCGGCACTGCCCAGTATCGCAAAACAGAATCCGGCCAGCCGGTTTGGCCTGGAGATTTACAGCTTGCGGCGCGAGGCCGAAAAAGATCTGCCTGCCACGCTGGCGATGATCCGGAAACTTGGGTTCCGCGAGCTCGAAGTCGGCGGGTTTTACGGGCGCACCGCCGCTGAGTTTCAGCGCTTGCTACAGCAAAATGGCTTGCGTGCGACATCTATGATGGCGGACTACGAACGGCTAGGGAGAGCCCTCGATTCAGTAGCCGCCGATGCCCATGCAATCGGCGCGGAATACGTAGTCGCGTCCACCATCCCACACAAAAAGCGTATCAGCGCCGAGAGTATGACCCGCGCGATTGACGATTTCGGAAAATGGGGAGAAAAGCTGTCAGCCTCTGGCTTGCACCTCTGCTATCACACGCATGGCGTTGAGTTCGACAATTCACCGGAAGGATCCTTGTTCGACACGCTGGTGCAGCGCACCAATCCGAAGCACGTCAACTTCGAGATGGACATCTTCTGGATTGTTTACGCTTTCCAGGATCCGGCGAAACTTCTGCACAAGTATCCCGGGCGCTTTCCGCTGATGCATGTGAAAGATATTCGCAAAGGCACCAAATTAGGCGGATCGCCCGGCGATGTCCTGGAAGAAGAGAGCGTGCCGCTGGGCGCGGGCATCGTGGACATCCCCGCAGCTTTGCGTGCGGCAAGGGAAACGGGAGTGCGCCATTACTATATAGAGGATGAAGCTGTGAATGCCACCGAACAGATTCCCGAGAGCTTGAAATACCTGCGGACCGTCCCATGAAGGTGTTTTGGCTATGCAAGATCATGGTTAGGCTGAGCCGCTGCCGCCCCGGTCGCGTCAGAATCGGCTCCCAATCGCAGCGCTCAATTTAAGTAAATGTTCGACCATTCTGAATCAAGCACGCCAATGAGACCGGCCCCGTGTTTGGGGTGAAGAGGTCCGGGGTTCAATTCCGGCGGCCGGCCAGCTCTCGGGTTCTTCATTCACGAAGATCCGGGTGCACACGACAAACTGGTGCTTAGCAGTCTTTGGGAAAGGAGTGCTGCCGCCGTCCAGTGTTCGCGGCGGCAAGTATCCACCCGAAGTTTAACAAAACCTTACGTGTAACCGCATAATACAGGCGAAGAATCGGGTACTCTGTCGGTGGTGATCAAAATATGAGTGCCTCAGCAATATCAGACAAAGAAATAAAATCCCCGGCTCAATCCAGCCGGGCAATTTGGTTGAAGCAGGTTCGCCAGTTGCATCTTTACCTTGGGACCGTTTTTGGTCCGTCTATCCTCTTCTTCGCTATGTCCGGAGCTCTTCAGTTGTTCAGTCTGCATGAAGGCCATCCTGGTGAAGCTTATCAACCGCCGGCGTGGGTCCAAAAGCTAGCATCTATTCACAAGGATCAGACTGTGTCTGAAAAACACGGGCCGCCGCCTGGTTTTACCCAAGAGCAAAAAGGGCCGCCGGAAACCGAAGAAGCGCGCCGCTCTCCGCAACCGGACGGTGGCGGCAGAAATGAAGAACGGGAGTCGAACAAGTTCACCCTTGCTCTGAAGTGCTTCTTCCTGGCGATGGCTGTGGGATTGGTCTTCTCCACCCTGCTCGGCATTTACATGGCGTTCAAATACAACCGAAGCCGAGCGCTGGTCTGGAGCCTGCTACTACTGGGCACGGCCATTCCGGTAGCACTTATCGCAATGATGGCTTGAGAGAGGAAGATCCATGACGGGAAAAGTTGCACAGAAAATCCCCAGTCTGGCGTTCGCGGCTATAGCCTTGTTCGTCTTGAGCAAGCCAGCCTCAGCCGCAACCTGCGACCACGCCTGCGTTGTTGAGCAGGCGAAGCAGTTTAACGCGAACCTGCTGGCCCGCGCTACGGAGAAAATCCAAGGTGCCCCCCATGCACAGCTCCGCGAGAATACCAAAGCCATCGCGCCCGGCGATAGGGGACGAGGGCTGCTGTGAGAGCAACCTCGGGCCGAAGCCCTGGGGCCCGGCAACCGAGGTTCGCATCGGCCTCATCGATCCGGAACGCGGCATGATCGGCTATACAATCCTTTTCGGATGGTGGACAACATCGGGCTGATGGAAGAAGGAATCACAACATCCGGCTTTACACACCGGCTGTCGCGCTGTTCCGGAGGAATATGAACCATTGTTCGCAGATGAATGGGGGACCTTTGATGAAATTTCAGGCAAGCGGCTCGAGGCGGCAGTTTCTCTCCACCGTTGCTATGACAGCAGGCGCTGCGATCCCGCTGCGTCCGCGCTCAGGCTGGGCGGCGGATATTACCGATCCGCGCGTGGCCGAAATCGTAACCAAGACTGTCGGGATCGACACTCATAATCACATTGACGTCCCCCTCATTACCGCCGAAATGCCCGGGCCGGATATAGACCTGGCCGGCGAGATGAAGCGGTCGGGCCTCTCAGCAATCTGCATGACCTTTGCGACTGACTACCAACCAGGCGATGCCTACGACCGCTTTCTCAAAGGGCTGGCGTCCATGGATCGGCAGTTGGAGCGCAACGGCATGAAGCGCTCGCTCACTCCGGATGAAGTCCGCGCCGCCCATAAAAATAGCCAGCCAGTGGTCATCCAGGCGATCGAAGGCGGCCACTTTCTTGAAGGCCAACTTGAGCGGGTGGAAGAAGCCTACCGGCGAGGTCTGCGGCATTTTGGACTGCTTCACGACAGCGACGCTTCCGTGCCGCTCGGCGATGTCTACACGAACCCGCCGCGCTATGGCGGATTGACCCCATTTGGGGCAGCCGTAATCAAGGAATGCAATCGGCTGGGCATGCTTGTGGATCTCGCTCACGCCAATGTGCCAACCACGGAAGCCGCGCTCAAGGTCACCACCCGACCGGTCATCATTTCCCATACGGGCCTTGATACTCAATTGGGGAGCAATCCCTCCATGGCGAAGATGATGCGCCCGAGGCTCATCAGCAAAGAGCAGGCCAAAATGATAGCGAATGCCGGGGGATTGGTCAGTGTCTGGACGCATCTGGCAGATACGCCGTTGGATTATGCGCGAAACGTCCGAGCGCTGGTGGATGTCATCCAGGTCGATCACGTGTGCATCGGCACCGATACTAAGCTCACCCCGCCCGGTAGTCGCCCCGGCGGACCGGGTCCCGGTGAAAAGAGTGGGAGGCGCGTCGGGGAACGGACCAATCAGGCATGGCAGGATCAAACGGCCGGTTTCTACTACGTCGTTGTCGATGCGATGTTAAAAACTGGCTTCACCCCAGACGAGATCGGACGGATCGGGGGTGGGAACTTTCTGCGCGTATTCGGCGAGGCCGTTAAGAAATAGGCTGTAGGTTTTGAATCTTGCACCGCCGATCCGTACGATGGTAGTGTTTCGCAATGAAAGGGTAGATTTGGCATGCAACGGTTCCATAAATACTCACACATAGGGCTCGGCATACTGCTCGTGACAGGCCTGACGCTGGCTGTCGTCCTATGCGTGCAATGCATTCGGACATACGTCTATATTGGTTCGGTACTGGTTCCGCAGCAAGCCGAGCATGAGGCGGATCGTCAAGCCGGCGCGCTGGTAACCGCCGCGCGGGTGGCCGGGGTAATGGATCCCCACGCCCTCGGCCCATTGATGGAGCGCGCGGTTGAAGGCAGTTCGAATGTCCTCTGGATGCGCCTTCTCGACCAAGACAACAAGGTGCTGGCTCAAGCAGGAACGCCACAGGGCCGCAGTGCAAGCATTCCTCTTGGGTGGTGGGAGCGTGTAGAAAAGCATGAGAGCCTCGGGCGCATCGTCCAAACACAAGGCGGGAAGGCTCTCGTTGCATTGCTGCCGTTTCGTTTACCTCGCCCTTCTCCACCACACGGAGCCGGTCCGGACAAACGGCCGCCAGATGAGCGCCACGATCACCCCCCTCAAGGGCGGCGACCGGGCGCCCTCGTGCTCGACATTGCGATCCCGCTCGATTCCGTCGCGGGCGCATTCGATGGCCTGCGCTGGAACATTGAGGTGGGTCTGTTGGCTGCCGTGGCCCTGCTGCTGGCTGTGTTGGTCATCGGAATCCGGACGCCGAGTTATATTCGAGGCAAGTATCTGGAACGGGAGTTGGAGCTGGCCAAGCGCGTCCAGAACGATCTGCAACCGAAACCGCTGCCAGTTTCGCCCAGCGTCGATTTTGCCGCGTCCGCTCAAGCCGCCGATCACGTCGGAGGTGATTTCCACGACGTTTTCGAGACCGCTACCGGCAGGATCGCAATCGTACTCGGCGACGTTTCCGGCAAAGGCGTGCCTGCGGCTCTGCTCGTCAGCGTACTCCACGGAGCCATCCGCTCATCAAGCGGATCGCAGCACGAAACGGCGTGCGAACGAATCAATCGGATGCTGTGCGAAAGAACGGCGTCTGAGCGATATGCAACTTTGTTCTGGGGCGTGTTCGATGCCAACAGTTCAACGCTGCGCTATGTGAACGCGGGGCACCCCGCACCGATGCTGCTGCGCTCCGACGGGAAATCAACCGAGCGGCTGAACGAAGGTGGGCCTGTTCTGGGTGTGCTGGCGTCCGCCTCTTATACTGCAGGAGTCGCCCAGGTAGAGGCTGGCGATATGCTCATTGTCTATTCCGACGGGATTAATGAAGCCGCGAATGCATCGGACGAAGAGTTCGGAGAGAAGCGAATAGCCGAAGCAGCTTGGGCCGCGGCGAGAGGATCACCTACCGAGATCTGCAATCAGATTATGACCCAGGTATCGGCGTATGCGCATAAAGGCAGCCTCGCTGACGATCGCACTTTAATGATAGTCCGGTTTTTGCGATCCGCCGCCGCAATGACAGCCTGACCTGTCCTGGAGGCTTACGCCAGTCGTGCCCGCTGAAGGCGTTGGGGTCCACTCCGGCTCACACCGCCGAGTGTGCGCAGTAATATGCGAGAAATTGATTCGCCAGCCATCCGCGACGAGCGGAAGCACTCGCCCCGAGTCTGGGTAGCCGAAGTTGGTCCCGTGTTTGGGATGCAAGAGGCCCGGGTTCAAATCCCGTACCCGGCCAATCCAGCCAATAAGTTTACTTACCTCTTTTAAAAGCCGGACCTTTGCGAGTGAATTGTGAACCCGGCTTTTAATGGCCCGACTAAATGACGGAGTTGCTTTTTTATCTACGCGGGATCTGGTCGTAAGAACATATGTAGAAGTCTCAAGGACTGGCCCCCTGTCGCGGACCTGCCACCATTCGGAGCGGTTCCATTCCGGTCATAAAACGAGAACAGCGCCTCGCAATCGCTTACCAGGTCGCATAAAGAACGCGCGGTTTGGACCGGACGCGCAAGAAACGACTACATTCCGTCTAAGATTGCGTTCAGCGTAGCGCTGGGCCGCATCGCCGCGGCGCACTTAACGTCGTCCGGGAAATAGTAACCGCCGATATCCACCGGCTTACCTTGCGCCGCCAACAACTCCTGAGTAATCCTGCCCTCGTTCGCCGCCAGCTCGGCGGCAACAGGAGTGAAGCGCTGCTTCAACTCCCTGTCCTCGTCTTGAGCGGCGAGCGCCTTTGCCCACGCCAACGCGAGATAGAACGTCGAGCCGCGATTGTCCATCTCGTTCACCTTGCGCGAGGGGTAGCGGGCGTCTTCCAGATATTGGCCGATGGCCTGGTCCAGCGTTTTCGAAAGCAGCGCCGAGCGCCGATTGCCATTCTTTGACGCAATCAGTTCCAGCGATGGCACCAGCGCACAGTACTCACCCAGCGAATCCCAGCGCAGATGCCCTTCTTTCACCAACTGCTGCACGTGCTTGGGCGCCGAACCTCCGGCCCCGGTCTCGAACAACTGGCCGCCCCGGAGCAGTGGCACGATCGAGAGCATGCGGGCGCTGGTCCCCAACTCGAGAATCGGGAACAGGTCCGTGAGATAGTCACGCAGCACGTTCCCTGTGACGGAGATGGTGTCCTCGCCGCGGCGAATTCGGTCCAGCGAGAATTGCATCGCGTCCACCGGTTTCATGATCTTGATTTCCAGTCCCGAGATGTCGTGCTCAGGCAAGTAGGCTTTCACCTTCTGAATGATTTGCGCGTCGTGGCCACGCTGCGGGTCGAGCCAGAACACCGCGGGTGCGCCCGTTGCACGTGCGCGCGACACTCCCAGCTTTATCCAATCGCGTATGGCCTCGTCTTTGGTCTGGCAGGCGCGGAAGATATCGCCGCGCTCGACGCTCTGTTCGAGCAGCGTTCCGCCGCCCTCTGCAACGATGCGAATGGTGCCGTTGCCGGGCGCGACAAAGGTCTTGTCGTGCGAACCGTACTCTTCCGCTTTCTGCGCCATTAGCCCGACGTTGGACACACTGCCCATGGCCGCTGGATCGAACTGCCCGTGCTTCTGGCAGTCCTCGATCACAACCTGATACATGGTGGCGTAGCAGCGGTCCGGGATCATAGCCAAGGTGTCTTCGAGCGCGTCCTCTTTGTTCCACATCTTGCCGCCGTCTCGGATCACCACCGGCATCGATGCGTCGACGATCACGTCGTTGGTAACGTGCAGGTTGGTCTTACCTAGCCGCGAATCCACCATAGCCAAACTGGGACCCTTCTCGTAACAGGCTGCGATGTCGGCTTCGATCTCGGCCTTCTTCCCGGCCGGAAGGCGGTCGAGTTTGTCGAGGACGTCGGCCAGTCCGTTGTTGACGTTGGCGCCAATTTCTAAGATCGCGCCGGCGTGTTTCTCCAGGGCATCGGCAAAATACACCGACACACAGTGCCCGAACATGATCGGATCGGAGACCTTCATCATCGTGCACTTCAGATGCAGCGACAACAGAGCGTGGTCAGCTTTGGCGGCGGCCATCTGCGACGCATAGAATCTCCGCAGCGCCGCCACGTTCATCACCGCGCAGTCCATCACTTCGCCCTGGATGAGCGGAATCCTTGGTTTCAGCACCTTTACCGCGCCGGCTGGATCCACGAATTCGATGCGCACGTTGGTTGCGGCGCTCACCGTCGTGGATTTCTCGCTGCCGTAGAAGTCCTTGTCATGCATGTAGGCGACACGCGTCACAGAACCCGAGTTCGGCCAGCTTTTCATACCCTTGTTTGGATGTTTCCGCGCGAACGCTTTCACCGAGATCGAAGCACGGCGGTCCGAATTGCCTTCGCGCAATACAGGGTTAACCGCGGAGCCCAGGACCACGCCAAACCGGGCCTGCAGCGCACGCTCCTGTTCGGTCGACGGTTCCTCAGGATAATCGGGTATGTCGTAGCCCTTCCCCCGGAGTTCCGCAATCGCTTCCCGGAGTTGCGAAATCGAGGCGCTGATGTTCGGGAGCTTGATGATGTTCGCATCCGGTGTCCGCGCCAGCTCCCCCAGGCGGGTCAACTCGTCGGGAATCCTCTGGTCGCTCGGAAGACCCTCGGGGAAGTTGGCGATGATACGTCCAGCCAGCGAGATGTCAGCCGTTTCGACGTCCACCCCTGTGCCCTTGAAGTAGCCTCGCAGGACGGGCAGCAGTGCGTAGGACGCGAGTGCGGGCGCCTCGTCGGTTTTAGTCCAAGTAATTTTCATGAATTAGTTCCAGTATGAATGAGCATGAAGAGACGGTCTCAAACTAAAGAAGCGTAGCATGACTCAGCTCGTTGAATCACAGCCGAGCTTCTGACGCTTCTTGCTCAAATGTCTGCTCTTCTCCGCAGGTCTCGAGCATACGCTCGGGGTGGGGTGCAGGAGGTCCCGGGTTCCAATCCCGGCGCCCCGGCCACGGGGATGTTGCTGGCGCCGGCCACACTGGCGGTGGGGGGCGATTGAACCGCGAGCCCCGCGCGGATTGCCTGGAGTCGGCACGTCGGCGATAATTGGCGGATGCGGATTTGGCGCGCTGCTCTCTGGTTGGTCTTGGCTGCGGCCGCATGCCGGAAGCCGGCGCCAAAAGTCGTCGTCCCTGACGTGTTCCGAGTTAAGTTTGAAACCTCGCAGGGGGACTTTGTCGTGGAAGCGCGGCGGGAGTGGGCGCCGCATGGCGTGGACCGGTTTCATGAGCTGGTCCGGATGCGTTACTTCGACCAGGGACGATTCTTTCGCGTGCTGCCGGGATTTATTGCCCAGTTTGGCGTGCACCGCAACATGGATGTGCATGCTACCTGGAGCAAATTGTTCATCGTGGACGATCCGCCTCGGTTGAAGAATCTGCGGGGCACGCTCGCGTTTGCACAGTCCGGGCCGAGTACTCGCGCGACTGAGATATTTATTAACCTTGCCGATAATGCGGGTTTGGATGCGGATCGCATGGTGCCATTCGCCAAGGTTGTTCAAGGGATGGAAGTGGCCGACAGGTTCTATTCGGGATATGGCGAGATGCGGCCGGAAGGAAAGCTGATGGATCGCGGGCGGGTGGAGGAGGAGGCCAACGAGTATCTGGTCCAGCGATTCCCGAAGCTGGATTATATTGTGCGGGCGCAGATCGTGCCTTGATGGCCGATTCGTGGTAGCGCTCCCTTGCGGTCGCGGTTCGGTTTTGATGGCCGGAGTGTGGTGCACTGGATGTAATGTTCGTGAGGTTCGCGCTGGGTGGACTTGCCGCGATCGTTTGCGCGCAGGCGCAGGTCACGCTGACCGGCCGCGTGGTGGACCAGAACGATGCACCTGTCGCAAACGCACGCGTTTCGGTGCATCGGGGCAATGAGAGTTTGGTACAAACTTATTCCGGACCGGCAGGCGGATTTTCACTGCGCGTGCCGGCGGCGGACACCTACCTGATCGATGTCGACCGCGCCGGATATTTCGCGCTCAAGGATCGGCCGGTTCAGGCGACATCGGAACTCACGCTGGTGCTCAATCAGGAGCAAGAGGTGTTTCAGAGCGTGACGGTGGGCGTCTTGCCTTCGCCTGTGGATCCGGAACAGACGCAACGCGAGCAAAGCCTGAGTGGAACCGAGATCAACGACGTTCCGCACACGGCCTCGCACAGCCTGCGCAATTCCATGGCGCTGATGCCGGGCGTGATTCAGGATCCTACCGGTGGGTTGCATTTCCACGGAGGCGCGGAGTACCAAACGCGCTACACGCTGGATGGGTTCGATATCAGCGATCCAATTGACGGGCGGTTCCGCACCATGCTGGCGGTGGAAGGCGTGCGGTCACTGGATCTTTATTCGTCGCGAGAATCATCGGAATATGGGAGAGGATCAGGCGGGACCATGCAGGTCCAGACGGATAACGGAACAGACCAGCTGCGCTATACCGCGACGAATTTTATTCCGGGTCTGACAACGAACGGCGGAATCCGCATTGGGGATTGGACGCCACGCGCGGGAATTTCGGGACCGATTGTGAAAGGGCGGGCGTGGTTTTCCGATAGCTTCAATGGCGAATACAACGGCGGCTATGTGACTGGATTGCCGCCGGGCCAGAACACGAATCCATCCTGGGTGGCGGGAAATCTGGCGCACGCGCAGGTGAACCTAACATCGTCGAACATTTTGTATGCGGACTTGCTGGTGGATTATGCGCACCAGGCGCATTTTGGGCTGAGTCCGTTGGATCCGGAATCGACGTCGAGCGGTTTGGGCGATCACGAATTCCTGGCGGCGGTGAAGGACCAACATTCGTGGTTCGGTGGCGCGACTTTGGAAGTTGGTTTCGCGGCGCAATCCGTTTTCCGGAGCAGGGTTCCTGAGGGAACCGAACCGTATATCTTGTCGCCTGATGGGCGCAGCGGAAATTATTTTGTGGATTCGCGCGAGACTGGACGCCGTTATCAGATCTTTGCGAATTTCTTTCCGCATCCGATGCATCTTTGGGGCAAGCATCAGTTGAAGGTGGGCATTGATGTCCAGCGCCTGAATTACAACGCGGTGTTCCAGCGCACGGAGTTCGAAATCGTCGGGCTCAATGGACTGCCGGCGTCGGCGACGCGATTTGAAGGCAATGGAACTTTCGGTCAGCCGAATACTTTGGCGGCGTCTTATTTAAACGACCACTGGCAGCCTGCGGAGCATCTGACTTTCGATTTCGGAGTTCGCCAGGATTGGGATGAGCTGGTTCGGCAAGTTGCCTTGCAGCCGCGCGCGGCCTTTGCGTGGGCGCCTTTTCCACGCATGCGAACCAAGATCACGGGCGGATATGCGAGGCTGACCGACGCGACCGACCTGGCGCTCTTTAGCCGTCCACGAGACCAGCAGGCGGTGACGACGTTTTACCCGGCGATGGGCGTGCCGGAATCGCCCGTGGTGACAACGTTCGTGCCGGGGCAGAATCTACGGTTACCGCGATACGACAAATGGAGCGCGGGGTTGGAGCGGGATTTCGGGCATGGCGTTTTCGCGGGTGCGGAGTACTTGCGCAAGCGCGGGAGGGATGGATTCGTTTACTCGCCGCTGACGGGTTCATCGGAAGCGATCACGGTGCAGCAACAGGCGCTTTCGTATGGATTCGGCGGGACCTATGAATTGACCAATCTGCGGCGCGACGCTTACGACGAAGTGGCGCTGACGGTGAAACAAAACTTCGGCGAGCAATATGGATGGATGGCGAGCTACGTAAGGTCGCGCGCGGTGTCGAACGCGGTGCTGGACGCGAGCGTGGATCAGCCGCTGCAGGTGTTGAATAATTTCGGGCACATGCCGTGGGACGCCCCGAATCGTCTGCTCGGTTGGGGCTATCTGCCGCTCTACGGGAAGAAGTGGGCCATCGCTTTTCTGGCGGATTATCGGACGGGATTTCCGTTCGCGGTGACGGATCCGTTGGGAAATGTTGTGGGAGCAGTGGACTCGCACCGGTTTCCACCGAATTTCGATTTCAATCTGGCGATCGAGCGGCGGTTTGTGTTTCGCGGGTATCGCTACGCGATTCGCGGAGGCGCGAATAACTTAACGGATCATCGGAACTATTCGGCTGTGAACAAAGTGATCGGAGCGCCGCAGTATCTTTCGTTCTATGGGAACGAGGGGCGGCACTTCGTGCTGCGGATCCGATTTTTTGGGAAGGTGAGTCAGTAGGCTACGAAAAAGCGCGGCCGTATTGGACGGGAGGTTGCGGCGCCAGACCCAATGCCTTCGCGGCGTGGAGCGGCCAGTAGGGATCGCGTAGGAATTCACGGGCCAACAGCACGATGTCCGCTTGGCCGTTGCGGATGATTTCATCGGCCTGCTTGGGATCGGTGATCATCCCGACTGCGCCGGTGGGGATGTTCGCTTCGCGCTTGATGCGTTCGGCGAAGGGCACCTGATAGCCGGGGCCGATTTGCATTTTGGCGTCGGGAACCATGGCGCCGGAGGAACAATCGATCAGATCCACTTTGTGGCCGCGTAGTTCGGATGCCAGGGCCACGGAGTCGTCCAAAGTCCAGCCGCCTTCTTTCCAATCGGTGGCGGAAATTCGCACGAAGAGCGGAAAGCATTCGGGCCAGACGGTGCGCACCGAGTCCACTAATTCCAGCACGAAACGGATTCGGTTCTGGAAGGAGCCGCCATAGTCGTCGCTGCGTTTGTTGGCCAATGGCGACAGGAATTCGTGTGCGAGATAGCCGTGGGCGCAGTGTAGTTCCAGGGTTTCGAATCCGGCGGTGAGCGCGCGGGTTGCGGATTGGGCGAACGCTTTCACGATGTCGCGGATTCCCTGATGATCCAGCGCCTGGGGTATTGGGTCGGTGGCCCGAAAAGGAACGGCGCTGGGCGCGACGGTTTGCCATCCGCCGGCTTCGATGGGAATGGCAGCGCCGTTGTTTTCCCACGGAACATAGCAGCTTGCTTTTCGTCCGGCGTGGGCGATCTGGATGCCGGGCACCGCGCCCTGCTGCTTGATGAACGAGGCGATGCGCTGGAGCATGGGGATGTGCTGATCCAGATAGATTCCGTGATCGCCGGGGCTGATGCGCCCGCGCGCTTCCACGGCGGTGGCTTCTACAATGACGAGTCCGGCGCCGCCGACTGCGCGGCTGCCGAGGTGAACCAGGTGCCAGTCAGTCGCGAATCCGTCGACCGAGGAGTATTGGCACATGGGAGAGACGGCGATTCGGTTACGAAAGGTGATTTCGCGGATAGACAGCGGGGTGAAGAGAGATGGAGTGTTCAAGAAACCAGTATGAACGGTCTGCGAGAATGTTGGGATGCGTTCTGCGGCGGTGGTCTTGATGCTGATGGTGGGTTCGGCTTGGGCGGCGGAGCCCTTGGTTGGGACTTGGCTGCTGGAGCGGCAGGAGTTGAATGGGGCGAAGAGTAATGTCGATCCGATCACGCTCAGGATCGGGGAGAAAGGCGATAAGGTTGCGTTCGCGTTTTCGGTGCCGGTCAACAACGTTCATTACCTCAGCATGACTTATATCGTTCGCTTGGACGGGACCGAGGGCGATGTCAAGAACGGGCAGGGGGAGAAGCTGGGCGTGATCAAAGTCACGAAAACCGGCGCGGGTCAATACAAGTTCACGCTGAGCGGGAACAATCGGCCGCAGAGCTCGGGGAGCTTGAGTGTTGCGCCCGATGGGAAGCATCTCACTTCCGAATCGAATGGATTGCTGCAGGTTTTCGCGCGCGCCCAGCCGCCCGCGAAATGACGCTTCTCAGTGCATTGTGGCGGCATCCGCAACAGGTTTGGATTCGCAAGGCCAACTTTCAGATTCACCTTTGGATTGGAATTGTACTGGCGCTGTATCTGGTGGTGATCGGCGTTTCAGGGTCGATTCTGGTGCTCCGCATTGAACTGGGCGCGATGACGGGAGCAAATGCGTGGGAACGGAGAACGCCACCTACGCCGAGCGTGGAGGTTAGTGGCGTAGTTCGGAATTTAAAGGCGCGCTACCCGGGCTTTCGAATCGCGTCGGTGATTGCGCCTGGGAAGACGGAGCCGCACTTTATCGCGCGGCTCTTGGGACGTGGGCAGATCCGAGTGGCGGTGGATGCAACCACCGGCGAAGTTTTGGGCGAGACAAAACGCGGCGCGGCGTGGCTCGACGTTGTGGAGAGGCTGCACACCAGTTTGTTTCTGTCGCGGAGGGGCCGCGTCCTGAACGGCGTGGGCGGGGCGTTGCTTCTGCTGATGTGCGCCACGGGCATCGTCAACTGGTGGCCGGGCATCCGAAGTTGGAAGCGGGCTCTCAAAGTGGATTTTCGCAGGAGCTGGCGGCGGATCAACTTCGATCTGCATAGCGCGGCCGGCTTCTGGACGCTGGCGTTGATCTCGTTCTGGGCGGTGAGCGGAGTTTATTTCGCGTGGCCGCGAGAAGTTTTTTCGTTCGTGAACAAGATCTCGCCGATTGTGAATTCGAAACCTCCGGTGGTGGAGGTGACGGCTGGAAGCGATATGCCGGAGCCGGATCTGGGTGCGTTGGTGAAGCGGGCTTCCGCGCTGGATCCGGGAACGACGTTCGCGGGCGTGGAATTTCCTTTCAATAGACGCGCACCGATCCAAATTTTGATGCGGCGCGGCAACGGTCTGAGCCGCGAGTATGAGGATACTTTGTATTTCGATCCCTACACAGGAGCGCACTTGAAAACGTGGCGATACGGCGTGAATCAGAGCCTGGGGGATTGGTTCATCTGGTCGCAGGTGCCGCTGCACTTCGGTGTGTACTGGGGAGTGGGCTTCAAAATTATTTGGGCACTACTCGGATTGGTGGTTCCGACGCTGGCCGTGACGGGACTGCTGATGTACTGGAACCGGACGCTGCGAAGAACCTGGAACCGGCTTAAAGCCAATGTCACTTAGTTTCCCCAAAGTGGGGTAGACCCCTGGTCTGCAGCCGACGCCCTCGTCGGCTTGGTGAGGAAATCCACGACACCCGAAGCAGCGGGTCCGGGGGACCCGCGCGGACCAGGGGGTCCGCTGCCCTACTAACTGATATTGGGATTAAGGCAGAACCACAATTCCCGCCGGCGTGACGTCGGTTTTCAAATCCCACGTGGTTTCGTGCTGCAACGTCGCGGCGTCGTATACCTCAATTTCGAAACCCGCGCCATAGATGTACAGCTTCTTGCCGCTGCTGGCCATGCCGAAACTGAAGCGCGAGCGGCAGGGCACCTCTGCGGTCTGCGTTAGACGATCACTGGACAAATCGAAGGCCCAAAACTCGCAACGCTTGTTGCCGTGAGCTCCGTTGGAGACGATTGTAAAGGCGGATTTCTTGTCGGGCGTGACTTGCACTCCGGCCATCGCTTCGGGCGCTGGACCGATGGGATTGAAATCCATTTGACGCGTTGCGAGATCGAAGCGGGCGATTCCGAAAGTCTTGTTGTGAACCACGGGATCGGCGGAATTGAATATCGAGATGCGTTGGCCCGGTTGGCCGATCAGATCCAAATCGCCGCCGAAGCGGATTCGCTCCATGCCTGGAAAATTGGGCTGAGCGAGATCGATGCGATCGATCAACTTGAAGTCGGCGGCGCTGAAGACGTTGATCTTCGCTCCAAATTGATAGATGAATTTTCCGTCGGGCGACACTTCCAGTGGAGTGCGTCCGAAGCCGGCTTCGTTGGCGGCAGCGTCTTCGTGGGGAATGTCGATGGTCTTGACGATCTTCTGATCGGCGAGATCGATGATGGTGAATTTCGCCGGGCCGACTTCGAAGTGATCCGGGAATTTCTGGATTTCTTTAGTAACGGTGTAGAACAGCTTGCCGTCGGGATCGACGGCGCCGCCGCGCATGCGGAACTGTTTCGTGGATGTGTTGAGTACGAAATGATTGGTGACTTTTCGCGATGCGATGTCGATCACCTCAACGCCGTTGTGATCGATGGTGGTGACGTAAATCGTTTTCCGATCCGGCGAGAGGCGGATGGAGCGAGGAGTGCCGGTGACAAGCGGGATACGATCCACCACTTCTCCCTTGGATTCGTCGACTACGATCAGGGAGTTGGGATAGGCGGGGAGAAACAGTGTGCCTGCGTTGGCCAGGCTGGCGAGAGCGGCGAGTGTTGAGAATAAGCGCTTGAACAAAGTTGACTCCTATTTGCACCAGACGGTTTTAATGTTCACAAATTCGCGGATGCCCCAGACGCCGAGCTCGCGGCCGTAGCCGGAGCGCTTTACGCCACCAAATGGCAGGCGGGGATCTGAGGCGACTGGCGCGTTGATGAATACCTGGCCGGCTTCGATGGACTCGGCGAAGCGGGCTTGCTCGGATTCATCTCGCGTCCAAACGCTGGAACCAAGACCGAACGGGGAGTCATTGGCTAACTCGATGGCTTCCGCTACATCGCGGGCGCGGAAGAGCATGGCGACAGGGCCGAAGAATTCTTCATAGAACACCGGGGAAGAGCGCGGGACGTCGGCGAGGACGGTGGGCTCGTAGTAAAAACCCGGGCCGTCGATTTTATTGCCGCCGGTGAGCACACGTCCTCCGGCGGCGACGGCGCGCTGGACTTGATCGTGCAGCTCATCGCGGATCTTTGCTGTGGCTAGCGGGCCGACCTCGGTATCGGGGGCCATGGGATCGCCCACTTTCAGCGCCTTCATTCGCTCGACGAAGCGCTTTTCGAACGCGTCGTAAATTTCGCCGGCGACGATGAATCGCTTGGCGGCGATACAGGACTGGCCGTTGTTGATGACGCGCGCTTTCACGGCGCTAGCGACGGCGTCCTCAAAATCGGCGCTGGGCATGACGATGAAAGGGTCGCTGCCGCCGAGTTCGAGCACCGTTTTCTTGACCTGGCTGCCGGAGGCGCGCGCCACAGAGCGCCCGGCGGGCTCACTGCCGGTGAGTGTGGCGGCCACTACGCGATCGTCGTGCAGCAGAGGGTCCACTTGATTGGCTTCGATGAGCAGCGTCTGGAATGCGCCTTCCGGAAATCCGGCGCGGCGCAGGATGTCTTCGATGGCGAGCGCGCATTGCGGAACATTCGAGGCGTGTTTCAGCAAGCCGGTGTTGCCTGCCGCTAGAGCTGGCGCGGCGAAACGGAAGACCTGCCAGAACGGAAAATTCCACGGCATCACAGCGAGTACGGGTCCGAGCGGCTGATAGCGGACGAAGCTGCGGGACGCGTTGGTGGCGACAACTTCGTCGGCCAGCAGGCGCTCGGCGTTCTCCGCGTAATAGCGGCATGCCCAGGCGCATTTTTCGGCTTCGGCGATGGCGGAGGGCAGGGTTTTGCCCATTTCGGTGGTCATGAGCACGCCGTAATCGCGTTTGCCGGATTCCAGGATGTCGGCGGCTTTTTGCAGGCACGCGGCGCGTTCGGCGAAGGGGGTGTGACGGAAGGAGTGGAACGTGGACCAGGAGAGCGCGAGTTTTGCTTCGATTGCCGCCGGGGAGAGAGCCGGGAATTCGCGGAGGGTTTCGCCGGTTGCGGGATTGATGGTCGCGATCATGAAACTCGTGGTAGCGCTCCCTTGCGGTCGCGGTTCGGTAGCACTATTGCGCGCTCCGGGCCAGTTCAGAGGCGGCGCCTTGGATGGCTTCGCCGGCGTTTTCCAGAACTTTGCCGACCTTCACGGTTTGCTCATCCACCAGCTTCCAATCTTTTTGCTCGATACTTTCGCGCACGGCCGGAAGCGTCTTCACGCCGTATCCGGTGTAGAAGCCGGGCGCGTAAATTTGATGCTTGAACCAGGCACGATTGGGAAGGCCGTCCTTAGAAGTGAGGGAGCGTTCCACTTGGACCAAACTGAGATTTGCTTCGCGCAGATTTGCGCGTGCCAGCGCGGAGCCGCCGTTTTCCATTGCGTGGGCGAGTGCGTGATCGTAGAGTTCGGCGGCGCGCTGTAAGGCGGCGAAACCGTTTTCGAGCGGCGCAAAATTCACGAAGGGCGGGACGGGTTCTTTCGCCGGCGGGACGGTTTTGTGGCGCGGATCTTCGATCGCGGCGAAGACGCCTTCGTCGATGGCGCGATTTCGTTCGATGATCTGATCGCGCTTGTCGCGCGCCAGATGCTCTACCTCATCGATATAGCGGCGGATGGTTTCGGTGAGATTATCGAAATCGAAGGGCAGCAGCTCAGCTCCGGAGAGTCGCAGCACAGCGGTACCGGCGGTCTGGGCGAGCGCGCGGCCGTAGACAAAATTGGTGTCGCCGAAATGGGAGTACCAATAGAAATCGTCGTAGATGGAATGGTAGATGCCGCCGCCGTCTTCGCCGCCGAATCCGAGGTCGAGCGATGCGATGCCGATGTGATCGAGGAACGCGGTGTAATCCGAACCGGATCCTAGAGCGCCGATGCGCAAGTCAGGGCGGTTGCGGGCATCCTGGCGTTCGGTGGCGTCCGGATTGGCAATGCGGTAAGCTTGCATCCGTTTCCAGACTGAGATATTTGCTTCAGGATCCTGGATGTCGCGGGCTACTCCGTTGATAAATTTTTCGAGCGTGTGCGAACCTTCCGCGCCTAAGCGTCCGCGGCCGTTGCTGTCGGAATTGATGTAGACAGCGGCCTTGTTGCGAAGCTCATCGGCATGCGTTTCCGCCCATTCGGTGGAGCCGAGCAAGCCGGGTTCCTCGCCGTCCCACAGGCAATAAATGATGGTGCGCTTGGGCCGCCAGCCCTGCTTCAGCAGCAGGCCGAGCCCGCGAACTTCTTCCATGAGCGCGGATGCGCCGGAGACCGGATCTTCCGCGCCATTCACCCAGCCGTCGTGATGATTGCCGCGGATGATCCACTCATCGGGAAACGCGGAACCTGGGATAGTAACGATGACATCGTAGAGAGTCTTGAGATCGAAATTGAATTTCAGATTCAGGTGAACCTTGGCGGGGCCCGGGCCAACGTGATAGGTGAGGGGGAGCGCGCCGCGCCATGCCTGCGGAGCGACGGGCCCTTTTAACGCCGCAAGCAGCGGCTGCGCGTCGCCATAGGAAATCGGCATGACAGGAATTTTGGTTAGCGTGACTGCTTCGCTCAGCGGGAGACGCTTGGCGTTCTTGGTAGCGCCGACACCGGGCGTGAGCGGATCGCCAGGATACACCGGCATGTCCATCACGCTGCCGCGCTGCGCGCCGTCTTTGGGACGGTACGGGCCTTCGGGAAAAGTCTCGCCGGCGAAGTAGCCGTCTTCATGCGGATCGGAATAAATCAGACAGCCGACTGCGCCGTGTTCGGCGGCGACTTTGGGCTTGATACCTCTCCAAGACCCGCCATAGCGCGCGATCACGATGGCGCCTTTCACCGAAATACCGAGGCGGTCGAGCTGTTCGTAATCGTCCGGGATGCCGTAGTTCACGTAGACCAGAGGCGCCGTGACGTCGCCGTCGATGGAGTACGCGTTGTACACAGGAAGTTGCTCAGAGTGCTGCGAAGACGTGGGGTCCACGCCAACGGTGGGCTCTTCGATTTTGGCCGTGAAGTGAGTAGGTTCCACCAATTCCAGCGCGCGCTGCTTGGGAGTGGGGAAAAGGACGTCGAAGTTTTCGATCTTGGCGTCGAGCCCCCATTCTTTGAATTTGGAGAGGATCCACTCGGCGTTGTCTTTGTCGTAAGGGGAGCCGACGTGGTGCGGGCGGGCGGAAAGCCGCTCCATGTAGGCGCGCACGTTGGCGGGGTCGGGCACGGCGCGGAACTTGGTTTCCCACTCGCGTTCGTTCTGCGTAGCTTCGGCGGAGTAGCCGCGCAAGGGGGCGAGCTCGGCGGGTTGGGCCAGCGGGGCGACGAGCAAAACGGTGAGGAGACAGGCTACCGGTGTTTTCATGAGAGTTTCATATTGTAGCGCGGCGGTCGCTGCGCGGGGCTGGGGTCCTAGAGAACCTCGGCTTACCGAGCCGCGACCGCGAGGGAGCGTTCCGAGAGGTTTCGTGGTAGCGCTCCCTTGCGGTCGCGGTTCGGTTACAGTGATCGGTCATGTCAGGAGTGTCACCAGAGCGGGACGGGTTCTTTTTTGATTTTTAGGATTGCTTCTTTTGCCACGTAGACTACGCGATGGTGTTTGAGCGTTTCCTCCAACGCTGGTAGGGCGCTTGCGGCGTCTGGGCCGATGTTTCCGAGAGCGGATGCTATGCTGCGCAGAACGTATGCTTGATCGTCCTTCACCAGAAGACGGGCGGCCAGCGCATCGACTGCGGCTTTAGCGGACGGTCCGATGCTGCCTATTGCATCGGCCACTGGGGCGCGCACGAATGGTGCTGGATCCTGAAGGGCGGCGATGAGGGCAGGGACGGCGGCGACAGCTTTCGGTCCGATGGATTGCAATGCTACCGCCGATAAACTGCGCACGCGCGAGTTTGAATCCGACAACGATTTTTCCAAGGCCGGCACTGCGGATGCTCCAGGTGCGCCGATTTGGCTAAGGGCCCAGGCTGCGGCGGAACGGACATCCGGATCCGGATCGCTGAGTGCTTGCGCAACTTGATTGACGGCAGATGCAGCGTCCGGCCCGAAAGAACCGATGGCGCGGATCGCGTCGGCGTTCTTCGCTTGCGCGACGTAAGAAGCGAGCTGGCGGCCACGATAAACGATGCCGGCGTTCGGCGTGGCTGGCGCGCGCGCTTCGGTGGCTGACGCTTCGGGCGCGGGAATCCGCTCCAGCGCGACATCGTTGACGCCGAGATAATATCCGGACGAGCGGCCATCGTGGCCCACGCAGACGAAGCTCAGTGTGTGGCGGCCTTTTTCCAGCTCCAGCCAGCCGAGCGGGCGATCCACGGCGACGTAGATCTCGGGCAAATAATTATGGAATACTTCCGAACCGGATGCAGGCACTTCAGAAGTTAAGGCTTCGCGGGTGTCGAGATTGGTTGGCTTGCCATCCATGAGAGCGTAATAGTCGCCGTAATCGGGCGCCTGGGCGATGCGCGCGACAACTTCGTAGCGGCCTTTTTCGGGAACGTCGAGCGGAATGTTGATGCGCGATCCCACGCCTTCGGCTTCGAAGAATAACAGGTCGCGTCCCCAATCCACTTCGCGCTGCACGGATGCTTTGCCTTTTTCGGTGGTCACTTCGGCGATCGAATCTTCCACAGCGATTTGCAAAGCGTTGCCGAGCGGCAGCCGGGCGTTTCCATAGGGCGGCTCGGCGAGATCTTCATTGACGCCCTTTTGATACCAGAACGCGGCGCTCGAAAAATAATCCGCACGCTCTTCGAAACCGGAGCGGAGCGTTCCATCGGCGTTGTAAGTCCAGCCGGCGTGCTCGATGCCGGCCCACAGCGATTTCGTATAAGGAATCGGATCGGGAACGTGCCAGCGATAGCCGGTGAGCCGCGCGCCGATGCGTTCGCCCTTCCGCGACGGGCGTGCCGTACCAGTTGCTGTAGGAGACGCGCAGGCCCCAGGCTTCGTTGAAATAATCCTCGGTGCCGGTGCCGGCGATTTGCGGATGCTTGGCGCCGTCGACGTAGAAGAGATCGTCACCCTCCCCGAACCATCCGACGCCGGCTTGAATGACATTCAGCACGGTGCCGACGTAGTGGCCGGAGCCTTTTAAACTGACGAACTCATAATTTTTTCCGGCGACGGCGGGACGTTCCTGCCGATAGTAGCCGTGGAAATAGGCGACGTCTTCGGGTAACGAAGCGTGCTTCTGCCAATCCACGTGATAGTAGAACATCGTCACGGGGCGATTGCCTTCGTCGGTGACGGTGATTTTGCAGGATTGCCGGAAGGGCATTTGCCAATAGCTATTGCGGGCGCGGCCGAAGGAGCTGTCGCGGATGGGCATGGAATCCAGATCGCGCTCATAGCCGTGGCCGACGCCGAAGAAATCGCCGAGCGGAACGTCGACGCTGGGAGTTTTCTTGCCGTCGTAATACACGCGCAGGCGGACCAGGCGGGGCCAGGCGAATTCGTTATCGGCCACGGTGATCCAGATGTGATCGACAATGCCGGGGCCGCGCAGGTCAGCCATCACGAATGTTTCGCCGGGGAAGATGCGCTTGCTATCGTCGTTGCTGCCGATGAAGGGGTTGTCGCTTGAGACCCGATGGGCGGAGTAGTTCTTGAGGCGCGGGAGATCGGTTAGGGATTGTGCGTTAGCGAACGCGGCCAAGAGAGTGAGCAGAGCGCTGTGACGAATATTCATTTTCTCCTCAGTGATGGGTAACGCACAGCGTACCAGAAGACGGCGTACTCTATGGAGATGGTCAAACCCTGCACGCTTCTGTTATTGGCTGTGGCCGCCGTTTTCGGCCAGAGCACCGCGCACCATCCGAACGGGAATCAGATTCCAGGGCCGAAGGACCCTGGCGATTTTGACGCGTGGCTTAGCGATTTGAAAATCTGGCGCGCGGAGCATCTCACGCGCATGGGCTATGACGACGCGGAGTACCGGCGGCCGGAGTTTCAGTGGGCGCAGCGCGATTTCGTCCAGCCGCAGATGATGTGCGAGGAGCGCTATTTCTACGATCCCGTGCAGCGGCGCTACACGGTGGACCGCTATCTGGACGATCTGGATAAACGCTACGGCGGAATTGACAGCGTGCTGATCTGGCCGGTGTATCCGAATATTGGAATCGACAATCGCAACCAATGGGACCTGCATCGCGATCTTCCGGGCGGGATTCCGGCGCTGCGGAAAATGGTGGACGATTTTCACCGGCGCGGAGTGCGCGTGCTGTTTCCGACCATGTCGTGGGATAACGGCACGCACGATCCCGGGATGCCGCACTGGGAGGCGAACGCGAAGCTGATGGCCGAGATCGGCGCGGATGGCGTGAACGGCGACACGTTCAGCGGCGTGCCGCGCGCGTACCGCACCGCATCGGATAAGACCGGGCATCCGCTGGTGTTTCAACCGGAGGGCGCGCCGGCGAGCGATGAAGGATTGATCTGGAACAACCAAAGCTGGTTCGTAATCGATATCGGTTTTGAGCCGCCGGCCAGTAAATTGAAATGGCTGGAGCCGCGGCATATGATCGACGTCGCGAATCGCTGGGGGCGCGATCATACCAACGATTTGCAATATGCGTTTTTCAACGGCGTGGGATTCGAGAGTTGGGAGAATATGTGGGGCATTTGGAATCAGATCACTCCGCGCGATGCCGAAGCGCTGCGTCGTGTGAGCCGCATCGAGCGCGCGTTTGCGGAGTTGCTGGTCAGTAAGGACTGGGTTCCGTTTCAACCGACGATGCAACACGGAGTTTTCGCCAGTGTGTTTCCCGGCGCTGGGCGAACTCTGTGGACGCTGGTGAATCGGAATGAATTCGATATCAGCGGCCCTCAGATTCGTGTGCCAAGCGCTGGCGGGCGGCGTTACTACGATCTCTGGCACGGGGTTGAAATCCAGCCGGACAAGGATGGCCGGTTGACCTTTTCGATCGAAGCGCACGGGTTCGGCGCTATTTTGGCGGTGGATTCCGGAAAGCAGGTGGAAGGGCTGGACCGGTTGCTCGCGCAGATGAATCAGAGTGCGGGTGTACCGGTCCAGAGTTTATCCGCAGAGTGGAAATTCCTGCCGCAACAGATGGTGGAAATCGCTGCTACATCCGCGATCAAACGGCGCCGCAGAGGGAATGGTGAAAATCCCGGCGGGCGATTTTCTGTTTCAAGTTTCCGGCATAGAGATTGAAGGGGACGATTGGATTGGGCTGGACGTGCAATATCCGTGGGAGAATTCGCCTCGGCGGAACCACGCGCATCCGATGCACATTGCGGCGTTCTCGATAGACAAATATCCGGTAACGAACGCGGAGTTCGCGAAGTTTCTAGAGGCCACTCGATACCATCCGGCCGACGATCATAATTTTCTCCGCGATTGGTTGGACGGCAAGCCGCGCGCGGGTTGGGAGAACAAGCCGGTGACTTGGGTATCGCTGGAGGATGCGCGCGCCTATGCGCAATGGGCGGGCAAGCGGCTGCCGCACGAATGGGAGTGGCAATATGCGGCCGGCGGGTCGGACGGGCGGGTTTATCCGTGGGGAAATTCGTGGGACGCGTCGGCGGTGCCCGAGACATATAAGGGACGCGAGCTGCCGGGTCCGGCGGCGGTGGATGCGCATCCGAAAGGCGCGAGTCCGTTTGGCGTGATGGATCTAGTGGGCAATGTCTGGCAGTGGACGGATGAATATGTGGATGAGCACACGCGCGCGGGGATTGTGCGTGGCGGAAGCTACTACCAGCCGCAAGGATCCATGTGGTATTTTCCGCAAGCGTACAAGCTTACAGAGCATGGGAAATATTTGTTGATGGCGCCATCGAAGGATCGGGCGGGGACGTTGGGTTTCCGGTGCGTGCGGGATGCGGAGTAAAATCACCGACTCCCTTACGGTCGCGGCTCGGTAACGGGGTGTCTCATTCCGAGCCGCGACCGTAAGGGAGTCGGTGCCGTTTCTTCTAGCGGTCAACCAGGCCGGAGCCGGCTAGTTGCTCGGTGATCCACCAGACCTGGAATTCGTTGGTGCGAAGGACCTGGCTTACTAGCAGATCGTTCGTGCCTTGGTCACCGTTCTCGTCTGCCTCATCGGCCAATTTGCGTGTTTCCGCGATGATCATCTCGTGCGCTTCCAACAGACGGAAGAGCTGGGTGTTGACATCCTCACGGTCGCGCGGCGGGCGTGGGATGCGCGTGGTTTCGGCCACGTCCGGCGCCATCGCGATGGCAACTCCACCGAGTGTTTGGACGCGTTCCGCAAGTGCATCCACCAGCTCGGCTTGTTCGGCGTAGTGCTTATCGAAAAGCAAGTGAAGTTGATAAAACGTGTGACCGGACACCTGCCAATGGTGCTTCTTGTACATGTCCCGCAAAGTCATAGTATCCGCGAGCAGCGGATTCAGTTTTCCCGAATTGGACTGTCGGACCTTTTGCTGCAGCGAGATAGGCCGGTCAACGACAGTTCCATACTCCTGCAACACTTTACCGGTGTGTGTTGCGTGATTCGAATTTTTAGTCTTCATATACGCGTTAGATTGCAACTACGGCAAAGAGTTGCAATCTAAATCGCGTCTAGAACGACAAATGCAGCGACAACTGCAAGAAGCGCGAGCTTCCGACTGTGTGCTGGATGATACCGAGGCTTCCAACCGGCGGGAAGGAGGGCGGCCCTTCGAACTCGGGGAAGAAGGTAACGTCGTTGTTGGGCGCGTCGAAATCCGGATGATTGAAGAGATTGTATGCGTCGAAGTTGAAGCGCAAGCGGTAGCGCTCGGCGATCTGGAACGTTTTGCCGATGGTCATGTCGAAGCGCACCTGAAACGGCGCCGCGGAAAATATTGCGGCCGGTGTAACCGTAGAGTGATTCAAACAGATCGCAGCCTGAGGAATCGCAGGGCGGCACGCCGGCCTGGCCGGGCGCGAGAAACGACGGCGCAAAATCGTTCACGTTGAGCACGGGCTTGCCGGCATTCACGCCAGTGGTGCCTTGCAATTGGGCCTGGCTGGCGGTAACGCCTGGCTTGAGCGGAACGATCGGATTGCCGATATAATCCGAGGTTCCGAGATACTGGCTGGCCACCGAGCCGGAGTAATCGTAGATGCTGTAGGGCTGGCCGCTCTGCGCGACGGTCTGGCCGCCGATGATCCAATCGTTCAGGAAGTAGCCAGCCGCTTTGTTGGATGTGACCTTGGGCAGCCGGTAGCTGTAATTGATCAGGAACACGTGCGTCTGATCGAAATCCGCCGAAGCGTAGCTCGATTTCGGAGTCAGCGGATTGTTGCCGGTGAAGAAGAGGCCCAGTCCGCTTTGCTCGTCGAGCGCGTGCGACCAGGTGTAGCTGGCGGTGAGCTGCAGCCCCATCGAGAGGCGTTTGCGAACCTGTAGTTGCAGAGCGTTGTAATTGGAAATTCCTTCCGCCTTGTACAAAACGGAATTCATGTCATAGCCGATGTAGGGCACGCGGATGGGCGCGTTACCCGAGAATTCGTTGGTGAAAACGGGTTCCAAATTGAGCTCGAGCGGAGTGGCGCCGCCATAGGAATAAATCTGGCCGTTGATGGGATGCTGCGGCGTGGCGATCTGCGCCTGATTGAACGGAATGGGCAGCACCTGATGCAGGCCGTGGTTGCCGACGTATCCGGCGCTGAACAGCCAACTGTTGGACGCCTGGTATTGCACGTCGAAGGTCCAGTTTTCGGTGTAGGGCAGTTTGTTGTTGATGTCGTAGCCGCCGAACAGGAACGGTCCGAAGCCGTTGCCGGGCGGGAAGTGGCCGGATTCGGTTTGCGCGATGTTCGGCAACTGGGCCTGGAACGCAGCGGCGCTTCCAGGCGGCGGCGGCGGCGGCGTAGTGCCGAATGGAGTCGGAGAACGTGGCGCCGGTCTGGGCAAAAATCGGCGAGACGAAGGGCGGTTCCAGTGTTACGCCGAAGGGTCCGTTGAATCCGCCGCCCGCGCTGGGCGAGAGATAGCTGAAGAATTCGCCGCGGTCATAGTAGATGCCGAAGCCGGTGCGCACCGTCAGCTTCGAGGTGGGCGACCATGCGATGCCGATGCGCGGAGCGAATCCCCACTGGCGATTCTTCATCAGCGAATCGCTGGCGCCCTGCGTTCCGAATTGCGCGTTGTTGCCGGCGATCTCGAGGCCGGAATTCGATGATGGTGTCGGTGGCGGCGTTATAGGAATAGAGATTGCCGTTGAACGCGGTCAGGCGTGCCGTACTTTTCGGTGAGCGGTCCATCGAAATCCCAGCGCAGGCCGAGCGTGACGGTCAGGTTGCTGCGGACTTTGTAGTTGTCGTTGACGAACGCGCCGACTGTGTCGGATCGATAGTAGCGATTGGCGGATCCGGCGAATGCATCCGACGAAGTGCCGGTGCGGACGGCGCCTTCCACGAAGGTCAGGAATGTCTTGAATGCGATCTTGTCGTTGTCGGTATTGTGGTTGACGATGTTGAGCTGGGTATGATCCCAGAGTCCGCCGAACGAGAGCGTGTGGCGGCCCTTCACCCAGTTCAAGGTGCTGCCGTACTCCCATTGATTCTGGAACATGCCGGCGTTTCCGAAACTGGTGCTGGAGCCGAACTGCAATTCGCTGAAGAGCGTGGGGTCGGCGGCGGCGATCTGGATCTGCGGGAAGGTCGTTGCTCCGAGAAGATTCATGCCGAAACTCTGCGGCGTGAAAGCTTGGCTGGTGCTGGAGTAGGCGCGAAGCCGAGTGAATCCGGCGCGCTGCTCCCAGGTCAGTGATGGCGTCAGGATCACGGTGTTATTGATGGATGCCACCTGGCTGCCGGCCGAAAGCGTCTGCGGGAAGCCGAGCAGCGATCCGACGGCGCCGAATGGGTTGGACGTGGGATTGTCCTGGACGTAATATTTCACGCCGAGGCGATCCTTGTCGCTCACCACGTAATCGATGTTCGCGATTCCTTGATCCACGCGGGCTTGCGCGTTCGGACCTTGCACTACCGCGTCGAAGCCCAGCGCCGTCGCGGCGGCCGGGTTTGTGATCTCAGCGCTCGGGATTAGATACTGGCCGTTGGCAATTTGGCGTTCAGCAGCGCGGCGGCAACGGGGCTGATTTGGCTGGCAGTGATGGTTTTGCCGTAAGCGCCTTGGATCATATTGATGATGCCCTGGGTGCTGCGATCGTCCGTGAGAGTCAGCGGCACAGTGGCTTCTTGCGTGGCGGTGGCGGCGTCGGCGATGCGCACGCCCTGGTAGGAGAGGAAGTAGAACAGCTTGTCCTTCTTGATGGGGCCGCCCAGAGTGGCGCCGAATTGGTTGCGATTCAGGAAGGGAACTTTGGTAGTTACAATGGGGTCGGCGTTATAGAAGAAAGGCGCGGCATTCAAGAAGCTGTTCTGGAACTTCTCGTAGACTTCGCCGTGCAATCCGTTGGTGCCGGATTTCGTGATGACGCTGATGTGCGCGCCGGCTGTTGGCGCCCTGGGTGGCATTAAACATAGCCGCGTTGACGGCGATTTCCTGAATTGCTTCCGCGGGCGGCGTGGGTAGCGCCTGGCCGATGGCGGTATAAACCGAATTGCTTCTGGATCTGACCGCCGGCGCCGAAATTCTCGCCCGTGTTCAGCACGAAGCGGTTTTCGCCCACCTGGCTGGCGGAATTTCCGTTGAAGAGATTGTTGGTGTTGATGCCGTTCAGAGAAAAGCTGTTGCTGAAGTGTCGCGCTGGCCGTTGGCGAATATGGCCTGATTGCCGAGTCCGGAATTGGTGCCGGAGCCGCCCAGAAAATCGGCGTGCACGCCGGGGCTCATGATCGCGAGTTGCGTGAAGCTGCCGGTGCCGAGCGGCGTCTGTTCGATAGTCAGTTGATCCACCACGTAACCATTGGTGGTGTCCACCTGGTTCATCAGGGGCGTGGCAGTCACCTCAATGGTGCTGCTCACCTGGCCCACTTTCAGGCTACCGTCCACTGTGCTGGTTCGGTTGCCGTTCACCAGAACTTCGGTGTGCGTTTCGGTCTGGAATCCCTCTTTGGTGAAGGTGAGCCTATACGTGCCCGCGGGAAGATCCGAGACGAGATAGGAGCCGTTGCCTTGCGAGTGAACGGTTACTTCCAGATTGGTGGCAATATTGACGGCCTTGATGACGGCATCGGGGACCGCCGCACCTGTGGAATCCATGACTGTGCCCGTAATGGCCCCCAGAATCTGTTGCGCGCTAAGAGGCGCTCGAAAAGCGATGCCTAGGACCAGCAGTAGGCAAATGATGTGTCTCACTCGCAGCATACTCATCGAAATTATTTCCTTCCGCAAAGGTTAATTGATGTTGACTCGCGCAAGTAAAAAACGTGTCGTCAATTGTGCGGGCCGATCAGGCGGGGAAGCGGACGTGGCTGATCAGACAAAGAACACCCCTCGACCTGAACATGACCCTTACTAGGGTCAGAATATAACAAGTTTCGATGACTATTTGGTGACTCTGGAGGGCTACTTTTGTAACGAATTGTAATTCTGAGCCAACTGCGTGACTTGCTGGAACAACTGTTCAAGCGCACTTTCGGGAATGCTTAGCCCGACGTTTAGCGTGCTGCCGGTGACGGAAGTTTCGAGATTGCTCAGCAAGGCTAGAAAAGGGGCGGCTGCGGGACTGCTGCTGGAGTTCATTTGAACGATGCTGGCTAAGAAGTTCACAACATTTAGCAGCGATGCAGCGTCCTGGGGAGAATCCAATAACAGCTCGGCGGAAAGTTGAGCGCCCGATCCTTGGGGTGCTGAGGGGAACTTCACGCCGCCGCTGATCTGCTGGATTGCGAGGAAGAGTTTGCTGTTCAGCACGCCACTGAGCGGGTTCCCGCTTCCGCTTGCGCCCGCAGGCACGAAACTAGAGATTTCGCTGAGCGGGACGACGGAGGCGAACCAGAGGTCCTGCTTAGCGCGCAGTTCGCGAGCTTTCATGGCGACGGGCGAGGCCGCGCCGAAGGAAGTCGCCCCAAACTGAATCGCCGCATTCACGCTGGTGCAATCGCCGATCAGATCGGTGAATCCGTCGGTAAAAAGCGCGATGCAGAGATTCGATTCCTGCGTAGTCATCCCCGGCCGGGCGATGGCGAGCAGATCCACACCGGGAAGACGCGTGATCACGCCGCCGTTCTTGAGCGCATTGACCTCCATGGTCTCGATGCTCGAGCTGAAAGTCCCATGCGCGGCGATCAACCAACGGCCGCTCGCCATCGGAGCTCCGTTCCAGGCCCCGATTACCTCTGTGATGTCCGCGCGAGGATCTATGCCGGTTTCGCTGATAAAGCTTTGCAGATATTTCTCGCCCATCGGAATCTGCGACAGAACGAACTGCCCGAAGGGCGAGTTCTTGGCGGAGTCCACGTGTGCGCCGGCAACCAGTTGGGCGTCGGTCATTACGAAACTGAAGAGATCGATGTCGCTGCTTTGCGCGAGGGCAAGCGTAGGAAGCGTTATCGCGGAGAAAAGCAGAGTTCGAACAACGGACATACGGGAAAACGCTCCAGCTTTCTCCATGGTAACGTGTAGCGCACGCAGGAGTGCGCTGCGCTACGTCGCTTGTCCGACTGGTCGGGCGATCGCCAGCCAATCGCCGGGTGGAACTTTACCGGAGCGCGCGGCAGCGAGGGCGAGCTCGACGGCCGTTCGATCCGGAACTTTCGTTGAGTTGAGATACTCCACGAGGCGCGCTACGTGGGAGCGGAACACGCCGCTGGTGAGGGTGTGGCCGGCGGATACGAACGCCAGCAGGGCCGCTACCGATCGGCCGGCGCGTTCGGAAGCACTCGCACCAGGCATTCCACCGTCGGGTTCGAGTTGGGATGCGAGATCCATTAGAGAATCGTCGAGAGAATTCGTGTGCGGACGACGAAACATTTGGAACAAGTCTTGCATGGCGAAGGTGGATTTTCGGGGTTCCGGCATTTGGGCGCAAACCGGCATCGGCGGAGGAGACGCGAAGTACGCGTCGAACTTGACGTCTTGCGGCATCCCGACCGGAACTACGCGAGTTTCGGGAATTTCGCCCGGCCGATCGCCTGCGCGTTTGACCACCGCGACCAACGACATCTCGCGGCTGGATAGTCCATACTTGCGGCTTAACGCAGAGAGCTGCTGCGCGACGCGATTCTGCTTGCGTCGTTCGAGCGGCGCGAGGGCCTGCTCGGCCGGATAGCGGCTTTCCCAATCCGTGATCAGCCGCGAACCTTGCAGCAATCGCACGGTCTGGCCGGTCTGCGGATCGCCGATGGGGATCGGAAGCGTCGTGCGGCCGCCGTCCCAGGTGATTTCGAGCTCGCCGGAGTTCGCGTTCATCTCGCCAAATAGAAGCACGGGATGCCCTGCGAAAACTACAGCGGGTGGTTCGGGCTGCACGTTGGCGCTGGTCTTCAATCCAGTGGCAGCCGGTGAGCCCATGCTGGCAAATAGATCGACGGCGGGAAGGTCCACGCGTTCGCGCGCGGTGACAAACTTGCTGAGCCCGCCGGTTTCGCGTGCGAGCAAAGAAAGAAAACGGTCCTGGCTGGCGCTGCCAATTCCCAGGCAGAACAGGCGGATGTTTGTAGCGCGCGCCTGCGCCAGAATCTTTTCGGTTCCGGCCACCTGGCCGTCGGTGAGGATGAATATGTCACCGCCAGCGCCGTTCAGCAATCGCGCCGCCTGCTCGAACCCGGCGGCCAGCGCTGTTCCGCCTCCGGCTTGGATGCGCCTGAGAAATGCCCGCGCATTGTCGCGATTTTCCGTCGAACCAGCCAACAGCGCCGGGTGCATGGTTTCCACAACATTGTCGAAGGCCACCAGTCCGAAGGAGTCCTCTGCGCCCAAAACCGCGAGACACGCCTCAATGGCTTTCTTCGCTTGCTCAATCGGCGCGCCTTGCATGGATCCCGAGCGATCCAGAACAATCACGGCGCGGCGCGCGATTTTCGGACCAACGCCAAAGAGACTGGATGGAACGATTGCGGCAAAGGAATTTGCTCCGGATAGAACTTGGGCCGCCACTTCCTGGAAGCGGACGTCCAGCACGAGATCGCGATTCGGGACATCTCTTTCCGCCGCCAGGGAAACGCGCCCGTTTTGTCTGACGCGAATAGCGTGGGAGGGCGATCCGATTTCCTCAACGGCACTCTGCTGTGAAACCGAAAGATCGAATCCCACCTCATGCAATGATTCCGCGTCCTTGCGGTAAGGAGGCAGAAGCATGTCGCCGAATTCGTCTGCGGGTAACTCCATCTCGGCTTCGTTTTCCGACAGGCGAGCAGCTCTCAGGCGCGGATGATACGCCGGCGCGAGTGTAAATGGAAAACGGAAACGGAATCCGCCGTCGCTCAACTCCACACCCGCCAGCAGTTCCAGATACACCGTGACTATTTCGCCGGGGCGTACATTTCCGACGGTTAGATTCACCACGCCATCGCCATACTGGCGGGCCAGCGCCGCCAGCGACCCTTCCGCGATGCCACGCTCGTACGCCTGAACTGCGGCTTCCGTTTCCATCAAATCGGAATGCACTTCGAAGCCCTCGCCGGTGATGCGGAAGGAGCGCAGTGCTGCATCGCGCGGCAGGGGAAATGAGTAGATCGCCTCCAGCGGTTTCTGTTCTTCGGACCGGAATACATGCTGCACCGTGAGATGCGCACCCGCGGGAAGAACGCGGCCGGTCAACCACAGGCGCTGCATATCGAGACGCAGGGCCTCCCGGCCTCGTGCGGCCACGGGTCCAAAATTCTGGTCTGTGCTATTCATTTCTTGCTCCTTTTCTCGTCACTCACTGATTGCAAAGTCCGTGCGAATTCCTCAATCGCCGCGCGGATCTGCTTGGTCCGCCAGGGGCTTGCATCGGCCCGGGTCAGGATCACGACATCGTCCGCAATTGCGTGCTGCCACCATGCCGTGGGCGGCGCCGCGCTTTTTGCCGGAACCGGTCCGGCCAGGCTCCGGCCAATTTCTGCGAGCATCCGGCCTTCTGCCTGCAGCTCCTTGATCTTTTCCAATCGCGCCAGGTGCTCATTGGTATATGCCGCGGCGCGTCCGGATTTGACAGGCCCGTTTAACAATCCGCGGGCAATGTAGAAACGGATGGTCCGGGCTGGGAGGCCGGAGCATTCGGCTAGGTCGGCTAGGGACAGATTTTCTTTCACGCAGTTTTAGGATAGGCTGATATTGTGACAGTGTCAAGTAGTGTCTAGTTACTCACGGCCTCGACACGAGTGTCGAGGCGGCACGCTTGAGAGCGTGCGCTACGTGCATAATGGACATCATGCTACGACTTGTCGCGGGCTTCTTTGCCTGCTTGCTTTCGCTTTGGGCGCAGACGCCGAGTATCGAGACAAAAACCACTGGGATGCAAAAGCTGGATGGTTTTTTTCCGCTGTATTGGGAAGAAAAGACCGGCGCACTGTTTCTCGAGATTCCGCGCTTCGACACGGAGTTTCTTTACAGCACGGGACTGGCGGCGGGCTTGGGCTCCAACGACATCGGTCTCGACCGCAGCCAGGAAGGCCAAGGGAAGGTGGTGACCCTGCATCGCGTCGGCCCAAAAGTATTCATGGTGCAGGGCAACGAATCGTTCCGTTCGTCGAGCGCCAACGCGGCGGAGCGAAAGTCGGTGGAGGATTCGTTCGCGAAGTCCATCCTGTGGGGTTTCACAGTCGCCGCGGAAAGCAACGGCCACGTGCTGGTAGATGCGACGGAGTTTTTGCTGCGCGATGGGCATGGCGCGGCCAATTCGCTGCGCCCCGGTACCTATCGCGTGGATATAAAGCGCAGTGCGATTTACATGCCGCGCACCAAGGCGTTCCCGAAGAACAGCGAGATTGAAGTGACTCTGACATTCGCAGCGGAGCCTGCGCCGGGCGGGCGCGGCGGATTCAGCGGCCCCGCGCAGGGCCCTCCGCAAATTGGCGCGGCTGCCGGACGCGGCGGCGGATTCGGCGGCGGCCTGTTCACAGGATCCGTAGCGAGCGTCACCCCCACACCGGATTCTGTTACGTTGCGCGAACATTATTCGCTGGTGGAATTGCCCGACAACAACTTCAAGCCGCGCTTCGACGATCCGCGGGCCGGCTATTTCGGGCCGAACTTTGTCGATTACAGCGTGCCGATCGGCGAGCCGATGGTGCAGCGCTACATCATGCGCCACCGCTTGGAGAAAAAAGATCCAAACGCGGAGATCAGCGAAGCGGTGAAGCCGATTCAATACTGGGTGGATTCCGGCGCGCCGGAGGATATCCGGAAAGCGCTGGTGGAGGGCGCGAGCTGGTGGAACCAGGCATTTGAAGCGGCCGGATTCCGCAATGGTTTCAAAGTGGATGTGCTGCCGGAAGGCGCCGACCCCATGGACATCCGCTACAACATGATCAATTGGGTGCATCGCTCGACTCGCGGCTGGTCAATGGGCGGCGCGATTATCGATCCGCGAACGGGCGAGGTCATCAAGGGAAATGTGATTCTGGGATCGCTGCGCGACCGGCAGGATTACCTGATCTTTGAAGGATTGCTTTCGCCTTACACCGCCGGCAACGAGAAGCCGGACATTTTGTATCAAACCGCGTTGGCGCGCATCCGGCAGTTGGCCGCGCATGAAGTGGGTCACACGCTGGGCCTGGGTCACAACTATTACGACAGCACGAAGGGATGGATTTCGGTGATGGATTATCCGCATCCGTTGGAAAAGCTACAGGACGACGGCAGCATCGATTTGTCGGAGGCGTATCAGGCGCGCATCGGCGATTGGGACAAAGTGTCGATCAATTACGGCTATCGGCAATTTCCGGCGGGCACGGATGAACCGGCGGCGCTCGCGAAAATCCTGAACGACGCGTGGGCCGAGGATCTGCGCTACATGACCAATCAGGATACGGACGCGCATCCCAGAGTGGATCAATGGTCGAACGGCGTGAATCAGGCGGACGAATTGAACCGGCTGATGAAGATTCGCCGCTCGGCGCTAAACCGGCTGGGCGAGCATACCATCCGGACTGGCGCACCCATGGCAACCATCGAGGAGCCGCTGGTGCCCATCTTCATGTATCACCGATACGCGGTGGAATCCGCATCGTCGATGGTGGCGGGGCTGGATTACATCTACGCAATGCGAGGCGATGGACGCACGCCGGTGAAGTGGGAATCGGCTGTGAATCAGCGCAAGGCGCTGGACGCGCTGGCGGGGACGCTCAAGCCGTCCGAACTCATCGTACCGAAACAGGTGCTGGATGCGATTCCGCCCCGTCCGCCTGGATTCGGCCGGCATCGCGAATTGTTCCCGCGCACCACGGGCGACGGGTTTGATCCGCTGTCGCCTGGCGACAATTGCATCCGACGTGACCATCGGATTCGTGCTGGAGTTGGACCGTTCGGCGCGCATGGTGTCGCAGCACGCGCTGGATCCCTCGCTGCCCGGCCTCGAAGAAGTGATCGACAAGCTCACGAAAGCTATCTTCGACGCGCCAACGGCATCGCCTTACGAGGCGGAGATCCGGCGCGCCGAGGAGCGGGTGCTGGTGGATCGCGTAATGTGGCTGGCAACCGGAGCGCCGAATAGCCAGGTGCGTGCGATCGCGTCGTGGAAATTGGGGAAATTGGCGGCGCGACTGCGTGGAGAAGCTGCCAAAGGCGAGGCGGATTCCGCGCAAAATGCGCTGCTGGCAGCGGATATTAAGCGGTTCCTGGAACGTCCGGCGGAACCGGTGAAAGAGCAGCCGGCCGCCGATGCGCCGCCCGGTGCGCCGATCGGCGATGGCGGAATGGATTGGCTGGCGCGTCCGCCGATGGGCAGATAGAACGGAAACAGCACCGACTCCCTTACGGTCGCGGCTCGGTAACGGGATTCTCTCATTCCGAACCGCGACCGTGAGGGAGTCGGTGCCGTTCGTCTTAAACGGAGTGTCCCGATAGCTCTTTTGGCAGCGCTCCCTCGCGGTCGCGGTTCGGATTTGGGTGTAGAATTAACCAGGTTGCTTCGTGGCAATTGACTTAAACTTCCGGTGTTTGCTCCTGTTTTGTTGTGTGGGACTGTGCCCAGGCCAGTCGCCTGAAGTCGCTTCCCGCGACAGCCAGCCCACCTTCACCACGCGATCCAACCTGGTTTTGGTGCGCGTGGTGGTCCGCGATAAAAAGGGACAGGTGAATGGAACTCTTCAAAAGGAAGATTTCCAGTTGTTCGATAAGGGCAAACCGCAAGTAATCTCGAAATTCTCGGTGGAGAAATCGGCCGGACGCAAAGCGGATGCGCCCGCGCCCGCGGCTCCCACGCCAACGCCGGGAGAAAAGGTGGCGGGGGAACCACCGCCGCCGGTTGCGCCGGATCGGTACGTCGCGTATATCTTCGACGACCTGCATTTGACCTTTGGCGATTTGGCGCAGGCGCGCATTGCCGCGGAACGGCATTTGTCGGAATCGCTTGGAGGGACCAGCCGCGCGGCAATTTACACCACTTCCGGGCGCCCTTTGCTCGATTTCACCGATGATCTCCCGAAGCTCAAAGATACGCTGCTGAAGATTCAACCGGAGTCTGTCCGGTCGGCCATGGCTGGCACCGGCTGCCCGAAACTCAGTTACTTCCAAGCTGATCTGATTCAGAAAGAACGATCAAGCCGCGCTGCAGGCCGCGATGCAGGACGTCTATTTGTGCGCGCAAATGGATCCCACCACCATGCAAAGCGCGGCCCAGACCATGGCGCATGTCCGAAGCTTCGCGCGTGACGTCGATCGGCGAGCAGGATACGCGCTTGTCGCTCAGGCTTCTGAACGACGTGGTCCGGCGCATTTCCGCCATGCCCGGACAACGAAGCATCGTCGTGGTCTCCCCGGGATTCCTGGTGCTGGATCAACGATTCGATGAGCTGGAAGTGATGGACCGCGCCATTCGGGCCAACGTGATGATCAATACTCTCGATGCCCGCGGATTGTACGTCGATGATTCCGGGCGGCGACGCCAGCGAAACCGGGGGAAGCCTGGCCAGCGCGAATGCCCGCGCGCAATATCAGCGGTCGGCCGCGATGACGGAAGGCGACATGTTGGGCGAGCTGGCGGATGGCACCGGCGGCACCTGGATCCACAACACCAACGACCTCGCGGATGGATTCAAACGCATGGCCGTTCCGCCGGAGTATTATTACATCCTGGGATTCTCGCCGCGAGAACCTGAAATTCGACGGCAGCTATCACAATTTGAAGGTTACGCTCGAAGAATCCGGCGGGGCTGACGCTGCATGGCGCGGCGCGGATATTTCGCTCCCAAGCACGAAATGGATGCGGCGCAGGAAGCCAAGCGCGAGATTGAGGAGACGCTATTCTCGCGCGACGAGTGGCACGACATTCCGGTAGAGCTGCATACGCAGTTCTTCAAATCCAGCGAAGTCGCCGCCAAGCTTTCGGTTGTGACGCGGATCGATGTCCGGCAGCTTCGCTTTAAGAAAGCGGACGGCCGGAATACGGATGTCCTGACCGTGGTGGCCGGGCGTGTTCGACCGCAACGGGAACTATATCAGTGCGCTCGAAAAGACCGTGGATATGCATCTGAAGGATTCCACGCTGGCAAGCCAGATTAACTCGGGGATCACTGTGCGGACCGGATTTGATGTCACGCCCGGGAAGCTATTTTGTACGGATCGTGGTTCGGGACGCCGAAGGGCAGAAAATGGCGGCGCTTAAATGGCGCGGTCGAGATTCCCTGATGGAGGTAGGATTGTGAACTTGAAACTCAGCATATTATCTTGTTAACCGGACTTCTCGGCATGTCGAGCGGCCTATTCGCAGGCCCAGCCGCCCGCGGCCGACTCCGGCGCTGTCATCAAAACAGAAACCAAACTCGTTCTGGTGGACGCCGTCGTCACCGACAAAAAGGCGGCTACGTCCGCGACCTCACGGCCAAGGATTTCAAAGTATCCGGAGGACAAGCAAGAACAAAACATCAAGACCTTCTCGTTTGAGGCCGATCCGAACTCCCCCACAGCTTCGCAGAAGCGCTACTTGATGCTGTTTTTCGACAACTCCAGCATGTCGTTCGGCGATCAGGCGCAAGCGCGGAAGGCGGCTGCCAGGTTTATCGAAACCAATGGCGGCGCAAATGTGTGATGGCCATCGTCAATTTCGGCGGCAACCTGGTGATCACGCAGAATTTCACCGGCGGATGTGGATCGCCTCAAGGCTGTCGTTAGCGGCATCAAGACTTCTGTACACTTCCCCCAACGCCGATTCCGCATCGGATAATTTGAACCGCGCGGCGGCGGATTTCGGAGCCCGCGACATGATTCTCGCGTTGCGCAGCCTTGCGAAAAATCTGGCTGACGTGCCGGGGCGAAAAACGCTGATCCTGCTGACTTCCGGTTTTCCGGTGACCGACGAACAACGATATGAAGTGACCGCGACCATCGATGCCTGCAACAAGTCCAACGTCGCTATCTATCCGATCGACGTGCGCGGGTCTGGTGGCGGGTGGTCCCACCGGCAGTTTGCGGGCTCCCGAGAAGGGCGGCATTGTCTGAGCTGGCTGCATCGCGGTTTCTGATTTTCGGATCCTCGCTTTTCAAGCCGGCGGCATACCAACCGACCTCCACGGCTTTCTTCGGACAAGCGGCGATGGCCCGGCGGCGGCACGCCCGGCGGCGGAGGCGGAGGCGGTGGTGGCGGACATCCTGGCGGCGGCGGTGGTGGCGGCGGCGCCTGCGGGCGGCGGCAAGGGCGGCGGCAGCGGCGGCCGGTGGTGGAAAAGGCGGCGGACACTGCGGCAGCTGGTGGAAGAGCCGGCGGCCACGGTCAACACGAATACGGTATAATCTGAACAATCCGCTCAGTAACGCCAACACACGGCTGCTGCTCCCGAAGTTGCCGGAAAGCGCGACCACCAATCAGCAGGTGATGTACATGCTGGCCGACGGCACCGGCGGCTTCGTGATTCACGACACCAACGATCTGGCGGGCGGCTTGGACAAAATCGGCAAAGAACTGAACGAGCATTACGTGCTGGGCTACAGCCCGACGATTCGGAAGAGGGAAGCTGCCACGCGCTGCACGGTGAAAGTAGAGCCGCGGTGGAACCAATGTCCGGGCGCGCAGCGGATATTGCAACGTCAAGCCGCGCGATCTGCTGGCCGGCAACCCGATCGAAAAAACGCTGGAAGCGCGCGCCGCGTCGGCCCAGGCCGGGCAACATCGCCGCTTCCATGCAGCTTCCGTTCTTCTACACCGGCAACCAACACAGCGCGCGTCAACGTGGCCATGGATTTCCGGCCGACTCGGTGAAGTTCACCAAGGAAAAAGGAAAATTCCACGCCGAGATGAATATTCTGGGCATCGCGTCCACCAAAGAAGGTACGGTGGGGGCGCGTTTTAGCGACACTGTGAAGCTCGAGTTCCCAGATAAGAAGGAGATGGAAGCGTTCCAGGAGAAGTCCTTATCATTACGAAAACCAGTTTGACATCGCGTCCGGCCAATACAACTCTGAAAGTAGTCTTCGGCACCAGCAGCGACAGTTTCGGAAAACTGGAACTTCCGTTGACGGTGGAGCCCTACGACAGCAAGAATTTCGGATTGAGCGGAATCGCTCTCAGCAAAGAGTTCTACCGCGCGTCGGACATGGGAAACAGCCTGGACGTCGAGCTGATCTCCGATCGAAAGCCGCTCATCGCGCAAGGCATGCAAATCATTCCGGCGGCTCCACCAAATTCAAGAGCACGGAAAACGCCGTTCTCTATTTGGAAGTTTACGAGCCCCTGCTTGCCGTTCCGGATCGGAAGGATCCGGTGGAAGTGGGAGTGGCGATGAAAATATTCGACCGCAAGTCGAACGAGAAGAAGGTGGACACGGGTTGGATTCGCATTCCGAGTCCAGGAGAAGGATACAAATCCCGTGCTGCCTGTGGGCATGAAGCTGCCGGTGAACGGGCTTCCAGCGGGAGGCTATCGCCTGGAAATCAGCGGGCTGGACAAAGGCGGCAAGCCCATTACCCGCACTACCGAATTCGAGATCATCTAAACGGCACCGGTCTATCGCGGTTCGGACATTCCGAGCCCCGACCGTCAGGGAGTGGGTGCTTTTTTTTGAATAGTCAGCTACGAGGATGCCGACACCTACCTACGACGTCTGCGTCATCGGCTCCGGCGCGGCCGGCGGAGTGGTGACCAAGGAGCTGTGCGAAGCCGGAGCGAAAGTGCTGCTGCTCGAAGCCGGAGCCGAAGTGCCGCCGCACCGGTTCCGCTCGCACTGCTGGCCCTACGACATGCAGTTTCGCGGCTTCCGATCCGAGAAGCAAGCGATGTTCTATCCGGGCGACGTCACAAGCTCCATCCGCTACACCGATTCGGACGCCATCTCGGTGGATCGCATTCGCGTCCTGGGCGGGCGCACGCTGCATTGGAACGCGGTGGTGCTGCGCTACGCTCCGCCCGATTTCCAACAGCATACCGTCTACGGAATCGAAGAAGACTGGCCGCTGACCTATCAGCAACTCGAGCCCTACTACGAGCGCATCGAGCAGACCATCGGGGTGTGCGGTCAGGACGATCAATATTCCGATTCTCCCGGCGGGAAAACATTACCTGCCCGCCGCTGCCGTTCCGCTGCAGCGAGGAAATTCTGAAGCGCACTTGCGCGCCCATGGGAATCCCGGTGATTCCGACGCGCAAAGCGTTGCTCACCCGGAATTACGACAATCGTCCGGCGTGCCATTATTGCGGCCACTGCATGGACGGGTGCGACGTGTCGGCGATTTTCAGCACGCCCGGCTCGATGCTTCCGAAAGCGAGAAAAACCGGCAATCTGACGCTACGCCAGAATGCGCTGGCGCGGGAAATCCTGGTGGATGACGAAGGGCGCGCGAAAGGCGTGTCGTTCATCGATCGGGAAACTCGTGCAGGAAGAGGAAGTCCGCGCGCGCATCGTCGTCATCTGCTGCGCCACGGTGGAAACGGCCCGGTTGCTTTTGAATTCGCGCTCGCGCGAATATCCGAATGGCTTGGCGAATTCGAGCGGCGTGGTGGGCCGGTATCTGAATGGACACATGGGCGACTCGTCGTACGTATATCTGTCGGAGCTCGAAGGCCGAAAGCCGTCAAATCAGGACGGCGCGCTGGATCACGCGCTGATCCCGCGTTTTGACACGCGCACGCCCGCCGGCGCGTACGATTTCCAGATCAACTTTGCCGGCAACATGTTCCCGTACCAGGCGCATCGCGTGCCGGGCTATGGATCGAAATTCAAGAACACCGTGCGGAAGAATGCAGCCGGGATTCCTGATGCTGGGAGGATTCGGCAAAGTAGAAGCGCGGGCGGAGAATCGCGTCACGGTGGATCCGGATGTGAAGGATGCTTTCGGAATTCCTGTGCCGGTGGTACGGTTTCGATTTTCCGAGTTGGACAAGAACGTCTATCGCGAGTTGCGCCAGACCGGCGAAGAAATTTGTGCACGGCTGAAGGGAACAGTGACGGAAACATTCGGAGACCGTCCGGGAGGTTTCGCGAGCCACGAAGTGGGCACGGCGCGCATGGGGCAAAATCCGAAGACGTCCGTGCTGAACAGTTATTGCCAGACGCACGACGTAAAAAACCTCTTCGTGACGGACGGCAGCAGTTTTACCACATCAAGCGAGAAAAATCCCACGCTGACCATCATGGCGCTGTCGTTGCGTGCGAGCGACTACATTCGGGAGCAGCGGCGTCGCGGAGAATTGTAACCGAGCCGCGACCGTAAGGGAGTCGGTTAGGTTTTATGCTCAGGATGGTCGCATCTCGGCGATGCGGTGAGATGATCATTGCCCTGGTACTTCAAATCCTGATGGATTCCCACGGGCGAAGTGTAGTAGCCATCCACCGTCATCCGCTTTAGCGATACAAAAAATCGCGCGAGATCCGACTGCGGATTTTCTTCTTCCTCTGCCGCTTTTGCCACTGCGGCCTCAGGCGATGTCCGCGCTGCTTCCACGCGGAACAGCTCCAATCCTGCGCGCCAAGCCTTGCGCTCGCCCTCGGATCCGATGGATAACATCAGATCCGCAAACGCGGCAGTGCGGGCTTGTTTCGCTCCAGGAGAATTCTCGTCGGAGGGAATGACGATCTCCATGAGAGCTGCCCGCCAATTCGGCCTCGGCAGGAGTGAAAAAAACGAAAGTGTAGCTCTCGAAGCGCGATCCACCATTAGCGGTACAGAAATCCGCCGCCCGCGCCGGCAAAGCGGCGAGCGGCAAAATCTGGAGAACCGTGCGCCGATTCATTCCTACAAGGCTATCACCGGGCGTTCACATGAGTGTGAACGCTGCACGCAGGAGTGCGTGCGCCACGTCTATCGCAGCCATCGATCGGTCAACGACTATGGAGGGCGAGAATTGCCCGGCGGCGGCGCGCACATACGGCCGAAACTGTTCCGCCCAATAAGCCGCGAATCCTCGCTCCCGGATGTCGAGCAGCGTTTGGCTGTAGTGATCCAACAAGCCGCCCGCCAGCATCTGTCCGGTACGCCAGACTGCACGATTGGCGGCGCGTCCCAGACGCAGCAGATTCTCTGGCGCGCGCGATGCCACGGCCAGCGCCACAAGCGACGACATCGCGAACACAGACCGCTCCTGCCGGGCTGCTTCCGTTTTCAATTCGTCCCAATGCCGGCGAATCAGCTCCGCCGACGGCAGATTGCGCGGCGGGATTTTACCGGCGCTCAAGCGAAAGCCTTCCCATTCGCGGCGCAGGCCGGCCACGTCGAGCGGCGGAGCGTTGAACACGTCGGCGGCGCGGCCGGCAGTTTGTTCCAGGCCATCCAGAAGCTGATCGATGTTTTCGAATTTCGCGTCGCCCGCCAGCAGGCCTTCGTCTTTCAGCGCGTCCGCTACTTCCTGGACAATTTGCCGGCCGGCGCCCGAGATATCCGCGAGCGCCGCCATGATCCAAACCGGGGACGCGCGAAAGGCCAGGATCCCAACCAGTTCGATTCCGTGGCCAGCCGTCCGGCGCATCAAAAAATTGTTCGCCAACTCCCCATCCGATGGATACACGCCTTCCACCTGCCCCACTTGCTCGATCATGAATCGCAGAGCAATGTCCACCATGGTCTGGTACGTCTTGGTTCGGCGCACCGCTGCCGGCAGCGTGACGTCGCCCAGTTGCCGGATCAAGCCGCCGGCCAGTGCCGCGCCCGAACGGACCAAGCGTTCCGGTAACGACACCAGATAGCGCGCAGTTCGGGTGACCGCCTTGCGGCGTTTTCGAGCGGGGATGGTTCGCATGCTCTCTTCCGATTGTGCCTGAACGGGTGATGAAGACGCTTCGAAAAAAGGCACCGGTCGCTTACGCTCGCGGCTCGGAATGCGGCACTTCGTAACCGAGCCGCGACCGTGAGGGAGTCGGTGCCGTTCGTCTTCAACAGAGCGTTACGGTCTACAACCCAGCGCGGTACAATTTACCCACGGCTATGTCCGACATCGTCATCCGTCCCAGCATGAAGTTCATCAAGGCAGGCTACGCGATCACGCTGCTTGTGGTCGGTGGCCTCATGTTCCTTTATTACAAATATCTGGCGGATAAATACAACTTGCCCTGGCTTCCTTTCGTCAGCTTGGCGCTGCTGATCTGGCCGATTAAACGGCACATCAAAAGACAAACAGTCAAGCTAACCATTGCGGGCGAAAAGCTTCGCTATGAAACCGGCATGACGTCGAAATCCACGCGTCTCATCCAGCTTCCGAAAGTGCAGGATGTTCGCACCATCCAATCTCTGGGTCAACGGATGTTGGGGGTGGGCGATATATCCATCGAAACGGCTGGGGAGAATAGCCGGCTGGTGGTTGAGAATTTGGACAACCCGCAGCAACTCGCGGAACAGATCACCGATTTAGCTGGACACGCTCCCGCCAGTGGTGTGCAGTAGCTCGCCATCATGTAATCCAGCCTACATTGGGCAATACTGATCAGATTCCGAGCAACCTTGTTTGGTACCCTGGATGGTAAGTGAGACTTGCATTGGCAGGGAGGCAAGCGTCACTCCGCCTCATCGCTCTTTTACTGTTTGCTTGGTTGCCGGTTGTAGCAGGATGGCATCTGGCGGGGCCTTTCGGCGGCAGTGCGCGAGCCATCGCTATCGATCCACAAAATCGCAACCTGCTGCTGGCGGGTGCTCGAGACTCGCTGTTGTTCCGCTCGGACGACGCCGGGGCATCCTGGCGGCTGCTTCCGTTCCGCGACCCTACGCCCGGTACTTTTAATGCGCTGATTATCGATCCCGCTGCTTCCGGACATTTTTACGCCGGCCTGGATGCCGGGGAGTCGGCCGACTCAGGCATTTACGAAAGCCGCGACGGCGGTGAGCATTGGTTCCAGGTAACCGGCCTGCGAGGTGCGCGCATAGAATCGCTGGCGTTCGCTCCCAGCAATTATCGAGTGCTGGCGGCGGGTACCGCCAAGGGCGTTTATCGCAGCACCGATGGCGGCGAAAAGTGGAAACGAATTTCCGCGGAAAACAATATCGAGATGCGGGACATCACCGCGCTGGCTTTCGATCCGACGAACGCGGAGACCCTCTATGCAGGCACGCCCCACCTGCCCTGGAAGACCAACGATAGCGGCGCGCACTGGCAGCCAATCGCCACGGGATTGATTGACGATTCCGACATTTTCTCCATCCGCGTAGATCCGAAGAATCCGCAAGTGGTCTTCGCCAGCGCCTGCAGCGGAATCTATCGCAGCGAGAACGGCGGCGAGTTGTGGACCAAGCTGCGCGGCATCCCGGGAACGCACCGGCGCACGCACATCATCGCGCAGGATCCGCGCCAGAGCGACGTGATCTTCGCGGGCACCACCCTGGGACTTTTCAAATCGCCGGATGCCGGACGCACCTGGCTGCATCTGAGTGCCGAACAGGTGAACTGGATGGCGTTCGATCCGGTGGATCCCAAGGTGCTTTACCTGGCCACCGAATACGCGGGAATCCTGAAGAGCCTGGACTCCGGGCAAACCTTCGCGGCGCACAATCGCGGATTCGCAAACCACAGCCTGACGCAAATCACCAGCTCCGGCGACCACCTGTACGCCAGCAGCATATATGAAGGCAGGCATGGCGGCGTATTTCGGAGTATCGACGGCGGACTCGACTGGACTTTGTGTTCGAACGAAGAAGCTCTGGCGGGCCGCAATCTCAGCAGCCTGGTGGCGGCGCCGTCCCACAAAGATCTGCTCTTTGCCGCCAGCCAGGACGAAGTTCTGAAATCGGCCGACGGCGGAAAAACCTGGCTGCGGCTCCCGGTTCAACCCAAGGTCACTCCGGGCAAGCCGGCGCAACATTTTGGGCGAATTCGCATCCAATCACTACAGGTGGTTCAACTAGACAAGCTGCTGCTCCTATTTGCGGGTACGCAATCCGGGCTTTTTCGCAGTGCGGATGCGGGACGCAGTTGGGAGCGGATCCCCGTGAACGGAATCACAGATCTGCCGGTGCTAGCCGTTTACGCGCCTCCGCACGGGGCGTCGCGCCTGGCTGTTCGAACCCCCAGTTTCCTGTTTGTGTCCGACGACGCGGGCAAGAGTTGGCGTCCGGCGCCGCTGCCGGCGAGTGATTATTACATTTATGACGTGGCGCTTGGTGCGGGCCGGGACGACCCCATTTTGGTAGCGACTTCTCGCGGCCTGCTGCAATCCGTGGATGCCGGCGCGAACTGGAAGCTGATCACCGACGGACTTCCGAGCGCCACCGTAAGCTCTGTAAGATTCCATCCCGCCCGGAGCCGCGAGGCTTTTTTAATCCAGTACGGCAAAGTGTATCGCTCCGAAGACGGCGGCGCGTCCTGGCAGATGTTTCCAAGCGAGGGGCTGGAGAGCTCTTCCGTTCACACATTGTGGCTTTCGGCTGACATCCCCGGCCGCATGGTTGCCTTGAGCGCCGCCCGGGGCGCTTTAGTTTTTGACAGCGATCAAGCCGGCGCAGTCCGGCCTGACCAATCGGTTTCAACAAGTAAATGACAGACAGAGGAGAAAGGTAAGAATTTATGCAGACATTCTGGAGGATTACGGCGCTGGCGGCCATGGTGACAGGCGTGCTTTTGGTAACGCCCGGCCGGGCATCCGCTCAAAACGCCGCGCCCAAAACGAGTTCGAACGACTATTTCAATTTCCTGGAAATCAACGTGTACGGCGGCTGGGGCGATTACGCCAAGCAATCCGGGCAGCCGATTTCCCAAATACAACAGGGCGGCGTGATGGGCGCGAGAGTGACGGAGAATTTCTGGAACTACTTCGCGCTGGAACAGGACGCTGGTTTCTATTCTTACCACCGGCTGGTTTTCCGGGGCGCCACCACGAACGGCGTGCCGTTGCCGGTCTTCGGAACGCACGTCTACCAGGGATCCTTCAACGGAGTTTTGCATTTCACTCCGCGCGACTCCAAGTTCCGGCCTTTTGTAACAGTAGGCGCCGGCGAGGCGAACTACGTTCCCAACCAAGCGGCCAGAGGATCGGCTGACGCACTGCCGCCTTCGGCTGGATTCCAGGGTTTCGGATCGCGCGGCGGTTTGGAGTTCAATTACGGCGGCGGTATGAAGTACCAGTTGAGCCCGCGCTTCGGCCTCCGAGTGGATGCTCGCGGCTACTACGGGCATACGCCGTCGTTCGGCTTGGATTCGACGTCGTTCAGTGGCGGCGCTACCATCCCCCAGGGATTCCGGAATTTCGGAGTGCAGTTGACCGGCGGATTCACCATGTATTTCGGACATGTGGGTGAGCGCCCGGCGCCTCCCGAGCCGCCTAAGCCGGTTGTGATTCCTCCGCATGGGTTGAGCGCGGGCACCATCTCGGCCAGCGCGACATCGGTCTGCCCCGGCGACACGGTGACGTTGCGGTCGGATGCTTCCGATCCGCAAAGTCACGGCCTGACCTATCAATGGTCCATCAACGGAAACAATCAGGGCGGAAACAACGCGGTCTACACGTTCACGCCGGATTCGGCGGGCGATTATCACGTGGGTGTTCACGTGAGCGACACTGCCAGCGCCAACGCGGCGGCAGGTGTGGATGCCAGCGCGGTTAACATCCACGTGGGCGTCTACAACAAGCCCACAGCCGGCGGATTGACGGCCGATCCGGCGGTGTTGGATCGCGGCCAATCCTCCAACTTGCATGTCAACGCCACGGGCTCCGAATGCGGCGGCACGCTCACCTATAGCTGGGCGGCGGCCGAAGGCACGGTCTCCGGAAACGGCGCCGGCGCGCAGTACAATTCGAGCGGCGTTGCATTCAATGAAACCGATCTCAGCCGGCCGCAATCCAAGCCGGTCACCATTACGGCTACCGTTACCGATGCCAAGGGCGGCTCCGCGAGCGCCTCTACTACCGTGACCGTCAACCTCGCAGCGCAGGTCAAGCACTTCGGCGATATCGTATTCCCGAAAGACAGCGCGCGCGTCAACAACTGCGGCAAGCGCGTCTTGATTGAGCAGTTGTATCCGGAGCTGAACGCGAACGCCAACTACGATGTCGTGCTGGTTGGTCACATCGATACCAACGAGGTCCCCAAGGCTAAGTCGAGTAAGCTGCGGCATCTGGATCGCGACCGCGTGCTGAACACGGCGGCTATCCTGAGCGGAGGCGGCGGAACCTGTACTTCTCTCGACGCTTCCCGCATCAAGGGAGTGTGGATCGGAACAACGCAGGAGACCGAAGCGCTTCCCACTTCGTGCAGCATCTCGACCACGGCTCCCAAGGAGCGCAAGGGCGCAACGGTGGATGCGAGCGAAGCGAAGAATCGCCGGGTAGAAATCTGGCTGGTTCCGAAAGGCATGGCCCTACCGCCCGCGGCTCGCGATGCCAAGGAGCTGCCGGAGCCCGAGCTCAAGAAACTAGGCTGCCCCAAATAAAATAGGGTGACAGGATACTCAATCCCCGATTTCCGCAACACGGAGATCGGGGATTTCTTTTTTTGATTGCGAAAAAGCAGCACAGCCTCGCTATGGTGGATGATCGCGTGGGTCACAGCTATTTACTGGCCTGTGACCTTTGTGCTTGCAACCCGAAAGCAATTCTGGAACGATGAGCTGTTCACCTATTACATCAGCGCCTTAAATACATTCCCGCGAATTTGGTCCGCTTTACTTACTGCTGTGGATCAAAACCCGCCCCTGTTCTATTGGTTGACGCATCGAATGACGGAAGCGACAGGGCAAAATCTGATCGGACTTCGCCTTCCTGCGATGTTCGGTTTTTGGCTGGCCGCTGTTTGCATGATGGCTTTTGTCTCAAGGCATCTGCCCACCGTCTACGGTCTGCTTGCAGCGCTTATATTGTTGGTGTCTCGCGCGTATTGGTATGCCTACGAGGCTCGCCCGTACGGATTTGTCCTGGGCATGGCGGCCCTCGCGCTCCTGTGCTGGCAGCGTGCCGATGGTCCGCGATCGCGATGGTGGTCCCTTGGACTTGCCTCGGCTCTCGCCCTGGCCGTCTCCATGCATTACTACAGCGTGCTGTTGTTTGTGCCCTTAGCCACGGCCGAAGCTTGCCGCTCCTGGGTCAAAAAGCGGCTGAACTGGTCTGTGTGGCTGGCATTTGCGGCTGCGGCGGCATGCTTGCTTTTATATTTGCCGCTGATCCACAGCGCCCGGTCCTACAGCGCAACCTTTTGGTCCAAGCCTCGGTTGGATTCGCTGATTGGGTTCGTGATGTTCTTCGTGAGTCCCGCTCTGCTGGCTCTGTTAGGAGCAGCTTTGTTATGGGTGGTGTTCGCGAATAAGAAGACAGGGCGGCCTTCGGCGGATTTTCCAACTTTCGAGCTCGTGGCTGTGCTTGGAATGTTTCTTATTGTTCCCCTGGCCATCGCGATCGGGAAATTGGTGACCGGGGCGTACGCGCACCGCTACGCCGTGTCGGGTGTTCTCGGTTTGAGTTTTCTCCTGGTCTGGATGCTGGCATCGGCTTTCGAAGCTCGTTCCGGACCGGCTAACGTCCTAGCCGTGTTATTTTCCTGTGCATTTCTGATCCGGATGGTCCCAGGCGTCGGCGTGACGAATGGGATTGCGGGCTACGACCACAGCGGCGTGATTCGCGTCCTGGAGCATGATGTACCGAAGGACCTTCCGATCGCTGTGGCTGACCCACTGCTCTTCTTCGAGCTTTTCCATCAGTCGCCGCCGGAAATCAGAAGCCGTCTGTTTTATGTGGCCGAGCCTAAGATCGCGGTCCGCCGTGTGGGAACGGATACCATCGAGCGCTCATTCATTGACGTACAGACCATCGCATCACTGCCGGTGAAAACGTTGGCAAGCGTGCTGAACTCTGGCGAGACGTTCCTGATAATCGGTTATCCAGCCGTGTCCTTTGCCTGGCTGGTGGAGGAGCTGACATCCCTGCATGTACCGATGTCGGTGGCCGGATCCCTTGGCCAAGGCCTAATATTGAAAATACGGTGACAGGATACTCAATTCCCGATTTGCGCCCAAAGTCCGTGTAGCACTCCCACCACCTGCAAAACGAATTGCAGCCAGATTCTCGGCGCTGTGCTAAGCACCGGCACCGAACCACCCAAGGAGGCTGTGCGCAGAGAGTCCAGCGCTGCCAGAAAAAGCAGCGGTGACAAAACGCGAGCGAAGCTGAATGCGTCTCTCCAAACGTCCGGTGAAGAGACCACGATAACCAGTACGGCAAAACCCAGAGCGATCCAGCCATCGGGACGCCGGATAAGCCGTCGGGCGTTCCATACGCAATACAGGAAGCTCAGCATGATTCCAATTAACGCCAAATAATCAAGGGATCGAGCTAGGAAGTTAATCCCAACGCCGAAGTGGTACGGGTAAGGGGACGCCAGCCGTTTGATGAGCCCGCCAAAGGGAACAAGGGACCAGTGACCCTTGACGCCCGCCGGCGCGCGCATGTTGACGTAGAGGTACCAAAGCAGAGTTGGCAACACGGATACTGCCATCGTGCCTGCGCGCCGAAAACTGCGCTCAAAGAGACACCACGCGGCCACGCCGATTGGGACCAGCAAGCCCGTTTCGCGAACCAGTCCAGCGAACATACAAAGCAAAAACACTGCTCCCCAACTTTGCTTCTGCGCGTAATAGCTGACCCCCGCGATGAGTGCGATTAGCGCGGCATCCACGGTCATTCGATCCAGAGAAACTGCCACCGCCGGCACCGCTATCAGACCCAGCGCCCAGGCAGCGGATCTTCCGCAAAGCCGAGCCAGAGCTGCCACCCAGAGCGTTCCCAGAAAAATAGAGAACAGAATCACCGCGAAGTACGCACGGTCCACAAAGCGATCTTGTCCCAGCGCGACGGCCCAGGCCAGGGCAGGGACCAAGATGCGGCGATAACGAAAGCGCGGGGAATCGATCCCCGGCAAAAACGCCCGAAGCATAAACGGATCGTGCGCCATGATGTGATAAATTTGGCCGTCGTACCCGCGCGAATTCGGGAATCGATAGATGCGCTCGGAACTAAGCGCGTCCGGTGGGGCGGCAAACAGGGCGCCGCTATCAAACAGCGCTGTCCAGTTCCCGTTGTAGTTGTAATGAACGGTCAGTGCCTGCCAGGCGAAGGCCAAAGCCGCTGCGAGGATAGCCAGCGTGACCGGAAATCTGAGCCACCTCACCGTCATTGGCCGGGTTCCGGAAGGTACGGACTTATCCGCGGAGGCGTCTGATCCGGCTCGAACAACCAAACGGTCCTTCCCGGGTAATAACTCAGGAGATTCGCATTGCTTGCGGCATCCAGTTCTCGCGCCCACACTACCGGTGCGCGGTCAATATCCGCGCGATTGTAGGTCATGCAGCGGTGGAAGTCGTGATTCGAACCGTAGCGAACAATCACAAGATGTTGTTTATCGCCGGACCCGGAGAGGCGTCTCTCGATCTGATCCCGCACCAGGTTAGCGGCAGGGTAGACAGAGAACTGCCGGATTCGAACCGCGTCATGAAAGATCAACGCGAGAACAACTAGCGAAAGGCCAACTCCCCCTAGCGCGGCCTGGATCACCGGTACGATCGTCAGACCTCCGCCGCGTCTTTTGCGGCTCAGCACGGAAAGATGGCGCAGCCCCTGGACCACCAGAATGATCAAAACCCCGGCGATCGGAGCCGAATAGTGTGCGAAATAAAACGGATACAATGACATTCCGAAGGACACAAATAATCCCGCAAACAGTAGGATTCGCATGCGAGCAGCGCGCAGCGTCCAGGGAAGCGCCAGCAGGGGCAAGAGCAACAGAGGATGTAAGTAGAAGTGCCAAAATGCCGCCAATTTGGCACGCGTCGCTATCCAAAACCTGCTTGGGTCTCGCGCCGAATTGTAGACCTGTAATTGCCATTTGTAGTTGTCCATCAGATCTTTGAAACGCGCCAATTTCGGCGGAGCCGGCACAGGCGGATTGAAGATAAATGATTGAGGAACACCCGAAGCACGCTGATCGGCAACATAGGGCAACAGCAACGGATTGCCGGTCACTCTCCAGTCATAATAGGCCATCCACGCAGCACCGGCGGCCAGGCAACACGCAAGCGGAATAAGAACCGTCCTGACAGGTCCCGTCGACCGCAGCAGGAACGCCACGAGGACGCCCACCGCAATCAGACTCGAGAGCAAGCCTTCATAGGGTCTGGTGTTGGCCAGAATAACCATGCCAAATCCCAACGTCAGGCCTTGATGCGCGCGCGGCCCGTCCCAGATCTGCTTGAGCGAACCTAACACCAAAGCCCCGCCGATGACTGCCAGCGCGCCTCCCCAATAGCTCGTCATCCATAGACCGAGCCGCAGAACGGCCAGCATCGTTCCCAACAACACCCAGCGTGGTGGGAACCACGTGTCCAGCATCCAGGCGATGGCCATGGTCATCAGACTCACTTCCGCCAGGACGCCGTACCAGGGATGAAGTCCCAAGAGTTGTGCGAGGCCCATGACGATTCCGTGCGCCGGCGGGTAGACGGATGAGTACGTCGGGTGCTGCAAAACATAGGTTGCTTCGAAGTGCGGCGCCAGTGGATGCGGAGGATTCGTGATCCGGCCTGACCCAATGGTATCGGCAAGCAGGAGATAGCTGAATTCGTCGGGGACGACCGGGACAGGAATCGAGATGGCTGGAAGAACCGCGATTCTCACGGCGGCAGGCAGGAGTCCCAAAACGACGATGGCCGCGACCTTGTGCCGGGAGTAAAGGCGGCACAATCTGGATTCGGCCCGGCCAAGCCACCGCTTCATGCCGCCGGGTAGTACATAAATAACCAGGACGATGACCGCGAGGAGCAGGAGTTCGCTAAGCTCTATGCTTCTGGCGCCCAATAGGTTGACCATACCAAAATACGGTGACAGGATACTCAATCCCCGATTTCCGAATCGTGAGCGAATGGGTCTGGGATTACCAACCCACATGAACGCGTGGGTTGTCATGCCAGGACCGGTAGTACGCTAAATGTTGGTTGATCGCTTTTGAGGGTGGCCTGGGCCATAGCGGAAGAAACCGATAATTCTGTCTTTCATCCGACCTGTTCCTCAAGATCATGCGCGACGCGATCCGGGATTTCGCGTGCCGTCACGTTTGCCTTTTTTATGACTGCCTGATCGCGTAGCGCAGAAATTACGATCTCCCACTCGTGAGCTTGAAGTCCGAGGGTTATTATTAGTTCGTTTGCCATCTCACTATTCTGCCTCCAGCAGTTCCCGCACGCTCCAAACATGATCGGCTATCCCCGCTTCCATCGCAGGGGTGCCGCGTAGCGACTTGTGGACGGGCCCGAAGTTATACCAGCAGTACCAAACCACAACAGCGGCACAATGGTTCTCCCACTTCTTTGAGAAGCCATTCGTCAGCCGCGTGAAGCGACGTAGCGACATGCGCGTGCTGAGATTGGAGCGCTCCATGACCTGGAAGGGAGTCCGCGACGTTGCGTGGCGGACTCCTTCGATAAAGCTGTTCGTGGTGCGCTGGTCACGCTTGCCCATGGCGATATTCGGCACCAGTTTGGAATGGCGTTCGATGACAACGAACACGTAGCAGTCACCGAAGTTCGGATCATCCGATGGGCGAACGCGTTTTTGCTTCTTGCCCACGAAGCTCCACAGCTCATCCGCCTCTACGTCGCTTACTTCAACGTTGCGAACTTTTTCAGCCATGATGCGTTCGCACTTCTCGCCGACTTTGACCAACAACTTCAGGATCGTCGTGTGATGCACTTCGGTGGCGCGCTCGACACTCGAAACGGAATTGCCTTCGAGCAGGAGACGGAGAACCATTTCCGCCTTTTCGACCGGCAGGTACTGCTGCCCAAGATGCTGACGAAGCCCCGCACGGTGTGCGCCTGCCACGTGCTAGCGGCCATGATTTCAGCCAGCGTCCGGCTCGTCTCATCAGCGCGATGACTTCGGCTTTCTTGTTGGCGCGGTCCGATTTGGGCTGGTGGCCCGCTTCTTAGCCGGGCTGGCTTTTTTCGCGGGCTTGGCCTTCCTGGCGGACGCACGCTTCGCTTTTGGCCGCGGCGCCTCGGTTGTCGCGGCGTTCTTTTCTGATTCAGTCGAGGTGTTCATTCTCGTTTCTCCTTGACCGGGCTGCGGTCGTCACATGGATCACTCCGGTTCGGAGAAATTGCAGGCGCAATCTTAGGTGATTAGGCCGGGCTGTAGGGGATGACCGGAATTGGCGGGTTGGGGCTGCCTTTTTACATGCGCGACCAAATCAGCGAACCCGCCGTAGTCTCGCTGATATCACTCCGCCCTCCTGAACGGCTCAGGATCTTGTTCCTCCGGTGGTGGGATTGAATCGCTGGGCAGAGAACACCGGCGGTACTAATCCGCAGTCGAAGGTGTGACGGACAGTGCCCCACCCCTGGCCCCAGGATCCGTTTTGTCAACTCCGGTGGGCTGCGTCAGCCGCACCCGGATGCGGTGGCGGCGGGTATTGCGGGCACGCGTACCGAGCCATCCACCTCGGCGACCGGGAACACTGCGATCGCCGGCAGGGAGCGGCAGGGACTCTGGCCCGTCCGCAGATCCACGCCAAGATGATGCTCGGGGCAGTATATGGTGGCGCCTTCGATGTGTCCGGCGGCGAAATCGCCACCTTCATGCGGGCAACGTCGGGCGAAGGCGACCACGCCATCCGGGGTCCGCGCCACGCAATAGTGGCTGTTCAGCGGACGTACTTCCCCGCAGGCCAGCGTCTGGGACTCGAAAACGAGCGACTCTGACGCCTGGTCGAACACGGGAGAGACAGACGCAGGTAAGCGATCCGCAGTGTCGATGTTTTCCGGAGGGACTGCGGGCCGTTCCGTCGTCAGGGCGCAGGGCGGCACAACGGCGCCGATTCGGTCGGGAATGTCGTCCAGGCTCATGTAGGAGTACCACGGTTTGTCGAACAGCACCGGCGGACCGACGGTGAACCGGGCGCTCAGGACAAATCGGGTCTGATCGGTTTGATTGATCCTGGAGCCGTGGAGGTGGCCAATATGAAACAGCAGTGCATCCCCGGCATCCAGCGAAACGCCCAACGGCTTTCCCAGCACCTGATCCTTGCGCGAGACGTGCCACTCGCCCATAGGCGGTATTCTGCCAAAGAGTTCCGGCCAGATGCTCATTCCGTTATCCGGAAGAACCGGGCCGATCGCGGCCCATATGTTTATCACGTTCAAAGGATGATAACCCCACACGTCCGTGTGCGGCCCATGCAGGGTCAGTTTCCCACGATTCCTTTCTCGTTCGAACTGCAAATAGTCTTCACGCCCAAGAGACCAGCTGTCTTGAGGAACGAAGATCCGGAGGTTCCGCGCCTCTTCAGCGTAAGCATCTGACCGGACCCCGAGCTGTTCGCGGGCCACCCTTTTCACCAGCAGCATGGATAATTCCGCCATGTCCACCTGTAGCTGCTTGGCGATCTCGGTCAATTCTCCACTTTCCACAAAACGGTGGATCCATTGAATGCCCATCGCCATAGCGGCTTCGGCCCTATCCGGGCCAATGCGCTTGCGCAGGACATCCCGGATCACGGATTGAATTGGGTCGAAGTAGCCGAGCGCCTGGAGGCAGCCGCGAAGCACAATCAGATCTCCCGCAGTTACTCTCTCCACCACCTCATCCAGCGGGATCGCCGTCACTTCCCGATATCCGATGCGTTCGGCATACAGATGGCTATTCATCGTTCTCCCCTCCTACGGAACTATCATATTCACGAACCTGGCTGCGGTACCAATCCCGGTATGGGAGCAGCTCTTCCAGGAAGCTGAGATTATTCTCCGCGCGACGCTCGAGTTCCACGCGCCGCGCGGCCAGCCGATCGAGCAGTGAGGTACGGCGCTCGATCGCCTGCGCAATGGTCTGAAACAGTTCCTCGCGGTCAACCCGCTCGACGGATCCACCAACGGGAAAGCGCAGGTCCCTTGACAGCGACTGCATTTTCTGCCCGCGCAATACACCGATCGGAACGGTGCCCGCAAGCACGCTTTCCACGACGAAGTGATATCGCTGGCCGACCGTCACGGTGGCGAAGGCCAGCAAAGCCAGGGTCTCGTCCGGAGAATAGTACTCGTTGGGCACCAGCACGTGTGGCAGGCCGGTGAGCGCGGCAATCTCGGTTGCGGCGGCATAGTCGAAAAACTCGCCGGTGCGGGATTCGTTGCAGAAAAATGCGATCTGCAATCCGAAACGCAGGGCCGCGTCCCGCAGCGCGGCAGCCAGGGCCGAGCGCGCCGAGGTGCGCTCGCGCCACAGCATGTTCACTACATTCGCGACGAGCAGCGGACGACCGGGCTCTACACCCCAGCGGCTCCATGAATCAGCCGCCCAATCGCGCAAGTCGCGGCGCGGCCGGTAGAGCCAGGCCCAATCGGCTCCCAAACGGATGCGCGACTCCGGCACGCCCAGTGCCCGCAATGCATCCGCACAACCAGATGAGCGGACGGTCCACGAACGGATGGGGGCAAAGGCCTGCTCGAAGATGCGCTGGGCGTCGGGATATTGGTCAAGGCAATCCACACCCACTCCCAGCGCGTCAACCGGATACCCGGCGCGATGGAATCGAAGCAACCGGGGAGCGAGATCGCCCAACGGCCAACCCAGACCTTCGGAAGCGGTGACCGGCGTGGCTCCCACCAGCAGCCCCGGCAAGGGTGTTTCCCACTCGTCCTCCGTGGATAAATAACGATGCCGCGCCGGATATGGATCGTGTTGCCCGGCGGCTTCGGGAGCGAGCGGGATATCCAAACTGATTCCGTCCGGCAAGCGATCCCAGAACGCGCGGGCCATAAGTTCGTCGCCGATATTGCCGGCGCCCAGTCCTATATAGATCTGAAAGGCTCGCATCACCTTCGCGATTATGGCAGCCGTTCGAGGCGCGGCGCTTCTGACCGCCGCTTCTCTTCCCTCACGCCGTATCTGCGGAGCAGTTTCAGAAAAGGCTCCAGCACCCAGCACAGGGAGCGCGCCAACCGGAGAGATAGGCTGTCTTCGAGAACGGCGACGTGGCGCAGAAGCTGATCCTGCTCCTGGCGCGACGCTAGCGCCTGGCTGGAGAGGGCAGCAATCTCATCTGTCCTTTCGCGGATCCGATGCAGCAGCTTCCGGTTTTCCTCCGTGGCCGCGCGCAGTTGCTCGGCCGAATCATTAGCGCTTTCCCTCAATTCGCGCACAAGATCCAGCAGCCTCCGGCTTTCGTCTTTGGCCGCGTGCAGTTGCTCGGCGGCCGCGCGTTGGTGCTCTGCCAAATCATTGGCGCTTTTCCGCAATTGATGCGCTTGGTCGCTGCTCAGCTTCCTCGCGCTGAGAGCGCCCTCGCGCGCCACACGGGCGAGCAACGGGGTGTCCGGGGGCTGCTCCTGAATCAGGAGGCCCTCAATTTCGCCGGCCTCCAGGCGATCCATGGCCTCAAGGACCGCGCTGGTGGATACGCGCTTTACACAGTAGGACTCCGGGAGGTGGCAATTCCAATTACAACCGGAGCAGGGCAGAGGTACCGTCAGCACGACGCCCTTTTTTGCCGCGGGAATGAAACGGGGCCAAGTTCCTCCGCCGAAAACCGCGATCACCGGTTTGCCCAAGGCGGCGGCAATATGCATGGGACCCGTATCCCGCCCAATGTACCCACCGGAGTGATGGATCAACCCGATTGCGAGATCGAGACTGTCGCACAAGCCGCACAGGTTTTCGCACGCCGCGCCAGCCTCGCCCATGCGCTCGAGGATGGCTTCGGTGGCAGCTCTCTCATCGTCCGTTCCGAGCAGGAGAATGCGGCGTCCGAACCGTGTTATGGATTGTTCCAGAATCGCCGCCCAATTTTCGGCCGACCAGTTCCTCACTGCCGTAAAGACGCTGTTTCCCACGAAGCCGATCCAATAGCTGCCGGGAAGGATACCCAAGCGCTGAAGCCGCGCTTCCGCAGCCTGTTGCCGATGCGGATCCAGGACGATGCTCGGATCGGGCAATTTCACATCCTTGCCGAGCAGCGCGCCGCACAAAAGTTGACTCTTGAAGAGCTCATGAGCTTCCACCGCAACTTCCACAGCCCGATCCGGCTTCCAAGGGGCGCGGCAGCTCGGCTCCCCGTCGAGGCTGTGGGCGTATAGCACTCCCGTCATCGCCACCGTACGGCATGGTTCCAATGCCCGGGCCAGATACTCATCGACGGCGGTCCGCTGATACGGAGCGATGCAAAAGACGTCCGGCTGGAATCGACGCGCCGCGGCCACTGCTTGCTGTACGTCGGGAGCTTGCGTGTCGAAGGCGGGTTCGTACGGGTTCGAAACCAGCTCCGCAACCGAGGCCCCCGGTGCCACAAGCGGCACCAGCGGCGCCACGCAGGACCGGAGCACCAGGAACAACTCATGCCCGGCTGCCGCCAGAGCCGCGTAAAAAGGCTGGCGCAGTACGAAATCACCGATGGAATCGGGGTTGCTGACCGCTATGCGCATGAGTGAGTCAATTTATTTGTAGCCAGGCCAACTGTCGTGGAATCGCGGCCCAAGGACCTTCGTGGATGATGATCGTTGAACTCCCGGAGCAGATCTGCTTTGACCGCAGGCGTCTGGTGTGGATTTCGGTAGTAATCGCAACCAAAAGGCACCCGTCCTCCACGAATCGCAAGCCCCAGTCTGTGAGCACGGGAATTGTTGGGTATTTGCGCTTGATATACGTCCGCGAAAGGATGCTGAATAATCCAGATTCCCCTCCCCGAAGTTGACTGCCCAACAGGGTGGATATGCCCGAAGCGCCATTCGACTATACCGTTCAAGGGAAACGCCGTCAAACTCTCTATCTTAGCTCTCCTAACACCCTTTGATCGCGATGAACGGTGCCAAGTGACGCTCGAGAAGCTCTGGATTCGCGCGACGGGAGAAGTCTCGATCGACTAGTGTGCCGGCCGGGGCCGACGTTTCGATTCGACCCTATCGCGGAGATCCGAATGCCTGGGAGACTCTCGGGAAGACGCCTCTCCAGAACGGTCCGCGTGCCTCGGGACGCCTACGTCTGGCGGGTCGCCAAGCCGGGATTTGCAACCGCGTATATTCATAGGCGCAGCCTCCCGGCACGCTCCGACCTGGTCGCCCATTCCAGCTTCGATTTGACGTGGAAGCTTCGTCCCGAGAAAAGCGTTCCACCCGAGATGGTTGTCGTCGCGGGCGCGAGAGTCGGCCTCGCGTTCCCTCTCACAGCAAGCCCCCGCGAGTCGCAGATCGATGACTTTCTCATCGACCGGCACGAGGTCACGAACGAGGAGTACAAGAAGTTCGTCGACGCGGGGGGTTATCAGAAGCGCGAGTTCTGGAAACAGCCTTTCGTAAAAGACGGGCGCACCGTTCCCTGGGAAGAAGCGGTCGCTCTTTTTCACGATGCCGACAGGACGGCCCGGTCCCGCGACGTGGGAAGTGGGCGATTATCCAAAGGGGCGCGAGAAGTATCCGGTCGCCGGAGTCAGTTGGTACGAGGCAGCGGCGTACGCGGAGTTCGTGGGCAAGAGCCTTCCCACCGCGTACCACTGGACGCTTGCGTCGCAATCGACGCAGCTGGCGCATCTTTACACCGTTAGATCACTGCCGGAAGCAACTTCCGAGGCGAAGGAACCCAGCCGGTCGGAAGCGAGGGCGCCCTTAGCGGATTCGGCACAACGGACATGGCCGGCAACGTGAAGGAGTGGTGCCTGAACGAGGCCCAGGACGCCAAAAGATTCATCCTGGGCGGAGGCTTCGGCGAGCCGAACTACATGTTCAATCATCACGGACGCACAATCCCCCTGGGATCGCCGGGCGAACTTCGGTTTTCGCTGCGTCAAACTCGACTCGCCACCCACCGCTGCCGCGGCGCGCGCATATCGAGGTCACCACCCGCGACTACTGGAAAGAGAAGCCGGTCTCGGACGACGTCTTCAATGCCTATACCGCGCTATACGCCTACGACAAAGGCGATCTGAACGCGCAGGTGGAAGAGACGGCAGTGCATGCAGGGCTGGACGCGAGAGAAGGTGACCTTCGATGCCGCGTATGGCCACGAGCGCGTAAACATCAGGCGCTTGCAACAGATTGGTTTCGAGCGCGCGCTTCTTCTCTTCCATAGATCCCATTCGCTTGTCAATCTCGCTAACATGGGCCAGATGCTCAACAAATCGTTCTCCGCCAAGCTGGAAAAAAGCCCCAGTAAGGCTGGCTGGACCTATGTCGTCTGGCCCGGCTCCGTCAAGTTCTTCGAAACCCGCGGACTGGTCAAGGTCAGCGGAAAAATCGATGGGCATCCGTTTCGAAGCTCCTTCATGGCGATGGGCGATGGCCGGCACATGCTTCCTGTAAAGACGGAGATCAGGCAGGCAATCGGAAAGGACGTGGGTCAAACGGTGAAGGTTCTGCTCGAAGAGCGGCTCTGATTGGGCCGGGGCCGTTGCAGCCCGCGCGTTCTTCCTTGTACAAACAGCTATTCGCCAGCTAGAGCCGCCCCCGCCAACTGCGCTAGCATCGCGCCCATCTCCGCCTGCACTGCCTGGAACTTGCCCTCGACGAACTTCACGTCACGCTCATCGAGCGATGCTCCCTGAGGCACAGACGTGGCCGCCTGCACCGACCGCGCGAGCCCGGCCAGATCCCGGATGGGCATTTCCTTTCCTGAAGTATTGCGGAAGGTGAATGTCGGCCGCGTGGCAATCACGGTCTCGACGTACTTTACCGTGGCGTCGATTCCGCCAGCCACCTTCGCCATGCGCCAGATTGTTTCGAAGTTCTGTTCCACGTTCTGTTCCACATGGAGAGGCTACCATGCTACCCTCGCGGCAGATGAGCAAAGCCATAGACAACCTTCAGGATGCACAGCAACGCGCCATGGCAGGGCGGCCCAAAGTCGGAGGTTTTCCGTACCTTGCCGAAACACTTCGGCGCGCGGGCGTCACACGCAACCTCTGGTTCCTACCCGCCTGCCAGAGCCTCTACCTCACAAAGCACGGACCCGTTGCAACCCAGGGAACGCCACTCGTCAGCGGCACGGTAGATGTTCCGCCATTCAACCGGGATGCACTGATTGCCGCGCTCCGGACCGATCAAGCCGGAAACAGCAGCTTTCAGGAGTTCCTTGCGGCCTCGTGGCGCGCAGGCGTGGTGCGCTACGATGTCGACTTTGCGGCTCGTAAAGTGGGGTACTACGGTTGCAACGGCGAGGAATATAGCGAGGACTATCCGGCAGTTGATGTGGGCTGATGCCCTTCGACGCGGTTTCGGTGTCACCCGGCCGGGTTCTGGTCGCGGTCCCTCGCGGACTTAACTTTCGGAAATACCCGCTTTCTTGAAAGCCGCGCGTCCATAGTCCAGGCACAACCTGGCGCTCTCGGCCGGCGGCATCTCCTTGAGCCCCCGGCCGAACACTTCCACGCTTAGCGAATCCGAATAGCCGATTTTTTCGAGGGCCTGGAGAAATCCGGAAAGATTGATCACGCCCTCGCCCGGCAGCAAGCGCTGGTCGTCGCGGATTTGTTCGGGGGCAATGTTTGGCGCATCGTTGAAATGCACCACGACGATTCGATCCTTGCCCGCCGCCAGGATGTCCGCAGTGGTAGCGCCGGCGTGATGCCAATGCCAGGAATCGAGCGTCAACCCCACGTTGCTTCCGCACTCTTTGGCGAATTCCAACATCTCCGGCATCTTCCAAATGAACACGTTCGGAGACTGCTTCCGGAAGTGGAGCGGGCCGAGAAATTCCAACCCCAATCTGCAGTGGGAGCGGGCCAGAATATTCGCGCATTCTGTGAAGCGCTTCTTGTACGTCCGGCGCAGTTCGTCCTTGGGAGTGTCGCTCGAAGGCATGATCCAGGTCATCATGCGCGGGCATCCGATGGCCGCCATAAATGGCGCAGCCTCTTCCAGCTTGGGAAGGGTGGAGCGAAAAGTGGCCTCGTCCTTACGGAATTCCGTGGGCAGATTCGCGAATGCCGGCCGAAGTTTTGTTTCTTCCAGTGTGTGGCGCGTGCGATCCAGTCCAAGAGCCATGCACTCTTCGAGCGCAACATCCACGCCTTTGAAGCCAGTGCGCGACGCGAGGTGAGCAAAGTCCGGCCACGCGAGCTTTCCGCCAATCGGCACACCATTCAACGAAAGGTACATAGGTATATTGAATCACCCAATGCCTGTTCCTAGTGCGCGGCGGACAAGCTCGCGGCGCGGGACGGCGCCTACATGGCGCTAAAATCGCGCCGCAACGGCACCTACAAGCCCCCATGGATCTGCCATTTGTGGCATACCGGAAAGCCACATAGTTCCATGACACACCCCTTCTGAGGGGTTTGAGCTGGATGTTGGAAGTTATTGAAAAATTTGGCGGGGACGACGGGGCTCGAACCCGCGACCTCCGACGTGACAGGCCGGCGTTCTAACCAGCTGAACTACGTCCCCTTGAGGTGTGAATTACGTCGGCAATGTCATCTTAACATATCGGCCGCGCTTACAACTCGAACAGCGTCGCCTGCTTCCGCATCGCCACCGGAGCCGGCCATTCGCGCCACCCGCCCAGCAGCGGGAAATACAGCGCCAGCCGGATGGGCCGCGGATCGCGCTGCATCATCAACCGCGCATAGCGTTCCAGTTGCTCCCGATACCGCTCCTGTTCCTGATCCAGGAATTTCTCGACCCCGCCGCCTTCGTGCGATCCGGTTTTGTAATCGATAATCCAGCGCACTCCATTCTCGTCGACGAATGTTCTATCGATCACGGCCTCATACAGCTTCCCCCCCACCAGTCCGCTGATCGGCAACTCGCACTCGTCATCGGAATGCCGATCCAGAATCCAGCGGCCTTTCAGATCGCGCAGCATCCGCAATAGCGCGCTCTCAATGCGCTCCGCCGCATCCGCCAGCTCGCTTCCAGAAGAGAGTCCGAGATTTTGCAGGATCGCTTGGTAGAGTCCGCGCCGCGATCGTACGGCAGCTTCATTCCACGCGTCCAAACCCTCGCGCGCGATTCTTTGCATCAGCCCATGCAGCGCTGTGCCGGCATAGCGCGCGCTTTGGCTCACCCATTCGAACGCGACCCGCACCACCTCCCCCGCCTCAATCTCCTGCCGCGTCCATTCCACAGCTTCTGGCGGTGACGGTGCTTTCCACCCAACGGGAATGCGCCGGATTTTCCGCACAGCCGGCGCCTCCGCGGCGATTTCCGCGCGCGTGAGATTTTCGAACGCGCGCCCCACCGCCGGCCACAGCAATTTCAAAAAGGATTGGCTGGGCGCCTCCGCGATGCTTCCGTCGTCCTTCAACCGCAACGTTCCCAGCAGGTGCAGCCGGCTTCGCGCCCGGGTGCTAGCAACATAGAGCAGCCGCGCTGTTTCGCGCCGGATTTTGCGCTCCTCCACCTGCGACAAGTAAGTATAGATCGGATCCGGATTCCGGCCTACTTCGGATATCGGCGCCAGCAATAACGCGCCGTTCTGCTCCAGCCACAAAAGCAGCCGCTGCTCTTCCGATCGTGGAATCGCGCCCAGTCCCGGCAAAATCACGGTATCGAATTCCAGTCCCTTCGCTTTGTGGATGGTCATGAGCTGCAATCCATCGCCGGCGCGGGCGTCGGGCTGCGCGAAGAGCAAGTTCACCTGCTCGCGGAACCATTCAAAATCCGCGAGATCGGCGCCGGCGGCCGCTTCCTCCAGCAAATCGAAATACGCGGCGGCGTCTTCGAGCGCGGCTTCGTTCTCCACGCACGCCGGACCGCCCAGCCGGAACCAAACACCCTCCACCCAATCTCGCAGCGGACGCCGTCCGCGCTCGGTGATCGCTTCCTCCAGCACCGGCAGGATGTTTCGGATTCGAGCCGCGCCCTCGGGGCTGAGCGAAATATCCTCGCGCTGCAGCAAATCCCAAATCGCTGTTCGGTGTTCGGCGCCGGCCAGCGCGTGCAGATCGCTCAGTTCCAATCCGCACCAAGGCGCGCGCAGAATCGCGAGCCACGACACGCGGTCGGCCGCGTGCAGCAGCCCCAGCGTCAACGCCATCAAATCCTCGATCACCTGCCGTGCGCCCAGCTCATCGATCTCAATCGCCTGAAACGGAATTCTCTCGCGCTTCAAAACGCCGACAATTTCCACAAGGTGCGACCGGGCGCGTACCAACACGGCAACTTTTCCGTCGCCCGAGGCCTTCACTAACTCCACCACGCGTTTGGCTTCCTCGACGGAATCCAGGAATCCATGCACCTGCACGCAGTCCTCGGAAGCTTCCGATTCTTCACGAACCGTGCTCCTGCTAAAAGCCACAGCGCCCGATGCGGAATCGTCCGCAGCCGGCAGAATCCCCGCGAAGGTGTCATTCACCCAATCCACAATCCCCCGGCGCGATCGGAAATTCACGCTCAACGTGAGCGGCTCCAATCGAATCGACCCGATTCCTTCGAGCCGCGCTTTCAAAAACAAGCCAACATCGGCCTGCCGGAATCGATAAATGGATTGCATCGGATCGCCCACCAGAAACAGCGTATGGCCATCGCCCGGCTCCCAACCGGCCGTCAGCTTCTCCACCAATTCAAATTGCGTGTACGAAGTATCCTGAAACTCATCCATCAAAATGTGCTGGATGTTTTGTCCCAGCACCAGCGCGAGATCGGTGGGTGTCTCAATGTGGCCCAGCGCTTCCGATGCCCGGATCGAGAGCTCGGCGAAATCCACGCGCCCGCGCTCGCGGAACACCAGTTGCAGCTCGGCCACCGCCAGCGTCACTACCGAAACCGCCGCTTGCATGGCTTGCCACTGCGAATCGGAAAAGCGCGGACCGGGCAATTCGCGAAATCGCTGCAGCGCTTCCAGCAGATCGTCTTCGCCGCGCAACCGCGCCAGCAACTGCTCCATGCGAGCCTTGCGCGGATGACCCGGCGGAAAACCGAGATTCTTGTTCACCGCTTTGCGCCACTCGTTGCCGCTAGTCAACAGCAAATCCGCCACGATTTTCCACTCTGCGATATCTTCGATCCGCGCTTCCGGAAACCGTTCCATATCGCGCAGCAAAGCGATTTCCGCGGCGACATCCGCATCAAAACCTGCCCGCAGCCGCCGCAGCTCCACAAGAATCAGCTTTTCCAGCGACTCTTCCAGAGCCGCCCGGACTGCGTCGAAATCCGGATTCGCGCCCGTATGCCGCAGCCACTGCTCGCGCTTCTCCAGCATGTTCATGATCAGGCGCTCGGCGGCGGCGAAATCATTATCCAGATGCAGCAGCAGGTACGACAGCGCCGGATCATCCTCCTCCACATGCCGCAGCGTGTTGCGTGCGGCTTCGCGATACAGGCTGTTGGCTTTCTCCAAAATGTCCGGCATCGCGCCAAAGCGGGACAGCCAGGGCATGCGCCGCGTGATCCCCGCGCACAGAGCGTCGATAGTTTCGATCCGCATCTGTGCGGTATTCTGCAGCAGGTTCCAGTTCCAGCGTTCGCCATGCTCCAGAACCTCTCGCGCGATGTCATGCGTCACGCGCTCGTGCTCCGCCTCCGGCGCGATTCCAGCGTCCGCTTTTCGGAGCGCCTGGATCACGCGCGCGCGCATCTCGCCCGCGGCTTTGCGCGTAAACGTGATCGCCACCACGCCGTCCGGCGATTCCACCCGCGCGAGCAGTTTCAAATATCGCTGGATCAGCAGTTCGGTTTTCCCCGACCCCGCTGGAGCCTGCACGATGAACGACGTCGCGGTATCGAGCGCCCGTTCGCGCGCCAGGCCATCGCTCTGTGATAGAGGCGTCATGTTAGAGAGCCTTAGTAGGGCGGACCCCCTGGTCCGCAGCCGACGCCCTCGTCGGCTTGCCGGGTTATGCAAGAAGCGGGTCCAGGGGGACCCGCGCGGACCAGGGGGTCCGCCCCACCTGCTTCCAGCTCCCGGATGCGGCACAAAGCGCGCAGCCCGCACAGATCGCACGCATCCGGTTTCGGATCCACAGCGGCATCGCCCGCGCTATATCGTGTAGCCAGTTTCTGCAGCACGCGCCGCCATTCCACAATTTGGTCCCTGAAAGATCGCGGAGTTTCCAGCCGCATGCTTTTCCATGCGGGCAGCGTAACTCCATCCTCGGTGCAGCCGCGAAACAGCATTCCATCCACGCGGATCACGGCAAACGCAGCCCCGGCCATCGGCTCATTGCTGGTCGCGCAGTAGAGCGGAAGCTGCGGCTCATCCGGACGATCCCCGTCCCATCCGCCCGTTTTCAACACGCTGCCGGTCTTGTAATCGAGAATGATCTCGCGGCCATTCGGCAATCGATCGATGCGGTCCGCGCGTGTACGAATTTGCAAACCGCCGAGTGAAACCACCGAATCCTGCTCAATGGCCTGCACCACAAACTCATCGCGCGTTTTTTCGATCTCCATCCATTGCGGCAGCAGCCTCTCCAGCCGCAATCGTTCCAGGTTCCGCCCGATTCCGCTTCCCAAGCTGTTGCATCGCACTCGCCACGCTGCGCGAGATCAGTTCGCGGATCTGTTCCGGCGCCAGCTCCCGCAGTTTTTCCAGCGATCCGAGCTCAGCCCAGATCAGCGCCAACGTCCGATGCGCCGCGTTGCCTTGATCGCGCTTGTTCACGCCCAAATCCGCTCGTTCCAGCGGCCTCGCGCCCAATCGATGCTTGGCGAACGCGCGGAATGGACACGCCGCCATGTCCTTGAACAACGACGCACCGCCCGGATGCTGCGAATCCACTACAACCGCCGGCGCAGCTTCATCGTGCAGCTCTTCCAACGCAACGCCAGCACGCATTTTCCGAACCCATTCGGATTGCACTTCGCCCTCGCCAGCAACCAGCCACCGCCCACCTGCCACCAGCGGACTCACACCGAGCGATCGATCCCCTTCCGTTGCCGGATAACTCAGCACAATGTTCCGCGCACTTCGCAGCAGCCCATTCATCAGCCTCGCAGCGAACTCCAGTTCCCCTTCCGCCGACGACCGCGGCAGCTTGCTTTCGCGCTGCAGAGAAATTGGCAGAAATGGATTTGGATTCGCGGCCGCGGGCAGCGCTTCCTCGTGCAATCCCATCACCCACAAGTGATCGAATCGCAGTCCGGACGCCTCCAGTAGCCCCATGATCTGGATTGGCGCGCCTTCGTTTTCCACTTGGAAAGTTGTCGCCGCGGCGAACTCCTGCAATCGCGCGAGCGCCTGGCTCAACGTGATGGGGGACGTGGTGGTATCCAGCGTCGCGAGACTCGAAAGCAACCCGTGCCATTTCTCCACCACCTGATATTCGCGGCTGCTCAACGTACGGTCGCCCGGCCAACCCAACGCACTCAGCAGCTCGGAAAACTCGCGGCTCCATTCACTCGCAGGCTGCTCCAGCACCAATTGACGCCGCTGTTTTTCGAACTTGCGCAGCGAACGCCCGAGCAGCGGGCACCGGTCCGCGCGATCGCGCAGCAGCGCCGGCGAAACATCCCACACTCCGTCGCGCCGCAGCTTGGCGTCCATCTGTGCGCGCTTGGTCCACTCTTCGCCTGCGCCGCCCAGAAAGGGCGATCGCAGCAGCATCCCGGCCTCGGGCAGCGCCAAACTTCCGGAAGCAAATCGCAGCATCAGCAGCGCCGAACTCACTACTGGATAGCGATCCAGCGCCGGACCCAGCGACACATGGAACGCGCGCTCCCGATCGTCGGATATCGAACCCGGGTCCAGCGTCTCCCGGAAAATCCGCTCCACTTTCGCCCGCACGCTGGTCAGGTTCGGAACGATGATGCCAATCGTGGGGCAGGCGCTTCCGCCTGCCAACAAGCGCCTAGCCCATGCCGCGGCCGCTCGACCTTCCTCCAGCGCATCGCGAAAGATCCAGCGCTCGGGCTCGGATGTGTAGTTTGGTTTTTCGAGCTCCGTATATTCGCCCAGCGCGCGGAACAGGTCCGATTGCTGCGGCGTCAATTCGTCGAATCCCGCCAAAAATAATTTCACCGGCTTCGGCACTTCGCCACGCCGCGCCAAATCCGCCACCACGTCCGGCAGGCGCGCCGCCTCAACCCAATTCCGAGCCGTGCATCGCTTCCGGAACGCCCGCGCCCACGCCGCGAAAGCTTCCCAATCCTCGGACGCTTCGAATCGGCCATCCAGCGGCAGCCTGTATGCCTGCACCAATTGCCAGGCTTCCATCGCGCGCTGCGCCGTTTCCGGAAGCCGCAGCAAAGATTCGCCCGCCGGCGATTCGCGAATCGCTTGCTCCCACGCCACCTGCTCCTGCAGCGCGTCCAATAATGTTCCGGAAGATCCCCCACCGCGCACCCAGCCGCTCCACGCCCGCGTGAGAAAAGCCCCCAGCGGCAGGATATCCGGCGTGTTCCATACCGAGCGCCCTTGCTCGCGCTGATGCGCGTGAAACTCGCCCGTCAGAACGCGAGCCAGCCGCCGGCTAGCCGTAATCAAAGTTGCGCCGGACTCCATGGCGCGGAAACAACCCTCGTGCATGTGCTTTCATAATATTTGACCAAGCGAATCACTGTCGCCATTGATGGCCCGGCCGGCGCCGGCAAAAGCACCATCGCACGCCGCATCGCCGAAAAACTTGGCTATCTCTATATCGATACCGGAGCCATGTATCGCGCCGTCGGACTGTGGGCGGTGCGTACCAACGTTGCGCTTTCCGACATGCACCGGCTGGAGCAGCTCGCCAATGAAGCACGCATTGAATTCGTGCCAGGCACCAACGGCGTGTTGCTCAACGGCGAAGACGTTACGGATGTGATTCGCGAGCCGGAGATTTCGGAAGCTGCCTCCAAAGTCTCGCAGGTCCCCGCGGTGCGCCGGGCGCTAGTGGCCAAGCAGCGCGAGATCGGCGAGAGCGCCTCCGTGGTGATGGAAGGCCGCGACATCGGATCCGTGGTTTTTCCCGACGCCACCGTCAAAATATTTCTGGACGCGCATCCGGAAGTGCGCGTGGAGCGGCGCGCCGGAGAATCCGCGCTACCGGCAGGCGAGGTCGCCCGACAAATCAACGAGCGCGATCAGCGGGATCGCACGCGCCCCGAATCTCCCCTGGTCCAAGCCCCCGATGCCATCTACGTGGATACCACCGGCTTGAGCGTGGACGAAGTGGAAGCGGCTGTCTTGAAAATCATTCGCGGCCGGACTTCCAATGGCAAGGAAAGAACCCAATAGATGAACAATCTCCTGGTGATGAAATTCGGCGGCACCAGCATGGGCTCCGCCGAGCGGATCCAAGTAGCGGCCGGAATTTGCCGTACGCAAAAGGAGCAGCGCCCGGTGATCGCAGTGGTGTCGGCCATGTCGCAAGTGACCGACCTGTTGCTGAACACGCTGCGCCACGCGGAAGCCGGCGACGAAGCGGGAATAGAAACCAACCTGGAACGTTTGGCGCAGAGGCATTTCGAAGCTTGCGATCAATTGCTCTCGGGCGAGCTGCGCGAAACCACAACCGCGGGCATCCGGGTGCTAGTCGCGGATTTCCGCCGTATCGCCCACGGCATGTTGATGCTGGGCGAACGCCCACCGCGCTCTGTGGATGAAGCCATCGCGATCGGCGAGCGCCTCTCGGCTCTGCTGATTTCCCGCTACCTGCAATCCGCTGGAGTTCCGGCCCAGGACATCAACGCAGCGGAGGTGATTGTAACCGACGCTGTATTTGGCAATGCTACGCCGATGATGGATGACACGCGGAAGAAGGCGGAAACAATCCTGCGGCCGTTGCTCGCACAGGGCACGATTCCGGTGGTCACCGGGTTCAACGGCGCCACCCTCGATGGCCGCCCCACCACGCTAGGACGCGGCGGCTCAGATTATTCCGCGTCCATTCTTGCCGCTACACTGGATGCGTCCGAACTTTGGATCTGGACCGACGTGGATGGAATCATGAGCGCGGATCCGCGCCTGGTTCCCGACGCACGTGTGCTCGACACCGTGACCTACAGCGAGGCGGCCGAGCTGGCTTACAACGGAGCGAAGGTTTTGCATCCGCGCACCCTTGCGCCGCTGATCGAACGCCAGATTCCGGTGTGGAGCAAGAACAGTTTCAATCTGGCGCATCCCGGTACGCGCATCGTCTCCAAAATGGAAGCGCCGCCCGGGCCGCGCGCCGTAACGTCGATGTCCAATGTCGCGCTCATTTCCATGGAGCCCGCCAGTTCCGCCGTGAGCAGCGCCCGGCTGATGTCGCGCGCGCTCGAAGCGCTGGCCGACGCGAACGCCGAAGTGCTGGCCTTCACCAGCTCCAGTTACCGCCAGAGTTTTTGCTTCCTGGTTCGAAAAGAGGAGCTGGGCGTGGCGATGAAGTCGCTTGAGTCCGATCTCGCGCTGGAATTAACGCACGGCTATCTGCATCCCATCGAAGTGGATGAAAACGTCGGCCTGCTGGCGATCGTCGGCGAAGGCATGCGCGGAACTCCCGGCTTGGCCGGCCGAATCTTCAGTTCTATCTCTCACAAAGATGTGAACATAATCGCGATTGCGCAAGGGTCGAGCGAACTGACCATCAGCGTAGTGGTGCACCGCGATGGGTTGGAGCGGGCCCTCCAAGCCATCCACAAAGAGTGCCGCTAGCAAAAGGCGCCGACTTCAAAATACGAATCCTCTTTCCGAGCCGCGACCGTAAGGGAGTCGGTGCCTTTTTGGTTTCTGCTTTTCACCCTCTAAGGTCAATTTTCTAAGCAATTTTCCTCGCTCAAGTTCGGCCGCCAATCGGTCGAAAAGTGCTTAAGTGCGTGTTCGAGTCCTACTTGCCTGCTCGATCCTTGTCCTGGCTCGTTCTGCCGGAGCAATTGCCATAAAAGACAGCCGTGTTGCGGCCTCGGTGAGCGAGGATTCCTGCCGCGTTCCAAAGGCAGTAGGCGTGTTTCAGCCGACCGATCGCCAGGTTTTCCTGTGGTTCCAGGCCCGGCAGGTGCAAGCCGGCGACCAACTTCGAGTCGAATGGCTGGATCCAGCCGGCGTGGTTTCCAACTCGGCAGAGTACGGAGAGCTCCCGAGTACTACGGAGGTCTGCTTCACATCGCAACTCCCGGTAGCCGGATTTCCGCCAGCCTCACAGCCGGGCAACTGGACCGTTCGCGTACTTTCGAATGGCCGCCCGCTGTTTTCGCGTGGATTCCAGATCGCTGCCGATACCGACTCCGGCGGACCCACCGTGACAGGCGTAACCTGGTCCGGCGTGCGCGCGCAGGAAATCGACTTCACTGTGCTGGGGAAGAATTTTCAAGCGAACCCGCTGGTACTCATCGCGCAGTACACGCCTTCTGGCGGTTGGACCTACTTGGCCAGTCTTCAGCCGCGCGAGGTCGCTCCGAACAAGCTCACCGTGCATTATCCGGGATTGCCTGCGAACGAATATCTGGTGATCGTAGAGAATCCCGATCAGCGCATGAGCCGGCCCATGCCTTTTGTGATCGCGACGGAGGGTTACAAACTGCCCACCGCGGCGGGCGAGCCTTGGGTGATCACACAAGGTCCGCATGGTACGTTCTCGCACTGGGGCAACGCGCTGCACGCTTTCGATATCGCGCCGCAATCCGGCCGCTGCATTGTAGCCATGAAGGGCGGCATCGCTTACACGCACGATCTCGGCTTGGCGCAGGATCACTATCATCGCAGCTTCGGAAATTACGTCACCATCGATCATGGCAATGGCGAGTTTAGTCACTACGCGCATCTCGCTACCGGATCGTTCGTCGTGGAAAACGGGCAGAGGGTGGAGCAGGGGCAAGCGCTTGCCACGGTGGGCAACAGCGGCTACACGTTGGGCGAAGGCGGCGGTTATCACGTGCACGTCAGCGTGACGCGCGCAGTGGCGATTTCATCGCCCAGCGTGCCGTTCCAATTTCAGGACCTGCCGGATTCCTCGCGCGCGGTCAATCGGACGGTGGTTTCGTCGAACGCATCACCGCTGTGCAACTGCCGCGATCGGCACACAGGCGGTGCGACGGCCCTGGCGCGAAAATCCTTCGACCAGCAGTTCTCAGGACAAGTTTCCGTAGCGGCCTGGTGGAGCGAAGTGGTTGTAGTTCCTAAGGGCGCGAAGATGTTCGAGGTCAGTCTCACCTGGCCCGGCGCCAACGATTCTTTGGACCTGCACCTGGTGAGTCCCAGCGGCCGCCACTACGCTTGGTATGCGGATACCACCGGCTACTCTGGATCGAAAACCAATCCGCAGGAATTCCACTTGCCCAAACCGGAAGTCGGAATGTGGCGAATCTCCGTGCAAGGCGTGCAGGGATCCGGGCCAATCGAATTCGGCGTGGGAACCACGGGCCGAAAAGCAAGTCCGCAATTGGTGGCGTCCAGCGCAGGTCAGTAAAAGCACCGACTCCCTTACGGTCGCGGCTCGGAAGGAGTCGTTACCGAACCGCGACCGTAAGGGAGTCGGTGCCTTTCAACCCAGCTTCGCCTTTAGCAACTCATTCACCGCCGCGGGATTCGCTTGCCCCTTGCTCGCTTTCATCACTTGGCCCACCAGGTAACCAATCACGGTGGTCTTCCCGGATTTGTATTGCTCCACCTGCTTGGCATTGGCCGCGAGCACTTCGTCGACAATCTTTTCCAGCGCGCCGGTGTCCGAGATCTGCCGCAAGCCTTCGCTATCGATAATCTCTTGCGGAGATTTTCCGGTCGCGAGCATTTTGGCGAAGATGTCCTTGGCCATCTTGCCGCTGATTTCGCGCTCGTTGATTTTTTTGAGCAGCGCGCCCGTGGCTTCCGGCGGCACTTTCTCGAAACCGTCCGGCAAGCCCATAATTTCGGTGATGATCCAATTGGCGGTCCCTTGCGGATCGCCAGAGACACTCGCTTGCCTTCTCAAAATAGTCCGTCACCAGCTGTGTAGCGGTCAAAACTTGGACTTGATAGCTGCTCAAGAACTTGCCGAGCCGCTCGCGTTTCTCGCGCGGAAGCTCCGGCATCGTTTCCCGGATGCGCGCCAGCCAAGCTTCGCTCACCCGCAGCGGCACCAGATCCGGCTCCGGAAAATAGCGGTAATCGTGCGCGTGTTCCTTGCTGCGCATGCTCACGGTTTCGCCGGTGGCCGACGTTGTACAAACGCGTCTCCTGCTCCACCCGGCCGCCGCTTTCAAGCAACGCCACCTGGCGCCCGATTTCGTAATCCAGCGCCATCTTGGCGAACCGGAACGAATTCAGGTTCTTCACCTCCGCCTTGGTGCCGAATTTCTCCGCGCCCTTCAGCCGCACCGACACATTGGCGTCGCAGCGCAGTTGGCCCTTTTCCATATCGCACTCCGAGACGCCGACATACTGCATCACCTGCTTCAGCTCCGTCAGATACTGATAAGCTTCTTCGGACGACCGCAAATCCGGCTCGCTCACAATTTCAATCAGCGGCGTGCCGCTGCGGTTGAGATCCACGTAGGTGTAGCGGTCGGAATCCTTGAAGCCGTCGTGGATGCTCTTGCCGGCGTCGTCCTCCATGTGCAGGCGCGTCACCCCGATGGTCTTCTTCACGCCATCCACGGTAATTTCCAGCTCGCCGTGCTCGGCCAGCGGTTGATCGTATTGCGAAATCTGGTAGCCCTTGGGCAGGTCGGGATAAAAATAGTTTTTGCGCGCGAATCGCGAAAAGGAATTCACGGTGCACTGCATCGCGAGCGACGCCTGGATGGCCATCTCCAGCGCGCGGCCATTCAATACCGGCAGGGCGCCGGGATGGCCTAAACAGACCGGGCAAACGTTGGTATTAGGCGGCGCGCCGAAGCCGGTGGCGCAGCTACAGAAAATCTTGGTGCGGGTGTTGAGCTGGACATGCACCTCCAGCCCGATCACCGGTTCGTACTTCGCAATTTCTTCCGGCGTCGCTACGCCCAGAACTCCTGAGGCCATGCCTCATTTTATAAAAAGAAGATTGCTCGAGAGCAAATTGCCGACAACTTGAGCCTTGGCCTGCGCCAGGTGGACGCTGAAGTTCTCGGTGTGCGATGCGATGTCGTCGTTAGCGAAGCCGATGAGCTGCACCGAACAGTTCACGGCGTTCCGGATGCCGCTGCCTTCCGGTGCGCCCATCCCGAACCCCACCACCGAACAACCGATTACGAATATGCCTTCCAAGAATCTGTTCATCGCATTTCTCCTGCTTGGCTCATCTCTAAAGACGAGGCTTCTACTTGTTTATTACAGAGCTTCGGCCCAGTAGTTACTATTGTTTCGGCCCGACGAACGAAGTGGTACCCAACAAACCGCCTAAGCCCATTGTTTCCACAGCGCTGGACGGTACAATCACCGTCGCTCCCTTTTCCTTAATGGCCTCATACAGCATGTTCATCGCCCTCAGATGCAGGGCGACAGGATTATTTACGTACATCATGGAAGCTTCCGCGAACTTGCCGGCGATCTCGGTCTCGGCCGTGCCCAGGATGATACGCGCCTGCCGTTCCCGCTCCGCCTGCGCCTGGCGCGACATCGCGTCTTCCAGCGCCTGCGGGATGTGCACATCGCGAATCTCGACGGATTGCACCGTGATGCCCCACGGATTGGTCTTCTCGTCCAAAATGCGCTGCAGCTCTTTGCCCAGTAGCTCGCGCTCGGTGATCATCTGCGCCAGGTCATGCCGGCCGATGGATTCCCGCAGCGCCGTTTGCGCGCTCATCATGATGGCCTGATCGAAATCCGAGACCTCCAGAATGCACTTCTCGGCGTTCCACACCAGCCAGAAGATGATGGCGTCCACGTTCACCGGCACGGTGTCGCGCGTCAACGCCGATTCCGCTTTGACATCGGTCACGCGCACGCGCTGGTCCACATAGAGGCTGATCGAATCGATCACCGGAACGATGAAGAACATTCCAGGACCTCGTAGGCCGGTATAGCGCCCTAACCGCAGCACCGCGGCCTTCTGCCACTGCTCCGCCACTTTGATTGCGAACAGGAAATAGAGACCGATCGCCGCTCCAATTACTATAGGCGCCGGATTGTTGTAGTAGACCGACGGTCCGAATCCAATGGCCAGGCAGATGACGAATACCGCCAAGCCGATGGAGCTGATCTGCGCGCCTCCCATTCGTCCGCCGATTCCGCTCGTAGGTTTAATCAATAACATTGGAAATGCCATGGCTCAAGTTCTCCTATTCTGTTCGCTCTGCAGCTCGTTGAAATAATCGAGCAGCTCTTGCAACGTGATTCCTTCGGCTCCCGCTCTCGCCAGCAGCTCGCCCGCGAGCTGTCCTACGCGGCGCTGCCGCTCCAGTTCATTTTTCTCGGGCTGCTTGTCCGTGATGAATGTGCCGGTTCCCTGTTGGGTCGCCAGCACGCCCCGGATTTCCAGTTCCCGGTAAGCCCGAACCACCGTGTTCGGATTGATCGCGAGATCCACCGCGAGTTGCCGCACCGTGGGCAGTTGATCGCCGGGTCTGAGACCGCCAGTCGAGATGCCGCCGAGCACCTGATCGATAATCTGCCGGTATACCGGCACACCGCTGCGCAGGTCCAATTTCAAAACGAAGCCATTTCGCTGGTTGGGCCCGGATTGGCTTGCTGTTACCATCTCCAGTTCTAGTGTATTAGTCTTATAGTACATTGTCAAGTGAAAAAAGTGGACTGTAAACTTCTTCCGGCGTTTGACGTTTAAATAATAGTGAGACTTGGCTTTTTCCTAATCGGGGCTCTGGCAATGGTCTTGCCCGTCGTCTCGTCCCCGAAATCGGTGAAGCCCCCCAAAACGGACAAGCTCTTCCAGAAAAAACTGGGCAAGGACGATCAGGTCCTGCACGCGCTCGATCGGCTGACGTTCGGCCCACGCCCGGGCGATGTGGAGCGGCTGAAGAAGATCGGGCTCAAGAAGTGGATCGACCAACAGCTTCATCCGGAGCAGAGTCAAAGAGAACGCCGCCCTGGAAGTACAGCTGCAGCCGCTGGAATCGCTGCGCATGACTCCGATGGAAACCGTGCAGCATTATCCGCCACCGCAGTTGATCAAAGCCATCGCGAACGGAAAGCAGCCGCTGCCGGACGATCCGATCCTGCGCGCAACGGTTGAGAGATTGATAGCCCGCTACAAAGCCAAGAAGGGCCTGGAGACGGACAAAGACGCCGCGGACCTGGAACCGGTCCACCAACTCGATGAGGTTTTGGAGCCAACTGAGATCGTAACGCTACGCTCAGGCACTCCGGATAAAAAACGCGAACTGCTGGAAGCCATGCCGGCCGGCAAGATGGAGGAAATGCTGATCGCCATGCCGCGCCCGCAGCGTCAGCAGCTTTTTAACGCCGCGCCGACCGAAGTCCGGCGGACCATCCTGCTTCTGAACGCCCCGCAGCAAGTGGTGTCGTACGATCTGCTGGAATCGAAGCTGCTCCGCGCCATCGAAAGCAATCACCAGTTAGCCGAAGAGCTGGACGATTTCTGGTTCAACCACTTCAACGTGTTTTACGAAAAGGGCGCGGACCGGTTTCTGATTCCCGAATATGAGCGCGATGCCATTCGCCCCAACGTGCTGGGCAAATTCCGCGATCTGCTGCAGGCCACCGCCAAAAGTCCGGCGATGCTTTTCTATCTGGATAATTTCCAATCGGTACGGCCGGACCTGGATGCGAACAACAAGAACCGCAAAGTAAAGCGCGGCCTGAACGAAAACTACGGCCGCGAGCTGATGGAGCTGCACACGCTCGGCGTGAACGGCGGTTATACGCAGCAGGATGTAACGGAAGTTGCGCGCTGCTTCACCGGCTGGACCCTGCTCGAGCCGCGCAAAGGCGGCGGATTCTTCTACAACGACAAGCTGCACGATAAAGGCGAGAAGGTGGTGCTCGGCCATGTGATCCCAGCCGGCGGCGGCATGGACGATGGCGAGAAGGTGCTGGATATTCTGGCCACGCATCCATCCACGGCGCATTTCATCTCGCAGGAACTGGCCCAGCGCTTTGTCGCCGACAATCCGCCGGACGCGCTGGTGGAAAAAATGGCGCAAACGTTCCTGGCATCGGATGGCGACATCCGCGCAAGTGATGAAGACCATGCTGGATTCGAAGGAGTTTTGGTCGCAGGGCGCGTATCGCGCAAAATTGAAAACTCCGTTTGAGATGGTGGCAAGCTCCGTGCGCGCGTTGGGCGCCGATGTCACGGATGCCTGGGCGCTGGCCAATCAGGTGGGGAATCTGGGCGAGCCGCTGTATCGCAAGCAGGAGCCGACTGGATATTCGAACCTGAATTCGGAATGGGTCAGCTCGGCGGCGCTGCTCAATCGGATGAATTTCGCGCTGCAGCTTGCTAAAAATGGAGTATTGGGCGTAAAAGTGGACACGCGCCGGTTCGGGAGCAATCCGGAGATGGTGGCGAAAACGCTGATGTATCGCAACGCTTCGCCGCAAACGCGGGCCGCCATCAACAAGGCGCTTGCTTGACCAGAAGCAGAAGACGCCGGCGCTGGTGGCGGGCCTGGTGATCGGTTCGCCGGATTTCCAAAGAAGGTAATCATGACATCGAGACGGATTTTTTCAAGAATTCAGCGCTGGCGATCTTCGGGGTGGGAACGATCCCGGCCTGGCTCTCGCGATCCGTTTATGCAGCGGACGCCTCCGGCACCCGTCGCAAGAAAATTCTGATCGCCATTTTCCAGCGCGGCGCAGTGGATGGTCTCAACATGGTGGTGCCGTTCGGCGAATCACGTTACTACCAGCTTCGTCCGTCGATCGCGATTCCGAAACCCGATGGCACGGCAACATCCGCCGTGGATCTCGATGGCTTCTTCGGCTTGCATCCGTCACTCGCGTCGCTCAAACCAATGTTCGATGCGCGGCATCTGGCGATTGTGGATGCCGTCGGCTCGCCCGATCCCACGCGCTCGCACTTTGATGCGCAGGATTACATGGAATCCGGCACGCCGGGGTTGAAAGCAACTTCGGACGGTTGGATGAATCGGGCATTGTTGAAGCCCACCGGCACCGTCTCGCCGCTGCGCGCCGTCAGCTTAGGCTCCGGCCTCTCGCGCACGCTGCGCGGGCATAACGACGCGATCGCGGTCAACAACTTGAACGACTTTCAGGTGCGCGATCAGAAATCCGCCGCAACGTTCGAGAGCATGTACGACCATTCGCTCGACACGGTTCTGCACGGAACCGGCCGCGAGACTTTCAGCGCCGTGAAGATCATGCAGAGCATCCAAAAGCAGAGCTACACGCCGGCCAACGGCGCGAAATATCCAGGCGGAAAATTCGGCCAGAACCTGCAGCAGATTGCGCGCCTGATCAAAGCGGATGTCGGAATCGAAGTTGCGTTCGCCGAAGTGGGCGGCTGGGACACGCACGTGAATGAGTCGCGCCAGCTCGATAACAACCTGCTGGAATTCGGCCAATCGCTCGCGGCGCTCTATCAAGACCTGGGCGATCGCATGGACGATGTGACCGTTGTCACGATGTCCGAGTTCGGCCGGACCGTGCGCGAGAATGGCGATCGCGGAACCGACCACGGCCACGCCAACGTGATGTTCGTGCTGGGCGGCGACGTCCAGGGCGGCAAGATTTATGGCGATTGGCCGGGACTCGGCGGACGATTCGCAACTCTACGAAGGCCGCGACCTCAACCTGACCACCGATTTTCGCGATGTCTTAGGCGAACTCGTTGCCCGTCACATGGGCAATCCGAATCTGAGCGCCGTTTTTCCGGGCTATGAAAATCCCAAGTTCCGCGGAATCCTCGGCTAACCCTCTGCACCTTCCCCTTCGAGACCCTCCAACTCTTCCGCCCGACTCGCATAACGCTTGAGCACCCGGATGGATCCTCCGGACGAAAAACCCGCATAACGCAAACGCCGGTAAGCGGCCGCGAGATTCTTCGGCTCTTTCAAAAAAGGGCCAAGGTCCTTGCCTCGATACTTGCGCTTCAGGAAGGCCTCTATCAACTCTGTTTCATCCGTGGATTTGAACGTGCGCTCCGTTACCTGCTCCGCCAGTTTGGGAGCCACTCGGCGCTGCCGAAGGTCGCGCAACACGCGCATCTTGCCGAATCCTTCATTCTCTAAACGAGCTGCCGCATAGTTCTCGGCGAACTTCTTGTCATCCAGATACCCGGATTCTTTGAGCTTTGCGATCACTGCGTCGATGCTTTCCGCCTGCTCGGCTCGCGGCCGCATTTTTTCGCGCAGTTCTCCCATGGAATAAGCGCGTCCACCCAACAGCCGAAGGGCGTAGTTCAGGAGCGATTCCTGATCCAGCAGCTTTGTCGTACGCTTCGCCACTCAATGGAACACTAACAGATTGGGAGGCTGCTATTGTAAAGAGTAGGGGGACGTAATGGAAGACGATAACAAGTTTTCGTATTTCTTTTTGGGGCTGGGACTGGGCGTAGCGGCAGGTTTGCTTTTCGCGCCCAAGGCCGGAGCGGAAACACGCGATCTTCTGCTCACCAAGGCGGATGAAGGCAAGGAATTCCTGAAGAAGCGTTCCACCGAGCTGCGCGATAGCGCCGTGGATGCGATGGAAAAAGGCAAATCCGCCGTCACGCGCCAGAAGGATCATTTGAGCGCCGCGGTGGAAGCCGGCAAGCAGGCATATCGCGAGGCCGTCAGCACTGCTCCGGGCGACGTTACCGAAGGAATCTGATTAGCGAAAAGATCTACACGAGGGTTTCACTATGGACCAGACCACGCTGCTCTACGTCATGACGGCCTTCGTCATCATCTCCGCCGTCGCTCTTTCGATTCAAGCGGGAATGCTTGTGGCTGTCAGTAAGAAAACCAAGGAGCTTCACGACAAAATCACGCCCCTGGTCCCGAAAGTGGAATCGCTGGTGGCAACCACCCAAGCCACCGTCGAGCTCAGCCGGAAGCAGATCGCCGAGATCACTTCCAAAGCGAACGACGTGCTGGATTCCACTAAGAACCAACTGGCCATGGTGGAGGAAGTGGTGAGCGATGCCACGTCCCGCGCCAAGGTCCAGATGGATCGCGTGGAGTTGGTCCTGGATGACACGCTCAGCCGGGCCCACGAAACCGTGGCGCTGCTGCACAGTGGAATCATGCGTCCGCTGCGCGAAATTAACGGCGTGACCGCCGGCCTGCGTGCAGCGTTGCAGTTCCTCTCGCGAGGTGATCGTCCCAGCGTCGCGCAGGCCACTAGCGACGAAGAGATGTTTATCTGACTTCTACTGATTCGGCTGGCTGGTAGGCTGTGTCGGGGGCGTCGTCGGCGTTTGTGTTGGAGACGCGCCGTTGCTAAATCCGCTGTTGGGTTGTGCGCCAAGTCCACCCGCCGGATTGCCCTGCATCATGTTCTGCTGCTGTTGCATCATCTGTCCGACACCTGTGGTCTTGTCGTTCTTGATGTCGTAGACAAACTCCCACTCCTTGTATTTCTTCCGATCGTTGATGATGTGGATTCCCACGCCCGCCGCCTTGCTTGCCACTCCAGCGAGCCCGGTGCCTCCGCCTTGCAGACCCATACTCGACGGAGGTTGACGCGGCGTCGTCAGGATAGAGTTGATCAAGCTGGTGGCTTGGTTTTGCGCTCCTGAAGTTGCGGCGCCGAAGCTGCCCTGTTGCGGAGCGAATTGCGACGGCTGATTCGGATTGTATGGTTGATTCGGATTATACGGTTGGTTTGGATTATAGGGCTGCGCCGGTTGTAGGGGATTTCCCGCGCCGGGCGCACTTCCCGGAGGTGGCGGCAGTGGATAAGCCGGTTGCCCAGGCTGCTGCCCCGGATACTGCGGCTGCCCCGGCTGCCCCGGATACTGTGGCACACCCGGCTGGCCTGGATACTGCGGTGGCGCAGTGGGCTGCGACGGGTCCGGTTGAACCGGTTGTCCCGGCTGAACAGGTTGGCCCGGGTACTGGGGCGCACCCGGTTGCACCGGATATTGCGGTTGCCCAGGCTGTACCGGATATTGTGGCTGCGGCTGTGGTTGATTCGGATCGGAATCCGGCGCTGGCGTCTGCTCCGGACCGGCGCCGATTGGGCGATCGCTCGGCCGCCGCATGGCCATGTTGAGCCCCGGATTCACGGGCTGCCCGGTTGCCGGGTCGATGGCCGGCGCGCCGTTCCCGGCTGTTCCATTCTGAGGCTGAGAACTGTCGGCAGTGGTCTTGTCTTTGTCTTTATCCGATTGCAGCGGATTGGCCGGCTGCACCAACGAATCGGTCAACTGTCCACCCGGACCCACATGGATCAGCCGCCACTCGTCTTTCCCCGTCATCGGGTCTTTGTAGCGCCGCCGCAGGAAGCGCATGTTCTTCGTGGTTTCCAGATCGTCGAGATTCTGCGGATACGTGTGGTACTTGCGATAGAAGAGCTGGATGCCGCGTTTGTATTGTTCGCCCCGCGAAATCAGCAAGTGCTCGCGCTGGCGCTGGGATTCAAACGCAACGCGCGGCATTTCCATATACAGGCTGATCGCGATGGCTGCCGCGAGCAGGAACACCAGCAGCATCGCGAATCCGGATTCGTTGCGCCGTTTCATCCTTGCAGCTCCGTTTCGAGCGGCAGAGTTTGTTTGGTGTTGTCGCCCTTGAACTGGGTGTCTTCCACTTCGGCCGAATTCACGCCGATCCGCAGAATCTTGTAGTGCTTCTTGATCACGTCCCCTTCACCGGCGACGACGATCTCTTCGCCATCCATGAAGAATGCGCGTTTCACATCCGGCCGTGCGGGATTGACGAAGCCGTAGAACTTGAGCGGAATGGCCGGAGCGCGCGGCGTGGGAGGCGGCGGTGGATCGGGTGGTGGAGGTTTAGGTCCGATCAGGACGAAAGCGGGCTTGATCGGTGCCGGCTCTGCCGCCAGTTTCATTTGGGCGGCAGTCGGTGGAGGTGTCGCGGAAATTTCAAAGAGCGAACGCACCGTCGGCTCCAGCTTCACTTCCTGCAACTTTGCCAGAGCATTCAGATGCAGCGTCGGATCAACGGAAGAAGGCTCCACGCCTTTCGGTGGCCGCATGGAGGGCCGGAACTCCCTGGGATTGCCGCCGCCCGTGTTCTTGCCCTGTGCCCCGGCGCGCGGCCTCACTGCCGCTCTTTGCGTTGCCGCCGGATGGCTCGCAGGGGCCGGAACAATGCTTGGAGCATCCGTCCCTCCCGAATTACGATTCGAGATGTAAAAGTACGCCGCGATGGCCATCAGCACCACCACCACCGCCACTTTCTTCGGCTCGGCTCCGAGTTTGGCCGGCATCAAATTCATTGCGCGGAACCGTCCTGCACCACAAATGTGTCCAGCTTCATCATGATGTTCAACTTCGCGCCGCCCTGTTGCGGTGTGGCGTTCAGGCCTTCGATAATCAGCAAACGGTCGGCCTTGTCGATCATGTTCACAAACCGGATGAGATTCTCGTAGGTGGCCTCAAAGTTATCCGTGATCTGCATCATTTCGAGATTGTCGCTGCCTTCGACAGGCATCCACGAGTACGCGCCCTCTTTGGGAGTCACTTTGGCATCGTTTGCAATCTGATTCAACTCCGCCAGGATTACCGAGTAGGCTGTGCGGCGGGGCAGAAAATACTTCTTCATGAATCCATCGCCCTCGCCGCGTCCGATTTCCACCTTTCCCGACAGCAGCCGCGTTCGATCCAGCGCGTTCTGCTGCTGGTGAATCTGCACACGCATCTCCAGGGCCTGTTGCCGCAATTCGTCGGGCGATCCTCCGATGGGCCGCAGAACAAAATAGCCGGCCACCAGGTTCGCCGCCAGCAATACTCCTACGCCTAGCCGCAGCAGCGCGGCCGCATTGTTCGGAGGCCACACATTCCAGCTAAAGTTTTTGAGCATAGGAAACCACCACGTGATAACGATACAGAGGATCGGTTTGAGAAGGCGGCGTACTGCTCTGCACGTTGGTCTCGCCGAACTGCGGCGCTGCCTCCAGACGCGTCACCAACTCCAGCAGTTCCGGACGCTCTTTGGCGCCCACCACCATATCCAAAAGTACTCGATTGTCCGAATCCACTTCCGGCAATCGCACCGAGACCAGCCGGACGTTGTACGGCACCACTTTTTCCAGATCGGCGAAGAGTTTGGTCCAACTGATGGCCTTGCGGTCGATCAAAGAATTCAAGAAGAGGCTGCGCTCCATCACTTCGGCGTTCTCAGGACGCCGCAGCAGCGCATTCAGCTTGGCCTGTTCGTTGGTGATACCGCGCAATTGGGTGTTCAGACGATTGATGACGACGTGGATGGCCGCGCCTTCCCGGCGCTGGGACACAATCGTTTTCACCTCGAGCCCCAGGAAAATCAGGAGCAGTACGCCGAGAGCCGCGGTGGCAACCAGCACCGGACGATCGCGTCGAAACGGCTCGGTCGCGAGATTGATGGGAACTTGAATCGCCATATTGTTATATCTCTGTCCGTTATCCTGCCACCGATTCCAGGTAGCCCAGCAGCCCAGCGTTATTCGCGCCGGGCGTTCCGAAACGTGCGCGCAACGGTTCCACGGTCACGCCCCATTCGGATTGCCAGCGCTCGGCGCAATCCTCGCTCTCGGTTCCGAATCCGCACAGCCAAATCCGCTGCGGCTTGGCTTTGAGTTCGTCTTCAATGTACGCGACAGTGGGATGCAGAACGGTTTCAATCTCCTCCGGCCGGCCGGCATCCATCTCCACGCAGCGCGCCAGTTTAATCACGCTTCCGTCCAGCACCAGCACGGACAAAATCCGATTACTGAGTTTCACCAGCATGGTCACCTGTTCCGGCTGCATCAGATTCAAAGCGGCCAGTGACGATGTGGTTACCATGCCCGGCTGAAAGCCCTGAGCGCGAAATGGAGCCTCGAAGCGTCCCACGATTTCCGCGGACATGAAAGCCGCCAGCACTTCAATCTTTTCCTTGTCTTTTTTTCGCGGCTGCGCGACATAGCTGACAATGGCGGAATCCACGTCGAATGGCACGCTCTTCTTCATGCGAAAGCGCAGCAGCGCAAGCTGTTCCACAGGATCGGCCGGGAAATTGTCGAAGTCCAGCACCGCGATGCGGGCGCAATAATCCGGCAGAATCAAAGCGGCACGACGCTTGCGATGACCATTGGGCGGCGCGATCGCCCCAATCAAATCCTGTACCTTCTCCGGCTGATGAATATTGTCGTGCGCGGGCGATACCAGCAGTACCCCCGGATCGAACGCCTGGAAGTTCGCTTCCTTGGGCTCGTTGACGCGCGCGAACGCAATGCCGGCCTCCGACAATTCGAACGCATGCGTCGGCGGAGGGTCTTTTAGTAAATTGGCGAGCGAAGTCATAGCGGCGGAGTGGCGTTATTCGATGAACGTCACCTTGTTGATCTCCTTCAGCGTAGTCACTCCGCTGCGCGCCTTATTGATGGCCGATTCCCGCAGGAACGTCATGCCTTCATCGCGCGCCACTCGCTTGATCTCCGAAGCCGGCCGCTTGTCCAGAATCATTTCGCGGATGTGCTCGCTCAGGTCCAACAATTCATGGATAGCGGTTCGTCCGCGGAATCCAGTGCCGCCGCACTCAAAACAGCCAGGACCTTCATACAGCGTGACGTCGCGCCATTCGTCCGGATTCAATCCGCTTTCAATCAGGTAGGAATCCGGATATTGAACCGGAACTTTGCAATGTTCGCAAATGATGCGCACCAGCCGCTGGGCCAGAATGCAATTCAGCGCCGACACAAAATTGTACGGCTCCACGCCCATGTTGAGAAACCGGCCCAACACGTCGAGCACGTTGTTGGCGTGGACGGTGGTGAACACCAGGTGGCCTGTGAGCGCGGCGTTGATCGCGATTTGCGCCGTCTCCTGGTCGCGAATTTCGCCCACCATGATCTTGTCCGGATCGTGACGCAGAATGGACCGCAATCCGCGCGCGAACGTCAGCCCTTTCTTCTCGTTCACGGGAATCTGCGTGATGCCCTTGATCTGATACTCCACCGGATCTTCGATGGTGATGATCTTGTCTTCGTCGTTCTTGATCTCGCTCACACCTGCATAGAGCGTGGTGGTTTTGCCGGACCCCGTGGGACCCGTCACAAGCACCATTCCATATGGCTCTTTGATGTAGCGCCGGAACTTGACCAGATCGTTCTCGGAAAAACCCACGACATCGAGCGACAGCTTGGCGAACTTCTCGCTCATCGATTCTTTGTCCAGCACGCGCAGCACGGCGTCTTCGCCATGAATGGTCGGCATGATGGAAACGCGGAAATCGATCAGGCGCGTTTTGTAGCGCACGCGGAAACGGCCGTCCTGCGGGATGCGGCGCTCGGCGATATCGAGCTCGCTCATCACCTTTACGCGCGAAATGATGGTGGAGTGCCAGTCCTTGGAAATCGGCGGCATCGCGTAATGCAGCACGCCGTCAATGCGGTATTTGATGGCCACTTCCTGGTCGCGCGTCTCGATGTGGATATCGCTCGCGCGCCGCTCCAGGGCGTTAAAAATGGTGGTGTCCACCAGCTTGATCACCGGCGCGATGGCGCTATCGGCGGTGAGCTTGTCGATGGAGAGAGTTTCTTCCTGATTCTCCTCGTCGCCCGACATTACATCGAGCGTGAAGCCTTCGGTAACCTCTTCCAGCACGCGCTGCGACTGTTCCGTTTTCTTGAGGAGATCGGAAATCTGCGAGAGCGTAGCAACTTTGACCTTGAGCTTTTTCTGCAGCAGCACCGAAAGCTCGTCGATCAAGTTGAGATTGCGCGGGTCAGCGAGAGCGATATCGAGATGTCCGTTCACCGAATGAATCGGTACAAAGTTGTAGCGGAACATCAAGTCGACCGGCACGGAGTGGAACAGATCGTGATCAATCCGAACCTCGCGCAGATCCACAAACTCGCAGCGGTAACGCGAAGCGACAGCCTTCGCTTGCGCGATCTCCTCGCTGGGGGTGACGAGTTTCGTTCGATCGCTAGCCGACATGACAGTGCCTCATCTCAATGTGTCCGCCAACGAGAAGATCGGCAAATACAACGCCACCAGTACGAATGTTACAAAGGCCCCCATGGAAAGCATGATTGCCGGCTCAATCAGGGCCAGTGACGCGCTCATTCGGGTGTTCACGTCGTCTTCATAAAACTCCGCGACGCTTTGCAGCATCTGGGGCAGCGCTCCGGTGGATTCGCCTACTTCAATCATGTCGATCGCGAGCCCAGGGAAAATCTTGGTCTTGGTCAAGGAGCTGGATAACGACTGCCCCTCTTTCACCATCTTGCCGGCTTCTCCCAAGGTCCTTTTCAATAGCCGCGTGCCGAGCGAACTCGATGCCGTGTCCAGCGCCTGCATCAGCGGAATGCCGCCGACCAACAATGTGCCCAACACGCGCGCGAACTGCGCCACCTGGTATTTGATCCAGATCTCGCCCAGCACCGGCGTGCGCAGCTTCCATCGATCCATCCGCTCTTCGCCCTTTTCGGTCTTCGCCCAGAACCGGAAAGCCACCGCCGCGATCACCACCGCTCCAAACCCGAATAGGATGTAGTTGCGCGCCGTGGTTCCGACCGCGATCAGGATCTCCGTGGCCGCCGGCAATTTTGCGGACATGCTGCTGTAGAGTTCCGCGAACTTCGGCACCACGAACGTGATCAGAAATATCATCAGGCAAATCACCAGCACCAGCAGGATGCAGGGATAAACGAGAGACAAAATCAGCTTCTTGCGCACCGCCAGGGCGAGCTTCTGATACGTGATGAAGCGATCCAGCACTTCGCCCAACGCGCCGCTTTTTTCGCCCGCTAGCACGGAGGTCACATAGATCGGCGGAAAAACGCCCTGCCGCGCAAACGCATCCGACAGCAGCGATCCGTTGCGCACCTCTTCGCGAACTGCCTTGATGTGCGGCGCAAGCTTCATGTCGGTCAAACGATCCGAGAGCAAATCCAGCGCCTTCAGAATCGGCAAACCCGCGCGCACCAGAGTGACAAACTGCTGGTTGAAGATCAGAAACTTTTCCAGGTTGATCTTCTTCTTGCGGCCGCCGCCCATCGACATGCCTGCGATCTCGTGCCGCGGCTTGATGGAGTAAATCAGAAAGCCCTGCTGCGAGTAGCGGTCGCGCAGTTCTTTTTCCGTGACAGCTTCCGCCACCTGGGAGTGAACCTCGCCGCGCGTATCGGAGTATTTCAGCACCCATTCAGCCATTATTGGGTCATCTCCCCCGAAACAAGCTGCGCGCCGGCAGGAAGTTGAAATTTGAACTGGGCGTCGTTGACCAGCGGATTCAGTTTCTCTTGGTCGAACAGGAATGTCAGGATGGATCCGTCCTGCCCGTTCACCACTAAGCGCCGGATCTCGAAATCCGGCGACACCAGCATCTCCACTTTTGTGTAGGGCAACTTGTCGCTCTTCGCGTTGGCCACCACCACGTAGCCAGTACCCTCGGATTTCAGCTCAAAATTGCGGAACTCCTTGGAGAAATCCAGTTTGCCCAACAGGAACGCCATCGGGCGCGCGCATGTCTTCACTGGCTTTGAGCGGCTCCTTTTCCACACGATGCGATTCCGGCGTGTAAAGATAGACGTCTTTGCCGTCGGAGAGAAAAAGCTTGCCTGCGGGAGCGGTGTAATCCCAGCGCATCCGCCCTGGTTTGCGCAGCGTGAGGGTTCCGGTTTCGCTCTTGCGCGCTTGGCCCTGGACTGTATACGTCTCATTGTATTGGACTTGCAAGGTCTTCGCGTGATTGTATCGTTGCTCAACGCCCTTGAGAAGCACATTGAGATCCGTGCTCGCTGCCTGCAGCGGCAGCACGGCCAGGGACACCCATAGCGCAATACGCCTCATAGAACCTTTGACGCGAAGGAGATCCAGGATGTGCAGGTTCAAGTTTCGGCTGGGAGTTGCCACAACCTCTATTGTAAGTGATTGATTACACTTGCGATAATGAGGGGGTGCCGAAACGTCCTTCCACCGAAGACGCGCTAAGGGCGATCCGGGACATCCGCGATGCTCCGGAAAACTTCGATCTGAAACGCCATCTCGCGCCATATCTGCTGCACAAGAGCAATCACGTGGCCGCCGCCGCAGCCGATACCGTTGGCCGGCTGGAGGCGGTGACACTGGCCCAGAATCTGGCGGAGGCGTTTCTCGAATGGATGAAGAATCCCGCCGAGCGCGATCCCGGATGCAAAGCTCTCACGGCAATCGCAAAAACTCTGGCCGCGATGGATCATCCGGCGTCGGCGGCTTACCTGGCCGGTGTTCGTCACGTGCAAATGGAAGCGAGTTACGGTCCGAAAGTGGATGCCGCCGCCGCGCTTCGCGGATTATGTGCGCAAGGCCTGGCGCGGATGAATCATCCCGACGCGTTACTCGAATGCGTGACGCTATTGGCGGATCCGGAAATCCCGGCTCGCACCGGAGCGGCCCGGGCGATTTCCGAGAGCGGGCAGCATGCCGGAGTCCTGCTGCTGCGCTACAAGGCCTTGATCGGAGACAAAGATGAAGAGGTGATCGCCGAATGCTTCGCTGGCTTGCTTCGGCTGGCGCCTGCAGAATCGCTGGAATTTGTGGCGACTTTCTTGCAATCCTCGGAGGAGATCGCCGAGCGTGCCGCGCTGGCCCTGGGCGAGTCGCACCTGGCTGCGGCATTTCCGTTGCTGCAAGAAGCCTGGCACGCGACGTCGCAGGCAACGCTGCGCAGAACATTGCTGTTGGCGATGGCAATGCTGCGACTGGATGAAGCTGTTGAGTTTTTGCTGACACGGTTGGCCGAGGACGGCGAAAAATCCGCATTGGGTGCATTGGCGGCGCTTGCGTTGTATGGCCGGGACGAAGTGGTGCGGAGCCGGATTCAGGAGATTTTGGCGAAGCGGAAGAGTCCGGCGTTGGGAAATCTATTCAATCAAGAATTCGGACAGTAAATATCGGCTGATCTGCTTTTCCTAGCCATTTGAAGGGCAAGTAGGCAGGCGACAACGCAAAGGACCTTTCAGGCAGGCTATAGTGAAAGCAGTGGCTAAGAAGCAAGCGACGACGGGCGTTCAGCGCGATTCATCTTATTCATTTAAGATCCCTGAATCGAGTGTTAACAGCAAGAAGATCAGGCGTAAAAAAAGTGTTTCTAAGTTTGTTGGTTCAGCGTCGGTATCTCTACCAATCGAACAGTCTGAGCGCACGATCGGCACAGTTGCAAAACGAGCAATCGAAGTCCTCGGAAGCGAGGACGAAGCCCTGCGGTGGTTGGGGAGTCCTATCCGCGCGCTTGATTTTGCAACGCCTATATCGCTCTTGGCATCAAAACACGGCATCAAGCGTGTTTACGATGTCTTAGGTCAAATGGAATACGGAGTCTGGTAACGGATTGACCGTATACCGAATTTGTAACGCCAAACATCCTAAGAACGACGGCGACGGCGCCCGCCTGAATGGCGGCAGGTGGAATCCCAAAGGGACCCCGATTCTGTACTGCGCCGCTACAGCGTCTCTATGTGCGTTGGAGGTTCTTGCCAACAGTGCCGGTCTTCCCGCAAGCATGGTCGTAATTGCGGCGGTCGTTCCGGACACGTTGGCAATTGAAGCCCTGAAGGAGACGGACCTTCCCGTGGATTGGAATTCTCCGATAGCGCCAAAATCAACGAAGGCTCTCGGTGCACGATGGGCTAAGAATAAGGCAACCGCAGTTCTCTCCGTGCCCTCAGCTGTTGTTCCTCAGGAGCGCAATTTCTTGCTGAACCCCAAGCATCCCGATTTCTCAAGAATCAAATTCAGTGCCCCGATGCCCTTTAGATTCGATCCACGGCTTAAGTGATGGCTGCCCTAATCGAACCCAACACAGTTCCTGACCATCGCTTAAATGCTTGACAAAAACTCAGCCATTGCAACATTGAAGGAACTCTATCCGTGTTGTCCTAAGAGTAGGACGCGGCCCCTCTATCCCTGGCGCTAAGTCGCCGTACACGGGGTGCTTGACAACGTCACGAGTGACGCTTATCTCAACGCTTCCTGATAGCGCGATCGAGAATGATCCCGTCCAACAGCAATAGCTCGTCTTCGGAAAAACCGTCGAAGGCTTTTCTGTAGGCGGTCAGGATTTCCGCAACCTTCCCTGCGCGCTCTTTCGAATCCGCGGGCAATGTCAGCGAGGATACCGACGCGTCGGTAACAACGGCCCGCTGCGGTTGAGGTCTCATATGAAACGAGTTTAGCGGAGTTCTGGATGCCTATTTTCGGTAGTGTGCCCGCACCGATCACACGATCACGGCGACTGATCACCGCTGGGAGAACGTTCTATTCCCCTCGAACCCAGCCACTTAGCGGCCTAACGCCCGCAGCCCAGTTGCCTCTCCTGTTACGCTCGAACCGGAATGCAAACTCTCCGCACATTCAAACACAAAACTCACCGGATGCGTCACGAACCACCCGGGCACATGCAAAAAATACAGAAACGAACCCAAACCAGCTAACCCAAAACCTCATGCACCGTATTGAAGAACAAATCCACATCCGACGGACGCGTGTGAATGTGCACAGAGAGCCGCACGCGCTGGCCCCACAGCGTCCAGACCTTGTTCTTCTGGAAAATATCGCCCACCGGTTTGAGCTGCTCGTCCGTTTTGCCTTTCATCTGGAATGTCACCAGCGATCCGTACATCCGGTCATCCGCCGGTGTCAGCAGTTCCATATACGGAGTGGCTGCCGCCTTCTCGCGCGCCATCCGGGCTAGCTGATGCATCCGCGTGTACACGCGCTCGGAACCGACCTGCTTATGGAAGCGAAGACCCGCCAGCATGCCCTCAAAAATCGCGCGATTGTTGGTGCCCATCATCATGAAGCGCGCGGCTTTCAATTTCTTGTCGTCCCAGCCGGCGGTTACCACCAGCGGCCACAGCTTCTCGAGATTCTCTTCCCGGATATAAAGGATTCCGGATCCCGCCGGCGCGAACAGCCACTTGTGCGGACTTCCGGCGTAATAATCGCAGCCCAATTCGGAGAGCTTCAGCGGCACTTGACCCTGCATGTGCGCGCCGTCCACCACGGTGATCACGCCCTTCGCACGCGCCGCCTCGCAGATTTGCCGCACTGGAAACAGAAGCCCCGTGGTGGTGGTGATGCCGCTGAAGAACAGCACTTTCGTGCGAGGTCCAATGGCGGAAATCATCACATCCGTCAATTGCTCCGGACTCTTGGGCGGCAGCGGGATCTTCACTTCCCGAACCGTGATCCCATAACGCGCCTGTTTTTCCAGCCAGCCGGATTTGCCGCTGGGATGCTCCTGATCCGTCATCACCACTTCGTCGCCCGCCTTCAAATCGATGCCGTTGGCGATGATGCTGAGCGCTTCGGTGGCATTGTGCGTAAACGCCAGCTCGTCCTTCTTGCAGCCCAGGTAATCGGCCATCTCGGTTCGATGCTGGTCCAGTGTTTCGTAGCCCCAGCGCGGATATTCTTCGAGCTGCAGCGCGGCGGAACGGGTGAGATAATCCACCACCGCATCCAGCACCGGGCGCGGCGCCACGCCGAGGCTGCCGTTTTGCAGAAAGACGCGCCACTGCGGCAGCAGAAACTGCTCGTCGCGGATCTTGGTCCAATAGGCTTCCGGATCGCGCTCGAAGAGCGATCCCTCGGGTAGCGGCGTCGCGGCCTTCGCGAATTTTTGGGCCGGCATGCCAAACAGCGCGGCGGCAATGGCGGCATTTTTGAACATTTCGCGGCGTGTCATAAGTGACTATAATAATCCCACATGCGTTGTTTAACGGGCTTGCTTTCCTTGCTGATGATTTGCGCGGCAGCCCCGCCGCCCGCGGCTCCGGACGGCCAGACGTTGTTCCAACAACATTGCTCGCTATGCCATAAACCGGACGCAGCCAACCGCACGCCGACGCTCGAAGCGCTCAAGTGGGTGCCCAACGGCGCGATTGTGACGGCGCTGGAATCCGGATCCATGAAAGCGCAGGGATCCACGCTCAGCGCGGTCGAACGTCAAGCCATCGCCGATTTCCTGTCGCCGACGCCGGCCGCCTCCGTCGAGACAGCGCAGACGAATGCTTGCAGCGCCGGCGCGGCGCCCATCGCAAATCTAAAAGGTTGGGATGGATGGGGCGTCGATCTGGTAAACAGCCGCATGCAGCCCACCGCCGAAGCGGGAATTCGCGCGGAAGATGTTCCGAAGTTGAAAGTGAAATGGGCGTTCGGATTTCCTTCGGTCAGCACGGTATTTGGTCAGCCCACTGTGGTGGGAGGCCGGATTTTCGTTGGCAGCAACAATGGGACGGTCTACTCGCTCGACGCCAAAACAGGCTGCGTATATTGGACATTCCGCGCCTCGAGCCAGGTGCGCTCCGCCGTCACGGTTGCGCCCTTCGGCCAAGGCCAATTCGCCGCTTATTTCGGCGATGGGCAATCCAACATGTATGCGGTGAACGCGCAAACCGGCGAGCAGTTGTGGAAAACCAAGATTGACGAACATAAACTGGCCGGCATCACGGGTGGGCCGCAAGTATACGCAGGCCGCGTTTATGTGGGCGTGCGTTCTGGCTCGGAAGAAATGTTAGCCGCGAATCCGAAATATCAGTGCTGTACATTCAGAGGAAGTCTCGCGGCGTTGGATGCCGCTACCGGAAAGCAGATTTGGAAAACGTACACCATTCCGGATCCGCCCTCGGTGACCAAGAAAAACTCGGCCGGCACGGACATGTACGGACCCTCCGGCGCCGCCATATGGTCGTCCCCAACTATCGATGTGAAGCGCAAAGCGGTCTATGTGGGAACGGGCAATAACTACTCGGACCCATCCACGCGTTATTCGGATGCGGTGCTCGCCTTCGATCTCGAAACCGGCAGCCTGCGCTGGTCGAAGCAAATGAGTCCGGACGTGTGGAATTTTGGTTGCTCGCAGCCAAGTAAAGTGAATTGTCCGGAAGCTCCGGACCGCGATACCGATATCGGCGCGTCGCCGATTCTTCGCTCGCTGCCCGGCGGCAAAGATGTGCTGCTCATCGGCCAGAAGTTAGGCGTTGTCTACGGCATCGATCCGGATCATCGCGGCGAAATCCTGTGGAAGATCCAAATCGGCAAAGGCGGCGCGCTGGGCGGAATCATGTGGGGCATGGCCGCGGATTCCGAGAAAGTCTACGTCCCGCTCTCCGATTTTATGCCTGGCCCGGCCGGCGGAATGTTCGCGCTGAAGATTGCCAGCGGAGAAAAAGCCTGGCATACGCCCCCGGCCGATCCGCCCTGCAAAGGCAAGCAGGGATGTAGCGCGGCTCAGATGGCGCCTGCCACGCTCATTCCCGGCGTGGTGTTCTCAGGCTCCATGGACGGCCACTTGCGCGCATATTCCACGGCGGATGGCAGCATAATTTGGGATCTCGACACGCTGCACGATTTCGAAACCGTGAATGGCGTGAAAGCGCACGGCGGATCGATGAACGCCACCGGCCCCACCTTCGCAGGCGGGACCATGTTCCTCAACTCCGGCTACAGCCAGCTCGGCGGAATGGGTGGAAATGTTCTTCTCGCCCTGACCGTTGATGGCAAATAGGTGCCCGATCCACGTTCACGCATAGCCTCCGTCGACGCGTTGCGCGGCTTCGTGATGATCGTCATGGCGCTCGATCACGTCCGCGATTTTTTCCACATTGGTGCGATGTCGTTCTCGCCGGAAGATCTTTCCCGCACCACAACGGCGCTCTTTCTCACACGGTGGATCACCCACTTCTGCGCGCCCGTGTTCATGTTCACCGCCGGAATGAGCGCCTTCTTCTGGTTGAAGCGGGACCGCACCAAGCGTCAACTGTCGCGCTTCCTGTGGACGCGCGGCCTGTGGCTGGTGTTTTTGGATCTCGTTGTGGTTCGCTTGGGATTCAATTTCAGCGTCAGTTCCGGCCCGGTAATTCCGAATATATTGTGGGCGCTTGGATGGTGCATGGTTATCCTTAGCGCTCTGATTCATCTTCCCATTCGAATTCTGGCGCCATTTAGCATCGCTGTAATCGTCTTGCACAATCTGGCGGATTCCGTGAACGCGGGGCAGTTCGACGGCTTTGCCTGGATCTGGAATGTTGTGCATCAAGCCGGAATGATTCCCATGAACGGGGCGACGGTAATCTTGGCCTATCCGCTGGTGCCTTGGTTCGCGGTTATGGCGGCGGGCTTTTGCTTCGGACCAGTTTTCCACCTCGATCCCGCCGAACGCCGCCGGTGGATGATCCGCGTGGGCCTCGGTTTGACGCTCGCGTTTCTCGCGATCCGGTGGCTCAATATTTACGGCGATCCGCAGCCCTGGTCGACAAAGTTTCCAGGGATGACCGCATTGTCGTTCCTCCGATGCACCAAGTATCCGCCGTCGCTCGATTTCCTCTTGATGACGCTCGGCCCAGCCTTATTGCTATTGGCAGGGTTCGATCGACTCACGTGGAAGCCTGCGAATCCGCTGATGGTGTTTGGCCGGGTGCCGCTGTTCTATTTCATCCTGCATTTGTACCTCGCGCATTTGCTGGCCTTTCCGTTGGCGCTCTTCCGCTATGGCCACACAGGTTTTCTGTTCGGGCCGGCTCCAAGCATGGGCGGCTCCGCCGACGCTTATCCGGCCGGTTATGGCTACAGCCTCGGAGCCGTTTATCTGCTCTGGATACTCGTAGTTGCTTTGCTCTATCCGGTCTGTCTTTGGTTCTCCAGGCTCAAGGCACGCCGGAAAGATTGGTGGCTCAGTTATCTTTGACCGAAGGCCGCGCTGGAAACTTGCGGTATTGGCGTTAAAATCGGCTATTGGGTCGGGCCATTGAGAATGAAATGTGACGTGGTGATCGGCGGAGGCGGTCCAGCTGGTTTGTCAGCAGCATATGCCGCAGTTCTGAACGGCGCCTCAGCGATCGTCGTCGAGCAGAATTATGAGATTGGATCTCCCACTCGGACGAGCGGCGGAAGTTTCATCCAGGATCTACTCGAACTCGGAATACCCCAACAACTCTTTCATCCCGTGCACCGGCTCAGGCTGGTTTCACCCAATCGGTCGGCCGAGTTCCAGTACGATGAGCCACTCGTTTGCGTCATGGATGTGCGAGGCGTGTACCAGCATCTTGCGGCGATTGCCGCGCAGGCCGGCGCCAAGATATGGCTTGCGTCTAAAGTGGTGGATCTCATAAAAGATGGTGAGCGCGTGGTTGGCGTTCGGGTTGAGACTCGGACCAAAAAGACCGTTGAGATTCATGCCGGCGTGGTGATTGACGCCACTGGAATGAAGGGCCAACTTCTGAGGCAGGCTGGCCTCAGTCCCAAGTTTCAACGGTTCGGTGTTGGTGCGGAGTATGATTTGTTCGCTCCACATTGTAATCAGGATGAGGCGGTCCTGGTGGTGGGCAGCCAATACGCGCCCTCAGGCTATGCGTGGGTGTTCCCCTGGGGACAGCATCGCGTTCGGGTCGGTGTGGGTGTGATCCATCCGGACCACAGCGCGGATCCGGTTGTTCTTCTAGACTCTTTCGTGGAGGGAGCATCCAAGCTCGGAGTAAATCTTGCAGGTAGTCAGCCCATTGAGTACCATTTTGGACTCATCCCATCGGAAATGACGAATAAATTCGTTGGGGAAGGGATACTCGGCACGGGAGATGCGGCTGGGCACGCTTCGACGCTGGTTGGTGAGGGGATACGCTGGGCCATCAAAGCGGGTCGACTGGCCGGAACCGTAGCTGCCGATGCCGTAAAGCATGAGGACGTGTCCGCCGCGCGCTTGACCAGGTTCCAGTCGGAGTGGCTGAACCGATATGGACGGAACATGCGGATTGCGAACATGATCAACCGCAAGGTCTCGAGATGGGATGACGAGAAATGGGACGAACGGACAGAGCTTCTGAGTTCGCTCTCGCCCGAGCACTTCGCACGCGCTCTGCAAACCGACTTTTCCATTGGATGGGCGCTCGAAATTGCCTGGGCTCATCCCCGTTTGGTACGAGCGGGATTCGACAAAATTCTTAGCAGATTAAACGTCGGTTGATGTTGGAATCATGTTACCGAGCCGCGACCGCGAGGGAGCGTTCCGACAGGTTTCGTGGTAGAAAAGCACCGACTCCCTGACGGTCGCGGCTCGGTAGCACCCTCTTTCCGAGCCGCGACCGTGAGGGAGTCGGTGCCTTAGGTTTTTCACAGACCCGTAAGCGACCGGTGCCTTTTCTGTAAGCCTCTTCATCACCTTTGGTCGGCCGCAGGTAACAACTCTCTCACTTCGACGGATGCAGGTAATTCGCCAGGAATGCGTACACTTCGCGCCGCGAATCCTTGGCGAGCTTGGTGTCGGTGCGGTTGAAGCGATGCCCGCCCGGCGCCGCTTCGTAGATTTTGTATTCGAATTTCTTGCCCGCGGCCTTCAATGAGTCGATCAGGTGCTGCACCTCCAGTACGTTCACGTCCTCATCGATGGTATTGGAATGGATCAGCAGCGGAGTCTGCAATTCGCTCGCGTGAAAATACGGCGACCGGCGCAGGTACTCCTGAATATCTTCGCGCACCGTTTTGCCGATGTGATACGGAGCCGAATACTGCTGCCGATAGCTCTCCGATTCATAACCCATGCGCGCTACCAGATCGCTGACCGGAACTCCGGCGTAAGCCACCGCGTAGGTTTGCGGATGCTGGAAGATGTTCATCAGCGTAATCAGGCCGCCGTGGCTCCAGCCCAGGATGCCCACGCGCTTCGGATCCAGGAAATCATGCTCGCCCAGCATCCATTGGCAGCCTGCGAAAACATCGTCCACTTCGCGCCCGCCGTAATCGATCTCTTCGTAGAAGCCGCGGCCGTATCCGGTGCTTCCGCGATAATCCGGCGACACGATGGAATACCCTTGCTCTACGAGTTCACGAACGATGTGCGCGTTGCTGGAATCGAAGTTGGCGTGCACGCCGCCGTGGATCAATACGATGAGAGGCTGCTTGCGCGAGCGATCCAGCTTTTTCGGAATGAAGGTGTAGGCGTGGATGATCAGCGGATTGGTTGCCCCGGGCGCGCTGGGGTTGGCCGCATGATGCGGCGGCAGGCTGGTGTACTCCACTTTGTCGACGTCGGCGATATCGCCGAGCTTGGTCTGCCACATCAGGTCGTCAACGGCTTTTAGCACTTCGTCGAATCTGCCGTCGGGAGGAGGCGAAGGCACCACCGCCGCTGCCGGACGTGGTGTAGTCGCGTCCTGGCAGTAAACCGGTGCAAGAAGACATAGCAATCCGAGAAACCGTCGCATACGTGTTTGTTTATTCTAGCGCGTGGGTCCACGTCCTCCATCGCTCGACCTCTTTCCGAACCGCGACCGCAAGGAAGCGCTACCGGTAAATCCAGGCGTCGCCCGGACACACGTGGTAACGCTCCGTTGAAGACGCTGGTCCGTGATTGAAAAACAACGGCACCGACCCCCTCACGGTCCGCGGCTCGGTAACGCCCTCGTTCGAGCCGTGAGCGTAAGCGACCAGGTGATCTGCCCCTCTTGCGTCTTCATCACCTTTGGTGGGCCGCAGGCCCATGGTCACTCCCTTGAAGACGTTGGACCGTGATTGAAAAACAACGGCACCGCTCCTCACGGTCGCGGCTCGGCAACGGGGAATCTCATTCCGAACCGCGACCGCAAAGAAGCGCTACCGCTAAATCCTGGTGCGCCCGGACACACATGGTAACGCTCGCTTGAAGACGCTGGTCCGTGATTGAAAAACAACGGCACCGGCTCCCTCACGGTCGCGGCTCGGCAACGGGGAATCTCATTCCGAACCGCGACCGCAAGGAAGCGCTACCGGTAGATCTGGTGCGCCCGGATACACGTGGTATCGCTCCCTCGCGGTCGCGGTTCGGAAGATGTATGCTAAGTAGATCGGAAGGAGGGCACTTGACACCAACTCTCAGCCCCGAGGAAGCGAAAGATTTCCTCAAACGTGGTTTTTCCCGGAGGAACTTTGGCCGCATCGCGACCATGCTCACTGCCGGCGCCACTTTGCCGTTCTATAACGAGCCAGCCCTGGCCCAGTTGTCCAAGGTGAAAGGCACTATCCCACCCGATGCAGTATTGATCAACGCGAACGAGAACCCCATGGGCCCTTGCCCAGAGGCGGCCGAAGCCATTCACAATGTTGTGCAAAAGGGCGGCCGCTATATGTACCAGCTCACCGACGATCTGGCCCAGACCATGGCCGGAATAGAAGGCGTGAAGCCGGACTATGTGCGTCCCTTCGCCGGTTCGAGCGCGCCCTTGCACCAGTCGGTACTGGCGTTCTGCTCGCCGCAAAAAAGTTATGTGGCCGGCGATCCGGGCTATGAAGCCGGTGGCCGCGCTGCGAATTTCATTCACGCCAAGGCCATCAACGTTCCGCTCACCAAGGACTATGCGCACGATGTGCGGGCCATGGCCGCCGCCGATCCGAACGCGGGGCTGATCTATCTGTGCAATCCGAATAACCCCACCGGATCGCTGACCTCGCGCGAAGACATGGAGTGGTTGCTCGCGAACAAACCCGCCGGCAGCGTTCTGATGGTGGACGAAGCTTACATCCACCTTGCCGACGGCGCAACTTCCATGGTCGATATGGTTGCGAAGGACAAGGACATTATTGTCCTGCGCACCTTCTCGAAGCTTTACGGCATGGCGGGGTTGCGCGCGGGCGCGGCCATCGGCCGTCCCGACCTGCTCGACAAGATCATGCCTTATAGCGCGGGCGCACTGCCGGTAACCGCCATGGTGGGCGCTACCGCCAGTCTCAAAGTGAAAAATCTGGTGGCCGAGCGCCGCAAGGTCATCAAGGACATCCGCGAGGATACCTTGGCGTTCCTGGACAAGAACCACTTCCACTATGTTCCGTCCGTGAGCAACAAGTTCATGGTGGACGTGAAGCGCCCTGGCCGCGAGGTGATCGATCTCATGGCCAAGCAGAACGTCTACATCGGACGCGTGTGGCCGGTATGGCCCACCTACGTTCGTGTGACGGTGGGCACGCGCGAGGACATGGCGAAGTTCAAATCCGCATTCCTGAAGGTGATGGCGTAGAGCACGGCGGAGTTGGATGTTTCCGGCGCGACGCCCGTATAGTCCGCGTGTGTTCGCGGGCGACTGTTTCGGCGGCATAATCGCCGCGCTCATCGCGATCCCCTACGGACTCGCGATGGCCTCGCTGATGGGGCTGCCCCCCATCCTCGGCATTTTCACCAGCATTCTGACAGCGCCCGCGACGGCGCTGTTGGGACGCAATCCTGTATTGATCGGGGGAACCGCCAGCGCAACGGTTCCCTTTATCGCCCTGGCGGTGCGCGAGCAAGGCATCGCCGGCGCGGCCAAGATCTGCATCGCGGCTGCGCTTTTCCTGTTGCTCTTTTCGATTTTGCGGCTGGGACGCCATATCCAGAAAGTTCCGCAAGCGGTGGTCACCGGGTTCTCTTGCGGCATCGGCGGCCTGATGGTAATCTCGCAGCTCGATACCATCCTCGGAGTCGGCTCCCCGTGGACTCGATCGGCCGGTGCGCCGCTCACTCTGTTGTTTCGCGTGATGGGCCGCGTCGGCGACGTGCAAGCCGCGCCGCTGATTCTCGGAGTCCTGGTCATTGCGGCCGCCATGCTATCCGCTCGATGGTCGGCGCGTCTGCCTGCCCCGCTCATCGGCGTTGTAGTGGCGGTGCTGGTGGCGAATTTTTTCGGCCTGCATGAGAAGCAGGTGGGCCAACTGCCGTTGACCCTGCCGGCTTACGCGGGATTCTCGTGGCAGCGCTCGGATTTCACAACTTTGCTTCCCTCCGCGCTCGGGCTGGCGTTTGTCAGCGCCGTGAATATCCTGATTACGTCACGCGTGGTGGAACACTTTCGAGGCTGGCACCGGCATGTGCGGAAGACCGATGCCGATCAGGAGCTGGGCGCATACGGACTCGCCAATATTTGCGCTGGCTTATTCGGCGCTCCCATGAGCGTAGGAATTCCGGCGCGTAGCCTGGCCAGCGTCCGCTGCGGCGCTACCACGCGCGTATCCAATATTCTGCATGCCGTGTTTCTAGTAGCGTTCCTCGAGATGGGATCCAAGTTCGTGGCTCAAATTCCAATCCCGGCGCTCGCGGGCGTCACAGCCTGGATGGGCATTTGCCTGCTCGAATGGAGTACCTGGCGCCGCTTGCCGAAAATGCGCAAGCTGGATGCGGCCGCTTTCCTGGCCACCGCGTTTGCCGTGCTGGTCACCAACGCCGTGGCAGCGGTCGCGATCGGATGTTCGCTATATGTATTCCATTACTTTTATTACCGATTCACAACCTCCGAGCGACTTCCGAATTTACACACGTCACCGGGTGTAGAGTCCGCCGAATAGCGGCCTGCATTGCATTTCGCGCGCCACTTCTGGCGGGTGGTTAAAAAGCTTAATCAAAAAAACCTTGAACCGGCTTTGCAGCGCATGTTATCTTTACTCATCCCCGGAACTCTATCGACTAGAGCTCTAACTTCTATTGAAGTTCTAACTGAAATGAAAGGAGGCAGCCTGTTGAACGCAACCACTAGCGATGATCGACTTCGAATGCTTCGCCGCTCGGCGCGTACTGGCTGGCCTCCGGTAACTTTCCCAACCGTCTAGCTTCCAGTCCAGCCTTTTTTTCGCGGTGCGACAACTTCGCCCGTCGCATTGCCGGCTGTTTCATTCAGCACTCTCAATCAGGAAAGGTATATGAATAACTTCAAAGTATTTCAAGGTACCCGATCGGTGGATGCGCCGCGCCTGTGCGACTCCTGCTCCAATGGCGTGGTTTTGCGAGGCGCCGCCGACAGCGAGGAATACGTGTATTGCTCGCTGGTGGAAAAGGCCATCGGCATCCGCGTGACGGAATGCAATCGTTACTCCGATCGCGGACACGCGCCGCTGTGGGCCATGAAGGAAATCGCCTGGGTATTGCAGGTGGATTCCAAGCGCCAGAAGATTGGCTTCCTGAGCGCCAAAGACTGGCAGCGGATGAATGAGGACGAAAGTGTGGTTCCGGGCCATCTCGGCTGATCCGGAATGGTCAACAAGAAACTAAAGGTGCGGGTCGAAAGCGCTTACAAATTATCCGCGCCGAATTATATACGAAAGGAGGAATCATGACGCACTTACAGAATCAGACTGAGCAACTCGAAATGGATTCCGCGCCCGTCGATCGCTGGATGCGCTTGGGCCGTCTCCTCGCCCTCGGAAGCGAAGATGGGACTTATTACGTTCCGGCTCGCCCGCTGAAGGTGGAGAACGCCCCTGCAACCATCGCGTGTCTGGAATCCGATGGACTCCGCGTGGTGCGCGCCGTGGTGGAAGTTTCACTGTCTGGCCGCGTTCCGAATGAACGACCCGGCGCTGTTCGTTCTTGCGCTTGGCCGCAAGCCCGGACTTCGCGAACGCCGTAACCATGGCGGCTGCGCTCAACGCGCTGCCTCAGGTGGCGCGCACCGGCGCACATCTTTGCACTTTCGCCGCATTCGCCGAGAATTTGCGCGGCTGGGGCCGCGGCCTGCGCAGCGCGGTAGCCGAGTGGTATCTGAATCAACCAGCTTCCGAGCTGGCTTACCGGATGCTGCAATCGATGGAGCACAACGGCTGGTCGCATCGCGATCTGCTGCGTCTCTCGCATCCCAAAGCGGCGACGGCGGTCCACAACGCTCTTTTTCAGTGGGCCGTGGATGGCGAGCTAGGGCATTTGGCAACGCCCGAAATTCTTTCGAGCGATTTGCGCCAGGTTCGGGCGTACGAACTTGCCAAGCGATCGGCGAGCGAGGGCGAGCTCGTCCAGCTCATTGAGGAGAATCGGCTGACCCAGCAAATGATCCCGTCGAAGTGGCTGGAGTCCGCGCCGGTGTGGGAGGCTTTGCTTCCCTCCCTGCCGTACGATTCTCTGGTGAGGCAGCTCGGCAAATTGACCGAGGTTGGGCTGCTTCAACCCCAGAGTCCCGCCACGGCGTTGGTAGTGGCGCGGCTCATCGATCGCAAAAGGATCGCGAACTCGCGCGTTCATCCGGTGGCGCTGCTGGATGCTTTGGTTGCCTACCGGCGAGAGCCTGCCGCGGTGTCGAGTGTTGTGGATGCGCTGGAAGAGGCGTTCTATTTGTCCATCGAAAATGTAGAGCCAATCGGACAACGGATCTACCTGGCGCTCCATACCAGCAGCGGTGCATCGGCGGCGCTGGCTATGGTGTTCGCAAGGCGGGAGCCGCACTGCACGATTTGGCCGGCCGGAATCACGCGTCGGGACCGGTTCGACCGGGTTCGTGAAGTGATCGGGAGCGTAAACCCAGCGCAACCGATGCAGGACGCGGAGGATCGAGGTCTCGCGGTAGATGCCTTCGTCATCGTGACGGCGAGTGAGGGAAGTGTCGCCGATGCGTTGGAGCGGTATCGCCGGTCCAGCGGAATCATGGCAAAGCTGGTGGTGATCGCGATGGATTCCGATAGGTGCAACGCAACGGATCCGGACGACGCCTTCCAGTTGGGGATCGCCGGGTTCGATGCGAGTGTTCCGCAAGTGGTGGCGGAGTTCCTGCGAGGCATGACAGGCACATCGTGATAGCTGTGAAAACACCAAAAAGGCACCGACTCCCTTACGATCGCGGTTCGGAAAGAGTATTCGTTACCGAGCCGCGACCGTAAGGGAGTCGGTGCCTTAGGTGTTTTCGCGGTTCGGTGGGGGCGTTTATAATGCTCGGGTAGGTTCATGAATCCAGGCCGTTCTATTTTTCGAGCCATGCTGACGGTCTGGATGGCCGCGGCTTCCGCCGAAAATGTTCCCGTCTGCGCCAAATGCCATGCCAAGGAGACGGCGGCGTTTCTGAAATCGGCGATGGGCAATTCCCTGGCTGCGCCCGCGCCGCTGGGCGAGGGACACGTTGCGCGCCAAAATTCGGGGATGGAAATCTCGATCGGCGCTCGCGACGGGCGCATGATCCACACGCTCACCGCGAACGGCCTCAAAGCCGAATTTCCCGTGGCATACCAGATCGGCGCTGGAAAGATCGGTTACACGTACATGGTGCGGATCGGCGACTATTTGTATGAATCGCCCGCATCCTGGTACCGGCAGCATGGTTGGGACGCTTCTCCGGGCTACGATCGCATGGCGAGCCCCGATTTCGACCGCTTGATCGATTCGCAATGCCTGTTTTGCCACGCAGATAATGGCAAGTTCCTGGGTAGCGATGTCCGGCGCTTTTCCGGAGCGCCGCTGAATCCAATTGGTTGCGACCGGTGCCATGGTCCGGGCGACGAACACGCCGCGCGACCATCGGAGAAAAACATCATCAATCCATCCAAGCTCTCGAATCGCGCTCGCAACAGCGTTTGCGAACAATGCCATCTGGAGGGCGAAACGCGCCTGCTGAATCCCGGCAAGAGCTGGCAGGATTTTCATCCGGGCGACGAATTGGAACGGACCGCCGTCACTTACCTGCTCACACAAAACCACCAGGAGGTAAAAGCTGTTGGCCAAGTGGAGCAACTGGCGCTCAGCAAATGCGTTCGTGCGAGCGGCGGCAAATTGTGGTGCGCTACTTGTCACAATCCGCACGGAGAATCCGCGGATAGAGCCAGCCAGATGCGCGACGTGTGCCGCTCTTGTCATGCGACCTTGTCAAAGGCGTCTCACGCCGCGGTGACGGAGTGCGTGAGCTGCCACATGGCTCGGCTAACGCCGAACGATATCCCGCACACCGCTTCCACCGATCATCGGATTCTGCGTCGTCCCGCCCCGTTGACCACTGGCGATTCCGCCGGCGCAGAGATCGCGGCATGGCAGGACCCTCCGGCGCAATTTCGTGCTCGCGACCTGGCTGTGGCGTCCCTGATCGTTGGTGGAACCCACGGATTGAATTCCTTGCGCGAGACCGGTGTTCAATTGTTGGAAGCGCTTCCACAATCGGAAAAGGATAACGATGCGGCTGTAATATCGTCCCTGATTTCCATTCGGCTGCAGCGCCGCGAGATGGAGCAGGCGCGCGAGCTAGCGCGAAAAGGGACCGAGGTTCAACCCGACAGCGGTTTTGCATCGCTGAATCTTTCGCTGGCGCTCGAAAACAGCGGCGACGATGCGGGCGCTGAAAAACAACTGCTGCACACCATCGATCTGGACCCGTCGCTGCAGGCCGCTTGGGTGAACCTGGTGTTTTTGTACGAGAAGCAGGGTCGCCAGGCGGAAAGGGCGGCGCTGTTGGATCGCTATCTGAAGTGGAATCCGCAGAACATCTGGTTCCGGCAATTGAAGGGCATGCTGCCGCAGCACTAGGAGTAGGGCGGACCCCTGGTCCGCACGGGTCCCCCTGGACCCGTATTTCGGGAACCGTCTATTTCATCAGCAAGCCGACGAGGGCGTCGGCTGCGGACCGGGGGTCCGCCCTACTTCGAGCATCAAGGTGCGTCAATGGCTACGGACGACTGGACGCCTTTTCCTCGCTCACAAAGTCCGAGCTTGCCGTCCGGAAGTTCAATGATAAATTGGTTTCCGAAAACATCCAGCGCATCCGCGTCGCTCATGATCACTTGTCCGGTGCGAAACTCGATGGCGGAAGAGCGAGGGATCGGATTGGAATCCGCGACTCGCCAACCCATCGGACGGACCAGCACAAACGCCGGGTCTGAAGCGCGAAACACCTGGCCGGGAGGAAGCTTGGCTTTCGCGAGCACTTTTCCCGAAGGAAACTCCACCAGCGTGGCGTTCACGCTGGTAGTTCCCAGCCACACCGAGGAAATCATCACTTGATCCGGCGCAACAAACGCGATGTGATAAGCGGTCTCGAGCTTTTTTAAGCGGCCGCTGAGCTTAACCGGCTCCTTCGCACGCAGATCCCAGGCCAGCGGAGAGCCTTCCGCGCGCTTCGGAACGGCCATCAGGTACCGGCCGTCGGGCGAAAAGTTGAGATCGGCTGCCCCGCGGTCTCCGAAGTTGCTGAACTTCTTTTTCTCGAACAGGGTTTCGCCGGAATCCACAGCGATGCCGCGCAGGGTGCCGCCGGTATCGACGCAAACCAGAACACGGCTATCCGGGGAGAGTCCCGAACTCTCGCACTTCCGCATCCGGGTTTCTTTGCGATCGATGCGAATTCCGTCCGCGATGTTCCATCGCTCAAGGACGGAGGAAGATCCCGCGAAAGAAATCTGAGGCGCGATTACATGCGACGGCCGGCTGACAAACCAAACCTGCTCGGAATTCGGAGTGAATCCCGCGTTGCTGACGTTTTCCGCCGAGCGCGTGAACAAAACACCCAGCGGGTGTACGGTGAGCACCGCAATTCCCGAAGCGTGTTGCGCCAGGATGTACTTGCCGTCCGGACTGAAGACGAGTTGGCGGAAGCGGCAATTTTTCCGGTGGCTGGGCTCCGGCACAACAGCCGCGGCGTCCTGGCCGAACGCATTCCAGGCCGAGCCTGCAATCAGCGCAAGAGCGGCGAGTGCTGCGACTCTGCGCGTGCTGGCGTGCCTATTCAACATGTGGAATAGATGCTTCGGGGCCGTGAACCGGCGGTCTTTGTAGTTTACTAGAGTCGATCGATTTCTAGTGAATCACCACGCTGGCTTGCAAGCCATTGCCAATTTCATACAGCCCGACCTCTTTTCCGATGATGACTTCTGCGACATAGTATCTCCCCAATACATCAAGCGCGCCATCGCTCAGAATTACTTTGCCGGTGCTGATTTCAGCCAGCAAAGACCGTGTCGACTGCGGATCGAGATGTGCGTACTTGCCGAATGGGCGGAGAAGAATGAAGCCGGGATCTGTCGTTTGATAGAAGCGCCCAATGGGCAATTTTGGTTTCGACAAGATCTTCCCGTCCGGAAAGGAAATAATCTTGCCGGTCCATACACCGTGTCTGCCGACGCCCCATGAACCTGTTGTTAGCACACGGTCAGATGCAAGAAAGCCGAAAAGCATGTCGACATTGCGCTTGAGTTTTTTGAACTCCCCGCCTAGCTCCAAACGCTCTTTTCGCGCACGTCCCAAGTTAGAGATGATCCGAAGTCGGACCGCACGACCAAGAAGTGCCCGTCCGGCGAGAAATCAATAAAAACATGCCCCAAAATACCAGCACGAAGCACGTCACGCAGAGCCACGGGGACATATCCGGGTGTCTCCTTTGCAAATTCTTTCTGTTCGAAAATCGCCTTGCCCGAAGCGACCTCAATCAATTGCAGCGTGCCTTCCGGCGTGTTGCACACCAGAACCGTGCCGTCGGGCGATAACTCCTCCGATCCGCAAATCAATCGCGGCAACGGGTCCGACGCCACGAGCTTCTGCTCGGCGATGCTCCAACGTTCCACATGAGCAGCAGCCTTCGAGAGCGAAATCTGCTGCGGATCCAGACGTGTGCCTCCGCTCACGAACACAACCTGCTGCGAGTCCGGCGTGAAGCGGGCGACCTCGGTGCGTTCAGCGGGAATCCGGAACAAAACCGCGAACGGTTCCACGGTGAGAATGGTGATCTCGGAGCCATTCTGCGCGAGCACATGGCGGCCGTCCGGACTGAAGCGGAGATCGCGAAGCGTTCCTTGCGGAGCGTACGGCGTGTCGGCGCGCCCGGGGCACAACGTCAGAACGACGAAGATCGCCGAAACTGTCAGCCCGTAGCTCACAAAAATAATTCTAGGCGCAATGGAGTGTTATAGTGCGAATTGAACGCGCTCCCATGAAGTTTCTGCCCCGAGCAGTAGTGTCCACCATCGCTCTGATTGCCGCGTCCAACGCGAGGGCAGCCACCTTCGATCAATTGGCCGCACAGGCCACCGCCGCACGCGAGGCGGAAAAAAACGCCGAGGCCATTCAGCTTTACAAAGAAGCGCTGCAAATGAAACCCGCATGGTCCGAGGGTTGGTGGTACCTCGGCACGCTTTCCTACGACGGCGATCAATACGAGAACGGCCGCCAGGCTTTTGCCGAGTTCGTCAAGCTGGAAGAGAAAGCCGCGCCGGGCTGGGCGTTCCTCGGGCTGTGCGAATCTGAAACCGGCGACTTCGTTCACGCGCTGGAACATCTTCGGCGTGGGCTCGAGATCGGCACGGGAATTGAACCGGAGAGCGAACAAGTTTTCCGCTTTCATGAAGCTTTGCTGCTCACTCGCACCGGATTGTTCGATCAAGCCTCGCCTCGCTTCATGCCATTTGTGCGCCGCGGAGTTCACGATCCTACCCTGATCGCCGGAGTCGGCTTGAATTCTCTTCACCAGGCGCTGCTGCCCAGGGAAATCCCCGCCGATCGGCGCGAAATGGTGGCGGCGGTGGGCCAGACCGTTTACCTTTGGATGTCCGCCGATACCACCAAAACCGGACCCGCGTTCCAGGCGCTGTTGGAACGCTATCCCAAAGCGCCCGGCGTTCATTATCTGTACGCAACCTACTTGCTTTCGTTCCGGCCGGCGGAGGAGGCTGTTGCGGAGTTGAAGCGCGAACTGGAATTGAATCCCCACAGTGCCGATGCGCGCGCCATGCTGGCACTGATCGCGATGCGCGCGGGTGCGGAATCCGCCGCGCTGCCGTTGGCAAAGCAAGCCGCGCAGGATGGACCGGCGTGTCCGATGGCGCAGTACGCTTACGGCTTGCTTCTGGCTGGTTCGGGCGAACTTCCGCAGGCCATCGAACATTTGGAGACGGCCGAGCGCTTGGATCCGGCGAATGTCGAATATCATATGGGACTGGCCGGCGCCTACTCCAAGATCGGCCGGCATGACGATGCGCGCCGCGAACGCCGGACTTCGATTGCCATTGCGAAGGAGAGTGGTTCTCGTGGCCCGGGTTAGCTTTCAGTGGGCGGACCCCCTGGTCCGCGGGTCCCCCTGGACCCGCTCTTCAGCAGGCCGACGTGGGCGTCGGCAGCGGACCAGGGGGTCCGCCCCACTAGGCTGCAACGAGTACTTGTTTTCCTATTCCTGCCGATCGTGGCATTCGCGGCCCCGGATGTGTTTCCTGCCACAAAGAAGCGCTCACGCAGCCGAAGACCGCCATGGGGATCGGGATCGAACTCGCCGACACTCAGTCCGTCCTCAAAGCGCATCCCCGCTTGACAGCGGAAAGCAACGGCTACAAATATGTCATCGAGCGCAAGGACGGCGTCAGCACTTACACGGTGAGCGATGGTGCGGCATCCTTATCGCTGCCCATCCACTATGCGTTCGGAATTTCGTCGCAGACGTTCGTGTTCGATTACAACGGGCACTTTTACGAGAGCCTGGTCAGCTACTATCCGAACGCCGGCGGATTGGCCATCACCATGGGCAGCGAGCGGTTGCGTCCGCACAGTCTGGTGGAAGCGATGGGCCGTGAAACATCCATGGATGAAATCGTAAGTTGCTTCGGATGCCACAGCTCCGGCGGAGTCAGCCAAGGCAGGCTAACGCTCGATTCCATGCAGCCCGGCCTCAATTGCGAGCATTGCCACACCGGCGCCGGCGCGCATGCGGACGCACTGTCCGAAGGCAAGCCCGGCACTTCGCCGAAGAAGTTAGGGGAACTCTCGGCGGAGGATATGTCCAACTTCTGCGGGACGTGCCATCGCACTTGGGATGCCGTGGTCCGCATGAAAACGTGGGGCGAACTGAATGTGCGATTTCAGCCCTACCGCCTTGCAAACAGCAAGTGCTTTCTGGGAAATGACAAGCGGATTAGCTGCACAGCCTGTCACAATCCCCACCAGAACCTGGTGCGCGATGAAGCCGGCTACGATCGCAATTGCCTGGCTTGCCACGGAAAGGCATCCGCCTCGAACGTGGCGATGCAAAAACCCTGCCCGGTTGCAAAGGCCAAATGCGTCAGTTGCCACATGCCCAAAGTGGAGCTGCCCGGAAGCCACAGCCTTTTTACCGACCACCAGATTCGGATCGTGCGGACCGGAGATCCCTACCCAAACTAGGCTAGTGGGTCAGTTTCAGAATGTGGGGCAGGATGTTATCCTGCAGCGGGTTGCTAACCCGCGCAGTTTGCGCCGATTGGCAATCGGCGCGCAGGTTACCAACCTGCCCCACATCCTGAAACTGACCCACTACTCAAACGAGGGGGAACGGGCGCATAATTGTAGATGTCGCAAGAAAGGCGTTATGCGTCACAGGACGTCAATTGTCGCCATCGTGCTGCTTGCTGCTTCGGTGGCCAGCGCCCAGCCCGACCGGATCGTTACCGAGCGCGCAGTTTTTTTCTCCGGCGAAGTCGCGATGGAAGATGGAACGAAGCCTCCCGAAGCGGTGCTGATCCAAAGCGTTTGCAAAAGCATTGCGAAAGACGAAGCTTGGACCGATTCCAAAGGCCGGTTCAGTTTCAAAGTATCGGCCGGCGGCCCCGATTCCACCTCCGGCGATTCCGCGCAGGCAACCCCCGACAAAGACCTCAGCCGCCCGATCGGGAATTCCACCGTTTATTCCAACCCAATTACGGCGTCGCTCCGGGATTGCGAAGTGCAGGCAGTGCTGGCCGGGTTTTGGTCCCAACGCGTCAGCATCGCACTGAAGAACACGTTGGATAGCACGCGCATTGGCCGGCTTATTTTGCATCCGATGACTCGGGGCGAGGCGCTCACCGTGAGCGCGACCACTTTGGCCGCGCCATCCAATGCCAAAAAGGCCTACGAAAAAGGCATGATGGCCATGCACGATCAAAAGTGGGACGTGGCCTCGGGTGAATTTAACAAAGCGGTGACGGCCTATCCGAAATTTGCAGCCGCATGGTTCGAGCTGGGCGTGTTGCGTCAAGGCAAGAACGACGCTGCCGGAGCTATCCAGGCCTGGAAGCAAGCATTAGAGAGCGATGCGAAATACGTGAGGCCGTATGAAGGCTTGACCGCGCTCGCCGAGCGCCAACAAAATTGGGCGGACGTCGAAAAATATTCGCGCGATTGGATCCTCCTGGATGCCGAGGATTTTCCCGCCGCCTATCTCTACCACGCCGTGGCCAGCGCCAGGTTGGATAAAGCGGAGCAGGCCGAGCATTCGGCGCGCGAAGGCATCCGCCTGGATAAAGACCGCAAGATCGCCCGGCTGAGTTATGTGCTGGGCCTGATTTTGATGCAGAAGCACGAAAACATCGAATCCGCCAAATGCTTCCGGACCTATTTGGAACTTGCGCCCAACGCCAAGGACGCTCCCATGGTCCGTGAACAGCTCGCGAAACTCGAAGCCCCCGCGAGCAATCCTGCCCGGTAAACCGAGTATAGTCGTTAGAGTATCGCGAGCATGAAACGTCTGATTCAATTGCTATCGGCTGGCTTGTGCGCGTTTACGTTGTGGAGTGTTTCGCGGCCCGCCGAAGTTCCGTTCACGAAGACCCTGATTGACCCAGGTGCGGCCGAAACTGTCGCATTCGCCGACGTCAACAAAGATGGCAAGCTGGACATTGTCTCCGGCGAGTACTGGTATGAAGCGCCTGCCTGGACGCCGCACCGCTTCCGCGAATTGAAATTCCAAGATGGCTACATCGGCAACTTCTGCGACCTCGCGCTGGATATCAATAAAGACGGCTACCCGGACATCGTGAGTTGCCTCGGCTTCGCGCATCGTTTGGTATGGATGGAGAATCCCGGCGCAAAGGGGGGAGCCTGGAAGGAGCATCTTATCGATCAAGGCAACTTCATCGAGTTCGCGTTCCTTGTTGACCTGGATAACGACAAGAAAGCCGAAGAGCTGCTGCCGGATTATCTTGGCGACGCGTTCACCGCCTGGTATGAGATAAAGAATGGCGATTTTGTGAAGCACGTGGTCGGGAAATCATATGGCCACGGAATCGGCGCCGGCGACATCAACGGCGACGGACGCAACGACATTATTACGCCGAAGGGTTGGTTCGAAGCACCGCCCGATCCGAGAACGGGCCAATGGATCTGGCATCCCGATTTCGATCTTGGCGAAACAGGATTCATCTACGCAGTGGACGTGAATGGCGACGGCCGCAAGGATCTGGTGGCGTCCGCAGCGCACGATTACGGAATTTTCTGGTGGGAACAGGGTCCCGATTCGCATTGGACCAAGCACGTGATTGACGACACCTGGTCGCAAGGGCATGGGCTGACCATGGTGGACATCAATCGTGACGGCAAGCCCGATTTTCTCACCGGAAAACGCTACATGGCGCACGATCACGATCCGGGATCGCGAGAGCCGCTGGGGATTTATTGGTACGAATTCTTGATGGACGAGGGCACGGTCCGGTGGGTGAAGCACGTCATTGATTACAGCTCGCGCACCGGCGCCGGCCTGCACATTCCCACGGCTGATCTCTATGGCGATGGCGGCCTGGAGTTCGCGGCGGCAGGCAAAAACGGATTGTTCCTGTTTGAAAACCGGGGAACGCGATGAAGTTCGGCGTTAATACGTTTATCTGGACAGCGAGCTTCGATCGTTCGCACTTCGCGCTGCTGCCTGGAATCAAAAAAGCCGGGTTCGATGGCGTTGAGCTGCCGCTCATCAACCTTGCGGAAGTAGATGCCGGCGCGATCCGGAAAGTGCTTGCTGAAAATGAACTGGAATGCACGTTCTGCTCGGTGATCCCCTCCGGGATGAGCGTGATTGCCGACGATGCCGATGTGCGCTCCAAGACGCGCGACACATCTCGCAAGCTGCATCCAAGTGGCTGCGGAAGCGGGCGCGAAACTGATTGCGGGCCCGATCTACTCGCCCGTTGGATACTTGCCAGGACGTCGGCGCAATTCTGACGAATGGAATCGCGCGGTGGAATGCTATCAATCGCTGGGCGACACGCTGGCGAAGAACGACGTGACCATCGCCATCGAGCCACTCAACCGTTTCGAGACGTATTTTCTAAATACAGCGGAAGACGCGGCGGCATTATGCGATGCAGTCAGCGATCCGCGCGTCGGAATCCTGTTCGACACGTTCCACGCCAACATCGAAGAGAAAAATGTTCCAAACGCATATCGGCGCCTGGGCCGGCACTTGAAGCACGTCCATACGTGTGAAAACGATCGTGGAACGCCCGGCACCGGCCACGTGGATTGGACCGGCGTATTCAGCGCTTTGCACGATCTGAAGTACGACGGCTGGCTGACCATCGAAAGCTTCGGATTCTGCGCTAGGCGAACTCTCCGCAGCAGCTTCAATCTGGCGCGACTTAGCGCCCACGCCCGAATCTATAGCGTTTGACGGCGTAAAGTTTCTCAGGACGTTGAGCCAGCGCTTCACAAAAAAGGCACCCGCTCCCTGACGGTCGGGGTTCGGTAAACCTCTTTCCGAACCGCGACCGTAAGGGAGCCGGTGCTGTTTGATCGTTCACACTAGTCATGATGTAGAGCCTGATTCGGATCAATCGCGGCCGCGCGCCGCGCTGGGATGTAGCTGGCCAGCATAGTGACCCCAAGCATCGCGAGAGGAAGCACAATGAAGCTCCACGGATCGAGTGTGGCGATGTCATCCATTCGGGTGAACGCCGAACGGATGAGCCGCACCGAGCCCAGGCATCCGATGAGCCCCAGTCCGACGCCGATGATCGCAAGCGTCATTCCCTGCCGCATTATCACGCGCAGAATATCACTGCCTTGGGCGCCGATCGCCATTCGGATCCCGATCTCGCGTGTGCGCCGGCTCACCGAGTAGGACACCAGGCCGTATAGCCCGACCAGCGCCATCACAAGTCCCAACAGTCCCATTCCAGTCACCAGTTTTACGATCAGGCGAATCCCGAAGAGACCCTGCGTCTGGTAATAGTCGCGCATGGTGCGGACGTTATAAATCGGTTGCTGTGCGTCGAGCGAACGCACTAGATTTCGCAGCGGCTCTGCCAGCCCGGAGGCATCCGCGGGAGTTTCCACCAAAAGCGTCATGTGCGTGGGCGGATGCTGCGCGAGCGGCGTGTAGAAAAAAGCCATGCGTGGTTCGCCGATCGAAAGGTAAGTGGCATTTCTGGCCACGCCAACCACTTGCACCCAGGCGTCGCGTCCGGCTTCACGAAAGCGCTTCCCAAGCGGATTCTGGTTCGGCCAATAGTGCTCCGCCATGAATTCGTTGACGACGGCCACCGAGGGAGCGGTTGTGGTGTCGGTGGCTCGGATGCCTCGGCCTTGCACGATGGGTGTGCCCATAGTGTCGAAATAATGTTCGTCCACGTTGCTCGAAAAAACGGCATCGCTGTCCTTCCCCTTGGGGAATTGGTAGCCTTCCGGGGCGATATTGCCGGACGCGATGGAACTGCCGTCAAATGGAATCATCTGCGCCAGCGCTACGTTTGTCACTCCGGGAAGCTGGCGAGCGCGTTCGGTAAGGGTCCGGTAGAACTCGCGGGTTTTGTCTTGCGAATAATGTACCAGCGATGGGTCAAACGTCATCATTAACAGGTGGTCGGTCCGGAACCCCGGGGTCCCCAGCACCACCACTCGAAGCGTGCGCACGAAAAGAGTCGCCGCCGAGAGCAGTATGAGCGAGAACGCCACTTGCGCGATCACCAAAGCGTTTCTTCCTAGTGCTCGACCACGCCACGCCGCCGCTTCTCCGCTTTTGAGCGCAGGCACGAGATCGGTCTTTGAGCTTTGAATCGCCGGAGCCAGTCCGAAGAGCAGAGCGCTCGCCACCGCTGCGATCAGACTGAAGAGCAACACGCGCCGATCCAGTTGGACGACCAGAGACAACGGCAAATCGTTTGCGAATCGTACCCTGGTGAAATAGTCCGCCGTATTCTGAGCCACCAATAATCCCAACGCGGCTCCAGCGAACGAGAGCAGCGTGCTTTCCGTCAATAGCTGCCGTATCAACCGTCCTCGCGATGCGCCGATCGCCAACCGGACGGCCATCTCGCGCGAACGCGATCGTGCGCGGCTGAGCAGCAGATTCGCTACGTTCGCACACGCGATGATCAGTACCAATCCCGCAACCGCCAGCATCAGGACTGCGAAGAATGCATTGGGCGGCGATTGCGCGATCCGGGCCTGAACTTCCGTACGGACGATCAGGCTGTGGTTCCGATTGGTCGCTGGATATGCCGCGGCCAAGCCTTTTGCCAGAGTGGCCATCTCGGCATCCGCTTGCGCCACTGTCACACCAGGCTTGAGCCGGCCTTTTACAGTGAACGTCCGAATATCGCGCTGGTCCAGCGGATTGACGGCCCCGGAAGCCGCCACGCGCGGCAGCATCATCGCAGGGATATAGAGGTCGGGATGCACTATGAGACTAAGTCCGGAAAACTTTTTGGGCGCGACACCGATGATGGTGAACTCAACGTTATTCAACCGGAGGGTGCGGCCCACAATCTTCGGGTCGGCCGAAAAATGTTGTTCCCACATCTCGTAGGCGAGCACGGCGACGGCGTCACGGCCAGGAACACGATCTTCCTCCGCTGAAAATGTCCGGCCGAGCAAGGCTTCTACTTCCAACACCCGGAAAAAGTCTCCGCTCACCGTTTGGGCCAGCCGCAGTTGCGGAAGCGCATCCGGCCGCTCCACCACGCCCACGGACGTGTACGTCACGGCAGTTAAGCCGGCGAAGGATTTGTTCTTTTCGCGCAGATCGAGATAATCCGGATAAGAGATGTTGCCGAACGTTCCAACCGGAAGATCGGGCGCGGCGTCACTGACGGTGACAACTCGGCTTGGGTCCGGCACCGGCAGCGGACGAAACAGCAGCGCATCTGCAAGACTGAACATCGCGGAGTTCGCACCGATGCCAAGCGCGAGCGAAAGCACGGCGATGGCAGTGAAACCGGGGGTCTTGCGCAGGATCCGCAGCGCGAACTGGATGTCGCTCAGCATAACCGTCTCCTTGAACCGATCCCGAAATGCAACTCAAATGCCAGCGGAGTCAATGAGGCAAGCAAAGGCCTTAGCATTGGGTCGGCGCCTTCCATTGTCCGAAAGTGGGATCGATTGGGTGTTGTTTGTGCAATACTGACGTTGAATGAACCGGCGAGCCACATCCTGGCTTCTCGCGGCGCTGATGGCATTCTGCGCGGCGCAAGCCATGCCGGTACCGAGCGTACAGCGAACCGGCGCAAATTGCCCGATCGTTTGGACTGCCCGCACTCGCTCAGAGCAACCGGCCGCCGTCCGGAAACTCGTGCGCTATTCGCGAACGCGTGTAGTTACGGCGCTTCCCGAAAATCCACCCGTCGATCGGTCTGTTTTTTCACAATCCCTCTTCCAACGTCCTCCGCCGGTCCTTCTCTCTTAATTTCATTTCGAAAAAAGAAAGGAGGGCGTATTATGCGCCGTTTGTGGAGTCGTTTCTTTCAATATTTATTTCCTCGTTCAGTCCGGACTGAGCTGGAAATTGGATCCATCAACCGCCGCCGCGCGGAACTTGTATCTCTGAGCGACGACGAACTAAAGGCGACCAGCCGTCGCGCCGCCAGCCTGGTGGAAGTTGTAGCAGTGACGGCCGTCGTTGCCGCGCGCGTGCTCGGCCTCGAAATGTTCGACGTACAACTGCACGGCGCGCTGGCCATGGCAAAAGGCCGGATTGCGGAGATGCAGACCGGCGAAGGAAAAACGCTGGCGGCGGTGCCCGCGGTGGTTTGGCACGCGAGAGAGGGCCGCGGGGTCCACGTGATGACCGTCAACGATTATCTGGCGCGTCGCGATTCGCAATGGATGCATGGGATCTACGAGTTTCTGGGTTTCTCGGTCGGCTGCATCCAGCAGGGCATGTCGAGCGAGCAGCGCCGGCAAGCGTACGCATGCGACATCACCTACGCCACCGCGAACGAAATCGGATTCGATCTGCTGCGCGATGGGTTGGCCATGCATCCCGCCGAGCAGGTCCACCGGCCGTTCGCCGCGGCGGTGATCGATGAAGCGGATTCCATCCTCATCGACGAAGCGCGCATTCCGCTGGTGATCGCCGGGGGCAACGTGGAACAGGAATCGCTGGCGGTTCGCGTGGATCGGCTCACGCGTTTCTTCCGCCGCGTAAAGCATTACACGCTGGACGAATACGCCAGGAACATCGCGCTGACCGACGCTGGAATCCAGGCGATTGAGACCTCGTTCGGCTGCGGGAATTTGTTCGAGGCGGAGAATCTCGGGTTGCTGACAGCCGTGCAGGATTCCATTCACGCCCATGCGCTGCTGCGGCGTGACGTGGATTATCTGGTGAAAGACGGCGCGATCGAATCGGTGGATGAATTCAAGGGCCGCATTGCGCAGGATCGCCGCTGGCCTGCCGGCCTGCACACCGCTATCGAAGCCAAGGAGGGAGTTGCTCTGAAGACGCAGGGCCAGATTCTCGGATCCATAACACTGCAGAATCTGATTGCGCTTTATCCGCAAGCTTGCGGAATGACCGGTACCGCCGCTACGCAGGCCGCCGAGTTCCGCGCGGTCTACGGGCTGGATGTGGCAGTGATTCCGCCCAACCGGCCGGTGATTCGCGTGGACCATCCGGATGTGATCTTCGCGAGCGAAACGGGATAAGGAGCGCGCGGTGATTGAGGAGATCCGGAAGGTGCACGCCACTGGCCGTCCCATTGTCGTCGGGACGCGCAGCGTGGAAGAATCCGAGGCGCTCAGCTCACGGATTCGCGACATCGTGCACCTGGTGCTGAACGCCCGGCACGAAGAGCACGAGGCGTGGATGATCGCGCGCGCGGGTGAGCGGGATGCTGTTACCATTTCCACCAACATGGCCGGACGCGGGACCGATATCAAGCTGGGCGAAGGCGTGGCGGAACTGGGCGGCCTGCACGTCATGGGAACCAATCGCCACGAAAGCCGCCGCATCGACAACCAGCTGCGCGGACGCGCCGGCCGGCAGGGCGATCCCGGAAGCTCGCGATTCTTTGTGTCGCTCGAAGACGACCTGTTTACCAAATACAGCGGCGAGCAGGACCGGCTGGAGCGCGATCCGGAGAGCATGCAACGGACCGTGGAGGGCCAGAACATGGACATCCGCCGGTTCCTGCGCAAGTACGAAGGCGTGGTGGAGGGGCAACGGCAGGCCATCCAACAGCGGCGGCAGGATATTCTGACGGGTTCTTCAGAACTGGAACGCGAAGTGTCACTCCAGACGATCGATGACTTGTGGTCGGAATACTTAGCCGAGATCACGGACATGCGCGAGGGCGTCCAGTGGCTCTCGTGGGGCGGGCGCGATCCGCTGCACGAGTATCTGACATCGGTGGATTCGATGTTCCAGGAGTTGGAAGTCCGGATTGACGAAGAAATCCCGAAGCGTTTGGCCGAAGCCGAGGCGGGAGGCCGAGCTCCCACCGAGCGCGGCGCGACGTGGACGTACCTGACAACCGACCAGCCATTCGGAACCGCGACGGAGCGAATCCTGCGAGGGATTGTGAGGAAGGTGCGGGCAGGGAGGGTTTGGGGTTGAGCGGTAAACTGAGAGCGTGATTCTCAAGAAACACGGCAGAATTTCCAGGAACGTGTATTGGTCGATAGACGTTGATGTAGTCGCCTGAATCTTGCGATCCACGGACGGCTGCTACCGCCCCGCAATCGCCTCGAGGTGTCGGCGGAGATCCCGCTCAACTTCTCCCTTGCCGCCGATCGTGTTGTTGTAGAAAACTACGCGGTAGCTCCGAATATCGAAGGGCAGTTCCGATTCCCTTTGAGCCAACAGAATCGTAGGCTTACCCAAAGCATGGGCGTATCCTAGTTCGTAAAAGACATTTGGGTTCTCGGGAGTTATTTCCGCGATTACTATTTCTGCCTGCTCTATTTCTCGCTGGATGTCTTGAAAAATGATTCCTGGGCCTGGCTTTTCGTCTATGCGGATCACCTCGAACCCTGCAGCCTCTGCTTGGTGTTGAATGACCTCTCGATAGAACGTGTTATACGGTTCGGCGAACTGCATCACAACAAAGGCTCTGGGCAGATCACTTTTAACCGCGAACTCAGAGAACGCAACCTCTTGGCCGCCCGCCGCAATGAGGCCAACTTGCCTTCCTTCGAGTGGATGAGCAAGAAGATGCTGCATCACAGGAACATCGTCCACTAGTACCCTAAGTTCTTGTCCGCGAAGTTTAATTTGCAGCACGTAGTCGCGGTCGGCTTGGAGGTTCTCCAGTTGGCCTGTGGTCGCAAGAGGTCTCCAACCGAATCCGCTTACGTATTCACCGACTGAATATGCACTGCGAGCGGCGCCTAATTCGGCGAATAGATAGTTCTGTTCTGGAGATCTGTATCCAACAACGATACCTCCCGCTTGTTCGCTTGCGGCAAATGGAGCGGAAAACCGTACCGTTACGCGGCAACTTCCATTTTGTAGGATTCCATTACTCACCGCTAACCCGATAGGCAAGATCTGGCCATTCGCGGCGGCGTTCAGCCCTTCGCCGAGGAACTTTAGGCTTGCCTCCGTAATATCCCATTGGCCCAGTATGGGAGCCCACTTGGGTTTTGCCCCGTTGCTCGTTCCGTTACCCGGTTCCGGTGGCATCGAAGTACAACTCCATGTGTGTATATTGTCTCACTGATTTGTCTCGTCGAGCCTTTCCGAACTTGGTTTTCCTGCACAGCCTGAGCGTTTTTGCAAGAATCAAAGCATCCGCCCCTCCGACTTTTTCGCCCCGGGGGCCGTCTTTGTGAATGGAGCCGAAGTTTGATATTTCGGGAGGTTGAGGACCGCGACCTGATCGCTAAGGCGCGACGGGGTCACGTGGACGCTTACAACGTACTCGTGTCTCGCTGGGAGAAACGTGTGTTCAATTATCTCCTGCGGATGGTTCGGAATCGCGAGGACGCGATGGATCTTAGTCAGGACGTATTTTTGAAGGCCTATCAAAACTTGAAAAAGTTGGAAGATCCGGCCAAATTTGCCGGCTGGCTGTTTCGCATCGCGCACAATGAAGCCTATTCGCTGCTGCGGAAGAACCGGCCGGATGGCGAAATCGCGGGTGAGCTCAAAAGCGGAGAATCCAGCAACCGGATGTTTCCCATTGAGCTGAACCTGGCCGTGCAAAGCGCCCTGGGCCGCCTGTCCGACGATCAACGCGAAGCTGTCCTGCTGAAGGTTTACCAGGGATTCAAGTTTGAGGAGATGGCGGAGATTCTGTCCTGCCCGGTCTCCACCGTGAAATCCCGCTTGTACACCGCGCTCGATCTTCTGAAACAAACTTTGGCTCCCGTAAGCATGGGGGGTGCTGAATGAGCTGCTCGTCTGTAGATTTGAAAGCATATTCTCTGGGCGAAGTGACGCGCGCCGAGAAGAGTTCGGTGGAGGATCATGTCCGCGCGTGCCAGAGCTGCCGCGAAGAGCTGGACCGGTTGAAGCTCACCGATACCGCGTTGCGCTCGCTCGTGGAGGAAGATGCTCCACAGCGGATCGCCTTTGTTTCGGACAAAGTCTTCGAGCCGCGCTGGTATGAAACCATTTGGCGCTCGGGTCCGGCCATGGGCTTTGCGTCGGCGGCGCTGCTGGCCGGGGCCATCCTGGTGCATGGGTTCTCTCTCAATGGGCCCGTGCGGCCGGCCGCTATCCCGACGGTGAACACCGCGCAGATGGAACAGCGGATCGAGCGTGAGGTGAACATCCGGCTGGATGCCGCGGTGGCTAAACAACGAGAGCAAATGGCCAGCATGCTGGACGCAGCCCAGAAGGGTTTCGAAGCAAAACGCGAGGCGGATCTCGCGGAGGTGCGCCAGGTCCGCGAGTATTACGAAAAGCAGACCGCGCGGATGATGGTGGCCATGAACGATCAGGAAAAGGTCGGGCAATGAAACCAGCGGCGCTTGTTCTTCTGCTCTGCGCGCTCCCGTTCGGATCCATGGCCGACAAGCCGACCGTGAACTACACCTTGATCAAGGCCATGGGCGAGAGCGTGGATAGCCGGCTGCTACGAATTTGGCCGGATGATCCGGTGGAGATGATCGGAGTTACGCAAGGCGCGTATATACGCGGTTCCGGCGTGGTTTTCGTGAGTGAATTGAATCTGGCGCCTTCTGCCGGAATCAGTCCGTTTCACAAGAACATCACCCCTGACGAGATCAAACGAATTCACGACAAGAAAATATCCCGTCTTCCGAAACTGAAAGCCGCGATGCAGGAATGGCTGCTGAATTCGGCCGGCTCACTGGACCCGGTCCCGCCTGAAGAACATATCGCACTCGGAATAACGCTGCTAAACTGGCACGGCGAGAATACCGAGGGTCTTCCGGCTCAAATCGTGATGCACGGATCGAAGCGGGCGCTTTTGGACGTGAAAACAGGCCGCGCCGATAAGTCCACGCTCGCCACCGCCCTGGCCGTGCAAGAGTACTGATTCATGCGCCTGGGCGAAATCCTGATTGAGCGCAAGCTGATCTCGGAAGAGGATCTGGAGCGCGCGCTCGAACTCCAAAAAGAGCGCGGCGACAAGCTGGGCAAAACGCTGGTCGACATGGGATTCGTGGCCATGCGCGACGTGCTGGCCGCGCTGGCGGATCAGTTGGGCGTACCGTTGGTGGCGATCGACGGTCCACCATCCGTTTCAAGCGAAACTGAAGCGCTCTCGCCGCGATTCCTGCGCCAATCCCGCTGCCTTCCAGTGGGCCGCGACGACCATACCGTCACGCTCGCAATGGCGGATCCGCTGGATGTGGAAACCATCGCCGCGGTTCGCAATTGCACGGGCCTCAAAATAAACACCGTGCTGGCGGCCGAGCAGGAAATCCTCGACGCCATCGACAAGTATTACGGCCAGTCGGCGCGCGGCGAAACGGATCTGCTGGCCGATGGATCGGAAGCGTCCGAAGACTTAGCCCACTTGCGCGACATGGCGAGCGAAGCGCCGGTGATCCGCCAGGTGAACGCCATCATCGCCCAAGCCGTTGAGAAGCGGGCGAGCGACATTCATCTGGAGCCTTTTGAGAAAGAGTTCCGCATTCGGTATCGCGTGGATGGCGTGCTCTACAACCAGGATCCGCCGCCGCGCGAGATGAAAGCCGCCATGATTTCGCGCGTGAAGCTGATGGCGAAGTTGAACATCGCCGAGCGCCGCCTGCCGCAGGACGGTCGCATCAAAATCAAGACGCTGGGCCGCGAAGTGGATCTTCGCGTTTCCACCTTGCCCACGCTTTACGGCGAAAGCGTGGTGATGCGTCTGCTCGACCGTTCGGCCGGCGATTTCTACGACCTCGGCCGGCTGGGTTTCGACAAGCACATGTTCAGCCGCATGGAGCATTTCACCTCCATGCCGCACGGTATTTTTCTGGTCACCGGACCCACCGGCAGCGGCAAATCCACCACGCTCTATTCTGCGCTGAAGCGCATCAATCTGAGCGACAAGAAAATCATCACCATTGAAGACCCGGTGGAATATCAGATGGACGGCATCAACCAGATCCATGTGAACACGCAGATCGGATTGACGTTCGCTTCCGGGCTTCGGCACATCGTGCGCCAGGATCCGGATGTAATCATGGTGGGCGAAATTCGCGACCGCGAAACCGCCGATATTGCGATCCGTTCGTCCCTCACCGGCCACTTCGTTTATTCCACGCTGCACACCAACGACGCTCCCAGCGCCATCACGCGCCTCACCGACATGGGTGTGGAAAATTATCTGATCAGCTCGTCGCTGGTGGCAGTGCTGGCGCAGCGCCTGGTCCGATTGATTTGCGATAAGTGCAAGGGTCCGGATGGGACGCGCATCGCACCCGATGGCGAGACGGTTCCGTGCTTTCGCGGGCATGGCTGCGAGAACTGTTTCGGGTCGGGTTATACAGGACGCGTGGGGATCTTCGAATTGATGGAGCTGAACGACGAGATCCGCAAGCAAATCATGCGCGGCGACGATGCGCTGGCGATCACGTCCGTAGCGCGCCGCAACGGAATGCGCAGCTTGCGCGAAGACGGCTGGCTGAAAATATCGCACGGCCTGACCACACCGGACGAGGTGATGCGGGTCACTCAAGAATTCTAATGCGGAATCCAGAATCCAGAATTCAGAAGTCAGAAGTAGAAAGATGAATAATTTCCACTTCAGGGCCGTCGCTTCCGATGGACAGCTTCGCACTGGGACCATCCACGCGGAAACCGAGCGGTGGGTTGCGCAGGAACTCCGCCGCCAGGGACTCACGCCCGTCTATGTAGGCAGCCAACCCAAAAAAGGATTCGAGCTGAAGCTGCCCGGTTTCAAAGGCGGCAGACGCAAAGACGTCCTGTTCTTCACGCAGGAATTATCCACGCTGTTGAATGCCGGCGTGCCGCTGGATCGCGCGCTGACCATCACCAGCGAGCTGACCGAGCGCGCCAGCTTCAAGCTCTTGGTTGTGGATATTCTGCGCGTGGTGAAGGGCGGCAAGTCCCTGGCAGACGCCCTCGGAACGCATCCCGAATATTTCTCGGAACTGTTCATCAATATGGTGCGGGCGGGAGAAGCCAGCGGATCATTGGCCGTCGTTTTCGAGCGTCTCTCGGAATTCGAACGCACGCGCGACGATCTACGCAATTACATCGTCTCGGCCATGGCGTATCCTTCTCTGCTGATCGTGGTCGGAATTTCCTCCATTCTCGTACTCATGAATTTCGTCGTGCCGCGCTTCGCCATGGTGTTCGAGCAATCGCATATCCCGATCCCAGGACCGACCAAGGTTTTGATCGACGTAAGTTATTTTTTGCAGAGCTATGGATGGATCGCCCTTACAGTGCTCGTCATCACTGCAATCGGACTCTTTGGCTACGTGCGGACGCCGGGCGGAAGATTATGGTGGGACTCACTGCGGTTGCGTGTTCCGGTGCTGGGCGATGCGCTGCGGAAAGCGGAGACGGCGCGATTTGCGCGAGCCATGGGCACGCTGGTGGCGAACAGTGTTCCGCTTGTTCAATCCATCGGAATCGCGGGCGCCACCTTGAACAATCAGAAAATCGCCCAGTCCCTGGAAATGGTGGCGACCGGCGTGAAGCGCGGCGAAGGGATTGCCGCTCCGTTGAAGCGCGCCGGACAATTCCCGCCTTTGGCTGGACATCTTTTGAGCGTTGGCGAAGAGACCGGACGGCTGGATACGATGTTTGTTCGAATGGCGGATATTTATGATGCCGACACGCGCACCGCCATTCGTCGATTCACCTCCTTGTTCGAGCCGTTGATCATCCTGATCATGGGATTGATCGTAGGTACGTTGATCCTGAGTATCCTGGTTGCGATTGTCAGTATTAACGATGTTGCAATGTAGCGGAGGCAGCAAATGAGAAAACGAAACAGAAGAGAAGCCGGTGTCACGCTGATCGAGATGATGGTGGTTGTGGTTATCATCGCGATGTTCGCGGCGTTGGTATTGCCCAGAATGTTGGGAAACGTGGATCGCGGCCGAGTCACGGCTGCGCGTGCGCAGATCAACGCGTATATGACCGCGCTCGGTTCCTACAAAATGGATAACGGCGGTTATCCCACCACCGAGCAAGGCTTGCAGGCTCTGCGCGACAAGCCGGAGAACGCCACCAACTGGCAGGGACCCTACACCGACAAAGAGATCGGTCTCGATCCGTGGAAGCATCCCTATATCTATCGCTTCCCCGGCGAGCATGGTGACGATCCCGACATACTCTGTTACGGCGCCGACGGCCAGCCCGGCGGCGAGGGAATCAATGCCGACATTGTCAGTTGGAAAAACTAAATCGTTTCTCGTTCCTCGTTTCTCGTTTCTCGTTGGCGCGCCAGAACGAGAAACGAGAAACGAGAAACGAGAGACGGGAATCACCCTCATCGAGATGCTGGTAGTGGTCTGCATTATCTCCGTAGTGGTCGGGGTCAGTTTTCCCGCCGTCACCTCCGGCATCGATTCCTTACGTCTCGGCTCAGCCACAAACGGCGTGGTCAGCTTCGTGAATTCGGCTCTCAACCGGGCGGAGCGGCGCCAGCAGGTGGTTGAACTCACCATTTCCAGAACCGAAAACACTCTCACGATGCGCTCCACCGAGCTCGGATTCTTCCGCAAACTGGAAATGCCCCCGGGCGTTTCCATCACCCATGTCCTGCCGGAAATGCCCGAGGAGCCTGACGCACCTCGCGTTTTCATGCTTTATCCGAACAGCGCCCCGCCGCGCTTCGGAATCCAGCTCATCAATCGCAGAAACGTCGAGCGCATCGTGCGCGTGGATCCCATCACCGGCGTGCCGCGCGTGGAGAGGCCCTGATCATGAAACAACAGCGCGGCTTCACCTTGCTCGAAGTCCTGGTAGCCACGGTCATCCTGGCGATCGCCGTAACAGGGCTGCTCTCGGCTCTCTCCACTTCACTCGGAAGCGCGGCCCGGCTCACCGATTACGATCGCGCCGCCCTGCTGGGACGCCAGAAGATGGACGAACTGCTGATCGCTAATAAACTGCCGAAACTCACTCCTTTTGAAGGAATCTGGGACGCGGAAGTAGCGGGCGACCTCAAGGCCGGCTGGCGTGCGCGCATCGCGCCTTTTGAAATGCCTCCCACCGCCGGACCCGGCACGCCGTATCTGGAACGCGTGGAACTCGAGATCTGGTGGATGAACGGCGAAAAGCGCAGAACGTTTTCACTCGAAGGCTTTCGAAGGTCGGTAATAACGCCGGAAGATCGCGCGTTGGGGATTGGACGATGATGATCGTTTCTCGTTCCTCGTTTCTCGTTTCTCGTTCGGGCACGCACGACCGTCCAGAACGAGAAACGAGAAACGAGAAACGAGAAACGGGCTTCACGTTACTCGAATTATTGATCGCAATCACTTTATTCAGCATCATCGCGGTCGTAATCGTCGTCTCCCTTCGGGTCGGATTGAGCGCGATGAACAAGGTGGATGACCGGCTGATGAGCAACCGCCGCGTGGTTGGGATAGAGCGTGTTCTGGAACAGGAGATTGCCGGGCTGATGCCCGTCACGGCCGATTGTCAGAACCCCGGCGGTGGACCCCCTGCCCGTGCATCTTTTTTTCAAGGCGAGCCGCAATCCATGCGGCTGACCTCCAGCTATTCGCTCCAGGAAGGGTCGCGCGGGCTGCCGATGATCCTGGAATACATGGTGATCCCTGGCGAGAACAATTTGGGCGTTCGCCTGGTGGTCAACGAACATCTCTTCAGCGGACCGCGCTCTGCTGGACAATTTTGCGCCGGCGGCGGTCCAATGCCGGTCTTTCTTCCGATTCAAACCGGACCCACTTCGTTCGTGCTGGCCGACAAGCTGGCTTACTGCCGCTTTAGTTTTCGCGAACTGCGTCCACCGCCGGAATCCGCGCGCTGGGTGCCGATCTGGACCCAGGGCCGCCTGCTTCCCAACGCCATCCGCATCGAACTGGCGCCTCTCAATCCCAGCGCCGCCAAGCTGGAACCGGTGACGCTCACCATGCCCGTCCATGTCACCCGGCTGCCCATGGAAGATTATGCCTACTGACCAGCAGTGGGGCAGGATGTCATCCTGCAGCGGGTTGTCAACCCGCCCCACAAAAGGCAGTGCCTTACTAGCCGTGCTCTGGCTCACCGCGGCTCTTGCGGCGATCGCTTTCTCAGTCGCGACCACGGTTCGCTCCGAAACGGAACGCACTTCCACCGCAATCGACTCGGTGCGAGCCTATTACCTCGCAACCGGCGCCATCAACCGCGCGATTCTGCACATCGAGTGGGGCCCCGGCTTCCGCAATCCGGATGGATCGTCCAAGTTTGGCGGCCAAGGCCCGATCACCAAAATGCAGTTCGAGTTTCCTACCGGGACGGCTATGGTGAACCTGATCCCGGAGACCGCCAAGCTCAACGTGAACCAGGCCCCGCCTCAGCAGCTTATGAATCTGATGGTGGTGCTGGGGATGACTCCGGAAGCCGCCCAGGCCATCACTCAGGGGATCGTGGACTGGCGGACCGGCTCGCCCGGAGACTCCTTTACCCAGTTCGATCAGTATTATATGACGCTCACGCCGTCTTTTCGGGCGCGGCATGCGTCTTTTCAGGAGATTGAGGAATTACTACTGGTTCGTGGAGTGACACGGGACTTGTTTTACGGCAACTATACACACGATCTGCAGGGCCGCCTGGTGCGCCGCGCCGCACTCCGGGATTGCCTATCTGTCTATGGATCGGTATCGCTGATCGACGTGAATACCGCCGAGCCTGCAGTTATGGAGGCCATCGGAGTGAGCCCCGGATCGGTAGCGTCCATCGTAGCTCTGCGCCAGACTACACCCATCCTGTCGGGTGGCCAGATCTCCGGCTTTTCAGATGGATCGCAGGGATTTTCACGGCTGCAGCGAACGCAAAGCTCCATGGCGACTCTTCGCGCTACAGCGCGCCTGCGGCTGCCGAATGGCCAGTTCTCCGATCTGCGCCGTTCGGTGGAAGCGCTGGTAAGGTTTCTCGGACCCGAATGGACTCCGCCTTTCCATATCATGCGCTGGTATGACCAGGCGTGGTCGGATCAGCCTTGGCCGGGCGAGCCTTTAGCTGCGCCGACTCAGCCGGTGACACCGCAATGAGGACCAGCGACTTCAAGAAATGGATCGCCGTCGGAACCGGCATCGGGATCGAGATCGGCCGCGAGAATCTGACGGTCACCGTGGTTCGCTCGCGCCCCGCCGGAGTGAGAGTGCTCGGCGAACTGACCATTCCGCGTTTCCATGACCAGCCCGCTAGCGATTGGGGCGCCACCTACGCCGCGTTCTTGAAAAAACTGGGCGTGGGGCACCTTTCGGCCGGCGTCTTGTTGCCGCGCGATGAGGTGATCGTGCGTCAGGTGATGCTGCCGGGCGTATCGGACAAAGACCTGGCCGCCGCCATTCGATTCGAAATCGATTCACTCAACCCGTATTCGGAAGAAGATGCGGTTTTCGATTGGGCGCGCATCGGAAAAACCTCGGCGATTCTGGTAGGCATCACGCGGCGGACGATTCTGGAACGCTACAGCACGCGTTTCGCCGAAGCGGGCGTGAAGGTGGCGTCGTTCACTTTTGCGGCGCCGTCGATTTATTCGGCGGTGCGGGTATTTTCCGATCCTCCCGCGCAGGGTTTCCTGCTGCTCGAAGAAGCCGGCGACGAACTGGAAGTTTACGGCGAGAGTCCGGCTCGTCCGATATTTTCAGCGCGCGTGGATCGTTCCGCCGCAAGCGCCTCCACGCTAGCCATCGCCGAACTGCGGCTGGATCCCGAGACCCAATCGGCGGCGCTGCACGACCAACTTCCGCAACCGTTAGCAACGCCGGCCGACTACGATCTTTCCCGTTCCGCACTGGCTTACGCAACCGCGGTGGCGGGCGCTTGTCCGCTGCGTTCCTTGTCGGTGAATTTGTTGCCGCGCGAACAGCGGCAATCCACCTCGCGGCTCCGTTTTGTTCCGGCCATCGCGCTGGCCAGCTTGTCGTTGTTGCTGTTCGGAGCGGTGCTGGCGTATCCGAAATATTCCGACCGGCAATACCTGGAGCTGCTTCGCAACGAAATTCATAAGTTGGAACCGCAAGCTCGCCATGCCGTGGAGCTGGACCGTAACATCGCCACCACGCGCAATCGCACGCAAACGCTGGACACCTTCCGCACCCGCACCAAGGAAGACCTGGACGGGTTGAGCGAGATCACCAAACTGCTGACGCCGCCCACGTTTCTCACTTCCATGCAGCTTTCTCGGGAATCCGTGACGGTTACCGGCGAATCCGAACAAGCCGCGGCGCTGCTCAAGGTCTTGGATAGTTCGCGCCAGTTTCGCGGTTCTTCCTTTGTGATTCCTATCGCGCGCGGGCAAGGCGGCGATCTCTTCACCATTCGCGCCGCACGGCAAGGAGTGACGCCGTGACGGTGACGGAACGCGATAAACGCGCGCTCCTCTTGCTGGCTGTTGCGCTGCCGGTGGCTGGACTGATTTATTTGTTGAGCGGTTCGTCGTCTTCTTCCAGTGGCGGCTCCAAAGTGGTCGCGCCGGTGGAGAGCGTGGCTCGGGACGAAAAACGGATCGCCGCGCTGCGTGTGTCCATGGCAACTGTCCCGGGCAAAGAAGCAGTGCTCAAGCACGTGTCCGCGGAATTGGCCGAGCGCGAGAAAGGCCTGATTCCCGGCGACACGGCCGAACAGGCCCAGGCACAACTGCTGCAGATCCTGCGCCGCCTGGCAAAAACGCAGTTTCCTCCATTGGATCTGCGGCAATCCGAACTGGGTCAGCCGCGCTCTTACGGGGAATCGTATGCCAAGGTCACGGTTTCGGTGAGCTTCGATTGCCGCATCGACGAACTGCTGAATCTGCTGGCGGCGATCAGCGCACAGCCCGAGATCATCGCTACCGACGAGATCCGCTGCAGCGCCGCGAATCCGAAATCGAAATCCATGCCGGTGCGCTTGACGGTTTCAGGCCTTGTGCCGCGCCGGCTGGTTCCCGAAAAGAAGGGAATGTCGCCGCTGTGACGCGCAAGTTAATACTGCTGGATGTGGCGCTGGCCGCGCTGTTTGGTTTCCTGATTTGGCAGATGCGCCTCGAGTGGGTGGAAGCGCACGCGCGGGCGCGCTCTTTTTTGGCTACCAAGGTTCCGCAGCTCCCGGCTCCGAGTGTGCCTAGGTTACCCAGAGTGGCTCCGCTCACCGCGATGACCTACGCCGAAGTGGCGCAGATGGATCTGTTTTCGAAGGACCGCAATCCGACGGTGGTGCTGGATCCTGTCGCGCCTCCCAAAGAGAAGCCGATCCCGGCATTTCCAGTGGCGCGCGGTGTTCTGCTCTGGGAGGGAACGCCGCCGGTGGTGATGCTGAGCCTTCGTTCCGGAGGTCCGCAGCGCGGATATCGGATGGGCGATCGTGTGGGCGAGTGGAAGATCCTCGCCGTGGACAGCCAGTACATCACTTTTGAGTGGGACGGCAAAGAGTTCAAGAAGAGAATCGACGAGCTGATGGATCGTTCCGCCCAGGTGGCCGAAGCGGCGCCGGCCCAAGCATCCGCTCCCAGCGCACCCGCTGCGCCCAAGAGTCAAAGTTTGTCGGACACCAATAAATCGGACCACTGGGTAGATGTTGGCGCCACCGATATGCGCGGCTGCAAGCCGGGCGATGATTCGGCGGTCGGCACGGTCATCGACGGATTCAAGAAAGTAGTGAGCACAACACCATTCGGCAATGCGTGCCGTTGGGAGCAGATGAAATGAGAGGAAACCAACTTATGAAGACCATTGGACTGCTGTGCATGAGCGCGGCGCTTGCGCTCGCGGTAGATCAGGACCCGAAGAAAGCTACGGACGGGAAGACCGCGGCCACCGCGAACACCGCGGCTACACCATCCAAGCACGAACGCCCGAAGAACGGCGTGGTCAGCAGCCCGCCTGCCAAACGGAATCTGCATCAGAACACCGTCACGCCGGCCACCGTAAACCTGACCCCGGAACAGAAAGCAGCGGCGGCATTGCCTACGGTCCCCAAGGAGGCCGAGGAAGTAGGCGCGAATTTGTACCGCTCCACCGATGCGCAAGGCAAGCACTGGATGTATCGCAAGACGCCGTTTGGCGTCAGTAAGTGGGAAGAAAAGCCGGGAGATGCGGGACAGCCACAATCGGCTTCTCCTTCTTCAGCCGGGCTCACCATGACGGATATGGGCGACAGCGTCCAATTTGAACGCATCACGCCGTTTGGTCCCCAAAAATGGATTCGGAAAAAATCTGAATTGACCGAAGAGGAAAAGGCCTCGTTCGCAACTCAGGAACATGCCAAACAAGCCGCTCTCGGTACCGCGAAATCTTCGGAGCAACACTAAGTGACGCTAGGCAACCGCTGGTGTAAGGTCGGATTCCTGGCGTTGGCCTTGTCATCCGCCGCGTTCTCGCAGGCTCCCGTCCGCCGGCCCCCAGGGAATACCAACGCCGCGCCGCAGGGGCAGGTGCCGAAACAAAACGCGAACCCCGCGGCCCAGACACCGGCGCCAACCACGCAGTCCACGACACTGTCAACCACCCCGGGAGCAACGCCGTCAACTACTCCTGCGTCCACGCCGCCCCCGCCGAGCGGACCGCCCGCAACTTACGGCGGGCTCAACCTGAACAACGTGAACCTTACGGAAGTCATCGACGTTCTGGCGCGCCAACTCAAGTTGAACTACATTCTGGATCCGCGCGTAAAGGGCGGCGTGATTCTGAATACCTACGGCGAAACCAAGAACATCGATCCCAAGTCGCTGCTGGAAGCCATTCTCCGCATCAACGGCGCGGGCATGGTGAAAGAGGGCGAGCTCTATCGCATCCTGCCGCTCGCCGATATCTCGCATCACGCGCTGCAACCGGAAAAGATCACCGACTCCAGCGGCATCCCGGATGACGACCAGATCATGCTGAATCTGGTGTTCCTCAAGTTTGTGACTTCCGGCGAGCTGATGAAGGTGCTGCAACCCTTCATCGGCGAGAACGCTTCCATTTATGAGTACGCTCCCGCGAATCTTTTGTTGATCCTGGACAGCCGGCGGAACATGCACCGGCTGATGGATCTGGTGGCGATGTTCGACAGCGACCAACTGGCCAATCAGCGGGTCCACGTGTTCGAAGTGAAGAACGGGCGCCCCTCGGATCTGGCCAAGGAACTGGAAGCCATTGTTAAATCCATCTCGATGTCCGAGAAGAATTCGCCTATTAAATTTCTCCCGATCGATCGCATTAATACCATCATGGCGGTGGCTCCCAATCCAGGAGCATTCAACGAAGTCGAGAAATGGCTGGCGAAGTTAGACGTGCCGGTGAAATCGCGCGCCGGAGCCGTGCAGAGTTACGTCTACCGGGTTCGCTATGGCGACGCGCAATCCATTGGCTGTTCCATCAACGCGCTTTACACCCAGTTCGCCGGACAAGGGTATGGCGGCGGAATGGCCGCTTGCATGGCGCAGAGCGGGCTCGGCGGGATGTACGGCGGCGGCATGGGCGGGGGTGGTGGTGGTGGTTTGGGCGGCGGCATGTACGGAGGGATGAACGGCGGCGGCATGTACGGTGGCATGAATGGCGGAATGGGCGGCGGGATGTATGGAGGAATGAACGGCGGTGGAGGCTATGGGGGAGGCTATGGAGGGGGAATGTACGGCGGGGCGAACGCAGGATATCAGCAGTACGGCAATCCCACCGGACAAACCGCGGGCGGCGCCATACTTCCGGGAGCCGCAGCCGCTCCGGTTCCAGGCGGCACGGGAACCGATCTCACCGGAAATTATCTCGGAAACCCGCAATTCCCAGGATCGCTGGTGGGCCGAGTTCCGCGCGTGGTCGCGAATCCATTCAACAACACCCTGTTGATCCAGGCCACTCCTCAGGAATACGAGAATATCTTGACCTTGCTCAAGGATTTGGATATTCCTCCGCGCCAGGTCCTGATTGAAGCGAAAATTTACTCTGTGGATTTGTCCCACGCTTTCTCGAGCGACGTGGCCGCGAAACTCCAGCAACTTTCCGGAAGCACTTCCCACAGCTTCCTGGCGGATTTCGGGGCTGGTGTCACCAATTTGTCCGGAGCCGCGTTGGTTGGAAAAAGCCGCGAGCTTCTAGCCGCGGTGCAGTTGCAGGAATCGGAGAGCCGGGCCAAGGTTCTTTCCGCTCCTTCTGTAATCGCTACCGACAGCATTCCAGCCAGCATCAACGTTGGCACGGAAGTCCCTACGCTATCGGCGCAAGCCGTGACAGGCGTCCAGCAGGGCGGGAATTCGCTGTTTGCTAATTCGATCTCGAATGTCAGCACCGGCGTTACGCTCAACATCCTGGCGCGGGTAACTCCGAGCGGAGTTGTTACCATGATCATCGATCAGGAAGTAAGCGATCCCACGCAGACCACCACCAGCGGAATTCAATCTCCCTCGTTCGACAAAAAGTCCATCCAGACGCAGATCACTGTTCAGGACGGGGACACCATCGCGATCGGGGGCATTATCTCCGAGACGAACTCGCTGACCAGTTCGGGCATCCCCCTTTTGCATCGGATCCCTTATCTCGGCGCCCTCTTCGGGTCGAAATCCTACTCCAAGTCCCGCAGCGAGCTCATCATATTCATGACACCGCGTGTCATTTATGATAGCAACCAGATGTCCGACGCCACGGATGAACTGAAGAGCCGGCTGAAGGCGTTAAAAAAGGACGTCCGGGAATAAAACAAGTTCTGCGGAATCTGTAGGAAACGCCTTGGCTGCGCCCGCACGCTAGTAATAGTAGTAAGTACCGGTAAGCCCTCCTTAGGCGCCGTTCACTCTCCGGCCCGCACCATTGGCTGTAAAGTATTGACTTGCCTTCGCAAGTTATGGTTAAATCATGTGCTAGGCCGTTTTTAGGTTTGGGCGTGGTTTGGAAAGTTTAATAGTACTTTACGCTTGACTTGACTTGCGTTTGAGTGTTATGAATGATTTGACTGCATCCGGACGGTTTGGCGGCATTCATCTTTGACGCATGAATCCCGCGAGCACAGATATTACGAGAAGTTTAAGAACAAGTTGAGCCCAGTGAGGACGATGAAACGAATTCGGGAAGGCAAGGCGCAAAAGGCAGTGCAGAGCCAAGCGCCAGGTCTGAACGGGTGAAATTCGAAATCTTCATGACGGTTGTAGATACGAGGCTCAGGTTGAAAAAGAGAACTTCCATCAATTCAATTTCAATTTTTCACAAGGAGAAGGAAATGGCAGATTTTCGCAAATGGTTCTTAGCGTTTGCTGTAGTAGCCCTTCTGCTCGGTATGGGCAGCTCGGCGAACGCGCAAATTGGCCTGCAGACGCCGGCGTTTAACTGCACAGCGAATGCGGGTAACCCGACGATCGTCCGTGCAGAAGGCTTGACGGAGCTGGTAGGTGACATGCTCCTGAACTGCAATGGCGGAACTCCCACCTTATTTGGTGCGAATATTCCGTTGTCGAACGTGACGGTCTTTTTGAACACTAACATCACCAGCCGGCTACTCGGGGGAAATCTCTCGGAAGCCACGCTGATGATCGATGAGCCGCACCCGGATCCGTCAGTGGCAGTACCGGATAATTCGGTAGTGCTGCCGCCGGCCGGATCGCCGGCGCAATTCCTCTGCACCATCAACGGTCAGGGTAAAGCCTGCCCCGAGACGGGCACGTTCGTTGGGGTACCCTCCCCAAGTCCGTATGCAACACAACCGAACGTGTTCACTGGCCAGCAGAATAGCGCAAGCTCAATCGTATTTTTAGGTGTACCGATCGACGCGCCCGGCACCGCCGGCCAGCGCGTGATTCGTATTACCAACATCCGCGCCAATGCGTTCCAGCTCGGCGTTTCTTCCACGCTGATCCCGACGCAGATCACCATGTACATCGCGGTGAACGGCTCGCAGCAGGTAACCATCAACAATCCGACCCAGACCGTAGCATTCATTCAGATCGGTCTCGTAGTGGGCGGATCACACCGCCTCATTCCTGCAGTGCGCCGACAACAATGCGGACCTGCTGAGTGGTGGTAGTGGTAGCCCAGACTTCTATGTCAAGGTTTCGGAAGGGTTCGCCTCATCCTTTAAGAGGCGGAACGTCGCTTTGACGGCAGATGGTACAACGGCGCCGGCTCCCCTGGCCCAGAACGTACCTGGCTTCCCGTACAACACGGAATCCGGCTTCTACGCCCCGTCTCTCTTTACAGGCACGCCGATTGTTGGCTTGGCGGATACTGGCACTCGCATCCTTCTCAGGTTTAACAATCTGGGAGCCGGCGTGCACGTATTCGTCGCAACCGCCACGCCGCTGGTTGATCCAAGCGGCACCACGACTACGCCGCCTCAACCTCCGTCCCCGGTTACCCGCCGGACTTCCGACGGGTCAGTTGACGTTGGTCTCGGCGGACTCCAATGGCGCTTCGTCCAGCTTCTCGGCTATCACCGGTACCGGTGGCTTGGCTGAAGTTGGCTACAGCGGAACCACTGGTTACGCCACCTTCGAAGTTGTGAACTCCGATCCGAACGTTCCTGAATCGGCGTTCATCAACGTAGCGGTAGCTTTCTTGTCCGCCACCGCCCAGAATCTCCCGGCGCCTGGCTCCAGCACGGTCAGCGTAAGCTTCGCTCCGCTGAGCAACGTTGGAACCGCATCCTCGACTGATCCGATCCCACGCTTCGGCGACACTTCGGTGCCGCGGGCTGCGTTCGACATCAATCTCTGCACCTGCGATCTGTTGTTCCCGTTCGTGACCAATACGTCCGGGTTTGATACAGGTATCGCGCTGGCTAACACCTCGCTTGATCCATTTGGCACCGGACCCCAACAGGGCACCGTGAAGCTCTACTACTTCGGCAGCACTGCCGGTGGTGGTGTAGCGCCTCCTCCGTTCGTCACTCAAACAGTGCCGGCCGGTCAGGAACTGATCTTCAACCTTTCGGGTGGTGGCAACTTCGGAGTACCGGCGGTGCCGGGCTTTGAGGGTTACATCATCTCGGTAGCCAACTTCCAGTACTGTCACGGATTCGCCTTCATCAGCGACGTCGGTGCGCAGAAACTGGCCGAAGGTTATCTCGGTATCCAACTTGACTTCCCGTTCAATCTTGCTGGGTCTGGTTTCGGGTTCACCCGAACTGGCGTCCTTGGCGAGAACGAAGGTCACTAACCGTAACCGTTGTCGCAGTAACGAAAAAAGGGGGGGCTTCGGCCTCCCCTTTTTTTTTGGTACGGGATAGTTGACTTCTGGTACTTTGTGGTACTCTTGTAAAGTTCGCCCCGCGTCCAGCTACATTCTTCGAAAGGTCCTTAGTATAACAATGTCTACAAGGCTAGCCCTGTTCCTTGCCGCCTGCACCGGATTGCTCGTTTCTAATCTTCACGCCGACGACGTAGCGGCATTGCCTGGATACAATTCGCTGGGTGCGAATGTTGCGGTGTTTGGTGTCAATCCCTTGAGCTCCACCGGCAGTTTCACCGCCGGCGACAGCACATTTTTGCTGCTACCCAAACCCGATGGAACGAAATATTACGTAATTGCGAAGTCCACCAGCACCTCCGTTACAACCGTGGATGCGAACTTCTCTAATCCCAAAACAATCGCGACCTTTCTATCCACGCCGAGCGCCGCAGCCATCACTCCCGACGGCACGAAACTGGTGGTGGCAGCGGGGACGCTGCACATTTTTGAAACCGTAAAAGACCAGGAGCAGGTTCCGGGAGGAATCAATACCAACGTCAACATTTTTGACGTCGCCCTCAGTCTGGATGGAAAGACAGCGTATGTCCTGGGCACCAGCGCCTCCGGCGGAAGCCAGCTGAATGCGATCGACTTAACAACGAATACGAAGGCCAATCCCGTGTATGGACTCTCCGGCACCGCCACCGCGGTTGCCGTTGGTCCAAATGGCCTTGTCTATGTCAGTACCCAGAACCAGGTGATTGAATTGGACCCCGCCACCTTGATACCCACCAATGGCGGATTGATCGGCCTGAACGCACTCCCAGGAAGAATGGTTTTCACTCCCGACGGACGGTATGGGCTGGCGGTGAACAACACTCCGGCGACCGGCCAGGCGATTCTGCTGTTCGACCTTACCGCCCACACGCTCGCCAATTTCATTCCCAGCCAGAACGTTCAAAACACCGTGTTCGACACTCTCCTCGCAGCCAGCAGCTCCACTGTGTTTGCGTACTCCAGCCAGACCGGATCGCTCTATCAGGTGGGAATTAGCGCCACCGGTAGTTCCATCACCATAAATACAGCATCCGTTGCCGGAGCTCCCACTACCTTCGTCCAAGGCGTCGCTATCTCCAATGAGATCCCCTTCACAGGCCGTACCACAGCGCAATTCATTTTTATTTCCGCCAGCAATATCTTATATCGCGTGGATCTCACCGTTGGCCAGTTGACTGCCCAAACGGCTCTGCCGAACCAGCAATTTAACAGCTTGGAATATCTGTCTCCGGAGCCGTCCACCGGCAACCCGGCGGTGCTGCTGGCATACGGCGATAAGCAGACCATTTTACCCAATGGAAAAAGTCTGCCGCTCGTAGTTCGTGCCCTGGATCTCAACGGAAAACCTCTCAGCGGCGCAACCATCACCTTCTCCACGAATCTCGGTAGCGTTTCCCCGACGTCGGCGACAACCGGGTCCAACGGATTCGCGTCCACCATCCTCACCGCACCGGCGTCGAACGGAACCGTGACTGTCACCGCCACCGACGGCAAACACCCGTACGGCTTCACCATCACGGTCGGCACTCCAACGGCGCCGAACGCGGGAATTATTTCAATTGTCGCCGGCCAGGGACAACTGCTCCGCGAGAACGTAAACACCTCCATTCCCGGCTTCGGATCTCCCCTGGAAACACTGGTTACGGATCTGAACGGAAAGCCGCTCAGCAATGTCGCAGTCACCTACAAACTGGTAAGTGGCACCGGAACTCTATTTGGTGGAACGTCTATCTCCAATGGCACCGCGGCAACCATCAATACCAATGCGCAGGGAATTGCGACCGCGGCTTATTTAACCAGCGTGGTTCCGCTCGGGCTCGCTTCCAATGGCGCACAAATTACCGCCCAAGCAAAAGGGACCAACGTGGTCAATTTCTACGAGACCACCTATCCCACCAATACCTCGTTTGCACCGCTGGTTCAATTCACAGCGCCGCAGGCTGGGCAAACCTTGACGGGTCCTGCGGGGACCATCATCCCAGGGGCTTTTCAAGCGATCATCGTCGACGGCAAAGGAATACCAATTCCCAACGTAAGTCTCTACACCTGTCAGCCGACCGCTCCTACCATCGGCCCCGGGGGAACGGAAGTGCCAGGCACGTGCCTGGTGCCGCCCGCCAACAGTCCGGTGCCTTTTGGATCGTGCGTGGATCCTACCGGCCAGGGTGTGCTCTCAGATGCGCATGGCAAGATTAACTGCGACTTGCAGCTGAACGGTGTCGTAGGAACGGCTCCCATTGGCGCACAATACGGCTACGCCTTCAATACCGTCGCCTATCCGCTGAAAATCACTACCGGACCTCCCGGAAAAATCACCATCGTCCAAGGCAACAACCAGACCGGGAAACCGGGTACGCAATTGCCCGCCGCTCTGGTGGTCCAAGTTACGGACTCTTTCGGTAACGTCGTTCCGAACTACTCACCCGTCACGTGGCAAGTACTCCCAACAGGAGTGCCTGCGACCCTGCAGAACACCAGTACCGGGACCAATTCCGCCGGCAGCGCCTCCACCCTGGTCACCCTGGGAAGCACGGTGGGAACCGTGATCATTCAGGTGGCTGCGGGGAGCGCATCCACCTCTTTCGCGCTCACGGTTGCAAGCACTGCGGCTGCAATCCAGCCCGTATCCGGAAACAACCAACAGGCCTTTGTGAGCACGGCCTTCCCAGCCCCGCTACTCGTCAAGGTAGTGGACAACCAAGGGAACGGCGTCCCCGGCGCTCCGGTGGCGTTTACTCTCGCGAGTGGCAGCGCTATAATTGCCACGCCCACCACCACCACCGATGCAACCGGTGTGGCATCTACAGTAGTGACTGCCGGCGCAACGGCGGGAAATATTTCGATCATTGCAACGTCCGGCAGTTTCACCACCACCTTCACATTGACCTCCGGCCAAATGGGGCCGCAGAACATTGTGTTCTTGAACGGAACCTCGTTCCAACTCCAACACGGCTGTCTCGCACCTGGCTGCGTGGCGCCTGGAGAGATCGTTACGGTGCAGGGTAGCGGGTTCGCAAATGGCGTGGTAGGCGTTGTCAGTGGCCTGACCATTCTCGGGCCGCTTCAGACCAGCTTGGCTGGTGTCAGTATCAGTTTCAACGGAGTGCTCGCGCCCATCTTCTACGTCTCCAACCAGAATGGAGTCCAGTCAATGACCATTCAAGTGCCGTTTGAAACGCAACCCGGTACCGCTGCGGTTGTGCTCAACGCGGCAGGTGGAGGAAGCGCTCCCTATAACATCCCTGTCGTGCCTTATGCGCCGGGCGTCTTTACCAACACCTACGGGAACGTGACCATCGCGGTCGCGGTACGGTCCGACGGGAGTTACGTGAGTCCCACGAATCCCGCTCAACGCGGCGAAACCATTTACATCTTTGCTACAGGCCTTGGGCAAACATCGCCGGCAGCCGCGACGAACACGCAGGGTGCGGGCCAGTTGGTAACCGGCAATGTCGTGGTAGGGCTGAACAACAAAGGCGTGCCGCATACAACCGTCGATTATGCACCCGGCTTAGTCGGGGTTTATATTGTTGGGGTTCAGGTACCTCTCACTACTCAACCTGGACCTGGTCAGCCGTTCGGGTTGATTCTAGTCGACCCTTCTGGAAACAAGTACTTCGCTCAATCCACGAAGGTTCCGATCCAATAATCAGTGGGGCAAGTCTCCGGCTTGCCCCTTCAAACTAAACCTGTATCGATCCACTAGGCGGGTTGGTGGAGTTATAAGGAATAATTCCACCACCTGTTACACCCGGAGCCGCGCTCACTGGCTGCTGCAGCGCCGACGGGACCCACGTATAACCGTACGATTCTCTGGCCGCGGTCACTTTTCCCGCGTCCCATCCCCAAACCATAATCGGAACATCGATCGCATAGCCCTCCTTGGCAAGCTGTTCGCCGAGCTGCTTTCTCTCGTCCAAATTATCGATGCCCCTGAGTTGTTGAACCGCCGCCGGCTGGGCGGACCAGTAGGCATCGTCGGCTGGCGTGCTGGCGTACCAGGTCTGGGCGCTGGAATCTGAAGCGGGCAGCGGCAACCGGGGCCAAATTCGCGAGGGAAGGCACTGCGGCGGGCGTCGGGTTGGAGGGTGCTTGACTCGCTGACGGCGTCGCTGTCGCGGCCGGCATTGACGTCGTAGTAGCTGCGGGAGTTGGCTGACTCAGCGTCGTGGCAGGATTTGGACTCGTGGCAGGAGCTTGACTCGGCTGATTTGTCAGGGTCAACTGAAAGCTGCTCGGATCGATTCCGAACTTCGACAGCGTGTCCGAGAGGGCCTCCGAGAGGAATGTGGTAAACGACTGAGCTGAAAGCGATGAAAGCTGATTCGTCTGGCTGGCTGGCGCGGCCGCCCCATTTAAACCGCCAAAATTCACATCGATGTTGATCATCCGTGATAAGCCTCTGACCGCAGGCTAGGCACGGGAATTGCCAATCCTCGAGCTGCTATTTAGCGGGCGGCGCTTTCGGTTTCAATTCCTTGGGCAACTGCTTTTCAAGTTCCGGTGAGAGCGCGAAAGTGACTTTTACGGCAAATGTCTGAGCGGTAGGTTCCAGGCGGATGTGCGCCGTGAGCACAGGCTTCGGCAGCTTGTAACAATCGCCGCACAGCTTCTTTGCCTCCTCGGCGTCGTACTCGAAGCTGATCTGCGAAGTCTGATTCTGGCCAATGTCCTCGCTGACCTGCTTGATGTGAAATCCAGGCAGCGGCGGGCAGTTGATGCGCACGGAAACCGTACCAGGCATGGTGTTCGAAATATGCAACTCATCCTTCGACGACTCGTAGCCCAGCAGATGGATTTCCTTCTTGTCCACTTTAATCTGGCTCAAAATTGCCTTGGCCATCAATGCGGGATCTTTCAACACGGTCTCAATGTTGGTATTGACCTTGGCAGCTTCCGTGCCCTTCGGATCCTCCGGAGTGATCGTGGACAGTCCCCAGGGCGTCATCACTTCGGTCGGTTTCAGCCAATACCAAAACCATTGCCCATCCACCACTTTCCAGGTGCTGGTCAATGGGATGGTAGCCGGGATATGGCTATTGTGCCAGCGGTACTCGCCATGGCAATTCTCGCGCACCGTCGCCTTGGTAAAGTTGTCCGCATAGGTGATCTTTACGGTATCGCAGCGGTCGTAAGTATCTTTGGCAGCCGCCAGATACTCGTTCTGCATATCGTCTGCCACCACCTGGAAAGCATCACGCCATTTTCCGCTGATGTTCGCCGAGTAAAACTGTTTGACGCGCGCCCGCAGGGCTTCATCCACTTCCGCAGGCGCGCTTGTTCCCGGCGGGGCATCCTGGCTGAAAGCCGGGAAACACAAGAGCGGTAGCAGGCAAAGGGTTAGATACTTCATAGCGGTTTTTGGCTGGGACGCAGGGACTCGAACCCCGATACGCAGATCCAGAGTCTGCAGTCTTACCATTAGACGACGTCCCAAGACCCTCCTATTTTAGCATCGGTTACGGAAGCTCGACCGTTTTTCGCCGTTACCGAACCGCGACCGCGAGGGAGCGCTACCACGACATCAACTATTGGTAGCGCTCCCTCGCGGTCGCGGTTCAGTTGGTCTCAACCATCCGGGCAGCCTGTAAAGGAGCAGCAGCGAGAGAATCCCGGCGTAGAACAACGGCAGCCGGACATCCGATTTCACCAGCCAGTAATAGTGAATCACTCCGGCCAGCGCACTGAAATACACCAACCTGTGCAGCCGCTGCCAGCGCACGAAGCCGAGCCGCCGAACCCATCCGGCGGTAGATGTGACGGCGAGCGGAATTAACAAAACGAACCCAGTCATCCCCACGGTAATGAACCGGCGTTTCACCACATCCCGCCACATTTCATGCACGTCGAAAAACTTGTCCAGCCACACCCATGTGGTCAGGTGCAGGCATCCATAGAAAAATGCGAAAAGCCCCAACATCCGCCGGAACCGCGCCAACTTTGGCTGGTTCAGGAGTTTTCGAAATGGCGTGACGCACAGAGTAATGAGCAGGAAGCGGAGCGTCCAGTCGCCTGTTTTGTGCGTGATGCTTTCAATCGGATTCGCTCCCAACTGGTCATGGTAGAAACGCCAGATCAACAGGAGCAAAGGGACCAGGCACAGCAGGAACAACAACGGTTTGGTCCAGCGGCTGGAGAGGACCTTGTTCATGCCGCTTAGTAATACTTGCGAATCAAATCCATCCCGTTGTAGAGGCTAGCCACCTGATCGCCGTAGCCGTTGAACTTCACCGTATCTCGCATGCGGAATTCGCCGATCCGGCGCTCTTTCGCCTGGCTCCAGCGCGGATGGTCCCTTTCCGGATTCACGTTGGAATAGAAACCATACTCGTTCGAAGCCGACAGATTCCAGGTGGTAGCCGGCTCCTTTTCCACCAGTTTTATCTTGACGATCGACTTGATGCTCTTGTAACCGTACTTCCAGGGCACCACCAACCGGAATGGAGCGCCATCCTGGTTTGGCAGATTCTCGCCGTACAGTCCAACCGCCAGCAGCGTCAGCGGATGCATGGCTTCATCCATCCTCAGGCCTTCAATATATGGAAACTGGATGCCGGCATAGGCGGAGTTCAACATCACCTTCGAATCGTAGACGCTTTCAAATGCGACGTACTTGGCTTTCGCGGTGGGCTCCACTTTCTTGAGCAGCGCGTTCAAAGGAAAGCCAATCCAGGGAATCACCATGGACCATCGCTCCACGCAGCGGTGCCGGTAAATGCGTTCTTCGAGCGGAGCAATCTTAAAGATCGCATCCAGGTCAAGCACAGTCGGCTTCGAAACCGCGCCCTCCACTTTTACCGACCAGGGCGAGGTGCGAAGTTTATAAGCGTTCTTGGAGGGGTCTTCTTTGTCGGTTCCGAACTCGTAGAAATTGTTGTAGTGCGTGATGGCTTCGAGCGGGGTGGGCGGCTCGGTGGTGCTGAAGGGACTTTTGGCCGCGGCGAGCTTGGAGCTTGCCGTGGCTTGTCTCCATCCAGCAAGCGCTAGGGATCCAGCTGCCAGAAAGCGCCGTCGATTCAAATACGCGGCGCGCGGCGTGACCTCTGAATAGCGAAGATCCGAGGATTTGCGTATGAGCATACCTTTACTTTTATGGTAACTCGATTGCCCAGTGACTCCTCTGGATTATTTAAATCCCTTTCATTTTCGCCGGGTTATGAATTCCGGCGGGCGTCCGCGCTTGAGCCATGCGCCTAGCATAAGGTATGAATCCTACAAACGACTGGGCCTCTTCCGACGCTACGCAAAACATCACGTTGGCCGATGCGGACCAATTCAAGAACCAGCTTGCGGCCGCTCTTGTCGTCCAATTTGCAGACCGGTTTGCCAAGACCGCCAGCGGCGAAATCATCAGTGAGACCGAGCTGCGGCGCAATCCGCTGCCGGCCGCTCCGGTGAATTTGTGGGGTACCTTGGCGGGAATTGGCGCTACTCCGGTGAACATCGCACAGATGCGGACGGCGGTTCGAGCCGCGGCGCAAAGCAGCAATCCGGCGGGTGACCTTCAGAATATTCTGCACCAGGCGTTGCCCAAGTCCGACGTCTCGACGATGCTTCTAAGAGTTCCGGCGGTGGCGGTTGCTCTCGGCGCGGCGATCGCACAAATTGCGTAAACACGTTGCTTGTTCCGAGCCGCGACCGTAAGGAAGTCGGTGCCTTTTTGTTCTTTCAGCCGCTGTTTCACCAGACGCAGCGCTCAAGATTTCACCTTATTCAGAGTCAGCGACATCTCGTAGGTCTCGCGAAAAACATCGGCCACCTGTTCCACGGCCCACAACTCGAGATCGAGATCTACCGGCGATTGGAGCGCCAGCGACATGCTTCCGTTCCGAAGTTGCACGTCCATCTCCGCGACGCGCTGTTCGTGGCTGCGATCCAGACTGTCTGCGATTCTGAGCAGCGGCGTCATGAAATTGATGGCGCGCCGCGAGTCCGCGTCAAACGTCTGGAACGGGGAGTGCCGCGCAGCCGGCATGGACTTGCGATGGTAGCGGCAGAGCAGCGCGATCATCTGCCGCTCACTGTCGGTAAATTCCGGCAGGTCTGAATTTGCCACCAGGTAATACGAATGCTTGTGATGGGCGGTGTCGCTGACGAAGTGACCGATGTCGTGCAGATAGGCGGAAGCTTCCAGCAGTTTGCCGAGCGCGGGTGGCAGGCGATGCACCTGCTGCAGCGCTTCGAACAACCGGTGCGCCAGCTCCGCCACTTTGCGCGCGTGCTGCAAATCCACCCCGTAGCGGCGCGCCATTTGTTCCACAACGCGGCGTTGCTCCTTGCTGAGCATGCTCAGCTCGCGGCCCACGCCGCGCGCCGTGAGGTCCGCGATGATTCCATCGCGCACGCCGGCCGCTGAATAATGCAGCGCGGGCTGTTGAAACAGTTCCAGCACTTTCAGAAACACCGCGGCTCCGGAAATAATCAGCTCGGCCCGGCGCGGTCCGATGCCCTGGATCTTGCGGCGTTCGCCCAAATTGAGCTGGCTGACCTGGCGATAGAATTTGCGGATCTCAGCCGCCGACGCCTTCAGCCGATCCGCCTCCTCCCGGTGCGAGCGTCCCACTCGATTGACCGCGCACACCACGGCCGCGGCCGTTGCCGACGTTGCGATCACGCGGTCGAACGGGCCCTTTCCGATCCGACGCAACGGCGCCGACAGCTTTTCTTCGATGGACTCGTTCAAGCGGTGCAATTCCAGCGGCGCCGGCGGATCGCTCTTCAGGAACGCTTCGGTCAGGCGCACCGCGCCGAGTGGCTTTGAAAACGCCTCTGTTAATACGCCATCGTCGCTCAAGATCAGTTCGGCGCTGCCGCCGCCCACATCCACCATCAGGACGCGCTTGCCTGGCTGCGGCCACCGCGAATGAACGCCCAGGTGAATGAGACGCGCTTCTTCCGCACCGGAAATGATCTCCACCGGCGTGCCCAGCGCGCTCGAAGCCTTCTCGATGAACTCATGCTGATTGTTGGCGTCGCGCACCGCGCTGGTGGCCACCGCGCGCACTCCTATCACTTCCAGCTTGCGGTAGGCCTGCGCCATGTGCGTTAAGTTCTCGCACACGAACTGCATGGTTTCGGCGGGGATCTTCCCGTCTCGAAAAACTCCTTCGCCCAGGCGCGTCACCTGGCGTTCCGCCGCCAGGATTTTGGTGGGCACGCCGAGGCTGGTCTCGGCGGTCAACATGCGGACTGAATTGCTACCGATGTCGACGGCAGCGTAACGGGGCATATGGTCCCATGGTAAACGGTTCTCGTTCCGCGCTACCGAAATCCTTGGCGTTGTAACCGAACTTTTTTGTACGAAGTCACGCCGGAACGCATCTATAAAGCACAATGCAAGTTCACGGCATAGCACTCTTAATGGCAGTGACGGCAGCGCTCATCGTGACGCCGCGGCCCCTAACAGCGAATACGATTTCCGATACCGGTTTGGCCCCGGGCGATACGACGTCGGACGCTATCCAATGGTCGCCGTCGGATATCGTTACCGATTCCGCTAGTCCATTCTTCGCTACCTCGGATGGCGCAACTGATACTGAAACCCCAGAAGCCGATTTCCTTTCGCCGGAATTCCTGTCGTTGGAACAGGGATCGTTCCCCCCACACCTATACAGAACGCAAGAAATACTGAACGCCGTTCCCGAACCAGGTTCTATGCAGTGGATCACCTGTAGTTTTTTGACAATCGGGTGGATCGGCCGGCGAAAACGCCCCTAATCCGCTAGATTGCTCAAACCCGCAGGATGGCGGCGCTCACCGGCTTCGATCCCACGGGAATCAGCATGAAGAGCGGACCCTTCTTCCAGCGCCGCTGCTCATTCACCGCGCGCGTAACGTTGGGAATCCGAATCACGGCCATGTCGCCGGAAGCCTGATTCAGAACCAGCGCGTACTGATCGTCGGGCGTGATGCCGATGTAGGCGGGCTCGGTGCCCACCGGCGTAACAGCAACTACGCGGCGCGTCTCGATATCCAGAATACTGACGTCGCCCGATTTGGGATTCGCGACGAACAAATAACCTGGCGCCACCGATGCCGCCATCGCGCCTGGAGTGTGGCCGGCCAGTACCGTTTCCCCGATTTCCGGTGTGAACGAAGGATAGACCACAACCACCGCATCCATACCTTCGCCGGTAACGAACAACTGCCCGCCATCGGCGTTGAAACACAATTGATCCGGCCGCACCGCAAGCGGTAAATTGACAATCAGCTTGCGGCTGGGCGCGTGATAGATGGACAGCATCCGCTCGCTCAAGTTGGCGGCGATCAATTGCCTGGAATACTGGAATCGGACCAAGCCGATTTCGCCGGTGGCGCGAACCATGGGAAAGGCGGTGCGGCGCGCGAGATCGACGAATGTGATCCCGCGAGCCTCGCGGTGGCTGATGGCGAGTAGAGCGCCGTCCGAAGAAATGTCGAAATCGTAGGGATCTTCGGGAAGATCGATGTGCCAATCCACGCGCAGCGGATCCAGAGCCAGAGCGACTAACCGCCGTGGTTGGCGCGAGAGAACAAACAGGGTGTTCTCATCCCGCGACAGGCGCATGCTGATCGCGCTGGATGCCACGGTGAGTTTGCGCGTGAAAGTCAGCTTTGCGGCGCGGATCTCGTGCACGGTTCCGTTTTCAGGAGTGAGAGCGTAAACCCGCGCATGTTCCCGGCGTGCAACTACGTCGGTAGGCGCACCGTCCACGCGAATGTGCCGCGCCACCGCGAACACTTCCAGGTCGACGGCTGCAACCGCGCCGCCCTCCTGATTGGCGATGAAGGCGTATCCGGCGAATCCCTTGGCTTTGGGACGCGAGCAGGCGCGTAAAAGCTCCCACGGCGCCAAGGCCGCTAGATAGTAATGAACGCCGGGTGATCAATCATTCAATTTTCCCACAGGGCCGGTGTCGAGAGTCTAAAATGAGCATATATATGGATACGACAACGCTGGTTTCGGTGGAGACGATCTCGACAACCAAAAACGAGGGTCACCGGAGGACGGCTGGTCGCGCCTGACCCGGAAGCTGGAAGATTATTTTGCCATGGGGTGTCCGAACAAGCCGTCTCTGAGGTCCACGATGCTTTTCGAAGCACCGATTCCCGGATCATCCTGGAGTTGAAGCCAGATGTCCCGCCGGTCCGTGATTGAAAAACAACGGCACCGACTCCCTCACGGTCGCGGCTCGGCAACGGGAATCTCATTCCGAGCCGCGAGCGTAAGCGACCGGTGATTTTGGTTTTTCAGGCGTCTTCATCGCCTTTGGTGGGCCGCAGGCCCATGGTCACTACTTCACGGTTGCGGTCCCACAAAATTACCGCAAAAATTGCAGTAGTGGGTCAGTTTCAGGATGTGGGGCAGGTTGGTAACCTGCGCGCCGATTGCCAATCGGCGCAAACTGCGCGGGTTAACAACCCGCTGCAGGATAACATCCTGCCCCACATTCTGAAACTGACCCACTACCAAAATTGCTCGCAGGCGCTTGACTATGCTACGCTTTCAGTGGACTGTCCCAGCGCCTCCTCCAACACCTCTGATAACCGGAATGTGGGTGTAATACAGCCCTTCGACGCCTCAAAATGAACATTCGCTCGCTCTTCAGTCTCTTCTCCTCCGATCTCGCGATCGACCTAGGAACGGCGAACACGTTGGTGTTTGCGAAAGGAAAGGGCATTGTTGTCAATGAGCCTTCCATAGTCGCGATCAATAAAACTAACGGTGAGGTGGAGGCAGTTGGCAAAGAGGCCAAGGACATGCTCGGCCGCACGCCGGGCAACATCGTGGCCATTCGTCCCATGAAAGACGGCGTCATCGCGGATTTCAAAGTCACTGAGCGCATGCTGAATTACTTCATTCAGAAGGCGCACGGCCGCAAAGTGCTGGTGCATCCGCGCATCGTGATCGGCGTTCCGAGCGAAATCACGCAAGTGGAAAAACGCGCTGTCATCGATTCCGCTTATCGCGCCAAGGCCAGCGAAGTGCACCTGGTGGAACAGGCCATGGTGGCGGCCATCGGCGCGGGACTTCCTGTTACCGAGCCATCCGGCAACATGGTTGTAGACATCGGCGGCGGCACCACCGACGTCGCGGTGATCTCGCTCTCCGGCATTGTTTATTCGCGCTCCGTGCGCGTGGCCGGAAATGAGATGGACAACGCCATCATGCAGTACCTGAAACGGAAGTACAACCTGCTGATCGGCGAACGCACTGCGGAAGCGATCAAAATTCAAGTAGGCTCGGCGTTTCCTTTGGACAAGCCGCTGACCATGGAAATCAAGGGCCGCAACCTCATTGAAGGCGTGCCGAAAACGCTAACCATCGACGATAGCGAGATCCGCGAAGCGTTGGGAGAATGCGTGGCCACCATCATGAACGCCATCCGCGTGGCGCTGGAACGGACACCGCCCGAACTCAGCGCCGACATCAGCGACCGCGGCATCGTTTTGACCGGGGGCGGCGCAATGTTGAAGAATTTGGATAGGCGGATTCGCGAAGAGACGGGATTGCCTGTCTCGATTGCCGAGGATCCGCTGGCGAGCGTGGTGCTAGGAACCGGCAAAATGCTAACGGACTTCAAGTTGTTGCGTAGAGTAGCAATCGAGTAGCCCTGTGGGGCAGGATGGCATCCTGCTGCGGGTTGCCAACCCGCCCCACAAAGATCGTGTTATGGACTTTTTCCTCAGCCGTTACCGCAATCTCACGGTCCTGCTGATCGTGATTGTGGCGCAGTTGCTCCTGCTTGCCTATCAGGTAAAAAGCAACAACAACGTGGCTTTGATTCGTGTGTGGGCCGTCACCGCCGTGACTCCGGTGGAACAGGGCCTGGAGCTGGTGCGCCGCTACACCTGGGGATTCGTTGAGGACTATTTTGTCCTGCTGGGCGTGCGCAGCCAGAACGAAAAGCTGCAGCATGAAAACGGCCAGCTCAAGCTCGAGAATCATTACCTAAAATCCGAGCTGTCCACTGCCGACCGCGCTCAGGCGCTGAGCGTGTTTCAGGCGCATTCGCCATCCAAAACCGTAGCGGCGCGCGTGATCGGAAACGGCACCGGCGCCAATTCCAAAGTGGTTTTTGTGGATCGCGGATCCGTCAGTGGAATCGAAAGTGGAATGGCGGTGGTGACGCCGGATGGCATCGTCGGCAAAGTGGTGGATGCTTATCCCATGGCGTCGCTCGTCATGTTGATCACCGATCCAACTTTCGCGGCCGGCGTGATTTCACAGAAGAACCGCGTACGCGGAACGCTCAAAGGCTTGGGCCAAACCAAGTGCCTGGTGGACTACGCGCAGAACGAAGAAAAGGTGGATGAGGGCGAATGGTTCTACACTTCGGGTGACGACCGCATTTTCCCGCGCGGTTTCCCGGTGGGCCAGGTTTCGACCGTGCGTAACGGCAAGACGTTCAAAGAAATTTATCTGGCGCCCAGCGGAATGCAAGGCGGCGTGGAAGAAGTGCTGATCATGCTGCAGGGGCAACATATGCAAATTCCGGATAGTGCGACGGCCACGCCGGGATACAAAATTCTGCCGGCTCCCAATGATGCCGCCGGCGAGACAGCACAGCCCACCGGGCAACCGACGGTTCTGACAACGGATGCGGACCGTCTCCGCGAGCAATACAAACAATCGGGAGAAGCGCAGCATCACGTTTTCGGCGAGGGCCTGCCCGGTTCCGCGCCACCGGATTTTACGAAGATCCCGGGCATCCGCGCATCCACGCCAGCCACGCCGTCCGGTCGCCACGCCGTCCCGCGTGCCAGAGACAGCCACTCAACCGAACCGCGACCGCAAGGAAGCGCAACGCAAATCCGAGCCCACCACACCAGCCGCTGCTCCCGAGACACCCCCCAAAGCCACCGCCGCGACTCCGCCGAAGCCAAAACCGCATCCAACCACCCCAATTCTCGTGACCGATCCAACGGATGCCGATCCGGACGCCGTCCCCCCTCCGGCTCCTAAGACCGAGAAGCCCGCGAAACCACCCGGTGGTGTGCCGTCCACCCGTCCGCCCTCCGGGAATCCATGACCGAGTACACAGAACGGCTGCTCACCGGCCCCGCCCGGAAGGACAAGTCGGATCGCATGCGCGTGGTCTGGCTGATCGTCGTCCCTCTGATCGCCATCCTGTTCCAGGTGTATGTTCCGCGCCACATTTCTTTTCTGTCGTATCTGGAACTGCCGCTGCTGGTCACAGTTCACTTCGCACTGGGACGACGGGGGCCGATCGCGTCTGTTTTCTACGGAATGGCCATCGGCTTGGCGCAGGATTCGCTGTCGCACCAGCCCATCGGGATGTTCGGAATCGTGAAGACGTTGGTAGGCTATTTTGCTTCGTCGGTCAGCCAAAGGTTCGATGTCCAGAACCCGATCGTGACGTTCATCCTGAGCTTTTTCTTTTATTTTTTCCACGAATTCTTCTACTGGGTGCTGGCCCGCGCGCTGCTGGGCCAAGCGATGATTTTCAATCCGGAGCAAACCCTGCTTTTTGGGCTATTAAATGCCGCCGTGGCACTGCCCCTGTTCCACTTATTGGATAAACTGAAGGTTGCAGCTTGACGACGTTTCTCGTTCTGCGTTTCTCGTTTCTCGTTAAAATCCGGAGTGCCCGGTGATGGGAACGAGCAACGAGCAACGAGAAACGAGAAACGGTTTTTAGTGACCATACATCCCGATCGCGGAGAAGAACAGCAACACTCGCAAAACGGGTTGCTCCGCGACGACGATACTAAATTTGCTTCCGGTAAGATTGCCTTCTTCCAGTACGTGATGGTAGGAATCTTTTTATTTCTGGTCACCGGATTCTGGGATCTCCAAATCCGGTATCCGGAGGTGTACCAGGAGCGCGCCGAGCGGAACAGTATTAAGTCCATTCCAGTGCTGGCGCCGCGCGGCAAGATTCTGGATCGCGATGGGCGAGTGATCGTGGACAATCATTCGTCCTTCAGCCTCTTTCTCTCGCGCGAAGATTTGAAGATGGAACATCTCAAGCCGATTGCCGAGGGCTTGAGCCTGGATTACGACGCGCTGGTGGCCCGAGTGCGCCGCTTTCAAACGCGCGGAGCTCCGCAATATGAGCCCATCATGATCAAGGACGAATTGACGCCCGCGGAACTCGCGTTCGTCGAATCGCACAAAGATCCCGACACGTTTCCGGAGCTCGAAGTGATTCGCGTGCAGCGGCGGCTTTATCCACGCGATGGACTGGCGGCGCATGCCATCGGGTACGTCGGCGAAGTGAGCGAATCGGAACTGAACACTCCGGAGTTCGCACGATTTCATCAGGGCGATGTGATCGGCAAAGACGGTATTGAGCGCCAGTATAACGAGGTTCTGATGGGCGTGGACGGGCAGCGCCGCGTGGAAGTGGATAGCTTCGGAAACCAGCGCCGCCTGCCGGAAGATGAGGACAAAGACAAAGAAGCGATTCCAGGGAAAAATCTGCAACTGACCATCGATTTGGATCTGCAGGCCGTCGCAGAGCTGGCCATGGAGAATCGCCGCGGCGCCGTGGTTGCGCTCGATCCGCGCAACGGCGAAGTGCTGGCCATGGTGAGCCGCCCGGCGTTCGATCCGAATCTGTTTGCCAGCCGCATCCGGTCCAAGGACTGGAAGGAATTGATCGACAACAAAGATCACCCGTTGTTGAATCGCGCGATTCAGGCGCAACAAGCGCCGGGATCCACCTTCAAACCCATGATGGCGCTGGCTGGCCTTGAAACCGGCGTGATCAACGACAACTTCCTCATCCGCTGTCCGGGCTATGCGACATTCTACGACCATCACTACGCCTGTCATTTGAAGGGCGGGCACGGCACTGTGGATCTGCACAAGGGAATCGTGCAGTCCTGCGACGTTTTTTTCTACAACGTGGGAAACAGGTTGGGGATCGATCGCATTGCCGAGTATGCCGAGAAGGTGGGCCTGGGACGCAAGACCGGCATCGATCTGCCGCACGAAGCCGAGGGAATTGTGCCCTCCACCAAATGGAAAATCCGCAACTTCCGCGAGAAATGGTACGCCGGCGAGACCATCTCGGTGGCCATCGGACAGGGCGCCACCACCGTCACTCCCATCCAGCTTGCGAATTACATTGGCGGACTTTCGATCGGCGGCATATGGTTTCAGCCGCATCTTACTAAGGATGCGCCGATCCCTGCCCGCGCGTCGCGTGGATTTCGATCCGGATAACATTCGAAAAGTCATCGACGGAATGTACGGCGTGGTGAACGAAGGCGGGACCGGCGGCCGAGCCAGGATTCCCGGGATCGAAGTATGCGGCAAAACCGGCACCGCGCAGCTCGCCTCGCGCGAGGTGATCAAGAGCGGAAAGCTGGCCGGCGAAAACATGAAGGCCAATGCCTGGTTTGTCGGATTCGCTCCCCGCGGAAACCCGGAGATCGTGGTGGCGGCGCTGTGGGAAAACGGCGAGGAAGGTCCCTGGGTGGCGCCCATCGTGCGCGACGTACTCAAAGCTTACTTCGACAAGAAAACGCGGCTGGGCGAAGCCCGTCCGCAAATGGCCAGCCTGCCCCGGCTGTTGACTGCTCCGGCGCCCCCCGCCCCCGAGCAGGTGAATCCGTAATATGCCAGGCTACCGCTCGCTTCGGGATCTCGATTGGCCGATGTTGATCCTGGCCTTCGCCATTTGCTCCCTGGGCGTGCTGCAGATTTTCAGCGCCACACATGACACCGCCTGGGCCGGCGCCTGGTGGAAACAGGTGATCTGGGTGCTTGCCGGATTCATCGCCCTGTGGTTTGCGACGTTGATCGACTACCACACGCTGCTGGGCCAGGTTCCGCTTCTTTACGGCCTTTCCGTGGCTACCTTGATCGGGACCTACGCCTTCGGAATGACGGCTTTTCACTCCCGGCGGTGGATCGGGACAACAAGTTTACATCTTCAGGTGTCGGAATTCGTTAAACTAGTAATAGTGTTATTAGTGGCTCGGTACATGACCGAGCTGAAGACCGAGCAGCTCGAGTTGCCCGATCTCCTGAAGCTGGTAGGGTTGGTGGGTGTGCCGATGGCGCTGGTGATGATCCAGCCCGATCTCGGCACTGCTCTCAGCTATCTGCCGATTCTGGCGGCGGGTGTATTCGTGGCGGGTCTGCGATGGCAGTACGCGCTGGCGATTCTAGTGATTGTCGCGCTGGTGCTGCCGCTCGGATATTTTTTTGTATTGAAGGATTTTCAGAAGGCCAGGCTGGTGAGTTTTTTGGATGCGAATCAGGACCCCAAAGGATCGGGCTACCAGGTGATCCAATCGAAGATCGCGGTGGGTTCGGGCGCGCTGTGGGGCAGAGGCGTTACCAAGGGCACGCAGACGCAGGGACGGTTCCTGCCGGTGCCGCACAAGGATTTTATTTTTTCAGCATTCGCGGAGGAGCACGGTTTCGTTGGCGTAATTGTGGTGTTGGGATTGTATTTCCTGTTGCTCATGCAGATTGTTCAAAATGCTCAGACGGCTCCGGATCGGGCCGGGATGTATATTTGCATGGGCATAGCGACGGTGTTGTTGTTTCACGTATTGGTGAACGTAGGCATGGTGGTTGGAAGGATGCCGGTAACCGGCATTCCGTTGCCGTTGATGAGCTACGGCGGGTCGAATATTTTGGCGGAATTTTTGATGCTGGGGCTGGTGAATAACGTGCGGCTCCGGCGGTTTGTTAACTAAAGCGGGTCGAGACACGGCCGGCTTTCAAGAAGATTGAGGGTAAGCAAGTTCGATCTTTCGCGCCGCGGGTCCCGCGTCCTTGGATTCCCCGGTGTTTTGGTCGAGCGCTTCAAAGGGTGTTGAGAACGTATCTCCGCTCCGAGAGGCCTAATGATTTTATCGTCAGGCAGGCCGGGACAACGGTCCACTGGATCACCCGGTAGTAGCTTGACAGCAGTCCCTTAGTCGCCTTGATCGACCGTACTCGCCCATGAAGAGGAGTTTTTCATGAGCAAGGAATTGGTGATCTCAGCGAATCGCCACGAAACAAAAGTGGCCATTCTGGAAGACGACCAGCTGGTGGAAGTATTTTTCCAGCGAGCCAATGAATATTCGCTCGCGGGCAGCATTCACAAAGGCCGCGTAACGCGCGTTCTGCCGGGCATGCAATCCGCATTCGTGGATCTGGGCCTGGAACGCGACACGTTCTTATACGTGTCGGATTTCTTCGAAGAGGCCGAGGAAGATTTCGACGGCCTGCCTGATACGCGCCGGGATGATACGCGCGGGGTTGACTCCCCGGCGTGACGAGCCGCGCGGGGGCGATTCCCGACGTGATGATTCACGTAGGGATGAGCCGCGCCGTGAGCGGGAACATCGTCCTCCGGTCAGTGCGCGCACGGAAGATCCGGCCGTCCGAACGGAGCCCGAAGCGGTAGCTGGCGGAGAAACCTCGGAAGCCGCGCAGCCGGTCGCCGCTCAGCAGCCAAAACGCGAAGACGATGGCCGCGACCGGCGCGGACGTTCCCGCAGACGGCGCAGCCGGGGCCGCGGCTTCCCGGACTCGAAATACGCGTCCACCGAATCCCGCCATTCATCCGATCCCTCTGGTTTCCGTGGGCCGAGGCCTGTCGAAGCGGCAGCTCCGCCGGTTGAAACACATACCCACGCGGAGCCGCCGGCGCCGACTGGCCCAGTGGAAGACTTCGCGGTGCTCCCTGGCGAGTCCCTAGCGAAGTACTCGCGATCCAACGTCGCGCCGCTGGATGATGGCGAGGAAGAAGAGATCCGCAGTTTGCAGAGTCCCGTCACCGAAGAACCGGAAATTATCCAGACCGTAGTAGTAGAAGAAACCGTAGTAGTGGAAGAAGGTGTAGTGGAAGAAGTCGCCGCGCAGCCGGACCCTCCGTTCGATGCGGATGCGGGTGTCTCGGGCGCTGAAGTTTCAGCCGCCGAGATTTTAGAAGGCGAACTCAGCGAGCGCGAAGCAGCATTCCAGGAATTGATGGCCGAAGAAGAAGCGCAAGCCGCGAGCGAGCCGGAAGGCGAAGTTGCGGAACTGGCGGCCGAAGCCATCGAGATGGAAGCCGGCGAGGCCGAGCAATCCGAAACATCGGAAACTTCGGAGCCGTCGGAAACATCGGAAGAGCCGCAACAGGCTGCTCCGGCGCAGGGAATCACCGCGCAGGTCCGTGAGCAAGGCGGTCGCTATGGCCATCGCATGCCGCGGCGCATGCGTCGCAAGATGCGCGGCGGAGGCGGCGCTGCAGCGGGTACGGACAATCGATCGGAACAAGAACGGCGCCCGGATCCCGCGGCAACGGCCGCGCCACCTGTGGAAACGCGTAGCGCGCGTCCGGAACAATCGCGCGGCGGCGGCCGGTCGGAACGCCCGCCCATGCCATCCATCAGCGAACTTCTGAAGGAAGGCCAGGAAATCATCGTTCAGATTGCGAAGGAGCCGCTGGGCCAGAAGGGCGCACGCATCACTTCGCACATCGCTTTGCCCGGTAGATACGTGGTCTACATGCCGACCGTGGAACACACCGGCGTTTCCCGAAAAATCGCCAGCGACGAAGAACGCCTGCGCCTGAAACGGATTCTGCAAGCCCATCACGGCGGCGCTCCCGGCGGTTTCATTGTCCGCACAGCGGGCGAAGGCAAAACCGAGGAAGATATCGCTTCCGACATGAATTTCCTCGCCAACCTGTGGACCGATATCCGGCTAAAGGCGGAGAAGCGCCCGGCGCCGCTGCTGTTGCATCACGATCTTGACATCGTCCAGCGCACGCTGCGCGATCAGTTCACCGAGCAGTTCAAAGACATCTGGGTGGACAACGAAGATTTGTACGAGCGGATCCTCGGCTTCGTGCAGCGCTTCCATCCCAGCCTGGTTCCGCGCGTGAAACTTTACACGCGTCCCGAACCCATCTTCGACGCGTTCAACATCACCGCCGAGCTGGAGAAAGCTCTGCGGCCCAAGGTGTGGCTGAAATCCGGCGGATACATCGTCATCAACCAGACCGAGGCGCTGGTGGCCATCGACGTGAACACCGGCAAGTACGTCGGCAGGTCGAATCGATTGGAAGACACCATCGTAAAAACCAATACGGAAGCGGTGAAGGAGATTGTGCGCCAGGTGCGGTTGCGCGACCTGGGCGGCATCATCGTGGTGGATTTCATCGACATGGATGAGCGCAAGAATCGCCAAAAGGTGATGCAGGCGCTGGAAGATGCCATGCGCGCCGACCGCGCTCCGTACAAGATTCTACAGTTCAACGATTTCGGATTGGTAGCCATCACGCGCAAACGTGTGAAGCAAAGCCTGGAGCGCTCGCTCTGCATGCCGTGTCCGCACTGCGACGGCGCCGGCTATGTGAAGAGCGTCCAAACCATTGTGGGAGAAATTCTGCAGGAGGCGCATAAGATCGCCTCTTCCATTGACGGCAAAGAAGCCATATTGCGCGTGCATCCCGATGTGGCCAAGGTCCTCAAATCGAACCAGAATAAATATCTCGAGGAGCTGGAAGAGATTCTGCGGCGCCCCGTGCTGGTGCGCAGCGATCCGATGCTGCATCACGAAAAATTCGACCTGACGTAGTCGGGAGATGATCCTTTGGATTGCTCCTCAATTCTTTACCCTGGACATTCCAGCTACGCTGGCTTATTACAAAGATAAGCTTGGCTTCGAATGTCTGGGAACGTGGCAGGATCCGCCAGTCTACGCAATCGTGGCGCGCGACCAGCAGGCGATTCACTTCCGCTGCGCCAGCGCGCCCACAGCCAATCCGGACAAGTATGAAGACGAACTGCTCGACGCGTACCTGCAGGTGGACGACGCCGACGCACTTTACGCCGAGTACGCAGCCCGCGGCATCGAGTTCAGTCGGGAACTTGGCAATACGCCATGGAACTCGCGCGGGTTCGTGGTGAAGGATTGCGATGGCCGTCTGTTGGCTTTCGAACAAATTACTGGCCGCGAATGAACGCGGATGAACGCAAATAAGAAGGGGCGGTTTTATTCGCGTTTATTTGCGTTCATTCGCGGCTGAACATTTTGCTAAAAACTGAACCTCAGCGCAAACTGCATGATCCGCGGATCCGCCGCGAGCGATGTAATCACCCCCGGCGATCCACCGCTCACATTCGAATTCGGCAATCCGAACGCTTTCGTATTCGTCAGATTGAACGCCTCCGCCCGGAACTGCAGCTTCATCCGTTCCGTGAACAGGAAGTTGCGCGAGACCGAAAGGTCAATGTACATCAGCCCCGGTCCGCGCAGCGTATTGCGCCCGGAATCGCCGAACACGCCCGGTGCCGGGATGCTGAACGCGTTGGCGCCGCTGAACCCTTTGCATTTTGAGTTGGCCGTCGTATAAAACCAGCAGTTGACGTTGTCGTCCATCACCGGCGTTCCGATTACGTTGGGAAGCGCCTGCTCCTCCCCAATGTCGATGGAGCTGTTGTTGGAACTGGCGAACGCGGTGAAAGGACGGCCGGCGGCATAGGTGAAAGCGCCTGCGGTCTGGAAGCCCCCGATGATTTTTGAGATCAATCCGCTTGAAGCCCACGGCTTCCCTTTTCCGAAGGGCAGTTCATAGACGCCGCTGATGACGACGCGCTGCGGAACGTCGAAATCGCTGGGACCGCGCCAGGCATTTTGATTGTTGGTGATTTGCGAGAACGCGTTCGATCCGTAGACCGAAAGCTCCTCCGCCGTGTTGTCGATCGATTTCGACCACGTGTATGCCAAACGCATGCTCAACCCGGCGGTGAAACGCCGTTCCAGCGTGAGGTCCAGGCCGTTGTAGCTGGAATTGCCGTCGTTCTGCGAGTATTCGAGCAAACCGAAATTCGGATACGGCAGTACCGGCTGATGCTTGGCGTTCAGCAAAACCTGCTGGCCGTTGTTCACGAACTGATTCAGATCGCTGAGCGTCAGCAGGTGGGTGCCTTTGCTGCCCACATAGTCAGCCTCCAGGAAAAAGTTACGGAATAACTCGCGCTGGAATCCGATGCTCCACTGCTGGACGTAAGGGCGAGGATCCTGCGGATTCGTAGCGCGGATGTGCAGGAACTTATAGTTGATGTCGGCGGGATCCAGGAACGTCGCCGGGAATCCCGAATCGAGCGGAAACACCGGGGCAAGCGCGGTGGACGCGAGCGAAATATTGTTGTTGATGAATCCCGGCGGATTCAGCGCGAGCTGATTTTCGCTGCCCGCGCGATCGAACGGCACGTAGAACATTCCGTAGCCCCCGCGGATGACGGTCTTGGGATTCACCTCGATACGCGAACCCGATGCGCGGCGAGAAGTTCAGCTTCTGCGGCTGGACCAAGGTGCGCGATTCCAGCGATCCATTCGAAGCCATGATGATGGATCCGCTGCCGGCCGGATTGAAATTCGACAAGTGGTTGTTGCCCTCATAAACCGGCGACGAGAAATCATAGCGAACGCCCAGATTCAGCGTCAGGCGCTGCGTCACCTTGAAATCGTCCTGCGCGAAAAAGTCGTACCAATACCATTTCTGATTCACCACGAACCGGTTCGAGAGCATGGCGGTCTGCGGATCGCCCAACAGGAAATCCGCATAGGAGAATCCGGTACCGGCCACGCATTGATTGCTGGCATTGCGCTCGCAGCTGAAGATTTTGTCGAAGTTCAAAGCGCCGCGCAGGCCAGGCACATCCTGGAAATTATCCGTTTGCGGAGCGTGAACATCCGTGCCGAACTTGAAGTGATGCTGCCCGCGCGTCCAGGAGAGCGTATCGCCGAACTGCCACTGCTGGGTCTTCTGGAACTTGGGAAGAAAGTTGGGCGATCCGATGAACGTGTTGAGATTGGCGAACGTGATCATGGTTACGCCGCCCGCAAACGCCGGATTGTTGGGAACTCCCGGTACCAGGTTGCCGCCGGACTGGCCGAATGGCTCCTGCTGCGCGAAGGAGTTGTCGTGCTCATAGCCGATACGTAATTCGTTCACTAGCGAAGCGCTGATGGGGCGCGTCCAGCCGATCACCGCGAGATCCGCCGTCAGATGATATTTCCCTTGCGATGAGGATTGCGTACCATCGGCGATGCCCGGGAAAAGTCCGGGGCTGTTGCGATCGCGATTGCTCCAGGTGTACCGCGTGAACACTGAGTCTTTGTCCGAAGCCTGCCAGTCGACCCGGGTGGAGTAACGGTCTGTATCGTCGGTCAGGTTGGCGTTGCGGAAATAGTTGTTCAGCTCGGCGCCGGCCACCGTCGGTTCCGGAAACAGCGCCATGATGGATGCCGCCACTGGGGAAATGCTGCCCGCTGGAAGAATGTTGTTGGGAACCGGCACGCCGTTCTGATAAATAGTGGGATACGTGGTGTGGACCGCGGCTCCCGCGGCTACGCTGAAATTGCCCACGCGTTCGGTATCCACCGGCACCGTGCCGCTGCGCAACTGTCCGGTGATGATGCGCGTGGATTCCTCATCGAAGAACGCGAACAGCTTGTTCTTCTTGATGGGTCCGCCCAGATTGCCGCCGAACTGATTGCGGATGTTCTTGGGCTTGTCCAAACCCTGGCGGTTGGAAAAGAAATCGTTCGCATCCGTGTCGCGATTGCGCAAGTATTCGTAGAGCGTGCCGTGGTATTCGTTGGTGCCGCCCTTGCTGATCACGCTGATCACAGCGCCGCCTCGGCTATATTCCGCCGAATACGGATTGGTGATGATCTTGAACTCCTGCAGCGCATCCACCGACGGGCGAGCCACCTGCGTGGTCAGCTCTTGCACATTTTCCGAGATGGAATTGTTATCGATTCCATCCAGCAGGAAATTGTTCTCAAGCTGGCGGATGCCGTGTACGTTGAACCCTCCCGTGCGGCCGGCGCTGGTGCTTCCGCCCTGATCGGTGTAGCGCTGCCCTTGCACGCCTGCGACAAGATTCACCAGATCGTCCCAGCTTCGGAGCAGCAGGGGATATTCGCTGACGTATTTGTTTTCCACCACGGTGCCGATGGACGAGTCCTCGGTGGAGAGCAAGCTCGCCGAAGCTTCCACGTTGGTGATGCTGGCCACAGTGCCGACGGCGAGCGAGAAATCCTGGCGGCCCTTTTCTGTTGTATCCAGAGTGATGTGGGTCACGGCTTTCTGAAATCCGGTTTTCTCGACGGAAATATCCCAAACACCCGCGGGCAGATCCGGCAGGAAGTAATAGCCTTCACCGTTGGTTTCGCTGGAGCGCTCCGCTCCGGTGGATACGTTGTGCGCCGACACTTTGGCGCCCGCGACGACGGCGTCGCTCGAATCCTTGATTAATCCGGTCAAGCTGGCTGTATTCACCTGAGCGAGCGCTGCGCCCGCCATGAGCAGAGACACAGAGAGTGTGTTCACGATCTGTCGAATGTTCATAGATTCACCCCGTAAAAAGGCGAGTCTAGCAGCGGCCGGTTAATACCTGATTACAAATCTGTGAAGAGTTTTATTGCGTTTTCCGAACCGCGAGCGTAAGCGACCGGTGATTTTGATTCTTCAGGCGAACAAGGCACCGGCTCCCTTATGGTCGCGGTTCGGTAACAATCTCTAGTGAGCTAACAAAATCGATCGTAGCCTGATTGCTCGAGATCACCGGCAGGCCTGTTTTAGCTTCCAAAGGCTGGATTGCTTCGATGGCCTGCCAGTTTGTACACGACAGAAAGATGCAATCCGGCGTGAGCTCGTTAATTTGTTTCGTGACGAAGCTAACAATCTCCGCCGGAGTTACTTTTCCAATGTCCAGGTTGGCTTGAATGCCCATGCCGGCGGCATGAATCGGCGGAAATCCAGCTTCGCCGAGTGAGCGCGCCACGCTGGAAGTTAATTCCTCGACATAAGGCGTGAACACCGCCAGCTTGCGTGGCTGCAGAGAGCGAAGGTTTTCGAAGACAGCTTGCAACACGCTCACAGCTTTCGCGCCGGTAACTTTCGCGAGCATGTTCCGGATTCCCTGATCGTGGGATAACGCACCAAGCGAGCCCGCGGAGGTGCAGCCAAACACGACGATCTCGGGCGCCGTAGTTCGAATCAGTTCGGCGGCGCGCGGCAGATCTTCCTTGAGCATCCGCAGTTCCGCCTCGCGCGTTACGTCTTCCAAGAATATGCGAGCCGTGCTGACGATTCCTTTCGGCGCAAGATGCCGATGAAAATCCGGCTCCATCACCGTGTTCGAAGAGGGGACAATCAAGCCGATTCGCAATTTTCTAGAACCGCAATTCCGCCGAGATGGGGAAATGATCCGACGCGTGAAAGTCGCGATGCACTTCGGCGCCCTCGCACGTCATCGGACCCTTCACGAACACCCAGTCCAGCGCGCCAATCAGAATGTGCGTTCGAATGCGCCGATCGCCGAAGCAACTGGTGTATCCGGCTTGGCGCATGCGCGAGATCAATGGCGAATGGCTGTGCATGGTGTTCAGATCGCCGGCCACCATCACTGGTGTTCCCGCGGGATACCGTTCGGCATCCGCCAGCATTTCCTCGAGCTGCAGCAGCCGTCCGTGCTCAGTGGTCCGGCTTTCGAGATGGAGATTGTAGACCACCAGCGGGGCGCCGTTGCGGTCCAATTCGTTGACCAGCGCGATTCGGCCGCCGATCCGTCGCTGAAGCAGTGGGAGCGACGAAATCAGAAGCGGCCGTGGCTTCCAGAATCCGGATTGATGCGTAAATCGCAGGATGCGCGACGCACGGATCGGGAAACGGGTGAGGATAGCCTGGCCATGGTACGCCGATCCCTCCGCAGTACTTTGGCCCAGCTCGCGAAACTCGGGCGCGAAGGTGTAATTCATGCCAAAGATCTGGGCGAGTTCCTTGGCCACATCCTCGCCTTTGGTGCGGCGGGCGCCCAAGTCCACTTCCTGAAAGATGCAAACGTCCGCTCGCGTTTCCCGCATGGCGGCCACGATGCCTTTGAAGTGCTGGCCCCGATCGATGTTCCAGTTGAGGATTCTGGCCGTGGAGTTGACCGGAACGTTGGTGGAATAGCTTCCCGAATGAATGACATCCAGGGGATTGGGGGGCGGGGTATCGGCCGCTCCGGCCAGGGCAACCGTCAACGTGAGGATGGTAGGGCCGTGGCGGAACATGGCAACTCTTTCTACTAGTTTTTCAAACCAGGCCTTCTGACGCAAACCGGCCGGGCTTTGTTTTATACTGTAGGGGAGCTACCGCCCGTTCAGATCCCCTACATTGAGGAAGGCCGGCGAGTTTCCCTGGAGTTCGGATGACGATCGCACTGACAATTATTCACGTAATCGTATGTTTCTTTTTGGTGGTTGTGGTGTTGCTGCAAAGCGGCAAGGCTGCGGATTTGGCGGGCGCCTTCGGCGGCATGGGATCGCAAACAGCTTTCGGTCCGCGCGGTTCGGCGACCGTGCTTTCAAAGGCCACCACGATTGCTGCGGCGGTGTTCATGGTGACGTCGCTCTCGCTTGCGATTCTGGCGACGCGAAACGCCACGGCTACCGGCAGTGTTCTGGAAAAGCAGAAGGCGGCGCCGCTGAAAACCGGCGCGAAACCGGCGCCAGCCACCGGGACGCCTTCGTCACCATTACGCCGGAAGGCGGCAAGTCCACGACGGTACCGTTGCCGACTTCGCCGGGTCCGGTTAAACTACCGGTCGGGCAGAAACCGGCGCCCACAAAGAAGTAGCGAAGTTTCGAGGCCACGCGGAGGTGGCGGAATTGGCAGACGCACTAGCTTGAGGTGCTAGCGGGAGCAATCTCGTGGGGGTTCAAGTCCCCCTCTCCGCACCAAATTTTCGTGGGACTTTTTCTGTGACTGGAAATGTAGCCGACCCAGTAGTGAAATGTTCGAACAACGATCGCTTCACGCAGAACTCACAACCGGCTTGCGCCCGGGCATTGGGGTAGTCACTATTCCAGCCGAGGCGAATCTCAAGTTGCTGATCGTACGACAGAAGGTCTGTGTGCTGCCCGTTTGGACGGACGGTCTGACATGGTATACGGCTCCAACCTCCGCGAGAACGGGTTATCGTTGGACCCCCAACACCCAATCGGCCATGTCCACTGCTAGAGATACTTGATGAAGATTACTTCGTTTCCTTTCGCGCTGTAAATCAATTCGTCGGCGAAGCTCCGAGCGAGCAGCAGCCCAAAACCACCCGGCCGCGTTCCAGCCTGTTCGCGCACCTCCACGTGATGCAGTGGATCATCCGGAGTGTTGCCGACCGCGGCGTGGCCCAGGTTCTCCATCGAGAAGCCTTCGCCGGGGTCGCGCAGATAATAAACGACAGAGCGGGCGGTTCGGATGTAACTCACATCGACAGTCTTCGTGTGGTCCAGGCCGCAGCCGTGCTCGATTGCGTTCATGAGTAACTCTCGGAAAGCAGTGGCTATGCGCTCGCGCTCTTCGGGCTCCAAGTCGCTGGGTAGTTCACGTACGAACCGGGACACCCGGTCCACCGCGGTGATCTTGCAGCGGATTTCGAGCGATATCCAATTGGGCCGATCCGAGAGGATCTTGATATCGTCCCGGCCCACGGTGGTGGATAGCGCATTTTCCAGGGTGTCGATTAGCGCGTCGCGGCCAAAGGGCTTGGCGATGTAGCCGGTCGCCTGATTCTCAAGAGATCCCAGGATGTGGGCGGGCGTATTCCATACTGTCATCACTAGCATACCGGTGTAGGGGTAACGACTCCGCATCTGACCAAGCAGTGTAAGGCCGTCCATACCGGGCATCAGGATGTCCGTTAGCACCAGGTCATAGGCGCGGGTTGTCAGCCGGGAGAGAGCTTCATCCCCGTCGTTGGCGCAGTCGAGGTCCCAGTTTTGATTGGCGAGCATCGCCTTGATCAGCTCGTGAATCGACGGATCGTCATCGACGACGAGGAGGGTTCGTAGAGTCGCGGCGCCCATGTGGAATACAACGCCAGGATCTCCGTTTCGACTCCCGGCACAACGAAGTATACATCAGCTGCGTCGCACGGACCGCATCCCGCGGAATTTCCGTTCCGGTTCTGGAGTGTTATTGAGCATCATCGTCAGCCAATTCTCCGGCACCGTGGGCGTCATTTCGCCTTGAACTCAACAGGAAGACGTGCAACGCGTGCGATTTTCGTATATCATCGTGTGCCATGAGGAAATGGATTAGCGCGACGCTTCTTATGGCCACTTCCGCAGTCGCGCAGCAAACCCACGCTCAATATGAGCCGCCAAATGCGCCGGGAGCCGGCCAGAGGCTGCTTGCGCAATTCGCGAGCGACTGGGACGTCGTCAAGACGTTCTTCCCGATGAACGGGAAGCCGATCGTGACCAAAGGCACGTGTAAGCAGTATATGATCCAGGAAGGTAAGTTTCTGCAGTCGGATTTTACTTTCTTCAATTCTGACGGAACGAAGAGCACCGGCACCGGAATCTCCGGCTTCGATCCCAAAACGAATCGCTTCACAACCGTATGGTACGACTCGCGGCAGACTACCATGTCAATTCGCCAGAGCGACGGCGCCTTCGACGGCCAAAACATCGTCCTATGGGCCACGCCCCTCGATTCTGAGCACCCAGGGCGTAAGACCGTCGCGCGTGCGCACTTTGAGGAAGACGGCCACCTTCTCCTCCATCGCCATTTCATGATCGATGACAAAGGGGCGGAGCGAATGATGATCGAGCTGCGGATGACGAGGAAGTAGCTGCCGCCTCGGCGGTGATGCGTGCGCGCCGGGCGCATTGCGCGTCCAAATGCGAGACCTTCCGTCCCGGCCGTAATTCGCTACCAGCCTAATGTACTAATAACTTACGGCCGATCTGTCGTGTAAGCGATGATTCCACGAGCGGCATCGAGCTTTCTCCGGAAGTCGGGCATTTCATCAGCTGTGCAGCCTACCCAGGCCGCTAGCTCGGCGCTAGCGCCTAAGACGGGGGGAACCACTCACGGTACGCCGGACTTGAATCCCGTTGTTTATGAAAGCCTGCGACCCCTTGCATTGTGGCTTGGACTTCTTGTCCTCGCGCTGGCGACAGCGGATACAGCGCTGCATTTCAATATCCGTGGGCTGTGGCTTACGGTTGCCCAATTCTCCTTTCCGGCCAGCCTCCTGGTTCTCTATTTTCTGCTTGGCAGAGTAAAGGCTCCACCGCGGCACGCAAACGCTCTCGCGGCGCTGATTGCATTCATCATCCTGATCTCTTGCTTTGTTCCACCTGATTTCTTGAAGAACCAATTCGATACTTGGGCCATTGCCCTTGTGATGGTAGGCGCAGGATGTTTCGTTTTGTCCGCGTTTTGGCTGTCATTGTTGTTGGGTTGCGCGTTGGCGGCCTGGCTGAGCTTAACGCTAGTCCTGGCTCCTCAGTCGGACTGGACAGCCGCGGCGTTCATGAATTTCGCTGCGGCGTCTCTAGCGATCGTGATCCGCCGCATCCGTTTTAACGCCTTATCGCGTGCTGAACGCAATGCGGATGCGCTTCGTTTCAGCGAGGAACGATTCCGGAAGCTCGTGGAAAACAGCACGGACGCTTTGGCTCTGATCTCGCCATCCGGCGTGGTTCTGGATGCCGGATCATCCGTTGAGAGGGTACTTGGATTTCGTCCGGAGGACCTGATTGGCAGAAACGCTTTTGACATGGTGCATCCGGACGACCTGGATCAAACGCGGAGCGTGCTTATCCAAGCCTCGCAACGGCCACGGGTACCGGTTCGACACGAGTGCCGATCTCGAACGGCTCAGGGCGAGTGGATTGCGGTGGAGGCGTTTGTTACTAATTTGATAGATGAGCCGTCGGTAGGCGCCATCGTCATCAATTTTCGTGATGTGAGCGAGCGCCGGCGGGCAGAGGAGAACCTGCTAAGAGCCATGGCAGCCGCTGAAGCTGCGAATCGCGCCAAAACTGAGTTCTTAGCCAATATGAGCCATGAAATCCGAACGCCGATGAATGGCGTCCTGGGCATGACGAACCTACTGATGAGCACCACACTCTCCGACGAGCAGCGCGAATATGCCAGCCTCGCAAAAATATCGGCGGATTCTTTGCTCACGCTCATCGACGAGATTCTGGATTTCTCCAAAGTGGAAGCCGGCAAACTGGTGTTGGAACCGATCGAGTTCCGCCTGAAGGAATGCGTAGAGCTAGCCGTCAAACTCCAGGCCCTACGCGCCAAGGAAAAGGGTCTCGGTCTTAGCTGCGAAATCAGCCCTCAGGTGCCTGACGATGTAGTCGGCGATCCAAATCGCCTGCGACAGATCATCACGAATCTGATCAGTAACGCCATCAAGTTCACCGAGCGTGGAGAGGTAAAGTTCCGCGCCTATGCCGAGTCGATCGCGAAAGACTCAGCCAGGATACATTTTGAAATCCAGGATACCGGGATTGGTATCCCGGAAGATAAACAAAAGTCCATATTCGAGCCGTTTTCCCAGGCGGACGGCTCAACGGCCCGGAGGTTTGGGGGGACTGGATTGGGATTGACAATCTGTTCCCGATTGGTCGAGAAAATGAGTGGTCGCATTTGGGTGGAAAGTCGGCTCGGGCTGGGCAGTACCTTCCACTTCACGGTGGAGATCGGCCTACACCAACAGCCGGCCCGTATTTCCGCAGATTCCCAATCTCTCGCGCAGCTTGCCAACGCGGCCTATTGCGGCTCGGGCGGCAATCCAATTCGGAACTACCGGGTTCTGCTGGTTGAAGACAACGCTATAAATCAGCGGCTCGCTCTTCGCCTGCTGGAGAAGCATGGACATTTCGTCGACGTTGCGGCGGATGGCAGAACGGCAATCGCCGCATTCACAAGCGCGTCATACGACGTGGTGCTCATGGATGTGCAAATGCCAAATATGGATGGCTTGGAGGCAACTGCGCTGATTCGAAATATGGAGCAAGGCACGGGACGGCGCGTTCCGGTGATCGCGATGACGGCACACGCAATGCAGAGCGATCGCGAGCAGTGTTTCGCCGCAGGCATGGATGCATACCTTTCGAAGCCAGTTGACGCTTATGAGCTGCTGGATGCAATCCAAAGTATTTGCGGGCCCGCGCTGGCCGTTACGGCTGACACCGCTCCTGTCACGAAGTAAGCGGGGGCCGTGGGCCACGGTTACGGTGCGAAAACTACCTTGCCCCCGACCATGGTCATGGTGACTTTCGTCTTGCCGACGTCTTCGGGCCTGGCGGTGAAAATATCGCGAGAGAGAACTGCCAGGTCAGCGAGCTTTCCTGGCTCCAGAGTACCGGTGCGGGTCTCCGCGAAATTCGCATAGGCAGCGTCACGTGTATAAGCTAGTACCGCTTGCTCGATGCTGAGTCTCTCGTCCAACTTGCCATATTTGACTTCACCAACAGGCCCCTGTGGCGTAACGTCGCGCACGAGCTCGCGCGTAAGCGCTTCCTGCATTCCTGCGAAAGGACTGGGCGGCCAGGTACCCGGCCAGTCGCTGCTGAAGGCCAACATCGCGCCGGACTTCCGCAGGCTGTTCCAGACATCGATCTTTTTGCCTTTTGATTCAGCCGGCGTGCAGCAAAAACTCGGCTGCATGCTCGCGATCACCGAAAGATTCGCGAAGCGCGAGATGTCTTCCGGATTCAAGAAGTCCGCGTGCTCCATGCGGAAGCGCCGATCCCGCGGCCCGTTGATCTGCTCCGCCGCCTGATAGGCATCCAAGACCATACGCGCGGAATCGAAGCCTATAGAATGCGACATGATCTGGTATCCGCGCTTATCCAGTTCCAGAACAATCTTTTTGAACTCCTCGGGCGTGTATAGCGGCGGATCCGCCAGCCCATCCGAGAAGAATTTGACCAGATTAGCCGACACCCAGGAATCGTGGTAATTCGTGCGGGCTTTTTCCAGGTCGGCCAGCAGTTGCGGAGTCAGATGGTGGTTCACGGCCACGGCGCCGAAAGCGGTACGCGTGCGCAAGCTCAGCAGCCCGCGATCGCGCATGCGGCCGTAAAGCTGGATATCCGCCAGGCTGCCGGTGGCCATGGTCGCGCTGGTAATGCCGAAACTGTTTAGATACCGCTGGGCCGCGGATAACCATTCGAATTTGAGCTGTTCGGGAGGATCGGGCAGCGCTTGTTCGACAATCTCCGCGGCGCTTTCCATCAACACTCCGGTAGGATGGCCGTGAGCGTCGCGAAGAATGTTCGACTCCAAAACGGGATCCGGCCAAGGCCGATCCGAGATATGCGCAAGATCCAGAGCCTTCTGATTGACCCACAAAGCATGCTCGCTGGTCTCATGGATCACCAGCGGACGATCCGGAACCGCCCGATCCAGAATCTCGTGCGATAGCGTTGGCCTGGTGAATGCGCTCATCTCCTCGTTGAAATCGGTAATGAATTGAAGCCTGCCGAAGACAATGGGATCCTTGGGGTGCATCGCGGCGTAGCTCTTGATCTTGCTGAGCATGAGATCGGTGTCTTTCGCCGTGATGTTGAACTCAGCCGTCGACAGATTGAATCCGTGCAGGGCCAGAGCGCCGAACCACAGATGCACGTGGCCATCGGTAATCCCGGGAATCACAGTGCGCCCCTGAAGATCGATGACCTTGGTGTTCCCCGTTCGGTAATGAGCGATTTCCTCATTACTGCCCACCGCGTCAATAGTGTCCTTCGTGATTGCAACAGCAGCCGCCCATGGTTTCTTTTGATTCGCCGTGTACACATGGCCATTCACCAACACGGTATCGCTGGCGGAAAGCGCTGCGATGGAAAGCGGCGCGAGTAGCAAGATCGATCGTCGAAATAAGTCCACGATCCAACGGCTATAGTGCTGGGGGGGCGGGCGCCTCGTCACATTGACCTCCTCGAAACTCTTAGGATTGCACGCCTCCGCGCCGAAATCATATCGCGCAGGAGGCGCTCTTCAAAAGGGACCGTATAGGATCGGGGTTTCGCAATGACGCTGCGCACGCGCGCCTGTTGTCTTTGCTTTCTTATCCTGGGAGTTTACACAGTATCAAACGCAGCGGCGAGCACGGTATGCTGTACACGCGATCTGTGCACCATGCGACCTTTATCTGCCTGCGGAGTGGGTTGCACGCTTGGTTCTAGAAGCTCGGATGCAGAGTATGCCCCGTAGTCTTGAACCCAAGCCGAGGACGGTTTCACACATCTTCAGCCAAAACATACTTCCAAAGGAGAAATAATGACTTTCAAGCACAAGCTGTTGACCTGGGCCGGCATGATCGTTACGCTGGCCGTTTTGGGGCACTATTATTCGAAGCCGCTCCTGGCGCAAGCGCGGGCGGCGTTGGTGCGGGATTCAGATAACCCGGCTCTGCAGCCGGCCTTTATTGCGTTGAGTGCCGGCGGCTCCTACCCACAGACGTACGTTGTCCCGTCAGGCAAGCGTTTGGTTATCGAATATATATCCTGGAGAGCGGCTGGGGTGAACGCAGGGTTCGTCACCGCTCAAGGTCTGTTCGTTACCTCCAACGGTATGTCGGGCATTGTCTATCTTCCCGGCACCTATGTGAGCGGCGAGAACATCGGCGGGGGCAAGGTTTTCATTATGGCCGATCCGAATACGAACGTGGTTTACCAGTCGGCGGGATCCATCGGGACCCAGCCAATCTACCTGGTTGGCTACTATGTAAATATTCCCTGAGCTGGCGCTCCGGTTTGGCCGCGCAAGCCAGACCGCGCAAGTGCCTTCTTTTTCGAGTCCACCCCGCTAAATTTGCGGTGAAAAGTCGCTTTCACTGGTAGACCGTAATTTTCTAACGTTGGCCAACAGCCAAAGCGCCTCCCGGTTGTCAGGCTGCGCTCCAAGAACAGAATCGGCGAATGCGTTGGCCTTGGTCAGGCTCTTTTCCGCTGCCGCATACTGGCCCAGTTGGTTCCATTCGGGTACTCCCTGACTGCGGGCGACACGCAAATACGCGTTGCCAATTTCCAGATCCAACGTTGGATCGTGCAGGCCCTCGCTCCCCAAACCTTCCAGGTACTGGATCGAGATGGAGATGAGTTTATTGCGGAGCTTGGGGTCCCCGGCGCCGAGTTCCACCTCAAGGTCGATGAGTCTTTTCGACAGTGCATGCAATTGATTAAAACGGCGCTCCGCAAGCAGGCGCTGACGATTCGCGAGGTATACTCCGAACGAAAGACTGGCGATTACAAGAGCAGCCGCGGCTACTGGAATCCAGTAGCGCCGCATGAATTTGCGCGTGCGATACCAGGCATCTCCGGAGCGTGCCTGCACCGATTTAAACTCCAGGAAGGCGCGGATATCGTTGGCGAAGGCTTCCACAGAAGCGTATCGGTCCGCGGTTCTGGGCGGAGTGCCTTCCGCAGGATGTAGTCCAAGTCGCCTGCGGGGAGTGTGCCATCCGATTCGCGCGGGGAACGGCCGGTGAGAATTTTGTACAGAACCGCGCCGAGCGAGTATACGTCGGTAGCGGTGGTTTGAGCCGATCCGTTGAGTTGTTCGGGACTGGCGTAACTTGGGGTAAGCAGCCGCTCCACCGTGTGTGTCACATCGCGCGTGTCATCGATTCGCGTTTCATCGAGTAGTTTGGCAATGCCGAAATCAAGCAGCTTCGGGTGTCCCGCGGCGTCCACCAGGATATTGGATGGCTTCAAGTCGCGATGAATGATGAGATGCTGATGGGCGTGCGCAACCCCGTCGCACACGCGCTGGAACAGGGTAAGCTGGTCCCGCAATGAAATAGAGCCGCAGTAGATGTCGATGGGGACGCCGTCCACATATTCCATAACGAGATACGGCCGGCCGTCGTCCGTGTGACCGGCATCGATGACGTGCGCAATCGACGGATGATTGAGAGAAGCCAGGAACTGACGTTCTCTGAGGAAGCGCTTACGGAACGCGGGACGATGGTCATCCGCGCGAAGGAGTTTCACCGCGACGCTCTGTTGAATTTCGCCATCGGTGCGCTCGGCGAGATATACCGTACCCATCCCGCCGCTACCGAGTGGACGGACCAAGCGATAGGGCCCACAGGAACCTGGATCGCGATCACGTTCCTTCAGGACCTGTGCGGCCGCATCCCCAACACAACTGGTGATTAAGTGGGATTCGTCGGAATCGAACCTTAGCAGGGACTCAATTTTCTGGCGAATCTCCGGCTCGATACAGCGTTCGGCGAGAACCCGTTCCTCGGACTTCCCGAGGAAGGTCCGCTAGCTCACGGAACAAGAGTTGAACGTCGTCATCCATCCGCGGTTGTCAAATGCTGTTTGATTATAGTGCAACAGGGTTGCCCCCCTCTCCGCACCGTCAGCCTCATCCAATGAGCGCCAGAATCTTGGCGCGGACTTCGGCCAATTGTTCGGGGGACACACGCCCTTTGGACCTCGCGTTCCTGCTTCGCCACTCGACGCTCTTTACCTGATCGGCGATGGCGTTCCGCCGAGTGCCTCAAAAGGGCAGTTCTTGATCTGCGTCGTCAGCGGACAGCAGATCAGGAGGCTCGTCTTGCCGCTTGTATGCAGCCGGGCTCAGCACCAGGGCCGGACGGTGTCCCAGCTGGTACGTTGCGCTGCGCCATTACCAAACCTCTTTGCCTTCGGAAGACCCGAAATCAATCGGCTCATGCAGGTTCTTCGGGGTGATGCCGTTGAGCAGATCATCGGGATCATACGTTTTTGACCGGACCGGTTCGATGACGATCCGGCCCGCTTCCTCGCCCACCTCTACAACCTCGTCCAGCCAAGGTGCATGGCGGCCATTACCGACGCCGGAATCCTCACTGCCGCGCTGTTTACCCATTTCCTCACAGTCGCTTTCATCGTTCTCTCCTGTGTCAACTTTGTATATACACTATGGCATGCCCCTAAACTCGCCGAGCTGGGAAAACCAGTGATGATACAATGTAGCTATAAAGCTACACAGCTACAATGGCACTCAACATTCGTAATCCCGAAGCAGAGCGGCTGGCGTCGGAACTTGCCCGGAAGACCGGCGAAAGCAAAACGGAAGCGGTAACAAAGGCTTTGCGGGACCGGCTTATGCGGGTGCGGCGGGAGAGTACAAAACGCCGCCTGGCTGATGAATTAGAGGAAATCGCCCAGCATTGCGCGAGTCTGCCAATACTCGATGACAGGCGCGCGGACGAGATTCTGGGATACGACGAAACTGGCTTGCCGCACTGATGGTGATCGATACCTCTGCAATTCTGGCTATCCTGCAGGGCGAGCCGGAACGCCGCATTTTCCTGGAGGCCATCGAGGCGGCGGACTCAATTCGAATATCCGTCGCAAGCTTTGTGGAGACATCGATCGTAATCGAGTCGCGCTATGGCGCCGAGGGATTACGCGATCTTGACCGATTTATCTCCCGAGCTAATATCGAACTGATCCCAGTGGATGCCGAACAAGGACAACTGGCCCGTTCCGCCTTTAGCCGCTTCGGCAAGGGACGTCACCGCGCCGAACTCAACTACGGCGATTGCTTCGCATACGCCACAGCGATCGGTTTAGGCGAGCCTCTACTCTGCAAGGGTGATGATTTCATCCACACCGACGTGCCGATCTTTGAAACTCGGACACGCCTCTAGCTCTTCTTTTTCAGAATGCGATCCGCCTTGGCGTCGATCTTTTTCTTGTCAGCGGCGCTCAGTTTGCCTTGGTGCTCCATTTGAGAGGCGCGCGCCTTTGCATTCCGGGCGTGGCTCGGGTCCGGCATCGGATATTTGCGTTTCTCCGGCAGCCCAAACTCCTTTTTTGGCTCTGCCTTCTTCTTCGCTGCGGTAAGTTTTGCCATGTTCACTCTCCTGATATAAGCGCCAGCACGTCAAGTTCCTACCGCATGTGCTATCACTAGTCACATGCCATCCGACGAAGATTTGAAAGCCGAAATTGAACGGCTGCGGGCCGAGAACGAGGCTTTAAAGAAACCCGCACGAGGCCAGATGTCGCTGAAAGTTAGCGAGAAGGGCGGACTTTCCGTTTACGGCCTAGGGCGCTTTCCCGTCACGCTCTATCGGGAGCAATGGGAGAAGCTGCTGGCAATGTCCGATCAGATTCGCAACTTCATCAAGGAAAACGACAGCGCCTTGAAGAAGAAAGAGTAGCATTTCGATCGGCTAGTGGCCGACCAGCGGGGCCCGGACGTTCGTGTATTCGTAGCGCATGGTGCGATGGCTCTTGCCGCCGGCTCCGCCCACATCCATATCCATTTCGAGCTTGAGCGGGACGCCGCGCGACTTTGAAATCCAGATCTGCGAATCGGTCTTGGCATCCGGGTTTTGATCGTGCATGTTGTAAACCGTTGCGGCCTCGCCGTTGACGGACTCCTCGCGTAGGGCGCGGCACGTCGCGTTCGGATGTTTGTCTTCCGCCGTCTTGTGCAGCTCCGCCATTCGCTGCGGCGTTGCCTTGCTGATGCTCCATCTGCCGTTGCTCTCGATGTAAGTGGTGTTGTTCAGATAAATCAGTTCGTTGGATTTTGGTTTTCCGCCGGTATAAGTTGCCGTTTCGGTGCTGTAGATATGGGTCGGGATCCCGTAGATTTTCGCATTCGCGTCGGCCAGCATTTTGCAAGTGGAATCGGCCGCGAAGGATGCAGTTAGGAGTGCGGGACAGAGCGCCAGAAGGCGGACCGGAAAGTGTGTCATACGATTCATTCTACAGGCGCGCCGCGCGACACTCGCGGCTGGGAACGAACCTGTTACCGAACCGCGACCGCGAGGGAGTGATCATGGGCCTGCGGCCCACCAAAGGGCATGAAGACGCTAGAAAGACAAAATCACCGGTCGCTTACGCTCGCGGCTCGGAAAGAGGGCGCTACCGAGCCGCGACCGTGAGGGAGTCGGTGACGTTGTTTTTCAATCACGGACCAGCGTCTTCAACGGAGCGCTACCACGAGCACCGCTGTATTGCGTTACGCTTCCTTGCGGTCGCGGTTCGGTTTTTGGTTCCGGCTCTGCCGGGTTAGGAAGTCGGGGCCGTATCTGTTTCAGGCACTACCCGAGACTTCACTCGCAGGCTACTGATGTACAATCGTTGGATTACCGGATCAAAACGATCCGGCCAAGGGGCAGAAAATACCATGAACAACCAGAGGCGGAGCCTTTCTTGTTTGGGATGCCTGGCGCTAGCCGCCGGCTTAGCGTTTGGGCAGGCCACTACATCGGTGCGCGGACACATTACCGATCCATCGGGAGCGGCCATTCCAGGCGCGCAGATCCACCTGACCAGAACCGATACCAATGTGTCGCGCGACTCGGCATCGAATAACGAGGGCTTTTACGAGATTCTGCAGCTCACCCCGGGCGTCTATCAGCTCACCGTCAAAGCCGACGGATTTACCGAGGCGGAGCGCACCAATCTGGAACTGCAAGTGAGCCTTCCAGCCACCTCGAATTTCCGGCTTCAGGTAGCCGGCTCCAAGCAGACCGTGGATGTGAGCGAAGCTGGCGCTCCGATGGTGAACACTACCGACGCAACGCTCGGCAACGCGTTCGACAACAAACAGATTGAGCAGCTTCCCATCGAAGCGCGCAACGTGGTGGAGCTTCTGAGTTTGCAGCCGGGCGTGCTGTTTCTTGGCAATCGCGTGGACTCTTTCAACGATAGCCGCAGCGGTGCGGTGAACGGCGTGCGCAGCGATCAATCCAACGTGACCCTGGATGGCGTGGATGTGAACGATCAGAACAATGGCTACGCGTTCACCAGCGTCCTGCGCAACACGCAGGATTCGGTGGAAGAGTTCCGCGTCACCACCAGCAACGCCAATGCCGACGCTGGCCGCTCGGCCGGCGCGCAAGTATCGCTCGTAACCAAGAGCGGCTCCAATCAGTTCCATGGATCGCTGTACGAATACAACCGCAACACCGATTTTGTCGCCAACGATTATTTTCTGAAAGCGTCCGAGCTTGCTTCCGGCCAGCCGAACCAACGCGCGCCGCTGATCCGAAATGTGTTCGGAGGAGCGCTGGGTGGGCCCATCATCAAGAACCGCTTGTTCTTCTTTTACAACTACGAAGGACGGCGCGATGCCGAGGCATCCAGCCAGGCGCGGACCGTTCCGACCGCCAGCATGCGCGCGGGCATTTTGACCTATGCAAATGCGAACGGCGGCAACACCACGCTTTCGCCCGCTCAGATCAGGGCCATGGATCCTCTCGGAATCGGCGAAGACCCGGCGATTCTTTCGCTTCTTCAAAGTTATCCGGCGCCGAACGATCCGACGCTGGGCGATGGGCTCAACACCTCCGGATACCGCTTCGCCGCCGATCAGAAAGCGTCGTTCAACACCGACATCGCGCGCATCGATTACAACATCACTTCCGACGGGCGCCACGCCATCTTCTTCCGGGGCAATCTGCAGGGCGATAACCAGGGCGGAGCGCCGCAGTTTCCCGGCCAGCCACCATCGACCGCGGTGCTGAACAACAGCCGCGGATTCGTTGTCGGATACACCGCCGTGCTGTCGCCAACGCAAGTAAACACGCTGCATTGGGGCTTCACGCGGCAGAGCGGACAAACGGAAGGCATTTCATCCCAGCCTCAAGTAACGCTGGCGGGGTTGGATTCTCCAATCTCGTTTTCGCGCTCCAACATCTTCCACGTTCCGGTGCATAACATCACTGACGATTACTCCTGGACCCGTGGATCGCACACCCTCCAATTTGGTTTCAACATGCGGATCATCGATAACTACAGCTTGAATTACGGAAATTCCTTCCCATCCGCGAATATCAATCTGGGCTGGCTGGTGGATTCAGGCATCGCCAACAAAGGCGTGCCGTTTGATCCGGCAGTGGCTGGATATGCGCCGGTGGCGGACAGTTACGGACTGCAGTACGACAACATCCTGATGACCATGGTGGGCATGGTCACGGAAGGCAACGCCGTCTACAACTACAACAAGGATGGGACGCCGCTCTCGTTGGGCACGCCGCTTCTGCGCGATTTCCGTTGGAACGAGTACGAAACCTACGCGCAGGATTCGTGGAAAATCACGCGCAACCTGACGCTGACTTATGGCGTGCGCTGGACCATTCTTCAACCGCCCGCGGAATCGCACGGAACACAAGTGGGGCCCTGTGTTGCGAACGGAAGCAGCTGCACGCCCCTCAGCCTGAGCAATTGGCTGGCTACCAATGTCCAGCAGGGCGCTTCGGGAGGAGCTGCCACCAACGCTCCGGAAATTTCCTTCGCGCCCAACGGCCGCTACAACGGCAAGGCGGATTTTTGGAACTATGAGTATCACGACTTCGCGCCGCGAGTTGCTATCGCGTGGGCGCCCGACTTCGGCGACGGATGGCTTGCGAAAATATTTGGCGCGAAAGGAAAATCGTCGATTCGCGGCGGCTACTCGATTTTCTACAACCACTTCGGCGCCGGAACCGTGAACTCCTACGATCAGGCCGGCGCTTATGGATTGTCCAGCCAGGTTTCGAACGTTCCCGGTACCGTCAGTGTTTCCAGTGCGCCGCGCTTCAACGGTTTGACCTCCATTCCCGCCGGTCTGCTTCCGCCCGCGCCCGCCGGCGGATTTCCGGCCACGCCTCCGAGCGACGCGTTCGCCATCAGTTGGGGACTCGACAGCAAAATGCAGACTCCGTACTCGCACGCGATCAATGTTTCTGTTTCGCGCGAATTCTCCCATGATATGGTTCTGGATGTCGCCTACGTCGGAAATTTCTCGCGGCGTCTGCCCGAACAGGAAGATGTGGCGATGCCGCTCAATCTGGTGGATCCGAAAAGCGGCGTGAGCTACTTCACCGCCGCCACCATGCTTTCGAAGATGGCGCATGCCGGAGTGCCGGTATCCAGCGTGCAGCCGATCCCTTATTTCCAGGATCTCTTCGGACCCTTAGCCGGTGGCGGACTTTCGGCGACCCAAGTTGTCTATCAACAGTTCATGGAGAACGTCGGCAACGAAACGTACGCGCTGTTCAATCTGGATCTTCCGGACAGCCAAACGGGCGCGGGCTTGAACGTTCCTGGCCATAGCTATCCTTCGTACCGCTTCTATCACGACCAATATTCGGCGCTCTACTCCTGGCGCACCATCGGCAAGTCGGATTACAACGCGCTGCAAGTCACGCTGCACAAACGCTTCAGCCACGGCATTCAAGGCGACTTCAACTACACCTGGTCGAAGTCGTTTGACTGGACGTCGCAGGCTGAACGCATTCCCACTTCGGGCGGCAACAATGGCGCGCAAATCATCAATACCTGGGACCCCTCGCAGCTTCGCGGCCTTTCCGATTTCGACGCCACGCACCAGATCAACGCCAACTGGATTTATGAACTGCCGTTCGGCAGAGGCCGGCAATTCGGAGGCAACGCGAATAAGTTTGTGAACGCCGTGGTGGGCGGCTGGCAGTTGAACGGCCTGTTCCGCTGGACCAGCGGGTTGCCCTTTACCGTGGACGAAGGCTCCATCTGGCCCACCAATTGGGATATCGAAGGTTGGGCGCAATTTCAAGGTCCGCTGACCAGTTCCGATTTGAAACGCGGCAGCGGTCCGAATGCGTTCGTGAATCCGCAAGCGGTGTTCAACGCTTTCCGCGTGGATTATCCCGGTGAATCCGGAACGCGCAATCCGCTGCGTGGCGACGGCTATTTTGGAATCGATGCGGGACTGTCGAAAGTTTTCCAACCCATCGAGCGTGTGAAGCTGCGGCTGCGCTGGGACGTTTTCAACGTGACCAACAGCGTGCGCTTCGATGTAAACTCCATCGGGAACCGCCTGGACTCGCCCAATAATTTCGGCGTGTACACGCAAACGCTCACCAATCCGCGCGTGATGCAGGTGGCCTTGCGGGTGGAATTCTAATCGGTTTTGGTAGTTTGCTCACCAACGGCACCGACTCCCTGACGGTCGCGGTTCGGTAACGGGTGTCTCATTCCGAGCCGCGACCGTAAGGGAGCCGGTGCCTTTTTGGTTTTTCACAGGCCCGTAAGCGACGAGTGATTTTCGGTTGAATACACCCGCTAACCAACTCAGCGGCCGCAAGACGAAAGTAACACTTCTAATCGGTTTCTACTATTGTCGGGGGTAAGGCCGATCCGTACACTAGCTAAAGCTAGTCTCAGGGAGGCATTACTCGTTCATGCGAAACTTCGCTTTGCTATTGGTGTGTCTGTGCGCATTGGTGAAGGCCCAGACGCCCATCGGAACACTGGAAGGACAGATCACTGATCCGGCGGCGGCGCTGGTTTCGGACGCCGAAGTCAGCGTCCATAACGCGCAAACCGGCCTCACGCGAACCGTCCACTCCTCGCGGCTGGGTACCTACCATTTCTCCGACCTGCCGGTCGGCTCGTACCTGCTTGAGGTACACGCCACCGGATTCGCCAATTATTCGGCGACATCCATCCGAATCGACATCGGCCAGGTTGTCACTTGGCCCGTGCAATTGTCGATCGCGAGCGAACACAATGTGGTGAATGTCTCTGGCGCCGCCGTAACGGTGGACACCAGCCCCACGCTCGGCAATGTGGTTTCTGAGAGAGAAGCCGTGGATCTACCTTTGAACGGACGCGACCTAACGCAGCTTGGCCTGCTGCAGCCCGGCGTTGCTCCCATGACGGCTGGTCTCGCGGAAGCGGGCGGAATCGCGCGCAGCGGCCAAGCCTACGCGGTGAACGGGCAGCGTCCCGAATCGAACAACTATCTTTTGGATGGCGCGAGCAACGTAGACAGCGTAAATGGCGGATATGCGCTGCGTACTCCCGTGGACGCGGTGAGCGAGTTCCGCATTCTGTCGCTGAACGCGCCCGCCGAATACGGTGATACCAGCGGCGCGACGACATCGGTGGTCACCAAGTCCGGTGGCAACGCGTTTCATGGCGACCTCTACGAGTTCCTGCGAAACGATGCCATGGATGCGCGCAACTTTTTCGCCGCCACAACTGAACCGTTGCATCGCAATCAATACGGTGCGACGCTTGGCGGACCCATCCGCAAAGACAAAGATTTCTTCTTCCTTTATTACGAAGGTCAGCGCGATTCCGAAGGTAAAACACAAGCGGCCATTGTGCCCACAGCCGCCGAGCGTACTGGCGATTTCTCCGGACTTACCGACCCGGCTACGGGGCAGCCCGCGCCATTGATCAATTATTTCACCGGCCAGCCGTTTCCGGGCAACAAGATTCCAGCGTTCATGCAGGATCCCGTTGCTGTGAAAGCTGCTCAGTTGTATCCGCTGCCCAATATCGGCACCAACGTGTTTGAATCCACGCAACTCGGATCCACGAATTACGACCAGGGCGGCGCCCGGCTGGATCATTACTTCGGTGTCAACGACCAGCTCTTCGTGCGTTACTCCACGTCGTCGCTGCACCAGTTCGATCCGCTGCCCATCGCGGGCGCGGGCGTCCCGGGTTTTCCTGTGGTTGACGATATTCGTACTCAGGCTGGCACGGCGACTTGGGTCCACTTGATCTCTCCGCAGATCGTGCAAACCGTGCGCGGATCTTTCTTCCGCAACGTGTTCCTGGCTGGACAAGCGACGAACCATTCGCCGGGCAGCGATCTCGGGTTTCAATACCAACCAACTCTCGGATTGAACCAGGGTGTTCCGTATCTCATCGTGAGCGGCTACGCGTCGCTCGGAAATCCGATTACCGGACCGCAAGACACTTACCAAAACGACTTCCAGGGATCCTACTCACTGGCCATGACTCGCGGCAGGCACAATCTCAAATTTGGATTTGATATCACGCGCGAGCAGATCAACGTGCTTTTCGGAATCGCGACGAACGGCTTCTTTGTATTCGCGCCGTTCCCCGCCAGCGATTCGTTCGCCAGCTTCCTGCTCGGACAGTCCGTACAGTTCTTCCAGGGCGGCGGCCAGTTCGACCGCGGACTTCGCAAGTGGGACACCGCGGGCTACGCGCAGGACGAGTTCCGCATCACGCCGCGCCTCACTCTCAATCTCGGCCTTCGATACGAAGTGAATACGCCGTACACAGATATCCGGAACCGGCTGAACGCCTGGGAGCCTGGCCGGCAATCGAAAATTTATCCGCAGGCGCCCGAAGGCTTGTTGTTCCCCGGCGATCCGGGAATTCCGGCGGGGATCGCGGCAGTGGACTATCACGAGTTCATGCCGCGCGTTGGCTTGGCTTGGGATCCGTTCGGCGACAGCAGGACCACCATACGGGCCGGCTACGGAATTTTCTATGACGGATTCACCAATGGCACCGGCGGTCCGCTGCAGGCGGCCGTCAGCGCCCTGCCGTGGACCCAAGCGTATCAACTGCCCGGTCCGGGGTTCAATATCGCCAATCCTTATGGAAGCGCCGCGCCGCCGTTCTCGTCACGGGAATTTCGTCGCGCCGGCCACGGTACTCACCGTGCAATCGGGAATGGTGCCGCCGTATTCGCAGAACTGGAATTTCTCCATCGAGCATGCCATCGCGAAAGATTATCTGGTGGACATCCGCTACGTGGGCAACAAGGGCACCCATCTACCGCGTTTTATCGAAGCGAATCCGGTGGTTTATGGCCCGGGCGTGAATGCGAACAACAATAATGAGATGCGCCAGTACACCACCTGCAACGCCGCCGGAATTTGCAATTACGGATCGGTGGGATTGCTGGCTGACGATTCCAGCTCGACGTATCATGCGCTCGAAATCGCTTTCTCGCGGCAGTTTTCGCACGGCTTAAGCTTCCTCGCTTCTTATTGGTTCTCGAAGAGCCTGGATTACATCTCCACTCTGAACGTGGCCGGCTCCGCGCCGACGCTGGTGGCGGGCGAGAACGATCTCGCGCAAAATCCGAACGATCTGCGCGCCGAGCACGGCCCCTCGCTGTTCGATGCCCGAAGCCGATTCGTGTTCAGTGGAACCTGGGCGCTGCCTAAATTGCAAAATGCATCGCGCGGTGTGGCGCTGATCACCAACGGCTGGCAGCTCAACACCATCGCCAACTTCTCCAGCGGTACGCCGTTCACGGTATACGACAGCGCCAATGTTTCGCTGCAGGGCAGCGCGCCCGAAATTACAGGATTCTACTCCAGCCGTCCGGATCTGATCTCCGACCCCAATACCGGGCAGCCTCACACAGCGAACCAGTGGGTCAGCCGCGCGCCTTTCCTGCAACTGAATCCGGAAACGCAAGCCGGCCAGTTCGGCAATGAAGGCCGCAACGTGGTGCGAGGGCCGGGAATCGAAAACGTGGATCTTTCGTTGTTCAAGAATTTCGTCATCGATGAGCACAGACGCGTGCAGTTCCGGGCCGAATGCTTCAATCTGCTCAACCACGCCAACTTTGGGCTGCCGGAAAACGATCTGCAATCGCCCGCGTTCGGCCAGATTCTGCAAGCCGGTCCGCCGCGGTTGCTGCAGCTTGCGCTCAAACTTGTGTTTTAGATGAATCCAAAGGCACCGACTCCCTTACGGTCGCGGTTCGGTTACTGAGCCGCGACCGTGAGGGAGCCGGTGCCGTTGATCAGTGCAGAGTGTAGGTCAGGCCCAGGTTAAATTGGAACGAATTCTTTTTGAATCCCGGGGGCGGATCGTTCAGGAACGCATCGATGACGCCGGTGGAAACACTCAGGCGCTTGTAGACCGGCATGGCCAGCAGCGCTGTGAACGATGCGGAATAATTGTTCGAATTGCTCCAGGCGGGAGTGATGGAGATTTGCTCATCGGCCACTAACCCACGCTTGAATTTTCGCCGGTAGTGCTCGGAGAAGGTTGACCCGATCAAGTCCTGGTCCGGCGCCGACTGGAACTGCTGGCGGATATAACTCATGCTTCCTTTGAGGTCGAGAGTTTGATTGGGGTCCTGAACCACGGTCCATCCGAGGCCGCCGCCATAAATCTGCTGCAGATCCAAACCCTGCGAATAGTTGTGATCGAAGGCGGCTTGCCCGAACACGAAGATCCGCTGGCTGAAATATTCGTCGCGCTCGGCATCACCATGGAAGATGGATGTCTTCACCGTGGGAGTGCCCGGTTGCGACAACTCTCCATAGGAAGCCGACATATTGAAAATGGTGCGATTGCGCGGCGCGATCCAGCTTTCGCCGGGCTCGGCGCGGAGCAGGCTGATTGCGCCGTTGAAGGTCTCGCTGTCCTGGGTGGCGCTCACGAACGAGCCGCCCAACGTCACGGCGCCGGCCCAACCGTGAAAAAATCCCGGCTGATGATGGATGGCGTTTTCGAAACCTGGCTGGTCCACGATGACGCTTGCGTCCGCCACCGGAATAGTTTGCGCAGGTTGGGGTGGGGACGCCACCTGGATGTTTTGATTCTCCATGCTGAGCGTTCCTTGCGGAATGGTGGACGTGTCGGCGTGCTTCCGGATCTCGACGCCTTTGCGGATGACGGCGACTTTCGACGCCGTGTGCAGCTCCTTCACCTTGCTCCAGTCCACGGTGATGTCGCCCAGAACATCGCTCTTGAACTTTACCGACGCGCCGCTGGAGCCGACGAAGTGTCCAACCAGTTTGTCGCCGTTTACGAAGACGATGGTATCGGGTCCAGGCGCGGGAGTTTGGGCTGAAAGCTGGAGCGCGAAGCAGAGGAGACCGAGAGAACAGCCAAAAATACGCAGCATGTTTTCCAGGGTAACAGGGGGTTCCATCACAAGCTAGCGAGTTGACGTCACGCTCCGTTGAAGACGCCAAGTAGGGCGGACCCCCTGGTCCGCGGCCGACGCCCTCGTCGGCCTGCTGAGGAAATAAGAAATCCTGAAGAGCGGGTCCAGGGGGACCCGCGCGGACCAGGGGGTCCGCCCTACTTGGCGTCTTCATCACCTTTGGTGGGCCGCCGGCCCATGGTCACTCCCTTGAAGACGCTGGTCCGTGTGAAAAACAACGGCCCCGACTCTCTTACGGTCGCGGCTCGGCAACGGGGAATCTCATTCCGAGCCGCGAGCGTAAGCGACCGGTGATTCTGGTTTTTCAAGCGTCTTCATCACCTTTGGATGAGCCGCAGGCCCATGATCACTCCCTTGCGGTCGCGGTTCGGAAACGCCGCTCATCGGCCGTCTAACGAGAACGCGAGCAGAACATTGCCCGGGATGGCGTTGAAATACCCGTAGCCCGAGTTCACGAATACCATGCCGCCAGCGACCGCCGGACCAGCCGCGTCCAGCGATCCGCCCTTGGCCTGCACGCCGTTCACGGTATCGTAATCGCGCAGCGTATCGTAATCCCACAAGATGCTTCCGTCTTTCGAGGAATACGCCCGCAGGTGGCCATCCAGCGCGCCGGAAAACACCACGCCGGGCATTGCGGTCACCGCCGCCGACTGCGCCGGACTGCAGCCCTTGATCTTGCAGCCTTTGCCCGGCGACGGCGTATCCCAGATCTTTTCGCCGGTTGCGATTTTCAGGGCGAACATTCCGCCGCCAACCAGCGGACTCGGTCCGAAGCCTTCATTCGCCCCGATCCGCGAAGCATCGGTAATTTGCAGTCCAAAGTCCGAGAGCGCCGCGTAGACTGTTTCGCCATCCGCGGCCGGTCCCCATTGAATGCCGCCCAACGATCCGCCATTGCCGATGCGCGTCTGCCACAAGATTTCGCCCTGCTGATCCGGATCGAGCGCGTGCACCACTCCCGACTTTTGCCCGGCGATCAGCGCACGTTTGCCGGAGGGCAGAGTTCGCAGAATCGGCGAATCGCCAAAATCGAAGTCTGGCCCGGGTTTCTCCGGACAGTTGAGCAGGCCCGGCATGATGCAACTGGTGTTCCAGACATCTTTCTCCGTAATCTGCCGGGACCAGAGCAATTTTCCGGACGCAAGATCCATGGCGAGAATCGCGTCGGTGGTGCGCACGGCGGGCTCTGTGTAACTATCGCCGGTTCCGACATACAGAACGCCCTTCGCGGCATCGATGGTGGGTGCGGACCATACTCCTCCGCCGGATGGTCCCCAGATCGGCTTGCCGAGCTTGGTCTTCTTATCCGTGGGGTGCGGTGCGTCGGCGATGGTGTAGGTCTTCCAGATTTGGCGGCCGGTTTTTGCGTCGAGCGCTACTACGCTACCGCGAAACTTGCAGCATTCCGCTCCTGGATCGGCTGCGGTCCACTCGTCATGCGATGACACGGGAACGTAGAGTTTGCCGTCATGAAGTTTGGGCGAGCCGGTGATGCGAGCGCCGGCATAATCGTCCACGTGAGTCTTCCATAACTGCGCGCCGGTGTCGGCATCGAGGGCGTAGACGTTCGCTTGCAGGTCTCCGAAATACGCCACGGATCCGGGTCCGATGGTGACGGCGGTTCGCACGCCGGCTCCGGCTTCGAACGCCCAATGCGTGCAGCCTGTCGAAGCGTCGAGAGCGTAGACCTTTCCGCCTGCGCTGCCGACGTAGAGCTTTCCATGAACGATGGAAGGCTGCGAGAACGCCACGAAATCGCCTGGAAAACCAAAAGCCCATTTGAGCTTCAGTTTTGAAACCTGGGCGGGCGCCAGGCCCGACAGCTCCGCGGATTGAAAGCGGCTGTTTTCAAGATCGGAGCTCCAGCCGTTCCACTCGCCGGGCAGCGACTTTCCGGCAAAGTTGGCGGCGCACATTCCCTGGCCGGAGGTCTCGGCCTCGAATTTCTTACCGGTGACAAACTCGGCGACCGCATGCCTTTCGGCGAAGCTGAGGTCCGAGCCTTGGAAGCGCATGGCTCCGCTGACCAGCGCGCGACTCACGGTTTCGTTGGAAAATTTCTTGAGTGCATCGCGCGTGGGGATCTGTGGAATTCCGGCGTCGTGGCAACTGGCGCAATGGGCTTTGTAGATGGCGCCGCCGTCGGGTGCCGCGGCAGGAAGCAGGCAGGGAAGGGCAAGAAGCGCGACGGGGAGCTTTGGACTTCGCATTGGATTATCATATGCTGTTCATCGGTTCTTCGGTTGTTCGGTTCTGTGGTTGAGCAGCACCACGATTGCTAAACTAGAATTCAATGACCGAACAAGAGAGAATGGCCCGTCCTCTTTCCGAGGTCGATCCGGAAGTTTATGCGCAGATCCAGCATGAAGTGGAGCGCCAGCATAGGCGCCTGGAGCTGATCGCCAGCGAAAACTTTACTTCGGAAGCCGTGCTGCAGGCTACCGGCAGCGTGTTCACCAACAAATACGCCGAGGGTTATCCTGGCAAGCGCTATTACGGCGGGTGCGAGTTCACCGATATCGTCGAAAACCTGGCTCGCGATCGCGCCAAGAAGCTGTTCGGGGCCGAGCATGCCAACGTGCAGCCGCACTCCGGATCGCAGGCCAATCAAGCTGCGTACTCGGCTGTGTTGCAGCCCGGCGATACCATCCTCGGGATGAACCTGGCGCATGGCGGGCACCTGACGCACGGGCATCCGCTGAATTTTTCGGGCAAGACGTATCATGTGATTCCGTACGGCGTGCGGCGCGAGGACGAGCGGATTGATTATGACGAACTGGCGCGGCTGGCGCTGGAACACAAACCGAAACTGGTGATTGCGGGCGGCAGCGCGTATCCAAGAATTATCGACTTCAAGCGATTTCGCGAAGTGGCGGATTCGGTGGGCGCGCTCTTCCTCGTGGACATGGCGCACTTCTCGGGCCTGGTTGCCGCGGGCGTGTATCCGAATCCCTGCGAGTACGCGGATATCGTGACTTCCACCACGCATAAGACACTGCGCGGTCCGCGGTCCGGGATGATTCTGTCGCGGGAGAAATATGCGGCGGCCATCGACAAAGTTGTGTTTCCAGGAGTGCAGGGCGGTCCGCTGGTGCATGTGATCGCGGCCAAGGCGGTGTGTTTTCTGGAGGCGATGAGGCCGGAGTTTGCGGACTATCAGAGGCAGGTGGTTCTGAACGCGCAGGTTTTGGGCGAGGGGCTGGCGGAGCATGGATTCCGCATCGTCTCGGGTGGAACCGATTCGCACCTGATTCTGGTGGACGTGTTCGCCAAGGGCATTCGCGGCAAAGAAGCGGAGAAGGCGCTGGACGAAGCGTACATCACGGTCAACAAGAACGCGATTCCGTTCGATGTGAATCCGCCGTTGAATCCGAGCGGCATTCGCTTGGGCAGCCCGGCCGTGACCACGCGCGGGTTCCGGGAACCTGAGATGCGCGAAGTGGCGGCGCTGATCGCCGAAGTGCTGGACAATATCAATTCGCCGGAAGCATTTGCATCCGTGCGCCGCCGCGTGACCACTTTGGCCGAGCGATTTCCGCTGTATGGGTGGAAGCTGGCCGGGGCGACGGCTTAGTTTTGTGGGTTGGGAAAAATGCGGGGACACGTCTGCTTACTTTAAAGATTGAAACAGTTGCTACACTAGCCCGACATGTCCCCGTATTTTTTGGGACCTGTGAAAAAATCAAAATCACCGGTCGCTTACGCTCGCGGCTCGGAAAGAGTCTCCGTATTTTGAGGATGTTACCGAGCCGCGACCGTGAGGGAGTCGGTGCCCTTTCGATTTTTTCACGCCTTCTCACGGTCGCGGCTCGGTAAGAGACATATTCATGGCTCTGCGGATTGTTCTGGATGCCCGCCGGGTGGCGGATTTCGGCATCGGTACCTACATCCGGAACCTGGTTCGTTCGCTTGCGCGGTTGGACAATTCCAATCGGTACACGCTGATTACCCCCGCGCCGGCGGTGCCGGAATTTGCCGATCTTCCTTCCAACTTCGATATCGCCGTCTACGACAAGCAGAGTAAACCTGGATTTGCGCAAGCCGGTTTCACGTGGTTTCTGAGACGGTTCTCGGCGGACCTGTTCCATATTCCTTTGAACGCCGTTCCGATGTGGATGCCCAAGCCTTATCTGGTGACCATCCACGACATGAGCACGCTGCTGTTTGCGAACCAGAAAGGCTATCGCAGTAACCTCCGGTTGTTCTACCTGCGGCGCGGATTGGTGCGGGCGGACCGCGTGCTGGCGGTTTCGAGCGCCACGCGGCGCGATGTGGAATCCGTGCTCCAGATTCCCGCCAGCCGGATTCAGGTAGTGCACAACGCGCCCGATCCGAATTTCCGGCAATCCTCGGCGCAATCGGAAGCTGAAGTGCAGCGCGTGCTGGATCGCTATCGCATTCACTATCCGTTCCTGCTTTATGTGGGGCGAACCAATCCGCAGAAGAACATCCCGCGGCTGGTGGAGGCGTTCGCGGTGCTGCGGGGCGAAATGCAGGAGCATAGCCGTTATCGGGATTTGCGGCTGATTATCATCGGCGACGAGATCTCGCGGTATCCGGCCCTGCGCCATGCCGTGATTCAAAGCCGGGTGGAAGATAGCGTGCGGTTTCTGGGATTCGTGCCGATCGACACGCTGCGGGCCTTTTATCAAGCTGCGTCGGCCTTCGTGTTTCCGTCGTTGTATGAAGGCTTCGGTCTACCGCCGCTGGAAGCGATGGCGTGCGGGACGCCGGTGGTATGCTCGCACGTCAGTTCGCTGCCGGAAGTGGTGGGGGACGCGGCGGTGATCGTCAATCCGGAGAATGTATTCGATATCGCGCGCGGCATGCGGGAAGTACTTCTCAACGATGGGCTCAGGAGTGAGCTGATCGAGCGCGGGCTGGAGCAGGCGCGAAGCTTCAGTTGGGAACGAACGGCAGCGCAGGTGCTCCAAAATTATGAGGAAATGACTTCGTACAAGAAGCGTCCGCGCTGACTCGCCGGGAGCTTGCGGTCGGTCTCGCGGCCAAGCCACAGTACGCGGGCTTTGATGAGGCCTGAAAGGTCTTTGCGCGAGATGCTCAGCGGTTCCCAGCGATTCGGGCTTTCCAGCTCGGCGTCCGTTACCAGGTAGTAGCGGCGCGCCCCGGGCCGCAGGTAGCGCAGCACCACTTCTCCATTGCGCTCCACGGCGTAGAGGCCTTCGGGCGACGCCTTGGATCGCTCGTGTTCGGAGGTGTCAAGAAGCGCCGTATCGTAGCCTGCCAGCGTCACGCTCATTTGCGGATCCGGAGCCAGGCGCGCCATTACCAGCCCAGGCAGTGCGGTTCCGGAAGGGAATGGGGTGGGAGAATGCCTGCGGTGTTCGATCCTGGCCGGCCAGGAGTTGCCTGGGCCAATTGGGGTATCGAGGAACGGGACTTCGATTGACGATTCCGCCGTTCTTCGACTTCTAAGGTGATCTTCCAGATCCTCAAGAGACGCCAGGTCGAGGATTGACATGTGAAAAATGTTTAATATGGAATCCGAGGTTGAGATTGAGAGGTTTCGTACCCCTTTCAGCACATTATGAACATGAGGTTGCGACATTCCAATCAAACGAGCGAATCCTCTCTCCGTAAGTTCGCCGTTGTGGATGCGATCGCGGACGTAGGTAAGCAAACGAAGCTGCGCGTCCTGGAAGGTCAAGCGAGCTTCCCCCCATATTTCACTTGGAAATAGGGCAAGAAGGAATAAGAAATCCCATCGCAACCCAGAACTTGAGACATAGGGTGGTTCTGGAAGTTATAGACCCTATCTAAGTAAAAGACAACGTTACCTTTGTCCTACTCTCTCCTCAGTGGAAGTTACTTATTCACCCTAGATGCGGGGTATGAATCCCGTTGACGCATCTAAGGTGCGCGCCAAGACTGTAAGTCGGCACAAATCACTCGGTCGCCTTTCCGAGTTCCAAAAAAGAGGAAAGAAATGGAATGGACTAGATCAGAGACATTGGCGCAGGCCGCCCCGGGGTGCAATACCTGTCTGGGCTTAGGGTTGCGGATCGGTCGGCACGAGACCACACATCCCTGTAATTGCGTATTGCGAGCTATTTTCCGGGCCTGCTTTGAGCATTTTCGCGATTGCATGAGCCGGGAACGCTACATCAGCAAAGTGACGCTCGATCCGCTGCCGGGAAAGGATCGAAGGGGCGCATGGGGACGGAAGTCAGAGGAATTCTCGGCGGATTTTTGCCTGATCAGCAAGCGTACATTATCAGATGCGGAGTACGACCTTTTTAAGTATCACTTTCTGTTGGGAGCGGACTGGAAATTGTGCTGCCGGAAACTCAAGATGGATCGCGGAAACTTCTTCCACGCGGTCTATCGCATCGAGCAGAAGCTGGGGCGCGTGTTTCGCGAGTTGGAGCCGTACTCGCTGTTTCCCATCGACGACTACTTGCACGGTCCAGTGAAGGGTGTGAGGAGCTGCCTGGTGGAGGATGGCGTGGGGCCGGTAAGGCCGCCCTTGCGGGCCGCTTGAACGGGGGCTAGGGGCTGGGGGCTTGGGACTGGAGTAGCAGTCTCCTTTATTCGAACTGTTTTTTGAACCCGGCGAATTGTTGTTTCAGATCCTCTAGTTCGTTGCGTAGGTGGGCGACTTCGTTTTCGAGGGTTGTGATTCGGTCCTGACGTGGCGGTTGCGTGGATGGGTCGGGTTCCGAATGAGAAACACTTTGAGGAACCAGGGGAGGGCCGCTCAGCAGGTGGGCAAAGCGGCTTTCCTTTTCTCCGGGACGGCGCTCCAGCTTGGTGATCAGCTCAGGCAGGCGATCGATCACGGATTGTACTTGATCCGTATCGTCGAACCTGTGCATCCGATCGGCGCGGGTGCGCAGTTCGCCCAGAGTTTGAGGGCCGCGCAGCATCAGTTCGCAAAGAATCGCCAGCTCGGGACGGCCGAGGTTCAATTTTTCAGAGATGCGGTGGGCGTACTTCTGAACGCGGCTGCCGGCGCCGGTGATGGATAGCAGCAGGCCTTTGTCGCGCAGCGTATGCAGCGCCTGCTCCACCGTGACGTCATCGAAATTGACCATGGGGTCGCGATTCGATTTCTGATTACACGCGTTGACCAACGCATTGAGAGACAGCGGATAGTACTCGGGTGTGGTGATCTCTTTTTCGAGCAGAGCGCCGAGCACTCTGACCTCGACGGGGTGAAGCTGCAGATCCATCGCTTTTAGTTTTGCACGGCAAAGACCGAAAGGCACCGACTCCCTCACGGTCGCGGTTCGGAAAGAGATCGTTACCGAGCCGCGACCTTAAGGGAGTCGGTACCTTTCCAATGTGGTTTCATATAAGAATATGCGGCAGTTCTTACTGTGTCTTGCCTCGCTCGGTTCGCTTTCGGCGGCCACGCCTTTTCAAGCTTCTTTCGAGAACTCCAACAACGGCTGGACTGTCCTGCACGGCACTGCCGTAACGGATTCTTCGGTAACGTACCAGAACCGGAAATCGTTGCGTCTCGAAGCCGGCACGGGACTGGATGGCAGTGTCCGATCGGCATCGATCCCACTCACGATTGGGAAGCGCTACGAACTGTCGGGATGGGTCCGAACCGACAAACTCGCGGTTCGCGACCTGGACCGTTCCCCCATCGCGATCGGCGCGTCACTCATCGATGGCGTCCATGCCGTTCGATGTGCATTCGGAATCCGTGGGAGGCACGCACGACTGGACGCGCGTGCATCTGCGGTTCACCGCCACCAGCGCGCAGGATAGCATCGTGCTTACCGCCGGCAAGGGCGGCGCTTTCGAAGGAAAAGCCTGGTTCGCCGGGGTCGGCATCGACGAAGTTTCCTCCAAGGACGATTGGCCGTCGCACGCCGCAGTCACCACTTTTGGGCCGGCTTATCGCTATCCGACCGGCGGATGGGTTTACCTCCACATCGAAGGCCAGCCGTATGAGCGCGGCTATCAGCACGGCCATTTGATGGCGAAAGAAGTTGTACTGTACCTGGAGCGCTGCGCGGCGGTCCTGGATTCCAAAGGCAAGAACGAGAGTTGGAATTTGGCGCGAACCACGGCGAACGCGCTATTCCTGCGCGGATTCGACCAGGAGATTCTGGCTGAAATGAAAGGCATCGCCGAAGGCGCGTCGGACGCGGGCGCCAAATGGCAAGGCCGCCGCATCGACCTGATTGACATCGTTGCAGCGAATACCACCGTGGAACTGGGCGAACTGGCCGGCGCTTTGCCTGTGACGCCGACCGGTCTCGAAGGATTGCACCTGGAATCGCCGGTTTATTTCGACCGGAAGCGCGATGTTTCCATCGTAGAGCGTTGCAGCGCTTTCGCAGCCAATGGAAAAGCGACTCGCGATGGCCGCATGATTATTGGTCACATCACCATGTGGCCGCTCACGCTGGCCGAGCAGACCAACGTGATGCTCGACATCCAACCAACTACCGGACATCGGCTGCTGATGCAGAGCTATGCGGGCGGCATCGAAAGCGGGACGGACTGGTATCAGAACGATGCGGGTATCGTGCTCACCGAGACCACCATCCGCCAAAGCCCCTTCAACATCGAAGGAACGCCTATCGCGTATCGCGCGCGCAAGGCCATTCAATATGGCGACACAATCGACAAAGTTGTGGAGTATCTGAGCACCAAGAATAACGGCCTCTACACCAATGAGTGGCTGATCGGCGATGCGAAGAACAACGAAATCGCGATGTTCGAGATGGGCACTTACAAGAATCGTCTGTATCGCAGCTCGAAGAACGACTGGTTCGAAGGAACCGATGGTTTCTATTGGGGCGACAACAATGCCAAAGATCTCGGGATGCGGCTGGAATATCAGCCCGATCCGAAAGGCGAGCCGGTGCATGTGCCGTACGTGCCCGGTCCGCGCGATTTGAAGTGGAAGGAGCTGTATCAGGAGTACAGCGGCAAGATCGACGATCAGTTCGCATTTCTCGCGTTTCGCACTCCGCCGCTGGTGACCGCGAGTTCCATGGATGCGAAAGTGGCGACGGCCGACATGGCGTCGCACATGATGGTGTGGGGCGTTTTCGGAAAACCGAATCAGCGTGAATGGGTGCCATCCAACTATTCGAAGGAGCAGTACGCGAAGAATGACGGAATCTATTCCTCCGGGTATCGCTTAATTTCAGCAGAACCGTCGGACTCGCTAAAGACCGCGATTCTCGAAAACGAGCTGGCACGGACTTCGGCAAAACCCGAGATCGAAAAATCGGAAAAGAAAGCTGCTTCTTATAGAGACCGTTTGTGGAAAGGCTGGGTGCTGCCGGCCTCCGATGCGGACGACTGGTTCACTGCCGGTTCGGCGGCCTACTATCGCGATCTGCAGTCGGACGATCTGGCGAAATCGATGGCTGCGCATTGGGCGGCGTATCGATCGGCGAATATTGCGGAGCCGAACGCGATGAACAAATTTGCCTCCGAAACGCACAGGGGTGCGCTGGTGCTGGATCAGATGCGGCGCGAGATCGGGGACGATCGGTTCTTCAAATTGATGACGGACTTCTTTGCTTCGCATACCACGCAGACCGTGACCGGGCAGGATTTTCTGAATGCCGCTGGAGTGACCGCGACGCTGCCGCAAGATCCTGGCGGCGCGGTGTATCTGGCGTCCGACATTTTTAGACACCTTTCCACCGCGATGATCGTGTACGGGACGGTGACCGATGCGGGAGCGAATCGATACGCGGCCGAGCAGCTTCAGAAGCATTACTTGGACGGGTTCGAGAGCGCTGTTCCGGTACGGAAGGATTTCGAAGTTTCGGACGATGATCTGCGCGGACGCGACGTGATCTTCGTGGGACGGGTTGAGACCAACTCCGCGCTCGCGGCGTGGAAGGCCAAGATTGGTCTCGAATCCGACGGCGGCTCATTCCGCATCGCCGGCAAGGAGCATGCTTCGGAAACGGAAGCGATCGCTTTCGCAGCCACCAATCCGCTGGATCGGCATCATATGGTGCTGGTGTTGGCGGGGAACAATGCGCTTGAGACGGTCCACATGGCGAGCGCTTCTTTGAATCGCACGGAGTACACGGTGTACGACTCCGGAAAAGACGGCAGTTCCGGTTTCAAATAGTCGCATCGCCTGAAAAAATCGGAAAGGCACCGACTCCCTTACGGTCGCGGTTCGGAAAGAACGAGTTACCGAACCGCGACCGTCAGGGAGTCGGTGCCTTTCTCCATCTACGGAAGAACCACGATTCGCGCCCTCCAAAAAGCGAACTTCTGCGCGGTTGGATCCATGACGCTTACCTGGCACGTATAACGGCCGGCTTGCAGCTTGTCCAAGGGCACGCTGAAACGCAGCGGGACCGCCTTGGTCTTCGGATTCAAGCCGTCGGACACGCGCAACGGATCGGTTTCAAATGCCTTGGTTTTTCCGCGATAGAAGCTGACGTTCGCCATGAGCGGCTGCGTGGTAGCGGCGGTTGGCTGATACGCTTCCAGATACACATACAGATTCTGATCCTTGCGGAAGACGCGCGTTACGCTCGGAATCAATTTCATTCCATCCTGGACAAACGGATGCGCTGCGAGAAGCTTTTTGTCTTTCTCGGCGGAGGCCACCGCTGCATCTAGCTTTTCGCGCTGGCTGCTCAGCACCACGGAGCTGATGGGAAGATATTTCTGTTCCGAGGTAAGATCCGGCACCACGAACTTGGCCTCGTAGGTGCCCATTTTTCCGGTTTGATTTTCCCGTGCCAGAAATTTGGCGGTGTAAGCGCCGGGCGCCAAGGTGAAGCCAGTATCGTATTCGAGCGTGGTCTTGGCGAGTTGCTGCGCGCTCTCGCCTTTCAGTTTTACTTCAATGTTGTCCCGGACATTTCCGGCCGTTGCGCCCTTGGCATCTTTGATCTCGCCGATAAAATCGAACCGCGTACTGTCCGCGCCGCCATGCCGGGCGAGCTCGATCTCCGATCCCGGAATCTTCACGATCATCGGGACAAAGTAACGATCGCGCCCCAGCCGGAAATAATCCATCTCCATGGCGATGTTCATGTCCGTAATCGGATCGCCCAGCATCAGCGCTTCGGCCAACTGCCGTTCTTTATCGGTCTCGTTGAACTTGTTGAAAGTTTTGCCGCCGTAATATCCCTGCCGGTAATCCAGTTTCGCGATGGTGCGCGCCACTGCGGCATTGCTCACCGAGATCTTGATCCGGCGGAACTTGCCGTCCAGCGCATCGTTCGAGGTGTAGTAGCCGATGATGTAATAGCTGGTCATGTCTTTCTGGGCTTGCACGATGCCCATGGAAAGATCGTTGTTGTCGAGCAGCGCCTTGCCTCCGGTATCGGCGGCCAGCGTGTAAAGCGTTTCCTGCTGATTCTGGAAATTGCTGGTGGCGGCGCGCGCCGAGCTTCCCGAGTACATGCCCTGACCGCCCGGCGATCCTTTCGTCGCATCGCCCAGCGGCGCCTGCGCCACCAATCCGCGTGCGTCTATGGGATAAAACGACACATTGGCTCGGATCGCGGCGTTGATGGTGGAGCGGAGCTGCGCCTGGTTATCCAGGCCGTTGCGCTGGATGCCGCTCGCGAAATAGACCAGCGATTTCTTTTCGTTGAGCGACGCCAGCATTTTGACGGCAGTCTCCAGCGCCGACAACTGCCGGTCCGTATTGAAAATATTGAACTCCGTGTCGTCTTGCTGGAAGGCGGAGCCGGTATCGGACGCACTGTCGTCCTGATTGTTGATTTCGAACCCTTGGCCTTCTCCGATGATCAGGCTTTTTATGTCCTTCTCAAGAACGTCTCGATCGTCGGTGAAATCTTCCACCACTTTTACATCGCTCGAAAAAGTCATGATGGCGACCATGTCGGCCGGAGTAATCTGCGTCCGCAGAAACTTCAGCGCGGCGGTTTGCGCGCGCTTCTGATCCTGGATGGGCATGGAGGTCATGTCGAAAAACATCACCATCAAGCGGCGATTGCTGTAGCGCAGGTTCCCAGGCGTTTCAGGCGCAATCTGAATTTGCGTAACCGGCTTCACCGCCGATTTTTCCGGAGGCTTCACGGCCGCTACTTCAGGCGCAGCCGGAGCGGCCGGCGCGGGCGTGTTGGTAGGTGTTTCTTCCAACGTCTGAAATTTGAAGATGCTGATCTTTTGCGGTTTGCCGTCTTCGGTGATGGTGAAATCGGAAGGCTTCAAATCCAGAACAGGTTTGCCGTCCTTGCCTTTGACCAATACATCTTCCACAACCAACTGCGTGGTGGTGGAAATCACGAGATCCTTTTTCGGACCGCTCGCGGCGTCCGGAGCAGGCGGCTGTTGCGCGAAGATGGCCAGCCAGCCACTCAAGAAAAGAGCAATTGCGGATCGTAGCATCGGCTAGAACCTGAACCGCAGTGTGAGCTGCATAGTGCGCATGGCATTGGCGCTCACCGGCAGCCCGAACTGGGCGTTTCCTAAAGTTGCATTCCAGGACGTGTAGGTCACATGGTTCAAGACGTTGGTGGCATCGTAGCGGATATCGAGATTGCGACGCTCCCCAATCCGGAACACTCTCCCGGCGGACGCATTCACGTTCAATTGAATGGGCCCGGTAATAATATTTCGCCCCGCGTCGCCCCATTGGCCCGGCAGCGGATTCGCGAACACCGCGGTGTTGAAGCCGTAACCGGGCAGCGTGGGATCGAGCGATCCTCCGATGTAATCCGCTCGTACCGTGCCCGTCACGCCGGTTCCAGTGGCAACGCGCTGCAGGATGATCGGCGTTTCCGGCAAACCGCTTCCGGCTACTAATGTTGTAGCGAAGGTCCAATCTTTCACCAGAGCGCCCTTCCAGCCGCTCAGCAGAGTTCCGCCGCTGGTGCCCTGGCCGGTGCTGTACTGGACATTCAGATTCAAGGTGTGGGTGCGGTTGAAGCTCGATACCGATCGTTCGGCCTCAAGATCCAGCCAGTTCTGTGCGTAGGAAGAACCGGGGCTGGTGCGGCCGCCCAATCCTTGTGCGTCATCGAGAGCCTTCGAGAAAACGTAAAGAGCGTTCCACGAGAATCCACTGCGAAAACGTCGCTGCAGTTGTACGCTGGCCGCATTGTAGTTGGAATTTCCGTTCGACGTGATGTACACGTAACCGGATGGATAAGGGCTAGGCGTGGACCCGGTGGGAAACGTATTCGGCAGGAACTCCTGCAACTGGTGCGTGCCTATGTTGCCTTGATAGGTCAAGGTGAGCACGATCGACGATGCCAGATTTTGCTGCACCGATGCCTGCCAGTAATGCAGGTAGCCGATATGGAAGTTCGGATCGATCGCGTACGTCTGCGGCGTGGATGCGGTCGCCGGCACCAGAAATGCATTGGCCAAAGTAAACGGATCCGTGAGCGGATTCGCCTGCGTGACGCTGTTAGACAGAGGCGACTGCTGCGCCATCTGATTGGCCAGCGGCTGGTAGACGGAGGTGTTGTAGTAAATTCCGTAACCGGCGCGGACCACGGTGGATCGCTGCGTGAAGGGCCGCCAGGCAATGCCAATGCGCGGTTGGAATTCGTGATAATTCGGACGAACCAGCGAATCGGGATAGCCTGCTTGGCTCGCTAGCGTGCATCCGGAGTTCTCCGTGGCGCAAACCGGCGCCTCGGTGGTGAAGTTCTGTCCAATATTCAGATTCACCAGCCGGTTGTACTTTTCGGTGACGGGCGCTTGAAAATCCCAACGCACTCCGATGTTGAGACTGAAGTTGCTTTTGATCCGCCAATCGTCATTCACGAATCCATCCACCCAGGAGGCGCGGAAATATTTGTCCGCGTTGCCGAAGGCGATGGAACTGGTGGCGGGCAGGCCTTCCAGGAAATCCGCGAGATCATTCCCAGTGAAGGCGCCGGTGAATAGGAAGCTGCCGCGCGGGTTTTGCTGCGATAACTGGTTGAAGTCGAGCCTGCGGTAATCCGCGCCGAACGTAAAGTTGTGATTGCCATGCACCCAGATCAGATTCTCGCCGACGCTGTTGGTGTTGTTGTGATTGCGCGAGAAGTTCCCGTCTGAAAGGCCGGTAATGCCGCTCGAAAACGAAAGGTTGGGAGGCCCCCAGAAGCTGGGAGATTGATCGTTCCCCTGGATGCCTGCGTTACCCGAAACATTTGTCGTGTTCGCGAAGTACGGGTTAGTTTGCCCCGCGGACCGGCTGAAGTTGTAGCGCAGATTGCTGATCAGGTACGCGCTGAAGTGATGAGTCCACTGCAAATTGGAATTGATGCCGGTGGTGTTGCTGGAATCGATGAAGCCGAAAAGATTCGGACTGGTGGTGTCGCCATTCTGCCAGCCGAAGCCACCGGAAATCTGGTTCTTGGAGTTGATGGTATGGCTGACGCGAGCATTGACGTTGCTCTGATTGCCGATGCCGACGAGTGGAACCTGATAGTTGTAGCGCGAACTTCCCGCGAAGTTCGGTAACGGATAAAAATTCAACAGCGCGAGCGCCTGCGGACTTAACGGACCGTTCAATCCAGGAACATCGCCCGCCCGTTCGGCTTCGGTAGGCACCAATCCAGTAGCGATGCTCGCGTTCCGATTGCGCGTCAACTGGTAATTGATGAAGAAGAACGTGTTCTCGCCGCTCAGGATCTTCGGAATTTTCAGCGGGCCACCGAACGTGCCGTTGGTTCGGAAATGCGCGTAAGCCAGTTTCGGCGACTCTTGACCGGTCAGCGAATACGGTTTCGCATCCAGCGCGGAGTTGTCCAGGACGAAAGCCAGATTGCCGTTGTACTGCCTGCGTCGCCGGCGAGCGTTGCCAAATGAGGATGCGCGCCCGTTGGCGCCTCCGGCGCGCTGTCCGGGACGGCCGCCGCCAGGAAACCCGCGTCCGCCTCCCGCGAATCGTCCGCCGGCTCCGCCGCCACCAGGGCCGCCGAAACCTCCTGGTCCCCCCGGGCCTCCTGGACCGCCGGGTCCGCCAGGACCGTTAAGTCCACCCATGCCGTTCAGACTTCCGGGAGCGAAATCGCCCGGGCCTCGTCCGAAAGACCAATCGTTCTGTTGCGGCGCATTCACGCCGCTGCTCAGGCTGCCGGTCACCACCAAAGCCTCAGAAGCGCTCTGGTTGAGATTGCTGGCGCTTACATCGGTATCCGCAGTCGCGGTTTCACCCGGCGCCGCTCCGGCGTCCGCCGATGCATTCACATCGAGACGCTGGAACGCTCCGCGACCGCCGTTGGCTGCTTGCTGGCCACGATTACGCCCCGAGGAATTCGCTCCACCCGCAGCGGTGGCTTTTGCCGGAGGAGCGGCGGCTTTTGTCGGGCGCGTTTGGAGCGGGCGACGCGGGAGTTGCCTGCTTTGGAGGCGCAGCAGCGGTTTCCGGATGGTTGAAAGGTTGCAATCTTAGATCCCACTCTGCCGCTGCCGCATCCGGCGCAATGGATAACCTGCCGGCTGCTTTTGTCGAATCCAAACATTTCAACACTGATGGTCCACGCACCATCGCTCAAGTCAGGGAAGCTGTAAGCGCCTTGCTCATCCGTAGCGGTGGTCAGCTTCTTATCGCCCTGGCTCGCCGTAACCACCGCCCCTGGGATGGGGAGCCCGCCGGACTTAATTGTCCCGTGGTACTCCGCCGCCATCAATGTGCCGACGGTGACGCAGTATGCAAAGACAACGCCGGAAATGAGTACACGTCCCACTAGTTGTTTGGTGGCTCCGCAGGCAGCGAAGTTACTGCTAAAGCTGTAAATTACCGTAAACCATCGCACATGCAACCATTGTTTCACGTGGACTGGCGGGGAATTTGGAAAAGCAGCACTGCACCGACTCCCTTACGGTCGCGGCTCGGTAACCCCCGGGTGAACGCGTGGCTATTTTGCGCGCAGCAGCACTGTCGTGATGTTGTCCGGACCGCCGGCGGCTTTGGCGGCCTCGATCAGCTTACGGCACTTGGATTCCAGGCTGCCATCTCCCGCCAGAGCTTCCGCGATCACATCCTCATTGATCACGCCATGCAGCCCATCGCTACAAAGCAATACTTCCGCGCCAGGCTGGGGCTTGAGCGCATAGGAGTGCACACGCAGTTCAGGACTCACGCCAATGGCCATGGTCAGTACGTGACGCATGGGATGCGAACGTAAGCTGGTCTCGTCGATTCCGAGTTTGCGGCCCACTTCGTGGACCCAGGTCTGATCTTCGGTGATGCCGATCAACTCGTTGCCTTGGTAAACATAGGCGCGGCTGTCGCCCACGCTGGCTATCAGGATTTCGGGGCCCGCTTCCAGCGCCGCAACCAGCGTGGTTCCCATCCCCTCGAGGTTTGCGTCGTTGGAGGCGGCGTTCATCACCTGGTTGTTGGCCTCCTGAAACGCCCGGGCTAGCATTTCCGCGTCTGCCGGACCGGAGCTCGCGATGAAATCGGCGAGGGTATCCACGGCTAGTTTAGAGGCGCGTTCGCCCGCTTGCGCGCCGCCCATTCCGTCGGCGACGACATAGAGCCCATTTTGGGGCGCCAGCAAGTAACAATCTTCGTTGTTCGGGCGGACACAACCGGGGTCGGATAAACCGAACGCTTCGAGCATGAGCTTTATGGATTATACCGTTTCGCAACAGGAGTACGGTCCCCTTCGGTGGGAAAACGCTACGGCTGCTATTGTTGAGATTGGAAGCGGCAAATGAAGGAAGTGTCCTGCCAATTGCTGATCGCTCTGGCGTGTACGACCAGCGCCTGGGCTGAGGAACCGGTTGAGAACACCCTCGCTTCCGGGCGCAAAGCCCTGCTGAATGAGGGCGTAGCCACGGCTTGGAAGTTGTCGCGAAAGGCTTTGGCGGAGGCTCCGGAATCCGCTGCGGCGCATGAATTCGCCGGCGAAGTCTTGTTTCGGCGCGGCGAATTCGCTCAGGCTGAAACCGAATTTAAGCAATCCACAAAATTGGATCCCAACTTCGCGCGAGCCTGGTGGGGCCTGGCCAGGATCGCCGCCTGTGAGTCGCTGGACAAGACGGCCGATCAGTATTTTCGACACGCGCATGAACTGGCTCCCAAAGATTCCAGGATTTTCCTGGATTGGGCAATGCGGCTGAAAGGCGCCGAGCACATCGACGCGCTGGAGACTTATGCCTCCGTTACGGATCCCAACCGGGAGCAGCAGGAAGTAGAAACAATCCGGCAGCACGTTCGGCTGGACAAGTCGCTGCGCGGCCGGAAACTCACGGCGCTGGTCAGCCCCTACGAAAAAACAGAAATCCCGCTCCTGCCGTTTGTGACTTCCAATCGAACGCGCACCTACGGGGTGGAAGTGGACGTAAACGGCAGGAAATTGAAACTGATACTGGACACTGGAGCCGGGGGGATCGTCATCCAGCGCAGCGCGGCCGAGAAAGCCGGTGTGGAACATCTGGTGGATTTTAGTCTGCACGGTTTCGGGGATAACGCGAAACTTCGCAGCGCTTACACCGGGATTGCGGCGCACCTTGGGATCGGCAGCGTGGCTTTCCAGGATGCTTTGATCAGTGTGTCGAATCAGGAGTTCGTCGACATTGAGGACGGTTTGATCGGAACCAACGTGTTCTCTCAGTTTCTGGTCGCTATCGATTTTGCCGCGCAGAAGCTGCGGCTGGATCCGTTGCCGGGTTATCGCCCCGACTCGGAAGAATCGCTGGATGCCACCGCTCCGGCGGATATGCAAGGTTGGACGCGCTTTTATCAGTTCGGCCACCTGCTGCTGATCCCAACGCGCGTGGGCGGATCGCGCGAAGCGCTGTTCGTCATCGATACTGGGGCCGCTCGAACCCTGATTTCCTACGACATGGCTGCGGAAGTGAGCAAACTCGATCGCAACGAAAAGCTGGGTCTTCGAGGCCTCAATGGCGAAGTGGCGGATGTGTATCAAACCGGCGACCTGTATTTGCAGTTCGCCGGATTCCGGCAGAAGAACATGGGAATGACATCCTTCGATATGTGGCCGCAGAGCAGAGGCATCGGCGTCGAAATCTCGGGCTTTCTCGGTTTGCCTGTACTCAGCCGCTTCGCCATCACCATCAACTATCGCGATGGTTTGGTGAAGTTCGATTACAAAGGGCAGTAGGCGGCCCGGTGAAAAATCTAAAGGCACCGACTCCGTTTGATGACGCCAAGTAGGGCGGACCCCCCGGTCCGCGCGGGTCCCCCTGGACCCGCTCTTTCACCAACGAAATCGTCCTGCGACAGACAAGCCGACGGGGGCGTCGGCTGCGGACCAGGGGTCCGCCCTACTTGGCGTCTTCAACGGAGTCGGTGCCTTGACAACTACCACATCCCCAACAATTTCCACCACAGCGATCCCACGCCCAGCCAGATCAACAAATTTGTTAGCGAGATCAGGAATCCGATGCGCCACCACGTGGTCTGCGAGACGTAGCCGGAGCCGAAGTATACGGGTGCGGAGCCGGTGCCGTAGTGGGTCATAGCGGCGTCCAGACTTGAGAAGAAAGCGAGCACGAATGCCATCAATAACGGCGGCGCGCCTGCCACCAATCCGGCCGCGAGGAATCCGGGATACAGCGCGGTGACGTGAGCGGTCATGCTTGCGAATCCGTAGTGCACATATAAATAAGTACAGGCGAGGAACGCGGCAGCCGCCCACCAAGGCCATCCGGACATGTGCGCGAATACGGCGGTGGAAACGATTTTGATCACACCGGATTCCAGCAGCGCGTCGGCCATCATCAGAAGTCCCGCGAACCAGATCAATGCGTCCCAGGCTTTGGTTTCGTGCAGCAAATCGTCCCAGGTAAGCACGCGGCTGAGCAGAATCGCGGAGACGCCGGCCAGCGCGACAAAAGCATTGTGCAATCCGTGCCAGGGCGAAGTTACCCACCCAGCCATCACACCCAGCAGGATGGCAAGCAGGCGCCATTCGCGGGAGCTGAGAGGTCCCATGCGGCGGAGTTCCTCCAATGCATGGCGCTGGGCGGCTTGGGTGTCGCGGATTTCCGGCGGCGCGAGGCGATAAATCAGAAGCGGAATCACGGCCAGCGAGAGCAGGCCCGGGACCGCGGCGGCCAGCGCCCATTGTCCCCACGTCAACTCCACGTGCGCGATCTTGCGGGCAAATTCCGCGATGAGCGGATTCGCGGCCATGCCGGTGAGGAACATCGCCGAAGTTGTATAGGTTACGTGAAAGCCGACCAATACGAGAAACGCCCCGATGCGTCCGCTGGTTGGTCCAGGTTCTGAGTCAAAAACCTGAGCGAGGCTTCGGACGATTGGATAGATGACGCCGCCGCCGCGCGCGGTGTCGGATGGAATAAATGGCGCCAGCGCCAAGTCGGATGCTGCAACGGAATAACCCAGCGTCAGCGCATTGTGTCCAAAGCGGCGAACAAATAAGTACGCGATGCGCAGGCCAAAGCCGGTTGTCGTGATGGCGCGCGCGAACAGGAACGCGGTGAAGATCAGCCACACCGTTGCGTTGCTGAATCCGGAAAGCACTTTGGTACCGGGCAGAGTGTTGGTCAGCACTAGGATGGTCATCGCGAGCAAGACGCTGACACCCATCAAGACTGGCTGCGCAACCAGCGAAATGATGGTACCGACGAAAATCGCGAGCAGATGGCGCTGTCCGGGATTTAAGCCGGGCACCGGTAGAAAATAGAGCAACAGGGCCGGCGCAAGCACGAGGGCCCAGCGCACCCGTGTACTCAAGCGGCCGCCAGCTTCTGCACGGTTTGGAAAGTGTCTGCCTGCGCGGCGGACTTGTCGGTTCGGTAGCGCTTCACGCGCGCGAAGCGCAGTGCCAGGCCGCTTGGATAACGCGGGCTTACCTGAATCTCGTTGAACGCGATTTCCACTACCAGCTTTGGCTCCACATAGACCGTGTAATTATCCCGGCTGATCTCGATCTTCAAAAGTTCCTGCGTCTGCCAGGCTAGCATCTCGTCGGTGAGTCCCTTGAAAGTTTTCCCGAGCATGGCGAAGCCGCCTTTGTCCACATCCGGGGCGCCCAAATGCAGATTGCTCAGCCAGCCATGCCGTCTTCCGTGGCCCCATTCCGCTGCCAGAATGACAAGATCCAGTGTACGCGCGCGCTTCACTTTCAGCCAACTCTGTCCCCGCGCTCCGGCGGCGTAGCGGGCGTCAAGAGCCTTGGCCATGATGCCTTCGTGACCCAATTGCAGAGACTGCGCCAGGAATTCGTCGGCGCGCGCTGAGTCCGAAGTGGTGGTGTGCGGAATCAAAGAAGCTCCCGCGATTTCAGACAGTGCGGCAAAGCGGCGGGATTGCGGCTCATCCAGCAAACTCCCTCCGTTAAGGAAAAGCAGATCAAACCAGAACGGCGTCATGGGAAGTTCGCTGCGCATACGCTGCACGTCCAACTTGCGGCCGAACCGGCGCATGGTTACTTGAAACGGCTGCGGCCTGCCGTCCGGCTGCAAGCTGAGCACCTCGCCATCCAGGATCAAATCTTTTGCCGGAAGAGCGCGGACCGCTTCCACTACTTCCGGCACTGCGGCTGTTACGTCGTTCAAAGCACGTGAGTAGACAACAACATCATCGCCGGAGCGATGCACTTGGACTCGCGCACCGTCCATTTTGAATTCGAGCGCGGCTTCTCCGAGGTCTTCCAGCGCTTCACTAAGATCTTCGGCCGATCCGGCCAGCATAGGCTGCAGCGGTCGAAAGAGCCGAACATCATACTGCGCGAGTGCCGGCTCGCCTATTTCCAAAAGCGCTCGCGCTACCTGAGCGATGTCTCCCGCCAGCATCACGGCACGGCGGACACGTTCCACCGCTGCGCCGGATGCTTTTGCGAGCGCCTCCACCATCACTGCTTCAAGCGCTCCCTGCCGAAGTTCTCCTATGAGCAGGCGCACCAGGAACTGCTGCTCGGCCTCAGTGGCACGCAAGAACATTTGATGCAGAAGCTGGATGCGCCGGCGCTGGGAGCCGCTGCCCGATGCCGCGATCACGGATTGAAAGGCGCGATCTACCTCCGCGATTTCGAGGCTCGCGGTTGCGGCAGCAGGGCCTTGAGCATCGCGCAGCGCGGCGTATCCAATGCCGATCCGCCCCTGGCGAATGCTGCCTGCCAAAAACGGAACTACGATCTCAATTTCTTCCGGATGCAGCTCATGCAGCAACCTTGCCAGCAGATCGACTTTCTCCAGACGCTTGGTGGTTTCCGTCACCCGTTTGGAAGTTTCCACCACCGCGGCCAACAGCATGTACGAAGAATAGCGGAAATGATAGGCAGTGCCTGAAAACCCAAAAAGGCACCGACTCCCTTACGGTCGCGGCTGGGTAACGTCCTCAAACTACGAATCCTCTTTCCGAGCCGCGACCGTGAGGGAGCCGGTGCTGTTTTCGATTTTTCAATCACGCACTACCAAAATGGTATGGTTACTCCGTGCGAGTGCTTATCGCAGATAAATTCGAAGAGTCCGGGCGAAAGGGATTTGAGGCTGCTGGTTTCGAGGTGGCCTACCAGCCGGCGCTGACCGAGGAAACTTTGTCAGGCGAAGTGGAACGGCTGCGGCCGGATGTACTGGTGGTGCGGTCCACCAAAGTGAACGAAGCGGCGCTGAACGCGGGTGCGTTGAAACTGGTGGTGCGCGCGGGTGCGGGATACAACACCATCGACGTAGCCGCGGCGTCACGGCGCGGTATTTACGTATCCAATTGTCCGGGGAGGAATTCCATTGCGGTAGCCGAGCTGGCTTTCGCGCTGATCCTGGCGCTGGATCGCCGCATCGCGGACAATGTGGTTTCACTGCGCGAGGGGCATTGGAACAAGACCGAATTCTCGAAAGCGCGCGGGCTGTTCGGGCGCAAGCTGGGATTAATCGGGCTAGGCCAGATCGGCCGCGAGATGATTCCACGCGCACGCGGGTTCGGCATGCCCGTAGCGGCCTGGAGCCGCAGCCTAACTCCGGAGATCGCCGAGCAGCTCCGCATCGAATTCAAGCCTTCCCTGGAGAGCGTTGCATCCGATTCCGACATCGTTAGTGTTCATGCGGCGTTGAACGCGCAGACGCGAGGTCTCATTGGCTCGACGTTTTTCGAAGCGATGCGGCCGGGTGCATATTTCATCAACACATCGAGAGCGGAAGTGGTGGATCAAGCTGCGTTCGAGCGAGCTTTGAAAGAGAAGGGAATTCGGGCCGGCTTAGACGTTTTTTGGACAGAACCTTCGGGAGGCACGGGCGACTTCACCGATGAGATCGTAAAGTCCGATCTGGTTTACGGGACGCATCATATCGGTGCATCCACCGATCAGGCGCAGGAAGCGATCGCTGCGGAGACCGTGCGAATCGTGAAGTCATTTCATGACACGGGGAAAGTTCCAAACGTGGTAAATCTGGCAAAGGCGACGCCTGCCACTTGCGCGATGGTTGTGCGGCATCTGGATCGGCCGGGAGTGCTGGCCAGCGTTCTGGATGCTATCAGCGCGGAACGCATCAACGTGCAGGAGATGGAAAACATCGTTTTTGAGGGAGCTGAGGCGGCGGTGGCGAGAATTCATCTGGAATCCGAACCGGGAGCTGCAATGCTGGAGGGGATCCGCGCAGCGAATCCGGATATTTTGGAAATCGGATTGATTCGGTTGGGCTAGAAAAATATCCCGCGCCGGGCCACCCACACACCGGCGCGGGGGAGAAGCTAACTTAGTTGGTGCCGACGGTGACAGTGGTAAGCTGCGCCCGCTCGCCTTTGGCCTTGTGCACCGGGAACGTGAATCCTTTCCCGATTTCCCCGGCATCGAACGCCCGAAGGGTATAGAGGCCATTTACGTTGACGAACGTCAGCTTGCCCTTTTCGCTATAGGGCTCCGGACTGGAGAGTCCCGCGAATACCGCGAGCTCGGCGGCTCCGTGCACTCGGATCAGTTTCTGGCCGAGCGCTTCTTCCACTGTAATGGTATAGTCACCCGGCTCGATGACCGTGTTACCCCACTGCGCTACGAAGGGCAGCGTGAAATTTGCCTTGTAAATCTGCTGCGCATTTGCCGGAACGGCCGATGCCACCAACAGGATTGCGAGCGCCAGCAGGCCGAGTTTTAACATCTTTTGTATATTCATCACCAATCTCCTTTTTCCTTGAACTTTTAAACAATTCGAACGTCCAATCACACAGACGAAAAAACAAGTGAATCAGAAGCTCAGCAGCGCATCAAATCGTTATCAGGAGGTAAGGTGTTGATGCCACGGGATTTCGTGAAGGGACTGATTTCCGAGGGCGAAGTAACCCGGCTGCGGTTCGGGGTTTTCGACCTGGATACTCAGAATCGCGAGCTCCGCCGGCGCGGCCTTCGGGTGAAACTACAGCAAAAACCCTTTCAGATCCTCCATCTGCTGCTCACCCGGGCCGGAAAATTTGTCTCGCGCGGGCAACTGGCTGAGTACCTTTGGCCGGACCTTCACGTGAATTTCGACCGCAGTTTGAACACGGCGGTGAATACGCTGCGGCGCGCTCTCGGCGATTCGCCGGAGAATCCACGCTTCATCGAGACCCGCGCGGGGCTTGGTTACCGGTTCATCGCTCCGGTGGAGCCCATTGAGGAACGGCCTGCCCTGGATCGGGCCGGTCATACGGAACGCGCGTACTCGGGAAATGTCGACGCGTATCACGACTATCTGAAGGGCCGGTATTTTCAAAACAAAATGACTGAGGAGGATCTGCGCAGAAGCGTGGCGTATTTTGAAGCTGCGCTCGCCGCCGAGCCCGAATGCGCGCTGGCCTATGCCGGCCTCGCGGATACTTACAGCCTGCTCGCGCATCTCGGTATTCTTCCGGCGAAGGAAGCGCACGAACGCGGCATCGAATGCACCACTGCCGCACTTCGCATCGATCATCAACTTGCGGAAGGTCACATCGCGCTGGCGGGTCTCAAGAAGTTGTATGAGTGGGATTGGATGGGGGCAGAAGCAGCCTACCGGCAAGCGCTCGGCTTGAAACCGAACGACGCGCACGGACACCGGATGTACGCGTCGCTGCTCTCCGCGATGGAGAGGCACCCGGAGGCGATCCAGGAAATTCAACGAGCGCTGCAACTGGACCCTCTGTCTCTGGTCATCAACTCCGAAGCGGCCTGGGAGTTTTATATGGCGCGCGATTTTCAGTGCGCGGTGGATCAAGCCTGGCGGACGCTGGCGATGGAACCGCGGTTCGCTCCCGCACAACATGCGCTCGGCTTGGCCTATCAGCAGATGGGCATGCTGGAGGACGCCATTATCGAATTTCAGAATGCGCGGATTTGTTCCACCAATCATCCGGCGGCAGCGGCGGCGCTCTGCCACGCCTATGCCAGTTCGGGACAAACGTCTGAGGCGGAAGAATTACTGCGTGAGCTGGAAGCGCAATCCAGAAACCGGCGCGTCTCCGCTTACTGGGTGGCGCTGATGCACGCAGGATTGGGCGATGACCGCAGCGCCATCCGATGCCTCAAGCAAGCGCTGGGCGATCGCGATGTCTGGCTGGTGTGGTTGGGCGCAGAGCCCAGATTCGAGCGTCTTCGGTCGGAGGGGCGGCTGGACGATTTGCTGGGGAGCATCCGGCGCGGCGCACGCCTTTAATTAGCCAACGGCACCGACTCCCTCACGGTCGCGGTTCGGAAAGAGATCCGTATTTTTGAGGACGTTACCGAGCCGCGACCGTAAGGGAGTCGGTGCCTTTTCACAACTGCCTTTTCACAACCCGCAACAGAGCGCTACGGAATGCGAGCGTAAACGGCCAGGCTTTGAGATAAAATGCGAAGTTGACCTTACAACTTAACAGCATTATCCGATTGGTTTTGACGACGGCGCTGGCAGTGTCTGTGCAGGCCGCGTCGGCTCCGGTGCGCGTAATCTTCGACACGGATATGGGCAACGATGTGGACGATGCCCTGGCGCTCGGAATTCTGCACGCGCTCGAATCGCGTGGAGAGGCAAAGCTGCTGGCGGTTACGGTGACCAAAGATAATCCGTACGCTGCCGCATTGGTCGATGTCATCGATACGTTTTATGGGCGCGGGAAGATTCCGATCGGCATTGTGAAGGGCGGAAAGACTCCGAACGACAGTCCGATGATTCACGTGCCGTCGGAACGCAAGAAACCTGACGGCTCGTTCGTTTATCCTCGGCGCATGGCGCTGGACGCCGCGCCGAATGCCACAGTGGTTTTAAGGCAGGCGCTCGCGCAGGAAAAGGACGCGAGCGTTGTGATTGTGCAGGTTGGTTTCAGCACCAATCTGGCCCGACTGCTGGATTCCCGCGCCGATGCGATCAGTCCGCTCAATGGCGCACAATTGGCGGCGCAAAAAGTAAAGCTTTTGGTGACCATGGCGGGACATTTCCCGCCGGCCGAGCCGGAGTATAACGTGGTGACGGACGTCCCGTCCGCGCAAAAAGTTTTCAAGGAATGGCCCTCGCCTGTGGTGTTCAGCGGTTTCGAGATTGGCCAGGCGCTGCTGTTTCCGGCGCGCAGTATCGAACAGGATTTCTCCTGGGCTCCAGAGCACCCGGTGGTGGACGCTTATCGCAACTATATGCACATGCCGTATGATCGGCCGACCTGGGATCTTACGGCGGCGCTTTATGCGGTTCGCCCGGACGCAAACTATTTTTCGCTCTCGCCGGAAGGGACGGTCCGCGTGGACGAAAAGGGCAATACGCTGTTTACTGCTTCAGCCGGCGGGAAGCATCGTTATTTGATTCTGGACGAAGCCGCGAAAGCGCGAACGCTGGAAGCCTTGATTTTGCTGGCCAGCCAGCCGCGCTCATCGGTCAGATAGCGCTTGAGCGAAAGAATCGGCCGTTCGAAGAACCGTTGGGACAGCAGCGCCAATCCGTAGGAGGCGACCAGCACAATTATGGCGCGAAATAGTAACTGAGCGAATGTGAAACCGGTGGGAACGTAATGCCGGAACACGACCATATAGCCATCGAGAAGCGCCAGGTGAGTTAGATAAAGGCAGTAGCTGAGATCCCCTGTAAGTCTGACAAACCGCCAGCGTAAAGGCGCTGTGAGCCCGGTGCCTCGCCAACTGATGGCGATCAGTATTCCGGCACAATACCCGAGTGTTGCCTGGGTGTACCGCAGCGACATGCCCGCCACCGTCTTTTCCAGGATGTGGAAAGGAAGTCCGGCGATGGTGATGGCCAACGCTGCTGTTAGCGAAAGACCGGCTGCCAGCAGGGATCGGCGTTGGGAAGCCCATGGAGATCGGAACCAGATCGCGAGCAGAGCGCCTGAGGCGAGTCCATCGAAGCGGAACCAGGAGGGATTGTAGACGTCCGTACCGTGGGCAACAAAGACAGCGCGCAAGACTGGCTCGGCGATAACAATCGAGGCGCAGGCAAATGCCAGCGCGCGGCGGCTCAGTGCGCGAACCAGCCACGGCCAGGCTAAATAGAAGTGTTCCTCGACAGCGAGCGACCAGAACACGTCGGGCCCGTGCGGAACGGCAACGCCAAGCAGGCCGGCCATGTTCGCCAGGAACGCCAGACTCAGCAGGAAATACGGCCGGTTGTCCGGATAGAAGCAAGCCATCACCGCAATGCAGAGAAAATAGAGCGGAAGAATCCGCAGGGCGCGACGTGCATAAAAACCTTCGAGGTGGGTCGAATCATCGAGGAGAATCCCGGTTATCAGGAAGCCGGAGAGCACGAAGAACAAATCCACGCCGAGCCACCCATGTCCGATCAGGAGCACCAAGAATCGCGGCATCACGGTGACCAAAGCGGCCGAGGATTGTGCATCGGGGTCGAGAACGTGCAGGAAGATGACCATCAGCACGGCGACGGCGCGAATCCCATCCAGTTCTGGAATGTGGGCCGGCAACGGGGCCGCGGTTGAGCGGGAGATCGCCATTCGGTTCAAAAACAAAGTACATCCGAGCGGCGAAAGCTCTCAGGAAGTTGAGACGAAATTAATGGGCGGAAGCCGCTTGCGGCAGCTTGGTGCCGTGCAATTCGGCATCCAGAATCGGCTTGATCGATTCCAAAGTCAACGGTCCGTTGTAGTGCTTGCCGTTGACGAAAAAGGAGGGTGTGCCGTACACACCAGCAGTTTCGCCGTCGGCAACATCCTTCTGGACCTCGGCTTGGTATTTGGGGGAATCCAGATCGGCGGTGAATTTGGTCATGTCGAGACCGATTTCTTTCGCCATCGCCAGGATGTTCTCGCGGGAGAGTTTGCGGAAGTTTTTGAACAGGGCATCATGCATCTGCCAGAACTTGCCTTGCTGGTTCGCTGCGAGCGAGGCAGCAGCGGCCAACGGCGCGTGTGGATGCATGGAAAGCGGGAACTGCTTGTAGATCAGCTTAATGTCCTTGGGATAGGCGTTCATGATGGTGTTCACTTCGCCTACGGCAATGGAACAATACGGACATTCAAAATCGGAAAACTCCACCAGCGTGATTCGCGCATCGTTGGGTCCACGAGTGGGTGATCCGTTTACTGGAATCGTCACGGGATCTTCCAGCAGCTTGGGACGGTGCGCCTTGGGAGACGCGTCCATGAGTTTGCTGATCTCTACCAGGCTCTTGCCCTCCTGCACACTCTTGATGGCGAGGGCCACCAGCGCTTTGCTGTAGCTGCAATTCGGGTCCCGGTGGACGCACTCGGCCACTTTCATTCCGCACAAGCAGGAGCAATCCTGTTCGCGCGCCAGTTTCAGGACGGCTTGCTTCTGGGCCGGAGTAAGAGCGGAAAGGTCGATGGCGCCGAGCTTGTCGGAAGTTTGCCAGGCAGTGGAGGGTGCCGGAGTTTGGGGGAATAATGTGGTAGCGGTTAAGAAAAGAACCGCGGCGATGTAGGCTCGCACACCCTATTATCACACGCTGCACCGGCGCTATCATGAAGGGGCGTGGATCGGAGAGATCTTCAAGAGCTCTCGAAAGTTAGGCTCAAAGAGGCCAGAGCCTTGCTGGACCTCGGTTATTATGATGGCGCTTACTACCTGGCTGGTTATGCGGTGGAGTGTGCGCTGAAGGCGTGTATTGCGAAAGAGACTCGGCGTCACCAATTTCCAGATAAGACGAAGGTCGATAAGAGTTATTCGCATGTTTTGCTGCAGCTAGTCAAGGTCGCTGGCTTGGAAGATGAGCAACTTGCACGCGTCAAAGGCGACCCGGACTTTGAAACGAACTGGGATGTCGTACAACCTTGGTCGGAGGAAAGCCGCTATCAGAGGCACAGCCACGAGTCGGCTCAAGCATTACTGTTAGCAATCAGCGATAGGCGGCATGGAGTTATGACGTGGATAAAGCTGCACTGGTAAATATTGACATCGGCAGGGGCGCTGAGGTGGTCGATATTCTCGATCGCGCCAAGATCAGGCCGAGTGTTGCACTGTGGGCGCATTTATCCGAATACGAGGATTGGCGCCTGGTTATCGCCGCTCGTGAATTCGACACGGTCGAGATCAGAGCCGCATACCGCCTGCTAAACGATTCGCTTAAGGCCGGAGGTATGCCACCACAGAATAAGCCGGTCGTCATGATCCTGCGAATGAACGATCCTTTTATCAAAGTGCTGCGCCGAATCTTCGGGAAAACCAAAAGCGTCGAAGGAATGCGTCTCGGTGGTCAAATGATCGGCGACCGTTTTATCGAGGACGCTTTCGTTTACCGAATTTCATAACCATCGGTCAATCTAGCTCGGCGTGCAGGAAACTTTTCAAATCCTGTTCATTTACGCCAGGTTCACCCGGCGCCACGTTGTTCAGCTTGCCTGCTTTCATCCAGGCTTCGAGTTGATCTACCAGCCCGAACAAGTGATCGAAGGAATCCACGATAAACAGCAACGGCTGATAGTGATCGATTTCGAACGATTGATTGATGGCCCACTCCAGTTGGATCGGGAACCGTTGCACTTCAGGCGATTCAATCGCGTGCGCGATCTCGCCGTAGGAGCTGAGTAATCCGCTGCCGTAAACTTTGAGACCATCGGAGCCGCGCATTAATCCGAATTCGATGGTGAACCAGAAGAAGCGCGCCATGGCGCGAATGATGCTGGTGAGGCAATGCGCCTGTGTCTCCCGGTCGCGAATTCCGGAGACCAGCTCAGCAGCGGTGTGCGCGCACTCGCCGAATCGCACCAAAGCCTCGGCGAAATGCTTGTCCGTGTGCATGGGGACATGGCCGGCGATGTCGTGGAAGATGTCAGGTTCTGGGAGATAATCCAGTTGATCGGCGCGCCGGACGGTGATGGTGGTGGGAAATTCGCGATTGCGGAGGCAGTCAAAGAAGAGGAATGCGGGAATGTATCCGCTGACAGCCTTGGCTTGGAAGCCCGTCAACGGTCGAAGAAATCTGTTGACATCTTCGAGGCGCGGGACACGGTCCGGATTGAGACACAGCGCGCCAATGCCTTCAAGAAAATGCGGATTGGCATAGCGATGCCAGCGCGGCGACATCCGCTGGTACAGCTTTTGCCAGGTTTGGTGATTTTCTGCGGAGTAAAGCTCATAAGGCTGCGAGATGTAGAGCTTTCCCTCGCGCTGCGCTTGCTGGATGAACGGCGACTCCGTGGTGGTGAGTCCGGGCTGGGCCATCACTGCCGAATGCCGATGCATATCTGCTCCCCAAGACCATGATACCTCAAAAAGCACCACTTTAACGTGGTGTATATTAGAAGCTAATTGACCACTCGTAATGGTCAGATATAAACTAGATGTATGAAGGAAATCACGATGCCGGTGACAGAGTTCAAAGCCAAGTGCCTTCGGCTGCTCGCCGATGTCGAGAAAAAAGGCGACCGGATCATCATTACCAAGCGGGGTCGGCCAGTGGCGCAGGTCGGACCAACTCCTGCGGCAGTGCGCCCATTGCGTGGGACCTGGAAAGGCAGGGTGGAGATTCTTGGAGACATAGTCAATTTTCACGATGACCCATGGGGAGTGGATACGGAGTGACTTCTTTTCTGTTGGACACTCATATCCTGCTCTGGTGGCGCGGTGGATTTGGTCGATTGAGCAAGGCCCAAGAGCAGGTGCTTACCGCGGAAGAACAATCGGGCGAGCCGTTGGCGTGAGCGCGATCTCTCTGCGGGAGCTTGCCATGATTGGCCAACGTCGCAGAATTCGAATCGACTTCCCTAGATAGCTGGCTGGAGATATGGAATCACATCCATTGATCGCGATCTTTCCTCTGACCCCTGAGATTGCGGCTGAGAGCGTTCGGCTGGGCGATGATTTCCCTCGCGACCCCGCAGACCAAATCATCGTCGCGACGGCGCGCTGTCATGGGTTGACCTTAATCACCGCCGATGAGCGAATCCGAAAATGGGGCAAAGTGAATCTGGTCTAGCAGGTGTTGCCTATACTGAAAGCAGGAGACAAACCATGTATCCGCTGAAAAAGGGCAAGACCACCAGCCAAGCCCATGTCGGACTTCCCGAGGGAACCTACGAGGAAGAGCACGGGCGCAAGGGATTCTACGGCAAGTCGGCCCATCTCTATCACGCGCATCCGCCGACCGGTTGGATTCGTTTTGAAGGCAAGCTGCGTCCGCACTGCTTCGATTTGAACGAATTGAAACCTTCGGATCAGAATGACCCGGAAGGTATGCCCACGGCGTTTCTTGGCAACCATGATGTACGCGTCCTGGTGTCGCGCCGCTCGGAGGCGATGCCATTCTATTTCCGTAATGCGGATGGCGACGAGTTGTACTTCGTGCATCGCGGGCACGGGAAAATCGAAACCGATTTTGGTCCGATGGATTATGAAGCGGGCGATTACATCAACATCCCGCGCGCTGTCACTTATCGCGTGGTCCCGGCGACGCGCGACAATTTTTTCCTGATCATTGAATCAAAGCATGAGTTCGAGCAGCCGGAGAAAGGTCTGCTGGGGCAGCACGCGCTGTATGATCCGGCTACCGTGGTGACTCCGGAGCCCGCGCCGCAGTTGGATGATCGCACGGAATGGGAAATCCGCATCCAAGCGGACGACGAAATTTCGAAAGTGGTTTACCCGTTCAATCCGATGGACGTGGTGGGCTGGAAGGGCGACCTGACGGTGTGGAAGATCAACATGCGCGACATTCGTCCGGTGATGAGCCATCGCGCGCATCTGCCACCCAGCGCTCATACGACATTCGTCACTGAAGGCGCCGTGGTGTGCAGCTTTTTGCCGCGTCCGCTGGAACAGGATGAAGATGCGCTGCGAGTTCCATTTTTCCATCGCAACACCGACTACGACGAGTTCATCTTCTACCACGACGGCGATTTTTTCAGCAAAGACAACATCAAGGCCGGCATGGCCACGCTGCATCCGCGCGGGATCCATCACGGTCCGCACCCGAAAGCCCTCGCCAATCAAAAGAAGAAGACCCACACCGACGAATATGCGGTGATGTTGGACGGGTTGAATCCGATTCATGTGCTGCCGGCCGGTGAAGGCGTGGAGTGGAAAGATTACTGGATGAGTTGGATGGAGAAGAAGCCGGTGGAGACCCGCTGATTGATTATCGATCCGCAGGAGGCCGGTCACCAAAACGTTTACAAGTTGCTGATCGGCGCCGTGGTGCCGCGGCCCATCGCTTTTGTCTCAACCATCAGCCGCGAAGGCGTTCTGAATCTGGCGCCCTTCAGTTTCTTTACCGCGGTGAGCGCGAATCCGCCGATTGTTGCGTTCTGCCCGGTACGCAGGGCGGGACCGAATCCGAACAAGGACACGCTAGCCAATATCCACGCGACGCGAGAGTTCGTGGTGAATATCGTCTCCGAAGAGTTCGCGGAGAAGATGAACGCCTGCTCGGCCGATTTTCCGGCTGACGTTGACGAATTTGCGGCTTCCGGATTGACGCCAGTCGCGAGCGATCTGGTGAAGCCGCCCCGCGTCGCCGAATCGCATATCCACATGGAATGCAAACATTACCTCACTATGGAGTTCGGTGAATTGCCGGGGAGTGGGAATCTGGTGTTGGGCGAAGTGGTGCGATTTCATGTCGACGATCAGTATATTGACGACTTCAAGATCGATCCGGATAAACTGCGGGCGATCGGCAGGATGGGTGGCGCGGCCTATGCGCGCACCCGGGATCGGTTTGAGATGATCCGGCCGAAGGTGTGATCAGTACGGACGCTGGGCCTTCAGCGCGAAGATGACCGGCTTCCCGAGTAACTCCGCGGCTTGTGGGATTCGCGTGACCAGTTCGTCGTCCCCGCTATATTCGAAGGATTGGATCTCTCGAAATCCGGCGGCCCATGTCATCTCGAGATAATCGGCTGTGCTGTAGCGGATTGCGCCCAGGCGATATTCCGTTTCTCCCAGTTGGAAGTTCGCCTCTTTGCCGGCTTCGGCCAAGTCCGGATGGTACACGGAAAACACCAACCATCCGCCGGGTTCCAAGGCTTTCCAGAGTTGGGACAACGTGAGCGCAAGGTTATCCAGGTGCTCTCCGATCAGGGCGCAGAGCACGGCCGAGAATCCCGCGCTTCGAAAGGGAAATTCAGCCTGCAAGTCCGCTTGAACCAGCGGGCAATCCGGCACCGCTCTTCTGGCGACGCGCAACATGCCGAGCGAGAAATCCAAACCATACGGTCGTGCGCCCGCGCTGCTAATTCGCGTGAGATTGCGGCCAGTCCCGCAGCCGGCGTCCAAAATCTTTTGCCCTGGTTGCGGAGCGAGCAGATTCAGCGTATGACGAGAGTCCATGGCCACCACGGGATTGGGCGTTTGATCGTAGGTATTCGCCCACAGATCGTATCCTTCGCGTGCCGACACGCGCCTGGTTGCTTTCCGGTTCATGCGCGGCGGTATAGGATCTCGACGACGTTTCGGACATACTGCTCGTCGCTCAATTGCTCGGCGGCTTCGGGTGGGAATTCCACCAGCTCCTGGAAATGCCGCGCCAAGGTGGCGAACAGTTGCAACCGGGCTTGCGGGTCCAGCTCATCGCGGCGGAGCAGCGCTTCGAGCGCCACCGCGGCGGATTGCGGCGACGTTCTTTGCCTCAACCGCGCAGTCAAATGCCTGTATTCCAAAAGAGAATTGAACTTGCCGCCAAGCAGTTGTTCGAGGTTCGGTTGCGGCGCTTCTGGATTTCGGACCACGATGGTGTTTGCGGCAAGGTCACCCAACCGCTGGAACCTGCGGCTGAGAACGCATGCGGTTCCACCCACCAAATACAAGCCGGGAAGAAGATCGACAAAGCGCAGCAAGTTGCGCACTACGATTTGGCTGAAGTCCAGACGCAACGCCTGCGCGTCCATCACGCGCAGCTTCAGCACACGCTTGCCCACCGTTTGGCCGCGCCAATACCACTCGCAACCGATTCCGTATCCAATGGAAATAACGAAATAGCCGATGACGTCCATCGCACTGGCGATACTTCCCAGAATGCCGAGAAGTTCATGCAGCAAAGTGGTTGCAGCCAGGATGCAACCGGCATCCACGCCCCAGGCCAGGAATCGGCTCACTGGACCGGCCAGCGGCAACGAAAAAACAACTCCTTCGGGTGTTCGCAGAAGCAACGTGTTGGTTCGTGCGTATCTCATTTTGCCGCTGTTCCCGATCTCGCGAGAAACAGTGTGAGCGCCACCAGTTCCGTGGCGCCGAACGCAATCTTGAGCGCGTAAGGGATTACGGGTTGGTGATATTGCGAGAGGAACGACTCCACGATTCCGGCCCAAACCAGCAAAACGCCGGCTCCGAAGATGATGGTGGTCAAATCCGGCGCGACCTCGCGCAATCGCTGGCGGCGGGTCTTGCGGCTGCCCCATCCGATGAGTGCGCTGGCCAGCAGGAATCCCGCTTGGCCGCCCAATAAAATTGCCGGAATTTCGATCGCGCCATGTGGCAGCAGCCAGCCCAACAGGAATTGCGACTGGCCGGCGTAGACGTAGTCCACCGCGACAGCTCCCAGGATCACGCCATTATAGAAGAGCGAGATGCTGGTTCCCGCACCCCAGGTAATGCCAAGAGCCATGGTGAAAATTGCTACCTGCGTGTTGTGCGTCATCAACTGCGCGGCGAATGTGCCCTTGTTCCCAGCCAGTTTGTCTTGCTTTGCGGATTCTTCGCGCCGGACTCGATCCGATGGATCTTCTTTTAAACCCTGAAACGGCATGATCACCTGCTTCGCCTCCGGATCCATGCGGATCGCGACGCCACCGAATACGCAACCGGCGATCGTGATGGCGAGCGACAACCAGAAGGGTCCCAGATGCTTACGGAATGTGCGGGGAAAAGTCCCAACGAACCAGCGCCACGGATTCAGGCGCTCGCAGCTTCTCGCGCGTCTCATGAATTTCGCCATAGGCGCGTGCGACCAATCTTTCGAGATAGCGCCGGATCTCGGGTTCGCTCGAAAACGTTTCGATCTTGGCGAGATCGGCCGACGCGCGTTCGTACAGCTCGTGAAACTTCAGCAACTCATCCAGCTTCATGCGCTGATCGGGATTCCGGTCCACGCGATCCAGCGTCTGTTCGAGCTGGGTCCAATGCTTGCGTTCTTCGGCGAGAAACCGGGCGAGATCGATGATCATAGAAGCTGCCGCTGTTTCAAGTCGACGTAGAGCGACGCGAGTTGGGGGCCGAGCGTATCGGCATCCAGCAGCGAGAATCGAACGCCTTGGCTCGCAAGCACGCTGCCCAGTTTGCGCAGCTTGTTCCATTGCAGATGGCCGGCTAGCTCTCGGTACACGTCATCCGGCGAAACCGCGGATGCGTCTTCGAACAGCGGCTGCGATCCGATCGGCTTGGCCATGCCGACCAGGATCAGATGCTGGCGGAGCAGCGGTATGTTGCGCTGGAAGGCTTCCGCCACAATGGGATCATCGAGCTCGGTGAGAAAAATCAGCAGCGCCCGCCGCCGCAATCGCAGCCGCAGCAAACTGAACAGCTCGTCAAAATCCGGCGCAACAAAGCGCGGCTGCAGCGTATATAAAGCATCGCGGCAGGCGCCGTAATGCGTTTTGCCATTTCGAGCGCGGACGAAATCGTGCACGCGGTCGCTGAAGGTGATCAGTCCGAACAGATCGCCTTGCTTTTCGGCGGCGAGCGCCAGCAGCAGGGACGCGGTGACGTTGCGTTCCAGAATGGTTGCATCCGGATCGCCGGCCACCGGGCGCGCGCTGAGCCGCGAAGCGTCCAGAATGATGTAGACTTCCTGCGTTCGTTCAACCTGGAAAACGCGTGTAATGGGGTGACCGCGGCGGGCTGTGGCCTTCCAATCGATATCGTCGAAACCGTCGCCGGAGGCATATTCACGGAGCTTTTCGAACTCCCGGCCTTTGCCGATCTGGCGCTGCCCGTGTACGCCCATGCGGCCGCGTTTGAAGAATGCCGGGGATTTCTTGCGCTCCGCCGCCAAATTCGGATAGACGCGAATTTCCGATTGCAGCGGCAATGTTTTCCGCGCCGCCCAGAGTCCGAGCATCGATGGGCGTTCCACGGCGCAGCGATCGATGATGTAGCGGCCACGCTTGTGCGGTGTACACGACCAGTTGATTTGTGAGAATTCGCTTGCGCCGGGCAGGATGGTCAACAGTTCGTCGCTTTGAGCTTCGATTTCGGGAGGAAGCGCCAGGCCGATTCTTAGCAAGAACTGCTTCTGTTGTTGGTTGCGAATGGTCAACGGAATATCGCCCGGGCGATCCTTCCATAGGCGCACGACGTCCCTGGTGGCGACCTCTATGCCGCGCAATCTGGCGGGCGCTGTAAATGCATCGAATGCGGCGACCGCCGCCAGTAGGCCGATGAGTCCGTAGCCGAGCGCGGCGAATCCGGGCAGGATCGCAAGCACCGCCGCAGGCATCGCAATTACTCCCACCAGGACCAACAATCTTGAACTGGGCACGATCATATTCGCATGAAATCGGGAATTGAGTATCCTGTCACCGGATTCTTTACCTTGGGACGGGGACCTCCCCGAGAATCTTGTTGACCACTTCGCGCTCGTCCAAGCCTTCGATTTCGAACTCGGGCCGGATAATCAAGCGATGCTCCAGCACGGGCGAGGCCATCGCGCGAATGTCGTCGGGCGTTACGAAATCGCGGCCCTGGATGGCTGCGTAGGCACGGCTGGCCAGCAGCAATGCCTGAGTGGCGCGTGGACCTGCACCCACCAATACGCTCTCATGCGCGCGCGTTTTGCGCACCACATCCACTAAATAGGCGATCAATTCTTCACGAATCAGAACATCGTTGAGAGAGAGCTTCAGTTCCGCCAGTTCCTCCTTCTGGATGCAGGGCTCTACGCTTGATAGTGTTTGCTCGGGCGAATCGGTACCGAGCATTCTTCCGGCCAGCGCAAGCTCATCGGCACGCTCGGGGGACCGCATGACGATCTTAAACATGAAGCGATCTTTCTGAGCTTCGGGTAGCGGATAGGTTCCTTCATATTCGATAGGATTCTGCGTGGCGAAAACGGTGAAGTTCGCGGGAAGCGGATAGGTTTCGCGATCGATACTGACCAGGCGCTCCTGCATGGCTTGCAGCAAAGCCGACTGGGTCTTAGCCGGAGCCCGATTGATTTCGTCCGCCAGCAAAAAGCTGGTGAACACGGGACCCTTCACCAGGGTGAATTCGTTTCGCTGCAGATTGAAGACGTTGGTCCCGGTGATGTCGGCGGGCATCAGGTCCGGCGTGAATTGGATGCGAGCGAATTCGCATCCCAATACACGGGCCAAGGTACGCGCGAGTAATGTCTTGGCAATTCCGGGCACGCCCTCAATGAGCGCATGGTGGCCCGTGAGAATCACGATCAGCGCTTGATCCACCACGTCGTTCTGGCCGATGATCACCTTGTGAACTTCATGCCGGACCCGATCCAGCGCCGGCATCAACTTCTCCAGGTTGGCGTTCATGCATCACTCCGCTCTGTTAAGATTCGCGATATTTTGCGGTACGTCTCGGCCGGATCTCCCGCTCTACCTGCCAGATCGCGAACACGCCGGACCTTCGCTTCGGAATAGACGCGGGCGCCGTGGCGCGATCCCTCCCACTCTTCGAGGCAGGTTCTCATCAGAGCCGCCACTGGGATATTGCGCCGCAGGAGATTCGCCAGGCCGGAACTCGCATCCATTGCAGCCACGCTGTCTTCCGCGTCGCCGGTCTCGGCCTGGGCAGGAAGAAAACTGGCGGAGTTTTTCCAGATGAACAGCCCTAGCAAAACCAGAATCACCAGTCCCAGGCCCTCCAAATGGTATTTGCGCGCCAGAGTGACCACGCCGCTGCTTTCCTCGAGGCCGAGATGGCGCTCGTCAAAAATGATTTTGCGATTTTCTCCCAGCGCCCACGCGATTGTTTTTGTATCCCGCTCGCCGGCCAGAGCTTCGTTGCTCATCGGATAGCAACTGGCCAGCAGTGCGATGCTGCCGGCGCCGAAATGCCGCTCTACGCGATGCACAACTTTTCCTTCGTACCGGAAATAAAGCGCAGTCAGTTTCGGATAGTCGCCACCCTCCCCGTCATTCTGGCCGGCGGGACGAACGATATAGCCGAACTGGACGCTCCAACGGCTCTCAACAGCCGGGGTTTCATGCGGTATTGTTTGGTGTCTCCGCGGCTGGTTCACCGGACGCATCGCGATTACGATGCGCGCTCCGCTTGCAGCCAGAGCTTCATATTCTTTGATCTCGTCTTCCGACATCGCTTCAAACAGGAAAGGATTTACTCCCAGCACCAGCACGGTATCTTTGCTTTTCGGAAGACTCGCGAACTCCCGATAATTGCGGGCGGCGGCGAGGCCCGGAATTTGTTTCAGGCTTTCGTATAACGCCTTGGTTCCTAAAGCGTCCGATCGCAGGGACGAATATTGGGGATAAATGTCGCCTGAGGCGAAGCGCAGCTCGTAAAGTTTCCATAGGCCGAAAAGTAAACATCCGGCCAGCGCGACCATGAGGGCCAGAATGGCGTTATTGTTGGGGCGCACCAGTCCTCATCTTAGTTAAATTGTTTTCGAAGTGTTCCAGGATGCCGCGGTCCACATCATATTGGCCATACCAGGTTCGCTCAAACGTTCCCACATTCTGAACGAACGCGGCAACCAACTCCGCCGAGCCGCGGGCCTTGCGCCGAAGCTCGCGAGCATAATCCTGATTTGATTTGCCTCGCTGTATCGAAATTAAAGATCGGTCGGCCAGGTACGCGAGGCTTGCCAGATAGAGAGCGCGCAGCGCGAGACGAAAATCCTGGCGAGCCATGCAGTCCCGAGCCAACTGCATCCACTGATCCAGCGGCTGCTGGCCGGCTTCCAGGCCGGCATCGTTCAAATCTACAGCCGGAGCGGCAACCGGGACAGCCGCCGATACTCGTGCTCTTTTTCCCGACCGCAAAATTCGCCACAGCAGCCAGCTCAAGAGAATCGCGACCGCAACCAAGAGCGTATAGAGCAGGGCCCGAAGTTTTCGAGAATCCGCACCGGGCTTGTTCCCACCCAGACCGGGTATGAGCGACTTCAGCTTGTCTCCCAACCAATCTATTAACTGACGGATCCATCGGCCAATCTGGCGCGCTCCCCGGCCTGTGGCATCCAGGAACGATTGGGTTGTGCGGATGAACCAGTTGCCGTTGTTTTCGTGATGCGGTGCACGGGGCAGGCGCCAGGTGAATTCGGGGCGATGAATTACGCCGTCGATGGCGTGATTCAGTTGATCCACCGAGATCGCAGGCGGTGGAGTGGGTTGAGGAGTTTGCGCGTTAAGAAGACCGGGAAGCAACAGCAAAAGCAACATCGGCAGAAACGCCTGCGCCACTCGCAAATCTTCTCCAGTCTCAATGGATTCTGCGTAGAAATAGCGAAGCAAGTAGACCGCTTTAGCCAGCGGATTCATCACCAGGTACGTGAGACCGGCGGCGACTGCGAGAAATGTTGTGTTCAGGCTGGCGCTGACGCTACGCCCAAAAACGCTCTCGATGCCGAGCAACATTTTTGCCAGATAAGGGGCCAGCAGGATCGCCGCTGCGATGTTTATGAAAACCACCACTTCCAGCATGGCCAGGATCGCGAGCAGCGTCCAGTTCTGTGACTGCCATACCTGCGCCTGTTTCCTGGCAGCGCGCAGATCGCCATCGCGCGCCGCCATCAAATTCTGATAAAACGCGTACACGCTGGCGAACGGCAGCAGGACTAACAAAGCTATCGGCAACACCACAAATTTCGTTGGCTGCACGGCAAGCTGCAGGAATCCGATGCGGCGAGTTTCTTTCGACCGCCAGCTTGGGGGAGGCGCGCCCGATAATTCGGCGTGGAGCTTTTGCACGAACAGCGACTGCCAGTACATCATCCACAGGAAGAGCAGCGCCACGGCTAACGCGGCCGGAGCGCAATGATCGTAAGCAAACGCGCTCTGGCTCATGTCCGCCCAAAAGAACAGGAAGCCGAGGACGAACGGGATGGATCCCGCGTAGTAGGCGGCCAACGTGGATGCCGGGGCGCGCCGAAGCAGGTAGACGCCCTCTTCGTACAGTTCGACGGCGCTCTTGGCCGGCCGCTTCATCGGGACTCCCAGATGGTGCCGTCATGCACGGCGGATGGAATGAGCAGAAGCGTCCGGCCGATAGCGTAAAAAAATAGCCAGGCCACCAACAGGCCGGCGATGGGGAGCAAGCCCCGAAGCAGGCTTCGCCCCACGCCGGATCGTACATTCTCGCTCGCGATGACCTTCTTCAGGCACTCCGCGCACAGAACGCGATCCTCGTGTTCGGTTACGCATTCGCGGCAGAAGTACCGCAGGCAAACCGGACAACGCGAGGCGGCTTCGCGAAATTCGTGATTGGCGCAGCGCTGCTGGATCATCCGCTATTTCCCAGCTCGATGGGCGGCGGCGCGCTCGAGCGCTGGTGACGCCACATCAGAATTAGTCCAGCCAACCCAAGCGCACAGAATCCGATCAGATCCACTGTTTCAAGGGCTCGTAGCGCGGGATTGGTCATGATCGCCGCCTGATTCGTAGCTCGCGCTCCCAGGCGAAACGCTATATAGATGCTAACCAGGAAGCCTCCCACACCGCTGGCGACATCAAACACCAGCGACGTGTAGATCGTCCGGCGGACACTATCCGCAAGATCGCTGTTCCGTTGTTGGATCGCAGCCAAGACCAAGAACAACAAAACCAGCATCCCGACTCCACTTGTCGCAAGATTCAATGCCGGGGAAACCACGCCCAGCAACGTATCGGACGCCATGGCTCCGCGGATCACCATCAACGCGAATACAATCCAATGCAACCGGCCGCTGGAATGACGAAGCGCGGATTTCGGCGACGCCACGCGGCGAGAGCGTGTATCGGCCGGGTGCGCCCCCAGCATTTCGGCGCTCACCGCGCCCTGCGTTCTCTCGATCTCCGCTTTTAAGCGCGCCAGCGTCTTTTCGGCATTCACTCTCTGCCGCAGAGATGGGAGCATCTCGCCGCTGACCGATGTCTGCACGTAGCACGCGCAGTCCGCGCTGCGCCAGCTCGCCCAGAAGGCCGCCAGCGAAACAAGTGCGGAGAAAAGTCCCCATGCCGGATGCCGCGTATAGAAGAGGGCAGCCGTGGTAACAAGCAATAAGACAGCCACGGTGTAACCATAAGGCGCCACAAGATTGGGAAGTTCCGTAAGGACGATGGCTTGAATATCGGCGAAATAGTATCGCCGGTAGGATTCCGAAAACGGATTTCGCCGCACGCTCAACACATGATCGGCGCTCAGCCATAAAGAATGGCTGACGAAGAATCCGGAGCGTCCCGGCAGTCGCGAATACTGGGATCCCGTGGTCATCGGCGATAGATCAGGAACAGCACTAACCAGATCCAAGCGGCAATTTGGAGCACGGCAAGCACTACCGCGATATAAAAACGCGCCTTGGTTCGGGGCACAATGCTGGAGGGCGCGCGCCAGTAGCGAGCGCACAGATACAACGTTACCGGCGCGGTAATAATGGTAGGCCACACCAGCAGCAGCGGAAAAACCGCGAGCATCAGGGCCAAGTTGTCGTAAAGTTTGCGGCTGGGGTCCAAGTGCGCGAGCTGCCCTTTTTCACTGCTGGCTTGGATGCACCGTGGGCACCAGTTCTGGCCCAGAAACTCCACCTGGCATAAGCTGCAAAGGAAACGGCCGCAGCGATCGCATGGGACCACCGCTTGTTTCTGCGGATGGTAGAAGCAGCTTGCTTCGCCCGCTTCGAGCACAGCGGTCCCGCTGGACGCGGCAGCAGGCTGCGAGAAAAACGCGGGGAATATCAAAACTTGGAGTGGTGCGCGGCAGGTTGCGCAAAACGCGTGCTCGCGATTCCAATCCTCGGCGGGAATCGGCGCATTGCAGGAGGAGCACGCGAGATGTTCCGGCGCGAGCGGCATCGAGCTATTTTTTGATTACACGAGTATCGCAAATCCGGTCGTGCAAGGCGCGTTTTTCTTCGTCAAAACCAGCCATGATGTATCCGATGCCGATAATGAAGCTGCTCAGATGTTTGGCGAAGTGGCGTCCTAGCGCTCTCCCATATGACACCTTGCCGCCATCGCTGGTCACCACCGTGAGATTGCACGCCATTTTTCCGAGTGTTGCGCCGTAGCGTCCAATCATCCATGTCTCGTAGATGGCCGCAAACATCAGGGCGGAGAGCCAAACCACGCCTTCGATTGCCAACAATCGCATGAGGTCCGCCTGCGAGCGTCCTATATTGGTCCAGTCGATGGGGAAAACAATTACTCCGATGGCGAAAACCATCACGATCAAGACGGAAAAGACCAGGCTATCCACCAAGACCGCGAGATAGCGGATCCAGAATCCTCCATAACGCACCGTTCCCGCCGGGCGGATTCCTTCGCGCAGCTTTTGTGTGAAAACGGGTTTGCACGCGGCGCAGACCAGGGAGTTCCCGAATGCCACCAACTCATCCTGGGAATACGCTCGCCCGCATTCGGTGCAGAATCGCTGGTCGCCTGCGGCGTTTAGCACCGGCGGCGGTGGTGCGGGACGAACGGCTGCGTACGGCTGCCAGTTCGCCATGCCGGCGTGCCAGACCAAAGTCTCGTTGCGGATGATGCCGGCTGTTACCAGTCCTTCGAAGGACGTTTCATCGATCGGCCCGATTTGTTTGCCGGCATCGCCGTAGAACCAATCCATAAAATGGTTTCTAGTTTCTCGTTTCTGGTTTCTGGTTCTTGATCCAGGCGATTGCGGCGTCTAGAGCTGGATCTTTGCCCGCGAGGAGTGCTTCGCGTGTGAGCGGGGCCTCCACGTCCGGTGTTACACCCAGGGCTTCCAGAGGCTTTCCGCCTTCAGAAATGTAATTGGCGATGGCGTATTGGAATCCGTCGCCGTTCGGCAGCATTTCGAGGACCGAGGGCAGTGCGGCTGCTGCTGTTCGGGTGCCGAAGATCCGCGCGCGTCCCAAATCCTTCAAGCCTCCAGCGAGAATTTCGGACGTGGAAGCGGATGCGCCGTCCACCAGGATTGCGAGGGGTCCTGAAAAAGTATATACGCGCGGATTCACCACGAACTTCAGAGTAGTATCGCGCATCACCAGCGTGCCCAGCCGCTGATCCGGTTTATCCAGGAACCAGCCCGCCATCCCCATCGCCATCGCGCCGATCCCTCCCGGATTCCCGCGCAGATCGATGATGAACCCGCGGCATGCTTTCGAAGACTCCACCGAATCGGCGAACTCCGCCATCACATGCGTGGGATCCAGAAAGATATTGAACTTCACGTAGCCGATGTCGCCGTTCCCCACGCGGGATGAATCGAACCAAACGTGCATGGGATACAAAAATCCGAATTGCGATAAGGCGCCTCGCGGTGTTCCCTGCGCCAGCGTTTTCGCGATTCGCTGGTTGGCGCCATCCAGAAACTCAACGGAAGTGGATTCTCCGGATGCGCCCTCTAAACGCGATAAGATTGCCCGGCGCAGCACCAGTTCGCGCAACGTGGATGTGGCGTAAGTTTCGTTCAGCTTTTCGATCACTGGGGCCAGATCCATTGGACCAATTTTGACGATGCGCCAGCCGGGCCGGACGCCTTCGCGCGCGGCGGGCGATTTCGCTTCTACCGACGTCACCAGGACATCCGCGCCGATTACGCGCACGTCGATACCGGTTGTGATTTCGCCTTTGGCGCCGGATCCGTTCAAATCGGAATAAAGATCGCTCGGGATAATCGCGAAGTGAGTCTGATGCAAGCGGCCGAGCATGTCGTTCAACACGGCACGCGCGGCATCCATAGTGGCGGCTTTTTCGATGGCGGGCCGCAGTTCGTCATGAATAGCCTGCCAATCCAGGCCCGACGGATTGGCTTGCCAATGCTTGTCGCGCACCGTGCGCCAGACGTATTCGAAGGAATCTATGTTGCGCTGGCGCTGATTGGCGGTGAGCTGGGTCTCGGCATAGGCGATCGAAGCGGTTCCGAGAACCACCGCCGCCAGCAGGCCCGCGCGGATCATTCCTTTGCGAAAACTTTCGCGCCCAGCGCGCCTCCGAGCACCGGAAGCGCCGTTAGCATGATGAAGAACAAGAGCAGCACACCGACCATTTCGGTAGCGAACGTGGCGGGATCCTGCAAGAGCTTCGTCACTGCCTCGATCTGATCGCTCTTGGGGTGGAAGAACGGACCTTGGTAATCCTTGAAATGATCCACCACGGCTTTGCCCTGCGTGGCGACCACCAGCATGCTCAAGGAGAAGAGCAGAGCGATAATGGCGAAGGAAAAGATCCCCGTGATCCAGCCCATTCTTGCACCGCTGCGCACACTGAGGGATTGACCCGTGAAGCGGGAGTAACTAAAGACGGCGAGAAATCCGGTGAGAAAAGCGATTACCGCCGGTAGAAACGGAATGGCCTGCAGGAACATGAACGGTAGAAAAGCGGTCAAAGCGACAAGAAATCCAATTCGGACCGCAAGACGGTTGTGGAAGCTGATTTCGGGCGCCGCGGCAACCACCGGCAGGGGCAGGGGCGGCGGCTGTACCGGTTCTTCTTCGAAGCCCGGGTAATCGTACTGCGGTTTTCCGCATTTGTGGCAAAATCGGGCGTCGGGCGGCAACTGCGCGCCGCAGGTACAAAAATCGGGCACGATCCTAGTTTGACATACGGGACGCCCGTTCCGAACCGCGACCGCAAGGGAGCGTAACGGATGCCCCTGTCGTGGTAGCGCTCCGTTGAAGATGTTGGTCCGTGATTGAAAGACAACGGCACCGACTCCCTCACGGTCGCGACTCGGTAAAGTGCCTTTTCCGAGCCGCGAGCGTAAGCGACCGGTGATTTTGCCTTTCTAGCGTCTTCATCACCTTTGGTGGGCCGCAGGCCCATGGTCACTCCCTCGCGGTCGTTCGGTTGGGGGGACATAATTTTATTGACCAATCCGGTCAAGCCCTCTATACTTAGATTGCTGAGTAAGACAACTGATTATGGCTCGCCAGGATTCATTGCAAGGCTCGCTTCCGGTATTGGTGCTGAAGATTCTCTCCCGGCAGGGACCGCTGCACGGTTACGGAATCACGTCCCAGATTGAAAGCATTTCCAGCGAAATTCTTCGGGTGGAAGAAGGCTCACTCTACCCGGCTCTGCATCGGATGGAAGAAGCGGGTTGGATCAAGGCCAAATGGCTAACCACGGAAAATAAGCGCCGGGCGCGCGTGTATGAAATCACCGCGACGGGACGCGAACAGCTTGAGGAACAGGAATCGCGCTGGCGCGAGGTGAATGCAGCCATCGTGCATGTTCTGCAACGTTGCTAGGGGAGATCACTATGTCGTGGATTTCTCGTTTGACGAATGTATTTCGAAGCGGGCGCTTGGATCGCGATCTGGATGCCGAGCTTGAATTTCACATCGAAGCGCGGACCGATGAGCTCATCGCCAAGGGCCTAACGCCGAAAGATGCCGCGCTCGATGCCCGGCGGCATTTTGGGAACCGGCTGTTGTTGCGCGAGTCGAGCCGTGAGGTCAAGCTGGTTTCGTGGATTGAGTCCGTTTTGCAGGATCTGCGCTTCGGCGTGCGGATGCTTGTGAAGAACCGCGCGGTCACAGCGGCGGCGGTGTTGTCCCTGTCGCTTGCAATCGGCGCCTGTACGGCGGCGTTTTCGTTGATCGACGCGTTGATCCTGCGGCCGCTGCCGGTGCCGGACCCGGGGAAGCTGGTTTACTGTTCGTATCCAGCGCTGGGTGTCTCGTTGATCGAAACTACTTACACCAGTGGCGCGCTTTTTGGCCGCTTCAACCAAGCGTCGAGCGGAAAGGTGGAACTGTTCGGAATCAGTTATCCGGGACCATCGCAACCGATTGTCTTCGCGGGCTCGCCGGAAGACGAAATGGGAGTGCGATCGCAGAGGATCTCGGGCGACGGGTTCCGGATCCTCGGCATACAGCCGGCGATCGGCCGCATCCTAGACTGCTGTCGGACGTTGGGCGGAGCGTCGCAGTGTTGAACTATAGTTTCTGGTCGCGGCGATTCGGCGCGAATCCGGCGATGCTCGGCCGATGGTTTGAATTTCAGGGGAAGCAGTTCCAGATTGTTGGAGTAGTTCGCAAAGGATTTGATGGATTGATGCCGGGCTATCGGATCGATGTCTGGTTTCCACAAATCGAAGCCGCGCAAGATTCGCCGGATTGGGACCAGGTTTGGGGACGCTTGGAACGCGGACGTTGTGCCGGAGCAAGCTAGGCGACCGCTCCAGACCGTGTTGACTAACTACCGGCGGGACCATGCCGACGAATTTATCCGGTCGGGCGGACGGCCGGATCAGTTGCTCTCAATACAAGAACGCACCGCTCATGCTGAAAGCGGGAGCGAGCGGCAGTCCCTCGATGATTCGCATGGATTTCGAGCGTCCGCTCTGGATTTTGGCAATGGTGGTTGGCTTGGTTTTGCTCATTGCTTGTTCGAACGTCGCGAATCTGCTGGTCGCGCGCGGCGCGGCGCGGGATCGCGAGATGGCGATGCGAATCTCGATTGGAGCGAGCCGTGCCAGGCTGACTCCAGCAACTGCTGATCGAAAGCGGTTTGATGGCGAGTGCCGCTTGTATTCTTGGGTTGGCGATTGCAGTCGGCTGCTGCGCCATCCATTGTCGATTTACTTTCTCCCAGCCGACTTTCCCGCCTACCTTGATCTTCAGATCGGCTGGCGAATGCTCGGGTTTGTGGCCAGTGTCGGGATTTTGACCAGCCTCCTGTTCGGGCTTGCACCCGCGGTGTATGCTTCGGCCATTATCTCCGCACGAAGCATTGAAGGCAGGTGGCACAAAACAATCCAGTAGAATCGGCTTGTTCCGGCCCTTGTTAGCTTCGCAAGCCGCATTCAGCTTCGTCGTGCTGTTTCTCGGCGGTCTTTTGCTCGCTGTCCTTCAAAAAACTCACGAACGTGGATCTAGGGTTCTCCAAGGACCACGTTGCGCTATATGTAATTCGGATGAAGAATCCGGAAAGGAACGATCGCGTGCGCGTTGCCTCGTTGCAACTGCTCGACAGCGTGCGGCGCGTTCCCACTGTGCAGGCCGCTGGCATGTCGCTCGATGGCTTGATCGGCGGGGATTACGCGTGGGTGATGCGCCCTGGAATCCGTTTTCCGGGCAAGCCAAACGGAATCGGTGAAGTCGCGCTTTTTACCTGTCTCAGCGGGTTTCTTCGAGGCTATGCAAATACAACCTAGTGCGAGGGGCGCTATCTCGCGGCGAGGCGATATGGCGCCCGGATCTACCGCGGCGGTGGTGAACCAGGAGTTCGTGCGCCAATATCTGCCGCGGCGAGAATCCACTAGGTGTGCGATTCGAAAAGTTCGATGACGAGTGACCAGCCGGCCATCCAGGAAATCGTTGGAGTTGTTCAGGATGCCAAGTACAACAATCTGCGGGAGGCAAACTCTCCGACTGTTTACGGGCCGTGGGGCCAACCGGACGGCGTGATGGAAGTGCGTACGTCAGGCAATCCTTTGGCTGTGGCAGTCGGCAATCCGGCAAGCGATCTATCAATCCACCGCCGGGCTGCGCGTCAACAGTGTGATGTTGCAGTTAACCCGAATCAACAACACACTGCTGCGCGAGCGGCTGCTGGCGCTTCTCGCCGGATTCTTTGCAATCGTCGCAATCGTGCTGGCTGGGATCGGATTGTATGGCGTGCTCAGTTATTCTGTAGTCCGCCGGACCAAGGAAATCGGCATCCGCGTAGCACTGGGCGCTCACCAGTTGGGCGTGGTTCGCCTGGTCATTTCCGATGTGATGCTGGTGATCGTGGTTGGGCTGGGAATCGGAATCGCAGGCGGGTTTGCTCTTGGCCGATTCGTCTCATCGCTGCTATTTGAAGTGAAGGCGACCGATTTCTGGAGTCTCGCGCTTCCGTTGGCGTGCTTTTTGCTGGCGTCCGCACTGGCTGCGCTGCCCCCGGCATTCCGCGCTGCACGAGTAGATCCAATCGTTGCGCTGCGCGAGGAATGATTACACGGCGTCCGAAATACTGGCGAAGTTGAAGTCAGTGGCCAGGATGGCTGGAGCTAGCGATGAACCCGCTTCCGCGCCTTGCGTGCGCACCGGAGCGGCCAACATCTTGGTGTTCTGCATCACCCGCACCGGGCTTTCGTTCCAGCGGAAGTTCATCACCGGATCCGTCACCTTGCCTTTTTCCACCAGGAATACGCCGTCGCGCGTTAATCCGGTCACTTGCATTGTTTGTGGCTGCAGAATGCGCATGTACCAAAGGCGCGTCACCAGCAGAGCCTTGTCGGCGGACTTGATGAGATCCTCCAGCGTGTGATTCTGGCCATCCAGGATCAGATTGCTCGGAAACGGCGTGGGTTTCTTGCCGGCCTTCTCCGCCCAATAGCGATCGTAGAAAAGATTCTTCACCACGCCGTTTTCGATCCACGGGATTTTCTCGTTGGGAAGCAGCGACCCGCTCCAGGGAGTGGCCGAGAGTTTGGGATTGAACGGGTCGTTGCGCAGAGTAATGTATTCCGGAAAAAGTTTCTCGCCCAGCAGCGTCTGGCCGGGCTTGTCGGCTTTCTTGCTCAAAAAAGACTGGCCTTGCTCGGCGTCTCTGGCGCCGAAGCTGAAGCCCAGATAGCCGATCAAATCACTGACGGCGGCGGGCTCCAGAATCACGGTGTACTTGCCGGGCTCCAGGCGCTTCTTGCCATCGCCCCGGACGCATTTCTCCACCGAGATTCGAGCCGCATCTTGCCCGTTCAGATCCTTGATCGCGGTTGAAATCTGCGTGGACCATCCGGAGCTGGTGCCGCCGGCGTTGCGCATGGTGTTGGTCAGCGTGGAATCGGTGTACTGGTGATATCCGAAGAGACCGGCTTTGTTCGCCACTGCGGTCCAGTTGGCGGATCGCTGAATGAATCCCGCGGTGGTGAGCTTCGCGCCGCGCGCGCCATCGATCACCGCTTTGACGTGGCCGATCAGCGCGTCTCCACGCGAATTTCCGGTGGCAGAATCGAAATTCGGAAGCTCGGGATATTGTTGCGGACCGAGCGGCGGCATGTATTCGGGATCGGGCTGCGAGATCCTGGCCAGGCGCTCGGCCAGTTCCACGCCGTTCTTCAGTGCATCGTCCGACCATTCGCTGACGTTGGCGCTTCCGGAACGTTTGTCATCCGTGGTGGATTCGATGCTCACCGTTTGATCCAGGCTGTAGCCGGAAGTGGTGATGCCGTTGTTGGCGAATCGGATGAAGACGGTTTCCGAAGCGTTGATATTCACGCTGCAGCCGGGGAGCTTCGAGTAGCTCAGGATCTTGTCGGCGAGATTTTTGGCGTCCTGTTTGGTCAGCATGTTCGGCGCTCCTTCAATCCGTTACCAGCACGTTGATTTGCCGGAAGCGCGTCGGCGCGCATCCATGGCTCATGGCATTGATCTGCGTCGGCTCGCCCTTGCCGTCGTTGAACAGGCCGTACTGCTGCCAATAGGCGCGGCCGGCGATGGCATCGCAAGCCTGCCAGAAATCCGGCGTGCGAGCCTGATAGGCCACGCGTGAGATCATGCCACGCTTCTTGCCGCCTTTAATCTCCCAGAAGGCATCGCCGCCGAACTGGAAGTTGTAGCGCTGCTGATCGATGGAGTAGCTGCCGGTGCCTTCGATCAGAACACCGTCGTCCACACCCGCGATCAATTCGTCGGCGGTGGTATCGCTTTCCGATGGCGCGAGCCAGACGTTCGGCATGCGCTGGAAGGGAACGGCGGACCAGGAATCGGCGTAGCAGCATCCGCGCGATTCCGTCTCGTTGATCAGGTGCGCCTGATCGCGGATGGTCTGATAGTGCTTGAAGATTCCTTTTTCGATAATGGGGAACTTCGTAGTTTTCACGCCATCGTCGTCGTACTTCACGGTGGACATTCCAAACTCGGTGGTTCGGTCTCCGAAAAAATTCACCACGTCGCTGCCCACGCGGAACTTGCCCATTTTGTCCGTGGTGAGAAAGCTGGTGCCGGCATAGTTGGCTTCATAACCGAGCGCGCGGTCGAGCTCGGTGGAGTGGCCGATGGATTCGTGAATCGTCAGGCAGAGATGGCTGGGAAGCAGCACCAGGTCCTTTTTGCCGGCGGTGACCGGAGGAGCGCTCAGATGTTCCACCACTTCGTCGGCGATGCGCCGGGCGTTTTCCCCGAGATTGCTCATCAGCACGTATTCCCAGCCGCGCGCTTGCGGGGCAACTTGATATGACCGATCGCGCGAGATGCCTTTCTGCGAATCCACAGCGTTGGCGTTGAGAAACGGATTCGATTGGATGACGAGCTGCTGGATGGAAGAACCTTCCGAGGAAGCGAAGTATTTATCTTCGGAGTGGAAGAACAGCCCGCCGAAACTGGCGAAGACTTTCGGATTGCTCTTGACCGTCTTGGCGGCGCTGTGCACCAGCTCCAGCTTTTCATCTACCGGCACGGCGAACGGATCTTTTTCGAAGGGCGAAGTCCAGCGGTCCACGTAACCCTTGGTGGGGGCGAGTTGGACCGGCTGCGCCTGCAGGGCCGAGTTGGCCTTTGCCACAGTTACCGCTTCGCGTGTGATGCGGGCGATTTCGTCGGGCGTCACCAGCGGCGACGCGGCGAATCCCCACTGGCCTTTGGCGATCACGCGGACGCCGAATCCGAAACTGGTGCCGTCGTTCACGAAAGGAACTTCGTCGGTCTTGGTACCGCCGCGTTCCGGCGACATACGGAATCCGGAGAACTGATTTCGATAGCGGTTGATGCGGATATCGCAGTAGGTAGCGCCTTGCTTCTTGGCCTCGGCGAGCGCGACGGCGCCCAGTTTTTCCAGCGCCGGATTCGGTTTAGTGGATTCGGAATCCGGCGCGCCAAAAAGTTCTTCAGCGAAGAGCAGGGACGCGGCCGTGGTGGCGGACCCGGCTAAGAAAGCCCGGCGATGAAATCGGCGAGTGGGATCGAGGAAATTCATTTTGATTTACCCTCTACGGTACCAACATCATAATGGTGCCTACCGAACCGCGACCGCAAGGGAGCGTAACGGTTCCCCTGTCGCGGTAGCGCTCCGTTGAAGACGCCAAGTAGGGCGGACCCCCTGGTCCGCGGCCGACGCCCTCGTCGGCCTGCTGAGGAAATACGATATCCTGAAGAGCGGGTCCAGGGGGACCCGTGCGGACCAGGGGGTCCGCCCCACTTGGCGTCTTCATCACCTTTGGTGGGCCGCAGGCCCATGGTCACTCCCTTGAAGACGCCGGTCCGTGATTGAAAAACAACGGCACCGACTCCCTCACGGTCGCGGCTCGGTAATGGGGACTCTCATTCCGAGCCGCGAGCGTAAGCGACCGGTGATTTTGTCTTTCTAGCGTCTTCATCACCTTTGGTGGGCCGTCAGGCCCATGGTCACTCCCTCGCGGTCGCGGTTCGGTCAGAAACTCAACCGCACGCCAAACTGCGCGGCGAACGGAATGCCCACCGTCGTCCCCGGTCCGAAGAAATCTCCCAGCGCGCCGGCCGGAACCAGCAACTGCTTGAAGCTGGTGATGGGCTGGGTTTGGGTACACGATGCGTTGAGGCAAAACGCGGTGGCATTGGCGAGATTGTTGACCGGCACCGGCAAAGCGGAAATATCCGTCACGTAATTTGCGCCGGGATTATTGCGGTTGAAGAGATTGAAGAACTCGGCGAAGGGCATTACTTTCGTGCGCTCGCCGATCTTAAAAGGCCGGCTGACACGCAGATCCGTCTGCAAATAAGGTGTGCCGCGGAATTGATCGAGCGAGGTCTGCACGCCGTTGATCACAGCGCGATCGTCGCCGCTGTCGCCCAGGCCATTGACATCCACAGGCGTGGTCAGCGTGATCGGCCGCGCGCTTTCCGCCTGGCTCAGAGCGGTGATATCGAAACCACCGGGCAGATGCAGCGTTCCCGCCAACACGAAGCGATGCGTGACATCCTCGCCGGACGGGCCGTAATCGCCCGGACCGAAAGCGTGGAGCGGATTGCACACGCCGTCGACATAATCGAATAGTTCGCCCAGCACGCAGCCCCAGGTCTTGGCGCTCGACAGCGTGTAGTGAGCAACCAAAGTAAAGCGGCGCGCATTCGCTTGCAGCCGGATCGACAGTCCGTCGTAGCGCGAGCGGTTGTCGGAGCGAAATACGGTCAGATCCGGAACATTGGCCTGTTGCGTGGCCATGTCGCTCGCAAAGAGCGGCGAGAAAAGCGTGTACCCGGCCTGGTATTGGTAGCGCGCGTAGCTGTGCACGCCTGCCTCATGCGTCCAATCGGCGCTCAACATCCAATGGGAATTGAAGGCGTGCTCCGCGCCCGCGGTGGCGTGCAGCGCGTAGGGAGTCTTGTACGCTGGATCGATCAGCGTGCCCGCGCCTCCATTCGAGGAACCCGGAATGCATCCGGGATCGCCGGGCTGCGCGCAGACTCCGGCGGGCTGGTTCACAGCCTGAAACGCCGTTACCCAACCGTTTTGTGCCAAATCGTTGTAAAACATTCCAACGCCCGCGCGTAGAACGGTATTCCTGGATGCTCCGAGCGCGTACGCCACTCCCAAGCGCGGCGCGATGGCCAGCCGGTAATCGTGCGGCGCTCCCGGATGTTGAAACAGCGGAATCTGCAGCGCCTCCACGGTTTGAAGCGCGGGGTTGTCGAGTTGAGAGCGGCCGGAGGCGGTGAAGAGTCCGAAAGTTGTGTCGTAGCGAAGTCCGTAATTGATGGTGAGCCGCGGCGTGACGCGCCAGGAATCCTGAGCGTAGAATCCGAGCCGCTGCACGTTTTGCGAGAAGCTGCCATCGCCCGCTGGCGTGCTGGAGCACGATGTTCCGTCGGTGACTTGGATCGTAGCGGTGGGAGTGCACGTGAGATCCACTACGAACTGCTGCGGGTTGCCGAGATAGGCCGAGGGATCCTGCGCGAATACCGTCAAATTTTCCGCGTTGCCCGGAAGCGCGCCGCTGAGCACTGGTTCATGGATGAAATCCACTCCGAAGCTGGGCGAGTGGCTTCCGGACGTGTGGGTGACGTTGTAGCGGACCTGATATTTTTCCTGATTGCGCAGGATGGGAAAGGCCGTGATGGGCGTGACGAACTGATTGTCGCCGAACGTCTCGAATCCGGAAATGGTCTGCGATGTTGCGCTGAAGGGAAATGCCAGCGCGAAGCCGAGATCGGAGTTGCGCGATTGCGTCAGGTGCAGATAGCTGACGCCCAGGGTCAGCGATCCGACCCAGGTCGGGCTGAAAATATATTGCTGGCCCAAGACGATGTTGAAGTAATTGGAATGAGTTGTAGCTCCGGTGGATGGAAGCGTCGCCTGTTGAATGAGCGCATTGTCCGTGATGTAGGTGTCGATGCCGGCACGCAGAAACCAGGTGGAGTGGGACGACTGCGCCCAGTCGAATCGAATGGTTCCGAGATAGTCTCGAAAGGGTATCGGAACATTATTCGGGACCGGAATGGAGCTGACGCCCGGAATCAGCCCTTGCGCGGCGAGCGAAGCCAGCGCGTTGAACTCCGTCAGGCTGTTCGGACTATAAGCGATGCTGGCGTTTTCGTGTACGTTCTCGAATGACGCGAAAAACCAAAGTTTGTCCTTTATAATGGGTCCGCCGAGCGTACCGATGTAGTTCTGCTTCGAGAAAGGCTGCTTGGGCAGCGGCGCGGGATTCTCAATCGGATACCGGGCGTTGAGATCGGCGGCGCGCTCGTAAAATGCGGCTCCGCCGTGCCACTCATTGGTTCCGGTTTTGGTGGTGATCTCCACCGAGCCGCCCACGGTGCGCCCGATGTCCGCATTCTGCTGCGCCGTCTGGACCGCGAATTCCAGAATCGCATCGGGGGAAAAATTCTGCAGAAAGCCGCCGATGTAGTCGTCCGAATTGTCCATGCCATCCACCGAATTCACGTTGTTCAAACCGGAGCTCCCGCCGAAGCTGACCGCTGTGATGCGCGCCTTGGTGGGATCCGATGGTTCCACCGGTTCTGTTCCCGGAATCAAATAAGCGATGTTGGCGAAGCTGCGCTCGGGCAGCGGCAGCGTATCCAGGTCGCGCGTAGTCACCACACCGCCGTGCACGGCGCTCGTCGTGTCCATCGGCTGCGTGGTGATGGAAGAGGGGGATCCGGATACGTTCACCTGTTGCTGCGCCGGCGCGGGATTCAGGGTGACTGTGATATCGCGCGCCGAACTGACATTTACCGTGACTGTGGAAACAGCGTCCGCGAAACCGGAGGCCTGCACGGTGACGCGATAGCTGGCCGGTGCAAGATCGCTGAAGCGGAACTCGCCGCGATCGTCGCTCTGGGTCCGCCGTTCGATGGAGGACTCGCTGGCGCGGAGGATAATCACGGCCGAGGGGATACGGGCACCGCTGGTGTCGTTGACGTTGCCGATGAGGCTGCCGCGGAAATCCTGCGCCCAGCCGGGAAATGCGAGCGCCAAAATCAAACCGAAACAATAGATGGAATTGCGGGTTAAATGCATGTGCGTGAACCCCACAGGCTAGCGCAGCGCGCTGGCTACTACCAGGGATCGTAGTTGCGTCATACTGATAATTTGAAGACCGCGCGGACCGCATTCATTGTCGCCCTCGCCTACTTGGCCATTGTGCTCGCGCTTTGGCTCCCGTTCAGTCTCCATTCCGGATTGCCCTATGAAACCGGCTTCGTCTATACCAGTGAAATTTCCACGTGGTGGAATGGATTCCTGCATGGCGCCGATTATCTGCGAATTTACACCAGTATCTTTTATCAAGTCGCTTACCTCATCGGACAATTGTCCGGTTTCGCCGGCAGCTTCGTCCCGTTTCAAATTATCTATGCGGCGCTCTGGTGGGCCCGTGGATTTCTGGTTTTTCTAATTGGACGGCGGCTTTTACCCGGCTACGATGTTTTCTGGTACCTGGCAGGCGCGCTGGTGCTGGTTCATTCGTCCGACGGCTCAACAGGCTGGGTGGGTCAGTTGAACCAGGCTGGCTACACGCTGTGGATGCTGCTCGCGTTTTACCTGCTCATTGTTGCATTCGAGCAGCGGATTCGGTGGAGAGCCGACGCCGCCTTGGTCGCGGCAATGTTCTTCCAACACCTCTCGCTCTGGAGTTACGAGAGCCAATTCCTCATTATTCTAGCTGCGCCTGTTCTTCTGTTCTGGCGCTATCCGCGGCCTTGGCGAAGCCGCAAAGTGATTGCAGCAGCCTGGTATATTCTGCCCGCCAGTTTATCTCATTGCCACCTTTCGGAAATATGCGTACTCGGGCGGGAAAACATATCAGCAAACTGTTCTCAGAAAAGTCTGGGGCATTTCGCCGGTGCTGAGGGATTGGGCGTTCAATATCTCTGCCAGCCTGAAGTTTTGGACATGGCGCGGATCTGCGGCGGCGCACGCGAGTTTCCATCAATTGTTTGTTCCTGCAGCGCTCGCCGTGATTCTCTTTCTACTTGGAATGGTTTTGCTGCTCCAGTCAAACAGCGATTGGCTTCCGGATAAACACACCCTGGCATTGACGCTGCTTGTAGGCCTTTTCTCGCTCGTGCTGAGCTTCCCCGCCTACCTGATTCTCGAATCCGCCAGGAGCCTTTGGCGCACTCAACTCCTGTCCAGCTTCGGCGCAGGAATTATCTTGGCCGCGGTAATTGGACTGTGTGCCGGTTATGCTTCCAACAATCGGCTTCGGATGAGTTTGATTTCAGCGCTGGGCGCATTGGTGATCGGCTACGGCAGTTTTTCGGCGGTGCAGAAAGCCGCGTTTCACGAATGGGTTTGGGAAAGGCAGCGTTCCGCGATGGCGCAGGTGCTCGACCTTGCCCCGCGGCTGAAACCGGAAACGCGAGTGATCCTGACCGATGTCCCCAAAGACAACGACCCGTTTCTGGGAGACACCGTGTGGTTCGACATGGCCCTTCATCTCGCGTATCCGGGAACGAAGGTATCCGGGCAATATTTTTACGACGACGGCGCGTCGATTAAGCAAGCCCGCTCAGACGCCACGCTGCTGCTTGATTACCAAAAGGATGGTCGAATCTCAATCGCGGACGGGCAAGCGCGAATTGAGAGTGGGCCGCCGTCACCTCTGGCAATTCGCCGCTACGGAAAATAGCGGCCTACTGTTTGGGCAGAGCAAACACCACGTACGCGCCGTTGATTTTCACGTGGTCAGGATTGTTCACTTTCGCCGAAGCGGAGGCGCAGAACACCACATATTCGCGTCCCGCGATTTCATAAACCGCGGGCATTCCTTCCAAGCTTGCGTCCAATTGATGGGACCAGAGCTCCTGGCCGTTCTCCACGTCGAACGCGCGCACTTTCCCATCCCGCGTGCCCGCGAAGATCAATCCTCCGGCGGTCGCCACCGGACCTACTTTCGGAAAGTGCCCTCCGGTTCCTTGGATGCCCTTCGCCGCCAGTTCGGGAACTTCGCCCAGCGGGACTTTCCACTTAATCTTGCCCGAATTCAGATCGTACGCCGTGAGTGACGACCATGGCGGCGTGATTGGCGAGAGCCCATCGCTGGCAATCAGGAATCCGAATCCGCTGTAGTAGCGCTCTTCCGAAGACGCAGCAGACTTTTCCGCCTCGGGATTTTTCGCCAGCCGAAGCAGCGCGGGCAAGTCTTTCGACACCACAAATAGACTGCCGCGCGCCGGATCCACCGCGGCCCCTCCATAGTTCGCTCCACCGTTGTTGCCCGGCATCTCGATGGTGCCGCGCGTGCTGGGCGGCGTAAACAGGCCTTCATTGCGCGCGCTCAGAATCGCGTCGCGAAATTTCGCCCGATCTTCCGCGCTGAGCGACGGCCGCAAATCATCCACCGTGAATTTCTGCCGCGCATAGGGAGGAGGCCAAGTCGGAAAAGGCTGCGTGGGCCAAGCTTCTTCGCCGGGCATATCGGAACGCGGAACTTTCCGCTCTTCAATCGGCCAGAGCGGCTCGCCAGTTACGCGATTGAACACCCACACGAATCCTTGCTTGCTCACCTGCGCCACGATGTCTACGGTTTTGCCGTTGTGCTGCACCGTGAGCAATTTTGGAGCGGTGGCGTCGTCGTAATCCCAGATGTCGTGATGCACCATTTGGAAATGCCACAAGCGCTTGCCGGTGCGCGCGTCCAGCGCCAGCAAGCTGTCGGCAAACAGATTCGCGCCGCTGCGATTCACGCCGTAGAAGTTGTACTTCGCGCTCGCGGTGGGCGCGTAGACAATGCCGCGCGGCTCATCCACCGATAATTCACTCCACACGTTCGCCCCACCCACGTGGGCGCGCGCATCCTTCGGCCAGGTGTCTGATCCAAACTCGCCGGGCTGCGGAATGGTGTGAAACGTCCAAACCACTTTTCCCGTGCGCACATCAAACGCGCGGAGGTCTCCCGGCGCCGAACCATACTCCTGATTGGTCGCAGATCCGAGAATCAGCAGATCCTCAAAAACCCGGCCGGGGGTAGTGGATTGCACCAGCTTCAGCGTTTTCGGATCGCGATCCAGCCCCTGCTTCAGATCCACGCTTCCGGAGTTACCAAACGTGAGAATGAGCTTCCCCGTGCGCGCGTCGATGGCGTGCAGGACGTGATTGCTGGCAAAGAGCAACCGGCGGTCAGAGCGATCTTTGTTCTCCCAATAGTTGATGCCGCGATTGGTGATGATAGTGGTGTCCGGATCCGCGGGGTGCGCCCAGATCTCGGCGCCCGTTGCAGCATCCAGCGCGACGATGGAATTGTTCTTGGCCAGAACATACATCACGCCATCCACCACGATGGGGTTGAACGAGTACGGCTTACCGTCGCCAGTGGGATAAGTCCATGCGACTTGAAGCTTCCCCACGTTCGCGCGATCGATCTCGGTGAGCGCGGAGTACTGCGCCGAATCCGGTGCGCCGCCGTAATCCCGCCAGCTGGAATGCGAAGTCTTATGATTCTGCGCCGAAGCCGCGAGTGGGATCAGCGCCGCGAGGAAGATAAAAGAAGGACGCAACAACCAATATAGTATTATCGGAAATTAATCGCGAACGCCGTCACCGGGTCCCCTGCCGCCGCGTCTAGATGAACGATTGGAGCTGCCGTGATCTTGAACCGATCCGTTCTGTTTTGCACCGCCATCCTGGTCAACTTGAGCCTGCTGGCCGTGGCGCAGGCTCCACCGCCGCCCGATTCCCAGCAACAACTAGAACAACCAGCGGCGAATGCGCCTCGCTTGTCGCCGCAAGATATGGGTAATCTGGTTGCGCCCATTGCTCTCTATCCGGATTTGCTGCTGAGCCAGATTCTAGCGGCCAGTACTTATCCGGCTGAGATCACGGAAGCGCAGCAGTGGATGCGGAGTAGCGGTCTCCGCGGTCGGCAGTTGGTGGATGCCGCCAAGCAACAGCCCTGGGACCCGAGCGTGCAAGCGCTAGTTGCTTTCCCCGATGTCATGGCCCTGCTCACGCGCGACATGCAATGGACCACCGATCTGGGCAACGCATTCCTCTCGCAGCAGGCTGATGTCATGGACGCCATCCAGCGGCTGCGCTCTTCCGCACGCGACAACGGCCGGCTCACCAACACGCCGCAGCAGCGCGTCACTTACGAACAGCAGAACGGCCAGAACGCGATTGTGATTCAGCCCGTGGATCCGCAGACCGTTTATGTGCCCGTCTACAATCCCGTCTACGTGTGGGGACCGCCGGCCTACGGCTACTATCCGCCGCTCGGTTATCCGGGAGTGGGGTACGGCATCGGCTTCGGAGTTGGAACGTTTCTGGGCGGGCTCTTCACCGGACTCTTCAGTTTCGGCGGCTGGGGTTGGGGCTTCAGTTGGTTGAGCCACGGGCTTTTCCTGAACGGGTTGTTCTTCAACCATTTCGGATTTCATGGATACAGCGGCTACGGTTTCCACGGCGGATACGGTTACGCGAGCCGCGCGGCGTGGGTGCATAATCCGGGGCATCGGCTAGGTGTTCCGTATTCCGGACATTACGCTGGTGCGCATTTCGCCAATTCCGGTAGCCGAGGTTACGCCGGCGCGCGGTCGTATAACACGGGGCACTCCGGATACTCAGGCAGCAGCCGGCAAGCCGAAGCCTATCGCGGTCTTTCGGCCAACTCGGCGCGCACGCACTCCGGGAATTCGCAGCCGCATTACTCCGCACGCAACAACGCAGCGCCTGCGTCTCACTATGCCGGCAATGCCTCGCGCGGAACTGGATCCTCCGGCCATGGCTGGGCAGCGCCCACTTCACACTCGCGTTCTTCCGCTGGTCACTACTCCGCGCCAAAATCGTCAGGCCACGCGCGCGGCCCTGGTGGAAATTCGGGCGGGCATTCCGGCGGCCACGGCCACTCCGGCGGTGGTGGACACTCGCACGGCGGCGGCTCTCACAAAAAGTAGTGCTTCCCTTGCCTTCCAAAAAGCACCGACTCCCTTACGGTCGCGGTTCGGAAAGAATTCCCCATACTTGGAGAGCGTTACCGAGCCGCGACCGTGAGGGAGCCGGTGCCGTTCCTGGTTTTTTCACAGATCCGTAAGCGACCGGTGACTTTGAGTCTGCTACCGTGGCTGAATGGAAGCTGGTGGAACCAGTAAGCGGCTCCTGCCCTGGCTGGTGGCGGTGGCGTTCTTCATGGAATCGCTCGACACAACGATTCTGAACACCGCCGTTCCCACCATCGCGGGCGCTCTGAAAGTTGCCCCGCTCAGCATGAAGGCGGTGCTCTCCAGCTACACGCTGAGCCTCGCTGTATTCATCCCCATCAGCGGCTGGATGGCGGATCGATTCGGCACGCGCCGCGTGTTCGCATCCGCCATTGGCCTATTCACCCTCGGATCGTTTCTGTGCGGGATCTCCACTGATATCCACGAACTGGTGGCGTGCCGCGTGCTGCAAGGTTGCGGCGGCGCCATGATGGTGCCGGTTGGACGGCTCACCATCGTACGGACCTTCGCGAAATCGGAACTCATCCGCGCCATGAGCTTCGTCGCCATTCCTGGCCTGGTAGGTCCTATGCTCGGTCCCATCGCCGGTGGTCTGATCGTCGGATATTTTCATTGGCGCGTGATCTTTTTCGTCAACCTTCCGATCGGAATCCTCGGATTGTGCCTGGTGTATCTCCACTTGCCCGATTACCGCGAAAAATCGAATCCCTTGGATTTCATCGGACTCATATTATTCGGATCGGGAATCGCGCTGCTCTCCTACGTGCTGGAAGTCTTCGGTGAACACACGTTGAGTATTCGGGAAATTCTGGGATTGTTGATCACTTCCCTCGTTCTTCTTTTGGGCTATGGCCTGCATGCTTCGAAAACTTTGTATCCGCTGCTGAATCTCACTCTGTTCCGCATTCGTACTTTCCGAGCCGCAGTGAGCGGCAGCTTTTTCACGCGCCTTGGGATTGGCGGAATCCCATTCATTCTCCCGCTGCTCTACCAAGTGGGACTAGGGCTCTCGCCGATTCAATCCGGCCTGCTGATGATGCCGCAAGCCATCGCCGCCATGAGCCTGAAAATGACCATGCCGAAAATCCTGACTCGCTTCGGCTACCGTGCCGTCCTGATTTCCAACACCGTGATCCTCGGCGTGCTAATCGCGCTTTTCGGAACCATTGGCCGTGCCACCTCCCTGTGGCTGATCGTGGCGCAGGCATTCTGTTTCGGATTCTTCAGCTCCCTGCAATTCACCAGCATGAACACCCTGGTTTATGCCGACATCACGGAGCAACAGGCGAGCGCAGCCAGCTCCATCGCCAGCACCATGCAGCAGATGTCCATGAGCTTCGGCGTGGCCTGGGCATCGCTCGTCACGGGATTCTTCATTCCCGATCGCCTTCACTCCAGCCCGCCTCAAATGATTCACGGTATCCACTCGGCCGTTTGCGTTCTCGGCGGGATCACCATCTTGTCCACCATCGTTTTCCGCAGCCTGAAAAACGATGATGGGAGTATCACCAGCCAGCATAAGACGCTGGAGCACGCGGAAACATGATTAGCCCTGGCTTTGCGCGATCGCTGCTACTAACTCGGCAGCCCGGCGCGAGCCAATCAATACCAATGCTCCGCTCGTCGTTCGCAATTCCACTCCTTCGCCGCCACCTGCCAGATAGGCCGTTCCCTTTTTCGTATGCCGGAACCCGTAGCCGCCCCAATCACGCACCGGATCGAAGGTCACTGCGGCGGCTGATTCCACTTTATCCAGGGGGATTCGAGTCCTCCGAAAAAGCCCGCGCATCCGGACGCGCAGCTCGCCCGGTCGCATCTCGGTGATCAATTTCACCAGCATCAGGCGAAGATAGACCAGCCAGAGAAAGATTGACCAGACGATCAATCCGCCGTTGGACATGGGCTGCTTTCCCCAGCGATGTCCCAGCCCGACTTGCCAGACGGCCAGCAAGGTCATCACGAAAGGCGGTATCGCAGTGAGAATTCGGAGCCGTGTTTGCCGGAAAGATTGTTCTTCGTAAAACAGCGGCTTGGGTTTTCGCGGCATTCTAGCGGAGCGCGCCAATGGTGAACTGAAGCGCCGCGTACTGGGTCTGATAATCGTACTTCGCGCTCAGGTTTTCGATTTCAGCCTCTGTGAGATTCAACTGCGCTTGGGTCAGCTCGACGATCGAGGACAAGCCGAGATTGTAGCGCCCCTGTGCCAGGTCGAGCGCGAGCGCGGCTTGGCGTAGGAACTGCGCCGTTACGTCGATTCGTTGAAAAGCGGTAACCGCACCGCTCCAGGCCACCCGCACATCGCGCGAGACCCGCTGCTGCTGGTCGCGCAAGCGTTGGCCGGATTCCAGCGCGTGCTCGTGGGCCGCTTCGCGCCGGGCGGAAAAAAGATGCCCGTTGAAGAGCGGAATACTCACATTCGCCGCCACTCCTTCGTACTCGGCCGGGATGGGCGCAGTGGCAGGCGTATTGATATACGGAATGTACCCGCCGACTGCTGCGATGCTGACCGTTGGCCGCGACAGATCCCGTTCCGCTTCGTAAAACTTATATGCGGAATCGCGCGATAATCGCAGGCTGGCGAGTTCCGGCCGGTTCGCGATGGCTTGCGCCACCAAATTGTCCGGTTGCTCCGGAGGCCCGGGTGGAAGGGGCGATTCTTCCAGCGTGTAATCGGCAGGCCGATCGGAACCGAGCGCGCGTCCAAGTTCCGCCTGGGATGCCTGCAATGCTTCCTGCGCGCGAATCAGCAGCAGCTTGGCTTGGGAGACATCCACTTCGGCGAAGCTGACATCCAGTTGCGACTTGAGCTTGTTTTTTGCCAGCTCGCCCACCTGATCGCTTACCAACTGCCGTGCCGATACGGTCTGGTCAGCCACACGGACCACCGCTTGCGCGCGCAGGATGGCGTAGTAAGCGCGGCTGACCTGCAATACGATGTCATAACGCGTGGCTTGTAGGTTCTGTTCACTCGCTTGCGCCTGCAAACGGGCACTGGCCACCAGATTCGGCGTACGGCCCGAATCCGTGACTAATTGAGAAAGCTCCACGCCCTGGCCGAACCGGTTAAATAGACGCGACGCGGAAAGCTCGCCCGCGCCGATCCGGGACAGATCGTTTCCCTGGGAGCCGGTGATCTCGCCGCTCACGGACGGGTAGTACGGCGCGCGGTTGATGGTCACCTGCTGTTGCGCGAAGTTGACTTCATGCTGCGCGGCTTGAATCTGCGGATGATTCTTGATTGCGATCTCCACCGCTTCCCGCAGCGTCAGTTTCGCTGGAGTCTGCGCGAAGGCAACGCCGGCTAAGATCGCGGCAGATCCGGCAAGTTTAGGAATTCTCCGTGACATGCTGCCTCCTTCCCCGGTAAACCAGCAGATACGCGGCCGGAACAATGAACACAGTGAGGAACACGGACGACATGAGGCCGCCGATAATCGCCCGAGCCATCGGTGTATATTGTTCGCCGCCCGTACCGAGCTTCATCGCCATGGGCAGCATTCCGATGATGGTCGCGAACGATGTCATAAGAATTGGCCGCAGCCTGACGCGGCAGGCTGTGATCACCGCATCGATTACCGATAGTCCCTGCTCTTCCAACTTGTGCGCGAAGTCCACAATCAAGATGCTGTTGGAATCCGCGATGCCGATCAGCATCAGCACCCCCATCAGGGACATGACATTGAGCGTGGTATGCGTGAGCGGGAGAATAATCAAGACACCGATGAATCCCATCGGAATTGCGAGCATGATCAAAACCGGGTCGATGAACGAGCGAAATTGCGCGATGAGAATCAGGAACAGCAGGATGAATGAAAGCGTGAAACCGATGCCGAAGCTCTTGAACGATTCTTCCATTCCGCGCACCATTCCTCGCAAAGTTACGCGGATGTTCGAAGGCAGGTGGGCATCCGCGATGGTGTGCCGTATGGCTGTAGTGATTTTCCCGAGGTCCTCGCCGGATGGCGTCACGTAGATATCCACCACGCGCTGGATCTGGTAGTGGTCGACCTCGGTGGGCGAGAGAACGTTTTCCAGCTTCACTACTGAATCCAGCGTGGTTGGCTGGGTCAAGTTGGGCGCACGCAGCGGAATCTGCTTCAGGTCCACCAGATTGTGGATGGCAGGCTTGCCGTGTTCGTAGTATTGAACCGAAAGAAAATAGTCGTTGCCGGTTTGATAATCCACCCAGTAGTTCGGCGCGATCATGGTGTTCGAATTGAGCGCGGTGATCACGTTGTCGACGATGTCTTTCTGGGTGAGCCCCAGTTCCGCGGCGTGCACGCGATCCACATCCATGCGCAGCGCCGGATAGTTCATGTCCTGCGGAATATAAATCTGGCCCACCCCCGGCAATTTTCGGATGCGGCCAGCCAACTCCTGCGCGGTGTCGTAAGTGGTTTCGAGCTTGCGCGAACTCACCTGCACATCGATAGGCGCCGGCATCCCGGAGTTGAGAATGGCATCTACCATAGAGCCGCTTTGAAAGAACGCGCGAACGTCGGGGAATTTTTCCGCCAGTTCGTCCCGCACGCGGTTCATGTAGATCAGGCTGCTTTCGTTGTGATCTTCAGTCAGAGCGGTTTGGATAGTGGCCGTATACTGCCCCGAATTGGTGGTGTAGAGCGAGGAGAAATCGTTGACCACGCCGATGTTGGACACAATCATTTTCAAATCGTGCTTCGGGATGACGTGCCGGATCAGATCCTCGATCTTCGACACGTATTGATCCGTGACTTCGATGCGCGAGCCGGTGGGCACTTTTACGTTGATGCTGAACTGTCCGGCGTCAGTCTGCGGGAAGAATGCCAGACCCAGAAGCGGATAGATCGCGAGACTCAGAACGAACAACCCAAGCAATGCGGCTAACGTGAGTGCGGGACGTCGCAAGGCCCGTCGCACAGCACGCTCATAGACATCCAGAATCCGATTGAACACACGATTGAAGGCCGCGTGGAATCGGCCGCCCCACGAAAGGTCTTCCACGGATTCCTCGCCGTGAGCGTGATGCATGCCTCGGAGAAACTTCGAGCAGAACAACGGGATCACGGTCATCGCCACCACGTAAGAAGCCAGCAGCGACAAACAGAACGCTAGCGCCAGGGCGGAGAACAGAAACTTGGAAACGCCGTATAAGAACGTGACAGGGAAAAAATCAACTACGTCCACCAGCGTAGCGGCCAGAACCGCCAGGTTCACCTCTGCGCCGCCTTGCTGCGCCGCCGCCTCCGGCGACGATCCCATCTCCAGATGCCGGTAAATGTTCTCGAGCGAAATCACCGAATTATCGATCACGCGGGAGAATGCCAGCGCCAGGCCGCCCAGGATCATGGTGTTCACGGTGCTGCCCAGCATGTACAGAATCACGAACGTGGCCAATGCTGAAATCGGAATCGAAAGCAGCACCGCCACTGTAGCCCGCATGCTTCCCAGGAAAATCAGAATCATCAAACTGGTCAAAGCCAGCCCGATGATCCCCTCGTGCAGCACGGTCTTCAGCGCTTCCTTAACGAATACCGATTGATCGAACACAATCGCGGTTTTTAGCTGCGCCGGGATGTCGAACAATCGGCCGATGAGGTTGCGTACATCGTCCACCACCTGCACCGTATTGGTATCGCCGCCCTGCTTCATGATTGGGATGTAGGCGGATTTTTGGCCGTCGATCCGCACCATGTTGTACTGCAACTGGCTGGCGTCTTTCGCTTCGCCCACATCGCCTACCGTGACCCAGCGTGTGCCCACCGTCTTGATGGGGATGCTGTTCAAGTCCGCTACATTCTTCACCAGGCTGTTCGAGTAGACGTAATAATCGTTGGGGCCGATCTTGACGTCGCCCGCCGGCAGAATCAAATTTTCGTTGTTGAGCGCGTTCACCACGTCCATCGCGGTCATTTCGCGCGACATCAGTTTGAGCGGATCCACGTAGACCATCACCTGACGGTATTTCCCGCCAAAGACGCCGGGGATCTCCGCGCCTTTCACCACCGCGATCTGATTTCGAATCTGGAATTGCGCGATATCGTGAAGCTGCGTCTCGTTCAAACCCTCGCCCTTCACCGTCACCAGGCACACCGGCAGGCTGGAGGCGTCGAACTTCAACACCACCGGTGGCAGCGTGCCGGGAGGCAACCGCTTCAAGTCGGCTAATGCAAGATTGGATAATTGAGTGACGTCCGCATCCGCATTGGTTCCGGCCTGGAAGTAAACTTTGATGATGCTCACGCCTAGCAGCGAGCGCGACTCCATGTGATCGATCCCGGACGCAAGGGTGAAAAAGCGCTCCAGCGGATCGGTGATATCCGTTTCGATATCCTCCGGCGGCATACCCGAATAAAACGTCGCCACCACTACTTCCGGAAGGTTGATGGCGGGAAACAGATCCACCGGCATGCGGGCGAGACTGGTGATTCCGATTACCGCAAGCGCCAGGCAGATGACCACGACGAAGTACGGATTGCGAATCGAAAAGCCGGACACCGCTACTTCTTCTCTTCCTGATTCTGATAATTGACCAGCTCGATCATCTTCGGCCGGACTTCCTCGCCGGATTTCAGGCCGCTGCGATCGCTGACCACCACCAGGTCGCTTTCCTCTAAACCCGTCACTACCTCGGCGTCACTCGAAGTCTGAATCCCCAACACTACGGGCCGATTGTCCAGTTTGTTAACGCGGTCGACGACGTACACCGTAGTTTGATCTCCATTGTGATTGACCGCCTGCAGAGGCACGGATAAAACATTGGGCTTGGTTTCGAGCGTGATGGTCGCTTCGGCGTAAAGACCCTGCACCAGGGCGCCGTTGGGATTGGCGACATCCACCTCGGTGTGCATGGTACGTGTGTCCTCCTTTACGTCCTGGGAGAATCGTGCAACCACTCCAGGAAGAGTCCGATTCAGCGCCGGGACAATCACCTGCACCGGATCGCCCTCGCGGATAAAGCGGACGTATGCCTCAGGCACTGGAATCACCAGCCGGAACCGGTCGATTTGGGAGAGACGCACCAGCGGCATAGCTTGCGTGCTGGAACTGGTTCCGGCTTGCATCAACGCGCCCAGGTTCGCGTAACGCCGCGTAATCACTCCCGCAAACGGCGCCGTGATATTGGAATAATCGAACAGCGCTTGATCGTGCGCCCGCTTGGCCTGCGCCACTTCGAGCTGGCTCTCGGCGCCCTGCAGGTGAGATTTCGAGCCTTCCACCTGCGCTTCGGCAGCCAGATCCTTGCCCTGCGCGTCGTCCACTTCCTGCTGCGCCACCAATCCCGGCTTGGATTTCGCGACGCCATTCAAGCGGTCATATTGCAGGTGCAGAACGTCACGATTCGCCTGCACTCGGTCGAGTTCGTGTTGGGCCAGCGTTGCTTGATCCCGCGCGTTCTTGATCGCCGCATCGTCCTCCGCCAATTGCAACTGCAGTTCCGGAATTTCCAGCACCGCCATCACCTGTCCCGCTTTTACGCGCGTCCCATAGTCGACGTTCAGCGTCTTCACGTAGCCGGATTCCTTGGCGTAGACATCGATTTCCTGGAACGGCACCAACTCGGAAGATAGCGTCAGCTTTCGCTCGAGCGCTTTTCTTGTCACTTTGGTCACGCCGACGGTGACACCATCGAAAGAACCAGCGGCGTTTACCCTCTCGCCCCTTCCGCAGGAGCTAAGCATCACGCCTGCCAGCAAAAGTCCGATTTGGGTTCTCGATGTCACGAACAATTCCGGGAAACCTGTTTCAGCCGTTTAGCCAGTTCGCCGAGCGAAAACGCGGCAGACTGGCAAAATTCCTTCAGTTCGTTTTCAGCCGACAGGAGTTTCTCCGCCATCTTCGGGATCTCAGCCGCGATCTCCAAAGGAATTGTTTGTACGCCATTCCAATCGCCCTGAATCAGGTCGCCAGGCGATATTTTCAAACCTCCCAGGCTGACCGGCTCACCGAAGTCCACGAGGTGTGCGTAGGCATGCGAGACCGAAGTGCTTCCGGAAAAGAGTTGAAATCCGAGCGCTTTCACTGGCGCCAAATCGCGTACCGCGCCGTTGGTGACGTATCCTACGCACTTCAACGCCAGGCCGATGTTTGCGTGAATCTCTCCCACAAACGCACCCAACCCCGGCCGGTGATCCACGTCTTCCAGGACCAGTACGCGCGGCTCCGGAAGCGTGTCGACGTACTGCCAGAAATCCATCCGGTCGTAGTAGCACCGGCCGCTCATGGGTGGGCTGGTACTCCGGATGCGCCCGGTTACCGCGTAGCCCAGCATGGTCGGGAAAGTGGGGAACCGGCAGCGCAGTGTGCTGGCGATAAATCCTTCGTTCCGAAGACGCACATTCAATTGTTCGATGGCGTTGGAAGTGGTGCAGGTATCCAAGGATTTGAGCTGCGCGAAGACGCTGTCCGATACAGGCATGGTGGGGGCGGAATCAGCCTCGGTTGTAGTATATGGGCCCGTAGCGGCGGCATTACATACCAAAGAGTTGGTATTTCTCAACAAGTTGATGTCGGAAACAGCGACTTTTCGCTAGACTGTGACTAGACGCCGGTCCAAATGCAGTCCGATCATTTTCCCTTCAACAACCGCCTGGCGTTGGTGGCGGGATTCGGCAGCATCCTGGTGATTATGACCCTGGCCGGATTGGACGCACTGCGCGTTCTCACAGACGTCCGTCAAAAAGACGATCGCATCCGGCGGCAGTTCCTGTCGCAAAATCATGTCCTCAACGACATTCGTTCTCAGGTGTATCTTTCGGGAACCTTCGTGCGCGATTATCTGTTGGAACCAAATACCGGGCGCGCGGATAAGTCGCGCCTCAGCCTGCAGCAGCTCCGCCAGCAAATGAAGCTGGCACTGGACTCCTATCGCCGTCAAATAGAACCCGCGCAACTGGTGCACTATGCGGCGCTCGAAGCCGAGTTGAGCGAATACTGGCAGATCCTGGCGCCGGTTTTGGAGTGGGATCCCGCTGAGCGCCAGCGCCTGGGATACGCGTTTCTGCGCGATCAGGTGTATCCGCGCAGGCAGAACATGTTGGCCATTGCGGACAAGATCGCCGGCATCAATGAGCAACAACTCAACGCCGGGAACGACCAGGTGGTGAGCCTGCTCGGAAGCTTTCAAACACGGCTCGCCGTTACACTCTTCGCCGCCGTGGCGTTCGGCCTGGGGATGGCCGCCCTCAGCATCCGGCGAATCGTGCGGCTGGAGGGACGGGCGCACACCCGGTTCCAGGAAGTTGCCGAGGCGCGCAGCCAGCTAAAAGAACTCTCGGCACGCCTGGTGCAAGCTCAGGAAACTGAGCGCCGTGCGCTCTCGCGCGAACTTCATGATGAAGTGGGCCAGTCGCTTTCCGCCGTGCTGGTGGAACTGCGCAACCTCTCCACGGGATTGGATCTTCGGTCTGAAGATCCAGCCACCGCCCAGGTGGATGCCATCAAAAATCTCGTGGAGGGCACAATCCGAGTGGTGCGCAATATGGCTCTTTTGCTTCGCCCCTCCATGCTGGACGATCTGGGGCTTGTCCCGGCCTTAAAGTGGCAAGCGCGCGAAATTTCCAAACGCACTTCCTTGGAAGTGAGCGTCGCGGCCGAATTGACAGACGATCTCCCCGACGATTTTAAGACCTGCATTTATCGGGTAGTTCAAGAGGCACTCCACAATTGCGTCAGTCATGCCCGTGCGAAAAGCGTCCGCATCCGAGTCCAGCAGGAACCCGGCCACTTAAGCTTGTCCATCCAGGATGACGGCCAGGGTTTCGATGCCCGGCAGGTGAGAGGGCTTGGCTTGCTTGGAATCCAGGAACGAGTCGCCCAATTGGGAGGAAAATGCATCGTACACTCCGAACCGGGAACGGGCGCCATACTGACCGTCGAACTGCCCATGCCGCAAGATGCCGAACCCCAGAATGGAAAACCACGTGAAACAGATTCGCATCTTGTTAGCTGACGATCACAATGTGATGCGCAAGGGGCTCCGGCTTCTCCTGGAGAGCCAGGCGGATTTCAGCGTGGTTGGCGAGGCGGCGGATGGCAGGCAGGCGGTTGCGAAGGCCGAAGAGACCAAGCCGGATGTCGCGGTTCTGGACATCGCGATGCCCAATCTAAGCGGCATTGAGGCTGCGCAACGGATCATCGCGCAGTGTCCGCACACTGCAGTGGTTGTGCTGAGCATGCATTCCGACGAGGGTTATGTTCTACGAGCTTTGAAGGCCGGAGCCAAGGGTTATCTACTCAAGGATTCCGCCGAAGGCGACCTGATCGCGGCCATCCAGGCGGTGTGTGAAGGCAGGACCTTCTTCAGTCCGGAAATCAGCCGGATGCTGGTGGAGGATTATATTCGGGAAATCAGGTCGCGCGGAGTGGAGGATAGTTATGAGCTTCTCACCTCGCGGGAAAGGGAGATTCTGCAACTGATCGCCGAAGGCAAATCGAACAAAGAAATCGCCGCGTCCTTGAACCTCAGTCTCTACACGGTAGAAACACACCGTAGAAATCTTCAAGACAAACTCAACCTTCACAGCTTCGCGGAACTGATTCTCTACGCCGTCCGGAAGCGCGTCATCTAACAGTGCTGCTCCAATAAGACCGCGCCATTCTCACTGCGCGCGACACTTCTTCTTCCCGCAGCGGCTTACGCAAAAGTTCATAGCCTCCATTCGAGACCAGATCGTTCCACAGATTGTCGTCGATCACCTTCGACAGCAGCATGATGCACACTCCCGACGTAGCGGCAGCGAAGCCCGCCACGAACTCCCGCCAGTGCTGCCCGGCGATGTCCCGGTCGAAGAGCATGATTTGCGGCTTGATTTCGTGCAGCGCCTGCTCGGCTTGCTCGCGAGACTCGGGGAACGAAACTCCCCATTGATCGCGCCGGCAAAGCTGAGCCATTAGGGATCGATCGGACTCATTCGCCACGAAACAGACTATGTTGACGGCCGGGGACGAGACTCGCGCGAAGCGCCACATGCATCCTCGACTCCGATTCTAGGGCGCCGTCCCCCGAACGAAAATACCAGAAAATTGGTATTCAAAAGCACGGCCGGCCGGTATGAAAAAAAATCGGCGCGCTGGGCGGTTAACCCAGCGCGCCGGACTGTTCAAGGAACACTAAGACTGCTCTTACCGGTGGCCTCCGCCGCTGTGGGACCCTCCACCGCCGCCGCCGTGGAAACTGCCGCCACTCGATGGCGCGGCGGATCTCGGCGCGGAGTGAAATCCGCTAGAGCCACCCGACGGAGCCGAATGATAACTCGGCGCCGCGGAACGGTACGTGGGCTGAGCCGAGCGATACGCCGGCTGAGCGGAACGATTAGCGCCGCCGCCGTTGTAAGCGGGACTGCTCCGGTAACTCTGCGCCGGTGCGTTATACCGAGGCGCAGTAGAGCCCGGTGCGCTAGAGCGAGGTGCACTAGAGCGAGGTTCCGCGCTTCGATAAGCGTTGCCCTGGCTCGATCTCGCGGCCGACGGAGCTTCCGATCTCTGGAACCGGCTGCTGCCGGCGTTCTCCCGATTCGCAAAGCTTCCGGACGGACGGTTCACCGAGCGATTGCCTGCCGCGAAATTCCCGCCGAATCGGCTGGCCACTCTCGAATTCGGATACGCGACTCCCATCCGGTGCTCCGGATTGTGCGCCCAAACTCCCCGGCCGGCAAAACGTCCGCCGCCAAATCCGTAATGGTTGAAGAAGAACCCGTTCACGAAGACGGTGCCTCCGAACCAGTTCGGTCCCCAGCCCCAGCCGCCCCAACCCAGGCCGCCGAAGTATCCACCGATGTAGATGCCGGGTCCCCATCCGAATCCAAAGCCCACTGGATAATACAGCGGCGGATAGTAACCGAACGGGGGCGGTCCCCAAACGTATTCAGGATTGTACGTGGGCACATAAACCACCTGAGGATTAGCCGGCTGAATCGCGATCGCGGACTGATCTCCTTGCGATTGCATCGTCACCGTTTCCTGGCTATTCGAATTTAGTTTGCCGTTCGCTTGCGCTTCCGCGCGCAGCCGCTGCACGGCGGCCATTACGTCGGCTTGTTGTGCCAAAAAAGCATTACCCAGGTCGGTAGTCCAGCGGACGTCCGAATTCAATCGGTTGATCACGTCCGGGAACACCACCAGCGCCTGGACGCTGGGATCCCAATTCTGCTGGCGCGCCGCGTCCACCAGTTGCTGGCCTTGCAGATTGCTGTTTTGCCGCAACCATTGCGCTGCTTCCACAATTTCGAGCGGATAGGTGCTCGCCACCAGCACCTGGCTCAACAGGGCGTCCGGATAAAGCGCGATCGGCGCCACCATGGCGGCCAATTGATCCGGCGGGAAATTCTGAGTTTGCGCGGGCGGCTGGGAGTCTGCGTCTTGCGCCACCACCGAGAACATGCACAGAAGCGCTGCACCAACCACTGCGAGTTTATACTTCATTTTGCTACCTCCCTCGCCACTTACTTAGATGTGGCGAACAACCACTACGATGCATAGCAAGGCAGGTTCCGGACCAAACGCCAAGTGCTTTAGAAGCAATGATTCAGGAGTTATAGAAAGTGGAGTTTCTGGCCCAATACCACCGGTTGTGCTGCATTGCAGCCGAGCTTCCCGGGGGGCGCCAGTGGGTGTTACCGAACCGCGACCGCGAGGGAGTGATCATGGGCCTGCGGCCCACCAAAGGGCATGAAGACGCTAGAAAGACAAAATCACCGGTCGCTTACGCTCGCGGCTCGGAAAGAGGGCTACCGAGCCGCGACCGTGAGGGAGTCGGTGCCGTTTTTTCAATCACGGACCAGCGTCTTCAACGGAGCGTAACGCTGGCTGCTGTCGTGGTAGCGCTCCCTCGCGGTCGCGGTTCAGTTAGAACGATAACTATAGCTTGTTCAACTCGGCAATTCTCTCTTCCATCACCCTTGCAAACTCTTCCACCTCTTCGGGCGAATAACCCGCCGCCCGGAATGCGTCTCGAATCTGCTGCGGAGAAAGCTTCGCCAGAAGCTGTCCCATCCATTTCGCGTCGGCGCGCGGGATGTTGCGGCCAATCCACTCCAGGTTTTCCCTGCGCGCAAAGTCTTTCGGATCCGCTAGCTCCAATAGCGACGCGCGGCCGGGGCTCTCGAAGTCCACCGTTTCAGCATCCAAGCGCCGGATAAATTTCGAGCGGCTAAAGGATTTCACATTGCCCTTGGAAACCTCATGCGTTCGGCTGATTCCCGCCGTTCCAAAGCTCGCACCCAGATCGCTGATGGTGTAGACCTGCACAGTATTCCCGGAACCATCCTTCTCTTGATAGATCGCGTTGTTGACGTCCTTCAGATCCCAGTTGTTGATCACCGCCATCAACGTCCTCAGCCCATTCCACTCGCGCGTTCCGGCAAAAGGCCCTTTCTCCCAATCCCAATCGCCCAGCTTCCTCTCGCCCTTTAAATACCTCTTCATCCGCACATCCTGCACGGCGCCGTCGTCCGCCACGTACTTTTGCCCGCGATGCAGATGGATCGGCAGTTTGTCCACCTGAATCGAATGGACGAAATAATCTTCATTGGCGTAATAGCCAGCTGCCCAGAGGAATCTGGATGCAACAGTCTCAGGCCGAGCCTCGGCACCCATTTTCACCTTCCACTTCGTTCCATCCTCATCGCGGACAACGAATTTCGGATTGGTCCCGTCCAGATCCTCTTGCTCAAAAGTGAAAACCCCGCGCGGTTGGTGCTTCTCCCCGCCCTGGCCATAAAGCAAATTGCGCGTAGCGATATCGGTGGGATCGCGCCAGAAGATCACCTGACTGCTTTCTCGAATCTCTGCATCCAACTTCGCGTTATCCTTGCTGGAATCAGCCGCAAGACCTATCGAAGCGCCCACCAGAAGAAGCACAGACGTTTTACGCATAGAACTCCCGGCGTCTTACCACGCACCTTTGGTTCCCTAATACATCCCAATTGAGAATCAATGGCTTAAAGCTGGACCGTCGCGCCGAGAGAGGAAGTTTTTACCGGAAACCTTTCGGCTTGCCATGCGGCTTGCGCAGCCGGAGTACTAAGTACCATACGATCGCGATGTTGATAACCAGAACCACCACTTTCACAGCGGTGAAGTGCCGGATCAGCTCATAGACTTCTAGCGGAATCAGCGCCGCCGTGGTGATGACGGTGAAGTATTCGGCCCAATGTTTCCGCAGCAGCAAGCCGATTCCTTCCGTGGACAAAAGAGCCGCGTAGAAGAAAGTGCCGGCGCTCACGGCTTTGAGCTGAGCGGGCGTAACGCTGAAAATCCGCGCGACGACCCGTGAATGAACCGATTGTCCGGATCCACCCGCAGCACATTCACCCAGTGCCCCACAGTATTGGCGACATCCTTGTGCAGCAGATTGATCGCGCCCACCCCGACTGCGATCAGCAGAATTGCTTTCACTAATTTGAACAGCGCGATCAGGATGAGCGTTGGCGTGGTGGAACGCTGTGAGTTCCGGGATTTCGTCGGTGGCCGCTTCACGATTCAGCATACCGGACCGGCGCAGGCGGCTTGTGCTTGCGAGAAAGGCACCCGCTCCCTCACGGTCGGGGTTCGGTATTGCCCTTCCGAACCGCGACCGTAAGGGAGTCGGCGCCTTACTCTACACGCAGAGCGTCGATTGGCGAGAGCCAGCTTGCTCGAAGCGCCGGAATCAATGCAGCGGCTAGCGCGCAGAGTCCCAGTGTCATCACTGCGCCAATCGAAACCGCCGGATCGTAAGGATTCAATCCGTACAGTTGATTGCCAAGAAAACGCCCCGCCATCGCTGATAAAGGCAGACCCAGCAGCAGTCCAATAACGATCAACGCGAATGCGCCGCGCAGCACCAGCGCAACAACATTTTGCCGGCTCGCTCCGAGCGCCATCCGCAAGCCGATTTCATTGGTTCGAAGCCCGGCATTGTACGCGGTAACTCCGTATAGACCGATGGACGCCAATACAAGCGAAAGAATTCCGAAAAACGAAGTGAGGCGTGCGATGAGCCGCTGCTGGCTGAACTCGCGGGCTACTTGATTGCCTAACGTGCCGATCGAATTGACGGGCAAGTTGGGATCTATCGAAGCCATCGCTTGGCGCAGGCGCTCGGCCGAGAGACTCGCTCCGGGCTGGGTCACAATGACGATGTCATGCATGAAGTGCGAGCCCGGATTGAGATCCTTCGCTTTAGATGAAATGTCGTGCTGCGATTCGGGCAGAAAGAAGAGTGGTGCAATCGGCTTGTCGAGCTGGAAAGTCAAATAGCGGGCATCTTTCGCGATGCCCACAATCTCATAATCGCGCACGGACCCAGGGCCATCTTGCCCAAAGCGCTTCCCAATGGGATCTTCATTCTTGAAGAATTTTCGCGCAAATGCCTCGTTGACCACGGCCACATGTCGAGAAGCAGCGGTGTCCTGCTCCTCGATGCCGCGGCCCTTGAGGATTGGATTTCCAATTACATCGAAGTAGCCCGCCGTCGCGCGATCCCAAAAGGCGAAGACGTCGGCACTGGGTCCGGGAGCTGGATGACCCTCCACCGAGATGCCGCCGCCCCAATTGTTACCGCCAAAAGGCGAATAGATGCAAAGAGCCACGGCCGACACACCAGGGATGGCGGATAGCGAATCGTGGATGCGTTGGTAAAGTGGCGTGAGTTGTTTTCCAGCATAATCGGCCAGCCCAAAGTTCACAATCATGCGCCGATCCTGCTCGAATCCGAAGTTTTGGTTTTCCAGATTTTGCAGCGCGGCGGTGAGTAGTCCGGCCGCTGAGAGCAGAACAAGCGAAAGCGCAGCCTGCAGCACAACCAGCGTCTTGCGCGGAAGCGAAGCCATGCGGGCAGTGGCTCGGTTGGTCCCGCGAAGCGCTTCGATGGGATCGACGCGAGTGGCCATCCAGGCGGGCGCGATGCCGAAGGCAATTCCGGCAGCGAGAGAAACGGCAAACGCGAACAACAGCACCGGTATGGAAGGTGATGCGCTAATCGGCACGCTGGAAAAGCCCGAGGCCGAAGGAAAAGCAAAATGCAGAATCAGGCGCGTGCCCGCGAAGGCGATCCCAAGACCGGCCGCACCGCCAAATAATCCAAGCAGCATACTTTCGGCGAGAGCCTGCCGAACAACCCGCGACGCTCTTGCGCCCAGCGCCATGCTTAGCGAGATCTGGCGACGCCTTTCCATGCCGCGTACCAGCATGAGGTTGGCCACATTGGCGCAGACGATCAGCAGAACGATTCCGGACACCAGCATCAGGATCTTGAGCCAATGCTCGTACTGCTCGCGCATGCTGGTGATGCCCGCGCCTCCGGGGGCCAGGAACAAAGTCTGTTTGGGGAATTTCGCCCGTTCGTTCGAGTCCATCTCGCCCCAATGCGAGCGCAGCCATTGCTTCAGTTCCACTTGCATTTCGGCTTCAATGGATGTGGGCGCCGCTCCAGGGTGAATTCGACCGATTAAGTTGAGCCAGTGAGTATCGTACTTGTTCAGGTCGCCGTCCATGAGAACTTCGGTATTCAGCGGCAGAAAGAAATCGGGTGGATGATTGAGCAAGGTGTCGCCAAAGAAACCCGGCGGGGTGACTCCCACCACTGTAAAAGGCTTGCCATCCAGATCGAACACGCTGCCGATGACGGAGGGATCCGACCCGTACTTTCCCTGCCATAGGCGATAGCTCATGACAGCCGAGGGCGGAGCGCCGGGTCGATCGTCCGCAGCCGCGATCGCGCGGCCGGCATATGCTTTGATGCCGAACATGGTGAAGTAATTGCCCGACACGTACTCCCCGGGATAGCTTTGGGCTGGGTCCGCGCTGCCCGCGCGCCGGATGCCGAACCGCGGTTGGCTTGCCGAGAACGCAGCGAGTTCGTCGAATTCCTTCGTGTTGCGCTGAAAGTGTTTGTACAACTCATACGAGACCAGCGAGAACTCTTTCTCTTGGCTGTATCCACCCCAATAACAGCAGCGGGATTCTTTTCCCAGGCGGTACAATTGGCTGGGATTTGCTACCGGCAGCGACTTCAACAAAACCGCATGGACCAAGGTGAAAATCGAAGTCGTAGCACCGATGCCGAGCGCCAGCGTGAGGACCGTGGTGATCGCGAACGCAGGCGATTTGCGCAGTCGCCGCAACGACAGGCGAGTATCCTGCAAAAGAGTTTCGAGGAAAGGCAATCCCTTTCGATCCCGGTAGTCTTCACTGATGGCCTGCACCGCGCCAAACTTCAGCATGGCTTGCCGGCGAGCTTCAACTGGCTCCAGACCCCGGCGGATATTTTCGCCAGTCTCGAATGCGAGATGTTCTTCGATCTCCACCTTCAACCGCTGCTCGTCTTGCTCGGTTCGCGCCCAAGATGCAACGCGCCGCAGAAATCGCCGGATGGTTCTCATTCCAGGTCCCGCGCTTTCACCGCAAAGAACCTACCGATAATGGCTGCCGTTTGTTCCCATCCCTCAGTCTCGGCCTGCAGTTGCTTGCGCCCCTCGCGGGTGAGCCGGTAAAAGCGCGCCTTGCGGTTATTTTCCGAAGCGCCCCATTCGGACGCGATGGAACCCTCCTGCTCCAACTTCAGCAAGACTGGATAAAGCGTGCCTTGATTTACGCTGAGCAGCTCGCCGCTGATTTGCTCGATCCGCCGCGCGATCCCGTAGCCGTGCAGCGGCCCCAGTACGTCGAGGGTCTTCAACACCATCAACGCCAGCGTGCCTTGCAGAACATCTTTTTTCTCTTTCATGTGGACTATTGGGTTTCCAACAGGAAGTATGACACGGTTCCATTTGGAAAACAACAGGTCAGTTTAGGACCGTCCGGGTATGCGCTAATATTGGCCAAGAGAGAGCGATGACACCGGGTAAAGCGTTCAATCGAGCGGCTGATTTGTTGGAAAAAGTCATTCCGTGCGGCCGGACTGAATAGGCGCAGCGGAAGAATGGCAACCTTACCTCCTGTCGCCTCCGCGGTCTCCGCCACGCCCCGGCAGTCAGGCTGGGCTCGCTGGATGTTTCGGGACGAATCCACCGCGCCGCGTGAGACGCACCGAACTTCACATCCCTGGTATCTGGTAATTTGGCTGACCGGTGTCGATTACTTTTCCACGCTTGGATATCAGCCGGGTATTGCGCTACTCGCGGCTGGCGCTCTTTCGCCTATCGCGACCGCAGTTCTGGTGCTGGTAACGCTGCTCTGCGCACTTCCCGTCTATGCTCAAGTAGCCGGGCGTTCTTATGCGGGGCTGGGTTCTATCGCGATGCTCGAAAATCTGTTGCCTGGCTGGTGGAGCAAGCTGATGGTGCTGGTTCTGCTAGGATTTGCTGCGACGGATTTCGTGATCACCATGACGCTGTCAGCCTCCGACGCCGCCTTGCACGCCACTGAGAATCCGTACCTGCATCCGTTTCTCGGCCACGCAAACATTCGGGTCACTCTGGTTCTGCTGGTGCTATTGGCGGCTGTTTTTCTTAGGGGCTTTAAAGAAGCAATCGAGCTGGCGACGGCGGTCTGCGTTCCTTACCTGTTGCTGAACGTCATCGTGCTTGTCCGGGCGTTTTTCGAGGTTGCCACGCATCCCTTGGCATTGCCTCATTGGCGTGCGGCGCTCTACGCACAGGGTGATTGGACCCACCTTGCTCTGGCGGCCGCAATTCTGTTTCCCAGGCTCGCGCTCGGATTGAGCGGCTTTGAAACGGGTGTCTCCGTGATGCCGCTGATCGCGGGTTCAGCGAGCGATGCGGCCGGCCAGAAGCCGCTGGGGCGCATCCGGAACACGCGCAAGCTGCTCACCACCGCTGCGCTGATCATGAGCGTGTTATTGCTGGCTTCGAGCTTCGTCACCGTGGTTCTGATTCCGCGGGAAGCGTATCGGGAAGGCGGTCCCGCCAGCGGCCGCGCCATCGCGTACATGGCGCACAAATATCTGGGCAATGTGTTCGGTTCCGTCTACGATGTCTCTACCATTCTGGTGCTGTGGTTTGCTGGAGCATCCGCCATGGCCGGGTTGCTGTATCTGGTGCCGCGATACCTGCCGCGCGTTGGCCTGGCGCCCGAGTGGGTGGCCTACACAAGGCCGCTGGTCCTGCTGCTTTTCGGATGCAATGTCGTCGTCACCCTGATCTTCCGAGCCAACGTGGATGCCCAAGGCGGCGCCTACGCAACGGGCGTGCTGGTTTTGATGTTTTCAGCTTCCTGCGCGGCGGCCATCACACTTTGGAAAGAACGCATCTACCGCCTCAGCCTTTATTGCTGGGGAGTGGTCCTGGTATTCGCCTATACCACGCTGACCAATATTCTGGAACGCCCGGACGGCCTCATTATCGCGAGCTGCTTTATCGTGTTCATCCTGACTGTGAGCGCGGTCAGCCGCTATTGGCGCGCCACGGAGCTGCGCATCGGGGGACGCCTTTTCTCGGACGCCGAATCGGAGCGCCTCTGGCAGATGATTCAGAACAAGAACGTCAACATGGTGCCGGTTCGGAGCCTCGACAAGTACTTCCGCGATTACCGCTCGGACAAGATTCGCCAATTCTATAACCTCGAGGGTGTCCTGGTGTTTGTTCACGTGACCCTCTTGGACAATCGCAGTAGTTTTCTTTCGCCGCTCCGTATCACCATCCGTCAGGACAATGGCGAGTTTCTGCTGGAAGCTTCCGAAGCGGTCGCCACCGCGAATGCGATCGCGTATTTGAGCCAGGAACTGCATCCGGCCGCGGTCTATCTTGGATTGAGCCGGCAGAATCTGATGCGCCAGTCGTTTCGCTATGTTCTGTTGGGCGAGGGTGAAACCGGGCTCATGGTGTACACCATCCTGCAACAACTCTGGCAATCGCCGCAAAAGAACCTGGAACGCCCGCGTCTCTTCCTGATGAGCGAGTGAGCGATGTGGGGCGGACCCCCTGGTCCGCAGCCGACGCCCTCGTCGGCTTTTCCGCCCCACCGCCCGCGGCATTCTTCAAAAATCGGAACTAGCGCCCCCACCACCCGAATCTCCTCCACCGAACTCCGGGCCCGAGCTACTTGCTTGTGGGGCTGGCGTGACTACATTCGGAGCAACAAGTCCGAATGCGGTGGCTCCAACGCCCATCCAGCGTTTGTCCTTACCCGAAAGGCGGTGCGCCGTAAAGCCCTGACGAACCTCTCCGGGTCCTTTGGCCAGCCAGCGTCGCAGGAAGATCGCGGCGCCGATCAATAATGCGCCCAGCAGCATCGGGTCCCACGTATGCCTCGGCCAGCCGAGATAGGGTTTGTTGGTAACGAAAGTCAGGACTGCGGCGATCGCACCCACTCCAATCACCAATCGGTCTTTCCTCGGCAGTCCGCGCGCGAGCACCACGGGTGGTAGACACCAGGTCAGCACCCAGGTTGCCCAGTAGAATGGCCGACCGAATTCATCGGTACTCTCAGGACGCCACAACTCCCGGGACAAGTCGATCGAAGCAAGCTGGAGATTGATCGCCAGGTAAATGCCGAGCCAGAGCAGCGCTTCCGCTATTGAATATTCTTGGTCTGAGATACGTGAAGCGATACTGCGGTCGTAAAACAATCACGGCCACCAGACCAGCCGCGTAAAACGCCGCGATCAGTAAGTGCTGCGCCGTATGAGAAGTGGTCCAGTAGCCCGGCACAAAGGCGGCGAAGATCATCGCGGCGAGAAATGCATAAGCGAGCCCGAAACGCCGCCAGATCCAGAGCGACGCGACAGCGCCAGTGGCGCGAACCACGAACTGCATTTCGTGATGACCTTCGAAGAAAGAGAATTGCAGCCCGATGCAGAGCAATCCAACCGAGCAGACGGCGAGAGCTTCCTCAATCCCGTAGCGATAGAGACGGGCTTGGGAAACGGCGAGTTCCGCCGTCACGTAACAGATCGCGGCAAAGACGAGCAGGACAACACCGCTGGTCTGCGCATCGGGCCGTGGGAGGAACAACCGAAAAAAGAGCGCGACGGCGGCGCCCAGGATGATCAGCGTGAAGAAGAACAATACGATCCGCAGGAAAATGTTGGTGCGGCGCAGATCGCAGACGGTCTCCTGTTCCAATTGCTGGTACTGCGCATCGGTGAGAAATGCTTCGCTCGCCCAGTCTTTCAGCAGACTTCGGGCGTGCAGAGCTTCTTCGCTGGACGCGCTGTAGGCTCTCATGCTTCCCTGCCGAAGCGCCGCGCGATCCAGACCAGCAGGACCACCATTGCAACGCCGGTAAAGACGAAATAGGTGAGGATGGCGCCTTCGCCATGCATGTTGCGGATGAGGATCGAGCTGACTCCCACGTATCCATAGACCGCGGCGTAAGCGACGAAGGAAAACTGGCGGCGAGTAAGACCCCAGGCCAGCGACGCGCCACAAGCCGCAAGCAGAGCGAGAAGCCAGACGCCATAACCCTCTTGTTGGAAGACCCCGGAAAGCACCGCCCAAAAGAACACGTTGGCAGCGATATTCAGATAGGTACCGAAGAAATGCCGTTTCAGTCCGACCCGCTGAAATACGGCTCCAGCGACTCCGACGATCAGGCTGTAAAGAATCGCATATTGCCGATATTGCGCGTCCTGGTGCGACGGCCAGTGCGAGATGGTGAGCCCAAACCATCCGGCAAGCGACGACAATGCCAGCGACAGCACGAAGCGATTGTCGAAACGATAAGCGAGGAAGAAGAAGAGTCCGGCGCTGGCCAACAGGTAGAGATCCCATTGCCCGGAGAGCACGTGAAACCGATTCTCGATGTAAGCGATTTCCAGGGACCAAATGAGACTGCCGAGGTAGAGCACGTAGTCGAACACCAGATTGGGCGACGGCGTTTCCGCCGCGGACCACGCGGGCGCGCGTGAAAAGCAGTACCAAAAACAGGCGACGAGCATGGCGGAGAGGGTGGCGAGAATGGCAACGTCTCCGAGTTGCTGCGACCATGTGGTGATGGTCCAGCCGAGCCCGCCGACAAACGCCAGAATTCCCGCGTAGAGGAGAATATTCAGCTCCAGGGCAATAGACAACGGTTCACCGCGCGAGAGGCCTGCCATTTGCACATACTGCTCCGGCGATATCAGGCCGCGCTCTCTCCATTGCTCCAGTCGCGTGAGTATGGTCATCTGATCAGATTTATCGTACATTGCAACAGACCCGCAACGTAGCGCACGCACTTGTGCGCAATGCCATATAGTTTTCGCAATGCCGGGATATGTGTAAATAGGAAGTGGGGCGGACCCCCTGGTCCGCGCGGGTCCCCCTGGACCCGCTCTTCCGCCAAAGAAATCAGACTCATCGAAACTGAGCAAGCCGACGGGGGCGTCGGCTGCGGACCAGGGGGTCCGCCCCACCTCACTCACCAGTTTTGGGAAAACTATATGACATTGCGCACTCGTGCGTGCCGTTTGCACTCCTGCGAACACAAGCTCGCGACGTAAAAACCGCGAACGCGGCACGACTACCGATGGCTTGAGCTAGACTGGACAAATGCCCGAATCGGGAAAGTCGGACATGCCTGCCGAGGGATCCGTTACGAACGATCCGCGCGGTTCCCGCGCCGAAGACCCCACACTCCTTCAGGATGGTCAACCGGAAGTCATTCTCGGCTCCGTCAATCTGAGTGAGGCCGTGGCCGATGCGGCGATCGGCCCCTACCACTTGCTTCAAAAAATCGGCGAGGGCGGAATGGGCGAAATCTGGCTGGCCGAACAGAAGCAACCTGTGCGCCGTCGCGTCGCCATCAAGCTGATCAAGGCCGGCATGGACACCCGCGAAGTGGTGACGCGCTTCGAATCCGAGCGGCAGGCACTCGCGCTCATGGACCATCCGGCCATCGCCAAAGTCTTCGATGCGGGCTCCACGCCACTCGGCCGGCCGTACTTCGTGATGGAATATGTCACCGGAATTCCCATCACCGACTACTGCGACAAGCACAAGCTCAGCATGCGCCAGCGATTAGAACTGTTCGGCGCGGTATGCGACGGCGTGCAGCATGCGCACCAGAAAGCCATCCTGCATCGCGATCTGAAGCCCTCCAACATTTTGGTGAGTGAAGTAGATGGAAAACCGGCGCCAAGAATTATCGACTTCGGCGTGGCGAAAGCCACCTCCCACAGCCTGACGGCCAATACTATGTTCACGCGCGTGGGAGCGATCGTCGGGACGCCCGGCTACATGAGCCCGGAGCAAGCCGATTCGGCGGGCGCGGACGTGGACACGCGTACGGATGTGTACTCGCTGGGGGTGATCCTGTACGAACTGCTGGTGGGTGCGCTTCCGCACGATTTCAGCAAAACGCCGATGGATGAGTTCCAGCGCAGATTGCGCGACGAAGACGCCCCGCGGCCTAGCACCAAACTGCGCACGCTGGGCGATCAGTCCGGCGTCGCTGCACAGAATCGCGGCGCGGATCCTCCCGCACTGTCGCGCCAGTTGCGCGGCGATCTGGATGCGATCACGCTCAAAGCTTTGGAGAAGGAACGGTCGCGGCGTTACGCCACGGCCTCCGAACTAGGCGCCGACATCGGCCGATACCTGCGCAATGAGCCCGTTCTCGCGCGTCCGGCTAGCGCTCTCTATCGGGCGCGTAAATACATCCGCCGGCATCGCATTGGCGTTGCGATTTCCGCCACGGCCGCTGTGTTGCTCATCTCGGCAGCAGTGATGCAAACCATCGAGCTGCGGCGGACCAGGCGGGAACGCGACCGCGCGGATCGAGTCACGGCATTCATGACCGGCATGTTCAAGGTGTCCAACCCCAGCGAAGCGCGGGGCAATGATATCAAGGCGCGCGAGATTCTGGATAAAGCGTCCAAAGATATCGATTCCGGACTGGCGAAGGATCCGGAATTACAGGCCCAAATGATGCAGGTCATGGGCAACGTATATGAGAGCCTTGGCCTCTACTCGAAGGCCGACTCCCTACTCAGCCGATCTGCCGCAATCCGGAAGCGCATACTTGGCCCCAAAAACCCGGAGACCTTGAAATCGATGAAGGACCTGGCCGGCGTACTCAACGAAGAAAGCCGCTACCCCGAGGCAGAGAAGTTGAGCCGTGAAACCATGGAGAGCCGGCGGCAGACACTCGGTTCCGAACACCGCGACACTCTGGAATCCATGACCCAGTTGGCCTTGATCTTGAATAACGAGGGCCGTTTTCCTGAGGCGGAGAAGCTGCATCGCGAGGTGGTGGAAGTGGCTAAGCGCGTATTGGGAGACCAGGATAAGATCACGAGATCGGCGCAACAGAACCTGGCTATCGATTTTGCGTACGAAGGGAAATATCCGGAAGCTGAGAAAACATTTCGAGAGGTCTTGGACGTTGATCGGCGCACGCTTGGCCCAGATCATCCGGATTCGTTGGGGGATATGAACAATCTTGCTGCAAGTCTGCAGGTGCAACACCGGTACGGGGAAGCGGAAAAATTGTATCTCGATTTGCTACAGACCAAGCGTAAAGTGATGGGGCCGGAACATCCCGAGACACTCCTTTCCATGGGAAACCTGGCGTTGGTACTGGCCAATGAGAAGCGCTATGCCGAGGCGGAAAAGTTGTTCCGCGAAACACTGGAGATCAAACGCAGACTGCTGGGTCCGGAACATCGCTCCACCTTGGTAACCATGGGGAATCTGGCGGACGTGCTAAGTGAAGAGGGCCAGTTCCCGGAAGCCGAGCAACTGGTCCGGCAGACCTTGGAGACGGAACGGCGTACTCTGGGTCCGGGACATTCCGATACCTTGGCCACGCTGGATGTCTTGGGTAGCCTCCTGAAGAACGAAAAGCGCTACGCCGAATCGGAAAAGATTTACCGCGAAACGCTGGAAGGCCGGCGCCGCGCTTTGGGCATTGGACACCCTGACACCGCCGCCACCGCCTACGATTTGGCCTGCGCGCTTGCTCTGGACGGCAAGCGCGAGGATGCGTTCGCCAACTTAAAGCTCGCTCTGGAGCACGGGCTTGCCGCCGACACGCGCCAGAATCTGGAGAAGGACGAGGATCTAAAATCTCTGCATGGCGACCCGCGATTCGTTGCGCTGGTGGCCGCAACTCAAAAATCAAATTAGCCTTCCGTCCGTGGCGCACGATCCTAGCGCAATGCCACCTAGTTTTCCCGAAACCGGTGAGCGATGTGGGGCGGACCCCCTGGTCCGCAGCCGACGCCCTCGTCGGCTTATCCGTCGCACGAGCGTGATTTCGTTGACGGAAGAGCGGGTCCAGGGGGACCCGCGCGGACCGGGGGGTCCGCCCCACTTGCTTCGACAATAATCTCGGTATTGCGAAACTAAGTGACATTGGGCCCGAGGCGTGCGCCACAAGGCGTGGTAGGCAGCAGCGGTCGCGACCAATCGCCAGACCAATGCCATTGGCGCTCAGGGTGCCCACTCCGCTGGTGGGTTTAATTATCGAAGATCAACGCGAGACACGCCAAGGTCTCTCAGAGAGCGCCCGTCCATCGCGCCAGTCCTACTCACCGTATTTAAAGATGACGAGCGGATTTTTCAGGCGGTTTGCGCTGGCGCTTGCGGATACCTTCTCAAGAAAACACCTCCGATACGGCTGTTGGAAGCCGTCCGCGAGATTGCGGAGGGCGGAGCCGTGATCTCCCCCGAAGTAGCCATCCGCGTGGTGGAACTGTTTCGCAAAACACAAACGCCGGTGTCGGTTTTCTCCTGCGCTCGATTTATGCGAAGTTGCACGTCCATTCCCGATCCGAGGCGGTTGCGCGCGCGTTCCGCGACCGGTTGTTCCCGTAGTCACATCCTCAAGATTCGGATCAACTGGAAGCTTGCGCGGGAGCACGGGCTATCTGCCGACGCGCGCCAAAATCTGGAAAAGGACGAGGATCCGATGGCCTCTGGAGGGAGACCTGCGCTTCGATGCGCTCGTGGCCGCCGCGCGTTAGCCCGCTACGGCAGCTCAAAACTAAACTAATCGTTCTTTCCTTAGCGGCTGCCGCCGAGGTGCTGACCGGTACTTCCCAGGCCGAGCCGGGAAACGAGCGACTTATATCTGGCATCGTCCCGGAGATTATCGTAGATTGGTTCCACCGTCAAGAATTGCAATCCATCGCAGTGATGCTGGAAACCCCACTCGAGAAGCTGAAGAGTTCTTTCCTTATCGCCCAAGTGTGCGTAGATCAGAGTTTGCCAGCAGGCTTCCACCGGGTGGTTCCAGGCTTTCGTCTCGAGTTGTTTTTGCCAGAAACCGCGCAGAGATTGCTTGTTCCGGTCACGCCAGGATTCTATTTTCTCAAGTTTGGCATCACTCGGCGGCGGCGGACTCAGGTAGGCGCTTACCGCTTGCTTGTCCAGGCCCTTTCTTTCATAGGATTGGCCGAGCCAATAGTAGGCTGAGCCCGATCTCGGGTAAAGTTCCAGTGTCTTTTTTGCCTGGGCGATGGCCTGATCGTACCGATGGTCGAGATAGAACAGGTAAGCGCTCATCACATTCGTCATTTCCGAAACCGGATCGGCCGCTCGTGCTTGTGTCATCTCGCTTAATCCCTGGTCCTGCCTGTTGGTAGCCGTCAGAAATACAGCGTAGGCGGCATGGATGCTGGCGTCGTTCGCGTCGAGATCGATGGCCTGTTTGTACTCCTTTTCGGCCTTCCGCCAGTCCCACTCGCGATAAAATGCGAGATCGCCTAGGATGGAGTGTCCCTGAGCCGAGCCGGGATCGAGTTCCACGGCCTTCAAGGCTGCGGCTTTGGACTTTTGGAACGCCTGCTCCTGTGGCGTGCAACCCCAATCAGCCAGGTTAAAGTGCGCATCTGCAGCGCCCGCGTATGCGGAGGCAAAATTTGGGTCCTTAGCTATAGACTCTTGAAAGTACTCCAGCGCCTTGCTGAAGCCGGCGCAAGTCAGCTGGCGCCAGTGGAAGGCGCCTTTCAGGTAGGCTTCATGCGCGGCGGGATCCACAACGCGGTTAGTCGCAAGACGGGCTTGTTCGCTGGCGGTCAGGTGAATTCCAATCTCGGTCGCGATTTGCCGCGCCACCTCGGCTTCGAGCGGCAGTATGTCCCGAAAATCGCGCTCATAGCTGTTGGCCCAGAGGTGGCGATCGGTGCGAGCGTCGATCAACTGCGCCGTGATCCGAACTCGATCGCCCGAGCGCACCACTGTGCCTTCCACAATAGCGTCCACGCCAAGTTCGCGCGCGATTTCCGGTAGAAGATGCTTGGTTTCTTTGTACCGATTTACCGATGTGTGAGAAATTACTTTTAGCTTGCTGAACCGGGCAAGATCGGTGATTAACTCGGAAGTCATGCCATTGCTGAAGTACTCCTGGTTCGGATCGGAAGATGCATTGACCAGTGGCAAAACCGCTATAGAACGGATGGCGCTCGCTGCCAGCGCCGGCGAAAGGCCCTGCCCGCGGAATTTGGTAACACGCGGGATCAAGAAGAGCCCGCACGCAACCACGCCCAGGGCCGCGGCCCCCGCCATAAACAGCCGTGGCACGCGGCGGGCAAGGTGCTTTTCGGGAGCGGAGGTGGCCAGCGTGCCGGTATCCACGGCCGTTTTTACCGGTTCCCCGACCGCGGCAATGAAGCGAAAACCCTGACGCGGTAAAGTCTCGATAAATAGAGGATTTTCAGCCCGGTCTCCCAGGGCGTGCCGTAATTTTTTGACGGCGGTGTTCACGCTGTGATCAAAATCAACGAAAGTATCCGCCTGCCAGATCCTACTCCGGATTTCTTCGCGCGTGATTACTTCGCCGGCGCGCTCCAGCAGCATCTGAAGGATTTGAAAAGGCTGGTTCTGGAGCTTCACCTTGACGCCGTTTTTCTTCAGCTCCCGGGTTCGCAAATCGACCTCGAATGGCGGGAACCGGATGACACCCGGGGAGGAGGGGGCGGGCGGCGATTTCTGGCTCACGGTAACGTTCCTGTGGGAAACAGTGTAACACCCTTCCAGGGAGTTCACCTCCCCATCTAAGGCTTGTTCTCACATCATTTTAGCTGGTTCACCAATAAATCATCGCGGAAGCCTTGCGCGAGCCAGAGTGATTGACCAGAATTGCACGAGGCTTTATCAATCGCATGACAACAATCGGGCATTCCTATTCCGGATCGAAAGGCAATTAACCAATGAGAAGACGGTTCTTTGGAGCGGACTTGTTTCTGGCTCGGTTCAGGCGAATGGCAGCACTGGCACTGCTTCTAGGTGGCAGTGGCATCTATGCCGAAACCGTAACCATCAACGGTGACGGATTCTTCACTCAATATTCGGGGCCGGCCACAGATGGCACTTCCTTCGTCACCGTTGTGAAGCCGACCGGCGCGGCTTGTACGAATTGCTTTATCGTCCCGGTGACGCCGGGGACCATAGATCAGCCTCCGCTAAGGACGGGGATCGGATTGGGATTGGGTTCCGAAACCTATTCCCCAGGAGTGCCGAGCCTGGATTTCTTCGACGTGATTACGGGAGGCGATATGGAGGCGCTGAACCAAGTCCAGTTCACTCCCTTGTGTCCCTTGTGTAGCGGCGGTGTTACCCCAGGGGTACCGTTCAAAATTGGAACATTGAGCTTCGTGAATGGCGCTTTCTTTTTCGACGCCCCGGCCTCCTTCAACTTTCAAATCAATTACGCGTATCCCGATCCGGCAAGCGGCGTGATTATCGACGCCACATACTCCGACACGGTCGTTTACGTTAGCACAAAGTTTGAAACCACAAATACAGATCAACAGAACGCCGACTATTTCTACCTTGAAAATCATCCGAAACTTGGCATTATCGGTGTTTACGAAATCGGCGCTGCCGGGCAGGTCAACTTGGGTTCCGTGGATGTGATGGGGCAAGTCGACTCACCGTTAAATATTGTGGGTTTCGACAATCCAACCGGTGGGGTTTTCTTGGCCCCGTCCTTTGCCGCGGTCGGCGTTACGCCTCCCTCCACCAGCCCCGTGCCCGAGCCCTCGACGACCATCGTCCTCGGGCTGGCTGTTAGCGTGATGATCTGGAAGCGAAACCGAACCCTGGGCGCCTGCACACCCAGATCCCTGACGCGGCGCACTGGATCAGATTGACCAGAATTGCACGAGGCAAAGGAGAAACATCGATATGACCAGGTTCCTTGGGGCGCCCAGGATTGCGCTTGTATTCTTAGGGGCGGTCCTTACCCCGCCTGCACACGCTGATCTGGTCGTCAGCGTGACAGGGGGATTCACCTCGTTTCAGGGCGTAGTCCTCGGCCCCGCGGCTGGAACTCAATCGTTTATCAATGGCACTTCCGTTTGTCCAGACGCAGGCTGTGGCACCCCTGCGGGCATCGCGAACGTAGCATTCCCCACGCCACAGCAGACAGTTGACTTCTATAACCTGCAATTCACCGGAGGACCTCAAAACACTCCGAACGAACTCCAGTTTACGCCGGCTGCTCCGCAAACGGTGCACGTCTCCGGCCCCGTCACGCCGTACTTACTCGGCACCGTGACATTCGAAAATGGCATCTGGTCGGGCGACGCCGATTTTGGATTCCAACTGACAACGCACTCAGATGACGCCCCTCTAAACAATCAAACGAACGACGTAATCATCCGGATGAGGCTGACACCCAACGATTTCGTAAACCAGACCGACATGCAAAATGCCGATTTTCTCGAAGTGATTAACCCAGCCACTGATCAGCCCTTAGTCAACCCGATGACAGGGCTTCCCCTGCTGACCCTTAGAGTCGATGAATTACAGGATGGGAACAACATTGGTTCAGCGCAACTAATGGGCGTTATCGATGACTTTTTTCTCACCGATTTTGCCAATCCCTCCGGCGGCGCGTTTTTGAGTAGCTCGCACGATCTGAATCCAAGCGCCGCGCCCGAACCCTCCTATGTGCTTCTTCTAGGCGGCGCGCTGGCAGGGATGACGATCCGCATCCGTAGGCGGAAGGCAATCTCCTGACGTCGCGGCGGACCCGTTAGCGCAGCGGCCACGGCGGCCGTCCCAATAGTACAATCGGAAACGGAACCGCCAAACAATGGACGCCTCACCAACAGCCAAGCTCGTGCCGACCACGGACGAGTTGAGCACCACGCACCGCGACCTGCGATTTCATCCCACCACCACGGAACATCCCAGGACCCTAACGATCGAACAGATCGCGACTTTCAATCGGAACGGCTATCTGGCGCCGATTCGGATCTTCAGCCCAGCGGAAATCACGGACATCCGCCGTTACTTCGATGACTTGCTGGCCCGGACACTGGCGGCAGGCGGCGACAGCTATTCCATCGTCACGGCGCACTTGCGCCATGCCCGCGTTTACGATCTGTTGACGAATCCCCGCATCGTAGCCATGGTGAAAGACCTGCTCGGCGAGAACGTGATCGGCTGGGGTTCCCACTTCTTTTGTAAGTTGCCGGGCGACGGGAAGCGCGTGTCATGGCATCAGGACTCCAGCTACTGGCCGCTTTCGGATTCAAAGACAGTAACCGCGTGGCTTGCGATCGACGACGCCGACGTGGAGAACGCGTGCATGCGATTCATCCCGGGTTCGCATCTTCTGGGACACCTCACGTACACGCTGGGCGAAAACGATGAGACCAACGTCTTGAATCAAACCGTGACAGGGGCCGAAAACTTCGGCCAGCCCATCGATGACGAACTCAAGGCGGGAGAGATTTCCATTCATAGCGACCTGTTGTTGCATGGTTCGGAACCAAACCAGTCTAAGCGGCGGCGCTGCGGTCTGACACTGCGTTATTGTCCAACCAGCGTCCGCGCGGAACTCGGATGGAATGCAAAAGGCGTGGTCGTCAGTGGAACAGACGAGTCCGGTCACTGGGCGAATCCTCCGCGTCCCGCGAGCGACTGAGTTCCAGGTTTTGATCCCGGAGCGCTATTGGCGCTCCGGGGCCACGTGTGCTGAGGCAGGGACAAGGGCCTCCGACCCTTTTCCCCGCACCCCCCTCAGCCCACGGATGACTTTTTCCGGCTCAAGCACACAATCGCCAGAAATCCTGAGACCAAAAGTAAAATGCTGGATGGCTCCGGCACCGGCGCGGCATTCAGCGAAAACGCCATGTTGAACGTTGGCACGGGTGAGCTTCCGCCCACGATGTCTGTACCAACGCGCAGCCAGTCGGGATCCAGGCCCTCGTCACGAGTCCAAGCCTGCAAGTCTGTGAAGCCGGCTGGAAATGGCGTTCCCGGCGACTCGATCGGTTTGGGTGCGGAGAGCCAATAAAAGTTTCCGTCGGCGCCCGCAACCTCCACTTGCGGCACGAAGAAATAGTGGCCGGCCGGCAAGTTAAAGGTAGTTGTGAATTGGACCTTGAACCCCACCTCCTCGCCGCTGAGCGCGCCGTCACCCCCGGAGGCTTGGCTAATTCCTCCAGGCTGCACGGAATTCAACGCGCTAAAGGAACCGAGGTCCGTGGTCGAGAAAGTCAGGTTGGATAAGCTATCCCGTTCTGCGAATGCAATGTCCGAAGGCGAGTTGACCCTGGTTGGAACCTGGGTAGTGGAGAACGTCGGGGCGCCGGATGTTCTGTTGACGTCCGAATCCTGCGGAAACACGCGATAGATTTCAACCCGTACATCGCCGACATCGCTGACGGTTTTGTTGCCGGTCAAAAGGCCGGTAAATGTCGCGCTGGAGATGCTGGTATCCGAGGTCAGCACAAAATCATCGGCCGTTTCAATCTCGAACTTCCCAGCCGTATCAGGGCGGGATGCCACTGCTATCTTGCCGTCCGGATTGCCAGTGCTAAAAAATAGCGTGTCGGCCGAAACGGGAGCCACCAAGAGAGCGGCTATCATTGCAATTTGATAAGTTCGCGAGTGCATCTACTTCCTCCTTAAAACAGCGCTAAATTCATCGTGATTTTTCCTTCGACTCGGAAGGGTCCTCATCCCGGACCTTTTGGATCCCAGTGGCCGAGACCGCCAGCCACTCCAGCAAGAACGGACCCATCCCGGCGGGGGCACCCTTCGAGTCGAAGACCTTGGAAATGATGTGCAGCCTCTGGCGTCCTGCGTGAAAACTCAACCTGCCCAGATTGACGTCGGCGGCCGCGCCGGCTCGAAGCGTCACACGCCTCGAGGGAAACTGCAGATTGGAGAGTGGTCCTGGCGAAACCTCCAGGACCATCGATTCGCGCTCCTGGTTCTTCAAGTGAACAAAACTGTCTCCCTTGAGAACCAGGTTGGTGCTGATCGCGACATTCGCGGGCGACGGTTCGTTCGCGAGCGCCGTTCCGATCAGGCACACTCCGATCGTCGAAACCAGCCGTTGCGCGGAGTACGACATTCACTTCCCGTGAGGTACTGGACGCGAAGCAGCCGATCGCCGTGAGCCGTACCAGAACAGCGCGACTGCGGCACTTGCCAACCAGAGAACCGAATTTGGCTCTGGAACCGGGGATGTGTTGCCGTAGCGTAGCTGGGCGATCCCGAATTCGTCCGCGCTCGTGATTTGTACGTCGTCGATCCCCAGGCTGCTATAGCCGGCGAATAAGCGGGCCCCGCTATCGCCTTCCACGTCCCGGATGATGGAGCCTCGGAAAACCCCTCCACCATAGAAATCCGCCTCGATCGTGTGCAATCCGAACAGATTCGGTTCCGCTTCAAATCCGAATACCAAGGACGGAGTGTCCAGGACGATTTCCAACTGCGAGGTCACGCCCAGAACACGCGGTGTGTCGCTCTCCGAGGCCGGCGGAGACGACCAACCGTCCCATCCGCTGCCGACGTCGAAGATTGTCAGAGCACTGGGGGAGGAAATGGGAGCAATGTAAAAGGTTGCCGTCTGGGAGCCATCGCTGAGAGACGTCACACTGTCGAACTCGCTCCCGGTAACCTCCAATTTCGTGGTTGCTGCGAGATAGGCAGCGTTGGGATCCGAAATGGCGACGAAATCCGCGCGTGCCGGAGCCGCGAAACCGGCGCATAGCAATACCGCCGCGAGACCGTGGATGAATTGATTTTTGGGCATAAATTTGGTTAGTTAATGATCGTGTTCAGCCGAAAGATTCGTTCGAATTGAGTTTTGACGCTGTCTGGTTGGCCACTCTTCATGACGTCCAGATAATCGTTCATGGTGTCTTTCTTGTTGTTCAAGAACAGAGAAATCATCGCTGCCTGGTTCGTGTAAAAGAGACTGTCGTATTTGCTGTTCACATCTGACCCGTCATTCCAGTAGTCGTACGTGTCCCAGAACGTCGCGGCGATCCGCATCTCGTTGGTCTGTCCGGCGCATGTGTTGCTCGGCAGGGTTTCAGCGCTGATGTTGTAGTAGGAAGCAACCGGTGAGGACGCGGTGCGGTCGAACTGCACCCAGTAGGGCATGAAGTCTGCGAAACCTTCAATGAGCCCGATCCCGTTGTTATAGCAGTTGGTCAGGCCGTGCTTTCCGCCTGAACCGGGCGCCAATGTCCCATTCCAGTAATAGCTATTGATGCTGTGCGCAATCTCGTGCTGCACCACGGATTTATCGCCGTGCGCGGGAATGATCCAGATCTTTCCGTCCGCCGATTGGCTGCACGACCATGGAATCGTCTTGGGAGGCGTGCTGTTGTCTGTCGATGTGCATTTGCCGGAAGCCAGGCTGTTGGGGTATGTCACCTCAATGGGCTGATCGCGCAGCGCATTCATGCCGTTGTTGTAAAATTTCACCCATTCGTCCGTGGCGCCCACATAGAGCTTGTCCATGCCGGGCAGGTCTCCATTCACGGTGAAGTCCGCAGCTCGCCCGCCAATATCGGTTACAGGACCGGTGAGCGTCCAGTTATCTCCCCACGTGTAAACGTTGGCCGACGCGTCTTGCAGTTGGACAAAGCGGTTGGCCGCCTGATACTCGATCCGTACGGTGGATCCCGAGATGGGGAAGACGGGAATAGACCAGCTTCCATCGCCACCCACATAAGACCAGCCAAGAAAGAACCAAAAGCCAGCCACGTTCTGCCAGGCCCTCGCCTCCCACGCCCATGCGCCCTGATACACCGGACCCGGCAGCTTTAGGAAGAACTTTCCCTGAATCGTAAACCCGTTTGCGACGTCCCGCGGGTGCAAGACTACACTCGACACGGAGCGTTCACTTAACGATGACGTGCTGTTTCCATTCGCTGGCGTTCCCTTCGCGTTGCCATCCCCCGTGCCGAGCTGGTTGAGACTGGTTCTGCAACTCGGGCTGATGAGTTGCAAGCACGGAAACGCATTCGCTATGGCGAGCGGTGAGAATCCAAAGTTGTAGTTCTTGCCGGCCACGCCGCTGCCGACTAACGAAGAGCCAAACGCCAACGCGGCGATTCCCCTGTGTTCGTGGACGCCACCGCCCAAGTCGATGTCGGGAGTGCCTGAGTTGCTGGCGTCCGGAACCACCAAGCGCTTGGTAAGGAACGCATCTTCGTAGGAAATCTTTGTAATATCCGTGGGGGAAACCTGAAGTGGCTCCATCAAAAACGGGCCGATGCCGATCGCAAGATTCTGAGTGCCGTCAAAAACGCGGGAAATGATGTGAAAGGTCTGCTGTCCCGTGGGGAAATTGAGGACTCCAAGATCTACATCCATCGATCCATGGCCGGCTAGCGTGATGCGCTTGGAAGCGAAATTGATGCTGGAAAGGGGCCCAACAGAAAGGAGCAGGGTAACTTGATTGTCTTCCGAGCTCTGGAGGTGCAGAAAACTGTGTCCCCCTCCGAGCGCCAGAGTGCTGAAAATGTCTACTTTCACGGGCACTGGCTCATAGGCCAGCGCGATGCTTCCGAGTGAAATGACAGCAAGGGTCAGGAATTGCAGATAACGCATAAGTGGACTCCGAACTACGTAGGATTAATGCACCCGCGGTCGTGGAGAATTGAAGTTACGGTGCACTCAGCCAGCTTCAACGAGAACGCATCAAATTGATAGACCGGAAACACACTGTTAATCTGGCCGAACCAACAGGGGGACTTGGAAAGTTCCGAGGTTGGGATTACGATCTAAGCGTGCCATCAACTCGTTTGGAGAGCGCTACCGAGCCGCGACCGTGAGGGAGCCGGTGCCTTTTTGGTTTTTTCACAGACCCTCAAGCGCCTGATAAGGTAGGGGCACGATGGTATACGACGAAGATGGCAACCGCTCCGTAAAGAGATTGCTGGGAGCAGGATTCACGCTGATGATCCTGCTGCTGGTAGCGGACGGGCTGGTCGGGTTTCTCAGCGTCGAATCGATCAAAGCCACCGCATCCGAACTCGCGCAATACGAATCCACCGAGATCGAACTGGTGGACCAAGTGGAACGCGAGCAGGGAGCTCTGAATGCAATTTTTTACCTTTTAGCCGCTGGACCCGATTCCGGGAATCCAGCGCAGATGCGGGATCAGCTCGACAATGCTGAGACCAAGATCCGCGGAATTTTCCCGCGCGTCGCTACGCATGATCCTCAGCGCGAAGTCTGGGAGCGCCTGGAATCCGCAGTGGCCGGCTTCTGTAAAGAAGCGCGCAGAGTGCTGTCGCTCCCGCGCGGCCAACCTCACAAATCGCCGGAACTCTTCCGCACGCATCAAGAAACTGTAAGTGCCGTGGCGCAATTGATTGGGGTCCGCCAGTCCAGGTCCCGCCATGTGAAGGAGCAAATCGAGGCTCTGTCGGACACTCAGACCAGGCAGGACCTTGCTCTCCTCGGGGCCTCGATTGTGCTGGCCTGAGCTCTGCGTATTTCTGGTGTTGCGAAGCTCTTCCAGACTCTATTTCAAAATGGCGCAACAGTCCGAAGACCTGAACCGCTGCTCCTGGCAACTTCTGGAGAATCAGGAAGTTCTGGCCCGGCGGCTATCCCACGAACTGCATGATGAACTTGGCCAATCCTTGACCGCGCTCAAAATCAACCTCACCAGGCACGCCGGCGCTCCCTGCATAGACACGGTCTGGCTGCAGGACTGTGGCCAGTTGTTGAAGGATTCCATTCGCAGCGTTCATGAAATTTCTCAGCTGTTGCGCCCGACCATTCTGGACGATTTTGGCCTGGACTCCGGGTTGAACTGGCTCTGCGATCGCTTTGCGGATCGCAGTGGAATCCAGGTGGAGTATTCGTCAACTTTCAAGGGAAGGCTGAATGATGAGAGCGAGACCCACTTGTTCCGCATTGCCCAGGAAGCTTTAACAAATGTTGCCCGGCATTCCGGCGCCTCCCTTGTGAAGATCGAACTTCGGAAAGATAAAGATCGCATCGTGTTGTTGATCGCCGATAATGGGAAAGGATTACCTTCTCGCGCCGAAATCCGAAAAGATGCGCTGGGCCTGAGCGGCATGCGTGCCCGGGCCAGGAGTTCAAAAGGGGAATTGACCATCCGTAGCAAACCCGAACAAGGGGTAGCGATTCAAGTTTGGGTTCCCCGGGAGGCCAAGAAGAATGAAGCAAAAGATCCGCATCTTGTTGGCTGACGACCATAAAATGGTTCGCCAGGGGTTCCGGCTCATCCTGGTATCGCAGGACGACATGGAAGTAGTGGGAGAAACCGGCGACGGGCGCGATGCTGTGGAACTTGCGAAAACGCTGAAGCCCAATGTTGTGGTAATGGACATAACCATGCCGGAACTGAACGGGATCGAAGCCACCCGGCGAATCCGTGAGGCGGTGCCATTCACCCGCGTGCTGGCGCTGAGTGTCCATCGCGACGCGGTGTACGTGCGCGAGGTGCTGCGAGCCGGTGCGGAAGGCTACCTGCTCAAAGAGTCCGCGGACATCGATCTTCTTGCCGCCGTCCGCGCCGTTGCCGAAGGCAACAGCTACCTGAGCGCGGAGGTGGCTGGAGCCGTTCTCAAGGACTACCGCAAATACGCCACCAATCCCTTAGACCTGCTCACAGCGCGTGAACGGGAGGTGCTGCGGCAAATCGCGGAAGGCAATACGAATAAGGAGATCGCCACGAACCTGAATCTGAGCATCTATACGGTGGATGGCCACCGGACACGCCTCATGGAAAAGCTCAATCTTCACAGCGTGGGAGCTTTGGTCCGATTCGCAGCGCGGAATGGGATAGTGGATTAGTTTTAATTGGCATCCAGACTTCGGATCAGCCGCTCCACCGCTTCGGTATGCCGGCTGCTCTTGAGTTCGGCTCGCAATTCGCGCCTGGCGTCCTCGATCAGGCCCGCTTTGCCGTATTCGATGCCCAGCAATAGGTGAACACCGCCGCGCCTTTCAGCCAGTTGTCGAAGTCGCGCCGCTGCGCCTTGGTCTATCACGCGGAATCGCGGCGGCGACTGCGGAGGCTGCGGAAACGTCAGGCGCTCCGATCCGCGCTGGGCGAGAATCTGCCACTGATATGTGATCCCGGACGGCAGTTCTGTCTCGGGAGTCCACTCCGAACCGGATATTTCGCCGCTCTCCGCCGCCAAATCCGATCCCGGACGAAACACGCGGACCTGATACGTCCAATCTCCTTCCAGCCGCTTCCATCGAAAAGTGGGCCGCCCACTCATCACCCCGGTTGCAACGGGCGAGATGAGTTCACTCATCATCGCCTGCCCGGGCGGAGTGAGATCCTTCACGAAGTCAGGTAACGGAAGGCGGCCGGCTTCGAGAATGTCTCCGGTCGTTTCCACCTCTTTGGCCGTCTCGCGATCGTGCAGACTCGCGCGATCGATCTGTGCCGCCCGATGGATGCTGAACCAGATCGCCGCCGCGGCCACCACGAAGAAAGCGGCGGCGATGGCGAAAGCCACAATGGGCCAGCCGCCCCGGTGGGGTTCGGATTTCAACTCGGCCGGCAATGGAAGTATTTGGTGGACGGCGGGGGGATCGAACCCCCGACCTCTGCATTGCGAACGCAGCGCTCTCCCAGCTGAGCTAGCCGCCCAATCTCGTTGATGTGTACTTCCCTATTCTACTACTCGCTCGTCGCCTGCACCACGCTGGTCACCGGAACCTTGTACAGGAAAAATCCGATCATCATCTCATCCCACGTCTGATCGCCCCAGTGCACTTCCTTCGTGGGATCCGGATTCCACTTGTTATTCGGCGAGTTGTCAAAGTGCGCCACGCAATCGATCCTCGTCCCCTTCGGCAAATGCAGCGGCGTCTTCAACTCATATCCCAATTGCCAGTTGAAGTCGTACTTCGGCACACTCAGAATCACCTCTTCTCGCCCATCCGGATACACCACTGTGTACCGGAAATCCTTCCCGCGAAAATGCATGTGCGGCATCAGCCCGAACAGATCCGCATCCTCCTTCGCCGTCCAACTCGATTTCACCTCATAATTCGGATCCCCCGGAGGAATGCGGAACCGTGAGTTGTACGCGCGATCGGTAATGGAACGCAACGCCGGCGCCCGTTTCGCGAACCGCAGCCCCACGAACGACCGGTCCTTTACCTGCGTGCCATTCGGCGTATAGTGCGACTGAAACAGCAGCGACGATCCCGCCTTGACCAGCATTGCTGTCCCAGGTTCTAGACGCAGCGGAGGCACGCCGGGAGCATAGCCCGTCAGCAGCGCCCCATTTGTGACGCTTTCTCCGGGCAGCACCACGAACACATTGATATGGTGCGTCACTCCCCGATGTTGTGGCCGGATCTCCGCCGCCTCAATCCACTTGTCTTCCGTGAAATTGGTCGGGACCACGAAATATTTATACTCCACCACGCCCGACGCCGGCACATCGAAATCCTTCCCATAGTCAATAATCAAATCCGGCTTCCCAATATTCCAGCCATCCAGGAAATGCGGCGCCGCCGGCAGATCCTTCGCGTCGCCTTCAGGCGCACCCGCGTTCACCCAAGCCACAACGGTTTCGATCTCGCTCTGCGCCAACCGCCGATCGTTCTTGAACTGGCCCACGTGCGGATCCGCCAGCCACGGCGGCATCGCAGCCGTCACCACTTTCTCTTTAATCGCCTTCGCCCACGGCCGCACCGCCGAGTAACTGGTGAACACCATCGGCGCCACTTCGCCCGCCCGGTGACACTCCACGCAATGCCGGTTAAGAATCGGAGCCACGTCTTTGGAATAAGTAGCTCCCCACGCACACCCGGCAATCAGCATGCAAACAGAGCGCAATTTCATACCCCGATCATACAAAAATCCGGTGACAGGATACTCAATTCCCGATTTTCCGAACAAATCCCGTGGCGCCGGTGTCCAAAAGATTATGGCCGCCCACCAACTTCTGTTCTTATCGGGACTCGCAGCGCTCGCGCTGTCCGGTAAGGCGCCCTCCGCGCCGGTGGATTTCAAACTCCTCAACGAATATGGGCTCCGCACGGTCGATCACACACCCTACGTCGACTCCGCAGGTTGCAAAATGCTTTCCGATGCATACCACTTCGCTTCTTCGGAAGGCGCCCATGCCGCCTATCTTTATCTCCGCCCGCAAGGAGCAGTTGGATCTCAACTGGCTGCGTACTCCGAGGTCTCTGGTCGCTTTGGACAGACCTATGCTTCTCTCGCCGGCGGCATCACCGTCCTCGCACGAAACAACTACATCTTCCGCTTCCGAGGCTCCGCGCCTTCGACATCCGCTCTGAGGGCAATGTTGGATCACCTTCCCGGTCTTGATCAAACCGACCCGCCAATCGACGAATGTTGCGGATACATGGTGGAATCGTCCGAACGCATCCTGCTCGGTCCGATAAGCCTGGCAAAATTCGCCGCTCGCGTACCTCCTGGCGCCGCAGGTTTCAGCCTGGGCGGGCGAGGCCGCGTGGCACGCTTCGAAACCCCAAGTGGCGCCATGATCCGGATCGTGTTCGAGTATCCATCCCAGGCCATCGCCGAGGATCGTCTCCGCGCTTTTCGTGCCCTCCCCGGAGCGCGCGCAAAAATCGCAGACCGTCGCCTCGGAATTATCTTTGATACCGCCAACGCGGAGCAAGCCGACGAACTCTTGGCGGATATCAGTCCCTACGTCCCAATGCGTTTCGATCCAGTAACAGATCTGACCGATGGGCCCATGACGCTGGACGACGCCATGGCGTCAACATGCTCGGCCTGGACGCTAGGATCCCTGATCGCGACAATACGCTTCCTGACTCACCGCAGGGAAGGAATTCCAGATCGCACCATTGCGCTGCATATCGCAAATCCATAGTCACCACACTCCCAAATAATCCGAAAACCCCCAAACCATCCAAAACAAACAACCAACGGACCGCGACCCTTCCCGCCCCCACTCGCACTCAACTCCGCACCGCCTATTCTGTGACTGGCGACGGGGTGCGGCAATTCAATCCTCCGCGAGGTTGGTTGGCCTCGCGCTGCACCCCGGGGCGAAAAAATGGCGCATCGCAAAAAACCAACCCCTCCGCCCTGTGAAAATCTCCACTAACCATCTTAAAATAAGCCACTTAAACCCACCGCTACTCGAAACACAAGAATCCCCAGATGCGCCGAAAAAGCCACGAACCAGAAACGAGAAACGAGAAACGAGAAACGACTTGCTAAACTAAAGCTTCCCCGCAATGTTGAAACAAATCACCGTGCACGGCGCCCGCCAGCACAATCTCAAAAATATCGACGTCGCAATCCCCCGCAACACCTTCACCGTCATCACCGGACTCTCGGGCTCCGGCAAATCCTCCCTCGCCTTCGACACCATCTATGCCGAAGGCCAGCGCCGCTACGTCGAAACCCTCTCCCCCTACGCGCGCCAATTCCTGGATCAAATGGAGCGCCCAGAAGTCGATTCCATCGATGGGCTCAGCCCCGCCATCTCCATCGAGCAGAAAACCACCAACCGCAGCCCCCGCTCCACCGTCGGCACCATTACCGAGATATACGACTACCTTCGCGTCCTCTACTCCTCCATCGGCGTCCCCCATTGCCCCACCTGCGGCATCGAAATTTCGCGCCAAAGCAGCGAGCAGATCCTGCAGCAGATCCTGACCATCCCCCAAGGCGAGCGCATCATGATCCTCGCGCCCATCGTGCGCGGCCGCAAAGGCGAGTATAAGAAGGATCTCGAAAAGCTCGCGCGCCAGGGCTTCGTGCGCGCCCGCATCGACGGCGTTCTGCACTCGCTCGACGAAGAGATCCCGCTCGACCGCCGCAAGAATCACACCATCGAAGTGGTCATCGATCGCCTCCCCCTCAAGCCCGGCAGCGAAAAGCGCATCGAAGCGTCTCTCGAAACCGCCGCCAAGCTTGCCAATGGACTCGTGATCGTCGCCGTCGTCAATGGCGAAGAAAAACTCTACTCGCAAAAGCTCGCCTGCCCCAACTGCGGAACCAGTGTCCCCCAACTCGAGCCTCGCTCTTTTTCTTTCAACAGCCCTTTCGGCGCGTGCGAAACCTGCCACGGCCTGGGTAACACCTGGAGCTTCGATGCGGCGAAAATCATCGTCGACCCCTCCAAGCCGCTGTTCGACGGCGGCCTCGGACCCGGCGCCAGTTCTTCCTACATGAATGAAGTGGTGACCGAAGCTGCCTCGCGTCTGCGCATCAATCTGAACAAGCCGTTCGAAGAGCTGCCCAAGCGCGCCCGCCAGCAGCTCATCGAAGGCGACAAAGAATTCCCCGGCATCCTCAAAGCACTCGATGAAACCTTTCAGGATTCCAGCCCCGCCTATCGCGACTGGCTCATGGACTACATGTCTCCCGCCCAATGCCCGGATTGCCACGGCCGCCGTCTTCGGCCCAGCAGTCTTGCGGTTCGCGTGAAAGGCGCCGGTCTCGCCGACGTCACCGAGCAATCCATTGATCGCGCACTCGCCACGGTCAAGACATGGAAACTCAACGAACGCGAGCATCAAATCGCCGGCCGTGTGGTGGATGAAATTCGCAATCGCCTGGAATTTCTCACCGCCGTCGGCCTCAACTATCTCAGTCTCGCCCGCTCCGCCGCCACGCTCTCCGGTGGCGAAGCGCAACGAATTCGCCTGGCCACGCAAATCGGATCCAAGCTGCGCGGCGTGCTTTACGTTCTCGACGAACCATCCATCGGTCTCCACGCGCGCGATAACGAACGCCTGCTCGACACTCTTACCCGCCTGCGCGATCTCGGCAACACCGTCCTGGTAGTCGAGCATGATGCCGAAACCATCGATCGCGCCGATTACGTCATCGATCTTGGACCCGGCGCCGGACGGCTGGGCGGCGGCTTGGTGGCATCTGGTACGCCCGCCGAAATTCGCAAGAATCCCGCCTCTCTCACCGGCCAATATCTTTCCGGCGCACTCAGCATCCAGGCCCCCTCTGGCCGGCGTCACGGCAGCGGCGAAAAGCTAATCGTCCACGGCGCGCGCGAGCATAATCTCAAGAACGTCACGGTGGAATTCCCGCTCGGCAGCTTGATCGTTGTCACCGGCGTATCCGGCAGCGGAAAATCCACGCTGGTGAACGATATCCTCTATCGCGCGTTAGCCAAAGAAATCTACGGATCTCACGACAATCCCGGCCTGCACGATTCCATCGAAGGCTTGAAGCACATCGATAAAGTAGTGGAGATCGATCAATCGCCCATCGGCCGCACGCCGCGCTCGAATCCCGCCACCTACACCGGCGTGTTCGCGCCAATTCGCGATCTCTACTCCATGCTGCCGGAGTCGCGCGAACGCGGCTACAAGCCCGGACGCTTCAGCTTCAACGTGAAGGGCGGCCGCTGCGAAGCGTGTCAGGGTGATGGCCTCAAGCGCATCGAAATGAATTTCCTGCCGGACGTCTACGTCACCTGCGACGTCTGCCGCGCCCGCCGCTACAACAGCGAAACGCTGCAAGTAAAATTCAAAGGCTATTCCATCGCCGATCTTCTCGCGGCCACCGTGGAAGAAGCCCTCCCGGTTCTCGAAAATATTCCACAGATCCAGGCCAAGCTGCAAACACTCTACGATGTCGGCCTGGGCTACATTCACCTCGGACAATCGTCCACAACGTTATCCGGCGGCGAAGCCCAGCGCATCAAGCTGGCGCGCGAGCTAAGCAAGCGCCAGACCGGCCGGACGCTCTACATTCTGGATGAACCTACCACGGGCCTCCACTTCGAGGATGTCCGCCGCCTGCTCGACGTGCTCCAACGCCTGGTGGATCTGGGCAATACTGTCATTGTGATCGAACACCAGATGGACGTAATAAAATCGGCCGACCACATCATCGACATGGGCCCCGAAGGCGGCGAAAAAGGCGGCAGCGTAGTAGCGTCCGGCACTCCCGAACAAATCCTGCGCTTCAAGAAAAGCCACACCGCCCACGCGTCTAGAAAAAGTTCTGAAAAACGGAAAAGTGGCATGAGCAAGTATGAACCGCTAGATCTCAGCGGCCTGGGCACAATCTCCATCCACGATCGCGGCGGCAAAGTGAGGGTAGAACACTTCGCCAAACCGTACACCGCCCACCCCACCGACGACAACCGAACCGCGACCGTAAGGGAGTCGGTGCCTTTTTTAGACTCCCTCCCGCACCTCCTAGCCGCCGATTCCTTCCGCGCGGTAATCGATGCCCTGCAGTCCGCCCGTTCCCGCAACAAAATGATCCTCTGGGGCCTCGGCGGCCACGTAATCAAATGCGGCCTGGCCCCGATCCTGACCGATCTCATGCGCCGCGGATACGCAACCGCATTCGCGCTAAACGGCGCAGCCTCCATCCACGATTTCGAAATCGCCATCGCCGGACAAACCAGCGAAGACGTAGAAGCAGTCCTACCCGACGGCCGCTTCGGCACAGCGGAAGAAACCGGCCGCGAAATGAACAAAGCTCTCGATTCCGAATACGGCTTCGGCGAAGCCATCGGCCGTCACCTGGAAAAAATCGCCGATCCCAGCTTCGCCGCCTTTAGCCTCCAATACGAAGCCTATCGGAATTCCACGCCAGTAACAGTTCATGTCGCCATCGGCACCGACACCCCGCACACGCATCCAACCGCAAACGGCGCACACATCGGCCGCGCCACCCATCACGATTTCCGCCTACTCTGCACGCTAGTCAAGGAACTGAACGACGGCGGCGTCTACCTGAACGTAGGCTCAGCCGTCTTACTACCAGAAGTCTTCCTGAAAGCAGTCTCGGTAGTGCGCAACTTGAAAAACCCGTTAGCAAACTTCACCACCGTTAATTTCGATTTCCTCCAACACTACCGCCCGAAAGTAAACGTAGTAGAACGCCCCCACGCCAACGCCGGCGGAAAAGGCTACTCCATCACCGGCCACCACGAACTAATGATCCCCCTACTGGCAGCCACCCTAATCGAGGCGCAGCCATGACCCCGTTCGATCCCCAGCCCCAAGCCCCAAGCCCCGAGTCCCCTTTTCCCCAGTCCCCAGCCCCGAGCCCCCAGCCCCCTTTTTGGACCTACCTGGACCTAGGCTTCTTCCTCAGCCTCCTCCTCCCATCTCTCTTCATCGCCGCACTAATAGTAAAAGCATTTTCTCGCGTCATCCCGTTCGGCAAGCCTTTCCAAGCCCTGCTCGCCCAGTTGCTCGCCTACGCGCTCATCTTCACGTCCTTATATTTATTGCTCCACCTGCGCTACGGCCAATCATTTTGGAAATCGCTCGGCTGGACCTTTCCCGTCTCCGCCGTCGTCGCGAGTTTTCTCGCCGGACCTCTGCTCGCCATCACCGTCGGACTGCTCGGCAACGTGCTCCGGACCCCCGAAATCCCTCTGCCGTTTCAACAGATGCTGGAAAACCGCCCCACGTTGATCCTGTTCGCCATCTTCGTCGTAATCCTCGGACCACTCTGCGAAGAGCTAGCCTTTCGCGGATTCCTGATGCCGCTGCTCGTGCGCTCTTTCGGCCCGGCCACCGGCATCATCGTGACCGGCCTTTTGTTCGGAAGTCTGCATGGCCCCGAATACGGATGGCACTGGCAGCACGCCGTGCTGATCTCCGTCGCCGGCATGGTTTTCGGATGGGTTCGTTTTAGAACCGGCTCAACCGCCGCAGCCGTGGCCATCCACTCCACCTACAACCTCACCCAATTCGCGGCTTTTCTAGTGCAAAACAGAACCGTATGATCGAAACCATTCAATGGACCACCTCCGGCGTGGTGATGATTGACCAGACTCGTCTCCCGCGCGAAGAGTCCTACGTCACCTGCACGGATTACAAACAAGTCGCCGAAGCCATTCGCTCCATGATCATCCGAGGCGCGCCTGCCATCGGCGTCGCAGCCGCCATGGGCGTCGCCATCGGCATGCAGCATGCGGAAACTCCCGCCGAGTTTGATGAAATCTGCGAGACGTTGGCGCGCACCCGTCCCACGGCTGTGAATCTGTTCTGGGCCATCGAGCGCATGCGCCGCCTGTACTCAGAACTACAAGCGAAGCCGATTGAAGAAATTCGCGCGAGACTGATTGCCGAAGCTCAGCAAATCCGCCTGGAAGATATCGCCATCAACGAATGCATCGGAAAAAATGGCGCGCCGCTCATTCCGGATGGCAAAACCGTTCTCACCCACTGCAACGCAGGAGCGCTAGCGACTGCCGGTTACGGAACCGCGCTCGGCGTAATACGCGCAGCCGTCGCCGCAGGCAAAAAGATCGATGTCTTTGCCGACGAAACGCGCCCGTTTCTGCAAGGCGCACGCCTCACGGTCTGGGAACTCCAGCATGATCACATTCCCGCAACCTTGATCACGGACAACATGGCCGGCCACTTCCTGCATTCCGGCCGAATCGGATGCGTAGTGGTCGGCGCCGATCGCATCGCCGCCAACGGAGATGTCGCCAACAAAATCGGCACTTATTCCGTCGCCGTGCTGGCCAAAGAAAACGGCGTGCCGTTCTACGTCGCAGCCCCAATTTCCACGCTCGACCTGACTCTTCCGGACGGCGATCAAATTCCCATCGAACAGCGCGCCGCCGCGGAAGTCACCCACGTCAACGGCGTTCAGATGGCGCCCGACGGCACAACAGTGGAAAATCCCGCATTCGACGTCACGCCGAATCGCTACGTAACCGCAATCATCACCGAACGCGGCGTGGCGCGTCCTCCTTTTTTAGAATCATTACGAAAGTTGGTAACGTAAGCCTTATGCTGTTGCGCATTTCCTGTCTCACCGCCGTCGTCGCGTGCTCCTTGTTCGCATCGGGCGAACTCTCCAATCGCCGAGCCCCTGGCTTTGCGCTTCCCGATCCTGAATACACGCGCTTCTACGACTTGCAGGATTACCGCGGCAAAGTGTTGCTCATCGAAATCATGTCCACCAATTGCCCGCACTGCCGCCTGCTCTCCACCACGCTCGAAACGGTAAAGGAGAAGTACAAAGACAAAGTAGAAGTGCTCTCGGTGGTGCTGCCGCCGGACAATCAGGAAACCATCACGAAGTACCGGACGGTAAATAAAATCACGGTCCCCATCGTTTGCGATCAGGGACAAATGACCATTTCCTACATGAACGCCCGGCCCGGCGTGGGCCACATCGACGTCCCGCATCTGTTCCTGATCGATCAGCACGGAATGATCCGCAACGATTTCGGGTACAAAGAAGATTCCCGCGCCGTCTTCGAAGGCCCGGGCTTGTTCACCGAGATCGACAAGCTCCTGAAGTAGCGCACGCACTCTTGCGCGCCGCGTTCACACTCCTGTGAACGCGCGGAATTCGTTAGAAAGGTGTGCGCACATAGTGGACCGGCGTCTTCAACAGAGTCGGTGCCGTTCACAAAAACTGGGGACCACCGGTCGCTTACGAATCTGTGAAAAAACCGAGAACGCCACCGGCTCCCTTACGGTCGCGGCTCGGTAACGCACTCCGAACCGCGACCGTGAGGGAGTCGGTGCCTTTTCATCGCGACACCGCGACTCCCACCAACGAGTCAGCGCACCCGTAATACAAAAACCAATTCTTCTTAAAACAAACCAAACCTTCCACGAAAGTGGTTCCAGCCGCATACTGGCCGGTTTTCTCAAAGGGCATCTCAGGTTTGAAGAATGGTTTCTCCGTGCGGGAAATTAGCCGCGTTGGATCGTCTGCGGCAAACAGCGCCTGTCCGGCGGCATAAGCATTCGGTCCCAATTCGGGATCGCCATGATCCGGATCGTTCTTGCCGTTATAAATCACAACGATTCCGTTCCGCGTGACCACTGGCGGCGGTCCAACTTCAGGAAAGCTGCTATCGAACTTCCCCGGCCGGTTTCCCAGCACAGCGATCGCGTTTCCATCCGGCCCTTCCACCACTTCCCAGTGGATCAGGTCCGCCGACGTGGCCAATCGAACCGTGCCTTCGCCCCAGTACATCCAATATCTGCCTTTGATCTTCGTCGCGATCAACCGTCCCTTCGAAACCCTCGAAACAATTCCGGCAGATTTGTAAGAGAGCTCCGCGTACTTCGCGCCCCCGAGCGCCGGACCGTATTTGGTCCAAGTCACCAGATCTTTCGACGTGGCGATGGCCGCCGCGGTCCGCTTCCGGTTCCACTGCGTGTAGGTAATCACGTAGGTCCCGTCTTCGGTCTCCACCAATCGCGGATCCTCGCAGCCTCCGGGCCATTCGCGATCCTTCTGTGAATCTTCATCCGGATAAAGTACCGGCGTTGCTCGGCGAGTGAAATGAATTCCGTCCTCGCTTTGGGCCAATCCAATCCGGGACGTGTGCATCCCGATGTCCATTTCGCCGGTGTCATCCTCGGCGCGATACAGAACGTAGATTTTGCCGTTGCGAACAATCGCCGCGGGATTGAAAGTATGCAGCGCCTCCCAATGCACTGGAGTCTTCAGGATGGGGCATAGGAACACCGAGTCCTTGTCCGGCTGGATCACAGGATTGGCCCGCTCGGGCCGCGTAAACGGTCCGATTTGCCACAGCAACAGCGCCAGCAAAACTCGTGTCATCGATCCGATTGTACGTGATATACTTTTGACTTCTTGCAGTCACTGTGATTTCACGGCGTTCTCTCCTGAGAAACGCGGCGCTTGGTTTTGGCGCCCCATTCATCCATCGGGGCCGCTTCGCTCTATTTGCGCAAAGCGAAATCGCATACTCCGCCCTGACGCTCAACCTGGTTCGCGCCGCTACCGTGATCGACATGCTGGGATTGGTGACGCTGGACTTCCGCAAACTTTCGGCCTGGCAAGCCGAACCGTCGCGCTTCCTTCCGGCCGATTTTAAAAAGTTGAAGGATTCTGGGATCACCATTTTTCATCCGGCCGTCGGCTACACCGAGGGCGATGTTTTTCAGAGTTCCTTGCGGGACATCCAGGGATGGAATTCGCTGATTGCGGCGCGGCCGGACGATTTTCTCCGCATTGACCGGCTGGCCGACGTGGACAACGCCAAGAAGACGGGCAAGATCGGCATCGTGATCGGTCAGCAAAATTCCATGCACTTCCGGTCGGTTGCGGATGTGGATTATTTCTACGGTCTCGGCCAGCGTATTTCTCAGCTCACGTATTGCCACAACCGGATCGGCGGCGGATCCTCGGATGCGAACGATTCCGGATTAACCGAATACGGCGCGCAGATTCTCGATCGCATGAACGCAGTTGGAATGGCAGTAGATGTTTCGCACTGCTCGGATCGCACAACACTCGACGCGATCGAAGCTTCGAAGAAGCCGGTGCTGATCACTCATTCCAATTGCCGCGCGCTGGTTCCGAATAGCTCGCGCTGCAAAACCGATGAAGCCATTCAACGAGTGGCTGCCAAAGGCGGCGTGATCGGCGTAACCATGGTTCGCTATTTCGTTCGTCCCGGTGGACCGGCGACCATCGAAGATGTACTGGACCATATTGATCATGTAGTCGAACTGGCCGGCATCGAGCACGTGGGTCTCGGGAGCGACGTCGATCTGGCCGGCCGCGACAGCAGCGCTCATCCAAAACGGAAAAACGATCTGGACGGAATGGATTACTCGAAGAAGATTTACGATCTCACGGAAGGATTGTTGCGGCGGAAATATTCGCCCGCAAATATCCAACTGATTCTGGGCGGAAACTTCGAGCGGGCGCTTTCCGCGATCTGGTCCGCCTAGGTATGCTCACCGATCTGGAACGCGACAAGGCGCTGGGGCTTTTGAATCGAAGCCGCAAAACGCTGCTCGACGCGGTGGACGGTGTCAGCGAGAATCAAGCGCGCTGGAAACCGGCGTCAGATCGCTGGTCGATTCTCGAATACGTGGAACACCTGGCAGTTTCCGACGATGAGCTGATCGCGATGATCAAACGCAGTCTCGCGACGCCGGCTCGGCCGGAAACGGAAGCCGAACGGCGCGAGCGCGAAAACAAGATTCGCGAAACTCCGATTCCGCGTGGAGCCAATCACGCTCCCCAGATGCTGCGCCCGGGCGATCGTTTTGCAACGCTGCCGGAAGCGGTGGCTGCTTTTCTGGCCGCGCGCGAGCGCAGCCTCGAATATGCTCGCGGCACTCAGGACGATATACGGAGCCACTTCACGGATCACAGCGTGCTCGGTCCGCTGGATGGCTATCAATGGCTGATGGGCAACGCGCGCCACGCCGAAACACACGCGGGCCACATCCGCGAGTTGCGGGCGCTGCCGGAGTTTCCTCGCACGTAAAAGGTCCATGTACCTGTTCCACGTTCTGCGGTCCTTTCTGCCGCTGCACAATCCGATTGGTTTCGGCGCGAGCGATTTTGTGGAGTTCGCCGTTGCGGCGCTTCTAGTTCTGTTGGTGCTGGCGCGCGCCTGGGTGCAACCGGCAGCTGAAGCAATCGCGCGCCGGACCGGTTGGTGCATGTTGTTTCTGGGAACGCTGGTGATTGCGCTTCGGCTGGCGCTGTTGGCGGTGCATCCGATTCCCACCGCAACCGGCACCGACGATTTCAGCTATTTGCTGCTGGCCGATACGCTGGCTCATTTTCGGCTAGCCAACGCCACGCATCCGATGCATCGGTTTTTCGAAACCGTTTTTGTCCTGCAGGACCCGACGTACAGTTCCATCTATCCGTTAGGCCCGGCTATTTTTCTAGCCATCGGTCAGGTGCTTTTCAGCGCTCCCTGGGCCGGAGTGCTGCTCTCGATGGGATTGTTTTGCGCGCTTTGCTTTTGGATGTTGCGCGGCTGGACTACGCCTGGTTGGGCATTGATCGGCGGGCTGCTTGCGGTGGCGGAGTTCGGGCCGCTCAACATGTGGATGAACTGTTATTGGGGCGGTGCGGTGTCGGCCATGGCGGGTTGCCTGGTGTTCGGCGCCCTGCCGCGCCTGCGCGAGCGATTCCGCACTTCCCATGCCGTGCTGCTTGGGTTGGGGATCGGGTTACAGATGCTGACGCGTCCGTATGAGTCGCTGTTTCTGGATTTGAGTGTAGTGTTGTTTCTCGTCCTGGAAGTCCGCGCGGAGTTAAAGAAACTCGTTGTTCCCGTGTTTCTGGCTGTTTTGCCTGCAGTGGCTTTGCTGCTTTTTCAGAACAAGGCGGTGACGAACAGTTGGACGACGCTGCCTTACGCACTGAGCCGGTATCAATACGGCGTGCCGAATACGCTGACGTTCCAGGCTAATGCGGTTCCGCATCGGACACTGACGGCGGCGCAGCAACTTTACTATGAAGGACAATCCGCGGTTCACGGGGAACCTGATACCCTGGCGACCTACTTCGAACGGCTGGCGAGTCGTGCGGGGTTTTATCGATTCTTTTTTCTCGCGCCGCTATTAGTAGCCGCGCTTTTCTTTGTACCGTACCTGCGCGAGTTCCGTTTTGCTTGGATCGCGCTGACCATTCTCGCGTTTGCTCTCGGTTCTAATTTCTATCCCTATTTCTTTCCCCATTACATTGCGGCGGTGACTTGCCTCTTTGTTCTAGTCTGCGTTCTGGGGCTGCAACGGCTCAGCCAACGGCCTGCGGGACAAATCGCGGCTCGCTGGATTCTGTTTTTGTGCGGCGCACATTTTCTTCTGTGGTACGGGATCCACGCGCTGGGCGATCGGCAGGTTCTGGAAGGGACGGATCTCTACGAAACCGGCGATTCCATCAACTACGGCGATCCACAAGGGCGGATTGCGATCAACCAGCGTCTTGCGGAGGCGCCTGGCAAGCAGCTTGTGTTCGTCCGCTATTTTTCGAATCATCGATTTGATGAGTGGATTCATAACGCCGCGGATATCGATCGCGCGCGTGTGGTGTGGGCGCTGGAACTGGCTCCCGATGAAAACGCGAAGTTGAAGAGCTATTATCCGGACCGGATCGTTTGGCTGCTGGAGCCGGATGCGATTCCAGTGAAGTTGGTGCCTTATCCCGTGAGCAAGAGCCCGTTCTTGACAGTCCAGTGAGTTCTTCGATGCTGACCACTCTGCTGAAAGCGCTTTTGCCGAATCCCAACCCGATCGGTTTTGGTCCGGCGGATGCGCTGGAGCTAATGCTGGCCGTAATCCTGTTGGTTGCCGCGCTGTGGGGACGATCGTGGATTGTTCCACGCTTCAAAAAGCTCGCGGAGCGCACCGGCTGGTGCATGCTCCTGCTCGCGGCATTGCCTGTGGCACTGCGTTTGTTGCTGCTGAGCCATCATCCGGTTCCGACGCCGGATGTGTACGACGAGTTCTCGCATCTTCTGGAAGCCGATACGCTGCGACACTTCCGGTTGGCGAATCCGCCGCACGCCCTGCCGCAGTTTTTCGAAACATTCTTTGTTTTGCAGGAGCCGACTTATAGTTCCATCTATCCGGTTGGGCCAGGCCTTGCGCTGGCGATTGGATGGATGATATTCGGCTTGCCCTGGGCTGGAGTTCTGCTGAGTGTCGCGGCGTTTTGCTCGCTCTGCTATTGGATGCTGCGCGGATGGACTACGCCGGCCTGGGCTCTGGCGGGAGGGCTGCTGGCGGTAATGGAGTTTGGTCCGCTGAGCCAATGGGCGAACAGCTATTGGGGCGGGGCGCTGGCTGCGGCCGCGGGATGCCTGGTATTCGGAGCGCTGCCGCGGCTTCGGACGAGCGAACGCGCTCAGGATGCCGTGCTCCTTGGTGCAGGCCTGGGGTTGCACATGCTGATCCGCCAGTTCGAGTCCATCTTTGTATTTCTGGCGGTAATTCTCTACTTCCTGCCTGGGTTGAAAAAACCTCTTGTGAGATTGGCCGGCATCGCGGCTCTGGTGGTGCTTCCGGCAGTCTTACTGACACTGGTGCAGAACAAAATGGTCACGGGAAGTTGGACGGAGCTGCCGGAAGCGTTGAGCCAATATCAATATGGCGTGCCGGCGTCCCTCACTTTTGAGGCTCCGCAAGTTCCGCATCGGCAACTCACTCAGCAGCAGGCGATGGATTACAAAATGCAGCTCTCGTTTCACCAGGGCCCGGAAACCATCGGCAGCTATTTTCAGCGGCTGGAGTATCGGGTGCGATTTTACCGGTTCTTCTTTCTGCCTCCGCTCTATCTAGCCTGCATCGCTTTCTTTTGGAGCCTCCGCGAGTACCGATTCGTCTGGGTAACTTGCACGCTAGCGATCTTCGCGCTGGGTACAAATTTCTTTCCCGCATTCCAGATCCATTACATCGCTGCTGTCACGTGTCTGTTCATTCTGGTTGCGTTGACGGGGCTGCGACAAATGTCGCGGCTGCGCATCCGGGGACATCCGGCGGGGCAAGAAGCGGCGGTTCTGATTGCGATTCTTTGCGGCGCGCATTTTCTGTTCTGGTATGGAATGCATCTGGCGGAGGACAACGAGTTTTCGTTGGCCGCTCGCCGGTTGGAAACGTGGGATTCGATTAACCATGCGAATCCGGCGCGGCGCATTTTTGTGGCACAGGAGCTGGAGAAGATTCCGGGACAGCTTCTGGTATTCGTCCGCTATTTGCCCAACCACATTTTTCAGGATGAATGGGTTTATAACGCGGCCGATATCGATGGAGCGCGCGTAGTGTGGGCGCGAGACTTAGGTGCGGAGGAGAACGAAAAGTTGCTGCGATATTATCCGGGGCGGACTGCGCTGGTGCTGGAGACGGATTTCCAGCGTCCCAAGTTGAGTGAGTACCGGAGGTGAGATAGAACATTGGCAGGCGGAAGCGCCTGCCACACTGCTACCAGGAAACCCAGGAGTAGCAAAGGCAGTGCGGTGCTGAAGAGGCCGCCGGCGAAGGTTGCCAGGTAGACAATTGGGGTCAGGGCTACGCCTACGATGTTTCGCAGGATACGGATTGGCGCGACCATCACCAGCACCGGCATCAGCAGGAGATCGTCGTAGGCGAAGCTATGGAAGCTCACCAGGAGTCCGCAGATTAAGCTGAGGGCGAGAAGCAGTTCGAAGTTGTCGGTGTGGAAGCAGGCCCACGCGAAGAACAGGATCACGAGTCCGGCGAGCAGGAACTCAACGGGAGCGCCGCCGCCCAGAACCGTTACCAGGCCGTGGATATTGGGAGCGGGGCAGAGCTTCCAGATGGGCATTCCGGTGATGAGTGGGCTAAAGATTACATTCAGCCACGGGCCAATCAAGCTGATTCCACCGAGTAACGTGAGCAGCGCAGTTCCCGTTGTCGCGCCCGCCAGCATCCGCCAACGTTTCTTGAAGAGCAGCAGCAACGGCACAAATACAAACAGATGAAACTTGATGGCGCAGAATGCCAGCACGAATCCCGCGGCGAAATCGCGCCCGCGCCGGGACAGTAGGATAAACGCGCCAACCAGAGGCAACAGCAATGCGACGTCGGCGCCGCCGTTGATGTTCAAGAACAGAGGGATTGAAAATGCCGCGAGGATGGTGAGATCGGGACACTCTTTTGAGAACCGAATTACGAACCAGAGAAAGCTGCCCGCGCTGAGACAGGTGAAGAGGATCAGAGCCGTGCGATAGGGAAAAGCCGAGAGCGGCTTCAGCAGCATGGCATAGAAGGGGGCTCGGAGATAGACTTCCTGCTCGGGCGAATCCGGCCAGCCTTCTCGAACTGTTTGCCGAATAATGTCGTGATTGTAGAGCGCCGGAGTATGGGCGAACTTTGCTCCGGCGTAGAACGTGGAGAAATCGTTGTGGCCGAGAAAGACACTATTGCCGTAGGGAAGTTCTAACGCGCACAGAAACGTTATGCCGAGAATTATCTCGAGAGCTCTGCACCACTTGCCCATGAATCCAGCGTGGAGCGGGGGGTACTAATTGGGAATCGATCACGGGTACTGAGAGGTACTGTGGGACTTACTAAAGGCACCGGCTCCCTTACGGTCGCGGTTCGGTAACGCCGGTGTGCATGGGGAGCAGCATGCCGGTGAGGCGGACTTGTTTTCGACCGCTGGTGAGGTCGAGGATGATGTGGCCATCCGGCTGGCTGGAACCTTGGCCGGACAGGTTGTCGGCGCCTTGCACTACCTGAAGATTTGAAAGCGTAAGGTGCGGAAGGCCAAAGGCCGGAGCCACGCGGAAGGATCCGGAAATTTCGTGCATGGCGGCGTCGGGCCCGAGTTCGATGTTGCGGCCTTCGAACGTTCCTTCGGATCGGATGTTGAGCAGGAGACTTTCCGCCAGGCCGCTGGTATCCAGCTCGCCATCCACGTCGAGCTGCCCATTGCGGTAATCCAAATTCTCAATCGTGCCGGCTAAGTGGTAGGCGGGCGCACGCTGGTCCACGCTCAAAGTGATTTTGCCGGTGGCATGCATGTCGCCCAGGCGGCAATCGGCATTGGACAACACCAGCGAGGGGCCGTCCCAAACCAGATGCGCACGAAACGCGCCCAATGGAGAATCCCCGTTCAACAGACTGTCCACTTGAATTGCGCCATCCACTTCGCGCTCCTGCAGCCATAGCGGGAGAGTTTCCTTCTGCAGGCGGAAGGTGCGCGCGAGGAAACTTTCGTTGCGGCGAAGCGTGGGCAGCATGAGCCGCTCGATTTCCGCGAGTTGTATTTCGGCCACATGAATTCGGATGCGATGCGGCCGGCCGGCATCCGGATCGTAGCGATATTCGCCTTCAAGTTTGACTTGGCCGACATGAGCGCGAATGCGATCGATATGGATTCCGCTGTTCTTCATTTCAACGGACGCCGACGTAAAGCGAAGCGGAGCGGCCACGCCTGGGATATCCATGAATGCATTCTGCAGATCGTATTCGCCGGACCACACACCGGGATGGTCGCCCGACCTGTCAAACGCGATCCAACCTTTCCAGGTTCCTTGCCGGAGTTTTTCGAGCAGCGGAATCGGTTGCGAGGAGATGACCTGCCCGGCGCGCGACTGCACATTCGCGATGGTCAACTGGCGAGAGGAAATCTTCAGCCCGGCGTGACTGTTATCGAGCGAGTATTCGCCCGCGATCTCGGCGGTCTGCCCATTTTCCATCTGGATTTCGGCGGGGCCAAAAGTAATTGTGTCATTCGCAAAAAGGACTGCGGCAGTGGGGAACTCGGCGGACGCGGCGTCCGGAAGTTTCATGGACGCGTTGGTGAGTTCCAGCTTGCCCTGCAATCCGCCGTCGTTCGAGTAGCCGATTCCACCTTGGACCTTCCCTTCCACCTGCACTCCCGGCGGAAAGGGAGCGCCCATGTGCCTGGCCGTTTCCACCAGCGGCGCGGCGGGAAGATCACGGAACGTAATGCTGGCTGCCCATTTCGGCGCGGCCAGATAATCCGCGAGCCGAAGTTTTACCGCGACCGGCGACGGATGCTCCGGCGGCTCCACGGTCTCGAGATCGAGATGATGGCCGGGCATGTCCAGTTGTCCGCGATAGTTCAGAATCCAGCCTTCGCCTTTGGGCGGCATCAAATCCCAACGATGAATGTCGGTGATGTTGAGGTCGCCGGTGACTTCGATTTTCGAGAGAGGGCCGGCCAGATGGGCGTTGGCGACGGCGAATCCGTGGACTCCGAGATCACGTCCATTGAACAACCGCGCCACTTCGAGGATGGCGGTGCGCTCCAGCCGGAGACCCATGTTGAGAACATCCTCTCCGTTCGGGCCAGAGCGCAGCAATCCGCGAGCGCTGAGCTGGCCAAGGCCCAGCGATCCACGATCGGTGCGGGCGGGCGCTCCGGAGAAGCGGATCACGACGTCGCCATTTTCGTTCGGATAAATATCCACGTCGGCGCCGCTGATGTAGAAGACTGACTTGGTGTCGCCGAACTTTAGATTCAGGCGGCCTTCGCGGATCTGGATATCCGGGACGGTGTGTTGGTGAGGAGAATTGGATGCCGCACTGTGTTCCAGCAAAGGCTGGATGTTCCATGCGCCGTTCGTCATCTTGACCAGGTTGACGCTGGGTGAATCCAGATAGATGCTGGAGAAAGCCAGTTTGCCGCGGAACAAGCTGGAGATGCGGATGCGTGCGCGCAGCGACTCGACGTGAGCGAAGGGTTCTACGCCGGCCGCCGGATCGTCATCGATCAAAACATCGTCGACCGTGAAGCCAAGTCCGGTGAAGAAATTCACGTGGACGGCGCCCGGGATGTGCACAGGCCGATTGAGGGCTGCTTCGAGCGCGGCCTGGATGCGGGGGCGCAGACGGTCCGCACGCAGGAATGGCGCCGCGATTCCTACCGCGATGAGGAGCCCCAGGAGGAGGAAGACTGTGCGGCGAAGGTGTTTCATGGGTGGTGGGGGGTGGGTGGTGGGTGGTGGGCCAGCAGGGCGGCGTAGGCTGTGGGGTCGTCGATGTCGGTGGTAACGGCTGCGTCGTTTACTGCGATATACGCTGTTTGAGCGCGATAGCGGTGGATTACGTCGCTCGCTTGCGCGGTTGCGGGTAACGCCAGGAGTTCCGCGATTAGCGCTCGGGAGATTAGCACGGGATGGCCGTGCTTGTCTTGAAACGTTGGAACTGTGACAGGTGGTTGGTCCGCGTTGAATTTGGCGATCAGTTTTCCGGAGCGTTGTCCGCTTCCAGGTTGGGGTGATCCACCGGCAGGAACATCACTGCTTCGGTCTGTTCCGGAATCGCTTCGAGACCGCACTGCAGCGAGCTGAGCATGCCGCGCGCCGGGTCAGGATTCACAACGAACGTTGCGTCCGCGGCACGCTGGATGCCGGAGCGGATTTGTTCGGCATGATGCCCCAGCACTACGATTGGGGCGACGCCGGCTTCGGAGAACAGGCGGATCAGACGGTCCAGAAAAGTTTCGCCGTGGAATTCAAGCAGGGCTTTCGGGGTTCCCATGCGGCTGGACGCGCCAGCGGAAAGAATGATGCCGGCGATCGGGCTGCACAACTTCACTTGAGGAGCGCCCGTAGCGATTCGCTGGTGAAGACGGATTTCGAAAGAGCGCGCCAATCCGAATCCGGGGCGCGGCGCATGGCGATCATTTCGGCCACGATGGAGACGGCAATCTCTTCGGGAGTGATGGCGCCGATGTCCAGGCCCATGGGTGCAAAGGCGCGCTCGAAGGCTTCGCGCGGGATGCCCTCTTTTTCCAGCTCCTTCACCACGCCGATCACTTTGCGCTTGCTGCCGATCATGGCGATATATTTGGCGTTGGTTTGGACGGCCCAGCGCATCACGCGCATGTCGTCGCGATGGCCGCGCGTGACGATGACCAGGTAGCTGGTGTCGCGAACGGGGAGCTTGGGAAAAACATCCTCGTACTCGTCGGCGAAAATTTCGTCGGCTTCCGGAAACCTTTCGCGATTGGCGAAGGCTTCGCGGTTGTCCACAATGACCGTGGCAAATCCGGCTAGCGTGGCGATTTTTGAGATGCTTTTCGAGATGTGGCCGGCGCCGAAGATATAAAGGCGCGGTTGGGGGACTACGGGTTCGATGAAGACGCTCAATTGGCCGCCGCAGATGAGTCCGTTATCGTAAGCGGCGTCTTGTCCCAGGGTGAAGTTCATGTTGCGCGGCCGCTCACTCTGCATCACGTCGCGAGCGACGTTCCACACCTCGGCTTCCACGCAGCCTCCGCCGATGGTGCCGAGCATGGAGCCGTCCTCGCGGACCAGCAGTTTGGCGCTTTCGTAGCTGGGAATGGATCCGTTGACTTGGACAATGGTGGCTAGCGCGCACTTCTGGCCGAGGCGGCGCAGGCGGACCACTTCCTCGTAGATGTCCATTCGATTGAATTATACCGGAAGCGCGGTTGGCAACCGCGCGCAGGATGGCATCCTGCCCCACACGCTATGATGCCGGGATGGGGGCGTGGACGGGGAGTTCGTCCTTGGGCATCACGATCCAGCAGACAATGTAGGCGATGCCTCCGCAGAAGGGGACTGGGAGGACTGTGAGCACTATCCAGAGAATCCGGACCAGCGTGACATCGATGCCGAAGTAGCGGGCAAATCCGGCGCATACTCCGCCTAGCTTGGCTTCGTGCATGGGCCGCGAGAGGCGGTCGACTCTGGGGGTTGGCGCCGAGGAGCCTCGGCCCGTTGGATTTCCGCAGTCCGAACAGAATTTGTCGCGCTCTTTTAGCTCAATGCCGCATTTGGTGCAGAACATCGCGTCACCTCGTCCACCATGTTAAACGCTTGCGGCGGGGGAATTGTTCCGTGGTTACGGACGCGAAATCTTGCCTAAAATGACGGGTTTCCGGGCTCCCGTGGCGGACGGCAGATTGCCCGGCCGGTGTTGGTGGGTGCGATATGCCAGGAACGCGAACAGGATGGCTTCCTTTGTGTCCACGTCGATACCGAATTCGGCCGTTGTGGTGACGCGAGGTTTCAGGGTTGCGCGCAGGCGATCCATTAGATATGTGTTGTGCGCGCCGCCGCCCGAGACGATCACTTCGCGCGTGGCGGGGTAGCGTTCGATTGCGAGTGCGATGGTGCGGACGGTTAGCTCGGCGGCGGTGGTGAGGTCGATGCCTGTGTTGCGGAGGAAATCCGCGCCGTACTGTTCGCGGCCGCAGGATTTTGGAGGGTCGCGATGGTAGTAAGGGTCCGTCAGGAGTTGGCGCAGAAGTGTCTCGTTGACTTTGCCAGAACGTGCGCGGTCGCCGTTGCGATCGAAGGGCGGGGCTAGCGCATCCAGAATCATGTTGCCGGGCCCGGTATCGAACGCGACTACTTCTTCTGGTTTGGCATTCGCTGGGATGACGGTTACGTTGGCGATGCCGCCGATGTTGAGTGCAACGCGAGGGATTTCAGGGTGGCGGAAAAGTTCGTAGTCGAGAAACGGGACCAGCGGCGCGCCTTTTCCGCCGGCGGCCATATCGGCGGCGCGGAAATCCGAGATGGTTTCGATGCCGGTGCGTTCGGCGATGATGGCGGCTTCGCCGATTTGTAGCGTGCTCGAGACTTTGCGGCCTAGGAAATCGATGGGTTCGCCTTCGTGGAAGATAGTTTGGCCGTGGGAGCCGATTAGTTCTATGGTTTCGAGGGGGATGCTGGTTTTCTGTAAGGCTTCGGCGAAGAGTTCGCCTACGAGGACGTTCAGGCGGGCGATTGTGGCTGTGTGGGTTTGGGCGTTGGAGACCGATAGGATTGCTTGCCGGACTTCTGGAGGGTAGGGGACGGTTGTTGATGCGATTACTTGGATAGTGTCCGTGATGTCGATTATTGCTACGTCGATGCCGTCTACTGAGGTTCCGCTGATTAGGCCGGCTACGCGCATGGGTTTTGACAAGTCGGAGACTTGTCCCACTTTAATGTTTTAGCTCCTGTTGGAGATCGTTTAGGAGTTGAAGAGCCTCTATAGGGCGCAGATTGTCTAGCTGCAAATTCCGGATGCGCTCGGCGATTTGATAATTTACTGGCTCGAACATTTGGATCTGCATGGGGGCGGCGGGGCGCGGGGACAGTTCTTCGGTGACGGCTTGTTCGGACCGTTCGTGCAGGGCCAGGATTTCTCTGGCGCGGTCGACCACGGAAATTGGCAATCCGGCCAGGCGCGCTACTTCGATTCCGTAGCTGCGGTCGGCGCGGCCGGGTTCCACTTTGCGCAGGAAGATCACCTGGTCGCCGGCTTCCTTTACCGAAACGTGCAGATTGCGGACGCCGGGCATGGTGTCGGCGAGTTCAGTCAACTCGTGATAGTGCGTGGCAAAGAGCGTGCGGGCGTGGATGCGTTGGTGGATGTGCTCGATGACGGCCCAGGCCAGCGAGAGTCCGTCGTAGGTGGCGGTGCCGCGGCCGATTTCGTCCAGGACCACTAAACTGCGCGAGGTTGCGGTGTTCAGGATTACCGCGGTTTCGGTCATCTCCACCATGAAGGTGGATCGGCCGCGCGCCAGATTGTCGGCGGCGCCGATGCGCGTGAATACGCGGTCCACCAGCGAGAGCATTGCGGAATCGGCCGGCACGAACGATCCGATCTGGGCCAGGATCACGATGGTCGCGGCCTGGCGCAGATACGTGGATTTACCGCCCATGTTGGGGCCGGTGATGACCGCGATGAATTGCGATTCGGTGTCGAAGTAAAGATCGTTGGGGATGAAGCGCGCGGCTTCCTTTTCGGTCAACTTTTCGATAACCGGATGGCGTCCGGCCACGATGCGGATCTCGCCCGAATCGGAAAAAGTGGGCCGCACGTAACGATTCTCAGCGGCGATCTGGGCGAGAGCGCAGGTGACATCCAGCTCGGCGATTGCCGCGGCGGTTTGGCGGATGCGGACGGCGTGTTCGGCGGCGAACAGGCGGAGCTCCTGGAAGATCTGGCGCTCCAGAGCGAGCATTTTTTCTTCCGCGTCCAGAACTTTGCTTTCGAGTTCCTTCAGTTCGGGCGTGGTGAAGCGCTCGGCATTTACCAGCGTCTGCTTGCGTTCGTAATCGGCGGGCGCGTTGTGCAGGTTTGCCTTTGAGATCTCGATGTAGTATCCGAAAACGTTGTTGAAGCGAACTTTGAGCGACTGGATTCCGGTGCGGCTGCGCTCGCGCGTCTCGATTTGCGCGATGTATTGGCGGCTGTTGCGGCTGATGTCGCGCAGCTCATCGAGCTCTGCATGGAAGCCGGGACGAATTGTTCCGCCATCGGCGAGATTGGCCGGAGGCTCTTCGGCGATCGCGGTGAGGATGCGGTCGCGCACTTCGGGAATCTCATCCAGTGCGGTGCGGATTTCGGCGAGGCGGGCGGCTTTGAAAGAATCCGCCTGCTGTTTGAGCTTGGGCACCATCGCTAACGATCGCGCGAGAGCGAGCAATTCCCTGGGGCCTGCGGTTCCCAGCGTCAGCTTCGCGAGCAGGCGTTCGAGATCCAAAACGCCAGCTAGCAATTTTCGAATTTCGGCGCGCGCGATGGTGGATGCGAAGGCTTCCTCCACAGCGTCGAGACGGGCTTCGATCTCCGGCGATTGCAGACACGGGCGCAAAAGGCGATGACGGAGCAAACGTCCACCCATGCCGGTGCAGGTTTGATCCAAAACATGGATGAGCGTGGATTCTTTGCTTTCCCCGGCGAAGAGCGGCTCCAGCAGCTCGAGATTGCGGACGGTGACGGAGTCCAGAATCATGGAGTCGCCGCGATCGTAGTAGGCAGGGCGGTCCAGATGATCGAGCGCGGACTTTTGGGTGTCGCGCAAGTAGTGAAGGATTGCTCCCGCGGCGGAGACGGCCAGCGGAGCGGCCATTCAAGCCGCAGCCATCGAGCGAGAGCAGGCGGAAATGGTCGCGCAGGGCGCGGTCGGCGTAATCCAGGTTGAAGACCCAATCCTCGATCGGAGTGCGCAGGCCGGCGAGACCCTTCACCGATTCGGCTGCGAGGACTTCGCGGACGTTGAGATTCTCGAGCGCGGCGTTCACTTCCGCCGAATCCATTTCGGTGGCGCGGAATTCGCCGGTGGAGATATCGACGTGGGCCACGCCTGAGCGCGTCTCCGTTGCGGCAGACGGCGGCGAGGTAATTATTTTCGTGCGAGCGGAGCAGCGAAGATTCGGTGGCGGTGCCGGGCGTGACCACGCGCGTGACTTCGCGCTTGACCAGTTTTTTGCCGGCGCTGGCTTCTTCCATCTGATCGCAAATGGCGACGCGGTAGCCTTTTTGGATGAGCCGCGTGAGGTAGCCTTCGGCGGCGTGATAGGGGACGCCGCACATCGGGATGGGTTCGCCCTTTTCTTTGTTGCGCGCGGTGAGAGTGATTTCGAGTTCGCGCGCGGCGGTGATGGCGTCCTCGTAGAAGAGCTCGTAGAAATCGCCCAGCCGGAACATCAGCAGAGCTTGGGGAACCTGCTGCTTGATGGCGTGATACTGCCGCATCAGCGGCGTGGAGTGGGACTCGGGCGCGGCCTGGTCCGCTCCCGAATCAGGCATAGATTCCGCGCGTCTGAAGAGCGAACGCCACGCGATCGATGGCCAGCATGTAGGCGGCCAGCCGGTTGTGCACGTTATGTTTTTCGGCGTAACCGATCACGTCTTTGAAGCTGTTCACCATGATTTCTTCCAGGCGGCCGTTCACCAGTTGTTCATTCCAGAAATATCCCTGGCGATCTTGCACCCACTCGAAATAGGAGACGGTGACGCCGCCGGCATTGGCGAGGATGTCCGGGATGACGAAGATCTTTTTGTCGGCGAGGATGGCGTCGGCTTCCGATGTAGTGGGTCCGTTGGCGCCTTCGCAGATGATTTTGGCTTTGATACGGTCGGCAGTTGGCGGAGGTGATGACGTTTTCCTTGGCGGCCGGCAGGAACACTTCGCAATCCAGGAACAGCGCTTCGTCTTTGTCGATGTCTTCGCCTTCCGCGAAACCGGTAATGGAGCCGGTTTCGGTGCGGTGCTTCATGAGTGCTTCGACGTCCAAGCCGTGGGGATTGAAAACGGCGCCATCGTATTCGATGACGCAGATCATCTTGAAACCGGCTCTCGTCATCAGTTTGGCGGACATGCCGCCCACATTGCCGAAACCTTGGATCACCACTCGCGTAGCCGACGGTTCCAGCCCGAAACGGCGGAGCGCTTGCATGGTGACGATCATGCAGCCGCGCCCGGTGGCTTCCGGACGGCCGCGCGATCCGCCCAAATCGAGCGGCTTACCGGTGACCACTGCCGTGCAAGTCTGGCGTTTGTGCATGGAGTAGGTGTCCATGATCCACGCCATGGTTTGCTCATTGGTATTGACGTCGGGCGCGGGAACATCGCGCTCGGGTCCGATGATATCCATGATCTCGGCGGTGTAGCGGCGGGTGATTCGTTCCAATTCGCCGGGCGACATGCAGGTCGGGATCGCAAATGACGCCGCCTTTGCCGCCGCCGAAGGGAATATTCACCACCGCGCACTTCCAGGTCATCCAGGCGGCGAGCGCGCGCACTTCGTCGAGCGTGACGTCGGGCGCGAAGCGGATCCCTCCCTTGGAGGGTCCGCGAGCGATGGAGTGCTGGACACGATATCCGGTGAAAACTTCCAGGCGGCCGTCGTCTAGCTGGACGGGAATGTGGACGGTCAGCTCGAGGGCAGCGGTGCGGAGAACCTTGCACAGTCCTTCGTCCAGATTCAGACGCTCGGCGGCTTCGTCAAATCGCGCGGCGGCGGAAAGCCAGGGATTGATTTCATTTTCGACAGACGGAGTCGCTTCGAGAATCATCGGATATCCTCCGAATACATTGTAGCTGCGCGGCGTTCGCCGCGCGGGGTTGGGGATTAGGGGCGCGGCTTGCGCCGCTTCGCCGGGATTTTACCGATGCGGGGGTCGTGGGCCGCTACCAACTCGCAGGCTCGCAGCGCGGCTTCCTCAAAATCGGGAGCGTCCGGCAGGCAATACCTGCCAACCTGTGACTTTTTTCCGGAATACTTTGATGGATCGCATGTGGGGAAATTCACGCAGCAGGGACTTGTGATGCTCGGCGGTGGTGGCTAGCCACACGCCGTTGTCCGAGTCGCTGGGCTTGTCGCGCAGGATCAGGACGATCTTCGCCTCTACGTAGATGGCAAGACATCCGAACATGGGGCGGGTGCGGGGGGACAACGGAGCGAGTGCATCCAACACGAACTCATGCGGGATGCGTTTGCGTTTCTTTGCCGCGAATAAAGGATCGGAGAATGGCACGATCTTTCAGGATACCGTCGAGCGTCCAGTAGAATGGGATTAGTGGCTTGATGCTTTCTCGCGTGCATTTTTTTCCTGGGTTTTGTTTGTTAGGTTTGGGCCTCGGTCTTCAGCTATTGATTCTCCGGTTGCTGGCGGAATTGAGAGTGGGGCGGCGGGCGCTTTTGATGGGCGGCCTGATCTCGACGGCGCTGTTAGTTTTGGGTTACCTTCTGGAGTTTCACCGCGTCCAGGAGCACTTCCCCGTCCAGTGGTCCACTTGGCTGGAATGCGCGTCCATCATCCAAATTATTTGCCTGATGGTGTGCTATCCGGCGCTGCTGAACTGGCGCAAATCGATGGAATGCAAGCCTGCTCGGCGGGCTTTTCTTCAAACCGCGGCGGCGGGACTTGCGCTGGCGCCGCTCGCGGCCACAAGCTTCGGCATTTTGGAACGCAACCGGCTGCAAGTGACGGAAGTTAAGATCCCCATCGCGAAACTACCCAAGGATCTGGATGGATTGCGGATCGTGCAGGTGACCGACATTCATCTGAGTCCGTTTCTGAGCGAGCGCGAATTTGCGCGCGCCGTGGATATGGCGAATGAAACGCGCGCGCACATCGGATTGGTGACGGGCGATCTCATCAGCCGGCGTGGCGATCCATTGGATGCCTGCCTTCGCCAGTTGTCGCGGCTTCGTGCGGAAGCCGGCATCCTGGGGTGTCTCGGCAATCATGAGGTATACACGCGAACCGAAGACTATGTGACAGCCGAGGGCCGCCGGATCGGGATCGAATTTCTGCGCAGCCAGGCCAGGCAACTTCGTTTCGGATCGGCTATTCTCAATTTCGCTGGCGTGGATTATCAAAAATACCGCTCCCCCTATCTGGTAGGCGCGGAACAGATGGTGGCGCCGGGAGCTGTCAACATTTTGCTCTCGCACAATCCGGACGTTTTTCCGGTGGCGGCCGCGCAGGGTTACGATCTCACGATCGCCGGCCATACGCACGGCGGCCAGGTAGATGTTGAGATCCTGCATCAGCACATCGATGTTGCGCGCTGCTACACGCCTTATGTGCTGGGGTTGTACCGGGAAGGTGCGGCGTCGGCGTATGTATCGAGCGGCATTGGAACCATTGGCGTTCCAATCCGGATAGGAGCAGCCCCAGAGATATCTCTGATCCAATTGTGCGCTACCTAGTACTAAGCGATATCCACGGCAACTGGGAGGCGCTCCAGGCGGTGCTGGCGCATCCCCGCTCGGAGTACGACCAGATTGTGTGTTGCGGCGACCTGGTTGGTTACGGCGCGGATCCGGATGCCGTCACCGAATGGGTTCGCGACAACGTGGCAGCCACCGTGCGCGGCAATCATGATAAAGCCGCCGCTGGGTTGGAAGACCTGGAGTGGTTCAATCCGGTAGCCAAGCGGTCCGCACTGTGGACGCAGGCAGCCATGAAACCGGAGAATGTCGCGTACCTGAGGGATCTGACCAAGGGTCCGGAACAGGTGAACGGTTTTCAGATCCTGCATGGTTCGCCGCTGGATGAAGACGAGTATGTAGTGACTGAGCATGACGTGGCGCAGGTGGCTCCTTATCTCGCTTCCGAAGTTTCGTTCTTCGGGCATACGCATCTGCAGGGCGGATTCCTGTGCCATCGAAATGGCGTGGCACCGTTCGGCGGCGTGCCGGATGACGCTACGGCGCAAACCATCGAGTTGGAACACGATGCCAGCTATCTCATCAATCCGGGTTCGGTGGGACAACCGCGCGACGGTGATCCGCGAGCTGCTTATGCGGTGTACGATCCGGAAGTCCGCCTGGTGACGCTGTTCCGCACTCAGTATGATATTGCGGCGGCGCAGAGGAAAATTTTGAACGCCGGGTTGCCGGAAATGCTGGCGGCGCGGCTGCAGGCCGGGGTTTAGCCGAACCGGCATCTGACTACTGACGTGGCGTACGCACTCGTGCGTGCCGTGTTCGCACTCCTGCGAACACAAAGTTGTGCAAGAGAGAGGCGTCCACACGAGTGTGAACGCGGCGCGCTTGGGAGCGTGCGCCACGATGGGACCCGGTGTCTTCAACGGAGCGTGTCGTGGTAGCGCTCCCTCGCGGTCGCGGCTCGGTAACACGCTCTCAGGTGGAGTGGATGAGTTGTTCGTAGATTTCGCCCATCCGGTGGGCGGAGGCTTGGATGGAAAAGCGTTCGCGTAGAAACTTGGCGCCGGCCTGGCCCAACCGTTTGCGAAGCGCGTCGTCTTCGATCAGGGTTTGAAGGGCAGAAGTGAGCGCGGCGGCGTCGCCTGGCTCGAATAAGAGACCGCGTTCGCCGTCCCAAACCAATTCCGGATTACCGCCCACGTTCGACGCGACCACCGGGCAGCCGCATGCCATTGCCTCCATCAAGGCATTGGACAACGCTTCTGAAAGCGAGGGCAGCACGAAGATATCAATGGCGCGCAGCCATTCCGCTACCTGATTTGTGGCAAGAGCGAACACGCAATCCTGGCGGATGCCGAGCGTTTCGGACTCCGACTTTAGAGACTCCAGCATGGGGCCGTCCCCCACGATGGCCAATTTCATTCCGGCGCGCAAATGGCGGATACGCGCGAAGGCCTGGAGCAATGTGGGCAAGCCTTTCTCCGGCCGCAAGGCGCACACCACGCCGATCACAAATGCGTCGGCAGGCAAGCCGGCGGGACGCGGCGTATCGAGGGGGCGGAACGTTTCCAGGTCGATACCGTTGTAGCAAAGCTGAATCTGGCGCGGGGGCACGCGCTCATCGAGCTCCAGGTGGCGGCGAACAAAATCGCAGTTGACCACGATGGCATTTGCAAGGTGGTCCGTCATATGGACTAGACGGCGATATCGAACAGGGATCAACTCGCGGTGCGAGCGTTGGCTGGAGGCGACGGCTGCCGAGGTGAGGACGCGCGCAACGGGGACAGCAAAAATAGCGGAGGGATAGTCGAAGGTGTGGATCAGCCGGATTTCGTGCCGGCGCACATAGCGCGCCAGTTGGAATGCGCAGGCGACGGCGGCGGGCGAAAGGAAGGAGTAGACAGGAAAATGGGCTACCGGCACGCCTGCGTCTTCTAGTTCGCGCCGGCTGGTATCATCCGGACGGAAACAGCCAACGTGGGGCTGGAATCGCGAACGATCAAGCGCTTTCGCGATCTCCCGCAATTGCCGTTCACTGCCGCCCGCTTCGAGCATGCGAGCCATTAGCAGTACCGGCCATGCCATTAGAACTCTATATCAGCATCCGGAATCTCAATTGGCAAGTCGGAGACTTGCCCCACGGGGGGACTTGCTCTACTCGTGTCATACTGAGGACGAGAATTCCGAACTCCTTGAACGCTCGCAAGTCTCGCCGGCCGTACCTGCTTTTATTGCTGGTCTTCGCGGCATCTCGCATCGTCTATTACGCGCTTGGGGTCCGCTTCGATGCGCGCCCGTTGCTGACCTTTTTCCAGATTATCGATCCGGAGTTGTTGCGGCATCGGCTGTTCGAAAGCTTGTATTATCTGCATGCGCATCCACCGGGGTTCAATCTCTACGCCGGGCTTTTGCTCAAGATTTTTCCCAACGACTATGCTGCCGCTTTTCATGCGCTGCACCTGATTTTCGGAGCGGCCATCTGCTGCATGGTTTATCACCTTATGCGGGAGTGTGGGGTGCGCTCCGCAATCGCTTTCACTCTCTCGGCGTTGTTCATTGTGAGTCCGGGCGTGCTGCTGTTCGAGAATTTCTTTCTTTATGAGTATCTGGTGGTGTTTCTGCTGCTGGCGTCCGCCACCGCGCTCTATCACTTTTTCAAGCAAAAGAGCCCAGCGTACGCAGCAGCCACACTCGTCGCCGTGCTTCTGCTGGTGTTGGTTCGCAGCCATTTTCACCTGTTCTATTTGGCGCTGGTGTTCGCTTGCATGGTTTACTTCGGCAAGCCGAGACGCTTGGCGATTGTGGCGGTGGGCTGCATTCCTCTGCTGCTGGCATGCGCTTTCTATCTGAAAAACCTTCTCCTGTTCGGTACCCTTTCCGGCAACACCTGGATGGGAATGAATATGGATGTCATTACGTCGCACCAGTTGACTCGCGTTGAGGCCCAGAAACTAATTTCCGATGGCGTGATTTCTCCCGTGTCCCTGATTGACGCGGGCGCGCCTCTTTCGGCTTACGCAGGTTTTATCAAACCGCCGCTGAGGACCGGAATTCCGGTATTGGACGAGCAGGTTACATCCACGGGTGCAATCAACTTCAACAACATCGGCTTCCTCGAAGTGGACAAGTATTACATTCGGGATGGGTTCGGAATTCTGCGCCACTATCCGCGCGCTTATCTGCGATCGATTGAACGAGCGTGGTTCTCGTACTTCCTGCCAACCGGGGACTTCCCGTTCTTCGACACCAACCGTCAGAAGATCTGGAGTATCGACCGCTTTTTCAATATCGTTTTCTTCGGCCAGTGGAAGGATGCGAGCGACCGAACGCACCTGCGGACGCTGGAGGCGGAGGGGCACAGCTGGCGCCTGATCCTCTACACAGGGACATTTCTGATAATCGGTTTGCCGCTGTTGTGGGCGGGCGGGATCTATTTCGTAATTGCTGGCTGGCGAAGCAAGACGCTGCATGGCGCCACCGTCGCGTTGTTTGTCTTTATGCTCTCCACGATTACGTACCTGACTGGCGTGGCGAACCTCCTTTCGTCGTTTGAGAATAATCGATACCGATTCCAAATGGATGGATTTTTTGTAATCCTGTTGGGAGTGGCATTGGAACAGGTTCGCAGGGCGGTCTCGGATCCGGGTTTATCCAGCTCAGCGAAACCAGTGGAGTTTGCGCGACGGCGGCGCGAGTATTGGGACAACGTGGCCGCGACGCTGGATGCGGCGCCCCGAATCCGCGCGTACTATCGGAAGCGGCTGATCGAGATCTACCGATTTCTGATCCCTCCAGGAATGCGAGTGCTGGAGTTGGGGTGCGGGGAGGGCGACCTGTTGGCCGCGGTACGGCCGGCGGTTGGAGTGGGAATCGATTTGTCGCCGAAGATGATCGAGCGAGCGTCCGAGCGGCATCCGGCATACCAGTTTCGCGAAAGCGACGCGCACGCGCCGGAACTCGAAGAACAGTTCGATTTTGTGATCTGTTCCGATCTGCTCAACGATGTGTGGGATGTACAGCGCGTGCTGGAGCAAGCGGCGCGGGTGTCGCATCCCTCCACGCGGTTGATCATCAACAATTACAGCCGCGTGTGGGAACTGCCCCGAAGAATCGCCGAGAGCCTTGGGATCGCCCGGCCGATGCTGCCGCAGAACTGGCTCACCGGGGATGACATTGTGAATCTTCTGTATTTGGCGGATTTCGAAGTGATCCGGTCCTCGATGGAAATGGTCTGGCCCATACGGACGCCGCTGCTGGACACTTTCTTCAATCGGTACGTGGGCCGGCTGTGGCCGTTTCATTATTTCGCGATCGCGAACTTTTTGATCGCGCGGCCGCGGCCGAAGCCGGAGACGGCGGCGGATCCCGTGGTCAGCGTGATTGTTCCGGCGCGCAACGAAGAGGGAAATATCGCGAACATCTTTGACAGAGTTCCGCACATGGGCGCGGGTACAGAACTGATTTTTGTCGAAGGAAATTCCACTGACGATACGTATGGGGCGGTGGAAAGAGAAATCGCGCGCCGCCCGGGAACGCGGGTCAAGCTGTTCAAGCAACCGGGAAAAGGCAAGGGCGATGCGGTGCGAGTGGGATTCCGGGAAGCATCGGGCGAACTGCTGATGATTTTGGACGCGGACCTGACGGTTCCGCCGGAGGATCTGCCGCGCTTTTACGAAGCCTGGCGATCGGGCAAAGCTGAATTTGTCAACGGTGTTCGGCTGGTGTATCCGATGGAGGAAAAAGCCATGCGCTTTTTCAATTTCCTGGGGAACAAGTTCTTCAGCCTGGCGTTTTCGTGGCTGTTAAGCCAGAGCATCAAGGACACTCTGTGCGGAACCAAGGTGCTGAGCAAGCGCGACTACGAAGTGATTGCCGCGAACCGGGCGTACTTTGGCGAAATCGATCCTTTCGGCGACTTCGATCTGATTTTTGGCGCGGCGAAATACAATCTGAAGATCGTGGATCTGCCGATCCGCTACGCGGAACGCACCTACGGCGAAACCAATATCCAACGCTGGAGCCATGGCTGGTTATTGCTGCGCATGGTGGCGCTGGCGATGCGGCGGTTGAAGTTCATTTAAGCGGGCGGCGCAAAGGCACCGACTCCCTCACGGTCGCGGTTCGGTAACTCTCTTTCCGTTCCGAGCCGCGAGGTAAGCGACCGGTGATTTGGATTTATTCACAGCGACCATTTATGGGCGCAAAACCATCACCGGGGAATTCGTTACCACGCCAGCGCGATTCCGCTGGATGATGTAGTAGGCCACACGGTCCGGAATCAGATTCATGCGAACGCGGCAACCGCTGCTGCAATCCGCATAACTGGCCGGCTCACTGGCCCAGCTGAATGGGCCGGTTAAAGTAGCCGAACCGAACGGACCGCTGCCGAAGAAGATTCCGCTCAGGACAGCGTTACTTGGGCCGGTGTTGGTCAGCTTCAGAGTTACATGCCCTTTCAGATTCCAAACCAGATAAATGCCGCCTGAGAAACTGCTCAGGTTTCGAGTATCCAGCACGGCGCCGCTGTTGCCATCCAGAATCTGCACGGTTTCGGTTCGATTTTGTGCATCCCAATCCAGAAAATAAACCGCCACTGGATGTTGCGCACCGTCGGCAAAGCTCATATCGACAGTGAAAGAGCTCGCATTATCCAGGGCTGCCGCGATGCCACCGGAGGAGTTCACATGCTGCAAAGCGCGCACATCGGAGGTTTGTGAGTTCCAGAAGAATGTGGCGCCACCAGTAGGAGTCACACTTCCGTAATAAGGGGCTTGAGCGGAATCCCCGACCACGTTGTAGCCATCCGATCCGTAGACTGATTTCCACGCACCTTTGGTAGTGGTGTCGGTTTTCACAAAACTGGCCGCGTTCGCCGTGGGACCCGTTGGAACGGATCCGATGGAACACCCGCGCTCCTGCCTGGAGGCGGGATATAGGCTGTTGGACGAACCATCCACCGGGCCATTTTCCGCATAGCCCCAGCAGAGACGCACTTGATCCCCCGCGGTTCCGGAAACATTTATATCCTGCTGGAGGAAGGAGGATCTGACAACTGAATCCTCCACCGGGAAGGGCGGCAAATAAACGCCGCAAACTTCCGAACGAACTCCGTTGAGCCACCAGCAGGGCAAGAACATCCATGCCCCATCCGGACTCATCTTTGGTTCGGAGTACTGATATTGTCCGCCAATTCCAGTGAAGGCCGTGGGCAACATGCGCTGGTGCGCGCCGTTCTGATCGAAGGAGCCGGAAACATCCATTTGCTGAATCTTGCCGGCCACCGGCGATGCGTTAAAGAAGCACGGCGCGACTTCCTCATACTGATTGGTGAGGCACTGATTCTCTCCGGCCGCAAAAGGCACGCTTACATAGCGATCGCCAGCATTGGAATCAGTGCGGCACTCCCCGGCGTGAATGGCATAGCAAGCGCTGAAATTTGTCGCGTCCGTGATGGTGTGCTGCGTTGTGTTGGGATTGCTGATGTCTTTCAGCAGAAAGCGCCCGGCGAAAAGAGTAAACGGAACTTGTTTGGGATCGGCCGCGCCGCCCGAGTAGGGATCCGTTATCTTGTACACCTGATCGGTACCCGGCACGGGGGTGAGGACATCGGCACCTCCCGGACTCGACCGGTACTCCGGGCCATTGCCCGCGGATGGATTGAGATGCCGGTAGTTCACCACCCATCTGCGGTCCCAGGCGGCGCCGCTTACCTGATCGGCATTCATATAGTTTTGGAGATTGCCGTTGTATCCGGCGGTGGAACCCGCCCACAGCGGATTGACCGCGGTTAGATCCGGCAAAGGCTGCATTACCTGCTGCAGAATGGGGAGGTCGAAGAAGCCGGCGAAAGAGGATTGGTTCTGCAAATCGATGCCGACGGCGATCTTCCTATCGGCGGCGGACCCAACGACGCTGGTTCCATGCACCAGTACCCAGGCCGGATTGTCCGGTACCCAGGTGGCGGTGGGATCGCTCGAGTCCATCATCCAGTTAGCGGCGCCGACACCCCAGTTGGCGGTCATCGCCAGCGACATTCCATCCGGATGAATCGCTCCGATCGTGCTGTAAGCGGCGTACGCGTTATTGGCCCAGGTTCCGCTTCCACGAATCAACCAGAGTTGAATCTCGGTGGGGGAGACTACTGTCTTCTGCACCAGGATGAAGTTCTCGCCGTAGTCGTTGAAAGTTTCGTTCTGGCGCACCCAATCGCCAACCGCCATGTTCTGCAATTTCGACCAAGCCGCGTTGGTCGCCACGGAACCATCCGTGCTGGTACAGGGGAACTGCTGAGCTTCCGTTTTACCGCCGGGATAAATCGCCGCCGTGCCCGGCGTATGGCTACAAGGTTCCGACGAAACTTTTACCTGAATGCAGTGGTTGCCCGCAGCGCCGGCGTCGATCAGATTCTGAGCGATTCCAGTGGGACAAGCGTAAGCCTCATTGGCCGCGATGGAAGTTCCCGGCGTACCACCCGCAACGGTCCAATTCGCGATTTGTCCAAATCCGGCGCGGTTTACGGCCGTAACCGCCATTTCAAACGGGCCGTACAAAGCGCTGCTGGAGCTGGCGGACGCCGGATACGGTTGATCTAGCGTCAGGGAATGGTATTTTCCGAGCGCATGGATGGGTCCATGAACATAACCCCAGCGGCCTGGATACTTTGAGAAGCTGTCGAAAACCTGGACCAGGTTACCCGTATTCACATCGAAGGCCGCGCACACCTGGATATTCCGGTCGCTGCCGCCAGTGGCGGTTAAACAAGTTCGAGCGTAGCCTCCAGTTGCAACCACGCTGCCGATGACGAAGCCCGACAAATCGAATCCCGGATTGGAAGACGCGTATGCGCGCGCGATTTGCGACAGCACGTCCATAGGCGGGCTGGAGGATGGATTGGTCAAGTTGGTATAGGTGAAGCAGGTATCCACCGGGAAGGCGTAGGCACTTATATAGTTCTCCGAGCCTTGCCAGTTCATGTAGGGCGGATTGCAGCCAGCCTTGGTTGAATCGTATTGTCCCGAGACCAACAGCAACGTGCTGTTGTAGTTTGCGAAAGCCATGAACTTGGAGCCATCGGTGGGGTGCCATCCAGCGAAAGAAATGTTCGCGCCGTTTGGAAAACTGGCGCCGTTGGAGTTCCAAGCAACGGTGTACGGCACACCCGTTGGCCCTAATGGACGCATTTCGCCTAGCGGATTGCCGAACTGATCTTTCGAGATGAAAAGCCAATAAGCAGCTCCGGCCCACTCATGCTGAAACGTGCAGATGTAGCCTTGCAGCGTGTAACTCGAATATGGGTTGCCGGCCGCATCGTTAGTCACAGAGACCGGATTCGCGCTGCAATGGTTGGTGACACCGTCCTCCTCGACGGACCACGAAGTGGACATATCCGGCTCAAAGGCGAAGCTCACGTTGATGGATCCAGTAGCTCCCTGCCGGGTCACCTGAAATCCGAAAGCCCTGCCTTCGTAGCTGGCCGACGAGGGGCATGCGGAATTGCAGGACTCCACGGTGGTGAGTTGCACCGCGGACTGGATGGATGCAATGGTGCAGTAATTGTTCAGGCAGCCCCAGGCCGAAGAGCCTTGGATATAGATCTGGCTGCCCACCGGCCAATCCACGTTGAAGGCGTTCTGAAAGGTGGTTGACTGGCCGGGGTTGGTTAACGAAACGGTGGCGCCGCTCACGGATACGGAGCCCGGAGTGGGCACGACATCGCCGTGCAGCGGAGTATAGCCCCAATCGGCGAAGACAGGAGTGGGAGTGGCGGCAGGAACTTTTACGGTTCCGGTGGCGCCGGCGGTGCTTTTTAGAGCGACGCTGAATTGGTTGGATAAACACGGCAGGTTGATCCCTTGCGCCAAACAAACGCTCACCGTATCGCTGCCGTTGGAGGCGGCGATGGCGGTTGAATCCGCTGAGCCGTACGCATAAAGCAGGACGTCATCCACATTGAAGCGGGGGTACCAATTGTTGAATACGCCGCCGCCGGACATTTGGAACGCGGGTAACGGCAGGAACATCTTCGCCGCTCCGGTGCACGTTGCGTAGGCAGCGCCGCTGGCGTTCAAGTTGCTCGTATTTGAGCAGGTTGAACTACCGGTAATTGCCGTGGCCAGTGGCGACCCGACTCCGTCGGTGCTGTTCACGCTTTTCAAATAAGCATCCCCGGCGAAGGTCATGCGCTTCACCAGCAGGCCTGAAGTTGGGTCCACTAGCATCTGGCTGCGCTGGCCCAGTGTCCAATTGAACTGAGGGTACGCGCGATTGTCCCAGGCATTCGGATCGAAAGGCGGCTGCTCCGGATACATATTTCCCAGCGCGGGATTGCGCGTTCGAAACGACCCGTTCGCGGACTGAAAGCTTAAGAGGTCGGTGATGGTGTAGTAAAAATTAGTGGAGGCGGCGAGCGCCCGCGAATGCATTTTGCCGTCGCTGGCTTTCTGAGACGTTCGCAGGCCGGCCACGAAGCCTACGCTCGCGCCCGCGATTGCCGATCCGGTGCGGTTGCATCTTTGGGCTCCCGCGAACAGAGTTGAATTCGAATCGTCCACCAACTGGGTGCGCGCGGCGTCAACATAAACCTGGACAAGACACTGCGCCGGATCGCTCACCGTGAACGAAAGAATGGCTTGCGTGGGAGTGGACTGAACGCTAACAGGACCGATAGCGGCGAGGGTGGCGGGCGCACACACGATGATCGCGAACCAACTGGTAGCACGAAACATGAGTTCTCATCCTTTACTATGCTGGCACAGTCCAGCGAAGCTGTGAAAAAACCAAAAAGGCACCGGCTCCCTTACGGTCGCGGTTCGGTAGGGATCGTCACCACGTCGATAGGGCCGTGCGGCGCCAGGTATTGGTTGCCACGCAGACGTAATAGAAGGAGCTATCCAAGGACCACGCGCCTTGCGCGCATGGGCTGGACGACGTGGAGGGAACCGCCGCCCACATTCCTACCAGTGTGGGATCCACTGAAAGTGTGGTGCGTCCGTTGGCCACCGTGCCCAGTAGCCCGGCGCCGGCTGAAACGTTGGTGGCGCTTTGAAACGCTCTGCGGTCCGCCGCTCCCGCCGTGTCCCAGGTCCCGCTCGTCGCCGTCCAGGTGAATAAAGGAATTGAATCCGACGGGAACGCGGTGATTCCGGCCGACGCGACGCAACCAGACCCGCAGGTAAGGGTGAGGTTATGTCCCACGGTGAGATTTCCGCTGGAGTCAATGTAGAGGAAGGCGGTACCGGTGCCGGCGCTCAGTGTGGCGGTGGCCGACGCTGTGAAAGTATAGGTCACACCACCCAGGCGCACATTGCAAGGCGTTGCGAGCGCGCAGGCGGATCCGATCAGCAATGTGGTGGAGGAACTTCTGGTGGGCGCCAGGTCCGTGAGCTGGCTCGCGCTCTGCACCGAGGATCCACCGCCGCCGTTGCTTTCAATGGTCCAGGAATTTGTGGCCGTGCAACCGTAGAGATTGGCGCCCGCCGCGGCGTTGGTCAAGAAAAACATTGCCCCCAGCGTACAGGTGGCAGGGAGCGTGAGACCGGACTTCAACGGCCGCGTCGTCGGCGACGTAGTAAAGTCCACGTTTTTGCTCTGAGCTTGCAGGTCGATTTGCGTCTGACCCCAGGCCAATTGCAGACAAATCGCCTGCTGCAGACACAAGGAAACAATAATGGATCGCAACAACATCTTGCCGGATACCTCGCTTTGCTCGAAGTATATAGCGCGGAACCAAGAAATCTAACGCAACGCACTGATACTATTGGGGAACCTGTTTGTGACTGGCTTTGAGAGCGATGCGCGGGCCCTGTTATGGGTGCGGCGGTTGACGATCGGCTTTTGCATCCTGGCGGTTTTGTTGGGCGCGATCGAAGCGTGGAGATCCCGCTATTCGATGAACGCCGATGGCGTGCAATACCTGGACAACGCGACCGCTTATTTTAACGGCGATTTCCACCAGGCGCTCAACTCGCAATGGAGCCCGCTTTATCCGTGGCTGATCGGCGCCACGTTCGCGGTGATCCGGCCGGATCCGTATGCGGAATTTCCGCTGGTGCATTGCCTGAACTTTGTCATTTACCTGCTCTCGCTGGCGAGCTTTCTCTTTTTCCTGAACGCCGTTCTGCGGATGATGGCGCCTGGAACGCGAGTGGGGGTGGTGCTGATTGCGTGCTCTTCGTTCCTTTATTGCACACTGGATTTCACCACGCTCGCGTATGTCACGCCTGACCTTCTGGTGAGTGTCTTCGCTTTCCTGGCGGCCGGCTTATTACTCCGCATGGCCGCCGGGACGGCAGCGACATCCGCCTACGTGGCGCTAGGCGCAGTCCTCGGGATCGGATATCTGGCCAAGACTCCGTTTCTATTTTTCGGATTGTTGTGCTCGGGGATGGCGGTCGCGTTGGACCGTAAGCGGCCCGCTGCTTTGATCCGATGCAGCTTGACCGCTGCTATCTTTGCCGCGATCTCGGTTCCCTACATCTGGGCTCTGTCGAACGCCAAGGGCCGGTTCACTTACGGCGATAGCGGCAGATGGAATGTGATTTGGATGGTGAACCACGTTCCCTACTACCACTGGCAGGGCGGCCCGGCGGGTAACGGAACGCCGATCCATCCGACCCGGCAGTTATCCCGCAACCCGGCCATTTATGAATTCCGAACGCCCGTAGGCGGTACTTATCCGCCCTGGTACGATCCAATTTATTGGACGGAAGGCGCGCGGATCGCATTTCGTCCCGCGGATTTCGCGCACGCGCTGCTGGTGCAGATTTCGTTGTACGGTTGGCTGGTACATCATCGGCAGCTCGCGCTAGTGTTTGCGTTCGCGTCGCTTTTTCTTTTGGCGCCGGACAAACGAAAAATCTTCGCCGCCCTGGGCAAGTTCTGGCCGGTTTTGTTATTCGGGATCACGCCTTTTGCCATGTATGCCATGGTCCACGCGGATGGACGATTTTTTCCCGCGTTTTTCGTGATGCTGTGGAGCGCGTTAGCGGCGGGCGTCCTGCTCGGCCTGGAGGGCGCCTTGGATGCGCGTGTGCCGCTTGCTATCACTGCCGTGGCCGCTGCGCTGATGCTGGTGGAAGCGATCACGGTTACGTTTGCAGCCGTGCCTGCGCCGCGAAACTACGAAGTGGCGCAGGCAACGCAAGCGCTGGGATTGAAACGCGGCGACACAGTGGCCATCGTTACTGGCGATCCCGACTATTCCTGGGGGCGGCTGGCGGGAGTCCATGTGATTTTGGAGGCTGACTTCGGCGGTCCGCAAAACAGTGCGGAGTGGGAAAAGGCGAAAACGATTCTCGCGGAACAGGGTGCCGTGATGGTTGTGTCTCCCTGCATTCCCGGGGTTGTGGATCAGCCTGGCTGGCAGCAGCTGGGTGCTACAGGAGTGTTTGCGTACCGGTTTGCCGTGAAATAATCAGCGACTCCCTGAGCCGGCATAGCCGGTAACCGAACCGCGACCGCGAGGGAGCGTGCGCAAAAGTGCTGCGTTCGTGGTAGCGCTCCCTTGCGGTCGCGGTTCGGTTACCGGCTCTCCAAACCTGGGACGTTCATTCCGAACTCCTGGCGCGGCTGCCCGGGAACTCCAAAGGGATGGATGCGTGTTCAGCCGTAGTGCCACGCTCATTCCGGCTATGCACGGCAAATAGCTGCTATAGGCAAGGTGGAAAAAGAACGTGCATATCGCATACACAAGCGTGGCGTTGAAGGTGCAGAATGCCAATGCGCTTAGATCGCTATAGGCCGGAACATTTGTAGTTCGACGGAAGAGGCGGAAGTTGGATATCAGGGCGAGCACAATCACGCTGGTGTAAAGTAAGAACGCCGGAATGCCGCATTCGCTGGCCACCTGGGTATAAGAATTATGCGTACCTAACCAAGGCGCGCCGGCGCCTTGCTTCACGGAATCCCCGTAAACCGCCACTGGAAACTGTCCGGGACCAACCCCGAAGAGGGGATGCGTGAGGGCATAAGTTACGCTCTGCCGGAACAGTTCCATTCGTTGAATCTGGGACGCGACCGCGGCCGCGTCATCCATGTTGGCGACGATTATTTTCTCAGGCTCGAAGCCGATGAGCGCCAGGCGATGCAGCACCGATGCCGGCACAAACACCAGCGCCGCCAGCGCCACGGGCAGGCCTACCAGCGCCAGGCGCATCCGATTCTTACCAAATGCAAATCCCATGCACGCCAGCACGATGACCGCCAGCACCGCACCGCGGGAGCCGGTCTTGAGCATGTACAGAAGGCTCGCCAGAATGGCAGCTCCACCTGCCACGTGCTTCCATCGCTGCCGTTGGTACAGCAGATACAGGAACTGCGTAACGGCAATCAGTAACTGCAGCGCCAGATCGTTTGCGTTGTTAAAGAATATGCTTCCAGGAATCTCGAAGCGCCCGTCTTTCACAACGCCGAACAGAAAGCAGTCCAGCAACAATAAGAAGTTTGACGCGATGAGAAAAAACATCAGGCGGCGGCAGTGCCGCAGTGAGACCAGAAACCCCGCGTAGAAGAGCAACTGGATCCAGCAGTGCGCCACGTAGAACAGCAGCATGGCCAGCGATCCGCCTCTCCAAACGCTGAACGGGACCGAGAGGCACATGCAGAGTAACATCGCCAACCACAATCGTCCGATGACGTCGCGGAGGCCGCGCACCAGGTTACCGCTTGCGGCGAGCAGCAGAGGCATTGCGGCCAAGGCGACTGTCGAGAGGTAGGCTTTGCCGTGGAAAATCCGCATTGCGAACTCGTTCGCATAGCCGGATATGACAAAGACGCACAACACGGCAAAGCCTGCCTGCTGGGCAAAACTAACATCGCCAGCGGACGGGACCACCGCAGCGGTTTGGCGCCGAAGTACCGGCAGCCGGAAAGTTTTGGTATTCGGCGCAGCGAGATTGTTAAACCTGCTCATGAAAGGTCCAAACTAACAGTGTGGGCGCGTCAATTCGCCGGCTTTGAGAAATACGAACTCATTGCAGCCCAGATCCCCGCTTTCGGTGCGCATTCTTTCCAGAAGGAAACCGCGACGCCGATAGAAATCGAAAATTTCCTCCGGTTTGGCCACCTCAAACGGATAACCACCGGTCCAATCGATGACATCCCACCAGGCGGACATGCCTCTTGCCGCGCCGGCATTGCGCCAGGTTTCGAACGGCCGTAAACGCAGCAGGTCTCTCAGCCAGCGCCGCCACCAGGTTTTGATACAGACGGCCAAAACCAGCGCGAGTTGCACTGGTTTCGAAGAATTATTGTAGAGACGCTTGATTTTCCACCAACGACGGCTGGGTTTGCCCTGATCGTTGTAGACAGCGATGAAGAGCGTGCCGCCGTCTTCCACCAATTGCGTCACGTTCCCAAGCGCCTGCCACATGGAATTCGTGTGATGCAAAACGCCCCAGGAATAGACCACATCGAACGTACCGAGGGAGGACAAATATTCGAGATCGAGGACGGAACCACGTTCCACGATCCAGAGGGGATCTTCCGGAAAATACCGGCGCTTCAGCTCCAGCGTGCACGCGACGGATTTTGAGTCGTAGTCAAACGAATAAACCCGAGCACCCAATCTCCGCGCCGCCAAACTGAACAGACCGCTGCCCGATCCCACGTCGACGAAAGACTTGCCGGATAGCGGGGCGCCCAGCATCCCGGAAAGGGATTTCTCGGCTTCAATAATCCGATGCTGGTTCAGGACACCGAGAAAACGGGACCAGTTCTCGCCAAACTGAAAGCGCCGTTCCGCTTGGGCGTCGTGTACCTGCCCCAGGGCCGCTCGGGTAGCCGAGCCGCTATGGCGCATGTCCAAGTGTACCGCTGTAACTGACCGTCAGGGAGTCGGTGCCGTCCTCGTGGATATCATAAGAACGTGAATCACTCCGCGGTTTCTATTCCGCAAGGACGCGTGTGTCCGGGGTAGAGCCGATTCCACAGGGCCGCAGCGAAAGATTTGTCCGAAGCGTCATCTGGAACTGGGCCGGCGTCAGTATTAGCCTGATCACGGGCTTCCTGCTTTCTCCCTACCTTTTTCGAAGGCTCGGCCCGGAAGGCTACGGCATTTGGGCGCTTTCATTTTCGCTCATCGAATATTATTGGCTGCTGGATCTGGGGGTGCGCTCGGCCACAGCGAAATTCGTCGCGCATCATTGGACGACCGGCGAATCGGTACAAGTTTCCGAAATCATGAGCACGGCCGTTTCCTATTCGTGCCTGATCGCCGTTTTTATGCTGGCGATTGTGGCGCTGGCTGCTTCGCGCATGGAGAGCTTTTTCAACATTTCAAATTCCTATCACGAAGCGTTTCGAACTCTGTTGCTGCTGATGACGGTGAGTTGGTGCCTGGGATTGGTTTTCAACCTGTTTTCCGCGGCTCTGGAGGCGGTGCAACGGTTCGACGTTACCAATCGCATCGCAATCATCACCACCGGATCGCGCGCGGCCGTTTGGTTCGGCGTTCTCTATATGGGCTACGGGATGGTCGCGCTCGGAATCGCGACGCTCGGGAATCAGTGCCTGATGTACGGCCTGAATTACTACTATTTCCGCAAGGTGCTGCCGGACTGCCGGATTTCGGTGAGCTACGCGGGACTAGGGACGCTCAAGAAAATGTGGAATTTCGGCATCCACACGTTTCTGCAGACCGTTTCCATGATGGGACTGAATCAAGGCCCGTCAATTCTGATCGGGCATTTTCTTCCTACCGAGTTCGTAGGCTTCTACAATCTGCCGGTTCGATTGCTGCAATACACGGTGGAGTTTATCAACCGCATTGGGAATGTAACGAACGTGAATGCCGCCGCACTAAGCGCTCGCGAAGAATCGCAGCCGCTGGAGAAGCTGGCCGAGTATTCCAACCGCTACTGCCTGGCGATGTTCATGCCGCTCGCGATTCTGCTGGGCATCTACGGCGGGCAGTTCTTTCGGCTTTGGATTGGCGCAGCCGGGGCGGCTCAAGCGGCGCCGCTTTTGCCAATCTTGTTGATTGGATATGTTCTCGGGGTGGTGGCCCAGTTCAGCTCCAGCATGCTGCTTTTAGGGCTGGGCAAACACCAACGCTACGCCAAAGGATTATTCGCCGAAGCGGTAATTGCGGTGGCGGTGCTTTGGGTGGTGATCCCGCGCTGGGGGATTATCGGGGTGGCATGGGTTTGTTCGATCCTGATGATTTTGAATCGCGGATTGCTGGCGCCGTGGCTGGTGAGCAAGACGCTTTCGCTCGGGTTTGGCCGTTATATGGGGACGATCTATGTGCGTCCATTGTTGGCCGCAGTGCCCGTGATCGCGATTGCCTGTTGGGCGCATGCTACCGTTTTGCCGGGCACGAACTGGCTGCAGATTTTCGCGGCCGGCGCATTGTCGTCATTTCTCTACTATGCGTTGGCCTATTTTATTTGCCTGGATCGCGAGCATCGCGCGCTGCTGGTGAGTTGGCTGCGATCGAACCGCGACCGCAAGAGAGCGTAACGTCGTACCGGTAGCCATCAACACGCTCCCTCGCGGTCGCGGTTCGGTATACTACCTGCGAATGCCGGAACACAAGCGTGCTGTCGTCGTCGGCGCCGGACTCGGCGGCCTGTGCGCGGGCATCCAACTGATGCGAGCCGGCATCCACGACTTCGCCATTCTGGAACGGGAATCCGAACCAGGCGGAACGTGGCGCGATAATACCTATCCCGGCTGCGCCTGCGATGTGCCGGTGATCTTGTACCAATTTTCCTTCGCGCCCAGCGCTCACTGGCGGCATGCTTTTCCACGAGTTTCTGAAATGCAGGAGTATGTCCGGCAGTTAGTCGCGAACTTCGAACTTGCGCCGCGCCTGCGCGACGGCGATGGCGCCAAATCCGCACGCTGGGATGAGGATCGTTGCCGTTGGCAAATCCGGACCGAAGCCGGCGCTGAATTCGAAACCGAAGCGCTTATTGTTGCGTTGGGCCAGCTCAATCGACCGAAACTTCCGGACATCCCAGGCCGAGCTTCGTTCGCTGGTCCCGCATTTCACTCCGCGCGCTGGGACCATTCAGTCAGCGCTTGAAGGAAAACGCGTCGGCGTGATTGGATGCGCGGCCAGCGCCGTGCAGTTGATTCCGGAAGTTGCGAAAGTGGCTGGCCATCTCACGGTTTTTCAGCGCACGCCCAACTGGCTGATGCCGCGCATGGACCAGGAGATCACCGAAGAGGAAATGGCGCTGATGATCACCGCGCCGCACGTGGCGGAGCTTGCGCGCGAATTCATGTATCAGAACGCGGATTGCCTGTTTTGGCAGGCTTTCAGTTGGACGCCGCAGGGCCGCGCGGCTTTCACGCGGCGATCCACCCTGCACATGGAAGCGCAAGTGGCCGATCCGGAACTGCGGCGCAAGCTGACGCCCGATTATCCGATCGGTTGCAAGCGCGTGCTTTTCGCGGACGATTACTATCCCGCACTGCTGCGTCCCAATGTCACGCTGGAGACCGGCGCCATCGAGCGCATCACGCCCCAAGGCGTCCGCACCAGCGATGGCGTGGATCACGCGTTGGACGTTTTGGTTTTCGCGACTGGCTTTGAAACCACGGACTGGCACTGGTCGCTCGACGTAACCGGGCGCGACGGCATCCGGTTGAGCGACGTTTGGAAGGAAGGTCCGGAAGCGTATCTCGGCCTCACGGTTTCCGGCTTTCCGAATCTGTTCATGCTGTATGGCCCGAACACCAATCTGGGACACAACTCCATCACGTTCATGCTGGAACGCCAAGGCGAGTACATTGTACAGGCTCTCACCGAAATGGAGCGGCGTGGAATCGAGTCGATGGAGCCTTCGCGCGAAGTGCAGGAACGTTTCAATCGCCAACTGCAGGATGCTCTGGCGCGCACCACCTGGGCGGATCCGCGCGCCAAGAGCTGGTACAAAAACGCGGCCGGCCGAAATACGCAAAACTGGCATTCGCACACGCGCGATTATGCGGCAGCCGTCAAGACCGTCAACTTCGAAGACTTCATTGTTCACCCACACCAGGTTCACGCGCACCAGCGCACCTAGAAAATGCTGAGCCCAAAACTGGATCCAACTGTCCGATTCCTGCTGGAAGCCATCGCGGCTGAAGGAAATCCGCCACTCGAATCTTTCTCGCCGGTGGAAGCGCGCAAGATCGCGGAAGAGGGATTGAAGCTGGTGCGTGGAACGATGGAACCGCTTCGCTCCATCGAGAATCTGCTGATCCCAGGGCCCGCGGGCGAGATTCCCATCCGCATGTACACGCCGGAGTCGCCAGCGCCGCGTCCGGCCTTGCTCTATTTCCACGGCGGCGGCTGGGTGGTGTGCAACTTGGACACACACGATGTGGTTTGCAGCGCGATTGCGCATCGCGCGGGAGCGGTTGTGATCGCGGTGGATTATCGCCTGGCGCCGGAACACAAATTTCCGGCGGCGGTGATCGATTGCTACGCCGCGACACTTTGGGTGGCTGCGAACGCGCAAAAACTTGGAGTGGATCCGAAGCGCATTTCGGTGGGCGGCGACAGCGCCGGCGGAAATCTGGCTGCGGTGATATCGCTCAAGAGCCGGGACGAGAATGGTCCCGCGATCGCGCTGCAGGTGATGGTTTATCCGGTGACGGACCTCTCGTCGTTTGGCACGCAGTCGTATGAGGAGTTCGGGGAAGACCACTACCTCACGAAAAAAGAGATGGAGTGGTTCCGCGACCATTATCTTCGAACCATGGACGATGCGTACGATCCCGACGCTTCGCCGCTGCTGGCGAAAGATCTCACTCGCCTGCCGCCAGCCGTGATCATCACGGCTGAATGCGATCCATTGTGCGATGAAGGCGCGGCCTACGCGAAACGTTTGTCGGACGCGGGAGTGCCCGTTACATACACCTGCTACAAAGGCATGATCCACCCATTCTTTTCGTTATCCGGCGTGATCCCCCAAGCCTTCGACGCCCTGCAACAAGTAGCTGACGCCGTGGCCAGGGTTTAGCCCCGAATCCCCAGCCCCGAGCCCCCTTCTTCTGGCAGATAATGAAACTTCTGGAGGTTCGCGATGGAATCAGTCAAAGACGAAACCAGTCCGGTAACGCGGCGCGCTTTCGCGAGTGCGGCGGCAGCTTTCATGATTGTTCCGCGGCATGTCTTGGGCGCGCCCTACACGCCGCCCAGCGACAAGTTGACGGTGGCAACTATCGGGCTTGGACGCCAAGGCCAAGATGTCACCATGGGACTGCTGGCGCGTCCCGAAGTGCAGGTGGTTGCGGTTTGCGATTGCAATAAAGGCAGCAAGGATTACATCGAGTACAGTCCCAATGCGTTGTTGAATGCCGCGCGCAAGCTGCTAGGGCCCGGCTACGAAAAATGGGGCGAGGATCTGGCTTCGCCTGGATCGGTGCAGTTCACGCGAGAATTCTCGAGCAGCCTTGGAATGGGCGGCCGCGAACCGGCGAAGCGACTGGTGGAAGCCTATTACGCCGGACACAAAGGAGCTGGCGCCTATAACGGCTGCACCGCGTATCGCGATTATCGCGAGCTGCTGGAAAAGGAAAAAGATCTGGATGCCGTGTATGTCGCCACGCCCGATCATTGGCACGCCACCATCGCGATCGCGGCCATGCGCAAGGGCAAGCATGTGCTTTGCCAGAAGCCGATGGCGCACACCGTCGGCGAAGCGCGCCGCATGGCGCAGGTGGCGCGCGAGACGAAGGTTGCGACCGGGCTGCCGGTGAACAATCCGTCGAGCGAATCCACGCATCTTTTGTCTTCGTGGCTGGCCGATGGCGCCATTGGACAAGTTCGTGAAATTCACAACTGGTCCGGCCGGCCCTACTGGCCGCAAGGCGTGTATCGGCCGACTGAAACGCAACCGGTGCCCGAAGGTTTGGACTGGGATCTTTGGCTGGGGCCGGCGCCGGAGCGTCCGTTCAACAAAGCCTATCTGCCATTCGTGTGGCGCGGCTGGTACGATTTCGGCTGCGGATCGTTCGGCGACATGGGCTGCTACAGCTTTGCCGGCCTGTTCAAGATTTTCAATCTCGCGCCGCCGACTTCGGTGGAAGCGAGCTCCAGCGAGTCCTTCGAGGAGACTTATCCGAAAGCCTCCATCGTTCGCCTGGAATATCCGGCGCGCGAGAATCGGCCATCCATCAAGATGGCGTGGTATGACGGCGGCATCAAGCCGGAACGGCCGGCTGGATTATTGAAGGAGGACGAACATTGGTTCGTTCACAGCGATGAAGGCGAAGGCGTGATGTATGTCGGCGACAAGGGCATCATCCTGGCGGGTTTCAATGGCGACCGGCCGCGTGTTTATCCGGAGTCGAAGAAGTATCAGGCGCCGCCACGGCAGCGCAGCCGCGGACCGCAGCGCGATACCGCCGTGGATCAGTGGATCGCCGCTTGCAAAGGCGGCCCGGCGTCGCTGACGAACTTCGAAGTCTCGAGCGCCGGTGACCGAGGCGTTCCTGCTGGGTTGTTTGGCCCAACGGTTTCCTGGTGAGCGGTACGAATGGGACACGGCGAAAATGCGGATCACGAATTCGGAGAAGGCCAATCGGTATCTGGATCCGCCGGCGCGCAAGTCGTACGCTTGAAAGGCACCGACTCCCTCACGGTCGCGGCTCGGTAACGGGGACGCCGGTCAGCTCAAATACTTGATCCCGGCGTCGATCAGTTTAGCGACTCCTTCATAAGCGTCGCCCTCGCCTTCAAACTCGGCTGAGTAGTAACCTTTGAATCCGCTCGCCTTGGCGATCGCGAACGTGCGCGCGAGGTCCACGCGAAATACTTTTCCATTGTCTACTTCGGAATCCTTGAGATGCGCGATATTGTAGGCGCGTCCGAACATGGCAGTTACCGCGTCGTAATTGAATTTTTCATCGCCCTTGAGCATGGAGTTGCAGAAGTCGGGGAGAGCCCGCAGCCACGGCGTGTTCGCTTTGTCGATCACCTTGACGATAAAGAACGCGTCTTCGGTTTCCGGATCGTCATTCTCCAGATTCACCACCACATTCTTCGACGCGCCGTATTGCGCGACCGCGCCCAGCCCCTGCGCCGTCAGCGCTACATCGGGAGCGACGCCCTTCACTCCAGCAATGTTAAGACGTACGCTGGGACAATCCAGCGCCACTGCGACGTCGATCCACTTCTTGCCTTCTTCGATTGCCGCGGCGCGCTTCTTCGGATCCGGATCGTAAGGGCTCGCCTCGCCACCGACCGGAAGATCCACCACGCGCGATCCGGCTTTCTGCACGGCCGCGCGCAGCTCTTTCAAATAGGCTGGCGTTGTGGACGGCATGTGCTGGCCCACGATCTCCAGATTGTGGATCTTGTAGCGATCCGCCACCATGGCGGGGAATTGTTTCATGTCCATGAGAGCGCCGTGCGATTTCTTGGCGCGGTTCTCGGCGATGTCCAAGTGATCGTGGAAGGACCAGGATGCGACGGCCAGCCGCTCACGCGCTCCAGTGGGGAAACGCATGTTGGGGGCGGCCGCCGCCGACAAACGCTGCAGAGGAGTGAGAAGAGCGCTGGCGATCAGGAATTCGCGCCGGTTGGTTTGCATATTTCGATTCTATTCCTGCTCGAACAATTCCGAGCGGGAAATTCGCTCCCCTTTCAAAATCACAGTTTGAATACTTTCGATCTGCTTGATCTCCTTCAGCGGATTCCCGTCCACCAGCAACAGGTTCGCGTCGCGGCCTTCGCGGATCAGCCCGATGCGATCGGATGCTCCCAGCAGCCGGGCAGCGTTGTAGGTCGCGGCTTGCAGTGCGACCGCGGGCGGAATTCCGGCTTCCACCCAGAGTTCCACTTCGCGCTGAATGGTGGGACCATGCAGCGTCATGGGAGTTCCGGCGCCGCTTCCCGTTACCAGCAGAACGCCTGCCTTCCACGCCGCGGCCAGGTTTTCTTTCCCCAGATCGAGGCTCATCGGGGTAAGCTTCAACTGCGCGCGCAACTGAGCGGCTTTTTCCGATTGCAGGAAGTTCTTGGTGGAATCGATCAGCGGCGCGGGCCCAGCTTGCAGGACCAGAGGACGTTCCAAGGGCTCCTGGCTGCCGTTGATTAAGCTGGTCAGGCCTTCGACGGCGGTCAGCCCCGGAACATATGCGATGCCTTGCGTTTTCATTTGAGCCAACAATGGCTCGGCGAGTTTTTCACGGACCGATCCATTCTCGACGCCGTTGACGCCCGCACCGAGCGCTTCTTCCACCTCGTGAGCATCGCTCGTGCGGACGACCAGCGGTAACTTCGCCGCTCGCGCTTGCTCGACGATCGCGCGCAGAGCTGCGACGTCCACTTGATTCGAGAGCACCACTTGGATGCCGTCCACGCCGCGCTTCAAAGTGGGAGCGAACACAAACAGCTCGGCACCCAGGCGTTCTCCGGAATTCACCAGAGTGCGCACTTTCCAGATGGCGTCCGAAGTGTCGCCGCCGCTTTTTACCGCTGTGATTCCGCTGTAAAGATAGGCCGCCAATTCGCGCGGCATGGTCTTTTCAGGCGTCGAGGAGTCCGCAAATCCGCCGGATGCCGCGAGATTCACATACGTGTCGATCAATCCCGGAAGCAGAGTTTTTCCGGCGGCTTGAAGGGCCTCCGCATTGAGGTCTTTCGCATCGGGAGTGACGCCTTCGAAGATTTTCTCGATCTTGCCGTTCTTCACCAGGACGCCACCGGTTTCGATCACGCGGCCATCTCCGATGAAGATTCGCGCGTCGCGGATCAAAAGCGACCGGCTGCGCTGCAGATCGCGGTTCAACAAGCGCGCCTTCACCACGCTGTCTTTGCTGTACGCCTGAAACACGCCGAGAATAATGAAAGGCGTCAACACCGCCAGCAACCAGAGCTTCGCGGTGCCGGCGATCTTCTCTTCCTTCTCCCAGCGAAACAGCTTCACGCCGATGAATGTCGCCAGCACAACGGTCAACAGCAGCGCGCCAACGGCGGAAGCATTCTGCGCCAGGCTCTCGTTGCGCCCGAGAATGGCTTGCATTCCGGTCATCAGGTGCGTGGCGGGAAGGAACTGCGCCAGAATCTGCACCCAGTTGGGAAGCACGCTCAAAGGAATGGTGGTGCCGCTCAGAAACAGCATCGGAAAATACAACAGTTGGATCACGATCTGGCTTTCCTGCATGGAATTGACCACCGAGGCGATCACCAATCCGAGCGAGCGGAACGCCATGGCGCCAATGGCTACAAAAATAAGCAACGAAAACCAGCGCTGGGGAAACGGCATCCCATAGATGAAGTGCGAGAGCAGCACCATCATCAAGGCGGAAGGAAGAAAATTCAGCAGTCCGGTGGCAAGCGATGCCACCAAGATGGGAGCGGCGGAAATCGGCGCCACTTTGAAGCGGCGTAGAATGTTCGCCTCGCGCTCCTGCACGGCCCGAATTCCCGCGCCGAAAAACCCGCTGCCCAGGATTCCGATGTTCAGCACCATGGTCAGCACCTGGATAATGACGCCACCCTGCTCAGCATGATAGAGTTTCGCAAAGATGAAAAAGAAAACCAGCGGGAACAGATAATTGAAAAAGATGACGGTCCGGTCGCGGAATGTCAGTTTGAGATTGATGGCGGCCATCGCCAGGTAACTGTGAATCATTCGCGCAGCCTCTTGCCTGTCAGTTCGATGAAAACGTCTTCCAGAGTGGGCCGCTTCAAATGGATGTCGGCCAGCTCTATGGAATGCTGGTCGATCCATTTCACCAGCTCGACGATGGTTTTGGCCGGCTGGGCGGAATGCACCGTGAGCGACTTCCGGTCATCCGAAAACGCGTGCTTCTCCTTTGCGAAGACCGAATCAACTTCGGCGGCGGGCAGTGGTTGTTCGCAGCGGATCTCGATGCGGCTCTGGCCCAGCGTACGCTGCTGGATCTCGCGCGGCGTTCCAATTTCGATGATCTGCCCTTCGTCGATGATGGCGACGCGATCGCACAATCGTTCCGCCTCTTCGATGTAATGCGTGGTCAGCAGTATGGACCGCTGGGCATCGCGCAGTTCCTGGATCAACCCGTGGATCTCGAGGCGCACCTGCGGGTCGAGACCCGTGGTGGGCTCATCCAGAAATAGCAGTTGCGGCTCGTTCACCATTGCCAAGGCGAGTGCTACACGCTGTTTCTGGCCTCCGGATAATTTCGAATAATACTCGTCGCGTTTGTCGCTCAGTTGCAGGCGTTCCAGCAGCTTGTCGCGGTCGGTGTTGCGCGAGTAGAACGCCGCGAACAGCGCCAGCGCTTCGTGCACTTTGATCTTGTCGGGTAGATTGGTGGCTTGCAGACAGACACCGATGCGATCTTTGATCTGTCGCGTCTGGAGACCCGGATCGTAGCCGAGGACCGTAGTTTCGCCCGAGCTGCGCTGCCGCAAACCCTCCAGGATTTCCACGGTAGTGGTTTTGCCGGCGCCGTTCGGACCCAGCAATCCGAACACTTCGCCCGGGTGAACTTCGAAACTGATTCCGCGCACCGCTTCGAAATCTCCATAGCTCTTTCGAAGGCCGCGGACTGAGATCACTGACCCGTTCAAGCAGCCAACACCGGTTGTTCCACCAGGACTTGAATGGCAGCGCGGCAAAATGCCGGAAGATCCTCCGGTTTGCGCGAGGTTACCAGATTGCGATCCACTACGACGTCGGAATCTTCGTAATGCGCGCCGGCATTCACCACATCATCTTTGATGGCGAAGAAACAAGTGGCGCGCCGGCCCGTAAGGATTCCCGCCGAGCACAGCACCCAGGGGCCATGGCAAATCGATGCGACGAGCTTGCCCTGCGCGTCCATCTGCTTCACGAAGTGATTGGCCTTCGCGTGACGCCGGATGTGATCGGGAGCGTAGCCGCCCGGAACCACGACACCATCGAACTGGTCCGCGCTCACTGCATCGTAGGAGAGCTGCGCCGTCGCCGGATATCCCACTTTGCTCGAATATACTTTGCCAGCCTCGGCGCCGACATACACGCATTCAGCGCCGGCTTCCTGAAACCGGTAATAGGGATACCAGACTTCCATCTCTTGATATGCGGTGTCGATCAGAATCGCGATTCTCTTGCCGGCGAGTTCCATAACAATACAAGAATACAGGAAGTGAACGTCAGAACTCGCACGCCAGGCGCTCGCGCACTGCGTTGTATTCGCAGCCAATCAACGAGATGACGGCGCCGAGGTACATCCACACCAGCAGCGCGATGACAGCGCCAATGCTGCCATAGAGCACGTTGTAGTTGGCGATGTTCCGCACATACCAGGCGAAGCCCGATGTGACCAGCAGCCACAGCAGTGTCGCCACAAATGCGCCGGGCAACACACTGCGAAATTTGAGCGGACGGTTGGGCGCCACGCAATAGAGCAGGGCTGTGACCAACACAGTGGCGCCCAGCGCGATGACATAGCGGAGCAGGCCGCCCAGCAGGCTCACCCAGGTTTTGATGTCCTCGTCCGGCAGCACGCCGAACCATCCCAGCATGGATCGTTCGCTTCGCGTGCCGAACAGGATCAGAGCAGACGAACCGATGGCCGGCAACGCTGCGGTGAAGACCAACAGAAACGCCACCAGGCGCTCATTGACGAAGGAACGGCCAGATGGCAGACGGTAAGCCGCCGCGTAGCCCTCCATTAAACTGACGATGGCGCCCGATGCCGCCCAGAGCGAGAATAACGCAGCAACCAAAATTAGCCACACTGGCCGCGATCCCTTTACCGCGAACTGGTTCGAGACTAGTTCCTCGGTACCGGGCGGGACCACTTCAAACAGAAATCGGGATAAGACATGCGCTACGGATTCGGCGTTTACCTTGGCAAGAATTGCCGCGATGGAGGCGAGCACCGGAAAGAAGGCCAGCAATCCGGAATACGCGACGCCCTTCGCGATTCCAAAACAGTTGTTCTCATAACCCGACACCCAGGCCTGGCGAAAAAGTCCCCAGAAACGCTGCAAGGGTCCGGATCGCTCGAGGTAGAGGCTAGGCGCGGAAGCAGACATTGGCCACCTTCGATCCTAGCGCACGCGCTCCCCGCAAAACGCGGGCCGGTCAATCCTGGCTGTGGCCGGCCTGGATCTCACGCGAGACGGAACCGGGTTTTCATGCCGGCTGTCTTCGCCCAGGACTCGCCGGGCATAATGCCGATCAGTGTAGTGAACACTGCGATGAAGGCTCGCTGAATTGCGTCGCCGGTTAGTAGCTCTGGAGCAGAGAGGAGTGGCCGGATGTCCGCCATAAATCTCGGCGCCGCGAGTTTGGCAAACATTCTTTCTTCGGCCTGCGCGCGGCTGATCGGTGTGCCGCCGCGTTCCAGATAGAATCCCAAACATTCCACTATGCGCGCGGCGTTCAAGGCGTCGAGCGTTTCAAGCGCCTGAAAAAGATCGAGCAGATCGCGCCCCTTGTTTCGCTGCAAGAGCGCGCGCATCTTCGTGGCGAGCAGTTCCTCGCGCGAAAAGGTGGAAATCTGGGCCTCCCCGTTGTACCAGGGATTCTCGACGCTGAAACGGATGGTCTGTGGGGGATCGAAAGCCTCGATCTCCCGCGTGTTGATTTCAACCTTGAGCCGGATATCGCCAGAGCCGTCCTCCGCCGGAACCCGAAATCGCATCTTGGGCGCGACATTGCTTTGCTCGAATGCGGCGCGGCCGAGCCACGGCTCAAGTAACTCGCGGATACGATCCAGGATTGGGCCGATCGGCCCGGCTGCGGTGCGCACAAGGTCGATGTCTTCGGAATAGCGCAGCGGCATTGGCAGATGGAGCTTGTGCAATGCAGTGCCGCCTCGAAAGCGCAGTTCCCTCGCGAGCATGGGGTCGCCGAAAAGATCGATGAGCGCGCGGCTGATAATCAGATCCTGCTCCACCTGCCGAATTTCCGCCCAGGGAGCTGCCGCGCTCCAGGCGATGATGTTCAGCATGGGGATCATTCCTCGCGCTCCGGAATACGACGGACCACCACATGCCAACGCTCGTCGCGAGACTGCACGGCGGGTGCAAGATCAGGATCCGACGCGAGCGACGGGTCAAGCTCGACCCATGGCGTGGCCGAGCGTCGTTCGATCAACGGATGCAGTTTTTCAGCATGCTCTCCGAATCCTGACTGATCGAGGAGATAGCCGGCTCTCTGAACGACGGATCGCTCAAAAGCCTGGGACAGGGCTGCCATCTTCTCGGGATTGATCTTCGGGCCGAGGTCGGAGAAAATCGTCGAGATGTTGTCGAGTCCTGCGCTGGCCTGCGGATAACGGAGGAGATCCAGAAGCGTGAGCTCGACCGATGAGACATTCATCTTCCCCGCTTCCGTCTTGCGCTCTTCAATTCCCGAAGATATTGCCGACATGTCTTTCCTGAAGTAGAAGGCGATCTTCGAGCGACCGGCTGGTACGTCCCGCAACTGGCGGTTCGTGACCACCTGGAATTCCATGACTGCATGATGCGACGCCCCATGCAACTCCGCGGCTTTCAGCAAGCCAATATAGTAGGGCCGCTTCTTGTGGCGCATCAGGTCGTCGATGAAGGATGCGGGCGGCGGACTCCCGAAATTTAGATGTTGGGGAGGAACGATGACGTAGAAACCCTGGCGCAGATTGAGAAGCTGGCGGCGCTTTTGTAGCCTTTCGGCTGCGTCGAGGAACGCTCCTCTTTGGATGCCGAGCGCGGCCAGGGCCTCTTCCCGAGAAAACACCAGGCGACCGGCGGCAAGGCGTCTTACGAGGTAGGCGCCGAGACTTGATCGCGGTGAAGAAGGATCATGCGCCATTGTCCGCTATAATAACGGAAAAATGAGTATGATACAAGCTAAGTAAGGCCTTGCATAGGCGTAAAGCCGCCAAAATAGCGGATATATGACTATGATCCTATCAAGAGGAACAAGAGCCCCAGACCCCTCCCGCTGCCACTAGGAATTCTAACCTTCCGAAAAGCTGCTATGTTCAACCGTATGGACATCAATGGGAAAGTCGCGCTGGTGGGCGGCGGAGCGTCGGGCCTGGGAGCGGCCACGGCCAGGATGATTGTCGCAGCCGGCGGACGTGTCGTTATCGTCGATCTCAACGAGAAACAGGGGCAGGCGCTGGCGGCTGAACTGGGCGAAGCAGCCCGCTTCGTTCGCGCGGATGTCAGCGATCCAGGCGAAGTGGAGCAAGCGGTGAAATCTGCCGCAGAAGATTTTGGCGCGCTGCACATTTGCGTAAATTGCGCGGGCATCGGCGATCCGCAGAAGATCATCGGCAAGGATGGGCCCGCGGATCTGGCACGGTTCAGCAAAGTGATCCGGGTGAATTTGATCGGTACCTTCAACGTCGCGCGAATCGCAGCCTGGGCCATCGCGCGCAACGAGGCAGGCGCGGACGGCGAGCGCGGAGTGATCATTAATACCGCATCGGTGGCCGCCTACGACGGACAGATTGGACAGGCTTCCTACTCGGCATCGAAAGGCGGGATTGTAGCGCTGACTTTGCCGCTGGCGCGCGATCTCGCCGGGCTGGGGATTCGGGTGATGACCATCGCTCCTGGATTGTTCGACACGCCTTTATTAGCCGCGCTGCCCGAAGACGTGAAGGCGTCGCTCGGTTCCATGGTGCCTTTTCCGAAACGGCTTGGGACGGCCGGCGGAGTACGCGCAACTGGCGCGCCAGATTATCGAGAATCCCATGTTGAATGGCGAAGTGATCCGGCTGGACGGCGCCATCCGCATGGCTCCGCGGTAAGAATGCCTGCGGAGACAAAGCCCGGGACCATTCTCCGGGTGTGGGCCATTCTATTTCTCTTCATCGCTCTCAAGGCCGTGGGCAATCTTTCGCTGGCCTGGGGGATGAAACATTTTCCGCAGGTAATGTCGGCGAATCCGATTCCTTATATCCAGGCCATGTTCAATCCTTTCGTCGCGCTGGGAGTTGTAGCGCTCATACTGGCGCTGCTGATTCGGATGGCGCTGCTCAGCTTGGCCGATCTGAGCTATGTTCTTCCGGTGACCGCCATTGGATACGTCATCGCAGCATTCATGGGGAAAACTTTCTTGAGTGAAGTGGTGTCCGGGCAACGATGGCTCGGAACGGTTCTCATTTTCGCCGGCGCGGCGTTGGTGAGTTCCACGGCGCCTTCCACAACAGGAAACCAGACGAAATGAAGTGGATTCTAGTCACATTGATGGTGGTGGCAACGGTTCTAAGCGATCTGCTGCAGAGCCACGAGATGAAGCTCGCCGGACGGCAATCTGTGGACGCGCGCGGCTTGATGCGCTTGCTGCGCGAAATCGCACGACGCCGATTTCTGATCCTGGCCATCGGATGCATGGCGGTTTCTTTCTTCTCGTTTATGGCGCTGGTGCAGACCGAACCGCTCAGCTTCGCTGTGCCTGCCTCGGCTGCGAGTTTTGTACTGGAAACGCTCCTCGCCAAGGTGCTTCTTCACGAGCGGATCGGAGTCCGGCGTGCCGTGGGCGCTGGCATCGTGCTGTGCGGCGTGATTCTGGTCGGCGGATGACTTAACCGGGACGAGTTTTCCTTCGCGGATGTAATAATCCGCGCCGCGCCAGCGAATGCTCTTGCGCAAAAAGCTGGCCAGCCAGATGCAGAACGCCATCGCATCCCACAACGGGATGAGCGGCATCTGTTTCCAGAAGCGCGGCTGCTTTAATCCATGGATACCGATGGTCCACGTCATCGCCACGCGCAGGAAATAGTACGTCCCCAGGTAAGCGAGCGCGATGGCCGCAGTCGGATGGATCATCACTGCTGCGATGGACCAAGGCAGCCCCTGCGTGAGCAGCAATCCGAGATGGCCGGAGGGGCGCATGTGGCGCATCACCACCAGCCAACGCAATCGCTTCAGGAACAGCGCGCGCAGGGAGTGATAATCCGGTACAGTCTCGATCACGTAGGGCACCAGCGCCACTTCATAGCCTTGTTCGGCGATCAGCCGTCCGACGAGCAGATCATCAGCCGGCTGATTCTCGATAGAAGCATAGCCGCCGAATCCTGCCAGACGCGTGCGCGTGGTGGCGATGGTGGGGCCGAGGGCGAATTTGATGCCGTCCAACTGCCAGGCCACCAGCACGCCCGCGTAAAAATCGGATGTCATGCCCGCGGTTTGCAAATGATCCGTGAAGGTGTCGATAGTCGGTGGGCGTGTAGAAGCATGTCACCGCGCCGATCTTCGGATCGCGCAGCGGGGCGGTCACCTGCCGTAGATAATCCGGCCGCACGCGCACGTCGCTGTCGCTGATCACCACCACTTCGTGCGCGGCTTCTTCCACCAAGCGCGCCAGTTTCGCCACTTTGTCATTGGTTGCGATGCGGCCTGATCCGTAAAGCACGCGAATGCTGCGCTCCGGGAAATTGGCTTTCAACTTTTCGATGACGGCAATCACGGCTTCGTCGTCGGAATCGATGCACAAAACAATTTCGTAGTCCGGATAATCCTGGCGGCAGAAACTCGCCAGGTTTTCGTAAGCATCCGGATCCAGCCCGCGGATCGGCTTGAGATTGCTGACTGGCGGATGAAAATCCGGATCGGGAGTTTTGACGGGCTGTTGGAAGTATCGCCAGGAACTGAAGATCGCGATCAGGTAATAGATAAAGGGGACCGCCGCGATTCCGAGGAATAGATACGCGACCGTCATGGCAAATTGGTGAGCACCATTTTTCCGCCGCTCTCGGCGACCACGTTGAGCTTGGCGTTTCCTACCAGATTTTCGAGTCGTGGAAGCGCGGAGCGGCTCGCCACGAGATACACGCGGTCCGGCGCGTTCCACATATCTTTCCATTGTGCGTCATTGATAAAGATATCCGGCGCGCCTGGCGCGTAAGAGCCGTAAACGAGATTGTTGATCCGGCCATTCAACAGCAGGGCATTCCGATCGGTGTAGAAGAAGACGGAAGAAAACGTGTAATAGTGATGATCCACGATCAGTTTGCCCTGAGGCGCTCGTAACAGCGCTTCGGCCAGCGGCTCGCGATGACATGTAGGGATCGAACACCACCAACGCCATTCTGGCGGCTTGAAAAAATAGCACTGCCATCACGGCTGCGGCCAGGAATGCCTTCTGGCCTGTAGCGCGCACCGTTCCGATCGCGCCGATCAGAAACGCAATCGCCGCAAGCAGCAGCGGAGCGCGCAAATACGCGAAGGATTTGAGCGTCAGATCCTCGATGTGTCCCAGTGAAAGTGTGTACGCGCCAGGATGCAGGCTGAGCGCTGAGGAGATGTCTCCGGGCGTGGGAAGTCCTCGGGCGAGAAACCAGAGTGTTCCGGCGGCTATTGCCGCGCACAGCAAAATCACCGAGAGCACGCGAGTGCCGCGGCGAATCCAATCGCCTCCAGCCGCCATGGCAGAGCCCGTCAAGAGCGCCAGCGCGGGATAGCACGGCATCGAATAATATTCCTGCGTGGTGGAAAACGTAAAGAAGACCAGGATAAAGCCGGTCCAGCAAAGCGCGAGCAGACGGGCGCGTCCGGCGCGGTCCAGCGGTTTGAACGAAAGCTTCGCGATCGCTGGAAAATAGACGCTCCACGGAAACAGCCAGATCAGGTGGAACAGCCAGAAGTACACGCGCGGCACCGTGTTGTAATCGCGCGGATAGCGCAGATTCAGGAATCGCAGCACCTGCTCGTTCATGAAGAAGAACCACAGGAATCCGTGATATTCGCCCGGGGCGCTATGCATCGTCAGATCGAAATACGGCGGATTGCGGAGCGTAGCCAGAATGTGCCAGGGCGCGGCGATGCCGAGGATGATCAGCACGCCGCTTACCGGTCGCAGGCGCTTCCAAATTTTCCACTGGAACAACTGCCGCGTGATGGCAAGATAGACTACGCACGCGGCCAGCGGGAAAACCACGCCGATCAGGCTTTTCAGCAACAGACTGACGCCCAGGCTGGCGGCGAACAGCATGGCCCACAGCGCAGACCGCGATTCTTCTTCCTCGATCGCGCGCAGGAACGCCCACATGGAAAGCGTCATCAGCGCGGTCACCATGACGTCGGGAATCAGAATGCGCGTGAACAGAAATAATCCGATGCAGGTTGCAATGCACAAGCCGGCGTAGAATCCGGCGCGTTTTCCGAAAGCCCAAGTCCCGAACGCCGCCGTGAGCCACGCCAGCGCGAGTGCGGCCAGCACCACTGGGATTCTCGCGGCCCAGTCGTAGGGTCCAAAAATCTTGAACGAGATCGCCATCAGCCAGTAGATGAGCGGGGCTTTTTCGAGATATGCAATGCCGTCGATGCGCGCGGTCACCCAATCGCCCGATGCCAGCATGTTGCGTGCGATCTGGGCTTGCACCGCATCCACGTCGTCCATGAGGGAGGGCGGGGAAACCATGCAGCCCACATAAACCGCGGCGGCAAATAGCAGAACGATTAGATAGAGCTGAAGACTTTTTCCTGGGTTTTCGCCTGCTCCGCCTGCGGGCGGGTTTGAATGCGCCATTTCTTCATCCACAGTAACAGTGTCAGCAAACCCCACAGATGGTAACCGGCGTTGGTGCGCCGCTCCTGGTGCGCCTGCTGCAGCGCCAGGATCTTGTCGAAGCGAAAGAATCCGGAATACTGGGACTTTGCGCCTTCCAGCGTTTCGAGCAGCAACGGCCGCAAAGGTCCACGGAACCATTCGTGCGCGGGGATATCGAATCCGACTTTCTTGCGCGACAGAACCGAAGCGGGAAGCTTGTTCCGCATCAGGTTCTTCAAAACCACTTTCTGGCGCGAGCCGTTAATTTTCAGCGCAGGCGGCAGAGAAGCGGCGAACTCCACCACGCGGTGATCGAGAAACGGCGGGCGGACCTCAATGGAATGCGCCATGCTGATGCGATCCACTTTGGTCAGGATGTCGTCGGGGAGAAAATATTTCTGATCGAACCACAAGTACGCCGCCAGATCGTCGCCAGCTTCCGCAAGCTCCCGCAACGCGGCATTCAGCGCGGGCGGAAGGGGCTGCTGAACCAGCTTGGCTTTTTCTTCGTCCGAAAAAGTCCCGTTCCAATAGACGTGAGCGCGCTCGGGCTGCATCCGGCAGCCTTCCAGGAATCGCTTCACTTTGTACTCGAAACTGATTTTTTCGTCGGACGCAGGCCAAAGCCGCATGGCTGCGGTCATTAGACCAATCGCGGCGGAGGGCAGCCGGCGGATGCTACGCGCCATCAGACTGGCGCGATAGGTGAGATAACCGCCGAACAATTCGTCGGCGCCTTCACCGCTCAGAACCACTGTGGCATGCTGCCTGGTCAGTTTCGATAAGAAGCCAAAGCGGCACGGCACCGGCATCGGCGCTGGGTTCGTCGGAATAATAGGCGAACTCTTCGATGGTGGAGGGCAGATCCCCCAGGTCGCTCATATCCAGTTCATGATGCTCCGAGCCATAGCATCGCGCCACTTCGTGGATGTAGGAAGACTCGTCGAAGCTTCGTCCGTGAAACGAAATGGAAAATGTTTGCAGCGGTTTTGCGGACGCTTCTGTAGCGTAATGCAGCATGGTGGAAGAATCCACGCCGCCGCTCAGCCAAACTCCCAGCGCCACATCGGAGAGAAGATGTTCGGATACCGAAAGCTTGAGCAACCGGTCCAATTCCTGTTCCGCCTCGCCTGCATCGCCGGAAAAGCCCGCTGGCCGGAACGGCAGCCGCCAGTAGCATTCGGTCCGGACGGAACCGCCGCGCCATTCCAGCCAATGTCCTGGGCGCAGTTTTTCGATGCCATCCACCAGCGTCCACGGCGCGGGCACGTAGTTGAGCGAGAGATAACAATCGAGTCCCTGCAAACTGAGCGATCGCTCGATCTCCGGATGCACGAAGATCGCCTTCAGCTCCGAACCAAAGTAGAGATCGTCACCGAGCCGCGAAAAATAGAGCGGCTTGATCCCCATTCGATCGCGCGCCAGAACCAGCCGCCCGCTGGATTCGGTCCAGAGCGCCACGGCGAACATACCACGCATCTTCGAAAAGCAATCCGTATCCCATTCGAGGAAGGCTTCGAGTACCGTCTCCGTATCGCTGTGGGAAGAGAACCGGCGTCCGCGGCTTTCCAATTCGGCGCGCAATTCCAAATGGTTATAGATCTCGCCGTTGAAGGCGATCACGGTGCCGCTCGGAGTGTCAATGATGGGTTGATCGCCGCCGTGCAGATCGATAATCTTTAATCGCGCGGCGCCCAGCGAGACAGCGTGCGATTCAAAAACGCCTTGCTGATTCGGACCGCGATGAAACAGCGTCGCGATGGATTCCTGAATGCGGCCGGGATGCGCTGGGTGGTTGCGATGCGTGAATCCGGCGATCCCGCACAACTTTAGCGGCCTCCGAAACAGCCGGTCAAGACTTGCTCTCCAATGCCGCAATCGCGGCCAGGGGTTTGGAGCGCCGGTTGCGCGGGCTTCTCCAATTCACCTGCGGGAGGAACATGGAGGTGTCTACGCGATCCTGATATTTCACCGCGATATTCATGAGCGAATCGAGCAACGAATCGTTCAGATAATGCGGCTGTAACCCGAGATCCAGTAGCTTGGAATGTTTTGCGTTGTAATAATGCTGTTCGGCTTCCACGCGCGGGTCATCGATGTGATCCACATCCACATGCATTCCCATCTTCCGGGCGGCTGTTTGCACCATACGCGCCAGTTCCAGCACCGAGAACTGTTCGGTGAACTGGTTGTAGACGCGGCACTCGCCCGCATTGGCCGGATTGAGGCAAGCCAACTCGATGCATCGAACCGTGTCTCGAATATCCAGGAAACCGCGCGTCTGCCCGCCTTTTCCGTACACCGTCAAAGGATGCCCGGTAACGGCCTGCACGCAGAAGCGGTTCAGCACCGTGCCGAAGACTTCGTCGTAATCGAAGCGATTGATAAGCGATTGGTGGAGCGAGGTTTCCTCAGTCACGGTGCCATAGACCACGCCTTGATTTAGATCCGTCGCGCGCAATCCCCAAATCTTGCAGGCGAACATCATGTTGTGGCTGTCATGCACCTTCGAGAGGTGATAGAAAGAACCGGGCTGCTTCGGAAACGGAAGCAAGTCCGTTCGCCCGTTGTGCTCGATCTGAAGATATCCTTCCTCGATATCGATATTCGGCGTCCCGTACTCCCCCATGGTTCCGAGCTTCACCAGGTGGCAATCCGGCTTCAATTCCTTGATGGCGAACAGCACGTTCAACGTCCCCACCACGTTGTTCACCTGCGTGAGCACGGCGTGCTTGCGGTCGATCATCGAATAGGGCGCGGAGCGCTGTTCGGCGAAATGCACCACGGTATCCGGCCGAAAATCTTCGATTACGGAAGAGAGAAAATCGTATTCGGCTACGTCGCCCACGAATAACTCGATGGATTTTCCGGTGAGCTCCTGCCAGACGCGAAGCCGGTCGCTCAGAGGCTGGATAGGCGTCAGAGTCTGGACGCCCAGCTCAAAATCCCATTGCCGGCGGAGGAAATTGTCGACGACTGCAACCTGATGACCCGCTTTCGACAGATGTAGCGCAGCCGCCCAACCGCAGTAGCCGTCGCCCCCCAACACACAAATCCTCACGCGGCTTCGCCCTCCATTTACCTATTAAGTTAGAGTCTAACAACGCTAACTCTGTTTGCGCAAACGCGTCCATAAGGGGAGTGCCTGAAAAGTGCGTTGATGTTGGGTGACGAAGATGTTTGAAGAAACCAAAAAGGCACCGGCTCCCTTACGGTCGCGGTTCGGTAACGGGGTGCCTTTTTCCGAACCGCGACCGTCAGGGAGTCGGTGCTTGACCGCGTCCATGCCATCATAAACACTGGAGATCACAAGGGAGATTATGTTCACCAAGGATCTGCTGTACGCGGCCCGGTCGCTGGCGAAGAGCCCGGTCTTTCTTGTGACCGCGGTGCTCACCATCGCGCTCGGAATCGGGGCCAGCACGGCGATTTTCAGCGTTACCAACGCGGTGCTGTTGCGGCCGCTTCCCTATAAAGATCCCGAACGGCTCATCATCGCTTGCGGCGACATGCGGAAGCGCAACGTCAAGGACTTTCCGTTTTCCAACGCAGAATATTTCGATCTGCGCGAAGCGGCCAAGAACTCCTTCGAGGATTTCACCGGCGTCTTCACCTTCCGTGGGCCGGTGCTTCGGGGGGATGGCACTCCCGAGCAAGTCCACATCGGGATAGTAACCACGAACTTCTTCCGCCTGATGGGCGCCAAGATTCATGCCGGACGCGACTTCGAAGATGGAGACGGGCAACCGCAGCGGGCGTCCGGCGCGGCAAACGCGACGCCGGCGCAGGCGCTGCCCACCATCGCGATCCTCAGCTATGAGTATTGGCAGCGCCGGTTTGGCGGCGATACCGCCATATTAGGCCAATCCATCAAAGCAGCGGGAGGGGACGCTGGGCCCCAGATCGTAGGCGTACTCGCGCCGCGCTTCGAACTGCTTTTTCCGCCAGATGCAAACCTGGAGCGCCAGCCCGACATCTGGATCGCGGGCCGGTTGGCCTACGATGCTGCGAATCGCAACAACGTTTCCCTTCAGGTTGTCGGCCGCTTGAAACCCGGCGTAACGCTCGACCGCGCACAGGCGGACGCCGATGCCTTTTCGCAAGATCAGCAGCGCCAGTTCACGATTCTCAGAACCTCGGACTGGCATGTCCGGCTGGTTCCCATGCAGCAGCATCTGATAGCGGAGGTGACGCCGGCGATCCTGGCCCTGATGGGCGCTGTGGTTTTTCTGCTGCTGATCGCTTGTTCCAACGTCGCGAATCTACTGCTGGTTCGCGCGTCATTGCGAGAGCGGGAGTTGGCCGTCCGAACCGCCCTGGGCGGCAGCCGCTGGAGCCTGGTGCGCCAAATGCTGGCGGAAGCATTGCTGCTTTCCAGCCTCGGAACTGTTTTAGGCCTGGCACTGGCCTGGATCGGCATCCATGAATTATTGGTGATCGCGCCGGCCAATCTGCCGCGTCTCGATACCATCCGGATCGACCCCGTGGTGGTGGCCTTCACCGCGCTCGCCGGATTGGCCGCGGCCGCCATCTTTGGCGTGGTGCCCGCATTGCGCGCCTCGCGTCCGGATATCATGCATGTGTTGCGCTCGAGCGGCCGTACCGCCGGATTGGGCGGGGGACGGTTGTTGCGCAACAGCGTGGTGATCGTGGAAGTGGCGCTGTCCTTCGTACTGTTGATCGGATCCGGCCTGATGTTCCGCAGCTTCCTGGAACTGCAAAGAATCAACCCCGGGTTCGATTCGCACCGTCTGCTGACTTTCCTGTTGGTTGGAGGCCGCGGAGGTCGCGCACCAGAACAGCGCGCGGCGTTCCAGCGCGAGATCCAGCAGGGACTGAGCCAGCTCGGTGGCGTTGAAAGTGTGACTGCTGCCTTTCCGTTTCCGCTCGCGGGCGGATTCAACCCCGTCCGCTGGGGACTCGAGCCTGCGTTAGCCGATCCCAGTAAATTTCAAGCCGCCGATCTGCAGATCGTGCTGCCAGGCTATTTTGAAGCCATGCACGTGCCGCTCATTGAGGGACGCACCTTCACGGAGGCCGACAATGCGCCCACCAGGAAAGTGGTGATCATCGATCGATCCCTTGCCGCCAAGGCGTTTCCCAACCAGTCTGCCGTAGGCAAGCGCATCCTGGAACGCGCGGCCACGCCAGAAGCCGAATGGGCGGAAGTGATCGGTGTAGTAGGGCACCAGCGCGAAGAGTCGCTGGCCACGCCAGGTCGCGAGCAAATCTATTTCGTGGATGGTTTCTTCGGCCACGGCGTGGCCAACTACTGGGGGATTCGAACCACCGGCGATCCAGCCAAGTACGGTGAAGCGGTTCGCGCAGCGATGGCGAAAATCGTTCCGCAAAGCGTCATCACCGACCTGCAACCAATGGACGTACTGGTGGACAAAGCGCAGGCGGGCACGCGTTTTTCGCTGCTGCTGATCGGCGTATTCGCGGTGATTGCGGCGCTCCTGGCGGGAGTTGGATTGTACGGCGTGCTGGCCACTGTGGTTCGGCAGCGGAGTCCCGAGATCGGCGTGCGAATGGCGCTGGGCGCTGCGCCATCCAGCGTCTTTCGTTTGATGATCGGCCAGGGACTGCGCCTGAGCGCGGCGGGAATCGGGCTGGGCTTGCTCGCGGCTCTCGGACTGACACGCGTGATGATCAGCATGCTGGTAGGAGTGAAGGCTACCGATCCTGTGACCTACGCCGCGATGGTGGCGATCTTTTTGATGATCGCCGCTCTAGCATCGTGGATTCCGGCACGCCGCGCAGCTACTTTGGATCCCACGCGGGCTTTAAGAGACGAATAACCACATGAAGAACTTTTCTATTTTGCTGCTTGCAGCCGCCGCTTTTTCGGCTGGCACTACGGACGTTTCCGGCGAACGGATGCGCGCGCACGTGAAGTATCTCGCGAGCGATCAACTGGAAGGCCGCGGTGTGGGAACACGTGGTGAAAAGCTCGCCACCGAATACATCGCCGCGCAGTTCAAGGCGGCCGGCGCTAAACCCGCCGGAGAGAACGGCACCTATTTTCAGCGCGTGCCGATGATCGGCGCCGCTACCGAACCCAGCGCCAAGCTCTCGGCTACAGGCAAGAATCAGCAGGTTTCATTTCGCTGGCTCGACGATTATGTCGGTGTCACCGAACTGCAGCAACCTGCGACCGAGTTCGATGCCGAGGCCATCTTCGTCGGCCACGGGATCGTGGCGCCGGAATTCCACTGGGATGATTTCAAAGGCGTAGACGTGAAAGGCAAAGTGTTGGTCCTGTTTACCAACGAGCCGCCTTCGACCGATCCGAAATTCTTCGGAGGACCTGCGCTCACCTACTACGGCCGCTGGACCTACAAGTACGAAGAGGCTGCGCGGCATGGCGCGAAAGCGGTTTTCATCATCCATACAACTCCCACCGCCGGTTATGGCTGGGAAGTTGTGCGAAGCTCCTGGAGCGGCGAAGATCCGCAATTGAAACTGCCCGCTGGACAAGCGGCGCTGGCTTTCGCCGGTTGGTTCACCAAAGACGCCGGAGAAAAGCTGGTGGCGATGTCGGGACATCACGTGGACGAACTGCTGAATGCCGCCAATTCACGCGACTTCCATCCCATCCCCCTGGGCATCCACATTCGCGGGAACATGCCCACCAAGATTCGCAAGATCGAATCGCGCAACGTGGTGGCGATGGTGGAAGGCAGCGACGAAAAATTGAAATCGGAAGCCGTGGTGTTCACCGCGCACTGGGATCATCTGGGAATCGGGCCCGCGGTGAACGGGGACTCCATTTATAACGGCGCGGTGGACAACGCTACCGGCTGCGCCATGTTGCTGGAAATGGCGCGCACCTGGGCGGCGCTGCCACAAAAGCCCAAACGTTCCGCGATCTTTGTCGCCGTGACAGCGGAAGAAGCCGGCCTGCGTGGGTCGGAATATTACGCCGATCATCCGGTGCTGCCGCTCGGCAAAACCGCTCTGGATATCAATTTCGACGCTTTTCCCCCATTTGGTCCAACCAGCGATCTCGAAGTAACGGGCGCGGATCGAACTACAGTGTGGCCGGTGGTTCGCGACACCGCGCATGAAATGCACATCATGCTAGCTCCCGAAGCGCATCCCGAGCAGGGCGAGTATTACCGGTCCGATCACTTCTCGCTCGCTCACGCGGGCGTCCCGGCGTTTTCCATCGAGCAAGGAACCGATTATCCGGGCAAGCCGGCCGAATACGGCAAGAAGCTATTCGAGGAGTACAACGACAAGCATTATCATCAGCCGTCGGACGAATACAAAGACGATTGGAACTTCGGCGGGATGGAGGAAGTAGCGCACTTCGCTTTGCAAATCGCGACTGCTGTTGCCAATCAGAATGGATTGCCAACCTGGCGCGCGGGCGATGAGTTCTTGGCGGCTCGCGAAAAATCGTTTGCGGCAGTGAAATCGAAATAGACTACTTCGCGTCGCGCCAGTTGTCGCCGACGCCGACATCCACGATGAGGGGGACGTCCAGCTTCTGGACATTTTCCATTTCCCGCTTCACCATTTCGGAAACTTGCTTCGGCTTCTTCTGGCGGGCTTTCGAACAGCAGTTCGTCGTGGACCTGAAGCAGCATCTTCGTTTCCAGCTTTTCCTCGCGCAGGATTTCGTCGATCCGGATCATCGCGAGCTTGATGAGATCCGCGGCTGTGCCTTGCAGCGGCGTGTTCACGGCGGTCCGCTCGGCGAAGGATCGGGCGTTTGGATTGCGGCTGTTCATGTCGGGAATCGGCCGCCTGCGTCCCGACAAAGTTAACGCCGTGCCTGTTTTGCGAACTTCCGCGATGGTTTCCGCGATGAACTTCTTCACGCCCGCATGCAATTCGAAGTAGGTTCGGATGTATTCTTCCGCCTCCTTGCGATCGATGCCCAAGTTGGCTGCCAGGCCGAAAGGCGTTTGCCCGTAAACGATTCCGAAGTTCACAGCTTTGGCATTACGGCGCATCTCGGAGGTCACCATCAGTGGAGGGACGCGGAAAACCTCGGCCGCGGTCCGCGTGTGGATGTCTTCGCCATTGCGAAATGCTTCCACCAAAACTGGATCGTGCGACATGTGCGCCAGCAGCCGCAATTCGATTTGCGAATAGTCGGCCACCACCAAGCGCCAGCCCTCGCGCGGAACAAACGCGGCGCGGATTTCGCGGCCCAGTTCCGTTCGGATCGGAATGTTTTGCAGGTTCGGATTGGACGACGACAACCGGCCCGTAGCCGCGCCGGCTTGGTTGAAGGTGGTGTGCAGCCGATGCGTCACCGGATCAATCAATGCGGGCAGGGCATCAATGTAGGTGCCTTTGAGCTTCGAGAGTTGCCGGTACTCCAGCACCTTGCGCGCGATCTCATGCTCCGCCGCCAAACCCTCCAGCACATCCGCGGCGGTGGAAATCGTTTTGCCCTTGCCGTACTTCACCGGCGCGGGCAGATTCAAATCCTCAAACAGGATCTTTCCAAGCTGCTGCGGCGAATTGATGTTAAACGGCTTGCCGGCCAACTCGTAAATCTCCCCGGAGAGCCGCTGAATGGTCGCATCCAACTGCTCGGAGAGAACCTTGAGCTGCACCGGCTCGATCCGAATGCCGGTCTGTTCCATCCGGGCCAGCACCCCGGCCAACGGGAGATCGATCCGCTCGAAAACTTCCCGCATTTTCGGCGAGGCGTCAATCTCGGGATTCAAACGCTCCAGCAAAGTGATCGCAAGATCGGCATGCTGTTCCGCGGCAGCGCCCAGTTTGCGATCGAGATAGCGCTCGGCCAACACTTCCGGCGAGCAGCCCGATGGATCCGCGCACAGCAGGAAAGCGTACAACATCACATCGTGCCGGAAGCCCTGCGCCTCGATTTCATGTTTCGCCAGAGCCGATGCCAAGCTTTTCACGTCGTGCGCCACTTTGACGCGATTCGGATCTTCGAGAATCGGCCGCAGCAGATCCAGAAAATCGGTGGACAATGCCCGCCCAATACCTGGCTGGTGCGCGACGCCGATCATGGTGAGCGGCAGGTCGCCCGCTACCGAAGATTGCAGAGCGAACGCAATCGGCGCAGTGCGATCGAGCTTCTGCAAGCTGTCCGCATATTGGGCCGCTTCTTCGCGGGTAGCGATGCTCGAGTAATCGCGCGTGTGCGCGTCTTCCGTCGGACCAGCCTCTTTCAGCAGGCTGTAGAATTCCAGCTCCTTATAAATCTTCTTGAGCTCGGCGAGTTCCGGCTCCGCGGCGATGAAATCCGAAAGCTGGAACTCGATCGGAACCGTGATATCGATGGTCGCGAGCTTTTTGCTCATCAGAATCTGCTCGCGATTGTTCTGCAGGCTTTCGCGATACGTCTTGCGCTCCACCTCGGCGGCATGCTCGATCGCCGCCTCCACGGATCCAAAGCGCTGAATCAGATCGCGCGCGCCTTTTTCGCCGATTCCGGGAGCGCCGGGAATATTGTCCACCGTGTCGCCCATGAGCGCGAGCAGATCCGATACCTGCGCCGGCTTCACGCCCATGAACTGCTCGGCGGTCTCTGCGTCGTACCAGATGTCTTCTTTGACCGGATTGTACATGTGCACTCGATCGTTCACCAGTTGCAGCATGTCCTTGTCGCTCGAAACGATCACCACATCCGCCACATCGGCCGCGCGATTCGCGAGCGCGCCGATCACGTCATCCGCCTCGAATCCGGGAAACTGCAGAATCGGGATGCGCATGGCTTCGAGTGTGGTTCGGATGTAGGGAATCTGTTCGCGCAGGTCCGGCGGCATCTCGGTGCGATTCGCCTTGTACTCCTTGTGCATTTCCTCCCGGAAGGTTTTGCCGGATTCGAAAATAGCCGCGATGTATTCCGGCTTGTAGGTCGCGCGCAGCTTCCGCACCATGTTGTGGAAGATGTAAATGGCCTCGGTGGAGATTCCCGTAGTGGTGCGCATGGGCGGAGCGCCGCTGCGTGCCCGCGCATGATAGGCGCGAAAGATGAAGCCGTAGCTATCGATCAGGAAAAGGCGCGGGCGTTTCATCTCAAGTTCAGGATAGCCTGTGGGGCAGGATGCCATCCTGCAGCGGGTTGTTAACCCGCTCAATGCTACTGTGGTGCAAATGACCGGACCCCAACGGGTGGCGCTGGTGACGGGAGCTTCCGCCGGAATCGGCGCGAGCTGCGCGGCATTCCTGGCGGCGAAGGGCTACCGCGTGTACGGTGGAGCGCGCAGCGCCGTCATGGCGGAGGGCGTGGAACCTCTGATCCTGGATGTAACCGACGACGTATCGGTGGCACGGGCGATCGAAACCATCCTGGCTCGCGAGAGCCGTCTGGACGTATTAGTGAACAACGCCGGTTTCGGTATCGCCGGCGCGATAGAAGACACCTCCGTAGAAGAAGCGCGCGAGCAGTTCGAAGTAAATTTCTTCGGCGTCCTGCGGATGTGCCGAGCGGTTCTGCCCGTGATGCGGCGGCAAAAATCCGGATACATCGTCAATATCGGATCTATCGGCGGCCTGATCGCGATTCCATTTCAAGGCTTCTACAGTGCGACCAAGTTCGCGCTGGAGGGTTTCAGCGAATCGCTGCGGATGGAGGTGCGGCCGTTCGGAATTCAAGTAGTGCTCATCGAACCGGGCGACCACCGCACGGCGTTCACTCAAAATCGGCGCGCGACACGCGGCTCGGCGAGGGGTCGGTTTATAGCAAGCATTTTGAGCGCGCCATCGCTCGCATGGCGTCCGACGAGCAGGGCGGGCCAAGCCCGGATGGAATCGCAGAGTTGCTTTACAAAATTTTGCAAAATCCGCACCCACGTTTAAGATACAGCGTGGGCCTTGCAGCCCAGCGCGCAGCGATTTGGATTAAGCGAACCATGCCCTACGCGGTGATGGAGAAGATCATGCGGGACTATTATTCTCATTAGAAAGCGCTGCCATGAAACTAAACGTTGACGATTTACGCCGGCACTACGCTTCGCTTTCCGACGAAGCGCTCCGGGCAATTAACAGGACCGAGCTTGTTGAGATCGCCCAACAATGCTACGACCACGAGCTAGCCCAGCGCACGCCGTCGAAGATTCGCGCCACGCCTGTGCCTCAGGCTGAGATGGAAGAAGAGGCGGATGGCGCCTTGGAGGCAGACACACCGGACTGGATTGGGGAGGCTGCTTGCGTCTGCGCTTTCGGAAATGTCGCAACCGATGCCCTGAATGCCCGGGTAGCTTTGGAAAACAATGGTGTTCCATGCTACGTCGAATTCCGCGAGACGGAACCAGATGTCACGCCGCCGACGCGATCGGAATATTGCGTTATGGTTCCCGGCGGGCTCAACCTGCGGGCCATGAGCGTTCTGGACAAAGAGATCTTCAATGAACAAGTCGAGTCAGGCTGGCGAACACACCTCCAGGCGCTTTCCGATGAAGAACTTGTCGGAAACAAAGAAATTCTTTTGGAAGGCATCTTAGACCGAGTTGCGCGCATAGCGAGGGCCTACGACGAAGAAGTCGCGCGCAGAACAAAGACCGCGAACCAGTAACCAAAACCAGAAACCGCACAACACTTGACCCCCCAGTCGGTTTCAACGTAAGATAGCGGAAACTAGTTCGTTTGAAAGGGGACCCTGAATGCTGTCTCTTAGGGCTACGTTGGTTGGTTTGGTTTTTTTAGCCGCGACAGGCTTGGCGCAGAATAGCGGCTCCGTTACCGGAACCGTACGCGATGCCACCGGCGCTGTCGTGCCTGGCGCGCAGGTCATCCTCAGCGACTCCCAAAAAGGAATCTCGCTGAAAACTTCCACCAACTCCGATGGCGGCTATTTAGTTGCAGGCCTGCCCACCGGCACCTTCGATTTATCGGTGACAGCCAAAGGATTCCAGAAGTTCGAGGCCACCGGCATTATCCTGCAAGTTGCGCAGAAGGCGCGTGTCGACGCCGTGCTGCAACTGGGCCAGGTGACGAGCGAGATCACCGTTCAAGGATCCCAGGTTGCGCAGGTAGAAACGCAGTCGTCCGAAATGTCGGGCGTCGTTACTGGAAAAGAAATCAGCCAGATCGTACTCAACGGCCGGAACTTCACCCAATTGGTGACTCTGATGCCCGGCGTCAGCAACCAGACCGGGCAGGATGAAGGCACGGTGGGCGTGGCCGGCAACGTATCCATGAGCATCAATGGCGGCCGCACCGAATACAACAATTGGGAAATCGATGGCGGCGACAACATGGACAACGGCAGCAATGGCACGCTAAACGTCTATCCCAATATCGATTCCATCGCGGAAGTCCGGGTGCTTACATCGAATTACGGCGCCCAGTACGGACGCAACGCGTCCGGCACCATTGAAACCGTCACGAAATCCGGCACCAAGGCCTTCCACGGCGATCTGTTCGAATTCTTGCGTAACGACGATTTCAACGCCCGGAATTTCTTCCAGGACAACGTTCCCGAATACCGGAAGAACGACTTTGGGTTTACCGTAGGCGGCCCGGTCTACATCCCGAAAGTTTACAATCGCAACAAGGACAAAACGTTCTTCTTCTTCTCCGAAGACTGGCGACGGGAGATTGTTCCAGGCGGTACCTTCAACCAACAAGTTCCGACAGCCGCCGAGCGCCAAGGGAACTTCGCGGACGTTTGTCCCGCGGCCGGATCCCTGGTGAACAAGTCCGGCTTCCCGGATTGCCCGGTCAATCCGATGACCAACGCCTACTACCCGAACAATACCGTTCCGGTCGACATCAACGCCCAGAACCTGTTGCCGTTGCTGCCCCTGGCGAATCAGGCGAACAATTATTACAACGCGGCGCCCGCCTTGCCAACCCATTGGCGCGAGGAACTCTTTCGTGTAGACGAGAATTTCAGCGACAAGATGCGTATGTTTGTCCGGTTCACGCACGATTCCTGGACTCAGATTCAGCCCACTCCAACCTGGGGTAACGGCGCGTCTTTCCCCACGGTCCAGACCAATTTCGTGGGACCCGGCGTCAGCATGGTGGCCAATCTTACGGCCAACATTTCACCAAGTTTGCTGAACGAATTCACATTCAGCTATACAACAGACCACATTTTCTTTAACGCGATCGGTCCTGTACAAAGGCCTTCGAGCGAGACAATGACGGGTCTCTATAACAATGGTTTCGGCGGATTGCTGCCCGCAGTGGGCGTTTCGGGCGGTATCGGCTACGATACTTCTGGGTTCGCGCTCGACACCGGATACTTCCCGTGGAACAACGCCAATCCCACTTACACCTACAAAGACCAAGTCAGCAAGATCCTGGGCGATCACAACCTCTACTTCGGCTTTTATTTCGTGGCCGCCCAAAAGAACGAACAGAATACGCCGTACATCCAAGGAATCCTCAACTTCGATAACACTTCGCCGGTATCCACCGGCAATGCTTTCGCGGATTTTCTTACAGGGCAGATCGCTTCGTTCAATCAGACGAATGTGAAGACGAAGTACTACAATCGCTACAAGATTTTAGAGCCGTACGTCCAGGATGATTGGCGCGTGACAAAGAAACTCACGCTCAACATGGGACTTCGCATTAGTCTGTTTGGCACCTATCGCGAGAAATTAATGCAAGCCTACAATTTCGATCCGGCGGCTTACAATTTGGCTTCGGCGCCGAAGATCGACGTCGATGGTTCGGTAACCGGTCAAGCTGGGGCAATCGTACCGAATAGCGGAAATCCGTTTACTGGCCTGGTACAGTGCGGCACCAGCGGTATTCCCGCCGGTTGCATGAAAGGCCATCTCTTCAATCCCGCGCCACGCATCGGTTTCGCGTACGATCCCTTCGGCGACGGCAAAACTGCAATTCGTGGCGGATACGGAGTCTTCTTCGAACACACCAATGGCAACGAAGGCAACACGGAATCGTTGGAGGGCAGCCCGCCGCTGGTGCTCAACTCCACGCAATACAACATCGTCGGCTACACCAATATCGGTGGGGGTGGAGTTGCATTTCCTCTCGGTGTGAATTCCATTCCAAGACAGGCTATCTGGCCTTACGTGCAGCAATGGAATCTCAATGTGCAACGTGAGATCATGACCGGCACCGTAATGACCGTGGCGTATGTCGGCAGCAAGGGTTCGCATCTTTCGCTGCAGCGCGATATCAACCAATTGGTGCCGATCACCCAGGCGCAGAACCCGTATCATCCAGGCCAGGCAATGACTCAGGCGGACTGCGACAGCGGCACCGTCAACGGCGTGGCGCCGACCGGACCCGCGGCCATTCAATTCAACGTCGCCTGTGGAAGTTCTCCCGATTCCTACCGGCCCTATCGTGGTTTTGGGACCATCACGTCGCTCGAACCCGAAGCCAATTCCACTTACAACTCACTGCAGGTTGCCGTCCGCCGTCACGTCGGACGCCTGAACTTCGACCTCGCTTATACCTGGAGCCATTCGCTCGATGATTCGTCCGACCGCTACGACGGCAACTTCGTCGACTCCTACGATCTGTCACGGACTCGGGCCAGCTCCAACTTCGATCAACGCCACATCCTGAATCTCGGCTATGTTTACGATGTCCCATTCTTTACAAAAAAGGGCTTCGCACATACAGTTCTCGGCGGATGGCAGCTCTCCGGTCTGGTTACATTTCAAACCGGAACTCCCTTCAGTCTTAGCGACGGACTCTTCAATGCCGGGGTAGGCAATGGCACCGGTGCGGGATCGTATCTCGATATCGTCGGGAACCCCAATGCCGTTACTCAGGCAAACGTTGCCGGTGTTGTGGGGCCGCTGCTGTACAACCCAGCCGCATTCGCTGCGCCCGAGGGTTTGACCTTCGGAACGTCCCAACGAAACGCTTTGAGAAACCCCAGGCGAACGAATTTCGACATGGGCCTGTTCAAGCATTTCGAAATCAAGGAAAATACCGGTTTCGAATTTCGCGCCGAGGGCTTCAACGTCTTTAACCACACCCAGTGGAACGGTGTGAATGCCGGCACAAGCTGCTTCGGAGCCGACAACAACGCGGGCGATGCAAGCTGCCTGGCTAACAACAATTTCCTGCGTCCGGGCGGCGCGCACAATCCGCGCATCCTGCAGTTGGGCTTGAAGTTCCTGTTCTAAGGGCTTCACCTGAAGGCCCACGCTTTTCTAGGGTACTGGTACGTTCAAAATCGCGTAAATAGGCTCCGTATAGGACCGGCTGTGATATAGTGATCCGGTCCTGAAGGGGGCGTTGGTTTGGTCAAAATAACTTTTGCGGTTTTATCTTTCAGTATTCTAATTGCGCCAATATTTGCGGATAATCCGCTGCCTGCCAGCGCTGTCGATCTTTCCAGCAACACTTCGCTCACCGAAATAACCGGATCGCTCGACTATCCAAACGGAGTGGACATGTACAAAATTGACATTGTCAATCCCTTGGACTTTTCCGCACAAACCGTACCGGTTACCAGTTCTGGCGTGCCGGATACGGAGCTGTTTCTTTTCGATTCGAACGGCATCGGCGTGTATGGGAATGACGACGCATCCGGGAGCAGTGCGCTCTCCTGCCTGCCCTCGGCGGATTCCGGCAATCCTTGTTTCTCTTCCCGGAACGGCTTAGGCCCCACCGCCCCAGGGATTTATTATCTGGCCATAACGCGCTCAATGAATTTGCCGATGAGTGACCTCGGCTATATTTTCTCATTCGCGACATTTTCGACTGACGTTGTAGGACCCGATACCACCATGGGCGGAGCCGATGCGGTCACCGGTTGGGACGGCGGTGTCAACACCAGCCCCGACTTCAGCCTCACCCAGTACGACATCATAATTACTGATTCTCCGGCTACCACTGCAACGCCGGAGCCTGCGACATTGCCGCTGCTGACCGCTGCCGTCGCCGCGTTCGCATTCTTTCGACGAAAACAGATCCGCTAAGCTATCCGTGGTTACCCCACTCGCTCCCACAGGAAGGCGCCAATGAAAAGCTTTTTTCGATTCGCTTGTGTTGCAACAACGCTGTTGCAAGTCGCCGCGTTCGCTCAGACGCAGCGCGATTTTTCCTCTCTTCGCTACAAGGGTCCGATATCGACACTGCCATCTCGATCGGCCCCCCGCACAATTGAGGTCGCTTTAAAGCTGCAGGATCCATCCCTGGCGGAAGCTGTCGGCGCCAATGCCAAGCAAAACGGTATCCGGATGACGGAGGCCGAGCAGCGGGCTTATCTCGCGCAATTGAGCCGGAAACAGGATGCACTGATGTCGCTGGTGCGCTCATTGGGAGGCGTGGAATTGGGCCGAGTCAGCCTGGGCCACAACGCGCTCATGGTCTCCATCGATTCCAGCCAGTTGCAATCCTTGCGCGCGATCCAAGGCGTGCTAGCGGTGCGGACTTTGCCCAATTACAAACTCGCTGCCGACTTCACACTGCCTTACGTGGGAGCGTCAACGGTGCAGAGCTACGGGAATCACCGGCCAGGGAATTCGCATCGCCATGCTGGATAGCGGGATCGATTACACGCACTACAACCTGGGAGGTTCAGGCAACGTGTCCGACTATTCCACCGCCAAGGCTGCGGCCTCCGGAACTCCCCCCGCCAATCTGTTCCCCACCGCAAAGGTAGTCGGCGGGTACGATTTTGTCGGCGACGTATGGAACGGTATGGGTCCTTTGGCGCCTGACGCGAATCCAATCGATTTGAACGGCCATGGCACGCACACCGCCGATATCGCCGGCGGCAAAAGCCTGGACGGATTGCATGTCGGAATGGCCCCTGGCTCTCAGCTTTACGCTGTAAAAGTCTGCAGTTCCGTGGTCAGCGCCTGCAGCGCTACGGCGGTCCTGCAAGGCATCGATTTCGCGCTCGATCCCAACCACACCGGAACCATGAATCATCCCGTTGACATCATCAACGCATCGCTCGGCGGCGCCTTCGGGCAATTCCAGGACGACGCCAGTGAAGCGCTCGCGGCCGCAGTATCATTCGGTGTGCTAAGCGTTGTTGCGGCGGGCGACAATGGCGATGTTCCGTACATCCTGGCGGCGCCGGGCGCGCAACCCGAAGTCCTGACCGTGGGAGCCACCAACTCTGTGGTCGCTAGTGACATCCCGCTGGTGCTCAATTTGCCCACTGGGATCGCCGGGACTTATACCAACACCGCGACCTTGCCATTCGCGCCGATCAACACCACCGTCACAGCCAACATCGCGTACGTTGGACAAGGCTGCCCGGCGGTGGATAGCGTCCCCGCCGATACATACTTGGCCAACCCCATCGGCGCCATTGCACTGATCGACCGCGGCTCATGCGCCATTAGCTTGAAGATCGATCGCGCGGCCCGTGCCGGAGCGGTGGGCGTTCTGATCGGTTTGGTTGCGTCCGGCGATGCAGTTTCGTTCGTAACCGGCGGTGGAACGGATTTCGTGCCGTCGCTGGTGATCACGCAATCCACCAGCAACCTCATCAAGGCCGCTTTGAATTCGTCCGGCAGTAAACGCTACGATCAGCCCGAACAACGCGATTTCGCTTGCGAGCAACGTCGCCAGCTACACCTCGCGCGGGCCGAATTATAGCTACAATATGCTCAAACCGGATATGAGCGCGCCCGGTACATTAATTGCCGCCGATGCCGGCACCGGCAACGGGCAGAGTTCCGTGAGCGGCACCTCTTTCGCGAGTCCCTTAGTCGCCGGCTCCGCTGCACTCCTGCTTTCAAAGAATCATTCGCTGGCGCCGCTCGATCTCAAGGCCCTGCTCATGGAAACCACCCTGCCTTTTGTTTTTGCGAACAGTGCAACCCAGCCAGGCGTCCTGGCGCCATTGAGCCGGATCGGGTCGGGTGAATTGCGCGTCGACAAGGCGGCCGCTGCCAGCACCTCGGTTTGGGATGCCAGCGATCCCATGGCGGTGAGCCTTTCGTTTGGAACCTACCGGCTCAGTACGAACCAAACTTATCGCAAGAAAGTTTTCATTCGGAACTACAGCAACACCGCTCGTACCTATACGGTCTCCAACACCTACCGCGATCCTCCGAACCAAACCGGCGTCACCCTTACTCCGCCGCCAAGTATTTTCGTCCCTGCTAACGGCAGTCTCAGTTTCAATTTGACGTTGACCGTAAACGCAGCCGCTCTTCCCGTCTGGACTTTGAACGGCGGCACCCAAGGCAGCAACGGTGAGTTACTCAACAGTGTGGAGTATGCCGGCTACCTGTCCTTCACCAGCGGCACTGAAACCGTTCAGGTGCCCTGGCACATTCTGCCGCACAAATCCGCCAATGTTATGCCCACCGCTTCCTCGCTCGCGCTCAGCGGCAGCTCGAAGACACTGACGCTCACGAACACGGCGGCGCCGCTTGCCGGACTTGTGGATATCTTCTCGCTCACCGGAACCGGCGTTCAGTTTCCGGCATCCTCGCTTCCAGGACCCGGCGCTGAGAAGGCCGTGATCAACTTGCAAGCTGTGGGCGTGCGGTTCGTCTGCCTAACATTCTCGAATCCCTGCGCCTCGCCGGGCGTTCAATTCGGCATCACTACTTTCGGGCAGAGATCCCATCCCGACGTTCCGGCGGAGTTCGACGTTCACATCGACATTAATAACGACGGCGTGGACGACCTGGTGGTTTTTAACGGGGACCTCGGCTTCCTGAGCGCGGGAGTGTATAGCGGTCAGAACGGCGTGTTCGTTAAAGACCTCACAACTGGAATCGCTACGGGCCCGTTCTTTTACACGGTCGCCGACTTGGATTCGGCCAATGTGATTCTTACTGTGAGCCTGAGCGCCCTCCAGACCTCCACCGGTTTGCAGCTAGGCGCTTCCACCCCGTTCACTTTCTCCGTCAAGGCGTTCGACAATTATTTTACGCAGACCGTGACGGATTCCATCGGTCCCATGAAGTATGAGCTGGACATGCCGAAATTCTCCTTAGTGGCCGACGAGATAACGGTTCCAGCCGGTTCGTCCACGAACGTGACTGTTTCTCCGAACGCTTCGTACAACGGCAAATCGCCGGCTCAAACCGGGCTTTTGTTGATGTATACGGATGGAAAGGCCGGCCAGGAGAGTTCCAGCATCCCGGTCACTCCCTAGACAGCACCAGCACATAATCCTGGAAGATCGGCGGCGCGGGCGGATGCCAATCCTCCGCGCCGGTGACTACGCCGAGATCCGTCTCCTTGCCGCTTACCGGATTCCACCACAGCGCCCGATACCTCACCGCAGGCTCAAGCTGCACGATCTTGTGATTTACGTTTCCAGTCCTCGGGAAATAAAATATTCGAAGCTCGCCTGATATTCCCGCTGCATAAGGCTGCATGTAATTCTGCTCCGTCCAGTGTGGTTCTATCCATTCCGCATGCGGCAGCATTCGCCACCACGGATATCTTGCGAGCAGCATCTTCGCCATCCCGAGTTGCCCCGAGCCCGGTAACTGATACGCCGTCTGCCATGGAGTATCGCCCCAGCTTCGTCCGTGTGGCGATGCGCCGAAGGGCTGCTCCGGCGTATTCACCTGCCAGATTCCATTGGCTCCATAAGTGTGTCCCGCGGCGCCGCTCAGCATGCACGCCCAGAACATGAAGCGCTGAACTTCTTGACGGCTCGCTTCCTGGATTCCCTCATAGCAAACTTCGCCGTTCACCACCGGCATCACTGGAGCTGCCGCATAGGAGCGCGTAATTTTGGTCACCGTATTCGGAATGCTCTCGCGATCCGAATGCCCGGTCTGTAACATATCGAAATCCAAAACTGTGGGATCCTCCACGGTGGTTCGCGCACTTGATGACGGATGAATAGTGATGGGATTCCGATTCGCGCTAATGGAACGCACGTATTTCGCGACGTCTGTCCAGCCTGCCTTCTGCATCGCGGAATCCTTCTCCGGCTGCTTCGAAAGATAATACGGCATGGCGCCTTCTCCGGCCAGGCACCACACTGCCGGATAAGCGCCCCAGCGCGCCACCAGATATCGCCAATGCCTCTTCATTTTTTCGACGCCGAGAATCGGAAGGTAATAACCCCAGCATCCAACGATGCAAGGCGCGAGATTGCTCTCCACCAGATGCCGGATGCGCAGATCCGCCCGGTCGAAATAAGCAGGATTGATGGTCGTGTAGTTTTCGTCGTACGGAAAACCGGCCTCGTTAGCACCGCGCGGATCGCGTTCCGGCATGTCGGGATAAAGTCCCGCGACAATCTGAACCACCGTGAATCCCTTGCGCTGCCGGTCCGCCGCCAGAAGCTGGAAATCCTCCGGCCAGCGCAACCGCTTTACCAACCCCATCCACCAGGTGTCGGCCAGCCAAAAGAATGGCGTGCCATCGGAATATTGAAAGTGCCGATGGTCGTCGGCGACCTGGAGTGACCCGTGCTGAAAAAGCAAATTCGTTCCGGTGTAAGGTACCGCGGCGATTGTCCCCTGCTGGCCGTGCAGACCCGCGTTGGCGGGATCGGTGGAAATGGTGCGCCAGGTGTGCGTGCCAATCTTGGCCGGCGCATATCGAACGCGCCAGGTCCGATCGCCAGCCCAAAACGCCGGGACGCGCAACTCAGCGCCGTCCGGATCGCGGACGATCACATCCACATCCACGTCTGAAAAAGGATTGGAATACTGCTTCGCGCTAGTGAACGACCATTCCACCGGGCAATGCAGCATCGCTTGCGAGGACTGGCCCCGGCCTGCGCGCGGCAGAGCCAATGCACCGGCGCCTGCCAGCAACGTTCTTCTGCTCAAACGCATGGTATTAAGTCTATATGCCCGCGATCGCATCGATGCTCCGCGCCGTGAACCTGCCCGGCCACAACAAAGTCAAGATGGACGAGCTGCGCGATCTCTACGAATCGCTGGGCCTGCGCGGCGCGCAAACGTACGTCGCAAGCGGCAACGTGGTTTTCAAAACCGACGCGAAGGATATGGCGCGTCTGCAAAAGAAAATCGAAGGTGCCATCGAAAAGGCTTACGGATTCCGCACCGGCGTGATGCTGCGCACGTCGGACGAGTTGAAGGACATCATCCGCCGAAATCCTTTCTCGAAACGATCCGGCATTGAGCCGAACAAGCTGGTGGTCAGTTTCCTGACCGGCGAGCCGGGTGCGGAGTCCAAGCAGAAGATCGCTCAGATCAAGGTTGGCCCCGAAGAACTTTATCTGGACGGACGCGAGCTTTACATTTATTACGCTGGCGGGATTGGGACTTCGAAATTGACGGCCGCGCTGCTGGAGCGCGCGCTGAAGGTGTCCGGTACTGCCAGAAATTGGAACACAGTCACGAAATTGCTGGAGATGGCGCTCGCTTTGTAAACACCTAAGGCACCGACTCCCTCACGGTCGCGGTTCGGAAAGGAGTTACCGAGCCGCGACCGTGAGGGAGTCGGTGCCTTTTGTTCTTCGAGCGCGAAAATAAATGCCATACTAATCTGAGTCCATGGCCCAGCGCTGGCTTTCTTGGATCGCCGCCGTGGCCGCGATCGTTTTCCTGCTGATCCCTCCGCTCACCCACGGCTGGACCCACGTCGAAACCGACTTTCCCAACTACTACACCGCCGCGCGCATGTTCCGGCAGCACGCGCCCCTGCGCGATTTATACGATTGGACCAGCTTCCAACGCCAGATGAATTACGCCGGCTGGGGCTTGCAGCTTGGCGGCTACATTCCGCACACTCCACTCACCGCGCTGCCCATGGTTCCGTTTGCCGGCCTGCCGCCCATGACCGCGAAGCGCGTATGGCTTTCGCTCAGCCTGCTTTTTCTCGCGGCCGCCATCTGGATCCTGGCCAAGCTGACGAATCTGCCCGTGCCAGCCCTGATCGTGCTGGCGCTGCTTGGCCACAACGCGATGGCAGGAAACTTCGAGCTCGGCCAATACTACTGCTTTCTCCTGTTCCTGATGACCGTGAGTGTCTGGCTGCTGCTCGACGGCCGCGAATTCTCCGCGGGCCTGTTGCTCGGCGCCATCTTCATTCTCAAACTCTACGCCGGACCTTTCCTGTTCTACTTCGCCTGGAAGCGGCGCTGGCGGCCGCTCGCGGGAATGCTGCTGGCCTGTTTGGTTCTGTCGCTCTTCTCCATCGCATGGTTCGGCTGGCGCGACCATCTCTTCTACCTGACCGACGTTCTTCCGCGCGCGGCCGCCGGAGAACACATGGATCCGTACAACCCCGGCATGCCGACCATCCTTAACATGCTGCGTCATCCGTTCGAATCCGAGCCGGAACTAAATCCCAACCCGCCTTTTAACAACCCGGCTCTCGTATTTTTCCTTCAGCCACTCCTGACGCTAGCAATCCCGGCGTTTTGTTTGCTCGCGATTCCGCATCGCACACCCGAACGCAACGAGCTAGCCTGGTTCCTCATCATGCTAGTCCTGGTCTCGCCCAGCCGCGCTTTCTACGTCACCATCATCCTGCTCCTCCCCATTGCTCTTCTCCTAGAAAAAGCCGGTCTTCGCAAGCGCATCTTATTAATCGCCGCCTATCTCCTGCTGAACATCTCGCTTCCCGATGCGATCCAACCGTTCTTCCCCACCGTCTGGATTCTCTTCGCCCTCTACATCACCCTCGGCATTCCCTACTGGCGCAATCTTCGACCATCAATTGCCGCGCTGGCCGCTGTCAGCGTCATCGGAGTCGCCGCATTTTCGTCCTATCGCCGCATGGACAGTTACCATCGCGAGCCGCCGCAGAAATTCGAGCGCGTGGCGTTCGAAAAGCAAGCCATCTACTCTGCGAGCCCAACAGTTTCTACCGACGGCGTAGTCTACGAATCCATCGCCGAAAATCGCTACCTCTTGAAGCAATGGAAGCAGGGAAGTATCGTTAGCTTTCCGTTCGAAGGCCAGGCCTTCCATCCGTCCGTCGCCGCGCAAGGAGGCCCAATTTATTTCGAGCTGGTTTCGGACGGCCACTCCCGGCTGATGGACTACGATCCGGAAACCAAGTCGCTCCACCAACTGGTCTCTGCCGGATTCGATCCCACGCGTCCCTCGGTTTCTCCGAAAGGCGACGTGTTGGCATTCATCGCGCATGGCGTCATTTCGGTCTACAGCTTCGGCTCGCTCGGCGCCATCGATGGACCCACGCCCGTCCATGACGTCGCATGGTTTCCCAGCGGCGCGAAAATGGCGTACTCCGCTGGACCCTGGGGCAGCTCGCAAATCTTCGCCACCGTTTCCGCCAGAGAAAACGAGCAACTCACGCGCGACGCCGGCGATCACGCCGAACCCGCCGTCTCACCGGATGGAACTTGGCTAGCCTACACGCTCGCGCGAGGCGGCACGCGGCAGGTTTGGATTCAAAATCTCATCACCCGGAAAGCTACGCCAGTCACCGAAGGCGCCTGCAACAGCTTCTCCCCAGCATGGGAGCCGGATTCCCGCGCCCTGATTTTCGCCTGCGACTGCCAGCGCGGCATCGGCCTTCCGGCCCTGTTCCGCGCTCCTCTGCATTCAATTCTTCTGCGCGATTAACATCCTCCGCCGCGCCTCCTTTTGCATGAACTGCGCGGATTGTAGAGGCAGACCCAACCATGCCGAATTCACCGTCCGCAAATCGTCCGCGCTCCATTGTCCTCGCATCAATCCGATCTCGGAATGGCTTTCCGATCCCAGCAGCAGATGCGTGATTTCGTGCGCCATCACGCGTCCGAGAATCGTAGGGACAAACCGGGTGCTGGTTCTAAGCGCGGCCACGCGATCGTAAAAAATGAAGGCCGCCGCCAAGTCGCCGGACCAAGCGGCAAGTCCCAGTGCCCTCGCGCTCGCGGGAGGTAGCGCGCCGGCCACGATCCGCACGGTCAGGTCCGCTGGAAGTTGCGGCGAGGAGCATTCGAGCGAAAGCGCGGGCGAAGTGCAGTCGATCCATTTCAGCCGGATCGCGGACGGACTGAGCAGGCGCTCGGCTTCAGTGTATGCTTCAGGGAGTGCCTCGAGCGACAATCCCTGAAACCCGTATACGCGGATGTTCAATTCGGGAGTCTGCGCCATTACCGATCCGGCAATACAAAGGAGATACATTACGGCGAATCCGTTACGATTGCGGCGTGTCATGCCGCTGATCATGCGTCCGATGGACTCTCAAACTCTTTGGCCGCGCATCAAATGTTCTCAATTCGCTCTCAAATCTCCCGAGCTGCGATCGTAACTGGCTGATAATAATGCCGCGCTATACATTCGGTTCGTTTTTGCTGGATACGGAAGCCCGTGCCCTAAGCCGCGATGGCGAAGCGGTCCCGTTGGCCGGCAAGACGTTCGAAACGCTGGTCGCACTGGTTGAGAATCGTGGCCGGCTGGTGGACAAAGACGAGTTGCTTTCCCGGGTCTGGCCTGGAATTGTCGTCGAAGAAGCGAACCTCAGCCAAGCAGTCTTCACGGTCCGCAAGATCCTGGGTGACACTCCGAAAGATCCCCGTTACATCGCAACTGTCGCAGGCCGCGGATATCAGTTCGTGGCGCCGGTGACGGAACTCAACGGCGAGGCGCCGAACGCGAGGCGCCCATTGGGCGGCACTGGAAGGCGGCTCATCGGGAGCCTTGCCGCCACGGCTGCGCTAGTGCCCCTAACGTGGTTCCTTTTACATCGCCCTCCCAAGCCCGCCCCCGAGCTGATCGAGAAGCGGCTGACTTTCAACACTAGCGAGAACCCTGTCCAGAACGCCGCCATTTCACCCGATGGCAAATACCTGGCGTACGCGGACTCAGCCGGAATTCACATGAAGCTGCTCTCTACCGGGGAAGAGAAGGCTCATCCCAAAACCGGCCGCGATTCCCGCCAGCGCCTACTGGTGGGTCGCATCCTGGTTTCCGGACGGCGCACAATTGCTGGCCAACGCCAGCGAAACGGGGGGACAGCAAGAGCATTTGGACGCTCTCAGTACTGGGCCAATCCGCCTCGGCAGCTTCGCGAAGATGCGGTGGGATTTGAGGTTTCGCCGGATGGCGACACACATCGCGTTCGGCCCCAGCGGAGCGTCCGGTTACGTTCGCGAAATATGGGTGATGGGCATCCAGGGAGACAGCCCGCAAAAGATCCTTGCTGTCGCAGAAAATGAGTGGCTGCCCACGGCGCATTGGTCGCCGGAGGGCCTGCGCTTGGCCTACATCAAGGCATCGGCGCATTTCGGATAGTTTCCGGTCTTCGATTGAAACCTGCGACCGGAAGGGCGAGAGCCGCACCGTGGTTAACGTCAGCCGATCCGGACCACGGGTTTCAAGGCTTTTGGTGGCTTCCGGACGGGCGGATCATCTATGCGCGAGGCGACAACTCTCTGGCAGATCGGCATTGACAACCATGCGGCCACGCCCACCGGTAAACCGAAACGCATCACGCCGTTGGCTGGATCTGATCTTTGGGCCGATTGAGCGCAAGTGCGGACGGGAAGCGGCTGGTGATCCTCAAGCAGACGGATCAGGCGCAGGCTTACCTGGCCGAGCTGGAGGATGCGGGAACGCGCATGAAGCCCCCTCGGCGGCTGACGAATGACGAAGCCGTCAATTATCCATCGGCCTGGACAGCGGACAGCAAAACTGTACTGTATTGGTCAAACCGCAACGGCAAGTCGGGCATTTACAAGCAAGCAATTGACCAGGACAGCCTTGAGCCGGTTTTCACTGGACCGCAAAAGATGCCGAGGGCGTACGCATGAGCGCCGACGGCGCTTGGATATTATTCGGAGAGAATGCAACAGCGACGGGCAATGCCAGCTGCTACGCAGCGCATCATGCGCATACCGGCTGGCGGTGGTGTGCCGCGGCTTGTGGCGGAGATGAGAAATGGGATCGACATCGCCGTGTGCCCGCGCCCCGGCGAGCCTTTGCGTCCTTGTCGAGATCAGTCAGGACCGAAAACACTTGATGATTACAGCGTTCGACCCCATGAAGGGCAGAGGGAAGGTACTGCGAACGATAGAGAATAGATCCCTCGCTAGACTATGGCGGAACGGCGCTTTCTCCGGATGGATCGACCTACGCTGTTTCGCGAAGCGGCGAGACAGAGACTCACATTCAATTACTTTCGCTGTCCGGCGGCCCGGACCGCGAAATCAGGGTAAAGGACTGGCCGAACAACACAAATCTTGACTGGTCCAGTGATGGAAAAGGGTTTTACTGCGGCTCCCAATCCCCTCAAGCCAACACACTTCTTTACGTTGATCTCAAGGGAAATGCGCGCGTCCTTTGGCAGCACAAGGGGGACGGCAGCCAAATTTGGGGTCTTCCTTCACCCGATGGCCGCTATCTTGCGATTCTTGCCACCGGCACTAACAGCAATGTCTGGATGCTGGAAGGTTTCTAACGATGCCGCGCTATACATTCGGTTCGTTTTTGCTGGATACGGAAGCGCGAGCCTTGTCGCGCGAGGGTGAACCGCTCCCGCTGGCCGGCAAGACGTTCGAAACGCTGGTCGCGCTGGTGGAGAATCGTGGGCGGCTGTTGGACAAGGACGAACTGCTATCCCGAATCTGGCCGGGAATCGTCGTCGAGGAGGCGAATCTCAGCCAAGCAGTCTTCACGGTGCGTAAGATTCTGGGGGACAATCCGAAAGATCCCCGCTACATCGCGACCGTTGCAGGCCGCGGATATCAATTCATAGCACCGGTTACGGAATTGCCGAATCAAGCGCCCGCCGGTAAACCGAAGAACTTCATCGTGATTTCGCTCGTTGCAGCGCTGGTTGCTACGGCTGGCGCAGTTTGGTTTGCCTTGCGCCGACCTGCAAGTCCGGTAGAGTTGGTGGAACGCCGCTTAACATTCCACTCCGGCGCAGGCCTTTTTGGAGGCGCTGTCATCTCTCCGGACGGAAAATATCTGGCTTATTCCGATCAAGGCGGCATTCACGTTCGGCTGCTCAGCACGGGCGAAGAGCGGCTGATTTCCACGCCCTCCGTGATTCGCACCAGGTCCATCGCGGAAATCGATGCCTGGTTTCCCAACGGGACCGAACTGCTGGCACACTCGCACGGCCCGGATGGGCGCGACAGCATGTGGTCGGTTTCCACTATGGGGCAATCCGCCAGGGAGCTGCATCGCGATGCGCAAGGCTGGGGAGTTTCTCCCGATGGAAAACAGATCGCGTTCACGCCCACCGGACCCGCTTCTGACACGCGTGAAATCTGGGTCATGGACATCCAGGGCGACAACCCACAAAGAGTCCTGCGAATCCCGTCAGACGAGGGAATGTGGTCGGTGCGGTGGTCTCCTGACAGTCAGCGTTTGGCTTATGTCCGAGCCGGTTCCGGCCGGCAGTGGATGGAAACCTGTGACCTGAAAGGTGCGAATCGGACCGAAGTAGTGGTGGCTGAAGTACGCGGCATCTCCTGGCTTCCCGACAATCGGATGGTTTACTCGCAGGGCGAAGCGCACGACATCGAAGCGAATCTTTGGCAAATTGGCGTGGACACTCGAACAGGCAAACCAATTGGAAGGCCGAAACGAATCACCCACTGGACTGGAACCGATCTTCTCAAGCTCAGCGCCAGCGCCGATGGAAAGCGCCTGGTGCTGCAGAAGGAGACATATCCGGCACAGGTCTATATCGGCGAACTGGCCGGGCAAGGCACGCGCATGAATCTGCCTCATCGGATAACGAACGATGAAGCTTCCAGCATGGGTTCGGCCTGGACCGCCGACAGCAAGTCTGTGCTGCTGGTCTCAAACCGGAACGGCAAATGGGGCATTTTCAAGCAAAGCATCGGCCAGGAAACTTCCGTTCCATTGTTGGAAGGCCGCGACAGTGTGAATCTTCCTCGCCTCAGCGCGGACGGGGCTTGGGTGCTCTATGCCGACACTCCAACCATCGCCGCAGGCCAGCCGCCTCACTACCGATTGATGCGGGTACCGGGAAATGGCGGGCTGTCGCAGTTGGTGTTCGAAGCCACTGGCGTCTGGTGGAACGACCATCAGTGTGCCCGCGCGCCGGCGAGTCTTTGCGTGGTCACCGAGGAGCGCCGGGATAATAAACGGCTCACGGTCACGGAATTCGATCCCGCAAAAGGCAAAGGCAAACTGCTCAGGACCATTGAGAAGGATCCCGGCCAAGGTTTCAGTCACGCGCTATCGCCCGACGGATCTACCTTCGCGATCACTCAAGGCGGCCAGCCAGATATTCTTCTGCGCTTGCTTTCACTCAACGGCGGTCCCGATCGTGAAATCGTAGTGAACGGCTGGCCGAATCTTACGAGCATGGAATGGTCCGCCGATGGCAAGGGGCTTTATTGTGGTTCTTCATCGCCCCAAGGCAGCAATCTTCTCTATGTGGATCTCAAGGGAACAGCGCAGGTCTTGTGGAAGGACCCGGAACTCGGGGGCAATCAGTTCCTGGGTGGCGTGCCATCGCCGGATGGCCGCTATCTCGCGATATCCGGAGGCACCCGCAGCAGCCACGCCTGGCTAGTGGAAGGCTTTTGAGTTCCACTCGGAATCACAGAGCTGCGACCGTAAGGGAGTTCCCATGGGCCTGCGGCCCACCAAAGGTGATGAAGACGCCAAGTGGGGCGGACCCCCCGGTCCGCAGCCGACGCCCCCGTCGGCTTGGTGATGAAATCGTTGAAACTCGAAGAGCGGGTCCAGGGGGACCCGCGCGGACCAGGGGTCCGCCCCACTTGGCGTCTTCAACGGAGTCGGTCCGCTTTGATTTATCACTCAATGGACCTCGTCGCCGCGCAAGTTTGGAGGTCCACATCGCCCGGCACCTGCGTTGGCTAAACGGTAAGCGCCTTACGCCAGCACAGAATCGACCATATTACCCGATTTTACCCGCAATGCTCATCTCCGGAATGGCCTGTTTCCGCCACGATTCGAGGCCGGAAGTGTAGCGATTTAGCCACATACGAAACTTTACAAGGCTTTTCAAATCAAAAGGCTAGCGATAAGGCTTCCCCGCTGATAGAATGTAAAATTCAGTTTGCAAACGAACCGTAATACCGTGGCTCTCCCCAGGCAGCCTGAAGGAGGCGACTGTGCGATTTGAAACCACAATCCAGCGTCCCGCCGAAGCGCGCGGGATCGGCCTGCACAGTGGTGTCCCGGTTTCCATTCGCATTCTTCCCGCACCGCCCTCCACCGGCATCGTCTTCATCCGCACCGATCTGGACAATTTCCCCATTCCCGCCAGTTGGCGCTACGTCGCCCGCGTGAGTTACGCCACCAGTCTGATGCGGCAAGGCGTGCTGATCTCCACCACCGAGCATCTGCTCAGCGTGTTTTACAGCATGGGTGTGGACAACGCGTACGTGGAAATCGACAATCTCGAAGTCCCCATCCTGGATGGCAGCGGACGCCCCTACGTGGATCTGCTGCGCGCCGCTGGGTTGAAATCCTATCGTCGCCGCAAGCGCTTTCTCAGGATTCGCCGGCCAGTCACGGTAGAAGCCGGCTCCAAACGCATTTCCATCCTGCCGTCGGATCGTTTCCTGCTCACTTGCGACGTCTTCTACGATCATCCGATGATCGGACGCCAGGCGCTCGACCTGGAAGTGACTCCCGAGCGGTACGCCGAAGAAATTGCACCGGCGCGCACCTTCGGATTCGAGCACGAGCTGGCCCAGATGCGCGATATGGGATTGATTCGCGGCGCATCTCTAGAGAACGCGATCTGCTTCGATCGCAACGGCGTGCGCAATCCGGAAGGCCTGCGCTTCCCCGACGAATGCTGCCGCCACAAAGCGCTGGATCTGATCGGCGACTTGGCGCTGATCGGCAAGCCGCTGCTCGGCCACGTGATCGCGGAACGCGCCGGCCACGCCATGCACACAGCGCTAGTGGCTCGCATCATGTCCGATCCATCGCTCTACGAGATGCTGAGCTTCGACCAACTTGCCACCCGAGTGGCGCACGCGCTAGTTTCATAAAGACGTTTCTGGTTTCTCGTTTCTGGTTTCTGGTTAACGCCGAACGATGAACGAGAAACGAGAAACGAGAAACGGCTTTTGTTAACAACGCCGAACCTTGTAACACTGCTCCGGCTGTTACTGGCTCCCTTTGTCGCCGCCGATATCCTGCACGGGAATTATCGCCGCGCCATCGCGCTGTTTTTTTTCGCCGGACTCACCGACGTGATCGACGGACTTCTCGCCAGGCGAATGGACGAGAGCTCCCGCACTGGCGCTTACCTGGATCCCATCGCGGACAAAATTCTGCTGAGCGTGATCTATGTCGCGCTGGGATTAGCGCAGGCGATCCCGTGGTGGATGGTCGCGGTGGTGTTCGGGCGCGATGTCCTGATTCTCGGCATGGCCGCATATGGACTGCTGTTCACCAAGATCCGGAAGTTCCCGCCGTCGGTGTGGGGCAAGATCAGTACATTCTTCCAAATTTCCGCCGCCCTGATGGTGATGTGCGGCCGCGCCGGATTGCCCGCGCCCGTCCGTCTAGCAATCTGGTTGATGGTGGCGGCTACGGTGTGGAGCGGGATTCATTATGCCTGGCGAGGGGTTATGCTGATGGCCAAGAAGACGGATGCGGCTTAGCGGTTCAGGCTCACCTTCACTTCATTACAGACCATATCTTGCATCCTGTCTGGGAACGCGTGCAGGTCCTTCTCGTGCAAGTTCAGAAACTCCGCGATGTTGTTCGCGGCACGGTCCCGTTCGGACTCCGGCCAATCGGGCTGGAATTTCGGGAACCCGATTTTACTCAACTGCCAAGCCACCATGTCCTTCACGCGAACCAAGGTTTCTCCGGCAACGACACCTGTTTGATTCGGTCCGTACCAGCGCTCCAAGCAGTATTCCTGTCGGAAACCATAGCGTCCCATCGGAATAGCGCGTTGCCAACCCAGCGGACGATCTATCTTTTAACGCTGCCAAAACTGCCGAACGAAACGCTGGGACCGTCAGCAGTGGCGTGTCAATTCTTTCGAAATTCCGGCGCGGCACAAAAGCGATTCAGTGCTCCCAAAGAGCCATTCGGAAAACTCCCGGAGCGTGGGCTCGGCAGGAAACATCCAGAGTAACGACAGCTCGGAAGTCCGCGGCACAAGCCCGTAGTTTACTGGGAGAGGAACTTGGGTCGAAAGCACTTTTTTAATCAACACCACCCAATCGGCTGCGGCTTGTGAGTCTCCTAGTGCGATCCGCGCTGCGGCGACATAACGGTCCGCTCTGCATTCTTGCAGTCGGCCTACTTCTTGAAGAACGGGAAGCGCGGACTTGGGTTCCCAGATGTAAGATTGGAACGCGAGGGAACACGCCTGCGCCGGTTGTTGCGAGGCCGCGAGCACCGACACGCGCTTCGCTAGAAGTTCGGTTACGGATGGCTCTCGGCGGGAACGCAATGATTCCCCGAAAGCTACCGGGTTCGCCCCAATGCAGCTTCCTGTCTGACTGAGTCCGTTGGGCTCGGACTTTCGGATATCCGAACGAAGCGTGATAACGCCTGCGGCATCCCGCCAGGCTTTTGGCAGTGCCAAATCTGCGGCAAGCAATTCAAAATTTTGGTTGAGCAGGGTTTGTTTTTCAGCACCGGACAAATTCCCAGTGTCCATCCTAATGAAATCCGCGGGACCGGGACAAAGTGCTTGAACGGCCCGGTCACCACAACATGGTTCCCTGCTTGCTTCACTCGACCCAGGCCCAAATGGTCCCACAGCGGATTGGTGGCATCTACGACGGCAATCACCGCGCAGTACGGGGCCCGGATCAAACGAATACTCAATCGCATAGTCGGAGCTCGGAAGTGTGCACCCTCGGCAGTCGAAATGCGACTCTTGGCGCTAGTTAGCGCGCTTTGCTCAAACTGCTTTAATCCCCATTTCGCGAAGGAGGCATTCGCTGGATGTGCTTGACTCTCGAAGATGGCCGCGGACTGCACGCTCCCGTCGGGCGCGATGCCGAGCTTGACCTTGACATCCGCTCCAACGAGCGCCGAATTCGCGCCAGCTGGAAAATGGCGGTCCAGCGTGTGAGCGTGATAGTGGGTGGTGTCCCCTGCGTCTGCGCAGCAAGGCGGATATCAGTGGATGCGCTGATGCCCGAAAAATTAGTCCCGCGATTTGGCAATCCGCGAAATAGACAGTTTGGAGCCGATCTTGCGGAACGTAGCACCTCCCAATTCAGCATTTTCCCACAAGTAGAAGTTACATCCGCATCGTTGTCGGATGCGACGCGAACAACCCAAGTGTCAATCCGCACCCGCGCTTGTGACTGTCCGTCAGTGCTCGTGGAGCCCTGCTCAACTAATCACGATCGCAACCCCCTTTGACAGGATCGCCTTACCGAAGTACGTCCCGCTTGGCCTCGATATTTTCCGGGAAAGCCTTCAGGAAGCGCACGTGGGTTTGGCGTGCGAGCGCTAGTTGGTGATTGGCGGCATAAAGCCGGGCGAGATGCTGGTAAGGATCTACCAGCAACGGATCGAGCTGCAGTGTCTTCTCAAAGTATTTTATTGCGCTCTCCTTATCTCCGGCGTTTTCCGCGGCAAGCGCCCTGTCATCGTAAATCAAAGCTGAGTTGGGTTCCACGGCAAGCGCTTTGTCGAACAGGGCTTGTCCCTCTGCCGCTGCCTTGGTCCCGCCCATAATCTGGCCCATTGCCCTGAGTAAAACCGGATCGTTCGGAAAATCATTCCACGCCGAAGACAACAGCTCATAACCGCGGCGAACGAACGGAAACGACTCCAATTGCCGGCCGACCCGTGCATAGGCAAGGCCCAGGTTTCGTTCCGCAAACTGGGGCGGCGGATTCTGCCACGGTACCAGCTCATCTTCTTTGGTTGCCGGGGCGCTGCCGTTCACAAGTGATGTTGCACGCAGGGCGGCCAGTTCTCGCGGAGTATAGATGGCAATGCGATGGTCAGTGAGGATGGTGTGCCCGCCGCGCCCTGCTGGCAGGCGCGGCATATGGCAGGGGACGCAATTCTGATTGGGCTTGGGATGAGCCGCCGAAAGCGCCGCGCCGTGGCAGTGAAGGCAGCGGCCGCGAAAATAGGCGGCGGGATCCTTCGGGAGCGCATGCGGATCGTGGCAGGTGCCGCACCACAGCTGATCCCCGCTCTTCCGCGCACATTCACTCAGCGCCAGTTGCTGCGACTGGCTGATGATCGTGAGAGCGTTCGGCTGCGCAGAGCTTCGCGACGACTGATAAACGTAAACCGTGTAAATGTCTTCAAGATTCTCGCCGGCGTGAAAATCCGTAATCTGTTTGCCAGGATTCGGAATGCCCACTTCGCCGTCTAAGTGGCACTGCTCGCAAACACTATCGCGGGCGCGCGGCGGGAGCTTTCGAGGATTGATAATCGATCCTGGCGCTGGATTGCTGAGGTGCGCCGTCGCGGGCCCGTGGCATCGCTCGCAGGTAATCGCTTGCGCTCGAAACGGAGGGTCACGGTACGCGTTTAACGTACCGGCTATCGGACGCGCCTCCCCGACGTGGCAAAAAAGGCACTGCGGCCGGACTGCCCGGTAGAAATCCGGAGCCTTCAAATTCTCGTACCCCGGTGACATTCCCCATCCGGACTCTGCAAAATAGCTCAACGGCGACTCAAACAGGTGGTTGCCAACCTGGATGAGATAAGCGACGGCATGCGCCCCGGAGCCGATCGAATAGGCGATGGAATATTGCGACGCAAGCCCGTCACGCTCGATCCGCTGGGTCATATGATCGGTGGACGAACGAATGGTAAAGCGGGTGCCGGAAACGCTGTGGTCGAATGTACCGGAAGGTCCCCGTCCAGGCGGTCCTATGGAATTTGCCATCGGCGTCGCCAAGAAACCCTGCACCTCTTTTGAATGACAGCCGGCACAAGGATGCCCGGAAAACGAGGGAAGGGCACACACGATAGCCAGGCTCGCGGCAGGGAACAGGCGGCTTTTCGTGAATCCAGGTCGTAGCTTCATCAAAGTACGTTATTTTAATCTAACGTCAGCGCCGCGCCAGCGCATACATTCCAGGAATTCTCTCTTGCTTTCTTGACACTGGCGGCCCGGCGTCCTTCGTACCAAAACCCAGGCGTACAAACCCAGGCGAGCGGTATTCTGAAGAGCGTGGGAAGGAGATCTGCAGCATGGCAAAACTTGTCTACGGATTGAGCCAGTCCCTAGATGGCTACGTCGACCATATGAAGCTTGGGCCGCCTGTGCCCGGCGCCTTCCGTCACTTCATCGAGCTGATGCGTGGCCTGACGGGCGTCATCTATGGTCGCCATATGTACGAGATCATGCAGTATTGGGACGAAGATCTTCCTGATTGGGACGCGGAGGACCGTGAGTTCGCGGTGGCGTGGCGGAGCAAGCCGAAGTGGGTGGTGTCGCGTTCCCTCAAGTCAGCTGGCCCCAACGCCACGCTTATCGCGGATGACTTCGAGACGGTGATACGCGGGCTGAAGGCTGAGCTGGCTGGCGAGATTCACGTTGGCGGACCAGTCCTGGCGCAAAGCCTGACCGAGGCCGGACTTATCGATGAGTATCGACTCTACCTCCGCCCCGTCGTGCTTGGTGGTGGCAAGCCATTCTTCGCCGGCCCCCGGCCGCCGCTCCACCTGGTGGCCAGCGATTTGATCGCCAACGACTTGATTCGGTTGACGTACGTTCCTGCTGAATCGCGCGACTCGCCCGACGAACTGCGCTCAGAAATTCAAACGGACCCACTAACATAGGTAGCGGGTCCATTTCAGAATGTGGGGCAGGATGTCATCCTGCAGCGGGTTGTTAACCCGCGCAGTTTGCGCCGATTGGCAATCGGCGGCAGGTTACCAACCTGCCCCACGTGCTGAAACAGACCCACTACCCAACGTTCCGGCACTTCCATCACTCGCAGGGCAGGATTACAAATCAGGGACTTCCCGAGGTGTGCGTCCGCTGATGTTGGTGCAATGCTGTTATGGCATTCGTTCGGGTTAGAGTCGCATCCTCCAGTCCCACTCGCAGAGGGAAAATAGTTTTAACCTTTTTGCTAATATGCGCGCTTTCCAGAGCTTCCAGACAATGGTGATAGGCTTGGGAGGCTTCGAGCGCAGCTTTTGTGAGATCGGTGCAAACAGTGCAGTCCTCGCCTCGTAGCACAAGAGAACTGTACCACCTATAGTCGATCAAGGTGTGTGCAATTGGACCTATCTTTCGATAGTGCGGTGGGCAACAACAAAGCTGGTAGATCTGCTTTTGGACCGCGCCACAATTTCAAACGGACCCACTACCCATTGTCAACCCGATTTGACAAGCTCGCGCTGGGTTGGTTATTCTTATATGGGTTCGCGAGTTGTGTCTTCTACTCCTGTGCTACCGCTCTCCTAGTTGTGGGAGCCCGGCCTGGGGTCGGCCCCGAGGTTCTTAACGGATTTAAAGCTGTTGAGAGCATGGGCTAGTCCATAGCAAGTACCCTCGCAGATTGTAGTCGACTTTTTTGACGGTGGGATTTTGCCTGCCGTTCAGTGCCAAACGAACAAATATCTCAAGAGGAGATTCGTGCCGACGTTCATTCAGCTCGTGCGAAAAGGGCGGAGACCGCCACGGTATAAGACGGCCAGTCCGGCGTTGATGGGCTGCCCGCAGAAGCGCGGGGTATGTACGCGCGTCTACACTACTACTCCGAAGAAGCCGAATTCGGCGCTGCGCAAAGTGGCGCGCGTCCGGTTGACCAACGGCATTGAAGTAACCACTTATATACCAGGCGTCGGCCACAACCTGCAGGAGCACTCCATTGTGCTGATCCGCGGCGGCCGCGTGAAGGATTTGCCGGGTGTGCGGTATCACGTGGTTCGGGGAACGCTGGACGCTGCCGGCGTTACGGACCGCAAGCAGAGCAGATCGAAATATGGAGCCAAACGGCCAAAGGGGCCGGCGAAATAAAGTATGCCACGCAGACGCAGACCAGAAGCGCGAGAGATTTTACCGGATCCGGTGTACAACTCGACGTTGGCTGAGAAATTCGTCAACTCGATGATGTGGGACGGCAAGAAGAACACATCGCAGCGGATTTTCTACGGTGCGATGGACATGATCAAGGACCGGACGCAGGACGATCCGCTGAAGCTGTTTAAGAAGGCTGTGGAGAACGCCAAACCGCTGCTCGAAGTAAAGACGCGGCGCGTGGGCGGCGCCAACTATCAGGTTCCGGTGGAAGTTTCGCAGAACCGGCGCACCAGCCTGGCGATCCGATGGATTTTGCAGAATGCCCGCTCGCGTCCTGAAAAGGGAATGCCGGAAAAGCTGGCGAACGAGTTGAACGACGCCGCGAACATGCGCGGCGGGGCGATTAAGAAGAAGGACGATGTGCACCGCATGGCGGAGGCGAATAAAGCGTTCGCGCATTATCGGTGGTAAAAGCCGGTTCATCGGTTATTCGGTTCTTCGGTTCCTCGGTTAGGAACTGGAGAACGGAAGAACCGAAGAACTGAGGAACTAAATTTTTATGGCACGCACTACACCGCTTGAGAGGATGAGAAACATCGGCATCATGGCCCACATCGATGCCGGTAAAACCACCACTACGGAACGCATCCTTTATTACACGGGGCGAACTCACAAGATTGGCGAAGTCCATGAAGGCACGGCCATTATGGACTGGATGGAGCAGGAGCAGGAGCGCGGCATCACGATTACGTCGGCCGCCACCGCTTGCGAATGGCGGGATTGCACCATCAACATCATCGATACTCCGGGTCACGTGGATTTCACGGCGGAAGTGGAGCGCAGTCTGCGCGTGCTGGACGGCGCGGTAGCGGTATTCGACGCGGTGGCTGGCGTGCAGCCGCAAACCGAGACGGTGTGGCGCCAAGCGGATAAATACGGCGTTCCGCGCATTTGCTTCATCAACAAAATGGACCGCGTGGGGGCGGATTTTTATCACTCCATCGAGACCATCGTGGATCGGTTGAAGTGCCGGCCGGTGGCGATTCAAATTCCAGTGGGCGCCGAAGATCAGTTCAAAGGCGTCATCGATCTGGTGAGCATGAAGGCCATTATCTGGCGCGATGAAACATTGGGCGCCGAGTATGACGTGGAAGAAGTACCAGAAGACCTGGCTGCCCAAGCCAAAGCGTATCGCGATCAGTTGATTGAAGCCGTGTCGGAATCGGACGACCACTTGTTCGAGAAGTTTGTGGAAGGCACGCCGATCTCTGAAAAAGAACTGCTGGCCGGGATTCGCAAAGCGACCATCGCGCAGAAGATTTTCCCGGTGATCTGCGGCAGTTCCTTCAAGAACAAGGGTGTGCAGAATCTGCTGGACGCAGTGGTGGATTTTTTACCGTCGCCGCTGGATATTCCTCCGGTGAAGGGCCTGCTGCCGGACAATCCGGAAGTAGTGGAAGAGCGTCCCACCACGGACGACGCTCCATTTTCGGCGCTGGTTTTCAAGATCATGACGGACCCGTTCGTGGGTCAATTGGCGTACATTCGCGTGTATTCGGGCCGCTTGGGCGCGAGCGAATCGGTATTCAACGTCGCCAAGAATCGCCGGGAGCGCATCGGGCGGCTGGTGAAGATGCACGCCAACAAACGCGAAGACATTCAGGAAATTCTGGCGGGCGACATCTGCGCGGCCGTTTTGAAGAACGTCTCTACCGGCGACACCATTTGCGACGAGAGGCATCCGATCCTTCTGGAATCGATCGATTTTCCGGAGCCGGTGATTCAGCTCGCGATCGAGCCGAAGACCAAGGCCGATCAGGAAAAGCTCGGCATGGCGATTCAGAAGTTGGTGCAGGAAGATCCCACGCTGCGAGTTTCCACCGATCCCGACACCGGGCAGACAATTCTGGCCGGCATGGGCGAGCTGCATCTCGAAATCATCGTGGATCGCATGCAGCGCGAATTCAATGTAGGCGCGAATGTGGGCAAGCCGCAAGTTGCCTATCGCGAGACGATTCGCACTACTTCCGAATACGACTACACGCATAAAAAGCAGACCGGCGGCTCCGGTCAATACGCACGCACCAAGCTGCGCGTGGAACCGAATCCCGGGAAGGGTTTTGAGTTCGAGAACGAAGTTACGGGAGGATCGGTCCCCAGGGAATTCGTTCCCGCCGTGGAAAAAGGCGTCCGCGAGGCGGTGGAAGGCGGCATTTTGGCCGGCTATCCGATGGTGGACCTGAAAGTAGCGCTGTTCGACGGCAATTACCACGATGTGGATTCGTCGGAAATGGCGTTCAAGATCTGCGCTTCCATTTGCGTGAAGGAAGCCTGCCGGCGCGCGAAGCCAGTGCTGCTGGAGCCGGTGATGCGCGTGGAAGTGGTGGTGCCGGAAGAGTACATGGGCACTGTGAACGGCGACATCAACTCGCGGCGAGGCAGGCTGGAAGGTACCGAGATTCACGGTACTACCCAAGTGATCAAGTCCATGGTGCCGTTGTCGGAAATGTTCGGCTACGCCACCGAGCTGCGATCGCGCACGCAGGGTCGCGGCACTTTTACGATGCACTTTGGGCAGTACGAAGAAGTTCCGAAGAATATCTCCGAAGAAATTGTGGCGAAGGTTCAAGGAAAGGTAACGAGATAAGAATTCAGAATCCGGAATTCAAGAATTCAGAAGGATAGGGGCCATGGCAAAAGAAAAATTTGATCGCAGCAAACCGCACGTGAACATCGGGACGATCGGGCATATCGATCATGGCAAGACGACGTTGACGGCGGCCATCACCAAGGTGCTGGGCAAGCACAATCCAAAAGTGAAGTTCCGCTCGTTCGATTCCATCGACAACGCGCCGGAAGAAAAAGCGCGCGGAATCACGATCGCAGTGGCGCATATCGAATACGAGACCGCCAACCGGCACTACGCGCACGTGGATTGCCCCGGTCACGCCGACTACATCAAGAACATGATCACCGGCGCGGCCCAGATGGATGGGGCGATTCTGGTTGTTGCAGCCACGGACGGTCCGATGCCGCAAACGCGCGAGCACGTGTTGCTGGCCCGCCAGGTGGGAGTGCCATCCATCGTGGTGGCGCTGAACAAAGTAGACATGGTGGACGATCCGGAATTGCTGGAACTGGTGGAGCTGGAAGTCCGCGAGCTGCTGAGCAAGTACCAATTTCCTGGCGACGATCTGCCTGTGGTGCGAGTGAGCGCGCTGGGAGCGTTGAACGGGGAAGCGAAGTGGGAGCAGTCGGTCGAGAAGTTGATGGATGAAGTGGACCGCTACATCCCGCAGCCGCCGCGCGAGAAGGACAAGCCGTTCCTGATGCCGGTGGAAGATATTTTCTCGATTCAGGGCCGTGGAACCGTGGTGACGGGCCGTATTGAGAAGGGGATCTGCAAGGTCGGCGAGGAAATGGAGATCGTGGGATTCCGCGACACTCGCAAGACGGTGGTAACGGGCGTCGAGATGTTCAAGAAGCTGCTGGATCAGGGCGAAGCGGGCGATAACGTGGGCTTGCTGCTGCGCGGCATTGAAAAAGATGACGTAGAGCGCGGGCAGGTGATCGCGAAGCCTGGGATCCATCAAGCCGCACAAGAAGTTCCGGGGCGAGATTTACGTATTGAGCAAAGATGAAGGCGGACGGCACACGCCGTTCTTCAAGGGATACCGGCCACAGTTCTACTTCCGCACGACCGATGTTACGGGAGTGACGGAGCTGCCGGAAGGCACCGAGATGGTGATGCCGGGGGATAACGTGAACCTGGTGGTGGATTTGATCACGCCGGTGGCGATGGACAAAGGGCTGCGGTTCGCGATCCGCGAAGGCGGAAGGACCGTGGGAGCTGGAACGGTAACAGAGATTTTTGAGTAGGCGGTAGGAAGTGGGGGGGTGGGTGGTAGGGGTTTTCCCACCGCCTACCACCCACAACCCACCACCGACGAGCGTTGCGACCGAAGGGAGCAAGAGTGAGTCTTAGAGAACGAATCCGCATCCGCCTGAAGGCGTACGATCATCGGATCCTCGACCAATCGACGACGGAGATCGTCGATACGGCGAAGAGAACCGGGGCACAGGTGGCGGGGCCGATTCCGCTGCCGACGATCAAGAATCGCTACACGGTTCTGCGCTCGCCGCACGTGGACAAGAAATCGCGCGAGCAGTTTGAGATCCGCACGCACAAGCGGTTGCTGGATATTCTGGAGCCGACGCAGGATACGGTGGATGCACTGATGAAGCTGGATCTGCCGGCGGGTGTGGATGTAGAGATCAAGGCGTTTGGAAAAGGGAAATGAGGAGGTAGGGGGTTGGAGGTAGGCGGTAGGCGTGGGTGATTCAGACCCCACCACCTACTACCCACTACCCACCACCGGTTTTTATGAGTCCAGGAATTTTAGGCAAGAAGATCGGGATGTCCCAGGTGTTCCGCGCGGACGGGCAAGTGGTGCCGGTTACGCTGTTGAAGGCCGGGCCGTGCGTGGTGGTGCAGCGCAAGACTCCGACCAGCGACGGTTACGATGCGGTGCAGCTTGGGCTGGTGGAATTCGCCAAAGCCGCGCGCGCTACCAAGGCGGTGGCCGGGCATTTGAAGAAAGCCAGCGCGGACGGCGTGAAGTACCTGCGCGAAATCAAAATGCGGCCGGGCGACGACGATCTGAAGCAGGGCGACCGCGTGCTGGTGGATCAGTTCAAGCCCACCGATAAAGTGGACGTCATCGGCGTGAGCAAGGGCCGCGGCTTCACCGGACTCATCAAGCGGCATCATTTCAAGGGCGGTCCCGAGTCGCATGGATCGATGTTCCATCGCGCGCCGGGATCCATCGGGGCATCCAGCTTTCCGTCGCGCGTTTTTCCAGGAACTCGCATGGCCGGTCACAGCGGCGCGCAGAACGTGACGGTGCGCAATCTGGAAGTGGTGGACGTGGTGGCCGAGGAGAACGTGCTGGTGGTGAAAGGCGCGGTGCCCGGTCCCAATGGCGGGTATGTGCTGGTGAGAAGGGCGAAGAGGTAACCAACCATGCCGAGTGTAGACGTTGTCGATTTGAATAACCAGGTGGTCAGCTCGCTGGAGTTGGCCGATGAAGTATTCGATGCGCCGTTGAACGAAAATCTGTTGTACGAAGCAGTGCGGCATTCGCAGGCTGCGCGGCGCGGCGGAAACGCGAAGACCAAGACGCGTCACGAAGTTTCGGGGTCCGGCAAAAAGCTGTGGCGGCAAAAGGGCACGGGACGGGCGCGCATGGGATCCATCCGGTCGCCATTGTGGCGGCATGGCGGAACCACGCACGGTCCACAACCGCGCGATTACAGTTACAAGCTGCCGCGCAAGATGTTGCTGGGTGCGCTGCGCTCGGCATTGTCGGCGAAACTGCGCGACGGCGAGTTGAAGGTGGTGAATGAGTTCGCGCTTTCCGACCACAAGTCGAAGGGCATGCGCGCGGTGCTGACGCAACTCGAGGTGGCCAATAAAGTTCTGGTGGTGGAGAACGGCGAGAATCGTAACCTCACGTTGGGCACGCGGAATTTGGAAGGCGTAACGTTGGTAGAGAGCAAAGACGTCAGCGTCTATCTTCTGCTGGGCCACAAGCAGGTTCTGCTGTCTGAAACCGCCGCGAAGAAATTGTCGGAGGCGCTCGCGAAATGACCATTTACGAAGTAATCAAGCGGCCGGTAGTGACTGAAAAGGGCGTCGCGAAGAAAGACAACGAGCGCACGCTGTGCTTCGAGGTGGCTCCGGATGCCAACAAAGTGATGGTGAAGGCCGCGGTCGAGAAGTTGTTCAAGGTAAAAGTATCCGGCGTTCGGACCTCGAACCAAGTGGGGAAACTGCGGCGGCGCGGAAGATTCGCGGGCTATCGTTCGGATTGGAAGAAGGCATACGTCACGCTGAAAGCGGGCGAAAAGATGCCCGAGTACACGGAGATCTAGCAGCATGGGAATGAAGAAATACAGTCCGACCACGGCATCGCGCCGGTTTATGAGCGTGGTGACGCGCGACGAAATCACCAAGCAAGTCCCCGAGAAGTCATTGGTGGAAGGCGTCAAGAAGCGGACCGGCGGGCGCAATAGCATCGGGCAGATTTCTTCGCGCTTCCGCGGCGGCGGGGCCAAGCAGGCATACCGGACCATCGATTTCAAGCGGGACAAAATCGGAATCCCGGCGAAAGTGGCATCCATTGAGTACGATCCCAACCGGTCGGCGCGCATTGCGTTGCTGAATTACGCGGACGGCGAGAAACGCTACATCATTTGCCCGGTGGGACTGACGGTGGGACGCACCGTGACATTCGGGCGCGGAAGCGGACATCCTGGTGGGCAACGCCCTGCCGCTGCAGAATATTCCAGCCGGCACGGTGGTCCACAATGTGGAACTTCGTCCGGGCAAGGGTGCGCAAATGGCGCGCTCGGCCGGCGCCCAGGCGCAGTTGGTATCGCGCGAAAGCGGCATCGCGCTGTTGAAGCTGCCGTCGGGCGAAATCCGCAGAGTGCAAGTGGAATGCATGGCGACGGTCGGCCAGGTGGGCAACGTGGAGCACGAGAACGAGAGCCACGGGAAAGCCGGAAAGTCGCGTTGGCTCGGCAAAAAGCCGCACAATCGCGGCGTTTCGATGAATCCGGTGGATCATCCGCATGGCGGCGGCGAAGGCAAGACGGCGGGCGGACGGCATCCGGTGACGCCGTGGGGCCAGCCGACGCGCGGATTCAAGACGCGCAACAACAAGCGGACGGATAAATGGATTGTGAGTAGGAAGGGAAAGAAGTGATGAACGTTTCTCGTTTCTCGTTTCTCGTTTCTGGAGTGTTGGCATGAGCAGATCGTTAAAAAAAGGGCCGTTTAGCGACGACCATCTGGTGAAGAAGGTCGCGGCGATGAACGAGAAGAGCGAGAAGAAGGTGGTGCGGACCTGGTCGCGGCGCTCCACTATTTTGCCGGAGTTCATTGGGCATACATTGGCGGTCCACAACGGCAGAAAATTTATCCCGGTGTACGTGACCGAGAACATGGTTGGCCGGAAGTTGGGCGAGTTTTCACCAACGCGCCAGTTCCGGGGACATTCAGTGAAGGCAGCAGCGCCGTCGGGTACGTCGACGGAGAAGACTGCGAAACCATCCTAAAGGGTGGTGGGAGGTGGGGGGTAGGTGGTGGGAAAGGCCTACCACCCACCACCCACAGCCAATCGACTGAGCGAAGCGAGGAAGATTTTAATGGCAAAGGCAGAAGCTAGATACGTTCGAACGTCGCCGCAGAAAGCGCGGCTGGTGGTGGATATGATCCGCGGCCAGAAGGCGGGGGCGGCGATTAATATCCTGCGAACCGTGAATAAGCGCATGGCGCCGGTGGTGGAGAAGGTGCTGCGCTCGGCGATTGCGAACGCGGAAAATAAATCGAACGATGTGGATGTCGATAATTTGATCGTCACCGAGGCTTATGTCAATGAAGGACCGCGCATGAAGCGCATCCGGCCGGCTCCCATGGGGCGCGCCTACCGGTATCAGCGGCGCATGGCGCATATCGTGGTGAAGGTGGGCGAGAAGGCAAATCCGGGACGCACCAGCGGGGAGAACAAATAGTGGGACAGAAAGTACATCCGTACGGATTTCGGCTGGGCGTCACCAAGACCTGGCGCTCGCGCTGGTTCGCCAAAGCGGACTACGCCAAGCTGCTCAAGGAAGATCTGGATCTGAAGGATTCGCTGCGCGACCGGTTGAAGGCCGCGGGCGTGAGCTCGGTGGAAGTGGATCGTCCGGGCAATAAACTGCGCGTCACCATTCGCACCTCGCGTCCGGGCATCATCATCGGGCGCAAGGGCGCCGAGATCGAGAAGCTGAAGCAGGACCTGGCGAAGAAAACCAAGCGCGAAGTCTTCATCGATATTCAGGAAGTCCACAAGCCGGAATTGGATGCGCAGTTGGTGGCGGAGTCCATTGCGCTGCAGCTTGAAAAGCGCGTGGCGTTCCGCAGGGCGATGCGCAAGGCGGTGGATTCGGCGCTACGGTTTGGGTGCAAAGGGATCAAGGTTCGCGTTTCGGGGCGTTTGAACGGCGCTGAGATCGCACGTTCCGAATGGTATTTGCAGGGGCAGCTTCCGCTGCACACGCTGCGCGCGGATCTGGATTACGGATTCGCGCAGGCTTACACGACGTACGGAGTGATCGGCGTAAAGTGCTGGACGTATAAAGGCGAGATTATCGAAGGGCAGACGAAACGGGATTCGCTGCGGAACGATCCGGAGCCTCGCCGGCAACCGCTGCGGGATCGTCGCGAACGACGGCCACCAGCTCCCGCACCCATCGCGCAAGTGGAACCGAATGCGCCTGTGACGCAAACGGCGCCGGATCTGGCATCGGGAAAATCGGCTCCGATTATCCCGCCGCTGGCTCCGCCGCAACCCACCTGGAAGCAGGAATTGAAGCACGAGAGCGCGCCTGTGGAATCCGCTCCGGCGCCAGCTCCGGAAGCAGCGCCTGTAGCCGAAACACCGGTCGAAAAGAAGGAAGAATAAGCCATGTTGATGCCGAAGAAAGTCAAATACAGGAAGCAGCAGCGCGGACGCATGACCGGGAAATCCTGGCGGGGTTCGACGCTCGCCTTCGGCGATTACGGCTTGAAAGCGTTGCGCTGCGGTTGGATCACCGATCGCCAGATTGAAGCCGCGCGTGTTGCCATGACGCGTTTTATCAAGCGCGGCGGGAAAGTTTGGATCCGATTGTTTCCGGACAAGCCGATCACCAAGAAACCGGCCGAAACCCGCATGGGAAAAGGCAAGGGAGCTCCCGAACAGTGGGTGTGCGTGATTCGTCCGGGCAAGATTCTGTTTGAGATGGAAGGCGTGCCGAAAGCTACAGCCACAGAGGCCTTCCGGCTGGCTGCGGGTAAGCTGCCGATGCCGACCAAAGTGGTTTCGCGCGACGAAGCGGGAGCATAAATTTATGAAAGCGGATAAAGTACGGGAACTGGACAGCGCCGAACTGAAACGCCAAAGCAGCGATTTTCGCGAGCAATCATTCCGATTGCGCTTTCAAATGTCCATGGGGCAAACGGATGGCATGAAGAAGCTCAGGACTCTGAGAAAGGACCGGGCGCGGATGCTGACGGTTCTACGCGACCGCGAATTGCATCCGGAAACGGCGCCGGAGCCGGTGGCCAAGAAAAAGAAGAAGGGCAAATAAGATGGCCACTGAGACCAAGACAGCCGATCCCAAGAAAATTGGGAACAAAAACGAGAAGGTCGGGCAAGTGATTTCCGCCAAGATGACCAAGACCATCGTGGTGGAGGTGACACGCAGGGTGTCGCATCCGGTCTACAAGCGCACCATTAACAAGCGCAGCAAATTTTACGCGCACGACGAAGAGCGGACGGCGCAAGTGGGCGACGTGGTGCGGATCATTGAATGCCGCCCATTGAGCAAGCTCAAGAGATGGCGGCTGCAGGAAGTGGTCCGCAAGGCGGTGCAAGTGGCAGTGGCGCCGGAAGCGGTGGATATGGAGAGCACACAGCCGACCTCCGGATCGAAATCACTGAGCACGAAGCCGGTGAGGAGGAAATCGTCATGATTGGGATGCGGACCTGGCTGGATGTCGCCGACAACAGCGGCGCCCGGAAATTGCAGTGCATTCTGCCTCGCGGAGGCGACCTGGGGTTGCGCGCCGGCCTGGGGGATGTAGTGACCGCCAGCGTGAAAGAAGCGACGCCGGAATCGCCCATCAAGAAGGGCAAAGTGGTGCGCTGCGTGATCGTGCGGATGCGCAAGGAATCGCGCCGCAAGGATGGCACCTACATCCGGTTCGATTCGAACGCCGCCGTGCTGATTAACGAGGTGGGCGAGCCGGTGGGAACGCGCGTGTTTGGCCCGGTGGCGCGTGAGTTGCGGGATAAGAAATTCATGAAGATCGTATCGCTCGCGCCGGAGGTAATTTAAGATGCCTCGACCGAAGCCGATGATGCGGCGCGGCAAGCACGTGGTGAGAAGCAAGCGCCAGAAGATCCGGATCAAGAAGGACGATCAGGTGAAAGTGATCGCCGGACGCGACAATGGCAAAACGGGACGCGTGATTGAAGTGGATCGGATCCGCGGAACGGTTTTGGTGGAAGGCGTGTCGATGATCAAGCGGCATACCCGGCCGAACCCCGGCAAGCAGATCAAAGGTGGAATCGCCGAGAAAGAGAGTCACATTGCGATTTCGAACGTAATGGTTTTGACCTCCGACGGGCGGGCCACGCGGGTGGGCTTCAGGATGGAAGGCTCGGGCGCTTCCGCGCATCGCGTGCGCATTGCCAAGAAGACCGGGGAGCTGCTGGAGAAGAGAGCTTAGAAGTGAAAGGCACCGACTCCCTTACGGTCGCGGCTCGGTTGGTCGCGGTGCGGTGCGCTACGGAGATGAAGAGACGAAGGATTCAGAAATGACCGAGGCAAGACTCAAACTGCACTACAAGAAGAACGTGATTCCGGCCCTGGTGAAGGAGTTCGGGTATAAGAACGCGATGGCGGTCCCGAAGATCGATAAGGTCGCGTTGAATATCGGACTGGGCGAAGCCACGCAGAACGGCAAGCTGATGGATGGCGCGGTGAACGAACTCGGGTCTATCGCGGGACAGAAGCCGGTGATCACCAAAGCCAAGAAATCCATCGCCGCGTTCAAACTGCGCGAGGGAATGCCCATTGGCACGATGGTGACGCTGCGCGGCGACCGCATGTACGAATTTCTGGATCGCCTGATGAACGTGGCGCTGCCGCGCGTGCGCGACTTCCGCGGGGTTTCGAGCAAATCCTTCGACGGGCGTGGAAATTATACGCTCGGAATCAAGGATCAATTAATTTTTCCCGAGATCGACTACAACAAAGTGGAGAAGGTCAAAGGGATGAACATTTCGATTACTACGACGGCGCGCACGGATGCCGAAGGGCTGGCGCTGTTGAAACACATGGGGATGCCGTTCAGGCAGTAGCTGCTGCTACTGCGTATTCAAGAATTCCAGGAATTCAAGGGAGTCGAGGAAGAACAAGGTAAATGGCAACTACAGCCAAGATTGCTCGAGAGTCTAAGAAGTTAAAGTACAAGATCCGGCATCGCAACCGGTGTTTCCGGTGCGGGCGTCCGCGCGGGTATCTGCGCAAGTTCAATTTGTGCCGGATCTGTTTCCGGAAGCTCGCGTTGGCCGGTGAAGTTCCCGGCGTGATCAAGGCTAGTTGGTGAAGGCGAGGTAACTATGGGCACATCCGATCCAATCGGCGACATGCTGACGCGAATTCGCAACGCCGCGCTGGCGCGCCATCCCAAAGTGGACGTCCCGGCCTCCAAGTTGAAGATGGAGATCGCGCGGATCCTCAAAGAAGAAGGCTTCATCATGAATTTCAAGATGACCGAGGACGGCGCGAAGAAGAGCATCCGCATTTATCTGAAGTACACGCCAGGCAACGTGCCGGTGATCTCGCGCATCGAGCGGGTTTCGCGGCCGGGCTGCCGGGTTTATGTGGGCAGCCGGGAAGTTCCGAAAGTGCTGGGCGGGCTCGGGATCAGCATCCTGACCACGGCGCGCGGAGTAATGACGGGCAGTGCGGCTCGCAAAGAACATGTGGGCGGGGAGATTCTCTGCCAGCTTTGGTAGGGAGGGAATTATGTCGAGAGTAGGAAACAAACCCATTCCGCTGCCGAAAGGCGTGAAAATCGCCATCGGAAAGACGATGAAGGTGGAAGGACCGAAGGGCAAGCTGGAGGTACCGCTGCCGGACGGCGTCCACGCGAAAGAAAGCGGCAACGAACTGCAGTTCACGCGCGATACCGACAAGCAAGCGGCGCTGCATGGGCTCACGCGCGCGCTGGCGGCTTCCGCCGTGCAAGGCGTATCCACTGGATTCACACGCGAGTTGGATATCACGGGCGTTGGCTATCGCGCCGACGTGAAGGGCAAGATTGCGACGTTCACGCTGGGCTATTCGCATCCCATCGAGCTGCTGTTGCCGGATGGCGTGGATCTCAAGATCGACAAGCAGACACACCTGGTGCTGAGCGGTTACGACAAACAGATGGTGGGGCAAGTGGCGGCGAATATGCGCGCTCTGCGCCCGCCCGATCCATACAAGAACAAAGGCGTCCGCTACACCGGAGAGGCGCTCCGCAAGAAAGTCGGCAAGACCGGAGCGGGCGGCGCGGGAGCTAAGTAAATGGCGAGATCTTCTAAGAATGACGTTCGGGTTCGAGTGCATAGCCGCATCCGGCAGCGGGTACGCGGCACCGGGGAACGGCCGCGCCTGGCGGTGTTCCGCAGCTTGAGCCATATTTATGCGCAGGTGATTGACGACCGCAAGGGGCATACGCTGGCGGCCGCTTCATCCGGGGAAAAGGCTTCGGGCGAAAAGAAATCGGACGAGAAGAAATCCGAGAAGGCTTCGACCGAAAAGTCGGCTGAAAAAGGCAAAACGCCGAACGGCGGCAACGTAGCCGGCGCTGTGCAAGTGGGTAAATTGATCGCCGAACGGGCGAAGGCTCAAGGTGTAACAAAAGTAGTATTTGATCGAGGCGGTTATTTGTACCATGGGCGCGTGAAGGCGCTCGCGGATGCCGCCCGCAAAGCGGGATTGGAGTTCTAACGAATGGCCGCAATACCGACACAGAAACGAATCGACGCCAACTCTTTAAACCTGAAAGAGCAGGTGGTATCCATCAACCGCGTCACCAAAGTGGTGAAGGGCGGTAAGAATTTGAGCTTTTCGGCTTTGGTTGTAGTGGGAGATCCCGGCGCGAGGATCGTGGGATTCGGGACGGGCAAGGCCAAGGAAGTTCCGGCCGCCATCAAGAAGGGGATCGAGTCCGCGAAGAAGAACCTGCGCAAGGTGAATGTGCTCGAGACTACCATTTTGCACGCCGTGCTGGGCCGTTTCGGTAGTGGACTGGTCATGCTGAAGCCGGCCCCGGAAGGAACTGGCGTAATCGCCGGCGGCCCGGTGCGCGCGGTAATTCAGGCGGTAGGGATTCCGAATGTGCTGACCAAATCGATCGGCTCGCGCAACCCGCATAATGTGGTGAAAGCGACCATCAATGCGCTGGAACAGCTTCGCGATAAGGCGCAAGTGGCGGAGATGCGCGGGCTGGCGATAGATAAGATCATGTAAGACGTTTCTCGTTTCTCGTTCTGCGTTTCTGGTTCGCAAAGTTGAGCGATCGAAACGATGAACGAGAAACGAGAAACGAGAAACGATTTGAAAATGGCTCAAGCGACGATAAAAATTAAGTTGATTGGCAGCGTCATTTGCTGCCCCGAGAAGCACAAGTCCATTGTGCGGTCGCTCGGATTGAAGACCATGAACCGAACGGTGGAAAGGCCGGATACGCCGTGTTTCCGCGGCATGGTGAAGAAGATTCCACATTTGCTGGCGATTGTGAAGGACTAATCTTATGAATCTTAGTAATCTGAAGCCGCCGGCTGGGCAAAAGCAGAAGAAGCAGCGCATCGGGCAGGGTATGGGAACCGGCCGCGGTAAGTATTCCGGCCGCGGCGCGAAAGGCGCGCGATCCATTTCCGGTTACAGCATCATGCGCGGGTTTGAAGGCGGCCAGATGCCGCTACACCGCCGTTTGCCCAAGCGCGGATTCACCAACATTTTCCGAAAAGAATATGCCATCGTGAATATCGGCCGGCTGGAGCAGTTGGAAGGCAACAAGTTCGATCCGGGCCGGCTGCTGGAGCTGGGAGTGATTAAAAAATTGGGCACCGGGCTCAAGATTTTGGGTTCAGGAGAACTGACGCGCAAGATTACGGTGCAGGCGCATGTGTTCTCGAAATCGGCTCTGGAGAAGATCCAGAAGGCCGGCGGAAGTGGAGCGGTGATTGGAAGCGAGTCGTAGTCAGCTGGGTTGAGGTAGTGGAAAAATGAAGTTCTTAGAAGCCGTCGCAAACATCTTCAAGATTCCGGACCTGCGGAAGCGTATTCTGTTCACGCTCGCCATGCTGGCCATTTACAGGCTGGGCGGGCATATTCCCACGCCGGGGATTGACGCGAACCGGCTGCAGGCATTCTTCCAACAGAATCAGGGGACGTTGTTCGGTTTTATCGATTTGTTCAGCGGCGGTATGCTGCGCAGGCTGACCATCTTCGCGCTCGGCATCATGCCGTATATCACCGCGTCCATCATTTTGCAGTTGATGACCGTGGTGGTGCCGACACTTGAGAAGCTCCAGAAAGAAGGCGAACTGGGGCGGCGCAAAATCACGCAGTGGACACGCTATCTCACAGTGATTCTGGCTCTCATTCAATCTTTTGGAATCGCCGAGGGGCTGATGCGGTCCGAAGGCGGCTTTGTATTGAATCCGGGCTTTGGGTTCGTTTTGATGACGATGCTCAGCCTGACCACCGGGACTGCTTTCATTATGTGGCTGGGAGAGCAGATCACTGAACGCGGCATCGGCAACGGAATGTCGTTGATCATCTTCACCGGCATCGTGGTGGGAATACCGAACGCGATCAATAACATTTATCAGCACGTGTTCCAGCTGAAGGATTGGACCCCGATCCATTTGATCGTGATTCTGGCGGTGATGATCGCGGTGGTCGCATTCATTGTGCTGGTGGAGCGCGGCGAGCGCCGGATTCCGGTGCAGTACGCAAAACGAGTGGTGGGACGCCGCATGATGGGCGGCCAATCCACGCATCTGCCGCTTGAAGGTAAACGCGGGCGGAGTAATTCCTGTGATCTTCGCATCATCGCTGCTCGCGTTTCCGCAGACTCTGATGAGCTGGTCGGTGGTGAAGAACAGTGCGTTCCTCAGCGGTTTGTTGACGTCCATTGGGGGCGCCCAGCCGCTTTATTACGTGATGTTCACGGTGCTCATCATCTTCTTCTGCTTCTTCTATGTGTCCATCATCTTCAATCCCAATGAAGCGGCGGACAACATGCGGAAGTACGGCGGGTTTATTCCGGGCATCCGGCCGGGCAAGAATACCGCCGAGTACATGAACAAGATTCTGACCAAGATCACCGTGGTGGGCGGGTTGTATCTGTCCATCCTTTCCATTATTCCGACGATCATGATCCAGGGCATCAAGTTGCAGCGGCTGCCGGTGATCGGCAACTTCATCGATACTTATTTCCCGCGCTGGCTGCTGGACGGGTTGAATGTGAACTTTTTCTTCGGCGGCACATCGCTGCTGATTGTGGTGGGCGTTGCCATGGATACCGTGAATCAGGTGGAAGCGCAATTAATTATGCGCCACTATGAGGGCTTTACGCCGCGCTCGGGACGCATCCGGGGACGCCGAACTGGTACGTAAATCATGAGTTTGCAGCTTATGCTACAATCGGGTTATCAAACTTCCTTCGCGCCGGCGGTGGTGTGCGCCGTTGAGCCCGCTTGATCGAGGATGATTATCCGGAAGAACAGTAAGGAATTGGAGCAGATGCGCCGGAGCGGTCTGCTGGTGTATCAGATTCTGCAGCAATTGGAAAAGATGGTGGAGGAGGGCGTCACGACGCAGGAGCTGGAGGATGCGGCCGAGAAGATGATGAAGGATGCCGGCGCGAAGCCCGCCTTCAAGGGTTATTACACGCAGGCCGCGGGCAGCAAGTATCCGTATGTGTTGTGTACCTCGGTGAACGAGCAGATTGTGCACGGGATGCCATCCGCCAAAACGAAGCTCAAGAAGGGCGACATCGTTTCCATCGACACGGGCGTGCAGTTGAACGGATATTTTGGCGACTCGGCGATTACGGTTCCGGTGGGAGAAATCAGCGAATCCACCAAGCGGCTTCTGAAAGTTACGCAGGAATCGCTGGAGTTGGCCATTGATAAGGCGCGGGCGGGCAACCGCCTTTTTGACATTTGCGGAACGGTTGAACAGCACGTAGTTGGGAACGGATTTACGGTAGTGCGCGAGATGGTGGGGCACGGGATCGGCACCAAGTTGCACGAAGAGCCTCAGGTCCCGAACTACGTGGATCGCAGGAACGAGAATCCGCGGCTGAAAGAGGGCATGGTTCTGGCCATCGAGCCGATGGTGAATGCCGGCGCCGCCGACATGAAAGTTTTGAAGGACAAGTGGACTGCGGTTACCAAGGACGGTTCGGTTTCGGCGCATTTCGAGCATTGCGTGGCGGTGACGGCCAATGGGCCGTGGGTTTTGACTCGGCCCTGACGGCCTCGTCGGTGGTGGGTTGTGGGTGGTAGGTGGTGGGAAAGGCAACTTCGGTGGAAGCGATCGTCGTTGAATTGCTGCCTCATGCGGTTGTGAGGGTGAAGTTGGAGAACCAGGATATGGTTCTGGCTCATCCGGCGGGTACCACGAAGACGAATTTTGTTCGGGTTCGTCCGGGAGATCGAGTGCAGGTTGAGTTATCGCCGCACGATCCGGGACGCGGAAGAATTGTGAGACTGTTGGAGAAAAAATGAAAGTTCGAGCGTCGGTAAAAAAGATGTGTGACAAGTGCAAGGTGATCCACCGCGAGGGCGTGGTGCGGGTGATCTGCACCAATCCGAAGCATAAGCAGCGGCAGGGATAAAGGATCAATATGGCGCGTATCGCAGGTGTGGATTTACCGGCAAAGAAGCGAGCTGAAATCGGGCTCACCTATATCTACGGCATTGGGCGGACCCGTGCGCTCTCGCTGCTGCACCGGGCCGGTGTGGACGCAGGCAAGAAAGTTGCCGACCTGACCGAGGACGAAGTAAACAAGATCCGTACCCTGATTGAGAACGAAGGCGCGGTGGAAGGCGACCTGCGCAAGGAACTTTCGATGAACATCAAGCGGCTCATCGAAATGGGTTCCTACCGGGGCGTGCGGCATCGGCGCGGGCTGCCGGTTCGCGGACAGCGGACGCATACCAACGCGCGCACGCGCAAAGGTCCACGGCGCGCCACCATCGCCGGTAAGAAGAAGGCGACAGCTAAAACATAAGGATCCCAGATGGCCAAAGCTCCAGAAAAGAAAGCAACCAAGAAAAAGACCTTCAAGAAGAAGGAAAAAAAGATTGTTTCGAGCGGCCTGGTACATGTGCAGGCCTCGTTCAACAATACGATTGTCACGTTCACGGACTTGGTAGGAAACGTACTGGCATGGTCAAGCTCGGGATCGCTGGGATTTCGCGGATCGAGGAAGGGAACTCCTTTCGCCGCCCAACAAGCCTCGTTGACGGCGGCCAACAAAGCCAAGGAATACGGCTTGCGTTCGGTGGAAGTGAGAGTGAGTGGTCCGGGAGCCGGCCGTGAATCGGCCGTGCGAGCGCTGGCCACTGCGGGAATTGAAGTGAAGTCGATTAAAGATCGGACGCCGATACCGCATAACGGCTGTCGGCCTCCGAAGCGCCGGCGCGTGTAGCGCGCCCGCGCGGTTGTGGGTTGTAGGATGTGGGTGGTGGGAAAAACGTTTTCCTACACCCCACAACCTACAACCCATGGCCTTGCAGAAGCAGGACGAAGGCTCTTTGAGCCGTAAACTGCACCTTTTGAAAGAAGGTATTTGAAAGCGAATGGCTAAATATATTGGCCCTGTCTGCCGGCTGTGCCGGAGAGAGGGTATGAAGTTGTTCCTGAAAGGGGAGCGCTGCCACACCGAAAAGTGTGCCATCGAGAAGCGGAATTTCGCTCCCGGCCAGCATGGCAAGGATCGCAAACCCAAGCTGGTAGGTTACGGACTGCAGTTGCGTGAAAAGCAGAAGGCGCGCCGCTATTACGGTTTGCTGGAAGGCCAGTTCCGCAATCTGTTCGAAAAAGCTTTCGCCACCAAAGGCGTCACCGGCGAACACCTGTTGAACTCGCTGGAGCGGCGTTTAGACAATGTTGTCTACCGCATGGGTTTCGGCACCAGCCGCAACCAGTCCCGCCAACTGGTCCGGCATGGGCATATCCAGGTGAACGGCCGCAAGGTGGATATTCCGTCGTTTGAAGTTCGTCCCAACGACGTCCTGGAAGTCCGCGAGAAAAGCAAAAACAATCCAACTATTCTGGCCGCCCGCGATGCCACCGCGCACGCGCCATCGCCCAACTGGCTTGAGGTAGATCGCGAAAATCTCAAAGGCAGGATGCTGGCGCAACCGAAGCGGGAAGAGCTTGTACAGATTCAACTGAATGAACAGTTGATCGTCGAGCTGTACAGTAAGTAAACCGTTTCTCGTTCCTCGTTTCTCGTTTCTCGTTCGCAAAGGTGAGCGCTCGGGAAACGGAACGGGAAAACGAGAAACGAGAAACGAGAAAACGAATTATGTTTAAAGGTTTTCAGAAGCCGAAAAGATTAGTCGCTAACACGGAAACGCTCACCGAGCGTTACGGCATGTTTACCGCTCAACCGTTTGAGCGCGGATTCGGGTCAACCATCGGAACCGGATTGCGGCGCGTGCTGCTGAGCTCTATTGAAGGCGCGGCCATCACTTCCGTCCGGATTGAAGGCGTGGCGCATGAGTTCAGCCCCATTCCCGGCGTGGTGGAAGACGCCACGGACATCATCCTCAACCTCAAGCAGGTGCCCTTCAAGATGATCGGCGAAGGCACTCGCGTGGCGCGTCTGAAGGTGGACAAACCGGGTCAGGTTCTGAGCGGACAGATCGAGACCGACAACGACGTCGAGGTGCTGGACCGCAACATGCCCATCGCGATGGTGGGCGAGGGCGGCAAGCTCAATATCGAAATGCGCCTGAAGTCGGGGCGCGGCTATGTGGCTGCCGACCGCAACTACGACGAAGACCTGCCGCTCGGCTACATCCCGATCGACTCCGTCCATTCGCCGGTCCGCAAAGTCAATTTCACAGTGGAAGCGGCGCGCTTGGGCCAGATGACCGATTACGACAAGCTCACGCTCGAAGTTTGGACCAACGGAGCGATCTCTCCGCAGGACGCCATCGGCCAGGCGTCCAAGCTGCTCAAAGATCACATGACCATCTTCATCAACTTTGAGGAGCTGCCGGAGACCACAGAAGAGCCTGCCGAGCGCGCACTGAATCAGATGAACGAAGTGCTCAACCGGTCTGTCGAAGAGCTGGAATTGAGCGTCCGTTCCTACAACTGCCTGAAGAACGCGAACATTCAGACCATTGGCGATCTGGTGCAGAGAACAGAAGCTGAAATGTTGCGCACCAAGAATTTCGGGCGCAAATCGCTGAACGAAATCAAAGAAATCTTGTCCAACCTGGGCTTGGGATTCGGAATGAAGTTTGACGCGCAAGGGCGTCTGGTTCCTGCTCCTGGCGGATCTTCGCTGCCGCACTACGGCGGATCTGAACTGGAAGACGAAGAGCCCGAGCAGGACGAGGTCACGGAGTAAGTCATGCGCCACGGGGTTGACGGATACAAGTTAAAACGAAACGTCAGCGCGCGCAAGGCATTGCTGCGCGGCCTGGTGACCAGCGTCATCGATCAGGAACGCATCATCACCACCGTTCCTAAAGCCAAGGCGGCAAGGCCGCTGGTGGATCGCCTGATTACGCTGGCCAAAGAGGACACACTGCATGCGCGCCGACAGGCGGCCGCGGTGCTGATGACGCCGGCTTCCGTTAAGAAGCTGTTCGACAAGTTAGGCACCCGCTTCGGGCAACGCAACGGCGGCTATACCCGCATCGTGCGGCTGGGCTTCCGCAAAGGCGACGGCGCCGAGCAGGCCATGCTGGAACTAGTGGGATCCGAGCTGGTGAAGCGCGCAGCGGAACGCGCCAAGCGCCGCGAAGAGCGGTTGCAAGCTGTTAAAGAAGGCCGCCATGATGGGGAAGAGGGCGGCGAGACGGAAGAGAAGTCTTAAGATTTTAGGCCGCTGATGAACGCAGATAAACGCGGATAAGAATCTGCGTTCATCTGCGTTTATCAGCGGCCAAAATGATCCCCATAGCTACCAGGCTTACCCCGAAGCCCGCCACCACATCCACAGCATAATGATAGCGGCCATAGACTGCGGCTATCGCTACGCTGGCGGCGTAGATTAGCATTGCTCTTCCATAGCGTTTTCGATTTGGCAGATACAGTAGCAGCGCCCAGCCTGCGGAAAATGCCGAGGATACATGCGCGCTCGGGAAGACACTCGAATGGATGCCGTAGCCGTTCACGATCCATAAGTTGAATCTTCGAAGCGCGGTCATCACGTTGGGTAGATCTTGGCCTGCAAATAATGTTCGCGGGGGCTGGGATAGGAAGAACGGAAATAGCGCGTAGGCTAGCAGCGTGCCTAGCAGATAGAGGAACAGCACCCGGTTTACTTGATCGCGGCGCCGTTCCAGGTAGAGCACTGCAACTGTGAACGGCCCCACCGCGTAAACCAGCAGATAGCAGAGCTCCAGATAGGACGGCAGCGCAGCGCCCAGCGTCTCCAGGCGTGCTGGAAACCCCAGTCGTGGAGAAGCGTGCGGTCCCATCGGATCCACTGAAGCTCCAAGTGATGATCCGATCCCAGCGGCGTGAACCAATCCATTTCGCGGTAGGCCATCAGTGTGAGAGCGAGTGGGAGCCAATCGCGCGCCATGCTGAAGAATTCGCGGTTGCCGCGCGATTCGCCGTATGCGAGAAGGCAGATGAGTCCCGCTGCCAGAAGGGCCGGCAATTTGGGCCCTGAGATCAACGCTACGTAGGTGAAGTAGCCGATCAGCAGCCACTCGGAGGAACGTAGCCTGACCCTCATGGCAAGCCGGAGGCTTGTCCTACGCGGATCAGGTGTTCGGCATGCTTTAGCGCTTCCGGGGTCACGCGCTGGCCGGAAAGCATGCGGCCGATTTCGCGCGTTCGGGCGGGGCCGGTTAGTTCTTCTACTTCCGCGATGGTGCGGCCTTTGACTTCGTGCTTTTCGACGAAATAGTGATGATCGGCGAATCCGGCCACTTGCGCGAGGTGGGTGACGCACAACACCTGACTTGCTCCGGAGAGTTTCTTGAGACGCCGGCCCACCGCTTCCGCCACGCCGCCGCCGATGCCGCTGTCGATCTCATCGAAAACCAGTGTCCGCTGCACGGCGTTTCCGCGCACGGCGCGTCCGGCCGATGTCTTCAGCGCCAGAGCAATGCGCGAGAGCTCGCCGCCGGACGCGACTTTATCCAACGGACGCGGCTCCTCGCCCGCATTCGCCGAGATAAGAAACTCCACGCGATCGGCGCCCTGCGCGGACCAGTCGGCCGGCTGCAGCGCGATCCGAAAGACGGCGTTCTCAAGCGCCAGGGTGCCCAACTCGCCCTCAACTTTCCGCGTGAGCTTCTCGGCGGCGGACTTTCTCAGTTTGGTGAGCGCCGCGGCGGATTCGCGATAGGCTTCGCTCGAACGCGCCACGTCCTGCGCCAGTTGCGCTTTGCGCGCTCCCGCGGTTTCCACCGCCGAAAGTTGCTCGCTTACGTTTTCGAGAAATGCCAGTACTTCGGCAAGGCTCGATCCGTATTTCCGCTTCAACTTGTCGATCAACTCCAGCCGCGATTCGACATGCTCCAGACGATCCGGATCCGCTTCCAGCCGGTCCAGATAATCGCGAATCGCGAAAGAAGCTTCGTCCACGCCGATGGCTGCGGATTTCAACGTGTCGAGCATCGGCGCGAGCGTGGCATCGATGCGCGAAAGATCGTCGAGCTTCTTCATCGCGATGCGAACCTGGGCGGATGCGCTTTCCGGCGAATCGTACAAAGCTGAGTATGCGGCGCCGGCGCTCTCCTGCAAGCGCGCGACGTTCTTCAATACCGTTCGCTCATTTTCCAGCTCCGCATCCTCACCGGGCTTCAATCCGGCGGCTTCGATCTCTTTCTTCTGGAAACTCCATAGATCCGCGAGCCGAAGTTTTTCCTGCTCGGATTTCTCCAACTCGGCCAGCTCGTTCTGGAACTGATGCCACTGGCGGAAGATTTCCGAGACGCGCTCCCGGGCGTGATCCGCTGCGGCGAATTCGTCCAGCAATTCCAGTTGCGAATCGGGCGAAAAAAGCTGCTGCTGTTCATGCTGGCCGTGGATGTCGCCCAAGAAGGGCGCGAGCTCGCGCAATAGGGCCACTGTGGCGGGGCGATTTCCGAGGAAGGCGCGTGATTTGCCGCCGGCCAGCACCTCGCGCTCAATCAGCAGCTCGCCATCTTCCACCACTACGCCGGCATTGTCCAGCAGTTCGCGGCAGGCCGGTTGCTGGGGCGCTTCGAAGATGGCCGAAATCCGGGCACGATCCGTATCGGAGCGCACCATGTCAGCCGAGGCACGGCCGCCCAGAACCAGGCCAAGTGCATCTACCACAATGGATTTGCCGCTTCCGGTCTCTCCGGTGAGCAGATTCAGCCCGGCGTGGAATCGAACGCGGACGCGCTCCACCACGGCGTAATTCTCGACCAGCAGTTCCAGCAACACTCGATGAAATTATAGTTGGTTTTACTCCGTCTAACGAAGTGGCTGCACGCGTGTTTGCAACCGTCCGCGTCATACTGTAAAACAGAAGAGGATATCTTTGTTTCGAGAGCGAAACAGGAGCGCACCCACGCTATGATGGTTTCAGCGATTGGAAAGGAGCTTGGTTGAGCCTTTGGGATCTGGTATTACAGTCCGGCCCGCTGCCCCGGGCGGTGATGGCGCTTCTTCTCATCTTCTCGCTGCTTTCCTGGTCCGTCATCCTTTCCAAGTGGGCGGTGTTCCGGCGCGTGCGCTCGGCCAACCGGGTTTTTCTGCGCGCTTTCCGTAAGGCGGCGAATTTGGAGGCGGTGGCCATGGCGAGCGAGCAGTTCCGGCGTTCTCCGCTGGTGACGGTTTTCGATTTTGGATATACGGAAGTGGCGCGCCAGATGAAATCGCGAGGGAGTGTCACGAATCCTGTGGCGCTGGAGCGCACTTTGCAGTTGGGCATGAGCGAGGAAATCACGCGTCTGGAGCGAAACATGAGTTTGCTCGCCACCACCGCGACTGTCTCGCCGTTCATCGGATTGTTCGGGACCGTTTGGGGAATCATCGACGCGTTCCAGCAGTTGTCGACCGCCGGCGCGGCGAGTCTGCGCGCCGTAGCGCCCGGAATTTCCGAAGCTCTGATCACCACCGCTTTGGGTTTGGCGGCCGCCATTCCCGCCGCTATTTTTTACAACATGTTCGGAACCGCGATCAAAGAGTTTGGCGCGCGCATGGAAGACTTCATGCTGGAGTTCATGAATATGCTGGACCGAAGCTTCGAGTAAGACACTATGGCGTTTTCAGCCGGCAGTTCATCGGGCGGAGGCGGACGGCGAAGCCGATTCCGCGGCACCACATCGCTAGCCGAGATCAACATTGTCCCGCTGGTGGACGTGGTGCTGGTGCTGTTGATCATTTTTATGCTGACGGCGCACGTGATGGAGTTCGGCCTGGAGGTGGAAGTTCCGAAGGTGAAGCCGGTGCGGGAAGACGTTCAGAACTTGCCGGTGATCAACATTAGCAAAGAAGGCGAAACGTATCTGAACGACAAACCGGTGAACATCCACTTGCTTGCTTCCACCGTCCGGCAGCGATACAAGGATGCGAAGGCCGTGTATCTGCGCGCGGACCGCAGAACACCCTGGGATCCGATCGCGCAGGTAATCGCGACGCTCGGCGAGGCGAAAATGGGTGTAAACGTAGTCACACAGCCGGAAGATATGACGGGGAAGAAGCGATAGCTATGCACGAGCGCGCGGACATTCTCGATCAGCGGGAATCGTTGCGGGGGCCGTTTGTGCAATCGATGGTGTTGCACGCGGCGGTGTTCGGGGCGCTGATCGTTTCCACTCTCAGCTTTCAGCACAACCGGGAAGTGTGGGGCGGACCGACGCATGCCGGCGATGCTGTGGCTGTCAACTCGGTGAAGAACATTCCGCTGCCGTCTCGAACCGGGACATGTAAATCCCGTAGCGAACGACACCGATTCGCAGGTGCAGCAAGCGCCCAAGCCGGAGGCCAAGAAGCAGGTGAAGGTGCCGGAAGAACGCGATTCCGCTGAAGAGCCGCGAGGCGAAGAAGCAGCCCCGGCAAGAAGCGCGGCAGAACTATCGCCGCGAGCCGCTGCGGGAGAATCAGCTCACTTCCGCGCAAGCGCCCGCCGCAGTTACACCGATGTTTCCAGAAGCCTGGTAGGGGGCAGTCGGCGTAGGACAGAACAACGCCCTGGGAAGCCGTTTTGGCGCGTACGCCGATCTGGTGATCCTCAGCGTGTCACGGAAAAATGGCAGACACAGCGGTCTTGGCTGGATGCAGACCGCTCCCATGGTGGTTGTGACATTCGAAATTCAGCGCGATGGATCCGTCAGAAATGCTCAGGATTGCGCAGCGCAGCGGTAACAGCACGCTGGATTTTTCCGCGCTTCGCGCGGTGATGGATGCGGCCCCCTTTCCACCGCTTCCGCAAGGTTACGAGCGGAATGAAGCCAATGTGGAACTGCAGTTTCAATTACAACGATGAAACGAACTATTATTTTTCTCGGCATCTTGGCGCTCTGCGCGCTGCCGTCAGCATCGCTGACATTAACTGGCGACCTCAGACAAGCCAGGCGGAGAAGCCCCTCATCGCCGTCCCGGATTTCCGCGGCGCTGGCGACGCGCAAGGTCTCATGAACACCTTCAACGGAACCTTGTGGACCGAGTTGCAGAACTCGGGCCAGTTGAAGATGATTCCAAAGACCAGCTTACCCCTTGACCATTCCGCAGCAGCCCTCGGACTTCCGCCCGCCTGTGAATGGCAAGAGCCAAGGACCATGGCTTTCGGATTGGTCCGGGCCGCCCGTCAACAGCCAACTATCTGGCGTTCGGATACACCGCGAGCGCAGAATGGCCAACTGGTGCTGTACGGCTGGCTCTATGATGTTCAGCAAGCGAATCCCAGTTCGGCGCAGTTGCTGGCGAAAGTTTATGTGGGCTCGCCGGACGAAACCGGTTCGAAGAAAATCGCGCAGGAGTTCGCGGCTGACATCCTGAAATTATTTGGCGGCGCGAGTCTGATGAATACGCGGATCTACTTCGTCTCTGACCGTACCGGCCACAAAGAAATCTGGTCCATGAACTACGATGGCTCCGATCAGAAACAATTCACTTCTTACCGGACCATCACCACATTCCCGGTGGTGTCATCCGATGGCACAAAGATCGCATTCACCACTTACCCCATGCGCGCGGCTTCGCCCGGGCACGCCGCTACCGAAGACCAGCCAAAAATTTACGTGCATTCGTTGGAGACAGGACGTAAGCTGGTGTATCTGAACCAGAATGCGTCTATGAATGCGGCATCCGATTTCATGCCGGACAATCGGCATCTGCTCATTTACTCGACTGCCTCGGCGGGTATCTCGCAAATTTTCATGACCGATGTCGACGGCGGAAATTTTCACCGCGTCACCAATACCCGGTCGCTCGAAGTGGAAGCCAAAGCGAATCCGAAGACCGGTGCGGACATGGTTTTTCTATCCGGACGCGGAGGCACCCCGCAAGTATATAGAATGAACATGGATGGCACAGACGTGGCGCGCCTAACCAGCGGCGAAGGGGATTGTGCCAATCCAGCGTGGAACCCGGACGGCCAGCACATCGCGTTCGTATGGTCCCGCGGGTTCGAGCCGGGAAACTTTAACATTTTTATAATGGACGTAGCCAGTCAAGAGCTTGTGCAACTTACTCATGGAGCCGGGCGGAATGAGAATCCGAACTGGGCGCCGGATGGCGTCCATCTGGTGTTCTCGTCGAAGCGCGGCCGCAACACGGAAATCTATACTATGTTGGCGGATGGCACTGGATTGCAGCAACTTACTACACAAGGCAATAATGAAAAGCCCGTTTGGACAAAGGGCACTCAGTAGACTCGATAGAAGAGGAGATTGTTCAGGATGAGCGCTAGTGACAGATTGCACGCTTCCAGGATTGCGGCCACGCTGCTGGTTTTGACGCTGGCAGTGGTGGCTCCGGGTTGCAAGAAGAAAGTTCCGCCGCCCCCGCCCCCGCCGGCCCCACATAACGAACCGGCGCCGCCCACCGTAGCGAGAGCCTCCGTCAACAGCTTTACGGCGGAGCCATCCACCATTGAGCGAGGCCAGTCGTCCACTTTAAGCTGGTCCATCAGCAACGCCACCGATATGTCCATCAATAATGGCGTCGGAGCGGTGCAGAGCCAGGGACAGCGGCAGGTTTTCCCAACCAGCACGACCACGTACACGTTGACGGCGAACGGTCCGGGTGGATCGGACACACGCACGGTAACCGTCACGGTAAACACGCCGCCTCCGCCGCCTCCTCCGGCTAATACCGGTCCACGGCTGGGCAGCGCTGAGATGCTGCAGCAGCAGTCGCAGGATGCCTACTTCGATTACGACAAGAGCGACATTCGCGCAGACGCTCGCGATGCGTTGACGCGCGACGCCGGTTTGTTGAAGCAGATCTTCGCGCAGGATCCGAACTTCACCGTGGTGGTGGAGGGGCATTGCGACGAGCGCGGATCGGCCGAATACAATCTGGCTCTGGGCGATAAGCGCGCCAGCGCGGCCAAGGACTTCCTGGTCCAGTTGGGCGTGGCGGGCGATCGCATCAAGACCATCAGCTACGGCAAGGAACGTCCGCAGTGTACCGAAGCCAACGAGGAGTGCTGGCAGAAGAATCGCCGGGCACATCTTTCGGCCGGCCAGTGAGGTAGTTGAGAAATAGCGGGCGCTGGGCTGTTGTTGCCGGCGTCCGCTCACAGGAGTTGCTATGAGTTTGTCCCGCACTACATTCGTGTTCACGACGTTGTTCCTGGCGCCGTTCGCGTTCGGCGCGAGCAAAGAGATGCAGGAGCTGCAGCGCGACGTGGCTCTGCTGCAGGACCAGGTCCGGACGATGCAGCGCACGCAAGACGAGAAATTCGCCGCGATGCAGGCACTGGTGCAGCAGACGCTGGAGAGCGTGAATCGCACCAATACCGCGGTTGCGGTGATGGAGAATAAGATCAACGATGCGCTTAAGGCGCAGCAGCAGCTGGCGGGCGGCGCGGTAGCCAACGTCGGCCAGAAGCTGGATCAGATGGCCGAGGATTTTCGCGCCGTGCGGGAATCCGTGCTCGACATGAACACCCGCATGGGCAAGCTGGATGCGAAGATGGCGGACCTGCAGAACCTGATTAATACCATGCAACGTCCGGCTGTGCCTCCGCCCGGGCCTACTGGAGATCTGGGAACCAGCACTACGACGCAAGCGCCCACCGGTCCTCCGGCGGGAATGCAGGCGGGAACCACTTACACCAATGCCTTCCGCGACTATAAAGGGGGCAAGTACGATCTAGCGCTGCAGGAATTTGGCGACTTTCTGAAATACTTTTCGACGACCGAGTTTGCCCCCAACGCGCAATTCTACATCGGCGACATCTACTATCGAAAAGGCGATTTTGAGAGAGCGGTGCCTGCTTTCGACGCGTTGCTTGAGCAATATTCCGAGAATCCCAAGACCCCGGACGCCCATTACATGAAGGGCCTGAGCCTGCGAAAGATGGAAAAGCGCGACGCGGCCGCCAAGGAATTTCGCGAAGTGATCGCCAAATATCCCGATTCTGAACTGGTCCCGAACGCCAAAGAGCAGTTGAAGCTGATGGGCCTCTCGGCAGGTACTGCGAAGCGCACCAGGCGTTAATTGAGCAATCCCGAACCCTCCCCAACTTACGCCGATCTTGCCGGGCTGATCGAGTACGCTGTCACTCGATCGGAACTCACCGAGACGGATGTTTCGCGCGCTTGCGATCTCGCAAAGCAGAACGGTGCGGCCAGTGTGATTGTGCGGGCGTCCGACGTGGATTTAGCCGCGCGCTGGATGACTGGATCGGGAGTCCGGCTGGGAACTTTAGTGGACTCACCGCATGGGTATTCCACCACCGCGGCCAAGACCTACGCGGCGCGCGATCTGTTGCGCCGCGGCGTCCAGGAAATCGATACGGTGATGAATACAGGCAAACTGATCTCGCGTCAGTTTCAATATCTGGAGACGGAGCTTTTGCAGATGGCGGACGCCTGTCATCAATCCGCGGCGGTGCTCAAGGTGAACCTGGAAAGCGAATTTCTCACCGAAGAATTGAACATCATCGCGTGCCGGATCGCTCGCCGTGCCGGCGCCGACTACATCGGTACCAATAAACTGGAAGACGTGGCGATTTTACTGAGCCATTCGCGCGACCGCCTGAAGATCAAGTGCCATGCCCCGATTGCGGATCTCGAAACCGCGCTGGCTTTTCGCGATGCGGGATGCGGGCGGATCGAGCTCGCAGAGCCGGTTGCGGTGCTTGAGGCTTGGCGGCTGCGATGCGAGAAGGGGCTGGGGACTGGGGGCTCGGGACTGCCGAGCGATCGCTAATCCCCAGTCCCAAGTCCCCAGCCCCGAGCAGTATGTTATCCTGTGTCCCTCCCGCAGTGATGGCGCATTCAACTTCTTTTCCGCGTGTTTGTATCGCGATGGGTTTCGCCGACGCACAGAAGTTGATGGAACATGCGCGGCGCGAAGCGGATGCCGGGGAATCGTTTTTCGAGTTCCGGCTGGATCATTTGGCCGCGCCAGAACAGGGTATTCTGGTCATCCGGAAATTTTTGGCAGCGCATAGCGAGTGCCGTATTCTGGCTACTTGCCGAAGGCACCAGAATCACGGGAAATATAACGGCAGCGTGGAAGAGCAGTTCCGCTTGCTGAGCGCGGCGGTCAGCGCCGGCGCGAGCGCGGTAGACGTTGAGATCGAGAGCGCTGAAAACGCGGCCGGCGGTCTGGAAGTTTTTCGTGGACCATCGCGCCTGATTCTTTCCTATCACAACTACGAAGGAACGCCGTCGCCCGAAGTGGTGTTGCGCCGTATGCTGCGCATTCCGGCGGATGGATACAAGATTGTCACCACTGCGCGCAAGCCTTCTGACAATTATCGGGTGCTGGCGCTCACAAAATCGCATCCGCGTGTTCCGTTGATCGTGCTGGCGATGGGAGAAGTGGGCTTCCCGACGCGTGTGCTTTCCACGGCCTGGGGAGGGATGTTCACCTATGCCGCGCCCAACGCGTCGGAAGGAACCGCCAGCGGACAGGTGAGCGCACGGCTGCTGCGCCATTTGTATCGGACGGAGAAGTTCACGCACGCGGCGAAGATTTATGGCGTGATTGCCGATCCGGTGCGGCACTCCATTTCGCCCGCCGTTCACAACCGCGCGTTCCAAGCGCATCGGCTGGATGCCGTATATCTGCCGTTCCTGGTGCAGGGGACGCAGTTGAAGGATTTCTTTCAGTTGGCGGAAAAGCTGCCGGTGGCCGGTTTCAGCGTGACCATTCCACACAAGCAGAAGGTGCTGCGCTATTTGGATGTGGTGGATCCGTTGGCGCGCCGCATTGGCGCCGTGAATACCATCTGGCGGAAATCGGGGAAATGGCGCGGCACCAATACGGATGCGGAAGCCATCACCATTCCGCTCGCGCGTAAGTTGCGGCTGCCCAAGTCCACTATTCTTCTTGTGGGCAACGGTGGCGCGGCGCGTGGCGCGGCTTACGCGCTGATGGAAAGCGGCGCGAAATTGTCCATCGTGGGGCGCAATCCGGATCGCGTGCGGTCGCTTGCGAAGGCCTGTGGCGCCGAGCCGCTGCTGCGGGAACAAGCCCAGGCACGGAAGTTCGATGCGCTGGTGCACGCCACCCCGCTCGGCATGTATCCGCACGTGGAAGGATGTTTCTTCAAGGATTCCATTCCGGCGGAGCTGGTTTTCGACATGGTGTACAACCCGCTCGAAACCGCTCTAGTGAAGCGCGCCAAAGAACAAGGGCTGACGGTGATCTCGGGTCTGCAGATGTTTTTGGAGCAGGCAGCGCGGCAATATGAAATCTGGACCGGATCATCCGCCCCAAGGACTGTCATGGAAAAGGCGGCTTTGGAAGCCTTGGCGTCCGGATTCTGACGCCAACGCTCCGGTTGTTCGGTTATTCTGTTATTCGGTTATTCCGTTCGCGTGACCGAACGACCTATAATAGTCCCAAATGTCTACTAAGCTCACCCGACGTGAATTGGCCGCGGTGATTTCGACCTCGGCGGTCTTGCTCGCGCAAAGCCCAGCTCCGCCGCTCCCCTCAAGTCCCGACGAGGAATTGAAAGCGGTTCGGGAGACGCTGCGGCAGAATTCCGAGACCTTAGCGAAAGTCGAAATACCGATGTCTACTGAGCCCGCTGTGGAATTCAGAGCATAAAGGAATCGAATGGCTGCTTCCCTCCCCGACGACATTTTCTTCGCCAGCATCACTGAGATCAACCAGAAGCTCAAGGCCAAGGAGTTTTCAGCCGCTGAGTTAACCAAGGCGTTTTGCGGACGGCTGGAACAGATGGGCCCTCGCTACAATGCGCTGGCGTTGTCGCTGCGCGAACAGGCGGTGAAGGCGGCCAAAGACGTGGACGGCGATATCAAGCGCGAGCGCTTTCGCGGCCCGCTGCAAGGCATTCCTTTCGGAGCCAAGGATCTTCTCGCCTGGGCGAAACATCCCACCACGTGGGGCGCGAAACCGTATGCCGGCCAAATTTTCAAGGAGAACGCAACTGTTCTTAAGAAGCTGAGCAAGGGCGGCGCCATTTTGGCCGGAAAGCTCGCGATGGTGGAACTGGCTGGAGGGCCCAGCTATCGCTACGCCAGCGCTTCGCTCACTGGACCCGGGCTCAATCCGTGGGATCCGACACGTTGGTCCGGCGGATCGTCGAGTGGCTCCGGGATCGCGGTCGCAGCCGGCCTGGTGACGTATGCGCTTGGCTCGGAAACTTCCGGATCTATTCTGACTCCGGCGGCATTTTGCGGCGTCACCGGGTTGCGTCCAACTTATGGGTTGGTGAGCCGGCACGGGGCGATGGCGCTTTCCTGGACTTTGGATAAGATCGGGCCGCTGTGCCGCTCGGCCGAGGATTGCGGGTTGGTGCTGCACGAAATCGCGGGAGGGGATGGCGAGGATCCGGGATCGGCGGGCAAGAGTTACTATTACGCCCCGCAATTCGCGCGCGATTTGAAAGAGGTGAAGGTTGGATTCGCGCCGGTGGATTTTTCGGAGCGGGCGGATCCGGCAGCGCGCCCCGATTTCGCCAAAGCTTTAGAGACTGTGCGATCGCTCGGCGTGCAGATGCAGGAGACCAAGCTTCCGGATTTTCCTTACGGACCAACCATCAGTACCATCATCTCTTCAGAGGCCTCGACGATTTTCGAATCGCTCATCCAAAGCGGCGGAGTGAACGAGTTGGCGGATCAGAAGCAGATCGCGGGATTGAAGGCCGGCCTGGAAATTCCAGCCAAGGATTATTTGAAGGCGATGCGGATTCGGAGCCTGATCCAGCAGAAGATCCGTGAGCTCTTTGACGAGTTCGACCTGTTGATTGCACCTTCCCGCTTTGCGCCCGCGCCGAAAATCACGCAACCGCTGGATCGTCCGTCGAGCGATCGTCCGCAGCCGCAGCAGCCCGGCCTTTCGGCTCTGATTCCTGCGGGAAATTTGGCGGGGTTGCCGGCGCTATCGCTGCCTTGCGGCTTCGCGGATGGGATGCCGATGGCGATTCAGGTGGTGGGCCGGCCGTTTTCCGAGAACTTGCTGCTGACTATTGGGAAGTTTTTTCAGGAGCGCACGGATTGGCATAAGCGGCGGCCGCCGGTTTAAACCGAGCCGCGACCGCGGGAAGCGTTCCGACAGGTTTCGTGGTAGCGCTCCCTTACGGTCGCGGTTCGGTAACGGGCGTCCCCCATCCAGCGAGCCAGTGCGTTAGACTCCCGGTACCACCGCTCGCAGAACCGCTGCGCCCGCGGCGCCCGTCAATGCAGGCATCCAAGCGGTGCGAAATCCGCGCTGTTGATACTCGCTGTCCACTGCGTGATAGCCCAGGTACACGAATGCTCCAGCGGCTACCGACAAAAATGCAACCGTCCAGGTTGCCGAGAGTCGATCCGCTAACAAAATCGCCAACGCTCCGCCGGCCAGCATCATGGATTGCGCGGCGGCAGCGCCCAGCAATGCCCGCCACTCAGTGCCGAGCGCGGCGATCAACAACGCGCCTAACGCCAATCCCTCCGGCAGCTTGTGGATTCCGATTCCAACCAGAAACGCCAACTTGAGACCCTCGAAACCTTTTTGCCCGGACACCGCCAAGGCTCCAACCGTCGAAGAAGCTGTGGAGTCCGGACGCGATCAACAACGGCGCCGCGAATCCGTGCAGGCTCCGCGTGCAATCCTCGTGCTGATGCGTGTGAGAACAGGTGGGGCACACGGGATAGAGGTAACGATCCGTCAGCCAAAGCATCGAAAATCCGGCAATTAAGCCCGCCGATGCACCCAACCAGCCATCGCGCCCGGCGATTTCCGGCAGAATCCAGAACAGTGCGATTCCCACCAGCAATCCACCGCTGAAGGGCAACAGACGGCGAGAAACGGATGGAATTTCGGCCAGCCGGATTCCCGCGAACGCGCCCAACAGCGTGAGCACGAACAGACCACACAGGATGGGATAGACGCCTGTCAAAGGTGTTATTCTTCTTCTTCTCTACTGTACCGGAAAGGCGCTGGGCTTCATGCTAAAGTCGAAGGCTTGACGAAAGGAATCACGCGCCGCGAGTTTGGTTTGGGGATGGCAGCGGCTGCGCTTCCGGCCGCGCAAACCCGGCAACCAAGAATCGCAATCACTATCGACGACTTCAATTGGAGCCAGATTCCGCAGCACGGTGCGGAGCAGGCGAACCGGCGGCTGTTGGATATCTTGGATCAGCATTCGAATTTGAAGGCCGCCGTTTTCGTGTGCGGAAGCAACGTCGACAGCGACATTGGCCGCCGATTGGTCCGGACGTGGAGCGATGCCGGCCATCTGATCGGGAATCACTCCTACTCGCATCTGTCGTACAACGATCCGAAGATGACCTTCGCAAAATTCAGCGGCGATCTGGTGCGCGGAGAGAAAATCCTGAGGGATCTGTCCGGATTCCAAAAGAAGTTCCGTTTTCCTTTTCTGCATGAGGGCGAGACGGCCAATAAGCGCGACCAGATGCGCGCGTTTCTGGCTGAACGTGGCTACAGCAACGGGCACGTCACCATCGATGCCTCGGACTGGTATTACGACCAAAGGCTCCGGGCGCGCCTGAAACAAAATCCGGCGGCGGATCCGCGCTCTTATCGCGATCCTTATCTGGCGCATCTTTTCGATCGCGCCACTTACTACGATGGCCTGGCGCTGCAGCTAACGGGAAGGAGCATTTCCCACACCATCCTGCTGCACTACACGCTGCTGAACAGCTTTTTCCTGGGCGATGTCCTGGACATGTTCCGGGACAAGGGTTGGCAGTTGGTTTCGGCACAGACGGCGTATCAAGACCCCGTGTTTTCGAACGCGCCCCGCACTTTTCCAGCGGGCGAGAGTCTGATCTGGGCCATGGCGAAAGAGTCGGGCAAGTTTGAAGGAAAGCTGCGTTATCCGGGCGAGAGCGACGAATACGAGAAGGATAAACTGGACCGGTTAGGATTATAGAAAGCCAATGGCCGAGTTTTTCACACTCTCGGAAGCAGTGGGCCGGTTTGTCCGGGATGGCGACGTGGTGGCCATGGAAGGCTTCACGCATCTGATCCCATTTGCGGCGGGACATGAGGTGATCCGGCAGCGGCGCCGCGATTTGACACTGGTTCGGATGACGCCCGACATTCTCTACGATCAGCTCATCGGAATGGGAGCGGCGCGGAAGCTGGTTTTTTCCTGGGGCGGCAATCCGGGTGTTGGATCGTTGCACCGCATGCGCGACGCGGTGGAACGGGGATGGCCGATTCCGCTGGAACTCGAGGAGCACAGTCACGCCGCGATGGCCAATGCTTACGAAGCCGGAGCGGCCGGTCTGCCGTGTGCAATCTTTCGCGGCTACCGCGGATCTGATTTGCCGAGCGTGAATGGCAACATCAGGTTTGTCGCTTGTCCATTCACTGGCGAGGAGTTGGCCGCGGTGCCGTCGATCCGTCCGGATGTTGCGATGATCCACGCGCAGAAAGCGGATCGCGAAGGCAATGTGCTGATTGAGGGCATTGTGGGAGTGCAGAAAGAGGCCGTGCTGGCGGCGCGCCGATCCATTGTTACGGTGGAAGAGATCGTCGACGATCTTGATCTTAAGAGCCTGAATGCCGTAGTGCTGCCGAGTTGGACGGTGTCGGCTGTGGTCCGGGCGCCGAGGGGCGCGCATCCGTCGTACGCGCATGGTTATTACGCGCGTGACAATTCGTTTTACTTCGCCTGGGACAAAATCGCGCGCGAGCGGAATACGTTTCTGGATTGGATGCAGTCCAATGTAATTGAGGCGCGGTCGTGAATTACACAACTGCGGAGATGATGACAGTTGCCGCGGCGCGCGCTCTCTCGAACCAGGACATTTGCTTTGTCGGAATCGGATTGCCCTCGGCGGCGTGCAATCTGGCGCGGCTCACGCATGCGCCTGGGATCACGTTGATTTATGAATCCGGAACCATTCGGACCAGGCCTAGGGTGTTGCCGCTCTCGATCGGCGATGGCGAGTTGTGCGAGACGGCGCTCGCGACAGTTTCGGTGCCCGAGATGTTCCGCTACTGGCTGCAGGGCGGACGAATCACGGTCGGATTTTTGAGCGGCGCGCAAATGGATCGCTTCGGCAATCTCAACAGCACCGTGATCGGCGATTATCAACATCCGGCCGTTCGGTTGCCGGGCAGTGGCGGCGCGACGGAAATCGCTACATCTTGCGGCGAGATTTTTATCATCATGCGGCAGAGCGTGCGCAGCTTTGTGACGAAAGTCGATTTTCTTACTTCGCTGGGGCATGGCCGCAGTGGTACGGAGCGCGCGGCTTATGGAGTGAAGACGAAAGGTCCGACGCTTGCGATTTCCGACCTCTGCAGCATGCGGTCCGATCCCCAGACCAAGGAGTTCGTGGTTCAATCATTGCATCCCGGTGTGACGCACCAGCAGGTTCGTGAGAATACGGGTTGGGAGATCCGATTCGCGGAGAATGTGGAAGAGACTCCGCCGCCGGATCGGATGGAATTGGAAGCACTGCGCGAGCTGAATGAGAGAACGGCGGCAGCGCACGGTGTGACTATTGGAGATTAAGTGGATGGCGCAACAATCTTATCGTCGGACTGCCGCAGGCGATCAGCCGCCTTACCTGCATCCGCCGTACGGATCCACAGTTCGCCGCGCGCCTTCGCAGGCTCTGATATTTTTGCCGCATACCCGATCCGAAGTGAGCGGGCCGATTTTTAGGCCGTCCGCAATCAACGAAGCCGATAGCGATCTGACGCGCCAGCATTCAGGCGAGCCGCAGGGCGAAAGGATTATCGTGACCGGCCGTGTGCTGGATGATAGCGGACGCGCGGTTCCGAACGCGCTGATCGAGATCTGGCAGACGAATGCGGCAGGCCGTTACCGGCATGCGCTGGACGATCATCCAGCGCCGCTCGATCCGAATTTCACGGGCGCCGGGCGCACGTTGACGGATGAAAACGGCGCGTATCGATTCGTCACTATTAAACCCGGCGCATATCCCTGGCGCAATCATCGGAACGCGTGGCGTCCCGCGCATATTCATTTTTCGTTATACGGTCCGGCGTTCTGCACGCGGCTGGTCACGCAGATGTATTTCCCAGGCGATCCGTTGATGCCTTATGATCCGGTTTTGCAGTCGATCCCGGATGAGAAAGGAAGGCAGCGCCTGGTTGCCAAATTCGATCTCGCCACAACGCAGGCGGATTGGGCGCTGGGATATCAGTTCAACATCGTGCTGCGCGGGCGCGAAGCGACGCCGTTCGAGAAATGATTATGCATCTGATTCCAACGCCTTCGCAAACCATCGGGCCGTTCTTCCATTTATGCCTGACGCCTCACGCGGATTTCGGCGGTCTTGAGGGCCAGCGAATCCGATTGTCCATCCGGATATTGGATGGCGACGGTGCTCCCGTGAACGATGCCCTGATCGAAGTGTGGCAAGCCGACGCGGCCGGCGAATATGGCCACTTTGGGCGGCTTTGTACCAACCAGGATGGCGTCGCGATCTTGAACACGGTGAAGCCCGGACCGGTGGAGCAACAAGCGCCGCATCTAAACGTGATGATCTTTGCGCGGGGGTTGCTCAAGCAACTCTACACTCGTATCTATTTTGACGGCGAATCGTCCAACGAGAGCGATCCGATTTTGGCGCTGGTTCCGGAAAGTCGGCGCGGCACATTGATGGCGCTCCCGAGCACGGACGATCCGAGCGCCTGGAAGTTCGACATCCGCTTGTGCGCCGAATGCGAGACCGTGTTCTTCGATGTTTGATTCACCAATGCCTGTTCCCCTGATCCACAGTCTGGCAACCACGGAAGCGCTGGCGGCTATTTTTTCCGACGATTCCATTCTCGGAGCTATGCTGGATTTCGAAGTCGCGCTGGCCAGGGTGGAAGCGCGCTTGGGCGTAATTCCGCACGACGCTGCCGATGCGATTGCGAAAGCGGCCAGCGTCGATTCCTTTGATGCAAACGAGTTGTCACGGGCAACTCTGCGCGCCGGGACGCCCGGAATTCCATTGGTGAAAAGTTTGACCGAACGCGTGCGAGCGGTGAATGCGGACGCTGCGGGGTTTGTCCATTGGGGCGCTACCAGTCAAGATGTCGCCGATACGGCATTCATCCTGCTGTTGAAGCGGGCGCGGCCGTTGCTCGAAGCGGATCACTTGCGGCTCACTCGCGCTCTGACCGATTTGACCGAACAGCACAAAGACCGCGTGATGTTAGGACGGACACTGCTACAGCCGGCGCCGCCGATCACGTTCGGATGGAAGGCCGCCGGATGGAAGGCCGCCGTGCAACGGGGCTGGGCGCGTGTCGACAGTCGATTTGGGGAGGCGCTGCTGCTTCAATTCGGCGGAGCCAGCGGCACGCTCGCTGCGCTTGGCGAGCAGGGCGATGCGGTGGGCCGGGCTCTCGCCGCTGAGTTGGATCTGCCCTATCCGGATGCGCCCTGGCACGCCTATCGCGATCGTCTGGCGGCGCTGGTGGCGGCGTGCGGCGTGGATACGGGGTCGCTTGGAAAAATGGCGCGGGACATTTCGCTGCTGATGCAAGGTGAAGTGGGTGAAGTGGCCGAGCCGGGCGGTGAGGGACGAGGCGGATCATCGACGATGCCTCACAAACAGAATCCGATTGCTTGTTCGCTGACGCTGGCGGCGGCGCATCGCGTTCCGGGCTTGGTGGCTGCGTTTCTTTCCTCGATGGTACAGGAACACGAACGCGGCGTGGGCGGCTGGCAGGCGGAGTGGCCGATTCTCGCCGACGTGATTCAGGCTACTGGTTTGGCGGTCGCGTCGATGGCCGAGGTGGCTGAAGGAATGGTTGTGGATCCTGCGCGCATGCGCGCCAACATCGAAGCTACTGGTGGCGTAATCTTCGCGGAACGCGTTGCGATGCTGCTGAGCGCGAGCCTGGGCCGGGATGCCGCGCACAAGTTGTTGGCGCAAGCGACGCGCAAGAGCATCGCTCAGAAGCGGCGGCTGGTTGAGGTACTGAAGGAAATTCCCGAGATCACGCGCGTGATTCCTCCGGATGTTCTTCAGACGCTGGATTCCCCTGAGGATTATCTGGGCGCCGCTGGCGCATTTAGAAAGCGCCTTTGAAAAGGAGTGCAGCTTGCCATTCGTAAACGTTGACAACGCGCGGATGTTCTATCGGCTGGAAGGTAACGATGACCGGCCGGTGCTGGTTTTCTCGCACTCGCTTGGCTGCGATCACGGTATGTGGGACGTTCAGACGCGCGATCTGCTGCCTTATTTCCGGATTCTCCGCTACGACACGCGCGGCCACGGTGGTTCCGATGTCGCCACCGGCGACTATACCATCGAGCGGCTGGGGCGAGATCTTTTAGCCATCGTGGATGCGCTGGGGATTGAAAAAGTTCGCTTTCTGCGGTTTATCGATGGGCGGCATGATCGGCCAGTGGCTGGCCGCGTCGACGCCGGATCGGATCACTCACCTGGTGCTGGCGAACACTTCGCCGCGCCTGGATTCATCCGCGATGGAGGCGCGCCGGGTGATGGTGCTCGAGAGCGGCATGGCCTCGATCGCGGATGCGGTGATGGGACGATTCTTCTCGCCGGAAACTCTCGCCCGCCACGATGTGGGCGCGGCCTCCGTGCGGCGCACGCTGCTCAATACCGACGCACGCGGGTATTCCGGCTGTTGCGCGGCGATTCGCGACATGGATCAAACCGCGTTGTTACCCAAGATCCGCGTGCCCACGCTAATCATCACCGGCGATCGCGACGTGTCCACACCTTGGGCGGGGCACGGCGAAGTGCTGGCGCGCGAAATTCCGCATGCGCGCGTGGTGCATCTTCCGGCAGCGCATTTGTCCAACCTGGAACGTCCGCGATCATTCAGCGGGGCGCTCTTCGATTTCCTGATTCCTTTCGCGGCGGACACGTTCGAAGCCGGCTATCGGGTGCGTCGCGAGATGCTTGGCGATGCGCATGTGGATGCGGCGATCGCGAAGACCACCGAGTTCACGCGCGACTTTCAGGAACTGATCACACGGTACGCGTGGGGAACGGTCTGGACGCGCCCTGGGCTCGATCTGCGAACCCGCCGCTTGCTGGCCCTCTCGGTAACCGCGGCGCTCGGGCGCTGGGAAGAGTTCCGCATGCACGTCCGGACGGGCCTGGAGCGCCAGCTTGAACCCTGTGACCTGAAGGAACTGCTTTTGCAAGCTGCCATCTATGCCGGGGTGCCAGTAGCCAACACCGGGTTTCAAATCGCGAAGGAAGAAATCGAAAAAGCATGCGCACCCAAGTCGGCATAATCGGAGCCGGGCCGGCGGGGCTGATGCTCTCGCATCTTCTGCATCTGGAAGGGATCGAGTCTGTGGTCCTGGAGACTCACACCCGCCAGTACGTGGAAGAGCGCGTCCGGGCGGGAGTGCTGGAGCAGGGCACCGTGGATCTGCTGGTGGAGACCGGTGTAGGCGCACGGTTGAAGCGGCAAGGGCTGCTGCATAACGGGATCAAGCTGAGCTTCGGCGGCCGGAGGCATCGCATCGACTTCCAGGACTTGACGCCGGGGCGAAGTATCACGGTGTATGCGCAACAAGAAGTGATCAAGGATTTGATCCAGGCGCGGCTGGACGCCGGAGGGGAGATTCATTTCGAAGTGAGCGATGTGCGACTCAATGGATTGGATACCGCGGCGCCGGCCATCCATTTTCGCAACAGCCTCGGCGAGCAAAAGATCGCTTGCGATTTCCTGGCCGGCTGTGACGGGACGTACGGGGTTTCACGCGATTCTATCCCAGCCAGGGAACTCGCGATTTTCGAACGTGCTTACCCGTTCGCGTGGCTGGGTATTCTGGCGGAAGCGCCTCCGGCTTCCGAGGAGCCCATCTATTCGCATCACGAACGAGGCTTCGCTCTATTCAGCATGCGCTCGCCGCAGATCACCCGGCTCTATCTGCAATGCGCGCCGGATGAAGATCTCGCGCAATGGCCGGACGCGAGGATCTGGGAGGAACTTTGCACGCGGCACGCCGCTAGCGACGGATGGAAGCCGGCCGTGGGACCGATCCTGCAAAAAAGCGTGATTGGTATGCGCAGCATGGTGGTTGAGCCCATGCAATTCGGCAGGCTCTTTCTTGCGGGCGATGCTGCGCACGTGGTTCCTCCCACGGGCGCGAAGGGAATGAACCTGGCCATCGCCGATGTTCGGGTGCTGGCCAAAGCGCTAGCGGAGTTTTATGTCTCCGGCCGAAAAGATCTGCTGGATCAATACTCGGCGACATGCTTAAAGCGGGTGTGGAAGGTGCAGCGGTTTTCGTGGTGGATGACGTCGATGTTACATCGTTTCGATGACGAAAATGGTTTCGACCATCGGCGCCAATTGGCGGAACTGGATTATGTTACAGGTTCGCGTGCGGCGTCGATGTCGTTGGCTGAGAATTATGTTGGATTACCGATGGAAGGATAGCTTGGGCCGAATTGACTGCACGGAAAACGCCCGTAAAGAAGAACGTGCTGCCACTGTCCACTTCGCTATCCACCCAAATGCGGCCGCCCATCATTTCCACCAGCCGCGAACAGATGGCCAGGCCCAAACCCGTGCCGCCATGTTTGCGCGTGGTGGAACCGTCCGCCTGACGGAAGGCTTCGAAGATGAAACCCTTTTTGTCGGCCGGAATGCCGATGCCGGTATCCTTGACGGAGAACTTCAAGCGTAATTTCCGAGTCGGTGGATTTTTCGAGGCCAGCCTCCACGTCAATACCGCCGTAGTCGGTGAACTTGATGGCATTTCCGATGAGGTTCAGCAGGATCTGGCGCAAACGAGTGGGGTCGCCCAGCATGCTGTCCGGCACCTGCGCCCCGATTGTCGTGTGAATCTGAACGCCTTTCTGATGCGCCGTCCCGGCCAGGGTTCTCACGGCTTCGCGAACGCAATCGGCGGCCGAAAAAGGCACGCTCTCCAATTCCAAGCGCCCCGCGTCGATTTTCGAAAAGTCCAGAATTTCGTTTAGCAAGCTGAGCAGCGAGGTAGCGGATTGCTGGGCCGTCTCTAAATAGTCGCGCTGCTCGCCGTCCAGTTGGGTTTCCAAGGCAAGAGCGGTCATGCCCAACACGCCGTTCATGGGCGTACGAATTTCGTGACTCACGTTGGCTAAGAATTCACTCTTCAGCCGGTTGGCTTCTTGAGAATCTTTGAGCAGCAGTTCGATCTCGGCATTTTTCCGCTCGATCTGCGCTTTTTCGACGCGCAATTCCCGCGTGCGCTGATCCACGGCCGATGCCAGCCGCTGCTGCTCTTTGCGATAGCGGCGTTCGCGCGACCATACGTACGACCAGACAGCCAGAAACAACCCTCCGCACACACCGAGCCTGGCCCACCAGGTTTCCCACCACAGCGGAAGCACCTCGAGCGACATGCGCGCCGGATTCTGGCTCCACTCCCCATCCGAGCCGCGCGCTTCCACCTCCAATGTGTATTTTCCGGGCGGCAGGTTGGCGTACTCGAGCTGTCGCAGAGAAGTCTCCACCCATTCGTCGGCGAAGCCTGCCAGGCGGTACCGGCTGCGCACCGTTCTCTCATCCACAAAGGTGAGGGCCGCAAAGAAAGCCAGCAGCGGAGCATGCCCATGATTCACGCGGACCGGCTGGGACATGTCGATGGGATGGCCACCGATGTTCGCTTCCGTGATCTCAACCGCGGGAGGTGCAAAAGCGGGACTGGCGGCGGGACGGAAGTGCGAAAGTCCGCCGCTGGTGCCGATCCAGACGCTGCCGTCGGGGTCCGCGAGGAAGGATGCGGCATCGCAATCGTCCCAGATCAGACCGTCCTGTTGATCGTAATGACGCCAGCGCACGCCGTTGTAGAAATCCACGCCACGATCGCTGCCGTACCAGATGCGTCCGGCCACGTCGGCGCCCACGAACAAAGCTTTGTCGGAACCCAATCCATCCTTCTCGGTGAACGTCCGGACGGAGAAGCGTGCGCCGTCGAAGGTGACGCGGGAAACCCCGTAAGGTTCGCGATAGCCGATCCAAATAGAGTCGTCCTTGGCTTGCGTGATGTAGCCAAGGTAGTTGGTGGGCAGACCATCTTTGGTAGTGAAGCGACGCCAATGCTTGTTTTCGAGCAGCGCGAGGCCCCGGCTGCCGCAAAACCACCAGCGGCCCTGGCGATCCACCATGGCGTCGAAGAAGATCTCCCCCGGAGTGCTCATGGGAAGCTCGACCCGCTGGAAACGCATACGGCGGCCCTCTGGGACCCCGTGAAATACGCCGCCGCGGGTTCCCACCCAAAGTCCGCCTTTGTTGTCGAGCTTCAGTTTGGTAACGCGATCGTTGGTGATACCATCGCGCGCCCCATAGGTGGTGACCGCGCCGGTGTTGGGATCCAGGCGCGACACGCCGCCGGGCGAGCTGCCGGTCCAGATCACACCGCCCTCGCCTTCCAGCACGCAGCGGACTTTATTGCCGTTGATGCCCTCGCGCTCGGTCCAGGCGCGCAAGCTCGGCTTGCCTTCGGCACTGATACGCAGCCTGTTGAGACCGAGGTCTGTGCCCAGCCAGAGATCGCGATTGGCATCGCGCCGGATGGCCCAAATGGTATCGTTCGTGAGCCCGTCGGCCGCCGTCCAACTTTCCCATTGCTGATAACCCAGCCAGCGTGTGAGGCCGAATCCCAACAGTCCGATCCAGATGGAGCCTTCCTGATCTACCAGGACGCCGCTGGTGGGATCGGCGGGAAGGCCCTGTGCTTTTCCCACGATCTTCCACTTGCCGCCCGCGCGCATGGCAATTCCGAAGTCGGTGGGGACAAACAGTTCGCCGTTACGGCCCAAGGACAGTGCAGCGAAGTCGCTATTCTCTGGAATGGTCGCGTCGGCCGGCTCGAAGCGGGTGGCGGAGGCTGTGCGCCACAGCAATCGCGTGGAGCTGCGAATCCAGAGCGTTCCTTCTTTGTCGGTGATCATCGCATCCCAACGGTCTTGCGGGATGCCGTGCTCCTCGCCGAGCGCTGTCACCCGGTCGGCATCCAGGCGGCAGATCTGGCGGCCGCATCCGAACCAAACCACGCCCTCCGCGTTCACATGCATGCCATGCACGGCTTTGTCATCACCGGGAATTTGGGGCGCTGGGGTGAAGCGATAGCCGTTTCCGGATGCCGTTCCAATCAGCAGCCCGGCGGAGCTGCTCACCAGGATGCGGCCGGCCGGGTCGGATGCGATGGCGGATCGTCCGACGATTTCGATAGGACGGCCCACATCGACGTACTGGAACTTCGACCCCGCGCGGCGTGCCAATCCAGCCGATGTTCCCACCCACATGACGTGATCGGGGGTCTCATAAAGGGACTCGATTCTCGCGCTCGGCAATCCGTCGCGCATCTCGAAGGCCAGGAAATGCGCGCCATCGTAGCGGTAAAGTCCGTGCTGGGTACCGATCCAGAGGTAGCCAGTGGAATCCTGCAGCAGACACAAGGTGGCGAGATTGCCTAGTCCTTGTGAGCCAGAATACAGTTTGAAACTATAGCGTTGCGCGAATACTATCGAAGGCAGCCCGAGCAGGAGCATGCCGGCGAGCAAGGCCAACTGGCGAAGCGGACGCAATAATCCTCCGTATCTTCTTCCATCGGCATGACGGCGGGAACCCTTTATTGGGAGGTGGGTGGTGGGAGGTGGGTGGTCGCTGGTTACTCTATGACCGCGATTTTTGCGTTGCGGTAGAGGAGTTGCTCGCCCGGCTCGCTCAGTTCCTGGAAGCCGATGTGGCCGCGGTGTGGGCGTTGGGAAAGGGGCAACACCGCTTCCTTCCAATCCTCGTGCGGGACGATCTTTTGGGTTACGGTGTCCAGATCCGAGTCCTGGATTAGGATGTCGTTCAGCCACACCTTCAATTTGGATCCACGCAGATCGATGCGGTAGTGATTCCATTCTCCAGGGTTGTAAACCTGCTTGATGGGTGGAATCACTTTGTAGATGGAACCCGTAAGTTGATCGGAGGCTCCGTAGCGGTACAGCGTGTACTCGTAGCGGGGATCGGTGATTTGCAGCTCCATGCCATTGTAGGAGGGCCGGCCATGCAGGGGCGCGCGGAGTGCAACGCCGCCGTTGCCTGTGGCGCCGCCGTTTACGAACTTGAAATCCACTTCCAGGATAAAGTCGCTATATTCGCGCTCGCTGAGCAGCCAGGTGCCTACCCATTTGCGGGTCGGCGACTTTCCGCCGTACAGGATTCCGTCGCGCACATCCCAGTTGGTTTGCAATTCGGGGGCATCCTTGACGTTGGCCCAGGTCCGGACCGTCCAGCCTTTGGTCACGGGGCCATCTTCCGGGAATAAGACGACGAACTTGGGATCAGAAGGTTCGCCCGCGTACACCGTGATGGCGACCAGAAAGACAGCGCTTAACCAAGGCTTCATGATTTTCCCCGGGACCAGTATACAACCATGAGTTACCATGTACCACGATGCGTTACCGAGCCGCGACCGTGAGGGAGTCGGTGCCTTTTGCATTTCTTCACGGCTACTTAGCCATCTTGCTCCCCGTCACTTTGCCCCTGATGGCACAAGTCGACGTGCTGACGGAGCGCTACGATAACGCGCGGTCGGGCGCGAACCTGCATGAGACCAGCCTGAAGCCGTCGAACGTCAATAAGAATCATTTCGGAAAACTTGCTGCGCGATTTGTCGATGGGAACATCTACGCGCAACCGCTGATTGTTTCCGCAGCCAAGGTCAAAGGCCACGCGACCGCCAATGTCGCAATTGTAGCCACGGAGCACAACAGCGTATACGCCTTTGACGCCGAGGAATTCGCGGCGCTTTGGCATACCGGTCCTGATGTTCTGGGAACGTCCCTGGAGTCGCAGGACTTGGCGAATCGCCTGCATTCGACGGATTGCAACGACATGACGACGGAAGTCGGCATTACCGGCACTCCGGTGATCCGGCTGACGGAGGCGTCTTCCCCCAAAGAGGGGATCATTTTCGTCGTCGCGAAATCGAAGCAGGGGAATGAGATTGTCCAGAAGCTCTTTGCGTTGCGTCTGGAGGACGGAGCAAGAATCGGTGAGACAGTCATCGCCGCGAGCGTTCCAGGTTTGAAACCCGGCTCGAAAATCACCTTCGATCCTCTACTTGCACTCAACCGCCCGGCCCTTCTGCTGGAGGGCAATATTCTGTACATCGCGTTCGGCAGTCATTGCGATGAAGGGAATTATCACGGCTGGGTCTTTGCGTACGATGTTTCCGCTCCCAAGGCGCCCAAGAAACTCGCCGCGTTCTCGGATACGTTGACGGAACGGGAGGGAAACAATGCAGAGGGCAGGGCCGGCATCTGGATGTCCGGGCAAGGACCCGCATCCGATGCCGCCGGAAATGTTTTTGTGGTGACCGGCGATGGGACCACCAACGGAACTACAGATTTTGGAGATAGCGTTCTGAATCTGAAGCTCGCGTCTGGCAGGCTCCGGGTCCACGATTGGTTTACACCCAAAAATAACGAGCAGCTAAAGATTCAGGATGCCGATCTAGGGTCGGGTGGCGCGCTGCCGGTTCCCAATAGCCATCTGCTGCTGGTGGGCGGCAAAGAAGGGCGGCTGTACCTGCTGGATCGCAACGATTTGGGCCACGGGGCGAAGGCCGCACTGCAGGATTTCCAGGTGACCGCAAATCCACTGAAGCGAGTGGACCGGCCCGGAGGCCAGGAAGACATTCTTTTCTGGAATCTTCACGGATCTCCCGTCATCTGGCCTCGGCCGGATCAGATGTTCGTTTACCTGATGGGTGAAGAGGATCATCTGAAGCAGTACAAGCTGATTCCGGACGCCCGAATCGGCTGGAAGTTTGAATCCACGAAGCCCTTCAAAACGACCTTGGAAACCACGCCGCTTCCGAATCCGCCGAAAGGATTGTTCGATGTGAAGAATCGGGATCTGGTTTGGATGCCGGGCGGGTTCCTGTCCGTTTCTTCGGACGGAGATCAGGACGGGACCGGGATTGTTTGGGCGTCCATGCCGCTGGCTGAGAATGCGAACTTCCGGGTGGTTCGCGGCGTGTTACGCGCGTTTGATGCATCCGATGTTTCGAATGGTTCGCGCGGCCAGCTTTGGAGCAGCGAGGGCGTTCCGTCAGACAGTGTGGGAATGTTTGCGAAGTTTTGTCCGCCTACGGTGGCCAACGGCAAGGTGTACGTTGCTTCGTTTCAGGAGGAGCGAGTGACGAACGGCGTCCACGAAAAGGTGCCGGGAGGTCGAAGGCCGGCGCTTTTGATCTACGGCCTTAAGTAGTAGCCATCAGCCGTAGTACAGAGTGGGGCGGACCCCCTGGTCCGCGTGGGTCCCCCTGGACCCGCTCTTCCGCCAACGCAGGGCGCGTCGGTCGCGGACCGGGGGTCCGCCCCACAAGATACTCCAGTTTTGGGAAAACTAGTATTGACATTGAACGCAAAAGTGCGTGCGCTAACCGTGGTCCTGGATTCGTCCGTTTAGAACGTCCAGCTTGTTCTGAAGTTCCCGAACATTTTGCATCACCGTTTTGTCGTGGCGGCGCACATAGCTGATGGTGAAGATTCCGGCCAGCAGGATCGCTAGGCCTCCCACAAAACTGAAGCCGGTTCTTACAACAACGAAGCCGACGAGTAGAAGCGAGACGCCGATGATGAATCCGCGCTTTTTCTGTTCGGCGCGATCGCTCAGCATCGTTTCACACCGTTTGGACAGTGTCTCCGCTTCCTCCTTCAGGGGGATCAGCGTGAGTTCCCTGGACGGGCTATCCGGGCTCGCCGGCGCCTTCCGGACGGCGTCCGTGAAAGGCTGCAGCACAATGGTCCCGCCACGGCGCTGCACTGCCATTTCCGTGCCGCAGTAGCCGCAGGCGAACCGCTCCATGTCGTCATAGACATCCAAGCCGCTGCCGCAGTTTTCGCAACTGAGCTTGACGAAGTGGTCGGTCACTAATAGGAAGATCGACAGGTATGCTGCGGACTTTACTGGATTTGTGGTCCCGCTGAACGTAACCTTCGCGAGCGCTGAGTCGCCAATTCACTCGAGCACTGCAAGGATCCCCGGCCTCACATAAACATGTGTTTCAAACGTGTGTTTAAATAAAGATGAGACCGGCATGAAGAATGAGGAAGCCAGGCGGAAGCTGATCCAGGCAGCGGGTCAGGTGTTCGCGGAAGTTGGGTATGACGCTGCCACGGTGCGTCAAATCACCGACCGGGCCGAGGTGAACGTCGCCTCCATCAATTACCACTTTGGCGACAAGTTGAACCTCTACCGCGAGGTGCTTTCCGAGACGTTTCCGCAACGAACCCGTCTACTGGGAGAGCGGTGCTCGGATGGTTCGCCCAAGGAACGGCTGCATCGGTTTATCGAATGGATGGTGGGCGAAGAAACAGACGAAGAGAGGCCGTGGCTTCGGATTTTGGTGATGCGGGAAATCAGCGACCCTTTGTCGTCGCGAGCTCCTGAGCTGCTGGTGGAACTGATCCGGCCCAATCATCGAATCCTCTCCTCAATTCTGAACGATCTAACTGGGGAATCGTTGACGAAAACGGAATTGGAAATTCTGACGCAAATGGTGGCGGGGCTGTGTGTCCATTGGCTGGATCGGCCTGCATTTATTCAGAAGCTATCGCCGGAGCTCACGTTCGGTCCGCAGCAGATGAAGAATCTGGTGGATCGAATTCATCAGTTTGCTCTGGGGGGCGTGAACAACTCTGTGCGCCAGACACGGCTCGGCCGGGTGGAAAAAGTTGGTTGAAAGAGGAGATTTTGTGCCGTACTCAGGGTTTTTAAAAATGGGCGGAAGGCACCGGCTCCCTTACGGTCGCGGTTCGGTAACGCACTTCAAACCGAGCCGCGGGCGTAAGCGACTGGTGATCTTGATTTTTTCATTGGCTGTCGTTTTGTTGCTCAGCGGCTGTAGCCGGCAGGATGCCGTACACGCGCAGGCCGGGAAGACGCCGGTGGTGGCGGTGCGGGTTGTTCCCGCGATGACCAAAGATATTCCGCTCGACATCGCGAGCATCGGAAACGTCGAGGCTATTTCTTCCGTGGACGTAAAATCGCGCATTGCCGGACAGGTGGCGCAAGTACGATTTGAATCGGGGCAGGATGTGCAGGCTGGACAGGTGCTGTTTCAAATCGATAGCGAACCGCTGCTGCGCCAGATTGCCGAACTGGAAGCGAATATCGCGCGCGACGTAGCGCAGGAAAAGCAGGCGCTGGCGAACGTGGCGAAGGATGAGGCGCAGCTCAAATCGGACAAAGCCAAAGCCGACCGCGGCCGGCAGCTTGCGAAAGAAGGAATTTTTTCGAAGGAACAAACTGAAACGCTGGTTTCGGCCGCCGATTCCTCCGAAGCGAATCTGGATGCGGACCGCGCCGCGGTGGAGAGCGGCCGGGCGGCGAAGCGGGCGGACGAAGCGAAACTGGCGCAAACCAACTTGCAGTTGGGTTATGCGCAGATCACCGCACCGATTTCCGGCAGAACCGGCGCCATCGCGATCAAGCAAGGAAACCTGGTGAAGGACAACGACACCACGCTGGTGACCATCCTTCAGACTACGCCGATCTACGTTTCTTTCGCGGTTCCGGAACAGTTGCTGCCGCAGGTTCGGCGCTACAATAGCCAACGTCCCTTGGTGGTGGAAGCCGTGGCCGCCGATAACAGCACGGTGCAAGGCAAGCTGGATTTCATCGACAACACTGTGGACACGACAACGGGCACCATTAAACTCAAAGCGTCTTTCGATAATCAGACGCGCAAACTCTGGCCGGGCCAATTTGTGAACGTGCGAGCACGGTTGGACGTAGAACAGGGACGTGTGGTGGTCCCGGCGCGGACCGTGCAAAGCGGACCGCAGGGCAAGTATGTATGGGTGGTGAACGGCGATGATACGGTGGCCATGCGGCAAGTGCAAGTTCTGCGCAATTACACCACCAGCGAAGCGTCCGAGCAAGCGGTGATCGGCAGCGGGCTGCAGTCGGGCGAGAACATCATTTCCGAAGGGCAAATGCTGCTGATGCCCGGCGCGAAAGTTCGCGTCCTGAAGGCGAAATCGTCATCCGAAAATGCCGCGGCTGGCACGGAACTCGGGACTGGAAGCTAGAGGGATCCGAGACATGCGCATCACGGATTTTTTCATTCGCCGTAAAGTCACCACCACGCTGTTGATGGCGGCCATTCTGGTCTTCGGAATTCTTTCCTACTTGGGATTGCCGGTGAGCGATCTGCCGACAGTAGAATACCCGACCATCCAAGTGCAGGCGGCGCTGCCCGGCGCGAATCCGGACACCATGGCATCTTCGGTGGCGACACCGCTCGAGAAAGAATTCTCGACCATCGCCGGGATCGACAGCATGTCGTCCACCAGTTCGCTGGGTTCCACGAATATCACGCTGCAGTTCGATCTGAGCCGAAACATCGACGCGGCTGCGCAAGACGTGCAAGCGGCAATTTCGCGAGCCGGCGGAAGTCTGCCGACCAATATGCCGACGCCGCCGTCTTACTCGAAGGTGAATCCGGCCGCGCAGCCCATCCTGTACATGAGCTGCAAGTCAACTACCATGACTCAAGCGCAGTTGGACGAGTACGCCGAGAACCTGATTGGGCGACGGCTTTCCATGGTCAGTGGAGTGGCTCGCATTCAGGTTTACGGAGCCAAGAAGTATGCGGTAAGAATCCAGGCCGATCCCGAGAAGCTTGCGTCGCGGCAAGTGGATTTAGAAACATTGCGGACGTCGGTCACCGCGGGCAGCGTGAACCTTCCGGCCGGATCTCTTTACGGGCACACCAAGGCCTTCACGGTGCAGTCCAACAGCCAGTTGAATACCGCTGACCAGTTCGGGCCGCTGATCGTCGCTTATCGCAATGGCAATCCGGTGCGGCTGAATGAGCTTGGCCGCGTGATCGACAGCGTGACCACCAGCCGGTCCAGGTTTTGGATCAATGGCGAACCGTCCATGATTCTGGCCGTGCAGAAGCAGCCGGGGACCAACACCATCGCGGTGGTGGAAGGCATCAAAGCGGTGCTGCCGTCGCTCCGGCAATCGATCCCAGCTGGTATCCAGCTTGACGTTGAGTTCGACGCGTCGCAGAATATTCGCGCGTCCGTGTCGGACGTCAAATTCACATTGCTGCTCACCATCGCGCTGGTGGTGTTCGTAATCTTCTTCTTTCTGCGCAACGTCTCGGCCACGCTGATTCCGAGTCTCGCGGTGCCGCTCTCGCTGCTCGGAACATTCGGCGCGATGAAGCTGCTGGGCTTCACCATTGACACGCTATCCATGATGGCGATGACGCTTTCCGTGGGGTTCGTTGTGGACGACGCCATTGTGATGCTCGAGAACATCGTGCGCCACATGGAAATGGGCAAGTCCCGGATTCAGGCGGCGTATGAAGGCGCTCGCGAGGTGGGATTCACCATTGTTTCCATGACCACGTCGCTGGTGGCCGTGTTTATCCCGGTGCTGTTTCTCGATGGAATCATCGGACGGCTGCTGCGCGAGTTTTCGATTACCATTGCGGTTTCGATCTTGGTATCGGGCGTGATTTCATTGACTCTGACGCCGATGCTATGCAGCCTATGGCTGCGACCCACGAAGCATGATGCAGCGGAATCGAAACGCTGGAGCCTTTACGCTTGGTCGGAAAAGTTCTTCGACTGGTTGAACAACTCCTACCGGCGGACTTTGGATGTGGTTTTGAAGCATCGCGTGGTTACGCTCGGAGCCAGCGTGGCGTTGACCTTCGCGACCATCTATTTATTCATCGTCATGCCCAAAGGGTTCATGCCGACCGTGGATACCGGCATGGTGTTTGGCGGCACCGAGGCCGCGCAGGATACCTCCTACGAAGAGATGGTGCGATTGCAGGAGCAGGTGTTGAACACAGTCAAGTCGAATCCATCGATTGGTGCGTTCGGTGCGGGGACCGGAGGATTTGGCGATCAGAATACCGGATTCATGTTCCTGCACTTGAAGGAAGGGAAGCGGCCAGACGCGAACGCCATCATCGCGCAGCTCCAGCAAAAGTTCGCCGATATTCCCGGGCTCACGGTGTTCCTGCGAGTACCGCCGTTGATCACGTTGGGCCAGAACGAAGGCCGCAGCCAGTATTCGGTGGCGTTGGAAGATGCCGAGACCGCGAATTTGATCAAGTGGGCGCCGGTGCTGGAGCAAAAGCTCAGAACGCTGCCTGATCTTACGGATGTGTTCAGCGATCTGCGGCTGGCGAGTCCCCGGTTGAATGTGGTGATCGATCGCGACCGCGCGCTGGCGCTGGGCGTCTCGCCGGATTCGATCGCGAATACCCTGTATAGCGCTTATGGCGATCGCCGCATCGCAACCATCACGGCCGCGACCAACGAGTATGACGTGATCCTGGAGGTGCTGCCCGAGGATCAACGCGATCCGGCGGCGCTTTCGAAACTGTACCTGCGCAACTCTGCAAACAAACTGATTCCGTTGGCTGCCGTTACCGAAGTGAAGCAGAGCGTGGCCCCGTTGAGCGTGAATCACATCGGCCAGCTACCGGCGGTGAACTTCCAGTTCAATCTGAAGCCTGGGGTGGCGTTGAGCCAGGCTACCAAGCAGATAGATGACGCTGCGCGCGAGATCGGCCTGCCGGATACAATGACGTTCCTCTATCAGGGCACAGCGCAGGCGTTCCAGAACTCGCTGCGCGGATTGACCATCCTGCTGCTGATTGCTGTGGTGGTGATTTATCTGGTTCTAGGAATTCTGTACGAGAGCTTCATCCATCCGATTACCATCCTGTCCGGACTTCCCGCGGCCGGCATGGGTGCGCTGCTGACGCTGCTGATTTTTGGCCACGATCTGAACCTTTACTCTTTCGTCGGCATCATTCTTTTGATTGGCATTGTGAAAAAGAATGCGATCATGATGATCGATTTCGCGATCGAAGCGCAGCGCAAAGACAACCTCACCCCCGAGCAAGCGATCTATGAAGGATGCCTGAAGCGGTTCCGGCCCATCATGATGACCACCATGGCCGCGCTGCTGGGGACGCTGCCGATCGCAGTTGGCGCGGGCGCCGGTGGTGAAGCTCGCCGTCCGCTCGGTTTGGCTGTGGTGGGTGGGCTAGTGGTATCCCAAGTACTGACGCTCTACATTACGCCGGTGATTTACTTGTACCTCGAGAAATTCCGCACCAAGGTGAAAGGCGCGAAGGCGGTTTCCGAGGAAATGGAACTGGAGTTCTCTCGCTGATGTAATCTAAGGCACCGACTCCCTCACGGTCGCGGCTCGGTAACAGGGTGCCTCATTCCGAACCGCGACCGTAAGGGAGTCGGTGCCTTTTTGCAAATCCCCTTAGTCCTGCCGCAGCGCTTTCAACGGATCAATTTTCGTGGACCGGCGCGCCGGAAGGTAACACGCCAGCATCGCAATGCTAGCCAGCAGCACGGGCGCGCCAACCACCAGCCGCGGATCGTCGGTGCCCAACTTGAACGCCTCCACCACGATGCTGGTGAGCGCCGAAAGCATTTTCACCATGGCCATCGCGCCGAGCAGCCCGACAGCCGTTCCGATCGCCACCAGCGCAGCGCCTTCTCGCAGTACTAATCGCAGAACCTGCGCTTTCCGGGCGCCCAGCGCCATGCGAATCCCGATCTCCCTGCGTCTGCGCGCGACTGCATAAGCCGTCACTCCGGCCAATCCGATGGCGGCCAACACCAGCCCGAATACGCCGATTGCGCCGTACATGTCCAGCGCAAGGCGCATCGACGCCCGGCTCATCTGCAGGTGTTCGGCGAGCGTTCTCACGTGAAAGACGGCCAGATTCGGATCCATGGCGGCAAGGCTGCGCCGAACACCGCCCAGCGCGTCGATCCCGGCATCCGAGCGCACCAGGATCGTCATGCCTCCCGGCGGTGGACTGGAAAAATCGCGCCGCGTCAGCGGAAGATACAGCACAGCGGCGGGCTGATCGTCATCCGGGATGCCGTTCTTCATGTCGTGAACAATGCCGACCACTTCATAGGATTTCTTGCCCTCGGTGACGCGCTGGCCGATGGCACTCCGGTTGCCGAATAGCGCTTGTGCGGCGCTTTCATTTAGCACTGCGGGCAATGCGTTTCTCGAGTTGTTGATCGCGTTCGGTGAACTCGCGGCCCGCCAGCATGGGTTCGCTCAGCACGCTGAAGTAGCCGGCGCCTACAGTTTCCTTGCACACCAACTTCGAGGTTGGCGACGTGCGATAATCCCTCGCTGTGGTCAACTCGGCTGTCGCACCCGAAATCGAAAATGGCGCGTCGGCTGCAAGCGCGACGCTTCGCACCGTGCCGATGGTCTTCAACTGCTGCGGAAGTTTCTCGAACAGGCTCTCCGCCTTTTCCGCCGAGTAGCCGTCGCGCACCGGATCGATGGACAGAAGATACATCGCGTTCGCGTCGAATTTGGTTTGAATGTTGCCCATTCTGCTGATTCCAATCACCAGGAATCCGGTAATCAGGAGCAACATCAGCGACCCCGCAACTTGGGCCACTACCAGCAAGTTACGCATGCCGAAGCGCCGATAGGCACGCAACTGCACTCCCGCGCCTTCTTTGAGCGTAGGCGCCACGTCGGCTTTGGTCGCTTGGAGAGCGGGAGCGAGGCTGAAGCCAATCCCGGCCAGGATGGCGAGGAAAAATGTGAACAAGAAAGCGTGCCAATCTAGAGCGGAATCAAACTCCTGAGGCACCGCCGTTGGCAGCTGAAGTCGCGACGACGCGATAGAAAGCCAGTAGGCGAGTCCGAACCCGGTGGCGCCGCCGAGCATCGCGAGCAACACGCCTTCCGTCACCATCTGGCGGATCAGCCGGAACCGGCTGGCGCCGACCGCCAAGCGAATGGCCAGCTCCTTGCGGCGAGCCGCGCCGCGCGCCAGCAGCATGTTCGCCAGGTTCATACACGCGATTCCGAGGACCAGGCTGATCAGCACCAAGACGAATCCCACAACTACAGGTTTCAAATTGCGCGGCATGGGCATGGTGGTGCCCGCCGCGAGCAAAGTCACGCGCCGGGATTTGTCGTTCCGCTTCGGATTCAAGGGGTCCTGCTCGTCCAGCCGGCGTGTGATCGCGTCCAGGCCAGCTTCGGCGGATTCAATGGAAACGCCCGGCGCCAGACGCATCAATGCCAGGAACGCTTTCGCGTCGCGGTTGTGTAGAACGTCGTTTGCAAGTTCCGGTGCAAGCGCAGCGGGAACCGTGGCCGGGACGAATAGTTCCGTGGGCACCGAGGGCAGCGCGCCTTTGAAAGTTTTCGGCGTGATTCCTACAATGGTCGCGATCTGTCCGTTCAGGCGCAGCGGTTGTCCCAATACGTCAGGGGATGCGCCGAGCCGGTTGCGCCAGAAACGATCGGTGATCACCACAACGGGGGCATCACCCGGCTTGTCCAGTGCGGGGTTGAGCACGCGGCCGCGTTGCGGCTTCACGCCGAGTACTGAAAAATATTCGGGCGATACAAGCTGTCCGAAGACGCGGTCAGGTTTTGCATTCCCGCTGCCCTGCAGGGCGACGTTGAACGGAACTCCGTTTTGAAATGCGGCGACTCCCGTAAACAGACTTTTGTGCGCGCGGAATTGTTCGATATAGGGATAACTTACGGAGGACTGCGGCATCACCAGCGCTTGCGGATTCACCACTCCCGGCAAATCGCGAAACATCTGCACCCAGAGCTTACTAAATACCGATGTCGTCAAACCCATGCCGAGGCCGAGCGAAATAATGCCCACCAGGGCGAATCCAGGCGACTTGATCAGCGCGCGCACTGCATATCGAAGGTCGCGACGCATCTCGCTCAGGTATTCCACCGGCACTCGAATCGCAATATCCAGGACCAGCCGGATCAGCCCTGCCACGCCATGGCGTTTTGAAATTTCTTCCACCACATCCTCTCCGGCCTGCCTGATTTCCGTCCCGTAAACCAGCTTGAATTCGTGCGGGAAGGCTTCCGCCAACCGCTGGTAGATGCGCAACGCGAAACTCATTCGGTCACCATTGCCTGCTTCATCCGGATGGCCTGCACCAATTCCTGCAGGCGGTCGCTTTCCGCGTTCAACACTTGCCTTCCTAAATCGGTGAGGCGGTAATAGCGTCGTCGGGCGTCGTCGAACTCCGGCGCAGGACGGTCGGCGGATTCTTCAATCAGATCCGCTTCGATGAGCCGTTTGAGCGATCCGTAGAGTGTCGCGGGCCACAGCCGAACCTTTCCATTGCTGCGTTCCAGGACTTCCTGCATGATTCCGTAGCCATGCTGTTCGCCGCCGGCGAGCGACAGCATAATGTGGAACCACTGTGTTTTCAATGGCAGAAAGCGTTGGTAATCGATCTCAGGCATCGATTAGATATATATCACATGGTATATATACTAGTCAATAGTGGTGAGCTATTCGTGCCGGAGCGCATGGATGGGATCTACCCGTGAAGCGCGCCAGGCGGGCCAGTAGCTGGCAATCAACGCAACGGCTAGCAGGACGACCGTGACGGACAGGAACGTCAGCGGATCCGCAGGCTGGATTCCGAACAACATGCCTTTCACGAATCGCGTTAGTCCGAGCGCGGCGAGAATTCCGCAGAGTAGGCCGATGGACACCAATATCAGTCCTTGGCGCTCGATCATCCAGACGACTTGACTCGCGTTTGCGCCCAGGGCCATGCGGATCCCGATTTCGGGCGTCCGCTGCGTCACTGAGTAAGAAATGACGCCATAGATTCCGAGGGCTGCCAGAAAAAGCGCCAGGCTTGCGAAGAGCGCGATGAGCAACAGAGCGAAGCGGCGGCTGGCAACCGATCTTCCGACGACATCCTCCATGGTCCGGAGCGCGAACACCGGCTGCGAGCGATCTGCGCGGTAGATCGCTTCTTTCAAAGCATTGCCCGTCGCGGCGGGATCCTGTTTGGTTTTGACGACGACAGACATGGCGGGCGTGAACGCAAGAGATGCTCCGGGCATTTGCAAGAAAGCGCCATAGACTTGAACGGGCGCTTCCATATCCAGGCCATCGGTATGAACGTCGGCGACCACACCGACGATTTCACGCCAGCGCGGCGGAGTCCGGAACGTAACCTCGATGCGTTTCCCAACGGCACTCTGGCCGGGGAAGAATTTGCGCGCGAGAGTTTGATTGACGACGGCCACAAACGGCGTGCCCGGCACATCGCGATCGTTGAGCAGCCGCCCTTCCACCAGGCGCATGCCCATTACGTCGAAGTAGGACGGAGTCACGGAAAAAAACCCAGTTACCGGAGCCTGGCTGGGGGTGACCTCCTGGCCTTCCATCCGCATGATGAAAGTTGGGTTGCCGGCGATCGGGATGTCCGACCCGATGGCGCTGTTTTCCACTCCCGGCAGAGCGGCGACATTATGCAGAATATTGCGCGCCAGTTGAATCTGGAGATCGGGATGATCGTCGTATTTGGAGGGCGCGGGAACCAGCCGCGCGGTCATGACGCGCTCGGCGTTGAATCCCGCGTCTACGTGGAGCAGGCTATAAAAACTGCGCACCAACAGACCCGCTCCTGCCAGCAGCACAACTGCTGCGATCACTTGAGCTACGACAAGTGTTCCGCGCAATCCGCCCTGTTTGGTAGATCCGCGCGCTCCTTCCTTCAACACGGCGTGAATATCGGCGCGCGAGGCGCTCCAGGCCGGTGCGATTCCGAATACGATGCCGGTGAGCACGGACAATCCGAGCGTAAAGAGACCCACGCGCCAATCCAAGTGGATGCCGGTTAAGCGCGGGATTGCGGCGGGCGCAGTGGCTACCACCGTTTTGATTGCAGCCATGGCCAACACCCATCCCGCAAGACCACCTGTGAGTGAAAGCAGCAAGCTTTCCGCCAACAACTGGCGCAGAATTCGCGACCGTCCCGCGCCGAGCGATGCCCGCACCGCCAGTTCCCGCGCGCGTTCGGCGGCTTTGGCGAGCAGGAGATTGGCGACATTGGCGCACGCGGTCAAAAGTACGAAGCCCACGGCAACCAGCAAGATCAGGAACGCCGGACGAATCTGCCCGACGAGATCTTCCATCATCGGGTCCACTTTGATCGTCTCGCCCTCGTTGAACACGGGATACTGTCTGGCGAGATTGGCTGCGATGGCGGAGAAATCGGCTCGGGCTTGAGTTAGGGAGACTCCATCCTTCAATCGGCCGATGGCGCGGATATCATGCCAATCGCGGCGCGATCGAAGCTCATCGCTCCAGCCGAACGGGATCCAAACCACGGACTGAGGGGGAAAGGAGAAGCCTTCCGGCATCACGCCAATGACGGTGCGAGACCGGCCGTCGAGAATGATGTGCTGTCCCAGAATATGCGGATCGCCACCGAAACGCCGTTTCCAGAATCCATCGCTGAGGATCGCCACAGTATCACGGCCGGGAAGATTATCGTCCGCGGTAAATCCGCGTCCCAGTGCCGGCGCAACGCCTAGCGTGGGGAAGAGTCCCTCATCGCAAAGCGCGCCGATATAACGCTCGGGTTCGGATGTGGAGGTGAGGCTGAAGGCGTCTTGTGTGAACGCTCCCGTACTGGCAAGCGAATGATTCATCTTGCGCCAATCCAGATAATTGCCAACGGGAGCAGGAAGCGGCGGCAGATTGCGCTGGGGAGTAACTTCCCAAAGGTTCACCAGATGGTCAGGTTGATCGAAGGGAAGCGGTTTGAGCAGTACGCCATCGATTAGGCTGAACATGGCGCTATTGGCGCCGATGCCGAGAGCCAGCGTCAGGATAGCAACGGCGGCAAAGCCGGGATTGTTGCGAAGCTGGCGAAATCCAAAACGCAAATCCTGGAGAAATCCTTCCACCGCCGTCCATTGCCACATTTCTTTGCTGCGCTCCTTTGCGAGGGCGATGTTTCCGAACCGCTGCATGGCGCGGTAATGCGCCTCATCGGGCGCTAGGCCCGCTGCGAGATTTTCTTGCTCTTCCATGCGGAGATGAGAGCGAATCTCTTCGTCCAATTCTTCCGCCGGGCTCGGGCGGTGGAACAGCGCTCTGATTTTGGATACCTCGCGCCGCCAGCCCATTAGTGACCCTCCGGCTTCGCGGGCGCCAGTACGCCAGTAATGGCTCGCACAAACCGTTCCCATCTCGATGTCTCGCGAACCAGCTTTCGTTTACCGGCTGCCGTCAAGCGGTAATAGCGGGCGCGTTGGTTATTTTCGGAAAGGCCCCAGGCGGCGGCGATCCAACCCTCCTGCAGCAGGCGCTGCAGCGCGGGGTAGAGCGATCCATGGTCCACTTTGAGGGCAGCTTCGGACATCCGCTCGATGGATTTTGCGATGCCGTGCCCGTGGGTTGGTCCCCAGCGCAGCGTTCGAAGGATCAGCATATCGAGCGCGCCGTATACCAACTCGATTTGACGATCGTCGCGCCGTTTCGGCATGTGGTAGTTAGTCTACCACTACGTCGCGCACGCACTCGTGCGTACCCTCCTCATTCGCAGACTCAAGACTTTCAATTACTTACCCCGTTGGCGCCAATAGTATAAGAAAACGAAAGTCGCTGTCATTGACAATGAGGTTACCCGCAAGTAAAGGAAAGTAATCGCAACCACCCCGCCTGGTCGGCTAGAATGGGACACGATGATCAACCGATGTCTCGTTCTAATTGGCGCGGGCGTAACCATGCTTTCGTTCAGCCTCGCGCAGGAACCGGTTCGTGTCGAGGGTAAGAACATACGGATCGAGTTCGATCGTAAAATGCACAGCCGCGTGGTGGCTAAATTCGGTGATGGGGAACACGTAATCGGTGATTTCACGCCGGCGCAGTCGATTCAGGTATCGGGCACCGACGTGAAAGACTTTGCCATTGAGTCTTCAAAGAGTGGCGGCCAGGCAACAGACATTATCGGCGTGGCACCTTCCTTGAGGATTCACGTGACGGTCAAGACTTACGATCGCTTGGCATCTTTCAACGTCGAGTACACCAACACAGGAAAAACCGATTTGCACATCACCGGCTGGACCAATCAGCATTACTCGATTGAAGCCGCCGCCTCGGCCGGGCAACCTGCATTCTGGTCCTACCAGAGCGGTTCCTACGAGAAGCGGCCGGATTGGGTGCTGCCGTTGAAGCCCGGGTTCAAGCAGGAAAATTACATGGGCATGAACCAGCCCGATTATGGCGGCGGGACGCCGGTATCGGATGTGTGGCGCCGCGATGTGGGGATCGCGGTGGGACATCTGGAAATGTCGCCGAAGCTGGTTTCGCTTCCGGTGACGATGCCGGATGCGACGCACGCCACCCTCGCGGTGGAGTTCAAGCACGATTTCGTGCTGAAGCCGGGTGAGACGCTCAAGACTTTTCCAACTTTCGTCGCGGTCCACCAAGGCGACTATTTCCAGGCCTTGCGCGATTATCGCAGCGTAATGATCGCACAGGGCGTGCGTTTCAACGACGCCCCTGCAAGTGCATTTGAGCCCATCTGGTGCGCGTGGGGCTATGGCCGGAAGATGACGCCGAGCCAACTGTTTGGCGCGCTGCCAGTTGTCAAGAAGCTGGGGTTTGGCTGGGTCACTCTGGATGACGGCTGGCAGACGGCGCAGGGCGATTGGTTCCTGAATCCGAAGAAATATCCAAAGGGCGATGCCGACATGCGTGCCCTGGTAGACAAAATCCATGCGGAGGGTTTCAAAGCCCAATTGTGGTGGGCGCCATTGGCCGCCGATCCCGGCACGGAACTGTTGAGCAAACATCCGGAAATGTTGCTGCTCAACGCCGACGGCAGCAAGCAGAAAATTTCGTATTGGAACTCCTTCTATCTTTGTCCGGCGGATCCGGCTGTAGTGGAATATCACAAGGCGATTGTCAGGAAAGCCATCCAGGACTGGGGATTCGACGGCTTGAAGCTGGATGGCCAGCACATGAACGGCGCGCCGCCCTGCTACAATCCGGCGCACAAACATGCCAGACCAGAGGAATCGGTGGAGGCCATGCCGAAATTCTTCCAGGCCATTTACGACACCGCTCGCGAAATCAAGTCTGAGGCTTTGGTGGAGTTCTGCCCGTGCGGCACCGGCTATAACTTCTTCACGCTGCCGTTCATGAACATGACGGTGGCAGCGGATCCCGAATCGGCGTGGCAGGTGCGGCTGAAAGGCAAAACGCTAAAAGCGCTGCAGGGCGAATCCATGGCCTATTTTGGCGACCACGTGGACATGGTCAAGGATGATTTCGCTTCCACGGTCGGCGTTGGGGGTGTGATTGGGACCAACTTTACGTGGCCGGAAGGATCGGGCGGTTCAAGGGAGGGGAGAGCTCTGACGCCCGCGCGCGAGCAACTCTTCGCGAAATGGATTGGCATCTACAAAGCGAAAATGCTCTCGCGCGGAGAATACCTCGGAACCTTGTACGATCTCGGGTTCGATAAGCCGGAAACGCACGCGATCCGCAAGGACGGGAAGCTCTACTACGCTTTCTACGCTCCGCAATGGAGCGGCGTCATCACCTTGCGCGGGCTGGGGGACGGCAGCTATCGTGTTACCGATTACGAGAACGGTAAGGATCTCGGAGTGGTTCACGGCCCCGCGGCAACACTCGACGTCAAGTTCGAGAAGCACTTGTTGATCGAAGCCAAGCCCGAATGAAAAATCGGAACGGCACCGGCTCCCTCACGGTCGCGGTTCGGTAACACTCTTTCCGTTCCGAGCCGCGACCGTAAGGGAGTCGGTGCCTTTTTGACTTTTTCAGAAACCCGTAAGTGACTTTAGTTTTTTAAGCGCCGTCCTAAGAAAACCGTCAGAAGCATCGAGCCCCCCAGCAGAATGCCGGATGTTGGCTCCGGCACGGCGGAACCGCCGGGGCCGGATGTCACCGGTCCTTCGAACGTCAGATCGTCGAAGATCATGCTGGTCTGATTCTGGGCGATATCGGTGATGCGGATTCTCCCGATCCCGCCCAGATCCTGCCAGGCCACGAAGCCGCTTCCGCCCGAAACTGTGCCGAGCAAAGTATTGGTCGGCGAGTAGAAATCGAACTCCACGTTGCCGAACGTGGTCGCGTTGCCGCCGATGCGTTGCATGGGCGTGCCTAATGTAATGTCGATGAATCCCAGATCGTCATTCGTGTTGATGCAGGCGCCGTTGCCGCCATTACAGGTTTCATTCTCAGGGTTGAAGTTCAAATCGCGCAGCGTACCGTCGTCGGTTTTGTAGGTATTGCCATGGATCACCAACGGCGTGCTGGCGCAGGGGATACCTCCGCAAGTGCCCGGGAAGAGGGCATCCAGCCCGTCGTATGTCTCAACCGTAGGGGAGACGAAGCCCGCCAGGGTAATTTGATCGCCGTACGCTGGAACGAGGGCGCAAAAAGTAATTAGAGTGAATAGCCGGAACATTGAATATCACCTCCAAGAGAGTAGGAACTCCAGCGATTGTACGCTTGGGTGGCCAGACGGTACCATGACGGGAGCATCAAACCTGCGTCAAAAGGTTGTTAGTAGAATGTGAGCAAGTGATCACGGCCAGCCGGGCATACCAATTCGGAGCGTTCACGCTGGATTTGGATCGCCAGCAACTGCTGCTGGCGGGCCGGCGCATCACGCTGGCGCGCAAGAACTTCGAGGTTTTACATATCCTGGTGGAGGCGGCTGGCAGGATTGTGAGCCGGGACGAGCTGGTCTGCGCGGTCTGGCCGGATGCCGTTGTCGAAGAGTCCACGCTCCGGCAGAATATTTACACGCTTCGTGCGCAATTGCGGGAGCTGGATCCGGAACGCGATTACGTAGAAACCGTGCCCAAGGCGGGATATCGTATCGCCGTTCCGGTAGAACCCCTGGTTGAGAAGGAACCTATTCCGGATCTCCCTGCTTCTCGCATGGATACAGGGTCCCGGCGCCGTTGGACCTGGTTCACGGTGGCGCTGTCAGTCGCTCTTGGGCTGGGAGTTTGGGCTCTTCAAAAGCGCATCGGCCGGGACGGAGGGTCCAGTGCGGCCCATCTCTCCGAGTCCGACTTAATCGCGCAAGGATGGTTGATCCTGGACCGGCGTGACGCGGCTGAGTTTCCCGCAGCCCAGGCTCTGTTCGACGACGCATTGCGAATGGATCCCAGGTCTGTGCCAGCGCACTCCGGAAGAGCGGTCCTGCTCACATTACGGGGAAACGAACAGCAGGCTTTGCTCGAAGCTAGCCGGATCGAGGAAATCGATCCCACCTCCGGCGCCCCCGCGGCGGTTCGCGGTTTTCTGAAGATGATGAACCACTGGGCTTGGTCTGAGGCCGGAACACTTCTGAAACAGGCCTGGAGGCAGGGCTGCCCGGATTCCTTTTGCCAGCAGTGGAACGCGCTGTTCCTGGCGTTGACCGGTCATTTTCCTCAGGCCGTGCGGGAGGCGAGCTATGCGCTCGAGCGGTCTCCGACGCGCCTGGCGGCGCGAGCGCAGTATGGGCAGATCCTTTATTGGGCGGGTGAGACCGATCGCGCGATTGACGAGCTCCAAACCGTGGTGGACTTGTCCGGAAACGCCACGCATGCGCGGCTTCATCTTTGGAAGGCGCAACTCGCTTCCGGCGACGCCGTAGCGGCCAGCCGCACAGTGCTGATTGCAATCGACCCCAACTGGTTTCGATTGTCACCGGCCGACGCGATGTCGCAGCTTCGCCGTCAACCCAATCTGCTCGGAAAACCGGACTTCTTTCGCCGGCTCCTGGCCATCGACGAGGGCATGCGCGGGTATCCCTACTTTCTGGCGGAACTCGCCATGGCCGCAGGCGATCGGGAACGCGCGCTGAAAGAACTGGAACGGGCCTTGTCGCAGCGGAACTTTTATCTCCCGTTCGCAAAACGCGACCCGCTGTTTGTTCCGCTTCACGGCGATCCTCGCTACGAAGCAATCATGCGGCAAGTCGGTTTGTAATTCGACCGTGAATAAATTAGCGAAAGGCACCGACTCCCTAACGGTCGCGGCTCTGTAAACTCTTCCCAAACCGAGCCGCGAGCGTAAGCGTTTCAGTAACCCATAAAAAGCAAAACCCCCGGAGCATCCTGATGGACGCCCCGGGGGCATGAATGAGCGGTACTAGGTCGGCTTAGAAAGTGATGCGGCCGAACACTTGAACGAAACGCGAGTTGCTGCTGTAGAACTGGTCGAAGCGGCCGAACAGCGGGTCGTTGGGAACCAGGTCGTTGCGCGCTGCGGTGTAGCCGCTCACCGCCACGTCGTTGGTGATACCGCCAGTGAATTGCGGGTGATTGAAGACGTTGTAAGCTTGCGCGCCGATTTCGAACGAGTAGCGTTCCGCGAACGTGAAGCGCTTCTTCAATGACAGGTCGATGTTGTTGATCCGGTGCAGCGGGAAGGTGTTCCGTCCGCTGTTGGCCAGCGCGCCGGAACCCGCCACGATATACCGGGCGTTCGAATTGTTGGCCACATAGGCAACAATCGAGCCGCTCGACGATGCAACCTGTCCCTGTGCGTTGTAACCGGTCACGCCCGAGCCCACATTGGCCTGGCCTGCGGCGTTAACGATCACGCGGTCGCCCGCGCTATCGCCGTTGAGGTTCGAATCCAGGTTGCTCTGGACGGTGGCGTATTCCGGAGACTCAAACGTATAGGTTCCGGCGATGTTCCAGTTGCCGATGATGTTCTTCATCATCCAGTTGCCGTCTTTGAAGGGACGGAACTCGTAGACAGGCGTAAAGGTGAAGCGCTGCCGGCGGTCTAGAGCCGAAGTGGCCCAATCCGCTTTGAGGTTCTGGAAGTCCTGCGCGCGGCGCGGCGTCAGGTAGGTGGAGAAGTTGGTCGCGGTCGCATCGTCTTCCAGGTGGCTCCAGGTATAGGCTGCGATGAAGGTCAACCCGTTGGAGAAGCGCCGGTTCAACTGTGTTGCCAGTCCGTGATAGGTGGAGCTGGCTTGCGGGGAGTAGCCGACGATGGCCGCTTCCGAACCTGACGAGGCCAGCTCGTTAGTAGGTTCGGCGGCAGTTCCGCCGGGAACAATGTAAGACTTCACATCAGCCAAAGTCTTCGTGAGGGAAGCAAAGGTGGCCGCGTCCGGCATCGACACGAAGGTTGGAATGTAGTTGGACGGCGAGACCCGTGCGAAGATGTTCTGGCGAGTCTGATTCCACAGGTGCACGCCCCGAGTACCAACGTAGCGGGCTTCAAACGTGTAGTTGTGCTTGAACACATGCTGAACGCCGAGGGTCCAATCGAGTCCATAAGGCCGCTTGCCACCATAGGTGTACGAAGCAACCGGTCCAAGGGCATCGAACTGGGTGGTCGGCAGAGGCACCGAGGTACCCGGCAAACCGCCGCCGGCAAGGAAACCGGTTTGGGGGCATTTCACGCCAGGGCAATCGTTGGTCTGCTGGAAGTACGGCGGAGCAGCATTGGCCGTCAAGTTCGAATACACCAAGTCATAAGCCTGGCTGAAGCCGCCGCGGATGGACCAGTTGCCGTCCTTACCGGGCGAATAAGCAAATCCAAGTCTTGGCGCGAAATTCGTGGGATCGTACTTCGGGCGGTTGAAGCCGATGATTCCCGGAACGCTCGCCACCTCGCTTGCATCCTGGTAGCGCGAAGCCACCGGGACCGTCACGTATTCGTAGCGCAAACCCAGGTTAATGGTCAGATTGGGGCGAATCCGGAAATCGTCGTTTACATACCCGGCCCATTGCAGGAAGCCAACCGGATAGCTGGTGGCTCCGGCGCTGCGCTCGCCGAGTACGTCAGGCGCGTTGTCGAACAGGAACAAGGAGGTGCTTCCGTATTCGTAATTTCCGGTTACGCGCTGGATGAAGTAGTTGGTGGCAATTTGATCGATGAAGCTTCCACCGAACTTAAGAGTATGTTTGCCCCACACCTTGGTTACGTTGTCGGTGACCTGGAACAGGCCCTGGGTGGAGCCGGAAGGGCCCACCGGCCCGAAGGTCAAGCTGTTCAGATCGTCCAGCGTGATCACCGGGAAAGCGTCCAGGCCAGGGTATTTCAGCGAAGTGCCCGGAAGTGTATTCACGTTGCGGCTGTACGAAAGACGAAACTCGTTCTGCAGGGTCGGCGTAAAGTTGTGGAATTCGGACACCGACAACATGTAGTTGTTATTCGGTGTCGAAGCGTTGAACGCCGGCACTTCCGCTGTCGCAATGGACGAGTTGTTGTTGTAGATCCAGCGCCCACGAATCTGGTCTTTGTCGCTCATGTTGTAGTCGAGCGACACCAGGGCGTTGTAGCTGTTGCTGTAGACGGGATTGGGAAACGAGATTGAGCCAATTGGAACTTGCACTGTGGGGGCGCCCGCAACGTTGGGGTTCTGGACCGCAATGAAGCCCTGATCGTTGGAGGGCGCTGCGGGAACGTATTTTTGCAGTACGCCCAGGTTCGTCGCGCTGATTCCCGGGATGCTGGACAACGCGGAGTAGCCAGCCGCGGTGGGAGCAAAGAGCTGCTGTCCAGGCACGGCCGCGTTTCCGATGGGGTTGTACTCGAAGTTTCCAAAATAGAACAGCTTGTTCTTGATGATCGGCCCGCCGACGGTGGCGCCCAACTTGTTGTTGTCATAGCGGGGAGGTGAGGTGTATCCGCCCAATACCTGCTGCGACGTCAACGCGTCTAGGTCCCGGTTCTGCAGATACTCGTAAATCGATCCGTGAATCTGATTGGTTCCGCTCTTCACGACGGCGCTGAAGATGCCGCCCGATCCGCCGCCAAACTCCGGCGCGAACTGGTTCTGCAGCAGCGTAAATTCGGCGATCGCTTCGTTCGAAACATAAAGCAGCGGAGCAGGATCGTAATAGTTGTTGTTGCTCTGGCCGTCGAGGAAGAAGGAGTTATTGTCCGGACGCTGACCGGCAATGGCAGGACCGAAACCCTGACCGACGCCGCCTGAGGTGGTAACACCAGCACCGAGCAGCGCGAGGTTGTACACACCCGAGCCCGCAGCGGCTTGCGGCAGTTCCATCACCTGAGTGGTGGTGAAGGTCTGCTGCAGTTGAGCCGTAGTGGTATCAATAGACACCGCGCTCGCGTTGACCTCTACGGTTGTCCCCACCTTGCCGACGCTGAGCGTCAGATTGGCGGTGACTACGGTATTCAGCGACAAATCGACGTTCTTCAGCGTGTCGGTGGTGAATCCAGTCGCCGACGCGGTCACCGTATAGCGGGCCACCGGCAGGTTGGTGAAGCGATAGATGCCGCCCGCGTTGCTTTGCGTGGTGGTCTGTACGCCGGTCTCGTCGTTGGTCGCGATCACGGTGGCGTTCGGAATGGCCGCACCGCTCGAGTCAAGAACGCTACCAGTCAAGTCGCCGCTATTCGCCTGCGCGAATGCAGAAACTGAAAAAACTGCTAAGAACGTACAAAGAACGCTTAGCAACAACAAAAACTTCTTCATATTGTCCCTTTCCCCACAAACAAAATTTGAGAGCTTCTAGCGGAACTCTGAAATGTGGGTTCATTGTATGCCAATCTTGCTAAGGATGTCAATGTCTTTCTTATCTGCTAGTTGAAGGCATGTTTCTACTATTTTTTGGATTGGTCCGGAGGCGGAAAACGCAAAATGGGAAGCTCCGTAAAGCCCTCTGTGCGAGATAAAAAGAGAGAATTTGCGGGCATCGCAACCCCCCCTAATTCACCCAGCCTCTATGAAGAATAATAGTTAGTTTTCGCGCTCTGTCTCCAACCCTACACATAGCTGTCTTCAACCACAGGTGGTGGTTTTCAGCCGTCGGTCGAGTAGCGATCTTCATCTGCCGACAATCACTTGCCCGTTGGCATGAATCTTGCTCTATCTTCCGTCATGGCATTACAGAAATTTACGCTTTCCCTGGCTCTTCTCACACCCCTCCTGTTCTCCACCGCTTATGCCCAACACGGTGGCGGTCACGCGGGTGGTGGAGGAGGCGGGCACGTCGGGGGAGCGGTTGGTGGCGGACACGCGGTCGGCGGCGGTGGCTACCATGGTGGATACTACGGGGGCCGCGGCGGATATTACGGTGGGCGCGGCTACTACGGCGGCCGCGGGTACTTCGGCTTCGGCTTCGGATTCGGGGGTTGGGGTTATCCGTATTATTGGGGCTCCCCTTATTACGGGGGCTACCCATACGCATACGGATACGGGTACGATCCTTATTACTACGGCTACGATCCTTACCCATACACCAGCTATAACGCGACCCCAGCATACACTTACCCTCGGCCGGCTCCCCCACAACCGCAGCAGACGCAGCAACCGAGGCAGACCAGCAGCAATACCCAGAGCCAAGGCTACTATCTGGTAGCATTCAACGATCACACCATCGCCGCAGCGACGGCATATAAGGTGGATGGCAACCAGTTCCACTGGATCACGCGCGATGGGCAGGAGAGGCAAACTCCGATGTCGAGCATCGACGTTCCGTTTAGCCAGCAGATGAATCGCGATCGCAACGTGGATTTTCCGATTCCTTGAAAATCACCGGTCGCTTAAAGGCCTGTGAAAAAACCTAAAGCACCGACTCCCTGACGGTCGCGGTTCGGAAAGAGGGCGTTACCGAGCCGCGACCGTAAGGGAGTCGGTGCTCTTTCAGTCTCATTTTTTCGCGATAGAGTAGATGAAATGAGGCTGATCCCCATCCTGTTGGCCGCCTTGATCTCCAGTGCGGGCATCGCAGCGCCAGTATCGAAATTACTCCTACAAAAACCCACTCTGAGCGCTACTCGAATCGCCTTCGTCTACGCGGGCGATCTCTGGATCGTCGCCCGTTCGGGCGGGGAAGCGCAGCGTCTGACGAGCGGCGCTGGCATCGAGACGCGGCCCTATTTTTCGCCGGACGGTAACGAGATCGCGTTCACCGGCGAGTATGACGGGAACGTGGACGTCTACACGGTTCCGGCAGCGGGCGGCGTACCGCGGCGCTTGACCTGGCATCCGGCGCCGGATGAAACCCTCGGCTGGACACCCGATGGCCAAAGCATTCTGTTCCGTTCGAATCGCGACAGCTATTCGCGCTTCAGCCAGCTATTCACGGTCGCGAAAGCCGGCGGTTTTCCTTCCGCGCTGCCGTTGCCCATGGGCGCCGAAGGATCTTATTCGCCCGATGGGCAGTCTCTCGCGTACGTGCCGCTCAACCAGGCGTTCTCCATGTGGAAACGCTACCGAGGGGGACGCGCCTCGGCCATCTGGATTGCAAAACTCTCCGATTCCACGGTGGAGAAGATTCCGCGAGACAATTCCAACGACTTCAATCCCATGTGGACCGGCGATCGCGTCTTTTTTCTTTCCGATCGCAACGGGGCGTTTAGCTTGTTCTCCTATGACACGCGGAAGAAGACGGTGGCCCAGGTCATTCAGAACGACGGTTTGGATTTCAAGTCCGCCTCCGCCGGGCCGGGCGCGATCGTTTACGAACAGTTCGGATCCATCCATCTCTTCGATTTAAAAACCGGTAAGACGCAGCCCGTGGAGGTTCACGTGACAGCCGACCTGCCGGAAGTCCGGTCGCATTACGTGAAAGTGGCGAATCGCATTCGTGAGGCGGCATTGTCCCCCACTGGAGCGCGCGCCGTGTTCGAAGCACGCGGTGAGATTCTCACCGTGCCCGCGGAAAAAGGCGACATCCGCAATCTCACCAATACTCCGGGCGTGAATGAAAGAAGCCCGGCATGGTCGCCGGATGGTTTGCGCATTGCCTACTTCTCCGATGAATCGGGCGAGTACGCGCTGCATGTTCGCAAACAAGACGGGAGTGGCGACGTTCAAAAGATTAACTTGGGAACGCCGGGGTCGTTCTTCTTCAATCCCACCTGGTCGCCCGACAGCAAGAAAATTTCATACACGGACAAACGGTTGAACCTTTGGTACGTGGATCTCGCAAACGGCAAGCCTGTTCACGTTTTCAAAGATACGTACACCGGACCTCAGCAGATCTTCCAAGCCGGTTGGTCTCCGGATAGCAAGTGGTTGACGTATACCAAGCAGGGCCGCAGCCACATGCGTTCGATCTATGTGTATTCGCTGGAAAGCGGCGAAAGCCATGCCATTACCGACGGCATGAGCGATGCCATGTCCCCCGTGTTCGACCGCGGCGGCAAATATCTGTATCTGTTATCCAGCACTAACGCCGGCCCCCTGATGGACACGTCCATGACTGGCTTCGACAAAGCATTTTCGAGCAGCGTCTACATCGTAGTTCTGCGCAAGGATCTGCCGTCGCCGCTGGCGGCCGAAAGCGACGAAGAGAAAGACGCCAAACCGGAACCTGCCAAAAGCGACAGCGAAACCAAGCCGCCGCCGGGAGCCGTCAGCATCGACTTCGACAGAATCAGCCAGCGCATTCTGTCGCTGCCCTTGCCGTCGCGCAACTACACGGAACTTGTGCCGGGCAAAGAGGGCGTCCTGTTCCTGGTGGAAGGTCCGCCGGTGGCGCCCTTGGGTGGACCCTCCAGCTTGACCGCTCAGAAATTCGAGCTGAAGACTCGCAAAAGCGAGATTGTGGCCCAAAACATCGGATTCTTCGCCCTATCCGGCAACGGCGAGAAGATGCTGTACCGGCCGGTCACTCGAACGGATGAAGCCGCTGCTGGCCCTGCTCCAATTGCGCAGTGGACCATTGCACCCGCGGTTCCCCCACCCGCGGGAGGTCCTGCGGCAACGCGGCCGAACACGCAGGCGCTGAAGCTGGACGCAATGGAAGTCCGCGTGGATCCGATCGCCGAATGGAAGCAGATGTATCACGAAGCGTTTCGCCTGGAGCGCGATTTCTTCTACGATCCTGGATTCCACGGTTTCGATCTCAAAGCGGCTGAGAAAGAGTACCAGCCGTATCTCGAAGGCATCGGCTCGCGCGCGGATCTCAACTATCTGTTCGAGGAGTGCCTGGGCGGCCTGACCGTCGGCCACTTGCGCGTCGGTGGCGGGGATTTCCAAGATGTGAAACACGTGCCGGTTGGATTGCTCGGTGCGGATTACAAACTGGAAAATGGCCGCTATCGCTTTGCTCGCGTTTACGATGGAGAAAACTGGAATCCGCAGCTTCGCGCGCCGCTCACGCAGCCCGGCGTGAACGTAGTGGCCGGCGAATACCTGCTGTCAGTGAATGGACGCGAGGTTCGTGGAACCGATGAAGTGTTTAGCTTCTTCGAGGGCACGGCCAACAAGTCCGTGGTTCTTCGAGTGGGACCGGATCCGAGTGGCGCTGGTGCGCGGGAAGTCACGGTGGTTCCTGTTGCGAGCGAGCAGGGTCTGCGCAACCTCGCATGGGTGGAAGAAAACCGCCGCAAGGTGGATCAACTGAGCCACGGACGCCTCGCTTACATCTATCTTCCTGACACCACAGTCGGCGGATACACGTTCTTCAATCGCTATTTCTTCCCGCAAGCTGGGCGGGACGGCGCCGTGGTGGATGAGCGGTTCAACGGCGGCGGCACCATGACGGATTACATCCTGACCTATCTCGAGCGGCGGCTTTTGAACTATCGCACCACGCGCGACGGCGAAGACACCACTTGGCCAGTCAGCCTGATCCCGGGGCCAAAGGCGCTCATCATCAATGAATATGCGGGTTCAGGCGGTGATGCCATGCCGTACCATTTCCGTTCGCTGAAAATCGGTCCGCTCATTGGAAAAAGAACCTGGGGCGGATTGGTCGGATTTTTCGGTCCGCAAGAGGAGTCTGATGGACGGCGGCGTCGTCTCCACGCCGAGCCGCGGATTCTGGACACCCAAGGGTGAATGGGAAGTGGAAAACAACGGCATCGCGCCGGACATCGAAGTGGAGCTGGATCCGCATTTGGTGCGCGAAGGACACGATCCGCAATTGGAAAAAACGGTGGAGGTGTTGTTGGCTGAGCTCGAAAAACATCCGCTACCGGTTCACAAGAAACCCGCTTATCCGGTTTATGGAACCAGAAAAGCACCCACTCCCTGACGGTCGGGGCTCGGAAAGAGGATTCGTATTTTGATGACGTTACCGAGCCGCGACCGTAAGGGAGTCGGTGCCTTTTTGGGTTTTTTCACAGACCCGTAAGCGACCGGTGATTTTGATTTTTCAAAGAGTTTCCGCCGAAAGGTGTCCCAACACAGGCGCTCGCGATTTCTGTCCGCGAGGAATCCATGCCGTTCACCCCGCAACCGCATGGAAAATGCCGATCACTTGCGGTCCAAGCTGCCAGCACACGCGAAGCAACACCGCGAGCCAGGGAAGAAATGCCCAGGCACGGAAGCTTGTCATGTTTTGCCACGCAATCAAGCCAAGCAAGGGAGAAAATGCGCGCGGGTAGGAATAAGTGTCGATCCAAAACCCCCGCACACTCGTCATCAAAAATAACGCTGCGTAAAGTATGCAGAGCGAGGCTTCCAGCGGGAAGGGCCGCCGTCTCACCTCCGCCACCGCTGCCAACGCTGCCATAGCGACTCCGGCAATAGCGATCCCGTCCAGACACTGCGTAGCTGTCTTTAGCCAACCCGCGAACGGGTAGTTCTGCGGATTCACGATCGCGAGAAACGCGCCGAGCAACGGGGTGCGGAAGGCCCAAATCGGAATCAGTGAAAGCGTGGGAGCATGCGCCGCCACATGGTGCGACTGGATGGTGTGGTCCACGTACAGGATCCAAAGCGCCGCTGGAATCGCCGCCGTAGCGAACAGCGCCGCCCGCCGCCAGGCACGTTGCAGCAGACTCATCCCTACCAGCGCCGCGATTAGGATGAGTCCAAGATCTCGTGTAAGAAATGCCGCGGCGCCCGCGAGCCAGCAGCCGATCCAGAATCCGCGGCGCCAGAAGTAAAGTGCGGCAGCCAAACACGCATATTCGGTGATATCCACGGTCATCCGGTTGAGTGTGACCACAACTCCGGGGAGCAGCAGGAAACCGAACCCCCACCATACAGCTCGATTTTCCAGCATGGCCCACATCGAAGTGAACCACGTCCCCACAAAAAGCGAGACCAGAACCAGCAGGATGTAGCTGGCGTCGATCCAGCCGGGCCTGCCTCGCGCAAGCAGCCACGCAGCGGCCGGCAGTAGGATTCGATCGTAGCGATGCCGCCCGTCCACAAATTCACGGGTGTCCCGCTGCATCCATGGATCGTGCGCAACCACGCGGTAATACTGGCCGTCGTAGCCCTTGCTATCCGGAAAAATCCACGCACCGGATTGCAGATCCGCGGGCATCGGAGATTTTCCCCCGATACAGAACAACGCGGTCCAGTTTCCGGCGTAGTTAAAGTGGACTGTTGCAACTTGCCAGGCCAGCGCAATGAGCGTGGCCGCCCCCGCAACCCACAAGCTACGAGTTGCCGGCCGCATGCATGTTGGGGATCTGAGGCTGATCATCGGCGATCTGGATCCATTCGGCCGACAGGCCGTCGTCGGATTCCTCCAGATAATGCCCGTCGTCATTCACGCCCCACACGTTATAATTCGCCCCGAGCAAATTGCGCGACGCCATAATTCCCGACAGCATCGCGTGGTCCTGGTTGTTATAACGATGCAGCCCGTTGCGGCCGGCTACCTGAAGATTGGGCACTCCATCCAGAAAGCGCCGGAATGCCTGCTGGCTCTTCCGGTAGGTTGCATCGTACACCGGATAAGCTTTGCGAACCCGCAGCACTGCTCCGTCCATGATCTCCCGGCCGCGCGCCAATCCCAGATGCTCCAGCTCGCGCTTGGCTCTCTCGAAAAGCTCCGTGTCGGAATTGTTCCACAGCGCGTCGCCCTCCGAGCAGAAGTATTCCATCCCAAGACACGTGATCTCGGGATCCGGCGACATTTCCGGACTCCAGTTATTGAAGTTTTGTATGCGGCCCACCGCCACATCGGGCGCATGCACGTAGATCCAATTGTCGGGAAACAGATTCGCGCCGCGAATCTTCAGAGTCACAATCAGGAAATCGCGATAACGAAGGTTCGCCGCGGCAGCCCGAAGCCAATCCGGCGGAGCGGGATCCAGGCTCTGCACAAAATCGCGCAGCGCTAACGTGCTGATGACGGACTCCGCCTTGAATTCCTGACCGCCCGCGCGGACTCCCAGAATCCTGCCGGGTTCCCAGCGGATTCGCTCCACCGGCATTTGGGTAAGAATACGGCTCCCATTCTGGCCCAACTGTTGCGCCATTCTCTCCCACAACATTCCCGGGCCGCGCCGCGGATAGTAGAACGAATGAATGAGCGACCGCACCGGCGTGTGCCCATTCGTCGCCGAGGCGTTCCCGTTCGTGTTCCGCCGCAAAGCTTCGGAAACCAGGCTGCGCAAGCTCAACCCACGGATGCGCTGCGCCGCCCACTCGGCCGAAATGTTCGCGCAGGGCATTCCCCAAACTTTTTCCGTGTAGGTGCGGAAGAAAATTTCGTAGAGCCGCTGTCCGAAGCGGTTCCTCACCCACGCCTCGAAGTTGTCCTCCGGCCGGCACGGACGAATGTGCGACCACAAATAACTTCCCGCGCAGCGCAGAATCTCGGTAGGCCCCAAGCCTGCGATCACATCTTTCGGATCCAGCGGGTATCGGAAAAAGCGGCCTCGATAAAAAATGCGCGAGATCCGGTTGCGCGTGAGTAAATCGTCGCCCAGCAGATCCTTCCAGATCTTTTCCACCAAAGGCGACCTGGTATAAAACCGGTGACCTCCGATGTCAAAGAGAAACCCTCCGTGATCCACCGTCCGGGACAATCCGCCCACCACCGATTCCTGCTCCAGAACCGTGCAGTTGCGTCCGTGTCTTTGGAGTTCCCACGCGGCCGTCAGACCCGCCGGACCCGCCCCCAGCACCAGTATCAAACGCGTGCCTCCAACCGCCGGGGCGCACGGGCGTACTGCACCAGATGAACCACTGCCGCAGTTGCGAACGTGGCCGAACTATACAGAAGGTACAAAAAATGGAGAGGAAAGGCGCGCACCGCGAAGAGCAACCCTCGGGAACGAGCGAGAAATCCAAGGAGCGGCCGGTTCAGGAAAGCCACAGCGCCGGCGGCTACAAGCGCTGCGGGAAATGCCGGCCATTTCAGGAATCCCGCGGCAGCCAGTCCCACCGCGAGCCATGCGAACGCGGCACTGGCCCTCTGGCTCCAACTCAGATTCAGATCGTCCGGCAGATTGCGTGAACGCAACAACAAACGGCTCCAGGGCCAAGCGCGCCGTAAGATATCGGTGCGGATCATACTGAGGAAAGTCCATCTCTTCAGGTGACGGACCTGAATTTGAGGAACCACTTCAATTCGCACGCCCGCTTGGGACAGCCGAACGCCCAGCTCGATGTCCTCTACCGAAGGCTCCCGATAACTCTCGTCAAATCCGCCGCAATCCAAGAACAGCTCCCGGCGGATGGCTCCGCAGCCCGCCCAAAAAGTCCAAGCATTCCGCGACGCTGTGGAATGGGTGTAGTGGTGCAGCAAATTCCGGTATTGCGACACCAGGCCCGGCTCCAGCGGAGTATCGTCATAGGCGCCGAACAACGCGCCGATGGCGCCATCGTTCAATGTACTTTCGATCAGCTCGATGGTGTTCCGATGCACCACAACATCCGCATCGAGAAACAGAATCACAGGTTGCTCCGCCGTCTTGGCGCCGGCGTTTCGGGCTGCGGCCGGACCCAGGCTGGCGGGCAAACGCAGCACGCGTGCGCCAAACCGCTCAGCCACATCGCCGGATGCATCCAGCGATCCGTCATCCACCACGATGACTTCCGCCGGCTGCACGCTGGATTGTTGGAGCGCGCCCAAGCACATCTCAAGGTGTCGTTCCGCATCGCGGACTGGAATGATTACCGATACAGCAGCGCCGACACTAGGTTGCACAGAGTTTCGCGCATTTGCGCTCTACCTAGCCTACCAGGAGTCCAGCAAATCCGTTACCGAACCGCGACCGCAAGGGAGCGCTACCACGACAGGAGCGGTATCGTTACGGCACCACCATCACCGGAGCCTGCCAGAAAGCCGCTTTTTGACCGTTCGGATCCAGAATCGTCACTTGGCAATTGTATGCCCCGACCGGAAGCTTGCCGAGCGACAGGCTGAATTTCAGTGGCATGGTTTTCAGCCGATTATTCAGAGCCTCGGTGACCTGCAAGGGTGCGGTTTCAAATGCTTTGTATTGCCCGCGGTAAAACGTAACAAACGCCACTAGCGGTTGTGCAGCAGGCGCCGTCTGCTGATACGCCTGCACATATACGAACATATCGCGGGATTTGCTGAACACTCGCGTCACGCTGGGAATCAGCTTCTGGCCATCCTGCACCAGCGGATTCACGCTCTCCACTTTTCCTTTATCCTTCGCCGCGTTGTACAGCGCGTCTTTGAAGTCCACCCGCTGGCTGCTCAGCACCACCGAGCTGATCGGAATCCGTTTCTCTTCTTTATTCAGGTTAGGAACCAGGAACGCGGTAGCGTAAGTTCCGATGTGTCCTGTCTCGGCATCGCGAGCCAGAAACTTGATTACGTATTTTCCTGGAAGCAGCGTGAAGCCGGTGTCGTATTCAATGGGACGCTTCACCAATTCCGCCGCTGTGGCGTCGGTCAACTTGATGTTCACGCGGTCGCGCACATTCGAGACGGTGGTCCCGAAATCGTCTTTGATCTCGCCGATGAAATCGAGCAGCGTGTGTTCGGCGCCGCCTCGCTTAGCCAACGCCAGCTCGCTGCCCGGGATCTTCACCACCACAGGCACGAAGTACTCGGCCCGATTGAGCTGGAAGTAATCTATCTCCATCGCGATGGTCAACTCGGTCACCGGATCGCCCAGCATCAACGCATCTTCGAGCTGCCTCTCTTTTTCCGCAGTGGTGAATTTTCCGAATTGCTTGCCCGCGAAGTAACCCTGACGATAATCCAGGCTTGCGCTCAGCTCCTGATTCAGCGAAATCTTGATCCGCCGGAATTTGCCATCCAAAGCGGCGTTCGTGGTGTAGTAACCGATCAGGTAGTAACTCGAAATGGCTTGCTGCGCCTGCACCATCCCCTTCGTCAGGTCGTTGTAGTCGAGCAAGGCCTTGCCGCCGGTATCCGCCGCCAGCGTCCAAAGCGTGTCTTGCGATTTCTGGAAATTATCCCGGACCGCCAGCGCCGATGCGCCGTTATACATCGCGATGCCGCCCGGAGAACCGCGCGTGGCGTCGCCCAACGGCGCTTCCGCCATTAGACCCGCGCGCATCGATGGGCCAAAACGAAACTCCGGCGCGGATGGCGGCATTGATGGTGGCATGAAGTTGAGCCTGATTATCCACGCCGTTCAAGCGCAGGCCGCTTGCGAAGTAAATGAGCGCCTTCTTCTCGTTGAGCGAACCTAGCATTCGCGCGGCGGTTTGCAACGCCGACAACTGCCGGTCGGTATTGAAGATGTTGAATTCGGAATCGTCCTGGCCGAACGCAGCGCCTGTGTCGGCGGAACTCGCATCATTGGCGGTGTCCGCGACATTTTCGTCTTCTCCCACGATCAACGTCTCTATGATGCTTTCCAGACGCTCGTGGTCAGCCGTGAAGTCCTGCAAAATCTTCACCGCACCCTCGTCGTAGATCATGATCGACATCAAGTCCGAAGCCGTCATTTGCGTATGGATAAACTTCATCGCGGCGGCGAATGCGCGCAGCTGATCGGGCTCGGGCATCGCGCTCATGTCGAAATAGAGGGCCAGCAGCCGGTGATCCCGATACTTTGTACTCCCCGGCGATTCCGCCGCGATGTGCGACTTCGGCAGCTTCGCGAAAGGCGTGGCTCTCCGCGACGGTGAAGCGCTTGGAGCGGGAGCTTCGGTTGCCAGTTTCTGGTATTCAAAAAAGCGGATGGTTTGCGGCGCGCCATCCTCGGTCACAGTGAAATCCTTCGCGGTCAGATTCTCGATCGCGTTTCCATTCCTGTCTTTCACCGACACGGTTTCCACCACCAGTTGCGTGCTGGTTTGAAACGTGGATGCCGCGGCGCGTGATGGTGCGTTCTGTCCCACCTGTTGCGCGTTAGCCGCCAGCGCCGCAAATAATAGCCAAGGAGCGCGTCGCATCTTGCTCAGAACCTCAACCTCACCGTCGTCTGCAAGCTGCGCATCGCGTTCGCGGTAGTTGGCAGCCCGAACTGTGCGCTGCTCACCGTGGTATTCCAATTCGGATACGTGACGTTGTTCAGCGCGTTGGTAGCATCTATCCGAAAATCGAGGGTCAACCGGTCTGTCATTTGAAAGACGCGGCCGAAGGATGCGTTCAGCGTGAACTGCTTGGGTCCGGTAATCGTGTTTCTCCCTACGTCGCCCCACTCATCCGAAGGCGGAGGCGCATAGGCAGCCGGATTCAGGAAGTGGGCCGGAGGAGCGGCGTACACTGGCGCGCCGGTGTAATCCGGACGGATACTTCCGGTGACACCCGTCCCCTGCACGGTCGTGAGATAAATCGGCGTGAGCGGCAAGCCGGTGCCCGCGGTAATCTGGCTGCCAAAGGTCCACTCCTTGAAAAGCGCGCCTTTCCATCCGCTCAATAGTGTGCCTCCCGCGAGTCCCATGCCGGTGGTGTATTGGATCTGTGCGTTCAGCAAATGACGCTGATCGAAATTCGAGAGCCCGCGTTCCGCGCTGAGATCCAGCCAGTTTTGCGCGATGATGGGCGTTCCCTGATTCCGCCCGCCCAACGCGGCATCGTCGATCGATTTTGAATACGTATACTGCAAGCTTCCAGTAAGTCCGCTGCGCAGCCGGCGTCGCAACTGAACCTGGCCTGCCTCGCGCGTGGAGTTTCCGTTTGACGTGACATATTCAAATCCGGTAGGACAAGCCGGGCACGGATTTATTGCGCCCTCAGGATACGTATTCGGAAGGAAGACCTGTTCCGCGCGCGTCCCTTTGCTGCCGAGATACATCGCCGTGACCACCAATGCGCCCGGCAGATCCCGCTGCACCGACAATTGCCAGTTCTGCGAATAGCCCAAACGGAAGTTCGGATCGACGGCAAATGTGTTCGGCGTAATCGTGGGAGAAGCATTGAATCCGTTCGCCAGCGTGAGCGGATTGTTCGGGCTATTCTGCACGCTCAGGCTTTTCGAGAGCGGGAACTGCTGCGCCATCTGCGTCGCGAGCGGGAAGTACATCGACGTGTTGTAGTAAACGCCGTACCCTCCGCGCACCACCATCGAGGATGCCGCAAACGGCCGCCACGCGAATGCCGTACGCGGCTGTATCGCACGTTTGTCCGGATGAATCAGCCCATTCGCCGCCACAACCGGATTCTCAGCCGAGAAGCCGGGCGCGATGTCGAGATTCACCAAGCGCCCGTATTTTTCCGTGAGCGGCGACCAGTACTCCCACCGAACGCCCAGATTCAAAGTTAGCGACGGACTCAGCCGCCAATCGTCGTTGACATAAGCCTCGTAGATGGAGGACCGAAAATATTTGTCAGCGTTTCCGAACGCGATGGAACTCGTATCCGGAACTCCCAGCAGAAACCCCGCAAGATCCGACCCCGCGGCCGTGCCATTGAAAGTGAAAGCCCCGCGCGGGTCCTGCTGCGACAGCAGGTTGAATTCCTGTCTCCGGAAATCGCCGCCAAACGTTACGTTGTGGCCGCCATGCCCCCAAAAGTTGTCCACGGAGACCGCGCTCGTCTGATTTCGCGTGTGCGACGGTAGGCCGTCCGTGAGGCCCGAGGTGCCGCCGGAGAAGTTCAGGCTGGGCGGTCCCCAATTCACCGGCTCCTGATTGTTGCCGTGGATACCCGCGTTGCCCGACACGTTCTCCCGATTCTCGAAGTACGGAGTAATTCGTGTTGCCAGGCGGCTGAACTGATATCCGAAAGTGGAAAAGAGCCGCGGGGTGAAACTGTGCCGCCAGTTGGCATTGAAATTGATCCCCAGCGTTTGCGTGGTGTCGAGAAATTCAAAAAGATTCGGAGTGTCCGACCGCGTGCTCTGCAGCGCGAACAGAAACGAAAGCTGATTCTTGTGGCCCAGCGTCTTCATCGCGCGGGTTTGCAGGCTGTCCTGATGCATGTTGCCGACCAGGGGGATCTGATAGTTGTATTGCGTTCCGCCTGCGAAGTTAGGTAGCGGATAAAGACGCAGCAGCGCCTGCGCCTGCCGACTCAGCAGCGACTTTGGAATGATTTCGCCGTCCGGCAAATCCCCATTGCGCTCCGCCACCGTTGGCATCAGCCCGGTTGCGTTGCTATCGTTGCGATTCCGGGTCCATTGGTAATTGAGGAAGAACACCCCTCCATCGCGAACCAGGTGCGGAATTTTGATGGGCCCGCCCAACGCCAACACACCCTGCAGATGGTCATACGGGAGTTTCGGCGTATCCTGGCCCGTCAATGAAAACGAGCGTGCGTCCAAAGTGGAATTGTCGACGATGATTCCGATGTAGCCGCTGTAGAGCGACTTCGAACGCCGGCTGTTGCCGAATGCCTGAGCCATGGAAAATGGCGAGCTGGCGCCGTTGTTTGCAGTGCCATTGATCAAGAAACCATCCGCTGCGCGTTGTGCGAGGTCGCTGGGGCTCTGATCGTCGTTGCCATCGCTCGCTGGGGGCGGCGCAGGTCCGGCGGCAGTATTCAGATCGGCACGCTGGAACGGCGCTGCAGTGTTCGTTGGCGCGGGCGGTGCGTTTTTTCCTTTGCGCGATTTTTCTAGCGGCGGCGCGGTGGCAGGTGTTGGCGGGGCTGCTGCAGCAACCGCATGGATCTCCCCAAGCGGCAGCATCTTCAGTTCCCACTCAGAAGTTGGCGATGAAGTCAGTTCCTGCCGAACCTTTTCGAAGCCCAGCATTTCGATTTCGATCGCGCCCGCGCCTTCAGGAATATCGGCGAATGAGTACGCGCCCTGCTGATCTGTGATCGCGGTGAAAGTCTTGCCCGCCGCGCTTACAGTGACGGTTGCGCCAGGAACCGGCAGTCCGCCGAATTTCACCAAGCCGTGATGTTCAGCAGCCGAGATTAGCGAAACTGTGAGAAGTAGCGCTGCGGCCCGTAGCGCACGCACTCGTGCGTGCCGCGTCGCCACTCCTGGCGACGCCCTAATTCTCAGACGGCTTCTCCACACGGTCGATCACGATCAAATCCACCGGCCCTTTCTGCGATTCCAGCCGGAGCCCGAGTTGTTCTTGCACGGCCGTGAATATCGAAGGACCATTTGGATCCGGCGGTGGTGGCGCATCCACCCCCGGAGGCGGCGGCCCCGAAGGAAAGCCACCGAATTGGCCCGGGTCCGGAGTCCATTGCAGCTTGAAGTCGAAATTCCCCGTGAGTCCTGTTCGATCCAGCACCGGCCGGCCGAGCGCATTCGAAAGCGCGTTGCCGAGCATATCGAGTCCCACTCCTTCGGCGTTGAGATCGCCTCGGCCCATCCGCATCATGCGATTTCGCTTACCGCCTTGTTGCACCTCGGACTGCTTCAGCTTGGATCCGTTCTTATCCACCACGAGTGCGTAGATCTGCTGTTCCTTGCTTTCGCGGTGAATTGTAAGCTGGAAACGATCGGCCAATAGCGCCCGCAGCTTCTCCCGGATCTTGTCCGCATTCGTTTTCATCTGCTCATCCGTCATGTTCTGCAAATCGTCGGGACCGCTTTCCGAATCGCTGCGCTCGGACTTGGCAACAACGTCAAAACGCTCCGAGTTGATCCAGCCAGGGCCGCCGGAGACTTGGAAGTCGCGAACATCGTAGGCGAACGTAATTAAAAACTTCAGCGGCGTGCCTGTGGTCCGGATGCCGCCACCGGGCACAATCTGAATGCCAACGCGATGCGTGTCCTCTGCGCTGGGCTTAATGGACGCCACTTCGAAAGTAAGCGGCTTAGCGGCGGATTGCGCGCGAACCTGCGGCACGTTCAAAATCCCAATCGCGATCGGTGTTGCAATCGCCACCGCTCCCGCGCCCGCCAGCAGCAGTTTCTTGCCCAGGCTGAGATTCAAAACCAAACGCCCCGCCATGATCTCTTCAATGCGCCTCTTGAGATCGGAACCAGTCACGCCCGACACGCAGCGCAGCGGCGACGACAAATAAAACTTGCAGACGTTGAGAATTCCTTCGGCATAGACTTCCGGTTCGCCGGCCAAGCTCAGGACTTCCTCATCGCAGGCGCGCTCCCGCTCTTCGACTAAGCGAGATCCGATCCACCAGACCAACGGATGAAACCAGAAGATCGCTTCCACGGCCATATGTATCGCCGCAGCGAGATTATCGCGCCGCCGGACGTGGCACAACTCGTGCGCCAGAACGGCTTGCAATTGCGCCGGCGACAAGCGTTCCACTATACCTTCGGGCATCAACAATACCGGCCTGAAAACGCCGAAGACTCCCGGCTCCAACGGTACCTTCGAAGACATCGCTCGTAGCGGAATGTCTAAAGCTAAAGGCGATGCCGTTCGAACGGCTGTCCGAATTCGCCTCCACTGAACCAGCCACGAAAAGAGAACCGCCGCGAAACCGCAAATCCAAATCCCGATCAGAACAGCCGAGATCCGGCTTTCCGCCGCAGGCACAGCCAGTCGCTCCCAGGAGGCCGGCGGCACAAAGGGCTGGCTGATCTGTTCCACCGCAATCGGAATCGGCGAATGCGCAATGGATACGGCCGTACGCAATTCGAATTGGTTTCCGATGCTCACCAGTATCGCGAAGGGAATCAGAAATTTCACCGACGCCGCGAGCCAAAGTGCGTACCGAACCTTGGCCCGATGCCTTCGAAACGCCAGGCTCAGCAGCCCCAGGGCCGCCGCAAAAAGCGTGGATTGCCACAGATGATTGGCCAAGGGAGTCAAATTCGCCGGGATCATTTAGATTTGTCCTTTCTCGCTAGCTTTCGCAGAGCCTGCTCAGCTTCCTTGACGTCATCCACGGTGAGTTTTCCGGATTCAATCAGGTGCGCCATCACCGGCTTGGTCCGGCCGCCAAACAGGCTGAGCAATTCGTCGATCAACCGGCCTTGCGCCTGGTCTCTTGAGATAACCGCCTCGAAGATGTTCGCGTTGCTGATTCGCTTCACACAGCGCAGCGCCTTCTTCGATTCCAGGCGATACACAGTCGTCTGCACCGTGGTATAGGCGGGTCTCGTTGTTTCTGGAAACGCCTCCTGAACCTCGCGGATAGAACAGGCTCCGCAGGTCCACAGAGTCTCCATGATTTGAAGCTCCAGTTTGGTGAGTTTCGGTAAGGCCATGATAGGTCCTACCACTATATACGTTCAAGCTACTATAAGGATAGTTGGGTTGCGGAGGTTTAGTGAGACAAAAAAAAGCACCGACTGCCTCACGGTCGGGGCTCGGTAACGTCCTTCCGAACCGCGACCGTGAGGGAGTCGGTGCTTGTTAGTCCTGCCGAGACCTTCTAGAAGATCATCTTAAGAGCGAACTGGATCTGCCGCGCCGGATTCGCCGCATTATAAGCGCCAGCACCAGGCGAATCGAAGCTGTTGTTGAGACTGTTCGCCCGGAAATTCGGGTGATTGATCATGTTGAAGAATTCGGAGCGGAACTGCAGCTTGGCCCGTTCGGTGAACGCGAAATCCTTAAACAAGGAGGCATCGATTCCCACCTGGCCCTGCGTATATATAATGTTACGCCCGGCATTCCCCAGAGTCCCGAAAGCCGTTGCAACAAAGGCCGCCGGATTAAACCAGAGGCTCGCGTTTTGATTGGACGGATAGAGTGGCACGCCCACCAGCCGATTGGGCCGTTCCTCGGAATCTCCGTCTGTGTTCGACTCCCCATTCGACGCCTGGATAGTGAGCGGCACGCCGCTGGTATAGGACTGAATTCCTTGTAGTTCCCAGCCGCCGATGATCGCATTCCCCACGCCGTTCATCTGGTTCAGGAACTTCTTGCCTTTGCCGATCGGCAGAGTGTAGCTGAAGCTGTTGACGAAGCGGAATTTCTGATCGAAATCCGAGGGTCCTTTTTCGTCTTCCGGATTATTCCAGTCGCGGGCGTATCCGCCGCCGTGGAATCCGAGGGAAGCAGTAGAGACTTCGTCAATCGATTTGCCGTAGGTGAAGGCGGTCAGGAAGCTGAGGCCATTGGATAAGCGCTTTTCCACTTTGGTTTGCAAGGAATGATAGGTCGAGCTGTTGCAAGAGCACCAAAGGGGGAGGTCGCCCAGGTAGGGCCGCAGCCGCAGATCCGCATAATTTGCGTTTGGATCCGCCGACGGCTGCACTGCGTTCGCATTTCGAAATTCGTAAAGATGCGTGCCTTTGGAACCGGCGTAGGCGATTTCCCAAACCATGTTCCAGCGGCAGCTCATGCTGGACGCTCATTTGCCAATGCTGCACATTTGGATTCGTGAAGTGCGGGTCAACGGAAAACAGCGAAGGTAACGATGGATTCGGTCAACGCATTGCCGGGAAATCCCTGCGATAGATTCCCCACGATGGGATTCACTTGAACCGCGCTGATGGGGTTATAGTTCGCCTGTTCAAAGAACGGCGGGTTATTTCCTGGATTCGGAATGCTGAGCGGCCCTGCTTCATAGGACGAATAGAAGACGCCGTATCCGCCGCGCAGTACCGTATTTTTGAACATATTGTAAGCGAATCCGATGCGTGGGCCGAAATCGTGTTTCTGGTTCGGAACCAGGCTGCGCGAAGCATTGCGATTTACCGCGATCTCGGGATAAAAGTTTGCGGGCAGCGCGTCCTGGCGGCCGGACGCGATATCCAAAGTGTTGGTAGCGATGTTGAAGTTGGCTTCGGCGTTATACTTCTCCCGGGCGTGCACCACATACTCGTACCGCAGCCCAAGGTTGAGCGTCAGCTTCTTACTTACTTTAAAATCGTCCTGGACATAATAGAATTGTCCCGGCTGTTGGAATACATCGTTGATGAATGAGGATATCTGCGCGTCATGCACAACCCCCAGCAGAAAATCGGCGGTACCTAATCCGGTATTCGACGGATTCATGGGATCGTTCGTGAATTGGCCGGTGAAATTAAATGCGCCGCGCGGAACGGGCGGCTGCAGAATCGAGAAGTTCACCCGAGGTTTGAGCTCGGCGCCAATTTTGAGAGTGTGGCGGCCAAATATGAGGCTGACGCTGTCGATGATGTGATAAACCTCTTGGGTCTCCACGGTAGGCTGGTATTCCGAGCTGCCGAACGTGTTCAGGCCGTTCACCCCGAACTGCGGCAACCCTCCGTTGTTGGTGCTGAACGGAATTCCCGGGATGCCTAACTGCGACGAGAGATTTTCGTTCGCGTCGAATTGCAGACGCTCCGACCGGTTGCGCGAATAGCCCAGTCGAAATTCGTTGACGATGCGCGGATTGAAAATGTGAGTTTCGCTCAGCACCGCATTGCGCGGTCGATTGAGGAAGTTTCCCGACGAAAACGAAGCCGCATCCAAAGGCGGCGGGATGGGACCGGGAGGATTGTCGGTATTGTTCGAGTAGCTGAACCGGCCGAAGATGGAATCCGAATCCGAGATCCGGTGGTCGATCCGCACATCGAACTGATCTGTATCGTTCGGTTCCGAGGGACTGCTCAAATAGTTGTTGGACACGCCGAAGGTGCTGACCTGCCCAGCTACGTTCGGTTCCGGAAACATGCTCAGCAGTTTCGCCGCAATCGGATTGAACATCGACGATGGAATCTTATTGCCGGGAAACGGAGTTCGAGTTGAGTTGCCGTTCGCATCCGTCGTGGTGGAACCGGGCTGATAAATCGTGTTGTACCCAGAGAAGTCTCCCGTGCGCCATGCATCCGGCGGCACCGACGCAAACAGCGAATCTGCCCGATGCGGATGCGCGTGCCCTGATAATCGAAGAAGAAGAACGTACGATTCTTACCGTCGTAAACTTTCGGAATCAGAACTGGACCGCCGACGCTGAACCCGAACTGGTTCTGCTTGAAGGCGGAATCGGCTGCGCGGGATCGTCGAAGAAATTCTTGGCGTCCAATGCGCTGTTCCGCAGGAATTCGTACAACGTTCCGTGCAGTTGGTTGGTGCCGGATTTGATGGTCACGTTCAACACCGCGCCACCCGAACGCCCGAACTCGGCGCTCATAGAATTGGTCTGCACCTTGAACTCTGCGATAGCGTCCGGCGCCGGCCCGATCACGAAACTCTGCTGGCTCACCAGATCTTCGGACAAACTGTTGTTGTCCACGCCATCCAGCAGGAAGTTGTTCTGAAAGGGCCGCACGCCGTTTGAAGTGAAGCCGCCGGAATTTTCATCGCGCGCGCCGTGTACCGTGGGCGCGGTTCCCGCGGTGAGCACGGCCAGCCGCGTGAAGTAGCGGCCGTTCAACGGCAGATCCACAATTCGCTGGCTATCCACCACTTGCCCCAGCGAGGATGTGTCGGTTTCAAGCAGAGGAGCCGACGCTGCCACTTCCACCGTATCGTTCACCGACCCGACTTCGAGCGAGGCATCCACGCGCAAGCGATCCTGCACGTTGAGCGTGAGATCGTTATGCAACGATTTTTTGAAACCGGTTGCTTCCACCGAAACTGAATAGCGTCCGATGCCGAGCGACGTCACCACGTAGTTCCCCGATGAGTCGGTGGTACGCTTTCACCGAGATCCCGGTGTCCATGTTGGTCACCGTGATGGTTGCGCCGGCGACTACGGCGCCGGTGGCGTCCGTCACGGTTCCCACAATCTCACCACTCGTCGTTTGAGCGCCTAGCGGCACCAAACAAACTACCAACGCAACAAAAATTACCCAAACGATACGCCTCGACATGCTTTTTGTGTTGCCTCCTGTTTGGGTGATTATAGCCCAAGGTAATTGAAATCTGTTAGAGAATTTTTAGGTCTACCAGTTACCGCACCCGGGACTACCTCTCTAACTCACGGAGAGACTTACTGGCTGAGGTGTTCGCCGGCTGACGACTTAGTAACTGCTGCAAGATGTCGCGCGCTCTTGTCCGATCGCCTTCTCGCGCATAAACGCGCGCCAGATTCAGATACGAAATTTCCTCATCGGGCGCAACTTCTATGCCGTATCGAAAGGCCGCCACCGCGTCGTCCACCTTGCGCATCTGCATGTAAAGAACGCCTAGGTTGTTGATAGCCCACACATGATCGCGCTGCAGGGTTACGGCTTTTTCAAACGAAACCCTGGCTTCGTCCAAACGGTTTTCACGAACCAGCAGAAGCCCGAGTTGCGTGGCCGCATCGGCGCCGCTCGCGCCTTCCAGCGCTCGCCGGAACAACGGCTCTGCCGCCGCATCTTCACCCAGCGCCGCGTGGGTCTGGCCCATGCTCAATAGTGCAAATCCCGATTTCGGATCCAGCGCCAGCGCCTTTTCAAAATCCTTCAATGCCTCGCGATGCTGCTTCATTGCCGCTTCCAACCGGCCGAGATAAATCCATGCATCCGGATCGTTTGGCAGAAGCTTGACTCCTAACTCCAGATGTTCGCGCGCCGCGGCATTGCGCCCCGCCTCCATGTGGATGTATCCCACCGCAAGTTGCGCTTTTCCGTTATCCGGCTGTTCGCGAATCACTTCGTTGAGATAAACCAACGCCTGCTCGGGATAGCCCGCCCAAAAGAACGCCGCGCCCAGCCGGAAGTAGTTGCGCCGGGGCGCGGTGTAATACTGGCCTGGAAATGGAAGCGCCAAGCGCTCGCGATCTTTCGATTTTAAAAGTCGCAAGTCTTCTTGTAAGTGGTTCTCGCTTGGCACGTTCGGATATACTTTGTGCGCCAAGCCGAATTCGTCGATGAGGATCAGCATCGGCAACAGAAGCTCAGCCCGGTAATCGAACAAGTAACGCCGGAACAACGAATAGCTGGCAGCCACCTCCGCCGATTCACGGCTGAGATCCAAAACCTGGCCCGGAACTCCGGCAGGCAAAGCCATCTTGCCGTCCGCAGCTAGCAAAACGAACCCAGGACCGCGGCGCTGTTCGGGAATCGGAACGGGAATCAGTAGCCAGGTCTCTTCAAAAGGCGGCCGATTGTCCGGCGTGAGTGCCGGTGCCGGCTGCGATTCGCGGCGTGCTGCAAACGCTTCGCGGCGCGGCTGGGCTTCTCCTTCGACGATCTGATATCGGAACCCCGCCTCCAGGTCGCGGAACTCCTGGCGGAGCCCGGAAGGCCAGCGGATCACAATTCTTTCAGCACGCGCCGCGTCATCCGCCCCGCGCGCCGCGCCAACCGAGCCGCGACCGTAAGGGAGTCGGTTGCCCAAGCCGAAATGCAGCGTCTTGCTATGTTGCGAAAGATATCCCGAGCCGGCCTGCACGAAGGCCACTCTTCGTTGACCGGCATGCTCCAACGTGATCGACGCGCCCACCGCGTCGCGGTTCGAACGCGTGCCAGTTAGTTTGAAGGCAATTGCTTTGCGGTTCCGTTCCCCACTCATTCCGCAGCGCCCGCACCTGCGGACCCAGCCTGCTCTTGAGAAACACATCCAGATTCCCGTCGCCATCGAAATCCGTTACGGCAAAAGCCCGGCTGTCCTCGGCGAAGTCGATGCCGGACACTCCCGAAAAATCGTAGTAGCGACCCTGGCGGCGCGCATAAAGAACATTCGGCTCGCGCCCGTTCCAACTGCAATCCTCGCGGATGAACTGATTGATCGCGTTCCATCCGTTCTCGTAGCCGGACGCGGGCGATTGCGAAGCCGGAGAATTCGCCACCACTTGCCGCCAGAAGAAGCTGGCCGCATCCTGCTCCGACGGATTGGTCAGCATCCCGCACGCTATATAAATTTCAGGCGCGCCGTCGTTATCGAAATCAAAACCGTCCGCCGACCACGCCCAGCGGCCCATCTCGCACGTTTTCCCGCGCACCCTGGTCTTCAAACGTCCCGTCGCCGCGATTTCGATAAAGTGAATTGCCTTTGGTGTGCCTGCGGTATTCTTCGACCAGCCCATCCTTCGCCACTGGCGAGAAATTTTTATCCGCGATCAGCCGCTGCCCCGGAGCAGTCCACATGTTGCTCACGTAAAGATCCGGCCGCCCGTCGCCATCGTAATCGAACCAGGCTGCGCTCATTCCCGGTCCCAAGTCCTCTACGCCCGCGGCCCGCGCGACGTCGCGGAAGCGGCCGCCTTCGTTCTTGTACAGATTCTTGCGCCCGAAATCGTTGGCGACGTACAGATCCGGCCAGCCGTCGCCATCGTAATCGCACCAGGCCGGCGCAAAACTGTAGTGGACGTTGTTCTCATCCAGGCCCGTGGAACTCGTCACGTCCTCAAAAAATCCATCGCCATCCGCGGTCAAGCGGTTGTGGAAAAGATAATTCGGCGGACCGTTCCGCGCATCCTGATACGGAACCGGATATCGATACTGGTCCTCGCTCTGAAAGTAAACGTAGGTGCAGAGATAAAGATCCAGCCGGCCATCCCGATCGTAATCCGCCGCGGCCATGCCAGTGAAAGTTCCCTGCGGCGGATTTTGAAATCGGAAAGCGTCCGGCTTGTGTTTGAAACTTGTGCCGTCGTTAACGAACAATAGAGGGCCCGACGTAGTCAGCACCACCAGGTCCTGCCGTCCTGAATTGCGTAGATCGAGAATCAGCGCCGCCGTGGAATCGTCCAGCACTCCCACGTTCCAACGCTCAGTGATGTCCTGCATACTGCCGCGATCATCCAGCTTGTAAAGCCGGTTCGGGAGCCCGCCGGGCTGGCAGACGTAAACTTCGTCCTTGCCATCGCCGTCGATATCGCCCACCGCGATTCCGTTGTTCCCGTAAACATCAATCCCAGATGCGGAATCCAATCTGCCTCGCCAATAGGGAACTCCTCGCAGCAGCTGCTGCTGAAACGACGGCGCCGCACCGAACATCTCAGCAGTCACGTCGCGGAAGAGCGGCTTCGGCGAAGTAACCAGCGTTTCTTCCAGCGGCGCAAACTCCGCAAGCTGATCGCCGCGCCAGACCTGCTTCCACAATCCGACGCGGTAGTTCAACACTCCTTCCAACGTACTGGCAATTTCGAAACGCAGCCGGTCTTCAGGCAGCACGCTAAACCGCGCGCTCCGAACGCTACCCAATTTCGCGATCCACTCTTTTAGCCCGCGCTCGAAATCGCTCTCATCGAATTCCGCGATATGAACGCCTTCGTCAATCTCTCGGAAGCTCTTCGGAAACGGCGAAGTCCCGCGAAACCCATCCGCCAGTGAAACAGTGCCTGTCGCGACAATGCGATTCCATCGGGCAACGATCTCAGCCGCCAGCGCTTCCACCGCGAACGCGTCATGCCCAGGTTCAATGAGCGGACGCAGCTTGTCGTAAGGATTCGGTTTTCGGTAACGAACCGGAAAAGGCGCCGGTGCGCCTCTCGCGCAAACCGGCCACCAGTACGCAAATCCAGCCGCAGCCGCACTGCTCAGGAATCCACGGCGCGTCCAAGGTGCACTCACGTTTGGAGCATATCATCCGCCATCACTCTCAGCTCTTAACCTGCATCTCTCAACCTGTATCGTGGGGCGGCCAATTCTGGCCGCAGCCGGCTTTCCAGCCGGCCCGTCGGGAGCCGGCACGAATGCCGGCTGCAGGCAAAATTGCCTGCCCCACGGATTCCTCGTGCTAAGATCCAATCGTGAGGCTGCCTATTCGAAGTGTCATCTTACTGGGGGCTGCTCTCGCGACCACGTTCGCCGCGGATCAGGCCCCGCTCGACAAAGAAGCCAAGTTCATCGGGGCGCGCGCTAAGTATTGGGCTTTTCAAAAACCCAACCTCCCTCCGGTGCCCGAAGTTTCCGATCCCTGGGTGCGGACGCCGATCGATGCATTCATCCTGAGCGTCCTCGAGGCCAAGAAACTGCGGCCCTCCGAACCCGCCGATCGGATCCACCTCATCCGCCGCGTTACCTTCGATCTCATCGGCCTGCCGCCCACTCCGGCCGAAGTCGACGCCTTCGTCCAAGACAAATCGCCCGACGCATACGAAAAAGTTGTCGACCGCCTGCTCGCCTCGCCGCACTACGGCGAGCGCTGGGCGCTGAAATGGCTGGATGTGGTGCGCTACGCCGATACCAACGGCTTCGAACTCGATGCCGACCGCCCGCACGCCTGGCGCTATCGCGATTACGTGATCGATGCGTTCAATCGCGACAAACCGTACGACCGGTTCATCAAGGAACAGATCGCCGGCGACGAAATGTTTCCCGGCAACAAGGAAGCGCTCGATCGCCACCGGATATCTTCGCGCCGGGCAGGAACACCTCGTGGCCGGAAATATCGATCCGGAAGTGAGCCGCGAAGAAGTGCTCACCGAGATCGCGACCAACGTCGGCCAGACTTTCCTCGGATTGACCGTCAACTGCGCGCGCTGCCACAATCACAAGTTCGATCCGATTCTGCAGGCCGATTACTACCGCCTGCAAGCCATCTTCGGCGGCGCCACAGGCAAGGAAGTCGAATCGCGACGGCGGAAGAAAAGACTGCCTGGGAAGCAGCGGACAAAGCTTACAAAGAGCGCCTCAAGCCGGTGACCGATGCGCTGGAGCAGCTAGCCAAGCCGTACGAGGACCGCATCATCGCCGAACGTCTCGCGAAGCTCGATCCGAAACTGCAGGAAGCTTGGAAGATCCCGAAAGAAAAGCGCACGACAGAAGCAGGAAGTGCTGGCGGACAATGCGAATTCGCAAGTGGAGCCGACCTGGGATGTCGTGGTCGCCGCCATGACGCCGGAGGATCGCGAGAAGCGAGCCAAGCTGCGCGTGCAGTTGCATGAGATTGAAGCCACCGAGCCCGATCCGCTGCCCACCGCCTACGCGTACGTGAACAACAAAGAGGCCGCGCCGCAAGCCTACGTGCTGCGCATGGGCGATCCGAAAAATCGTCTGGATCCGGTGGAGCCGTCCGTGCCGCGTGTGCTCAAGGCGTCCTACGAAATTCCGCACGAGCAGCGTGGGACGCCGCACGGCGCTCGCCAACTGGCTGGCATCGCCGGACAATCCGCTGACCGCGCGCGTGATGGTGAACCGCATCTGGCAATTCCGCATGGGCACAGGGATCGTGCGCACGCCCAACGATTTCGGAGTGATGGGCGACAGGCCGTCGAACCAAGCGCTGCTCGATTGGCTGGCCGTCGGAGTTCGTCGGCCAAGGGCTGGAGTGTCAAGACTTTGGATCGCCTGATCGTGACATCCAGCGTCTATCGGCAAAGCGCCGCAGCCGGACAAGACGCGCGACGCCGATCGATCCCGACAATCGCTTGTACTGGCGCATGAATCGCAAGCGCATGGAAGGCGAGACCATGCGCGATGCCATCCTCGCTGTGACCGGAACGCTTGAATCCGCAAGTTGGGCGGCCGGCCCGGTGCGCATCCCGATCGAGCCGGAAGTCTACGATCTGATTTTCACCGAACATGAGCGCGACGGACTGTGGCCGGTGAATCCCGGACAAGAGCGTGCAGGATCGCCGCAGCATCTATCTCTACAACAAGCGCAGCGTGCGGCTGCCGCTGCTGACAGCCTTCGATCAGCCGGATGCCATTACATCCTGCCCGGTGCGGCCAGTCAGCACGCATGCGCTGCAAGCGCTTTCGTTGTTCAACAGCGACTTCATGCAGGAACAGTCGCAAGCTTTCGCCGACCGTCTCGCCAAGACCTGCAAGGCCGATACTTCGTGCGCGGTCAAAACTGCCTGGGAGCTGGCGCTGTCACGCGCGCCTTCTGAAGCCGAAGCGAAGCTCGCGAAAAAATTTTTCTCCGCCGGCGGAAGCCTGGCGGATATGTGTCTGGCGCTTTTGAACCGGAACGAGTTCGTCTATGTCCCTTAAATGCCCGCAGTGCGACGATCCTCATTTGCGACCCGCGGTGACGCGGCGCGATGTTCTGGTGCGCGCCGCGCACGGATTCGGCGCGATCGCGCTGGCATCGCTGCTGCCGACTCCGCCGGCGCAGGCTCGCGAGCGCGTGAATGCGCTCGCCGCCAAGCCGCCGCACTTCAAGCCGAAGGCGAAGTCGGTGATCTTCCTGTTCATGGTGGGCGCGCCCAGCCACATCGACACCTTCGATCCGAAGCCGGCGCTCGAAAAATACGACGGCCAGTTGTTGCCGGCCAGTTACGGCACCGTGGTCAGCGAGTTCACCAAGGGCGACACGCCGCTGCTGAAGAGTCCCTGGAAGTTCAGCAAGTACGGCCAATGCGGACGCGAAGTTTCCACGCTGTTCCCGCACATGGCGCAGCGCGTGGACGACCTGTGCTTCGTGCGATCGTTCTACACCGAGAGCACCGTGCATGCGCCGGCCATGTATCAGGTGAACACCGGCCGCATCCTGATGGGATATCCGAGCATGGGCTCGTGGATCACCTACGGGCTCGGCAGCGAGAGCGAGAATCTGCCGGCCTACGTGGTGATGCCGCAGCCCGAAGGCACGCCCGAAGGCGGCACGCCCTGCTGGGGCGCGGGATTCTTGCCCGCCGTCTATCAGGGCACGGTGTTCCGTCCCGGGTCCGAATCCCATCGTCAATCTTCGTCCGCCCGCCGGTGTTACGCCCGAGCGGCAGCGTCGCACGCTCGACTTTCTGCAGAGCATGAACGAGATGGACACGCTCGATTCCGACACCGAGATGGCGGCGCGCATCAGTTCCTACGAGCTGGCGTTCCGGATGCAGAGCCACGCTCCCGAAGCCGTGGATATCTCGAAAGAAACCGCGGCGACACGCGCAAGCTCTACGGCCTGGATCAGAAGCGCACCTCTGAGTTCGGAACCCGCTGCCTGCTGGCGCGGCGACTAGTGGAGCGCGGCGTTCGCTTCGTCCAGATCTATTCCGGCGGCGGCCCCGTTTCCGTGCAGTGGGACGCGCACAGCAACCTGGTGGAGAATCACGAGAAGATGTGCGGCATGACCGACCTTCCCGTCGCCGGCCTGCTGCACGGATCTGAAACAGCGCGGACTGCTGGAAGACACGCTGGTGATCTGGGGCGCGGAGTTCGGACGCCTGCCCATGTCGCAAGGCGGCAACGGCCGCGATCACAATCCGCACGGCTTCACCATGTGGTTCGCCGGCGGCGGCGTCAAAGCCGGAGCTTCCATCGGCGAGACCGACGAATTGGGTCTGCGCGCGTTGGACAAGCGCCTACCACATGCGCGATTTCCACGCGACGATCCTGCAATCTGCTGGGCCTGGACCAGAACCGCCTGTGGTTCCTGCACAACGGCCGCAACGAAAAGCTCACCGATTTCGGCGGCAACGTAATCCAGGAAATGCTGGCCTAAAATCGGGGACATGACGGGCTAGCGTCCCCGCACCTTCAAACACGCACGAAAGCAGTCGTGTCCCCGATTTTCCCTACGCCAAAGCCGGAAAATCCACCGTCTCACTTGTTCTATCGTTAGAAAGCGCGATGGCAATCTGATTCATGAGCGGCGATACACTTCCGTTTCCTTCATCGGCATCCGCCTTCTCAACCAGCCTTACGGAGGCGACGAAACTGTTTGAGGAACTGCGCGGACCGCTGCTTCGATATCTGGTTTGCCTGGGGCTTTCCCCGGACGAGGCGCAAGATGTATCGCAGGATGCGTTTCTTGAGCTTCACCGCCATGTGTCAAGCGGCGGCGCGCAGGAAAACATCCGGAGCTGGCTTTTCCGCGTCGCGCACAATCAGGCCAGAAACCGGCAAACCAGTTACCAGCGGCGCTTCGCCACTTCGTTCGATGCGTCGCGTAATGAAATGCCGGATCACGTAACACCCGAGCGTACTTTGCTCGCGAAAGAAAAATCTCGTCAGTTGCGCACCGCCGTCCGATCGTTGACCGAGGCGGAGCGGGAATGCCTGATGCTCCGCGCGGAAGGCCTGCGCTACCGGGAAATTGGGGAAGTTCTGGGAATCGCGACGTCGACGGTGGCTGACACTGTGGACCGCGCGGTAAGAAAGTTGGCGGAGAAATGCAATGTGTGAATATTCATCGAAGTTAATTCCATGGCTGGATCGACGAATTACCGCCGGTCGAAACCGAGGCGTTGGATCGTCACCTTGCTGAGTGCCGCGAGTGTCTCGAGCAGGCGCATTCATTCCGCGATGTGAGCCATGCTTTCGCTCTCTACATACGCGAGACAGCCGCGCCGCCAGTGCGCTCGAACTGCCGCTGGCTCCTGATTTCCGCGGCCATCGCCGCCGCCTTGCTTGTCGCATTGTTTTTGCGAACGCCTCGGCCAGCTCCGAATGTCCACACCAACATTCCGCAACAAGCCATGCAGGCTCCCGCGATTACCCAGAATGCCCCGGTACTTATTGCAAAAGCGGCAAGCCCGCACGTGCATCGGCGCACCGCAAAGCGGGCCGCGCCCTGGATGCCCGCCGAGCCGACCATACAGCTCTTGATTCCAGCCGACGCACTGTTCCCGCCAGGAGCACTTCCCCAAGGTGTCGGCTTTGTAGCGGATTTCCGCCTCGCCTCAGATGGTTCGCCCGGCGGCTTAATTTCACGGCCCTGACTAATTCACAAAAGGAGTAATCAACTATGAAACGTACAATGTTCTTCTTGACGCTGCTCTCCGGTTCGCTCTTGGCGCAAACCGACGCCAAGCAACAGGTGGAGATGAAGCACTTCGCTGAAAACTTCCACGCCGGCGCTACCGCCCTCGGCGCCATTACTTTCGATCGCACCGTCACGGGGTCGCCCTATTCGGCGACCGTTGTCAATGAGTCTGTCCAAACGCTGGCCGATGGCAATCGCATCGTGCAGAAAACCAGCGGAACCACCGCGCGCGATTCCGAGGGCCGCACCCGCAACGACGCCAGTCTCCCGAGGATCGGCAACATGTCCGCCGCTGGAACTCCGCACCTGGTGTTCATCGTCGATCCCGTGACGCAGACATCTTATACGCTCAACCTCGACGAAAAGACCGCGCACGTCATGGCCGGCAAGATGTTGGCCCCGCCGCCCATGCTGCCCCCTGGCGCCGCAGCCGCCGGAGTGAAAGTCATTTCCCGCGACGTAGCAGCCATGTCCTCCGAGCACATGGGTCCCATGACCCTCGAACTCAGCGGCGCGAAAATCGAGCTCGACAAGGAGCAAACCGAAGCCCGCACGGAAGATCTAGGCACTCAAGTGATCGAAGGCGTCAGCGCCCAGGGCGTCCGGACCACCCGCAGCATCGCTGCCGGTGAAATTGGAAATGAGAAACCAATCGACATAGTCACCGAAGTCTGGACCTCGTCCGATTTGAAGACCATCGTGATGAGCAAGCGCTCCGACCCGCGCTCCGGTGAACAAACCTTCCGTCTCACCAACATCTCGCGCGCCGAGCCCGACGCCGCGCTGTTCACCATCCCAGCCGATTTCAAAACCGTAGAACCCGGCGCCGGAACAAAGATGTTCTTCTACCAACCCAAAGAGTAAAACCGTAACCGAGCCGCGACCGCAAGGGAGCGCCGCGAGACAGCTCAACCGGCGAGTCAGTCACGGTTTCTCGCGAATCGTCACCACCCGATTGATCTCAATCCCACTCTCCACCTGATGCGCGCCGGACGGCCAGTCAATCTCCACACGGTCGATCCGGCGCGCTTTCCCCACCCCAAAATGCAGCCGCAAATCGTTTTGTGAAAGGTAACTCCCGCCGCTCCGGACCTCATCGCTCTGCACCAAATCCCCGACTAGCACTCGAACCCGCGCACCAATCGCACTGCGATTCGATTTCACACCCACCAGCTTCAGCAAAACCCAATTGCCCGCCGGTTTCGTGGATTGCTTCAACAACTCCGGCGGTTCGTTCTGGTTGTTGATCAGCACTTCCACCGCGCCGTCGTTATCGTAGTCGCCAAATGCAGCGCCGCGCGACGAATGCTTCTCCAGAATTCCCGGCCCCGACGATTCCGAAATATCGAGGAACTTCCCCGTTCCCGAGTTGCGATACAAAATCGCTCGATCTTTGAAATGCACATCGATCCCGAGCCGATCCACTTCGGGAAACGCATGCCCATTCACCAGCAGTAGACCCTTCCGCCCGTCATTGTCGAAATCCAGAAACCCGCAGCCCCAGCCGACGAACCGCGTATTCAGCGCCATGCCGGCCGCCAGCGTCACATCGTCGAACTCCGCGTTGCCCCGATTGCGATATAGCGTCTCGCGCTCGTCTGAAAAATTTGAACGAAAAATATCGGTCCATCCGTCGCCATCGTAATCCGCGGCTGCCACTCCCATTCCGGAGAGCGCCTTCCCGTTATCGTCGAACGCCGCGCCGCGCGGCAGCGCTTCATCGCTGAACGTCCCGTCGCCGTGATTGATGTACAGGATGGACGGAGTCCGGTCACACGCCACATAAATGTCGGTGAGCCCGTCGTGATTGAAATCCCCTGTCAACACACTCAGTGAATAATTCTTCGACGGCTTAGCAATTCCCGATTTCTCCGACACATCCTCGAATGTCCCATCGCCGCGATTGCGATAAAGAATATTGCGATCGAACGGCAGCCCGCGCGGACCGCAAGCCACTGGCAGGTCGCGATACCAGCAGTACGAGTTCTCCCCAGGCTTCGGCGCGCTCGCAAAATCGAACTTCAGATAATTCGCCACGAACAGATCCAGATGCCCGTCGTTGTTGTAATCCAAAAACGCGCAGCCGGTGTTGTATCGTACGCGCTCCTGCTTCAACCCGGCCTTCGCGGTCACATCTTCGAACCCGCGCCCGGCACGATTGCGGTAAAGCACGTTCGCGCCCCAGTACGTCACGAACAGATCCGTGTACCCATCGTTGTCGAAGTCGCCCGCGCACACGCCCTGCCCCCAACCTGTGTGCTCCAGGCCCATCTCTTTGGTGACGTCCGCGAATTTTCCGTTACCCAGGTTGTGATACAGGCGATTGGAACCGCCCGGCCCCGATACCAGAAAAATATCCAGCAGCCCGTCGTTGTCGTAATCCAGAAACGCCGCGCCGCTGCCCGTGGTCTCAATAATGTACTTCTTGGATTGTGCGCCGCCGTTCGGAATGGAAACGGTGAGCCCGGCCTCGCGCGCCACATTGCGAAAATCCACCGCCGCCGCTCCCGCGCAAAACAGAGCCGCGATCGCGAGCCAGCGGATCACTGCTTCGGAGCCTTTTCTCCCAGCCGCTTCAGAAAATCCGTAAATTCCCCTTGCGGCGATTTCTGCAGCTTGTCGAGCTCCGCCTGTTCCCGTGCGGCTTCTTCAGTGCGCCCGGCATTGCGATACGCCAGCATCAGGCTATAGTGCGCCGATTCATTCGCCGGCTGCAACCGCACCACATTCTGCAGCAAAACAATTGCCTCGGAATACTGTTTGGCATCCAGCCGAGCCTTGGCCAATGCCTGCAGCGCCTCCGGGAAGTTTGGATTCAGCGCCAGCGCGCGCTCAAAGCGCTTCACCGCCTCGCCCCGCTCTTGGGTCACCAGCAGCACCTGCCCCGCTTCATACTCCGCCACTGCATCCGTGGGATTCAGCGTCAATTCCGCTTCAAACTCGCGCCGCGCCTGCGCCAGATTATCCGGCGAGTGCGATTCCAGCAATAAAGCCCGCCCCAATCGGAAATGCAAATTCAAGGCCGCCGGATTCTTCTCAATCGCCTTGCGATATTCCGCAGCCGCTTCCGCATAACGATTCTGGACCTCGAAAATCTCCGCCGAAATCTGATTCACGCGATACGAATTCGGCGTCTTCTGGAACATTTCGTAGAGCGTATCGTTCCACGCTTTCATGTGCAGCCGCGCGGACTGATACAGGACATCGGCGTCGGCCGGATGCAGCGCCCGCAAACGCGCTAGCACCGGAACGGGTGCGTCATAATCTCCTGAGGCGATCTGGCATTGCGTGAGAGCCAAGCCAGCCAAGCGTCCCAACTCCGACGCTCCGTCCTTCTCAAACTCAGCGGCTAGCGGCTCGCGCGCTGAATCGCAATGTCCGGTTGCTGCCTGAATGAGCGCGAGAAACGTGCGGCGCTGTGGACTGTCGGAAGCTTTCTCGAGCCACGTCTGCGCGGCAGTGTATCGGCCTTGATTGAATTCCGCGATGCCCTTCTGCAAAGCATCTTCCTGCGCGTAGGCTAAAAGAGCCCAAAGCAGAACAACACCGCTAATGGCCCGCATCGTCGATCACCAGATCCAGCTCCCCAAACCGATGGCGCTGCTGGCCCTCGAAAAATCGGAAACTGAGAAGCGGCGGCGCACCCGGAGCAATCTCCGGCTGCGAAGAAAGCCTTTCGGACGGCGCCACAGCAAGCGTCAACACCCGCCCCGATTCCGCAGTTTGCTTGATAAGAAGCTCGCTTCGGCTCGCCAACAGAAAGAGCAGTCCAGCCGCAATCATTACCTGCTAATTTTAGCAGTGGCGCACGCACTCCTGCGCAACGTCACTTAGTTTTCCAACTTCCCACGCAACTGATTGATTCTCTGAGTCTGTGGGGCAGACTTTCAGTCTGCAGCCGGCTTTCCAGCCGGCTTGGCGCCGCGTAGAAACGCGGCGGCGGCCAGGATTGGCCCGCCCCACTCAGTTCCTGTTTTAAACATAAGAGGCATGGAATGTAGGGTTTGCTGAGCTAGTCCCAAACTAAGTGGCGCGCGCACTCCTGCGCGCCGTGTTCACACTTGTGTGAACGCCTTGAATCAGATATTTCCTAATGTTTCCCCGAAGGCGACGCCGCATGCACCAGCTCCGGCGAATGCACCGGCGGTTTGCTGTACTTCTGTTTCTCGGTAGGCCGGTCATGCTTTTCCGTGTGCTCGATTGATACCCATCCGCGCGAGGCGGCCGATTGCAGAATAGCTTCCACCACTCGGATGTCCGCCAACCCTTCCTCGCCCGATGGCTCCGGCTTCAAATGATTATGGATGCATTCCGAGAAATACTCCAGCTCCGCTCCAAATTGGTCCCGCTTGCGGAAAGTCTTGTGCTTCGGCTCTGCGTCGCCGATCACTAGCTCGTACGCCAACGGCTTCTGATAATCGAAAGCCGGCGACAAGCGGATGCGCCCCTTATCGCCAATCAGCGAATATTCCGACGTGGATTGTGCGCCAAAACTGGATACGAAACTAGCCACGCGGTCGAACGGAAAACGTAAAGTCACGCTGGTCATCTCCGGAACTTTCCGGAATCGAGGATCGCCGCTGCTCACCGAAACCGCGCAAACCTCCGTGGGCTCATCCCGGAACAGGTAGCGTGCGGCGTTGATGCAGTACACTCCCATGTCGTAAATGTTCCCGCCGCCGCGCGATTCGGGCTCGGTTATCCGGATGTTCCCCTCCGCCACCTGTTGCGAAAACACCGATGTGAAGATGCGCAGATCGCCCAGCTCGCCCTTGGTCGCAATCCGGATCGCCTCGAGATTCGCCTCTTCAAAATGCAGACGGTAGGCGATCATCAACGTAGTGCCTGCTTCTTTGCAGGCATCCATCATCGTCCGGCACTCCTTCGCTGTCACCGCCATCGGTTTCTCGCACAGCACGTGCACCCCGGCCTTGGCCGCCCGCACGGTGTAAGCGCAATGCAGATGATTCGGAACGCCCAGATACACCGCGTCCACTTTTTCCGCCCGCAGGCACGTCTCCAACTCGTCGTAAGAGTAAGTGGATTTCGCATCCAGATCGTACGCGCGCGCAATCTCGTTGCGCTTCGCCGCATCCCCCGTCACAATCGCCACCAGCTCGCTGTTCTTCGCGTTCTTGAATCCTGGAAGCAGGGCATTCTGGGTAATGTGCCCAACCCCGACAACGGCATAACGGATTTTCTTCATGGAACCCCCCTCAAAACCTTGCGCACCGTCTGGGGCACCTAGCCCGGCTCTTTTGCGGCATCAGATCCTCCCCAATGCCTAGATCAATCGGTTACAGAATTGTTTCGTCCGCCGGCCTGAAACACGTCCCGAGAACCGCCAGGATCTCACCCAAACAGTTTTCGCCGACAAAGTTCGCGAATTAGTGTAACGAAGGGCCCTCAATTGTGATCCTACCGTCAGGAGATTTCGACCATGGATCAACCGAAAAAGTGCGCCCACCCCAGTTGCCATTGCAACGCCAAGCCCGACAGCAACTATTGCAGCACCTTCTGTGAAGGCGAAGCCGGGACTGCCGATATCATCTGCAGTTGCGGCCATGAGGGCTGCGCAAGCCACTAGCGTCGAGCCGTTTCACGGCACGTGAACCAAACAACCACCTGTTGCATCGCCGGCGGTGGGCCTGCCGGCATCATGCTCGGCTATCTGTTAGCCCGCGCCGGTGTCGAGACGTGCGTGCTCGAAAAACACGGCGATTTCCTGCGTGATTTCCGCGGCGATACCATCCACCCTTCCACGTTGGAAGTGATGTTCGAGCTGGGAATCCTGGACGAATTTCTCCAGCGCCCGCACCAGGAAGCCCCGCAGCTCCGTGGTCTGGTGGGTGATTCCGAATTGATCCTTGCCGATTTTGCGCACGTCCCTACCCACTGCCATTTCATCGCTCTTATGCCGCAGTGGGACTTTCTCAACTTCATCGTCGAACAAGCCCGCCGGTATTCCACGTTCCAATTGAAAATGAATTCCGAGGTCACGGGCCTAATCGAAGAAGCCGGAGAAATCCGCGGCATGCGCGGAACGTCTTCAGGCGAACCCTTCGAAATAAGAGCCAAGCTGGTAATCGGCGCCGATGGCCGCCACTCCCGGGTCCGCGAGGCAGCCGGACTAACCGTCGATGACTTCGGCGTTCCCATCGACGTGCTCTGGTTCCGGATATCCAGACACCCCGGCGATCCTTCGCTCCCCTTTGGTCGCATCGATCAAGGAAAAATCATGGTGCTGCTCGATCGCGCCGACTATTGGCAATGCGGATTCGTGATTCCCAAAGGCGCCGCCGACGACATCAGGAAAGCCGGCCTCGACGAATTCCGCAAAATGATCGCCGATCTCGCCCCGTTCTTGAACCACCGCGTGCAGGAACTCCAGAGCTGGGACGACATCAAACTCCTCAGCGTCAAAGTCGATCGCCTACGGCAATGGTACCGGCCCGGTCTTCTCTGCATCGGTGACAGCGCCCACGCCATGTCGCCCGTGGGAGGTGTCGGGATCAACCTGGCGATTCAAGATGCTGTGGCGGCCGCAAATATACTTGCGGAACCATTACGGAACGGCTCCCTCCAAACCAGCGATCTGAAAAGCGTTCAGCAGCGCCGCGAATTCCCCACCAAGCTCACGCAAAAGTTCCAGATTGCCATCCAGAATCGCGTGATCGGCCGCGTACTCTCCAGTACCGGAAAAACCAAGCTCCCCTGGCCGCTCCGGATCCTCCGGAATTGGCCCTTCCTGCGACGAATCCCCGCCAGACTCATCGGCGTCGGAGTCCGCCCCGAGCATGTCAGTACTAGACGGATCGATTCGAATCGGTGATTGCGATCAAAATCACCGGTCGCTCACGCTCGCGGCTCCGTAACCGAACCGCGACCGTGAGGGAGTCGGTGCCGTTTTGATTTCAGGCGGCACTACCGGACCCGTGATTGCGCTTCTCCCCCTGGTAGAGTCTAATTAAGATTAACCAAAATGTCAGGATTCAAACGTCGGCGAGCCCTGCTTGCGCTCCTTACCGCTCTGGTCGCGCCGAAGCTCTCCCCGGCTCAACCCCCAGCCCAGCTCGGAATGCCGGTCCTGCACAACTACACCGTCAAGGACAGCAACGGCATCCTCAGTCAGTCTTGGAGCGTCATTCAGGATCGCCGCGGAGTCCTGTTCTTCGCTACCGCGAACGCCGTTGCGGAATACGATGGCGTCACTTGGCGGAGAATCCCAATCCCCTCCAGCACCTCCCGCTCCTTTGCGATGGATGCCTCGGGTAAGATTTGGGTGGGCGCGAATGCAACTATCGGCTATCTGGAGCCGGATGCCAACGGATCCCTGCAATACGTTTCGTTGAATGACAAGATTCCCCCCGAACAGCGCGGTTTCAATGACGTCTGGCAGGTTCTGATCACTCCGCAAGGGACTTTTTATCGATCTTACGAACATCTCTTCCGCTGGGACGGGCAGCGCATGCACGTCTGGTCCACCAACACTCGATTTGAAGCGCTCTCGGAAATTCGCGGCCGGATCCTTACCGCGGAAAAAGACATCGGTCTGCAGGAGATTGTAGGCGACGAATTGCGCCCCATCCCTGGCGGCGACGCTTACAAGGACTTCCCCAAGCTCTTTTTATTCCCCTACGACGACAAGCGGATCCTTGTCTCCTCTCGCAGCAGGCCGCTAACGCTTTTCGATGGCGAGAAAGCCACTCCCTTTCTCACTGCGGCCGACGACTATCTCAACGCCAACGAGATTTACTCCACTACCGTTCTGCCCGACGGCAGCTTGTGTGTCACTACCCTTCGCGGCGGCGTAGTGATCCTGGAACACGACGGGCGTTTACGCCGCATTCTGGGTAAGGATTCCGGGCTGCTAAATCAATCCGCATTGGCCGCGTATGTCGATCGCGAGGGCGCTTTGTGGCTGGGACTTGGCATCGGCGTGGCGCGCGTGGAAATAAATTCGCCCATCTCCATCTTTAGTCGCGACTCTGTGAACGACGTCGCTGCTCATAATGGCGTCCACTATGTTGCCGACGCTGCAGGGGGCAACGCGCTCTTTCGCCTGGTTCCCAATCCCAAGACGGGTCTACCGTCGCTTCAACCCCTTCCCGCGAATTTCACCCAAGCGTTCAATCTGCTTCCCCTCAAGTCCACTCCCGGCGGCGCTCCCGACCAACTGCTGGCCGCAACTGGGACTGGCATCGTGACGGTCGAAGGCGACACCGTCTCGCCCGCCGTTCCCGGACTTCAGGGCGCCTCGCAGGGTTTGTACTGGCTGACGCAATCGCGCAAAACGCCTACTCGCGTATTCGCCGGACACTTCAACGGTTTGGCCTCCATTCGCTGGGATGGCGCCAAATGGGTGGATGAGGGACGGCTTCCCGGTTTTTCCAACGGCACTAACGGACTGGTGGAGGATTCCGATGGCGTCCTATGGGCCCCTACCAACGACCGCAGGGTTCTGCGCGTTGAAGTTGCCCCCACCGGCATGCGCGATTCCAAAGGAAGATTTCTCACCCATGCCGATGGCCTGACTGACGGCGACATGTTCCTTGCATTAGCGGCCGGACAGATCTTCATCTTTCCCAATCCCGCGAAACACTTTCTTCGCTGGGACGCCGCCTCGCAAAAGTTGGTGGAAGACAACCGGTTTTGGCTTCCGTTGAAAGACCCGGAAGCCTATGCCACTTTAACTCCCATGGACAACGGCGACATTTGGTCGGTCACCCGATCCACCACCAATCAACGCCAGGGATTATTTCGAAAAAAACCGGACGGCAGCTATTCGCTCGACGAAGAACCTTTTCGACGACTGTCGCGCTTCGACGCTTCTGGTCAAATCCGACCCGAGTCCGACGGGTATTGGATCGCCGGCGGCGATGGTGTCCTCCGTTTTGATCCGCGCGTGAAACCGTCCGGGCAGCAGTCCTTCGCCACGCTCGTGCGTCAAATCAGCTCCGGTCCGAAAGACATCGTTTTCGGTGGGACACAACAAAACACATCAGACGCTCTGAGTCTTCCGCACAACCGCAATTCGCTGCGCTTTGAATTTGCCGCTCCAACCTATGGCGACGAATCCGAAACCACATATCAATATTTTCTGGAAGGCGCCGACAACGATTGGTCGGCGTGGGGCAAGCAAAGGGAAGCTAACTATAGCAGCCTCGGGCCGGGTTCGTATCGATTCCACGTGCGCTCCCTGAGTCTGGACGGCCGTACCGGCGAAGAGGGCATCTTCAACTTCAGCATTCTCGCGCCCTGGTACCGCACCACTCTCGCATATTCCATGTACGGATTGCTGTTCCTCTTCGTCGCCGTCGGCGCCCGCCAGAGCGTCATCAACCGCGAGCGTGAAAAGTCCCGGCGCGAAACGGAAGCTCTTGCTGCTCAGGCGAAGGCGCTCGAAGTCACCGTCGCCGAGCGCACCCAGGAAATCCGGACACAAGCAGCCGAGATTGTCGCCCAGAAAGACAATCTCCAGCAGGCGTACGAAACGGTGGAGCTGCTCAGCGATATCGGCAAAGAAATCACCGCGTCGCTCGATCTCGACACCATCCTGTTCAAGCTCTATGAGCGCGTCAATCAATTGGTGGATGCCAGCATCTTCGGCGTCGGTCTGTATCGCCCGCAGAAAAATCTGATCGAATACAGCCTGGCCATCGAGAACGGCCAACGCTACGCGCCTTATACGCGCGATGCCAACGACAAGAATCAGTTCGCTGTCTGGTGCATCGACAACCGAAAACCGGTTTTGATCAACGACGTCGCCACGGAATCTCAGAAATACATTGCCAACTACCGTCACGCCAAAGGCGTCCTGGCGGATGGCACTCCGGCTCAGCCGCCCGAATCGATGATCTATCTGCCGCTCATCGCGCAGGACCGCGTGCTGGGCGTGCTCAGCATTCAGAGCTTTAAGAAGAACGCATACACCGAGCAGCACCTCAGCCTGCTTGCGAATCTCGCCGCCTACACCACCATCGCGCTCGACAACGCCGGCGCCTACCATCGAATCAACGAGCGCGAGCATGAAATCAGTGAGCGTGCAGCGGAACTCGCCACCATTAATAAAATCACCCAGGCGCTTTCCACGCAACTCGACATGGACCGGCTGATTCAACTCGTAGGCGATCAGGTTCGCGACGTTTTTCACGCCCCGATTGCCTACGTCTCTCTATTCGATCGCGCCACCATGATGCTGCACTTCCCCTACGCATTCGGGGAAGATGCCGAGTCGCAGCCTTTCGGCGACGGACTCACTTCGCAGATCATTCGCAGCGGCGAGCCCATCCTCATCAACGAAGATCTGGATGGAAGCAGCGCCCGCATGGGTGTCCGGCCGATGGGACGAACGGCCGCTTCCTATCTCGGCGTACCAATTCCCGCCGGCGGCGAAATGATCGGCGTGATCAGCGTCCAAACCACGGATCAGGAAGGCCGCTTCACCGAAGCCGATCAGCGGCTACTATCCACCATCGCTTCCGCTGTCGGCGTGGCCATCCACAACGCCCGGCTTTTCGATGACGCCCGCCATGCGCGCGCCGCCGCCGAAGATGCCGATGCCGCAAAAAGCTCGTTCCTTTCCACCGTCAGCCACGAACTCCGAACGCCGCTGACTTCGGTGCTCGGTTTCGCCAAGATCATTCACCGGCGCCTGGAAGAGCGACTGTTCCCGCTAATTCCGGATGAAGATCGCAAAACTGCGCAAACCAAGAAGCAGGTGATCGACAACCTGAACGTCGTAGTGAGCGAAGGCGAACGCCTCACCAAGCTCATCGACGACGTCCTGGATCTCGCAAAGATCGAAGCCGGCAAATTCACCTGGAACATGGAGCCGCTTTCCATGTCCGAGGTAATCGAGCGCGCCGTCTCCGCGACATCTTCTCTGGTCGAGGCCAAGAAGTTGGTTCTAGTGCAGAGCGTCGAACCCGGTTTGCCGCAAATCACCGGCGATCGCGACCGCTTGATTCAAGTGGTCATCAACCTGATCTCGAACGCGGTGAAATTCACGGATTCCGGATCCGTAACCTGCTCCGCAGCCCAGCGAAACGGCGATCTAGTGATGGGTGTCACCGATTCCGGCATCGGCATCGCGCCCGCCGATCAGCCGAAAGTCTTCGAAAAGTTCAAGCAGGTCGGCGATACGCTCACGGACAAACCAAAAGGCACCGGTCTCGGCCTTCCCATTTGCAAAGAGATCGTCGAATATCACGGCGGGCGCATCTGGGTGGAAAGCGAACCCGGCAAAGGCAGCACCTTCTCCTTCACACTTCCCGTAAAAGCGGGAGCCGTGAGTTCCCCACGCACCATCGACATCGAATCGCTGGTCCGGCAGTTGCGCGAAAAGGTTGATAGCCACGAGCCGCAGGATAAATCCATCCTGGTGGTGGATGACGACGCAAACATCCGCTCGCTCTTGCAGCAGGAATTCACTGAAGCGGGCTATGTGGTCCGTCTCGCGGAAAACGGGCGCGAGGCGCTGGCGCGTGTCCGCGAAGAAGCGCCGGGACTGGTGATTCTCGACGTCATGATGCCGGAAATGAATGGCTTCGACGTCGCGGCCGTTTTGAAAAATGATCCTAATACGATGGACATCCCAATCATCATCCTTTCCATCGTGGAGGACAAAGAGCGCGGTTTCCGCCTCGGCGTGGACCGCTATCTCACTAAGCCTATCGATACTCGGTCTCTGTTCAAAGAAGTCGGCGCTCTGCTGGATCAGGGCAAATCCAAAAAGAAAGTGATGGTGGTGGATGAAGACGCGTCCACCATCCGGACACTCTCGGATGTGCTCCAAACCCGCGGCTACCAGGTCGTGGAATCCAACGGCGCCGAACTGGTTTCCAAAGCCGTTTCAAATAAACCCGACATCATCATTTTGAACTCGCTGCTATCGAGCAACCAGGGAGTCCGTTCGCTCCGCTTTGAAAAAGGCCTGGAGAACGTCTTATTCCTCATTTATCAATAACCAACATGAAGATCCTAATTGTCGACGACGAACCGCACTTGCGGATGCTGATCCAGCAGACACTCGAAGAACTGGAGGACGAGGGCGTGGAATTACTCACTGCCTCCAATGGAGAAGAAGCGCTCGAAACCATCCAAGCCGAGCAACCCAACCTGGTTTTCCTGGACGTCATGATGCCCAAGAAAAACGGATTCGACGTCTGCCACTCCGTCAAGAATGAACTGGGCCTGGGACACATCCACGTGATCCTGCTCACCGCGAAAGGCCAGGAATTCGACCGCCAGCGCGGCCAGGAAGTGGGCGCCGATCTCTACATGACCAAGCCTTTCGATCCGGACGCCCTCCTCGCAAAAGCACGATCCGTGCTCGGTATTTGAGGCTGTATGGCAGGCCTGAAGCTGAAAACGCTGATTGGTCCCAAAACCGGATCTTCACCCGCCGTCTCTGCCGTCATCGCAGCCATGGGCGGCGGAATAGGAATTGAAGACGCAACCGGGAAAAAGCTGCTCGGCGATCTTGCCGGCGGTCCTTCGCGCGTTCCGATTATTTTGGAAAACACGACGATGGGTTGGGTGACCGGACCTTCCGATCCGGCTGCCGCGATCGCCTCTCTGATTTCGCATCTCGCCGCGAAGGAATCCGAACGCCGCGCTCTTTCCACCGAAGTGCTGCATCTTTACCGGGAAGTTCACTTGATCGAGCAGCTCTCGGAAGAACTCGCCGCGCTGCTGGATCTTAGCGCTGTTGGGCAATCCGCTCTGGATCAAGCACGCCGGCTGATCGGCGCTTCGCACGGCGCCGTCCTGATTATGGAAAAACCGGGCGGCCACTTGCGGCTGGCGGCTTCTTTTGGCGCGGATGCTCCCGAACTTTCGCCGTCCTCGCACTTCGCGGCGTCGATGCTGGAACGCGGGATTGCGGAAATCGTCAATGACTTCGCCTCCGATCCCCGCTCCCACGGTTCCGAACAGATACTGCGCTCGCTGATCTCGGCGCCGCTCCGCTCCAAGCAGAGCACCATCGGCATCGTCGCGCTGGCCAACACCGATGCCATTCCCTACACCAGCACGGATCTCAAACTGCTGAACACCATCGCGCTGCAAACTGCGGCCGCAATTGAAAACTCTCATCTCTGTTCGGAGATGGTGGAAGCGGTCCGGGATCGTGAACAGCTTGCGGCAATTCAAAAAGAGTTGGATACGGCGCGCGTCATTCAGCACTCGCTGGTCCCACGCATGTTCCCGCCTTTCCCCGAGCGCAAAGATTTCGACATCCACGCCGAGATGACTTCTGCGAAAGCGGTGGGCGGCGACTTCTTCGATTTCTTCCTCATCGATGACGACCATTTGGGAGTTGTCATCGGCGACGTTTCGGGAAAAGGCATTCCGGCCGCGCTCTACATGGCCGTGACCCGCACTCAGATCAAGACCATCGCGCTGCAAGGCATGCCACCCGAAGAGTGCCTCTACGAAGTGAATCGCGTGCTGGTTCGCGAACGCGTTTCCTCCATGTTCGCCACTTGCTTTTACGGGTTGCTTAACACGCGCACCGGCGAACTCCGTTACTGCAACGCCGGCCACAATCCGCCATACTTGCTCCGAGCCTCGGGCGAGTTGGAGCCGATCGAACTGGCCGGAGGCATTCCCCTCGGACTCTTCGACGGACGGCCATACACCGGTGCATCGGTGAAACTTGCACCCGGCGAAGCGCTGTTCCTCTATACCGACGGCGTTTCCGAAGCCACCAACGACGCGCTGGACGATTTCACTGACGAGCGCCTGGCCGAAGTTCTTCGTTCCGGTTGTACATTGTCGTGCCGCGATATGGTGAGCCACGTGACTCGCGAAGTTTTGGCGTTCACCGCGGGTGCGCCGCAATCCGACGATATTACGATGCTCTCCATTCGACTTCACTAACGAGGAATCACACCTATGGCGAACGATGTTACACGCCGCGATTTCAATCGATCTTTGGCCGCGGGCTCCGCATTGATGGGCTTGGCTGCGGCGCCGGCGGTTGCCGTGGATGAAACCCCCGCTATTCTCGGCGGCAAGCCCGCGCGATCCGCGCCCTTTACTTCGTGGCCGAAAATCAAAAGCAACGACGAGCAGAGCTGGATGAATGTTCTGCGGGAAGGGAAGTGGTGCCGGCTGGACGGAAATCATGCGACGGAGTTCGAAAAGGCTTGGGCGAATATGCTCGGAGTGCAACACTCGCTGGCAACTTCGTGCGGAACCACGGCGCTGGTTACCACGCTTAATGCTTTGGACATCTCGCCGGGCGATGAAGTGATTGTTCCCCCTTATACATTTGTAGCGACCGTGAATCCAGTGCTGCTGCAGCATGCGCTGCCAATCTTTGTGGATTCCGACATCGAGACGTTTCAAATTGACGCGAGCAAAATTGAAGCGGCCATCACTCCTAATACTCGCGCGATCATGCCGGTGCATCTAGGCGGATCTCCCGCCGATATGGATACGATTCTTGCGGTCGCGGCCAAGCATCGGATCCCGGTGGTGGAAGACGCCTGCCAGGCGCATCTTGCCGAATGGAAGGGAAAGAAAGTCGGTGGATTGGGGCAAGCCGGCTGCTTTAGCTTCCAAGCGTCCAAGAATTTGAATAGTGGCGAAGGCGGCGCTATCGTCACCAATGATTCGGCGCTGATGGATCGCGCGCTCAGCTTTCACAACAATGGCCGAGGCACGGGCGCGGTTTCCGGCTACGTGCGTAACGGCTCGAATCATCGCATGACGGAATTCCAGGCCGCGCTGCTCAATACGCAGATGTCGCGGCTGGTGGAACAATCCGACATCCGATGGAACAATGCCAAATATCTGACCAAGCAGTTGAAGCAGATTCCGGGGATCCATCCGGCGCGCATGTACGCGGGCACCACGCGGAACGCTTATCACCTCTATATGTTTCGTTTCGATTCCGAGCAGTTCTCCGGACTCGCGCGCGCTCAGTTCTTGAAGGCGCTGCAGGCGGAAGGGATTCCGTGCTACGGCGGTTACACGCCGCTCAACAAAGAAGCGTTCCTGGAGAACACATTGCTATCGCGGGCCTACCAAAAGATTTATTCCGCGGCGGATTTGAAGGCCTACAGAGAGCGGAATCATTGCCCGGTGAACGATCAGTTGTGCGAACAAGCAGTTTGGTTCGGCCAGACGATGTTGCTGGGGTCCGCGAGCGATATGGACGATATCTCGAACGCGATTCGCAAAATCCAAAAGCACGCCGCAAGTCTTCGAAAGGTATAGACTACCAACATGCGAAAGTTCACGATTATTCTGATAGCCGCCGCTTCCGCGTTTGCGGCGGACAACCCGTTTCTCGGTCGCTGGGATTTCAACATGGGCCCCGGCCGCGCCACCTGGCTGGGTATTACCGAGAAGAACGGCACGGTGGAAGTTTGGTATCAGCCGACCGGCGGCAACGATTTCCAGGTGAAGGATTTCAAGATTGAAGGGTCGCACCTCACTCTCAAGATGGCTGGAGTGACGTGGGAATTGGACGCCGCGGGCGGAAAGCTGACCGGCGTGCAGAAGCGCGGCGACAGCAGTGTGCCGTTGACGGGTGTAGCGGCCCCGGCGCTCAAGCGCGGAGAGCCCAAGGCCTGGACCAATCCGGAGCCTTTGTTCAATGGGAAAGATCTGGACGGCTGGGAGCCGATGGGAAGCGCCGCCAACAATCATTGGACCGTACAGGACGGCATGCTGGTGAATACGGCTCACGGCGACAATTTGAAAACCACGCGCAAGTTTGAGGATTTCAAGGTGCATTATGAAGTGAATTGTCCGAGCGGCGGCAACAGCGGTTTCTATCTGCGGGGACGGTACGAAGTCCAGATTGAGTACGAGAAGCTCAGCGAGAATCCGCCGGAGCGCCGCATCGGATCGGTTTACGGACGCATAGCGCCGAGTCCGGAATTGCCGCGCACGCCGGGTGAGTGGGAGACGTTCGACGTGACGCTGGTGGGCCGTACGGTAACCGTGGTGCGCAATGGAACCACCACCATCGACCATAAGGAAATTGAAGGAATCACGGGCGGCGCGCTGGATGCGAATGAGGGCGAGCCTGGGCCTTTCTACATTCAGGGTGATCATACCGGCGGGTTGAAGTTCCGGAATATCACGGTTTCGGTTCCGAAGCATTAAGGGACCGGCTCCCTTACGGTCGCGGCTCGGTAACGCTATAGAGAGTTCGTGACCGGTTGCTCTTGTCTCGTGGCGCTCCCTTGCGGTCGCGGTTCGGTTACACACGGACGCCTAAAGACACACGGTCGCCAACCGCGACTGGTGAAGCGTGAATTCGTGATAGGATGATCCGCAGTTGGAGGATTTCAAATGGCTCATTTCTCCAGACGCGATTTTTTGAAAACCGGACTCGCCGCGGGCGTAATGGCGGGAACCGGAATTCGGCTGCGGGCAGCGCGCGGCACGGCAACGGATTGGGTGACGCTTGGGAAGTCCGGCGTGAAGGTGACGCGGCTTGCATTCGGCACCGGAACCATGAGCGGCCAAGTGCAGCGCGAGCTTGGCCAGGAACAATTCACCAAGTTGGTGCGCTACTCCTATGACCGCGGCGTGCGCTTTTTTGAAACCGCCGAAAGTTATGGCGACATGCACCGGATGCTGGGCGTGGCCTTGAAGGGTCTTCCGCGCGATTCGTACCGGCTGATGTCGAAGGTGACGACGCGGCCGAATGGAGATCCGCAAGAAAAAATCAACGAGCTGCGTAAGCTGGCGAACACCGATTACTTCGACGTAATGCTGATGCATTACCAACATGTGGCGACTTGGCCGACCGACACTGTGAAGTGGCAGGACGGAATTCTCGAAGCCAAAGAGAAGCAGGCCGTGGTTGGATATGGCGCATCCGTACATGGGCTGCCGGCGCTGCGGCAATTTCCGGGGAACAAGTGGCTGGAAGTTGCGATGATCCGCATGAACCACAAGGGCACGCGCATGGACGCCGAGGATTACAACACCGGCGGCCTTGGGAACGTGAGCGAAGTGGTGACGCATGTGAAGCAGGTTCGCTCGGATGGCATGGGCGTGATCAGCATGAAGCTGATCGGCGAAGGCGCGTTTACTTCGCGCGAAGACCGGCAGGCGGCGATGCGGTTTGCGTTCAACGACGCGGGCGTGGATTCGGTGACCGTGGGCTTCAAGAACACTGCTGAAGTGGATGAAGCAATCGAGAATTTGAATCTGGCGCTGGCGTAGGGCGCTAGGTTTCTCCACGCAGCCGGCCGAGTTGGCGGCGATCGCGCTTGGACGGTTTGCCTTCGCGAAATCCTTCAAAGTGTGGCGTGGCTTTGCGTTCCGCTGCGGCTTTCTCGCGCAATTGGCGGCTTGTTTCCGTTTCGCTGTAAAGAGTGCGTGCCACTGGCGCCGGTCCGCGCATTTCGCTGAGAGCCAGCACTTCCACTTCGAACTCGCCGCTTTCATTTTTGACACTCAACATGTCGCCGACCTTCACGTCGCGCGCCGGTTTGACGAGTTGCCTGTTTGCATGAACGCGGCCTAGCTCGCAGGCTTTCGCCGCTAGTGATCGTGTCTTGAAAAATCGCGCAGCCCAAAGCCACTTGTCGATTCTTACGCTGGTCATGCTCCTATTGTCGATGCAGTTTGCTCCGGGACGTCATAACGCAGGATGCGACCCATGGGAATGGTCCCTTGTGCGGATTGTAGACGCGGGCTCCCTGTAATGGAGCCCGGCTAATCCGTAAGTTGTAGAGGACCGCGAAGATTGAGGCGGACGGATGTTGTGAACCGTTACGAATGGCTCTCGTCCGAACAGCAGGAGTGCGCGGTACTCTTTGGCTGCTCGTATTGCTTGTTCGGATCGACCACGTAGCTTCCGTATACCGATCATGATGGCGGACCCAGGACATGCTGAAGTCGAAGCCATCTTCGTCGCGGCCCTTGGGGACGAGATCCAGGAAGTTATATACGCCCATAAGAATGTCGAGTCCGCGCGCGTAGGCGGAATAGGTATGAAAGACTTCGCCCGCTGGCATTCCTGGCGAAGACGCTGGCGCCGGGACCTTCATCGCTCGGGAACTCGCGCTCGCCGTAATTGTAGGGGACCTTGCCTCGGGCTTTTTCTTCCGGCGTGAAGGAGACGTGATAGTCGAAATTGAAATCGCTGCCGAAGGAAGAGACCCACTGGAACTTCCAGCCCATGCGCTTCTTGAACGCTTCGATCTCGGCGAGCGGAGCGCGAGAAACAGCGGCGAGCATAGTGTCGCGATTGGCGAGGTGAATGGCGGGGCCATCGAAATGATCCGCGATGAGTGAACAGCTCGGGCAACCCTCCTGCCAGCCTGGGCCGAGCATGAAATGATACACGATGAGCTGGCTGCGTCCGTTGAAAAGATCGGCCAGCGTCAGCTTGCCCTGGGGCGAGTCAAATTCATAGCGCTTCTCTACTTTTTCCCAAGGCAGCGCCCGGCGCTGGCGGCTCAATTCATCGCGCTGACGAGTGAACTCTTTCTCTTTGGCCAGGAACGCGGTGCGCGCGGCAAGCCATTCCTGGTGCGAAACCACTTTGGGATGTTGTACTTCAACAGTGCTGCTAGCCATGCTGATCCTCCTTGGATGGGGCTGGGGTTGGGTGATTTGCGTCGGCGTTCTTCGCGCCGAATTTCTTGATTGCGGTGGCCGCGAGTCCACCGGTGGAGGTGACGCTCGCGGCGACGATCATTGCGGTTGTCAGGCAGATCGGGCACATATGGGAACCTCCTCGATTAACGGCCGTTGGATCTCGATACGGCCTGCTTCGATCCGGCTTCGGCGTGTTTGCGAACACGCTCGTTCATGGAGGTCCAGCCTTTGTCCATGCCTGCGCGGTGATCGGCGGAAACGAAGCCGAGCGCGGTGTGGCGGAAGGCGATCAAGGTTCCCCCATCCACCTCACTCAGCCGGTATTGCACGTTCGAAACGAACGGAAAAGAGGCGAACAGCGGACCGCAAAATTCGAGCAGCGTGGGCCGCTTGATGGCCTGGACAGTGGCCCAGAAGTGCCCGTTGCCGTCGCCCAGGTCGCGGTACCAGCGTCCGCCGGGCCAGGCTTCGATCTTCATGTTCATCGATTTGCCGTCGGGTGTTTCGTTGCCCGGACCGAGTTGTTCGAGCAGCGCGGCAAAGGTGACATCCAGCGGCGCCTGGACGTGGATTTCCTGGTTGATAGTGAGAGTCAGGTTTTCGAGAGTCTGATCTGTGGTTGTCATGATTTCTCCTTTAGATTGGGTGAGCCTTGGCGCGTGATCGCTTGGGCGCTTTCACGCGCCATTGCCTCCGCGCGTTCCTTGACACGATTCAACTGGTGCTGCCAGTAACGCTCAAAAGTTCCGGCCCACTCGTGAAGCGGGCGGATGGCTTCGGCGTTGGTCCGGTAGAGCTTTTGGCGGCCCCGGCAGCGCATCCGAACCAGCCCGACGTCGCGCAGCACGCGGAGGTGCTTGGAGACGGAAGGCTGTTCCAGGCCGATGGCGGCAACGATTTCCGAGACAGGCCGTTCGGCTGCGGCAAGATAGCTCAGAATTTCCCGGCGGCGCGGCTCGGCGACGGCGTTGAAGGCGTCGGAGGTGGTGCTGGCTCTTGCCATGTTTTAATTATATTCCTATATGGGAATGTGTCAAGAGGTGTGAGGAAAAATTTCGAGGTTCGGGGGCTGGTTACGGTTACCAGGTTAGGCGGGTCAGGCCGGGGACGAAGTCGAAGTGTTGGTCGCGGGAGAGGAGTGGGGACTTGTACTGGCGGGTGAGGGCAGAGATCCAGATATCGTTTTCTGGAATCGGATGGCCGGACCGTTTGAGTTCATGGCGTAGCTCGGCGTAGATACCGGCGGTTCTTTCATCGACGTCCAGGACACGGCAATCGGGGAGAAGGGCATCTAGCCACGACTCGTATCGTATGCGATAGCGTGACAACCGGATTCCGTATTGGTATTCGCCCAGCACGATTACAGGGACAGCCACTTCGGGTGACTGTTGAAGCAGAGGCGCGAGTTTCATGTCGCCATCGGCCAGGGCCGAGAGTCCGTTGGTGTCGAGGATCACTGCCAATCCCGGAGTTCGACCTGGCCGAATTCGTGTTCGATGGTGCTGATGATGGTGGCCGACTCTTTGCGGAGACTACGGAGTTTGCCGAATGATTTCAGCCACGGCTTGTTGCCGAACTCCTGCTCGATGGTGCGGCTGATCCTGGCCGATTCTTTCCGGAGACTCCTAAGTTTGCCAAACGACTTCAGCCACGGCTTGTCTTTGCGTCCCTGAGCCCGCAACTTTTCAGTCAGAGCTTCAGAGACCAACTCCCGGAATGGAATTCCCTTTTCGGCCGCCGCCGATTTGGCGCGGCGGAAGAGTGCGTCGGGGATTTCGAGAGTAGTTTTCATCCAAGATTAATTGTCCCATATTTACGGCTTGGCTTGGGTGAGACTATCGGCAACCTTAGTTCACGGATGATTGGTATTTTCCGGTATGTCGAGCGTGGACCGGCTCGAATGAAGATGGGCCATTATACCGACTTACCAGGGTATCCCGGCAACACTTGCTTGACTGGCGGTGACTCTACTGGTCGGGCACCTATCGTTTGCCTGCGACACGTTTGTGACAAAGTGTCAAAAGTCCCGCTGGGCAATTTCCACGACATGCGTTCTGAGGTAACCATCCGCTTTATATTGCTGCGACACCAATGCGGTTTCAAGTCTTCAGCGAAAAAACCCTCAGGCTCGGGCCGACTGCCTGTATCGGATCTCCGAAAACACTACCGGACAGTCATATCCCTGTTGTTCCAAGAAAAGCCTTAAGGCGGTCCTTACCTTTTCTGGCTGATCTATGTTTGGCCCAAGAATAACGCGGGAGACAGGCACCTTTGATCCGAACGACATTTCAACATAAGGAATTGGGAGAAGACCCGCATGTCGAAAGCGGATGTTCTTCAGATTTGTATTGTATAGAATCAGCCGCCATTCACGCTCATGGCTGTAATTCGCAGATTTTAACGACGGCAAGGAGCGATATAGGCGATAAAATAGATCCGGAAGCATGAAGTCAATTATCGATTGCAGTTTTCCACTGCGGCTGTAATAGGAGTCTAGTACGATTTGTTTCCACGAAAGCAAGTGGCTCAAAAGAAGCGATACCTGGCTATGGGGGTCGTAGCAAACAGGTGCAAGAAATTGCTCCTCACTTCGCTCAAGAGAATACGGGTTGACTCTAGGGCGATGCCCGTCGCATTGGACGTGTAGGTATTCCACAAAACCAAGCTGTCAGCCAATTCGGTAAAGCAGGCAACATGCACTGAGCCGGATACCACTGAGGCCAGCCGTTGCAGCAATGAGTCGAATAAAATCCTAAATTCTGGAAAACTCTCAGCGTCTTCACGCGGCAACGCTTTTATACATTCACCGAGAATTATGGAAGGGTAACTCTGTTCAGCGGGGTCGTTCATGTACTCGGTGTGCGTCGCCCAAACGGAGGCGGAATTTATAATTCCGAACAGGCCGGCCACCGTGGTGTAATGATAAAGAGAGGTTTTAGGCCGCGGGAACTTAAATGGCTGGGGCGATAAAGTGACATGGAGTAGGTCGGGAAGGCGAGCCAAAGATTGTGGGGCGTCCGGCATGATTTCCTACAAATCTGCTTTCTACCATTTTAGTTCTATTTCTACACTTGCTTTTGGAGTCGGTGCGCGTGTCGATCTGGTCAATTAGATGCCCCTCCGTCAGGTCGCCCGTCCCCCCAGCCGCTGCTTGATGATGACTTCGGTTGCCCGTATCTGCGTTCCAAACGTCTGTCTTCATATTCGAATGGGTTCGGGAAAAGACACAGATCCGGAAATCCTCGGCGGCACTCCGGTTTTCCGTGGGACCTGAGTTCCGTTTCAGGCGCTGGTGGACTACCTGGAAGGCGGACAGACTCTTGATGAGTTTTTGGACGATTTTCTGACCCTTTCCAAGGATGCGGCGGTGCCGGAGCTTGACTAGAAAAAGGCTCCAACTCCCTCACGGTCGCGGCTCGGAAACGAGAGTGTGATGGCTACTTCAAAATGAAGCTGCCGGAACCCCAGCCGAAGCCGAAGCCGGATTGGCTGATTAAGGTCGTGATGCCTGCCGCATCGAGTCCGGTTGCAGGGAACGAGCTTTCTGAATACGACGAGAGAACAAAACCGGCGAAGTTGCCTGCCGGGAGCGCTTGCAACACGTAAGGCGGAATCGTGAAAGCATGCAGGCTGGCCGGGACTTTGCACGACGCTGAGGCGCCGGTGTTGCATTGGCCGTCCACGCAGCTATTCACGTCGATCTGAAGGTTGCCGCCGCCTCCCGTCCAGGTAACTTTCAAACCGTTGGCGCGTGTCACAGTACTGTTGTTCACTGGACTCACCAACGTGGCATTCTCCGGGATGGTGATCATTCCGCTGAAAGAGCCGACATTCGCTCCGCCGGTGCCAGTGATCGTATAGTCGCCAGGAACCAGAAACGCTCCTGTCATGTCGAACGCGAAGAGTTTCTGGTTGCCCACGGGAAGGTTCATATTGCCCATTGGCCCCATCACCGTGAAGCTGGAACCGCCGTCGAGGTTCGATCCGCCGGTGATGGGAGCGCTCAGGTTTTGATTGGGATTGTTGTACACGAGGCAAGTGCCTGGTGGCGGGTCATCCAGCCAGGAGACAAAGAAGGGCTGCGTTCCCGGAACGTAGCTCGTTAAATGGAGGAACTGGAATCTCGCGTCGTCTTCAAAGTGGCCGCCGCCGTCGGAAAAACGGGCCAGCCGGATGGAGCCTGCATTGACAGGCCCGGCGGTGACCAGTTGCTCGATTTGCTCCGTACCTGGGGGCGCGAGGTCGCTTCTGACGAGAGGGCACGTTCGGCTTCCATTGGCCACGGGCACCAAAATATTGTTGCTGACTGCGCTGCCGATCTGAACCGCGAGCGGCACCGAGCATCCGGTGGGAGCGTTGTCCGGAACCGTGAAAACGACTTGATCCTCGCCGATGCAGCAGCCGGAGCGGCCTTGGTAGTTCACTTTGGCCTGGACGCCGCCCAGCCACACCTTTACCGGAATGTTCGGCATGTTCTCACCCAAGCCCGCGCCCGCGGCATCGCTTCCTTGTATAGGACCTAATCCGGTGGCCCAAAGAATCAGAACGTCACCTGGATTCGCAGCGCCGCAATCGGTATTGGTTCCGCCACAGTGCGCGGATTTGACTGCCGAAACAAGGCTGTAATCGGGATACATGACAACGCCGGGTCCGCTTCCACTCGCGTCGATGGTAAAGAGGCCCACGTTGTGGGGTACTACACTGATTCCCGCGGGTCCGCTAGTGCTGCCGTTGTAGGTGACTGTGACGCCGCCGGGTCCGATTGGAGTATCGGAGGGCAACAATGCGGCGATCTGGTTGGCGGATGTGTACAACATGAGCGCTTCCGACTTGGTGTCACCGACGGCGACTTCGATCGACGTACCGCTTAACGTTGTGCTCTGGAAGGCTGCGGGCGCGTAGGCTATTTTGGCCGGACCCAGATTGGTGCCATAGACAACAAAGATTGCACCTGGCGCGATGCCGGCATTGGGCAATCCGGGAGTGATATTGCTGGCCGCATTCGTCAGGCTGCTGATGGTCGGTACATTCCCGCCACTCGCCGTCAGACCAAGGATTACAAGATTCCATTTTGTGCCGCCGAACCCGCCCTCGATTGCATACAGAATCCCACTGGGAGCGAAGGCCAACGCAGTGAAGGTTGGCGCCGTGCCCGGACCTCCGGAGAGCGTGGCAACCGTGGTGGGCGCGCCGTTCGCCGGGTTGATGGTCCATAAGGCGCCGTCACAGTCTTGAGGTCCGCAGGGAGCGCCGGCGTGGCCATTGGCCGCTACATAAATGACGCCGCTCGAATTTACCGCAAGACCGGCCCACTGGGTGCCCGGATTGTTTTGCGAATTTCCGAGCGAAGTGCCAGCGCCGGTGGTTAGATTGATGGTTGCAACGCTGGCGGTTTTCCCTCCGGAATCGATCAGCCAGCCATACAGCGTCCCATCGGGAGCGAATCCGATATCGGTGTAGGGATGGTTGTCGCCCGATGGACCGATCACCGTCACCTGACCAGTTGCGGGATTTATGGTGACCAGGCTGTTGGCGGAATTCGGGGAATCCGAGCTCGTGACGCCGTAAAGGGTTCCGGTGCCTGGTTGAAAAGCCAACCCTAAGACTCCGTACGTAAGAGCCGCGTTCGATGCACCCACTAGAGCGTGAACCGGTGTTACGGCGCCTGAGGCGGTGTTGATGGTGTAGAGCGAGCCGACGCCGCTGGTCCCGCCATAGAGAGTGCCGTTCGAGTTAAACGCGATCGCATCCATATTGTTCGTAGTCGTTCCGACGTTCGAGACGGAGCCTATTTGGGCGAATGCCGCGGCGGCATAAAAGCCGGCGCCTGCGACCAGACAAACGAGTCGAGTCATGGATTGACGGAGCCTCCTCAGGGTGCGATATGCTACCTGATACGCGGTTGAGCAGTCTAAAAAGGGTCACGAAACCTTACCTGAAAACGTATGGGGCCGACTCCCTCGAATCCGATCCCTGGGGCTGTTGCAGAAGTCCTATCGCGTGTCGGCACAGGTGAGCCGCAGGCTTGGAACTCGCTGATCACTCTGGTGTACGACGATTTGCACCGCCTGGCGGCAGCTTACATGCGGGAACACGGCGCGGGCGGCATGCTACAACCCACTGCGTTAGTGAACGAAACCTATCTCCGGCTGCTGCGCCAAAAGTCGGCGGACTGGAAGAACCGTTCGCATTTCTTCGGGGTGGCGGCGCTGCTGATGCGGCGAGTGCTGGTGGACGAAGCACGCCGCAGCAGAGTGGCGGTTCGCGTTCAGGAACAGGTAGCCAAAGAAAGTACTTCCACCTGCGAATTCCCGCTCGACGTCTTCGCGTTGAATGAGGCGCTGAGCCGTCTCAGCGGGATGAATGCGCGCCAAGCCCAGATCGTGGAGCTGCGTTACTTTGGCGGACTTACCATTGAGGAAACGGCGGAGCTTCTTGGTATCTCGCCAAAGACGGTGAAACGCGATTGGGAAATGGCGCGAGTCTGGCTGCACGCCGAGTTACGCCCCAAGACCAAATGACCCCGGAAAAATGGCAGCGCGTCAAGGCGCTGTTCGAGGCCGCACTGGATCAGAAGGAAGGGGAGCGCGGCATTTTCCTGGATCAATCGTGTCCGGACGACGTGGGCGTTCGCGAGGAGGTGCTGCGGCTGCTCTCGGAACGCGATTCACCGGTTCTTCGGTTGTTCGGTTATTCGGTTCTGTTTACAGGGTCCGGAAGCAGTCTTCGGCTGGGATCGTTTGGGAGATGTCGCCTAGGTCTTTGAATTGGGAGATCAGGGTTTCCCAACGTTCGCGGGACATTGTGCCTAGGCCGTTGCCGGTCACGATGAACTGTTTTTGCGCGTCGGCTACTTCGGCGAAGGTGTCCGGGTCCATGGTTGGATTCAACTGGTGCATTTGCTGGTTGACCGCTTTGGGATCGGCGAGGTATGCTTGCCAGCCTTCGCGCACCGCGGCGACCATGGACTTTGCGCCATCCGGATTCTTGCGCAGCGATTCACCGCTTACGGCTAGCACCGTTGTGTACGGGTCGTAGCCGATCTCCGAGACCGCGAAGACTTTGACGTCGGCTCCTTTGCGGCGCGCGGCGATGGGTTCCGATGTGAGGTAGCATTGCTGGGCGAAGTTCCTGTCATGCAGGAATGAGGTGATGTCGCCGCCCGGCGAGGGGACGATCTTTACGCGATCGAATCCGTACTTGCGTTTCATGAGACGGGCGAAAGGCAGTCCGCTTTCGATTGCCAGGGTACCGTCTTTCAGGACGTCCGCGATGCTTTTTAGATTTCGCGAGGCGTGGGCCATGATTCCCGTTGGGCTGTCCTGAAATACGGCGAACAACGCTACTACATCGTTGCCGTGGCTTCTTGCCAGGATGATTTCGTCGGCGGAAACGATGCCGAAGTCTACTGAGCCTGCGCCTACCATCTGGACTGTGGGGGTTCCGGAGCCGCCTGGGAGAATGTCGACTGTGAGTCCGTACTTCGCATACGGTGCGGCGTAGAAGCCGCCAAATTCGGGTTCGGGTTTCCAGTTTAGGGCTAGTTTTTGTCGCGCGGATTTGGTGCAGGCGGTTAGGATCGCTAGGGCGGGGACAGCGGATTTCAGGAAGGCTCGGCGCAAGGGCATTTTCTGATTGTCGCTTGTTTGCAAGGTTGATCTGTCGTGGTAGCGCTCCCTTGCGGTCGCGGTTCGGTTACTGCTCGGAGGCGTGCCAGCGGCGGAGGGTTAGGTGGCTTAGGAGATTGATTAATCCGAAGAGGGCTAAGCCTAGCAGGCTTGCCAGCAGGACGGCGGCGAATACTTTATCGATGCGCTGTTGGGTGCGGGCGGTTTCTACTACGGAGCCGAGTCCGCCGCCCGCGATGAATTCGCCGACGATGGCGCCGATCACGGCGAGTCCGGCGGAGACGCGGAGTCCGGTGAATACTTGCGGGAGCGCGGCGGGAAGGCGCAGTTTGAAGAGTGTGACCACCGGCGATGCGCCGTAGAGTTTGAACAGATCGCGCAACGGCGGGTCGGTGGAAAGGATTCCGCTGAGTGTGTTGGCGATCACCGGAAACACCGATGCTACGAAGGCCGAGGCGATTACGGTCTGGAGGCCGAAGCCGAACCAGATGACCAGGAGAGGTGCGACGGCGATGAGCGGGACGGTCTGGAAGAAAATCGCGTAGGGATAAAAGGCGCGTTGGATGCCGCGCGAGGAGGACAAGAATATTGCGATAGCGATTCCGGTCAGCGCGCTCAGGCTGAATCCGGCGAGCGAGCCGGCGGATGTGGATAGCAGAGCTTGTAGCAGTTCCGAGCGGCCATCGATCATGGCGCGGAAGACGGCGGAGGGAGCGGGAATCAGGTAGGCGCGGACGAATCCTACTCGCACCAGAAACTCGGTGATCGTGGTCAGAAGCACCAGAGGAATTAGCGGGGCGAGGAATTTCATTCTTCGATCGCTCCGAGCAATAGGCGCATTTCTTGCCCCAGTTTGGGATCGCCGCGGAGCTCGTTGTTGCGGATGGCGGGCAGTTCCAATCTACGGTCGAGCTTAATTGCCGCGCCATTTCGGCCGAGAACGACGGCGCGGTTGGCCAGGAAGGCGGCTTCGGAGACGGAGTGCGTGACGAAGATCACGGTCATGCCGCGGCGCTGCCAGAGTTGGCGAAGCTGGACATCCAGATGGAAGCGCGTGATTTCGTCGAGCGCGGCGAAGGGTTCATCGAGGAGCAGCAGGCGCGGCTCGGTGACCAGGGCGCGCGCGAGCGAGACGCGCATGCGCATTCCGCCGGATAGCTCGGCTGGATAGCGATCCAGGGCATCGAGCAATCCCACTTGTTCCAGCACGGCGCGGGCCTTTTCGTCGCGGGTGACTTTCGCCTCGCCCATCAGTTCCAGCGGTAGGGCGGCGTTCGAGAGCACGTCGCGCCAAGGCAACAGGTGCGCGTCCTGAAAAACGAAGGCGGTGTGGAATGGTTCGCCGTCCGGTTCCATGCGGATGTGGCCGGCGTCCGGTTCGGCGAGCTGCGCGATCATGCGCAGCAGCGTGGATTTGCCACAGCCGGAAGGTCCCAGCACGGCGAGGAATTCGCCGGGATCGATTTTAAGATCCATGCCGGCGATAACGACGCGCTGATTATCGAACACCTTGCGAACGCCGTCGAGTTGGAGCGCTACGCCTGTGGTGATGCTGGTCACCCTACTAGCATGCACGACTCCAAATCAGACCTGCACGACGTCGCCATCGCGTGCGGCCAAGGAATAAAGAACCGGCGCGAGGAAAATCGACAGAAGCAGGCGCGACAAGAGGCCGCCTACGATCACGATTGCGAACGGTTTTTGCGAGTCGCTGCCGATTCCGGTGGAGAGCGCGGCCGGCAGTAATCCGAAGCAGGCCACCAAGGCGGTCATCAGAATCGGGCGCAGGCGGAGCAGGGACGCATCGAACGTGGCGCTCGCGATGTCGCGGCCTTCCTGACGCAGTTTGTTGATGAAGGAGTAGAGAATGACGCTGGTCTGCACCGCGACGCCCATCAGCGCTACGAAGCCGAGCATCGACGATACGCTGAAGTTCGTACCGGTCCACCACAAGGCCAACAAGCCGCCGACCGGTTCCGTCATCAGGACGCTGAGCAGGATGATCAGTGGGAATTTCAGATTTCCGTACAGCGCAAAAAGGATGAGCAGGATCAGCAGTACCGTGAGCGGCAGGATGATTTTCATCTGCTCGATAGATGCCAGGTAATCTTTGTATTCGCCGCCCCAATCGAAGGTGTAACCGATGGGGAGTTTCACCGCATCCGCCACCTTCTTTCGCGCTTCTCCCACGGCGCTGGCAAGTCGCGGCCATCCACGGCGAATTGGATGCCGATGTAGCGGGAGTTGGACTCGCGATAAATGAACGACGCGCCGTTTTCCACTTTGATATCGGCGAACTGGCTCAAGGGGAGAAACTGGCCGTCCGGCGTGGCGATCAGCAGGTTCTTGATGGCGTCCATGTTCTTGCGATATGGCTCTTGCATCCGGACCACCAGATCGAACTGCCGCTCGCCTTGGATTACTTGCGTTGTCGCGGTGCCGCCAAGCCCGGTTTCGATTAACGTATTCACGTCTGAAACGTTCAGACCGTAGCGGGCGATTTTGGCGCGATCCGGCACGATGGTGAGGCTGGGCTGGCCGAGCTCGCGCACCAGAACAATGTGGCCGATTCCGGGCACTTTCGAAATGACATCCTTCACTTGCTTGGCTTTGTCTTCCAGAACGTTGAGATCGGATCCGAAAATCTTCACGGCGAGCGCGCTTTTCAATCCAGTTTCGGCTTCATCCACGGCGTCTTCGGCGGGCTGGGTGTAATTGAAAATGATTCCCGGGAAGGTAGAGAGCTTTTTGTTGATCGCTTCGATGAGCTTGGGCTTGGTGGCGATGCCCGCGCCCCAGGCCGGGTCGTAATAGGGTTTGAGTCCGACGTAAAACTCGTTGTTGTAGAAGCCGGTGGAATCCGTACCGTCGTCGGGACGCCCCAATTCATTCGCGACGGTGGTGACTTGGGGAAAGCTCAGCAAAATATTTCGGATTTGCGGCGAAAGTTTGGAGGCTTCGTCGAAGGAGATGGTGTAAGGCGTGGTGGCGCGGACCCAGAGCGCGCCTTCATCCAGATGCGGCATGAATTCTCCGCCGATGGATGGGATGAGCAGCAGCGATGCGCCGAAAACCACAAGGCACACGATGACGGTGATGGCCCGGTTACGCAGACAAACGCCCAGGATTTTGCCGTAGCCGGAGCGGATGTATTCGAAGAAGCGGACTTCGGGCTCATGCACGTGCTTGCGCAGGAAATAGGCGCACAACACGGGTAACAGAGTCAGAGCGCAGAGCAGGGCGCCTACCAGCGCGAAGGACATGGTATCCGCCATCGGTTGGAAGAGCCTGCCGGAAGGTCCGCTCAGAACATAGATGGGCAAGTAACCGGCAATGATCACCGAGACGGCGTAAAAAATGGGGCGCTCGACGTCGTGCGCGGCGGCGCGGATGACGCCGATGAGATTGTAATCCTCGCCCTCGCGAGCGGCGATTTCCCGGAAGATGTTTTCCACCATGACAACCGAGCCATCCACGATGATTCCGAAATCGATGGCGCCGATGGAGAGAAGATTCGCGGGGATGTGCCGCCAATCCAGGCAAATGAATGCGAACAGCAATGAGAACGGAATTGTGGCGGCGACGATCAGCGCGGTTCGGACGCTGAAGAGCAGAAGACCGAGAATCACCAACACAACGGCCATACCGCGCAAGAGATTGCGCTCTACCGTCCGGGTGGTTTCTTCGATTAAATATTGACGGTCATAGTAGGGGACTACTTTCACGTCGGGCGGCAGCACATGATGGTTCAGCTCATCGGTCATCTTCTCAACCTTGTTGAGAATCACCTGGGCTTGTTCGCCGACGCGCATTAAGATGACGCCTTCCACCGCGTCATCCTGGTGCATGAATCCGAACTCGCCGAGGCGAACGGCGTGGCCGATTTCTACTTTGGCGACATCTTTGACGTAGACAGGAATGCCGTTGTGGGTGCTGAGAACGATATTTTCGATGTCGGCTGTGTTTCGCACCAGGCCCAGTCCGCGAATGTAGTAGAACTGTCCGCCTTGCGAATAAAATCCGCCGCCCGCGTTGGCGTTGTTGTTGCCCAGCTGCTGCACCACTTGCGCGATCGGGATACCGTAGGAAAACAACTTGTTCGGATCCAGCAGCACCTGATACTGCATGGTGGTGCCGCCGAATCCGGAATCGTCCGCGACGCCTTGGATGGAACGGTAGCGGCGTTCCAGCACCCAGTCCTCAATGGTTTTCAGTTCTTGCGGCGAGTGATCCGTGCTCTGCAGCACGTAGCGGTAGATCAGGCCGCTGGGACTGAACAACGGCGAGAGCGAAGGCGTGACGCCTTGCGGGACGGTGGCATCGGCCACGCGTTCGAAGGCCTGCTCGCGGACGAAGTAGGGATCGGTGCTGTATTGGAAATTCATCTGCACCGAGGAAAGTCCGTAGAGCGAGATGGAACGCAGCGCATCCAGTTTGGGGATGCCGTTCATCTCGAGCTCGATGGGGATGGTGATGAGCCGCTCCACTTCTTCGGCCGCGTGTCCGGGCCATTGCGTGATGATCTCGACGTGGGGAGGGGAAAGATCCGGGTAGGCGTCAATGGGGAGATTGCGGAAAGAAATGACGCCCCAGATCATCAGCATGATGGAGGCCGTTACTACCAGGAACCGCTGCGAAAGGGCGAAAGAAACGATGCGCGCAATCATGAATAGGATTTACTGGTAGCTGTTTGCGAACTGCAAAAAGACGCTACCCTCGGCGACTACGTTTTCCCCCGTTTTGAGTCCGCTTAATACTTCTTGCTGGTCATTCTGCTGCGCGCCCGCGGTGATTAGGCGCTGTGCGAATTTGCCCGGCTGCACCTCGACATATACGAACGGTTCGTTTTGCTCATTGTGCAGCACGGCTGAGACCGGCACGGTCAGGACATTCTGCTGCGTTCGGGTGTGAATGACGGCGTCGATGAAACTGTCCTTCTTCAAAAGTCCTCCCGGATTTTCGGTGACGATGCGCACGGGCGTGGTGCGCGTGGCGGCGTCCACCATGGATCCGATGTAGGAAACCACGCCGTGGAACTTCTGCGCGAAAGCGGGATTGCCTTCCTCCGCGCTATCGCCCAGATGGACCGAGGGTAGGTCATGATCAAAGATGTGGCCCTGTACCCAGACTGTGGAAACATCGCTGATCATGAAGCAGGTAGTCGCGCCGGCCTGAATGAGTTGGCCAGGCGAAACGAGCTTCTGCACGATGATGCCGCCGATCGGCGAATAGACCGCCAGCTCCGGACTAATGGCTATATTCTGGCGCTCCGCCTGATCGATTTCCTGCTTGCTTACGCCGAAGATTTTCAAAGCCTGCAGACTGTTTTGGACATCGGTGGACGCATCGTTGAAGTCCGCCTGCGCGGCTTCCAAATCTTTTTGTGCGGCGGCGCCGTGATCCAACAATTCCTTGGTGCGGTTCATGGTGCGCTGGGCTTGTTCTTCCTGATTGCGCGCTTTTCTGTAGGTGGAGATCGCGTTGGATACGTCCGGACTCGCAACGTACAGTAAAGGATCGCCCGCTTTCACGCGTGCACCCGTGTCCACTAGAATGCGGGTGATGGGTCCGTTGACCTGTGTGATGGCCTGGGTGGTGTGGTCGGCGTCCCAATCCACTGTGCCGGTGGTGTGGATCGCGATGGACCAAGTGGAGGTTCGTACTGGAACGATCCGCAGATGGGGAAGCTGGTCGTTCGACACCGTGAATAGCCCGGGCTGAGGTGTCTGGCTCTCGGCATTGGTTGCGGCTTTGGTATCCGTAGGCGCGCGGCAGGAGCTGAGAAGCCACGCGAGCGCTAGGATTGGAAGAAGCGCGCGAGATGGATTCATCGGATGCCCAGAAGGGCCGGGCCGGACGCGCCGTGGGCTAGAATCGGTGACATATTCAAATTAATAGGGAAGGTACAACCCATTTTAGACGGATGTACCGGCTCATCGGGTTTCAGATGATTTCAGGGTTCTATCCATTTCGTTGGCGCACCAGGATAGCAGCTTTATTCGCGGCGCTGACTGGTCTCGGGAATGCCGCTTCTGGGCCCCCTACTTCTGTGATTCTCATTTCGATCGATACGTTACGTGCCGATCACCTGAGTGCGTATGGATACCGGGCCGTCCAGACGCCGAATCTGGACGCATTCGCGGATCAGGGGACGCTTTTCGTGCACGCGGATTCACAGATTCCTTTGACGCTGCCGTCGCACACCGCGCTTTTCACGTCCAGGTATCCATTTCAAGACCGGATTGAGGAAAACGCCGAACGCGTTCCGGCGGGCGCGGTCACGCTGGCATCGGTGTTACGAGCGCATGGCTACAAGACGGCGGGTTTCGTAGCCAGCGTTTTTCTGGAGCGCGAGATGGGGCTGGATCAGGGTTTCGATTTTTACGACAGCCCTTTCCAGTTTGAGGCATTCTCGCCGCTATCCGGCTCGATGTTTTTTGGCGGGGCGTCGCGCAATGCTTACGGGGCGAAGGACCGGCGCGATGGGGCGTTGGTGGTGCATGCGGCAATGGATTGGCTGGCAGCGAATCGAGAGCAGCCGGTGTTTTGTTTCTTGCACCTCTACGATCTACACAAGCCTTACAAACTGGCCAGCTACGATGCGGAGATCCGCTACACCGATCAGGTATTGGGCACGCTCCGGAAAGCGCTGATGAAGGGTGGATGGTGGGATCGATCGCTGGTGGTGCTGCTCTCGGATCATGGCGAGAGCTTGGGCGAACATGGCGAGGCGAGCCACGGTTATTTCATCTACCAGAGCACGCTGGCGGTTCCGCTGATTTTTCACTGGCCGGATGGCGCGCGGCCGTTAGGTCCGCGAACGGAGCAGGGTGCGGCGTTAGTAGATGTGGCGCCGTCGATTCTGGATTTTCTGCAGCTGCCGGCGGAGGGGTCGTTTGAGGGCGCGAGTTTGTTGAAGCGCGCGGAGCACCCGATTTATGCGGAGAGCCTGCATGCGCACGATTCTTTCGGCTGGGCGCCGCTCAGAAGCTTGCGCGTTGGCGATTTCAAATACATCGAGGCCCCGAGACCCGAGTTGTACAATTTGCGGGATGATCCGGGGGAGAAGGTGAACATGGTGGCGAAGAATCCGGCGGAAGCGCAGCGGCTGCGTGGGGAGTTGGGGAAGATGCTGGCGCGATACGGAACAAAGGCCGCGCCGCCGGGTAACATCACACCGGAGACGCGCGCGCTGCTTGGTTCGCTCGGCTATCTTGCGCCGGGGCCGGGTGTGAAGCTAGGGGGATCGGGCGCGGATCCAAAGGACCGGCTGCCGGAGTTCCAGCTTTACGAACGGGCCATGGTGCTTTTGTATGAGCGGCGCATGAACGAAGCTATCGGCGCGCTACAGCAGCTTCTGGCGCGCGATCCGAAGAATACGCTGGCCCGGCGGGATTTGGGCGATTGTTATTTGCAAGAGCGGGAGTATCGACAAGCGCGGTCGCAGCTCGAGCGGGTGGTGGCGGTTGCGACGGACGATTATGTGTCGCAATACGAGCTCGGAATCGCGGACGAACGATTGAGTCTGTGGAAGGAAGCGCAGGCGCATTTGGAAATCGCGTGCCGGTTGGCGCCCGGTGCGGGGCAGTGCCGGAAGGAGTTAGAGGGGGTTCGGGGGAGGGTGTCGGGTGGGCCGCGGAACTAGTAGCGATTGTAACCGAACCGCGACCGCGAGGGAGCGTGATACCAGGGCCACTCCGACGCTCCCTTGCGGTCGCGGTTCGGTTGGACTCTTTCGCGGCTATTGGCATTTGCACCAGGGAGCAGCCTTTTGTTCCGAAAGTTGAACGGTTCTATAGAGATCGTTGAGGAAAAGACAGAGTTGTTTTGATTTGTATTCCGAAAAGCGAAAAGTGAAGGACTGTTGTGGTTTGCGATCGCAAAGGACCGTCACTCTGTAGCGAGTGGTCAAGTCAAATCCTGTCACCTTGAGGCTTTCCTTGAGGGGCCAGTTTCGAAGCTGCGCGTCGATTTTCACGGACAGCTTTTCAGGCTCGCAGTACAAGCCTGGGGCGCTCGCGTTTTTCGGATCAAAGATGGCTGGCGCTATGCAGAGCGATCCGGATTCGGCGGAATAGCCGGAATAGCCAAGGCGATCAAGATGAAGCGCATCCGTCACCGAAACCAAGGCGCGGCGGCGCCTACTACGGTTGCTCGCCAACCTAATACCGCTTTCACTACTTTCACCTGCGCTCGCGCTTCTGAATTTACTGTGCGGCGGAATTCTGCTTCGGCGGCTGGGAGGACGAAGTTGTCAGCTTCGGCTAAACCACCGGCAAGGGCGATGCGATCCGGGAAAAAGATCTGAGATAGGGACGCCATTGCTACGCCTAGCGCTCGTCCCGCGGCTGCTAGTACGGCTATCGCATCGCGCGTTGCCTTGGCGCGCATTTTCCATCACGTCTCGAAGTGTCGCGCCGCTCTGTGCATTTTGAACGATGGTGCGCTCGGAGACCATGGCCTCCGCGCATCCGCGGCCGCCGCAGGGGCATTCGGGGCCGTTCGGATCCACGACAACGTGGCCTGCGTCGCCGATGCATTCGCCCATGAAGCGGACCAGCGCGCCATCGATCACCATTCCTACTCCGAGTCCTGTGCCTGAGACCAGGCACAGGAAGCGCTCCGAGCCGCGGCCGGATCCGAAGCGATATTCGCCCAGGCACGACGCGTTCGAATCTACTTCGAGCGTTGTTTCCACGCCCAGCGCATCAGCGATGGCATCGCGCAGAGGAAAGTCCACCAGCCATTCCAGATTCGGGTTATAACTCAGCCGATCGTGCGCGGCGTTGATGAATCCCGCGACTGCGACTCCCGCGCCCAGAATTAGGGAATCGCCCCGGCATCGATTTGCCGCTTCGCGAATGTTTGCGATCAACGCCGCGTGATCGAGGCCGGTTGGGAATCTCTCGATTCCAGCCACGTCGCCGGAATCGTTCACCAGCGCGACCTTGGTGTTGGTGCCGCCGATGTCAACGCCGAGGGCGAACTGCGTCACGGCTTGGCGAAACCGGTTTCGGAAGTTGTTACTAGCGTGGCGTAGCGGAAATCGCCCGGATCAATGCCTTTCGCTTCCGCCAAACGGCAGGACGCGATTTGTACCGAGGCGATTTCGACCATCGGCTCAAAGGGCGAAGGCACCCCGAGGGCCTGGCATACTCGCGCGCGACCGCCCATGCCTTCGATATCGCTGGCCAACGCCAGATCGATGTCGCGAGTAGCCGCCTGCGATGCAAACACGATGGCACGGAAACGTTTGTCCACGATTTCTACCGGTCCGTGCCGAAAAAGCGCGGCGGACACTCCGGCCGATGGCATGCGGGCCGCTTCGTTGAAAAGCAGCGCGCCTTCGCGGACCGTAGAGAGCGAAGGGCCGCGTCCCACGAGATGCACAACTTCGGCGCCTGAGAGAAATTCGTTCCAGGCTTCGCTCTGCGCTTCTTCCAGCTCGATGGCTTTTTGAAGCGCATCCGTCGCGCCCGCGAGCGCTGCACGCCACTTGGCCTCGGGTTCTTCCACCACTGCCGCGGCCAGCAACAACAGAGTCGCCATGGTGCCGGTGTACGTTTGGATGGCCACCATTCGGTCGGCGTCGCTGTTGATGAAGATGGAATGTTTCGCATCTTTATCGAGCTTGGTTCCGCGCACGTTGGTGACGCCGATGGTTTGACCGGCGGCTGAGGCTTTCGGCAGCAGCTTCACGATCTCAATGGTCTCGCCGGATCGCGAAACCAGAACCGCGGCGCCGGCGCGCGGCCATCCGGCTCCAAAATGCAGCCATTCGGATGTTTCCACAACTTCCGCGGCGAATCCGTGCGATTCCAAATAATACGCGGCAGGGATCGCAGCCGACATAGAACTGCCCATCCCAGTGAAGATGACGCTTCCGGCGGATCGGATGGCCTTAGCCGCCTCTTTCAGTTCTTTCGCGCCATCTCCGAAATGATAATCCGCGAGGCGCCGCAGCGATTGCGGCTGGTTGCGGATGTTATCCAGCATGATGGTTGGCTTCATTTCGCCTTCTTAACGCCGCGCCATCCGTCGATCGGCTTGCGCAATCCTTTCGGCTGATACGGCAGCGCGATCTTGGAGCCTTGTCCCGCCGATGCGTAGCCCGCGCAGATAATTTCCAGCACCACGCGTCCATCTTCGCCGGTGGCCTGCGACTGCTCCTTGCCACGGACGCAGCGCGCGAAGTGGCGCATCTCATGCGGGAAGCCGTAATTCCAAAGCTCGTCGAATACCGGATAGCTCCAGCCGCTGGTGGACGGGGCTTTCTCTACCGCGTATCCGTAGCCGGTTTCGCTGTAAGTGGGCAGCGCGTTGCCCATGTGCAGATTGCCGTAGGAGACGCCCTTGTCGCCGTAGACTTCAATGCGATCGTCCATGCCGCCGCGCTTGGCCCAACTGTTCTCCACCATTCCCACGGCGCCGTTGGCGAATTCGATGATGCCGATGGTTTCGTCGTCGCCGATGGTTTTGTCCGTGTGAACGTAGGTGCCCATCTGGCAGTAAACGGATTCCACCTTCGGACGCCCTAGAAACCAGTAGCAGAACGCGATTCCGTGGCAGCCCATGTCCATCCACACGCCGCCGCCGGAACGCTCCACGTCCCAGAACCAATCGCCGTGCGGACCGAAATGCTTTTCGCTTTGCTTGACCAGATGGACTTTTCCGAACGCGCCCTGGTCCGCCATTTCCTTGGCCTTGACGTATTTCGGCGTGAAGAATAATTCCTCGGCGTACATCAGCAGCATGCCCTGCTGGCGGCAGACGTCGATCATTTCGTCCGCTTCTTCCAGCGTCATGCACAGCGGCTTTTCGCAAACCACGTGCTTGCCCGAGCGCGCGATATCGCACGTCATCTGCTTGTGCAGCGAGTTAGGCGCCGTGATGGTGACCATCTCGATATCGGGTTCCTTCAACATTTCGCGATAATCGGTGAATACGCGCGGAATGCCGTAGCGCGTAGCCAGCTCCTGCGCGTGTCCCGACGTTGGCGATGCCACCGCCACTACTTCCGCTTCCTCCGGCATGATCTGAAACGATGCCGCATGGATATCGGCTTCGAACTGCGATCCGATGATTCCGACCTTTACTCTGCCAGTTGCCATAGCTCCTCTTTGATTAGGGAATTGTTATGCGTTCAGAATGCGCCCGCTGGATCGATCCACCACAAAAACTTTGTTCTCGCGATACGACCGCACCGAAAGATCGATGGTGGTCATGACTTTGTGTCCCAGATCCGCGGGACAGTTGGGTTGTTGCCTGGATCGGACGCAATCGAAGAAGTTGTCCACGTGTTTTTGGTCGCCTTCGTTGCCCACGTCTTCCAGTACGATTTCGTCCTTTGCCCCACTTCTTGCGGAATTCGTCTTTGTACGGCGTTTCGGGCACGATGCGCGCGATGTTGGTATTGCGGCCTTGCGGGCCTTCCCATTCGTCTCCGAGATGCACAGTCGCCTGCGTGCCGCGCAGCGTCAGCAACGGGCCGATTTCGTTCACTTGCGAAGATTGCACGAGCATGGAATATTTGCCGGGATAGTCGGCTGCGGTGAGAAATGTATCCGGAACTTCGCGGCCGTCGTTGTAGACCCATAGTCCGCCCATGCCGGAAACGCGCGTGGGATGTTCGTTTTCAAGCGCGAGATGGAAGGGCGCCACGATGTGATAGTGCAGATCGGTGGCGATGCCGCCGGAATAATCCCAATACTTGCGGAAGCGGAAGAAACGATCGGCATCGAAGGGGCGCTGCGTTGCGGAGCCCAGCCACTGTTTCCAATCGATGTGCGCATCGCCGCTGGCATCCGGGCCGGCGTCCGGCGCGATGTCCCAATTCCAATCGCCCTTCGGATTGTTCCTGCTATATGTTCCTTGCACGGCCACCACCTGACCCAGCGTTCCGGCTTGCACGGTGTCGCGGATCTTGTGCCAGCGCGCCCAGGAGAGCGCCTGCACGCCGATCTGCATCACGCGCTTCTTTTCGCGCACCGCCGCGGCCACCACCGCTGCTTCCTCGATGGTGTGCGTCATGGGCTTTTCGCAGTACACGTCGATGCCGCGATTCAACGCGAGCAGCGTGAGAGGGGCGTGCCAATGGTCGGGTGTGGCGATCATTACCGCATCGATATCTTTGCGATCGAAAAGCTCCTGGTGATGCGTGTATTGCTTGGCGTCCGGAGCTTTTTTCGACGCACGCGAAAGGCGGGCCTGGTAGACATCGCAAAGCGCAACAACTGCGACATCGTTCTTCTCGCCGGCGCGATGCAGAGCCATTTGGAACAGGTAGGAGCCGCGCGTGCCGAGTCCGATGACGGCGGCGTTGATGCGATCGTTCGCACCGAGAATGCGGCCTCGCGTGGCTAGCGCCGCGGAAACTCCCGCGACTCCGTGGACGAACTTACGCCGGGTGAGATCGGTCTGCATTGGTTGACTCCTTCAGAAGCGTCGGAATCCCAATTGTACTTCGTGAGGCGGACCCCCCTGGTCCGCAGCCGACACCCTCGTCGGCTTTTGAAGAGCGGGTCCGGGGGGACCCGCGCGGACCAGGGGGTCCGCCCTACCTGCTATCACGTGCTGATTGCCATATAATCAAATGCGGAATGGCGTTTACTCGTGTTGTGGGCGCGTTGCTGGTGGTAAGTGCGGCATTCGCTGCCGATACCAGCTACTTTCGCGACGTACGGCCCATCCTCCAGCGGCAATGCCAGGGCTGTCATCAGCCGAATCTCAAGTCATCCAATCTTGATCTCACGACGTTCGAGGGCTTTCAGGCGGGCGGGAAACATGGGCCTGGCGCTGGCACGCTGCTCGGGTACATCACGGGCGATAGCAAACCGCAAATGCCGCTGGGTCAGCCGCCGCTTCCGGCGGATCAGATCGAACTGATTCGCACCTGGATCGCGGCCGGAGCGAAAGATGATACGCCCGCCGAAGCAAAGGATGGGACAAACCGATCGTCTACATTCAGCCGCCGGTGATCAATGCGCTGGCGTTTTCACCGGATGGCAAGAGGCTGGCCGTTTCCGGCAACCGCGAAATCCTGATTCATTCTTTGGACGGGGAGGCTCCGCCGCAACGGCTGCCCGGACTTTCGGATCGCATCCTGTCGCTGGTTTTTTCGAAAGACGGCACGTTGTTAGTTGCGGCCGGAGGCACGGCGTCGCTGTTCGGCGAAGTTCAAATTTGGGATGTTGCCGCCGGAAAGCTGAAACGCTCGCTGACTCTGACCGGGGATACGGTGTTCGGTGCTTCCATCTCGCCGGATGCGTCGAGGATCGCAGTTGGATGCACGGACAATTCCGTCCGGATACTGGACGCAGCGAGCGCCAAGGAAATTTTCAAGATCGGGAATCACGAGAATTGGGTGCTCGGCACGGTATTCGGCGTAGACGGGAAGAGGATTGTTTCCGCGGGGCGCGACCGCGCGGCGAAGCTCACCGATGCAACATCGGGCGCGTTTCTGGAAAACGTGAATCTGCTGCGCGGCGAACTGGCCGCCATCGCGCGGCATCCCAGCAAGGATGTCATTGTCATTGGCGGCGAGGATCGCGTGCCCTACATATATAAGATGGATCGGCCGCAGAACATGAAGATTGCCGACGACAGCACGCTCATCCGCAAACTAGAACGGCAGGATGGCTCGATCGCGGCGCTGGCTTGGTCCGACGATGGCGCGCATATCGCGGTGGGTGGGGCTGCGCCGGAAGTCACTCTATATGACGCGGAGTCCGGGAAGCGAACGGCGGCGTGCAAGGGTCATCGGGCGGGAATTTATGCGGTCGCGTTCAGTCCGGATGGGCAGATGCTGGCGACGGGTGGGTTCGACGGCGAGGTGCGGTTGTATCGGGTGGGAACCGGGGAATTGGTGAAGGAGTTTGTTCCGGTACCGATTTCGGAAAATTTAAGGAGCCAGCGATGAGGAGAGGTTTTGTTTTCGCTGCGCTCTTGTGCCAAGCGGCATTCGCAGGAGCGCCGGTAATTACGGAGTTGCAGCCGCGCGGGGCCGAGCGCGGGCACCCGTTCACACTTAGCATCCTGGGCCGGGATCTTCCATCGGACGCTCGAATATTCTCCACGCTGCCGGCGTCGTTCACGTTGGTGAAGGCCGATGCAGCGGCCATGCCCGGGCGATCCATTGAATTTTTGGTCGAGCCGAAATCCGATGTCGCGCCCGGTGTCTATCCCATCCGCATCGAGTCACCGAAGGGAATTTCGAACGTTCTGTTGTTCACCGTTGGGACATTCCCGGAAGTGACAGAAGAAGAGTCGCGGCCCTACGCGCGCCCGCATCTCAACGATTCCATCGAGACCGCGGAGCCGATCCAAGCGGCGCCGGTCACGGTGAACGGTACACTACGTGGACCTGAACGGGATGTGTTCCGGGTTTCCGGCAAAGCGGGCGAGCGGCGAGTTTTCGAAGTGGAAGCCAGGCGCTGCGGATCGGCCATCGATCCGGTACTGCGCATTTTGGATGGCAGCGGCAAGCAGCTTGCTATCAGCGACGATGCGCCGGGTGCGGGATTGGATGCGCGGATTGATTTCACCTTCCCGCGCGAAGGCAGCTACTACGTGGAAGTGCACGATGCGCGCTTCAGCAAGCAGACTCAGAATTTTTATCGCTTGAAGATGGGCAACTACGCGTACGCGGACGGAATCTTTCCGTTGGGCGGCAAGCGCGGTGAAGCGACCGAGGTGACCTTTTTTGGATCGAGCCTCAAGACGCCTGTGAAGACATCGGTGGACCTTAGTAAGCTTTCCGCGGAAGATCGCGTGACCACCATCTCGCTGCCCGATTCTCCCGTGCTTCCGGTGACCTTCGCGGTGAGCGATCTGCCGGAACTGACCGGACCTGTTGAGAACGGCGCGCTTCCGGTTCCGAGCGTGATGAATGCGCGACTAGTCGAAGCCGGGGCAAATCGATCGGTACAAAATCGCTGTGGAGCCTGGCGAGAATCTGCTGTTCGAATTGCAGGCTCGCGAGCTCGGAACTTCGCTGCTGGAAGGCATCATTACTGTATATGATTCTTCCGGCAAGAAGCTCGACTCGGCCGGCGACAAGCCGCTTCCCGAAGATGTTTTCGCCATCCAGGGCAGCAGCCGCACCAGCAGCGATCCGTTCTTGAATCTCACCGTTCCCAAAGATGCGCACGAGATTTACGTGACGGTGGAGGACCTGGCTGAGCGGGGCGGTCCGCTGTATGGTTATCGCTTGAGCACGCGCAAAGAAGCCGAGGATTTCCGCCTGTCGCTGGGCGAGCCGTACGTGAACATTCCCGCAGGCGGCACCGCGATGCTGAGCGTGGTGGCGGATCGGCGAGGCTATGACGGTCCCATCCGGCTGACCATTCCCGATCTTCCGAAGGGAATTCAGGTAGACGGCGGATTGATCCCGCGCGAGATTGTCATCGGCACGAACCGCAGCTTCAATCGCGAAGGCATCCTGACTCTCACTGCGGCGCAGAATGTGGAATTGTCCGCGCGGCAACTGGTGGTGTGGGGCGAAGGCAAGCTCGCGAATGGCACGCTCATCCGACGGCGCGCGCGCACGCCCGGCATGCTGGTGCGCGTCACTGGAGCTACGGAGCAAGGCGTGGTGGATCGCCAACGCGCGGTTTCGGCATCCTGGCTCAACTTCGATCTTCCGGCGGCGATCTCTGAGCCGCCTCCCGCGACGCTCGAAGTGAAGGAAACCGGTCGAAAGCAATTGGAAGAGGGCGGACGCTACGAGTTTGAGTACACCTGGAATCTGAAGGCTGGCACGCCGCCGAAAGAAGTGGATGTGGAAATTGTGGGAGCGCGCGATATTCGCGTTACGGATATGAAGCAGTCGGAAAAGGGTGGGACATTCATCGTCAATACGACGAAAGCTACCGATCCGGCTCGCTACGACCTTTATATTAATGGCATGCTGAAGACGGACGGCGGCGAGGAAATGATCGTTTCCCGGCCGATTGCGTTCGAAGTAACGGGAGGGACAAACAAATGAGATTTGCGATTCCGTTCGTGGCGGCGACATCGATGTTCGCTGCTTTCACTTTGTTTGCTGCAAGCGAAGCTCCTCCAGTGAATTTCGTGCGCGACGTGGCTCCGGTTCTCAGCAAAGCGGGCTGCATGTCCGGCACTTGTCACGGCGCGGCCAAGGGCAAGAACGGGTTTAAGCTCTCGCTGCGCGGTTACGATCCGCAATTTGATTACGAGGCGCTGCTCTATGATCTGGGAGGACGCCGATTCAATCGGGCAGATCCGGGACGCAGCCTGATGCTCACCAAGCCGACGCAGCAGGTGGCGCATGGCGGCGGGCTGCGCTTCGAGGTTAATTCCGATTACTACAAGATCATTTATAACTGGATCGCGCAGGGAGTTCCGTTTGGCGATCCGGCGAAAGATTCGGTGAAGGCGCTCGATGTGAACCCAAAGAAATTCTGATGGACAAACCGGGCGGTACCGCGACGGTGAAGATCGTTGCAACGTTCAACGACGGCGGGACGCGCGATGTGACGCGGGAGGCGAACATCGATAGCAACATCCCGGACGTCGCGCTGGTGGGCGATAAGGCCGACATCAAAGGCGCGCGCATCGGCGAAGCGACATTGCTGGTGCGTTATCAGGGCAAATTCACATCGGTTCCGGTGACGGTTTTGAATCCGGCGCCGGGTTTTGCTTGGAAGCAGCTTCCGCAAAACAATTACATCGATCAGTTGATTGACGCGAAGTTGCAGCGGTTGAAGATCCAGCCTTCAGGAATGGTCGATGACGCCGGATTCCTGCGCCGCGTGTCGCTGGATCTTACCGGCCAATTGCCGGAGCCGAACGAGATTCGGGCTTTTGTGGCTGATCCGACGCCGACGAAGCTGAAGCGCAGCCGATTGATTGACAAACTGATCGGCAACTCCGCGTTCATCGATCATTGGACCTTGAAGTGGGGCGATCTGCTGCAAGCGAATCGCAAGTATCTGGGCGAAAAAGGCGTCTATGAGTTCGATGAATGGATTCGCGAATCGTTCACCGCCAACAAGCCTTACGACAAGATGGTGCGCGAGATTTTGTCTGCCAGCGGAAGCTCGAATCAGAATCCGGCGGCAAATTTCTTCCGGGTGACCCGCGATCCGAAGCCCACCATGGAGAAGACCACGCAAGTTTTCCTGGGCGTGCGGATGGTGTGCGCGCAGTGCCACGATCATCCATTCGAGCGCTGGACGCAGAACCAGTATTACGAGATGTCGGCGTTTTATTCGGCGCTCGGAATCCGGCCAGGGTATGAAGTTGGCGAAGAGATTGTCTACAACCAACGTGCCGATTTCGACATGAAGCATCCGAAGGATGGGCGCGTGATGAAGCCGGCTTTCATTGTGCCCGCATCATATGGAACAACCGGTGGAAGCACGGGTCCGGTTCCATCGGATTCGCACCGGCGCATGGCGCTGGCGGAATGGGTGACTGCGCGGGACAATCCGTTCTTCGCGAAATCCACCGTGAATCGGGTGTGGAGCTATTTCTTCGGCCGCGGAATCATCGATCCGGTAGATGATATCCGGGCATCGAATCCGCCCAGCAATCCGGCATTGCTGGACGCAATGACCAAGGATTTTCTGGATCACAACTTCGATCTGCGGCAGCTCATGCGCACCATCACGAATTCGCGGGCCTATCAGGCCAGCATGACGACCAACGAATGGAATGCGGGCGACGGTGACAATTTCTCGCATGCCGTTCCGCGCCGGTTGGCTGCTGAAGAGCTACTGGATGCATTGACGCTGGCCACTGGGGTTCGGCCGGATCTGCCCGAAGTGCCGCCGGATACGCGCGCCGAGCAGTTGCCAGATCCGCACGTGGGCAAGGATGGTTTTCTGGATTTGTTCGGACGTCCCTCGCGCGAATCGTCGTGCGAATGCGAGCGGCGCAGCGACATCAGCCTTCCGCAAGCGCTGAATCTGGTGAATGGGCAAACCATTTCCGATGCAGTCGCGGGCGGGAATGGGCGCGTCGCGAAATCGATTCTCAGCGGAAAATCGGATCGCGATTTAATTGAAGAATTGTATCTGGCCTCCTTCAGCCGCACGCCTACCGCGGCGGAGTCCGAACAAGGGTTGAAGTATCTCAGCTCCGGCACGCGCGGCCGGGCGGCGCTGGCGCAGGATCTGCTGTGGGCCCTGGTCAACAGCAAGCCGTTTTTGTACAACTACTGAGGAGGATTCCATGCTGGTAATTCCTGGACACCGCTGTTATACCTGCGAAGGACCGACGCGGCGGGAACTTCTTCGCGCCGGATCGATCGGGCTCTTTGGGCTGAACCTGGCGCAGTTTCTTTCCTGGCAGGGCATGGCGAAGGGCGCGAGCAGGCTGGAAGGCTCGCGCGGATTCGGTAGCGCGAAATCCGTGATCATGGTTTTCCTGCAGGGCGGGCCCAGCCACATCGATATCTGGGATCCGAAGCCGGATGCGCCGCTCAACATCCGCGGCGAGTTCAAGCCCATCAAAACGAAAATCCCCGGCACGCAACTTCAGCGAAACCATGCCGATGATGGCGTCGGCCATCAGCAAAGCCACGCTGATTCGCTCCATGAGCTACACGCCCAACGGGCTGTTCAATCACACCGCGGCGATTTATCAGATGCTGACGGGATATCCGCCGGATCGCGTGTCGCCATCGGGCCAGTTGGAGCCGCCCAGTCCCGCGGATTTTCCCACTGCGGGCAGCCACGTATCGAAATTGAAACCGCCGACGGAAGCGGTGCTGCCGTTTGTGGAGCTGCCGCGTCCGCTGCAGGAATCGGGCGTGATCGGAAAAGGCGGGGCGGCCGGTTTCCTGGGCAAAGCGTACGACCCGTATCGGATGTATCAGGATCCGGCGAAGCCGCTGCAGATCGACGATCTTTCGCTGCGCAAGGATATCGGGGCGGATCGGTTGAAAGATCGGTTCGAGCTGTTGAAGGGCATCAACGGATCCATGCCTGATTTGGAGAAGGCGCTTCACTCGCAAGCAATCGACGAATATTACGGGAAAGCTTTCGATCTGGTTTTGTCGGGCAAGGCGCGCGACGCGTTCGATCTGGCGAAGGAATCCGACAAGATGCGCGAGCGTTACGGGATGACGACTTTTGGCCAAGGGTTGTTACTTTCTCGTAGGTTGATCGAGGCCGGGACGCGGTTCGTGCAGATGAACTGGCCGGCGGTGGCGAACGGAAATCCGGAGATCGATGCCTGGGACACGCATGCCGCGAATTTCGGACCGCTCAAGAATCTGCATTGCCCGAAGTTGGATCGCGGACTGTCGGCGCTGCTCGAAGACATGGACGATCGCGGATTGTTGAAAGAGACGCTGGTGGTGGCGGTCGGCGAGTTTGGCCGATCCCCGCGCGTCGGCGTCAGCACGTCGGGCAATTCCAATGCGCCGGATGGCCGCGACCATTGGCCCTATTGCTACAGCGCCGTGGTGGCGGGCTGCGGAATTGCGCGCGGCGCGCAGTATGGCGAGTCTGACCAGACGGCGTCTTCGCCCAAAGATAAGCCGGTGCATCCGAACGATCTGCTGGCCACAACGTATTACGCGCTGGGGATCGATCCGGATATGCAGGTGTTGAATCACCTGAACCAGCCGCGCGAATTGGTGAAGGGCAAAGTAGTGACCGATCTTTGGACTTAGTGAGATACAACGGCACCGACTCCCTTACGGTCGCGGCTCGGTAACTATCTCGCGTGAGCGACCGGTGATCATCTCCTTGGCGGGCCGCCTGGAACCGTGATTTGAATTGGTGCGCTATCCACGGTCTTGTTGTTGATCGCCTTGCTTGCGTGAAAATGCAGAACGGTTCCGGCTGGCACCTCTTGCGACAGATTCAGCGTAAAGCGCAGTTGTTCGCCTGTGGAGCGGTCCGCGACGGTCTGCACTTGGATACCGAATTGTTTCGACTCGGCAATCACTAGTTGGCTATTGGAAAGAAGCGAGCCTTGGGCGATTCCCGTGATTGGGTTTTTCCCGTTCCAGGCAAGATCCGGGTTGTCGAAGATCACCGAGTCCACGCTCGCGGGAACCGTATCTATATCCATCGAGAGTGTCCCGCCAACTCTGACTCGAATTTTGCTGAGACTGAGGCCGTCCAGTAAACCTTTTATTTTGGAGTTTGACAAGAGAGACTCGACACTCTCATCGGATCTCACCTGGCCTGCGCCGATCAAGTTCTGAAGCACACCGATGATTTTTCCCCGAGCTGTTTTATCCACTAAAGCCGCGGCCGGGACGAAGAAGACAGCCGGCGATTCCAGAAACAATTTCTTCAGCTCGGGCGTAATGAAACGGTCGAGTGGAAAGAATGCGATCACGATGTCGGAGGCTTCTTTCGGGATGACCTTGTTGGCGCGGAATCCGAAATCGCTGATGCGGTCTAACTGCGCCGCAGTTCCGTCTGGCCACAAAGCTTGGGATGCAGGGACCAACTGGCCGGTGAATGCACCGATTCCTTTCACGATTCCCACTTCTTTGAAGGCGAACTCGGATCCGGTGGCGACGACGCCGAGAAACTGAAGGCTGCGCATGGCCCAGTTGCGTCGCGTCCACGGCTGCGCATCCAAAGCTTCGCCTCGCGCGATGCGATATTCTACGCTCGCTACCTGGCTCGGAATAGTGGATTCCTGGGATTGGTTGGGTAATCCCGCGGCCGCCATGGCGTGAGTTGTTCCGCTGAGCAGCCAATCCGAATAGTCGATGAAAATACTGTGAACAATGATGGCGGCGTCGTGGCTTTTGTTCGAAATCGTGAGCTCGATCACCGCGTAGCGGTTTGCGATGGCTTTTCCGAAGAGCGCTTTCGAAATAGTGGCGGGCAGCAGAACGGCTTCGATCGTCGCATTGCCGCCCAGCGCCGCGTCGGTGGCCAGCGCGAAGCCCCGGTTCTGTGCATCGCGAAGTTTTTGGGTGTCCAGCGCGCTTTGTGCCCAACTGGTGGACACCACGAGCAGGACAACGAAGAATTTGACAAGCATGGGATATGCGCTCTCATCTTCCCAGCGCGACGTTGGCTCGCGATGTGGCTGGTATCGCCGCTGGCTGGTGAAAACCGTCCGCTTCTGCTTGACGGCATTGGCTGCGGTGCAATTAGCCCATGCGTTCAAAAATTACTTCAACGGTTGTGACCGCTTTGACTTTGGCAGGAATCCCAGCTACGATCAAAAACCAATGAACCACCTCCGATTGTTGGCCGTTTTGTACGGCGCCGCTGGAATTCTGTTGCAAGCTCAGACTGCCGATCTGATTCTGATTAACGGGAAAATCCTCACTGTGGACCCCAAGGATTCCATCGCGGAAGCGGTAGCGATTGCCGGGGGCAAGATCGTTGCCGTCGGATCGAATGACGCTGTCAAAAGGCTGGCGGCCAAGAACGCGCAAGTGATCGACCTGCACGGCCGAACCGCAACACCCGGGCTCATCGATACGCATTGCCATTTTCAGGAGGCGGCGGTGCTGTACGACGTGGAGGTGAGCGATCCATCCATCAAACAGATTCCGGATGTTCTGAAGCTGGTGGCGGAGAAGGTCCGGACTTCTAAACCCGGGCAATGGGTGCGCGGCAGCGGTTGGGATGAGGGCAAATTCGCCGAGCTGCGATATCTTTACGCTTCGGACCTGGATAAAGTAGCGCCCGACAATCCAGTGTGGCTGGAACACACCACGGGGCATTACGGAACCGCGAATACCGCCGCGATGAAGCTCGCCGGCATCACGCGCGAGACCAAAGATCCGCCTGCCGGGACCATCGACCGTGACTCGAAGGGCGAGCCCACCGGCGTGTTCAAGGAATCCGCGCAGGATCTGGTTCGGCATCTCATTCCGCCCTACACGCATGAGCAGCAGCGCAATGGACTCCTGCGCATCATGGCTGACTTCAACAAAGAGGGGATGACGGCGGTCAAGAATCCAGGGATTGTTCCCGAGGATTGGAAGTTATATCGCGAGCTTCTGGCCGAGCACAAGTTCAGTGTGCGGATTTTCGCGTTGTGGCTGGGTGGCGTGACCGTCGCGACTGCGCAAGAAGCTCTCAAGCATATTGCGGAACTGCCCAAGCCTCCGCAATCCTTTGATGGTTTGTTGCTTTCCGGCGGCGTGAAGATTTTTATGGACGGCAGCGGCGGCGCGCGCACGGCTTGGATGCACGACGATTGGAACAAGAACTCCACCGGCAAGGACACCGGGAACAAGGGTTATCCAAACACGAATCCGGAAGTGTATCGCGAGATGGTGCGGATGATTCACGGCGCAGGCGTTCACGTGAGTACGCATGCCATCGGCGATCGCGCCATTGACTGGGTGGTGGACACTTACGCGCAGGTGTTGCAAGAGAAACCGGTCAAAGGAATGCGCCACGGAATCATCCATTGCAACGAGCCCACCGATCACGCCATTGAAGTGATGGCGCGATTGCAGAAGGAGTACGATTCCGGATATCCGGAGCTGCAAGCGCCCTTCACCTGGTGGATTGGCGACAATTACGCGGGAAACCTGGGACCGGAGCGCGCGCTTCGGCTGATCCCGCTGAAGACTTTTACGGCGAGGGGAATACAGTGGGGCGGGGGATCGGATTATCCGGTGACGCCGTATCCGGCGCGCTATGGAATCTGGGCTTCGATCGAACGCAAGACGTTGAAGGGCGTGTACGGATCACAGCCGTTTGGGACGGCGGAATCCGTGGACGTGCATACGGCGCTACGTTCGTACACGGCGTGGGCCGCGCGTCAGTTGTTTTTGGAAGACAAAATTGGATCCATTGAGCCGGGCAAGGAAGCGGACATTGCTGTTTGGGATCGGGATCTTTATACCATGCCGGCGGATGAGATTCGGAATTTGAAATGTGAGATGACGTTGCTGCAGGGGCGCGTGGTGTATCAGAAGTAAAAGGCACCGACTCCCTAACCAAAACCGAACCGCGACCGCAAGGAAGCGTAACGCAATACAGCGGCGCTCGTGGTAGCGCTCCCTCGCGGTCGCGGTTCGGTAAAAGGTTCGTTCCCAGCCGCGAGTGTAAGCGGCCGGTTGTGGCCATTTTTCCGAATCCCGTCCGACAGGGCTGTAGACATTGGTCGAAATGCGTGCCACCAAAATATTCTGCCAGAAACAGCAAGAATCCTACGACGTAGGTACTTACGGTCGCCGGTGCCTTTGATACGTCTTGTGGTGTTCGAATCTTACTTCGCGGGCGCCCGTTTCTTTTGATCCTCGTTATAAGCCTGCCAGGACAAATCAATGACGTATGCGTGAATCGCGTCCGCCTCTTCCTTGCTCATCTTCCGCTTCACAATCGGATACCCCGGCGGCGTCCCGAAACCCGGCATCCCATATTTGCGATGGCTGCCGGCCAGCACGATCTCGTACCATTGCCGATGCGATTCCGCGGGCATGTAGCGTAAATCTGGAATCGCGCCGTCTTCGGTCCAGGCCCCGCTTCCATCGGCGTGCGGCGCATGGCAGTCAAAGCAAATGTGCTTCGAATAAAGCGCCTCGCCCTCTTTGATTACTTCTTTGCTGAAGGTCTGCTCAGGCGGCTTCGGCACCGGCGGAACTTTGGTAGTGACAGCGGGCATAGACGTCGTGGCGCCGAGTTTGAACGCCAGCAAACGCGCCGGGCCGCGCTTGGCCGAAGGAGTCGCCATCGAGCTTCCGGTGGCGAATAATCTGGATGCCGATCCCCAGCCCACCGGCGCTAGAACATACTGCTCGCCTTTCACCAAAAATGTCACAGGAACCGAATGAATGGCCGATCCCGTATTGACGGACCACACTTTTTTTCCGCCATCGGCGGAGTACGCCGCGAACTCTCCCGTCCCTTCGCCTTGAAAAACCAAATTGCCCGCCGTGGAAAGAACGCCGCTATTGGTGGCGATGGGCTGCTCCACAACCCAGCGCGCCGATTCGCTCACCGGGTCCCACGCCAGCAGTTTCCCCTCTTCCGGAAACTCATGCGGAGCCAGGGTGTGCTGTTTCACATCGTGCATCGGCAGATAGACCAACCCGGTGACCGGACTGAAGCTCATAGGCCACCAGTTGTGTCCGCCGCTCAACGCCCGATGTCCATCCGCGGACTCAGGCAGTTCCACAGCTTGCCCCGTTTTTGTGTCAAACGATGCGGCCCAATTCACTTTCGCGATGGCATTCCCGGTGAGAAACTTCCCAGTGGCGGCATCCAGAACATAGAAGTACCCGTTCTTCGGCGCGGTCATCGCGACATGCCGCTTCCGGCCGCCAAACGTGATGTCCGCCAGCAGAATGTGCATGTTCTCGTTGTGATAAGTGTGGGTGCTGGTCTGGTAGTGCCATGCATACTCGCCCGTATCCGCGTTGACCGCCACCACACATCCCGCGAAGAGCCGGTCGCCATCCACTTTCATGTCGGCTTTGTCGCCGAAGAGAACTTCCGGCGTGGCGCCCGCAGTTCCGAGAATCACAAACCCGGTGACCGGATCATAAGTGATGGGATCCCAAACATCGCCGCCGCCCACTTCCCACCATTTATCGCCGGACCATGTCTTCGCGGCCATCTCCAGCGCTTTCGATTCGAAGCCCTTTGCCGGATCGCCAGGAACAGTCCAGAATCGCCAGGCCTGTTTGCCAGTCATCGCGTCGAACGCCACCACCGATCCGCGCACTCCGATGTCTGATCCGTTATAGCCGATGAAGACTTTGCCCTTGGCGACGTGCGGCGCGCCCGTGATTCCGGTTTGGCTTCCGTCGCACACCGGCGATTCCCAAGCCTTCTCTCCGGATGCCGCATCAATCGCGACCAGCCGGCAATCTCCAGTGCCCACGTACACCTTGCCCGCCCACACCGCCAATCCGCGATTCGAGCGCGCCGACCAGGAGTTCCGCATCACATCCAACCGCACCTTTGGATCGAATCGCCACAATACTTTTCCCGACATCGCATCCACCGCATACACCCGCGATTGGGGCAAACTGACGTAGATCACGCCGTCCACCACGATCGGCTCGGTCGCAAGTCCCATCGGACTTTCGATATCGGTAGCCCACGCGAGGCCCAGCTTTCCAATATTCTTATCGGTGACTTGTTTCAGCGGACTGAAATGCTGCTCATTGAAATCGCGCCCCCCCACCAGCCAGTTGGCTCCGGTGGACACTTCGGCCATGACTCTCTCATCACTGACGTCGCCCGCCTTAGGCGGTGTAGCAGCCCCGGCCAGGACAGCTATGCCGATCAAAAGTCGTAGTTGATGCATAGGTCATCAAATTGTACCGAAAAGCACCGACTCCCTTACGGTCGCGGCTCGGTAACGCACGGATGCACAGTCCGAGCCGCGACCGTGAGGGAGTGGGTGCCTTTTGATTTTTGACTAATTCGCGGGAAGCTTCTTGGTTCCCGCCAGCTCCTGCGCGGTGTCTGTAATGTTGGCCGCCGCCAGGTCGTCGAAGAATCCCCACTTGCCGTATTGTGATTTCAAGCCGGGCAGAATTGTCTGCATCAGCGCGTCGCCAGTTAAGCCGTTGGCGTCGCGAACCTTCGCGCGGAGATCCACTAAATATTTTTGGAAGCTGGCGATATCGGCCGCGTTCGCGATGCCGCCGTGTCCGGGGACCCACGTCGACTCACCGTAATCCTTCCGCATTGCGTCCAGCGTCTGGATCCATTGCGGCGTGGATGCGTCGATCAAGTTCGGAATATGATCCTTCCACAACAGATCGCCGCAGAACACCACGTGAGCATCCGGCACCGAAACCACGGAATCGCCGCCCGTGTGGCCGGGATAATATCGGACGTTCACTCGCCGCGCGCCGAGGTAAAGATCGAGCGCTGTGTCGTAAACCAGATTCGGCAGCGCAATGGATTGGACACGCAACTTCTTCTCCGCCGTCACCGGCGGATCGATCATCTTGATGTTTTCCGTGCGGATCCAGGCGCGGGCATTTCGCTGCGCGATGATCGCTGCGCCGGCGGCCGCGAATACGTCGTTGCCGTTCACATGGTCCAGATGATAATGCGTGTTGACCACGAAGCGGATGGGTAATTTGGTGATCTTTCGGATCTCGGCTAACAAGGCCGAGGCAGGTTCCGGATCTTGAAACGTATCGATCACCAAGACACCGTCGTCGCCGATAACGAATCCCGCATTACCGCCGGCTTTTCCCTCATCGTTCACGACGGCAGCCCAAACGCCATCGCCGATCTTTTGCAGTGCGAAGTCACTGCCGGAGCATGAGGACACGGCGAACAGAACGAAAGCAAACCAACGGCGCGCCATCCCGACAGGCTATCATGCTTCTCATATGCTGACTTCGGCGAGCCGCGACATTCACTCCATCCATCCCTACACCAACCTGAAGCTGCACGAGACGCAAGGGCCGCTGGTGATTACCGAAGGCGACGGTGTTTTCGTCCGCGATGAGAATGGCAAAACCTATCTGGAAGCGCTGTCGGGCTTGTGGTGCGTCAGCCTGGGATTTTCCGAAAAGCGTCTGGCCGAAGCGGCTTATCGCCAGATGCTCAAGCTGCCGTACTATCACACCTTCGCGCACAAGGCGCACGATATCGGCATTGAGCTGGCGGAGAAGCTGCTGAGCATCGCTCCGGTTCCGATGTCCAAAGTGTTCTTCGTGAACTCGGGATCGGAAGCCAACGACACCATCGTCAAGCTGGTCTGGTACTACAACAACGCGCTGGGACGTCCGGCGAAGAAGAAGATTATCAGCCGCACCAAGGCATATCACGGCGTCACGGTGGCCAGCGCAAGCCTCACCGGATTGGCAAACAACCACCGCGATTTCGACCTGCCGCTTGCCAATATCCTGCACACCGACTGCCCGCACTGGTACCGGTTTGGGCAGCCAGGAGAGACCGAGGAAGCGTTCGCCACGCGCATGGCAGGCTCATTGGAGCAGCGCATCCTGAGCGAAGGCCCGGAGACCGTGGCGGCCTTTATCGTGGAGCCAATCATGGGCGCGGGCGGCGTGCTGCTGCCGCCCGCGACGTACTTTGAGAAGGTCCAGGCGGTGCTGAAGAAGTACGACGTGCTGCTGATCGCAGACGAAGTGATCTGCGGATTCGGGCGCACAGGCAACATGTGGGGAACCGAGACCTATGGACTCAAGCCGGACATGATCGGCTGCGCCAAGGCCATGTCGTCCGGCTATCTTCCTATCGGGGCCGTGATGGTCACAGAGGAGGTCTACAACGCGCTGAGCAGGCAGTCCGAGAAGATTGGCGTGTTCAGCCATGGATTCACCTACAGCGGGCATCCTGTGACGTCGGCAGTGGCCTTGGAGACCCTGAAGATCTACGAGGAGCGCGATCTGGTGTCGCACGTGCGCAAAATCGCGCCTCGGATGCAGACGGGCCTGCGACGATTTGCGGATCATCCGCTGGTGGGCGAAGTCCGCGGAATCGGACTGATTGGCGCGATTGAACTGGTGGCCGATAAAGCGACCAAGGCGTCATTCGATCCCAAGGCGGGGGTCGGTGGGTTTCTAGCGGAGCGGGCGCACCATCATGGCGTGATTATTCGCGCGCTGGGGGACACCATCGCGTTTTGCCCGCCGCTGATTATCCAGGAAGACGAAATTGATTTGATGTTTGAGCGGTTTGGGCACGCGCTCGCGGATACGCTGGAAAAAGTGCGTTAGTGTCCTACCGAACCGCGACCGCGAGGGAGCGTGCCGACAGGTTGTCGTGGTAGCGCTCCCTTGCGGTCGCGGTTCGGTTTGGTTCCTCAAAATGTCAGGCGCGCGGTCAACTGGATCTGCCTGGGTCCGGCGCCTTCGGCTTGCTGCAGCGACGTGATCTGTCCGAAGCCGGCGGGAATTGAAATTGTCAGGTTGCTGGGCGGCGCGTAGTTCGGATGATTCGCGATGTTGGCTATCTGGGCGCCAAATTCAGCCCGGATGGATTCGGCCAGCGTGACTCGCTTGAGCAGCGAAATTGAAACCACCTTGGTCCCTGGCCCGACCACCGCCCCCTGCATGGAGTCGCCGAAGCGGCCGATGTTGTCCGGCGGATCGGAAAATGCGGCCGGATTGATCCACTGATTGATGGATTGACCCGCATACGGATTCGCTCCGGAAACGCTGTCAGCGCGGCCTCCGTTGGAGAACAGCGCGTTGTAACCGGTACCGGACGGATCGTTGCTGGTACTGACGGTCAAGAAGGGGCCGCTCTGGAAAATCGCGACACCGCTGAGAACCCAACCGCCCAGAACCATGTCCGTCGCACGATTCACGCTGTTCATGAACTTCTTGCCCTTGCCGAACGGCAGTTCATAATAGACGCTCGCCAGGAAGCGGTGACGGCGGTCATAGGGCGTGTTGCCGTAGTCGATTCCAGGATGGTTTGGATCGCTGAGTTCATTGCCAAACTCGTTCGCAAAACCTTGGGCCGACGAATAGGCTGCGCCCATTACATTCGTCAAATTCCGCGTGTAGGTGTAACTGGCTCCGAATTGTAGACTGCTGGAGCGTTTGTGGACCTCGATGGTTCCGGCATTGTAATTCCCAAAGCCGTCATTGCTGGCAGTCTGGAAGAACAGGAGCTGGGGGAACGGGACCTGAGCAGCGATGCTGGGATCGTCGACTCCGAGAGTGTTGGGATGAACCTGGTTGTAGTTGATTAAAGTCGGGAGTGTTATAGGAATGGTTTCCGTTGTAGGAAGCCCGCACTCCGATTCCCTGACCGAGATCGCGTTCCAGGGTGAGGTTCCATTCTTCAACAATCGGATCCTTGAAGTTGATCTTGGAAGCCAAATCGAAAAAGTATGAGCCCGGCTGCGCGATGTTCGACGGATAGGAATAAGGCAAAGCGTATTGTGGTTTGCCGTTCACCAGGTTGTCGTTGGAAAAGAACGCAACATCGCTCGACCCTACCGACCAACCGTTGATCGCGCTGCCGCTCATGAGAGCCTCGATGAATCTGCCGTATCCGCCGCGCAGCACTGTTTTGTTGTTGTTTCCGATGCGGTAGGCGAATCCGATGCGGGGAGCGAAGTCGAGTTTGGAGGATTGCCGCAAAGCTGCCGGAACTCCCACTTTGGAAGCGAGAATCTCGGGCGTATCCTCCAGCGACTCCGTAAACTGCGGATTGATGTTGGCGAAAGCGGCCTGATTCGGCAGGATGACCGCGCCATGCAGGACTTGACCGTTTACCGTGCTGGTGTAGTTCGGATACCAGTTGACTACGTCATTCTGCTTGTCCTGGAAGCCGGGATGATACTCCCAACGCAGGCCGAAGTTGATGGTAAGAGACTGGGAGACCTTCCAATCATCCTGCGCATAGAGAGCGTAATGCTTGGAGTAAGCGTCCGTAGTGGGGTTGACCACCGAGGCTATGACGGTTGAGTCCGGATAGCCAAGCAGAAAGCCGGCCAATGGAACCCCCGAGCCTGGATTTCCATTTGGATTGAGGAGTCCTTGGACCGCTGCGCTGGATCCATCAAAAGTATAGACACCCATTCGATAGTCGGAGAACACGTTGGTGAAGAGACTGCTCAGGTAGCGAAAATCGCCGCCGAACTTCATCGTATGTTTCGACTTCGTCCAGGTGAGAGAATCGAGAATCTGGTAGGTGGCTTCTTTCGGGTTGATATCGATGGTGTTGGACGGATAGGTTCCAGTAAACCCGTTGAGAATGATGGAAGGAGTGGCATAGCCGGGCGGCACAGCCCCGGGCAGGCCAGTCAGCCCAAGTTCTTCGGCGGATTGCTGCGCGGTGATGCCACTTGAGTAACCGCGGCGAATCTTGCTGAATCCACCGCGCAGTTCGTTCACCAGCGATGGGGAGATCACCCAGTTATAGGCCACTGCGAGAGCATTGTAGATTTCCGGACGCGACGTACCTCCGGGAGCTGGAGATCCCGGGTTTCCGTTGCCGTCCAGCGGGGCCAGCACCACACGGCGGTTCTTGTACGTATACCGGGCGTAGACCAAATGCTTGGGGCCGAACATCTGATCCATCCGGACATCGCCTTGGGAGCTGTTGATGGGAGTCTGGTATTCCACCAGGTAGTTGTTCGCGATGGAATCGGCTGGGCCGTAATTCGGCATCGGGTAAAACTCGTTCAGCAGCTTTTGCGCAAACGGATTGAGATCGCTCTTTGGAATAATATTGCCCGGATAGCCGTTCAACGCATCGGGGTAGGCGGAAAGATCGCCGTTCCGCATGGCCGCGGTTGGGACACTGATCAACGCGGTTTGCGATTTCGGCAAGCGCAGCGCCTCATAGCTTCCGAAGAAGAACGTCCTGTTCCGGCCGTTGTAGAGATGCGGAATAATCAGCGGGCCGCCCATGTATATCCCGAAGTTGTTCATCTTGACGGGCGTCACTTCGTGGCTGAACGTATCGGACGCGTTGAAGTCGGTGTTCTGGACGTTTTCGAAAAGGCCCCCGTGGTAATTGTTGGTGCCGGATTTGGATACCGTGGTGATGTCGGCTACGCCGCCGTATTCCGCCGGGTTCAAAGTCTCGCTAATCTTGATTTCCTCGATGGCGTTGAAAGACGGGAATAATTCCGCGAGCGCGCCTAACGAGCCAGGGCCCACCGAGCTGATTCCATCGATGGTCAGCGACAATTGCGACGGCATGGCGCCGGCCACAGTGATGTTGGTGCCGTCTGTTTGGACGCCGGCCTGCGCGGTGAGCGTGGAGAATGCGCTGGTGGAGCCCTGCGACCGCGTGGTGATGGCTACTGGAAGATCGATCAATTCCAGGCTGCCTTTGGTTTCCGAAACGTTGGAGGCGTCCGATTGCACCACGGCAACGGCTTCGACCGTGACGGTGGTGGCTTGCGTCGCTACTTTCATGTCGAGGTCGACGTGTTTGGTTTCCCGGGAACTCAGTTCGAAGGTCTGAAATTCGGTTTTTTGAAACCCGGCGGCATCGATGGAGAGCTTATAAGTTCCGACGTCGATATTGACGAACTGGTATCCGCCGTTGGCGTTCGTTTCGGTCTCGTGAGCGGCGTTGGTCCCGGTGTTTAGCAGTTCGACTTTGGCTTGGGGAATAACGCTGCCGGAGGGATCGCGCACGGTTCCCAGTACAGTGCCGAAGGTGGATTGTGCGTTAGACACCCCGCTGGACGAAAGCAAGCAGACGAGTGCGGCGATGGCGCTGAATCCAAATCGAGCGATGCGACCCTTACTGCGAGAGTAAGCGGACATTGACGGTCCCCCTTGTGAATTTGTTTTTGTGAAGCCGCAGAAGGCGAGACATGGCGCTACGGCCAGATCAATCCTGCTGCCCATTCAACAAAGAATTGGGACCGACGTGGGTTGGAAGAAGTAGAAGTAAGTGTAACCAACTAGCAACATGCTGTCAATGGGAATCTGGCTGGTAACGCTCCCTTGCCGTCGCGGCTCAGGAACAACCGACGAAGCGTCCCGTTCCGAACCGCGACCGCAAGGGAGCGTGACGTCAACGCCCTGCTCAGACAGTTTCGCTGGACCATCGGGCAAAACCGGGCTATACTCGCCTTCAAGAGGTGTACCATGCTCATTCGACGCGCCGTTGCCTTTGTATTTGCGCTTGCCAGCCTGCCCGCCTGGTGCGGCGATTGGAATCCGAAGCTCGCCGAGCAGTACCTGGACTCGCGCCAAAAGGCCTGGGTGGCATGGCCGACCGCGTTGAACTCCGGGGTTGCCTGCGTTTCCTGCCACACGGGCTTGCCTTATTTGTTGGCCAGGCCGGCGTTGCGGCACGCGCTCAATGAGACGAGCGGCCCCACGCTCTACGAAGGAGTGCTGCTCGCCAGTATGCGCGCCACGGTGATCCGGTCGGATGCGAATGATTTATTCCACGGATTGAAGCCGCCCCTCTCGGATCAGGTGTACGGAGCGCAGGTGGTGCTCTCGGCTTTGGTGCTCGCGATGGATGACGCGCAACGTGGGCGGCTGACTCCGGAAACGGAAACGTCCTTGAAGCGCATGTGGACCACACAAGTGCACGCGGGCGAGGACAAGGGCGCCTGGCAGTGGTCGGATTTCGATCTGGATCCGTGGGAGACCAAAGACGCTGTTTACTATGGCGCGGCGCTGAGCGCGCTGGCTACTGGAATTGCGCCGGATGGATATCAGGCACGGCCGGAAATTCAGGAAAACATCGCCGAGATGAAAACATACTTGCGCGAGGGTTTGAAATCGCAGCCGCTGCACAACCGGCTGTTTCTGCTGATGGCGTCAGGGAAGCTGCACAATCTGCTGCCGGAAGCGGACAAACAGGCCATTCTGGATGAAGTGTGGAAGAAGCAGCAGGCGGATGGCGGATGGACCATGGAATCGCTCGGCCAATGGAAAAAGCGCGAGAAAGCTCCAGTGAACGTTGGTTCGAACAGCTACGCCACGGCGGTGGTTGTCTATGCGTTGGAACAGGCGGGCGCAGGACATGCCGACACCGGCTTGGCGCGCGGCTTGGCGTGGCTTCGAACACATCAGGATCCCGAGTCTGGGCGCTGGTCCGCGGAATCGATGAATCATCCGCACGACGCTGGATCGATGCCTGCGCTGTTTATGAGCGACGCCGCTACAGGCTATGCAACCGCCGCTTTGCTTGCCGCGGAACACGTAGCGCCGCAACACGGCCACCCGACCGCGAAAATCAGCGCAGTGGGTGCAGCTCGAAATCCCTAAGCTGGTAGCGGAAATCACCGTGAGCCGCGAGCCGGCGGTCGCACCAGGCGATGCCTTGCTGGATGGAGTCCAGTTCCCGGCGCCACCAGGGTCCGTCGCCGCCTGAGGCGTAGAATCCCTGGCAGAGCGCAAGATGCCGCCTGAATCCGGCCGTTAACCGGGCGTCGTAGTGCGCCAGCACGTCATCCTTCCCGGCCGCGCGGATTACCGCCGATGCCAGAATCGCTTCGCGGATGGCGTGCCCGGTTCCGTCGCCGCAAAGCGGATCGAAAGCCATGGCCGCTGTTCCGCAGGCCAGCCAACCCTCGGCGCAGAGCGGCGAAACAATTCGCGGATAAGCGGGAAACTTGCTGCTTTCCGGGTGCGCGTCTGCGATCTGTTCGCGAATTATTTTGCTGGCAGCCAGTAGGTCCGTCGGTGCGCTGCCCACGGCGAGCAGCCAAGCGGTGGCTGGCGCATTCGGAATCAAGAATAGCCAGCCGTCTTCCAGCGATTCGATCCAGCACGCGGCAGGGTCGGAGCTGGCCTTTAGACGCACCGCTAGGGCGGACGCCATGCGCGATCCGAATGGATGCTCTTCCACGGGAGCTGGGAGGGGGCGGGAGGCGTAGATGGTGCACTCCGCGGTTTTCGAATCCTTGAGCGTTAGGTCGCGAGAGAGTTCTTTGAGCAGACGTTCTTCCGAGACCACTACGGCGGAATGATCCACGGCGAGTACGTTGGAGCCTGCTCCCCAGGCCACCATTCGCTTGCGGATTTTGGGCGCATCCCCGAAGAGATCTGCGCGGCCGAAGATGTCGCGGATCAACGCTAGCGCGTGGTCGCCTAGGAGGATCGCGGGGAGACGTGGGCGATCGAGAGGGTGAAGTGTTACGGAGAGGCCTGCATTGCCTAGCAAATAAGCGCAACAGGAGGCGGCTACGCCATCGCCTTGGATGGCTATTTGATTCATGCTTGGGCGCTCGTGGTAGCGCTCCCTTGCGGTCGCGGTTCGGTTAGAGGGAGTCGGCATACTGAGCCGCGACCGCAAGGGAGCGTAACGTCTGCTACTGCGTGACTACGATTCCCGCGTAGGTCACGTCGACGTTCAGATTCCAGGTTTTTTCGTACTTCAACGTCGCTGCGTCGTACACTTCGATCTCGAATCCGGCGCCATAGATATAGAGCTTTTTTCCGTCGTGGGAAATGCCGAGCGTGAAGCGGGTCCTGCAGGGCACTTCCGCCTTTTGCGTGATTTGATTGCTCGAGAGATCGAAGGCCCAGAACTCGCAGCGCTTGTTGCCGTGCCTGCCGTTCTCCACCACCGTGTAAGCGAATTTCTTGTCCGAGGTGACCTGAAGACCCGCGCTGCCCGCCGGCGCGGGGCCAATGGGGGTGAAATCCATCTGGCGGTTGCTGAGATCGAAGCGCGCCAATCCGAACAGTTTGTTGTGCACGATTGGATCTTCCGAGTTGAAAATGGCGATGTGCTGGCCGGGCTCATTGATCAGATCCAGGTCGCTGCCGAAATGAACGTGCTCGGTGCCGGCAAAACTCGGCTTCGCGAGCTCGATTTTATCCACGATCTTGAAATCGTCGGCCTGCAGGATGGTGATGTGCTCGCCGAACTGGTAGAGCAGCTTCCCGTCGGGAGAAACCTCCAGCGCGGCGCGCCCGTAATCGATGTCGTTATCGCTCTGTTCGTCCTTGCCCAGGTCGGCGGTTTTGACAACCTTCTGCTGCTCCAGATCGATCACCGTATACTTCGGCTTTCCGACTTCGTAATGGTCGGAGAATTTATTGATCTCCTTGCTTACCGTATAAAACAGCTTGCCTGTGGGGTCCGGAGTGCCGTTCCAAAACCGGATTTGCTTGGTCGGCGTGTTGAGCACGAAGTGATTGATCACTTTTCGCGTCGCGACGTCGATCACTTCGATGCCGTTGTGATCGATGGTGCGATACGTAGATCCGCTTGTGATCCGGCGAAAGGCGGATCGACATGGGAGTGCCGGTGGTGAGCGGGATGCGATCGACAAACTCGCCCTTGCCCTCGTCGAAGACCCAGACAGCGGCCGGATAGACCGGCAGATAAAGCATGCCCGCGCTCGCCAGGGCAGCGCCGGCAGCGAGTAAGAAAAGTAGTTTCTTCATGGTTGAGGCTTATGGGAAAACCAGATCCAGGTTGCGCCAATCCTTGGTGGCGGATGCGCATTTGCTGGACCAATCCGGCGAATTGTTGAGATGATCCGGAACCTGCGCCGGCCAGTAACAGCTCACGAAGCAATCGTAAATATCGCGCTCCACCGGCTGGCAAAGACCCGCGGTGCCGCCGGCCGCATCCACTTCCCAACCCGGCGTGAACATCAGCGAACACGCCATGGGGACGTGGGGGCGCGCCTGCGCGGGCGGGCTTTGCAGCGCCACCACATCTTCTTCGTTGGCCGTGGTGCGCGAAACGACGTATTTGTCGATGCGAGCCGCTTTCTTATTCAAAGGGCGCATGTGTCTCATGAGGCTGCCTTCCTTTCGGCGAACTGCTCGAGAAAGCCTGGATTTCTGGCGGCGATAGCGCCGTAGATTTCGAGGCAAGTGTTAGTCCAGTCCCGGATCCAATCGCAATAATGCAGATTGGGATGGCCGGTGTCTCCGTAACGCACGAATGCTTCGTGATGGCAGCCGCCGGCGCACAGCGGGCGAGCCCAGCACGTATGGCAATCGTATTTGGAATCGATGTGGCCGCGATTCAGAAAATCGGCCTGCTTCTCGCGATCGATGCCGGTTGAAATGTGTCCGAGCGCGTGTTGGTCGGAATCCACGAAGCGATGGCACGGTGCGATGTCGCCCGAGGGTCCAACGCCCAGTAATCCCAAACCCGCGCCGCAGGGATGCGACTTGTTGACGCCCTGGCAAAGCTCGGCCAACGTATCGCTGACGTTCGAAAATCCGTGCGCTTCGCCGCGCAGGGCGAACTCCAGATACTCGTCGGCCAAAACATGGAACTGTTCCAGCACGCCATCCATGCCGCGCTGGTTGATGGCGTAAAGCTGGTTGGGCGAGGTAGTAACCGGGGCAAAGCCAACTTCGTGGAAGCCGAGGTCCTGTTTCAGATGGCGAAAGATTTTGACGACATCGGTGACGCCGTTTGTCAGGGTCACGCGCGCTGCGATGGGCCGGGTACGATGATTCTGAATCAACTCGCGCACCTTGGGCGCGATGATGTCGTAGCTGCCTTTGCCGTTGGCGAAAACGCGCAGCTTGTCGTGCATTTCCTTGGTGCCGTCCATGCTGACGGTGACGCCGATGCGGTTCGCCGACAGAAACTCAATGATGGTGGGCGTCAGCAGCGTAGCGTTGGTGGTCAAGCTGAAATCGATGTGCCGTCCGTTGTCGGCAGCTTGCTGATTTGCGTAAGTAACAACCTGTTTCAGCAGCGGAAAATTCATCAGCGTCTCACCGCCGAAAAACGTCACGTGAATGGAACGGCGTCCGGCCGATTGCTGCAGCAGGAAATCCACGGACGCCTTGGCTGTCGCGAAATCCATGAATTTCGGCTTGCCTTCGGGCGTTGCCACTTTATCCTCGCCGAATTCGTAGCAATACGTGCAGGACAAGTTGCACTGGTTGGTGAGATTCAGCACCAGGGTCTGCAACGGGAAATCCGCAGGCGGGGATGGAACCGGTTCGGCGAACGCTTTGCCGGTGACGATCACGCTGGCGTGTGCCATTTCCGCGATCAGTTGCTTGGCGTCGTCCGCTTCCAAACCGCGCGCGATCAGATTTTCAAGCAGTCGATCCACCGGCACTCCACCGGCTGAAAGACTTTCGATCAGGGCTTCCACAGCTTCATCCACCTGAAAGATGGCACCCGCTGGAACCAGGTAAAGAAAGCGCTCGCCGGCGCCTTCAAACCTGTGAAATTCGCCTAACCGGAAGACAGGAGCTTCTGCGATCGCCGTCATTGGCCGCCAACCTCCGGTTGATCCCAGTTCATATACAGCGGAACAGTCACCACCAGGTACGATTTTCCCATCAACGGCTTGCCGTCCGCACCTTTGTCGGACTTGGAAGTGGCTACCACCCAAATATCGCCATAGTTATTGCGCATGAATTTGCGCTTCGGATTAGGACCGTCCGAGGCCGGAGTGAACAGGCCGGTGGGGCTGAGTGTTCCGACGAAATCCTTGTCGTCGTCGCCGTAGACGGCGTAAAATTCCTGCACGGACCAAGTGACGTCCACCGGACCCAGCTCCACATCGTCGGCGGTGTGCGCTTTGCCATCCGCGCCGCGCTGATATCCGATGGCCTCGAACTGCTGATATCCCTTGGGATGGGTTGGGCTGCCCAACCGTGCCAGAACCGATTCCGGAATCACTCGAATATAATCCACGCGATCGTAAACCGCGATGGCGCTTTGCATCACAGTGCGGCGGATAGCGATATCGCGCTTGCCTGGCACCGCATCGGCGGCGACGTCCACTTCCGCCACCACGTCGTTCGGCGTGTGCGAAACGATGCGACGAACTGCGACTCCGGATCCGAGATCCAGATCCGCTACGGCGACTTGAGCCGGAAGATTTTCTCCGAGGATGCGGATGCGGTTCCCTTGCGTTCCGGTCTTAAGCGCCGATTTATCCACACCCAGAATGGTGGCATCGGAGCCAGCCCGCTGCAGCTTCACATCGAATCCAAATTCCTGATACTGCCCCCAGAACCAACGGCCCTCGGCTTGGGACTGATCCGGAGATATCCACATCACTTCGCGCATCTCGCTGGATAAATCATCGGGAGCCGAACCTGCCGCGGTTGTTCCTTTCGATTTCCCACGCCAGGAGTATCCGGCATAAACCAGACTGTGGCCAGACCGGACCAAAGTGGACCCGTCTTTCACCGAAACCAGTTTCACGCGTGTAGTGAACTCATCGTCCGCCGCGCCTGGTTCTATTTCCAATTCTCCATAGTATTTACCGCGGCCCAGGATGTCGGCGCTCACCAGCCAGCGGCCGGCGAGTTTGGGAGCCCGCATCCGCGCGCGCCAGGCGGCCCATTCCGGAGTGTGAAGAGGAGCGGTTTTTCCTAGAAAAGCCAGTGCGTCATCCACTGGAAGAACATCGCCAGGTTTTTCATGATCCCCAAAGCCGCCCGCGTTGATGCCCAGCCGGAAAGCTTCGTCGGCCTGCGGATACAGGGCCACGTGCAGATTCGCGAGCATTTTCCAATCCTCGGCTGAACGCCGCCAGGAGAGCGGGCGCGCTAAGGCATGGCAGTTTGCGCAAGCGCCCCGGATGGTGTCATTGGGAATGAGCGTCTCATCCTGAATCCGCTTCTCGGCCAGATACATCACCGGCTTCGCTTCTTCCGGAGCCAGCCCATGATAGGTGCTGAGGTATTTAATGATGGTTTTGGCTTCCGCCGGCGTGACCGTGACACCGTTCAGCCGAATCATCCGCTTCAGGGCTTCTTCCCATTGTTCGGGAGTAGCGCGTTCCCAGGAGATCCGGGAAAGATTGCCGTGCGAATCCTTGGTGTGGCAGCCTCCGCACTTGGCCAGCACCACTGGATTTGTTACAGGAATGCCCTCTTCGGGCGCCGGCTTCGAAGCATCTGACGCGGCGGCGGATTGAGCATTGCCTGGCCTCCACCCCAGCAAAAGCACAGGTAGGACCAGGAACAACGCACGCGGCAGTTTCATATTAGTGGTCCATGATACTCCTTTCTTTGCTGGATGGGAAGGCAAACCGTGTGATGACACCCATCAACTATTTCGATAAGGTGAATCAGATACTTCTGTTAAGCTTGAGTGGCGGCGTGAAGCATGTCCTCACGCGCAATGCACGAACTGAGCAGTTCCTTCCGAAGCGCTGACTAAACCGGGCCCCTCGTCAGCGGTCCCCAATTCCGAACGGGAGATCGTTTATGTTTCCGACCAGATGTCTACTGCTGGCGGTGTGTTTTCTGCCGGCGCTTTGGGCGGCGCCACACGCTGGGGATCCGGTGGTGGTGGCGTGCCTGCAGAGCGAGACCCTTGTGACTGGCGGCGTTTTGCCGTCGGGCGAGCAGACGGCGGCGCAGATCTTTTCGAGCATCGGAGTAGAGCTTCACTGGTCCTGCGATACCCAGGCGGTGAATCCGATTCTGATCCGGCTGGCCGCGCGCGTGCCCAAACATTTTCGGAAAGGAACGCTGGCGTTCGCCCTGCCTTTTGCGCGCAAGGGTGTTCGGATCACGGTGTTTTACGACCGGCTGGAACCGATCTTTGAGGAGCACATCGCCTTCGCGGGAAGCATCCTGGGGCATGTTCTGGCGCATGAGATCGCGCACGTTCTGGAAAAAGTGGATGCGCACGCCGAAACGGGGCTCATGCGCGGCCAGTGGAACGAAAACGATTTCGTATCCATGAAGTTCAACGCGTTTCACTTCGCGCCGGTGGACGCGCAGACCATCCGCGAGAGCGTGGAATGTGGGGCAGGTTGGTAAACCTGCGCGCCGATTGCCAATCGGCGCAAACTACGCGGGTTAGCAACCCGCTGCAGGATGACATCCTGCCCCACATTCTGAAACCGGCGTCCGCTCATGTATTCTAAAATCCAGACCCATGGAAATCCCTTTTCGTTTGGACGGACGCCGCGCCGTGATTACAGGCGGCGCAAGTGGTATTGGAGAAGCAACGTGCCGCGTTCTGGCGGCGGCCGGAGCGTTGGTCACTATCGTCGACATCGACGCAGCCGGCGCTAGAAAGCTAGCCGACCAGCTTCCCGGATCGTCAGTTCTGATTTGTGACATTACCGACCCGAGCGCGGTGAACTCGGCATTCCAATCCGTCGTTGAATTGGACATTCTGGTAAACAACGCCGGGATCGGCTTAGTGGGAAACATCGAGGAAACTCCACATGAAGACTTCGCGCGATTGTTCCGAGTGAACGTGGAAGGAATGTACCTGGTGACCAAAGCAGTCATCGCTAAGCTAGTTGCTTCGAAAGGCGTGATTGTGAATATCGGTTCGGTAGCCGGATTGGTAGGGATCAAGCGGCGCTTTGCATACTGCGCAACCAAGGGTGCCGTGGTGGCGCTGTCGCGGCAACTCTCCGTGGATTACGCCGGCCAGGTGCGCGTGAACTGCGTGTGTCCTGGAACGGTGGACACGCCGTTTGTCGAGGCGTACCTGGAGAAATATCATAAGCACGAAAAGGATAAGATCCGTGCCGAGCTGAATGCACGCCAGGCGGTGGGCCGGCTGGGGCGTCCCGATGAGATTGCAAACGCGGTGCTCTATCTTTGTTCGAGCGAGGCGGAGTTTGTTACCGGATCGGCAATGGTGATTGATGGCGGATGGACGGCGGCTTGAAGGGCACCGACTCCCTCACGGTCGCGGCTCGGAAAACAAGAGGGTGTTACCGAGCCGCGACCGTAAGGGAGTCGGTTGCCGCTGCCTAGTGGCTTTCTCTCGGGATACCAGCTCCCCTACACCCCACTAAAAAGTCGAAATCGGCGCCCTGATCCGCCTGCATCACGTGATCGATGTACAGCTTCTGATAACCACCCTGCGCTACCGGCGGCGGTGCGGTCCAGGCTGCGCGGCGGCGTGCCAATTCGTCTTCGGCCACGCAAAGATCCAGGCGGCGCGCTTCCACATCCAGTTCGATCATGTCGCCATCGCGGACCAACGCCAGCGGTCCGCCCACCGCGGACTCCGGCGAAACATGCAGTACGACGGTGCCGTATGCGGTCCCGCTCATGCGTGCGTCTGAGATCCGAACAATATCGGTAATTCCGCGCTCCAGCAGTTTGCGCGGCAGCGGCATGTTCCCCAACTCCGGCATTCCCGGATAACCCTTGGGACCCGCGCCTTTCAGCACCATTACGGAATTCTCGTCGATATCCAGCTCGGGCAAATCTGTGCGAGCCTTCAGATCCTCGATATTTTCGAACACCACCGCGCGGCCCCGATGCTTCAACAATCGCGGCGTCGCCGCAGACGGTTTGATCACCGCCCCGTTGGGCGCCAAGTTTCCATGCAGCACCGCGATTCCCGCGTGCTCTTTGATCGGCTCTGCCACGGTGTGAATTACTTTGCGATTCCAGCACGGAGCATCGGCCGTGTTGGCGCGCATGGTTTTTCCGTTCACGGTCATCACGTCGTGGATCAAGTCCCCGAGTTCTCGCACTACTGCGGGAACGCCGCCGGCATAGTAAAAATCTTCCATCAAATACTGACCAGAAGGCATTAGGTTCACCAGCAGCGGCAGCTGATGTCCCAGACGATCGAAATCATCCAGATTCAACTCCACACCCACGCGGCCGGCGAAGGCCAGCAGATGGATCACTGCGTTGGTGGATCCGCCGATGGCGGCGTTCACTCGAATCGCATTCTCGAAAGCTTCCCGGACAAGGATCTTGGAGGGTTTGAGATCCTCATGCACCATCTCCACAATCCGGCGCCCGGCCTGGTGCGCCAGCACGTAGCGGCGCGAATCCACCGCTGGAATCGCAGCATTGTGCGGCAGGGCCATGCCCAGCGCTTCCACCATACTGGCCATGGTGGACGCCGTGCCCATGGTCATACAATGACCGGCCGACCGCGACATGCACGTCTCAGCCTCCATGAAATCGGCGAGCGGCATTTTGCCCGCGCGAACGTCTTCGCTCATCTGCCAGACGGCGGTTCCGGATCCGATGGCTTGACCGCGGAAATTTCCGTTGAGCATGGGTCCGCCCGAGACCACCAGCGTGGGCAGATCGCAACTGGTCGCGCCCATGAGCAGCGATGGCGTGGTTTTATCGCAGCCGCAAAGCAGCACCACGCCGTCGATGGGATTGCCGCGAATGGATTCTTCCACGTCCATGCTCGCGAGATTGCGAAACAGCATCGCGGTGGGCCGCAGATTGGTTTCGCCCAACGCCATCACGGGAAACTCGAGCGGGAATCCGCCGGCTTCGTAAACGCCGCGCTTCACCCGCTCGGCAATCTGCCGCAGGTGCGCGTTACAGGGAACCAGCTCGGACCACGTATTGCAAATGCCGATTACCGGACGGCCGTCAAAAAGATGCGGGGGAAAACCCTGGTTCTTCATCCAAGAGCGGTGAATGAATCCGTCCTTGTCCGCGTGACCGAACCAATGTGTGGAGCGCAACGATGCCATAAGTTCTATTCCCGTTCATCGAAGGCCCGAGAGTCAAGTGAATCATTCCGAACCGCGACCGCCAGGGAGTGACCATGGGCCTGCAGCCCACCAAAGTGATGAACACGTTTGAAGAAACCAAAGCACCGGTCGCTTACGCTCGCGGCTCGGAATGCGGCGTCCGGGCGATACCGAGCCGCGACCGTGAGGGAGTCGGTGCCGTTGGCCACCGTCTGACGCTGTCGTAGCGCTTCCTGGCGGTCGCGGTTCGGTTTGGCGTGGTTAGAACTCTACGCGTGCGCCGACTTGACCGGTCCTGTTTCCACCGAAATCAGCGGGTCTCGCCGACGTGATCTGGCCGACGCTCGGGTTATCGATCGCCAGCACCGGATTAGCCAGATTCAGATGATTCAACACGTTGGTGAATGAGCCTTCCACTTTAATCCTGACGCGTTCGGTGAGCGCGAATTTCTTCGAGAGGCCTGCATTCAAGTTCACAGTTCCGGGTCCCGTGACCAAGCCCATTCCGGCGCTCCCGAAACGCCCGATCGGTGCACCATGTCCTGGCGTTCCAATCAAACAATCGGTACCGGGCTGCCAGGCGGGTACACCGGGGCAAGTATACGCGCCGACATTGAACCACTGGGATGCGGTTGGATTACCGAGGTTCGGATTCCCGGTGACATCCGGCGCCTGATCGCGGCCAATAACGCCGGATCCTGTTCCCGACGGATCGCCGCCGTCAAAGTACGGCGTCAGCGAGGGTCCGCCCTGCCACAGGAAGATGGTGCTGAGTTGCCAGCCGCCTACGATGGCGTCAGCGAATTTATTCATGCTGCTGCCGAATTGACGCCCGCGTCCCAGCGGCAATTCATAAATGGCGGAAGTGATCCAGCGATTGCGGCGCGTGCCGTACACCGGACCGTATTCGTGCTGGCGATCCAGTGCGTCCATGGTGCGGCCGCCCGCGTTTTCATCGGCGAAATGATTGGCCGTGTATCCCTGATTGTCGGCGTCGGCTTTGGCATAGGTGTAAGCGGAGTTGAAGGTGATGCCGCTCTTGTACCGATGATTCACTTCCAACTGGAACGCATTGTAATTCGCGTTAGCGCCGGTAGAGCGGGTGTTAATGGTCTGCCAGTTGGGGAAGGGACGGCTGCTGAGCGGTTGATCCACATAGTAAGTGGTGGAGTAATACGACTGGTTCAGATTCGGCGCCCATACTAAGTCGCGCGTTGCCGAGCCGATGTAGGAAATTCGAACACCGGTATTGAAGCCGAGATCGTGATCGATGGAGAGATTCCACTGCTGCGAGTAGGGATCTTTATAGTGGATGTCGTTCGCTGTGCCAAAGTAATCCGAGCCCGCCGGCGGAACGGTGATGCCCGAGCCCCCGGACGTTACATTCGGCCATTGGATCGCTGGGACGCCGTTCGTGATGCTGTTGTTGTAAGTGAAGGTGGCGGCCTGCAAAGTACCGGTTAACGCATAGTAGATGGAGCCAAGCACTTCCGTGTTGTACAGGCTATAGCCCCCGCGCAGCACGGTTTTATTGTTGTTGAACGGCCGCCACGCGAAACCGAAGCGCGGCATGAAACGCTGCGGAGCGGTGCGCAGGCTGTCGGGAAGCCCAGCCTGGCTGTTGGAAAGGACGGGCATGCATGGCGCGCCGTTCAGGCTTGGGCCCTCTTTGCTTCCCAACTCCGGACAAGCGTTGGCGCTCTGCAGGAATCCGGTCGCCAGCAATTTGGAGGTGCCGTCCGGATAAATCACGGCGCCGGATTTCGCGTAAGTGGGATCGAAGTTGCCGATGTTACCCGAAGCGTCATGATAGCCGGGGTGGAATTCGTAGCGCAGTCCGAATTCGAGAGTCAAGCTGGGACTTACCCGGAAGCTGTCCTGCACGTATGCGTTGTAGTGACTCGTGATACCGTCGTTATCCATCTGCACGTTGTCGAGACCGGTGTTCGCGGGTATACCAAGCAGGAAATCGGCGAACGGCGCGTTGCTGAACTGTCCGCTGAATTGGAACTGTCCGTAATTGTCGCCGCCGATAAAGCCAAGCGGAGTAACCGCTTCAATGTGGCGATAATCAAAGCCGAACTTCAGCGTGTGGCGGCCCAAGGTCCAGGTCACATTGTCCACAGCCTGATAAGTGCGTCCCTTGGTGATGCCTTCCAAACGGTCGGCGGTCAGTCCGGTAAGCCCGCCGCTGATGTCGATCTCAGGCAGGCCGTTGAAAAACGCCGGTTGACCAATCAGGCCCTGCAAGCCCAGCGATCCTGAGAAAGATTTCCCATTGAAGGGATTCGATGAGCCCGCATCGCGCCGGGTGAATCCGAAACGCGCCTCGTTCAGCAGATTCGGCCGGATGGTGAAGTTATAAGCCAGAACCAGCAGCCGATAATTGTCGATATTGCTGGTGGAAGGAACCAGAAGATCGTTGGTCCCGAGTGATGTGATGTCCTTCCAGGTCCAGCGGCCGAAGATGGATTGCCGGGACGAAAGGTATTGATCGATCCGGATATCGTATTGATCGGAGTGGTAGCTGCTGTCCCGATTGACGATGTAGTTGGCCGCATGCAATGCATCGGTACCGCCCGCATTGGGGGTGGGGAACAGGGTGAGCAGCTTCTGCGCTACTGGGCTGATGCGATTCGATGGAATGGTGTCGTTGGGGAACGGTTTGCCGGTCAGAGGATCCATGATTGCGACGCCTTCCGCGCTGAAGTTCCCGTTTCGCATGGCTTCTGTTGGAACCTCATCCTGCACGGTGGTAGTTTTCGGATAGCGGAAGCCTTCGTAAGTTCCGAAGAAGAACGTCTTGTCTTTTCCGTTGTACACATGCGGAATCATCACCGGGCCGCCGATGCTGGCGCCGAAATCGTTAGCGATCAGTTTCGGTTTGGTGAGCTGGCCGAAGTTGATAGCGTCGAGCGCCGCATTTTGCGTGTACCAGAACATGCTGCCGTGAAACTGATTGGTGCCGCTTTTCGAAATGGTGGTGACATCGCCCATCTGGCCGTATTCAGCGGGATTTCCGACGCCTTGCACTTTGATTTCGCCGATCGACTCGGTGGAAGGAAATGCGTTGGTAAGGGGCGAGTTGCCGGTGACGTCCGTCACCGAAATTCCATCCAATGAATATTGCGTCTGCGACTGAATGCCGCCCTGAATGGAGAAATTGCCGCTGTCATCGGCCTGCACGCCCGGCAGCACTTGGATCAGCTGATAGGCGCTGGTATTTCCGTTGGCTCGGATGTTCGCGGGCAAGTTCAGCAGCTTCTGCGGATCGAATGTTTCTTGAATCACCTGGGTGTCGGTCTCGATCACTCCCGCTTCAGACGACTCTACCGTGACAGCCTGAGTCATTTGTCCGACGTGCAGCTCCGGATCGACGCGCAGAGTCTGGCGAGCCACCAAAAGCAGGTCCGTGGCGGTGAACGTTTCGAAACCGGAGGCTGTGGCCGTCACAGTATAGTGTCCAGGCAAAATGTTCAGCAGTTCATAGTCGCCATTGTTCTTGCTTTGTACTTCGTGCGAGGTGTTCTCATCGGTGTTGGTCACCTTGACGTTCACGCTGCCAACCACGGCTCCCGAGGTGTCTTTCACGGTGCCAATAATCGCGCCATAGGTAGACTGGCCGTACGCGCTCGAGAGAGTCAGGCTCAGGCCCAGGACAAAAAGCGCAAAATCGCGGCGGATTCGTGCGCCTGACGTGGTTCCACTGCATTGCAACATCGGTGTTCCTTTCACTCCAAGAGATTGTCTAAAAACTAACGAGAGGTGATTTCAGAGCGTACCAATGCGGTGTTGCAACGCCATTGCGGAAAAGTTTCGGATCAGTGAATCCCGCTTTAACGATCGAGAGAACTGTGGATATCGTGTTGAAGAGCTTCGACGGCCGCATCCATATTGGATTGCAAGTAAAAATGTCCGCCAGCGAACTCTCGCCGCAGGAAGGACGCCGTGGTTTGTTCGCGCCAGCGATCGAGTTGTTCGCCGGCGATGCCTGGATCGGACGCTCCACCATACACTGCGATCGGAATCGCGAGTGGCGGCTCCGGCCGGTAGACATAGTTGCGATACAGTCGTGTATCGGCACGCAGGACCGGTAAAACCAGATGGATCGCCTCCCCGGTCAATTCACCCAACGCGGCTAATTCGTCCGTCAATTCTGCGTCGGACGGCTCCGGCCGCTTGGCCGCTTCAGTCCTGTCTTGCGGCGCACGCGCGCTTGATACGATCAAGACTCTCGGTAACGGCGCGCCAGCTTTTCGCAACGATCGCGCGAGTTCGAATGCGATTCCAGCCCCCATGCTGTGGCCGAAGAACGCGTACGGTGCATCTAGGAGCGGACGGATGGTCGGAGTGAGTGCGTCGATCAAGCTGCGCATGTCTTCGAACGGAGATTCCGCTGCGCGAGCCTCTCGTCCCGGCAGCAGCACCGGAATCACTTCAACGCCTGGAAGCGCCCCAATCCATTTTCGATAAGTCAGAATGCCCCCGCCGGCGTGCGGGAAACAGAACAGACGCATCGGCTCGCGCGATTTTGCGTCCAGCGTTGGAAACCAGGCCCGGCGCTTCAAACGCAACGCCAGCAATTTTTGCTTGTCATCGGAGAGCTTGGGCTGCGCTGGGGCCGCCAGCTTGGGACCATCCAATAATTGCAACAGGAATTTCTCGAACGGCTCAACCGTAAGGTTGCTGGTGTAACGCAGGGCGGCGGCGCGGGATTCGGCAGCGATCTCTTCCCAATGCGCGGCGTCGGTGGTCAGCTTGTTGAGCGCAGCAAGCCAAGGTGTAACGTCCTGTTCCGGAACCTGCGCGACCGGAACCATGTTCTCATCCAGCGCGGATGCATATTTCGTGATGGGATTGACCGGCAGCAGATAGGGGACGCCGAGCTTCGCTTCCTTCAATCCGCCCACGTCGCTCGCGATTACCGGAATGCCGCGCAGCATCGCTTCCACAACCACGCGGGACCGGGCTTCCGCCCAAAGGGAAGGCGCCAGCACGACGCGCGTTTGACGGAACAGCTCGTCGAGATTGTCCACGGGAGGAATCACTGTGACATTCCGCTTCCGGTGAAGCGCCGCGAGATCCTCCGCGCTGGTTCCCCATGTTGGGACGGCGCCGAACTGCAGATGCGGCGCACGTTCAGCGAGTGCAAGAAAAATCGAGATGCCCTTCACCGCGCAAGGATTCACCATTACCACGTACGGATTGTCGAAGCGCCCGAGCCGCTGCGTTGCCTGGGGCTCCATCAACGAAATCGGAACATGGATCGCATCCAAGCCGCTCCATTGCCGGACATATTCCGGCGACATACTCGCTCACGCCAACGATTCCGTCCGCTCGCCGCAACATCTCAGTCTTCGCGCGATTTGGACTGGAGCTGTCCGGTCCAAACGGAACCGCAATGGTCGCGCGCACCAGATACACCACGCGGGCGCGCCGTGCGCGGCTCGCCACTTCAAACAGAAGCTGCGCCGGATCGTCGGTGGAGGTCAGGATCACATCGGGATCGAATTCCGCCAACTGCGCGGAAAAGTACGCGCGCAACTGCGGATTCCGCGTAAGCGTTCGGACGTCCACGCCGCCCAGAACAAATTGAACCGCATCTTCGCCGATCTTCGGATGCACGCCGCGCGCTTCCAAGTCCGCCAGAAACTTGGAGTTCGCAACGCGCGCCACCACTCGAACGTCATGCCCGCGCGCGGCCAGCGCTTCCATCAATAGACGGTTGGATTTGTCGCCGCCGCCGAAGCTCGGATAATACGGCGAATTGTTGGCCAGCAGAATCCGCATCAGTTCCCGGCGCCGAGCGAAACGAGAAACTTCTCAAAGTCGGATGCATCCAGTTTCGCAACAAAGCTCAGCGCAGCGGCGCGGCATCGCTCGGATTCCGCTTCGTACAACGAACGATCGTTCAACAACGACGCGAGTGCTTCCCTCCACGGTTCCAGATTCTGCTCAGGGATCACCGGACGCGGCATGTGCGTTTCGTCGAACTCTTGCAAGTAGCGCTCAATGCGCCGCACTGGAATTACGAAACCCGTGCCTTGGCGCGCTTCCACCAAACCACCGGAATCGCTCGAAATCACAGGGATGCCGCGCAGCATCGCTTCCATCGCGATTAATCCGAAACCTTCGTACCAGAGCGACGGCATCAACAGAACGCGAGCCTGAGAGAGTGCTTGTTCGATATTGTCCACGCTTTCGATGACCTGGACATTCGGCAACTCCGCCATCGCTTTGCGATCGTCACCGCTGGTTCCCCATCCGGCCAATCCCTGAAACGCAACTTCCGGAAACCGGCGCGCAAGTTCCAGGAAGATCCCGATGCCTTTCACCTGGCAGGGATTGATCATCATCACCGAACCGCGGTCGAAGCAGCCGAATCGCGCGAAGGGAGGTTGTCCGTAGATCGGCGGATGAATCACAGTGGCGTGGACGCCAGTTGCCTGTTCAATATAAGCGGCCGCCGATTGTCCGATGGCGACAACAGCGCGTGCGGTGCGAATGACCGCGGCCGCGCGCGGACTCGGATTCCAGCTCTCCGGACCAAACGGAAAAAACTGCGGCGTGTGCGCCAGATAGACCAGCTTATCCGGAGCGGCTCGCGCGGCTTCGGTCAGCAGCAAGTGGCTCAGATCTTCTGACGACACCAGGATAAAATCCGGCTGGAATTGGTGGATGTGGCTATCCAAGATAGTTCGCCGCTGCACCAGATTCTTAACGCTGTGGATTCGAATCCCGGAGACTGTATCGTCAGAGTCGCCATTGAGCGACGCGCATACAACGCGGCACTGGTGCTTCTGTTCCGCCAGATGCCGCAGCCAAACTAAATTGCTGCGAGTGGAACCGCCGCGCGCCGGCGCGTACGACGCGTTGGAAGTGAGAAGAATTCTCACAATGAGACGCCGGGATCCTCCGCCGCCAGCAGTTGCTTCACTTCCTCGTCGGACATCGCTTCTATCTCTTTATAAAGATCCTCGTACGTGGAACCTTCGCCCAACAGAGCGCGCTCAATCCGGCTCGTCAGTTCGCCCAGCGTGAGATTCACCGAGTACACATCGTCAATCGCGAGCTCCACGCCGAAAGTTTCGCGCACCCGCACGATCAACAGCACCGCCAGCAGCGAATGGCCGCCGAGATCGAAGAAGTTATCCGCGCTCGATATGCCGGATTTGTGCAGCAGCTCAGACCAGATTTGCGCAAGCCGCGCTTCGGTACTCGGTTCCTCTGAACGACTCGCGGAGTTGAAGCGCATGGCTTCCAAAATCTGGACTGGAGTAGAGAGCTCGCGGGCGATGCGCGCGTAATCCGGCCGTTTGTGCGTTGCTGGCCGCGGCGCCCACGCTTTTACGGAACCTCCCTCCGGCGAGATTTTCCACCGAAGATCGCGCAGCTCGGCGGCCGGGATCCGATAGGACAATCCCGTCGCAGTCCGCTCTTCCACGTGCGCGCCGATTTCGGTGAGGAATCGCCGCGCCGGCTCATTTTTCGATGTCGTCGTGAGAGTTGCGGTCACCGTCTTAAGACCGCGCCGCAGAGCTTCGTCGCTAAGATACGCCATGACACGATGCTCCACGCCGCGCCCCAATACGCGGCAGCTCAATAACAACGTATCGATCACGAGCGCGTCCCCAGCCTCGCGGAAGAGCACCACTCCGGTCAATCCATAATCGCCGAACCTGTCCGATACATTAACTGCACGGCATTCCAGGCGTCCATCCGCTTCCGAAGCGGAAATCTCCGCGGCCGTCCGGCGGATGGTGGTGAAATTAAATTGATTGGTTCGTTGAGTCAACTGCGCCACGCGGTCAAGCTGATCTGCCGAGCATGGCTGAATCCGAACGCTCAGCTCCAGCGAATTCACGAAGCTTTCCAGGTTCGATGCGTGCTTCAACTCGCGGCCGAATTCCAGCGCCGTTTTGTAGTGCGCGCTGCGATTGCGATCCTCTTCCGTCACCAGCACGTGATCGAAAGCCCAAATCTGGTTCAGAAAATGGGATATCTCGCGGGGCTCCTCGGGCAGCGGCAGCGCCAGCGCTTCCGGAATGCTTTCCGCGACTTCGGCGCACTCTATTGGATTGTCGTCCACGAAGACAAAACTATCCAATCCCAGTGAGAGCTCGCTCGCGAGCGCTTGTAAGTTCGCGCTTTTCGCGTCCCAGTTCAAGCGCCAACCCACGAAGTGATGCAGTTGGAGCGGCATCTCCGGATGTTTCGCGAAAGTCTCCAGCACATCCGCTTCGTTGTTCTTGCTGGCCATAGCCAGCAGCATGCCCGCATCCTGCTGCTCTCGCATGAACTCCTGCAGCGCGCGATGCGGCGGATCGATTGATACACCCGATGGACCGTCCTCTCCGCAGATGCCTTTCCACAGCGTGTTGTCGCAATCCAGCGCAATCACTTTAAAAGGCGGTGAAAACAATCCGTGCGTCAACCGGACCAGAGCCGTGCCCAACGCACAGAAGTAAAGTTCCGTATACGGGATGTGCCCCAGCCGTTCGCCTGCGTCGCTGGCAGGATTGGCCACCGGATAAAGCTGCTGGATCTCCTCATGACTGAGGTACAGAATTCCGGGAGTGCTTTCCAGCATGGCCTCAATCCGCAGCGACATTTCGTGGGTGAACTGCCTCCGGGATTCTGACGACGGGCACAAAGCGAAAATCAAGGGCACGCTCATGCGGGGAAGCGACTCGCGCACCAGCCGGATGACTTCCGTGAGATTCGATTCCATGCGCGCCAGCGTGACTGCATCCGCGGCGTCGAACTGCGCCAGATCTTCCAGACGGAGCAGCAGCACGTTGACCCCGTGCTGATTCGCTGCGAATTCGCTTGCCGGATCCGTGAGCGTCTGGGCGATTTGATTGTACGGCGCGAAGCGGATTTCGAAAGGCGTCTGAAGCTGCCTGGCCCAGAAATTGAGAACCGGCTCTATCGGTTCGGCGGTGAAAGTGGCACTGATGGCGAGTCGGAACTGCATGCTTCCAAATTTGAGGATAGCGGCAAACGGTTGTGTTCTGCTAAGCCTGCTCCGAATGGGCTTTCCGAGCCGCGACCGCGAGGGAGCGTAACGCCTGCTGCTGTCTGTGGTAGCGCTTCGTTGTGAAAACCAACGGCACCGGCTCCCTCACGGTCGCGGCTCGACAACGGCCTCATTCCGAGCCGCGACCGCAAGGGAGGGTAAGGCTTGCTGGTGTCGTGGTAGCGCTTCCTTGCGGTCGCGGTTCGGTTACACTCGGATAAGCCATGCGGTCTCTTGTCTGGGGCTTGATGCTTGCGTGCTGCGCGCAGAGCAAAACCATCGATTTCACGCGCGACGTCCAACCCATCCTCGCCACGCGCTGCTCCGGCTGTCACGGCCCTCAGCAGCAAATGAAGGGACTGCGTGTGGACGACTCGAAAGCGCTGCTCAACGTGGTGACGCCCGGCGACAGCGCATCGAGTAAGCTGATCCAGCGCGTATCCAGCACCAAAAAAGGGATTCGCGATGCCGCCCATCGGCGCGCCGTTGACCAGCGCCGAGATCGCAACGCTCAGCGACTGGATCGATCAAGGCGCCAAAATTCCTGCTTTGACCAGTAACACGAAACACTGGTCATTCCAACCGATCAGCCGTCCGCCCGTTCCTGAAGTTGCCGATCAAGCATGGACACGCAATCCCATCGACAACTTCATCCTGGCGCGGTTGCAGGCCGAACACATCAAACCCTCGCCGGAGGCCGATCGCAACACCTTGATCCGGCGCCTCAGCCTGGATCTCACCGGTCTGCCGCCCACGCCCGCCGAGACCGAAGCGTTCCTCAACGACAAACATCCGAACGCGTATGAGCGGCTGGTGGATCGTCTGCTGGCCTCGCCGCATTACGGAGAAGCGCGCGCCCGCGCCTGGCTCGACCTGGCGCATTACGCCGATAGCGACGGCTATGAAAAAGATCAGACGCGTCCGTGGGCCTGGCGCTACCGGCAATGGGTGATCGACGCGTTCAATCGCGACCTGCCGTTTGACGAATTCACCATCGAACAACTTGCGGGCGACCTGCTGCCCGGCGCCACGGTGGATCAAAAAGTGGCCACGGGTTTTCTGCGCAACACGCTCACCAATCGCGAAGCCGGCGTGAATCGCGCCGAGGCGCGCTTCGAGCAGATCGTGAATCGCACCAACACCGTCGCCACGGTATGGCTGGGGCTGACCGTGGGCTGCGCGCAGTGCCACAATCACAAGTTCGATCCCATCACGCATAAGGATTACTACCAGTTCTTCGCGTTCTTCAACAGCGCGGACGAGATCGATATCGATGCCCCGCTCGCAGGAGAGACTGGCCCGTATTTCGCGGCGCGCCCCGAGTACGACAAGAAGCGTCGCAAAATTCTCGAAGATTACGGGGTAGCCGAGCTGCAGGCTCAATGGGAGCCGCGCATCCAACAGGCCTTCCGCGATCAGGGCAAAGAGCTGGAATGGAATTTTGCGGTGACGGAAATGCGCGCCAGCTTCGACGGCGCCGATCATTTCCTCAAGGGTGAATGGAAAAATCGCACCCAGCGGCAAGCCGACAGCTTGACCGATTACTTCGTCGGGAATCCAGGCCCGGAGAACGAGAAGAACAAAGCGGTGGCGGCGTTCCTCAAGGAAGCGCGCGGCAAGCTGCGGGATCTGCGCGCCACGCTGCCTGAGATTGCGCAGGCTCCGGTGATGGAAGAGCTGGCCAATCCGCCGCAATCGAACATTCACCTGGGCGGCGATTATCAGGCACTGGGCGCCGCGGTGGAACCCGGCATCCCCTCGCTCTTCCCGCCGATTTCCGTGCCGCGCCAAAACCGGCTCACACTGGCGCGTTGGCTGGTATCGGGCCAGAATCCGGAAACGGCGCGCGTGGCCGTGAATCGCATGTGGCAGGATTATTTCGGACAAGGCCTGGTGGTCACCAGCGAAAACTTCGGAACGCAGGGCGACAAGCCATCGCATCCCGAATTGCTGGATTGGCTGGCATCCGAATTTCAGGATCACGAATGGAGCAGGAAGTATATGGATAAGCTGATCGTGATGTCGGCGGCTTACCGGCAGAGCTCGGCGGTCCGGAAAGACTTGGAGAACACCGATCCGAACAATATTCTGATTGCGCGCCAATCGCGCTTGCGCTTGCCCGGGGAGGCGATTCGCGACGAAGCTCTGGCCGCCAGCGGTTTGCTGAACACCGCGATTGGCGGAAAGAGCGTCCGGCCGCCGCAGCCCGCCGGTGTCGCCGAGCTCGGCTACGCCGGCAGCGTGAAATGGCCGGAGAGCACCGGTCCGGATCGCTACCGCCGCGGCCTCTACATCCATTTCCAGCGAACCACGCCGTATCCGATGCTGATGAATTTCGATGAGCCGGATTCCAACACCACATGCACGCGCCGCGGCCGGTCGAATACGCCGCTGCAGGCTTTGAATTTGCTGAACGATCCGGTGTTCTTCGAAGCCGCGCAGGCGTTGGCTACGCGAGTGTTGGAAGAAATGCCGGGAGGAATGTCACGAGCGGCTGGATTACGCGTTCCAACTGGTTGTTGCCCGTCCGCCGACTGAGAGTGAACGGCAACGGCTGACCGACTATTTCGAGCAGCAGAAACAGTTGCTGGCTAAAGATCTGGCAAAAGACCCGAAAGCTTCCGAGAACATGCAGCCGTTCCATCCGCAAGGGATTGACCCGCTGGATGCGGCGGCCTGGGTGGGCGTGAGCCGCGTGCTGCTCAATCTGGATGAATTCATAACACGAGAATAAAATGACGTTCCAAGAGTTCAAACAAATTCACAGCCGGCGATTGTTCCTGCGCGATTGCGCGGGCGGCGTGGGCGCCATCGCGCTGGCAAATCTGCTCAACGGAAGCGCGCTCGCGGCGGGCAAACGCACCGATCCGCTGGCGCCCAAAGCTCCGCCGCTCGCGGCCAAAGCCAAAAACGTCATCTTCATGTTCATGGAAGGCGCGCCCAGCCAGATGGATCTGTTCGATCCGAAACCCGCGCTCAAAAAGTGGCAGGGCCAGCCGCTGCCGCCTTCCATGACCAGCCAACTCAAGCTGGCGTTCATCAAGCCCACCGCCGCGGTGCTGGCCAGTCCGCGCGAATTCAAACCGTACGGCCAGTGCGGCGCCGAATATTCGGATTACATCCCCAACACGGCTGCCTGCGCCGACGATATTTGCCTGATCCGCTCGATGTACACCGACGCGTTCAATCATCATCCCGGCCAGTTGCTGCTGATGAGCGGCAGCACGCAGATCGGCCGGCCGACGCTGGGCGCGTGGACCTTATACGGACTCGGCAGCGAATCCGAAAATCTGCCGGGCTTTGTGGTGTTGAGCTCCGGCGTCGGAACCAGCGGCGGCGAGTCGAATTTTTCCAGCGGATTTCTGCCGTCCACGTATCAAGGCGTGCAGTTTCGCAGCGCGGCCGATCCGATTGTGTATCTCTCGAATCCGTCGAGCGTCACGCGCGAAACGCAGCGGGCAGGTTTGGACGCTCTGCGCGATTTGAACCAGGCGCATCAGGCCAGCACGGGCGATCTGGAAATCGCATCGCGCATCGCGTCCTATGAATTAGCATTCCGCATGCAAATGGCGGCGCCGGAGCTGCTGGATTTTTCGAAAGAATCGGCCGCGACGCTCGAAATGTACGGCGTGAACAAGGAGCCCACGCGTCCGTTCGCCACCAATTGTTTGTTAGCCCGCCGCATGGTGGAGCACGGCGTTCGTTTCGTGATGCTGATGCACGCCAGTTGGGATCAGCATACGAATCTGAATCGCGATCTCAAGAAAAATTGCGACATCACGGACCAGCCGACCGCGGCGCTTTTGAAAGATCTGAAGCAGCGCGGCTTGCTGGATTCCACGCTGGTGGTTTGGGGCGGGGAATTCGGCCGGACGCCGATGGTGGAAATCCGCAACACCGCCGATCCTGAAAACGCCGGCCGCGACCATCATCCGCTGGCCTACAGCATGTGGATGGCGGGCGGCGGCATCAAGGGCGGGCAAGTGGTGGGCAAAACGGACGACCTGGGCTTCAACATTGTGGAGGATAAAATCCACGTCCACGATCTGCAGGCCACGATTCTCAATTGCCTGGGCTTCGACCACACGCGCCTGACGTACCACTACATGGGCCGCGATTTCCGGTTGACGGATGTGTCCGGGAACGTGGTGAAGAAGCTGTTGGTTTGAAGCTTAGAAGACCCCGGCGATCCCGCCGACCGCTTCTAGATTTTGCAGCCATCCGCTGACGGAGGCTCCGGGCGCGGGCCCGATCAACCGATTCGGAAATGGTGTCGCATAATCTCGAAATTCAAAACGCAATCCGAGATGATGGGTTAGCCGGTACTTTATGCCGGCGGCACCGCTCGCCATGGGTTTGGTTTCACGCGTGTTGGTGAGTGCCGCAAAGTTATTGAGCGGTTGCGCGGCGTTCGGTTCGCCGGTTCCCGAGTAGATCGCCACTCCGCCGCCCACGGCTACGAAGGGACGAAAGCGCTGCTCCCTCGCGGCGAAATGTACCAGGAAACGAAAATCGAGGAATTGAGTGTGTCCGGCGAAATCTACCTGTGTACCTCCGCTGCTTAGCTTCAAATCGCTCAGCCGGTAAAGATAGCTTGCTTCTCCGCCAATATATTTATAATCGTTCGCTCCGCCGAAAATCCCGAAGGTCCCCCCATTCTTAAGTCCGGTGGTAGCGGAACCGTCGGCGCTGGTTACCGATTTGTCGGGCGTAATCCCGAACCCGCCCAGGACCCCAGCCTCCCAAATCTGAGCTGCGGCTAAAGACGCAAACACTGCGGCTGCTAGAAAAACACGAATTAACCTCTTCACTCTTTCCTCCGCTTCCTTATGGATTCACCACGCGAACAATAAACGAGGTCGAAATGCCACCTTGCTGAATTACCAAGGGCACCTGCGACCCGGCGCTGATTCTGTGTGGAACCGCCGCGTTGATCTGATAAACGCCTACTTCGCCTGGTATTAAACCGGCGAACTCCAACGAGAGATTCGCGCCGCCCAATGTCACGCTCGGGGCAGCAGAAGCCTTCTCCAGAGGATCCGAAGGTGGCGCGGCTCCGTCTGTTGCCGGCGGAGACGTCTGTCCTAGACCGGTCGCCACGATTACCAGTACGTCGTCGGGATGCACTGGATTGGAGTTATCGACTAACTGGTTATTCGCGGACCGATAGATCAGTGGAAGCCCGGTCAAGCTACCTGCTTGGCCGTTCCGAAACACCGCGGGAGCGTTCGCCAGTGCGTTGAAGTTGAAGGGTGCGCTCGCCCCGCCCGGCGACGTGATCACCAGGCTGGCACCCCCCACTACTTCGTATGGCAATTGCGCATTGATTTGTGTGGGCGACACGTGAACAAGCGGAACCGGGATGTCATTAATCGCCGCGCAAGTTTCCGCCAGGCTGGTTGGAAGAGGCAAACTGTTGGCAGCCGCCGAACCTCCAGCCAATCCCGATCCTGAAATCACGATCAGCGATCCCGGAGCCACTTGCCCGCCATCCGCCATATTCACAAGCGAGGAGATTACCGGGAATGCCGTGGGCTGATCGAAATTGGTTGGAAGCTCAGTGAATCCGGATATCGAAATGTAAAGCGTTGTGCCACTGTTGATGGATGCTGTAGTCCGGAGAAATGACAGGACCGTTTGGCCAATCTGCCCGATGGGAGGCGTGGTTAATATCGTCTGCGTGACAGGGGCCTCGATGGTCTGTGTAGCTACACCAGCGATACCGGTGGAAACCGAGACGCGCTGCACGGCGCCTGCCGATGTCGGAGATGCACTATTGATCACCAAAGCATTATCGCCGGATATCAAAATGCTTGAAGTAAGAGTTGACCCGGTGATCGTGCCGTCAAGCACCATGGACCGGTTGAACAGCGTGCCGCCGGCCATGAACAGGTTATCGGAAATCGCGTTGTACGATCCGCCGAGTGCGGTGAGGTCATGGCGGGAAGCCTCGAAGGCGGCGTACGCGTCGTCGTAGAGCATTACCGTGCCATCCGCCATCGGTGTGAAGATCGAGTGACCGGCCGGCGAGCTGGTCATCACTGAGTCAGGGTTCACGCTGTTAATAAAGATTCCAAGCGACGATGGCGCAGTTCCTATTCGATTGCTGAAATCCACCTGATCTATCTGTCCCGTCGGGGTTCCCGCGTTCCGGCTCGATGCGAACATCGCGGAATCCGACACCGATATCGACCGCGGATAATGTCCGAATGGGAAAACGATGAACGGCGTTGCGCTCGAGAGCATCTAAATCGAATACGCTGGCGATTTGGGAATTGTCATTCCCCACGATCATGTAGCGGTTATCCCGCGTGAGCGTCATCTTGGTGGGCGTATTCCCCGTGCGAAGCGCTGCGATCTGATTGAACGTCGCGGCGTCCAGCACAAGAACCTCATTGCGATCCTGCCGCAGCGCATACAATCGGGGCCGAACTGAATCCGCCAGGATATCCACGATTTCGCCAGCCAGGCTATGGATAATGCCTCGTTGATTTGGAGCCCTGGTGTTGATCAGAAGGCGAACTTGAGGACTGATCCCGATCGACGCGTTCGAGGTGATGCTGAGCGGCACAACCGTTGTTCCAGTCTGGCTGCTAAAGGCGCTGGGGTCGACCTGAATCGTCACCTGAGCCGGCGTGGTTCCGGACGATGTTCGGATCTGGACGCCGTTCGTATTCGCCGGAACGGAGACACTGAAGTCGGCGTGTCCACCACCTAGATCATTGATGTGGAGCGTTTGTGTGAGCAGGCTATTGTCGCAATTGTTGGCTTGGAAAAGTAGCTGTTCCTCCTGCGCGGCAACGCGATGCGCGCTCGCGAACGAGCCAACTGGTAGAACCGTCACCCCACTGTCCGAGATCGCATACAGCGTGTTCGTGTCGCTGGAAAAGAGCGACCTTCCCGCGAGATTTTCCGGAAGTTTGATTCGCTCCCGAACCGTTAGGTTGTCGTTATCGAGGATATGAAGCACCGGGGTTCCATCGGTTGGGGAAGGGACATCCGCGTAAATCAGATTGCGGTGAAAATCGTAGGCGTGTCCGCCGATATTCAGCGAACCGGTTGGATAGGGAAACTGCGCCAGCAGAACGTTCTGTTGATTGAGAAGAGCCCAACCGGCCAGGATGTTTGCACCGTGAGCATCCACACTGACCACTCTGGGCCCGAGGCCCGGAGTTGGGATGAAACCACTGGCGGTGAGTGTTTCGGAGGACACGTTATATCGGATAAGAACGGGGGACGCTGTGGCCGCGCTTGCCAGAACCCCGATTGTTTGGCCGTCGCCCGAGACGCCTGCGGAGGCCTGCACAATTTGTGGCGGAAATGTTCCGAATGTTGTCGGAAGCGGCCCCGGTTGCAATGCTACAGATGGTGGTGTCTGTTGAGCAAAAGTCGGCGGCTTCGTGGTTGGATCCACCAGGAAAATCGCGGTGCTGGTTACGAGAAGCGCCTTGCTTCCATTTCCAAATGCAATCGCGAGGGGAATGCTGGGCGGTGGAGGTGTGACCGGTGCGGGCGTTACAACAGGTATGTTTACGGTTTGCCGCACATTTGCAACCAGGTCGATGACGGTGAGTTGTGGAATGGCAGTGGGTTGCGTCAGAAAATCGCAACCGGGAGTCACCGTCGACGGGCAATTCCCATAGTTTGTCACCAGCAAATATCGATGGTCCGGCGACAAAGCCAGTGATCCCGGCTCGCCCGGCAGTCCCGCGATCGCTGTTTGCAGCGCGTAGGTGGAAGTCGACATCACATCGACGCGTCTGCCCCCGAAATTCGCAATGTAAAGCCGACCGCGGCTCTCGTCCAATGCGAGATCGGAAGCATGCCCTCCGATCACGACAACTGTTCCAAATGTGGCCGCGCTAATTCCGACAGAGAAAAGCAAACACAACGATATTATGGGAAGCCCGGCTCGCATCCTTAAATCCTTAGAAAATTCAGATTATCACTCTGCGTTAGAGAACTGTACCACAGATTTTGTGTAATTTTGGCCAGCCCAATGCCTATTCGATGAGTGCCACCACCCTGCGGCGGAGGGGAACGGTGAGTGTTAGGCGGTGTCAATATTGATCGTGCCTCCACCGCTGACGGCGCCGGTGATGATCTGCAGCGTTCCGCTGAGCGCTGCCACCGCTGCTCACTCTATCCATGCTCCGCGCGGCTGATAGATTGTTCCGTTGAAGCCGAGCGCGGTTGCCCGGAAGAGTCAGCTGGGGTGAGTTCAGTGTCGGCGGAGTTTTAGGTGGGCATGCGGAGTTGTTAATGCCGCCACCGCAAAGTGCTACGTTGCCGTCGGGCGCGTACTGCACGGTCGAGTTTGCCTGGTCCTGCCACAGTACGATCCCGCCGAAAGGACTGCAGATTAGCGGGATAGGGGATGCGAGCGAGCTCAGGATAATCGGGTTAAGGCCGCTCGGATACGCGGACGTCACACTTCCTAAGCCGTAGCTGGACGTTAGCTGGCCCGAATGCGAGCATGCCCGTTCTGTGCCATTGTCACCAAGGAGAGCGATTGACGTTGTTGGTGCCGTTGATTAGATTCATGAGCCCCGGGTAGAGATCGTTGTTGCGGTTGCCTGTGACTGCGCTGTTGTCGCTATCGGATGTGAAGGCGCTGCTCGATCCGGTGAGAATCAATTATTGTCCCGCCGGACCGCGCTACTGGTATTCGCGATGCCCGCGTTGCCTCCGCTTACCCGCCAGGACTGCCTCCCACGAACACGTATTCACCCAGGGTCCATCTTCATCTGCCCGGAGACGGCTGAGTCCGCCGTAAAAAGAGGAAATAGCCAAAGGGGCCGATGGGTCGAATGATGTGACGGTAGCCCGGCCGCGATGCTGAGGGTCCGCCGACGGAATCGGACCAGTACTGCCGCAGACACTGGAAGGGCACTAGAGCCGGGATAGTAGTTCCCGGAGGGAAGTACGATGTTTGTGAGCCGCCTCCGGGGAGAATCACGGCTGGTCGTCTGTAACATATGGTGTCCGCTTAGAACGCCATTCGACACCGCGTATATCGCACCCAGGGCCTGAATCCGCTAAATATGCACCGCATGACCGGCGGAGCCGCAGAGCGGGCAGCGGAGGTTGTCCATACCCTCGGATCGGATCCAGGAATTGCGGACCATCGGCCATAGCTCTGGAAGTATTGATCCACCGGGTCCAGGGTTTGCAATGTGGACTCATCGCGATAATTGGGCCGTTGAATTGGCCGATGCCTGGCAGATTGAAGCGACGACAAATCCGCTCGGAGCCGTGATGGATCAGCTACCGCGTCGGGCTCGGCCCTGCATCTCAGCTGCGCCGGTTCAGCGCGATTATCGATCCGTTCACGCGTGTCTGGACAACTGCTGCCGTAGCGCGAGCGCTGGAAAGTGCGGCGCTGTTCCCGAGAACTGGCGGAGAACAGTTGCGGAATGGTTTCGGCGGTTCGCACCGTTGCTCGCGTACTCAACGCAACCGACTAGAGGGTGTGGGAAGAGCACAGGGAGGTACGAAGGTCCGGTCTTGCCGAGTCAACTGTTGCGATCCCGGTTTGGCGTGATGTTGACGTTTTGGCGTCCACCATTGCCCCCTGGGATGAATCGATTCTGCTTTGCATACCGCGAGTTTCCACTCGATCGCAATCGTCGTGAGTAGCCGGCGAGAAGCTCGCGGTTTCGCCGACAGACTTGAGCGCCTGATATGCGTCCGCCAGCGCCGCCGAATCTGCCGCATTTTGGGCGGACTTCTTAACGAAGTATGACCATCCCAGGTCCACCGCGAGACCCAAGCAGACCACACATCGCGAACAAAGACAGCGTGACGAGTAAGAGAGCCTGTCCTCGACGTCCACTTTTTAATCTGGTCATCTGTTTCATTAGAACTGCATCACATCCTGCGAAGCGGCAGGAAGGCAGAGCGTTCCGGCGCCCTGGCAAGCGAGGCTCTGGAACGTCATACCCGGACCCGCGCCGGGCCAGAACATCGATATAGCCGATACGAACGGATAGAAGCCCGTTATCGATATCGTCTGTCCTGGTTGATTATCGATCACAGACAGCATTGTCACCAGGGGGCCACGTGTCGCCAGGACTGTGACTTGTGGCGTACAGGTGCCTGCGGTGAATGGCCCATCAGTGTGGACAAATCGTAGTGCCGGCTAGGTCGCTTCAAACACAGCGTGAGATCCTCCGGCAACAAGCCCGTACCTGCCTGCACGAATCGCATTGCAGACATTTCGATACGTAGGCGTGGGATTATTCTGGCCTCGCGCGACCGCGTAGCGGGTGCCCTCTTTTACTGCATAAGCGAGCGTATGGTAAATCCACATGCCTCGCGCCATCTCAATGGTAGAGATCAACACGAAAACGAGCGGAATTCCGACCAGAGTGAACTCGATGGTCGCATTGCCTCGCGAGTTTCCTCGTACTTCCGCATGTCAGAAATCCGCGGACGGATTCACCTGCATCAGCGCGGTTCGTGTGATCGTCAGTTGTCCTGGCAGCAGGCCAGGTATCGGTATCAAAAGCGCTGTCTGATAAGTCACCATGACCTTTGCTGCATGTGCGTTCGCATTGTTGGAGTCCGACTACACAAGTCGATGTGACCCGCAATGGGGAGCTACGACAATCCGTGGGAAGCTCGTCTGCCGTTAGGCGTGCGTTTGCAACTCAGCGAACACGATTTGGCATCCTGACCCATCCGGATCGCTTCGCAGCCAGTACTTGCTAATCGAATTATGCACCGCCGCCGCCCGCGCCGCATTCTGCGTGGCAATCAACGCATACGCATAAAATCCAAAATCGAACACGCCCACGAACAAAAACAGCAGCCACGGCATCATGAACGTCAGCTCGATAATGGAATTTCCTGAACTGCGGCGTGCCGGCATGGTCTTGCTTCCCGTCATTATAGCGCTCACGCCGCGTTTGGAATGCACAGCAGAATCTCCACCACCGCCGGCACTCCGTCCTTCGTCGCCGGACGGAACTCCCATTGCCCCAGGCTTTCCAGCACCGCCGCGATGTTTTCGATCTCCCGGTCGCTCGCTTCCTCCAGATGTTCGAACCGGCCGGACGCATTCACAAATCCATGGATGAACGCGTAGCGTGCGCCCTCCCGAAACTGAATCGCGGGACCGATGATCGAGAACGCATACGGCGCCGTGATCGGCGTGATCGTCCCGAGTTGCACCACCTGCGATCGCGCTGCCGGATGCGCGTCTTCCTCCGGCAGGCAGTATTGCAGGATCCACTCCTTGCCCGTTCCCACCGGGATGTACACGCTGTACACCGGCTTGCCCTTCAGCAATCCGTGCGAGCCCGGCACCATGCCGGACGATTGCACAATCGCAACTTCGTAACCGCCATTCTGTGGACGGATCAATCGCGTTGGGCCGGTTGAAACAGCACTCTTCGGCACCGCTCCATTGCCCGTTCCCACGGATGCCACAGCGCCGCCCGGCGGTCCGTGATTCACCGCCGCATTACCGGAAGCGGCAACGTTCGCGGCTGTGGCCGCGCCCGCTCCGGCATGCGAACTGGATGCTCCGCTTCCAGTTGGACTTACTTTCTGCGCGTTGGATGGCGCCGGCGCCGCACCTTCCCCCGCGCCACCCGTTCCCGCCGCGCCTTCTCGCGATGAAACCTGGTTCAGCGGAGGCAGCACGATGGCGGACGCCGCCGGAATCGGCCGGTCCGGCAGAGAAATAATATTCGATGGCTCGGCCGCGCCGCTTCCTGTCACCGTGGCGGCGGCAGGCTTGGTCTCCGCCGGCTCGCGATTGCTCGCCACTGGCGCCACCGCACCCACAGGCGCCGGCAGCCGGGGAGCCAGATCCTTCAGCACCTCGGGAGTCTTGGCGTAACCGGTTCGAACATCCAGAACCGGCGTTCGCATCTCGAGCGCCACATGGTTCGGGACTTCCATGGTGTTCTTGCGCAGCGGCGGCGCGACAAATGGTCTCGCCACACGCCGCGGCGTGGATGCCAGCAACACGATGGTCGGAACACGCAGCTGCGGATGCAGATCCATCGTCGGCGGCAAATCCATTTGGACCAACGTCTGTTGCACGGGTTTCCGGGCTTGCACCGGCGGCATCCGAAATTCCTGCGCGGGAAGTGACGGAGCGGTGAGCGTCGCGCGCGGGCCGGCGGCAGCTTGCGCGCGCACAGGCTGAGGCGCGGTGCGATCCGCTGCAGTCAGATTGGGAGCGGTCAGGGGATGAGGTTCCGTTGGATCGCTGCTCAGATCCAGCACCCGGTCCCGGCGAATTTCAAGCACGGAATCCGGCGGCAACAGCGCAATAAAGTGCAGGTACGAGACACCAAGGCCCACCACCACTGCCTGCACGCACATCGAAAAGGAAAAGGGCGCCCACAGGCCTTTTTGCGGGATGCCGCGGAATAGCAGTTCCGCGTCAGGCTGCCCGTCGTTCCATTTGAGCCGGACCCGCACTCGAGTTACTGCTTAATGCGCGGCGCGCGCGAAGAAATATCGGGTGGATTGCGACTGCCCCTTTTTGGGCGTCGCGTCTTTGGACTGGATGGCGGGCTGGTCGGCCATTGGGAGTCCCGTTAAGGTCCGCATGGGCGCGCTGCCGAAATCCATGCCGCTCGGTGCGTTGCGCAGCCCAATGAGCGCCAGCTCGAAACGATCTCTGGCTCCAATCTTCCCGAACAGGCGGGAAAGATAAACTTTTACTGTGCCCTCCGTGATTCCCATCACGCTGGCGATTTCCTTGTTCTTCAGCCCCTGCGTCACCAGGGTGATCAACTCGCCTTCGCGCTTGGAGACTTTGACGCTGCGCCCGCTGAGGAACGTCTGCGTGAGAGCTTTCTCAAACCACAACTCCCCGGCATGCACCTTGCGCACGCATTTCGCGATCATCTCCTGGGGCAGGCTCTTGCGCAGAATTCCGCGCACGCCGCATTCAATCGCCTGATAGGCCAGCTCCGGAGTAATCTCGTGCAGCCACATCACCACTTTTGTATCCGGACTCTCGCGCCGCAGTTGATTGAGCAATCCCCAATCCACGCTGGTGTCGACGGCCAGCAGCAGCACTTGTGGCTTGCTCGCGGTCACCTGATCGAGCAGCGCGGTCACGTCGGAAACGATGGGAAATAACGAAATGTCATCCGACGGCCGGAGCAAAACTTCCAGCGCCATCGCCTGCAATGGCTCACTCGTGTATACGCTGAGGGAAATCAAAGCATGCCACCTAACTAATCAAATCACCGGTCGCTTACGCTCGCGTCTCAGAACCGAACCGCGACCGTGAGGGAGTCGGTGCCGTTGTCTTTCAGGGCCGTCACTCCTGTGCACTCATTCTCACTTGATCGCACGAACATTCGATCTTACACTTGTTCTAAGGTATTTTACCTAGGACATGTTCGTCAATCAAGCGGCGGGAGCCTGCCTCCCCGGTCCATATCGTTCGTTAACAGTACCATGTTATCCAAATTCAGCTTTTTTGGGTAATCCAGGGTGGTACAGTCAGGTACTACAGTACCAAAATGGAACGAAGGCGCGATCTGCGATTCGATATCCGGTTGAGGTGTCGCGTGCAACCCGTTGGCGGTCAACATTTTATCGAGGGTTTTACGTTGAACTTGAGCCGATCCGGGGCGCTGATCCGCGTGGCTTCGAACGGTCATCCCGCGTTGGTGCCACGGCCGGGGGATGCTTTATGGGCGGAAGTCCCGCTCCCGGCGCATCGGCAGTTCCAGCAGCGCTGTCTGGCGTCGAAGGCGATTGCAGTGCGGATCAGCGAGGACAAGGAAGGCTGGGTTGTGGCGCTCCAGTTTGAACGCGTGCAGTTTGCCACCGCGAAACCCACGCTTTTGCCCGAGGATTCGCTCGCAGTGATGTAATGAGCCGTGATGTGATGAGCAGTGATGTGATGCAGAACAAAACGAACCCAATTGTCCGGGTGCTGCCGTCGATGACGGATCTGGCATTTCTTATGCCGATTTTGTTCCTGTTCACCCGCCTGGAAGGCGCCAAGACCATGCTGGGCGATGGCGATACCGGCTGGCACATCCGCACCGGGCAGTGGATTCTAGCCAATGGCCGCGTGCCGCACCAGGACATTTTTTCCTACACCAAAGCCGGACAGCCTTGGTACGCGTGGGAATGGCTGTGGGATGCCTCGTTCGCCTGGCTGTATGATCGCGGGGGCTTGGGCATCGTGGTGGCGGTGAACATTCTCATCCTGTGCCTGACCTTTGCGCTGCTGTTCCGGCTGGTGCGCAGGCATTGCGAGAATCCGTTCGTCGCGATCGGCGCTACTTTTCTGGCCTGCGCAGCTTCGGCGATCCATTGGCTGGCGCGGCCGCACCTGATGACCATGCTGTTCACCGTGCTGTTGCTGATGGCGCTGGATCGCGATCGGACGCACCGCACGCGCTGGCTTTGGGCGCTGCCGTTGTTTTTCATTCTCTGGACGAATCTGCACGGCGGATTCTTTGTCGGTCTGATTATTCTCGGCGGATTTGTGGCGGGCGAAGTTGCGCGCGCGCTGTTCACGTCGAGTTCCGAGGAGCGCCGCGCTGCGTTCGAATCGGCCATGCGTTATGCGGGGATTGCGTGCGTTTGCGCGGCCGTCACCATCGTGAACCCGTACACGTATCATCTGCACGCGCATATCTATCAGTTCTTTTCCGAGCCGTATCACCTGGAGCACATCAACGAGTATCAATCCGTCAGCTTTCACTCCTCAGTCGCGTTATATCTGGAGACCATGCTGCTATTGGGCGCATTTGCGGCGGCGTGGTTTGTCATCAAGCGCCGCGACTTCGTGCCGTTGGTTCTGATTGCCGGATGGGCGCACCTGGCTTTGTTCGCGGCGCGGAATATCCCGCTGTTTGCGATCGTCGCGGCTCCATTTGTTGCGCAGGCCGTTTATGAAATGTTGCTGGGCCTGGAGTCTACCCAAGCTGCGAACTGGCTAAAGCGAACGGTGCGCAGTTTCCGGATGGTGGCGTCGGAGTTCTTCGCTATCGACCGGCATTGGAGGCTCCACGGCGTGAGCGTGGCGGCTGCGCTGGTGCTTGCGTTGTTGATCGTCAATCCAAACGCAACCGGAAAGCTCAAAGCCGGAGTACGATCCCCAAAGATATCCGGCCAAGGCATTAAGCGTCTTGCGGGCCGACCCGAGTTCCAAAATATTCACCGATGACGAGTGGGGCGACTATCTGCTTTACAACCTCTATCCCGGCCACAAGGTTTTTGTGGACGGCCGTGACGACTTCTACGGTCAGGATTTTGAAGAAAAATACTTTGATGTGATGAACGTCAAGTACGACTGGGAGCAATCTCTCAACCAATATCGGGTGGACACCATTTTGCTGTCCACCAAGGCCCCGCTGGCTGGCGCGATAAAGCAGTCCAGCCATTGGCGCACAGTTTATGACGACACCGTCGCCATTATTTTCCGGGCGGTTCCGGAGCGGGCGGCGGAGAGTCAACAAGTTTCCGCCGGCGCAACCGGCGCGAAAGTTCGTGATCCCGAGATCACGAAAGCAGTACACCGCGATCCAAAGATGGTTGCGGTGAAACAAACAAAAGGAGTGTAAGCGTGACCATTCTGAAACAGTTTTTACAAGACGAGCAAGGCCAGGATCTGATCGAGTATACGTTGCTTCTGGCCTTCGTGGCCTTGGCTTCTGCCGCGCTCTTTATCAATGCCGGCGGCAGTATCGCCACCATTTGGAACATCACCAATTCGCGGCTCAGCAACGCAGCGGCGGCGGCGAGCGGGCAGTAAAGGCCCGGCCAGTGACAGCGTAGCGGCTGGTGGTCAGGTGGCGGGAAGTCACCCGGGCTGCCAGTGCAGGACTCGTCTTGTCAGTAGAGGTGTTGACCGTTATGAGTACCAGGAATCTTGACCGCTTCATCCGCGATGAGACGGGTCAGGATTTGGTGGAATATTCGCTTCTGATCGCGTTCGTGGCGTTGGCGGGAGCTGCTGCATTTATTGGGATGAGCGCCAACGTCAACAGCATTTGGTCGGCTGCCAACAACCGGTTGGCGGCGGCTAACTCAGGGAGTTAATCAAGTGAACAAGCGTCTTTTGTCCGTGCTCGCCTTCGCACTCGTCATTTCGGCGGTCGCAAGCTGGGTTCTCTATCGTCTGATCGTGACCAAGCTAGCCGCCAACGCGAAACCAGCCATCGCGCAGGTGGTGGTGGCGAGCCACAATCTCGAAATTGGAACGCTGGTGAAGGATTCCGACGTAAAGGTTGTGGATTGGAACGGTCCCGAACCAAAGGGCGCTTTGGGAGCGAACACCGATGTGTTGGGCCGTGGCGTGGTGGCCACCATTTACGAGGGAGAGCCCATTCTTGAAACGCGCCTGGCGGCCAAAGGGGCGGGCGGCGGTCTGGCTGCCACCATTCCTCCAGGCATGCGTGCTGTCAGCATTCGCGTGAATGATGTCGGCGGCGTATCCGGTTTCGTACGGCCGGGGGCACGCGTGGACGTTCTCATTGCCGGGCACCCGCCCGGCGACGCCAGCGGACTCGGTACCGTTACCAAGACCCTGCTGCAAAATATGGAAGTACTCTCGGCCGGGCAGGACATGCAGAAGGACGCGGAAGGCAAACCGGTCAGTGTTCCCGTTGTGAATTTGCTGGTGACTCCGGAGCAGGCTGAGACCCTCAGCCTGGCCAGCAACGAAATGCATATTCAGTTGGTGCTGCGCAATCCGTTGGACACCCAAACGGTCACAACGCCCGGCACCGCTGTCTCGAATCTGTTCACGGGCGAAAGCGGATTGCCGCAGCAAGCCCGGCCTGTGCCCAAGCCCGTCGTGAAAACTGCAGCCAAGGCGCTTCCCAAGCCAGCGCCGCAAGTGGTGGATCCACCCAAAGTGCTTGTCCCGCTCACGGTAGAGGTGATCACCGGCACCACTCGCGCGGAAACCAAGTTCAAGCCGGACGAAGGTAAAAAATAGTGTCTCAAACGCTTAACAGGTCATTCTCATTCTTCACGGCGCTGCTGTTGCTGCAGGCTCAAAATCCGGCGGACCAGCCTGCCGCGTCCGCCCCGCCCACGGCCGCGCGCGAACTTTATGTCACAGTCGGCAAGTCGCTTTTGGTGGATAGCCCCACGGTGATTCAGCGCGTTTCCGTAGCCAATGGCGCGGTCGCCGAAGCCATCGCTACCACCCCAAGAGAGGTTTTGGTCAACGGAAAAACTCCTGGTGAGACTAGCTTGATTGTTTGGCAGCAGAACGGAAATCGCCTGATCTTCGATCTCATTGTGCAGGCCAGCTCCACTCGCTTGGATAACGTGAATCGCGAACTCCGCACCGAAATGGGCGATCAGAAAGTGGCCATCGCCATGGAGGACGGCGTGCCGTTCCTGCGTGGAACCGTGAACGATCTGATGAGTGCGGATCGAGCCGTACTGATCGCCAGCGCTCTGGGCAAGCCGGTGAATCTGTTGCGCGTTAAGGTACCGCCGGTGGAAGCGCAGATTCTCATCAAAGTCCGTTTCGCCGACGTGGATCGGACGTATTCCCAACAGTTGGGCTTGAATTTCTTCACGACCGGCGCGGGGCGAACCATTGGTTCAGTTACCACCGGGCAATTCACTCCGCCTCAGCCGCAATCGAACAGTCTCGGCGGAAGCAGCAGCAATGGCGTCACCAGCACGGCTGGCCAATCCGCGGTGTCCCGAGAACGTGAAAAGCTAATGCCCCAGAACGGTCCAGAACGGCAAAACGCTCCGGTCAATAATCGGGTATGGTGTCCCCAGAACGTGCAGAACGTGTGTCCCCAGAACGTGCGTCTGTGGCCGCGCCTCTTGGTGGGGCAGTCCCCTGCTGCATCAGACATGTTCCCTGTGGTGAGGAGTGATCGACTCGCCCGCAGTCGGTCGACGCCTCGCCGCGGGAACGGCGCCTCGCAACGCTCACTGATCCCAAATCCGACCCTTTGGCCAAGAAAAACAGAACTCGAGCGGTCCAGATCTGGATAATAACTGTGTAAGAGCATCTCACAGCACACAACTTGGCGGTCCTGAGGGGCCTGGAAGCTCGTGGCGGCCAGGTCCCGACTTGATCAGGAGCCGTTCCGGGGGAGGCAGTCGACTCGGCTTTCTGATGCTTTCAGCCGAGACGCTCTTTCCCCACCGACGGCCGCGCTGCCAAGGTCCTTGTGAGATGCTCGCACCGATCAGCGCTCGGTCCAAGAGGCGCGGAGCGGCGCAGACGGCCTGCGGTGACAGCAAGGGCCGGGGGCGCTCGTCTCGATTGGGAGCATCGTCGAGCGGTGAAGGCCGGTGGTGTGAGGACCGGCCGGAGTCGACGCGAACTCCCAATCCCCGGACTGGATGTCGCCAAGGATGGGTGCAGAGACTTCCCTCGCGTGGAAGCTGTACACCCGAGCGTGACAGGCCAGAGCGTTCGCCGTCCGTACTCGCAGAGAGAACTCCATGATGATCTGCCGACCACGTCAGAGTCGATTTCGGGCCGCTGTCCTCGCGTGCGTGCGCGTGCGCGGCGCTTGCCCACCACTCACCCCTACCCCTCCCTCCTCCCGGCGCATTTCTTCGCAAAAGACCCCGAGACGGAGGATCGCTGCCGACTCCGGCAACGCCCAGTTCGCGATCGGTTCGACCGTCCACGAACCCCGGAGGATGGCCAAGCGGCACGGAGCTGGTCCCCGACGTGGTCGCCTTTGGGCTGCCGTCCTCGCGTGCGTGCTCGCTTGCCCACCACTCACCCCTACCCCTCTCTCCTCCCGGCGCATTTCTTCGCACAGGACGCCAAGACGGGGGATGGCTGCCTGCTCCGGCAACGGCAATTTCGCGATCGCGTCGACCGTCCACGAACCCCGGACAATGGCCAAGCGGCACGGAGCTGCTCCCCGAGGTGGTCGCCTTCGGGCTGCCGTCCTCGCGTGCGTGCGCGGCGCGTGCTTGCCCACCACTCACCCCTACCCCTCTCTCCTCCCGGCGACTTCCCTGGCGTCGACGGGTCCGGACTCCGGAATCCGGCGGGCACCGGCGTCGGCAATCCCACCTCCATAGAGCGGTTCACGAACGTGTGGCGTACAAGGGTAAGGGCGGGTCTGAGACCCGCCAACGGTCAGGAGAAGAGGCGGGTCTCAGACCCGCTCCTACCAGTGTGGTCCACGCAACCGTGAACCGCTCCAGTGGGGTCTCGCAAGCCCCCAGCCGGGGGCCAAGGCCGCAATGCTTCGGGGATCGACGGGCCGCCTCGGGCAGTGCCGACCAGGGATGGGCGTGCCCTCCTTCTGCCGGAACCCGATGGACAACGTGTGGAAGCATCCATCCACAAAAACGGGCCGGACGGACGCTTCACCCCCAGTTCTCCAAGGGCTGAATTGCCAGAGAACGGGATGCTCAGATCGTGGGTGAAAAGATACGATGGAACGGGCGACATGCGGCGTGCGGGCTAACTTTGGCCTAAGGGGGTGACCGATGGTGCGTGGCGCGTTCGAGGGCGGTCGATCCTGGTGCTCGTCTTGGGGATTTCTTTCGGAGCGAGCGGATGGGTCTGGGGCCAGGAGATCACGCCGAAGACCCTGGTCTGCGCCGCCGGATCTGAATCGGCTCTCCCAGGCTTTGGCGGAGCGGACTGCCGAGCTGGCCGCGTCTCGTGGGGGCGACCGCCGCGACGACCGACGCGCAGCGGGCCCTCCTGAGCGATACGAAGGAGCTGGCCATCGCCGCTTCGGAGTTTATGCAGCTACTCTGCGACTCGATCCTGAGCCGTTCCGTCTGCTCCGGAATTTCGCAGGGTCCCGACCACGCCTGGCACGAAGTCCAGCACCGGCTCGCCGAAGTCCGCGACACCAACGTCGACGTCCGCCGCATCGTCGGACAGATCGGGCAGATCGATTCCCATATTGACAAGGTTTGGGACGTCTAACGAGCTGCCGGCGTCTTATTATTCCGGCAAAGGGCCTGTGCCGACGGGGATGGCCGAAGTCAAGCGGCTCGGCCACGCCTTGGTCGATCGTGCCGAAGCACTCGGGGCGGCGATCTGGGCGACCTCAGGAACCAACCCAATGGGGACCGGCTTGTCCAGGAATCCGAGGCCTTGATGTCCGTCGCCGACGACTTCCACGACGTGCTGGATTTCGATGCCAACATCGAGCTTGCGGCAACGGTTTTGCGGGTGTCGCGGCCGCTGTGAACACGCTGGCCATCGACCTGAGCCCGCGGCCGCTGACTCCTCGGGTCCGCCGGGCCTGGCAAGACTTCCGGATCACCGAATCCCTCCTCCGCCGCAACCTGGGACTGCCCGCGCGGATGGACCCTAACGCCCTCGGAGCACCGCCCAACCTCGACCAGCCAAACATCGTGCAACTGGCCGACCGGCTGATCCAGCAGACCAACGCGTTCCTCTCCCAGTTCACCCCGGGCGCCAGGGACGTCCCCCAAGGGGGCGACCTGATCGCCGATGCCCGCCGGCTTCAGGCCGCGGCCAGCGAATTCCGGCGCGACGCTGAAGGAGCGTTCTTGCCCGACATGCTCGCCGCCCGGTATGTCCCGGTCGACCTGACCTGGCAGCGACTGGCCCGGCGGACAAACCGGCTGGCGCAGGGCCGGTCCGGCCCGTACGTCCAGGCCCTCGCTCAGATCGGCGAAACCACGACCGAAATCCATCGCCTTCTCGGCCTCCCCGGCTACCCTCCGGTGATCCTGACCGTTGCCCCCACACCTTGACCGTCGGAGGAGCCCAGAATCGTTGCGGCGGCTGGTCCGCTCCAACCGACATAGGAGAGGACGGCGGCTAGGGCGCCAGGGGCGTCGGCAGGGTTGCTACGGGTCCGTTCGGGGCGGGAGACACGGATGGCCGCGAATCGGCGGTTGGGGTGGGGCCGGGGTCGAATCGATCGGCTCGGCCGCGGCAAGCGGCGTCGGCCGAGCTTCCTGATCAACCCGCTGTTCGAGCGCTGCGAGCCGCGGATCGTGCTCCAGGGACAGACCGGCTCCGTGCTGTCGATCAACAACGTCAGCCTGGTCGCGGGCAACTCGGGAACGACCGACGCTGTCTTTACCGTGACCCTTAACCCCCCGGATATCGAAGACGTCATCACGGTCGATTACGCCACCGCCAACGGTACGGCTGTCGCCAACCAGGATTACATCCCCGAAAGCGGGACCCTGGTCTTTCCCTTCGGCCGACAGTCCGAACCATCAGCGTGCCGATCATCGGGTTCACCAACGCCAGCCCGGACAAGACTTTCTATGTCAATCTGAGCAATCCGGTGAACGCCGCGATCGCCGTGGGTCAGGGGGTCGGGACGATCGTCGCGGGCAACCAGGCGGGCAGCCTCGAATTCAGCATGCCGAACTTCTCCGGCAGCGCCCCGCAGGGCCCCGCCCAGATTACCGTGACCCGAATCGACGGCACGGCCAGCGGCGTCAGCGTCCAGTATGCGACCTCGGGCGGCACGGCCGTCCCCAACGTCGATTACACCCCCGTCTCGGGCGCGCTCAACTTCGGCTTCGACGTCACGTCGCAGACGTTCCCGGTCCCACTGCTCGATAATCCCATCTCAACCGGCAACGTCACGGTCGGTCTGACATTGAGCAACCCGGGCGGCCTCGCGATCCTGGGACCGCAAAGCACGGCCGTCCTGACGATCCTTGAGCCCAACACGCTGATCGTCACCAACACCAACGACAGCGGCCCGGGCTCGCTCCGCCAGGCGATCCTCACGGCCGACGCCGCTGGCCGGGCCCGAATACGATCACGTTCGACATTCCAGGCCCGGGACCGTACGTGATCCAGCCGCAGTCGCCGCTACCCAGTATCACCGACCCGGTCGACGATCGACGCCACGACGCAGCCGGGCTACAACGGCACGCCGGTCGTCGAGGTCGACGGCTCGGACGCGGGCAGCCAGGCGTACGGCTTCACGGTCCTTGCGGGCCCGACCACGATCAAGGGGCTCTCGATCGAAGGGTTCGCCGGTTCGGGAATCTTGCTGGAGACAGCTGGCGGCAACGTGATCCAGAATGACTGGATTGGCGTGGGGATCCCGGGCCCCGGACCCCGGCAACGCCTTCGACGGCATCTCCATCGACAACTCGCCGAACAACACGATCGGCGGCTCAAGCCCGGGCCAGGGGAACGTCATCTCGGCCAACGGGATTGTCGGCCTTCGGATCAACGGCTCGGGCGCGACCGGCAATGTCGTCCTGGGCAACCTGATCGGCACCAGCCTCAACGGCACGCAGGTCCTCGGTAACGTGACCGACGGCATCTACGTTGACAACGCCTCGTTCAACACGATCGGCGGTCCCAACCCCGGCGACCGCAACGTCGTCTCAGGCAACGCGGCGGTCGGAGTCCAGATTGACGGGTCCACGTCCTCGAACAACGTGATCCAGGGCAACTACATCGGCGTCGATATCAACGGCGTGAAGATCCTGGCCAACGCCTTCGACGGCGTCTACATCAATGGCGCGCCGGCAATACCGTCGGCGGGAGCGGTTCCGGCGAGGCAACGTGCTCTCAGGGAACGGGTTCACTGGGATCCGAATCTTTGGGACGTTGGCGACGGGCAACGTCGTCCTGGGCAACCGGATCGGGACCAACCCGTCCGGGACCTCGGCACTCGCCAACCTCTACGACGGCATCTTCGTCAACGGTGCGCCCGGCAACACGATCGGCGGCACCGACCCCGGCTCGGGCAACCTGGTCTCCGGCAATGGCGAGGTCGGCATCCAGCTCTTCGGATCGTCGGCGACCGGCAACCTCGTCGAAGGCAACTTCGTCGGCACCGACGTTCAAGGCGAGAGGCCGATCCCCAACGGCCTGGACGGCATCTTCATTAATAATGCTCCCGCGAACCAGATTGGCGGGACGAATCCCGGAGCGCTCAACCTGATCTCTGGCAATCGCTCGGTCGGACTCCAGCTTTTCAACCGGGGCACGACACGGAACGTCGTACAGGGCAACCTGATCGGCACCGACATCAACCGCCGGCCCAGACTGGGCAACAACTACGGCCTGTTCCTCAACCGGGTCACCGGCAACCAGATCGGCGGCCTCACCGCCGCAGAACGCAATCTCATCGCAGGCAACCGAATCGCCAATATCGTCCAGGTCTCTCCCCTGAACCCTGGCGGATCTCGGGTTAAGGCCGGTTGTCTGCGATTTTTGTGATTCTGACAAAGGGTTGCGCCGATCTGTTCGGTGAAGCGGCGGAGCCGCGGGTACGTCCGTGACCTACCTTCCCGGACCGGGCGGAGTCGACATGGAAGTCAGGCGTTCGTTAGGCGTGCTGGGAATGATGGCGGTCCTCTCGGGAACTCCTGCCTGGAGCGACGATCCCGGAGCGACGGCGATCCCCGCACAACCGCCGAGCCTGACGATGCCTTGGACCCGGGACCAATATCTCAGGATCGCCCAGGTGCCGGGGGCGGGATTCCCCACGCCCCCCACGATCAACCCAGGGACGAGCCTCCCACCGCTCCGACCGCGCCCCGCGCCGTCCCGGCTGACGCCCGCCCCGCCCGGAACAACGCCTCCCAGACCTGCCCCGACGACACCTCCGCCTGCCACGGCTCCGCCGCGCGACCCGTCCGTCCTACGCCGACCTTGTCCCCGGAACCACCACCCCGACGCCTGCAGGCACCGACGAGATGTCGGCCTACGCCCGCGCGGCGACTCCGGACCTGACGGCAGGCGGCGGGAGGAGCAGGAGGACTCGGCGGCCTGGGCTTCAACGACGCCCCGATCATGCTCGGGCGACCAGGGACCGCCGAGCGTCCGGACTCTTGTTCACGCCGACCGTTCCCTCGACTGCCCCCAGCTCCCACGCCCGGCCGGCCCCCGACTCCACCGGTGCCCCGCCCCCAGAACACCAAGATCCGGATCGCTGCGCCCTGGGCCCGAGGCTTCAAGATCAGCGACAACCAGAGCCCACGACCCCAGGACCGCGTCTTCTTCACCTTCAACTACTTCAACAACTTCAACGGTAGCATCAACCAGGCGCCTTGGCGCCCTGTTCAGCAGCATGCAGGTCTATCGCTACATCCTGGGGATCGAGAAGACATTCTGGGACGGCAACGCCTCGATCGGCATCCGGATGCCGATCAACAACATGTCGGCAACCAGCACGATCCGAGGGCTCGGCGGCACGACCACGGCAATCAACAACCTGACCGTCTTCACGAAGTTCATCCTCTGGCAGGACCCGACCGTGACCAACCGTCTGATCTCAGCCGGCCTGGCTGTCACGGTGCCGAGCGGTCCGGGAGCTTCGCGGCGGCCCCCTACGCTTTTGGAATCCGCGACGCCCAGATCCAGCCCTTCCTTGGCTACATCTGCGGTAAGGACCGCTTCTACATTCAGGGCTTCGAGGCGATCGACATCCCGACCACCTCGACGACGTGACGATGCTGTACAATGATATCGGCATGGGATACTTCGTCTACCAGAACAACAACGACCCGACCGCGTTCATCAGGGCGATCGTGCCCACGTTCGAGACCCACATCAACGTGCCGCTGAACCACATCGGGGTGTTCCGGCCCAACGACCCCTTCGGCACGCCCGACGTCGTCGACCTGACTTTCGGCGTGAATACCCTGTTGGGGCGGAGGACACTCCTGTCCGTCGCGTTCATTAACCCTGTCACGGGCCCCAAGCCCTTCAACTATGAGTGGGCGGCCTTCATGAACGTGTACTACGGCCTGAATTGCCAAAACCCCGGCGATTCCCACGCCGCCGGTCCTCGGCCAGAAGATCCCCTAAAAAACCATTGCCGGCGGCGGTCGGGAGTCGCGAGTGCCCTCCCTGGAAACACACTCCCCATTTCGTTTGGTCACGCGGTTGCCCCCCTCGCTGCGTGGACCGTCGAACCCCTCCGTGCGCCCTCTTCTCACCCGCACGATGTCTCTTAATAAATTCATATAATGACAATGACGAACAAAACAGATCATTTTGAACAACACGATCGACCCGCGCACAATTCCCCCGGTCCCCCGATCTGAGGGATCCCGAGGGCGATCACTCACCTGGATTTTCTCGCTGCTCAGCGGCGGTTCCGCTGAGCCGCCTTGCGGGCCTCGCGCTCGGCTTTCTTCTTGGCCCGCTCCGCCTCTCGATCCCGATGCGGGGGCGAGAAGCCCTTGTCCGACTTCGGTGCCGGCTCCAGCGCCGGCCGCCTGGGAGGCTGCCTGGGCCGCGTTCCTCTCCGCCGTTCTCTGCTCGGCCGCCTTGATCGCCTCGGACACCGCCGCCTCGGCTTCCGCTCGCTTGCGCTTCCGCTCTGCTTGAGCCAGCCCCTGCGGACACCGGATCGCACCCTGCATGATCATCCTCAACTGATGACGCATCTCCCGCAACCGGTCCCACTGCTGCAACGCCTCCCGACGACGACTGCGCGTGCATCGCCTCGTAACGCTTCATCAGCTTGTACTCGCGGCTGATCCGGACCGGAGCGCCGTCGAATGCCATGCTCCGACGCAACCGATCGAGCTTGGCCCGAGCCGCGGCTTGGGACTCGTCGCGGAGCATCTTGAGCTCGCGCTGCACCGACCGCCCGAGCCACCGCGCAGGGGTCCTGACCCGGCCGGGCGTCGACTTCGGTCTGGCCCTCAGCCCGCAACGACGGCGGCACTCCCAAAAGGTCCAGGCACAGGCTCCGCTCCTCGGATATCCAGTGGCCCCGGACGGTCAGGGCTTCGTCCAGTCCCTTCCAGAAGCCGGTGAGGATGTCTGGCTCCCTGGGGTGTCTCCAGCAACTTGGATCGGACCACGGCCGGCGCCTGGGCAACTTCTCCGCCAGTTCCTGGGCGGCGATGGTTTGCTGGAGGTCCCACTGATGCTCGGCGAGGGACCTGGCCTCATCGAGCAGGGCCAAGCAGATCATCTGGCAGCGTTCTTCCAGGTGCTCGGCCGTGGCCACGGTTTCCAGCATGCGCTCTTCGGCGGGGGTGGCCGGGCCATATTCCTTGCGGAGGCCGGCCGAGTGCTCTTGGATATCGACATGGTCCTTGGGTCTGAGG